>NZ_JBSSGF010000001.1:0-4800000 GCF_054063355.1 Bradyrhizobium sp. USDA 4502
TCCCTGAAATACTGCTCCCCTTTGGTTGCAAAAATCTCCGTGATCGACATGCGAGTCATCGCCTCAATCTTTTTGTCGGTGTCGATGAAAGGCAGCCCTAGTCTTCGCGCAAGATGTGGGCCGATAGTGGATTTGCCGGAGCTGGGCATGCCGACGAGCACGATCGGCCGGCCGTCGAGGGCAGCGACAACTTCCTTTGCAGTCGGTGATCGCTCGGGCGTCGCGGTCTGTTGGGCAGATCGCAACCCGAGGGTTGCGCCGACGCCAGCTGTCCGCGCCCCTTCGATCGAAAAGTGGGGAATGTTTCTGACACCCTCCGGTATCGCAACTTCTTTGCAGACCTCGCGCACGCGCTGGGTGAGCTGCTCCATCTTACGGGGATCCGGTGCATCGCCTCTGCGCCGTCGCTGGAGTTCCTTGTACGTGTCGTGATTGGCAATTTTGGCCTTGTAGCTGCCCGGCGTATGGAACTCCGCCTCGAATCGGTAGCCATCCGGCGTGGCGAGCACAGTCTTCATGCCGACAAACGTCGGAGCGCTCATCCTGAACCAGTTGGTTGTGCTGATTTCGGCGTAGCCTTGCTCCTCAAACGCCAGAATGCCTTTCGTGAAGGCACGTGCAAAATCCTTGTCGGGCACTTCGAAGACATGGCGCACGGCGCTGCTGATCAGCAGTGAGGCGCCTTCGGGGGCATCATTCACCTCCATGAGTTGGTCTCTGAGGGAGCTTTCCGATCTTAACCGACGGTCGAGATGGGGCATCTTCACATCGATGCCCAACAGCTCAAGGTCCTTGGCAACCTGACGTGCTGCTACAGTGATCTCCTTCTCTTCGGCTGCGGCGCGCGCGACCTCGATTTGGGCGCGCTCTGAAGCCTGCTCGCGAGTTAGCGTCAACGTGATGGCAGAAGCCTCGGCAGGCTGTCGGCCAAAGCCAGGCAGAATCCCTTTCTCCGCAGCAAGATGAATAGAGGCCTCCATGATTGAAGCTGCCAATGTGGGATTGTCCTTCAGATCCTCCAGGGTCGTGTCGACATTGAACCGTCCGTGGTTGAGGGTCGCCGCCATGCTCTTGACATAGGGCACGGACTTCAGGCCTGGCGTCTGCTGCAGGAGCCCCTGGAGCCATTCGCTTTTCTTCATGAAGAGCTGGACACTCGTGTCGGACTTGAAGGCGTCCGTTCCGACCTTGATCCCGAGGCTCAGAAGATTGCTCGCGCTTTGCACGAGGTCATCGGCAATGTACCCATCCGGCCGCGGAGTGATGCGCGGAGGATAGTGGTCGAGCAAGGACTGGATGCGGTCGCGTGGGTGAGCGGCTGCCGGATAAGTCTCCGCCAGGCTTGGGAAAAGCTCCGCAAGCGCTGGGCTCACAGTCAGTTTAGTGTCGCTCACGCTTTCGGATGTTTCGGGCAGCATCTGCTCAGCTGTGCTCGCTGCCCACGCCTCGAGGTCGTTGACGAGCAACTCGGCAATTTCGTGGGCGACTGCATGGTCTGCAAGCTTGATCTCGGGCCTCGCTCTATCGAGCATGTGCTCGACATCCTGGGCGCTCACCTGCTCCTTGGTCAGCAATTGACGGATGTCGCGCTGAAGTTCGTGATGAAACCCCTCGTAAGTTCCAAAAACCGCGCGCTCAGCAAACCAACGCCGTGCTTGATGGGATTGCGCCAGAAAGCTCCGCTGCAGGCCGCTATAAATTTCCAACGCGTTCCGCGTCGCCGCGAGGATCTGGCTGGCACGACTGAATTGGTAATTGTTGCCCTCGATCGCCGGGGTATACGACTTCGGCGGCTTGAGCGAGCGAACTCCGCGAGCTTGTTCCTTCTCATCGAACTGGCGAACATGCTCATACAGCTGCGGCCGATCGCCGATGATAACGACGGTATCCCCGTCGAAGTCGCCGTCGAGCTTTTTCTGCTCGCCGGTCGGGACTGCAACCAACGACCCCGGAGCGAACACTTCGGTCGCCTGCAGGATACCCACACAGTCGACCGGCGTGTCTACGTTTGCACGGTCTTTGCGCTCGGTCCAGCTCGAATGGCACTTGACGTCTTCGGCCGACATCACCAGCCCGCGGTCCGCGTAGTTGGCCGGCCACATCCCATCCGGCACCACGATCAGAATGCCTTTGGCAAAGAAGCTCGGGTCGTGGGCCGCCAGCTCCTCCTGCGACTTCTGGGCGACACTGAAACTGTATTGCATGGCCACGCATCTATCGAGGAATGCCGCAGTCGGATCCCCGTCAGCTGCCGACCTGACTCGCTCGGCGGCGAGTGGGCGAAGGTTAGGCTTGTCATAGGGAGATCGCCCGATCAGCACGCCCCCCGTTCCCGTTAACGTCTCACTCTTGCACTTCGGCACATGGAGGTAATCATCACTGGACGGGACGGCAACGCCACCGGGAGCATCGATGTGGCCTGCCGTCACCATGCGAAACAGCTGCTCGCCTATCAGGCTTTCCCCTCCTCTGCTGTCCAGCCAGCTCTTGGCCTTTTCGCGAGCCTCGTCGGCCACCTGCTCACTGCGCGGATAATGTTGCAACGCCGAGGCAGGAACGGACGATCTCCTTCCCTCACCATAGGCCGGCATTCGATCGGGGCCTTCCTGGGGGCCGGCCCGGCGAATAGCGAGCATACGTTCGGCGAGCGAGGCCTTGATAAAGCCACAGCCATCATGCGGTCGCAAAGCAATCGGGCCTTCCGGTCCAGTCAATTTGAACGGATGCTCCTCGTTGGTAGGGCGGTCTGGCGTCAGCAACAGCTTGAAGGCGCCCTCCAGCGCGTAATCGTGAGGGCCCAGATCCTTGATTGCGGGTGGCGCCGCAAACCCCCTGCGCTGAGTGTACCAATAGGCTTCCTTGAACGGGGCCCAGGCCCGCAACAGCTTCTCGAATGACGTCCCCGGCGCGGTTTCGGCATAGGGAATGGCGAGCAGTTTTCCCCCCGAAGACGGTGCTGCCGGTCCGCCTGGAGTATGGGCGGCGATTTCGAGCACGGTCGGTCTTGGTGCTTTCAACTTGCTGCCGCCGAACAGGTCCATGCGGTACGGCACCCCCTTGTAGGTGAGCGTGCGCGCCAGCATGAGGGCGCTCGGCTTTGCCGGCAGCTGGACGGCGACCACCTCGATCGCGCCTGAGGTCAGCCGATGAAAAACCGAGTATCGTGTCTCGGACTCTGTGGCCAGTGGCCGTCCTTGCATGTCCACCACCGGCAACCGCATCAGACCCGCTTCGCCCTGTGGGGGCCTCGGCTCGTGATCCATGGCTCGCAATACCTCGTGGACATCGAATGTGGACGCAGGATATTTGTCCCGGATCGTTGCCGCGTTTTGCTCGACGAATGTGTCGAGCGCATCGACCGGGCTCTCCGCCTCGATCTGTGCGATCAGGTTCCAGCTCATGTTGGAAAGATCGCCCTGGATGAGGTCGCGCGTGCCGGCCAGGATCTCTTTGGTACCGTGCCGCAGCTCTTGCTGCCTCTTCCGCAAATCGGCCTTCTTGCCCTCGATAACCGGTCGCTTGAACATGTTCGCCAGGACTGCACGAGCCTTGAGCATCTGATAGATCGAGAGGGCAGGATTGCGACTCGCGCGCGGCCCACGGATGCGCTCTGCCGCGCTTGTATTGAAGTGCGCCTCGATCTTTTGCTCCACGACCGGCTGGAGATCGTTCAGCAAGTGGAGAGCCACTCTGCGGTGCCAGCGCAGGTGCGGGCTGCGCGCCAGCGGCACCAGCGCGGCACAGAGATTGCCCATGGTTTCGAGGTTATTCTCAGCGGCAAAACCAGGGGCACGATGCAATTCGTTGAGCCGATCCAACCCGGTCGAGGCGAGCGAGCCAAGATCTTCGAATAGTCGAGCCTTCGCCAAGGCCTTGAAAATGCTGGCGATGGTCCGAACATCGCTCTGCTCCAGCCGATCATTGTCGTAGTGAAGGTGATGGGCCAGCTGATGCAAGCGATCCTTCAGCAGAGCGGTCTCTGTGATCTCGCCCGCCTCCTCTCCTCTCACGATACTTCGCCCCAGGGCATTGGCGATCATGCCGAACTGAGGCGTCGTGAAGGTACCGAAGCGTTGGCCTGCGCGGCCTAGTCCGCGTGCGACATCCACCAGCGCCCGGTGACACGCTGCGTCGTCGGGCCACTTGCTGAAGCCATTTATCAGATGTGCCATTTGCTGCGGCGTGAAATCGGAGAGCGCGCGGCGACCGACCTCACCCGCGATCACGGCCGCGGCTTGGCAAGTGTCCGGGTCTTCCGACCACTTGCTGAATCCGTTCACCAGATTCGCCAGCGCCTGCTGAGTAAAATGGGAGAGTTGATCGCCACGGCGACGGACCTCGCGAGCGATTGCGACCGTCGCTTGGCCCGTGAATGCTTCTTCGGGCCATTTGCTGAAACCGTTCGCCAGGTTCGCCAGCGCCTGCGGGTCAAAACGCAAGAGCTGGGACGGCACCTGACCTGCGATTGCGACGGCAGCCTCGCGACAGCCCACCGCGTCCGGCCATTTGCTGAAGCCGTTCACCAGCTTCGCCAGCTCCTGCGGGTTAAAACGCAAGAGCTGGGACGGCACCTGACCTGCGATTGCGACGGCAGCCTCGCGACAGCCCGCCGCGTCCGGCCATTTGCTGAAACCGTTCACCAGGTTCGCCAGGTGCTGCGGGGCAAAACGCAAGAGCTGGGATGGCACCTGACCCGCGATTGCGACGGCAGCCTCGCGACACTCCACCGCGTCCGGCCATTTGCTGAAACCGTTCACTAGGTTCGTCAGGTGCTGCGGGACAAAACGCAAGAGCTTGGCCGGCACCCTACCTGCGATTGCGACGGCAGCCTCGCGACAGCCCACCACGTCCGGCCATTTGCTGAAACCGTTCACCAGATTCGCCAGCGCCTGCGGATCAAAACGCAAGAGCTGGGACGGCACCTGACCTGCGATTGCGACGGCAGCCTCGCGACAGCCCGCGGCGTCCGGCCATTTGCTGAAACTGTTCACCAGGTTCGCCAGCGCCTGCGGGTCAAAACGCAAGAGCTGGGACGGCACCTGACCTGCGATTGCGACGGCAGCCTCGCGACAGCCCGCCGCGTCCGGCCATTTGCTGAAACCGTTCACCAGATTCGCCAGCGCCTGCGGATCAAAACGCAAGAGCTGGGACGGCACCTGACCTGCGATTGCGACGGCAGCCTCGCGACAGCCCGCGGCGTCCGGCCATTTGCTGAAACTGTTCACCAGGTTCGCCAGCGCCTGCGGGGCAAAACGCGAGAGCTGCGACGGCACCTCACCGGCGATTGCGACGGCAGCCTCGCGACAGCCCGCCGCGTCCGGCCATTTGCTGAAACCGTTCACCAGGTTCGCAAGGTGCTGCAGGTCAAAACGCAAGAGCTTGGCCGGCACCTCACCGGCAATTGCGACGGCAGCCTCGCGACACTCCACCGCGTCCGGCCATTTGCTGAAACCGTTCACCAGATTCGCCAGGTGCTGCGGTTCAAAACGCAAGAGCTTAGACGGCACCTCACCGGCGATTGCGACGGCAGCGTGGCGACAGCTCGCCGCGTCCGGCCATTTGCTGAAACCGTTCACGAGGTTCGCCAGTTCCTGCGGGGCAAAACGCAAGAGCTTTGACGGCACCTCACCGGCGATTGCGACGGCCGCCTCGCGACAGCCCACCGCGTCCGGCCATTTGCTGAAGCCGTTCACCAGGTTCGAAAGCGCCTGCGGAGCAAAACGCGCGAGCTGGGACGGCACCTCACCGGCGATTGCGACGGCAGCCTCGCGACAGTCCGACGCGCCCGGCCATTTGCTGAAACCGTTCACCAGGTTCGAAAGCGCCTGCGGGTCAAAACGCGAGAGCTGGGACGGCACCTCACCGGCGATGGCGACGGCAGCCTCGCGACAGCTCGCCGCCGAGGAATGTCGGCCGAACGATAATGCGAACAGAGAAAGAGCGATGGGATCAATTTGCTTCATAAGCGCCTTGTCGAGGCGCGACATCCGAACCGCTAAGGCCTGGCAAGCTCTTGTGCCGGCCTCCCCTCCAGCTTCCCGGCTCACCACATTGCATGTCGTGGCGTACCCCCACGAGAACCGGATATTTTCCTCCAACTGCGGCACAAATCGAGCATCGAAACGGGCAGCTGCGGTTTGCAGAAAGTCTGATAGATCCTGCCTTCCCAGCTGCTTGCTGTAACGTACAACTGCGCGTGAGAAAACGCTGATGTCGCGAGCGCTGGCGATTTCCCTCAAGGCGGCATTTAGTTCATCCGAACGTCTAGAATGCCTTTCCGGTATTCCAACTTGGACGTTCTGCAGGGCAGCATTGTCGACATGCGACCTTCCGGTTCGGCCGCTTCGGTCAGAGATGGATTGGCCATACGGCGCCAGCCTGCCTGTTTGCGGGCGGTCAGTGGTCCGATCGGCGCGTTGCCGGTCACCATCCGAAGCCGATGGAGTAATTTCCAGATTGGCTGCGCCACGATAAGTTCCACGGGCTCGCTCCGAGCTCCCAGGCTGGAATGGTTGCGCAGGCGCATCGGCGACGTACCACCTTCCTGGTCTGCCACTTCCCTCAGACACGGACTGCGTATCCAGTGGGGGTCTGCTCGCGTGCGAGCTTTCAGCCTCTCGATCGTCGCGCCAGAGCTCCTCGCCACTTTGACGCGAGAAACCCTCATCTCGCCTTGGTCTCCCATGGTACGTTCCATAAGGCCGTTGCAGGCCCGGGGTTTGGACATTCTGGATGCGTCCCCCTTCTGGTCCACCCCCCCCGTGCGACGGGAGAGGGCGTCCTAGCGAGCTTTCCGCCTCTGGATCGTCATGCCGCAGTTCCCCATCAGTTCGCGACGAGCCGGATTCCGGCAAGGAGCGCAAACGACGACGACTTCCACCGATTGCGCCCTGCAGCGCGGCCCCAAGGAGCCGATGTGCGCCGGCGGAGGGAGCGGCAAATCGGCCTGCACCGCTGTCGCGCTGCATGCTGCGAGAATCCGAAGGACCTGAATCCTCAAGCTCGGAACGCATCCGATCCACAATGGAACTGAACGATCGCCCCTCTTCACCAGGAACACAAGCCGGTCCAGCGCTCGAACCGTCAGCGCCTCGACCTTCAGCGGCACCAAATTCCGAAATGGGCGACTTGTCGTCCTCGTCAATGCGTCTCATTATCTTTATCCAATGTACCTGGATGCCCTGCCCTGACGAGTGCGACAGCCACTTGTCGGCTCGACCGCTATCCTCGTGGTCTGATGACTACCGAATGGGTTCGCCGAATCAGCGACCGCCAAACACGCGAAGCTCTTTGAATTGCATGCTCCCCTTTAGGCACAAGAGACTTCGAGCTCGCGGTGAACGCAAGCGGAGCCAAGTACGTCCCTTTTCGCTGCCCATTTGCTGACCGATCGCCGCGATTCCTGCGCCCTTCGATTGCCCATCGGCAACGCGACAGGCGTATTGAAGACTGACAATGATGTGCCCATTCCGATCACCTAGAGGCTGGCTCGCGATCAGTATCGTGTATGGTGCAGTCGAGCGACGGACAGCAAGCGCAACTCCGATTAGGGCCCGCAAACCGAAAGTAGAACATAGTACAAAAGAAAACGGTTGCTTCATTCGTCAGTGCTTTCGCGGGCACGTCTGCGCGGACTGTACAACTTGACGCAGGGTCCGATTCAAGCTCTGCGCTCTATGTCGCGTGAGTGGCACTCCTGAACTTTCGTCGCTCTTCCGTCATAGGCTTTGCGGCGACGCGCACCCGAGCCAAGCTCGACTCTGGAGGCCTCCCAATCCTTGGCGAGACGTTGGCATGGCTCAACCGCTGCCGACGTCTCGCCAAGGATTGGGAGGCTTCCGTCAACGAGCTATGCGGGAAGCTGGGTGATGACGGACTGAGATAGGCGGTCGTCCGTGAAGATCGGCTAAGCAATTGAGCTAGAATCGCATTTGTCGTTGCGGACTGTTTTGCGATTGCAGGATTTTGAAGCTTCGGGCATCGGAACCTTGCAATTTCATTTTCAGGATTCCGTCGAATCGCCAGTCATGATTCCGTCGGCGCATCGGAGGTGGCGATGCGACCGAAGAAGCACAGGACGACGGGATCGGGCGATCTGTTCCGGGCCAGGCTGGACCAAATCATCAATATGAAGCACGAGCTGGTTCAACTCGCCGGCAAGGTCGATTGGGACTGGATCGACGGCGAGATCGCGCCGCTCTATAGCGAGAACGGTCGGCCGGGCATCGCGACCCGCTTCATGATCGGGCTGCTGTTGCTCAAGCACATTTACGGCCTGTCCGATGAGGGGCTGTGCGAGCGCTGGGTCCACGACCCGTATTTCCAGTACTTCACCGGCGAAGAGTTCTTTCAGCACGCGTTCCCGCACGAGCGCTCGGACCTGAGCCACTGGCGCAAGCGGCTCGGCGACAAGCTGGAACTGTTGCTGGCCGAGAGTTTGCGGGTGGCGCACGAGACCGGCGCGTTACGCAGCCAAGACCTCAAGCGGGTCACGGTCGATACCACCGTGCAGCCGAAGGCCATCACCTTCCCGACCGATGCCAAGCTGCTGCACGCGGCGATCAAGGGGCTCAACCGCCTGGCGAGGAAGCACGGGGTCAAGCTGCGACAATCCTATCTTCGCATTGCCAAGGCCGCGGCAATGATGGCTTCCCGCTACGCCCATGCCAAGCAATTCAAGCGGCATCAGCGGCAGTTGCGCATCCTGCGTAGCCGACTGGGCCGGATCATCCGCGACATCCGCCGCAAGATCGAAGGGCAGGAAGCGCTCGAGAACGCGTTCGCACTGCCGCTCAGCCGGGCCACGCAGATCCGTTCGCAGCAGCAGCGCCAGCGCGGCTGGAAGCTGTATTCCTTCCATGCTCCGGAGGTGGAGTGCATCGGCAAGGGTAAGGCCAGCGCTCCTTACGAGTTCGGGGTGAAGGCCTCCATCGTCACCAACAACCGCCGTGCTCCTGGGGGCCTGTTCGTGCTGCACGCCAAGGCGCTGCCCGATAACCCCTACGACGGTCACACCTTGCGGGACGCCATCGACCGCACCGAGACACTCACCGGCTGTGCGATCGAGCGCGCCTATGTCGACAAGGGATACCGCGGCCACGACGCGCAAGATCCCCGTCGCGTCTTCATCTCCGGCCAGAAGCGCGGCGTCTTCGGTGTCATCAAGCGCGAGCTGCGCCGCCGCTCCGCCATCGAGCCCATCATCGGACACCTGAAGGCCGAAGGTCACCTCGGCCGCTGCTACCTCAAGGGCCGCCAGGAGACGCCGCCAACGTCGTCCTCTCAGCCATGGGCCACAACTTCCGCCGCATCCTCGCCTGGCTCAGGAAGCTCTTGCGCTTCATCCTGATCGCTCTTTGGCCCGCCTTCGCAACCCCAGTCGCCCTCGACCCCGCTTGTTAACGGACGACTATGTACGCGGCGAGTTTCTGGTCGATCTCATCAAAGGCCAGGCGGATAAGGAAGCGACTACGCGTCTGGCTGACAAGGTCGCGGCGCTGACTGGTATCGACCAAGCGGTCAGTCGTAGGCTCGCCGGTCGCTTCGAAGTCGCCGAGTTCCGCCGCGAGTTCGACCGTAAGAACCGCAAGTTGATCGGCCGGTATGATGCATCTGTGCGTGGCCTCGATCCATATCCGGAGTCCGATTTCCAACTTTCCGGCGATCCCTCTGGCGATACGCTGGTGGCGCCTCTGACCAGCGCCACTGTCGATCTCCTCACACGCAAACTAAGCTGGCGGCCGGACGGCTCCTATGAACTGGGCAACCCCAAGGTCATGGAGGCTTGGGATTTCGGCCGCAGCCCTCCGGAGTCAGTTTCGGAGCTGCGGCAAATCCTGGCAACGGACCGGAACATGAAATTGCTAGTCTAGTCGCGCACGGGCTGTTTGACCTCGCCACGCCGTATTTCGGATCACAAATCGTGCTCGATCAATTGCCGCCATCTGCCTCCACTCCGCGCATCAAACTTGTGGTCTTTCCGGGCGGCCACATGTTCTATTCACGAGACGCCTCGCGGCAAGCTTTTCGCGCGGAAGTCGAAGTGATGATGAAGTAACGCCGCCGACGGACTCGGTAACAAGCAACCTGGCGTTCGCGCAAACATCCACGATTTCTCAAAATGCGGATGGAATCCTAGCCCCGCTCCGATCATCAGACGCCTTCGTCTTCAATCAGGTATGGCTCGAGGCCAGTTTCGTGTGTGAACCAGGTATCTCTCAATGGCTTCCAACATGACCCCGTGTTGTGGAACGTAATCGCAGCGTTCCAAGCACAATGCGGCGCCCGATACCGATGGGAGCAGCTCGTCAGGCGCATGAAAAAAAGTCAACGACTTGGTGTGTCGATTGAGCCCTGGCGACCTCATCTAGAGGGCCGGAAAGATCGTGCGTGATGGTCGGTACACTGGAACTACCAGTGGCTGGTCACAGTGATTTTGACGGCTTGATATCGAGCCAGCTTAGGATCGGCAATTTTTCTGGCGGCAAAAGGAGCGGCTCGTTCAGATCATGGGAACCGCAGCGCCCAGCGAGCTGTGCAAATGTTAACGACGTGCAGGACATCGTCCCCGGCGCGATGATGAAGTAGGCGCCGCTCCCTGTATCACCTTTCGACCTCGGGAACGCGATCGTTCCCGAGGTGTTGCGTTCAGCGATCGTCGACGATGCATTTCGACCAGAAAAGATCGCTCCGAGAAAATGTCTCAAGCGTTATCTGCTTTTACGTAGCTGCGCCGGGCGCGCAAACGTTTGGTAAGGAGAAGGCAGTTCTCCTGCACTCATTTTGTTCTCGAATCCTCGAGCGGTCGAATCTTACTTGCGCATCATCGTCGACGTGATTTCAGCCGCGCAGGAACAAACCACGCATTTCGTTTTGAAGAAGAGAATACCGCTTTCCCGGACTGGGCAAAAAAGAGTTTGGCTTGGACTCGCTCGCCCGCAATTTCTCTGAGACACTTGATCGTCAGCCGATGGTGCTTGCGAGGGGAAATTCTAATGATTTGCACCGACGTCTTCGACGAAATCAACGCCTGCGCATTGCGAACGTCGTGTCGCACGATCTGCTGTTGACGCACTGGTCGTGCGTCGCGGATCGGAATTGCTGACCGCTCCGACCTTTCAAAAACATCCGAACTGACAAATTGTCAGTCGGTCATTTACCAACCCGCTGTCCCGCGCAGCGTGAATGCATCCTGCTGCCACCTCCCGTGGCGCGCGTCGTCACATCGCAACCGAATGAGGACATTCGAATGACCGCCAGCAATGATCCGATCAAGTTCGCCTATTGGGTGCCCAACGTCTCGGGCGGCTTGGTCATCAGCAAGATCGAGCAGCGAACCGGCTGGGACATCGACTACAACCGCCGCCTGGCGCAGATCGCAGAGCAGAGCGGCTTCGACTATGCGCTGAGCCAGATCCGCTTCACCGCCGGCTACGGCGCCGAGTTCCAGCACGAGCCGGTCGCCTTCAGCCACGCTTTGCTCGCCGCAACCACTAAGCTGAAGGTGATCGCGGCGCTGCTGCCCGGACCGTGGAATCCGGCGGTCGCAGCCAAGCAGATCGCGACCATCAGCCAGCTCACCGAGGGCCGCGTTGCCGTCAACATCGTCAGCGGCTGGTTCCGCGGCGAGTTCACCGCGATCGGCGAGCCCTGGCTCGATCACGACGAGCGCTACCGCCGTTCCGAGGAATTCATCCGCGCGCTGCGCGGAATCTGGACCCAGGACAATTTCACGTTCCGTGGCGATTTCTACCGCTTCTCCGACTACACGCTGAAGCCGAAACCTGCGCATCCATTGCCCGAGATTTTCCAGGGCGGCAGCTCGCGCGCCGCGCGCGACATGGCCGCGCGGGTGTCGGACTGGTACTTCACCAACGGCAATTCGGTGGCGGAGATCAAGAAGCAGGTCGACGACATCAGGGCGAAGGCGCGCGCCAACAATCACTCGGTCAAGATCGGCGTCAATGCCTTTGCCATCGGGCGCGATAGCGAGGTCGAGGCCCGCGCCGTGCTCGACGAGATCATCGTCAAGGCCGATCCGGAGGCGGTCAATGCGTTCGGACATGAGGTGAAGAATGCCGGCAAGGCTTCGCCGGAGGGCCAGGGCAATTGGGCGCAATCCAGCTTCGAGGATCTCGTCCAGTACAATGACGGCTTCAAGACCAATCTGATCGGCACGCCGGAACAGATCGCCGAGCGCATCGTCGCGCTCAAGGAGGTCGGCGTCGATCTCGTGCTGCTCGGCTTCCTGCACTTCCAGGAGGAGGTCGAATATTTCGGCCGCCGGGTCATTCCGCTGGTCCGTGCGCTGGAGGCGAAAACCGCCGCGCACGCCCAGGCCGCCGAATGATAGGGAGCCTTTCGACGTGACGGCGATGGCAACGAATGCTGACGTCCTTGCGCTGGAGGCGGCTCCAGCGCAAGGCAAGCCGCGTGCAATGTGGGCGGTCGATGCGCCCGAACGGGGGCTCGCGCCGGCCGCCGATCGCGCGGTACGGCCGGTCCTGGCATTGAGCGACATCGCGCTGACATTCGGCGGCGTCGCGGCGCTGCGCGACGTCGACCTTGCGGTCGCGCCGGGCGAGATCCGCGCGGTGATCGGGCCCAATGGCGCCGGCAAGAGCTCGTTGCTCAACGTTATTAGCGGGCTCTATCGGCCCGACCGCGGGCAGGTGTGGCTTGGCGAGCGTGCGTTCGTTCAGGTGCCGACGGCGCGATTGGCTGCGCACGGCGTCGCGCGCACGTTCCAGAACCTTGCGATCTTCAAGGGGCTGTCGGTTTTCGACAATGTCCTGATGGGGCTCGCGCATCGCGTCCGCGCAGGTTTCCTGCGCCAGATCATCGGCTCGCCGCTGGCGCGCCGGATCGAGGCGGAGAACCGCGCCGCCGCCGAGGATGTTATTGGCTTCCTGCACCTCGGCGACGTTCGTGAGCGCGCCGCCGGAACCTTGCCCTATGGCTTGCAGAAGCGCGTCGAACTCGCGCGGGCGCTGGTCGCGCGACCGACGCTGCTGCTGCTGGACGAGCCGTTCGCGGGCGTCACGTTGAGTGAGAAGCGCGAGCTGTCCGAGCACGTGCGCAATGCGCGCGACAGCTACGGCGCCACCATCATGCTGATCGAGCATGACATCGGCGTCGTGATGGGCCTCTCTGATCGCATCGCGGTCCTCGACAACGGCCGCAAGATCGCCGATGGCACGCCCGACGAGGTGAGGACCGACAAGGCCGTGATCGACGCCTATCTCGGCGTCGCGCATCAGGACGTCACGGAGCTCGCCGTCTGATGTTCGACTATCAGTTTTTGATCGAGGTGCTGGTTGGCGGCCTGCTGTCGGGGGTGATGTACTCGCTGGTCGCGATCGGCTTCGTGCTGATCTACAAGACCTCGGGCGTGCTCAATTTCGCACAAGGCGCGATGCTGCTGTTCGCGGCGCTGACCTTCGTCAGCCTGATCGAGCGCGGCATATCGTTTCCGGTCGCGTTCCTGATCACGCTCGCGATCATGGTCGTGCTGGGCGTAAGCGTCGAGCGAACCGTGCTGCGGCCGCTCGTCAACCAGCCGCCGATTACGCTGTTCATGGCAACGCTCGGGCTTTCCTATGTGATCGAGGGCGCGGCGCAGCTGTTGTGGGGCACGCAGGTTCACGGCCTCGACATCGGGATCAGTGACGTGCCGCTCGACATCGCCGGGGTCTTCATCAGCCGGTTCGATCTTTTCGCCGCGGCGGCCGCGGGCAGCCTGGTGGCGCTGTTCGCGCTGTTCTTCCGCTATACCCGAACCGGGCTCTCGTTTCGCGCCGTTGCCGACGATCCGTTCGCGGCACTTGCCGCCGGCCTGCGGCTGCCACGGGTCTGGGCCAGTGTGTGGACCGCTTCCGGCATCGTCGCGCTGGTCGCCGGACTGTTATGGGGCGCGCGTCTCGGCGTGCAGTTCTCGCTGTCGCTGGTTGTGTTGAAGGCATTGCCGGTGCTGGTGCTGGGCGGCTTCGATTCGATCGCTGGTGCGATCATCGGCGGTCTTCTGATCGGCGCCATCGAGAAGCTCGCCGAAGTCTATGTCGGGCCGCTGTTCGGCGGCGGCATCGAAGCCTGGGCCGCCTATGTCGTGGCGCTGGTGCTGCTCCTAGTGCGGCCGTCGGGGCTGTTCGGGCAGAAGCTGGTGGAAAGGGTCTAGGAGATGAGCGCAGCAGCACCGGCGGGATCGCTCGCGCCTGGCGTCGAGACCATTGCGATCGCCGCCGCAGCGGGGATCGCCTTTGGCGTCATTCCGGTCGCTGGCTCGGATTACCTGTTGGATGCGGTGCTGACGCCGTTCCTTGCGCTGGCGCTTGCCGCGGTCGGGCTCAACGTGCTCACCGGCTATGCTGGGCAGGTGTCGCTGGGCTCCGCCGCATTCCTCGCGGTAGGCGCCTATGCGACCTACAACCTTCACCTCCGGCTGCCGCAGCTGCCGCTGATCGTTGACCTTGTGCTCGCCGGCCTCGTCGCGGCCGCGATCGGAATCGTGTTCGGATTGCCGAGCCTGCGCCTGCGCGGCTTCTACCTCGCGGTCTCGACCTTGGCCGCGCAGTTCTTCGTGCAATGGACGCTCACCAAGTTCGGCTGGTTTTCCAACGACAGTCCGTCCGGCGTGATCGATGCCCCGGTACTGAGCGTGGCCGGTTTCGCCTTCACCAGCCCGGCCGGGCGCTATGTGTTCTCGCTGAGCGTCGTCGTGGCGGCGACGTTCCTGACCCTGCGGCTGCTGCGCGCGCAGAGCGGCCGCAACTTCATCGCGGTGCGCGATCACGAGCTCGCGGCCAGGGTGATCGGCGTGCCGCTGCTGCGCACCAAGCTCCTGGCCTTCGCCGTCTCCTCGTTCCTGATCGGCATCGCCGGGGTGTTGTGGGCCTTTGCCTATCTGCGAACGGTCGAGCCGGCCGGCTTCAATCTCGACCGCTCCTTCCAGATCCTGTTCATCATCATCATCGGCGGGCTGGCCTCGCTGCGCGGCGCGTTTCTCGGCGCCGCGTTTATCGTGGTGTTTCCGTTGATCCTGTCACGCGCCGGCGCGGCCTTGCTCGGCGGCGTATTCGATTCGGGCGTGCTGGAGATGAGCCAGCGCATCGTTCTCGGCGGGCTCATCATCGCCTTCCTGATTGTCGAACCGCGCGGCCTGGTCGCGCTGTGGGACCGGCTTTGGAGCGCCGTCACGCGGCCGGCCGCCATTCGCAACACATGACGTTTCGCGCCACTGGAGAGTTGAAGATGATCAAATCGAGATATCTGAAAGTTGCCTTTGCCGCAGCGGTCGCCTCCGTGTTGGCCGCAACACAGGCGGCGCGCGCCGACGAACAGTTCTTTCCGCTGCAAAGCTACCGGGTCGGCCCCTATGCGGCCGGCGGCACCGGCTTCTTCGGCGGCTTCATCGACTATCTCAATCTGATCAACATCCGCGACGGCGGCGTCAATGGCGTCAAGTTGACCTGGGACGAGGGCGAGACCCAGTACGAGGTCGAGCGCGGCGTCGAGGTCTATGAACGGCTGAAGGGGCGGCCCGGCGTTGCCGCCTGGAATCCGCTCTCGGTCGGGATCGCCTACGCCATGATCGACCGCATCACCAAGGACAAGGTGCCGCTCATCACCATCAATCATGGCCGCACCGATTCGACCGACGGCCGCGTGTTCCCCTATGTGTTTCCGCTGCTGCTCAATCCCTACAGCGAAACCTCGGGAATCGTGAACTACATCGCGAGCCGCGAGGGCGGAGTGGAGAAGCTGAAGGACAAGAAGATCGTCGTGCTCTATCACGGCTCGCCCTACGGCAAGGAGACCATCCCGATCTACAAGCTCTTGGCCGACAAGTACCAGTTCAGCCTAGAGCAGATCGAGGTGCCGCATCCCGGCAACGAGCAGCAGTCGCAATGGCTGTCGATCCGCCGCGCAAAGCCCGATTACGTGGTGCTGCGCGGCTGGGGCGTGATGAATCCAGTGGCGCTGAAGACCGCGCTGAAGGTTGGCTTCCCCGCCGACCACATCATCGGCAACGTCTGGTCCAATTCCGAGGAGGACGTGATCCCGGCCGGCGACGCCGCCAAGGGCTATATCGCGATCACCACGCAGGCCTCCGGCGAGCAGTATCCGGTGCTGCAGGAGGTGATCAAGACGGTCTATGGCGCCGGCAAGGGCAATCTCGACGACAAGAAGCGGATCGGCAGCGTCTACCACAACCTCGGCATCGTGAACGGCATCCTCAATGTCGAGGCGATCCGGATTGCGCAGGCGAAGTTCGGCAAGCGCACCTTGACCGGAGACGAGGTGCGATGGGGCTTCGAGCATCTCCAGCTCGATCCGGCGCGGGTCGAAGCGCTCGGCGCCAAGGATCTGTTCCATTCGATCAACGTCACCTGGGACAATCACGAAGGCGACGGCCGCGTCACCTTCCAGCAGTGGGATGGCGGCAAATGGAAGGTCGTCTCCGGTTGGATCGCACCGGACTGGGCCTTCCTGCGCCCGATCATTGAGAAGTCGGCGGCCGCCTATGCCAAGGAGCACGGCATCAAAGTGCGGACCTCCGGTGGCGAAGCCGTCAGCAATTGAGCCGCGCGCGATGCGGGAGCGATCCGGCCTCCCGCATCCGCCAACGCCATGGATCACGTGATGAGTGAAACCCTGCTCTCGGTCGAAGGCCTGGCCGCGACTTACAACCACGCGATCGCGGCGGTCAGCGACGTCTCGCTTGCCGTGCGGCGCGGTGAGATCGTCGCTGTGCTCGGCGCCAACGGCGCAGGCAAGTCGACCACATTGCAGGCCATCTCGGCGCTGCTCGCTGCCCGCCGCGGCCAGATCAGCGCCGGGCGGATCGTGTTCGATGGCCGCGATGTCGCAGGCACGTCGGCGGCGACGCTGGTGCGCGCCGGGCTCGTGCCGGTGCTCGAGGGGCGGCATTGCTTTGCCTCGCTGACGGTGGAGGAAAACCTCATCACCGGCGCGATAGGGCGCGATGCGCGGCGGGCGGAAATCGCCGCGGATATCGAGCGCGCCTATCAGCTGTTTCCGCGCCTCAAGCAGCATCGCCGCGCGCTGGCCGGACTGACCTCGGGCGGCGAGCAGCAGATGACGGCGATCGGCCGGGCTCTGATGTCGCGTCCGCGGCTGCTGGTGCTCGACGAACCGTCGATGGGCCTCGCGCCGCTGGTCGTCGAAGGAATCTTTCGCGCGCTCCAGCAGCTGAACGGCGAGCAGGGACTGTCGATCCTGATCGCTGAGCAGAACTCGACGGTGGCGCTGCGCTTTGCCGACCACGCGGTCGTGCTCGAAAACGGGCGCAGCGTGCTGGCCGGTCGCGCGGCCGAACTGCGCCAGCGCGCCGACATCAAGACCCATTATCTCGGCGGATCGTCGCGGGACGATCAGGGCCAGAGGCGGCCACGCGAGGCTGTCGCATGATTGCAACCCGGAGAGACTGACCATGGCCAACGACAATCTCGCACGCAAGATCGACGACGACGTTTATGCCAGGCTCGATGCCGCCATCGACGCGACAGTGACGGTGAATGCGGACCGCAACGACCGCGAAAGTCGCTTTCCGCGCGAGAATCTTCGTGCTCTGGCGGAGGCCGGCTGGACCGGCGTGCTGAACGAGCCGCAATTCGGCGGACTCGGCCTCAGCCATCTGGATTTCGCTGAAGCCGCGTACCGGATCGGACAGGCCGATGCCTCCACCGGGCTCATCTACGTCATGCATGTCGGCGCGGCCCAGACCATCAACCTGTTCGGCAACGCCGACCAGAAGGAGCGCTGGCTGAAGGCGAACAATGGCGGCCTGCTCGGCACCTATTCGACCAGCGAACGCGCCACCGGCGGTCACTGGTGGTACAATCTGTCCGAAGCCTCGCGCGACGGCGACGATTATCGTGTCAATGCCGAAAAGTCGTTCACGACAAGCTCGGGCCATGCCGACTATTACCTGGTGCAGACGCGCACGCCTGGCGCCAAGGACCAGGCCGATATCATCTTCTTCATTGTCGACGGCAAGGCCGAGGGCATCGAGTCCCGGCCCTGGGATGCGCTCGGTGTGCGGGCCAATCATTCCGGGGCGATCCGCTACAGCAACGTGCATGTGCCGCAGCGCGACCGGCTCGGCGCCGAAGGACAGGGCAAGGAGATCATCTATGACGGCGTCTCTCCGGTCTATCTGATCGGGCTCGGTGCGGTCTGGGAAGGCGTCGCACGCGGCGCGTTGAACGCGGCGATCGCACACAGCACGACCTTCGTGCACAAGGACCGGAACAAGAGCCTGTCCGACTATCAGGCGATTCGCCAGGAGCTCGGCGCGGCCAAGGTGCTGGTCGAGACGCTACGGCCGTGGCGCAACGAGCTCGCGGGCAAGCTCGATGCGCTCTGGCGCGCCGGCAAGCCGCAAAGCGAAATCCTGATCCCGCTGACCGAGTTCAAGGTGCACGCCGCCGAGGTCGCCAACAAGGTCGCGGCGACGGCGCTGACGGTGACGGGCGGGTATGGCTATCACCGCGGCCCGATCGAGCGCGCCTATCGCGATGCCCGCGCGGCGATCGCGATGGGGCCGTCCAATGTCATCGCGCGCGACTGGATCGGAAAGGCGGTGGTCGGCCTGCCGCTGGAACTGTTCTACGAGGGCGGAGAATAGAGGTTGGCCGCGAGGCTGCCCCACAGGTGGTCGAAGCTACCTGGTGGCGCAAAAAGAACGTGCGGAAAACTCTGTCGCCGCGCCTACCAGACCGTAGGGGCTGTCGCATAGCCTAGTACGTGATATCCAGCTAGGTGGGTCATGACCATGTTGTCGCGGATCGCACAGTTGTTCTTAAGCACACTCCGCTCGTTGCGGCAGCGAGTGGGGCACTGCATGTGCTCACCTTGACAGCTGCGACGGCGGGTAAAACTTGCTACCTTGGGCCAGCCGGATCATGGACACACCAAGCTTGCCTTGAGCTGTTCGGTCCGTCTGACCTAGCCCCTATGTCCCAAGAGGAATTGCTCTCAGCATACCAAAGTGGGAAGATCGACCGCGCCTGCCTGCCCGTTACCACGTCCCTGGTGGGAGCTACCCCGTATCTGGATCCGATCCTGGACCTGCCGAATGTAAGGATCGTGGCCGAATATCCCAAAATGCTCGGTTATAGCCTTCTTGTTCGTCATGGAACGCGTCTGGAGGATATTAGAGAGGTCTTCGGGCATCCGGTTGCCCTTGACGAGGTTAAGCCTTGGTTAGATCACCGGCTGCCGCAGGTTCGACGTACCGCGGTGGCGAGTAGTGGCGCCGCGGCGCAAGCCGTTGCCAACAGCGAAGCCTTGGACAGGGCTTCTATTGGCCCCAGAGTTGGCGCGGCGATTTATGGGCTGGGTTCGCTGGTGGCTGGGATTGAAGAAGGCCCGCACAATGTGACGCGCTGGTGGGTGCTAGGCAGGGATATGCCTCCGCCAACCGAGAACGACAAGACGTCGTTGCTCGCGACTGTAAGTGATGCGGATTTTGCCTCCTTGCTTGCTTCCTTTGCTGGTGCCCGAGTCCAAATCCTGACGATTTACGAGCGACCGGCCAAAGCGGGCCTTGACAGCCATCGATATTTGATTGAGGTCGCGGGGCATGCGCAGACGGATAGCCTTGCCGGATTGCTTCGAAAGCGCCCGGACATTCGCGTGTTCGGGTCATATCCGCGCCGGTACTGATAGCTTCTACTTGGCGTGATCCGAGCCCTTTCGGAACTCTTCGTAGCTCTACGAAGGAGATCGTGGAGCCGCTCATGGGGAAAGCGCCTGCAACTGCCGCGTGACAATCATAAGCTGGCAGAATTTGTCGACAATGCGTTGCAGAACTACCTTGAGAATGAGGGTAGGCTGCAAGCTCTCGCGCCGCCAGCGGGCCCGCTCGTAGTAGGGAGCGAGATCGAAACGACGGGTGGCGAACCGCATCAAAATCCGAGACAATGCAGGAGAGATCGGAGAAAGTACGAGCGAGCGTTCCGCTCTGCTGCGATCCCCGCTGATAGCTCGGGGCTCTCCGAATTCGGATCGGGCAGGAAGAGCCCGGCCTGCTGGTTCTCGCCTCGTTGGTATGTCCGCACGAGCGCTCTTTGCAACTGGTCGAGCGGACGGTCTGGTTTGATATCGACCGCATTGTCAGGGATGACATCACTGAGCTCGTCGGGAGGAGCGCCCCGCCGCGCCTGACGAGTCACTTTACAAAGGTGAGGCTCGAAGGACTCCAGCGGCCGCTGATCCGACGTACCGCTGGGAAGATCAAGGGGCACCTGACAGACATCTTCCGCCTCCTCCCGCGGCGGGGCTGATGCAGCTCATCGTGAACGGACGGCGCCGTACTTCCGCACTCCGGATGCGACCCAGTCATGTGGCGCAAGAGCATCTAGTTCGCACTTTTCCGCCGCTCGCGCTTGATCCAGGGAAGCGCAGACGAAGGCTAGGCGCCGATGAAGGCCAAATAGTGCTCGACAATCTCATTCATTCGGCCGGAGTGCTCAACAGGCCTTTCCCGCCGCCGACGCGCGACGGACACTGCGCCGGTTGGAGTCACCTCAATACGCCGGCTGTCTGAATATGGTTGAGATCGAGATCGGCATTCTCGTCGCCAATGCCTCGATGGACGTCGACAATTTCCCCGACCTGGTCACCGCGCCGGAGAACGGCGCCATGCCGATCGCGATCGCGTCAAGTGGTTGTACACAACCGAGAAGCTCGCGCAAAATGGCGCTCGACTGTCCGAGGCCCTCAACCAAATCAAACCATCTTCAACGAATCAAAAACCTCTGTGTCGGGGTACTGGTCAGCTTCTCGAAAGCCAACCTTCCTAGCATTCGAACCTGATCTCTAGATGCCGATGCCGCCTATAACTGAACTGATCACGAACCGGGGATACCCGCTGGGTGGTTCGGCGAGGGATTTTGCTACTCATAAGAGCAAGGAGAGCATTATGAATTCCAATCGGATCAACGATGCGGGCTCGCCAGGATCCCAAACTGGTTATGTTTTCAGACAGGAGGATCATAATCTATTTAGGCAAGCCGTGAATGAAGCCAAGTCACTGTCTGCCGCGCCTGTACCGGCGAAGGCTCCGATTTGGAGTTCGAGCGCTCCATACGGGAACTTCTCACGCGATGGCTACTCTTGGAACAACGACGTGTGGGGCAAGGGTGCTGGGCCTCAGACGATTTCGGTGCGTGCAGTCAACCAGTGGAGTGTGTGGTCGAACCAGCCTAATACTGCTGGCATCAAGAGCTATCCGCACGAGGCTTTCAATATCGGGAAACCGCTCAGTTCAATCAACGCTCTGAGCTCGAACTTCAATCAGGATGTTCCGACAAGCGGTGCCTGGGACGTTGCCTACGATATATGGGACAGCTCAAACCAGCATGAGATAATGCTCTGGACGAATTACACTGGAAATCCGGACGGCAGCGGTAACGTCAAACCAATTTCTTACCATTATCGTCAGGATCGTTCCGGGGCAGCGATCCCGGTCTACACCAATGTCGACGTGGGCGGAGCGACTTGGAACGTGTTTGAAGGCTTTAACGGTCACAAGGTCATCTCACTCCTGCGCACTTCGAAGACCAATAGTGGAACAGTGGACATCAAGAGCATCCTGGAGTGGATCAAGTCGAAGGGCTACTTCGGCGATATAAACGTCGGCAGCGTTCAATACGGCGTCGAGGTCACCTCATCCCCAGGGGGAATGAACTTCAATTTCAACAACTGGAGCGTGACCTCAAAGTAAGGATCCGCGTCAGTGAGGTGATGTGAGAGACTTCGGCGGCACGGGGCCGACGCATTATGCAGACCTCAACGGTCACGGTCCATACCACCGTGCAGCCGAAGTCCACAAGTTCCCAAGACGCCACGCTTGACGCTCCGCGACAATCAGATCCAACAAAGCTCTCGCACCCAACAACCTTTGGGCAATCATCGATATCCCGGCTATGCCGCCCGCTATCCTGATCGCTGCGTTCTTCGCGCCAGATCTGCGTGCAATCTTGCTTAGTTCGAACATAGCCAACTGCTCCGCAACAGATCCCGTTAATGCTTAGCCATCCACTTGACGCGAGCGAGATGGGTTATCATAGGCATGGGGAGCACGCTCCGGCTCAGGTTTAGGATCGATGCGCAACACGATCTCGGCGGCTTCTCTCCAGTCGGCGCCTTCCCCGTCTGCGTCTAGGAGACGCTAATAGATGACGACGTGTTCTTGGTCGTTGGGAGCCAGGATCGAATCAGTTGGCGCCGCATCGTTGACATTCGGATCTGAACGACGGATTTTACTGGCAATCTCCAAAAGAAGTAGATCGGTTCAATGACAATCCTCGGCTGTTTCGAGCCTTGAGGAGACCCCGAGCCCCAGTTGGCCGCGCGTGCGTGAGCGGCCGATGCGTATTGGACAACCGAGCCGCGTTCATGCGTTCCTAGCCAGCTATGGGCCGGCGTCTACTGCCCACTGATCCTCTGCCAAAGCCAGAGCGCCACCGCGGTGGGCGAGGAGTTCGCATTGCTGCCACTGGCGCGCAAATTGGCTTCGCGCATCGTCGCAATGTCGATCCGGTCAAGCAGTGGCTTCAGCGCGTCCTGCAACGCGGTATTATGAGCGCGCCGTGGTGCAAGTAGCAGGACCGCATCATAGGGCGGGACCGCGTGCTTGGGATCGGCCAGCGTCACCAGGTCGTATTCCTTGATCCGCCCCTCGCTGCTATAGCCCGCGATGACATCAACGTTGCCGCTCGCCACTGCCGCATACATGAAATCAGGCTGCATCTGTCGTTGCGTACGGAATGAGAGTCCGTAGGCCTTGTGCAGGGCAGTCCATTCCGGGCGCGAGAAGAACTCGTAGTCGCCCGCAATCGACAGCGTCGGCGCGTGCGCAGCCAGGTCGGTGATCGAATGAATGCCGAGTGCTTCGGCGCGCTGCCGCGGCATCACCAGGGCGTAGGCGTTTTCGAAACCGAGCGCGCCGAGCAGGGTGATGTCCTGCTTTGCCAGGAGTTTCTTCAGCTCGGCGAGCAATGCTTCACGCGGCAGCATCTCGCTGCGGTGAAACTGGTTGACCCACAGGGTGCCGGAATAATCCACATAGACGTCGATGTCGTTGGCCGCGAGCGCCTGAAAAATCACGTTGGAACCGAGACCTTCGCGCGTCGAGGCCTGCAATCCCGCGGCCTGCAGACGCTGCTCGATGAGCGCGGAGAGCACATATTGCTCGGCAAAGGTTTTGGCGCCGATGATGTAGGTCGACGGGGCGCGCGAGACCGAAGGGATCAATGTGGCCGCGACCAGTGCGGCGATCCCGACGCTGCCGAGCGCAGTGCGGAAGCGCTTGCGCTCGCCCAATCCGCGTTCGATCAGCGTTAAAAGTTGATCGACCGCTAACGCCAGCAGAGCTGAGGCGACGCAGCCAAATAGCACGAGCACCCAGTTTTGGGTCTGCAAGCCGGCGAAAATGTAATTGCCGAGGCTGGTCTGCCCGATCGGCGTGGACAATGTCGCCGTCCCGATCACCCATACCGCCGAGGTGCGGATGCCGGCCATGATCACCGGCAGCGCCAACGGTAATTCCACCGTGAACAACGATTGCCGCGGCGTCATGCCCACCCCTCGCGCCGCCTCAAGCAACGCGGGATCGACGCCGTTCAGGCCGGTGATGGTGTTGCGCAGCACCGGCAGCATGGAATAGAGCGCCAGTGCCAGCATGGAGGGCAGAAATCCGAATGCGGAAAAGTCGAAGCCGAACCAGCGAAGCGTCAACGACGCAATGGCGAGCAGAAGTGGGTAGAACAGCGCCAGCAGGGCCAGTCCGGGCACGGTCTGGACGATGCTGGCGAGGCCCAGCAGGATGCCGCGGATCACGGCATGATTGCGCGCGAGGATCGCGAGCGGGAGGCTGATCACGAGCCCGAGCGCTAGCGCTGCCAGGCTGACCTGAACGTGGCTGCCAAGATAGTCCGGCAGATGCGCCGCCGCGTCGTGCCAGCGCGGGTCGGACAGGAAGCTCATTCCGTGCTTGCTCCCGGGAGCAGGGCGTTCAGCCGCTCGGCCTGCCGCCTGGGTGTGCTCAACAGCTCCGCCACGTAGGGATCCTTGTTGTTTGCCAGCTCGGCTGGCTGGCCTTGCGCCACAACCCGTCCGGCCCGCATCACCGCGATGCGATCGGCAAGCAACAACGCCTCCGTCATGTCATGGGTGACCATTACCGTAGTCAAACCGAGCCTGCGATGCAGGGCGCGGTACTCCTCGCCCATGGTGTAGCGGGTCAGCGGATCGAGCGCGCCAAAGGGTTCGTCCATCAGCACGATACGGGGACGGGCGGCGAGCGCCCGCGCCACGCCTACACGCTGCTGCTGGCCGCCCGACAATTCATGCGGAAAGCGATCGCGATGGAGGAAGCGATCGAGCTGTACCAGGTCGAGGAGCTGATCGACCTGCACGGCGATCTCGGTGGCGGGCCAGCCGAGCAGTCTCGGTGTGACGGCGATGTTGTCGGCGACGCGCATATGCGGAAAAAGCCCGCTGCTCTGGAACACGAAGCCCATGCGCCGGCGCAAACCCACCGGGTCGACGTTGCGCACGTCCTCGCCCTCCACGATGACGCGGCCGCCGTCGGCATCGAGCAGGCGGTTGGCGAGCCGCAACAAGGTGGACTTGCCGGAGCCGGAGGTGCCAACGATCGCCAGGAATTCGCCCGCGGCAATATCGAGCGAGAAATCGTCGACCGCGTTGACGCGCTCGGCGTCACGACCGCTGGCAAAACTCTTCCCCACATGGGCATAGGTAATCAGCGGTGCGAGTGTCATGGTTGTGCTGGACCAGTGCGCGAGTGTTCCGGATCCGAACTTCGCTTCATTCAGCGGTGGCGCACGTTAGCGAACTTCGAATTCGAAGGACACTAGCAAGTCCATGCGGCCCCACGGCGACACGCGGCAAGACGGTTGGTGGTTTGAGATGTCGAAATTGGTAATGGCGTTACAGTCGTTCCGTACGAAATGTACCGTCGTGACTTCATTCGGGATTGGCTAGCCGGAGGGGCCGTGCCCGTTCGTCCGGGTCGAACAAAGTCTGTTCGCGCAGCGATCGCGAACAATGTGGCGGGGCAAAGGTCTCCAAGGAATGTAGAGGGTTATCTTAATTCTAACCCGACCGACCGCTCCGTAGCAGCTGCCACATGTCTTGCACACTTGGCACGAGCGAGATGGGTTTCGTACGCGCGGCGGGCACGCTACGGTCGCTCGATGACGGGCATGAAGAATTCGGCGGGCCTATCGCGCAGACACTAATTGCAAATTGTAACAGTTGCGCCGCCGAGCACCGACACAGCGAGCGAATTATCTCACTATCAGCTAGCGTGCTGTCTCAGCTACAGATTGGAGCGTTTCGTACAGAGATATTCCTGTCACTAGCTCTGACTTTTGGATGCCGAGCATAGGGGGGCGCCGACGTGAGTGCCTACATCGCCGCACGGTCGGCGGTGGACGCCGGCTCGCAGATCAAGATCACCGTCAGCTTCCGGTCCGTCGAGCCGATCGTCGATTTTGTCAACGCTCGGTTCGAGCAGCCCCTGTCCGCCACTGGGCAGCCCGGATTCTCCAAATTGTCGCCGATCCATTCCGCGATCGGCGAGAAGCCAGGTGTGTGCGCGCTGGACGTTGTAGTTGAAGGCGAAAAGCCCAAGGCCGCCGCGATCCGCGACGCCGAAGCGATCGCGGTAGCCGACCTGTGCGACCGGTTGGTCGGTAATCTGCAGGTCCGCGACCAGCAGACCGGCGAGACAAGACCGTGCCGTTTTGGCGACATCGGCCTATTGGCGCCCGTCGGCACCGAGCTCTGGCGTTTCGAGGAGGCGTTGGAGGATCTCGCAATTCCGGTCTCGACCCAGGCCGGCAAGGGCTTTTTCCGGCCACAGGAGATCCAGGATCTCATTGGGCTGACCCGCACTCTCGCCGACCCGCGCGACACGCTGGCATTCGGGTCGCTGCTGCGTGGACCGCTGGTCGGCCTCACCGAAACCGAACTGCTCGACATCTCAGAAGCACTGCCGTCGGATCCCAACCGGCAAGGCCTGCCGATGCTGACAATCCGGACCGATCCAGAAAGCGTGGGCCACGCGCTCGCCCGAGATGTCCTGATCAAGCTGTCGTCGTTGCGCAAGCGAGCGCGTACCACGATACCATACGCGCTCCTCGCCGATGCGATCGCGGCGTTCCACGTCCGTGCGCAGATCCGGCAGCGGTTCAAGGCCGGCGCCGAGCGGGCGGTCGCCAACGTCGATCTCTTCCTCGACATGGCGCGGGCCTACGATGTTCGCGGCCTGCGGGCGTTCGCGAGCGACATGCGCGCAAACTGGGAGGAAGCGGTGCGTCAGGTCGAAGGCCGGCCCGACGCAGAGCAGGAAGCGGTCTCGCTGATCACGGTCCACGCGGCTAAAGGTCTCGAATGGCCGGTCGTCATCCCGATCAACATGACCGGCACGCCCAACGCCGAAACCGGCTTGGTTCAGGATCGCTCGAAGAACCTGTTCTCGACCCCGATCCTCGGTATCTGCCCGGCGGACCATGCCGACATCGAGGCTCGCGCCGACGAAGAGCAGCGGCGCGAGCGCGTACGTCTCTGGTACGTGGCGGCGACTCGGGCACGCGATCTGTTGATCCTGCCCAGGCACTCCACCACCCTGTCGGACAAGTGCTGGGCAAAACTTGTCGATTTGGGCATTGCCGATCTTCCGGCGATCAACCCAAGGGACGTCGGGACCGCGAAGGTGAGGGGCGTCATGTACCGGGAGAACGGCCAAATCCGCGAGACCTTCGCCGCCGAGGCGACCGCCATATTTGACGCGTGCAAGGCCATAATCTGGCATCGCCCGAGCCGGAGAGAACTTGACCAGGTGGACGAAGCGGAAACGAAGATTGAAAGCGAGGAGACTCCCGAAGCCGCGACCTTGGAGCCGGCCGCCGTTCTCGGCAGTTCGACGCGCGGTACCATCCTCCACAAGCTGATCGAGGAGGTACTGACCGGAGAAGCCGGCGACGCCCAGACCGAGCTCGAAGCGCGAGCCGCCGAACTGATCTGCCAGATGGGGCAAGAGCCGGCGACTGACGCGGAGGTCGGCATCAGCGCCGTTGAACTGGCCGCTACGGTGCGGCGGACGCTCGCCCTTCCTGACGTCGCCAAGCTGCGGCCGCGTCTCGTCCCCGAGCTCCCATTGTTCGGAAGCGACAGCAGCAACGGCGAGGAGGTACTGCTCTCCGGACAGGCCGATGCGGTCGCGTTCGATGACGCCGGAGCCATCGATGCGGTCGTCGATTGGAAAAGCGACGTGGCGCCGGACGCGTCGAGCATCGGCCACTACAGGCAACAGATCGTCGACTATCGGAAGCAGACCAAGGCCAAGCGGGCTCTTCTGGTCTTCATGACTACCGGGCAGGTCGTTGAGGTCGCTTGATCAGGCCAACGAAATTGAACCGCGGCTGCTATTCACCGGGCCGTGGGACCGATCGTCGTCAGGCGCGGCGATGCCCTCGGCCTCCTCGCACTCACCAACGTGTTCGCCGAGACGTTGCACTGGTTTTCCAATCGTGTCCGTGACGCGCGATGGGTCACGATCCTGGCACGGTGTCTTGTGCCATCCCAGCAAGTTATCCTCACGGACCGAACAGGCCAGATGGTACGCTTGGCTCCGGCCGCTCAAGCTCAAGTGGCGCAGCAGAACCCTCTTTCGCGAGATCCGCGACATGATTGTTGCGGTTGACGCGATTTGCCATCTTCTCAGTCGGCTCCGCGAAGCGGGACTTTAGACGCCACGTTGGTCGAGCGAGGCGTGGCGCTCCCATGGTCTGCACCTCGATAGTGGACGCCTGCGGAACTGGTCTGCATCAAGGCTAGTAAAGTCATGTCCTGACGGCCCACACACCGGCGGCTGGCCCGTCAAACATCAGTGCCTCGGCGGCATCACCTGACCAGCGCACTACCGCGAACCAAGCTGGAGCAGGACCATGCGATGTCGATGACGGAAGCCTTCACGCCGGCGCGGTTCCAACAAGATGATTCCTGTCTTACTTCAATCCGGCTAACACCAGACACCATCGGTCACGAGCGGCGACCGCTTGATGCCCCTGCCGCTCAACTTCAAGGGCGCCACGACTCCCGATCGCTAATTGATGGCATATCCGTCAACCTCAAGCTTGGCCGGCCCGCTCACATTCCTGATGAACTCGGTGCAGCAGTGCTCGAGATGTGTCGCAATGCGTTCGGCATTGTGACGGAAGCTGTACGGGCTTTGGAGAGAAGTGTGACTATCCTTATCAAGAGAGAACTGGTCGATCGTCACTCGTGAGAACCGGTCGAGGGTCATCGCGGTTCGTACGACAGCCATGATCTGTCCTCTGCTGAGATGGTATATCCATAGCGGAGCGCTACCTACGCCGTTTCGGCGGTTTTCCTGATTGCTACGCCGCAGATCCGTACGTGGATAGAGGCGGCGCTTGCTACGAGAACGGAGACAAAGGCGCTTCTGTGGTTGAGCAACAAGGCGAAACGCGATGCCTTCACGATGCTTTGCATCGATCCTATGCACCTGCGGTCCGCGTGCGGGGTCTTCTCCACCGATACAATCTTGCCATCTTGGATGAAGGAAAAGGGGCCGGTAGTTAGAGAAGGCACCGGGCTAAGCGCCGCACGCCTATATGAGCGCACATTGCACGGCGCTCACCATACCGAGAACCCAGGATCTCCTGGATAAATTGTTCTCCTCCATGCCGGAGGCAAACGGATGTCTTCTAGGCTGTGTGTTCGCGACGGTGCTTCGATTATGAACCGTTGTGGCGCTTCATGAGCCTCACATGACCTGCCCCTGAATTTTCATCCAGCGGCAGTTAGAGTCTCGGGGGGGTACGCCTTGCGGCGCGGTGGAAACAACGGGCGATCGGCGGAGCTGGTCGGGGTTGCGCAGCCGAGCGCCCGCTGCGGTGAGAGAGGCGGCTTAGGCCGCGGGCGTGAGGTATTGCAGCGAGGAATGGGGGCGTTCGCCATTGTAGTCTGCGCGGCGGCGATCAGGGGGAGACTTCCTACCCAGATTGCCGCGCTACAGGTAACCGATTGGGCACTGACCATTGCAGCAAAAGGGGGAACCGCTGCCGTTGCAAGAGCGCTCGCTGTCGCTAACACAGTCTCTTTCATTCGATAATCGCTTCCCTAAGGTTTGCCCCCAAGCTTCATCGAGCGTCTTGCCGAGTACGCTGCAAGTGACAAAATTGAGTCTCTCGATCAGATCGATCTGCGGAATTGATGGGTCGGACGTCGCTCGGTGGGTTGTCGTCCGATTCACGTCTTTCATTGCTCGAGCATAGCGTTTTCTTGAAACTGATCTGGACGTCCGAACCGGCTTTTTATGGGGCACGTCCGAAGGCAGCCACATCACATTCGGACCGATGTTCATGAGCGATGAAGACGACGCGGAAATCTCTTACCTTTGGTCGGTTGCATTATAGGCCTCAAACCAGCTTCGACGGATTCCACCGCCGTGGCGTGGCTCCCGAGCACGACTGCATTCCCGGTCAGAAGCTCCATCACCGCATATGCTTGTTGGTCCAAGCCCATTCCTAGCGCGTTACCGAACGAATCAGCGGGAGACCGAAAGAGGAACGCGGAGATGACGGTCTCTCGGCTGAACTGAACCGCAAGGGCTCATTTTTTTTAAGCGGCAAGACTAGTCAGCTTTTAGACAGCTCAGCCGTCCTAGAACGAGAATATCCATCCAGACAAGAAGGCTTGACCTCATCCGCCCAATTCGGCTTGGAGAAGGAGCCGGATTTACCCAAGATACTAAGTCGTGTGAGAACCAGATGCCTGAAAATATCTTTGGCCATCATCGCTGCGTCAGAGCAGCCAGCGTTTTCGGCTCTGACAGCTTGAGTGGGCTCCATCATGGCCCGCTTGGCTTCTCGATGGATCACCATGATGAGAGTTAACCTTTGGGGAGGGCGCTCAAGCGCATTTCCTTGATAATGTCATGCGGGAGACGACAATAAATGGATAGAGATTTGTCACAGCTCGACGGTGGTGGCTCTTTCGCGATTTCTGACTCCGAAACGTCCCAGTCCGAAGCCTCAGAACCCGGCTCTCCCCTCGCGGCGCATTGGGACGACGCTCTCACGGAGGCGCTGCCCTCCGCGGCGAACCAAGCCCGGTCGCAGAACCACGCCAATCAAGCGATACCTTGGCCGCCGCAGGGTTGGGATGAGACGATGGGCCTGACCTTTCGCTCCCTGATCAGGCTTCCTGCCCTGCCGATGACCCTTCAAGAACTAAGAGCGGGGAGCAACTTTCTAACCAGCCTGCCCGAGCTTCCAGCCGGACTGCAGAGGCTATGGGTTGGGCGTAACCAATTGACCAGTCTGCCTCAGCTTCCGGCAACGCTTGAAGAACTCAACGTTACATACAACCAGCTGACCAGCTTGCCCAGCCTTCCAGCCGGACTGCGCTTGATGTTGCTTGGACGCAATCAACTGACCAGTCTGCCCACCCTTCCGACGGAGCTCCGGGATCTTTCCGCTCCAAACAATCAGCTGACCAGCCTACCCGCTCTTCCAGCCAATCTTGAGACCCTCAACGTCAGCAATAATCAGCTAACCGAAATGCCTGAGCCTCTTCCCTCGCGTATGGAAATTCTAGATGCGGACGACAATCAGCTGGTCCGGCTGCCGGAACTGCCGGCTGGCCTCGAAAGACTTGATGTCAGCCACAATCAGCTGACGGAGGTACCGGCGAGCCTGCTGCAGCTAAGGAGCAACGCACTGGTCGATTTAAGAGACAATCCACTGCAAGAGCCAGTCCAAAGTGATCTAGCGAGAGCAACTACTGCTGCGGGCTATGCCGGTCCTCGAATCCGTTTCGCGCAGAGCGCGGTCCTGCCAGAAATTCTCCAAAACTGGCTGAGAGAAGACCCAACCACCCTGGCGACATGGCGAGGCTTCGCCGGTGAGCCCGGCGCTCAAGACTACGCTCGATTCCTCGTGCGGCTTGCCGGAACGGTGAACAACCAAAGTGACGAATTTCGGCAGGCCGTCGGCGAGGATCTGCGGCAGGCGGCAGCGAGGCCGCGACTGCGCGAGCTGTTTTTCCAGCTGGCCTCTGATGCGTGCGCAAGCTGTGAGGATCGGGTCACTTTGACATGGAACGGGATGCAGAGCGCGCGGCTCAATGCCGACATCGAGGATGGCCTGTACGACGATCGGCTCCCCGAGTTGCTCCAGCATGCCCGCGTCATGTTCCGTATGGAGGCGCTGGACGGGATAGCGCGCCAGACGGTCAATGAGCTAAATCTCACCCTCCCGGCCGACGAAGTCGAGGTCTATCTGGCCTACCAGAACCAGTTGCGCGAGCCACTGGAACTGCATCACGTAGCCGCCGACATGCGCTTTTTAACCGTCGCTCATGTCAGCAGCGACCACCTTGAGAGAGCGATAGTAACGGTCCGGGAACAGGAAGAGACAGCGCTTTGCGGATTATCTCGCTACCCGTTGGCAGCCTTGGGAATCAGTGTTGAGGCGCATTGCGCCCGAAGATCATGCAGCGATGGAGCAGCGGCTCGTCGACGCGATGGACGACGAGTTTCAAACTCGGCTAAATCAACGGCTCCTCGAAGCAGGGCTGATGGGCGACGCCGATGCCGAGCGGACGCTTGGACCTGACATCGTCAACGAGATCGCTCGCGAGATCAAGGGTGAGGTAATGCACCGGGTACTTAGGGCGAATGGCATCGAGCTATAATACACGGTCAAACCCAGGATTGCTGTCGAGAGCTCGGGCGATGACTTAATGACAGCCTTCGCCAAGCCAGTCGGCCTAAGAAGGCCGCTCTCGGCGAGTCCCCAGGTGAATTAGAAAAGAGACGCCTCAGTTTGACGACCGTAACAATGGTTGCGCATTGTCTCGCCCTAATTGTTACCGGATGCTGAGCCGTTGCCTCACGTAAATTGCTCCCTTGGAGCGGGGGCGACGATGGGGTGGCTAAGCATGGCAACGCGGAAGGAACTGACGGCGGCAGGAGGCGCGCGCTATCGGCGTTCGGATCGCGCGAAGAAGACGCGGATATTAGACGATTTCGTCGACATCACCGGATTCCATCGCAAGCATGCGATGCGACTACTTCGAGGTCAGGAAGACGCGCGCCCAAGCCGAAGGGCGCGACGTCGAATGTATAATGAGGTAGAACACAACGCGCTCGTGCTCCTTTGGGAGGCGTCGGACCGGATCTGCGGGAAGCGGCTGAAGGCGTTAATGCCTGGGTTGATTGAGGCGATGGAACGGTGTGGCCACCTCGACCTTGCCCCCGAGATCCGCGACAAACTTTTGGCAATGAGCGCTGCGACGATCGACCGCGCATTGGTGCGGGTCCGAGAAGGATTAGGTCGCAAGCGATCGGCGGCACGCGACGCACTCGTTGCGTCGCAGTGTTCCAATAAGGACGTCGGCAGATTGGAATGATCCGGCGCCCGGATTCGTCGAGGCCGACCTTGTCGCGCATAGCGGTCCATCTGCGCGCGGCAGCTTCATCCAGACCCTCGTGCTCACCGACATTGCTACCGGCTGGACGGAGTGCGCTCCTCTGATCGTGCGCGAACAGACGCTGTTGAGCACGGTGCTGACGGATGCGCGGCGGCGATCAGGGTGAGACTCTCATCCTGATCGTCGCGCTATACCTCCTCCAGCGACTTCAGCCGCTTGGCTTCGGAAGCTTCCATGCCGCCGAACTTGGCCTTCCAATTTTAGATCGTCGCCTCCGAGACCCCATGTTTGCGAGCCAGATCGGCTGTCGTCGCTCCGGCCTCATGCTCCTTCAACACTGCGATAATCTGCTCTTCCGTGAACCTTGCTCGCTTCATCTGTCCGTCCTTGCTCAGGCCGGACTCTAACTCCATCTGGAGGAAATACTCAGGGGCAGGTCACACAGGCAACAACTTCGGCGGTCCGTTTGAGATAGGGGCTGTCGCGTCAATTCGCATGGCTTCGAATGCGATGTTGCCGATCTCTTTGCCCGACCGTTTCAAGTGTCATCCGGCGCATTTTGGGGTTACATCACCAGTCGAGGAACCGAGGTAATATCTATGGGGCTGTACCTTGCCCGCGAGCTCTGCCCGGATGTGTCCCAAAGAATGGGCACTCAGGAAAAAGCGGCAACTATTTGCGTTTGCTTGATCCACGTTGATTGACGGAGCACGCGACGTGATTCGATGATGCGAACACTGGGCAGACGATTTCATGGAGGATATAATTGTAAGGCCCGATGGCGCCCGATACAGACAACGGCGGCTCGGCGACAGGAATGAGAACGGCCCAGTCAGTGCTCTCGCCGGGGCCGTTTTGTTGGCCGAGTGCAGGCCCCACAACTGAGGCGGCCTTACTCTCTGTTGTCTCCATCTGCGCTGATCTCTACGGGCGCGCCGGATCTATCATAGAGGGATTGCCGCAGCTCTGCTAGCCGCGCGTGGCTGAGCAGCGAAGGGCTTTCATTGTGTGCGCAATGCGTGACTATACAAGCTGAAAGCACGAACAGCGGATCGATAAGCGGCCAACTATACTACAGCGCTTAATTTTCGGCCCTGCCACGTGGCTATGTTAATCGATGCGGTCAGGTGTCGGGTCCGACGCCCCGGTCAATTGAGCGGCCCCAGCCTGGGGGCCGCCAACCCGAACGATACGGATTTTCCTCCAGCAGTCGGGGGCGCCTGGACCGGCTGGGGCCCTCAGCCGATGCACTGCCAAGCTGATTGTTCCTCGCCCGTCTGGCGCGCCAAAAGGGAAAAACCAGCAGCTCAATCAGTCGACATTGCGCCCGGCCTCTCGTTCCAGCCGCAGGCTCGACTGCACCCGGTTTAGATAGCCGTAAATGTAAAGCTTGAGGAGCACCGAGGGATGGTACGACGGCCAACCGCCGCCGGATCCGCAATCTCAAAGCCTATCTCAGCCAAACCGAGCGCATCGACAAATACGTCGATCACGCGAACCGGGCTGCTCTCGTCAATCAAGTCATCGAGGCATTCGGGGCAGCAGCGTCCGCTCCCACTGCCTCTTCATGAGCGCCTCACCAAGACTAACGGGGTAATCGTAACAGCAGCCCAGTGTTTCGATGCCAGGACGAGTTGCGGACACTAGCGAGTAAAAAAGCGAGTCAGTAACGAAGCCTTAGGTTGGCACAGCAGATGTAGTGAACTCCACGTAGGGGGGCTGCCAACGTCATCGAAAGCGCGTTCGTGCGCGCCAAGGGACGTCGAACAAGACCGCGCTCACGATGATCTTCAACTCGCGTCGTCTCGGTGGGGCAACCGCTGCCGAAACTCTCCCCCGTGTAAATTCGCCGGCGGAATCAACGTCGCCTGACCGCAAACTCAATCCGAGGCCGCCTGGCGCCTTCCGGCACCAAGATTCGGCGCTAGCTCTTTAACCCACGATAGGTCGCACCTTGGATCGAAAGACAAGTAATCGCAAGTCAGTTCTTCACCCGGTTGTATGTCACGGGCTGCGAAGATTCGACAATGATCGTCTTGATATGTGTTTGGCTGACTGCTGTGATTTATGAAACGGGCATTGTCAGCATTGTACTCTACAACACCATCATCCACATCGCGGTCTCTTGGATAGGCATGCTTGTCAAGTAAAGCTTGAAATGTTGGAGGTAAGGCTTCGTACTGTTCAGGCGTCACGGCAATGTCAACGATTGGATTATGAATCCAAACCAATGTACCTTTAGGTAAAAGAGTAGCAGAGAAAAGTCCGATGCCGCCAAAGTGGTCTGGCTTCAAAATGGTTTCAACAATCAACACTGAAATATCTCCAAAAGTGACTAACACCCAGCAAGCTAACTGACCTAAGTCCCGCAAATCTCCTGTAAGAATTGGTAGGGTCGTTTAATCGCGCCTCCGCCACAATTTCGATTTTTCTTCGATCTCTGCATTCGTTTCGGCGCTGTAACTGTCGGATCAGCATCTCGGCGAACTGGGCGAGCGTCAGCGGCGTAGTTGGGAGGATCTATGCACTGCTCTCAGAGGTTTCTGCGACTATCTCCCTCAAAAGAATAAGAAGGACATTGCTGGCCGGCTTTCCACGGAGGCGCTGGATGTCAAGAGCTACAACCAGGACACTGGTGTGGGCGGCAACGTCGGCGCAGCACTGGCTCAGCTGCGGAAGTCGTCGGTCGGCGCTAAAGCGATGGCGATCGCGCCCGGTATCCTGACCATTGCTGATCCCGAAGATACGGCACTGATAGACTCGGGGCGGATCGATGACGCCGCAGACCGGCGTTGGCCAGAGGAACTGCGGAAGGCTACGACCAGGATGTGCATCTGGGCTGACGGACCACCAGACCCGTCGTCATCAGTTGCCACCAGTTCAGTCGACCGGGGTTTCAATGGGACGCAGGAAGCAGCCTCTTTACTCCGAGGATGCTTCCCTTGTTTCGGGGCTTGAGGAGGGCCTTACGAAGGGCAATGCCGCCAAACGTGCCGTCAAGAACACCGTAGGTTTTTCTTCGCAGCTTTGGCGGCCGGCTCTCCAATAACAAGGAGGTGATGGCCGTTCGGCTGAACGATGAGTCGCTGAGCGACGATGCGTGCAAGTTGATCGGGACGGGTAGCGATCATCTGCACCGCCCACAAGGTCGCCAAGCTCGCAAGACTCGCTGGAGCAAGCTATCGTCCATTAGCAAGCCCGATACCAGAGCTATCTGGACGGGCTCCTAGCGTCGGGGGTGTACGTCGGCGTCTCCATTCGTGGTTGATGGATGAGCCGAACGTCATTGGGCCCTCCAGGCCCCACGATGGCGATGTAGCGCTCGCCGCGAATGTCGTATTGTTTTACCGGCTGCGCCGCGTCTGGCAAGAGACCCCAGCGGCCGAGCTTCGAGAGCATCGTGTCCGGGGCGGGTTGGGTGCCGTGCGAAAAATCCTCGGGAACGGCGAATGATGCAGCATAAATCTCGCGGACCGCCGGGGATGTCCTCTCAGCCCTGGCGGACGCCGAGGCGGCTTGATCCATCGACCGTCCAAGCAGCGCTGGCGAGGCCCGATTCGCCGGCCGTGCACTGGGCTGCGGAACGCTTTCCGGCCGAGAGCCGAGACGAATGCCAGCGCCTGGCGAATTGAGTGGGGTGCTTCGCCTCATCTCCGCCGCGGGCACGAACAGCGCAGTGTAGCGGTCATTGTGAACCACGAAACGGGTGGGTCGGCTGTCCTGGCTCGGCGGGACGCTGCTACCGTCAAGGGCAGCCGGCGTGTGCTGGTCGCCGTGCCGCGAGTTAAAGGAACGAACGGCCTCTCCTAAATCCAAGTCTTGGTGATGGCGTGCGGTTGGCTCGCGAGACGACGATGGGCCGGCGTCTTCCATCATCGCCCACAGCATATCCTGATCGTAACCTTCCGCAGGAAGGACGAACGTCGAACCGACCGCTGGCCCGAAAGGCGACGGTGCGCCGGCGTCCTCCATCAGCACAGGAGCGACTGAATTGCCGGACTCGCTCAGCTGGCGCCCAATGGCATCCCCTTCCGGCTGACCTAGCGTCCTCTGCCTCTTCGCAGGCCTCAACTGCCCCGCGTAATCCTCACCCATGAGGACCTCGTGCCTTTTAAGGGGGGAGCTCCTGGTCAGTTCGTTAGGAGCCGGCTGGTAGCTATCGCTCCAGCTGAAGTGATGCACGGCTTCTCCGGGATCCGGTGCCTGGTGATCGCGCGCGGTTGGCATGAGAGACGATGCTCGGATGGCTTCGCCCATCATCCCTCCCAGCGGATCCTGATCGTGATGTTCTGCAGTCAGCTCCTTCGGCCAACTTAAAGCTTCCCGCGGCGCGTTGTGCTGCGCAGCGGCGTCCCCGAGGCGTCTGGTAACTGCGTCTTCGGGATGAGGACCGCGGGCCCTATGGTGCCCAAGTTCCAACGCCTCGGTGAGTCTACGGTCTTCGTCAGACAGATGAGGATAGTAGTGATCTGGAATAGGAACCCTTGCGACGGCACTGGTATCGAGCTGCGGCACCTCATCCAAGTACGGCTCAAACTCCGCTTGCTGCTGTTGTAGCTCCGCGGCGTTGTGAGCAGCGCGATTTTGGTTGAATGAGTTGATACTGTTAAATGGGTCCATGTCCCCTCGAGTCCGTTCGCAATCGCGCGCAGATAGTGTCGCTCTCTGATTATGCTCTACTAGGATCAGCTGTCGACAAGCTGACGCGCTTAGAGACTTAAGAGAGCCAAATTGGCCAGCCCGACTGCCACACTCACCCGAGGGACGCGACCCGCTGCGGGCACACTACCAGCGGCTGTTCAACTATCAGTGGAGCTATACAGCCGCAACGTTATCTCATAAGCTCATCAAGCGCGCCGAAGACGCGGGATTACCTGGCGGTCCGCAGTTTCGTGGGACGCTCTTTCGCAGCGTCGGTAGCCGAGGCGGGAAGCCCCCGAAAAGTTGGCCGTCGGTCGCATTCCTTTCCTCACTTGTCGGCTTCTGGAAAGCCGCACCTGCCAAGATCAAACTGAATGTCCCATGCGCGAGGGGAACAGATGAACATCGATCCACCAAACGCATTAGGACCCTTGACCCAGAAGCAGCGGACGCAGCAACAGCCGGGCGGCCCTTCAAGCGCACAAACCAGCTCACCAGCACATCCGTCGCCGGATCAAGCGGACTTTGAGCAGCAGCTGAGCGAACTGCGGTCACACCGAACATCGGATTCAGCCGCCGCTTCGATCGATTGCCGGGTTGGATCACCCTCGACCCTGACGAGGGGCAATCGAAGAGCGTGCGCCATCCAGGAAAGCGAGCGGTGCCCGGCCGAATCCTTCGTCAGGGGGCGCGCTGAACTTGCCGCATCGCTAGCCGGAGCGAGCGTTAAGGCGCTGAAGAACGAGATCAAACTCGCTGCGCAGCGAGCCGCACAGTGGCCACGAACCACCGGATCTTATGCCGGCAGCGTCGAAGTCGACCGCATTTTCGACGATGTGGTGGCATCATCGTATCTGCCGCTGCATCGTTTTCAGAACGAGGACATCGATTGTGAGCCTATTCTAGACGAGGAGGTGAGTGCCATCGCGCATGTGCGTTCCCTAGCGGGTTTGCGTGCTCAGGCTAGCCCGCATGTTTATAAGGCTGCTATCTGCTCGGACGACGAAAGGGAGGACGAAATTGATATGGCGCGTCTCGCGGCGTGGCACACGAAAGGCGTTACAGAGAGTGCTTTTGTGTCATTGTCCCAGACCCCCTCGCGACTGCTCCTTTCAAAGGACCACAGCGAGAATGGCGCGAACGCAATTGCAAGGAACGCGAAGAAGCTGCACACTTATACGGTACCAAGCGTCACCGCCTGGCCGATCAGAAAGATCAACGATATTCTAGAGCGTGGGCATGCTCCCGGAGATGAGGAGCTGCGAGATTGGTTAGGGGGAATACCGCGCGAGGAGACCGAGGTCTTGTTTCTGGGCGGCAATCTAGCTGATTATTGGACAGCCAGCGTGGATAATCCGAACATTGCTAGCACACCGCAAGATCGTATGCCGATCAAGAAAGCAAGGATCACCTTCGATACGCCCGAGATGATGACGGGCTCTCGAGCTCATTGCTCATCCGATTCCGGCCACTGACCCTCTCAGTCCTGACGAGCTATCGACTGCGGTCGGATCGCACGCGACCGGCGCCCCTGCTTTCAGATATTTGAAAGTCAGCGTGCCGAGCGCTTGCGCATCCGGTCCGAAGGCCGGGACCCTCGTCGGGTCGATAGCCCAAGTCAACGAAAGCGATCATGCTTCGCCGATAAGGACCTGTTTCACGGAACCGACCGTGATGCTGTCTTACCCACCAGGTGCGTCGTAGGCACCAAGCGTGAATTTGCGTCTTACCCAATGTTACCCAACGCTGGTTTGAAAACCAGCTCAAGGCAGAAAAATGACGGATTAGCATCCCTTCACCGCGCCCCCGGACGACGAGGGCGCGTGGGTTTACGGGCCAAAGAGCCTAGGAGGGAATGATGACAAGGAAGCTCGCCGCTTTTCGCGGTTATTGGATGAGCCTTGCCCGAAGCGTTCTCATCTGCTGCACGGTTTTGGCTGAAACGGGCATGATATTCACCCAAGCCAGGGCGGACGAGATCAACTGGCGCCAGTTTGAAGGCGCGTCGATTGTCTGGGCCTATGACATTCATCCGTATGCCGACGCGGTCGCAGCCCAGTTGCCGGAGTTCGAGAAGCTCACGGGCATCAAAGTGACGCCCGAGCTTTATCCGGACGATGCCTACTGGAATAAGTTGACAATCCAGCTCAGCACCAAGTCAACGAGCTGGGACGTGGTGGGGACGGGCATCCAACCAGCATGGGATCTTGCGCCGGGTCAATTGCTTGAGCCGCTCGACAATTATCTGAACGATCCGAGACTTACGGCGGCGGGGTACGACTATCAGGATTTCTTTCCTGCACTTCGAGATGCGCTGACCTGGAAGGTCAAAGAGGGGCAGATCGAGCCGGGAAGTGGACAGGTCTGGGCCATTGCGCATGGCTTTGAGAACATCCAGCTGCTCTACCGCAAGGACATCCTCGACAAGTACGACGTTAAAGTCCCAACGACTCCTCCGGAGATGTCCGCGGCCTGCGAAAAACTGAAGGGCGCGGATCCCGCGATCACACCCCTTGGCGTGCGCGGCGTGCGATTTTGGAGCAGCATCCACACGGCCGCGATCTCGATCGTCAGGTCCTATGGGGTGCATGATTTCGTCCTCAAGGATGGCAAGACGGACACTGGCCTCGACTCGGCGGAGTCGATCGCGTTCCACAAGGACTATGTGGACATGATCAAGAAGTGCGCGGCTCCGTCGTTTGCGAACGACAATTGGTACCAGGTGGTCGATGGCATCAGTTCGGGACGCACGGCGATGGCGATCGATCTCAATATGTTCGGCTTTTGGAATGACGTGGCCGGCAAACCTGGCTCGGGGAAGATCGCATTCGCGCCTCCGCTGCGCGCTCCTAACAGCAAGAATTTCGAATCCAACATCTGGATCTGGTCTCTTGCGATGAATGCCGCTTCAAAGAAGAAGGGGGCAGCCTGGCTGTTCATCCAATGGGCAACGTCAAAGCAGGTCGAACTGAACGGAGCCGTCGCTGCCAAGCTCGTCAACTCTCCGCGTGCCTCTACCTGGAGTGACAAGGCTTGGCTCGAATATGCGGCAAAGCCTGAGTTCAATAACTTCGTGGACACGTTCAAGACCGTGCAGGATAGAGCAAAACTCGCATTTACAGCTCGTGTTGGCTTTGCAGAAGCAATGAACGCTTGGGCCGTCGCTATGCAAAAAATGGTCAACGGAGCTGACGTGAAGGCCACGCTGGCTGATCTCGCTTCCGAGATCCGCTCGTCCATGTGAAACGCGCTGGCGGCGAGCAACATCGCCGCCCTGCATTTTAAAGATGAACTGAGATGGACATCCGAGGATCCCGCGGGCTCGTGACGCTGCAGTCTTCGACCAGTCAACTTGCATCGCCAAAACGCAAGGCGGTCAGCGTGCAAGATCCGCGCTTTGATTGGTGGAGCGTTGCCGCAATCACCCCCGCTATCATCGTACTTCTTGGCTTTCTTATCTTGTTTTTCTATGGCGTGTTTCAGTCGCTGACCGATCTCAAATTCGGCCGGCCTTTGGTTCACTTCATCGGCCTCAACAACTTCGCGGCATTGATCAAGACAGGAGATTTTTGGAATAGCGTTCGTGCCACTCTTGTTTACGCCGGATCGGCGGTGCTTGCGCAAGCCGTATTGGGTCTGGCGCTTGCCAAGCTGTTTGCAACTGACGTCTTCCTGGCGCGCGTGATGCGGCCCGTCATTCTCCTGCCGCTCGTCCTGCCTCCGATGAGCGTAGCGCTCATGTGGACGACAATGATGGACCCGCAAAATGGAATCATGAACTACCTGCTCTCCCTGGCAGGCATAGGCAGATTTACATGGATTTCAGATCCAAACAGCGCGATGTTCTCACTCGTCCTTATTGACGTTTGGACCTATACGCCATTCTTCGCCCTAATCATCTTCGCCGGTCTTCAGGGCATCAATGAAGAGGTCAAGGAGGCCGCGCGTGTAAATGGCGCGAAGGGCTGGGCAACCTTCCGGCACATCGAGTTGCCGCTGATTGCGACATACATCCTGATCGCCGCCGTGTTTCGGCTGATCGAATCCCTCAATCAGTTCGACATCATTTTTGGGACAACGCAAGGTGGCCCTGGAAATAGCACCTCCGTACTTTCGGTGCGAGCTTACGTTACCGCGTTCCAGAATCTCGCCTTTGGGCGTGGTGCCGCACTTATGGTCGTCAATTGGATGATCGTGTTAATCGCAACGTTTGCCAATGGTGAAGCTATGGCGCCTCGTTCGGCAGCGCGTAAGCTGAGGATGCAACCCATGCGATTGAAGCGCTCCACCTCCGTCAATGTGCTTCTGAACCTGCTCGTCGGCATTTGCGCATTGATCTTGGCCTTTCCACTTGTCTGGATCGCCATGATGTCGCTGAAGCAGCAGGCTGAAGTGATGACTTGGCCGCCAACCTTCCTGTTCGTGCCTACGCTGGAGAATTTCCGTGTCCTGTTTGATGTCAGCCAGGCCGGAGCGACCAGCTATGGCACCATCAAAGTCGACTTCCTAACGCCGGTCACGAACAGCGTCGTCATTGCGCTGGGCTCCGTAATCATCGCGCTGCTCATTGGAGTGCCAGCCGGCTACGTCCTAGCCAGGCGAGACATACCTTTCAAGGAAGACATTGCCTTCTTCATTTTGGGCTTCCGCTTTGCCCCCGTCCTTTTGGTCGTCATCCCGCTCTTCAGCGTCTTTCAGACGATTGGATTGTATGACACCTATATCGGGATGATCTGGGTCTACCAAGTCGTTACATTGCCGATGATTGTTTGGCTGAGCCGGTCCTATATCGAAGACATCCCGAAAGACATCGAGGAGGCAGCTGCCATGGATGGCGCCAAACCGGTCCGAGTGGTGCTGCACATCGTGCTACCGCTTTTGAAACCCGGCCTGATCGGGGCCTCGTTGCTCATCTTCCTGCTTGCTTGGCACAACTTCGCCTTAGGTCTGATCCTCACTTCGACCAAGGCGCCGGTAACGGTCGCTCTTCTCAAGCTGCTCAATCCAGGCGTGCAATTCTACCCGGTCATGGCCGCAGGGCTGGTCGTGACGATGATCATTCCCGTCATTCTGATCGTAATCGGTCAGCGTCACCTTGAACGCGGCCTAACCTTCGGTGCCGTAAAATGAGCGTCCGGCCATTAATGTTCTTCGGAACGACGAATCTCGATCTGTGCTTCAATGTCGAGCGGCTTCCAACACGGGGTGAAAGCCTGATGGGTACGGTGAGACGTCACCCTGGAGGAAAGGGCGCGAACCAAGCCGTCGCGGCCGCCCGCCTCGGCCTAAAACCACACTTCTACACGCATCTCGGTGATGATGATGCCGGTCAGTCGCTTTTAAAATCGCTCATGGAAGCCGGCGTTTGCACTGATGCAATTACGATCTGTACAGGCGAAGTCTCGGGCTTGGCCGTGGTTATGGTCGCTGACGACGGCTCCAACATGATCGTCATAGACCCAGGCGCCAATTCGAAGGTGGCGCCGGACATGATCGAGAGCGCAATCAAATTCATAGAGCGCGATACAATCGTCGTCGCAGAAATGGGGATGCCGATCCCCGCGCTCAATCGGCTGTTCGAGATGAAGCTTAAGAAGGGCTTCGAGCTTATTTTCAACCCAGCCCCGGTGAGGCCAGGTCTGCCACCGGCCGCCTGGAGAAACGTTGACTTCGTCACGCCGAACCAGACGGAAGCTTTCGAGCTGACGGGCATCAAGGTGTGCGACTTCGATAGCGCCGCGCGCGCGGCGGGGAAGCTGCTTGACCTCGGGCCCGGTGCCGCGCTGATCACGCTCGGGGCGCAGGGAGCATATTACGCTGATGCCACGCGCTCCTTTGCTCTTCGGGCGTTCCCCGTCAAGGTCGTCGATACCACGGCCGCAGGCGATGCCTTCAACGGGGCATTCGCAGCGTCGCTCGCTCAGCGGCTGCCTCTAGAGGAAGCAGTGAGAAGGGCGCTAGCGGTGGCTGCCTTATGTGTAACACGGCGCGGTGCTCAAAGCTCAATGCCGACTGCCCAGGCAGTTGACGAGTTTTTACAGTCTCAAACGATCTTGGAGTTGGAATGACCGTACAGTTCTCAGTTGCAGACCGAACGGTGCTCGTCACCGGGGCAGGTGGCGGTATTGGTTCTGCCATTGCGAATGCATTTCGCCAGGGAGGCGCGAACGTCGTCGCCACCGATGCCAATCTAGAGAACCTCAGAGATACTCTGCCAAGACTGCCCTATGGCAATGGCATACTGCCCATGGCTATGGACGTCGCGCGCGAGGAAGACGTCGGTAGGGTCCTCGAAGAAATCGCCAGGCACTTTGGCCGGCTGGACGTGCTGGTCAATAATGCAGGCATAAAATCTGCCCAGCCGCTGCTCAGCGGCAGCGCTGAAAAAATTGAACGTACGATCCAGATCAACTCGATCGCCGTCCTGCGCTGTTCGAAATTGGTCGTTGAGCGCTTCATGAAAAGCAAAGGCGGACGCATTGTCAATGTGGGCTCCTCGCTGTCATCGCAAGGTGCAGTTTTCAACTACCAGGCCGGCGGGGGTGACTATTGCCTTTCAAAGGCAATCGTTCACGACATGACCAAACTACTTGCCTATGAATGCGCGCCCCTCAGCATCAACGTGAATGCGATCGCGCCTGGCATCATTGATACTCCCATGCACGGTCGCCCGCGGGAGGAGACCGAAGCTCGCCATGGTGGCCGGATCCCATTAGGACGGGTTGGAGTGCCTGAGGATATCGCAGGGCTAGCCGTCTTCCTCGCGAGTCCTGCGGCTTCCTACATGACAGGACAGATCGTTCACGTGAATGGCGGGATGCTGATGAATGGCTAGCCCAAGCTCTCATCTTGACTGGCCGTCAGTCGCTGGGATCATTTCGGATCTCGATGGCGTCCTCTATCGCGGAGATGCCGCAATTGTCGATGCCATAGAAGCATTTACGCGTTGGCGGGCGGCCGGACTGCCCTTCTGTTTCGTGACAAACAATTCGACCCACACGCCGGAGGACGTCGCCCGCAAATTGCAAGCATTTGGCCTTACAATCGTGCCGAACGAAGTGGTTACCAGCGCGATCGCGGCCGCAGAACTCGCGCGCGCGAAGTACCCGGACGCGAGCCGCGTATATGTCATCGGCGCGACCTCGCTTGTGAATGCGGTCGCCGCGGTAGGTCTGGACGTGACTGACCAAGAGCCGGAGATCGTGGTGATGGGTCTCGATCGCCACATCACACATGAGAAGATGCGGATTGCGATTGAGGCGATCTTGAACGGTGCCGCCCTCATCGGCACAAACCCCGATCTCCTCTTGCCAACCGCTAATGGATTCGAACCGGGAGCAGGAGCAATAATTACGGCTGTGGCTACTGCTACCCAGGTCAAGCCGCTGATCGTTGGTAAGCCCGAGCCGCACATGATCGAAACGGCGCTTTCCCGCCTAGGGACGGTGCGCAGCGCCACACTGATGATCGGTGACCAGGTTGCGACGGATATTCAGGCCGGTAAGCGAGCTGGCCTTCCGACCGTGCTGGTCACGACCGGCGTTCCGCCCCGAGAGAATCCTTCCCTGGCACGACCAGATTTCATCGTATCGAGCCTGGCGGAGATTGAGATCCCGGCCGTGGTTGGAAGCCCGCGACAGAGGAGAGCGTGATGGCCGACGTTCGTCTAGAAGGTGTCAGCAAGGCCTACGGGACTATCCAGGTACTGCGGAATATCGACCTCGCAATCGACCATGGCCAATTCGTCGTCTTCGTTGGGCCATCCGGGTCGGGTAAGTCGACGCTGCTGCGCATGATCGGAGGGCTGGAGCGAATTAGCGATGGACGGCTGCTGATCGATAACGAGGTCGTCAACGACGTTGATGCGGCTGATCGTAACCTTGGCATGGTGTTTCAGAGCTACGCTCGCTCTCTATCCGCATATGACTGTCCGCGAGAATCTCGCCTTTCCTCTCCGCATGGCGAAACTTAGTAAAGCCGACATTGATGCCAGGGTTGCCCAGGCTGCATCGCTGTTGCAAATGGATCACCTCCTGGGTCGTAAACCTCGACAACTGTCCGGCGGGCAGCGGCAGCGCGTGGCAATTGGCCGCGCCATTGTGCGTGAGCCAAAGGTGTTTTTATTCGATGAGCCGTTGTCCAACCTGGATACGGAATTGCGCGTCCAAATGCGGGTTCAGATTGCCAAGCTTCACAAGCAGCTTGGCAACACGATGATTTATGTGACGCACGACCAAATCGAAGCCATGACCATGGCTGACAAGATCGTCGTGCTCAAGGAGGGCGTTGTCGAGCAGGTGGGGAGCCCGCATGATCTCTACCACAATCCGGCGTCCCGGTTTGTCGCGGGATTCATCGGCTCGCCCAAAATGAATTTCCTAGGCGGCAAGGTCGAAGCAGCGCATGAGTTGGGCATGGAGGTTCGACTGGATGCGGGTGCGCTGGTCTGTGTCCCCGTGGAGGCGGACAAATCGCTGATCGGCAAGCCGATCACGCTTGGCATAAGGTCCGATGATTTCTCCTCATCGTCCGCAGAGAAGGATATCGCGATCGACCTCGATCTCGATTTCGTCGAGCATCTCGGCTGCGTCACTTACGTTTATGGCAACGCCGGAAAGGAGGCAGTCGTGGCAAAAGCGGCAAAGCCTGATCCGCTCAAAAACTCCGGAAAAGTTCGTCTTGCGGCTTCCCCGCCGACTGCCATCTGTTCAAGACGAACGGAAAAGCTCTGCGGCAGTTGCATGCGCCCGCAAATTGGAGCTAATTTTAGTTAGTCGCCAAAAGCGAACGCGGTCTATAGCCACGGGCGGTCGAGGTGAAGGGAGGCGGTATCAGGCAGTTCTTCCGGAATTCCCGTTCGTTTGTGCTGGGGGCGGGGATCGGATCGGGCATGGCTGCGAGAGCGGCCGAGCGAGCAGGGGCAGATTTCGTGCTTGCGCTCAATGCCGGCCGATTTCGCGCGATGGGCGGCTCTTCACCCGCCTCAATCCTTCCAATCCGCAATAGCAATGAATTCGTCGCCGGCTTCGGTCGGACCGAGATCCTGCCCAGCACGAAATTGCCAGTATTCTTCGGCGCTTGTACCTTTGATCCGCAGCTCGATATCGATCGCTGGCTCGACCGGATCAGTAGATGGGGTTTTTCGGGGGTTACTAACTTCCCTTCGGTCATCCACATTGATGACTACAGGAGGTCGTTGCTTGAGAAATCCGGCCTAGGTTACGCTCGCGAAATTGAGCTGCTGGTGAAGGCGGCAAAACGTGGCCTGATGACGATCGCCTATACTCGAACTCAATCCGAAGCAAGGCGCATGGTAGAGGCTGGTATCCAGGCCATCTGCATCAACTTCAATCTCAATCGTGGGGTTGAAAGCGCATCTGACCCATCGATCAGCTTGTCGGAGCTTGCCGCGCGCACGAGCGCAGTCGCGCGTGTGGCTCAATCCGTCGACCGAAACGTGATCTGCCTCCTCGGCGGCGGCCCGATAACGAAGCCTGACGAACTCTTGGATATCTGTGGCGAAACAGGTGTCAAGGGCTTCATCGGTGGCTCCTCCCTCGATCGCGTCCCGCTGGAGATGTCTGTCCTTGAGGTCACCTCCGGCTTCAAGACTCTTCACTTATTGCGGGAGAAGGTCGATCTTCTTGAGCGCCAACTCCAGTTGAGCGGCTTCAGGCACGGCGTCATCGCACAGTCCTCAATCATGAAACGCGTTCTAGAGAATACAAAGCGCCTGGCGTCCCATCCCAATCCTGTGCTCGTTTGGGGCGAGGCCGGCTCGGGCAAGCGGAGGATAGCGAGCCTCGTCCATGCCTTCAGCGACCGCAAGCACGCGAGGGCAACGCTGTTTCAATGCCGACCCGGTTCGCCCATCGATACGGTCGGCGCGCTTTTTGGGGCCGAGCGCGATCAGAGCAGGAGACGCCAACTGTCGCTGCTGGAAAGTGCAAGCGATACGACCGTGTTGCTGCTGCATCTCGATCAGCTTTCGCGTGACGGGCAGGAACGGCTTGCCGATTACCTCGAGACTGGTAGTTTCTCGCCCTTGAACGGCGCATCGATTGTGCGCTCCAGTGCTCGAATTATCGCAACTGCGACGGTCGCCCGCGGGGCGGGCCTTCAAACGGTGCTATGTCCCCGGCTGCTCGGGTTGTTTTCGGGGCTCGACATCAAGCTACCTGCCTTGCCAGACCGACTGGAGGACCTCCCTCAGCTGGTTCAACATTTCACAGTCGAGGCGAAGGGCGATTCGAATGCCCAAACGCTGGCAATCGAAAATTCTGCATTTTTGGCGCTCGCTGGCCATAATTGGCCCGGCAATTTAAGGGAATTGCGTCAGATCGTGAACCAACTCGTGACGCTCCCAGATGCGCATATCAGCGCGGGCGTCCTCAGGCCGCTGTTGAACGCGTCGGCACCAGCTAAGCCGAAAAATGCATTCTCCGAGCGGGAATGGATCATAGAAGGCTTGAAACGAAACAGACTTCATCGCGGAAAAACAGCTAGTTCTCTGGGGCTTTCAAGAAAAACTCTATACAACAAAATCAAAAAGCTGCGGATCTTAGAGTAGCAATCCCAGTGTTCACGTTGCTCAAGCGAGCCGCTCGAAGCGGCCGCATCCAAAAGCGTCAACATTGGTTTGACGATCCGTGCTGGCCACGGCTTACCAGCTCCATTTGCTCAGTGAATTTGGTGTGAAACGCGCCGTCGGTCGCCAATTGCTCGCTACGGAGCTTTCGTCCACAGCATGCCATCGCACCACACGTGTTCCACGCGCCCCCATTCACAGGCCGCTGCGACATGCGGGAAGAACCCACGTCCGTGTTGGTTGGCGCTCGTATTGCAAAGCAGCGGAATGCCTGTGAGCGATTCGTATTCGACGAGAAGCTCGGCAATTTTGTGCTGAGAGGTCCTGCTAATCGTCTGCAATCTTGCAGATCCGTCGAGATGTATAACCGCGGGAATTTTGTCCCGCCATTCTGCTCGCGTCTGGTGATCGAAAAGCATATAAGGGTCCGGCGTCCCGGGAGTGAAAATCTCCGGCGCACGATCTTCCAGGCATATCGGCGCCACTGGCCGGAAGTGTTCTCGATGTTTGATGTCGTTGAGATAATCCTTCATTCGCGGCGATGTGGCGGCTGCCAGAATACTTCTGCTACCCAATGCCCGAGGTCCAAGTTCGGCGCGGCCGGTAAGAAAAACAACGGGCTTGTTGCTGGCGAGGATAGTTGCGAGTTCATGCATGCCACAGGGCACGGCGTCCCATTCGGGCGGCACATCGCTACCATGCAGTGCCGGACCACTGTAGACCGACCACTCCAGCGGCCCGAATCCTTTGTCCGCCATTGCAGAGCAAGCGGTTCCGATTGCAGAGCCACTGTCGTTTGGAAAGGGGGGCACCCAGACAGCGTCGAACAGGCCTGCCGCACGTAGCGCACTGTTCCACTTGATATTGAGCCCGCAGCCGCCGGCTATGCACAAATTGCGTGTCGCAAAACACGAGTGCCGCTGCAAAGCAATTGCCATTTCGCGCACAAGCAGACGCTCGAGGAAGCAATGAAACGATGCGAGCACATCTTCGGGTGCCTTGGCCTCCAACCGGCGCTCGCTAGCATCGAAGAAACCATGCACAGCCGCAAGCTTAGATTCCATACTTTTGATGTCGGTACGATAAGTGGCAAGCTTCGTGTCAGCCGCAAAGCGCTGTTGATAGAGCTCCTGAAAGACCGCGACGATGGCTTCTTCAACAGACCCGAGGGCGATATAAGCCATCAGCTTGCCTGCAAGACCCAAGTTGAGCTTGCCGGCACCGCCAGGGTCCATCTTGCCGGGGTCGCCTAGGTCCCAGTTGGCGCGGTTCGCCTGCTTATACGGCCCAAAGTGAAGGCCCGCGGCGGCATAGACGTGCCCAATCACTGGGAACAGGCACTCGATGAACCGTGCCCCCTGTCGTCCTACATGATAGAGACGTGGAAAGGTGCCGCCATCCCACAAGAGGCAGAAAGCTCCCTGTCCAGCTTTGGCAAAGGGGCTGGTGCAGTACGCGGCGGCGAGGTGGCTCGTGACGTGCGGATAGCTTCTATAAGGGAAATCCCTGCCGCGGAGCCTGAGGCCAAAACCGTCCTGCGAGGTCAGAAGGCCCTCTGCATGGCGTTCAATATACGATGCCCCTTTGAGAGTAATAGGAACGCTACCACTGAGGATCCGGAACTTGGAGGCCACCGTCCCAACCCAGCCGTCGATGACGAACTGATCAACCTCCCGCGGGTCGAGACCGTGTTCCGCCAAAGCCCGCACGATTGCATCGAGATTCTCGATCGTTTGATACCGCCGATTGTTGCTCCGCTTCTCCTGCTCGATACAAAAGATAAGCCGGCCGTCCTCAATAAGGGCTATCGCTCCGTCATGCGTCAGCTTGATACCGCAGATGCGCATAATGCCTCCGTGTTTAATGCGGGAAATTCGATTATTCGAAGATCAAATCGGACCGCGAGGGCATGCGGGCAAGCAGTCGCCGCGGATCGAATCATTCACACGCCGCTCACGCTCGATCTCGATCAGCACGTCATCCAGCACGTGACGGTGTCGGTATCGGCGGCGTGCTCCAACCGGAGATCCGATCATTAGATGCCCCGCGTAGCGCAGTGCATGATTTGCGCCAATGCGAAGGAAAGCCGTCGCGGTTTCCGGGCCGAGCCTCGCATTCACGACCGAGCAGTGCATCGGGATCGAGAAAGAATCTCAATGCTTCAATCCAATCTCGACCGTCGTGAAGGAGGGAGTCTTGCAGAGGAAAGTGTAAGCTGTAGCAGGAGCGCGGCCCACTTCATTCTTCTTGTCAGCTCCAATTTGACTTGCTTTGCCAGGTCGGTTGCGTCTTTGCAACATTGTCTGTTCTCGCATGGCTCGTCATAGGACGGGACGACTTCTTAGTTTCAAAGAGCGTGCCAATCGCCAGTGCTGCTTTTCTGCGCCTATTCTCATCGGGCGGCTGTCGCGAACAGAACGGAATGACCTGATCCCGACAGTGCGTTGCAGATGCTCCCTCTCGATTGCTTTCGATGAGGCTTGCGCAACGCCAAAGCCGCTTTCCGGCAGAATGAGATGGCTGCGCGATCTCTCTGCGCCATCTGCATTAGATCATTGCGCCAGCGGTGGAGACGCGCGGACTAGACGTCGGCTGTTTGGCTGCCTCTGCGGCCATCCGCACTTCTTCGACCGGGCGCGACATTCAGGGCACCAGCTTTTGCGTGGATTGGTTGACAGACGCTGGAGAGCAGGCAATTACCGTAAGAAACCACGGCCGCTCGGGGATGCATTGAGGTGTTGCGGGCAGCGCGGCGCGTAGGTTCAACGGGCGCGAATACCTTGCGATTGGGCCCCGTCGTTGCGCTGACGACCCTGCTTCGACACTCAGTCGAGTTAGACGAAGTGGGCCTTTCTGCGCCTGGAGCCCACAAAGCGCCCGAGGGATGTATTGCCCTTCGGCATTTCGATAGTTTCGGCCGAGACAATCGCACCCAGAATAAACCAGCTGTTTGGCTGCAGTCGCGTATTCAAGCTGCCGATCCATTGTTGGTGGACAACGTACGCGATACCGTCAGCCTTTACTTACTCCCGCCAAACCGGCTCCTTGTCCTCAGCATGGACAAAGAAAAGTGAGACTTAGCCGCTTTATCGCAAGCAGCCGGTCTTGCCGATAATAGCGGCGTAGCGGAAGGTGCATTCCCAGCTCCATCAACTTATCAGCCAGTCTCGAGATTTGTAGTGAACAACGAAGCCTTGTTGCCGGACATCCGTGAGTTCCTAGGGCTCTGGGAACGAACTTTCAACACGCACGCACCGGATCGTCTGGTTGCGCTATACACAGATGACGCGATGCTTCACGGTACATCGAGCGCTAAGCTCTATATCGGCGCCAAGGAGATAGGCACTTACTTTCACGGCAGCGCTACCGTGAAAATGGACGTATGGCATTCCGTGGTGTTGGCGCACAACGTTTCCTTGGTGGTGGGAAGTTATGTCTTTTCACAGCTGTGGAAAGGTCACCAGGTAACCACGCCGGCTCGATTCACTTTCGTACTACGCCGCCAGGACGGCGAGTGGAAAATCGTTCATCACCACTCATCCGCTACTCCAGCCTGAAGGCTGAACCAAGCTAATACGCGCGGATAAGCAAGCTCGTCAGCTCTTCATCCCATATGCGGGCCGACAGCGGGCTACTTGCCGCCTATGGCTCTTCTTTTTGATTGGTGCGTGCACGCCGGCAAGGGGGCACTAGCTGCTTCCGCCGAGCGGTCGCCACATGCAATTATTAGTTTTCAGCATGCGGCGTGCCCGAAAAGAAGCGCTGCAGATGGCGTGAGTGCGAAAATTTCTGCTCTCGGCGGCCTCTTACTTGGCGGAATTACCCAAATTTACCCACTGTGAACGATCCGCTTCAGGTTCGACCAACCTGCAGTCGAGTAGCCTTGCCGAATTGAACCCATCGCAGAGTGGGTCTGCCGTCGGATAGTACAGGAGCGCCCAGTGTCAGTTGTCCCGCCCACACCCGCCCAGTTGCGTGATGTCGCCTCACAATGCGGCCTTTCACTTACCGACCAGGACATCGTCTCCTTCCGCGGCCTGATCAACCGATCCCTCGAAGCTTACAGATACATCGAAGCCGTTCCGGACGAGTTGCCTCCGGTGAAATATGCACGCATCCCGGGCTATCAACCCAAAGCCGAGGAAAATCTGCACAACGCGTGGTACCGCAAGGCGAGAATCGAAGGAGCGCCGAGCGGAAAACTCAAGGGCAAGACCGTCGCTCTAAAAGATAACGTCATGTTGGCCGGGGTTCCAATGATGAACGGTTCGGCGACGCTCGAAGGGTTCGTACCAGATATCGACGCAACCATTGTCACCCGCATGCTTGATGCGGGTGCCGAAATTGCAGGTAAAGTGCATTGCGAATGCTTTTGCACATCCGGTGGTAGCCATACCGGTGCGCTCGGACCGGTGCACAATCCTCATAGAATGGGCTACTCTGCCGGCGGCTCGTCTTCGGGCTCGGCTGTTGTTGTGGCGCTTGGCGAAGTCGATATGGCGATCGGCGGCGACCAGGGCGGCTCAATACGCATGCCGTCCTCGTTTTGCGGTATCTACGGGATGAAGCCTACTTGGGGTCTTGTCCCCTATACCGGCATCATGCCTAACGAGCTGACGCTCGACCACACGGGCCCGATGACCGCAACGGTCGCAGACAATGCGTTGCTCTTGGAGGTAATCGCCGGAGACGATGGTTACGATCCGCGCATCAAAGCACCGAAAGTCGAAGAGTACACGAAAGCGCTTGGTCAAAGCGTCAGCGGATTGAAGATCGGCGTTCTGAAGGAGGGCTTCGAACAGCCCGGGGCGGAAGCTGGCGTCAATGGAGCGGTTCGTGAAGCGGCCAAACGGTTCAAGGATCTTGGGGCCTCCGTTGAAACGGTCTCGGTACCGATGCACCTCCAAGGAGCCGCAATCTGGACGCCGATCGGTACCGAGGGCGCCACACAAACCATGATGTTCGGTGACGGCTTTGGTACCAGCCGATCCGACCTCTTTTCACTGTCGCTCATGGATTTTCATCGAGGGTGGCGCCAGAAGGCGAACTCCCTGTCCGAGCAGGCCAAGTTGTTCTTGTTGCTCGGCACCTACGTAAACAACACGTACGGGCCGCGATTCTACGGCAAGGCCGTCAACGTGTCTCGCCGCTTAAGTGCAGCTTACGACAGGGCCCTTAAGGACTACGATCTGCTTCTTCTACCGACGACGCCGATGAAGGCGACGCAACTCCCTCCACATGACGTCAGCCGAGAGGATTATATCACTCGTGCGACCGAGATGTTCACCAACACGGCTCCGTTCAACATCACGCACCATCCGGCTATGTCGCTGCCATGCGGAATCGTGGATGGCCTGCCGGTGGGCCTGATGCTCGTCGGTCGCCACTTCGAGGAAGCAACCATCTATAGGGCGGCGCATGCGTTCGAGCGGATCGGAGACTGGAAGAAGATGTGACTAGAGCATGATGCCCGCAGCAACGGACCACCGCGGCGTCCGCGTTGGGTTATGAAACTCTTCGCAAGCCGGGATGACTGTTCTGACACACAGGCAAACACGTCGTTTGTTCCGAATTATTCCATTGTGAAGACGTGCGCGCCTGCCGACCAACGTGAACGAAAGACAAATCATCTACAACAAACAAGTGCGAGGAGGGTCAATCAATGCGAAGACTGTCGACTTACCTTTTTGCTACCGCCGCATTCCTGGGCATTGCGGGTGGTGCGAGCGCTGAGGATGTCCTGTCTGAAGTTTCCACATTAGAAAACGAATATTTCAACAACTGGTCGCAAGGTGCCGAACAAGCCGCAAAATCCCTAGGTCTAAATTATCGCATCCTTTCGGGCAAAGGCGATGCCGCAAAGCAGATCGAAATCTATGAGGCCCAGTTCGGTGCGGGTGTCAGGATCACGTTCGGCGAGAACCTCGTTGCGGCGAACATAAAGCCCATCGTTGAGATGGCGAAGAAGGTCGGTGCGGTGCATGTTGCTGTTTGGGAGTCGTTGCCCGGCTTCCATCCTTTGGATGCGGGGGCCGACAACTATGCTTTTGCAACCTTCTTCTCGCCGGATGATGTCGAAAATAGCTATAGAATTGCCAAACTGCTTTTTGACAAGATCGGCGGAAAAGGCAACGTCGCGCACATTACCGGTTTTCCTGGGGTAGATGCAGATATTGCCAGAACCGCGGGTTTCGATAAAGCGCTGGCCGAATATCCCAACGTCAAGCTCGTCGCGCGCCAACCAGGAAAATGGAATCAGGTTGACTCTCGCAAGGTCATGGAAGACTTGTTGGTGGCTCACTCCAAGATTGATGCTGTCTTCGGGCAAAATGACTCGATTGCACTGGGCGCGATGCAAGCCGTCGAAGATGCTGGTATGCGCATTCCGATCGTCGGCCTCGATGGCAATCGAGAAACCCTCAAGCTAGTGAAGGAAGGCCGCATTCTTGCGACAATGGGCTTTACGCCACAGTGGCAAGCCGGTTTTGCCCTCGTGCGGGCATACGATGTCGCAAAGGGATTTAAGCCCAGCCCGTGTGAACGCATGATGTACACGGGAGCCACGCTGATCAGCGCTCAGAATGTGGACAAGTATCAAGCGTTTCTCGCCGGCGAGAAGCTTCCGTTTGATTGGAAGAAAATGTCGCGGGTTCTTCATCCCAGCGACTGGGATGCTCAAAACTATGTGTGGCCGATCGACGTGAAGACGTACTGGGGAGCGCGCACGCCGGCCGGATACAAATTTCCGAAGGCTTATCAAGACGCCGTTGATTCCGGTTGCGTGGATCAGCTCAAGGCCGAGTATAACGGCCACTATAAGCAGCGAATTCCCGAGTGATCGCTCCGGATGCCCCTCTCCGTGGAGAGGGGCATCGTGTTTACCTCACGCTGACGGATCGCAAAAATGCTAGAAGCGTCGCTGGTTGGGCGTAGAGATGGTGAGCTATGGCGGCGCGCCATAACAGTCGTCGTCGTTACAATCGCGATTATATCTTTTGGTTTGGCGGCTCCATCGTTCTTTACCATCGCAAATATCAGGGCAATCGAACTATCGAGTTCCGTCCTCTTGATCGCATCCATCGGGGCGACCTTCGTGATCCTGATGGGCTCTATCGACTTATCGATCGGAGCGGTTGCCAGCTTTTGCGGCATGCTGGTCGCTCGGCTCGCACCAGACCTGGGTTTATGGTCGGTTCCCATCGCGTGTTTGGTCGGCTTGGTGTTTGGCGCGATCAATGGGCTGGTTTACGTCTATCTCAGAATTCCCTCAATTCTGGTGACGCTTGGAACAGCAACAACGATTTCAGGAGCGGTGCTTTTCATCTCAGATGGCCGGTCCTTATCGGTATCGCACGCGGCCCTAATCGATATGGCCCAGGGCGCACTGGCCAATCTGGTCCCCAATGCGGTACTGGTTTCGGCGGTGATCTACGGTGTTGCCATTCTCGTAGTTGATCGCACGCGTTTCGGACGGATGACGCTCGCAATCGGAAGCGACGAGCAAGTAGCCGCGCTCATCGGAGTTAAGGTCAATACGATCAAAATCCAGGCGTTTGCATTGTCCGGCCTTCTTGCAGGAGTTGCCGGTGTCTTGCTGGCCGCTCGTCTGGGGTCCGCAACAGTCACAATGGGCAGTTATATGACTCTCGACACGATCACCGCAGTGGTCGTTGGCGGAACAGCGATAACGGGCGGGTTTGGCAACGTGCGCCTGACGATAATCGGGGTTCTTTTCATAACGATCCTTTCAGACGGCATGAACATTCTTGCCGTGCCTCCCTATCTACAAACAATCATTCAAGGGACCGTCATTCTGTTCGCTGTTCTCCTGAACACCAATCGTGCGAGCGCGGAGGATGTGAAATGAGCGGCGTGCCGACGCCCATCTACACGATGCGCAACGGGTCGAAGCGCTTCAATGGCATTTGCGTCGTTGAAGGGATCGATCTCGATGTGTTTTCGAACGAAATAGTTGGAATTGCCGGTGAAAACGGAGCGGGCAAATCAACGACCCTCAAAATGATTGCCGGCATCCATACACCGAACGCGGGAAGTATGAGACGTTTCGGCAAGAGCTTCAAGCCGACAAGCTATACTGAGGCCGTCGAGGCCGGTATTTCGATGGTCTTTCAGGAGCAGGCCCTTATTCCAAGCCTGGCTGTCTACGAGAATATATTTCTGTCTTTAGAAGCCAACTTCGCCAATCGGATAGGGATCGTCGACAGACGAGCGATGATCGCCGTAAGCGAAAGACATCTCAAAGACCTCGGTCTTGACTGCATCGATCCGCGCCGTCGCACAGGCGACTACGCGTTTCACGATCGGCAGATGATCGAGATTGCCAAGGCGTTCGTTTTGGCCGAACATTTCCATATTGATCATCCAATCATCCTACTCGACGAACCGACAGCGGCAATCGGCGAGCGACAGATCAAAATTCTCTTTGAGTCGATTCGACGGTACCGTCGTCGCGCTTCATTTATACTTATTACTCACCGTCTCGCGGAATACGTAGAGCTTTGCGACCGCATCTACGTGTTCAAGGACGGGCGGAACGTTGGCGAGTTCGCAGGAGAACAGATCTCCGAACAAAGCCTTCATCGAGCAATGGTGGGCCGAACGCGAGACGACGAATACTTCATGGAGAAGCGCCAGCTGAAACTCGAGGGGGCACCCATCGCGGTCTCAGTCAAAGGTCTAAGCGGCCACAACGTCCAGAATGTCAGCTTTGAGGTTCGCAAAGGTGAGATCCTTGGAATTGGCGGCCTTGTCGGATGCGGCAAGGAGGCTGTAGCCAAAGCCGTCGTCGGATTTGAACCCTTTCCCCCAAACGGCACCATCGAAGTGGGCGGCGAAGCGTTGCCGCTTCGCGGACGTGGAAAAGCGGCGATGGCGCGCGGCATGGGTTTTGTCCCCAAAGAACGCAAGACCGAAGGCATCGTGCCTTACATGTCGGTTCAAGCAAATATGTCTTTGGCCTCGCTTCCGCTTGTCTCACGCCTATCTGGTTTCATTTCACGCTCCCGAGAACGGCTTCTCGCCGAAAAGTACATCAATCGCTTGCGCGTTAGATGCAAAGGGCCAGCACAGCTTTGTCAGTTCCTTTCCGGGGGGAATCAACAGAAGGTGGTGATAGCTAAATGGCTGGCTCGAAAGGTTCAGGTGCTGGTCCTCGACAATCCCACGCGCGGCGTCGATGTCGGCGCTAAACAAGAGATCTACGGCGTCCTGAGGGACTTGGCTGAGGAAGGCGTAGCTATTCTTCTCGTCGCAGACGATTTGCCTGAGCTTATTGGAATGTCAAACCGCATCCTCGTGATGCGAGAGGGAGAAATTCAGTTCTTGTGCAATGCGCCTGCCGATAACAAGCCAACGGAGCAGGAACTTGTCCAACACATGGTATGAGCCGCAGACGACTGGGTCGAGATCGAGATCAGGTGTAGAAGCAAAGGTGCAGATTGCCCAGTTTTACAACCGTCACCGTCCCATCATAAATGCGGTAGGGCCATTGTTGCTGCTGATGGCGATGGTCGCGGTGTTCGCTTTGATCAATCCGCGCTTTCTGAGTTGGATAAATCTTTTCAATCTCATGCGGCAATCCTCGATCCTGCTGATCGTCTCGACGGGCATCACATTTGTAATTCTCATGGGAGCGCTCGACCTTTCGGTTGGAGCCATCGTGACGCTTGTGGCAATTTCGTCTGCGGTTCTGATCCGTGACTTTAATATAGGTGCAGCTGGAATAGCCGTCGCTGCCGCATGCATTGGAGCTCTGTGCGGCCTCGTCAATGCTGCGCTCGTCCTTCGACTACGGCTGCCCTCTTTCGTTGCCACACTAAGCACGATGACGGTTCTTGGCGGCGTGTCCACGTGGATCAGCGGTGGTGGCAATGTGTTCTTTCAAAGCCCCAACCTGACGTGGATTGCTTCCGGTTCTATGATCGGCCGTATTCCGAATTCTGGAGTTTTAGCACTTCTCATTTTTGTGGTCGCGTCCGTTGTCGGTGCGAGAAGCCACTTCGGAAGAGCCCTTTTTGCGATCGGCGGTGGTGGCCTGACTGCTCGACTTTCGGGGATCGACGTCCTTCGCACCAAAGCCGTCGCTTTTGTTGTCTGCGGAACGCTTTGCGGAGTTGCGGGTCTGCTCCTTGTTGCGCGGACATCAACGGGAACGTCGCGCATGGGAGACGATCTGCTGCTCCAGGCGATCGCCGCGGTCGTGATGGGCGGTACTGCGCTATCTGGAGGCTCGGGGGGATGGAGTGGAGTGCATCGAACGCTGACCGGTGTTCTGGTGATCGCCGTCCTGCAAAATGGCCTCAATATCGCAGGCGTGCATACATACCTGCAAATCATGGTGACGGGGCTCATCGTAGTTCTATCCGTTACAATAACTCTCGATCGATCCAGGCTAGCCTCCATTAAGTAGCGGCGCGTTGTAGTCGCGATACGGACCGGCAATTGCCTCCGTCTGGCTCGCGCCATCGAAACGGACATTATGCCGAAAAAAGGATCGGCGGCCGGATCACTCGAGCGCTTGACGGAATGGTGCGGTCGGTCGACATCGGCAGTCAGGCTGCTGATGCCGTTAGAAGCAAATGGCGACGCGAGAGCTCCGTTTCTGGATGTATCAGTCGATATGCCAATCCAACTTGTTACTGGCCCGTCATCAGAAAAGTCCGGTCGGTGAGAGGCAGCCCGCGTACACGTGCACTGCCGCGAGGCGGGTCCGGGCCTGGCTTCGGAAGCGAGCTATGCGGTTGCGCAAAGTGATGACGAGTGTCGGTCGCTCTGACAGCCGCGCGCGCCGATAGTGCCGGCGAGTATCTGTTAAGTGAACCGTGCCCGCGACATTCCGCAAACATCGGGTTTCTAGAGCCGTAGGTAGGTAACTGTCGCGTCAGACTTGGAAGACTGTTGCGCCTGATGCGGTCGGTTTACCCAATGCTACCCAGATGCTGAACTCGTACGCCGTGACCAATCCGACATCATCTGAATAATTGCGACCGGCGGCCAGAATTCCGTTCTGATCTCTTGGGTCCGCTGGCAGACCGGCTCGTCTGCTTTCTCCCGAGACTTGAGCCGCTGCCGGAGAAAGCCCGGCAGCGGTTTTTTTAACCTTCATCATTGCAGTCGACAGAGTGAGCTGATTGCAGCCAAGCAGATCGACGGGACAGCGTAACGATGGTCGTGCCTGAAACACCTGGCCGTTGCGCAATCGCATTTCAACGAAAAGAAGTGACGGCTGCGAACGAGATCATTTGGACAGGGCGGCACCGGAAACGATGTGACAAATGCGCCAGCGTGAGAATGGTTTATCAAGGTCAGACGAACCAGGCTTTTTCACGAAAAGGCGGCCAGTGTTGTGGTGGGTTTTTCAAGAAAAACCTCTCATCAGGAAGCTGCAGATCTTGGAGAGCAGTCCCGCTCATCACTTTGCTCCAGTTGGCCGCGTCGAACCCGTGCCATCCAAGAGCGCGAACATTGGTAGTGACGATCCATGTTGGCCAAGGCTTACCAGCTCCATCTGTTCGCTCATCGTCCGGGTAAGAGCCTCTGCTGGTAGATGGATGAGTCCGTCCAGATGGGAGCCAAGTCGCGTCTCCGCCGCGGTAATTTCGGAATCGCTCGCGATCGCAAACAACGCCTTGAAACCAAGGCTTGTGAACCATTCCATCCGCCGAAGTTCGAGCTCCTGTCCGGCATCAATAGGCACGCCCGCCGCCGACCGCTCGATCATAGATGCCGGCGGGAAATTGGCGACACCGGTGATGCCGGCATCCTTCAACGATTCGGCAATATCCTCCCAGCATGCGAAGGGATCGATCATGAGGATCGCTGCATAGACATGAGGAGCGGACGTTGCCTTGTCGAGGGTACGCAAGTCTCGCATAAGGCAGTCGTTCCAGTCGAGGATTGGCAGGGTCGCCATGACTAGCAGGGAGCCTTCCGGAAGGCTGCGCAAAGAGGGCGCGTAGACTTGCAATTGTGCGCCTTTAGCTATGTCCGACATGCGGGTGGCAAGTTTGCCGGGAACTCTCGCTCTCACCGCTTCTACCCAATCTTACCCATTTGGAGGCCACGCCGATCTTATACCCGGGTATAGCCGGGTCTAGACCACCAGTTGTTAGGAATGGTTCTGGGAGGAAGATCGTGTCTCATCATTGTACGGACGGCCAGAGGTCGGCCCGGGATGGTAGCCTGTCCGAACTGGCGACTGGATCCGCGACTACGGACGCGGTCGCGATCGTGGCCACGCTGGATACCAAGGGCCGCGAGGCATCTTATCTCGCCGACATTATCGAGGCGTGTGGCCGCACGACCATCCTGATCGACGTCGGCACGAAGAGGGATGACGGCGACAAACAAGCCGATGCGAAGGCTCCGACCGAACTCTTGAAGCGGATTGCTGAAAGGACACGCGTTAGGGTTGGTGACCTCCTGGGCTCAGGAACGATCAGCGCGATTGTCGGGGTTGCGGGGGGCAGGGGGAGCGCGGTTTTCGGCGAGGTTGTGTCTGAGCTGCCTTATGGCTTTCCGAAACTTCTGGTGAGCAGCGCAAGGCCTGCGTTACTCGCCGAATTGGCCACTCACAGCGACATCATCCTCTATCCGACGCTGGTCGATCTCTTCGGCATCAACGCCTTTACCACAAGGGTGCTCGAGAATGCGGGGCGGGCCATTGCGGCCACGCGCTATGCTCCCGTCAAGCTTGGACGAGACAAGAAGATCGTTGCGATCACTGCGTTCGGCGTGACAACGCCAGCGGCCAACCAGTGCGCAGCGCGCCTTGCCGATGCCGGCGTAGACGCCATCGTCTTTCCAGCGAACGGGGCGGGCGGCCGTAAGATGGAGCAGCTGATCGCTGCTGGCGAATTCGACGCCGTCATTGATTTGACCACAACGGAGCTCGCAGACGAAATCGTTGGAGGCACCGCAAGCGCCGGTCCGGATCGGCTCAAGGCAGCGTCGCGGCAAAACATTCCGCAAGTGATCGCGCCCGGTGCGGTCGATATGGTCAATTTTGGACTGCCATCGAGCGTTCCTGATCAGTTTCGCGCTCGCCAGTTCTACGCCCACACGCCTTACACGACGCTCATGCGCACAACTGCATCTGAGAACGCGAGCATTGGCCGGTTCACGGCAGAACGCCTATCGCAAGCAAAAGGACCCGCAATTGTCCTTTGGCCGGCGAAAGGGGTGTCCGATTACGACCGCCCAGGCGGCATCTTCTACGATCCCGTCGCTGACAAGGCTTGGCTGGATGCGGTCAAGGAACATCTCCCCGCGCACGTCAGGGTCCGCGACCTGAACTGTCACATTAACGATGGCGAGTTCGCCGAGGTTGCCGCGGCATGGATCCTGGAACAACTCACGCAAGGAGGTTCATCCCATGCGGATGTTTGAGCGAATCGAAATTCTTTCCAGGATCGAAGGACAGGTGGCGGAGCGAAAAGCAATTCTCGCGGCAGGTAGTAGCTGCGGCCTGGTCGCCAAATGTGCCGTTCTTGGAGGTGCCGACATGCTGGTGGTCTACTCGACCGGCCTGTCGCGTCTGATGGGGCTGCCCACGAGCCGGATTGGTGATTCCAACGCACGCACGCTCGAGCTTGCGGCGGAAATTCGTAATGTGGTGTCTAGCGTGCCGGTGGTTGGCGGCATCGAGGCTTGGGATCCTCTCCGGCTCGACCTCGATGCTCTTTTGGACAAGTTTTGGGCTGCTGGGTTCTCCGGCGTCATTAACTACCCAACGATCTCCACCATGGGTGACAACTGGCGTGGCCGCCGCGGCCGCATCGGCCTCGGCTTTGAACGTGAGGTCGAACTGATCGCTCTCGCGCGCAAGAAGAATATCTTTTCGCTCGCCTATGTCGCAAGCGCTCAAGACGCCAAAGCCATGGCAAGTGCGGGGGCAGACTGCATCGTCCCACATGTCGGCGCAACGCGCGGCGGCCTGGTTGGTCACGAGGACGGGCAATCCATAAAGGAGGCGATCGGGCGCATCAATGAGATCAACGCGGCGGCGCGAAGCGTCCGGTCGGACGTTCTATCGCTTTGTCATGGCGGGGCAATTGCGGAGCCTGAAGATACGATCGAGGTCTATCGAACGACCGAGTGTGTCGGCTTTGTTGGCGCATCCTCAATCGAAAGAATTCCAATTGAGCGGGCAGTGAAAACAGCGGCGGCGGAATTCAAAGCTGTCCCGCTTCGGCAAACCCACTGACGTTCACTGCAATACGTGCAGCGAGGCCGCATGACCACATCAAATGACCGAGCTAAACCTGACACGATCGCGTTCACCTCCAAAGGAGGAACGAGGCCGGATCAGGACTGGGAAACAGATGTCCTCGTGATCGGCAGCGGCGCGGCTGGATTGTCGGCGGCGCTCTATGCGGCAAAGGCCGGGCTGCGCGTCATTGTGTGCGAGAAATCTCCACGTCTTGGTGGAACGACGGCCCTGTCGAATGGCATGATCTGGGTTCCTTGTTCTGCTCAAGCGCGCGCGGCTAACATCGCTGACACCATCGCCAATGCGAAGACATATCTGCAGCACGAACTTGGCGTTCATTATCGCGCGCAATTCATTGATGCTTATCTTGAAGACGGCCCAGCGGCGCTAACCGCCCTCGAGAACGGCACGAGCGTCAAATTTACCCTGGCCTCTACGCCTGATTATCACTCGAGCCAACGTGGCGGCGCTGATAGGGGGCGGGCACTGAGCCCGGCCGCTTATGATGGGCGGCTTCTAGGCAAGGATTTCGATTTGCTGGGCGACCCCATTCGGGTTGTGCTCGGGGGCATGATGATCTCATCAAGTGAGGTGAGAAGCTTTCTCAACCCGCTCCAATCTGTTGCGTCGCTCAAACACGTCCTAACTCGCCTGAGCCGCTATGCGCGGGATCGGCTCAGCTTCAGGCGTGGTACTGAGCTCAGCGGAGGGAATGCCTTGATCGCGCGGCTGCTGGTGAGCCTGCGTGAGTACGGCGTGGAGATTTGGCCATCTTCTCCAGCGCTCGAACTCATCAAGGAAGGCGGGCGCGTCACCGGTGCCGTCGTCAAGCGGATCAACCTCGATGTCCACGTGCGTGCCTCGCGTGGGGTTGTTCTCGCAACTGGCGGCTTTGCCCGGAACGCGCAGTTGAGGACGCACCTCAGTGGTGCACACCAGCATGATCTTACCTTGGCCCATACCGATGTTAACGGTGACGGCATTGGGCTTGCAACCGCGCTCGGGGCCGCCATCGACAAAGATGTTGCATCCGCCGGCTTCTGGACCCCAGTCTCAATTCTGAAGCGCGGTAGAGGGGCGCGGGTCGTCCCATACGGCTGGCTCGACCGCGGCCGTCCTGGGGTCATTGCCGTCGGTCCAAATGGAAGACGTTTTGTCAACGAATCGAATTCGTACCACGATATTTGCCTGGCAATGTTTGAGAACGGATATCCAGCAGATAAGCGATTTTACTTCATCTGCGACCACCATTTCGTGCGATTGAGGGGCATGGGACACCTGCTGCCATGGCCCTGGACGTTGAGCATCGGCAAATATGTCCGGCTTGGCTACATCAAGACAGGTGAAACGATTTCGGAGCTCGCAAAGCAGCTGGGACTAGATTCCGCTGTGCTTCAAAAGACGATCGAGGAACACAACGCGCACGCTGCCCAAGGGCGGGATCCGATCTTTATGCGTGGGGAATCGGCTTTCAATCGCACCCTCGGCGATCCGGCCGTGGGAAAAAATCCAAATCTAGGACCAATCAAAGACGGGCCATTCGTCGCGTTGCCAATCGTTCCGGCAACGCTTGGCACGGCGACCGGATTGGCGACCGACAGTTACGGAAACGTCCTGGATGCACAAGGCAATACAATCCAGGGGCTTTACGCGTGCGGCAACGACATGACTTCGCCGATGCGCGGAGTGTATCCCGGGGCAGGCATAACAATCGGTCCCGCCATCGTATTCGCATATCGCGCCATCAACGCAATAATGCTTTCCGCAGATCAGGAGCAAAAAGCCGTCGCTTCGGGAGCTTGATCGTCAACCACATTCGTGCGTCGCGGGGAATATGTATTCGGGCCCGGGCGCGCATCGATAGAACGACGGCCTTCTCATCAGCAGCTCTCGGCGGACGTGGGTCCTGGCGGCCGGGTTCGAGCGTGGTGAGCCCGGCGGACGGAAGATCGCCGCGCCAACTGTGTTCGATGTATCGCAAAGAGCTGGGGTCCCAATGGGTGTTCCAAGGCATATGACAGCGGAAATCGATCGTTCAACAGCTTGGCTGCGCGGTGACGAATCGAAAATGTCAGGACAACCCGCGCAGGCGTCCGTTTCCCCGGCGCGATCGCCATCAGCTGGCCGCGAGACAGTGATACAACTCGACAAGATCGATTTTCGTCTTCTTGATCTCGTCCAACGAGACAATCGCCTCCGTAGCGAACAACTTGGAGCAAAGGTCGGCCTATCCGCATCCGGAGTGCAACGTCGGCTGAAGCGCCTTCGATCCAAGGGTATCATAGAGGCCGACGTTTCCATCATTTCTCCAAAGGCAATTGGGCGGAATGTGACGGCAGTGGTCCTCATTTCCTTAGAGCGCGCGCGTGCCGACACCGTTGATCGCCTCAAGCGGCAAATTCGCAAGATGCCTGAAGTGATGAGCGCATTTTACGTTACTGGTCTGGCCGACGTCGTCTTGCTAGTTACCATGAACGACATGGAAGATTACGAGCAGTTTGCCCGGCGCCTTACCGAAGAAAGTCCAGACATAAAGCGCATTGAGACTATGGTTGTCATGGATCGATTCAAAGCAGGATTCACCTTGCCGATAGCGTCCATCGCATGGTGTTGAGCGACTGACGAGGGGAGGGCATTGGGGTGCTCAACTGCCGTCGAACGCAGTCCGCAAGCGTCGGTTTTTGACTTTATCGCTAGATCGATCTCATTCTTTCAGATGGGGGATACGTTGCATCGCTCGCGTCACGCCAAGATCGTGGCAACCGTCGGTCCGGCAAGTGCCGAGCCTGAGAAGATACGTGCTCTCTATCTTTCCGGTGCAGATGTCTTTCGGCTAAACTTTAGTCACGGAAGCCATGAAGACCATGCCAAGGTCTATATGTGTATCCGTGAACTCGAGCGAGAGTTCGGCCGGCCGATAGGCGTCCTGCAGGATCTACAAGGCCCAAAGCTTCGCATCGGCTCCCTCGAAGACGGCGGGCTGGTTTTGCGTGCTGGTGAAACGGTCCGCTTTGTGGTCGATGGAGCCAAAGGAGCAAAGCAATCGATACCCTTGCCTCATCCGGAGATTTTTGCAGCCGCGCATCCCGGACAAGAGCTTCTCATTGATGATGGCCGGGTGCGCTTGCGGATCACCGAGCCAGGAGACGCAGAAATCGTTGCGCAAGTGGCGGTTGGAGGCCGGATCTCGGACCACAAGGGGGTCAACGTACCGGGGGCGATGCTCGACCTATCTCCGCTCAGCAGGAAAGATCGCGCCGACCTCGCGTTCGGCATTGGTCTTGGGGTCGACTGGGTGGCCTTGTCCTTTGTTCAGAAGCCGTCCGACCTGATCGAGGCACGCGCCCTGATTGGCGAGGCCGCAGGTTTGATTGCCAAAATCGAGACGCCGATGGCGCTCGATCGCATCGACGACATCATCAGCTTGTCAGACGGCATTATGGTCGCGCGTGGTGATCTTGGCGTCGAAATCCCGCCCGAGGAGGTGCCAGGCCGGCAAAAGGAGCTCCTACGCGCCTGTCGGCGTGCCGGAAAATTCGTCATCGTCGCAACGCAAATGTTGGATTCCATGGTGGCTGGGCCGACGCCGACGCGGGCCGAAACCTCAGATGTCGCGACCGCGATCTATGATGGAGCCGATGCTGTGATGCTGTCTGCTGAATCGGCAAGCGGGGCCTACCCGATTGAATCGGTGGCCATGATGGATCGCATCATCAAAAGCACGGAGCGGCATCATCTCTATCGGTCGCTGATCGAGGCGTCTCGAGCCGACGTGGAGAGCACCCCTTCGCATGCCGTCGCGGCCGCAGGAGCAGATCTTGCCGCTACAATTGGCGCCAAGGTCATCATCGGCTTCACGGCGGGCGGGACGACGGCCGCGCGGATCTCGCGCAGCCGGCCGCCGGTGCCGATCCTTGCCCTTACTCCGGATGAAAGAGTGGCGCGGCGCATGAGCCTGTTGTGGGGGGTGCACAGTGCCGTGTCCAGCGATCCTTCTGGCTATGAGGAGATGACGCGGATCGCCTCGGCGACCGCGCAGCGCGAAGGCTATATTCGGCTGGGCGAGTTGGCTGTGGTCGTCTCTGGAGTGCCGTTTGGACTTAGAGGCGCGACAAACAATCTTCGCGTTGTCGTATGTTAAGACTAGTCCTTGAATGGCTCTGGCTGCTCATGATGCAGCTCCGTGATGGGCACGCAGCAGAGCTTTGATCGGGGCAATAGCTTGATTGCGCGTTTGGGAGGCGCCGCCGAAACGATGAATCGTAAACCGCCCTTAATATGCTCAGCGTTCTGAACCTTCGCGGTGTCGGGCAAGACAACATCAAATGCCCCTCGAAACGTATGGCGGGTCCGGGTGTGCCGCGCTGATCCAGCGCGGATTATCGCGGCAGCTACGGCGCGGCGCGCTCATAGATCCTCAGCGCACGCTGCAGAAGAATGGCGGCCGCGTCTTGCCCTCGGCGGATTTGGCGCGGTACTCGATCTCGGTGAGCAGCTTCGGCTCAATCCAGATGGCGTTCTGTACTTGGATGGGCTTGGTAACCTGCACGGGCCTCTTTTCGCAATCGCTCCGTCTTCCTCACAGCAATGCTTGTCGAGAGGATCAATTTGCTTGGAAAGCAAGGAGCTCGCTCATGGCGCTCGCCTCCTATGTTACGCAGGCGAGAGCACTACCGGGCTGTCTGCCACCGACGCCCACGGATTACCCACGGCCGATGATGATGGAACAATGATCCCTCCCGGAAATAGTTGGGAGGAGCTTTGCTCTCCCATGGAGAACTCCGGGCACAATTTAGGCAATTCGCTGCGGGAATTAGGACACTTGATGCCGTCTGACCTGTCCGACCGTCATGTCCAACGCCGCGATGTGCTCAGCGCTCAATGGTCGTTGAACCAAGCCAACCGCCCATCCTTCCGGGACAACGTCCAGCACTCGGTCAAGGGCCTCCTCGCGTGGGGTCGCGGCAAGCCAAATCTGAACTTCGCCGTCATCGGTTGTCACGCGGACCAAATGAATTTCGCTAGCCGGCTGCATAACCGTAAAACCGTGTCTGAGCGGGTTGTCTCTAAGCAGAAACCAAGGCCTATTTTTGGTCAGTTAGGAACAGGACCCCGCTGGAGCGGTTTTGACCAAGTCCCGATGCTGTCCCCCGCGGCATCCGGAAACCAACGGAAGTTGAGGCCCCAGCGACGTGCCCCCGCGCTGGGGCTTGAGCTCTCACGCGAAAGGATCCTTAGCAGCCTGGGTCATTCTGACCAAGGTGCCGCTCTCGGGGCCACTTCTTCTCATCGACCGCGTCTTAGCCCGGCCCAGTATTGCGCCGGCGGCGCCGCGTCCTGGTGGATCATCGGGTAGCTGATCTTATCAAACTAGATCCTGCCATCCCGCATCGGGTGGTCCGGCCAGCGCTTTCTCGGGACCGGCGTGATGCCCGTCATATTCAGCGGCCACCCATTTCCAGTCAGAGTGACTATTGAGCCCGGCCCAATGTTGGACTGGCTTTGGCGCACTGCTCGCATTTGAGGGCGCCTGAAATGATGGTAGCGCTGAGCAACGCTCTTGAGACGCCGTGATGACATGAAAACTGTACCATGATCATCTAACGACTACGTAGCGGTACAGCGGGGGCAGGCGTCTCAGAACCATTCGCCCGGAATATACTGGTCCAACAGCAATACGATCAGACCCGTCAGAAGGCCAACACCGCTGAAGATTGCAACGGAGACCAGCGACTCGATTTCTGCGATCGACCCTGAGGACGCCCGGGGAAAAAATCTTGCAAGCACTGCAGCCATGTCAATCTCCGGTCACCGGAGCGGAGCTCCGACAGCAAAAATCGCAGCAATCATTTTCAAAATCGGTCTGACTGTTACTTTCGTCGAATAAGAAGTCAAGCTACCTACCGTGGCTGCGCAAACTCACGACCTCAAAACTCATTCAGTCCGCTGGCTCGGCGCCGTTTCACTTCACTGGAATTTTCCTTTCGCCCTCGTCGTGCTGTTCCCATCTTTGGGGTGCCTCAACATGCGGCCCGACGTCGGCCCCGCGACGACCGCAGGGCTTACAGGCAAATGGAGATCGAGGCGGGAGAGCCCGGTGCGATCGGGCCACTGGCCGATCTTGGCTGGCGTGAGCTCGATCGAATGGCTACAGCCATAGCCCGAGTAGTAGGCGAGGAGACCGCGGGCGGCGAACTGGCGCGTCGCCCAGGGCGATCTTGCGCCAGCCATGACGGTCGCTGCCTATGACGGTGGGCCAAGAAGGGCGGCGCCGGCTCACTCACCTTGTGGATTTAGTGCTGTCTCCGCGGATGAACTCACGGAGCTTTTGCACGATCTCGTTGGCTATTTGTTGATTAATCAGGAACTCGTAGTGCCCGACCGGGTGTCACCACGGTGAATATGCCAGTCTCGGAGTCATCGTCGATTGCCAGCACCCCCGAGGCATGAACTTGGATATCCTCCAAGTCCTCACTGGAGCTAAGCGCGGGATTGGTGTCTTCATTGCTTGCCATCTTTGCAGGCTAGCAGACCATCCTTGGCATGTCTCAGGTCTGCGGCCGACGAAATGGGACAACGTCGCCGTCAGCCGCGCGGATCGCCACGCGGGCCATCTCGAGCGGATCGAACCCGAGGTCAGCCACGGCTTCTGCCACACCCTGGCGGTTCAGTTCGGCGACGATTGCCTCCGTCACCTTCATCAGTCGGGCTGTTTGGGCGGTGGTGTCCGTCATGAGGCCTGGCCTGTGGCCGCCGACCAGGAGGTTGGCGGCAGAAGAGGATTAATTTTCCGCTATTTGGCTATGGACTAGGCGCTGACCCGAAAACATCACAGCGATGCCAAACCAAAAGCGCCGCCCTGCGGTCTTGTCGTCAAAATGGCATATAAAAATCAGATGATAAGCTAGGTCAACAACTGCATCCTCGTTCCATATTGCGTTCCTTGGCCGCCAAAATACCTCGTTGAACGAAATCAGGAAGCAGCCGTTCTTTGGGCCGCCGCCTTGCTGTTTCCGATCAAGTGGCCAGAGGCGTTCGGGTTCGTCCTTGATCGAAGCGATGACCTGCGGAACGGCTGTGATTGCCTACCGAGCGGGCTCGGTGCCCGAAGGGGTGGACGGCATCACCGGCTTTATCGTGGATAACGAGGGGCAGGCAATCAGGGCGGTGAACGAACGGACCGGTTCAACAGAACAGTGCTCCGCGCCCGGTGCGAGGAGCGCTTCCTGCGAGCCGGATGGCGAAGGGGTAAGAACGCCGATATCGCGAGCTGCTCGATCGGGACGGCGCGAAGGGTTGGAGAAAGGGGCAGCCACATCTCGCCAGCCGTCAGAACGGCTTCGTTGAGTTGCCGGACTCGCATGAAAACTATTCTTTCCGCCGCGGCGACTTTGTTCTTCTCGCGACAGGCGCACTGGAGGCGAAGTGCTTCCTCTCCCAGCCGCAGGTCCAGCTAGCCCGGCGACTGCGCGAAGCAACCGAAAGACTGTTCGAAGCCGGTGGTCCGCGCTTCCGCCGGCTTGCCTCTGCTGCGAAGGCCAGGCAATTGCCGTCCGGCTCGTGAGCACCGAAAGTCGACAGCGTGGCCTCAGTCCCGATCCTATGAAGTATGGAGCGAATCTTTTGCGGACGGCCCGTCCGACTGAAAGAGCGATCAGGAACAAGTGGCAATCGCGGACGTTGGGGCCGGGCATCTGAAAGGTGCGGCTCACGTTGGAGGAGATAATCGATGAAAAGCTTTCTTGCCGTCGCTCTGCTCGGCACTGCCGTAATCGGCGGCGCTGCATTCGCGCAGTCCACTCAGCCGGCCGATCGCGGCGCGCCGGCGGCCACCGCCCAGCCGGCCGATGCGAAGATGGCGCTCAAGGGCAATTGGCGCGCCTCGAAGCTGATGGGCCTGAAGGTCTACAACGAAGCCAACGAGAAGCTCGGAGACATCAACGAACTGCTCGTCGACAAGAGCGGCAAGATCAACGCGGTGGTGATCGGCGTCGGCGGCTTCCTTGGGATGGGCGAGCACGATATCGCCGTCTCGATGGACAAGCTGAAGTTCGTCGAGGAGCCGGTCCGGACCAGCTCGAGCAGCACCTCGACCACCTCGACCGACACCACCACCGGGGCGGCTTCGACTAACACGACGAACCGCAATGCGAACGATTGGGTCCCGGACCACGCCGTCATGAGCGGCAACAAGGAGCAGTTGAAAGCACTCCCGCAGTTCAAATACTCGGACTACAATTAGGACGACGAGAGTTCACTGAAAAAGGACCCCATGCTGGGGCCCTTTTTTCTGCCCGGCGGCCAGCGCCCAGTGGGTCCAGAAAAGCTCGCCTGGATTGCGGGCGAGCCTTTCATGCGAACGACCGTTCGCTCAGTGTATGTGAACTATCCAACAGCCGCCCGCCAACAACGAGCGCGACGGGAATGGCCCATAAGATCAGTACGGGCGTCTTCTCCTCCAGTGGCTGTCAGAACGTTTTCGCGAGGCGGGCTCGGCCCCGCGATAGCCGTTTACTGTTCGGTGCAGACCTTGGTGGTCTTCACGGCGGTCTCGGCTTCCGTCTTGGTCTTGTAGACGCCGTCGCCCACGACCGTCGTCGTGGTCGTCGTCGGCTTGGTGTCGACGACGGTGCATTTCTTGGTCGTCGCGTCGCGAACGATGTAGAACTCGGCGGCGCTGGCGGCCTGGGCGCCGAGGGCGAAGGCAGCGAGAGCGCCGCATACGATCAGCTTCTTCATGGTGTCTCCTCCAATGGCTTCTAAGTAGTCACTTCCAACGAGGAGGCGCGCGCGAAGTTCCGTTTCTACCGGTAGCCGGAAGGGCACGCCGCCGCGTCGCTGGACCAATTTCTCGCGGCTCGAAGAACGTCTGGCTGCGCCCGTCCAGCTAATTTGCCGAAACTTCTCCAGCAGGAACCCGGCCCGTCGTCCGGTGTTGTTCGGCGACCAATTAGGAGGATTTCAGATGAACAAGCGTTTATTGTTGGCTACGACCGCCGCAGTCGCGCTCGCGACTTCGGCTCTCGCACAATCTTCTCCGAGCACGTCGAGCTCCAGTCCGTCGGCTACGCAGCGTCAGCAGGATTCCACATCGGCACCGCCGTCGTCTTCGACGTCGACACCGACGTCCAACTCCGCTTCGGGATCGGCGCAAACCAATCCTTCGACGAATTCGGCCCAGACGCAGCCTTCGTCAGCGACCGGCCAGAGCGCGGCGGGCCAAACCTCCAACTCCGGGACGGGCACCAACACCACGCAAGCGCCCGCGTCGAACAACTCTACCAACCAGGCGCAGACCAGCCAGCCCTCCAACCAGACCAATCCGCCTTCGAACCAGGCACAGACCAACCCGCCTGCGAACAATCAGACGCAGAGCGCGAACCCACCGGCTTCCGGCACCAGTCAGGCGCAGTCTCCGACGGGTAGCAATTCGACCACCACGGCCCAGCAGCCGAACAGCCAGCAGAACACGGCCGATCGCTCGTCGAACACGAACGTGAATGCGTCCGTGAACATCAACGATCAGCAGCGGACCCGGATCAGCACGTCGATTTCACACCTGAATGTGCAACCGCTCAACAACGTGAACTTCTCACTGTCGGTCGGCACGGTCGTGCCGCGCGATGTACGGCTGCAGCCGCTGCCCGCGGACGTCGTCGAGATCGTGCCCCAGTATCGGGGCTACGACTTCGTGCTGGTGAAGGACGAGATCGTGATCGTGGAGCCCTCCAGCTACAAGATCGTCGCGGTGCTGCCGTACTCGGGTCGCTCCACGGCGGCCGCGCCGGCGCGCACCGAGCAGCGCAAGACGACGTTCACCGATAGGGACCGCGAGGTGATCCGCAAGCACGCCAAGGCACGGCCGGTCGAGCGCGAGCGTCGCACCACCGGCAGCACGGTTCGTACCGAAATCCGCACCGGAGAGCGCGTGCCGGAAGACGCGGAGATCGAAGCGTTCCCCGAAGAGGTCTATCGGGATGCGCCGACCCTTCGCGAGTATCGGTATATCAACCGGGACAGCCGCACCTACATCGTCGAGCCCCATGAGCGCCGCATCATCGAAGAGATCGACTGACCTGGCTAGGGAAGGAGAACACCCCATGAAAACCATCTCACTAGGAGTTCTCGTTGGTGCCCTGATGGCGTCGTCGGCGACTGCCGCCCCTCTGGCGCCTGCGGCCATCGCGTCGACGGAGGTCGCGGGCATCGAGCAGGTGCGACTGGTCTGCAATGAGTATGGCCGCTGCTACCGGACCGGCGGCCCCCGCTATGTCCAACGCTACTACGACGAAGACGACGGCTATGTGGTCCGCCGGAGCTACGGCTACTCTAGCGGTCCGGGCTACTACGATCCCGGCTATGGCTACTACGGCGGCGGCCCAAGCATCGGTTTCAGCTTCGGCACAAGGAGCTGGTGATCTAGCAAGAGGGCCGCTCCCAGAGCGGCCCTTTCCACGGGATTGCGTTCCTGCCGGGACAAGATGTCTGCTGTTGCGAAGCTCCTGGGATAGAAGGACAGTCGCTGGCGCGGCTCGGAGCCGACCCCGTCCCGAAAGAGCGCGCCGAAATCCAGGCGCTCCTCGCCAAGATCGACCTGCGCTGAGTTGCTCGCTACCTCTCGGCACCCATGGTTGCGTCGCTGCACGCGATGATGAATAACCCTCTAGGGGAAGAGATCGAGGGCTGGATCTTCGCCTCGCGGCCCTTATTGGGCGGATGAAGGCCCAGTTCGGGGCGCTTGAGGCTGTGAGGCGGCGCCAGTTCGGGGGTCGCCCCTTGGGGCGGGCAAACCCGGTGCTCGCGCCAGCGTTCCCCCTGCGCGCAGCTTATCGACCAGCCCGGAAAAGGGGGGCCTTGGCCGCCCCGCCTGTCTTCCGCCCTGCGCTGGCAGGCAGCTCGGACGCAGGCGGGGCCAGTCCGCGAAAGCTCAAATTGGCTGCCAAGATGCATGCTCGCTCAGCACGGTGCTATGCTGCGCTCTGCAGGAAACAATAATGGCCATCTCCCGAACACTTCAAAACTCGCCGCTGGGGCCGGAAGAGATCACCCGGCTTTCGAGAGCCTACGAACAGGCCCTGCGCACGATCGGCGTGCAGGATCGCAACGACCCGCTGACTGAACTGATTGCCAAGAAGATCATCGAGATCGGTCAGACCGGCCTCAAGGACCCCGCCGAGATCTGCGGTCGGGCCGTCGAGCAATTAGGCCTGCCGAAGGGATGATCGAGGGAAAGGGCGTGGTGATCAAAGCGACGGATCAGATCGCGGTCCAGGCTACGGCGATCGCGGCCAAGGCTCGGCGGTGAGGAGAGCGGCTAACCCGGCCGCGCCCCCTTTTCTGCGCCGAACTCCCTGATCATCCGAACAATCTCGTCCGGATGGAAGGGCTTATGCGCGATGCGGCTGCCGGGGACGGGACGGGGTGTGGCAGGCGAGAAGCCCGTTGCGCAGAATGACCGGCAGTTCCGGATCGTGCTCTCGGCAGCGCTCCGCGATCTGCCATCCATCGAGCTGTCCCGGCAGCCGGACATCGGTGACCAGCACGTCCGCAACGTGGCGCTTGCACCACGCCAGTGCCTCCCCCCGGTGCTCACGTGGATCACGTGGTAGCCTGCCTCGCGCAGCGCTTCGACGATCAATTCGCGGATCAGAGGGTCGTCTTCGATAAGAAGTACGCTCACTGGTAGCTCATATCCGATAGCTTTGTTACGCATGTCGAACGGCCAAAATGCGGAGCCGTTCCTGACGGATAGCCCCCGATTGGGCCTGTTCTGGCTTGCCTCGCGGCGCCGTCGGGGGGCCGGTTTCGTGCGTGGCGAAGGTGGCGGCGCGGACGGCTGCGGTGCAGGGGCAGGCTGCTGGGCAAACGCGCCTGACGACTGATCGGCTCCGCCATGCGAGGCTCAGCAGCCATTGGCTGGAGGCTACATCCTTCGAATACTCACGTCGGCGGTGGACTTCTCTTCATTCGGCACGAGGCCGGTCGGCACGCTACAGCTTGGCCGCCGCCGCGGACGCATCCGTCGGTTTGGTGAAAGAGGGCAGCAAAGGCGGTGGCTGCTGCTGGGCACCGCCCGGCTGGGGATCCCGATTCCCGACGAGCCGTCATCCGAGGCGCCGGTGATCGGGCCTGGATCGAGCCGCTGTAGGAAACTACCCTGGTTCTTGTTTGGTTGAGGTTCTGATCGTTATGCCCTTCGGCCGCTGCAGCGTCCTGCTATCGTTCGAACCTACATGGTTTTGGAACATCAACTGCGGATCGCATCCTGTGTGCTGTTTCGTACACAAGGCGTCCGCCGCGTCGACAAGCACGTGCCGTCGTGCCGGTTGCCTCGCTGTTCGAAAGCTGCAACATAAGAACGGAGGTGCGTGGCGCATGCGCGGTTGGGCAAGTCTGATCCTCCTGTTGCTGATCTGCGGGAGCGCTGCGGCTCAGGAGGACAAGAAGACCGACGATCTCAAGCCGAACGATCCCGACACGGGAGAGAGCACCGTCCAGGAGACGACGCTCGGCGTGTTGCCCAATCCGTTCGAAAAAGCAGGGCGTCAAGTTCGCCGTCACCTACATCGGAGAGGTGCTCGGAAATCCATCCGGCGGCGCGAAGCCCGGCGCCGTCTACGAAGACCGCTTCAATTTCGCCGCCGACCTCGATTTCGAGAAACTCGTCGGCCTTCAGGGACTAAGCTTTCATGCCAACGTGTTCCGCATCGACGGCGGAGGTCTGTCGCGCGGATCGCTCCTCAATTATCTCGATGTTAGCGGCATCGAAGCGCTGCCGACGACCCGTCTGTACGAAATGTGGTTCGAGAAGAAGTGGAACGACGATAAGATCGCCTTGCGAGCGGGCCAGCTCGCAGCCGACTCGGAGTTTGCCACCTCCAAATATACCGACGTCTTCACGAACGCGTCGCTCGGCTGGCCGGCGATATTCGCGCTGAACATGCCCAGTGGGGGTCCATCGCCGCCTCTCGCCGCTCTAGGCGCTCGCTTCCGCGCCGACGTGACCGACAACCTGACGCTCGTCGGAGCAGTCTTCGACGGCAACGCGGCGGGCCCTGGGCCCGACGACCCGCAGCTTAGCAATCGCTACGGCGTCAATTTCCGGATCAACGATCCGCCACTAACGCTGTACGAAGCCCAATTTCAGTGGAACGCCAAGAAAGGCGATCCTGGCCTGGCCGGCAAGCTGAAACTAGGCGGTTGGCGGCACTTCGGGAACTTCAACGACCAGAGGTTCGACACGTCCGGGCTATCTCTCGCTGATCCCAGCACTACGGGAATCCCCGCAACTTTCGCCGGCGACTATGGGCTTTATGCCGTCTTCGAGCAGAAGCTCTTCCGCGTAGGACAAGATTACGAGCGTGGCATCGGCGTCTTCGCGCGAGCATCCTACAGTCCGCCCGCCCAGAACCTGATCGACTACTATGCGGATGGTGGCGTTGAGTTCATCGGTCTCTACGATGCGCGTCCCCACGACAAGCTGGGGATCTCGGCAGCCTACGCACATGTCTCGCCTCGGGCGCAGGCTCTCGATCGCGACTTTCAGGCGGTCTACGGACCCGCCTGGCCCGTTCGGACTTCGGAGACGCTTTTAACGGCAGTCTATCAGTACGAAGTCCATGCCGGAGTCACGCTGCAGCCGAACTTTCAGTTCGTGCGCCGCCCCGGCGGCGGCGCAACGGATCCGCTCAGCAACATGAAAGGTCTCCGACTCAAGGACGCATCGGTCTTCGGCCTCCGGACGGTGGTGAAGTTCTGAAGGCGTTAGGGCGTAGCGAGCGGCGAAAGACAGCAGGCAAGCTTATGGATCACCGTGTCGGCCGGTCCGACAAGCTGTCGCACATCGTCGCATGCCCGGGTGACTATTTGACCCGGGCCCACTATGCGGTTCCGTTCTGGTCCGTCGGCCGGGGCATGTTCGAACTTGACGCGCTATTGCATCCACCATTGGTCAAGGGTTCCTATCTCTCCACCGGGCCGAGCCCGCCCTGGCGGTAAACGGCCACGATCGGGAACGAATTTTTTCGAACGACGTTTGATGACGCGGAGCCATCGCCCGCCGTTCACAACGGCGCCTGTCGCGGATAGCCAAAGGTCATTTTGACCCGCTGTTATTCTCCACTAGCGCTCGCGCGGATAGCCAAAGGCGATGGCTGCCCCTGCTCAGCCAACCGACGTGTCGGAATGCGATGGATGACCCATACGATCTAGTGCTGGCCATGTTCGGCGTGGTGGTCGCCGCCGTCACGCTGCTAGCCGGCGAGCTCTATCTTGTAACGCGGCAGGACCCGCCAGAAAAAAACTTGAAGCCTCCCTCCATCGTCACATCCTCGATTGAACGGCAACGGCTGTAACGAGCTTCGGAATTGTTTTTGTGGTTGCGATCGGTTGGAAATTCGCGGTGCACCCTTCCTTCAAATCTTTGTCGAGCTTCGTCACGCTATTCGTTGCGATCGGACCGACCGAAACCGCTGTCATATACCGGTCTCCACCGCTGGAGACCAATTTCGGTGATCTCCTAGCGCGCATCAAATCCGGACGTTACATCGCGCCGCCGGTGCGACGGCACTACATCCCGAAGGCGGATGGGACCGAACGGCCACTCGGCATACCGACATTGGAAGACAAGGTGGCACAGCGGGCTGCTGCTGGAGCCGATCTATGAGACCGACATCTTGTCGTGCTCGTACGGCTTCCGACCGGAACGATCGGCCCATAATGCCCTATAGCCCGCTATATGGCCAGTTCACTGAAGGGCTTGGGACACCGGCTCTGTCGGCTGCCAGCGCAATGCTTCGAGAGACCAGTGCCAGCTCCGAGCCGAGACGGATCCCAATTCGAGCTTGGACGGGAAATCTCGCCGGTTTCAAGTAGTGACTTCGACCTCTGAACGGCGCCTCCAGGGCCAAGTAGAGACATGGCTCTAGCACATGGCTGGACTAGATCACGGGCAACGCCGTCCAACTCAGATGGCGGCTCCGGCCAGCAAGGAAGCGCCGCCAAGCGCGACCATCACAAGTCCAGGCCAGTTCGATTTGATGCCGAAGCCGCTACCTGGTCCTTCAGGTTCCAGCGTGTCTCGCCCAGAACGAAGCCATCTTCCACCGCTGAATCGGCCTCGCCAGATTGGCTGATACGCCATCTGGAGTACGCCGCCGAAAACAAGGAACACACCAAGCCATATCAGGGTCATGCTCTCCTCCTACGCACCAGTGAACGCCAACAAGGAACCGTGGTCCGTTCAACGTCTGCACGCTGCTCTCGGAATTAGAACGACCTTGAAAGCCGCCGGCCGAGCGCGCCGCGCGTAGATTGAGGATGGTCCCGGGCGAAGTGCAGGCTTACGTCAACATAAGCATCCTGCTCAGTCTTCGTCCGGCTCGCGCACAACCGGCTGTTCGTCGGTCCGATTCTCTTCGTCGTCTTGCTCTTCGTCCTCTTCGTCGTCGTCGTCGGGATCTCGGGGGGGCGTCGTGTTGCCCACGATCGTGAAGACACGCCAGTCGATCCTGGTGGAAACTATCTCGGGGGTTTGCAAGGTCATGTTGCTGCTCCTCGGATGTGACCCCGGGGCACTTTACCCTTTTGTCGGAGGGACAGTTACGGAATTAGCCGGCGCGGCCGAGGTCCGATTTTATCTCCGTCAAGTGTCCCTGAGATCAGTGTTCGAGATCGTCGGATTCGGGGCCAAACTCCGACGGCAATCACCCTCCGTCCGGGCGAGCAGAACGACGGTCGAGCACAGCAGCCGCAGCCATTCCAGGAGCCGAAAGGGCCTTCCAGGCTGGCGCCTTACTGCGGCCCGGCTTACAGGGTCTGCCATAGTTGCCGAGGTGCGTCACGGACACAGGCCCAAGTCCTGACTAGTGCTGGCCCTTGGCCGGTCCTTTTAATTGACGACACCAGTGCCGATCGCGGTGTCAGGTTTCGCCCGGCCGGATCATCCTTGCGGCGTGAGGCTGCGGTGTATCGCCCCGCCGCGAGCCTGTTTCGGGCTGCGCCCTTTGCAGCTCCACTCGCCGCTCCACGATGGCATGCCTCAACAATTCGAGCACAAGGCCGAAGGCCGCGAGTTCCTCCTCCTCGATCGCGCCGTCATCGTAACATTCGAGGGTTTCACTGATGATGGCATCGGCCTCTCCCTGCAAAGCCAGCAGTTGCTGATTTGACTCCGCGGCCCGCGCGCTGGAGACCATCGCCAGGATTCTATTGCGATGACCGGTATTTTCCTCCCTTTCGTCCCGATTCAAATAGCGACGCAACCAAGCTCCGGCCGAACCGATCCCGGAGAGAAGCAGGAGCGCGAACCAGAAGTAGTCGCCGTACCTGTCGAGGAAAGTGCGTTCGTTGCCGTCGATGACGGCCGCCGCTCCGCGATGTACCGGCAGCTCGGCGTCTTTCTCAGTGTCTGGCTTGGTGATGTGCGCAGCACCAGGCACCTGCCTGGCAATCGCCTGACGGATGGCGAATAGCTGCCGGAAAAAGGCCGCCACGGTCGCTTCAGACAGCGTCTTTCGCGCCACGATTAGGTGGCTGACGCTGACCGTCTCAACCTTGTCGTCCGGCCAAGCCGGCTTCGCATTAAAGACGCTGGGTGGAATTTCCTCAGATTCATAACGAGGGTGCTTCAATGCGATGGCTTCCGAAGCGTCGATCGGGAGAAACTTCGGCTCACCTCGCGCGCGGGCCGTTGCGGCGATGGCCTCGGACGTGATTTTACTGTCGAGCGGACCGACCGCCATGAACGCATCGATGGTCAGGTCGCGCGCCAGCTCATCGATGTGGTCCGTGCCAAAGTGCGAAAGCCCGACCTTGTCCACCTCAACGCCGGAGGCGCTCAAGATGACCCGCAGCAGCGTCGCGTTCGCTGGTGTCCGGCCGATCACGCCGACGCGATGCCCTGCGAGGTCGGCAATCTCCTTGATCTTCGGTCCGTGCCTTCTCCTGGAGCTCTGGCCCGCAAGTCCGGAAGACGACCACAGCACGACGAAGTTCTTGCGTACCGTGGCAACTGTCTGCGCGTCGGCCGGCATCTCCAGATCACCACGGCCGACCGCAAGGTCGACCTTGCCAGCACCAAGCAGAGCGATGGCTTCGACTGCCCCCTCTGTCGCGATCGGAGATAACCTGATAGTTCGGCTTTCGCTCGCGAAAGCATCGGCCATCGCCTGAACTACCTTATGATCGTTGCTTCCCGGCGGTCCAACTGCAATCCGGAGAACTTCCGGCTGCAACGCATAATACAGAGCGCCCGCTGCGGCCCCAAAAAACAGAAATCCAACGACTAAGACCAGCAGTAAGGAATTGCTCCTTCTCCGCAATCGGCGGGCCGCCTCACTGGTTTTACTCGCATCCTTGGACGAGAACATTGCCGCTGCCAGTCGGGATCCAAAGCAATTCCTGCTTCCCAGATACTGCGTTTTTCCGAGAATAACGTCGTGGTGGATGCCTTGGTTCATGTTCATCCGGCGAACTGAATGGCTTTTTGGGGCGACTTGCCGGGCTGCGGAGCACTCCTGTGCTGCGGGAACGAGCGCAGTGGCCGGCGGCGGCCATTCCTGTCGATAGCCGTTTGGCTCCTGTTGCGCGGATCTTGGAATAAAGTCTGGCGATCGGGAGAAAGTGACGCGACGCGATTTACCCGTGGGATTCTAGAAACTCGCGCTTACTCTGATGATTCGAAAAGTTCTTTAAACCGAGTTGGCCTTCGATCTTGCGGCAGCCCGCGGTCCCTGACGGCATAGGTGCCGTGCTTCCTCTTTCCCGCTCGGCCAAATGCCGGACGGTTGCGCCGAACATGTACTCCTGGGGGGCGCGCCCAATGAGGAGCAGGAATCGAAGAGTGGGCAAATCGTCAATAAGGTTGAGATACGGAACAGAGCAGGTCTATCGTAAGTCGGGGGTGTGGACAGGAATGACTCGGATTGTTCCTATTGTCATCCAATTCGAGGTAGCTTTGATGCAGGCTAACCGGGGACTTCATTCCGTCAAATAGGACTCGAAATGCTAGTTTGCTTGCTTTGCCGGCGCCCACCACGCGTCCCGTCTTTGAGGAAGCTTTCCTGATCCGGTCGGCCCCGAGCTGGCTAAGACGCACTTTATCGCCAACTCAAAAAGTCGCTGGGTCGGCTTGCAAAAGATCGATCCCCTCTGCTGAGACAGCCGCAGCTTACGTGATTCTCACGCTCGGACCGCTATTTAGGATCGTTGCTCGTAAGTGGCGGATTTCCGTCGGTAGGCGCCGAGCGCTGATCCCTTCGTGGCCGTGACTTGAGAAGATCCGGTAGCGGAGGCAGTTGCTGACGCGGTTTGGCACTCGGAGCGCTGGCAGGATGATTCTGGGCCATCTCCATCTGCCTACGATTCATCGCAAGCCCAATTAGCCCGGCGATCACCAGTAATGCCACCCGCAGCGATGAGCCAGTGGGGTAGCTCCAACCATCCAATCGCGGTCTTGACTGCATCCATCTATTTTTTTTGCCTTTAAGACCGCGCTCCAGCCTCGGGTAGTCATCCCTTAATAATGAGACGACCCAGAAACGCATTGCAGGCACGCTCGGCTTCAGCGAAGGTGCTAAAAGGCGATCCGGCTACTTGAGCCACGGGCATATTCACAAAGCCGGGGCGGTATGACGCAACAAAGCCCGGTTCTCCGTGCAATCCCGCTCCACTTCGGCTCTCACTGCAGATAACGAATGAATAGTCATCGCTGCTTGCGATCCATATCTCCAGATCGCCGGTGTTGACGCGGCTGAAGTGCAGGGCCATTTCACCCTCCACCGGCTGGGCCAAACTTGGTCCTCCGTGACGCTTAATCTGCCTTGGTGCGGCCGGCGGCTTTGGCCTCCCGCGCCAGCCGCTCTGCCTTTAGGCGTTCTCGATTCTCGTGGAATGCCTTCTGCGCTTTAGCGTAATCGGTCAAAGCTTCCTTGGCTTCTGCCTGTCTGAATACCTTGCGGGCTTCTCTCTCTGCGCCTGTTGGTGTGCTCCTTCGCTCTCGAACGTTGACCATTGCGTGGCGCTAGCATTCGATCCTATTGGTCAACTCATCTGACCTTAGCCTGCACACCCAACTCCACCAGCCGGCGGCCTCGAGTGGCCGGGGGCGTCTGGCCGCTGGGGGCCCATGCGGTTACGGCGCCAATGAAGTCATCAGAGAGCCGCAAGGTGCGCGCGGGGGCGCGTCCCGTTGCGGGCGTACTGGACCAGCGGTGCGCCTCCATCCAGTGCGTCGGGGAGGAGACGGTAGACCACCCAAGGGCTCTCGCGGCAACCCGTCCTGCTACCGTTGCCCGCGTCGCCGTGTTCTCGCGTATATTAACGAAGTCGAGGACCCATGGCGCGGAACGGCCAGACACCGACCTCGCCGGCCGGAAAGGCTCGCACTGCCAACTAAGGCAGGCGATCGCCGTTGATCAACTTGGCTACTCTCTAAGCGGCGGCGACAAAAAAGTACGCCGCCGGGCCCGAAATGGTTTGTTACGGCGGTGCCCTGTCATTCCCAGTGCTGGGGTCCTGAAATTCCCAGTGCCATTTCCGTTAGCGGGTACGTGGAGAGACGGCAGTTGCCCACCTCAAACAACTTTTAAAAGAGGAGCCGACGTCAGGGCCTACACGCCAGCTCCTCCGTAACGCGACCGTACTGCGTCCCCAACGGTCCCGTCCCTCAAAGGAGCGTGCGCCCAGCTGGTTGCTGATTTCTTAATGGTCATTCTCATCAGCAGACGCAGCGAACGCCTTGCCCAAATTTTTGTATCGTTTTTCGGCGGAGGGGGCGGGGCGTAGCTCCTAATGGCATTGCTCGGCCACGAACAAGAGGCAATATCCGCTCGTCGATGCCGCTGTGATCCACGAGCTGAGGCCGTCAGATGGCTCGTGGAAGTATTTGCGCGCAGGGCGTCCAGGCCCGGGCGCACATCTGGAGCTCGATGGCGACCGGAATTGCGGAGCCCGTCGGCCCACGACCTTTCGCCACGCACAAGCTCACCAATCGAACCGTACCGCATACCGCTGTTTCAGCCTCTTGGTGGTCAGGCTGACGGCATACTGGATGCGATCGAGATCGGCGCCGTCGCGGGCTATTGCCGTCATCGCCCAATCGCTGCCAGCCGGTTCGACCTCGACGTGGCAGACGTACTCTGCGCCGGGGAAGCTGCGGATTTCGCGCAGCGCGATGAGCTCAAGATCCTTCGCGGCTACCATTGTAACGGGCACCGGAGCATTCCTCGCCTTTTCAGAAGTCAACCGGGATCGATCGGTGCTGTTCCTAAGCTGAAGGGCAAGCGCGAAGCGGGAGCTGTCCGATGACATCGAAGCAGCAGCACTCCACCCTCAAGGGTGCGATCAACCATGGGATCGTAGTGCTCGACGCGCTCGGCGATCTCCGAGCTCAACTTTCAGAGCGTATCGCAGGTCTGGAATCGAGTGACGCCCCATGCTGTCTTGGCCTAAGGCTACAAGGAGACCCGCGTCCGGATCGTGCCGACGGCTCGTGAGATCGCCCAAGCCGAGACCGTGGCCGACTGGCTAGCTTGGCTAGGACATTACCACGGCGGCGTTCGGCGGCTCGTGGCATGGGCGCACGATGACCCTATCTGGCGCGTGGCTGAGCCGTCGAGCAGGCCTCAGTGCGTACCTTTGGCTCGCTAGCTTCCATGGCATGGCACGATCAGCTGATCCGGCAACACCGGGGATAGGAACAATCCCCTAGCAGGTCAGTTGATGGCCTCTTCAGTGCCAACCGTGGCGTTGAACGAGGGATGATGGTACTCGTCTCGGCACTTGCACCCCTCGTGCTGAGATCTTTGCTTTGCACTCAGTTTCGCGACCGGAGAATCCGCATGCCTCCCAGAGAACGCCGTGACATGCCATGGATTATTGGGGCCGCTGCATTGGCTTTTGTCCTATCGATCGTTGTCGGCGGCATGACGTACTTCCGGTAGCGGCCGCGCTAGTCCCGGCGAATATCGCGACCATTCACCAGTTGCTTCTCTAGTTCGGAAGCGCGATTTTCCAAGTCGTCCATCTCGAGCCGGATTTTGAGAGCTAAATCCGTGTCCTTGCTTTGCCGAGCCAGGGCGAGGTCCGTCTCCAACTCGCTGAGGTCCATCAAAACGCTGCCCAATTCCACGCTTGTTGCGTGGGTCGGATCATTTTCAAGGTGGGTGTACCGGCTGCCGAGCGCCGTAGGAGAGCGGGCCTCGTCACCGCGTTCGGGGTGGGCGATTGCGGATGGATGGTTTTGCGGGCCAGCGTTCGCGTCACGTTCATCGGGGATATGTTGTCTTTGGCTATAGCGCCCACGCCGGGTTTTGCTCACCAGCAGGTAAACGATCATCCCAGCGGCTAGGCCGATGACGAGCACAATGGCTAGACCGATGACGCTCATGTTACACCCTTATCGTTCTCCACAGGTCCGGACCAGGAATTGACTTCTGCAGCGACGTAGCCGAATTCGCTCGCAACATCAGCTTGAGTGAATAGATGGGCCCGCCCGGCACCGCCGCGGCGGGTTTTCATTTGCCGTGTTTTCAAACGAGCACGGCAGAAGACGTTCCAAAGTAGAGAGAAATAGATGGCGCACGGGATCAAGACCAGCGGCTGGCAGAATGGCAAGCCGAACAAGCCGTCGGATCAGCCCGTTACTGATCCTGCAGAGAATGAACGACGCCCCGAGCGCTTGTTCAGGCCAGGCCAGTCTGGCAACCCGGCCGGCGGTGCGTGGCAAGCGTTTCAAATCGGAAGATCTGCCGCTTGTGCGTCCCTTCTCGGCGGTCCCGAAGCTGCTACGCCGCGTTCGCGACGCTGGAGTCCGGATCGCGGTTGCTTCCTCGGCCAAGAAGAATGAAGTCGATGAGTATCTCGGCATCGCTCGCGTCGTTGATCTCGTGAACCTCACAACTTCTTCAGACGACATAGAAGAACAAAGCTGGCGCCGGACATCTTCAATGTCGTTCTCAAGAAGCTTAAGATTGAGGGCGCCGGCGCGATTTGTGATACGCGATACGATGCGGAAGCGGCTGGTAGGGCGGCAGTTCGCACGGTCGGCGTGTTCTGTGGAGGCTTGACGGAACACGAATTGCGGAAAGCCGGGTGCGCCGAGGTGTATCCGGGGCCCGCTGCGCTACTGGCCTGTTTCGAACGATCTTTGCTGTGCAATTTGCCAGTCGGCGCGCCTTTACTCGTCGCCTGCTCAGCTCTCGATTGCCCCGCAAATAGGAGCGATAGGCCTGCGGTGAAAAACTCTCTCAGGAGATCTGAGCGCGGGCATTCTCGCATACCGCAAGGGCGCTCGGGGTCTGCTCGTTCACCTCGGCGGTCCGTTTTGGCGTAAGAAGGATGATAACGCCTGGTCCATTCCAAAGGTGAAACCAATGCCGTGGCTGCCGCGATCTTTCTCGCCGCCGCAATAAAGCACGGCTTCGTGCCGCGATTCATGGTGCTCGATGATGTTGCTTCGAGCTTCGATGCAGGACATCAGTTCGCCTTGATGGACGCGTTAGGCACGTTATTGCGATACGCACGGCGGCTGACGGCTTGCATTTCTTCATCTTGAGTCACGACACAAGCCTGGAGAACTATTTTGACAAGCTCACGGTACGACTGATTGGGATCATCAGAAACTGCAAGGATGCCGCCGAAGGGGCGCCTGATGGTATCGGCCCAGGAGGCGGACCGTCTCAAGCCCAAACGCAACAGCACCTCAATGCGGGCCAGGTCGATATTGGTTGCTCCGTCTCTGCCACGATCTCGAATACAAGCTCGGCCAACTCATCTCGAAACTCGAAGTTCCCGTGCCGCCCGATTATGCCACGCGCGGAGCCAGACGGACGCTCTGGACCTATATCGAGGCGATCACCGATGCCCTGAAACTGTACCAAGCGGCTAACCGATGCGTGATGTCATCACAGCAGATCAATGATCTGCCGAACCATCATGCTCCGTCGATTTTGGGCAACTTCGTGAGCCATTACGAGACCGGAGCTGGCACGCCGTTCAATGCCTATGCCCTGCTCGGCGTGCTTCAGAGCATCGACCATCTTGCCGACGCGGCAAACGGCCAGAAGTAATTATTCGTCGTCTCGATCGGCGTTGAAGGGAAGCATCACCCGAGCGGTCCACTTGGCGTAGAACTACTATCCGTTCGAGGCCGGTAGCGTTGCATGCGGCTACTTTGTAAGATGGGTCATGAAGCCAACCGCCCGGTGTTGCAATTCGGGCTCTAGACTGGTTGCCTTGATTCTCTCAATAATCAGTTCGGAATTGAGGGGCCGAGCGGCGTGGTAGGCTTCGACGAACTCCGTGTCCTTATCCGACAACCGCGCGAGTTTGGACACGATCACGTCCTCAGGGCAGGGCGCAATCGCCAAAACCGTTCGATCGTCGACCTCTACCTCCCTATAGATCGCCCTCGTGTTCCAGTCAGACGGAAGACGGGCCGTATTTTCGTCCACCCCATCGATATAGAAGCCGTGATTCCGGTGAAAATCAGAGCCTTCGCCAAAGAGCGCGTTGATCTGTTCGGAAGCTTCCGGAGGGAAATCCGGATCTAGTTCTTTTTGAGTGATCTCCCACAACCTAGCATTCTCAGGATAGGCGTCGATTTCGCCAGATGTTCTCAAGATGACCGGAGCGTCCGGCCACGAGAGGAGAATGCTTTGACTGCCAATAATGAAGACCTTGTCGGTTTCAAACAGCCGGGCTATCGCCCTGACCGTCTCGATAAGGTCTTCAAAGGTTCGACAATGATTGCTGCGTCACGCGACAATCCGCGCACCCGCGGGTTCATGCGCAGCCGATTTCACGGCGAGACGCTTCGCTGCCTGCCAGATACGACGCCTTAGCGCAACGTCGCTAAAGTCAATCCCATCGGCAATCACGAACGGGGACGACAGACGCAAACGAGTCATTTCCTCGTCGCGGCTCGTTAACCGGCGGCGTACCTTCGACGGCGGAAGGCGAAGCAAATCATCCCATTCGCTGACGAATGAATAGCCCGCGTAACGCTCCGAAGCGCTACGATCGAGCGAAATCTTCGCACTGTCGATCAACGAAGGGTCGCGACCGATCGCCCGCGCAATAAGCCGATGAATTATCAGCTTCGCGGTGTCGTTTACGTGCTCCTGGTTGACCCGAATGGTCATCGTTTCCGTTGCCTCTAGGGGAGCATAAGCATCAGCTAGTAAAAATCCAACTAGCCGCGCCGATCCTTGTTCCCTTTGCGTTCCTGTCAGTTCCACTCTACGTTACAACACCGCTCAAGGACCAGCCTTCAGCTCCTTTAGGCCTTCACTTTTATGCCGCCCCTTCGTTACGTAAGATTATCTTACCAGATGTCGGAGGTCCGAAGGAGGCAAGCATGGACCCCGTTATCGTTAAAGAAACACTGATCAAGGTCCTCAGTCAGATCCAGACTGATAGCGGCCTGGAATGCCCGCCCCTTAGCGGGGCAATAAAGCCGGTCGAGAACATCCCCAAATTCGACAGTAATGTCTGGCCGGTCGCGACCAGAATCCTTGCGACCGAGATAAAGGCCGAGATTCCCAAAGACGTGAATATTTTCGTCGACGAGACGACCAAACTGGCCCGAACAATCGACGAGACGGCGGGCTTTATCTGCGACCTTCTCAAGAAGCAAAGCGAGCAAAAAGCCGCAGCAGCATGACCGAGGTTGATTCAATCAAGCGCCGCCAAGTTGCTGAGCGCCTCAAGCAGGCACGTAAGCTCGCGGGCCTATCACAAGGTCATGTCGCAAAAATACTGGGCCTGCATCGTCCTTCCGTCACCGAAATGGAAGCCGGCAACCGCCGCGTTTCAGCTGACGAACTCGCTCGGCTTGCCGAGATCTATGACGTCAGCGTCGCTTTTCTGCTTGGCGAGGCGCCAGAAAAGCTCAATGCCCAGGACCCGCGGGTCGAGCTTGCCGCGCGCGAACTCTCCAAACTCAAGCCTGATGATCTGGAACGCCTGCTCAAACTGTTGGCCGCAATGCGCAGCGATCCGAACCCAAGCGGAGGCGATCGCTGATGAGCGTGACGCGCACCACCAAGTTCAGCTTCAACCGTCGTGCCTTGGCGACTGAGGGCATGCAAGCCGCCGCGGCCACACGGGCCAAGGCCAAGCTCGATCAGGCCGGCTGATCTGCATCTACGGATTGTGCGAGACGCTGGGCGTAGTGGTGCCCTTCAACAACATCAATATGGAAGGGATGTATCAGCGCGGCCTTCCTCCGCGCATCCACCTCTCAGCGCGACGGCCACTGCCCTGGCGCGCTTACAATTGTGCGCAGGAGCTCGGCCATCACGTATTCGGTCATGTCTCGTCGATCGATGAACTGCGCGAGGATGCGAAAGCGCAACCCTGGGACGATCCAAAAGAGTTCTTGGCGGATACATTTGCAGGGTTCGCCCTCATGTCATCGGCTCGCGTCGCGCCTTTGCTGTGCGACGCTGGACGCCGGAAACGGCGACGCCAGCGCAGATATTCACTATCGCCTGCCGGGTTCGGTCGGCTACGCGACACTTCTCACTCAGCTCTCGGCAGGGGTGAACTTGCTGTCGCGCGGCCTCTCTGCAGCGAGTCACGCCTAAAGACTTGCGAACAGATATCCTTGGCAAACAGGCCGGATCGGCAAATCCTAAGCGACTACGGCATCTCGAACCCTGGCCAGCACCCGTCTTCTTCATGCCCGCCCGTGCGCTGCTGGCAGGTGTTATCGAGCAGCCGCTGCGCGACGTCCTTCCAGAGCGCATTATCGCCATACAAGCGGACGGCAACGGCGGTCTGGATTTCCAGGGTCCGCTCGCAGCGGCGACAGGAGACGCGCAGCACGTGGCCCTTAATATCGGAAAGGCGTCGCGGTCGGGCCTGGGTCACGGTCGCGCCGGCGCGAGGGTCTTTGAGGACCGATTCCCAATATTCCGCCGGGAGGGGGGCATCAGGACCCGCAGCGGAGGGCGCTCGTCGACGGTCGGCTTCAGCGGCCAATTTTTCCATCTGCTTCGCGGTCGGCATGCGCCAGCTCGCGGGTCGGTCGGTCATGTCCGAATTAGAACATAGCAAGAACAAATGTCGAGTCCGACCTAGGACCGATCGACATTCAGGATTCCCAAGCGGTTTGATCGCTGATTCATAGAGTTCCGTGATTCGAGACACGGAGCAGATGGTGGCGGCGAAACGATATGAGCTGACGGAGGCGCAATGGGCGAGGATTGCGCCACTGCTGCCGGGGAAAGCTGGCGACCCGGGACGTACGGCTGCGGACAATCGACTGTTCGTCAACGGATGTTTGTGGGTTTTGCGATCGGGCGCACACTGGAGCGACCTGCCGGAACGGTACGGCAAGTGGAAAACGGTGCATCAGCGCTTCAGCCGCTGGTGCCATGCCGGCGTCTGGGAGTGCGTGTTCGCTGCTCTGACCGCCGATCGCGACAACCAGTATCTGATGATCGACAGCACCATCGTTCGCGCCCACCAGCAGGCGACGAGCGGAAAAGGGGGGCCAAAGATCAGGCGCTGGGGCGTTCCCGAGGTGGACTGACCACCAAGATCCACATGCTGGCTGATGCGCTCGGCCGTCCGCTCCGCTTCATCGTCACGGCTGGGCAAGTTAATGACATCACCCAGGCGCCGGCACTGCTCCACGGCCAAAGCGGCGATGCCGTGCTCGCCGACAAGGCCTATGACAGCAACGCCCTGCGTGCGATCATCGCGGAAATCGGCGCAACGGCGGTGATCCCGTCAAACCGCACCCGCAGGATCATCATTCCGCACGACGCCGACGCATACAAACAGCGCAACCGCATCGAGCGCTGCTTTGGCCAGCTCAAACACTTCCGACGCTTGGCAACCCGTTATGACAGGCGATCTGACAACTTTACCGGCTTCATCCATCTCGCTGCCGCAATGATCTGGATGCAATGAATGTCGATCGGTCCTAGCAGCAGCTGAGAAAAATCCTCCTTTGGGACGGGTCGCGATGTCGGAACCAAGCCGGGTCGTTCGTCTTGAATCCGGTATCAGTATCGGAGTTCCCCCGGCATGGCCCCCCGCGCTAACTGGAAAGGCTTCCTGCGTCTTTCCCTCGTCACCTGTCCGGTCGCGCTTTATCCGGCCACCTCGGACTCCGAAAAGGTCTCGTTCAACCAGCTGAACCGAAAGACCGGCCATCGGATCAAGTATGCCAAGGTCGACGCCGACACCGGCGAGGAGGTCGACAACGAGGACATCGTCAAGGGCTACAAGGTTGATACCGATATCTTCATCGAAGTGACCAAGGAGGAGCTCGAGAACGTCGCGCTGGAGTCTACGCGAACCATCGAGATCGACGAGTTTGTCGACCGCAGCGAGATCGATCCGCGATATCTCATTCGCCCCTACTACCTGCGTCCCGACGGTAAAGTCGGGCACGATGCCTTCGCCGTCATTCGGGAAACCATCCGCGAGATGAATAAGGTCGCAATTGGTCGTGTGGTGCTGACCAATCGGGAGCACATCATCGCGCTCGAGCCGCTGGACAAGGGACTGATGGGCACGCTGCTGCGCTACCCCTACGAGGTCCGTTCTGCGGATGAGTATTTCGAAGATATCCAGGATGTGAAACTCACCAAGGACATGCTCGATCTCGCCAAACACATCGTCAATCAGAAGGCGGGCCATTTCGAGCCGGACAAGTTCGAAGACCAATACGAAACCGCCCTCATCGATCTCATCAACCAGAAGCGCGCCGGCAAACCAATCACCGCGAAAGCTCGCCCCCGCGGCGAGAACGTGGTGGACCTGATGGACGCGCTGCGAAAGAGCATCGGAAGAGAGGGGGCGACCGCGACAGAGGCACCCAAGAAATCAGGAAAAAAGCCGCGCAAGGCGGCGGCTGGGCAGAAGGAAATGCTGATGCCGATCGCAGGCAAGAAGCCGCCGAAGGAGACCGCGGCGAAGAAGCCGGCGGCCAAGCCGCAGCGAAAGTCGGCTTAGGTATCGTGTATCATCCGGTGACGCCGGACGGCCACTATTCGTCGTCCGCGACAGGCTCTGGCGGATGGCAAATCCAATCTCCGTGAGGTCACGCGAGATCATCTCGTCCGCAGTCTAATGGCGGCCCGGCGGGCAGCGCGCGACGCCAGGAAGGCGGCCGACCGCGAGGCCGAAATAACAGTGGTAGGATCGTGGACAAGGTTAAGCAGGCGCTCGGCGAGCGCGGTACGGTATGGTGGGACGTGGGCTCGCTGGATCTCAACCGTCGCGTGGCGAAGAACACGCTTGGTGCCAGCAGGTATGCGAAACTAAATCACTCCGAACGTGGAGGACCGTGAGTTGCCAAAAGCCGCTATCTTCGATCTGGACGGCACGCTTCTTGACTCGGTGGATCTCCACGCGCTGGCATGGCAGGAAGCTTTGCTCAAGTTTGGCCACGATGTCAGCTTTGAGAACGTTAGAGGACAGATCGGTAAAGGCGGAGACAAGCTCATTCCCGTCTTTCTGTCCGTCGACGAACAACGGGACCACGGCAAGGAACTGGAGGAGTGGCGTGGGAAGCGTTTCAAGTCGGAATATCTGCCGCTTGTGCGTCCCTTCTCGGCCGTCCCAAACTTGCTGCGGCGCGTTCGCGACGCTGGAGTCCGGATCGCGGTTGCTTCCTCGGCCAAGAAGGATGAAGTCAATGATTATCTCGACGTCGCTCGCGTCGTCGATCTCGTGGACCTCACAACTTCTTCCGACGATGTAGATGAATCGAAACCGGAGCCGGACATCTTCAATGTCGTTCTCAGGAAGCTCAAGATTGATGGCGCCGGCACCGTTGCGATCGGTGATATGCCGTACGATGCGGAAGCGGCTGGTAAGGCGGGAGTTCGCTCGATTGGCGTGCTCTGCGGAGGCTTCACAGAACACGAATTGAGGAAAGCCGGGTGCGCCGAGGTGTATCCGGGGCCCGCTGCGCTACTGGCCTGTTTCGAACGATCTTTGCTGTGCAATTAGTCAGTCGTCGCGCCTTCAGTGCTCCTCGCCTGCAATCAGCTCTCGATTGCTCTGCAAAGTAGGAGCGATATGGCTGAAAAAACTTCCAGGAGATCGACCTCGAGCGCGGGGATTCTCGCATACCGCAAGGGCGCCCGCGGGCTCGAGGTTCTGCTCGTTCATCCCGGTGGTCCGTTCTGGCGTAAGAAGGATGATGGCGCCGGTCCATTCCAAAAGGTGAAATCGATGCCAATGATGCACCGGAGAACGTCGCTCGACGCGAATTTGCCGAAGAACTCGGCCCCAGCGCTTCGATTGGTCCACTCCGGGCGCTGGAGGAAGTCCGACAGGGGAGGGAAGCGCGTTATCGCATTCGCCGGCAAGGGCCATTTTGACCCGGCGGCGCTGACCAGCAATACCTTCGATATCGAATGGCCGCCCAGAAGCGGTCGACGGCAGAGCTTTCCCGAAGTCGACCGCGTGGAATGGTTTGATATCGAGTTCGCGCGGACCAAGATGCTGTCCGCTCAGATAAAGTTTCTCGATCGTCTTTTGGCGATCGCCGTTGAGGGCGCCGGGAAATAATGTTCAGGATTGGAATCATTTCGGACACGCACGGCCTGTTGAGGCCCGAGGCGGAACGAGGGTTGACGGGCGTCGATCACATCATCCATGCCGGTGACATCGGGCGGCCCGAGATCGTCGATGCGCTTCGCCGGATCGCGCCCGTCAAAGCCATTCGTGGAAACGTGGACAGTGGCGAGTGGGCTCGCGACTACCCCGACACGACCCTTGTGCGCTTGGCGGGAAAATCGATCTACGTTCTGCACGACTTGAAGACGCTGAAGGCCGACCCCGGCGCCGGCATCGACGTCATCGTCTCCGGGCATTCCCACGTGCCGAAGATCGACAGGGTCGGCGGCGTTCTCTATCTGAATCCCGGCAGCGCGGGACCCCGGCGTTTCAAGCTGCCGATCACGCTTGCGACGCTCGAACTCACGCCTGACGGCATGCGACCGGAAATCCATGACCTCGGAAGCGACTGAGTGCCACCGCGGAGGAATTCACACCGGAGGAGGCGAGTGCGTCAACCTTTTTGCCGGCTTTCGCCGAACGAAAGTTCTACTTGCGCCGACGTTCGCGCTCGCGCACGACGTCCTTGGCCCGCTTGTCGGACCTGAGCCCAAGGTAGACGGGCTGGCGCAGTTCGCCCTTGCTCGTCCACTCCGCGAATTTGACCTCGGCAACCAACGAGGGCCTGACCCAGGTCGTGGCGGCCTCGTCCTTCACTTTGGCAGGGAAGGGTGATTTCGGGGTCGTCAGCTTCACGAGCTTGGCGTGGAGCTCTTCCAGGACCTTGTGGCTGAATCCAGTCCCGACATGTCCGATATAGCGCCATGCGTCGTCTTCCCGCACGGCAAGGACCAGGGCGCCGAAGAATGGCCTGCTGCGCCTCGGCGCTGTGAAGCCCGCGATCACCACTTCCTGCCGCTTTGCTGTCTTGATCTTCAGCCAATCCGCCGTCCGGCTTCCGGACGCATAGGCGCTGTCGGCGCGCTTCGCCATGATGCCTTCCAGACCCTTCCGCTCGGCCTCGGCGAAGAATTTCGTGCCGTTCGCTTTGCGGTGACGGCTGAAGGCGATCAGCCGGTGATGTGGCAGGATCGCTTTCAGCCGCTCCTTGCGCTCGAGAAGAGGCTGTTTGCGCAAGTCAATTGCGTTCTGAAACATGAGATCGAAGGCACAATACAGGAGCTTTGCTTCATGACGCAGCGCGTTTTGAAGCAGCTGGAAATGCGAGACGCCGTCCTTTCCGATCGCCACGAGCTCGCCGTCGATCACGGCGTCGCCCCTCACGCCCTCCAGCGCTTTGGCGACCTCGATATAGCTGCGGCTGATGATCTTGCCGTTGCGGCTGTAGAGCGAAACCTTGCCCCGCCGGATTTCTGCTATCATCCGGAAGCCATCGTACTTATCCTCGAAAATCCAGCCGGGATCGTCGAACGGCGCGTCGGTGAGCGTCGCCAGCATCGGCTGTAAGCGCTTGGGCAGGGTCGACGTCCGGCTCATTCAAGGGCCAATTTTTCAGAGCGTGTTGCGTAATGCATGGACGTCCTTCAAGAATGAGGGAACGCTTAAAGCCATGGCATGTTCCGTCAGACGCGCGGCAAATCCCAGAGTGCGCGACGCTAACTATCGAACGTGAAGGTCTGATCAGACCGATGGCCAGAAAACTGAAAACCTACCTGACCTCGCTGGGCTTCTTCGATCTGGCGATCGCCGCTCCTTCCATGAAAGCGGCGCTGGAAGCGTGGGGCGCAGACAGCAATCTCTTTCATCAGGGCATCAGGGCGCGGCGAAGGAAGGCGATGATCCGGACGTCATCGCCGCGACCATCGCAAAGCCTGGCGTCGTGCTCAGGCGTCCGGTCGGATCCGACGGATCTTTCAAGGAGCATGCCGAGCTGCCCACCGATCTCGGCGGTGGCACGCCAACGAAAACTGCCCGCAAGCCGAAAGGCTCTAAGGCGAAGAAGCTTCCCTCTCGCCCTGTCGACAAGGCTGCGGAGCGAAAGGCCGCTCTCGACTACGACCAAGAACAGAGGCGTCGCGAGGTGGAACGAGCGAGAGAGGAGGCCGCCCGACAGAAGGAGAGAAAACGCCGTCAGCAGGCGGTCGACAAGGCGCAGGCTGCGTTGGACAAGGCCGAACAGGAACACGCGAAACGAGCCGCGGCCATCCAGGCGGAGGTCGTGGCTATTGAGAAGAGATCGCAGGCCGAAGAAAATCGGTGGGATAAAGAGAAAGCGCGATTGGAAGCTGCGATGCGGCGTGCGCGGGCTAGTTAGCGGTTCTTTGGTCGGCGGCACGAGCGATCAGCGCCATGAACTCGCAACGGCTTATGGCGGTGCGCTCATACTCTTATTTCGCTTTCGGCACCTCGGATGCGAGCGGCGCGCCCCAATTGTAGGAAAAGCGGACGCCGGTCAGAAGAATGAAGTCATTTCATTCTTGATCCCCGCTTAGTCCAGCTCGGCAAGTGCCGGCTCACCCGCGCTTATAGTCTGGCCGGATAGACGGGGACGACAAAGTGGGCTGGCTTGCGGTTGCGGTGCAACCATCGGTAAATGTTGAGGCCGCTTGGTCAGGACCGTGGGTAATGCCTCAGTTTGAAATTCAGCTTTGGGCATGTTCGTGCCTCGCAGCGGCAAAAACCTCGCGCGCGGCGTCAGCATTGATCGCCGCGATTGCAAGGCCAACGATGATGTCTGGCCATGCTGAGTTCCACGCAAATGCGGTCACGAGCCCGGCTGCGACAATGGCGATATTGGCCATAACGTCGTTGCGAGCCGACAAGAATGCAGCGCGGGTGAGACTTCCGCCCTGATGGCGATAACGCGCGAGCATGAGGGCGCAAAACAGGTTAACCAGCATGGCGCCAACCGCTGTTAGCGCCAGCGGAGTGGGCTCTGGCGGGATAGGAGTGCTGAATTTCTCCCAAGCCGTCCAAAGTGTCGCCAACGCTGGTATCAGAAGAACTCCGGCCAGCGCCATTCCGAGCCGCGCCCGATTGCGAATCGTCCAGCCGAGACCGACCAGGATCAAGAAATTCACCGATGCATCTTCTAGAAAGTCGATGCTATCGGCGAATAGAGAAACCGATCCGATCCAGACGGCTACGGCAAATTCGATTCCGAAATAGGCGAGGTTCAGAATCGCGACCAACCGCACGGTCTTACTTAGTGCCGTTCTCATCATGCTTTCATCGTCCAGATGCCCCGGTGTACCGTCCCTAGAAAAAATAGGAAGCCCTGATAAAAAGAGCCGAGCCCTTTGCAGCTAACAAACATGCACGACGACAAGGCAAGAGATTGAGCGGAAGTTAGCGAAGTGCCGTGACCTTTGCTTGAGTTGCCGGGCGGACTAACGAGCTCGGCTGCGCCCTGCTTAGCGAACAGCGGGCTTCGGCAGTTCTTCTTGAAGCGCTGCAAGGGTGAGGTTCGCCCCAGGCACGCCAGTGAACTTACACTGGATGGTCGATTTCGCGGTTGTGCGGTATTGCCGTTTTAGCGCTCCCAGGAAAACGCCATCACGGCCGCGGTCGTTCGATCCCAAAAACGTCTGGACAGGCCACTTCAACATTTCGGCGGTGAGAGAGCAGGCGAGGTCTTGGAAGGCCTTCGAGCCGAGCTGCTCAAATTGAAGCTCACGTCAACCCAGGGCTGCCTTAGTATTCTACTACGGCCTCAACCAACGAATAGCTCGTGCTACGACCGCCGGCCGCGTCCTTCGCGAGTATCCCCTTCGCAACCAGATCTTCGATGTCGCGCAGAGCGGTGTCTTGCGAGACCTTGGTAAGTTTGGCCCACTTCGATGAGTTAAGCTTGCCTTCAAAGCCCTCGAACAGACGTTCGATCATTGCTTTCTGGCGCTCGTTCAATTTCTGACCCGCGTGTTTCTTCCAGAAGCGCGCTTTCTTGAGCACGGGTGCCAGGATTGTATCGGCACGGTCAAAGGAGCGATCAAGACAATCGAGAAACCAAGTGAGCCACTCAGTGATCTCAAGGTCGCCCTTCTGCGTCGCTTCCAAGATATCGTAGTAGGCATTGCGCTCCTGCCCAATTTGAGCCTACATGCTGTAGAATCGTTGTGGGCTGTTTTCGGAACCTGCTAGCGCCAGATCGGCAATCGCGCGCGCGATGCGGCCGTTGCCATCCTCAAAAGGATGGATGGTCACAAACCACAGATGGGCAATAGCCGCCTTCAGCACCGGATCGATGTCCTGCGTGCCGTTGAACCAGCCGATGAAGGATTTCATCTCATCGGGTAGCAGTGTCGCTTTGGGTGCTTCGTAATGTACGCGCTCGCGTCCGATCGCGCCCGAGACGACCTGCATAGGTCCGGATTGTTCGGTGCGCCAGGCTCCCACCGTGATTTTGGTCATGCCGCTGCGACCTGTAGGAAACAGGGCAGCGTGCCAGCCAGATAGGCGTTCGGCGGTAAGGGGGGCATTGTACTTGCCCGTTGCGTCGACCATCATTTCGACAATTTCTTCGACATTGCGCTCAGCTGGCGTAAGAGCGCCGATATCGACACCCAAGCGGCGTGCGAGTGACGAACGAACCTGGTCGCGGCTGAGAACTTCGCCCTCGATCTCGCTCGACTTCGTCACTTCCTCGGTAAGCGCTTCGAGGTTGGCTTCGGTTTTTAGTTTGAAGCCCAGTTCTTCCATGCGACCGGTAAGGCGCCCCTGCCGATTGCGAACAGCCGCGAGCCTTTGGGCGAGCTTCGCCGCATCCCAGTGAAATGGGGCCAATCCTGAAGTTCGTGGATATTGGTCATTCGCCGTATCTTTTGCGGAGAATATGGAGTCTATTCGCCGCAAAAGAAAGGGTATTCTACGCACGAGATGCGGAGAATACGTAATGGCGAGTGGAAACCGGCGATCGGGTGGCCGCTGCGCGGCTGCCCACCACTCCTGCTTTCAACAGACTTTCTCCAACAAGCGAGCGCCAATAGACGCCGAAATCGATCAAAGCCTCACGCTGCTCGTCGAGGCCAAGAAACCGTCTTCCCACGGGATACGCGCAAAGCGCTTTGGCAGCTACGGGAGTACGCGCCGTTTTGGCGGGCGATCGCGGTCATTCCCCTTCTTGCCGCTAAATCCATATTCCCGGCTCGAAGGAATTTCTGCGACGGGAAAACGTCAGTTATTTTGGTGCTGTCCTAGCTAGGACACCCAGCGGAGGGGAATTAGGACACCAGTTAAGCATCCGGAAAAAATAGGCAATTCATTTACGTTTGATTCACGCAAGTTAATTGACCTGCTCCGGCTTTGATTCGATGATCTCGAGACTGGGTAGGCCGTTTCATCAAGGTCAATTTACTAAGGCCCAGAGGGGCGCCTAATTATTTCACCGGCGGCTCGGCAAGCGCGGAATGAGGAACGGCCTCAGCATCACCTCCAAGGGTGCTGGGGCCGTTTCTTTTTTTGGCGCGAGCCGCCCGGACCGGAGAGTTAATGGTTCCCTGCCTGTTTCTGGGTTGCCACAAAACTACGCCCGTACCATGCAGATGCGGACCACTCGTGGAGTGGGTCCCACGAGCGCTGCATGATCCCGGCGCTTGACGCGATGACAGAGTTAACCTTGGCCCCGGTCCGTCGCTGGGGCCGTTTCTTTGGGCTGGCCTGTGGACATGTCGTATGGCGGGGAAATTGTCAGGCCCCGGCGAATGCGTCGCGGATCGCTACCTTTTACGGATGGAAGCCATCCGTCCTGATCTCGGGCGCGCCGATCACGCGCTCGCGAGGGTCCTGAACGAAAAGTCCGTATTCTCCATTGTCGTGCTTGCCGTGCATTAGCTGATGATCGCCTTGCAGACGGCCATGCCGATAAACGTGTACTGGTCGCCCTTGTGGCCGATCATGTGGCGCTCAGCGCTAGGAAACCATGTCGTAACACTGGCACCCGGCGACGACAGAGCCGCAACTGAGCCTACCTTACTCTTCGGTAGGCGGTTGCTGGTCGGCTCGCCGTCGCGCCTCTAACCAATCAGCGAGAACCTTGTACTCGCGCTCCATTTTTTGGAGTTCGTCTTTAGTCTCTTTGTGCCCCGTGATAGCGGCCTGTAGATGGCACTCGCGCTCCAGCGCGCGGTACTTACGATGGGGCATCGTCCTTCCCCGGTGTCAGAGACGACCCTTATGATTCGTGCTTTCCAAAGTTATTTCGTGCTTCCAAAGTCATGCATTCAACTAGGATACTTAATCACGTTCCGCTGTCCCCGGTTCGTTCTCCGAGATCGGATTCCTTGATCTAGGTCAAAGACCGGATAGAGGTAGAACATCCGACGGGGCGCCTAGGACAGCGGACGTATACGCAGAGCACCAGCAATTGCCCGGCTTTCGGACAGTTTAGCTTAAATTGTCCTCGCACCCTCGACGACGCGCTGAGATAGAGCAGCCGGATGTTCACCGCCTGATGAAAAGCGAGACCTGATGACAACGTGCAGATAGCTGTGCTGGCGTATGCTGGCGCTGAACAGTGGCGGGTTCGTCCTGATTGAGAGATCCCGCGAGTTAGTGTTGGCGCCTTGGCGGCCGGTGCTGGAGCGCGCGGGGCAATTGGTCACCAGCCAAGTCGGCGGCGAGGGCATGTCTGGTCGATCGGCATCAAGCGCGGCATGAGGACGAAGACGTCGCTTTCGTTGGGGCGCTCCTCGCACCGAAAACCCTCGACGTCGCCAGTCTTGACCATAACGGTGCTGGGCTCCTCGACCGGCGCGATGAGGTATTGGTGCGACCAATGTCCTCGATGCTGGGCCTGTTCTTGAGGAGCGCTCCACCCGCCCGTCTTATTCGACACCATTGGACTGAAACGGTCGTCCAGCGCCTCGCGGTACTGCGCGGTTGACTAAGCCGCCGGAGTCCTTTCGCTGGAACGTCACGACGTCGCGGCTGAAGTCATAGCGAGCGAGGCGCGCCATGGGTCTTGAGCACCGCGTCCGGCACGGAGGCCGCGAGCAAGCAAAGCCCTTCGAGCATCAACTAGCGCCATTTGGGTCCGCGAGCATGAGCTTCCTTCCGGGCCGGTTTCAGTTCATGGCGGCCCTTTTCGGCCAGGGCCGCAAGCAAGGTTTCAGATTGCAGCAGGTCATTGTCCGGCTCTGCAAACCTGCAAGCGCCTGCAAGATGATGAGATTGTGGGCGGCATAGCGCGCCGGGGCGGGACATGCACGGAGATGCGGGCGGCATGCAGGATGACCGCGGGCTCGGGGTCACCGATCAAGAAATCGAGGACGCAGCGGCCGACCGCCGTGAGGGCGGGCAGCTTTTGGAGGCGGCCGGTCTCCTTTCCCCCTCGACGTGCAAGCCGCCTTTGGAGGCGTAGCTGGTCATGCACCGGCCGTCAGATCCGTGAGGAACGGCACGAGGAATTTATCGGCCTCCTTTAGCACGTCCAGAAGGGGCGGCGTTGAGTCGTCGACAGCCATCGAGACATCTTGAACTGGGCGATGTCGACGTCGCCGGTCTGTCGCGAGCCGGCGGAGCGGCGAACACCAAGCATGGCGGCATAGGTTTGGTGGGCGATCGCGCCAATGAGCATCCCGCGAAGGCGAAAAACGCCGGTCTTGGCAAGCGCCGCGATGACATCGCCGATCCCACGTTGAGGCGGGGAAAGCTGAAAGATCAGAGCCGCGCGCTGCCAGCAATGTTGAAATGTTGGCTTTGTTATTTCCCATACCAGCTCGTCGCGCTTCAGACGGATTGTCGCGAAAACGCCAGCTCATTTGTCCGGCACACAGGGGATGCGGGAGCGCAAATCTCGATACGTGCGGGTTTGATCGGCGAGTCAAATTGCCGAGCGCTGGGCGATGGTACGAAGCTTGCGTAAGAGCAGGTGATCGGCGGAGTACATCCGCCTTGTGACGGGCTCGGGATACGGGCGCTACATGAAGGTTGCCAGCATGTCAGGTATCGCTGCCGCTTTTCTCTTGCCTTGGAGCAGCTCCCATCAGACGGTTTATGATCGGCTCAAGCACATGCTTCCGAAGCTCTCGCTTCGTGGACAGGCAGGCGTCGGCATCGCCGCCTTCATGCACAACAAAGGCGTTCGATATAAAACCGCGTCTCGGCCATCACACGAACTGCGTGCGATCGACAAGGACGAGCAGGATGTGGAGTTCATTCCCCATGTTGCAATCGCTCATGTTCGCGATCGAGTTTGCACACAGGGTGAGAGTGACGATCGACCAACTTCCAATCGCAGGGCCGCCTCCCGCCAACTGACAATTTCGTTGGACGGAGCGTTAGTAAATGCTCGAGAGATTAGAGCAGAAGTGATTGTCCAAGGTCACACCTTCGAGGATCGGACGGACGCCGAACTCTTGCTCAAGCTAGTTGAACACATTTGTGAAAGGGATTATTGGCGCCAAGGCCTGCGCGTCAACTATGAGAACGTGTTTCGTGAGATTGATGAGCGCATTGATGGTGCTATTAGTGCGCTTTTGCTGGACGCCGAAGGAAATCTGGTTGCGTTCCGCAATAGGTATGGTCTGCGTCCTTTGGAGTTCATGCAGACGGACGATGGGTCCTTGCTCTTTGCGTCGGAAAATTGCGCCTTTGCCGGACTTCAGGGCAAGTCTGACCAAATCGTGCCGGGCTACATCAAATATGTGAACGGAAAAAACGGAGAATGCCTCGATCGTTCTGTCGGAGATTCTCGACGTGCCGCCAAGCTTTGCGCCTACGAAGCGCTTTACCTCGGAAGTCCGGATACGTCGATCCAGGGGCGATCTCACCTCGAAACTCGTTACAGCATTGGCGTCTCGCTGGGGGACCTTGTTGCGCGTCAGCTTCCTGCAGACCCGGGCGCCGCTCCAATCATCATCTCGTCCATGCCTGATACTGGAGGGCCCTACGCTGACGGCTTATTCGCATCTCTCGTAGCACGTGGGATTAGCGCCGAACGGCGTGAAGTCATCGAGACTCAAATCACTGAGCGAACTCTCATCGGCCCAAGTAGTGAGCGCAAGCGTCGTATCGCTCACAAATACCGTCTGGCTTCGACTGACGTCGAAAAACGCACGATACTCATTGCCGATGAAGCCCTCATTCGTGGCGACACCAGTCGGGTCGTAACGAATATACTTCTTGCTGCGGGCGTCGAAGCTGTCCATTGGGCAATCGGCTCACCGCCTATCGTGGCTCCGAATTACTACGGCGTGAATATTGAAACCATCGATGAACTGGCCTTCTGGCGGACATGGAAGAGGCTGTCCGCTCAACAGCGGAAGCAAAGCTTACTATTCAAAGATATCGAGCCGCACGTCCTCAAAACCATCGAAGCAAGAATCGCGGCCTCGATCAACGCGGCAACTGTGACCTACTTGCCCTTCCCGCGTCTCACATCGTTGCTGCCACGGGAGAGCGAGGGAATAGATTTGTCGCCCTTTACATTCGAAATGCCAACTCCTGCGGGGCAAAGGCGCGCAAACAGAGACCTGCATAATCTCATGGCCGACCACTATAGCGCCGCCTGAGGCCCGAATCATGAAGCCAGCTCTTGTTTTTGATTGGAATGGCACGTTGCTTGACGATGCCCAGGCGCTACTGCAAACGACCAATACTATCTTGGAGCGCTTTGGACGCCCGACGATCGATCTGGATACCTTTCGGGATCATTGCGATGTTCCACTATCCATTCTTTTCCGAAATGTCGGGATGTCAGAAGCGGAAGTCGCAGCCGTAGATCGCGATGGCGGCGCAATCTTCCATGACACCTACGAGCCGCTAGCCGACAAAGCGGAGTTACGCGTAGGTGCGCGCATAATGCTGGAATTGGCGCGCCAAGAAGCGGCTTCGTCCATCATCGTGAGTAACCATATAGTCGCGCCCCTTGTTGCTCAATTGCGAAGGCTCGGAATCGACAGCTACTTCAATGACGTCCTGGCTTTTGAAAGCCGTCTCACCCAGTATAAAACGATGAGCAAAGGGGAGCGGCTTCGGCGGTACATGGAGGAGAATGATCTAAAGCCTGAGTCAACTTTCATCATCGGGGATATGCCAGTGGAAACCAACATTGCGCGAAGCCTCGGACTGATAAGCATATCCATCACCGGCGGATTTGTTTCCGAAGCACGCTTGCGAGCAGCGAAGCCGGACCACATCATTCACAACTATCACGAGCTGTTACCAATCGTTCAAGCGCATGGCTTTTTCTAAATTGATAGATGGTACGTGCGAAGTCGCACTTAAGCCGGCGGTGGGAAGGAGTAGGCCTTGTCGAACTGGGGCCCATGGGAGGGTATTGGTATCAGCCTCTTGCGTCACCAGAATGAAGCTTACAAGGATCATTGTGCGACGGACCGTCCGAACATAATACCATCGCCGAGTTGTCGTGGCCCGTAAAAGCCTGTCCTCTTGCCCTTGCCGCCGGCAGATTAATTGAGGCAGATCGATGTGTTCAATGGCCGCCATGGACGCTGCTGAGAACGCCTGATCCGCGAGCAACTTGCGTGCTTCACGGTCGGCCAACCGGCCAGGTGTTCTACTCGGCGCCACCGACGCGATCTCTGTGCTTGGCAACAGCCAACAGCTGCTCGTTAAACCGGAACAAATGACGCTTGGTTGAACCCCACATGGTTCTGGGACGCCGCGACGAAAATGGTTGGCCAGTATGCCGCAATTGTCCCGTTCTTCCTGCTGACGGACATCGTCAGCAATGAGTCCTCGAACTTCTTGGAGGACGAATTATCATGGGCCCGGATGGGGCAGCCCATGATGGAGTTTTTGATCGCGCCGATGCGCTTGGATGAGCTATGGCGCCCCGGACCGGTGTCGTCCGTCGCGAAAATCTTATTCAGCGTCGCTCATCAGCATCAAAGCAGCATCTCGCAGCCACCCCTGGCTACGCTATGATAGCCGAACTGATTCGGCGGCCTAGCCTGGCCTTGACCCCAAGTCCGGCCGCCGTAGCGCCCCATCCGAAAGGGTGGGGCGCTCTCCTTTTGCATATGCCCTTGCTGGCCCCTGGGAGCATCAGATGGCGCACCACGCGCGCCGCAACAGTAGCTCGCCCCCGATGCCAGCAAGCTTAGGAGGTGGTCCGACCGTCTTAAAAAATTGCGATGCGCGTGGCAGTCGACAAAATTTGGGCAGATATGCGCGGATTCGGCTAGCTGGAATAATGCTCGTCAACTGGCCGACTTTTGCCATTCGGCGGCTGGCGAATTCGACAATTTCAGTTTGCCTTGATGCAAATGCGCTGGACCGGACTGATGCCAGCTCGCGCTCTGTTTTTAGCATTTCTTTTGCTCATCCAGTGGCCGCAATACTCATTGGCGTTGCGAAGTTGCCCAGCAGAGCAAACCCCGCCAATTCCATGTCGGTGAGGCAGATTTCTGCGGCAGCGCCCGTGGTTTTACGGGGCGCGATTTGTGAACCATTTCACAAATGCAGGGCGCGATGACTGCTAGATCGTAACGCGCTGGGGGATTTCAGGGGCCCAGTGACAGGGCGCCGCCGGGACACCATATTTCGAGCCCGACGGCGTAGCTTTTTTATGGGCATTGAAAACGGCGTTGGAAGCGCAAGGATGGTCCTTAGACTGGCAATCGGACCTCTCAAATCCTTGCGATCGTCGTTGCTCTTCCATTGGGGATCGGTTTAGCGGTTGAAGCCGCCGTGTTCGCGTTGTCCGATCGGGATGTTGGCGGCGCGTTCGGTTCAGGTCTGGCCAGGATTGTTGCTGGCATATTTGGTTGGTCATCACCATCGTGATCGTTCTCAGGCGAATTGCCGATGTCGAGGATTGACTTGGAGGGCCCGGATCACGCGCCGTCACAAAGCCTTGGCGGAAAAGTGCCAATCTCGCCGAGCTGGAATTTCAGGATCCAGACTGGAACGCGTGGCGGGTGCCGCCGAGCGAATATACTCCGCTCGGCGGGCGTTCAGCATTAATCTCCAATTGGAGGGAAACGCATGTTCGACGCCGAAACGACTGCGCTGCTAAGGGCAGTGCTAGAGGAAGTTTGCGAGAATATTTCCGTCTTTGAAATCGGCGCCAGGACGCATGTTGCTTCCAAGATCCTCGAAGCCGCGGCCAACGGGCGACTCTCAATAGATGAATTAAAAGCGGCGGGTCACAGCGCGCTGAACGCGCCTCCGGGGCGCTGAGTTTCGTCCCGGTCGGCTATGCTGCGCGGAGGTGTTGAGCTCTCGCGGTGAGGCGCTGTTAAGACGCCGCTCGCTGGCGCGCCCTTACAAGAACCGGCCGCCGTCAAACGCGCGTCTTCACGATGGGCCCTTCCGGGTGGATGGCGAAACCTAGGGGGAGCCAGCCGTCGCGCCACAGACCTTGCGTCTCGAACGGCATCTTAAACGTCGGATCGGAGATTTATTCCAATTGAGCGGGCGACAAATTGAGGCGGTCGAAGACGAAGCAACGCCACCCGTTTGAAGCTCTTACAGGGGCGACCTTCCAGCCGAGAGGGTACTAACATCCCGAACATTGATCCGTGTCGTCGTTGCGAGAAAAGATTCGGGCCTTCAGGCAGTATGCGCTTGGAACGAAATGGAGCACCCGGCTATCGATTCAAAGCTCCCGGTCTCAAGCCCCAAGCCCGCCGGGAGTAGCGGCCCTCGGTGCCACGAACCTCCGGCGCCGGGGGTCGTTGGTTGAGGAATCCTACATGGCGTCAGCCGTCTCTGCCGGTATCCATCATCGGCGCCACTTAGTCGCGACGTGCCGACAGGTAGGGGCTTTAGGCCGGGCGAACTCAGCCTTTCGTTTATGTATGCTGCAGTTTCAGCCTGTTGCTCTAGGCGAATAAGATTGTCGCGCTCCACACCTGGTGCGATGCCACGAGCTTCTGATCCGCAGGCGCTCGGCCGTTTCTCCAAGCCGCTGGTCGAGGAGATAAAACTTGCTTGGTGCGGTTTGTCTGGGCGTCCGCGGCGCAGGTAAAGACGAAGAAAATAAAACCGAAGGATTGAAGCATTATTTCCTCCCTCAAAAGCGCTGATCAAAATTCATTTTGTTCATCACGAAATGCGATGTGCAGCCAACCGCATCCCCAGAGCCGGCGCAATGATCGGCTTCCGACGGGTGAAAATTGGGGCGTCCATTGCCCGCTAGCTCCTCCTGGGATTGCGACACGGTCCTGGAGGCAGGACGCCTTAGAATTTACATCACTTAGCTCTCACCTTTTCCTTCCATCTCGCCGATTGAAAGAAGCGCGCCTTCTGAAGAGACGCCTCGAGGATTGCTTTTCAGATGAGCGAGAGGCGGCTTCCAATCGCTTCCAATACGTAAATCGCATTGTCACGATGCATGCTCGCCAGCACAACTAACCCTTGGCGCCCAATCATATGCGATGTAAACGCCAAAGCCATTCACTGCGACGTATATGGTGGTGGTCCAAATGAAACGAGTGTGTCTAGGGTACTTTAGATTTCAGAAGATCAATCCGCGTCGATCTGAGCCACGCTCGGGGACGAGGTAGGTCGGATTCTTGGAGCTATTCACCAACCTTTCGGACATGTCGCACTCGCCGATCGGTCGGCAGGTATGAAGAACCTCAACCTTGTCGTCTTGGCAATTTGGGCAGGGGTCATTCATTGGGGGTATGGAGACTGCCGCTGAGCGTTGGACGAGACTGGCCGGGTCGCGCTCAGCGCGCTCTCTGAGTTGCGTGATAGCGCGCTCGCGGTCGCTCTCATCATCCGAAATTAGGAGCGGGTACACTGTAGTATACATATCGAGCGGGACAATCACCTCGCCGAGATCGGGCACGTCCACGATCGCAGGGGCCGTTAGTCCAGCCAGGGGAGGGACTCCGATCATGCGACCGTGAAATCTTACGAACCGTTCGGGAGCTCGACGCACCGGATTGGCGTAGGTTGGGTTGCGTGACACGGAGATTAGGCGATGCACTGTCGACCTAGTGTAGATCGCCGGGACGTATCTGGGGTGAGCGTATTGCTGCCTGGGTACATAAAGCCGAGCCGCCGGCGGCGCCCGATAGCCAGGTGCGGAGCGCATGACAGGAGTGGCACGAAACGTTGCGGCAGATCTTGCGCCACCACCATAGGAATGACCGCCGCCGCCGGCTCTCGCTAAACATGGCGATGAGGCTACCAACGCCACGGACAGCGCCGCAGCAAGAACCAAGAACATTTTCATATTGATCGCCCTAAAAAACAACTTTTTTCAAAGAGCGACAGTCTTCAGCAACCTGCGGGCGAGTTCAAGAGGTTATTTGGTCTTCACCGCAAGCCCGATCTCGACCAGCCGGCGGATAGCCTCAGATCGGCCAGGCAGATCCCCCTGATGGCGCCGCCAATCATCAACATCTCGCGGGGCATATGAATCATTCGCGGTAACGGGCTCGTTTTGTACGGGAAGGCGCCCCCGCCGCGATTTCTGTCATTTATTCTTGATGGCACGTCATAAAGGGACAAGCCGAGCAAGTGCTGGAACACCCGCTCGGCTCTAGCCCAAGCCAAGGAGTGAGCATGGCCCAAGCAATCTAATACAAAGCCGGCTTCTTCGCTCTTCCGCGATCCAGTGCTTCGCGCTGCCTTCAAGGCGCTGAGGACGATGGGCAGACCGGTGAGCTGGTTGGAAACCGACCGGCCGGCCCGGCTGGATGGTGGCGCCGCCGAGTCCTTCCGCGTTCTCGAGAGGGCGTAACGGAGGGCGCGATGATGCTAAGCGCCGCTCGATGGCGGCCGCTTTTTGTACGTTACGAAAATTCGAATTCAAGTTTTGCCTTGGTCTTAGGCTTGGCGTCTGAAACCACGATACGCACGTTCTCTCCCAGCGCGTTGAGTAGATTAAATAGACGCTCATAGGAGAAGCCGTCGAAGTTCCCACGCATCAGTCGAGAGACATCGGGCTGCGCAATCCCGATCGTCTTCGCGGCTTGTGATTGTGTGAGCCCTTTTGATCGAATGATCGCGGCGATGCCGAGGACAAGGTCGGCCTTAGCAAGATGCATCTCTGCATCCGGCACGCCAATATCGGCGAAAACATTACCGCTGCCTTTTGTGCTTCTTGCTTTGCTCATTTCCTTGTCCGCGTGTAACTCAATTGCCGCGTTCAACCGGGTGCGTATCAAGTCCTTGTCGTTCTGGGATGTCGTTTTCCCTTTAGTGGATTTCTTCTGAAAGGCGTGGAGTACGTATATGGCGCCTTTCAGCTGAACCGTGTAGACAGCCCGGAACGTATCTCCGTCAAAACTAGACTTGATTGAGGACGTTAGCTCCGCCAAAACCTTTCAGCGGCTTTACATTCTCTCCTTTTCCGCCCTTCTGGGCGGCACGGAGCGCAAAACCGATCTCCTTCTTGCACGGAAGGGGAAAAGCGGAAAGATCCTCAAGCGATGAGCCGACGAACTCGAGAGGCACATCCTCCTTGCCCTCAGACGACTTTATAGCAGATTTACTATTGGCCATGTCAACGAAAATATTGTGGTCTGGTTCCAGGAAATTGGGCGGCGAATCTGGTTGTTTTGCGGGTCAGATACAATCTCAACGGGGGCGCGGCCGCAAGTGGGACTACACCTTCGCCTTCACACCGGCCGGCGGATGGCCTCGGGCCGGCCCGGCAGATCGGCTTGGTTGCGGCGCCAGTCGTCGAGCCTGCCCCAGCCCGCAGGGAGCCAAAGCAGCCGGCGATAGGGGTGGGAACTCGTCTGTGCGATTGCGGGGCCGGCAATCCTTGCTGCCACAACGGCCGACGCGCATTCCGGTTACCGGGAGGTACAAGTGCTGCCCCTGTCGAAAGCACTTGGACGATCCACTTGGAATGTCGGCCTCAGCGTCTCCCGGGCGCTGGGCGTTTCTTTTAGGAACGAAGCGCAAGCACTCGCATTGGTCGCCCTGTTCGGTGCCGCACCGCTACCGGCACTGCGACGCCCAGCTACATACTGGCCCCAGCATGTGCCTCGCTGGGGCCGTCTCTTTCTTTCAGTGCGTCTATTTCACGGGCTCCATCATGGGTTTGCCCTTATCGACGATATGAACCGTCAACATCTTCAGGGTTTTGTCGCCGGCCACCTTGAATCCACCGTGGGGAACGTCGCGAATGTTGATCGTCGCTGCTCCCGTAGGAAATGGCACCTCTTTTCCATCAGGTAGTGCCAACGTTGCACCCTCCAGAACATAAACGGCTTCCTCGCCATGGTGCGTGTGGCGAATGAGATTGTTTCCAGGCTGTACGTCGACGACGCTGACTACAATCTCCATATTTGTGCCGGTCAAATCGGCACGCTTTAACTCGGTGCGGTTGGTTTGAGCATTGGCTGCGCAGGTAAGGGCGAAAAAAATCAAAGCGAGATATCGAAGCATCATTATCTCCTTTAAAAATAGATAAATGAATTCGGCAGGTTGTTTGCCATCGCATATGGATGGGAATAGGTATTCAACCGCAACTCCGGGGCGAGTGCAACAATGGGGTTAGACACGCGGGAGGCCCGCGCCAACGCAAGTAAGGCCGGCAATCAGCAACGCGCCCGCGCACGTCTCCAAGACGATCGAGCGATGCTGACTTGCGTACAGCGCGAGCACAGATCCCATGATCGTGCTCACGATAGCGAATTCCACGATCATTGATTCAAATCACTGAACTTTTGAAAATGGCTTTGACGAATTGAAAACGAATATCTCTGACATTACACGATGCCACGTGGGCGCGGTCCTCGCGACTCTGCTTAACGTTAAGGCCTCAGCCCGTGGTTTACGGATGCGCCGCCGGGGACGCGCCGTTAGTTCATCATCCGGTTTCGGCCCCCTGCATTCTGGGTAGGGCGCGCCAGCGCCGCCGCATCGGCAAGTGCGATTGCCGGTCCAAAACGGCGGGCGTGTGCCGCAGAGCGGGCTCTATCGCCTGTGTTCAGGATGTTTGTCGACGCACCTCTTCGCTGCGGATCTTCGCTGCGGAAATCGCTTCCAGCGTGCTCTGATAGGTCATCGTCCTAACGGTTTGGCCGCCCCCGAGAGGCGTGATCTCGACCAGGAAACCGCCGCCAGGCTGTTCGATGACCACTAATCGGTGCGCCGAATATTCGAGTTCGTCTGCCACGTCCGCGGTTCCGACCCTGTTTCCAGACAAAACAGCTGCAAGGTCCTGGCGTTCCAATAGAGGAATGGCGACTTGACAGTATCACGGCTCCCATGGCCACCAGGTCGACTGAGGAGGTTCAGGGCCAACACCCGCAGTTTCCGTTGGAATGGCTCCCGAATTAATGTCACTCGCCAAAGCGATTGACCGGTTCATGTACGGCGCGTCGTTTCCGCCACGCCACCGCCTTTGCCCAGGACGATGCCCACGCCGCCTGGCCCAGTGGCGCCGCGTCGCCGATCAGCTCCGCCCCAAGCTGCCCTAGCTTGCCGCCTTCCTGGACGAGGCCGAGACCGATGTGCTCGCCTATTGAGCGCGGCCAGGTCCAGCAGAACACCACGCGCAAAACGTCGACCTTTCAATGCAAGGTTCCGATGAGCTTGGAGGGCGCCTACGACACATTCGCCCAGATCGGTGGCGATGACGAGATCCCCGTCGAGGTCATGACGCGCGGCGCGAGCAGTACTTTGTCACGATGAATGTCAAGTTCGACTACATCGGACCGAGGATTGCGTTCACGGCTCACGACCCGTCGGCCAAGCTGCACGAGATGCTCGAGCAGGACTTCGTCAAGCTTTCCGACAACGTCAGCTTCGCCTATGTCATCCACAAGCTCGACGAGCGTGATGGCGCGTTGGTGGGGCGGCTCGCAGGGAGTGTTTTACTAGGCCACTCTCGCCTCGACAGCCGGCACCTACTCGATCTATGTCGATCAGAACTCGATGCCGGTCAAGTCAGACTGCCTGCACCTCAACGTCGACCACAACGTGCAGGCGGCCAAGGCTTCAGGGTCGACATCAAGTCCTGGCATCCAAGGCAGAAGAGGGTTCTCCAATACGCCGAGATCATTCAATATCAGGTTGCTGCGCATGCCAAAGCGCAGGCCAACGAGAAGGCGTGCATGAGTTCAAGTGAGGGCAACCGTGGTCGGCGACGCCGCAGTCGCCGCCAGCATGGCTCTCTCGCTCGAGTATTTCGACCAGACCTTCGACATCGACACCGTCAGCCAGGACTTCGGCATGTCGGGGCACACGACGCACCTCACGGCGCGCTCCGCCAAGAAGGGGCGATCTCCGTCGTGACGCGGCGACAGTTTTTACCTCAAATTCTTGGGCGAGTGCCTGAGCCGAAGAGATACCCTAAGGCTGTTGCCGCGAGACCCACGAAAGCCTTCATGGCATCACCTCGGAGGCCCTGGTCACTGTACGCGAGCGTGGCTGCCGCGATGAGCGTCACGAGTATGGTGATGCCAGCAAAGTAAGTAGCAGCATGTTCCTTGGCCCCGAAGAATTTCCCGAGAAAGCCCATTTCCTGCTTGTTTTTGTCAGCTTCAAGGACCATCGAAGCCAACTGCTTGTCTTTAGGCAGTTCAACGCGATCGGCCATGACGTTAGTTTCCGCCCGAGAGGCTGAACGTGTAGCCGATCATGCGGTTCTTCACTTTAGGAGATCCGACAGAAAGCACGTAGAGGTCCAGGTGGAGTCTTCGGCCGTCTAGTGTCCCGAGTCACAAGTTCGCAATCATAGATTCGCAGTAGATTCGCGTCGCTGTGCCAAGGATGGAGGCAAACAGCGGCGGAGTCTCCAATGGCGGTCCAGCAACTTGCCCCCCTGATATTGAGTGATGATGAGCGGGCTGAACTGACGTCGCTGACGATGCGGCGGAAGACGGCTCAGGCGCTGGCTCTGAGAGCCCGGATCGTGCTGACCTGTGCGGAAGGTGGTCAGAACACGGAAGTGGCGGTCAAGCTCGGGCTGGACCGGCAGACCGTAGGCAAGTGGCGGCGGCGCTTTATGGCACAGCGTGTGGCCGGGCTGCACGACGAGCCGCGTTCCGGCGCGCCGCGCACGATTGACGATGCCCGCATCGAAGCCGTGATCGTGAGGACGTTGGAGAGTTGCCCTGAGAACGCCACTCATTGGAGCTCCCGCGACATGGCCAAGACCAGCGGCCTATCGGTATCGACGGTCCAACGCATCTGGCGGGCCTTCGGGCTCCAGCCGCACCGGATGGAGACGTTCAAGCTCTCGACCGATCCGAACTTCGTGGCCAAAGTGCGCGATGTCGTGGGCCTCTACGTCTCACCACCCGAGCACGCCATCGTTCTGTGTGTGGATGAGAAGTCCCAAATCCAGGCGCTGGACCGCAGCCAGCCGTTGCTGCCGATGCGTCCCGGCCAGGCGGCCCGAAGGAGCCATGACTACAAAAGGCATGGCACCACATCGTTGTTCGCCGCCCTCGATATTGCGACGGGACGGGTCATCGGCAAATGCTACGGGCGCCACCGCACCGCCGAGTTCCGCAAGTTCCTTGACGAGATCGAGGCTGCCGTACCGCGCGAACTCGACGTCCATCTCGTCATGGACAATTACGTCACGCACAAGACCCCAATGATCCGGAGATGGCTCGCCAAAAGGCCGCGTTGGCACGTGCACCTGACCCCGACCAGTTCGTCATGGCTCAACCAAGTCGAGCGCTTCTTCGCGCTCCTCACCGATAAGAAGATCAGGCGCGGCGTCTATCGCAGCGTAGCCGCCCTCAGGGCGGACATCGCCTCGTTCATCGAACGACACAACGCCGATCCAAAACCGTTCCGATGGACCAAATCCGCCGATGATATCCTTGCTTCCATCGAGCGCTTCTGCCGTTACAATGCCCCGGCAAAACAAGCCCCGATGTTGCGAACTTCTGGTTCAGGACACTAGATTTCCGACCTCCGCGTGATATCCGATGCCGAGAGGATTGTTGAAATTCTCTAGCGCGAAACGCAGCGCTCTGCCGATGCCGCCGTCGGCCATCTCGGGCATTCAGGTTCATGTCTCCGGAAGGAGTGTTCTTAAACGAAAGGATAAACGTCAGGTCGCGCACGCGGATTTCAACATCCTCATCCTCGCGAGAGACGACGGTCGACGACGTCAATACGTCGCGCCCACCTACCTTCACTGTGGGTGTTGTTAGAGGTACGCCGCTAACCGTGAATCTGCCCGTGACCATATTCGGGGTTCCCTTTCGATCTGAGTGACCTAGCGGCGATCACCTTTGGTTTCAAATATCGGGCCAATTGCGTGAATGCACCAGATATTCCGGTGCATGACATCGGCACTGAGATGGTGCAAGCCGTCTTCGTCGGCGTTGTTCGCAGCCCGGCCGGCGCCAGACCACGATGCCATTGCCCGCTGCGCAGGACCTTGGTTGTCGTCGTGATCATCAAGCGCAAAGAGGACTGAGCCACATGCACGGCACTACCAACCATTCGATAGGCCGCGACATCACCGAGCTCGATCTGCTCTGGGAGGCTGTCGACGAATTGGATAAGCAGGCCATGAAGGCCAACCGCGCCGAGCGCGTCGCCTGCAGTCGGGTGTTGAACATTAGTGTCGCTGACCGTTCCATAGCGGCGCTCAACATAGATCGGAGGTGGAGCGGGCTAGCCGAGCTTAAAGAACGCAAGGCCGTCCCGCGACCGTTGGCGAAGTTGGTGGAAGTCGGTGAGATCGTTAAGTCGGGAGACAATCGGGCGACTGATTACAAATTAGCGTGTGGTTGACTGGCTATGCGGCCTTAGGCTCAGAACTGCGTTCAGAGGCCAAACCGGCAAAGCCTCATTTTTTGGCCTCCTAAACTCGTCAAGCGGGTGCTTTTTCACCTCGGGGAAAGCTGAAGACCAAATGCTTTCCCGTTTCGGGTTGCCCCACAACTGCGCTTTGGCCCGAAACTTCGCTTTACCTTCATCGTGCCGTTCCCAAAAGAGCGGCAAGTCTTTTATCGCTCCTTTTTTGTCGACACAATCCCGCTGATTTGTGTCGAATGACAGCATCGTGTCAGAGCGCTGCCCCTTCGAATCACAATAGTGGTAGTGCCAGCCTTTTTGGTGATTGTCGCGGGCGAGCTTATTCCTGTCGTCCAAGGTGATCATCAGCTTCATTGCATGGGATCGTGCTCGACCGAGATCAGTGGCACGGTCTCGATAAGTTCTACGTGTCCGCGCAGGATTGGATAGACGGCGTGTATTACGTGGATTGCAGCTCGCGGGGCTCCCGTTTGGGCGGGGGGGAAGCATCGTGCCTCCGGTCGACTGGCTCATTCAACATTTTGATTGCTCTCCTGACCCCTGGGCAATCCAGGGCAAAAAAAGGCAGGAGAGTCACTCTCCTCCCATATTGAGCTAAGTACTTCTGTCGCAAGAGCTTCGCTTGCATATACCGGGCGGTGACTAGGTGAGATCAGCGAAGCCAGTGTCTGCAGCAGCTCAATCGAGAATCGCGTCTCTTCACCTATTCGAAAGTCTTCCCTGTAGGCTCGCGGTAGTCCGCTGAGCTGAGGGTCCAAGTGATAATCCATGATGAGCCCGCCCGTGCGTCAGGAAATAGAGATACCTTGTTCGACCGTGCATCTGACCGTGCAACGATCGACCGTGAGACGGTTGCTGCATGGTCGCTTCCAGACGGTTGTTTTCAAGCATTATCAGACGCTTAGGTTGATCATGCAACCGCCGTGCAGCAACCGTGCACTACGTTTCCCATCAATACGTCTCTCCTCCCCTTAAGGGCCTTAAGGGAGGGAGACTGCACGGTGGGCGCTGTTGGCGTGCTAGGCCCGATGGACGACGTCGAAATGATCAGTCTAGCAGGCTGGCCTTCCAGAGAACGCCTAATAGAGCGGTCCATTGACTCTTTCGATTGCGCGTCGTTTTGCTTTGCCTGCGTAGTCTTCCCGAACAGCGCGCTTCTGCCATCGCTTACTTACTGTATCTAGGTCAATATACGACAACTCGCTTCCCTGCTTTTGTCGAAACCATTCGATGAGGGGTTCGCTCTCGTCGTAGCACCAGGGTAATAAGTCCCCCCAACAATCAAATGCCACGCGATCATCGAAAACGCGGCGATTGATGCCAACAGATATTAGTTCGCAGATATTTAGCCAGATACGTACCTTCTTGTACGCGGGCGTCTTAATGTAGCTTTCAAAATGAACGCCCGGGCTTTTGATGTTTGCGAGCTCGGCTTTGAAAGTCTCGTAGGTTTCCAGGCACTCTTTGTCCATTGAGGCCTTCAAGAAGAAATCGATCGTGGCGCGCTTGCGGGCGATCTGCCGCTGAACATGAATAGAAGAAATTGCGATGATTGCTGCGACAAATGCAATCGCCGCTGCCAACCACTGGGGAATTGAGCCCCATATTTCGCCTTTCGGAAGCATCCAATACTCGATCACAGGCCACCGTCGTGTATGGCGAGGGTCCGGAGCGGACCGGGCAGCAGGGCCGCTCGTCTCAATTCATGAGAAGCTTCGGCACTATTGGCGGACAAAAACGTTCTTGCCGTACATTGTGTGAAATTCTTCTTGTCGGAATAGATCAGCTTCCAGCGAGTCGGAATTTGGTTGCCCAGAAGCTGTCCATGGCAGTTTGTTACCGTGTTGCAGTCAATGAATGTGACTGTGAGCAGTACCGCACCGTTCGGTTTCACCAAGCCCGTCGCGTATACGGTATTGCCTGACACTCGAAGCCCGGCGCGAAATTGGTGAACGAGCCGCTGAAGGAATCGCGGAAGTTGACTAGATCGTCAGGATAGAACCGCCTTCATTCTTCCAAGTTGAAAATAGCGGCAGGTTTTGCGCGAAGGACGGTGGCAGTCGTGGCCAACAGCAGGCATATCGTCGCAAGCATTTTCGCTTTCATCGGTCACTCTCCTATCCATCTAAGTATTCTTCTTAAGTCGAAATAAGCCGCATACTAACGCTAAGATTGTGGGCAGTTCAATAGGGTAAAGGCTGATGGGATGGCTGGTGAGCCAAACCAAGTCGCTGCCGGACCCCAGTCCCACCGCATCCCTCGGCAAACGGGGCGCGCTCTGGACCGCGGTTACGGTTGATAAGCAGCCGGGGCTGGCCACGCAGCCACCACCGCCGTCGCTTCCACCCGGCCGCGAAGATACGGCCAGTCATCCTCGATCGGGCGCGCGAGGAAGGCCTTCACCTTGTCGTCGATCTCCGCGTACAGCCACGAGACCATGTTCGCGGAGGCCGAGTGTGTTCCCTAGTCACGAAGGCAGCATGAGCATCGTCGTTACGCGAGACGATGCCGCTCCGTCGGGGTCGATGGCCGCATCACGCATGGAAGGCAATCATCGGAACATGAGAGGCCCGACCGGGTCCACTGGATTGGTCTCCAGTGGGGGACAACGGCAAGGCACTGCCAGAGCCGCGGTCCGAGCTGAGGTCGGGAGTCGGACTGGTCCATAGTGTGCGCTGGGCAGCGCATGAGTCAGGAGGGTTCAAGTCCCTCCGGCGCTCGAATGAGGGGCGCCGTATCCAAAGGTGGGGGTAATGCCTCGCCGGCCAGCGGTGGAAGCCGGTGGAGGACAGGGTGTCCGGAGCGATCCGGAATCCGAAGGGTTTGAGGAGAAGTATCGGGCTGCAATCAATGGGGGTTACCCCGACGATGAACAGGTCGGCCAAAGATGGGGCAAGGTCGAGCCCGCACTATGGGGGCGAAGGCGTTACTCATTCACCCATCGAACCAAGGTGTTTGCTGACGGCACGATACGGAAGATTCATGCGTGACCCCAGGAGACCTGCATAGGTCCCGGCCCATCAAGCCGGGTAAGCAACCCTATAAGCGCAAGCGAAGTGGGAAAGCGAGGCTCATGCAGGAGTCGGAGAACGGAGTAGTACCTGAAGCGCGAGACGAACAACTCGCGTGACCGGAAACGGCGAACCGAGAGTGGTTCGGGGAAGGACGTTCGTGAACGGATCGAGCGAGGATGCATCGAGATGGATGAGAAAGGAGCGTGAAGATGGAAAGTTCCCTTTGTGAAAAACCCGAACGTCACGCTTCCAGGAGACTGTCCGATCATCTGGTGCTCGAAGGTCAGAAGCAGAAGGTCCACTCTCTGGTGGACAAAGTCTACTCACGCAAGAACTTGAAGCTTGCGTGGGAGCGCGTTCGCACCAATCAGGGTGCAGGCGGCACAGATGGGGTGACGATCGGAGAATTTGAGGCCGAGCTGGATGCGAATCTGGAGCGGCTCCATCGCGAGCTTCGAGAGAGGACCTATCGGCCGCAAGCCGTGCGACGACTGGAGATCCCGAAAAGAGGGGCTCCCGGCAAGACAAGACCTCTCGGCATACCTTCGGTCTACGACCGGGTCTGCCAGCAGGCGCTGGTAAATCGCCTGGAGCCGATCTTTGAGAAGGTCTTTGATCCGAGCAGCTTTGGGTATCGCAAGGGTCGCAAGACCGCCGATGCCCTGGCCAAGATCTGGCGCGAAGTGGAGGCTGGAAACGAGTGGATCGTGGATGCGGACCTGAAAGACTACTTGGATGTTGCGTCATACTACACCTTCAGTTTTTTTGAGAGGGTCGAAGAGGTCCGGAGCAACTGCAGGTACTTGAATTCGTATGCCTTTTGCCCGTCCGCGATAGACGTGAACGGCCTTGAGCTCGCCGCGCTTTACACGTTGCAAGATGGTTTGCCGCGAGACGCCGAGTAGATTCATGGCCTTGAACATCTTCACGTAACCTTCAGGCGCGCTCTCCACAAAGCGCGACCGCAACTCGTCATTGATACGGATGCGCCACGGCGCGCCAGGTGTGATCTGCTCTCCGGCAATGAAGCCATCGTTGAGGCAGCGATGCAAAGTAGAGGGTGCGATCCCGAGAGCGCGTGCTGCTTTCTCGATCGTCATGCAATCGCCGTCCTGCACTTGCTGTTTCGGCTCGAAGCACGGGATCTCCCAGTGCGTCCGCAGGCTCGACACACGATTTGCCGTAAACGACAGTCCTGTGGCCGTTGTACGGCCTTGGCGATTGAGGAGGCCGGCGATCTTGGTGTCGGGATAATGTGCAGCCAGTCGCCGCAGCAGATCGATCGTATCGTCGGCGGTGCGGATCGGCGATGGATGCGAGTGCGGCAATGGGACATTAACTTCACAGAAGAGACCGCCGCGCCAACGCAGCGTCAGGTGAGCGTTGTATTTATCGCGCTCGACTCTCAAGGTGACATCGTCGAGCAACGTGCGGAGCAACTCCTTGCGATCGCGATCGCTCGTCGTGGGAGCGAACCAGATACGCTTGAGGTCTTTACCGAGTGCAAGGATCGCGTCGCGTTCTTCGTGCGTAAGCGAGCGCGGTCGGGCATGTTCGCGGTCCGAGAGTTCGGATTCGGCAGTCTTCAGTTCCAGCAGAGCGCTTTCCCATTCTGCTTCGAGTCCACGCGCGACGAGTCTATTCTCCGGGTCCACGGCGCGATAGCGTCGCTCGGCGCGCTGCGCGTTGTAGCGCGCACGCTCGACGTCGCGACGGAACTGCGCGAGAGTCGTCTCGTGATCGGCGTCGAATTGCTCGATCGCCTGGAGCGAGGCTTCCAAGCCTGCGGGCGCGAGAGCCGCAAGGAACGCTTCGGCGACAGCCGCATCGATCTGCACACCGCCGATGTTGAGGCAGTACTCGCCCCGGCCGTTGACGATGTTCTTGCCGGCGCAGTGATATCCGGGCGCCGACAACCGGCCGCTGTAGTGTACGGCCAGGCGCCGACCGCAGTGTCCGCATACGGCGAGGCCTTGCAGGAGTGCTGCGCCTTCTCTCACGGCACCCCCGCTCTGGTGCGGTCGAGGACGGATGTTCTGCGCCAGGCGCTTCTGGTTCGCCTCGAAGGTGTTCCAATCGATGTATCCGGCATGATGGTCACGAATGAACACCGGCCACTGCTCGCGGTCGCGTTGTCTGATGCGCTTTCGGATTCGACCGCCCGCATCGAGATAGCATGTCTGCTGGGTGCGGCCATACACATAAACGCCGGCATAGAACGGGTTGGTGAGGACCTGGTGGATCTTTGTGTAAGTGGGGGCGACCCAGCGGAGATCGACAAGGCTGTAGGAGTGCAGCGGAAAGCGCAGGCCTTGCGAGCGGAACCACAGCCATACGCGTCGTGCCGAGCCGAATTCGGCAAAGCGGTCGAAGACAGCATGGATCGCGGCTTGCACCGACTCGTCAGGATGCAACAGCACCTCCCCGTCGGCGTCGCCCCGTACCAGACCCACCGGCAGCCCGCGGTGCAGTTCTCCGCGTGCGGCCTTGTTGCGGATGCCACCGAGCAGCCGCGCACGCAGCACATGCAGCTCTGCCTCTGACATCGTACCTTTGAGCCCGAGCACCAGGCGGTCATTGAACAAGCCCGGATGATAAATCCCATCTCCATCACCGATGAGCGTGTGGGTCAGGCCACATAGATCGAGCAGACGGTACCAATCAGCATTATTGCGCGCTAGTCGCGAGACTTCCAAGCCGAGCACGATGCCCACCTGGCCGAGGCCGACCTCCGCGGTCATACGCGCGAAGCCGGTGCGCTCGGAAAGGCCGGAACCGGAAATACCGAGGTCCTCATCGATGACCTTCACCTGATCGCGTCGCCAACCAAGCCGCGCGGCGCGTTCGGCTAACTCGTACTGACGGGCAGTGGACTCGCGATTATGCTCGACCTGCGTCGTACTGGACTGACGCACGTAGACGATTGCGCATCGGCGTAGGTGCTCAGCGGTGATCTTGCTCAGTTCGTTCATCGTTGTGATCTCCGGCAGTGGCGATTGCTCGGGCGATTAGTCGGGCGAGTCGCAGCACGAGATGTGCGCGCTGTTCTTTATCGAGGGCCTCCCATACGGGTACGGCCCCGCGCTGAGGTGGTGGGTCGAGAAAGCTTAGCTGCTGCATAGCCGTCCTCCGATTCCGGTGGCAGGACAGTATGCGCGGCATCCAATTGCCGCAGCAAAGCGTCGACGATCGTCCGGGCGTGCAGCAGCTCGGCGTGGGAAGCCAGGAATGCCGCTCGAGCGCATTGCGGGCTTGCACGCGGTAGATGTTGTGCGATAGGCAGATCTGTCCACGCGGCCGGTACAAGGGCACGGGTACCATCGGGCAGTACAAGCGTCAGATGAAGTTCGCCGCGTCGATGACACCAGCCAAGCACATTAAGCGCAGATCCCTCAAAGGGATGGCGCGACCGAACGACGGTTACCTGATCGGGATAGTCGCCAAGATGATGAGCGCGGTGGTGGGTAGTCTGTCGAGTAGTCTTTTGACTCGATATCGCATGAGCTTTTGCTCAAGGCGATTCGGAAGCACACGGACTGCGCTTGGGTGTTGTTGTACATTGAACGGTGGCTTAAAGCTCCCGTTCAACTGGAAGACGGCACCCTTGAACCCCGTGAGAAGGGCACGCCGCAGGGCTCGGTGGTATCACCGCTGATGGCGAATCTCTTTCTCCACTATACGTTCGACGTGTGGATGCGAAGAAATCATCCGAGCATCCCGTTCGAGCGTTATGCCGATGATATTCTCTGCCATTGCGACAGTGAGCGGCAGGCACAACAACTGAAGGAGGCGCTTGCGAAGCGCTTTGCCGAATGCGGACTGGAGCTTCATCCGGACAAGACGAAGATAGTCTATTGTAAGGATGACGACCGGCGAGGTGATTATCCTGAACAGAAATTCGACTTTTTGGGCTACACGTTTCGTGCCCGTCGGTCGAAGAACCGTTGGGGAAAGCACTTCGTCAACTTCAGCCCCGGTGTCAGCAATGCCGCGACGAAGGCAATCCGACAGGAAATCCGTGCCTGGCAACTACGCTGCCGGGTGGATAAGAGGATCGACGACCTGGCGAGGATGTTCAACCCGATCATTCGAGGCTGGATGAACTACTATGGTCGGTACTACAAATCGGCGCTTTACCCGACACTACGCCATCTCGACCGATGTCTCGCGCGATGGGCGATGTCGAAATACAAACGTCTGCGGCGACATCGAAGACGGGCAGAGCACTGGGTACGGGACATTGCTTGCCGCACCCCCACGCTGTTGGCCCATTGGCCGATGCTGCACAAGACGGCGGCTGGACGGTAAGAGCCGGATGAGCGGAGACGTTCACGTCCGGATCTGTGAGCGCCTGGGGGTGAAACTCCCCCGGGCGACTCGACTCGTCGTGGGCTTCGACAGCAAGGCCGATGCGCAGGAAATGCTCTTGGCCCTCAAGGCGCGGCTGGCCAACTTCGGCCGGACGCTTCATGAGGACAAGACGCGGCTGATCGAGTTTGGCCGGTTCGCGGCCGTCTCACGTCAGCGGCGCGGCGAGCGGCGGCCAGAGACCGTGATGCGCCATTGCGCGATATGACGGGAGCCCTCGACCGGCTCACGATCGGGTCAAGGTCGCGGATTAGAGTGCGCTATCCTCCTCGCGGCCCGAGATCCGGATCGATTTCCTGACCATGAGCACATCTAAACGGTCCAACGCTCGGCCGGCAGATTGCTGCATCGAAAGGACGAGGGACACGCAAGCTTTCGAAGAGACCTAAGCAGATCGCGACATCGAAAGCCACTCGAGAAGATCGCATCGCTGCAACCCATCGTTATCGACCGCTTTTCCTGTTAGTCGTCCGGCCGCCGGCGTATTTTCGTCTGTAAGCCGCAAGGAAGTCCTGATCGCAACAGATGCACCTGCCGGAGGCATCGCGGGCGCGCGGATCGGCCAGAACGGGAGCCAATGGGCGCAATAGGTTGACCCGCGTACTGGTGGACGGCGGTATCGGTAAGCCCGCAGCATGCTTCACGAGATCGGCTGCCAGTCCCAGGCCGGCGAGCGCCGATTGAAACGCCATCGGAACGACTGCCGTGCCGGCGTTGCCGGTGCCTGTCAGACCGATCATCATCCCGCCGCAGATCGCCCTTTGATAGAAGTTGAGCAGTGGCTGACCGACGAACGGCTGCAGATCGGCATAAGGAATGGAGAAGGCGGTCGCGACACGCTGCACGAAGTCCTCCGAGACACGTTCACCTTTCTGTAGAAGGTCGCGGACCTCTTGTCTCGCCTCGGGCAACCTCAGTTCCTCGGCAACCCGTTCGTCTTCGTTCTTGACCAGGCCGGAGGGCAGATAGAGGCAGGCGAGACAAGCTTTGCCGTCGTCGAAGCCGTGTCTCGAAATCCCAAGATCGAGCTCCTGGGTCCATGCATTTACGATCCAGCGCGGCAAAGACGCTTGAAGGCTGATACGGTCTGCGGCGTTGTCGAGCGCGACTGCGACGCGTTCGAAGTTTCGATTCCCGCGCTTGGCGACGAAATCGCCCCATTTCAGCGGATGCGCGGTGATGCGCAGACCTTCCCGCTTCAGCAATTTGCGCGCCAGTTTGGATTTCGGTTTGTCGAGATCCTTCTGCAACGCCATGACGTAGCGCTGTAGGTTCGATAGGTCGACGATGTCGTGGTCTACCGTGTTCAGGGTTCCGACGAGGCCGGGCAGCCGGGCAAGCGCCCACATCGCACCGTGTCCGATCGCGCCGAGACCGGCGAGATATGCATCCCCTAGATTGATACAGTCGGGCAGGTTTGGACCTGAGCCGCTCTCGTGGTTGTAATCGAACAACGAAACGTCGATCTGTCGGTCCAGATCGCCGCACACAAGCTGAGACGCAAACACGAACCGAAACACGTTTGCAGTTGCAAAACAAGCGGCAGCGCCTGCGCCAAACGGATTCGGAGTCGATCCGGATCCGATCGGTGCGCCGCGAGAGAGGCGTGCCCGCCAGCCGTCCGAACCGATGAAAATTTTCGTCATCTCGCCGGCCAGGCCGCTCTTGCCGACAACGATCGCGACCGACGAACCCGAGATGTCAGTCGGCAAGTCTATGCGGTCGTTGATAGCAGCCGCGAGCACAGCCAGCTCCTTCGCGAGGGGCTGGGCTTCCCGTCCGACGCCGGAGATGACCATCGATGGGTATAGGCGTGCCAGGATCCTGACGCACAGGTCCAATGTCGCACGGCCTTCGGGTGACGTGGCTGCCTGCTCATCGAAGTAAAGGCCGACCGTATGCGCAGAGAGGGTCGCGTTGTACGACTCGACATTGAAGTTCGAGAGTACCTGTGACGCGGCCGTTACGGTGCGGTCGAAGAAATTGGCAAAGGCCATTATCTAGTCCTCGATCACGATGGTTCGCGCCGCGCGCGCGGCCGGAATTTCACGCCATCTTCCGGATGCGTCCAGTCGATATGACGCGAAGTGACCGATATCGAGCGGTCCGGCGCCAAAATCGGGCACGACGAGCGAGAAGCAGCCGACCGTCGTGGCGACCGCGAATTCGTCATCGGTGCTAGAGTGATAGGCGCGGCCGGGGTGGCTGTGGATCTGCGCGATCAGCACCAAGCCTTTTTTGTAGAGCCAGACATTGATGCGATGCAGTTCGTCGGCACCAGTGATGACGCAAACGCCGTCGGCGGTACGGATGTGGCGCTGGGCAGGTATGATCGCTTGATCCACCTGAAACACCGATCCGGACTGCCTGCCGGCCCATAGCCCTAAGCCCTCATATCCTTGGCGGCCGACGTCGCGAAGGTGGGCATGGACGAGTTGTGCGTCTCGCCGTTTGACGAGAACCTTCTCCACGTCGGCCAACCGGTTCATTCGGGAATTCCTTGCGCCTGTGGTAGGAGCCCGACGACTTTCGCTTGAATCTGCAGATTGTACGCCGAGAGCGGATCCACTCCGTACACCCAGATCTTCTCCAGAATGAAAACCAAAGAGCCTTCGCCAGAACCCCGGTGCAGCAACCATGAATCCCCCGTGTGCGCTGGATTGTCGTGATATTCCCGGACACCCGGCAAGCAGATGAAGGGAAAATCGTCTGCTTTGTTGGCCTGGATCATTTGCGTTACGGGCAAAGCGCCTTGTTGCACCATCGCTGCAATGGTTTCCGGCGGAACGCCCGGCATCGGTTGGCGCCGCAGCATTTGAAACTGGAGGTCCGAGGCGATTATCTTTTCCCGCGTGAAAGGGTCAACGAAACGCACCGACGGTGGCTGCAGATCGTAGTCAGTGAAGTCGACCACGACCCCGGCGACGATCGGCGCAGGGCGAATCTTCGTCGCTGCGAAGACGACGAAGATTTCAGGAAAATCGGCATCGAGCAGCAGCCATCCCCGCTTACGGTAGGCCGCCTCCATGCGACGGTAGGCCGCGACCTCTCGGTCGAACTTTGCGCGCGAAACCTCTGGATCGACGACTTGTGCCACGGTTAGCCGGCAGCCCCGGCCTTGAGGCTCAGGAAGAGGGTCACTTCTTTGCCGAAGTGATATTCGGCGACGCGCTTCTCCGGATCCAGTAGGGTCCCGGCTTCGTCCTTGATCTCCCAGTTCTCGGGCGGCTGAGCCAAATTCTGGGTTTCTTTCAGGGCCTTCTGCCGGACCTCGGCCAGCTTTTCCTGCGGTTCGGCCTCGACGACGACCGGCTGGCCGTTGACCACCATGGTGATCCGCACGAAATGGCCGTGACCATGATCGTGGTCGTGCTTCTCACGCTCGCGACGCGCCTCTTCCTCGAGTTCGTGCTTCTCGAGATCGTGCTTGATCTTTTCCTCGGACCGAATGACGTCTTCGACGCCCTCGATCTCCTTCTTCAAGAATTCGGCTTCGCGCTCGAGCTGCTCGGCCGATTTATTCCCCGATTCAGACATGTTAACTAACCTTTCCGGGCAATGCCCGCGGGTACGTGGACAGCTGACGCGCTGCCATCTACAACCTCATGCGCTTGCCGGCGCAGATTCGGACTTAAAAATATTGTTGTCCGAATCCGGGTTCGCCGACGCATTAATGAATAGGTTGCCCAACTGGGGGCCTTATGCGGTCCGACGATTCAGAGGAGTGTGGCCCGGACGCCGGCCGCTATACCGCGGCACAGATCCGGGCGGCGCTCGATAGATTGAGCGACGACGACCACCGTCGACTGACGATGGTGGCGCGTCATTTTGCGCCTCGCACGGACATGTCGGAAGACGATTTGAGACAGGAGGCCTTCCTGAGGGTCCTGTCGAGCCGGACCTGCAAGATCGAATTCGGCATCGTGGAATTCCTCGCCGGCACCATCAAAAGCATAGCGTCGGAAACGCCCAGGGCCCGGAAAAGGGCGCGGGAGAACGCCGGGCTGGAACTCGTGTACGTGCCGGAGTACGGCGCCGGCGACACTCCGGAGCCGGCAGACCGGAACACGCCGTCACCCGAAGACCAAGCTTTGGCAGGCATCATGTATACTAAAGAGATCGAGCGAACGGGGCGGTTGGCGTCTGGGGATTACGAACTCGAGCTTCTGGTCGAGGCGCTGGCCGATGGTCAGCGGGGCAAAGACCTCGAAGAGGTGCTTGGCACGGACACGAAAGGGTTGGCCGCTATCCGAAAACGATGGATTCGTAGATTGCAGGTAGGGTTCCCGGACGGCGTACCGCTTTGAGGACACGGCGATGAGCGAAAAAGAGCGTGTCGATCGTCTCGACGAGGCAATAATCGAGGAAATTCTCGGTTTGAATGAAGCGGAAATCTCTAAGCTCGTCGGTGAAGCCGACGTCGTCGCATCGCGCGAAAGCCTCCGCCGTGCGAAAGGAATGGTCGGGAAGCTACGCTTGGCCCGCGCCAAGGCCGATGCGGCGCTTCATGTCGCCGGCGCTCCGACAACGCGCGCGGGAATAAGGACTGATGGCCAACGGGTGCGGTCTTTGCGAAGATCGGATCCCGCCCTGGACAAGAAGATGACTTTGGCCGCGAGAAGCGGAAGCGCGAATGCGGAGGCGGATGCCGCCAGCCTGGATGAGGATCTTGCTGAGCTCGACGCCTGGGAAGCAGAGGATCGAGACCAGCCGTGAGCCGCCGCCTCACACTGCCGGAATTGCTGCTACAAGATTTCGGGATCGACCGACCCGAAGAGATTGATCTCCAGGCCATCGCCTGGGAGCTTGGCGTTCGCATCAACGTACGGGAATTGCATTCTTGCGAAGCCAGGATCGTGGGACGGTGCGACCGTGCGATCATCACGGTCGACGCCAAGGCATCGCCCCGACGAAAGCGATTTTCGATCGCGCACGAACTTGGGCATTGGCATCATCACCGCGGACGATGCCTCATCTGCCGGTCGGACGACATCGGTAACCGTCGACGCTCAGCCACCGACCCCGAAAGGGTCGCCGACGACTACGCATCGGATCTTCTTCTGCCGCGGTATCTGCTCGAGCCTATGCTGAAATCTGTGTCGCGCTTCACCCTCAAGGCCGCGAGAGAAATCGCCGAAGTTTTCGACGCGAGCCTCACGGCCACAATATTGAAGATCGCCGAAACGAACCATTTTCCCATAATGCTGGTGTCCCATTCCCAAAAAGGGCGCGCTTGGTTCCGAAGGGCACCGAGTGTGCCCGAACATTGGTTCCCGAACGATGAATTGGATCACGAGAGCTACGCCTTTGCGGCATTGTTCGGAAAACAGGACGACAAGGGTGGACCAAGACGGATCGGCGCCGACGCCTGGTTCTCTCGGAGAGGAGCGGACGACTTCGACGTCTATGAAGAGACCTTCCGGGTCGCGGACGACCAGATCTGCACGGTATTGCTATTCAAGGATACGAAAATGTTGCGCGAGTGACGTCACCATCGAACGACTGATCTATGTTCGGACATTGAGCTCATCGGGTTACTTGCCTGGAAGGTTTTTCTTCGCTCTCGCCAAACTTCGTGGCCACGAGTGTCATCGATACGATCCGGCAATAGCCGAGATACCGATGAGATCAACTACGCCGCGCCCAGCGCGGACATCGCATTTTTGACTTGTTGTCCCTCGGATTCGGCCCAGGCGGATCTCTTCGATAAGGTCATTATGAGGGACGCCGGAATAGATGCTCACAAAGATCCATGCAGAACTCAATGGCGTCCAGTTCGGACGGGTTCGCCGGTGCGAACCCGTCACTCTAGGCGGGCTAATGAGTGCTCAAGTTCTGGTACTTGGTTTGGATCTGGCCGTGACGCGTGCGCACCCATCTCGTCGAGTTGTTGATCTCTGCTGCGATTGCTTTCTGATCGTGACCCGCAACGAGGCCTTCGAGTACCTGCCTTTGCTTGGAATTGAGAGAATCCTGTAGCTTGCTGATAACGTCTCTGTACTCGACGTTCTGCGAGAGAAGTTGGGTGGGGTCGGCATCCCGCTCATCGATACTTTCGATAGGTGTCCACCGAATGCGTCGCCCCTCGTCGGTGAGCAGGTTTCTCATTGCCTTCAGCACGTAAGCCCGAAGCCTGCCATCCGGCAGGGCGGACAGAGAGGGACACCTGGCCAGAATCTTCATCATCATCTCGCTTGAGACGTCATCGGCTTCCAAGCCGAGATACGGGTAGCGTCGTAGGCGTTTGTCAGCATCCGTGTTCAGGGCTGCGATCAACGCTTTGCTCGCTCGATTGTGCTCGGGCGTGTCGGCCTTTTCGGCACAGAACTCCTTGACGTTCGAACTGATAAACGGATCCACGACGGTTACGTCGTTGTCTTTGCTCCGAGCCCACGTACTCGACATGTCCCCGCCCACGAACACGGATGTGCTCAGCGCCGTACTGTCGAGCAAGGAAAGTCTGCGCTGCGATGCCGTTGCTTGCATCGCTCTTTCCATGGCCGAACTGCCAAAAGAGAGCGAATTTCGGGACGCCACGATCGCGGCTGTATCACGGACGATTGCCCTTGAGACCGCGCGAGCGACGATAAGCGCTTGGGCGGACGCTGTCGTCGTCGTCAGGCCGAGGCAGAGCAAGCAGACAAGAACACGTAGATACTTGCGCATGGGACACCCACTCGATGCTTGAATTGGATTTAGGACGGTTTGTGCCTTGAAAAAGGCCGCCCGCCGGCGGATGAGCTCACGGGCGGCCAAGATTTACGCGCGGTGCGATGTCGGCTTCTTCGGTGGCACGGTCGGGTTCGGCAGGTTCATCGGACCCTGCTTCTTCGGGCAAATCGTGACCGGCTTGTTGTTGACATAGACCTTGCGGCACTCCTGTGCCGTTGCCGCCTGCATGCTGATCGCGACGGCGACACACACGATGCCGATGAGCTTCCCGTTCATTGTGGTTCCTTTCGAACTGCGTCGGCCCGTCCGGCGCGCTCTTCCGGAGCGGCCTTGAGAAGGGCGACATACCCGGTGCACGCAGGGAAGCATCGAAAGCGGAATAGCCTGCTCGAGATTTTTTTGGTTTTGCAGCGCACCACCGATACGGTCCAGAACGAAACCTGGGGCGGAACGGCAAGAATTCGACCTGGCGACCTGAAACAGTTGAAATTCAAACGCTGGTCGGCTTACACGGTCGGACACTTCCAGCAGCGTCAGAGCGGTTGTCGCGGCGCCGAACGGCTCAGCTCACATCCTGCCCGAGGCTGTCGTGTGCTGGTCGCAATGGAATGAATGGACATCGTTTCGAAGCATGAACAGGGAGGTCCGGCAGAACGAGCGCGCCAGCAAGCCGAAGCGCGAAAAGCGCAAGGAGCTGCTGCTGGGACGACTGCCGGTGGCAAAGATCAACAGGGCGGTGGAAATGCAGCTGGCACTCGGGGACGTGGTCTTCAGCGTCGGTGCCCAGGTCCACGCCGAGCGTGTTCACCCAAATGAATTCGGCTATTCGGATTACGGTGTTGAACCTGCGGCCAACTGACGTTTTCCCGAACTGTCGCGCTTGGGCTGGCCGATGCCGACGGGCCGAGCGATGAGCCCGGGTCGCCGGCGCCGGCCGAGCCGTCGCACCGCAATGCCGCCAGGCAGGCGGCCTCCGGGGTCCGCTGCGATCAGCCTCGGATGCGGGCGGCGAACGCCAAGCTTCGCCGCTGTGAGGGCCCGGTGGACCTCCGCCCAACCTTCGGCTTCGGCGGGCAGCGCGAGATCCTTTCCGCAGGCCGTCGCGCCACCCTTCCTCGAAGACCGGGAGGAGGCCTTTGAGCTTTGTGCGCGCGGCTCGCGGCGCGCGATCTCCATGGCGGAGGCACACGCATCGGGGGCCTCGAACGCCAAATTGCCGATCACGGTCGAATAGACGCCAGCGACCTCGACCACGGTGATACCGGCAAGGTTGGCCTTGCGGCGGTGGCCCAGTAGTTGATGGTCCGGTTGAGATCGCGGGCCGGGCGGGTGCTGCGCAGCTTGCCGAGCCCGCCCTCGACGGCAATGGTCGCGGCGCCGAACCTGCGCGCCATGGCGATCGCGCGACCGCAGACCTGAGCCAGCATTTCGGTAATGCTCTCGCGCGAAGTGCCGGGCGTGGCCGTGAGCTCCACCAGCGGCCAATCCAGCGGCTTGCTCGAGCTGGCCGGGATCAGCGGTGTTCTCGACCGCGGCCATGCCGATCCAGCCCGGATTGAGGTCGAGCCCGACCGCCCGCGTAATCAGGCGGGGTGCCGCCCGCCGACGCTCGGGATGTTCGGGCAGATCTTCAGGATCGAGGGTGACGTGCAGCTTCTTATCGTCAATGTCCAGAAGGTGAGATTGATCTTCCTGGCGACGGCGGGTTCAGCCGCCTGCCGCAGCACCTCGCCGGCATTGCCGATCATCTCCGGCAGCTGCACCGTGAAGTTGCGGCGGACCATCGGCCTGCCTTGACCCTGCCGCCCTGGAGCATGGTGAAGGTGCAGCTCCGTCCGTTCGGGCTGAGCTTGAAGTGGCGATTGCCGGCGTACTGCTTGTCGCCGCGAATGGTCATAGGGCGAAGCCGCATGCGCTTCCAATCCTTGGGTTGAAGCAGACCCTTCTGCCGACGCTCCAGGTTCTTACGGCCGCCAAACACCATGCGCCCATCGGGCACTCGCTTGTGCAGGTCCGTCCCGTCCAGGGTGGCGCAGTGGAGCGCCCAGGCGTCAAGCACGCGACCGGCGAACCGGGACTTGACCAGGTCCCGCAGCGGCTTCTGCTTCAAGGGGCGCCGGCCGCGTCGGCGGCATTGGCATAAGCCGTCCGGACCGCCGCCGAGTAGACCCGGCGGCAGTCGTCCAGAAAAGCCGCGTCCTCGGGGGAGCAGCGGTATGGCAGGGAGACGGTCTGTATGCTTTCAGACCGACTCGCGGTGAGAGTCAATAAAGCCGCTCCACGCGGCCGGGGAGAACCCAAGGATTCGGCTACCAGACCGGACGGTCTCCGGGGGCTCGGGCGAAGCCTGAGACCAGATCCGGGTCTCGCTTTGGATAATCGGAAACGACCATCAGATCCCACACCGTAATCTGAATAGCCATGAATTCCTGCTGTGCTTGACCGGCACTCTCTATATCGGGGATGATCACAAGAACCCTGGAATCGAGCTCGTCAGGAACGTGGTCGCGGCCGAAAGCATGGTTCTGGTGGCGATCAACCTCGACCGGGACGAGCAGGGACGCTACCACGTCCTGAGCTTCTATCCGGTGAAAGCCTAGAAGATCGAAAACCGGCGGCAGAAGGGCTTTCTGAAGGTCGCCCCAAACGCTTAGGGGCCCCGCCATCTGACGGAGCCCCAAGTCGTTAGAAGTTCCAATGAAGTTTGCCAGATGCCAACCTGGATCTCTTCACCTTGCGGCTACTTTGCCTCACTGGATGAGCGAGGCGCGTGAGGAGGCCGTTCTCACCTCAAATCACTTCCCACGGAGATAACCCTACAGGGTGTCCCGGTTCTTCCAAGCAGATTCTTTTGAAGGCGAGCCTTTTAGGCTCCTTCGCTAATTGGGAGGTTCCGAATAGTTTTCAATGGGCTAATATGTTTTGCTTCCGGTCCGCAGTGCTGGAACCGGCGAGATGTCAGCGGAATGGAGCAAGAGCGCGGCCGGCCATACGTTCAACGCCGACGTGTTGCGTCTCGATACGTTTCACTATCGGGACGCCTGGAGATGGTGTGTTACAGACGCCAGCGACGATGTGGTAGCGCAGGGCGTCACCGACAACGAAAAGGACGCCAAGGCTAAAGCGGTCGCATGGGCACGCGAGCGCCTCACCTCGGCCTTGCGGCGGCTTCCCGAACGGATGCCTCCATACGGCTATCACGTGGTGAGTACCACATGGGCAGGCGGTCCACGACGGATGAACATGTAAGCGGCTGCCTCGAGGAGGAGGACGCACCTCAGTCTGACGATCATCAGAGCAGAAAAGTCTATGTCCCTCTCCCCATCAACCAGACTTTGCATGGACACCATATCCTCCTGGCTCGGGCTTACCGGGAAGCTCGGATGCGAATGCCATTCACCAAGATAGTTGAAGCGCCTGAAGTCAGATCCCGTCTTTCGGAAGAAGGTTTCAAGAGCCTCAGCGTGATGGTCAGGGCTGCGGACGAAATGAGCGGCCGTTCCGGTCGTTGCGTCGACTGAAAAATCGACGACACGGAAATGATCTGGTGCGATTTGCTCGCCCATCAGAATACCGCCGATCTCGCGACTTCCGGCTCGCCTTAGGCATTTGCGGAAGCGCGCCCGGTGGTCACTCGGAAGACTGATCGTGACCATTGAATGCCGAGGGCAAGAGTTCACGAAGCAATTCGAGGCTCTCGGCGGCCGACGCGGAGTCTCGCTCCGTTTTCCAAGGTTTAGAGCCGGTGAGCTGAATGGGCCAGGTCTCGAATGGGGCGGAGAAGAGCCAAGCCCGGCTAAGGCCGATCGCATAAGCCGGCGCGGGGAACGCGCTTTCGTCAGGGCGAACAAGAACGTCCGTTGCGAAACGCGTAAGGTGTCCGGCGACGATGGAAACTTCAGCATCGTCGGCCACGAGCGGCGACGCACCATCTCCCGCTGCCGTCGCATAGGGTGCGGCAAGACCCGCGAGCGGAGCAGGAATGCCATGCGCTTCGCACCAGCCGTTGATCTGGTTGCGAGCTGTCTGGGGCTCAGGTTCGTGACCCGATCGAACGCGTGCCACGAGGCCGCCAATCCCGCCGGCAAACACCTCTCCCCATATGAGAGGTTTCAGACTCTCCCTGGCGACGGCGGCGCAAAAGTTGAAACAGTGCGCATCGGCGGTTGCGTCGATAATCAGGTCACAGGCACGCAAAGCCGACATGACGGAGTCGGTGGAATCCGCACTTTCCTGTCCACCCAACGCAACGCGCCGCACCGTGATGTTGATTGCTCCTGCAATGTCCGTGAGCCGGGCCTTGAGCGCATCGACTTTATGGGCACCGACCGCTGCAGCGCCGAGCTCATTTCGGACGATGTTGGCCGCAAACAGAACGTCGTCGTCGACAAGCGTGAACTGGCGCACCCCCGAGCGCACCAGCATCGCGGCGACCTTGGACCCCAAGGAGCCGCATCCGACGATGCCGACGCTTTTCCCCGCGAGAACAGCATAGCTGTCCGGGAGCCGAGTGCCGGCGCCGACGTCGAGGATCCGCGAGCGTCCGAAGTAGCGCTTCTGACTGCTATCATAGGCATAAAAGTGCGCTATGTCGGTTCCGGATACTAACACCAGGTCCATTTCGCCAGTCGGGGCCAATACCTGCTCACGGATCGTCGCGAACCCGAGATCACCGAGGAGGGTTGCTATGCCGTCTTGGGTCGCAGCCGGCAACGGTGTTCCGACCGGAAGTCGAATGGCATAGCCTCGCTTGATCGTCTCGCGGATTCCTTGCGGCCAGGCGCGCACGTCCATGGCGCCGTCGATCTCGGCGATCGTGACGGTGAACGTCTCAGCATGGTACTTTTCCGCCACGCCGATCTCGACTGATTGGCCAGGTTCGATCGCGTTTAGGCGAGCTGCGATCGCCGAAGTGAGCAGGAAGCGGAAGTACGAGCCGCGGACGCTTTGACCGATTGAGATAGAGTGAGCCGACGGCAATTCCGGTCCATCGCCATCGCGTTCACCGGCGATCAGCCGATGAGCGCTTTCGATCATCATGGCTCCAGTGATCGTGGTTTCCCAGTTGTCCGCGCGAAATTCCAAGCAGAGGTTTCCGCCAGCACCGTATTGATGGCTCGACAATCGACCTCCATCGCGCGGGACGACGATGGGCGGAGCGTTGGGGTGAAATTCCGCATAGGTCATCGTGAGCGGAACGCCGTGGCCGCCGTGGTCGATCTCGAAGTCGACGGCAAGCGCGGCACCATCCGAAAGGTACCAGCGCAAATTCTTGAGCCAGCTCACCCGCTCGGCTAGCTCGGCGACGCTCTGGCGCTCGGCTCGAGCCCGTCCCGGATTTTCGAGCCACCAGATCATCCTACGCTGCCGAACCCCTGCGGCTTCGTCGGAACGCGGCTCCTATCGGGAAAGGACAGACCTGCACTCGCCGGCGCCACCGATGCGGTTTTCAGCAGCGTGGGGCGTGTCGGAGGCCGGCGGCGGCGCGCTGCCCGGTCGGCGAGGGAGCCGCCGACACCGCGGCCCACGGTTTCGGTGATCAGGTTCCTGTCGCTCGAACGGGCGGCTCGAGCGAATTCTGTCCTGGCCTTCTCCAACCACTCGAAAAATGCCTTGGCGCGCTCCGGATGCTCTGCCCATTTGTCGGCGAAATTCTCCAACGGGTCGGTCGGGTTCGGAATCCAATACTGGTTGTTGTGCCAGAGGATATGCTTGTCCATGCCCGACAGGATCGCGACCAGAGCCTGACCTATCGTCTCCTCGCCATTGTAGGAATGTGCCGCGAGGGTGGTGATGATCACCGATATCGGCCGTTCGTCTTTGCGTTGCTCGAAGCTGTGATCGCGGTGACGCTTGAGGATCATGATCGCTGCCTGCAAAGGCGTGCGCACCTTATAGTCGGGGATCGCTTCGACACTGGCCCGTGTGCTCTCCGCCAGCATGCGCTTACGCCGTTCGAGAGCGGCGGCCATCCGGCTTTTGAACCACTCGCTGTAGCCTTTGGGGTTCGATCGCGGCCAATCCTCCGTGACCGCAGTGTAGGTCTGGCATTCATTGTCGGTGATGGCGATCGCGCTGGCGGTCCAGCGCGCATCGAGGCCCCGGGCTTCCAGGAGGAAGCGGGCGCTTTGACCATTAGGGACTGAAGGCACCACGTCCATGTGGAACTGAGCGCCGTCGGCATAATCCAGAACCCAGCAACGACGGCCCTCGCGCAGCGGTTTGTTCATGCTTTGCGCTTTGCGATACGCTTCGATCTCTGCGCCGAGCAGGATCTTCAACTGCTGCTGGCTGAGCGCTGCCTTGGACAGCTTTTGAAATTCGCAGACTGAGTCGATGTCGTACTCCTCGGCCTCGTTCGCAGGACGGATCGTGGTGCCGAGCCGAAAGGACCCCTGCACGTAGACTTTCGGTTCGTATTGCCGAACGCTCGAAGCATCGCGATGAAGCCAATCCCCCAGAGACTTGTAGCTTCGCTCTGCCTGCTCGTAACGGCTGGGCGGCACGCTCAGCTCTTCGGCAAGGTCTTCCAGGAACTCTTCACTCTCGCGGGTAAGCGTCTGCTGGTCCACAGGCGGCCTCCAAGTACGCCCAAGACCCGCATGTGGATTGTCAAACTGCGCGGTTGAGCTCTGAGGATAAAACGTGAACTCTATACCGAGTCGGACCGGAACTTCATCATGGCAAAAACGCAAATCCCCCACAAAATTCAGACCGCTCTCTGGGCCAAGGCCGGAGGCCGGTGCGAGTACCGGGGATGCAATGAGGAACTGATCGGCGACCTGATGGTTGGTCGCGAGGATGGGAAGTTCGGCTTTATAGCTCACATCGTTGCCGATAGCGCCGACGGACCACGCGGGGACCTAGTCCGCTCGTCCGCGCTCGCAAAGGATCTGAACAACCTAATGCTGCTCTGTGCGAAGCATCACAAGGGCGTGGATGTCGATTATCTCGCGGATCATCCGGAGGCCATCCTTCTCGAGATGAAGGCGGAGCACGAGGATCGAATTGCGATTGTCACCGGAATGGCGCCGGAGCGCGCCGCGCACGTACTCCGGTTTGCCGCCGATATCGGCCAGCGGGACGCGCTCGTTTCGACCCGCTCGATCTTCATGGCCATGCCACCCGACAGGCACCCCGCCGAAGGACGAACGATCGATATCGAGTTGGCCGGGTGTGAGTATGCTGATCACGAAGCGAGCTACTGGACTGTCCAGCAGGATAATCTCCGCCGCGTCTTTGCTCGTAAGGTGAAGGAGCGCATTGAGCAGAGAGAGATCAAGCAGCTCAGTGTCTTTGCCTTGGCGCCGCAGCCGCTGCTCATCCAGTTAGGGCATCTATTGGGAGACATCGTCCCCGTCACAGTCCACCAGCGCTATCGCGAGCCCGCGACCTGGCGCTGGCAGCCCAACCAACCGGCGATAAGCTTCCGCGTGGAGGAATACTCGGGGCCGGCAGCCGCAAGAGTGGCGCTCAAGCTGGCGCTAAGCGCCACGATGACAGATGATCGAATTCGCGCCGTGCTCGGTGATGATGCTGCTATCTGGTCCTTGACGGCGGAAAACCCGCATAACGACATTATGCGGCGCCCCGAGGATCTCGGGGAGTTCAAGCGTCATCTTCGGCGTCTGTTCGATCGGATCAAGGCGGTTCACGGCGAACGCGCCACGATCAACGTTTTTCCGGCGCTCCCAACGTCGGCGGCGGTTGAGGTTGGAAGGGTGCTGATGCCGAAGGCCGATTTGCCGCTGCATATCTATGACCAAAACCGTTCCGTCGGCGGGTTCATCCCGACCCTTAAAATTGGCGAGTAGCGCTAAGCGGACTGCCGCTCCGTGTTTAGCGATATTGCTCGCTCGGGGGCGTTTGCGGCGCACAAAATTGGCTGCTTTACGCGCGGTCATTGCCGCCTTCTACTTATTGATGATTCCAATCCCCACTACGTAGGGTTGATCTTCGCTACGTCCGGTCGATTCCTCCCGCCTCACAAACTCATTCAGTATGTCGCAATCCAAAGAACTATTCATCAACAGCGTTCGACAGGTGCGGGTCCAAGGACAATCTCTGATACCCACTGTCGTTCTCTATAAAGAGAAGAAAACGTGGGTCGGTTTCGATGCGCTGGAGAACAGCGATCAGGTAAGTGAGCTGCGCGAAGATTTCAAGGTTCAGATCGGCAACGATGATCCGATCAAACTGGCACAATCACGCAGCGGTTCGTCTTCGGGTCAGGGGCGCTCGACCCTTGGAATTGCCAAAGACTTCATGGATGCGGTCGTCGCGCAAGCGATGGATACGATCCGCTTGCAAGGGTACGAAGCACCTTCCCGAATCCTCGTGGCCGAACCGCTCTCCCTGATCGGAACATCAGACCGGCTTGACCACGAGGATTGGCTAAAAAACTACCGTGGCAGCATTCGGCGCATTCTCGGCGGCAAGTTCGCCGAGATCGATTTCATGCCGGAGCCGTTCGCCGTCTTTCAGTATTATCGCTATGGCGTGAAGCATCCTCTCGTTGCGCAACGCGCAAGACAGATTGCTCTTGTGTTCGATTTCGGGGGAGGAACATTCGATGCCTCCATCATCGAAACGACGATCGCGGGCGATATCAGTCAAAGTGGTCGAAATTCGAAACCCTTGGCCGCGCGCTCCCTGCCTGTCGGTGGATTCGTGATAAATCACGCCATCGCGCGAGAGCTGCTGTTCCGCGGAATGGATCGCTCCATCGATAAAAGTGCAGTCAATCGAGCTTTGGAGGTTTTTCCTCAGCTAAAGAATGCCGATGACGAAACCTTGGCTGGAGTCCGCTCTGACCAGGCAGCTTTTGTGCGAAATTACCGACGCGTCTTGCGGTCTGTGGAGCAGGCAAAACTAACCGTTTCATCTGGAATCACATCATGGAAACTGGACGCGAACCTTACGTCGTCTCCAGCTTGCGTCGTCGACATTCCGCAGAAGCCGTTGCAGGAATCGTCGACCTGGATTCCCATCCGCTTCGAGCCGACCGAGTTTAGGTCGATCTTTTCGGAAAGGATCTGGAAGCAAAAGCTTCTTCCAGAGATCCAGTCTGTGCTCAAACGAGCAGAGCAGGAGCTAGGTGGTCGGCCGATTACCGTCGTATTGCTGTCCGGCGGATCATCCAACATTGGCTGGCTCAAACCGCTGATCGAGCGGGATCTTTCCTCGCAACTCGATCAAGCTGAGATATTGGAGCTGAGTGAAAACTTCCAGGAGATCGTTTCCAAGGGATTGGCGGTCGAGTGCGCGCGCCGGTATTACACTCAGGGCCAAGGTGACTTTCGCGCGATCACCTATAACCGTCTGTGTCTCGGCTTGAACCCGAACAATCACGGCCTCGAAGTCAAGAAGTTCTCGCCTGACAGTCCGGAACTCGAGGGCATCGATACCGACCTGGGCGTCCTTCTTCCCTCCTCAACGAGCTTGCGTAGCCTGATCAATAGACCTCTGCGCTGGAAGGTCCGATTGAGCAAGGCGCCAAGCCAGTCTCTCGAATACTTCTTCATGCGGTCCTCGTTCGATCCCGAAGAAGCGGGCGCTAGGCACAATCTAGATACCCGGATCGCGACGCCGAAAGGTGCGGTCTTTGGCAGCGGCATCGGAATTGAACTTTTGGTTCGGGAAGACGGTACGGCAGAGCCGTCATTCATCTATGGTCGCGGTTCACAGGGACAACAATCGGTCGTAAAGGGGAGGCCCTTTTATGTCGATATGACCTACGCCGCCCAGGAAGCGGGCGGAGAGACTTACCTGGGCTTCGATTTCGGCACCAGCACTTCGTCACTTTGCTACGTCAACGCCGGCGACATTCGGGTCTACGCCGATCGGGCGATGGACCGAACCTGGATGACGTTGAACGACCTCATCGACGTTCTGCCCTATCCGACTGCCTATCCCCTTCGCAGGTTTCTCTCTGAAACGACGCCCGATCAAATGGACCGTTGGGGCAGGGAAGCCCTCGAGGCCGCACTGGGACTGGCGGCATACGTCGCTTATGCTGAGCATTGCACTCATGGCGGGCCGCAAGGAACGCTGTTCAAGGCGCTCCGGCAGCGATCGGCCGGGCCACTTTGGGACATGTTCAAGCGCTGCGCGTCAATGACTGGCCCCAAGTGGATTTTTGCCAAAGAGCTGCTCGCCCTTACTCAGGAACCTCATCTCACCGAGCTAAATCACGCTGTCTCGCAGCTCGCTCAAACCAAGCATGGCAAGCGAGCCGACGGGTTAGACTATTCAAGAACCCTCGAGAGAGTTGGAAATGTCTTGGCAAAATGTTTCAACGGGAAGCTGTTCGGCTACTTCGAGGACGCAAGGCGGAAACCGTTCAGCACGAAGACCTTCCAAGGCATTTTTCGCAACGCGAGAGGTAGCTCCCCGCCCTTCATCGACGTTTACGAATACGAAGGTATGGAGGATTTTCCGCAGGAGTTTGTCTTTGTGCTCGACGTTGCGAATGGTGCAGGCTTGAGCTTGTTTCCTCTCGTCGTGCGCGGTATCGATCAGGCGCGATCGCACCACGAAGAGCCGGACTTTTTTGTCTACGATATCGCTCGGCAGGGTGGCAAAGAAATTGCGTTCAGAGCGATTCAGGAAAAGGCGGAAGTGGTCTTAACCGCTGAAGGGCATCTTGGCGAGCTGTTTTCCGCAACGGCAAGTTTGCTTCAGAACGATTCAAGATCGGTGGCTATTTCTGGCGTTAAGCTGCGAAACCGAATCGTGGAGTAAAAGTTCGACTATCCGTAACTATCGTTGAATTCTCGACTGGTCAGCTACCCGAGCGAAATGCTCGGGCTCCGGTCGCCATTCGCCTTCCGCTGTTCTTTGCCACCACCCATGACTTGCAAAGGGCCTGCGACGGGGACTTCGATGATGCGGGGCGTCAACTTCAACCCCTCAGCAGCACAGGAAGTCGGCCGAGTCCTTGCCGGAGAGCCATCTTTCGTCGCCGACGTCGCGTTGCGGCGCCGATCGAATTGCGTCCCCCCAATCCCCCTGCAAGTCGTTGGAATCGCATGCGCTGAATTTCTCGCGTCGATGGGAATGTTGACGGCTGCCGAGCAAAGTACGTTCCCTATCGAAAGTCATGGTCCCGATTGACCTAAGCCGCAACACTTCCGCTCGCGGAAATCAGCAAATCCGCCGGAATATTGAAGCGTTCGCGCAGACGCTTCACCATCGTCATGCTCAATTCGCGCTTGCCGGACATAACCTCACTGACGCGACTCGCAGTGCCCAGAAGCGGCACAAGATCAGCGCGCGTCAAACCATGTTGTTCCACAAGATAGGTCAGCAAATCGGGCAACGGCGGCGCTTTGCGCGGCCAGCGCGCGCGTTCATACGCCTCGATAAGGCGAGCCTGAGCTACCATGCGCGCTCGATCGGCAGTCTCGTTAGATTGCATCAGCTTGCCGACAAGCGCCTTGGCCGCCTCATGATCGGCCTGGTTCTGGATAATTATCAATGTCGCCTTCATCACACCGTCTCCGCGTCCACCTTGTCATAGTCTTCATGACTGCCGAAAAAGCGGATCATCAACACGCCATCACGATATTGAACCATGGCGATCAGGCGGTAGTCATTGGCCTTGACGTTGAACACCACACGTCCGCCTTTCAGGATGCTCGCCTTGGGATGCGATCGCTTCACCTGTTGCGGCGTCCGCCAGTCCGAAGCCTCCGCAATCGCCAGCCATGCCCTGTATTGAGCGCGCGCCGCATCGATGCCCTGATGACCAGAGCGCTCGGCAAAATAGCGCTCAACAATGTCCGTGCCGATCACCAGCATGAAAGGATACTACCGTGGATTTTCCAAAAATGGAAGATGGTATTTCCATTTTTGGGAAGATCATGTCGCTCGCCAATAACAAGATCGTCTTGCACTCGGGCTAATTCACGGTTCGTTCAGTTCGTACTTTCGCGGCGAAGCCAAAGCCCGCCGCGCATCTGCAGCAACGTCCAGTCCGCCTTCGTTCCGGCCGGGAAGAAGAAAGGGTGTCGCTCAACGTCGAGCGACACGGCCGTTCTGACCGGTCCGGACACGATCCGATATCCCGACGTCATGGTGGATTGTGGCCCGCTCAATGCGTCCGCAATGACGGCCTTCAAGCCGAACTTGATCGTCGAGGTCTCCTCGCCGGGCACCGCCGTCTTCGATTACCAGGATAAGCTGCGCGAATACCAAGGCTTGAAGAGCGTCGACCCGGTTATTTAGATCGAATCCGAAATTGCGTTTCACCGGCGTCTAGAAGACGGAAAGTGGACCGATGAGAAGTTCGAGGAATTTGACGTCGCCATTCCGCTTCCGACCTTGCTCTTTACGCCGCGCTCTATGCTGCATTCGGGTAGCATCGCCATTCTGGCCAAAATTTCTCGAGACGAGAACGTTGACGCCTCAGCAGATCGGCTCAATCCTGGCTGCTGCAATGTTGGTGCGCCTTGTTTCAGGCCCGTGTGTAGGAAGGCTCGCCGATGCCCTGGGCTCGTTGCGCATCGCGCTCGCAAGCTATGCTGCGTTGGCTGGAGCAGCAGTTGCGTTCGGGTCGTGACGCAAAGGATAAGGAGCGCGGTGCAGATCACGGCGAGGAAGGTCCCGGCCGAAATCTCGGTGGGCCGGTGCGGAAGTGCGGCAAGCGGGACAGCAAATCTCATCGACACCTCGAGCCTCGCAGCATCAACTTGTGCCTGTGAGCTTCGTTCTTGAAAGGGGGCCCCGCACGATTGACCTGTAGTCCGTCAGGAAGAAATCGGCGTGGAAAATGAGATTCCGAGCCGCATCGATTGCAGGTTCAGCCGGCCTTCCCAGACGGCGCTTCGCTTCAGAGCGCCGGACACTTCCCTAGCGCCGCGCTGCCGTCACATCGCGGTTCACTATCTTCAGCTCCTAGGTCCGCTCAGATCTCGCACTGTCAGAAGCCGATGTGGAGCAACAGTGAACCGTCTGCAAAAGTTCGTGGAGCAAGGACCCTATGGCGATGGGACAGGCCGGACCGCATACGGCTTCCGGATGCGACGTCCGGCAAAGTTCTTCAGCAAGCCGTCGAAGCCGGGTGCGTTGCATGCGTGAAAGCCGTGGGGGGAGGGGTCAGTCGACGCGCTGCCGCGCCCCCTCTTCCATCTCGCAAAACCCCTTGTTTTAAGGCCGCTTTGCTCGGTTGAAGGAGTCTGCGACTCTCCTCCACAACGCTGAGCGCTGTCGCTCTCACCAGGCACCGTTGTCAATCGCTGCGAGATGTCGTTTCTCGCCACGGGAAAGATGTGCCTATGAATAAGTTAGTAGTGAGCTTGTGGGGAGTGAGCGTCAGCGCGGAGGGGTTTTGGGCCATCATCGGTGCGCTCGTCATCGTCGGTATCGTTGCTGCCGTTGTGGTGTGGGGCCGGGTTAAGCCGCCTTCGGCATCAACCCGGCCAGCTCGGCTTTGCACTCGGCGGCGAACTTCCGCAGTGCTCGACGGTGACGCTGTCGAAGACGGGCAGGCAAAGCCAAGAAGCCGGAGATGCAGGCGGCTGCGAAGGCGAGGTGGGGCCGGACCTCGGCGAAGACGAAGCTGACGCCAGTTGGGCTGGTGCATTTGCACTGGATACGGATTTGTTTAAAAGATAGCCACGCGCAAGCGGGTGGCACATGTTCGACATCACAAACTGCCGGGATTTCTATCTCAAGCTCGTCGCTGAGTATGAGGACTTTTTGAAAGATCCCGTCTCGGCGCGTGTCGCGATCAATTTTGCCCTGACCGCATACCATCTGTCGGAATGGGTCTGGAAGGAATGGCTGGCGGCAGATAAGGCCTTACAAGCCAAGCTGGGTTTCATGCCAAAAGAACAGCTGAAAGAGTGGGTGTGCAGGCACAATCCACTCCTGGCGGATATGCGCAGCATCGCCAACGGCAGTAAGCACTTCAAGCCAGAGAACTTTGGGCTGACTGCGGTCGGCAATGATTACGTTGAACCCGACTATGTTGAATCGGGATATTTCGAGGCAACGTCGCTGCTGATCATAACGATACAGGCAACGGGTCCTGAGTGGACCGACTTCCGGAGCGTGGCTGAGAAGGTCGTGTTCTTTTGGCGAGAGTTCCTGATCTCATATAGCCAATACAGGGACCTTCCTGCGCCCAATCCATCGGGTTACTAAACGGCGTCGGCCTTCAGCATCTCGACCTTGGCTTCGGCCTGGCGCACTTCGGCCATTGCGACAACAAGAGTGGCTTCATTCCATGCAGCGTCGCGCCTGCGGCATAACGGTAGCAAGCTCGCGGGCTTGGATGACTGGAGTGCCCCACAGCTTCGCCAGCCAGTGCTAATGGTGCGGACTAAGACCGTCACCCCCCAAAAATACTTCGTCGGCAAGATGGCGAACGTGAAGCGCGGCTCACTCTACCGCATCTTCCGGCGTCGCAAGAACAAGCTCGGCTTCACCTTCGATGAGATGGAAGCGCGGCGGCTACAGCAAGGTCGGCACCTTCCTGAGCAGCCAATCGACCGTGCGGAAGATGAGCGCATGTTCGAGCGCACCGGCAAGGGATGACGCAGATCATCATGAGCGGGCCTATTCGCCCGCTGACGGAGGCGGAGGTTGCCTTCGCAAATGCTGCCCTGAGAATTTTAAAGGTTGGGCGGCGTTCCGAGTCGTTGATGCGATTTACATCCGATGGGCTGACTTATCCCGACGCGATGAAGCTGATGGGACTGTCTTGGTCTCTTGCAGGCAACTCAAGGCATTGGATAATTGGCGCGTTGTGGGCTGGAGGCGAGGGACGAAGAACTTCGTGTTTGCCCAGGAAGATGTCTTGCGAAGCGCCGCCTGACCAAAACGTAAGAGAAAGTATGGAAATGAACCCCACAGACGAATGCCCAATCATCAGAGCCGTGGCTGCACCATCGCCATCCTAGCAGCGACGTGCCGGGCTATCTTCGAAATCAGGGGCGCGCCGCCTTCACCGCAAATTAATACCCGGTGCTGAAGCCAGCGACTTATGAGAGCGAATCCAACGGTATAGGACAGGGGCGGTACTCGCGTTCCGCCCCTTGTCGTTCATGTCTAAGTGCTCACTTTTCGGGGTATATTGCACGTGTTCGGGTGCTGCTGATTCAAAACCTTAAGGGGTTCGAATCTAGGGATTCGGAACGTACGAGGAACAGGATTGCGCTGAGAGTATATTTAGGCGCAACCATCTCGCAGTAGAGCTTCGGTAGGCTCCCTCGGGAGGGGAATGAATATGAGCAAAAAGCTACCCGAAAGGGTGGAGGGTGGTGCTCGTCCTGAATCTAAGAAGAGCGCCAAGGTCGAAAGCGAGAAGCCGTCTGATTTGGTTGAGATCGCCAAGCAGAACGGTGATTTTTGTAAGAACTACGGCAAGTTCTGGGGTGGTCTGCTCCTACTGTCCGTCATCAATGCGGCTGCAGGTCGTCGACCCCTTCTGTGGGGCGGGCTGCTTTCTGCTGGGACCGTGGCTGGTGGGCTGCTTGTGAAATATGGCGTGCCGATTTTCGGGGGCTAAATCTTGGGGATGTTAAAAGCTAGCACCGTCAGTATCAGTTCGCGGTCCGGATCATTCTTGCTTCGGAACACGTAACGACGACGCGTTTCGCCCTCTTTGCGCTCTTCTCTTTTGAAATTTGGATGTATTTCGACGCTCTTCCAAAGCTCGCCCAGCACGTAGGAATAATCTTTGAGCCTGCTAAACATAATCAAGCAAGACTTCGTATCTCTCCACGTCAAATATCCCAGCAACTGGTCTATAGCTTCCTGGGCCGCCTTTTGACCGCCCCAAAACTTACATTCCGCGATGAAGACGTTCCGATCCTCGATGCGGATTAGAATGTCGGTCTTTCCCTCGCTATTAAATGCCTCAGCGGTCCCTATGCCTTCATAATGGCCATTCAAGGGGATCAAGAAGTGCTGCCGCATGTTTTCTTCATCGAGATGGACAAATGATTCTGGGCTGCGCTCCATCACCTTTGCCATGGCCTCGATGATACCGAGGATATGCTGGTAATCACCTTCGACCAATTCCGGCTCTGAAACGAATGCCTGTCGCTTTGCCGACGATAGTGATGGGGGCGCTGGCTTGCGTTGGATCTGCGGCGCCTTATGGCTCGACGGATAGGGCAGTACCGGCTTCATGTTCAGGCCAATCGAAGCGGCCATGTTGCGCGCGTGAAGGAGCTTCTTCTTCCGCGCTGCAATTGCTTCCAGCGCGTTCTGCCTCAGTCTCGCGTTGAACGGCTCAACGCTCTTTCTCTGCCACCCGAGATATTTTTCGATTTCGGCGAGATTATTTTCGAATGCGTCGCGCACCTGCTGGGCGACCAGCTCCCTGCCTTTTACGATAAGAATAAGCTTGTTTCCGGATGTTACCTGTCCAATGGGAGCCGGCGACGTGAACGCGTCAGGTTGATAGTTGAAGTACCGACCCTCTCCCTCGAACGGAATGGTCAGTGAGATTTCCATTCCAGGTACGTTGATGGTGCGTCCGTAGTCCTTGGCGACCTGCATTGTTTCGCGCGGCTCGCTCAGGACTTCTTGGTCTCTCCGGAGAATGGGGAGATTGATAGAGAAATGTGCGACGATGATGGCTGCCAGGCTTCTGTAGAATATCCTCGGGGTCAAAGCTGTTGACTTGATTGGAAGCGTCACGTCCTCGCTGGTCTATAAGGTTGCTTAGGCGCTCGGACGAAAACAGGTAATCGGGCATTGGCTGGCTCGTTGTTGCGGAAACGAGTCATCTGAATCATACTGCACGCAACAGGTGTGATACAGCTTCCCGAATAAAGACAGAGTGGCAACCGGCGGGCAGACCGAAAGGCGCTGCAGCTTGGGTGTGCGTGTCCGTAATCTTCTCGGCGGCACCGATAAGCTCCCGCCAGTGATTACCCGGACTATTCGCACCGCGGTGGGTGAGGAGGTGCGACCGGCCGGACCGGGTATGCCGTCAAGATTATCCATCGCAACATGCGTTCCGAGTCGGACGCGTCCTCTGCCCGCGACTTCAAAAACTGCGGCATTTCCTCCTAGGGTTGGGAGGGTGATGTTTGACGTGCTTGTTTCGTTTCTGAGCGGGAAGCAAGTGCTTGATGATTGCGAGCACGGCCTAATTGCTGCCCTGGGACGAAGCTTCTTTGCCCCAGCAATAAGGCTGACCGTACTCTTGAGATGTGCGCCATTATCAATGGGTCCCAAATTGGTCGTGGACCAATCGACCGCGCGAATGAGCGCACTCAATTCGCTCCCGCGCGGCAGGAAGTCCTGCTCGATTCGCCCACGGACGCGTGCCGCTGTTTCTCGCTTGGTCAGCCAAATCGGACTCAGCACCGCCTCTTTGGCCACTGAAAAGTGTCCTCCAAAGCCCACGCAGCCCTCCACATCAAAAACGTAGACGTGACTCGTATTTCGGCGGACACTCTAAGGGATCGCAAGGAGACACGTCACTTCGCTTGCAGCTATTTTTAATGATGGGAAGACGTGGGGGAGGGTGCAAGATGTGCAACTGGCGGAAGGGAGCTTTCGAACCCACGGTACCCTGCGCGCTAATCTGCGCCGCATCTCGTCAATGGCAGATAGGAGAGGAGACCACCCCTATCTCAACTCTCATGTTCCGTGCTGCGTTTCAGTTCACGATTAATGCGATCTTTGATCCGATAGACCGCAAGAGGTTGTAACGTCGTTCGGGTCTTGCACGATCGCCTTGGCATTGACCTCAAAAGTGTAGCGCTACTCGCCCGGTATGCACGCTTCTATGCTTCTATGTTGCGTGAATACTTTTCGACCCCGATGACATTTGTCCCCATCGCGGAGCCGCAGATTGATCTATGATCTCAATCATGAGAGCGTTGATCGATAGCGAAGAGAACCGCCGATCCCACAGGACCGGCGGCCAAGTCAAGGGAGGAAACGCCCGTTAGGGCAGCGGTACCGAAAGTACCGCCTAGGCTCCGCCAATCTCTTGGCGGATCTCGAATAAACGTTTTCGCTAAGAAGCTAGAAGATGATCCTGATTTACCGAATGGAGGTGCTGCGACTAGCCCGACGCGGCTCCGAGTAATTCAATTGAGGCGGCACCAAAAGAGAAAGTTACGTACGTATCGTACCAACTGAGCTATTTCCGCTTTCACGTTGCATCTTGTGCGACTCTGCCAAGCGAAATGCGCGGTTCGCCATCGACGAAATCCCAGGTCTCACGGTCGGAAACTGGCCGCCAGTCGCAAGAAATTCCTAAGCAACACGTTCCCCTGTTGAGTAAGTACTGACTCCGGGTGGAATTGCACGCCATAGGTTGGGTGATGCCGATGTGACAAAGCCATAATCTCACCTTCATCTGAGCGGGCTGTCACCATGAGATCCTGTGGTTCTGACAGATCGAGTTCGACCGCTAGAGAATGGTACCGCCCAACACAAAGTGGAGATGGGAGTTCCTCGAACAACCCACGACCGCTGTGCGTTATGGGTGAGGCTTGGCCGTGCATGGGACGATGTGCGCGCACGACGCGTCCCCCGAAAACGCTCCCAATACACTGGTGGCCGAGACAGATGCCAAGGATTGGGACACAACCCGAAAGTTCGCGGACAACCGCGGTGGATATACCGGCATCCATGGGAGTGCAGGGACCGGGAGATATGACGATTGCGCGCGGCTGGAGCGCAGCGAGTTCAGTGACGCTGATCGCATCACTTCGGACCACTTGCGTCTGTGCCCCAAGCTTGCGGAAATAGCGCGCAATGTTGAATACGAAGGAATCGTAGTTGTCGATGATGACAATCAAAATGCACCGTATGGATCGGCATCAAAGGCCTCGAACAATCGTTTTGCCTTGGCAAGTGTCTCCTCATATTCGGCTTCCGGATTCGACATCGCCGTTATTCCACCGCCTGCATGAAATGTAGCCAGGTCATCTTCGATCACGACGGTGCGGATCGCAATGTTCGTGTCCATGTGTCCATTGAATCCGATGAAGCCGATCGCCCCGTAATAGACCTCTCGCGCCACTTTCTCGATGTCCGCAATGATCTCCATTGCTCGCACCTTTGGAGCGCCAGTGACGGAGCCGCCGGGAAAGCAGGCGCGAAGTAGACTGACAGCGTCTTGCTCTGCAGCAAGCGCGCCTCTCACCACCGAGACAAGATGGTGCACTGAGGCATAGGTTTCGAGGTTACACAGTGCTGAAACTTCGACCGAATCGTCTGTGCAAACGCGTGACAGATCGTTGCGCAACAGGTCGACGATCATAATGTTCTCGGCGCGATCCTTCTCGGACGCGAGAAGGAGCTCGGCACGGTGCAGATCTTCGGCGGAATCAGCGGAGCGCGCGATTGTGCCCTTGATCGGTCGTGTTTCGACCTGCCGTCCGTCAAGTCTCAGAAATCGCTCAGGAGAGCTCGACGCAATCGTCAGCGTGTCATAGTGCAGGAGAGCTGCAAACGGGGCCGGGTTCAAAGACCGAAGCTGGCAATAAAAGGTGAGCGGATCGAACAAGGGCGACACTTCGGCACTGAAGCGTTGCGCGATGTTCGCTTGGAATATATCTCCCGCCAGGATCAAATCGACGACGCGCTGAACGGCCGCTATGAAATCGTCACGGCTAAAATTCGAATGCCATCGCCCTGCGGTGCTGGGTATTATGATCCGCGGCGGCTTTGGCCTGGCAAGCAGTGCTGCAAACTCGTCGGCGCGACGACGCGCGTGCTCGGCTCGTCGAGTGGGGTCCTGCTCCGGCCAGCCGGTCGAGACGATCCAGCACTTCTGGTCCCGGTGATCGAAGCTGACCACCACGTCGTAAAAGTGCAATATTGATTGCGGCAACCGTAGACCCGCAATTGACGGTGCCGGCAGCCGCTCCAGTGTTCGGTTTAGATCGTAGGCAATGAAGCCGGCTGCGCCGCCCTGGAATGGGGGGAGATCGGGGCGATACGCTTCTTTGTATCTGGCAAGGAGGTCGCGGAGAACCTCCCATGGGTCCCCTATAATTGCCTCGCCGTTCCAACTTGCCTGTCCATCAGCGACTAAGTAGGTGCTGAACGGCTCGCAGGCCAGATATGAGTAACGGCCGAGCAGCTCATGCTTTGCGGCGCTGTCGAGAAAGGTAAGCTGTGGCCGCTGCGCAAGACATCGCAGCGCCTTGACGGGCTCAATCCACTGCAACTCGCGGACGTGCATGGCTGTCTGCTACGACAACCGGCAGGTTGTGAGGCCTGCGCCGCTTGATGCCCTCCGAAGGAGGGGTATTTCCGTGCCGCACGTACAAGACATGCGGCTGATCATCAAGCTACTCACGGCCGGCTGGTCCACTACGCCGAGCGACTTGCGTTAGCCCTGCTGTTCCAGCGAAATGCACGTCTTTCGACAGCTCATAGTCAGCGGCAAAGCGCAACTCCCGGAGCGGCCGTACGCATCGGATCGCTTCTCGATACAAGTCGTGCGTCTTGTACGCAGCGAGATCCGTCTCGCTGTCGAATTCACCATACACAACGACATCAATATCATTGCCGAGCTGGTCGCTCTTGCGGTTGCGGGCAATCTCGAGCCGGCGTGCATATGGGATTGAGGTGAGAACCGATAGACCTTCGACGACTTGGTCGATATCGGCTTTTTTTTTGGCTGTGAAGAAGACGATATGACGGATCATGGTGGCCGTAAACGTGACGCCGCAACTTGACCACTTGTTATATCGGGATCTAGCTCAAGGCAATGCCGAACGCATCGACAGCCGGAGCGGTCTTTGACGCTGTACGATGCCGCGACTGTGCAGCAGACCTTCCTGATATATGTCAGCGGAATCTGACAATTGCCGTGCGCAATGCTCTGGATACGGCTTACGTAGGTGAGGCGTGATCGACGTGCGCGCTCTAAGCCCTTGTAAAGGCGGTGCAGGCCCTCAAAGTCGGACATTGCCGGGACCGGTGCCGTTCAAAAAGAGGCCTCGGTGCATACGAAGCCGCCAGCGAGGCGTCGACGTCTTGTTTGGCAGGATCATCCTGGTCGATTATGCGACATCGGCCGAGCCTGCTCGCGCTTCGGCGGAAGCTCGCACAACGTCTAGAACGCAAAATCACCCTCGTTGCAGCTCATATGCCTCGATCGCTGTTTCCTGGCCGAACGAATCCGCGCTCATTCGATCGACCACACCACGTGAAGCCAGTCATCAATCGTACAGCTTCGCTCGAAGCGTACCGTTCTGCGTCTATTAGGATACATCCGACGGCGCGTGAATGCCTCCGTCCGATCTGGACAGTATTTGCGCGCCGATAACAATCTTAACCTGCGACAACGCATCAAACGCAACTCTGGGAGGGCGCAATGGCGCGCGCCACAGCCGTCTATGGTTCAACCTAACAGTCGGTATCCAGAAGTCTTTCAGAGCGGGTGCAGCGGACACCTATCGCGGCGCTTGCATAACTTGCTGCCGTTAGCCTTGAGGGAGCGATGCACGCAGCAGGGTCGCTAGCAGCCGTTTGCTCGAACCGGGAGGTGAGGGCACCATGCGTTCAACGTATTACGAAGAGTAAGCGGTCCTGTCGACCGGCGTCCGCTTTGGTCGCTGTAAAATGGAGAATGAGGTGCGTACAACGCTGGACAAGAGGTCAAGCTCGACGAGCCAGCAGCGGATAGTGGTCACGGGTACCGGCGCCGGCGTTGGAAAGACTGTGTTCTGCGCAGGGCTCGTCAATCTACTTGGCGCGAAGTTTTGGAAGCCGATACAAGCCGGCCTCGAAGGAGAAACGGACACTGAGCGCGTCGCTCGGCTTGCAAGTCTTTCGCCAGATCGCATCGTGCCTGAGCGGTACCGACTGCAAACGGCCGGTTGGCCCCACTGTTCCGCGGACGTTGACGAGGTTCGCATCAACGCGGATTCGTTGGACGTGCCCGACACTGAAGGGCAGCCGCTCGTGATCGAGGGGATCGGCGGGCTAATGGAGCCGCTCAATTGCGGCTCGCTTTACATTGACGTCTTGGAGAAATGGCGGCTTCCAGTCGTGTTCTGCGCGAGCACAACCGTTGGCAGCATCAATTGTTCGCTGCTCTCTATAGAGGCGCTCCGCAAGCGCCAGATCGACATTCTTGGAATCGCTTTCGTTGGCGAAAAGAATTCGGATGCGGTGAGAGCCATTTGCGAGATTGGACGGGTGCGGTGGCTAGGGCGGCTGCCCTGGATTGCGCCTCTGGCGGCAGATACGCTGCAAGCTGCGTTCAAAGCATCCTTCTGGCGGGATGATTTCAAGTCATGACACGCGGTGCGCATGGTAAGGCGCCTTCTCGCAGCCAGCTCCCAAACGAGCGGTTCGCCTGAACGCGAGGCTTGGCCCCCAGCAGGCAGGAAAGGTCCGGTTGCCTTCGCATAATCGTCGAGAGGAGCGGCAAGCCGAGATCGTGTCTTGCTGTATTCTTTGCAAACCCAGCAACTGAGTTTGTTGAAGTTGGTGGTCCTCGATAGTCACACCGGTTCGTGGTTGCTGCCCTGGTAACGGCATCGTTTCAGGTTGTACTCGGCGGCGTCACGGTGATTGTCGTTGTGCATTCTAGCGGGCATAGGATTGAAGCGCTGTACGTCGGCGGATCAAGACTGCAAGGGCAAATGTCCGCGGCCGCCTTTTGGGAAGATGTAGCCCCGCAGATATTCTGGGAAAGCTAGAGAGATCGTCAAGTCGCAGACTGCCGGGCTTCAGAGTGGAGAAAGCGGGCGCATCTGCTGTGATTTCCCGAAGACGGTCAGCTTCTCGAAAGCAAAGCTTGCGACCATGCGAACGCGATCTCTCGATCACAATGCTGCCAGTGAACGGACTGGTCATGAACCGAGCGAAGAAACTGGCGGATGCAGCCTATATTCTCATAGGAGGAGGACTATATGGATATGAATCCGATCAACGGTGCCGGAGCGCATGGGTCCCCAGACCTCGAGGAATTGAATGAAGCGGATCAGGATATGCTCAGGCAATTCTTCAGTGAAGCCGGCTCATCGTCGTCTGCGGCCCCAGAGGAGACGGTCTATGATGTATCGCACGCTGCTCCGCGGGAATTCCGGCACCGCACCGAAGCACGACCTATGCCAGAGCGAATGGCTGATACATTGAGCCATTTGGGTCTTGTTCCGGATGCAGACCAGCCGACCATGACCTACGATATTCGGGGACACCGGTACACAGCTGCCTTGGACCCGTCTGGCCATGTTCGCCTCATTCACAACCCGCCGGAGGCCCAAGTGCTTGGAGCCGGCCGAGCGGGAGCGCCAGATTTCGGAGCGTTCTTCATTGAGGCTCGGGACCATGGCGCTGTTGTCCCGGAGCAATGGGCCCCATTGGCCTTAATTGAAAAGCTGCGCGACGAAGGACTCATGCCTAGCCCAAACCACCCGACAACCATTTCTCTCAATGGCAAGCTCTACAATGCCGAGTTGGCGGAAGGAGGGTTCGTAAGGCTTACGCGGCGGCAAGTGTGAAACTGTTGTCGATAGCTGAGCAAAGTCGGTGAGCTAGGGCTCGTCTGCTTGAACTACGTGGACAGTTCACCGCTTGTCGGTGAATTGTCCGCGTTTCAGAGGGCGTCGCATTCTCCCGACCGCTGGCACATTCGAAGCATCAAAACTGCCAGACTTGAGGACTCGACTGCGGAGCCTCCATGGCGGTCTGGCTGACGTCCTGGACCCAGCAGCGCCGTATAGCGATGCTGCGCTCGCGATCTGACATTCGCAACCGTGTTGAGCCGACCGCGGCCCCGGCCCTCGGCCACGGCACAGGCCCGCTATTCATTCTCATTCATCTTTGAACGAGGTGATGTTTTCGAGCCTTCGTCCCGTCCGGCGCCGCAAGCGCGCATCTAGCGGTGATTCGACTCATTGTGAACCGCCGCTCGACGGGTGGCCGCGGCAAGCGCGCCGTCCGGAGTTTTAGCTCCGGGAACTTGACATCGAAGGCATCAACGATACCGACGAGGCGCCGCTGCGAGTAGATCTGGCTTCATCAAGGCCTCTCAAACGCGGTCCGGAACTGGCCCCTTTGCGTCACGAACTATCCCCACCCGCGGTTCGTGATGTCGCTTGAATGTTGCGTCGGCGGCCGACGGGAAGGCCCGAGGCGAGCCGACCGAAGGACCGTCAGCGGCGGGCGGCTGATGAGGCACCTGTTTCGCTCGGCTCGGAGCCGGTAGCTGTCGCCGCGAATAGCCAGCACGTGACTTTGGTGCAAGAGCCGCTCGAAGATCGCAGGTGGCGACCACCGGATCGGCGAAAACCGTGCTTCATTCGGTAACGCTCGGTTCGGCGTGTTAGCATAGCGCGGTTGATCAGCCAAAGGTGTTACGCCGCGGCGGAGCTTCGTTCTGTCTATTTGATTCCAGCTTTCGCCTTGGCCTGGCTGGTGGCGAACGCCGGAACTGCCGTGGCTCAGCCGGACGGCGGCCAAGCATACTGCTATAGTGGTTGTGCTTTGTAAGATGCTGCCTGTCGGGCAACTTGCCTCTAGCGCAGCCGAGCGGCTCCCCGTCGAGCGCCTCCCGCGGAGCGCCGACGACGCCACCACTTATTCCCGTCTTCGATGGGGCCGGCGCGCTGGAAAAGACGTCAATAGGGCTGGCACACGGAGCGACATTGACCAGGGGAGGCCGGCATTGTCGAACATCATCAAGGAATTGCGGAAGAGTACCGCACGCAAGAGCGCCGGCAGACGCGTCTTTCCCTGCATTCGAGATCTCTTGGCCGACCATGCGCAACATGCGCCGGAGCGCCACGCCATTCTGGCCCCGGAACGCCTCCCGATGACGTATGGTGCGCTGTGGACGCAGGCAAAGGCCGTGGTTTTCGGCTTGCGAAACGTCGGCGTGCGCCGAACTGACAGGGTCGCGGTGGTTTTGGCGGACGGACCAGAGGCTGCAGTAGCGGCGATCACCGTCGCAGCTGGCGCGGTTTGCGTACCTCTCAATCCCGGCTTCACCTGTGATGAATACCAGCGTTATTTCGGCGAATTGCACCTGGCGGCGCTCATGACGCACGCTGACTTGAATTCGGCCTGCCGACGCGCCGCCAGCATCCAGGGCGTGCCCGTGATCGACGCATCGATGCGGCCCGACCAGGCGGCCGGCGCGTTCAGTGTTGCCGATCGGGCGCCGCAAGGGCTGCCTGACGATGAGTTTGCGTCCAGCGCTGACGACGCATTCATCCTGATGACATCCGGCAGTACGTCGCGGCCCAAAACGGTTCCTCTGACCCATGCGAGCGTCTGCCTGTCAGCCGGCAATGTTGGCGCCGCCCTGGAGCTTGAGGCTCGCGACCGCTTGCTGAGTGTGCTGCCCCTCTTTCATGGGCATGGCTTGATCTCGGGACTTCTGGCCGCGCTTGCGGCGGGCTCCAGCGTAGTCTGTCCTGCCGGCTTCGATGCAAGAGCGTTCTTCGGCTGGCTGACGGAGTTTCAACCGACCTGGTACACGGCGGTACCGGCCATCCATCGCGCTATATTGGAGGCCGCGGATTGCCACAAGCAGGGTGCGCTGCGATCCTCCTTGCGGCTCGTTCGTTCGGCTTCGACCTCTTTGTCATCGGAGGTGCTCGAGCGACTGGAAGCGTTATTTGGTGTTCCCGTTATCGACACCTATGGCATGACGGAAGCCGCCACCCAAATCGCCGCAAATCCCTTGCAGCGGCGCAAGCGCGGTTCAGTCGGCCGGCCAGCCGGCCCCGAGATTGCGATACTGGACAGTGCAGGTCGCCGCTTGCCGTTCGGCAAACGTGGGGAGATCGCGCTGCGAGGCCCCACCATAACGAGAGGATACGATAATGACGCCGCCGCTACCGCGTCGGCCTTTCAGGGCAGCTGGTTCCGGACCGGCGACCTCGGATACCTCGACGCCGATCGGTATCTGTTCATCGTCGGTCGCATCAAGGAGATCATCCATAAGGGCGGGCAGAAGGTTGCCCCCGCCGAGGTAGAGGGCGCCTTGCTGAGCCACCCGGATGTGATCGAAGCCGCTGTTTTCGCTGTTCCCCATGAGCGACTAGGCGCGGACGTCGCCGCCGCTATCGTGCTGCGCCAGGACGCAAATGTGAGCCCGCACAGTCTGCGGGACTTTGCCCGATCGCGCCTTGCCGCCTTCAAGGTCCCGGGCCTCATCCTGATTGTGCCACAGATCCCGCAAGGTGCCGGCGGGAAGATCAAGCGCAACGAACTTGCGGCCCGCTTTTCAAAGACTTGCTTGTTGCAGGACGGCGGCGAGGCAGTCGCCCCCCGCTCGGAATTGGAGCGTCAACTGGCCGGCTTTTGGAAGGACATCCTGGGCATCGATCAGATCAGCGCTGACCAGGATGTCTTCGCGCTCGGGGTGGATTCACTTGCCATGACGCAGATGATTTTGCGTGTGGAAGAGCACTTCGGCACCACGCTGTCGATCGAGGATATCTTCAGTTCGCCTACCGTTGCGGCTCTTGGACTTCGTATCGCATCATCAAAAGATGGCGGCGGCCCGGTAGCGCGCAGGCACGATCCGCTTACGGAAATCACGCACGCTGATGCAGATGGCCCGCAGCCGGTGTCCATCGTTCAGGAGCGTATGCTGCGCATCGAGCGAAAACTGCCCGGATTACCACAGTTCAACCTGCCGTTCGCTTATCGATTGCAGGGCCAACTCAGCATTCCTGCGCTTGAGCGGAGCCTTGGTGAGCTCGTGCACCGGCACGACATGCTGCGCACGGCGTTTATCTGGCAAAGTGAGGTTCCTCTCGCTCACGTCGCGCCAGAGGTCGATGTCGGATCGATCCTCGTCGTAAAGGATTATGCAGACTTGGCGCACACCGCAGACGCACAGGCCAAGAAACTTGTGCTGGCAAGGGTGAAGTTGGAAGCTGAGCAGCGCTCGTTGGAACCGATCGACCTGAACGATGCGCCATTATTCCGGGCCTATGTCTTTCGGCTCGACGCCTGCGACCACGTTTTACTTCTGGTCATGCACGACATCATCATTGATGGCTGGTCGATGGCAATCTTCATGGAAGAGCTTTTGAAGATCTATGCCAGCTCGATTGCCGGCGCAAAGGCGCAGCTGCCCGAGCCATCGTTTCAATTTTCAGACTTCGTTCGCTGGCAGCGTTTGTGGTCCAGCACCGAGGAAGCAAACAGGCAGCTGGCTTACTGGACGCGGCACCTCGACAAAGCCTCACCTCCCTTTGTGACTCCGAAAGGCAGCGTAGCAGGAGAATTGAGCTCGCGCGTTCTCCAGGAACCATTTCAAATTTCGAACAATCTGCTGACGCGGCTGAACGCCATGAGCCGTGATCGGGGCGTAACTCTGTTCATGAGTTTGCTTGCCGGCTTCAAGACCCTGCTATTGCTCCGGAGCGAACGGAACGACATTTGCGTTGCGACCTTGATGGCCAATCGCTCTCAACTCAGGACAGAACGCGTGATCGGTCCATTCGCGAATACAGCGATCATCCGCACCCAACTTGATGCTGATCTAACCTTTATTGAAGCCCTTGATCGGGTGCGCAAGGCCGTCTTGGACGCTCATGCCAGACAAGAGCTCCCGTTCGATATCATTGCCGGCCGATTAGCGGAAGCAACCGGCTTGTGCCCAGCATCACTCGTTCAGGTCTATTTCGTTCTCCAGGTCGCGTTCCGCCGAGCGCTCCAGGCGCCCGATCTGACGGTTCTGCCATTCGGCTATCAGGAAGAACGCTCAGCCATGCCGATCGACCGCGCTTGGCTGTCGATGACCATCAAGGACACGCCGCTGGGAATGAGCGGCATATGCGGACGCAAAGAAGACTTGTTCGCGCCAAACACCATTCAGAACTGGATTGCCGATTACATCACAATTTTGGCCAATGCGGCCGCGCGCCCCAACAAGCAGCTTGGCCGATTGATTGATCCTTGAAACGATCAGGTCAGTCGCACCGAGCCGGTGAAAGAAAAGTGCAACGCTTTGTGCCGATGCCCTACCACGCGCAAGGCCACCCAAAATTCGTCCGATCCGAGTATCATCCAGCTTGATTATCCACTAGAAATTGTCGACAATTCAGCCGTGTATCGGACAAGGGATTGTCAAATCTAGTTTCTGCCACTTGGAGGCGGCGATGTGTAGATTTGCAGTGGATCTCATTGACTTCGAGAAATTGACCGCGGCGCAGAAGAAAGCACTCTTAAAGGACTTGCAGAAGCGCAGGGACGCCCTGCAAGCGCAGCTGGAGGGTGTCAATGAATCGCTAAAGGGTGTCAACCAAGCGCTCAAGACCGTCCAGAAAGGATCAAAGCGCCGTTAATGCCCGGGGCCATCAGCGCCCGACAAAACTGCAGTGGTCTGCTTGCTTCATTCATGCAGGGCTCCGTGGTCGGGGCGTCGGGCAGCGCTAAAACTTTGGCTTTCCGTTACGGAAAACGTGGTGGAGCGCTTGAGGAGTGAACGCGAAACGCAACTCATTTCGAGCCCAGTGTATTAAGCCCTAGTGACGTCATGCCGACCCCTTGGGACGGCAACGTCAAGATGAATTGGCAGCAGCTTTATGCATTGACGAGCGGCGATTATCTCTCATGGATCGTTCGTGCCTCGGCATCGACAGCATACAAGTTCGGATCCGACGTTTTGTCGTTTGCGCGCCTCTCGCCAGCTGGCAGAAAGTCTCGGAACATCAGGCGACCTCGTCCGCTGATATTGACGGCGGCGCAAAGATGCCGGTCCCACAGTCCTCCATCCCGCCGCCCGTGGGAAACCTATTGTGGAAGCCCGAGAAGAGGGAAGAACAATCGCAAGCCAAACTTGCCCGAAGGATGCCGGGCCGGCAAAAGGAGGTCGAAGCCGCAAACTGCAATCATGTAAATCTTGCGATTATTGACCCGCATTTCGGACGTGCTCATCGCACCTGCGAATCTTGCAGGCGCGACATCAAAGCAGGCAAATCTATACCTACGATATTGCAGATCTCCCGCGGTCTGGTAACGCCTGACGGACAGCAATGTTCGGAGCCCGATAGACACCTCCTGCTTCCGACAATAGACTCCTAATTAAAGACCGGTCAGATCCGATCAGGGCGAGCTTTTATGGCCGCAGACCGCGTGGAACGGCGACTGAGTGCTATTTTCGTGGCCGATGTGGCTGGCTACAGCCGCCTAATGGGTGCTGATGAGGAGGGCACGCACGCCCGGCTGAACGAGCATCTGTCCGCACTCATCTACCCCGAGATTGAAAAGCATGCCGGGCGCCTCATCAGAAGCGCCGGCGATGGAATCTTGGTGGAGTTCGCGAGCGTGGTTAGCGCGATGCGATGCGCCATCGCGATACAGCGTGGCATGATCACCCGAAACACCGATGTGCGAATGGAGCAAAGGATCGAGTTCCGCATCGGCATCAATGCCGGCGACATCATGATAGATGAGGGCGACATCTTCGGGGATGGGGTAAATGTCGCGGCTCGGCTCGAGGCGCTCTGCGAGCCGGGCGGCATCTGCGTGTCGAAACGCGTACGAGAGGATACGCAAGATAAGCTTGACGTCGAATTCGAGGATCGTGGCGAGCATCAACTGAAGAACATTGCCCGGCCGGTGCGGGTCTATCGCGTGTCATTCGGCAATGCTCCGCCGCGACCACCACTTACACTTCCCGAGAAGCCCTCGGTCGCTGTCCTGGCTTTTGAGAACATGAGTCGCGACCCGGAGCAAGAGTACTTCGCGGATGGAATCTCTGAAGACATTATCACCGAATTGTCTCGCTTCTCCGACTTGTTCGTAATCGCCCGCAATTCGAGCTTTCGATACAAGGGCAAAGCGGTTGATTTACGTCAGGTGGGTCAAGAGCTCGGCGTGCGCTACGTTCTGGAGGGCAGCGTTCGTCGGGGCAATGACCGGGTTCGGATCACGGCGCAATTGATTGATGCTGCAAGTGGCGTCCATCGCTGGGCCGAGCGGTATGATCAAAAGTTACAGGATGTATTTACGATCCAGGACGACGTCGCGCGGACGATCGCCGCAATTCTGGTCGCCCATGTGAACATGGCGGAAGCCGAACGTACCTTGCTCAAGCCGCCCGCGACTTGGCAGGCCTACGATCACTACATGCGTGCAGCTGCGGCTTGGATATCCTTCCAGTCCTCCTGGCAAATGGCAGAACTGTTGCGGACGCGAGGGCATCTCGCCGATTCGCTGGCCCTCGATCCGAACTATGCACGTTGCTATGCAATGCTGGCCAGCACTCACAGGGTGGCTTGGCTCAATCCCTTGAACGATGAATATTTGAGCCCCACTATCCTTGACCTGGCTATCAAATTGGCACGCACGGCGATTGCGCACAATCCGGGCTTGCCCGAAGCCTACGCTGAATTGGGCTACAACGTCATCCGCAAGCGTGACTTCGATGCAGCAACCGCCGCCGCCGAAAGAGCGCTGGCGCTAAACCCCAATTTCGCGGACTACCGCCTTGCGCAAATATTCTACTCGGTAGGGGACCCGGCCAGAGCTATTGCCATCGCCAAGTTGCAAATGCGCCTTGATCCATTCCATCCGCATTTTGCGCCGTTGATGGCTGGCGTAGCTCACTACCACCTCAAAGAGTATAACGATGCCCAACATTGGTTGGCTGAAGCGGTCGGACGGGCTCCCAATCACCAGTATGGCCACGCATTCCTGGCCGCGACATACGCTCAGCTGGGACGAACGGAAGATGCTCGTGCAGAGGCAAGCGAGGTTCTGCGCCTGAATCCAAGATACAGTATTGGCGGCACCCAGAAGCAAGTGTCCATTCTCAAACGCGCCGAAGACTTGGAGCACCTGGTTGACGGGCTACGAAAGGCCGGCCTTCCATTATAGTCGTTGGCGAATGGGTTGCGGCAAGCAGCCGCCATCTAGCGCCGTGGTCGCTCTGTCGCTCGCAGGTCTCCAACCGAATTCATTTGAGCTCCGGCCGGCCATTGCCAAATCCGCGGCAGAATCAGCCAAACCAACCAGGCGATCGAGCTCTTCGTGCGGCACATGAGGGCGGTTCTCGGCCTGTCCAACGAGAAGCGGGCCAACCGCCAGGATGTGCATTCGATCGGCCTGATGCCAACCGTCGCTTCCGACCAGTGTCGCGGCGGTCGTGGCGGTCAGGGATATTCTGCGAGCCGAAGCCCTAGAGCGGAGCTGAACGCAGGTAGACTTAGACTTTCATTTCGCTGGATCGAAGGCTTACCTCGAGAGATCATCGACACTTGATCGTACCATCCGCCAGTGCCCGCCTTATTTGTTCTGCCCGTTCCTTGGACAGCTTTTCGGCCAAGCTGTGGTCCCTTAAAAGCGCCGGCCCCTTGCGCTCCCGATCGTAAACCATCCAGCCGGAGGTCCCCATTCGAACGAGGAACCTAGACTGTTGCGGAGGTAATTCGTGGTTCAATAATTCCTCCTTCATTGCCTGCTACGTGCAAGTCGCGCCAGTGTCCCAGGGAAAGACGATACTCGTGTCAGGAAAATACGCTCCGCGCTTTATTCCTGAACCGAGACACTAAAATTCCCAGCAACGAACGTACTGCACGGCCCGTGCCACTGGCCGAGTCATATTCGATAGCGCGTTCGTGGTATCCCTGCAGATGGGCATGCAAACGCCTCGTGAAATTGATCACCTCTCCCGAGTCTAGCCGGCCCATGCATCCGGTGGCTGTGTCCTGTAGGCCGGCAGAACTGGTCCGGTGCTGACCGGATCGGCCCGGAAGAGTTGCCCGATCAGCTAGCCGAAGATTGTCGCTGCGATCCTCAATCCAGAGCGGCAGCAGGTCCGAAAAGCCTCGCCCTTCGCTCCCGCGAGCCTTGGTCTATGACTTGTCTCGTCATCAAGTGCGCGTGAGATGTGAGGCCGTTCACACGTGATGATTGCGAGATGACTTAGGCGGGCGTAGCAGCTTCGGTCTTGGAGACCATGATGTCATTAGTCAGCAACGAAAGCTGGTCGGGAACAGCTACAGCGTCGATGCTCGGCATTCTCATTGTCGTCGCGCTTGTCTTTGCACTCGTTGGTTATTTGGAGTGGTCCTCAAATGCCAATCTGAGCGAATTCATCAGCCGGACCGAGGTCGTGGCGGCTGCCTCAACTCCGATCCTACCGCTCAATGGACCAACAGCTTGCGAGCTCGGCAGGAGGTTGCCGGCGCTCTCCGTACCTCTCGAGTGAAGCCGTCGAGAAGATCGCGCAATCAATGGCCGAGACAGTACGCCGTCGCGCTTGAAGACAGCGTGGCGGCAATGCGCGATTGGAGGTCCACGGACGCGATTAAAGGCACAGGATATTATGGAGCCATAAATTTCGGATGGGCCATCGATTCTGATGCCGTCCGCCTTTAACAGCCTCACACACTGATCGCCGCCAGCCTTTCGCCATTTTTAGCCACGTGCGATCCGAGATTGCAATTTAATGTCTTTAACCAACCAGCCCGATTGGCGGTCTCCTCCTGAGGCCGACCATGATCCGAACCTTGGGGATCGCGGCGCTCGCGCTGCCGGGAGGGATCTCTGACCAACCACAAAAAGCTCTTCCGGCTCTATCGGGAAGAGAGGTTGACGGTGCGCCGCCGCGGTGGCCGCAAGCGGGCGATCGGGATCAGGCGCCGATGCTGGTTCCGATGACGCCGAACGACCCATGCGCTCGACTTTGTGTCGGATCAGCTGACCGACGGCCGCCGCCTCCGCAATGACCGTCGTCAATGATTGTACCCGTGAGTGCCTGGCGCTGGTGGCCATACCTCGCTCTCCGGCGTCCGTGTGGCGCGGGAACTGGACCGGCTGATGATCGAGCGCGGCAAGCGCAGGATGGTGGTCAGCGACTACGGCAGCGAACTCACCAGCAGCGCAATCGTGGTATGGGCCGATCAGAGCGGTGTCGAATGGCGGCACTACGTCGCGCCGGGCAAGCCCATGTAGAACGCCTTCATCCAGAGTGATAGACGGCCCCGCGGATGCAAGGGATTTCAGCGATACCGGTCGGGTGCGTTCATGTCCGGCCTGTTAGTGCGACCGAAGCCATGGCCGCTGGCCCTGATGGAGATCGCGGATCGAGGCCTCATCAACGGGTCGCGCTTGCTGCGCTTAAAGCTCTTCGGGCTTGCTCGATCCCCCAGCTCCGCCGCAGTCCATATGCTGTCATTTGCCCTCACACCATAAGGTGGCCAATATACGCGGAATGTCAGGCCGCGAGCTTAGGCCGATAGAATTCCCCGGTGGTCATCATCGCCCCAGGCGATCCGGGCCAACTGGTTGGCAACTGCGACAGCGACGACTATGGTCGCCGTCGTTCAAGCAGAGCTTCGATCCAGCCACGTCCGACCCGTGAGCGTGCCTTCGGATACTAAACGACGTTGCGAGCTCCGATGACAAGCAGGTGCTTGAGATAGGCGTCGCCCTGCTTTGTGATGCGGCCGAGCCGATCCTTCCCGCCGGCGGAATTCTGCTTAGGCGTCAGGCCAAGCCAGGCCGCAAACTCCCGCCCTGAGCGGAACATGGTTGGATCCGAAACGGTCGCGGCGATCGCTGTGGCCGTGATCGGGCCGATACCAGGGATTGACGAGAGCAACTTCGCCATCGGGGGCGTCCACGGGAGCTCCGGGAGCTCCCGCTCGATGGCTTCGACCTGCTGGTCCAATTCCTGTAGTTGAGTGACAAACCCAGGCAGTGCCATGCGGGCATTGGCTGGTAGAGTCAGTTCCTCGTCATCTAGCAGTGCCACCAGGCCATCCACCCTTTGCCGGCCTTGCCCAACAATGATCCCGAACTCAGCAAAGGGCGTTCGAATAGCGCAAGCCGCCATGGTGCGCTGCCGAACTAGTAGACCTCTCGCACGATGAAGCATCAGGAGGCCTTGGTTCTCGATGCTCTTGATCGGAACGAACGCATGTTGGGACGGGTGACCGCCTCGCAGACCGCGGCCGCGTCAGCCGCGTCGTTCTTAGCTCCCCGTCGCACATAAGGGTTGACGTAGGCCGTTCGTTTCCGAGAGATCCATGCTTTCTCCTGGCCAGAAAGAGCGAAGCCGAAGGATCCATTTCCTCAAGTATCCTCAAGCGTTTCGTCCTCGCTGTCGGTTTGAAGGATGGTTTGCGACAGGAGCACCGCGGCCCTTTGGAGTGGAGGAATGAACCGGTCAAGCTCTGCAAAGCTGACTCGCGCCGCGGGCACCGAGACGCCAAGACAGGCTATCAGCTCCCGGTCCGGAGAAACGATAGGGACCGCGCAGCCGACGACGCCTTTCACGTATTCCTCATTGGTCTTGGCCCACCCATGATGGCGCGTCTCCTCGAGAATCTTCAGAAGCGTCTCGCAATCGATGACGGTGTTATCAGTGTACTGGGTCAGAGCGAGTGAGCGGCATAACTTTTCACGCGCCCTCTTGGGTAATCGGCTCATGTAGATCTTTCCGGTCGAGGTGCAGTGAAGTGGAGCCGCCTCGCCGGGATTGAATTGAAGCCCCTGTGGTTGCGACACGCGTACACTGTCAACGTAAGTGACGAGGTTGTCGCGCACGACGCCGATCTCGCACTGTTCGCCGATCTCGCCAGCAACTGCGCGCAGCACCGCATGGCGCCGCGCCGTGCGAAAAGCCGCGCCGATGACTCTGGCGGACAGCATCACCAGCTGATTGCCTACCACGTAGCGCTTCGATCCAAGCGCTTTCTGAAGAAGGCCGCGTTCTTCCAGATTTCCGACAAGTCGATGCGCCGTCGGAACGGGTAACGAAAGGGCGTTCGCGATCTCAATGACCGAGACGGCCTTTGTCTGATTAGCGACATGGCCAACTATGGCGAACGCTCGGTCGAGGGGGCCAGCAGTCTTTTTTTGGTCGGCCAATCGCAATCTCCTTAGCCAACCAAATTATCATTTTTCGGAACTATTGCTACTGAAATATGAAAAATGGCTTGGACGAGGCGCTGGTTTGCTCATATCATTGGCGTCGCTGGTCGTTGATCGGTTTTTGTGCAATCCGCAGGCTCGGATTGGATGGCGATCAAGCCCAGGAAATTTGGGCAGTACGGGCGACGCGTTTGAAAGGGAGTGGGAATGTCTCGTCATTACGACGTGGAAGCTGTACGCAAGGAGTTCCCTGCAGCCGAAAGGATGGTCTACCTCGACTCCGGTTTTCAGGCGCCGCTCGCCCGTCCCGTAATGGCCGCCATCGAAACCTTTCTTCGTGAAGGCTTGGAGACCGCCGGACCGAAGAGCGTGTGGCTCGATCGCGTTGAGCAAACGCGTGCCAAAGTAGCCCGTTTCCTCGGGGTGTCGGCCGACGAAATTGCCTTCACGAAGAACACATCGGAAAGCATGAACATTGCGGCGAACGCGTTGCCTCTGCGGGCCGGTGATAGCGTTTTGATGATCCATGGCGATCATCCAAACAACACCTATGCTTTCCTCAATTTGAAGAAGAAGGGCGTCCGGATTGACTTCCTTCCCATGACGGATGTCGTAAATGCCGACGCTTTCCTTCCCCACATTGACGACACGACCCGCGCGATTTCGTTGTCGCACGTTACCTTCCACGCCGGACATCGCTTCGATATCGAGAGTATCGGCGCTCTCTGCGCGGACAAGAAGCTCTACTTCGTCGTCGACGTCATGCAGGCAATTGGGGTCGTTCCGATCGATGCGAAGGCCATCAAAGCAACCTTCGTGGGCTCCGGAAGTCACAAGGGATTGCTCGTCCCTCAAGGTCTCGGACTGCTCTATTGGGACCAGACGCAGAAGGAACTGGAGCCCGCCTATCTTGCCGCTGCCAGTTTGGCGGAGATTCCCCATGACCTTATCGCTCGTCCCGACCGCTTGGCGTCGTCTCCCACCGCGCGACGCTTCGAGTTAGGTAACTTCAACCTTCCTGCAATTCATGCGCTCGGAGCCTCGCTTGACATGATCGAGCAGATCGGGGTGAAGAACATTCAGAACCATTGCTTCGATTTAGGTAATCATCTGCTCGCCCAGCTTGACGAACTCGGCGTCGGTCTCATCGGTCCGCGTCAGCGGCAACATCGATCGCCTCACATCTACGTCGTCGGTCTTCCTGCGACAGAATGGCTCAGCTACTTCGAAGAGAATAGCGTGCGCGTTTCCCCCGAGCGTGACGGCATCCGTATATCGTTCGGCATGTTCAACACGATCGACGATGTGGATCGCTTAGTGCATCTCATTCGCCGACGGCTGCCAAAAAGTCATTCAAGGCTGCGTAGGAGCAGGCATGGGAGCAGTTGGAGGAAAAGCGCTGCCTGATCCAGCCAAAGCGCGAAGATAATGGCCTCTCGCTTGCCGATACGCTGAAGGAGAGGATCGTGCATTCAGCTGACGCGGTCGATTAGCACCGGCACAACGCGCACGATGAGCGACCATGCCGAGCGTGGTCGTCGTGCGCAACCCAATCGTGAGGTTCGCGATGTTCACAGTTCTTCTTGAAAAGACCGTGGATGGCCAGCGTTACATCGACTGGCTTGTTTCGGGTCTCGGTTGGACGTTGGCGCTTGCCTTATTCGGCTGGTGCATTGCATTCGCAATCGGAGTTATCGTCGGCATAGGTCGAACTGTGCAGAACCCCTTCTTCCGGGCCTTAGCTCGATTGTACGTTGAGATCTTCCGAAACATCCCCGTTCTCGTGCAGATGTTTCTCTGGTACTTCGTCCTGCCCGAGCTTCTTCCAACGACGATGGGCGACTGGATAAAGCAGATACCTCCGCCTTGGGGATCTTTCTTTCCGGCCTTGTGGTGTCTGGGCCTCTACACCGCCGCGCGCATCGCAGAACAGGTTCGTGCAGGCATCGAAGCCTTGCCCAATGGGCAAGGCGAAGCGGCCGCCGCACTCGGTCTAAGCGGTTATCTAACCTATCGCCATATCATCTTGCCGCAGGCACTTCGCCTTATCGTGCCAAGCCTGACAAGCGAGGTGATGGGCATCTACAAGAATACGTCCGTTGCTCTGACCATCGGCTTGATGGAGCTGACCGCTCAGGCGCGCCAAATCAGCGATGCTACGTTCCAAACCTTCACAGCATTCGGTGCCGCCACACTCATCTATCTTGCTTTGGCTTTGATCGCCTACCAGACGATGATGCTCATCGACAAAGCGGTGCGCATTCCCGGTACCGCACCGGGCAGGGAAGCCGTCAGGTCAGATTTTGACGATATGAAGCTGGAAAGCCCCCTGCCTGGCAGTATGGAGGTCGTGAAATGAGCAGCCTCGATTTCTCGATCATCATGCAGGCATGGCCTTATCTATGGTCAGGATTGCTGTTCTCGCTTTCCTTGACGGCAGCCGCCTTCGTGGTTGGGATGTGTCTTGGAACGCTCTTCGCCCTCGTGCAGCACTTTAAGCTCCGCATTCTGAGCCAGCTCGTCCGTAGCTATGTCGCCCTGATGCGATCGATTCCGCTCATTCTAGTCCTGTTTTGGTTCTTCTTCTTGGTGCCCATCGTTCTGGGGCACCTGTCAGGCAACGGTCGCCCGGTTCCAGTCGGTGCCACCTATACAGCGTTCATCACGTTCGGCCTGTTCGAAGCCGCCTACTATTCGGAAATCATCCGTGTCGGATTGCGCGCAGTGAACAAAGGACAATTCGAGGCTTGCCAGGCGCTCGCCCTGTCGACATTCGATACGTACCGTCATGTCGTCCTTCCGCAGGTGTTTCGGGTCGCAAGCCCGATCGTACTGAGTCAGACCATTATCCTGTTTCAGGATACGTCTCTTGTTTACGTTCTATCGCTCACTGATCTCCTTGGTGCGGCTTCGAAGCTTGCACAGCTCAATGGTCGTCTCGTCGAGATGTACCTCGCAGTGGCCGTTGTTTATCTCATCATAAGCTGCGCCGCGTCCCAATTCGTCGCCTCGCTCCGAAAGAAGTACGCGATCGCGGGCGCCCGCCGCTAATCAATCATAATCCGATGGCCCGTCATTCCCTGAGGCTACAACCTGGAGATCAGCATGCAGCAAGAGCGCACAGTTAGCCCAGCTGACCCGTTCCCGATGGTTGTCGTCGAGCACCTCGTCAAGCGGTTCGGCAGCTTCAATGCCCTGAGCGACCTCAACCTCAAAGTCGCAAAAGGAGAAAAGATTGTACTCTGCGGACCATCGGGTTCCGGGAAATCGACTCTCATCCGCTGCATCAATCATATCGAAAAGCACGATTCCGGACGTATAGTCGTCGATGGGATCGAACTGACAGGCCGGATTTGCGACATCAACAACGTTCGCTCTGAAGTCGGCATGGTCTTTCAGAGCTTTAACCTGTTTCCGCATCTCTCAGTGCTCGAAAATTGCATGCTGGCTCCGATGAAGGTCAGGGGCCTTGCTCAGCCTGAGGCGCATGAACGGTCGATGGCGCTGTTGAGGAAAGTCAGGATCCATGATCAGGCTAACAAATATCCCGCGCAGTTGTCGGGCGGCCAGCAGCAACGTGTCGCGATAGCCCGTGCCCTGTGCATGCAGCCCAAGATCATGCTCTTCGACGAGCCGACCTCTGCCCTCGATCCGGAAATGGTGAAGGAGGTGCTCGAAACCATAATTGAGCTCGCGCAGGATGGGATGACGATGGTCTGCGTCACGCACGAAATGGGTTTTGCGCGCGAAGTTGCGGATCGAGTGGTCTTCATGGATCGCGGCTCAATCGTGGAAGAGGGCGATCCGAATACCTTCTTTCGCGCGCCGAACACGGAACGTGCGAAGGCGTTCCTCAGTCAGATCATTCACTAGGCGAGTCTCATCGAACAAAGGAATTTCCATGTCCAGAGTGTTTGCACTGCGTTCCGCGACTGCGATCATCGTGCTTTCCGTCTCCGCGGCCCAGGCGGGGCCAACGCTCGACAGCATCAAGTCGAAAAAGGCGATCACCATTGGCTATCGCGAAGCGTCGATCCCCTTTTCCTACCTCGGCGGGGACCAGAAGCCCGTCGGTTTTTCCCTGGATCTGTGTGCGCACGTCGTCGATCGACTGAAGGCCGATCTCGGCACACCAGACCTTCAGATCAAGCTCACGCCGGTCAATTCGTCCAACCGTATCCCGCTTATCCAGAACGGCACAATCGATATTGAGTGCGGCGGCACGGCCAGTAGCAAGCAGCGTTTGGAACAGGTCTCATTCAGTGTTGCAACCTTCGCCAGCCAAACGGCTTGGCTCGCAAAGGTGTCGAGCGGGCTCAAGACGCCTAAAGATCTGAAAGGGAAGACCGTCGTTGTAACTCAGGGGTCCGATGCTCTCGGCATTGCCAAAGGCATTTCGCAGGATGACGGTCTCAACCTTACTATCGCGCAAGCCAAAGACCATGCCGAATCATTGCTATTACTGACCACCGGCCGTGCGGCGGCATGGGTGGAGGCCGACATTCTATTGGCCGGTATGAAGGCGGATTATTCGAACCCCGCTGACCTCGCCTTTCTAAAAGCCAACTACGGTACGATCTATTATTATGGTCTGATGTTCTCGAAAGATGATCCCGACTTTAAGAAGGTGGTCGACGACGTTCTCTCTAAGCTCATGGCTTCCGGCGAGTTCACGAAGATCTACGACAAATGGTTCATGGCTACGATCCCGCCAAAGAACATCAATCTCAACTTCCCCATGACCGACGCTCTCAAAGAGCGCGTTGCTCATCCTAGTGACGTCGTAAATAATTGATCTGACCAGCCGCGACCCTGAGGGCGCCGCCGGCCGACATCAGACGTACAGCGTGGTCTAACGCGAGCGACGATCGCGAATGCGAACCCAAGCGACTGTCTTTACCTAAAAGGAGGCCAAGATGAGTAGAGCTGCGATTGGCTGGGAGACAATGACGGACTCCGATCGACAAGTCGCACAATGGGTCGAGGAGACGCCGTTTGTCGATACCCACGAACATCTGATCGAGGAAAGCCAGCGCCTTTCCGGAGCAATCCATCCACGAACATTGCCATGCAACGACTGGGCCTATCTATTCAGATCCTATGCTGCCGAGGATCTGGTAGTTGCAGGGCTGCCAGCGACCGACCTACGAGCGTTTCTGGGGCCGGACCTTACGAGCCAGGAAAAATATCGGTTGATCGCGCCCTATTGGGAACGTATCCGCCACACCGGCTACGCCCAGGCGCTGCGCCATACGTTTCGTGGCATTTACGGTGAAGAGGACCTGACCGCCGAAAGCCTGCCCCGCATCGCCGAGAAATACCGTGAAACTGTTCAGCCAGGTTTTTACGCACGGATTCTGGAGCTGGCAAACATCAAAGGCTGTCACGTCAATTCGCTCCAGCGCATCTTTATGGAGACCGAGCAGCCAGGGCTGCTCGACCACGACATAAGCATTCTTCAATTGTGCCGGTGTAGTGCTGCTGACTTTGCGTGGGTGGAAGCCGAAACGGGCAGACGCCCGACCACGCTCGATGAATGGCTCGAGGTTATTGACTTTTATTTTGCAACATACGGCGCCAAAGCCGTGGCTGTAAAATCGCAAATTGCCTATTCGCGTGCTCTCGATTTCGAGCCGGTCACCAAAGCGCATGCCGCAAGACTATTCCCCCACCATGCCGACAGAATAGGCGCTTTGCACGCCCTGGGTCCTGAGGACCTCAAGGCGCTGCAAGACTATCTGTTCCGCTATTGCGTCGGCAAGGCTGGCGAGTACGGCTTGCCCGTCAAACTGCATACCGGCGTTTTGGCTGGCTACGGCGTGATGCAACTCGCCCGTACTCGCAGCAATGCCGCTGACGTCTGCCGTCTGCTGCAGGACTTTCCCGAAACCCGATTCGTGCTCATGCATATTGGCTACCCATATGAGCACGAGTTTATTGCATTGGCCAAACATTATCCTAACGCGGCGATTGACATGTGCTGGGCATGGATCATCAATCCGGTGGCGGGCGTTCGCTTCTTGAAGGAGTTTTTGATGGCGGTTCCGTCCAACAAGATCTTCACCTTCGGCGGCGACTATGTCGCTGTCGAGCCAATTTATGGCCATGCGTGCGTTGCGCGCCGTGGAATCGCACGAGCTCTCTCGCAATTGGTCGCCGAAGGCTGGATCGCGCTCGAGGACGCCCGCGGCCTCATTGACCGGATCATGCGCGGCAACGCGCTTCAGTTCTTTCAGGATGCGCATAGGGAGGATACGACGCAGCGGTGAGCGGCGGACAACCGCTCTTGAAAGTTCGTGGACGTCCCCGACCGTCAATGATGCGACGGTGGTGGGCGCGCCCAGCGCATCGAGTATGATTAAGCGGCCAGAGCCGCTTTCCCGTGATTGGCGCCTTGATGCACGGACAGTCAGGTAAGCAAAGAAGGCGGAGTCGACACCCATCGATCATGAGCGGCGACCCCTTGAAGCCCTGCCGGTCAAGCGCCGCGACCAGCTAATTGATGGCGAGTCCGTCAACCTCGAAACTTGGTCTGCCCGCTCCATCCTGACGAACTAAGAGCGGCAGTGCTCGAAGCTTTCGCAGCCCACTTCACGAACGGCATCGGCAGCAAGGGGAGTCCTGCATTTACATAGGAAGCAATTCGAGTTGGAGCGGAAATGCGGCCGGAATAGCTACGAGCGCCCACAAGCCGGCGCCTTATGATGAAGATTGCACGCCCGCAGCCAGTAGTTGCACGCGATTGACCCGTAAAGGGTGCGCGGAAAATCATCTATGTCCTCGTGCCATTGGACGCTTCTCTTCGCCCACGCATTGGATTTGGCGGTGAAGTTCACCTCAGGGCTGGAGCTGTTGTGAAATGCAATATGATCGGATAGGCGGTCGCATCCTCGAAATAGTGCAAAAGAACAATCGTCTGACGTCCGAGGTGATCGGCGAAACAGCGGGTATTCCGCAACCGCGTGTCAACGCCGATTGAAGAGGCTGCGCTCGGATGGCCGTCATCGAGGCCGATATCTCGATCGTTTCGCCGAAGGCCGTTGGAAGACCCGTCCAAATGCTTGTACTGGTGACAATCGAGCGGGGCCGTTTTGATATCATTGATAGGTTTAAGAAGGCGTCAAATCGGCCAGCTGAAGTCGTCAATGGCTTTTACGTCACCGGTGATGCTGACTTTATTCTATACGCTACCGCCGCCACGAAACCGGCGCCATGCTGGTCACATCGAACCGCAGCGTTGCCGAATGAGGCACCGTGTTCGCTGATCCGAGGTTGCTGTCGACTCTGGAGCTGCTCTTGCACCACAGCGACGTGATCAATATCCGCTGCAAACGGCTGCTGGCTGTGCGCCAAGCGAAAGAGCGGCCTCATTGGGGCCGGCCACTGATGGCAGTCCGCTGGCTCTGCCTCCCTCCGTCGCGTCAGCGGCGTGGCATTTCCAGAACCAAACAATTCGGAGAACGTCTTGCCAACTTGTGGCGGAAGAGGGAGAACAGCGCCTGCTACCAAATGATCCGCGGAGCCGAACTCACGCAGCGCGAGATAGCTCAGAAACTCGGCCGCACCGCTACCGCTGTTGGCTCGTGTTTTCTTGGCACGTCAGCGAATGCTCAGAAATCCACTTTGTCGCGTCATGCTCCGTGACAAACCCCTTGATGACTTCGGTTTCGCCGTCGGCCCACAGAATATCGATCCTCCAGCCGGAGCCGGGGTTTTTACAAGCCATGAAAGCTGGTCGTTGCTCGATCATTGCGTGACTATGCGCCGAGGGGGGCCAGGTTCAATCAGTAATCCTGCCTTACTTCGCTCTTTTTGGGCTTTCCCGGGCCTGTCGGCGCCGCTTTCCTGCTCGGCTGCTCTTCAAACAGCTGGCGGATCCGATTGATCCCCTTCATCGGCGGCAGCAAGAATATCCGCAGCGCTGAGCGAGGAGGCGCGCCTCTAGCTGTCCGATCGCAGGCTTGTCGCATGCATGCACTACGTGGCCTTTTGGGACCGCACTCGACCTGCCTCGGGGCGTCATCCCTCGATAATTAGGTGGCCGAGGAACGCATTGCAGGCACGTTCAGCTTCAGCGAATGCTCCGAAGGGCGATCCGGGAACCTGAGCCGCGGGCTTATTCAGAAAGTCTGGGCGATATGACGCAACAAAGCCCGGTTCTCCACGCAAGCCAGGTCCGCTTCGGCTCTCGTTGCTGATAACGAAATGGGTTCATTTCCGGTTCCGCGGTATCGCACCTTCTGTGAATTCCTCGGATCTTGACGAGGGGTCGCTTACGGCTGGCGAGCTCACCTTAAACTGGCGGCACCGTCGGCAGATTGCTGATTGCATCGCTGGCGCATTCGCCTTGGCTTTCGCCGCACTGCCACTGGAAGGGGCGATGACCAGCCGGCGGATTGCTCCGGCGCGGCCGAGCAAGTCGGCTTGGTTGCGCGCGCCGATAGTCGAGATTTTGTGGTGCATCATGGACCATGCGCGCTGTAACAGCCTCGCTCTCTATAGGCGGATGCGCGCCCCAATTTTTACGCCATGTGTTCTCGAGGGCATGAATTTTGATGTCATTGAAAAGACAAGCCGAGCAACTGCTTAGGACACTGGCTCGGCTCTAACCCGGACCATTAGGACGCTGATCGAAATCGCCAGGTCTAAGTCCAACGACAGGCATACCCCGGCAGCACTTCTCCGACTTGGTGGCGCGGTAGCCCGTTACTTCTTCTGCGGCTGGCGCATCTTCAATCTTCGCACCGTGGCCGGCTGCATCAGCTGCGTGCGGCGCAGCTGATGTGAGAGACCGATCTGATCGGAGACGAAAAAAGCGTGTCCGAGCGCCACGGAAATTTCCTACACTGCCTATGATCCCAGCAGAGGACGCCAAGCTTTGAGGTGCTGCGGCATGTATCCTCTTAGCGCTCGAGCGTCGCGCCAGTATCGGTGAGCGGTAAAAGGCTCGTTAGTGCGCGCCAAAGTCGCTCGTGGGGCACCCAATGGCCGAACCGGGCTGCCTCAAACGGCTAGTGCATCAAGCACCCACTGCTTCTCGAGCGGGGTAAGCCGATCGCGGCTGCTGCGCGCCTCCTGGATCAATCGCCGACGCAAACTGTCGATCGTATCGTTGCGCGCAAGGAAGCGCTCCGATATCTGTACCGGTACTCCCTGTTCGTCGAGGTTCTTGAGGACTTCCATTCGAAACCAGCGAGGCATCTCGGCAACAAACAGGCCGTAATTGGTTTTCGGCTGAATACGCTTGGCAAAGAGCTCAATCACCGAGAACAGTTGCGGCAACCCGTATTCGCAGGAGCGGAGAAAACGGAAAACGTTGTCCTGGCCGCGCGGGGCGCCACGATATGAGCTGCTGTGCCAGCGAAAGAACCCCCGCAACGTCCCGTGAGTACGCAAGTTTGTCAAATAGACAGCGAGCTGTGCCGCACTGCGAACACCAAATTCGTTCGCGTTCCGAACGCCGCAAATGATTCGACATACGGCGAGAATGTCATCGTATTTTGGTGATCCGCTCCAGTGCACGCGGGCCCCTTGACGCGACGCAATCTGGGTTTGCTGTTTGAGGGCTGCCGCATCTTCGAGGCCGACGGATGACGCAAGACGGAGCTCATCAGACGACAGTCCCATCGTGCGGGCGAGTTCCGCGACACGGTCGCTTATGGCAGGGGAGCTGTCCTCGTCGGAGATGTGAACGACGAGTTCGTCAGGTGCCTGGTCAAGATCGCCGAAGAGCGGGGGTTCAACCTCGATGGCTTCCTGGTCCGGTGGCGCGTGGAAAAGATACACGGCGCCGACGTGATGCTGACCGAGCCTGCCGGCGCGGCCGCGAATGTTCGAGAAGGTAAAAAAGTCGTAGTCCTTTCGGGCGATTTGCTTGTCGTAGATGAGCACGGACTTCGCCGCTGTATTCACTCCCTCGATCAGTGTCGAGGTGCAGATCAGGATCGGTAACTCGCCGCGGTTGAACATTCGAACGAATTGAGAGGCCAATGACCGCGGTATACGTCCATGGTGCACGGCTACGCCGGCGGCAACAGCTTCGCTCAGCTCCCAGCCCTCGCCAAAATTGTCGTCGATCCATGCCGACATGTCGCCAAGCTTTGCGAAACTGCTCTCTTGCGTGAGCGTGGTCGCAAGCTGATTTGCGCGGTCGGGCGAGGAAATGAAGACAAGCGATGGCCAATTGCTTGAGCTCTTGAGCTCCGCTGTCAAGCGCTCTTCCTTGTTCTTGATCCGGGTCAGATCGAACGTATCGACCGCGACCGTTGAGAAGCGCGTATGGAGGAACTCGAACTTCCAGCGGTTATCTGCCGAGTAGCGAACCGTCTCGATGTTGGGGCCGAGAAAGAAGAACTGCTTGGAGCGTCGCAAGAGTTGATAAACCGCTGCGTTCAATGTCGAGCTGCGGTCGTCCTGGCGGGTCGGGTCGAGCTTGTAGAACTCGTCCACGACTGCCAGATCGATTGTGCCCAAATCCTTGCGGTTGATCAGACGTTCCTGCGTGCCGAGGAAAATTACGCTTCCATCGGCAGGAGCCTCTTGCGAGTGATACATGATCAATGCGAACTTGCCGCCAAATCGTCGCTCTATTCTTCGGCGGAATTCGTCAAGCAGGGCGATGGTCGGGAGAACGATGGCGACCCGCTTATAGCGGCCGGTGGCGAGAAGAGCGTCAATCAACAGGCTCTTTCCAAAGCTCGTCGGCGCACTCAAGACGAGGTTGTTACCCGATAGAAGCGTGTTTAATGCCGCTATCTGTTCTCTATGGAACGTGATTCCATCCAGTTCATCGGAAGTGACTGCGTCCGCAACTGCCGCATCGCGGTAGTCCGCGGCGTCCTTGTCGATGTAGTTCCATAGTCCCACGGCGCGGGCCAAGGCGCTGAAGACCTCGCGGTAGGAAGCCAGCTCCGGCCTTGTTTCCAGGAGGTTCGCAAGGCGAGGGACCACGGTGAGAACACCGGGATCGTCGACATCAAGTGTTTGAATGTCCCGAGCGGTTTCCTGAAGGATGGAAAATACACGCTCCTTGAGCGCAGAACCGTGAAGGCCCTCGATCTCGTGCCACTGCTGTGGGGTAACTGTCATTGCAGCCCCTTCAACTTGTCATCGAATGCGGTGACAAAGCCATCCTTGTCGGCTAGCGGCACGTACAGCAGAACCATGCGTATGCTTTTGGTCAGCCCGGACCTGGCAAGTCGCGCGCTAATCGCCTCGAATTCCTTTTCGAGCGCGGCCTTATAGGCGTCGGTGATTTGCGTTGCACCGGCGCATGCCTTGCTGTTGGAGAGAATGCCGATGACGAACACTCCGCACGAAATGAATTTGTCGAGGCTCGTTTGAGGCTCGAAGAGCTCCATCAACTCATCGTACCGCGGCGTGGTTTTTGGTATTTGAGGCCCGAGAAGAAGCTTTTGCTCCTTCAGAAATCCTTGCTCCAGATGTTCCGTCACCGACTTCAGAGCCTCGGTGATGGCGTCCATGGTGTCCAAATATAGCTTTGACTCGCCGAGCCAAAGTTCAACCCCGCCGGCTTGAGGAAAGCGGGCGTGCACCATGTCGAATGCCTTCACCACGTCATTCGAGGCGCTCTTGTAAAAAACGCGGTTCGAAATTGGCGTGGTATTAAAATACTCACGGCAAATCGCGTGAAGCGCGATTTCGCCGGCTTCACCGCGCCTTGCGTACTTTTCGCTTGTGTAGACCCGAACAGCCGCCTGCTTCAGCTTCACATACATATTGGCATGCGTGATCGCGAGCTCATCTTCAGGCAAGGCATATTCGGGAAGCCACTCGAGCAGATGCTCCGCGAATGGAGTGCAGCGCCAGGCCTTCAGCTCGAAACCCGCACAACAGATGGCGTCGACGGGATTTGCGCCATCAAGAAAATAAAGCCTTTCGAGAAAGCGCTTGGGTTTAAAATTATATGCAGTCAAACCAAGGCACCCTTGCCCAGCAATCAAATATGTTCAAAAAGGTTGTGCGGATCTAACGGTCGCGTGCTGGGCGTGCCCCGCGACTTACGGCCTAGGGACGAGTAGAGATGTACGATGTCATAGGGCAGGTTTGCTTCGTTCTTCTATATAGTTGCGCAGCTTTTCGGCGTTCTGCCAGATGGTTCGTGATCCAGGTTCTTTTCGCTAAACTTATTCGCCCAGCCGACTCAGCCTGCGTGCGAATATCTGCGCTGCCTGCTGCCGCTCCGCAACGGCGCGGTGACGCTGAACGCGGCCCGACGGTTTAGACTAGGCAGTCGCGAACCCTACTGCGTTGGCTCAATCGAGCAGCCACAATTGCACGGATACGAGCCGATGGCCGAGCCACTCCAGCGGAGATCGATTGTGCCGAGACCCTTCAAGCCTCGATCCTCAGTACGACGATCGTCCTGTACTGGCTTCGGAAAGCCGATCAGCCATCCGGCCTTCTGCAATTTTGCGATGGACGGTGCTAGCGGATGCTTATAGCTGTTCTTGTTTCCAAAAGACATTGCAGCGCGGGCCGTCGATAGGTTTGGCTTTGCGGGCGCCTTGCCCGGAGCCCGTCCGCCATGGTGGGATACGACCAATGACGTGATCGACCGCACTGAGCGCTTCAAGGACGGGATGTCGGAGTATCCGGCGTCACCGGGCAGCAAGATTGGATCGTCCTGGTGGTTTGGCCCATTGACCCATACGGCGATCCCGGAACGATTGAAGTTCCCTGTCGATCCCGTGCAGCGCTCGAGCTCGATCGCTCCCTTCTTCAGAATGCCTTTTCCATTCCAGATCAACAGGTTTCCATTTTGAGCAATGCTGCTCGCCATAGCGGATTGCGGGCCGGGTCCTATCCTCTGAAAAGGGGCGATCCAGGTTCTGTTGAGCGCTGTCGTAAACTTGTTGGCGGCATGAAAGTGATCGTAGTGCCAATGAGTAAGCACCACCACGTTCGTCCTTAAGACATATCCCGGTCATTGCAGCCGGCCATGTGCCGGTGTCCGCCAGAACGCCCGCTCCAAGATCAATATAAGCCAATACCTTCTTCGATTTCGTAACCAGCGCGTTGGCTGCGCCTTGTCCAACATCCAAAACGAAAACTCTCTCGACACTGTCGGCCGGCAGAGCTTCTCGGAGTTCATCGCCTGATTTTGCGTAGGGCGATAAGTCGGTTACTCTCTTCAAGCTGCTTAGAACATGCGGTGTGATACCCGCTTGAGAGAAGCGCACACGCACGGCTGGTCCGTTTATGTTTCCGTATAGATTAGCTGGGCCATGTTCGTCTTCGAATATTTGAAGCTCTAACCACGTCGGAAGCCTGCCCGACCAAAAGTCGAGCCATTCCAGGGCCGCGAGATCTTCGCCGAGCCGTGAGTTGATCTCGATCGCGTAAACCGGGGCCCCCATGGAGAGCGAAAGCCAACGGCCACTGGTCAGAGGTCCCAGAGATGAGGCGTTCTCACCGTCGAACCAGTCGGCGTCGACTGCATCAAACAGCGCATACTCTGACCGATTCCATTCGATCAGTCGCGCGTAGACTCTGCCGGGAACCTTAAAAGCACATTCAGGCAGGAAGAAGTGGTTCAGTCTCATGGGGGATGCCGGCTCGCTAGTTAAACTCGTAATCAATGAATAATTCGCCCGTGGCCGGGATCTTGAATTGATCCGGGAGCTCGCCAGCCGTCTTCTCAGCCTTCGTCCCTTGCGTGGCCACTTGATCGCTCCTTGCCAGTTGACCTTCCATTCGCCCGCGCAGAGCGTCCAGCAAGGGCTCTCGAGGAACCTGGTTGTATGCGTGGATCTGAGTGGAGCACATCCCAACGCAGCCGAGCCTCATAGCTGCTACCGCATCCTTGGGCGTCGCATTTGCACTGCCATGATGACCTACCTTGTAGAAGTCGATCTTCCCCAGGATCGACTGGGCATTTTTGGTCAGCTCGGTATGGCCCGGGGTTCCATACGCCCCGCCGTACAGAAAGTTTTCCCAGTTGCCCCACTGGGCGTCACCGGCAAACAGCAAATGCCTTCCTCGAAAGCTGAACAGGACAACGAGGCTTTGGTTGTTCAAGGTGTTATCCGCCGCCTTGGCGCGAGCCGCTAAGACGTCGGGCTGCGCGCCGTCGATCAAGCGGATTATCGTCTGATCGTCATAAATTCTGAAAGCGTCATTGGGATAGCCGTTCTTGTCGGTGCAAAATGCCTTGGGAAACGGTCGCACCACTTCGTCATCTGTCTCGATCTCGTCAGACAAATACTGCTGGTTCACCTTGGTCATTTGCGAGATGAGCTTGGGATCAATCGGCGGACCGAGGATCTGGGCGGATAGACCGGCATCAGTGAGACTCTTGGGCAAGATAGGCTGGTCGCCGGCCTTGTAGTAATCATGGTCCGCCTCGTTCTTGAAGCCTCTGTGAAGGACGTCCAAGGCCTTTTGATTTTTTGACCCACCGCCGGCGGCTGCCATCCCTCCGGTGATATTGTCGACCATATCCTTGAGCATCGGCGAATCACTGCCGCCTCGCGCGGCGAATCTCGCCGAAAGATTATCCGCCATCGCAGTGAGGCTCGCCTGAAAGGCCATCGCTTTGTCGTTCTTTGGATCCTCGAACCAAGGCATCCAAACACGCTCGACCGTGAAGCCGCTGAAGATGTCGCTACAGCTCGCAAAGCCCGATATGTGGTCGGCATGTCGATGCGTCATGATGACGAGCGCGAGCTTAGAGCCGCAATCGTTAGCCATCTGCTGCACCGCATCCCGGATGCTCCCGAGGTCCTGCGCGTGAACGCCGCAGTCTATCAGAACATGCTCGCTCGCCCCGCCGGCCACCGGCACAGTCAAGAGAAAGAAATCGCCAAAACCAACTCGAAACATTCGTACCCGTAGCCCTCGGGCGCTCTCGTTTGAAGAAGGATCGGTCGAAGGCGAGCTCGTGTCCTTCCCGCGCGGAGGCATCTTCGCGGCCTTGCCGCCCTTCCTGGCAGGTGCCTTTGCCGTCTTGTTCCGAACTTTGGGGGCGGATTTTTTCTTGGGTGCCATGATTAAGCTCCGGCGTGCAGTAAGCCGAAATCAAGCTGGAAGCGTGCGTCGTCTCCTGCTTCGCCGACCTCGCCACTTTCAATCTTGGGGCTGATCGCGCGGCCGCTCGAGGCATAGTATGTCCGCACGCGATCCTCGCGCTCAGCGCTGTGAAGCTTTGCAATCACAAACCGTATTCTCGGCGGCGGCCTCTTGTCCGCTTGCGGCGGGTCCTGAGAGATCAGCAGCGTCACGCCGTTCCGCATTGGAAAAGTACCTGAGCCAGCATCACCGAACGGCGTTCGCACGGTTTGGACCAATTCAGCCACCATATCCACAAACAGCCGACCGTCTTCGCCCATGTGAAACATGGGATGAAACGAAAGTGCCTGGATTTTGCCGAGATTCTTATCAAACCCGAGCAGGTCACCGTACTTCTGCGCGTAGGCGCGCAGAACGTCCCCGTTATTGTCCTTCTCGGACTTGGTCAATCCGTTCGGATCGCCGAATTGAAGTCCGTCGACGGTCGGGAGCGCATCGCGCCGGACTTTCGGCCAGAACAGGGATTCTTCAGAGAATGAAGCCGCTCCGTCTGCAATGATTCCGCGCAGGCGGAATGCCTGCATCAGCGCGTCGCGAACACCGTCCGGATCGTTTGGATGCAGATCAAGGTCCGCAGTCAGGACGGCGCGCAAAAAATCTCCAAAGGTGATGTCGACCGGCGGGCAGTAGTCAAGCGCTCGTGCACAAATGACGAAAAACTGCTCTGCCGTATGACTTGCTTCCGCTGCCAGGCGTTCGGCGAGCGGCGCGGGCAGATCGTCATGGTCGAGATTGCCGCCACCAGCGCGATGAATCCGAAACAGATCCGCTGTTCTGCGGATATAGATGGTGAAGTACGCATCGAACACCGCAGCGACCAGGATCGACCCGCGATCGTGAGGTTCCGTCTTGACGTTAATGTCGTTTGAATTGGGCGGTGTGCCGAGCGCGCTGCGGAGCGCGCCGCGCAAACCGACTGCCTCTCCAAACTGGGTCGCGAGGGCGACGAGGGGATTGGCTTTTCCAATCTGCGCCTGAATGTCCGCTCCAGTCGATCCGGCCGAAATTGCCAGCTCTGGTTTGAGGTGCGAGTCGAACAATCGGCCGCCGGTTTTTTCCAAGGTGTCAAGCAGGAACTCCTTGTGTGAGAAGTGCGAGAACAACGCGGCAAGATCTGCGAATGCCTCGTGAAATGCCGGAACGTCGATATTGGTTGGTTCGGTAAAGAAGCTGCGTATGCCGTCCACGATCGCATGCGTCGTCTCGTGCGCGATAATGTCATGCGACAGGCACGTGAAGACGGTCTGCCCGGGAAGATTGCTTCCCGGATTGCTGCGGCTGGCTCTGAAATACCCGAAGAGGATTCCGTGTGCCTCGGGACTATAAAACGCATTCGCCTGGCACATGGCGTGAGGAAATAGATTGAGGCAGCGAGACGCACCGCGCGGAACTGGATCGGCGCTCGCCGAGCGCTTTGTGCCTCGCCAATGAATCCGACGTCCCAGCGCGAACTCGAACCGCTGCAGCGTTTCGCTCGCCACCGCATAGACCATCTGCTGGTGAAAGCGAGGATCTGCCTCGCTTGGTGCGAGGCCCCCGCGGATCAGGAGCCTCGGATCGTTTAGATCGACCGGCTGGTAAAATGTCTTGTTTGCCCCGTCGTAGTCGATCACGGCAAATCGTTCGCCGATCGGACCTGGTTGAACCGCTTCATAGCGCACCGAGGCGGTCATGTAGTTTCCGACAAGCCGGCCTGCGCTGGGGTCAAATGCGTAGACGTTTAGCGGGCGTTCGCTCGGTGTCGGTATCTCCGATGACGTATAGATGTCGGGAGGCGACGAAGCTTGCGGTTGCTTCCCGCTATCGCCCTGATCGCGAACTTCCTCGCAAACAATAGTCGGACGTCTCATCATGTTGCCTCACAATGAGCGAGACTAAGCGGCATTGCGCTGGGTGCGCGCTGCCGCTATCTCGCTGATCCTCAGTATTCGTCGGGAAACGGAAAGCCCGTGGGATCAGTAATCTTTATGTCAAGCGTCGTCTGCAATCCGGGAGGGATATGCTTGCGCAGTGCGGCGTCGCAGATCGCGTAGCCCCAATTCATGAGCTGATTTTGAAGTTTGATCGGCATCCGTTCCAAACGGGTGGCGACTGCAGCCAAAGCAGCGGACTGTCTGGTCGCACATTTCAGTGGGTCGGTCGCGAGCTGGTAATCTGAAAATGAGGTGCGAATTCCCCAGAACGCGCCGGTGTGGTCACCGCGCTTGTAAGCGTCGATCAGGTGTCGCTTGCGAAGACTGCGGACCTGGTTATCGATCGTGTCGAGGATACGCATGGAGTGGCGTACCCAATCGTGATGCGGATCCTCTTCGGGCGCAATCTTTTGGCCGGCATCACTCACCAGCAGCGTCTTGAAGCGTTTGGTCGTTTCCAAGCCGAGATTGTCATAGACCCCGCCATCGCTGAGTACGGCCTGCGTCGTGAACGGAGGACGGTTGAGCTGACTACCGGGCGGCGCTTCTACCTTTTGGCCGATAGGCAGGACCATGGGGGAGAGGATGGGCGGAAAGGCGGATGATGCTGCAACCGCAGTGCAAAGCGATACGTCTGGATCCTTGACCAGGCCGACGAGATAATCGCCCATGTACGGCCTTGAAAAGCGCCAGAGTGCCGAGCTTTGGACGTTGGTCGCATTGATCACAAAGCGGGGAGCCTTGTTTTGCGAATCATCGGGAAGGTCCTTTAGCCTTGCACCCTTGAATAGTACGTCGTCATACGACTGGGCGACCTTTTCGCTGATCGAAAGTGAAGAGAAAATCCCACCGATGACAGCGCCGGCGTCGACTGTGGTGTCTGCCATTGCGCGAATTCGGTCAACGAGCAGACCGAACTTTACTGTTTTTCCGTTGCTAAACTGAAGTTCCTCCCAGAGCAGGCCCAGCACACCTGCAGTGATGGACCCGCCCGAGACACTAGATATCCTCTTCAACTTTCCCAACAGGCCGATCTCGTTGAGCCGATAAAGGGCTCCAACATGGAAGACCATGGCACGATATCCGCCGCCTGAAAGCGACAGGGCGACCCCATCTTCGATGGCTATAGATTGCTTATGCGGATCAATAAGTTCTTCTTCCATTTGAGGTCCCAGCTGCTGGCGTTCTCACAAGGTCAAATCGCAAATCGAGCGGTCACGTCCAACCGCTGGTTTGATCTCGTTCAGCAGATCTAAGCCGTGGGGAGCCTTGCACGGGGAGTGATTGACTGAATAAGCCAGAAAGACTGAGGAATGGACGTGACATCTGAATGGTTCACTGAAAACGTGTGACGCAAAGGCTCAAGCGCGGCCAAAATATCCGTGGCCCCGGCGCTGTTGAAATATGACTCGATCAATTATGTCGGCGTATGAAACCGCTTATGCAGCGTCGCTGCGTAAGATTCAACCACAACGATAGTATTGCATGAGTTGCTCGAGGATTCCAATCAATACGTGTGAAAAAATGCAGATAAGCTGCGTCCGCCTTCGGCTACTTTCGGTAGGACCTGCAAAGCGTGGAGGGGGCCGGGTTTGTGGTAATCGACTGGACTGGCTGAACAGAGCGCATCGGCAGGCTCACGGGGGCGTCAGTGCCTTAGCAGCTCAGCGTGCGTTTGCGTTTCAAGGCATGTGCGTCAAATTGCGCAGAGGAAGACGATTGTCTTCGTGGATCGTAGAGCTTGGCGAATGCGAGGAAGTGAGCGGTTCGCGCTGAAGACAATTCCGGGAAGAACGGTAGAGCGGGACCTTTTAGGACGTCGCTTGTTTGGCTCTTTCTTATTCGAGACGAAGCTCGCCTTTGGCCAGATTGGCCGGCCGCTTCTCGAGGTTCTCATCGCAGATACCGCCTTCCGCGCCTTGGGCTCCTTGCGTAGGCACGGCTGCGGTTTGAAGCGAGCGATATCAAGGCAAGCATTGCCATCAGGATCGAACGAAATGTTCGAGGCCCTTCGTGTTGCCCGCCGGGCTGGATATGCGTGTGATCTGCCGCGCTAAGTAGACTGAGAAAATTCATTTGATAGTTCTGGGGATTAGATGATCAATGCACTTCGCGTGGCAAAGACAGCCAATTTTCACAGTCTGAAGCGAGCGCTGAGCAACGCCGCGGTTGATGATCTTTTCCGGCGGATTCGCGCGGGGCAGCCATCCGCCTCCCAGAATGTTTTCCACCATCGCCGCATTTTGGCGGGGGCGACCTATTGGTCAGCGATTTCCTTTTTTTACGAACGCCCATCGGCGTTCATGTCCGAGGAGGCCGGCATTCGGGAGCGGATTTGTGGGTTCCTCCTGCTGGTCGAGCACCGAGGCCACGTCGCCATATTCAAGTCAAAGCTTGATCTCCCAGCCGAATTCTCAACGCGATACTTCGCGCGGGTGCCGTCCGAGCGGGTCGACATCGCCGTCGCGCGTAATGACGCCGTGTTCGAAAAGATCCGGCTCCGCAACATGTCGATCTCAAAAGACGTGATGCGAACCAAGACATTTGAGGCTAGCGATCTAAGTAACGTCGTGGGACCGGCCGGGGCGAGCCGTTACGTGCCACAAGGTTACACAGTCCGATCGAACGCCGGCCACTATTCGACAACCCCTCGCACGGGCCGGATTGGTCAACGATCCGATCGTGTCGGCCACCAGGACTTGATCGATTATGCGACTTCCGTAATTGATCAGCTGGTCGACGCTCAGGGAGCCCCAGCCAGATTCATCGGTACATTCGCCCGTGCGATTGACTTGTCGAGCATCCAAGGAAGCGTCAGTCCGACTGCGTTTGCGGTTGACCTAGCTAGCCTGACAGACGCCGTCCACGAGCGACGTGATATTAGGTTGGTGCGTAAGAGCAACGAGAACTATGTCGTTCTCTCAAAGTCGGAAATCGACCAGGTGTTATCGGAATTGGACTGCGTGCTAAAGGTCGACGGCCAAGGTAAGCTGCTGGATCTGGTCGATAGCGCTACCAGCAGCAAGGTCGGTGCCATAGCGATCAATCAGAGTCGGATTGCGCTGCGCGACCTACGCCTTCCTCTTGGCGCCGATGTTGAGATTGAAGATTCGGATCGTCCGCTGGGCGAAGATCCAGATCGAATCTCGCTTCGACGTTACATTGAACGGGAGGATTATTTCATCGTATTGTTCGACTCGCCCTCGCTGGCGTATATAGACGGCACTCTGTTCAGGGATGAGGGGTTCGGCGACGGTGGCGTGGCTTTGCTACGTTACTTGCGCGCGAACGCCCTCCTCGGCGGCGTTGTCGACGAGAAGGGAAAGTTTACGGCTGCACATGCGACGTTTGATTCCGATTCAACGTTCGGAGTTATCGAAAAAAGTGTCGCTGATGGAGACGAAGTTCTTGTATGCGACGATTTGGGCGACGAATGGGCGGACTTCATCGGGCTGAATAATTCGAGCAGTCCACCTCGCATCACCTTTTATCATGCTAAGCACGGGCCGCCTTCGCTGGGCGCCGGTCCGTTTCATATTTCGGTCAGCCAAGCTATCAAGAATTTGCAGCGCATGAGCCTGCCGGCAGATGCGATGGGAGCAAAAATCCGCCGGTGGGAAAAGAATTATAGCAACGGCGGGGCAACGACCAAGATCCCGCGGACCCTCCGCGGAAGCGTAGGTCAGCTCGCCACGGAGTTTGCACGTGCGCGAACCGCTCCCGATGCAATCCGCCGGGTCTTTATCGTGACCTCATCGCTCAGCCGAGGTGCGGTCGAAGCCGCTCTTGCGCGCGTTAAGGCAGGTCACGCGGCGGACCCATATTTCGTTCAGCTCTACTGGCTTCTGATGTCGTTTTTCTCGGCTTGCACGGAAATGAATGCGCACGGCTATGTCGTTTGTCAGGATTAGAGAGCACGCATTCCCTCAGCGACATGATGAGATGGTCAAGCTGCACTTCGGCTTAACCCGGCCGGCTCGTTCTAAATTGGGGCGTTCAGAAGCCTTGGTCGGCTGTCGCGTTGTAGAGAAGAACAGGGGAGAGTGCCGCTGCCACACTGACTGGTTAGACAGCCGCGGGCCATGGCAATCCAGTATCGGATGAGGGCAACTGCGTACCCTCAATTGCATTCATTTCAAGAGTAGTTATTGCGTGCCTCACAACCTAGCATAAACTCTAAGCCATTTGTCATTTTATCTCGATTTCAGGAAATCCATATGTTCGGTCGGATCACGGCCCGTTTCGGGTCACTTGCGGTATTTCTGTCCATCCTTGTAGCGTCGCCGATCTTAGCCACGTCAGCATCCGCCAACGACCTGCCGCAACGAATGAGGTTGCCGGTCGGCAGCTACTGGATTGGGGGTGGCGGAGGCGGGGACCTCCCGTCGGGGCACCTGGGGCTGAACCGCACGGCCAATACCGACGGACGTTCCACCTTCAGCATGCCCGCCTATTGCATCGACAAGGGGCGATCGGCACCGAACAGTGGTCACCCGATTACAGCGTTCAGTGGTGACGTCCGAATTCAGCGGTACGAAAAGGGCCCGCTTGTCGCAGAGAAGCCATTTGTCGACGCCATTTCAGGACCAACGCCCTGGGTCTTTGTCTCGGGGCAAGACGATGAGGGCAAAGAGGGATCTCCAATTAGAATTGCGATCACCCCGCTTGATGGTCGCTACGACTACGCGGTCCACGTCCAGGGCTTGGCGATTGCAGGGACCGACGCCAACGATGTTGCCAAGGCCTCACAGGAGTGGAGGGGCAATGAGGGAGTTCTGAGGGTCTCCAGCGCCTTCGATGTAATGAGGGCGATCGTTGCATTGGCACCAGATCCATACGAGACTCTCGATAGAATTGAGAACGTGAGGCAGGGGCTGGAGTGGCGCTTCTTCGGAAGCCAATCGTCCGGTGCAGACGTGGCGGGCGCCAAAGTGAATTTGCCTGTAGTGCGGGCCGCAGTTGACCGCCTGATGGCAGCGGATTTTGCGCCCCGAGGCCGCGCGTTGAAGGCGCGCGATCGTGGCGACTGGATAACGTTTGCAAAGGGCGGCAATGTTCCAGCTTCCGAGGGAGAGCAGCTTTCGCGAGTGTTGTCTGATATCGGCACGGAAATCGCTTTGCCGGATGACATCGATCAGCCCGAAACTCTTTCGATGCTTGCAAACGTCAACAGACTGATGGCTCTGGATCGCGCTCGGGCGCTTCAACCTTCTCGAATAATTTCTGCTGAGAGCGAGGTCGGTCTCGCCTCAGGGCCGAGCATTTTGCGGTCGTTTTACGCCACCCGGACCCAGGGCGGTCAGTCTTTCGCAAAGGCGCTTCGGATCGCAGCTTACCAGCGATTTAATCCGCTTGATGTGGCAAGCGGCCAGGTTGAATACGATCTTCTGCAGGACTTGCAATGCGCGGCTGAATTGGATCGGGAGGATGTAGCCGCAGGCCTTTTGGGCGGCAGGCTATTCGTTCGTAACGAACAAGCTGCAGCCTTATCGATTGCTCCGCTGCAGGCTTTGGCTCGTCAACTGCATCTCTACGCTGACGAATTTGGTAAATCGCGCAAGGTGAAGGTGTCGAGCAACGATACGCATATTTGTTTCCAGTGGTTTGATGATCATGGAAAGCTAAATACAAAGAAGATACCGCGAGAGGAATTCGGAGGACGCTTCGTGTCAAGCTTCGGTCCGGCCGTATTCATCACAGACGGAAGTGATGGCGCTTTGGATGAGTTGCTCAGCGCGGCCGGCGCCGAGGCTCAAAATCTCGTTAACGCGAGATTGCGGCTCGCTGCAAGTTCTGTCCGAATGCCGACAGGGAAGCCTGGCAAAAAGCCCGATGTTGAGATCGTGCAGCGAGCGGGGGCAGGGGAGCGCTCCACGGACGTTTCCATACTCGAGCTGGACGGAAATGGTGATGCAGGCGTGATTAAGCTGGAGGATGGATCCATCGTCATAGTCGATACCGGACGAAGCCGCGACATCGTCCAGCAATTGAGGAAGTTTCTCGTTCGGAACTACAGGAATGAGAAGCCGCAGATCAAATTGATCATCACCCATTCGCATCAGGACCATATCGGTGGGCTTGACGCTCTCATTGATGCTGGGTTCCGCATTGATGAGATTATCGTCGGCAAATCCATGCAAGACTTGGCAGACGATGGGGTTATTGCCAATCTACAAAAACGCTTGAAGAGCGCGGGATACAACGACAAATCGACAGATTCAATCGGCCACTTCGTTCGCGACGGCGTAACGCCTTGGATTAATCTAGAGAATGTAGTCGAAAGAGATGGAGTTGAGACCTTCACGCTTTATCCCGGCAACGATACGACAATCACCCTGCATCATGTGTCGGACAGCAAAGAGCCGAACGATGCTGGGATCGTGGTCAAACTCGTCAATAGGGGGACCAGTTGGCTTTTGACCGACGACATAAGCGCAAGTACTATGAGGACAATGCTTCTCTCCCTGCCGCCGGGATCGCTGTCTGCAGGCTATCTGAAATGGCCACACCATCTGTGGTTTCCAAAAGAACACTCCACTCCGCGCGCCGACTTGAACCGCTTCCTCTCAGCGGTCGCGGCGCATACATATGTCTTTTCGAATAAGGGCCATGTCTCACATACTAGCCGACGCTATAAGGATATCGTCACGTTCATCCATTCAGCTTTCGACAAGGACGTGAATGCCTTGTGGACGGACGAGTGGAAATCGAACTTGGTATTTCGGTAGCGGCGCAGTGTGCTGACGGCGACTATTAACTGCGTGATTCATCGCCACGGCTGTTGCTATCCCGGGAGTTAGATAAAAGAACCCGCGGAGGAGCGAGCGCTCGTGGAAATTTTGAGCAGTGATCCGCAGCTGCGACGATCTCGCATCGTGCATGCATCTGATTGTGCCGAGCACAAGGAGATTTCGTCAAGGCTTTAGCCCAAGAAGGACGAGTTCATTGAGTTAGCGAAGTATGGGTTCGATGGAGTAGCTGACGTGAGACTCTCCGCGCGACTAAGGCAGGGCTGTTCAAATGGATACCAATGAGGCTGCCCCAGTGCGCGCATGATACCTTTTCAGGTCGATCCGCCCATGGCGCCAAGGTAGCTGTTCAGCGCCCCGGGGCGCGGAAGTAAGGGGCAGGTATGAGATGACTCAGTTGGCAAGCGAGTTGATGCGTCGCGCGCCAGAATTCAAGCGCAAGGGTGCCAACGAGATGCGAGCTGATCGATGCAATACTTTTCGAGCTCTTGGGTTGGACCAAAGAAGATGTAATGAAAATGTGGAATTGGATTTCCGCGATCGGTGTAACCATTGAATTCGTCGGGTTCGCGATCCTGGCGATTGAAGTCTATCGGACGCTCAATTCCGATATTCTCGATAACCTCCAAGTCGTCGCTGAGAAGAGCGCGGCCGATTCTATGGTCGTGGACGACGAGAGCGGTCTGCACTTTGACGGAGGGCAAATCGGTAAGTTGATCGAACAGATCAATGTTCGGCAGGTTTCGTTGCGGAGCCGCAAGAGCCTCATCAGAATCGGTGCGATAATTAGCGCCGTCGGCTGCATTGGCCAAATCGTCGGTAGCTTTGGCCAAGCCTGGACCGCAAATTGACGGTGCGTCTACCGTGAATCGGGCCAGCGATTTCAGAACAAGACTCCGAAGCGTCGGTTCAGGGCCAAGCTGCCCGATGATCGAAGGCCGGCCATACGGTCGAACTGCGATCGACTTCGTCCATGAGCAGTTGGCGACAGGTACAAAGCTTCGCGAGCTCACGATCATCGACAGCACTTTCCTCGCTCGCGGCTCGCACCTTGTGTTGTGTACGTCGAGACTTGTGTTCTGTACGTCGAGAGGGGTGCCGGCGCAAATTGCGTCGCCGGAAATGCTGTCATTATAGCCAAATTAGAGGGACGGTGCCGTCGGCGTGGCGATCGCGGATGCCGCTGCAAGCCATCGATTGGGCCGGCGAAAGTGCCAAGCCCGGTGCGCGGTCGTCATGTTTAAGTGCGTGGGATCGTCAAGAGCCTGCGCATTGCGCTGCAAAGAGCCTCGCCGTTCATGTAGCTGAGGCTCCGGTCTTGCTTGCCGGCGATGAACCATTCGGTTTCAGCGCATAGCTGTTTCAGAGCTCCGGAATTGGGGAAAAAGAGGTCAGCATGACTGATTGCTCCGCAACGCTGGACGAGACAGCTAGCTAGCCTTGCTCTTTGAGCGAAGCAACACCCCACGCAGGTGGATGACAGGACTTCCGCGTCCGATATCTGGCTGCTTTTCTGACTTCGAACGATACTGCCGGTGAGCGCGTCGCATTGCGGCGTCCGCACCTTCTTCGGAGCAATGGTCAAGCGCGCGTGAGCGCAGAGGTCAGGTTACTTTTTATCAAGAGCGAGGTGATCGCGACCAGCGCCAGGTCCTCACTCATATGCATTCATGCAACCGACACAAATCGCAAGTATCGGGAACTGATCGATCGAGACCAGTGCATGGTCCCGCCGCTACCCGTTCCCGTCATTGACGCTCGGATCGCGATTGAGCACTTCCGGCCGGCGCGCCGCGCGACGGGTTTCACTTATCGCACCTCGAAGGACAGATTCAAGAAGCTGCTGATCTCGAGCGAATCGTCAATCGCCATGAGCGTTCGAGGAAGACATCTTATGGCCAGAGGCTGCGCGACGCACTCATATGCGTCTCGTCTGATCAATAACGCACCAATGTCGGTCGACAACAACTTGGAGGGAGAGTGGTCGATGGTGTGGATTTTTGCGTTCTGCGCGAACGAGCGAAGAAAAAGTGCGCCAAGTCGACAGATTGAAGCGGGAAACATCGATGTCGTGTTCTTGGCTGTCTGCAACGAAAATCTCTTGACCGTTCAACAGAATATTCGATAAATCGCGCCACTACTGTAGGTTAAGTTCTCAATTTCTAGCGCGGTGCTCGATAGGTGTTGCTCGTCGGCTTGACGGCAAGCCTCTCGCAATCTGCGGCGCAATGCCTTCGACGAGCGAGTTCGTAAAATCCTGGGCTACTTCACTCGCTCAGGACGATCTCCGATAGACAGTAGGAAATTGACGCGATGACTGTGCGCGAGCAGCTGTTTACATTGTTGCGCAACCTCCGGTGGATTGCCGTTCTCTCGGTGGTCATTTCAATTTTGCTGTACCTGCCAGATCAGATTCAGGAGCTCTACCGGATAGCAGCTGACGACATCGGGTTGATTACGCTCAAGGAATTTGTCGCCCTTGGGGTGATTGCGCTAACGATTTGGGCAGCCGCTTTTCAGCTTACCGCGGCAACCCTGCCTCACATCCCCCCGGCCACGGGTCGCCTAGCCTTCTATATAAAAGCTGCTCCCGTTGTGCTCGGAGCGCTGCCGATAGCCGCCGCGATGGCAGGTCAACTCGCCTCACGGCCGGCTGAAAAGGTCGGTGAGGTCGAGGAAGTCGGAAGCATCTTCCGCATTCAGGACCAGGCGCTCGCCTTCGAGCGGAACATGCTTGTTATCCTCGCGTTCGCGATGTTGATCCTGCTCGCCTCGTTTGTCGTCTTTGCTTGGCGGTTGGGATCGAAAGGTCGTTCGACTGCGCTCGCGAGTCGGGCGAACATTGCTTATTTCACACGATACAGATTTCTCGCGCTCACGATCGTCGTCATCGCCCTGTTGACGACCGGGTTCGTTGTGCTCCCGGACCGGCTTGCGCAATTCGTCGGATCGTTCGGCGTGATCGCGCTCTTTACGATGTGCGTGGTCGCTCTCACCACTCACTTTGCGCTGCTGACGATCAGGTTCAGTTTCCCATTCATACCAGTTGTGTTTGGAGGTTTATTCCTGGTTGCCTCCTTGCTCGGAGGCGATGGTCACGGCCTGCGCGCCTCGAAGGAATCAACTACCCAACCGGAAGAAAAGCGCTTTGCTGCAGTTGAAGCATTTCGTGAGTGGCTTCTGCAAAAACCGCGTGTTGCCGAGGCCAAGAGGCTCGGAGAATATCCCGTATTCATTGTGGCCGCCCAGGGCGGCGGTATCTACGCAGCTAACAATGCGGCGCGCTTTTTGGCCAGGATGCAGGATCTCTGTCCGGCATTTCGGCAGCATCTGTTTGCGATAAGCGGGGTTTCCGGGGGGAGCGTCGGTTCGGCAGTTTTCGCGGCTGCGCTTCATACCGACAATGCGCCACTTGATACGATCGCTCCCGACGCAAAGACATGCCCGAAGATCGCGGACTTCCTGGCCGGCGTCGGCCGGGCCGAGGATATCGATGCCTCTGGGCCGGTCGAACAGCGCGTTGCAAGCGTCTTGGAGACGGATTTTCTTTCGCCCTTGGTCGCCGGCTTTCTGTTTACCGATTTCACCCAGCTGTTTTCTCCAGTCGCTATTCCCAGTTTCGATCGCGCGCGTTTTCTGGAATACACGCTGGAGAATGCTGCAGACAGAATGCTCAAGGCCCAGAAGGGCGCCGGTGATCAATCCAATCTGCTAAAAGCCGACTTTCAGTCACATTGGACAGCTTCCAACAATATGCCGGCGCTGTTGTTGAACACGACAGATGCCGGGAGCGGCAAACGCGTTGTTATCTCGCCCTTCGATATCGACCCGCTACACGCGAAAGACAAGGACCTTTGTATTCTCTCGAGCGTTGATCGCACAGGCAGCGGAGCCGATCAAACCGTCAAAAGCCACTCGTTGCGAATTCCGCTTAGCGCTGCGGCCTTTACGAGCGCGCGGTTTCCGTGGGTGACGCCGGCCGCGACGGTCTCTTTGAAGAATGATTGCATGACCGCCAATTCGCAGGCGCGCCTGGTGGACGGCGGATATGTCGAGAATTCCGGAATAGAGACGGCGCTCGATCTGATTGAGCGGCTCAACAGTATCAGGGGCACGTCCGATGCGCCGAAGTTTAGGATCTATCTGCTGTCGCTGGTGAGCGGTCAATTCGGAGACCACGGCTCCTTCATGTTCGGTGAGCTCATGGAGCCGGTGCGGGCGCTCTTGAGCACGCGAAGCTCTCGAACCTATGTCGCGCTCAATCATGCGACCAATATCGATCGTCGCCCGGAGAACGACCTCACTTCCAGCGTGCAGCGCTTTCCAACGTTCGGACGGATCGACATAACAGGCAGGTTTTACAACCTGCCGCTTGGCTGGACGCTATCTCAGAGAACCGAAGATATCATCTCGCTGAGCAGTGGCCGCTTCTGGGATTGTGTGCCGAAGGACGATTTCGATCAATCCCGCAACAAGCAGAGCAATGCTGATTGCCTGCAAGTAAAGTTGTTCCATCTCTTGAACGGATCTGTGGCGTCCGCCTTTGAAACGCTGAGGGATGCCAAGCTTGCCCAGGCTGCTTACGCCGATGAATTGAGCAGGGAATACAGGCCCGCTCCAAAGATCAGGCCGCAGCCGCTACTTGCCTGTTATGAGACGAAGTGGTTGCAGGAGCGTGGCTATCAGAAATACCAGGATAAAGTCGCTACGTACGAGCAACAGCTGGCGCAGTCGATCGAGGACCATTCGCCGCCTCCTGCACCTGTGCCGCCATATCGAAAGAGCTATATGGCTTAGTTCCAGGCCGAGCAAGTCAAAGCCTTGCTCGAGGAATGGGACCGTATCGAGGAGACCGATCCGCGGATCTTGGCCTATATCCTGGGCGCAATCTCCTACGACAGCGCCGATTTTACCCGCAGCAGCGAAGACTTCTCTTATAGCGCGGTCTCGCAGCTGCCGGCCAAATGGCAGAAGCGAATAGTCAAGAACAACGCGGACCTCGCGGCCGCGAACAAAGCGTCCGTCGGCATGGACGCATTGCTTAATCATCCCAAGGATTTGGCCAACTTCGTTCTTGGTTATGAGGGCAACCCATTCGGAAACAAGGTCGGAACGGATGACGGTTGGCTGTTTCGTCCACGAGGAATGTATCAACTGGTCGGGCGCGAGCAATATCAGGAAGCGCAAAATCAAATGCAACAGATCGAAGAGCTGGCGGGACTTGATCTTCTGGCACTTCCCGACGCCCTGCGTGACGCGAAGATTTCAGCCAAGGTGGCTTTCGCTCACTTTCGGCTTCATCCCTATCAGAACCGAACGCTGCTCGAGCTTCTTAAGGATCGTTCGATGGACTGGATCGCCGTGCGCGCGTTGCAAACGGACATGGAGCACGGCCCGGCCGCAAGAGAGCGTGTCAATGCAAGAAGCCAGATGTTTCTCGGCTGCATTGAAGAGGCGTTACATCCGACGCAACTCAAAGCATTGCAGAGCAAACTCTACGGCAGCGAGTGAACACCCCGATCCACCTAGGCGGCACGCCGCGTGCGGAGATGATGTGGCTGAAGGCGGCTTTTCTACATAGGTTTTCGTTTCTCCAATCTGACATGGGAATTGCCGACGATGGCAAACAGTAAAATGCGCCGGTCGAAGCTTGGTCGGCTGTTTACAAAACTGTCCGCAGCGGGGCTGATATTCGCCGTTGCTTTCGGAACAGGAACGGCCATTGCCCAGACGCCATTAAAGCCGCTTTCGGCCAACGACGTGTCTATCCTGTTTCCTCCACCCAAGACACCAGCAGACCTCGCTGGGCTGATTGCGGTGTCCGATCTCGCCGGTCCCACTGGAGCTCCGCAGCGGCTGTTGTCCGACGAGGATTTCGCACGCTTCATCGCTAACGCCGAACATCCAGAACGCGAAGGCGTGCCGGACTCGGGCGCGCGCCGCATTCAGCTGCCTGACGCCGTGAAGAAGATCGATGCCTGGTTCGTTGCAGGCATCCGGATCGACCCGGGAGCACCGGGATTATCTGCTGATGTCATCGCCCAGTTTGGCCGCCAGCCGCAAATCCGCCTGATCATTCAGCCGGTGACCAATGGACCCCAAGGGTTCAAGGTCCATGACACTGCCGGTCACCTTATCTTCAGTTTCAACTTGGTATCCGATCCACCTCTTGATGGTTGCGCGCCGTTCCCGCGCTTCAAACCTGATGACGAAGCCTTCAAGGCGATCGTGCGGGACGTTGCGTCTATGCGTGATCAACTCGCCGCGGGAAAATTCGGCAATGCCAAGGTCTCGACTGCCGGCGACATGAATGTGCACCCGGGACTGCTCGGTGCCTCCGCAAAGCCATTTCGTGATGCAGTCAAAGCTTTCTTGGAAAAGCATCTCTCGCCGCAGCGTCTCAATACCATGGCTGTGATGGGGATTTCACCGCCCGAACCCTGGGTGTTCGTCTCGATGCTGAGGGTCCCCAAGGCCGGCCTAATACCGGTGCCTGGCCCGACGCTCGATGGTGCCCATGCCGCACAGATGTTCAGCATTGTCGGCGAGACGCACGTCGTCCCGCGGCCTGTCACGAATAATGAAAATCCAGTGACTTGTCGCCACGCTGCGCTGCAGAATCCTCCTCTGCCGTCCGCGGATCGTAAGGGCGTTTCAACAGCCGATTTCATCGATGCCAACGTCCCCAATAGCCGCGTTCTCGAGATCGTCAATGTCATTGCGGATCCGAAGAAGAGCCATTTCTTCAATACGGACTGCGTGAGCTGTCACACCGAAACGGCGCAGCCACTCAAAAGGAAAGTGCAAGGCTTCACGGTGCCTGGCGTGAACCGAGCCGTTCTACCGAAAGAAGACTGGAATGTTCGCAATTTTGGTTGGTTCCCCTCATTCCTGCATGGTGGCCCAGCGGCCGCGACCATCACGCGACGCGCGGCAGCCGAGACCGCTGACGTGGTGAGCTTCATCAATAGCCAATTGCTGAACAAGTAGTACGGGCCATCGTCGGCCAGCGCGATCGCGCAGCAGAGGACGCCATTTGAGATCGAGGAGGGTTGCTATGGGGGCACGTTCGTTCAGCTCTTGGGTAGGTGGCCGCTTAAGGCGGTGGCCTCATATCGTCGGTCTCTTGTTTGCAATCGTGTTCGTAATTGTGTTTGTCGCGGCGGCGTCAGTAGGCATCACGGCGTATTTCGCGCCGCAGAAGCTTCGCGATACGGCGCTCAAGATCAAGAATGGCGCAAATCTGGTTGCCCAACTGCTGCCGGCGACGCTGCCGGCGCCATCGAAGCTCGATGGCGCATACTGGCTGCCACAGAACTGGAGTGCGCGGCAGCGTTACTGGTTCCACCACACGTCTCAAGGCACGGCGACCATTCCTGTCCCCTATCGATGGTTCCTGGCTCTCGAACGTCCTGAGTTGTCCACTCATTACACGAGCTTGACGGACGATGAGTATCTGAGACGCCTCGGTTTCATTCCAAGTCCGAGCTCGAAGGACTTTGCCGCTAACGCACCTGCATACGGCTACCACGAGGATGCGTCGAAAGACGTGAGCTCCACTTGGACACCAAGTACGCCAGACAATCCAAATGGCTTGCCGGTAGGCTTCGCAATCCTGAAGGGAGGCATCGATCCGACGACGGGAGCATTCTACGAAGATCAGATCGGACTAACCTGCGCCGCCTGTCATACCGGTCATCTCGAGTACAAGAATGTTAGCATCCGCTACGATGGTGGGCCGGCAATGGTCAATCTCGGTGAGGTTGAACGAGTCATTGGGCTGTCGATGGGCTATACGCTAAAATTGCCATGGCGTTTCGAACGTTTCGCCGACCGGCTGGAAAGCATTGAAGGTCGAAGCATCGACCGCAAGAAGCTTCGACGTGATCTGGAGCTCGCACTTCGAAAGATCGAGAAGCAGAAGATCGCAAGCGACAATCTTCTGTCGGGGCAGGGCGTGACGAATCTCGACGAGGGATTCGGTCGGCTTGATGCCTTGAACCGGATTGGCAACCAGATCTTCTATACCAACTTTCTGGACCCTGTGACCGGAGAGCTCCCAGATCCGCTTCTGAAGGGCAACTTCGCGCGCAATGACGCGCCTGTGAGTTTTCCGCCAATCTGGGACACGCCGTACTTCCTTTGGGCGCAGTATGACGCCTCTGTTCTCAACGAGCTTGTTCGCAATTCCGGCGAGGCGCTCGGCGTCAGTGCGAAAATCAACATGAAGGCGCCGGCGACCGGACGGCCGCTTTTCAAATCATCCATCCATCTATCGGACATTGCACGTTTCGAGGAGCTTTTGCGCGGTACCGATCCCTTTTCGTCGACGGAGGCAAGCGGCAGGAAATTCAGCGGGCTTGTGGCGCCCCGTTGGAAGGACGCGCAGGACAGGTTTCAAGGCGACCCGGCCTGGGCCATAGACGAAAAACTCGTTGAGAAAGGTCGCGATCTTTATCGCTCGCACTGCTTTGAATGCCACCGAGGACCGGTCAATGACCCCGCGTTTGACGCCAAGTGGCCGGAAGAGTCATTCTGGAAGCCGGAGAACCCGGATCGATCGGCCAAGGGCGAGAAGAATTGGGTGGAGATCGGCGGACGCCATTATTTCAATGTGGTTCAGCTACCGGTGAACGTGATCGGCACTGATCGTCAACAATCCAACGTGCTGACGACGCGGCGCGTTCACTTACCCGGCTCGGTCGGTCTCAATCCGATCGAGGATCTGAACAGAGCCTGGGGCTGCGGCCTTCCAGCCGATCGAGCTGCCAATCCCTTGTTCGTGCTTGCGCTGATGGACGTGGTGGGCAAGACGATTGATCAATGGAACATTGCGAACGATTCCTCCGAACAAGCCAAGCAGCAGATGTGGGGGCCGAGAAAAAACTGTCAGAACCCGCGAGTCTATGTTGGAGCGCGGGCGAGCCGTAGCGGCAAGGACGAAGATGTCCTCGCTCTTGAACCTCAGTACCGGGCGCGCCCGTTGGATGGTGTCTGGGCAACAGCTCCGTATCTGCACAACGGGTCCGTGCCGACGCTGAAAGACATGTTATTGCCGCAGGGCCGGCGGCCGAGTTCTTTCTGCGTTGGCAGCCGGACGTTCGATCCAGTCAACGTCGGACTTGTTACGAAACTGCGAGCGAACGACGCTTGCGCCGCCGGCCTGACCGACTTCAACGTATCGCTGCTTGGCAACAGCAATCGCGGGCATTCGTTCGAGGGCAAAGAAACCGACATAACGAAGCTGCCGCCGGGGGTCATCGGTCCAGAATTGACTGATGCCGAACGACGGGCCCTTCTTGAGTATCTGAAGACGCTGTGACGGAGCTGTTAGCACCTCGAAGCTGAGCGCTCGCCATCAGAGTGTCGACCGAGCCGATCTTTGGGAGGGATACCGTCAACGTACACTCGCCCCGTGCTGCGAACATGTGATTTTGCGCCTGGGGTGGGAGTTGCTGGACTTCATTACGCGGATCCGGGTGATGGCGCCGGTCCGATGTCCTTTGGTGATGATAACTCGACAGGTGCTCCCGAGCGCGAGCTGGGCGTGCTGATTGCGCAGACATCTACTCGGTCTGTGAACCAGATCGCACGCGGGCCATCTGCGTGATCGACGGACCTACGTCGGGCTCCCGACGTCGAACAACTCGCCGATCATTGAAGAGGGGCCGCAAGCGGATATCTGAGCGCATTTCTTCAGTCGCGAGGTCCCGCTTGGCGCCGAGAAAACCAATCGCACGGTCGAACGATTTGTCCGAATGTATCGGCAATCTCGCCAAAGACTACCAGATTGATGACACCTGGCGCCGTTTATTGTATGATCGCGCAACCGTAAGTAAAGCAGGTCAGAAAGCCAATTCGACGCCCGTAACGCCGGCCAGTGATGATATTTATGTCGTGAAACTCGCGTTCGCAGTGTAGTCATTGCGCCGCTTCATTGGAGGAGACCTTCTATGCTCGACTCCGAAACGACTGCTCGTCTCCGTCGCGTTCTAGATGAGGTTTGCAAGGAGTTGCCCCCTCACGAGACCGGCACCCGAACGACATGTCGCTTCCAAAATTCTAGAAGCCGCCACTCAAGGCGAGACATCCGCTGAAGTCCTTCGGCAAGTCGGACAGAACGCTTTGACCAGCGCTCCGTCGATGTGGCTTCAGCAACGTCATCGTCGGTATTCAACCGAAAACAGCGGTGCCAGCGAACGCAATAGCTCAACCAAGCAGGATTAAGCACGCCGATCCAGATCCGATACCAAGATCACGCGGAGCTGGGAGCATTGACGCGACATCTGGAAGCCGGAACGGCTAGGCGCGAGAGATGACAAGGATCGCCGTAACGGATTCACTTCAGGGACTGGCCAGCGGGTCTCGCGAAGTTGGAGCGCAGTGGCATCCGCGACTGACCAAGCCTACCGCAAGCAACGTGGGGCATCGAGAAGGCCACCGGCGTGAGCTAGGGTAGACTATTCTGGATGAATAAGATGGCGCGGAAGGGCCGGAGGTGCCGCAAAGGCGAAAAGGTTGGGCCTGATGATGTCGCGTCGATGGATTAATTCGCGAACTGCCACTCCGGCAGGAGCGCAGACATCGAAGCACTCCGGGCAGCGTTGCGGTGACTTCGAATCAGATCGCTTGGAGTGCTGGAGAGTGCCGGATTTTCGGAACGAGCCATCAAGGCTCGCGGTAATCGAGTGCGGAAGGGCTAGCCGGAGCTCACGCCGCCGATCTTCCGGTCAAGGCGAAGGCTGTAGAGTACGTGAAGACCTGCGCGCTTTACGGAGCGGGATTTTATTACGTTCCGGGAACTGACACTTGTCTCAAGCTGGGCGGTTACACTCGTGCTTTGCTGCAAGTGAATAGTAACAGTATGAGCCTCAACCCGGACTTTGGCGTGGGTGGTGCAACAAACCGGTTCAGCAATGCCTACACGTGGCGTGCTCGTCAGGCTCTGAGCGTTGATACGCGCACGGCAACCGACTACGGCTTGGTGGGACCTACGCAGAAGCTTGGTTCACCTGGACTTCGGGGAGCTACAGCGGAGCAGGAGACGGCTCGACCATTTACCTGGGCGCTCCAGGAGGCGCTGTCGCTGGCGGTACATTGCAGTTCATGTACGCTTTCATCCAGTTTGCTGGCTTCACATTTGGCAAGGCACAATCGCAGTTCTCGCTGCCCTGGGGCGAGTATCCCGGGAACTTCGTTGAACTACCGGGCAGCAGCGCTTGGGATCCGGTAAACCAGTTCACGTACACCGCTGACTTCGGTCCAGGCATCACAGCCTCCTTCTCGGCCCAGGATCAAGTCCAACATGATACATCAAACCATCTGGAACGTGAGCGCAGCGACGCCTGCAGGTCTGGCGACTGGCGCGTATGGTGGCAATGACATCGCTGGTACAGCAGCTCCAGACTTCATCGCCATGCTTCGCATCGACCAGGCTTGGGGCCTCTTTCAAGCGTCGCTGGCTGCGCATGATAACCACGCCGCTTACTATGGTGCGACTGAGTTCACAGGCCATCCGGACGACAAGTGGGGCTGGGCTGGTCAACTTTGCCTTTCGATCAAGAACATCCCTACCGGTCCCGGTGACTCGATTAACCTGTCGGGCGTGTATGCGAATGGTGCAAGCCGTTACACCTTCAATGACTATCTACCAGCCACTTACGCAAGGTACGGAGGCACGAGCTTGGCGGGTGCGTACCAGAGCGTCGGACTTGCTGGTCTTTCGGATTCAGTGTTCGTTGCAGGCGCTGGCCAGCAGCTGACTACGACCTTCGGCTTCAATGGTGCCTATAACCACAACTGGGATTCTCGCTGGGCAAGTAGTATCTTCGGTGGATTTGGCGCCGTTCGCTATAACAGTACGGCCAAGAGCTATATCTGCGGGCATTCGTCGGGGCCCTCGCACTTTCGAGCGGGATTGCCGGCTGTAACCCCGACTTTAACTATGCGGTTGTCGGTACGAAAACCTCGTGGACCCCGGTCAAGAATCTAACTTTTATGGCCGAACTCGATTACAGCAGGCTTGACCAAAAATACGCGAGCGGAAGCACTGTGGTGCTGCCGCAGCAATCGGCTATCGGAAAGCCGGCTGCTGCTTATCAGCTGAAGGATCAAAGCAGCCTGGCGTTCCAGCTCCTCGTTCAACGTAACTTCTGAGTATCTGCGAACAAACGAAGAGCACACGGCTTCATAGATTCAAAGTTTCGCCTGCAAGGAGCCCCTGGCATGCCCGCCAGGGGCCTTATCCACATTTGCGGTAGCGACGTGCGTTGCGCATTTCGCCGTATGCTGGTGAGAAACTCTCAAGTCCAGAGCTTTACTTACTTGCGTCGCATCGACAACTGGCCCGCGTCTGATCGCAAGAACGCCTCCCACCGCGGGGAACGAAAAAGCCTCATGCCAGCCTTTGCTTGGGGCTTTCAAGAACAAGGCTGACTAGGTCGTTATCCAAGTGCGTATGACTGCCGATTTCGCAGGGAAGGCGACGCATCTCCGCAGCAGAAGTATCCGCCATTTGCATATATGTTCGTCTTCCCACACCCGGCCGCGGGGTCGCACAGCCAAATTGGCAGGACGACGAGCGGAGCCAGGCCGACTTTGCCGGTTTCATCGGCCGTTATTCAATGGCTGCGCCATCGCTCATTCTGGCCGGCTAACGTAGAGACGGCTAAATGGAACTCAACGCCGTAAAGGCGGTGCAGATCAGCTTCGATTTGCCGTTCTGCCTGCTTTTAGGCCGATTGACTGGATGGTTGAAATCCGTTGCAGAGTGGGCCCTTGGCGCAAAATTTAAGCGTTGGCACGGCGCTTATTGCATCAATTTGAATGAGGGCGGGTGCTAAAAGCCGTGACCAATTTTCTTGTCAGCGAGCGGGCGGTATCGAAGCCACATGCTAGGAGAGGGACAGTGACCGATCACGTGACCACCGTCCTTCAACTGCGTGACTGTTCTGGAGATAGAGCTCTCGAGCGGGGGCCCGCCACGCAGCCGATCCTCCACGGACCTCTAGCGGTAAGTTCCAGGAAGCAGGCTTCGGTCAAAAATGCGATTCTGGCGAGACTTTCTGTGGAGGATCTTGCCGCAATAGGGGGGAGCCTTGAGCCGATCGTCCTGAAAGAACGTATGGTTCTGCAGGAGCCGAGAAGACCGGTCGAACACGTCTATTTCATGGAATCGGGTCTCGTCTCGTTAAGGGTCGTCGCGGCGGGAAGCATGCTTGAAACGGCCGTCATAGGTTATAGGGGTGCCGTCGGCACTTCGTTCTTGTGGGGTGGACATATTTCGCCCCATCAATCTGTGGTGCTCTTTCCTGGAAACGCGTACCGGATTCGGGTTGAGAATTTGCGCCGGCTGATGAAGGAGAGGCCGGACATCCGAGAGCGTCTCTTTGAGTACCTTCAGGCGCTGACCTTTCAGTGCGTCCAGACAGGCCTGTGTGGAGTTCGGCACAATCGCGAGCAGCGGCTTGCGAGCTGGCTCTGTCTAGCGAGTGACGCTGTTGACGCTTGCGTGCTGCCAGTTACTCACGACTATCTTTCTTCCGTCTTGGGATTGCGCCGGGCGGGGGTTACGGAGACGCTAATTCGATTCGAACAACAAGGGCTGATCCGCAAGATGCGTGGGGTTTTGCAGATCGACCAGCGCGAATCTCTCGAGCAAAAAACCTGCTGTTGTTACAAGCTAATCTCAAGCGCTTATGCCTCATCTCTGTCCGCATTTGCTTCATGCGCGGATTAATCGGAGACTTGCGACAATCCTGTCCTTGCTGGTCCCGATGATCATCACGGCATGCGCTGACGAACTTTGCCGGATTTAGCCGGCGCGCGTATTCGTTGGCTATCAGCACGGCTAGATTTGCCTGCAGTGGCAGACGTCTGCCCTGCAGCAGAGTTCGATGCTTTCTGCTGTAGGGGGAGGCGATTCCATCCGTCAGGTTCATATCGAGCCTCGGTGGTGGCTCGCATGCGGTCTCATCCTGCTGACCGCTGTCGTGTGGGAAACGTTGTCGTCGTTGCCGCCGTTCAAGTAACCGACTGCCAGTATGGCCGTATGGCCGATCGTCTCACGCATTGACTCCGACCGTGAGCGCGAGCGAACTCGGAGCCATATGAAAAGGCCTCGCACGCGCAAAGTCTGTCGCTAGCCATTGGCCGATTCGGCTAGACTAGGGTGGGCTTCGCAGGATTGCCGAGCTTTGAGAGCACCGGTGCCTTAGTGTACCAGTTCAATGAATCCGGAGGCTTTTTTGCCAGGGTGGGCGGCTCGTGGTCAGTATGCCAACAAGCTGAGATGACGCCGGGCCTAGTTGCAGTTCGCCGTTTTCGACTGCTCTCCACGCTTCGCACGCATTGTTGTAAAGGCCGACCGCTTAGAAGCTAGGCACTTGCCTGCTCCCCGGCCTCGGCAAAAGCTGGCTCGCCTCGGCGCTCGGCAACAAGCCCTGCCGCGACAATCGCTCCATCCTTTAAGCGCTTCCCGCGGCTGTTCATCGATCTCGCTTTGGCGCGCGGCGACGGCCGCCATCCCTGTCTGCTGCGTGCGCTAGGCCGTGTCGATCTCCTCATCCTCGACGAACTGGGGCCTTGAGCCGCTCGACGCAGGAGGCCGCCACGACCTCCTGAAGATCCTCGAGGATCGCTGCGGCCGCCGCTCTACCATCGTCACCAGCCAGCTCCCCGTCGACCAATGGCACGCTGATCGGCGACCCCCACCTAGCCGACGCCGTCCTCGACCGCCTGGTCCATAACGCCCACTAGGTCGGTCTGAATGGCGAGAGCATGCGGCGAACCCGAAACCCAGCCGAAAGGCCTGAGCAAGTGGCGCTGTGGACATGCCGCCACGCTTAGACAACGCGAAGGGCGTTGCCCACATGCCCACAGCACGAACAGGAGCAGAAAATCGGCCCTTCACGCCGCGATTCAAGATTGACCCCGCGGCTTCGCCGATGCCAGAAACTAGACAGCCAGAACGCCTCCCGCCCCGGGGCGAGATCAAATCGGTAACGGTGGGCGAGATCATCTCGGAATCCTGGGCGAGATCAAATCGGAATCTTTAGGGTTGAGCTGGGTCGCGCTTGAGGATGCGCGACCCAGGCACGAGCGCGACGCAGCTCAAGCCGGGTTGAACGAAGCCGCGGGCCGGGAGCTCAAGCGGTTATGGGGATTGAGGGCGCCGCAGGCGTGCGCGATCCGCGATCAGTTGGGGATGGGTAAATGGACAGAGTGGTGCGCAGTCGGGTCGTCGCGGCCGGCTCGCTGTGTAATAACAGCGGAATCGTGCTTGCAACGGCGATTGCAGCATGGCTGGGCGAGCACCGACCCGCTGTCGGCCACAGCGGTGGTAGCAGTGACATCGGCGAGAACTATCGTGCGCGATTGGGTTCATGAGGTGTCCGGCCTACGATTACCCCGACGAGCTCCGGGAAGGATCTCGATAACGACCATGCGGCTTCCGCAACAGGGGCATGGTGGTCGTTCGGATGTGTCTGCGACTGCGCACGCAGGCTGCTGGTCGGGCGCCTGATCAGCAATCGAAGGCGGCGTTGCCGCAAGCAAGCGACGGATCAGCATGAGCTTGGCACGGCGATGCCCGTTAGCGAGAAATCCATAGTGGCGGATGCGCTGGAAACCATCGGGCAGGACGTGCAACAAGAACCGGCGTATGAACTCGTCGGCCGCGAGCGTCATCGACTTCATCCGTGCTCCGTCGCGATAGTCGCGCCAAGAGAAGGTGGCGCCGTCATTATCGACTGCGAGAAGCCGGTGATTGGAGATGGCAACGCGGTGCGTGTAGCGAGCCAAATAGGCGAGAACCTGCTTGGGGCCGGCGAAAGGTCGCTTGGCGTAGACCAGCCATTCGATGCGGCGCAGCGACGTAAGGACTGCATCGAACGCTGAATGATCGCTGAGGTGCTTCAGATTGCCGAAGAAACGCAGCTTGTCGGCACGATAAGCAGCCCTCAGCTTCTCCAGGAACAGCCGGCGGTAGAGACGCGACAGCACGCGCACCGGCAGAAAGAAGCCCGGTCGGCAGGCGATCCAGCGATCGCCGTGCGCCGACAGCCCGCCGCCCGGCACGATGCAGTGGACGTGCGGGTGATGGGTCAGCGTCTGGCCCCAGGTGTGCGGCACCATGATCGCACCGATCTCAGCGCCGAGGTACCGCTTGTCGGCCGCAATCGTCTTCAAAGTCTCAGCCGCTGCCTCGAACAGCATCGCGTAGACGGTCGCCTTGTTGTGATAGGCGATCGCCGCCGCCGGCGCCGGCAGCGTGAACACCACATGGAAGTACTCGACCGGCAACAGGTCGGCAGCGCGGGCGCTGAGCCACTCGCGGGCTGCCGTGCTCTGGCACTTCGGGCAATGACGGTCGCGGCAGCTATTGTAGGAGATCCGCTGGTGCCGGCAGTCGACACAGCACTCGACGTGACCACCGAGTGCGGCAGTCCGGCACGCTTCGATGGCCCCCATCACGCGCAGCTGGGACCGGCTCAGGTGCCCGGCGTGGGCGACGCGGAACGCGTTGCCGTGCTGGCGGAAGATGTCCGCCACCTCGTACGCCGGACGTGCGCCGGGCGCTTACTCGGGCCGAGATCTCAATCGTGCGTCGAGATCGTCGAGCGGACTTCTGGCCCGTGCGATCAGATTGGTTGCGACTTGCGTGTAGCGCTCCGTCGATGACAGTCGCGCATGCCCAAGAAGGACTTGGATGAGCCGGATATCAGTACCGCGCTCGTAAAGGTGAGTAGCAAAGCTGTGCCGCAGAACATGTACCGTCACCCGCTTATCGAGGCCGGCATGTTGCCGAGCTTTGCGGCAAGCCTCCTGCAGCGTGGCGACGCTCACCGGATCGTCCGGATTGCGCCCCGGAAACAGCCAGTGGCGCGGTTTGGCCAGACACCAATAGGATCGCAGGATGCTGAGCAGCCGCGGCGACAGCATCACGTAGCGATCCTTGCCGCCCTTGCCGCCCTTGCCGCCCTTGCCGCCCTTGCCGCCCTTGCCGCCCTTGCCGCCCTTGCCGCCCTTGCCGCCCTTGCCGCCCTTGCCGGCCGTGATCAGGATCAGCATGCGCTTGGTGTCGATCGCGCTGGGCGTCAGGCGGCTGACCTCGCCGACCCGTAGCCCGGCAGCGTAGGCCGTCACCAGCGCAATGCGGTCGCGCAGGGCCGGTACAGCCTCCAGGAAACGGGCGACTTCCTCCGCACTCAGCACCAGCGGTTGCTTGATCGGCTCGCGGGCCGAAATAATGTTCTCAATCGCCTCCTTGCGCCCGAGCGTCACCGCATAGAAAAAGCGCAACGCGCACGTCACCTGGTTGATGTGGGTCCACGACCGCTTCAACCCGATCAGGTGCAGTTGGTACGCGCGCACCTGCTCAAGGCCGAGCTTGTCAGGTGATCGGCCGAAGTGTCGGCTAAAGTTCGCAACCGCGTAGACATAGGATTGCTGCGTCGACGGTGATAAGTTGCGCAGCGTCATATCTTCGATCATGCGGCGGCGCAGCGGGCTCGAACTCATCGTGGCCATAAGGCACTCCTGTATTAAGAGGAACGGACTTGCGGTCCAATCCTCTCAAACAGATGCCTCTCAGATAAATGGCCTCGCCACGCCCTCCCGCGGAGCGGGTTCGTTCAATACCCGGGCGAGATCGTCGGAATCGGCACCACCATCAGCTGCTCGCCTTTCCACCTGACATGGCGCGAATTCGCTGGCCCAACCCAGCATCCATTTCGTCGTTGGCAAATTCAACACGTGCCCACGCTCTTGATCGAGTCTGGGCAGATCATGACGGCGATGCCGCACCACGTCTGCCAGCAGGTGACCTCGCAGCTGCGTTCGCCAGCCGACCGGCGTCTGCACGACGCTGGTTGCGTGTCGCCTTTGAGATGGCCGTAGCGAGAACCGGTCTCGGCTAACTCAAGGCCATCCGCGAGTAAAGGTTTCCTGATCTCACAGACGTACTTCGGCATCCCCGGTCAAGTCCACCTGATCTACTCCAGGGCTCACCTCGATCGCAGGTACGGCACCGAACCGGAAGCCAAATCTGACGCGGGTCTATGAATTTGACTTCGGGGCTCTGGGGCGCTCGGAAAGTTCTTCATCAGGCAGGACGAGGGCGACGTGGCTGACGCCTAACGCGCTCGCGAGTTCGAACAACGTCACTACGGTCGGATTGCGCCGGCCATTCTCCAGGCCGCTGATATACTGCTGAGTAAAGCCAGAGGCCTCGGCGAATTTCTCCTGCGTGAAGCCCTTCCGCTTCCGCAGCTTGGAGAAATTCCGGCCTACCAACTTGCGCATGTCCATCTGCGCAAGTTGCGTCTTTACATACTAGGAGGTTTATCTCCTATAGTATGTAACTCCCAAGCCGAAGACGAGTTGGGATGTAGGACGGTCTTTCGAGGCGCACGCCGTTGATGAGGCCATTTTGCGATTCTTATGGTAGACTTGCAGCATTACAGCGCTGGCAGGGCCATGCTTGCAGAAATTGAGAGCATTGAGCAACAAGTTAATGGTAGGAACATGCCGAAGCCGCCCATCGCCAATCCTGACGTCGCCGATTCGGCTCCGAATGATCCCGTGCTTACGAGTTACGATGAGCAGCATCTAGCGACCTATTGGCGCCTCCTTGATGCCGCAGCTGAGGGGGCAGACTGGAAAGAAGTAGCTCGCATCGTGTTGCGTATCGATCCAGATCACGAACCTGCGCGCGCCCGCCATGCATTCGATACCCACCTGGCGCGAGCAAATTGGATGGCAGACCATGGTTACCGCCATTTGCTACGTGGCGGAGCCTCCGAATAGCAAGCCTTTGTCGTCTGAGATCCGCGATTGAGAATAGGTTTCTTCTCTATTTAAGGTGATCGTTCCTACGCATCACGCGATGCGACATTCGCGACTTGCCTCGCAACCGCTGGCTTTATAGACATTGCCTTGCAATTTAATTGGGGATCAGTTGCATGTCGGAGCTCGACTGGCGCTCACCGGAACCATATCAGCGCATGATGGAAGCAGGGGACAGGGCAAATTTTGCTTGGGAATCGCTCAGGCGCAGTCCGAACTTCCGAATTGCTTCTCTCGAGGCTAGCAAGCGGAGCGGGAACGTGAGCGACGAATTCCGAAGGAGATGGGGCGTCTGCTTTCGCGCATGACCCCCAGCGGTCCTTCTTCGAGCAAACCATCTTCTGGGCCCCCGAGGCTTTGCCGAGCGTGGTGCCAATAGTACGTAGCACGTCTGCCTCGCAGGTCGTTGGCGTGCCGTTGCTGCTCGCTGACCTTGCGTCAGGCAGTATCAAACGGGCTTCGGATGGTTGGCATGCCGTATTGCGCATTCAGGGAGTGCAGCATCACCTTTGGCTGAAACAGGCGCCGCAGCTAGGAGCTTTCTATTCCGCCGAACTGCCGTACGATGCGGACTACGAAATTCGCGGTTATGCCTCACATCGGCTCTGGCGCGCCATTAATGGTCGCCCGGTGGGACCTCCGTACCATCGGCTGTCGGCGCAGCAGCGGGAAAGACTGGCGTTGGCGCTGCGAGCGTTGGATGGGTACGCGGATGGTGCATCATATCGCATTATCGCGGAAGTGTTGTTTGGCGGAAAACGCATCCCTGAGCGTGGCTGGAAGACCCACGACGTTCGTGCCCGAACAATCCGCTTGGTGAAGGCTGGGCGTGCTCTTGTGCGCGGCGGCTATCGCGCACTGCTTCGTCCGCCATCTCGCAAGCATTAAATTAGGGGTGCCGAAAAAGACATCCTTGAATGTTCGCCACGCCCTAAGCGCGACTACCCCGCCGTCGTGACCGCCGACGCCGCCCCACTCGGCCGCGCTCCGAACGATGGCACAGACCCGAACACATCGGTCCGAACGCTAGCTTGCCACTGCGATCCCTACGCACGCATGAAGCTGCGCGCCTTCTCGGCCTGTGCGAGCACACAGTCAATCGCGACCCACGCGCCACGGGTGGCCTGACGTATCGCAAGCTGGGTGAACGTGTCGTCTATCCGTCTATCCGCTCCGAGATCTCAAAGCTTGGGTTGACCGCGGAGCCGTATCGACGAGCGATGCCGGCGCCGGATCCATGTTGTCGGCTACAGGCGGGTTAGCTCAACTGATTTGCACCGATGTTTGCGGCGCGCTCCACCGCTGCGGGCAGGCGCTTTTCTGAGGGTTCGACGGGCGCATTAACGTCCGAGCGGAGGCGAGGGGTAGCGCTCAGAGACTAGCTGCAGGAAGACGGCCAACGCCGGGTTTTCATTTTCGCCTTGCCAATAAACTGAGAAGCCGAACCGGCTGGGGCCGGTGCCATCGCGCAGCTCTCGGTAGGTCAAGCCCGCGAAATTAGCCCCCATGTCAGATTCGAGCACGAGGCTTATGCCGGCACGCATGCCGATCAGACTCTTGATGATGCCGCGGCTGACATCGTGGCGTTCAATTTTGGGACGATCCTCAGGCGAGACAAGCTTAGAAATCAGGAGATCTTCAAACTCTTTTCCGGGATCGTAATGGCTCAACAAAACTGTCTGCTCGCGCAGGTCAATCCAATTGACAGTCTCACGCGAACTGAGAGCATGGTCTTGAGGTAAGGCAACCAGGACGCGCTCGCTCCACAGCGGCAGGGCTTTGGCGTCCAACAATGGCGGGCGCCCTGGTACAATCAGCATGTCGATCACGCCGTTGCGAAGTGCGGCCGCCAGACGTGTTCGTGATCGTTCGATTGTCGCTAGTTCGATTTGGGGATATTGCTGCTTAAATTCGAGCAGCGAGGTTTGGAGATTGCCTGCCGAAAGGGAGGTGCAGAAGCCGACGCTCAGACGGCCGCTTTCGCCATTCTGAACTGAATTCGCGGTAGCGATAAGTGCGTCGAATTCTTCCACAATCGTCCTTGCCAGCCGTAGAATAGTGCGGCCAGCCTGTGTGGGGCGCACACCTCCGCTATAGCGCTCAAAAATAGCAATGCCCAAGTGGTGTTCAATCTCGCCGATTCTCCGGCTGAGGCTCGATTGTTGCGAGCTCAGCAACTCCGCAGCTTGACGGAAACTGCCGCAATCGGCCGCGGCAACGGCAGATCTCAGGTGTTTCAGTTCGAGAGCTTTGCCGGCTTGGAGTGACGGCCGCCGTCGACGGAACTTATGCATTTTAAGGCTTAAGCGAGCGGCGCTGCCGCCCCAATGTAGCGCTATTGAGACTTCTGCCTGCTTCTCAAGGCCTAAGCGGCAGCTCGGATGACGGGGGCCCAAAGCACTGGGCCTGAGATGCGCCCGGCCTTACGGATGCGCTCCAAAGCGTCAGTAGAAATCTCTAGATAGCCGGCTAATGCGGTCGTATTCCCGAGCGTTCGCGGCATTCCAATCGAGCGAAGGGGCCATCCTGCACGCCGCAGAATACGGTCCATGCGAGCATCAGTGACGGTGACGATGTCCGTCAGTCCAGTGGAGAGACCAAATTCGATCATGCCTGCAAAGAGCTCGTACGTGGCGGCAGCAAGTCCACCGCTCGCTTTCGGAGCATCAGGAGGAACGTCGAGAGCGAAGCGGCTGCTTTCCCACACCTGAGAGCTTCGTGGTGCACGTTGTCCATCAAGGAGAACTGGGAAAATCTCTCTGAGCATAGTCGGTCCAGTCGACGGCAGAAGGCGGACACAACCCTGAATTCTCCCATCCGTTGCGCGATGCAGCAGATAAACTGGCCTAAGGACGTCATATTCGTCGATCTCCATATCGCCGTCGACCCCGACATTCCAATTCAGGCGCAGCTTAAACACGCGATGGCGCAGCCGGTGCATCTCAGCAAGATCGTTGGTAAACTCGATGTAGTACTGTGGCGTGATGAGCTGGATCATTCCTACTTCCCCGCTTTGATTTAGCAAATCAAGCAGGAAGCCGCGGCAGTCGCACCCTGTACAGTCGCACAGGTGCTTATCGCGAGGCGTGGCGCCTATCTTCGAGATTTGGCCTCGGCTAAAAGCGCGACGGCTTGCCGAAGCGAGCGAACGCCGAGCTTCGCTCGGACGTTATCCAGGTGAAAGCCCGCCGTCCGCCGAGATATTCCGACAATGATCCCGATCTCCCCGGCAGATTTGCCGCGAGATGACCATTCGAGACATTGGAACTCGCGAGGAGATAACCCAACCCCGCCGACGACGCGATCCGCGGTCGAAAGACGCTTTGCTTGTGCATGGAAAAACATAGCGAGTAGTCGCAGATTCTGGGCCTGCTCGATTATCGAGCGCTCAAAATTGGTCCGACGGTCATCGGTCGCGAAACTCAGCGCCGCGATCGCGCCCCCGTGATCGTGGATTGGAAACGTGAGTCCGCAACGAATGCCAAAGCCGGCAGCCTCTTCGAATAGTTCACGCTCGGAGTCCGACTGATCTCGCGGTTCGTATCCGAGTCCCCATCGAAAGGGTTCCGTCTGGCGAATCGCCCGACGTACAACGGGATCGATGGTTTCGTACTTGCGCAGCAAATAGCGAGCTATCCAGGAGGATGGATACGTAGAAATTAAAGTCGGGGAATTAGCCGGCCTGTGCGGTAGCGCAAGGTATGCGAAACACGACAAGTTCAACGCCGCAGTTATATACGCCATGCTCTGTTGAGCAGCGTGGCGGTCTGTGCATTCGGTCAGCTGATCGACGAAGGTCTGAATGATGGCATACGTCCGTGACGAACGCGCAGCATCCCTTCTCATCGGGGCTTGCCAACATTGCGGCCTACGCGCGGTAATTAATCTGTTGGTCTGGCTCATGCGCGGGTTGGGCTCTCGAGCTGCGGAGTTTAGCGAGGCCATGGTAGCTTGGAGGTCTGCAGATGAGAACCTTGTGCGTCGAATGCGGCCAAAACTGGAAGACGGCATCCTCGTAAGATCTATCTGGCAACGCGTCCTTAATCATTTATGATTGCGAATTCTGACCGTGAGCCTAGATGGAACTTCTTCCGGTGTTTCGCCATAGCCCTCTCAATCAGCGAGTGGTTCGCTCCGTACCTTTCATCGAGCAAAACTATCATCGGCTCATAAGATGGCCCACAGACATGCGCCTAGGTCTCCGAGCCTGCTTTTGTGAATTGCATGCGCGGAGCAGCGCGTGACCGTATTAGGTATGTATTGTGTCCGCCTGGAACTGCACGCTGTAGGTCGGTTGATAATGATCTTCTCCGGCCGTGGTTTCTCAAGTTCCGAACGCGTTCTCACCGTGAGATGCGGCGGCTCGTCGGATTCGACGAGCAGGGAATGATGGTAGTACCCAACACCCTGCGGACCATTGTGCGTTACGTACGAAAAGCGGCCGTGCATGATTCGACGTGCACTCGCCACACCGCAGCCAAAAACCTAAATACAGGGTGACCGATGCAGATGTCGTGAATTGGGACGGAACTCGACGACGGCATATCTCGGCCTCGATTCGAGGTGGGGACCACGCGAGATCACGATTGGGCGGCTTGAGGTTAACAATATCCATCAGGCCTGATGGGGGTCAATCCAGGACCGCTTTCCGTGGCTTCAACGGGTTGCTCGAAAAGGCATTCTACACCGCTCCACAGATGGAGCGCCCCAAGACGGCGTGATCTCGCCACCGCTCGCGAAATCTACCCGCCATGCTGGATGAATGGTTCGAGCGGGTGGTGCGGCTGCGGCTTAAGTGGTCGTCCGTGAAGAATGCGGATTGACTTGAGAAATAAGCAGAATTGGTCTTGATGTAGTATTCGATTTTGCAGGAAAGCGGGGTATTGGACCTCGCTTTCTTGCGTTTTAGGTTTTGCTTTTGGGTGATTCGTGATTCCCTGACAGCGTCGTCGACATTGGGGAATGCGATGAGCAAGCCGCGGGATGATCGCCAGAAAGACCTGTTGCTTCCGGCGCTTGATCAGATCATCGACATGGGTCATCCGCTGGTGCGGTTGGCAGCGCTGATCGACTGGAACATCCTGAATGAGCGCTTCAGTTCGGTGTGCCAAGCAGGGTCGGGACAGCCGGGCTTGCCGACGCGGCTAGTCGCCGGCCTGTTCATTTTGAAGCACATGCACAACCTGTCAGATGAGGTGCTGTGCGCTCGCTGGATCGAGAAGCCCTATTACCAATACTTCTGCGGCGAGCTGAGCTTCCGCCACCGTCTGCCGTTCGATCGATCGTCGATGACGCGCTGGCGGCAGCGGCTCGGCGAGGAGCAGCTCGTTGCGCTAATCCAGGAAAGTCTGTCGGTGGCGCACAAGACAGGCGCCCTCGGCCCGAAGGACCTGGAGCGCGTGGTGGTCGATACCACGGTGCAGCCCAAGGCGGTTGCGCATCCGACCGACGCGCGGCTCCTGCATCGAGCAATCATCAAGCTGGTCGGGCTCGCCAAGCGCAACCGTGTGCCGCTACGCCAGAGCTATCTGCGCCTGGCCAAGCGCGCCGCCATCATGACCGGCCGCTATACCCACGCCCACCAGTTCAAACGCGCCCGGCGGCAGCTCAAGTTCCTGCGGACACGGCTTGGCCGGATCATCCGCGACATCCGCCGCAAGATTGATGGCGATACGGTGCTGGAAGCTCGCTTCGGCCCGTTGCTCGGTTTAGCGCAGCAGGTGCGCAGCCAGGATCAGCATCAGCGCGGTCCGAAGGTCTATGCGTTACATGCTCCGGAGGTTGAGTGCATCGGCAAGGGTAAAGCCCGCGCGCCCTACGAGTTCGGCTGCAAGGTCAGCATCGCCATCCCTGTGACGTCTCCGAAGGGCGGCCAGTTCGTGCTCGGTGCCAAGGCGCTGCATGGCAACCCCTTCGATGGGCACACGCTCGGTCCCGTAATTGCCGACATGGAGAAGCTCACCAGGGTGGAGGCTCGCGGTATCCACGTCGACAAAGGATATCGCGGTCACAACCACCCGCATCGGTTCAGGGTCTGGATCTCGGGTCAGATCCGCCGCATCACAGCTTCCATCCGTCGCGAGATGAAGCGTCGCGCTGCTGTCGAGCCCGTCATCAGCCACGTCAAGGCCGAGCACCGCATGGACAGAAATTATTTCAAGGGACGCCTCGGCGACCGCATCGACGCTGTTCTCGCCGCTGCCGGCTATAACTTCGGCCTGCTGCTGCGATGGCTCGCAGAGCTCTTGCGTGTCATCATCCGAGCCTTCTTCGAGACCGTCCCGGCTCGAAACACCGCTTAAGCCGGGCGCCGGCGCCAGTTCTTCACGAACGACTAAGTGGCGTGTGCCAACTGACGCGATACGCTATCCCCCGTATGGGACGCATGTGTCACGGTACTGCCTGATCGGAATCTGCGAAAAAGTGCTTCGTCTTGAGCCGTCAACGTCACCTCTCCTTGCTGCTTGTTCGGCTTTCCTAAATGCTTCTACCCGTCGGATACCGCCGCTAGCTCACCGACACTACGGCATAGCCTGCAATCGGCGACCTCAAACTTTCGGAATCTCCGCGATCACGCTTGTGGGCAATTTGCAGCCGTAACCCCGCAGTTGGGGCCGAGTTACGCGAAAACTCCAACAATCCAACGGCACATCGACGTCTTCGCGGGATTTGCGTATTCGATAAGGTGCTTATGGATTGGGCTCAATATTGCCTCGTTCCCGTTGCCTTGAGAGACGATACTCCCGGACAGAAACTCGCCGCGTTATAAGTGGCCCACTCGTGTCCGCTTACTGTACCGGAAATGGCCAGGCGGACAGACGCCAGCCTCGAGCATCAAGAGCAATCTGGACGGTCGCTAGAGTTTCAAAGACGATCGTTGCGAGAGCTGACCGAAGTTCTGCTCGGGAAATCGCCAAAGGTTGGTTGACAGGCGATCGAAAGCGTCCACGTCAACCGGACGCCGGAGGTCACAGGCTGCGGCCGAAGATTCATTCTCCTCGAACTCGCCAGACAAATCTTCGCGGCCGATGCCAGCACGGCATGTAAGCCGTCGAATCCCCGGTATCGGGACAACTTCGTGCCCTCGGTCGAACACTTCCCTGATCCTCTGATCTGCCAGTTGAGCCGATGCGTTCTAACATTATTCGGCGTCCAAGATTGCGCGAAGTAGAATGGGCCAGCAGGGACTACGGCGCAACTGCAGACGACAACGTCGGATCGCTCTGAGGCCCTTGAAGCACGATCAGGCTCGAGATGTCGCACCGTTTCATTGCTCCATGATCGCCCGGATAGATGGTCCATGCGTGACGCCGGGATGAACGAAGAACACATTATAATGGATACTCCGAACAAGAACTTGTTACTTGCGCGCTGGTTCGGATTCGGAAATAAGACAATCTATAGTAGAGCGCGCAAGAGGCGTAGAATTGAGGTGCTCTGCTGCAGGTCCATTCGATAATGATCTCGATGGGAGCCGACTTTCGAGTGGGTTATGGTGGCAACCACGCGATGGTCGCCAATGACTTGGCTTTTGCCTTTCGTGTTTGCCGCAAGACATCGCGGCCGAATAGGGTCCGCCAGCGACCAAAGTAAGTTGGCTGAGCTTCCGTCGCCAGTTCTGCCGACCATGGGTCTAGAGTCTTGTTTAGCGTCACGATAGTGAGGTCATGATCATGAGCAATACGACCATTGGCGGCATCATTCCGCGCGCGGATATCATCGAGCACGGAACTCGGCTTGGTAGCGAGATCAAGAACATCAGGCTCTCCGATGAGTTGTCAGACGAAGCCGTCCAGGCCATTAGTCGATTGCTCCTCGCGCATAAGGTCATCTTTTTCCGTGATCAGGCGCACCTTGATGATGCCGAGCGGCAGCGCTTTGCCGTCCGACTTGGTTCGCTCAGGCCGCGTTCGACAGTCCATGCGATCAGGGAAGCACCGTTCGCAATGGCGTGGGTTGGTGGCAGCCGTTCTGCCGACCAGATGCACATGGGTGTCAGTGTCGGTGAGACATGTTCAAAAAGTTCAGTCCTGCCCGACGGCGGCGACATCGTCTGGTCGAGCGCTGCGGCAGCATACCTTGACCTTCCAGAGCCGCTACGGATGCTGGCCGACGACCTCTGGGCCGCGCGCTACAGTGACCATGATTGCGCCGTGACCGGATGCGTGGAAGAGACGGACCGGCTGCATCTAGACGATGTTTTCACCGGAACAATCTATGAAGCGGCGCATCCGGTCGTCTGTGTGCATCCCGAGACTGGCGAACGGATGCTCGTACTCGGACATTTCGCACAGTACTTTGTCGGCCTGCAGAAGCCTACCAGCGAAAGGCTATTCAACTTACTTCAATCCTACCTCACCGCGCCAGAAAACACCGTGCGCTGGAGCTGGAAGTCGGGAGACGTCGCAATCTGGGACAGTCGGGCAACTGTATATCACGCCGTCAAATATTCCGGCGGTCAAGATAGCACATTGAGCCGCCTCATCAGCGATGACGACGCGCCGCTTGGTAACGCTGGTCGTCTCACTGCACATATCAAGGAATCAAAGCGGCAGGCGGCCAGGGCTGCATGATGGTGGTCCACTGATCAAGTCTACCATGACAGGCGCTACGCATGCGCCGCGGTTATGTGTCACCGCGGGGAGCGGTGATGTTTAGAAGACATTTGGCGTTGAAACTTTCGCTTCCGACAATTTGCCGGTACTGCTCGAGAAAACTCACATCCGGAATCGAGGCTTGGCCACGCAAGTGACGTTTCATATTCATCGAAATTCCAAGTCATCTGGCAATACTCAAAACGTGAACTCCCTCGGAGTCGACGGTGCTTGACCAGTTGGCAGCAAGGGCAGGTCTTCTCCTCCAGGTCAATGACGATCGCAATCGCGCGACGATCCGGCCAGTAGCTACCATTGCCGCGGCGCCTACGTGGCTGGCCTACGGCCCGCACATGCGCTGGCATCCTGCGCCCTCTCGCCGTGCCAAATGCCGCGGCTCATGTTGGTGGCCGACGCATCTACCGCATCTACCTCGCCGAAGAAGCGAACTGCTCCTTCCCGGCCTGCATCTGAAATCGGGACGGTGTTTCGCAGCTTCGCAACGTCGGTTCCGACATATGCTTCCCTATAATCCGCCATAGCTCGCCTTTGCGAGGATCGGCTCGATCCGCCCGAGCACCCCTCGGATGCGCAGGTGTAGGACAAACCTTGTCGGTATGGGCAGACATACGGTCTTACGCGCTAGCGGCCCAGCGCTCGGCAGCCCGTCACGCGGAGCCTGCCGCCTCACGCCGGGTTCGTTAGATCGAGGGATGTTCCGGCCAATTGGTGGCGTCGCAGGACGGCACGTCTGAACTCGTCGGGAAAAGGATCTTGAAACCTGGATTAGAGCGTGGATACGAGGAGCATAGCATTGATCAGGATCGCAGCGTCGTTACAGTTATGAGCCGGACGGCGTCAGATGCTAGGATACTATGGCACTATGATTGTACGGTCGGCAGCGAACGAGGAGCGCCAGGTTGAGGAAGAGTGGTTGCTTGGAATCTGCGGTGAATTTGGCGGGAGCGTTAAGTTCCTTGAAAAGGCTTATTCCTGCGAGCGGAGTGAGATCGCTTCGGCGCTCGCAAGCTTCCTCAAGAGACAAAGGCGGATCCGCATCCGATCGCGGGAGTCGCTTTCTGACCAGCTTGCAAGAAGGAGAGATCGAGAGTTTCGGCAGCCATTTTCAGCGCGGCATCCTAGCAGTAAGAGCAGGTTTCCACAAAGGCGCGGGATCTAGTGTTCGTGCGCATGGTGATATGGTGATTTGGATCGCCTTCTCGGCGACTCACACGCGTCGCCTTTGTTTGAAGCGCCGCGCCGATCGCGATCAACCTAATTGGACCCTCAATAAGAATCCCCGGAGCGGGCATTGTGGTAAGCAGAGTTCTTTCCGACAGCCTGCTGCGATAATCGCCAGGACCGCCTGTCGCAGAAGGGGCGTTCCTTGTTGCGTTACTGACAAAGGAGGGCCGTCGGGTTTGAACAGCCGGTCGCGGTGCGGTCTGTGAGAACTTCTTCCTGTAGTTAGAAGCTTAATGCGTCGCACCGCATTGGCACGGCCATTGCTATTGAGAGCTAGAAAAATTGAATGAGGTGCCAGCGCACATTTCGACACGCAAACTGAGCGATGCGTTCCGTCTGCAAGAACAATATCCATTTGCGAAGCGGACAGGCACGCCATGAAAGGAATATTTCATTGGCGCTGAGTTCTAATGCCAGAACCACCACATTCCGTTTGGCAGAGAATCCATTGTCGGCGGTCCACCATCTAGCTTCGGGATAGAACTTGAGATGTCATAAGACGATGCGTCTGTCTCAAACTCACGCATGTGAGCCGGGAGGAAGCATGTCGCGGGCGAGCGGTCGCCGGCGATAAGCGATCTGGATCGCCGCTGATCTCAGTCGGCTATGAAATCTGCGCTGCGCCACGTCCGTGCCGCTCCAAAAAGGAAGGAGCGCGACAATTTGCCAGAAAATTGCGGCAATCACGGAGAGTCAAAGTTGCCGTCGAACTGATCGAGAGTGGACATCTGCTTATTGCGCCCGTTTGACGTTAGAAATAAGGGAAGGTGACCGGTGCCAATCGACTATCCCGCAGTACTCAATCTCAAGACCGAAGCTGTTCCCTATTCGTGGAGTGATCGCGAGGTAATGCTCTATGCGCTCGGCATCGGCATGGGCTCCGATCCGTTGAACGAAAAGGAACTGCATTTTGTCAATGAGGCATTTTCAACACCGAAGCGGTTGAAGGTGGTTCCAACCTTTGCTTCGGTCTGCGTCTGGGGGGCGAGACCTGGAGTTCTCGGCCTTAATCGTGTCATGGTCGTTGATGGCGAACGCGACATCACATTTCACAAGGAGATCCCTGTCGCAGCCAGCGTTACGGCGGATGCACGTGTGCGCGGCGTATATGACAAAGGCAAGGAGAAGGGTGCGATCATACAGAACGAAGTCATCGTCAGAGATGGCGAGGGGGACAAGATCGTCACTATCATATCTTCGACGTTTGCGAGGGGCGACGGCGGCTTTGGTGGATCTTCGGAAGGAATGCCCGAGCCGCACCAAGTCCCCGATCGAGCGCCGGACAGATCGATTGAAATACCGATCCGTCCCGATCAGGCGTTGATCTATCGGCTGTCGGGTGACCGGAATCCCTTGCATAGCGATCCTGAATTCGCTCGTCAGGCTGGCTTTCCTAAGCCAATTCTTCATGGAATGTGTACTTACGGACTGACCTGCAGAGCAGTGTTGCAGACCTACGCGGATTACGATCCTTCTGCCTTCCAACGTCATCGCGTTCGATTGTCTGCACCGGTGTTTCCGGGTGAGATCCTTACGGTCTATCTCTGGAAGGACGGAAACTCGATTTCGTTCGAAGGCCATGTACGAGACAGGCAAGTTACCGTCGTCAAGAATGGACAGACGGCGCTGGCGTCTTAGCACTACTTTGGGTGCGCCGGGAGACCGGCAAGGAGTAGATGGTGAAAGTCCATTGCGATGAAGGTGTAGCGAACCACATCGGCCCCGAGCCGTGCGCAGGCCTCCGCGAGGGGGTCGGCGAAGCGTCGGTAGGGGAGCATGCAGGCCAGCCATTGAGCCGCGAAACAGTGTTATCCCGGGCGTCGACGCTGTCCAAAGAGCGGAAGGCAACATGGGCGAGTGCGCAAACGCGAGCACCCGTCCAGCCCGGCGTGGTCGTAGACCCTGGCATGCATGGAAGCTCCTTGTACGGGAACCGGGATATCTCCGGGTCGGCCACCTTCCTCCTCCGAGGATATGGTCCGCAGCGGGAAGGCGAGGAGCCGTAGCCGCTGATGCACGACACGGAGAAGTCTGACTCTGGCATAGTAGCTGAGAAGCCGACGAACAAAGCCGGATTACCGGCGGAGGAGTGGGTGGAGCCAAGGCTGGGGACCAAGGGAAACGCGGAACAGCGGCGCATACACCGGACACAGGGCCGGGCTCGCATGACCCAGTCGCTGGACCGCGTACGGGCAGCCGCAAGGCTGAGGAAGAAGGACCGGTTCACCGCGCTCCTTCACCACATCAATGTCGATACACTGCGGGCGGCGTTCTTTGCGCTCAGGCGTAGGGCCGCTCCCGGAGTGGATGGCATGACGTGGCAGGACTACGAGGAAGATCTCGAGCCCCAGCTCGCCGATCTGCACAAACGGGTCCAACGAGGAACATACCGCCCGCAACCGTCTCGCCGGACGTACATACCAAAGGCAGACGGCAAGCAGCGGCCGAGCGATCGCGGCTCTCGAGGACAAAATCGTCCAGGGCGCCACCGTCATCGTGCTCAACGCCATCTACGAAGGAGACTTCTGTGGCTTTTCCTACGGGTTTCGGCCCGGCAGAGGGCCACATGATGCGTTGGACGCGCTCTGCACAGCGATCGAGACGCGGCAGGTGAACTGGATCGTTGACGCCGACATCCAAAATTTCTTTGGCGCAGTCAGTCAATCTTGGCTGGTGCGCTTCTTGGAACATAGGATCGGCGACAAGCGCATCATCCGCCTCATCCAGAAATGGCTGAAGGCAGGTATTCTCGAAGACGGCGTCGTAACCGTTGATGACAGGGGAACGGGTCAAGGTTCGGTGATTTCACCGCTCCTCGGCAACATCTACCTACACTACGCTCTCGACCTGTGGGCCAAGCGCTGGCGACAACGCGAGGCCTCCGGCGGCATGATCATCGTGCGTTACGCGGACGATGTAGTGGTCGGCTTTGAGCGCGAGGACGACGCACGTCGTTTCCTCGATGCGATGCGCGCGAGACTGGAGGAGTTCGAGCTGACGCTCCATCCGGCCAAGACCCGCCTGATTGAGTTTGGTCGCCATGCGGCGGCTCAACGTAAGCAGCGCGGACTCGGAAAGCCGGAAACCTTTGCGTTCATGGGGTTCACATTCATCTGCGGCAAATCACGCCAAGGGCGCTTCCAGCTTCAACGGAAGACCCGTAGCGACCGCATGCGAACCAAACTCCGCGAGATCAAGGAGGAGCTGAGGCGCCGAATGCACTGGCCGATCCCTGCACAGGGGAGATGGCTCAGGCAGGTCGTGACCGGCCACTTTGCGTACTTTGCTGTCCCGACGAATGGCCGAGCGCTCAATGCGTTTCGGTTCTATCTGACCGACCTCTGGAGGCGTACGCTTCGGCGGCGCAGTCAGCGGAACTGTCTGACCTGGGATCGCATAACGCAGATCACCGACGACTGGCTCCCCAAGGTTCGCATCCTTCATCCATGGCCGAAGCTGCGCTTCGCCGTCAAACACCCGAGGTAGGAGCCCGGTGCCTTAATTGGGCTCGCCGGGATCTGCGCGGGGGGCGCCCAGTGATGGGGGTCCCTACCGCGAACAGATTGTTGATTTTGCCGCGTTTTATAGGATTCCCGAATCAATTTTTCAATGATTCATGGGTGGTCGGCTCTGGAAGGGCTGACCATGGCGGGATGGGAAGACGAACTCGAACCTTGGCTGATGCCGTTCTTGGACCGGCTGGGTCATAAGACCCGGCAGCGGATGTGTCCTCTGTATGTTGCGGGATTGATCGGTCCGGGCGATCGCAAGAGCGTTCAGCCGATGGCGGAGCGCCTTGCCTCGGGCAACTACGACCAGTTGCCACCATTTCATTGCGGACGGTGTCTGGGACGCGACGCCGCTGGAGACGGAGCCGCTCAACCAGGCGGACCGACTTGTCGGCGGCAGGGATGCGATGCTGGTTATCGATGACACCTCACTGCCGAAGAAGGGTGAGCGATCGGTCGGTGTTGCGGCTCAATACGAGTCGGCTCTCGGTAAAACGGCAAATTGCCAAACGCTGGTGTCTTTAACGCTTGCGCGCGGCGAAGTGCCAGTGATGGTCACGTTACGTCTCTTTCTGCCAGACAGTTGGACAAGCGACGTATCTCGTTTGAAGCGCGCTCGCGTGCCGTCGAACATCGAACGGCACGGTCCAAGCCCGAGATTGCTCTAGCCGAGATTGACCGCGCGATGGCAGCCAACGTGCGCTTTGGATGTGTGCTGGCGGATGCAGGATACGGCCTCAGCGCACCGTTTCGACAAGGGCTAACAGAGCGCGGGCTGGCCTAGGCTGTCGGCATCCCTCGGCACCAGAAAGTGTATCCGGTCGATGTGAAGCTCATTTGGCCGATTACCAGCGTCCGCGGAAAACCACGAAAGCACCACGTGCCCGATATCTTATCGATTGCCGCAGAACAAATGCTCGCCAGCGCCAAATGGAAAGCCGTGAGTTGGCGTCGTGGGACGAAAGGTCGGCTGAAAGCCCAATTTGCTGCTCTCCGTGTCCGGACCGCCGACGGCCCTCCGCAGCGGATATGGGATAAAGGTCGGCAGCATTTCCCAGGCGACGAAGCCTGGCTCATTGGTATAGCGCGACAATCTGGCTGGGAAGCGCGCGACAATCAGGATGGCGAGTCGGTGTCGCGGTGAGGTGAGGTGAGGTGAGGTGAGGTGAGGTGAGGTGATGATTGCCGCGATGATTGTCGCGCGCAAGAGTTTTGTTGGCGCTGATTGTCGCGGAGCGTCAACCAGCGATTGTTTTTGGTGTCGCGTGCGACGGTGGCCGTCCTGGGCCGCGTTTTCGCTCGAGCGCGGTGCGCCTGCGATAGCTCTCGACGTTCATTTCGATGATGGTGGCGTGGTGAACGAGGCGATCGATGGCGGCGAGCGTCATGGCGGGGTCCGGGAAGACCCTGTTCCATTCGCCGAAGGGCTGATTGGCGGTGATCAACATCGAGCGCCGCTCGTAGCGTGCGCTGATGAGCTCGAACAGCACGCTGGTCTCGGCCTGATCCTTGGTGACGTAGGCGAGGTCATCGAGGATCAGGAGGTCGAAGCGATCGAGGCGGTTGATGGCGGCCTCGAGGTTGAGCTCGCGCCACGCCACCTGGAGCTTCTGCACGAGATCGGTGGTGCGGGTGAACAGGACCCGCCAACCGTTCTCGATCAGGGCCAAGCCGATCGCTGCCGCCAAGTGGCTCTTGCCACCGCCAGGCGGCCCAAACAGCAACAAATTGGCGCCCTTGCCGACCCAACCATCGCCAGCGGCAAGCGCGGTCACCTGCGCTTTGGAGATCATCGGCACGGCCTCGAAGTCGAAGCTATCGAAGGTCGTTCCGGCCGGCAGCCGCGCCTCGACGAGATGGCGCTCGATGCGACGGCGGCCGCGTTCGGCGATGATGGCGAGGAAGCGGGCCGCCGGCCAACCTTCCTTGTCGGACTGTTCGGCGAACTGTGGCCACAGCACCTTGATGGCGGGCAGGCGCAGCTCGTTGAGCAACAGATTGAGGCGCGCGGTGTCGACTGTGTTGGCCGTGTTCATGCGGCGTCTCCGATCTGGCTGGCGCCGATGAGGCACTCATAGCTGGCGAGCGGGGCAAGCTGCACCATGACTTGCGGCACGCAGGCAGGATCGGGCGCGAAGTGGGCGCGCAGCTGTCCGAGGTCGGGCAGTCGGCCGGCGTCCAGGTTGGCGGCGAGCTGACCGGCGAGTTCGGCCTCGCAGCCGCGCTCGTGCGCCAGCGCAAGCAGATCGACCATGAGCCGGCAGGCTTTCCTGTCCGACAGCCGTTCGCGCAGGCGATCGAAGGTTCGGCGATAGGCCTCGCGCGGGAACAGTCGATCACGGTAGACGAGATTGAGCAGCGCCATCGGCTTGCGCCGTAAGGAATGGATCACATGCCGATAATCGACGACCTGGTCGTGCTTGCCGTTGGGATGCGGCCGTCCACGCGACAGGGTGACGAGATGGGTGCCGCCGACGAACACGTCGAGACGATCGTCGTAAAGGCGCACCCGCAGCTGGTGGCCGATCAGGCGTGACGGCACGGTGTAGAACACCTTGCGCAAGGTGAAGCCGCCACTTGACATCACGCGGACAATCACCTCCTCGTAGTCCGAGGTGCGGCGATCTGGCAACGCCTGCAGGATGGTGCGCTCGTGGTCGATCCGCTTGGCGTTGCGGGCATTGCGGCGGCTGACGATCTCGTCGATGAAGCCGCGGTAGGCGGCGAGATCATCGAAGTCGGCAGTGCCGCGCAACAGCAGCGCATCGGCGATCGTCCGCTTGAGATGGCCGTGCGAGCTCTCGATCGCCCCGTTCTCGTGGGCGATGCCGCGATTGTTGCGGGAGGGCCGCATGCCGTAATGGGCACAAAGATCCTCGTACCGGTGCGTCAGATCATCCCTCGCGTTCCGATCGAGATTGCAGAAGGCGGCCGACAGACTGTCGGTCCGATGCTCCCGCGGTGCGCCGCGACCACAGGGCATTCTGCAGCCCTTCGGCCAAGGCGACGAAGCTCTCGCCACCGAGCACGACATGGGCGTGCTCGAACCCGCAATAGGCCAACCGGAAGTGATAGAGGCGATGATCGAGCGGCATGCCAGCGATGCTCACCCCCAGCTCACCCATGTCGGTGAAGTCGGAGAGGCCGAGTTGGCCGGGCTCGTGGGTCTGGCGGAAGATCACCTCCTGCTCCTCGCCGTGGATCGCCCGCCAGGCGCGGATCCGGCGCTCCAGCATGTGGCGGATTCTGGTCCCGAGTTCAGGGTGGCGTCGCAAGATCTCCTCGAAGATCGCGATCTGCCGCACGCCGGGGGCGGCCTTCAGCATCGGCACCACCTCGGCCTCAAACACGCTGGCCAAGGGATCCGGCCGGCGACTGCCGCGGGCTCCCTTCTTCCGCGATGGCAGGCGGGGATCCTTCTCAATCCGATAGGCGGTTGACGTGCTGAACGACGCCTTGGCGGCGGCCACGGGCGGGGTATCGGTCTGACGGTACTTCATGTAGAGCCTCATCTGGTGATCGGTAATGTGTCGGCCTGGCAAGCGAGTGATTCCTCTTGGCGGAAGAACCACTTGCATAACCAGCCGGCCGCGATCACCAGACGGCGCGGTCCCTTGTGGATCGCGCCGTCGCCGAGCTCGTAACTCCGGTCGGGCTACGCCCTCCCTGCGTCACGAGCTCGGCGACGCTCTCTCATCCTGATTGACGCTCTGCTTCCATCCTGATTGCCGCGCGGCACTCATTGGCGAGCAACGTGCGTCCGCGGGAGAAAAAATACTATCTGGCCAACCTTGATGACAATGATTGCCTACGCCTTCCTGCAACATCGTCGCCTCGCATACGCGGGGCGGAAAAAAAGAATCAACGGGCCTCCGCCTCAGCCAGCCATGCCAGCCGTACGTCATGCCATCGTCGATCTCATCCTTCGGCCGCCGTCTCAGCGGTGCCCATATTGCCGAAAGCAAATCCGTGAAAAACGGCGGCTAAACCACAATCTGCCAAAGTAGTGCTAGACTGGATATCTTTGAAGTTACCCAGAACCGCTGTCAAGTTCGACAGACTCCGGCTTCGCACCTACAAGCCAGAGAGAAAGCGATCGTCCCAAATGCTTCCTCCAGTCCAACTGCAGTACCCGGCGCTAAATCGGTGTCCTCAAGTATCGCCTGATGCCGTCCATGCGTTCTTCGTCACCTCATGCATTCGCGCGCGCTCGTTTTCTGGTCCGGTTCCTGCAAGGTGTAATCTAGGCGCAGACGAGCGGCAGGGACTTAAGAATCCATGCAATCCAACGACTTGTAATAAAGTCTTCGAGTCGGCGGCTGCTTGACATTGGACCTTAGCGCCACCTTTCAATGCTTTAGGAATGAGAGACCATTGTATGAAAAGCTGCGTTTTTACGGACAAGGATATGCAATTTATCGAATAATGGCCAAAGTTGCGGAAATTCGTCTCCAGGGACTGGTAGCACTTAGGGGCAAATCGATCTGTCGACTTGGCGGGCCGACCCTTGATAAGTTGATCGCTTTGCCATTGTACGACGGTGCAGGGGGCAATCTCGCTAACCCTTGGTGACGCGTCATGATGGAGCTTCTGTTCGTCTCATCCGCGAGCCGAGCCGAAGCGAAGGTGGAGGTCAAGCAGCGTGAACCTTGATGTCGCAAACCAAATTGTTCGTGCTGTTTTTTCTGACTCTTACACAGAGGCTAGGCAAAAATTCTTGGCGACGGCGTTAACCTCGAGACCGTATCCATGCAGCACGAAGGGGCCATCTGGTGAGGCTCTGTTCACCGATGCGGCGTATTACGGCGACCCGGATGCCAAGAAGGTCTTGGTCTTGATCTCGGGCACGCACGGTCCGGAGGGTTACTGCGGATCTGCGGCGCAACTTGTATTTCTCCATGCCAGATTCCACGAAGCCCTTCCGCCGTCAACGGGTATTCTCGTTATCCATGCTCTGAATTGCCATGGTTTCGCCTGGGACCGTCGGGCGACTGCAGAGGGGTGCGACCTTAATCGGAATTTTGTGGATTTTTCAAAGCCGTTGCCGTCAAATCCTGAATATGAGGAGCTGGCAGAACATCTTGTTCCCGTGGACAGGACGGGGGAGGGGATGCGACGCGCAGAAGCCGCAGTCGCGGCATACCGCGCGCGCCACGGCGAACTGAATTACAGATCGGCTAGAAATCGGGGTCAGTATACCAGGCCGGGTGGTCTGTGTTACGGCGGAGCGGAGCCCACGGAAGCGAGGCGAACCCTCGAGAAAATAGTAAGCGACTTTAACATAGCGGTCCGTGACAGCGCAATCATCATCGACTATCACACAGGGCTCGGTCCTTATGGCTACGGAGAGCTGCAATGTGAGCAGCCCTCCGGAGTAAGTGGGTATCAACGGGCAGCAAGTATTTTTGGCCCTTCGGTCACGTCGCCGGATCTCGGAACCTCATCCGCGGTCATTTTGCACGGGACACAGGACGAATTTTGGCAGCGTACTTTGGCGGACAGGCACACCTACGTTGCTCTCGAATTTGGAACGTATACTAACCCGTCGATCGTGCCAGATGAACATTGGCTGTTCACGTGCCAACCGGAAGCAGTTGACTCCGATCGTGGGCGCCAGATTCGCAATGCGACCAAATTCCATTTCTACCCGCAAAAGTCAGATTGGAAGGAGATGGTCGTTTGGAGAGCGCACCTAGTGCACCGACAAGCGATTGAGGCGCTCGCATCTGCGGGGTAGCTCACTTTCGTGCATGCTCTACTAAACGGTGAGTGCGCACGCATACCCACTATCTGTGAACATTCTAGGTCAATCAAGTCGACAGCATTTGACGGACCAATTGCTCCGCATCAACAAGCCCGAGCGGCCGGGTCTATAGGCCCAGAATAAAAACAGGCCTCGGTACCCTTGTTTCCGCCGTGACGTCGAATCTGGTGCAAGACGTACGTTGGTGCGCTCGGCTACGAGTGATTTCCTACTCAAACTGGTCGATTGAAACGCAGCATCAGTAATGACAAAAGGAGCTAGTCTATGACCGCAACGTGTAAGTCAATTCCTTTCACTGGCGCACCATTCCCGAAATCAGAGTACGAGCGTCGGCAGAAGAATGTGCTTGAGACCGTAGCTCGCGCTGATCTCGACGCAATCGTGGTCACTGCCCATGGTCATCTCCGGTACCTTACCGGATATGACGGGATGGGTGGCTACTTCATGCCGTTCCCGTTGATCCTAGTGCCGGGGCAGGCGCCGACATACGTTGTTCGCGAATACGAGCTGACGGGCGTTCGCGCGGAAAGTTGCATTGACGAGATCATTACGTATACCGAGCAGCCGGACTTTGCCAAAGTGTGCGCGGACGTTCTTCGAAGGTTGGGACTAGCAGGCCGCAGGGTAGGCTTTGAGCTCGGTTGTTGGAACCTTGCACCTGCAGATGTAAGTGCGGTTCAGACGCGCCTTCCGGATATGAAGCTCGTCGATGCTTCTCGTCTCGTTCCATCGGTGATGGCCGTGAAGAACGAGCTGGAGATCAGAGTTATGCGCGAGGCGATGGCCATGACCCGGGTGGCCGTGGGAGCGTTTCAACAGTCGCTACGGAACGGCATCACTGAAGCCGAAATGGCCGCAGCCATCCAAAGCGAGGTCAAAAAGGCAGGCGGCGACGAAGTTAGGCTGGTTTCAATCGGATTCGGAGAGCGAGTAAAGCTACCACACACCAAGCTCACGCACCACCCGATCAGGAGCAATGAACCTGCCATGATCGAAGTCGGCGGAATGAAGCAAGGATATGTCGGGCCGCTGGTCCGGGCCGCCGTGCTCGGCCGCCATCCCGAGACCGAATCCCTGCACGCCTTGGCGGAGGAGGCCCTTGAGGCCGCGATCGCCGCGATCAAGCCGGGTGTTATGGCAGGAGAGATTGACGCCGCCGCTCGTAAGGTTATCGAACGATCCGCACGTCCGCATGCGCTTAACCACCGCGTTGGATACCAAACCGGCGCTCCGTGGAACGAACGCGGGAACATGAGCTTGGAGCCGGGCGCAACCGACTTCCTTGAGGCCGGCATGACCGTCCACATGCCAGTCATTCTCCTCGGAGAAAGCGGCTATCTGTTTGGCTGCAGCGAGACCGTGTTGGTGACGGAGCGCGGTGCAGAGATCTTCAGCGGTATACCACACACGCTTTATCGCGCGTGATGAATTGGCAGGCCGCGCCAAGGGGAGCGGACGACGTCTGCGAAAAGGTCCGCCCGTTCGTTGGCTCGCCCCGATTCGCGCCCTGCCGCTAACGGGCAGGGTGCGAATTTGAATGTGTCAGAATATACATCGCTCAATCGACTTCATAGTCGTCCGTGAAGAAATGCGAATTGACCTGAGAAATAAGCAGAATTTCTTGATGTAGTATTCGATTTTGCAGGAAAGCGGGGTATTGGACCTCGCTTTCTTGCGTTTTAGGTTTTGCTTTTGGGTGATTCGTGATTCCCTGACAGCGTCGTCGACATTGGGGAATGCGATGAGCAAGCCGCGGGATGATCGCCAGAAAGACCTGTTGCTTCCGGCGCTTGATCAGATCATCGACATGGGTCATCCGCTGGTGCGGTTGGCAGCGCTGATCGACTGGAACATCCTGAATGAGCGCTTCAGTTCGGTGTGCCAAGCAGGGTCGGGACAGCCGGGCTTGCCGACGCGGCTAGTCGCCGGCCTGTTCATTTTGAAGCACATGCACAACCTGTCAGATGAGGTGCTGTGCGCTCGCTGGATCGAGAAGCCCTATTACCAATACTTCTGCGGCGAGCTGAGCTTCCGCCACCGTCTGCCGTTCGATCGATCGATCGTCGATGACGCGCTGGCGGCAGCGGCTCGGCGAGGAGCAGCTCGTTGCGCTAATCCAGGAAAGTCTGTCGGTGGCGCACAAGACAGGCGCCCTCGGCCCGAAGGACCTGGAGCGCGTGGTGGTCGATACCACGGTGCAGCCCAAGGCGGTTGCGCATCCGACCGACGCGCGGCTCCTGCATCGAGCAATCATCAAGCTGGTCGGGCTCGCCAAGCGCAACCGTGTGCCGCTACGCCAGAGCTATCTGCGCCTGGCCAAGCGCGCCGCCATCATGACCGGCCGCTATACCCACGCCCACCAGTTCAAACGCGCCCGGCGGCAGCTCAAGTTCCTGCGGACACGGCTTGGCCGGATCATCCGCGACATCCGCCGCAAGATTGATGGCGATACGGTGCTGGAAGCTCGCTTCGGCCCGTTGCTCGGTTTAGCGCAGCAGGTGCGCAGCCAGGATCAGCATCAGCGCGGTCCGAAGGTCTATGCGTTACATGCTCCGGAGGTTGAGTGCATCGGCAAGGGTAAAGCCCGCGCGCCCTACGAGTTCGGCTGCAAGGTCAGCATCGCCATCCCTGTGACGTCTCCGAAGGGCGGCCAGTTCGTGCTCGGTGCCAAGGCGCTGCATGGCAACCCCTTCGATGGGCACACGCTCGGTCCCGTAATTGCCGACATGGAGAAGCTCACCAGGGTGGAGGCTCGCGGTATCCACGTCGACAAAGGATATCGCGGTCACAACCACCCGCATCGGTTCAGGGTCTGGATCTCGGGTCAGATCCGCCGCATCACAGCTTCCATCCGTCGCGAGATGAAGCGTCGCGCTGCTGTCGAGCCCGTCATCAGCCACGTCAAGGCCGAGCACCGCATGGACAGAAATTATTTCAAGGGACGCCTCGGCGACCGCATCGACGCTGTTCTCGCCGCTGCCGGCTATAACTTCGGCCTGCTGCTGCGATGGCTCGCAGAGCTCTTGCGTGTCATCATCCGAGCCTTCTTCGAGACCGTCCCGGCTCGAAACACCGCTTAAGCCGGGCGCCGGCGCCAGTTCTTCACGAACGACTTCATAATCTCGCGCCATCTCGTCGCAGCGGTAACACCCCGTCTCGCTTATTTTCTCATCTGCCACTTGCGTTGCAATCGAGAGACGCGTGAAGGACGGCCGTCGAAATTGCGCGTGCCGGGCGATCGCTGAACTGACCAATAATCGTGTGCATGCGTTGCTCTTCAATTTCGACAAGCCATCAAGCACTGTATTATTTTAGTATGCATCCGACGGGCGCCGTCTTGCGTGACGCGTGGTAATTTGTGGAACGTGTGACCTTATGTATGGTCCGGCCGTGCGTTGCGAGAAGATTCGTCGAATTGGTGGCAGCGGTCTTGCATCAATGTGTCCGGCCTCTTATTGAAGCGTTTGTGCTCCGGGCCATCATGGACATCTGCGCGTGCGTTCTGATTAGTCAACAGGCCTCGAACGGGCCATTAAGGTCACCAGTATCCGCACACGCTCGGAAGTCCTCCATTTTGTCTTGTCTTCTCGCAGATCTCGGCTGGAGACTGTTGATGCGGCTATGTCATCGCTTGCGCCTGATGTTGCGTCGTTCCTTTGTTCGGACCAAAGGTCCTTCGTCCCGGCCCGCAGAACGTCGATCGCGTCGCGCGCAGGGGCGGTCAAGGCCGGCCGTCGCTCTTGCTTACGGCTGACTGGACGTCGCCAGGCCGCGCCAAGCACGGGGCGATCGTTAGGCGGGTCGAGCGTCTGCATCGCCGATCCTGGTTATCTCGAAGACGCGTCCTTTGGCCAGCACAGCCCCGGCGATGTGGGCAAGTTTGTTGGCGAGCGTGATTGCGAGCACATTGTGGTGTGGCCGCTTCTTGGCGGCTTCGATCCAGGATGTGAACCCGTAACGTTCCCAGTTCTTTATCCTGACCAGCACAACCCAGCGCAACATGCGTGGTGACAGGGCATCGGTGCGCGTCGTAAGAATGGTGGCAAGTTCTGCCTAGGAAGCCGATGCCCTGTCGCATGGCGATCCCGCGCTCCAGCATGAAGGCGGCGGTCTTGGTCGCGACGAACGTCATCGTCGTGCGCTGCACGGCCTCGGCAATCGCTTCGGCATCATTGAAGTCGTTCTTCTGTCCCTTGCTGTAAGGGCGGACGTATTTGGCCGGCACCAGCCTGGCATCGTGACCAAGCGATGCGAGTTTGCGGTCCAGGTGATGTGCGCCGACGCAAGCTTCCATGCCGATGAGGCAGCGCGACATATTGGCGACCGCCCTTCCACTGCGTGTTTCGGCAATTTCCGGACAGCAATTTCGCTAATTCGCGGACAGCGATTTCAGTAATTCCGGGACAGGGATTCCGCTAAATCGCGGACAGTTGCGGGAGGTTGGTTTTCGGGAGCGCCGTTCAGGCAATGTTCTCTCTCAAGCTGAGTTTGAGAGGGGCAATGCCGAGACGGAAGCAAGCGAAACGAACCACTGTGAAGGACCTACGATCGATCCTGAGGCTGACGTACGAGCAGGACCTGTCGGTTCGGGAGATCTCGGAACGGCTGCAGATCAGCAAGAGTTCGGTTGCCACCTACCTGCTGCGAGCGCGTGAAGCGGGTTTGAGCTGGCCGCTGCCGCCGATTTACGAGAGCGAGGCGGCCTTGCAGCGAGCCTTGTTCCGGCGGGTCGGGCGCCCCCCGCAGGACTTGAGCGAGCCAGAGTGGCCACGGGTGGCGCAGGAGCTCAAGCGCAAGGGCGTGACGCTGACGCTGCTGTGGCAGGAATACCGGACGGCGCATCCCGACGGCTATGGTTACACGTGGTTCTGCGAGAAGTTCGACGCCTATCGGCGCCGGGCGAACCCGACCTTCCGTCATCGCCACGCGGCGGGTGCAGTGATGCAGACCGACTATGCCGGTCCGACGGTGGAGGTGATCGATCCGCAAACCGGCGAGATCCGTCAGGCGCAGATATTTGTCGCGGTGCTCGGGGCCTCGTCGCTGACCTTCGCTATGGGGAGCTTCGGTCAGCGACTACCAGATTGGATCGAAGGCCAGACCCGAGCCTTGTCGTACTTCGGCGGAGTTCCCAAGGCGATCGTCTGCGACAATCTGAAGGCCGGGGTCGTCAAGGCGTTGTGGTTCGAGCCGACGCTCAACCAAACCTTTGCCGCCATGGCCGAGCACTACGACACGACGATTTTGCCGACCCGCAGCCGCAAGCCGCGCGACAAGGGCAAGGTTGAAGGCGCGGTGCTGATTGTTGAGCGCTGGATTCTGGCACGGCTGCGCCATCGGCGGTTCTTCAACCTGACCGATCTCAATACTGCGATCGGCGGTCTGCTGGAGGAGCTGAACCATCGGCCGATGCGCCATATCGGCAAATCCCGCCGGCAGCTGTTCGAGGAGATCGAGCGCGCTGCGTTGACGCCGCTGCCGGGCGAGCCGTTCGAATACGCCGAGTGGAAAACGGCGAAGGTCCACCCCGATTATCACGTCGAAGTCGACAAGACCTTTTACTCGGTGCCGCACCGGCTGATCGGCCGTCGGGTGGACGTCCGGCTCACCTATCGAGCCGTCGAGATCTTCCAGGATCACACGCGTGTCGCCAGCCATGTGCGCCGCTCTCAGCGCGGCGGCCATGTCACCGTGAACGAGCACATGCCCAAGGCCCATCAGCGTTATGCCAATATGACGCCGGCGAGCTTGATCAAGATGGCAGCGCGGATCGGCGTCAACACCGCCACTCTGGTCGAGCGGATGATGCGTGAGCGCCCGCATCCCGAGCAGGGTTATCGCTCCGCCATGGGGATCATCGCCCTGGCACGGCGCTACGAGCGCGATCGGCTCGAAGCGGCCTGCGAGCGGGCACTCGTCATCAACGCGATCAGCTACTCCTCGGTGAGCGCGATCCTCAAATCCGGGCTCGACCGCGCGAGCCCTGCTGCCGCACCCGTCAAAGCCACCCCCTCGCACGCCAACATCCGTGGTGGGGGCTATTATCAATGAAGGAAAGGAACATCGCGATGCTGACCCACCCGACCCTCGAGCAGATGCAGGCGCTCGGCCTTGCCGGAATGGCGGCCGCTTACCGGCAACTAGCCGAACAGGACAATGCCGCCGATCTCAGCCGGGATGAGTGGCTCGGCCTGATGCTCGATCGCGAAGCCGCCATGCGTGCCGACCGGCGCCTGACCAATCGGCTGGCCGCAGCCAAGCTGCGCTTCGTCGACGCCTGTATCGAAGACGTCGACTTCGCTTCCCGCCGCGGCCTTGACCGGCGCAACACCCTGCAGCTGGCGCAAGGCGCCTGGCTGAAAGCCCATGAGAACTTCATCATCACCGGCCTGACGGGGACTGGCAAAACCTGGTTGGCATGTGCCTTCGGACGCCAGGCGGCCAGGCTCGATCATTCCGTCCTTTATTTGCGTATGCCGCGCTTGTTCGAAGACCTCGCCATGGCCCGTCTCGATGGTCGCTTCCCGCGCCTCATCGATAAGCTTGCACGTGTCCAGTTGCTCATCCTCGACGATTGGGGCACCCACACCCTCAATGACCAGCAGCGCCTTGATCTCCTCGAAATCTTCGAAGAGCGCTACAGGCGCAAATCGACCTTGATTACCGCTCAGCTGCCCGTTGCCCAATGGCACGACATGATCGGCGAGCCAACCATCGCAGATGCTATCCTCGACCGGATCATCCACAACTCCCACCGTATCGCCCTCGAAGGCGACAGCATGCGAAGGAAAAAAGCCGCGCGCCCCTTGACCGACGTCGAAAACAGCGAAACGAATATCAACTGACTTCAACAACCAGGCAACCAAAAGCCAGCGCCGCCACGCTGTCCGCGATTTAGCGAAACTGCTGTCCGTCAGTTAGCGAAACCGCTGTCCCGTTTTTGCGAAATACGCACTTCCACTTGGCCGCGCGACCACTTTTGCCGCAGAACGATGGCGACGCGCGCATCGTGGTCCACGACGTGGTACAAGTTTTTGCCGATATCGATGCCAATTACGGCGATCGCGGAGGGGATCGTGGAGCGTTTGCGTTGATCACTGATAAGACGATCAGTCGCGGCGCCTTTTTCAATGTTAAGCAACTCGTCCGAAAAATCGGCACTTCGTCTCAGCATACAACGCTACCTGCCAGCCCTTCCGATGCCATGGCAGACGCAATCGTCGAGAGGCCGCATCGACTTTGCTCACGAATTATCGGGATAGGACAGTAGCTGTACCGTCTTATCGACGATTGAGAGCCGACGGCGCAAGCACCTCAGCGGAGGAAATCGAAGCTCGCCCACAACTCGGAAGGCTAAATCGAAACACCGAGAAGGCTTGGGTTTTCCGCAGTAGGCGCGGCGCCGGCCTGTTAGAAGTCGGCCGGGCGCGGGGGACATAAGACTACCAGCTTTAGTAGCTTCGTTGTTTGCCTTTCATGGGTAAGTAAGCGCAGTCATTTCGAGACATACGTCACGCAACACAAGCCGTACGTCCTGAACCTGGTGTTATCCGCAGTCTGCACAGACGAACAGAAGTGTGATCGACGTACAACTTGTCAAGGAGCCCATGGATGCTGCGATGGCGAGCCGCACCGTCGACCCCCATTTGCGGAGACACGCGCTACAGCTGTTTCGATTCAATCATCAGCCGGATTGTGCCGGCACGACCGGCCGATCCGAGTCTGGGTGAAGAACATCTATCACCAACCAGTCGCGTCAAATCGCCATCTACTGAACCCAATGTCTACCCGCAGATGGACTCTTAAATGAAAACCGACGCTTTCTCGGCTCATGAATCAAACGTTCGTCGCTATGGGCGGTCATTTCCAACGGTCTTTACGAGAGGCCTTGGGGCCACAATCTGGGACGAGGCCGGCAAGCCTTACATAGATTTCTTTGTGGGGTCCGGCGCGCTCAACTACGGACACAACAATCCGAATCTTATCGCGCCAGCAATTGAATATCTCGCCGGTGGAAACATTCTATTGTCGCTTGATATGTATACAGCTGCAAAGCGTGAATTCATCGAGGTGTTTGTCGATTCGATCCTGAAACCCAGGGGCCTCTATTACAAGATACAGTTTCCTGGACCCACCGGGACAAATGCCAACGAGGCCGCGCTTGCATTGGCGCGAAAATATACTGGCCGCTCGGGCGTCATGGCCTTCACAAATGCGTTCCATGGCATGTCGCTTGGGTCCCTGGCGGTATCTGGGTCGGCGTCGACCAGGGATCTGGGCGGGGTTGCTCGCCACGATGTGATCCGCGTTCCCTATGAAGGCTATCCTGATCGATCTTTTGATTCCGCAAGTTACATCGACTACGTACTGGGTGACCAAGGCAGCGGGATAGAAAAGCCGGCCGCAATAATTCTGGAGACCATCCAGGCAGAAGGGGGCATGAACAGCGCATCCGCAGCTTGGCTCATAGAAATGCAACGAATCTGCCGAAAGCACGACGTTGTTTTGATCGTCGACGACATTCAGGCGGGTGCGGGACGAACGGGCGATTTCTTCTCGTTTGAATTCGCGAAAATCGAACCTGACATCGTGTGCCTTTCGAAGTCCCTGAGCGGTTCAGGTAATCCGTTATCCATTGTTCTGATTCGCCCCGACTTGGACATTTGGAAGCCTGGGGAGCATAGCGGTACGTTTAGAGGCAATAATCTTGCCTTCGTCACTGCAGCCGCCATGTGCAAATTGTGGTCCGACAGGCAGTTCACTGGAAGTGTTGCGCGGACACTAGTCGAACTGCAAGCACATCTTGATCGCCTCGTTGAGAAATTTCCCAAAGTCATTGAGCAAAAGCGCGGCCGTGGTCTGATGGCTGGCCTCAAGTGCCGTTCGCAGAACGTGGTCGGTCGTGCGCACGATATCGCCTTCGAAAACGGCCTATTGATCGAATCGTCAGGGCCAAATCGCGACGTCATCAAAATCCTCCCACCAATAACCATCACTGATGACGAACTCAGTCATGCCATCACCATTCTCGAGAATGCACTACAGGAGCAAGCTAATGGCGACTGCCCAAATATCTAAAGCGCCAACCGTCGTACCTCTTGCGATCAGAGAACGAACCGGCTCTATCAGTACTGCGGAAATCATTTCAGTCTTGAAAGGTGAGGTCACGGGCCTGCACATTAAGCAAGGCTTCAGTGTCGAAGTAGCCGAGGAAATCACCGCAAACTTTCTTCGCAATCCTGGTCTTAAGGAACGAAAAGACGGCGTTCCCGGACAATATGTCGGCGCATCTCACTACAGGAAGAATGCAGCCAGCTATTTCGCACAGTCCGAAGATGCACGGCCGTTCATCGACGCCGTCTTTGGCAAGTTGATTGATCCGGTCCGTAGTTTGTTCGATGGGTTGAAGCGCGACCTTCGCAATCAGGGAATTGAATTGCAGTTGGCCCGTTCATCACACGGCCAAGCTAATGTTTGCCGCGCTCTCTGTTGGTCCGGTACTGGTATGTACGCCTTGGAGCCCCACGATGACGTGGCTCAAGTTCTATGTGCCGGGAGCGATTGTGAGCTTCCAGCAGTGGCTCACAACACCGTCGTGGCACTCAACTTCTATACTAGCATGCCCGAGGAAGGTGGTAATCTGCGGATCTGGGGCCACAAGCCAACGGTCTCTGAGCGAAAGTCTCAGGGCTTGGAGACGACAGGCTATCCCTATTCGACAGGCTATCTTGAAGCATTCCCTTGGCATGACTTCGAGCTCAAGACGGGAGACATCGCTCTGATCGATGGCGGTTTCATTCACGGCGTCACCCGGCAATCCGGCAACGGAAAGCGCCGCCTTCTGCTGAACTGCTTCTTCGGGTTTGCGCGGCCGGATCTTGTTCTGTGGTGGACCTGAAGCTAAACGCACGAACCGTGCGACCCCTCTGGCTACAGTTAAGGCGTTAACATGCTCGTCGCGGGAGAAGCGATTCTGTGACAGATGATCGCGCTGATTGAATGCCGGCGTCATTGATAATGGCGTAGCGCGTGGTCTGCAGTGTGGTGATGACAGGTTGCGGCGGTGATCGAAGCACCAAGGTTCGTGTCGATCCAATCGACGCTGAGAACGGAAGTGAAGGCAGGGACCCCGATCGTCTTTCGTTCGCATAGACGAGCGGGAGGCGGCGGTCGGACGCGAGGCGCTGAGGCTGGACCACGACGATGTGGCCACCGTGCGGGAATCGATGATGCGGTCTGCTACTGCGCCGGGTAGTTTTAGGTCCATCCAGAAAGCGACGATGATCGTGACGGAAGGCTTGCTTGATTTCCTCGATCGTACATGGCGGGCCGATAAAGAGTTACCAACTCGTCCCTTTGGCGCGCAACATCATCGACCGCACGCTCTAGTGCCATCGATCCCGCTGCCCACTAAAAGCGCTCTTGTGGATTATCAATGCTAGATAGGTGCCAATGCCGCTTCTTTAAATTGGACAATACGATGAGGACTCACCAGAGTAGGTAGTGTTTCGTCCCCCTTTGATGATGTACCAATCCGACGTAGAGGCTACGCAGCTCATAAAGACGTTTGAGTTAGCTTCCTTGGAGGCGAGCCTGGCCGATGGTTGTCTCCGTCACGCGCATGCTGGACGGACCTAAGCTGACTGCCGGTTTAGGTGATCGGCAGCTGCGTCAACTGTTAGGTGAAGATGTTTCGTCCGTCAGTAAATGTTTCTTTAGCCTCCTGAGCACGGTTTTAATAATGCCCTCTCTAAAAGTGACACAAACCCAGCTCCAAGAGCGCGTCGCGAATGTGCTGCGCGCGATCGAGGCACTGGAGTCCGAATATGAGACGATCACGATCGGACAGCTTGTTTCAAGGCGCGCTAGAACTCACAGCTCAACAATCGCAATCGACATCTTCGATCGCGGCGAGCGTGCGACTTACTCCGAGATGGACCGATGGTCGAACAAATATGCACAAGCGCTGCGTACACTCGGCGTACATAAGGGTGATCGCATTGGCGTGATGCTGCCCAACCGCATCGAATTCCCGCTTCTATGGTTCGCGATTGCGAAGCTAGGTGCGGTGATGGTCCCGATCAACATGCGCTACACGCCGAGGGAGATTGAATACGTTCTCAGCGATACACAGGCCAAGTTCGCCGTCATCGACGGGGCCGCATGGTCAGTGTTCTCGGTCATGGAGGCTTGGCCACGAGATCTCGCCAAGGAACGAGTAATTCTTATCGGACAACCTTCCCAAGGGACAGCCACGTCTCTCCAAGAATTGCTCGAGGGCGTCGACGATTCTCCGGTGGAGGAGGATATCCGCCCCGACGACCTGTTGAACATTCAATATACCTCGGGAACAACGGGCTTTCCGAAAGGCTGCATGTTGACACATGACTACTGGGGTATGTACTCTTATCAGGGGGTGTGTTGGGAGCGGCCGTACAAGAGATATCTTTCCGCACAGCCCTTCTTCTATGTCGATCCGCCAGCGCATCTTCTGAAGGCATATCGACAGGGCGGAACGCTCTTCCTAGCTCCGCAACTTAGCTCGACGCGCTTTGTCGGTTGGGTTAAGCGACACCGGATCGAGTGGTGCCAATTTCCCCAGCTGGTAGCGCGGGAGGCGGAGGCCGCCAACACAGACGGTACGACATGCCTGAAGCAGGTCCTGAATTGGGGCTGGAGTCCTGAGACCGTACGCCAGTTCCGGAACCGTTTTCGAGTGCGCACCGAGGAAGCGTACGGGATGACGGAAATCGGCTTCGGCACACGAATGACGAACTGGTTCGACGAGCTGGCTGACTCGAGTTCGGTGGGAATGCGCGCGCCCTTTCGCACGCTGCGGCTGATGAATGAGGATGGCAGCCCCACACCGATCGGCGACGTTGGCGAGCTGTGGGTGAGGGGACGCGGGATCTTCAAGGGCTATTGGAATAACCCGAACGCCAATGCAGCCTTGTTTGAAGGCGAATGGTTCAAGACCGGTGATCTGATGCGTTGCGATGAACTCGGTTTTCATTGGCTGGTGGGGCGCACAAAGGATATGATTCGCCGCTCGAGCGAGAACATCGCTGCACGCGAGTTAGAGGCGGTCATCCGCGAGATTCCTGAGATTACGGATGTGGCCGCTGTGCCCGTTAGCGATGCGAAGCGCGGCGAAGAGGTCAAGATTTACGTTGAATTCAGTGAAGGCGTCACGCCAGACAATCTGGCCGTGACGCGCATTCTCGAGCATGCTCGTGCACACCTCGCCGCGTTCAAGGTGCCGCGGTACATCGCCTTCACTCGGGCGCTTCCTAGGGCCACCACCAGCAATAAAGTGCTCAAACATGAGCTCATGTCCGTGAGCGATCCGCTTGCCGGCACCTACGACACTGAGGAGGGGCGCTGGCGCTGAAGCCGAAACGTTCTACCCAAGTTGGTGCGCGCGCTGTTTCTAGTTGATACTTCAAACGATCAAAGGAACACCATGACTACCACCGGCGATCCCGCCATGGGCTCGAGATCAGTGGTCGGAAAGTATCCAATTCGCGTCGCACTTGATGACGCGCGTAACGGGCGGCAACAGACGTTCGCGGATTAGCATACGCTCGCCGCCGCCAACTATCGCATAGCAGCCAAAACACTGATCGTTTAAAGCTGGCGATATCAACAGAGGAGTTCTTGATGTCTCGAAAGGTCATGGTCACGTGCGCAGTCACAGGTGGTAGTTCCGCGATCCTTGCGAAGCATCCAAACATTCCCAAGACGCCGGCACAAATTGCAGAGGCTGCACTGGAAGCAGCGAAAGCAGGGGCTGCGATTGTCCACATTCACGTCCGCGAGCCAGAAACCGGAGTCCCGTCAAACCGATTTGAGCTCTATGAACAGGTCGTCAAGAAGCTTCGGGACGCAGCGACCGACGTCATCGTCAACTTGACATGCGGAATGGATGGGAGCCTGACGCTTGCTTCCCTTGACCCAATAAATATAGGCAAGGCGACCACACTCAAAAATCCTATCGAGCGCTGTATTCACGCAATCAAACTTCAACCAGAGCTTGCGACCCTAGATTGCGGCACCATGATTTTCGGAGAGAGCATGTATGTTGCGCGCATGTCCGATCTGCGAGAGATGGCGACGCTTATGCGAGAAGCGGGGGTCAAGCCTGAGCTCGAATGCTTCGAGCTGGGGCACATTGAAACCGCCAAGAACCTGATATCGGAGAGTAAAATTGATGCTCCCCCGCTTTTTCAATTCTGCCTCGGCACAGGGTATGGCGCTCCCGCTGTGCCAATTATTGTGCAAGCGATGCGAGAGATTTTGCCCTCAGGGGCCATCTGGGGTGGATTCGGCTGTGGTGCCGGCGAAATGCCTGCGGTCGCACAGCTGTTGACAATGGGCGGGCACGTTCGAGTTGGATTGGAAGACAACATCTATCTTCGACGTGGCGTGCTTGCATCCAACGCCCAACTCGTCGAGAATGCCGTTGGAATCATCGAGCGCATTGGCGCCAGCGTCGCCACACCGGCCGAGGCCCGTGAAATTCTCGGCGTTGTGAAACGCGGATAACCGTTGTCAGAGCAGGACACTAGGCCGTGCTGCAACGTCGACTCTTTTCTCATTGCTGACGAAGAAAAACTCAATTCGAAGGAGCTGTTTTGTTAAGCTGACTCGTCGATTGTGCATTTTTGGCGCAACGCCTTTTAGCCATATGTCATCTTTGTCAACTGCCCGTTCGGAATGTCGGCTCGGCATCGGGTAGGAGAGCCGTTTCCGCGCGAGGTTTACCCCCGAGCCTTCACCTGCCGCAAACGCTTGCCCGACAAGAAGGCCTGCCAGATCACGGTCGATCGGCTTACACTTGCCCCGTAGGCGGGGTGCAAGGCCGAACTCGACGAACGCCTGACGACCTTGCGCCGGCCGACTACTCGACATCAGGTGGCTCCGCGCTCACTTCGCCCCTAGCCTGTGATGGTCCGGCCGTGCTGCCGCCAAGCCAGCAGCGAATGCTGGCACGGGGGAACCGAAGACAAGGAGCGCGCCATGTCACAGAACCGTAAGCGCTGTTCCGCGGCCACCTACCGGAAGACGGGGTGATCTGCGAGTCTGCGGATCGGTTTGGACCGTTAGGCTTAGAATGGACACAGTGCATAGTGCTATCACGGTGCCGGTGCGACGGCTTGAGGTCTTCACCGGAACTGGCCGTCGGCGGGAGTGGAGCGACGAGGACAAGGCGCGGATCGTTGCGGAGATCGTGGCGAGTGGCGACTCGGTGTGTTCCGTGACCCAACGGCATGGATTGTCGCCGCAGCAGCTGTTTGGCTGGCGACGTCAGTTGCGAGAAGCCGCAGGCGGTCATTCCGAAGCTCACGAAGTACAGTTTGTGCCGGCGGTAGTGGACGCAGCGGTACCGACGCCGACTGCGGCGCAAAGCGGTGGGCAAGGCAGATAGCGGGATCATCGAGATCGAAGTCGACGGAATCACGATCCGGGCCGGTCGTGGTGAGGACCCGACGATGATTGCGTCGATCGTCCAGGCACTGAAGGCGAACCGGTGATTGGTCCGTCGGGTGCGGTCCGGGTGATGGTGGCGACCAAACCGGTAGACTTCCGCAAGGGGATGGAAGGGCTTGCGACCCTGGTGCGCGAGATCATGCGGGCAGACCCATTCTCGGGAGCTGTCTATGTGTTCCGGGCCAAGCAGGCGGATCGGATCAAGCTAGTGTTCTGGGACGGAACGGATCTGTGTCTCTTCACCAAAAGGCTCGAGGATGGGATCTTCCGCTGGCCGAAGGTCGAGGACGCCGTGATGCGTCTGTCGGCGGCGCAATTGTCTGCGCTGCTGGAAGGACTCGACTGGCGGCTTGTGCATGAGGCGCGGGAGACGCCGGCGCCAACGCAAGCGGGATAGTTGTTAGCGGCACTGCGGCGAAGTGAATCAAGAGCGTGGGACGTGTCGCCAGATGGCGGCGAATATGCTCTGAATTGGGTGTGAGTGACGCCCTGCCTGACGATCCTGAGACGCTGAAGCGATGCTGCTCGCCGAGCGGTGCGAGAGCGAGCGGCTGCGTCAGATCATCAAGGAATTGCAGCGGCATCGGTTTGGCCGGCGGGCAGAGACGCTGCCTGAAGATCAGATGCTGCTGGGCCTCGAAGACGTCGAGCAAGTCGCGGCGTACGGCGAGGCACAAGACGTCAGTGCACCTGAAGGCCGTGACGCGCGAACTCGCAAGCGTCGCGGCAACCGCGGCGCCCTGCCGGCGCACCTGCCGCGGATCGAGGTCATCGTCGACATTGAGGACAAGACCTGTCCCTGCTGCCAGGGCGAGTTACACCGGATCGACGAGGATAGAAGCGAGCGCCTGGACCTGGTCCCGGCGCAGTTCCGGATCCTCGCGACCCGGCGGCCCAAATATAGAGTCTTAAGGCGTCTGGCGAAGTTTGTAGGCGTCAAGGAAGGCAGCGAGGTGATCTTCCAGTTGGCGACGGGTCTCGTAGTGCTAGACGGTCGCCTCCTTAAGCGTGCGGTTCATTCTCTCGACCTGGCCGTTAGTCCAAGGGTCATTGGCTTTGGTCGGGCGATGTTCGATGCCATGTCCTAGGCTCGGTCGAAGGGGTGGCCGCGCCAGCTTGGGATGGCGCCATCGCGATTCTTGGGCAGGTCGACGAACTGGATACCGTTGTCGGTCAGCACAGTGTGGATTTGGCAAGGGACAGCTGCCGCCAACTCGTCGAGGAAAGCCCTGGCCGCAGCACCCGTGGCCTTTAACCACCAGCCGCGCAAAGGCATACTTGGTGGTCCGGTCCACTGCCACGAAGAGATAGAGTTTGCCTTCCTCGGTGCGAACCTCGGCGATGTCGATGTGGAACTAGCCAATGGTAGCGCTTGAAGGGTCGCCTGGCGGGCTTGTCGCCGGCGATCGGGTAGGCGGGCTGATCCCGTGGCGTTGCAGACAGCGGTGCAAGGACGAACGCGTGAGATGCGGGATCGTTGCCTGCAGTGCGTAGAGACAGTCATCGAGGCAGCAACACGTGCTTGCGGAGGGCGACGACCATCGCCTCTTCCGCGGTCGAGCGCACGGTCTTGGGGCCCATCGGCGCATCGTGGATGAAGGCGCGTTTACGCCACTTGGTGACCGTCTTCTGATTGAGGCCGTGCTGGGCGGCCAATTCTTTGAGCGAAGCTTTCGATCGCTGTATCGCCGGTCGGATGGCGTGCGTGGTCGTGGCGCTGCCATGGAGTATCTGGCCCATAGGTCCTCCCGGAATGAGGGATCAAATGGCTGATTCCCCCACACTCCGGGACCAGACATCTAGGCCGGTGGCTGCATGGGATCGGATCTCGCACGCACGGTGTAACGGCCGATCGAGGTCATTTGTAGGTTGAGACGTAGCCCGTTCTATGGAAGACTTCTTTATGGAAGACTTCGCATCCTCGCAACAAATGCAGAATTTCGGGAGCGCGAGGCCCTACATGGCGGAAATTCAGCTCTAAAGAGCTGTTACGAATGATGACGATACCGTCGTCCAGCTGTCGGATGGCAATTTGGTCTAGTAATCCTGAACCAGAAGTTCGCGATATTACGATGCTTGCGCTTGAGTATTGTAACGGCAGAAGCGCTCGATGGAAGCGAGGATATCATCGGCGGATTTGGTCCATTGGAATGGCTTGGGATCGGCATTGTGATAACTGATGAAGTCCATAATGTCGGCGCGCAGAGCCTGGACGCTGCGATAGATGCCGCGCCGGATCTTTTTGTCGGTGATGAGCGCGAAGAAGCGCTCGGCCTGATTGAGCCAAGACGAACTGGTCGGCGTGAGATGGACATGCCAGCGCGGCCGTTTGGCGAGCCAGTTGCGGATCAGCGGGGCCTGGTGCGTGGCGTAGTTGTCCATGGCGAGATGGACATCGAGACCGTGCGGGACGGCAGCCTCGATCTCGTCGAGGAACTTGCGAAATTCGGCGGCGCGGTGGCGGGCAAAGCATTTGCCGATGACCTTGCCCCGTCGCTAGTCGAGCACCGCGAAGAGCGAGGCCGTGCCGTGGCGCGTGTAGTCATGGCTGCGCCGCGCGGGCTGACCGGGGCGCATGGGCAACATGGGCTGGCTGCGGTCGAGCGCCTGAATTTGGGACTTCTCGTCCACACCCAGGACGACGGCATGCTGGGGCGGGGAGACGTAGAGGCTGACCACATCGCGCACCTTGGCCACGAAATCCGGGTCGGTCGAGAGCTTGAACGTCTCCATCCGATGAGGCTGCAAACCGAAGGCTCGCCAGATGCGCTGCACGCTTGAGACCGACAGGCCGCTTCCTTCGCCATGCCGCGCGAGCTCCAGTGGGTCGGATCCTTCGGGAGGCTTTCCAGGGTCCGTACGATGGTAGCTTCGATGCGCGCGTCATCGATCGTCCGCGGTGCTCCGGGCCTTGGCTCGTCGCGCAGGCCTTCCACGCGATCCTGCACAAAGCGCCGACGCCACTTGCCGACCGTGGTCTCGATCACACCGAGCTTCGCCGCCACCTCCTTGTTCTGGCTGCCTTCTGCACAGGCCAAAATGATCCGGGCGCTCAACGCCAGGGCTTGGGCCGTCTTGCGACGGCCGGCCAACGCCTTCAGCTCAGCTCGCTCCTCGTTGCTTTAGGATCAGGGATGCCAGTTCCGCCATCGAATGCTCCATCGCTGTGCCTCGAAAGACAATGGCACAGCGATGCGACTCTGACGCGAATCTAATGATGCGAATTTGTGACTCGGGACACTAGCCATCTTTGCGACGGGCGGTCGCGTCGCCGCGTTACTTCGGTGCCTGTCCTCGAATCTGGAGACGAAGTGAACGGAGAGGTTGAGTAGAATGAACATTGACATCGCAAAGCAAATTGCTCCTGTGGTCTTTTCTGACACTTACTTGGAAGCTAGACGCAAATTCTTGGCTTTGGTGCCTGCGGCGAAACCATACCTGTGCAGCACAAAAGGACCATCTGGTGAGGCTCTGTTCACCGATGCAGCATATTTCGGCAACCCAGATGCCAAGGGGCTCTTAGTCTTGGTTTCTGGTACGCATGGTCCCGAAGGCTATTGCGGGTCCGCGGCGCAACTTGTGTTTCTTCAGGCCGAATTCCACCAAAAGCTTCCGCGCTCGACTGCAGTGCTGTTCATCCATGCGCTAAATTGCCACGGTTTTGCTTGGGATCGCAGGACGACTGCCGAGGGGTGCGACCTCAATCGGAACTTCGTCGACTTTTCCAGGCCCGCGCCGCCCAATCCCGAGTATGAGGAGTTGGCAGATCATCTCGTTCCTTCAGACAGGACGAGGGAGGGGATGCGACGCGCAGAAGCTGCGATCGCAGCATATCGCGCGCAGCACGGCGAGCTTGGTTACAGATCAGCGAGAACGCGTGGTCAATACATTAGACCAGGTGGCCTGTTTTACGGCGGAACCGAGCCTACCGAAGCTAGGCGAGCGCTCGAGAAAATAGCCGACGATTTTGATGTAGCGGCACGCGACAAAGTCATCATCATCGACTACCACACCGGGCTCGGTCCCTACGGATACGGGGAGCTGCAATGCGAGCAGCCATCCGGAGTAAAGGGGTATGAGCGAGCAGCGAAAATCTTTGGCCCCTCCGTTACGTCGCCGGACCTGGGAACCTCGTCCTCGGTCATCTTGCACGGTACACAAGACGAATTTTGGCAGCGTGCCTTAGGGGACCGGCACACGTACGTTGCACTCGAATTTGGAACGTACACTAACCCAGCAATAGTGCGCGATGAACACTGGCTCTTCAAGCATCTACCGGAGGCGGCTGATTCCGAACTCGGTCGGCAGATCCGGAATGCCACCAAACTCCACTTTTATCCACAAAAGTCAGATTGGAAGGAGATGGTTGTTTGGAGAACGCACCTGGTGCATCGACAGGCGATCGAGGGACTTTCGTCTTGTGATTAGTCCGCTATCGAAGAGTCTCTCACTCCGAGGTACCGGTATTCCTCAGAGCAATTCCGCTCAATCATCTCATACGCGATTCCGCGGCCCTTTGTTGGCGAACACATCAGTGCAGCTGCGAAGCGCAACGTTTCGACGAACTATCGTTTCAGATGTCCGTTTTCGGCGCATGAACAAACCTAAGATAGCTGCACCGGTAGCTTAGGATCATGGCGGAAGGAGCATGTGATTGCCGGCAAATTGATCGGCTAAAACGATAGTAAACTAAAAGAAGCTTGCATATGACCACGATCGAGCCAATTCCTTTGACCGGTGCCCCGTGACCTCGCCCCCAAGTTTTATCCAATCCTGAGTTCGCTCTGGCTGGTGGATTTACCCGGATGGGCGGTGGTAGAGACGGAGCTGGTGCCGAGCCGTCGGCATAGTGCAGAGCCAGATCCCGTCACCGGTCGCAGGTAAAGGCGAACTCCGATGGTGTTTTCCATCCGAGTTGCGAGTGAAGTGTGAGCGCTTAGCCGCAACCCTATTGATGCTGGCTTGACGTTTTGCGGAACCGCCATGGCATGAGGTCGTCGATTTCGCTTTGGGGATGGCCGGGAATGATCGCCGTGAGCGTTTCGGCGATGTAGGCGACGGGTTGACGTCGTTGAGCTTACAGGTCGCCACGATGGATGCGAGCAAGGCCCAGTTTTCGGCTCCGACCTCATGACCGGCGAAGAGCGCGTTTTTTCTGGTCGAGCAGATTGGCCGGATCGCGTTTTCAACCGGATTGGTGTCGAGCTCGAGACGCCCGTGATCGAGCAAGCGCGTCAGCCCTGCCAATGATTGAGCGCGTAGCGGATGTCATCAGCGAGCGTCGAGCCGCTGGAGATCATCGACAGCTGTTTCTCGAATCACGGCTTCAACGCCTCGACGAGCGCAGCGAGTGTTTCTTGCGCGCGGCCAGCCTGATATCCGGCGATGAACCGCGTACCATGGCTTCGATGGCGTAGAGCTGTGCGACGTGCCAGACGGCGGCCTCGGCGATCGGCGATTTACTGTTGCGGGCCAATTTGACGAAACGCCAGCGCAAATGGCTCCAGCAATGTACGAGGTCCACGGCCCTTGCGGTCGGGCGACTTCGGTCAGCCGATCATTGCAGGAAGCATCCGTTGAAGCCGTCCAGGAACTGCTCAGCGAAGGCGCCGCTGCGACCGGGGGCATATCGGAACAGCACGATCGGCCGACTTGGGCCGCTATGGCCGCGATCGTCGGAGACGATCGCCCAGAAGTAGCCCTTCTTCGTTTGACCTCGCTCGGGATCGAGCACCGGCGCCGTGGTTTCATCCATGAACAGGCGATCCGCCGCTGCCAGATGACGGTGCATGTGGTCGGCAACGGGCTGCAGATGCGCGGCCTGACCAATTGCCCAGTCTCGCCCGATCAAGCCGGATCCCCTGGCGCGCATAGATCTCGGCCTGATGGTAAAACGGCGTATGGTCGCCAAACTTGGAGACGATCACCTGCGCAATCGCCGCTTCGGTCGGTAGTCCGCCAGGCACGACATGCTCCGGCGCGTGCGCTTGCACAACAGGGTCGGAGCAGCGGCGGCAGATGTATTTCGGGCGGCGCGTGACCAGCACGCGCCATTGTGCCGGGATCACTGTCTCCGCCGCCGGCGCCATGCGCAACTCGGCTCAGAGTCATTCTGCCGCACTTATCCAGCGACTTGTGGACGCCGCGCTTCCTCCGGGTGGACCCACCGCCAATCCAGGTCCTCGAACAGCGCGGCGAACATCGCCGGCGATATCCGCATCACGCCGTTCGCAATCATTGGCCAGACGAACTTGCAACCCTCGAGGCGTTTGTGCACCAGCACCAGGCCCGTTCGATCCCACACCAAAATCTTGATCCGGTCCGCCCGTTTCGATCGGAACACAAAGGCTGCACCGCTGAACGGATCGAGATCAAGCATCTCCTGCACCTTCGTAGCAAGCCCATCATGCCCACAGCGGAAGTCGACGGCCCGCGTCGCGATGTAAATCTTCAGCTCGGCGCCGGGGACAATCATCGTGACGCCCGCACCGCGCGGATCACTCGAGATAGCTGCTCCCCACTATCGCCGCGTCAGTCCGCACGACGACGTCGCCAATCGCAATCTCGGGCTTGACTGTCGGAACGTGACGCTCCTCAAACGGCCCCTTCACGACTACGGCGCGAACGGCGGCTGCGGAGCCTCGCAGGACGTAATTCGCCGCGCTGTCGGAAGCGTCGTCGCCAATCGTAAATTTGCCAGCGCGTCGCCCCGTGCTTGCGCGCCACCTCCGCCACCTGCGCCGGGCAGCAGACTTTCGGCGACGATCCGAGCCCGTTCGGCCCCTGAACGCACGCGACGCCCGGACGGCCCCTCAAGCACCTCAAGCCGGCTGACTGCTCCAGGCCCAACTGATGGGCTGTCCAAATGGGCGTCTTTTTCGCCGTCCAATCCCATCCCAAACCTCCGTTCAAGCCGGAGGCTTCTTCGCACATCTAATCCAACCCCGAAGCCAGGGTATCGGACAGCGAGGTGTTGGCCACCAACGCCAGGCACTCCCGCGTGCACTCGTCGACCACGGTCAGGATGCGGAAGCAGCGGCCATCGGTGAGCTGATCCGAGACGAAGTCGAGCGACCAGCGGTCATTCGGCGCTATCGGCACCACCATCGGCGCCCTGGTCCCGAGCGCCCGCTTGCGACTCCCACGGCGACGGTCCATGAGCCTCTCTGGCCGATAGAGCCGGAACGGCTTCTTCTGGTTGACTAGATAGCCCTCCAGCTTGAGCAGAACATGCAGGCGCCGATAGCCGAAGCGACGGCGCACCTCAGCGATCGCCCTCATGCGTTGGCGTGGGGCAGCATCATCCGCCCGGGTCGTCCGATATGTAATGGTCATGCGGCAATAGCGGCTTTACACGCCCGCCGTTCGCTCTCCTGTGGGCCTCCACGAGATGCGCGACAGCCTTCCGCTTCCCCGCGGGCGTCACCATTTCTTTCCCAGGAGGTCCTTCAAGGCCGCATTGTCCAGCATGGCATCGGCCAAAAGCCGCTTCAGCTGCGTGTTCTCGTCCTCCAGGTCCTCAGCCGCTTGGCCTCTGAGACTTCTATCCCGCCAAACCTGGCTTTCCATTTGTAGACGCTGGCGTCGGTGACGCCGTGCTTCCGGCGCAGATCGGCACCGACACGCCGGCATCGTGCTCCTTCAAAATCCGGATGATCTGCTCTTCCGTAAAAGTGGCTGCGCCTCATGCTCTGGTCCTCATATGGGCCAGAGCGAACTTCAGTCTGGGTTAAAGTCCAGGAGGGGGGCAAGGTCACCCGTTCCGGAAATCAGAGTACGAGCGGCGGCAGAAGAAGGTGCTTGAAGTCGTGGCGCGAGCCGATCTCGATGCACAGGTCTCCGCCCACGGTCATCTCCGGTATCTCAGCGGATTCGTTGGGAGGGCGCGCACTTCATGCCGTTTCCGTTGATCCTCGTGCCGGGAAGGGCCCGACATATGTAATCCGCGAATACGAGCTGAATGGCGTTCGTGCGGAAAGCTGCATCGACGACATCGTTGGTTATATCGGGTCAGCCAGACTTTGCCAAAAACGTGTGCCGATACTCTTGGGCGGCTGGGATTGGCCGGGAGCAAGGTGGGTTTTGAACTCGGCTGCTGAAACCTGAGTGCACTTCAGGCGCGCCTTCCGGATATGAAGGTCGTCGATGCGTCTGGTCTCATCGGTGATGGCCGTGAAGAACAAGTTAGAAATTAACGCAATGCGCGAGGCGATGGCGGTGGCCGATGTGGCCGTGCGCGCATTTCAACAGTCGCGGCGGGATGGAATCGCCGAAGCAGAGATGGCAGCGACCGTCAACGGTGAGGTCAGAAAAGCGTGCGGTGATGAAGTCAGACTGGTCTCAATCGGTTTCGCTGGCTCGTTATTCCTGAGCGCAATCCGACTTCGCGTTCGCCCTGTTTGGCCGTCCGAAAGCCGCTTCCCTTACCGGTCACTAAACCGACGAATCTGCCAAATTAGTGCTGGATAGGTGCGCCGGATACACGAAGAAAGAGTTGGCAGTGGCGCGCACGCGCCGCTCGCGGTCCTTTTCGTGAGCAACGCGGCGAGCGATTTGACAGCCAGACCTCTGCAGGTACGCGACAGTAAGCCCGCGACGCTGCGCGTGCTTGCTGCATCGGCAGCGAAGCTCAGTCGTCATGGCGCGCGCGCCAAGGACCTTCTACGACTTTTACCGACGGCGAGTAGGAATTGCTCCGTTCGATCCATCGAATGCCACGTAGCTATAACCGAGCACGCGAATTTCCGCCCGGCCTTCGATTTCGCAGATCCCTCGACGAAGCGACAAGAGATGTGATGCTGGAGAACCAAAAATTCACGTGCCCAGCCGGATCACCGGGCCCGTCAACGCATAGAAGCTCCGCATTATGCAGATCCGGCGCAGATTTTCGGCCATAATGCGCTCGACTTAGGGGCATTCGGATTCAAGGCTCGGGCATAGTTGCCAGACCAATCTGCGCGCCGTTATCGCGCCAGCCTGTTAGAAATCACTGGATTGCAAAGAAATGATTGTAACAAGCCAGCATACATGTTCGGTACGTCCGAGCATCTCACGCGAAAGGTGCTCGACAAGTCGGTCGTGGAGCTCCAGGGGAATGCGTCGCCGGCGGACGACATTTACGGCTACTTGGCGTAGGACGTTGAGCCGCTCAGCACGATCGGCTGCTTGAACTTTAGGATCTGGCATTCTGACTTAGTCGGCATCGGCTGTTTGCCGCGCTTGCGGCACATCGGGGCGGCGAGCAAATGCAAGGTGGCGTTGGTAGCGGCCTGGTAAGACGGCCCCGCGGCGAGCAATTCGTTCGGAATATCACTCTAACGGGCTTGATCAGAGAGTAGCTCTGCCGCAGAGGCTATTGGATTTCTACTATGTGCTCAGTTTGTCGCAAGCATGAATATAGCGCCACCACTGAACGGCTGGTCTGGATTAACGATCGCGACCCTGGGCGTGCTTTCCGAGGTGATGGTGGTGAGTGCGCGGAAGTTCACAATCATGCCCGCCCCTTCGGCAGATGGAAACAATCTGATCTCGGCCGTGTGGGCCCACAGTAATCGAACCCAAATTTGTCTGCTTTAAGATCCCCGCAGCTTGAGAGAGTAATGCACAATGACCATCAACATCAAAGACATTAGCGAAAAGGACAGAAGCAGTGTCCTGCATCCTTTCACACAGCTCAAGGATTTCGCGACCGGCAAGCTTGGTGAGCCTACGATCGTCGAAACTGGCAAGGGGATCCGCATCCAGGACGCGCACGGTAAATATCTCATCGATGGTTTTGCCGGCATGTACTGCGTCAATGTTGGTTATGGGCGTACCGAGGTGGCTGAAGCAATCTCTCGTCAGGCTCACCGTCTCGCCTACTATCACTGTTACGCCGCTCACACGACGGACGAACTCGCAATCCTCTCGGATCGTCTCGTTAAGATGGCGCCAGGAAAGATGAGTAAAGTGTTCTATGGCATGTCCGGGTCGGACGCCAATGAGACCCAGGCAAAGCTCGTCTGGTACTATAACAACCTTCGAGGCAAGCCGAACAAGAAGAAGATCATAGCGCGCGAGCGCGGCTATCACGGCTGCAGCGTCATTTCTGGCTCAATGACGAGTATGAGCTTTTATCACGACCACATGGATCTTCCGCTGCCGCAGGTGGTGCGCACCGGTGTTCCGCATCATTATTGGGGGGCGAACTCTGGTGAGAGCGAACGCGAATTCTCCGCCCGCCGTGCAGTTGAGCTTGATCAGCTCATCGAACGCCTTGGTCCAGACAACGTTGGAGCGTTCATCGCTGAGCCGGTGCTTGGCACGGGTGGTATCACGCCGCCTCCGGAAGGCTACTGGAAAGCCATCCAGGCCGTTCTTAAGAAGCACGACGTCCTGCTGATAGCCGACGAAGTAATCACCGGTTTCGGTCGAACTGGCTCAATGTTCGGTTCGCAGCTCTATGGAATCGAACCGGACCTGATCACGGTCGCCAAGGGCCTTACTTCCGGCTACTTCCCACTTTCTGCCGCGATCATCGGTGACGACGTCTATAAAGTGTTCGAAGGCTGCGCTGACAGGGTCGGCGCATTTTCGCACGGCTATACCTATTCGGGTCATCCAATCGGCGCCGCTACGGCAAATGCCGTTCTGGACATTGTCGCGAAAGAGAACCTTCCTGGAAATGCCCGCGAAGTCGGCGCCTATTTTCAAGCGCAGCTCAAGGAGAAATTCGCGCAGTTACCGATCGTCGGTGAAGTGCGCGGGGTTGGTCTGATGGGGGCTATCGAGTTTGTCGCCGATCGCCACAAAAAGAGGCGGTTCGATCCATCGCTCAAAGTCGGTACTCGCGTCTCCATGGCCGCCCCGCGAGCGGGGCCTGATCGCCCGCCCCATGCCGCATGGCGATATTCTCGGCTTCGCACCGCCCCTCGTGACCACCAAGGCTGAAATCGACAAAATCGTTTTGATCACCGAGAGTGCCGTACGCTCCGTGATGGATGAGCTCGTCCGCGATGGGCAGCAGGTCTAACTTGGTAGCTGCAGGCTCTTCGGCCCACTATTTCGCAGAGCGCGACGTTTCCGCGTGACATCGTAGATTCCATGGGGCGGTGAGCGTGGCCTTTCCGATAGGTTTGGGTTTGTACACTCGAACCATCGGAGAAGTCAGATGCAAGCATCGACCACAGGCACGCCCACCGCCAGCCATTGTGGTACAATTTTTGTTGCGATCGAACTCAGTCAGAAGACGTGGCTTGTGACGCTGCACAGCCCGGGCTGGGATCGGATGTCGCGCCACAAGCTGCAAGGAGGCGATCACGCCGAACTGCTGGCTTTGATCGAACGGAGCCGCGCCCGGGTGGCGGAGAAGCTCGGATCGGTGCCGCGTGTGGTGAGCTGCTATGAAGCCGGCTATGACGGCTTTTGGCTGCACCGGCTGCTGGAGGCGGCCGGGATTTTGAACTTCCTGTTCGACCCCGCGAGCATTGCGGTGGAGCAGCGGGCACGGCGAGCAAAGACGGACCGGATCGACGGCGAGCTATTGCTGCGCACCCTGATGACCTATTTGCGGGGTGAGCCGCGGGTGGTCCGGATCGTGCGGGTGCCGCGCGTGGAAGCGGAGGATGCCCGGCGCGCCAGCCGCGAACGCGACCGGCTGGTCACCGAGCAGACCGCCCACAGCAACCGGATCAAGGCGTTGCTGCGTCTTCGGGGGATGGCGGTCGGCAATCCGCGGCGGCGCGACTGGCTGGCCTGGCGAGCGGCAGCGCGACTGGAAGGGCGAGGCGCTGCCGCCACATCTTCTGGCCGAGATCAAGCGCGAGCACGCCCGGCTGATGCTGGTGCGCGAGCAACTCGCGGCGCTGGAGCAGACCCGGGCTGCGGACACTTCTCCGGCGGTTCCGACGCCGATGGTCGAGCGACGGGATCAATTGCAGCGGCTCAAGGCGCTCGGCCCGGCGTTCACGGCAACGCTGGTGAACGAGCTGTTCAACAAGGACTTCCGCAACCGCCGCGAGGTCGCCAGCTATTGCGGCTTGACGCCCAGTCCCTGGAAGAGCGGCGGCACCGATCGCGAGCAAGGCATCAGCAAGGCCGGCAATCAGCGCGCCCGCCACAAGGCGATCGAACCTGGCCTGGCTCTGGCTTCGCCACCAGGGCGACAGCGCGCTCAGTCGCTGGTTTCGCACCCGCACCGCCGACGCCGGCAAGCGCGCCAAACGCATCGCCATCGTCGCGCTGGCGCGCAAGCTGATCGTGGCGTTGTGGCGCTACCTCACCACCGGCCTCGTTCCCGAGCAGGCAATGATCAAGGATAAAACCAACCACGTCCACCACGCGCCGCGGCTCCGCCGCGCTCCGTGCGGGATGGATGATGACCGTGCCATCCTAGACCTTAGGGGTAATCCTAGGAGAAGCGCCATGACGATTTCGCGGGCAGAGGTGATCATATCGGTCGAGCGGCGGCGTCGGTGGTCGCAAGATGAGAAGGAGCGGCTATTTGCGCTCGAGCCCGGAGCCACTGTTTCCGAGGTAGCTCGCATGGCCGGTCTTCATGTGAGCCAGCTGTTCAGGTGGCGCAAAGAGCTTGGGAAGCACGGTGATACGAGTACAGCGCCGTTAGTGCCGGTCGAAATTGGACCGTTTGTGCCGCCGCGGCATGTGGCCGAAGCGCCATTGACGACGGCGCGTTGAGGGAGGAGCCAGGGCATCATCGAGATTGATCGTAAGTGGCAAAGAAACCCCGTCTGGCGGAGGGATCGGCTATCGGCTGCTGAGTTTGTGAGCCGATGTGAGCTTCTATGTCTGCGCCTAGTTCTGGAACTAGAACTTTCCATGTGATCGAAGCGGTCGCCGACCATCTTGAGGGAGCGCCGCGGCAGCTTCGCCGACGCTGGTCGGACGAGTTTAAGGCGCAAGTTGTGACAGAGGCGCTGGAGCCTGGCGCGAGCGTATCGGCGATCGCCCGGCGGATCGGCATTCACCCGTCGCAGCTGTCCGCCTGGCGCCGCGATGCTCGGGCCGAGCAGCATTGTCGCTCGCGGCACTCGAGTTGCGGGGTTGTGGTGGCGTCTGTGGCAGGCGCGGTGATCGAAATTGCCATTGGCGAGGTGATCGTGCGCGCCGGCGTGGATGTCGACGAAGCGCACTTGGCAGCGGGTGATCCGGGCGGTCCGTTCGGCATGATTCCCTCCGGCGTGAAGGTGATGTCCTTCGGCTTGCAATATTGGCTCTGACTCACTTTTGATGCAGTTTGGGGGATGTCTGACGCTTTGATTGGGGAGAATCAGCGCCATGCAGCAGGCACTCCAGCGCTCCAATCTGGTGCCGAGTGGGTTTGTTGTAGAGAGTGCGTACTTCGAAGGTGATAAGGCCGTGATTGCGGTCCGGGCGTCGGGAAGTGTTGTCTGTGTCCATCGTGCGGAACGGTTTCTCGACGTGTCCATAGCCGGTATCGGCGACGCGTGACCGATCTGCCGCTCTCGGGGCGGATCGTCCAACTCCTGGTAATCGCCCGCCGCTTCCGCTGCGATGCCATCCTATGCAGGCGCCAGATCTTCATCGAGCGCTTCGTCGAAGGGGTACTGGCGCCATCGGCGCGACGGACGGCAAGACTGGCTCCATCGTCCATCATCTCGGTCTGGCGCTTGGCGGTCGACCGGCAGCAGGCTTTGCAAAGCGGCTAATGCTGCCAGTGAGCAAAGATTGGCTTCTTCGGGTAGTTCGGCGCCGCAGCCGTCCCCCAGCTGACCCGCTCAGGGTTATCGGTATTGATGACGCGTCGCAATCACCGATACGCCAGCATCGTCTGCAACCTGGAAAGGCACCGGGTGGTCACCCTGCTACCGGATCGTGAACCAGCTACCGCCCAAGCCTGGCTCTCTGCTCATCCCACGATCGCGATTGTCGCCCGCGATCGTGGTGGAGGATATGGCGAAGCCACGGCAAAAGCGCTGCCGCACGCGGTACAGGTCGCCGATCGTTGGCATCTGATGGAGAACGCCAGTCGGGCCTTCCTCGATGCCGTGCGCAAATCGATGCGCCAGATACGCATCGTCATCGGTGCGACCACGATCGATCACAAGCTGCTCACAGCCGCCGAGCGCTTCCAATATGAGGGCTATCTACGCCGCGAGGAGACTAACGCGGCTATCCTGGCTCTGTCGAAGAACGGCATACCTATCAAGCAGATCGTGCGTCAGACCGGCCATAGCAGGAAGCTGGTGCGACAGGTGGTCCGCGGAAACATCACGACGTCTTCCGAACCAGGCAAAGCTCGTTGGATCTGCACTTGCCATGGCTCGACGATCAATGGGCGCGTCCGGCTGCCGCAATGGAGCTGAACTTTGGCGCCGTTTAATAGCGCATGGCTTTCGTGGCTCGCTCCGCGTCATCAGCGAGTGGGCGACCCGCAGGCGAAGAGCCGAGAAACCGACGCGCAAACCCTTCAGCAGATCCCGTCGGCCAGGACGATCGCGCGTCTCATGACAATCGGGCGTGACTTGCTTACGAAAGGGGAGACGGTCACGGTCACGGCGATCGATCTGGCGCACCAACGTTGGTCGAGGCGCGCGAGATCATCGCTGAATTCCACTTGATGGTCCGGCGCAAGGTTGAGGTGGGACTTACCCCTGGATCGAGCGAGCCCGCGCAAGTCTTGTAGCTTCGTTCGCCAACGGCGTCGCCGAGGATGAGGCGGCAGTGCGGGCCGCTATCACTTCGCCCCGGTCCAACGGGCAGACTGAAGGTCAGATTACGCGCCTCAAGCTCGTTAGGCGTCAAATGTACGGTCGCGGGAAAATCGATCTGCTCCAAGCCAGACTAATCGGCGCAGAATAATCGGAACTGCACCAAAATTGCGTCAGAGCCCAATTTGAACGCCGATTGACAGAAAACGGCCTGTCGGTCTCAAGCGTGCAGCGCATCTGGCGAGCCTCGCCTACCGTGATCGGCTCTTCCCGCGCGATGCATCCAGATCTTCGAACAAGGAGGCGAACTGCGCCGACGATATCCGTGTTACACTCTCCCGTATTCGCGGCCGGCCAAAACTTAACTTAGCCCTTGATTAAGGCCTTCAGATTTGTTGTGGCGTCGCCAATCATTTGGCGAGTGGGTGAGCGGCCGCTTTCAATCAGGCGTTTCGCAATCATATAAGTTTTCGGATCGTTTATGACATCGGCAGCCAACAGCTTGTCACCCCCAAAATACCAATGAGACAAGGCTTGGTCCGATCCACCGCCTCGAACGACTATCACATCATGCTCGTGACCCAGCCCCACAATCTGTAAGCAAGTATCGTATTGATCAGACCAGAACCATGGACGTGCTACATACTCGCGGTCGGTCCCCATGATATTTTCGGCGACACACTCGGCCATCTCAATGGCATTCCCAACGCTTTCTAAGCGAACCTGCCGGCCCCCCATCGGGAAAGATGCACAATCCCCTGCCGCCCAGATCTTTGGATCAGACGTCCGGCACATGCTGTCCGTCACTATCCCGTTCGCAACTGCGAGGCCAGCCGCATTCGCCAACTCTGTGCGGGGAGTAATACCAACGCCAACCACAACGCAGTCAGCGGCAACTTCGCTGCCATCAGACAATAATACGCCCTCAACGGCATCTAGGCCACGAAATCGATCTGGCTTTACACCTTCGCGGACAATAACGCCGTTGGCTTGATGCAACTTGCGGATATAATCTGCGGTTGGATGCCCTGCGACGCGCTGCAATAACCTCGACGCAGCTTCGATGATGGTGACGTGCAGTCCACGCTGCGCTGCAGTGGCCGCAATCTCAAGACCTAGATACCCGCCGCCGATAATCGCGACCGACTGCGCCTTAGCAAAAGTTTGGAAAATGGAGTCTGCATCAATGAGATTTCGCAGGGTGAAGACACCAGAAAGTCCGCGCGTCATTTCAGCGGGCAGCTTGCGCGCTTCTGCTCCCGTTGCGAGCACAAGTGCATCATAGGGTGCGTCACCACCCTCGAAAAGCACGCGCTCGCGCGCACGATCAATTTCGAGAATCGGTTGATTGCTCCGGACTTGAATACCCTGCTGCTCATAGTACTCGCGAGATCTAAGTAGGAGGCTTGCAGCGCCGAATGCACCAGTCAAATATTTCTTTGACAAAGGAGGCCGGTCGTAAGGCAAGACGCCTTCGTCGCCGTAAAGGGCAATATTTCCAGAGAAATTTAGCTCTCGTAGTCGTCTAGCAACTGAAAACCCAGCGAGCCCCGCGCCTGCGATAACAACGTTATCCATATTTCAAGCCTGAATTATTCGCGCAGTCGCGCAATAGACGAAGGCAACTCTGCGGAGAATTGAATATCTCTGCGAAGATGAACAAGGAGTCAGATTCGGATGTAGATATGCCCATCCTCGACCTTCGTAGGATATATCTTGAGATTAACTGTGACGGGCGCAGATAGCGCCTTGCCGGTTGTAACGTCGAACCGCCCTTGATGTAGGGGGCACTCGATTACGGTCCCGATCACGAGCCCGTCCTCAAGGTGAGCAACTTCGTGGGTGCAAATGCCATCCGTGGCAAAAAAACCTTTGGGAGTGTTGTAGATCGCGTACCTTGCGCCATCATACTCGAACCCGAGGACATCTTCAGAGTCCACATCGTCAGTAGCACACACTCGTACCCAAGCGTCTTGCAATGGATTCCCTCCGGTTAGTGGGGGGCTGGCACTTCCAGAGCATCAGTCTCGATGCTCAAATGCCTGTTCCGCATAGCCTTATAAATGTCGATCGTTAGTGGAATGACGCCTCTAGGCTCGGGCAACCTGGTCTTGACCTCTGCATTCAGGGCCGGAAGTTTGTGAAATGGAACCGTCGGGGCAAAATGATGCTCAACATGATAAGACATGTTCCAGTAGTAGAGACCATAAAACCAGTTGTTCTTAATCGAACGCGTGGAGTGCGTCAGGTCAAGATCATCCTCGCCCATCTCAAAATGCTGGGTTGCCACAAAGCTCCTGCTAATGACATCGCCCACAATTTTCGGGATCACGTAAAACCAAACCACCAGCATCGACTGGAAATAAATCGACAATGCCGCGAGCGCAACCCAGACCGTGACGAAAACAATCGAATTACGACGCATTGGCCACAGCTCGCTCGCAGGAGTAAATCTTCGGGTTTTCTCCGAAAATTTCCCAAAAGCGTTCCGCACCGCGACAAACACAAACCGATATTCGATGCCCAAATACCAGCGGATGTACGTCCAAAGATCGACCTTTTGACGCACAGTGAATGACATCTGAGCGTCCTTTTCCCAGAACCAAGTGTAGGTGTGATGTTCGGCATGACTGTAACGCCGATACATCGGCTCTTGCCCGTATATAAGCGAAGAGAACCAGAAGACCACCTCGTTCAACCAACGAGTCTTAAAGGCGGTCCCGTGAGCGCATTCGTGGCTTGCCGAATAAGCAAATAGCGAGAGGGTCCCGCCGAACAGAATGATCGTCGGAATGACCCAGCGCGTACCCCACGACAGATAATAGAGCCATCCGTAGAGCGCGATAGACGAGACGCAAAGGAAAAGTTGAAGAAGCGGTCTCGCATCGCTTCGCCTCATTAGGCTCTTCATCTTCTTTTTTTCGATAATAACGCCGACCAGGCTAGGTGGCACCCAAGGCTCAGCTTTGAAAGCCGGCGCCGGAGCAGCTTCCGGGCTCTCGAACCCTTCAAGATCGCCGCTGGCACTAACGCCTTGCAGTCGGTTACTATCTGGAACCATCGTTTTGCCCTCGATGTAAGCGCTTTCATGGCATTGTTAGCGCAACCCTTGTTGATTAGCAAGAGAGATATCGGTAAAGATTCACCATGATCGCACCGCTGGGTGAAGACGAGACAGTGCCAACTTTGTCAGCCGTGGCAAAGCGTGTGGGCGTTTCGTCGGTGACTGTCAGTCGGGTGCTGCGAACGCCTGAGCGGGTAGCGCCTGAAACCCGCGTCAAAGTTGAACATGCGATGCGGGAACTGGGCTACGTGCCCAACCTAGTCGCGGGGTCACTAGCCAGCGCGCGAACCAGATCTGTTGGTGCTTTGGTGCCAACTATTGCCAACTCTACTTTTGCCGATACCGTTCAGGGCCTGACAGACGAGTTGGAGCCTCTTGGTTACTCGGTGATCCTTGCCGAATCCCGCTATGACGCAGCACGCGAGGATCGCATGCTTCTCGCTCTTTTGTCTCGGCGACCTGAAGCGATCATAATGGTGGGATCGCCGGTGACACAGTATGGCCAGCGGCTGCTGCGCCATGCGCGAATTCCCATCGTCGAAACTTGGGAATTGCCCGCAAGTCCTATCGATGCCGTAGTAGGATTTGACAATTACAAGGCCGGCCGTGCGGTTGCACGGCACCTCATCGCACAAGGGCGGCGGCGAATGGCGTTTATCGGAGGGAATGAGCGGAGAAGCACGCTTCGCTGGAGTGGTTTCCGTGACGAAATTTTGGCGAATGGGCTCCAAGAACCACGGCTCTTAATTCTTGAACGAAATGCGAGGGCTGGTGACGCCGCACATGCGAATTTGCCTGATGTCGATGCTGCCTTCGCCTCGAGCGATGCTTATGCCATTGGGTTCATGGCAGGTTTGCGCAAAGCTGGCCTTTTGCACGATGGCCCAGCGCACAAACAGCCCGTTGCCGTGATTGGACTCGGCAACCTTGAAATGGGACGACTGATCTCACCATCTCTTAGCACCATTAGTGTCCACGGTCACAAAATTGGGCGCACTGCTGCGGTGCTAACACTTGACCGCTCTGGCGAGCGTCGAGTCGACATTGGGTTCGAACTGGTACTCCGCGACAGCGGCTAGCGGACGTGGGCAAAACTGTTGGGACTTACCGTTCGCTTCCGCAGAGATGTCCGCGCCGCTACATCGCAGAATCCGTTCGGAGAAATTCTCTTGACCGGTACGCACAATTTGCACGCCCTCGACAGCTTAATAATCCCGGAATTTCGCGACGGCACGGGGGAGGAGTCGCGCATTTGAAGGGGGATTCGAAGAGAGATTGCTCTCGCACAAGACGAATCGAGCAACGCACGATTCAGCTTGACACTGGAATGACTTCGCTAACATGCACATGAAAGCGTAAACAGTCGCTGTTTCCACCGAGGCGAGGTGGCGGATTCGCAATCGCGCGCAAACTGAGCCCGCTGCTTGCCGGCGGACCTGGGCCACTCGTCCCTGCAGCACTGGCATGGTCTGGAAGCTGGTCGCTACGTGTTGGTAGTCCCAGACCCTCGACGAGAGCGTCACGATCGACCACACGTTTGACCGCGCAATGCCCGCGGCATCCACAACGGCATCGCGAGTGTAAAGTAATGACGCAGCAACTCCGCATCCTACAGTCGTTTTGGGCGATGGAGCGACGGCGGCCGGGTGAAGCGGAATGGCCACTGGAGGCGCAGCTTGCGATGATCCGCGACGCCGGCTTCGACGGCGCGGGCGTTCGGTTCATCGATCCGGTATTCATGCGGGAAGTCACCGAGTTCCTGCACGTCCATAACATGATCTGGCAGACGCAATGCTACCCAACCGATGTCGACGATCTGAAGCCGGTGCTGGAACTGGTGTCGCGCTATGGGGCCGATCACGTCAACCGGTGCGGATTCCGACGATGTCGCCCACCTCTTCGATTTGATCTCGCCCGGGGCGAGGCGTTCTGGCCGGTTGGTTCTCATGTATCGGGCAAGCCGCGTGGTCAATCTGGAATCGCGGCCCGGATCTGTTTTTCTTCTTCTGCGGTTGTTGTGGGCATGTGGGCAACGCCCTGGGCGTTGTCCAAGCGCAGCGGCATGTCCACAGCGCCACGGGCTCAGGCCTTTCGGGCGGATGGCAGGGTTCGACGCAAGCTTTCGCCGGAGAGATCGAAGCGCTCGTCGAGAATGAGATCGCAACGCGCTGGTCGCCGGGCCGATCGCGGCGGCGTCCTGGCGGATGCGCACGATGGTCCAGCTGGCATAGCGGCGATGGCTGGAGGCCATGTGCTCCGGCACGGTGGTGTGCTTGTGATTGCCGCTCATGCGCTGATGCGCGGCAATCCGCTCGCCCTTGTGGAAGATCTCGACAGTGCGGGCGGTGAACCGCATCTCGACCTCGGCACGAGCGAAGCGATGCGGAACGCTGTAGTAATGCTTCTCCACCTCGACGTGGTAGTCGAGGTTGACGCGCCGGATACGCCACTCCGCGAGCACGTGGGGCTCGCCGGCAACGGCTTGAGCGCCGGCCGGTCGACCTCCTCGAGCAACCGGCGGCGCGTCACGCCGAGCCGCCGGATCGGCCGCTCCTCGTTGAGCCTGGTGAGCAACTCGCCGATCGCCGCGTTGACCTCGGCGAGGCCGTAGAAGACACGGTGGCGCAGGCGGCCGAGCAGCCAGCGCTCGATGATGAGGACAGCCTGCTCGACCTTGGCCTTGTCAAAAGTCGTCGACTGCAGGTCATGCGGGTACGGCCCGGCAAAAGGTGCGGATCACGCATCCCTTCCATCCGCTTTGCGGTCGCAAGTTCGAGCTGATCTACCGGCGCCGTCATTGGGGCGAAGACCGGGTGGTCTATGAGGGCCAGAACGGTCGACTTTGCACGATCGCGAGCGCGTGGACCGATATCGATCCACCCGATGAGTTCCGGCTGATCGCTACGGACAGAGCAGCCTTTTGCGTGGCTGACCTGTTGGCGCTTTGTGACGCGCTGGACCGACTTGCCGAGAGCATAGGCGCCAGCGATGCGTAAATATAAATACGCCGCCTATGTAAAGATAATAATGCCATGCCGTCGACGCGGTACGGCGCATTACCTCGCGACTATTAGTGCAAAATCCTCATGTAGCGTCGGCTCTTCCATTGACACCCAACATACAGAGGCGTATTTATATTTACGTCAGATTGAGACCGAGCATGGCCACGGCGAAGAAGCGGGATCCGAAGAGCGAGGCGTTGGCGCAAGACGGCGTTCTCAATCCAAATCCGGAAGCAGTCCGCGACACCTCGTTCGTCAGCAACCCATTCTTCGATGCGAAGGACCTGGTGCAGGTGCGCTACGAGATGGTGCGACGCCACCAGGTCGACGGCGTTGCGATCAGCGAGGCCGCCGAGACATTCGGCGTCACACGGCCGACCTTCTACAAGGCGCAGAGCGCCCTGCAGACCGTCGGGCTTGCCGGCCTGTTGCCGAACCGGCGAGGCCCCAAAGGCGGCCACAAGGTCTCCGCCGAGGTCGTTGCGTTCGTCGCCGCTCTCAAAGCTGCAAGGCCCGAACTGACCACGTCGCACTGCCTCGATGCGATCGAGGCGCGATTCGGCGTCAAGGTGCACCGGCGCAGCCTGGAGCGGGCGCTGGCGCGCAAAAAAAAACGACTCAACCCAGCCTGATTGTCGCGCCTGCGGACGCAACAGACAGCTACGAGAAGCTGCGCGCCGCCGCATTGCGTGCCGAGTTCACGGCCTGCCCGGGTCTCGCCATTCTTCGTCGACGGGGATTGGCAGCGTGGATCCGAGCACGCGGACAGGAGGTCGATGCCGAGGAGGCCTACCGCGACCATCGGCTCGCGCACTCGGCCCTGGACGATCCGTCGCCCGCAACAAGCGACGTCACGCGCCTCATCGCCGGCATCCTCGTCGCCATCGCAATGGAGCCCTTCCATGCCTGAGCTTAAAGTCATCTCAAGCGCGACGCCTACCTCTATGTCCGCCAATCGACCCTTCGCCAGGTCGCCGAGCACGGCGAGAGTACCCAGCGCTAATATGGGTTGCGGGACCGAGCAGTTGTGGCCGGCTGGCCGGCCGAACGCGTCCACGTCATCGATCGCGATCTCGGCAAGTCCGGATCAAGTATGACAGCACGCGACGGCTTCCAGCGACTGGTGAGCGAGGTGGCGCTCGGCAAGGCCGGTATCGTCATGGGACTGGAGGTCTCGCGCCTTGCGCGCAACTCGGGTGACTGGCACCGGCTCATCGAGCTTTGCGCATTGACGGCGACGCTCATCCTTGACGAAGACGGTATCTCCGATCCAGCCAACTTCAACGACCGCCTCCTGCTCTGGCCTCAAAGGTACGATGAGCGCGGCCGAGCTGCACATCCTCAAAGCGCGCATGCGTGGCGGTCAGCTCAACAAGGCCCGCCGCGGCGAGCTCGAGATGTGCCCTCCGGTCGGGTTGGTTTACCGGAACGATCGGATCATCGGCCTCGATCCCGACCTCCAGGTGCAGAACGCAATCCGTCTGGTGTTCGATACCTTCGAGCAGACCGGAAGTGCGATGCAGACAGTCCGCTTCCTCCGGGAGCAAGGTTTGCTGTTCCCACGCCGTCTCCGGACAGGGCCGAACAAGGGTGACCTCCTGTGGGCTGCGCCGCACCATGCGCGCGTCCTGCAGGTGCTCCACAATCCGCGCTACGCTGGCGCTTTTGCGTATGGCCGAACGTGCATACGGCACCGGCCCGATGGTGGCACCAGTGTCGTCAAGGTTGCCAGGGCCGATTGGCAGTTCGTCATGCCGGGAATGCACCAGGGCTACATCGACTGGGAGCGCTTCGAGGCCAACCAGCGGCGGCTCGCCGACAACGCTCTTGCCTTCGGTGGCGAGCGGCGGTCAGGGCCGGCGCGCGAGGGACCGGCGCTCCTCCAAGGTCGCGTAGTCTGTGGCCCGTGTGGCGAACGCATGGGTGTGCGCTACAGGCAGGAGCACGGCCGCATCGTCCCAACCTATCCGTGCCAGGCGAACGTAATACGCTGCGCGGGAGCGACCTGCCAAGCGGTTCCCGGGAAGATCGTCGATGCGGCGATCGCAGGCCTGATGATCGAGCTGATGACGCCGATGACGCTGGCCGTCACCCTTGAGGTGCAGCGCGAGCTTGAGGCGCGCGCCGCGGAGACCGACGCTGCGCGTCGCCAGCATGTCGAGCGGATGCGCTATGAAGCCGAGCTTGCGCGTCGACGCTACCTGAAGGTCGATCCCGACAACCGACTCGTCGCCGATTCGCTCGAGGCCGAATGGAACGACAAGCTGCGCCGTCATGCCGATGCCGCTGAAGACTACGAGCGCCGGAGCAAACAGCAGTCTGCGGCACTCAGCGCAGAAGCCCAACGACGCATCCTTGACCTCGCCGAGCAGCTTCCGCGAATCTGGCAAGATCCGCGAGTTGACTCCCGCGAGCGCAAGCGCATCGTGCGTCTGCTCATCGACGACGTAACCTTGATCAAGTCGCAAATGATCACGGCCCATGTCCGCCTGTCGGGCGGCGCCACGCGTACCTTGGTGCTCGACCGGCCGCTACCCATCGCCCAGATCCGCAAGTTCAAACCTGAACTCGTCGCCGAGGTTGATCGTCTTCTTGACGATCATTGCGATCGCGAGGTCGCCGAGATTCTCAATAATCACGGCTGGCGTACATGGGAGGCAAAGGCGTTCAATCTGAAGAAGGTTGCCTTCATTCGCGGCGCCTACAAACTCGCGAGCCGATATGAGCGGCTGCGTCGACGTGGTATGCTTACGACGCGCGAGATCGCCGCCAAATTCTGCGTCTCCGAGACAGCCGTACACACGTGGGGTCGCCAGGGGCTCATCATAAAATGCTATACCGACAGTCTGAACCGTGGCCTGTGGGAGGTCCCGCCGCATGACGATCCGCAAGGGCTGCGGTGGGCGCGGCGCCCGCTCGGCGCAGCTCACCGCCATCACCGCGCCATCAAAGGAATGAGGTGCAGTATGAAGCGCTCGCCTTGTCGCGCGGCTTGCGCGGCCGCGCCGGCAGGACGGCCGTGCCGCAATGCGCGGCCATCTCCGCATAGGTGCGATTGATCTGCGGGTCGTAGAGGCTCGCCTTGATGACTGCGACTTTGGTGTTGTCAGGCACCAAGAGCGCCGGGACGCCGCCGATCGCCGCGAAGGCGCCAACATGGGCGCTGATCTAGTCGGCGAGCCCCTGTGTCCACGTTGCCTGCGCATAGGTGAAGTTCGAGGCGCCAAGCACGGCGACGAAGACCTGCGCCGTTCTGCGCTCACCGGTGAGGCCGTCGACCACCACCGGCACGCCGTCGCCCGCGTATCGACGAACAATTTGTCGCCGGCCGCGTGCGCCTGGCGCATCGTCACCGACAGGCGTCCCTCCCAGGCGCGGTAAAGCTCGCAGAAGCGCGAGTACCGGTATCCGCCGGGCTCGGCGCCGATGTACTCCTCCCTCAGGATCGACAGCGTCATGTGCTTGCGCTTGAGCTCGCGGTGCACCGCCGCCCAGTCGGGCTCGGCGATGCGGCGATGACCCTGCCGGTTACCGTTGCCGGTCTTGGCGAATAGGCGGGCCTCCAGGGCCGCGTCCGTGAGTTCGTCGGGCAACGGCCAGCCCAGGCCTGCGGCCTCGAACCGCCGGATGGTCAACCGCACCGTCGGGGGCGCCGCGCCCATCCGCCGCGCAATCTCGCGGCTCGGCAGCCCAGCCGCCTTCATCCTGATCACATCGCGCACACGGCGCATCGCAAGCCTCTCCGTCGGCATCCAGGGTCCCCTTTCGCAAAGCCGAAAGGACGGACCCTATGGGAGCCAGAAGAGGCCTCGTCACCCGGGCGACATCATCCCGGAATGGCGGGCGAGATCGTCTCGGAATGGTGGGCGACATCCAGCGGAATCCGCACCCCTAACCAAAGGGATGAGTCTGCTCGGATGAAAAAGCTGCGCCTTAGGCGATAGCAAGCAGAATTTCGGCGATGCTAGCCAATATATCAGAGAAAAACGGCCTTAAGCTCCAATAGTATTCGCGCTCGCCGAAGCGGGTGATCGTCGGTCGAAGCTGAGAGTTCTGCCGACGCAACGCTTCTCGGGTTGTGTCGCCTTGAGCTAGTCAGATTTGAGGGGGTCGACATCAGCCAGGCACATTGGTCGGGCGGCGGTTGCCTAGTGGGAGCCGTCGATCTTTTTAACCAATGGTGCAACAGCACATCAATGCGGGCAAAAATGCTCTCTTGCGCAACTGCGCTGTTTGATGCCCGTGATGCGCCAAGTGCCTCGCACAGCCTAGCGCTGCTCGAGCCATTCAAACGATGCTTTTGTGGCAACGCCGCAATAATCGTCCTTATCATCAGCGAGAACCTGTTCTTAGGTACTATAAATCGCACATAGGTCTAGAAATGGGGCTGGCAACCATGAGCAATAGAAAGAAAACACCCGACCAGCTGCGTAGTGCGCGCTGGTTTGCACCTGACGACCTTCGCTCCTTCATCCACCGCTCGCGCGTGATGCAGATGGGTTATGCCCCAACGGAGTGGGGGGATCGGCCTATCATTGCAATCGTCAACACTTGGTCGGATGCGCAGCCCTGCCACACGCATTTCAAAAGCCGCGTTGAGGATGTCAAGCGCGGAGTGCTGATGGCCGGCGGCCTGCCGTTTGAGTTGCCGGCGCTGTCGCTATCGGAATCGCTGTTAAAGCCGACCACTATGCTCTATCGCAATATGCTCGCGATGGAGGTCGAGGAACTGTTGCGCAGCCATCCCATAGATGGCGTTGTCCTAATGGGCGGCTGCGACAAAACCACACCTGCGCTGCTACTGGGCGCCACCAGCATGAACATTCCCGCGATCTATCTGCCGGCCGGGCCAATGTTGCGCGGCAATTGGAAGGGCAGGACGCTCGGTTCGGGGTCTGACACCTGGAAATATTGGGACGAGCGGCGCGCCGGAAATATTTCCGACCGCGACTGGACTGACATGCAGGCCGGAATGGCCCGCAGCTATGGCACTTGTATGACCATGGGTACGGCGTCAACCATGACCGGTATCGCGGAGGCGATCGGAATGACCTTGCCTAGTGCATCCTCTATCCCCGCGGCGGACGCCAACCATATTCGCATGGCCTCTGAATGTGGCCGCCGTATTGTTGAGATGGTCTGGGAGGATCTGACGCCGCAACAGATCCAGAGCAGAAAGGCCTTCGAGAACGCGATCTCGGTCGCGATGGCGATGGGCTGCTCGACAAACGCCATCATCCATGTGATCGCGCAAGCGCGTCGAGCAGGCCACGATATCGGGCTCGATGATTTCGAGATGGCGAGCCGCAAAGTTCCTGTGATAGCCAATGTGCGGCCAAGCGGCGATGTCTATTTAATGGAGGACTTCTTCTATGCTGGCGGGCTACGTGCCCTAATGAACCGGATTAGAGAGCATCTCCATCTTGATTGCATCACGGTAACCGGCAAGACGGTCGGCGATAACATCGCAGGCTCGGAGGTCTATAATGATGATGTCATCCGCACAGTCGATAAGCCAATCTACAAGGAGGGCGCGCTGGCTGTACTCAAGGGTAATCTTGCGCCCGACGGCTGCGTCATCAAACCGTCCGCCTGCGATCCACGCTTCCTTAGGCACACTGGAACCGCACTGGTATTCGACGACTATCCATCCATGAAGAAAGCAATCGACGATCCCGATCTCGAGGTCACGGCCGACCATGTGCTGGTCCTGCGCAATGCGGGCCCGCAGGGCGGACCGGGCATGGCGGAGTGGGGCATGCTCCCGATTCCGACCAAGCTCGTCAAGCAAGGCGTGCGCGACATGGTGCGTATCTCGGATGCGCGTATGAGCGGCACGTCCTATGGAGCCTGCATTCTGCATGTCGCGCCGGAGTCCTATGTCGGTGGCCCTCTTGCTCTGGTACGGAATGGTGATCGCATATCGCTCGACGTGGCCGCGCGTACCATCAATCTCGATGTGCCGGAGACGGAGCTCGTAAAGCGCCGGGCCGAATGGAAACAACCGCAGCGTCGCTTCGAGCGCGGCTATGGCTGGATGTTTTCGCGCCATATCAAGCAGGCCAATGAAGGCTGCGATTTCGATTTTCTGGAGACCAGCTTTGGCGGGCCTGTCGGCGAGCCATCGACCTACTGAGAACGTCACGGGCGCGCCAAAGCATGGAGGCCGAAATTTCTACCCAACTTCTGCGATTGCACATTCCGGCCCATGCTAGGACATGTTGCTTTTGCAGATATCGGCGTTCCAGGGTCACGTTCTCTCGCTGGATTCCGGCCATTTCGCCAAGGGCTGGTCGGGATGGCCAAGACAACTCGTATTCAAGATCGAGTTCCTGACGCCCGATTTGTCGAGCCGTTGATCTAGTCATGCTTCGCCATGCTCTAGCGGGCGACAAAAAAATACATGATCAAATCGATCGTCACCTTGTTAACCTGAATGCGCGATAGGGAAGCAGAACATGAGAGGAAGGCAATGAGCGAGGCCCGGAAGATTGCAATCGTCACCGGTGCAGGCACTGGAATCGGACGCGCCGCGGCGCTATCGCTGATGAAGGTGGGCTTCACTGTGGCTCTGGCGGGCCGCCGGCTCGATAAGCTGCAGGAGACGAAAAAAATCGGGCAGGACAGCGGCGGCGAGAGCCTAGCCGTGGTAGCCGATCTGACTGATCCACGATCTATCGGCGCTTTGTTTGCCAAAGTAATCGAGACCTATGGTCGGCTCGACCTGCTCTTCAATAATGCCGGCCTCGGCGCACCCGCCGTGCCGTTTGAGGACCTGAGTCTCGCGCACTGGCAGCAAGTAGTGGACACCAACTTGACTGGGGCGTTCCTATGCTCGCAGCACGCCTTCCGCATTATGAAGGACCAGACCCCGCGCGGCGGACGCATCATCAACAACGGCTCGATTTCCGCGCATGCGCCGAAACCGTTTACCGCAGCCTATGCTGCGACCAAGCATGCCATGACCGGACTCACCAAGGCGACCAATCTCGACGGTCGCGCCTACGACATTGCAGTCGGACAGATCGATATCGGCAATGCGGCAACGCCAATGACCGAGCGCATGGGCGAAGGCTCACTGCAGCCAGACGGTCGCAGGATTGTCGAGCCACGGATGGACGTCAAGGCGGTCGATAATGCGATAGCCTACATGTCGATGCTACCGCTCGACGCCAACGTGCTGTTCATGACGGTAATGGCATCGAAAATGCCGTTCGTTGGACGGGGCTAGTCCCATTTTGCATTGGAGGTGCTGTATCGCCCGTGTAAAAGACCGCCCTGCTATGCCACCCCTGAACAGCCGGTGACTATCTGGCCGGTGCGCCGCAATCAAGTCGCCATAGCCGGCTGCCGTCGAGGTGCTCGATCGCAACTGCGGGGGCGGCGTCGAGGCTTGTCGAATGAGCGGAAAAACAGGTTCGCGTCCCTGGCCGTGTTCATACAGACATCCCCTAAGAGGGTGAAAGAGCCGGAGAAGTCCGGCTGTATTAAGCGAAAATGCTTCAGAAAAGCAACGGAGAGATCTTTCATGACAAAACACGAGAAACGCGTAGCCTGGGTGACGGGCGGTGGAAGCGGAATCGGCGAATCCGGCGCGGAGTTCCTGGCGGCGGATGGCTGGACGCTAGTGGTGTCCGGCCGCCGCCAAGAGGAATTGGATCGCGTGGTGGCCAACATCACCAAGAAGGGCGGCAAGGTTGAAGCAATTGCGCTTGATGTCAGTAACAAATACGACGTCAACACCGCCGCTGACGCAATCGTCGCGAAGCATGGCCGGATCGATCTTTTGGTCAACAACGCCGGCATGAACGTGACGAAGCGGAGCTGGGCTGATATGGATCCGGAAGGCTGGGACAAGGTGGTCGAGGTCAACCTCAACGGCGTACTCTATTGCATGCGCGCGGTATTGCCGACAATGCGCAAGCAGAAGGATGGCTGCATCATCAATGTCGCATCATGGGCGGGGCGTCACATCTCGAAAATGCCTGGGCCCGCCTACACGTCGACCAAGCATGCGGTGCTGGCGCTGACCCATTCCTTCAACATGGACGAATGCGCCAACGGCCTACGTGCCTGCTGCCTTTCACCAGGCGAGGTCGCCACGCCAATTTTGAAGTCGCGGCCGGTGGTGCCGAGTGAGTCCGAGCAGGCGAAAATGCTGCAGCCCGAGGATTGCGGCCGCACCATCGCCTTCGTCGCCAACATGCCCGCGCGCGTTTGCATGAACGAGATCCTAATCAGCCCGACGCATAACCGCGGCTTTATCCAGACACCGGCTAGCAGGGACTGAACACCTAGCCCGCATTTCTCACAGAGTTTAGCGCATCGGGGCTTAGAATCAGCGAAAGTTGTTTTGCAAGAAAGACTTCTTGATGATTCAAACCCCCGATGCAGACAGAGCGTATCCGGGATATGTTTGGATTTGAAGCCGTCGAAGGCCGCCAGATGATTGCGGCGTTTGACGGTGGTGCGATCACACCGAATGCGGGGGGGGGGGGACGCGACGGATCGGGCGATCAGGATGGTGGATCGGCTGGCATCGTGCTTTGTCGATTCGGCGATCCCCAGCGCAGGTCGAGCATTCAGTGGCGACGCTGGTTGGATAGCAGATATTCGTCATTGCGCTCGGCTACGAGGACCTCAACGACCATGAGACGCGGCGCCACGATCCATTGATGGCGATGCAGGCGGGGAAGCTTGAGGGGCGGCGCGCGGACTGCGCCGCAGTAGCCGGCAAGTCGACGTTGCACCGGCTGGAATTGTCGAAGCCGGAACCATCGCGCTATCACAAGATCAGCTATGATGCGGCGGCGGTAGACCGGCTATTCGTCGATCTGTTTCTCGATGTGCATCGGACGCGCCCCGCCAGGTCACCCTCGACCTCGAATGCCACCGATGATCCGTTGCATTGTGAGCAGGAAGGGCGCTTCTTTCATGGCTACTACAAGTCTTATTGTTACCTGCCGCTGTATATTTTTTGCGGGCGGCGCCTTCTTTGCGCCAAGCTGCGCCGGTCCAATATCGACGCTAGCGCGGGCTCGGTTGAAGAGGGTGTTTGCGCAGATCCGCGGGCTTGCCCAAGGTACGCATTCTGCTGCGGGCGGATTCGGGGTTCATGGTGCGAACAGAACGACGTCACTCGACTTGGCCAAGAATAGCAGGCGGATTGCCGAGATCGTGGCCGAGCTCGCCCGAGGCCGCCGAGGAAAACCGCCAGAGCGGTAGGCCAGCCCAGCGCTTCAAGGACTTCCAATACAGAACGCGCAAGAGCTGGAGCCGGCATCGTCGCGTCGTCGGCAAGGCCGAGTGGATGATCCCGTCCGTCGCCGAGAGTGAGAGCGCGACAAAGCCCCGGTGCAAGAAGAAATCTATCAGGTCGGCGATCGACCTGGCCATGTTGGAAGCCCGGGCCAATCGGCACTTCGTCGTCACCTCGCTTGCAGGCCGACCAGCATCAGGCCCGCGCGCTCTACGAGAAGCTCTATTGCGCCCGCGGCGAGATGGAAAATCGCATCAAGGAATGTCAGCTCGATCTGTTCGCCAGGACCTCCACCCGCACCATGCGCGCCAACCAGTTGCGGCTTTGGCTGTCCTCAATGGCCTATGTCCTGATCAGCGCGCTGCGCCGCACCGCCCTTGCCACGACCCGCTTCGCCGACGCCACATGCGGCACCATCCGCCTAAAGCTGTTCAAAATCGGCGCCTATGTCCGCATCGCCGTCCGCCGGATCAAGTTCTCGATGGCATCGGCGTTTCCCTATACCGACGTCTTTCGCTCCGCATGGGCCGCGCTCGACGGTGCGGCTCTCTGAACCCTCGGCCCACAGGAGAGTCTTATGATCCCCGAACAACCCGGCCAACCCGCCGCAGCGGGCGAGAAGTTATGCCCCGGCGCCAGTTGTGGTATCGCCGACGTCAACTTGCCGCAGCACTCGATCAAATGGCGTGAGAAATCCGGGCTAGCCGCCAACTTAATACATACAGCTGTTGCGGCACTTCGCTTCACAAGGTCACGCTCAAGAAAGAATGGACCTTTGGAGCAGGCATCCCGCTTCTCAAAAAGCCACAGAAGCCCGAGCTGCGTGGATTGCAACAAACATCGGGTGATCCTGACCACCTGCTACGCGGCAGGCTTGCGCATTTCGGAGGCCGTCCGCCTAAAGGCCACCGCCATCGACAGTGCCCGCATGGTTGTTCACGTCGAGCAGGGTAGGGGGCGCAAAGATCCGTACGTGATGCTGTCGCCAGTGCTGCTGGAGATCCTGCGTAGCTGCTGGATTGCCGTTCGCGCGAAGGAGTGGCTATTCCCAGGCATTCACGACGATCGGCCGATCACGAAGGACGCGGTAAAAGCAGCCTGCCAAACGGCGCATCGCTTGGCCGGTCTCTCCAAACCTGTCACGCCGCATCCGCTTCGGCGCGCATTCGCTGTAGATCTCCTCGGATCCGGCACCGACTTGCGGACCATTCAAGCTCCTTCTCGGTTATCGCAGCTTCGCTACCACTGCCAAGTACTTGCGCATCGCTACCAACAAGGTCTGCGCGACGTCCAGCCTCTCTCGACCTCTTGCTGCAGCCAGTTCCCGCAGAACAGCAGCCAACGCCGCCAAAACACTTCTGATTTTTGGACCGATGGCCCGCTCGGGGCGGGAAGTGGCGGACATATTCCGCCGCCACGGCGCAGTCTATCCTGAGAGCTGTGGTGCCTCGCTATGTAGTCGCCTGTGAACAAGCCTGTAAGCGATTGAGCGGGAGTCTGTTTTTGGGATTTGACGGCGTTTGAGATTGCAGGGATTTGAGGCTTGATGGCCGCAAACCTTGCAAATTCGTTTTGTGGATTCCTCTCCGCTGTGAACCGTGCTTCTGTGGTGCACCGGAGGGATGATGCGGCCGAAGAAGCACAAGACGACGGGATCGAACGATCTGTTCCGGGCACGGCTGGACCAGATCATCAACATGAAGCACGAGCTCGTTCTGCTTGCCGGCAAGATCGACTGGGACTGGATCGACGGCGAGATCGCCCCGCTCTACAGCGAGAACGGCAGGCCGGGGATCGAGACCCGCTTCATGATCGGGCTGCTGTTGCTCAAGCACATTTACGGGCTGTCCGATGAGGGGGTGTGCGAGCGCTGGGTGCACGATCCGTACTTCCAGTTCTTCACCGGCGAAGAGTTTTTCCGGCACGTTTTCCCGCACGAGCGCTCGGACCTGAGCCATTGGCGCAAGCGGCTCGGCGACAAGCTGGAGCAGTTGTTGGCCGAGAGCCTTCGGGTGGCGCACGAGACCGGTGCGTTACGCAGCCAGGACCTCAAGCGGGTCACGGTCGACACCACAGTGCAACCAAAGGCCATCAGCTTCCCGACCGACGCCAAACTGCTGCATGCAGCGATCCGGGGGCTGAACCGCCTGGCGAGGAAGCACGGGGTCAAGCTGCGGCAATCCTATTGTCGCGTGGCCAAAAGCGCGGCGATGATGGCGGGCCGTTACGCTCATGCCAAACAGTTCAACCGGCATCAGCGGCAGCTGCGTATCCTGCGCAGCCGGCTGGGGCGGATCATCCGCGACATCCGCCGCAAGATCGAGGGCGAGGCGACGCTGGAGGAGGCGTTCGCCCTCCCGCTTGGCCGGGCCTCGCAGATCCGCTCGCAGCAGCAGCGCCAGCGCGGTTTCAAGCTTTATTCTTTCCATGCCCCGGAGGTGGAGTGCATCGGCAAGGGCAAGGCCGCCGCACCTTATGAGTTCGGCGTAAAGGCCTCCATCGTCACCAACAATCGCCGCGCCCCCGGTGGCCTGTTCGTGCTGCATGCCAGGTCGCTGCCCGACAACCCTTACGACGGTCACACGTTGCGGGATGTTATGGACCGCACCGAGACACTCACCGGCTGTGCGATCGAGCGGGCCTACGTCGACAAGGGCTACCGCGGCCACGACGCGCAAAATCCCCGCCGCGTCTTCATCTCCGGCCAGAAGCGCGGTGTTTTCGGCGCCATCAAGCGTGAGCTGCGCCGCCGCTCCGCCATTGAGCCCATCATCGGACACCTCAAAGCCGAAGGACACCTCGGCCGGTGCTACCTCAAGGGCCGCGCCGGCGATGCCGCCAACGTCGTTCTCTCCGCCGTCGGACACAACCTCCGTCGCATCCTCGCCTGGTTCAGAGAACTTTTGCGCCTGTTGTTGGTCTCGCTCTGGCGCACGCTCAACTGTCCAGCTCAGCTCAATCCGGCTTCTTAACGGTCGACTATGTACCGCACAGCGTCGCGTCATGAGCGCGATCGAACTCTGTCGAACTGCGGCACTTGGTGTCATGTTGAGCGGTGCCATCGATGCGACCACCAACGTGTCTGCTACAACAGCTGCCGTGATCGCCACTGCCCAAAAATGCCAATCGCTAGTTCGCGCCCAGTGGTCAGAGGACCGTCGACCCGAGATTCTCGACACCCAGTATTTCCATGTGGTTTTCACCCTAACGCAGCCCATCGCCGCCATTGCCCTTCAAATGCGTATTTCGCAAAAACGGGACAGCGGTTTCGCTAACTGACGGACAGCAGTTTCGCTAAATCGCGGACAGCGTGGCGGCGCTGGCTTTTGGTTGCCTGGTTGTTGAAGTCAGTTGATATTCGTTTCGCTGTTTTCGACGTCGGTCAAGGGGCGCGCGGCTTTTTTCCTTCGCATGCTGTCGCCTTCGAGGGCGATACGGTGGGAGTTGTGGATGATCCGGTCGAGGATAGCATCTGCGATGGTTGGCTCGCCGATCATGTCGTGCCATTGGGCAACGGGCAGCTGAGCGGTAATCAAGGTCGATTTGCGCCTGTAGCGCTCTTCGAAGATTTCGAGGAGATCAAGGCGCTGCTGGTCATTGAGGGTGTGGGTGCCCCAATCGTCGAGGATGAGCAACTGGACACGTGCAAGCTTATCGATGAGGCGCGGGAAGCGACCATCGAGACGGGCCATGGCGAGGTCTTCGAACAAGCGCGGCATACGCAAATAAAGGACGGAATGATCGAGCCTGGCCGCCTGGCGTCCGAAGGCACATGCCAACCAGGTTTTGCCAGTCCCCGTCAGGCCGGTGATGATGAAGTTCTCATGGGCTTTCAGCCAGGCGCCTTGCGCCAGCTGCAGGGTGTTGCGCCGGTCAAGGCCGCGGCGGGAAGCGAAGTCGACGTCTTCGATACAGGCGTCGACGAAGCGCAGCTTGGCTGCGGCCAGCCGATTGGTCAGGCGCCGGTCGGCACGCATGGCGGCTTCGCGATCGAGCATCAGGCCGAGCCACTCATCCCGGCTGAGATCGGCGGCATTGTCCTGTTCGGCTAGTTGCCGGTAAGCGGCCGCCATTCCGGCAAGGCCGAGCGCCTGCATCTGCTCGAGGGTCGGGTGGGTCAGCATCGCGATGTTCCTTTCCTTCATTGATAATAGCCCCCACCACGGATGTTGGCGTGCGAGGGGGTGGCTTTGACGGGTGCGGCAGCAGGGCTCGCGCGGTCGAGCCCGGATTTGAGGATCGCGCTCACCGAGGAGTAGCTGATCGCGTTGATGACGAGTGCCCGCTCGCAGGCCGCTTCGAGCCGATCGCGCTCGTAGCGCCGTGCCAGGGCGATGATCCCCATGGCGGAGCGATAACCCTGCTCGGGATGCGGGCGCTCACGCATCATCCGCTCGACCAGAGTGGCGGTGTTGACGCCGATCCGCGCTGCCATCTTGATCAAGCTCGCCGGCGTCATATTGGCATAACGCTGATGGGCCTTGGGCATGTGCTCGTTCACGGTGACATGGCCGCTGCGCTGAGAGCGGCGCACATGGCTGGCAACACGCGTGTGATCCTGGAAGATCTCGACGGCTCGATAGGTGAGCCGGATGTCCACCCGACGGCCGATCAGCCGGTGCGGCACCGAGTAAAAGGTCTTGTCGACTTCGACGCGATAATCGGGGTGGACCTTCGCCGTTTTCCACTCGGCGTATTCGAACGGCTCGCCCGGCAGCGGCGTCAACGCAGCGCGCTCGATCTCCTCGAACAGCTGCCGGCGGGATTTGCCGATATGGCGCATCGGCCGATGGTTCAGCTCCTCCAGCAGACCGCCGATCGCAGTATTGAGATCGGTCAGGTTGAAGAACCGCCGATGGCGCAGCCGTGCCAGAATCCAGCGCTCAACAATCAGCACCGCGCCTTCAACCTTGCCCTTGTCGCGCGGCTTGCGGCTGCGGGTCGGCAAAATCGTCGTGTCGTAGTGCTCGGCCATGGCGGCAAAGGTTTGGTTGAGCGTCGGCTCGAACCACAACGCCTTGACGACCCCGGCCTTCAGATTGTCGCAGACGATCGCCTTGGGAACTCCGCCGAAGTACGACAAGGCTCGGGTCTGGCCTTCGATCCAATCTGGTAGTCGCTGACCGAAGCTCCCCATAGCGAAGGTCAGCGACGAGGCCCCGAGCACCGCGACAAATATCTGCGCCTGACGGATCTCGCCGGTTTGCGGATCGATCACCTCCACCGTCGGACCGGCATAGTCGGTCTGCATCACTGCACCCGCCGCGTGGCGATGACGGAAGGTCGGGTTCGCCCGGCGCCGATAGGCGTCGAACTTCTCGCAGAACCACGTGTAACCATAGCCGTCGGGATGCGCCGTCCGGTATTCCTGCCACAGCAGCGTCAGCGTCACGCCCTTGCGCTTGAGCTCCTGCGCCACCCGTGGCCACTCTGGCTCGCTCAAGTCCTGCGGGGGGCGCCCGACCCGCCGGAACAAGGCTCGCTGCAAGGCCGCCTCGCTCTCGTAAATCGGCGGCAGCGGCCAGCTCAAACCCGCTTCACGCGCTCGCAGCAGGTAGGTGGCAACCGAACTCTTGCTGATCTGCAGCCGTTCCGAGATCTCCCGAACCGACAGGTCCTGCTCGTACGTCAGCCTCAGGATCGATCGTAGGTCCTTCACAGTGGTTCGTTTCGCTTGCTTCCGTCTCGGCATTGCCCCTCTCAAACTCAGCTTGAGAGAGAACATTGCCTGAACGGCGCTCCCGAAAACCAACCTCCCGCAACTGTCCGCGATTTAGCGGAATCCCTGTCCCGGAATTACTGAAATCGCTGTCCGCGAATTAGCGAAATTGCTGTCCGGAAATTGCCGAAACACGCATTCAAAACAAGGAGATCGTCTACAACACTCTTTTCCGGACCGCGGGCAAGGCGTTGCGCGCCGGCTGGCGCCAAGCATCTGGGCGCTCAGATCGGATTCTTCGCGGTGCTTCACACTTGGGGCCAGGCACGTTTTCACTATCCGCATCTGCACTGCCTGGTCCGGGGCGGGTATTTCCATGGATGGCACGCGATGATTTCCGGTCGGCGAAAGTTCTTCCTGTTCTCGTGCCGGCGCGTCTGTTCCGTCGATTGTTTCTCGATATATCCGCAAGGCTTTGCCAGGCCGGGTACATCAATGCCCACGCCGCTACCGACCACAACACAAAGGACCAGCAACAAATTTGGCGTGGTGAGGTGCAGCCACTGGAGAGCAGTTAGCGCCGTCACGCCGCAAAGCACGATCAAGAGCCCAACCAGTGCCACAGGCGCCGATCATGCATGTCGGCAATGGGCCAGCGGGCAGCGCGATCAGCATCACTGTACGTTGTCGTCTGCACCAGCGCCTTGATGTCATCTCAGTCAATCGCCCAAGCCGCGCCCACCCCTCGGATCATGATACCGAGATTTGACAAGATGCTCGCTAGCCAGATACGCCGAAAGGCAGCATAGGGCAGCGGAGTGGTGATGCCGTTGACGTCTGGAGGTTAGGCTGACGACGCATGTCGGCTCATGCTTCGCTTCCAATGACTTGCTTATCGATCCGGACTAGAGATGGTTCGGCAAGCTATGCCCGTTGCAGCATCCTACACGAGATCTTTTCGAAATAGCGGCGCCATCCTTCGGTTAGCGCGATGGTGCTCCGCGTCTGGACAACTGTCGAGGTCGGTTTGATGCGGCATTTCCTACTCGACCATGATTTCGATTGTGAGATTGCTACTGCTCTATCCGTCAACAGACGACGGGATCGAACGATCTGTTCCGGGCACGGCTGGATCAGATCATCAACATGAAGCACGAACTGGTTCTGCTTGCCGACAAGATCGATTGGGACTGGATCGACGGAGAGATCGCCCCGCTCTACAGCGAGAATGGCAGACCGGGGATCGAGACCCGCTTCATGACGGGCTGTTGTTGCCCAGGCCATTTATGGACTGTCCGATGAGGGGGTCTGCGATCCGTACTTCCAGTTCTTCACCGGCGAAGAGTTTTTTCCCGCACGAGCGCTCGGACCTGAGCCATTGGCGCAAGCGGCTCGGCGACAAGCTGGAGCGGTTGTTGGCCGAGAGCCTTCGAGTGGCGCACGAGGCCGGTGCGTTGCTCAGCCAAGACCTCAACCGGGTCACGGTCGACGCCACAGTGCAGCCGAAGGCGATCAGCTTCCCGACCGACGCCAAACTGCTGCATGCAGCGATCCGGGGCTTGAACCGCCTGGCGAGGAAGCAGGGAGTCAGGCTGCGGCAATCCTACTCTCGCGTGGCCAAAGGCGCGGCGATGATGGAGGGCCGTTACGCTCATGCCAAACAATTCAAGCGGCAGCTGCGCAGCCGGCTGGGTCGGATCATCCGCGACATCCGCCGCAAGACCAAGGGCCAGCCAGCACTGGCGGAGACGTTCGCTCTGCCGCTAGAGAGCATGTTGTTTTTTCGCAATCCCAGCGGGAGCGATTTCTGATTCAAACTCCGTGCTGGAGAACGGGGGCCAGCATGGATGACGCGACCCTATTCAGAAGACCTTCGTGAACGGGCTCTGGCGCGAGCTGATGCAGGAGAGACAGTTCGTTCGATTGCAGAGGCGCTTCAGATCAGCCCGTCCTGTGTAACGAAGTGGAAGAATCTGAGACGGGAGACTGGGGGCGTTTCGCCCGGCAAGATCGGCGGTCACAAGAAGCCGGTTCTGTCCGGTGCCAATGCTGATTGGCTGCGCAAGCGCGTTCTCTCGGGACCATTCACTTTGCGGAAGCTGACACAGGAACTGGCGGCGCGCGGGATCAAGACCGATGTGCGGGCGGTGTGGACGTTTGTGCATGCCGAAGGGCTGAGCTTCAAAAAAAACGATCCTGCCAGTCGAACAAGATCGCCCCGACATCGCCCGTAAGCGGACACGCTGGAAGGCCCATCAAGGCAAGATTGACGCTTCACGCCTGATCTTTATCGACGAGACCTGGATCAAGACCAATATGGCGCCACTGCGCGGTTGGGGACCGAGTGGACAGCGGCTCCAAGCATCCGCGCCTTTCGGTCACTGGAAGACCATGACTTTCATCGCAACGCTGCGGCACGACTAGATCAGCGCACCTTGGGTCATCGACGGCCCCATCAATGGCGAACTCTTCACCCTCTATGTCGAGAAGGTGTTGGCCCCAACTCTGGCAAAAGGTGAGGTCGTCATCCTCGACAATCTTGGCAGTCACAAGGGCAAGTCCGCTCGCAATGCGTAGCGCACCTGCTCTTCCTGCCGCCCTACAGTCCCGATCTCAATCCGATCGAACAGGTCTTCGCCAAGCTCAAACATCTGATGCGAGCCGCAGAACCGCGCGATGTCGAGGCAACCTGGCGCAAGGTCGGCGAACTCCTCGACCTCTTTTCTGCACAAGAGTGCGCCAACTATCTCAAAAAAACTCAGGCTATGTTTCCGTATAAAAACAGCGTGCTCTCTAGCCGGGCCCCCCAGATCCGCTCGCCGCAGCAGCGCCAGCGCGGCTTCAAGCTTTATTCCTTCCATGCCCCGAAGGTAGAGCGCATAGGCAAGGGCAAGGCCTCCGCGCCTTACGAGTTCGGGGTGAAGGCCTCCATCGTCACCAACAATCGCCGGGCTCCCGGCGGCCCGTTCGTGCTGCACGCCAGGCCGCTGCCCGACAACCCGTACGACGGACACACCTTGCGGGACGTCCTTGACCGTACCGAGACACTCACCGGCTGTGCGATCGAGCGGGCTTATGTCGACAAGGGCTACCGCGGCCACGACGCGCAAAATCCCCTGCCGCGTCTTCATCTCCGGCCAGAAGCGCAGCGTCTTCGGCGCCATCAAGCGCGAGCTGCGCCATCGCTCCGCCATTGAGCCCTCATCGGACACCTCAAAGCCGAAGGACACCTCGGCCGGTGCTATCTTAAAGGCCGCCCCGGCGATGCTGCCAACGTCATCCTCTCAGCTGTCGGCCGCGATTTCCGCCGCATCCTCGCCTGGTTCAGAGAACTCTTGCGCCTGTTGCTGGTCTTGCTCTGGCGCACGCTCAACTGTCCAGCTCAGCTCAATTCGGCTTCTTAACGATCGACTAGAGGAACCTCGTATGAGGCCCTTGAAAGCTCGACTTCCTGCGCTTTCCATGGCCTTGTCAGAGCCGATGGGGCACGCAATTGCTTTGGCAACATAATGAAATACAAGCTCCGATTGAAAAACCTTCCAAATCGTTTTTCCGCTCTTTAGTATTGCCTTCGCGACATCGCTTCACATTGACTGTTATCCCGACAATGCATTGTTCGCGAAGCACTCGGGCATTGAAGAGAAATAGTTGATGTTCATGTTTGTGGAAGTTTCGGCGCAGCCTTGAAATCTGTCAACGGGAAAACTCGCTGGTTAGTCCGCTAGCACTGATATTGTCGCATACGGCGGCAATTGCCACAGCTTTGCCGGCTGAAATGTTAGCATCCCTGGCACGTATCAGAACTGTGGCCTTCTTAAGCCAGTGCGTGGACAAGCAGCGAAAGATGGCTGATCGGGATTCCCGAGATCGAGAAATTTGTGATCGCCCGCGCAGTCTGAACCATAGTAAGCCTCGTTCCGGACCTCCATTTCTCCTAGACTATCGACTTTGCGGCGTGCATTCATGCTCTCTCTTTGAACGGCGGTTAGCATCCTTGGAATTGAGCCCTTTGTCCTTCACCGGGCTACACAAGGTTTTGGAAGCCGCAACAGGCTTACGCTGACAACAACTTTGTGGTGCTGGTGATGGGTTTGCAAAGAAACTCGGAAAAAGGTCGGCGCGACATTCGTGTGTCTTAATCTCTTTGGAGAGCCGATCCGATAAGAGCCACTCATGCTAGCGCCGACAAGGAGACAGGCTAGAGGAGTCGCAATGAGGATTTTTTGCATTCTGCGCACTGAGGGACGAAATAGCGCGCAAAGGCATGGATCAGCGGGGTGAGAGACTGATCAATCTTCGGACGGAGCCTCAATTTGGAATGGCAAAGCCTGCCTTCACCCGATCCATTATGACCATCGTGTTGAAGCCCTTGATGTCCGGAAGGATCGTCGAGTGAACTGCTCATAATCGTTCATGGTACGTGCGGTAACGTATAGGACTAAGTCAGCGCCGTCCGTGACGTAAAATCCATTGACGACGTCAACCGATGTTTTGATGGCCTTCTTCAGCTTATCGATTATGTCTGCGCGCTCCTACTCCAAACTCACCAGCACAAGCGTTTGAATAGGTCTTCCTATAGCCCTGGGTGAGATGACCTGCCACTGAACTTTCATCCAGCGGCAGTCAGAGTCTCGGTGGTTTGTGCAGCGAGACCGAACTTTGGGCCACCCAGAACTAGAGTTTTGCGCCTTGGTCACGTTGGCGGGCTGGTTGCGCCGACGTGGTTTTGCAGCAAAATCGGCGGTCGATTGCCGATCGCCCCGTGGGGCCGTTCTTCATTGTAGTATCTGCGCCAATCCTCCACTTTTTGCTGGGCGTCCGCAAGGGACAGGAACCAGTGGGCGTTGAGGCATTCGGCCCGGAAGCGACCATTGAAGGCCTCGATGAATGCGTTGTCGGTTGGCTTGCCGGGCCGCGAGAAGTCCAGCGTGACGCCGCGCTGGTAAGCCCACAGATCAAGATCGCGCGACACGAACTCGCTGCCTTGATCGACCCGGATCGTTGCCGGGAAGACCACTTCCTTGCAGGCCCTTTCCAGCACCTCCGCGACGTCGCTGCCGCGGAAGGTGAACCGTGGCGCCAGCGTCGGCGAGAAGCGGGAGAAGGTATCGATGATCGTAAGCACGCGAAGCTTGTGTCCCGTCGCCAGCTGGTCATGGACGAAGTCCATTGCCCAGGTCTCGTTCGATCGTGTGGCCGGCCTGCGGTCATCGCGCAGCTTGGCCTTGACCCGGCGCTTGGGCGTCTTATTGCGCAATTGCAGGCCCAATTCGCGATAGATGCGGCGCGTCTTGTTTTGCCCATGGCGCCAGCCCTCGCGGCCGAGCAGGACGTGAACACGACGGTAGCCGTAGCGAATGCGGACATGACAGATCTCCTTGATCTTCTGTTCGAGGGCAGCCTGGCCGGAGCGACCGGGCTTGTAGTGATAGGTCGAGCGGTCAAACTCGAGAGCGTTACAGGCCCTGCGGATCGACACCTGCCACCCGCCACAGACCTCGTCGACCAGCTTGCGCTTCCGGCCAGGCTTCATAGCTATCGGCGGATCACATCCTGCAGCATCTCCTTGTCGAGCGACAGGTCCGCCACCAGCTTCTTCAGCTTGCCGTTCTCCTCCTCGAGCTGCTTCAGCCGTCGCATCTCCGTCGGCAGCAGCCCGTCGTATTTCTTCTTCCAGTTGAAGTAGGTCGCCTGGCTGATCCAGGCCTTGCGGCAGATCTCCGCCACCGCAACCGCGTCACTGCCCTGCTTCAGGATGAACTGAACCTCCTCCGAATGAGTGGACACCTGTAGTAGGCTCGGAGAGCCAGGAGGTCGAATGCAAGGTTGTGAACGTCGGTCATTCACGGAGGACTATAAGCGCCAAGCCGTTGAGCTCGTGATGTCGAGCGGTCGCTCGGTCCCGTCGGTGGCCAAGGAATTCGGTCTGCGCGATTCGGTGCTGCGACGCTGGGTAGACAAGGTCAGGAGCCGACATCGGCGGCGTGGCGCCCCACCACGCAGGCGACGCCGATGTCGGCGGACCAGGCTGCGGAGATCGCCCGGCTGCGCCAGGAGAACGAACGGCTACGCATGGAGCGCGACATTTTAAAAAAGTCGATCGCGATCTTTGCCGGAACCCGGACATGAGCTTCCGCTTCATCGAGGATCACCGCAACGTGTATCCGGTTCGTCTGATATGTGAGGTGCTCGAGGTCTCGCCGGCCGGCTATTACGCTTGGCGCACGCGACCGGTGAGCGAACGGACACAAGCCAATGCCACGCTGCTGGCTGAGGTCCGGCAGGTCTATCAGGACAGTGGCGGGCGCTATGGCAGTCGGCGAATCCATGCCGCTCTGACGTCGCAGGGACGCGGCACCAGCCGTGGCCGGATCGAGCGGATGATGCAGCGGCATGGCATCCGAGCCATCATGGCGCCACCACGCCGGGTTCGCACCACCGACAGCCGTCATGACCTGCCGATCGTACCGAACCTGATCATGCGCGACTTCACGGCGCCTGCTCCGAATCGGGTCTGGCTCGCCGACACTGCTGCCACGGATCTCTGCTTCGATGGCATAGACCGCCTGCAGGCGCTCGATCACTTCGCGCGCGAACGGCGACTGGGTCGTCTTATACACCTCGACGAATTTGCGGCGGGCGTGGGCGAGACAAAAGGCGAGTTGGATCGCGCCGCCATGATCGCGGGCGAGCGCTTTGTAGGCGGCATAACCGTCGACCTGCAGAATGCCGGAAAAGCCCATCAACTGTCTGGCGATCTCCGCCGTGCCGCGGCCGTCGGCGAACACGTAGGCCACCGCCGGCGGCGAGGGACCGCCCCATGGCCGGTCATCCATGGCATGCGCCCAGAACTGGCAGATGCGCGGGCGATGTCGTCCGGGATCGAGCACCGGCATCGGCGTCTCGTCGCAGAACAGGCGCGGCGCGGCCTGGATCGTGCGCAGCTGAAGCGCATAGAGGCTCCTGAGCCACCAGGCCGCACGCTTCACCCAGCCGGCAAGCGTCGCCCGGTCGAGATGGACACCCTGGCCGGCCAGAATTTGCACCTGTCGGTACAGCGGCAGATACCAGGCGAACTTCGAGACTACCACGTGGCTCACGAGTGCGGTCGAAGCCATGCCGCTCTCGATCAGGCGCGGCAGCACCTTCGCCTGGATCACACCATCGGTGCAGCGGCGGCAGCCGTACTTGGGACGGACCGTCCGCAGCACCCGCAGGATCGCCGGGATGATGTCCAGCACCTCGCTGACGTCCTCGCCGATCTTGTGAAGCTGGCCCTGGCAACACGGGCATGCGGTCGCCTCCGGCTCCAGCACATGCTCGCAGCGCGGCAGGTGCTTTGGAAGCGCGCCGATGTTGCGGCGCGCCTTCTTCCGCAGTGGCTTGCCGGGCGGCTTTGCCGCAGCTGCATCGTCGTTGGCAGCTGCAGGCGGCGTGACGTCGGTCTCAAGATCGCCAAGCTCAAGCGCGAGCTGCTCGGCCACGAGCGCGGCAAGCCGCTCCGAGCGCTTCCCGAAGATCATGTCCTTGAACGTTTGCATTGCTACGCGCAGCGTCTCGTTCTCAGCGTCAAGCGCGAGCACCATCTCGGTCAGAGCTGCCGGATCGGTCGGGAGAGTGTCGGGGCGAATCGCCATGACCAGACGATACATCCGTGCGACCCATGCTCCAGTGAAATCCTCACTTCTCAGCCGACAATGGCCGGCTGCTTCACAGGCTTGGGCGACACACGCGTCCACTTGAGCCCGTCGAGTAGCATCGCAAGCTGCGTCGCACTGAGATGCACAACGCCGTCGCGGATCGGCGGCCAGGTGAAACGCCCCTGGTGCAACCACTTCGTTACCAACACCATGCCGCTGCCGTCCCACGCCAGAAGCTTCACTCTGTCCATGCGCTTGCTGCGGAACACGAAGACGTCGCCGCAATATGGGTTCGCGCGCAGTGCTTCGCTCACCAGCGCCGACAGCGTATGCACCGACTTACGAAAGTCGACCGGCTGGGCCGCCAGCACCACCTTGAGGTCTGACCGTAGAGCAATCACCGGATCCCTCGAAGCGCCGATAGCACCACCGAAAGCGTCGCCAGTTCCACCCCCGGCTCGACCCGGATGCGCGCCCCGTTCACCTCGATCTCGACCACTCCACAGACCTTGGCCGGCGGCGTGGCAATCTCCACGGGCTTCGTCTGTACCGGCGAAATACACTCGGACTTGCCAACCCTCCCGCCATCGCTCTCGGCGCCAATTTGGATAGGCACGAAGTTCTGGGCTTTGCCGGCCAGCGCCGCCGCTACCTGGCGTCGCCACACCGTGAGCAGTCCGCGAGAAACGCCATTGCGCCGCGCCACCTCGGAGATGTTCGCCCCCTCCTCAAAGCTCTCTGCCGCGATCCGGGCCTTCTCCTCGCTCGTCCACCGTCGCCGCCGGCGCTCCCCAGTGATCACCTCAACGCGGCGATAAGAGTCACCTTCCTGCCTGGCATCAAGCATGGCATTTGCCATCGCGCCACCTCCACCGATCAGCTCTTGCCAGCCTATATCGCAGACAAGCTTCGTCACTGCGAGGTGAGGCCCTCATGCCGGTTACCTTCTTACTCCATTCCCGACCGCGGAAGGCTGGGTGTACCTGGCGGCTGTGATGGACCTCTTCAGCCGTAAGATCGTCGGCTGGGCCATGGGCGATCACATGCGCACGGAACTCGCCTCGTCGGCCCTGACGATGGCGATCCAACAGCAACGACCAGAAGCTGGATTGATCCATCACTCCGATCGCGGGGTGCAGTATGCCTCACACGCTTACCGCCAAGCCCTCACCACCGCCAGGATCACCGCATCAATGAGCCGCAAGGCCGACTGTTACGACAACGCCCCGATGGAGAGCTTCTTCCACACCCTCAAGACCGAGCTCGTCCATCATCGTGACTACCAGACCCGCGCCCAGGCAATGCGCGACGTCTTTGCCTATTATCGAGGGCTTCTACAACCGCACCCTGCTCCATTCCGCCATCGGATATGCCACTCCGATCGAGATGGAGCGAAAAGCAGCTTAACCCTGTCTACTTTTTTGGGGGAAGATCAAACGCCTTCTGGGCGTCCGAAAACCTCGAGGCCTTCATCGTCCTTAGCTCCTCCCAGCCCAGGAATCGATGCGAAAAACTCTAGCCAAAATGGTCCAGTTTGCCGGCCTCAGATCATGCTCAGGCCGGACTCTAACTCCATCTGGAGGAAATACTCAGGGGCAGGTCAGAGACGATTGAGACGTCGGCCTTGATAGTATCTTCCGAACGAAGCCTCTTTAACCCTCGTTGACACGCGGTAGCAAAAAGCTGGGCGAGTTCGCCGCTAACCTTGGAGGTTAGGCGGTTATCCTTTTGTACGGTCTCGAGAATGCGGGTGTCTATTCGATCGTATTGCGCGGTCATGCTCCAAGTGAATTCCGCCAAAAATGCCTACATATTGCAGGAAACTGTCCGAACGACCTAAAATGGGACGAAAATATGTTGTGTCACATTGATATCATGAATGCTTACGGAATTCATTGATCCGCGAGGATTTTCGTGGCTAGTCAAGCCGTTCGGCGCAAAAATCCGTTTCTGGTCGGTCTCGCTGTGAGACGTTTGCGGGAGGTTCGTCGCCGTGATTGTCGCCTGCAGGGCGGGCTCGTCGACAGTCACTTGGTTGCCGGCGAGCAAAGAGGCGCTGTAAGCAACAAGGCTGGGAAGAGATGGCCGCGGATTGCTCGCTGCAGTGCCGCCGGTATGCATCTCACAGTCGCGGCAACTGAACGATCGTTTGGCAAGCGAGAGCTATTGTTACCGCGAGGCGCGGGCGACCCGCGCGTCGTATTCCATCGATATCACGACGTTCCGTGCTTGCTGCACTTGTGAAGGTACGCAAATGGCTCCATCGCGATAGTCTCGCAGAGCTTCACGGTCAGCTAAATCTTGCTCAATTCGGAGAGATGAAAATGCCTGCTGAAGGGCCACGCCTTACCATTGTCCTCAACCTCCGTGACGCCGAATTGTATGCGCGACTTATAGCGGATCGCTTCCCCCAGGTTCGCACGATCGTCGCGCCACGCCCTGAGCAACTCGCGAACTGCATAAAGGAGGCAGATGCCCTCCTTGCTTCGAGCTTCCCCGTTGACTTGCTTGAGCAAGCGAAGAAAATGCGCTGGTTCCAGTGCACTAACGCCGGTGTCGATTCGATCCTGCCAATCCGCGAAAGGGTTAGGCACATCACCGTGACAAATGCGCGTGGCCTTCATGGCGAGATCATCGCTGACTTTGTGATGGCCGGCGTAACCATGCTGCATTGGGATTTCCGTAAGCTCCTGCGTGATCAGGCGGAGCGGAAATGGAGCCCGCGCTTTGTCGCGCCGTTGGCCGAGAAGACGCTCGGCGTCGTCGGGCTGGGCTCGATCGGGGGGACGATCGCCCGGCGCGCGAAGAGTGCGGGGATGACCGTTGTCGGCTCAAAGCGTGATGTCTCCGTGCCTGTCGATGGTGTTGACCGGCTATTCGCTTCCGATGCCCTTGAGAAATTGCTGCCGCTTTGCGATTTCGTCGTGCTGGCCGTGCCAGCGACGGCAACGACTATGGGGCTCATCGGCGCAACTGAGATCGCGCGAATGCGCCGCGATGCCTTTCTAATCAACATCGCCCGCGGCCAGATCGTCGTGGAGGCTGAACTGATCAAGGCGCTGGAGGCGGGCACGATCGCCGGTGCCTTGCTCGACGTATTCGAACGGGAGCCATTGCCGAAGGAAAGCTTGTTGTGGGACATGCCGAACGTTATTGCGACACCGCACATTTCGGGAAGTCCGACAAACTATACGGAGCGATTATTCTCAATTTTCGCCGATAACATTGAGCGCTTCCTAAGCGGGCGGGCGTTGACGAACGTCGTGGATCTGGGGCGTGGTTATTGACTGCGGCCCAACCGCCACGAATATGTTCTGGCCGCGTTCATCCATGAACTTCCGGACAGACTCGCCGCCCCCATTAACAGCCATTGGCGCGAATCGGGCGCGTTCGGAGGACTCGAGCAATCCCTGGAGGTTAAGAGTGTTGGGCTCTCGCAAAGCAAAGCTTGATCTCACACAGTATGAGACTAGGTCCTTTCAGAATCAGGTGCTGGAGATCAGTGTATGCACCGCGTTTGAATCAGCCGCACGCTCATTGAGCCGATCGCTACTGATGTGAGGCTCACCTGATGCTCCCGCAGTAAGCTCTCGTCCAACACCTAACTTGGCAGTTCGCAGCAAAGGTTACCTCGACCGTCGCCGGTCGACGGATGTTTGCCAGTGCTGCTCCGCGGAGCGGAGCCACCGCCCTGTTGCAGATTGTAATCTTGCGTCCGTTCTAAAATGACTGTCCGTGAGCGTGATAAGAGCTAGGAGGGTAGGCCGCGGAAAGGGTCCACTGCGGCGCCGGCTCGACGGGCCAGCGGTCGAGCAGCCGTGCTGCGATAGCTCGGCTTCAAGCGCGCTGGGCGCCCCCTCATTACGCAGAAGTTCTTCAATTCTTCGTCGATTTTCGAAGGCTTTGCGTTGTCCGCTGGTTACGTTGGTCGCCTCATGGCCTGCCCAGCGGGAGCTAAGCGTGAATTTGGGCGGTGAGGCCGCGTGGCTTTTGTGGGCCGGAATGACTTCGATGACATGAGCGAATCTGACACCGGCGACGATCTTCGGCGACTGATTTGTACGTTTCAATCGACGCCAGGTACTCTGCTTGAAGACCCTCTATGCCGACAACGAGCCCATGGTCCGAACCATCCGGTGCTGCACGGTGGCAAACACGCTCTCGATCGGATTGGTGGTCCGCAAATGGACCCAGTGCTCGGCAGGGAAGTCGTAGAACGCCAGCAGAACCTCCTGATCCTTGAGGAGGCAATCAGCAGTGCACGCCTATTTGGCACCGTATTTCTCGGCGAAGGTTTCAAGTGCAAGCTCCGCGGCGACCCGGCTCGGCGCCATCGAGATATCCTGCAGGGCTTTCTTCAGGCCACTCTGCACGGAGCTCGGGACCTTGTTGAGCACGTTGACGGTCTTGTGCTGCCAGCAGCGCTGCCGGCGCGTGCCGAGGAAGACTTCTCCAGCGCCTTCCAGAAGCCGAGAGCATCATCGCCGACCGCCAGCTCATGCGCAATCTGCAGTCCGCGCCGGCGAATGTCGATCAGAAGTTCGCGCCAGCTCTGGGCGCCTTCGCGCACGCCGACCTGAAAGCCGATCCCCGGGCGTCGCGCCGATCAAAACCAGTATGCACTCGCTGTGATTCTCCATGCGAGCCTGCAGAAACACGCCGTCGGCCCAGACGTAGACATAGCGCCGCGCCGACAGATCGCGATTCTGCGTTCAAATCTACCAGCTCAGCTGGAAGGCGCCGGCCTATCACCGGTGATGCAGACCTTGCACGATCCGCTCTATGCTGGCGCCTATGCATTTGGCCGAATCGCTCAAAAGACACGGATCTTGGACGGTCGCGCCCGTCATGGCCCACCGTGCTTTCAGGTCCACGAGAACCACTTGCGTGCGAAGGACATCAACGAAGCCCTCTTGGGATACTACTTCGGGCGGCGGAGCAATGCGGGAAAGTGGGTGATGATGGGTTGAGAGAGGCGGCGTGTCGAGACGGGTGTCGAGCCTGCCAGAACCTCTCAAGGAGAGCGATACGCCACGAACAAGACGACCAACATCTTGTCGTTTCGTCAGCCGTCCTAGGTTGATGATCCACTGACAGAAATTCTGCGCAGAGGCCGGGAGCTGCTCGCCAGGGCGGTTGAGATCGAACTGAAGGCGTTTCCGGAGACAACGGCGGAGCAGAAGCTGCCGGATGGCCGCGCCCGGATGGTCCGGTACGGCTATGGCCCTGCGCGCAAGATTGCCACCGACATCGGCGCGGTCGAGGTCGCCCACCCCAAAGTGAGAGACCGCGGCGCGACCGGGGCCGCTTTCTCTCGGCGATCCTGCCATTGTGGGCACGCCGGACGAAGAGCCTGGATACCTTGCTGTCGATCCTCTATCTGCGCGGCATCTCGACCGGTGATTTCCAGGAGGCGTTGTCAGCGTTGCTGGGCAAGCCGCACAAATTCAGAGCGCTGCCGGAGCCGAGCGACTAAGATCGTCGTCAGCACCTCACGACTAAGCCCACGCCGTTCCTCCGTGTAGATGCATTTTCAAATCCTTGCCATGTCGGAACGGGCAACTGTCCGTAGCGGGTGAAGATGTCGTGTTTTTTTAGCTCGTGATCTGTCGCCTTCGTTTTGGAGTTTTGGACGCACCCGGAAGGCGTGGACGGGTCCGCCGCGTTGTCATGCCATGGATAGGGTCGTCTGGTCAGTCCTGTGGGTCGGTTTCTTTGTTCGATTCGAAGGCCGTTTCTCCGTCCCGACCCGCGCTTTCTCGGCGGCGGCGCGCGCAGGAGCGGTCAAGGACGCGCGCTTGCGCGCCCGCCAGGGGCGGCTCCGAGCACGCTGCCAGGCTGAGGCGCGTCGGGGCTGATCTGCTGTCCGTCAGGCGCAAACCTCGCCAATCGATGCGGTCCAAGGAACACGCTGACGGTGCCATCGGGATACTCATGGAGGCGCACCACAGCCTTGACGAAGTGAGGCCTGAGCCGGCTCTGCGGCAGCTGCAGCCGCCGACCGTTCCATGCAACGGTATTATCGTTGGCGACGGTTCGCTCCTCGATCACGCACAGCGCCTCGCGCCAGGCCTCATGCCGATCGGCCACGAATGCCGTGCCTTCCTGTTCGGGCTTGATCGCAAACGCGGCGTTGTGCCCGGGGATGTAATGCGCCTTCAGCCACGCGTTGGCAGCCTCAACCGTCGTGATCCCGGCAAGCCGCAGCTCCTTCGGCAGCCGATCCTGCAAGGTGCCGAACACCCGCTCGGAACGCCCGCGCGCCTGCGGCGAATAGGCTGCGATATGCTCGATCCCAAGATGCGACAAAGCCCGTCCCACCTGGGTTTGTTGCGTCTTCGAGACCTTCTCGCCAGCTTTTGGGGTCAGGAAATAATGGCTGCCGCGGTCGGTGTAGAGCGCGCAGAACAGGCCATGCTCGCCAATCACTTCGCGCAAGGCCTGGAAGGTCGAGGCCGTTCCTTCTTCCTCGACCAGCACCATCGAGTAGATCTCGCTGGTCGCATCGTCCATCGTGACGATCAGGTCCCTCGCGGGCAGGCCTTCGATCCAAACGTGGCGCGATCCGTCCTGGTGCAGCAGCATGCCCCGAAGCGGCCGCCGCGGCCGCTTCTTGCGGTGCGCCGAACGCTTCGGAGCCTTCCGCACCAGCCCCGCCGCGTGCAGCGCCAGCTTCGTCACCGTATAGCCCAGCACATAGTCGTGCCGCTTTTGCATCTGCTCGTGGAAGTGCTTCACCGTGAAGTCCGCGTACTTGTCGCGGAACAGTCCCAGCATCCGAGTTCCAGTTCTTCCTCTGGAGCCAGCCGTGGCGATCGCCGTCCCATACGTCGGTCGACCAGCCCGTCGTCGCCCTCCGCCTCATAACGCTCCGCCCAGCGTTGGAAGGTTCGAACACTGATCCCGAGCAGCCTCCTGCGTCAGCTCCCTCGCCTGCGTCCGTTCCAGCAAATCCGAGAACCGCATCCGTCGTACACCCTCGTGAATGGATGCCGTGCCCATCGTGCCCCCTTTGTTCCGGGGCACCAAAAACACGACACTTCACGAGCTACAAACAGGCGACAGATCACGAGCTACTGACATGTCGGAACGGGCAACTTGAAACGTTCGTCCAAAAAGGGAATGCTACGGATATGCAATTGTCGCGCTTCGAAGACTGTATGCAGAATGTCGCGTGTTGGGCGGATCGGATCAAGGCGGTTTTGTGGGTCGGCAGCGGGCCGTGCCTGTTTGCCAAGACGCTTGAGGAAAAAAAAGTTCTGTTGGCCGGGGTTGCGCCTACTCGGGTGCAGCTGAACCATAAACCATACGCAGTTGCTCGCGCTGATCGCCGGGCTGGACTGGACAAAGGTGCGTCCGGTGGCTGTGAAGTGCTCGGACAACGGGGTGAACTGCTCATGATCGTCCATGGTCGCGCGGTTATGTTTAGGGCAAAGTCAGCGTCGCCGGTGACGTAGAATCCATTGACAACATCAGTTGGTGATTTGATGGCCTTCTTGAATCGATCGATTATATCCGCACGCTCCCGCTCCAAGCTCACCAGCACAAGCATCTGAAGAGGTCTTCCCTACCTCTCTTGGAGGCACGATCGTCGGCCTCGATGATGCCTTCCGAACGGAGCCGCTCAGTCATTGTTGAGACGCGGTAGCAGAGCCGTCATTTCGCCGATTGTTCTTTTGCACGATCTCAAGGATGTGGACGTCTGTTCGGTCATACTGCTGCATAATTGGCTCCAGGTGAACTGCAGCGCCAAATGCTTGGGTGATGCAGGAAATCCTCCGAACGACAGGAGATATGACGCAAACATGTTTGGAATGTCAGTATCCTGAATGCATGGACATTTCAACAAAGGGCCGCGTGGGACTTTGAGGTGGTCTTTCAAGCTATTCGGCAGCTGGTGCTCGCATCTTGGCGAGCGGCAACTCCGCTCGGGGGGGCTTCATGACGGCTGCCGTACTTGTCCTTGCGACCGACGACGTGCTGATCGCCAAGGAAGGGACACTCGGTCATGTCGTAGCTAAGAAGGAAATGCAACCTCGATCGGTCCGTGCGGCTCACGAACCTGCTTGAATACGGTATTGATGGTGGGCAATGCCCCGAAGTTCGCCGGTGCCCCGGGCGGATGGAGGCTGTTTGCGTCGTCCGTGAAGCCTCGAAGCGCGATCTCGCCGAGAACCTTGAGCCGGAATACGCCTGCGTTGCGACCACCGCAGCTTGAGAGAGTAATGCACAATGACCATCAACATCAAAGACATTAGCGAAAAGGACAGAAGCAGTGTCCTGCATCCTTTCACACAGCTCAAGGATTTCGCGACCGGCAAGCTTGGTGAGCCTACGATCGTCGAAACTGGCAAGGGGATCCGCATCCAGGACGCGCACGGTAAATATCTCATCGATGGTTTTGCCGGCATGTACTGCGTCAATGTTGGTTATGGGCGTACCGAGGTGGCTGAAGCAATCTCTCGTCAGGCTCACCGTCTCGCCTACTATCACTGTTACGCCGCTCACACGACGGACGAACTCGCAATCCTCTCGGATCGTCTCGTTAAGATGGCGCCAGGAAAGATGAGTAAAGTGTTCTATGGCATGTCCGGGTCGGACGCCAATGAGACCCAGGCAAAGCTCGTCTGGTACTATAACAACCTTCGAGGCAAGCCGAACAAGAAGAAGATCATAGCGCGCGAGCGCGGCTATCACGGCTGCAGCGTCATTTCTGGCTCAATGACGAGTATGAGCTTTTATCACGACCACATGGATCTTCCGCTGCCGCAGGTGGTGCGCACCGGTGTTCCGCATCATTATTGGGGGGCGAACTCTGGTGAGAGCGAACGCGAATTCTCCGCCCGCCGTGCAGTTGAGCTTGATCAGCTCATCGAACGCCTTGGTCCAGACAACGTTGGAGCGTTCATCGCTGAGCCGGTGCTTGGCACGGGTGGTATCACGCCGCCTCCGGAAGGCTACTGGAAAGCCATCCAGGCCGTTCTTAAGAAGCACGACGTCCTGCTGATAGCCGACGAAGTAATCACCGGTTTCGGTCGAACTGGCTCAATGTTCGGTTCGCAGCTCTATGGAATCGAACCGGACCTGATCACGGTCGCCAAGGGCCTTACTTCCGGCTACTTCCCACTTTCTGCCGCGATCATCGGTGACGACGTCTATAAAGTGTTCGAAGGCTGCGCTGACAGGGTCGGCGCATTTTCGCACGGCTATACCTATTCGGGTCATCCAATCGGCGCCGCTACGGCAAATGCCGTTCTGGACATTGTCGCGAAAGAGAACCTTCCTGGAAATGCCCGCGAAGTCGGCGCCTATTTTCAAGCGCAGCTCAAGGAGAAATTCGCGCAGTTACCGATCGTCGGTGAAGTGCGCGGGGTTGGTCTGATGGGGGCTATCGAGTTTGTCGCCGATCGCCACAAAAAGAGGCGGTTCGATCCATCGCTCAAAGTCGGTACTCGCGTCTCCATGGCCGCCCGCGAGCGGGGCCTGATCGCCCGCCCCATGCCGCATGGCGATATTCTCGGCTTCGCACCGCCCCTCGTGACCACCAAGGCTGAAATCGACAAAATCGTTTTGATCACCGAGAGTGCCGTACGCTCCGTGATGGATGAGCTCGTCCGCGATGGTGAGAAGATTTAAAGGATGAGCTTGACATTGCGTGAACAAATCAATGTCTCGGCGGCGGCAATCCGGCTAAACGTGATGGCTAGACCAAGTGCCGGGGCGGTCGCCCTGAACCTTATTCAAGAGCTAGCTTAGGCAAAGCGACCACTAATAGACAACATGAGGCACCAACGGCAATGCGGTGGCTATGTCCGAGAGCATGAACTACAAACTCTTTATCGACGGAGCGTGGCGCCCGGGCGGTAGCGGCAACGATCTTGCCATCATCAATCCTGCCACTGAGCAGGAATTCGGTCGCGTAGCCGTTGCGTCCGCGTCGGATCTCGATGATACTTTGAGATCTGCACAAAAAAGTCTGCTGCGATGGTCCAACACACCGGCCAATGAACGGGGTTCGCTTCTCGTGCGCGCGGCACGAATTCTGAAGCAAAAGATCGAGGCTGCAGCTGCGGCTCTTTCGAGAGAACAGGGCAAGACCTTAGCCGAAGCGACGGGCGAGTACGTGCGTGCTGTCGAAATGCTCGAATGGAACGGTCTTCATGCCGAGGAAGTATCGGCTCCGTTTCCGATAGACGAGAAAAGGATAATCGTACCGGAGGCGATTGGTGTAGTTGCTGGATTCGCGCCCTGGAACTATCCAGCCGTCCTCAACGCCCGGAAACTTGCCGCCCCTATCGCGGCCGGTTGCCCGGTAATCCTGAAAGCGGCAGAAGAAACCCCAAGCGCCGGGGTGTATATGATTGATGCCTTAAAGGAGGCGGGGATTCCGCCTGGGGTTGTGAGTCTGGTTTTCGGAAATCCTCCAATGATTTCCCGGCACCTGCTAGGATCGCCTGTTGTCCGTGCATTATCCTTCACTGGCTCTACGCCGGTTGGCAAGCAACTCGCGAAGATTGCCGCAAGCAATCTGCAGCGCTGCATTTTAGAACTCGGCGGCCACTCCCCTGTCGTTGTCTTTGAAGATACAGACATCTCCAAGGCGGTTTCCGCAATATCAGAATACAAGTTTGAATGCGCAGGTCAGAGCTGCAACGCTCCCAGTCGCATTTTAGTCGCGCGATCAATCTATGAGGAGTTTTTGGCAAGGCTTGTTCGGGCGGCAGAAAAGATCAGGGTTGGCCGGCCCGACGACCCTGAAACGGACATGGGACCAATGGCGAACGCAAGACGCATTGAAGCAATGGAACGCCTGACGAAGGATGCTGTCGATCGTGGAGCAAGGGTCGAAACCGGTGGCAAACGCATTAATCGGCCGGGCTTCTATTGGGCACCCACCATTCTAAGCAACGTCCACCCCGATTCCCAAGTGCTTCGTGAAGAACCGTTTGGACCGATCCTTACGGTTGCTCCGTTCAGCACGATCGACGAGGCAATTGAGGAAGCGAACGCGACGGAATATGGCCTCGCCTCCTATTTCTTTACTAACTCCCCTGAGGTTCAGAAGCGAATGATCCGCAGCCTTTCCGCGGGTGCTGTCAGCATCAATCACCTCAAGGGCGTGTCTGCGGATGCACCAAACGCTGGCATCAAGCAGAGCGGTTACGGTTACGAGGGGGGTGTTGAAGGGGCGAGGGTCTTCCAAAACCTGAAACTCGTTAACGCAACCAAGGCACTGGCTGTCAGACAAGGGTTAAGCCAATAATAAACTGTCGAAGGTGCGCCGTTCTCCGGAGCGGCGAAAGCGTAACAAACAGTCGCATCTATTCCTCAAGCAGAAAATGGCTCGCAAACTAAGATGCGTACCGGTTTGGTTGAGCGGAAGCTGAGGCTTGCCTAAATACTGCGGATGGATATTGGGCAGCTAAACTATTACATCGCAAAGAGCCCTCGAATTTGCGGGAGTCTTGAGATCAATGGCAGTCCAGATGGCAACAAAGCTTAGAGCAAACGCGCAATGAGAATCTTTCCTATGATAAGAGATGTTATTCTGGCTCCCGGAAATGGAAGCTTTTTCTACGACGATCAAGCTGCCATACGGGCCGGCGCCACTCATGATGGTTTTCGCTATCTAGGGTCGCCCCTGACGCCTGGTTTCACGACCATCCGTATGCCGTCACGTTCGCTCAGTATCGGCCTCGTCTTGTCGGACAATGTGATCGTATGGGGCGACATGATGAGCGTTCAATATTCCGGCGCAGGCGGCCGTGATCCAGTTTATCACGTCGACACGATCGAAACAGTCATTAGATCTGTGGTGATCCCGCGGCTTCTCGCTGCCGATGTTTCTAATTTCCTCAGCGCTTGTGATCGTGTCCTCGCACATCATGAGGGCAAGCGGCTCCCCCTCGCTATCGAATATGGTGTGAGCCAGGCTCTGCTTCGCGCTGCTGCGCATTCTGCCCGGACCACACTAGCCGAGGTGATCTGCTCGGAGTTTGCCTTACCATTGCCGGAGAAGCCAGTTCCGATCTACGCCCAAAGTGGCGATTCAAGAGAAATCAACGTCGATAAGATGATCCTCAAGTCTGTGGAGGTGCTTCCACATGGATTGATCAATTCGCGCGAAAAGTTCGGCGCTTCAGGCCAGACGTTTCGTAACTTCGTCAAATGGGTTGCCAAGCGCACGAGGGAAATCGGAGAACCCGGGTATCATCCCGTTCTGCATTTTGACGTTTACGGCTGGATTGGGCTCGAGATTGGTATGGACGCGCAAGAGATTGCCGAGTTCATCGTGCGGCTTGCGGATGACGTGCCCGGTTACCGGCTTCATATCGAATGCCCCGCGGACTTTGGGTCAACGGAGGCTCAGCTAGAGGAGTACGCCAAGATCGTCGCCCTTCTCGACCGGCGTGGCACAGACGCCCGGATTGTGGTGGACGAACGATGCAATACGCTTGATGAAATCGGGCTCTTCGCCAAAGCAAAGGCGGCTCATCTAATTCAGATTAAGATGCCCGACGTCGGTTCGATCGCCGACTCTGCCAGAGCTGTGTTGGTCTGCAAAGAAAATGGGGTCGGTGCATATGTCGGTGGGAGCTGTACCGAGACCGACTTATCGGCAAGGGCCGCGGTCAACATTGCAGTAGCTACGCAGGCTGACATGATGCTCGCAAAACCTGGGATGGGCGTCGATGAGGGCATCTCCATTGTCGGAAATGAGCAGAGTAGACTGCTTTCGATTCTCAAGCACCGACGTTCCCAGAATTCCCCTCCGAACGCCAGAGCAGCATCCGCATGAGAAAAGCACTCGACGGGATTACCGTCGTTGCTGTCGAGCAGTCAGTGGCAGCGCCTTACGCTTCTTCCCGCCTTGCCGATGCTGGTGCGCGTGTCATCAAAATTGAGCGCCCCCGACGGCGACTTCGCGCGAAAATACGACAAACTCGTTCAGGGCCAGAGCGCGTATTTTGTTTGGCTAAATCGCGGAAAAGAATCGGTCTGCCTCGACCTGACGGTCGAAGAAGACCGTGGCGTTCTAGGTGCGATGGTTGCCGGGGCCGATGTTTCAATTCAAAATCTAAAGCTTGGCTTCGGTTCTGCCGATCTTCGAAAGCGCTTTCCCCGCCTGATAACATGTGACATCTCCGGATTCGGTGATGGCGGTTCTCTGTCGCATTTGAAATCGTACGACCTGATCGTGCAAGCCGAGACTTGGCTTTGCTCCATCACCGGAACAGCGCATTGTCCGGAGCGGGTTGGCGTTTCTGTATGTGATATTTCAGCTGGAATGACCGCTCTCAACGCCATCCTGCAGGCTGAGCGCACCAGGAAAGGAACGTGTATTCAAATATCACTGTTTGATGCCATTGCCGATTGGATGACTGTTCCCCTTCTTCAGTTAGATTACGGCGGCTACTACACCGCGCGAGTGGGCGTGAATCACCCGTCTCTGGCGCCACATGGAGCATACTGCTGCGCGGACGGCAAAGACATTATCTTCTCCGTTCAAAACGACCGCGAATGGGTCAATTTCTGCACCAGATTCCTCAAGCGACCGGAATCCATTCGCCGGCCCGAGTTCGCCGCAACATGGAACGGATTCGCGATAGGGCTAGTTTAGATGAGATCGTCGTTGAGCAGTTTGCGCAAATCTCGAGCGACGAAGCGATGCACAAGCTGGAGGCCTCCGGGCTTGCATACGGACGGCTCAACCAGATAGAGGATCTGTCCCAGCACCTACATTTACGAAGGGTGCCAGTCTCTACGCCGGCGGGCGCTATTCACGTGATCGCGCCAGCCGCGATCTTTGATGAAGAAAAACCCCCTGCATTGCGACCTGTTCCCGCTCGTGGCGCCCATTCCGAGGGATTGCGAATGGAGTTTGGGAATTCGTCGCAGTCGCGGACGGTCGGTTACTCATCTTCGCGTCGGGTGAATGCAAACATAGATCGCATTACATCGGCCTGTGTCCCACCTCCAGTCAACACCTCAGGCGATTCATGGGCACCGCACGATTCTCTCTCCGCAATTTCAGTACTTCGCACGCTGTGGCGATGGTGCTGCTCTGCATTCCAATCGTCACCTCAGACGCAAGGATGCCCACGCGATGTCGTCCACACCGCCGGCGCGACATCGATATCGCAGAGTTCTGTGCGTCAAGTTCAACAAAATTGATCATGGGTCCGGCTGAGCCATCCCCTCGGAGCCAGCCGTCGCCCGCTTGCCCAAAAGCGTAGCGCTGGCGAGCGACGGCGGCCGAGGGGGGCGTGCATCGCCTTGGCGGGCCTGAGTATCGTCAGGCCGCCTGGAGTAACGCCTCCTTTTTGTGCTTCTTCAACAGATCCATGGTATGCATTCGACGTACGCCGTCTTGCGTGACGCGTGGTAATTTGTGGAACGTGTGACCTTATGTATGGTCCGGCCGTGCGTTGCGAGAAGATTCGTCGAATTGGTGGCAGCGGTCTTGCATCAATGTGTCCGGCCTCTTATTGAAGCGTTTGTGCTCCGGGCCATCATGGACATCTGCGCGTGCGTTCTGATTAGTCAACAGGCCTCGAACGGGCCATTAAGGTCACCAGTATCCGCACACGCTCGGAAGTCCTCCATTTTGTCTTGTCTTCTCGCAGATCTCGGCTGGAGACTGTTGATGCGGCTATGTCATCGCTTGCGCCTGATGTTGCGTCGTTCCTTTGTTCGGACCAAAGGTCCTTCGTCCCGGCCCGCAGAACGTCGATCGCGTCGCGCGCAGGGGCGGTCAAGGCCGGCCGTCGCTCTTGCTTACGGCTGACTGGACGTCGCCAGGCCGCGCCAAGCACGGGGCGATCGTTAGGCGGGTCGAGCGTCTGCATCGCCGATCCTGGTTATCTCGAAGACGCGTCCTTTGGCCAGCACAGCCCCGGCGATGTGGGCAAGTTTGTTGGCGAGCGCGATTGCGAGCACATTGTGGTGTGGCCGCTTCTTGGCGGCTTCGATCCAGGATGTGAACCCGTAACGTTCCCAGTTCTCCATCCTGACCAGCACGAATAGAACGCGCAAGTAGCGATTGCCACGCCTCGAGACTTTGCCAAGGATCGTTCGGTCTCCCGTCGAGATTTGTTTGGGCACCAGTCCAAGCCAGGCGCCGAAGTCGCGACCTTTGGAGAATACGTCTCCAGTGCCGATCGCGGCCACCATGGCGCTCGAAATAATCGACCCGATGCCAGGTACCGTCATCAGGCGCGAACATGCCTGATCTTGGCGGGCAATTGCTTCGATCTCTTCGGATAGGCCATTGATGCGCTGATCCAGCCGGCGCCAATCGACTGCTAACTCCCCGATGACACGCAACCTGCGTGGTGACAGGGCAGCCGCAGATGCAAGACCACGACACTGTGGCTTCGCTTAAAAGGCGCGGTCATCAGCAAGTGGTGCAAAAGTCCTGGGTTTACGGGGCAGGCGAGTATCCAGAAGGCGAGCGAAAGCGAATCTTCCGATGACGCGTCGAAAATTATTTAGACGTCGCCAAAATCACGGGCGCGTGCCATCCCTGAGATCAATCCGTGATCGAGATCGACGTCTCGACCCTAACCGGATCGGGTCGGCGCCTGCGTGGTAGCACTCGCTCCCATTATTGAGGCCATCCGGATCCATGTCATGAGCGCGGAACGCATCCACGCCGACGATAGTGTGCTGCAGAAGCGCACAGAAAGGATGATCGAGATGATCTGAAAATCTGTGTGCACAAGCTGTGGCAGCGATGAGGGTAGGCCCCCCGGAACCGACTTTCAGGAGTAGGTCTCAAATCACTTCAAGCGGCTTCGCTTAAGAAGGCGCGGTCGTGAGCGTTGAAGCTAACGGTCGCGGCCGTCCCCTACAAGATTTATACGGTGCTCACTGATCATGAGATCCGGTTCACCTTCCCGCCGCGCTATGCGGACGGCCGACGGCAAGATACGTGACGCATATCCGGTGGTGTTTAGTCCCGGTGTTTGCTGGAGCGGGTTGAGTTTGAATTGCTCTGGCTGGGAAGTCCGGCATTTGCAGATGTATTCGTAGGGTGTGAGGCCGTTCAGGATCTTCAGCCGCCGAGCGTATTTGTAGGCGGTGATGAAGTCGGCAAGGTGAGCTTCAAGCTGATCGTGTCGATCGTAATGGTAGCCTTGGACGGTCGCTTCCTTGATCGTGCGATCCATGAGCTCGACCCTGGCCGTTGGTCCAGGGATGCTTGATCTTGGTCAGCCGATGTACGATTCCTTTTTCTTGTCATCGAATACCGATGTGAAGTCGCTCGGGGATTCCGAGACGATGTCGCCCACCTTTCCGATTTGATCTCGCCCGGTGACGAGGCGTTCTGGCGGTAGCTTCTCTGGCATTTGGCGAGCCGCGTGGTCAACCTGGAATCGCGGCTTGAACTTCTTCTGCTTCTGTTGCGGTTGCTGTGGGCATGTGGGCAACGCCTGGCGTTGTCCAAGCGAAGCGGCATGTCCACAGCGTTACGGGCTCAGGTCTTTCGGGCGGATTGCCGAGTTCGGCGCAGGCTCTCGCGGTCGAGCCGATGGGCATTGTGGACGAGGCGATCGAGCACGGCGTCGGCATAGGTGGGATCTCCAATGAGCACATGCCACTGGTCCACGGGGAGCTGGCTGGTGACGATGGTGGAACGGTGACCGTAGCGATCTTCGAGGATTTCCAGGAGGTCATGACGGACGCCGGCATCGAGCGGCTCGAGCCCCCAATCATCGAGGATCAGCAGATCGACACGGCCGAGGCCGCGCAACAGGCGTGGATGGCGGCCGTCGCCGCGCGCGAGAGCGAGGTCATCGAACAGCCGCGGAACACGTTGATAGAGCACGGAGCGATTGTCGCGGCAGGCCTTGTGGCCGAGCGCCGAGGCGAGCCAGCTCTTGCCGACGCCGGCCGGGCCGCAGATCAGGAGATTGACGTGGTCGTCGATCCAGCGTCCCTCGACAAGCTTGGCAAACAGTGGGCGGTCGAGGCCGCGCGGGGTGCGGTAGTCAATGTCCTCGACGACGCCTGCTGGCGCAGCTTGGCGTAGCGCAGGCGAGTGGCGAGCCGTTTGTCGTGCCGCAGCGAGGCTTCACGTTCGAGCAGCAGAGCAAGCCATTCGGCGTGACCGAGGCTGCCAGCCTCACCGGCGGCTTCGATGTCGGCGAAGGCCTGGGCCATGCCGTGGAGGCCGAGGGCGTTGAGGCGGTCGAGGGTCGGATGGGTGAGCAAGGGATGGTCTCCTAATTGTAGTAGCGCGGTCCGCGGATGTTGGCATGCAGGATCGGCGCATCGTCCGCGGAGCGCTGGTGAGCAGGACGCCGATCGAGATTGTTGGCGAGGATTGAGCGAGCCATAGGTGCGCGCGCCGATGTCGATCGCCCGCGCAGCCGCGGCGTCCAGCCGTTCGCGCCCGTAGGACGCGGCGAGCCTGAGGATGCCGAGGCAGGCGCGGAAACCTTGTTCAGGGTGCGAGCGCTCGTCGAGAATGAGGTCGCACAATGCGCTGGTTGCCGGGCCGATCGCGGCGGCGTCCTGGCGGATACGCCCGATGGTCCAGCTGGCATAGCGGCGATGGCTGGAGGCCATGTGCTCCGGCACGGTGGTGTGCTTGTGATTGCCGCTCATGCGCTGATGCGCGGCAATCCGCTCGCCCTTGTGGAAGATCTCGACAGTGCGGGCGGTGAACCGCATCTCGACCTCGGCACGAGCGAAGCGATGCGGAACGCTGTAGTAATGCTTCTCCACCTCGACGTGGTAGTCGAGGTTGACGCGCCGGATACGCCACTCCGCGAGCACGTGGGGCTCGCCGGCAACGGCTTGAGCGCCGGCCGGTCGACCTCCTCGAGCAACCGGCGGCGCGTCACGCCGAGCCGCCGGATCGGCCGCTCCTCGTTGAGCCTGGTGAGCAACTCGCCGATCGCCGCGTTGACCTCGGCGAGGCCGTAGAAGACACGGTGGCGCAGGCGGCCGAGCAGCCAGCGCTCGATGATGAGGACAGCCTGCTCGACCTTGGCCTTGTCGCGCGGCTTGCGCGGCCGCGCCGGCAGGACGGCCGTGCCGTAATGCGCGGCCATCTCCGCATAGGTGCGATTGATCTGCGGGTCGTAGAGGCTCGCCTTGATGACTGCGACTTTGGTGTTGTCAGGCACCAAGAGCGCCGGGACGCCGCCGATCGCCGCGAAGGCGCCAACATGGGCGCTGATCTAGTCGGCGAGCCCCTGTGTCCACGTTGCCTGCGCATAGGTGAAGTTCGAGGCGCCAAGCACGGCGACGAAGACCTGCGCCGTTCTGTGCTCACCGGTGAGGCCGTCGACCACCACCGGCACGCCGTCGCCCGCGTAATCGACGAACAATTTGTCGCCGGCCGCGTGCGCCTGGCGCATCGTCACCGACAGGCGTCCCTCCCAGGCGCGGTAAAGCTCGCAGAAGCGCGAGTACCGGTATCCGCCGGGCTCGGCGCCGATGTACTCCTCCCTCAGGATCGACAGCGTCATGTGCTTGCGCTTGAGCTCGCGGTGCACCGCCGCCCAGTCGGGCTCGGCGATGCGGCGATGACCCTGCCGGTTACCGTTGCCGGTCTTGGCGAATAGGCGGGCCTCCAGGGCCGCGTCCGTGAGTTCGTCGGGCAACGGCCAGCCCAGGCCTGCGGCCTCGAACCGCCGGATGGTCAACCGCACCGTCGGGGGCGCCGCGCCCATCCGCCGCGCAATCTCGCGGCTCGGCAGCCCAGCCGCCTTCATCCTGATCACATCGCGCACACGGCGCATCGCAAGCCTCTCCGTCGGCATCCAGGGTCCCCTTTCGCAAAGCCGAAAGGACGGACCCTATGGGAGCCAGAAGAGGCCTCGTCACCCGGGCGACATCATCCCGGAATGGCGGGCGAGATCGTCTCGGAATGGTGGGCGACTTCAAATCGGAAAGGTGGGCGAGATCATCTCGGAATGCCGGGCGACATCGAGCGGAATCCGCATGAGCTGGCGGTCGGCGATGGTGCTCTCGGCTTCTGGAAGGCGCTGGAGAAGTCTTCCTCGGCACGCGCCGGCAGCGCTGCTGGCAGCACAAGACCGTCAACGTGCTCAACAAGGTCCCGAGCTCCGTGCAGAGTGGCCTGAAGAAAGCCCTGCAGGATATCTCGATGGCGCCGAGCCGGGTCGCCGCGGAGCTTGCACTCGAAACCTTCGCCGAGAAATACGGTGCCAAATAGGCGTGCACTGCTGATTGCCTCCTCAAGGATCAGGAGGTTCTGCTGGCGTTCTACGACTTCCCTGCCGAGCACTGGGTCCATTTGCGGACCACCAATCCGATCGAGAGCGTGTTTGCCACCGTGCAGCACCGGATGGTTCGGACCATGGGCTCGTTGTCGGCATAGAGGGTCTTCAAGCAGAGTACCTGGCGTCGATTGAAACGTACAAATCAGTCGCCGAAGATCGTCGCCGGTGTCAGATTCGCTCATGTCATCGAGGTCATTCCGGCCCACAAAAGCCACGCGGCCTCACCGCCCAAATTCACGCTTAGCTCGCCGATCTTAGACATGGGACTTCTCCGTGCGACGCCAAAGCTTCTCCAATATCATGTAGGGCGTCGACGGTGGCTTGCTACGAGGCGGGCCGAGGCTGGGCAGTCGGGCCCCGGGGCGGTTTCGATCATAGGCTGCTCGATGACTCACTCCACTGCTAGGATGAGCGAGCTTTTGTGGATCCCGCTTTCGTTCGCGCATCATTTATCAGTGGTCCCCGGCGGTAACTTCGATGACACAAATCTTCGCATTTGCCCGATTAGACGCAGAATTTCGGCTCACCGGCAGGCTACATTTGATGGAATCAGCTTTAGCAGCCCGATAATATTTTCGTGAAAGACAAAACCTCCTACGACTATGGGTCGCTGGGGTAACGCAAGTAGGGAAGGAATGCGCCAGTTGGTCAACCACATGCGGCTCATCCAGACGTGCTCCCGTAATCTCGACGGGGCGCGCGAGAAGTTGCAATCTGTCAAGAAAGAACATCGTGGTCTGGTGGCCAGCGGCACCACAGTAGCGCGCGGAGCGCCGGGGCCGGAGAGAGGGTCGATGCCCGGCGCGAACAATGCCTTTGTGAAGTTCTCCGACGTCCAGAAGACCTACGACGGCGAAACGCTGGTCGTTAAGAATCTCAACCTGGACGTCGCCCGAGGTGAGTTTTTGACCATGCTGGGGCCATCCGGCTCCGGCAAGACGACGACCCTCATGATGCTCGCCGGCTTCGAGGTGCCGACCCAGGGGCGAATACTTCTGGAGGGCCGCCCGATCGACAACATGCCTCCGCACAAGCGCGATATCGGCATGGTGTTCCAGAGTTACGCGCTTTTTCCGCATATGACCGTGGAGGAAAACCTCGCCTTCCCGCTCAAGGTGCGCAAGCTCGGCAGGACCGACATCGAGACCAGGATCAGGCGGGCGCTCGACGTGGTCCGGCTCGGCGCCTATGGCAAGCGCCGGCCCGCTCAGCTTTCAGGTGGTCAGCAACAGCGCGTCGCGCTTGCCCGCGCGCTCGTCTTCGATCCCAAGCTCGTACTGATGGACGAGCCGCTCGGCGCGCTGGACAAGCAGCTGCGCGAGCAGATGCAGCTCGAGATCAAGCATATCCACGAGGATCTCGGTGTCACTGTGGTCTACGTGACGCATGACCAGGGCGAGGCGCTAACGATGTCGGACCGCATAGCGGTGTTCAATGACGGAGTGATCCAGCAACTCGCCGGGCCCGCCGAGCTGTACGAGCGGCCACAGAACGCCTTCGTCGCCCAGTTCATCGGCGAGAACAACCGGCTGCACGGCAAGGTCGTGGCGATGAATGGCACGACCTGCATGATAGAAATTGCCGGTGCGGGCAATGTGCAGGCGCTGGCGATCAATGTCGAGGCGGTCGGCCGGCCGACCGTGATGTCGCTGCGGCCCGAGCGAGTACAGCTGAACCCTATGCCGGGCTTGCTGCCCAATGTCTTCGGTGCGCGTGTTATGGAGGTGATCTATCTGGGTGACCACGTGCGCACTCGCGTCTCAGTGTGCGGCCATGATGATTTTGTGATCAAGCTACCGAATTCGGAAGGTCTGGTGCAGCTCGAGCCGGGCGCATCGATCACCGTCGGATGGAAAATAGAGGATTGTCGGGCGCTCGACGCGTCTTGACGGTGACCTGGCTCTGCCGCGAGCAAGCTGGGTCTTCGGCAACGCCACCTCGATCCTGGAGGTGGCCTAGCAGGAGAGGGGTTGGACAATGAGAAAGCCATTGAGGATTGCGAGCGGCTTAGCTGTCATAGGCCTGGCGGTGGGTGCATTTGCGTCGGCGAAACTTGCCTTTGCGGACGATCGGCTGACGATTACCTCCTATGGCGGGGCCTACCAGTCGGCCCTGCGCAAGGCTATGTTAGAGCCCTTTTCGAAAGAGAGCGGGATTAAGATTACCGAGGACGAGTACAATGGCGAGTACGCCAAAATCCGCGCCATGGTTCAGTCCAATAGCGTGAGCTGGAACGTGGTCGACATGGCCCTCGATGCTGCGTTGGAACTGTGCGCCGACGGCTCGCTTGAGCCGATCGATTGGACGAAGCTCGGCCTCGACCGGGCCAAGTTCATAGGCGGGTATGCGTCGGATTGCGGGGTGCCGTATGCCATTTCTACGACGGTCTTCGCCTACGACAAGGAAAAACTTCCGAACGGCCCGAAGACGATCGCCGATTTTTTCGACCTCCAAAAGTTCCCGGGCAAGCGTGGAATGAAGAAGAGTTATCCCGACAAAGATCTCGAATGGGCACTGATCGCAGATGGCGTGCCCGTCAAGGAGGTCTACAAGGTCCTCACTACGTCCGAGGGGGTTGACCGCGCTTTCAGGAAGCTCGACACGATCAAAAAGGACGTCATCTGGTACCAATCATTGGCCCAGGCGGCGCAACTTCTCGCCGATGGTCAGGTCGTTATGACCATGTCCCCGTACACCCGCATCTACGACGCCGTCAATAACTCTGGCAAGCACTTCGAGACCGTGTGGGATGCCAACGTATGGGAGTTGGCTCTGCTAACGATTCCAAAGGGCAGTCCTCGGTTGGACGCCGCTTACAAGTTCCTCACATTCGCCGGCTCGCCCCAATCGCAAGCCGACTTAACGCGGTACACCCCCGTCGGGCCGCCCAATAAGGACTCAATCCCGCTCATTGACCCGGCGATGCTACCTTATCTCCCGACTGCGCCCCAAAATATGGCTAATGCTCTGCCGAAAGATGCCGCCTTCTGGGCGGACAAGGGCGCCGAGTTGAGCCAGCGTTTTACTGCCTGGCTCGCGAAGTAAGACAAGGAACGACGGGAGACCTTGTAACCTTGTATTCGCCTCGCCACTGAAAGGGAGTAGTCGATAGTGACGATGGCCGTCCAAATCTCCGACAGGCCCGACAGGATGGCGCTGCGGATTCAACTGCAGCGGGCCGAGCGCCGGCGCAAGCTGAGGGCCTTCGCCCTCGTCCTTCCGCTGTTGCTGTTCATTCTGATTGCCTTCATCTTGCCGATTGGCCGGATGATGTTCAACGCCGTTCACGATGAGACGCTTCTGCGCCTAATGCCGCAGACGATGGCAGCGCTCAGGGAATGGCACGGCAAGAATTTGCCCGAGGAGAGCGTCTATGCCGCTCTTGCCGCTGACCTCAAGCGGGCCTGGGTGCAGAAAACCACGGCGACGATCGGTAAGCGAATAAACTACGAGCTGCCCGGCGTCGGCAGCCAGGTCACGTCAAGTGCCCGAAAGGCAAGCACGCTTTCCGCCGGCCCCTATAAGGCGGCGCTAACAGAAGTGAGTCCGCTCTGGGCGCGACACGACGTCTGGAGCCTGCTGAAGCGCGGAAGCTCGGGCTATACAGCCTACTACCTGCTGCGTTCGGTCGACTATCAGTATGGCCCCGACAGCCAGATCGTCGCCTCACCGCCCGAGAACGCGATTTTCCGCGACATGTTCCTGCGCACGCTTGGTATCAGCGTCGCCGTGACCGCCGCGACACTGTTGCTGGGCTTCCCGGTAGCCTATCTCTTGGCGATATTGCCATCCAGGTACAGCAATCTGCTGATAATCATGGTCGTATTGCCGTTCTGGACTTCGCTGCTGGTGCGCACCACGGCTTGGGTCGTGCTTTTGCAGCAGCACGGCGTTGTCAATGACGTGCTGATGGCGCTGCATATACTATCACAGCCGGCGCAACTCATCTTCAATAGGGTCGGCACGCTGGTAGCCATGACCCATATCCAGCTGCCCTTTACTCTGCTTCCGATCTACAGCGTGATGAAGACAATTTCGCCCAGCCATGTCCGCGCCGCCCGATCGCTCGGCGCCGGGCCATTCTACGCTTTCTGGAAAGTCTACTTTCCTCAGACCCTGCCGGGGATCGCCGCCGGCTGCCTCCTGACGTTCATTTTGTGCCTAGGCTACTACATCACCCCAGCACTCGTCGGGGGGCCGAGCGACCAGATGGTCGGCTCCTTCGTCGCCCACTACGCGAACGTAGAACTCAACTGGGGCATGGCCTCGGCCCTCGGCGTCATCCTGCTCTTCGCGACCTTGCTGCTCTACTATGTCTTCAACAAACTTGTCGGCGTCGACCGGATCAAGATGGGATGAGAATGATGGCCGCACCCGCCTATGTCTCTCCGATGGAAAAGGGATGGTACTATCTTCATCGGCTGATCTGCGGGGCGGTGCTGCTGTTTCTGATGGCGCCGATCCTCGTGATCATCCCGCTCTCGTTCAATTCTGTGCCCTTCTTCACCTATCCGATGCCAGGGCTGTCGCTGCGATGGTATGAAGAGTTCTTCTTGACCAGCCGGTGGCAGGGCGCGCTGCACAACTCGATCGTCGTCGCGGTGTCGGTCACGCTACTGTCGACCGTGTTAGGCACGCTTGCAGCGCTCGGCCTCAGTCGTCCGAACTTCCCTTGGCGCACGGCGGTGATAAGCCTGCTGATCTCGCCGATGGTCGTCCCGGTCGTGATCACCGCGGTGGCGGTGTATTTCTTCTATGCCGATGTGGGCCTGCTCAACACCTACACGGGGCTGATCCTGGCGCACACGACGCTAGCCACGCCCTTTGTCGTCATCACCGTGACCGCCACCCTGAAGGGTTTCGACCAGTCGCTGACCCGTGCAGCTGCTGGACTTGGCGCGCCGCCGATCACTGTCTTCTTCAAGATCATCCTGCCGCTCATCCTGCCGGGCATGATCTCCGGTGCGCTCTTCGCCTTCATCACCTCCTTCGATGAAGTGGTGCTCGCCCTCTTCGTAGCGAGTGTCGAGCAGCGGACCTTGCCCAGGGTCATGTTTTCCGGCATTCGCGAGGAGATCAGTCCAACCATTATTGCCGCCGCCACAGTGCTGACCCTGTTCTCCGTCACAATGCTGACCACTGTCGAACTGCTGCGGCGGCGTTCGGAGCGCCTGCGAGGTATCCGTACCACGTGACGGATCCTGTCTTAGATTGAGAGTCGCAGAAGAATACCTCCGGGCCGAGTGAAAAGACGTAGGCTGGGCAGCGCCGTGGCGCCGAGGACGGTGCTGGGGAAACCGTCGATTCGAACCAGGAAGCAGAACGCTGCAACTATTAGTCTAAAGGGGGATGGGGTTAGGTTGAATCGATTGGGATTCCTAAATCAGTGAGTTTCTGATTCATCATGCTGGCTGGATTGGAGGCCAGCATGGATGGGCAAGCCTTATTCTCTGGATCTCCGTAAGCGTGTCGTGGCCGCGATCGAGCGCGGGATGTCCCGCAATCAGGCAGCCAGGCGGTTGGGGGTGGCGATCATCTGGATGCAGCGGGTTGAGGAGACCGGCAGCGTTGAGCCTGGTCAAATGGGCGGGCACAAGCCGACAGGCGGTTTCGGGAGACCACTCGGTCTGGCTGTCGCGGCGGATCAAGGGTGGCGATTTCACCATTCGCGGTCTCGTGGCCGAGCTTGCCGAGCGCGGCCTGAAGGTCGACTACCACTCGGTGTGGGACTTCGTGCATGCCGAGAAGCTCAGCTTCAAAAAAAAGCGTGGCGGCTGGCGAACGCGATCGATCCGAGGTCGCGCGGCGGCGAGCCCAGTGGACAAAATATCAAGGTCGCGTCGAAGCTGAACGGCAGGTCTTCATCGACGAGAGTGTGCTGCAGACAGCGGAAGGAGTTCAACATGAACTAGGTGGTGTGGACTCTAAGGATTCCCTTTTAGGCGCAAATCAGATTCAAGGCTGCTTTTGGGGAGGCCGCCTTGGGTGTGATGGACCGCTTGGTATTGAGCGACGCGACATGGGAGCGGATGGCGCCGCTGATCATCGGCCGGCCTGACCAGAAGGGTTCGACCGGACGGGACAACCGGATGTTTGTGGAGGGCGTACTTTGGATCGTGCGCACTGGCTCTCCCTGGCGTGATCTTCCGGAGGTGTTTGGAGATTGGAACAGCGTGTTTCGGCGCTTCAGTCGATGGAGCATCAAGGGGGTCTGGTGGCGCATATTCGAAGCGATGTCCGGTGATCCGGACTTCGAGTATCTGATCGTCGACTCCACCATCGTCCGGGCGCACCAGCACGCCGCTGGGGCGAAAAAAGGGGGTCTGAAGATCAGGCGATCGGTCGCTCGCGCGGTGGCCTGAGCACCAAGATACATATGGCCGTTCGCGGCCTGGGATGTCCCGTACGGTTCAAGCTCACCGCAGGTCAGAAGAGCGACGTACCGCAAGCCGCCGAATTGATCGAGGGATTACCTGCCCAGGTCGTCATGGCGGATACGGCTTATGACGCCGATCACTTGCGCCAGGCGATCGCTGCCAAAGGCGCGCTCGCCGTCATCCCCAACAACCCGTCACGTGCGCTCAAATATCCGCTGGACAAGCATCTCTATGCCCAGCGTCATCTCGTCGAATGCTGCTTCTCAAAACTCAAGCAGTTCCGCCGCGTCGCAACCCGCTTCGAAAAGACCGCCCGAAATTACCTGGCCGTCGTTACTCTCGCAGCCATCGTCTTATGGATGCGATAAATGTCCACACCACCTAAGACCGATGGTGAAGCTGCGGGAAAGATGGGGGCTGGCCCCCCGAGATCGGCTTTCAGGAGCGGGTCTCAATCCAGTCCGAGCTGCTGCGGTAAAGAGCCGTGGTGGTGAGCGTCGGATCAAAAGTTCGGATCAAACCGAGCAGGTGAGTGTCCGAAAGACGAACGAAAGTGAACCCTCCGAGGACGCGTCGTTATGAATCCAAGCGTCGTCAAAACCAGGACCGTCTCGTCATCCTGGGACAAGTCCGCCAGATGCCTGACGACCGGGCGGGCGGCGACCGGCGTAGAGGGGGCGTGAGTCGGACACAGGCTTTCGCGCGGAACTGCAGGAACCAGGCTCTTGATGCCAAGAGAGAAGCGCAAGCGGCGCCAACCGTGAGGCGAGAGTACCGATGCAAGAGACTGGGGCGGACCGATCCGTAGGAGCGTTGAGGGCCCTGTAATGGGGTCGGAGCAAAGGGATCGGGTCAGGTAGTCGTACTCTTGGACCAACTGGAAACAGGATGACTTCGAACGGTGCGACAAACAAGCCGTTCTCGATCGAGAAGCGGCGAGTGTACGAAACGTACAAGGCGGTCAAATCCAATCGCGGTGCGGCCGGAGTGGACGGACAGACCTTGGAGATGTTCGAGACAGATCTGGCAGGGAATCTCTACAAGATCTGGAATCGGATGTCGTCAGGGACCTACTTTCCACCTCCAGTGCGCGCCGTCGCTATTCCAAAGATGACGGGCGGCGAAAGGATTTTAGGTGTGCCCACTATCAGCGATCGGATCGCGCAGATGGTGGTCAAACAGATGATTGAGCCGGAACTGGAATCCATCTTCCTGCAGGACTCTTACGGATACAGGCCGGGAAAATCGGCTCTGGACGCCGTGGGCGTCACGCGTCAGCGGTGCTGGAAATATGATTGGGTCCTGGAGTTCGACATCAAAGGACTGTTTGACAATCTTCCGCATGGAGCATCGCAGCGACAGCCTGTCGGCAGCGCCCGAGCGAACCAGGAACGCCACAAGGCGGATCGATCAGTGTACTTTTGAGCAACCTCTACCTTCATTACGTTCTCGACCTCTGGTTCGAACGCGTGGTGAAGGGTCGGTTGCAGGGCGAAGCCCGACTGGTGCGCTATATCGACGACTTTGTGATCTGCTTCCAATATCGATCGGACGCCATCCGCGTACAGGAGGCCTTCCGTCTTCGGTTGGGGAAGTTCGGCCTCACTCTAGAGCCGACCAAGACCAAGTTGGTCGAGTTTGGTCGGTTCGCGCAAAGACACGCGGGCAAACGCGGCAGAAACCGCCCGGAAACAATCTACTTTCTGGGTCTGACGCTCTATTGCACGCGAAACCAAAAAGGCAACTTCAAGGTTGGGATGCGCACCGAGAAATCTCGGCTAAAGCGCAGCCTTATGTCTCTGCAGGAGCTGATGCGGCGAATACGGCATTACAAAATCAGTGACCAGGCCGGTGAAATCAACGTCGTCCTGCGCGGCCACTATGCCTATTACGGCGTCGCCGGAAATCTCCGGAGTCTCGTAAAAGTTTATCGGGCCGTGGAGCGTTACTGGCGCGGAATGCTGCGCAGCCGCAGCTGGGCAGGCGGCCACCTCACTTGGGACGCCTTCAACCAAATCAAAGAACGGACACCGTTGCTGAAGCCTAAGCTGCGCCTTCCTTATCGGGAGCTGCAGGCGCTTGCGGTGCTGTGAACCAACTGTCGAAGAGCGTCGGTGCGGGAAATCCGCACGCCACGTTCTGTGGGAACCGGGGGCGGGCGACCGCCTCCGGTGACCCGGTCGGGAGGCGGGCGACCGCCTCCCGCGACCCGGTGAGCGCTGGGAAACCAGCGTCCCTACCGCGACCGATCGGACACCCGTGGTGCTTGCGCAGCCACATTTTGAAGTGAGCCACCAGGCGCGGTTCGGCATGCCGCAATGCGGCGGCGGACTGGCAAACGCCAATTTCGGCGAGGTGCTGGCAAAAGAGTCTGGCACTGAAAATGGTGTGGTAGTTGCGACGCCTCCCATGGCGCGCGGACATCTACAAGTGCTGTTCCGCGCCGAGCCCGAGACGCTCGCCACCGTCGCCGCCGATTTCTGGCGACTGGGCGCGCAAATCGGTGTCACCGCGGTGCTCCATACTTGGGGTCAGCCCCTCCAGTACCATCCGCACATTCATTGCGTGGTGCCAGGCGGCGGCCTCTCGTTCGACGGCACGCGCTGGATCGCTTGCCGCCCCGGCTTCTTCCTGCCGGTGCGCGTGCTCTCGCGCCTGTTCGTCGCCTGGTCCTACAGAAACTGCAGAATGCGTTCGAGGTGGGCAAGCTAGGCTTTATCGCCGACCTCGTCGGTCTTGCCGAGCCTACGGCTTTCGCCACCGGGGTCGGCCAACTCAGACGCAGCGAATGGGTGTTCTATGCCAAGCCGCCGTTTGGTGGTCCCGAGTAGGTGTTGGCTTATCTCGGCCGCTACACCGCGAAGGCTTTGCGCTATTTGGAACGGCTTGACGCTCTACCTTGATGACGGGCGCATCGAGATGGACACGAATGCGATCGAGCGCGCGATGCGGCCGATCAAGCTCAATGCCAAGAACTCCCTTTTTGCCGATTGCGACCAGGGCGTCGAGAGTTGGGCAGTACTAGCTTCGTCAATCGAGACCTGTAAGCTCAATAGCGTTAGCGCCGAGCACTGGCTCTCCGACGTCCTCGCAAAGCTCGTCAGGCTGGCCTGCGGCGCGACTGGACGAACTGCTTCCCTGGGCGTCGACCTATGCGATTCATGCGCACGATCCGAGGCTGGCAGCATGAGCCTGAACACGACCGCCGTCCGGATCAAGGTCACCCTCAAGGACGTGAAACCGGAGGTGATGCGTCGCCTTGTCGTACCCGTCACCCTGCGCCTTGATCGGCTGCATCTGACGCTTCAGGCGGCGTTCGGCTGGACAAACGGCCACCTCTTCGAGTTCTTCGCTGGCGAGTCCATTGGGGGATTCCTGATCCCGACGGTGATTTTGGCCACCAGCTCATCGATGCCCGCAAGGCGCGCCTCTGCGACATCGTGCACAAGACTGGCGCCAAGACGATCCATTATCTCATGACTTCGGCGACAGCTGGGACCATGTGATCAAGCTCGAAAAATGGTTCGACAACACAACGACAGAGGATCTTCCCCTCTTACTCGAGGCCGGCCGTTGTCCTTTGGAAGATGCGGCGGTCCGCCAGGCTATGCCGAATACCTCGATGCCATCGGCGACGCCGCCCAGCCAGAGCACGAACATATGCGGCTAGTGGGGGCCCGAAACAGTTCGACCCAACGTCGTCGACCGAAAGGCGCTCGAGGCCACCGTCAACGCATTGTCCGAAATTTGGAAGCCACGCCGGCACAAGCTGCGATGAAAATAGGCGTCAAGCGCCAATCAAAAGGGCCGCTAAGCTACGCTTACGCTTCATCGAAGCCGGACGATCTTACATCGGACCGTGTAAGTGCCCTGGCGGCGCTGCAGGCCGAGCGTAAGGCATGGCTGCTCGAGCACGGAATGGTTCGAAAAGAGGGCCGGGCCTCGGCCTCCACAGGGGCCACGGCCAGGTCCTTATGTCCCGAAGGCACGGCTTGTCTCAGGAGAACCGGTTACTCAGTCGCCTGTGAACAAGCCTGTAAGCGATTGAGCGGGAGTCTGTTTTTGGGATTTGACGGCGTTTGAGATTGCAGGGATTTGAGGCTTGATGGCCGCAAACCTTGCAAATTCGTTTTGTGGATTCCTCTCCGCTGTGAACCGTGCTTCTGTGGTGCACCGGAGGGATGATGCGGCCGAAGAAGCACAAGACGACGGGATCGAACGATCTGTTCCGGGCACGGCTGGACCAGATCATCAACATGAAGCACGAGCTCGTTCTGCTTGCCGGCAAGATCGACTGGGACTGGATCGACGGCGAGATCGCCCCGCTCTACAGCGAGAACGGCAGGCCGGGGATCGAGACCCGCTTCATGATCGGGCTGCTGTTGCTCAAGCACATTTACGGGCTGTCCGATGAGGGGGTGTGCGAGCGCTGGGTGCACGATCCGTACTTCCAGTTCTTCACCGGCGAAGAGTTTTTCCGGCACGTTTTCCCGCACGAGCGCTCGGACCTGAGCCATTGGCGCAAGCGGCTCGGCGACAAGCTGGAGCAGTTGTTGGCCGAGAGCCTTCGGGTGGCGCACGAGACCGGTGCGTTACGCAGCCAGGACCTCAAGCGGGTCACGGTCGACACCACAGTGCAACCAAAGGCCATCAGCTTCCCGACCGACGCCAAACTGCTGCATGCAGCGATCCGGGGGCTGAACCGCCTGGCGAGGAAGCACGGGGTCAAGCTGCGGCAATCCTATTGTCGCGTGGCCAAAAGCGCGGCGATGATGGCGGGCCGTTACGCTCATGCCAAACAGTTCAACCGGCATCAGCGGCAGCTGCGTATCCTGCGCAGCCGGCTGGGGCGGATCATCCGCGACATCCGCCGCAAGATCGAGGGCGAGGCGACGCTGGAGGAGGCGTTCGCCCTCCCGCTTGGCCGGGCCTCGCAGATCCGCTCGCAGCAGCAGCGCCAGCGCGGTTTCAAGCTTTATTCTTTCCATGCCCCGGAGGTGGAGTGCATCGGCAAGGGCAAGGCCGCCGCACCTTATGAGTTCGGCGTAAAGGCCTCCATCGTCACCAACAATCGCCGCGCCCCCGGTGGCCTGTTCGTGCTGCATGCCAGGTCGCTGCCCGACAACCCTTACGACGGTCACACGTTGCGGGATGTTATGGACCGCACCGAGACACTCACCGGCTGTGCGATCGAGCGGGCCTACGTCGACAAGGGCTACCGCGGCCACGACGCGCAAAATCCCCGCCGCGTCTTCATCTCCGGCCAGAAGCGCGGTGTTTTCGGCGCCATCAAGCGTGAGCTGCGCCGCCGCTCCGCCATTGAGCCCATCATCGGACACCTCAAAGCCGAAGGACACCTCGGCCGGTGCTACCTCAAGGGCCGCGCCGGCGATGCCGCCAACGTCGTTCTCTCCGCCGTCGGACACAACCTCCGTCGCATCCTCGCCTGGTTCAGAGAACTTTTGCGCCTGTTGTTGGTCTCGCTCTGGCGCACGCTCAACTGTCCAGCTCAGCTCAATCCGGCTTCTTAACGGTCGACTACTCACGAAACAGCCGCGCTCACCGACTGGAGATGCCAGGAAGGAGCCCATCAAAGATACAACCTCAGTACCTCGAGCGCGGAGCTTACGTCTACATTCGCCAGTCCTCGATGCGCTAAGTCGTCAGTGAGTCGAGAGCACCGGAAATATGCGCGCCCAGATGGTGCTCGGCGCCCCAAGGCACGTCAGGTGCAACGTGGCGCAGGAGCTTTTCAGCGCCTAGTCGGCAGAGCGGCGTGGGGCGTTTCGGCATCGTGATGGGCGGATCGTGAGGAACGGTGCCGACTGGCATCGCTTGCTGGATATCTGCCCGTCCGGTTCGCGGACAAAAATGGTATGTTCGATCGATAAGCTTCAAGGACCGGTCCTGCCCGGCCTCGAGGGTACAATGAGCGAAGCTGAGTTGCACGGCAACGTGACGCTCAATCCCGGCTCAGAGATCGGGGAGACGATCGCCCTCTTTCCGACCTCTTGCGACTGGCGCATGTAATTGTCTACGGCTGATCTGCGTCACCGTATTCGCGTGGAGCAATGATTTTCGCCTTGATCAACTACCAACGTTAGCAATTGATCCCGTCGACACAAACGTGTCAGCTAATCCCACGATGAGTGTCGGGTCAGGAAAGTGACGTTTTAAGGAATTCGGGTATGCAACATCGACCAAGCTCGCTTGTCGTCAGCAGCCCTGATCGTGCATCGGCTCGCCTCGACCAGGAGTTCCATTTGCTGAGTTTTATCCGACTTGTCTTTCGTCATGGAGGCGCATGATGAGCTTTCCGGCGCGATCGCGGAGCGATCCGGTCTTACGGGAATCTAGGCATCGGGCCTACTCGTGCTCTCCCGGCCACCGCATTACGAGCGACGCTTCCCAGAGAGAGTTAGGTGATATCGGTGGGCGCAGAGTGGGCACTGGCCGTGCTGGTTGATCGTGACTCAGCAAGAAAGAGCCGGCCGTTTCACTCACATTGGCCGCCGTCCATTGTGCGCAACTTAGTGGGCGATGGAAAGCTAGTAGCTATGCGGCCGAATAAGCTTTCGGTGCCGACAGGGAACCGGGATTTAAGAAATTCGGCTCGGCACTTCTGTGGCCTACTGGAAAACACTGCACTAACTGAACTGGTTCGCGACGATAGTCCAATTCGCACGGAGGTGCTGCATGCGACGCAATGATGAAATGAAGCTGGGAGTATTCCTCTTTGACGCGGGATATCACGAGGGTGCATGGCGCGATCCGAACGTATTAGCGAACTGCGGAGTTGATATAGGCCATTATACTCATCTGGCGGCGCTTGCGGAGGGGGCGGCATTTCACTTCATATTTCTGGCTGATACCCCAAGCGTATCCGAATTAGACGATGCACATATAGCTCGTTCAAGCCGAAACGATGGGTTCGAACCAATCACGCTCTTGTCCGCGCTATCATCGAGAACACAACTTATCGGCCTTGTCGGAACGGCGACAACTACGTACAATCATCCTTATCATCTCGCACGCATGTTCGCCTCGCTTGATCACCTATCGGTGGGGCGTGCTGCCTGGAACATAGTCACGTCAACCCTTAAATTCGAAGCCCCAAATTTCGGTGAAAAGGAACTTCCAGATCATGACGCTCGCTATGTTCGAGCGAGAGAATTCGTAAAAGTCGTCAAGGGTCTTTGGGATACGTGGGAAGATGACGCTTTTATTCGCAACAAGCAAAGTGGTATTTTCGTTGACACTTCGAAGCTGCATTTGCTCGACCACCGAGGGGAACACTTAGCAGTCAGAGGCCCACTGAATGTCGCAAGGCCGCCACAAGGGTATCCCGTATTGGTTCAGGCTGGCGCATCCGATGCTGGAATAGCATTCGCTGCGGAAGTCGGCGAGGTCGTTTTCACCGCCGAACCTTCGTTGGAAAACGGTAAGCGATACTATGCGATTCTCAAGGAGAAAGCGCGCTCTCTTGGGCGGGAAGACGATCAGGTTCTGGTCATGCCGGGCATTGTCCCGATCGTTGGGAGGACTCAGCAAGAGGCGTCCGAAAAGCTTGAAAGGCTACGTTCGCATATGCACATCGACGTGCAAATTGCATTGGCCGATCGCGCGCTGGGTTCTGTTACCGAGCTACGTTCAATGAATCTGGACTCATTAGTACCCGAAGTATTACCGCAGACAAATTTCATGCGGAGTCGTCAGAGGCTGCTTCTCGACCAGGCGGCGCGTCAGAAATTCACCTGGAGACAACTGATCCGTTTTATATCGGACAGCAAAGGCCATCTTATGGTTGTCGGAACGCCGGACCAAGTTGCCAACGCGATGGTGGATACATTTGATCAACGTGCGGCTGATGGCTTCAATGTTCTCCCAGCGGCACTTCCTGGCGGACTGAAGGATTTTATTGATCTCATCGTTCCCGAATTGCGCCGACGAGGCAAATTCAGATCTGGATATTCCGGAAAAACGCTAAGAGAGAACCTCGGTCTCAAGCGGCCACTTAATCAGTTTACGCAGCAAGCGTAAACGATAAGTGCAAGCCGGACAGGCTGCGACCTGCTGAAGGTGCTGGAGGTGTAATCCGCTCTTCGGGAATTTCTCGGCCGGGTAGCGTTCGCAGTTCCTTAATGACGATCTGACGCAGCCGCTCGCTCCCGTGCCGCTCGGCCAGGGGCCGCTTGAGCGCCTCAGGATCATGGCTGTTCCGTGAAGAACCAGTGCGGCGGCCGGCTCAAGGGAGTTTTGATTTGGGACGGTTTCGAACGCGCAAAAGCTCTGCTAGCCATCGCAGAAGCAGGCCGAAGTTGAAGCATGATCAGTGGATGTTGGAGGCGGATTTGAAGAACGTCTTCGGGAGTCTCGACCATGATTGACTCCCCCGGTTTATCGAACATCGGGTGATCCGCGCCTGATCAGCTTCATCCGGCGCTCGGTTGAAAGCTGTTGTCTTGGAATACACAGCCATGTATCCGAGCGAACAAGGAAAGCCACAAGGCAGACCGATCAGTGTACTTTTGAGCAACCTCTACCTTTATTACGTTCTCGACCTCTTGTTCGACCGCGTGGTGAAGGGCCGACTGCGGGGCGAAGCCCGACTGGGTGCCTTATTTTGACGACTTTGTGATCTGCTTCCTATATCGATCGGATGCATTGTGAGTTGGCGCGTCTTCTGGATGACGATGCTCAGTCGCTCCTCGCCGAATGCCGTACCGCAAACGGCGCTGACGGATCCCGAAATCAGGCTTCTTGATCATTTGGTGAAAGACAGGGGTGGTGATTGCTCTCGACGAAGCACGCTCTCGCACTATGTCGTCAAGATCGCGCGGCTCGGAGGATATTTAGCCCGAGCCAACGATCCGCCTCCAGGAAATACCGTGATCTGGCGCGGACTATCGCGGCTGACCGACATCGAACTTGGAGCCGCAATCGAGGCAACAATTATGGGTAATTGAAAGCTCAGCTTGCCGCTTACGCTCTTCCGTCGACGCGCCGTCATCGTCAAAGGCGCTTCGGCCACTTCCCGCGGCGGCACGGACGGTCCAATCTCGACCGGCACGAACGGCGCTATACTCGCTTCACCGGTGCTTGCAAAGCTCTTTGCGCCACCGGAACAGCTGGCTCACATGAAGACCAGCCATGCGAGCCACCTCGGAGACACTGGCTCCGGGCTCGAGCGATGCTGCAACGAGCCGTTCCTTCTCATCTTGCGACCACCGACGCCGCCGCTCGACCGATGTGATCACCTCTGCCCGCGAAATCGTCATAGCGCTTCTCCTAGGACTGCAGCGCTCGCGTCCGTCAAACAAGGCGGCCCTCAAAGGAGGGATACCTAGTCGACCGTTAAGAAGCCGGATTGAGCTGAGCTGGACAGTTGAGCGTGCGCCAGAGCGAGACCAACAACAGGCGCAAAAGTTCTCTGAACCAGGCGAGGATGCGACGGAGGTTGTGTCCGACGGCGGAGAGAACGACGTTGGCGGCATCGCCGGCGCGGCCCTTGAGGTAGCACCGGCCGAGGTGTCCTTCGGCTTTGAGGTGTCCGATGATGGGCTCAATGGCGGAGCGGCGGCGCAGCTCACGCTTGATGGCGCCGAAAACACCGCGCTTCTGGCCGGAGATGAAGACGCGGCGGGGATTTTGCGCGTCGTGGCCGCGGTAGCCCTTGTCGACGTAGGCCCGCTCGATCGCACAGCCGGTGAGTGTCTCGGTGCGGTCCATAACATCCCGCAACGTGTGACCGTCGTAAGGGTTGTCGGGCAGCGACCTGGCATGCAGCACGAACAGGCCACCGGGGGCGCGGCGATTGTTGGTGACGATGGAGGCCTTTACGCCGAACTCATAAGGTGCGGCGGCCTTGCCCTTGCCGATGCACTCCACCTCCGGGGCATGGAAAGAATAAAGCTTGAAACCGCGCTGGCGCTGCTGCTGCGAGCGGATCTGCGAGGCCCGGCCAAGCGGGAGGGCGAACGCCTCCTCCAGCGTCGCCTCGCCCTCGATCTTGCGGCGGATGTCGCGGATGATCCGCCCCAGCCGGCTGCGCAGGATACGCAGCTGCCGCTGATGCCGGTTGAACTGTTTGGCATGAGCGTAACGGCCCGCCATCATCGCCGCGCTTTTGGCCACGCGACAATAGGATTGCCGCAGCTTGACCCCGTGCTTCCTCGCCAGGCGGTTCAGCCCCCGGATCGCTGCATGCAGCAGTTTGGCGTCGGTCGGGAAGCTGATGGCCTTTGGTTGCACTGTGGTGTCGACCGTGACCCGCTTGAGGTCCTGGCTGCGTAACGCACCGGTCTCGTGCGCCACCCGAAGGCTCTCGGCCAACAACTGCTCCAGCTTGTCGCCGAGCCGCTTGCGCCAATGGCTCAGGTCCGAGCGCTCGTGCGGGAAAACGTGCCGGAAAAACTCTTCGCCGGTGAAGAACTGGAAGTACGGATCGTGCACCCAGCGCTCGCACACCCCCTCATCGGACAGCCCGTAAATGTGCTTGAGCAACAGCAGCCCGATCATGAAGCGGGTCTCGATCCCCGGCCTGCCGTTCTCGCTGTAGAGCGGGGCGATCTCGCCGTCGATCCAGTCCCAGTCGATCTTGCCGGCAAGCAGAACGAGCTCGTGCTTCATGTTGATGATCTGGTCCAGCCGTGCCCGGAACAGATCGTTCGATCCCGTCGTCTTGTGCTTCTTCGGCCGCATCATCCCTCCGGTGCACCACAGAAGCACGGTTCACAGCGGAGAGGAATCCACAAAACGAATTTGCAAGGTTTGCGGCCATCAAGCCTCAAATCCCTGCAATCTCAAACGCCGTCAAATCCCAAAAACAGACTCCCGCTCAATCGCTTACAGGCTTGTTCACAGGCGACTACCTAGCGATCACGGCTTACGAATTTGTGCTCTTCGTGGGTAAGCATCATCGCTTCGTGCCTACAACGCGCCTAAATTCAATTTTTGCGATGCGAGCCGGCTATTCTTGGCGATCGAGGTTAGCCGCCTATTGAGATAATCAAGCGACTCCTCATCCAGCCCGCCAAACATGGTCGAGTGGAGGGCTTGTCTCTTATCCGACAGATTCGTGATTTCCGCCCGCGCCTTTTCTGTCAGCGAGATCTGCAGAAACCTTGCGTCATCAGGCGATGTTACGCGAGTCAGGAACCGCATGTTTTCGAGTTTTTTTGTCTGGTTAGTAACAAAGGCGGGGTGAATTCTTAGTTTGTTCGCAACTGCAATTCCCGAAACGCCGCGACCTTGGTCAAGTTCGTCAATGGCCATCAGGATTAACCACTGTGGTTCGGTCATTCCTAACAGCTCACCCCAAGTTTTGTGTATTGCCTCGAGTTGAGAGTGAATCTCGACAATGTTCCAGATGAAGTCCGTAACAGCTCTAATAGCTTGTTCTTTTTCGGCCATGCTGGTCTTTCCATCTCTTGCCCAACCACGGGCGCTTTCTCGTTAGCTAGATTGCACATATCCGTTTCGGACACTTCACCAACCTAGGCGTCTTCTGGATAAAATTAAGTTGTGCAATTAAAATTTATAATGTTTCCGGCCCGCTTTAGTATCCGCTCACCGCCTGAACTAATTGTGAAGCCTTTAGTAAGCTTTACCGATAACAAATCCGGGTGAGAAACCCCGCTTTTTCGCGGAAACAAACTCGAGTGTTGCCAAATTACGACATTTCGCAAGAAAAACACGCAATCAAAATGATTGATTGAAACAATTGATTGTGACAATTAAATTCTAGTCGACGGCGAGGGGGGCGCCTCGACGTGTTCCGTCGAGAACCCGCCCGTCGGCGAGCTAGTCGAGGCGGACCTTGGAAGGACGAAACGATATTTCCAGCTTGGAGGTTCATCAATGAAGCTGACAAAGATTCTTATCCTCTGCTCTGTGGCGATGTTTGCGGGGGGCGGGGCGCACTCGGCCGATCTTCCGATGAAGGCGAAACCTATCGAGTACGTAAAGGTGTGCTCGCTCTATGGCGCCGGATTCTACTACATCCCGGGCACCGAGACTTGCATCAAGCTTAGCGGTTATGCGCGAAACTGGATCACCGTGCGGTCAAATGTTATCGCTGGCACCGCCGACTTCGGTGCGGGTGGCGCGCAAAACCGCCTTAGCAACAACTATACGTGGCGAGCTCAGGCGAATCTGGGCATCGATACTCGCACTGCGACCGAGTATGGTCTGCTCCGCACCTACTTTTTGGCCGGCTACAGATGGACAACGGGGAGCTACAGCGGGCAAGGAAACGGGTCTACCGTTTACCAGTCAATCGGCGGCGCTCAGGCGCCGAACAACGCCAATCCGGGCGCTGTCGCTGGCGGTACGCTCGCTGTCTACTACGCCTTTATCCAGTTCGCTGGTTTCACAATCGGTAAGGCGCAATCGCAGTTCTCCCCGCCATGGGCCGACTATCCGGCCAACTGGTACGACGTGGTAGGCGGCAGCGGCTGGGACCCCGTGAACCAACTCACCTACACCGCCGATTTCGGCCAGGGCATCACGGCCTCCTTCTCGGCCCAGGATCAAGTCGTCAGCTACACAACCAACATCTGGAACGTGAGCGCTGCGTCGCCCGCCGGTATCGCCTCTGGTTCGTACGGTGCCAATGACATTGGCGGAACGCGCGCTCCAGACTTCATTGCCATGCTTCGTGTTGACCAGTCCTGGGGCCTCTTCCAAGCGTCGCTTGCCGCTCACGACAACCATTCGGCTTACTATGGTGCAACCGAGCTCACCGGTCATCCGGATGACAAATGGGGCTGGGCTGGTCTGCTGGCATTATCAATCAAGAATATCCCGACTGGCCCGGGCGACACAATCAATATGGCCGGCGTGTATACGAAAGGTGCAAGCCGTTATAACTTCAATAGCTATTTTGGCAGCACCTTCGCGATGTACGGCGGTACGAACTTGGCGGGTGTTTACCAGAGCATCGGAGTTGCCGGTCTTTCTGACTCAGTGTTCGTGACGGGCTCCGGCCAGGAGTTGACCACCACCTTCGGTTTTAACGGTGGCTACACTCACAACTGGAATCCGCACTGGGCCACCACCATCTACGGTGGATGGGCCGCTGTTCGTTACAACGGCACAGCCAAGGGCTACATCTGCAATGCTGTAGTCACAGGACTCGCTTTGTCGAACGGGGTCGCCGGCTGTAACCCAGACTTCAACTATTCGAGTGTCGGTACATACACCTCCTGGACCCCCGTCAAGGGCCTGACCTTCTTGGCCGAAATCAATTACACAATGCTGGACCAGAAGTACGCGAGCGGAAGCACCGTGACGCTGCCGCTGCAGTCGGGTATTGCAAAGCCAGGCGCTGCGTATGAGCTGAAGAATCAAAATAGCCTGACGATGCTGCTCCACGCTCAGCGCAACTGGTGACACGCTGCCAAACCAAAGCGAAAAGACTCGATCGCTAAATCTCGCCTGACCTCCAAAATGCCTCCGGCATGCCCGCCGGAGCGCTTTTTTTAGCTTCCAATCCATTTTTCGAGTATGTGAGCGTGGCGTCGCATAGTGTTTGACAAGTTGAGCCGCTCTTGGCCGTTGAGATCTGCCGCTCGTTCTCAGTCGCCACCAGTCAGGATGTGAACATTCCAGAGCCATCAATCAAGCAACACGCGCTGTTTCTTCTCAATGGCGCCGTCCGCAATATTGCCACCGAGCCGAACGGGCTCTGACCTGCCACTGCTTCCTCCGCAAGGAGTTAAATTCCAATCCGAAGGCGGACGGATAGGTGAACTGCCCGCAATTCATCCGTCAACAGGCGCGGGACGCGCTGGTAGAGGACGCAGCGATTGTCGCGGCAGGCCTTGTGGCCGAGCGCCGAGGCGGAGCCAGCTCTTGCCGACGACGGCCGGTCCGCAGATCAACAGGTTGGTTTGGTCGTCGATCCAGCGGCCTCGACAAGTTTGGCGAACAGCGCGCGGTCGAGCGGGATGTGGTAGTCGACGTCTTCAACATACGCCTGCTGGCGCAACTTTTGGCGTCGAGCAGGCGGGTGGCAAGCCGCTTGTTGTGGCGCAGCGAGGCTTCACGTTCGAGCAGCAGCGCGAGCCATTCGGCGTGGCCGAGACTCGCGGCCTCGCCGGTTGCTTCGATGTCGACGAAGGCCTTGGCCATGCCGTGGAGGCCGAGGGCGTTGAGGCGGTCGAGGGTCGGGTGGTGCGCAAGGGGTGGTCTCGTAATTGTAGTATCGTGGTCCGCGGATGTCGGCATGCAGGATCGGCGCGCCGCCCGCGGAGCGCTTGGGAGCGGGACGCCGATCGAGATTGTTGGCCAGGATCGATTTGACCGAACCGTAGGTGCACGCACCGATGTCGATTGCCGAGCGGCCGCGGCGCCAGCCGTTAGCGCGGATGCGCGGCGATCCGCTCGCCCTTGTCGAGGATCTCGACGATGCGGGCGGTAAGCCGCACCTCGACCTCGGCGCCCGCGAAGCGGTGCGGGACGCTGTAGCAATGCTTCTCCACCTCGACGTGGTAATCTGCTGACGCGGCGGATCCGCAACTCAGCATGCACTTAGGGGGCTTTCCGGCAAGGGTTTGAGCGCCGGCCGGTCGATCCTCCTCGAGCAGCCTGCGGCGGTCACGCCGCCGCCGGATCGGCCGCTCCTCATTCAGCCGCGTTAGCAGCGTACGCACACGACGAGGGCCGCCCGATTGACGCACTGCGCGCGGGTCTCGAGAGCGCTATGATGGCGTTGGGTGAAGATCAGGCGGCCCGCTGATCGGAGGGCTCTGCAGCCTGGCGCAGAAGCTTCCATTCCCAGGGCAGCAGTTCGTGCAGACGCGAAGTGGGAAGATCGGCGATACGGGTGAGGACGTCGGCAAGCCAGGCCTTTGGATCGACGTCATTGAGACGACACGTCGTGATCATCGTCAGCATGATGGCGGCACGGTTGGCCCCACGCTGGCTGCCGGCGAAGGTCCAGTTGCGCCGTCCCAAGGCGATGCCTCTCAATGCGCGTTCAGCGCAATTGTTGGTCAAGCAGATCCTGCCGTCGTCGAGGAAGCGGGCGAAGCCCTCCCAGCGCCTGAGCATGTAGTTGATCGGCTTCAGGACCTCGGACGAGCGCGAGAGGGTTTCGCGCTCGCGCAGCAGCCAGGCGTGCATGTCGTCGAGAAGCGGCTTGCTCTGTTCCTGGCGGACGGCGCGCCGGTCGTCAGCGTCACAGCCGTTGATGGCGCGCTCGATCTCGAACAACGCGTCCAGCCGCTTGACCGCCTCCAGTGCGATCGGGGAGACCGGTTTACCCTTCTTGCCCTCCCGAGCATTTTTCTCGATGTCAGCCAGCTCGAAGAAGCCTCGCCGGGCATGGGCAAAGCAATACGCCGGCGTAATTGGTAGTGTCTTCTTCTGCGGATCGAACAGCGGCTCGAAGCCGTTGTAGCAATCGGCTTGCAGGATGCCGGCGAAGGCGGCCAGATGCTTCTGGGGATGCTCGCCTCGTCGGTCACCCGAGGCGTAATAGACCGCCGCAGGCGGCGCAGGCCCGGCAAAGGGCCGATCATCCCGTACATACGTCCAGATCCGTCCGGTCGTGCACTTGCCCTTCGCCAGGATCCGGATGGTAGTGTCATCGCCATGAAGGCGCTCGGCAGCGAGCACATGGCGTTCGATCAGGTGGAAGAGCGGCATGACCGCGAAGGTCCCGTGGCCGACCTGGTCCGCCAGCGTCGACAACGACAGGTCGATCCTCTCGCTCTTGAAGCGCGCGCTTTGGCGGTTGAGCGGGATATGCATGCCGAACTGTGCGTCCAGCGAAGGCTGGCATGTTCAGCAGGAGTTAGTCCTGCCGGGGAAAAAGTTAGCTCCCCGTAGTGTGGATAGCAGAAAGGAGAGAAACCGAATTTCTGAAGCCTATCGACAAAGACTCCCTTGGGGAGCTCACGAGTCACCGGGCCGTATCAAAAGAGAACGCGCTGTGGCCTCGAAAATGCTCAGAACCGAAAGCCGAGCCCGCAGTTTAGGGGCGAAGGCAGCATGATCCGACGAATGCTAACTGATGCGACGGATCATTTCGGCGGGGTGAAAGCGACAGCACGGTGACAAGGACATGCAAAGCAACTGGAGAAGCCTTCCTCATCCCGGAGAGAAATCGCCGGAAGAAGGTAGGCCGTATAACCGGCGCCCCCGGGAAATCGGCCGAAGATGAGAAGGTGGCGGCCGGGTCCGCAGTAGCGCTGAAGCGGGGTAACACCCGTGGAGCGAAGGGACCCTGCCATTTGTGATGTCTCCAACGTAAGGAAGGCAAGGACGAGATGACAAAGGCGTCCATCGATTTGCAGGACCTGAGGCGGAGGCTATACGTCAAGGCGAAGGCTGAACCGTCTTGGCGTTTCTGGGGTCTATACGTCCACGTGTGTAAGATGGAGACGCTGCGCGCAGCGTATGAGATGGCGAAAGAAAACGACGGCGCTCCGGGAATAGACGGAGTGACGTTCGAAGCCATCGAAGCGCGAGGCGTGGAGTCGCTACTCGAACAATTACGGGACGAACTGATCGGGCGCAGCTATCAGCCACTCCCATCAAGGAAGCGGGAAATACCGAAGGACGGGGGCTCCAAGGTCCGCGTTCTGTCGCTTCCGGCTATTCGCGACAGAGTGGTGCAAGGCGCGCTCAAGCTCGTACTCGAACCTGTATTCGAGGCGGATTTCCAACCGGGATCGTTTGGATATCGGCCCAAGCGTACGGCACATGAAGCGATCAAGCGAGTTGCCCAGGCGGTAGCCGAGCGGAAGACGCGGATTCTCGACGTTGATTTGCGCGCCTATTTCGACAACATCCGGCACGATCGGATGCTAGAGAAGGTGGCTCTGCGAATCGACGACAAGGAAATTCTGCATCTGCTGCGGCTGATGCTGAAAGCATCTGGCAAGAAGGGGGTTCCACAGGGCGGGGTAATTTCACCCTTGCTCAGTAATCTCTACCTCAACGAGGTGGATAAGATGCTGGAGCGAGCGCGTGAGGTAACTCGTCGCGGCAAGTACACCAACGTCGAATATGCACGATTCGCTGACGATCTGGTGGTCTTGATCGACGCCCACAAGCGACATGACTGGCTGCTCGGTGCCATAGACAAGCGATTACGGGAAGAGTTCACCAAACTGCAGGTTGAAGTGAATGATGAGAAGAGCCGCATAGTCGATCTGGAACGAGGCGAGAGCTTGGGCTTTCTGGGATTCGACTTCCGCTACCTCCGCAGTCTGCGCGGAGTGATGCGGCCGTATTACACGCCCAAGCTCAAAAAGCGGACGGCGCTTCTGCGGGGGCTCAAGGAAGTGTTTCGCCGCCACCGGTCGCAACCGATTGGCCGGGTGATAAGCCTGATCAATCCGAAGCTCCGAGGGTGGGTAAACTACTTCGCGATGGGCGATTCCGGTAAATGTTTCGCCTACATCAGAAACTGGGTAGAGAAGAAGGTCAGACGCCATCTGGCGAAGGCTCGGAAACGAAAAGGCTTCGGCTGGAAGCAGTGGAGTAGGTCGTGGCTGTACGATACCTTGAAGCTGTTTAATGGCTACCGGGCGAGTACTGGCAAGGCGAAAGCCGCTCCAGCACGATAGGTCAAATAAGCCTTGGTGCGAAGCAAATGGGAGCGCGTAGTGCGGGAAATCCGCATGCTGCGTGCGATGTGGCGGGGGCTGGAAACGTGTGCGATCGAAAATTTGGTCGAGCGGCGCGCCAGTCCTCGACCCTACTGTCGAACAGGATGGTCGCCAGCAATTGTGGACCGATGAAGCCGCGCGGCGTGGCATGGAACGACTGATCGTCTCGCAATCGCGGCAGGTGAACTTCTCGCGTACCGTCTCTATGACCTTGAAGCGGCGCGGGATCTCCTCCAGCGTCTTGGTCACATCCTCGCCGATCTTCGCCAGCCGTGATCCACCGCAGCAGGCGCAGGTCGTTGGAGCTTCAACGACGCGCTCGTGTTCGATATCGTCCGGCCAAGGCTTGCGCACCGGCCGCTTACGCGTGAAGGGACGGACGTTCTGCGTCTTCGCCGCCGCCGCCTGAGCGGCAAGCTCATCCTCGCTCGCCGTGGTTACGAGTTCCTCGAGCTCCAACTCCAACTGCTCGAGCAGCCGTGCCGAGCGCTCGGATCGCTGCCCGTGCAGTTCGCGCTTGAGCTTCTCGATCCGCAGCTCAAGATGTGCGATCAGCGCTTCGTTGTCCGACAGCTCCGCCCGCGCACTGGCGGCATCCGCGACGGCGACATCGCGCTCAGCCTGCAACATCTCTCGCTCGGCCAGCAGCGCAAGGTAGGCGCTCGCGAGGTCAGAAAGAAGATCGTCCGGCTTCGATGTCATGAAGCCATTGAATCAGATCGAGCAGCAGATTCAAATCGTAAAAGCGGCTATCCGACCCGCGTCGGCCGATGGGTTTCTTGAGGGTTACGCCAATCGATTCCGGACAACAGGTAGCTCATCTGAGCCGGCGAGATCGTCACAGCTTCACCCGCAACCGATGGCCAGACGAACTTTCCTCTCTCGAGTCTCTTGGTGAACAGGCATGCTCCCTGGCCATCGTGCCAGATCACCTTCACAAGATCGCTTCGGCGACCCCCGAAGACGAACAGATGACCGCTGAGCGGGTCCTTGCGCAGCACCTCCTGCACCTGGAGTGCCAACGACGGAAAGCCTCGGCGCATGTCCGTGTAGCCTGTCGCGAGCCACACTCGCGCGCCCGTGGGAACTGGGATCATCGGCGGACCAAAGCATCGAGAACACGACGTAGCGCGTCTCCATCAACGTCGCCATCGACCCGGATGTGCCCGGTACCAAGATCAATCTCGATGATGCCGTGGCTCTTGCGTCGACGCGTCGTCGTCGTCAACGGCGCTTCGGCCACCTCCCGCAGTGGCGCGGACGACCCCAATCTCGACCGGAACAAACGGCGCTATGCTCGCTTCGCCGTGCCTGCAAAGCTCCTTGCGCCACCTGAACAGCTGGCTCACATGAAGCCCGGCCACGCGAGCCACCTCGGAAACATTGGCGCCGGGCTCCAGCGACGCTGCAACAAGCCGTTCCTTCTCATCTTGCGACCAGCGGCGCCGCCGCTCGAACGACGTGATCACCTCCGCCCTCGAAATCGTCATAGCGCTTCTCCTAGGATTACCCCTAGGACCTGCAGCGATCGCGTTCGTCAAACAAGGCGGCCCTCAACGGAGGGATACTTAGCAGCTCGCCGATCGCCGCGTTGACCTCGGCGAGGCTGTGGAAGGTGCGATGGCGCGGGCGACCGAGCAGCCAGCGCTCGACGACGAGCACGGCTTGCTCGACCTTGGCCTTATCGCGAGGCTTGCGCGGCCGCGCCGGCGGCGGTGCCGCATCGTGACCGACAGGCGGCCCTCCCAGGCGCGGTAGAGCTCGCAGAAGCGCGAGCGCCGGTACCCGCCGGGCTCGGCGGCAATGTACTCCTCCCACAGGATCGACAGCGTCATGTGCTTGCGCTTGAGCTCGCGGTGCACGGCTGCCCAGTCGGGCTCGGCGAGGCGCCGATGCCCGTGCTGGTTGCTGGTGCCGGACTTGGCGAACAGCCGCGCTTCCAAGACTGCGTCGATCATATCGTGCGGCAGCGGCTAAGTCAGGCCCGCGGCCTCGAACCGGCCGGATCGTCAGCCGCACCGACGAGGCGGCTGCTCCCACCGCCGCGCAATCTCGCGGCTCGGCAGCCCCGCAGGTTTTATCCTGATCACATCGCGCACAGACCGTCGCAAGCCTCTCCGTCGGCATCCAGGGTCTTCCTTCGCAACGCCGAAAGGGACGACCGTATGGGAGCCAAAAGAGGGCTCGTCACCCGGCCGACATCATCTCGGAATAGCGGGCGACATCGAGCGGAATCCGCATTTGCCTTCTCTGCCGCAGAAATAAATGCAGCACTTCTGGACCCTCAATTGCTTAGAATCCGCGATGGGCTCTGAAAATCGACGCCTCTCGGATTTGGGGGGGGAGAAGATCTTGTAAACAGCAGCTTTACACGGTATCTGGCCTGTGACAACGCCAACAAACGCGGGCTTTAGGGCGTCGTTAGTCATCACGCTGACCTTATGAGAATCCTCCGACGACAGCGGCAACGCTTGTCCTAAAACTCCCCCCGATTGAGGATCGTCATGTCTATGTATGAGCCAAAGACGGAACGCAGCCAATTCTCACAAGCGGAATGGGATCAACGGGTTGACATGGCAGCTGCCCATCGACTCGCCCATCTTCAGGGATTCTCCGAAGGAATATTCAATCACCTGACGGCGATAGTACCGGATCATCCCGATCAGTACTTGTGTTTGCCCTTCGGCATGCACTGGTCGGAGGCTACCGCGAGCTGCTTCCTCTCGGTCGATTTCAACAAGAGGGTCATCAAAGGGCGGGGTGAGGTGGAGCGGTCATCCTACGGCATCCACGTGCCGATCCATCGGATGCGGCCGGATGCTCCCTATGTCTTCCACATACATGCGCCCTACGCGAGCGCGCTCACTCGCTTAGAAGATTCGCGGCTATTGCCGATTGGGCAGACAGAAGCGAGCTTCATTCACGACATAGCGTATGATGTCAGATATTCGGGATTCGGGAGTACCCCGGGAGAAGGCGATCGGTTGGGCAAAGTTCTAGGCGGCAAATCGATCCTGTTCATGGGAAATCACGGCATCGTTGTGCTTGGCCGCACCGTGGGCGAAGCGTATGATCGCATGTACTATTTGGAGCGTGCATGCCAAACGCAGCTCTACGCGATGTGGACAGGAAAAAAGTTAAGGCCCATTTCAGACGAGATCGCCTTGAAAATGGGAGCTCCGCTAAACTACAAGGAGTTGAAATATGGTGGCCGTGCGCATTTCGATCTTCATTTTGATGCATTGAAGCGGCTACTCAGCGGCGAACCCAAAACTCGGTTCGACGAGTAAGTATTTAAGAACATAGCATGCTTTATCGAAGGGTGCGCATTGGGTCTTTACAATTGGTGCGAGCATCATATTGCAGGAACATTCCAGGGTACGGGAATGAGTAGCGAGGACTTCAGTCTGTTTGGTGACACGGCGGGCATCTCGTAGCAGGCTCGAATTTTTCGTGGCCGCCCCCAATGTGAGTACAACTCGTCTCTCTTATCCAACCGCATCGGGTCGTCGGCCGCGCCGGCCCAGACGTTTGCGACGCCGGTACGCATGAACCGCCGCTACGGATGGCAGAGGAGTACACAGTGCGGCTCGCGAATTTGTTGAGATAGCCGTGACAGAGGCTCGAGGGCAGGGCCACGAGGATCGCCAATTGCAGCATCAGTGGATACGACCATTCAAAGGAGAGAATTTAAATGCCAATTAAAGATCTGTCCTCGGTACCGATCCAGTTCCGTGAAAATCTGCCGAATGGCGGGCGAGGGTCGATCTTGCGGCGGCCCATTGGCTAGCAGTCTTGCACGATCTGAGTGAGGCATTTTCAACTACTTGACCATGGTGGTGGCCGGGCAAGTCTCGGTTCTTACTGATCCCATTCGGCATGCATTAGTCGGAGCCCACCGCCAGCTCGTTCCTGGAGGTGAGCTATGAGGTCACGACCTTGAGCGGCGAGGGTGACATGGAGCGCTGCTCGGTCTGCATCCACGCCGCCATTCGCCGCCTCAGTCCGAAGGCGGCTGTGATCTTCCATACCCACATGCCGTATGCCAACGCGCTCACCCGAGTCCAAAACCAGCGCATATTTCCGATCGGTCAGACTGAAGTTAGCATGATGGACAGAATCGCCGATGACGACCATTACCCAAGCTTCGCGCACGAGCCCGAGGAAGGCGGGCGCCTTGCGAAGCTTCTGCACGACAAATCAACTCTGTTCATGGCCAACCACGGCGTGCTGGTCACCGGCGAGACGGTAGGTGAGGCCTACGACCGGCTGTACTACTTAGAGCGTGCCTGTCAGGTGCAGGTGTACGCGACGTGAACACATCCAGCGAGCTCATTTCGACGCGATGGAGCGCAAGGGAGGCGCGGACTACAGGAGCTGAGACAGGTGCCCCTCCGATCGCAGAACTAGATGCCCCAATGGGGCTGCTCTGAGCAAGGGGTGATGATGGTGGTTGTCCCCGATAGATGATGAAAGGGGCACGACTTGAGTCAGCCCCAAGCATCTGGAGACGGAGGACAGCCGTGGAGAACTCTGCCGGAATTGACGTGTCATTGGAACTGTCGAGCGTATGCGTTGTGGATGCGCAGGTAAGATCCTGAAGAAAGCGAAGGTAGGAACCCGGCGCCTTAGTCGAATTTTTTGAGAGGCTTGGCTTTGCAGTAAAGCGGATCGGGCTGGAAGCGGGGCCGCTCTCGCAATGGCTGCATCCGAGCCTGAAAAGAGCAGGCTTCAAGACGGTTCTGCTCGAAACGCGGCATGTGAAGGCCACATTGTCAGCGATGACGGTGAAGACTGATCGCAAGGATGCGCGGGATGCACAGTTGATCCAGATGGATGGTTCCGGCCGGTATACGCAGAGTCGGTCGATGCGCAGGAGATCCGGGCCCTACTGATCGCATGCAAACAGCTTCTCGGGCGGCTGATCGACATGGAGTTGACTATCCGCGGGATTTTGCGTGGCTTTGGGCTGAAGGTTGGCTCGGTGACGCGGAAGAATTTCGAAAGGGGGATCCGAGAGTGTCAATCGGCGTTCAAATTCGCGCCCTCATCGGCGTCCAATATTGGCTCTGACTCACTTTTGATGCAGTTTGGGGGATGTCTGACGCTTTGATTGGGGAGAATCAGCGCCATGCAGCAGGCACTCCAGCGCTCCAATCTGGTGCCGAGTGGGTTTGTTGTAGAGAGTGCGTACTTCGAAGGTGATAAGGCCGTGATTGCGGTCCGGGCGTCGGGAAGTGTTGTCTGTGTCCATCGTGCGGAACGGTTTCTCGACGTGTCCATAGCCGGTATCGGCGACGCGTGACCGATCTGCCGCTCTCGGGGCGGATCGTCCAACTCCTGGTAATCGCCCGCCGCTTCCGCTGCGATGCCATCCTATGCAGGCGCCAGATCTTCATCGAGCGCTTCGTCGAAGGGGTACTGGCGCCATCGGCGCGACGGACGGCAAGACTGGCTCCATCGTCCATCATCTCGGTCTGGCGCTTGGCGGTCGACCGGCAGCAGGCTTTGCAAAGCGGCTAATGCTGCCAGTGAGCAAAGATTGGCTTCTTCGGGTAGTTCGGCGCCGCAGCCGTCCCCCAGCTGACCCGCTCAGGGTTATCGGTATTGATGACGCGTCGCAATCACCGATACGCCAGCATCGTCTGCAACCTGGAAAGGCACCGGGTGGTCACCCTGCTACCGGATCGTGAACCAGCTACCGCCCAAGCCTGGCTCTCTGCTCATCCCACGATCGCGATTGTCGCCCGCGATCGTGGTGGAGGATATGGCGAAGCCACGGCAAAAGCGCTGCCGCACGCGGTACAGGTCGCCGATCGTTGGCATCTGATGGAGAACGCCAGTCGGGCCTTCCTCGATGCCGTGCGCAAATCGATGCGCCAGATACGCATCGTCATCGGTGCGACCACGATCGATCACAAGCTGCTCACAGCCGCCGAGCGCTTCCAATATGAGGGCTATCTACGCCGCGAGGAGACTAACGCGGCTATCCTGGCTCTGTCGAAGAACGGCATACCTATCAAGCAGATCGTGCGTCAGACCGGCCATAGCAGGAAGCTGGTGCGACAGGTGGTCCGCGGAAACATCACGACGTCTTCCGAACCAGGCAAAGCTCGTTGGATCTGCACTTGCCATGGCTCGACGATCAATGGGCGCGTCCGGCTGCCGCAATGGAGCTGAACTTTGGCGCCGTTTAATAGCGCATGGCTTTCGTGGCTCGCTCCGCGTCATCAGCGAGTGGGCGACCCGCAGGCGAAGAGCCGAGAAACCGACGCGCAAACCCTTCAGCAGATCCCGTCGGCCAGGACGATCGCGCGTCTCATGACAATCGGGCGTGACTTGCTTACGAAAGGGGAGACGGTCACGGTCACGGCGATCGATCTGGCGCACCAACGTTGGTCGAGGCGCGCGAGATCATCGCTGAATTCCACTTGATGGTCCGGCGCAAGGTTGAGGTGGGACTTACCCCTGGATCGAGCGAGCCCGCGCAAGTCTTGTAGCTTCGTTCGCCAACGGCGTCGCCGAGGATGAGGCGGCAGTGCGGGCCGCTATCACTTCGCCCCGGTCCAACGGGCAGACTGAAGGTCAGATTACGCGCCTCAAGCTCGTTAGGCGTCAAATGTACGGTCGCGGGAAAATCGATCTGCTCCAAGCCAGACTAATCGGCGCAGAATAATCGGAACTGCACCAAAATTGCGTTAGGGCCAATATTGCCCCCTTCGCGCGGCGTGGTTTGGCGGTAGCGCTCGGCTCGTCGGAACTGGCCGGGATCGCGGAGACGAGCGCGGACTACGTGATCAACGTCGCGGTTTTGAATCGTCAGTTGTTATTGCCGGTCTTGACGATGTCGAAATGGTCGTCGATCGATCAAACAGCGCAGTTTCGTCTTATTCTAGCGTCATCGAACGCGCTGAGTCATTCGCCAAACACAAGATGGTAGTGACGATGACCGAGGCACATTGGTAGAGCTTGCCGACGAGATAGATCAGCCGCTGGCCGGCGGCCCGAGCAAAGAGTAAATATCTTTTCGTCAGGACGATGAAATCCATCCGGGGTCAGAAGTTCGGCAAGCCGCCCCTGGCCCTCCAGTGCGAGTCTCGATCTCGAGGCCGTTAACGACGTCGACTGGGTTGTAGAAGCGGTCCCCAGCACCAGATCAGATGCAGCTTTTCGCAAGGGAATGGCGACCGGCCGAACCGGTCGGCAGGCCATAGCGGCTTTCCCGGCCCCGGTCCCTGCCGAGTCTTACACGGCGAAGGCTTTAGCGGAATATGTTTTCGACTTTCTAGAGGGTGTCGTAGCCCGAGTTGAGGAGACGCACGTTAAAGTAGATTCATGTCCATCTTACGGCAAATCTACAATGCGCCCGTCAAGCGCGAAGTATGTTATCGCGCCAAAATCCGGTATCGATAAGCTTAGGCTGCGAACTCGCCGCCGGTGATATCGATCGTTGCACCGGTGATAAAACCCGCCATCGGCGAAGCCAGAAAGCCTGCGACGTAGGCCACCTCTTCGGCTGTTCCGAAACGGCCGACCGGAATACGACCAAGAGCGGTACGGTTGGCTGCGGCCTCGGGCGGTCCAGTCAGATCACTGAGAACACGCCCAGGTGCAATACAATTAACAGTAATGCCGTGTGGAGCGAGATCACGCGCAGCAGCCCGAGTTAATCCGACCAATCCTGCTTTCGATGCGGCATAGTGCGGACCGGCGATCATTGGCATGGCACGGCCTGCAAGCGAACTGACATTGATAACGCGTCCGAAGCCTCTTGCAATCATCGCCGGCGCCAATAGCCGTAAGAGAATGAAGGGGCCCTTGAGGTTGACGTCGATGACCCGCGCCCACTCCTCGAGGGACGTCTGCGATAGCCAGGGTGCATCCTGGTCCACGCGCTTGGGGGATATGCCTGCATTGTTCACCAAAATGGCAATCTCGCCCCAACGGGTCCGAATCCGATCAACAAATCCTCGCACCTCGTCGTCTCGCGTTACATCGACCGCCTCGGCATAGAGACGATTCGCCGGACAGCTTAGAATTTGAATTGCCCGTTCCACATGCTCCGCTCTAGTCGCCACAAAAGCGACTTGATAGCCGTCGGCCAAGAGCCGACGTGTGATCGCAAGCCCAATTCCTCGTGCCCCTCCGGTCACGAGTGCAATGTGTCGGTCGGCTTGGGCTCCGATCTTTTTCGATTGTAGCATTAGTTGTCAACCAGCAGCGTCATGGGATATCTGCTCCAGCGGCGGTTCAGCAAATTTCACAATTGGGCGGAATTCTTTCGGATGAGAATCTTGGAATAGGCGGCGTGGTGAGATGGCCGTTAGCCGATAGCAGTATTTGAGGTTGCAACTTATCCTCGTGAATCTTGTCGAGCATGCGCTTGTGCGCTTCTTTAAGAACGCGATAACGAATTCCTGAGGCTGGTTGTCTCCAGATGGCTAGTGATGTAACCTGGGCTAAGGACAACAGGTCCGCGCGGCGGAAGATCCGGCGACCAGAATGAGCTGGGACAGGACATCGCGCATTGGTATGGTAGCGAGCGTCCTCGCGCGCGCCCAAGCCCGCTTCAACAATCCGTAGATGCGTTGAAGGCCGACTGATGGATCGAGGATTGACACCCCACGGTCCTCGTTGTGCAACGGCAATAGTCGGACTAGGCCACCTCATGGAGATTAATTTCACTCAACAGCTGCTACCATCAAGGGATGGCTGACGCCATATGGGCCTTGGCAGTCGCGCTAGGTACTCTATCCAAGATGCAATCGCACAGTTGCTTTATGTCGCCGACCTCATGGTCGGCTGTAATGCACACACGAATCCCTGCTTTTCCCCGCGCAACAGTCGGAAAGAATGTAACTGAAGTATAGAACCCAGCGTTGAGAAGCTCTGCAGCGATCGCAATCGCCTTGGCTTCCGATCCGATGGAGATCATTCTGATCGGAAGTGAATTACCTTGCTCGGCGGTCGCCACACGACGGTCGAAGACCTGAATCCGTTGAGCCAACCGTCCTTGCCGATCCCTGAGCTCTACCGAGCGATGAATCTTGCACGAGCCAAGCGCGGCGCCAACCGCCGCCAAATTCGGAGCAACCGAAAACGCATACGGAATGGAGTAGCGTCGAAACAGAGCCTCCTGGTCGGCCGTTCCGAGCATCAATATGCCGCCTGATGCGCCGAATCCTTTGCCCAGCGAAGCCGCAATAATCGTGCGGTCATCCAGCACTTGTGGAAACTGAGATCGAGCAAATCCTTCGCCCTGGTGCCCAAACAACGATATACCGTGAGCATCGTCAATATACAGAAAGAGCCCATAACGTTCCTGAAGCTGCCGTAGTTCCTTGACCGGCGAGGTTCCTCCCATCGAGTAGACACCATCGCACACATAGACGACCACCGGATGTTCGCGGCACAAGCGTTCCAACGAGTCGATGTCGTTGTGCGCAATCGTTTCTACTCGCGTTTCATCAGCGACTACTGGCTTGTGATAGGCAAGAGAGACGTGCGCAATGCGATCGAACACGACGACCGGTTTGCTCCCGCCTGTCAATTGACCGGAAGCAAGGAGGGGCATCGCCCCGAGATTAGCGAGCATTACTGTGGAAAAGGCGATGACGCGCGCACAAAACATGTTCGACAAAGTTGCCTCAAGCTCTGCTAGAAGGTCGAAGTTGAGTCGCGTTCGTGCGCAGGACCAGTGCAATGAGCAATGTGCCTGAATGGCCTCTATCGCGCCTGCGACCACTACCGGATGGTTGTCCAGACCCAGGTAGGAGCATCGCACAAAATCAATCACTCGGGATCGCCCTTCAAACGAGCCGGTTCCTAGAGCAAAAGCGCGGCCCGTCGTGGAACGTCCGTGCACCGCCATGAGACCAGCCGAATGGGCCGCATCAAAATACTTCCGGCTCTCGTTGATGACGTAGCCCGTATTTCGAAACAGCCGCCTCGCCTGGCCAACACTGGAGAGTTCGCTTCGCGGTTGCATTTCATTCTCCATTACATCTGCCAAGCTGCAGTGCCGATTGCGTAAATGAGCAGACAGGCTGCTTGATGATGCCTGAACAATATACCGTCAGCCGATCAGGCCCTTGGTTCAAACCAACTAAGCCACCGTCCATGCCGCTTGTGCAGCTACCAAATCGAAGGGCCCGCAGTGCTGGAGAGCGGGTGTGCCGCCGATAGCGTGCCCGTTGTTTTCGTCAGGTGCGCACCTCGATCTCGCCCAGCATGTCTTGATGGCTATCAAGAAAACCTGCAAACACATCGACGATCATGTCGATGTCGCCGCGAACCATCGGCGTAGAGATTGAAGCGACAGCACCATGTGGAAGGATGATGCCGTTCGCCGCAAAAAAGGACGTAAGATGCTTCATTAGAGTTGCCCCAGCGGGAGCGGGTTGAGCCTCACGGTAGTCATTGGGAATTTGTGCCATCGGATGAATTCGAAAGAGTGAAGTGGCTCCGGTCACGCACAGCGGCGCTCGCCGGGTTGAGATGGCCTGGTCAATCCCACCTCTGACCATGTTGCCGAGCATCTCCAGATATGCAAAGGCCGCATGATCCAGATGCCGCATGGCAGAAAGCCCTGCTGTCATGGAGAGAGGATTGGCTGAAAATGTGCCGCCTTGCGGAAGAATCGGCCTGCCCGCTGACGCATCAAATGTTTTCATCACGTCCGCACGCCCACCGATTGCTCCAATAGGCAAACCGCCGCCAATGATCTTGCCCATCGTGAGGAGGTCCGGAATGAGCCCATAGCGAGCGGAAGCCCCTAGGAAACTCTGCCTGAGATTCAGCACTTCGTCAGCAATAACCAGAATGCCCATTTTACGGGCAGTTTCCTGAATCGCAGCAATGAATTCAGGCTTCGGCGCAATTAGACCGCCTCGGCTTGGCATTGGATCAAAGACAACGGCGGCAAGCTGATGCGCATGCAATGACAATAATCGGCGTACACCTTCAAAGTCATTGAAGCGGAGTACAACCACTTCATCGAGCACGCTTACCGGCGTCCCACGATAAACGGCCGTTGAGATGGGTGCGTTGGGATCACCCCAGTTATCCGGCGTCGCCGCCAGACTCACCTCCGCCCAGTCGTAGGCGCCGTGATAGGCGCCTTCGACCTTCGCGATTTTAGAACGTCCCGTGAAGGCCCGGGCAGCCTTGATTGCAAACAGTATGGCCTCAGTCCCTGTATTGACGAAGCGAACACGCTCAACCTGCGGAATCCGGCCGCAGAGTAGTTCGGCGAGCTCGATCTCGCTCTCCGTGGGATTCGCGAAGCAGCTGCCGCGCTCGAGTTGATGTGTTAAGGCTTCCACCACGGGCGCGAAGGAATGGCCATGGATCAACGTGGTGAAGTTGCAATTGAGATCGAGAAACCTGCGGCCATCGACATCAAACACATAGCTACCCGCTCCGCGATCGATATAGAGTGGGACCGGATCCCGCTCGATGGTTATTCGGGACGTGCCATCAGGAAAAACTAACTGCGCGCGAGCAAAGTTAGCTTTAGACTTCTGCCCAGCAGGCCCGTTTACATCCACATTAAAGCCTTTAAACCTCTTGCTCACGGCATCCATCGACCTAGTTGTTACTTCTGAAAGTGGCCGAGGCGCATGCCCGAAGGCTTCGCTCGGGAGCGCTTGCCATTCAGCGAGGGTACCCGTGGCAGCGAGCCGATCAGGGGACGCCCAAGCATGAAGGTGGGATAAAGGACTAACTAGGCGCCCTTACCCAAGTAACCTTCTCGACTATCCGAACACGCCTTCCCGCTGACAGACGCAACAACCGATTCGTGATTTCAGCATCGCTGCGGGACATCATCATGCCGCGGTGTGCGTCGCGGGACACTGCCGGCAATCTGGGCCGCACAGCATTGTTGGGTACGGGGAATCCATGCTGGCGAGAGCCTGAAAGTCAAATGAGGTTCGGTTCTGTTGTAAGATCAATAAGGGCCCTCAACTCCTCTCCGGTTAGCCAAACAAGCAAGTCGTCATCCAGAATATCTTCTTCGACCAGTTGTAACATCGAGCCGCCGAGTTCATGATGAGTATGCTCGTATTGAGCAAGAACGCCCTTATCCAGTGTCCAGCGCCCTGCAAGTCCACATATGAAGTCGGGAGCCCACATGGTAAAAGACAAGCCGCGTAGTAAGGCAGCCATTATCTTTGGCAGGCCCTTTCCTCTAAAGTCTTTACGCAACCAAAAATCCCCGTGATAGGCCACTTTCCCGCTAATTTTCTTCGCGCTAGGTGCCGTGCAAGTACAACGGTCCTGAGGATGCGCATGTTTGCTAGGATCAGCATAAAACGCCCTCAAGGATTGTAGATGTTCTGCAAGGTTGCTGTGGGAAAGGTCATAGAGTCGAGCAGCTTCTACGAGCGCGACCTCGTTATACTTGTCGATGCCCACCATCCAATATCCCTCGCCCAGTTTAATTGGCGAGCGATCTGGCCGAAAATTTGGATACGTTGGCTTCTTGGTTGGAAGAGACCGAGTGATCGAGACATACTTGTGGAAATCGAACCCCATTGAAAGCTTGATACCTTTTTGGATGGCAAGCTCGTCATACACGCTAAGGAAGCGTGAAACTTGCAACGGATTGACTACGCCTATCATTTCCGCACCTTCTGATGTGCTACATCTTAGCCTGTGCGCCGAGCCTGCCGTCTGACAGATACAGTGCTAAGAATAGATCGAGACACTACCTACTCAGGTGAGGACATGTTAAATGAAGAGGCCTTGACATATTCTAGAATCAAAGTGCTTTTGAGGAGTGGCGACGTGAGTGGGCTGCAGCTTCTGCAGATCATGATTTTGGGCCAATCGGACTAGAAGCTGGCCGTCTTCTATTTGTTGCGGGTCGTGCTCTGGTATCCGTTGGGTCTGGCGCAAACGTCTTGCTGAGCTTGCCGATCAAGATGACAACCGTTGTAGGGCACTACTATTCGAAGAGGTGCCCATTATTCACGATCGATTAGGCTACCTACCATGACCGCCAACCGGCTCAAGAGATCTTGCAGGTCTCGATTAGCGGTGCGCTGACTACGCAGCGTTCGGCGCCGCCGCCAGTACAGCAAACAGTGCGTGTTTTTGCAAGTGAGCTTGGTGCCACGGATCGACCGTGTCATTGTCGGTATCCCTCCGTTGAGGCTTACGATTGCCGACATTTTTTGAGGTGCAGTGAGCCGATAAACTTGAGTCGCCAGAATCGCTTGTGATTCTTTTGACCTGCCCCTGAGTATTTCCTCCAGAGTCCGGCCTGAGCAAGGACGGACAGATGAAGCGAGCAAGGTTCACGGAAGAGCAGATTATCGCAGTGTTGAATGAGCATAGGGCTGGGGCGACGACAGCTGACCTGGCTCGCAACACGGAGTCTCCGAAGCGACGATCTACAATTGGAAGGCCAAATTCGGCGGCATGGAAGCTTCCGAAGCCAAGCGGCTGAAGTCGCTCGAGGATGAGAACGCGAAGCTGAAGAAGCTTTTGGCCGAGCAGATGCTCGACGCGGCCGCCCTTCGCGAGCTTCTGTCAAAAAAATGGTAGGGCACGCCGCCAAGCGCGCCGCTGTGGCGCACCTGAAGGCCATGATGGGCCTGTCGGAGCGACGGGCCTGCACGATCGTCGACGCGGATCGGAGGATGGTCCGTTACCGATCTTGCCGCACTCCGGGATACGGATCTTCGTGCCCGGCTGCGCGACCTTGCTCACGAGCGCCGACGGTTCGGCTACCGTCGACTGTTCGTCCTGCTGCGACGGGAGGGCGAGCCATCAGGGATCAACCGCATTCACCGGATCTATCGGGAAGAAGGGCTGACGGTCCGCAAGCGTCGGGCTCGCCGCAAGGCCATGGGGTGCCGGGCACCGATCCTGGTGGAAGCAAAGCCGAATGCGCGCTGGTCGCTGGACTTCGTCCACGACCAGTTCGCCAATGGACGACGCTTCCGCATCCTCAACATCGTCGACGATGTCACCAAGGAATGTCTGGGCGCCATTCCTGACACATCGATCTCGGGCCGGCGTGTGGCGCGGGAACTGACGACGATGTCGCCCGCCGCGGCAAACCCGGCCTGATCGTCTCCGACAACGGCACCGAGCTCACCTGCAACGCCATGCTCGCCTGGTGCAAGGAAACCGGCATCGACTGGCACTTCATCGCACCGGGCAAACCGATGCAGAACGGCTTCGTCGAGAGCTTTAACGGCCGGATGCGCGACGAGCTCCTCAATGAGACGCTGTTCTTCGATCTCAACGACACCAGGACCAAACTCGCGGCATGGGTCGCCGACTACAATGGCGAGCGCCCTCATTCGTCGCTGCAATACCTCACGCCCGCGGCCTACGCCGCCACTCTCACCGCAACGGACGCTCGGCTGCGCAGCCCCGACCAGCTCCGCCGATCGTCCGTTGCTCCACCCGCGCCACTTGGCGTACAAACTGATCTGAGGCCGGCAAACTGGACCATTTTTGGCTAGAGCTTTGCGCGTCGATTCCCGGGCTGGGAGGAGCGAAGGACGATGAAGGCCTCGAGGTTTTCGGACGCCCAGAAGGCGTTCATCCTGAAGCAGGGCAGTGACGCGGTTGCGGTAGGCGGAGATCTGCCGCAAGGCCTGGATCAGCCAGGCGACCTACTTCAACTGGAAGAAGAAATACGACGGGCTGCTGCCGACGGAGATGCGACGGCTGAAGCAGCTCGAGGAGGAGAACGGCAAGCTGAAGAAGCTGGTGGCGGACCTGTCGCTCGACAAGGAGATGCTGCAGGATGTGATCCGCCGATAGCTATGAAGCCTGGCCGGAAGCAGCAAGCTGGTCGACGAGGTCTGTGGCGAGTGGCAGGTGTCGATCCGCAGGGCCTGTGACGCTCTCGAGTTTGACCGCTCGACCTGTCACTACAGCCCCGTCGCTCCGGCCAGGCTGCCCTCGAACAGAAGATCAAGGAGATCTGTCATGTCCGCATTCGCTACGGCTACCGTCGTGTTCACGTCCTGCTCCGCCACGAGGGCTGGCGCCATGGGCAAAACAAGACGCGCCGCATCTATCGCGAATTGGGCCTGCAATTGCGCAACAAGACGCCCAAGCGCCGGGTCAAGGCCAAGCTGCGCGATGACCGCAGGCCGGCCACACGATCGAACGAGACCTGGGCAATGGACTTCGTCCATGACCAGCTGGCGACGGTGCGTATTTCGCAAAAACGGGACAGTGGTTTCGCTAACTGACGGACAGCAGTTTCGCTAGCTAAATCGCGGACAGCGTGGCGGCGCTGGCTTTTGGTTGCCTGGTTGTTGAAGTCAGTTGGTATTCGTTTCGCTGTTTTCGACGTCGGTCAAGGGGCGCGCGGCTTTTTTCCTTCGCATGCTGTCGCCTTCGAGGGCGATACGGTGGGAGTTGTGGATGATCCGGTCGAGGATAGCATCTGCGATGGTTGGCTCGCCGATCATGTCGTGCCATTGGGCAACGGGCAGCTGAGCGGTAATCAAGGTCGATTTGCGCCTGTAGCGCTCTTCGAAGATTTCGAGGAGATCAAGGCGCTGCTGATCATTGAGGGTGTGGGTGCCCCAGTCGTCGAGGATGAGCAACTGGACCCGTGCGAGCTTGTCGATGAGGCGCGGGAAGCGACCATCGAGACGGGCCATGGCGAGGTCTTCGAACAAGCGCGGCATACGCAAATAAAGGACGGAATGATCGAGCCTGGCCGCCTGGCGTCCGAAGGCACATGTCAACCAGGTTTTGCCAGTCCCGGACGAGCACGCGACATAGTACCCAAGAACATCCGTTCGAAGTTGTCATTCAATATCGACATCATCCACGCGCTGGTGAGCGCGTCATTGCTTTGAGGCGCGTTATTCACGGGGCTCGCCATCACTTCGTGATCGAACAGCCCGACGGCTCTCGCGCCTTGCTGCCGGCATGGATGACTGAGAATTCCGCCGCGGCACTGCCGACGGTTGAAGTCCCTCGGCTTCCCCCGGATTCGTTGCGCGCACTTCGCGGCCTCGTTGATGCACAGCGCGTATCGTCGTCACCATCATCTGGAACGAGTCGGACGGTTGGAGGTGATGCTGGAACAGCAATGGCGACAGCTCGATCTGGCGGCGGTCACGGCAGCCACAGTCCAGCACCAGCGGCTCGATCCGCTGATTCGTTTGGAAGTCACAAGTCTGCTCAAACTTCTTCTCGACGAATGCAGCACCGCCCGCGCAAAGGTGACGGAGGCGGACAATGAATAAGATAACGTCTGATCATTTATCACGCAGCGCCTATGTCTATGTGCGGCAATCGACCCCGGACCAACTCGTCAATAATCCTGAGAGCCGTCGGCGTCAGTACGCGCTCGCAACTCGCGCACAGCTGCTTGGCTGGGAAAACGTCATCGTCATCGATGATGACCTTGGTCGCTCGGGGGGCGGCACAGCGCGTCCCGGCTTTGAGCGCTTGCTGACCGCGATCTGCACCGGAAGCGCCGGCGCTGTGCTGGCCGTCGAGGCTTCCCGCCTGGCCCGTAATGGCCGCGACTGGCACACACTTCTGGAGTTCTGCACGCTGGTGAACAGCCTGATCATTGATGAGGACGGCGTTTACGATCCAAAGCTCACCAATGACCGACTGCTGCTAGAGCATGTTGTTTTTTCGCAGAATCGGGATTCCCAGCGGGAGCGATTTCTGATTCAAACTCCGTGCTGGAGAACGGGGGCCAGCATGGATGACGCGACCCTATTCAGAAGACCTTCGTGAACGGGCTCTGGCGCGAGCTGATGCAGGAGAGACAGTTCGTTCGATTGCAGAGGCGCTTCAGATCAGCCCGTCCTGTGTAACGAAGTGGAAGAATCTGAGACGGGAGACTGGGGGCGTTTCGCCCGGCAAGATCGGCGGTCACAAGAAGCCGGTTCTGTCCGGTGCCAATGCTGATTGGCTGCGCAAGCGCGTTCTCTCGGGACCATTCACTTTGCGGAAGCTGACACAGGAACTGGCGGCGCGCGGGATCAAGACCGATGTGCGGGCGGTGTGGACGTTTGTGCATGCCGAAGGGCTGAGCTTCAAAAAAAACGATCCTGCCAGTCGAACAAGATCGCCCCGACATCGCCCGTAAGCGGACACGCTGGAAGGCCCATCAAGGCAAGATTGACGCTTCACGCCTGATCTTTATCGACGAGACCTGGCTGCGCGGTTGGGGACCGAGTGGACAGCGGCTCCAAGCATCCGCGCCTTTCGGTCACTGGAAGACCATGACTTTCATCGCAGCGCTGCGGCACGACTAGATCAGCGCACCTTGGGTCATCGACGGCCCCATCAATGGCGAACTCTTCACCCTCTATGTCGAGAAGGTGTTGGCCCCAACTCTGGCAAAAGGTGAGGTCGTCATCCTCGACAATCTTGGCAGTCACAAGGGCAAGTCCGCTCGCAATGCGATCCGCGCCACCGGAGCGCACCTGCTCTTCCTGCCGCCCTACAGTCCCGATCTCAATCCGATCGAACAGGTCTTCGCCAAGCTCAAACATCTGATGCGAGCCGCAGAACCGCGCGATGTCGAGGCAACCTGGCGCAAGGTCGGCGAACTCCTCGACCTCTTTTCTGCACAAGAGTGCGCCAACTATCTCAAAAACTCAGGCTATGTTTCCGTATAAAAACAGCGTGCTCTAGGTATGAAGGGGACGTTCAGCGAACTGGAACTAACGATCTTGCGCCAGCGCTCACAAGAAGCACTGCGCCTCAAGGCAGTACGTGGCGATCTTCACACGAGTGTGGCCGTCGGCTACGTGCGCAGCAGCGACGACAGGCTTGAGCTGGATCCGGACAGACGGGTGCGCGAGGCGCTCCATTTGGCGTTCCGTAAGTTTGCCGAGTTTGGCAGCGTGCGCCAGGTCGCGATTTGGTTATGCGATAACGGCATCAAGATGCCGATTGTCGTGTATGGTCCACGCGGCCGAATGGTGGAGTGGCGGCTGCCACGCTACAATACGATTCACCGGCTGCTGACCAATCCGATCTATGCTGGCGCTTACGTATTTGGTCGGACCGGCTCGCAGGTTCGAATCGAAGCCGGCCGCAAGCTGGTCACCCGTAATGTACGGCGAACGCAGAAAGACTGGGAAGTTCTGATTCGTGATCATCACGACGGCTACATCTCCTGGCAGGATTACGAGAACAATCAACGGAGCATCAACGGGAACGCTAACATGAAGGGCGCGATGGTGCCGGGATCGGTGCGCAATGGCGGTGGATTGCTGGTCGGCCTGTTGCGTTGTGGACGTTGCGGTCGCAAGCTCAAAGTGCAGCATAATGGGCTGCGAGGTGTTGCGCGCTACCTTTGCAACGATGCCAGCGTTAATCACGGAAGACGAACGAAGTGCATTGCGTTTGGCAATGTGCGAATCGATGCAGCTGTGTCGGCCGAGGTATTATCGGTGATTGCGCCTCTCGGCCTTGACGCTGCTCTGCAAGCAATCGCGCACCGCGAGCGCGCCGGCCGAGAGCGGCTGCAGCACATAGAGCTTGCGCTCGAGCAGGCACGCTATGAAGCGGCTCGCGCACACCGACAATATGATGCGGTTGATCCAGAAAACCGCCTGGTCGCTGGAGATATCGAGCGGCGGTGGAATGAACGGCTTGCGGAAGTGGCGCGCCTCGAAGATGATCTTCGCATTGCCCGCGACAAACAGCCGCCCACTCTAACCGACGCAGAACGCGCAGAGATTCTTGGACTAGGGACAGACGTGGAGCGCCTGTGGAGCCATCCGGCAGCCTCGGTTGCGACACGAAAGCGGATATTGAGAGCGGTTCTCGAAGAGATCATCGTCACCGTCGAGCCACGAATATTGCACCTAAAATTGCACTGGAAGGGGGGCGACCACGCTGCGCTCGAAGTTGTGAAGAACCGGGCCGGACAGCATCGGTGGAAGACCGATGCTTCAACTGAACAGCTGATCCGTGATCTGGCTCGTTTGCTGCCGGACGGGAGCATTGCGTCCGTTCTTAATCGGCTTGGCACACGCACGGCCAAAGGCAACACGTGGACCCAGCAACGCGTTTGCGTCTTCCGCAACGACCACAACATCCCTGTCTACCGAGATGGCGAACGCGCCGAGCGTGGAGAGCTGATCCTGCACGAGGCTGCAAGCCGTTTGGGTCTCAGCAAGATGACGGTGGTGCGACTAATCAAGGATGGTATCCTGCCGGCCAAACAGAGTTGCGTAGGCGCACCGTATGTGATCCGGGAGATTGACCTGAATCGGCAGGAAGTCCGTCATGCGGTGACCAATGGTCGCGCAGTATCACAAGATCCGCGGCAACGAAGCTTCGATTATCAATGACATAGCGAGATGTGCATCATGCCACCAGCCCGGTCAGGCCGGTGATGATGAAGTTCTCATGGGCTTTCAGCCAGGCGCCTTGCGCCAGCTGCAGGGTGTTGCGCCGGTCAAGGCCGCGGCGGGACGCGAAGTCGACGTCTTCGATACAGGCGTCGACGAAGCGCAGCTTGGCTGCGGCCAGCCGATTGGTCAGGCGCCGGTCGGCACGCATGGCGGCTTCGCGATCGAGCATCAGGCCGAGCCACTCGTCGCGGCTGAGATCGGCGGCATTGTCCTGTTCGGCCAATTGCCGGTAGGCGGCCGCCATTCCGGCAAGGCCGAGCGCCTGCATCTGCTCGAGGGTCGGGTGGGTCAGCATCGCGATGTTCCTTTCCTTCATTGATAATAGCCCCCACCACGGATGTTGGCGTGCGAGGGGGTGGCTTTGACGGAGGCGGCAGCAGGGCTCGCGCGGTCGAGCCCGGATTTGAGGATCGCGCTCACCGAGGAGTAGCTGATCGCGTTGATGACGAGTGCCCGCTCGCAGGCCGCTTCGAGCCGATCGCGCTCGTAGCGCCGCGCCAGGGCGATGATCCCCTGCTCGGGATGTGGGCGCTCACGCATCATCCGCTCGACCAGAGTGGCGGCGTTGACGCCGATCCGCGCTGCCATCTTGATCAAGCTCGCCGGCGTCATATTGGCATAACGCTGATGGGCCTTGGGCATGTGCTCGTTCACGGTGACATGGCCGCTGCGCTGAGAGCGGCGCACATGGCTGGCAACACGCGTGTGATCCTGGAAGATCTCGACGGCTCGATAGGTGAGCCGGATGTCCACCCGACGGCCGATCAGCCGGTGCGGCACCGAGTAAAAGGTCTTGTCGACTTCGACGCGATAATCGGGGTGGACCTTCGCCGTTTTCCACTCGGCGTATTCGAACGGCTCGCCCGGCAGCGGCGTCAACGCAGCGCGCTCGATCTCCTCGAACAGCTGCCGGCGGGATTTGCCGATATGGCGCATCGGCCGATGGTTCAACTCCTCCAGCAGACCGCCGATCGCAGTATTGAGATCGGTCAGGTTGAAGAAGCGCCGATGGCGCAGCCGTGCCAGGATCCAGCGCTCAACAATCAGCACCGCGCCTTCAACCTTGCCCTTGTCGCGCGGCTTGCGGCTGCGGGTCGGCAAAATCGTCGTGTCGTAGTGCTCGGCCATGGCGGCAAAGGTTTGGTTGAGCGTCGGCTCGAACCACAACGCCTTGACGACCCCGGCCTTCAGATTGTCGCAGACGATCGCCTTGGGAACTCCGCTCGGTCGAGCGTCGGCGCCGGTGGTCGCAGGATGAGAAAGAACGGCTTGTTGCAGCATCGCTCGAGCCCAGCGCCGGTGTTTCTGAGGCGGCTCGCATGGCCGGGCTTCATGTGAGCCAGTTGTTCAGGTGGCGCAAGGAGCTTTGCAGGGTAAGCGGCAAGGAGACCCGTCTGGCGCAGGGGGTGAGCGATCGGCTATCGGCTGCTGAGTTTGTGAGCCGATGTGAGCTTCTATGTCTGCGCCTAGTTCTGAAACTAGAACCTTCCATATGATCGAAGCGGTAGCCGAGCGTCTTGAGGGACCGCCGCGGCAGCTTCGCCGATGCTGGTCGGACGAGTTTAAGGCGCAAGTCGTGACAGAGGCGCTGGAGCCTGCGAGTGTCTCGGCGATCGCCCGGCGGATTGGCATTCACCCGTCGCAGCTGTTTGCCTGGCGCCCTGATGCTCGGGCGGAACGACATTATCGCGAGCGGCACTCGAGTTGCGGGGGTGAGGTGGCGTCTGTGGCAGGCGCGGTGATCGAAATTGCCATTGGCGAGGTGATCGTGCGTGCCGGCGTGGACGTCGACGAGACGCAGTTGCAGCGGGTGATCCGGGCGGTGCGTTCGGCATGATCCCGTCCGGCGTGAAGGTGTTCCTGGCCAGCCATGCCAGGGATGACCGAACCCTTGGCCGCGACGGTCCCCCGATGGTGGCTTGTCGCTTCGAAGACAGCCGCTCCGGCGAATGCGCGGTCCGGCACCTCAATGGTTATCGCGGCATCCTGCAGGTTGATGGATACGCCGCCTATAACAAGCTGGCGCGATCCGATCGCGGCAATGATGGCGTTACCTTGGCTGGCTGCTGGTCACACTGCAGACCGGTGATCACTCGACGCGACGATTGGAATCGCCTTCCTGTCTGGCATCAAGCATGGCATTTGCCATCGTTCCACTTCCACCGATCCGCTCGTGCCGGGCTGTATCGCGCGCTAGCCGAGGGATACCTAGGGGGGAGCCTCGCGTCGGTTATGCTTGTTCGTGAACTTTTTCCAGCCGTCGTTCAAATTGATAAGAAAGGAGCGCGACCCGCAAAACATACAGCCCCCGCGATCCACATCAGCGGCTGGTTGCCGAAACAAGAAGACCTGATGTCGTCCGCGCGCGCGTCAATGAGGTCTATGCCGGCCTGGATACGGTCGCCTTACTACGCGATGTCCGAACTGTGCAGGAGAGGCTAGCCAGTCTCCCCGACGCCTCTCCGGCAAGGCGGCCAATTATGGCGCCGCCGATTGAATAGTTTTTGCCGAGCTTGCGAACAGCTTCGAAAGAAGGAGCGGAACGTCCGACTAATTGCGAAACCGAAGGGAGAGCGACGACCCAGATCCGCTCGTCAAACCCACAAGATTGCAGAAAGGTTGCAAACAAGTGGTTATAATTTCGAAATCAAGCGTCACGCAGAGTCGGCCGCTCCCCTGCAGTGAGTCGATCACATATTGAAGGTCTAGCTGTTCGCCTTCCGCGGCGCTGTTTCGAATCGCTTATGCCGCACCTAGGCCGGACAAGATCTACCACGTCAGCCGGATCGTGGCAGCAGATCCTCGCTGACCGCGTATTGCTGCGCGGTCGCGTCGGCCACTCAGTCGTAGTCGTAGTACACGTAGAACCGCGCCTCGACACTTTCGCGGGGATTGGCATTGGGGTATGCGTAGCGACTGTCAAACGTCGCGTGCACGGACCTCGGTTTAGAATGCGCCTTGGAATCATAGCCCTTAAACAGAATGAACTCGTCCTGCGTCATTTCAGGAAAGTAGTACCAACGGTGAGAAGGACTATAGTGAGGAATCCAAACCCCAATAGTAGTGCCATACCTTCTCTGCGGCGCCTCGACAAGATCAGTATCTAAAATCGATGAGCCATCGCAGAATGCCAGAGGGAAATCCTGCGGAGGCGGCGAAAGAGCACGCCAAGCTTGAATGATCATCAATCGAGAATACGCTCGGTACTCAATCCCCCGCAGTTGGTTGTCATGCGCGGCAACCTGAGGGCCGGCGATCGGCGCGTAATCACAATGGGCAAATCCAGCTCCAAAGTTTCTTACTGAATGCTTGCCCGTCGGGCTGGCTCCTTCCGGTACCGCGCCGCCGCGAAAAGAGGACTTTCCACCGAGAGAGCGAATATTGACACCACCTAGGTCTGTAGTCGTGACCCACGATGCATTGAAATAGTCCTTGATGAACGGGACCATTTCCTCCAGATACTTCTTTTTGAAGATATCCGGCTCGCGCTCGTTTGCACAAGCCATCTTGTGCTGAATGAGAGCGAAGCCCTCCTCGTCGAGCGATAGCTCGTCTGCGATAGGACGCGCGTCGCGAATAGTAACATCGTGGTCGACAAAGGAAATGTCATACCCAGTTGGTGGAGCAACTGCCGGACGCTCGTCGGGTGAGCGTCGAGCAAAGCTCATTTGACCGTGCACGCACTCCAACTGATCGCGATTTACTCGGGCTGTCGATGACGATCGCGGCGCATTTTTCATGGTGCCTCCCTATACCTGCCAGCTCGTGTCGCCAAGCAAAATAGCGGGAGCTGAAGCCTAAAGACCGCAAAGAAGGGGGGTGATTGCAGGAATTCTGCAAAATCAGCTTTAGATTCTACCGATCGCGATGCGCTGTCACTGCCACATGTGCAGTCATGGTCGGGAGTTCCGCCAAAACTCCCTCACAAATTGCTGAGGCGGCACTGGAAGCTGCGAAAGCAGGGGCTGCAATGTCCAGATTCACGTCTGCGGCCAGAAACCGGAGCCTCATCGAACGGGTTTGAGCTCTACGAAAAGCTTATCAAGATGTTTCGGGGCGCGTCCACTGATGTCATCATAACTCGACCTGTGGAATGAAGGTACCCGGCTTGATTACCTTGATCCGATAACTATCGGCAAAGCGGCCTCACTCAGGAATCCTATGGGCCGCTGTATTTATGCAATTAGACTTTGCCCAGAGCTTGCCAGCCTGGATCGCTGAACAATGAACACTCGGGGAGAGCCTATATTTGCGCGCAGAAACTATTGACGAGGGGCGCACGCGCCATTGATTACCAAAGCACCTGGGAGCTCACGAGAAAGCCAATCGTTGCGGCGATCTCACGAACATCCGGCTGGCTGCGCCGCCGCGCGGAAACATGCAATGACCTCGTCGCTACTGACGCTCATGGTGGCCGCCAGAATTTCCAGTTGACTACTCAACATCCCGGTATCCATCCAGCCCGGCGCGACCGTGTTCACAGTAAGGTCATGCTCCGCACGTTCCGATGCGGCAACGGACAAGACCGGTAACTCCATGCTTGCGGTGGTGTTTGCAGCCTTTCCGGGTGCCCTGCCGAAGCTCGCGGTGGATGCCGTAACCACAATGTGGCCTCTGGGGGACTTCGTCAAAGCCGACCACGCCGCGCTCGTGCGAAGAATGGCCCATCCAGCATCACAGCTCGAAGACGTTCTCATTCGGCGTTCGGAAATCCGATCGGTGCGACGAATTGACACATTCCACAAAGATATCGGACGTCCAGCGGCTGTAAGTACATGGCCGATCATGTCACGATTTCCGCCCGAGATGGAAAGGTCCGCACGGCGGACTCGGTCCCGGCTGTCTGCACAGAATTTCCGCGTCGGACGGGCAGCGAGGTACAGCAGGCTTGAATCCGGTGTGCTGCCGTCAAGGCCCGAATGTGGTCAGCGGCGGCCGTACAACGAAGTTTGAGCGGCAGTTGATGTAACCGACTGATGTTCTGAATTCATACTCAAGCACGATGCCGCTAACTTGGCGATTGATCGCAGAGCAGCATTTCGGATGGAGGCTTTTCTTCCTCGCGCAGAGATGCAGCGCTGCTATGGCCATAAACGCATAGATTCCACGATAAGCAACTAAAAATCAACGCAACTCGTAATGGGGGGGGCGATACGATCGCGCACAGAGCAGTTTTACAAGGTATGCGTTCTGTGACGTTACTGATCAGCATGGAACTTACTGGCGCGACAGTCCTGCGAACTGACTTTCAGAGAACCGTCAGGCAACAGCTACCAGCGCTCATCTTAGGGCTCCTCCCGGCACTAGCGATGGCCTTTGAAGAATTTCAATCGAGCGGGCTTCGTCATGTCTCTATATGAGATGAAGACGGAGCGTAGCTAACTCCCACAGCATGGGATCGACGTGTCAGCATGGCCGCTGCCCATCGAATTGCGCACCTGCATGTGTTCTTCGGGGGGGTATCTAACCACCTCACCGCGGACGCTACCGTTCACCTTGGCCGAGAGATAGATTTTGCAGTGAACTCCGCCACGAATGGCCCGGAGTGCGCCGACGCCGGCGCCGTTGGATGCTTGCGACGGCGGCGTGAGGATCACAGCATGTTTTCAAAAGGAGAGAATTCAATGCCAGCTAAAGATCTGAACTCGGTCCTCGCCACCGACGCAGGACCCCAAAAATCTGCCGAATGGCAGGCAAGGGTGGATCTCGCGGCCGCCCACCGTCTAGCCGTCATGCATGACATGAGTGAAGGCATCTTCAATCACTTGACCATGGTGGTGCCGGGCAAGTCCGACCGTTTCCTGCTGATCCCGTTCGGCATGCATTGGTCGGAGGCCACCGCCAGTTCGTTCCTGGAGGTGAGCTATGAGGGCAAGATCTTGAGCGGCGAGGGTGACATCGAGCGCAGTTCGGTTTGCATCCACGCGCCCATTCACCGTCTCAATCCCAAGGCGGCCGTGATCTTCCACACTCACATGCCGTATGCCAGCGCGCTCACCCGGCTCCAGGACCAACGCCTTTTGCCGATCGGCCAGACTGAAGTCTGCATGATGAATAAGATCGCCTACGACGACCGCTACCCGGGCTTCGTGCACGAGCCCGAGGAAGGCGAGCGCCTCGCGAAGCTGCTGCGTGACAAGTCCATCCTGTTCATGGCTAACCACGGCGTCCTAGTCACGGGCGAGACAGTCGGTGAGGCCTACGACCGGCTGTACTACCTTGAGCGCGCCTGCCAGGTACAGGTGTACGCGATGTGGACGCAGCGTGAACTGCACATGATCGATCCGGCAGTCGTCAAGCTGACCAACTCGCAACAGAGCGACAGCTACCTGATGAACAACCCCAAGCCGGCGCGAAAGTCCTGCGAGCTCCATTTCGACGCGCTCAAGCGCGTGCTCGAGCGCAAGGAAGGTGCGGACTACAGGAGCTGAGACAAGCGAAGAACGATATGCCAACCGGAGAGTTAAGGACGGTTTCGAGGAGAGCTGTTCGTGTGCTGGCAGGTGTTCGGAACGACCACGTTCACCTGGCCGGGACCGGTATGAATCGAGAGATTCACGGACCGTTTTGCGAGAGGCCGGGGGTGAAAATCCCCGCCCACTCACCCGGTGGTTACGACGTGGATGGTCCGGGATTAGGCGATGGATGGGGCATCATGCCTTGCTTGAGTCGAGGAGTTCCTCGCGCCGACGCTGCGCAAGAGCGGCCTCGTCTTGACAATCTGCGCACCCACAAGATCGACGGCATTCGCGAGGCGATTGAAGTGGTTGGCGGCCGAGCTCTGCTATCTGCTTGCCTACTCACCGGATCTCGACCCGATCCAAATGGGCATTCTCGAAGCTGAAATCCGCGGTACGGAAAGGCACGGCACGCGCCGTCAAGGCGGTGATGAAACTGATCGGCAAGCTCATCAGACATTGTGTCAGACCAGTGCGCCAACTACTTTCGACATGCCGGATACCAGAGCATGACCACATTAAGTGAAAAATGCTTTGGTCTACTAGCAGGCTGTTGAAAAAGGCGCTCGCCTGCGAGCGGCGACCATGATTCATTGGCTCCGACGAGATTCGGAGACGGTGCGTGCGCGGCGACGACAATCGGACGGGCGAGCTGTTCAGCTACGTCGATCTGGAAGCACGAGTGCGGCGTGATCATCCGCTGCGAGCGATCCGGACGATCGTGAACGAGGCGCTGGCGGCGCTGGAACGCGAGCTCGCCGCGCTTTATTCGCCGATTGGGCGGCCGTCGATTCCGCCGGAGAAGCTGCTGCGGGCGATGCTGTTGCAGGTGTTTTATTCGATCCGCTCGGAGCGGCTTCTGATGGAGCGGCTGGAATATGATTTGCTGTTCCGCTGGTTCGTCGGAATCGGCGTCGACGATGCAGCCTGGAACCATTCGGTGTTCTCGAAGAACCGCGACCGGCTGCTGGAAGGCGACATCGCGGCCAAGTTCCTCGCGGCGGTGCTGGCGCAGCCCAGGGTGAAGGGGCTTCTGTCGAGCGATCACTTCTCGGTCGACGGCACGCTGATCGAGGCCTGGGCCTCGATGAAGAGCGTCAAACCGAAGGATGGCTCCGGCGAGCCGCCGGCCCAAGGCGGCGGGCGCAATGCCGAAGCGGACTTCCACGGCCAGAAACGCTCCAACGACACCCATGCTTCGACCACCGATCCGGATGCCAGGCTGTACCGCAAGGGGAAAGGCAAGGAGACGAAGCTGTGCTTCATCGGGCATGGGCTGATGGAGAACCGCAACGGCCTGCTGGTCGACGCCTGCCTGACGCAGGCGAACGGGCATGCCGAACGGGTGGCCGCGATCACGCTTGGCGCCGACAAAGCCTACGATGCAGAAGACTTCGTCAACGAGCTGCGCTCGATGAACGTGACGCCGCATGTTACGCAGAACACCAGCGGCCGCAGCTCTGCGATCGACGGGCGTACGACACGGCACGGCGGTTATGCCGTCAGCCAGCGCATCCGCAAGCGGATCGAGGAGGCATTCGGCTGGATCAAGACGGTCGCCGGGCAAGAGAAGACCAGCTTCCGTGGCCGTGATCGGGTCGGATGGGCCTTTACCTTCGCTGCGGCCGCCTACAATCTGGTGCGGCTGCCCAAGTTGATCGCGGAGGCTGGCTGATGGCCAAGGTGCCCAGCTTCGCCAAGGCCTTTGCCGGCCACTGGCGCATCGTCGAAATGGACAACTGGGACAGCGACTTCGTCGACCTTGTCGAAGAGGCGCATCTCACCTTCGGCGGCAAGTCCGATGGCGAAATCGCCTTTTGGGGCTCTGAAGGGCTTCCTTGACGTGCGCTACGGCAGCCGCGACGGATCGGCCTGCGCCGAGTTCTCGTGGGAGGGGGCACGACGAGAATGATCCGTCCTGTGGTCGCGGATGGGCCATGATCGGCACCGCGGGCAGGCTCGTTGGCCACTTCTACACTCCACAATGGCGACGACTCAGCCTTCGTTTGCGAACGCGGCTGAGTTCTTCAACAGTCCCAAGTTTTGATGGTGCATTCTTGTCGCACGATTCGAAGGATGCGCTATGGGACAGGCTTTACACGGCTGCGCCACCACGACGGAGGCAGTCCGTCGAGCAATACAAAATAGTCAAGAGAGCCTGAGAGCACTCGCCAAGCGCTACGGGATCAACCAGAAGACTGTCGCAAAGTGGAAGCAGCGCTAGACCGTCGCAGATCGTGCGACAGACCTCAGAGCCTGACTGAAAAATGGGTGAGTGATCTCAGTGGGGTGTGATTCCATCGGATTTGCAAAGATTCGAGGGAGAGCACGATGCCCTGGACCAAGATCACTCGGGAGCAATATCGGCGGGACGATCTGCGTTATGCAAGCGATATGACCGATGCGGAGTGGGCGGTGATCAGACGCCTGTTGCCGCGAGCGAACCGGCGCGGCCGGCCGCGTAAGACGGAGCTGCGTCGTGTGATCGAAGCGATCCTCTATATCGTTTCGACCGGCTGCCAGTGGCGGGCGTTGCCGCAGGAGTTCCCGCCCTATTCGACGGTGCAGGGCTATTTTTATAGATGGCGGGATACAGGCCGGTGGCAGAGGATTGTCAGCGTGCTTGTCCGACGGGCGCGAAAAAAGCTTGGACGGACACCGAAGCCGACGGCAGCCGTGATCGACAGTCAAAGTGCGCCAACCACGCAAGCTGGCGGACCGCGCGGCTACGATGCAGGCAAGCGCATCTACGGCCGCAAGCGGCATATCGTGACGGATACCAATGGCCTCCTCCTTGGGGTTCATGTTCATCCGGCCAACGTTCAGGACTGCCATGGCGCCGTACCGCTGCTGAAGAACGTGCGGATGAACTTCCCCCGGCTGCGCCACGTCTTTGCCGACCGGATCTACCGCGGAAATCAACTCCTCGACGCGCTCTCAGACTGCGGTCCATGGACTGTCGAGATCGTCGAGCGGCCTCAAGGCGTCAAAGGCTTCCAGCTTCTGCCGAGGCGGTGGGTGGTTGAACGCACATTCGCTTGGTTCGGCAGATGCCGCCGCCTCGCCAAGGACTTCGAGGCGACGGTGGCAACCGAAGCTGCCTGGCTGCTGATTGCACACATCAGGCTCCTGACCCGCAGACTCGCGGCTGCAGCTAAGGTTGGGTGATTTATGAGTCAGACTCTCAGGATCTATCGGGACCAAGGCTGTCATTGTTGGCTAGCGTCCTTAGGTCACGACATCGTCGTTGGCGAGATGTTCGGCGACATACCCCGCATTAGCTAGCGAGAGCTTTGCAAAAGTTGGAGGCGTGGTGATCGAATCGACGATGGGCCGGCGGGTGTGCCTGGCGGCTCTCGGCGTCAGGCTGGGTGTAGATTCCATGGGGCGGTGAGCGTGGCCTTTCCGATAGGTTTGGGTTTGTACACTCGAACCATCGGAGAAGTCAGATGCAAGCATCGACCACAGGCACGCCCACCGCCAGCCATTGTGGTACAATTTTTGTTGCGATCGAACTCAGTCAGAAGACGTGGCTTGTGACGCTGCACAGCCCGGGCTGGGATCGGATGTCGCGCCACAAGCTGCAAGGAGGCGATCACGCCGAACTGCTGGCTTTGATCGAACGGAGCCGCGCCCGGGTGGCGGAGAAGCTCGGATCGGCGCCGCGTGTGGTGAGCTGCTATGAAGCCGGCTATGACGGCTTTTGGCTGCACCGGCTGCTGGAGGCGGCCGGGATTTTGAACTTCCTGTTCGACCCCGCGAGCATTGCGGTGGAGCAGCGGGCACGGCGAGCAAAGACGGACCGGATCGACGGCGAGCTATTGCTGCGCACCCTGATGGCCTATTTGCGGGGTGAGCCGCGGGTGGTCCGGATCGTGCGGGTGCCGCGCGTGGAAGCGGAGGATGCCCGGCGCGCCAGCCGCGAACGCGACCGGCTGGTCACCGAGCAGACCGCCCACAGCAACCGGATCAAGGCGTTGCTGCGTCTTCGGGGGATGGCGGTCGGCAATCCGCGGCGGCGCGACTGGCTGGCCTGGCGAGCGGCAGCGCGACTGGAAGGGCGAGGCGCTGCCGCCGCATCTTCTGGCCGAGATCAAGCGCGAGCACGCCCGGCTGATGCTGGTGTGTGAGCAACTCGCGGCGCTGGAGCAGACCCAGGCTGCGGACACTTCTCCGGCGGTTCCGACGCCGATGGTCGAGCGACGGGATCAATTGCAGCGGCTCAAGGCGCTCGGCCCGGCGTTCACGGCAACGCTGGTGAACGAGCTGTTCAACAAGGACTTCCGCAACCGCCGCGAGGTCGCCAGCTATTGCGGCTTGACGCCCAGTCCCTGGAAGAGCGGCGGCACCGATCGCGAGCAAGGCATCAGCAAGGCCGGCAATCAGCGCGCCCGCCACAAGGCGATCGAACCTGGCCTGGCTCTGGCTTCGCCACCAGGGCGACAGCGCGCTCAGTCGCTGGTTTCGCACCCGCACCGCCGACGCCGGCAAGCGCGCCAAACGCATCGCCATCGTCGCGCTGGCGCGCAAGCTGATCGTGGCGTTGTGGCGCTACCTCACCACCGGCCTCGTTCCCGAGCAGGCAATGATCAAGGATAAAACCAACCACGTCCACCACGCGCCGCGGCTCCGCCGCGCTCCGTGCGGGATGGATGATGACCGTGCCATCCTAGGGCTTCAACCGCCGTTTCGTAGATGGGTCTCATCCTCGCTAAGCTTCCTCGCCGCAAGCATGCGGAAGGTGGGTACGGATCAAACAATCCGACCGGATATGAGGTGATGCAGTGAACTGCAGCAATCTTCGGAAGCCAATCCCTGTTCGTTGCCCGGTCGTCGCGCTGCGCTACGCATGGCTCCGCGCGCCACCCTCTTGCCGTCAACCCCCAACCCGGACTTCTCGAAGAGGCTTGACTCACAAATCCCCATATGAGGATGGGCCACCGCTTGAGAATCATAGCGGCAAGCGCGAGCTAGATGCTGTTGCATTGCGGGCGAGACCCCGATAGCGAGGGCGGGCGAAGCGATAACTATTCTTCAGTACGCGAATATCGGCTCTATTGGCGCACGGACGCGGGAGATGAGCTTGTTACGGCGAACCATCCATCGATGCGTCTGATGCCAGCGATTGCCTCGCCGCGCGATCCCGTCGTGACTGCCGAGCTTTCTTAGTCTCTCCCGACGAATCTGGGTACGTAGGCTTTATCGTGCCGCGCGGCAAACAGGATGGAAGCGCGTATTGCCGCGTGTAGCGATGTTCCCGATAGACCTGTTGTTGCCTCATCTATGTTGCTCCCTAGTCAGGGAGCGAAGGAAGCCGGTCGCGCGGATGTCGCGCTCGGTCCTCGAGCGAGCGCTTGCAAAGCCAACAGACCGGTGATCGGGCGTCGTCAAGGCCGACAGCCGCCGACGGCAGTGGCGCAACGCGCCAGGCCTTGAGCACAGTCGATCACCGGTCTACTTCACACCGCCGTTCCTTCGTCAAGCAGCGGCGGGCATTCCGGTGATGTGTCGATCACGTCGGTTTGTGCTGCGTTTTTCCGGGATCTAAACAACAGTGCGCTTGCTTGCTCGCTGCGCCACGATTTGAGACGACGTGAAGAGTTGGGAGTACTTTGCTCGGGTAGACCCCGGGGCATTCTGCCTGACGCTTGGAGGAGTGCGCTGCCGGTTCGCCACGGCTCGGCCTCGAACCATTCGCGCAACTGTGGCGCAGCCTTGACGAGCGGATCAGGGCGTCGTCGCTCACGCTTCGGCTTCGCAATTGGCCTGTCGGTCGGGCGTCCCGCTCCTTCTTTCCATGCTATTCGCAAGCTCGACAAGAACTGTTCAATCGACGGCGCCGCAGTTGGATGGCTACTAGGCGGCGTCGGTGAGACTGGCCAACTGCGCGGCTTGGATATCGCGCAGTAAAGCGCACCGGATCCGGGCCGGCGAGGTGGGCACAGACGGCATCAGGTGTTCTTGCTTCGGCAACCAGCCGCTGATGCGGGGTCGCGGGGGACTGTACGTTTGTGAACCCGCGCTCCGTCGCGCTCCTTTCGTATCAATTTAAACGACGGCTGGAAACAGTTCACGAACAAGTGGGCCGAACGGTAAAGCCGAGCCAGCACAGCAGCCGCTTCGAGCCCCTCGAATCGACGGTGGCCGACCATTCGTCGGATCACCGCGCCGTTCTTCTGCTCGACAAAGGCCTGGTCGTTCTTGTGATCGGGGCGACAGCGCGTGAAGACGATACCAGCCTGTTCGCAATACACCTTCAAGGTCTTCATGAACACAGAGTCGTTGTCGGTGTCCAGAGCCAGGAACGCGCCATTTACGAAGTTCGGTCAGAACCGTGCTCAACAACCTCTGTTCGCGCACCACAAGTGGCGCGCATTCCGTCCAGCCGGTGGCGATGTCCGTGAGAACGAGCGTCTGGACGCGGCGCCACGATCCATTGATGGCGGTGCAGGCGGGGAAGCTTGAGGGGCGGCGCGCGGACTGCGCCGCAGTAGCCGGCAAGTCGACGTTGCACCGGCTGGAATTGTCGAAGCCGGAACCATCGCGCTATCACAAGATCAGCTATGATGCGGCGGCGGTAGACCGGCTATTCGTCGATCTGTTTCTCGATGTGCATCGGACGCGCCCCGCCAGGTCACCCTCGACCTCGAATGCCACCGATGATCCGTTGCATTGTGAGCAGGAAGGGCGCTTCTTTCATGGCTACTACAAGTCTTATTGTTACCTGCCGCTGTATATTTTTTGCGGGCGGCGCCTTCTTTGCGCCAAGCTGCGCCGGTCCAATATCGACGCTAGCGCGGGCTCGGTTGAAGAGGGTGTTTGCGCAGATCCGCGGGCTTGCCCAAGGTACGCATTCTGCTGCGGGCGGATTCGGGGTTCATGGTGCGAACAGAACGATGTCACTCGACTTGGCCAAGAATAGCAGGCGGATTGCCGAGATCGTGGCCGAGCTCGCCCGAGGCCGCCGAGGAAAACCGCCAGAGCGGTAGGCCAGCCCAGCGCTTCAAGGACTTCCAATACAGAACGCGCAAGAGCTGGAGCCGGCATCGTCGCGTCGTCGGCAAGGCCGAGTGGATGATCCCGTCCGTCGCCGAGAGTGATAGCGCGACAAAGCCCCGGTGCAAGAAGAAATCTATCAGGTCGGCGATCGACCTGGCCATGTTGGAAGCCCGGGCCAATCGGCACTTCGTCGTCACCTCGCTTGCAGGCCGACCAGCATCAGGCCCGCGCGCTCTACGAGAAGCTCTATTGCGCCCGCGGCGAGATGGAAAATCGCATCAAGGAATGTCAGCTCGATCTGTTCGCCAGGACCTCCACCCGCACCATGCGCGCCAACCAGTTGCGGCTTTGGCTGTCCTCAATGGCCTATGTCCTGATCAGCGCGCTGCGCCGCACCGCCCTTGCCACGACCCGCTTCGCCGACGCCACATGCGGCACCATCCGCCTAAAGCTGTTCAAAATCGGCGCCTATGTCCGCATCGCCGTCCGCCGGATCAAGTTCTCGATGGCATCGGCGTTTCCCTATACCGACGTCTTTCGCTCCGCATGGGCCGCGCTCGACGGTGCGGCTCTCTGAACCCTCGGCCCACAGGAGAGTCTTATGATCCCCGAACAACCCGGCCAACCCGCCGCAGCGGGCGAGAAGTTATGCCCCGGCGCCAGTTGTGGTATCGCCGACGTCAACTTGCCGCAGCACTCGATCAAATGGCGTGAGAAATCCGGGCTAAGGTGCTTCCAGCGGGCTAGGTTGCTTCCAGGCCTGCCGTCGACATCTGGAGGCGGCGGAATGCTTGGCAGAGGAACGGATCAGCGTCAATCAGCATGGCGCGCTTTAGGACAAATCCGGACTTCGCGATGCGCGGTGATGAACGCAAATGCCCGTTCTGCCGATCCGCTACTGCTCGCGGAAGTGCCACAATGTCGATGATCCGGTACCGGATCGCTGAGGGAGAAGCCCTGGAAAGCCTGAACGACAGTCGGTCAACTAAGGCCTCTAGAGTCTGACAGTCCATTCCATTGCTGCAGCAACAGCGCCATGAACAGCGCCAGCGAGGGGTAGCGGGAGCTCCCATCGAGCCGCTACGCAAGTCGCTCAGCAGACTATCCACGGCACCCCAGTCGACCAGTCCGACAACCTGCTGCAGCGCGGCGATGGCACGCCCTGCGTCACTCACCAAGCCATCAGTAAAGCGCCGATCTGTCGCTCCGCCATGATCCTCTCTCGCGAATTTCCGGAAAAGAGGATCATTTCGTCACTTGTGCAAAGCCCCCGACTAGCGTGACATTGGCACGGTGTTCCAAAATTACGCGCTCTTTGCGCATATAACCTCACCTTCCCAGCGCGCTAGGCAAGACCGAGATCGAGGCCAGAATCAAGCGGGCGGTCCGGCTTGGCGCCTATGGTAAGCGCCAGCAGCGCGTCGGGTGCAGCAGCTCGCCGAGCTGTACGAGCGGCCGCAGAATGCCTAGGTTGCGCAGTCCATCGGCGAGAACGACCAGCTCCATCGCAAGGTCTTGGCGATGAATGACGCAAGCTGCAGGATGGAAATTGCGGGCAACGTGCAGGCGCTGGCGATCAATGTGGAGGCGGTCGGCCAGCCAATCAAAATCGGTGTAGGACATCGCCCATTCTGCAGAATTCCTGCAATCATGAATTGGTATTCGCAGCCTTTAGCCTTCGAAGCTCCATTAGATTGTACTAGACGCGTGACACAGATCGGATGAATATGAGTTCGGTTCCGTCGAGAAGCTCGCAGCTTTCGGAAATGTCGGTGGCGGAGGAGCCGGCCGGCAGGTGGGCAGCAGTTTTGACTATCGCGGACTTGGCGCCCGGTGATATGGCCGCGGTCGCTGTGGGCGATCTGCGGATCGCAATCTACAACATCGAAGGCCAGTTCTTCGCCACAGAAAACGTCTGTACGCATGCGTTTGCGATCTTAACCGATGGATGGTTAGAGGGAAACATTATTGAATGTCCCTTACATGCGGGCCAGTTCGACGTGAGGACGGGGTGCGCTCTCGGCGATCCTGTTACCTGCAATCTAAGGGCTTTCAAAACTCGCGTCCGAGGTGACCGGCTCGAGATCTTTGTTCCGTAAACCTATCAAGTACGAAACCGTTCAATACGAGCGCTGGTGGCCAAATGGAATCGGAATGCATCGATTATATCGCGACTTTTTCAGACGGGCAGGATGTGCCGGATGTGGGTTGCATAGACTGCGACATTCACCCTACGGTACCGAACCTGAGCTCGCTCCTTCCGTACATGGACGAGCATTGGAAGAGGCAGGTCGTCGAGCGCGGAATGGACAGCACTAACCTAGACAGCTGCAGCTTTCCTCCCAGCGTTCCAGCATTATGCAGGCCAGACTGGCGCCCCCCAGATAGACGGGCGGGCTCACGGCCCGAAGACCTGATCAAGCATGGAGTTGCACCATTTGAGACGCGAGCGGCAATATTGAATCCGCTGTATGGAGTTCAAGCCATCCACGATGAAGGAATGGCAGTTGCATTTGCCAGAGCTCTAAATGAGTGGATTGCAAAAGAGTGGCTGCTGTATGACAAGCGTCTGCATGCTTCCATTGTCGTTACGCCTCAGAATCCTAGCGCGGCCGCTCAAGAGATCGAAAGGCTTGCTCCGAATGGTCGTTTTGTCCAAGTTCTAATGCTTGCCGCTACGGAATTGCCCCTTGGAAAACAATTCTATTGGCCAATCTATGAGGCGGCACACAAGCATAAATTGCCGATCGGGATTCATTGCGGTAGCAACTATAGACACGCGCCATCGTCTCTTGGGTGGCAATCATATTTCGTTGCCGAATACGTCGATCATCCCAATATTTTTCAATCACAAATACTGAGCATCATTGCTCACGGCGTATTTACGAAATTTCCGGAGCTGCGCTTCGTCTGTTCTGAAGCGGGCTTTCTCTGGCTCCCGAATTTCATGTGGCGCGCTCAGAAATATTGGCGGGGGCTCCGCTTTGAGACGCCATGGGTCGACAAGTCGCCGGCCGATATTATTCGCGATAATTTTCGTTTTACGCTCCAGCCGACCGATGCGCCACTAGCGCTCGGTGTCTTGGAACGAGTATTCGACCAATTCCACTCTGATGAGATGATTCTCTTTTCCACCGATTACCCACACTATCACTTCGATGGTATCCGAGCGTTGCCGGGAGGCATCTCGGCCAGCTTGGCTCAGAAAATCTGCGTCGACAATCCCTTGAAGACCTATCCTCGTCTGCGGGAGCTCCAGCGATGAATAAGCCACTCGAGCGGGGCGCATTCCAATCCACCAGAAAGACCCGGCAAAAGATTATCGATTGCGATATCCACCCGCGGTTACGGTCACACAAGGATTTGCACCCTTACCTGAGCCAGCAATGGAAAACGCATCTCGATAATTTCGGAATGCGTTATCGCCAACCTTGGGTTGACGCACCTAGATACCCGAAAGCGACGCCAGCCTTTTCCATGCGAGACGCTTGGCCGCCGGATGGCGGCGTACCGGGATCTTCACTGTCGTTCATGCAAGAGCAGTATCTGGATCCCTGCGGGGTCGAATATGGCATCCTGTTTCTGTTGCATCCATGGGGAATGAAGGACACGAACATGGATTTCGGAACGGCGCTGTGCAGTGCCGCCAACGACTGGCAACACAATGAATGGACGCGAAAGGATCGACGGCTAAAGGGGAGCTTGCTTGTTAATGGCGAGGATCCCCAAGGTTCAGTTGCGGAGCTTGAGCGTTGGGCTGGCAACAGCGACTTCGTTCAGCTCTCCCTCTCCAGTGGCGTCACAGAGCCACTCGGCCGCAGACGCTACTGGCCGATCTACGAAGCGGCTGTGCGACTTGGTTTGCCCTTGGGATTTCACAATAGTGGAGACGCGGCCGGCGGAGCGGGATGGCCTTCCTTCTATCAAGAATTTCAGCACTGGACTACCTTCGAACTCCGCGAGCTTCTAACCAGCTTCGTATTCGAGGGCGTTTTTGAGCGCTTTCCAACACTGAAAGTGGTGCTCGTTGAAGGTGGATTCGCGTGGATCAACGCTTGGTGTTGGCGCGCGGATCGTCAATGGATCCGCATGCGAGATGAAGTACCACATCTTAAGATGCTCCCCTCAGAATACGTGAAGCGGGCCGTCTACCTGACAACTCAGCCCATGGACGAGCCCGAGAGGGTGAATGATATCCATGACGTGATATCCTGGTTTGGTGAGGATCGGTTTCTGTTCGCGTCGGATTATCCACACTGGGATTGGGACGATCCTAGTCAAGCTTTCAAGTGCGCCCTCTCAGAAGCAGAGCGTCACCGAATCTACTTTGCAAATGCAGCCAAGGTGTACGGGCTGGAGCCGCGTGATGGCTAAGCATGTCGTCGCGGTCGTAACAGATATTCCGAGCGGTGGCCGGTTCGCGACAACTGTGCGGGGCCGCCCGATTGTTGTTTTCAATTTAGATGGGCAGTTTTTCGCACTGCTTGACCGATGTCCTCACTCGGGAGCGCGCCTAAGTCATGGATTACTTACAGGCTTGCTTCAATCGGACGCGCCAAACTGCTTTAAATATTCGCGCCTTGGCGAAATCATCAAATGTCCATGGCATGGTTGGGAGTTTGATATTCGCTCAGGTCAATCATATTGCAGCCCGGAGTCAGTGAAGACAAAGGCCTTCGAAGTCAAAGTTCAATCTGGCTCTGAGCTTAGCAAAGGGCCCTTTGTTGCAGAGACTTTTAGCGTTTCGGTTGAGAACAATTACGTTGTTGTAGCAATGTGATTGCGATTGGGGCAATCTGGCGATGCCCGTTGCATGCCTCGACGGTCCGGCAGACGATCGTTCAAACCCGCATCGTGCGCCAATAATCAGGAACAACTGGTTTTCGTGTCCTGGAAGGCGCGAGGCGATCCTGCGGGACATCAGGGCAATCTAATGCGGCGAGAACGCCGATATCGCGCTCACACGCCTTGAGAAATTCGACGCCGCATGGAGCAAGCGCTGTCCGGAGATCGGAGTGGTTTGGCAGCTTGGGATTGCGTGGCGGCGTTGACCTTGCCCACACTTCCAGTCCTGAGTTCTCGCCGGTCGTTTGGATTTGCCCGGTTGTGCGGGTGTGGGAGCGGCGGGAACCGGTGCGGAGCCTTCGGCATAGCGCAGCGCCAGATCCCGGCGTGGGTGCCAGGCTCTCCCCGGGGCACGACTTGGCAAAGCGTTATTGCGCCAGCTCGCTGATCCGCTGAGGCGTATTGGCCGCGATCAGAATGGAGCCTGCCGATTGTGCGGGCGATACCGAGACGACATAGCGTTCTCCATATGGTGGATATATGGACGCCGGCATATTACCAAGCCGCTCACGTTGGCGCAGATAGGAGCATTTTCCACATGATGTGGATCATCTGGTGTATCCAGCATGCCTAAAGTAGTTGGCACACATCTGCGGCGCAAACGACTTGACGAGTTTGCCGATGAGTTTGAGCAGGGCTTGGACCGTGCGGGTGGCGCCTTTGCGCAGCGCAGCTTTCAACCGGGAGAAGGCCTGTTCGATTGGATTGAGGTCGGGCGAGTAGGCCGGCAGATAACGCACGCGGGCGCCGACAGCCTCGATCGCCTCGCGGACACCGGCGATCTTGTGAGTGCGCAAGTTGTCCATGAAGACGATGTCGCCCTTGCGCAAGGTCGGCGCCAGGACTTGCTCGACATAAGCCAGGAACGAGGGCCCATCCATTGCACCGTCGATGACATAGGGCGCCGTGAGGCCATCGATGCGCAGCGCGGCGACAAGCGTCAGCGTCTTCCAGTGACCATGGGGCACGCCAGAGACGAGGCGCTCACCGCGAGGAGAGCGCCCATAGTGCCGGACCATCTTCGTCGTGACCGCAGTCTCGTCGATAAAGATGAGGCGCGGTGCACGCAGCTTGGGCTGCTCGGCTTTCAGCGCGGCACGCTCGGCAGCGACGTCAGGTCGATCCTGCTCGGCGGCGTGCAGTGTTTTTTTTTGAAGGTGATGCTGTGACGGTCGAAGAAACGCCAGATCGAACCGATGCCGGCCTTTTGCTTTCTCTGAGAGCGCAGACGCGCGCGGATCTCCTCGAGCGTCAGGTCCGGCTCCGCGGCGATCAGCTCGATCAGCCACTGCTTGTGCTGCTCCAACGGCGAGCGGCTGTGCCCGGTGCCGGGCTTGGCCTCAACGTTTCCGGTCTTCCTCCAACGATCCATCCATCGGATCGTAGTCGAAGCGCCGAGATTGAGAATGCGCGCAGCCTCACGTGCGCTTTCGCCGGACTCAACAAGCTCAACCGCACGCACCCTGAGGTCCTTGGAGTATCCCTTCGCCATCGCATGCCCCGCATGTTGTCGCGGGCAACACCGAATCTGATTTGCGTGCCCGTGGGAATCCCCTTTGACTGTTCCGATTCACCTCAACTGGAAACCGCTCTAGTCGCGCAGGGATGCGCACTCCGGCATCAGGTCGGAAGCTGCCGCGCGACAGGCAATAGGAATGAAGCTGGCGCAACGACGCGCATAGCTGACATCGGTCTTACGCCAAGGCACTTTCTTCGCGTTCACATCGTTCCATCCGACGCCTCCCGGCTCTTGAAACCTACCCAGCTGTCAATCAATTCGGACGAGGTTCAGGGCTCGGCACTACGCGCGCTCTGATTCCTCACGGCATCACGCTCCAACAATGAGGTTGCGCTCCGCGTCACTGCACAGGGGATTGACTGACTTTCACCTCGTACACACCAGCCTCAAGGAGACACGGTATGGTTCCGGGCTTCGTATAAAGGGTTAAATGATTATTTATACTCCCGTTCCGTCCACCACGGAAAAAAATCCGGCATGTCGACGGACACTTTGTTCTTGAACACCGCAGGCCGTTTCTCCAGGAACGCCATCACGCCCTCCTTGGCGTCGACGGAACGTCCGCGCGTATAAAAGCTGCGGCTGTCTATCTTGTGGGCTTCCATGGGATCGTCAGCGCCGAGCATGCGCCACATCATCTGCCGGATCAGCGCATTCGACACCGGGGCCGCCTTCTCGACGATATCGCGCGCCAGAGTGCGAGCCGTCGGCAACAATTGATTAGGCGGTACGACTTTGCTGACTAGCCTTCCCGCAAGCGCCTCTAGCGCCGGAAAGATGCGGCCCGTGTAGCACCACTCGAGTGCTTGCGCGATCCCTACGATGCGGGGCAAGAACCAGCTTGAGGCTTCCTCCGGCACAATGCCACGCTGAGAGAATACAAAACCGAAGAGCGCGGCTTCAGACGCAATGCGGATGTCCATCGCGAGTTGCATGGTCACTCCCATGCCGACAGCCGGCCCGTTCACGGCGGCGATAATGGGCTTTAGGCATTTGAATATCCGCAATGTGAGGTGACCGCCGCTCTCGCTGACGCTCAGATCGCTGTAATCCACCCTGCCATTGGGCAGTCGTTTCACCTGGCCGATCTTCGCGTCGGTATCAAAAGTATCGGCTCCCCGCGAAAGATCGGCGCCGGCGCAAAATGCGCGGCCTTCGCCAGTTACGATGATGGCGCGGACGTCGTCATCCTTATCGGCGCGACCGAAGGCGTCGATCAATTCGCGTTCCATGAGGACAGTACAAGCATTGAGCTTTTCCGGCCGGTTCAAGGTGATGGTGAGGATCTGCTCGGCAACCTCATATTTAATGGTCTCGTAGGCCATGGTATTTCCTTCCTTGGGATCAGATCACGCGCTCATTGTCAGTTTCGGTGCTTCGACTAAACATTCCAGAATTATTTAGCGTCTCATGATTGACCGCGGGTACACGCATCCCACCCGATCAATGGTCGCTGATTCGACAATCAATCTTTCTCAAGTGCTTTGCGTGTCGGAGTTTTAGGATTCCTGTCATTTGGCAAATCAAACCCCAGCGCCCATCGATGCTAGAGACTCAGTAGTTACTGCTTTGTTCTGATGGTCAGCCAGCACCGGAAGTCACTGACGCTTCAACTGCCCTCCGCTAACCTGTAGAGCCGGAACGCTCGACTGAACCGGAAACGTGAGACCGAATAGATGTTTGTTTCGAAGGCTTCGGAGACTGCATTTTACGTGGCCTGCTAATCAAGTCCGCCCGTGGTTGTCTCCTTGCAAGCGTTGACGAATGCTTCTCCAGCGCGCAAGCTGTGCAGAAGCGAACGGAATGGGCGTGTGTTCCAGAACGGCTGCAGCACTTACCTAAAAGCAGTGAACAATGAACCTGCCAGTGCTGGTAGTATTCTCTCAAGTCAGAGCTACGCGCATGCCAGTAGGCGCGTCATCCATCTCGGAAAATTGAGCGCTTTTCCAGTACTGCGCAGACCGGCTGAGTTTGAGTAGGTCCGGCCTATCAATTGCAGCTCATTCGCCAAAGCGTTCGCGGTCGCACATTGACTTCAGGGTAAGCGGCAAAGAGACCCTGTTAGGCGGAGTGGGCGAGCAATCGGCTACCGGCTGCAGAGTTTGCGAGCCGATTTGAGCTTCTATATCTGCGTCTAATCCTGGACTAGGATGCGGACTCGTTGAGGCGCAGCCATAGCCCGACGCGAGTTGAACGAAGGCAAGGTAGTTGGCGGCGAGCCTGTCGTAGCGCTTTGCCAACCGGGTGTGGAAGAACGCGTGGTCTTACCGTACATTGTTTTGATCCTGTTGCCGATCCAGAAGGCGAGCGTGGAGCGGTTCAGCGCTATTCCGTGCGTCGGCAGGCATCTGCGCCTGGCGGTAGAGAGGCAAATGCCAATGATACTTGGCGTCGATCACATGCGCGACCAGTCGCTCGGTGGGCAATCCTCCTCTGATCAATCGCTCGGGAGCGGCGTACTGGAGGACGACGCCGTGACAGAGCGGCAGGCCAGTTTGGGTCGGCGGATGACGATGGCGCGATACTGCGCCGGTACGACGTCCAACCTCTGGCTCTCATCGTGACCAATCTCAAAAAGTCGCCTGCGCAGGACGGGCAGCAAATTGCAGTTGGCATCAGTGTTTCAACGATGCGTGGCAAATGCTCCGGCAACTGTCCGCGATTGGCGCTGCGCTCGGCAGCTCTCTTCTCGCATTTTTTGGGATTGGCACGATCGTCGGCTGCATCAAGAGCCGCGACGGCCTGATCGATATCCTCCAGAACAAGCTGTAGCTGATCAGCGTCAAGCTTTTCCAAGGATCGACCGAACTGCGCTCAAGCTTGAGCACCGCTCGAGCCTGGCGCAGCGATCCAGAAGAGCCGCGGTAAAGACACGCAACTCGGCTGGATCGCTCGGCAGCTCATCAGGCAAATTACTCATTAGCACGAGTCTGCCATGCTTCGCGCCTCGATGCAGCGAAGATTTGTATCTTTACGCAAGCGCTTTCGGCTGCAGGATTCGGTGCGCGTGCATCCGCGTCCAATCCATGCCGGCCAGAAGCAAGGACAGCTGCGCGGCATTCATCCACATTACGCCAGCCACGATGGGAGGCCATTTGAAGCCGCAACCATCGACCCGCTTCCAATACATCACAAGGCCGCTGCCATCCCATAGGACAATCTTCACCCGGTCGGCGCGCTTCGCACGGAACACCACCGCCACGCCCTTGATCGGGTCATGGCCCAGCGTCTCCTTCGCCAAAAGCGCCAAGCCCTCCGCTCCTTTTCTGAAGTCCCCAGGCTGCGTTCGCCACGCGAGCGGCATCAGCATGAACGGTCCGTCGAAGCGCCAAGAATACATCACTCAACACAGCAAGGCCAGGCGTATCCCGCATCTCAGGCGTATCCCGCATCTCCACTCGTGCCCCCTGGAGCTCAACCGTCACAACGGCTGCTTCCGGCGACCCGGCGTGCTCTGCGGCCGCCGGTAGCGCCGATTCCGACACAACCGGCACGAACGACAGCGTGTCCGCCGAAGCCGGCAGCATCAACTGGCCCAAACGCGCCCGGCGCCGCCAGTCGTGCACCTGCTGAGGCCGGCACCCATGGTCGACGGGCGACATATGTGACAATCGCCCCCGGCAAGGCTTTCGGCGGCAATCTGTGCCTTTAGATCGTCCGGCCAGCGCTTTCGACCTGAGCCTGCGTACACTTCGATACGCGGTGACAACGGTCAACAACGTCGGAATCATTACCTTCAGCCGCTTGCCGCAGATCCGATCCGAGGCCTTCCACAGCGCCACCAACGCATCCCTGATTGTGGCACCATAGGTCGGCCTTCGCTGCCGCCGGGCCTCGGCGAAATTGCGACATGACTGGCAAGCGCCCGAACCGCGTGCTTGCGATGCCAGCCGGTCACCGCGCAAAGCTCGTCGAGAATGCGCCCCTTATCTGCGCGCCCTGCTGATCGATAGCGCGCTGCCACCGCCGCCGTGAGCTCGTGCCGTGCACCCATGCTGATCTGTCCTGCCATTGGCGAAACCTATCCGATTCGGTATCGTCGCCCCAATCCTGACGGTCAGTTCTCCGATAACATTCTTGATGAGGCGATGCGATCAGAGAGCTTGCCATGAAGAAGGACGCGTGGACCAATATCCCGCCGAAAAGCAATCGCAGCGATCTGCTTCAGCCCCTATCTCTACCGTGCTCGCGACTAGGAACGCCGGCGGGTCGGGTTTATTCGGCGGTGCGCCGTGAAGGGCCGATCCGGACGTTCAATGACTGGCACGATCCGCCGCCGGGGTTTTGCGAGGTCGACGTGGTGGCCCATGGCGGCACATCTGTAGCTGGCTCGTTCATTCAGACCGTGACGATGGTCGACGTCGCGACTGGTTGGACCGAGTGCATGCCGTTGGTGTGACGCAGCGAGGGCGGAGCGCGCACAGAGCCTGTTTCCCTGGCTCATTCGCGGCGCCGACAATGACAGCGCGTTCATGAACGACGTGGTAAGTGCCCTGGTGTCGCGCGCAAAGATCGAGGTGACACGCTCGCGCGCCTACAATGAAGATGATCAGGCTTTCGTCGAGCAGAAGAACGGCGCGGTCGTTCGACGACTCGTGGGTTACGGTCGCTTCGGTGGTGTCGAGACGACGCGCGTGCTTGAACGTTTGTATGCTGCATCTCGGCTGCACACCAACTTCTTCCAACCGTCCTTCAAGCTGAAGGACAAGCGACGCGAGGGCGCGAAGGTGATCAAGCGCTATCATGTTCCAGCCACGCCCTATAAACGAGCACTGGCGCATCCGAGGCTGAGCAAGGTCATCAAACGGCGTCTTCGAGAGCTTTATCGCACGCTCGATCCCGTGGCTCTGCTGGCCGAGATGAGAGACGCCTAGGCTGAGCTCGGCACGCGCGTCGACGCCCGATCGGGCAGGCTCGCGGCAGCAACAAGCCCACCGGCGCCGACAACGACCGCAGCAGCGTTCGCGAAGGGGTTCGGCAATGACGTGCATCTAGGGGAGCAGCGCATCATCCATCGGCGCATGCGCAAGCCATACAAAAGCGCATGAGAATGCCATCAATGCTCGATCCGCACCTCACCAATATCGAGCGCTGGCTGGCGGCCGAGCCTCGTCTGACCGCGCTGGCAATTCTCTGTCGCCTCGCTGAACAATGCCCCGAACAGTTCGGCCCGGCGCAGCACACCATCGTGCAGCGCTTGTTGCGATCCCTCAGACGCAAAGCAACCGAGACGATCGTCCCGCGCACGGCTGAGGGTGCGGCAACGGCCGGTGATTCCGGGACTGGAGCCGCCGCTGGTGTGATGGGCACTCCGCCACGTCCCCAGTCCCTCCGATCCTGCGAGCAATGATGCAACCTCGGACCGGCCGACAGTCGGGGCTACATCCGTCAAGCGAAAGTTGGGGGCCAATTTGAACGCCGGTTGACAGGCAGGGCGCGGTGGGGAATCCTCGTGTTATCAGCCGGCATTGCCGAGGCTCGCTCCCTAGACCGAGGCCAGCCCCAAGAGGAAACCACGGTCATGCGGTAGCCAACCCGCGCATGAGAGGTTGATCAACCGTCATCTTTGGTCTTACCTACTACCGTGGACACCTTCAAAGTCCAGCGCTCGTAATTAATCCAGCCCAGGTGCCGAGTATTGTGGTGCATCTGGCGCCGCTCGCCACCTATGAATGCCTTATCGGTGCCGCCGAGTTCAAAGATTGCGCATGAGCATGGCCGCCTCGAACTGAGGCTGCCCGCAATCAGCATTTCGCCGACAGTCCGATAAGGAAGATTGGCGGGCGCTTCCTCGCTATTAGCACGAACTCGCTGAACAGGGACGCCAGTCGGAAAACCTCGACGGCTTCAAGCTCGAGGCCGTGCCGATGATGTCCAAGGCGCGGGGGACCGCGCTCGCCGGCGGCGACGGCTTGTCGGATAAGGGAACAATCTGATGTTTGGCCGGACCGGCGTCCGGATGAGTCATTTGGCAGCAGCCCTCAGGGCTGGCCCTGGTCGAGGACGGATAGTGCGTCGTTCGTGAAGAACTGGCGCCGGCGCCCGGCTTAAGCGGTGTTTCGAGCCGGGACGGTCTCGAAGAAGGCTCGGATGATGACACGCAAGAGCTCTGCGAGCCATCGCAGCAGCAGGCCGAAGTTATAGCCGGCAGCGGCGAGAACAGCGTTGATGCGGTCGCCGAGGCGTCCCTTGAGATAATTTCTGTCCATGCGGTGCTCGGCCTTGACGTGGCCGATGACGGGCTCGACAGCCGCGCGACGCTTCATCTCGCGACGGATGGAAGCTGTGACGCGGCGGACCTGACCCGAGATCCAGACCCTGAACCGATGCGGGTGGTTGTGACCGCGATATCCTTTGTCGACGTGGATACCGCGAGCCTCCACCCCGGTGAGCTTCTCCATGTCGGCGATTACGGGACCGAGCGTGTGCCCATCGAAGGGATTGCCATGCAGCGCCTTGGCATGGAGCACGAACTGGCCGCCCTTCGGAGACGTCACAGGGGTGGCGATGCTGACCTTGCAGCCGAACTCGTAGGGCGCGCGGGCTTTACCCTTGCCGATGCACTCAATCTCCGGAGCATGTAACGCATAGACCTTCGGACCGCGCTGATGCTGATCCTGGCTGCGCACCTGCTGCGCTAAACCGAGCAAGGCCGAAGCGAGCTTCCAGCACCGTATCGCCATCAATCTTGCGGCGGATGTCGCGGATGATCCGGCCAAGCCGTGTCCGCAGGAACTTGAGCTGCCGCCGGGCGCGTTTGAACTGGTGGGCGTGGGTATAGCGGCCGGTCATGATGGCGGCGCGCTTGGCCAGGCGCAGATAGCTCTGGCGTAGCGGCACACGGTTGCGCTTGGCGAGCCCGACCAGCTTGATGATTGCTCGATGCAGGAGCCGCGCGTCGGTCGGATGCGCAACCGCCTTGGGCTGCACCGTGGTATCGACCACCACGCGCTTCAGGTCCTTCGGGCCGAGGGCGCCTGTCTTGTGCGCCACCGACAGACTTTCCTGGATTAGCGCAACGAACTGCTCCTCGCCGAGCCGCTGCCGCCAGCGCGTCATCGACGATCGATCGAACGGCAGACGGTGGCGGAAGCTCAGCTCGCCGCAGAAGTATTGGTAATAGGGCTTCTCGATCCAGCGAGCGCACAGCACCTCATCTGACAGGTTGTGCATGTGCTTCAAAATGAACAGGCCGGCGACTAGCCGCGTCGGCAAGCCCGGCTGTCCCGACCCTGCTTGGCACACCGAACTGAAGCGCTCATTCAGGATGTTCCAGTCGATCAGCGCTGCCAACCGCACCAGCGGATGACCCATGTCGATGATCTGATCAAGCGCCGGAAGCAACAGGTCTTTCTGGCGATCATCCCGCGGCTTGCTCATCGCATTCCCCAATGTCGACGACGCTGTCAGGGAATCACGAATCACCCAAAAGCAAAACCTAAAACGCAAGAAAGCGAGGTCCAATACCCCGCTTTCCTGCAAAATCGAATACTACATCAAGACCAATTCTGCTTATTTCTCAAGTCAATCCGCATTCTTCACGGACGACTAGGTGGTGTGGACATTTATCGCATCCATAAGACGATGGCTGCGAGAGTAACGACGGCCAGGTAATTTCGGGCGGTCTTTTCGAAGCGGGTTGCGACGCGGCGGAACTGCTTGAGTTTTGAGAAGCAGCATTCGACGAGATGACGCTGGGCATAGAGATGCTTGTCCAGCGGATATTTGAGCGCACGTGACGGGTTGTTGGGGATGACGGCGAGCGCGCCTTTGGCAGCGATCGCCTGGCGCAAGTGATCGGCGTCATAAGCCGTATCCGCCATGACGACCTGGGCAGGTAATCCCTCGATCAATTCGGCGGCTTGCGGTACGTCGCTCTTCTGACCTGCGGTGAGCTTGAACCGTACGGGACATCCCAGGCCGCGAACGGCCATATGTATCTTGGTGCTCAGGCCACCGCGCGAGCGACCGATCGCCTGATCTTCAGACCCCCTTTTTTCGCCCCAGCGGCGTGCTGGTGCGCCCGGACGATGGTGGAGTCGACGATCAGATACTCGAAGTCCGGATCACCGGACATCGCTTCGAATATGCGCCACCAGACCCCCTTGATGCTCCATCGACTGAAGCGCCGAAACACGCTGTTCCAGTCTCCAAACACCTCCGGAAGATCACGCCAGGGAGAGCCAGTGCGCACGATCCAAAGTACGCCCTCCACAAACATCCGGTTGTCCCGTCCGGTCGAACCCTTCTGGTCAGGCCGGCCGATGATCAGCGGCGCCATCCGCTCCCATGTCGCGTCGCTCAATACCAAGCGGTCCATCACACCCAAGGCGGCCTCCCCAAAAGCAGCCTTGAATCTGATTTGCGCCTAAAAGGGAATCCTTAGAGTCCACACCACCTAGTGCGTCCTTTTCACCCGGACCCGCGACCTTGTTCAGTCGAGTCGTGCGTCTACGAGGACGCCAGCGGATAGCGGCGCGTGTGAAATCACCGTTCGCTCGGACCTGCCGATCGAGGATAAGATCGCAGCTCAGGATTCGGTTCCGTTCTGCAATAGCGCTCGTGGATCACCTCGTTGATCTTGCCAAGGAGCAATATCTTGCCAAGGAGCAACACTTCGTGCTTGCGCGCCGAGCAGTCCCACGACCCAGCTATCGCAAAAGCGCTTCTGCATAGCCAATACAACATTCCTCCCCAGAGTGGGTAGTTGTCTCGATCCTTACAATCATTAATTTGCCGTAGGCTATAATCAGCGCATCAGGGCAGGAGACAGGGTAAAGAAAGGGCACTTAATCCATTGCACGTCTCCTACGTTCTTCGACTATATGATGAACGGCGCCGCCGAAAACGAAATCATCAAGCTCTCGAACACGAAGTCTCGATCATGCTGGCCTGACCGAAAATGTGTGCACCGCATCGTCCTACGTGGGCACCCGCCGTCCGCCACCGTGCGATTGAGAGACCCGTTCCGACGATCGATCTCCCCGTGATGATGGCGCGCTTGCTCAACGGTCGACTCCGTCACACGCATGCTGGACCGGCAGGCCAAGGTCTCGGAAATCGCCGCCGGGGCGTCGCCGGCTCCAGTTCGGCAGCGCTTCCTGGGGCCTATCCTGGCTACGATTGGCGCAGCGCGATCTCTCGGGCGGCAAGCGACGGACGCCACAAAACGTGCCCGGGAAACGGGGCTCGAGTCTCGGGAGATCTCAGAACGGACACTTGCAAGCCGCCGCCACGCAGGCTGGTTCGGTCAGCTCAGATTCTGTCTTTTACCTTCGATGCGCATCATCCAAAGATCCAGCGGCTTTGGTGTGGAAGCTTCTAATCCTTCCCGAGGAGCAGAACTTCACAACGGGGGTGTGCAACTTAAAGTAGCTGATTCCGCCGAACCTAATGTAACTTGGAGTAGCATCATGTTTGTTTCCCTCTCCCTTGCTGGCCGCCGAGCCATCGTCTCCGCAGCGACGTCCGGCATCGGGCGCGTTATTGCCGAGACGTTGGCGGGAACGGGGGCTCGGGTGGAAGTGTGCGGCGTGGATGAGGCGAAGATTGCAGAAATGAGACGATGTCATCCCGCGATTGGCGCGGTCTCTTGTGATCTTGCCCATGCGGCCGATACGGAGCAGTTCTTCGCCGGTGCGGTCGAGCGGCTCGGGGGGCTCGACATTCTCATCAACAATGCGGGTATTGCAGGTCCCATCGGACTCGCCGAATCCATGTCACTAGAGGCATGGAACCGCACGCTGGCGGTCAACCTGACGAGCCACTTCCTGCTCGCCCGTCTAGCCGCCCCTCTTATGCGGAAGGCGGGCGGCGGGGCGATCGTCAACATCTCCTCGACCGCAGGGCTAGAAGGAAACGCGCGGCGTTCGCCCTACAATGCCTCGAAATGGGGTGTCATCGGCCTCACCAAAAGCCTCGCGAAGGAGTTGGGCCCCTCCAAGATCCGCGTCAACGTCATCTGCCCCGGCTTCGTCGAGGGCGATCGTATGGAGCGCGTGATCGCCGAGACAGCGGCGCAGAAGGCAGTCAAGTCGGAAGAGGTCCGCGCCCGTTTGCTCGCGGCATCGTCTATGGGCACGTCGGTGCGACCGAACGACATCGCCGCCATGATCCTCTTCCTTGTGTCGGATGTTGGCATGCGGCTGTCAGGTCATGTCTTCGTGGTGGACGCCGACTCGATGTGAGGCGTCGCCCGAGTTAAATCTTAATATCACAGGCCTCAGTGGGCACTCGGGCGCTTAATGTGCGTCAATGGCGCTGGCGCGACCTTTGCTTGAGGCGCAACTACTCCGATTGTGGATCAAGTCCGCGTAGATCTGTAAGCAGGTGTGCTCCTTCTCTTGAACTAGTGTGCCGGTTCTTACCGTCAAACTCGTGCGTAAAGTCGCGCCACGTTTGGCATTTGGAGCTTAACATGGTGCCATGATCGAGCAAAGCTATAGGAGCAAACATATAGACATCGGACTTAGTCCCAATAATCCGGCTATAGCGGCAATGAAAGACGCGATGTCAATTGACTATCCAACGGTGCTCAAGCTCAAAACCGAAGCCGTTCCTTATTCGTGGAGTAATCGCGAGGTAATGCTATATGCGCTTGGCATCGGGATGGGGGCCGATCCTCTGAACGAAAGAGAGCTGCAATTTGTCAACGAGGCATTTGCAAAACCCAAGCCGCTGAAGGTGGTTCGGACCTTTGCTTCGGTCTATGTATGGGGGGCGCGACCTGGAGTCATCAATCTCAACCGCGTCATGCTCGTTGATGGCGAGCGCGACATCACGTTTCACAAACCGATGCCTGTCGCTGCCAGCGTTACCGCGGACACGCGTGTACGACAAGGGCAAAGCGAAAGGCGCGATAATTCAGAACGAAATCGTCGTCAAGGATTGCGACGGTGATAAGATCGCCACGATACTTTCTTCTCTCTTTGCAAGAGGCGATGGTGGTTTTGGTGGACCATCGAAAGGAATGCCCGAGCTGCACCGGATGCCCCGCCGAACGCCTGACAGCTCAGTCGATATTCCGGTCCAGTCCGACCAAGCGCTAATCTACCGTTTGTCGGGTGATCGGGGGATGTCCCGGGTTCTGTTGAATTTCTGAAGAGGTCGGCGTTGCCCACCTTGAGCCGGTAGGCTCGGGGTGCTGATTCCACAAAGGAGAGCAACGCCATGACGAGAGATATCACACCGGCTGGTTGGCCGGCGATCGGGGCTGTGGACGACGCGTTTGCGGAAGTGCGAGCGAGCTTCGATCGGTTCTGCCTTGCGGCAGGGATCGAGGCGCTCGGCACGATGATGGAGGCGGATGTCACGGCGGCCTGCGGGCCGCGCCACGGTCGCGACGCGGCGCGGCGGGCGCACCGTTGGGGCCGAACGCGGGGACGAATCGGTTTCCACGGCGGCAAGATCGAGGTCGAGCGTCCGCGGGTCCGGGGCGTGGACGGCCGCGAGGTCACGATCCCGAGCTGGGAAACGGCGGCGCAGGAGGATTGGCTCGGTCGCTGGGCGATGAACCTGATGCTGATCAATGTGTCGACGCGCCGGTTCGGCCGCGCTGTCCGGCTGCCCGAGGGTGACGTGCCGGCACCGCCCGGATCGGGGGTTTCGAAGTCGGCGGCCTCGCGGAGGTTCGTAGCGCTGTCGGCGGCGCGGCTGGCCGACTTCATGGCTACCGATCTGTCCGCGCTCGACCTTCTGGTGGTCCAAATCGACGGGCTGCATCTCGGCGACGATCTCGTGCTGGTCGCCGCGATCGGGGTTGACGGCGAAGGCAACAAGCATCCGCTGGCTCTGGTGGAAGGGGCGACCGAGAATGCCGCAACGGTTCAGGCCCTGCTGGACAACCTGGTCTCGCGCGGGCTCGCCCCGACGGTGCCAAGGCTGTTCATCGCCGACGGCGCGAAAGCGTTGTCGAAGGCGATCCGCCGCACCTTCGGTTCGGCCGCTGCGATCCAGCGCTGCCAGATCCACAAGGCGCGCAACATCATGGAACGCCTGCCGAAACAGCATCATGCGGCCACCCGTCGAGTGCTGCGCCAGGCCTGGGAGCTCGATGACGCCGACAAGGCTGAAAAATTGATCCGCAATCTCGCGCGTCGACTCGACCAGCAATGGCCCGGCGTCGCGGCCAGCATCCTCGAAGGCCTCGACGAAATCCTGACTGTCGTCCGGTTGAAGCTGCCGAAGGAACTTCGTCGATCGCTCGCCTGTACCAACATCGCCGAGAACATGATGGGCACCATTCGCCGCGTCACGCGCAACGTCAAACGCTGGCGGGATGCCGGTATGGCCTTGCGATGGGTCGCGGCCGGCATGATCGAGGCCAACAAGGGCTTTCGACGATTGAAGGCGCATAAGCAATTGTCGGTTCTGCGTGCGGCCCTTCAAGCTCACTACGATCGCATGACGATCAAGCCCGTTGCCCACGTCACGAGGGCCGCGTAACATTCATTCCGGCAGCGTCGGCCCGACGTAGTTCAACACCGATCGGGACATCCCCGGTGATCGAAATCCGTTGCATAGCGATCCGGAATTCGCTCGTCGCGCCGGTTTCTCCAAACCCATACTCCACGGCATGTGCACCTATGGACTGACCTGCAGGGCCGTGTTGCAGACGTATGCTGACTACGATCCTCTGCCTACCGTCGTCATCGCGCCCGCTTTTCTGCTCCGGTCTTCCCTGGTGAGACCATTACGGTCGATCTCTGGAAGGACGGCAGTTCGATTTCGTTCGAAGGTTCACCAGCGCAAAGTTACTGTCGCCAAAAACGGACAGAGCGTGCTAAGCTGAAGCTTCTCCATGTCCGCTCCGCCCGAACAACCTTATAGTGGCAAGATGGCATCATCATGTAGAACTTCCGTGGAACGATGCCGTGACCAACTGAGTGCACATTTTCCGGGACAATACCGGTGTGGTGTCGATGGCTCATCCGACCGATTAGGCGCTTTCGACGTTTAAGGCCATGCGTTGCTTTTTGGAGGTCGGTTTGTCGAATTTGGCCGTGCTGCTCGAGCGCCGCACCCTCAAGAGTGCCCGATCTCGCTGATGGAGGATACTGCCTCAAATCTAAATCTGCCATTAAACGCTAGGTTTATCGTCGATCTTGCAGTGATAGGCCCTTGGTACGAAACAGAAGGGGGCTTCGAAGAGCCCGAAGAAGTAGAATAATCCTGCAAATCAACCGCCTCTTGCAGGTGAGTTCCTTATTCATGGGACGACCGACAGGCGACAACGGACGGGCGAAGCAATTCGCTGAAGATCGTTCGATTCTCGGAGTGGGTTCTGTGGATCGTGCGCAAGGAACAGTTGAACTCCTTGGCCGCATGGAAATGACCCGAAGACGCAAACCACGTGGTTTGTGCCGCGCCGAATACCTGAGTGCCAAACAACTCATTGAACCGGCTCTCGACGCAATCTTTCTGGCGGATTCCTATGGTTATAGACCCGGCAAATCGGCTCTTGATGCCGTAGGCGTCACGCGCAAGCGTTGCTGGAAGTACGACTTGTCAGTGTCGGACTCCGGACATAAATGCTTTCTATCTATCACATGCTGACGATAGGTGCGTTTGCACTAACAACTTGATCTCGGACCCGGTCAAACCAGCAAGGGGATGTCACGGAACCGGAGGCTCGAACTCTACAGCAAAAGTCGATGGCCATTGCCAAACGACAGTCCGGTCGGCCAGCGTCTTGCGAACGCTACGTTGCGCAGGACGGGGCGATGTCAATTCGCAGCACCGGACTCACCAAATGATCCTGCAACGCGACATGTTGCGCGCAAACTGCGCGGCACAAGGATCACGAACGCGTGTGGTCTCGTGCTCAGCAGCGTCTGGTTTGGCGCGACCTGAAGCAGGAGGATTGGTATCGCATCGAGCAAGGCTCGCATAGCATTCGTATGGCACGCTAGTTGCTGAGGATAAAGGATCGTCACGAAATGACGATTGGAGTCCCGAGCAAGGAGTCAGCTGAGGATTCGTTTTCGTGCAAGACACAGCAGCATTGTTGAGTGCCGTCCACCAACTGGAGCTTGGCTGCGACCGCAGCGGCGAAAGATCGACGAAACAAAGACTCAAAGGGGCGATATCGCCATTCCGGGCCCGCTAAGGCTAATCCCGGAATATCGAAACGTTCGGGTTCGTGACTGTGCCATACCCAGGAATGAGGCCGAAAAACCAGAAGCACGTCAATGTCCAAAAGCTTGATCGATCTACTCGCCATCCTTGACCTCGAAACTATCGAAGTGAACCTGTTTCGCGGCAACAGCCCGAATACCAGTTCGCTACGTGTATTCGGCGGCCAAGTGATCGGGCAGGCGATGGTCGCGGCATCTCGAACAGTGGAAGGCCGGCTGCCGCATTCGCTGCATGGCTGTTTTATCCAGCCCAGCAACCCACAGGTGCCGATCATCTACCAAGTCGAACGGTTACGCGACGGCAAGAGCTATTCGACACGGCGAGTCAGCGCGATCCAGCATGGCAATGCGATCTTCTCCGTCATGGTGTCGTTCCATGCCGAGGAAGAGGGCGCCCTCGACCACCAGGACAAGATGACCCATGTGCCACCGCCGGAAAAACTCACGATGGAGGCGTTATCCAAGCACCCAGAGTTTCCCAAGATGCCGGAAATCATCCACCGCTATTACGAATCCGATCGGCCGATCGAGTTGCGCCCGGTCGAGGTCGGCCGATATGTTGGTCAGAGAATCGATGACGGCCGCATCCACATCTGGATCAAGACCGCTGCGAAGTTGCCCAATGATCCGGCGCTGCATATGTGCGCGCTGGCCTATGCGTCGGATTTCTCGTTGCTCGATGTGGTGATGGCACGCTATGGCGGCACGCTGTTCGACGGGCGCATGATATCGGCAAGCCTCGATCATGCAATGTGGTTTCACCGCCCGTTCCGCGCCGACGAATGGCTGCTTTACGCGCACGATTCGCCGAGCGCACAGCGTGGCCGTGGTTTTACGCGGGGAATGATCTTCAAATCCGACGGCACGCTGGTGGCATCCGTCGCCCAGGAGGGCTCTGTGCGCGAGCGACGTTGACCCTTCATGTGAGCACAAGTGCGATGACACTGAAGAACCCGCCGTCGCCAAATGTTGGGGGCGATACCATTGTCCTTTCATGTGCGGCTCAGCAGCGTCTGGTTTGGCGCGACCTGAAGCAGGAGGATTGGTATCGCATCGAGCAAGGCTCGCATAGCATTCGTATGGCACGCTAGTTGCTGAGGATAAAGGATCGTCACGAAATGACGATTGGAGTCCCGAGCAAGGAGTCAGCTGAGGATTCGTTTTCGTGCAAGACACAGCAGCATTGTTGAGTGCCGTCCACCAACTGGAGCTTGGCTGCGACCGCAGCGGCGAAAGATCGACGAAACAAAGACTCAAAGGGGCGATATCGCCATTCCGGGCCCGCTAAGGCTAATCCCGGAATATCGAAACGTTCGGGTTCGTGACTGTGCCATACCCAGGAATGAGGCCGAAAAACCAGAAGCACGTCAATGTCCAAAAGCTTGATCGATCTACTCGCCATCCTTGACCTCGAAACTATCGAAGTGAACCTGTTTCGCGGCAACAGCCCGAATACCAGTTCGCTACGTGTATTCGGCGGCCAAGTGATCGGGCAGGCGATGGTCGCGGCATCTCGAACAGTGGAAGGCCGGCTGCCGCATTCGCTGCATGGCTGTTTTATCCAGCCTGGCAACCCACAGGTGCCGATCATCTACCAAGTCGAACGGCTACGCGACGGCAAGAGCTATTCGACACGGCGAGTCAGCGCGATCCAGCATGGCAATGCGATCTTCTCCGTCATGGTGTCGTTCCATGCCGAGGAAGAGGGCGCCCTCGACCACCAGGACAAGATGACCCATGTGCCACCGCCGGAAAAACTCACGATGGAGGTGCCCAAGCCGCCGACGTCCTTCGAAACGCCGGAATTCATCCGTTGCTACTATGCGATCGAGTTGCGCCCGGTCGAGGTCGGCCGATATGTTGGTCAGAGAATCGACGACGGCCGCATTCACATCTGGATCAAGATCGCTGCGAAGCTGCCCAATGATCCGGCGCTGCATATGTGCGCGCTGGCCTATGCCTCCGATTGCTCTCTGCTGGATGCGGTAACGGCACGCTATGGCCACCCGCCGTTCGACAAGAAGATCATGACCGCAAGCCTCGATCATGCAATGTGGTTTCACCGCCCGTTCCGCGCCGACGAATGGCTGCTTTACGCGCACGATTCGCCGAGCGCACAGCGTGGCCGTGGTTTTACGCGGGGAATGATCTTCAAATCCGACGGCACGCTGGTGGCATCCGTCGCCCAGGAGGGCTCTGTGCGCGAGCGACATTGACCCTTCATGTGAGCACAAACGTCTCTCGCGATCGCGTCCACATTGAATTGCGCTCGCGGTGGCCGAAGCGTGAGGACGAGCCACGATGTAAATCCGTGCCGTCGCGGGAGGGAGCCTCTCGCGTCTGCAAACATTTCAACCGAGCTGTGGTGTCAATATTCGTCAGTCCCTAGCAAACTCGCATCGGTTGTCAGGGACAGGTGCCTGCCGCTAGAGGCGGCAGAGCGGGTTGATGGGTTAGGGCGGCGATGCGGGGCTGCAGCGCAGCAGCCCCGCATCGCGGTAAATTTGCTTCGAACTCGGCGGGCGGCTGTAAGCCCGGGCCGAGTGCAGTCGCTGGCGATTGTACACCTCCTCGATGAAGGCGATCGCATTTCTGGCATGCTGCGCATCTCGGTAGGCTGGGCCGTTGACCTCCTCTTGCTTGAGGGTCTTTGAAGCTCTCCGCTTTGGCATTGTCGTAGGGATTGCCGACCCGGCTCATGCTGGGAGTAATGTAGTGCTGCTGGAGGAGCTCGGTGTAGTCGCTGCAGGCGTATTGGATGCCGCGGTCGGAGTGGTGGATCAGGCTACCGGGCCTCGGTTAGCGCGCCGCCAGCGCCATCGAGAGCGCGGCGACCGCCAGACGCGCCTCCGGGTGCGTCTCCAAGGCCCAGCCGACCACGCGTCGACTGAAGGCATCGAGCACAATGGCGAGATAGGCGGACTCCTCCTGCAGACGGATGTAGGTGATGTCCACCCCATCAGGCACCATGCCGCGGGCCAGGTTCGACATCACCCGCCACGGGTGGCGCGAGTCCGTTGTCACGGGCACAAACGGCCGCTGCCGCAGGACAGCAGATTATCTTCTCGCACCGGCCGCAGCACGCGTTTGTGGTTCACCGCAAAGCCCTCACGGCGCAATTGCGCGGAGATCCGGCGATAGCCGTAATGCCTATAAGCAAGCGCCAGCCGCTGGATCGCGTCCCGCATGCTCGTCGCTTCGGCGCGGTGCTGCCCAATGCCGGTAATAGCCGGCCCGGCTAACCGGCTAACGCTAGCCGGCACGCACATCCATTCGATCGTCGGCTCGCCTTGCCGCAGGGGAGATCGTCATCGCTTGGATGACCGCGTAGAACCCGTCACGCCAGGTCCGCTGCTCGGCCGGCGTGCTTCCTTGACCCGCCGGAAGGCTTGCCGGAAAAAAATCCTTGGCGCTTGTAGCATTTGCCAATGATAAACCCCAAAGCGACATCGAGTGCAGCAAACGACTTGGTCGTACCATGCCACGTAGCTGTGCGTACGACGTTCCGGTACACCGGGCATCATTGGCAAGACCGGTTGCTCGCGATCGAGAGCCTGAATCCGGCTTTTCTCATCGATGCTGAGAACAAGCGCCTGGTTCGGTGGGATAGGTAAAGGCCTACGATATCGCGCACCTTATCGACGAACAGCGGATCGCTCGACAGCTTGAGGCTTTCGCTACGGTGCGGCTGCAAGCCGAACACCGTCCACATCTGGCGGATCGTGATGTGAGAAAAGCCAGTTTCCGCAGCCATCGAGCGGATCGACCAGTGCGTCGCGTCGGGTGGCGTCGTACGCAATGTCCGCTCGATTACCTCAGCAACCTGATCGTTGTTGATGGTTCGAGGGCGGCCAGGGCAAGCTTCGTCAAGCAGACCATCACAATGATCCTTCAAGAATCGGCGGCGCCACTTACCAAGGGTGTGTCATGGATGCGGAGTTCGGCAGCCACAGACTTGCTTGGCAAGCCATCTGCAAACCGCAAGATCGCACGGCACCGCTCAGATAGCGACCGAGCTACACGATGACGACGAACTTGCCCCTCAAAATATGCTCGCTCTCGCGGACTCAGCACCAACGGCTCGATCAGCCGCCCTCTACCACCTGCATTCGCCACAAGCGCTCTCCTCTACAGAGAATCGAGCCCATCACTAATGTGACAAGCTTACGTTCCAGATGACTGGCTTCTATTGTCCAAAGTCCCGTTCTGCCCGATCGCCCGACCTCATCCCGACCTGACGCTCAATCCTCCACAGGGATTACCATTGCCTCCGATCGATCATCGCGCTACGGGTCAATTAATGGTGCGGCGCAGCCGAATAGGATGGACTGCATGCACCGGCGTTCCTGCTGCGGACGATGCTTGCGCCCGCTGGTCTCTCTGATTTGGTAGCTGTTGACCAAGTAACCAATGATCTAGTTTATCTGAACAGGCCGCCGAAAACAGTTGCTCGCCAGATTTCTCTAGTCCAGTGCGGTCCGACGTCGCCAAGCGGCGCCCGCGCGCTAACTTACCCGTGCGTTCGCGGCGTATTCTCGGGGGAGATCAGCACTGAGAGTCAAATGCAACACTGAGAGTCAAATGCAACAGTGTCGACCTTAACTGCGGTCTGAGACTTGCGGAAGTGATCGCACAGCGGCCGATACCCATGACGAGAACTGTTCGGGACTAGTTGAGTGTCGGCGCAAGGACAGCCACTGATTAGAAGAATGGAGTCTTCGATGGGAGTTTTTTCGCATCTGCGGGTCGTCGAGATCGGTAGCTCGGCCGCAACCAGCTATTGCGCGCGCCTGTTCGCCGATTTTGGCGCCGACGTTCAGAAAGTCGAGCCACCAACTGGAGATCCACTTCGGCGCAGCGCGCCACTTACGCCCGGTGATCAGAGTGCCTGGTTCGCGTTCCTAAACTTCAACAAATCAAGCATCGTCATAGACGGCGACGGAGCCGATGCGGTCCGACGGCTGACGGCACTGATCGAGACGTGCGACATTCTGGTCGATGGACGGGACGTTGATCCTGCCGATTGCCCGTCCGTTGATATTAGTGCAATCCGGCAACGGCACTCCGGATTGGTCTACCTCGAAGCGAGTTGGTTTGGCCGCTCGGGGCCCTATGCGGGATTCGCTGCGACCGATTCGACGATCCGCGCGCTCGCTGGCCTCATCAAGCTAGCTGGTCCGGTCGAGGGCCCACCATCGTACTCACCGGATTTCCAGACGGGCATTATTGCCGGACTATGGGGCTTCATCGCCACAGCCGCTTCGGTGGTTGCGCGAGCGCGGGTAGGACGGTCGTGGTCACTCAGCATATTTGAAGCCTGCCTCGCGCTCAGCGAGTATCTCATGTTCGAGGCGTTTCAGCACGGCGACGTGATGCGGCGGATTGGGATTAACCGCTTCTGGCCGAACTTCCCCATCGGCATTTATCCAACCAAGAAAGGTTGGCTCGGCGTTACTACCGTCGCGCCGGCACAATGGCGCGCCTTCTGCGATATGCTCGACCTGCTCGAATTGCGTGATGATCCAGCTTTGATCCTCAACGAAGATCGTTTGCAACACATGGAGCGGATCGAGCGACAGTTTATCCCGAGGCTGAAGACGCGGACGGCGCAGCAGTGGTTTGCAGAAGGGCTAAAGCGCAAGATCCCAATCGTCCCGGTACCCGAAATATCCGATCTGCTCCAGGATGCGGAAAAGAAGGAGCGTGGCGCAATCGTGCCCGTCCTGCTTGGCGAAGAAGTGGGCTTGACGGCAGGATCCATGCAGCGGTTGACATTGACGCCGCCGCACCGGGGCGGAAGGGTACCGGCTCCTGGCGAGCAGCAGGCTTTCGCAAACAGCCGAAGACGCCAGACTGGCGCTGCGTCGGCGTCGTCTTGCAGTGTCGATGCCGGCGGGTTGCCATTACAAGGAATTCGCGTCATCGATTTCTCGATGGGATGGGCGGGTCCGCTGTGCACTCGCATGCTCGCTGATCTCGGTGCCGAGGTCATCAAGGTCGAGGCGATCCAGTACCCAGATTGGTGGCGCGGCCTTAACCGGCCCGCTGGTTTCGTGGCCGGCCGGATGTACGAGAAAGCGATACGCTTCTGCATGATGAACCGCAACAAGTATGGCATCACACTCGACTTGAAACGCACGCAAGGTCTAGATCTTGCCAAACGACTTTTGGCGGAAGCCGATATTGTTGTCGACAACTATTCGGTCGATGTGTTGCCGAAGCTTGGCCTCGGCTACGATGTGCTCAGGACGATTAATCCTCGACTCATCATGATGTCAATGTCAGCCTTTGGCACGAACAGCGTGCATCGCAATTGCCGGGCCTACGGCTCGACCCTAGAACAGGCCTCAGGGTTGCCGAGCGTGGTCGGAAACCCCGGCCAGACACCTGTGATGAGCCACATCGCATTTGGGGACGCCGTGGGCGGATTGAACGGCTGCGCAGCAGTTTTGGTCGCGCTGATTCATGCCCGCGCTACCGGGCAGGGGCAGTTCATTGACCTGGCGCAGATCGAATGCATGATGCCGTTTGCTGCGCCGTGGATCGTTGTCAATTCGATCTGCAGTACGCCGCCAGTTAGATACGGTAATCGACATCCGCAGTTCGTGCCGCACGGCTGCTTCCGCTGTGCGGGTGAGGACAACTGGATCCTGGTTGCCGTGACCGACGAGGACATGTGGCAGAGGCTCGCCGTCCTCATCGGGCGGCCGGACTGGGCTGCGAACGAATCGCTGAAATTTGCTAACGGGCGCCGCGACGTAGAGGACGAGATCGAAAGTGGCATCGAAGCCTGGACGCTTACCCGCGATGCGGATGAGGCGATGTCCGAGTTGCAGGCCGCGGGGGTTGCAGGTGGCGTAGCCCGCCTGCCAATTGACCTGCTCAATGATCGCCATCTCAGGTCGCGAGCGTTTCTGCAGGAAGTAGAACGCGCTTTCGTTGGCTTGCATCCGCAGCCCTCGATGCCAATCCGCGAGGGCGCCGAATCTTATGCGCTCCGCACACCGGCGCCGACGTTGGGACAACATAACGGACAGATCCTGTCAGGGGTTCTCGGGCTTTCTGACGCCGAGATTGCGCATTTGGGGAGGGAGGACATCATCGGAATGGCGATGATCTCGTAGGTGGAGCCCGCAAAAGGGAGAAGCCTTCGTCAGACTGACCAGCCAAGCAAAATCTAACAAACACTACGTGTTTAGTCGCGGCATTTGCTGGAGCGAGTCAAGTCTGAATCGTTCTGACTAGGAAGTCCAGCATTTGCAGAATATTCGTAGAGTTGAGACCCGTTAGCGTCGTCTGCCGCCGAGCGTGGTGGTAAGCTGTGGCGAAGTCAGCAAGCTAAGTTTGGGCTGATCGTGTCGATCCTCGTAGCCTTGGACAGTCGCTTCGTTGATCGTGCCGTTCGTGCACCAACTTGGCCATTGGTCTAGCTTAGAGGAAGGCGGAGGCTGCTGTCGTTCCCGTCTTCTTGACCAGCTGCACGAGAGCGAAATTGCCGGTGCGATCGATTGCAACGTAGAGATAGAGCTTGCCTTCTGAGGTGTGGAACTTATGAAAACAGCCAATCGCATAAGCGCTTGAACTTTTCTTCGATTGCTTGTCGCCTTCGATATCGGACAATCGGCTGACACCGCGTGCGGTGAAGACACCGAATAGGGGTGACCGCGCAAATGGGCATGGTACAGAGGCAAACGTCGTTGAAGCAGCCTATATCGTCGCCCGTGAACTACCTCTAAGCAATTCAGCGGGAGTCTGTTTTGGGAATTGGGAGCGTTTGAGATCATAGGGATTTGAGGCTTTGATCGCTGCAAACCTTGCAAATTCGTTCCGTGGATTCCCTTTCGCTTTGAGCCATGCTTCTGTGGAGCATCGGAAGGACGATGCGAAAGAAGCACAAGGCGACGAGATCGAACGATCTGTTCCGGGCACAGCTGGACCAGATCATCAACACGAGCTGGTTCTGCTTGCCGACAAGATCGATTGGCACTGGATCGACGGGGAGAGCGCCCCTCTCTACAGAGCGGCAGGTTAGGGATCGAGACCCGCTTCATGATCGGGCTATTGTTGCTCAAGCACGTTACGGGCTGTTCGATGAGGGGGGAAGTATGTGAGCGCCGGGTCCACGACCGGTACTTGCAGTTCTTCACAGGCGAAGAGTTTTTCCCAGCTCGCTTTCCCGCACGAGCGCTCGGATATAGGCGCGGAAGCATTCGCCTTGATCGGTCCGTCGAACAGGCAGGGGGGCCGCGAGGCGATCGTAACGCAGTGCGCCGAGGAAGGTCATCGTGCGCCAGTGGCCATGTGGTGCGAAGGGCGAGCTCCTATCGGTGCCCATCCGCGCAGCGGAGCCATGTTGGTCTTGATCCAGGTCTCATCGATGAAGACCAGACGCTGTGGATCAAGGCCGGCCTGCCACGATCGCCAACGCCGCCGCCGCCGGGCCACATCAACGCGGCCTCGTTCAAGAGCGAACAGCGTTTTTTGAACCGCAGCCCTCGCGGCGCATGAACAGCCACACCGCAATGTGCGACACGGCGACGCCACATGCCGCTAGTTCGTCCTTCAGCGCGTGCAGCGTCAAATGCGGGGTCTGCCTGATCCGCTCCTTAATGAAGTCGCCATGCGGATCCAACACAAACTTGCGCTGCCTGCCCATCCTCATATGGGGATTTGTGAGTCAAGCCTCTTCGAGAAGTCCGGGTTGGGGGTTGACGGCAAGAGGGTGGCGCGCGGAGCCATGCGTAGCGCAGCGCGACGACCGGGCAACGAACAGGGATTGGCTTCCGAAGATTGCTGCAGTTCACTGCATCACCTCATATCCGGTCGGATTGTTTGATCCGTACCCACCTTCCGCATGCTTGCGGCGAGGAAGCTTAGCGAGGATGAGACCCATCTACGAAACGGCGGTTGAAGCCCTAGGATGGCACGGTCATCATCCATCCCGCACGGAGCGCGGCGGAGCCGCGGCGCGTGGTGGACGTGGTTGGTTTTATCCTTGATCATTGCCTGCTCGGGAACGAGGCCGGTGGTGAGGTAGCGCCACAATGCCACGATCAGCTTGCGCGCCAGCGCGACGATGGCGATGCGTTTGGCGCGCTTGCCGGCGTCGGCGGTGCGGGTGCGAAACCAGCGACTGAGCGCGCTGTCGCCCTGGTGGCGAAGCCAGAGCCAGGCCAGGTTCGATCGCCTTGTGGCGGGCGCGCTGATTGCCGGCCTTGCTGATGCCTTGCTCGCGATCGGTGCCGCCGCTCTTCCAGGGACTGGGCGTCAAGCCGCAATAGCTGGCGACCTCGCGGCGGTTGCGGAAGTCCTTGTTGAACAGCTCGTTCACCAGCGTTGCCGTGAACGCCGGGCCGAGCGCCTTGAGCCGCTGCAATTGATCCCGTCGCTCGACCATCGGCGTCGGAACCGCCGGAGAAGTGTCCGCAGCCCGGGTCTGCTCCAGCGCCGCGAGTTGCTCACACACCAGCATCAGCCGGGCGTGCTCGCGCTTGATCTCGGCCAGAAGATGTGGCGGCAGCGCCTCGCCCTTCCAGTCGCGCTGCCGCTCGCCAGGCCAGCCAGTCGCGCCGCCGCGGATTGCCGACCGCCATCCCCCGAAGACGCAGCAACGCCTTGATCCGGTTGCTGTGGGCGGTCTGCTCGGTGACCAGCCGGTCGCGTTCGCGGCTGGCGCGCCGGGCATCCTCCGCTTCCACGCGCGGCACCCGCACGATCCGGACCACCCGCGGCTCACCCCGCAAATAGGTCATCAGGGTGCGCAGCAATAGCTCGCCGTCGATCCGGTCCGTCTTTGCTCGCCGTGCCCGCTGCTCCACCGCAATGCTCGCGGGGTCGAACAGGAAGTTCAAAATCCCGGCCGCCTCCAGCAGCCGGTGCAGCCAAAAGCCGTCATAGCCGGCTTCATAGCAGCTCACCACACGCGGCACCGATCCGAGCTTCTCCGCCACCCGGGCGCGGCTCCGTTCGATCAAAGCCAGCAGTTCGGCGTGATCGCCTCCTTGCAGCTTGTGGCGCGACATCCGATCCCAGCCCGGGCTGTGCAGCGTCACAAGCCACGTCTTCTGACTGAGTTCGATCGCAACAAAAATTGTACCACAATGGCTGGCGGTGGGCGTGCCTGTGGTCGATGCTTGCATCTGACTTCTCCGATGGTTCGAGTGTACAAACCCAAACCTATCGGAAAGGCCACGCTCACCGCCCCATGGAATCTATCTGGCTTGACAGAACCGGTCGCCCGATAACACTGCGATCACTTCACCACCGAGGAGACGGCAACGCCAAAACGCCGAGCGGCAACTCTCACCCTTCGATACCGCCGCGACAACCCGCTTCCGCAGATCGTTGGAAAGGGGTCTGACCATCGATGCTGGCCTCCAATCCAGCCAGCATCTTGAATCATATTCGCTGCTGAACCGGAATCACTCCAGATTCAGTAAATTCGTGAACCGCTCTAGTGTTCTCGACTCTCTTGACCATTTAGCATTTTTTGGCGAGCTGCTTCGTCGCGTAGCCGTGCAAAAAACCTGTCCAATAGCGCATCTTCGATTGACAAGAATGCACCGTCAAAGACACCGGCCGAGGCCACGCATCGAACGCAATTATCAGGAACTCAAGCAGGAGGTCGGGCTTAGTAGTTCCAATAGTCGATGGGCCGGTCGTTGAGTACGGCGTACCGGAGGTGCATACGATACGTTGGAATAGACGTTATGTTGCAACAGCACAACTTACTTAATTCGGTAGTTGAACCGTTTGATGTCCATTATTTACGATTGGCACGGTGATTGCTGGGGATGGCCCGGTAAACTTAAACTTGGAGTTCTCGCCATGATCAATAATGTCATTCCCCGTGCCGACATCGTTAAACGGGCAGCACGCATCGGCGCCGAAGTCAGGAACATCAGGCTGTCGGGCGATCTGCCCGACAGAACGATCGCTGCAATCAATAGCCTGCTACTCGAGCGCAAGGTCATTTTCTTCAGGAACCAGAGTCACCTCGACGACGCCGAGCAGGAGTGCTTTGCCCGTCGTTTGGGAAACCTTGTGCGGCATCCGACGATGCCCGTCATCGAAGGAACGGCATCGGTCCTAGAGTTTGATTCAGCTCGTGGCGCTCACCGGGCCGACATGTGGCACACCGATACAACGTACGTCGATGCATATCCCAAGATCATGGTGTTGCGCGGAGTTGTGATCCCATCATCGGGCGGCGATACGGTCTGGTCAAACACCGCGACCGCCTATCTTGACCTGCCTGTGCCGCTACAACGACTTGCTGACGAGCTCTGGGCCGTTCACAGCAACGACTACGACTACTTCGAAATGCTCCGGCCAAGCGAGGCCGACAAGAGATATCGCGACGAGGTCTACACCACAAAGGTTTATGAGACTGAGCATCCCGTCGTACGGGTACACCCGGAGACCGGCGAGCGGACGCTGGTGCTCGGCTATTTGGTGCGGCGCTTTGTTGATATCCCAAGGTATGACGCCCAAAAGCTGATCGATGTGTTCCAGTCACATATTATCGCGCCGGAAAATACAGTTCGCTGGAATTGGAAGGAGGGCGATGTCGCGATCTGGGACAATCGCGCGACGCAACACTATGCCGCCAACGATTACGGCGACCAGCATCGCGTCGTTCGTCGAGCTGCAATCAATGGCGACGTGCCAGTCAGCGTTGATGGCCGGTACAGCACGACGCGAATTAAGCCAACTAAGCAGCTTTCTGAGAAGGCGGTATAACGTCGGGCTAGTGCAGCTAATCCGACCTTTTTAGTAGTGTAGGCGTAAAAAACATCGTGAAGGTGGCGCAGGAGCTGTCTTTCTGTGGGTCCCGCGCGTTTCGTGTCGCTATGGATATCCGGCAACCGAGCGGGGATCGATATCAAGTTTCTTCCGCCACATGAGCCCTTCTCGGGTGCCGCCGCGCGGCAAGTATTCGCAACCGACCACGCCATCATAACCGATATGCTCCAGTGCATCGAACACGGCGCGGTAGTTGATCTCCCCTTCGTCTGGCTCGGCGCGCGAGGGTACGGCAGCAATCTGCACATGGCGGATGATCGGCTTGAGCTTCTTAAGCCGAGTGATGATGTCGCCCTCCATAATCTGCAAGTGAAAAATGTCGAACAGCAGCCCCACATTTGGGCGCTCAACCTCGCTGATCAGGTCTGCCGCCTGCTGCGAGCGCGTCAGGAAGTAGCTGGGCGCCAAGCGGGTGCTGAGGGGTTCAATGACTAGCGTTACGCCTTTCTCCGCCGCCTTATCGGCGCTTCGCCGCAGGTTGTGGACGAAAGTGCGGTGAGCATTCGCTGACACCGCCACCTTTCCCGCCATGCAATGGATCAGCGTCGCGCCAAGCGAGGACGTGTAGAGCAGCGCCTGATCGAAGGCCACCTCGAAGTCCCGCTCGCGCCCCGGCACGGCGCCAACTCCGAAGTCACCCGAGTATTGATTTCTGGACGCCGCATTGAGCATGACCATGGAAAGACCGGCTTGGCTCAGTCGCTCTTGCAGAACTTCGATCGAGTTCTCGTAAGGGCAATGGCACTCGACCAGTTTGAACCCCGCCTCCGCAGCGGCGGAAAAGCGATCTAGGAAGGGTAGCTCCTTGAACAGGAGCGAAATGTTGGCAGCCAAACGAAGCATGCTCTTGCCTAACTTTGCCGCGGTCGTTTACCGACGTGTGTACTGGGGGAGCCTCGCCCCTCGGAGCGCACACCAGCTCAGGCGAATATGACTGGAGCTCGCTCGTGCGCCGCCTCAAGCGGCGAACGATTACTGACTGTAAAGCGTCTCAATGCATAAAGACGGCGAAAAAAGCTTGCGGATTGAAGCAATTCTGCAAAATGTAGGGTATCCTGCGACCTCGATGCAATGAGCGACCACGCCTAAAACGCTATCCCGGCAAAGGATCTACCCACTGGAGCTCGCGCGGCATGGCGAAGGAAGCGGCCTGTCGGTCTCAAGCGTGCAGCGCATCTGGCGAGCCTTCGGTTTGCAGCCTCATCGGATGGAGACGTTCAAGCTCTCGACCGACCCGGATTTCGTGGCCAAGGTGCGCGATGTGGTCAGCCTCTACGTCTCCCCGCCCCAGCATGCCGTCGTCCTGGGTGTGGACGAGAAGTCCCAAATTCAGGCGCTCGACCGCAGCCAGCCCATGTTGCCCATGCGCCCCGGTCAGCCCCGCGCGGCGCAGCCATGACTACACGCACCACGGCACGGCCTCGCTCTTCGCGGTGCTCGACTAGCGACGGGGCAAGGTCATCGGCAAATGCTTTGCCCGCCACCGCGCCGCCGAATTTCGCAAGTTCCTCGACGAGATCGAGGCTGCCGTCCCGCACGGTCTCGATGTCCATCTCGTCATGGACAACTACGCCACGCACCAGGCCCCGCTGATCCACAACTGGCTCGCCAAACGGCCGCGCTGGCATGTCCATCTCACGCCGACCGGTTCGTCTTGGCTCAATCAGGTCGAGCGCTTCTTCGCGCTCATCACCGACAAAAAGATCCGGCGCGGCATCTATCGCAGCGTCCCGAGCTCTGCGCGCCGACATTATGGACTTCATCAGTCATCACAATGCCGATCCCAAGCCATTCCAATGGACCAAATCCGCCGATGATATCCTCGCTTCGAGCGCTTCTGCCGTTACAATACTCAAGCACAAGCATCGTGATTCTTGTTCAGGATACTAGGCGAGAATGTGCACGGGATCGCAGAACGGCCTCAGTTCAGAAGCCGATGCCCTATACTCCAGCTTGTTCGACTGCAGCGATAAGCGGCGCCCGTACACAGGCTATGTAGCGGGTAAGCGCCTCGACCAAGGCAGACCAAACCGTGCGTGCGGACGTAGGCTAGCAGGGGTCGTAAGCGATCGTCCTTTGCGGGTTAGGTTATCCTGCCCGGCTCGATCTTACAGGGTCGCCCCGTGTGGGAGGCCATCAGCACGAGCTATTGCCTGCGAGCACCAATTCCCGTTAGAGAGCCTTAAAGCTTGCCTGGCGCAGCAGAACAGATAAATCGCGTCGGGAAGTTCCCTAAATTATGTCCTTGAGCGCGGTCCCTCGCGGCGGGATCTGGATTTGGACAGCATCGATGTCGAGCGTGCGAAAGGTGGTTGGTAGTGGCTTCCCGAACCAGGCCACATCAGCATCAATGTTCGTACCATCGGCGATGACCTCGTCAAGCGTGATCGGGTCTCTTCATTAAGGCCGACAGACTGAAGGCGATCGAGGAAGTCGCCACTGTCCAAATGCAACTCCGTCGTATTGTGGTGGTTCACCTCCCATCGTACGATTCTCGCACAACAGTGCCCTTGTCCCGCGCCTCTAAGAGCCAGCTTCGCTGATCTCGACCCGCGAATAGTCTGGCGAGGGCTGGGATCATGTTACACCGCCGGACTTCTCGCGGGTCGCGTTGACCTGCATCTTGGCGTAGACCTGCATCAGGCCGACCTCGTTCGACAGCGTCACGAGCTTGAAGCCCATGTGGATCGCGCGCACCGCGCCTTCGGCGCCCGAGCAGTGGATGCCCGGGTTGAGGCCGCGTTTGCCGCACTCTTTGATGATCTTCTCGTAGATCTTGAGGATCTCCGGCTCATCGCGATCGAGCTTCGGCACCAGGCCGTAGGAGAAGCCGAGATCGGACGGGCCGATATAGACGCCATCGATGCCTTCGACATCGAGGATCGCTTCCATGTTCTCGACCGCGGTCTTGGTCTCCATCATCGGCAGCAGCACAATCTCGTCGTTGGCGGTCTGCTGATAGGTACCAGCCGAGCCGTACATGCCGGCGCGGATCGGGCCGTTGGAGCGCACGCCCTTCGGCGGATATTTGGCGTAGGAGACGAGGTTCTTGGCTTCCTGCGGCGTGTTGACCATCGGGCAGATCACGCCATAGGCGCCGCCGTCCAGCACCTTGCCGATGATGCCGGGCTCATTCCAGGGTACGCGGACCATCGGAGTGACCGGATGGGCGTGCATCGACTGGAAGCACTGCACCATCGATTGATAATCCTGCACACCGTGCTGCATGTCGACGGTGACGCTGTCGAAGCCGCATTGCGCGATCACTTCGGCCGAGAATCCCGAGGGGATCGCGAGCCACGCGTTCACTACCGCCTTGCGCGATGCCCAGACTTGCTTGACCTTGTTTGCCATTGATCACGTCTCCTTTTGTGTTTCTTGGAGCCTGTCGCAAGAGTGCTTCAGGGACTTCAGTACGCCCATAGATCAACGTTGAGGCAGTACATGCCAGCGAGGCCATCGATCAGATCTTTGGCTTGCGCATAACTGGCCTCGTATGGCTTCACCAGTTTCGATAGTCGTCGCTCACCAACCTTGCGAGCCGCAAAATCCCTGAGCTGCTTGAAAGGGTATAGGATGCCGCCTCTGTCCTTTTTCACTATTTCTAAATTGATGATCATTGTGCTTCAGTCTCGCAAGCTGCAAGATTTCGTAAAACAGACATGTTTGGCTCAAGACAGAGACTCGCTTCGAGTCCTAACGAAAAAGCTCTGGCAATTCATCTGCCCAACGCGCCGGCAAACTTCAGGGCGCTGAACCATGCCGTATGCAACCCGGCTCATGCGTTGTACGGATCGCCCCGGACATTGGTTAAAGTCACCAAGCAGCAAAACTCAGTTTCGAATCAGGAGCGAGATTGCCGTCTTGGCGACTACCTTTGCTGAATGCTCGGCTTTGGCGATCAGCGGTCCTCCGTCATGTTGACGCGGGCAGCTATTTGAGTTCCCTCCGAACGAAGTTACCTGAATTAGCTGTCGATCATCTTAAAAGACCTTCTCAAACTGCGTGCAACCCTTTGTTGAAAGACCCACGCATTCAGGATACTAATGTCGCAAATACATTTGCGTCGCATCTCCTGTCGTTTGGAAGATTTCCTGCATCGCACGGGCACTTGGCGCGGCAATTCACTTGGAGCTAACTATGCAGCAGTATGATCGAGCGGACGTCCGCATCCTTGAGATCGTGCAAAAGAACAACCGTCTAACGTCTGAGGTAATCGGCGAAATGGTGGGACTTTCTGCTACCGCATGTCAACGACGCCTCAAACGCCTACGTTCGGAAGGCATCATCGAGGCGGATGTCTCGATCGTTTCGCCCAGAGCGGTGGGAAGACCTCTTCAGATGCTTGTACTAGTGAGCCTGGAGCGGGAGCGAGCCGACATAATTGATCGATTCAAGAAGGCCATCAAATCGTCTGCTGAGGTCGTCAGTGGATTCTACGTCACCGGCGACGCCGACTTTGTCCTATATCTTACCGCGCGAACCATGGACGATTATGAGCAGTTCACTCGACGATTTTTCTATGAAAATCCAAATATCAGGGGCTTCAAGACAATGGTCGTAGTGGACCGCGTAAAGGTGGGGTTTGCCATGCCAATTCAGGATTCGCCTGAGGACTGACCAAAGTCTGATGTCGATGTCGGCGCGGCGCGCTTTTTCCTCGCTCGCTCACATAGAACGCTAAAAATCAGCGCTCTCGCTGCTGTACTCTGTGGTGCTGTTGCCAGTTGAGCTTGGACACTCATCTGACGAGCGGCTGAGAGTTAGCAGCCTTGCCTCAAGCGGCCGCAATTCAATTCCCTGCTCATCTGCACGACAGCAGTAATTTCGAGATCGAAACCATGGCTGAGCCAGAGGTGCACCGTCCGTGACCTCAATGAACACGGTCCAAAGCAATAGCGCTACTATGTTGATTAAATTTGTACGCAATGCGTGGGATGCTTGGTACTCGCTATCAAAGGGCGAAAGGCAGCAGCATCCCCCCGGTCGGGCGAAGCTCCCAATTGATAGCAGCCAGCTTTTGTCGGACGATCAAGCGATCGCGGCAAGGAATCTAGCCGCAATAGGCGAGGCGAGACTCCATGTGTCTGATCGGTCCGAGGACCAGAGCTCCAATGTCGATGGAATCACCGCGCCCCTCCGCTCTGTCTCCTTCCGCGTCATATGGCTGGCGAGCGTATTGTCTAATCTTGGCATCTTAATCCTCAGCGTCGGTGCTGCGTGGGCCATGACGGAGATGACGTCGTCGGCTGACAAGATCGCACTGGTGCAAACGGCTTTGTCATTACCGGTCGCGCTGCTCTCAATGCTCGCTGGGGCGATAGCTGACATGTACGACCGCCGCACCGTGATGCTTGTTACGCTCTCAGTCGCGCTTTGCGGCGGGACGGCTCTAACTGCTCTCGATTGGTTTGGTCTTACCACGCCGAGCCTGTTGCTCGCGCTTTGCTTCGTGATGGGTAGTGGTCTGGCATTGATGGGGCCGGCTTGGCAAGCTTCTATCGGCGAGCAGGTGCCAGCCGAGGCACTGCCGGCGGCAGTTGCACTTAATGGCATCAGTTTCAATATAGCCCGCAGCTTCGGGCCCGCGATCGGCGGTGTTGTGGTTGCGACTGCGGGCGTAATCGGAGCCTTTGCACTCAGCGCGTTGCTCCACCTGCCGCTGATGATGGCGCTGCTTTTCTGGAAGCGTGTGGCCGAGCCATCGCGACTACCTCGCGAACAGCTGAGGCGCGCCGTTGTCTCAGGCGTACGATATATCACCAATTCGCCCTCGATCAAGATCGTGCTGACCCGCACCATAGTAATCAGCGTGATCGGCGGCGCACTCATCGCTCTCATGCCGCTCGTCGCACGCGATCTCTTGCGGGGAGGCCCCCAAACCTATGGTATTATGCTCAGCGCCTTTGGCTTGGGCGCGGTATTTGGTGCGCTCAACATCACCGAGGTGCGCAAGCGCGTGAGTAGCGAGGCAGCGGTTCGCGCCTGCGGGGTTTCAATGGGCGTGGCGATTGCGGCGGTAGCGCTGAGCCGCGAGCCGGTCGTGACTGCCGCCGCGCTGGTCGCGGCAGGTGCCGTGTGGACGATAGCGTCGACGATACTCAACATTGGTGTGCAACTCTCGGCTCCGCGTTGGGTTGAGGGGCGGTCGGTTGCTGCTTATCAAGCCGCGCTCTCCGGCGGCATTGCTGTCGGCAGCTGGGGCTGGGGCCGTCTCACCGATGTTGTTGGCGTCGAGATGGCGCTGCTAGTTTCCGCTGCGCTGATATTAATCTCATCGCTACTTGGGCTCTGGCTACCCGTGCCGCCCATCGGCGCCCGCGGCGAGTCCGCCGAGATGCTGGCTGATCCCGAGGTGCGGCTCCCGATCGCCGACCGCAGCGGGCCGCTGGTGGTGGAGATCGAATATCGCGTCGCGCGTGAGAATGCGCGCGCCTTCCATAATGTGATGCTGGACGTACAGCTCTCCCGCCAGCGCAACGGAGCCTATGGCTGGTCCATTGCGCGCGACATCGCCGACCCAGAGGTGTGGATCGAACGCTACCACTGCCCGACATGGCTCGATTATTTGCGCCAGCGCAGCCGCTGGACGCAATCGGAGCTCGCGCTGGATCATCGAGCTGGGGCTTTCCACATCGGTCTTGAGCCGGTGCGCGCCCGCCGTATGCTGGAGCGACCGTTCGGATCGGTGCGCTGGAAGCAAGGCACGCTCAATCGCTGTTAATGGACGAGTGCTGGGTCGAGAGAACTCTAACGTTTCTGATTGAAAGCGGCGGTCGCCGCATACAAGTTGGTCAGCGAGATAGCACAGTTCGTCGGTAGGGTGGCACTTTATCCGGTCGTTGATTCATCGTAACCCGAGGCAACGTGGACGGATGGCTCGCCAAAACAAGGAGGCATAGATGCCAAGTGCCTAAGCACGTACAACTCCGACTACACCTACACTTTAACTGCATGAACCCTAGAAAGGGCTTCTCCGAAGGAGTGCCCAATTGGGACGACATTTCCTAAGGGATAACTGGGCTCGGGCCGCACGTGTTAGATCGGTGATAATGGCAGGCCTGGCTGCCGCCCATCTCTTGCAAGTTGGCCGGCACCGACAGAGATTGCTTCCTGCGCGCAAATGTGGATTTGGAATACAGCCGAGAACTGTTCTTGGAAGGTCAAACCGAAGTCAGCGTGGCGTTATTTTTCCTAGCTTAAGGTCAGCGGGACAGCCCGCGGCGTACTGGCTACGCGGCAATGAATTCGGCGTCCACCCATAAGTTCGATCAGCATGGGTGCTTGGGCACGACGTTTCCAAGCCGCTACCTTGCTCATTTGCGACGTTAACGACCACTGACACCTTTCGCATTCAGCTCTCGCTCCTCCGGGCACAAGGACCGCGCCAATGCGACGTCTGCCGCGAACACATCTTTCTTGACCTGTCGATCGTTGGTAGGCCTCCGAGTACAGACGCCCTGCGACGGGCTGGGCTGATGGTTGAGAACTGTACGTATGGACAGCCATACGATCAGTACGTTGAATCGACTGAAAGTGGTTGATACAGGCCGGCGGCGGCGTTGGTCTGAGGAAGAGAAGGCCCGTATTGTTTTGGAGACCTATCCGAGCCGCTTGGTTGCGGCGACAGCCCGGTGATACGACTTGTCGCGTTCCTCTATTGGTGACTTGGCGAAGAGCCCTCGCGGCGACGCGGACCAAATCCGACGCTGGCTTTGTCAGGGCAGTTGTGGCCGAGGGGGGCCCTCGGAGTCGGTGGTGGGGTCATCGGAGAGCGCGACCGCACATTCGACGGAGCGTCGGATCGAGATCCAGTGTCCTGAACCAGAAGTTCGCGATATTACGATGCTTGCGCTTGAGTATTGTAACGGCAGAAGCGCTCGATGGAAGCGAGGATATCATCGGCGGATTTGGTCCATTGGAATGGCTTGGGATCGGCATTGTGATAACTGATGAAGTCCATAATGTCGGCGCGCAGAGCCTGGACGCTGCGATAGATGCCGCGCCGGATCTTTTTGTCGGTGATGAGCGCGAAGAAGCGCTCGGCCTGATTGAGCCAAGACGAACTGGTCGGCGTGAGATGGACATGCCAGCGCGGCCGTTTGGCGAGCCAGTTGCGGATCAGCGGGGCCTGGTGCGTGGCGTAGTTGTCCATGGCGAGATGGACATCGAGACCGTGCGGGACGGCAGCCTCGATCTCGTCGAGGAACTTGCGAAATTCGGCGGCGCGGTGGCGGGCAAAGCATTTGCCGATGACCTTGCCCCGTCGCTAGTCGAGCACCGCGAAGAGCGAGGCCGTGCCGTGGCGCGTGTAGTCATGGCTGCGCCGCGCGGGCTGACCGGGGCGCATGGGCAACATGGGCTGGCTGCGGTCGAGCGCCTGAATTTGGGACTTCTCGTCCACACCCAGGACGACGGCATGCTGGGGCGGGGAGACGTAGAGGCTGACCACATCGCGCACCTGGGCCACGAAATCGTAAGCGTCGTTCTCAGGCCACGGCTTTAAGGGGTTGAGCGCGGTAGGCCCAGGGCAATAGCTGGTCGATGTCGCGGTTGGGATGCCCGTTGACGATCCTGGCCAGGACGTCGGTGAGATAGGCAAGCGGGTCGACGTCGTTGAGCTTGCAGGTCTCGACAAGAGAGGCGACGACAGCCCAGTGTTCGGCACCACCGTCGGATCCGGCAAACAGCGCGTTCTTGCGGCTGAGCTTGATACCGCGGATTGATCGTTCGACGGTGTTGTTGTCGAGCTCAATGCGGCCGTCATCGATGAAGCGCGTTAAGCCTTTCCAGCGCGAGAGGGCGTAGCGGATGGCCTCGGCGAGCTTGATCTTCTGGCTGATGAGAGCCAGCTTGGCGCGCAGCCAAACTTCGAAGGCATCGGCCAGTGGTCGGCTCTTCTGCTGCCGCACGAGGCGACGTTCCTCCGCGCTGCGGCCGCGAATCTCCTTCTCGATCGCGTAGAATGCGGCAATGTGTTTGAGCGCCTCGCTTGCGATCGGAGCGGGGCCGGCTGTCGCGAGTTCGTAGAAGTTGCGCCGCATGTGCACCCAGCTTGCGTCAGGACAAGTCCTGGAAACGAGGAAGAATGTGATCTGAAACCTTTCAACGTGTCCCAGAGGGTTCGACGCCCTCCCGGCAAAGGCGGAGCCCGCCAGCCGGAAGCGAGTCTTGCATGGGTGACGGCAACGTCACTCGTGAAGCGTAGACAGCGGGTACTGAAGCCCTGTGACCAGCCTCGAAATCACGGTCGTGCTGAAGCCTTCGTCGTGTTGGATCCGGGGGCAGCACTGGGAAAGCCGCTATGGCCAGGCTGACCGGTTCGGCCGGGGTCTCTGAGCAGGGCAAAGGTACGGGATGGGCCACCAGGAAACCTGAGAGGTCCCGTTTGTGCCCACATGGGAAAGCCGGCACGGAGCACCGGCCATAGCAACGCTCCAGGCCTGATGACCGACTTGGCGAGCATCGGGAGCGCGCACGCGAACACGAAAACACCAAGGCATGTGGAATCCCGAGGTGAAGACATAAGCCGACGGACGCGCGCGGCGGGAAGTCGTAGCGGCTTCGTAGTACCGAGGAAGGCGGGGAACTGGGCTCACCGGGACCCGCTCGAGGGAAGGGAGCCGCCACGCGTTAAGACCCATTGACGAGAAACACGGGAGGGAACGCTGAGTCCCACGAACCTGTCCACGAAACGACAATGGATAGCCGATCTGGCGAGGAAGAATCCCAAGCGGGTGCTGACCTCGCTGCATCACCTGATCGACCGTGAATGGATGCTCGAGGCCTATCGCCTGACGCGCAAGGATGGCGCGCCCGGTATCGACGGCATGATGGCGACGGACTATGAAGCGAACCTGGAGGCGAATCTTTGTGATCTCCTGGCGCGCATCAAATCCGGACGTTACATCGCGCCGCCGGTGCGACGGCACTACATCCCGAAGGCGGATGGGACCGAACGGCCACTCGGCATCCCGACATTGGAAGACAAGGTGGCACAGCGGGCGATTCTCCTGCTGCTGGAGCCGATCTACGAGACCGACTTCTTGTCGTGCTCGTATGGCTTCCGACCGGGACGATCGGCCCATGATGCCCTACACGCTCTGCGCAATGGGTTCATGGAGCAAGGGCTGCGTTGGGTGGTGGACGTCGATATCTCGAAATACTTCGACACCATCGACCACACGCACCTGCGCCGATTCCTCGATCAGCGAGTCGCGGACGGCATCGTCCGGAGGATGATTGATAAATGGCTGAAGGCGGGGGTGCTCGAAAAGGGCGTCCTGCGCCGCACGACTAGTGGAACGCCCCAAGGCGGCGTGATCTCGCCACTGCTAGCAAACATCTACCTGCATTATGTGCTGGATGAATGGTTCGAGCAGGTGGCGCGACCGCGGCTCAAGGGAGATGCCAACTGGTCCGATACGCTGATGACTGCGTATTTCGCAAAAACGGGACAGCGGTTTCGCTAACTGACGGACAGCAGTTTCGCTAAATCGCGGACAGCGTGGCGGCGCTGGCTTTTGGTTGCCTGGTTGTTGAAGTCAGTTGATATTCGTTTCGCTGTTTTCGACGTCGGTCAAGGGGCGCGCGGCTTTTTTCCTTCGCATGCTGTCGCCTTCGAGGGCGATACGGTGGGAGTTGTGGATGATCCGGTCGAGGATAACATCTGCGATGGTTGGCTCGCCGATCATGTCGTGCCATTGGGCAACGGGCAGCTGAGCGGTAATCAAGGTCGATTTGCGCCTGTAGCGCTCTTCGAAGATTTCGAGGAGATCAAGGCGCTGCTGGTCATTGAGGGTGTGGGTGCCCCAATCGTCGAGGATGAGCAACTGGACACGTGCAAGCTTATCGATGAGGCGCGGGAAGCGACCATCGAGACGGGCCATGGCGAGGTCTTCGAACAAGCGCGGCATACGCAAATAAAGGACGGAATGATCGAGCCTGGCCGCCTGGCGTCCGAAGGCACATGCCAACCAGGTTTTGCCAGTCCCCGTCAGGCCGGTGATGATGAAGTTCTCATGGGCTTTCAGCCAGGCGCCTTGCGCCAGCTGCAGGGTGTTGCGCCGGTCAAGGCCGCGGCGGGAAGCGAAGTCGACGTCTTCGATACAGGCGTCGACGAAGCGCAGCTTGGCTGCGGCCAGCCGATTGGTCAGGCGCCGGTCGGCACGCATGGCGGCTTCGCGATCGAGCATCAGGCCGAGCCACTCATCCCGGCTGAGATCGGCGGCATTGTCCTGTTCGGCTAGTTGCCGGTAAGCGGCCGCCATTCCGGCAAGGCCGAGCGCCTGCATCTGCTCGAGGGTCGGGTGGGTCAGCATCGCGATGTTCCTTTCCTTCATTGATAATAGCCCCCACCACGGATGTTGGCGTGCGAGGGGGTGGCTTTGACGGGTGCGGCAGCAGGGCTCGCGCGGTCGAGCCCGGATTTGAGGATCGCGCTCACCGAGGAGTAGCTGATCGCGTTGATGACGAGTGCCCGCTCGCAGGCCGCTTCGAGCCGATCGCGCTCGTAGCGCCGTGCCAGGGCGATGATCCCCATGGCGGAGCGATAACCCTGCTCGGGATGCGGGCGCTCACGCATCATCCGCTCGACCAGAGTGGCGGTGTTGACGCCGATCCGCGCTGCCATCTTGATCAAGCTCGCCGGCGTCATATTGGCATAACGCTGATGGGCCTTGGGCATGTGCTCGTTCACGGTGACATGGCCGCTGCGCTGAGAGCGGCGCACATGGCTGGCAACACGCGTGTGATCCTGGAAGATCTCGACGGCTCGATAGGTGAGCCGGATGTCCACCCGACGGCCGATCAGCCGGTGCGGCACCGAGTAAAAGGTCTTGTCGACTTCGACGCGATAATCGGGGTGGACCTTCGCCGTTTTCCACTCGGCGTATTCGAACGGCTCGCCCGGCAGCGGCGTCAACGCAGCGCGCTCGATCTCCTCGAACAGCTGCCGGCGGGATTTGCCGATATGGCGCATCGGCCGATGGTTCAGCTCCTCCAGCAGACCGCCGATCGCAGTATTGAGATCGGTCAGGTTGAAGAACCGCCGATGGCGCAGCCGTGCCAGAATCCAGCGCTCAACAATCAGCACCGCGCCTTCAACCTTGCCCTTGTCGCGCGGCTTGCGGCTGCGGGTCGGCAAAATCGTCGTGTCGTAGTGCTCGGCCATGGCGGCAAAGGTTTGGTTGAGCGTCGGCTCGAACCACAACGCCTTGACGACCCCGGCCTTCAGATTGTCGCAGACGATCGCCTTGGGAACTCCGCCGAAGTACGACAAGGCTCGGGTCTGGCCTTCGATCCAATCTGGTAGTCGCTGACCGAAGCTCCCCATAGCGAAGGTCAGCGACGAGGCCCCGAGCACCGCGACAAATATCTGCGCCTGACGGATCTCGCCGGTTTGCGGATCGATCACCTCCACCGTCGGACCGGCATAGTCGGTCTGCATCACTGCACCCGCCGCGTGGCGATGACGGAAGGTCGGGTTCGCCCGGCGCCGATAGGCGTCGAACTTCTCGCAGAACCACGTGTAACCATAGCCGTCGGGATGCGCCGTCCGGTATTCCTGCCACAGCAGCGTCAGCGTCACGCCCTTGCGCTTGAGCTCCTGCGCCACCCGTGGCCACTCTGGCTCGCTCAAGTCCTGCGGGGGGCGCCCGACCCGCCGGAACAAGGCTCGCTGCAAGGCCGCCTCGCTCTCGTAAATCGGCGGCAGCGGCCAGCTCAAACCCGCTTCACGCGCTCGCAGCAGGTAGGTGGCAACCGAACTCTTGCTGATCTGCAGCCGTTCCGAGATCTCCCGAACCGACAGGTCCTGCTCGTACGTCAGCCTCAGGATCGATCGTAGGTCCTTCACAGTGGTTCGTTTCGCTTGCTTCCGTCTCGGCATTGCCCCTCTCAAACTCAGCTTGAGAGAGAACATTGCCTGAACGGCGCTCCCGAAAACCAACCTCCCGCAACTGTCCGCGATTTAGCGGAATCCCTGTCCCGGAATTACTGAAATCGCTGTCCGCGAATTAGCGAAATTGCTGTCCGGAAATTGCCGAAACACGCACTGATGACGCGGTGATCGCCTTCGAGGACCGTCTGTCCGGCAAGCGATTGCTGAATGTGCTGGGTAAGCGGCTCAGTCGGTACGGGCTTCAACTCCATCCGATCAAGACCCGCTTCGTAGACTTCCGGTTTAAACGCCCCGGTGGGCGTCATCCCGCGACGGCGCGGACCACATTCAACTTCCTTGGCTTCACCCATGTATGGGGTCAATCGAGGAAGGGTAAGAATGTCGTCCGACAAATAACGGCAAAAGACCGTTATGCCCGCGCGCTGGCTTCCGTAACGGAATGGTGTCGGCTCAACCTGCATCGCCCGTTCCGGGAACAGCACGCGCACTTGTCGCGGGTTATCCGGGGGCACTGCGCCTACTACGGCATCTCCGGCAACGGCCGACGGATCAGATGGTATCACCACCAGCTCACGCGGATATGGAAGAAAATGGCTCGCGCGGCAGCAATCTGCCGTGGTCACGCTTCCGGGCCATGCTCGCGCGACATCCGCTGCCGACAGCCAAGATCGTCCACCAATATGCCGTCTCGTGAGCGAAGCTTACGCGTGAAGAACCGGATGCGGGTAATCCGCTCGTCCGGGTCTGTGAGGGGCGGGGATGGCAACATCCCCGCCTAAGCCAGATGCGCTGCACGCTTGAGACCGACAGGCCGCTTCCTTCGCCATGCCGCGCGAGCTCCAGTGGGTCGCATCCTTCGGGAGGCTTTCCAGGGTCCGTACGATGGTAGCTTCGATGCGCGCGTCATCGATCGTCCGCGGTGCTCCGGGCCTTGGCTCGTCGCGCAGGCCTTCCACGCGATCCTGCACAAAGCGCCGACGCCACTTGCCGACCGTGGTCTCGATCACACCGAGCTTCGCCGCCACCTCCTTGTTCTGGCTGCCTTCTGCACAGGCCAAAATGATCCGGGCGCTCAACGCCAGGGCTTGGGCCGTCTTGCGACGGCCGGCCAACGCCTTCAGCTCAGCTCGCTCCTCGTTGCTTTAGGATCAGGGATGCCAGTTCCGCCATCGAATGCTCCATCGCTGTGCCTCGAAAGACCGTCGCAGGCTGGCTCTCCCTAACTGGGAAGCCTGAGGTCTCTGAGCTTGGACGAACGAGGTTGCCGACCTACACCAGCGTGGCACGATGACCACAGAGTCTCCGACAGAACGGTTCAAGCCCGCACGATAACGACCCCTGCGGCCGATCGCTAGGAGGTTGGCATCCGAGGCCGCACCTGTGCGCGTTCCGACACTCGTAACCATCCGCTACGACGGATTGCAACCGTCCGTTCGGATCATCGCGATAGGTGCTATGATACCGTTAGGTGCATTTCTGATCGAAACGTTTTAGCTCGATGTCAAGATGTCAAGCGCGGCGGAGGCCGTCCATATTCGACCGGATGGTCCCCGCTGCGAGCGCCTCTCGGCTGACGCTTGCGCACAGGCGGGCTGCCGAGCTCGGATCCGATAAGCGTTGCGGAGATGCGATCGAAGACCAGTCACCGACAGTGCGCTCGCCAATAACCTTGCGCCAAGTTGTTACGGCGGGTTGTGCTGGTGATGAGGACGGAGTCGCGGTCATGGCGATCCTCGACGAACTCAATGAAATCGCGCTGCTGGCCGCAGAGAGGCGGCCAGGTATCACGATCGTCCAATAGAACCAGATTGACATTTACCCGGAACAGTCGATGGTACCAGTTGTCGCCGTGAGCAAATCAGCGAACAAGCGCCACACGCGCGCGTGGTAAATTGTGTCCCCCACCAAGCCTATGCGCTAGCACGCTGGACTAACCACGACTTGGTGGTTCCGCACGGCCGCTGATCAGCAAGCCTCCGCGGTGTTAGGCTATCTCGGCTAGTGGCTAATTGTTCGACAGCACCGTGTCGAGCCGGCGCGGCGTGCGGTAATCGACCCGAGTAGTACGACTTCCGATCTCGACGTTGTAGTCGAGCCCACCCTGCATTCCTTCGTTCGGCAAAGGCATAGCAAACGGCCCGTAATGACTTGAGCGCCGCGCAGCCATCGCCCTGCTTGTCACGGAGCTCAATAAGCCGTATCGCGCCATCTCGGCATAAGCCGCGCGCGCTGTATGTCGAGATCGGGCTACGTGCTAGCTAGTGTCCCGGGTCATAAGTTCGAATCATTAGATTCGCGTCAGCATCTTGCTCTTAGTCCCGGCGCGATATGGCGCGCAAGGCAACTGAGCCGGAAGCCTGAGCGGCATAGCCGACCAAGAGGTAGAAGTATCATCTAGCAGCCTTCCTCTGGACAGGCTACCGAACTCATGAACTTGCTTTTCAGGCCGTTGAACCTGCTCTCCCACGGTTCGGGAGAAAGCGAGCGCCGAACGCCAACCTTTTGATTAACTGGCATCGCTCAAGGCGAAAGTAGCGAACGATTCGGTGCGCTTAGTGACAATAGAGCGAAAAGTCCTATTCGGTTCATAACTGGCATTGGATCATCTTGCCCGTGTTCTTTATCGTACATTGATGACGCAGATGTCGCGAACCGACCAAGCGTTGTGGCCGTTCCAGCAGGGATGCTGGCAAATCTTCGTATTTCGCCCTCGCTAGGTAAGCGAACACTGCACTCGCCAAGTGGCACGCCGATTGCTGGGATGAGGAGCAAAGACCGCCTGGGTTAAACTGGAGCAGTCACATCTCAGGAAGTCACAGATGAGACTTGCCCGATCGATTCTGGTCAATCCTCTGCTTATGCCGTGTCGGTTGCCGCGAAGTTCGCCGTGGAGCGGCGCTCAGCGGAAAGTTTGGATGCGAGGCAGTGCGTTGGCGCGAGCGGACAGTTCTACAAACTAGATCACCCAGCCCTACCATCGCGGTGGAACTGATCATCGCTACGTACTATTGTGACACAACGCGAGGCGTAAAACGGAGGTAGACTCTATGAAACTCGCTTACGGATACAAAGCTCTTTGGGAGGTTGCCCAGAAAAATTATCCCGGTCAAACCGGGGTGGCCGGACTTCTCGATCAAAGAGGGATGTTTGACGCCATGAGCAGTGTCGTGAATGCTGACTATTCTGACCGCTTTGCAAAGCCAACCGCACGAGCATGGAGATGCTCCATTGATCCATGGAGTTTTCAGCACTCTGCGACGGTCAGGGGAGCCTTGGCACAAACGTACAAAGGGTTAGTAAATATTAAGAACCCTTTTGATCTGTCTCTGTATACGAGGCTAATTTGGGAAATTCAGCCGAGGACAATTCTAGAACTCGGTTCCTTTCAGGGCGGCAGCGGACTGTGGTTTGCTGATCAGATGTCGATGCTTTGCGAGAAACCTGGTGAAGTTCACTCCTTTGACTTGCACACGACACGCATCCATGCAAATGCAAAGCATCCACTTCTCACCTTTCATCAGATTGACCTTTCGGATGCAGAGGCCTTTGATAAAAGCCTGCTGATGAGATTACCTCATCCTTGGCTTGTGATCGACGACGCGCACGTACAAGTATTTTCGATATTTTCTTACCTAAGCGGCGTTCTTGTATCGGGGGATTACTATGTGATTGAAGATATCGTTTCACTGTTAAACAAGGAGGCTTTCGATGGCTTGCAAATGATCGAGCAAGCTGGCTTTTTAGTCGATACTTATTATACGGACGCGTTCGGGACCAACGTTACTTGTGCTCCGAATGCGTGGTTTCGAAAATCGTGAGCTTGCACCCATGGACATGAGTTTCCGGGCGCTCCTAGAGAAGGCCTCTGAATCCATGATAAAGCTGAGGCCGTTCAGCCGAGAAGTTCTGCACGGCAGCGCCACAGCGTTGCCATAGCTATGAACCTTGCGGGTCCGAGAGCTTGAGCGGTCGGAAAGATAGCCGCGTGCGTGCAGTCAGGACGGTTGGACATATTGCACCGACCGATGGCACGCAAACCTCAAAAAAAAAGCCTAAAAACGCGGCGTGAATCTCAAAGTTAACCGGTATGAGCTCCCACGTCTCCGTGATCAGCGCGCGCGAGCGTAACTGACCTGCCCCTGAGTATTTCCTCCAGATGGAGTTAGAGTCCGGCCTGAGCAAGGACGGATAGATGAAGCGAGCAAGGTTCACGGAAGAGCGTAAGCGTAGCTCTGAGGCCCATTTGATTGGCGCTTGACGTCTATTTTGAGCGCGTGGTGCGCCGGCGCGGCTTCCATATGTCGGACAACGCATTGACAGCGGCCTCAAGCGCCTTCCGGTCGACGACGTTGGGATCGAACTGCTCCGGGCCCCAGAGGCGCATATGTTCGTGCTCCGGATGGGTGGGGTCGCTGATGGCGTCGAGGTATTCAGCATAGCCTGGCGCACCGCCGACATCTTCCGGAGGACAACGGCCGGCGGCCTCGAGCAAGAACGGAAGTCCCTCCGTTGTCGTGTTGTCGAACCACTTTTCAAGCTTGATCACGTGATCCCAGCTGTCGCCGAAGTCGTAGAGATAATGGATCGTCTTCGCGCCGGTCTCCTGAACGATATTAGAGAGCCGCGTCTTGCGGGCATCGATGGGCTGAGGGCCAAAATCTCCATCGGGATCAGGTATACCCCAACGTCCTTCGCCGGCCAGGAACTCGAAGAGATGGCTGTTCGTCCAGCCAAACGCCGCCTGAAGCGTCAGATGCAGCCGATCAAGGCGCAGGGTGACGGGTACGACAAGGCGACGCATCACCTCCGGCTTCACATCCTTGAGGGTTACCTTGATCCGGACCGCGGTCGTGTTCAGGCTCATGCCGCCAGCCTCGGATCGTGTGTATGCATCGTATAGGTCGACGCCCAGGGAAGCAGTTCGTCCAGTCGCGCCGCAGGCCAACCATTGACGAGCTTGGCGAGAACGTCAGCGAGCCAGTGCTCGGCACTGACGCCATTGAGCTTACAGGTCTCAATGAGCGAAGCCAGCAATGCCCAATTCTCGGCACCTTCGTCGCAACCGGCAAAAAGGGAGTTCTTGGCATTGAGCTTGATTGGCCGCATCGCTCGCTCGACCGCATTGGTGTCCATCTCGATGCGCCCGTCATCAAGGTAGAACGTTAGGCCGTCCCAATGACGCAGCGCGTAACGCAGGGCCTTCGCCGTGTCGCTCTTCTGCGCAAGGTGAGCAAGCTTGGCCTCAAACCACTGCTTCAAGGCTGTAGCCAGAGGCCGGGCATGCGCTTGTCGCCCCGCGCGGCGCTCGTCCGCAGATCGGCCGCGGAGTGCCTTCTCGACCGCGTAAAGCAGGGCGATGCGCTCAAGGGCCTCGCGGGCAACCGGAGCTGGCGCCGGCGCAGCCTCCCGCTCGATCTTCACAAACTGGCGCCGCAGATGCGACCAGCAGAAGGCAAGCGTCCCGGACAGGGCGTCCGCACGCGTCTCTCGGGTCATGGTCTTGTAAGCCTGATAGCCGTCGCAGTGGATGATGCCGCGATAGCCCTCGAGCAGCCTCAAGCCATGAACGGCCCCACGGCCCGGTGCATAGGCGTAAACCACGCCAGGTGGATCAGGTCCGGCCCAGGGCCTGTCATCGCGTGACAGCGCCCAGAAGTAGCCGGTTTTGGTCCTGCCGCGCCCTGGATCCAGCACCGGCGCCGGGGTCTCATCGACACAGAGCTTCGAAGAGGCGAGCAGAAGCTGGCGCAGACGATGCCACAAGGGCTTCAATTCCTGGGCGGCGTAGCCGACCCAAAAGGCGAGCGTGGAACGGTCGATGGCGATACCGTGGGTCGCCAGCATCTGCGCCTGACGATAGAGCGGCAAATGCCAATGATACTTGGCGTCAATTACATGCGCGACGAGACGCTCGGTGGGCAGTCCCCCCTTGATCAATCGCTCGGGCGCAGCGTGCTGGAGGACGACGCCATGACAGGCGCGGCAGGCAAGCTTGGGCCGGCGGGTGACGATCACCCTGTATTGCACCGGAACGACGTCGAGCCTCTGGCTCTCATCGTGACCAATCTCAACGAGATCGCCTTTGCAGCACGGGCAGCAGGTTGCAGCCGGCATCAGCGTTTCGACAATGCGTGGCAAATGCTCCGGAAGCTGACCACGGTTGGCTCTGCGCTTGGCAGTTCTCTTCTCGCGGGCTCTGGGATTGGCGCGATCCTCAGCTGCTGCGAGAGCCGCGACGGCCTCTTCGATGTCCTCCAGAACAAGCTGTAGCTGATCAGCGTCCAGCTTTTCCGACGATCGACCGAACTGCGCATCCTTCGCAAGCTTGAGCAACCGCTCGAGCCTGGCGCAGCGATCCAGCAGAGCCGCGGCAAAGACACGCAGCTCGGCTGGATCGCTCGGCAGCTCATCAGGCAAATCACTCATTGGCCCAAGTCTGCCATGCTTCGCGCCCCGATGCAGCGAAGATTTTATGTCCTACGCAAGTGCTTTCGGCTGCGGGATTCGAGGCGCGTGCATCCGCGTCCAATCCATGCCGGCCAGAAGCGCGGACAGCTGGGCGGCATTCATCCGCATCACGCCGGCCACGATAGGAGGCCATTTGAAGCCGCTGCCATCGAGCCGCTTCCAATACATCACAAGGCCGCTGCCATCCCAGACGACAATCTTCACCCGATCGGCGCGCTTCGCACGGAACACCACCGCCACGCCCTTCATCGGGTCATGGCCCAGCGTCTCCTTCGCCAACAGCGCCAAGCCCTCCGCACCTTTTCTGAAGTCCACAGGTTGCGTCGCCACGTAAATCATGAGGCTCGCGGGCGGCGTCAGCATGAACGTGTCCGTCGAAGCGCCAAGAACACATCACTCAACACAGCAAGGCCAGGCGTCCCTCGCACCTCCACGCGTGCCCCCTGGAGTTCAACCGTCACAACGGCTGCTTCCGGCGACCCGGTGGGCTCTGCGGCCGCCGGTAGCGCCGATTCCGATACCACCGGCACGAACGACAGCGTGTCCGCCGAAGCCGGCAGCACCAACTGGCCCAAACGCGCCCGGCGCCGCCAGTCGTGCACCTGTTGGGGCCGGCACCCATGGCGACGCGCGACATCTGTGACAATCGCCCCCGGCTCAAGGCTTTCCGCGGCAATCTGTGCCTTCAAATCGTCCGGCCAGCGCTTTCGACCTGCGCCTGCGTACACTTCGATACGCGGTGACAACGGTCGTCTTATGTCGTCCGAATGGTCGTCCATTGTGAGCACCCTTGCAGAAGATGACTCTTCTAGCGGTCCTCTCAGGACTGAGTACAAAAATTCTCAAGGGCCTCAACGCCACGCTTACGGAAGAGCAGATTATCGCAGTGTTGAAGGCGGAGCGACGACAGCTGACCTGGCTCGCAAACACGGAGTCTCGGAGGCGACGATCTACAATTGGAAGGCCAAATTCGGCGGCATGGAAGCTTCCGAAGCCAAGCGGCTGAAGTCGCTGGAGGAGGAGAACGCGAAGCTGAAGAAGCTGCTGGCCGAGCAAATGCTCGATGCGGCGGCACTGCGCGAGCTTCTGTCAAAAAAATGGTAGGGCACGCCGCCAAGCGCGCCGCTGTGGCGCACCTGAAGGCCATGATGGGCCTGTCGGAGCGACGGGCCTGCACGATCGTCGACGCGGATCGGAGGATGGTCCGTTACCGATCTCGCCGCGCTGCGGATACGGAGCTTCGTGCCCGGCTGCGCGACCTTGCTCACGAGCGCCGACGGTTCGGCTACCGTCGACTGTTCGTCCTGCTGCGACGAGAGGGCGAGCCATCAGGGATCAACCGCATTCACCGGATCTATCGGGAAGAAGGGCTGACGGTCCGCAAGCGTCGGGCTCGCCGCAAGGCCATGGGGTGCCGGGCACCGATCCTGGTGGAAGCAAAGCCGAATGCGCGCTGGTCGCTGGACTTCGTCCACGACCAGTTCGCCAATGGACGACGCTTCCGCATCCTCAACATCGTCGACGATGTCACCAAGGAATGTCTGGGCGCCATTCCTGACACATCGATCTCGGGCCGGCGTGTGGCGCGGGAACTGACGACGATTGTCGCCCGCCGCGGCAAACCCGGCCTGATCGTCTCCGACAACGGCACCGAGCTCACCTGCAACGCCATGCTCGCCTGGTGCAAGGAAACCGGCATCGACTGGCACTTCATCGCACCGGGCAAACCGATGCAGAACGGCTTCGTCGAGAGCTTTAACCGCCGGATGCGCGACGAGCTCCTCAATGAGACGCTGTTCTTCGATCTCAACGACACCAGGACCAAACTCGCGGCATGGGTCGCCGACTACAATGGCGAGCGACCTCATTCCTCGCTGCAATACCTCACGCCCGCGGCCTACGCCGCCACTCTCACCGCAACGGACGCTCGGCTGCGCAACCCCGACCAGCTCCGCCGATCGTCCGTTGCTCCACCCGCGCCACTTGGCGTACAAACCACCGAGACTCTAACTGCCGCTGGATGAAAGTTCAGTGGCAGGTCATAACGGGTCGGCATCCAGTACTGGCGCATGGCCTCAACGAGTCCGGAATGTCAGTATCCGTGCGGTGAAGGCCGCCTTGCCGAGTGGAGGCGTGTTGTTGAGAACTGTCCTTGTGGACAGTGATAGGCGCAGTGCCAAAGTCGAACGGCTCGAAGTAGGGGACGCAGGCCGGCGGCGCTGGTCGGAGGATGAGAAGATCAAGATCGTCCTGGAGAACTTGCAGGCGCCGCGCCAGGTTGCGGCGACGGCGCGGCGATATGGCGTTTCGCGCTCATTGCTGCTCCGATGGCGACGGTCGTTTTGCCCCGAGCCGAAGGATGCCGCCCAGCAAACGGGCTTCGTACCGGCGATGGTGGTCGCGGAAACGGGGCCGACGCCTGGTCCAGCCGGCCGGCGGCGGCGCGATCGAGATCGAGTTTGCGGCCGGGGCTCGGATGCGGATCACGGGTTCGGTCGACGCGGCGACGCTGAAGGCCGCAGTCGCGGCACTGGCAGATGGACGGCCGAGGTGATCCACATTCCGCCCGCCGTACGGGTGCGGCCACACCGATATGCGCCGCGGCATGAGCTCGCTGGCCTTGCCGGTGCAGGAAGCCTTTAGGCGCGACCCGCACGGCGGCGACCTCTACGTGTTCCATGGCAAGAACGGCAAGCTCATCAAGATCCTTTGGTATGATGGGCTGGGCATGTCGCTCTATCCAAGCGGCTGGAGCGCGGCCGCTATCTCTGGCCGTCGTCGGCCACTGGCGTGGTGACAATCACCCCGGCCTAGCTTGCCTACTTGATTAGAGCATTGACTGGGTGCGCCGGGAGACCGGTGAAGACAGAGGTGAAGGTCCCTTACGATGAAGGAGTAGCAAGCCACATCGCCCCCGAGCCATGCGTGCGTGGCCGTGAGGCCATGAGCGAAGCGTTGACAGGGGTGCGCGTAGGCCAGCCATTGAACGACGAAAGACTTCCCATCCGGAGCGCTGATGCCTTCCAGTCGGCAGAAAGCAACATGACCCGTCGCGATAATGCAAGTGTCGGGCAGTTTCGCGTCGTCTATCCGCTTCGTTGAGCACCGAGTTGGCGACAAGAGGATCGCTGCCTTTTCCAGAAATGGTTGAAGGCGGGCGCGTTGGAAGACGGCCAAAAGATCGAGGTGAAGGCGGGAACGCCGCAGGGGGCGGTGATCTCACCGCGGCTTGCGAATATCTACCTCCACTATGTCTACGATCTTTGGCTCGACGCATGGCAAAAGCGGCGGGCGAGCGGCGACATGATTGTCGTGCGTTACGCCGATGACAGTGCGCCACGACGGCGAAGGAGGTGCTGTAGAGCACCTTTGAGCAGCCTTGCTGCACAGAAGATGGAGGCAGCCCCTCGAACTCGGGTTGCAGGATCAGGGTTCAAACTACCGGCTGGGGCTTCGGCCCATGGTCGAGGTGGTCGAGGCCGGAAAAGGCAGAGCAAGACTCTTTCAGGTAAGGATCGAAGAGACGAGCGCAAGCGAACCACCGATGAACTATCGAAAGCGTAGGGAAGAGTCAAAACCTAGGGGGCAGTCGTTATCTTGGGATCAGTTTGAGCGATGCCTGTTTACGGCTCAGGCGGCGTCCGGCAGGCGAGGTAGCGTTACCTGAACTCAGGCTTCTGTGCGGAACGTGGAAACCTGTATCGCGATGCCAAGGGAATGGTTCAAGTGGAAGCCCCACAAGAGTCTGAGTACCAATGTGCGATGCAGGGACGGAGCCGTGTGTAGTAGTGACGAAGAACTGTAATGGTGGCGGAGCGAAGGCATGGCACTGTCCCGCTTGATTGGAAGAACAACCGGAAACGGAGGACTCTTTTGGGTCAAGCAAAGCCGTATGACATCTCCAAGCCCTGGGATTGGGAGACGTACAAATGGGTTAAAGCAAATCGGGGCGCGGCCGGTCTTGCAGAGCAATCTGTACAAGCTCTGGAATCGAATGTCTTCGGACAGCTACTTTCCACCGCCGGTCAAGCGTGTGCAGATCGACAAGCGCGACGGCGGGAAGAGGCCGCTAGGAATTCCTACGGTGTAGGACCGCGTTGCTCAGCGGTCGTCAAAGGATATCTGGAGCCCGGATTTGGAGAGACACTTTCATCCAGACTCATTCGGATATCGACCCGGAAATTCGGCGCTCGATGCCGTTGGGGTTGCTCGCCAGCGATGCTGGCGGCATCCCTTCGTGCTCGTGGCGAATCTCTTTCTCCACTATGCGTTTTGACACGTGGATGCGAAGAAATCATCCGCAGCGTCCCGTTCGAGCGTTATGCCTGTCAATCGGCGTTCAAATTTGGCTCTGACTCACTTTTGATACAGTTTGGGGGATGTCTGACGCTTTGATTGGGGAGAATCAGCGCCATGCAGCACTCCAGCGCTCCAATCTGGTGCCGAGTGGGTTTGTTGTAGAGAGTGCGTACTTCGAAGGTGATAAGGCCGTGATTGCGGTCCGGGCGTCGGGAAGTGTTGTCTGTGTCCATCGTGCGGAACGGTTTCTCGACGTGTCCATAGCCGGTATCGGCGACGCGTGACCGATCTGCCGCTCTCGGGGCGGATCGTCCAACTCCTGGTAATCGCCCGCCGCTTCCGCTGCGATACGCACGTTCGCCACCTCGCGCTCCCACTCGGCGAGATGCGCCTCGACTGCCACCCAGCTCGCGAGGGAATGCCCCGCGATCGCGTTCTTCTGTAACCGGCATGAGGGCCTCACCTCGCAGTGACGAAGCTTGTCTGCGATATAGGCTGGCAAGAGCTGATCGGTGGAGGTGGCGCGATGGCAAATGCCATGCTTGATGCCAGGCAGGAAGGTGACTCTTATCGCCGCGTTGAGGTGATCACTGGGGAGCGCCGGCGGCGACGGTGGACGAGCGAGGAGAAGGCCCGGATCGCGGCAGAGAGCTTTGAGGAGGGGGCGAACATCTCCGAGGTGGCGCGGCGCAATGGCGTTTCTCGCGGACTGCTCACGGTGTGGCGACGCCAGGTAGCGGCGGCGCTGGCCGGCAAAGCCCAGAACTTCGTGCCTATCCAAATTGGCGCCGAGAGCGATGGCGGGAGGGTTGGCAAGTCCGAGTGTATTTCGCCGGTACAGACGAAGCCCGTGGAGATTGCCACGCCGCCGGCCAAGGTCTGTGGAGTGGTCGAGATCGAGGTGAACGGGGCGCGCATCCGGGTCGAGCCGGGGGTGGAACTGGCGACGCTTTCGGTGGTGCTATCGGCGCTTCGAGGGATCCGGTGATTGCTCTACGGTCAGACCTCAAGGTGGTGCTGGCGGCCCAGCCGGTCGACTTTCGTAAGTCGGTGCATACGCTGTCGGCGCTGGTGAGCGAAGCACTGCGCGCGAACCCATATTGCGGCGACGTCTTCGTGTTCCGCAGCAAGCGCATGGACAGAGTGAAGCTTCTGGCGTGGGACGGCAGCGGCATGGTGTTGGTAACGAAGTGGTTGCACCAGGGGCGTTTCACCTGGCCGCCGATCCGCGACGGCGTTGTGCATCTCAGTGCGACGCAGCTTGCGATGCTACTCGACGGGCTCAAGTGGACGCGTGTGTCGCCCAAGCCTGTGAAGCAGCCGGCCATTGTCGGCTGAGAAGTGAGGATTTCACTGGAGCATGGGTCGCACGGATGTATCGTCTGGTCATGGCGATTCGCCCCGACACTCTCCCGACCGATCCGGCAGCTCTGACCGAGATGGTGCTCGCGCTTGACGCTGAGAACGAGACGCTGCGCGTAGCAATGCAAACGTTCAAGGACATGATCTTCGGGAAGCGCTCGGAGCGGCTTGCCGCGCTCGTGGCCGAGCAGCTCGCGCTTGAGCTTGGCGATCTTGAGACCGACGTCACGCCGCCTGCAGCTGCCAACGACGATGCAGCTGCGGCAAAGCCGCCCGGCAAGCCACTGCGGAAGAAGGCGCGCCGCAACATCGGCGCGCTTCCAAAGCACCTGCCGCGCTGCGAGCATGTGCTGGAGCCGGAGGCGACCGCATGCCCGTGTTGCCAGGGCCAGCTTCACAAGATCGGCGAGGACGTCAGCGAGGTGCTGGACATCATCCCGGCGATCCTGCGGGTGCTGCGGACGGTCCGTCCCAAGTACGGCTGCCGCCGCTGCACCGATGGTGTGATCCAGGCGAAGGTGCTGCCGCGCCTGATCGAGAGCGGCATGGCTTCGACCGCACTCGTGAGCCACGTGGTAGTCTCGAAGTTCGCCTGGTATCTGCCGCTGTACCGACAGGTGCAAATTCTGGCCGGCCAGGGTGTCCATCTCGACCGGGCGACGCTTGCCGGCTGGGTGAAGCGTGCGGCCTGGTGGCTCAGGAGCCTCTATGCGCTTCAGCTGCGCACGATCCAGGCCGCGCCGCGCCTGTTCTGCGACGAGACGCCGATGCCGGTGCTCGATCCCGGACGACATCGCCCGCGCATCTGCCAGTTCTGGGCGCATGCCATGGATGACCGGCCATGGGGCGGTCCCTCGCCGCCGGCGGTGGCCTACGTGTTCGCCGACGGCCGCGGCACGGCGGAGATCGCCAGACAGTTGATGGGCTTTTCCGGCATTCTGCAGGTCGACGGTTATGCCGCCTACAAAGCGCTCGCCCGCGATCATGGCGGCGCGATCCAACTCGCCTTTTGTCTCGCCCACGCCCGCCGCAAATTCGTCGAGGTGTATAAGACGACCCAGTCGCCGTTCGCGCGCGAAGTGATCGAGCGCCTGCAGGCGGTCTATGCCATCGAAGCAGAGATCCGTGGCAGCAGTGCCGAGCAGCGGCTGGCCACCCGCGGCACCAGGTCCGCTCCATTGATGGAGGCGCTCAGGACGCGCCTGACCGCAATGGTCGGCCAGCTCTTCTCCCAATCGAAGCTGGCGGAGGCCATCAACTACGCACTCAATCACTGGGACGGGTTGACGCTGTTTCTCCGCGACGGCCGTGTCGAAGTTGACAGCAACACAGTCGAGCGTTCCATGCGCCCGATTGCGACGGGAAGACGCAACTCATTGTTCAGCGGCAGCGAAGGCGGCGCCGAGAGCTGGGCAATCCTGGCGTCGCTCGTGAACACGGCAAAACTCCATGAGCTCGACCCGCAGGCCTACCTGACCGATGTGCTGGAGCGCATCGTGTCCGGGCGAACCAAGAGTCATCAGCTGCACGAGCTGCTCGCCTGGAACTGGAAGGCGGCGCGCCGGCACACACCGCAGGCAGCGGCATGAGCCCACGTCGCCATAAGGCAGGATCGTCGATGGCGTCAGCCGCGATGTCGCTTGCGGAGCTCGAGCGATGGCTCCAGGATCGCGTCGATCGCCATCCTGCCGCCACCAGCATTCCCATGCTCGACGGCTATACCGCCGCGATCGTGGCCGGACCGGTGTCGATGAGCCCGCTCGATTGGATCTGCCCGCTGCTCGCGATCGATGCCGACGCTTTCAACCATGGCGGCACGCCGGAGTTCGCCGCGATCTCCGCCGTCGCGCTGCGCCACAACGACATCAGCAACACCCTCTCGACTGCCCCCGATCGGTTCGAGCCGATGCACCGGCGCGACCCCAGCGGCAACATCGATGCGCATCCCTGGTGCCAGGGTTTCTATGCCGCGATGCGGCTCAGACTGTCGGCGTGGGCGCCGTTGCTCGACGTCAACAACGTCAATCACGGCCTGCTGCTGCCCATCCTGCTGCATTGTCGCGACGATCAGGCCCGTCCGCTGCTCGGACCGCCACGAAACGGTCGCAAAACCGAGGATTTCCTCCGTAACGCCTACCTCGATATCCCAACCGTCGTCGAGGCGCTGCGCCAGCACTGGATGCCCATCCGCTACGCACGCGACCGCTAATCATCGCGGACGTGGGAGCTCATACCGGTTACGTTCTTCTTCACGTAGCTGACGCCATTCTCCATCTTGCCCTTCGTGCGCGCCCGATACGGCGCGCAGGTGCGAGCACGGAAGCCCCAATGCTTCGCGAACGCGATGAGCTTGTCGTTAAACTGAACCGACCGGCTCACCGCGTGTGGCGCACCACGAGCGCGCGTGGATTGTCCATCAGCACTTCCTCCGGCACGCCGCCGAAGGTCGTAAATGCACTCTCGAGCCAGGCGAACCAGTGCTCCTGCTTCTCGGCCCGGAACGCACGCACATGCAGCCGCCGCGAATGCCCGAGCGTCGCCACGAACACGAATGCTTTGATCTTCACCCCGCCGATCTCGGCCAGGCGCTCGCCGAAGTCGATGTGCAGCTGTCGCCCCGGGGGTGTCTCGAACCGCGTCGTCGCGAGCGCTTCTGCCTTCAGCGCCTGGCGATAGGGCTGTACCGCGCGTTGCAGCGTTCGCCGGCTGACTGTCACGCCTTTCTCGGCCAACAGGTCCTGGCGCACCACGTCCGCATTGCCGCGATGGCGAATGAACCTCTCGCGCAGCCAACCCTCAAGGCCGTCGAGCCGCTTCAGCCGCTCGGGCGACTTGAACGGCTTCACCCCGCCCGCCGCAATATAATCCTTCACCGTGTGATGGCTGCAGCCCAGCTGGCGCGCAATGCGCTTCAGCCCCCATCCGCACGCCCTCAGGCGCAACATCTCCGCCACGTCATCCGGCGTCTTCATCACCTGCCCCCGTGGATCACTCCACGACGAGCCTCTAGTGATTCGTTCCTGCTTCATTCGCTCTCTCCTCGGCTAAAGGAGGGGGCAATTCCTCGCGATGCCGAGGGGGCCAGTTTTTATATGGCGCGCGACAAATCGACGCTTTATTTCGAGTTACGCCGGATCAAAGCTTCCTCCTCCGGTGGGTTAGGACGCAAGTTCAAGCGCCCTGCGGCAACTCCCGACTAGGGACTGACTGTTCACAGGTGATCCATTTTGCGCCGGATCTATTTGTCCATTGGCAGCTTCTGCATACGAGGTTGAATGCTCGGAGCCGTATGAGCCGATAGGCTCACATACGGTTCTGGGAGCGGCAGGGTGAGATCCCCGCGCAACGCCTCGATAGCCGATAAACTGCCAAGCCCAGTGCTACGCTCCGGAATGCTACTGATCGCGTTGTCGACCACGCAGATTCCGTTGGGGCGGTCTAAGCGTCGCTGGTGAAGGAACAACGTGATGGCGACCGAGCTCCTTCATACCGATGATGCGACTATGAGGAAACGGGCCAGGAGGGGTGGGCGTCGCCTGTCTCGGCGTTTCTCTCGGTTCGACCGAATCTAAGTTGCACGCCCGGAGAGATTCCCGAACTATTTCAATTCACGTCAAGCGGAAAACGCTCCAGTGTTCGACTGAACACGTTCCTTTATCGCCTCAAAAAATCGCGCTGAGTCAACTAGCAATTCAAGTATTTGTTTTGACTGTCGAAGCATGCCACCATGAGAGTCAAACGGACGAACTCATCAACGTGCCTGCAGGAGTTTAGGATATGCGCCCACGCCACACCGTGTCGTCGCCGATAATCCTGGTCAATGGGCTGGCTCGTGCTATGCAGAAATCGTGCCCACCCAAAGCTGCTCCAGTAGCCGCCTCTTCGCGCATAATAGTCTCTCCGGCGCGTCTGCCAAGCGCGTCGGCGCTAAAACACTCTGGGCATCCGACGTCGCAGATCTCGTTTGCCAAGTCGCGACGAAGCGTTCACTTCATCAACTCACCGAGGTGGCATGGTCGCATAGTGAATCGAGTGTCTGTTCCACGACGGTGCCGGATTATTGGATTTCAAAAAATGCGCGCAGTCTGGCTAGCGAACGTCGTTCGTGCTCGTTGGATCGGCACCGGTCTCGGCCCGAGGTGGCCACATCGAATTCAGGTTCAGAGAGAGGGGGCGCGATGATTTCCGACAGGCTCCGATCGAAGGGCTCAATGCACGTCTGGCTTCCTGATTGTCGCACTAGCCAGCGTCCATCGCGGCCAAAGCGAGGCCCGGCAGCGAGTGGTGGTGGCAGAGAGTTAGTTGGAAAAGAGGTAGAATCGGTGCGGCGAGATTTGATGAAATTGCAACGCTTAGGTCAGAGCGATGCCTCAAGTCGGACTTGCCTCATTTGGCACGCGGTGCGCGAGGGTGATCCAATAGCAAGGGGGTACAATAGAACATGCAGCGCCATGATGAAATGAAACTGGGACTATTCCTCGTTCAGGCGGGATATCACGAAGGTGCATGGCGCGATCCGAGCGTACCAGTGAATGGCGGAGTTGACGTCGGCCACTATGCTCAACTAGCAGCACTGGCCGAACGTGCTGCATTTCACTTCGTATTTCTCGCGGATAGCCCAAGCGTAGCGGAACAAGAGCCTGCAAATATAGCTCGTGTGAGCCGAAACGATGGGTTTGAGCCAATAACGCTCTTATCGGCGCTTTCATCGAGAACACAAAAAATCGGGCTCGTCGCGACAGCGACGACGACGTACAATCAGCCCTACCACCTTGCACGCATGCTCGCTTCACTTGATCACCTCTCGCGCGGGCGAGCAGCTTGGAACATTGTCACCTCCGGATTTAAGTTTGAAGCCCCAAATTTTGGCGAAAAGGAACTTCCAGATCATGACACGCGCTATGCTCGAGCGCGAGAATTCGTGCATGTTGTCAAGGGTCTTTGGGACACCTGGGAAGACGATGCCTTCGTTCGGGACAAGAAAAGTGGAATTTACGCCGATACCGCGAAGCTGCATTTGATTAACCACCGAGGGAATTACTTATCAGTCCGAGGTCCGCTGAATATAGCGAGACCGCCGCAGGGGTATCCCGTGTTGGTCCAGGCTGGCGCCTCTGATGCCGGTGTACAGTTCGCTGCGGAATTCAGCGAGGTCGTGTTCACGGCCGAACCCTCTTTAGAGAATGGTAAACGACGCTATGCAAATCTCAAAGAGAAGGTGCGTGCACTAGGGCGAGAGGACAATCAGGTAGTAGTCATGCCGGGCATCATCCCAATTGTTGGGAGGACGAAGCAAGAAGCTTCCGATAAGCTTGAAAAGCTACAATCTTATACGTCCATGGACGTTCTAATTGGGATGGCCAATCGTTGGCTGGGGCTTGTTACCGACGTGCGTTCAATGAATCTTGACTCGTTGGTCCCAGAAACTTTGCCTCACACGAATTTGTTCCAGAGTCGTCAAAAGGTGCTGCTCGATCTGGCCGCTCGTCATAAGTTCACCTGGAGGCAATTGATCCGCTTAGTAGGAGACAGCCGCGGCCATCTAATGATTGTTGGAACTCCGGACGAAGTTGCCGGCGCCATGGTAGATACATTTGATCAGAAGGCGGCAGACGGATTCAATGTATTGCCGGCAACCGTTCCCGGTGAAATCCAGGACTTTGTCGATCTCGTCATTCCCGAATTGCGCCGACGAGGCAAGTTCAGGTCCAACTACTCCGGACAAACATTAAGAGAGAACCTTGGCCTCAAGCGGCCATTAAACAGGTTCACGCAGGCAAGTGTAGGTGTTCGTGGGTGAAAAAGTGCCTAGGCCATTGATCTGAATCTAAACATAATCTGGTACTGGCACTCAGTATCCTTATAGTTGGCAACTAGGATCGTGTCTTAATAACGGACCGTTATCGACGTTCAGCCGATATTTGGCCCGATTGTCTAATCTTGGCGCTTAGGAGGTTCGCACATCCGAGGATTTGTTACTGGCAACAGGCATCCTATTGGTGACCTGCCACTGAACTTTCATCCAGCGACAGTTAGAGTCTCGGTGGTTTTGCGGCGAGACCGAACTTTGGACCACCCAGAACTAGAGTTTTGCGCCTTGGTCACGTTGGCGGGCTGGTTGCGCCGACGTGGTTTTGCAGCAAAATCGGCGGTCGATTGCCGATCGCCCGTGGGGCCGTTCTTACAGAAGCTCGCGAAGGGCGGCCGCGTCGAGCATCTGCTCGGCCAAAAGCTTCTTCAGCTTCGCGTTCTCATCCTCGAGCGACTTCAGCCGCTTGGCTTCGGAAGCTTCCATGCCGCCGAATTTGGCCTTCCAATTGTAGATCGTCGCTTCGGAGACTCCGTGTTTGCGAGCCAGGTTAGCTGTCGCCGCCCCAGCCCCATATTCCTTCAACACTGCGATAATGTGCTCTTCCGTGAACCTTGCTCGCTTCATCTGTCTGTCCTTGCTCAGGCCGGACTCTAACTCCATCTGGAGGAAACACTCAGGGGCAGGTCAGTTCGCGTTCAGTTAGGTCGTTTGTACGTTGCGGTTCTTCGACGCCGGTCGTTAGGCAAGTCCCGAGCGCACTTATCGACTTCGATCAAAGATCCTTTCGCCTAGCTGGTTGCGCGCCATTGGCCCCCTTGGGGTGACGGATATATCAGGCAGCACTGAATGCTTCTTGCGAAGCCTTCTCGGGAAGCCTAAGCTGGCCACTTGGCACCGTCGAGAGAGGCGATCGCGACGTGTCGCTTAGCCGTTATGCCGAGCAAATGCGACGATAGCGGTGTCATGCAGATCGCGTTACAACGGTCGTGTCCGCATTGGTGGCGTTGCAGTGGTCGCCGACGATTAGCCGGTGGGGTCGGGTTACTGGCACCAACCTGATTCGAGGAACAACCGATGACCGATGAGATGATGAACCTCCGCACGCTCGTGGAGAAGACCCCTGATGCCGATCTGTTGCGCGAGATGATTGGCTTTGCTGCCCAGCGCCTGATGGAGCTGGAAGTGGAAGGCCAGACCGGGGCCGCCTACGGCGAGAAGAACCCCGAGCGTCTGGCCCAGCGCAACGGCTACCGCGACCGGACCTGGGAGACCCGCGCCGGCACGGTCGAACTGCGCATTTCCAAGCTGCGAAAGGGCTCCTACTTCCCGGGCTTTCTGGAGCCGCGCCGGATGGCCGAGCTCTCGCGGCACATGGGATAGGCGAGTTTCACGATCTCTTTGAGGGGATCGGCTTGTGTCTGTGCTTGACCATACACCTAAGTCGGACGTGACGGCGCGCCGGCTGGAAGTGGAACACCGGAGATGGGACGCCGTCGTTGCCTCTCCAAGGACGACAAAGCGCGGATCGTCGAGGAGACGCTGGTACCAGGCGCGGTCGTTTCCGAGATTGCCCGGCGACACGGGCCGACCCGTGTTCACCTGGCGCCGGCAAGCACGCCGGCAGCCGACGCCGATGGCTGGCGATCCGCCGTTTGTACCGGCGGTGGTAGACGCCGTGGTGCCGGCCGTGGCTGTTGGCATGAGCGCAAGACAGCGCGACGCAAGGCCAAGTCGAATGTCGGGGGCATCGAGATCGAAGCCGAAGCGTCACTATCCGGGTCGGCCGAGCCGCGGACGTGGCGATGATTGCGGCCATCGTCGTGCGCTGAAGGCAAGTCGGTGATCGGCCCGTCCGGAGCTGTCGGGTAATGGTGTCAACCAAGCCGGTCGACTTCCGCAAGGGAATGGAGGGCTTGCTATGTTGGTACGCGAGCACATGAAGGCCGATCCGTTCTCGGGTGCTGTTTATGTGTTCCGTGCCAAGCGGGCGGACCGGATCAAGCTGATCTTCTGCGATAGTACGGGTTTGTGCCTGTTCGCCAACTACGTGCATTCATACTACAGCTCCTTCAGCTTCAGTTGAGGGTCTTGGCACCATCGCAGTCTTGAAGGCGGCGGCTCGATCGACAAGACGATTCCATCGACTGCATTGCTTGCGCGGCGGGTTCGATGCGGGAATCTCGTAGAGGCAATAGTGCGCATTGTAGGCATGCCGGGTGACGAATCCATGTTCAGCCCACCTGGCGAGGGTCGTTTCGTGGATGTTGAGGCGCGCAGCCGCTTCTCGTTTTATCAGCATTCCGCGATCTCGCAGTCGGTCATAGCGCGAGCGCAGGCCGTACCGATGGACGAGATAGGCGACTAGCAAGGCTGTGAAGCGGGCATCGTGGCGGCCGCGCCGCGCTGATCCTCCCGGGCGATATCCTTGCTCGTTGAGGAGTTCGGCGATCTCCGAATAGATGTGTCCGAGTAGCTTGTCGATTAGTTCGACGATGCCGGACGGCGTCTTCACCTGCTGCGCGGAAGATTTTGGGCTCATCGTGGTGAGCGTTTGGATTTTACCGCCCTTGAAGCGGGCATGAATTTTGGTGGTGCCTTCCGCCGGCATTTTGACGAGGGTGACATCCTCAATGATGTGGGCGAGTAGCCGTTTGCGTTCACGGTCCGGCGTATCCGGATCTGCCCAAAGCTTACTGAAGTCGATCGTCATCGCGATCAGCCGCTCGCGAACGGCTTCATCGAGGATGAATTGATCTTGCTCTCGTGCGTGTTCTCGATCTTCGCGAGCTTTGGCCAACACGCGGAGCTTCTCGTTCCATTGGCCTTCAAGCGTGTCAGCGACGAGACGATTATTGGGGTCGACCAACATAAAGCGGATTGGTCAGCAGCCGGTGAATCGTATTGTAGCGTGGCGGCCGCCACTCCACCATTCGGCCGCGTGGACCATACACGACAATCGGCATCTTGATGCCGTTATCGCATAACCAAATCGCGACCTGGCGCACGCTGCCAAACTCGGCAAACTTACGGAACGCCAAATGGAGCGCCTCGCGCACCCGCCTGTCCGGATCCAGCTCAAGCCTGTCGTCGCTGCTGCGCACGTAGCCGACGGCCACACTCGTGTGAAGATCGCCACGTACTGCCTTGAGGCGCAGTGCTTCTTGTGAGCGCTGGCGCAAGATCGTTAGTTCCAGTTCGCTGAACGTCCCCTTCATACCTAGCAGCAGTCGGTCATTGGTGAGCTTTGGATCGTAAACGCCGTCCTCATCAATGATCAGGCTGTTCACCAGCGTGCAGAACTCCAGAAGTGTGTGCCAGTCGCGGCCATTACGGGCCAGGCGGGAAGCCTCGACGGCCAGCACAGCGCCGGCGCTTCCGGTGCAGATCGCGGTCAGCAAGCGCTCAAAGCCGGGACGCGCTGTGCCGCCCCCCGAGCGACCAAGGTCATCATCGATGACGATGACGTTTTCCCAGCCAAGCAGCTGTGCGCGAGTTGCGAGCGCGTACTGACGCCGACGGCTCTCAGGATTATTGACGAGTTGGTCCGGGGTCGATTGCCGCACATAGACATAGGCGCTGCGTGATAAATGATCAGACGTTATCTTATTCATTGTCCGCCTCCGTCACCTTTGCGCGGGCGGTGCTGCATTCGTCGAGAAGAAGTTTGAGCAGACTTGTGACTTCCAAACGAATCAGCGGATCGAGCCGCTGGTGCTGGACTGTGGCTGCCGTGACCGCCGCCAGATCGAGCTGTCGCCATTGCTGTTCCAGCATCACCTCCAACCGTCCGACTCGTTCCAGATGATGGTGACGACGATACGCGCTGTGCATCAACGAGGCCGCGAAGTGCGCGCAACGAATCCGGGGGAAGCCGAGGGACTTCAACCGTCGGCAGTGCCGCGGCGGAATTCTCAGTCATCCATGCCGGCAGCAAGGCGCGAGAGCCGTCGGGCTGTTCGATCACGAAGTGATGGCGAGCCCCGTGAATAACGCGCCTCAAAGCAATGACGCGCTCACCAGCGCGTGGATGATGTCGATATTGAATGACAACTTCGAACGGATGTTCTTGGGTACTATGTCGCGTGCTCGTCCGGGACTGGCAAAACCTGGTTGACATGTGCCTTCGGACGCCAGGCGGCCAGGCTCGATCATTCCGTCCTTTATTTGCGTATGCCGCGCTTGTTCGAAGACCTCGCCATGGCCCGTCTCGATGGTCGCTTCCCGCGCCTCATCGATAAGCTTGCACGTGCGCTGTCCGCGATTTAGCGAAACTGCTGTCCGTCAGTTAGCGAAACCGCTGTCCCGTTTTTGCGAAATACGCAGTCGCCGAAGCGATCTTGTGAAGGTGATCTGGTGCGGTGTGCTGCAGAGCATGAAGGAGGTGAATAGCTTTATGAGAGATGGAGGTTGGCCCTCCTGCATCGGCGTTCCAGGCGCAGGTGCAAAACCACGACACTGTGGCTTCGCTTAAAAGGCGCGGTCATCAGCAAGTGTTGCAAAAGTCCCGGGTTTACGGGGCAGGTGAGTATCCAGAAGGCAAGCGAAAGCGAATCTTCCGATGACGCGTCGAAAATTATTTAGACGTCGCCAAAATCAGGGGCGCGTGCCATCCCTGAGATCAATCCGTGAGGCGCTTGGATTACTGCGCGGATGGCGACCGGCGTTTAGGGGACGCGATCTGGATACAGGCTCTTGTAGAGAACTGCAGGAACCAGTCGTTGTGATGCCAAGGGAGAAGTTCAAGCGGCGCACACCGCGAGACGAGAGTACCGAAGCACGACACTGGGGCGGATTGGCTCGTAGTGTGCGCTGGGCAGCGCATGAGTCAGGAGGGTTCAAGTCCCTCCGGCGCTCGAATGAGGGGCGCCGTATCCAAAGGTGGGGGTAATGCCTCGCCGGCCAGCGGTGGAAGCCGGTGGAGGACAGGGTGTCCGGAGCGATCCGGAATCCGAAGGGTTTGAGGAGAAGTATCGGGCTGCAATCAATGGGGGCTACCCCGACGATGAACAGGTCGGCCAAAGATGGGGCAAGGTCGAGCCCGCACTATGGGGGCGAAGGCGTTACTCATTCACCCATCGAACCAAGGTGTTTGCTGACGGCACGATACGGAAGATTCATGCGTGACCCCAGGAGACCTGCATAGGTCCCGGCCCATCAAGCCGGGTAAGCAACCCTATAAGCGCAAGCGAAGTGGGAAAGCGAGGCTCATGCAGGAGTCGGAGAACGGAGTAGTACCTGAAGCGCGAGACGAACAACTCGCGTGACCGGAAACGGCGAACCGAGAGTGGTTCGGGGAAGGACGTTCGTGAACGGATCGAGCGAGGATGCATCGAGATGGATGAGAAAGGAGCGTGAAGATGGAAAGTTCCCTTTGTGAAAAACCCGAACGTCACGCTTCCAGGAGACTGTCCGATCATCTGGTGCTCGAAGGTCAGAAGCAGAAGGTCCACTCTCTGGTGGACAAAGTCTACTCACGCAAGAACTTGAAGCTTGCGTGGGAGCGCGTTCGCGCCAATCAGGGTGCAGGCGGCACAGATGGGGTGACGATCGGAGAATTTGAGGCCGAGCTGGATGCGAATCTGGAGCGGCTCCATCGCGAGCTCCGAGAGAGGACCTATCGGCCGCAAGCCGTGCGACGACTGGAGATCCAGAAAAGAGGGGCTCCCGGCAAGACAAGACCTCTCGGCATACCTTCGGTCTACGACCGGGTCTGCCAGCAGGCGCTGGTAAATCGCCTGGAGCCGATCTTTGAGAAGGTCTTTGATCCGAGCAGCTTTGGGTATCGCAAGGGTCGCAAGACCGCCGATGCCCTGGCCAAGATCTGGCGCGAAGTGGAGGCTGGAAACGAGTGGATCGTGGATGCGGACCTGAAAGACTACTTCGGGTCCGTGGATCACGAGAAACTCATGGCTCTCCTCGGAAAGCAAATCGCCGACAGCGGCGTGTTGAAGCTCATTCAACAGATGCTGAAGGCGGGCTACGAGGCAAAGGGTCAGCGGTTCGAGACTCCACGGGGGACCCCGCAAGGGGGCGTCATCCCGCCTTTGTTGAGCAATATCCTGCTGACTCCCTTTGACAAGGAGATGAGGCAAAAAGGGTACCGGCTCACACGCTGGGCGGACGACTGGGTTGTGACCTGTCGGACTCGAGCGGAGGCGGAACACGCCTTGGCGCGAGCAGGAAGGATTCTCGAAACGCTTGGTGTGACGCTCAACCGGGAGAAAACCCGGATCGTTCACATCGCACATGGCTTCGAGTTCCTGGGATTTAAAATCCAGCGTGGGAAAGCTCGATACAAGCTGACCCGCGACCGGATCAAATCCAAACTGAACCGGCAGAATCTCTATGCCATTCCCACACAGAAGTCGGTGGACCGATTCAAGGATCAGATCAGGGCCTTGACCATGAGGCGGATGCCTCTGCGTCTGGGCGAATTGATCGAGACGATCAACCCGATCATCCGAGGATGGGGAAACTACTACTGTCGCTCCCATGTCAGAAAGCGCTTCCATCAACTGGATGGTTGGATCGTCCGAAGGCTCTGGTCGCACCGCACCAAGCGGTGGCGGAACGCAGCCTGGAAGGAATATCCGACAAGACGGCTGCGCACGGAGTTCAAGCTGGTAGGGCTGGTCTCACTGATCCCTTCGCTTCAGGCCGCGAGAGCCCGTTCATGAAAGCTGGATGCGGGAAAACTGCACGTCCAGTTTGTGCGGCGGACGGAGGCCAGCGCGAGAGCAATCGAGCGCGCCTCCTCCGACCCGACAGTGATGAAGGTACTGTAATGGGACTGGAGCGAAGGGGCCGAGGCAACTGGTTCCGCCCGCATGCAACTGTGATGAGCAGGAGGACATGATGGGTGTAACCGAACGCAAGCAGTAGAATATCGACAAGCAAACAGTGATGAAGGCCTACCGATTGGTCAAAGCCAATGCGGGCTCAGCCGGCGTGGATAAGGTATCCTTGGAAGCTTTTGAGAAGGACTTGAAGGGCAACCTTTACAAGGTCTGGAATCGAATGTCTTCTGGCAGCTACTTTCCACCTGCCATTCGGGCTGTCTCCATTCCCAAGAAGAACGGCGGACAACGCATTCTAGGCGTGCCGACAGTAGCAGATCGCGTGGCGCAGACGGTCTTCAAGCTGCAGATTGAACAAGCACTCGAGGAAATCTTCCTTCCCGATTCCTACGGCTACCGGCCTGGAAAATCCGCGCTGGACGCCGTTGGCGTCACCCGGCAACGGTGCTGGAAGATGGACTGGGTGCTGGAAGTTCGACATCAAAGGCCTGTTCGACAATATCAGCCACGAGCTGCCATGAAGGCCGTCAGGAAGCATGTGCAAGACGAATGGGCTCTGCTCTACATCGAACGCTGGCTTATAGCGCCGATGCAAGGCAAAGATGGAGCGATCACCGCTCGAGACCGGGGCACACCCCAAGGCGGCGTGATCAGTCCTGTCCTTGCCAATTTGTTCTTGCATTATGCGTTCGATACATGGCTGGCGGCGGGACTTCCCGCGGTCGCCATCGTGTCGATACGCAGACGACGGGCTCGTTCATTGCCGAACCAAGGCTGAAGCGGAAGCCATCAAGGCGGCGCTGCAAGCAAGGTTTGAGGAATGCGAACTCGAAATGCATCCCGACAAGACCAAGATCGTCTACTGCAAAGACAGCAACCGCCCGGGTAGCCATGCCAGTCAGTCATTTGACTTTCTGGGATTTATCTTTCGACCGCGCAGGGCAAGAAATCATCAGAAGAAAGAAAAATTCTGTACGTTCTCGCCAGCGGCCAGCAGGGCGACGATGAAGTCTATGCGTATGACGATCCGGCAGCTCCGGCTCAGGCTTCGCTCGCAGACGGAAGTCGACGCAATCGCCTTGGAACTGAATCCCATCCTTCGTGGATGGATGCAGTACTACGGCAGATATGGGCGGTGAGAAATGCACAACCTGTATCGATACGTCGACGAATCTCTAAACCGCTGGGCGCGACGCAAATACAAAGGGCTGAAGAATGGAAAAGTCAGAGCCTCCACATGGCTCAGATTGATCCGCCGCCGCAGGCCGAAGCTGTTTGCTCATTGGGCGAGGTTGAGTTCTGCTTCGTTACTTGTTGAGAGCTGTATGACGTGAGAGCGTCACGTACGGTTCGGAGAGCGTTGCGCCTTGCAAGCGCGTTGAAGTCTGCCGTCTGCGATGACGGCCGCGGCAAAGCCTAGCGAGCAGCCGCGAACCGAGTCTTGCGTGGCGTCCGGTAACGGCCGTTGCGAAGCGTAGACAGGGAGGTTGTAGGCCGGAATGAAGTGAACGGGAAAATAGCCCCGAAATCGAACGTGATCGGAGTAGCCGACCCTGTCTCTCAAAGGGGAAGGCGGAACCGCGGGCCGCGACAACGCGAGCGGTCAGAGGTGCTCCCGGGGTTCGTACCGCCAGCATGCAATCAAAGGAAGCAGCGTGAACAAGGGAGATCCATCCGGTTCAAGCGCAAGCTTTGTAAGACCTGCCAAGCCGCTGAGGTGAGAAGGGTCTGACGACCGGGTGGAAGTCAGACTGACCGATAGTACTCCGAGGACGGGAGAGCCGGCCACATGGGGAAGCGGTCAGCGGTAGTTGGATTGTTCTTGGGCGACATGGGCTCCATTCAACGGGAGTCACGGCCTTCTATTCTAAGAGAAGATCAGCTGACCATGGAAACGAAACTTGAACAAATAGCAGTGAAAGCTCGACGCGAGCCAAATCTTCGCTTCACCTCGTTGGCCCATCACATCACGCGCGACCGAGTGCAAAAGAATCTATTACAGATTCCGAAGCGCTCCGCCGCCGGGGTGGACGGACAGACGGTGGAGGCGGCGAAGGAGAGCTTCGAGGACTGGATGGGGCCAATGCTCCAATCCATCCATCGCCAGGGATATCGGGCGCCGAACATTCGGCGGGTCTATATCCCCAAGCCCGGTAAGACGGAGAAGCGCCCCCTCGGGGTTCCAACTGTCTCCGACCGGGCGCTCCAGCGCAGCACGGCTGAGGTATTGTCCACCATCTACGAGCAGGACTTCTTGCCCTGCTCGTTCGGCGGCAGGCCGAAGCTCAGCGCCCATCATGCCTTGGCGACCCTCAATGAGGTCATCGCCGGCGGCATGATCAGCTGGGTGTTGGAGGCGGATTTGAAGAACTTCTTCGGGAGTCTCGATCATGATTGGGTCCTCCGGTTTGTCGAACATCGAGTCGGTGATCCGCGCCTGATCAGCTTGATCCGGCGCTGGTTGAAAGCGGGCGTCTTGGAAGACGGAGCGGTGCACCCGAGCGAACCAGGAACGCCACAAGGCGGATCGATCAGTGTACTTTTGAGCAACCTCTACCTTCATTACGTTCTCGACCTCTGGTTCGAACGCGTGGTGAAGGGTCGGTTGCAGGGCGAAGCCCGACTGGTGCGCTATATCGACGACTTTGTGATCTGCTTCCAATATCGATCGGACGCCATCCGCGTACAGGAGGCCTTCCGTCTTCGGTTGGGGAAGTTCGGCCTCACTCTAGAGCCGACCAAGACCAAGTTGGTCGAGTTTGGTCGGTTCGCGCAAAGACACGCGGGCAAACGCGGCAGAAACCGCCCGGAAACAATCTACTTTCTGGGTCTGACGCTCTATTGCACGCGAAACCAAAAAGGCAACTTCAAGGTTGGGATGCGCACCGAGAAATCTCGGCTAAAGCGCAGCCTTATGTCTCTGCAGGAGCTGATGCGGCGAATACGGCATTACAAAATCAGTGACCAGGCCGGTGAAATCAACGTCGTCCTGCGCGGCCACTATGCCTATTACGGCGTCGCCGGAAATCTCCGGAGTCTCGTAAAAGTTTATCGGGCCGTGGAGCGTTACTGGCGCGGAATGCTGCGCAGCCGCAGCTGGGCAGGCGGCCACCTCACTTGGGACGCCTTCAACCAAATCAAAGAACGGACACCGTTGCTGAAGCCTAAGCTGCGCCTTCCTTATCGGGAGCTGCAGGCGCTTGCGGTGCTGTGAACCAACTGTCGAAGAGCGTCGGTGCGGGAAATCCGCACGCGTCGGAGCAAGGTAGGCTGTATAACCGGCGACACCGGGAAAGCGGCCGAAGACGAGAGGGTGGCGGCCGGGTCCGCAGTAGCTGTGAAGCGGAGTAACCCCCGTGGAGCGAAGGGGCCCTGCCATTTGTGACGTCTCTAACGTAAGGAAGGCAAGGACGAGATGACAAAGGCGTCCATTGATTTGCAGGACCTGAGGAGGAGACTATACGTCAAGGCGAAGGCTGAACCGTCCTGGCGTTTCTGGGGTCTATACGTTCACGTCTGCAAAGTGGAAACGCTACGCGCGGCGTATGAGATGGCCAAAGAAAACGACGGCTGCGCGGCGGCGATCAGGGTGAGACTTCAGCGACAATCAAGGTGAGACTGCGCCGATGGGGGCGGACCGAAGGGAGGGCGTAGCCCGACCGGAGGACCGTCCCCATCGGCGTCGCGCGTTTTTGGACCCGTCTGGCGGCCGGGTGCGGCTGGTGCAAGCTGTTGATTCGTCTCGACAAGAGGGAATCGATGCCTTGCCTGGCCTCCACATCACCGACCACCAGATGAGGCTGTACATGACCTACCGACAGACACTGTCCCCCGAGGCCGCCGCGGCCAAGGCGGGGTTCTCGAAGGCAAGCGCGTATCGAATCGAGGGCGATTGTCGCCCGCCATCGCAGAAGAAGACGCCGAGGGGCCGGCGCCGGTCCGATCCGCTCGCGCAGTATTGGGAGGCCGAGATCGTTCCGATCCTGAAGGCTGCGCCCGGCATCCGCGTGATCGGCGTGCTGGACGAGCTGCGCCGACGGCATCATGACCTGAACCCGAACATCCGCCGCACGCTGGAGCGGCGCATCAACGCCTGGCGCGCGCTCAACGGCCCCGAACAGGACGTGATCTTCCGCCAGCAGCACGAGCCCGGCCGCCTGGGTCTGTCCGACTTCACCGACGTGAGCGCGCTCGGTATTACCATCGCGGGTGAGCCGCTCGGTCACCGGCTCTATCACTTCCGGTTGGCGTTCTCCGGCTTCGAGCATGCCCATGTCGTGCTCGGCGGCGAAAGCTTCGTCGCCCTGGCGGAGGGCTTGCAGAACGCGCTGTGGGCGCTTGGCGGCGTGCCGCGGGAGCATCGCAGCGACAGCCTGTCGGCAGCGTTCCGCAATCTGGCCGCCGACGCACGGGAGGATCTGACGCAGCGCTACGCCGGGCTGATGGGCCACTATGGCATGGCGCCAACGCGCAACAATGCGGGCATCGCACATGAGAACGGCTCGATCGAGAGCGCGCACGGCCATCTCAAGCGGGCACTGGAAGATGCGCTGTTGCTGCGGGGGACGCGCGACTTCGCCAGTCTCGATGCGTACCGGGCTTTTGTCGACGAGATTGTCGGCCGGCGCAACGCCAACCTCGCCAAGCCGATCGCGCTCGAGAAGGAGGCATTGGCGCCGCTGCCAAAAGGCCGCACGACCGACTTCGAGGAGAAAGTGATCCCGGTGACGTCGTCAGGCGGCTTCATCCTGCGGCGCGTGTTCTACACCGTGCCTTCAAGATTGATCGGCCATCGCCTGCGTGTGCGCATCTTCGACGACCGGCTCGAATGCTTCCTTGGCGTCACACCGGTCGTGACGCTGCGGCGCGGTCGGCCTGTGTCCGAGAGCCAGGGCGGTCATGTCGTGGATTACCGGCATGTCATCCATGCCCTGCGGCGCAAGCCGATGGCGCTCCTCAATCTCGTTTATCGCGACCAACTCTTCCCGCGTGCAGCTTACAAACGTCTGTTCGAGACCTTGCGGGAGCATGGTGATGACCGGCGCGCCTGCAAGGTGACGGTCGAGCTTCTGGCGCTGGCTCACGAGCGCGCCTGCGAAGCAGACCTCGCCGAGGCGATCGCGATGGATCTGGACGCCGGACAGTTACCCGATCTTGCCGCGCTGCGCGACCGCTTCCGGCCCGAGGCGGCCTCGATCCCGCGTGTCGCCGTCAAGCTGGCGCCGCTCGACGTCTACGATGAACTCGCCTCCGTCAGCGTCATGTCGGGCCGCTCGAACCTGGGAGAGGCAGCATGACCGGTATCGCTACCTCCGTCGATGCTGCCCGTGTCGAGCTGCTTCTCAATGAGCTCCGCCTGCCGGGCGTCAAGGCGATCTGGCCGAAGCTCGCCGCACAGTCGGACAAGGAAGGGTGGCCTGCCGCCCGCTTCCTCGCCGCCCTTGCCGAGCACGAGGCCGCCGATCGCACCCGCCGTCGGATCGAGCGACACATGGTGGAAGCGCGTTTGCCCGCCGGCAAGACGCTCGCAACCTTCGACTTCGAAAGCGTGCCGATGCTATCAAAGGCACAGGCGATGGCGCTCGCCGCCGGCGACGCCTGGTTGAAGGCCGGCGCCAATTTATCTTGTTCGGTCCACCGGGCGGCGGCAAGACCCATCTCGGCGCGGCGATCGGCCTGGCTCTCGTCGAGAACGGTTGGCGCGTTCTCTTCGCGCGAACCACTGATCTGGTGCAACGGTTGCAGGTCGCGCGGCGCGAGCTGGCGCTGGAGTCCGCGATCGCCAAACTCGATCGCTATGACCTCCTGATCCTCGACGACATCACATATGTGAGCAAGGATCAGGCGGAAACCAGTGTGTTGTTCGAGTTGATCGCCGCCCGCTACGAACGACGCTCGCTGCTGATCACGGCCAATCAGCCATTTGGCGAATGGGGGCGTATCTTCCCGGACCAAGCAATGACGTTGGCTGCCATCGATCGTTTGGTCCACCACGCCACGATCCTCGAGATGAACGTCGAAAGTTACCGTCGAAAAGTTGCCCTCGATCGCAAGCGCGGTCCAGGCCGGCCGCCTGTTCACACTACCCCAAACGAACTCGACAAGACTTTGATTGACGCTGGCAGCGCCGCTTGATTGTCGCGCAGCGTCAATCAACGCTTGCCAAGTCGACGGCCAGCGTCAATTATCTCCTGACTCGGCCGCCTCGTCTCATCTTGATTGACGGGCCGCTCTCATCCTGATTGTCGCGCTATAGACGGCGCTCCGGGAATAGACGGGGTGACCTTCGAGGCCATTGAAGCGCTAGGCGTAGACGCTCTGCTTGAGCAGTTGCGGGACGAACTGACCGGGCATACCTATCGGCCACTTCCGGCACGGAAACAGGAAATGCCGAAGGATGGGAATAAAGTTCGCATCCTCTCGATTCCGGCGGTCCGTGATCGGGTGGTTCAAGGTGCGCTCAAGCTCATACTCGAACCTGTCTTCGAGGCGGATTTCCAACCGGGATCGTTTGGGTATCGGCCTAAGCGGACAGCGCATGATGCGATCAAGCGAGTGACAGATGCAATAGCTCAAAGGAAGACGCGCGTTCTCGATTTTGATTTGCGAGCCTATTTCGACAACGTCCGGCATGACCGGCTATTGGCGAAGGTGGCGCAGCGGATCAACGACGCGGACGTCATGCATCTCCTAAGAGTTATGCTGAAAGCCGCTGGCAAGAAGGGAGTTCCGCAAGGCGGTGTGCTTTCGCCCTTGCTCAGTAATCTTTACCTCAACGAGGTTGACAAGATGCTGGAGCGAGCGCGAGAAGTCACACGGAGCGGCAAGTACATCAATGTCGAATACGCGCGTTTCGCGGACGATCTGGTGGTCTTGATCGACGCCCACAAACGTCATGACTGGCTGATTGGTGCTGCGACCAAGCGACTTCGAGAGGAGTTCGACAAGCTGCAGGTTGAAATCAATGATGAGAAGAGCCGCATAGTCGATCTAGGGCGAGGCAAGAGCTTCGGCTTTCTGGGTTTTGACTTTCGCTACATCCGCAGCTTGCGGGGAGCGGTGCGGCCGCACTACACGCCCAAGCTGAAGAAGCGAACGGCGTTACTGCGGGATCTGAAGGAAGTATTTCGTCGGCACCGATCGCAACCGATTGGCAGGGTCATCAACCTGATCAATCCGAAGCTCCGGGGCTGGGTGAACTACTTTTCGGCTGGACACTCTGGCAGGTGTTTCAGCTACATCAGAGATTGGGTGGAGAAAAAGGTCAGGCGCCATCTGGCGCGGGCACGGCAACGAAAGGGCTTCGGCTGGGAGCAGTGGAGTAAATCATGGCTGTACGATACCCTGAAGCTGTTCAACGACTACCGGGTAAAACACGGCTGACGAAAGCTGCCCAGCGTGATAGGTCCCATAAACCTTGATGCGAAGCGAATGGGGGCGCGTAGTGCGGGAAATCCGCATGCTGCGTGCGATGAGGCGGGGGCTGGAAACGTACACATCCAAGGCTCTTGGATGTGCGGCGCGCCAGTCCTCGACCCTACCGCAAGAAACCCAGCGTCCGACGCGGGTCGGATAGCCGTTTTGGTTTGAATCTGCCGCTTGTTCTGATTCAATGGCTTCATGATATCGAAGCCGGACGATCTTCCATTGGACCTTGCGAGTGCCCTGGCGGCGCTGCAGGCCGAGCGTGAGGCGCGGCTGCGAGCCGAGGCGGTGACTGCCAGTGTGCGGCGGAGCTGTCGGACAACGAGGCGCTGATCGCGCATCTTGAGCTGCGGATCGAGAAACTCAAGCGCGAACTGTACGGGCAGCGCTTCGAGCGCACGGCGCGGCTGATAAAACAATTGGAATTGGAGCTTGAAGAACTCGCCACCACGGCGAGCGAGGATGACTTGCCGCGCGGGCCGCCGCAGCGAAAACCCAGAGCGTGCGCGCCTTCACGCGCACGCGGCCGGTACGCAAGCCCTGGCCGGACGACATCGAACGTGAGCGCGTCGTTATCGAGCCCCCGAAGAACTGTGCCTGCTGCGGCGGATCGCGTTTAGCGAAGCTGGACGAGGATGTAACCGAGACGCTGGAGGAGATCCCGAGAGGCAGGTCTCGCGGCTGTGGTCGGCAACGGGCTGCAAATGGAAGCAGCGCGGCCTGACCAATTGCCCAGTGTCGCCCGATCAAGCCGGATCCCCTGGCGCGCATAGATCTCGGCCTGATGGTAAAACGGCGTATGGTCGCCAAACTTGGAGACGATCACCCGCGCAATCGCCGCTTCGGTCGGTAGTCCGCCAGGCACGACATGCTCCGGCGCGTGCGCTTGCACAACAGGGTCGGAGCCGCGGCGGCAGATGTATTTCGGGCGGCGCGTGACCAGCACGCGCCATTGTGCCGGGATCACGTCAAGGCGCTTGCTGACGTCCTCACCTACCTTCGTCATCGCGCCGCAGCCGCACGGACAGAACGTGCTTGCAGGCTCGAGGGTCCGCTCCACCCACGGCAAATGGGCAGGCAAGCAGCCCCGATTGCGATGACGGTCCCGATCCGATCAAGCACGCGATCGGCCCCTGATGACCGCCGCAGCCTTCTCCTGCGCCTCGTTCAGGACGCCTTGCGCGATCTCCACGTCTTCGAGCGGTAAATGATATTGATCTAGCCGCAGCTTCTTGGACTTCGCTCCGAACTTCTCTCGGCGTAGTTCCCCGAGAATGATCTCCAACCGGCGCCGCGCTTCTTCCAACGTTGCCAGCGCCGCTCGATGTTCTCTCAATGCTGCCTGCGTTTGCGCTAAAAGCGCCTTCAGGCGTTCATTCTCGTCGCGAAGCGTCGCGGTGCTCATGCACCATGTCGAGCACATCTCCGCCGCCCGGCGCCATGCGCAACTCGGCTCAGAGTCATTCTGCCGCACTTATCCAGCGACTTGTGGACGCCGCGCTTCCTCCGGGTGGACCCACCGCCAATCCAGGTCCTCGAACAGCGCGGCGAACATCGCCGGCGATATCCGCATCACGCCGTTCGCAATCATTGGCCAGACGAACTTGCAACCCTCGAGGCGTTTGTGCACCAGCACCAGGCCCGTTCGATCCCACACCAAAATCTTGATCCGGTCCGCCCGTTTCGATCGGAACACAAAGGCTGCACCGCTGAACGGATCGAGATCAAGCATCTCCTGCACCTTCGTAGCAAGCCCATCATGCCCACAGCGGAAGTCGACGGCCCGCGTCGCGATGTAAATCTTCAGCTCGGCGCCGGGGACAATCATCGTGACGCCCGCACCGCGCGGATCACTCGAGATAGCTGCTCCCCACTATCGCCGCGTCAGTCCGCACGACGACGTCGCCAATCGCAATCTCGGGCTTGACTGTCGGAACGTGACGCTCCTCAAACGGCCCCTTCACGACTACGGCGCGAACGGCGGCTGCGGAGCCTCGCAGGACGTAATTCGCCGCGCTGTCGGAAGCGTCGTCGCCAATCGTAAATTTGCCAGCGCGTCGCCCCGTGCTTGCGCGCCACCTCCGCCACCTGCGCCGGGCAGCAGACTTTCGGCGACGATCCGAGCCCGTTCGGCCCCTGAACGCACGCGACGCCCGGACGGCCCCTCAAGCACCTCAAGCCGGCTGACTGCTCCAGGCCCAACTGATGGGCTGTCCAAATGGGCGTCTTTTTCGCCGTCCAATCCCATCCCAAACCTCCGTTCAAGCCGGAGGCTTCTTCGCACATCTAATCCAACCCCGAAGCCAGGGTATCGGCTGAGCGCTTACGCTTCACCCACTACTGCGGGCGGACCAGAGATGGCCGGTTCATCGTTAAGCACAAGACGAAAGAGAAATGCCTGACGCGCAAGCTGGCGGCGTTGCGCCAGGAGCCTGGCGGCTCATGCACGCGCCACTGGCAACGCAGCACGGGTGGTTCGCCGCCGTTCTGCGTGGCCACTACGGCAGGCCGCACAATTATCCAGCGCTCAACGGCTTCTACCGCGATATGCGTCGGACCGGTTGCGTTGTCTGAGATGGCGCAGCCAGAAAAGTCGGCGCATGGGCTGGCCGGAGTTCGAGACCCTGCCGGCACGGCTCCGCCTGCCAACTCCACGCATCACTCGCACATGGGCGCAGGCGCGGGTATGACGCGGTTACTCTCGGGAAGAGCCGGATGCGGGAAAGCCGTCTGCCCGGATCTGAGGGCAAAGCCAAATGGCCGAGCTACTCGACCACCATCCCTACGTTACTCGACCACGATCCCTACAACTTTGTTTCGCAGTAGGATTGCATGCAGCCCTGGCATCCGCGCGTGCGCGGGCGTGCGACTTCGGTCCGATAAACTGGCAGCATATATCCGTTGAACGTTCGCCAACGGGGGGAAGGGGCCTGTCCTCAACAGTTAACAATTGCACGCGATCGACGAGTTTCCAGAGCACCAACAGCTTCGTTCATTTTGATTCATATGAGTTGCACCTGTGTGGACATGGCTTCGCCCCTGCGCGCGCTGCCGCCTTTATGCAGCGATACCCGACAAATACGCTACCATTGCGTGCCGCGGGTACTGGGCACTTGATCGGAATCTGCTGTAGCGATCGGCGCCTGGAGAGTGCCGCCTGCGAGATTGCAATTCCGAGAAAGGTCCATCAGTCAGCTCCTAAATCGCTCGGGAAAGAAGCCGTGCGCGGCGAAATCACCGACCGGTGAACGGCCGCTCGGTTGTTCACGCTTCAGCAACTCGGGTGGCAGGCGTGCGCCGTCGCCCCTGCGTCCAACAGCGATCGCAATCTCGACCGCAAAACTGTCAGGCACCCTGAGTATGGTGCGCGCTTTCTCCACGTCAAATCCGCTCATGCCGTGGGCCGCCCAACCCGCCGCCGTAGCCTGGTTGGCAAAGTTGACCCAGGCAGCGCCACTGTCGAGGGAATGCGTGCGCGAGAAAAGCGCATCAGTTTTTCCAGGTGGGGTGAAGTCCTTTCTTGACAGCAGATAGATTAGCGCTGCCGCGTGTCTCGCCCAACCCCGGTTAAACTCGATCAGGGGGCTAAGGAGGGCTTCGAATTCTGATTGGCCGCGAAAAGCGTAGAGAAAGCGCCATGGCTGGGAATTAAAGGCGGATGGCGACCACCGAGCTGCCTCGAAGAAGGTATTCAGAACTGCTTCCGGAATTTGGTCCTGAGCGAACCCGCGCGGTGACCAGCGATCGATGAATATCCGGTTCACCGGATGTTCGGGGGCACGGATTTTGGAGGCCGGCTCTTGAATGGTCACTTTCTTCTCCTTCCTGTCTTTTGACCGACGGCGGCGCTGGCGCGATGGACATGTCGCGGGCGTCTCGACCAAATCCGCCTCCTTCAGCGAGAAATCGACGTCTGTGCGTTCGGTTTCCCATGATGATCGTACACCCAAAGATGGATGGTCGCGTCAGCGCAATAGCGGCATTGCCGATCGTGAACGCACTAAAAAACATCAGCCTTCGAATTGTATCGCGACAGCTCGTGATGTTCAGTCATGATGATTGTTCGCGAACAGCTATAACTCTAATCTCCTTTCTCCATTGCGAATCTCCATTGCGTGTCAGTCTCCAAAGACTCCCACGATCTCTTATCGTCTTAACCCATCGGTTCTGAAGCGTCGCCACTTGCAAGGTGCGGCGCAGCAGGAAGTCTCGATCGTCAAAGGTACGGCAAAAGAAGCAGAAATCTACCCTACCAAACTCTGGAGGAAAGTGGAGGACTGCCCATCAGCATACGTGATAGGTCGATCCCGGCCGACCACTTACCGGTCGATTCCGGGCTTAGGATTTTCGGAGCCACGCGTTTGGGGCACAAGTAAGGTTGGTGCCAAACGCGTCGGTGTAATACGTATCGACTAAGAATCCTGATTGCTCCACCAACTGGAAGCCGTCGATAATCTCTTTATTTGCGTCTATCGGAACATCCTCAATCACATAATAGTCTCCTGACATTAGAAAGTGCCTCAGATAAGAGAATACTGAGAATACCTGAACGTGCGCGTCGTCGATCACAAGCCAAGGATGAGACAATCCCATCAGCAGGCTTCTGTCCAGAGTCTCAACTTCCAAAAGGTCTACCTGATGGAAGGTAAGAAGTGGATGCTTTGCGTCTTGATGGATACGGCTGATGTGCAAATCGAACGAGTGCACTTCACCTGGGTTCTCACAAAGTACCGACATCTGATCAGCGAACCAAAGTGCGCTACCACCCTGAAAGGAACCCAGTTCTATAATCGTCCGTGGTTGAAGCTCCCAAATAAGCCTCGTATATAGAGCCAGATCAAAAGGTGGCTTGATAGTTATTAGCCCTTTGTACGTCAAAGCTAAGGCGCCAACTGTTGTCGAGGAATTCGGAAAACTCCATGGGTAAATGGACGACCTCCATATTCGTTGCGATGGCCTTGCAAAGCGGTCGGAGTGGTCACCATTCACGATGCCGTCGATCGCATCGAATATTCCTCCCTGACCAAGAAGTCCGCTGGGATTAGTTTCATCGGGGTGATTCTTGCGACGGCCTTCCCAAAAGGCCTTGTATCCGGACGCGAGTTTCATGAGTCTGTCTCCGTACTGCGGCTGTCAATGTCTCGGCAAAGTACTATGGCCCGACTTGGCTGATCCGTGAGCTTGCGCCAACGGCTCAACACGGTTTGGTCTGCCTGAACACCCTGCAATCAACTTGGTCGGGCTCGTTGAAGTGCGAGGGCTCGCTAGATCAGGGTCGCAGGCTTCTGCAGTTGCGAACGTAGGTGGCGTCAGCATTGTATCGACCAGATCAACTGGCCCAACTCTCATCGGGAATACTGAACGGCACCGCTGCAACCGATTTAACCGCGGCGGCTCCTTGCTCCTCCCAAGCAATCGACATGCCACTCGCGAAATTAGTGCTCGGTTGCCTAACAGGGGTGAAACACGCATAGGCGTTCATCTGTTGGCTGGAGTGGGCGCGACGCATTCGTCGGTCCGCGACATTGGCGTCGTCAGCTCAACATAGATGGTACGATAAAGACGGACGGGCTAGTGTCCCGAGTCACAAGTTCGCAATCATAGATTCGCAGTAGATTCGCGTCGCTGTGCCAAGGATGGAGGCAAACAGCGGCGGAGTCTCCAATGGCGGTCCAGCAACTTGCCCCCCTGATATTGAGTGATGATGAGCGGGCTGAACTGACGTCGCTGACGATGCGGCGGAAGACGGCTCAGGCGCTGGCTCTGAGAGCCCGGATCGTGCTGACCTGTGCGGAAGGTGGTCAGAACACGGAAGTGGCGGTCAAGCTCGGGCTGGACCGGCAGACCGTAGGCAAGTGGCGGCGGCGCTTTATGGCACAGCGTGTGGCCGGGCTGCACGACGAGCCGCGTTCCGGCGCGCCGCGCACGATTGACGATGCCCGCATCGAAGCCGTGATCGTGAGGACGTTGGAGAGTTGCCCTGAGAACGCCACTCATTGGAGCTCCCGCGACATGGCCAAGACCAGCGGCCTATCGGTATCGACGGTCCAACGCATCTGGCGGGCCTTCGGGCTCCAGCCGCACCGGATGGAGACGTTCAAGCTCTCGACCGATCCGAACTTCATGGCCAAAGTGCGCGATGTCGTGGGCCTCTACGTCTCACCACCCGAGCACGCCATCGTTCTGTGTGTGGATGAGAAGTCCCAAATCCAGGCGCTGGACCGCAGCCAGCCGTTGCTGCCGATGCGTCCCGGCCAGGCGGCCCGAAGGAGCCATGACTACAAAAGGCATGGCACCACATCGTTGTTCGCCGCCCTCGATATTGCGACGGGACGGGTCATCGGCAAATGCTACGGGTCGCCACCGCACCGCCGAGTTCCGCAAGTTCCTTGACGAGATCGAGGCTGCCGTACCGCGCGAACTCGACGTCCATCTCGTCATGGACAATTACGTCACGCACAAGACCCCAATGATCCGGAGATGGCTCGCCAAAAGGCCGCGTTGGCACGTGCACCTGACCCCGACCAGTTCGTCATGGCTCAACCAAGTCGAGCGCTTCTTCGCGCTCCTCACCGATAAGAAGATCAGGCGCGGCGTCTATCGCAGCGTAGCCGCCCTCAGGGCGGACATCGCCTCGTTCATCGAACGACACAACGCCGATCCAAAACCGTTCCGATGGACCAAATCCGCCGATGATATCCTTGCTTCCATCGAGCGCTTCTGCCGTTACAATGCCCCGGCAAAACAAGCCCCGATGTTGCGAACTTCTGGTTCAGGACACTAGATCTCGGTCGCCTCTCGAGCCGACATCGGACGTGCCTTGACCATCCTGCTCGATGTTCTAACCGCTAGATAGGTAAACAACGCGTTCCGGGCCTTCCCCACACACAAGGTGATCAATTGACTTTCTTTACATCATGCACTTCGACACTGCCTCACCTGCCAAAGTCCGAAGGTCGCCCGCCCTATTTTGGGCGGTCACGATCAGCTGGAACTTCGCCGGGGTATCACGTCAAGCCGTGAGCTCGCTAACGAGCGGTGGCGCGTCGGTTACCCGAACGCGTCCGAGAGACGGATGAAAATGAACCTGCCGATGGACTGTCGTAACGTGGAAATTGTCGTCGAAACCGGAGGTGCCGTCCTTCTGCGATCAGTCCGCCGGAAGCCTGAAGACTGGGCGGCCGGCGACCGGCGTTGAGGGACGTGAATAGGATGCAGGCGCTGTGTGGAGCTGCAGGAACCAGTCGCTCCGATGGAAAGGGAGAAGCACAAGCGGAGAAGACCGCGAGGCGAGATTACCGGCGCGGAGCACTGGGACGGACCGATCCGTATTAGCGATGAAGGCCCGTAGTGGGGCTGGAGCGAAGGGATCGGATCAGGTGGGCTGGGCATCGTCGCAACTGACCACAGGAGGACGACGGTGAACCAGCCGGGCAAACCGTTCAACATCGACAAGAGAGAGGTGTACGAAGCATATCTGCAGGTGCAATCCAATGGTGTCGCAGCCGGTGTCGACGGAGTGACGTTTGAGCAGTTCGAGTCCAACCTGAAGGGAAGTCTCTATAAGATTTGGAATCGAATGAGCCTAGGCGCTTACTTCCCGCCGCCTGTTCGCACCGTCCCCATTCCGAAGAAGAGTGGAGGCTAAAGGATCCTCGGGGTTCGCACGTTGGCGGACCGCGTGCCACAGACGGTCGTTAAACAACTGATTGAGCAGGCTCTCGAGGCAATCGTTCTGGCGGATTCCTGCGGTTACAGGCCCGGAAAAGCGGCTCTCGATGCTGTAGGCGTCACGCGACAGCGTTGTTCGAAGTATGATTGGGTTCTAGAGTACGACATCAAAGGATTGTTCGACAATATCGACCACGAGCTCTTGCTACCGGCCATCTGGAAACATGTGACGTGTGCATGGGCGCTGCTCTACATCGAACGATGGCCGACAACGCCGATGGTGCAGGAGGATGGAACGATCGAGCGAAGCCGCGGCAACCCACAAGCGGGCTTGATGAGCCCGATCCTCGCCAACCTCTTCATGCACTATGGTGCGTCAGGCCAAGCCTGATGCTTCCAGCGGGTGAAATTCCTGTCCCGGCAAGGGGAAGAGCCGCCCAACCGGGAATCGAGCCTTGGGCTCATGGATGTAACGACATGAGCTAAGCGTAGGCAGAGCGACGCGCGGGCCGTAACGCAAGTGAAGCGGGGCAGCCTCGTAAAGATAAGAATCCGCAGGCCGACAGAGTCGTAGTGTCTGGAACGCAAATGTAGGTCACCGTCAAACGCGAGGTGGCTGTAGACTGCGGCGGGATCAGAGCGCACAGCACATTCGGAGGAGGAAGTATCAAGGCACCTGAGAGATCCACTCTTGTCTCGGTCGCAGCGGAAGCACGCCGAGTATGCCGGACGATATGGATCATTCCTGAGAAAGGCACACGCTGCAGTGGAAGTCGGATTCGGTGGTAGTACTCGAATCGCGGGAAAGCCGCGTACAGGGGAAGCAGCGAAGCAGATGAAGACTGGCCCAGGAAAACATTACCCGCACGCACAGAGGCAGGATTCTGATGTCAACGAAACCGGGTCAGATAGCGAAGAAAGCCAAACTGGACCGAGAGGTGCGATTCACTCGTTGGCCCACTTGCTCACACCGGCGTTCCTCAAGGAACTTTGCGAATCGCGCCGCCGGTTCGGCGGGTCGATAGAAGGGCCGGGCAAGGTCGGAACGCGACCATTGGGATTCCCACTGTCGCCGACAGGCTGCTGCAGCGGGCGGTCGCGCGCATTCTCGAGGCTGTGTTCGAAGCCGATTTCCTCGATTGCAGTTACGCTTTGACGAGGGCGAAACCCTGATCTGCCTTGTAGGCTTTGCGCCAGCATATCGTGACCAAGAAGAATTAGCAATGTGCTCGAGGCCGATCCGCAACTACTTCAGCCGTATTGATCATCAGTGGTTACGCCGAATGGTGGCTCACCGGATTGCCGACCCGACCATCCTTCAGCTGATATCAAAATGGCTGAAGGCCGGGGCACTGTAAGACGGGATCTTCCTTCCAGCCAGGGAAGGGACCCGCAAGGTGGGCCGATATCGCCTGTGCTCAGTAATCTGTACTTACACTTTACGCTCGATCTTGGTTTACGAAGAAATGCAAGCCCCTATGTCGATGCGAGGCACATCTGCTGACTTCGTGGGGTGCTTTCAGTTCTAAGGTGATGCGCAGAACTCCCAGCGCTAGTTGCGGGAGCGGTTCGCGCAGTTATCTGGAGCTGGCCGAGGACAAGAATCGGCTGATGCTCTTTGGACGTTTTGCTGCCACCATCCGGAGCAAGCACGGACAGAGACAATGTTACTTTCGCTTGACGGATGTAGCCCCGACTGTCGGCCGGTCCGAGGTTGCATCATTGCTCGCAGGATCGGAGGGACTGGGGACGTGGCGGAGTGCCCATCACACCAGCGGCGGCTCCAGTCCCGGAATCACCGGCCGTTGCCGCACCCTCAGCCGTGCGCGGGACGATCGTCTCGGTTGCTTTGCGTCTGAGGGATCGCAACAAGCGCTGCACGATGGTGTGCTGCGCCGGGCCGAACTGTTCGGGGCATTGTTCAGCGAGGCGACAGAGAATTGCCAGCGCGGTCAGACGAGGCTCGGCCGCCAGCCAGCGCTCGATATTGGTGAGGTGCGGATCGAGCATTGATGGCATTCTCATGCGCTTTTGTATGGCTTGCGCATGCGCCGATGGATGATGCGCTGCTCCCCTAGATGCACGTCATTGCCGAACCCCTTCGCGAACGCTGCTGCGGTCGTTGTCGGCGCCGGTGGGCTTGTTGCTGCCGCGAGCCTGCCCGATCGGGCGTCGACGCGCGTGCCGAGCTCAGCCTAGGCGTCTCTCATCTCGGCCAGCAGAGCCACGGGATCGAGCGTGCGATAAAGCTCTCGAAGACGCCGTTTGATGACCTTGCTCAGCCTCGGATGCGCCAGTGCTCGTTTATAGGGCGTGGCTGGAACATGATAGCGCTTGATCACCTTCGCGCCCTCGCGTCGCTTGTCCTTCAGCTTGAAGGACGGTTGGAAGAAGTTGGTGTGCAGCCGAGATGCAGCATACAAACGTTCAAGCACGCGCGTCGTCTCGACACCACCGAAGCGACCGTAACCCACGAGTCGTCGAACGACCGCGCCGTTCTTCTGCTCGACGAAAGCCTGATCATCTTCATTGTAGGCGCGCGAGCGTGTCACCTCGATCTTTGCGCGCGACACCAGGGCACTTACCACGTCGTTCATGAACGCGCTGTCATTGTCGGCGCCGCGAATGAGCCAGGGAAACAGGCTCTGTGCGCGCTCCGCCCTCGCGCGTCACACCAACGGCATGCACTCGGTCCAACCAGTCGCGACGTCGACCATCGTCACGGTCTGAATGAACGAGCCAGCTACAGATGTGCCGCCATGGGCCACCACGTCGACCTCGCAAAACCCCGGCGGCGGATCGTGCCAGTCATTGAACGTCCGGATCGGCCCTTCACGGCGCACCGCCGAATAAAACCCGACCCGCCGGCGGGTACCGACCGCCGCGGCGAGTTTGGTCTCGACCAGCAGGCGATCAATCGTGGCTGCGCTGACGCCGAGCAGCAGCGCTCGATCGGCCTCGTCGAGCTTGAGCCGGCCATGCCGCTCCAGCGAAGGCAACAACGTCGGAACCATTACCTTCAGCCGCTTGCCGCAGATCCGATCCGAGGCCTTCCACAGCGCCACCAGCGCATCCCTGATTGTGGCACCATAGGTCGGCCTTCGCTGCCGCCGTCCTCCGGCGAAATTGCGACATGACTGGCAAGCGCCCGAACCGCGTGCTTGCGATGCCAGCCAGTCACCGCGCAAAGCTCGTCGAGAATGCGCCTCTTATCTGCGCGCCCTGCTGATCGATAGCGCGCTGCCACCGCCACCGTGAGCTCGTGCCGTGCACCCATGCTGATCCGTCCTGCCATTGGCGAAACCTATCCGATTCGGTATCGTCGCCCCAATCCTGACGGTCAGTTCTCCGATAACATTCTCGATGAGGCAATGCGGGGGTCAATATTGCAAGCCGAATAACAGTCTGCACGAACTGCTGCCCTAGAAATGGAAGCTCCTGCGCCAAGCCGACAAGCCCGCCGGTCAGCAGGTCGCCTGACCTTCACGCAACGCTATCATAGAGCTCGCCGTGTACGCGCGCATGCGTCAATCGAGCGGTCTTCGTCGTGTGCGTACCGTGGTCCCGACCATTAACCGCTGCTCAGCACAGAAGCCGTCCAACGGGACTGAGGCCTAACTGCCAGGTGCCCGCAGCGTCCTTGCGGCGATTTCATTGGAAGAGCGCCGGTTTGCCAGCAGCTGGAAACGCAGGACGAGGAGTCCCGCGTGGACGGTCGTCCCGACTGACAAGCCAATCCAGATACCAACGACACCAAGGCCCATTTTCGCACTAAGCGCGTAACTCAGCGAGAATCCAATAGGCCAATAAGCGATACAGGCGAACAGAAGCGGCACCCACGTGTCCTTCAGCCCGCGCAGTCCGCCTGCCGCGATGCTATGTGCCGCATCAGTAATAAAAAACGTCGCGCCGATCAAGATCAACTTTGTAGCTAATCTGATCGTCGCCTGGGCATCACCATCCGAGTCGCCTAAAAAGAACTGGGCGATCGCAAAACGAGCAACGATCACGGCAAGCGTCAGTAACAAGGCGATCATGATACCGAGCAGCATCGCGGCGAGACCGGCCCGCCTGATGTGAATGCGGTCGTTGCGCCCCACTGCCTGGCCAACGCGCACGGCCGCCGCGGTGCCGATGGCGAACGATATCATGAACAGAATCATTGCGACGTGAGCTGCGATCTGATGAGCTGCGAGCGCGCTGGTGCTGATGAGGCCAGCTAGGAGTGCTACCGCCGAGAATAGGCCGTACGTGATCAGGGAGCCGACTGAAAGTGGTGCTCCGATCACGATCAGCTGCCGCATTGAGGGCCAGTCGAAACGCCAGAGACATACAAGTACGTGATAATCTCGCAGAGGGCGGCCCATTTTGACGAACCAAAAGCCGGCGAGACAGGTTCCCCAGTTCACCAGGGAGGTCGCAAGACCCGCCCCGAACAGTTCCAGTCGCGGCAGGCCGAGCTTCCCATAGATCAGCAAATAGACCAGCAGGGCGTTGACCGGCGTGGCCGCGAGCGTGATCCACAAGCCCGGCTCTGGCTGATTTACCGCGCCCATGAAAGTACGGATGGCATAAAACCAAAGGGCCGGCGCCGCGCCCCAGGCCAGTCCGAAGAGATATTGCTGGGCAAGTCGCGCCGTGTGCGGCTCCTGCTCGAGAGCGAGCAATATCTGCTCTCCGCGTAGTGCGAGCACAATGATCGGCAGCGAGAGCAGCACCGCCGACCAGAGTCCCATACGTAATGAGCGCCGTACCACAGTGAGATTAGCCGCGCCAAACCCCTGCGCCACTAACGGTGCAATCGCCGCCAGCAGGCCTACGCCAACGGCGAAAGTAACGAGATAGACCCTGCTAGCAAGCGCTGCTGCGGCGAGCGCCTCGGGGCCAATCCGTCCGATGAAGGCAAGGTCGATCGTCATTATGACGATCTGACCAACCTGCGTCAGAGCCATCGGTAACGCTAACTTCGCGGTTTCCCTGAGTTCGATAACCAGGTCATGAGCAGCCGGCCATTTCGTCAGTCCGTTCCCGGTATGCGATAGCCGCGTTGATTTCGTGATCTTGTCCATAAGAATCATGCTAGGCCGATCTCGGCCGGGTCGACCATAGAGGGCAAGCCTGCGCGAGCGCGGACCCACACGCACAGCAGCCACCCCTTAAGAAGTGAGAGAGATCGATCATCCACCGATGTAACTCCTCATATCAAGCCAACCTGAATGACAGACCGTTTCAAGGCTCATGCCAGCTCGGCGAGCTCTATCTTCAAAGACTAATTTCTCACTCGAGGGTCGCGGGCCCAACAGCATGTACTAAATGCGACAGTCGACTCTGTGCCACATACGGTGATGCGCGGAGTCGAAGCGAATTGTCCGAGTCCAGCGGCCGTTATCCTTTTGCAGGAGATAGCCTCGGCACGACCGCGTCGGAGTGGCTCAGGCGGCTTGCATTATCATCCGATGAAGCCCAGGCTACCGGTCTAGTCTCTCCACTGGACATGCTAGTCGCTGTGCGTATTTCAGCGTGCTCCGCAGCTGCCCGACTTCGGGCGATTCCGTGTGTGCGACCAAGTGGCTTTCGAGCCCTTTCATTTGGCACGGCACAGTGCCAGGGTTATGCGTGAGCACGTCACGGATTTGGGATCCCAGGCTAGCCCGCAAGCTGATCGACAACGATCGTGGATTCGCGCCAAGTGCCGGTCCTTGGTTGACGGAAACCGCGGTTTCGGGAATTTCGACAATGCCCGTCTGCTGGCTCGCAAACTTCGTGAGCGCGACGTTGCTTGTAATTGCACTTGAGGACAGCGATTTCCGAAGACAAATTCGCTCATTGCTATAGTCATTCTCCTCCGATGTCGATGAATTCTGTGGCCGCTTGCGCGCCGTGAAAGACACGGTTGCGAAGGATCTCGTTCTAGTAGCCGGGGTCAACACGTTAGTCGCCTGCCACTAAATGTACGAAGCGATCTCACGCGCTCACGGAAGCTAGAGCCAATGCGATCCTAATTCCACTCGCGAAGTAGCTCCGCAGATCAAATCCTTTCGTTCAAGCGCGCCTAGCGCAACAGGGTTACCTGTCGTGGTTATTCCGACGAAAAAAGCTACGAACGTCGAGCCATATATCGCAACACTCGAGATCTTTTTGAAATGACCTAAGCGGCAAGCTGATGCCGTCAGGTAGCGTGGTTCCATGGCATAAGAGCGTCAGTTTTGCTGCTCGGCCAGCCGTTGGCGATACACTGAAGTTGTTCGGGCAAACCAGGCGAACGGGTCGGCGTTGTTCATTTTCGCTGTCTGCAGCAATGTTGCGATAGTCGCCCAGATTGGTCCGCCGCCGTCGCTGCCAGCGAAGAGACTATTCTTTCTCGTAATTGTTTGTGGCCCGATGGCGCGTTCGACGATGTTGGAGTCGAGTTCGAGGCCGTCGGCCAGGAAGCGTCATTGGGGAGGTTGGGATCGGGCGGCGTCATTGGGCCTACCAGAGCACATTTTGCCCCTGTTCTCTTGCCCTTTCAGCTCACTGATTCACTTCGCCGCAGTGCTTTTACCCAACGATCTGCGGCGGCTTGACCGCCGCGGTCCGGACCCGCTTCCAGTCCATTCCATCGACCAGGGCCATCAACTGCGCAGCATTCAGCTGCACCCGATGATGTCCGATCCGCGGCCAGCAGAACCTCACCTTCTCAAGCCGTTTTAATAAATAGAGGCACACGCCGGAGCCATCCCACCACACGATCTTAATTCGGTCGGCCCTTTTGGCCCGGAACACATAAAGCGCACCGTCGAACGGATCTGAGTCGGCATCGCGCACCAGCGCGACAAGCCCATCGATCCCCTTGCGGGAGTCGACTGGATGGCTGGCCAGGAACACCTTCACGCCGGACGGGATCATGCCGAACGCACCGCCCGGATCACCCGCTGCAACTGCGTCTCGTCGACGTCCACGCCGGCACGCACGATCACCTCGCCAATGGCAATTTCGATCACCGCGCCTGCCACAGACGCCACCTCACCCCCGCAACTCGAGTGCCGCTCGCGATAATGTCGTTCCGCCCGAGCATCAGGGCGCCAGGCAAACAGCTGCGACGGGTGAATGCCAATCCGCCGGGCGATCGCCGAGACACTCGCAGGCTCCAGCGCCTCTGTCACGACTTGCGCCTTAAACTCGTCCGACCAGCATCGGCGAAGCTGCCGCGGCGGTCCCTCAAGACGCTCGGCTACCGCTTCGATCATATGGAAGGTTCTAGTTCCAGAACTAGGCGCAGACATAGAAGCTCACATCGGCTCACAAACTCAGCAGCCGATAGCCGATCGCTTACCCACTCCGCCAGACGGGGTCTCTTTGCCGTTTATGAACTGACTAGCTAGACTAGTTAGGGTTCGAACTCATTAAATTCGCTTGCGCCTACAATGCGATCCTGAGTTTTTTGCAAGGCTGGAATAGTGCGCAAGATTCTATTTTGGCTGAGCTACGAACAGTGAGCGCGTGAGAGCGAATCGAGTCCCATCTGTCGACGGATGAGCTTTCTACGTAACATCGAAGCCAGTGCGGTCCAACTGGAGATCGAGCTCAGTTGTCCACACCGACGCATCCCACAAACATCGAACGCTAGGACTTGGCTCGCAAGCCGGTCGAGGCACTTTCACTTCAGACCAGCCTACGTCTTCTTGATCAAACAGATCGAACGTTGTTCGCGCTCCTGATGTTTCATTCCGAGGGCTCATCGATTTTGCCGTGCCGGTCAAAACCGGTTTCGCTCGCGCCCACAAGCAAACTCACATGTCTTCATGTAGACGGCTACTCCGATTGCAATCTTCCATAACTCAGGAGACCTTATCGACGAATTCCAAGAGAGAATATTAGCTGTTCGGTCCGCGGTTCATGCCGATGGACTGCCAACGCGTGAGATTTGTGCTTTGCAGTACCGCCGGATTGACGCAGCTCACGGGCCACTTGCCCTGCAAGACCAGTGCCAATTCGAAGCCGACCCGACGCTTACGCGCCCCGTCGGATCGCGCAGAAGCGAAGGCGACGTGCGCCGTGAGGGTGACGTTGTCCATGTGCAGCAGCGGATTGTTCTGCGAGGGCGGCTCCTTCTCGAGCACATCAAGCGCCGCATGCGCGATCCAACCCTCCTGCAACGCTTTGATCAGCGACTCCTCGTTTACGGTCGCGCCACGGCCGGTGTTGATGAAGATGGCGTTCTTTTTCATCTGCCTGAAATGTTGCTCGGTAAGCATATGACGCAGTTCGGGACGAGCAGGGGCGTGCATCGAGACGAAATCCGATTGCGACAGCACCTCCGTGAGCGTTGCTGGTATCACGCCATGATTCGACATCAACGTCTCGTCGATGAAGGGATCATAGGCCGTCATGCGCAGCCCAAACGGAGCGGCGCGCAGTGCCACCGCGCGCGCAACTCGGCCGAAGGAAATAAAGCCGAGCATCTGTCCCATTAGGCGCGGGAGCTTAAGCAGCGCCGTTTGGCCTTCGCTCCAATAGCCTTCGCGCACCATCTTGTCCTGCTCGACAAGACGGCGTGAGCCCGCTAATAGCAAAGCCATCGAGTGATCGGCAACTTCCTCGATGAAGATGTCAGGAACGTTGGTTACGGGAATGCCGCGGGCGGTAGCGGCCTTCACGTCGACTCCGTCGACGCCAACGCTGCCGATTGTGATGACTTTGCAGTTCTCCAGCGCATCAATGATGCTTTTGGTGATCGGCATGCCCTTGGCATAGATGGCGTCCGCTGTCTTCGCTGCGGTGATGAATTCCGCCTCGTTGGCTGGGGCCTCGATGACCTCGGCTCCGATCGGCTTGAGCGCTTCCATCTCGTAATTGTAGCCGCCGCTTGAGACCGTGAAACTTGCGTCTTTAGGGGTCACTACACTGAACTTCGCCATCGCCTATTCCCGCCCGCCACTTTGACATTTTGCCGTGCGCGTCTATGCGCCTATGCATTTTCCAGAACGCCTCTTACTTGCCTGAGAACCGGACGCTACGATCCTACCAACATTAGTAGTCATTCGCTCGTCGAAGCCAAAAGCCGTTTTGAGGATACTAAGGCCGATCGCGTTCGAGCTGAACTCTTCGCTACTTGGCGTACAAACCGCCGAGGCTCTAACTGCCGCTGGATTGAAAACTCATGGCAGGTCAATTTGAGCTGAAGGCGCGGGTGGAGCAACGGACGATCGGCGGAGCTCGTCGGAGTTGCGCAGCCGATCGTCCGTTGCGATGGGGTGGGCGACATAAGCCGAAGAGGCTAGGTATTTCAGCGACGCGTGAGGCCGCCGAATGTTGTAGTCGGCACTCCAGTTGGCGATCTTGGCGCGGGTCTCGTCGAGATCGAAGAGCAGCGTCTCGTTCAGCAGTTCATCGCGCATCCTGCCAATTGAGCCTCTCGATGAATCTATTCTGCATCGGCTTTCGCAAAACGATGAAATGCCAGTCGGTGTCCTTGCTCCATGTGAGCACGGCATTTCGAACCTAAGAACATGCCAGTGAATCCATCAAGCAGCAATTGGCAGAAGAGAACTAAAGCGGGGCGGGGTTAGGTTGAATCGATTGGGATTCTCAAATCAGTGAGTTTCTGATTCATCATGCCGGCTGGATTGGAGGCCAGCATGGATGGGCAAGCCTTATTCTCTGGATCTCCGTAAGCGTGTCGTGGCCGCGATCGAGGGCGGGATGTCCCGCAATCAGGCGCCAAGCGGTTGGGGGGGGCGATCAGCACGGCGATCGGCTGGATGCCGCGGGTTGAGGATGACCTGCCACTGAACTTTCATCCAGCGGCAGTTAGAGTCTCGGTGGTTTGTGCAGCGAGACCGAACTTTGGACCACCCAGAACTAGAGTTTTGCGCCTTGGTCACGTTGGCGGGCTGGTTGCGCCGACGTGGTTTTGCAGCAAAATCAGCGGTCGATTGCCGATCGCCCCGTGGGGCCGTTCTTCATTGTAGTATCTGCGCCAATCCTCCACTTTTTGCTGGGCGTCCGCAAGGGACAGGAACCAGTGGGCGTTGAGGCATTCGGCCCGGAAGCAACCATTGAAGGCCTCGATGAATGCGTTGTCGGTTGGCTTGCCGGGCCGCGAGAAGTCCAGCGTGACGCCGCGCTGGTAAGCCCACAGATCAAGATCGCGCGACACGAACTCGCTGCCTTGATCGACCCGGATCTTGCCGGGAAGCCCACTTCCTTGCAGGCCCTTTCCAGCACCTCCGCGACGTCGCTGCCGCGAAAGGTGAACCGTGGCGCCAGGGTCGGCGAGAAGCGGGAGAAGGTATCGATGATCGTAAGCACGCGAAGCTTGTGTCCCGTCGCCAGCTGGTCATGGACGAAGTCCATTGCCCAGGTCTCGTTCGATCGTGTGGCCGGCCTGCGGTCATCGCGCAGCTTGGCCTTGACCCGGCGCTTGGGCGTCTTATTGCGCAATTGCAGGCCCAATTCGCGATAGATGCGGCGCGTCTTGTTTTGCCCATGGCGCCAGCCCTCGCGGCCGAGCAGGACGTGAACACGACGGTAGCCGTAGCGAATGCGGACATGACAGATCTCCTTGATCTTCTGTTCGAGGGCAGCCTGGCCGGAGCGACCGGGCTTGTAGTGATAGGTCGAGCGGTCAAACTCGAGAGCGTTACAGGCCCTGCGGATCGACACCTGCCACCCGCCACAGACCTCGTCGACCAGCTTGCGCTTCCGGCCAGGCTTCATAGCTATCGGCGGATCACATCCTGCAGCATCTCCTTGTCGAGCGACAGGTCCGCCACCAGCTTCTTCAGCTTGCCGTTCTCCTCCTCGAGCTGCTTCAGCCGTCGCATCTCCGTCGGCAGCAGCCCGTCGTATTTCTTCTTCCAGTTGAAGTAGGTCGCCTGGCTGATCCAGGCCTTGCGGCAGATCTCCGCCTACCGCAACCGCGTCACTGCCCTGCTTCAGGATGAACGCCTTCTGGGCGTCCGAAAACCTCGAGGCCTTCATCGTCCTTCGCTCCTCCCAGCCCGGGAATCGACGCGCAAAGCTCTAGCCAAAAATGGTCCAGTTTGCCGGCCTCAGATCAAGGAGACCGGCAGCGTTGAGCCTGGTCAAATGGGCGGGCATAAGCCTACAGGCGGTTTCGGGAGACCACTCGGTCTCTGGCTGTCGCAGCGGATCAAGGGTGGCGATTTCACCATAGGGGTTCACATTCATCTGCGGCAAATCACGCCAAGGGCGCTTCCAGCTTCAACGGAAGACCCGTAGCGACCGCATGCGAACCAAACTCCGCGAGATCAAGGAGGAGCTGAGGCGCCGAATGCACTGGCCGATCCCTGCACAGGGGAGATGGCTCAGGCAGGTCGTGACCGGCCACTTTGCGTACTTTGCTGTCCCGACGAATGGCCGAGCGCTCAATGCGTTTCGGTTCTATCTGACCGACCTCTGGAGGCGTACGCTTCGGCGGCGCAGTCAGCGGAACTGTCTGACCTGGGATCGCATAACGCAGATCACCGACGACTGGCTCCCCAAGGTTCGCATCCTTCATCCATGGCCGAAGCTGCGCTTCGCCGTCAAACACCCGAGGTAGGAGCCCGGTGCCTTAATTGGGCTCGCCGGGATCTGCGCGGGGGGCGCCCAGTGATGGGGGTCCCTACCGCGAACAGATTGTTGATTTTGCCGCGTTTTATAGGATTCCCGAATCAATTTTTCAATGATTCATGGGTGGTCGGCTCTGGAAGGGCTGACCATGGCGGGATGGGAAGACGAACTCGAACCTTGGCTGATGCCGTTCTTGGACCGGCTGGGTCATAAGACCCGGCAGCGGATGTGTCCTCTGTATGTTGCGGGATTGATCGGTCCGGGCGATCGCAAGAGCGTTCAGCCGATGGCGGAGCGCCTTGCCTCGGGCAACTACGACCAGTTGCCACCATTTCATTGCGGACGGTGTCTGGGACGCGACGCCGCTGGAGACGGAGCCGCTCAACCAGGCGGACCGACTTGTCGGCGGCAGGGATGCGATGCTGGTTATCGATGACACCTCACTGCCGAAGAAGGGTGAGCGATCGGTCGGTGTTGCGGCTCAATACGAGTCGGCTCTCGGTAAAACGGCAAATTGCCAAACGCTGGTGTCTTTAACGCTTGCGCGCGGCGAAGTGCCAGTGATGGTCACGTTACGTCTCTTTCTGCCAGACAGTTGGACAAGCGACGTATCTCGTTTGAAGCGCGCTCGCGTGCCGTCGAACATCGAACGGCACGGTCCAAGCCCGAGATTGCTCTAGCCGAGATTGACCGCGCGATGGCAGCCAACGTGCGCTTTGGATGTGTGCTGGCGGATGCAGGATACGGCCTCAGCGCACCGTTTCGACAAGGGCTAACAGAGCGCGGGCTGGCCTAGGCTGTCGGCATCCCTCGGCACCAGAAAGTGTATCCGGTCGATGTGAAGCTCATTTGGCCGATTACCAGCGTCCGCGGAAAACCACGAAAGCACCACGTGCCCGATATCTTATCGATTGCCGCAGAACAAATGCTCGCCAGCGCCAAATGGAAAGCCGTGAGTTGGCGTCGTGGGACGAAAGGTCGGCTGAAAGCCCAATTTGCTGCTCTCCGTGTCCGGACCGCCGACGGCCCTCCGCAGCGGATATGGGATAAAGGTCGGCAGCATTTCCCAGGCGACGAAGCCTGGCTCATTGGCGAGCAACGTGCGTCCGGGGAGAAGAAATACTATCTGGCCAATCTTCCGGCGGCGACGGATCTGCGCACGCTGGCCGCCACTTCAAGGCACGGTGGATTTGTGAGCAGGCGCATCAGCCGTTGAAGGAGGAACTTGGACTTGATCACTTCGAAGGGCGATCATGGCAAGGTCTTCATCGCCACGCCTTGATGACAATGATTGCCTACGCCTTCCTGCAACATCGTCGCCTCGCATACGCGGGGCGGAAAAAAAAGAATCAACGGGCCTCCGCCTCAGCCAACCATGCCAGCCGTACGTCACGCCATCGTCGATCTCATCCTTCGGCCGCCGTCTCAGCAGTGCCCATATTGCCGAAAGCAAATCCGTGAAAAACAGCGGCGAAAACACAATCTGCCAAAGTAGTGTTAGTCTAGATATCAGTCTTGATCTCAGACGTGCACCCGCTGCTCGGAAATTCTTCGGCATGCCAGCAGCACGTCAGCATCCATTGGAGTAGGCAGCGGCTGATCGCCATCCTCATGCGGACAGTGGCTGTCCACAAAGCCACCCATCCAATCGCGCGGCGATCGCCGAATCGAGCAGGCGGCGCCTTGCCATTCACTCATCGTCAAAAATGGTGCTCGGATATTGTTCGCCATCATCTCGACACGCCGGCCAACCAGCGTTCCGTTGGACCGCCCCATGCGCATCAGATTGTGAGAGCTTCTGCTCCAGCCATCCAAAGATGCACTCATCCGAAGATACGAAATTTTCGATTTCTTCCGCTGCGACCCGGACTATCGAGGGTACGGCCAGATCGATATCGACATGCTCCGCCGAGCAGTCAGCTTGAAGCTTGACCGCTTCCGACATGCTGACAAAACCGCGGCCACCAGCTACCACGAGTACTGGGCATTTCAACTGTCGTACCAAGCGTGAGCGAAGCCTCGACGCTACGCCCTCATCGTTTTCATCGGCAACATTTGCCATCCAGCCGACAGATGCCAGCATTCGCGCCCAGTTCCAAAGGCCGCCGTCGCAAACCGCCGCAGCTACGCGGCTATCGAAGGCCGTGAAATCAGTCGCTAGAGTAGCCGACAAGCCTTCTCCATAGACGCCAATTCGAGCGGCATCAACGTCGGATCGAGTTACAAGATAGTCCAAACAGCAGGACAGCAACATACCCGGTTTGACATCCGGCCGCCTTGCGACGTCATCGTGGCAGACAACCAGAGCTGACATGTCTCGGCCAACCACTACGGGTAACAGCCTGCCGAGCAGCGTTACTCCCCTTTCTTGTTCGTAGCCGATGCAAATGACTGCTGGCGCGCGTGAATCGTGATTGCCGGCAGGCAAATAATAGGCTTGTAAGCCCGCTTGGTCGCAGCAAGCAATTTCTACCCGCTCCACATTTTTCCGCAGAGACAGTCCGAACTTCTCTATGTTGACCTCCACTTTTGCAGAAATGTCGTCTCTTTTCGAATCGCCGTCACCAACGAGGCGCCTAGCAACTTCAAAGGCAGTTAAAGCACAAAGCCAAGCTTCGGTCGCCTCATCGAAGGCCATCTGCTTGATCTTCAGGTCAGCACGTAGGCACTGAGCATCTCCAATCTCTGTCCATCTTGTAACCCAGCTCTGCCGACGTGCCGAGTCGAAGGCGCAAATCTTTGCAGCTACATCGTCCAAGAACATCGCTACCCCTCGCCGCATTGACGCAAGATTGTCTCTCGCGTGAGCCCAATTAGTGCTCTGCATCTTCACAAGAATTCCCCAACCGTTTTCAGCTCACTGAGCGCGTAACGTTCACGGAAGAGACCGATCACCGTTTCGCGAGTTGCTAGCGCGCCTGTTCGTCGTTGTGAGTACGGACCGATGACGAGGCGAAGGCACCTGAAACGAGCTTGGAGCAACAGCATGTCTTTTCTTGAAGCGATTTGCATTCATCGATCTGCAAGACGCCGCGCATCTTGCGAATCAGCCCTTGCTCTTCGAATCGGGTCAACGTCTCTGTTACGTCGGCGCGGCGCAGTCCCAGCGCTGGGGAAAGGTAATCATGTGAAACTGGCAGCACACGGGCGTCAACAGCTTCGTTCGCAAGACATAGCCAGCTCGCAAGCCGTTGTTCACGATGGTGCCGAGCCCCGCATAATCCTGTCTGGACACACTGAAATGTCAGCGCTTGCTGCCTTGTTGGCTCTTGTAGAGCCATACGCTCTTTCAGGACAATTGGCTCAAGACACTCCCCTATTGCCGCAAGGTGTTGTACAGAAAGACGCGCCAATATTACATTCTTCACAAGGGGCCGCTTCGCAGGACGTACCATAAGAGGACGGTGAGACATCGGCCGTGTGCCGGGCGGCTGCTTGAGAGCTCCATCTGCGGATTTGCCAAGTGCTTCGAGGACGGCGGGTACGCGATCGGTCATGGTCCCTCTCTTGGCAGGACGCTTTTGCTAGCCTGCGCGCTGACCGCAACGAGAACATGATTTTGACCGTAGCAACATCTTCATCTTGATTTGATGCAACCAGCGCCGCATCGACGTTGAAATCCCGCGTCGGGAAGCCTACCTTCGACGAATTTCAGCCAATCCATACGAAGGCGAGTCCGCCGGCTCGGACTATAGGGCCATACGCGTACTTTCATAGCTTGTCGCTACCGTAACCGATGACGGCGCCCACAAGCATTTCCGGTAAGATCGGGGCCTATGTCGGTAGCGAACGGGCGGAGCCCGAATGGCGCTACATGCTATTCCCGTCGAGCCGCCTCGGCTGAAAATTGTCCATGCAGGAGGAGCAGCGTGACTTAAGCGAAGACACGTTGCAGCTTGACGACAAAGAGGGGCGCCTTCGGAGTTCATCGGTCTGTGGGGGCGCTTCCTTGGGCGCGTTTCGTCGATATGGTTCAATGTCGCATCGCCCCAAAATGGTGCGCCCTTCTCATAAGTGCTGACTGAGATGCTCAAGAGGGACACGAAGAGTCAGCCTCGATCGCCGGGGCGAGATGCCGGCATCCGTGCGATCAATCGCCCGAGGGAAGCTCAACTGGAACGGCAAAGCCGACCTTTACACGATCCAATATGACCATTGTCTTGAAGCCCTTGATGTCGCGATTTTCATAGAAGAAGCGCCGTGTGAACTGCTCGTACTCCTCCATGGTCGTCGCGGTAATGTACAGAACGAAGTCGGCATCACCCGTGACGTAGAAGCCGTTGACAACGTCGACTGATGACTTGATAGCTTTCTTAAACCTATCGATGATGTCGGCACTTTCCCGCTCCAACGTCACGAGCGCAAGCACTTGAATAGGTCTTCCGACCGCCTTCGGCGATACAATCGATATGTCCGCCTGGATGATACCTTCCGAGCGGAGCCTCTTCAACCGTCGTTGGCACGCGGTAGGAGAAAGTCCGGCCATCTCGCCAATTACATCTGAAGTCAGACGGTTATTCTTTTGCACGATCTCAAGAATGCGGGCATCTATCCGATCGTATTGCATGACCACCTCCAACCTGAGACGAATTTCACCGCGACATGACCGCTCAGCGCAGGAAATCCTCAGGAGAAAAATATGAGGAAATCGTCCGCGACAAAGCCCCCGCCTTACGGTTGGTCTTGTTGCATTGCAATATCCGAGCAAGTCGTGAGGACGGCGGCTTTCGGATTCTGCGGCGAACCAGGGGGCGAGCATCCACGTGGGCTGCTCGGATGTGGGGCGCACTTTCGTTGTCGACGAAATGTCAGCCAAGGCGAAGCCGAAGCCGAAGCACAACCAAGCACGCTGCGTTCCCTGCGATGACGGCATCTTGATTGGGTTCGGCTAGGTGTTGGCCAGCTGACAAGCGTGACGCTAAGCGCCTTTTTTGCCTCCGGGAGGCGAACCTTCAGCTCGACGTCGTCGTCCAGCTCGGTCACAGCTGAAAGAGCCTTCCCCAGCGACGCCTCGACCAACCATTGACGCAATTTCGATACGTCAGCGGGATTGCCGCTGGTCAGCTTCCGCTTCTTTGGTGTTCTCACTGGAAGATTGAACCGCTCCTTGGGCATGCCGTTCTCTGCAGCCTTGCACTTGCAGCTTGTCCGCACTTGGTCGCTCGCTCGAACTGCGAGTAGCTCGTCGTCGCTCTCGCCCGAACCGCTCCCGACTCTAAAACATAGCATGAGTTCCCCCGTTCCCTAATGATCACTGCAACCGCATCCGGACTTCGCAGCCCGGAATGTTGTTTTGGAACCGATACATCGGCGATGTTGCCGCGGTGCAGACAGCTCGCTTCGGCCAACTTCGGAACCGAAGCAAACAAAATTGAAACACCACGGGCTATTACTGAAATCGCCTTGGGCTAGCCAGCCGCTGCAGCTGCGGTGCAATCCAGACCGCTGACCGCCTAGTGTCGCGGCCCCTCCAGCGCGACGACCGCGAGCGCGCAGGCTGAAGCCTGCTCGTACCCTATTTTTGCTAAAGCCGCGAAGAGATGTCCCCGATAGCTCAACTTCTGAGCGAGGATGTTGCAATCAACACACAAATCAGTACGTAATGGACAAAGGCCGCGCATCTTCGGCCGACGTGCTTCAACTCCGTCGCAAGAGTATGCTTCGCACCGAGCAATCATTCGAGCTGCAATTTCGTTCGTTTGGCGTGTACTCGGGACGGTCCGAATTGTTTGCGTCTCCCGACAGAGCGCGTTTAGTCGGCGACCTCAGCGCTTTACCGTCCTAGCCAGTAAGAAGGTTTCATGTCATGGAGTGATCGCGCTATCAGCTGGGCGCACTCGACAGAGAGAAGGTCGCAAGCCGTGGCGCGTGATCGTCGAACCTTCGCCACGGCTGGCGCGGACCTCATCGGCCAGGAGCCTCGTCATCGTCGGCTAAGTCGCGCCGTGGAAGGCACGGGCAGGCGGTCCAAGCATCAAGACGATCCCGGGCTCGCGAGCTGACCCACTTGATGTATGCTTCGACACCGTTTCGGCGGAAGGATTGGCAGAGCTTGCAGGTCGCTGCTTCGACGCAGGAGCCTGCGACGGAACCTCGCGCTCGAGACCGTTTAGCGGCAATTTCGCCCAGCTCGCCGAATTGAAGCGGCAGCTTCGGATCCTGATTCATTGGGCGGTTGGAGCGGATCGAAATATTTTTCGGCTGCCGCTGCCACGGCGGTCTCGCGCGGTTCGCGCAATCTGTCATCGAGGCGTTCTTTCGGCCGTACCCTCTCTGTTCCATGGTGTGGACGTTGATTGAGAGTTTCCCGTCTCGGAGGACGTGCAGGAAATCTCGCACGCCCCGAGGACCGTACGAATTTCACGCTCCTGACTGCGAAACTCCGCCGAAAGCTCACTGAATTTTCCGCATCGGAGCGCAGGGAGCTGGAGCTCACCGCCCCCGCCCAGAATTGTCAATCTGGAGGCGCCGGCTCTGGCCCGGCTCGTCGACCGCATTCATCTCATGGCCTACGACTATCACGCGGGCTCGGTTTTCGCCAGCTTCAATGCTCGGCTGTTCGCCTGCGCCGGCGATCCAAGTCCGGATCTCAATGTCGATGCAAGCGTGAACGCTTTGATTAGGGCCGGCGTATCGCCGGAAGATCACGCTCGACGTAGCTCTACGGCCGAGCTGTTGGGAAAGCTCCGCAAGAGAATACGGGGCTGTTCCAAAAGGGGGAGATGGCGAGTGAGAAGTGGGGAGGGAGCGACGGCATCGATTGTCGGGATATCATTGCCCGGCGATCCGAAGAGCAGGCTTTCACTCGTATCCGAGCGATGAGGCCCAGGTGCCGTGGCTCTATGACGCTAAACCCCGCATATGGATCAGTTACGACGATCCGCTCTCTATCGCACGAAAGGCGATGTAGCGCCCACGGACTCGCCGAGATCATGATTTGGGACCTTCGCCGACGACCGTTCGCTGCTCGCGGCACTCCGCACACCTCCTGGGCGACACTCCGAATAGGAATGTGGTCATTATCACGTCATCTTTGAAGCACGTCATCCGTTCGCCCCCGACAAAATCAGCCGCGTGCGTCCGAATCCGTGAGATCAGAGCCACATCCGGTTGAAAACGGCATTCTCGGAAATCTGACAACCGGCAGCGTCATTCCAGAGGAATGCTGCCAGCAATACGTGTTTTCAGCCGTAAGTGCGACGTGCGCACATTATCCATCAGGTTGATCCCGAAGGGTTCCCTCGAAAGGCGTGGCCCAGACGCTATAGCGCCGGTCGATGATGGCGTTTCTTGCATATATCTACCCCACATATGAGCCGATGCGCGGCTGGCGCCACTCAAGCGATGATGCCCACGATCTGGAGGGCGACGTCGCTGCAGCGCCCCAGTCTTCCATTGCGTCGAGGCCATGTCCTCGGCGGCCTATGACGGCAACGCCCCGTGTGCCTCATCAACGCGATCAAGCCAACGTCTTCCTTCATGTCCGACGTGCCGACGCCTCATCCGCGGAAATCGCGCCGCAGTGAACCAATGCGGCCATTTGGCTGGGCGACTGGTCAGCTTCCCGAAAGCTCGACCTGCCAACCTGGCGAAGTAGAGATATCTCGGAGCGATCTGCGAACTGCATCAAGGAAAATATCGTCAAAAGGAGTTACAATATGGTTCGAATCCATGACACCCTCGACGCGGCAACATCGGGTCCCGGCACTACATCACAGGCCATTCAGCAAGAAGAGCCCATAGACCAGGCGACCTTTGACCTGCACCTGGACAAGATGCCGCTGGAGCAACAGGCCGCAGGAAGTCCCTCCGATCCTAGTATCTCGGATGAGATGGAGGATCGCTTCGATGCCGTCAATGAGCAACCTGATTTGAAGCTTGTGGTCATTTCGAACCGCGTTGCACCGTTCGACCCCAATAAACCTCAGACCGGCGGGCTTGCCGCGGCGCTCGAGCCGGTCGTCCAACGCTCCGGCGCGGTCTGGATTGGGTCATCCGAAAACCGCGGCGACGGGACCGAGCACCCCCTGCCACTTGTGAAGACCGGTGCAGGCGAGGTGGCCAGGCTCGATCTGCCGGCCAAGGATTATCCTGGCTACTATCGCGGCTTTTCCAATTCGACGTTGTGGCCGGCATTACACTCGCTGCCGGACCGGATGTCGGGCTCGGACGAGGATTATGAAAGCTATCGAAACATCAACGACTTTATTGCGCGTGCGGCCTTCGACGTCCGAGATCGCGACGCATTCTGGGTGCATGATTATCATTTGCTTCCGCTTGGGGCCGCCCTGCATGACCTTGGCATCGAGCGGCCGACCGGCTTTTTCCTCCATACGCCGTGGCCGGCGCCCGACATGATCGAGCGCGTGCCCAATCATCGCGAACTTATGAAGTCGATGCTGAAATACGATCTGCTCGGCTTTCAGACGAACCGGGACCTGAACAATTTTGCGGCCGGCCTTAGAACCCATTTCGGCCTGGAGAGCAAGGATGGCGTCGTGACCACGGAGCGCGGCCAGACGCGACTGCAAAAGTTTCCAATCGGCATCGATCCCAAGCAGTTCGCGGAGTATCTTGCGGCAGATCTTTCTCCGGCGGAGCAAGAAAAAGTCTCGTCACTCTTGCAAAACTTCGAGGGCGCCAAGTTCGCGATCGGCGTAGACCGGCTCGACTACACCAAGGGTATCGACAAACGGGTCGAAGGTTTCAATCAGCTTCTAAGGACCGAGCCGCACAGCATCTCGCTGTTGCAGATCGCGCCGTCCTCACGCGCCGACGTCGAAGAGTACCAGAAATATAAGGGGGATGTGGAGAGGGCAATCAATCACGTCAATAACGAGCATGGCACAGACGACTGGAGGCCGATCCTCTACACGAATGACTCGTTCAGCCAAGCTGCACTCGCGCGTCTTTACCGCGCTGCCAAGGTTGGTGTGGTGACACCGTTGCGCGACGGCATGAACCTGGTGGCGAAAGAATATGTTGCCGCACAAGATCCGCAGGATCCCGGCGTGCTGGTTCTATCCAAGTTTGCCGGTGCGGCGGAAGATTTTAACGAGAACGAGGCGCTGTTGGTGGATCCGAACCACCCTGAAGAGATCGCAGCCGCTATTTCGAAGGCCGCAAACATGCCGCTTGAGGAGCGCGTCACGCGCTGGCGGTCGATGATGGACAAAATCAAATCTTTTACCATTCACGACTGGTCGGCGGACAATGTTCGAGAGCTCGACAAAAGCCGGGTCACCATTCCGGCTGATCAGTTCCACCGTCTCGGTCTCGGCTGGACCAACGAGGCTCAAATGCCGCTGTTCCGAAGGCATGCCGAGGCGCTGGCCGCCTATAACGAGATCGACCCCGCGGAGGCCGCCTTGAAGGAGGCGGCCTTTGAAGACGAGAAGAAGGCCTATGAGGCGTTGGAGGCCCCACTGATACATACCCAGGACAGACTCTGGGATCTACCGGCGAACACAGCTCCGATTAGTGTTCGTCCCGAACAAGAGCCTGGCGCCGGGGAATATTGACCGGGCGAGCGGACAGCACGGCGGATGACCGCCTCTGTAGCAGGACAGAGGCACAATATAGACCTGGCGTCTGAGACGGTTCTTGCGAGCCGCGTAGCCGCCCGCAAGATGAGCGGAACGTCTCGGCAGACGATGCGCAGTCAGAAATTGGAGATTGCCATGCACACCGCCCTTTGCTTGATCGCGATCTGGCTGCTGATCAACGTGCTGTTCTTTGTCGCAATGACCCCCGTCGACAAATCTGTCCGCCGACCAGCCCGGAAGAACAAACCTCATATTTGGAGGTAAGCGTTACGACTGCGGGCGGGAACGTCGCGGAGTGTTCCGTTGCAGGCTGGTGAGATCCGATAATCCTGCTGCTGCCTGACCGCTCAGGACCGACAATGCCGACAATGCGCTGTCTGCTTTTAACCAATGTCGGCAAGCGGACATGGTCGTGCAGCCCTGGCGGCTGAAACTTGCGGCTCTTGAGGCGGCACGCAGCTTGCAATCGATGGTCCACGAGGCGGTAGCGCGAGCCGAGCCATGTCATGCGTTGCGTACTTTCCACATCTCCTGCTTGACGCGCCGAGCCAGTGTGGCCCTCGACCTCAGCTGGAGCAAGTCCATGAACACGCTAGTCCTCTCCGCAGCGCTGCTTTCGATTGCCTGCTTCACCTCCGCCGCGCTTTCACAGGAGCGAACGCCTATGGCAGCGTCTGATGATCCATTCCTCTGGCTCGAGGAGATCGAAGGGGCAGACGCATTGGCTTGGGCCCACGCCGAGAACGAGAAGACACTCGGCGTGCTCCAATCAGATCCCCGTTATCAACGTTTCTACGAGCAGGCGCTCACCATCTTGCAGGAAAAGGATCGAATTCCATACGTTTCCCTGGGACGTCGCGGGGCGGAGAATTTCTGGAAAGATGAGGACCATGTGCGCGGCATCTGGCGGCGCACTACGCTTGAGAGCTATCGTCGCCAAAACCCACAGTGGGAAACCATCCTTGACGTGGACGCCTTGGCGGTTGCCGAGAACAAGAACTGGATCTTTCAAGGCGCCAGCTGCCTTCCGCCTGACGAGCGCCTCTGCCTGATCAGCCTTTCCGACGGCGGCAAGGATGCCGCATCCATGCGCGAGTTCGACCGCGAGACAAAGAGCTTCGTTGCGGACGGCTTTTATCTTCCAGAGGGCAAGCAGAACGTCAGCTGGGTCGATCGTGACACCCTGCTTGTTGCACGGGACTGGGGCGAGGGCTCTTTGACGCAGGCCGGCTACCCCTTTGTGGTGAAGGAAGTTAAGCGGGGACAGCCGCTCAGCGAGGCGCGCGAGATCTTTCGGGGCGCGCCCACCGATGTTTCGGCGGGGCCCTTGGTACTCCGTGACAGCGAAGGTCATGTCCATGCGACCGGAGCCATCCGCGCGATCGGGTTTTTCGAGCATGAGTACGTGCTCTTCCGCCCCGATGGGTCCGTCAAGCTCAATCTGCCGAAGAAAGCAGAGATCGCAGGCCTCGTGAGCAATCGCCTGCTTGTGAAACTTGAAGAGGCCTGGACGCCGTCCGGTGATGTCAGCTTCAGTGCCGGCTCGCTGATTTCGTATGACCTGAACGAATGGAAACAGGATCCGCTGCGCGCCAAAGCCTCGCTTGTCTTCCAGCCTGGGCCGCGCCAGGCCCTGAGCGGGCTAAGCTTTACAAAGAACCTGTTGATCCTGACGATCCTGGATAACGTTCAAAGCAGAGCGTTCGTTTACAAGTACGATCAAGGAGCCTGGTCGGCGACGCCGATTCAGCTGCCGGAACATACCAATGTCAGCGTGACAGCCGCTTCCGACGAGGCGGACCACGCCATGTTCGCCGTCTCAAGCTATCTCAGGCCAACGTCGGTCTGGTATTTTGATGCCAAAACTCAAAGGCTTGAGGAATTAAAGACGACCCCCACCGCTTTTGATGCGTCCAACCATGTCGTAGAGCAGTTCGAGGCGACTTCGCGTGACGGCACGTCAATTCCCTATTCTCTGGTGCGACCGAAGAACGCAAGGTTTGACGGCGCCACTCCGACACTTCTTTATGGCTATGGCGGGTTCCAGGCTTCGCTTTTGCCCTCCTATCTCGGACCTGTGGGACGGCTCTGGCTGGAGCAGGGCAATGCCTATGTCGTTGCTAATCTGCGTGGGGGCGGCGAGTTTGGCCCGCAATGGCATCAAGCAGCCCAAGGGGCAACGAAGCAGACGACGTGGGATGATTTCATCGCCGTTGCCGAGGACCTGATCCGCCGCAAGATCACAAGCCCGTGGCGGCTCGGAGTGATAGGCGGCAGCCAGGGCGGGCTGCTCGTCGGCGCCGCAATTACCCAACGTCCCGAGCTCTTCAACGCGGCGATCATCCAGGTGCCGCTGTTTGACATGCTTCGATATACCAAATTGGGCGCAGGCGCCTCCTGGATCGGCGAGTACGGCGATCCCGCTTTTCCCGAGCAGCGCGCGTCGATCGAGGCCTACTCACCCTATCAGAAGCTGGTACCGGGCAAGACCTACCCCGCTCCTTTGATTCTCACCTCCACCAAGGACGATCGCGTGCATCCCGCGCACGGCCGCAAGGCCGCAGCAAAGCTCGCCGCGCTGGGCCAACTCTACTTCTACTACGAGAACATCGATGGGGGACACAGCGCCGCGGCCAATTTCATCGAAGTTGCGCGTCGACTGGCCCTTGAATACACCTATGCGTCGAGGCGGCTTTGTTCTGAGAAACCGACTGAATTCATCAAGCTGGAATGGGACGCAATACACTGAACAGCCAATCGACGGGCAAGACGCTACGGACTTAAGGGGCAACCGAAGCAGTTCCCACATCGCCATGGGTCTTTCGATCTGCCTCAACTTTTGGCTCGTCGTGCAATATGGCCGGCCAGGCGCCTCGCCGGCGAGTGTTGCTGAGGCAGACTGGCTCATGAATCGCGATTTCCAAACTTCAAGCTTCGTTCCAGCTTCTGGACAAATTGTGCCGCAATCAACGATGTATCCGAAATGGATATCTAAGCGAGCTGTACCTCGGGACGCAGATCCGACCGGGCAGGGAGCGGGGTCCGTCGAGTTCTCCGCATAGGCCGATACCGAGAGAGGTCTCAGTCATGCGCGGCCCCGGCAGTCAGTGATCGCGGTTGTCGTGCTGGAGGAAATCGGAGCACACAGCAAGGCTGCGCGACGGCTATCGAAGCTAGAGGCGGGAAAGAAAGATGCGCAAGTTACCGATCCTGAAAAGCCTTCATCTGTTTGAGGCGGTCAGCGAGTTTCCAAGCTTCTCAAGGGCGGCCGAGCGGCTCAACATGACGACCGGCGCGGTAAGCTATCAGATGCGCCTTCTTGAGGATTGGTTCGGCAGGAGACTATTCGTTCGCCACAGTTCGGGCGTGCGGCTGACATCCGACGGCGAACAGCTCAAGCGCAGCTGTGCGAGTGCGTTCACAATGCTCGAGAAAGGATGCTACGAGCTACGGCGCCATGCAGGACGTTCCGTGGTGATCGGGGGCTCAACCACGTTTTTGTCGCACGGTTTGTTGCCCCGTATCGGTCGGTTCCTCCAACTCTATCAGGACGTTGACCTTCTCTTTGAAACCGAAGTTGATCTTGACGCGCTCGCTGTTGGCGCGTTGGACGTATTGTTTCTCAGCGGCCGGCTGAAGTGGCCGCTTCCTATCCGCGAGGTGCACGCTTCAAATGAGATGATTGGCCCAGTCTGCGCGCCTGCCACGCTCGAGGCGATCAAGAACCCGAAAGATATTCGCTCTATCTCGCTGTTGCACGAGGCCGACAGGCTGGACGCCTGGAGCGAATGGGCCAGCGCAGGTGCAATATGCTTGCAGGGATCTCGCAAGGTCTTGTTCAATTCATTTTCCTTGGCGATGGAGGCGGCAAAAAGTGGACTGGGAGCCGCGATATCCTCGCAAATCCTGGTCAGAAGCAACCTTGAGAAAGGAGAGCTTGTCGCTCCATTTGGCTTCGTGCCGGTCAATCGCTCAATCTACATGTTCGTCAATGGGCACGCGCGAAATAACGCGGCTGTCAAACAGTTTGAGCGCTGGGCGCTGTCAGAAATAATGAGCCGGGACGATCAGCCATCGCCCTTCGAAGTCCCAACTCGGCAGATTGAGCAAGCCGCTTACTCGAAGCATCCCGATAGGCCCGTACTGGCATCAAGTCGTTGACGGCCATCATGGGGCCTACAAAGTGCGGACTGTTCCAGGGTAAGGCGCCGGAAATCCGTGGCGCGCGGCCAGAAGATGAAGGATTGCAAATGGTTCGTCGACATAGGCGCGGCCGTTCGCGACCTTCGCATTCTCTGGTAAAGAGCTTCCCTGCTCCAAAATGAGAACTGGCGCGGACTGATGATCCTGCCCAAGCCTCTCGATGAGCGCGGCTCGTGGCCTCGCCCAGCAAATCCGACGAACGTCGAGCCTCGCAGCGCAGCCTGGAAATGCGGACAGCAACCCGTCCAGCAGCAAGCAGTGCCAGCAATAGAATTGCTGTCCTGGCAGGGTCGGATCTGAAAACGGGCGCTCTAAAAGGAACAGCTGATCCCATGGCATGATGTAGACCCCTGATCTAGCGATCGCCAGGACTTGAAGTTTGAGAGTCCCTCGATCTGACCACGGCGAAGGTCGCAACCGCAAATGCTAGAAATGCGCTCCCCGCGCATAGGAGGACGACCATGGCGAAGGAAAGACGATCACCCAAAAGCGACAAAGCAATGCCATTTCCCGCAACGCCGCTATAGGTACAACATTGAAATAGCCCTGAAAGGCGACCGGCCCGGTCGGGAGCCACTGAAGACACCATGTGCGCGTGAGCGGCGGCCGCAAATATTTGGCCAAACCCAAGCATCGCGCTGCTGGACACGATTGTCATAGGCAGACCTGCGTCGAGTGACATCATTGCAAGGCACGCCGCAAGCAGCACTGCGGCCCCAGCGATGGTTGGCAAGGCGCCCAACAGCTCGAAGATCGGCTTGACGGCTAGCGCGCCCAGCAAGGCAAAAACGCCGTTCGTCATGACGATCGTCAGTAGCACGGTTTTATCGAGGACCCCGTCAGCTGTGGCACGTATCGCGGGATAGACATTGATGATGCCGGCGCCGAGATTGAGCAGAAAGACAGCAAGGAATGCGGGATAAAGTGGTGCCAAGTCCAGAATGGTGCCCGAAGGCCGCGCCTCAAGGACTGTCGGTGTCCTTCCGAGCTGCTGCTTGATGCCAAGGAGCACGATCAAGGACAGGATGATCGCCGATATGTTGAACGCCAAAACGCCGGGCAAGTGCAATTGATCGGACAGCATGGCACCTGCAAACATCCCCAAGAGGTACGTCAGCCAGTCGATATTGGCGATATTGCGCAGCACCGAGATCATGCCGTCTTCCGACGTAATACGACGGAAGAAGGAAACCTCTGCAGATAAGTAGACGGGCTGAACCAGGCTCAGGACGGCCATCGCGGCATAGCTCAGAAATGAATCGGCTTCGCCGGTGCCGAAGATGGCGAGCAGCGCGCATACGCGAACCGCATTGACGATCATCATGGCTGAGATCGGATCGCCTCTGTCGACCAGCGGCGACAGGAAGAGGCTCCCGAGCATGATAGGCGCAAAAGTGACCGCAATGCCTATACCCGCGGCGCTCATGCCGGATTGCAGAAGGCCGATCAGGATGCCGATTCGGAACGCCCAGCCGCCAATCTGGATGATCAAATGCGAGAGATAGACGAACTGCCGTGTGCTCGCCCCACTCATCGTTGACCCAGCTGATCGGGCGTCGTCGAGTGGATATCCCTTGACGCAAAGCCAAAGATGAATGGCATTGGTCTAGTTCGGCGACATCGGTGCGATGAGACCACAAGGGGACGACGAACCCTCTCGCAATAGGGCGGCTTGGCAAAAGACATCTCACCCACCTATCAACCTCCTCGCGGAGTTCGGTCATCGCCAGAAGATGCCGGCCGACGCGTTCCCCTTGCCGGTGAGCCTGACCTTCAGCGCTTGCCGCAACAACATTCGCTAGACCCCCGCCGAATCTTTGAGGTGCAGCACCCATGTCCTTAGCGATCCTGTCACGCGCCGCTCGGCTTTGACGGCAAGGAATGCCATGAGCCGCAAGCTCATGACTGGGCGGAAGACGCAGAAGCTTGGTCCCGCCGCGAAGCCAGGTCAGCCTGCAGATTTGTGCGGATGTGCTCACGAGTGAGGAGGTAGTCTGGGTCTCCCCCAATCTCGACAGCGACGGTGGCGTGGTTCAGCGATATATCTGGCCGGCCCTCGTTGAAGTACTCGATGGCGAGATTGTTGTGCGTGAGCGCATGTCGAGGGTTGAGTTCGAGGGCTCGAAGATAATGCGCGATGCTAACGCTCGCCCTACCGAGCTCGGAATAGGCAAGGCCGATATTGCTTTGTAAGTCGGCGTTTTTGGAATTGATCTCGGCTGCCGAAAGATAGGACTCCAGAGCAGCGTTCGGCCTATCTTGCCGCAGTAGGATGTTGCCCTTCTCGAAGTGAGCTCGCCATTCATTCGGCTTGATGACGAGTGTTCTGTCGAGATCGGCCAGGGCGCCCGCGGCATCTCCCATTCTGTTGCGAAGTGCGGCCCTGTTCAGATGAGCTTCGTAATAGGGTGGGCAAAGCTCGATGGCACGTGCATATGCCTCGAGAGCCTCAGCGTCCCTTCCGGCTACTTTCGAAAGCAGGTTCCCCAGGTCATTGTGATACTCCCCATAATAGGGATCGTAGGCGATGGCTTCACGCAACTGCTTCTCAGCCCGAGGAAGGTCGTTGATGAGTTCATAGACCTGACTGGTGTTGTAGATAAGAATGGATTGGTGAAGCTTGAAGCGCTTGTCGCCATACGCCTTAAGTATCTTGCCAAGGCCTTCGGCGCAAAGAGCGAGGGCTTCGTCGTACTTCTGCTGTTTGGCCTTGATGTAAGCGTAGGCGTTCTCTGCAAACACCTTGATGTAGTCGTACTTGTCGTGCCCCCGGAAATCCCGCTCGATGGTTTCCAGATTCCGTAACGCGTACTCTTCGGCCAGCGTGAGGTTGACCGGCTGCTGATAACGTCCATAGGTCATTGATTGGGCATAGAGAACCGTTGGCGTGTATCGGCTCTTCGGGAAGGTTTTATAGAACTCGTCCAAATAGGGAACCGACACCCGCCCGCAGCCGAGCGAATACAGCACAAAAGCCGCATTGATGAAGGCGGCGTTCACCGGAGCATCTCCCGAGCCGTAGGTGCGAAGCGCGGGATCGGCGAAAATTGCCCCGAAGTAGCCAAACCAGAGATCATACAGGCCGATGCTTTGGACAATCTGACTTGGTTCTGCAAGCAGTTCCAGACGCTTGTACTTGTCCCGTATCGATAGCGCATGAAGCATGACGAGCGGCGCCTCGCCCGCTAGATAGCGGTCTAGGCACGCGTGGTGCAGCTGCTCGTGCAGATAATCTGCGGTCGCTTGCTCGAAAGTTTCATAGTTTCGTTGCGCGATCAGATCAGGCGTCGTGCAGTTGGACTCGATGTACGATTTGAGAAGACTGTGCCGTTCCCCGGTATTGAGGCTGGCCAGGTAGAGGTCCATCGTCGCGATCGGGTCGAGATAGCCGACCAGCGGCAATCCGGCAGCTGCGCATTTGCTCAATGCCGCCGCAATCAGCGGATTGCCGCCACTTGCCTCGTAGATCTGCCGCTGTTTCTCCGCAGCGAGATCCTGATCCAGGAGCGGCCCGAGTTCCTGCGAGCTATATCTGCCGAAATGAACTTCGCTGGCCTCCGGAAAATAGAGGCGTTGTTCGTAGTCGATCAGGACAAACCGAAACAGCCGCGCATTGTCGTCCAGCCTGACGAGTAGTTTGATCAGATTCTTAGCCGAGCCGGACAGGGCCGCCGCCCGGTCGATGACGATGATGTGACGTTCGTGGAGCTGTTGGGCGCACTTGATCAGGAATTCGGCTAGTCCGACCAGGAGCTTGTTTTGATATTCATGATGATAAAACCGGGTACGCTCCTCCTTGTTCGAAGTATTGGTGAGATCCTTCGGCACGGTAAAGGCGTCGCTGTTGAGAAGAGGGAATAGCCGCTTCAAGGATTGTTGTGCCGCCTCAACCAGTTTTGGCTTATTCTCTTTGGCCCACCTCAGTTCGGCGTCGATGAGCGCTTGCAGCCCGGCAAGATAGCCGCCGGTCCGCCAGTCGCCGTCAGTAATAGAGAAGTTAGAATTGGAGCTCGCGAGTGCCGATTTGATCGTCGGCACCGGAGCCATGCCCGGTTCTACCTTCAAAATCGTAATCGGACTGAGCTCGACAGATGATGATATGGCTGGAAGCACGCGCTGCTGGATCAAATCGACCATTGTACTCTCCCGAACTGTCACAAAGGAGGGTGGTCGAAAGGACCACCCTCCAATGCCGCTATGCTCTGATCAGGTAGACGCATTCAAGGCATCATCGCACCAGCCTAGAGCGTACCCGTGTACGGAGTGGTGGTACGGATGGTGGTCTTGATCTCAGCGATCTTCTTTCTCATCACGTGTTCCTTTCCTTCTTTGGCACGCCAGACCCAAGCGAAAGCGCGGCCAGTCGTGCAGGGAAAGAATAGTGAATTGCTGCACCAATCCGCAGTGAGATTCCTTGTCAGCCGCTGTCAAAAAGATTGAACGCCCGGCTCGGATCGGCTGGGCTTGCCGACGCAAAGTTGCGCCCTTGTTTTCGAGATGCGTCCAGGTATCGCGATATCACGCGGCAGCCTTGGCGAGCTGGTGGCGCGATGTAAATGATCCTCGCCGCAAGGAATAACGAGGATGGAAACCTTGTGCGCTCCTGCACAGGACCTCCTAGCGGCTGTTGATGATAGCCTTCGCGCTCTCTCCCAAAGGACGTGACCTGGCGCATCGACCCGTTGTGAGGCTGCCAGTCACGAATGACAGCGCGTTGCTTTTGAACTCGAGTTTCATCGGGTACCTTGCGCCCGCCTTCTTGGCAGAGGGAGCAGATTGGCTTGCCACGCCCATTCAGGAAGCATTCCGGTGAGACAATGGCGCGGTTCAGACATGGCAGTCATTGGTCAGGGCCGTAGCTTGGGCCGGAGCCGGTCGGAATAGCGGCCTTTGATCCGAGCAGCCCTACCAGAATGCAGAGTTTCAGCGCTAGCCGGAGTCTCACTAAGCTGCACGAGCGCTCTGATAACCGATTTGAGCTTCCGAAGGAGTTTGGCTGATCGCATGGCACGCTCGCGCGATGCGATCAGTCGTTCTTGCCTTTAGCGTTCTCTCCAGCTGCCTGCCGTTGGTGCCATCGATCGCCAGGATTTGTACCCACCTCGCAAATGACGAGCGACATCGATGGTTAAGCAGATACCCGCGCTGACCGGTATCCGGTTTGTCGCGGCAGCAGCGGTGGCATTGTCTCACGGCGGCAGTCTGTTCCTGCAGGGACCCAGTCTCGGACTTGACATCAGCGTCGGGACACTCGGCCTGCTCGGTATGTCCATCTTCTTCACGCTGAGTGGTTTTGTCATTCAATATAACTATGGCAGCTCGATTGTGAGCAGCCCGCGGAAAGCGATCCCGGACTTTCTCGTGGCGCGCATAGCGCGAATCTATCCTCTGTTCGTTGTTCTGTTTCTGATCGAATTGCTGACCGGACCGATGGTCTGGCCATGGCTTCTCGGAACCAAGGCGTCGGCCGAAGGATTCTCTACGCACCTTGTACCGTTTCAACTCGGGATGGTTCAAAGCTGGTTTTTCGCAAATGTCGCCGGTGTCGCCCCCGTTTGGCAGTACGAAGAGGTCGGCATCGTCTCCTGGTCAGTGAGCACCGAATGGTTCTTCTATCTCGTTTTTCCGCTCGTTTGTCCTCTCCTTGCGCGGATCAGAACTGTGCCCGCCGTGGTTTTGTGCGCCATTGGAGCCGTCGCAATCGAGCTTGGCATCGACCTTGCCGTGCTCATGCTGCAGGGCCGCATCAACCTGTTTGCGCTTCATGCCTATGGAACGGAGGCGGCTCTGCCGAACTGGAAGAACACGCTCATCCTCTGGATCGTCTACTTTTCGCCGTTTTGCAGGGTGTGGGAGTTCATTCTTGGCTGTTGCTTGGCAAGGCTCCATGAAGTGTGGTCGGCGCAGGATTTCAGGCCGTCTCGCGCTCTGCTCGACATCGCGGCAGTTGTTGGCGTCTGTGCGATTGGTTGGGTGTTCTGGTTTACCGCCCACAAGCCGCCATTTGGCGCTTCCATGAGCCTGTTCGATATTGCACGCAACAATATCGCCCTGGCGGCCCCGGTTGCGCTCATCCTTGTCGCGGCGGCTCAGCCCAGCAGCACTGCAGGACTTCTGTTGTCAGCAAGGTGGCTTGTCTTTCTGGGGGAGGCCAGCTTTGCCCTCTATCTTATACACATCATCATCTTCCGGCGTTTTCCGGTGGTGCGTTGGGAAACCGCGAGCCAACTGCTTGGCCACCTCGGTGCGCTCGCTCTTGCTTTCGCCCTGGCGACGTGCGCCGCGATCCTGCTGCATTTCGGCTTTGAGGTACCGGCCCGCAGGCGAATTCGCGGTGCCTATCAGGCAGCCTCGGCGGAACAGCGCAGGCTCCTGGTGCGATTGGGAACCGTCGGCTTTGCCGCACTTGTCGGTGGGGCCGCCGCGTATGCACTGCGGGATGCGACCGGGAATGCCATCACGCAATCTGGTATTTCTGTTGTCTCCGGCACGTATGGCGGCAATTGCCGCTGGATGTCAGCGCGCGGCAACACCACGGATGCGCTTGCAGAAGCCTGTAATGGCAAGAGCGAGTGTACGTTTCGTACAGAGGCGACACGGATTGCTGATCCTGCGCCGGGCTGCGTAAGGGAATTTTCCGTCGCCTGGTTCTGCAAGGGAGATCGCAGCATTCGCTCCAGCTCGGCTCCGGAAGCGCATCCTACTTCGTCGGCTCTGCAACTATCATGTAACAAGGTGGCGCGCGATGATTAAGCCGCGGGCTGAACGCCCATCCGGTTCCCGCTTCCCTGAAGCGAGGTTCTGCGACGTCAGGGTCTTGCAGTCGGCCGCCGTACAAAAGAGGTGTGTGTGCGTGTCGGCACTTTGGTCATCGGGCAAAAGGCTGAGGGCGTGACGTCCGCAGCGGACGAGCGTCTTTTTGCCGCCCATCTTGATGGCCGCGAGACTCTTCGCTAGATCACGAACGTTCACTGATGGAGATGCCGCCGTGGCAATGGGTATTGTGAAGTGGTTCAATTCCAACAAAGGGTATGGCTTTATTCGGCCGGAGGACGGAAGTGCCGATGTCTTCGTGCACATCAGTGCCGTGGAAAAGGCCGGTTACACCACCCTCGAAGAGGGGGCTCGGGTCAGTTACGAGCTCAAGGCCGGGCGCTCGGGCAAGGCGTCAGCTGAGGATCTTCGGGTTGGCTGATTGACGTGCGCCTCCGGGCTGCCTTCTGCAACCTGTGATCTTGCCCCTGTCCGGCGATGCCTGGTGTCTGGTGCGCCGGGCGGTCCTTTACGACCGTCGCTTCCAACTGAGGCTTTGCCGCAAGCCCGTGGCAGGTTCAATCAAGGCACTGCTCGCCGGTGCCAAGCAGTTCCGGATTCTGCTCGCCTTGGTGCAGAGTGGACCTGACACAATATCCTCGGTGCCATGAATGGTCCGAACCGTACACTCCTGCCCAGCGGGCCAGGAGGTGTACGCCGCGCATGTCTCACAGCAACTTACTGCACCCGCCGACGCAAAGCTTGTGCTGTCGATTCTGAAGGAGCTCACCGAGGGGAATTTGTCCGTTATGGACGATACGAGCCTGCGGCGCTGACATCTTTGCCCGCGCGAGGACCGCTCGCGCATGAGCCGGCGAGCGATTTCAGGACGCCGGCGCGCTGGGTTAGCCAATATAGTTGAGGTTAACGGCGCCATGCTGTTGACGATGCGCCCCAAGCCTTGATCCATTGTAGGGGAACTGCACCACACAGCCCATCGGAGACACGGCAAGTGTCGTTCCAGCTGACCGTCCTGAAAGTGCTGGCCGGTCAGCCCACCGGGCGGGCCTCTGTTGCCGAAGTCCGACGCGCCGTGGAGATCTTGATGAACAGCGGCCGCGACTGGACCGATCGCATGAAGCGGTTGGCCGAACATGCGCCGGATCTGAATATCTTTTCGGCGAGGTTTGTCGTTCGTGACGCTCTCGGCTGGGAAATCACGCAGGAGGGCCGGCAATTCCTGTCTGCGCTCGAAAAGGCCGTCGCCGATCAAAGAGAGCTGCTTCGATCGACCATCGATCCCTCATTCAGCGAAGTCGTTGCGCAAGCGGTCACGGATGCAACAAATTCACTTATTGCTCCCCGCAGTCGCCATCCGAGCTCGCGGCGACGCCGCAGGAAAGGTCGATCTAGTCGACGGACAGCATGAAGCAGGGTTGCCTTAAATGGGACCCGCACCGGGGACGAGGCGGCGCGGCACTTAAGTTGGCAAAAATGCCATCGTCCTCGCGCAGCATCGATCAAATCTACATTTCCTCTTGATGGGCCCGGAACGATTGTCTTTTCCGGTCGGAGAAAGCCCTGCGCGTGAGCCGTTGCTAATGTCATGACAGATTTGGCCCCTGTCACGGCCGAGCCTGGAGGCATCAGAGGAGCGGAGCATTGAAGGGCGGTGTCCTCGCCGCTTCTGAGCGCTTCACGGTGGTCGTTCCGCCGAACAGGACCTGCTCGTGCAAAGTCGTCTGGCGGAAAGGACAAGGACGCCGTCCCGCTCGTTGCTGAATGAGGCGAGCGCTTGCTTCCCAACCACTTAGGAAAATATCTTGCAGTGTAACCTCGTTCATATGCAGTCCCGCTTCTCAACTGGCATTATCGGCGAGGCAATATCTGGTAGGATGTCATGGACGACGAGTTTTGTAGAGAGAGGGCGCGGACCGTGCGGGAACTTGCCGAGCAAGCTGACCCATTCATCAAGGTGCGCTTGTTGCGGCTGGCCGCCAATTACGAACGGCGCGTTGGTCAGCCAGAGAAATCAGCTCGAGATTGCGCTGACCGGCCGGTACGGAGGTCACCCATTCGCCCGTCCTAAATTGAGAGATGGCGCTTACGAGTCACCCCCGGGCCGCGATCTTTTTCCGTGATGCACTTGTGCCGATTCTCGCAGCTGACCGGCAATCTAAAGATGCCGGCGGGACAGCTCCGGCGGCTCGTCGAGGAGTTGAGAGCCCGGCCCGGTTAGCGCTGGTATGCCACCGCATCGCCCTGAACGCTCTGGCCTCACAACGTCGGTACCCAGCGCTGGCCCGCCGCCGCAGAATAATCGGCCCGCGCTCAGCGCATTGCGGCTTGCAATGACGCGCCGCAAAGACCGCAGCACCTTCAAACAATAACTCCATGCTGATAAACCGGGTCCTCACTCGTTCGCTCGACGCTGTCAAAGCACGAGCCCGACATATTAAGGGGCCGGCGCCCATTCTGGCGCCGGCGTCGATGCTGATGTTGTTGGTGATGAAGTAGGACAACACGCCTTCAATCTGGACTCCGCCGCCACCGTTGCCGCGTTGTTCAGCAAAAGTGGTCAAGTCGCGCAAGAGGTGATAGTCGCGCCCCTTGAAATCGGTCCACGGCAGGTACGCGACATCAGCGCTCACGCGCCAACGCTAGGTCAACATGATTTCGGCGCTCATGCCGATCCGGGGCGCATTCCATTGAGTATCCTCGCCGCCGATGACCCTGTTGTCACCCGAGCTAAGACATGAAGTAAGGGGATTTGCCATCTGCACGCATCCCCTCGAGTCCGAGCTCTGGCCGTAATAGGTCCAGCCTACAAATCCGCCGAACTTGTAGTCGGTACCGCGCAAGAAATCGTAACCGACGTCGGCCGTGTAATATGTGAACCTTCCATTTGCTTGCCCTGATACCGTGTTGACATACGAGCCGCCCCAATCTTCATCGTTCATGTTTCCTTTGTTGAACTGCCCGAGGCCAATATTGCTCTTCAGGAACACACCCCAGGGGCTCTCAAGGCGGCCGAATAACTCTCCCGAAAGTCCGTCCAGTCCGTGATAAGTGAGCCTCGATAAGAGCATGCTGGGATCTTGAGATCCGCCATGGGGCACTGCGTCCCATTGGAATCATCCCCGACTGAGCCAGAGCCGGGAGCCGCCTTCGAATGACCAGCCGGTCACGTAGGGAACGGGCGGCATGCTGACGGGTGCCTTCGCGTATGGCAACGTATCGGACCAGTGCGTCGCCTGCCGGTCGGCGTCGAAATGGTAGTTCAGACCAATCTTTCCGATGTGATAGTTGCTGGACAGATTGGTTGTGTTCGGCGGCAGAATTGCAGACGGGAACTGGACTGTCGCAGCGGTCGCGACACCTGGTCCGCCAAAAATGCAGATAGTCATACTCAACGTTCACCGACCATGCAGGCGTCAGGGCTCGCTCGACGCCGAGCCCGATGACGCCACCGAGGCGACCATAGTCGAAATGGGTTTTTTCCTGCGGCAAGCCGCCGCCTTCAAGGTTGTTGACGACGTCGCCTCGATTGTTTTGCCAGGCTACGCCCGCCTTGAGATAGGCAAGCGTATGCCCGAGTGCTCCAAAGGCGTAACCGACGCGACCGGTCCCGGTGGCAAAGAGACTCGGACCTGCCTTGCAGTTTGCGCTCACGACGAAGCCCGAAGGGGCAAGGCATGTATTTGTGCCCTCGGAGACAGCGCCGCTGACATCGAGCTCGATGCCGAACACCCAGCTGTTATTCTGCCAGTTGTAGCCGATCTGACCACCTGCAAGGAACGCCGGGGTATCGACGACGCCGCCATAAATTGATGGACCATACGGATTGCTAAAGGAGGTTCGACCGTACCCTCCGCCGACGTGTCCGCCAATATAGCCGCCCGACCAATTCCACACCGCCCTTGGCAGTGTCGCTTCTGACTGGTGCGCCTTGGCTACGCCGCTTGCGACGAGCGCAATTGTCATGGTCCCAAAAAGAAAAACTCCAGCTCGCATCAAAGATTGCCTTCTCTTTCCCGGGTCACGAGCCCGCTCATTAAGTATCGCCACACGACAAATCGTCGGAGTAGACCAGACAGGCGGTAACGCATGGCGAGGTCGTCCCGAAGATCACCGCACGACGATTGGTGATGATGACCCGACAAAGCAAAACCGCGCGCCAAACTGAATTCCCATGTCGCGTCAGCTTCCTGACAATGGTTTCAAGGCTGACATCGAAGCATCCGGATGAGACACGGGTCGCAGCAGCGCTTGTTGAAATCGCCATCCAAGGAGAAGCAGAGAGCACGAAGACGAACGCGCGGCGCTGAGCTTATTGCACGAGGATTTCCGGCGGCGCTCGGTCATGAAAGAGCAGGGCTAATTTGCTACTTGGCAAAGCTCAGCGATCCAAAGGCGAGGTCAGCATTAGTTCGGTCCGCCGGCTGCAGACCAGCTTCGCGAAGACGGCTCTCCTGGTGCCATTCGGTATCTCGTAGCCACCGCGAGGAAAGATCCGGCTCACGAGCAATGACCCTCGCTCCGCAGCAGCGTCGCACGAACGGTATGTCGCCCGCTGCGCGCGAATGTAGATGGCCAGAGCACGAAATCAGTATGGCCAGTGAGCGCAGATCGGTGAACTCGTATGGTTCATTGCGCGAGAAGTCGGAACTGGAAGCAGCACCATATTGTCGGTGGGCGGGTTCGGCCCGAACCGCACGCTGGTGCGCAACAAGCCAGCAGATGTGCGCATGCGTTGCCGCAAGTGATAACGATGCGCTGGCGGCTTGCTCGAACGCGATCCGAAGTCTGGCGAAGTGAGACGCTGGGCGAGCGCCACGGAAACAATACGTTCTCGCAAAGTGACGTGAAAGCGAAGCCGCCTTAGCGGGCGGAGCATCTGAGGCCGGATGGTTGTGCATCAACATACCTAAAGGAAGAATCTCTTTTAGAAGCAAGCTTCTAGTGATTTCCTAAGTTCGAGAGGGGTATGTGATTGGGGTCCGTTCCTCGTTACGGATCGTGATAAACCCGAGATGTCATGCAGCGGCCCGCTCGAGATGCTACGATCACGTTGTAGCACGGATCCGAATCCATCTATGTTGGTTACCATCCTGCTCAGAGGAGGGACATGTCACTTCGCTGCTTCGCTAAAGGAAGCGACCGTGAAGGTCGGGAAGCGACTAAATTTTTGCGATCCCGATCTCGGTGGCTTCAAGCGGATAAGATCTCGTTCGTTTGCATGAAACGAGGTTTGACCGGTCCCAACGGTTCAACTCCTCAACTGGATACAAGATGGCCTTGCCAACCTTGATGAATGATGGACCAATTCTATAAGACCGCCAGTTGCGCAGCGTACCCTCGCTGAGGCGGCCGGAGGACATTCGGGGAATTTCGAGGGGAATGCTTGCCCGGTATGTGGGTGGCGACGCTGAGATGGATCGGCGTTACGCTGAGAGTTCTCAGAGCACGTTCAGTCATCGATAGCTCTACATCATTCGCTCGAAATGCTCAAAAGCTAGGTGCTTCTTGCTTTGCGAGGGCTGGCTCGTTTGTCTGAAAGATCCCTGATCGTCGACGCACAACCAGGTTCGATCGATCGCAGCGATTGAGCTCCTCAACTAGATGGAGGGTCACTTTGCCGATCATCGATTTGGTCTGCGACTCCCAAGGCCCAAGCCGCCACAGTCTGTGGCGGCTCTTTCCATCGCCTTGTTCTTACCGAAGGCCGCCATCGCGGCTTTGACAAATGTGCGAATATCCTGGGCGGCACGGTGGTCGGCTGCCATTCGAAGCAATGTTTTGCGTTCCTCCGCTTCCGCCTTGAGGGCCTTCTCGCGCGCAAGTCGGGCTACCTCAGCGCATTGTTCGGCCAGCCTGTGCTCCATCTCGGCACGGCGTCGGCATGCGTGTTCATAGGCGGTGTGGGCGTTGGCCGGTACTGGACTTCACCGGCTACTGTTAGCTTCAGGACGATTTCTCTAAGCCGATCCTCGATGCGGCCGCTGTGATCATCTGTCCAGGAATCCCCGGTGGCTGAGATTTCCAGCCGCAGGATTTCGTAAGCTTCATGCGGTGTCTGCATTCGTCCGTTGGCCTGCGTCCTGGCCCTGGGGTGGTCAAGCGTGAACGAGATCTTCTGGCTGCCGACTGTCACACCGATATTGCGGGCCTGTTCGCCAAGCCAAGGCTGGTGGCCGGCCTTGATCAGAACAAGGAACAGGTTGTTCAAAATCCGCAGCCGTCTCCGTTCGAAAGGGTTATCGAAGAAGGGTTCGCTGTAACGGAGTTTGTACGGAGCATCGCTGGGTTTCAGACGATGCAACGCATCTTCGTCGAGCAGATGGCGGATCAAACTATGGGCCGATCCAAGGTCACGCATGAAACGGATCTTCCCGAGTGACTGGTCGACTCTGGCAGCAACAGCTTCGATAGATTCGGCGAACGTGGGTTCAGTCGGCCGCGGTGCGGCAAGTTCGGCCTCAGGATTGGGAGGCCACGGATACGAGCGCGGGCCGGTTCCGATCGTCACGACTGTCGCCATTCCTGGTGACCGTGGCGGCAGTTTCTGGCGGATGACCTTCTTGTCGGCGCGGAGCTTTGCCCAATAGCCTCGGTCCGGTACGGGAATGTCAGCCTTGGCACAGCACTTTTTCAGCCACACATCGGAGACACCCATGCGCTGAGCAATCGTGCGCACCGGCTCTGTCCAAACAAGATCGTAAAGTGCCTCACGGGAAATGGTAGTCAATCCAATCCTCTCGGTCGGTCCGACTCCACTGTACTCATTGAGTATTGCGAAGGCGCGACGCCTTCGGTCTTGCTTCGGTGTTCGATGGAGCGGATGGATGGATGGGGCGGTCAATGTATAGGTGTCGGAGTGCGAAAGCGGTGATGACGTGATGAACGGAAACGATGAAATTCCTGACAGTGCTTGCCTGGAGCTCCAGGAGGACAGCCTTGCCGTGGTCGAGCTGTCAGCTCGAGATAGCGCCATGTTTGTGGGTGCTCTCCTCGAACCGAATCGGTAAACGCGCGCACTTGCAGGACACCGTTCGTCGTTATCGCGAGATCAGGGGATATGAGGAGCGAGAGCTCTTGGGAGGGCTGCTATACGCTAAAGCGTATTTATAAGTTTTATACGCTAGAAGGTATGCATATTTTTATCCTCTAAGGCGTATATTGACATTTATCCTCTAGGGCGTATATAGCATGCCAGAGAGGTAATCCGTGGATCAGATCGCCCGAACGCCTAAGCAAATCGGAGATGCCATCCGCCGACAACGCCGCAAGCTTGGTCTGAACCAGACCAGCATCAAGGACAAGACAAAGCTACGGCAGGCAACGATCTCGGCCGTCGAGAATGGCGCGCCCGGGACTCAGCTCGGAACGCTTTGCGACATTCTCGCAGCGCTCGACCTGGAGTTCGTTATCCGTCCTAGGACAAAGGCAAAGCCGGCTGAGATCGAGGACATCTTTTGATGGCCCGCCCGCGGCGGCATATCCCGCTCAACGTCTTCTTGAACGGCCGTCTTGTCGGGCGCCTCAACAGGCAATCCAGCGGCGCAATCGACTTTCAGTACGATCCGTCCTGGCTTGCCTGGGAGCATGCGCTGCCCGTGTCGCTATCTCTGCCTCTGCGTGAGGACCGCTATATCGGTGCCCCTGTCGTCGCCGTCTTCGACAACCTCCTGCCCGACAGCACGCCCATCCGCCGCCGCATGGCGGAGCGAGTCCACGCTCAGGGCATAGACGCTTACGACCTACTCGCTGCTGTCGGACGGGACTGCGTCGGCGCATTGCAATTCTTGCCCGGACGGCATCGAACCTGGCGCCGCCGGCGCTGTCGACGGCAAACCCGTTGACGACAAGGAAATCGCCCGGCTTCTCGGCGACCTTGCATCGGCCCCCCTTGGGCTTGGTGAGGACGAGGACTTTCGGATCTCGATCGCCGGCGCCCAGGAAAAGACCGCACTCCTGTTCTGGAAAGGGCGTTGGTACAAGCCGCTGGCGACTACGGCCACGACGCACATCCTCAAACCGCAGATTGGCCGACTGCCAAACGGCATCGATCTTTCCTACAGCGTCGAGAATGAGTTCTTCTGCCTCAAGCTGACAGCCGCTCTTGGACTTCCGAGCGCCGCCATCGCCATCGAGGAGTTTGAAGGCAACCGCGTGCTCGTGGTCGAGCGGTTCGACCGCCGCTGGACCGGTGACAATCGTCTCCTGCGTTTGCCCCAGGAGGATTGCTGCCAGGCCTGGTCCGTGCCGCCGTCCTTGAAATACGAATCCGATGGCGGGCCCGGCATTCCGGCTATTCTCAATCTGCTGAAGGGAAGCGATCAGCCGGAGGCAGATCAAACGACGTTTCTGAAGGCCGCAATTGCCTTCTGGCTGCTCGGTGCCACGGATGGTCACGCCAAGAATTTCAGCGTTTTTCTCTCTCCGGGCGGTCGCTTCCGCATGACCCCGCTCTACGATGTGATCTCAGCGCAGCCCAGCCTCGACGCAGGCCAGATCAACCGTAACAAGATGAAGCTGGCCATGGCGGTCGGCGACAGCCGCCACTACGTCGTCGACGGCGTCATGCCTCGCCATTTTGTTCAGACCGCCGCTAAGGCAGGGATTGGCGCGGGACTCGTGACCACGATCTTCGATGAGCTGCGTACGCAGGCGCCAGTAGCAGTCGAACAGGTCACCGCGTCGCTCCCGAAAGCATTTCCTGCCGAAGTCGCTGACAGCATCTGCAATGGGATCAAGGCTCGTCTGCGAAGGTTGGAGGAAGCGTGATGCCAAAGATCGATGTGCGACCAACTAATCGGAGCCGGGGGGGCATCTCTGCCTATTGCCACAATGGACCAGCAGGATTGATCATGGTCCGCCTCTTCGTCGCTGTTACGGACTGTTGATTTCCGTCGAGAAGTGACCCGGGATTTCCATTGATAGTTCTCGATGGAAAAATGCCCTCCGACTGGGTCACTTCTCTTATCAGTGGAAATCGACATCTTGGGACGATGTATTCTCCGACAGACCTCGTTTTCCTGAATGGGACCACCCATCCAACCGGCCAGCTCTCGTTGAGTTCGAGCAGGTGTATGTCTTCCGGGGCACCGCACCACGCCGCAGTTTCCGCGACACCAAGGTTCAGCGGCTGGAGTTATGGCCAGCGACATAGCTGTAGGCCTTGCAGTACTTGCTGCGGCGAAAACTGAAGAACGGCTCAGGCGGGAGGTAGAGCAGCGGAGGATTGAGGAAGAGCGTCGTCGTCGCGAACTCGCTGCGCGCGTCAAACATATTGAGGATCGCCGCACCAACGGACTGAGCGCGCTTCTCTCTCCGGACTTGATGAACTGGACCGACTACGTCGTCTCATCACCATGCTTACCGAAGAGGTTTCGGCCGAACCGAGCCCCAGATTGTTGGCGTTTCTGGCTTGAACCACAGAGCACTTGGCGCAGCGCGAGGCTCGCCTATCCCCGCGGGCGATCGAGGATCGTTTCGAGGCGGAGCGTCTATTTGGTGACGATGACGATCACGGCTTCACGCCCTCGCGGTGGTAGGTTGGCGAGAGCGAGGAAGTCTCGATAGGTTATCGATGGCGCGGCAAGCGAGGGCCTATGCTTTTGGCCGCAGGCGGGTCGCCTGGCGCTTTGTCGCGCCGCGGGACTGGCAGAGTTTGATGCAACGCGTAACATCGTCTCTCGATTTCTTCCTGCTGGGCCGGTGGAAGATCGGCCATGACTTCGTCGATCGTGCGAAGCATGCGGATTGCTTTCGTTGAAGTGCCGGGAGGTGGATACGAATTAGCCCGGCGACTTCTTGGGATCGGCAGCACGCGGATAAGTCCACTCTTCTTGAAATTGACCGTTGACTTTCTGGATCTTGACCGATCCTCCGTCCTTGCCGACAGCCTTCTCGAGGGCGCCGCCTTTGGTCGCAGGCTGGCAGCTTGCCGGGCGCCGTCTGGCGGACGAGCGACGGCGCCGCATTTGCCGCGGCCTTCCAGCGCCATTCGAAGCCGTCATGCGTCAGGCGGCCGAGGGGCTCGCCATGCCAGGCCACGATCCGCTCAAGCGCCGCCTTGTTCGCGGCGGGCTTGCCGACCGCCGAGCGTGTCGTCAGGTAGCGCTCGGCGCCCTCGCCCTCGCGATACCATCCGTTCTCGCGAGCCAAAGCCCAGAGCGCGTCCGCCGCCGCTTGTGGTGATCCAAACTCCTCGACCAGCCGCGCAGCCATGTCCGCGCGAAGCTCGTCGGTGATGGCGCTGGCGTGCTCGCTTCGGAGGCGGAAAGCTTCCAGGAACCGCTGGCGCGGCGACGACCCCTCGATCCTGATCTCGCCCTGATCGTCGCCTACGATTGCAGGCGCCGTCGATGGATGTGCCGGCGCCTCGTTCTGGACGATTTCGAGAGTACGAATCCGGTTGCGCTGATTGCGACGTCCGCTGAGGAAAAGCCGACCGTAAGAGGTCGGCCGCAGGAGTGCGGCTGAGGCGGACGAGAGATAAGCGGCCGGGTAGAGATAATGTGCGATGCGCACGGCGTGGGCCAAGACCGCCGTGTCGACATCGGCATTGGCCTGGGCATAGACCCCGCGGACGAGCTGAATTAGCTCGCCTGCCGACGCTTGGGCATGGGCGCGCCGCCTGTCAATGTTCTCACCGACCAGGAGGATCGTCACAGACTTCCCCGCATTTCAGATGCGCGAAAGTCAGACCACCCCGAACCGGTCGGTTCAGGCGACCAGCCGTGTCCGATAGGCCTCAAGCCGCGCAAATCGATCCTGCAGATGAGTGCGATAGTGGATCAGAAGATCGTCTGGACCGGCGAACTCGCCAAGCACCCTTTCCGTCTCGACCATCGCCTGATCGAAGGTGAGGCAGCCCGAACCGTCGCCTGTCATCTGATCTATCAAGTAGCGCTCGACCTCCAATCGAGCAGGCTCGGGGAGAACCGAGCGCGCTTCGAAATAGATCAACCGGAGCCCGAACCAGCGCAGTCGCTCGTCCTCCATACCCTGGACGATCACGAAGCGGTCCTCCCATCGCGCATCGTGGAACGCGGCAATGCGTGCCTCGTCAGCAGGGCCGGGAAAGCCGTTATAGATGCGCTCTTCGATGTGCGGAGACAAAGCGTAGGGCTCGCGTGCGGCCGTGTAAGCAGCCACAAGCCGCGCGCGCAGACCGGTGTCCGTCTTCATGCGACGGGCCTGGTCTTCGATGGCGCCGATCGAACCGCCATCCAGCATATGCTCGGGAGCGTCGTAGAACGCCGTCAGCGTGGGCGCGGCATTGATCCTGAAGCGACGGATCGGACTCGGCTTGTGCGTCAGATGAACTTGCAGTTCGAGGTCGCTCATCGCGGCAAGCCGGCCGATGTCTTCGTTGAGACTCAAGCAAAGCCGGCCATTGGCTTGATCGGATCCCTGCCGATGCAGACGAGTATGATAGGCTTGGCCGCCGAAAACCTCGGTCAACACGAAGCCGTCTTCGGCCTCAACGAAATCCGCGACGGCGGCCTTGTTTGAGAAGCGCACGAAGCGCTGCCACAACTCCGGAGACCTTTGATAGACCAATCGACACAGTTCGAGCGTCGCAAGCACATCGGACATCGCGTCGTGTGCCCGAGCGTGGGCGACGCCATTCGCCGCCGCCAGCTGTTGCAAGCGAAATGTCCGCCGCCCTTCTTCGCTGACCGGCACAACCAGCTGCGCAGGCGATACGGCATCGGCGGCTTCACCAGACTGAGCGCATCGGCACGGCAGTTGCGATGATTACTCGTCAGATACGCCGGATACAGGCACTGGAAGAGCGCGTGGCGCAGCATCTCCTCGTCGAAGCGGATGGAGTTGAAGCCGACGAAAACCGCCGGGCTCCAGGAAATCAGCGTCCGGCGGATATCTCCTACCATGGCGTAGTGCGACGGCAGGCTGGAATCGGTCAGCCACTCGATCGGCAAGGCGCCGGTGCGGCTGGACGATGTGCTGATCATTGCACGCTACAACGCGCAGGTTTTCGAGCTGCAAGAGCGCGTTCCTGGCGTTCGCATCGGCACGTAGACAAGTTTCAATGGCAAGAGGCGCCGATCGTCATCTACTCCATGACGTCGAGCCATTCCGATGCGCGGCGGGCATGGAGTTCCTACACAGTGCGAACCGGCTCAATGTTGCGACCTCTCAGGCCAAGTGTATTTTGCGTTATTGTCGCTTCGCCTCACTTGTTCGAAGCTGAATGTCGGACACCACGCCAGATACAGCTCGCCATGCTTCTGTCGTATTTGGAGCTGTCGACTCCGTTTTTTGTCCACGATCGAGCCTACGACCTTCCCGAGACTGCCGGCGACTTTAGGCCATTCCTCACGATTTAGACGTCGATTTAGCACCGTGAGTGGTTCTAAAGACCGTGCCTCCGCTGTCAGTCCTCAATCTGCTGGAACATATTCGCGAGACCGTTAAGCATCCGGACGATTTCCTTTGCCTTTGATTCACACAAGTTAATTGACTGGCTCCCGCTTAGATTCGATCATCCACCGGTTGGGCAGGTCGGCTTCATCAAGGACAGTTGTTGAGGCCCAGAGGAGCTGGCCCGATTACCGAAGCGGCGGCTCGGCAAGCAATGGAACGAGGAGGGCCTTAGCATCCTCCAAGAGTGCCGGGGTCGATTCTTGGAATACATCACAGGAATTAAATTAAAGCATAGGCCCATGCGCGGGCATACAGTTGTGCCAGCGACTATGTCCGGTACCATGCTTATGCGGTCCATTCGCGTGGTTGCCGCTAGGGGCAGCTCACGCGCGCCCGACAAAAAGCCTAAACTAGGCCCCAGCTGGACCCCCTCGCTGGGGCATTTTCTTTGGAAATTTAGAGCCCATCCCGGTAATTTATACGGGCGGTAGCAAGTGGAGCTTTGTACAATTCGCGTACCAGCGCAGCAACCCCATCGATAACCTTGCGGAGGTCAACTGATGGCTGGCCAAGTATACCTTCGAGGGGATGCCGAACGTGCCGCCCGGATCAGCCGCTGCAACTGCGCCTCGCCTACGTCCACGCCGGCGCGCACGATCCACCTCGCTACTAGCAATTTCGATCACCGCGCCTGACACAGATGCCACCACACTCGCGCAACTCGAGTGCCGGGAGCGACAATGCTGCTCGCCCAAGCATTGCAGCGCCACGCGAATAGCAGCGCCGGGTGAATGCCGATCCGCCGGGCAATCGCCGACACGCTCGCGCGAAGCTCCAGCGCCTCTGTCGCGACTTGCGGCCCTACGTCCGACCAGCGTCGGCGAAGCTGCCGCGGCGCTTTCTCAAGACGGTCGGCGACCGCTTCGATCATATGGAAGGTTCTAGTTCCAGAACTAAGGACGCAGACTAGAAGCTCACATCCGCTCACAAACTCAGCGGCCGATCGCCGATCGCTCACCCACTCCGCCAGACGGGGGCTCTTTGCCGCTTACGTTGTTTCTAAGAATTTGACGTCTTCATGGTCCGCTCGACCTCCTCGGCCAGTGTCCGGTGATGTGCCGCGAGCTTAGCGAACAAGGCCTTCTTCGCCGCGTTGGTCGCGAGCTTGCTGATTAGTTCGCACTCTTCCGCCTCGACACGAAGCTTCTCCAAATGCGCCTTCATGTCCTTCATTTGAGGTTCCCCCAATGATGGAGTTACTTGAAGAAGGGCGCCTGCCGCACGTCAATATCCTTAATCTTCCCCCGAAAAAATGTACAGGGTTAAGCTGCTTTTAGCTCCATCTCGATCGGGCTGATAAAGCCGACGGTGGAGTGACGACGAGTCCGAGTTGTAGAAGCCTCGATATAGGCAAGATATCCCGTGTGGCTTCTGCCCGTGTTGCATAGTGCCTGTGGTGGACGAGCTCCGTCTTGAGCGTTTGAAAGTAGCTCTCCATCGGAGCATTGTCATAGCAGTCGCCCTTGCGGCTCATCGACGCCCTGAGGCCGGCGGATTGCATCAGCTTGCGGTAGTGCGCCGAGGCACATTGAACGCTGCGGATCGGAATGGTGGATCAGGCCGGCACTTGGCCGCTGCGCCGAGATCGCCATCCGCAAGGCCGCCGCACGACATCAAATAAGATTCGCAAGGCGGTGGACATTCTCGTTGCCAAAGAGCAAATTGAGTAAGCCACTCAGAAAGCCAAGGGCGACATTGGTTGGGCCTCTTTTTAAAGCGAAAACCGGGTATCGCGACATCACCTCCGAAGGCCTGCTGCGCGCGATTCAGGGATTATTTCGCAAATAAACTTAGGTTGTCGCCGCAAATCTCGACGCCAGTTATGTTGCTCAAAAATCTGGAGAGCAACGACGCTCCCGCTTTCAAACCAAGGAGCGCGTCATGACGAAAAATCGAAATCGAGCGAAGCAAACAACATCACTCCAAGACCGCTTGGCTGCGTTTGCCAGTGAGCTGGCTCGCAGAGCGGCCACCATGCCGGCAGGTATTGAGCGGGACAGCCTGCTCAAGCGAGCTCGCACAGCGGAGATTGCCGCAGACATTGACGATTGGGTCTCCTCGGCGGGACTTCAACCGCCGACCCCATAGGGCTTGGAGTGTCTCCTCCTCCAAGTTCTCGAAGGGCCCCCTATCCGGCGGGGGCCCTTCCGCTTTAGGAACGAACGCCTTTTGCTCAGCATTCTAACAGCATGAGTGAGAGCGTACATGTTGTCGTTGAAAACGCGGTCCAGATCGCTTGGGAATTCCTTGAGCGCAGCGGCGAGATAACCAACGGCTACGAGACAAGCCAATTCCTCGTCATGACGGTCGGCAAAATGGCCTTGGCCGGCGAACGGCGTCAGCTTATGCTCGCCAACCGAGCGATTGACGCTTACCAAAAAAGCAAACCTAAGGCCGCATGAACCCGATGAACACGTTCGCCTCCAAAGTGCCTTGTCGCGTGCACAATGGCCCCAACGATCAGTTAATTGATTGGGAGCCGCTATATCATGATTATGGCGTCAAGCAGGAGGAGGGTGTCGTCGCCTGGGACGGGCTGCTCTGGGATGGCTATGCCGATTCCCTACCAGCATCCAGGCGGTCACTGAGCCGGCCTCATCTGCGGCATCCCTTGCTCGCGCTCGATCTCATCAGACCGAGAATGTGCATTGGGAAAAACGCGATATTGAAGCCAAAAAAGGCGAGCCAGAAGTTCCAGCGGCCGAGCCGCTCGCTCAGCATCCTTCCCCAGATCTTGGGAAACCAGTAGTAGACCGCTCCGATAAGTGGGAAAACGGCGCCGCCGATCAGAACATAATGGAAGTGAGCGACGACGAAGTAAGTGTCATGGACCTGGGTGTCGATCGGGACCGACGCCACCATGATGCCGGACAGGCCGCCAATCACGAAGATCACGATGAATCCGAGCACGAACAGCAGTGGCGTCCGATACACCGGGCGGCCATCCCACAACGTCGCGATCCAACAGAATATCTGCAGGCCGCTTGGCACGGCGATCAACATGCTTGACGCAGTGAAGAGACCGGCCCCGAGCTGGGGCAGTCCGGTCACGAATATGTGGTGAACCCAAAGCCCGAACGACAGAAATCCCGTTGCGATCAGAGAGAGAACGATCACGGGATAGCCGATTACGGGTCTGCGCGGGAAGGTGGCGAGAATCATCGACACCATGCCCGTTGCCGGAATGAAGATGATGTAGACCTCCGGATGCCCGAAGAACCAGAACAAATGCTGCCACAGCAGCACATTGCCACCTGAAGAGGGGTCATAGAAGTGGGTACTAACCAGGCGATCAAGTATGAGCGAGGTGGATGCGACCATGATCGATGGCATTGCAAACATTACCAGGACAGCGGTAATCAGCATCGCCCAAACGAACAGCGGGATACGGTCAAGCGTCATTCCGGGAGCGCGCTGCTTGAAGACCGTGACGATGAGCTCGACGGCAACGGCAAGCGCTGCGACTTCCGTGAAGGTGATCATCTGGGCCCAGACGTCCGCATGCTTGGTTGGGGTGAACTGCAGGCTGGAGAGGGGTATGTAGGCGAACCAGCCGACGTCGGGCCCGACGTTGAAGAAGAAGGAGATCCAAAGGAATAAGCCACCGAACAAGAACATCCAGTAGCTGAAGGCGTTGAGGCGCGGGAAAGCAATGTTGCGGGTGCCGATCATCAGCGGCACCAGGTAGACCGCGAAGGCTTCCATCACCGGAACGGCGAACAGGAACATCATCGTCGAGCCGTGCATCGTGAAGACCTGATTGTACAGATCTGGCGAAAGCAGACGCTGCTCGGCACCGGCCAGCTGGATACGCATCAGGATCGCGAGGACTCCGCCGAGGACCAGGAAGGCGAATGCCGTCACGATGTAGCGGCGTCCGATGATCTTGTGATCCACCGACATCAGCGCGCCGATCAGTCCCGATGGCGTCCGCCAGATGCTCTGCAGCCGCGCTGCAAGTTGCAGCCCGTGGAGGTTGTCGTCGCGTATTTCTCTTTGCTCGGCGGCCATGCTCACTTGAGCTGCTCCAGATACTGAATGATCGCGATCAGCTCTCCCGATTGCAGCGGCATTCTCGGCATTAGATTGCCGGGTTTGATGTGTTGCGGATCGGCAATCCAAGCTCCCAGCGTCGCCGCTGTTTGCGGCAACGTGCCGGCCGCAATCGTCGTTCGGCTTCCGACATGGGTGAGGTCAGGACCCAATTGGCCGCCTGCCAGGGTGCCGCGAACGGTGTGACATAGCGCGCATCCGCGGCTGCGAAACAGCTCTTCTCCCTGTTTGGCTAGCGCGTCAGTCGGGCTGGTTGCGCTCTGGTTTTCGTGTTCGCGCCAACGCTCGAATTCCTCGGGCCGGAGCGCGATTGCCGCAAACGCCATATGGGCGTGTTGCAAGCCGCAGAATTCCGCGCAATGGCCGCGATAGATGCCAGGATTCTTGGCTGTAAACTGAATTTCGTTGGTTTGCCCGGTGATCAGGTCCATCTTGCCGGTGAGGCTTGGAACCCAGAAGCTGTGGATGACGTCAGCGGATTCGAGCTTCACCTTGACCGGCTTGCCAACCGGAATGCGGATTTCATTTGCCGTGGCGAAGCTGTTATGCGGGCTGTCGGCCTCGTAGTGAACTTCCCACCACCATTGATGGCCGACCATCCTGAGCGTCAGGGCGTCCGGATCCCTAGCAAACAGCGTGCGCTGGCCGGCATAGCTCACGAAGGATAGGACGAGCACGATCAACGTGGTGGCAGCGCCAAGCCCGAGAATGATTTGCCCGGCTCGTGTCTCGAAAGGAATACGAAGTTCGAGCGGCGCGTCTACTGTGCGTATTCGGCGCAGCAGGCCAACACTGAGCACGACCACGACGCAGGTCCAGACGATCCCGGACACCGCAAGAAATACGATGAACGTGACGGATCTGCTCCGATTGAAGTGCATATTTCACTGATGGTGAGCAGCGATTTCGCGCGATCATGAGCGCCGAATTCAGACGATCGTGAGCAGCCCGCTCCGGCCGAGGCGGTGATAGAGTCAGCGTTCTGGCTGCGCGTCAAGGGTGATGGTTTTGGCGTTGCGTTTTCGCATGCTTTCGCCGGCCAGCTGGAGGCGGTGAGCGTTATGGACGAGGCGATCGAGGACGGCGTCGGCGTAGGTTGGGTCTCCGATAACTTCGTGCCATGTGTCCACAGGGAGTTGGCTAGTTACGATGGTGGAGGCGCGGCCATGGCGGTCCTCGAGGACTTCGAGTAGATCGCGCCGCTCGGCGGCGGTGAGCACCGACAATCCCCAATCGTCCAAAATCAGAAGCTGGGCGCGGCCAAGGGTTTTGAGCAGGCGGGCATAACGTCCATCGCCCCGCGCGAGCGCCAACGCTTCGAACAATCTTGGGACGCGATGATAGAGAACCGAGCGATTGTCGCGGCAGGCCTTGTGGCCGAGGGCACAGGCTAACCAACTTTTGCCCAATCCGGTCGCTCCGGTTATGAGCAAATTCTCGTGGCGATCGATCCAGTCGCCGCTGACGAGCTTGGCGAAGACGGCCCGGTCGATACCCCGCGGCGTGCGCAAATCGACGTCCTCCACGCAGGCATTCTGGCGGAGCGCGGCCAGCTTGAGGCGCGTGGTGAGCCGCCTGGTGTCGCGTTCCGCGGCTTCCCGGTCGACCAGCAGGCCGATGCGATCTTCGAACGGCAAGGCTTCGAGATCAGGTGATCGGCGCTGCTCCTCGAAGGCCTTGGCCATGCCGCTCAAGCCGAGCTCGATCAGGCGTTCGTGGGTGGGATGGTTGAGCATACAGGTCTCCTTGGCTTTAGTGGAAATAATCCCGGCCGCGGATGTTGCCGTGGCGCAGGGGTTGGGGTTCGGAGGGCTCGTCGAGAAAGGTGCGATCCAGGCCGTTCTGGAGGATGGAGCGGATCGAGGCGAGGGATCGAGCCTTGATCAGAATGCCGCGCCGGCAGGCCGCGTCGACGCGCTCGGCGCTGTAGCTTTTGGCCAGCGACAGAATGCCGAGGCAGGTGCGAAAGCCTTGCTCGGGATGCGGCCGGGCCGCGATCACGGCCTGGAAGAAGGCGGCGGTCGACGGACCGATCCGCTCGCCGGCGGCGATCACTCCGGCGGGCGTCCATTGGCCGTAGCGCCGATGGGCGCTGGGCATGTGGTCGGTGATGGTGGTGTGGCCCCGCCGGTTGGGCGCGCGAGCGTGGCTGGCGATCCTGCGGCCGTTGTGGAAGATCTCGACCGTCCTGTCGTCAATGCGCGCGTCGACGAGCTCACGGATGAGCCGATACGGCGTGGAATACCAGTGTCCGTCGATCTCGATATGATAGTCGGGGCCGACCCGACAGCGCTTCCAGTGCGCGAAAGCGTTCTTGGTTGCTCGGGCCGAACCTCCGGCTCCTACAATGGTTCCTATATGAGGACCGCTCGGCTTGTGGTCAGACTGGCCAACCCTTCGCTGCAACGACGATTGCTATATCCGCCGCAGCCAACAGCAGGAGCACGATCCGATCAGATGCCTGGTTTGGGGAAAGCCGCCCCTGGCGCCCCCCCCGAATGCCCATTGGCAACGATAGGCGAAACCGATGCCAACGGCGGACTGCCGAACAATTGCTCGGCCGTTTCGGCGGCAGTGCTTGGGAGCGGTGTGAGGCGTCGGCAATATTGCGACCATTCAGTTTCCGAGCCAGCCGGACTTCAATTGGCGGAATCCGCGGTCCGGGTTTTTGACTTGCTTCGCACCTCTCTAAACGATTTCTGACAGATCAAATGTCCCGCTCGGTCGTTCCGATCCTTGACCAAGGTCAAGGAATATTATCTTGGTAGAATGAATGAGGGACGGCATGAAAGCGTGGTATGATCCGCGATCACCGGCCAAGGCACAGTCCGCGGGCGCCGGTGGCCGAGAGACCGAGCGCGCTCCCGCCTGCATCAAGGACGGAGGCGCCGCCATGGTTGGTCCGCTTCGATCACCCTTTCACGATATGCAGCTTCGCCATCTGGAGCTGGCTGAAAGACATGTAGCTCAAGGCGAACGACGCATCGCTGAACAAGAGCAACGGATTGGAAGGATGGCCAACCGGGGCCAGAACGTAACGGACGCTAGAAAGATACTGGATAGCTTCAACGCAAGTCAGGCGCTGTTTGTTCAGCACCGAGACGAGATCCGCAAAGCACTCGGAGAGTAAGGCCAGTCCAGTCGGCGACTGTCTATATTACAAGTCTCGTTTCCTCCTTTGTGACAAGCGTCTTAGCTAGTGTCCTGAACCAGAAATTCGCGACACTACGATTGTTGTGCTTGAGTATTGTAACGGCAGAAGCGCTCGATGGAGGCGAGGATATCATCGGCGGCGCGCCGGATCTTCTTGTCGGTGATGAGGGCGAAGAAAGCGCTCGACCTGATTGAGCCAGGACGAACTGGTCGGCGTGAGATCGACATGCCAGCGCGGCCGTTTGGCGAGCCTGCTGCGGATCAGTGGGGCCTTGTGCGTGGCGTAGTTGTCCATGACGAGATGGACATCGAGACCGCACGGCACGGCAGCCTCGATCTCATCGAGGAACTTGCGAAACTCGGAGGCGCGATGGCGGGCAAAGCATTTGCCGATAACCTTGCCCGTTGCAATGTCGAGCGCCGCGAAGAGCGAGGTCGTGCCGTGGCGCGTGTAGTCATGGCTGCGCCGCGCCACCTGACCGGGGCGCATCGGCAGCATCGGCTGGCTGCGGTCGAGCCCTGGATTTTGGACTTCTCGTCTACACACAGGACGCGGCATGCTGGGGCGGGGAGACGTAGAGGCCGACCACATCGCGCACCTTGGCCACGAAATCCGGGGCGGTCGAGAGCTTGAACGTCTCGATCCGATGAGGCTGCAAACCGAAGGCTTGCCAGATGCGCTGCACGCTTGAGACCGACAGCCCACTTTCCTTTGCCATGCTGCACGAGCTCCAGTGGGTCGCATCCTTCGGAAGGCTTTCCAGGGTCTTTACGATGGTAGCTTCGATGCGCGCATCATCGATCGTCCGCGGGCTCCCGGCCTTGGCTCGTCGCGCAGGCCTTCCACGCGTTCCTGCACAAAGCGCCTGCGCCACTTGCCGACCGTGGTCTCGATCACACCGAGCTTCGCCGCCACCTCCTTGTTCTGGCTGCCCTCTGCACAGGCCAGAATGATCCGGGCCCGCAACGCCAGGGGCTTCGGCCGTCTTGCGGCGGCCTGCCAACGCCTTCAGCTCAGTCCGCTCCTTCTCGGTTAGGATCAGGGGTGCCAGCCGCGCCATCCAATGCTCCATCGCTGTTGCCCTGCAAAGCAATGCCACAGCGATGCGACTCTAACCCGAATCTAATGATGCGAACTTGTGACTCGGGACACTAGTGATGGGTCTGAGAAGCACCGGGCACGAACGGCGGTGCCCGTTTGTCCCTGGACCCGACTGGCGTCCAGGGCACCGGCACGCTGAATGGATGACCCACGCGGAAATGGAATTAGAACGTGATTTGGCGGTGTCAAGAACATCCATTCAAAAAAAGCACTGCGGATAATCGGCCTTTGCGCCGTTCAGGACAGCGCGTCCATCGCTGCAGCGCCGGATGCGTCAGGGCCTTTTTTCCATAGGAACGAAGCGCATCCACTGGCATTGATCGCCCTGTTCGGTGCCGCACCGCTACCGGCACCTAGACGCCCAGCTACAAACTTGGCCCCAGCTTTCACAGCTGGGGCCCTTTCCAACAGGTCACTGCCGGCCGTCAGTTTCCACTAGTTTTCCAGCTCTCTTCGGATCCGATCCCGGTGCTGAACGTGCAGAACCTGACACGAATAGAAGTTGTCCAGAAGCTTCCTCGCTTCCGCTAGATCATGCCCGTGATGGGCGAGGTGCTCGATCAATTCCTCTTGCTCGGCAATGTGTCGCTCGCCTTCGGCAATGTGCCGCTCGGCTTCCGCCAAGTGGCGAGCCTGCATTTCGCGGTGCGCTGTTTGAAGGTGGTCCGGCATGGTCGCGCTCCCTTCCTATGCAGGCGGGAGCACGATCGGTCTCTCAGCCACCGACGCCTACGGGCAGAGCCTCGGCCGGTGGTGCCGGGTTAATAATCCGGTTCGTTGTCGGTTGCAAAAATTTCGCTGGCTAGATCTTAGACTTCGGGTCCGCCAATTGGGCGGCTCGCTGTCATACGGGAGGGGACCTTGAACCTGGCTCGGCCCAAAAAGGTGTCGGGTACCGGATCGCTTAGCAGTTCGGCCGCCTTCACTATGGCCGCATAGACCCTCGCATTGGCGTCCGCGATCTCGAACGCCAGATCATGGGCCTCGATAGATGTGACGTTGGAGAAGGCCGGGCGAGGGAACTCGGTTCCGCCCGCCAGGCAGGCTCGGGCTATCGATATCGGAGCGAGGATCGCGATCCGCGGGCCCGCTTCGTGCCGGGGCGCCTTGGCCTCAGTACCGTCTCGCTGGGCCGCAAGCTGGTCGTGTGTCGGCTCAGTTCGGCGCCAGGAAGACTCGGAGTTAAGGCCTCGCGCCAGCAATCAACCGATGCTCATTCGATCCCGAAATCACGCTCGTTCGGAAGCGGAATCGGCTCATGGTGACTTCGTCCCAGAAACGTGTCGGGCTTGGGCAACCCCAGCGCAGCGTTGGCTCGGGCGAGGAGATCGTCCGCTGACCGGGCGCCGGAGGAGGCGCTGGAACGGATGCTTGCGCTGTACCGGGACAAGTACGCGGACTTCACGGTGAAGCACTTCCACGAGCAGATGCAAAAGCGGCACGACTATGTGCTGGGCTATACGGTGACGAAGCTGGCGCTGCACGCGGCGGGGCTGGTGCGGAAGGCTCCGAAGCGTTCGGCGCACCGCAAGAAGCGGCCGCGGCGGCCGCTTCGGGGCATGCTGCTGCACCAGGACGGATCGCGCCACGTTTGGATCGAAGGCCTGCCCGCGAGGGACCTGATCGTCACGATGGACGATGCGACCAGCGAGATCTACTCGATGGTGCTGGTCGAGGAAGAAGGAACGGCCTCGACCTTCCAGGCCTTGCGCGAAGTGATTGGCGAGCATGGCCTGTTCTGCGCGCTCTACACCGACCGCGGCAGCCATTATTTCCTGACCCCAAAAGCTGGCGAGAAGGTCTCGAAGACGCAACAAACCCAGGTGGGACGGGCTTTGTCGCATCTTGGGATCGAGCATATCGCAGCCTATTCGCCGCAGGCGCGCGGGCGCTCCGAGCGGGTGTTCGGCACCTTGCAGGATCGGCTGCCGAAGGAGCTGCGGCTTGCCGGGATCACGACGGTTGAGGCTGCCAACGCGTGGCTGAAGGCGCATTACATCCCCGGGCACAACGCCGCGTTTGCGATCAAGCCCGAACAGGAAGGCACGGCATTCGTGGCCGATCGGCATGAGGCCTGGCGCGAGGCGCTGTGCGTGATCGAGGAGCGAACCGTCGCCAACGACAATACCGTTGCATGGAACGGTCGGCGGCTGCAGCTGCCGCAGAGCCGGCTCAGGCCTCACTTCGTCAAGGCTGTGGTGCGCCTCCATGAGTATCCCGATGGCACCGTCAGCGTGTTCCTCGGACCGCATCGGTTGGCGATGTTTAGCGCCAACGGACAGCAGATCAGCCCCGACGCGCTTCAGCCTGGCAGCGTGCTCGGAGCCGTCAAGGACAAGCCCTGGCGGGCGCGCAAGCGCGCGTCCTTGACCGCTCCTGCGCGCGCCGCCGTCGAGAAGGCGCGGGTCGGGACGGAGAAACGGGCTTCAAATCGAACAAAGAAACCGACCCACGGGGCTGACCAGACCGCCCTATCCATGGCATGACAACGCGGCGGACCCGTCCACGCCTTCCGGCTCCCCTGCAAATCAGAAACGAAGGCGACAGATCACGAGCTACAAAAACACGACATCTTCACCCGCTACGGACAGGGCTTAGATGACCGGCCTCGCCGCTCGGCTCGGATCTAATGGGGCGTGGGCGCGGATATAGTCCCAATGATTTGCATGTCTTCTTTCCGCACGGTTACGCGGCGTCCTGTCTCGGCAGCGATCTTTCGGGCGGCTCGCATCGCGGAATCCTCGTCCGTCAGTTCGAGCAGGATGATGCTGCCTGTTCCCGAGAACGCGTCAGGGTTCAAGAGTTCGATGATGAACAATGGTCCCCCTCCGGACGATCATTTTCACCGCGCGTTTATAGCGGCCTTGACGCACCGCAATTGCGCAGGATCATCCGATCTCGCACGAATCTGGTTCGTCAGCGCCTGCGCTATGATCTCGGCTTGTTCCTTGGTCAGCTTCTCGGCAAAGGGGCCATCTTTCTTTATCTGGGCCGGTCCTTTGAGTTCGCTGTCGTAGACCATCCAGCCAATGCTTCTTTGCCGAACGAGGAACCGGCCTCGCATCGGGCGTCCAATAAATTCCATTGCAACCATCCACCTGTGAAACGCGAGTTCACCGATTGGCTTGCAGGATGGTGTGCTCCGCATTGAACTATGTGAATCGTTGCGATCAACTTTGGACAAGCACCGCTCGCGCTTTCCGCAGTGAACTGAAACGGCCCCAACCAGGGGGCCGCCAACCCGAGCGATACGGGTTTTCCTCCAGGCAGTCGGGGGCACCTTTGGCTGACCAGAAGCGCCAATTAGACGCTTGGCAATAGCTCCGTCGGATCGCGCCCCGGCAATCGACACAGCGAGCGCAAACGCCGCGGGCGCCACCGGGCACGTCGGACTTGGTCGTCGGGAAGCAAAAAGAAACGGCCCCAGTAAGGCATGCTGAGACCGCTGCTTTACTTCCGCCTCGCGGTTTATTTCTTCATGTGATCCTTCGACATCGAGCCACTCTTGTCCGTCGTGCCTTCCTTCAGTTTTGGGTCATTCTGGGTTGCGCCGGGATTCGCAGCGCTGGGGCTGCTGGACGCGCCTTGACCGGTGGTCGCCGCCGGTGAGTTTCCGCCGCCGCTACCACCGCCACTGCTGCCACCACCACCACCACCACCACCGCCCTGTGCGCTGGCTGCAGCAATTGAGCCGGCCATGAACGCAGTGACCAAGGCGAGTTTTGCGATTTTCATTTGATCGTTTCCTTCCTGTTTTTAATAGAACAGACTGGAAAACAGAACGCGTTTGAGATCGTTCCTCCTACTGCAGCGAAAAGGCCCCGACGCTGAGGAGACATACGTCGGGGCTTTCGGTCGGCGAATTGGGAAACGAGGTTCGCGCGTCAGCGACCTATTCCGGTTCCTTCGCCATAGAGTTCGCGCTCGCGCTGAATCTGCTCGCTGCTGAGTGGCTGCGCCGCAGGATCAAAGCCCTTCCATCCAGACCGCTGCCATGCCGCCGTGCGCTTGCTGATGTCGACTGACGACTGATCGAGCACAGCTTCTGCTCGGCCACGATCCTGTTCGTCGACACGTGCACAGACGAGCGTTCCGCCGCGACGCGCCCTCGGCATATTGCGAGGCTTCCTCTTCCGGAACGCCCGCTTGAGTCAAGGCGCCGATGACGCCGCCCGTTGCGGCGCCCGCGGCAGCACCGGCCGCGGTGGAGACGAGCCATCCGGCAGCGACGACCGGGCCGAGGCCAGGAATTGCGAGCAGGCCGAGGCCAGCGAGCAATCCTGCAGCTCCGCCCAGTCCTGCGCCGATGCCCGCACCTGCGCCTGCTCCTTCTGCTCGGTCGTCAACCCCGTCGCGGTCCCGATCAACTTTGCCATCCCGGCCGTGCCAGCCCTCCCCATTGTTTGCGATGACGCTGATATCGGAGGAGGGGACGCCGCTCTGCTCGAGTTGCTGGACGACACGCTCAGCGTCGCCATAGTTGTCATAGAGGCGAGAAATTGTAGTGGTCATGCTGGTCTTCCTTTCTAGTTCGCCGGGTTCACATTGCCCTGGAAGTCCAGGCTGACTTCGGTCTGCTTGCCTCCCTTGGTGGCCTTTCCTCTCCAGACGCCATTACCGTCCTTCTTGAGGTCGGAAACGCCGGAATAACCGGCAGCTTCGATCCGTGACTTCGCTTGTCCCTCGGTAAAGCTGTTTCGACCCGCCACGGGTTCGTTCGAGTTGTTTTCACCCGACCGATTGACGGCGCTATTGTTTGGCTCGCTCTGCGCCGGTGGCGTTTGCGCCGAGACAGGTGCTGAGCTCAGCAGAGCTGCCGTGGATATGATAGCAAAGACTCGCAACATCTTTTTGTCCTTTGGTTAGCTAATTGCCGAGGACAAATGAACGTCAATTCGATTGGTTGCTAAGTGCGTTACTCAACCGCAGGCAGGCTGGCTTCGTCGCTCGTGCCTTATCGCATGTTAATAGACCAGTTCTGATTGTCCCGCAGCAGTTGGGGGCCGCCGCAGGTTACGGTCGGTTTCTTGGGAAGCGAAGGCAAACAGCTCCTTGCCGGTTCGACTCATCTTGGGATTGACCGTTGGTCGTCCAAGCCAATCACTTATGTGAGCTGGCTCTGGCCACTTAGGACCCGGGCTGGCTACATGCTAAGCAATAGTCAACAGTATACGGCGATCACGATCACTATCTGAACGGGGAAGCAGTGAAGCGCAAGCTGACTGCCATGGGGCTCGTCGCGGATGCGGGCGTCAAGCAATCAAAGCGCCATCGCGTCCGTGACCGACGTTGTGATATCATGATCCTAATGACGAGCAGTACGGCGGCAGGAAGATAGATCTCAAAGGCCGGGAGAAGCCTAGGCGCGGGGATGCGGTCTGCGCATCGTCTAGTCGGTTGACTACCACCTAAGTCTAGGCCGGAGGGGCACCCGTTCGTGGAACTAGCAGGCTGTTGAAAAAAGGCGGTCGCCGCCGACCGAGGATCATGATTCATTGGCTCCGACGAGATTCGGAGATGGTGCGTGCGCGGCGGCGACAATCGAACGGGCGAGCTGTTCAGCTACGTCGACCTGGAAGCAAGGGTGCGGCGTGATCATCCGCTGCGAGGGATCCGGACGATCGTGAACGAGGCGCTGGCGGCGCTGGAGCACGAGTTCGCCGCCCTTTATTCGCCGATTGGACGGCCGTCGATCCCGCCGGAGAAGCTGCTGCGGGCGATGCTGTTGCAGGCGTTTTATTCGATCCGCTCGGAGCGGCTTCTGATGGAGCGGTTGGAATATGATTTGCTGTTCCGCTGGTTCGTCGGAATCGGAGTCGACGATGCAGCCTGGGACCATTCGGTATTCTCGAAGAACCGCGACCGGCTGCTGGAAGGCGACATCGCGGCGAAGTTCCTGGCGGCGGTGCTGGCGCAGCCCAGGGTGAAGAAGCTTCTGTCGAGCGATCACTTCTCGGTCGACGGCACGCTGATCGAGGCCTGGGCCTCGATGAAGAGCGTCAAACCGAAGGATAGCTCCGGCGAGCCGCCGGCCCAAGGCGGCGGGCGCAATGCTGAAGCGAACTTCCATGGCCAGAAGCGCTCCAACGACACCCATGCTTCGACCACCGATCCGGAGGCCAGGCTCTACCGCAAGGGGAAAGGCAAGGAGACGAAGCTGTGCTTCATCGGGCACGGGCTGATGGAGAACCGCCACGGCTTGCTGGTCGACGCCTGCCTGACGCAGGCCGGTGGGCATGCCGAACGGGTGGCCGCGCTGCACATGATCGAGCCTCGTGCCGATCGACCGACAGCGATCACGCTTGGTGCCGACAAAGCCTACGATGCAGAAGACTTCGTCAACGAGCTGCGCTCGATGAACGTGACGCCGCATGTTGCGCAGAATACCGGCGGCCGTAGCTCTGCGATCGACGGGCGTACGACCCGGCACGGCGGTTATGCTGTCAGCCAGCGCATCCGCAAGCGGATTGAGGAGGCATTCGGCTGGATCAAGACGGTCGCCGGGCAAGAGAAGACCAGATTCCGTGGCCGTGATCGGGTCGGATGGGCCTTTACCTTCGCTGCGGCCGCCTACAATCTGGTGCGGCTGCCCAAGTTGATCGCGGAGACCGGTTGATGGCCAAGGTGCCCGGCTTTGCCAAGGCCTTTGCCGGCCGCTGGCGCATCGTCGAAATGGACAACTGGGACAGCGACTTCCTCGATCTTGTCGGAGAGGCGCATCTCACCTTCCGTGGCAAGTCCGATGGCGAAATAGCGTTTGGGGCTCTCAAGGGCTTCCTGGATGCTCGCTACGGCACCCGCGACGGATCGGCCTGCGCCGAGTTCTCATGGGAGGGGCACGACGAGAATGATCCGTCCTGTGGTCGCGGATGGGCCATGATCGGCACTGCGGGCAGGCTCGTTGGCCACTTCTACATCCACAATGGCGACGATTCAGCCTTCGTTTGCGAACGCGGCTGAGTTCTTCAACGGCCTGCTAGAGCTTAGTCGGCCGCTTGGATAACCGATTTCTTCATCGTTCGAACGAAGAGCTCGACGATATCGGTGCAAGCCGTAGCCTCGTTGGCTCGGTATGGCGGCCACGCGCCAGGCTGCCAACCCGCGTCACCTTATTTGTTCGGCGCAGAGCGAATCTCTGCCGCCTTCGCGACGGACGGCTGAGCGTGATGGGGCTGAACTTCAGCGGGGCCGGCGCGTTGGAAAGGAATGTCACAGAAGCAAAGCGAACGACATCACCGTCGACTGTTCGCATCAATCGCAAACCAGGCCTCCCAAGCGGCCGGCCGGGCATCGACGTTTGTCCTGGCTTTCGCGGTAGTCGTCGTCTGGGCCGTTACTGGACCTCTGTTCAAGTTCTCCGATACGTGGCAGCTAGTCATCAACACCGGAACGACAATCGTGACCTTTCTGATGGTCTTCCTGATCCAGAACTCGCAGAACCGCGACAGTGCTGCTATTCAGGTGAAGCTGGACGAGCTAATACGGACGGGCATGGTGCAGAATAGTTTCGTCGGAATCGAGCATCTGAGCGCTGACGAGCTTGAGGATCTGCGCACGCGCTGCGAGGAACGCGCTAAGGTGGTCGCCGAAGACACTGCCGAGGGCAAGACAGGAGCGCGCAGGCCTCGCCGACGCCCAACCGATTAGTGGTTCCTCGCGGCCGGGGAGGCTACCATCCTGGGGGATACTCATGATGCGGAAACATCATTGCTTCAGACTGTTCCGGCAGCGCGCCCAGCGATGAGCCTGACTGCCACTTCCCCGGCATTAGAAAGATCCGGAAGCGTTTACCGGGATTGAACTGCATTCTCGAGCGCCGAATAAACATGTCGCAGTTGGGACACACAAAAAATGAATGGTGATTGGCTTGTCATGGGCTGCAATAGCCGAGCCGCATCATGCTTCTTCGGAGGATCAAGATTGGGTCCGCTGGGGCGTCCTGGCGATGGTGCCAGAGCTCAATGCTGTAGAACCTGCCAGGCTTCCGAGACGCCATCCCAGCTCCCTTCAGATCGGGCGCACTGTCCCGGCTATGACCGTCGGGCGGAGGGAGAGGTCCTTGAGAGCCTTCGAAGCGGCACCACGTCGCCATCAGCTCGGATCGCGACCATTGCTATCTCGAGTACATCGACCCTAAGCTTAGCAAGCTCATCGACGACGCCCTGGGATCCAGCTCGCCGACGATCACTCGGTCATGGGGCGTCCATCCCCAGATGGTGTCCAGACAAGAAGCGTGCGCAACGCACAATGGAGCAGGTGAAACATAGCGCCGTCTGTAACCTCGCAATTAGCTGCCGAAATTGACCACCACTGCAGCGGCTCACGCAATAGGAGCTAAGGTCAATGCCGGACGTTGAAGGGCTTATGGAGACCATGGAAGCCTATCTGCGTCGAAAGCATGAAGAGCTTCAGTTGCTGGACGCCTGTCTTGACCACTCCTTTGCGCCGCCAACTCCGAAGTCGATCAATGAAGCGATCGCACTCAAGTTCAAGCTCACGGCGGCCATCAGAGCTCAACACGATCTAACAGAGTGGACCACGACCGAAACCGCCTGGTCGCATCGCAAGAAATCTTTCGATAGCCCGTTCGACTTCCGGTACGACTACCAGCGCGCCGATCTCGACGTGGCTGGCCCGTCCTTTTATGATCTCGGCGAAGATATCGAATGGGAGACCGTCTACACGTCTTCTGGCATGGCCTCCATATCTGCCCTGCTTTTGGCGTCGTCGCACTTGTTCGATCGAGCGGATATCGTGTCGCTGCCAGGGACGTACGGAGAGACCCTGGAGTTCGTTGAAGCGTACGCTAGGCACCTGAAGAGCATCACGGCCGTAGAAGTTCTGGGCGCGCCCGCTTCAGGCGCGTCGCACCGCATCCTTCTTCTGGATTCCTGCGCATCGGCAAAGGATTTTGAAGCCTGTCTGCGCTCACCCTGGGCGCAATTCGACCTCTGCATCTTCGATAACAGTTGTCTCGCCGGTAGCTCCGGCAAGATCGCGCGCGCGTTACGGAAGGCCCGCAGGTGCGGAGTGCCCATGGCCATGATCCGAAGCCATACAAAGTTGGATTCGCTAGGCGTCGAGTATGGACGATTGGGCTCTACGACCTTCGTCCGCTCCGCGGAGGCCGATCTCTGGGCTCGATCGCCTCTCCGAAACCTGCCCGATGAGATGCGCAACGCAGTCAGGCTGCTCGGCGGCGCAGCGCTACCGGCCCACTTCCCGCCTTATGTCGGCAGCCCCGAATATCGGTCGCTGACCACGAGGAGAGTGGCTGCAATCATCCGCAACAGCCGCCGTACTGCTCACTTCTTCCGTCAGGCGCTTGGCGATCTGGTGAGGCAAACGAATTTCGCGCATGGCCTTTACGTGTTGCTCAAGTGCAGGCGGCCCTTGGACGAAGAAGAGGCAAGGCAAGCGGCGTCGGAGATGAGCAGGGATCTTGGCCTGGCCGGCTTTCCGATCCGTCATGCCGGAAGCTTCGGGTTCGACTTCGCTGCCACGGAATGGTTTCACGACATGACGACCGGGGCGTTCAGCGTCCGCATAGCCGTCCCGGACCTTCCCACCAAAGTATGGGACGAGCAAACCTGGGCGATAGCTCGGTGGTGGAACGAACACGACTGCCGAGCATGAAGCATGCGGGACACTTGCTCGCTCGCAATGTCGGCCCGATTAAAAAAGCCGCGCGAAATTTTCGCGAATTCGATATCTGGCCTGATCCATGAAGCTGTTGAGTCTGCCCGCCGACCCGAGGCCGCCTTACTGTCGCAGAGATATGCTTCCGTGGGAACTTCGCCTGCGGATGCAGAGGAAATACCCGTCGCTGCAGTTGGCGGCAACGCGCGGCAATGTATCGTTGCAGAGGAGTTCCGGTGCCTGGTTTTAGGTCCAGCCCGCTTTAGGAACCGGTTTGTGGAAGTTGCATTGTCGCTCAATATTGTTGAAGGAGGAATGCAATGCGAAAAATCGCTTTGGCCGCACTGACGGTCGCCGCGATTTCTGCCGCAACTGTTGCACCTGCGGAAGCGCGATGGCGGGGTGGCGGTTGGCACGGCGGATGGGGCCCGGGTATCGGTCTCGGACTTGCGGCTGGTGCACTGGCCTTTGGAGCCGCTGCAGCTTCGCCCTACTATTACGGTCCAGGCTATTATCCGGGCTACTATGGCTATTATGGCCCTCGGTATTATCGGCCCCGGGTTTATTACCGGCCCTACGCGTGGAGGGGGTATTATGGCCCGCGCTTTTACGGCGGATGGGGCAGCCCGTTCTACGCAGCCTGGTGATCACAAGAGACCGGAGCGGGCTTTTCACTTTGCTGGAGCGGCCGACGCCTCGTCGGTCGCTTGGCGTGCAGACCTTAGCCAGAACTCCGGCGCAGCGTCACCTGCGGATGTGGCAAGTCCTGGCGACTGACAGCATGAACCTTAACCTTTCTCAAATGACAGTCGCAGTGTGCTCGCCCTCGCCCGCAAGATCAGTCGAAGATAATCTTCGGTCGATCTTCAACGCCGACCGCCAAAGCGGTCGCGTCCCGAACACGTGTTTTGCTGGTGGACGCCTGAGTCCGAGAGAAGATGAACGTCGTGCGGAGCACACTACGTTCCATTTGCAAGCTGTCCCGGTATCTGCTCTGGCGGGGCTCATCATATCTTGTTTGTGACCGCGGTTTCGGCCGGTATGAAGCGGACTAGTCACCGCTCTAGATTCATCCATGTCTACGGCAACCTCATCTAGACCACAAAGTGCGGGGTCTTCTGCTTTCCGCCATCACGCAAATGTCTTTCAGGTCCTGCTCGGGCATCCGAACGGGCCTTTCTGGCGGCGCAAGCACGAGGGAGCTTGGACGATTCCGAAGGGCATCATCATGCCCGGCGAGTCACCGCTTTCTGCAGCCCGGCGCGAGTTCGCCGAGAAGCCGGACACGCGTCAAGCGGGCGGCTTATCTGTCTCGGGGCAAGATCGTTTACGTGTGGGCTGTGGCGGGTGATCCAGATTCCGCGGATATTCGCAGCAACACCTTCGAGATGGAATGGCCCCCGCCTTCAGGTAAGCTTCGTATTTATCTGGAGCTCGAACGAGCCGAGTGGCTCAACACTCCTGCCGCGCGCGTGAATATCCTTGGGGGACAGGCAATCTTCCTGCAGCGCCTGTCGGCGGTGCTCGACCCAAGGACTGAATGAGGTGCCCCGGCGAGGGGAGTCGATCGGGCGGAGGCCCGAGAAATCGTTGGTATTGAGCGGATCACGGTTATCCCTTCAGTCGGCTTGAGCCTGGAGGCTACCGGCCCAGGCAGTACGACCGGCCGGAGTGCTGCGATTGGATCCAAACGCGTCGGCTCGCGGTTGACCTGTCCTGAACCTTATTGAAAGGCTCGCTCCTATGGTCGAGCTGGCTGCCCCACCGCCGCAAAGAACGCCGGCCGCGCAAGGCGCGTCCTCGCCAATGCTCACGGCCGGCGGCATCGTCCTGGCCATCGGAGCCCTCTATCTCGGCCGCGAAATCTTCGTTCCTTTCGCTCTTGCCATTCTGCTCAGCTTCATTCTCACGCCCTTGGTTAATTGGCTAAGGCGCTGGAAAGTACCCCGTGTTGCAGCGGTACTCATCGCCGTTTCCATTGCCTTTATCGTGGTTGCAGGTGTTGCCTTGGTCGTGGGACGTCAACTGGTCCAGCTGGCTACCAACCTCCCCGATTATCAAACGACCATCACCGAGAAGATCCACTCGTTGCAAAGCTCTGCGCCAGGTGGGGGTATTGTCGACACAGTTACCACGACGATGCAGGATCTTGGCAGAGAGATCTCGGGGAATAAGAAAAAATCGGGGGCCGCGCCGTCCCGGCTTGGCACCGGCAGGGAGCATCAGGAGCCCGTCACCGTGCGTATGGAGCCGCCGCAGCCAAGACCGCTGGAGCTCATCCGCTCTGTCATAGGTCCGTTGCTGGCGCCCCTCGCTACGTCCGGGCTCGTCGTCATTTTTGTGATCTTCGTGCTGCTCGAGCGCGAAGACTTGCGCGATCGCTTTATTAAATTGGCAGGAGCCGGGGACCTTCAGAAGAGCACTCAGGCCATCAACGACGCCGCGGGCCGGCTCAGCCGTTATCTGTTGATGCAGCTCGTAGTTAACCTGAGTTACGGCGTGCCGATCGGCATTGCGCTCTACTTTGTCGGCGTACCGAACGCGATTCTCTGGGGACTACTTGCAGCGGTACTTCGATTCATTCCCTATCTCGGTCCTTTTCTGGCTGCTATATTCCCGGTGGCCTTGGCGATCGCCGTCGATCCCGGCTGGACGATGCTGTTTTGGGTGGTCGGCCTGTTCGTTACGGCTGAACTCATCAGTAACAATGTTATCGAGCCTTGGCTTTACGGCTCCAGCACAGGGTTGTCGTCACTTGCAATCATTATCGCCGCCATCTTCTGGACGATGCTGTGGGGACCTGTCGGGCTGTTCCTGGCGACACCTTTAACTGTCTGCCTTGTCGTCATTGGGCGCTATGTTCCGCAGTTGGAGTTCTTGGGCGTGCTTCTTGGCAGCGACCCTGTGCTCGCTCCAGAGGAGCAGCTCTACCAGCGATTATTGGCTGGCAACCTGGAGGAGGCGGTTGAGTTCGCCGAGAGCTATGTCGACGAGTGCTCCTCACGCGAGTTGTACGATAACGTAGGCATTCCAGCCCTTCGTTTGGCGGAGAACGATCGTCAGCGCAGCAGCATCGACACAAACTACCGGCGTCTTGTCGCGGATACCGCTATCTCCGTTGTGCAGGAGGTTGACGACCATATCCACGAGAAAGCGCATTTAAACGTAGACGCGGATCACGGGACGCAGCGACCATGCGTTCTCTGTCTCGCAGGACGCACGGAGCTTGATCATGCAGCGGCGGAGATGCTCGCGCAGGTACTTCACGAGCACAACATCGCCGCCAAGGTCTTGCCGCCGATCGTGGTCAGTCGGGAAGCATTGGGGCAGCTTGATCTCCAGGGGGTCGACGTGGTGTGCCTGTCCTACTTTCACCCGCAGCCACAGGTCTATGCCCGCTATATCTTTCGTCGCCTGCGCCGGCGGGCCCCCCATGTGAAGCTAGCCGTCTGCTGCTGGAATTTGATCGCCGGGACTGATCAGACGGAAGAGCTCAAGAACCAGATGGCGGCCCACGCCGTATTCGCCTCGCTCAAAGCCTGCACTGAGCAGGTCGAAGCATGGATAGGTCGCGCGCCAGCCCGCGGCGATACGCCTCAGGTCACGGCTGACGCCGAGCAGGCACAGCTTACCGCGCTGCGCAGCCTCCGCTTGGACAATTCAACACGTCAAGCCGTGGATGAGGTGTCCAGGAAGATTGCGCAGACCTTCGAGGTCCCGATCGCGCTGGTGTCATTTGTCGATGATATTCAGCCAACCATCGCTGACAGCCGCCTCCAGGACATTCAAGCAGCTCCGCAGGGCAATCACGAGGGCTCCCTCGACGCTCATGTGGTTGCTTCAGACGATGTGCTCGTTTCTGAGGATGTCAACGAGGATCCCCGCTTCGCCGATGATCCTCGTGTGCTGGAGAGAGGCATCCGCTTCTTCGCGGGGGCTCCGCTCAGAACTTCATCCGGCCACGTTGTAGGCTGCCTCAGCGTAATCGATACCAAGCCGAGAGAGTTCGCCGACCGAGATCGACAGCGCCTACAGGAGATGGCGAATCAATTGATGGTCAATATCCAGAGCGCCCGAGCGACGAAAGATGTCGCTTCGGCGATCTAACAAAACTGCATCCAGCCTCCTAAGCGGACGGAATGGTGCAAGAGCTGCAGTAAATGTCGGTCTCTTAGGAACAGAACCTGGTCGTCTGAGTTTGAGCTGTCGAACCCCACTAGGAGTCGTAATATGGGTCGCGGAATGCCATCCATGACTGCACTTCTCGGACTGCTCGCCATCGCTGGATATCAGAACCGCGAGAAGTTGGCCGAACCGATGAAGGCGCCCGGACCGAGCTCTTCGGAGCCTCCCGGTTCCCAACAGCCCCTTGGGGGCTACTTGGTCTGAGGGGCATGCTAAGCGGCGCTGGAGTCAGGAGGCTGCTTCAATGAGGAATGGCGAACTGCTGGAGAAGTGCAGCCAAACCCGCCCCGGCGATGCGGCTAATCCTGGATCAGCTCGAGGCCGAACAAGTAAATTCCGCCCGCGCAACTGCAGAAAGCAGTTAGTTCTGATGTGTTGACCAAGCTAGAGTAGGAAACCGGGCTCTCTCAAAAAGAAATACTCGCAAGGCTGTCGCGCGACCTACCCCGAGCAGTCGACAAGTATACGCTTGAGGGACGGGTACCCACTTCATAACCCTCATGTAAGAGGGGCGGAGAATGAGCATCATTTGGACTATCATCATCGGCTTTATTGCGGGGGTGATCGCGAAATTCATCATGCCAGGTGACAACGAACCCTCTGGATTCATCCTTACGACCATTCTCGGCATCGTCGGCGCCTTCGTTGCCACTTACCTCGGCCAGGCGCTGGGATGGTACCATCCCGGAGAGGGTGCCGGACTCATCGGCGCCGTGGTCGGTGCCATCATCGTGCTCTTTGTGTATGGTCTCTTCGCCGGACGACAACAGCGCACGAGTTGAATAGCGAGCTCGATTTGTCCGCGGCGTGGAGCGATCCTTCGCATCGTTTCATTTCGAATTTTTTAGTCCCGGAGAATTCACCGGATTATCGACCAGCCGCTGTTCGGCGTCACAATGGAATGCAGGACTGCTCCGGCGTTGCTCTCGGGGGGGACGGGTCGTTTTACAGGAACGGCCAGAACTCTAGCCGCTGCCGTGCCCAATAGCACTTGGATCCACTTGGCACCAATTTGACGAAACGGGGCTTAGATATGAACCAGCACCTGAAGCGCGCGAAACTCGAGTCTCCGCCCGCGGTTGAGCATTCATCAGCAGGTAGCATTCCCCATTTCGAATGACCATCGGTTTGATGATTCCGATGAGGAGGAGTTGCTGAATGACGATGGTGCTTGGCAGAAGGCCGTCATGACAGCTCGCGGTATCGAGTCCCAATTTCGACCTCGACAAGTCCAACCGTTGGTCGATCGTGATCAAGCGAGAGGAAGACCCAATCAGATTGACGTCGCCGCCAAGCGCATCGCCTCCCGTTCGAGCTAGGCGGCCGGCGGCAAGTGAAGATAAGTCGGATCGAATCCGGCCAGTTCTTCCAATTTATCGTGGTCCAGAATCCGGTAGTGTGGCCGCTCGACTTGCATGATACCCTGTTGCCGCAGTTCCTGCAGCGTGCGGTTGACGTGGACCGTCGAAAGTCCGAGACAATCTCCAAGATCGGATTGCGTAATAGGGAAGTTGAAATCACCGTCGCTCGTTCGACCGACAGCCCTCAATCGACGATGGATTTCGGCGAAAAGGTGGGCCATACGCTCGTCCGCGGACCTGCGGCCGACATTGACGATCCATTCCCTAAAAATCGCCGCGTCAATGAGCGTTTCGCGCCAAAGCGCACCTGTCACATTCGGGCGCTGCTTGCACAGGGCCTTGATCGCTTCATGAGGGTATCAAGCCAAGCGTGCAGGGTGTCAGCGTCGTGAAATCGTGATCCATGACGTTGAGGTAGAGGCTCTGCAGATCCGGTATTTCGCCGGGAATGTGCAACGAGAGGACTTGCCGCTTGCCGTCCTGCGTGATTTTTGCACGGTACGCAAATCCTTCGGCGAGAAGGCAACATTCCTTTGGTCGGCTGCCATCGGCGACAATAATGTGCTGAGCCGGGACTTGGCGTTCCTGGATCGGAAGCTGCTGAAGTGACTGAATGTCATCGCTGTCGAGCCGGTTGGAGACAGTTAGCTTTGTGATCAGGCTGGTCGCGATGTTTGAAGCCATCGGCCGTTCTCCGCGCATTGGAGGAATTGTGCGTAGCGGCGGCGGTGAAATGCCTGCTTCGCCAGCGGATGATCGGGAGCACGACACTCTCAGCCACCGGCGCCCAATTGATAGTTGCCGATGATGCTTAGATAACAATTGGCGGGACCGCGATGTTCCTCGATAACTTCGCGGTCGCAGATTGCCGGTATTGCGATCCATGCCGCACTACGCTGGTATTTTTAGACTGCAATAAGCTGGGCGTGCTTTTGCATAGTTTAAGGGCCTCCCAAACGCGGAGTATCGCGATGGGGCGTCCTCACTTGCTTGTCGGCCTAAAAGAAACGGCCTCCGCGCGGGGCTGAGGCCGTTCTTCCATTTGGATCGTCCAAGTGCTGCTGGGGTTTGGTCGGCGCGGCAGGGCGGTGGGTACCTCGATTGGGGGGCTGTTTAGCCGCCGGATTGAGGCGCGAAAGCATCCACGTATTCGGCTATTCGCGTCGCCAGTCGCTCGTAGTGGATTGCTTATCGAAGGCTAGCGAGCTGATGGAATGGAAGCCGCCAATCCTGCACCAGCGTTACAAATAGCTATCGCAATTGCAGCGAGATGATCGGTGCTCATAGCGATGTCCTTGCATCGCCCATCAATTGGTCCCCGAGCGCGAGCTATTTCCTATCGGCGGTACCCGCCACTTTGCAAGATCAATGCGTCGGCTCTGGGCGTACTAGGTTCCTCATTCCATTCACGAAGACGGCTCGTCAGGATTTTAGCAGCCAATGAGACTGCCGCTCGCCGGTGAACAAGCCGGGCATGCCGGAGGTGCTATTAAGACCCGCTGTTGTGAAAATCAGCGCTCGCGCAACATAGCCAAAGGCGGCATCTGCCGTTTATTCAAAAACGCCGGCCGCGTCCCGATCAGTTGCGGGGGGACGCATTATGAGAGTGCCGGTTGCCGGATCCTTCCTAGCGCAGGGTGTGTAATGCGCAACCGCATCGACATCGGGGGATGGATTCTCACCGGGCTCAAATGCTGCTCGACCGTTTTCCCGAGTTGTAGCTGTGTCCCTCTCAATGAGCCGGAAGCCGCTTCAAGAGCCGGTCGGATTGACAGATCGCCTGTCTTGGGGATGCTTGTCGATGGTCCTCTTCGCGGCAGCGATCGCTTCCTGCGTACGCTGATAGGTCATCGTCCTGACGGTATGTCCGCCCCCGAGAGGCGTGATCTCGACCAGGAAACCGCCGCCAGGCTGCTCGATGATCACTAGTCGGTGCGCCGAATATTTGAGCTCGTCTGCCACGTTCGCGGTCCCAACCTGTTCCAGACAAACAGCTGCAGGGTTCTGACGTTCCAATAGCGCAATGGCGACTCGAGCAGCGTCACTGCTCCCCGATCATGGCTACGGCCCCACGATTACGCGTTTCTTTGCGCCGCCGTCGCTCGGGCTCGCTCCAGCGTCGCGGGGTAAATCAGCTGGCCGCTGAGTTTGACTTCGTAGAGGAGACTCCGGTCTCCGAGACAAGGGTAAATTACCAGCATTGACGTCCGGACGGGGGGCCATGATCGCGTTCGTAGCGGCCCGTGTAGACTTCGATCTCAGACATTGGCCTGATCCGCCTGGGCATAGCCGAGAGATGGATACTTGGTTTACGCGCCCCCGGCCGGCTGGGACCACCTTTCCAAGGGTCGGCAAGCAGGACTCGAATTTTCATGCCCGGAAGGTAGGTGTCAGGAGCCGGTTTTGCTAATCTCTGCCGGCTTGTTTGTCAGCCGCTCTGCTAAGATCTCCGCTTGTGGTCAGCTTCTCGGCGAAGGGCCATCTTTCCCTCTCTGTGCGGGGCCTTTCAACTTGCTGTCCTAGACTACCGGCCTCGCATCAGGCGCCCGACCAAATTCATTGCAATCACTACCTGTGAAATTAGCCCGCTGATTTGCTCGCCGGCCGCGGCAGCTGCCATTTCACTGTCAATCGATGCGATCACGTTCAGGGCTCTGGCGCCCCGGCCAATTGAAAGCGGCCCCAACCTGGGGGCCGCCAACCCGAATGATACGGGTTTTCCTCCAGCAGTCGGGGGGCGCCTGGACCGGCTGGGGGCCCTCAACCGACGCGCTGCCAAGCTGATTGTTCCTCGCCCGTCTGGCGCCTAGGAAAAAATCGGCTGGCCTCCATAAGCGCGTTTCACATGTGCTAATGACGCGGCGCCCGCATGATAGGAAAACTTATCTTCCAGCCTGGCGCTCATCGTCGGCCGTCGCTCGAATCCATGCGAAAATTGATCGCGGCTTCAGATTACATTTATCAGGATAGTTGCGTACTCATGAACGAGTATTTTGACTGCAGCAAACGCGCGCTAAACATCCTCTCCGAACTGCATGCTTCCGAAAAAGAGTTGGTGGGCAAGGGGGTCGTCTTGTCCGATGGGAAAGCCGGTACGATTGATCACGTCTTTCTAGATGACGTCCATGGGCTGCGCATTGCAATTGTGGGACATGAAGGTCGATGGCCAATAGCGATGGTCAAGCAATTGGAAGGGGATCTCTCAAGAAAGCCAAGCGACACAATAAAATTACGGCGCGCGATTCACGAAGGTTAACGACTCCGGTGCTGCACAATGCGACGATCGGCTTCCTGACGAGGAGCTTAAAACCATGGAACGCATGAATGGAGTAGAGCGGACATTTGCGTCGGTTACCGCGCTGAGCGCCTTGGTTCTCGTCGCTAGCCTGACCGCATATGCGTTTAGCTAGTGGAATCAGAAAAGTAGTGACATCCGAACAATAGGGCAGATAATTTTCATTTCGTATTGTTTCAGCCCTGGATGCGGATTCCGATGAGTCTCGCCCGGGTGTACCGATTTGATATCGCCCGGGCGCCAAGCGTTCTGGCTGTTTGGTTTCTGGCATCGGCGAAGCCGCGTGGTCAATCTCGAATCGCGGCTCGAAGGACTCGTTTTTTGCTGCTCCTGCTGTTGGCATGTGGGCAATGCCCTTCGCGTTGTCCAAGCGCGGCGGCATGTCCACAGCGCCACTGGCTCAGGCCATTCAGCCGGGCTTGCGGGTTCGCTGCAGGCTTTCGCCCTTGAGATCGATCCTGTGAGCATTGTGGACCAGCCGGTCGAGGACGGCATCAGCATAGGTTGGGTCGCCGATCAGCCGCGTGCTATTGATCGACGGGGAGCTGGCTGGTGACGATGGTGGAGCGGCGGCCGTAGCGGTCCTCGAGAATCTCCAGGAGGTCGTGGCGAGCCGCGGCGTCGAGCCGCTCCAGGCCCCAGTCGTCGAGGATGAGCAGATCGACACGGCCGAGTGCGCGCAGTAGACGCGGGTGGCGGCCGTCGCCGCACGCCAAGGCCAGATCACTGAATAGTCGCGGGACGCGCTGATAGAGCACGGAGCGATTGTCGCGGCAGGCTTTGTTGGCGAGCGCCGAAGCGAGCCAGCACTTGCCGACGCCGGACGGGCCACAGATCAAATGATTGGCGTGGTCGTCGATCCATTGGCCTTCGACCAGCATCGTCAAGAGGCTGCGGTCAAGGCCGCGCGGGGTACGATAAGGGATCGCTCATGAAGCGGGGATCACAGAGTGCAAGCGCGAACATACGACCCTTGTCGCAGCCGGCCGCCACTGTCTGGATGCCCTGGCGATTTAAGCCTCAGCCTCTTCGCGGAATTTCTCGATGGTGGGCATCGCAAGCCCTTCTCATATCGATAGATGCAGGCAATCATTGAACAAAATGCAACTACTTACCTTACCAGATTGCACCGGCAACACACCCTTGGTAAGCGAAAGCCAAATGCTCGCTTTCGCGAATCTTCAACTACCTGGCTTCTGCTATAGCGGCCGACACACAGAGCCAATTCGACGTCCTCGTTCCTGCCAATTATTGCAGTCGCATCAGTTCGCCAGATTAGGCATTGATGGCAGAGACATTCGTAAGTCCGTTCACCATCGCTGAAGTGACCAAAAAGGACGCTCGGCGGCGAAGCAGACTTGGCTAGCCTTAGCCAAGCCTCGTCAACGTTATGAGATTAGTCGCGGCTGTTCCGGACGCGAGAGCGGAAGTTGTACCGGCCGCACTCCATGAAAAGTAGCAAAGGCCGTTCGAGGAACTCAACCTCACACCCGATCTACAGGCTCGCTCCAGAGTGAGGGCGGCTCAGTGGCGACCTGTTTGTCGCGGCCTTGCTCTACAGACATGAGCGAAGCGAGGATGCGCGAAGCATGACATGAAGAGAGCTTCGGCGATTGAAAAAGATATCGTATTCGTGGAACGCCGCGCTAATGATGAGGACGAGTACCGGCGAAAGCTGAACGACAGGCTAGGTGGTCGGCAAGGCAGCCCGCTACTCGCTGAGCCCCTCGCGCCTGAGAAAGGCCTTGTTGATGGCGACCGCCGCTTTCGCGCCTTCGCCGAGGGCGGCCGCCACGAGCAGGACGTCGCGCGAGACGTCACCCGCGACATACACCCCCGGCACGCTGGTTTCTTCCGTGACCGGGTCGGTGATGACGCCGCCCTTTACGTCACGCTTGCAGCCAAGGTGCTCTGAAAGATGGGAGGCCTGGCGGCAGCCGGTCGAGAAAAACATGCCGGAGCACGCAAGCTGCGATCCGCTCTCGAAATTGATCTTTGCAAGAGCACCCTTCGCCCCCTCCAGCGATCGGATGCGATCCCTGCGCAATAGTATTCCGTGTCGCCTGAGCCGGTAGACGGCTTCCCCGCTGACTTCCGTGCCATCGCTGCAGCACACCACGTCCTTGACCCAGTGCGTCATCATTACGGCAAGATCCGCGCCCTTGTCCCCCTTGCCGTAGGCGGCGAGCCGTTTGCCGGCATATTCATAGCCGTCGCAATAGAGGCAGTGATGGACAGAAATGCCATAAAAGGCGTCGACGCCCACAAGCTGCGGGAGCTCGTCGATAAGCCCCGTCGCTAGGAGAACTTTTGCGGCAATGCCACTGGTCCCGTCGGCGCATACAAACCCGAATCCGCCGTCGGAAGGATCGACTTTCATGACCCGGCTCTGGCGGATCAAGACGGTCCCATGGCCGGCAAGCTCCTCCCGCGCATTCTGCAGGAATTGCTCGGGCGAGCGGCCGTTGGATCCGAGGAGCCCGTGAATCTCTTGCGAGGCGCGGTTGCGCTGCTGCTGATCGTCGCAGAGCAAAACGTTCCGCCGGCATCTTCCCAAGACTAAGGCGGCGCTTAATCCGGCGGGGCCGCCGCCGACCACAAGTACATCCACGTCCATTGGTGCAATTCCAGTTGGTCCGGGTACTTCCGGCAACAAGGAACCGTCACCGACCGTTCCTGCGTTACGTATTCCGGAAAGTAACTGCCCTCGCAAATCGTACAATAAAATCACCGGCTTTAGCGGCACGAGCGGAGGCGACTGCGGAGGGAGAAGCCGCGCGAAAGCAACATCGGGCGGGCCGAGAAGATGCGCAAGATCTGGCTGAAGATACGGGCGAGCGGTTCGAAGGCGTCGTTAAGTGCGACAAAGTTGCCCATATCGGGTGCTCGGGCTGGCGCTACTGGAAATGGCGAGACTCGTTCTACGCTTCCTGCCGCAGGCCTGCATTCGACACGATTGAGTTGATGCCTCATTTTACTCGTGGCCTACCCCCGCGAACGTGCAGGCAGGGCGCCGCCCGCCCGGGAGCAGAGAGTTTGTATATACGGTAAAGGGCTGCGAGCTCATCACGCACATTAAAGAGTTCAAGGGCGTGAAGACGCTTATCCGGGACTTCGGGAAGGCCGCCGATATTCTTGGCGATCGCATGGGGGGTTCCTCTTCCAGCTGCCGCCGAGCTTCCGCTACACCAAGTCCCGCTTAACTTCGATTGCAAGTCAGCTCGATCCCGCATGGCGCAGACGTGGTGGAGTTCCGGCACAAAGTGTCGGATTTCACAGCATGGCGGTCGCAGGCCCCTCCGTCGATCAATTGGACAGAGAAAGTACGATTGCCTACACGTTTCTCTTTCGGGCCAGGAACATCGAAAGCGTCATCATGTTGGATTCTGTGGAAGAGGAAGGGACAAATGCGACTGCGGCCGCGCGGTCAAGGGCGGCTGCACACGAGGGATTTCGACTATGCCAGACGCAACCACGCAGGCAGAACAAAAGGCAGAACACGCGGCCGGGCGGCAAAAGCAGGCAGGCGCAAGCCAGATCGAGCAGGTGGCTCAAGCCGTCCACGGCGCCGCCGACGAACTTCAACAGCAAATGCCCAAGGCCGCCGAATTTGCGCACGCGGCCGCTTCCCGCATCGAAGAGGGGGCGGGTGCGCTTCGCGAAAGCAGCCTACGGGACCTCAGCGGGACCTTTAACGACTTCGGACGGAAGGAACCGTTGGCAGTGTTTGGTGGCGCGGCGCTCGCCGGATTTGCGATCTCGCGGTTTCTGAAAAGTTCGGCGGACCCCTCACGGGGAGGAAATACGCCATGACCCCCACGCACTCACGTTCCGTCCCCGAAATCATCGGCGATCTATTCTCCCAGCTCACGGTCCTCTTGCGCAAGGAAGCGCAGCTCGCGCGCGCAGAGGTCTCGGAGAACATGGCCAGCATCGGCAGAGGCCTGGGCCTCATCGTCGGCGGCGCTGTGCTGCTGATACCTGCTCTCGTTATCCCGCTCCAGGCCGGCGTTGCGGCGCTCTCCGAGCGCTATGGCATGGCCTCCTACTGGTCAGCCCTGCTGGTGGGCGGGATCGCGCTGATACTCGGAATCATACTTCTTCTGGTCGGCATCAGCCGCCTTAGAATCGAAAACGTCGTGCCCCGCAAGACCGTCCACCAGCTCCAACGGGACGCCTCGGTGGCGAAGGAACAGGTGAGTCAGGATCATGAGCCACGCCGAGCAGCTTGACAAGAGGCCGAACAAACACGTGCGCAGATTGCCAGCACCCTGGATGAATTGCGCGCCTGCATGACGCCTGGGCATGTCCTAGATCAACTCGCAGACAGGGTGATCGACGGCGCCGGCGCGGCGTTCGCCCGCAACCTGAGAGACCAGGCCGTTCGCAATCCGATGCCGCTTGTCCTCATGGGAGCAAGCCTGGCATGGCTGATGCTGGGCGGCAGGTCGACCGATGGGCTCATGCGCCGCACGGAGGAGCGCCTTCGCGATGCCGTCAGCGATACTGCGGACAGCGTGCGTGATGCGGCCGGTAGGGCCGGCAAGTCGGCGGCTGAAAAAGCGCACCGAATGGAGCGATAAGGCCTCTGCGGTCGGCAGCGACACTGCCGAGGGCCTGAGGTCGACTGCCGAGGACGCCAGGCGGGCGGCTTCACAGACAGGAGACCGGCTGCGCGATATGGCGGGCTCGATGACGGACGCCGCTCAACAGACCGCTTCCGAGACAGCCGAAGCAGTGCGGGACACGGCCGGGTCGGCGAAGGATTCCGTCCAACGTAGCGCTGCAGCCGGGTACGATGCAGTCGCGGACACAGCCCGGCGGACGGCATCTTCCATCACGGAATCAACCAAGGCCGCAGGGCAACGAACCCTGCAGACCGGCAGCACCTTCCTCGATTTCTGCCGTGAACAGCCGATGCTGCTGACCGGCCTGGGGATCGCCGTCGGAGCGCTGGTGGGCGCCTTGCTGCCGGCGACTGAAGCTGAAAATCGTCTCATGGGCGAGACCAGCGACCGCCTAAAGGACCGCGCCCAGGATCTGGCATCGGAGCAGGTCGAAGGCGCCAAGGAGATCGGCGAGCGCGCGCTCGATGCGGCGGCCGACGAGGCTTCTAAACAGGCAGAAGGCGCGGCCCAGGAAGCTAAGGCCGACGAGGCCACTCTGGTGCCGGGCTCAGAGACGTCCGAGCGTGAGACGCGAGGGCAGCCCTGGTCACCCGAAAATGCGCCACTCTGAGCGCAGCAGTCGCGGCAGGCCGCCTTTGTGGGCCGCCGATGGCTGAAATCTTATTGGTCCGCATCGCCAACGCGCGTGCACTGACGAGTTTGACCGACGTCTTGTGCGCCAAGCTGCCACCCATGCGCTAACGCTCGCGGGATCGCGGGGCGCTGCAGCGAGCGGTGTAATCACGCGCATGAAGGACTATCCGGCCAAAATCACGCTCGGCAAATGCGAGAAACAGGCGCAACTCGCATCATTGTTCTCTGCAAAGATTATCGGGGCTCCCACAATGTCCGGCTAGACGCAGCGATAGCACGACGGGATGCATCGTCCGATCTCGAGCCGCGGTTTAATTGCACGGCCTTGAAAGGCAGGGCTCGATCATTCGATCGGTTGACGTGCCACCCGAAATGGGCCCCAATGAGCCGGTAGACTGGGTTGGTGCACGTCGCCCGGCAATTACGCCGTAGTCAGTGCCCAAAGAACAACCACAGCAGGATGATCACAGGAATTGGCACGCCCAAAAGCCAAAGCAAAACGCCTCGTCCCATCTCGCTTCCCTCCCTTATTTAGTCACGCCAATGGCAACTCCGGAAGACGCGGCCATGTTCCTAGCCCACCGATCGCGACGTCCTTGCCGCCGCGCGACGCTATTGGACGGATAGCGGTAGTCATCCCAGGCCATGTTCTGGGGTGATTTGATGGGCTTCCTTACCGAGGGGGACTCGAAACCCCTGCGCATTCATCAGAGCCCTTCCGTATCGTCGGTCCCGGACAGGAACACTTTCAGGTACTGACGGCTTTCGATGCCGGCCACCACGCGCCTTTTTCCCGGGCCGCGTCCGATCGGTTCAACGTGGAAATCGCGACGAATTCCTCGCCAATGCCCCAGCGCGGGCGCAACTCGCACGGTTCAATACGATAAGGCAACTTTCGAGGACGAGAGCGAGAAGCTCGCAACGGCGTCAATGAAGCTCACGGAGGCAGCACTGCTGTCGGTGCCTTCCTCTTCTTCTCCCTGTTGTGCTCAAGCGGCCGGCTTACCGTTCGGTCAAGTCGATAGGGCGGGTGAGCAGGCAGCCTCTGCCGCTACGCCGCCCGGGACAAAGTTCGCCGTTTCCGCTTCAGATGACGGGTTATCTCGGCCAGCGTCATGGCGTTCAGGACCCGGTCCGCCGGTACGCCGCCTTTGCGAGCCATCTCGACGCCCCAGTGCATGTGGTCGAGCTCGCGGATCGAGTGCGCGTCCGGATTGATGCTCATCATGCAGCCGAACTCCAGCGCCGCCTGGTGCCATCGCCAGTCCAGGTCGAGACGCCACGGATGGGCGTTGATCTCGACGGCGACATCGTGTTTGGCGCAGGCGCGCAGCACCTTTTCGACGTCGATTTCGTAACCTGGCCGGCGCTGAAGCTGGCGGCCGGTCATATGCCCGATGATGGTGGTGTAGGGATTGCCGATGGCGCGCAGCAGGCGTTCCGTCTGTGCCTTTCTGTCCAGCTTGAAGCGGCCATGGATGCTGGCGACGATGAAATCGAAGCTGTCGAGCACATCGTCCGGATAGTCCAGCGACCCGTCGGCCAGGATGTCGGATTCGATGCCCTTCAGGATCCGCAAATCCTTGCCGAACTTGCTGTTAAGCCGGTCAGCCTCCCGATGCTGCTTCTTGATCTGCTCCACTGAGAGGCCGCCGGCGTAGTGCGCCGACTTCGAGTGGTCAGCGACGCCGAAATATTCGAAACCTCGCTTCAGCGTGGCTTTCGCCATCGTCTCGAGGGTCTCGGTTCCGTCGGAGGCCTCCGTGTGGCAATGCAGGATCCCTCGCAAGTCCTGATCGGTTACCAGCTTCGGCAGTTCTCCGTTCAAAGCACGCTCGATTTCGCCGCGTCCCTCGCGCAGTTCGGGCTCGATGAAGGGCAGCCCCAGCGCCCGATAGATTGCTTCCTCGCTCTCAGCGACCACGCTGCGTTGCTTGTGCAGCCCGTTCCGTTCAAGGCGCATTCCTTTCTCTTCCGCAAGCTGGCGAAGCTGCTCCAAATGGGCGGGCGAGCCTGTGGCGTGCAGCAGGACAGCCCCAAAGTGCCTGCGGTCGGCGAGGCGAACCTGCAGCCCCGTGGTGTCGACGAATTCCGGCTCCATGCCGCTGCTCGGTGCCTCCGCAACAATGGCCAGATCTCCGATTAGCTCGCAGCCGCGCCGAAAGTCGCCCGCAATGGTCAACCTCTTAAGTTCGGGGCGGGCTTTGCGGAGGGAATCCTGCGCATGTTCGAGTAGGAGGGCCGCGCGATGCAGGTGCAGCCGACCGTGGCCGCTCTTGGCGATCGACAGGTTCTGCAAGATCTTGGTCTGCAATGCCGCACCGAGCCCTTTGGCTCGCTTGATCCGGTCCTCCTTTGCGGCCTGCTCCAGCTCGGCAAGCGAGGTGATGCCCACGTCCCTGTAGAGCCGCAGCACCTTTTCGGGTCGAAGGCCGGGCACGCTTAAAAGTTCCAGGACACCGGCGGGGATGTCCTGCCGGAGCTTCTCCAGGCTCGGGTGCGTGCCGGTGCGGTGTAGCTTGGTTACGATGTCGGCGATGGCTTGGCCGACCCCAGGGATCTCGGTCAGCCTGTCCTCCTCGATGAGACGATCGATAGGGACGGCGAGCGCAGCCAGGCTGTCGGCTGCCCGGGAATAGGCTTTCGCGCGGTAGGGGTTATCGCCGCGCAGCGCGCTCCGCTGCGCGTACTCGCGCAGCAGCCTTGCGATCTCTTTCGTACTGGCCTTGGGCACCGTGCCTCCGAACAGCGTAGCGCGATTTCAACGGCTCGCTGGGAAGCAGGGTTCCGGAATATGAGCGGGAACGGCTGCATCGCCGCTGTTGAGCCATGGGCATAGGTCCAAGAGTTCTCGCCATGCTCCGAAGCGAATGATCTGCTGGTGAACTGTCCGAAGTGCGGTGCGACCGTCGGCCCCCATAAGGACATGCTCGCACGGCCCGAGATCATTTTAGATGTTGCAAGTGCGGCAGCGAGGTGACCGGGCGGTTCCCCCGTTCCGAGCCTGCCGTCTCGCGCCGGTCAGTCTGGACCTTGCCTGAGCATCACCGGTGGGAAGTGGAGGACGAGCCATGAAACCGATCCTGGCCGCAGTAGCTTTGTCCGGCCGCGCCTCGTTTTCGCCGGGGCGATGGCTTTCGACAAAGATGTGCCGCCCTTGAACACCAGATGCTCGCCGAGATCCGAAGGAGCTCGACCTTGATGTCTCCGGACAGCAGCAGCGCGACGATTGCTGGCCACGGCACCGGCGAAGGGGAGGGGCCGCGGGACTTCGGCTTGACACTGCACAGCAATCTGTCGGCGGCGAAAGGATGGAGATCGGACATCATTCGGCCCGGTGCGCCTAGCCGAGACCCACGAAGCGGGAAGGTGTCCTGCCAAGGCACGGATTTGCGTGAGCAAAGCGGGTCGCGCTCCGTGTCGGAATTCAAGGGACGGCCTATCGGAGTCTCTTGCTGAGGGGCCGCAGCGTGCCGCTGCGGGCTTACGAACGCGCGCGCCAATCACGTTCGATGCGGCGGTGACGGAACAGTATGCGCAGGCATTCGCCAAAGGCGAGGTCGACGACCCCGCCGCAATGCCTGCGTTCGCAGCGCTCGTTGGCGCGCGCGGAGGACCGCCTCGCCAGCTTCCACTTCGAGCGCCGTCGGGGCTCGGGCGCTGAGTGGCTCGCAATTTCAACCTGCCGCAGGGCTACTTCATCGAGCCGCAGGCGCAGCTCGTGTACCAGAACATTGACCTCTCCGGCGCGCAGGATGCCGCCGCCCAGATCCGCTTTGCCGATGTCGATTCGCTGGCGGCACGGGTGGGCGCGCGGTTCGGCCGGACATGGTCGCTGGACGACGAATGGGTCGGCGGTTTTGCCCGCACCATCACCGCATCGCTGCGGCCGAACGTCTGGCACGAGTTCCGCGGCAACCCGATGACCCAGTTCTCCTCCGACACCGGCTTCATCCCGTTCCGCTCTAGCCTCGGCGGCAGCTGGGGCGAGCTCAACGCCGGTATCAACGGCCAGATCAACAGCTTCACCACGCTGTTCGCCAACGCCTCCTACCAGCAGCGCTTCGAAGGCAACACCTACGCCTACGACGGAAAGCTCGGTATTCGCGTAAATTGGTAAATCCCGGGTCTGTGTCGGATCATCTCTGTGACGCCAAAGGAAGTTGTGTCGACAGGCACGCGAGCGTCTGGGTCATATCGAACGTGGGGATGGCAGAAGGACCAGTTGCGTCTGGACCATAAGACGAGCCAAAGGGTTCGCTTACGCTAGCGCGTCGCTTCGCGGCAGACCGAACTATGGCGCGTTCAACTCAGCGAAGGCTGGGCGCCGAACGCGCCAACACTCCGGCGGCTGACAGCTTGCGCGCTCTGTCCGAGCGCAAGCGAGAAGCAGCCCCGCCGCGATCCAGCGCCGCCGATTTCCACACCAGATTGTCAGCTTCAGACCCAATGTCGGGAAGCTGACCTGGCGATGCGGTACGACGCGTCAGAAATTGCTGTTTTCCAGACGGCATGCTGCTTGCACAGTCGAGGTGCGGGCGGCGCGACATAGTGCGTGCACGCTCGCAACACGAATTTCACAACTGTCGCCCAGTCGCAAGAACCTGCAAGCTCGCCCTGTGTGTGCCCGTCCGAGGATAAGACAATGAAAAAATCCGTTCTGCGCGCCTGGTTGCTCTCGATCATATGTCTGACAGTCGTGCAGCTCCACGGGCAGTCTGCTGCGACGCCGGCGGACGATCCGTTTCTCTGGCTCGATGAGTCCGAGGGGCCGCGCGCATTGGCCTGGGCGCAGGCCGAGAACGAAAAGACGCTCGGCTCGCCGCACTCGGATCCTCGCTATGATCGCTTTTACCGGGACGCGCTAACCATCCTCCAGGCAAAACACCGGATTCCGTACGTTTCGCTTGGACGACAAGATCTCGAAAATTTCTGGCAGGACGAGAGCCATGTGCGCGGCATCTGGCGGCGCGCCAGCCTTGAGAGTTATCGCGGGGAGGATCCCCGGTGGGAGACCATCCTGGACATTGATGCCCTCGCTGCCGCCGAGAAAAAGAATTGGGTCTACGAGGGGCGCAGCTGCTTCGGGCGCCGCTGCCTCATCCAACTTTCCGATGGCGGCAAGGGCGCCGTGTCCATACGCAAATTCGATCGTGACGCCAAAAGCTTTGTTACAGGTGGATTCGAGCTGCCAGAGGGCAAGCAGCATGTCAGCTGGCTCGATCGTGACACTGTCCTTGTTGCTAGTGATCGGGGCGAGGGGATCACGACCGAGGCCGGCTACGCTTTCGAGTTGAAGGAGCTCAAGCGCGCTCAGCCGCTCGATCAGGCGCGCGAAGTCTTTCGTGGCCAGCGCACCGATTTCGGAATCGTGCCAATGGTGCTTGGTGAAGGTCGGATCCATGTGACCGGCGGCGTCGCCCGTCGGATCAACGGCTTCGAGCGCCAGTATGTGCTGTTCGGTGCGGCGGGGCCGGTCGAGCTCGATCTGCCGAACAAGGCGGCGATCGTCGGCATCGCGAGTGGCCGCCTGCTTGTGAAACTGGACGAAGACTGGATGCGGACCGGCGAGACCAGCTTCAAGACCGGCCCAGTGATCTCGTATGACTGGGCCGAATGGAAGCAGGATCCGCTGCGGGCTAAACCATCTGTCGTTTTCCAGCCCAATTGCCGGCAGGCGCTCCGCGGATGTTCCCCCCGACCCGCTAGGAGCCGCACCTCAAGCCGGCCGTCGAGTGATGCGACGGCGCACACCCATGAACACAGTCATCGGTACGTTGGTTTTTGCGTCGGTCAATCAGGGCGATGCGTCGATCAGACCGCTGTCCTCCACTGTGCTTGATGTGCCGCCAACAGGCGGACACCGAAAGATCGCTCGATCCGGCAAACGCACTGACGGGAGTTGCTGCACCGAGCTGCAACTTGTCCGAATTGTTTGCACAACGCCATGCCCTTTCAGCCGGCTTCGCAGCTCGGGTGAGAAGAGTTTTTGCCATCGTCAGAGATAAGGCCTTTGATTTTGCATTTCCATTGAGATTGCGAGAAACAACGCCGACTATTTGCCGCCGAAGGCGCGGCACGCCTGTGTCGCCTTCACATCAAGTGGAGATCGTAAAGTGCAGCAAACCATTGGGCTGATCGGAGGGATGAGCTGGGAAAGCACGGCCATCTATTACAAGGAAATCAACGAAATCGTCCGTCAGCGCCGCGGCGGTCTCGCCTCGGCAGACATCTTGCTTCGCTCTGTTGACTTTGGCGATATCGTCGCTCTTCAGGAGGCGGGAGAATGGAGGCAAGCCGCTGCTTATCTGGCGAGGATCGCCCGACAGTTGGTCGATGCAGGCGCCGGCTGCATCCTGATCTGCACCAATACGATGCATGTGATTGCCGACATCGTTGCTGCCGAGTTGAGTGTGCCGCTCATCCACATCGTCGATGTGACCGCTGCGGCCCTGCTCGCCGCTTTCGTCAAGCGACCACTCTTGCTTGGGACGCGCTATACGATGGAGCAGCCGTTCTATTGTGATCGCCTGCGGCAGCGGTTCGACCTTTCGCCGGTCATACCGGCGGAGCACGAGCGCAGCCGGATCCACGCTGTCATTTTCAATGAGCTGTGCCGCGGCACGGTTTCTGATCACTCGCGCCAGGAAGTTATCGACATCATTGCGCGAGGTCGCGACCGAGGCGCCGACGCGCTCATCCTTGGCTGCACGGAGATTGGTCTTCTCATCGGCCCCGAACATACACAATTGCCGGTATTCGATTCAGCGAGGCTGCATGCCAGGGCGGCAGCTGATTTCGCCGAGGGCAGCGGTCGGCTCATGCCGCCTCCTTAAGTGCGCAGCGAACATAGCTGAGCGAAAGCACAATCACTCAGTAAGAGATCCCGTCGAAGAGGAGCGAAACGTGTGTGTCCTTAATTCCGCCAGCCGCAATGCTCTGGATTGCGTCAATCATGAAGAAGCTCGCATCAAAAAAGGATAAGCGCTCTTCGTCGAAGACAAGTCGCTGCTGATGATCGCGCTGTCGCTCGACGCGACGATGGTACAGTTCCACGTCGCGCGCACCGCTCGAACGCGCCAAGTAGAAAGCGTGAAGTCTTAGCCACCGGCAATGGTTGGATCTTCAACGATAAAGGTCAGCCGACACTGTCCGACCGGTTCTCCCTCGCAGACTTGCTCGCATCCGGCCATATCTTGTCAGTTTGTCAGATTGGCTTCATTGCCTTGCCAAATCCTTTCCGCTCGCTAGCCAGCTGAAACAGCCACTATCTCTTATCTGTGTGCGACCATGGCATGAGGTTCGCTCCAGTTCGCTGAGAGGCTGCGGTGCTGTATTCGTGCCGCGAGGCACAGTGAAGGAAGGAAACAACTTGCCAAATCTGCGATCGGAAACGCTTTGTCTGGCCGGCAACATCACCAGCAGCATTCTCGACCATACCAAGGCAGGCGGCGGCACCGCGAAGAAGAGGGAACATCAAGGTGGTACATGCACGCCGTCGACGCGGCTGCGGAATACCCTTACGCCGATATCTTTGTCTAGACGCCGGCGAGGGCTCGGGAGGCCTTTTGGGTGCAGCCGATGCTTCGGCAGTGCGCGGGAGCCGCGCTTGCCGGTCAGTACAACGACCTCCAGCTGCCGCAACAATGAATTTACCGTATCCGGCAATCGAACGCTATGATTGTGCGTAGCCTGCACGATGTTGAAGCGACCGATCACTTCGTCGATTGGGGCAATGGTACGAGCCACCGCCTTCTGACGGAGAAGGACGGCATGGGTTTTAGCGTCTGCCACACTGTGGTCCGCGCTAACACCGTTTCGCTTCTGCAATACCGCAATCATCTCGAAGCCTGCTACTGCATCGCCGGAGAGGGCGAGGTCGAGGACATGGACGGCAATGTCTTCTCCATTCGTTCGGGCGACCTGTATGTGCTTGACAAGCATGACAAGCATCTTCTGCGCGGGGGGCGGGACAAGGACCTGATCCTCGTCAGCATCTTCAACCCGCCCCTTAACGGAGCCGAGCGCCACAAGCTCAACGACCCGGCAGGCTCGACATATTGAGCAAGGCGAAGATCGACTGCATGACGCAGCATCTGCAAACTTTGTTACATGACGGCAAGGCCGATGCGGGACAGCCGGTCGGCCGCATCGACAATCTGTCGACCGACCAACGCACGTATCTACTGGAGGAGTTGAATCGGACGGAGGCGCCGTATCCGTCGGAGCTGCGCATCCATGAGCTGTTCGAGGCGCAGGTGCAAAAGGCACCGGAGGCGGTGGCGGTGGTCCATGAGAAGGAGAGATTGAGCTATGACGAACTCAATGCGCGGGCCAACCGGCTGGCGCATCATCTGATCGAGCTCGGGGTCAAGCCAGACCAGCCGGTGGCGATCTGCCTGGAACGCAGCGTGGCGATGGTGGTTGGTGTCTTGGCGATCCTGAAGGCGGGCGGTGCCTATCTGCCGCTGGATCCAGCTTATCCACCGGCGCGACTGCGGCAGATTGTCGGCGATGCAGCACCGCAACTGCTGCTTTGCGATGCCGCCGGTCGAACCGCATTGGGCGGCGAGGCACTCGCCGATGTCAGCGTGGTCGATCTGGAAACTGGCACCCGGGCCTGGTGCGAGCGGCCGCCCTCGGACCCTGACCCGCGCACGCTTGGGCTCACATCCCGCCATCTTGCCTATGTGATCTACACCTCAGGATCCACGGGAATCCCCAAGGGCGTCGAAATGTCCCACGGATCGCTTGTGAATTCGCTGGCGGGGTTTGGCACGTCAAAACTGCGTACACTTCAGTTCGCGACGTTGAACTTCGATGTGTCCTGCCAGGAACTATTCATTTGTTGGAAGGACGGCGGAGTACTTGTACTCCTGCGGGAAGAGACCCGGAGGCGCTTTTCCGACTTGCTGGAGTTTGTAGAGCGGGAGGCGATCGAGCGGCTTTTCCTCCCATTCGTGGCATTGAATCATCTTGCAGAAGTCTGAAGCACGCAGCGCGTGCAGCTACCCTCTTTAAGAGAGCTTTATACAGCCGGCGAACGATTAGGCCACTGCACTGCTTAAGGTTTTCTTCGAGGCACACCCGAACGCGAGATTGATCAATCAATTTGGGTCCACGGAAATCAGCGTCATTTCCGAGCACCACCTTGCAGCTGATCCGTCATGTTGGCCCGAGATGCCTCACATTGGGCGCCCAATCGCCAACACGCGGGTGTACTTGCTGGATGGCCATGGCGCGCTTGTGCCGTTTGGTGCGGTAGGCGAGCTTTACATTGGCGGGGCGGGGGTTGCGCGGGGCTATTTGAACGCCCTGAACTGACAGCCGAGCGGTTCATCGCCAGTCCCTTTGTCGAGGGTGATCGGCTGTACCGGACCGGCGACCTCGGGCATTATCTGCCGGACGGCAATCTTGAGTTTTTGGGCCGCAACGACGACCAGGTGAAGATCCGCGGCTACCGCATCGAGCCGGGCGAGATCGTAGCAAAGCTTTGCGAGCACGCCTTCGTGCGCGAGGCGGTGGTGGTGGCGCGCCAGAGCCGCGCCGGCGACAAGCATCTGATCGCCTATGTGGTCGGCGCGCCGGAGGCCGGTGAGGGCGATGGAGGCGGGCTTGCGGGCGCCTTGCGCGCGCACTTGAGTAGCCGGCTGCCGGACTACATGGTGCCGGCTGTCGTTCGTGCCGATCGCGGCGCTGCCGCTGACGCCGAACGGCAAGCTCGACCGCAACGCGCTGCCGGCGCCGGCCGATGAAGCCTATGCGCTGGCGGCCTATGAGCCGCCGCAGGGCGCGGTCGAGACGGCGCTGGCGCGGATCTGGGCCGAGCTTCTCGGTGTCGAGCGCATCGGGCGCCACGACCACTTCTTCGAACTTGGCGGCCACTCGCTGCTGGCCGTGCAGATGCTCAGTCGAGCATTAGAATTTGGGCTGAGCTTTAGCGCCGCCGACCTCTTCCAAACCCCTGTTCTCAAGGAATTTGCATCAAAGATTCATGTGGAGCCACGGCCCAGTAGCCCGGAGTAATTGACCTGCCCCTGAATATTACCTCCAGATGGAGTTAGAGTCCGGCCTGAGCAAGGACGGACAGATGAAGCGAGCAAGGTTCACGAAAGAGCAGATTATCTCAGTGTTGAAGGAGCGTGAGGCTGGAGCGACGACAACAGACCTGGCTCACAAACACGGGGATCTCCGAGGCGACGATCTACAATTGGAAGGCCAAGTTCGGCGGCATGGAAGTGTCCGAAGCCAAGCGGCTCAAGTCGCTCGAGGAAGAGAACGCGAAGCTGAAAGAAGGTACTGGTCGAGCAGATGCTCGACGCGGCAGCACTGCGCGAGTTTTTGTCAAAAACGGTAGGGCCGGCTACCAAGCGCGCCGCTGTGGCGCACCTGAAGGCCGTGATGGGCCTGTCGGAGCGACGGGCCTGCACGATCGTCGACGCGGATCGGAGGATGGTCCGTTACCGATCTTGCCGCCCTCCGGATACGGATCTTCGTGCCCGGCTGCGCGACCTTGCTCACGAGCGCCGACGGTTCGGCTACCGTCGACTGTTCGTCCTGCTGCGGCGGGAGGGCGAGCCATCAGGGATCAACCGCATTTACCGGATCTATCGGGAAGAAGGGCTGACGGTCCGCAAGCGGCGGGCTCGCCGCAAGGCCATGGGGTGCCGGGCACCGATCCTGGTGGAAGCAAAGCCGAATGCGCGCTGGTCGCTGGACTTCGTCCACGACCAGTTCGCCAATGGACGACGCTTCCGCATCCTCAACATCGTCGACGATGTCACCAAGGAATGTCTGGGCGCCATTCCTGACACATCGATCTCGGGCCGGCGTGTGGCGCGGGAACTGACGACGATTGTCGCTCGCCGCGGCAAACCCAGCCTGATCGTCTCCGACAACGGCACCGAGCTCACCTGCAACGCCATGCTCGCCTGGTGCAAGGAAACCGGCATCGACTGGCACTTCATCGCACCGGGCAAACCGATGCAGAACGGCTTCGTCGAGAGCTTTAACGGCCGGATGCGCGACGAGCTCCTCAATGAGACGCTGTTCTTCGATCTCAACGACACCAGGACCGAACTCGCGGCATGGGTCGCCGACTACAATGGCGAGCGACCTCATTCCTCGCTGCAATACCTCACGCCCGCGGCCTACGCCGCCACTCTCACCGCAACGGACGCTCGGCTGCGCAACCCCGACCAGCTCCGCCGATCGTCCGTTGCTCCACCCGCGCCACTTGGCGTACAAACCACCGAGACTCTAACTGCCGCTGGATGAAAGTTCAGTGGCAGGTCATAATTTCCGTTCGATCAACCGGATCGCAGCCACCGCTGTTCTTTGTCCCCAAAGGTTTTGGAGATTGTTCCTATGTCCTCGGTTTGGTGGCGGAAATGGATGTAGATTGCCCCGTCTACGCTCTGCCGTGGCCGCCCTTCAATGACGTTTATTCACGAACTCTTGAGGCGATGGCCGCAGAGGCGATCCTTGCGATTAAAGAGATCCAGCCACGGGGCCCATACCGCTTTGCTGGATACTCATCAGGTGCAATCCTGGCTTATGCAATTGTCGAGCGATTGCTGAGCATCGACGAAGTTGTATCATTTATGGCGTTCATCGATGTTAGTTCGCCTGCAGATTCTTCAAACGCTTCACAGATCAGTTTGGCTCGAGAATTTATTCTGGAGAGTTGCGGAATCTTGCGCGATGAATACGGCGAGGTTTTCGAAGGATACAAGGAGCAATGTTCCATTTCTGAGTTGCTCGAAAAGGCGCAGCAAAAGGAGTGTTACCTCCAGATCACGATCTCCACAGCGATGTTTCGGTGTATCAAAGGGCCGCGAGATTTCACCGGGCGCTACAATCGTGCCGAGTTCCGTCGCTCCCGATTGAGATACATCAGTTTATGGCAGTGAGCTTCTTGTCAGCCCTGGGTTACCACCTGACGAACAACTGCATCGCAAGGCACTCGCCAAACAAGGGTTGGGACTTATCATGCGGTATCGGCATTGCAACCACGCGACAATGGTGAGCAATCCAGAAAACCGGCAAGTTCTGGCTCGGGCCATTTCAAGGGCGCTCAGCGGGACTGTTAAATAGACAAGAACTTTCTCTCGAAAAAATTCTGAGTTCAAAGATCGGTCTCGAGCCCCAAATAACCCACAAGTCGGCAAGCGGCTCGGTGGGCCAGACTTCGGTCTCTCTGCAAAAGCTCCCGAGACTCTAACTCCCTCCGGATCATATTCAGGCGCAGGTCAGAAACGGTCCATATGTGGGCGGCCGCCGCCCCTCTGATCGACACTAAGATGTTCGAAAAGCTAGCGGGACCAAACAGTGGAGATTTTTACGATTGATCAACAGAACATCATGGTCGGCATCCGTCCGATAGAACGCTGCGACGAATGTACGCTTCCGAAGTCATGTCTATGGGACGCGCCGTTCCCAAAGTCCGCCGCGAAAGCGCTGCCGCAAGAGTAGCTGCCCGAACACTTCTTGAGCGATTGGGATTCCCACCAATGGCGATCTTGAAGACGCGCTCGGGTGTTCCGATCTGGCCAACCGGCGTGGTCGGATCTTTGGCGCACCACGATACAGTAGCAGCCGCCGCTATTGTAGGGACGAAAAGCATTGCAGCTCTCGGCGTCGACATTGAGCCTAATGAACCTCTGCCGGAAAACCTGATCGAATTGATTGCCACTCCTCATGAGCAGCGAATGTACGATCTACACACGCTCAAGCGGCGGGATCTCTTCGTTTTGAAAGAGGCGGTATATAAGGTGTGTTTTCCAATGGATGGCCAGTTTCTTGAGTTCCAGGACGTGGAAATTGATATCTTTGCGCGATCAGGACACGTGTCCAAGACAAATCGCACGTTTTCGTTCGAGTTATTTATTTCTAAGAATCTAATCGGGGTGGCGTATTCGCGGCCGAATGAAGTGGACAGCCCTCCAAGATCCAAGATCAGCAGTCACCCCCTAAAGCAATCGATACCCTAGCTCGTTCGCGCGTTCGTTGATCGGTCAGAGGGAAAACCGTGCGGCTGATGTTGTGCAAGGTAACGCAGGCGACTAGCCCTGGCTCCACTGTGTAGCCCTTCGCTCCGGCTTATCTTGGAAGTGTTGCTGGCCGTTGGGCAAAGTGCATCGCGCCCACGATGTTCGCATAACAAAAGTCGCCCGTCAGCACTTGAACCGCTGCTTTCTTTCCTTTAACGGGCGTGTTTTGCTCGCTCGTGCACTGCCGGATGAGCCGGCGACCTGGCGAGAAGCGCCTTGAAGCTCAAATCCGGAGCGTCGCTTTGAATTTGGTCAGAACTCTGTTGCGACGCGCATATAGATTCGCGCAGCCTCATCAGTCAAGCCCAAGCTCTGATTAAGTCACGGCAACAAATTGCCCGTGCAAGCACTGTCTTCTCGATAAATTTGCGGTTCACAACTTGCGGAAGGCAACGACAATTGCCTCTTCCGCAATCGAACGGACGGTCTTGTAACCCATCGGTGCATCGTGCACGAAGCCGCCTTTACGCTGCTTGGTGAGGTCTTCTGAGTGGGACCGTGGGCGAGCTTTCGACCGCTGTATCGCCGCTCTTGGCGTGCGTTGCCGTGCGCTGTCATAGAGTTTGGCCCACAGGTCCTCTCGCATGACGGATTAGAACCGACTGAATCTCCACGATCTGGGATCAGGCGTCGTCCGCCCTGTTCTCCCTCTCTTCGAGGCATCTGAGAGCGCGTTGGTATTCGAACTCGCACCACGCAAGCTCGAATGGTTCCATCAGTATCTCCATCCACGTCTCGGCGAAGGCCGCCATTTCCCATAAAAAATAGAATTCGCGACCTCCTGATTAGCTATCAGTTGACGACGCCCGCGAAGACGAATGAGATCTCGCTGTGGCCAGTCGCACATGCAGCTAAGAGGATCGTGATCAGCGGCTCAATTGGACGTTGGTAAAGATTGGGCACCTCAAGGGGGGTGCGAAACGATACGAAAGTTTATGGCGATCGTTCGCCTGGCTCGCACATCAGGGGCGAGGACACACCCGGGTATGATACCCTCCCGCCGCCATCCCTCGCTGGCGTAAAGACGCTCGGCAGCAGAACCTGTGGTAGTGCTGAGCGTCAACAACGTCTTCCCTCCTTTCGTGCTAACTCGCTGACAGCCGCGAGCAGCCGGCGACCGATGCTGCGACGGCGTGCACTTCCTTCAACCAGGATTTTGACGACTCGAGCGCGATGCAATTGACGCGGCAGGTACCATGTGGGTTGTGCCAACAATCCGACCTGCACCATCTTCCGCAGCTACGCATCCATTGCAAACGACCGCGTCCGCGATGCTACGCCAATACGCCAGCGCACGTCGTCGAGTTAGCGGTGGCAGAAAGCTGAGCGACTGGCCGTGGCGACGCAGTCAATGAGGATGTCGGCGAGACGCTCCAAACGCTTATCCACTTCGTCGGCGCCGATGCGCCGTACCTGAATATCGCCCGTCATCTGATTTCGGACAGAGCGAGCCGATCGTCCCAGCTAGGTCGGACGGTAGGTTCCAACGCCACCGCAACAGCGAGTTTCCATCAGAGCGACATGCTCTTAAGTGCAATAGGTGGTCACGTGCCGTGTCGCCCAACCCGACCGTAGCCGTGCAAATGACTACAGAAGACTACTCGGTCAAGGCCGCAATGCTCAGCTGCCCGCTCGAAGAAGCGCCTGGACCGGAAGGCGCGCTCCGCATCACGAACCAAATTTAGCGCAGAGCTCCGCAGCACGAAACAAATTTAACGCGGAGATGAGATTTTTGTCGCGCGGGAACAGCCTCCGAGCGGACCTGATCCGCGAGTCGTGGTCCAGTCCAGATATCGTCTGGCCCTCTAGAATAAGCGCCTCGGAGAATCTGCGAAGGGCAGGGCGATGCTGGTCAAGGGCGGTCTCGCTGCGCCTATTGGCACGAGTCACCATTTCAATGAAACTTTCGTCGTCCTCTGAGGGGGCCTTGGGCGGAATCGCGCTGCGAGCAGCCGGCTCGCAGCAAACGCGAAGATTGCTCAACGGCGCCTTCATCGTTCGGTTATTAGAATTCGTTGACGTGAGCGATAGGATTGCTGATTGCGCGGATCAAACGCTTGACGTCGAAAGCGGAGAACATGCCCGCGATCGGCGACGTTCGGTAGATACTGCTTTTAATCATTCCGAGCCGCAGCATTATTAGTCGCGTCATCAATTCGGCGCCGGTCTTCAGACTGATGAGGACAGGTACCGGTGCTGGCTGGGAGCGCCGTCGCCAAGAACGGCTCAAACGCCTTTTGTCTCGCCGAACCCTCATGCTGCTGTTCCGAGGTGGCATGCTGCACCTGCGACCAAAATGTTACATTTGATGGGTCACAATTGTGCGGGTCCACGTTGCCTCACATCCAAGATCACCTAAGCAGACATCCTACCAGAGCAAGCTTTCGAAAAGCTGACGAAGCCGCAGCGTAGCTGCTGGCGCTCGGACGGAACGACATTGGCTCCGATCTATTCCGTCACGCCTACGTCATCGGCCTCCCGTCGGGGATGCTGTCGAGCCGAGCGCGCCGAAGTGACTTTGGATCATCGACATTTGGAGGTGAGCCGCACGAGGTCCTATCGGATGGTCAGCAGTCGCCAGCCTTCCGGCCCGGTAGCCTGTGGGGCGGGGCGCCTTAGCTTATCCTGTTCGCAGACCTACGGCGAGGCGCTGTGTGCCGCGAAGCCGATGCCAGACGATCGCGTAGTCGGACTCGATATCCGCAGAAAAATCTCTCTCCTTTATAAAGGCATCAGCAGATGAGTACGCCGCCGTCGAAGCAAGTTATTGGCATTGAGCTGATCGGCCGCACGGCTCGGCCGATCGCAAGGATGATGATACGATAAAGACGCTGCCGGATCGTCCTGACCGAGCTTACGGAGGAGCGCACGCTGGCGCTGCGCGACAAGCTGGCGACCACGCCTTCCATCGCCCTCCAATCGGCGCTGCACAAGTTCTGCCTCGACGTGTTCTCCTCGCATTCCTTCTACGGGACGGCGATGGAGGTCTTGTGCGGCGCCAGCTCACCGAGAGACCCAAGACTGTCTTGGCGACCACATCTGATACCGCTGGGCGTGTTATTCGCACCGACGAACATGGTCTGTTCGTCGAAATGCAGGCGAGCAATGACCTTGAAATCTGGCATCGCTTATCGCCGCACCTAATAATGATGCGCCGCGGCACTCCCGGACGTGATTTGAGGACTGGCGAAGTGAGACGCTAGGTGAGCACTACGGCGACATTACTCCCTCGCGCAAAGCGAGTTGGTAAAGATCGTGACAGCGAAGCCGTTTTACCGGCCTTAGCGGGTCGCTCGCCCGGCCCATGCGAGGTAATTGATTTCTCGCTGTCATTGCCGCGCAATCCTACCTGGGAAACAGTCCCGGCATCCAACGCGACGCGAGCCGCGCCGGGAAGGCGAGATGTAGCGGCGCCCGCGGACTTTCGGAGGTTAGAATTTCCGCTTCAAGGAGGGCCGATGTAACCCTGCGGGCGCTGCGCTCGCTTGTTTGCAGTAAAGCAGCGGCATCGCCGCGCGGAAGTTCACCACGGAAGAGGATCGCTTCCAAAATGGCTCCTGATTTTTGGGGCAGGCGGTCGGCCCGTGTTTCTTCTTCGGCCCAGATCAGGATGCGGTTGCGGAGATGATCGGATTGCACGAGCCCTTGCATGAAGGTGACCGGATCGATGCAGGTCTGCAGAAAGAAGATCGCGAATTCCGCCAATGCTTCTTCACTTAGCGTGCCGCGACCGTCCAGATCGTTGCGGCGCTGCATGTCACAGGCAGTAAGATGTTGCTTGTAGGTCGCCTCGTTGCGGGCAAGGCCGCGCGCGATGGACCAAAAGCCCTCGGTGTCGAGCGTTTCCCGCTGCATGGCATAGGACATGAGCCGCGCAACGCGGCCATTTCCATCCAGGAACGGGTGAATCCAAAGCAGGCGGTGGTGGGCGCAGGCCGAGGCGACGATTGCGTCGACTCCTCGAAGCGGGTGAGGAAGCGCGGCAGGGCGCCCGGGCTGACCGGCACATGGCGGCCCACCGCAACGTCGCGGTCGCGCAGCTTGCCAGCGACGACCTCGACACGTTCCTTGGTGTCCGGATTCTCGACCCAAAGCAGGTCTGTCGGGAGCAACTCGCAGAAGCGGCGATGGACTTCGATGATGCCGTCCTGCATCGTCGCGCGACCATTGAGGCCTCCCTCATCGATCCACTCCTGGACGGCGATATGGGCGATGGCTTCCTCTTGCAGGTCGCGTTTCTTGGGGTCGGCGCTGTAGTCGTGCTTGAGTGCGCGTTCTATATCGATCGGGTGAGTGTCGTGCCCCTCGATCAGGTTGCTATAGTAGCAATTCATCGAACGTACGAGCCTAGCCAGGGAGATCAGAACACCCCTGGGCAGGCTGTGCCTGAAAGCGGCCGACTTTGCCGCCAGTTCGACCGAGAGGTCGGCGAGCTGGGTTCGGCGTCCCGAGCTTTCGGAGACAAGCATCGGTTCCATCAGGCCGGTGCTTTCACCTCTGTCTGGGACCGCTGATTTGGCCGGTTCTTTGTCCGGTTTGTGAGTGCTCATTTTTGTAGCAATACCAGCAATTTAATGTCAACTACAGCTCTATCTTTGCCCTATTCATGGCCGGATAGATGTCCGCTAGGAGAATTCGAGAATTCGCATTCTCCGCAAATAATGCGACGAATAGCATCGCAATCGGTAGCAATGGAGTCTTCCGCCAGCAGTTGCTCTCCAACGCTGCGGCTTCGGCGATTCAGCGCTCTGCTGCCGTCGCCTTCATGAAGATGCGGCATCGGCAATCGGCAGGAGGCGCTCGGCGCGTCACCATTGCACGTGGCATAAATTCGGTAGTCGTCCGTCAAGCGGGGTCGAGGGCGACTGGGGTTGCGAAGGCGGGCCAAAGAGCGATCAGGATGAAGCGCAAGAGCTTCCTGAGCCAGGCGAGGATGCGGCGGAAGTTGTGGCCCATGGCTGAGAGGACGACGTTGGCGGCGTCTCCTGGGCGGCCCTTGAGGTAGCAGCGGCCGAGGTGACCTTCGGCCTTCAGGTGTCCGATGATGGGCTCGATGGCGGAGCGGCGGCGCAGCTCGCGCTTGATGACACCGAAGACGCCGCGCTTCTGGCCGGAGATGAAGACGCGACGGGGATCTTGCGCGTCGTGGCCGCGGTATCCCTTGTCGACATAGGCGCGCTCGATCGCACAGCCGGTGAGTGTCTCGGTGCGGTCGATGGCGTCCCGCAAGGTGTGACCGTCGTAGGGGTTATCGGGCAGCGCCTTGGCGTGCAGCACGAACAGGCCCCCAGGAGCACGGCGGTTGTTGGTGACGATGGAGGCCTTCACCCCGAACTCGTAAGGAGCGCTGGCCTTACCCTTGCCGATGCACTCCACCTCCGGAGCATGCAGGGGTGTCCGGGGAATGATTCACTGTGTCGCGGTGCATGCTCGGCAGGACCGAGGCAAATCGGTCTTTTCTGGTTGTCGAGACACAGAGGGCCGAGCATGCGATATCGCGGTAGCATTTTTGGAAGGCTGCTTGAACCGATCAATCGACGGCAGTTTCAGACGGTTGTGGATCGTCTGGACGGGGATGCCTACGACAAGTCGTTCAGGAGCTGGGATCATCTGGTGGCGCTGATCTATGCCCAGCTTAGCGGCAACAGCAGTCTGCGCGGGGTGGTGACTGGCTTCAACGCCAATTCGCAGCATCACTATCACTTGGGAACCGGCAAGCTGTCGCGCTCGACGTTGTCCGATGCCAATGCCCGCCGTCCGATCGGCATTTTCGCGCAAACCTTTGCGGCGCTGTCGGCGATGGCGCGTCGCCAGCTGCGGAGTGAAGGCATGGAGATGGTGCGTCTGATCGACGCCAGTCCGATCCCGCTCGGCAAGGTCTGCAGTTGGGCGACGTGGAACGGCCGCATCCGCGGCATGAAGCTGCATGTCGTCTACGACCCAAGGAGCGATGTCCCGACCTGCGTCGAGATGACGGCCGCGAACGTCAATGACATCGAGATCGGCCGACAGACCCCAATCCAGCCCGCCACCACCTATGTGTTTGACAAGGGCTATTGCCGTTTCGACTGGTGGCAGAAGATCAATGATAGCAAGGCTTTGTTCGTTACCCGGGCGAAGACGAGCATCCGTCTTCGCTCGCTCAGGCATCGCGCCATCCGCAAGCGTAACGGGGATGGCTTCGAAATCCTTGCCGATGACGAGGTGAAGCTCACCAGCAAGGGCGCAATCCTGCAATCGCAAAACAGTCCGCAACGACAAATGCGATTCTAGCTCAATTGCTTAGCCGATCTTCACGGACGACTCCATAGCGAGCCTCCACTGGACAAATGGTTCGCTACCCAGACGTCGAATTATGTTGCGTGAACAATGCCCACAGTGTTCACGCTCCCCGCAATTATCGCTCCTTGCACAACATAAATCTGGCCGCAACATAACGCGAATTGGACGAAGCCGCTCCGCGGCAGAACACTCGGCAAGAGTGGCCCATCGTCGGATGAAGGAATGCGGCTGAAGCAAGTGTAACTGCTTTGGCGTGCCATGGTGAGACGTAATTTGCAGCGTTCATAGGCTTGGCTTCGAGCAAGATGGCGTTGCTGCCCTCGGACAGTTTTCGTTTTTTTGCCAAGGAGCCTTCAATGACCCCGCTTCGGTTACGCATGATAAACGACATGCAGATCCGCAACTTGTCACCGTATACGCAGGATTCCTATCTGCTGCAGTTTTCGCAGTTCGCCCGCCATTTTGCGAAGTCGCCGGCTTTGCTTGGGCCGGAAGATGTCCGCGCCTACCAAGTCTATCTGACGAACGAGAAGAAGTTGGCGCCGAGTCGATCCACGTGACCGTCTCAGCGCTCCGTTTCTTGTACCGTATCACGCTCGGCTTCGAATGGGATTTCGACCTTATCATTCCGTGTCCAAAGGCGCCCAAGACGCTCGCCGTCATCCTCAGCCCCGAAGAGGTACTGCACTTCCTCGGCTGCGTGGAGAGCCTCAAGCATCAAGTGATCTTGACAACATGCTACGCCGCCGGTCTGCGCATTTCCGAAGCGGTACGCCTAAAGCCGGGGGCCATCGACCGACGGCGGATGGTGCTACGCGTCGATCAAGGCAAGGGGAAGAAGGACCGTTACGTCATGCTCTCGGCACGGTTGCTGGAGACACTGACCGACTATTGGCGCGCCGTCCGGCCGAGCACGTGGATGTTTCCCGGCGGTATCCCCAACGAGCCGATATCGACCAACGCGGTGCAGGACGCCTGCAGCAAGGCGCATCGGTTAGCGGGCCTTGCCAAGCCCGTGACACCGCATTCGCTGCGGCATGCCTTCGCCGTTCATCTACTCGAGGCCGGCACCGATCTTCGCACCATCCAGCTCTTGCTTGGCCATCGCAGCCTGTCCACAACCGCGCAATAGCTCCGGATAGCCACGAACAAAGTCTGCGCGGCGACCAGCCCGCTGGAGCTGCTGCCGCGCCCAATCCCTAAGGCACCACCACCGCCGCCTGAACCCTGTTGTCGTTCTTCCGACGTCAAACCTCCGGCGCTTCGCATTTTCGGCTACTTCGCTTCCCAGATCTCGCTTCCACCCAGTACTTTCGTGATAATGTCCGCTTTGGACTTGTCTCCAGTCCAGATCACGACGTTCACAAACAACGGCGCAGTGATTCAACACCCATAGCTGCAGCAGCGTGCCCGCGGCTTCGTCCAACACGTTTTTAGATTACCGGTGCCCCTCGCGAGTGCCCATGTTGGGTGCTGCGCGCCGCCAATCTAAAAACGCTCTCTAATATGTAATCGTGAACATATTTCGCGGTTCTGCGATTTATTCCGGGAGTTCGAGCGGCGTCTGTCTCCGACGATGCGACAGGACCATCCGGCCGGTGACAAGGTCTTTGTTGTTACTCCGGCAAGGAAATCATGATCGTCGATCGCGAAACCGGGGTTGTGCGCGACGCGGAAATCTTCGTCGCCGTGCTTGGCGCCTCAAATTATACTTACGCCGAGGCGACCTGGACGCAGACACTTCCGGACTGGATCGAGGCCCATGTCCGCATGTTCCGGTTCTTTGGCGGGGTGCCACGCCTAATCGTTCCCGACAATTTGAAGTCCGGCGTGCACAGGGCTTCGTTCTACGATCCTGAAATCAATCGCAGCTACGGGATGATGGCGAAACCCCGGGATAAGGCAAAAGTGGAAGCCGGGGTGCGTTTTGCCCAGACCTACATCCTGGGGCGGCTTCGCCGACAGACCTTCTTCTCGCTGGCCGAGGCGAACGCGGCCATCGCCGCCGCGCTGGACAGTCTGTCAGCTTTTCGAAAGCTAAGTATCTTAGGTGCTAGAGCATGCCACCGTGACTGAGTCTACTCAGTTTCGTAAGGAGGGTAAGATGGATCCTTTTGAGAGAAGACAAATTCAGCCCGGCGGCGGAGGCTTCTTCCGTTCTACATCTTCCAGACAAGAGGCCGAGCAAAGCGGACCGGAGGCGCAGTGGGACGCATTCCTGACAGGCTACGCAGCAAACTCCGGGGGCTCAGCCCATGCAGAGGACGTTGACCACGAGGTGCTTGAGAATTGGGCTACCGAATCGGAGACGGGCCCGCTTGAGAATCGGGAAGAAGCTGTAAGACGACTGAACGCTCGGGGTGAGGCCGCCAGACTGAATCTCGGAGCGTTGAGGCTTACTAGCCTACCTCCACTTCCGAACGCCATCGTCGTCCTGGATGTAGGCTTCAATCGGCTTACAAGTCTGCCGGATAGCCTCCCTCCTTCGCTCCAGCGTCTTGACCTTAGGGGCAATGAGCTGACCAGCCTGCCCGCGCTTCCGACCGAGCTCAGAGGTCTTGACGCGAGCTCCAACCGGCTGAGGAACTTGCCTGAGGTCCTACCTGCTGCGCTGCAGTTTCTCGACCTCAACTACAATCAATTGGTAGACCTGCCCGAGGTCCTCCCTGCTTCGCTCCGGCTTCTCTACGCCCGCAACAATCAGTTGACGAATCTGCCGGAGGTTCTTCCTGCCAGGCTCCGGTATCTCGACGTCGGCGAAAACGAACTAACGCGTTTGCCGGAGGCCCTCCCTGCTTCACTGGAGCTTCTCGACGCCAGCCAAAACCAGTTGACGAGCCTGCCCGAGGACCTGCTGACGCGGCTAGGCGCCAGTAGCAGGATATATGCGACTCAAAATCCGCTGCCCGAACAGGTGCTGACGAACCTGGATACAGTCCTAAGCGCCGAAGGCTATGTCGGTCCGACCGTCTACCTTCCACGCAATGACGTTAGTGAATGGTCCGGGACAGACGATGAAGAGGCCGATGCTCTCATTGAAACGGTCGCAGACTGGCTCCGGGGCAATCCACAGGACGGCGATCAAGAGGTCCTGGCGGTTTGGCAGAGCGTTGCTGAAGAGCCGGGCGCCCGGGAATACGCGCTCTTCCTTGGCAAACTGTTCGACTCCGTGAACGCTGAGAATGAAGAATTCCGGCAGTCGGTGGCCAATGATCTGCGGGGGGCAGCGAAAAACCCGCAATTGGTTACGCGCTACTTCCAACTGGCCCTGGACGCCAACCAGAGCTGCGAGGATCGCAGAACTTTGACCTGGAACGGCATGCAGACCGCACGCCTCATCGCAGACGTCGAGAACGGCGCCTATAACGACAAGGCTCGACTTCCCGATCTCGTCGATCTGGGCCGGGTCATGTTCCGCCTGGACGCGCTGGAGAGAATTGCGCGCGAGAAGGTTCAGTCGCTAGGCTCGGGCAACAACGTCGAAGGCATCGACGCCATTGAGGTCTTTCTTGCTTATCAAAACAAGCTACGCGAACGGCTGGGACTGCAGCACGTCGCGCCGGACATGCGCTTCTTTGAAGTCTCCGGCGTCACCGACGCTGACGTTGATTTCGCAGAGACATCCGTCCGGAACAGGGAGGCGGCGGAATTCGCCGATTATTTGGCGGTGGACTGGCAACCTTGGGACGACGTGGTGCGTCGCATCGCACCCGAAGACCACGCCATGGCGCAGGACCAGCTCATTGCTGCAATGGGGAACGAGTTCGACAGCCGACTTGAGCAACAGCTGGCCGACAGAGGCCTGACAGAGGCTGAAGCTGGCCTCGTCGAGGATGCCAAGCGGGAATTGGGTGCCGCAGTTCGTAAACAAATCGCCCGTGAGATCAAGGGCGCTCTAAGAGACAAGGTGCTCAATGATCGCGGCCTCACCCTCTGATGCCACCTTTGCTGCAGTAGGCGTACTGCAGTTTGCCTCTGCGTGCGGCCGGCGCCGAGAGAATTTGCGTGCGCAGCAAGTGCAACGGATCACCAATCTAGAAGCCGGCGCTGCTCGGCTCATGCGGGAGCTCCCTAAGGCGACGATGGAAGTCGACCAACTGGACCAGCATCCGAAGCGCGAAAGGCGGCGAGATCACTGTCGAAGTTCGCGGAAAGAGCCATTTGACTTGCGTCATCCTGCAGCACGCTGTGCCCGAGCGATTCAGCCGGAGTGAGTTTCTGGCTGACGGACCGCAGCGCTTGTCTTGCCTTGGCGCGGCCCCGGCAAGCGCCGCGGACCCCCGCACCTGCTCCACCGTTTGCAAGCACTAGCTGCAAACCGGACGCATGCTTGAGTTCCACCATCTGCTTGCCGATGTAAGGCTCACGCGAAAGACCGTACCTTAGATAAACCTCCCGAACAACGACCTGCGTCGTCCAACCGAGACGGTTGGCTGCCGCAACTCCGCTGGACACGATGGTTTCGCCGCTCCGAACCTGCTCAACCGCAGCTCTAACTCTCACGTCGCGCGCAGGAGTTTTCTTCGCTCGGTAAGACGCTACAGCTCGACGGCAGCCCGCTTTCCAAGATGCAAAAGACCCCCTCAGCAATCGCACGCCTTCCCGCAATTTCTTGGTGATTTCCAGGATTCGGGTGCTCAGAAGGACCATGGCACATACTCCATTCTCAAACACAGAACAACTTCTGACACCTAGCGCCAAGCATTCAGCTGCGATCTCCAAAGGCATCACGTGCTCGGCTGCCAGTGCCTTCTTCAGGGCGGCAACATTGCGAGGTGGTGAATCACAGATTTGAAGCGCTGGGCCTTCGCCAAAAAAAGCAATCTGCTCGATGTCGTACTCAATCCGCGCTTCTCAGTGACCAGCTCAGTTGTGGACACCGCGTGTCGATGCCTTCCCACATCTAGGCGAGCCAAAGAGCGGAATTGGTCGCCAGCTCATGTTCCGACGCCCCACAATTATCTCGCAGGAACATCGCGATTTAGCGCTGAACGTTGCCGATCAGAGGCGATTTGCAAATGCAAAGGACATGTTGTCGCAACATGCCCGCTTTCTGCTCGATGGCGAAAAGGCAAAAGTGATAGTCGCAAGCATAACCAAACAAGTAGCGCGCCTCGTGGTACGAGTTGTTCGCGCTGAAGCCGTTAGCGAAAAGGACGCCGAAATGATCAAGGCGCCTTCGTATACCCGCGCTTTCTGACTAAATAGTCTGACCGTTAATGAGCTCTCCTGAACGTGCAGCTGTCCATCACGTCGCTCTTCTCTCGTCATTCCATTGGAGGATCGCCATCGCTCCCTCTTCATCGTGAACGTAGCTTTCTCTTCTCTCCAGATGATTCCAATGGCAGCCAATCTTTGGCCACCCGGAAGAACACATTCAGCGACCATCTCGCGGCTTTCATCGTTTCGGCTGATCGATCCTTAACGTGCCGCCCCCATCGAAAGGAAGGGGCCGCGCACCGTTGAACAACTGATCCCAGACATCTGCACCGGCCGCTGATCGCAGCCGGCCTGCAATCTCATCGAATTTGCTGCGGTGTTGCAACCGATGCTGCCGTTGCTGGAAGCGGTCGTGCAGAGCGGCAAGCCCTTGCTTATGATCGCCGAAGACGTGGAAGGTGAGGCGCTTGCCACGCTTGTCGTGAACAGGCTGCGGGCCGGATTGAAGGTCGCGGCTGTCAAGGCATCAGGGTTGCCGCGCGGACAAGAATCTCCATTATTCACTACGCGCGGCAGTCGACCCTGGCACTATGTGCGGGTCATCTCCTGGTTTCAGCATGTCCGCCGAGCCGCCGGACTCAGTTGCCCTGTCGGCGAGCCTCGACCTCCACGGCTGCACGATATTCGCCACACAGCCGCGGTGCACCGGGTGATCGCATGGTATCGCTCCGGCCAGGAGGTGCAGCGACTACTTCCGCAACTCGCAACCTACCTTGGCCACATCGATAGCCGTTCAACCCAGCGCTATTTGCAGATGACGCCGGATCTCCTCCAGGCGGCCAGCGAGCGCTTTGCTCTGTACGCGATGGAGGCCGACCATGAAGGATAAGAGCCTGCTTGGTCCGTGGATCCGGCGGTTCTTGCTGGAACATCTGGTCGCCGAGCGCAATCTTTCCCACAACACCGAAGCCAGCTACCGCGACACGCTGACATTGTTGCTGCCGTTTGCCAGCAAGCAGGGAGGCTGCGCCATCGATCGCATGACGTGGAAGAGTTGACGCCGGAAGTCGTCCGCAAGTTCCTGGACCACCTGGAGCGCGATCGCCAGTGCAGCGAGGTTACCCGCAACCAACGGCTGGCGACCATCCATTCACTGGCGCGCTTTATCGGGACGCGTTCGCCGGTCCACTTGGCCTGGTGTTCCGAGATACGGGCAGTGCCGTTCAAGAAGACGGCCAAGACAGCGATCGGATACCTCGAAAAGGCCGAGATGGACGCGCTGCTAAACCAACTTGACCGACGCACGAGTCTTGGGGTGCGCGACCATGTTCTGCTGCTTTTCCTATACAACAGCGGTGCTCGCGCCGATGAGGCAGCAAAATTGACGGTCGGCAATCTCCAACTGGGGGCGTCCCCGTCAGTGCGGCTTCTCGGCAAGGGAAACAAGATCAGAATCTGTCCCTGTGGTCAACGACGGCAACCTCGTTGACTCGCCTTGTAGCCGACCGGAACAAAAGTGAAGGGGTCTTTCTCGGGCGGACGAACCAACCTTTGACGCGCTTCGGAATACACCGTCTCGTGACGCAATATGCCGCTATGGCGGGCGAAACGGTCCCGACGTTGGCGATGAAGCGCGTGAGCCCACATACGGTTCGGCACACAACGGCCGTGCAGGCTGCGCGCCGGCGTCGACATCAACACGATCCGTGCTTGGCTGGGCCACGTGTCATTAGACACCACGCACATCTATGTTGAAGTCGACCTGGAGATGAAAGCAGAGGCGTTAGACAGGGTCGATATCAGCAGCCTGAGGCCGCCGCCTCGACAACCCTCTCTCCCGTCGTTGATGGCCTTCTTGAAGGCCCTGTAGGCCGAAAGGTCACACTCTTACGTTGCGGAGCGAGCCGAGGAGAGTTGGCGAAATCCTTGGTTCGCTCAGCAGCGACAACATAAATCCGGCCGCAACATAACACGCATAGCTGAAGCTGTCGGAGTTTGCGTCGCAATACTCCTCCCACAACAGCATCAGCGTGACGTTCGGGCGCCGCAGCTCGCGATGCACAAGCGCCCAATCCCGATGCGGACGCTCGTCGTTGGGCCGATCGGAAGGCGGTGGAAATAGGCGGTTCTCGAGCCGGACGTCGTCATCCAGCTCCGGCGGCAAAGGCCAGGTCAGGCTGGCGCGGCGGGCTCGGTTCACGTACTTGCTGACCGTGCCCTTGGCCAGACCGAGGCTGCGGGCAACGGCGCGTTGCGACATGCCGACGCTAAAGTGCAGGCGTAGAACTTCGCGAATGTGGCGCATGGACAGTCTCTCTGTCGGCATCTCGATCCTCTGCGGTTTAGGCAAAAGACCGAGCTACCCCGGTTGCAGACTGTCAGCGGTGCGCACCTCCCCGTTGTCCCCGATCACGATCGCTGGAAATAGCGATCACGATCAGCTGGAAATGGTGATCACGATGCTCTGGAATTTTTAGGGTTGAGCTGGGTCGCGCTTGAGGATGCGCGACCCAGGCACGAGCGCGACGCAGCTCAAGCCGGGTTGAACGAAGCCGCGGGCCGGGAGCTCAAGCGGTTATGGGGATTGAGGGCGCCGCAGACGTGCGCGATCCGCGATCAGTTGGGGATGGGTAAATGCACAGATTGGTGCGCAGCCGAGTCGGCTCGGCCGGCTCGGTGTGCAATAAGAGCGGAATCGTGCTTGCAACGGCAATTGCAGCATGGCTGGGCGAGCACCGACCCGCTGTCGGCCAGAGCGTGGTAGCAGTGATATCGGCGAAAACTATCGTGCGCGATTGGGTTCATGAGGTGTCCGGCGTCAGATTACCCCGACGAGGTCCGGGAAGGATCTCGATAACGACCATGCGGCTTCCGCAACAGGGGCATGGCGGTCGTTCGGATGTGTCTGCGACTGCGCACGCAGGCTGCTGCTCGGGCGCCTGATCAGCAATCGAAGGTGGCGTTGCCGCAAGCAAGCGACGGATCAGCATGAGCTTGGCACGGCGATGCCCGTTAGCGAGAAATCCATAGTGGCGGATGCGCTGGAAACCATCGGGCAGGACGTGCAACAAGAACCGGCGTATGAACTCGTCGGCCGCGAGCGTCATCGACTTCATCCGTGCTCCGTCGCGATAGTCGCGCCAAGAGAAGGTGGCGCCGTCATTATCGACTGCGAGAAGCCGGTGATTGGAGATGGCAACGCGGTGCGTGTAGCGAGCCAAATAGGCTAGAACCTGCTTGGGGCCGGCGAAAGGTCGCTTGGCGTAGACCAGCCATTCGATGCGGCGCAGCGACGTAAGGACTGTATCGAACGCTGAATGATCGCTGAGGTGCTTCAGATTGCCGAAGAAACGCAGCTTGTCGGCACGATAAGCAGCCCTCAGCTTCTCCAGGAACAGCCGGTGGTAGAGACGCGACAGCACGCGCACCGGCAGAAAGAAGCCCGGTCGGCAGGCGATCCAGCGATCGCCGTGCGCCGACAGCCCGCCGCCCGGCACGATGCAGTGGACGTGCGGGTGATGGGTCAGCGTCTGGCCCCAGGTGTGCAGCACCATGATCGCACCGATCTCAGCGCCGAGGTACCGCTCGTCGGCCGCAATCGTCTTCAAAGTCTCAGCCGCTGCCTCGAACAGCATCGCGTAGACGGTCGCCTTGTTGTGATAGGCGATCGCCGCCACCGGCGCCGGCAGCGTGAACACCACATGGAAGTACTCGACCGGCAACAGGTCGGCAGCGCGGGCGCTGAGCCACTCGCGGGCTGCCGTACTCTGGCACTTCGGGCAATGACGGTCGCGGCAGCTATTGTAGGAGATCCGCTGGTGCCGGCAGTCGACACAGCACTCGACGTGACCACCGAGCGCGGCAGTCCGGCACGCTTCGATGGCGCCCATCACGCGCAGCTGGGATCGGCTGAGGTGCCCGGCGTGGGCGACGCGGAACGCGTCGCCGTGCTGGCGGAAGATGTCCGCCACCTCGAACGCCGGACGTGCGCCGGGCACCTACTCGGGCCGAGATCTCAATCGTGCGTCGAGATCGTCGAGCGGACTTCTGGCCCGTGCGATCAGATTGGTTGCGACTTGCGTGTAGCGCTCCGTCGATGACAATCGCGCATGGCCAAGAAGGACTTGGATGAGCCGGATATCAGTCCCGCGCTCGTAAAGGTGAGTAGCAAAGCTGTGCCGCAGAACATGTGCCGTCACCCGCTTATCGAGGCCGGCATGTTGCCGAGCTTTGCGGCAAGCCTCTTGCAGCGTGGCGACGCTCACCGGATCGTCCGGATTGCGCCCCGGAAACAGCCAATGGCGCGGTTTGGCCAGACACCAGTAGGATCGCAGGATGCTAAGCAGCCGCGGCGACAGCATCACGTAACGATCCTTGCCGCCCTTGCCGGCGGTGATCAGGATCAGCATGCGCTTGCTGTCGATCGCGCTGGGCTTCAGGCGGCTGACCTCGCCGACCCGTAGCCCGGCAGCGTAGGCCGTCACCAGCGCAACGCGGTCGCGCAGGGCCGGTACAGCCTCCAGGAAACGGGCGACTTCCTCCGCACTCAGCACCAGCGGTTGCTTGATCGGCTCGCGGGCCGAAATAATGTTCTCAATCGCCTCCTTGCGCCCGAGCGTCACCGCATAGAAAAAGCGCAACGCGCACGTCACTTGGTTGATGTGAGTCCACGACCGCTTCAACCCGATCAGGTGCAGTTGGTACGCGCGCACCTGCTCAAGGCCGAGCTTGTCAGGTGATCGGCCGAAGTGTCGGCTAAAGTTCGCAACCGCGTACACATAGGATTGCTGCGTCGACCGTGATAAGTTGCGCAGCGTCATATCCTCGATCATGCGGCGGCGCAGCGGGCTCGAACTCATCGTGGCCATGAGGCACTCCTGGATTAAGAGGAACGGACTTGCGGCCCAATCCTCTCAAACAGATGCCTCTCAGATAAATGGCCTCGCCCTCCCGCGGAGCGGGTTCGTTCAACACGCACTCATGGTAACGATTTGCCCGGCGTTCTGTGAAATCGGCGGCAATCTTATCGTCAATAAGAACAGCAACGGATTCGAAATTTTCCGAGAAGACCGCGAGCACGTCGGTTTCGCCCACTTCGCGCTGGATTTTGCAGAAACCGAAATTCGGCTTTTTCGCACCGGAAACCCTTGAGCCCGACTTTTCCACAAACCAGTCATCGAAGCCGTTACCGCTATAAAGTTCTTCGAGGATGAAGAGATCAAGGTCTCGTTCCTGCATCTGAATGAAGTCATGATATTCAGCAGCTCAGTGTTGAACGTTGCGCTCAAGAAGTACTTTTCGTTGCAGCACAATGCCCGCCATAGCTTGGGCGATATCAATGCCGTAGGGTTGAGTATGGTCCGCATGTTTGCGGGACGCTGCCGGCTTCTCTCTCACGCTGCGGTTAGGAAGAGCATTGCGTCCGTCAGGTTCCCGACAGCTATTTCTCCTAGCAAACCAGCGTAGGTTTCCAGTCGGCTGAAGTGGATCGCAATGGAACAACATCGGAGCAACCCCTGCTTGGGGAGCTTGGCGACGGCATGCTGGGCCCCATGACCCTGGTGCGCGGTTCAACCCGGCTGAACCCATAAATGCCCTCGATGTGCGGCTCAAGACCAGCATACGCCGGAGCCCCAACCTTCATCTTCGAAAGCGAGAGCGGATGGACTTCACCTCAACGAACCCGATGCGTCGACAATCGGACAACGTCGGCTCGCAAGACGCCTCTCTGGTCGACTCGGCGGCCTTTGAGCGCCAGCTGAGCGAGGTCACCAGATCGCCCGCTCGCAGGCCCATGCAGCTCCTCACCCATCAATCGGGTGGATCAGCATCTGATGCGCAATCCATCATGGACGTCAGCGGGCAACAATTCGCGACGGCATCGCAGGGAGTAAGCAGCGAGGCTGTGCCGGCTGCCTTGCCGCTGCAGCCGGCGCGCTCAAGCGGGGTTTTGATAGGGTGTGGCAAGCGGCCTGTTCATTCCGAAGATGTGCCCCTTATTCAGGAGGTTCGGGAGGCTCTCATCAAGGGCGGGGCCGCCGAACGGACCGCCAAGAGCAATGCGGGTCATCTTCTCAGCTTGGCTCGCTGGCTCTTCGAAAACAACAAGGGGCCGATTGCTGGTCGTCTTAATAACAGTACGCTGACCAACGATGTCAGCGAGTTCATCAGCAAGGGTGGTTCCAAGCGCGCGCCTAAGGCGCTGGATCATCTGCGGACGTCGCAGTCGGCGGGCGGGGCCGCGCCGATTGCGGGTGTCGCCGACCTCACTCTTTATCCGGAGGATGCGGCCCTTATTATAGAGTACAAAAATGACGCGGCGACGGACACCGCGAGGGTCTATGCGGGTGCTCTTCGCAGCTTCGGTCAATACCTGCGTGAAAGCTGCAAGGAGGGCATTGCTGCCCGACTTGGCGACCAGTCTCTCGATGGAGACGCTGAGGACTATAAGGCGACTGGTGGCAACCCGAAGATCGGCGCCGCGTTGGCTCATCTTCTAAGGTCGTCAACAGGCGTCCGAACAAGGGGGCATGGACGCCATATCGCTGCCGTCCCTGATCCCGAAGGCGCAATCTTCATCGAGCCTGGGCTCGTTGATGTCGCAGCTGCGCAGCGCAGCGCGTCGGAGGCTGCTGTTAACTGGCCAGAGATCCTCGCTGTGGAAGGTCATGAGCAGGATCTGCTTGCTGGCATGGTGGACGAGACCGACCCATCTTCGCCTATCGATCGACCTCCGCAAATTGGTGTAGCGACCTTGCAAGCGCAGCGTGCCGCACTGGCTCATCTCAAAGGGTCGGCGTGCGCCCGAGTGATCGAACTTAGGCATTACCTTAATCCCGTTCCTGCTCTCGAAGAGGCAGGTCTCATCGAGCCGAGCCACGCTGGGGACATCGCTGCGCAGCCTAGCGCATTGGAGGGATCTGCCAGCTGGTCAGAAGTCATTCGAGCGGGTAATCACGAGCAGGACCTGCCTGGTCGCATGATGGACGAAGCTGGCCCATCATCGCTTCCCGAGGCGCTTACGCAAATCGATGTATCGGCATCGGAGGCGCAACGGCCGACGCGGACGAGTGGACCCCCATACATCCCGCCTCCGCATGGCGACGACGGGGGAGCGATGCTCGATCCCTCGGCGCAGCCGCCAAGCCAATCAACTTGGGCGTTCGTCGGACGAAGCGGGGACCCCCTTTATTCGGAAGACGCGGCTCTCATCGAGACGGTGAGGCCGGCACTGATCAGGGCTGGCGCCGCCGATCGCACCGTGACGGATAACGTACGCTGTCTTCTCAGATGGGGCCGTTGGCTTGTTAAGCACGATAAGCCCGGGATTGCTGCGCGGATTCATGACAAGTCGCTCGACAAAGATGCCGAGGAGTTCAGGCAATGCGGGGAGCGGGCCGTGCTTACGGCGCTCAGGCATCTGCGTGCCTCCCAATCTGCTGTCGGAATTGTCCGCATTTCCAGCCGCGTCGACCTCAATCCTTACCCTCAAGACGCGGAGCTCATCAAAGCGTACAAGAAAGAAGCACGAACAGAGACCGCCAGGAGATATGCAACGGCTCTTATCGACTTCAGCCACTATCTGCGTGACAACAACAAGCCCGGCATTGCCGCGAGGCTCGGCCATGCAACGTTGGATGAAGATGCCAAACGTTACAAGGAGGCGGGCCTCGGTGGTCGCCAAAAAGCGAGTGCCGCACTTGCCCATCTGCTGGCGTCTCCGCCCGGCGTCCGAGCGATGGAAGTCCGACGCCATATTCCACCCATTTCTGACCTCCAAGAGTCATTTCTCGCGCAGCCGAGCCGCGTCGGGGATGTCTCTGCGGGGCACGACGTCTCGGAGGAGACTGCCAACTGGCCGGAAATCCTTGCCGCGCAAGATCCCGAGAATCCACCTTTGGCGACAATAGACGAACGAAGCTTCTCGCCGTCTCTTGAGACAACCGCACACCATTTCGACATAGCGAATTCCGGAGCGGGTGACTTGAGCTTGCCCCACGATCAGCAATGGACTTGGGACGGGGAGATGGATGCGCTCGACGGGAGCGCTCTGGTGCCAGTCGAGCGGGTGTTCTTCAATCATGAGCAGGACGCGCCCGATGCGAGGCCTGCGAAGAGGCAGAGGATTCTGGAAGATCGGCAACTAATAGCCGTTGAGCGACAGCCGAGCGAAGCGGGCAGTTCAGGGAGGCGCGTGCTAAGGCAGGTCTCGGCCGCTCGGAGCGTTGCGGCCGTGCCGGCCGACTCGCCTCCGTGGTCGGGTCAATCGAACAGGATTTTGGTAGGTCGCAGCAACAGCCCCGTTTATTCCGAGGATGCGTCGCTTGTTCTGGGACTTGAGAACGCCTTGATCAAAGCCGGAGCCTGCGAAAGCACCGCGAAGGGAAATGTAGGTAGTCTTCTCAGATTGGGGCGTTGGCTCGTCAAAAACAACAAGCCGGGAATCGCTGCTCGGCTTAATGACATGACTCTGGACCGCGATGTCGCGGCCTTTGACAACAGTCGGAAGCATATGGTCCTTACGGCGCTTGGTCATCTGCGCGCATCTCAGTCGGCAGGCGGAATCGCGCCGTTCGCAGGCCGCGTTGTCCTCAATCCGTATCCTGAGGACGCGGCCCTCATCAAGGAGTATAAAGCGACTGACCTTCGACCTAGCGCCGCAAACTATGCAAATTTTCTCGCCGATTTCAGTCATTACCTGCGCCAGAACTACAAGCCGGGAATTGCTGCCCGGCTAGGTCACGAGTCGCTCGTGAATGACGCCAGCTCTTATATGGCGGATGCCGACGGTCACAGGACGATCGGAACCGCATTGGACAATCTCCTAAGGTCGCCTGCGGGCACCCGAATGCTGGAACTCACGCGCAATAGTTCTCCTAATCCGGACGTCCAGGACGCGGCCCTGATCGAGTCGAGGCGCATTGGCAATGAAGAGGCGCAGCACAGCGGGCCGGAGGGCGGTATGACCTGGCCAGAAGTCCTTCCTGCAACCGGTCACGAGTGTGATCTGCCATTGGAAGAGATAGACGAACCCGGATCCTCGTCTTTTGAGCCAACCGCGCGCCACCAACAGGCACCAGGCTCCAACGAATCCGTTCGGTTGAACTGGCCTCGCGATAGCCAGCAGGCCGACCAATTGCCGGTTGAACTTGACGGAAACAACCTCCCGCCGGACGAAGAATTTCTCATCAACAATGAGCATGATGCGGGGTACGCATACAGCGTAATGCCGCCTCCTGGAGGCGATGAGGCGTTCCGGCGCGACCCGGCGCTGCAGGCGGATCAATCAGGTTGGGGTTTGCCAGGTCGTCGCGGCGAAGTTCTTTATTCTGAAGATCTACCCCTGATCCTGGGGCTCAAGGAGGCGCTTCTCAAGGGCAACGCCGCCGACAGCACTGCCAAAGCCAATGTAGATCGGCTTCTCAGCTTTGACCGCTGGTTGTTCAAGAACAACAAGCCCGGCATTGCTGCTCGACTTGACGATGGATCGCTCGACGATGATTCCGAGGAGTTCACAAGAAAGGGTGGTTCCACCAACGTACGCACGGCACTCGCTCATCTCCGAACCTCCCAGTCAATGGGTGGAATCGCACCGGTAAAAGGCCGGCCGGACCTGACAGCTTATCCCGAGGACACGGCACTCATCAAAGAGTACAAGAGCAAAGCTGCGACCACAGGGAATTCAAGCACTGCAACGACCTATGCAAGTCTTCTTACCGATTTCAGTCACTACCTGCGTGAGCACAACAAGCCAGCCATTGCTGCTCGGCTTTACGAAGAAGCGTGGAACGAAGACGACTCGCTGGATGAAGACGTCAAGCGCTACAAGGATGCCGGTGGTCACAGAGCGGTCGGCGCCGCACTCGACCATCTCCGTGATGGAGCGAGAGACCTCGTCCGTCCTCCGTTCCATCCCGAAGATATGTCCCTAATTTCAGAGCTTGAAGACGCTCTCGTCAAGGCGGGGTACCAGGAGATCACCGCGAAGACGAATTATGCTCGTCCTCTTCGCAGATTCAGCCGGTGGCTTTTTGCAAACAACAAGTCGGGAATTGCTGCCCGCCTCAGTGACAAGTCGCTGGACGAAGATGCCACCTCGTTCGACACGGGTCGGAAACGGCTCCTCCTCATGGCTCTCGATCGGCTCAGAGCCTGCCAGCAGACGGGCGGAGTGGCGCCGATCACAGGCTTGCCGAGGGCATGGGAAGCCGCTTGGCAGCAACGCGCGCCGCAGGGAGGCTTCAATTGGCCCAAAGTCCTCCCCCCGCTAGGCGATACTCCGGAGTCTTTGTTGGAGATGGCCGATGAAGTCGGTCCGTCGTCCCTTGAGCCATCCACGCGCCAAGAGCCTGCACTCGATTTTAGACAGTCTCGTCCGTTGAATGGAGGGCACGACGGCCAGTGGTCCGCGGATGAGTTGATGGATGAGCTTCACATCGGCGACCTCCCGCCGGGCGAGGAGCTCCTCTTCAACGACCAGCATGAGATCGAAGAGTTGAGGCCGGCCAAGAGCCAAAAGATGCTCGGCCATCCGCAAGGCCGCGCCGTCGAGCAGCAGTCGAACGAAGGCGCCAATTCAGAGGGCGGTGCGCCGACGACGAGCCTCGCTCATCAAATCACGCAGCGCGCATGGGCGGCGCACGGGCACGACTACGCGACGTACCGCGGCGACGCGAGCGCGCAGCACGGTAAGCAGGGGCGCGTGATCACTCGGCCGCCGATCCTTCCCGATGCTCACGGTCTGAATCAGCTGGAGATGATCGAAGGAAGCCCACCTTGGTCCGGAGTGGTCCCGCCGGCGCAACTCCAGGAGGCAGAACGGACAGGGCAGGAGACAGTCCGGTCAACGTCAACCTCATCGTCGCAGATGCCGTTCAACTTTGATTGGAGTATGTGGCCGGCCTCGGAAGCCGCGCCGTCCCTGTCTGTTCCGGCTCACGTGTCGTCTGGTTCGCACGGGGGGCGCGATAATGGTATCCCTCCAAGCGCGCCGTCCGATGCTCAGATCCGGCATTTGGATTCGACAGTCTCGTCCCAAGGCCGTACGGACTTCAGCTCGGAGCCTCGGGCTGGCTGACCCGCATCTCCCGGCACGTTAAACGTTGTGGAGTTGCACCGGGACAAGCCGAGTTCGCCACGGGGGAGACGGTTCGTCCCCCGTGACCGCTCAAGCCCGGCGAAGCCGTCGGCGGTGCGTGAACCTTTACCTTCACATAGTGTCGCTCGCTCCCGGTCCGGTTGCGATCGAAGACGCGTATACGTTTGCTCATTGCGCACCCACCACCAACAACATCGAAATCGTACTAGACCCGATGTTCGCCCCTGAGGTGACGGGCGGCCCGCCCCGCGGCAAGCTCCTATCGAGGGTTACGCCGGATGGTCCGGCGCCGAGCCGCAAGCATGGGCAGCGGGCCTGATGAACGATAGCATTTTCGTGGGCTGGATGTGCACAAGGCGACGATTTCGGTTGCGGTGGCCGAAGGGATGCGCGGCGGGGAAGTTCGTAACTTGGAGAGCATCCCCAATCGCGCCAATCAGATCGACAAGCTGGCGAAGAAGCTTGGCAAGGATGACCGGCAGGTAAGTTTTGCTACGAAGCCGGTCCCTGCGGATATGGCCTGCATCGACAACTGACGGGACTGGGGGCACAACTGCATCGTGGTGGCCCCCGATCCCGATGAAGGCCGGGATCGGGATAAAACCGACCGGCGCGACGCGGCGATGATGCCGAAGCGGCTGGGCGCCTTGCGGTCGGGAAAATTCTCGGCCGCATGCGTCATCCAACCCAGCCGAGATGCCGGAGAGGCGGGCTTCATTTCCCGTATAACTACCGCCGACACCGGAGTGGTTTCCGGCGAACCACACCTGCTGCAGCCAATCCGGATGCTTGATATCGCGCAAGGCCCGCCCCGCACATTCAGCTCGAGAGCGGGCCTTTGTCGGGCACTTGCTGCGCCGGTTGTCGGCATTGAGACTCAATGCCAGAAACCTGACACTACGCGCCACTAGAAAGTGCCAGCTGAGCCTGCGAATTCAGCTCGGCACGCGATTTGCTCTGTTCTTGGCATCATCACCAATCACAGTGTGATGGTCTTCGGGACGGACACGGTGCGCGTCGCTGTTCGCGTTTGGTCTGTTCCGACGGTTTGCTATGGCGATGACTTGGCGTTCGGTTGTGGACCGAGAAAATGCAGGGAAGCGTTGGATGCGGTCTAGAGTTCTTCCTTTGGGAGCCACAGTGAAACTGCGACCGGAAGTGTGCGACTGGTCCGGAGGCAATATTGGCGGACAAGTCGGTGGCGGGTACCTCGAGCCTCCTTCACCAATCCCTACGGTCAGTCGATCTATGGCGATGCCGACAGGTTCGATATCATGCGGCGGCACAACATGCACCTGTCGTTCGGCTAGGGGCGCATTTCTGCCTGAGCGGTGCGCTGGCGCGCCTGGAATTGCGATGCGTCTTCCTCGCGCCGCTCGTGCTGCTGGAGGATCTGTCGCTGACGATCGCCGCGAAGGACTTCGTCTACGGCGGCGTCTGCCGGTCACCTTCCGCCCTTCCATCGCTTAGAGAGTGAAGTCCACCATGTCTGAACCATCCCTGCCGACGCTGCCGATGTGGCGCGTCGATCACATCGCGCCCTCGCCCGAGATGTTGGCGCTGTGCGCCAACGGTCCGATCCACCGCGTGCGCTTCCCGTCCGGACACGAAGGCTGGTGGGTGACAGGCTATGACGAGGCTAAGGCGGTGCTGTCCGACGCGGCGTTCCGGCCCGCGGGAATGCCGCCGGTGGCATTCACCCCGGATTCGGTGATTCTCGGTTCGCCGGGTTGGCTGGTCTCGCACGAGGGCGACGAGCATGCCCGGTTACGCCGGATCGTGGCCCCGGCCTTCAGCAACCGCAGGCTGACGCTGCTGGCGCAGCAGGTCGAGGCGATCGCCGCGCAATTGTTCGAGACGCTGGCGGCGCAGCCCCAGCCCGCCGACCTGCGACGCCACCTCTCCTTTCCGCTTCCGGCCATGGTCATCAGCGCCCTGATTGGCGTCCTTTACGAGGATCACGCCTTTTTCGCCAACCTGTCCGACGAGGTGATGACGCACCAGCATGAAAGCGGCCCGCGCAGCGCGTCGCGCCTGGCTTGGGAGGAACTGCGCGCCTACATTCGCGGCAAGATGCGGGACAAGCGCCAGTATCCGGGCGACAACCTGCTGACGGATCTGCTCGCGGCGGTCGACCAAGGCAAGGCGAGCGAGGAAGAGGCTCTCGGCCTCGCGGCCGGCATGCTGGTGGCGGGACACGAGAGCACCGCTGCGCAGATCGAATTCGGCCTGCTGGCCATGTTCCGCCATCCGCAACAGCGCGAACGCCTGGTCGGCGATCCATCCCTGGTGGACAAGGCAGTGGAGGAAATCCTGCGCATGTACCCGCCAGGTGCCGGCTGGGACGGCATCATGCGCTATCCGAGGACCGATGTGACCATCGCGGGCGTGCATATTCCCGCGGAGAGCAAGGTACTGGTCGGCCTGCCGTCGACGTCGTTCGATCTGCGCCATTTCGACGACCCGGAAATCTTCGACATCGGACGCGACGAGCAGCCGCACCTGGCGTTCTCCTGCGGGCCGCACGCCTGCATCGGCGCGGCGCTGGCCAGGCTGGAACTCAAGGTGGTGTTCGGTTCGATCTTCCAGCGCTTTCCCGCGCTACGCCTGGCCGTGGCGCCCGAAGAACTGCGGTTGCGCAAGGAGATCATCACTGGCGGGTTCGAGGAGTTGCCGGTGCTCTGGTGATGCAGGGAGGCCGCCGGGGATCGCGATCTTGTTTCGCAATTGCCGGCGCGCCTGGCACGCGCCGGTCAGATCAGCCGGCCAACAGGTAATCAAGATGGACGTGCAAGAAACCACGGCAGCATGCCGCGACGCCTTTGCCGAACTGGCTTCGCCAGCGTGCATCCACGACCCGTATCCGTTCATGCGGTGGTTGCGCGAGCACGATCCAGTGCATCGCGCGGCGTCAGGCCTCTTTCTGTTGAGCTGCCATGCCGACATCTGCTGGGCGCTCGAGGCCACGGGCGATGCGTTTCGGGGACCGGCGCCGGGCGAACTGGCGCGCTATTTCCCGCGTGCCGCGACCAGCCTGTCGCTCAATCTGCTGGCGTCCACGCTGGCGATGAAGGACCCGCCGACCCATACGCGTCTGCGCAGGCTGATCTCGCGCGACTTCACCATCGGCCAGATCGACAAGCTGCGGCCGAGCATCGCGCGCATCGTCGCAGCGCGCCTGGACGGCGTGGCGCCCGCGCTGGAGCGCGGGGAGGCGGTGGACCTGCATCGGGAATTCGCGCTGGCCTTGCCCATGCTGGTCTTCGCCGGACTGTTCGGCATGCCCCAGGACGACGTGTTCGCCCTCTCCGCCAGCGTCGGCGCCATTCTGGAAGGCCTGAGCCCGCACGCCAGCGATCCCCAGCTGACCGCGGCGGACGCGGCCAGCGCCAAGGTGCAGGCCTACTTCGGTGATCTCATACAACGCAAGCGCACCGATCCCCGCCGCGACATCGTGTCGATGCTGGTCGGCGCACACGACGACGATGCCGACACATTGTCGGATGCGGAGCTCATCAGCATGCTGTGGGGCATGCTGCTGGGCGGGTTCGCCACCACTGCTGCGACCATCGACCATGCGATCCTGGCGATGCTGGCGTATCCCGAACAGCGGCACTGGCTGCAGAAAGACGCCGTGGGGGTGAAGGCCTTCGTCGAGGAAGTCCTGCGCTGCGATGCGCCCGCCATGTTCAGCTCCATTCCGCGTATCGCCCAGCATGACATCGAATTGCGCGGCGTGGTGATCCCGAAGAACGCGGATGTGCGCGTGCTGATCGCGTCCGGCAATCGCGACCCCGACGCCTTCCCCGATCCCGATCGCTTCGATCCCGCGCGGTTCTACGGTACCAGTCCAGGCATGTCGAGCGACGGGAAGATCATGCTGAGCTTCGGCCACGGCATTCACTTCTGTCTCGGTGCGCAACTGGCCCGGGTGCAGTTGGCCGAGAGCCTGCCGCGGATCCAGGCGCGCTTCCCCACGCTGGCATTGGCCGGGCAGCCGACCAGGGAGCCCTCCGCGTTCCTCAAGACGTTCCGCGCGCTGCCGGTGCGGCTGCATGCGCAGGCGGACTGAGATGCGCGTCGTGGTCGACCAGGATCTATGCGGAACCACCGGGCAGTGCGCACTGACGCTGCCGGGGACCTTTCGCCAGCGCGAACCGGACGGCGTGGCCGAAGTGTGCGTGACGACCGTCCCGCAGGCGCTGCACGCCGCCGTGCGGCTCGCGGCCAGCCAGTGCCCGGTCGCCGCCATTCGGCTCATCGAACGCGACGCTGGTGACGACGAGAGCGCCAACGCCGACCCTGCGCCTTCACAGGCGGAGGCCGAGCGGCATGCCGCGAAAGACCAACGCAATCCAGGGAGACACGATGGGACGGTTTGAAGGCAAGGTGGCCGTAGTGACCGGCGCCGGCGCCGGTATCGGCAAGGCGTGCGCCATCGCTATCGCGCGCGAGGGCGGCAGCGTGGTGGTAGCCGACATTGATGGCTCGGCGGCCATCGCCTGCACCGCAAAGATCGCGGCCGAAGCGGGCCACGCGCTGGCCTTCGCCATGGACATCGCCGATGCGCAGGCGGTGGCAGCGCTGTTCGCGACGGCGGAGCGGCACTTCGGTGGGGTCGACCTGCTGGTGAACAACGCGAGCGCCATGGATCTGACGCCGCGCGACCGCGCGATCCTCGACTTGGACCTGGCGGTTTGGGATCAGACCATGGCGACCAATCTTCGCGGCACGCTGCTCTGCTGCCGGCAGGCCGTCCCGCGGATGATCGCCCGTGGCGGTGGCGCGATTATCAACATGTCGTCGTGCCAGGGGCTTAGCGGTGACACCGCACTGACAGCCTACGCCGCGTCGAAAGCGGCGATGAACATGCTGTCGGCCTCGCTTGCTACCCAGTACGGTCATGCGCAGATCCGCTGCAACGCGGTTGCTCCGGGTCTCATCATGACCGATCGTCTCCTCGCCAAACTGGACGAGTGCACGCAATGGCATCTGCGCCAGCACCAGCTCCTGCCGCGCGTCGGCCGCCCCGACGACGTGGCCGCGCTGGTGGCGTTCCTGCTCTCCGACGATGCTGCGTTCATTACTGGCCAGGTCGTGTGCATCGACGGCGGCATGCTGGCGCATGTGCCGACGTACGCCGATGGGGGCAACAGCCGCGCCGCGCGGCCTTCCGGCAAGACAGCCGAAGCGGACGCGTCCCGGCGCTGCTGATGGACATGCTGCTCAACCCGCTGAACCGTCGGCATCGGCTGCGGCACGACATCCCGGTCGTGTCCGGCGCTTTCCCCATGATCGGGCATCTTCCCGCGATCGTCTGCAACCTGCCGCGCCTGCTGCGGCACGCGGAACGGACTCTGGGCAGCCACTTCTGGTTGGATTTCGGCCCTGTCGGACAGATGATGACCTGGTTGGATCCGGATGCGTTCGGACTGCTCCGGCACAAGGACGTGACCTCGGCGCTGATTGAAGAAATCGCGCCCGAACTGTTCCGCGGAACGTTGGTCGCACAGGACGGCGGCGCGCACCGGCAGGCACGCGATGCGATCCAGGCGGCGTTCCTGCCAACGGGACTGACCGAGGCCAGCATCGGCGACCTGTTAGCGCCCATCATCGAGGCGCGAGTGCAGGCGTGGCGCGACCGCGGCGAGGTAGCCATCCTACGCGAAACCGGCGACCTGATGCTCAAGCTCATCTTCAGCCTTATGGGTATCCCCACGCAGGAGCTGCCAGGATGGCATCGCAAGTACCAGCAACTGCTACAGTTGATCATAGCGCCCCCGCTCGACCTGCCCGGGCTGCCCTTGCGGCGCGGCCGCGCCGCCCGCGACTGGATCGACGCGCGGTTGCGCGAGTTCGTCCGCGCCGCGCGCGAACACGCCGCGCGCACCGGGTTGATCAACGACATGGTGAGCGCCTTTGATCGCAGCGACGATGTGCTCTCCGATGACGTCCTGGTTGCCAATATCCGCTTGCTGCTGCTTGGTGGTCACGACACCACCGCCTCGACGATGGCATGGATGGTGATCGAGCTGGCGCGGCAGCCTCTCGTGTGGGACGCCCTGGTCGAGGAGGCGCAACGTGTGGGCGCGGTACCGACCCGGCACGCCGACCTAGCGCAGTGTCCGGTCGCCGAGGCGCTGTTCCGCGAGACGCTGCGCCTGCATCCGCCGGCGCCGCTCCTGGTGCGCCGCGCACTGCGTGAATTGCGACTCGGCCAACGGCGCATTCCCGCGGGCACCGATCTGTGCATTCCGCTGCTGCATTTCTCGACCTCGGCGCGGCTGCACGAGGCGCCCGATCAGTTCCGCTTGGCGAGGTGGCTGCAACGCTCCGAGCCGATCCGGCCGACGGACATGCTGCAGTTCGGTACCGGCCCACACGTCTGCATGGGCTACCATTTGGCATGGCTGGAACTGGTGCAGTTCTCCATTGCCTTGGCGCTGACCATGCACAAGGCCGGAGTGCGGCCGCGGTTGCTGAGCGCCGTCGAAAAAGGCCGGCGCTACTACCCGACCGCACATCCGTCCATGACTAGCCGCATCGCATTCTCATGAGCTGGCGTTGCAGGACCCGGCAGCAGCGCCAGCGACGCGCGCATTACTGCAGCAGCGCGCTTCCGTGCGACGCCGGCAATACCGCCGCGGCTCGGCGTGGCTATCTCCTGTCAGGTACGCGGACATGAACAACAAGCAGACCGATTCCACGCTACAGGATCGCCGAGCTGGCGTTTCCGCCCTCGGCGCGTTGGACCCGCAGGCGCCCGGTGCATCCGGCAGACTGCTGCCGGAGATCTGGATGCAGGACGGCGCAAAGCGGGTCGAACAGGCGCTGGCCGGTCTTCTCTGCGCCGAAGACGACGGTGAGACCGAACTGATGGCGGCGATGCGCTACGCCACCTTGCAAGGCGGCAAGCGCATCCGCGCCTTGCTCTGTCTGGCTGCCGGCGAACTGGCCGACGCGCCGGCGCACGCGCTGGACGACATCGGTGCCGCCATCGAGATGATGCACGCCTGTACCCTGGTGCACGACGACCTGCCCGCGATGGACGATGACGTGCTTCGCCGCGGCCTTCCGACCGTGCACATCAAGTACGGCGAAGCCACTGCTATCCTGGTCGGTGATGCGCTGCAGGCGCACGCCTTCCTGACCCTGGCGAGTCTGGATGCGCCGCCCGACAAGCGCATCGCGCTCGTGCGCGAACTGGCGCAGGCCGTGTCCGCCGAGGGGGCCGCAGGCGGGCAGGCCATGGACCTGTCGCTCGTTGGAAAGCACGTCGCGCTGGACAGGGTCCTGGCGATGCACCGGATGAAGAGCGGAGCGCTGGTGCGCGCCTCCGTTCGCATGGGCGCGCTATGCGCCATAGCAGAGGATGCCGCCCACGCTGCGCTGTACCATGCGCTCGATCGCTACAGCGCCTGTTTCGGGCTGGCCTTGCAGGTGATCGATGACATTCTCGACGCGACAGCGGATATCGCGACGCTGGGCAAGACTCCTGGCAAGGATGCAGCGGCGCAGAAGCCGACCTGTGCGTCGATCATGGGGCTAAAGGCAGCGCGCCAGTTCGTACCGGACCTGTTGCGCGATGCCGGGGAGGCCATCGCCGCGCTGGGGCCGCGTTCGGAACGGCTAGCGCAAATGCTGCAGCGGGCCGATGCGTATCTGTTCAAGCACGCGCCATGCGCATAAGCGCCCGCTCGCATGGAGCGGCACCTTTGCCGCTGCGATCGGCCGGCGGCAGCGGTGCATGCTGCACCGTGTCTGAGTCCGAGATCGCTATTCTTCGCCAAGCACGGGCGTCCACGGAGGCGCTGTGCAAGCCTAGGCGGCCCTTTGGCTACGGGCCGCATCTGCCGGATCCTGGCTTTCGTCGACCGTCTGCAGAAGGAATATCCTGCGTGAACGCGCTGTCCGAACAGATCCTTTCCGAATTGCGCCACCTGCTGTGCGAGATGACCGATGGCGGCAGCGTCGGCCCGTCCGTCTACGACACGGCGCGAGCTCTGCAGTTCCACGGCAACGTCGCCTGTCGGCAGCACGCATACGCGTGGCTCATCGCGCAGCAACAGGGCGATGGCGGATGGGGAAGCGCGGACTTCCCGCTGTTCCGCCATGCGCCCACCTGGGCGGCGTTGCTGGCATTGCAGCGGGCCGATCATCTTCCCGGCGCTGCCGACGCAGTCCAGGCCGCGATCCGATTCCTCCAGCGCCAGCCCGATCCCTACGCGCATGCGGTGCCGGAAGATGCGCCGATCGGCGCGGAGCTGATCCTGCCGCAGTTATGCGACGAGGCCGCATCCTTGCCGGGCGGCGTGGCGTTTCCGCGCCACCCCGCTCTGTTGCCGTTGCGGCAAGCGCGCCTGGTCAAGCTTGGGGCAATGGCGAGGCTGCCGAGCGGCCATCCGTTGCTGCACTCCTGGGAAGCCTGGGGGAGGTCGCCGACCACCGCATGCCCGGATCAGGACGGCAGCATCGGCATCAGTCCGACAGCGACCGCCGCGTGGCGTGCGCACGCCGTGATACAGGGGAGCACGCCGCAGGTCGGGCGCGCCGACGCGTATCTGCAGGCGGCATCGCGGGCGACGCGCAGCGGCATCGAAGGTGTCGTTCCCAACGTCTGGCCGATCAATGTTTTCGAGCCATGCTGGTCGCTGTACACGCTGCATCTGGCTGGGCTGTTCGCGCATCCCGCGCTCGCCGAGGCTGTGCGCGTCATCGTCGCGCAGCTCGACGCCCGCCTGGACGCGCGCGGTCTGGGGCCGGCCCTGCACTTCGCGGCCGATGCGGACGACACCGCCGTTGCCTTGTGCGTCCTGCGCCTTGCAGGCCGCGACCCAGCCGTCGATGCGTTGCGCCATTTCGAAACCGGCGAGCTGTTCGTCACCTTCCCCGGCGAGCGCAATGCCTCGGTGTCGACCAACATCCATGCCCTGCACGCGTTGCGACTGTCGGGAAAGCCCGCCCTCGGCACCAGCGCCTACGTCGAAGCCAATCGCAACCGGCACGGTCTATGGGACAACGAAAAATGGCACGTTTCGTGGCTGTATCCCACCGCGCATGCGGCCGCTGCGCTGGCGCAAGGCAAGCCTTGGCGTGACGAGCGCGCGTTGGCGGCGCTGCTGCAGACGCAGCGCGACGATGGCGGCTGGGGCGCCGGTCGCGCGTCCACATTCGAGGAAACTGCCTACGCGTTGTTCGCGTTGTCCGTAATGGACGGGAGCGAAGAGCCGACAGGGCGCCGGCGCATCGCGCAGACGGTGGCGCGTGCGCTGGAGTGGATGCTCGCCCGCTATGCGGCGCGTGCATTGCCGCAGACGCCGCTTTGGATCGGCAAGGAACTGTATTGCCCCACCCGCGTCGTGCGCGTTGCCGAACTCGCCGGCTTGTTGCTGGCGCTTCGTTGGGGGCAGCGCGTCCTGACCGAGGAAGCAGGAGCGGCGCAATGATGAAGACAGCCCGCGCGCTGCAGCAGGTGCTGGAGTGGGGGCGTTCCCTGACCGCCTTCGCCGACGAGCATGCCGTGGAAGCGGTCAGGGGTGGCCAGTACATTTTGCAGCGCATCCAGGCGAACCTGCGCGACACCAGCGCCCGCACCGGCCGCGATCCGCAGGACGAAACGCTGATCGTGGCGTTCTATCGCGAACTGGCGCTGCTGTTCTGGCTCGACGATTGCAACGACCTTGGCCTGATCGCGCCGGAGCAGCTCGCCGCGGTAGAGCAGGCGCTGGGGCAGGGCGTGCCGTGCGCGCTCCCCGGATTCGAGGGCTGCGCCGTGCTGCGCGCTTCGCTGGCCGCGCTCGCCTACGATCCTCGCGACTATGCTCAACTTCTCGTCGATACCCGGCGCTACTGCGCGGCGCTGCGCGCCGGACACGCGCAGGCGGCAGGGGCGGAACGCTGGTCCTACGCCGAGTACCTGCACAACGGCATCGATTCGATCGCTTACGCGAACGTGTTCTGCTGCCTGTCGTTGCTTTGGGGGCTGGACATGGCCACCTTGCGCGCGCGTCCGGCGTTTCGCCAAGTCCTGCGGCTCATCTCCGTGATAGGGCGCTTGCAGAACGATCTGCACGGACGCGACAAGGACAGGTCGGCCGGCGAGGCCGACAACGCGGCGATCCTGCTGCTGCAGCGTTTTCCGGCTATGCCTGTGATGGAGTTCCTCAACGACGAACTGGCCGGCCATACGCGCATGCTGCACCGGGTGATGGCGGAAGAACGCTTTCCCGCGCCGTGGGGACCGTTGATCGAGGCCACGGCGGCCATCCGTGCGCAGTACTACCAGACTTCGACCAGACGCTACCGCAGCGACGCTGCGGGGGGAGGCCAGCGTGCACCTGCCTGAAACGCGCGGGAGGTGGCTGCGCGCTGCTGTCGCTCCGATCCGGCGCAACGCCGCAGTCCCGATGCGACGGATGGAGGCAGCATGAGCCGAGACCGCCCTGGAGCCGGCGCAAAGATGACCATCCGGACCTCATGCTGATCGGCGAACAGCGCCGGCCAGGTTCGCCTTCGGCTGATAGCACATCTGGTTCGGTGCTATCCTAGCGGCTCTGCACAGTGATTTTGACGGGTTGCGTCTGGCGGTCAGAGTAGCTCCGGCAGGTGTTTTGGATCAACGAGGACCTCGATACTGCGAGGGGTCCTTGGCTGCCGTCTGATGAGGCCCTCCCGTTCCAGCGTCAGCACCATCTGGTGAACCGAGGGCGGGCTAACGCGGAAGTATTCCCGCATGTCGGTTTCGGCCGGGGGTCTGCGGTGCAGGCGCGTGTAGAGGTGGATGAAGGCCAGGTACTGCCCCTGTGTGGGCGTGAAGGGTTTTGCCGAAGGACTCACGCCGGCCATCCGATTCAGTTGTTGGTGCGTGCCTCGAACACGGAGGCATGCCATGAATGTACGCTATCGGGTCGACCTCAGCCAAATCGAGCGCACGGAACTCAAGGCGCTGCTCAGCGGCGGCAAGCATGCGTCCCGTAAGCTCAAGCGCGCGCAGATTTTGCTGGCTGCCGACACCGGCGGCAGCGATGAGGAGATCGCGCGGAGCGTCGGCGTGGGCGGCTCGACCGTGTACCGGACCAAGCGCCGCTTCGTGGAAGGCAATCTGGAGCGGGCGCTGAGCGATGAGCCGCGGCCCGGAGCGGAGCGCAAACTCACGGTCAAGGAAGAAGCCTTGTTGGTGGCGACGGCCTGCGCCAGTCCGCCAGAAGGCCGGGCCCGCTGGACGCTTGAGCTGCTGGCAGGTGCGATGGTCAAGCTCACCGAACACAAGAGCCTGTCGCATGAGACGGTTCGGCGGCGCCTGGCCGAAAATGGCCTCAAGCCCTGGCGCAGGGACATGTGGTGCATTCCGCAGATCGACGGCGAATACGTCGCCCGTATGGAGGACGTGCTCGACCTCTACGCCGAGGCGCCAGATCCCAAGCGGCCGGTGGTGTGCTTCGACGAAAGCCCGGTGCAGCTCATCGGCGAGGCGCGTCAACCGATTCCGGCCGAGCCCGGCCAGCTCGAACGTTACGATTACGAGTACCGTCGCAACGGCACGGTCAATCTCTTCGTATTCCTCGACGTGCATCGTCCCTGGCGCAAGGTCAAAGTCACTGAGCGGCGCGCGGCTGAAGACTATGCCTCCTGCATGCGCGACCTCGTCGACATCCATTATCCCGACGCCGAGATCATCCGGGTCGTCCAGGATAATTTATCGACCCACTCCGCCGGCGCCCTGTATCAGGCCTTCCCGCCCGCCGAAGCCAGGCGGATTTTGCGGCGGCTCGAGTTCCACTACACGCCCAAGCACGCAAGCTGGCTCAACATGGTCGAGATCGAGATCGGCGTCCTGCGGGGCCAGTGCCTCAATCGCAGAATCGACGCCCCCAAGCGGTTGCGCCGCGAAATCGCCGCTTGGGAACGGAAGCGAAATGCCGCCCGCTCTCGCATCAAATGGATGTTCATAACAGACAAGGCCCGCACCAAAATGGGCCGCGCCTATCCCGCGACTTCCAAAGAGTCATAATCACTGTGCAGAGCCACTAGTTAGGACACTCGGAAGAACAAATTAGGACAACCCGGAAAACACCGGGCAGACGCGGTTCACGGAATCTGCAATTCCTACTGACATTTCATCACGGAATAATTTTGGAGAGTTCCATGCCGGCAGGATCATGGTCCGCTGAGGAAGAGCAAAAGCTGTTGCAGTTGATCCGGGAGACCGCGCTAACGCAGCGCGAGATCGCGCAGAAGATCGGCCGTACCGAAGCGGCCGTCGTGGCTCGGCTGACGATAATTAGAAGGCGGTCCACGGAGCTGAATTAGGACCGGGGACCTTGCGGAACCATTCGGGAAAAGTGGCATAGGCCTATGCAAGGTCCGGAGGTTGTCGCGGCAACTACTCACCGTACCATGTGGCGCGGTTCATTCGCGTGGTTGCCGCTAGGGGCGTTCAATCACGCCGCCACTCATGACGAGTGAGGTCGCTTAATCGCGACCTCCCTCAATCACAGTGAAGTTGCGCGTTACTAGGACAGGCCGGTTCGGCTCCAGCGGCAACACCGCATCCAGCAAATCCCCGATAGTCCACACGCGCTCAGCAATACCAAGCGCGACTGCTGGCGTAGTGCGCAACGCCTCATGTACGGCAGAGATTATAGTGAGCCACGTACAGTCTCACGGCTGCGGCATGGTGATCTAGTTTCTTTGAGAAGCCGTTGGTGACCCTCACAGAAAAACCGCCCCCATATTGAAAGAGGCCGCCAACTGAGGCGTCTCGATCTCACATGAATATTGCAAACGCAGCGATAGCAATTGGGCACAGTCCCAGCACCACAATGGTCGCCCTACAAAGTAGGTCATTTGGTCATGACACAACCCCTGCGTGGGGTTGAAGTCTAACTCCGGATATTCGGCAAACCAAAGTGCAGTTTGTGCCACGCTAGGAAATTTATCGCGCGCTAATTGGCCGCCAACCGAGGCGGCCTTTACTCTCCCAGTTCTCTGAGGATGCGGTCCCGGTGCTAAACGTGCAGTACCTGGCACGAGTAAAAGTTATCGAGCAGTTTCTTAGCTTCCTTCAGGTCGTGACCATGACCGGCGAGCCGCTCTATACGTTCCTCTTGCTCGGCAATGTGTCTCTCGCCTTGCGCAACGTGCCGTTCCGCTTGCTCCAAATGTTGAACCTGCATTTCGCGATGCGCTGATTGAAGGTGGTCGGGCATGGCCGCGCTCCATCACCTATGCAGGGGGGAGCGCTCTCAGTCTCTCAGCCACCGACGCCTACGGGCAGAGCCTCGGTCGGTGATAGCGATAGCGTATCACGTTCCGTTTCCCCTGGTTCGTTCTCCAAGATTAAATCCTGTAATCTGGATCAAAGGCCGGACATGGGCAGAACATCGATCGGGCGGCTTAGTAGTCCTACCGAGAACAACGGCCAAGCTACAGTTTCCGTCGCCTAATCCGAACTAGGACACTCTCAAATTCAATCTAGGACACCGGGACTTAAGTACGGACAGCACCTCCGGTTCGAACTCCGCCGCGCTTATTGTTGTAGAGTTTAGGGTATTATATACCTTAAATCATGCATTGAAATGCACTTTTCCTTGCGCGTTGTAATATCTGGGGTATAATATACCCTAAGGAGCGCACCGATGGTTGGACCGAAAGGGAAGGTTGAAAGGTTTCTATCTTCACATCCGGTCTTCACCCGGACCGAGTTCCGCGAAACCGTATCTCCCGGCCAGCCACTCTCGTCGTCCGACTCATTGCTTAAGTACCACGCCGCCTCAGGACGAATACGCCACGTCGCGCCAGGTGTGTATGCTTTCGTCCCGCCGCACCTGAATCCAGCGAACTTCCATCCCGACCGGATTTTGGTCGCATCGCGCATACGCGCCGATGGTGTCGTCGCGTACCACACCGCACTCGAACTGCACGGGCTCGCCTATTCGGAAAGGTCTCAGACCCAACTCCTCAGCGGAGGTCGCCCGGGCGAGATAAAAACGCTCGTTGGTCCCGTCAGGTTCGTCGCGCAACCCGCCTCGCTGCGCCGTCGCTCCGAGGAAATGTCTGGCACGATCACGATGGATCGCCGCGGTCTCGACGTTATCGCGACCGGCGTCGAGCGAACACTCGTCGACTGCATTGATCGCCCGGACCTGACCGGCGGCGTCGAGGAACTCGCAAACGCGCTCCACAGCGTCAAGGCGTTCGACGTTGGCAAATTCGCGAAGTTCGCGCTCGGTCGCGACAACCAGACGCTCGTCGGCGTGTGCGGTGCCTGGCTTGAGAGCCGGAAAGACGATCTCTTCGTCGACAAGCAGGTACTAGACGAACTGAAGCGTGCCGCCCCGCCGGCACCGCGGCCCGCGCTGGGAAGCGACGCCAAAGGCCATGCGATTGAAGCCTGGAACGTCGTCCTGCCTTCGGATTTCCTCAACCCGTCCTTCGAAGGGATGTCACCGGAGATGATGCCGTGATCTCGCTCGAACGCCTCGAAAAGATTGCCACCGATGTCTCGTTCCAACCGGCCTCGATCGAGCGCGTCATCCGGTTGATCGACGTGCTCCACCAGATCGCGAATGACCGCGAGCTCGGGAAGCTGCTCGCACTCAAAGGCGGCACCGCGCTCAACTTGTTCTATCTCGCACTCGACCGGCTTTCCGTCGACAACGATCTGAACTACGTCGGTGCCGCGGATAGAGAAGCCATGCTGCGGGATTCCAAGATCATCAACACGCGCCTTCCCGCGCTCCTGCAGAGCAAGGGTTACGAAATCGGCCGCGATCCTTCCGGTCAACACGCCGGCGGCAAGTGGCGCTTCAGGTACATCTCGGCCTATCGGCGGCCAGGCACGCTGGAAGTGGACGTGAACTATCTCTTCCGGACGCCGTTCTTCGGCTGGGAGAGGATGAATTCCGCAAAGCTTGGCGACTACGAAGCGAGGAATGTCGGCGTAGTCGACCTCCACGAAATCGCCGCCGGCAAGATCGTTGCCCTGGTGGCCCGGCGGGCTTCGCGCGATCTCTACGACGCCTGGAGGCTACTGCAGAGCGATAACATCGATTGGGCCCAAGTTAAGGTCGGAGCGCTTGCGATCGGCGCCGCATCCCGAGATCTGGATTGGCGCACGGTGTCGCTAAAGGACTACAAATACGATCTCAACGACCTGAACAACAAGCTGCTGTCCGTGGTCAAGAACGGCATGTTCGAGGCGGAGGGCAGCCCCAATAAGTGGTGCGACCGGATCCTAGCGGAATGTCAAGAAAGACTGGCGCCGCTCTTCAAGCACAATGACAGGGAGCTGGCCTTCCTCGACGCGCTCTACGACCGCGGAAGCATCGAAGTCGATACGCTTCCTGTAAACGACGATGTAAAAAAACGCATCGAAGCCTTTCCTGCGCTCCGTTGGAAAGCGCAACATGTCGCGCAGAACTTGGGCCGGAAGCCCGCCACCTGACCAACGAGTCGAGACGCGAACGTCACGTAAAGCCAGCAGCGTGTCCACTATGCGATAGAGGACATTCAACTCGGTCTCTGTTGGCAGTTCCGAACCGATCTGGTCCAAGGACGTGCAAGCGGATGCCGACATCCTCTGAGGGGCTGCCGATGAGGACGCCATCGCCCTCCTGCCGGAGCAAGGGATCCGTTTCCAAGTGGACGACCCGCGCGACTAAAATTCGTGTGCCGGCGGTCTGCGTTATGCGCGATCATTAAATGTCGAAACGTCGCGACGAGAAATTGCTGCGGCTCATATCGCTGCTGTATGCGTGATAAGCGATGCTCGTTCGGCGCCACTAATCGCCGAACGCCAACTATCAGTACCGCCCCGAGACCTAGCGTCTTATGTGATCTTGGACCTCAACGAATATCCTTTCGGCCGAATTCGAAAATATGAACATTTTCATCCTAAAACGAGCTCTTTCAACAATTGCTGAAATAATGACACGTCATGGAATCAGCACGATGGAATATTTTATGGTTGAGAGGTTCCGTTGGGCGCGGGCTTCCGTCTCGCTTCAACGTGCCCGCTATCAACGATCGCATCGCGATAGTGGTCAAATGGTTGATCGAGCCGGAACTGAAATCTATCTTCCTGCCGGACTCATAAGGTTGCAGGCTGGGAAAATCGGCTCTGGACGCCGTGGGCGTCACGTGTCAGCGGCGCTGGAACGCCTGAAAGAGCATACCTCTCGCAACGATCTCTCCGGCATCAGGCTTGTCAATTTGGTCGCCATGTTGCCCGCGCTCCTGATCGCGGCCATTGCTCGGCTTGCGGCGACCAACGATAGAGCGGGCGACGAATGCCACTTGGCACAAACCACGGCTCCGTCAGGTTCTCGAAAGCTTAAGTGACTGTGGACGTGAGGCAAGCGTGGACCCGCACGATCGTCACCTATCCAGTGTGGCAGCGTCTTCACCGGTACAACAAGACGTCTCGGGAGATCTGCGGCCGGAACAAGAGGTCTTTGAACGGCAATTGCAAGCGGCGGGATCGGCCGTTACGGCGATGCTCGACCGGCGGCCCGGCCGTAAACCTCCTCCCAACGTGTCTATCGAGGATCGCGACTACATTTACGCTGTCGTCAAGGGCACTGCCAAACGCCGGAACCTCTCATCGGAGACGGCCGAGAAATATACCCAGATGCTCTACAAGGCGGCGAATTATCTCGGGGAGCGCGGCCAGTCGCTCAAAGGGAGTGATGATGTTGCCTTGAACCACCTCTCCAGTTCGGTCTTCAAGACGAACAAGCATGTGGGTATTGCGTTGCGGGCCCTTCAAAAACATCGTGGCGGTTCATCTGCTAGCAGACGTGCCCCGGACGCCCCAGATGGTGCCATTGTTACTGGGCGCATACCTACTGCTTCGACCGAGGCTGACAGGCCGCTCATTGAAAGCATCATAGCGGATGGCATCAAGAGCAAGCATTGGGCTTCGACCACTGTCCAGCACCATGATTCGATTCTCCGAAAATTGTCGAACAGCCTTGGGACCCGAGACATGACGCTTGCTGGGACCAGTGATGGTGCGCTGTTCGATTACGTTCAGGAAGTTTTCCCTAAAAATTGGAAAAGAATGACTGCTTCGCTGGGGGTCGCTTCGTGAGTATCGGGAGGCGAATGCCTCAGGAGCTTCGGAGCAAGGGTCTTTGGCGGCAAGCGGGCTTCAACAGGCTGGGGGTGAGGCTAGTGCGCCGCCGACATTAGATGTCGTACCAGAGGAGCTTCGGCAGTGGTTGGATGATGAAGCAGACGAACCGCTTATCATGGCGGACAATCCAGAGCTTTTGCGGCGGCAACAGGAACTTCGCCAACTGATTGGAGATCAACGGTCTCCGCAGCCGATTGCCGGCGATCCGGACGAGCTGAATTTCGATCCTGAGGACTTCACTGGCCGCCCGGCGAAGCTGAGGCGACTGCTGAATGATGAATCAACGCACTCGCCGGTGTCCGCAAGCCGAGAGGAGCTTCAAAGATTGCATCAGGAGCTTCAGGATCGGCGCGACGATCAAATCACCAGCCGGCCCATCTTCATCGATCCATGGGAGTTCACTTTCGATCCGAAGCAGTTTCCTCCTGGCGAGCTTCGACGACTGCTGGAGGACGAACCGATCACGTCAGGGGCGGATCAGGTCAGCCGCCAATTGCCCCCTGTCCAGCTGAACTTAGAGGAGGTTATCTACGATCCCGAACAGTTCCCTCCAGGGGAGCTTTGGCAACTGCTGGATGATGAACCCGCGCAATTGGAGGCGGATCCGCTGGACAGCCAAGTGGTCGCCTCTATCGATCGAGGGGATTTCGCTTTCGATCCGGAGCCGTTTCCCTCATTGGAATTCCAACGCTTGCTCCGTGACGAACCTGCCGATTTGGAGGCTGATGATGTGCTGCGCCGGTTGCCAACCGATAGCTAGAGCACGATGAGAGCATGCTGCGGACGGCGACGTGTCAAGCAAACTATGTCAATGGAATCCGACAAGTTGTCCGTGTGTATTGGGAACGATGGTCGATTCCGACCTGAGGTCGATCCGTGGCCGAGATCTCTAGCGATCGACGAAGTTGTTACCGAACGAGTATACTGGGTTGATACTGTTGGTCGTCGAATATTCGCTTCACCCTCTGCACAAGCTTGGCCGCAACTTCCTTTCGTAGCCCCGGCCTTGCACAAATGACAGCCCTGAGATCAGGCAATGCTGGTAAGTAGTATTCTGGCGATTGAACTAAATCGTCCGGCACGCAGAACGTAGGCAATGCAGTCAAGCCCAAGCCAAGTCGCACGGCTGACAATCTCACCAAGTGGTCAGTGGTGTGAAGAACAATCCTGTAAGCGGATCCCATCCTATCCAGTGGACCGATCATCCAATCGTGGTCAGGAAGCGTTACGATCGGAATAGGAGTACCCGGACGGAGAACGAATTCGTGCGAGCGAACCCAGGTGGCCGGAAATGCCCGTTGTTCAAGGACAATTTTTGAAAGATCGGAATCTACGTCCGTAGCGAAAATGCAGGCTACGTCTATGTAGCCCTCGATCAAGCCCTTGCGGATCGTGCTGGAGTGATCCGCGCAAATGAAGAGATCCGAAAAGTCATCGCTGCCGGCTCGTTCTAAAAGTCCTTGAGCAAAGAAATTGCTGAGGCCAACCCGATGTACGGTAGCGTTGCCATGACCAGCGAGCCTTAACATCTGATCGTTGGCCTCGAGTATTATGCGGGCCTGTCGGAGGACGAGTTCGCCAAGGCTGGTGACGGTTGTGCCGTTGGGCGTTTTGACAAACAGTTGCCCGCCAATCAATCCTTGCAAGCGTTTTACTTGAGCGGTCACCGCAGGCTGACTAAGCCCGAGCTTGCTCGCGGCTTTGGTCAAGCTGCCCGTCTCAGAAATGGCTACAACGGTACGAATTGACTCAATTGGAAGGTTTAGCGCTCGTAGCATTATTCCGCACAAGAATCACGAACTTGCATTGGTTCTATCATTGTAGTCGCAATATCACACCGCAGCCAAAGCGCTATCCAAAATTCGGCCAGTGCGGCTAACGGTGCAAAAGATCATCCGTACAAAGCGTACAGACCTTAGGGGGGCCACCGCCGCACGGCAACGTGTCGTATCAGTTGCGCTCAGCGGTGGGCATCCGCTCGGTTCGTCGCACCTGAAAGCAACTTCTCTCTGAGCTGCTCGCTCGGAGGCATTCGATAAATTTTTGACCTGGCAACCAGTTTCATTGACGTCGATCACACCGCGCGCAATAGACAGTCTCGTGTTCCGGGTCCTAGCGACGGGGATTGCCTGAAATTATCTCTTTTAGAAGTGTTGCCGACAACGCTGTTCGATCTCGGACAAATGCAGTGCCGGGGCTCGGTTATTCAATCACGAGCATAGCCATTGAGCGGCCTGATTGCTTCGCGTTCCTTTCAGGGACCTGAGTTTTCCAGAGCTCACGGCGCCTCCTCCCTTGGTTTATTATTGGCCCTCGCTCACGAAGCGACACCTGACATGGTGCTTCGACTCTGCCTCGGTGCGTCAAGAGGTGCAGTCTTGCTGACAATAGTGAGGCCCACGCTCTCCTTTGCGGTCTTATAAATGTCATCTTGCGCGGGCCAGTGAGAGCAAGCGGCTGGCCGATCGGCCGACGCTCAACCCAGGTCAGACAATCACGCGAAGAGGCAAAGAGACGAGGTCGATGACAAAGCCTTTTCGTGAATGGGTCCTATTGTTCACCGTCGCCTTCATGGTTCTCTGCTCCGAAGCAGAAGCGCAAGATCGCCGCACCGTCACTGAGCCTGTTGCACCTCGCACGGTCTGTGACCGCCCGGTGCCGTCCGGCAAGAACGACACGGTCAGGCTGCAAGATGCCATCGACAATTGCCCCGCCGGTGCTGCGGTTTATCTGGGGCGTGGCGAGTTCCGGTCGGGCTCGCTCCAGATGAAATCGGGCGTGACCTTATGGATCGGACGCGGTGCAACGCTTTTCGCGATCCCCGAACCGGCTGCTTACGACAAGGGCCGCGGACAGTGTGGGCGGATCGGGGCTAAGGGCGACGGTTGCCGGCCGTTCATTAGTTTCTCCAAGACACGCGGCGGCGGCATCTATGGCGACGGCATCATCGATGGCCAGGGCGGTGCACCCATGGTCGGCAACGCTGAATCCTGGTGGCAACTGGCCCGCCGGGCGCAAGCCGAGGGTGGCAACCAAAACGCCCCGCGTTTGATCCAGATCGATCATGCGCAGGACATCACGGTGTCTGGCGTCACCTTGCGCAATGCGCCCAATTTTCATGTCGCGATGAACCGGGTCGAAGGTGCCACGTTCTGGGGCCTCACGATCGATGCACCGGCCGATGCCCGCAATACCGACGGCATCGACCCCGGCGCCAGCCAGGACGTGACCATCACCCGCAGCTTCATCCGCACCGGTGACGATAACGTGGCCATCAAGGCCGGCGACAATGGCCCCGCCCGCCACATCTCCGTGACTGACAATTATTTCGGCTGGGGGCACGGGATGTCGATCGGCAGCGAAGTGAATTCCGGTGCCAGCGACATCCTGGTGCGCAACCTGACCCTGGACGGAACGACATCTGGACTGCGCATCAAGAGCGATGTCAGTCGCGGCGGCCTGGTCGAGCGAGTGACTTATGAGAACGTATGTCTGCGGGGTAACCGATGGCCGGTCGCGTTCGACACGAAATACGATCCACGTGCCCAAGGCATGAGAATTCCGGTCTATCGCCAGATTGTTCTGCGCCATGTGCATGGCGAAAATGGTGCGCTGCTGATGCGTGGAGTCGACGATAGGCACGCCCTTGATGTGGTGCTCGAGGATGTTCGGTTTGCCGACACCGCTACCTGGCAGCTCGAGCATGCCAATGTGACGGCCGATCATTCTGACGTGTCGCCGCCTCTGCCCGGGCGAGCCACAGGACAGCTGTCGCGCGGATGGGAGGGATGTGCCAGAGCATTCCGCGACCGTATTGAGTAAGTGCATGCCGAACCTTTAGGCCGGTCAGATCTCCCTTTGATGCGGCTTTGAGTTCCTGGAATAAAAGGCTACGACGCTGACGCCTCATGGCGGACGACCGACGGGGTTTGGCGCGGTCGGACATTTCCGTTAGTCGCGCGCGAGTTCCGGATCGGTGAGGAAACGTATTGACCAGACTCAGCTGCCGTATCGCCGCGGCACTTTGTACCGACTGCATGGAGCGTGCAGCGCGCCAATGCGAGTTTCTGTGCTGTTCGCTGCGGTTCTGGCCGGATATGTCTGCATCTCGACGGCCCATGCTCAGCCACTTTTGGTCTCGCGTGCCGAGAGGGCGGCCTATCACTCCGTTCAAGCAGCCATCGACGCATTACCGGCCCAAGGCGGGGATATCCAAATCGCGCCCGGCATTTACCGCGAGAAGGTCAAGGTCTCTAAATCTGGCGTTCATATTAGGGGCTCCGGCAAGAGGCCGGACGATACGGTCATTGTGTATGGCGACGGGGCGATCAATGTCGGAGGAACCGCTCATTCTGCGACGCTGGACGCCTCCGGTGATGATTTCCGGCTCGATAATCTCACGATCCAAAACGACTACGCGCTGAATCCGGCCAATTCATCTTCGCAGGCGGTGGCGCTGTCGGTTACCGTAGACAGGGACGTTATCACCCGCGTCCGCCTGCTCGGTGCCCAGGACACCCTGTTTGCCAGCAAGGGGCCGAACGGCCGAATGTCGCGGCAATACTTCCGGAGCTGCTACATCGAGGGGCATGTCGATTTCATATTTGGGAATGCCAAGGCCTATTTCCGGCAGGTGAGTTACACGGCTTGGCCAATCAAGCGGTCGTGTATACCGCACAGAGCAAGGGCACGCCGGACGAGGACAGCGCCTATGTTTTCGACCATTGCAGGCTGACTGCCGATCCCGCCGCGGGCTATGTTGCGCTTGGCCGGCCTTGGCGCCCTTACGCTACAGTGATTTTCCTGTCGACGAAGATGGATGCACCGGTCATGGCGGAAGGCTGGCGCGAATGGACTCCGGGCCAAACCAATAAACTGAGGGCCGCCAACTATGCCGAATACAAATCTTCCGGCATCGGGGCCAATCCCGCAGGCCGTGAGCCTCACTCTCATCAACTGACCGATAGCGAAGCCGCGAAATGGTCGCTCGGCGCGTTCTTCGGAGATGCCACAGATTGGCTGTCCGGCTACCACCAAGATAGGACATAAAGACACGTTCTCGAAGAAGGCGTTTTGACGCCATGACGCCGTCCCAGCATGGACGACGGCGACGTAAGCTTTTGTTGGATTCGAGCGGACTATCCGCGGCGGCTGAACAGCAGGCAGGCTGCGATGCCACAGCAGGCAGGCTTTATGTTGCATCTTTCAGAAGAACCTACGCGATCGCGACTGCTTGGGGCGAGACGTTGATCTCGTCAGCTTTTCGAAAGCTTGCGGCCGCACAGATCGCGGATCTGATTGTCGCCGAAACTGCTGCCGCCTGACCGGAGTTCGAACTTCGGCCGGCTTGTGCAGGACCTCTACCATTGGAAGGAAAGCAGGATGGATCCAGTCGACCCATTCTTCGATTCAGGAGCCTGGATGGAGCAGTACGCCGCCCAACAGGAGCGGGCAGGGCAACGAAGGGGCAACGCAGGCCAGCAAGGCAACTTTGAGCGGCAGATGGCGGATTTGCAGCTCGATTCATCTGACGCGAGCTATGTACCCTCAGCTTCACAAGATCGGGCTCCTGCGAGAGGCGGTCGGGCGGTCCGGCGGGACGATTTCGGCGGCTCGATGCGGATACCACCGCATGCCGCTCTTAGGGACAGCGCGCTCGGCGGGACTCGCCGCATCGTCGACATTCCCCGTATTCAACTCGGAGCCTCGGCGCAACTGCCGCAGTTCAGTCTGCAGGATGATCTGTTCAGCAGTGCGCGCTGCTCTATGCCGGATTCGGAGTCCGCGGTTCAGGCCAAGAGTGGCAAAAGCCGCGGACTATGGTCGCGCTTCAAGTCGGGAGTGGGCAAAGCCCTCGGGGGGAGCAGCAGCGAAAAGTCGTCGCGTAAGGAGACGCAGCCTGAGGTCTTCTCAACGAAATTTCGAGTGGATCATGCCAGGCAGCCGGGCCGGGCTCGCGGAGGGCCAGTCCCTGCGGCGGACGAGACGCTCATAACGGATTTCAGAAACAGAGCGGCCGGCAACCTGAGCGATGGCACCATCAAGAATGCGGCAGCCGATCTGCGCCATTTGAGCGCGCGCCTGAGTGCGAACGGCAGGCCATCGATAGCCGATCGAATTCGCCGCGAATTGGAAAACGCGCAACTGGAAAATCCGGAGGTGGAAAACTATCAGCTGGAAGCTGAGCTTGATGCAGATGTGGAGACGTATGCAAATGACCGCGGCAGGCGCATCAAGGCGGCCTTGAAAAAGCTCCGGGAGGTCGGTGCCGGAAACACCTTGTTCGCCGACATCCGCCGTCTGGAACCTTATCCTGCGGACGCAACACTCATCCGCATGTGGGCCGCAGCGGAAAGGGCGACAGGCAGGGTCGAGCCGGAGACAGCCGATCGTCAGGCGCGTCGCCTTTCGAGGCTGAGTGACTGGCTGCGATCGCACCACAGGCCCGCGATGGCTGACCGGCTCTTCACCCCAGAGCTCGCACAGGACGTCGAGGCGTACAAGCAAGAAACCCAGGACAGTAAAATCAACCCCGATTTGCTCAGGCTTGGGCGCTACCAGCAAATCCTTGAGGCGAACAGGGCGCTCGGATTGGATCCTGAGGACGGTGGGCAGCCTGCTGGCGAAGGCGCTGCACACGCGCACTTGCCGCAGGAACTGCCGGCGACGCCTGCCACGCCGAGCGCGGGAGCTTGGGATTGGCTCGGCGAGCAGATCCACGGACCGAGCTCATCACTGCCAGCGCCGTACCACATTTCGCAGGCCGGTCCCTCGCAGCAGCGTCCCTTAATGCCAGCCTCCCCCAGCGGTGCTGCGTGGGATTGGACGAGCGAGCAGGCCCACGGACCAGCCTCATCGGCGCCTCGCTGGGCTCCACAGCCGGATCTACCGCTCGGGCTTCCTGCAACTCCAGCCAGCTTGAGCCAAGGCGCTTGGGATTGGCTCGGGCAACATATGCAAGAAGGTGGGTCACCGTCGTCCGTCAGGCCTCGGTCGTCAAACATCTACAGCGGTCTCAATCCCCTGATTGATCTGGATCCGCCTACACCGCATGACTTGCGTGACGATGCACGTTCAGTGCCGGCACCCGAATTTGGCGGAACGCCCTCGTTCGCTGGACCCTCGGGGGCCGTGCAGGGACTGCGGGACATTGGGGCCATCGTTGGGCCGGACTGGCGCCACGGCTCCCAGGCGGCTGAAGACGTCTTGGTTGACGTCCTGGGCAACATCAATCTGCTGCCAAACCAGTTCGGGCCAAGTCAGTTTATGATCAACGATGAGCGCTACTCGGCCACGTTCGGACCAGGAGGGCGCCGGGATGTCCGCCTGATCCATCACCCGCGCGCAAGCCAGCTAAACCAACCCGGGCCATCCGAGCTGCTCCATCAGCCCCCGCAGATGGTCGGAGCCAGTCAGCCTCGTGAAGGTGCGGTGGACCTTGGGTATCTGATCCGCGGCGGATGGGAGCATCGCGAACGGTTCCTTCCGCCCTACCTTGTGCGCGTCCTCGAGGGCCAGCGCATCATGCCGGAGGCCGGACGCCCGACCTATTTCGACATCCGCGGCGTGCCTTACCGGGGCGAGTTGGTCGAAAGCGAGGGGCGCCGGCGCGTTCGCATTCATCCTGAGCTTGGCTGAGGGACGTAGGTCGGCTGCAAATCTCAGGCCCGGGCGGGCTCTGCGCGCGCGTTCAACAGCACGGCCTATCATTGGAAGTAGGGAAGGGGCATGGCCGGAGCAGTCCAGCCGCCCCTTTCAGAATCAATCAAGCTCGGTGGATTTTGTGCTCCATCTCTCAGGCTTTCACAAATCGCCCGCCAATCAATCAGTCGCTCAATAAGCGCAACAGTTCGAACCTATTCGTGCTCGACGCCCACAGCGCGGAGCGCAGACGATCGCAATCGCAAAAAGAATGTGGGGGAGCTCGCCAACAATACGAGTTTGCCGACAGCCTATCCGCGATGGCCAAGCCGAACTTCTCTGAGAGACGTTGACATCCTTCATGCTCGGGCCGGGCGTTTGCCGCAATTAAGGGTCCTTGCAGTACGTTGCAATCAGCCAGCTATCCGAGCGCAGCCTCCAGTTGGCAATTGCCTCCACGACCATCGCTTGGATCGAACTCCCTGGAGCAAAGCCGCAGCGGCCAATGATTCATGCATCGCTAAATGTAACCCGATCGGCTGTGCCTGGCACGCCAGAGGAAAACGATCGCGATCTTGCCTTGGATTTCGCCAAGGGAGTGCTGATCGTGTTGGTGATCGTCGGTCACCTGATCCAATACATCCTTTACCGAGGTGAAGGCTTCTGGGATTCGCTATGCTTCAAATGGATCTACATGTTCCACATGCCTCTCTTTATGGCGATAAGTGGATACCTCTCTTGCCGCGCTCTGTTGCGAAAGTCGTTGACGCAATCCGTCGGCGATCGGGCGACGCAGCTCTTGCTGCCCATGCTGTTTTGGTACGCTCTCCGGAGATAGCAAAGGTTGCCGTGCTTCCCGGCGCACCTGACGCAACAGGCGAGATTCTGCTGTTTCTAAATGATGTCGCCGGCGCATACTGGTTTATCTGGGCAGCGTTCGTTTGTTTTCTTCTCGTAAAAATTCTTTCGATCTTCGATCGTTGCTCGCCCTTGACCCTATTCGTATCAGTCGTACTGGTCGTGCTTGCGCCTCTGACATTCTCCATATTTCATCTCATAAAGTACACTTACCCGTTCTTCTGCCTGGGCTTCTCAGCTGCGCAATCGAGAGACTGGTGGGCGAGCAACGCGATCTTACAGGCTGCTCTGGACCGTGACTCTGTCCATAGTGGCGCTGGTATGTTTTCTAGCTTGGCGCAAAGACACTTACGTCTACAACAATCTCGCCCTGGTCCAAGATATGCAGTCGGCGAAGAATGTGCTTCTGATGTTTTTCGGCTCTGCAGAGGCTTCGGCGCTCATGATTGAGTTTTTCCTCCAATGCGGGAGATTTGGCCGCTCAAACCCAGTGGTCCGCTTTATCGCCGTGGAAATAGGACAGAGCACACTAGGTGGTGTGGACATTTATCGCATCCATAAGACGATGGCTGCGAGAGTAACGACGGCCAGGTAATTTCGGGCGGTCTTTTCGAAGCGGGTTGCGACGCGGCGGAACTGCTTGAGTTTTGAGAAGCAGCATTCGACGAGATGACGCTGGGCATAGAGATGCTTGTCCAGCGGATATTTGAGCGCACGTGACGGGTTGTTGGGGATGACGGCGAGCGCGCCTTTGGCAGCGATCGCCTGGCGCAAGTGATCGGCGTCATAAGCCGTATCCGCCATGACGACCTGGGCAGGTAATCCCTCGATCAATTCGGCGGCTTGCGGTACGTCGCTCTTCTGACCTGCGGTGAGCTTGAACCGTACGGGACATCCCAGGCCGCGAACGGCCATATGTATCTTGGTGCTCAGGCCACCGCGCGAGCGACCGATCGCCTGATCTTCAGACCCCCTTTTTTCGCCCCAGCGGCGTGCTGGTGCGCCCGGACGATGGTGGAGTCGACGATCAGATACTCGAAGTCCGGATCACCGGTGTCGCGCGGCGATCAGGATGGAAGAGCGCGTCAATCAAGGTGAGAGAGTTTCGCCGGGCTCGTGACGTAGGGAGGGCGTAGCCCGACCGGAGTTACGAGCCCGGCGTCGGCGCGATCCGCGAGGGACCGCGCCGACTGGTGATCGCGGCCGGCAGGTTATGCAAGTGGTTCTTCCGCCAAGAGGAATCACTCGCTTGCCCGGCCGACACATCACAGATCACCAAATGAGGCTCTACATGAAGTACCGTCAGACCGATAGCCCGCCAGTGGCGGCGGCCAAGGCGTCATTCAGTGCGTCGACCGCCTATCGGATCGAGAGAGATCCCCGACTTCCATCGCAAAAGAAGGCTCCCCGCGGCCGGCGACGACCCGACCCGCTGAGCGACGTGTTCGATACCGAGATCGTCCCGATCCTGAAGGCGGCACCTGGCTTACGCCCGGTGGCGGTCTTCGAGGAGATGCTCCGACGTCATCCTGATCTCGGCACCGGTATCCGTCGTACCCTGGAACGTCGTATCCGTGCCTGGCGGGCGATCCACGGCGAGGAGCAGGAGGTGATCTTCCGCCAAACCCACGAGCCCGGCCAGCTCGGCCTCTCCGACTTCACCGACATGGGCGAGTTGGGTGTTACGATCGCGGACACGCCGCTGGATCATCGTCTGTATCACTTCCGTTTGGCCTATTGCGGGTTCGAGCACGCCCACGTCGTGCTTGGCGGCGAGAGCTTCGTTGCCCTGGCCGAAGGCCTGCAGAACGCTCTCTGGTCGCTCGGTGGGGCGCCGCGGGAGCATCGGACCGACAGCCTGTCGGCCGCATTCTGCAATCTCGATCGCGATGCACGGGACGATCTGACGCAGCGATACGAGGCCCTTTGTGCCCACTACGGCATGCGTCCCTCCCGCAACAATCGAGGCGTCGCCCACGAGAATGGCTCGATCGAAGGGCCCCACGGTCATCTCAAGCGAGCAATCGCGGACGCCTTGCTGCTGCGCGGAACTGTCGACTTCGACGATCTTGCTACCTATCGCGGCTTCATCGACGAGATCGTCAGCCGCCGCAACGCCCGCAACGCCAAGCGAATCGATAGCGAGCGCGTGGTGTTGCAGGAGCTGCCCGATCGCCGGACCTCGGACTACGAAGAGGTGATCGTCCGCGTGACGTCATCGGGCGGCTTCACCCTACGCAAGGTGTTCTACACGGTGCCATCGCGCCTGATCGGTCACCGGCTGCGGGCGCGGCTCTATGACGATCACCTCGACGTGTTCGTCGGTGGCACGCACCTCCTGACCTTGCCGCGCGGGCGACCGCATCCCAATGGCAAGTACGATCAGGTCGTCGATTATCGGCACGTGATCCATTCCCTGCGGCGCAAGCCAATGGCGCTTCTCAATCTGGTTTATCGAGACAGGCTGTTCCCGCGCGAGGGCTATCGGAGAACCTTCGACCGATTGCGCGAGCGCTGGCCGGACAAGAAGGCCTGCCGGATCATGGTCGATCTTCTCGCGCTCGCTCATGAGCGCGGCTGCGAGGCCGAACTCGCCGATCAGCTCACGGCCGATCTTGACGCCGGCCGACTGCCCGAACTCAACCGGCTGCGCGCTCACTTCGCTCCCGACCCCGCCCACCTGCCGAACGTCGTGGTGCAGCTCGCGCCGCTTGCCACCTACGAATGCCTCATCGGTACCGCCGAGATCGGAGGTGACGCATGAGCGTGGCCAACACCGTTGATACCGCGCGCCTCAATCTGTTGCTCAACGAGCTCCGGCTGCCAGCCATCAAGGTGCTGTGGGCGCAATTTGCCGAGCAATCCGACAAGGAAGGTTGGCCGGCGGCCCGCTTCCTCGCCACCGTTGCCGAGCACGAGATCGCCGAACGCGGTCGCCGGCGCACCGAGCGCCATCTCGTCGAGGCGCGGCTGCCAGCTGGGAAGACCTTCGACAGCTTCGACTTCGAGGCCGTGCCGATGATCTCGAAGGCGCAGGTGATGGCGCTCGCCGCCGGTGACAGCTGGCTGGGCAAGGGCGCTAATTTGCTCCTGTTCGGGCCGCCCGGCGGCGGCAAGAGCCACTTGGCGGCAGCTATCGGCCTGGCCCTCATCGAGAACGGATGGCGTGTCCTCTTCACCCGCACCACCGATCTCGTCCAGAAGCTTCAGGTGGCGCGGCGTGAGCTCAACCTCGAGGCGGCCGTCAGCCGCCTTGATCGCTTCGATCTCCTGATCCTCGATGATCTTGCCTACGTCACCAAGGACCAGGCCGAGACCAGCGTGCTGTTCGAACTCATCAGCGCACGCTACGAGCGCCGCTCGATGCTGATCACCGCCAATCAGCCCTTCGGCGAATGGAACAAGGTCTTCCCGGACCCCGCCATGACGCTCGCCGCCATCGATCGTCTCGTTCACCACGCCACCATCGTTGAGATGAACGTCGAGAGCTATCGCAGGCGCACCGCGCTCGAACGAAAACGCGGTCCGGGACGCCCGCCCTCGCACGCGACACCCAAAACTGTCGCTGATTGACGCTCCGCGACAATCAGAGCTCAACAAAACTCTTGCGCGCGACAATCTGCGCGGCAATCATCACTCCGCCGCGACACTGACTCGCCATCCAGATTGCCGCGCCTTCCCATCCAGATCGACGCGCTACACACCGGACATCGCTTCGAATATGCGCCACCAGACCCCCTTGATGCTCCATCGACTGAAGCGCCGAAACACGCTGTTCCAGTCTCCAAACACCTCCGGAAGATCACGCCAGGGAGAGCCAGTGCGCACGATCCAAAGTACGCCCTCCACAAACATCCGGTTGTCCCGTCCGGTCGAACCCTTCTGGTCAGGCCGGCCGATGATCAGCGGCGCCATCCGCTCCCATGTCGCGTCGCTCAATACCAAGCGGTCCATCACACCCAAGGCGGCCTCCCCAAAAGCAGCCTTGAATCTGATTTGCGCCTAAAAGGGAATCCTTAGAGTCCACACCACCTAGTGCTGTACTTGATTCAGGGGACGGTATTTCGTCTCATGGATTCGATGCAGTACGCAGAACCGTCAGATCTCACAACCAAGTTGGCTGAGGCGGGACTTCTTGGCGGAGCGATTATTCTCGTCTCGCTAGTGGTGCGCCGGTCAGCGCGCGACATTCCCTGTCTGTCTCAGTTCATTCTAGGAACTTCATCCCGCGCCCTCGCGGGTCAGGCCGCGCGCAAGCAAAGCTAGCCGACATCTGGTCACGATGCTCTTTAGTCGTTGGAGAGCCGACCTTCGGGTCGCTCCTTGCGACCTCCAGCCGGTGCGGTGACAGAAACGGCGCGTAATTTTGACGAATCAGGTTGTGCGCCGAATTAATGGCTTCCTCGACGAACTAGAAGAATATCAGCGTAGACACCAACAGATCTAACGCGTGCTCCGTTTGGGCCGTATGTGTGATGCTTGTCGGATTATGGATGTATGACAGTCCAAGGGTTGCATATATCCCTGGAGCGAGATGCGCGATGTATGTTCCTGTAATTGCAGTTGTATCGCGATGCGCAAGCTGTCCTTTCGCCAAGGCCGCATCCACTGCAACCTTGCTCCAGGCGGTGTTGCTCGCGACGAGACTAATCAGATCAGTAGGTCGGCTATCAAAAGGCCCCTTCGCATAAAGACGAAGCTCGTAATACCGGCTGATCCTATTGAGATCAGGCGGAGCTCCCATGATCGAGAATCCGCCATAGATGCCGCGAGATGGCGTCCCCTCAACGTCACTCTGCCAGAGCTGCCGGTCAGCGGCGATGTAATGAAAGTTATTCCCGCTCTGCCTTTGTTGATCCGGATCTGCTAAATTCTTGTAATGGCCGCTGTTGAAACCAACGCCCGCCCGCAGCCACGTGTCAGGTACGCCGGGAGCGGCCTTGCTCTTGTAGCCAAGTTCATCAACGAAAAGAATACCTGTGTTGGCCGTGCTCCAGTTCAGGCCGCTCGGATTCTCTGTTATCTCGGCATAAGAACCGTCTGGACTGATGGAGCGCTGCATGGAGACTTTGTTGTACAGGTGATCATCAAGATTGTACTTCAGGTTGACGGCGGGAGTCGGTGCGGCGTTGGTGCTCATTCCTGCTTGGAATAAGGCAAACATATTTGATCCTGAAATGCCTGCGAACAACGTGCCGGTGAACTCATTCGCATTTCGGAGATAGCCAAGTTTGAGTTCGAACTTCCTGTCGAGGAAGGTTTGATAATATGCGAGTGTATTCAATCCCACTCGATCCGGCCCCGGGCGCTTCCATGTCCAGTATTGCTGCTCGGCACCCACGACAATCTGGCCATCGGGAATGCCAAGCCGGCTGAGATCATAGGTGACGATCAGGAAGTTCGCCGTAGCAAACGTCGGATTCTGCCCCATGTAGAGCTGGTTCGCGATGCTGGTTCTCGCCGCATTCGGCAGCTGGTTATTTGCAAAGATGTTATGCGTCCAGCCGATATAGCCGATGCCAACGTCTGCCAGCGCGGATCTAACGCCGCTCTTGTCCTGATCAACCGTGTCGGCAGGGCCGGGTATGTTGAGCCAGATCCCTTTTTCTCGGAAAGTATCGAAGCGTGCGAAGGGATCGATCCTTTTTTGCGTTCGTGTCTGGGCGCTTCGATCGGAGCTGTCGCGCTTGATGAGAGGCAGGTTGGGAGCTGATGCCAGCGCGGAGGCACGAAGTTGAACTGGCTCATTGACCGTGCCGACCCGGAGTTTTGTGGCCATGTCGTGGGCTGTCGGCGCTTTCCTCCTGGCAACTTGTGCCGCAGCGTTGTTTTTGGCATCACGCTCGTCGGCAGTTTGTGCCAAGACAGGCATGCCAACCAGACAAGCCGCGAGCGAAAGTGCGGCGGTAAGGCGCCGCTGCGTCTCGCTTGATCGCAAGCTGCAGGCAAGTGCGGCCGTAGCCGAAGATGTTTGAGGCGTCGTCACCGCAATAAAGCAATCACCCACAGTGTACTTCGTGTCCTCTCTTGCGAGCCATGAACAGATTGAAAGCCGGCCTCAATGGCCAGAGCGGCGTCGAAGCGCTGGCCTCTGAGGCGCGGCACGACGCCGTACGGGCAGGAGGTTCGTAATCCCGGCGAGGTCACCTCTAATCTGTGCCCGCGAAAATCTTGTCTCAACGTCCATGATTGAGCCCTGGAGATCGGAGGGATCCGGTTTCGGGCTACTTTCGTGGCCGTGGGCAAACTGTTGGTGAGTCCGCCCGCTCCGTCGGCGCGGAAAATTTGGGATGCATTCCGAGTTCCTAGACCTGTGACGCACGGCGTTGGTGGGCCACGCTTGCCATCTGTCCGTCGTCTCCATCAACCTGCCAGAATTGGTAGTTGGCCATGTCCAATGCTTCCCGCTCCAATGGCGAGGTAGCTTGGGCGCCGGTTGGTGCGCCTTGAGCAGCGGTCGGCCATGAAGTTGCCGGTCTCGGCAGCACGGAAAGGCGAGAGGCAGACTTTGAAGGGAAATAGCGTCGGTTCACATCAACGGCCGGCAGGGTAAGAAAACCTGCAAGGTTCTCTTGAATGATGCGAAAATGCTGCACCATAACCGTGAAGAGGAGGACTATTTCTTACCGCTGGCCCTATGATGCAGGAACCCGCATCATCTGTTCGCTTTGCCTGGGACAAGATGAGCCGCTTCATCGGAGCAGCGAGTTTGCGAAGAATGACGTTGTCGGCGGCCGCGCTTTGCTGGGAGTCGTGACTTCAGCCATCTCTCGCGTCAAGGAAACAAGCCTGTCGAAACGGGGATAGTCGGGTAGGGGACAATGGAGATGATTGATCAGGCGGCCGCTTCCGATTTGCGGCCGCTATTATACGGCACGTCAAAACGCATTCGCTGGGGTTTGATGTTTCTGGTTGTCCTCGTCGGCTTGTGTTCAGCAGCAGCCCATTTTGGAGGGAGCCTCGCAAGGGTTGTCGAGACGCCGCCAGCCGGGTTCGCCGATTCGGCGGCGGGCCTATCACCGGAGGACAGGACATCCCTGACCGAGATACGTTGGGCGCAGCAGAAGGCGAGCGAGGATATTGCGGAACTCAGTCGCCTCATCGATGCTCAGCGGAAGGATCTTAAAGGGATCTTAGATCGCATCACGGTGCTGACTTCGCGGATTGAATCCTTGCAGATTCCAGCACCTGTCGCTTCCGATCCCTCCGTTATTTCTTCGTCGCCGGCACAAGCTGCTTCGAGTCCGGCCAAGAAGCACGTCGAGAGGTCCAAACCACAGGGGCCTGTTTCCGTCGGAGGTGCGCCAGTGATCGCTGGACAGAAGACGGGCGAGCCTTGACGCTCGCTGTCCCTGGCGCCCTGCGCGCGCAGCCGCTCGTCGGAGATCGCGGTCGCAATCATGGCCGAGATCACCGCGCAGCTGCGCTTGCCCCCCAAAGAAAAAGAAGAAGCGGCATGAAATTCGGTCCCGCCAGTCCAGCCGACGCGATTGCCTCGAGTTGCTGCGCGGAGCCAGCCACGTTTGGCGGCGGTGGGCTGCCCAGTCACGCTAATCCTGTCTTACCGAGCGAGCGTGCCGCCGACGCGTGAGGCATCAGGAATGCGGATAGGTCCTTGACCACGTCAGCGAGCGTGCCGGGTCGAAAAGCAACGTCTTCAACGAATGAATTCCGCTGCTGAATTTTCGTTGGGTCTTCCGCAAACGCAGTTGTCAGCGCATCCGGAGCACTTGGAGGAATTTCAGTCTTCCGTCGAGCGAATGTCGCGGTGATGGCTCGTGGGAGTTTGTCGTTCTTGAATTCGAAGTTGCGCGATAAAACCAAGACGTCATACAAGTCTTTCATGCGGCTATTGGCGCGACGCAACATAACCATCGCCTGAAAGTTCTCGGCGATAACCGTTTCGCGGGCGTAGGCCCGGAGATGTGGCGCCCGGAAGTCCAAGAGAACGGGCAGATCCATTTCCTGAAGACCCGGCTCAACGGAGTCGCCAAAGGCGATATCAATCACGATCCGAATTTTGGCGGTTTCGATCGTAGCGTTGGCTGTAATGCGCAGCCCGCCGCATTCGGTTTCTTCACGGATACGGTGGACCTTTACGCTGTTCGATTCAAAGACAACGCCATCATTAAGGGAGACCATGCAGATCTCCTGGAAGATGCGGACCATATCCTCTTGATCGTCTTTGCCAATGGCCAGAAAGTCCAGGTCTCTTGTCGGGCGTAGCGGATCTTCGAACCACTTCGTAAGCAGCATCTCTCCTTTCAGAATGAAACGGTCGCAGTGCTTGGTTTGACTCAGGCGATAAAGGAGTCGCTCGAGAACGTAATTGTTGAGCAGCAGATCGAATGGCTGACGACGCTCCTTTGAGAGGTTGAGCAACCGCGTCCGAACCGACGCGCGGTTGAGCAACCGCGTCCGAACCGACGCGCCCATGTTCTTGATCAGAGGTGTTGGCTTCTTAGGCATTGGTCGTCATAGCCTCAAGATACGGCTGAACGACCTTCCAGGTACCAGCTTCATTTGCGTACCGGGCGATCTCGGCAGGGGTCGCTTGGCGCTGTCGCAGGGCTTCTCTGAGGCCCTCGAGCGCGAGATTGAGGCCGGGACTCTTTCGATACCGCTTTCCGGCGCTCCGGCGATAACGAAATAGGTCGACTACTGTTTTGGCAGGAATGTAGACGCGTACCCGTACGCCTTCGATCTTGTGCTCTGTAATGCCAGAGGTCAGAACCTTCTCTCCGAAACGCACAAATTGGATGGTCGGGGTATCGGTTCGCGGCAGCCGATCCTTTGAGCCGATGGCCATCCAAACGAGCGATGGAATCGTATCAGTCAGTCCGTGAAACGCCAGCGCAGAGGTGAGGCAGATAACGCCTCTTGGGACGAGCTTGGCGGCCTCAGCCAGGACATGATGGGTGTCGAACGAGGCGTCTGGAAGCTGGTACAGTCCCCTGCTGAGCTGAAGGACGAGTCCCTTCTCCTTCATTCGGGATACGGTTGCCGCCGTAATGCCCGCCTTCTTAAATTCAGAAAGGCGAAGCATCCCCTGCTTCTTCAGTAGGGTTATGGCGCGATCCTGCTGGGTCTTAGGGAAGGATAGCATGCTAGTATTGTGATACAAAATGTCGGATTTGTCAATATTTTATCCGACGATTGGTATCGTAAACTAATCGCATTGTTCGCGCCTGCGGACTTTGGAGGCGCGAGCGGCTGATCTTCCCGCGGGCACGACTAGCAACAAAGAAACGGTGCCGCATTAGTCGGCGTGCGACCAAGTTTTCTCAATATCTCCGAGCCAGGGCAAAGATGCCTTAGACGCGGATCTTAAAGTTTCCACCAGCTGCCGTGGCGGCGCCAAGTACCTGTCGAGAGTTCGATTAGTCAGCAGATTCCCTTTATTTCGATCCGCATCTCTCGGTATTTGAACCGAATTTAAATCTTCCCTTTAAGCGTCTGCCTGCAGCGCTTCTTCCGGTCACTCGTTCGCGAGGAGCGCCACGCTTTGGATCTGCTCACATCCCTTGGCTTTGCTAATAGGGTGTGCGGTCGAGATGAGCATCGAATGCGGCAGCCACAGCGCGGATGACAAAACGGTGCTCCTGCTTGACGCGGATGAAACCGTCCTGGATCTCCACTATCCCGTCCTCAGTGAGCATTTCCAAGCGATCAGCTGAATCAAGAAAAGCGATCGGATCAAATCCGTGGGCTGCACACAGTGCCGGCACGTCGGCCTGCAAATCGCACATCAAGCGCTCGATGATTGCAGCCCGCAGCCGATCTTCCTCAGTGAGACAGTATCCTTTCGACATAGCCAGACGACCTGCTCTGATGTGCTGGTTATAGGAAGCAGTCACGACCTCGTTCTGGACGTAGCCGTCACGGAGACGCCCGATGGCTGACGGACCAAAGCCGATCACAGTTTTACAGGTATCGGCCGAATAGCCCAACGAGTTGCGGCGCAGCCGACCAGCTTTCTGGGCCAGCACTAGCTCGTCGTCTGGCAAGGCGAAATGGTCGAGCCCGATTTGGTGGTAGCCGGCGGAGACCAGCGTATCTGCCACGGCCGCGGCTTGCTCGGCTCGAGCAATATTGTCAGGCAGCGCCGCCTCATTGATCTGGCGCTGACGTTTCATATAGGAGGGAACGTGGGCGTAGCCGAAAACCGCGAGCCGGTCGGGCCGCATGGCCGCAGCCGTCCTCGCCGAGTCCACGCAGGACTGCACCGTCTGATGCGGCAGTCCGAAGAGCAGGTCGAAGTTGATGCGGCTTATTCCATGCTGGCGAAGGCTTTCGACTGCAGAAGCCGCCTGGGCCTCGCTTTGGAGCCGATTGACCGCCTTTTGGACCACGGGGTCAAAGCTTTGCACGCCGATGCTCGCGCGGTTCACGCCGGCCGCCCCCAAGGCTTCCGCCATCTCTGTCGTGAACGCGCGCGGGTCGATTTCGATGGCGATGGCAGCCGACTTACTGAAGGCAAAATAGCGACGTAGGAGTTCTATCAGAGCTAGAAAATCGACTGGCGCAATGCTGGTCGGTGTTCCGCCGCCGAAATGCACGTCGCGGACGGGCAGGGCGCGCGGCAGTTGGTCTGCAACCAAACGAATCTCCTCCCGTAGCGCCGCCAAATAATTGCGAATTGGCCGCTCGCTGCGAATAAGGCTCGTGGGAAAGCCGCAGTACCAGCAGATCGATTGGCAGAAAGGGACATGGAGATAGAGCGATACGGGTTCATCCGGCGGCAGCCGTCTCAACCAAGTCTCACAAGTCTCGGCGCCGATGGTCGTGGAGAAATCCGGTACAGTTGGGTAGACTGTGTACCAAGGCAGGCGAGCATCGCAATACTTGTTCAGGAGTGCGGTCTGCAAGGCTTCGTTCCCGTGCTCATACAGACCTGAAGCTGAACCATGCGCTCTGCTGTGTCTTTGCGTTATGTCAACTTGCTCAAACTTGGTCGCGACATCTCGATCACGTTCTCGATATCATTGCCAACTTATCAGGGACCGAGGTTGGCGTGAGAGACATCCACGTTTGGATGCTCGTGCGAAGGATGAACTTCTCACAAGCACATGGCCGATAGCCGCTAGTTCGACCAACCTGCGCGCAGGAACTTCGCAGGGACCATTCAGTGCAGTCGATGGGCCGAGCGGCTTGTCGCTCCTCTTCCCCGCGAGGGGGCACCTCTCGGATGAAATGCCGCGAGCAGGATGCGTCCGGCTGGCGATGCCATGGACAGTAAGTTGCTGTTGGATGGCGCCGACAAGTGCGAGATCATAGAACTTGACGCTACGTGAGATTCAAGTCCTTTGGAGCCGCGCATGAAACCATTTTAGACGCCACGTCAAAAGAATGGATGGGCCTCAATTCCGCCACGCTGGTTGTCTCATTGCCGCGAGCATCGTCACGGATGTACTGATGATGTTGGGGCGGGCCCGGCGCACTTCCAAGCCCGGCAAGTGCGTCGGGGCGCCTTGGTTCGGAGGCGTCCCGTCGCCGAGTACAAGCGGCTCTCCACAACCCGGTTTCGCGCGCCGGCGACCGCGAAGGAGAGCCCGGCTGGCTTCCTCACACCTGGACAACGTCCTACATATTTGCGCTGTGCTTCTGCACTTTCATTTCGTTTGTTTTTTGCGATCGCTTTAGCGGCTATCGATTCTTCGAGAGAGCCGCGCAATTGCATCAGTTGAATCTCGACCTGACCGGTGTGAAAACTAAGACGTGAGAGTTTCAAGCGCGCACCAATTGGATGCCGGCGATGAGCAGAACCGCCACGAGGATGAACCTTACGGTTGTCTGGCTCATCCATTTCAGGCCGATAACTGTTCCTGCCGCGGCACCCGCCAGTACGGCGATTGCATAAAGCCCGAAATCCGGCGCCGGAAATTGGCCGGTGAAAAGAACTCCGGCGAAGCCGAGAGCGGAGTTAGCCAGGATAAAAGGCGGCGACAGCGCGGCGGTCTGCTTAGGTGATGCCCAATTCAGTGCGATGAGCGTCGGGGCGAGAAACGCTCCGCCGCCTACGCCTGTCAGCCCGGAAACGAGGCCGATGACTGCTCCAATGCTCAAGGTTCCCCAGAGCCGAGTTTCGCAACCGCGTTCGGCGGTGCGTCCGTGCCGAACGATCATCACGACGCCTGCCAGAAGAAGGACAAACCCGGTCAGCGTCTTGTAAATGTGTTCCCCGAGCACCACGAGACCCCCGACAAGCGCCGTTGGCATCGATGAAAGCAGAAGCGGACGCAGCATTATCCAGTCAACTACTTTGTTGCGGTTGAAAACCCACGTAGAATATGTCGCGACCACAATGTTGAGACCAAGCGCCGTTGGGCGCATCTCTGTCGATGGCAGACCAGCAAAAGCCATCAGCGCCAGGAATGCAGTACCCCCCGCCTGACCAACGGTCGTATAGAGCAGTGAGATGATCGCCAGAAGCAGAGAAAACATCTCACCGATTCTCGGCGAAGCTCTTCGCCTTGGTTGCGACAGCCCCGCCAGGGCGAGGCGCAATTGTTTTTCCTGTCGGGACGTTTGCTTTGCAACCGAGTTTTAGTTGGAGTGCGCGCGACCGGACCTATAGCCAGTCACGATTGCCATGTGGCGATCGTCTCAATCAATCGTTAAGCCTTGTAGTTGACTGGGTAGCGCGAGACCTTGGTAGTTTCCGGTCGACGGACAAGGCCTCGTCGGACGGGCTATGCTCTCGGTCGTTCTTGACGTCAACCGTTGCATTCCGAGCCGCTGCACCTGCCAGGTCGTCATCTGACCTGCTTTTTCGTCATCTCTGATCGGCCACTCGCCGTGTTTTCCACCAGAATGTTGACGCTGGGCTGAGCGTATTGACGGGTTGAAGCCAAGAGCGTCTCGGAGCGGCTGCCGTGCGAGCTATATTTTCCTTGATGAGGTCAACTGGTGCCGGGGCTCGCGCAAATGGTCTGTCGGATGTCCTCCCGATGTCATGATTGCTTCAATGCGCGATAAGGAGAGCTGCCCACTCTTTCAAGTCATTGATTCCGCGGCCGGTTTCTGAAAACCAAATGTTGGTATGGCACTTGCTGGTCCCACACCAGGTCCTCTCCCGCCTTTGGAGATGCGCATGCAAAGTGTCCGCTGCGTCAAGCAGCTCTTGTGGCTTCGCGTATCTCCCGTTGCGCCCCTGACGCGGTTGCTATTTGTCCCTTCGATCTATTCGCGCCGACCCTACGCGACCAAGCCTCTCAGAGGCCGTCGGCTGATGCTAGCAAATTTCCTTTTGCGACGGCTGCTGCGTGTTGCTCATCGCCCGAACCCTCGACGTTGTGGACAGGCGAAGGACCAGCCAAGGAAAAGCGATGCCGACTCGCAAGACGGGGAGGAAAAATGATGCCGTTGTCTTCTGCGTCGGCGAGCAGTGCATCGACGGGGACGCCACGCAGGTCGAAGCGAGCACCCGCGAGCGGGGTTGCGTGCTCTAGCTCACCTGGCTCGCGAAGTTCAGCATCTAGGGTCTGCCCGAGCTCGCGCTCAAGCGGCAGCGAAGCCTCACTTGAGCTGGACATCGCTCTTGCACAATCGAATCGGATCTATGCTGATGTCGCAGCGGGCCGGCCTGGGTGGCTCGTACCGCCGACTGAATCGTTAGGAGAGCCGCCTGACCGACTTCAAGCCGTAGCGCGCGCACGCCCGCCAAACCAGAGCTCTTACTTTCCGTCCCTGGCGGCATCAGTAGGTCAATTGTGCCTCGCGAACGCAGACCATCAACATGGCCGTCCCCGCCGCGATCTTCAATCTCGGCAGCGCGTCGCCTGCGAGCCGGGTAGATCATATTGAATGAGGTGAACGCTACGGTGAGCGTCGTGCAGTTCGGCCTCGAACGAAGGATAGGCCGCACCTTAGCTGTTTGGCGGGGGACGATCACGTCATCGCAGTTGGTGTAGGGCATCGAATTCGGGATGACTCCTTCGGCAGCATGCGCTCCAGACTTTACAAAGAGCAAACCCAGGAATTCAGGGCATGGAATTGAACTTGGCTCTACCTGAAACAAGCGCAATTGGAAGCCGCGACACCGACCGGGATAGTCGTCCTGAGCCGCCCGCTATGGACCTGTTTAGCTTTACTGAATGCGCAAAACAGACGCATTCGCTCAGAGCGCTATTCGAGCTACTTGTCAGCTGCGCCACGGAGGAGGGCTTCAGTGAAGTTGCCTACGGCGCCCTCAACTTCGTCGAGCCCCTTCGCCTGGCGGAGTATCCACCCCCGACCGTGGCCGTGAAATGGCCGTCAGACTGGTGCGACCGGTACTTCAAACGCAAGTACCACACCATCGATCCGGTGGTCCGGCGGACGCCAATGCTTTCTAGGCCGTTTTTATGGGATCAACTGGCCGACCACTATCGACTTCAACCTGACGAGAGACGCGTACTGGACGAAGCCAGAGAGGCGGGCCTGAAGCATGGCATGAGCGTGCCGTTGTTTGGGCCGCTAGGCCGAGTATCTGTAGTGTCGTTTGCATCTCCGTCGGACGACGCTGATCCTCAGGATCGCATCGGTCATCTCAATGCATTGGCCTGGCACTTTCACACCGCGTATGGTGAGATCGCACGTCCCTGCAACGATGGCGGTGATAAAAAAGTGGCACTGTCGCAGCGGGAGATCAGCTGCATGCGATGGGTGGCGGAAGGAAAATCGTCATGGGAAATCGGGATGATCCTGGAAATCAGCGAGAATACAGTCAATTTTCATATCAAGAATGCGATGCGAAAGCTTGGCGCCACTAGCCGGATCCAAGCGATCGTTCTGGCAATACGCCTCAATGTTCTTTGAAATCCCAACTCGTTTGAGCAAGCACCGGCGGCTATCAGAATTGTTGTCGCAGCTTCCGGCAAGTCTAAAGCTGGACAATATTTATCGGAATTGCACGCACGACGCTAAGACCCAGCGTCAGATTATGAAGCTCGATAACCATCGAAGTGTCGGATCGTGACTTGGACCGCCAGGCCCGGAGTTCCAGTAACCAGGGGCCATCCGGCCGATGATCTGGCTCGGACTGCTCGAGTCGGACATCGCGAGGTATCGGCGGATGTGACACGAGCGCTTGAAGAAAGAACCCCGACCGACGGTCGGGGCTCACGATTTACCGCAAGCGCGTGGAGGTTGCTATCGACCAAACGCCGGGCCGAATTTGTAATTGAGCCGCGCTGTGACGAGATCGATGTCCTGGTGGACGCGATCACCGCCTACCGCTGTTGGAAAGGTTACGTTGCTGCCTTGCATGAACAAATGGTCATACTCGACGCCAGCCGACCAACTCGGAGTGAGGCTGACTTCGATCCCGGCACCGAGGGCGCCACCCCAACGCACATCGTTGTTTCTGGCAATTTCGGTCGCAGTAGCCACTGAGTTGACGTGATAAGTGTTGCTGGTCACTGCAGCACCGCCCTTGACGTAGAGCAGCACGGGGTCGAACGCATAGCCGACATGGCCGGTCATCAAGCCGAAAGCATCTGTCTTGGTGCCAATGATGTCTGCCGGGAAGGCGGTGCTGACATTGGAGCCGCTGAAGTCAGCCCAGTTGCCTTGACCTTCAATGCCGTAGACCGTTTTGAAGATCTGCCAGCGATAGCCGATCTGGCCGCCAACGGTAGCACCAGTCGAATTATGGCAACCCTCGGGAGTGATGCCGTTGAAGTCCCAGCAATTGTGGCTCGATCCCCAGCCGCCATTGATACCGATATAGTAGCCGGTCCAGTCGTTGATTGTGGCTACGACCGGCTGCGGTGCCGCCTTGATGTTGACGGGCTGCGCGGCGAAGTCCGCGCTGAATGCGGGAGCGGCCGCAGTGAGTGCGCCGATGCTTGCAGTCAGAACCAGCAAATTCTTCATTCGAGTGTCGTTCCTTTTGATGCCGCCCGGCGCGATGCGTCTTAACAAGATCATCGCGAATTGCTGTAACTGCAGCACCACATTGTTTCGGAAGAAATGAGTTAAATCGAACGCCGCGTCAGATTGTTGAGCGTGCAACCGTCGTAGTGCGTAGACCTGACCAGGATGCTCCGATCGGTGAGGCGCAAACAGCGAGAAGGCATTTGCGGACCAAGCAGTGCTGAATGAACTGAAAGCCACGAATCGCCCAGCGTCTCCCTTCTGCTGATGATGGCCTGCGATGCGATGCCGCCCGTCTGACGTGCCTAATCCGCATCACTCAGCTTCGAAGCGCAAGCTGCACACAACTTACAGGCGGATCGCTGTTCAAGCATTTCGTCGAAATTTAGGTCCTGCTGATAAAGCATTCCCGGGGACGACGAACTCATCTTGCTGTCGGCGGTCTACGATCATGGCCCGGCTGACTGGTATCGTAGCGTCAGGAGCTTTGTACCGGCAGCTTTAGTCGAGGGCGCGGTTCAGCGAAGCAGAATGGTCTGGAGGAGGACTTCGACCACGATATATTGAGATTGCTCACATGGCGCTTCGATGAAGGAGAGCTGTCACGTAGCCCATCGTTCCTATAGTGGTGGGAGCTACCCTACTGTTTGGTCGAAAATGCCAATTCTGCGCGCAAGTTGCGTATCGCCTCGTTTGCCAGATGCAAGGCATTCCGTTCACCGTTTCTTATCGAGCACTCCAGGGAGGCTCGCAAGCGACTATGAAGCACTGCCTTGTGATTGTGCGCCAGGAGCGGATCTTTCTCGACAAAGCGCCACGCCTTATCAAATGCGGTGCTTACGAGAACCTCTGGCGCCTGCACTTGCTCGGATGATATCTGAGCCATCTCAAACTCCTGCGATATCCTGAATACAAAGAAGTAATTTGTTCAAAACACCGAGCGCCCGTGATCTATCCAGCTGTCAAGAGGTCGGATCCGTAGGCGCGCTCGCCCGTGTCGAGCTGATCTCGGCGCTGCGAGCGAATTTATATAGATGCTTGTTGAAGCGCGGATGACCGAACGTGGTGGTGCGCGCTTCAATTCGAATGATTCTGAATCATTTGACGGCAAGTATGCGTTGTCGCGCGCTTCTCTGCTGATTACCGCATTGCCTGCTGTCAGTAGTGGCTCGAAGAAATCAGAAAATCGGTCCGGACCAAACGACGCTACAGTCGAAGCTGAGGAAAGACCGTTCACCGCATGCGCAACCTCGAGCTAAGAAGGGTCGAAGCCAAGTGCTGTCCGTTTGGTACATTACCCGTTTTGTACGATGTCATCTTCTAAGTGCGGGACGCATTCCGGACAGGATTTGTTCGCTTTGTGACATATGTCGGCGGCGTGGCCGTCGTTCTGCTGTTCAATCCCTGCGCGTAACCGATGGTTTGAAGTGTGCGTCTTGTGGAATGCAGTAGAGAAGTGGTGACGAGGTGCAGGGCAATTGTGATGATCTGGTTCGTGTCGCCCTGCAAGACGTCGTGGAGTGTAGATCGTGGGGTAAGGGTCAATGCCGCCGCAAAGTGAGTGCCAAACCATTGAGCCAAGCGTCAAACACTCGATCGGACGAGAAGGCCTTGCCCGCACGTCACCACATGCGTTGCGTTCATTCGCTATCCGCCGTCGGGTTGGCTGCGGCATACAGAATACATAGCCATGAAGTACTTGATACAGGAAAAGCCCAGTTGAGATCGAGGGGCAAACGGGTCCTCTCCCGCGCAAGATCGCTTAGTGCGACGGGATCGGTTCGAATCCGGTGGCAAACGGAAAAAGCAGTGGAGGCGACGCGCTCCGCGCGACGATACGTAAATTCAATCTGAGGCTTGCTGCGGTGCTGGGTACGTTAAACCGCAGCACGCCGTGCCCCAACTCTGATCAGACCCTGATCGCGCCGTCAACCGACGGAAAACTCGAAATAGAATCTCACTCCGCTGCACGGGAGAGAATCAGGGTGGCGATCTTCAACTGGTTGGCAGGGGTGCGCAGAGCCTCAGGTAAGGCCGCCACCGCTTGATCGAAAAGGCGTCCCAAAATTTGGAGGTCTTCTGGATGATAGACGCCGCGGTCTCGGAGTATCCGCGCCGCCTGCCCGTCGCCATTGCAGCCGCTGGCCCTCGCATCGGCGAGCTGACCGAGCGCTAGCTCCGCATTTATCATTTCGTTTGTGTGTGCATTGAGCAGTCTGACCGCCTCGAACCCGTTACCGTCCTCGCCGACGAGGGCGGCCACGATGTCAAGTTGCAGGTCGATGCGGTGCGTCAGGTCTTCTATGCGTGAATTGGAAGGATCAAGTTCCATGGTGTTGCTCCAGAGTAATGAAAAGCGCGCTAGGCAGAGTAAAGAGAATGCGTCGTTTGTCCCGTTAGCGGGGCTGCAGGCGCATGGCTAGAACGAGTTGCGGCTGCAGAAAGCTGTACCCTGCTGCAGTCGGTCGAGGGCGGTGCATAAAATGAGATGACCACGGTACAAGTTTGCAGGACGCGAGTGAGGGTTGCCGGCGACGAGCAGCACTGAGCCGGCGAGCCCAGTAAGGATCCCCCACGACGACGACTTAGGGGAGCGCGCAGTGATACTGTGTGGCCGGTCCTGCCACACACATCGACTGCCGTGCTTCGTCGTGGCCTGAGAAAATATGCCTTGCAAATCCGGCAGTCAGATCGCTGACGGCCCTGTATCGTCTGCGAGCCGTCACAGCGCCAGGTTGATCGCGCGGGCAGGAGGGTCGAGGCGATAGGTCCGGTTCGCCTTGGCTGCGAGAGCAGGTCGCCTATTGGAATTCTAGCCGGCGCACGCATGGACCCTAGCCAATAAGAGTTCGTGAGAGCTGATCTTCTCGGGCGCCTTTAGCATGATGACAATTAGGTTAGCGACTAAGCGGTAGGTTGCTCGCGTGACGTTGCGATCTGCCATCCAACCAAACGTGGGCGGCGCGTGCCGGGGTTTGCGGGCTAGGGAGGGATCGTTGGGGCAGACACGGGCGGGTGGAGTTGCCCTGCAACCATGCTCAAAGCAAAATGGTTCCATTGTCACACGTGGTTCGCGAAGGATGTTTTCCGGAAATCTGCGATCGACTATGGGACATTTGGTTAAAACCGGTAAAATCGAAAGTTTTGATGGGACGCATCCAACCGGCGGATAGCATACTCGATCGTGGCGGATCTGTTCTTCGATGACGCACAATGCCAACCGCATGCGAATCGAGCCGGCTTGTCATGCCGAGCCAGTTCACGTCACCTCGACGACACCGGCAGACCGGCCGCCATGGCGGGTGATCGATGCGACCGTGTCCTCATGGGTCTGCGGACCTCCTGCTGAGTAAGGCAGGAGATCTGAATTCGCCCGTTCTGCAGGACGGCCGATCATAGATAAACGTTGTCGCGCAGCTCCTTTGAGGTGGCAAGATCGGATAGTGATTGTCAGCCAAAGCCAGCGATGATTTCAGATCTGATTGTGGTTGCGGTGTATAGAGAAGCTTCCAACGGAAGGTTCCCGAAGGCAAGCTGGCAAAGTAGGTAGTTGGCACCTGCCTCCTCCATCTGGCTAAGAAGGAGTCGTCGGACGGAAGCTGGCGTTCCGACGACGCATAATTCGCTATCGAGCGCTGCATCGAAGGTCAGCGGTAGGGTGGGTGGCGTCGGAATGGCGTTCAGCTCGTAAACGAACTTGAAGCTCTCCAGCCATCGCTGGTAAGCCAATTCCGCCGCTACATGGGCATCTCGGTCAGACTGCGCGATCACGACCATGCGGAGCAAACCAAGAAACGGCTCCCGATCGTCCGTTGGCGCAATGCGCGCCCGCTGGGAGCGGAACGCATCCGTAATGTTTCGGACCGCTGAGGAGCGGCCCAGGCACGCCAGATTGGCGCCATTTGCAGCAGCCCACTCTGCCGACTCCGTCCGATTGCTCGTGATCCAGGTCGGCGGATGTGGATGCTGATGAGGCCTCATGGTCAAAGGTATTTCGCTCAGCTCAAAGAAGCGTCCGTGATAGGATAGCGTGTGCCCCTTCAGCGCGGCATTCAGGATTTCGCTGGCCTCCTCATAACGCTCTGGCGCCGCGTCCGCGCTGACGCCGAAATAGCCCCATTCAGTCGGCAGCGAACCGCGTCCGATGCCGAGCTCAAGTCTGCCGCCGCTCAATTGGTCAAGCATGCAGATCTCTTCGAATGCGCGCAAGGGATGATAGAGATTGAGCAACAGGACCAGCGGCCCAACGCGCAGTCTCTGAGTGCGCTGCGCGACGCTAGATAAAAAAAGATTTGGTGACGGCCCTCTAGCATGTGGTGTGCAATGGTGCTCGGCCAGATGATACGCGTAGAAGCCCAGGGAATCGCACACCTCCGCCAATTTGAGGCGATCTTCGTATTGTCGCGCGACATCGCGGCCGTCGTCGTCCAAATGGTCAAAGATTCCGCACGTTAGTTTTGAAGGAGGGCTGCTTTTCACTTGATCATCTCCGTTTTTGGACCAGGAGTCCTGGGTTGCCTGGTGCCGCGGCGCTCAAAGACGGCTTGCCCGGTATTTGACTGCTCTTGATCCGCTCATTGGGGTATGGTGGCTGGGCTAGCACGAGGTGATTGGGTCCCATGAGGATCTGCAGTCCTGATCACTACTTTGGCAGAAGCTCGCGGAGCGCCGCCACACCGAGCATGTGCTCGACCAGTAGCATCTTTAGCTTCGCGTTCTCCTCTTCCAGGGCGTTCAATCGCTTGGCCGCAGAAATGTCCATGCCGCCAAACTTGGCTTTCCAATTGTAGATCTCCGCTTCAGAGGTCCTGTGCCTGCGAGCTACGTCGGCCGCCTTCGCACCAGCCTCATGCTCCTTCAATATCGCGATAATCTGCTCTTCGGTGAATCTTGATCGCTTCATCTGTCCGCCCTTGTTGCGGCAAGAGTTGCTCGCCAGCTGGAGCAAATGCCCAATAAGAGGTCATCTGCCGCGCGCCAGGGCGAAACCTGGGTCGGAAGGTACTCCAGAAGGTTCGAGCTCAATGAAGTCTGCTGCAACTTCCCGTCTTTCAGGCCGGATAGGCCGAAGGTTGTCCTTGGCAAAGCGGAGCCCAAAGATGCAGACACCGATAGCTTGGCGGATCACACCGACGTTGAAAATATTCTGTATCGTGTAAATAGCGCCGATTTGTACGTGGCGCCGGGCGGCTTGGCGGCGGCTCGCCCCCAGGTAGATCCTTTCCTTGCAGAACAGCATTGCTGTGCAAGGGTAGCAACAAGCCTTCGACTAAGCCGGCGGATAGCGACAATGAGTTCTCATTGAAGACAAGTTTGGCGCGCGTCGCGTGGAGAGTGGGTTGGCTGGAACGCCAATTGGTCGTCTTGTGCGCAGTTCGCGGTGTTTCGCACGGCCCGGCAATGGCCATAGTTTGGAGCGCGCAAGTGCATTTGTCAGCATGTGCGCTCAATCGCGCAAATTGTCGCTGCAAATCGAATTTCATGGCTAAGTTCTGTGACTGAACCGCCATTCGCCTAGCCGCTGCAGAAGGCATGGAAGGATTATTTGAGAAAGATCCGGCGAACCAAAGGGGGCAAGCATCGAACTGATCGAGACTAGCTTGGCAAGGTCGAGTAGCAACGCTGAAGGTTGGCACGGGTACTATTTGTCTATCATCTGTCGTAACTCATCTGCCTGCGGATCGACGTCAGGCAGCTGTGCGAGAGCCGCAGCGAGCGCAAAAAATGCTCCGAAGGCCGCGAGTATAAGAGAGCACCCGAGTATCGCTGCACTAAGGTCGTCAGGGTGTCTCATCATCTGTGTCCTCGGGTGAATTGTGGGAGGCTACGCATCGCCCCGATCAGTTCTGCTCAACAGCTTCGACATGCCCGTCGCGCCACCGGTAAACGAGAAACCCAGGAGCCGCGTTGTCTCCCTTGGAATCAAACAGAACTGGGCCGACTACGGTATCGGTCGGGCGCGAACGAAGGGCGTCGGCGACCCGTCGAGCATCGAACGAGCCGGCCCGCTTCACCCCCTCTGCCCATGCTTGGACGGCTGCATAGGCGTAAAGCGTGTAGCCCTCGGCGGAGAGGTTGGCAGCTTTAAGTCTGGCCGTGATGCCGGCCGCGTTGGCATTCTTGGTGGGGTCGTCCATGAAGGTGAACAACGTGCCATTTCCGGCACTGCTGGTAATGGCCCAGAATTCAGAGGTCATCAGCGGATCGTTCGCCATGATGGTGAGGCCCGCACCCGCTTCTGACGCTTGGCGTACGATCAGTCCAACTTCGGTATGATATCCGCCGATATAGACGAGCCGCACCCCCCCGTTCTTCATCCTCGAGACCAGCGCAGCATAGTCCTTTTCACCCGCCACATAGCTTTGTCGAATGACGGTCTCACCTGACCTCTGAAGCTGTGCCGCGACCACGTCGGCAATGCCCTTGCCTGCCGTGCTCTTGTCATCGAGCACTGCGATTGTCTCGTTATGGTAGTTTTTGCGAATGTACTCTGCTGCAACGAGGCCCTGTTGGTCGTCGCGGCCGCAGATTCGAAATACCGTCTTAAGACCACGCTCCGTCAGCCTAGGATTTGTCGAACCAGGTGACATTTGAAGAATGCCCGCTTCGTCGTAGACGTCGGAGGCTGGAATCGACGAAGAAGAACAAAAATGACCAACGACCAGCCGCACGCGCTCTGCTGAAAGCTTGTTCGCCACTGCGACGGCTTGCTTGGGGTCACATGCGTCGTCGACGACAGTCAATATCAGCTTGCTATCTGGAAGTTGGCCCGATGCGTTCAATGCCTCGACGGCGGCAGCCGTGCCATCGCGCATTTGTGCGCCAAACGCAGCGCTGCTTCCGCTCATCGGACCAGCCACCGCAATATTGACGTCGGAGGCGCGCGTGGTCGAGGCAAGAGCGCTGAAAAGCAGCGCTGCACTTGCAGCCAAAGCGTGGCGCCTACCCAACATTGTAGAGCTCCAATGTTCACCTGAAGTGAGCCGCCTGCGTTGGCGGTCCGACTTGTCTCCGGACGTCGATGCGGTTGCTGAGCGAACTCGTGCACGTCAGCTCGGCCACACCGCAACCAGAGCTTACAATGTGACGTTACGTGCGGTTCAAGCGCTTTTTGAGGATGCGTCTGACCATGGCGGCGGCGGGAGGCTCGGGGGGGCCAGGCGGGAAGATCTGTTCGGTTGAGCCACGCACTCGGCCGTCGCGCCTCGAGCTGGTGTACGAGGCGTCAACGGCTCTCATCTAGATGGCCAAGACCAAGGGACAATTCCGCGCGTGCCTGGGCCATGCCGTCAGTACGGCTGATCTTCCAAGCCGGCAAGGGCGAGATCGAGATACTGCATGAGACTGGGATCCCAACCCGCCAGACTGCGCGGGGCGCTCAACCGCGCAAGGACCTTGAGGATCGTCGAAACGCGTGAATCAGCTCCGGCGATTTCGCCGATTAGCAACCGCGCTGCAACTGCGACAGCCTTTGCTCGCTCACCACAGGGATGTTCGCCTCTATCCATACAATCGCGCAGCTCGTCGCGAATCCGCCGCCACCGCTCGTCGCGCTCGGCGACCAGCTTACAGGTGCATCGCGAGGTTTGGTTACGCGTCTCAACCCGAGACATGGCTACCAAGGTGGCAGGCAGCTCGTCTACACTCACCTGGATCTCACTGTCCGTGGTCATGTCACGTAAACGATCTCGCAACAGGGTTGCTCGAGCGACTTGAAGTTCGATCCGCTCCAAATGTTTGCGTAGGAGATCAATCAGTGAAGTCGTGCCCTCCATAGCCTTCCGGATTTCGTGGAGGGAGAAGCCAAGCTCACGTAGCGCTCGAATCTGATGAACCCGTTGAACGCTTTCGCGATCGTACATCCGGTGACCGCCGTCAGTGCGTTCTGATGCGGCTAAGAGTCCCGTATGCTCATAATGATGCAGCGTGCGTACCGTCACTCCGGTCGCCTCTGCAAGTTCGCCAATGCGCCATCGACGCCTACGTGGTGTAGCTTTGCTCATGTTGTTCAATTTCAAAGCCTACAACCTGACGTCACGTGTGATTCAAGCTATTTCAAAGCTCTAGCTGGATCGTCTTCTATTCCAGCGTAAGAGATGGTGACTATCCTCAGAATGGCTGGCGATCAACCCTGAGGGGAAATGGTGATCAACAAGTTCATCAGGCGTGCCAGTCCAGACTCGCCGATCTCTGCACGCTCCAAGATGAGTTTGGCAACGGCTGTGCGATTTTCAGAAGTTCGCATCGATGGCGGTAACGCGGTGATTGCGCCGTCAAAGAGGCTTCCTAAGACAGAAAGTTCTTCCGGATCGAATACGCCTCTGTACTGTTCCAACGATCAGCTCCTTGTTGTCATTGCGCCAAGGCAGCGCACGTCGTCAAGACGTTTGGCCGCGGTAGGGCCAAAAGAAGTCAGACTGGCGACGCAAAGCGATGAAGGTGCGATGCACTTTAAGGTGATGCGACAAGGCAACACAGGTGCGCGGTGTTCTGCAGAATCGCACGAGCGAGTCCCGCCACCTCCGTAACGGATCGGTGTGAGGGCTGTGCGGCTCGGCGAAAGCGAATCGGCTGCGGCCGTGAGGAGCCCTACTAGCTCTGAGAGTGGACGGCGAGCTCCGAGCTGATCTTACTCATCTATATATGGCTGCTGGGCGAGGCAGTGTTGTGTAGGGCCTGGCTCAAGTGAGCATCAGCCGTGTGTTGCTTCGTCTCTGATGCGCGGCCCTCTAAAACCACGCGACAGGCGGCTTGAGCCGTCGCCCGCATGTCGATGGCGATCCTCAGGTGAGAGTCTCACAACAGCGTCGTGTTGGCGGCTGAGGCAGCGAAGCCGCGGGACGTTCATGAGCAAAGAATGAGCGTCGGTAGAGTAGTCTAAAATTCAGCTGTCGAAACATGCAGGCGGAGATTCGCGTAGCCTGCAAAGGGTCCTTACGATGGACGCGAGGCAGCTCTCGCCAAGCTTCTGTCAGTATCCGCTTGTCCCGAAGCGGAGATCATGGAGCACTCGTCAGGTACAGATGTCATGCGTGCCGCCTCCTGCAACAATATCTCTCGCATCCAGATGCTCTCCGGATCGCTATTGTGAAGGACTGGCCATTGGACCGCCTCGGTGAAGGAGGGGAATGACTGCGGAAGCTCGGCAATCCGAAGAGGCACCATCCTTTCGAAATGCTTAACGAGCCTGAATGGCATGGTCCCTATGCGGCTCGTGCCCTCCAGCATGGGCGGAATCGTGCCGTAGTTCTGCACGAGAACGTCGATGCGCCGGTTGAGGCCGCGATCGAGCAAAAAGCACTCCTCGATGGGAGGTTTGCGCGCAACTCCGACCTTAACCGCAACGTGGCTCATTGACATATATCGATCAAATGTAAGCCGTCGCTGCAGCTGCCCGTTCGTGCTGCAGCCCACACACACCAGCCTATCCTCGAACAGGGCTATCCGTGGGTGCGCGCTAGACATGAATAGTTCAGGCAGGATAACAAAATCAACCTCGCCACGCCGAAGAAGCTCATCGTGCTCATCCGTGAGCGCCACCAGTTCGAAGCTGACGGCGGGTGCCTCTCGTGCGACGCGCTCTACGACATGTCGGAAGAATACGACCGTTATGAAGTCAGAAAGACCGATCCTGAATCGCCGCGTCGATTGCGCCGGATTGAACGCGTCGCGAGCGATGATGGACAGTTGGATGTGCATCAGAGCCTCGCGAACGGGGACCCGCCAGTCCTTCTGCGCGTGCGGTAGGGACAAGTTCCCGGCCCCTCATCGCAAACATCTCATCGCGAAAGTAGGAGCGCAGCCGAGCAACGGCTGCGCTCATGGCCGGCTGGCTGAGGTTGATCTTGCGTGCTGCTGCGGTAAGACTGCGCTCAGTCATAAGAGCATCGAGGGCAACGAGAAGATTCAGATCCAGGCCTTTGAAACGCATATCCAACTATCCGACGCGATCGTCTTTACAGTGCATACAATGAGCGGCAATGGCTGCATCTGAAGCGGCAGCACTGGCTCGCCCGAATCAACTTCGTTCCTCTGGCGCGATCGCGAAAAGAAAGCTCGCGGATCATCGCAGAATGTCCGGCAGGGCGACCGGGCTCCGACCTACCTCTGGACCCGTCGGGCGCCAACCTGATCGAGCTCCGTCGATCCTGGGCCACACTGGCAACTCGGCCCGGTCGAGTTGCCAGCCGAAGTGCCGTGCCTATCGCGTATATTCGTGAGTTCGCCCGATGCGACCCATCGACGTCCACCAGCGCAGCGTTAGTCAGGAGACGAAACTACAACCTGACGCAGTGTCGGATTCAAGCAGTTAAATTGGCCCCATCAAATATCATTGTATCCGAGGACGTGAGTCCTTCCGCGACGGTGCCGGATCGTGCCCGCAGGACAGGCGTAGTAAACAACATTTTGCGAGATCATTACGTGCGCGAGCCGGCAGTCCATTGCCGGCGCACGCGCGCATTTTGCAGCGTGGCTGTACGCGACGCTGAAATGAGACAGCCGGCCAGCCCGCCGATGATCGGGTAGGGGTTGTTCTACTGCCGGGGGGCGGCTTGTGGCGAAGCTAGCCGCGCCTGCGCGCTGTGGGTTCCCGATGCCCAGATGCCATGTTGGATGCCTCCTCCAGCAAGATCCGCCGCATCCAAATGCTCGCCGGATCGGTATTGTGGAATGCAGGCCACTGCACTGCCTCGGTGAATGAAGGCAGGGGAAGCGGTGGCTCCACGATCCGTAAGGGCATTCGCTTTTCGAAATGTCTGGCAAGACGTAACGGCATTGTCCCTATACGGCCCGTATCCAGCAATATGGGCGGAATAAGGCTGAAGCCCTGCACAACGACCTCGATCCGTCTTTTCAAGCCGTGCTCGAGCAAAAACCATTCTTCGAGGTTGGGCCTCAGCGCCCGTCCGAACTTGGCAGCAACGTGCCCCATAGAATTGTATTTCTCGAAAGTAAGTGGCCGCGATAGCTGCTTGTTCGTGCGGCATCCCACGCACACGAGGGTCTCATCGAATAGCGTCGCCTTCGGATGCGCACTCGACATGAACAGTTCCGGCAGAATGAGAAAGTCGACCTCGCCGCGGCGGAGCAACTCACCAGGCTCATCGGAAACTGGCAGCAATTCGAAGCGCACTGTAGGCGCCTCCTGCGCGATACGATCGACAATCCTCCGAAAAAACACGATTGTCATGAAATCAGAGAGAATGACTCTGAAGCGTCGGCTCGACTGAGCCGGGTCGAACGCTTCACGAGAGATGATCGAGAGTTGGATGTGCAGCAGGGCCTCGCGAACGGGGCCTGCAAGCCCCTCAGCGCCGGGCGTCGGGACGAGCTCGCGACCTCTCATCGTAAACAATTCATCGCGAAAGTAGCTGCGCAGCCGCGCGATCGCGGCGCTCATAGCGGGCTGGCTCAGATTAATGTTGCGCGCCGCCGCTGTGAGGTTGCGCTCGGTCATTAGAGCATCGAGCGCAACGAGAAGATTTAGATCAAGTCCCTTGAACCGCATTTGTGAGTCTATCCATCGTATGGATGTGTTCTATCGAAACAATCGATTTTACCAAATTGCGGAATGTTGGATAGCAAACATCAGTTTGGAAAATGAATTAGGCATACCACGATGGCTGCTGGTCGCACGCGAGCTCGAAGAAGAACTCCTGGACGTGCGAGTGGCCGCCGAATCGGCGTGAGCAGTGGGTGTTGCTGCCACATGCGAGTTGCGCCAGTTGCGCCGTTTCCCTGTGCGACAAGCACGCGCTGCGATCGTAGGCAGGTCCCGCTAAACCTTCGTATGTGTGTTCCAACCCTTTCCATATCGGCGGTTTACCCGCGTACACTTGAGGGCCCGCTCAGCCTCACCTTAGTGTCGCGACCAATCGGCGTGCGCAGATTGCGGATGCCAAATAGTTGCGGCGGCTGACCAAATGGCGCGCCTATCCATCGCAGTACAAGGCGTGTCGAAGATGCATAGGACCGAACTTGATCTGGCGCCAGCTGGGCGCGCCATCGATGAGCTCTCCGCTCTCACCGCCACTGGCGCAGGGAAGTCCGCCATGAATATTGCCGCATCCAGGACTGCGGAAGCGCCTTCCGCGCGCACTCAAGTGCAGTGGAGCCGCCGCTGGGAAAACGAGCTGCAGCTCGCCGATCATACCGAGCTTGCCGACTTCTTCCGTAAGAGTTACGGGCCGACCGGTGCGTTCAATGCGCAGCCGTTCGAAGGCAATCGGAGTTGGGCCGGTGCAAGGCCTGAAGTCCGGATCATCGGTCACGACGCGCGCGGCGTTGCGGCTCATGTCGGTCTACTACGCCGCTTCATCAAGATAGATGGCATCGACCTTCTCGTGGCCGAACTTGGACTATATGCCGTGCGTCCCGATCTTGAGGGGCTTGGAATCAGCCACTCGATGCGCGTGATGTATCCTGTGCTGCATGAGTTAGGGGTGCCATTCGGTTTTGGCACGGTCCGGCCCGCGCTTGAGAAGCATTTTACCAGGCTGGTCGGAAGGCAGGGATTAGCAACCCTCATGTCTGGCGTTCGTGTCCGTTCCACCCAGCCAGATGTCTACCCCAATTTGTCGCCGATCCGCGTCGAAGACGTGCTCGTGGTGGTGTTCCCGGTTGGACGCTCAATCGGCGAGTGGCCGGCTGGAACGGTTATCGATCGGAACGGGCCCGAGCTGTGAACGAACTCATCCGCCAATCTGCTGCGCGGTGCGACTACGGTGGCGTCAACGGAAGTCGCTCGGTCTACTTGACCTTCGACGATGGGCCCAACCCATTCTGCACGCCATACGTCCTCGATTTGCTGACCCATCATCGGGTGCCGGCGACGTTCTTCGTTATCGGCACGTACGCGGCCGACCAGCCTGAACTCATTCGGCGAATGATCGCCGAAGGGCACGAAGTTGCAAACCACACGATGACGCATCCGGATCTGTCCAGATGCGAACCGGCGGAGGTACACAATGAGGTGCTCACGGCGAGCAGGGCCATTCGATTGGCATGTCCGCAGGCGTTGCCCAGGCACATGCGGGCCCCCTACGGCATATGGACCGAAGACGTGCTTGCTACGTCAGCCAAGGCAGGGCTCGCAGCTGTGCATTGGTCGGTCGATCCAAGAGATTGGTCGCGCCCCGGGGTCGATAGCATCGTGAACTCAGTGATGGCGGCCGTTCGCCCGGGTGCAATTGTGCTCCTGCACGACGGATATCCTCCGGATGAGGCGATATCGTGCACGGATGCCACATCGCGCGATCAGACGGTGAGGGCGCTGTCATATCTGATTCCGGCACTCCAGCTGCGCGGATTCGAAATCCATCCGCTTCCTCAACTTCACTGAAAAAATTGGCACCCAATGGACCTGCTCGCTACAACCAGCGCTGTCGCCGTTTCGTCTTATGCGCTGCTCTCGACCGTCTACAAGAGCGCGCAAGCGCTTTACGCTCAGCCGGCCAATACCTCGCAGCTGCACGACGATCTAGGACAAGCCGAGGTGGCTCTGCCCAGCGTAGATGTCATCGTGCCGTGTTTCAACGAGGATCCAGACACACTCTCTGAATGCCTCGCGTCGCTTGCAAGCCAAGACTACGCTGGAATGCTGCAGGTCCACGTGGTCGACGACGGATCCGCAAATCGCGACCTTGTGGCGCCTGTACATGCAATCTATGCGAACGATCCGAGGTTTCGCGTCATTTTGCTTGCCAAGAACGTCGGAAAGCGCAAGGCGCAGATTGCAGCGATACGCAACTCTTCCGGCGATCTGGTGCTCAACGTCGACTCGGATACGATACTTGCCCCTGACGTGGTAACGAAGCTTGTATTGAAGATGCAGCACCCCGAAGTCGGCGCGGCCATGGGCCAATTGGTGGCCAGCAATCGCAACGAAACCTGGCTGACCGAGCTGATCGATATGGAATACTGGCTGGCCTGCAACGAGGAGCGGGCGGCCCAAGCTCGATTCGGTGCGGTGATGTGCTGCTGTGGCCCATGTGCCATGTATCGGCGCTCGGCGCTCGCGATGCTGCTTGATCAATACGAAACGCAATTCTTCCGTGGAAAGCCAAGCGATTTCGGCGAGGATCGTCATCTAACGATCCTCATGCTCAAGGCTGGATTTCGAACCGAGTATGTTCCCGACGCGATCGCGGCTACCGTGGTGCCCGACAGCCTTGGGCCATATCTGCGACAGCAACTTCGTTGGGCCCGCAGTACCTTTCGGGACACGTTTCTGGCATTGCGTCTGCTCCCCGAGCTCGATGGCTATCTGACGCTAGATGTCGTCGGACAAAATCTCGGCCCCTTGCTTCTCGCCGTGTCGTCGCTGGCTGCACTCACACAGTTTGTCATCGCGGGGTCAGTGGCCTGGTGGACAGTACTGACGATTGCAGCAATGACGATGGTCCGTTGCAGCGTGGCGGCATTCCGTGCTCGCGATATGCGGTTTCTCGGCTTCTCGCTCCACACACCCATCAACATCTTTCTTTTGCTGCCGCTGAAGGCCTATGCGCTCTGTACATTGAGCAATAGCGACTGGCTGTCGCGCAAGGTCATCGTGACAAGCGAAGCAGAGAAGAAGGCTGCGGTCCCGCACACGACCGCCGCAATAGGCGCTGCAAGAAGCGGGGCGAGTTCCGGTGCAATTCGCAAGTCCGAGCGTCCGCACCTTCCATCGAGTGTGGCCGCGATCGAGATTTGCGGTCACGATCGATCGAGCGCCTACAAGTAGGTTGAAGGCCCATGACGCCGGACAACAACAACTACCAGCTACTGGAACGCGAGTTGGCTGTCGACGATCCATGGCGTCTCGATAGCAATTCGTTCGAGCAGGAGCGCTATGTGCAAATGCTCCGGATCTCGCGTTGCAACGGGGATGTTGCTCATGCACTCGAGGTCGGATGTGCCGCCGGCGCATTCACCGAAATGCTGGCGCCCCACTGCCAACAGCTCACCGTGGTGGATGTCATGCCACAGGCGATTGAGCGGGCGCGGCAACGGACCAAGAGATGGTCACATATCAGGTGGAGAACCTGCGACATTAAGCAGTTCTCGACTGCCGAGCGGTTCGATCTGATCGTCGTAGCCGAGGTTCTCTACTACCTCAAGGACGTCGTCGAGATGCACGCGGCCATCCGCAATCTGGCGGGTCTGCTTGCACCAAATGGCGCTCTGGTGTTCGGATCGGCACGTGATGCCACGTGTCGACGCTGGGGCCATGCTGCCGGCGCGGAAACGGTGATTGCTCTCTTCAAAGAGAGTCTGATCGAGGTCGAGCGTCTGCATTGCTACACTGAGTCGGTCAACGAAGACTGTTTGCTTGTCCTGTTCCGGAAGCCGACTAACTCGTCAGAACAACCAAATTTGGGTCATTAGGTCAGGGGTTCGTATGCGCATCTGCGGCATTAAGTTAACACACGATGGCGCAATTGCCGTCGTCGAGGACGGGCAGCTTGTCTTTTGCACCGAGCAAGAGAAGCGCGCCAACAGCCCACGCTACCAATCCGTCGATAACCTCGATGCAGTCGTGCTCGCATTGGCCGAACACGGCCTTGACCCTCGAGATATTGATCAGTTCGTCATCGATGGCTGGGATGGGGAGATTGAGTCGCAATTCCAGGTCCTGAGTGGGGCGGTTCCGATCGCGCTGAAAGGGGCGCCATATGTCGAGCGGCGTGCCGAGGGCCTTCTTGATTCCGTCGACGGCTACGGCCTGATCCTCGGTGGCAAGGTATTTCCCTATAAGAGTTACCCCCACGTGACGGGCCACGTCGCGTCGGCTTATAGCACCAGCCCCTTTGCCGGCGCCGGAAAACCCGCGTTTTGTCTGGTGTGGGATGGCTGTATTTTTCCACGTCTCTACTATGTCGAGCCGCGCGGTGCGCGGCTCATCGCGTGCCTGTTTCCGATGATCGGTCATGCTTATGCTGCCGCTGGCCTTCATTTCGGGCCTTACAGGCAGCCGAACCGCACCAATTGGGACTTGGGCATCGCCGGCAAGCTGATGGCCTATATCGCGCTTGGCTCTGTCGACGAATCCATCGTGACGGTGTTTCAGGACCTTTACGAAAAGCGCTTCGCGGCCGACACGGAGCAGGCGCGTCGCTATCGCGCCGATATCAATAATGCGGAGGCGTCGCTTGCGGCTGTGCACGAATTTTTTGAGGCGAGCGCGCCGCGCGTGACGGGCAAGCGTGCGGAGGACGTTCTGGCGTCGTTTCATGTGTTCCTGGAGCGTCTTCTTGTCCGGGAAATCGCGATGGTTCTGCTGCGGCACTCGTCGCTTCCGGGCGCGAGAAACCTGTGTGTCGCCGGGGGGTGTGGGCTCAATATCAAGTGGAATAGTGCGCTTCGCGCGACGGGATTGTTCGATGAGGTCTGGGTGCCGCCGTTTCCAAATGACAGCGGCTCGGCGATCGGCGCTGCCTGCGGTGCGATGGCAGCGAAAAATGGGTTCGGGCCACTCGAATGGTCAGTCTACAGCGGCCCGGCGCTACAGACCGGCGAGATTCAGTCGGAATGGGAGGCTGCGCCGTGCAGTCTACGAGAACTCGCGGCCATACTCGCCGACAACAAGCCCGTGATATTTCTCTCGGGACGCGCCGAGCTTGGGCCGCGCGCATTGGGTGGCAGAAGCATTCTTGCGGCAGCGACGTCGGCGACAATGAAAGATCATCTCAACGACATCAAGCGTCGCGAGCACTTCCGGCCGGTAGCGCCGATTTGCCTGGAGGATCGGGCGCCAGAGATCTTCAGCCCCGGCACGCCAGATCCTTATATGCTGTTCGATCACGAGACCCGGGCGGAATGGCGCGATAAGGTCCCCGCCGTCGTCCATCTGGATGGCTCCGCGCGGCTGCAGACGGTCGCCCGCAACTCTCCGCACAAAATCGCAGAGCTCCTCGTCGAATTTGAGCAGCTCACGGGCATTCCACTGCTTTGCAATACGAGTGCCAACCTGAACGGACGAGGATTCTTCCCGGATGCCGCCGCCGCCTGCCAATGGGGACGCGTCGAGCATGTGTGGTGCGACGGTCTGCTTTGGACCAAAACGCTCGTAGGAAAGACAACGTCGGCTGAACGGCTTCTGTCGGCCTAAGATGAACATGTCCACCGCGGCAATCGACCTTTCCGGCGTACGAAAGTCATTTGGCGGCAAGATCATTGTCGACGAACTGTCGTTCTCGGTTGCGCGCGGAGAATGCTTCGGCCTGCTCGGGCCGAATGGAGCCGGCAAGAGCACGATCGCGCGTATGCTCCTTGGTATGATCTCGCCGGATGCCGGCAAGATTACAGTGCTTGACGCGGCTGTGCCTGCGCGGGCTCGCGTCGCACGTATGCGCATCGGCGTAGTGCCGCAATTCGATAACCTTGAACTGGAGTTCACTGTACGAGAGAACCTGCGGATGTTCGGCCGTTACTTCGGCATGAGCGCCAGCGAGATCGAGGCGGTTGTACCTTCGCTGCTGGAGTTTGCGCGTCTTGAAAGCAAAGCGGACGTGCGCGTCGCTGCACTGTCAGGTGGCATGAAGCGGCGGCTCACGCTGGCGCGTGCTCTTATCAATGACCCGCATCTGCTCGTGATGGACGAGCCCACGACTGGTCTTGATCCGCACGCCCGTCACCTGATCTGGGAACGCCTGCGTGTCCTGCTTTCGCGCGGCAAGACGATCCTCTTGACTACTCACTTCATGGAAGAGGCGCAACGCCTGTGTAATCGGCTGTGCGTGCTCGAGAGTGGACGCATGATCGCCGAAGGAAAGCCGGAAGCCTTGATCGACGAGCATATCGGATGCGATGTGATCGAAATCTATGGCGGTGATCCGCATGAGCTCACTGAGTTGATCAGACCTTACGCGCGGAACATCGAAGTGAGTGGAGAGACGCTGTTCTGTTATGCACCATATCCGGAGCAGGTACGTGTGCAACTGCGCGGGCGAGCGGGCCTTCGCATTCTGCAGCGGCCGCCGAATCTCGAAGACGTGTTTTTGCGGCTAACCGGACGCGAGATGGAGAAATGAGAGATGGGTGAAAGTTTTGCCGCGCTGATGCCCGCTAACGCGTACAATTGGATCGCGGTATGGCGTCGAAACTTCCTGGCATGGAGGAAAGTCGCGCTTGCATCGGTTCTCGGCAACCTCGCAGATCCCATAACTAACCTGTTTGGCCTTGGCTTTGGTCTCGGGCTAATCGTGGGCCGCGTTGAGGGAACCTCGTACATCGCATTTTTGTCGGCGGGCATGGTCGCGACCAGCGCCATGACATCCGCGACCTTTGAAACCATGTATGCGACCTTTGCCCGGATGGGCGCCAATCGCACCTGGGAAGCAATCCTATCAACACAGCTCACGCTTGGCGATATTGTTCTGGGCGAATTGGTCTGGGCGGCCACTAAGTCCATTCTGGCCGGAACTGCAATCGGGATAGTCGCTGCCGTGCTGGGTTATGCTTCCTGGCCGTCCGTTTTGTATGTGATGCCGACGGTCGCCCTTACCGGCCTCGTCTTCGCCAGCCTGGCCATGGTCGTCATATCTCTTGCGCCAAGTTACGACTACTTCGTATTTTACCAGACGCTCATCATTACACCCATGGTGTTTCTGTGTGGTGCGGTCTTTCCGAACAGCCAGCTGCCGAGTTCCTTTCAGCACGTCGCGGGCTTGCTGCCGCTCGCACATTCGGTCGATCTCATTCGCCCAGCGATGCTTGAGCGCGCGGTCAGCGGCGGCGTTGCCGTCCATGTCGGTGCGCTTTGCATATACGCGGTGTTGCCCTTCTTTGTGTCGACAGCATTGTTTCGACGCCGCCTCCTGCGCTGACGAATTGACAGGCTCGCTGCACCGGTCCAGGCGGCGCGAAGGAGCCACCGGAATGGTCAATGATGATATCAAGCAGCTGTGCGTCGGTGCGGTCGATCAGTGCGCGACGCTCGGTACTCCAATAGAGTGGCCGGCGCGTGGGCGGAATTCGCCGTTGCCTTGGCTGTGTGCCTGGGCCGCTTGGATGGCGGATCGTGATAGTACAGGCGACGTAGGTGGAGCGGCGGTTGGCCTTCCTGAGATGATCAAAACGGAGAGCGCAATGTTGTGTCTGGGAGACAGGATCTGTGAAACCTCGCCCGAGCTGCCCCATAATTTCTCGCAGGGTGGCACTACGCTTCTCGCGCGGAGTAGCTGTGTGATCACTACGTCGAACAGCAGCACCTCAAGCGGGTCAAGCACTCCACCAGTTCTCAGATAATTAGGAGACAATAGGCATTCGGCTGAAAGCGGATATATCGGCGCAACCGTTCTGAACAGAGACAAGAGACAAAACGCTGAGAGCACCCGCTACGAGGATAGCGCTGCCATGAAGTTCTACCGACGCAAATCGCGAGCAGCGCAACTGCCGACCATAACATCGGCCAAGATCACATGTGAGGTGTTTCCGATGATATCTCTTGCTCAGGACGTAACGCAAATGCTTGATAGTGCGCAAAATGATCGCTTCGTTGTTTCTCGACGACGTACCGGGTTGGGCGACTGTCTGTGGTCGTTGGCAGCAGCTTGGCGTTTTGCGCAGCGGACCGGACGGAACCTGGTCATCGATTGGCGCGGGTCCTGTTATCTCGATCAACCATTCACCAACGCGTTTCCGGTTTTCTTCGAACCAGTTCAAGAGATTGGCGGTGTAAGGGTGATCTGCGACGACCAGATCAATGAGCGCTCATTTCCGGGGCCGTTCTTCCCGGCATGGTGGAATAGGCCGACCTTTGACTGCGTCTATCGGCCGGATGAGCAGATTTTCCGGGAACGCGACGAACTCGATCAACTGTTTCAAAGCGAGCAAGATTGCGATGCAAATACGGTCGTATGTGACGCCTGCTTGATGTGGCGCTGCGATGAGGAAGCCGAACGAGAGATCTTTCAGAGTATCAAGCCGCGATCCGAAGTGCGGACGCGGATCGATGCCATCTTCCGTGAGCACTTTGACCCGTACAGCGTGATCGGCATTCACGTCCGGCACGGCAACGGCGAAGATATTATGGGGCATGCGCCCTACTGGGCTGATCCGGAGCGCGCCTTGCGACAGGTCTGTGATGCCATTGATAAGGCGAAGGCGTTGCCGCATGCAAAACCGATCAGGGCATTCCTGTGCACGGACAGCGCGCTCGTACTTGAGAAGGTGTCAGCACTGTTTCCCGATGTCTTCACGATCCCAAAGCGCTTCCAGGCGCCTCAAGCCGGGCCTTTGCATAGTGCGGCACTCGGAGCCGAGGGCGGCGTTTCCGCCCTAATCGAGATGTATCTCCTTGCGCGATGCGACACTGTGATCCGTTTTCCGCCGACGAGCGCCTTCACACGTTATGCGCGCCTCTGTGCGCCGCGCGTGATAGAGTTTGATTTGAACGATCCGAGCCGATTGATCTTGATTGAGGAGCCATCACAAGAGCTCGTGGCTTCATGAAAGTTGTAACCCGTTTCATCGACCTGATGGCCGCTTTTTGCATCGAGCAGTGCTGCCGGTATTTTTCCGCGCGGCAACTGCTTGTTAAAACCGACACTCCAGCGACCCCTTGCACTGGAGAAAAGAAAGATGCGGCGGTCGGAAGACATCCGCTGAAGCTCGAACTCGACAAGAGTGGCCGTAGCGCACTGCCACCGCGTTAGACAGGTGGGCATCGGGCCTCGGCTTCGACACGCGCGGGCCGAAGCTGAAAGGCTTTCGTGGCTGCTGGCGGATTAAGTTATCGAATGGTCCGACGTCGAGCCGGCGAGGTCCTTTGCAGCCGCCGGCCACTCGCTCGCGCTGACCAGCACTTCGGGACTACGGTATCGGGCTGGCCCATTCAGCGTCCTAGTCTCAGTCTAGCTTCTTGATGCGAGATACCTGGCGTATTGAGGTGTCGCGTAAGGTTTCGGATCACAAAGACGACCGGCATCTCCGCCATCCTGAATGATCGTTGTAGCGACGAGTGACGGGCGCTGTTTGTCCGCTACATCCCTCGGCTCGGCGATCACAAGAGCGCGACTGAGTGTTGGTCTGAACAGTAGACAGAGTAGACTCAGGACTGTGGGCGATGCACTATCGCTGTCGTAAAGCGCACGCGCCGTGTCTCGAGTCCGCCAAGCGTTTGGCATGCGCGACATTAGGACGCAAAACCGGAGCGTCTTTGCGTGCATCGTAGTGGCCCAAATCCTGCTACGCGTTTGCCAGCGGCGCTACAGGAGGGGACGCGGGCGTGGGCTTCGATCTACCAAATGACGATCTAGTCGCAGGTCCGCTGCCTGAGACACATTTGAGCTGTCCCTTTCACGCCGATAAAGCCCGCGTCCATCGTGGTGAACAAAAGGCGATGTTGCTGACCGGGGCGTCGCGTGGAATCGGTCATGCCACCGCCAAGCTGTTTTCGGAGGCAGGCTGGCGCATCATTTCTTGCGCGCGGCAGCCGTTCGACGGCGAGCGGTGCCCGTGGGGGTCCGGGCGCGAGGATCATGTCCAGGTCGACCTCAGCAATCATCAAGCGCTGCCGCGCTTGATCACTGAGGTGAGGGAACGTTTGGCGGGCGCACCTTTGCACGCGCTAGTGAACAATGCCGGCATCTCGCCGAAGACGCCAGATGGAGACCGGCTGACCTCGTTGTCGACGTCAACCGAAACCTGGATGAGGGTGTTCCATTTGAATCTGGTAGCCCCGATCCTGCTAGCGCGGGGTCTATTTGACAAGTTAAGGGCCGCATCAGGGTCGATTGTCAACGTGACATCGATCGCTGGTTCGCGGGTGCACCCATTTGCCGGCAGCGCTTATGCGACGTCGAAAGCTGCACTTGCGAGCCTCACACGCGAAATGGCCCACGATTACGCGCCGCATGGTATTCGCGTGAATGCAATCGCGCCTGGCGAGATCAGGACGGACATGTTGTCGCCCGATACGGAAGCGCGTCTCGTGCCAAACATTCCGCTGCGCAGAGTGGGAACGCCGGACGAAGTGGCCAAGGTTATCTTCTTCTTATGTTCGGATGCCGCAAGCTATGTCACGGGCGCCGAGGTGCCGATCAATGGTGGGCAACATCTGTGAATCGAGCAAGCTGGCAACGCAGCTGTCTTGAGTTTCAGCTCTGAAGCTCTTGTTCCACGCTACGTCACGCACCCATTCCGAAAAAGTGAAATCACGGCACCTTAGAGTTACCGTCGTGCCATGAAGGTGTTACGCTTCTATGTCATCTCGTCAACTCGTAGCCCTAGACTGAGCATGACATGCAAAACGAAGTTCGTAAACTTGAACAAGTTGAGAGGGAGGATGATCAAGAAAACGGAGACCGCCTCATGCTGCATATTGCTTCCGCGCGCGAAAGACCTGCCTCTCACGCGGAGACGGAGCGCGAGCTCTCGGGCGAGCCGCTGGGCGAAAGCGCGCTGACCGGCATCTTCGAGATATCGAAGGTACTCACCGCTCCCTGCCGGCTCGAAGTCACGTTGGCCAACGTCGTGGGGCTTCTGCAATCGTTCGTGCAGATGCGACATGGTATCGTCTCACTGTTCGACGATGACGGGATGCCGGACATCACGGTGGGTGCCGGTTGGAGCGAAGGCAGCGACGAACGCTACCGGATGCGCCTGCCGCGGAAGGCAATCGACCAGATCGTTGTGACCGACAGGCCTCTTGTCGCCGAGAACGTGGCAGCGGAATCGGCGTTCAGCGCAGCTGACCTGGAAGTGCTCGGGGCTTCGGAAAATATGCCGGTGTCGTTCATCGGAGTTCCGATCCGGATTGACCCCAAAGTCGTGGGTACGTTGACGGTCGACCGAGTCCGTGACGATAGGTCGAACCTCCGGCTCGATTATGATGCGCGGCTGCTCGCCATGATCGCCAACCTAGTGGGACAGGCAGTGAGGCTGCATCGCTTGGTCGCCTGCGACCGCGAGCGGCTGATGACGGAGAAGGACCGTCTGCAAAAGCAATTGTTCGAGCTTAGGCAGCCGCCAAGGGAGCGTAAGAAGCTGCCGATCCACGGGATCATTGGCGACAGCCCGGCGCTGCGCGGGTTGCTCGAGAAGATCGCAGTCGTTGCCAAATCGAACAGCACGGTTCTGCTGCGCGGCGAATCCGGTACCGGAAAGGAACTTGTAGCCAAGGCCATTCACGAATCATCTTCCCGCGCCAAGCGGCCGTTCGTTAAGCTGAATTGCGCGGCGCTCCCCGAGACGGTGCTGGAATCCGAATTGTTCGGTCATGAGAAGGGTGCCTTTACTGGCGCGTTCAGCTTGCGCAAGGGGCGCTTCGAGCTTGCTGACAAAGGGACGTTGTTTCTTGACGAGATAGGCGAGATCTCAGCGCCGTTCCAGGCGAAGTTGCTGCGCGTCCTGCAGGAGCAGGAGTTCGAACGGGTCGGCAGCAACCAGACTATCAAAGTCGATGTTCGAGTTATCGCTGCGACCAACAAGAACCTTGAAGAGGCTGTAGCAAGAAGCGAGTTTCGCGCGGACCTTTACTATCGCATCAGCGTCGTTCCCTTGCTGCTGCCACCGCTGCGCGAAAGACGCAGTGACATTCCGCTGCTGGCCGGCGAGTTTCTCAGGAATTTCAACAACGAGAATGGCCGCGCGCTGACCTTGGAGGCGAGTGCGATCGATGTGCTGATGAACTGCGGCTTTCCAGGCAATGTCCGTGAGCTCGAGAACTGTATCGAGCGCACCGCGACCCTGTCGTCCGGACCATCGATCGTGAGAAATGACTTTGCATGTTGCCATGGTCAGTGCCTTTCCGCGATGCTCTGGAAAAGTACATCGGAGGAGGCGACAGTCCAGCCGGCACCGACCGTGCCCGTGCCGGTCAAGCCGATCACTTCGCTGTCTGAAGCGGCTGCGCTGGTCCCGCCCGTCGGCAGCGAACTGGCCTCGCCGGCGCCTCCCGGCACAGTTCTCGTAAGTGGCGCAAAGATGGCCGATCGCGAGCGGGTCATTGCGGCCATGGAAAAATCTGGTTGGGTGCAGGCAAAAGCCGCGCGCTTGCTCGGACTAACGCCGCGCCAGATCGGCTACGCGCTGAGGAAGTACGGAATCGAGATTAAACGGTTCTGAAGCGCGGTCCCGTGAGAGGACAATGGGGTTTCGGGGACGCATCCAATGAGATCGAATCGGAGGCGCGTCCGGCCTCGGCGGCAGATTACCATGCGTGACAGGATCAACTCGCCTGCGATGCCGGTTTGGTAAGGCGACGTGCGACGGCGGTCCATCTTGAGCGCGGGAGCATCAGGACCACGTGGGAATTGGGTCGGCTTCGCTCCAGGGCAAGAGGTTTCAGTTATGAGCATCGTGCGATTCTGCCCGCGCCTGTTGGGAACGGAGGTGATCTCGCAAGTCACTTGGCGTTCGTAGCTGGATGGCGCTGTCGCAGCTCCGACGCGCGTCGGTATTCTTTCGTCCGGAGCAGCGAGCTAGGTGTTTAGTCCCGGCGTTTCCCGGAGCGGCTTGAGTCTGAACCGTTCTGAGAAGAGTCCCGCATTGCAGAGTGTTAGACCCTTCAGGGTTTTCAGCCGCCCCTCGGCACTGCGCTTAAACTTGTCGTGTTTTCCGTGAGGCCACATGTTCTATTCGCGAGGTGCCTCGCGCGCCAAGCTTTTCAAACAGAGGTCGAAGCGATGATGAAGTAAACACAAGCGGAGCTCGCGTTTGCGCAAGAAATTGTTATCAATTTCTTATCATGCAGAGGAAATCCGGTCGAAGGGGCTGTCCTTACGTGCGGGGCCAAGGCAGCTATTTATTATGGCGGAGCATCTTAGCCGGTCGGTGAGTCACTCCATTAGACGAATTCAGAGAAGATTGAGTTGATCAGCCGTAAAGGCCGCTTGGGTCCGTCTGCTCGCCCCCAGTTTTCGCATAGCGTTTTTGATATGAAAATTGACGGTATTCTCGCTGATTTCTAGGATTTTCCCGATTGCCCATGACGATTTGCCCTCTTTCACCCAGCGCAGACAGGTGATCTCGCGTTGTGAAAGTGCAACCCGTTTGTCACCGCCGCTGCTAGAGGGGCGAGCAATCTCGCGATAGGCGATGTGAAAGTGCCAGGCTAGTGTGTTTAGATGGCCGATGCGATCCTGAGGATCAGCGTCATCGAAGGGTGATGCGAAGGACGCAACCGATACTTGCCCCAATGGACCAAATAGTGGCACGCTCATCCCATGCTTCAGGCCTGCGTCCCTCGCCTCGTCGAGTACGCGTTTCTCGTCGGGCTGAAGTTGATAGTGATCAGCGAGACGATCCCAAAGGAACGGTCGCGAAAGCGTCGGTGTTCGCCGGACCACCGGATCGATCATATGGTATTTGCGTTTGAAATATCGGTCGCACCACTCGGGTGGCCACTTCACAGCCACTGTGGGCGGTGGACACTCGCTAAGCTGGAGCGGCGCGTCGAAATTAAGCGTCCCGTAGGCAACTTCACTGAATCCCTCCTTCGTGGCAAAGTTTACCAGGAGATCGAACAGCGCTTTGAGCGAATGCGTCTGGCTTGCGCATTCGGTGAAACTAAAAAGATCCACGATCGTAGCCTTGCAGGCCCATTCAGGACTATCAATGTGTGGAGTGACGCTTGTTTCACGGCGAGTTAAATTCCGTTCCATGGCCTGCACTCTTACCTTTTGTCTTCATGAGAGCTTAGGGACGCCCACGTCGCTTTGCGTCACGCTGATCCCGGAGTTTGTTATCCTTCTCCAAGCTGTGCCGGCACAATCGTGCCGTCAAAGAGCGGAGCTTCTGTTCCTGTCCTTCGTGGAGATGCTGAACGTGCGGTTCGGGATTCAGTTGAGAGAGAGCGCTGGTGAACCAGGCGGTGCGCCGCTCGGCCCATACGGTGCTGACATCAATCCTCTACTTGCCGCCGAACCCAACAGCAGCGTCATTCTTCTTACTCCCCTTGCGAGTGGGACCGTGAGCGATTCGCTGATGCTGCTTTCTTGGATGGTCTCATGGATGCGGCCGTCGAGCAGCACGGTGACCGTTTCATGATGGCGGACGCCTGCGCAGGTGCGTTGGAGACGTCCAGCGCACATGAAGAACCCATGACGCAGATGATCCCCGCGCTGAAGGTGCAACTGGAGATACGCACAGTAGCGAGAGCTGCTTGATCCAGAGGATACTTTGCATGCGCATCTCCGAAGGGGAGAGATCGTGAATCTAACACAGCAACTGTCGTGCCAACTGCAGAGCTAGAAAAAAGCGAGCTGGAAACAATGGCTTCCGGGCAAGTCGGGCCCGGAGAATCGCGAACGCATTGCGGTAATGGTGACATCCGAGGAAAACGCGACGCACCATTTGCGTAAGCCCAGGCACAAGTTGGCCCAAACCACGAAGAGGGTAGCTTGCGGCCCTCGCCCTCTCTTCCAACCGGTCGGAAAAAGGAAGCGTTCCCCTCTCACAGCCCGGTCAAGTGCGAATACTGCCAATTGAAGAGCCGATCGTGGTAGACCGTCTTTCCGCTTCTTCCGGTGAAATGGCCGATTCTACTCTGCGCGCACGAGAGTTGCTCGGGCCTACCGAGCCGTTTCTCCGCGAAGGGACCCATTTTGGCAAGATTTGTGTGACCTTCTGATCGACAGTAGGTCGTTGAATCGTAGGACTGTCGTTGAGGCGGCTCAGCACATTCGCTTGTAATCTGCACGTATCCTCGCCACGAATGGTTCCTCTCCGCATAGTAGTGCCGACGAGCCGGAGGGCGCGTCCGGCTGAGATCGGCCATGCAGGTTTTGCTCGCTCGCGCCCCTCGGGCGGCCGTAAGCCTGCCAGGTTGAACCTTTGAAAGCATGGCTCCTGCGGGGCCAAACTCGATGCAGCTACAATCTGGCAAATCACTTCAGCGGTCCATGCCGCCGCCGGGTCTTGGCAAGACTAAGAGTTTTCGTTCGTCGAGTGCGACACAATGGCAGCTCTCTAGGAATTGCCCGCCGCGCCTTTCTCAGGACTTGCTCTGGTCGACCGATGGGTGAGCAATGGTCCGGGGTTCGATGTCCGCTGACATAGACTCGACTATCTCGATGACGCGTCGACGCGTCGGCAGAAGTTCAGAGCGCACGAAAGGCTGTTAAGAGACGAAAGGCCTGTGCGACCTCGTCAGAGCTGTTCTTAGGCGACAAGGGGGCTCCATACGCGAGTAAAGCTTAAAATCGCCCGATCCCCAATGCAAACAGAGAGTTAATCGTAATAATGCGGACAGGACAGGGATGCGAGGGCAGCCGCGGGAAATGTGAGTTTGCGTCACTCGGTGGCCAAGCAGGAATCTGATCACGTCGCGAGGCTCCGGAAGGTAAGGCGCCGCATCCTTCACCGCGAGCACGACTGGAGAAGGGGTGGGCGGCGGCAGATCGATGCGCGAAGGCTGGAGCTCCGTCTCGCGGGAGCCGGCTGCCGACATCCGTCGAATATTCGAAGCCGACGCGCGCCATGTACTGGGTCGCATTCGACGTGAGCTGCCTATTTTTTCTGCCAGAGTCCCTTGCTCCCGCAAAAATCCTATCCTATCTCAGCTCGGCCCGAAACTAGCACTCATGGGCATCGATTGCTAACATCTGAAAATCTCTAGCTCGTGCAAACGCTTAGGAGGACTGCATGAAATTCCGTCCGCTTCACGACCGCGTCGTGGTCAAGCGCATCGACGCTGAAGAGAAGACTGCTGGCGGCATCATCATTCCGGACAGTGCCAAGGAAAAGCCCTCGCAAGGCGAAGTCATCGCCGTCGGCCCCGGCGGCCGCGACGAGAGCGGCAAACTGACCCCGATCGACGTCAAGGTCGGCGACCGCGTCCTGTTCGGCAAGTGGTCGGGCACCGAGGTCAAGATCGACGGCGAAGACCTGCTGATCATGAAGGAAAGCGACATCATGGGCGTGCTCGACGTCCCCGCTTCCAAGAAGAAGGCCGCCTAACCAACCGCTCGCACCGCTCACCCCTGAGGAGCGCCTGCCGGGCGCCTCGCCAAGGGGGAGACCGATCTAAACACTCAGGGAAACCAATATGTCAGCCAAAGAAGTCAAATTCGGCGTCGACGCCCGCGACCGCATGCTGCGCGGCGTCGACATCCTCGCCAACGCCGTGAAGGTCACCCTCGGTCCGAAGGGCCGCAACGTCGTGCTCGAGAAGTCGTTCGGCGCCCCCCGCATCACCAAGGACGGCGTCACCGTCGCCAAGGAGATCGAGCTCGACGACAAGTTCGAGAACATGGGCGCCCAGATGGTGCGCGAAGTCGCCTCCAAGTCCGCTGACGCGGCCGGCGACGGCACCACCACCGCCACCGTGCTGGCGGCTGCGATCGTCCGCGAGGGCGCCAAGTCGGTCGCCGCCGGCATGAACCCGATGGACCTGAAGCGCGGTATCGACCTCGCGGTCGAAGCCGTCGTTGCGGACCTCCAGAAGAACTCGAAGAAGGTCACCTCGAACGAGGAGATCGCCCAGGTCGGTACCATTTCGGCCAACGGCGATGCCGAGATCGGCAAGTTCCTCGCCGACGCCATGAAGAAGGTCGGCAATGAGGGCGTGATCACGGTCGAGGAAGCCAAGTCGCTCGCGACCGAACTCGACGTCGTCGAGGGCATGCAGTTCGACCGCGGCTACATCTCGCCCTACTTCGTCACCAACGCCGACAAGATGCGCGTTGAGATGGACGACGCCTACATCCTCATCAACGAGAAGAAGCTCTCCTCGCTGAACGAGCTGCTGCCGCTGCTGGAGGCCGTGGTGCAGACCGGCAAGCCGCTGGTGATCGTCGCCGAGGACGTCGAAGGCGAAGCCCTCGCCACCCTCGTCGTCAACCGCCTGCGTGGCGGCCTGAAGGTCGCGGCCGTCAAGGCTCCGGGCTTCGGCGATCGCCGCAAGGCCATGCTGCAGGACATCGCGATCCTGACCGGCGGCCAGGCCATCTCGGAAGACCTCGGCATCAAGCTCGAGAACGTCACGCTCAACATGCTCGGTCGCGCCAAGAAGGTGATGATCGACAAGGAGAACACCACGATCGTCAACGGCGCCGGCAAGAAGGCCGACATCGAGGCGCGCGTTGCCCAGATCAAGGCGCAGATCGAGGAGACCACCTCGGACTACGACCGTGAGAAGCTCCAGGAGCGTCTCGCCAAGCTCGCGGGCGGCGTCGCGGTGATCCGAGTCGGCGGCGCGACCGAAGTCGAGGTGAAGGAGCGCAAGGATCGCGTTGATGACGCGATGCACGCGACCCGTGCGGCTGTCGAAGAAGGCATCGTCCCAGGCGGCGGCGTCGCTCTGCTCCGTGCCGCCGAGCAGCTCAAGGGCCTGCGCACCAAGAACGACGACCAGAAGACCGGCGTCGAAATCGTGCGCAAGGCGCTGTCGGCTCCCGCTCGCCAGATCGCGATCAACGCCGGTGAAGACGGTTCGGTGATCGTCGGCAAGATCCTCGAGAAGGAACAGTACGCCTACGGCTTCGACTCGCAGACCGGCGAGTACGGCAACCTGGTGTCCAAGGGCATCATCGACCCGACCAAGGTCGTGCGCACCGCCATCCAGAACGCCTCCTCCGTGGCGGCGCTGCTGATCACTACCGAGGCCATGGTCGCCGAGCTGCCGAAGAAAGCCGCAGCCGGCCCGGCCATGCCCCCGGGCGGCGGCATGGGCGGCATGGGAGGCATGGACTTCTGATCCAGCCGCATCGAACAATACGAGAATTACAGAGCCCCGGCACCAATGCCGGGGTTTTTTCTTGGTGTGCCGAGCATGTTCGACAGCTTGGAGGTGGAAGTCCTTTACCCAGCCTGATGGCGGCGAAGGGTTAGCGAAGCGCAAGGGCGTCATCGCGAGGTGGGGTCTGAAGGAAGCGTGGAGCAAACCTGCGGCCCGATGGACAAAAACCGGATAACGAGGCCTACCCAACCGGACGAGCGAGCCAATGATCGCAAAGTCCACAGTCATCAAGGGTTGGGGTGGTAAATCCGGCGGGCGTGCAGGGAAGGCGGTCGAACTTACCTCGGGAGATCTTCGGCGTGTCCGGGCGACCGGACTGAGCGGGCCGCAAGGTCCGTGATCGCGACGGAGAAGTCAGCAGACGGCATAGTAGGCGGAACGAGTTTCGCTGAAGGCCCGAACGCTGGAAAGACGTTTGGATGTGGAAGCCTCGAGCCGGCCATGCGGCTGAAATCCAGGTCACTGGCCTTTGGAGCGGCGGGAAAGGGTGAAGCCCGGACGGCGCCGCTCAAAGGGGCCGAAGCCGACACGACGGAGACCACTATCTGAGCCTCTGGCGCGGACGCAAAACAAACCGTTCGCGCTTAATCCGGTGAACCGCCGTATACGGACCCGTATGTACGGTGGTGTGGGAGTTGCGCCTTGCAAGCGCGTTGAAGTCTGCCGTCTGAGATGACGGCCGCGGCAAAGCCTAGCGAGCAGCCGCGAACCGAGTCTTGCGTGGCGTCCGGTAACGGCCGTTGCGAAGCGTAGACAGGGAGGTTGTAGGCCGGAATGAAGTGAACGGGAAAATAGCCCCGAAATCGAACGTGATCGGAGTAGCCGACCCTGTCTCTCAAAGGGGAAGGCGGAACCGCAGGCCGCGACAACGCGAGCGGTCAGAGGTGCTCCCGGGGTTCGTACCGCCAGCATGCAATCAAAGGAAGCAGCGTGAACAAGGGAGATCCATCCGGTTCAAGCGCAAGCTTGTAAGACCTGCCAAGCCGCTGAGGTGAGAAGGGTCTGACGACCGGGTGGAAGTCAGACTGACCGATAGTACTCCGAGGACGGGAGAGCCGGCCACATGGGGAAGCGGTCAGCGGTAGTTGAATTGTTCTTGGGCGACATGGGCTCCATTCAACGGGAGTTACGGCCTTCTATGCAAAGAGAAGATCAGCTGACCATGGAAACGAAACTTGAACAAATAGCAGTGAAAGCTCGGCGCGAGACAAATCTTCGCTTCACCTCGTTGGCCCATCACATCACGCGCGACCGAGTGCAAAAGAATCTATTACAGATTCCGAAGCGCTCCGCCGCCGGGGTGGACGGACAGACGGTGGAGGCGGCGAAGGAGAGCTTCGAGGACTGGATAGGGCCAATGCTCCAATCCATCCATCGCCAGGGATATCGGGCGCCGAACATTCGGCGGGTCTATATCCCCAAGCCCGGTAAGACGGAGAAGCGCCCCCTCGGGGTTCCAACTGTCGCCGACCGGGCGCTCCAGCGCAGCACGGCTGAGGTGCTGGCCGCTATTTACGAGCAGGACTTCTTACCCTGCTCGTTCGGCGGCAGGCCGAAGCTCAGCGCCCATCATGCCTTGGCGACCCTCAATGAGGTGATCGCCGGCGGCATGATCAGCTGGGTGTTGGAGGCGGATTTGAAGAACTTCTTCGGGAGTCTCGATCATGATCGGGTCCTCCGGTTTGTCGAACATCGAGTCGGTGATCCGCGCCTGATCAGCTTGATCCGGCGCTGGTTGAAAGCGGGCATCCTGGAAGACGGAGCGGTGCACCCGAGCGAACAAGGAACGCCACAAGGCGGATCGATCAGTGTGCTTTTGAGCAACCTCTACCTTCATTACGTTCTCGACCTCTGGTTCGAACGCGTGGTGAAGGGTCGGTTGCGGGGCGAAGCCCGACTGGTGCGCTATATCGACGACTTTGTGATCTGCTTCCAATATCGATCGGACGCCACCCGCGTACAGGAGGCCTTGCGTCTTCGGTTGGGGAAGTTCGGCCTCACTCTAGAGCCGACCAAGACCAAGTTGGTCGAGTTTGGTCGGTTCGCGCAAAGACATGCGGGCAAACGCGGTAGAAACCGCCCGGAAACAATCTACTTTCTGGGGCTGACGCTCTATTGCACGCGAAACCAAAAAGGCAACTTCAAGGTTGGGATGCGCACCGAGAAATCTCGGCTAAAGCGCAGCCTTATGTCTCTGCAGGAGCTGATGCGGCAAATACGGCATTACAAGATCAGTGACCAGGCCGATGAAATCAACCTCGTCCTGCGCGGCCACTATGGCTATTACGGCGTCGCCGGAAATCTCCGGAGCCTCGTAAAAGTCTATCGGGCCGTGGAGCGTTACTGGCGCGGAATGCTGCGCAGCCGCAGCTGGGCAGGACGACGCCTCACTTGGGACGCCTTCAACCAAATCAAAGAACGGACACCGTTGCTGAAGCCTAAGCTGCGCCTCCCTTATCGGGAGCTGCAAGCGCTTGCAGTGCTGTGAACCAACTGTCGAAGAGCGTCGGTGCGGGAAATCCGCACGCCACGTTCTGTGGGAACCGGGGGCGGGCGACCGCCGGTGACCCGGTGGGAGAGTCGCGAGACTCCCCCTATCCCGATTCGCCGTGTTCATGTCCCTTGTTATGCTGGCATGCGTAGCCCGAGCCCGAACTTCATGCGGAGTTGAAAAAGGGCCAGTGTAGATGCCTCCAGCCTCTCACTTACAGCGTAAGCTGACGCAGGTCTCTTCCGACAACGATGTTGCCTCCATTGTCGTCCGAACCGCTTCCCTCCATACGTCGGGTGCCGCGTTGTTATCACCCGCAGGCACGAAATGATTGAGAACAAGTGTTTTCACGTTCGCCATCGCTGCGATGCGGCCCACAGTATCCGCGCGGGTGTAATGGCTCTCACAACGGCGTCCAGACCGGGTTCGTACGACGCTTCGTGCACTAGATAATTAACTTCCTTCGCGAAGTCAGCGAGCGGCGGAAAACTGGAATTTGGACGCATAGCTCTCGATGGAGACGGCGGCATCGACAACAGTCTGCTACGGACAGGCTCGACTGCAAGGATTGAGACCTTAGTATGTTGGAAAGCAGACAAAGCCAACACAGCATGGTGCGAACTGTCGACTATTGCTTGGCACGAAGAATGCAAACCCTAGCTATGCCTAGGGGCTTCTCCAGGCTTGGCTACCATTGCAAGTTGAGGCCGTGGCTGGCCGCTGAGTTTAGCGGCGCGTGACATAAATCAAGAGGGCGTCTGCTCGGCCGATACCGACGGGCGTCTTGTCACGTTGCCGCTAACTTCCAACGGCGTGAATAGCGTTTCGTGGTGTGTTTAGAGCAGAATGAGCGGGACGCGCTGGAGAGGGCGCGAAAGACCTCGGAAAATGAACGCAGAGAACAACTTCGCGGCCCGGCTCCTTGACGCCGGACGCCTCGCAGCAATCGCGCGTATATGCGGCCTGAAGGCGGATGTTTCATACTACGTCGACGAGGCGCTCAAGGAGCTTTGGCGAACCAGGTCGCCGGAAGAAGCAAAGGCGATCGCAGAGCGTTGGGTCTTATGGGACGCAAAGGGGAAGCCCTGGCCGCGCATGCCCCCACTGGAAAACGTCGTCCCGTTCAATCGGACCGGCGCGACAAAGATATGGGCCGTAAATCGGCCGAGGACGCCCTTGCAAGCAATCCGCGACTGGTTCGAAAAACAAGATGAAGACGTGCGATGCGAAATCGCCGGCATGGCGGCGCTTTTGATCTTCGAAGGTGGCAATCTTCTCGATTTCAGCAGCCAGGAGTGGTGTGACCATTTGCGCCGATGGCTGAGTGAGACGGGGCTACCAAACCATAAGATCATCGGCCGCGCTCTGACGTTTCGCACCTGTTTTGAGTACTTCTCGGAGAGGAGGTTCACCGAAGCAGCGTGGACGCGATCCCAAGAGGCCGCTGTGAAAATCCTTGAAGATGCTGGCCTTGCCCCAAACTCCGAAGCTGCGAGTCTTGCACCCATCGCCCAAAAAATGCTGGAGACCTTGCCAGCGCGGAAATGCCGCTGGATCGAAGTGGGCAAGTCCTGGAGCAAATTAGCCGATACCAGTCTGGCACCCCGGGCCCTCAGGGTTTGGAGCGCCTCGTATATGGAATAAGATCGCGGGAGGCGCTTGAATGTATGCTCGGCGCTGTGCCGGTCCAAGCAACTAAGCGGTCAATGTCTGAGCGGCTCGTCGCGCACATGAGTAGTATCGCCAGCTATCGTCGTCGCAAGCCAAATCGCGCAGGCTTATCTTTCAGGCGGACGAGACCGAGCAACCGATAGGCCTTTGAGAGGTTGCCAAAATGGTGAGCCACGGTTACCGACAGGGCAACTCGGGATCGTCGTTGATCAATCGCGCGAAAATGGCGCCCTCGCGTTCCACCAGGCGCTTGAGCCCCAGCAAAATATCATCCGTGCAATAGGCAAGTTTGGGGCGCTGGCCGGGATGACGGCGCTGGCGCCTGATTGTTTTGCCTTCTCGCTGGCGCTCGTGAACGCCTCCAAGCGGGCGAACGCCGGCAGCGCCGGCACTCCATATTTCTCGCGAATCGCCTGCTCGAAGCGTTCAGCTGCATATTGATCACGTGGATATCCGGCGCCATGCTCAAGCACCACCGTGACGAGCGACCTCCGTAGCGATGTCGTCCACTTGCTTCCGGAAGCGCATTAGGGGACCTGTTGGTGTCTTGGTCGGTACCCCGCAAAGCATAAGCAAGTTCGCCAGGCTGCGGACGGTGTAAGCACCGCGACTAAAGCCAATAAGGAAGATTCGATCACCGGGTTCGTAGTGGTTGATGATGAAGGCGTAGTGCGCGAAGACGTAGCATACAGAGCTGGTCAAGATTCATGTTCGCAGCTGGTCTGGCTCGTTTCGGCACCCCGGCCATTTCGCGTGTCAGGCCAATTTCGTCCTTGCCGGATCAAGCGCAGTTATTAAGTCTGGCGACAGATCGAGAAGCCATAGAGCGGTAAGGAATGTCCCGAGGTCATTCCAGCGTCACCCGTTTCGACCTTGCGTAAGGTCGGCAGCGATACGCCAAGCCGCCCTGCGAGGCCTTTAAGCCGAGACTCCGCCAACCGAGCCGCCTCTTTATGAGCGGCCCCAGCAACTATTTGGGGGCCGGTGGAGGCAGTTGCTGGGGCCATCTACCAGCCCGCGTGGGGCGCGGGCAGGTTGCTGCAACCCTTCAAATAAGCAGGATAACGGCTGTTATTGCGATCGGGCTAAGTCCTAACGCGACGATTCCCGCGCGGAAGAGAACTTCGGCCATGAGCACACTCCACACTTACGGGCCATGGTAGTTGTGCGTAGTAACATTACTCGCGCAAAGTGCAGTATCTGTCAACCTATTCTAGCGCTTCTGGCTGCAAATACTTGCTTGCTATCCCGCCGTGGGCTCTGGCTCGGCGGCCAGTCAATTTCATCGCGGCCTCATTTGCGAGGTGTAGTAGCCACCGAGGAGCAACAATTTCTCTGCGCAATTGCGGTGCGCGGCTTTCCTGATCGTCGTTCGGGAAGCGCTGACAAGCCGTCGCGGTATCCCGCTTTGATTTTGACAGTGATCCACGCTGATGAAAGAGGAGCGCCAAAGAACAGAAAGAAGATTGAATGGAAACTCCTGACCGATGTTCCGGTGCAATCGCGAGGGGTGCGATCGAGAAACTCGAATGATATTCTCTGCGATGGAAGATTGAGGTCTTCCACAGATACTCAAATCCGGCTGGAGGGCAGAGGACTCGCAACTGCGGACTACTCAGCGATTGACGAATCTAATCTCACTGTTCTGCATTGTGAGCTGGCGCATTTTTTGGATGACGATGCTCAATCGTTCAGCGCCAAATGTCTCACCGGAATTTGCGCTGACCAAAGCTGAAATCCAATCGCTTGATCGGCTCGTTAAAGACAGATCCAGTCAGCACCCAACGAAAGACATTGTCGCATTATCTCATCAAGATCGCCAGGCTCGGCGGCTATCTCGCCCGCGCCAACGATGCGCAACCAGGGAATCTGATCGTGTGGCGCGGACTATCGCGATTCATCGATATCGCAACGGCAGCGAAACTCTGACTCAAAAATGTGAGTAATCGTAAGCTTCTTCGTCAGCTTACCGACAGGTAAGTGCTTCAGAGGTTACAACGTATCGTAGTGGACCGAGTCTACTCGGTCCTGGCAAGGGAGTATGGAATGGATCCCTTTGAGGCAGGGCAGATTCTGTGCGGCGATGGGGTCCCTTCGAACGAACGAGAGGGGCAGGAAAACGAGGCCGGGGCGCAGTGGGACGGAGTGCTGACAAGCTATGACGCGGCAGATTCAGCTCATGCGGAGGGCGACCAAGACCAGACGGTTGAAAATTGGGCTGCCGAACGGGACGTGGGCCCACTCGAGGATCGAGAAGAAGCCTTAACGCGATTAAATCTCTCCGAGAGAGATCAACATCTCGATCTCGGATCGTTATCCCTGACCAGTCTGCCCAGATTTTCGACCGACCTCAGGCAAATCGACGTTTCCTTCAACCGGCTAACCAGACTGCCCGATAGCTAGCCTGCCCGCCACCCTCGGGCGCCGAACGTCAGTCACAACCAGCGGACCAACTTGCTCGCCCTTCCGGCCGTGCTCGCTTATCTCAACGCGAGTGATAACCGACTAGCGAGCCTGCCTGAGGCCCTTCCTCCTGCGCTTCAGTTTCTCGACGTCAGCTACAATGAGTTGCCGAATCTGCCGGAGATCCTCTCTGATGCGCTCCAGTATCTCGAGGTCAGCGACAATCAATTGACGAGTCCGCAGGAGGGGCTTACCCGCTATGCTCCGTACTCTCGCCGTTAGGCGCAACCAGCTAACCAGCCTACCCGAAACCCACTGACGCAGTTGAGCGCTGGTGCCGAGTTAGATCTGTCTGGAAATCCGCTGCCGGAGCAGGTGCCGGCAAACCTGCATACAGGCTCGATTTTGTGAGCACCAGTGTACCACCGATTCGGCCCGCAACGCGCGGCGAGCATCGGAACAGCGAGGCAACCATGGTAAAACCGTTCCCGTCGAAGACCCATATCGGCAACCATATGCTGCATCCGGAAACCCTGATGCTGACCTATGGCTATGATCCGCAATTGTCGGAGGGCGCCATCAAGCCGCCGGTGTTCCTGACCTCGACCTTCGTGTTCAAGACCGCCGAAGACGGCCAGGACTTCTTCGATTACGTCGCCGGCCGGCGTGAGCCGCCGGAAGGCATGGGGGCGGGCCTCGTCTATTCGCGCTTCAACCACCCCAACAGCGAGATCGTCGAGGACAGGCTCGCGGTCTACGAGCACACCGACAGCTGTGCACTGTTCTCCTCGGGCATGGCGGCGATCGCGACCACGATCCTCGCCTTCGTCCGGCCCGGCGACGTCATCCTGCACTCCCAGCCGCTCTATGGCGGCACGGAGACCCTGCTGACGAACACGCTGGCGCGCCTGTCGATCGGCGCGGTCGGCTTTGCCGACGGCATCGATGAAGCCTCCGTCAGGCAGGCCGCGGAGGAGGCGACGGGGAGGGGGCGGGTTTCGATGATCCTGATCGAGACCCCGGCCAATCCGACCAACGGCCTGGTCGACATCGCGATGATCCGCCGCATCGCCGATTCTATCGGCAAGGCCCAGGGACACACGCCGATCATCGCCTGCGACAACACGCTGCTCGGCCCGGTGTTTCAGCGGCCGATCGAGCACGGTGCGGACCTGTCGCTGTATTCGCTGACGAAATATGTCGGCGGCCACTCCGACCTGATCGCGGGCGCCGCGCTCGGATCGAGGGCGATCATCAAGGGCATCAAGGCGCTGCGCGGCGCCATCGGCACCCAGCTCGATCCGCATTCGTGCTGGATGATCAACCGCTCATTGGAGACGCTGAGCCTGCGCATGGAAAAGGCCGATGCGAATGCGTGCCTGGTGGCGGGCTATCTGCGAGACCACCCCAAGGTCGCCAGGGTTCACTATCTCGGTCATCACGAGCAGGCCTCGCCCTCGGGGCTGGTGTTCGCGAGACAATGCCTGGGCGCGGGATCGACCTTCTCGTTCGACATCGTCGGCGGCAAGGAGGCGGCGGTGAAATTCCTCAATGCGCTGCAAATCCTCAAGCTGGCGGTGAGCCTCGGCGGCACCGAGTCGCTCGCGAGCCTGCCCGCGACCATGACCCATTCCGGCGTTCCCGCCGACATTCGCCAAAAGATCGGCGTGCTCGATTCCACCATCCGGCTGTCGATCGGGATCGAGAACCCGTCCGATCTGATCGCGGACCTCGCGCAGGCGCTGAACGCGGCTTGAGCGGGGGATCACAGCGGATTGGACGCGCGGCACGCTGACATGACGCAGCGTGCGGCCTCATTGCTCTGCGCGCCCGAAAGCTGTCGCATGAGGCAAACGTAATAGCATTGCTGGATGCGTTCAGCAGGGAATCGCCGGCAGGCCGTTAATCTCACTCTATTTCGAGCCATTCGGAGACGGCGCGACCCGTGGGCCAACAAACGAAACCAACTCGCAATTGCCGCCCGATCCCGTGCCCGACCGCGATCACCGCCCTTCGGATCGCCGGAGGCTTCCGCTGTTACGGTTGACGAAGCGCCCGAGTATAACGTTTAACCGTTTCAGGTTTTGGGCTTTTGATGCGTCGCCTTGTTGTACCCGTCACCTGCTCCTTGATAGGCTACATCTGATGCTTCAGGCGGCATTTGGCTGGACGAATAGCCACCTCTTCGAGTTCTTCGCTGGTGAGGTCCGTTGGGGGATACCTGGTCCCTACAACGATTACGGCCACCAGCCCTTGGACGCCAGCAAAGCGCGGCTCTGCGATATCGTTCAAGAGACCGGCGCCAAGACGATCCATTATCTCTATGATGGCTCGACGCATGTTGTTCTGCCGTCCAGCCTCAAGTTCACAGATCATCCCGTCGCACCATCGAGTCCCTGATTTTACCCTCGCTGAACGTGAGGACAGAATGCGATCATCGGTTCGTCCAGAAAGTTGGACGCCGTGGCGACGATGGGGCACGAATTGCATTTGTTCGAGTCGTATCAAGCGGTCAGCCCCTCAATTACGAAATCGCGAAAACCGCAACGATTTTCAGAGAGAAATCGTCGACGGGACAAAAAGTCACTCAAGCACTGCGCTTGGCGGAGTTCTTCCGCGCCTGCGCGGTAGGCACTAACTTTGACTTCGGACATAGCCGTCGCTTCGTTGCATTTGCGATCTCGCCGTTCGAGGAGTGGATCTGGGATATCTCCGACCGAATGTGGGAGGAGGATCCCTATCAACGGCGCATCCTAAACGCCGGAGAAGCAATCAAAGATGCTCGAGGATCGACGGTTACCGCCACCGACGACTGACGGAGCTCAGGGTTGAGCCGCAAGTTTTCACGCAATGAACCATCGAAGGGGCTTGAATCGTGCGTCGCGTCATATTGTACAGTCTCAGCTCGTTGTTTGCGGCCGGACTCGGAATGGCTCCAGTACGACTTACCATGCATAACCGGACTATCAGCTCGTCGAGTATCGAATCGCTCTCGCATGCAAGGGAAATTGGTGAAATCGAGTACTCAGTAAACAGTGCCGCGCAACCTGATACAGATACCCCGAGGTTTGTGGACGTGCTTGCAGACATTCAGTCGACGCCGAATCCGAACGCTAGTTCGTCTGCGGCGGCAGCACCGTCGTACTTCCTCGCTCAGCGACCTCCTGTCATCGAGATCACAAGGTCTCAATTCAAAGACAAAATGAAGGATTTTCATGGCGCTGAAATCAAGCATATCGCGGCGAACTCACAAGAGTACTCGCCTTTCGTATCTTCAAAAGCTGCGCGTACGGCAAGTCTGGCTGAGGGCACCGGTACGGCCAGAAGACATACCGACGACGCTCGATATTTCAGCTATGAGTTAGGCAACGAAAGCGTTGGGCTTCTAAGGACAGAAGCTGGATTTCAGATGAATGAGGTATTCGAAGGCGAAAAGTGGCGGGAACTGTTTCCCGGGCGAACTGAAATCACATCCACCACAGCTCTTCGGCTTAGTCATCCGCTTGTCGACAACGCGGGGGATATTCTGCTGGAATGTCAACTTCGGCGCGATGGCGAGCGACCATTGATCAATTCCACTCCGGTCAGTCTGGAAGCGCGATCCCGCCTCGCGGCGATGGGTTTTGTTGAGGTGGATGAAGCCAACATGGTGCTTGATCCTGCCCAGCGTCCCGATAAGTGGACTAGGAATGCTGATGGTGAATGGCAGCGTGCAAATAAACCTGAACTGTACCTTTCTAAATCATGGGATGCCAAGGATGGCGATGACGAGAGCGTTGTAAGTATCTCGACCGAGTCGTGCGACGATGACGTTGATGTAGATGAACTCACTCGCGCGCTCGACGAACTCCTTGCCCAACAATAGACAGTTCGCCCGATGTTCCGGCAGCAACCATTCTGCCTTTCTAGGTAGCATGTCATCTTGGCTGAGGGTATTTGACTTCTTGCGATCCTTGAGGAAAGAAAGCCGGCCAAGCTTATGTGCGCGGCCGTTGATGTCCTGACGCGCAGGCTCAACTGGCGACCGGACGGTTCCACTGCTCAACGGCGCGGTCTGGCGGCACTGGAGCTTCCGCAAGGGCAGTGCCCCCGCAGTCGCTATCGGTACTGCGCCAGATCCTCGCGAGGGACGCGAAGATGAACGTGTTGATCGGGCACGGTCTGTTCGATCTTATTACGCCCTATTTCGGTTCGAAGATGGCGCTCGATCAGTTGCTACCCTTCGCCTCGGAGCGGCGGGTCAAATTCGTGGTCTATCGGGGCGGCCACATGTTCTATTCACGCGTCGCGCCAAGCCTTCGCGCAGAGACTGACGCGATGATGAAGTGAGGCGTGTGTTTATCAAGCTGACGGCGAGCTAGCTCATGGGGGTTCGCGTTTTGTGTGCATAGGAGGTCGGTGCTCCTTAGCGCGAGACCGCAACTGAAATGCTAGTCCAAATATAAGACCCGCGCCGGACCAGCCGAGATGTCCCGGAGCGTGGTGGCGGCTTCGTGCTGGTGTTCGAAGCGGCCCCAATAAGGCTCGCCGCGAGCACGGCGCGGTCTCTCCTAGCGCTCGAAGCCGAACGAGCGCTTTTCGGACAAACGGTTCCTGGAATTGGTCGATATACTCGGCATGGCGACGCTCCCAGGCCAGTGTCCTGTCGCGACAAGAAAGAGTCGGCTTGGATGGCCTGCGAGAGCGCCTAGCCCGGATGTGGTGAGCCTCAGGCTTGTACGAAAGGGACGCTCCGTCAGCGACGACGAGGCATGTCGGGCAGTTTTGCGCGCGGTCATTGAAATTGAAAGAAAGCGTCATCGCGGCGTCAACTGACGGCGATCAGCTCCAGATGTCCTGCGTTTCTTTTTGCTGCGCGGGCATCCAACCGGGTTGTCGAGTTTTGATTGCGTGGACCGACGGGTCGAGGAGGCTGGCTCGATCGAACAAAAGGGATCAACGGCACCTCTGCCGAAACTTATTGGCTGGCGTGCAGTGCAGTAAGACAGCGAACTGCGAGGGCCACGCAAAGAGAAGGTCGTCGGGGCAAGCGGCTCAACCGCGGAATGCGCGCGTCGCCAAACCTTGGTCGAGCCCGATCGATCTCACACCTCGCTGTTTCATCCAGATGGCGCTGAGGCTGTCATCACGCGAGTTAACTCGAACTAGCGATCTATCAAAGCAATAGGTCTGTACGAAACGAACGGAGTTGCGCAGTAACCGGCCAAACCCTCAGCAATGATTCCTGCGCGCCGTCAGGCGGCGCTAGGCGGCTGGTACAATCAAGAGTTTATCTTTTGTCAAAGATTTGCCGCGACCTTCCGGAGCTGGCGCCAAACGTTATAACCAGTCCTGCGGGGTCCCTGAATGCGAGCATATCTGAGCTCCTGGCTCTCGAAGCTCCTAGCCGGAGAATTGGCGGCATTTGGCGGGCCGGCCACCGATGAAACGGTTGCAGGATACATTCGTGCCGAGCAGGTCTCCCTCGTGCTTGGCTATTCGCTGGGCATCATGATGGCCAACGCCTGCAATGCGACCGTACTCGCCATTGCGCTTTGGCATTCGCCAGACAGAAACGTTGCCCTGATCTGGGCGGCGACTGTCGTCTGCGGCGCGCTATCGATAGGCCTGAAAGCGCGTTCATCACGACTGATGACGAAGCCCCAGTTCGTGTCGCGCCAGGCCATGCACCGGTTGGTACGGAATGCGCTGGTTCTCGGAACTGCCTGGGCAATTGTGCCGGTGGCTTTCTTCGCGAATGCCTCCAATGGCGGGCAGCTCGTCATAACGTGTCTCTGCTCTGGAATGCTTGCAGGTGGCGCATTCGCCTTCGCCACGATTCCGGTGGCGGCAGTTGCGTTCACGGCTCCGATCTTTGTGGGTACCGCAATTTGCCTCGGCAGAAACGACGATTTCGCCTATCTGCTCGTCGCTATTCTGGTCGTGGCCTATGGCTTCGTACTCCTGCCGGCGTTTTCGCCAATTCCTTCGCGTTTACCAGACGCACGATTGCTCAACTGGAGGCCGAAAGGAGGGGGCGACGGGATCCGCTGACCCAACTGCCGAACCGTTTTGCCTTCAATGAGTGCCTCGAAGGTGCCCTCAACAGGCTCGCCCGCACGGGCGAGGAGTTCGCGGTTCTTCTCCTCGACCTCGATCGCTTCAAGGAAGTGAATGACAAATTCGGCCATCCCGCTGGCGATGACTTTCTCGTGCAGACCGCGGCGAGACTACAGCGATGCGTACGGCAGACTGATACTGTTGCGCGCATCGGCGGCGATGAATTTGCCATTGTTATGACCAATCTGACCAAGGTTGAGGATGCCTTCGAAGTCGCCGAGCGGTTTGTCGGCGCCTTCGCCGAACCATTCGCCATCGAAAAATGTGAGATCGCGGGAGCGACCAGCATCGGCATCGCAATGGCGCCGCGCGATGGCGACGTACCTCATGAGCTCCTGAGGAATGCCGACATTGCGCTCTATCGCGCCAAGCAAGCGGGTCCGGGAACGATCTGTTTCTATGAGATCTCCGATGACAAATCAGCGCACGAGCACAGAGCGTTGCAGCAGGATCTGGAGCTCGCGATCGACAGAGACGAGCTATTCCTTCTTTACCAACCATTCTTTGATATTCGAACGGACCGCGTCACCGGCTTTGAGGCCTTGCTGCGCTGGCGGCATCCCGTCCGTGGGGTAATTTCCCCGACCGAGTTCATCCCAATCGCCGAAGAGACCGGACTGATCCACGGAATCGGTGAGTGGGTGGTGCGACGCGCCTGCGCGACGCTGTCGAACTGGCCGTCTGACCTCAGGATCGCCGTGAATTTTTCGGCAGCTCAGTTCCATAACGTCAGCATCCTTGAGACAATCGTGCAGGCCCTCTCCCAAGCCAGAGTCGCTCCTCATCGTCTCGAAATCGAAATAACCGAATCGATGCTGATCTCGAAGTACGCGCCGGCATCATCGATCCTGAACGCACTCCTACAATTGGGAGTGACGGTGGCACTTGACGATTTCGGGACGGGATATTCGTCGCTGACCTATTTACTGAAACTGCCTTACACTCGCATCAAGATCGATCAGTCCTTCATACGAGACATGTTGAGCCGACCAGAGAGCGCGGCGATCGTAAAATCAATCATCACACTGACGCAGGACCGGCAGATCGGCGTGGTCGCCGAAGGCGTCGAAACCGCCGAGCAGCTCGACTATTTGCGAAAAGCCAATTGTGACGAAGTGCAAGGATACCTCATCGGTCGGCCGGTCGCGGCCGACGAAATCTTTGCTCTGCTCGATCAAGACAAGCGATGGTCGACACCAGCCGCTTGAATGACGGGGCGCCCTTCGTCATTCCGATGGTGGTAAACACCCGCATCCTAAGTGGAACAGACGCCTGGCCTGCTGGAGTAGCCATCAGAACCGATGACAAAGGTGTGGTGGAGCTAGCTTTCTCCAAATTCAAAGTTGCCCAAATTGATTGCCTAATGCGGCATTGGGACGAGATTCGCCACCTCTCTGAGGTCGATCAATCGTGCTTTGGCAGATTGCTGTGCGAGCCGGAGGGAGGCTGGGGAGAAAAGGATTTGCGGGCGCGTGACGCCTAACGTAGAACCTAGAGCAAGTCTGAGAGGTGTCGGATATCGTAGGCCGTGGACTCGGGCGAAGCATGCACGGCGCGTAGGCAGATCACCGTCGAGCCGCGAACCCCGACGCTCGCGGCGATCTCCTCATTGCTGACCCCAGCGTCCGCTGCCAGCAGCATCAAGCCATCTTTAATGAGCTTCTAAGGGGAACTACGGGTCGTTCGCTCCTTTGGAACGGTCGGGCGTCGAACTGAGAAGCCACCAATGCGCGTGTCTCTGTTGTTTGCTGCGTTGGCCTTTGGGATCGCGGGATACGTAACTGTTACTCCGGCGAGAACTCGAGATTTCCATGGTGCATGCAGGGGAGAGGCGTCGGATATCCCGGCGATTGCATGTACCAGACGCGCGCGCAGTGCCTCGCGTCCGCATCCGGGCGACAAGTGACATGCGGGGCGAGCGGCGGTGGCAATACAGAGATCGACTCGGTGGTGCAAGTCGGAAAGGCGGCCCACTGTCCGAGCCTGGACAAGCCTATAAATTCGCCGATGGTCTCCAAGTTAGAGTGGGTTCGAAAGCGACAACGCGCCATTATCGGCAATAACACCAGACTGTCGTTCGTTGGTGTGCGGCGGTCGCTGCCATGAAGCCATCAGGACCTAGATGGTCGAGGATGAAGACGCGTATCGAGTGCGAACGCTTCCTGAATGTGCTACTGGTACGCGCCTTTCGCCTTGGTCGGGTCGAAGATTCCAGCTGTGGTTGGACACCGCGCGGTGTTTGGCCAGGAGCGCATCACCGAACGCCTGCTGTCCTGCGCCCGGGATTCCGGGCAGCAGCCAGTTGGCGTTCGGAACGTCGGCGGGGCGAACGATGTGAACGTCGGACACGTCGATGACATGATGCGCGGTCAGTACGTGCGGCGCTGTGTCGAGCGTCTTGAAGCCTTTGTGAACCGCGACTTCCAGGATCGCTGTCGCCGGATCGAGAGAACAATAGACGACGCGGACGCCTATGCTGTTCCACCGGCCGCCGGCCAGGAAAGCGCCTTCGCCACTATCCCAGGTCGACGCGTAACGTGCCGGATCGAGGCGCCAGGCGATGAGCTTGCCGCCTCCCAATGGCTCTACGGAAGACGTCACGCATAGACACCGTAGGCGAGGCGCGTAAGGTACTGTTCAACGAGTTCGACGCCGGCCGGCGTGACGAGCAGGTCAATCGGGCGGCGCTGGTCAAGACCGATGGCCGGACGCTCGAGCCACTGCTCGGCCTCCTCCTGCGAACCGAACACGTCCGTGGCCTTGGCCAGAATTTCGGCAAACTTCCAGGTTCGCCCGCTTTGCTCCTGGCTGAGCGGCTTGTCCGGAGCGTCCTTGCGCCGCTGAAAGGTGCGAAGGCTCATTCCGAAGGCTTTTTCCAGCGAAGCTGTTTGAATGAAGAGGAGGTGGGCGGACGAAGTGGCTCAGCGCGGATCCAGGCAGTCCGTCCAGCAGAAGTTCATGGGCGTCGAGGGCGCTTGTGATGCGGCGCGACAGGATACGGGGTCCGCCGAGCAGATCGGCCACTTTTTGCAGGTCATTGCCCGGCACGTTCCCAACAGGTTTTTCAGCGGCCGCTGTCATGGTGGTCTCGCGACATGTGTCGCTTAATGTGCGTCACATGTCGTGATAAATCAAGGGATGGCCTCTTATGGAGCTCGGCTCACTTACATCGCGGAGCCGCATGTGGGTTCACGACCTTAGATGGGGGATTCGAGCTGCCGGGGTGGCCATCAATCTGCGCCGAAACAACGGACGGACGATTTCCCCTTTCCAGCATCGAGGAATGTCCAGTCTGTTTGACTACCAGCGACGGTTAGCATCTGCGGCGCAGTCACGATTCGAGCTAACCGCGAGAGCGTCGCCGAACCGAGATCGCTCATCTCAGCTGCGCCATCTGGAATGCGATTGCCAGTCGCCGAGATAGTCGAGATCGCCGTCGCTCGCTTCGAATGCGCTTTTGATCTCGGCCATCTGCCACTTGTGATCCGGCAACAAACAATGCCGTCCGTTGAAGTGCGAGTGGACCGGGACCGCAGAGATCGACGACGATATAATCTTCTCCCGAACGCCAGCCCAGAAGGATGCCTCCGTTCTCAAGGGGGGAAGATCCCGCAGGCTATTGCCGGTTGGACCATGTCGAAATCAAAAAAGGTGATCTCTCCGACGCCGGCGCGCGCCAGTTCTAGACCGGCGAAGCTTCCGATCGCGGCAGGAACTCAAGGCGTTCGCCCCCTCGAGGTTTGGCCACGGCGGACCACCTCGCCGGAGCCACCTGTCCGTGCGCATCGCGATTCTGCCTGCGCCTGATGGACGGAGGTGATCTCGCAAGCGGTCTTGGCGTCACTCACCCGACATTCGTAGCTGGATGGCGCTGTCGCAGCTCCGACGCGCGTCGGTACTCTTTCGCCCGGAGCAGCGAGCTAGAGTGGGCCGCATTCTCCCATATAAATGTTCGAAATTCCTAGAGAAATCCAAAAATAGGCGCGATGGTATAACATTTGCTGTTCCGTTCGCAGCTGTCGAACTTTTTGGAGCAATTCCATGCACACTGTCGTCTGCATCAAACAAGTCCCGGATTCTGCGCAGATCCGCGTGCACCCCGTGACCAATACGATCATGCGCCAGGGCGTGCCTACCATCATCAACCCCTATGACCTGTTCGCGCTCGAGGCCGCGCTGGAGCTGCGCGATCGTTTCGGCGGCGAGATAACCGTGCTTACAATGGGGCCACCATCGGCCGAAGACTCTTTGCGAAAAGCGCTGACCTTTGGCGCGGATCGTGCCGTTCTGCTGACCGATCGTTGCTTTGCGGGTTCCGACACCCTAGCCACAACGTATGCACTGGCAACAGCGATTCGGAAGATTGGTAAGGAATACGGGCCGCCGAACCTCATTTTTACCGGCAAACAGACCATAGACGGCGATACCGCGCAGGTCGGTCCCGGCATTGCAAAGCGACTTGGCGTGCTGCAGCTAACCTACGTCGCCAAGGTCAGATCCTTGGATCTCGCAGCGCGTACGATTGAAGCGGAACGGCGCTCCGAAGGTGGTGTCCAGGTGCTGCATACCAGGCTGCCCTGTCTTGTCACCATGCTGGAGGCTACCAACCAGATTCGGCGCGGCGCAATGGCGGATGCGCTGCGGGCTGCGCGTGCGCCGATTGTGAAATGGAGCGCGCATGATGCCGGCGTCGAGGACGTCTCCAAATGCGGTCTCAAGGGTTCGCCGACCGTTGTGAAGCGAGTGTTCGCACCCTCTGCGCGCGCCGAGAAAGCAGCGCTGGTTGAGACCGCCGAGCAGCCCGCACAGGCATTGATTGACGCAATCTTCAAGCAACAGCCGAAGCTCGAGACCGATCTTGCCGCATTAGCCCGCGATGCTTGATCTTGAGAGTTTGGTGAGAAAAATCCCGAACGCGTCAACGCCCTGGCGTCCCTCCTCACTCCGACAAGCGCGGAGGCATGGAGAGCTTGGCGCTGATGATTCAGGCGAGATTGGCGCCGTCCTCACGCCGGCGCCCTCAGCGCGAGGTATGCCTCCGGCGGCCTAATGCGTCGAGTTGGCCGAAACTGGGCCGGTCCCACGCTAGAGCGGTTTCCAGTTGAGGTGAATCGGAACAGTCAAAGGGGATTCCCACGGGCACGCAAATCAGATTCGGTGTTGCCCGCGACAACATGCGGGGCATGCGATGGCGAAGGGATACTCCAAGGACCTCAGGGTGCGTGCGGTTGAGCTTGTTGAGTCCGGCGAAAGCGCACGTGAGGCTGCGCGCATTCTCAATCTCGGCGCTTCGACTACGATCCGATGGATGGATCGTTGGAGGAAGACCGGAAACGTTGAGGCCAAGCCCGGCACCGGGCACAGCCGCTCGCCGTTGGAGCAGCACAAGCAGTGGCTGATCGAGCTGATCGCCGCGGAGCCGGACCTGACGCTCGAGGAGATCCGCGCGCGTCTGCGCTCTCAGAGAAAGCAAAAGGCCGGCATCGGTTCGATCTGGCGTTTCTTCGACCGTCACAGCATCACCTTCAAAAAAAACACTGCACGCCGCCGAGCAGGATCGACCTGACGTCGCTGCCGAGCGTGCCGCGCTGAAAGCCGAGCAGCCCAAGCTGCGTGCACCGCGCCTCATCTTTATCGACGAGACTGCGGTCACGACGAAGATGGTCCGGCACTATGGGCGCTCTCCTCGCGGTGAGCGCCTCGTCTCTGGCGTGCCCCATGGTCACTGGAAGACGCTGACGCTTGTCGCCGCGCTGCGCATCGATGGCCTCACGGCGCCCTATGTCATCGACGGTGCAATGGATGGGCCCTCGTTCCTGGCTTATGTCGAGCAAGTCCTGGCGCCGACCTTGCGCAAGGGCGACATCGTCTTCATGGACAACTTGCGCACTCACAAGATCGTCGGTGTCCGCGAGGCGATCGAGGCTGTCGGCGCCCGCGTGCGTTATCTGCCGGCCTACTCGCCCGACCTCAATCCAATCGAACAGGCCTTCTCCCGGTTGAAAGCTGCGCTGCGCAAAGGCGCCACCCGCACGGTCCAAGCCCTGCTCAAACTCATCGGCAAACTCGTCAAGTCGTTTGCGCCGCAGATGTGTGCCAACTACTCTAGGCATGCTGGATACACCAGATGATCCACATCATGTGGAAAATGCTCTAGTGTCCTGAATCAAAAGTTCGGCGGACTCCAAATCGACTCGATGATAGCGGACTCTCCTGATTTGGGGAGGATTGGCGATGGGTCGGCGCTTTGCTCCGCTGGAGCTTGATGAGGTGGAACGTGCTGAGTTGACATCGTTGGCGTCGCGTCGAAGCACTGCTCAGGCGTTGGCACTGCGGGCTCGGATCGTCCTGGCCTGTGCTGAGGGCGAGCAGAGCAAGGTCGTGGCGGCCCGTTTGGCTGTCGATCCCGACACGGTCGGCAAATGGTGGCGGCGGTTCTCCGAGCATTGGCTTGAAGGTCTTTGGGACGAGTCCGCGATCGGGGACGCCACGCACGATTGAGGATGCCCGGATCGAGGCGGTGATCGTTCGCACCCTTGAGACCCAGCCTCCCGGGGCCACCCACTGGAGTTCGCGCAGCATGGCGCGGGCCAGCGGGCTGTCAGTCTCAACAGTACAGCGTATATGGCGCGCTTTCGGCTTGCAGCCGCATCGGTTGGAGACCTTCAAGCTCTCAACCGACCCCGACTTCGTCGCCAAGGTTCGCGACATCGTCGGCCTTTACGTAGCTCCGCCCGAGCGCGCCATCGTACTGTGTGTCGATGAGAAGTCGCAAATCCAGGCGCTGGATCGCAGCCAGCCCATGCTGCCCATGCGACCTGGCCAGCCGGCGCGCCGTAGTCACGACTACAAACGCCATGGCGTCACCTCGCTGTTTGCCGCCCTCTGTAGCGCGTCGATCTGGATGGGAAGGCGCGGCAATCTGGATGGCGAGTCAGTGTCGCGGCGGAGTGATGATTGCCGCGCAGATTGTCGCGCGCAAGAGTTTTGTTGAGCTCTGATTGTCGCGGAGCGTCAATCAGCGACAGTTTTGGGTGTCGCGTGCGAGGGCGGGCGTCCCGGACCGCGTTTTCGTTCGAGCGCGGTGCGCCTGCGATAGCTCTCGACGTTCATCTCAACGATGGTGGCGTGGTGAACGAGACGATCGATGGCGGCGAGCGTCATGGCGGGGTCCGGGAAGACCTTGTTCCATTCGCCGAAGGGCTGATTGGCGGTGATCAGCATCGAGCGGCGCTCGTAGCGTGCGCTGATGAGTTCGAACAGCACGCTGGTCTCGGCCTGGTCCTTGGTGACGTAGGCAAGATCATCGAGGATCAGGAGATCGAAGCGATCAAGGCGGCTGACGGCCGCCTCGAGGTTGAGCTCACGCCGCGCCACCTGAAGCTTCTGGACGAGATCGGTGGTGCGGGTGAAGAGGACACGCCATCCGTTCTCGATGAGGGCCAGGCCGATAGCTGCCGCCAAGTGGCTCTTGCCGCCGCCGGGCGGCCCGAACAGGAGCAAATTAGCGCCCTTGCCCAGCCAGCTGTCACCGGCGGCGAGCGCCATCACCTGCGCCTTCGAGATCATCGGCACGGCCTCGAAGTCGAAGCTGTCGAAGGTCTTCCCAGCTGGCAGCCGCGCCTCGACGAGATGGCGCTCGGTGCGCCGGCGACCGCGTTCGGCGATCTCGTGCTCGGCAACGGTGGCGAGGAAGCGGGCCGCCGGCCAACCTTCCTTGTCGGATTGCTCGGCAAATTGCGCCCACAGCACCTTGATGGCTGGCAGCCGGAGCTCGTTGAGCAACAGATTGAGGCGCGCGGTATCAACGGTGTTGGCCACGCTCATGCGTCACCTCCGATCTCGGCGGTACCGATGAGGCATTCATAGGTGGCAAGCGGCGCGAGCTGCACCACGACGTTCGGCAGGTGGGCGGGGTCGGGAGCGAAGTGAGCGCGCAGCCGGTTGAGTTCGGGCAGTCGGCCGGCGTCAAGATCGGCCGTGAGCTGATCGGCGAGTTCGGCCTCGCAGCCGCGCTCATGAGCGAGCGCGAGAAGATCGACCATGATCCGGCAGGCCTTCTTGTCCGGCCAGCGCTCGCGCAATCGGTCGAAGGTTCTCCGATAGCCCTCGCGCGGGAACAGCCTGTCTCGATAAACCAGATTGAGAAGCGCCATTGGCTTGCGCCGCAGGGAATGGATCACGTGCCGATAATCGACGACCTGATCGTACTTGCCATTGGGATGCGGTCGCCCGCGCGGCAAGGTCAGGAGGTGCGTGCCACCGACGAACACGTCGAGGTGATCGTCATAGAGCCGCGCCCGCAGCCGGTGACCGATCAGGCGCGATGGCACCGTGTAGAACACCTTGCGTAGGGTGAAGCCGCCCGATGACGTCACGCGGACGATCACCTCTTCGTAGTCCGAGGTCCGGCGATCGGGCAGCTCCTGCAACACCACGCGCTCGCTATCGATTCGCTTGGCGTTGCGGGCGTTGCGGCGGCTGACGATCTCGTCGATGAAGCCGCGATAGGTAGCAAGATCGTCGAAGTCGACAGTTCCGCGCAGCAGCAAGGCGTCCGCGATTGCTCGCTTGAGATGACCGTGGGGCCCTTCGATCGAGCCATTCTCGTGGGCGACGCCTCGATTGTTGCGGGAGGGACGCATGCCGTAGTGGGCACAAAGGGCCTCGTATCGCTGCGTCAGATCGTCCCGTGCATCGCGATCGAGATTGCAGAATGCGGCCGACAGGCTGTCGGTCCGATGCTCCCGCGGCGCCCCACCGAGCGACCAGAGAGCGTTCTGCAGGCCTTCGGCCAGGGCAACGAAGCTCTCGCCGCCAAGCACGACGTGGGCGTGCTCGAACCCGCAATAGGCCAAACGGAAGTGATACAGACGATGATCCAGCGGCGTGTCCGCGATCGTAACACCCAACTCGCCCATGTCGGTGAAGTCGGAGAGGCCGAGCTGGCCGGGCTCGTGGGTTTGGCGGAAGATCACCTCCTGCTCCTCGCCGTGGATCGCCCGCCAGGCACGGATACGACGTTCCAGGGTACGACGGATACCGGTGCCGAGATCAGGATGACGTCGGAGCATCTCCTCGAAGACCGCCACCGGGCGTAAGCCAGGTGCCGCCTTCAGGATCGGGACGATCTCGGTATCGAACACGTCGCTCAGCGGGTCGGGTCGTCGCCGGCCGCGGGGAGCCTTCTTTTGCGATGGAAGTCGGGGATCTCTCTCGATCCGATAGGCGGTCGACGCACTGAATGACGCCTTGGCCGCCGCCACTGGCGGGCTATCGGTCTGACGGTACTTCATGTAGAGCCTCATTTGGTGATCTGTGATGTGTCGGCCGGGCAAGCGAGTGATTCCTCTTGGCGGAAGAACCACTTGCATAACCTGCCGGCCGCGATCACCAGTCGGCGCGGTCCCTCGCGGATCGCGCCGACGCCGGGCTCGTAACTCCGGTCGGGCTACGCCCTCCCTACGTCACGAGCCCGGCGAAACTCTCTCACCTTGATTGACGCGCTCTTCCATCCTGATCGCCGCGCGACAGCCCTCGACGTCGCAACCGGCCGGGTCATTGGCAAATGCTATGGACGCCATCGTGCCAAAGAGTTCCGCAAGTTTCTCGATGAGATCGAAGCTGCGGTTCCAGACGATCTGGACGTCCACCTCGTCATGGACAATTACGCAACCCACAAGACGCCGTTGATCCGCAACTGGCTGGCAAAGAGGCCGCGCTGGCACGTCCACCTGACGCCAACCAGTTCATCCTGGCTCAATCAGGTCGAACGCTTCTTTGCACTCATCACCGAGCGTAAGATTAGGCGCGGCATCTATCGCAGTGTGGCGGCGCTACGGGCCGAGATTGCCTCCTTCATCGACCATCACAACGCTGACCCAATGCCGTTCCGATGGACCAAATCAGCTGACGACATTCTCGGCTCAATCGAACGCTTCTGCGCTTACAATCTGCCCGCCAAGGCATAAAATGCCATGAACTTTTGGTTCAGGACACTAGTCGTAGTCCGGTCCGCCACGCTCGACGGCTTATGCTGCTCGCGCTGGCTGTCGAGAAGCTGACGAGCCCGGCTGCAATTCACCACCGATCCAAATGCGAAAGCGGGCCGTGCTCGCCCACCTGCTGCCTTGACTGAGAATGTGCAACCTGCCCGGTGCTGCCCGCTCAGAGAAGGTGCCGTTGAGTTCGCGTTCGGTTCCGTCGCGAGCTCGTCGCGGCGATCGGGATCACCCGCTTGGCATTCGCCATCGCGGCCGCTTCCATCAATCAGCTCTTGCCGAGCGGTCAAGGCAAGCTTCGTCGCCTCGAGATGGGCTTTATGCCGGTTGTCAAGCGGACCGTGCGAGAAAACAGACGCACATAAAGGAATGCCTTTCTAAGCTTCTCATCAGAGGCTTCGGGCTCGTCAGCTTTTCATCAGCAGTCACGGGTAGCAGGTGATATCTGCTTCTTGAGTTCCCTAAAACGGATGAGACCGCCATGGACCCGAGAAACTGCGACCCATTCTCTTCGGGCCCGCGAAGTTCCAATCATCTGTTGGGGGGACAGCAGGCAGCTCAGGGGGCGCAAGCGAACGAAGCTGGGCAAACGGATTTTGAGCAGCGACTGGGTGAGGCGGCCGAAGCCGCCGTCGCCCGGGATACTCCGCGCCCGACCTATCCTCAGCTATCCAGCGAAGATGAGAGTCTCATAGAGGCGGTTGAAACAGACGCTGTGCGCAGGAATCTGCAGGAGCAAACGGCTCGGAACTATGCCTTTTCTCTACGAAAACTTGGGAATGATCTTGTCTGCCGAGGCAAGACCATTTCCGGTCTCGATCAGACTTCCCTGCTTGACCACGCTTGGTTGTACTTTCCCGCCGACGAGCAAATGCGCCACGCCTTGGGGGCGCTTCACAAATATCGCGAGCCTAGGGTGGCCGATGGAGATCGACATTATGTCCCCCCTGCGGAAGACAAGATTCTGATCGACGGCGCGGTTCAGGCAGCTGCGGCACGCCGGGGATGGGCACCGCTCACAGCCGAGAAGTATGATCGTGTTCTTCGTAGGCTGGCGAAATCGCTCGAGTCTCAGGGGCAAGCGATGGCCGCGCTCGATCACAACGCGCTGCTAGTCCACGCCAAGGGGATGTTCGGTAATGACAATGAAATGGACGCCGCATTGCTGGTGCTTCGCGAGCATCGTGAGCCTGGCATCTTAGCTGCACGCCGACCTCGTGAAGATCAGGCTCCCGCCGCCGAAGACAAATGCCTCATTGAGGCTGCGGCTCGTACCAGCGCGCGTCCCAAGAAGGCCATCAACGTCTACGTCAAAAATCTTCTCAGATTTGCTGGGGCGCTCAACGCAGATGGCCAACGAATGACCAATTTGGAATATCCGGAGCTGGTCAAACTTGCCAAAGAGCGGTTTCCCGGAAACGGCAGCATTGTCAGCGGGCTGGGCATGGTTCGTGATTACCGCAACGCGGAGCGCGCTTCCGGTAGGGCCACCCCTTGGCACGCGGAGGATGATCCGGCCGTCGCGTCACCGGAGTTAAGTTTCGAACCGGAGGAACTTTGGCGGTTACTGGAAGATCAACCGGTCCCCTCGCTGCCACTCCAAAACTCAGCGGGGCTTCGGGATGCCTCGGATGATCCGGATCAGTTGCGGGCTGAAAGTTTGAACACGGCGACGCTTCGGGAGATGCTCGTTTCGCCTGTCGGATCCCCATTGGACAGTGTGAATCAGCCAGATCCAGCCGTTCCGTCGCCGGTGCAAATTGTCGATCCGGAGGGGATTTGGCCGAGTATGGGTCAAGCTGGCCTCTCGCCAGTGGAAAGCTTCGACACGGCGAAGCTTTTGGAGATATTTGCTTCACCCAGACATTCGCCAACCGACAGCGTTAATAAACCAGATCCTTCGCCGCTGTGGGGCGTAGGCGGCTCGAGCTCCGGCGCACCATATGACGCGGTGCGCTCGGTGCCCGGGGTCCCCGATGCAGAGCTGGATCTCCCAACGGGCTGGCAGCACGGCGACCAATGGGCGCCGCCAGACCTCAAAGAAGGAATGCGTTTGCATGACGTGCTGCCGAGCGCTCACAGCCGGAGACGAATTTGACAATTTCGGGTGTGAACTACACGGGCATGCTGGGACCACCTGGCCTGGAGAACGAGATTGTTCTTCGCCGAACCTGAGCGGTCTCGCCTGCCGATCCGGAAATGTCGCCTACAGCCAGTCTTAGCGATGCAATTTAGCGGCACCCCGTCGGTCCATCACTGCCCTGGGAGAGGGGATAATCTGTCATGCTACCGGTCGTATCGCGGGCGGACTGATAGCTTGCGGAAGACGGCAGCAGCATCTTCGATCCTACCGCAGCAATTGGCCAAAGTCGGATTTGCGCACTGTTGACGGTACGAGGGAGCGCGTCCGGCGGCCAGGGGATTAACGTCGCTAAGTTCTCCCGTTAATAGCTGAAAGGAGTGCCTACTCACGCATGGCGGACGGCTCGTCGCGGTGCTTGAGATGTCTCTTGCGAGTATTGTAGCTGACCAGCCAGATCACACCGACGGCGATCGGCACGCACCCTGCGGTTAGATAAGAGGGCTCTACATGAAGTCCGACATCATGCGCTCCCTTGGCAAGGTAGCCAAACAGGCTGACCACATAATATCCTATCGCCGCGACTGATAAACCCTCTACCGTGCACTGCAGCCGAAGCTGCTGCCCAGCGCGTTCATTGATAGCATGCAGCAGGTCCCGATTCTGGCGTTCGATTTCGACGTCAACGCGGGTTCGCAACAGATCAGCGGCACGCGCCAGCTTGACCGACAGGGTTGCCTCGCGATCCGCAGTCGTCTCGCAAGTTCGCATCGCAGGTGCCACCCGGCGCGCGAGGAACGACGACCAGGTCGGATAGTCCGCGATCTCGCTGCCTTCGATGATAGATAAACGGGATTGGACCAATTCGTAATAAGCTCGGCTAGCGCCGAACCGAAACAGGCTTCCGGTCGCACCGCGCTCAAACGAGGCGGCCAACGAGGTCAGTTCGGCAAGTAGATGGTTGTTGAGTTTCAATCCCTCCGCGCCCTGCATTTCTTCGAGTACCTCGCCAAGACGTCTATCGATGCGATCGACGAATGGACCGAGCTCAAGAGCTGTCGATAGACCGAGCAGCGCCAGCGGACGATATGTCTCGACTTCAAGCAGCCGCTGCACCAACGCGCCGAGATTGTGCGGCGTCAAGCCGAGGTCGCAGACAAGAATCCTGGTGAAACCATTTTGGTCAACGCGAAAATCAGAAGCCATGACACTTTCTCCGCCCTTTATGCGGGCCATAGCCAGGCTGCTCTTGTCGAAAAGTTGTTCCGCCCGTGTCAATGGGCAGGCGTCTTGCTCTACGTCCAACTTGATTGCGACCAGCAATTGCCCTTCCTGCCGCAACGCTAGCATCAGGGAGTGAACCGCGCCCGGGGCGCCCTCCGCTTGGCGATCGGCCGGACTATTGACTATCCACGTGAAGGTGGCGAACTCGGCATGCTGTTCCCAACGAAGCGTCACAGGTCCGATATCAATCTGGTGATGTTTCGCTGAGGCCTGCGGTGAGGGAAGGTCGCGATCCCGACAAAATGCGACGAAGCCGCGGCGATCGCTTGCCGCCGCATCGCCCTTCGCAAGAAACGCGTAGTGGATCACCTTGAATGGTGGAATAAGCTGCATAAACGGACGCGCATGCACTTCGCTGAGCACGGCGTCGCGCTGCGGATGCAGCTTGAAAGTGTGAGTATCCAGTCGATCGAGCACGTGTAGGTACCTCATTTCAGAAACTGCATTTGCGCAGGCCCGCGATGTGGCGTGGTGGGTCAGCTCGAAGTCGCACCGATTCGCGCAAGCGGCGCCAAATGTCGTTGGTTGCCAGCAGACCCCCGCACAAGTATCGCTTGGTATCGATGTGTTGCCGCACGCGTCGTGGAGCGTAGACTTGCCTCCAGGAATAGCGCCGGCGGCACGACCGACGTTCGCACGGTTCCGTTCGCGTGACTTCGCCAATCGCCATCGTCGGATCCCACCGTCGATGAATGGATCAATAGCGCAATCATGACTCTCATCCTGGCGCCGCTCATCTCGTCTCGCAATTGGACGCGATGCAGGATCTGGGCCAGCACGAAACGAGCGAAAAGCTGTGCTTTTGGCAGCGATACGACCCGTTGAAAACTGTCAGAGAAAGATGTCGGACATGAAACGCGGCGACATTCAGCCGTGCCGTCCTCACGTAGGAGGTTTGCGAGAATTCGCCTCCGCGCTTCGGCCGGGAAATGCTGATAGGACGATCGGCCGCTGCCGACTGACGGCTGCGAATCCCTCTTCAGCGGTCAAGCATTCCGCGGCAATAACACTACACGCGCCGTAAGGTGACTGCTAGGCGTCGTGGCAGAGCCCGGCATGAGTTTGTCGTAAACGAAGACCGGCAGTCAGCGACTGAGAGCAACACGCTAGCGCGATGCGGCCTGCACGCCTAAAGCGCTGTCGGGCGGTTCGGGGCGCAAAGGCTGCACGGCTCTCGATGGCTTGGAAGTTCCTCGATAGATCGTGAGTGCAGCGATCACGCTGAGTGCGGCTGCAAACATCGAACCCGGGCGAAGCGTTGTCATGAGTTCGTTCAATGAGCCAAGTCGAGGCAAGTGGAGTGAAAGTACCAAACAGGGCGGCCGCGAGTGCGAAGGCCAGGGAGAAGCAGGTTGTGCGCACATGCGCAGGTACGATCTCAACCAGAGCGCCCAGCATAGTTCCGCTGTAGGTGCCAAAGTAGAAAGAGAACATCATCGCCACTGACAACATTTTGCCGAAAGTGGGAGCGCTCACCAGCCAATTCAAAGCCGGATAGGCCGTCATCAAGGCAAGGCTAGCAATGGCGAGCAGAACTGGCTTACGGCCAATACGGTCGGAGAGGGCGCCGCCAATTGGATTCCAGATGAAGTTGGTCACGGCGACCAGGAGTGTCACCAAGAGCGCATCCTGGGTGGACAGCTTCAAGACGGTCTTGCCGAACGTGGGCGTGTAGACGGTAACGAAATAGAAGGCGCCGTGCTCAGCATGGCCATCATCATCCCGAGGACGACGGTGCGCCAATTCGCAAGCGCAGAGGCAATGACCTCGCCTGCTGCGGGATGCTTTTTCATCGCCAGAAACTCAGGAGTTTCCTCCAGCGTTCGACGAAGGAAGAAGATGAGCGGGACGATAAGACAGCCGAGAAAGAAAGGAATTCGCCAACCCCAGGAGGCCACGGCCTCCACCGGCATCGATTCGTTCAGCAGGTAACCCGCGATCGCCGCGACAAAGATCGCGACCTGCTGGCTGGACGACTGGAACTAAGTGTAGAAACCACGATTGCCTGGGGTTGCGATCTCTGCCAGATAGACTGAAACACCGCCGACCTCGACGCCGGCGGAAAAGCCCTGGAGCAGCCGTCCGGTTAGAACGATAATGGGAGCGGCAATCCCGATTGTCGCATGGCTCGGACAGAAGGCGATAATCACGGTGCCGACTGCCATGATCGACAAGGTAATGATCAGGCCTTGGCGACGGCCAATCCTGTCAATATAGGCGCCCAGCATAATCGCGCCCACCGGACGCATTAAGGCGCCCAGCCAGAACACGCCAAACGTGTTAAGCAACGAGGCGGTTTCGCTCTCTGCGGGAAAAAAGCGTTCCCAATGGCGGTGGCATAAAAGCCAAATAGGAAAAAGCCGAACTGCTCGAGGAAATTGCCGCTGGTCGCACGGAGGATCGCGTTAAGACGCGATTTGACAGAGGCGTGCTGAACGAACATTTGTGACACCGCGAGTTTCCTTCCCAGTCGAAGGCCGGTCGCGGCAAACCCTACGCCGGCCCAATTGCTATCAGGCCGTGACTTTGTCGTTCAAGACATTAGCGACCGACCGGAAGGCGCCTTGTCTTTCGGGCATATTTTCGGCGGTCGCCAAACCTGACTTGAGATGAAGTTCAAACAGCCGTGACGCCCGGCGTTCATTTGGCGGGTAGGAGACGGTCCTCAAGCAGTCTTTCTCGGTCTATTAGCCCATGCCCCGTGGATTGGAAGCATATCCGTTTTCGTTGTCCGTTTTCTGACCGGCGTGCAGGGTCCTGTCAGCTTCAAGACATTTGCAACGAGGAGTCTCGCGAGGGTTCTCTCAACGTGCTCGGAACTTATGGAGCAGTGTCGGATTGGCACAGCAATTGCTGCAAGCGTGCAAGAACACAGGATGGCGAAGGAATGCACGCAGAACGAGCCAAAGCCGGCGGCAATCTCTTTGGTTTTGAGGACCTCGCGCCAGGCAGCCGCCGTATTTCACCACGACTCTGCGAGCGATGAGTGGCGCGCGGGTTACTCCAGCATCGGATTGCTTGTGGATCGGAAGTCAGCGCGGCGCCGCTTCGACTGGGCGGCGCTTTTCTTCGATACACTCATGAACGGGCCAAGCCCATCAGGCAAAAGCCGATACTGCGAAGATTGCGGGGGGCGCCACGATTTGATGCGGCCAAAAACGTCGAACCAGCGAACTATTTGATCTCGCTGCCGCTAGCCCTTGCCGCCTCGCTCGAATGATCGTTCTCTCCTCATAACAGGGTCCAAATGAGGTCTTCTCAAGCATCTCAATTCAAACAAGATCAGCCCTCGCAGATATTTTGTGAGCACTTGACTGAGCAAGCACGACTTCGGTTTGGCCCGCATCCGTTCACTGCGGAGATGTCCGAAGAACAGGTTGTGAGCCTGCTGCCTGAATACCTGGCGATGTCACAGGCGTTCCCGTACCTGCAGGCGGGCTCGCAAAAGAACCTCATATTCGACGTAATGCATCGCAATCGGGACGTTACCAGGGATATTGAGCTGACCAGCGTGGTCGCCAACTTCATCTGTTGGGATGAGACCGGCGGTTATGGCCGACTTCTCCAGGGCGGTAAGGCGGCGTTACCTGAAATTCTGGCTACCGAAAGCTTCCACTCGAACCTGCTTAGAAAAGATGCGTCGCGATTACTCGGCCGAGCAATACAGCCTAACTACAGCGCCACGACGAAGCGCTACCTGCATTGCCTCTATGATGGGTTGTCATCGAAAGATCTTCTAATCCGTTGCGCCTACATGGTCGCTTTTGAGCTACATGCTGCGGAAATGATCCAGGCACTGTGGTCCACTTTGACCAGGATCTTTGATGTGCAGGCCGGCGATCTCGAATACTTCCGGAGCCATGTCGGCGGTGACGATCCCGCAGAGAAATATCACGGAGAGATGACAAGCCGGCTCGTCCGCGAGCTCGTCCCGGTCGACCGTCGTGTTCGCTTCATGGGCGAGTTCGATCAAGCCTATCGGCTCAACGTGCAGTGGTGCCGCGACCTACTTCGAATTCCCCCATCTGAGGGAGATGGCCGAGCGGAGATCGAGCATCACGGCCGTTGTCATTGTGGTTCCGTCAAGTTCCGCGTCCGGGCGCCGCGAGAGGTCTCGGTAGTTCGATGCAATTGTTCAATCTGTAGAATGTCTGGATTTCTGCACTTGCTCGTGGCTGGTGACAAGCTCAGCGTAGAGCGCGGCGAAGAATCCCTCACTACCTACCAGTTCAATAAGAATATCGCCCGGCACACGTTTTGTCGGTTTTGCGGCGTAAAGCCATTCTATAGGCCGCGATCGAACCCTTCTGGATTCAGTGTCAATGTTCGATGTTTAGATAGAAAATCCATCGAAATCACAAGAATAGACGACTTCGATGGCGAGCAATGGGAGCAAGCGCTCAGCTCAATGCATGAAGGCAGCTTGGAATACCGTCTTGAAGATCACACCTTGGAGTGACCACGAATGCCGCGCGCAGCAAATGAAAAGCCCCGCCTGCTTTCAGAGGAACATCTGACGAAATATCGCATAGAGCTGTTGGTGAAGGGCACGGTGGTGATCGGTCCGCAGACTTTGTTCACCCAAGATGACCTGGCAAGGATCGATCAGCTGCAGACTGAGATTCCGGAGGAAGAAGTGCGGGAAGGAGATGCCGGCGACTCGCACAATGTCTTCGTAAAACGCGTGCGCGTAGACCCGCCGGGTCGCCCTCCCAGCAACGCGAATGGTGCAGCCCCAGGGCAGATTATCGAACTCCTCGAAAGAAAAGACCGCAGCTTCGTACTGAAAAAAATATTGGGAGCATCATCAGATTTTGTCATTCGCCGATGCCAAATGCATCGGATGCCTCCTGGTTCTTTTGTTGGCATCCATTTGGATGCTGCGAGCGACCCCGATTTCGAGTACTCCGTGATTGTGCAACTCGCGAAGAACTTCGAAGGGGGGGAGTTCGTGGTATATCCAAGCGCCTACGAACAGCAGGTATTCCGACCGCCATTTGGAGCCGTGCTGGTCACAACGTGTAAGCTCCGCCACGAGGTGAAACCTGTGCATACTGGTGAGCGCCGATCCCTGGTCTACTTCTGTTCAAAACGCGATGGCGTAAACCGAAGGACCATCGAAAGCACTTCTGGTGGTCTATGAGCCGGATTGGCCGAATGGCCGTCGGCGGGACGGCGTGGCGTTCGGAACCGGAAACCGCTCGCGGCTGCTTCAGGAGACACAGGGGGGCGCTTCGGTAACATTGTCATCTGAGGCAATATGGGGGGCAGTTTTCCATGGCACGCGACAGCCGCTATTGAGGACGTGTGTTCGACGTACGCATCCGATGCGGATAACTCCGGACGTGATTGCAGCCTCGTTGCGGAGGCTGAAATCGCAAAAAGCCAACCGAGGTTGGCGAAGTCGCCCTTATTGTTGACGGCCAGCCCTTCAGTTTTGAACTCGCAGCCGCTGCCGTAACCTAACGGCGGCAAGGTTCACTAAGTCACGACGATTGGTGGAGGGGCTTGGACAGAGACTGGCTGCGCGGCTGGAAAACCCTCACAAGTTGGACGCTTGCGGCGCATCTCGTTTTAAGTTGATTGTGGTGGATCACGCCCGCGAAAGGTCCGGAATCCGCGGAATTGATCGCGGCCGTCAGCTTTTGGTCAGGGGGCCTGGGTTAGTCAGGCGCGAAGAGTGCCTGGGGAATCCCACGGGGTCCCATCACCGATCATACTCGGTCAGGTGATGTTTTTTGGAGGATGATCACGTGTGCGGGTGAGATAGCCGAGCATGGCGATCTGCAAAGGCACACGCCGCATCGATGCGGTTGAGGTTTTCAATTCCTGCAGGCGTAAGAGCAGTCCCATCGTCCACGAGGCGCTCGCGGACATCAAGTGGAGCACAGGTACGATGTTGCAGACCGGATCTCAAAGCTGGATTTCGATTTCTGCAGAAAAAGCATTTGGAAACGCAGGCGGACGCACTCTCTCATCCGCGATCCGCGATGGCCGTTGTTCATGAAGGCGCTGTAATGGCCCAATATGCCGTCACGGCAGACGATGCCGATTTCTATCTGTCATTCGCCGCCGAGCTCGCCGATTCGGTCAGGCCCATCGTGCTGTCCTATTTCCGCACGCCGTTGGATGTCGCCGCCAAGTCCGATGCGAGCCCGGTGACGATCGCCGATCGAGCGGTCGAGTTGCGTCTCAGGGAAAGGATCGAGGCGCGCTTTCCGGAGCATGGCATCATCGGCGAGGAGATCGGAGCCAAGCCTGGCGGCGCGTTCACCTGGATCGTCGACCCGATCGACGGCACCAGGAGCTTTATCAGCGGCTTTCCCTTGTTCGGCACGCTGATCGCGTTGACCCATCAGCAGCAGCCGTTCTGCGGCCTGATCGACGTTCCCTTTACCGGTGAGCGGTGGGTGGCGAAGCCCGGTGTGGCGCGGTTCGGCGATGGATTGGCGCGGACCAGCGCATGCGAGAGCGTCGCCGACGCGCGCTTCTACACTACATCGCCTGATATGTTCCGCAACGGCGAGATGGGGCCATTCGAGCGGCTGTCGCGAGCTGCGCGGATGCGCCGTTTCGGCGGCGATTGCTACATCTATGGCCTGCTTGCGTCGGGACACTGTGACATCGTTCTCGAAACAGGGCTTCAGCCATATGACTACATGGCGCTGGTGCCGATCGTGCAGGGCGCCGGCGGCTGCATCACCGATTGGGAGGGATGCCCGCTCTCGATTCGTTCGGAAGGGCGCGTCCTGGCGACCGCAACGCCGCGGCTTCATGCCGAAGCGCTCGCCTTGATCCAGGGATAACCAACGATCATGCCCTACAGGACAACCATCGGAGGGACAGTCGTTGGCGTTGCCGACCTCAGGGATCTGATGGCCAAGGTGACGGCTCGAGCGGTCGGACGATCAGCTCGCCGGCATCGGCGCTGACGTTTCGGTCGAGCGGCTTGCGGCCAAATGGCGCTCACCGATCTGCCGCTCAAGGCCTTCCTGGCCGAGGAACTGATTCCGGCCGATACTGACGCCGCGTTCTCGAAGACCATGCGGCTGCAGGATCTGATGTTGGTCGCTTCGATGCGGAAGTGGTCACAACATTCCGCTCGACGATCGCGCTCGAGGGACGGCTTTCGACGTGCACGCGACGATGCCGTATTCGCGGAAATTATCCGCGATGGCATCTCTCTAGACTGCAAACTCCGTGCGCCATGAACGAAATTGTGCATCGATTGCGACCAGTCTTAGCGAGTGGCTACACGAGCGAGTTCGCAATCGACGCATGAGGGTACGTTGAGATCTCGTTCAATTCATTGTCAATAGTCGGTGCTGTAGCTCGCGTGATGCGGCCCGATCGCGCGCAATTGCGAGGCATTCGACCGTGCCTGCATCCTCATCAGCAGCAAGCGGGATCACGCCATCCTTGCGCTTGCGGTCGAACAGAAAGCGTTCCTTGACGAAAAGGTCATGTGCCGCTTGAAGAGAGCGTGATCGAACATTTCTGACGGATGAAATAACGTAGAATCCAGAGTAGTCGAAACCCAGCAGCCGAACGGCAATGTTGTGTAACACCGAGCCTCCACCCCACCGCCCGTTCGCCTCATTAAATAGCAGCCGCCCATCGCTCGTGAAAATGGCATCGATGTTGATCATTCCGCGGTATCCGAGGCCTCGCGCGAGCTCCGCAAATCGGTAGGCGTGCGTCTGGGCAGCCAGCCATTGTTCGTTTCTCAGATCGCTTGGCAGCTCAAGTCCCGTCCAAATGAGAGACCTTTCGGATTGGTCGCTGCTTCGACGCAGACGAATGCTTCCACTGTTGATGAAGGCGATCGAACCGTCCTCCTCGATTTCGTATTCGAGATAGAAGGGAGACCGAGCCAAGTGGTACGATTCCACGACCAGTGTCTTGCACGATGCTGTGGTCATCTCAGACCAAAGTGCTTCTGGATTAAACGACGGCCAAGAAATCTGCCTGGTATCTCGTGCCCCAGGTAATGGACCGCTGTCGTGACCGGTCAGGATAACATTTCCGACCCCACCGGCTCCATTGTCCAACTTGACGATTACGTTGCCGGTCTCAGACCTCAGCGAGGTAATCGCCCGCAATAGATCGTCTGAGTTCGTGGTTACGCACCCGCTTGGCAACGGAAGTCCGACACTTGTAGCCAATTGACGGAAGTGGCTCTTGCGGTTCAATAGATCAGGCCCCCGCTGCAGAGCGAATTCGCTCCCGCTCTGTGGAATACGCAGCAGTGCCGCCAAGCGCGCGACGCCTTCACTAGGATAGCAGGGATATATTCTCCAGGACGATTTCTTCCGAAGGTGGCTGTTGATTCTCTCAACAACAATATTTGACAGCAGCGTGCAATCATCAAGAACGCTGGCTGTACCGCCGCATTCAGGCACAAGAAGCGAAAGGCTCGAGGCATCGAAATCGAGCGTCGCGCCAATGAAGGACAACAAGTCCGGCCGGATGGCAACCGGTGAGATTATAAGGTCGCCCTCCTGTGCAAACCATGCTGAGCGTGAAGCCGAGTTGGCGGTAAAGGAGATTTGAGCTGCTGTCAGACCGTCCCCCGACATTTGTGACGTACCGGCATTCATGATTAGGATCCGAGGCAACGCCGATCTCCCGAGCATTTGATACGGTCAGTAGACACCGCGATATGAAGAACGATGAACTCGATACGGCGGATTGCGCAGAGGCGGTGAGCGTAAGGCGGCTTTGCGCCGCATTCCGTTGAACCAATGTGCCGCGATCCTAATGATTGTCTGCTTAAATGTTTCTCCCGATGCAATTGAACCGAAGCTCGGCATTGCATCGAACAGGTCTCGATCGCGTCATTCCGGGCTGACTGACCCTGGCTATTAGCGCGCGGCCTCTGCAGAACAGCGGGGGTCTTAATGGCTGTCATGGGTTACGAGCAATCGATACCGGTTTAGGTATGTCGCCCACTCGATCAGTCACCCCGTGCCGATCGACGGCAGTCGCGTGCATCTGTCCGTAATGATAGGCGCACCACGATGACTGCTTCTTGCCTGGTCTTTGATAAACTGGCTCGCCGCACATGTATGCCGATCTTGGATCGTCATCTTTGAAGCCGACAATGGCCCGGCATTGGCCTTCAATATGGTCAACTAGCAGGACCTGCTTGGCGCCGTCAGGCTCTTTCAACTTGCTGCTCCAGAATACCAGGCAATCTCTTCCGAAGTCGCAGCGGTCAGACCGAACGACGCTTGCAGCTCAAATCTCTTGAAAATCCTTGCCGCCGCATGGGCTCTCGTGCGTGCGGACGCCGTGCCAGCGCGGGAAGCTGGCGTGGATGGAGCGAAAAGCTGCTTCTTGACTGCCTTTGGTACTGTGGCCGGCCGTCAGTCTTGAGATTTGGGAGGCAACGGTCCCCTGCAAGAAGTCGGCAGCGAGGTTTAGGTTGATCGCCTCTGATTTCACGAGTCCTCAGATTGGGCAGCCTGAGACAGCCCGTTAGTACCACTTCTGGAATACCGGGCCATCTGCGACTGCCTGCGAGACGTCGCGACGCGATCAGGCCTCGCTGCACAGCTGTCTCAGCCGCTTGGCTCTTTGAGATGGGGATCATGATCAACCACTGTGACTTGGTTCTCATCAAGCCAGACATTCGCAATCCTTCACAATCCCGGCGGCAGAAGAGACCTCGTGCCAGTTTCGAGATCGTACAACTTAACGTTACGTCTGATTCAAGCCCTTTTGCTTGCCAGCATTAGTCCGCCAATACTCTGAGGTTAGTGCGGAATGCTACGGCCTCGAGCGTATTCTGCACCGCGATCTGCATCAGAAAGTCGCCGCATATGTTCGCAGCCGATAAGCGCCCTTGCAGGGTCCATGCTTTCGCGATCCAAGGCTCCCGTCAGCGCCGCAACGGATTTCGGTCTGACCGTTGCACTATCATTGGATGATTCAGTCGCATCCGTCCCGCGCCGGCGAGACGATGCCGATTTCCGGCGGAAGTGTATGATAACGTGCGCCTGATAGTAGGGCAGCTCTTTGTCCGTAGGCGTCGCAATTCCCGCCGGTCGAGATCATTGAAGCGTCTGATAGAGGCGATAGAGGAGCCGGGCACGCGGCTCAATCGACGAGATGTAAAGCTGCTCGTAATGCGTGTGGGCACCCTTGCCGTCGACACCCAGGCCGTCCAGGGTCGCCGTATGGGCCGCGGTGAAATTGCCGTCCGAGCCGCCGCCGCTAAAGACGTCGTGCAGCTTGAAGCCGAGCTCGGTGGCGATTTCCTTGGCGTGCTGATAAAGCGCCGCGCCGGCGCTGCTCTTCTCATAGGGCGGGCGGTTCAACTCGCCCGTGATCTTCACCGTGACGCCCTTGGTGCGCGACTTAATGCCGAGGATCGTCGGTACCAACTTGTGGGCGTCAGCCAAGGTCGGCACCCGCATGTCGACTTCCGCATAAGCGTCCTCGGGGATTACGTTCGGCCTGGTGCCGCCGCGGACCACACCGACGTTGACTGTGATCCCGCGCTGAAGATCGTTCATCGTCTCAAGAGCCTGGATCACATTGCCGAGTTCGCGGATTGCGCTGCAGCCATCTTCAGGACGCGCGCCGGCGTGGGCCGGCGTGCCTCTGATAAAGACGTCGAAGCGGGCGATGCCCTTGCGGCCCGTGACGATCTTGCCGCCGTCGCGCGCGGGCTCGGTCACGAGCACATATTTGGCCTTGCGGCCTTCTGCCTCGATTAACGCCCGCGAAGTCGGGCTGCCGATCTCTTCGTCGGATACGTAGATGTGGGTGATGCCCAGCGGCGGGCGAACATCATCGGCGCAAATCTGCCGAAATGCATGGTAAGCGAGATATGCGCCGCCCTTCATGTCGTAAATACCGGGCCCAAATGCCTTATCGCCCTCGACCTTGAACGGCAGGCGCTTTATGAATCCCATCGGGTGAACGGTGTCGAGATGACTCAGCACCAGGATGCCTGGCACGCCCTGGCCCCAGGACGAACGCGCGATCAAATGATCGCCTCGATCGTCACGTCCCGCAACGCGCTCAACGGAAGCCGACAAGTCGCGATAGCCCTCCGCCACGAGATCAGCAAGTTTGTTGACCTGATCCGGCCGCTCCGTCGGAGATTCGACCTCGACCCAGCGGCGGATGCCGTCGAGTATCATCGCTGCTTCGAACGGGTTGCTGGACATTATCTGATGCCTTCCAATGCGACGTACATCACTTGTTCCACTCAATTGCGCCAGGATCCAGCGTGAACGCCCGTCAGGGCGCAGCCGTAGGAAGTCGGATGTCCCTCTGGGCTTGATGTTGCCGCAGTGGATGATGCTACGCGGCTCCCCATAACGGAGCTACCAGAGCTGGTAGGTGTTGAAGCAATAGTCTTGAGGGATTGTCGTGGGCTGGCGCTTTTGGGGCGAATAGTGGCTGTTGCTATTTTCGATACTTGCGAAAATTACATTTCCATAGCGTCAATCCGCGTGCTTGCGGGCGCGTTCGACATTGATGCACGATGTCGGAACTGTGCGTCCGAAGCGAACACACATGGAGATCCGCTACTGCTCAACAGCGTCAGCCACCAGGGTGACGCGCGGGACGGTATCGCGCGGGGCGTAGCCATAGCAGGCCGAAATGAGAGCTGCCGCCACCTGTCTTGAAGGGGCGACCAACGAGAAAACGCGCCGATCTGTCCGGCAAAGAGCCTGCCCATCGCTCATGAATCGGCGAGGCGATTGCGGCCGGATGTTCCCGCGAGCGCATGCGGATGATCCGGTTGTCGGCGCCGTGCTGATGCTCTTCGCCTCTGGTCGCAGCCTGATGCTAATGTGTCTTTAAGAGGACACGCTTCTTTGCATCAAGAAGATGCTCGTCGAGCGTAGCGTGTAGCGCGCCCCGCAGCTCCGACGGAATTGAACTATCTGTGTCAATCAGTTCCCGAAATTTTCGAATGATGTGTTCGATCAGTGCTATGGAGCCGAGCGCTTCCATGTCCTGCGGGGCCGTCATCGATTATCTCCTTTGAGGCGCAGCGCGCACTTTGATGCGGCCCGAACGCAACGACGTGTTGCAGCTGGCTCCTTCGCCAAAGCGGAAGGGTACCTCTCACGCCATGATACTTGACGGGAATTGCGATAATTTGGCGGGCAGGCGCCGCATGCTGTTCGAACCGCGCGGAAGGGACGCACGTTAGCGGTTGCGATCTCTGACGTTTGTGCATGTCGTCCTTGGTCGGAGGATTGGAACATCGACAGACTCAGCGGTCACGCGTTGGAAACCGCAATCAGGTGCTTAAGTCGAGCGGCTGCTGCGCCGCGATCAAGCGATTCTCGCCCAATCGCTACGCCTTCCTGCAGCGTCGAAGCCCGGCCGGCCACGATCAATGCAGTCGCAGCCGTAAAAAGTGAGGCGTCGCGAATTCGACCTGGTGCGCCATCGAGTATGCTTTGCAGCGCGAGGTTGTCGGGATCGCCGCTATCCAGTGCCTTGCTAAGGCCGCGAGGGAATCCGGCCTCCTCCGGCCTCACTTCGAAGGTGCGGACTGTACCCGCCTCAAGCGCGGAAACAAAGGTCGGCTCGGCGAGGGTTATGTCATCGAGTCCACCGGAACCATGAACCACCCACACCGACTCGGCGCCAAGATTTTTCAACACGTACGCCAGAGGCTGTACCCATTCACGAGAGCAGACCCCAACAACCTGACGCTTAAGCCTGGCCGGATTCGACAGAGGGCCAATGAGGTTGAAGATAGTGTGGGTGCCAAGCGCGGTTCGGATCTGGGCTACGCGCTGCATTGCCGGATAGTGGGCCGATGCAAACGTGAAGCCGATGCCGGCATCGCGCACGCAACGCATAACGGCGTCAGGCTCAAGATCGATCTTCACGCCGATGCGCGCGAGGACGTCTGCAGTATTGCCCGAACCTAGAGACGCAGCGCAGTTGGTATGCTTTGCGACAGCAACGCCCGCTCCCGCGACGATGAAGGAGGCGCAGGTCCACACGTTGACCGCACACAAAGAGGTGTCGTTCGTGCTGGCGATATAAATGGGGTCGCATCCTGCCTCGACGGACGGCATTCTCTTCCGCATTGCGGAGGCCGCGCCGGTGATTTCTTCGACTGTTTCGCCGCGGACCCTCAAGCCCATCAGTAAGCCGCCGATCTGCGAGGGGCTTGCGCGACCCGACATCACACCGTCGAATGCGAACGCGGACTCCTCCCGACTCAGAGTGGCGCCGCTAGCAACTTTGCCAATAATCGATTTGAGCGCTTCCATCGAACTTTACACGATTCCTGTCCAGACCTCAGGCGCTCGCGCTCGACCGGGACTTTCGTTGAGGAGGCATGTCATCGGTGGCGGCGGCTTTGCGGCAGCGGCACGTTCGCGAGGAACAGACGCCTCATTGAATGAAACGAGCAGTGAAGCTGTGGGTCACTCGGCGACGCTACAACCTGACGCTACGTGAGGGTCAAGTTCTCGATTCGGCGTCGTATCAACGCGAAATCGTCGGCCGACGAACTCAATACGCGTCCAAGAATGCGGCCGTCTAAACGCGAACCGAGGATCAAACGCGTACCTCGACTTAGCATAGGGTTCTATCGTTTGAGCTATAGCAACGCGGAGAGCGATTGCTCGGGCGAAACGCCGCTGCCCCCGTCAACCGCGAGCGCAAGTGCCACTCACGATCGGCCGCGCTCATTTGCTCTCAGATTGCTGGGGTGGCCTGGAGATCCCGTTCGACCGGTGTGCTAACGGAAATGCCGCTCAGTTATCAATCCTCACTTCGAATCGCTGCTTTTGGTGCCGCTGTCGCGACCTGACACCACATATCGACACTGCCGGCTGAGGCTCGCTTGCTTTGATCTGAGGCATGAAATGATGGCGACGCGATCCGGTATGTGGTTGCTGCAATGGCGGAACGCGTCCTCCATGCAAGCCTCCTTCTCCTTTTCAGTCGGCGCTTGATCGCGCGCATGCACGGGATCGGGAATTGCAGCTGTCAATATGGCAGCAAGAGCGATCGCGCCGTAGGTAGCGTTGAGGAGCGAGGCCAAAGCGATCCGTTGGCTTTCAGTCATGATATCCTTTCAAGTCGGTGAGGCTGCGATTGTCGTCCTTGCATCAGGCGAAGGAGACCTTTTAACCGGGGAGAACGCGCCGGGTGAGCAATCATCGCTGTCAGGAAGCGGCTAGATTGTCGAAGACGGTCCCAATTGTCGAGGATCGTACAATCTGACGCAGCGTGCGGTTCAAGCCTCTTAGTGGGCGCCAGCTAAAGATGTTCTGGATGATCTACACCGACGCTACGAGAGAGCGTCTCGGTTGGAAGATGGCAGGTCGTATCACTGAACGAGGGATTTGCGTGAGGCCGGGACGGCGTGAGTGTCAGCGCATAACCAGGGATGCTGCTGTCGATTGTGCCGTGGCCGTGCGCCTCGGTCTTACGTAATTGTACGGAGTTCTAGCGTCGCATTTCCTTGATCTGCGGATTGCATGCTGACCACCATGAATCCGAAAAGCAAACTCTACGAACCCGATCACTGGCGGGGCCGAGCTGAAGCAACGCGAAAGAAAGCGGAAGCACTCGCTTACGGAAGACCCAGAGATAGGCTTCTTAAGATCGCGATGGAATACGACAAGCTCGCTCGGCGGGCCCAAGACTGGCAAGCGCGCCGAACCGCCGACGATAGTTGGCCCGACTAAGAGTTGTGAGGACTCACTTCGCTTCGACGACCGGTCCCGCCGATCGGCTCGCAATTCATTATGAGGGCGATGATGCTCAGCGCCGGGCAATGCCGGTTGCTGGCTTGTATGCAGTATGCGCAGATCTGCACAGCGTGGGTCGGGATCCCGGGGGGAGACGAGGTGGCTGTGTGGGATCTGCTAATCGCGACACAGTGGACACCGATCGCCCGATTCTTGTTGCCATTCGTGTGCGTGGGTTCGCAGAGCACTTGTCCGCCCGCAGTTGTGGATCTGGTCGGTAATAGCCGACGTCACTCCAGGCAGGATACTGATGGACTCGTGGCAGGATGTTGATGGGCTCATCGGTTTCGCCGATCCCGATATGTCATCCTCTTGCGTCCGCTATTACGTTTGCGTCGGAAAGGCCCGACGGGGTGCGAGGTAGTTGCGCTAAGTGTCGCCCTGGAGCTTGCCTAAAAACGGAGTTCAACTGTCAAACTGAGGGCGCGTCTGTTCCATCCCCCGCACTGATTGGATCAGTGCGGGCCCAAAAAGGCTTCGAGAAGCGCATGTGCGCCACCTCGTTCATCGTGACTGTCGCCAGTGCATCGCGTCCGTTCGCTCAAAGGAGCGCTGTAGTGATCCAGTAGATACCGGCCCAGAGCAGCGCATTTAAGAGCAGCCCGACCAGCGGCCACAGGTTCCACCGCCTTTGCGCTTGCAAAGAGCCGAAATCAGCGACGTATTGCCTCGTCATGGGTTGCTTTGGTGTGCGCCAATGCATCATTCACCACACGACGCGCTGGCACGCGAAGAATCGCGTTTCTTTAGAAGTCTCGTGTCATTCATGAGTTCGCGGTGTTCTTTCAAGGATCGAGAATCGAGAAGCTGTTTGCCGCGTGACAGGCATCCGGCTTGGTTATTTGGATCGCGCTTCGTCAGCTCAGGCGGGGCGTTACGAATCAAGACCTACGTCGCGTTGTGAATTGGCCCTGGATACAACGCGTCTTGTTGATTTGGTGTCTCGTCACCAGAGCAATCAGTATGCCATGACCGGAGAGGTGTTGCGCCCTCTTTTGACACAGAAAAAATGATGTCCGTCGGCTCCGGTGCAATGGATTATCTGCCTGTAGTAGAGTTTGCGACATCGATGCCTGAAATCAAACATTAGCCGGTAGAGTGAATGCGCCACCAGCGCTATACTGGCGACAGTGCGTTAGGATTTGCATCTCTTGATAGTCTGAAGGAGCGGCGATGGTCGACGTTGAGAGTCGATGAGATGGACTAGTCATCTTCCCTGACGGCTACCTTACGAAGAAGCGCTCGAAAGAACTTGATGGTATTAGCCCCAATATTTCCGGTGGCCGGTCGTCCTTACTCTAATGCGAGCTCGGCCGATTTAGCGCTCATACGGCTCGAGCATCGTCACATAGATGACGCATTGGCACTGTTTCACACGCGGCGAGAAGCGGGTGCTGCGATCTATCGGGTACAACATGGCAGTACGGCGCCGAGGCGCAGCCCTGGAATTGTCACGCGTTGGCCACGTGGTTTGCGAGCCGTAATGAGATGAACAAGCAAGCATCAGAGGCGATCATAAAGAGCTGCCAGGATGACAATCGATTCATCGGCCACGAGTTGATGGGCCGCTATCGGACCGCTTCATATGTTCGAGCAGATCGTCCGATGATCCGAACGGGCAGCCAATGAACGATTGTTTTTGAGGAGTCAGAGGCCCAAAGGCAGATGTGCTGTTGCTAAGGCAGGCTCTGTTCGGCGGTGGGCGCGCGTGAGGCGGCTCGACTTCGTGACGGAGTTGTTCGGCGGGCTCGCCCATCGGGTTGCGATGAGCTTGGAAATCCATCTGTAGGCTGTGTCGCATGGAGCGGAGCGTGCAGGGCCCGTATTCAGCGTCCGTGAGAGCATTCATCTGGTTCTCATCCGAAAACCGATAGTAGGGGAGCAAGTAATGATGAACATCTGCGGCTTTCTCAGCAGATGGTTCGCTGAAAAGTGGTTCTGGAATGCTGCGCTGCGGACTGAGCTGGCGCCAGTTCATCAGCTTCCGGACAATGTCATCTATGTGGACTTCAAGGCGAACCGGGAAGCAAAGGAGGGGGCGTGCGAGCGCAGATTATAGAGAAGCTGGAGGCCGGCCGGGTAAAATACGGCCGGTTCGCCAGTGTGCCCGGATCGGGCCCTCATGGCCTGTTTCTTGTGCAGGGGCCTTGCGGGTGTGAGCTCAAAATCAGTGGATTAGTTCGTCCTAGCTGGGAGCACGTCGCTGTCTCGACGCCGCGGCGTTGTCCAAACTGGGAGGAGATGTGCTTCGTAAAGGACCTATTTTGGAACGAAGAAGAATGCGTGATGCAATTGCATCCGCCGCATTCGCAATATGTCAATAACTTATTGTCTGCATCTGTGGAAACCAATCCATCGGGACATCCCGATGCCGCCAGCAAGCTTTGTGGGCATCGTCGGGTTAGAGCCATCCGAAGCGGCAATATTGTTCTCACGAATGAGCGCAACGGCATGACGAGGACAACGATTTCCTGAAGAAAAGATCCGAGCCGGTGCCGCTGGGTTGGTTCTGCATCGCCGGAAGGCAGGGGGCCGCGGACATGTCGGGGCTTTCCGCCAGTCGCAAGTGCGGAAGTCTTGCCTCTGATATCCGCACACCACGCGGGAGTGCTCTATAAAGTGGACGCAAGAGATGTTTCATGTGCTGGAGCAGCCCGTGCCATTGCGGGCGGGATGATGATTGTTTTCAGCGGGGGCAACCACTCCGGCCAGAACTGCGTGCTTGTCGGCCGCTGCCCTGCGTCTGAAATCGGAAGCGGCGGTTGAAGCGTGGGCTCGCCGAATAATCGGGCTCGAGTGCGACGCTCTTCCAAAGCTTATCAGTTCGTCAGCTCGTCGACAGCTTGCAGCAATATCATTCGTAGGCAGGGCGTGAGCTCCCCGCACTCGCTTTAGACTAAACGTACGCTGAAGAGACAGGCGAACCATCATGTATAATCGAGTTGGTGGCCAATCGATACGCTCTGATCAGGCCGACGAATCAAATCAGTCCGCTGACACTGGTAGCTTTGCGCAAGCGCTTACCGAGTGCGTGCAACGAGAGAGCTTGCCGCCTGAGGAGTTGTCTGACCGAATGGGACTCTGCTGCAGCAGGCCTCATACCTCAGACGCAAACGTTTACAGCCCGGGCTCCTCGAGCCCCAGCACGTCCTCTCTGTCCTCAGATTCCAATCCGTCCTCTCCGGGGAGGCCGATTCGTCACCTGTTTCAATACAGGACGGCTGAATTGCCCGGGGCCAATGTCAACGGCATCTGCGTCGGTTTGGCAGCGGAGTGGGCTCCGCAATCAGCACAGCAGCCCTGCATCCCGAATGGGCGCGCTGCGCCCGGGCGCTGAAAACCATGCCTCGGCGGCGGTGCGGCAGCGGCGGTATGAAGATATCAAGACTGAGTTGCGAAACGACAGGGCGGGAGGTTCTCACAACCTTCAGGCAAAAAGCACAATGCTGCGCGAAGCGGGTTTGGAGCCAGCTGACGAACAGACGCGATATAGGTTTGGCTCATCTTCGCGTATTGCCCAGATAGTGAACGAAGTCACCGCCGACCCGTCGATTTATTTACTCGGCTTACGGTTCGCCGCAGGTGGCGCACACACTATGGCAACGTCCACGTCGAATGGAATGACGACGCTCTTTGATCCCAATTATGGTGAGTTTACCGTTCGGTCGGACCAAATGGGTGAGCTGTTCAAAAGCCTCGCCGACCGCTACAGCAACCTGAATGGACATGATATATCGACGGTCGTCACACAAAGGATGACCTGAGCATCGGGCTTTCAATCGGCCGTTCCGACCGTGCCCGTGTCCTTCCCGGTTTTCGCGGAACCGAGCCGAATCGAGAGCGGCCGCGCCCCGTTGAAGTGGGGGGGCGCACTGATAGCTGCGTCCTCCTTTAGCATGCGACAATTTGCTGTAATGGAGCTCATGGCGGCCGCGAAGATGAAGGCACGTTGATATAGCGGCCGCCCGACATCGATAGGTAGCCCATCCAGCCGTTTGCTTCGCCGCGAGATATCGGACGTCGGATAACTCGTGCATTCCTTGGACTACTAATGTTCCTGGCTGCTATGCTGACACTCCGGCACGTTTGGGATGAACTGTCAGGCACCACGGCCTCTGGTGTGAAAGCGTGTTCGGCTTCGAGAAATCACAAACGGCCTGGACTTCGTTTCGGGAAGCGCGCATCTGCGGCGTCACCTTTGCCGTGATCCACAATTGCAGCGTGCGTTTGGCTTGCCCCCTCGTCAGCTTTTCGAAAGCCAAGCCTCTTAGCATAGGCTCTCGTCTCTCGATTGATGCGGCCTATGACTGAACTGGTGGCAGTAAAAGCCGGGCGGATCTGCAAGAGATTATGTTCTCAAAACAGAAGGAGAGCTGTATGGATTTTAACCAGATCGACGGCGGTGGATCCCCAGGGTCTCCAGCCACGGCTCTCAATCCGCTCCCGGCCGAATGGTCGAGAGACCGGGCCACTTGGGTCTCCTGCCTGACACCGACGATGCCGGCCAGGGTGACAGTTCGAGGGCGAGGCACAAAATCGTGGCCGCCAAAACCGATGTCACCAAGCCGACTATCAGCGGCGAGTCCGCTGTGAATGGCGCCCGGAACCTAGGCCGGACGATCCTGACCGACCGAATCCACCGATTGACGCCGTCGAAGCCCTGACACGCTCGTCTGCTGAAACAACTTATGGCGCGGACACGGTTGATGCCCGTTCGTCGAAGACCACCAGCCGGTGATGGCCAGCCTAATGGCGTCGCGCATGCGCAAGTCAAACCGCCTATGACCACTCTCATCCGGCTTAACCAATCCAACGAAACTACTCCGATGAATCCCGAGTCGGCTGTACGCTAATCAGATTTCCGTCAGGTCCAGGGCATATCTTCGGCGCTAGAGCGCACAATCGTACAAAGCTGACTCGCACGTCAGGTTAGTGGCGAGTGACGTCCTGTCAACGCGGCCAAGGGGCTCCGCTCTGAAGCAAAAGTCGTTGGGGCCGACGCCGCAGGCCTCTATGCCACCGTCGGAATCGGCGCATTCTAGCTCGCATGGGAGATTGATTTTGACGAGAGCCGACTGGAGAGCGAAGGAAGCCCGCGGATCAGAGATGGACTGGTCCAGCCCTGAAGCAGATCTTGGCGGCGGAAACGATCGCTCGAAGTTCAGTTCTGTCTTACAGGGCTTGCGCTCTGAAAATCAGGACCTGACTGCGGGCTCGGCCCGAACGCCGACTTCGGCCAGCGATGCCCGACGCCGCACGTCAACCGATCCTTCCGTGAATACGCATGTCGACGAGCCAGCTTTGCGGTATTTGGCGCATCGCGGCGCGCCAAATTGGGAAGAAAGTGCGTCGCGTTCCGGTGCCGAGAGCCGCCGTGCCGAACAGCCCGGGAGTTCACGAGGTGCCTCTTCCTCGCACGGGCAATCTATATCGGACCTGGAGGCAGCGCCAAAGCGGCGGCGCCTGGATTATGTCGCCCCGCAGGGCAGGCAAGCCGCGATTTCAGAACAGCAATGTAACGCCGCTCTGGACGCCATTTATTTCGCTCGCGACATTGCCCAATTCTCACGTGCAGTGGTGGAAAACGACAAGCGGCTGCAGCGGGCGGACAAGAAGATCCATGCGGCCTTTATGCAAAAGGCTGCCGCCCAGTTCAGAAGCCAATTTGTTACCCACTTCGAGGACGATATCCGCCGCAGGGAATCCTTCGGCCACGCCACGGCATGCAACGCTGTGACTCGCGAGGCTGGCGGTCAGGAAGGCCTTGAAGCTTGCAAGGCGGTGGCATCTCGGGTGTCGCAGCTTTCCAATACATTAATGCGCGAACTCAAGCCCGCTGCTCTTGCGCTGTTCGCGACATCATTCGGTCGGCAACAGCAGTCGAAGACATGCCGCAATGGAGTCATCAGAATCGCTGAGTTTTGTCGCGATGAACCCAAGGTACTTGCCGGGGCGAGTGACCAAAATCTCTCGCTGTTGGTGAACGGTTTCAGCAAGTGGACGCAGGAGGCGGGCACTCGTGAGGGCACGGAAGCTATCGCTCGCGTGGTCCGTCGTGCCGGCCGCAACAGCGAGCTCTCTGATTTTGAGCAGAAACATTTGGCGATGCTTGTGAACGGGTTCAGCAGATGGCCGGACGCGCCAGACTGTCGCGACGGCACGTTTGCGATCGCGTCTGAGGTTCTTCGCCGCCGTGAGTTCACTTTGTCCGGCTTTGAGCCGCAGACACTGGCGATTCTGGTAAGCGGCTTTAGCAAGTGGCCGGACGAGGCGGACCCGCGCGAGGCCACATTGGCGATCGCGAGTGAGGTGCTCCGCCGCGACCGCCGTGCTCGGCTCTCGGAATTCAATCACCAGAATCTGGCTAACCTGGTGAACGGCTTCAGCAAATGGCCGGACGCGCGGGACTGTCGTGACGCTACGCTTGCAATCGCGGGCGAGGTCCGGCGCCGCGGCGCCCGGCATTTTGAGAGCCAACACTTGGCGATGCTTGTGAACGGCTTCAGCAAATGGCCGGACGCGCGTGACTGTCGTGACGCTACGCTTGCGATCGCGGGCGAGGTCCTGTGCCGCGGCGCCCGGCATTTTGAGAGCCAGCACTTGGCGATGCTTGTGAACGGCTTCAGCAAATGGCCGGACGCGCGTGACTGTCGTGACGCTACGCTTGCGATCGCGGGTGAGGTCCTTCGCCGCGACCGTTATGCCTCGCTCTCTAAACTCACTCACCAGCAAGTGGCCAACCTGGTGAACGGCTTTAGCAAGTGGCCGGACGAGGCGGATACGCGCGACGCCACGTTTGCGATCGCGGGCGAGGTCCTTCGCCGCGACCGCCATGTCCGGCTCTCTGAATTCACCTACCAGGAACTGGCTAACCTGGTGAACGGGCTCAGCAAGTGGGCGGATGCGCCGGACTGTCGCGGCGCCACGGTTGCGATCGCGGGTGAGGTCCTTCGCCGCAGCGCCCGGCTCTCTCAGTTTATTCCGCAGGAGCTGGGGAACCTGGTGAATGGCTTCGGCAAGTGGCCGGACGCGCCGGAATGTCGCGCGGCGACGTTTGCGATCGCGGGTGAGCTGCTTCGCCGTGCCGAACTCTCCCATTTTTCCCACCAGCACCTCGCTAATCTGGTAAACGGTTTCAGCAAGTGGCCGGACGCGCGGGACTGCCGCGAGGCCGCGTCTGCGATCGCACATGAGGTCCTTCGCCGCGGCACCCAGCTCTCTCATTTTACTCCGCAGGAGCTTGCGAACCTGGTGAACGGCTTCAGCAAGTGGCCTGACGCGCCGGACTGTGGCGACGCTACGGTTGCGATCGGGGGTGAGGTCGTTCACCGCGGCGCGCGCGGTGAGTTCGCACTCTCTGGTTTCAATCATCGGGACTTTGCGCACCTGGTGAACGGCTTCAGCAAATGGCCGGATGCGTCGGCCTGCCGCGGCGCCACGTTTGCGATCGCGGGTGAGATCCTTCGTCGCGGTGCCCGGCATTTTAGCGACCAGCACTTGGCGATGCTTGTGAACGGCTTCAGCAAATGGCCGGACGCGCCGGACTGTCCCGAGGCCACGTTTGCGATCGCGCGTGAGGTCCTTCGCGCCGAACTCTTCGATTTTGCCCCGCAGGCACTGGCAAACCTAGTGAACGGGTTCAGCAAGTGGCCGGACGCGCCGGACTGTCGCGGCGCGACCTGCGCGATCGCGCATGAGGTCCTTCGCCGCGCCGAACTCTCTGATTTTACCCCCCAGGGATTGACGAACCTGGTGAACGGCTTCAGCAAGTGGCCGGAGGCGCCGGACTGTCGCAAGGCTGCGTTTGCCATTGCGGGTGAGGTCCTCCGCCGCGGCGCGCGCGATGAGTTTGCACTCTCCGATTTCAATCGTCAGAACTTTGCGAACCTGGTGAACGGCTTCAGCAAATGGCCGGAGAGTGAGGATTGTCTCAAAGCAACAATGGCAATCGCCCAGGAAACCCGTCAGCATCAGCTCTCCAATTTCTCTCCGCAGGCAGTGGCGAACCTTCTGAACGGCTTCAGCAAGTGGCCTGGGGAGCCGATATGCTGTCAGTCCACCATGGACATCGCGCGCGAATTGGGAGCTGGAGCGCAGCGATTTAGTGTGTTCACCACGCCTGAGCTGGCGATGCTCGCCAACGCTCTGTCCCGAACGATCATGAGGGCGGAGGAGAGTGGGGAGATTACGGATGCTGCTCTGCCGAAGGATCGGTTACACAAGCTCGCCCACTACCTGCACTATGATAATGATCGCCTGTTGAAGGCTGAGGTTCTGAGCATCACGAACATTTTCAAGGCGCTGGGTAAGGTTGGCCTATTCGATGATCTCGGTTTGCTCGCGCCGACAGGCTTGAGTCGGCTCTCTGAATTGCGTTCAGCTCCTGGTTTTTCCGCCGAGAACAACCTTGAAACTATGGGTAATCTGAGTGCTGCTCTGCTGCCGCTCGCGCGCAGCCCAGAGAAGCCACTGCGCTGGCACCGCAGGCAGGCCCTCAACGTGCTCAACGACCTTCAGCCCGTGCTCGAGCAAAAGATCAAGGCGCATCTGAACGCGGGCGATGCGGAGCGGAGCCGTGGGCCCCTTGCGAGCCGGAGCCCCGCTTTATCGATCTATCAGACGCTCAAGGCCCGTGCGGCGCTGGAGAGATTGTTCAGGTCACCCTATGTCGAGGGCAACGGGGCAAATTTACGGGCCAGGCAGAAAGAGCTGCAGCGCGGCACGAGAGAGATCCTGGCAAGCGCTCGCGACCTGATTCAAGACGATCTGTCCAGCATGAGCTGGAATCTGATTGCGCAGATCGAGGCGGATAGTCCAGTGGATGCGCTGGACTTATTCATGGAGCAGGATGCGGCGGCGATCCAGGCGCAACGTCCTCCGTCGGTGTTCGACGTGCACCAGGTATTGCGAGCCATGGACCACGCTCCGAGGTCTCCGCAAGGTGAGGCGGGACTGATGCAGTTGCCGGTCGTGGACATGCATGGGCGGCCGTTGGCCACGGAGCCGGAGACGCGGTACTCGATTTTCCATCGCCTGACTTCGGGGGCCCTGCCCGTCGTCGCGGTACAATTGCCGGCACCCCCGAGCGCCTTCATGCTGGCGCGTACGGTAAATGTAAACGGTATTCCATACCGGATTGACTTGTTCGGCGGCAGCAAGTTAAAGCCGCCACGATTAACTGTGTCTCAAATTGCGACCCGCGCCCCAGACGAGCAAGCAAAGCTTTCGGGGGGAAAGCTGCTGGCGATTCCCTATGCCGAAACCGGGCCGGGTACAGCATTCGAGCAGCTGTCGCGCGCGTGGGCCCCTTTCAAAGAGGCCTATTATTATACTCAGCGCAGAGGCTTTGCGGCGCCGCCGGCGATCAAAGGTCTATCACCCCACGACTCCGCGCTGGAAGGCGCCTTCAAACTGGCGCTGCTGCCTGACCGCCCTGCCAACGAGGAGCATCCCTTCCAGCTGAGGGGGGCGGCCGGACCCATTGCATTGCGACCGCACGACGGCTGCGGCTTCATCCGGGCCTCGCTGGCCAAGCTTATGCCAGCTGTTTGCCGCGCCAGCGAGCAGGAAGGTCCTGACCGCGTGCAGGCCTTTGCCGAGGGAAGGAGAGCATCCCTGCCAGCATCGGCCTTGCAACATTATCCGCGCAGCGAGCAAGTAGCGGATGAGGCCCGGCGGAAGGCGATGAGCTGGCTTGAGAGTCGGGTAAAGCAAGAGCTGACGTCGGAGGAGCTGTTTCGCGTCGTAACAGCCGCGAATATCAATGGTCCGGGCGCCGTCGCCGTCCCATCCGCTGATGGCTGTCTGCATGTGCCGAGGCTCAAGAGCGAAACATTGACCGGTGGTGGCGTGCTGATCGGGCGATCGCCCTACGACAAGCCCAACCTCCGCCCGTTCGCCCCCGATCGCGTCAGGTCAGCTGCGGACGGGGACCCGACTGCGGCGTTTCTCGATCAGTGCGTGACCATACAATACAGCTTCAACGTCGCCCAGAAGTCGGGGGAGAAGCTGGCAGTCGATGATCCGACTTTCTTCGCCAAGGGGCTTCTGATCGTGGTGCCGGATGAAATGTGGCCGGCCGACTTCGCCGACCGTGGCTTGGTGATGTCCGCCGAGGACGTCAAGTGCCATTCGAGCTGGATCAAGGGCAAGGACCGCGTAACGGCGGACAGCGCGCTCGATTGTATCGGGATCCTGCAGGCCACTGAGATCTTCGCTCCGGGGTCCCTGGTTGCCATCCCGCCTGATGAACAGAAAAAACTCGACGGCGACTTCGATGGCGATACGGCCATTATCATTGCCGACCGGCCGCAGCTTTACGAGCATGTCAGGCAATTCGACCAAGAGGAGCAAGCTAGCGGCCTCCGCTCGCTCAAGCCGCCAAAATCCCATACCCCGGCGATTGAGGACGGTCGCTATAATTTCGGTCGCGCCAGCCAGATTCTCGCCGCCACGCGGAACGTTCTGGAAACCTATACCGGCCTGCAGCGAGGCTTTCTGGCTCAATCAGATGAAGCCCGGCAGTGGTTTGCCGAACGTGCCATATTCGGCATGTACGAAGGCATTGACCGAGAGCTCAAGCGAGACATTCGCGGCCTGCTGGAGCAGGAACAGGTTAGTGCTCACGACGTCCGGGACAAGCTCGAGAAGGCGCGGCACGACATTGAGCTGGCACACCATCCCGTCGCGCGCGAGACGGCCGAGTTGCTTCTCACCGAACTCGAGGCGTGGGCGGCTGGTCTCGACCAGCAAGTCCCGCCCGAACTCCTGCCCGAAACAGCCGCTACTGCGAGTGAGAGACAGCTCGCAATGAGCCAAGAGCTTTGCGAGCTGTTTCCGCCGCTTGCCGAGACCTATCCGGCAACGGCTCACCCACGGGACCGCGTCCAGCTTCTGGTCGATCGTTACCCTACGCGCATCGAGCCCCGACCGGATGGTTACATGCCGCACGACCTCGTGCAAAGTGCAAAAAACCTGCTGAGCATCGGCATCAAAGTCGGAACTGACGCCTACAAATCCGACACTGGCGCTTACGCCTTTATGATCAAGAGCAGGCAGCTTCAGCGCCTGTTGCAAGAGACACCCGGGTTGAAGTCGGCTCCATACACCAAGAGCTTGGCGGCTACCCTCAACCAAGGTCGTTTCGATGTCGATGCGGCCTTGGAGGATCTCAAGGACAATCCGACGCTGGCGGCTTCGATCATGCAAGCCTCGATCAAGCTCGCTGCCGAGCGGGGGATTCTGCGCGAATCCTCGGATCTAACGCTTGCTACCGAAGATGTCGCAACCACAATCACGTTGACTCGCGAGGAGGCGGCACAGCGCGCCCAAATGGAGGTTTCCCGCGCTCAAGCCGAAGAGAAGGACATCACGCGGACGGCAAAGGCGGTTGCCGAAGCCCTTAAGGGGGCCGGCATCGAGGTGAAGATGCCCCATTTGGCTAAGCGTCTTAGATCGCCAAGCTCAATGACAGACGAGCTCACCGGAATCCAGGCCAGCTCTGAGGCCGGCGTCCAGCTTTTCAACAACGCTGTACGCCACGTCTTCGAATTCTCTGACAGGGATTTTACACGTGCCTTCAAGAAAGCCATTCTAGCGTTCGAGGAGAGCGGGTATAGCGAGGTCAGCACGACTAACTGGTTCAGGACGCGATCGCGGACCTTCGCTGGCATCAAGACAGTGTTCGGCACGCCTGGCGGTTACCGTTTTGAGCTCGAGTTTCACACGGCAGACAGCTACAAGGCCAAGCTCGACAATCATGAGACGTACAAGGAGCTGCAGAAGCTCAGACGGCTGCAGCGAGGGAGCGAAGAGCCCCCGGATGAGTCTATAGCCGAGCAGCTCCTGGAGCGCGTGCGAGGGGCGTGCAACAGGGTTGTCATCCCCGAGGGTGCCGCAGAGATCCCCCATTGGGAAGCCGAAGCCGGCAATCGCGTTAGCGCTCGCCCTGCTCGTGTGTCGAACGTGACCCGGCCGACACGCGCAGCGAGGTCGGCACGCGCTACAGAGATTGTTGGCGCCCTCGACAACCGCCCGATCGTGCTCGTTGGCATGATGGGGGCCGGGAAATCCACTGTGGGACCTGCACTCGCAAAGCAGCTGGGGCTGACGTTCGTCGACTCCGATAAAGAGATCGAGGCGAAGACTGGCAAGTCCATAACCAGGATTTTCGCGGAGGACGGCGAGGCGCATTTCAGGGATCTCGAGGCGAATGAGATCTGCCGTCTGCTCGATCGGGGGCCGCTGGTGCTCGCAACCGGTGGCGGAGCCTTCATGTCCGAAGAAGTCCGCCGTCGTGTCGGCGAGAAGGCGGTCTCGATCTGGCTTAATACCAACGAGGACGTGATCAGGCGCAACCTGCGACACGACACCAACCGTCCGAAAATACAAACCGCAGACCGGGACGAGATGATCACAAAGCTGATGGAGCAGCGCAATCCTGTGTATAAGCTCGCCAATCTCACGATTGCCCCACAGGACCGGCGCGAACTCAAGAGCGCGGATGCTTGTCTTAGCGAGCTGCACGGCTATCTTTGCGCCGGTGGCGGGCTAGACGCCGGGCAATCTGGCTCGGTTATGGAGGAGATGCCATGATCCACGTCACTATAGACTGCTACGGCTCCCGTCAGACAATCCATCGCAGTGCTGGATCTCGATTTCCGTCGACACCGCACGACTTGTGATGTCAAACGTTTCAAATCGGGGTTTGTACCCGGGAGCCCTGGCCGATGCCGGCTTCGTTGACGGCGCCACGGATTTGCCAGCTGACGATATCGCGGCCGACTACGCTCTGCTGCACGAGCAGTTGCGAGGCATGATCAGTTTCTTGCTGCGCAGACGCGGCTGGTTGAGCCCAAGCAAAGTCATCTGCTGGCAGCGAAATGACCTTCAGGAAACCTCAATGGGGATTGTCCACGACCAGAAGGGGATGTCCCGGGTTCTGTTGAATTTCTGAAGAGGTCGGCGTTGACCACCTTGAGCCGGTAGGCTCGGGGTGCTGATTCCACAAAGGAGAGCAACGCCATGACGAGAGATATCACACCGGCTGGTTGGCCGGCGATCGGGGCTGTGGACGACGCGTTTGCGGAAGTGCGAGCGAGCTTCGATCGGTTCTGCCTTGCGGCAGGGATCGAGGCGCTCGGCACGATGATGGAGGCGGATGTCACGGCGGCCTGCGGGCCGCCACGGTCGCGACGCGGCGCGGCGGGCGCACCGTTGGGGCCGAACGCGGGGACGAATCGGTTTCCACGGCGGCAAGATCGAGGTCGAGCGTCCGCGGGTCCGGGGCGTGGACGGCCGCGAGGTCACGATCCCGAGCTGGGAAACGGCGGCGCAGGAGGATTGGCTCGGTCGCTGGGCGATGAACCTGATGCTGATCAATGTGTCGACGCGCCGGTTCGGCCGCGCTGTCCGGCTGCCCGAGGGTGACGTGCCGGCACCGCCCGGATCGGGGGTTTCGAAGTCGGCGGCCTCGCGGAGGTTCGTAGCGCTGTCGGCGGCGCGGCTGGCCGACTTCATGGCTACCGATCTGTCCGCGCTCGACCTTCTGGTGGTCCAAATCGACGGGCTGCATCTCGGCGACGATCTCGTGCTGGTCGCCGCGATCGGGGTTGACGGCGAAGGCAACAAGCATCCGCTGGCTCTGGTGGAAGGGGCGACCGAGAATGCCGCAACGGTTCAGGCCCTGCTGGACAACCTGGTCTCGCGCGGGCTCGCCCCGACGGTGCCAAGACTGTTCATCGCCGACGGCGCGAAAGCGTTGTCGAAGGCGATCCGCCGCACCTTCGGTTCGGCCGCTGCGATCCAGCGCTGCCAGATCCACAAGGCGCGCAACATCATGGAACGCCTGCCGAAACAGCATCATGCGGCCACCCGTCGGGTGCTGCGCCAGGCCTGGGAGCTCGATGACGCCGACAAGGCTGAAAAATTGATCCGCAATCTCGCGCGTCGACTCGACCAGCAATGGCCCGGCGTCGCGGCCAGCATCCTCGAAGGCCTCGACGAAATCCTGACTGTCGTCCGGTTGAAGCTGCCGAAGGAACTTCGTCGATCGCTCGCCTGTACCAACATCGCCGAGAACATGATGGGCACCATTCGCCGCGTCACGCGCAACGTCAAACGCTGGCGGGATGCCGGTATGGCCTTGCGATGGGTCGCGGCCGGCATGATCGAGGCCAACAAGGGCTTTCGACGATTGAAGGCGCATAAGCAATTGTCGGTTCTGCGTGCGGCCCTTCAAGCTCACTACGATCGCATGACGATCAAGCCCGTTGCCCACGTCACGAGGGCCGCGTAACATTCATTCCGGCAGCGTCGGCCCGACGTAGTTCAACACCGATCGGGACATCCCCCGACCAGAATGGCAACGACACAGCCAGCTTTTGTTTCTGTCATTGAATGACGACGGTCTAGGTGACAATGCCCATTGGTCTCCACTCCTGCTGGATCGCCACGCGCATGAACGGGTGGTTGCTCATGACTACGATTCCGCCGGATCACGCAACAGCACCGTTGCGGAACAGCTCGCAGAGACTGCGCGCCGGCTGCAGCCAGCTCGCTTGACCCAGCAGCAGAACGGCTCCGATTGTGCGTATTTGTGGTGGATGCTACGCGGATCCTGGTTGGACATCCGCACAATGAGAGTGGCCCGGGCCCGTGCCGCTGCATCTCGACCACCTCGTCGCCAATCGGCCGGCACCGCAGCACCGATTAATGATTGGGTCGAACGGCTCTGGGATGTCCCGGAAATGAGCTGCTGGATCGGATTACGGCAAAGGCATCCACTTTCTTCGTGCGGAGGACAGCAACGCTAGCCCATCATCGGTGTTGGGTTTCGACGCGGCCGTCAGAAGGCCCAGCCCGCCTTTTTGGGGCCTCGCGAAGGATTTCGTGGAGCGGTTCGTCGTCTTCCACTACCAGAACGAACGGTAAATCCGACACGAGCCGCGCTTCAAAATCGGGGAACCTCCATGTCCCCGCGCCTTAATCAATGGCTGAGGAATTGTTCAAAATGCCAAAGCTGTCCCGCTGAGCCCTACCGAGGGTGGCCACCACACGCTCGCGATCAAGCTCGATAAGTGGTTCAACTACACGACAACGGACTTTCCCTCTTGCTTGAGGCCGGCGGCCGCTGTCCTCCGGAAGATGTCGGCGGTGCGCCGGGCTAAAGCGAATACCTCGATGCCATCAGCGACCCAACCGCGCGACGTGCTCAAAATAGACGTCGAGCGCCAATCAAATGGGCCTCAGGGCTACGCTCACATCCGGAACACAAACAAATGCGCCTATGGGCCCCGAGCAGTTCGATCCCAACGTCGTCGACCGGAGGGCACTCGAGGCCGCCGTCAACGCATTGTCGGAAATATGGAAGCCGCGTCTGCGATTCATGACGAATGTCGGAAAGCTGACGTACTCAGGCCCTGAGAAAGCGCGCAGAACAGCGACTTCAGTTGGCGCGCCGCTTGCTTCATTCACAGCGTCAGCAGGAGATTACCTATGTTGCTAGCTGTGGTGGAGCGATACGTCGAGTATCCAGCGAAAGAGCGTCGTCTGCACTGAAATCTCGAACAGAACGATGCAGGTCTTCGCCGTCTGAAGCGCAGTTCGAAATACGCAGCCCGATCGCGTCCACGAGCCCGCAAGCCGCGTGCGCCTTGGTGTTTCCAGAGGCAATGTCGGGGCACTTGATTGGACGCTCCAGATATCTGTTCATAGAAGTCACTCGTGCGGATATGAGAAGAAGCCCGACGATCTCACGGATAAACGTAGCGAATGCGCGTCCCGTCGATGTGTACGTATCTCCCGTCAACTTGACAGCCAATGGCAGAGCACATCTGGGCCATGCCGCGGGGCCGTATCTCAGAATGGATATTGTGCAGAAGCACCTCAAGAGAGCGGGCCATCATGTCCGTTCGGGACTGACGACCGACGGTTTCGAGAATCATGTCCTTGTTCGAGCGGCCCGTGAGAACGTCGATCCGTCCGACTTAGCCCACGCTTTCCATACGAAAATCGTCGAGGATCTCGCCTCGGTAGGTATCGTTTTCGATCATTTCGATGATCCGGCGTATGGCAGGAATCTGCGGCGCTTTTCGAAAGTCGGCAACGCGCTCATGGGCGCCTTATCTGCAGCGGGCTCGCTACATTTCTCCGCGGTCCACTTACCAATGGACGATGCGGGTTCTGCCGCCACACCACGAGAAGAGCGGTTCTGCATCGGAGGCTGGTTCGGTGCCACCTGTCCGGTTTGCCTGGCCGCAGCAGGTAGCTTCTTCTGCGAACGGTGTGGACATCATTTCGAGCCCGAGGAAGCGTTGAATCCGTTATCGAGGCGCGGGCGGATTGTCGAGTGGCCGGAGAATATTTCCGCGTTCCTTTCAATTCCGGAAAAGGACCTGCTTCTACGAGCTTGGGACGATACTGCCATCGAAGCCGGCTTTCTGGAGATAGGACATCGATATGTCGCGCGCAAAGGACAGCAAATGCGGCTGACCGTGCCGGGACTCCACGGGTTGGCCTGGAAGTCGCGGCATTTCGACACCCAGCAGATATTGTTTAGCTACTCCTCGTTACTCTACGCTCACTCTCTCTATTGCGGGCAAAAGGACACGGAGGACGCGGGCAAGCCAAGTCCTTTTGCGCGCGAGTCCGATGCGTTCCTCATCGGCGGTACCGGTATCGATAACACCATTCCGATGCTTGTCGGAGTTACTGGATGCGCGTTAGGCCAGAACTCGTTTCGCTCGTTCGATCGAATTTTCTTTAATCACTTCCTTCGGCTGAACGGATCGAAGTTCTCGACCAGTCGCGGGCACGTGATCTGGGCAGGTGACATCGCTAGAATTCCGAATATATCCGTCGATGTACTTAGAGTGTACTTGTCCGAAATCTGCCCGGAAGAAGCTGAAACCGATTTGGTGCCAGAACAGCTGGTCCATCGTTACAATGCAGTTCTCGATAGGATATCAGCGGCCATCGACCGCTGCACGGAATCCATAAACGCGATGCCGGCTCTCGCTGGATGTCACGTCGATGGCGCGATGATGGCCACGCTGGATGGGCTCTACGAAAAACAGTGCGCCGCGCTTTCGCTCGATCATCTACGCGTATCACAAGCGTCGAGGCCGGTTATCGATTGGGTCGATCATCTTGATGGCGCGCCGGACCATCAGTGCGCCTACACTTGGCTTATGGGATTCAGCATACTGGCTTGGCCGCTGATGCCCAAGATAGCAGGAGCCTTGTGGCGCTGGCTCGGTCATGGCGCACATCCCGTCGCTGCACGCGCATCGACGCCTTCATTCCAACGATGCGGGACCGCACCGCAGATCGGTGGGCGCAGGCTGGAGGTTGCGGATATTGAACGATGCCTTCCGGGGAAGATTGCAGCATGACACGCGCCGCAAACATTGCTCCTGCGGACAAACTGCCCAGTGCAGTCCCGTTGCAAGTTTCCATCCCATTCATGCTTGGCAGTATCAGCCTGGCCACATCCTATGGCTCAAGCTTCTTCCTCGTGGATGCCCTGAGGTCCATTGGGCAGAGCGCCACGACCGCTGGCGCCGTCATATCGACCGGTACGATCGCGACAATACTGTGTTCGCTCCTCGTCGGCCGGATCGCGGATTCAGTGGGCTTGACGCGAACTATCAGCGCGGCCGCGGTGATGATGACGATCGCGATGGCATGTTTCGCGTCCGCGTCAACTTCGACGCGTTTCGCTTACGCAGGCGGATTTTTTCTCGGCGTTGGGTGGTCTGGCTTTTATATGCTGGCGCCGCTTGAAGTCCTGAGGCACGTGCGGTCTGAGGCTCGGATCAAGTATCTTACCCTGCTTTCAGGGTCTCAAATGCTGGGTATCGGACTTGCTGCTCCTCTCGCGCGCGCCGTCGCGGAGACTGCAGGATCCTATATTGCAGTTTATGCCCTGTTCGCCGCCGCATGTCTTGTCGCCGCGACCGTTTTCGAGCTTGCAGGCAGGAGGGGCGCCCACGCTTCTCAACCGAGGATGCCGAATGTAGGTCTCACCCTGCAAGGCGTGATGGAGATCTTCAGATCGAGCACGCGCTATCCGATCATCATGATCGGCGTGGGGGGGTGCGTTTTCGCCGGTCTTTTCACGTTCCAAACGCTTTACGCCGCGTCGCGGGCGCAATCTGCCGACACGTTCTTTCTTGTCTTCACGCTGACAGCCGTCTTCATGCGATTTGCGGTGGCACCGATTATTGGAAAAGTCCGCATTGAACGCGCGGTCGCGGTGCTCTTCATGTGCACCATTGGCGGGACTGTTGATCCTTTTCGTCAATGTAGACAGTACAGCGATCTACATCATCGGAACAATGGTGTTCGCGCTGGGATACGGTCTAAGCTATTCGACGCTGAACAGCATGGCCGTCGATCTTGCCGACCGGGATGGGACCCCCCTGGCCATTGCGTCTCAGGTATTCACGCTCTCCTACTTCGTCGGCTTATTCGGATTTCCGAGCATCGCGGCACAAATCGTGAAGGCCAGCAGCTTCGATCATCTTCTGATGAGCATGATGATGCTTGTCGTCGCCAATGCCGTAATTCTTACGACACAGGTGTTCTCGGCCGGCCGGGCGCACTGACCAGCTTCTTGCGGAGAATCACGGGATGTCCAAGCAAAGCCATAACCATGACGTAGTCGCGATCGGCGCGGGTCCGGCTAATCTGAGCTTGGCAGCGCTCGCAACTCCAATTCCGGAAGTTTCCTTGAACATCCTCGAGAGTTCGGAGACGCTCAGGTGGCATCCCGGCCTGCTCATAGGAGGCTCGGTCATGCAAACCAGCCCGCTGAAAGACCTGGTCACGCCGGCGGATCCAACGAGCGCATACAGCTTCCTCGCCTATTTGCATGATAAAAGGCGTCTTTATCAAGCTATCGTGCGGGGACTGGCGTCTGTCAGCCGCAGTGAATTTGAAGACTATTTGCGCTGGGCGGCGGCGAAGCTGCCGAACATTCGATTTGGCGTGCACGTTACCGCAGTCGAATTGCGCGGCGAGCTCTTCAATATCACAACGGGTTGCCGCAATTACCAAACCAGTACGATTGTGGTTGGTGTTGGCAGGGTACCGTCTGTCCCCGAGTGGGGCCGTAATGCACCGCCAAATGAGGTGTTTCACGGTAGTGCCCTTCTCCTGCAGCGGCGTGAGCTTTCCGGCAAGCGCGTTGTGGTCGTAGGCGGCGGCCAAAGCGGGGCCGAAATATTTCTTCACCTGCTTGGTGGTGCGTGCGGTCCGTTGGGAACTCTGACCTGGGTGACATGCCGCGCAAACATATTCGCCCTCGAAGACAGTCCTTTCGTCAATGAATGGTTCTTTCCGCAACATGGTGATTGGTTCTTTGACAAGAGTGCGGCGGCCCGAAAGGAAAGTCTTGAGCGACAGATATTGGCCAGCGACGGCGTCAATGGCTCGACGCTGCGCGCTATCTACAATGCACTGTACGATCGCGAAGTTCATAAGCGGTCCTATCCAGAGCATGTAGAAATACGCGTGGCCACGACGGCTGAGGACTTGCTCGGCGTCTCTCCTTTTCGCTTGCGCTTGCGCCACCAGGAGACGGGCGCTTGTTCACAGCTTGTCGCAGACATTGTCGTCCTAGCGACAGGCTATCGCACCGAAATCCCTTCGTTTCTAAAGCCGATCGCAGGTCGGCTCACGGTCTTAGATGCCCCAGGTGGCTCCCAAGAGATCATGGTCGACAAGCAGTTCTCGGCGCGCTTTGACGGTCCCGGAAAGTGTCGTTTGTACGTCCAGAACGGCGCACGCTTTCAGCATGGCATCGCCGATACAAATCTGAGCCTGGTTCCTTGGCGTGCTTCGCTGATCCTCAATTCGATCATCGGCCGCGTAGCTTACGACTGCGGCCCTGCAACCGGTGCCGTCAGGTGGGATGGCGTTGATCCCGAGGCCTCCTGCTGACCGGCGAACAGGTCTGCGCCACGTCAGGACCGGCCGATAGTCGTTCGGAGTATACGATGAAGAATGCACAGTTGATGATCCTGGGTGAAATGACGGTCTATAGTCCCGGCGTAGTCTTGCAGCCCGTCCGAGATTCCGAGACCGCTTGTCCCGTCGAACTCATCGAATTCCGACTGGATCCGTTCGCGGTGTCGGCGCCTCATTCCCATCCGTCCTGCGAGATCTGGCGCATCACGAGCGGCCATGGGCGGGTGATAACGGATGACGGAGAGTTGGCTATCAAGGCCGGCGATATGGTATTTTTGCAGCCAGATCGAACCCACTATCTTGAAAATCGTGGTGGCGAAGTTCTGAGCGCTTTGTCCATCGCCTGGGAGCGGGCCCGATGACCGACAGCATTCATGACCTGGCGGTCATTGGAGCCGGGGTCATGGGCCTGAGTGCCGCCTTCATTGCAGCGCGTAGTAATCCTCGGGACAGAATCGTCATCTTCGAACGAGAGACCGTAGGGGCAGGTGCCAGCGGGTTTGCTCCAGGAATCCAGATTAACATCGGCCGTAATGAAAAGGAAAGAAGCCTGTTCAATCGCGGTTCGAAGATTTGGCGAGAGCTCTATCCCGATGGGCGGTGGCCCGATGGTCGCAACTGTGACGTGTTCTGGTTGACGCGTCATCCAGGAGAACTCGCTCAGATGAATTGCGTGGGCGATACCATCCCATCAGCATCCTTCGCGCTCACAGAGAGGCTTTCCTCGCTGCCGCGGTTTTTGGTTCCCGACGATATGGCCGTGATGCTGGATCGGGGGTCTTACTGCCCGGTCCGTTCCATTCTTCAGGATCTGGCCCAAAGGCTCAAAGCCGGGGGAATTTCGATATGCGAGGGCACATCTATCGAACGGATACGGCAGGGACCAAACCGTATCCTTCTTCAGGCCTCCGATGATACCGAATGCTCGGCAAGGCGAGCCATTCTGGCAATCGGTCCATGGCTTCAAGGATCACCGTTGCGCGCGCATCTCGCGGACGAGCCGCGATTACGAGTAAAAAAGGTCGTTGCGCTTCACTTGGCGGCGCGTCCTACCGCGAACTGTCCAATGATCGGCCTGTTCGATGATTACGCGTTCCTCATTCCCATGATCGAGGAGGGGTATTGGCTGTTCAGCTTCACATCGCAAGAATGGGATGTGAGGCCTGACGCCGGCGGGCTGCAGGTCAGTTCGGACGATCTGGCGCGAGCCACCGCAATCCTGGCAAAATGGTTTTCCCCTGACATGCCTGCGGTGACATCAGCGCGTGTGTTTTGCGATTGCTATTCAGACGATGGTGTCCCGTTCTCTCGTCCGGCTCAAGATGTCGCCGGACTGTATGTCATTGGCGGCGGATCAGGTAACGGGTTTCGCTTCGGACCGGCGTGTGCGGAAGACGCAATAGGATCCCTGTATTCTCACCATCGATAGTTTCCCGGCGTGCCGTGATGAGAAGACAAATGCCAGATACGAATGGTATGGAAGCCGATCCCCAGCATGATCTTGCAGCTGCTGGCCGCGAGACGTCGAGATCGACCATGATCGTCGATCTCAGCGCCATTGAAGCCAATTATCGCAAGTGCCAGGCGCTTGCGCCTCGCAGCGCTTGCGGCGCCGTTGTCAAGGCCGATGCCTACGGTCTTGGCGCGGCACGGATCGCGCCCTTCCTGGCTTCGCTCGGCTGCGCGCACTTTTTCGTAGCCGATGTGGAGGAAGGCATTGCCCTGCGCGATGAGGTGCCATCGTTCGCAAAGATCTATATGCTCCATGGCGCTATGCCAGGCATGGAACTGGCGGCCGAGCAGCACAATTTGCTGCCAATTCTCAACAGCAGGGAGCAATTGGAGGCTTGGCTTCGGCATTGCCGGCTTCGGAATCGCGCGCTGCCAGCAGGAATTCATGTCGACACGGGCCTGTCTCGGTTGGGCTTTTCCATTGATGAGCTGGACACGATCGCCGGGAATGGAAGCGGGTTATCGGAAATGCCTGTCGTGCTGTTCATGAGCCAGCTCGCTTGTGCAGAGTGGCGAAACGAGGTCTGCCTCGAACAACTAAATCGGTTTCGTAGACTTGCCCATTTGTTCCCGAATGCGATTCTTTCTTTATCGAATTCGGCGGGACTGCTTGCCGGATATGAATTTCACTTTGATCTCATAAGAGCGGGCGGGGGAATATTCGGCTTCTCGACGTCCGATGATCCCGATTTCAAACCAAAGCAAGTTGTCCGTCTACGAACGAAAATCATCCAATCCCGTGTAGTCGAGCGCGGAGAAGCCATTGGCTATTTCAGGTCCTACACCGTGAAGACGCGGATGCGGATCGCGGCGGCCGCTATTGGTTATGCCGATGGATTTCCGCGTACGCTCGGCAATCGAGGGCATGTCTTCATATGTGGGAGTCGCGTCCCTATCGTCGGGTTCGTTTCGATGGATATTATTACCATTGATGTAACTGACCTGGACGAGAATTGGACACGGCCAGGTACGGTGGTGGACCTCATTTGCCCCGAGCAAACCGTGGGAGATATGGCGTCATCCGCGAAAATGCTGAGCGATGAATTGACCACAGGCATCGGACGGCGATGCCGCAGACTTTACGTCTCATCCGAACGAAATGATATGAGGCACCGGTGAACTCCTCCACTCGCCGATCCCAGCAAATCAATCGGGCGATTTATCTAGGCGATGAAGGCATACGTCTCATGCGTCCGACCTATTTCACCGCTGAGGTGCGTCGATTCCACCGCCGCGAGAGACTGTTCTATCTCGATCTCCTGGATGCGACCCGATACGAGTTGATCATAGAAGTAGGTTGTAGCGGCTATCGCCTTATCGGCATCAAAAGCGACGATAATGATTATCTTGGCATCGATATAAGTCCACCTCGTGTGCGCCGATTAAAGAGCAGGAGAGGAGCAGTGATCCGTTGTGAGGCCGGAAAGTTCTTCAAAAGAACACGGCTGGTCGATGAGATAATGCGCCGATATGAGGAAAGGGTGCTTTGCATACTGCCATTTAATTTTCTTGGTACGATGGATGCGCCGATCGACTTTCTGACGCTGGTCTGTAAAACGCCATTTGATCTAGCTTTGTCGCTCTTTTCGACGAGCGAGACGGCAACGTTGGCTCGCCGCGAATACTATGATCTTTGCGGCATTGCCGTTCGGGAGGTGGTGCGCACGGATGACTATGTTCGGTTAGATTGCTCGAACGGGTTCCAGGCATTCGCTTTCGATCCGGTCTTTCTCGTGAATCGCATATCGGCGTATGGCTTCCGCTTGAACGACATACAACATTTTGACGTCTGTAACTTCCTCCATTTCAAAAAGAGTCATCAGGAAATAGCTGGTCAAGATACCGAACACAGATGTTAGATCGTCGACGTCAGGCGGCACGCAAGCAACAAGGAATGCTACCGTCATTTGCCGGCCAGCCGTGCCAAACCGAGAGCTGAGGCTCGCGCCGATCGAGACGGTGTCCCAGCGCGGAGTTTTCTTTCAGCTTAGCTCCACTACTTACGATGAAGCTGAAATCGTGCCGCGCAGCCTTTGGCCTACCGAGAGCAAATGCCCTGTGCGCTTTCTCGAGACTGTGTCGTCCAAGTCACCAAAGAGTCCGAGCTTCGGCCTATGTTCAGCCGGAGTGAGGATTTCCATGTACGATGTCTACCTGAACGAACGGAACGACCTTCTCGTCGTTCCTCGAGGCCGTTGCATTCCGATCGATCTCAACAGGAACTGGCGGAAGAAACGTGTCGTACGCTCGGTCAGCGAGCAAATACGCGAAGATGTCCGGATCCATGGCTACCATCGGCGAAAGCTGCCGCTAAGTCGCGCGATGAAAACCCTAGCTGACACGCAAGCTTGATCTACATACAACGAGTGATTGTAAATGAATTGCAAACGGTCGTAAATTCGTGGCGTTTCATTTCCGGGCCGAGAGCACCAAACCTCCTTTCGCGAGCGATCGCCTTCCAATGATCCGCACGGGATGTCAGTGCTCACAACAAATCAGGTCCAGGTTTCATGATGCCATCATCGGTCCAATTGTGGGCCTATTTGGCTCCTTCCCGCCTTCGCAAAGAAGATGCGATTAATTAACAGCATGTTCGTCCAGACCGATGGTTACGCGAAAATCCTGCCCGGATTTTGAAAACGGAACCGGTGAGCAAACGAAAGGGCGGGATCATGATACCCTCCGAGTGGGGGCGTGACGCTTCTTCGCTGAGAGTCACGCGCGTTATTCCCGGAACCCAAATTCATTCTCGATGCGAGCGCAAGCCAGGGTAATTTTCATTTCGTATTTTTTCAGCCCTTGTACGGCCGCTGATTGTGGCGACCAGCGGCTCGGCGGACTTAGCTTGGCCCCAGCTTGAACTCCTCGCTGGGGCCGCTTCTTACGTGATCTTATTGGTGCGTTGTGACTAATCAGGGATCGACTAGAGAACCTTGTCGGCGCTATTTCTCTAAAGCTGGATCAGCAGGATGGATCGTCCATGCCTGAAGGAGATTCGACTAACGACCGCTCTCGTGACGCATCCGTTTCTTAGCCAGCGTGTATTCCGCAGCGACTTCCTTCGCCTGAGCCGAATTTATTCTTTTGGCCGCCGCCAGATAGCCCTGCGTTCCCAAGAAGGATCTCGGCACGCCGCCACAACTGTGCTGGTCGGACAGCTGTGACAATGCCAAGCACCATGTTCGTTGTTGCTCGCCCGAGTGTTGAGGTCCGCAGCTTGGCTGGCAGAACGCTACAGTAAATGTACATCGCTTGCGGCTTCGTTCAGAGCTTTGTCGGCTCTTCGGCCTTCGGCCATTGCCTCTACAGCCCCGACAACGCGGCGGCGCGCGGCTTGATTTTTGATCGATCGAAATGCACGCAGCAATCGAAATATCTCTGCGGCGTCTCGAGCAAGTTGCTCCTTTGTCAAAACTCATTCCCCATCATGTGCCTCGCCCTGTGCGTCCCCAACTCAACCAGATAACATGCTGACACAACAGATCCTTGGATCGATCTGGAACGTTGGCTTCGAATTGAGAGGCCCGAAATCCGCCATCAGAGAACATGTGCCCATGGGACGTCATCAATATGCAGTGGTTGATGGGCAAAGCGCATTCCGGCACAAGGTGGGGGCAATTAGCGTACTTTCCGTAGCATACCTGACGGTTCATCCGCCGCTATGCTGAGGCCCATTCAATTATGCTCAACGCCGAGCGGCACCCGAAGAAGTCAGGCTACTAACTTAGGCGCCGATATAAATGGCGCGATGGTTTCGGCCGTTGGGGTTTTTCGCGGCCAATCGCCAATCCAGTTCCAGGCTGCAATAGGCCGCTGGTGCAAGCTTGCCCGAAGTCGAAAAACCCTGGCATTGCTGCCAGGGTTCCGTCGGTCGATCCTCTGAGAGGCCGATCAGAAGTCCATGCCGCCCATGCCCCCGCCCGGAGGCATGGCGGGCCCGGGCGCGATCTTCTTCGGCAGCTCAGCAACCATCGCTTCCGTGGTGATCAAGAGAGCCGCCACGGAGGAGGCGTTCTGGACCGCGATGCGCACGACCTTGGTCGGGTCGATAATGCCCTTGGAGACAAGGTTGCTGTACTCGCCAGTCTGCGCGTCGAAGCCGTAAGAGTACTGATCCTGCTCTAGGACTTTACCGACCACGACCGAGCCATCTTCACCGGCGTTGATCGCGATCTGCCGAGCCGGCCAAGATAGCGCCTTGCGCACGATCTCGACGCCGGTCTTCTGGTCGTCGTTCTTGGTGCGCAGGCCCTTGAGCTGCTCGGAGGCACGGAGCAAGGCGACGCCGCCGCCCGGGAGAATGCCTTCCTCGACAGCCGCGCGGGTCGCGTGCATCGCGTCATCAACGCGATCCTTGCGCTCCTTCACCTCGACTTCGGTCGCGCCGCCGACGCGGATCACCGCGACGCCGCCTGCGAGCTTGGCGAGACGCTCCTGCAGCTTCTCACGGTCGTAGTCCGAGGTGGTTTCCTCGATCTGCGCCTTGATCTGGGCAACGCGGGCGTCGATGTCGGCCTTCTTGCCGGCGCCGTTGACGATCGTGGTGTTCTCCTTGTCGATCATCACCTTCTTGGCGCGACCGAGCATCTGCAGCGTGACGTTCTCGAGCTTGATGCCGAGGTCTTCCGAGATGGCCTGGCCGCCGGTCAGGATCGCGACGTCCTGCAGCATGGCCTTGCGGCGATCGCCGAAGCCCGGAGCCTTGACGGCCGCGACCTTCAGGCCGCCACGCAGGCGGTTGACGACGAGAGTGGCGAGAGCTTCGCCTTCGACGTCCTCGGCGACGATGACCAGCGGCTTGCCGGTCTGCACCACGGCCTCGAGCAGCGGCAGCAGCTCGTTCAGCGAGGAGAGCTTCTTCTCGTTGATCAGGATGTAGGCGTCGTCCATCTCAACGCGCATCTTGTCGGCGTTGGTGACGAAGTAGGGCGAGATGTAGCCGCGGTCGAACTGCATGCCCTCGACGACGTCGAGCTCGGTCTCGAGCGACTTGGCTTCCTCGACCGTGATCACGCCCTCGTTGCCGACCTTCTTCATGGCGTCGGCGAGGAACTTGCCGATCTCGGCATCGCCGTTGGCCGAAATGGTGCCGACCTGGGCGATCTCCTCGTTCGAGGTGACCTTCTTCGAGTTCTTCTGGAGGTCCGCAACGACGGCTTCGACCGCGAGGTCGATACCGCGCTTCAGATCCATCGGGTTCATGCCGGCGGCAACCGACTTGGCGCCTTCGCGCACGATCGCAGCCGCAAGCACGGTCGCCGTGGTGGTGCCGTCGCCGGCCGCGTCCGCCGCCTTGGCCGCAACCTCGCGCACCATCTGAGCGCCCATATTCTCGAACTTTTCTTCGAGCTCCACTTCCTTGGCGACGGCGACGCCGTCTTTGGTGATGCGGGGAGCGCCGAACGACTTCTCAAGCACCACGTTGCGGCCCTTCGGACCGAGGGTGACCTGCACGGCATTGGCGAGGATGTCGACACCGCGCAACATGCGGTCTCGCGCTTCTACGCCGAACTTGACTTCCTTGGCTGACATAATCGAATTCCTCAGTGTAATTCCTCATCCTGCGGTACGCCCGGCAAGGCGCTCGTCAGGGCTGAGCGGTGGGAGCGCTGGACTAGGCGGCTTTCTTCTTGGAAAACACATCGGTGAGAACGCCCATGATATCGCTCTCCTTCATGATTAACAGCTCCTGACCGTCGACCTTGACCTCGGTGCCTGACCACTTTCCGAACAGCACGCGATCGCCGACCTCCACGTCGATCGGAATCAGCTTACCGGCCTCGTCACGGCCGCCTGGGCCAACCGCTACGATTTCGCCCTGCGAGGGCTTTTCCTTGGCTGTGTCGGGAATGATGATGCCGCCAGCTGTCTTCTCTTCAGCGTCGATGCGCTTGACCACGACGCGGTCGTGAAGCGGACGGAAATTCATGCAAGCCTCCTGAGCATTTGAACGAGTAGAGATGGGCACATTGTGAACAGCCCAATTACTGCAAGAGCCAGGCCAGAGATGAGCGGAGCAATCCGCCTGCAGTTCTGCTGAATCTCGCACTTGGCCGGCGCGTTCATTCGTCCGGAAGCAAACGCTCTCATGTACACAGCTCGCCAAGCTGTTACGAATCTGACATTGCGTTTCGTCAAAGCTCGAGTTTATTGCCAGCGCATTGGCCAAATCGTGCACGCTGGCGCAGCAAGGTCTGGCCATTCACGAGAACCCGGAGGACGATCGACGGATGGACGGCAATCGAGCGCGGACAGTCTCTTTCGTAGCTTTTCCACGGATCTTCGTTGTCAGCCCGCAGACCAAATCTGCTCATACGAATTCGGCTGGGAGCAACTATGCGGCCGCCCTGGTTTGTGTCGACGGCATTTCAATGGCGCTGACTGATCAAGGGAATTAGACCGGCATATGGAATATATACGTTGATATACGTTGTGCCGAAGCGTCTGGCGTGTGATTGCGGATTTGAAGACGAATTCAACCGATCTCCGCGCCAATGGAAAAACAACCTGTGTCGTCGTCTGTAGAAGTACATCAGCATATCATCTCACTTCTTCAGAAGCCGAATCCGGTCATCCTGGATATCGGTTGCAATGACGGAACCGATACGCAGCATTTTCTTACCCTGTGCCCACAAGCTCAGCTTTACTGCTTTGAGCCGGACCCTCGGGCGATCGCGCGCTTCAAAAAGAAGTTGGGTCCTTCCCTCGCGAAGGTGAAGCTGCTTGAAATCGCGATCAGTGATCGAAACGGGACGATCGATTTCCATCCAAGCAATGCGGATGGAGATGCAAAAGAATGGGATCTCTCCGGCTCAATACGCCGGCCGAAAAACCATCTTACCGAGTATGATTGGGTTCGGTTCGATCGCCCGTTCTCGGTTGAAACCCGACGGCTGGACGATTGGTGCAGCGACGCCAAGGTGAATGCGGTCGATTTCATCTGGATGGATGTCCAAGGCGCGGAGGCGGACGTCATCGCTGGCGGCATGCAGACCTTGAGCAACACGCGATTCATCTACACGGAATATAGCGACAGAGAGCTCTACGAAGGGCAGCTGTCGATGCAAGCCATTCTTGATCTATTACCATCATTCGAAGTGGCGGCCCATTATCCCCGGGCTGTGGAAGGTGATATACTGCTCAGGAATACGCGCTTTTAGCGCCTGCCACCTATCCGCTCCTCATTCACCTCTGGAAGGCTTGCTGCGTATTCTCTCCAGCGTGCCGCTGCATGACGGCCGATTACCGAGCAAAACGATGCGGTGGTCCGGATAGGTGCGCTCTGAACATTTCTTTCACATCTCCGGTCGCCATGCAGTCTTGGCGATCGTATAGGTAGGATCGCTCGACGGTCTTTGTGATGGTCTGACAATCATTTATTCGGCGAGCTCGCCACGGTCAGCGACCCCGCGGCCAGCAGCTCGAGCCTTCTCAGATGCATGAACCAGCACTGCCAGCCGACGCTCTAAGCGCTTAATCGTCTGAACTGCTGCTGCGTGCTCTGGCCCTCTAGGAAGCCGATCCACTGCTTTGAATAAATGCCAGAGCAATTGCATCAGTTCTCGTAGATCCTTAAGACTCGCCACTTCGATTGCGCGCTTAGTGCTGTTGTTGTGCCGATGAGAAAGCATGCTGAAGCATTCCCGTTCAGCCCAAGTCAATCGCCCAGCGAGGTGAGTATAGCGAGCTGGTCGTCTTCGTCAGCTGCAGCTCGTATTCTGCGTTGCTGGTAGAAAGCATCGTCGATGAGAACCTCTGCGTCATCACTTTGCGAATACAACTGCATTAGCACATGAGACCAAAAAACGTCCGATCCGTGCGGAAAGCGAATCCATCCATTGAACGAAGACTTGCAACGACCGTGCCATCGCTAACTCAATTCAGAAAAGCACGATATGGGGATGCTAGCTCGCAGTTGATCGGCGTTGTAAACCCGACATGCAGGTCGGCACTGTGCCTGTTGCTGTCAGGAATGAGAATTTCTGGCTTGGGCTGGCGACTCATCTTGATCGCTCGCGCCACCCGTGAGAAAGTCGTCCAAACCAAAACGTAGAGCGGATAGGGCGTATGCTTGCGTCTGCCTCCCTGGAGGTGTCGCTCTAGGCAGGGTTTGATCGAATTTCCTAGATTTGACCTCGCTTCTGATCACCCAAGCACGGATAAACTGATTGTAGCCCGGGCCGTTCGGGCCGTTCTTGGTCGACTTTCAGCCACCTTCGTCAGTCGATGGAGAGTTGCCGTGGTGGATGAGCGCGGCCGATCAGATGGGCCTGTGCAGCCACTTCAGCAAGATAGTGATCCATCGCGCTTCGCGCGGTGGCTGTACCAGGGTGGCGGAAATTCGCGGAAATCCCGTCCTGCCAGCGACTGACCCATAGGTACGTCTCGCAAGCATCAGAGCTGCGGCTGATCAGAAATCTCGTCCGCCAGTCGGGCCAGCAGTCCGACCCAGGCACCGTCCGATTGTCCATGTAGGATACCATGAAGCGGTCGCGCAGTGTGGTGCCGAGCAGCTCCATCGCCTTCGAAAATGGCACTTGAGCTGTTTTCTTGGCGCGCTTGAGCTCGAGCCGGGCGGCGTGCAGGATTTCAGGCAACGTATCAGCCACCCGGAAGCTCACCGGACTCATCCCGACATACCATCCAACCGAACGCATCGAGCGCAGATCGTACCGGGTGTGAAAGGGCGCAACGGCGTGGAATTGTCGTTGGCTCGCTAGTGTCTTTCCTGCCAGCGCCAGACAGGCGAAAATTCCCGTCGCCGTGTTTCCGCCCTGAGCCCTGCAGCCGCGATCGAATTCGGATGCCCCAGCCGCATCGAGCAGCCACATTTGTCCGCTGCGCTGCAAGGAACCCTCCGGCACATCGAATGTTAGCGGAAAGTCGGGCAATTGACCGCCATTCGCCGCGATCAGCTCGCGCCAGTGGCCGATAGCGGGATGGTCATCGGTTAGGCCGGTCACCCGCTCTCGTTCGGCCTCGGCGTGATCCAGATAGCTGTGCGCCGCTGCCAACTGGGGGGCCATTCCATGGATCGCGGCAGTGTACAATTCGCGGATCTCATACGGTACCAAGGCCATCGAGTAGGCATCGCTAACAGAGTGGTCGCAGGCGAGCAGGAGGCTCGTGGATGTCGGCCGGCTGATCGTCACAAAGACATACGCCGGCCAGCGCAGGGCGGTGGTCTCCGCGTCAAACAGCTTTTCCAGGAGCTGAGCAAAATCGTCGCCATCGACGCGGTCACCCACTACGGTTTTCTCAAGCGCCACCGCGCCCGGATCAATCGTTGTGCGATGAATTGCTGACCCATCCTTGGTCAAGCGGCTGCGTAATACCTCGTGCCGGTTGACCCAGCCGAGGATCGCTTTGCTTAGCGCGGCGGCGTTGAACTCGCCAGGCAAGTCGAATGCTGCGCCAAGCCAACCCGGTCGGCCATCGTCCGCAGAGCGAAGATGTTCCTCTTGAACATAGGACGGGCGGCGCGGGTCAGGCCGCCAGCTGATAGGGTCGGGGACGTTGACTCGCCACACCATGAGCCGGCCTGGCCGCCGATCAAGATCGCCGAACTCTTTGATGTCCATGAGGGGTCCCTCGCAGTCACCGACGCAAGCTGCGCGTGTGGCGCAGCGGCGACCGCAAAATCCACACTATCGAGGCCGTGCCAAGCACGCTGCTCGCGAGCAATGTGGTACGCAGGCTCGTTGCAGCAGCGGCCGCGCCGCCAGCCAGCGCACCCAATGAGGCCAGTCCCCACACCACGCTGCGGATACTCGCATTGACCCGGCCCTGTAAGTGCTGCGGCACCAACACATATCGAATGGGAACCTGCTGCACGTTGTAAATCCCTTGGCCGATCCACAGAATGAATTGGGAAAGTGCCACGCATGCAACCGCGGCCCACAAGGGTTGGGTGAGCAGGGTCGTCAAGCTCATTCCTCCGGCGCTCACCGCCAAACCGATCATTAAAATTGGGCCGAGGCCAATTGCCCGGCCCGCCCGCGGTGAGATAGCCGCGCCGATCACTCCACCAAGCGCGCCGATGCCGAGCACCATGCCGACGACCCGGCTGTCGAGCCCGAGATCCTTGGTCAGATGCAGCAGAAAGACCGCAGAATACGCGTTGTGCCAAAAGATGAATGTGCCGCTGGCCAACGTGACTGCCCTCAAAATCGGATTGCCGAACACGCTCGCCAGCCCCTCTGCTACTTGTCCGAGCACCGCGCTCGATGCGGCCTCTGAGCACCGAGCGCGACGCATCGGCACCAGCGACAGCAACGCGGCGGCAAGCAGAAACGAAACCGAGTCCGCCAGTATTGCGGTCGGGGCGGAGAATTCGTTGACGAGCCAACCGGCCAGGAACGGACCTGCCGCCATCGCGCCCGCTTGGCTGAGCTCCAATGAACTCTGCGCCCGAACCAGCTGTGAGCGGTCGAGGACGGTGGGTATGCACGCCAAATAAGCTACGTCAGCGATCACTGCGGCGATCCCAACCAGCATGCTTGTCATGTACAATTGAACCAGTCCAAGATGTCCAAGGCTGGCGAACAAGGGAATCGTGGCCAGCGTCGCCGCCATCACCAGATTGGCGGTCAAAAGGATCCGCCGATGCGGGAGGCGGTCCACAATGACCCCGGCCAACAGACTCACCACCAGGTATGGCGCCCGACCGCAGGCCAAGAGCAATCCCGTTTGCGTCGGGCCAGCGTCCAGCCAGGTGATTGCGGTTAGCGGCAGCGCTAGCATGGTTACATTGGAGCCCAGCAGCGAAATAGTTTGGCCGACGAGCAACGCAAGATAGCTTCGTTGCAGTCCGCGCAGCGGGACGAACCGGCGCGGGCGGCTCACGCGTCGCCAGACAGGCTGCGAACCGACAAATATCCCAGTCGGCTCAGCTCACTTTCGGCGATCTGCTCGAACTCCTCGATCTGGCCTCGCGTCAGATCTTGGACGTAACGACCGATCCTGCCTTGGTGCAGCGGCTTGCCCGTCGCCTCGGCCGCCGGATGGCCGTGCGGTTGCTCGAACAATACGTGCTCATATTCAGCGTGACGTAGCACGGCCTCATCCCAAGGCAGGCCGAGGTGATCCAGAATTCGGGCCAGAGTGGGACGGGGACTGCTTACAAGATCCTCGTAACGCACCTCGAGATAACGACCAGGCGGCGCAATTCGATGCGGCTGGGATACCACCTCGAGCCAACCGCGCGCGGCGTCGGCAACCGTTCGATATCCCCAATCAGGAACGGTATTCAGATGAGAGGCGGCAACGTCGCGGCCGTCCCGCACGATATGAACGAAATGTGCGCGCGGCCACAGCCGGGCGAAGTCGTCGGTTTGGGCGATCTTACGCTGTAGTTTCAAGCCCCAGCGCTGGGCCCCACTACGTGCTCGGCGCAACTCGCCGATCTCGTTGATAAGGCGGCATCGGGCGGCGAACGAAACAATATCGTCGCCCGTCTCGGCCATCACCTTGCTGACCAATTCACGGATATCATCGAAGTCGAGGCCGAATCGGCGGCACTGGACCACAAAATGCATCCCGTCATACCAGAACGGGTCGACAGTGTTTTTGGTCATGCCCGCGACCCGGAAATCGCCGGGCGCGAGCAGGTCGATCGCGCGCAAGATGTGCGGACCGAGATTGAGTGGTTCGAGGAAGTCTATCTCCGGCCCGACTACCAAATCCAGATGCGAATCCAGCACGATGCTCAGCAATGTGGTGCCCGAGCGGTTCTCGCCGCCGAGCAGCACCGGGGATGTGGAAAATGGATTGGGCAGCGGCATGGCCGTGTTCTCCGTTGGAAAATGCGTGCTCATCCGCAGCCGGGTGCGGTGAACCAGCGCCGAACCGCCCCCGGAGTGGCCACGAAATGGTCCCTGGCGAACCGTACAGCGGCTGCGACTGGATCCGGGTCGCTGCCGATGTTTTCCATGCGGGACAGCGCCGCCGGCAGAGCCTCTCCAGCAGCTTCGATGGCCGCCTGCACATCGGCGCCGGATAGCGCCGCCGACGGCATGAAGCGGCCGCCGTACTGCATAAGAAAGCCCCGCGCCCACATCTCCTGGAAAAAGGCGTGGCCAAGTTCAGCGTTGGCAAATACGACATCGAACATAGTCGGCCAGGCGAATGCCCATGCTGCGACCTGTTGTCTGGCGAAGACCTCGTTAAGCCCCTTGATCAGTTGATCGCCAACCTCGCGCATCCGAGCCAGCAAGGTCCCGTCGCGCAGCGCGTGCAGGGTGCTTAGTGCGGCCGCGAATGGGGTAACCTCGCGCTGGTAAGTGTTGCCCATGTATGTCTTCTCCGCGGCGGCGAGTACGTCCGCGCGCCCCGCGACTGCGGACAGCGCCATTCCATTGGCCAATCCCTTGCTTAGCGTGATCAGATCGGGTGTGATGCCGACCGCCATATGGTAGCCGCCAATGCCGTAGCGGAATCCGGTCATCACCTCGTCAAGTATGAGCAAGGCGCCGTGCCGATGCACCAGCCTTTGTAATTCCTGATGGTATTCGGGCGGGAAGAAGTTGACTTCCGGAGTGATGATCACCGCGGCGACGCGCTGGACACTTGCCAGCTCGTCGAGCAAGTCTAGATTGTAGCGGAAATCCACGCTGTCTCGATCCCGATTGGGTAGCCCCATTTCGGGCCGGTCCTGCAACTGCCAGTCGTGCCAGCCATGATATCCGCTGGTAAGCACATGGTTCAGGCCTGTGAATGAGCGGGCAAGGCGGACGGCGGCGGTGGTCGCACAGGATCCCGTGCGGAAGAACATTGAACGTTCCGCGACGGGGAAGATCTCCGCCAACCGCTCGGCCAATTCGACCCGGTGCACGGACAGGGGGCCGGGCAATATGCCGCCGGTACGGCGCATCTCGGCGGCTGCGTGCTCCACGACCGGCTCGTATCCGGCTCCGAGCGGCGCAGCACCACTACAGGAGGTGAAATCGACATATTGCCTTCCATTGATGTCCCATGCATGCGCACCCGAGGCGCGCGTCAATACGACCGGAAAACGCCTATTGAGATCCCACTTCTCCGACGCGGTGACGCGCAACGCGCGGCGTAGTGCTGATCCGTGCGCGTCGATCACGGCCACAGTGGTAGTCGGGCTGGCGATGGACATGAGCCCTCTCCGTTTGATAATCATGCCCTTAGGCGAGCTGCGTGACTATTCTTCGAGCGATCCGTAACGCGTTCGCCTGAATGGTGAATGTCGGATTGACGCCTCCGGAATAGGGAAAGAAGCCGCCATCCGCGACATAGACATTGTCGATGTCATGCACCCGGCCCCAGCGGTCGACCACGGATTGGGTCGGATCGACACCGGCACGGCAGCCGCCATGCAGATGTCCGCTGCCGAACTGATAATTGGAATCCTGATAATCGACTTGTTTCACACCGGCCTCCGTCAGCAAGTTCGACGCACGTCGGCACAAATAGCCTAATCGGCGTTTGTCCAGCGGATGGGTCCAGTAATCGAGAATGATCTTCGGCAAACCCAGCCGATCCAGGCTGGTGGCAAGTCGGACCGCATTGTTGCGCATGGGTTGGTCGGCCGCCAGGAAATGCAGCCGTAGTGTTATCTTTCCGTCGCGGTCCGTGCGCTCAACCCGACTCGCTTCGTAGATCATTCCGCCGAGTCCCGAAGGAGCATCCTCGTCCAGGTAGTGATCGGAGATCGCAACGGTGGAGAATGGGCCACCGGCGGGGCGCGCGGGCATTGCATCTATTGCGGTGCTACCGGACACGTAGCCGCTGATTTTAAACGAGATGCCACTGCCGACCATGCCGGAGGCGTTGCCGATGCCGTTGGGCGCCGCCCGCTGAGCCGACCTTAGCAGTAGGGCGGCAGACTGCACTGCGTTGCCGGCGAGTACCACGCAGCGTGCGCGGATCCGAGCGCGTTGTCGCCTGAGAGTATCCAGCCATTCCACGGAATCCGCGCGGCTGACGTTAGCCAGGTCGATGCGCACAGCCTTGCTGCCGAGTGCAACTGTCAGCGCGCCGGGCGGCAGGGCGACATCTGTGAACGGCGAGCGTGCGTCGGCCCGCGCGCCGGTAGGACACAGATGCTCGTTGCAAGTTCCGTTGCAATGGCAGGCTGGCCGGCCGCGATAGGGTACGGAGTTGATAGCCAATGGGGTGGGAAAAGGTAGCTGGCCTAGGCGTCCGCCGGCATCGGCGATCAGCCGCCCCTTCGCGCTGTAATCATGCGGGGGCAGAACGGGAGGATCGCTCGGTGGTTCGAACGGGTCTGCCCCGGCTAGGCGGGCCACTCCTATGCGCCGTTCTAGCTCCTCGTAAAACGGGCGTAGTTCGGCGTAGTTGATCGGCCAGGTAGGGTCAAGCGCGTCTCCGGCCACGTGCGCTCGCGCGTCAAAATCGATGGTCCGATAGCGGAAGGCTATTCCGGCGTACAAAGTCATTCCGCCGCCGAGCGCGCACACGGTCCAGGGACGTCCAAACGGCGTCAACGTACCTGCCGCAGACTTCACCAGCGCGGTATCCATACCATCTTGGACGCTCGCCAGCGAGGCGTCGGGAGGAAGCGCCCGACCTTCCTCGAGGAGGAGCACTCGCAAACCGTGCTGCGCGATCTCGTATGCAACGGTCGAGCCGCTGGCACCACTCCCGATCACGCATACATCAACGATATCGGCCCTCATAATCCCACCTTTGGCAACAAATATCGACGATGCGCAATCAAAGCCCCATTCATCAGTGACTGGCTGCCTGAGACAGCTGGCATAGCCAACGATGAACGCGCGGCATTTGCACGATTACCCAAGACTATCCGGTGTGGTTTCGTTCAGCTGATCAACTGCTGCGTATCATTGCGAACTACCGCAAGATCGTACAATGTGACGCTACGTACGATTCAAGGCTATCCAAGTCGCAACCGCATGAATATGACTAATGGCTCTTCAGAAGCCGCGACACCATCGAATAGAACTATGGGATCAGGCAGTTGTCCAATCCAGCTAACCTTCCGGATGTGGGTGAGAAAACGTGTTTGCACGATGAGCGGGTGCTCGCGAGCTTTTTTGATTAAGCGTCGTCAAAAGGCCGTGCGGCTCGCGTTTTGCAGACCGCCGGGACTATTGATCTCCCGAATTCTTCGCAACTCATCAGGCGCCGGCTAGCAGGAACACCAAAGCCGCACATCATGCGGCAAAAAAAGCCCGGCCTCATTTTGAGAGCCGGGCCGAAGTTAGTCTGGGCGAACGAGACTCGTCGCGCCAGCTCCCGTCGACAGAGGGAGGGCTGCCGACGGTTATTTGCGGCAAAGCATTCACCGCAAATTCCAAACACGAAAGGATCGATGTCGAAAAGTCTGGCGTAGATTTCCTTTTTACCAAGGCGATATTCGCCGAACACTGACAGCCCGCGATCATCTGTCATCGTCGCTCATTCAATCGGCATGATTTCGAAGATCCTCCTAAAGTAGCGTCGACCGTGTCATTGTCTCGCCTCTGCCGGAGCGGCCCCGCCAGATTGCCAGGTACCCTTCGCGTCCTGCTTTGAAATGCTACAACGTGACGCTAGGTACGAATCAAGTCGCTTGAGCTGCGGCGTGCACCATGAAAATCCACGCTCTCCCGATCTTTTACAGGCAGCTAAGTAATCCGCGATCCGCAAGGGTGCGGGGTCGTATCTGCTTAGGTGAATGGGCTTGTACACGTGAACATTTGAGCGATTTCGCCGCACGATTTGTCGTACCCTCCGCAGAGATCACTACAGCGACGAAGTTCTGTGACGGCGACGCCGCGCAGGCAATGAGCTTTTGGTGCGGCAAGCAATACCCGTTCTATCGCCGGGGTGCGCGACCTATTGACACCTATCTCACCAGCTGCGTGGCCGTGACCATTCTGCGCGGTTCCCTTTGATGACGGCGCAATCCCGTCAGCGCACAGCCGCAGTCGCCAAAGCGAAAGATGTCAATGTTCAGGAGCGCTTTGCTGACGTCGGCTCGGCTGACATCTTCCGTATCGCAAACAAACTCAATTCCCACTATGGGGTTGGCGCAATCGCGCGGCGTAGTCGGTGCGCCATTCTTCTCAATTGTGAGTGCGAGTGAATGGTCCCCGCTCAACCCAGGAGGGCGCGGACATCTTGCGAGATAAAACTGCGTGCGTGATGCGGACCGCCGCCGCACTGAGGAGCCTTCGAAAACTATGGAATATGACTGCGAAAGGTTCCGACGGAGCGGCGATCGAAGCGGCCCAAGATAGAGCGTGGTTTCTAGGTTGGTGGGCCGCGGATCAGCCGCGCAATTGAAGATCTCCTCGCGCAAGCCCGGACTCGAAGAGGAACAAAGCTTTATTGCGTGCCGTCATGCCAGGCGAGATTTTGTACGATACGCTCAGATCTGTAGCCGCGATGGCACACTAGGCCGAGGTAGCGAGATCTTTGGATCGCTGCGTACAGTGTTTACTCGCGTAAAAATACGGGCTTTCTAGTAGAGTTCGGGCGTGGGATGTGCTTGAGCCGTCGTTCGTGACTACCTGCTCGGATTGAGGTCCAACATGAGTCATGCGGCTGGGGACCGCCATGAAGCATTGAAAGTGACGGAAGAAGAATGTGAGTTGGCGCGGTGCAGGCAGGAAATAGCCCGTCTCAAAGATCTAGTTGTGCAGCTTTCTCAACTGGTCTTGCGGCACGTCGCGGAAAATACCGAGGACCGAAAGCCACAGTGCAGGTGAGCCGCTTGGGCGTATGAGATAAATGACAGGGGATCGCAGTTAGACTTTCCGTTGTCATCGGCAGCGCGGCGTCCCCCGGGGGGAGGGGGGAGCGGCCCCGCCCTTGATTTCCATGGGGCGGGGCCGCAATTGCCAGTCGAACATCTTCGTGGAACGATGGGTGCCTGAGCTAACGCGCGTCGCGCGGTCCGATAGTCGAAACTCTCCATAAGCCGAAACCGATGACTGCAGTCCGGCGAAGGGATCCCTCATCGTGCCCGCCGCTAAAACGTCTGCGTTGGGCCAAGTTATCGGTTCCCATTGAGTCCAGGCCCGTGAGCGTTGAACCCGTGGCAGGCTAGTCGACCGGGAATAGGATCGAAACTGCGCATGTGCGTGCCCGCTTTAAACCGATGGCGGTCTATGGACACCAAGCTGCTCGATGACGCGCTTTGATATCTCTGCTGGATCGCCAACCCCGCTTGCGCCAAGCTCGATGGCCCTCTTGGCAATGATTTCGGCGATAGGGTCGTCTCGATCAACCAAGCAGAGCGAGCGCAGGCCCGTGCATTAGGCTGAGCTCAGACATTCAATTTCTTCCGGCCGTAGCTTGCTGCCTTGGAGCAGTCGACTCGATCGACATTAATCACCGTCCTGCCTCCTAAGGACGCTAACTTTGATGTCTCGCACTAAGATGCGTCAGAACGCGGTCGGGTTAGTCTCGCTATAGCCGCCTTTGTCGTCCCACCTATAAACGACATAGTCGAGCTGCTTGATATCACCCTTGGCGTCGTATTCCAGTGTGCCGATCACAGTGTCCCAAGAGCCCGCTTTGATCGTGTCCATCACCTTCTTTGGGTCGATGGTGCCGACTTTGGTTGCGGCCTGCATCCAGACCTGCACCGCAGCGTAAGTATAGAGCGTGTAGCCTTCGGGGTCGATATTCTTGGCCTTGAATTTATTGACGATCGCAGCTGCTGTCGACTTCTTGCGTGGGTCTGGTCCGAAGGTGAAGAGCGTACCTGCTCCAGCTGCGCCGGTGATAGAGGCAAATTCCTTGTCAGCCAACGCGTCACCCGACATGAGTACGGTCTTCAGGCCCTGATCGCGCATCTGGCGCAGGATAAGGCCCGCTTCCTGGTGGTAGCCGCCGACATAGACGAGGTCGATACTGTCATGCTTCAGTCGCGAGACAATCGCATTGAAATCCTTGTCGCCCTTGTTATAGGACTCGTACATCTTCTCAGCGATGCCCGCCTTGTTGAGTGCCTTCTTCGTCTCGTCGGCGAGTCCCTTACCATAAGTGGTCTTGTCATTCAGAATCGCGATGTTCTTGCCGCTGAAGTGCTTCGTGATGTACCGGGCGGCAACCTGCCCCTGCTGGTCGTCGCGGCCGCAGACGCGCGCCACGTTCCATAGCTTGCGCTCGGTGAATAGCGGGTTGGTCGAAGCCGGCGTGATCTGCAGCACACCGCCATCCGCATAGGCTTCCGAGGCCGGGATCGATGACGAGGAGCAAAAGTGCCCAGCAACGAACGGGATCTTAGCGGCAGCGACCTTTTCCGCTACCGATCGCGCCTGCTTGGGATCGCAGGCATCGTCCTCGATGTCGAGGGTGAGCTTCTTGCCGAGCACGCCGCCTGAAGCATTGATTTGCTCTACCGCCATCTCGGCGCCGTTCTTCATTTGCCGCCCGAAGGCAGACTCGCCCCCGGTTATTGGTCCGGCGACGGCGATGGTGATGTCCTCAGCCAACGCCGCGGTGAACATTGCAATCGATGCTCCAAGTGCAAAGCCGATCAGCTTGAGTGATTTCATGGGGTGGTCCTCACAGGGTGAACGCAACGGCGAGTAAGCTCGAGCAGAGCAAGGCGATCCCCAGCGGCGCTTGGTGCCAGGAAGCAACCAGAGATAAAGTCATGATCGCGCATCAAACAGTTCGATTGCACCGCCACGAGGGAGCAGGACCCATCTTGACTTGATGAAACCAGGTTCGGGAGCTATCGGCAGACAGTCCATCGCTCAGAAACAGTACATGACGATGTCGTTCCAGCAGGACAACGAGCCGGCTCGCATGCGAATAGGCAACGATAACGCAAACTTCTCCGTCCCGTCTCATCTTCGCCGCGCGTCCGATCCCATACCGCCCACTATCTCAATGACGGCGTTGTCTTGCTGAACACTAACTGAACCGAGCGTTTATGAAAGGAATAGATCAATCCGGAACGTACAGAGCTTGTCGCGTCTGAAGCGCCGCCTCTTAGACCAAGCGGTCGGTCGAGCCGAAAGCAGAGACGATCGTTCAGGTCGTGCGCGAACATTGTCCCTTGGGGGCGTACAAACACTTCATGCTCCGACGGCGTGATCGCCTCGATAGCGCGCGCAAGGCAACCAGCACGGTCTCAAATGAAAGCAAAGACGAGCAGGCTCGAGCAGAGTAGCGCGAAGCTGGTTGCGGTCAGCGCGAGGAGGCTACCGGAGACAAGGTCATGATTGCCCATGAATCACCCTCGAATGCCATCTAAGAAGAGATCGGAGCGGCAGCTCGTCACTTTGAGCTTCGCAAGCAAATTATGCGACTTTTGGTTGCGCCATTTCTGCGTTGTCCGGGTGACGCTGCATTTTTGCGGCGTCATTCAGCCTTACTTTGTTGAAGTTCGGCACAAGAAAAGCGGAGAAATGCGCCTTGGGCAAAGCTGACGCTCCTAACCCAAGAAAGTGTCTGTCTGCCGGACCAGCTCGATGACGCGGCCAAAGTGCTTGAGATGTACGGCCGGCCGACTACGAAGCCACCGAAGTTGCAGTAAGCGTGAGTTTTGAAAAAGAGTGTACAAAAGCCCGAACCTTTCGTCGCTTTCGCCGGAAATCTCCCCACGATTGTCGCTTTCTCGGTCCGACGCTCTCGCCGATTTTCGCGAGAGCAATGTACAGAGCGTCGATGTTGGGTACCGTTTTTTCGTGTGATGCGTGTCGATTGCTGTCGTCCGGCCCAACCAACCCGCAAGCTGGCTCACTTGATGGGGCGAAGTGGCCGGCTACGGAGTGCCTTTGGCGGGTTTGCGATCTCCGCTCCCATTTCGCCGGCCGCGCACTCGGTCGTGTCGTCGTTCGAGCGTACCGAGCCGAACGGCCTTTCCAGCATGCGACGGACCCGTACCGGCGCAGGGCCGACGTGGAACTGAATGGCCCGCTGCTCTAATGTGCGTTCCGACCGCGTCGAGCGGTTCCGCGAGCGCAAGTAGTCGAGCCAGGTCGGGAAGTGATAGCGCTCGGTCCACAATTCCGGATCGGCAATATCCCGCGCGATCGACCAGCCGTAGGCGCCGTTGCGCTGGCGCGACAATTGCACGTCTTGCATCACATTATGAAAAGCTCTCGCATTCTCCTGTGCGACTCGGTATTCGATCTCGACGACGAGCGGGCCGCTGCGTCCGGTCAAGGCGAGTCGTACCTCGGGATCGGCGAGCGGCTCAGGCTCCTCACCCCGCGCGCCGATACGGGGCATAGGCAGCCAATGGCCGATGAGTGGTGAGGCGAGCATCAGGGCGGCCGACACCAGCAGCGCGGTTTCGACCCCGGCCGCGTCGGTCAGACGGCCCCAACCCCAGCTGCCGACGGCAATCCCGCCTGAGCTCGCCGCCTGATAAGCTGCAAGCGAGCGTCCGGCCACCCAGCGCGGCGCCGACAACTGCACTCCAATGTTGAATACCGCCCACACCATCATCCACACGGCTCCCGCCAGGACGAGTGCTGCTGCGGTCAACACCGGTTCGCGGCTGAGCCCAACCGCAGCCATCGCCGCGCCCATGGACAACGCACAGGCGCGGATCGCCGCCTCGCCGCTCAACCGCCGGCGTAGTTCGGTGATATTCAATGCGCCGACCACCGCACCCAGACCAAAAGCGCCAAGCATGATGCCGTAGGTCTGGGCGTCGCCATGCAAGAGATCGCGTGCTACCAACGGCATTAGAGCGGTGATTGCACCGCCAACGATGCCGGTCACCAGACTGCGGGCCAGCACAATCTTGATCGACGGTGAATTGCTTATATAGCGTATGCCAGACACCATCGCCCGGCTCAATCTTTCAGGCGGTAGGCGCGCGGGCGCGCTGATACGTTTCCAGAGCAACAACGCGATAATCAGCGGCAGATAGAGCAACGTATTGAGCGCGAATGCCGCCACTGCACCCGCAGTTGCCACCACGACCCCGCCGATTGCCGGACCTACGCTCCGCGCAATGTTGTAGCTGATGCCGTTCAGCGCGATGGCCGCAGGCAGCTGTGCTTCCAGCGGAACTTGTTCACTGACCGACGATTGCCAGGCCGGCCCCATCAGCGCCATACCACTGCCGACAACGAGGCATAGCATCAGCAAGAGGTTTGGCGTGGCCAAGCCAAGCCAGGCGACTAACGTCAACCCGGTCGCCCCGGCAAGCGCCAATCCAAGGGAGGCCAGCGCCACGATACGGCGGTCATACATATCCGCGATCGCCCCGGCTGGCATCGATATCAGCATCACTGGCAGTAAGAGTGCAGTCTGCACCAACGCGACCTTGTCAGCCGACGACGTCATTTGCGTCATGGCCCAGGCGGCACCAACGCCTTGAATCAGGATACCGATATTAGACAAGAGGCTCGCAAGCCAGATGCGCCTGAAGGTCGCGTGCCGCAGCGGGGCCGTGATGCCGTCGGCACTATGCGTCTGGGCTTTGGATGAATCGGTCATATCAACTCATGATGATCTACCATGATTTGATCTTGGTAGGGATCACAAGGATGTTCCTGTCGCGATATCGCTTTCAGATCCTGACGTGGCTGTGAGATGCTTCGATCGCGCTTGATTGAAAGTGATCGACTGCTTCCGTCGCCTTGCGCCTCATAGCAAAGGCAGCGCAAAGCCGGAATGGTCTCCATCACCGGCGTGATATCTGCAATCTCCAATCGCAGTAGAATCGCCGTTCCAATCGTGCCGCAGTGGACGCTAACGATCGGATGGTCTAAAGGCTGCCCCATACCTATTCGCCCCAGCGCACTGCTTGCATGGTGTTAGATTGGGTGGGCTCGCCGGCAGCTGCAAACTTTGTACGAATCGGACAAAAGCGCGAGATCTCTAAGCGCGAAACGATTTGCGTCGCGAGAAGCTGAACGGTCGAAACTCGATCTCGCCGACCTTCTCAATGTCTCCACACCGCTGCGCAGTGATTGACCGAGATTATTATCGCTTGCCAGCTGGTTTCGCGTCAGTGTGGAGCATTGGAGGCCATCGGTAGGAGTATCAGGTTCTGGATCGAGCCTCTGTGCGCGTATTTCGCGCAGTACGTGGGACAAGATTTCCAACCGCAGCGCCGCTGTGGCCCTGGTTTGGGAGCGGTTACGCGCTGCAAAGCGGACGTGTGTATTGTTTGTGTAGCCAGCTCAAGCACATTCGGTTCAATGTCTACTTGAACGCGCGGGCATTCTGATTCTCCTCTTCAGCCTGTTTGTGTGAAGAGTGTCAGGATAGGCCGCCGACTTCGCTAAACTTTCGCGTGGCGCGACATCGCCCGACGCCCTGGCGAAAGCGATTGTTGATCTATGCAAGGGCAGAGGATAGGCACCGAAAGCCCGCCGGAGCGGGGCCATTTGTCCTGCAATGCATAAAGCGCGCATTCGTTATTGGTGCGTAAATTATGTGCATGATGGATCATCGTGCACCTGCGCGATGCAGGGCATTCGGGCAGCAACATACGTTCGTGCCGCATCCCGCGATCCGACGATTGTCGTCTTCTGCAGAGCTTCTCTTACTTGCCGGCCGTCGCTTTGAGCCGACTAATGATCCTTCTGGGACCTGGCCGGCGCGCAGTATCACGGCCTCGATTTCATCGGGCCGCCGACGAGCACGTATGCCATTCAACCGTCGGTTCGCTGGAAGAATATTGTCACCGCCCTCACAGGAGGCGCGAACGATGATCGCGTCGGCGCCGCACAAAACCTCCGGCCGCAGCGCGCGACCGGAGGTTTTGCCGATGAGGGGGCGCGTTATTGCCGCTTGCCGGCGCAACGCTGTTTGCGGAGCCGCCGGCTGTCCCTTTGTGCGCGGGGCCCCTCCCAACCTCCCCGCTACCTCCAAGGCGCTTGGCTCGAGATCGACTACAAGCGCCTGCTCGAGGAGTATCGGAGGCAGGGCCCGTTGCTGCGGGCCTTCCATTACACGGCGATTGCTGAGGATCAGGAGTATTCGTCGATCCGGCCGCTCATCGACTGGCTGGACTATAACGGCTACACCGTCATCACCAAGGCAACCAAGGAGTTCCTCGACGCCAGCGGTCGGCGTAAGGTGAAGGGTAACACGAACATCGCGCTGGCGGTCGATGCCACGGAACTCGCCGAGCATATCGACCGGATGGTCTTATTCTCTGCTGACGGCGACTTCAGTTCGTTGGTTGAAGCGGTGCAGCGCCGCGGCGTCAGTCATCTCCACCATTGCGATCCAGCCGCCGATGATCGCAGACGAGCTTCGCCGGCAGGCGGACGACTTTATTGAACTAGCGCAGCTGAGGCCGAAGCTGGGGCGCTCAACCGAACGGCTCGGGCACGACAGGTGCCGGCAAGCGAGAGGCAGCCAGCGCGGAATAGCGCATGCGGTGATGAGTCCAGGCTGACGGCAAGCGGCCGTGATGCCGAGCGGCGCGTCGGCTCCATCCGACGGCGCGACCATCTCACGATGACTTTCTCCTGACGGCGCTCCTCACGCCTCTTCATGTTGTTTGTGGATGCCGATGCCATCCTCTCGCAACGCCGGCATCGGCGGCGCTTGTTGCGGCCTAACGCGCTGTTCTCGGCAGCACGCCTTCCCGCATCCTCAGATGGGACTGAAGATGGCGTCGGCCGCGTCCTGCACCGGCTGCCCCGCTGCGCTGGACCAGTGGTCGGATTGCCGTAGTTCACTCCCAAGCCTCATCAAGCTGCACTGCAGCCAGAGTCTTTCCTGCTTCTCGTGCCTGCTACGCCGAAACAGTGTTTCGGCATATGCGCGCATGCGGAATCGGTAAAGCAGTCGGTAGAAATGACAGGCCATGTGCTGCTCCTGGTCCATTTCGCCAACGAGGCGCTTTTGATCGCATCATTTATGTTCACTGAGCGCGGTGTTTGAATGCAATTTGGTCTCAGGTGACGCTTGAAAGCGGCCTTGCAGCGTCGATTTTGGTGGATTTCATCCCACGGATAGCGGTTCACGACACAAAGCCGCAGTCAGCAAATTCGATCTCCGCCATGGAGATCCATACTTGAGCTAGAGTTAGAAGCGATGGACAAGCAGGCATGTGACGAAGATCAAGTCGATCTCGTGCCGCACTTGGTGTCATTTATACGATCAAGTCGCCGTCTCAGTTGCCCCGAGAACTCGTGCAAGCCACGATAAAAGCATCCAGCAGGCTTTGAAGACTTTCGACCGCTACCAACAACCTATCCGATTCTTCGCGTTCTGTTGCGCCGAGTGCATAGGATTCGCGTAGGCGCCTGGCGTGGTTCACGTTTTCGCGGCCGTTCGCGGCTCGCTTTCCGGCAAACTCTAGCTGCGCGGGGTCATGACGGAGCTTGTCCAACTCGCCGAGCAACAACTTCGTGACCGTCTGTCGCTCATGGTGGGTGAGGATCAGTGCTGTAGAGCACGCTGAGATAGCGATCGATGTTGGCACGCGCGACGTACCTGTACATGTCGCCGGTCTCCTATGTCCGGGACGGACCTCACGTGAGGGATTATTGTACCGCCTAGTGGCATGGAGCACTATCAATTGTTACTACTTGAGCCCGCCATTGCGGAACGGCTCGACTATTCGCGTCCGATAACCATGACGCGGACGGTTCAGGACGTACTCTTGTGGTCCACTTTGAGCACGTCGACGGTGATAGCAATGTGCATTCGTCCGTTTCGTACAAGGCTCGCACCCGTTTTCCGGACGACGCACATCCGGCCAAGTTCGGGTGTGGTTTGGTCCACGATGAATTTGGCTATTCGCATATCACTTTGTGCGCGGCTGCCGCGACGCGCGCCGAGGAGATCAGTGATTTGGCGCGCCGAAGTTGGGTATCGTCTCGCGAGCCCCGGGGTCCGCAGCGTGCGCTTATGATACGATTCGATCACACTCGCCGAGCGAACGTACGCTCGTCCGCTCTGTACGAAGTTTGCGCACGCATGAGGACGCGCGATCTGCCAACATAGCGACGCGAGGGCGGGATGGTTCGCATCGTACCTGGTTCACTCTCTCGGCGGAACGTTTGGAAGGGGGCTTTTAGGTGCGGGCAATTGGGGCGCAGATGTCTCCGCGTGAGGTATCAAGGTGAGTAGCGTCGGCGTCACCGGCATGGGCGAGCGTGTCGAGGATTGCGTCGGCATGCTCGTCCTGCTTGCTCATTCACGTTATGGGACGAGTCAAGGGCGTGCGATTGATGGCGCCGCTGAGCGATCCTGGTGCCTTGATCGCGACGGTTAGAAGCGAGAGGCAGCCGAGCATGAGGCTTGTTCGCCGAACGGGGGTCCTATTACCGATGGACTGGAAGGCGCCCTGCCTCTTCGGCCGGTGCGCTTAGATTGGCTTGCAGATCCGTCGCTCCCCGGTGAGACAATCCGAGATCTGTGCCACGAAGGCTCGATTGATCGCGCCCTGCTGCAGGCGTTAGGATAATTGGTCAATGAATACGCCGCTTAATGGTTATGTCGCAGCCCTAGAAGCCTTGAAAGAAGATGATCGGCTGCGCGGCCTCAAGCCCCGCACAGGGACCGATTTTGCTTCAAACGATTATCTGGCGCTGGCAAGCGCGCCTCGTATGAAGAAAGCCCTGTGCACCGCGCTCGATGCCGGCACGCCGATCGGAGCTGGCGGGTCACGGCTCCTGCGCGGTAATTGTGAGGAGCACGAAGCTCTTGAAGCGGAGGCGGCGCGGTTCTTCCGAACGCAGACGGCGCTGTTCTTCGGCGGCGGTTACATCGCAAATTTTGCTGTTCTAACGACGTTGCCGCAGCAGGGCGATTTGCTTGTTCTCGATTCGCTCGTACATGCCAGCATTCATGAAGGCGCACGAGCGGGCCGAGCCGAGTTCCGGATAAGCACACATAATGACCTCCAGTCGATCGAAGACAGGATTGGCGACTGGCGAGCCAGGGGCGGCAAGGGGCGCGTCTGGATCGTGGTGGAGAGCCTCTATAGTATGGACGGAGACTTCGCGCCGCTTAAAGATCTGGTCGCAATCGCCGAGCGCTACGAGGCGTTCCTGGTTGTGGACGAGGCTCATGCCACAGGTGTTTACGGCGAGCAGGGACGGGGGCTCACCGCGCCCTATGAGGGGCGCGAAAATCTTTTGGTAATCCACACCTGCGGCAAGGCGCTGGGCGCGGCGGGCGCGCTTGTCACGGCTTCCGGCGTATTGCGCGACTTCATGATCAATCGGTGCCGTCCATTCATTTTCGCCACCGCGCCATCCCCCCTAATGGCCGTCGCGGTACGAGAGGCGATCTTAATCCTGCAGGAGGAGCCTGAGCGGCAACGACGTCTAATCGATCTGGTCAACTTTACACATCGGCAGCTCGTTGTGTGCGGTCGCGCGAGTTCTTCGAACTCACAGATTATTCCTTATGTTGTGGGCGACAACGCTCGCACGATGCGGCTCGCCTCTGCACTCCAGGCGCGTGGCTTTGATATCCGTGGGATACGGCCGCCAACGGTGCCTGTGGGAACGGCACGGTTGCGGATTTCGCTGACACTTAACGTCGGGCAGGATGATGTATCCGACATGATCGATGCGTTGGTCGAAGAGACCTGGGGCGTGCAATGCGGCCGCGCAAGATGATTACGGGATCGGCAAAACGGTCTTCAAAAGTCCGCGCCGACGCACGCAGATGCTCCTTTTTGAACGGAGCTCTTCGGAAATCAAATTGACAAGGCTCAGCTACGCGGCGCTACCAGCGCTCTTTGGATGGCATTCTCAAGACGTTCATCGATTCTTGAGTGCCAGGCTCGAGGCGTGTCATCGAAGGTGCAGAGGACTGTTCTGCGTTCCAGTCGGTAATCGCAATTGTCGCGTGCGAAAAGTTCCGGTTTATTGCGGATGCAAGGTATGGTCTTAAAGCGGATCCAGCGATGCTTCGTTTCCAAGACTGGCACTCGCTTCGTTGGTTGATGCAGGAGAGACAGTCCGATGCCGTCGCGAGCAACAGTGTTCCTTACATCAGCCGGATGGGCAGCCGTCGCGGTCGTAATTCTGCTATATGTGATTTTCAGCCCCAGCTGAGCCGGGGACCCTGAACGGGCCGATCTGTTTCGATGCCATGACGGATGATCCGGCGAGGCTATTTTGAGGGTTGTCCCCTCGCCGAGAGTAGCGCTTAGATCCCAACATCCGTTGCCGCGCATCTGCGGCTTCAGTCAACTGTTGGCTATGGCGTTAACCGAAGGCATGGAACTGTCGGTCACGACAGGAAATTATGTTGGTGCTGGCTGCGCGTTGCCAACATAAGTAGGTAGAGTACGAGGAGGATAAAGAGCTCGCGCATACAAAAAGATATTCCGAAATTGTATGTCAATTGTGGAGCGGATCACATCCGGTGCATTTATCGATGGACGAGCGAATTTCGCGGACTCAACCGAAGCAGCGTTAGGCATTCAAACGGCTGCGAAGGTGCCAGGGTCAGTTCAGCAGATCGACCTTGCCGGTGTCGAGCCGGTACAGACCACCGATTACCTTTAGTCTGTTCTGCTCAACTGCCGCGTTCAGAACCGGGCCTGCCGATTTAAGTTTATCGACGTTATCGACTACGTTCTGCCGGATGGCATTGGCGAACGCATCACCGGTTTGCTGGTGGGATTCCCGTACCGCAGGCGCAAGCGCAGCGACGAGCGATGGAATATGTCCCGGCGCCGGCTTTTCGTCGTTGAGCGACTTGATCGTGGCGTCTATCGCGCCGCAACGATCGTGCCCGAGTACCAAGATCAATGGCGTGTTCAGCACAGCGACCGCGTATTCCATACTGGCGAGGGTGTCATCGTTGGCAAAATTGCCGGCGAGGCGGCAGACAAACAGGTCACCAAGCCCGCTGTCGAAGGCAAGTTCAGGCGCTATGCGAGAATCGGCGCAGCTCAGAACCGCCGCATATGGATTTTGTCCATCGACTAAAGCCTGACGCTCGCGCTTGAAATCGCCGCCTAGTGATGTGCCCTGGACAAACCGGTCATTACCTTCGACTAGCCGCCTCAGCGCAGCATCCGGCGTGAGCATATTATCCGGCTTGGGTGGCCTTTTTGCTTCCTTCGCGTCAACTATGTTGTCGCCAAGCCGCATGCCAACCGCCGAAAACGCCAACAGCGACAGCAAAAGTGACCGGCGCGAAGGCTTTATCGTGAGCGCGCAAGATATATTCGGGGAATGGTCGGCATGCATGTGTGTCGCCTTATCGCGCGGCTTTACGCCATCCCGTGGCTTCAGCCTCCGCTTCGCTGCAGAGCCAGCGTTCACCCTGCTTCTTCGTCATGTCGATTTGTCCGTAACCGAATTGCCCGGGCAAGTGATAGATGCGCTCGCCGTTGCCGCCCACAGTGCCTTTTATCAGACACTCGGGTGAGGGCGGGTCCGATGCCAAAGCGGGTCCGAGCAGGAGCTCCTGGGCATCGGTCGGTACCGAGCTCGCGCCAATGATGATCGTTCCATTGTTGCGGTGACGCCAGTCCCAAGGCGTGATGAACGCCCCCGACCATAGGCCGGCATAGGCATGGCTCGCCACAACCTCATAGACGGCGTAGATATGGATATTTCGACCCCATGATAGTGCCCAACCCGAGCGTACCATCCACGCGTTCACGTCCTCGCCTGCGATGAAGCAGCTCCCGAGTGACCTGCCGTACTCATCTCGCCCGGTGGTATGACAATCCCACGTTCGTCCGTTCGAATGCTTGATAAGCTCATCGCGAGCAGCGATGCCGCAAGCCCATTTCTGACCGTGGGCGTCGAGGCAAATCTGATCCGTCTCTGGCGCGTCGATGCCCGAGAGCCGAATTTTAGTTTGCTCGATCTCAATCGTATTGCCGTCGACGATGCGCGGAGGGCCGCTGAGTTTCGCTGCGCAAGCCGGAGATGTGATGACAGCGAGCAATGCAGCCATCATTGCGCGGTGTTTCATCCCGACGGCCTTTCTCTCTTGGTCCATCCGTTCAACACCACGTGCAATCCGGCGTCGCTACATTCGCCTGCTTGATCGCACCATGTCTGCTATTTGGCCTGTGTTGCATCGTTCGGCGTTGGTTGGTGAAATCTTGGTTGTGATTTCCAACCTACGCCCTGACGTGACGTGAGGTTCAAGCGATTTCTTCCAGGATAAGTGTTGCGGTATGCCGGCCTCGACCGTCTCTCTCAGTAGGCGCGCACCGCAAAGGGCTTGACCCCAGCAGGAAAGTCATCGGCGGAGCGTTGAACTCGCCCGGCGTCGGTGTAGTCGAAAAGCCAACCGAGTTGCTCCCGGAAAGCGAATGCCATCAAAGCAAATGAACCTGGCTTACAGCGCGTTCGCGGTCACTCTCTTTGCGGCCCACGATCTATCGACTTGGATCCGCGCTGGCATCTGTTCACGCAACATGCGCTTCAAGATGAAGATCGCGCTTGGCGATGGTGCTCATCTCCACACCGCGGATGGTCGCCATATCATCGATGCAATCTTACAGAAGTTGCCAATAGCTTATCGCTTGCGGACCAGCTCGAGATCGGTTCGCGGAAAGTTGTCACCCTTGTGCAGCAGTGGCGCGCGATAGGTCTTGGCGCAGGCATAGGCGAAACAATCGCCAAGATGTCGCCCCTTTCCGAACCGACCGAACGCCATAGCGGCGGTCAATATCATGCCGTCGGCAATCGCGCACACGCGGATGGATGCGGCGTCGAGAAATTCCCGCACTGCGGCCTCCGCTTCCGGCGCACCCCATGCGTTGACGCGCGTGAGAGCACAGACCGTTTCATATACTGCGATGGCTGAGGCGAACGGCGCCTTGGCGTCGGCAATTGCCATGACGAGCTCAGCCGCGTCCGGTTCGCGCAGCAAGATCGCGACCAGGGCTGAGGCATCGATCATCATCAGACATCACCGGACAGATCGTCGAAAAACGCCTTGTCGGCGGTCAGACCGGTTTTGGGAGCGCTGGCGATGCGATCGAGCAGCGGTTGCAGCCGGTCCCAGAGCGGCGTCTTTAGGCGCTCACGCTGAATTTCATGTTCGCGAGCGTCGCGAATGCAATCGAGGATCGGCTTGCCTTTGAGTGCGGCGAGTTCGCGAATGATTCGGTCGGTCTCGCGGTCCTTAACGTTGTAGGCCATGGGTAGCTCTGTTCGGGTATATTGGTATCCATGCCTTAGGTACCTGAGCAGGCGTATTTCCAGGCTGGGCTCAAGTATTTGATATTACGACGTTATCTCATAAAGTGATGGCGGCAGGGACGCCAAGTAGCAGGTCCTCGAGCTCAGCCGGGTCTTCGAAAGTCCCGCCATTGGAACGAGGCGGATACGTAGACTGCGGTGAAGCTCTCGACAGTACGTTCTCAGGACGTTATATTCGAACATAAACAGAACGACCGCCCACCGCCAATTGTACCCTCCGGTCCCTCGCGTCATAATTCAATAGGAATTTCAATATATTAGCTTGTTCCGATCTGGCTCGGGCATGTTCGATTGATGGAGCTTCTGATTGGCATTGTTTCGCCATTTGCACGACGACGCGTTCCTGGCCTTTTCGCGGGACCACAAACATCTCTACGCGGCATGTCTGCTGGATCTTCATGAGCGCTTCTTCTCGGGCGCGCCCGCTTTCCCTGCGCCGCAGCAGGTCGTTCACGCGATCTACGACGTCATGCGGGCCAACCCCGCCTTGTGGGACGACGGCGACGATTTCGGCGCGCTGCCTGAAATGATCTCAGCGCGGCGCCGCCGCATCCGCAAGGTCGACGTCGCACTCACATCCGAGAAGGGAGACAAGGCGCTCGGCCTGGCGCGCCAACTTTACACGCGGCTCGTCGCATGGGGATGGCTCGAGGAGGAGGAGTACGGACTTCGGGTGACCGTGGACATGGCCATGGGACCCCTGCTGGTGATCCAGCGTCTGGCGAGCCTCAATAAGGACCTCTCCCAGCGGTTCGGCGGCTTGATCGTGCAAATCCGCCTTAATCTGGAAGCCATTGAAAAGCTCACACCCGAGATTACCGACCGCAAGCAACGCGAGGCCGCACTCGCCGTCCGCGAGGCGCGCAATCAGGCCGATCAATTCACCAAGAGCCTGCGGGCCATTTTGGCCGACCTCAAGCGTATCCGACGGACGGTCATGGAATCGAAGACCGTGGGCACCCGCCTGGAAGCCTTTTTTGAGGAGTTCGTCGACCAGCTGCTGCTGAAGGATTTCGAGTCCATCCTCACCGTCAACCATCCGTACCGCTTTCGCGACGCGATCGTGGATCTTGCTCGCAGAATTTCCTACACGTCCGAGACGATGCAGGTGCTGGCCGAGGAATACGTCGCAGCAAGCATGGCGTCCGATCTCGAAGAGGGCCGGATGGCTGCGGCTGACGATTTGTTGGCCATCGAAAGCATCTTCGAGCAGATCGGCGAGATGTTCGATCGGATCGAGACCTTCCGCAGACAGCTCGAGGCACGTGTTCGAAATACTATCAAGTACGCGGAGCGTGGAACACAGGGACTCGTCGGGCGCGCCGGCGACCTGGTGCGGCGGCTCGACGCTCTGCTCCGCAAGGGCAGGCACGCCGAGGCAACCGTCGAATGGAACGTTGAGCCACTGCGGTCGCCCTGGTCTGAACACCATCAGGCGCCGACTAGACAGCCGCGCCGTCCTGTCGAGGCAAGAGAACTCGCCGGGCCGCCGTCGGATCCGCTCTACGAACTGCGGAAGCAGCTTCGCCTAGAGTACATCGCTCGCATCGCGCCGCGTCCCGAGGACGTCAAAAGATTCCTCGAGGGGCAGGTTCCTCCGTTCGCGACCAAGGAGGCGCGCTTCATGCAGATCGGCACCGTTGACGATTTCCTCGCCTTCGACTGCGCCCGACGTTATGCGCTAACCGGCGACGTGCCGGCGCAGATCGCGGCTGGCTTCGATCTGGAGCCAAGCCCCGACACGCCTCCGCACGATAGCGAGTGGCTCAGGTGCGCGAACTTCGTGGTCAGACGATCGGGTACGACGGCGAAAGGCAGAGCAGTCCATGCTTAGCGAATTTGACAACATCGAGCGCTCCGCCGGCGCGGAGAAGGCGGCCGATCTTCGGAAGGCGTTGCATTTCTTGCTGCGACGACAATTCGTGTTCGCCGGGGACCCTCGTACCGGGACGGTCTACAGCACGATGATGGATGGCCGCTTCCGCGACGTGGTCGACGGCTTCTTCGACAGTTGCGGTTATCGCGTCCATCGCGATCCGGAGGCGCAGTGGGCAGGGATCGTCGCGATGGACGAGGACGTGCCGCTGCCCCGGATAAAGCTCGACGAAACCATCGTTATGCTCGTGCTGGCCGCGTACTGGCAGCAGGAAGTGAACGTCGGGGCTGTCGAGGACCGAGCCGTGGTCGTCGCGACGCTGAACGACCTTTTCGATCGGTACCGGGAGATGGCGCAGCATAGTGGGGGCGGCGCCATCTCCGCAGCCCGCTTCCGCGACATTCTGCGTGAGGCCGCCCAGCGTAGTCTCGTCGAGATCGGTGACTTCGACGACGAACAGCAGGACTGGGAGGTCAGGATCCGGCCGATGATCAAGCTGATCAGCGGCGGTGATGCGCTCCAAAGGCTCGAGCGCTACGTCAAAAGCGAGGAAGCCCGCTTTCCGCAGGTCGCGGGAGATGACGCATGATGCAACTGCGCCACCTGACTATGGTGAACTGGCACCTATTCGATGTTGCCGACATCGAAGTGACCGCTCACGTGGGCGTGCTAGGTGAGAACCGCTCCGGCAAATCGACGATCCTCGATATGGCGCAGGTCGTCCTCACCGGTGGCAACCGACGCTTCCTGCGCCTGAACGCGGTTGCCGGCGACGGCGGAAGATCGCGCGGCAGCTCGAAGCGCAGCGTCGTCGACTACTGCCTCGGCACGCTCGGCGAGGATCAGCGCCGGCGCGACGAGGCGCGCACCTACATCGCGCTCGGTTTTGAAGACACGGACGGAGCGCGGCCTTCCGTCACCATCGGCATGGCGCTCGAAGCCCGGAAGTCCGACAGTAGAGAGACCGTGCTCGCGCTGTTCATCGCGGTCGGCGCGGTGCTCACGTCCAATGACTTCATCGAACAGCGTGGAAAGGCACTATTTCCAGCGCAATGGGAGGACGCGCGCGCCCGAATCATCTCCGCCGTCGGCGAAGGTAATTTCGTCAATCACCGCGATCGGGCGAGCGATTATGTCCGCGAGTATATGCGCCATCTCCTGCCGCACTCGCCGTATGGCGAACAGAACGCCAACGCGCTGCAGAAATCGATCGTCAACGCCATGACGCTCGACCACAACCAGACAGCCACGCAGTTCGTGCGGAACTACATCCTTGAGGACAGCCCGATCGGTATCAAGGAACTGCGCGAGTCGATTCAGACCTACCGCAACATTAGCGACACGATCCGGAAGATGCGCCTCAAGCTGGAGGCACTGAAGGAACTGAAGGTGATTCTGACGGCGCTGGAAGAGGCACTGGAGACCAAGTTCCGCGAGCAGTGGATTGGCAAGCGCGCGGAGTGGCTTGCCGCCCGCGCGATCAACCGTGACTTCAGGGTGAGGCTCCGGCTCGCGAGCGCGCAGCGCGATGCCGCGGGCGGCGAACTGAAATTCTTGAATGAAGACATCAGAGCGATCGACGATGAGCTGCAACGGCTTACCGAGGCCATCGCCGAACACGACGCCAAGACTGGCAGGAAGTCGCTGCAGCAGACCGCCGCGGTGGCGGAGCAGTCCGCGCAACGCGCTGCAGCTGATTTCAAGGCGCGCATCGACACCATCCGGCGCCTGCAACCGTTGTGTGCCATGGGCGGGCGCGGCTTCGACGATTTCATTCCGGCCGTGGACCGGCTGCTTGCCGCTGTAGGTGCCGCCTCGGTTGGGGCCGTTTCCGACGAACTGGTTGCGGCCGAAAACGCCCTGACAATCTTGGGAGGGCAACGACTCGCGAAGATCGACGAAGCGCGTCAGGAGGTCATCGCAAAAGCCTCGCAGTTACATACCCAGCGCGATGACTTGCTGGAGCGGGTCCGGCAGCACGCCTCGGGAGGGGCGCGCGCGCACCTTGAGCCGGACACCGAGCGCTTATGTCTCCGGCTTCGTCAAAAAGGCATGGCGCCACGCGTCTTGTGCGAACTGATCGAGGTCGCCGAGCCGGGTTGGACGGGTGCCGCTGAAGCGCTTCTTGGCCGCGATCGGGATGCGGTGTTCGTCGACAGGCCGCATATCGGCGATGCGACCGCGATCTTCAAGGAAGGGCGGCGCGAGTTCCGGCGCACGTCCCTGGTGAGCCTTAACAAGCTGGAGCAATTCAGGGCCAAGCCGGAGCCAGGAACGTTTCCTTCGATCTTCCGCACGGAGGATCCGGACGCGCTGTCGTTTATCATGCGCCGGTATGGCTCCGTGCGCCTTGCGGACACCCTGGACCAGTTCAACAGGCCGGGCCGCGCCATCATGAAGGACGGCCTCTACGACGATGGCCTGGTCCGCACCCATCGATCAATCGAGCCTTCGGAGCACAAGATCGGCAAGGCTGCCCAGGCGAACGCGTTGCGCGCGCTGCACGAGCAGGCGGACGAGCTGGAAGTATCGCTACGCCAGGCCGCGAAGGAAGCCGAGATCGCTGACGGCGCGTTCATGGCGCTGAAAGCCCTGTGCGACGCGCCCGCGGGCGATCTGAAGACCTGCGCTGCGGCCTTCGCCGCAGTGCAGGCTAAGATGGCAGATGCTCAAGCGAAGCTCGCGGCTCTGGACGACGCCGGCGACGGCGGTCTTCGCCAGAAAAAACGTGCCCAGCAGCAACTGAAGGACCGAAGGATCGCCGAGCGCGAGACTCAGCAGACTGCCTTCAACAAACACGACGGCGACGTCCGGGCGGCGAAGAGTAGGCTCGGTGACGGCGAAAACGTACCCGGCTCCGAGCTCAATCTGAAGATCGCTTGGTCGCTTTTCGTCAAGAATCTGCCCCTCTACTCTGCGTCAAAAGGCCGGCCGATATATCGGGCGCGCCTTGATGCCCGCGCTCACAAGAACGAGGCCGACCGGCATCGCAGCATGGCTGAGAAGGCCGTCAAGGACGCCGACGCGGCGAACGACGAGCGCGGTCGGATCGAACGGCAGGTGCGCGAGTTCTTGGACGGCTATTTCGACGATTTCGGCGTCAGCTCCCAGATCGGCATCGAGAGCGAGCCTCTTCAGGAGGTCAAGCCATGGATGGCGCAGTTAATCGAGGAGATAGAGTCCAACGAATTGCGGCAGTACGAACGTCAGGCGCGTGACGCGGCCGAGAAAGCGTCCATGTTACTGCGAGGTGAGTTCATTAATGCGCTCTCGGCTCGGATCGGAAAGATGGAGCGGGAGCTCCAGTCGCTGAACCGCAGCCTCTACGCGCACCCCTTCCACAATGAACGATACTCCTTTCACCGTACCCAGGTGGTGGAATTTCAGCCGATCCTGAAGATCATCGAGATCGGCAAGACCTCTCCCGAGGCGCTCGACATGCTCTTCCGCGGAGACGTATCGGATGACTTCCCCCACAAGGACACGATCCTGGCACTCGAAGCGCTGCTCGAAGATCCCGACAAGGATTTCACCCAGTTCGAGGATTACAGAAATTTCTACACCTTCGAGATCCACATGGAAGACGTCGGTACCGGCCGCTCGACCCGTTGGGAGCAGCGCCGTGGCACCGGATCAGGTGCTGAACAACAGGTTCCAATTTACGTCGCCATCGGCGCCTCGCTTGCGGCCGTCTACGGCAGTGCCGAGCGTCGCGCCGGCAAGCCGGCCGGCTTCGCGCTTGCGATGTTCGACGAGGTCTTCTCGAAAATGGACGGCAAGAACCAGCGCCAGATGATGAGCTTCTATAAGAATCTCGGCCTGCAGTTTGTGATTGCCGCGCCTTTCGAGAAGCGGGTCGCGGTGCTAGAGCATATGGACACCATCGTGGAGGTCGATCGCATCGGCGAGCAGTCGAGGGCAACGGTCGTCTCGTTGAAGGAAAAGGCCAAGCGCGAACTGCGTGCGATCGATCCGGACCTGATGACCGCCGACGACCTTGCCGCACGTCTGGCCGCCGAGTAGCCATGGTGCGTCGTTTCAGTGAGGCGAACGGACTACTGAACGATCTGCTGGATCGCTACGAAGGTGGGACCGCCAACCCCATCGCACATCCCGACTATGACGCATTTCCCAACGTGGTGGCTGCGGACGTCTTCCTGAGGCAGATCGCGCGGGCCGAGGCGGTCGGCGCCGTTAGTCTCGCAAGGGGACGCGGAACCAGGCGGGATCAGATTGTGCACGTCAGACTTCAAACCGCGGACGCGCTCTACCACTATCTCGGACGCGTTCCGGCCGCTCAGATCGCCCAAGAGGCTGGTAGGCGCCTCTGTGCGGACATCGCGCTGGATTGGCGCTTGGTGGAAGCGGCTGCCGCGATAGCGGAAACTTGGGGGCGAGCCAAGAGCTGGCACGGGTTCGCCTCATCCGATGTGGACAAGCTCCGCGACGCCTTCGCCCTCGCCCAAGCAATTCTGGAGAATAGGCATTTGGATGTCGATTATCGGACCTTCTCGCGAAGAACGGTCGGCGATAGCAAAGCCCTCGAACGCATCGAAGGCGCGGTCGTCCGACTTCTTGGCGGAATCCTCGAGCTCCCGCCCGGAGCGCGGCCCCGCGAGGCGCTGCGCACGCTCGGATTGGAGCGCTTCGCGCCACCGCTTCTCATCGCCGGAAGGATCGATCTCGATGGCGCCGATTTGTCCCAGATTTCTCCACGCTATCTAGGCATCCCGCCCAAGGAGGCGGATCGCATCCGATTCCGGCGGCCACCAGCCTACCTTCTCACCATCGAAAATTTCGCGAGCTTCAACAGACATGTCGCCGAAGCCGATCCAGATCGAGAGGGAGTGACGATGTACGTGGGCGGATACCCCTCTCTCGCCACCCAGCAGGCGCTGCGCGCGATTACGCAAATGGTGTCTGGAAACACGCCGATCTTCCACTGGTCAGACATTGATCCGGATGGGACGTGGATATTCCACACGATCGAGCGCGCAGTCGGACGTCCGATTCGACCCCACCTCATGAGTGTCGAAATCGCCGAAAGATCGGGGCAGGTGCCGCTGAGGAAGGCCGCTCCGGCGCGGTGTCCACCAGACTCCGGTATTGCGGTGCTCGCGGCCTATTTAGCAGGGGACGGAGCAAAGACGCTTGAGCAAGAGGAGCTCAATCCCGTCTTACCGGATCCTACCGCTCCGCCGTGAGCGTCGGTAAAAACCAAGAGCGGTCGATATCATGGAATCGAGCACTGTCAATTCCTCCTGCAAGGTGTTCGAAAGTGGGATACTCTCTGTGGTCGGTGACGACCTTGGCGATCTTCGAGCGCATAACCACACGGCCACGCTCACCGACTGCGTGGCGGCCGTCGAACAAGAAATAAGATGGCCCCGTCGCCTTGGTGCCGCGAAATATTTCGCCGGCGCTCGTCCGTGATTTGTTCGCTATCATTTCTCAACAGCTTGCGACGTCTAGCGCTCCACCAACTGTGTTCCGCTCAACCTCCACCGGTATTGTGGGCACCGTCACGACCTGTTTGGTCGCGGACGTGATCTTGCTGAATTGCTTGTGCGCAACGGTCTTGCGTTGAACTGGCCCGAATAGTCGGAGGGCAGATACCATGAGGCTCAGCACGAGGTGCGCGTGGCCCAGGGTAGCTGGGAGGGTAGCTATGTCAAGCCGATGGCTTGATCGTGCATGCGCCGCCTGGTTGGACGAATTCCCATCCCAGGCGCCAGCCAGTGCGAGGCATCAATCCACGACATGCGTCATCGCACTCGAGCAGCTTACCCTGGTGCGGTTTGGGCGACTCATTACGCATCGTTCTCAAGCACCTCACTGCACAATGGGAACGAAATGGTTGCAGCCAGCCGTGAATTGCCGGTCTCTTGTTACGGGCTTGAAGTGGACGGCCGACTCGAAGCCGAGTTTACAACGAGAGACGGCGCCCGGGCGGGTAGGGAAGAATTAAAGAAGCGCTTTCCCATGCTTCAGATCAGGATTCATGACGCGCAGACGAATGCGCCCGAGGAAATCTAGATCCTCCGTCTCAAGTCTACGGTCCATCCATTGCGCACGGCTGCGGAGCTCCTCGCCGGGGGTACTCGGGAAAGGCGCCCGCCGCCATCAAGAATGCCGGCGTCGCTATCACTGCCCCGTTCCCGGGTACCCATTTAACCGGTCTCGTCGCTGCACTCGGTCCCGCGTGCCGCCTTCGGCGTCGCTATGCTCACGCTCCTGCGGGTGCCATTTTCCGTTGAAGCGATGCGCTGCGCGCACGCCTGCTGGGCGAAGTCCGCTGCAGAATGGGATTTCGAGCTGGCCTCGTCGTAGATTGGCGTCCGCGCACTGCGTATGTGCGGGGAAGGCTAAATCGGTTCTCGTAAGCCGGCACGTGGTCGTCTGATCATAGCATCGATTTTCTCGCACAATGGGCCGCGAGCAACAGTGCTGTGTGCCTTTTCCTGTGACAAGCTGCGAGAGAGGCTGCCGGTCTGTTGCAAAGACAGAACAGCACACGTCAACGTTTCCGAGCGTGTTTGCTTTGGCCGCTACTCAGAGGCGCTCAGCGTCAAGGAGCTGCGCCGCGATCTTGCTCTGTGCGATCATTGGCCGAGGCCTTTCGCGCCCTCTCTATTGTTTCTCGTTCATTTGGCTCTATGCGATCGAACCAAGAGCCTGCAGGAAAGGCTGCGATACGTTTGGCAAAAAAAGATTGAGGCTCCCAATCTTGTCCTTCGCTTTTCTCGAAAGCGATGACGCCGTTGTGAGTAAAATAATGGGGCCCTGGGATCTTGCAGTTCACCAAAAGCAGAACGCGCCAAAGATCACCCTTTTTCGTCGGTTTGTCCTTCGGTTTCGCCACGTAATCCACCGCAACGGGCTCAATGATATGGCACCGGCCGTGCCGCAGTAGATTGCCGAGCTTGCCTTGTGCGGTCGTTACGAAGTTGAAGTTAACAGGATCGTGCAGAAAGCGAAGATTTGCGTCCCTTTCGCCATCGGTGACCTCACTGGCGATCAATGAGAGCGCAAAGGCGCGCCAGCCAAATTCAATCGGCTTGGCATATGGCGATGCAAGTTTGATCGTTCCGTCGGTCGCGATCTTCCAAGTGATTGCGTACTGTTCGTCTGATTTGTTGTCTTGATGCCTGGTCCAGGAAAAGTACACATACTCTGTTCGGTCAATTCCTTCAGCGACTCCCCACGACCGAGGGACGAAGTGAGCCACCTTCGAGACCTTGGAGATGATTTGTTCTATAGTCTCGCCGTCTTGCGCTCGCCACGTTGACTTGACCCTTTCGACAAGCGCGCTGTCATTGGCGCGAACGTTGCTGTTTGTCGCTGCCAGCCCGGCCAGGCAGATCAGCGATCGACCGAGACAGAACCAAAGCACGCGCGTTCCAGACATTCTCTTCATTGCGGCCGGCCCATCTGGTTCTCATGCACGCGTCAATTCCAAAGCGGACAATCTTCGACGTGCTCTACGAGATCGCTAGAAGTTAGCGGCAACGTGACGCGAGCACCTGCTGATGTCCCGCGCAAGCAGGCGCTGTCCCTCGATGTCACGCGCCGCTAACTTCAGTGGTCAGCCAAAGCTTCAACTTGCAATGCTGGACCAGCCCAGGAGGAGAAGCCTGGGCAAGCGAGGACTTGCATTCTTCGTGCCAGGCAATAGCAGGCAGTTCGCACCAGATTTGTGCCGCCTTTGTCGACTTTCCGACCTGCGCACCTTATTTATGTTGCCATTAAGCCTATTCGCAGCGACTTTCGTGGCTCATTCCTGTCACGCACTGGATCTTCGAGCAGCGCAGTTTTGAAAGCCTTGCTGCCAGGAGCCAGACGACAATTGGGTGCAGGTTTGCCGCCACCGAACCGGTGTGGTCCGGGGTCGTTGCCGCTGCTGCCAAGGTCGAGAGTGCCTCAGCCGGTTGTGCTTGGCGCTTTATGGCCAATAACGAGGCGAAGCCGCCCATCAGCGGCGAGCGATTTGGAATTGGCGCTCGCAAGTTCAAAAGTCAGGCAGACGATGGGACGATGGCATTCGCCGCTCGCGTGATGGCCCGCTATCGTGACCGGCGTCTATCTGTTCGTCGCCGTAGTCAACATTGGAGGAGCTGCGCTTCCATGCAGTCGTATCGACCGGGCAAGAAGGCCAAGCCTCGGGTTGAGCTAGCTTCGGCTTGAACTGCTCAAAACGTTCGAGAACATCTGTCTGACCGCCGGGTTCATAAGTGGCCTTGCTATCCAGCCGAACAGGCCGACCGCAAAGACGGCAGCAGCAAAGACGCTGAGGGCACTCCAAACAGCCATTTTCATTGCGAGCTACTCTTTTCGTTAGTGATTCACTATGCTTGCTTTTCGCAGTATCGCCAAAAACGTCCGCATGGCGCCTACCAGGATTGGTCGTAGATCAACATGCTCGCTGAGTACGCTGCCGGATTTAGCGTATAGCGCGCCTATTCACACTGGTTGTTGGTGGAGAAAGGGGGACGTAGCGAAGGCTCGATGAATGTTCGAAAGCTGGATCGCGTGAAGAGCGTCCTGTCTCGGCACCGTGACCTTCATCGCCCAGGCCGCATTCGTCTCTTCCATGATCTGACACGCGGTCCGACGCCAACGCGCCTCGCAGACGGTCACCCCGATATCTGTGATTGGAGAGTGCCTTCAACGTCGCGATCAAGAGTGGCCGTGCATCGTCAACACGTAGGAGACGTCGCAGCATCAATTTGAGAGGTTGACGGCGGAGTTGTCTTGCCGATAATCCAAGTCGTCGAGGTTCTCCGGTTCCTGTTTTATCCGGAGCTAAGAGGGAAGCCGGTGATGCCGGCGCTGCCCCCGCAACTGTGAGCGGCGAGCCGCTGTCCAACAGAGTCACTGAAGCCTGCGCGGCTTCGGGAAGGCCGGACAGTGGCGATGACCCGCGAGCCAGGAGACCTGCCCCGACAATATGTTCGTCCACGGGCGGGGTGTCCCGGTGGTGCGCCAAGCAGCCGTCGCTCGCGCGACGTCTCCTGCCTGCGTCCGCCATGGCCTTTGCCCCCAACATGGGGTTAACGCTATGTCTCTTCTCTCACTTCCGGTTGCCACGCTCGGGACGCCGCGCATCGGTCCAAGACGCGAGCTTAAACTCGCGCTCGAAAGCTATTGGGCCGGAAGAATCAGCGAACAGCAATTGCTCGAGGACGCAGCCGGCCTACGTGCGGCGAACTGGGCGCGCCAGAAATCCCTCGGTGTCACCATCATTCCGTCGAACGATTTCTCGCTATACGATCAGGTGCTCGACACCAGTGTCATGGTCGGCGCTATCCCGGAAGTCTATGCCTCGAAAGCCGAGCCTGCTTCTCTCAAGACGTATTTCGCCATGGCACGCGGTTCACAAAGCGGCAGTCAGGATGCGAGTTGCGGTCACGGACCTCGCGGCTATGGCGCACCCGCGCAGGAGATGACCAAGTGGTTCGATACCAACTACCACTACATGGTTCCGGAATTTCATCGGGGGCAGACTTTCAGACTCTCCTCTCGCAAGCCTATCGAGGAGTATGAGGAAGCCAAGGCCCTTGGCTTTCAGACGCGCCCTGTCCTGATCGGTCCGGCCACTTTCTTGAAGCTAGGCAAGAGTGCGGATCCCGCGATCCAGCCACTGTCACTCCTGGATGACCTGATACCGATCTATATCAAGGTTCTGCAGGAATTGGCCAAACGCGGAGCAGAATGGGTTCAATTTGACGAGCCCTGTATGGTCCTTGATCTGGATCAGGGGGCAAAAAAATCTTTGCTGCATGCCTATGACCGGCTCGCCAAGGAAGGGCCGGCCATCAAGATCATGGTTGCCAGCTATTTTGGCCACCTTGGCGACAATCTTCACACCGCCTTGCGCCTACCTGTTGCCGGCCTGCATGTCGATCTGGTTCGGGCGCCGGAGTTATTGGATCAGATCATTGCTGCCGGGCGAAGTGAACTCGTCATGTCACTCGGCGTGATAGACGGTCGCAATGTGTGGCGGACGAATTTGTCGGCGCTGCGCCAGCGGCTCGATCCCGCCATTGCGAAGCTCGGCAAGGATCGCGTACAGATCGCCCCATCCTGTTCGCTGCTTCACGTGCCGGTCGATGTTGAACTCGAAACGGAACTTGCCTCCGATGTCAAGAGCTGGCTTGCGTTCTCGGTTCAGAAGATTCGCGAGCTTGCGACCTTGGCACGGGCACTCGCAGGCGATCAGGATGTTGCCGACGCTCTTGCGGAATCGGAGCGCGTTACCACCCGCCGCGGAACTTCCCCGAAGATCCGTGACGCCAATGTCGCCGTCCGGATGAGTGCGATCAATCAGACCATGCGACGGCGCGTCAGCCCATTTGCCAGCCGTGCCGAGATCCAACGCAAGCGCTTCAAACTGCCGGCGTTTCCGACCACGACGATCGGATCGTTTCCGCAGACCGCAGAGGTGCGTAATGCCCGCGCGGCGCACGCGAGAGGCTCGATGAGCGACGGGCAATACGACAAGTTTCTCAAGGAGGAGACTGCGCGTGTTGTCCGTTGGCAGGAGGACATTGGCCTGGACGTGCTCGTGCACGGCGAGTTTGAGCGCAATGACATGGTGCAGTACTTCGGCGAGCAACTCGCCGGCTTCGCATTTACCAAAAACGGCTGGGTACAATCCTATGGCTCGCGCTGCGTTCGGCCACCGATCCTGTTTGGCGACGTCTCGCGGCCGAAGCCGATCACCGTGGACTGGTGGCGCTACGCGCAATCACTAACCAACAAGCCGATGAAGGCGATGTTGACCGGACCGGTAACGATTTTGAACTGGTCGTTTGTTCGCGATGATATTCCCAGAAGCGAGGCCTGCCGCCAACTTGCGCTCGCGATCCGAGACGAAGTCAGGGATCTCGAGAATGCGGGTGCGACCATGATCCAGATCGACGAAGCAGCGCTGCGCGAGGGGTTGCCACCGCGTCGATCGGAGTGGGCGGCCTATCTCGACTGGGCCGGGGATTGCTTCCGCATCTGCTCATCGGGCGTCGCCGATCAAACCCAGATTCATACCCATATGTGCTACTCGGAGTTCAACGACATCATCGATGCGATTGCTGCAATGGACGCCGATGTCATCTCGATCGAGACCTCGCGCTCGAAGATGGAATTGCTTGACGCGTTTCGGAACTACAAATATCCAAATCAAATCGGGCCGGGCGTGTATGACATCCATTCTCCTCGCGTGCCCGAGACAAGCGAGATGACGGGACTCATGGCGTTGGCTCGCAAGCGGCTGCAGGACTCGCAGCTCTGGGTCAATCCGGACTGCGGCCTGAAGACGCGGAAATGGGAGGAGGTTCGCCCAGCACTGGTCAACATGGTCGCTGCCGCCCGCGAGCTGCGCGCTGGATCCGCTCCCGTCGACCGTTGAGCCTTGGCCTGTTGTCTCTCGTCGAGAAAGCCGATCGCTTGTGGGACTTTGCGCAGTCGGTGATCGTGAGGGGACTTGGGGAACGAAAAAGCCCGGCCGCCTTTAGCGGCCGGGCGAAGTGTGTCCGGGAGGAGCGACGCTCTATGCATCGCACCGACGTCCATCGGCGGAGGGAGGACAGCCGATGGTTCGATCACGGCGAGGGCATCCGCCGAAAATCTGACCACAGTTAAAACAAAAGCTCAGCGGAGCTCAATTATGCCGTGGTATGCCGCCGATATTGCCTGGGATTAAAAATCTACACTAAGGTTTGTCGCTGATGAGTATTTTCGCAACGTGTTGCCGAGTTGAGCGACGTGGGCGGTAGTCGGGCCGTCATGGGCCGGCACCAAAGCGCACCTTGGTAGGCGTTCCTGCCGGAAACGGTGGGCTAGATCAACGCGACTATACGAAACTGCCGACGGAAAAAGAATGAGCGGGCTTGCTATTGATGCAGGCCCTGCTTACGCCAGTCTTGGGTCCGCGGGTTCCAAGCTTTGGTTGGGATCTTGTACAGCTTGGCAGACGAGCGGCGAACGGGATGCCGATCGGCGTGCTCTTCAGCGGTGTGATTGGTCGTCATCCTAAAGCATAGCCCAGTTGCGGGGATACTGAGCTCGGATTCTGAAACGCTGGGTTTCGCTTAGTCGCTAGACCGCATGACTATGTGTAGCGCCGGACCTAAGGAGGTGAGCGTCGAAGACTGATGCGACGCACCGGGCCAGGAACTCTGCGCCCTGGGCTACAGTGAGCCGGCCATCATCAATCGCCACGACGCCATCGGCGATAAGGCTGCCGAGACGAGAATGATCGACAACGGCTAATCTCGGATCTCGGCCGTAACGACGGGATGTCTCGGAAAGATCAACCGCAAAGTCGCACATGATTCGCTCGATGATTTCGGCGTGGAAGCGATCGTCATCGGTCAGTAGATAGCCCCTTGCGATGGCGAGCCGATCCTGGGAGATGCGAGCAAGGTAGTCCTTGGTCGAGACCGCGTTTGCGGCAAACCCCTGTTGCATACGGCCGATGGCGCTGGCGCCCAGACCAATGAGGACGTCAGCGCAATCGTCAGTATAGCCCTGGAAGTTGCGCCTCAGCCCGCCTTCCTGCCTCGCTAAGGCGAGATTGTCGTTCGGCAAGGCGAAGTGATCGACGCCTACGCGAACGTATCCAGCATCCACCAAAGCTCCCGCGATGGTTTCGGCCTGGAGGTGGCGCGTGACGCTGTCGGGTAGGCTGGACGCATCGATCCTGCGTTGATGTTTCTTGAACGAAGGAATGTGCGCGTAGCCAAAGGCCGAAAACCGGTCCGGATGAAGCTCGAGGCACTTGGCGACGGTGTCGAGGCACGAAGCGACCGTCTGCCGGGGCAGGCCATAGAGCAAGTCGAAATTGATCCGGCCGACGCCGGCGCGGCGTAACCGATCGACCGAGGTCGCGGTCTGTCCGAAGCTCTGCAGACGATTGATGCCGTGCTGAACAACTGGATCGAAGCTCTGGATACCAAGGCTCGCCCGGGTGACCCCGCAAAAGCCCAGCGCCTCGGCCATCGGCTCGCTCAACGTGCGTGGATCGATCTCTACGGCGATCTCCGCATCGGGCAGGACAGCGAAGGAATGGCGCAACGAACCGACGAGATCAGCAAATGCTTCAGGTGTCATGATCGTCGGGGTACCGCCCCCGAAGTGGATATGAGAGATCGGTTGCCGTCGACCAAACGTTTCTGCAACGAGGTAAGCTTCAGTCCGCAGTCCCGCTGCATAGATCGCGATCGGCTCCTGGCGTTTCGTGACAGACGTGTGGCAGCCACAATACCAGCACATCTTTCGACAAAACGGCACGTGAACGTAGATCGATGCGGATTGCTGGGCGTCCAACGACTTGAGCCACGTTTGGTAGTCGGATTCGCAAACCGATGCTGAGAAATGGGGGGCCGTCGGATAGCTGGTGTAGCGTGGCAGCCGGTGCTGCCCGTAGGAGTCTGCCAAGTCCGGTCGCATTCGGATGCCTTTCTTCCTCCTTGGGCCAGATTACCGGACACGCAGCAGATAAGCTTTGCGCTGGCTCAAATATCGCGTCGGACGATCGTGGCCATCATGCCGAAATTGGTAGGGCATGCCCGTGGCGTATGCATCGCACTTTGGGACGCAATGAGGCGCTCGCCCGGCCGCAATGAGCAGCATCTATCCGCGCGGGCCTCTGTAGTTCGTTGGTGATCAAATCCGGTCAGCGAACCGAGCCGCAATCGGTTAAGGTCATTCCCTGTGCTGGCCGGAGCGCTCGACGAGCGGCCGCAACCATCCATTCCGATCGGTCGGCGTGGGGTTCGTTTGGCGCGTGATCAGCGTGGCGTAGGCCAAGCCATATTGCCATTACCCTAGCGACGCACAGGTCATGGAACCTGCCGGACCCGGAGTGTATGGATTTCGGCGGCCGTGCGCAGCGTATGCGCGCCGGGAAGATTATCATCTTCATTTCAACAGGACGATCATGACGTCCACTTCCCATCGTGACACGTCGGCGATCAACTACGGTCCATCGGCTTTGGCGCCATCTGGCGGCTTGCCGGCCATTGCGGACGAAAACGCGACCGAGCTCCGTTCGGCTTCAGCTTCTTGCTCCAATTCTAGAATATGCGCTCTTAGCGCATCGGATGTCGCTTCCGCTGTCTTGCTGAATAACGGATCCCCGTCATTGGTGCGGGCGGATGCGACTTCGGTCCAATCCTCAGCCGATAGAGCCTTAACGGCGGCGGGGAAGAAGTCTCGTTCTTCCCACATCATGTGGTGCCGCTCCCGCATTATAAAGTCGCGTACGATGTTGCTGACGTCTTGCCGAACGAGTTCACGATCCGCGAGGATACCATCGATAGCTTGAGCGAAGTGATGCAGACGGTCGATGACTTCCCGGTGTTCGTGCGCGAGATCGCCGACGATTGCAGCCGCGTCCGGGTCGCGAGTTCTAAGCTTGGAGAAAATCAGGTCTTCCTGAGGATGATGGTACACCTCCGGGTAAACCTCGAAGTAGCTGATAATCGCGCGAATTACCTCATAGTCTGGACGGATCCCATGCTCAAAAATCTCCAATTCGCGTTGGAGGGCGACCAGAAGCAGGTCAATGTTGCGATGCTCTCGAAGCAAAAGATCGATGATCATTGCGGTGCTCCACGGAGGAACAATGTAAATGCCGATCCTGCATCCATCTGGATCGCCCAAGCAGAGGTTCGGGCGTCCGTCGTGCAGTGCGATTTGTCGGACGTTCGATGCTTAGGGTTTGCGTATTTCCCAGCGCCTCTCGAGCTTACCCCAGATCCTGCGCAAAGCGGCTGGACAGTTTGTCGCTCCGTAGCTCGATTCGGCGCAAAGTCGGCAGCGCGATCACGCCATTCTGCTCAAGTTGAGTGAGCGTGCGTGAAACTGTTTCGATGGTCAAACCAAGGTAATCGGCAACATCCTGCCGCGACATGGGCAGTTCGATCGCAGCGTTCTTCGTCGCGCGGCGTGACATATCGAGCAGGAATGTCACGACGCGCTCTTCAGCGCTGCTGATCAGGAGCATCAGATGTTCCTGAAAGCGGCGGAGTTCAAGCGCCATCGCATCCCAGAGCTGCCGTGTGAGCTCGCTCTCGTGGCTGGCGCGATCGATGAGGGCACTGCGCTTCACCGTCAAAAGGTGCGTTTCACAGACCGCCTCCGCCGAAGAGATATGGCTGTCTCCTGCCTCAAAGCCGAAGATGTCACCGGGCAAATAAAACGCGCCAATCTGACGACGTCCATCCACCATAATCCTGTAGCTTCTCACAGCACCCGATACCACCTGATATAGGTGTTCCGCTGCTTCGTCCTCGCCATAGATCTCGCTGTTGCGGGCGAACCGCATCGGGGTCGCAACCATACCAAACGGTCCATAGGTACGAGGCTGGCCACGCAAGACGCTGCTCGGATGATGGCTGATCTCGTGAATACTCGCGGCCTGTACGTACATGGCGGACTCGATCTTCGAAACGTCGATAGGACGCAGATTGGCCGTTTCCAACGAAGTGGAAAATTTGGATGTTTCCCCTAAGTAGAACCCACTAAGTATTTATACGTAAGAATACGCGCGGCGCAGCCCTTTGGTTGATCGAACACGGCTCAAAGTCGACCGGGCTGCGTCTGGATTGGAAAGCTGCATGCCGGGTTACCGGTCGTTCAGCTTGAGCTCGGACATCGTCGGGTAGAGCGGTGACAAGATTGTCCACGCTCATCGAGATCGGTAGCGTAGGTGCAATATTCGAAAACGGCGGCGCATGCTCAGCGGTTACGCCTCGCGAGCGAGGGCGGGTGCACGAAAGCCAAACAGCCGGCGCTCCTGTTCTTCAGATCGGCGGTCGGCCGGTGCCTCCCTCCGCCGGTGACTGGCCGCGTTCAGACCGCAACCAGCGGCATGTCGCGTCGAAAATTCTTGCCTTCAGTGTGACATCAAGACCGGGACGGAGTTTGCACGAAGCAGGTCTGCTGAGAGGTCCCCGCGCAGCCTTTCGCGCAGCCGACAGCGGCCGTATCCGCCCATCACCAGCAGGTCGAGGCTTTCGTCCGCGACAAGCGACAAGAGTGCGCGGTGCACCGACTTGGATGCTGGAAGCGACACGACCTTTGCAGGAAGCCCTGACCGTGCAAGATACTGTTCCAAGTGCTCGGTGGAACTTTCTGCCGGGATCTTGTGGGCAGAAGTGATCGCGATGATGGTCAGCGCGCCGGCTTCGCGCAGCAGCGGCATCGCGTCGTGCAACGCGCGGGCCGCAGGGCGGCTGCCGTCCCAGCATATCCCGACCCTTCTGGCCGAAAGAGCGCCGTGGAAGACGCTTGGCAGATACAGAACTGGCTTGCCGGCCTGGGACAGGATCTCCTTGGGAATAACGTTGTCATAGCTGTCGTAGCCGCTCTGGGGCTGTGTGACGATCGTCATGTCGTGCACGCGCGCGCTGGCGCAGATGCTTCGACGTGCCTCCGCTGGAAGTGCACTGAGGGCGCGGCTTGCATAGGAAATGCCGGCGCTCCTCGCCCGCAGATCAAAGATACGAAGCGCCGCTTCGGCTCGCTCCAGCGCATGCGCCTGCTCGATTTCAAAGACCGAAGTAACGGCCGCCCCGCCGAGTGCAGCGAGCGGAATAATGGTCCTCTCGTAACCGATTGCCATAGCGTCAAGGTGCGCGCCCGTGATCTGTGCGAAGGAAATCGAACCGTTCACCGTAGCCCGTACCGGGAGCTCCGTGGGAAGATGGACCAATATATTCCCGAACATTGCGGTTCTCCGGACGTGAAAGGATTGCTGCCCATCGGAGCATAAATCTGACCGCGCATTTGATCTGCTTCATGCACGGTCGTTGATTTGTCGAGGCAAGATCAAATCGGCGACGGACAGTTCGTGCAGGTCCGATGCCAAGTAGAGCCAGCATGGCATGTGTTGCATCGGTCATGTCAACCATGAATCCTGCACGATTCGTGCAGAGCGAGTTTTGCTGCACAGATGAGGGGGATTGAGGTGGCCGGAGATCGTGGATGCGTCCATTGCTCGAAATTCATGTTCGAAAACAGATGCAGCGAGAGGAGCGCCCAGCTTGCAACGGAATCTGATGCGCCGCTGGTTGGCTGCGGTCGAGCCGGTTGCGCCAATGCTCCAACTGCTGCTGAAAGTCAATCAGCGACATGCGAGGACAGGGGTGGGCGGACGCCAGCGCGACGTGCGCGTGCACCTTTCGCCGGGCCCGCCTTGATTTTCGTCATTGCCGGTCTGTGGTCCTGGCCTGTGCGCAAGTCTTTGCCGGGCAATGCGCTCCGCGCCCACGCGATTGAGGATCATTTATCGACAAATTCGTCTAAGATCTGCCGCACCAACGCTCGTCGCTTATAGCGCGTGCTCGCGACCCTGCTAGAGTCCGGCGGCAATGGCGATCCGCATCAACTCGGACATGCTGCGTACACTGGTCTTGGCCATGAGGTTGGCACGGTAAACCTCGACCGTTCGCGGGCTGATGCCAAGATCGTGCGCGATTACCTTGTTGATCTTGCCGGCCAATAGTCCCCGCAGGACGTCACGCTCGCGCAAAGAGAGGTCCGCAAGGCGGGCTTCCGCCTGCAGTTTCGCTGCGTCATCGGCTGGCTTCATAGGCCGCGCTTCCAAAGCGGCGTTGATGGCGCGCAACAGTACCTCGTCCTCGAACGGCTTCTCGATGAAATCGACCGCACCCGCCTTCATCGCTTCAACCGCCAGCGATACGTCACCATGACCGGTTATCAGGACGACCGGACAGTCGATGCGATCGGCCTTCAGCTTGCGCACCAGTTCAAGGCCGCTCATGCCTGGCATGCGGATATCCGATACGACGCAGTCGACTGGACCGCTCGCGATGTCATTGAGAAACTCGGTCGCCGTCTCGTGGGTTGCTACCCAGAAACCACTAATATCAAGCAGAAAGGCCAAAGAATCCCGCATCGCGTCGTCGTCGTCGATCACAAGAATGCGCCGCGCAGTCATGCTTCTTCACCGACCTCCGCAAATGGCAGCGTGAACTGAAAGATCGTGCCTCCGCCCGGATTGGCTTCCGCGACGATGTGACCGCCATGGGATTCGACGATTGTCCGGCAGATTGATAGTCCAACACCCATGCCGTGCTCCTTTGTTGTGACAAAGGGCTGGAACATGCGGTCGGCAACATCAGGGCTGATGCCGGAACCCGTATCGGCGACGGTGAACCTGGCGAGACCGTCGACCTTGCTAACTCCGACGGTCAATTCGCGGCGCGGACAGGAAGCCATCGCCTCGATTGCATTGCGTATCAGGTTCAGCGCGACTTGCTGGATCTGGATCTTGTCTACGATCATTGACGGCAGTTCGCGATCGCTGCGCATCGTTACCCGCACGCCTTGCTCCTTGGCGCCGAGCAGGGCCAGCGCCACAGCCTCTTCAAGAAGCGTGAGCGGATTTTCCACAGAATGCTGCGTCTCGCCTTTGGCAACAAATTCCCGCAGGCGCTTGATGATATCGCCGGCGCGCAGAGCCTGTTGGACAGCGTTTTCGAGTGCATCACCGATGCGACTGGCGTTTGGCTTGTCTGCCGCCAGCAGAACTTTTGCGCCGCGCATGTAATTCGTGATGGCGGAGAGCGGCTGGTTGATTTCATGGGCGATGGACGATGCCATCTCACCCATGGCGGTCAACCGAGACACGTGGACGAGTTCAGACTGCAACTCCTGGAGCCTGCGTTCCTGCGCCCGCCGTTCGGTCAGGTCTCGGATGAAGCCGGTGAAGAAGCGTTCGCCGCGCACTTTGGCCTCGCCGACGGCAAGCTCCATCGGAAAGGTCGAGCCGTCGCTCCGCTCGCCGACCACAATGCGCCCGACGCCAATGATGCGCTGCTCGCCGGTGGTCAGATAACGTTCAATGTAGCGGTCGTGCTCGGATCGGTAGGGCTGCGGCATCAACTTGGATACATTCGTTCCAACCACGTCATCCGGCATCCAGCCGAATAAACGCACAGCCGCGGCGCTGAACGAGCGAATGATGCCCTTCTCGTCAATCACGATCATGGCTTCCGGTACGGTGTCCAGGATCGATTGCAGATGGGCCTGCCGATACCGCGCCTGCTCCGATTCCTGCCGCAGCCGGTCGCCCATGAAGCCGAGCATGGGACCAAGTACCGCGAAGGCTGCAATATCGATCGTGTTCGCGGAAACGGTGATGAGGCCTTTCCCAAGTACTGCGACGCTGACGACAAGGCAGAGCAGGGTAGCGAAGCTCGCCGGTCCGCGCCCGCCGGCGAAAGCGGCAAAAACGATCGCCGGAAGGTAGATGATCGTAAATGAGCGATCCTCGAGATACGGATTTAACGCTGCGCGGAGCACGAGGGCGAGCGCGGCGGCTGCCGCCGCAGTGCCATAACGATACCAGATGTGGTCGGACATATCTGCCGGTAGACCCTCTCATTCAATCGAACTTACATCGTTTGGTCGCAGGAGACCACCGAAGGCAGACGCGTGCCGATTTACGGTCGATATATTGTGCAGGAAGGCGCGATCGTTATTTGAGCCAAATGCGCCAATGCGTGGGCTGCACAGCGACGTGCTCCCCGCTCGTCGCTCTGATCCAGCCGCCGAAGATCCGGCGGCAGGGGAAGACCAGCCGATGAATGGTATTACCCTCGATCACGCCAATCTCCAGGTCCCGATCAAAGGGCGCCGTCTCGATCCGCTCCCAGGTCACGTTGCTATTACGCCCTGGACGGTGTTCATCGCTGCCGACTGACAAATTCAATCACCTTCCAGACAGTCCGGGCGCCATCGCTTGTCCAGCCGCGGGAACAGCTGCAGCCCAATATCGCACACGCCGCGTGCGGTCTCGATTGCGGAGATCGTCGCCTCGGTGCTCTTGGCAAAGGCATTGCTTGACGTTCTCGCAAATATCGGGATTGGCGGCTGCGAGGCGGTTTTCCGCTTTTGATCAAACTGATCCGGACCATCCTGCAATTGTGCCCGCCGCAGGAGAAAGTTTGCCGAGGCCTGTCATGTCGAACATCCATTGTTGGCGAGTCGTCTCCTGGCCATGGCATTAATTGGAGGGGCGCGCGGATGGCTAGCTGCGCTCGGCTCCGAGGGTCCGCGGGTCGATAAAGTGGACACCATCGCAAGCGATGCAGGTGATCTGGTGCAGGTCGTTGGCGGGCTCGGCTGCGTCGTCCGGCAGCAGTCCTTGAACCCGGTCGCCTCTATTTGGGCACGAAACGATCATGGGGCGCCAAGTCGTTCTGTGAGCCATGTGTCTGACCTATGACTGGGATAATGTTTTTATCGGCAGCTAGCCGTGGAAGTATTGATCCAAGTCAAAAAAAGCGCGATGCGCGTCTGGAACGACGGACGGCGGCGCGGCCGCCGCGAGTGGTCAGGATGGGCAAGCATGTTCCATCGCGGGTGGCTCGCTAGGCCGCCAGCCGAGTTGATGGAAATCAAAATGCAGGACGCGCAATCATGCGAATGTTGAAGTACACCCCACGCTCACCGCACCGTGACAACGTTTGTCAGTAGAGATGTGAGAGGCGGGAAGGAGATGTTAAATTGATTGCTCGCCTCGCATTGTCGGTGGCCTTGCCGGCGCTGATCGCAGCCGTCGGCTTTGGTGCGGAAGCCCTGAACCTTAGCCTTTTCGAAACCTTGGCTGCGGTGAGTCTGATCATTGGCTTTGCCGTTGCGGCGGCAGGGTGGGCCGTCAGGAGCGAGACAGGGGCCGTTTCGCTTTCTTGCTTGCGATCACGGGGGCGCAGGTCTGGCTGTGGCCAATAATTTGGGATGCTGCTTGAGGCAAATCAAATGCTCTCCTGGCACGAATGGCAGAATAGGCAAGGATGAGTAAACCCACCTAAAAAGAGGGTAGTCATGCCTTCATTTAACGTTCGCTTCATTAAGACCGTTTGCGACGATACGGGCTACGAGCATCGTGCGTGTCAGGCGGCGTTCAAGGTCGATGCTGCATCGCTGAGTGCTGCTGCGCTCCAGGCGGAGACCGACTTCTGCAAGCAAAAGGGGGTCCGCGATTGGACCATTTTCGCCGATGCGATGGAGCTTCGAGCCCCGTCTGCATTGCCTCCTTCATGGGCCGGCTAGCCTGAACTCGGCTAGCGCCGATGTTCCATCCCCGAGTTCAAGCGCGATCTTGTAAAACGTCGCTCCGAGCGTCGACAAGCTCGCGATGTTGTTGCCAATGTAGCAGGCGTCCTGTTGCCCGGGGCAGGAATACGAAATGACCTTGCCGCAACTCTTGCCGGCCCGTCGCTCAGCCAGCTGGGTGCGCTGCTCCGCAGAGCATCGTCCCGGGCAGGGCGATCCGGATCGAATGATTTGCTCCGACGTTGGTCAAATTTGATGCAGGTCAAAAACAAATCTGCCTCCTGCAGCTATGGCTGCTTCGAGGGATATGACACATGGTCAGCCAACCTGCACATATCGGTGGTCCTTGGCGGTTTAGGAGCTTGCTTGGCCGGTTACGAGCGAGTCTGTCTCGAAAGTCCGAGCTTGCTTACTTGAGCCCGCAGGACATCGATGCGATCGCGCGCGAGCTTAATCTGTCAACGTCCGCGTTTCGAACCCTGGCGCAGAGTCCGAGCGCTTCCGAACTCTTGCGCAAGCGCCTCGCGCTTGCTGGTTTTTCCGAACATGCGCTTGCCGCCTGCCATGGTGACGTGTTGCGCGATCTGCAGCGGGTGTGCGGCCTATGTCCGGCCAAAGGACGTTGCGCCGCCGACCTCCAAGCTGGTATGCATCGAAATCCGCTGAAAGACTGCCCCAACGAACACACCCTGCGCGCGCTCGGTCGTGAGGTCGATGACGGCCGCCCGCAGCGCTTTCGCGATTGATGAGCCCGATCGCTTAGCTCGCCGGAAATGATCTCCCCAAGCATCCCGCGTTCAAGGAAGGCCTAGCCATGACAAGCCCATCCTCCGCCTCGAAATCCACCACGATGGGTGAAGCAGGCCTGATGTCGGCATTCGCAGTTTCTGCATTCGTTTTCTATATCGCCGGGGCGATGGGGCACGATTCTGCCTTTACGTTCCACGCATTGCTGGCTTCTGCCGCCAGTCTGATCGCTGCAGCCATCATCCTCAACCGATACTATGAACGGCCGGCGCAACTCCCGCCGGCCCAGATCAATGGCCGACCGAACTACAATCTTGGTCCGATCAAATTCGCCTCGGTACTTGCGATGTTCTGGGGCATTGCAGGCTTTTCCATTGGTTTGCTGATCGCCTCGCAGCTTGCCTGGCCTGCACTGAATTTTGATCTGCCCTGGACGAGCTTCGGCCGGCTGCGCCCGCTGCACACATCGGCTGTGATATTTGCGTTCGGCGGAAACGTGCTCATCGCGACATCGTTCTACGTCGTGCAGAAGACCTGCCGTACCCGCCTGGCTGGCGATCTTGCGCCATGGGTTGTGGTCGTTGGCTATAATTTCTTCATTCTGATCGCGGGCACTGGCTATCTGTTCGGTATCACCCAATCGAAGGAATATGCCGAGCCGGAGTGGTACGCCGATCTCTGGCTCACCATCGTCTGGATAACCTATCTCATTGTGTTCCTGGCGACACTGTTGAAACGGAAAGAGCCGCATATCTTCGTCGCCAACTGGTTCTATCTCGCCTTTATTGTCACCATTGCAGTGCTCCACCTCGGCAACAATCCCGCATTGCCGGTGTCGGTGTTCGGTTCGAAATCCTACATCGCCTGGGGCGGCGTGCAGGATGCCATGTTTCAGTGGTGGTACGGCCATAACGCGGTTGGCTTCTTCCTGACCGCCGGCTTCCTCGCGATCATGTACTACTTCATTCCAAAAAGAGCCGAGCGCCCGGTCTATTCTTATCGTCTGTCGATCATCCACTTCTGGGCGCTGATCTTCCTCTACATCTGGGCTGGTCCGCACCATCTACACTACACGGCGCTGCCGGACTGGACGCAGACCCTTGGCATGACGTTCTCGATCATGCTGTGGATGCCCTCCTGGGGCGGCATGATCAACGGCCTGATGACGCTTTCGGGCGCCTGGGACAAGCTGCGCACCGACCCGGTGCTGCGTATGCTCGTGGTCTCCGTTGCCTTTTACGGCATGGCGACGTTTGAAGGTCCCACCATGGCGATCAAGGTCGTCAATTCGCTCAGTCATTACACGGATTGGACGGTCGGCCACGTGCATTCAGGCGCGCTGGGCTGGGTCGGCTTCGTATCATTCGGCGCGCTGTATTGTCTGATTCCCTGGCTTTGGAATCGCGAGCTATATAGCCTCAAGCTCGTCAACTGGCACTTCTGGATCGCCTCGATCGGGATCGTGCTCTACATCTCCGCGATGTGGGTGTCCGGAATCCTGCAGGGGCTGATGTGGCGCGCTTACACCTCGCTTGGTTTCCTCGAGTACTCGTTCATCGAGTCGGTCGAGGCCATGCATCCTTTTTACATCATCCGTGCCGCGGGGGGCGCACTGTTCCTGATCGGCGCGCTGATCATGGCCGCCAATCTCTGGATGACGGTGAATGCACAGGAAGCCGGTCAAATCCAGGACGCTCAAGCGCTCCAGGCCGCAGAATAGGTCATCGCATGTCGCTCTGGAACCGACACAAGATCTTTGAGAAGAACTCGATCATCCTGATCGCAGGTATCCTTGCCGTGATAGCGGTCGGTGGCCTGGTCGAGATCACGCCGTTGTTCTACCTCAAGAGCACGATCGAGGCGGTGGACGGTGTGCGGCCTTATACGCCGCTCGAACTTGCCGGCCGCAACATCTACGTACGTGAGGGGTGCTATCTCTGTCACTCGCAGATGATCCGGCCGCTACGCGATGAGGTCGAGCGCTACGGACATTACTCGCTGGCCGCTGAGAGCATGTATGACCACCCGTTTCAATGGGGCTCGAAGCGGACCGGCCCGGACCTCGCGCGTGTTGGCGGGAAATATTCCGATGAATGGCACGTCACGCATTTGAACAATCCGCGCGCCATCGTGCCGCAATCGGTGATGCCAGGCTATCCGTCGCTGGCGAACACGGAGATCGACCTGGCCGACATCGTCGCACATCTGCGCACCAATCGGGCGGTCGGTGTCCCCTATACCGAGGACCAGATCAAGAACGCTGTCGCTGACCTGAAGACGCAGCTCGATCCTGACAGCCCGAACGTCGCATCGTTCCAAAAGCGCTATCCGAGGGCGGCTGTGCGCAATTTCGACGGCGGGACCGGCAATCCGAGCGAACTCGATGCGCTTGTCGCCTACCTGCAAATGCTCGGCACATTGATCGATTTCAAGCTCTACGACGAAAAAGCCAATCTGCGCTGAAGGATCCTTGGATGAAAGCCATTATTTCCATCGAGAGCCTGGCTTCAAGCTTCGTCGTGACGCTCTGGACGCCGTTGTTCGTCGGCATCTTCGTAGCCATCGTCGTTTACGCGCTGTGGCCCCGCAACAAGAGGCGTTTTGATTCTGCAGCGCGCATGCCGCTGCGCCGGGACTGACAGATCATGACCGAGCATAACGACATCGATATCGATCACATCTCTGGCCGCTCCACGACGGGGCACGAATGGGATGGTATAAGGGAACTCAACACACCGCTGCCGCGCTGGTGGATTTTGAGCTTCTACGCCACGATCCTTTGGGCCATGGGCTACTGGGTCGTTTATCCGGCCTGGCCACTCCTCTCAAGCTACACGACCGGCGTGTTTGACTATTCGACCCGCGCCAGCGTCATCAATGACCTTGCCAGTCTTGAGAAGCTGCGCGGCGAGAAGATGGCCATGCTCGGCAAGGCGTCTCTGACCGAGATCGAGAAGGATCCGGTCCTGCTGGGATTGGCCCGGGGGCGCGGCAAGACGGTGTTCGCGGACAATTGCGCGCCCTGCCATGGCAGCGGCGGCGCGGGTGCCAAGGGGTATCCGAACCTCAATGACGATGACTGGTTGTGGGGCGGATCGCTCGACCAGATCCTGCAGACCATCCAGTTCGGCGCACGTTCCGGACATGCGAAGGCGCATGAGGGACAAATGCTAGCCTTCGGCCGCGACGGCATCCTCACGAAAACCGAGATTGTCACCGTAGCGAATTACGTGCGATCGCTGTCAGGCCTGACCACGGCAGCCGATTTCGATGCTGCGGCCGGCACAAGGATCTTTGCCGAGAATTGCGCGGTCTGTCATGGCGAGAACGCCAAGGGCAATCAGGCACTCGGCGCGCCGAATCTGACTGACCGGATTTGGCTGTACGGCTCGGATGAGGAGACGCTGGTCGAGACCATCAGCTATGGCCGCGCCGGCATCATGCCGGCTTGGAGCCGGCGGCTCGATCCCGTCACCGTCAAGGCACTTGCCGTCTATGTGCATTCACTCGGCGGCGGACAATAGGCGAGGTGCGCCGCAATACCTGCGGCGCCGTTGGCCCGGATCAACGTGAGTCACCCGCGTCCGATGTAAGGTCGTCATGAAACCTGCCGTGAACAAGACCGTTTCGCGCGATGACCCGGTGATCGACGAGGATGGGCCACTCTATGTAGCCCGTAGGAGGGTCTATCCGCAGAGCGTCCGCGGTACTTTCCGCACCATCAAATGGCGGCTGATGGTGGTGTGTCTGGGCATCTACTATCTGCTGCCATTCGTGCGTTGGCATCGTGGCCTTGGCGCTCCCGACCAGGCGGTGTTGCTCGATTTCTCGAACCGGCGGTTCTACTTCTTCTTCATCGAGCTCTGGCCGCAGGAGCTTTACTACTTCACCGGCTTGCTCGTGCTTGCCGCCATTGCACTGTTCCTGATGAACGCGCTGGGCGGTCGGATTTGGTGTGGTTATCTCTGTCCGCAAACGGTCTGGACCGACCTGTTCCATGCGGTCGAGCGCTGGCTCGAGGGCGACCGTCGCGAGCGGCTGAAGGCCGCCGCACGCCCTATGACGATGGGGCGCGCGGCGAAGCGCGTGCTGAAGCACGCGATCTGGTTGATGATCGCTTGGTGGACCGGCGGCGCCTGGGTGCTCTACTTCGCCGACGCGCCGACCTTGGTGCGCGATCTGGCAACGTTCCAAGCGCCAGCAATTGCCTATATCTGGATCGGGATCCTGACCGCTTCGACCTATCTGCTGGCTGGCTACATGCGCGAGCAGGTTTGCGTTTATATGTGTCCTTGGCCGCGCATCCAGGCCGCGCTCACCGATGAATGGGCGCTCAATGTCACCTACAAATACGATCGCGGCGAGCAGCGCTGCTCATTGAAGAAATCATTCGATCTGCGCGCGCGCGGCGAAAGGGCCGGCGACTGCATCGATTGCAATCAATGCGCGGCGGTCTGCCCGACCGGAATCGACATCCGCAATGGCGCCCAGCTGGGCTGCATCCAGTGCGGGCTGTGCGTCGACGCCTGCGATGCCGTCATGAGGAAGATCGGGCGCAGCACGGGCTTGATCGGTTATGACAACGACATCAATATTCAGCGTCGGATGGACGGCAAGCCGGAGCTATTCAAGCCGGTACGCCCGCGCACGCTCGTCTATGCTTCCTTGATCGTGGTCGTCTGCGCCGTGATGCTTTATGGGCTATCGTCGAGAACTCTGCTCGATCTCAGCATCCTACACGACCGTAATCCCGTGGCGGTCAAGCTCAGCGACGGTTCGGTTCGCAACGGCTATACGGTGCGCTTGCTCAACAAGCGCGGCGTCGATCGCGTGATCGCGATCGACGTCGATGGCCCAACCGAAACGTCCGTCCACGTCGTCGGCGCCGATTCCGTGACCGTGGATCGACCGATGATCGTCTTGGCTCGCGATACTACGACAGAACTGCGTGTACTGTTGACAGCGCCGGTTGACGACAAGTCAGGACACTCGATGCCGGTGAGGTTTCGGGTCACCGATATTGGCCTTGGCGAGGTCGCTTCCGCAATGGATCATTTCGTTCTCCCCTAGCCAGCACTGACCGGATCTGACCATGACCGCATCAATTCGCGTCGCGCGGCCCATCACCGGACGCTTCGTCCTGATTGCCCTTCTCACCTTCTTTTCGGCCGTGATTGGCGCCAATATGCTAATGATGCGCTTTGCCATCACGACCTTGCCGGGGACAGAGGTCGACAGCGCCTATAGCGCTAGCCTCACCTATGAGCGTGAGATCATCGCGGCACGACAGCAGAACGAGCGACGTTGGCAGGTTCAGGTACATATCCACCGGCGGCCAGACGGTGAAGCTGTGCTTGCGATTGAAGCGCGCGACCGCGCAGGCGCGCCTGTCGCTGGAGTGAATTTCATGGCCCGGCTCGAGCGCCCGGTCGACCGCCGGGCCGATCGGGCGATTGATGTCTCGCAGGCCGATGTTGGAACTTTCCGGGGCAGCGCCTCGGGCGTCGCCGTCGGGCAGTGGGATCTCGTGATCGAAGGCGACGCCGGTGGCCGCCGCATGTTTGTATCGAAAAACCGCGTCGTCTTGAACTGAGAGTACATGCCCCATGCAGAAAGACATCGATTTTTCTCACTTTCTGAAAAGGGCGGGCGCGGACCTCGTCCAACTCGACCTCGCGGTAGAGGGCATCAGTTGCGCGGGCTGCATGGGCAAGATCGAGCGCAATTTGTCGAGCATTCCGGATGTGACCTCGGCACGCGTGAACCTTACCGAAAACCGGCTGGTGATCGAATGGAAGGCTGGAGCGCTCGATCCAGCGCTATTTGTCAAGCGGCTCGCCGAACTAGGCTATAGGGCGTATCCCTTCCAGCGGGACAGTGCGGAGACGTTGGAGGCGGAAAGGGCGCAGAGCTTGTTGCGACGGCTCGGCGTCGCCGCCTTTGCCGCAATGAACGTGATGATGCTGTCGATCCCGGTGTGGTCCGGAAATGTCTCGGACATGCTGCCGGAGCAGCGCGACTTCTTTCATTGGCTCTCCGCGCTGATCGTCCTGCCCGCGGCGGCCTATTGTGCACAACCGTTCTTCTCTTCCGCTTTTGCGGCGCTTCGGGCACGCGGAGCCAATATGGACGTGCCGATCAGCATCGGGATCCTGCTCGCCTTGGCAACTTCGGTGATCGAGACCATCGCTCATGCCGAGCACGCCTATTTCGATGCGGCAATCATGTTGATCGCCTTCCTGCTCGCAGGCCGCTATCTCGACCAGAACATGAGGCGGCGCACCCGCGCCTTCGCCAGCAACCTTGCTGCACTAAAGGCGGAAACTGCAGCGAAGTTCATAAGTCCTACCGAAATCAGAACCGTTCCTGTGGCGGCGATCAAACCGGGAGATATCGTGCTGGTCCGACCCGGCGAGTGCTGTACCGTCGACGGCAGCGTGATCGGGGGACACTCCGAGGTCGATCAAAGCCTCGTTACCGGCGAGACCTTGCCGGCGATTGCGGCTCCAGGCAGCGCGGTGTTCGCCGGCACATTGGTCCGATCCGGCACCCTGCGCGTCCGCGCGGCGACGGCCTCGGACGGCACACTGCTTGCCGAGATCTCCAGGCTACTTGATCATGCCCTCCAAGCGCGCTCGCGCTATCTGCGCCTCGCCGAGCGCGCGTCGCGGCTCTATGCGCCCATCGTTCACACTACGGCCTTGCTGACGATGCTTGGTTGGCTGGCCTCCGGCGTCGCCTTCCATGACTCGGTCGTCACCGCGATCGCAGTCTTGATCATCACCTGCCCCTGCGCGCTGGGCCTGGCTATCCCCGCGGTGCAGACCGTGGCCTCCGGCGCACTATTCCGTTCCGGCGTGCTGCTCAATGCGGGGGATGCGATCGAGCGTATTGCGCAGGTGGACCGAGTGATCTTCGATAAAACCGGTACGCTGACGCTGCCTGAGCTCGATGTCGCCAACCTCGCTACTATTCCCCACCATGTCATCGAATTGGCAGGCCGGCTCGCGCTGGCGAGCCGCCATCCGATCGCCGCCGCCGTCGCACGAACTGCCGGTGCAAGCGAGCCGCTCGCCGATATCGAAGAGGAGCCGGGACGAGGGGTCCACGGTTACTATGAGGGAGCGCCAATCCGACTTGGCCACCCCGCCTTCTGCGGTGTCGACAGCCTCGCGAACGAGATCCTGTGCCGTGATCCTGAGGCCTCCGTCGTCGCGTTCAGCCATGGCGACGTCAGGCACGTCTTTGCCGTCCGGCAACGGATACGGCCAGACGCAGCCGAGGTCGTCGCGAGCCTCGCGTGCCTTGGTATCATGGTCGAGATCGTTTCGGGGGATCGTGAGCCAGCTGTCCGGCGGGCCGCCGAGACGCTCGGCATTCAAAGGTGGCGCGCCAACGTCTCGCCGCCGGACAAGGTCGCTCGGATCGAAGACCTGACCAGCCAGGGGCACAAGGTGTTGATGGTCGGCGACGGCTTGAACGATGCGCCCGCGCTCGCTGCAGCGCATGCATCGATGTCGCCTGTCACTGCCACCCATATGAGCCAGGCAGTCGCTGATGTCGTCTTCCTCGGTGAGCGTCTCGAGCCCGTGATGACGGCGGTCAGAGGCTCGCGCAGGGCGCTGCGACTGATGCGGCAGAATCTTTGGCTTGCGGTCGTCTATAACCTCCTGGCTGTGCCCATTGCGATCGCCGGCTTGGTGACGCCGCTGATTGCCGCTGCGGCTATGTCAGGTTCGTCGGTACTGGTCATGCTGAATGCGCTACGGGCACGAAGAAGCGAGGCGGCCTGATGGAAGTCCTGGTCTATCTGGTTCCGCTAGCTCTTTCGCTCGGCTTCTTCGGCCTGTTGGGCTTTCTGTGGTCGCTGAAGAGTGGTCAGTATGACGATCTCGACGGGGCGGCTTGGCGCGCAATCACCGATGAAGAGCCCAACGAACCGTCTGTGCCGATCCAGATAGTGAAAATGGACCAGGGCATTCGTTGTAGCGGTCGTCAGCGCTGTCCGCGCGAGTGCTAGCTCGCGCATCCAGTCGGCCACTGCCGCAACTGGCGAGAACATGCGAGTCGCGAAGTCGGACAGCAAGCAGCTTGTTGAGAAAAGCAATGCGCTCAATGATCAACAAAGGCTGCTCGATGGTCTGTCCGGCTATCGATGGCGAGCTGTGTGTCCGAGACCACGATAGCTGCAGTCGCGGCTTCAGCCGCTGCCTCGCCCACGACGTCCCATTAGCTGCAGTCTCATCGATCACCGCTATCTCGATCGCGTAATCAATCGGGCCGGCGATGTCGCATTCTCCAGCAAGGTCGACCGTCGGACAACGAGGAACGCTCGAATTTGGACGAGTGTGGCGACTGGAGCCAAAAGCGCTGGCCGTCGATATCGACGTCGTCCGAAATCTCTCTTTCTAAGAGATCATTGCGAGTGCAAATGATGGTTTTGCCGCTCTCGCGCTACGTCAAGAAAAATGAAAGCTGTTCATGCGACAGGATTGTACCACTTCGATAGGTTGTCGAGATCCGCAATGGAAGACGAGATCCGATCCGGTTGCCTCGATCAGCGCAAACGAAACTCTGCAGCTAGACGATCAGCTTTCCGACTGTGGCGGGAGCGACCATTATAAGAGATCGCGACGGTGTCTCACAGGGACTTGCATGGTTGATCCCTCTAAGATCGATTCAAACCTCGAACCTGAGCAGTTCTCGGACTAATCGCAATTCGCTTGTCAAAGGTTTTCAACGACTTGCTATAACCTGCTTGGTTTCGAACGCTGTGCGTCGATGAGGAGAGCTGCATTCGTCAACTTGTGGCGAAGTCTCTTGATACCAAACCTCCACGAAATGTTACAACCGGCCAGCCGTCGTTAATACCTGAGATATTGTCTTCTGAACATATGAGCGAGCTTGCATCTTTGCGCGAGTGCTATGTTGCCTCTTTTTTACGGTCGTCGCTTTGAAAAAACTATGTTACAAGCCGCTCCTCTCAAAAGGAGCATTCATTGTGAAAAAAGCAACCAAGAAACGCGTTAAGCGGCGCGAGTGGACCAAGGCAGATATCAAAGAGCTCAAGGTCCATTCAAAGGCTCGAACGCCGGTCACAAAGATATCAAAAATGACCAAACGCTCTGTCGGTGCGCTACGCCAGAAGGCCCTGCATCTTGGCATCGGATTGGGACATCAGCGTTAGCTTATGGAATGTGCTGGTGATTGGTCAGTAGGGCGGCTCCCGGGCCGCCCTTATTGGCTGTTGCATTTGTGTCGCAACTGCGCTTCGCGGATTTCCGCAGAACGGTATGCGGCTCGAATCCTGCCTGGCCCGGCACCGGTCGCTGTTTAAAGCGCAGTAATTCCGGCCATGAATATAGCCCAACTTCTGAAGGAACAAACTTCGAGCCCAGAGCTGATTTCCCTTGATTTCATTGCGCGATCGTTGCTGCTGATACCGAGAATGTAGGTTGTGAAGCGCTATAATGTGAAGTGTCGAAGCCTGCGTGCTCGGTGAGTACAGCCTGCATTCTTCGTGAACGTCTGGTGTGCTTCCCGGTGTGTTCCTGCCAGAGGCCCTGAGCGCCTTGGACTGATGAGGTGGCAGAGTTCCAGCAGCTGATCCGACAAGAACTTGTCGTTTGCGTCACCAACGGCCTGTCGCTCGAAGGAGTTTCGCCGGCACAGCGCAGAACGTGTGTCCGTGATCGGTGGTCCGCTCGCGGTTTTGTGGGGGCGCAGGATTGAGATTTGCAGAGAGATGAGCATTTCACTCGTAAGCGGCAAGCTGAGGCCGTCAGGCTGCGTGGTTCCATGGCATAAGCGCGTCGATTTGGCTGCTCGGCCAGCCGTTGGCGATACGCTGAAGTGTTAAGGCGAGCCAGGCGAACGGATCGACGTTGTTCATTTTCGCCGTCTGCAGCAGCGTTGCGATGGTCGCCCAGGTTCGTCCGCCGCCGTCGCTGCCAGCGAAGAGGCTATTCTTTCTCGTGATTGTTTGTGGCCGGATGGCGCGTTCGACGACGTTGGAGTCGAGCTCGATACGTCCATCGGTCAGGAAGCGTTCGAAGATGGCACGGCGCGAGACGGCATAGCGGATCGCCTCGGCCAATTTTGATTTGCCGGAGATCCGCCGCAAGGTCTGCTGCCAGAGATCGAAGAGATCTGCGACGATCGCCGCGGAGGTTTGCTGGCGCGCGGCAACGCGAGCGTCGGGGCTTTGACCGCGCACGGTTTTCTCGACCTGCCAGAGCCTTGCCATCCGCTCGACCGTCGCCGTTGCCACTTCTGAGCTCCCTGCAACATGCAGCTCGTAGAACTTGCGTCTGCAGTGTGACCAGCTTGCGTCAGGACAAGTCCTGGAAAGGAGGAAGAATGTAATCTGAAACCTTTCAACGTGACCCAGAGGGTTCGACGCCCTCCCGGCAAAGGCGGAGCCCGCCAGCCGGAAGCGAGTCTTGCATGGGTGACGGCAACGTCACTCGTGAAGCGTAGACAGCGGGTACTGAAGCCCTGTGACCAGCCTCGAAATCACGGTCGTGCTGAAGCCTTCGTCGTGTTGGATCCGGGGGCAGCACTGGGAAAGCCGCTATGGCCAGGCTGACCGGTTCGGCCGGGGTCTCTGAGCAGGGCAAAGGTACGGGATGGGACACCAGGAAACCTGAGAGGTCCCGGTTGTGCCCACATGGGAAAGCCGGCACGGAGCACCGGCCATAGCAACGCTCCAGGCCTGATGACCGACTTGGCGAGCATCGGGAGCGCGCACGCGAACACGAAAACACCAAGGCATGTGGAATCCCGAGGTGAAGACATAAGCCGACGGACGCGCGCGGCGGGAAGTCGTAGCGGCTTCGTAGTACCGAGGAAGGCGGGGAACTGGGCTCACCGGGACCCGCTCGAGGGAAGGGAGCCGCCACGCGTTAAGACCCATTGACGAGAAACACGGGAGGGAACGCTGAGTCCCACGAACCTGTCCACGAAACGACAATGGATAGCCGATCTGGCGAGGAAGAATCCCAAGCGGGTGCTGACCTCGCTGCATCACCTGATCGACCGTGAATGGATGCTCGAGGCCTATCGCCTGACGCGCAAGGATGGCGCGCCCGGTATCGACGGCATGATGGCGACGGACTATGAAGCGAACCTGGAGGCGAATCTTTGTGATCTCCTGGCGCGCATCAAATCCGGACGTTACATCGCGCCGCCGGTGCGACGGCACTACATCCCGAAGGCGGATGGGACCGAACGGCCACTCGGCATCCCGACATTGGAAGACAAGGTGGCACAGCGGGCGATTCTCCTGCTGCTGGAGCCGATCTACGAGACCGACTTCTTGTCGTGCTCGTATGGCTTCCGACCGGGACGATCGGCCCATGATGCCCTACACGCTCTGCGCAATGGGTTCATGGAGCAAGGGCTGCGTTGGGTGGTGGACGTCGATATCTCGAAATACTTCGACACCATCGACCACACGCACCTGCGCCGATTCCTCGATCAGCGAGTCGCGGACGGCATCGTCCGGAGGATGATTGATAAATGGCTGAAGGCGGGGGTGCTCGAAAAGGGCGTCCTGCGCCGCACGACTGGTGGAACGCCCCAAGGCGGCGTGATCTCGCCACTGCTTGCAAACATCTACCTGCATTATGTGCTGGATGAATGGTTCGAGCAGGGGGCGCGACCGCGGCTCAAGGGGCGATGCCAACTGGTCCGATACGCTGATGACGCGGTGATCGCCTTCGAGGATCATCTGTCCGGCAAGCGATTGCTGAATGTGCTGGGTAAGCGGCTCGGTCGGTATGGGCTTCAACTCCATCCGACCAAGACCCGCTTCGTAGACTTCCGGTTCAAACGCCCCGGTGGGCGTCATCCCGCGACGGCGGGGACCACATTCAACTTCCTTGGCTTCACCCATGTATGGGGTCAATCGAGGAAGGGTAAGAATGTCGTCCGACAGATAACGGCAAAAGACCGTTATGCCCGCGCGCTGGCTTCCGTCACGGAATGGTGTCGGCTCAACCTGCATCGCCCGTTCCGGGAACAGCACGCGCACTTGTCGCGGGTTATCCGGGGGCACTGCGCCTACTACGGCATCTCCGGCAACGGCCGACGGATCAGATGGTATCACCACCAGCTCACGCGGATATGGAAGAAATGGCTCGCGCGGCGTGGTCGCCACAGCAATCTGCCGTGGTCGCGCTTCCGAGCCATGCTCGCGCGACACCCTCTGCCGACAGCCAAGATCGTCCACCAATATGCCGTCTCGTGAGCGAAGCTTACGCGTGAAGAACCGGATGCGGGTAATCCGCTCGTCCGGGTCTGTGAGGGGCGGGGATGGCAACATCCCCGCCTACTCGGCAGCCAGCCAATGTGATGCCATCATTGCCGCGATCGGATCGCGCGAGCTTGTTATAGGCGGCATAACCATCCACTTGCAGGATGCCGCGATAACCATTGAGGTGGCGGACCGCGCATTCGCCGGCGCGGCTGTCTTCGAAGCGATAAGCCACCATCGGCGGACCGTTGCGGCCAAAGGTTCGGTCATCTCGGGCATAGGCCCATAAGTAGGCCGTCTTGGTCGATCCGGAGCCCGGAGCGAGCGTCGGCAAAGTGGTTTCGTCGGCAAAGACCCGTTCGGCCTTCTTGACCTCGCTGAAGATGTAGTCGGCAATGATCTCGAGCTCGAAGCCGAGCTTACCCATCCATTGGGCCATCAGCTGGCGGTCGAGTTCGACCTGATCGCGGGCGTAGATGGCCTCCTGCCGGTAGAGCGGCAGGCCATCGGCATATTTGGCGACGGCGATGTGGGCCAGAAGCGCTTCCGTCGGAATGCCGCCTTCGATGATGTGGGCCGGGGCCAGCGCCTGGATGACGCCGTCCGCGTTCTTGAAGGCATACTTGGGACGGCGCGTGACGATCACCCGGAACTTCGCCGGCACCACATCCAGGCGCTCCGACACGTCCTCGCCGATCAGCACCTTCTGCTTGCCGGCATACTCCGCCAGCTCTTGCGGCTCAATGACGGTTTCGATCCGTTCCAGATGGGGCGCAAAGCCCTTGCGCCGACGCGGTGCACGCTTGCCATCCGCCTGCGCACGGCCCTTGCTGACCTGGGCCTTGATCGCGGCGATGCCGGTCTCGATCTCCTCGAAGACGAAGGCCTGCTGTTCATCGTCGCCGTTCGCCGAGCCGAGCTTCTCCGATCGTCGGCCGAACCGGGCGCGGTCGAAGGCCTGCAGGATTTGCGTCAGCCGCTCGATGCGCGCATCGGCATCGGCGTTGCGGGCCTTGAGATCGGCGACTTCGCTCTCCAGAGCAGCGGCGCGGGCCGCTTTCTCGGCCATGGCAAGCACCATGGCCTTCAGCGTCTCTACGTCATTCGGGAGGCTGAGATCGGGCGGCGTCATTGACCCGACCAGAGCACATTTTGCCCCGGTTCTCTTGCCCTTTCAGGCCGCTGATTCACTTCGCCGCAGTGCTTTTACCCAACAATCTCCGGCGGCTTGACCGCCGCGGTCCGGATCCGCTTCCAGTCCATCCCATCCACCAGTGCCATCAACTGCGCAGCATTCAGCTGCACCCGATGATGCCCGATCCGCGGCCAGCAGAACCTCGCCTTCTCAAGCCGTTTTAAATAGAGGCACACGCCGGAGCCATCCCACCATACGATCTTTATTCGGTCGGCTCTTTTGGCGCGGAACACATAAAGCGCACCGTCGAACGGATCTGAGCCGGCATCGCGCACCAGCGCAACAAGGCCATCGATACCCTTGCGGAAGTCGACTGGATGGCTCGCCAGGAACACCTTCACGCCGGAGGGGATCATGCCGAACGGACCGCCCGGATCACCCGCTGCAACTGCGCCTCGTCGACGTCCACGCCGGCGCGCACGATCACCTCGCCAATGGCAATCTCGATCACCGCGCCTGCCACAGGCGCCACCACACCCTCGCAACTCGAGTGCCGTGAGCGATAACGCCGCCGCTCGGCCCGAGCGTCACGGCGCCAGGCGAACAGCTGCGACGGGTGAATGCCGATCCGGCGGGCGATCGCCGAGACGCTCGCGCCAGGCTCCAGCGCCTCCATCACGACTTGGGCCTTAAACTCGTCCGACCAGCGTCGGCGAAGCTGCCGCGGCGATCCCTCAAGACGGTCGGCGACCGCTTCGATCATATGGAAGGTTCTAGTTCCAGAACTAGGCGCAGACATAGAAGCTCACATCGGCTCACAAACTTAGCAGCCGATAGCCGATCGTTCACCCCTCCGCCAGACGGGGTCTCCTTGCCGCTTACTTTCACTCAGTGCTCGCTACAGCTTCACGATTGCGGTCGGCCTCCAGCGCGCGGCATCTTTGACGAAGCCTTGAAAGGAGCCTGGTAGTTGCTGCCATCTCGGCATAAACTGGCTACATCACGAAACTAAGCCTATACGCACTTCCTGGCCGGTTTGCCTAAGTGCAAAATTCAGCTGTTGTTACTGTGATCGGCTCCTCTCGGCTGACCAAGGAGAAAGTTGCGTAATGGCCTGAGGTCGATTCTTTAAATCAAGACGCGTCTCCGCTGGGCCATTGGCTGTGGCCGATGAGCATTCTTGCGAGTGGGTGTTACTCGAAGATCATGGGGGCTACGGCTTGGGCGTAAGCGTACCCGGCTGGGCCCGCCGGGTCGCTCGAACTTCGGAACGATACGGTGCACCCAGCAGTAACAGAAACAGCGCGCGATTGGCTTGATAGCTGGCGGCGGAGCGGCTCCGTCCTGAACCCGTCATTACGCGGGCACCTTCGGCCGTATAAACGGACCACAACCACCTTCGTCCGCGCTGCTTCAGGAATGACTCGAAAACTGGAAGCGTTGACATGGCTACGGAGCGTCATTTCTGACGGTCGTGCGTTTGGTCTTCGGAAGGCCGGAGACGCTCTCACGGCGAACCTTCTCCAGACGATGCCTGACCGCGGCCAGCTTGGTAATGAACTCGTTTGATCCGCTTACCCCGAATTCATCAGAAGCGAGCTCGTCCAGTCCTTGCTGTTGCGGCGCCAAAGTCAATAGGCGCTTGCGAGTTTTGGCCGTCAGCGTCATCTGCACGACCCGAGCATCGCTCGCGCAGTGCTTACGCCGCAGGAATCCACTTTTCTCTAGTACCTTTGAGTGCGTCGTGACGAAAGAAGGGTCGACGTGCATCAACTTTGACACCAGGTTGACGGAGACACCATTTTCCTTGCCTAAGTAGGCCACTGCCATCAGGATCATCCACTGTGGCCCAGTGATGCCAAGCACATGAGCTCGGAATCTGGCAAGCTCTTCGAGACACGCACTGATCGACCTGATCTCCCACATGAACGGCCGGGCCGGCTCCAGTCCCTCAGTAGAGACACTTTCAAGCGCGCTGGCTAGACCGGGCAAATCCGGCGGCATCGTAGGTCAGGTTCCATCGTTCACCGGCTTCCCTTAGCGCGAATTGGCAGTAGGTACAACGCCGTAAGAGCAAGCAAATCAAACACTTGGTACGGTCCGGACGGATGGGTAGCGTGCGTAAGAAAGCCGTAGCTGCTCGGAGTCCAGCAGCGGCATTCACGGGCAACTTGCGTCGGATCGATGCTGCACGCCGGTCGGATCGCTGCGCCTGCCAGTGAGATAGCCGCGATTATGGTCTGCTTCTTGCTTCACTGGCGACCTGTCCGTTCCCTGCCGAATTTCTCTGGGGCATGCCGAGCATCGCGGAGACGCACGTCGCATTTTACGTGGCCGACGTAACACGTCCCTAAGGCGCAGGCATTTTTCCAGTAAACGTCCCGTATAGTTCTTCCCAACCTTCCCATGTCGGTAGCCAATCTTCATAGAGTTGAGCTGACCTTTGACTTCGATTTAATTGTGTGAGCAATGGGGACAGCGAAATGCTTCTGTGATCCCGCCAAGTCGCCGAAGTCAACAGCTCTCAAGATCAATTGCAAGCGCAAATCTTCTCAGGTGATGCGTTCAGCGCAAGCGACCGCCTCACGTGATCTCACGGCCGGCGCTACTCGCTCAATCGAACGAGTGCTGCGGCGGGGGGGACGCTTAATGAGGGTCTGAACTATGAGCGATGGTTTCGACCGTTCTCCTGCGGTTTGCTTTCTTCTCGGCCTCCCGCGATCCGGGACGACACTCCTGGCGCACTTGCTCCAGCACCATCCTGACATTGTGGCTCCGCCTGAGCCCTGGTTTATGCTGGCACTTGAGGCATTTGGCAGGGTCGATCAGCGACATCCGGCAGGATCCCCGCTGATCGAGGCTGCCACATCCGAATTTTTGGGACGGATAGATCGCACGTTGGTCTGCCGGGCCTTTGCCGACACTGCGTACAGCCAGTATCTGGCGGCAGCGGGCAAGCGCATCATCATAGACAAGACACCACGCTACTGGACGGCGCTGGAATTTCTTGAAGCTGTCTATCCAGAGGCGCCACACATCCTTCTGATGCGCAATCCCTATGCCATCGCCGCTTCACTGAAATCAACGTGGGGTATCCCGCTGCGGGCAGAAAACTCCTATCCGGTCAGCGTATCTGCTCTCGCTGATCTCATGCTCCGCCTGCCCGCTGTCGTTATATCGTCACTAGCCGATCTGGTTCTTGGCCTTCCCAGGCTCGCCGCGCACCGCGCTCGGCCGCGGACGCAGCTAATAAAATACGAACCGCTCGTGGCGCGTCCCGATCAGGAAGTCCGGCGTCTATTGGTGGCGCTTGGCTGTGATCCAGCGGTCGCCGCGTCCGCGGGAATGGAACAAGCAGATTATCTTCGATCCAGCAGCTTCGGAGACCGAAAAATCCTGGAGCGAAACGCGGTCGACGAAAGCTCTGTCAAAGCATGGCAATCCCAATTGAGCGCTGAAGAGATGCAAACGGTGACCGACCTGATCGGGGTCGAGCTTTTGATAGAGCTCGGATATGAGCAGGAGCTGCTGCATGCGCAGCAAGCCGGCGTGGTGGATAGGGGAGGAGAGGTTACCGAACTCCATCGCCGGATATTCCAAACCTGGCGGGATTTGCGCAGTCGTTCCGCATCCAATAGCTCCATAGTGCGGCAGACGCAAAATCTGTCGGACACCAACGTCGAGGAGGATCTGCGGCTGGCGGACTCAACGGCGGCTCGGTTGCAACACGCGCTGTTGACCTCAGAAGCTGAGCGCGCCGCGGGATTGGATGCCATTCAAAATCGCGACGCGGCAATCAAAGTTCTACGCAGCGAGATCGAACGTCTTGAGCAGGTCCTCAATATGCCTTAGGGTGATCTGGATGCTTGCGATCAAAACACGCTGGCTTATTTAGCTAGTACTGAGCCCGCGACGGGTTGATCTCCGCGCCGGATGGCTGGCGCAGGTTATGACCGCATCAGCGGTGAAACGCCCTCGGTTATGCGGCTCCTGGTTGCGCTCGCACTTGACCTTAACCGTGCGTCATGGCGAGCAGTTTTTTCGCCACCGGTATCTCGGGGCTGCAGCCGTAGACCGGCAAAGAACAGCGATTCTGCATCGAAAAGAACATATGCTGCCCAGACATCTGCGCCGTCTCGAAGCTGAATCGATCGAAATCATGCGTGACGTGGTCGCCGAGTTCAAAAGGCCGGTCATGCTTTATTCGATCGGAAAAGACTCGAGCGTGATGCTGCACGTTGCGATCAAGGCCTTCTATCCCGCAAAGTTGCCTTTTCCCCTGCTCCACGTCGACACGACCTGGAAGTTCCGCGAGATGATCAACTTCCGGGACGCCACAGCCAAGCGGCTCGGCCTCGACCTAATCGTCCATGTAAATAAGGAGGGCATTGAGCGCGGGATCAATCCGATCGACTCCGGCTCCGCGCTTCATACCCAGGTGATGAAGACAGACGCCCTGAAGCAGGCGCTCGACCTCCACGAATTCGATGCTGCTTTTGGCGGTGCCCGGCGCGATGAGGAAAAGAGCCGCGCAAAAGAGCGGATTCTGTCCTTCCGCTCGGCAGGGCACGTATGGGACCCTCGTAACCAGCGGCCGGAACTCTGGAATCTATTCAACACTCGGATTCGCCGGGGCGAAACCATGCGCGTCTTTGCACTGTCGAACTGAACTGAGCTCGACGTCTGGGAATATGTCATGCGCGAGAAGATTCCGGTCGTCCCGCTCTACTTCGCAAAGCAAAGACCGATCGTGCGTCGAAATGGCGCGATGATCATGATCGACGACAAGCGATTGCCGCTTCTGACCGGCGAGGCGCCGCAAATGCGGATGACCCGTTTCCGTACGCTGGGATGCTATCCGTTGAGCGGAGCTATTGAATCCGATGCGACAACGATCGAAGACATTGTCGCAGAGATGCAGACCGCGACAGTATCGGAGCGCCAGGGCCGCCTGATCGATGCCGATGAAGCCGCTTCGATGGAGAAGAAGAAGCGGGAAGGCTACTTTTGATGCTTGCCAAGCCAATAACGCAATCTATCCAAGCCATGCCAAAGGATCAGCTGCGATTCATCACATGCGGTTCGGTGGATGACGGGAAATCCACGCTGATAGGCCGGCTGCTGCACGACAGCAAAATGATTTACCAGGATCAGATGACGGCGTTGGAACGAGATAGCGCCAAGCACGGCACTACCGGCCGTGAGATCGATTTCGCGCTGCTCGTCGACGGGCTTGAAGCCGAACGAGAGCAAGGCATCACGATCGATGTAGCCTATCGTTTCTTTGCGACGGAGCGGCGCTCGTTCATGGTGGCTGATACACCCGGCCATGAGCAGTATACCCGCAACATGGCAACTGGCGCCTCAAATGCTCAGCTCGCCATCATCCTCATCGATGCCCGTAAGGGCGTGCTGGTCCAAACCAAGCGGCACTCGTTCATCTGTTCGCTCCTTGGTATCCGCCACCTCGTCTTGGCAGTGAACAAGATCGACCTCGTCAACTACAGCAAAGAGACCTTTGATCGGATCGTCGCCGACTACGTGGCCTTTGCCGCAGATCTCGGCTTCGATACGATCGTCCCGATTCCGATCTCTGCCAGGTACGGCGACAACGTCGTCAACCGCTCTTGCAACACTCGCTGGCACGATGGTCCCTGCCTGCTCGGCCAGCTCGAGAGCATTGGGATCGGCTCCGATAGCTCCCGGCAGGCCTTCCGCTTTCCGGTCCAGTGGGTGAACCGGCCGGACCTGGATTTCCGAGGTTACGCCGGATCCGTGGCTTCAGGAAGCATCTCGGTGGGAGACGACATCGTCGTCGCAGCATCCGGACGAACCGCGCGCGTCAGCCGGATTGTAACTCAAGACGGCGACCTACCTTGCGCCGAGGCGGGCGATGCAATCACGCTTACCCTTGAAAGCGAAATCGACATCAGCCGCGGCGATCTCCTGGCATGCCCAACCGAGCGACCGGAACTTGCCGATCAATTCGCCGCTCATCTGATCTGGATGGATGAGGACCAACTCGCTGTCGGACGCAACTACATTCTGCGCATTGGATCGCAGACCACAGCCGGCAGCATTACTGCGATCAATCGTCGGATCGACGTCAATACGCGCGAGCATCTGGCAGCCAGGACGCTTGGCTTAAACGAGATCGGATTTTGCAATGTCTCAACCGCATTGCCCGCGGCGTTCGATCCTTACGAGGTCAATCGCAAGACCGGATCATTTATCGTCATCGACCGATATACCAACCGCACGGTCGCAGCCGGGATGATCGCATATCCACTGCGGCGAGCTGCCAACATCGCTTGGCAACCCCTTGCAGTGGGACGCAAGGAGCGGGCCACTCTCAAGAACCAGAAGCCTTGCATCATTTGGTTTACCGGCCTGTCCGGCGCGGGAAAGTCGACAATTGCCAACATCGTCGATCAAAAGCTGTTTGCAATGTCTCGGCATGCCATGCTGTTGGATGGAGACAACCTGCGGCACGGATTAAACGCGGACCTCGGCTTCTCCGAGACCGACCGCATGGAAAACATTCGGCGTACCGGGGAAGTTGCCAAGTTGATGGCGGACAGTGGCTTGATCGTGCTTTGTTCGTTCATCTCGCCTCACAGGGCCGAACGAGATATGGTGCGCAGTCTGGTCGGTAAGGAGGAGTTTGTCGAAGTCTTTGTCGATACGCCGAGCGAAGAATGCGCGCGGCGCGATCCCAAAGGTCTTTATTCAAAAGCGAAGTCCGGTAAGATCAAGAAATTCACCGGCGTCGATGCGTCCTATGAAGCGCCGACAAGACCTGAAATTCATCTCAGGACCAAGGAACAGGCGCCTGAGCAAATGGCCCAAGCTGTGATCGATGTCTTGATGGCGCGCGAAATTCTTGACGGTTACTGATTATCGAACCTATCACCTCGTATCCCACCGTTTAGCAAGATGTGGGCCTCACCAAGCCGCTGGCCCGGCCAAGGCGACTCGGGTTAAGCACCGACATCAATGGACTCATGCTCTAAGGAACAAAATGGTCGCGTCCACACGTCGATTGCCCGCTTCTGGTTATGTCCTCGAAATCGACGGTCAATTGAAAACCGAATTTGCGACCAGAGATGGGGCCTTTGCAGGAGCGCAGGAGCTCAAGAAGCGCCGTCCGATGCTCCAGGTCAGGATCTACGACGCTAGGACAAAGGCCAGAGAAGAAGTCGGGCTTCCAGTAACTTGAGTTTTTCGCTTCACGCTGTTTCTTGCGCGTATGGCGTGCGTCGCGCTCTCCCGATCAAACCTGTGCCCGGCTGAAGCCGCGGGGGAATTGAACACAGGTGCGGAAGCATCGCCAGCATCGGCTGGCTGCAGTCCAGTGCTTGGAGTGTGAAACCTGTACGAGATACTCCAGCGCCCTGACATAAACTACGAGACCGCGCAACTCGGCCACGAAGTGTCGATCGCTCGTGAGCTTGATCGAAAGACGGGGCTGGCACCAGGATCAGCTGTCACGCGGTATTCTCTCGACGTCGACCGGAAGCTCGATGCCATACCTGTCTGCTGTCTCGCAAGAACGCTGTACTGGCGATCACGGCAGCTTGGCTCCAAAACGCGGCGCCACAGACGCTTAGCGTGCTGCGCGTCAGCTTTTCGTCAGCTACCTCGCTTAGCATATTACAGTTTCGACGACCCGAGTTTCCGAGTCCAATCTCACGTTGATCGGGGGCGGAAACGAGCAGTTCAGCGGCGGCCATCGCGGCTCCGACTATGTTCACTCATGGCCCAACTCTCAGTTTCCGCGGTACCTGCATTCGGATTTCAGCTCAGCGATGCCAAAATGCAGTCGCCAGAGTTGGCGATGGCCCAGGACTGGTTGTCGTACGGCCGGCGCGATCGCCCGGCCGGCGCCCGGCTCGGACATTGTGGGTCATTGCGGCGGGCGCGATGTTGGGCAGATTTGCCATATCTCACCTCTCGATCGCCGCGGCCGCACAGGAGATCCGTGCGCAGTACGCGTAACGCAAACGGATGTGGTATGGCCGCCCGAGGGCGAGGCAGGGGTCTCGGATATAGAAAGCCGATGGGATTCAGCGATCGTTGGCGCTTGACGCTCTGCGCGGAGACAAAACCACCGCACTCTTGATTTCGCTTCGTTCTAGATCCGATTTCTGGTCCGGTTAGATTCGTAAATCGACCTGCGCCCACGCGTGAGAGATTCAAATGCTCCGTATACGAAAGCGCTGCGGGCGAACGGTTGGGGCCGCTGAAACCAGGGACGCCGTACCGTCAGCGCTCCAAGCTAGGGCCATCGCGCTGGAATTGCGCTGACGGCAATCGGCGGTGGAAGCATTAAAAATTACTTAATACGAATCATTGCCAGCGAAACCGGGGTATCTGACACATAACCGCTGCGAGACGACGCGTGAATGACGACATAGGTTGCAAAAGTTGCTTTCAAATCGACCCTATCGACCTACTGCCCGATGAGGGCGCCCGGCAGCGGTTCGAGGCGATTGTGGATCGTGCAGGGGACGCGCGCTCAACGTGGTCGCCGCTTGATGAGGAAATGCGCTCGACTCGTGCCGAGCTTCACCGCGTCGAGACCCGCCGCAAACAGCTGATATTGGCCCGCACCGCCGGCGGCCCCGTCGCGGACAAGGAGGAGGCGCAAATCCGTGACTTGAACTTGCAAGCTGCCGGATTCGCTGAAAAGTTGCGTTGCCTCATCGGTCGTGAGGCGACTGCTGCCGCCCGTATGCGGAACTGCGAGAGCCTGGCGTCACGCTGCCGAGCCTTTCTGGCTCGCAGTGGCCTGCGGTCGGGCGTGCGTCTTACCTCGATCCCACAAATCGCGCTGTCGGAGATTTTAGGGCGCGACGAGCCGATCAGTGAGGCTCTCAAGCGCTTGCGCCTGCGTCTTGGCGAGCTCGAAGCCGATGCGCACCGGATTCGCAGTGCGCCATTTCCCAGTGAGGCAAAGAAGCAAGACGCGGCGGTTCTGATCGCACGACTGGCGGAACGTGGAGCGCCGTCTATCTCGGCCATGATTGATGACAACGCGCGTGAGATCAAATGGCCGCTCATCCTCCAGGAGCACGATCTGACGGCTATGGTCCTCGGTGCGGACACGCGGGTTGTGGGCAGGGCATCTGGCCAGGTTCCCGATGTAATTGGGCTGCTCTGTTGGGTCCTTCGTGACACCTTGACCGAAAAGGTGAACGAATTGATCGATACCAACAGCGACGATGCTGCCGCGCTCCCGGCGGATGAGCGTGAAAAGCTGCTAACTCAGATCGAAGTTGACAAATTGATGACCGAACGCAAAGAGGCCGCCCTGGTACAAGCCGCGCAGGCTGCGGGCGAGCCCATCGAACACCGCGATGGCATCAGCGTTCTGGCCGCGCTTCAGCTCGAGCTGGTCACGCAGACATTATGACGACGCGGCCGCGCAAAATATTCTCTCGCAACTGGCACCTAACTGGTTGTCCATGAAGGAACGCGGAGTGCGGCCTGCAACGAACCGGATCAGGCGACGATTTTGGCAGGGAGTTCAAGCTTTGCCAGCGGAAAGCACAATGCTGGTTGCGGTCTTTCCCTGAGACCATTTCCTGCGCGCCTCTTCGGACTTCTCCAAAGCCATTTAGCGAACCGTCGATGCGCAGACGGAAAGGCGTGCGGGCGGCCGGGAGAGGCCGCCCGCGTTTGTTGAACTTGGCCATCTCGGGGGCTGCGTGAATGTATGAGAAGCCAAGTCCACGCGACACTCCTGGCAACTCGCGTGCCAGACGGTCCGACCTCAAAGAGGTGCGGGCTGTCGTGCTCAAGGAAAGCGCACCGACGGCGGTGCGCCGCTCGTGCGAGTTGCGTCACGAAAGAGGTTTTTCCAAGCCGTGCCTAAGCTTGGCAAAAACAGGCCATGTTAGTCATGTAACGACGACGAGGAGCAAAACGAGGCGCTTGTGCACCTCATGCGGTGTCGGCTTTCGAACGGGCGTGTCGTCAACCCGGCGTACACGTCTGCAGCGCTTGCGAGTAGCGCAGCGGGGACACGCACGTTCGCGACGCACGGTTCCACTCGGCGAGATACACCCCGAATATCCGTAGCTTAGAACCCTGTCACATTGCAGAATCATATTTCTTGTACTCGGTGGTCGTGCCTAAGACTTCCTCCCGCTCATTGAAGCCGGCGCATCGAACTCCAATTCCACGGGGCTTTCTAGGGACCATTGGTTGGGCGAGCCGAAGCTGACGTCGGAGAGAGCTTCCTTGGTGGATTAGCATCATGACCCCGCAAGCTAAACTGTGTGCTTTGTTGAGAGGTGTTCTGGATGATGCCGTCGCGATGGTGCCCGAAGCAAGGCGGACGTCATCGTTGAAGGCATGCATCGCCGAAAAAGTACTAACTCTAGCTGCACAAGGCAATTCGGATCCAATTGTGTTGACACGCCTGGCCGTGCGGAGCGTGCAGCAAGCCTGTCGAGGTTGCTACGGATGCGAAGGACAGCAACCCATCGGTCAGTGAAAGTTCGATCATGGCCCCCAACACGATCGCAAGTGCTTTCGCACCGCTTGAGCAACTTGCCAGCCAGTTGATTCCCCATATTCCGCGGGAGGACGATGCCTCGCACGACATTAGCCATACTCTACGAGTTTGGAAGAACGCGCGAACAATACAGGCGATCGAGGGCGGCGATCTCACGATCCTGGTTCCTAGCATCCTTCTTCACGACTGCGCAGCGGTTGAGAAGAATTCTCCCTTTCGTTTTCAAGCATCTCGGCACGCGGCCGATAAAGCGTCGAAGTTGCTGAGGGAACAAGGCTTCTCGGCAAGCGCTATCGAGTCCGTTGCGCATGCAATCGAGGCCCATAGCTTCTCCGCAAACGTGCCTCCTCGAACGTTAGAGGCAAAGATCGTTCAAGACGCCGATCGGTTAGACGCAATCGGAATGATTGGGGTGGCCCGATGCTTTCACCTTGCAGGTCGGCTAAGGCGGTCGCTTTATGACGTCGGCGATCCTCGCGCTCGAAATCGTCCGCATGACGACAGGAAATTTGCAGTCGATCATTTCGACACCAAATTGCTCAAGCTGGCGTCGGGATTCCAAACCGCGGCTGGAAGATCCCTGGCAAGACCCAGGCACGAGCGCTTGGTGCGCTATCTGGACGAATTGTTTGAGGAGATCTAGATCGGAAAAGTGTCGGTTTTCACAAGGTTGTCGTGCTGGTCTGATCAGAAGATCGTGCAACTCACCCGGTCTAGTGCCGGATCTGATCAGTTAGAGGCTCTACTGCGTGAATTCGGCTGGAGTGTTCTGACTGGCCAGAATTCCTTACGAGGAGAAAGACCAAGCGGTGCAGGCAGCGTTGGCGATTGTCTCAGCGTGCCGCCCCAGTACCTAGGCCAGCATTTTAGGGCACGTTACGTACAGGCTTCGAAGTCCCTCACGTACAGCTCTTTGGTGGTGAGCTCCATCGTCCCCGGGTCTCCGGCGACATCCCAACGCAGTATTTTGGTCACCACCACCTTCCGTTCGCATAATGCGTCAGATCGCATTCGACTATTCTCCCCACGTAAGCATGTGCCTCATATTTTGGGGGCATTGGGCGCGCCGCGCCTTCTTCGAGCGTTTCCTCCACCAACGGCCGCATCGAGCTCGGCGACGAGCGCGGGATCAGGCCCCAAATAGTTACGAGAAAGAATAGCCTCTCTCCGGTCCACGACAGCGGACAACACTGGGAAACCATCGCAGCATTGCTGCAGACAGCAACGACGTCGATCTGTTCGCATGGCTCGCCCCGCACTCGGCGGTTTGCTCCGCCGGGGCTCAGCAAAAGTTGTCGAGCTGATCGCTGCAAAAGGTCCCGCCAATCGCAAGCCCGAGCCTGACTGGACGAGACAGGGGACCCCCCGTTCAGACGCAATGATGACATGATGGCGGACATGTAGAGCGGTGGCAGGCACTTCCAAGGCATCGACCTTCAAGGAAAGTAGCAAAGGCGGATAACTTGTATCCCGATCTGGAGTTCGGCGAGGGCGCGACGTGAATCGAGCCAAATCCTCGCGGCAGAACGTCCTCACCCCTGACGTCGCACTGTGGACACTCTGAGCATAGCTTGCCGCCGCTCCCTGCAATCTTCTGCCAGCCTTCGCTTATCGCTCCGCGCGGATGTGCACGTTAGAAAAAATCACATGAGAAGAGTTCGGAAGAGGGTTGAAACGCACCTAACGTCAAGTTGTACGATCTGAAAATAGACGGCAAAGGTCGTCAACGTCCCGAACTCTCCAGCGAGTGACAGTATGCGAATGTCTCAAGCCTCACGCAGGATCCGGCGCGTCAGCAGCGGCACGCATAACGGGCGCCACGCGCGAATTGACATCCGCGTGCGATCGGTCCGACGTGCACTTTTATCTGAACTTCAACGTTCGCCTGGATGGCACAGGTCGGCCGTAAGCCGATCAGCCGACACGTCTAGCTTGCTAGGCAAGATGTTGAAGACGCTGGATCGTTGCATGCAGGACGGCTGGACAAGAGTTGCGCTTCGCGCCGCCTCGGTGCGCAAATGCGGCGGCAGAGCGAATTCCTAGGAAAACTGAATGATATCGATGGGGCCTTGGCGCCGTGCGGGCATCGCTGTGCATCTGCGGATTGATGTGCATGTCGTGATCGGCCGAATTTTCGATGAGTTGTCAAGCGAAGCGCGTCTGCGCCGATGGCGCTTCGCCCAATAGCAGATGACGCGAGGGGCTGCACGCAAGGTGACTCAAGTCGCGGCCCCCCTCCAGATTCGCGACGAAAACAACTTAAGGGGAATAGTGTGACAAGACAGCGCTCTCTGTTGACGCCTGGTCCGTTGTCGCTTTCGCTGGCGGTCAGGAGCCAGATGCAGCTCGATCTCGCATCGCGCGATTGCGAGTTCAAGGAAGTGACCGCCCGCATGAGGCGGCTGATGCTCAATCTGCTGGGAAAGGCCGGGGATTATTCCGTAGTCCCTATTCAGGGAGGCGGCTCCTTTGCAATGGAGGCTGCTCTGTCCTCGTTCGTGTCCAAGGGGGACAAGCCGCTCGTTTGCATAAACGGCATCTATGGCGAGCGCATCTTCAAGATCCTGCGGCTGTGGGGCGTCGACGCGCTGAAGCTTGTCAAACGAGCTACCGAGCCTTTGGACCCCCAAGAAGTTGCTGAGCATCTGAGGCGAAATCCCGGCATTACCCACCTATGTCTCGTGCATTGCGAGACGACGACCGGAATCGTCAATCCGCTGGACGCGATCGTCGAAGAGGCGAAGCGGCGTGGTATCAAGACGATCGTCGATGGCATGAGCTCCTTTGGCGCGATTGATATTGACCTGAGCTGTGGTGGGATAGACGTCCTGGTGACGTCGAGCAACAAGTGCATTGAAGGGCCGCCAGGGGTCGCTTTTGTCATCGCGTCTCGCGAGCTGCTAAAAAACGCAGTCCAAGAACCGAGGTCGTTTGTGCTCGACGTGAGAGACCAATGGCTCTCGCTCGAGCGCTCCGGTGAGTGGCGATCGACCCCGCCCACCCACATCGTTCAGGCAACGACGAGGGCCTTGGAGATTCTGGAGGGGGAGGGCATCGATGCCCGGCGCCGCAGGTATGAGAAGGTTAGAGACGATCTCGTCCAAGAACTCGAAGGGGTAGTGTCTCCCCTGCTGTCTGCCGACTTGCAGTCGCCGGTCTGCGTCGCCTTCAGTGCGCCATCCGGCATCGCCGATCAGGAAGGATTTGACGGGCTATATCGCCATTTGGCGGCCCACAACCTTTATATCTACTCGAAGTTGCACCTCGCGACGCGGAGTTTTCGGGTCGGTTGCATTGGCGAGATCCGACCCAGTTGGATCGAGCAATTGGGGTGCGCCTTTCGTACATACTTTCGGTCCGGTCCGGTTCCTTGCGCGGGGGCGGCGTCGGCCCGGGAGGCTTGCGAGCGTCGCATCGAGACGTCATCGCCGCTCGCAAGGACCTCGCAGCTCCCGTTCTCTGTCGAAACTGCTGTTCTGCACGCGGGCTACCGACGTGATCCGGTGACCAAAGCTGTCGCAGTGCCGATCTATCAGAACACGGCCTATGAACTCGATGGCGATCTGAATCACATTGCGGATGTCTACAACGTCAAGGCGGATGGGTTCACCTATACGAGGATCATCAATCCGACGACCCGCGCGCTGGAAAGAAGGTATGCCGCGGTCGACATGGGTCGCGACTCGCTCGCGGTCGCATCGGGTCAAGCGGCGACGTTCCTTGCCATCGTCAACCTGTCAAGCGGAGAAGTGGGGGACAACGTCGTCGCCTCACCGTACCTCTATGGCAATACCTGGAACCTGCTCCACAACACGTTAAAGCGTCTTGGTATCGCCGTCAGGACGGCGGATCCTCGCAGGCCGGAGACTTTCGAACGTGCCATCGATGACCGCACGATATGCCTCTTCGGAGAGGTGATCTCAAACCCGTGTCTGATTCCGCTTCCGGTCAAACAGCTGGCTGAGATCGGCCGAAAGCACGGCGTCCCCTTGGTTGTGGATAATACGACGACCCCGCTGGTATGTCGGCCGTCAGATCTCGGTGCGGCGATTACGACCTACTCCGCCACGAAATATATCTGCGGCCACGGCACGACGCTGGGCGGTCTGATCGTTGACAACGGCAAGTTCAGCTACCGGGGAGCCTCTCGCTTTCCATTATTCAACAGTCCTGACGAAGCGCATGGCGGGATCATCTGGCGCAACGCGTTGCAAGACGTCGACGATCTCGGAAAAAGCGAGGTTCTTCTGAAGGCACGCATGACCTGGTTGCGCGACACTGGCGCGGCCATTGCCCCCTTTGCGAGCTTTCAGCTGATCCAAGGCCTTGAAACGCTGCCCCTTCGCATGAAGCAGCACTGCGCAAACGCCAGGATAGTGGCCGACGTTCTTAAGGCGCATCCGAAAGTACGTCGTGTCTTCTACCCGGGGCTGTTCGAAGGAGCCGACCGGGAAACCGTCGACCAGACGCTCAATCCCGCATACGGACACGGCGCGATGGTCATGTTCGAGGTGGAGGACGAACAGGCCGGGCGCAAGTTCATCCAGAACGTCGACCTGATGTATCACGTTTCGAATGTGGGAGATGCCCGGACGCTCGTGACGCATCCTGTTTCGACAACCCATACCACCGTTCCGCGGGAGAAGCGCGAAGCCGCCGGCATATTTGGCGGTTCGATCCGGCTTTGCGTCGGCATCGAAGACGTCAACGACATCGTGCGCGATCTGGACAGGGCGCTTTCCGCAATCTGACAACTTGTAAGGCGATCAGGAAGAGGTTCTCATGAATCAGACAGACGCTTGGAAACTGAGGTCGTCCCGTTATGAAGCGGTTCAGTTCAGCCGCGAGATCAACAAGCAACTCTCAGAACTGAGGCCCGACAATGTAACGGGAGTGGCCTATATCGCCAAAGATTACGCTGTAATTGCCGCTTGCACGCTCGCGACGGTCTGCGTCTCTTGGTGGCTCTACCCGGTGGCCGTTCTTCTGATCGGCGCCTACCAACGAGGTCTGACGACGATCGCTCATGATGCGGCTCACCGTACGCTCGCGAAGAACACGACGTGGAACTACGTCCTCGGCATTCTGTTCGCCGCCTATCCCCTGTTCCAGCGCCACTGGGCCTACCGGATCTCGCATGTCTATCTGCATCATCCGTATCTCGGCGACCCGGAGAAGGATCCCGACCTGAAATTCTTCATGGCCAATGGTGTCTACGACGTCCAGCCTCCCGAGCGGTACGCCTTCAATATCATCTGGAAGCCGATATTCGGTGGGGCGACACTGGCCTATCTGAAGTATCTCTGGACCAATCGGTTTTCGATCACGGATGCCGAGGACCAGAGCCGCTCAGGCATCCTTGTCGACAAGTATGGCTTCTATCTCTTCTGGATCAGCATCCTGGGCGGGTCATATGCGCTTGGGCTGATCCACATCGTGATCCTGTTTTGGATCGTGCCCTATCTCACCACGTTTCAGGTTCTCGGGTGGTTTGTCGAACTCGCCGAGCACTCGCCGATGTGCGAGACCGAAACGAAGAACGTCTATCTGACCAGGAACCGGAAAGGGAATTTCCTCGAGCGCGCCATCCTTGGACAGAATCTGGATGAGTACCACCTCGAGCATCACCTGTCGCCGGGCATCCCGTTCTGGCTTTTGCACAAAGCCCAGAAGATCCGGATGCAGGATCCGGGTTACGCAAAGGTTGCCGCGAGCTGGGGAGGGCTCTTCGTCAAGGGGCCGCAAGGTCAACCCAGTGTTATGACTCAGTTGAAGGAGCGAAATCGACGCTTGTATGAGCAGTCGGTGGCCGATGGCCATGCAAAGGGGCAGGTGGCGTGACATTGCAACGGTCAGACGAAGCCCGCGCCGTGGTCGGCGTCACCTCGAACCGACTTTTGGTCGATGGCGTGCATCGCGACTGGCTACGACGCAAATACGTCAAGGCTCTCCTTCATCATGCGGGCGTGGCCTGCGTCATATTGCCGACGATCGACGCTGAAGATGCGGGGGGCGAGGCCGCCCGGGCGATCATGGACGCGCTCGACGGCCTCGTCTTGACAGGAGATGAATCGAATCTAGACCCAGCCGTCTTGAAAGCGCCTGCATCCCATCCAGGAGCCGATCAGCAGGATGTTGAGCATGGTATCCGCGACCGCCCACGGGACAGGCTGTCTGCGGTAGCCATCGATAGGGCCATCGCGCTCGGAATGCCGATCCTGGGCATCTGCCGGGGGCTTCAGGAGCTCAACGTCTATTTCGGCGGCACACTCCATCCATCGCTTGCGGAGTGGAGGCTGGGAAGTGCCCTGATGCATGCCGAGAAACCGGATCGTCCAAGAGACCGCCAGTACGATGCCGCGCACAGCGTGAGGATATGCTCCGATGGTGCGCTTTTTCCGATCGCGGGCGCAGCGGAAGCGCAAGTGAACTCCCTGCATAATCAAGGCATAGAGGCGCTTGCCAGCGCGCTGAAGCCGGAGGCATGGGCGCCTGACGGTCTGGTCGAAGCCGCTTCCGTCGTTGGCGCGCCGACGCTGCAAATCGGCGTGCAATGGCACCCCGAATGGCACGTCTCAACCGATCCCCTGAGCGGGCGGCTGTTCACGGCATTTGGAGAAGCGTGCGTTGCGTATTGCCACGCCAAGAAACACTAGAGGCTGATTGTGACGTTTCAATCCAAGCGCGGTCCGCCCAGGTCGAAGGACGAGTCTCTGGGAGCCGATGCACAAGCATGGTTCGGGGGGCGCGCTGCGCCGCGCCACCGGCAGGGGAAGGGCGGGCGATTGACAGGACGCTTCGCTCTGGGAGTTCTCTTTGTGGCGCTTTATGTCGTCCTGAGCGCGGCAGGCGAGGTTTATGCGGCATCGTATTTTCAGCAGGCAGATGTGTTCGTCGCTCTCCTTGTGTCCTTTGCCGCGGTGTGCCTGACATTCAATCTCCTGGCAGGTCACGAGGGAACAACGGCACCGGTCGCCAGGTCGGCACTCCTGGTTTTTGTCTCGCTCAATATCGTGACCGCGATCAGCTGGATCGGGTTGTTTATCGCCCTGAAATACGCCGAGCCTGCGATCGTCGTCGCCTTCATGGTGGCGTTAGGACCCGCCGCAACGGTGTGGTTGAACGCGCTGATCAGGCGGCAGGGCGCCCCTCCGGCATCCGATATCGTCGTGAGCGTCACGATCGCGGCGATCGGTGGTTATATGATTTGGATCTCAGCAACCGGCAACGCTGGGGTGGCATGGGGAGCTCGATCGTCCTTCGGTATCATCTTGGCGATCGTGGCCGGCCTGTCGCTCGCCCTGACGAACATACTCGTCAAGCTTTTGTTCGACCGCGGATTTTCCGGTCGACAAGTGTTGGCGCATCGGTTTTACGGCACGATCCTTTTGCTGCTGGGACTGGTCGACCATTCCTCCATCGCGCTCGAGATCTCGCAGCATTGGCTTGCGATCGCAACGATTGGGCTATCCACGATCATTATTCCTTTGCTCCTGATCCAGGAGGGCATTCGCCGCGTGGAGCCCTTCACGGTCAACATGGTCCTGTCCACCGCTCCTGTTGTCACGTTCCTGTTTCAGTACTTCGATTCCCGCATCGTGCCGTCGCTACATACGTTCGTTGGAAATGTTCTCATTACGGCTGTCGCCGTTGGCAACGTCTGCCTGCAGTACCGGAGGTCCGCATGAACGAACGGAAGTGTGTAATCGTCGACGCATATTCGACTGGCCGATTTCTGCCGGAAGAATTCAAGCAGTATGGAATTGGAACAGTGCATGTGATGTCGGCTGCACAGATTCCAGGCATCTTCCAATCCCATTTCAATGTGGATCTGTATGATGAAGTCATTTGTCCGCCCCAGCACATGGGGTACGAGGAGATCGTCGAATATCACCTTAAGGCTCTCCATGGCAGGGAGCTGGAGTTCGTCATAGCGGGGTGCGAGACCGGAGTTGAGTTGGCCGATTCCATCTCGGAGCGGCTGGGCCTACCCTCAAATGGGACCGCCTTGTCAGCCGCGCGGCGCGACAAATCGCGCCTTTGCGAAGCGTTGGCCTCGGCAGGTGTGCGATCGATCAGGCAAGTGGTGTCCGACAATGCTGGAGAGATCGCAAGCTGGAAGCGTGCGGAGAATTTCAATGAGATTGTGATCAAGCCACTGAACAGCACAGGCACCGAGGACGTGTTCTTCTGCTCGACGGATACTGATGTTCAGCGCGCTGTAACTGCCATCGTCGGCAAGACGAACCGGGTCGGAGCGTTCAATAAACTGGCGCTTGCGCAGGAAAAGATAAACGGCCAGCAATATACCGTAAATGCCGTCTCGATCGACGGAGATGCCTTCGTCACGGAGGCCTGGACCTATGACACCGTCCCTATCGAGGGAGCATCGTCGGTCTGTTCGCTCGAGCGGTTGCTGGGTGGTAAGGAGCCAATCGTTCAGGAGCTGTCGGACTATCTTGTTCGTGCGTTGCGGGCGCTTCGGATTGCCGACGGGCCCGCTCATGCCGAGATCATAGTCGATGTTCGGGGACCGGTTTTGGTCGACTTCGGAGCGAGGCTGCAAGGAACCATGTCGGCGAAAGCTCGGACGATGGCTTTGGGCCATAACCATTTGACGCTCACGGCTTGGCGCTACGCAGATCCCAAAGGATTTGCTGAGTATATGAGGCGACGCGGGGTCTACAAGCGGCAGGCTCATGCACTGTGTGTCTCGCTGATTTCCGACATGGGCGGCGTTGTGACCGGTTATTCCGGACTCGATGAAATCCGAAAGCTCCCGAGCTTCGCGGATGCCATTGCATTCGTTCCGATAGGTCAAGAACTGGTTCCGACAATCGACTTGGCGTCGACGCCAGGCATTGTGTACCTTGTGAACAACGACTTGATCCAGCTCGAAGATGACTATCGCCAATTGCGCGCGATGCGGATGAACCAGGTGTTCGATTTGGTGGCGCAGGAAGTAAACCAATGACCGACAGCCGGGTAAGTTGCGCGAACTCAGCCGGCGCGGCGATGATCGGCGTGAGTGACTTCGATGGCATTCTTCGAGGCAAACACGTTCTCCGAGAAAATCTCTCGGGTGGGGACAAGGTCATCAAGTTCTCCGAAGCGGTGCTTGCTTGGGATTGTTCCGACCGGGTCATTCCGGTGAATTTCACGCAAAAGCCGCTGTCGACATTCGGAGACGCCGATCTGCGTATTCTCTCAAGTACCGGCCGTTCAGTATCCTATGTCGGCGATCACTATCTCTACCTCGCCGAGTTTATGGGCGCGCATGAGACCGTCTGTCCGCGCGGCATTCTGCGTAGGGTCCTGCGTAGGTCTGCTCACCACGGGTACGACTGCACTGCCGGGTTCGAGTTTGAGTTTATGCTGTTCAAGGAGAACGCTGATGCGATCGAGGACAAGCCGTTTGACAAATGGGCTCCGTTCACGCGGGGCCCGTTCGGCTACTCGATTGCGCGTTCTCTCGCGCACCAGGATCTGTTCGGCGAGATCCTGTCGCTTTGTGAGAAGTCCAGAATACCTCTCAGCGGGCTGCACTTTGAGACAGGACCTGGCGTGGTCGAAGCGTCACTTCATCATTGTGATGCCCTGGAAGCTGCCGATCGAGCAATCATATTCAAGTCGATGATAAAGGCCTGGGCGCAAACCCGAGGCATGATGGCTACATTCATGGCCAAGGTCTCCGAGAAATGGCCCGGACAGTCCGGCCATATTCACATCTCGGTGTCCTCCGATGGACAGAACGCTTTTTACGATGGTGACGCGTCTCGCAACGTCTCGAAGCTCATGACGCAATTCATCGCGGGACAACTGAAATACATGAATGATTTCTGTGTGCTCGCTGTGCCGAACGTCAATAGCTATAAGAGATTGGTACCTGGCTGCTGGGCACCAATTTGCCCGAGCTGGGGAGTTGACAATCGCTCCTGCGCGGTACGGGTCATCCCGGGAGGGCCGTCTGCACATCGCCTCGAATACAGGCTGCCTGGGGCAGACGTGAACCCATACCTCGCTCTCGCATCCGCCATCGGCTCGGGCATGTTGGGTATCGAGACAAATGCGGCGCTCCCGGCTTCGACCGTCGGCGATGCAGGCGCGGAGATCTGCCTTCCATCCGGGAGACTTCCTCAAAGTCTGTCAGAGGCAACATACCGATTTGCACAATCTCCGGCAGCCATTGATGTCTTCGGAGAAAGGTTTGTTGAAGCCTTTTCTTGCTCCCGCCGTTGGGAATGGGAAGCCGTTCAACATCGGGTCACCGACTTTGAACGTCGGCGGTACTTTGAGATCATTTAGCTTGAGCCTCATAGCAGGCGCTGCGGCAACCATCTGATTGATAATTCGCGCCACTGGTCGGTTTGGTGGCCAACTATTTTACTCACCTCTCGTTCGACGCAGAACATCGAGGATGCTTCCGAGGGAGGTGGTGGACACGCGGCGCCTCTTTTCGCCAGGAAAGACAGCGCCGCGAGAGTCTAGCAGCCAGGTCCGGCAACAACGGCTTCGGCATATCCGGCGCCGATCATCAGAGCACCATGATGATAATCAGCTCGTCGACATGCCGACGATTGGATGCCGGTATCATCATCACCAGCAGCACGATCAGCACCAGCTTGAGCATTGCGATTGGCGACGCCGGCGGCCCAGCGGAGGCTGGCGTCCAAGAGCCGTCAAACCCGCTGGCGATCGCCGCAAAATCGCTTGCGTGCGCCGCGGCGGGCAACGATGCGGGCACCGTTTCCAGCGTGACCGGCGTTGCGGGAGTGGCGCTCCGAGATCCGCTTTAGCCTCCGCTTCCTGGCCGTTATCTGCGGCGCAGGGCTCTTCCTCGAGGGCTCGCCGGATGCACGACCACACTCGCAGTCCGGATGGTAGACGCCTCGAATTCGCCTTCAACTGCCAACCGCTACGGGATCTGGCGTGCGCTATGCGGAGCGCTCCGCGCCAGCTCCCGTTGCCATCCATCGCCCAACCGGGCAAATCCAAAGTCAGGGGCGAACTCAGGACTGGATATAACTTCAAAGCTGCGAGCATTCGCCCGAACCCACCGTTGTTGGGACTCGCCGATGAGAAGTCCGATTTCGATCCGGTAAGGTTGGGATCGCGGCAGGCGGCGGTCGGCCGCATCCGAAGGTCCGCGGCTGTCGGAGAGCTTCACCTGTTCCAGCGGTCGTCCAACTGGGGGCGCCCTATCCAGGCCCTGTTAAGGCACCGCGTTGTCCAGCCCAGCTGCCGCCTTCCGTGCAGTCGCGCTTGAGCTTCCTGGTAAGGGCCGACGTAGCGAAGCAGGATCGGTATTTTGGGATAGATGCGTCGTATCCGCGCGACGGCACGCTCTGCGGCCCTCCTGTCGCGTTCGTCCAAGTCAAATCCGAAGCCGGTGCGCAATCGGTCCGGCAGCAGCTCCGCACTGAGGGTTTGGTACCAGCGCGGCGGACGCAACCATGGTCGTGAACCGGTGAATATCTGTCGGGCCGCCTCGCGCGCGGCGGTGCTGACCGACAATGTGTCCGATTGCATCATCCCCGCTGTGTAGGCCGCAAATGCATCCCAATCCGCCGGTAAGTCGCTCGACGTCAGCCCGAACAACGCCCCAAACAGTCGGCTTTCGGCCCAATAGCGCTCGCGCTCTTCGACGGAGAATGGCGGCAGGATCAGGTCGTGGACGGTCAGAGCGGTGTCGACGAGCGTCGCGTGAACCCAGCGCAACGCTGCGACCTCGTTGGCGCGGTAGGGCGAGCCGCTCTCGAACCGACCGATTGCTTCGGGCAGACGGCCGACGATCATGGTATGGCGATGGTGCAGGTGCCGGGCAGCGGTAAGGGCCGCGTCGAGCGAGCCGAACACCATCGTAAACACCACATTAAAAGTTCGATGGAAGCGACCGATCGGATCCGCAAAGCTCCGCGAGTGCTCGAGGACGGCCGCGGCGACCCAGGGATGCGCCAGCTGAAGCAGCAAGGCGCGACCGGCGCCCAAAAAGGTGATGGCTTCCCGGTCGATCCGCCACGTCATCGAGCCGGGCCCAAAAATGCCCTCGACTGGTCCCGCGGCCCGAGCCCGGACGAAGTCAAGAGCAAGTTCGATGTCGCTTTCGGAGACCAGATGCGCACCTTGGGAAGCAGACGAGGGGTAATTTCACTGATCTGTGCAGTCTATCGCGATTCAGCAAACCAAGGCTCTCTCAACTTGTTGCATGATGTCCACCTGCGCGGAATACCGCCGCCGGGCATTTGGTCGTACCCCATGCGGGTAAGACTGAGCCGGTCGCCGCCGCCGTTTGTTGAAGACGTATTATGCGCCTTTGCGGGCTCATCTAAGCCCATCACATTTCAGAAGCGTCGCCGTCAAACCCGTCTTTGTCGTAGGTGAGCGCCGAATCCGCAAACCAACTTGGCCTGTTCGCGCGGGGCGACCTAAGCGAGCGCGACTGGTTGGCTTATAAGAACCGCGATGGGGGGCTTCAAGGTCTGTCCACGATCATGACAATGATCTCCGCGGTGCGCACGGCCGATCTCGCAAGACCTTCGGCTGAGGCAAATACGCGCGGGCGGCTTGGGGGGACCACCCGCGCTAGTCTGGGTGGAGGCTTAGCCCTCTCTTGGGGGCGCGAATGTATGAGGAGCCAAGCCCAGACGTCTCCCAGCAACTCGCGTGCCAGACAGTCAGCTGCGGAGCCTCTTCACAGGTAGACCATGAGCTCAAGAAGCGCGGCGCCCGGGACGACACCACGGAAAAGCGTGCAGCGGCTCGGCAGAAGCCGCCCGCACTTGCGCTACGAAGCGGCTTGAGGGCCGTCATTGAGCAACCAAGCCATGCGCGGCTCAGCAATCAGCGTGCCAAACAAAATAGAACGATGGAAAAGACGTGCTCCCTTTTCAGGCCACGTCAGCTACCTGCCTGGGCGCTTCCGGACATGCATGTCAGTAACCCGACGCGGTCGTACGAGATCGCAAGGTATCGGTCCCCATGCAAGAAGCCAGTGATCAAGATCTGGCAGTCCCAATCGACGTGCGTGCCCCGTCATTTGCAACGTCGATAGCCGGCCTAGATGTGAGCTGAACCTCCGGCCGCGGCGCGCGACCGAAGGTTTGTCCGGACCGGGCTTCGCGTCAGTGCCGCTTGTCACTTATTGGCGTATTGCTGGTCGGGAATTCATCAAGTGTCTCCTTGTCCTGCGGTTGCCGCCGGGGTTTCTTTGCGCCCTTGATCGACTTCCTACCCAGTTTTGCGCCCGGTGTCCTGAGCTTTGGCGACGAGTCCTCATCGTCGCTCATGCCGCTCTGAATGCTCGTAGTTTGCACGCCTTTGCGAGCCTTGGCATCAGCGGCAAGACTCTGCGCAATGACGGGGTATGCAAGGAGAGCCGAAAGGCCGCATGCGATTACGGTTGTCTTCACTAGGTTCATACATGTCTCCTGTATTGATTTGCTTGTGACAGAACGATGATTGGCGCCGCGCCGCCCGCTTGCGCCGTTCGCGACTCTGAGAGTACGAACGGTGCTGCTTCAGTATCTCTCGTATGTGGTCATCGTTTAGGAGATTTCGGGTAAATTCGCGAAGTGACCATCTCATGTGTGGCGGTACAATACATCCGTATCGACGCGTGACCTTGCGGTACTCTGCTCACGATGAGGGGAAGTCTTGCGCGGCTGATGGATGTGACCTGCCCGACCCGTCAGCAGACGTCAACTCTGCCATCTCGAGGCTAGGTGTTTAGCTGGAGACAGCAGCAAGATTCGCGACCTCGCAGTTGTTTTACCGCGCTCGAATTATGTTGCCTCATGCGAGGAAAGTCTTTGGCTAATTTGCAGATCGTCGCCGTGACTTAATGCAGATCCAAGAAGGGCCTGTCTTAACCGTGCATCCGTTGAGGAGCATTCACGATCGCACAAGTATTCGATGACTCCATTTCGTGCTACATCCGTCTCCAAAATTTGCTGAAAGGTGACCGACAGTTTCAAGTCTACGCCCTGACGCAACGTGAGGTTCAAGCGATTTCTGCAGTTTTGATTGCCAGACCTAATTCCGTGTCTGCGGCCGCTTTTTCAGCATCGTTCCGCAATCATCTTCGCGCACCACGTGGGACAGGCGAGTGTCACGATCACTTTTGAGGAAATCGGGTTCACTGATTGCAGAGATTGCGGATAACTTCGCGGATCAGCGGATCGTCCTCGACGAGAGGTACGCTCCTTGGCGCCTCACTTGGGATAACGTCGCAACGCATGTTGAACGGTCTAATTGCGGCGTCGTTCCTGACGCGGGAGCGGCACCGGCCATTCGTCACTGGAGGGTTCGACCGGTCTTATGCCGAGGGATTCATCAGGCGTCGCGCGGAGTCTACGACGCGGCGATTGCCGCGCCATTGATGAGCGGCGTTCGAGTCCTGGGACGGGGGGCGCTGCACTAGAGTGTCGCGAAAGAGATGGAAGTCGCAGACTGGTCGCCGCGACCGAAGCCCGGCACCGTGCTCGCGTTCCTGCTGATCGAATGGCCGCTTCGCTTCGCCTCTCGCCTCGCCGGCAGATCTCGGCGGAGGCGCCGGCGAGCGGATCTTAGGCGAACCCGAAGAAGCGAACGCTCCTGGGATCAGCGGCAAGGAAACCCGCAAGGCTGCGCAGGAGCTCGAAGGAGTAGCGACGGTGAGAGACCGAGCGGCACCGGGCAAACGAGGTGTGCGCCGAGGTGCGTGAGAGGTGGGAGAGGGCCGCGAAGGCGCAGGCGGAAATGGACAGGACCCGACGGGATCACGAGGAGAAGGCGGGTGCACTCGAGGCCGAAGACAAGCGCTGGGAGAAAGCAGGGAAGACCTCAAGTCGGCTCTTCGCCGCGCAGGGGGACCATCGGGCCCGCGGGAGAAGTTCACTCCGCTTTTGGTATGCGTCACTTGCCGCACTTTGTGCAGCAGCCCGGAAAAGCTTGCGGATGCGGCCTTCTCAGGCTTCCGCCGAAGCCGGAGAAAAGCGGCGAAGGCGCGCTGTAGGTCGTTTGTTCCTATTGGCGTAGAATTCCCGCTCGCAAAATTCGCCGTTAGGCTTCGCCGTTTGGAAGTCTGGATTTGACAGAGGACCTTGGCGGCGCGTGGAGCGTTGGGAAAGGTACTGACCTTTCCGATCTTTGCGACATGTTCCAGATAGCTAGATTTTCGCCAAGGCGCCTGGGCCACAGGCCAAGCGTTTCAGTTACTGTCCGACCGACTAAACCGGATGTCGTCATCGCGCGTTCCATAGCGGGCAACACGGCGCCTGCTCCGGAGCAGGTGGCGCGCGCCCTGACCTGGGGCGCAGATGAGAAGCTTCTTCTGGTCCTGACAGCCGTCGGCTGGCTTGCCTCGCGCGGTTGTGGGGTGCCGCTGCGGCGCGCAGGAAACCATGCTCTGCCAGTGACGGTCACTGCGTCGCTGCTGCCCCGTGATTTAAAACTCGTATTCGACCAAACTCGGCCGGATCCGGACGGTGATTGGGCATGTGCATGGCGTCCCGCTTTCCGGCAAACGAAAAGATGCGTTTCCCTCAGGCCACGCGCTGCACATGGACTGGCACCGGCGGCCAGCGGGTTGCCGGCTGGTCCCCGGCGGGCGATCCGCGCGATTGCGGTCGGGCTGTCGCTCACTCGCATTGCGATCCTGGCGCATTGGGCGAGCGATGTCGTTGCCGGCTTCGCACTCGGGGCGATTCTCGAACGGGTCCTCCGGCTTTGGACCGGCTACTCGAACGGAATTTCAAAGGAGGATGATCATGCCGACTCTTGAAGACCTGAAGGGATACATGGAGCGCGCAACCGGTCTGAAGCGCCCCGGCAAGCGGAAGGCTGTGGATCTCGCGCGAGCGCGAAAGCCTGTTACGGTTCGCTTTAAAGACGACGGTCTCATTCCAAATCACCCGCGATGGCCGCTCGTACTGTATCGAAACGCGGTCGCTTTCGACGAGGACCTGGACGCCGCAGCCGTGATCGAGGACCTATTTGAAGCGAACGAATGGGGAGATAGCTGGCGGGATGGCATCTACGATTACGTGCATTATCACTCCAGGATCCATGAGGTGCTCGGCATCGCGCGCGGCAAGGGCCGCGTTCGGTTCGGCGGCAACAAAGGGAAGATCTTCACCCTGAAGGCTGGGGACATCGCGGTTCTTCCCGCCGGCACAGGCCATCAGTGCCTTTCCGCGGGCGATGAGTTCCTCGTCATCGGGGCATACCCGCCGACCGGTACATACGACGAGTGCACGAGCGTCGAAGACCGTCAGCGGGCGCTGAAAGCCATTCCGAAGGTTTCGGTGCCGCGTAAGGATCCGGTCTATGGGGCCGGCGGGCCGCTCTCGAAGCTCTGGAAGAAAGCGAAATGACCGAGTACGTCATCCGCTTCGTCCTCGGGGGCGCCGTCGTATCGGCCTTCGCGATGCTGGGAGATCTCCTGCGTCCAAAGAGCTTCGCCGGCCTGTTCGGAGCAGCACCCTCGGTCGCGCTCGCGACGCTTGGGATCGCGGTGTATCAGCACGGGGTCAATTACGCCGCCTTGCAAGCCCAGGCCATGAGTGCGGGAGCGATTGCGCTTGCCATTTACAGTGTCGTCGTCTGCCATCTGCTTGTCCGCACAAAGCTGCGAGCGTTGACGGCCACGTTGCTGTCACTGGTCATTTGGCTGGTCGCGGCCTTCGGGTTGCTCAGCTTCACCGGGGGTCAGACGTGAGCCCGATTCGCTTTTCGCCGTCATCTCTCAAGCAAGGCCGTTGGTACGAATATCTTGTCCGCTTCGCGCTCGGCGGCGCTGCGACGTTTTTACCGGCCTCATCAGCAGTCGCTATGGAGCAGTCATCGGTGGCGTTTTTCTTGCCCTTCCAGCCATATTCTGCGCGAGCGCGACGCTGATTGAGAAGCACGAAATCCGCCGCAAGCGCAAAGCGGGTCTCGCCGGCGAGCGCCGCGGGCAAATGGCGGCCGCCGTCGATGCCGCTGGCGCAGCGCTCGGCGCGCTGGGCATGCTGGCCTTCGCGGTTGGTTTCTCGATGCTGATCCCACGCGGCAACATCCCCGCCGTCTTCGTCGGCGCCTCCCTCGCCTGGCTCACTATCGCGGTGCTGGCTTGGTACGTGCGCCGGAAAATGCGATCGATGCGGACAGTGCAACAGGCAAGCGGCTCCGCGAATTCGCGAACCCGATAGGATCGTTGGATGGTTGGAACTGTTTCTTCATTCAGTCCATAATGAGGAAGCGTGATCTCATGGCCGAGTTCCTTTCGACGCTTGTCACTCCCAAAACGGCATCGGTCCCTCCTGCTGGCAGCGGATGCATTCGGAACGATAGGTTGATTTACAAGGCTCTATTGCAATTGGGGCGCAGACAAAATCCCACACGCCATTCAGCTACGCTGTTTCGAGAAGGGGCGCCGGGTGCGAGGGCGTGGGGCTGCTGCAGATCATCCATGGCCTGCACCCGAAAGGGGTGCTGACCTTCAGCACGTCACTCGTGGAACCTTTGAGGAAAGGCGCTGTTGGCTCGCATCACAACTGAGGAGGAAGCCATGTCGGGCCGGAATAAAACACTTGAAGACCTCTTCCTGGAGACCCTCAAGGACATGTACTACGCCGAAAGGAAGATACTCGTTGCGTTGCCAAAAATGGCAAAGGCCGCGAAGTCTGACCAACTGCGCGCAGCATTTGAAAAGCATGCCGGCGAGACGGAGGGACAAGTCCAGCGTCTGCAACAAGTTTTCAAAATGATGAAACAGGCCCCCAAGGGCAAAACCTGCCCCGCTATCCTCGGACTGGTCGAGGAGGGCGAGGAAGTGATGGAGGATTTCGAAGATTCTCCGGCGCTGGATGCCGGCCTTCTCTCGGGTGCTCAGGCCGTCGAGCATTACGAAATATCGCGCTACGGCACGTTGATTGCCTGGGCTGGACAACTGGGCATGAAGCCGGCGGTCCAGCTCCTTGAGCAGACCCTTGAGGAGGAAAAGAAAACCGACGCCGCGCTAAACAAGCTGGCGGAAGCCGCGATCAATCGCAAGGCAGCTTAGAAATCAGCCGGGCCGCTCGTTGGCCAGCCCATTTGGCGCGCGCATTGAATGGCTGTGTCATCTTCCTCTGTCTGGGCGGCGCGCGCCGCCCGGATTGCATCCGCTTGGCGTCGTGCCTGGAAGTGGCGGAAGATCTTCGGCCCCGCTTGCCGCTCTCGGCGCGGGTGGGCAACAAACCGCTGTGACATGAGCGCGCTTCCCAGCGGGACAGTATGTCCCAGTGCCAATGGCGGCATCGACGTAGCTGCTGCCCCAAATGTCTGCAGCCTTTACAATGGAGCCACCTTGGCATCAGCGCAGCGGGAACCGCCTGCCAGCGGTTCCCTTTTTCGCTATTTTTTGCCCTCGCCGACCGTAGGTGCGGGCTTGTCGAGATCCTGCGCCATCTCAAGGTGATGCTTAAGCGCCGGCAGGGTCTTGCCGGCCCAATTCTTCAGATCCGCATTGTCGCCGCCCTTGGCATAACTCTCGAACAGGTCGATGGCATCCTTATGGGCGCTGACCTGCATCGAATTGAACTCGGAGCTGAAGTCGTTGCCGCTGGCACCCTTGAGCTTGTCGAGCTTGCTTTGATGCGATGAATCGAGGGCGCTGGGCAATTCGGCCTTCAACTTGCCGCTGGAGACTAGTGGCTCTGCACAGTGATTATGACTCTTTGGAAGGCGCGGGATAGGCGCGGCCCATTTTGGTGCGGGCCTTGTCTGTTGTGAACATCCATTTGATGCGAGAGCGGGCGGCATTTCGCTTCCGTTCCCAAGCGGCGATTTCGCGGCGCAACCGCTTGGGGGCGTCGATTCTGCGATTGAGGCACTGGCCCCGCAGGACGCCGATCTCGATCTCGACCATGTTGAGCCAGCTTGCGTGCTTGGGCGTGTAGTGGAACTCGAGCCGTCGCAAAATCCGCCTGGCTTCGGCGGGCGGGAAGGCCTGATACAGGGCGCCGGCGGAGTGGGTCGATAAATTATCCTGGACGACCCGGATGATCTCGGCGTCGGGATAATGGATGTCGACGAGGTCGCGCATGCAGGAGGCATAGTCTTCAGCCGCGCGCCGCTCAGTGACTTTGACCTTGCGCCAGGGACGATGCACGTCGAGGAATACGAAGAGATTGACCGTGCCGTTGCGACGGTACTCGTAATCGTAACGTTCGAGCTGGCCGGGCTCGGCCGGAATCGGTTGACGCGCCTCGCCGATGAGCTGCACCGGGCTTTCGTCGAAGCACACCACCGGCCGCTTGGGATCTGGCGCCTCGGCGTAGAGGTCGAGCACGTCCTCCATACGGGCGACGTATTCGCCGTCGATCTGCGGAATGCACCACATGTCCCTGCGCCAGGGCTTGAGGCCATTTTCGGCCAGGCGCCGCCGAACCGTCTCATGCGGACAGGCTCTTGTGTTCGGTGAGCTTGACCATCGCACCTGCCAGCAGCTCAAGCGTCCAGCGGGCCCGGCCTTCTGGCGGACTGGCGCAGGCCGTCGCCACCAACAAGGCTTCTTCCTTGACCGTGAGTTTGCGCTCCGCTCCGGGCCGCGGCTCATCGCTCAGCGCCCGCTCCAGATTGCCTTCCACGAAGCGGCGCTTGGTCCGGTACACGGTCGAGCCGCCCACGCCGACGCTCCGCGCGATCTCCTCATCGCTGCCGCCGGTGTCGGCAGCCAGCAAAATCTGCGCGCGCTTGAGCTTACGGGACGCATGCTTGCCGCCGCTGAGCAGCGCCTTGAGTTCCGTGCGCTCGATTTGGCTGAGGTCGACCCGATAGCGTACATTCATGGCATGCCTCCGTGTTCGAGGCACGCACCAACAACTGAATCGGATGGCCGGCGTGAGTCCTTCGGCAAAACCCTTCACGCCCACACAGGGGCAGTACCTGGCCTTCATCCACCGCTACACGCGCCTGCACCGCAGACCCCCGGCCGAAACCGACATGCGGGAATACTTCCGCGTTAGCCCGCCCTCGGTTCACCAGATGGTGCTGACGCTGGAACGGGAGGGCCTCATCAGACGGCAGCCAAGGACCCCTCGCAGTATCGAGGTCCTCGTTGATCCAAAACACCTGCCGGAGCTACTCTGACCGCCAGACGCAACCCGTCAAAATCACTGTGCAGAGCCACTAGTCCCTTCAGCTCAATGCTTGTCTTGGTGTGGTCTGTGACCATCTGGGAAGCGAACGTTTTCTCCGCCGCGTTGCCCTTCTGCTGCGCCAGCTTGCTGGACTCGATCTCAAACATGTCCGATATCGCGACCTGCTTGACGAAATCGGACGTCGAGGGGCTGACCCCGAGCACGGAGTTGACGCCGGTCTTCTCGCTGACGGATTGCGCCAGTCCTGGTGTCGCCAGCAAAATGCACGCGATTGCTAGTATCGTGCGTCTCATGTGTAGTACCTCCTTCAGCTTGCGCTCTTGCAGTTGACGCCGTTGCGATGCGCCACGGTGTTGGGCTTGGTATCGCCGACTTTTCCTCGTCGAGTTCAGCGGTGAGGAATCAGACGTCGTGGCTGCGCTTGGCGATCTGGCGGCTTGCCTGGCGGACAGGAGCCAGATAGCTAAGCGTTCTCAAGTAACCGGTCTTGTGGCATCTTCGACAGCTCGGGCGGTGGTTGCCATTCCGGCGGCATAGGCAGCGCCGGCGCCCAACAGAAGCGCGCAGAAACTGGCAAGCATGGTATAGGCGAGGTGCTTGCGCGCCTCCTCCATTTGAGCTTGCGTTCCCGGCCTGCTCGTCGAGCCGACGGTTTCACGCGCCGGATTGTTCGAATAATATGCGATGCGGGCGTTCGCCGCATAGCTTGGGCCGGCGAGGTTGCCCGCGATGCTGGCAGCCGAAGCAGGTATCATCGCGGCTGCCGCTACTACGATAACGGTCGCAACCGCCCACGCTCCCAAGGCATGTCCGACACGGCCCAAACCGCTCTGATCGGGCGAATTGGCGGCTGCGATGGCGCCGCCGACGAAGGCTGCAATGATGCCCGAAACGGCCCACCAGACGAAGGCAGGCCAGCCAGCGCTGGCAGGCGCGGAGGCGGCCGTCGGAGTATCGATGGCGAGCAGGCCAATGCCGAAGCCGAGCATCGTCAGCAGAATTTGGATGACCAATGAAGCAAACACGCCCGCCAGGACAGGTGACCAGGACCAAGAGAAGAAAGCGTGCGGTACCGCGCGTGTGGCCATGTTTACCTCCTCAAATACGAACTTTGCATTCAAGATCAATTTCCTGCGTAAGTTCCAATCCGTTGGAACCGCGGACCTGTTTGAGGTTTGATGCCTAGAAAGGAGTTGACCATGACATTCGGCAGAGGCGCCCTATTGTGGCTCCTGGGCATCCCGCTTCCAGTCATCCTGTTGCTTGCGCTGTTCTGGCGCTGACGCTCGAGAATTGAGGATTACTGGCTCAGGTATTTATCCGCCGCCGCCAGCACGCTGGTTGCCGCCACCGATTGCTGCCGAGACGCCGTGGTACCCGGCCGTAATAGACGCCGTGGTACCGGCGGCGGTTGACTACGAGCACAAGACAGCGCAGCGCGGGCCAAGCCGCATCTCGGCGGCATCGTAGGTCGCCACTATCCGCGCCCGTCGGGAGTAAACCGTCTCAACCAATTCTCACGTCTGCCACGCACGAGGGATGATCCTTCGTGCCTTTCTGGTCGAACGGGTCCGCCTGGATCGACATATTGAATGCGGGGTAAGGTGATGGGAGCGAGAAGTAATCGCGGCCCTCATCAATGCGCTTCGATCAGGCTGCGGCGATCTTGGCCCGGCCCACGTGTCGCGGTGGCGCGCGGCGTGTTCTCGATGTTCTTTCATGGACGATACCGCCCTTTTCGGCAGATTGTTTCTTTCGCTTCGCTGAATCGTCCCGACATCTTGTGCAGCACGACCGAGATTCTCCAGTCTTCTCCTTACGATTGCGGTTCAGCACGCGGACGCACGTGGCCTCCTTGATGGCTTGATCTGGCCGAGGACCGGCTTCGCCTCGATCGTCTGAGCCGCAACGTCGTTGATGCGACTTTCTTCCCCTGGGCTAGAGCCCATTCCTCGCGAGACAAGAAAGTCGCCACAACGGCGTCCTCCGCTGCGCTCCGGCCCGCGAGGGGTGCGTCGCCGATCGTCCTCGGCCTTTAGATCGCCATCGAGGCCGCGGTGGTCGCGGGCTCGAAACACAACAGGAGAAGTGACATGGCTAACATCGGTTCTTTCAAGAAGGTCGGCAACGATTTCCAGGGCGAGATCGTCACCCTGAGTCTGCAAGCCAAGGGCGTCCGTATCGTCGCCGAGACTAACCGCTCCAACGACAACGCTCCGAGCCACCGCATCTATGTGGGCCGGGCCGAGATCGGGGCCGGCTGGTCCAAGCGCTCCAACGAGGGCCGCGACTATCTGAGCCTCAAGCTCGACGATCCGAGCTTCACCGCCCCGATCTTCGCCAACCTCTTCGCCGACGAGGAAGGTGAGGGTTTCAGCTTGATCTGGTCCCGCCCCAGCCGTCGCAACGGCGACTGACCCGGCCTACACTGCCTCGCCCGGCTCGTCCGGGCGGGGCGCCACGCTCAAACAATCGAGGGCACCTCGTTGGGGTGCCACTGCAAGCAGAGAGGACGTAACAGATGCAACGCCTCCATCATCGACAACGCCATTCGGTCAGCAGGTGAACGCCGGGAACTGAGCGCGGCAACGGTCGGTGGTTATGCAAGGTTTCTTCGGAGTCTTGGGGAGAATCTCGCACGTAATGGGCAATCGATTTCTGGGCTCGATAACGCTTCGCTGGTAGCCCACGCCAATAAATTCGACGACCAGGGTGCCATTGCTGTCTTGCGTTATCTTCGGAAGTATCTTGAACCCGGTGGTACGTTAGGCCGTTCTCAGCGTGCGCGGCGCCCAGGAGAGCAAGGGAGTATTCCCGCCGAAGACCAAGCCCCATCGAGGACGCAGCTCGTAGCAGCAAGCGACCCGCAACGGCCGTTGCGATCTATAGCGGCAGCCTTCGCATATTTTTTGAAGGGCTTGACCGCGAGGGTCACGCAATCGCCCGGCTAGATCACGAGTCACGCATCAAGCGCGCTAAAGAGCTGCGTCCGAACGATAGAAGCCTCTTGACCACGTTGAAGATGATCTATCGGTGCCCTGCACATCTTGTTCAATCGCAAGCTGCAGCGCTTGAGACGATGGTCGGCACAAATAAGAAATCGGCTGACTAGTTTGGAGGACGCATGAATGCTGGATCGATCAGTGCCCTGCAAAACGCGCCGACAATTGAAGCCGCCTCATGATCTCCGCGATCATCGACGATGCGATGGAGCGCCTTCGCACTCGCTTGGAAATGCGGACAAGAGCGATGGATCGCTTTGCACAGCGCAACGTAGACCTCATGCGCCAACCCGCACGAGCCTCATTACGACCATCGCCAAAAGGGCTTGAAGCCAACGTAGCGTCAGGTTGTACAGTATTGATCGTACAAGCGGGGCGACCCCCGGAAGGGACTTGATCGCAAGGAACGGTGTCAATGTCGCGAGTTCTGAGATATGCACGAAATTTTGCTGCTGCGGATGCTCTCCGAAGCGGCTCGTGCCGAATGCGAAGGACGTCAATTGAAGAATTTAAACTGGAACGGGACGTGCATTTGGACACCAATCGGGGCATCATCTTCGCACGATGCGGCGGGCAGGTTCTATCCTGATGTCCCGCATGCTGTTGCGTTCGGGTGCCGCAACTATCTGTCTTGCGCTGTCTTTCGGCTCGTCGTGAGGGCAGGCCCACAAGTGTCTCGGGCTTTCACTGAGCGGGATCGTCGCACGGCTGCGCATTGGCTCCAGGCGTGACTTGCCGGGTGGGGTGAACGAGTTGTTCTGCGGCAGGTACCAGCTGGGCTGGTGGGAGTAATGCTAATGCGTGAACCAGGACGTGCGTGCGGCGACCGTTCTGGTTGTCAAGCCTGGCATCGGCTTTCTGCGCCTCGGTCGAGAGTGCGCTCGAAGATAGTTCTGGCAGCCATGAAGATTCATCTGATCCAAGGAGAGTAGCGTTGGAAGCGAACTATAGCGATCCGAACTATTGGAGCAATTGGTACGCTGAGCAGCATGAGCTGCTGCGTGCGAGGCAGGAGTCGGACGACGCGCCGGCGGACCAAGCCGGGTTTGAGCAGCAGCTGAGCCATCTGCAGCTCAGCTCATCGGAGGAGAGCTCCGCCGAGCCGAGTTCGCCCGACACTCGACCGGCAGAGGTGCATGGAAGCATCCAGCGCATCGGCCTCGGCGGTTCGATGCGGATGGTGCCGCAATCCGACCCACAGGACAATCGGTTCAGCAGTACGCGGCGCAGTGTTGACATTCCTCGCGCTCACTTTGGTGCGGCTGTGCCAGGATCTCCATCCGACTTGGGTGCCGGGGCGTTTGGTAAGGTGCGCGACGCAGCGTCATCGGAATCGAATCCTGCAGCGCGCGCGAAGGATAGCAAAGGGCGTGGACTGCTTTCTCGGGTTAAATCGAGGCTTGGCAAAGTGTTCGGAGGAAATCGCGGTGAAAAGCCGTTGGGCGACATCGCGTCGGATGCAGTCACTTCAGAGCTTCGAATCTACGCCTATAAGCGTGCCCGTGCGTCCGAAGAGGACGCGGCCCTCATTTCCGAGTTCGCGCGCGCAGCCGTAGGAAGTTATGCTTCCAGCACCGTTCAGAGGATGGTTGTGCAGCTGAGCCGGCTCAGCGAGTTCCTCAACCCCAGAAACCTGACGCTGGCCGGTCTGGTTGAAGACCCTGATCAGTTGAACGTCCACGTGGATGAATTTGTGAAGGCAGGGGGCATCAAGCGAGTGCGTGCTGCGTTGGAAGCGCTTCGGAAGTTCCGCGCCGGCGAGTTGTTGCCTCGGCCTCCAGCGCCACCTCCGCCGCCTTCTTGTACCGGAGACGCGCTGCTCATTCACCAGTTCGCTGCAGCAGCCCGAGCGCACGAGGTGCCCAACGAAACCATCAGGCCTCATACGCAGGTTCTTAAGGCCTTTGCTGAGTGGCTTACGGCCAATCAGAAGGCGTCCCTGACTTCTCGGTTTCGAAGCGATGAAATAGCCGAAGACATGATGGCATACTGCGAGGAGAATGACCCCAAGGGCCGCCTCTTTACGGCCCTCAATCATCTCCGAAGGCTTCAGCCCGACGGGGCAGGGTTCGAAACGCTCGGACCTGGGCCCCGCGTCATGGGGCGCCGTACCTTGAGCGCTTATGAGAGTGATGCCGACCTCATTGACGAGGCTACTAACGAGGCCTTGCGTAGGCTTGGACCGGCAGCAACTCCCAAAGAGAGGAAGCCTATCATTGCGATGGCGAGTAATCGGCGCAAGCTTAGTGAGTGGCTGAAAAGAGAGGGCAAGGACAGCATAGCGAGCCGACTCAACGGCAATGAGCAGCAGAAAAAGCAACTGGAGAAAGATATTTCGGAGTTCAAGCGAGCCATTGGCCAACCGTATATTGGCTTGGGTATCAACAAGCTTCGACAGCACCCGGGGGGCGAGCCCCGACCCCGGCTGCATCCTTATGACGACGACGCCGACATCATCGATGGCTTGGTCGAGGAAGAGCAGAGCAAGCTCGGATCCGGGCCCGCTCCCAAGACCATCCGCAATACTGCTTCGGCGCAACGAAGGTTCAGTGATTGGCTGCGAACAACCGGCAGGGAGAGCTTCGCGAGCCGAATCAACGGCGATTTGTATCAGCAACGGTCGTTGGACGAAGATTACCAGGAGTTCACGAAAGCCAATGGGAATATTGGCATTGGCTTCCAGAGGCTTGCGCAGTACGTGCAAGTCGTCGAGGCAAACAGGGCGCTAGGTGTCGCCTTCCCAAGGCAATCAACTCGCGAGCCGCAGCTTGCCGAGGCGAACTCATCGTGGTCGCCGGGGGCGCCGTCCGACTTCGACCCGAGTGAGAGGTCGGCGCCGGAACGCGCGCCAGCTCGGTCGTCAGACATCTACCGCGGTCTTGGCTCTCTGGTTGATCTGTCGTCGATGCCGCATGAGGCACGTGATGATGCTCAGTCTGCGCCGGTATTTAGGGCCGCCGCCAGACCCCCGCTCTTCGCCGGCCAATCAGGCTCGCCAGCTCGGTCGTCAGACATCCACCGCGGTCTTGACTCTTTCGTTGATCTGCCATTGACGCCGCAGGCGGTACGTGATGACGCCCTGTCTGCGCCGGCGGGGAGCGCCGCGGCCAGACCGCGGCTTTCCATTGGGCAATCAGGCGCGCCAGCTCGATCGTCAGACATCTACCGAGGTCTTGAGTCTTTCGTTGATCTGCCGTCCACACCGCGGGAGGTGCGTGACGATGCCCAGTCTGCGCCGGCGGGTAGGGCCGCCGCCAGACCGCCGCTCTTCAGCACGCAATCAGGTGCGCTAGCTCGGTCGTCAGACATCTACCGAGGTCTTGAGTCTTTCGTTGATCTGCCGTCCACACCGCAGGAGGTGCGTGACGATGCCCAGTCTGCGCCGGCGGGTAGGGCCGCCGCCAGACCGCCGCTCTTCAGCGCGCAATCAGGTGCGCCAGCTCGGTCGTCAGACATCTACCGAGGTCTCGAGTCTTTCGTTGATCTGCCGTCCACACCGCAGGAGACGCGTGATGATGCTCAATCGGCACCAGTGCTTAGCCCGGCCGGTAGACCGCCATTCGTCATTGGGCCATCGGGCGAGCCTCGCGAGCTAGAGGATATCGGATATCTGGTCGGCCAGGACTGGCAGCATGGCTCCCAGCCGGTGGCGGATTTCCTGCTCGACGTGCTGGACAACAGAATGCTGTTGCCGAGTCCGTACGTTGTCGCACAGCCGATCGCTATCCACGGTGAAATGTACTCGATCAGGTTGGGCGCGGCAGGGCGCCGCGAGGCTCAATTTATCCATCATCCTCGCCCATTCTCGGCTTTGGATGCTCGGATCGGCGCTTTGGCTACGAGTGCTTCTTCCGGGGACCGCAGCGGACGGGTTCTCGGAGCCAGGCAATGGCTGGGCGACGAGCATATCCAGCGGGACTACGAGCTCCTGGCGCAGCAGTTGCGAGGGAACGATCCAGATCTCGCCGCCCGGACTCGGTTCGTGGATCCTCTCATAGCCTTTCAGGTGGGTCAGGGGACCAACGTCGACGCCCTCCGCGCATTCCATCGCATTGTCAATGATCGGAATGGTAACGATACAGCCGACTTCCTGTTCTTGCCGGTGAATGATGCCAGTGCTACGGACCTCAATCGCCGCGGCTCCCATTGGTCGTTGTTGCTGGTGGATCGCCGCGATCGAGGCCGGTCGGTTGCCTATCACTATGACTCCGCTCTAAGGTACAATGACAGACCCGCAGCAATGCTCGCTGAACGAGTCGGGGCCAATCTGCAAGACGCTCCCATAAGCCAGCAGAGGAATGACTACGACTGCGGCGTCTTCGTGGTTGATGGCACCCGGGCGCTGGTCAGTCGATTGGCCGCAAGTCCGCAGCCAGACCTGAACCTCAAGAACCTCGTCGTCGATCGGCAGGCACTGCAAATCCGTCTGAGCGGCTGAACGCGGCTGGCTGAGGGACGCGCCCGGCGACTCGGCGCGTCCCATGCGGGGCCTTCGGCTGGTAGAGCTGGCTGGACCGGCTCTTGGCGACCTGGCGGACCGTCTGTGGTGAGCTGCGGTATCAGGACGAAGACGACATCGCCTCCGCTTTGCAAATCGGCCGGTCCGCAGTTCGAGATGCGCGCTCTTCAAATCCTGTTGGCAAGCTGGCTGAGAAACAAGTCGATTGGCCGGACCGCGGTAGTCAAGTGGCCTTGACTGCAGGCCGGCTAGACTTTGCCGGATCCGGCACGTTCTTCAACCGACGTCAGCCAGTGCCGGGATTTCTCCGGGAAGACCCTGCCGGGGCGGAGGCGGTTCACGAGGACAACAGTCTGCCGGAATGCTGATTCCGCTCGAAATCGCTCACGATCCCGAAATGAAATCGCCCACCGTTCCGGGATGAAATCGCCCGGGATGAAGCGGCCCCTTCTTTCGGCTTTTGGAAGGAGTGGATCGGATGCCGATGGGGAGGCTTGCGATGGAAGATCAAACTGCACCAGATAGATCGGCACCAAGTCATCGAACAGTCGCTGTGCCTTGGCAAGCGTCTCCCACTTTCGGCTTCTGGATTCTACATCGCCGTTATTGCCCCCGCATGAAACATAGCCAGTCCGTCGTCGATCGTCACGGTGCGGATTGCAATGTCCGTGTCCATGTGCCCAGTTATACGCCTATGTCTTCAATCTCCGTCACTCCGCGCAAGGCGGCCTTCGCCGGACTTCGCCGGAGCGAAACGATTTGTTTTTCCTCACGAACTGATCTGCTGCGGGCAGTTGAAATCGCGCGCTTAGGTCTCCGAGTCGCCGAATGCACCTGCCCGCGACCCTCGCCGGTTATAGCGCCACGCACGGAATCGCCATGATGGCGATGCCTTCACCGATCTGGCAGGCGATATTTGCCGTCGTCGGCGCCGTTGCCGTCAGCATCACGGCGTTTGTTCGCTTCACAGGAATGGCCGCGTCCGGACCTGCTGGGCTATTATTGCTGTGACTGATAGCGTGACATCGATTGCGGCGGGACTGGACAAGGCCTCCAGCGTACTCGCGCTCCTCATCGTCGAAATTGAACGGAGAGTCGTGCGGGCATCCAGGCTCGGCCGATCATCGCAGAGAGACCGGCTTCGTGGCAGTCGTTTTGAAGGCATGGACCAAACGGTGGCGTCTCAAGGATACGGCCGACGACAGGCGTGAGTGAGGCATGCAGCCGAGCTTGATCACAAAAGCCAGATCCGACCGTTGTTGAAGGGAGAGGATGCCTGATCGCCAGTGAACTCACTGCCGGACTCTCGGTGGACTCGAAGATCGCCACGTTCTCCTTGACGTCAGTTCTGTAGGCCGAGCGCACGAAACGGCCTCTTCGATGGATTGATCTGCCCGAAGGGCGGCTGCGCCTCGACCGCCTAAGGCGCAACAGCGGCGTCACAACTTTCTTCCCCTGCCGCCTGCGCCGTCATTCCTCGCGCGAGCCAAGAAAGTTGCTGCTTTGCTGTCAGGCCCCTTCGGGGTGCGCCGTCGATCGCCTCCGGCCTGTCGATCACCATCGAGGCCGCAAGGTGCGGGCTCGGAAAACTTCAGATCAAGGAGAACTACCATGGCGACCATCGGCACCTTCAAGAAGACCGGCAGCAACGAGCTCACCGGCGAAATCGTCACCCTCTCACTCCAGGCCAGGAACGTCCGGATCGTCCCCGAAACCAACCGCGCCGGCGACAACGCACCGAGCCACGGGGTCTATGTCGGCGAGTTGAGATCGGGGCCGGCTGGTCCAAGCGCTCCAACGAGGGCCGCGACTATCTGAGCCTCAAGCTCGACGATCCGAGCTTCACCGCCCCGATCTTCGTCAACCTCTTCGCCGACGAGGAAGGTGAGGGTTTCAGCTTGATCTGGTCCCGCCCCAGCCGTCGCAACGGCGACTGACCCGGCCTACACTGCCTCGCCCGGCTCGTCCGGGCGGGGCATTACCTTGCGCAGGAGCCGGCCGCGCGGCAGCGTCGCACCGCGACCATGCGAGCTTCGCAGGACGGACGCACCGATTCCCTCAAGGAGCTTTAGTCGCAAGTAACCGAGGGCGCGTCGTCGTGCTTGAGGTGTCGCTTTCGGACATTGTAACTCACCAGCCAGATCACGCCGAGCGCGATCGGCACGAAGGCTGCGGTCAGGAACGAGGGCTCTACTCGCAGTCCGACATCATGCGCGCCCTTGGCTAGATAGCTAAACAGGCTGACCACATAATATCCTATCGCCCCGACCGACAATCCTTCGACCGTGCACTGCAGCCGAAGTTGCTGTCTCGCGCGCTCGTTGATAGCCTGCAACAGGTCACGGTTCTGTCGTTCGATTTCGACGTCGACCCGGGTTCGCAACAGATCGGCGGCACGAGAGAGCTTGACCGACAGAGTCGCCTGACGATCCTCCACAGTCGCGCAGGTTCGCATCGCCGGCGCCATGCGGCGCGCCAGAAACGACGACAGGTTGGATAGCCCGAGACATCATTGCCTTCAATGATGGATAGTCGCGATTGGACCAGCTCGTTTTAGGCCCTGCTGGCGCCGAAGCGAAACAGGCTGCCGGTCGCGCCTCTTTCGAAGGATGCGGCCAGCGCCGTCAGCTCGGCAAGCAGATGGTTGTTGAACTGCAGCCCCTCACCGCTTTGCATTTTCTCGAGCGCCTCAACAAGACGGCGGTCGATGCGATCAACAGATGGTGCAAAAGGGCCGCCGACAGCCCAAGCAGCGCCAATGGACGGTAGGTCTCGATTTCCAGGAGCCGTTGCACCAGCGCTCCGAGATCGTGCGACGTCAACCCGAGGTCGCAGACGAGGATTTTCGTGAAGCCTTTTTCGTCTACGCGGAAGTCTGAGGCCGCAACGCCTGCGCCGCTCTTTGTGGCAACCATGGCCAGGCTGTTCTTGTCAAAAATCTGTTCGGCCCGCCTGGTCGGCGAGGCGTCCTGCTCCACTTCTAGCCTGATCGCGACCAGCAACTGCCCGGTCTGACGCAACGCGCGGATCAGCGATCGGACGGTACCATCAACTTTGTCAAATTGGTCTGCGGCAGAACAATTTGCGTTAGTCCAGATCCAGGTGAATGTTGTAAATTCTGAATGCTGCTCCCAGCGTAGCGGGCCCGATGACAATTTGATGAAGTTTCGCCGATTGCTCAGGCGGCGTAAGATTGCGCTCGACGCAAAAATCGATAAAGCGGCAGCGATCGCTTGTGGCCGCCTCGCCCTGTGCAAGAAAAGCGAAGTGGATCACGCTGAAGGGCGAAACAAGGCGCGTGAAAGGGCGCGCGTGCACTTCGCCGAGCACAGCGTCGCGTTGCGGATGTGGCGTGAAGGTTCGTAGGTCCAGTTCATCGATCATGTATTGACGCCTCGCTTCAGGGTGAGCAGGCAACTGTCAGCCTTGACGCGGGAGGCAATGGCGGTGCTGGGAAACGGTTGCGCGCGGCTAGGTTGCTGATCGAGTCATTCGACGATCACTAGAGCGGTTTCCAGTTGAGGTGAATCGGAATAGTCAAAGGGGATTCCCACGGGCACGCAAATCAGATTCGGTGTTGCCCGCGACAACATGCGGGGCATGCGATGGCGAAGGGATACTCCAAGGACCTCAGGGTGCGTGCGGTTGAGCTTGTTGAGTCCGGCGAAAGCGCACGTGAGGCTGCGCGCATTCTCAATCTCGGCGCTTCGACTACGATCCGATGGATGGATCGTTGGAGGAAGACCGGAAACGTTGAGGCCAAGCCCGGCACCGGGCACAGCCGCTCGCCGTTGGAGCAGCACAAGCAGTGGCTGATCGAGCTGATCGCCGCGGAGCCGGACCTGACGCTCGAGGAGATCCGCGCGCGTCTGCGCTCTCAGAGAAAGCAAAAGGCCGGCATCGGTTCGATCTGGCGTTTCTTCGACCGTCACAGCATCACCTTCAAAAAAAACACTGCACGCCGCCGAGCAGGATCGACCTGACGTCGCTGCCGAGCGTGCCGCGCTGAAAGCCGAGCAGCCCAAGCTGCGTGCACCGCGCCTCATCTTTATCGACGAGACTGCGGTCACGACGAAGATGGTCCGGCACTATGGGCGCTCTCCTCGCGGTGAGCGCCTCGTCTCTGGCGTGCCCCATGGTCACTGGAAGACGCTGACGCTTGTCGCCGCGCTGCGCATCGATGGCCTCACGGCGCCCTATGTCATCGACGGTGCAATGGATGGGCCCTCGTTCCTGGCTTATGTCGAGCAAGTCCTGGCGCCGACCTTGCGCAAGGGCGACATCGTCTTCATGGACAACTTGCGCACTCACAAGATCGCCGGTGTCCGCGAGGCGATCGAGGCTGTCGGCGCCCGCGTGCGTTATCTGCCGGCCTACTCGCCCGACCTCAATCCAATCGAACAGGCCTTCTCCCGGTTGAAAGCTGCGCTGCGCAAAGGCGCCACCCGCACGGTCCAAGCCCTGCTCAAACTCATCGGCAAACTCGTCAAGTCGTTTGCGCCGCAGATGTGTGCCAACTACTTTAGGCATGCTGGATACACCAGATGATCCACATCATGTGGAAAATGCTCTAGCGAGGCCGCCTTTAACTCGGGAAAGAGGTCTTGCGGGAGGAAGGTCAGGCCTAGGCAGATTGAGATGAAGCAGCCTCATCCAGCTTTCGAATGACACCATCAACGTATGGTCCGGTGTCTATGGCGAAATGCCGGCATTGTGGCTCAATAGGTGTAGCGGTGCGCCAGCAAGCCGTTCCGCGACCTTGGCGGTGGCGCGCGGCGCCGTCCGACGAATGCCTAGATTTACGTGGACATGGTTGTCTGTCTCCGAATCCCACCGACATCGCCCGCCACCGAAGGGATGCGGCGTGCAAGTGAAGATACGCTGGCCCTCTTCTGAAAGCAGTTTTCCGGTGGCATGACCGATGCCGCGCGAGGTCGTGGCAAGCAGGAACGTCTTCCGTTCTCCCAGCGTGGTGCACACAAGCGACCTCGGGTGCGGCAACCGCATTGTCGATTGACGGATCGAGGCCCAAACTCGACTCCCATCTTGTTGCCATCGCCAAACTTCCTGGCGCAGAGAGCCGGTGCAGGATTTGGGCCAGCACTATAGAACGGGCACTCTCGCGTCTTTTTTACGCAATGTAGCTTTCGAAGACAGTCGGAGGCGGGTTCCAGACATGACGCGCGCTTGTATTCTGACAGAATGCGCACGTGGCACAGGCCATAGGGAATTGCCTGTTTTCGGCAAGATGATCGCTCGCCCGGCCGCTGCCATTGTTTGAGCGGCCACGCTCTCGTTGGATTTGTCGATGCAGAGCCCTGCGAATGACCGCGCCCGGACCCGCGGGGCAAGGCTCGGCGATGGGCTGATAACGTCACGTCGAGTGAGGTTGACTGGATCGCGCAGCTGGAGCGCTCGCCGTCCTCGTCTTTGAAGCGTCACTCAGAGCAGCGCGAGCGTCGCGGCTCGACCGATGTCGCAGGGGGCAGATACGTGGCGATCGTTGTGAGCGATCGACAAATAGCGGCGGATCACAGATACGGCCGACAATAAATGTGAACGGGCCGCGCGGCCGACGCGTAATCACGACGCCAGATCCGACCGTTGTTGAAGGGAGAGGGCGCGTGTCACCATCGAACTCACTTGCCGGCCTCTCGGTGCGGTCGAACTCGCCACATTCTCCTTGACGTCAGTTCTGTAGGCCGAGCGCACCAACGGCCTCTTGATGGAGTGATCTGCCCGAAGGACGGCTGACGCCTCGACCGCCTAAGGCGCAACAGCGGCGTCACAACTTTCTTCCCCTGCCGGCTGCGCCGTCATTCCTCGCGCGAGCCAAGAAAGTTGCTCCTTTGCTGTCAGGCCCCTTCGGGGTGCGCCGTCGATCGCCTCCGGCCTGTCGATCACCATCGAGGCCGCAAGGTGCGGGCTCGGAAAACTTCAGATCAAGGAGAACCACTATGGCGACCATCGGCACCTTCAAGAAGACCGGCAACAACGAGCTCACCGGCGAGATCGTCACCCTCTCGCTCCAGGCCAGGAGCGTCCGGATCGTCCCCGAAACCAACCGCTCCGGCGAGAATGCACCGAGCCACCGGGTCTATGTCGGCCGGGCCGAGATCGGCGCAGCCTGGTCGAAGCGCTCCGAGGAGGGCCGCGACTACCTCTCGCTCAAGCTCGACGATCCCTCCTTCAACGCACCGATCTACGCGAACCTGTTCGACGACGAAGGTGGCGAGGGCTACACGCTGCTGTGGTCGCGGCCGCGCAAGAACGGCGAGTGAGACGCGGATCCTTCAAAGCCCCGCCCAGTCTTGGGCGGGGTTCTTTTTTATGCACGCGCCAGCGAGAATCCCTTCGGCGCTGGATGGGCCACTCGCATGCACGGATCGATCTGGCGCGATGCATTCGCGTCCGGTCGAGCGCAGGTTTCGGCGCGTATGAGTGCCGTGCATCCGACAAGGCTCGTCGGGGCAGAGGCTGGCGATAAAGGAACAGGGCCTTTCGAACGCGGCGGGCCGGACCCAATCAATGGATGTCATGCAGCCTAGAAGGGCGACTTGACCTCTCGTGTTTGTCCGAAAGGCTCCCTGAAGATGGCTTGCGTTTGATATGGACATGCTTGGGCAGTTCGGCGCTGGCCAGTGCCTGTCCGACGCGATCGTTGCTGATGTTGGCGATCTGGCTCAGACCGTCGAGCAGACCAGGCGCCTGAAGGACGCCGGCATAGATGCCAATGCTGACATTGGTATCGCCGGCTTCGACTCTTTGCAGGGTCGAACGGGACGTGAAGGCGCGCTCGGCCACGACGGCCATCGGCAGCCGCCGGCCTCGGCGGGCGTCGTGGATGTCAGCGCCAAGCTTGCGCATGGCTCGTCGAACGGCGGCGGATTATGAGGAGTCGGCATTTGTTATCTTCGTGCTACATATTCGACGATTATGTAGCACGATTACATTTTGGCTTGAGGTGCCCCGCCCCTGCAACAAATGGCGCCATCCCTGCTTCCGGCGCCGGCGGGGTCGCGCATCGTGGCTTGTGGGATCTTCCGCATATTTTTCCTTGGGAAAGCTTTTTCGTGAGATTGCGGTCGGAAATCACGATCGGGAAGGTTTTTCACGGATCGAGCCCATGCGACCAAAGTTTTCAGGTCCGGTGGGCGTTTTTCATGATCTGAGGCTGCCAGTGGTCGCGATCGCCGCCAGCTGCGCAGCGCTGATTGACGCCTGCCAGCTGTCCCGGTCCCACGCGTGCTTTCGGCTATCGGAACAAAGCACCGCATCCTTGATGCAAGGGAAATGGCGCATCTACATGCCGCGTCACGCGCCTGAGGCGAGCCGACCCCACACGGCAACGTTAAGATCTTGAACGATAACTGACTTCTATCGCTTCTTCGAGGCAACGCCGCACGCGGAATTTCTGTACGCATGCGTGCAGAGGACCATCGAACAGGATCTTCCCAGCGAAGCCCGCCTTGCGGAGCTTCGATGAAGGGCAGCTGCTAAAGGGCGCCCGTGACAACGAATTCTCCCGGTTGACACCAGACGAAGTCACGAAGATCGAGCAGCTTTATCAAGCCGCCTTCGATTCCGGTTAGATGTCTTTGCAGGCGTTGGCTGAGTTTATTGCCGTCTCCCTGCGGGACCGGGCTGTCGGCTGGCGCTGAAACCCCGCCTTGCGCCGGGTTTTCACCCTGCGGGCTTCCATCCCTGACGGAAGCTGCGGCGGGGCTGGATGTCGTGGGTCCTGGTTGGGGTCTTGGCCGCGGGCGTTGGACTGACGATATAGGAGAGGCAGAGGGGAGCGGCCCTGGCCATGATGGGTTGAAGGTCGGAGGAGAGTCTTCCGGCGCCCGTCATGGAGATTGCTCCCATGAATACGCAGATTGTTGATGCCGGCCGCAACGCCAGCTGCGGTTACAAAGTGGATGTCAGCCGCGGCGAGTGCGTTGGTCGGGTGTCCTCGGAGTGGTTCTGCCGTCCGGCGGATGAACGTTATCTGTCGCTCAACGACCTGGCCCGCACGGTGCGCGATCGCACGGACCGCAGCCGCACGCGCGTGGTCGAAAGCGCGCTCATCCATGTCGAGGCAAGAAGTGCCGATCCCGAGCGCTTGGCCCTGATGCTGCCCGGCTCGGACAGGCCAGTCGCGCCGACCCACTGGAGCTTCGGCCAGCTTGCAAGCCAGGTTGGCGCTCCGGCCGCCTACCTGCGGCAGCTCCCCGCGGCCCTCGCAGCCATCAACCTGCAATATGGCCTGACCGCCAATCGGGCCGAGCAGATCAAGACGCTCGAGACCGAGGATAACCGGGTGGAGCTTCGTGCCGTCACCGGTCCCGACTATGGCCGGATCTACGACCACGAGCTGGTTGAGGCCGTACAGCGCATCGCTGGCAATGGCACAGGCGATACACGGTGGAAGGTCCCCGGTGTGCTCGACTGGTCAAGTGGCATCTACAATCCCCGCGTCGATATTTCCAAGGACACGACGACCCTCTATGCATCGGACAGGGACGTTTTCCTGTTTCTGGTCGATGACCTGAACCCGATCGAAGCCGGTCGTCTCCGGGACGGCTCGCCCGACCTCTATTTCCGGGGCTTCTATTGCTGGAACTCGGAAGTCGGTGCGAAGACGCTCGGCATGGCGAGCTTCTATCTTCGTGCGGTTTGTCAAAATCGCAATCTGTGGGGCGTGGAAGATTTCGAGGAGATGACCATCCGTCATTCCAAATACGCAGCCTCCCGCTTTGCTCACGAGGCGGCCCCGGCACTGCTAAGCTTCGCCAACTCCTCACCGATGCCCTTCGTCAACGGCATCAAAGCCGCCCGCGAGCGGATCGTGGCACGCAGCGACGAGGATCGCACCGAGTTTCTGCGCCGCCGCGGCTTCTCCAGGGCCGAGGCAGGCAAGGTGATCGGCGCGGTGCTGGTGGAGGAAGGCCGCCCGCCTGAAAGCATCTTCGATTTCGTGCAAGGCATCACCGCGCTCGCGCGCGACAAGCCGCACCAGGATGTCCGCCTGGACATGGAGGCCAAGGCCAAGAAGTTGCTCGACCGCGTGGCGTAGTTTCGGCCGAGCCGGAGATTGCGCTCTCCGGCTCGGCCCGTCTGCGCTTTGTCGGTTCGCGAGTTCGCGCGCTGCCCTCTCGCGGAAACGGTCATGTCCGTCGCGGGCGACGATCCGCGGCGGAGCTTGGGCGGTAGAGCGGTCGCCCACGTCTCAGCCCAAACTGGGTGATGGTCCCCCGGTCGTCGATGGAGAAGCACTTCCACGACCTCGGCTTCGAAAGCGAGGGGGCGATCCGGATCGCATCCGAGATCGAGACCCAAGAAGATCCGAGGGCGCGACCCAGTTTTCCGACAGCGCGGCAGCCGCCAATCATCGCCATCGTTCGTTGGAACAGCGAGAGCGAGAGGAGGGGGGCCTGTTTGCGAACGGGTTGGAGGCCGAGAGAGAGGCTCCCGGCCGCCCGTTTTCGGAGAAACTAACATGGCAAAGGCCGTTCAGAAGATCAAGCTGTCGCCGTCGCGCGACATTCCCTTCAGCAAGCTCGTCTTGAGTCAGAACAATGTACGGCGGCTCAAAGCCGGCATCTCGATCGAGGATCTCGCCGAGGACATCGCTCGGCGCTCCCTGCTGCAAAGTCTCAACGTCCGGCCCGTACTCGACGGTGAAGGCCAGGAAACCGGCATGTTCGAGGTGCCGGCCGGCGGCCGCCGTTATCGCGTGCTTGAGCTTTTGATAGCGCAGAAGCGTCTGGCAAAGACGGCGCCAGTCCCTTGCATCGTCAGTGACATGGGTAGCGAGGTCACCGCGGAAGAGGACTCGCTCGCCGAGAACGTGCACCGCGTCGCGCTTCATCCCCTCGACCAGTTTCGGGCATTCCACACCCTGCACGAGCAAGGGCGGTCCGAGGAGGATATCGCCGCCATCTTCTTCGTTTCGGTCAACGTGGTGAAGCAGCGGCTGCGGCTTGCGGCCGTTTGCCCGAAGCTGCTCGACATTTACGCCGACGAGGGTATGTCGCTCGAACAGCTGATGGCGTTCTCCGTTACCGACGATCACGCCCGACAGGAACAGGTCTGGGAGAACGTCAGCAAGTCGGGCTACGACGAACCATATCAGATCAGGCGTCTTCTGACCGAGCGGGCGGTGCGGGGATCCGACAAGCGCGTCCGATTTGTCGGCCTCGCGGCCTATGAAGCGGCCGGCGGCAAGGTGCTGCGTGATCTGTTCGAAGAAGATGGCGGCGGCTGGCTCGAGGACGTCGCTTTGCTGGAGCGTCTGGTGGCTGAGAAGTTGCGGACAGATGCCGAGACGATCGCCGCCGAAGGCTGGAAGTGGATCGAGGTCACCGCCGCCAGCTTTCCCTACGGCCATGACCACGGCCTCCGTCGGCTCGACTCAGATCCGGAGGCTCTCAACGCCGAGGAGCAGGCGCGCTTCGATGCTCTCCAGGCCGAATACGACGTGCTTCAGACGAGATTTGAAGGCGCGGACGAACTGCCCGAGGAGGTGGACGCGCGGCTCGGCGAACTCGAGCAGACGCTCGAAGCGTTCAACGACCGGCCGGGCGTCTTCGAGCCGGACCAGATGGCCAGGGCGGGCGTCTTCGTCAGCATCGATGGCGAAGGGCGGCTTTCGGTCAATCGGGGTTATCTCCGACCGGAGGACGAGGCGTCTGTGGTCGACGAAGGCGAACGAGGTATCGATGCATCCTTGACCCAAGGGCAGGAGCCCGGCGCGTCCGTTCAGCGCACGACGATTTCGCTCGCCGGTGAATCGAGCGAGCCGGAGGAGGGCGATGAGGATGTGGCACGGCCATTGCCGGATCGGCTCATCACCGAACTGACGGCGCATCGTACGTTGGCATTGCGCAATGCGCTGGCAGAAAATCCGGCAATCGCGTTCCAGGCGGTGCTGCACAATTTCGTGCTGACGGCCTTTTACCGTGACGGATCGTCCGGCACGTGTCTGGAGATCGGACTGCGCACGCCGACCTTTCCCGCTCAAGCCCCCGGGCTCAGGGAAAGCGCGTCTGCCAAGGCCGTTGAGGCCCGGCACGAGTCCTGGAGGGCGCAGCTGCCCAAGAGCGAGAACGACCTGTGGGATGCGCTCACGGTCCTTGACGGTGCCGCACAGGCATCCCTGTTCGCTCACTGTGCGTCATTTGCGGTCAACGCCGTCCATGAGCCGGCCAACCGTTACAATCAGGGCCGTGTCTCCGCCGACGGCCTCAGCTCTCGGCTCCGCCAGGCCGATGTGCTGGCACGCGCCGTCGGCCTCGACATGGTTCAATCCGGCTGGAGACCGACAGTCGATAATTATCTCGGCCGCGTCACCAAGCCTCGTATTCTGGAGGCGGTGCGGGAGGCACGAGGTGAATCGTCCGCGCAATTGATCGATCACCTGAAGAAGACCGACATGGCCAAGGAGGCCGAGCGTCTTCTCGATGGTTCGGGCTGGTTGCCGGAGCTCCTGCGTCTTGTCGACGCCACCGCCGCGTCAACGGAACAGGAGGCGGAGGCTGGCCCGCTCCCCGAATTCCTCGCCAACCAAGGGCAGGAGGACGGGGGCGACGACGACGCCGAACCACAGCTCGATGCCGCCGAATGAAGCTATCGCGGGACGGCCTGAGGCCGTCCCGCACGCCTTCCATCGCAATCCTCATCCCGCGCCCGGCTTCGTGCCGGGCTTTCGGCTTTCCAATGAGCGGGAATTCATCGTTCAGGACATCGTGCGGCGCTCGCTGACGCCGGAGCATGTATCGGCCGTTTCCTCCTTTGCTTGTTAGTGGATGCGTGCCGATGGTTTTGGCGGCGCGGTCGTTGTGATCTCGGCCAATCAAATCCTCGGCAAGTCCACCAACGATCTCCTCGAGGAGTTCATCGCTCAGGTCACGCCGTGAGGCCGGCGGGTCAGCCCACGCCGTGCCGGCAGTGCATTTCGCCTTGTTCGGCGGGCCGAGGGTTTTGGGCTCGCCGTGAGGGTCGGCCGGGTCATGAGAGGCAAAGAGCGGCCGGGACGGGTTTGAGCCGGCACGGTCCAGAGAGAGCGCCAGCCGGCTCGCCCCATCCCCGCTCTCCGAAAGACACTGACATGACCGAATCTCTCGCCGGCGGCGCCGCCGCCGCGCCGCTCTCGATGCGTGCCGCTGCAAGTCTCACCTCCGCCGCCCTCCGTGCCGCACAGAATCTCCTGTCCGAGCTCGAACGCGGCCGTCGCATCGATGCCGCCGTCCTGCGCAGTGCCATGGCGGCGGCGTTCGCCGGCTCGGACGCGGCCGGCGCCTGGAACTGGAAGACCGCCTATGACGTCTGCGAGGCGGCGACCGTTCTATTCCTTCGCAAGTTCGGACCGGCCATGCGCGCCCGGGCTGGCTCGACGGCCGCCATGCTGCCGATGCTCGCGAGGATCGCGAGCGGTCTGCCGACCCATACGCGGCGTTCCGAGCATAGCCAGGCACTCCAACAATTCTCGACGCCGATTTCGCTCGGCTTTGTCGCATCTACGGCGGCGGACGTGACGCCCGCCGATCGCGTTCTCGAGCCCTCTGCGGGGACGGACTTGCTCGCTATCTTTGCCGAGCTTTCGGGCGGCGCCTTGGTGTTGAACGAGTTGGCCGAGGCGCGCGCGACATTGCTCGATCATCTGTTCGCCAATCTTAAAGTCACCCGCTTCGACGCCGCCCAAATCGATGACCATCTCGATGCGAGCGTCGCCCCGAGCGTCGTCTTGATGAACCCGCCGTTCTCGGCGCTGGCGAATGTCGAACGACCGATGCCGGACGCGGCCCTCCGGCACATCACCTCGGCCTTGGCACGGCTTTGCGACGGCGGGCGTCTTGTCGCGATCGTTGGCGCCAGCCTCGCGCCGGAGAATCCGGCATGGACGGAAGCCTTTGTTCGTCTCCAGGAACGCGGTCGGGTGGCGTTTTCTGCCGCCATTGACGGCGCCGTGTACGCTAGGCATGGAACACAAACGGACACAAGGCTGCTTGTGGTCGACAAGCTGGCGGCGGTTGATCCGAAGGCCTTTCCAGCTTCATTGGGCAGGGCGAGCCATGTCGGGACCTTGCTTGACTGGGTGACCCAGCATGTGCCTCCCAGGCTGCCCATCGCGACGTCGGTAGCGGCCGACCTTATCCGTCATTCCGCCAAGTCGAAATCGAGCGCCGCCGCTGCACTGTGTTCACCGTCCACCTCGGGAAGCGCGGCGCCAGAAGGCTTGGAGCTCGACTACGCGACAGCCGAGTGGTCGCCGCCGGAAAAAGCCCGACTGACCGATGCCCTTTATGAGACATACGGGTTGCAGTCGATCCTTATTCCTGGATCGTGCCCGCATCCGACCGAACTCGTGCAGTCCGCGGCGATGGCGTCCGTCGCGCCGCCGAAGCCGACCTATCGTCCGCACCTGCCGTCGCGTGTGGTAACAGATGGACTTCTGTCGGACGCCCAGCTCGAGAGCGTCATTTATGCTGGCGAAGCACACAGCGAGTTGCTGGTAGGCTTCTGGACGGTCGACGCGACATTTGATGTCGTGGCCGCCGCCTGCGAGGGCGCTCAGAACGCGGTCCGCTTCCGTCGCGGCTGGTTCTTGGGCGATGGCACCGGTGCGGGCAAGGGACGGCAGGTCGCCGGGATCCTGCTCGACAATTGGCTCAAGGGCCGCCGCCGGGCGGTCTGGATCAGCAAATCCGACAAGCTGATCGAGGATGCGCAGCGCGACTGGTCGGCGCTCGGCATGGAGCGCCTGCTGGTTACGCCCCTGTCGCGGTTTCGCCAGGGCACGGCGATCCGGCTTTCGGAGGGCATCCTATTTACCACCTATGCCACGCTACGCACCGACGAGCGTGGCGAGAAGCTTTCGCGCGTCAGGCAGATCGTCGAATGGTTGGGCTCCGACTTCGACGGAGTGATCGTCTTCGACGAGAGCCACGCCATGCAGAATGCGGTCGGGGGCAAAGGCGAGCGCGGCGACCAGGCGGCCTCTCAGCAGGGGCGCGCCGGGCTGAGGCTCCAGCACGCCTTGCCGAATGCTCGCGTGGTCTATGTGTCGGCGACGGGCGCCACCACGGTGCACAACCTTGCTTATGCCCAACGCCTCGGCCTTTGGGGCGGCGCCGACTTTCCGTTCGGCACGCGCGCCGAGTTCGTCGAGGCGATCGAGGAGGGCGGGGTGGCGGCCATGGAGGTGCTGGCGCGTGATCTTAAAGCGCTCGGTCTCTACTCCGCCCGCTCGCTTTCCTATGAGGGCGTCGAGTACGAGCTGGTCGAGCACAAGCTGACGCCGGAGCAGGTTCGCATCTACGATGCCTATGCTGGCGCGTTCAGCGTCATTCATAACAATCTCGACGCGGCGATGCGGGCCGCCAACATAACCGGCGAAACCAGGACGCTGAACACGCAGGCAAAATCTGCGGCGCGATCCGCCTTCGAAAGCGCCAAGCAGCGCTTCTTCGGGCATCTGTTGACCTCGATGAAGACCCCTTCGCTGATCCGGTCGATCGAGCGCGATCTCGACGCCGGCCATGCCGCCGTGATCCAGATCGTGTCAACGGGCGAAGCGCTGATGGAGCGTCGGCTCGCGGAGATTCCGACCGAGGAGTGGGGCGACGTCCAGGTCGACATCACGCCTCGCGAATATGTGCTCGACTATCTCGCCCATTCCTTCCCGGTTCAGCTCTACGAGCCTTTTACCGACTCGGAGGGCAACCCCTGCTCCCGGCCTGTCTATCGTGACGGCCAACCGGTCGAGAGCCGGGAGGCTGTTGCGCGCCGCGGCCGCCTCATCGAGAAGCTCGCATCGCTACCGCCGGTACCCGGCGCATTGGATCAGGTCATCCAGCGCTTTGGCACGGACATGGTCGCGGAAGTGACCGGTCGCTCGCGCCGCATCGTTCGCAAGAGGGGCAGGCTAGTGGTGGAAAACCGAGCCGGCTCGGCCAACCTAGCCGAGACCTCGGCCTTCATGGATGACGTCAAGCGCATCCTCGTGTTCTCCGATGCAGGCGGCACGGGAAGGAGCTACCACGCCGAACTGTCAGCCCGGAATCGACGGTTGCGGGTCCATTACCTGCTCGAGCCCGGCTGGAAGGCCGATGCCGCGATCCAGGGGCTTGGCCGGACCAACCGTACCAATCAGGCGCAGCCGCCGCTGTTCCGTCCCATCGCGACCGACGTGAAGGCCGAAAAGCGCTTTCTCAGCACCATTGCCCGCCGGCTCGACACACTGGGTGCCATCACGCGCGGTCAGCGCCAGACCGGAGGGCAGGGCCTGTTCCGGCCAGAGGATAATCTCGAAAGCCAGTACGGGCGTGATGCCTTGCGTCAACTCTATGTCCTGCTCTTGCGAGGCAAGGTCGACGGCTGCTCGCTCGCGAGATTTGAGGATGCGACCGGCCTGAAGCTGACTGATGCCAATGGGCTGAGGGACGACCTGCCGCCGATCACGACGTTCCTCAATCGCTTGCTGGCGCTCACCATCGACCTACAGAACATTCTGTTCACCGCCTTCGATCAGCTTTTGACTGCTCGGATCGAGGGCGCGGTTAGCTCCGGCACCTACGACATTGGACTGGAAACGCTCCGCGCCGAGAGTTTTGTCGTCACCGACCGGCGGACGATCTACACCCACCCCGGGACTGGTGCGGAGACCCGGCTGCTCACCATCGTCCAGCGCCAGCGCAATCATCCCATCGGTCTCGATGACGCCCTGGCTCGCCGTTCCGACCATCACGCGATCCTGTTGCTCAATGAGCGCTCGGGCCGTGCTGCCGTGCAGCTTCCGGCCCCGAGTTTCATGCTCGACGATGGCGAGATCGAGCGGCGCATCCGCCTGGTACGGCCGATGGAGCAGCACAGCGTCGCCCTCGACATGATGGCGGAAAGCCATTGGGCCGAAGCGGATCGGGAACGCTTTGCCGCCGCCTGGCTTATGGAACTCGCCGAGGTACCGGAGTTCACGGAAAGTACGATCCACATCGTGGCGGGCTTGCTACTACCCATCTGGAAGCGGCTGCCGAACGAATCGACCCGCGTCTATCGTCTCCAGACCGATGCGGGCGAACGCATCATCGGCCGCAAGGTCTCCGCCGCCTGGGTCGCGAACGTCCTTGCCGCTGATGCGCCTTCGATGGCGCCGGACGCCGCCTTTGCCGCGCTGATGGAGGGACAGATCGTCCTCGATCTTGCGGAGGGGCTGAAGCTTCGCCGTGTGCGGGTGATGGGCGCAGCCCGCATCGAGCTGTCGGATTCAACGACACCATGCGCGATCGTCTGCGGGCTTATGGGCTCTTTGGCGAGATCATCTCCTGGAAGCTGCGGATGTTTGTGCCCGCGGACGCAAGCGGCGTCGAGATCCTGTCGAAGGTGCTCGACAGCTATCCGGTTGCGCGCATTGGTGGGCGGGAGGCCGCGTGATGCCGCGCGATGCCTCTGAATTGGCACGCCGCCTCGCGCGAGAGGCCGAGGCGGTATGCAGGCACTATCTCTCCAATGGCAAGCGGGTGGGACGGTATTGGGTGGTCGGCGACGTCCACAACGCGCCGGGCGGTTCGTTGTTCGTACGGCTGCAGCAGTCGCCGAAAGGTCCCGCCGGTAAGTGGAGCGATGCCGCGACCGGAGAACATGGTGACCTCCTCGATGTCATCCGCGAAAGTCTGGCCTTGCGAGACTTTCGCGAAGTGACCGGGGAGGCGAGACGCTTTCTGAAGCTGCCTCGTTCTGAACAGCAACCCACCCCGGAATTCGTTGGTCCAGCAGTGCCGGCCGGATCGCAGGAAGCCGCCCGTCGCCTCTTTGCCATGTCCAGCCCAATCGACGGCACGATGGTCGAAGCTTATTTGCAGCGTCGCGGAATAGCCCGCATCCACCATGGCGACAGTTTGCGCTTCCACCCACGCTGTTATTATCGACCGGACGAGCATTTGCCGACCGAAACATGGCCAGCGATGATAGCCCGCGTCACGGATCTCGATGGACGGATCTCCGGCGTGCATCGCACATGGCTCGATCCAGACGGCTTTGATCGCGTCCGGCTCGGCAAAGCTCCGATCGACACGCCACGACGGGCGATGGGCGACCTGCTCGGCAATGCCGTGCGTTTCGGCCGGGTGGACGACGTGCTCGCTGCCGGCGAGGGCATCGAGACCATGCTGTCGCTGCGTTACGTACTGCCGACCTTGCCGATGACCGCCGCGTTGTCGGCCAATCACCTTTCGGCCATGTTGCTGCCGTCCGGGCTACGTCGCCTCTACATCGCCCGCGACGCCGATGCCGCCGGAGATGCCGTACAGGCTATCCTCACCCAGCGCGCGGCAGATGCCGGCGTTGAAGCGATCGCATTGTCGCCTCGGCTGGGCGACTTCAATGAAGATCTGCACATCTTCGGCCGTGAGGCCCTCCGAGCAGTGTTGCGGCTTCAACTCGTACCAGAAGACGTCGACCGCTTCCTCCATTCGCCCACGCTGGCCGCTGAATAAGCCGCTATCCATCGATCGATCGCGATGGGTCAGTCGTAGATTAGGCCAATGCCGGAAGAGCACGCGACCACGGCCTTCTAGAGCGCGATCGGACGGCAAGCGGTCCGGTCCGGCAATGGCTGCGTCCGGCTATTTTCCGCCGCGCGCAGGCGATGGGGAAGGTACGCCAGTGATCCGATCGGCGCGCTTTGCATCGCGAAGCAAAATAGCCGGCCTCCGCCATCCTCCGCTGCCGCTTCGGCCCTGACGCTTCCGCCTACGCCCTGCCGGGCTTCGGCGGACGAGCCGCTTACGGGTGCCGGCCCGTTCCGCCCGCCGTCTGAGTGATCGCTACGAAGGCCGCGATGGGCGCGGCCAACCCGGCAAAGGACCTCTTCCCATGACCGACCATGACGACATCGAACCGGCACAGTCTCCGACCGACCACGTCCTGAGCGAATTGCAGCTCTTCGGCTATCGTCCCTTCGACGACCGGCCAGATCCAAGACCTCTTCCCGAGGGCAAGATGATCGCCGGCGCCGTCGTCGATCTGTTTGACGCCTTGGTTGCCACTCTGAGCGGTACGCGGCTTGAGCCGGACCTCGACGAGCTCCTTTGGTCGACTGTCAACCTGTTTCATCGTGCCGTCGAGCGCATGGAACGCCAGCTCGACGACAATGAACAAGCGCAGCACAAGAGCCAGCGAGAGCAGAACGGGTCCGAGGTGCGATCGGTTGAGCTCGAGCGCCTGACCGCGGAGGGCATCACGCTGATCGAGCGCAGAAATTGCCTGGAACTCTTCCGCGACCACGCGATCGAACGATTTGAGGTCCACACCGGTTCGTCCTGGCGTCCTCGATCGGGCTCGTTGGTCAACCACCGCACGCTCACCGCAGCGATGATCGACTCCCGCGACTTCATCGCCGCCAAGCATCGTTCCGAGACCGAGGTCATGTTGCCGCATGGAGTGAAGATCGCACTCACCGGCGGGCTCGACTTCAACGACCATCGCCTCATCTGGGATCGCCTCGACAAGGTTCATGCCAAGCATCCCGACATGGTCCTGCTCCATGGCGGCTCGCCCAAAGGGGCCGAACTGATCGCCTCCAAATGGGCGACCAGTCGCAAGGTGCCCCAGATCGCTTTCAAGCCCGACTGGACGAAGCACGCCAAGGCGGCACCCTTCAAGCGCAATGACGCCATGCTCGAACTGTTACCGATCGGCGTCATGCACTTTCCGGGTTCAGGGATCCAGGACAACCTCGCCGACAAGGCGAAGCGTTTCGGCATCCCCGTTTGGAGGTTCGGCGGCGCGTGAGCGCAGTCTTCTTGTCTCCTACCATCAAAGCGGAGTTGTGCGCGCCGCAACTCCGCCTCGTTCAGACTTTATATCCGAAGTTGCGCCATGGTGGTGGTGGAAGGCGCGACTTGCAAATCCATGCAAATGGAGCCGCCACCATGCCCGCCCTTGGGCTTGTTCTCAATGCGCTCGGCATCGGCTTGTTCTGCTGGGCGATGTTCGTGCTGGCAGTGCATGCCTTGTCGTTTTTCGTCGCACTCATTTGCGGGATGATAGCGTTCCACGGTGGCGCCGGCGTCATCGGCGCGCTGCTCGTCGGAAGTGTGGCCGGCGCGCTGACACTTGCCGCCGGTGACGTCGCCTTCGCTGTTACCCGATCGCTGGCTCTGCGCCTCGTGATCGCGACCATATTCGCCGTTCCAGCTGCCATCGCCGGCTACAATGTGGTGTTCGCCCTGTCCCAGATCGCGGTGCCGTCGCTGGCCTGGCGTGAGGCCTTCGCCTGTTTGGGCGCGTTTTGCATTGGCGGCACGACGTGGACGCGCTTGACGGTTCTTGCTCGCAGAGGCCCGCCTGTTCGAGCCGGCTAGGCTGGTGGAGCAACCGTCTCAACCGTTCTTGCGGCCGCCGCGCGCGAGGGATGATCCTTCGTCAGCGTCCTCGTCGAACGGGTTCGCCTGGATCGGCATATTGAATGTGGGTCAAGGGACCTGGAGCGAGAGGTAATCGCGGCCCTCTTCGGAGCGCTTCGACCAGGCTGGCGATCTCGGCCCGGCCCACGTGGTCGCGGTGGCGCGCGGCGTGTTCTCGATGTTCTTTCATGGACGATACCGCCCTTCGCGGCAGATTGTTTCTTTCTCTTCGCTGAATCGTTCCGACATCTTGTGCAGCTCAACCGAGATTCGCCAGTCTCCTCCTTGAGATTGCGGTTCAGCACGCGGACGCACGTGGCCTCCTTGATGGCTTGATCTGGCCGAAGACCGGCTTCGCCTCGATCGTCTGAGCCGCAACGCCGTTGATGCGACTTTCTTCCCCTGGGCTAAAGCCCATTCCTCGCGAGACAAGAAAGTCGCCACAACGGCGTCCTCCGCTGCGCTCCGGCCCGCGAGGGGTGCGTCGCCGATCGTCCCCGGCCTCTAGATCGCCATCGAGGCCGCGGTGGTCGCGGGCTCGAAACACAACAGGAGAAGTGACATGGCTAACATCGGTTCTTTCAAGAAGGTCGGCAACGATTTCCAGGGCGAGATCGTCACCCTGAGTCTGCAAGCCAGGGGCGTCCGTATCGTCGCCGAGACCAACCGCTCCAACGACAACGCTCCGAGCCACCGCATCTATGTGGGCCGGGCCGAGATCGGGGCCGCCTGGTCGAAGCGCTCCGAGGAGGGCCGCGATTACCTCTCGCTCAAGCTCGACGATCCCTCCTTCAACGCACCGATCTACGCCAACCTGTTCGACGACGAAGGTGGCGAGGGCTACACGCTGCTGTGGTCGCGGCCGCGCAAGAACGGCGAGTGAGTTGAGCCGAGTGCTGCGCCCCGCCACCTGGCGGGGCGCTTCGCAACTGGACTGAGGCGGCTTACGATTGCCAGGCCGCGCGGCGCTCTTGAGCAGGCCCCCGGTTCGATCCCGACGCTTCAGCAATCTGTCCGAGCACGGTAGTGCTTGCTGAGAGATCGCAGTGCTTTGGCGGCTTAAACCCGCTCGCTCCTCCTGCGTAATAAGTAGATCGTCGGGTTTCCGACGCGGATTTTCAGCCATGATTTCCTTGAATCCAGCGCTATACGGGAGCTGAGCGAGCGATCGTTCCTATTGTTGTCGAACGATTCTACCGGCTACGGCGACGCTATGAGTGCGGCCGATCTTGATCGCAGCAGCCGCATTTCTCGCAAGTTCAGCGTCTCGGCTACGGTTCGATCTTGCGGCCGGGCAGGTGCGTCGCGCCCAATGAGTGGACTGCGGTTCTGCGCGTCGATTCGGTGGAGCACCGCATCTGGTCCAGGGAGCCGCAGGTAGTCGGTTCGTCATACGCAGCCGAGTTGACGTTTGATGGCGACTAACGGGCATATGTAGCCCAGTTACTCTGGCGCACGATGAACGGCCGCGCGCAAAGCTCAAGCTTGGGATCAATCGTCCAAATAGCAGGGGCAAGCGCCCGAGCTCTGCTATCCGCGCGCTCGCCCGCGCAATCGCTGGTGGGCGGCTTCTATCGCAAGCTTCTGTGGCCCGGGCGCGAGGACGAATAGGCCTTCCGTAGGGGTATCGAAAATCACTCCGTCATCTTCGGCATCCCCCTAAGCGCTGCTACTCCGCGATGGTGGCCGTCGACGCGCGGCGAACCTCGTTCGCGCTCCAGACGATCACGGAGCTTTTCAAATGTCCGATCCGAACGCGGGTAAGACGCCGCGTTACCTACGAACGTCCGAAGCCGCGCGCTTTTTGAGTTTGTCTGGCCGCACTTTGGAGAAACATCGAACGTACGGAACCGGCCCGGAATATCACAAGATCGGTGGGCGTGTGGTCTACTCGGTAGCTGACCTGACAGCCTGGGCCGAACTGGGCAAGAAGAAATCGACTTCCGATCCCGGTACCGGCACCGTACTGCCCGCAAAACGGCATGCGCCAATTCCTTATGCAGGTAAAGAGCGGCGCTAAGCAATGTCCATTAGCAAATCCTCGGCGCACCGCCGCCGTTCAGAGCGCGAGCAGCTTGCCCCGTTTCGCGCCCATCCTGCCAATCTCGCGCCGCGCGATGCGCAGGATCTCGTGGCTTATCCTTTCTTCTCACGCGCAAAGACAAATCGCATCGTGCCAATCGATTTCTGTGCCGGCACGATCGTAATTCGCGTCGAAGCCATGCGGAAACACGGCATGGCGGCCATTTCGGATGCAGATGTGCCGATCTGGGCCGTGCGCCAAATCGTCGAAGCCCGTGACACCGGTTTGAAAACGTCGCGCCTGATGGCTGCAACGCGTTACGAGATTTCGACCTTTGTCGCTCGCGACACCAGCGCGCGGGAATATGGCCGGCTAAAGACCGGGCTCGACAGACCGCAATCAATGACAGTGCAAACTCCGATCCGCCAGCCGACAGAATGGCGACCGCATCGTTGCTCCTGGATCAACGAATGGAAGGAGACGGTCGATGTCAACGGGCGTTCATTTGGTCTCGAGCTGATCCTGCCTGATTGGTTCTATACGGGTGTGGTTGATCACAGGCTCGTGCTGACGATCCGTCGCACCCTATTTCAACCTGACAGGCGGAATCGACCATCGCCTTTACTCGCTCATGCGCAAGCACGGTGGGCGCCACCACGGCGGCTCGAGCTTCCCGACCTTTGTGGATCTCCATGCCAAGTCCGGCATTCTCTCGCCGCTCAAGCACTTGGCCGACGCCGTCTGTCAGATCGTCCAACGCCAGACATTGCCCGGCTATCAGCTTGTGTTCACGCGCGATCCGAACGGTACCGAGCGGCTGAACTTCGTACCGAAGCTTGGTGGTCCCTTCACGGCGTGCCTGCGCATGCGCGGTCTTATTCCAAATTCGGAGAACAATCTGTGAATCAGCTCGTGCTATCGAGGACCGCGACCCTCGTGCCATCGGGAACCCAATCCTCCTGCTGTCGAGGTCCGAAATTGAGCTTAATTGTTTGCTTCTCCGCGCTTTACGAGCGCGCTCACTTCACTAACCTACTGACCCCAACGTTTTATCAACAAGCAGGCCACGCCTGCAGCGATGCCTCTTGCACTTGCTCTCCCACGCGCCACGCTTTCTTGCAATGCAACTCGTTTCTCGAACCTACAGATGCGGTCGCGCGTAGTACCGCGCGAACGCCTAGGTCGGGGTCACCGTATTACACTCCTTGTGTTCCCTTGCGGCAGCTCGCTCGTCGAGGAGAACTCGGCGACATGCGTGGTTGGCACCAAAGCCACCACATGCCGGAATCTGGAGAATGGGCGGTCAGGCTAACAAGCGCAATGCTTGATGGCTTCAAGACGGCCTGCCGATACGTCGCCGACCTTGAGCCCGAACGTGCGCAACGAGTCGCGGATCGCGTTCACCATATCCAGCAGCTTGCCGAGCAGCGCCGTCCGCCCGACCCGCAGCGCCCGCAACGTTTGCACGCTCTCCGGCCTGACGTGGACTGCGCGGAACCAGCCGGTCCGCATCATCTGCGCAATATCTTTGGTGTCGTTCCGGTAGGTCGCGTTCAGCGCCGCCTCGGCATGGCGCGTCTCGATGCAAAGCGCGGGGAGGCGCCTTTGGACGAGCGCCGTGAACAGCCATGCGCTGTACGAGAACGTTTCCAGGTCGACGCGCTTGAGGTGGATTCCTCACTCTGCCAGGACCAGCTCGATTGCGTCAGGGGCCGTCTCAAGTGTCGTCCCCCGGACGAGCTTGCCGTCACCATCCACCGCGCAAATGTTCGTCGCCTCCAGCGAGGCGTCAGGACCTGGATAGAAGTCCGCCGTTCGCTTTCACCGTCGATCGACGCCGCGCGCCGCGCGCTCCATTCGCGAATCATTGCGAGGCGCCGCCGCCGCAATGCGGCCGGCGAGGGGGCACAAGTCAGCACCCCGATTACCCGGAAATGCTCCGGATTTCGTCTAGCGGATCAGACCACGACTTGCATGAGACGTGACTGGCAACGCCGCGGCGCCAGTCCTGCTAACCTTCAGGAGTGTCACGCGTGCTTAACGACGCTCAAAGCATACGGCTCCCAGCTCGATCGTTGGGGAGCGGCAGCATGAGCGATCTCACCGAAGTGGAACTGCTGTGGCTCGAAAAGCGAATCGAAAACCGCATTCGGTTCGGTCGTATCGTCGAGGAACGGAAGATTGATCGTCATCGGCGCGTCCTATCATTCGCGCCTGACAGCATCTTTGCATTTGTCCGTTGGACCTCCAACGACTTCGGTACGATCATTTCGCGGATCGACATCTTGCGCTCGGTCGCGCCGGGACAACGCTGCTCGACTGTGCCCTATGTGAAGCCCGGCGGAGAAATTTTGCTGCGGCTCTCCGGCTGGCCAAAGGTCGAACGCGTGCTGCAGATGATCGACGCAGTCGAGGCGCTCAGCATCGATCCCGCCGACGTCGCTCCAGATCACTGGCATCACGTCCACAACCGCCTATCCGTCAATGAAAACCCGCGTCCCTACACGAAAACCCGCCACCAGGCATGGCTCCATCGCCGGAGAGTGACGCGATGAGACGCCGCATGATGACGTTGACAACGACGTTTGGGGTCGCCGCTGCGCTGGTCGGGGCTACCGCCCTGGAGCCGCTTCCTCTCTACATCTGGAATGCATCGACGAGCGTGCCAACCGGTCTTTATCGTTTACGACCGGCAACGGGCTTCCAGGTTACCGAACTGGTCGCCGTTCAGCCGCCAGAGCCGCTTGCGACCTTCCTCGACCTTAACGGCTATCTGCCCATCGGCGTCCCAATGCTTAAACGGGTGCTCGCGCTGCCCGGACAGACTGTCTGCAGATCCGGCCTCACGATTTCGGTTGATGACATTACAGTCGGCGAGGCCCGCGATCGCGACGGACGTGGTCGGCCGCTGCCGAAATGGCAGGGCTGTCGCGTCGTCGGCAAAGACGAACTCTTTCTGATGAACTGGCAGTCCAGCGACTCCCTGGACGGTCGATATTTTGGATTTATCCCGGCTTCCGCCGTAATCGGACGTGCGTTCCCAGTCTGGACACGGGAGGAATGAGCGTGCGTGTTCCACGTGTTCACATCGCCGCCATTCCTTTGTTCGGTCCATTGCGGGACCATTCCCCCGTTCCGATCGATATCAAGGTCGACGCGCGCAGGGGTGGTCAAGGCCGGCCGAGCGGCCGGCACGAAGCAGCTTTACCCTGGACGGGCGCGAGCACGGTGGCCTGCTTGGCTCGATCCGTCGCGCGTGTGGTGCCCCTGGTGCTCCTTCTGACCGCATCGGGCAATGCTGCTTCAGCTGAGGACGGGCCGATCGCATTTCCAGCGATCCGTCAGGGCACACACCCGTTCGCGGGCTTCATCGACGAAGCCGCACAACGCTTTGCGATCCCGTCAGCATGGATACGTTCGGTGCTGAGCGTCGAAAGCGCGGGAGACGTGCATGCCAGATCGCCCAAGGGCGCAATTGGCCTGATGCAAATCATGCCGGCGACCTGGGGGGAACTTCGCAAGCGCTATAGTCTAGGCAGCAATCCTTACGATCCACACGACAACATTCTGGCTGGGGCTGCGTATCTGCGTGAATTGCTCGATCGCTATGGCTCGCCCGGTATGTTTGCGGCGTACAACGCGGGACCATCTCGCTATGAAGCTCTTCTTGCGGGCGACGCTTTGCCAGCCGAGACGCAAGCGTATGTGGCAAAGCTTGCAGCTCTGCTTGGCATCGAATTGCCTGCGACGAGGACCGCCGACAGGCATCCATCGACGGCTGAAACGTTGTTCGTCGCATGGGTTGATCTGACGAGAATGCGCGATCGATCGGCAGAGCTCATGCCTTCGAGTGGCGCCAAGGCTGCAATCTCGGTGCACGATGTCTCGCCCATGGTCCCCCGGCCTATTGGTGTGTTCGTCCCTGGGTCGAAGGCGGGAGGATCGCAATGACCATATCGGCAGGTTCGCAAGCCATGGCGTGCTACAGCGAGCAATTGGCGAAAGAGCGAGGAGAGCGCACAAGCACGACAGCTGGACGGCGAGATAAAAGGGGCTCGCCGGCCGAACCGCAAGCCATTGACATGGCTTGGGTGCCGGCGTGCCGGTCGGTCGGGGCGCGTGCCGCGCCTTGCATTTTGACGAATGCAATCAAAGGCGTTTTCGGCACTGTAGGCGCTTTTGATCGTTGGGAGGCCCTTCCGTGAGCGTGCGCGACAGTAACCTGCGCATTCGGCCTGGGCGCATCCGCAGTACCCGTGCGCCGAAGCAAAAGAGCTTCATCAACCAGGTGCTACGTGCCGCGAAGAAAGCCGGTCACACTTCGGGGCAGGCTGCGGCTGGCAGACGCTCCGTGGTCTATGGGCGCTCGACGTTTGGCCGCGGCCGGCTCGCCTTTAGTCGCGCTAGATTGTTCAGCCCGACCCGGCGCGTCGTGGTGAAGGCGCGCGTGGTTCGTCACAAAGGGCGTGCCTTCCGTTCGGCGCCACTGACCGCCCATCTCTCTTATCTGAAACGCGACGGAGTGACCCGGAGCGGTGAGCGGGCCGAGATGTTTGATGCCGGCAGCGACCGTGCTGACGGCGCGGCTTTCGCAGAACGGTGCAAGGACGACCGCCATCATTTCAGGTTCATCGTCTCGCCTGAGGACGCTGGCGACATGACCGACCTGAAGGCCTTCACCCGCGACCTCGCCAAGCAGATGGAAGCCGACTTTGGAACGCGACTCGACTGGGTGGCTGTCGATCATTGGAATACCGACAACCCTCACGTCCATCTTCTCGTTCGTGGCGTAGATAAGGAAGGGGCGGATCTCGTGATCTCCCGCGACTACATCAGCCAGGGCCTGCGCTCACGCGCCGAGGAACTGGTCGCCATCGAACTGGGTCCAAAGCCGGAGCACGAGATCCGCAATTCGCTGGAGAGGGAGGTCACCGCGGAACGATGGACGCGGCTCGATCGGGAGATCCGGCTGGCGGCAGATGAGACGGGCTCCATCGATCTTCGCCCAGAGAATCCCGGCAAGTCCGATCCCGAGATCCGGCGCCTGATGGTCGGTCGCCTTCAGCATCTGGAGAAGATGGGCCTTGCCACATCCGAGCTACCCGGGGAATGGATGGTCGGGCTCGAAGCCGAGCGCAGCTTGCGCGACCTCGGCATGCGCGGCGACGTCATCAAGACCATGCACCGCGCCTTCACCGAGCGTGGGGAAGCGCGCGGCGTTGCCGACTTCGTTATCGAGGGTGGACTGGAGACGCCCCAGATCATCGGACGTCTGGTCGACCGTGGATTGCATGACGAACTGACTGGCGAGGCCTACGCCTTGATCGACGGAACGGACGGGCGCGCGCATTACGTGCGCTTCCGCGGGCTCGATGCTTTCGACGAGGCACCGGCGCTCGGCGGCGTCGTCGAAGTCCGACGCTTCGGTCAGGCCGGCGATCCGCGGCCGACTTTGGTTCTCGCGACACGCTCCGATCTCGATCTCGGTAGCCAGATCACGGCACGAGGGGCAACCTGGCTCGACCATCGGCTGGTTGAACGGGACCCCATGCCGCTCGCCATGGGCGGATTCGGCCGCGAGACCCGCGAAGCGCTGGAAGCCCGTACCGAGCATTTGATCCGGGAGGGCCTGGCGCGGCGGCAGGGCCCACGCATCATCTTGCAGCGCGACCTCCTGAACACGCTGCGCCGGCGTGAACTGGACGAGGTGGCCGCAAAAGTCTCGGCCGAGACCCGGCTCCCGTACGTTAAGCCTGACTCCGGGGAGCATGTGGCGGGTACGTATCGCCAGCGGCTGACGCTCACCTCGGGACGCTTCGCCATGATCGACAATGGGCTTGGCTTCCAGCTTGTGCCCTGGTCGCGCGAACTCGAAAGGAGGCTCGGCCAACACGTCACCGGCGTCGTGAAGAATGGCGGCGGCATCGAATGGGGCTTTGGTCGGAAGCGCGACCTCGGCCTCTAGCAATCTCTCCAATTCAGTTTTGGAAGGGCGTTCGGGATGTCCGGAACCAAAATCCTCTGGGGTCAGGTGGTCGTCGTCGGCCTGATCGTTTGGCTGGCCATCTGGGGAGCAACCGAGTGGACGGCTTGGCGGCTCGCCTATCAACCGGAGCTTGGGCGGCCCTGGTTCGAGCTGTTGGGCTTCAAGATCTATTACCCGCCCGTCTTCTTCTGGTGGTGGTTCGTCTACGACGCCTACGCGCCACAGGTTTTTGTCGAGGGAGCCTTCATCGCGGTGTCGGGGACCTTCGTTTCGATCGCGGCAGCGATCGGTATGTCAGTCTGGCGCGCGCGTGAAGCCAAGAACGTCGAGACCTATGGTTCGGCGCGCTGGGCTGGTCTGGAGGAGGTCCGAGCGGCCGGGCTTCTTGGTCCGGATGGTGTGGTGCTGGGCAAGGTCGACCGCGACTACCTCCGCCATGATGGACCGGAGCACGTATTGTGTTTTGCACCCACCCGATCCGGCAAGGGTGTCGGTCTCGTCGTCCCGTCGCTGTTGGCTTGGCCCGGCTCGGCCATCGTTCACGACATCAAGGGGGAGAACTGGCAACTAACCGCCGGGTTCCGCTCGCGGCATGGTCGCGTCCTGCTTTTCGATCCGACCAACCCGAAGTCCTCAGCTTACAATCCGCTTCTCGAAGTGAGGCGCGGTGAATGGGAGGTTCGCGACGTCCAGAACGTGGCCGATGTTCTGGTCGACCCCGAAGGCTCGCTCGATAAGCGCAACCATTGGGAGAAGACCAGTCATTCGCTCCTGGTCGGTGCCATCCTCCACGTCCTTTACGCCGAGGCGGACAAGACTTTAGCTGGCGTCGCCGTCTTTCTGTCCGACCCGAAGCGGCCGATCGAGGCGACGCTGAAAACGATGATGACCACTGCGCATCTTGGCGAGCAGGGGGCCCATCCTGTGGTCGCATCGACCGCCCGCGAGCTCCTCAACAAATCCGAGAATGAGCGATCCGGCGTCCTGTCTACCGCGATGTCATTCCTCGGGCTCTACCGCGATCCAGTAGTGGCCCGGGTGACGTGCCGGTGCGATTGGCGGATCGCCGACCTGATCGCCGATCAGAACCCGACGACGCTCTACCTCGTGGTGCCGCCGTCCGACATCTCTCGGACCAAGCCGTTGATCCGCCTGGTGCTGAACCAGATTGGCCGGCGCCTGACCGAGGATATGCACGCCCGCGACCGGCGGCATCGCGTTCTGATGATGCTCGACGAGTTCCCCGCACTCGGGCGTCTCGATTTTTTCGAGTCCGCGCTTGCCTTCATGGCGGGGTACGGCATCAAGAGTTTCTTGATCGCGCAATCGCTCAATCAGATCGAGAAGGCCTACGGGCCAAACAACGCCATCCTCGACAACTGCCACGTCCGAGTCAGCTTCGCGACCAATGACGAGCGGACAGCGAAGCGTGTGTCCGACGCGCTCGGTACGGCGACCGAAATGAGAGCGATGAAGAACTATGCCGGTCATAGGTTGAACCCATGGCTGGGGCACCTGATGGTCTCGCGCCAGGAGACAGCAAGGCCGCTCTTGACCCCGGGGGAAGTCATGCAACTTTCGCCGATGGACGAGATCGTCATGGTGGCGGGTACGCCGCCGATCCGGGCGAAGAAGGTCCGCTACTACGAGGATCGGCGGTTCACCGAGCGGGTTTTGCCGCCGCCTGATCCGGCGACGGCCGGCCGATCATTGCGAACAGACGGATGGTCAGCGCTCGGATCGCTGAAGGCGACGGCAGGTCCAACTGACAAAGCTGCGGAAGCCGAGGAAGACACGGCGAACAGCGGACTCCGTCGTGAGCCCGAACTCCCCGATCACGTCGCGATCGCCAAGGAGACGACCGAACCGACACCAGCAGAGGAATTTGCTGTCGTTCTAGACGATGACGAGGATGCGGTCCGTCAATCCCGGCTCATACGCCAACAGATGCGCGGTTTCGCCCGTCAAGTCGCCCTGGACCCGAATGACGGTATGGAGCTCTGAGGCAATATGCGCGACCGGATGAACGTCTATTTCCCGCCAGAGCTGCGGAAACAGATCTCGGAGCTCGCCGATCGCAAGAAGCTTTCCCGGTCTGCGATTGTGGAAGCGGCGGTTGCTTCGTTTCTGTCGCCGGACGGAGCGGACAGGCGGGAGGCGGCGTTTACCCGCCGCCTGGATCGGCTTTCCCGCCAGATGCAGCGGCTGGAACGTGACGTCGGGTTGACCGCCGAGACCTTGGCCCTGTTCATCCGTTTCTGGCTGACCATCACGCCGCCGCTACCCAACGATGCGCAGGCTGCAGCGCAGGCAAAGGGCCGGGAACGGTTTGAGGGATTTGTCGAGGCACTCGGGCGCCGCTTACAAAAGGGGCAAAGCTTTCTGCGCGAGATTCCAGAAGATATCGGTCGTCAGGAACCGGCCGAAGAAACCTGATCGAACCATGTAGATAAACTATTTCGCCGGTCCTTCTTTTTCTACGCCAGCCCACGATCGCAGCAATTTAGAAAAGCCCATGAAAAGCTGGACGCGCTATCGGCTCGAATGAGCTGAGGAGCAAGAAGGGCCAGCATGCAAATTTCAGAGGCATGGCGTCTCACTGGGCGCGTATTTTTCCCGTTTGCTGCTGGATACTATCTTTCGTATCTGTTTCGAACCATCAACGCCTTAATTGCCAGTCGTCTCAGTTCGGATACCGGGCTTGGGACGGCCGACCTCGGGTTGCTTACGTCGGTCTATTTCCTTGTTCTCGCGGCGGTCCAGATCCCAGTTGGCATTTTGCTGGACCGCTTTGGTCCGCGTCGCGTCCAGAGTGCGCTGCTCTTGCTCGCAGCAATGGGCGCTGGACTGTTCGCGGTATCCACGGGTTTCCTGTCATTCTTGATCGCACGCGCGATGATCGGGCTGGGCGTGGCAGCGGCTTTGACGGCGGGCCTGAAATCCATAGTCCTTTGGTTCCCCAGAGAACGATCTGCCCTGCTTAATGGCTACATGGTGATGCTCGGATCACTGGGGGCGGTAACCGCCACGGCTCCCGCCGAGCATCTACTCACCTTGATGGGATGGCGGCAACTCTTTGAGATCCTGGCGGCCGCTACCGGTGCGACGGCCATGCTCATCTATGTCGTGGTCCCCGAGCGAGCTGTTGTCCCTTCAACCCCGTCAATGTCCGCCAACCTTAGTGCGGTTTTCAGCGATAAACGTTTCTGGCGTATTGCCCCGCTGTCGGCGGCGTGCGTTGGTTCGGCCTGGTCTCTGCAGGGATTGTGGGCCTCACCATGGCTGATGGACGTAGAAGGTCTCGATCGTGCGAGCCTCGTAGGACAGCTGTTCATAATGTCGATTGTACTTAGTGGCGGAGCCTGGCTATTCGGTACGATTGTTCATTACATTAAACGAAGAGGTCTCGGGGCCGAGACAATATTAGCGGTGGTCGCAATACTGTTTATCACAGCGGAGCTAACCTTGGTTCTGCGCGTGCCTTTGCCATCCATCTTGCCCTGGTCAGTTCTCGCGATAGTCGGAACGGCAACCGTGGTCAGCTTCGCGGTGATAGCGGATTACTATCCGCCGGAACTTGCCGGTCGCGCTAACGGGGCCTTGAACGTCTTGCATTTTGGCTGGGCATTTCTGGCCCAATACGCGACGGGTCTGGTCCTGGAACAATGGTCCATAAATGATGGCCATAGGACCCTCCAAGCTTATCAAGTTGCGTTCGGTCTCAACGTAGCACTGCAAATCGCAGCGTTGGCTTGGTTCGCGCTGCCCTGGCGCCGATCCTTTGTTTCATGGATGAGATCAATTCCTTTCTTCATGCCAGCTATTGTTTCCAACGCTGTCGACTCAGCTGGCTTGTACGAGAATTCGGTCATCCTCCTGCCCGCAGATGACGACGCGGAGTGGTGAGCAGCAACTCGCGGCGAAGCGATACGATTGAGTAGACCTAAAAGTTCAGTTCTCAGTCTATCTTTTTCTACGCCAGTCTACGATTACCGAAAGCGCTTGTTGCGCCAAGTCCATCGGTGCCTTTTCTAATCATCCCCATCTGAGGACCCTCTTTGGAGGTCCTCATTCGATGGGGGCGACATTGGCGATCCAATCCTTTCAGTCGGAAGCGAATTCGCGCGGCGCGCGAATGCTGCGTAGCGCGCTTGGCGCAGCGGTTGCCGGCTACCTCGAAGATGAAGCGATCATCGAGGTGATGCTCAACCCGGATGGGCGGCTGTGGATCGACCGGCTGTCGAGTGGCCTGATTGACACTGGCGAGACGCTGTCGCCGGCAGACGGGGAGCGCATCGTGCGCCTGGTGGCGCATCACGTAGGTGCGGAGGTGCATTCCGGTTCGCCGCGAGTTTCGGCCGAACTGCCTGGGACTGGAGAACGTTTCGAGGGGCTTTTGCCTCCGGTCGTGGCAGCTCCGGCCTTTGCTATCCGCAAGCCCGCCGTCGCCGTGTTTACGCTCGACGACTACGTCGCCAAGGAGATCATGACCTCGGAGCAGGCTAAGTTCCTGAGGAGCGCGGTCGCCGCACGGAAGAACATTCTCGTCGCGGGCGGGACGTCGACCGGCAAGACAACCCTGACGAATGCCCTACTGGCCGAGGTGGCTAAGAGCTCCGATCGAGTCGTTCTGATTGAAGACACGCGCGAACTGCAATGCAAGGCGCCCAATCTGGTGGCGCTGCGGACCAAAGATGGCGTGGCGACGCTGTCAGATCTTGTGCGCTCCTCGCTGCGACTGCGTCCTGATCGTATCCCGGTTGGCGAGGTCCGCGGTGCCGAAGCACTCGATCTGCTCAAGGCCTGGGGCACCGGACATCCCGGTGGCATCGGCACTATTCATGCGGGCACCGCACTCGGTGCGCTGCGGCGGCTTGAGCAGCTCATCCAGGAAGCCGTCATCACGGTTCCGCGTGCGCTGATTGCAGAGACGATCAACCTCGTTGCCGTGCTTGCGGGGCGCGGTGCTGACCGTCGGCTCGCCGAACTCGCCGTCGTCACCGGGCTTGGTGCCGCCGGCGACTACAACATCTCATCAGCAGGAGACTGACATGCGTCAGCAATTTCGAGCTCTTCGAGACGCCGCTCTACTCGCCGCCTCCGGCATGGTTCTCTTGGCGTCGGCGCCGGCATCGGCTGCCGGTTCGAACATGCCGTGGGAGCAGCCGCTCAATCAGATCCTGCAGTCGGTGGAAGGACCGGTCGCCAAGATCATCGCCGTTATCATCATCGTTGTGACCGGACTCACGCTCGCGTTTGGGGATTCGTCAGGTGGTTTCCGTAGGCTGATCCAGATCGTGTTCGGTCTTTCGATCGCGTTTGCCGCCTCGAGCTTCTTCCTGTCGTTCTTCTCCTTCGGCGGCGGCGTGGTGATCTGATGGACGATCAGGTTGCAGGTTTTGTCGTGCCTGTTCACCGCGCGCTCACTGAGCCAATCCTGATGGGCGGCGCGCCGCGATCGGTCGCGATCGTCAACGGCACGCTTGCGGCAGCCCTTGGACTCGGACTGCGGCTCTGGATCGCGGGTCTTGTCCTCTGGTTAATCGGGCACATGGCTGCCGTGTGGGCCGCCAAGCGTGATCCCGCTTTTGTCGATGTGGTGCGCCGACATCTGCGCATTCCCAGCCATCTCAACACTTGAGCGCCCGGTTATGATCAATCTTGCCGAATATCGCCGTTCCGACGCTCGCCTTGCTGACTTCCTGCCTTGGGCAGCGCTGGCCGACGAGGGGATCATCCTGAACAAGGACGGTTCGTTCCAACGGACGGCGAAATTCCGCGGCCCGGATCTCGACAGCGCGGTGCCGGCCGAACTTGTCGCCGTCGTCGGCCGTTTGAACAATGCCTTGCGTCGCCTGGGATCGGGCTGGGCCGTATTCGTGGAGGCGCAGCGCCATTTTGCGGGGGCATATCCACCGAACACTTTTCCGGACGTCGCGTCTGCGCTGGTCGACGCCGAGCGCAGGGCACAATTCGAGGAGGCGGGTGCGCACTACGAGTCGAGCTATTTCCTGACCTTCCTCTATCTGCCGCCAGAGGAGGGAGCGGCCAGGGCGGAGCGACTGCTCTATGAGGGGCGCGATCGGACGGTTGGGGGCGACGCTCGCGAGATGCTCCGCGGGTTTGTCGATCAAACCAACCGCGTGCTTCAGCTCGTTGAAGGGTTCATGCCGGAATGCGCCTGGCTCGATGATCAGAACACGCTGACCTACCTGCACTCGACGATTTCGACCAAGCGTCATCGCGTTCGCGTGCCCGAAATTCCCATGTACATCGATGCGCTGTTGGCGGACCAGCCGCTGACCGGTGGGCTTGAGCCGATGTTGGGGGCAGCCAATATTCGGGTTCTGACAATTGTCGGCTTTCCGGGCGCGACGACCCCGGGAATCCTGGACGACCTGAATCGTCTGGCATTCTCATATCGCTGGTCGACGCGCGCGATCATGCTCGACAAGAGCGACGCCACCAAGCTTCTGACCAGGATTCGTCGCCAGTGGTTCGCCAAGCGAAAGTCCATCGGCACCATCCTTAAGGAGGTCATGACCAACGAGCCGTCGACGCTGCTCGATACCGACGCTCACAACAAGGCGATCGACGCCGACGCGGCGTTGCAGGAACTGGGGTCGAATCAGATCGGACAAGCCTTTGTCACAGCAACCATTACGGTCTGGGACAGCGATCCCAATGCTGCCGACGAAAAGCTGCGGCTGGTCGAGAAGGTCATTCAGGGCCGCGATTTCACCTGCATGATCGAGACGGTGAACGCCGTCGAAGCCTGGCTCGGCAGTCTGCCGGGGCATGTCTATGCGAACGTGCGGCAGCCACCTGTATCGACCCTCAACCTCGCTCACATGATTCCGATGTCGGCTGTGTGGGCGGGCGAGGCGAGGGATCTGCACTTCAAGGGTCCGCCGCTTTTGTTCGGCAAGACCGAGGGATCAACGCCGTTCCGATTCTCACTCCATGTCGGCGACGTCGGTCATACCCTTGTGGTGGGGCCGACAGGCGCTGGCAAGTCAGTGCTGCTCGCGCTGATGGCGCTACAGTTCAGGCGTTACCCGAACTCTCAAATCTTTGCGTTCGATTTCGGTGGTTCGATTCGCGCGGCCGCCCTCGCCATGGGCGGTGATTGGCATGATCTCGGCGGCGCATTGTCTGACGGAAGTGAACAACCCGTCGCCCTGCAGCCGCTGGCCTGGATTGATGATCCTTCCGAGCGCGGATGGGCGACGGAATGGATCGGCGCGATCCTGGCACGGGAAAAGGTCGTGATCACCCCGGAGGTCAAGGATCACCTGTGGTCGGCGCTGACATCTCTCGCTTCGGCGCCGAGGGAGGAGCGCACCCTGACGGGCCTGTCAGTCCTGCTCCAATCGAACTCTCTGAAACGTGCCCTGCAACCTTATTGTCTTGGTGGTCCCTCCGGTCGCCTGCTTGATGCCGAATTCGAGCGCCTTGGCGAAGCCTCGGTCCAGGCGTTTGAGACCGAAGGTTTGATCGGAACGACTGCAGCGCCGTCTGTGCTGGCGTACCTTTTCCATCGTATTGGTGATCGTCTCGATGGCCGGCCGACACTCCTGATTGTCGATGAAGGTTGGCTTGCCCTCGACGACGAGGACTTTGCCGGCCAACTTCGCGAATGGCTGAAGACGCTCCGGAAGAAGAACGCGTCCGTCGTCTTCGCCACCCAGTCGCTCTCGGACATCGATGGTTCCGCGATCGCGCCGGCGATCATCGAAAGCTGCCCAACGCGCCTGTTGCTGCCGAACGAACGGGCGATCGAGCCGCAGATCACCGCCATCTATCGCCGCTTCGGCCTCAATGACCGCCAGATCGAGCTTCTGAGCCGGGCAACGCCTAAGCGCGACTACTACTGCCAGTCGCGTCGGGGCAACCGGATGTTCGAACTCGGTCTTGGGGAGGTTGCGCTCGCGTTCACCGCAGCCTCTTCCAAGACAGACCAGGCTGCCATCGCGCAGCTCCTGGCCGAGCATGGACCCGACGGCTTCGTGCCGGCCTGGCTCCAGCACCGTGGCGTCGCATGGGCGACAGATCTGATCCCCAATCTCGTCAATCTGGAGAAATCGCTATGAGACCTCTTGGCCTACTGGCGACCACGGCCGCCTTCGCGCTGCTGCTTGGCGTTACGCTGCCCGCACGGGCGCTGATCGTCTTTGATCCCACCAACTACGTCCAGAATGTCCTGACGGCCGCGAGGGAGCTCCAGCAGATTAATAATCAGATCACCTCGCTGCAGAACGAGGCACAGATGCTGCTCAATCAGGCAAGGAATCTGGCAAACCTGCCGTATTCGTCGCTGCAGCAACTGCAATCCTCGATCCAGCGGACTCAGCAGTTGCTTGCTCAGGCCCAGCGCATCGCCTACGACGTCCAGCAGATCGATCGTGCGTTCTCGACCAGCTACGCGCCGGCGACCGGCAGCCAGTCGAACCAGTTGCTGATCTCCAACGCTCAATCGCGCTGGCAGAATTCCTATGCCGCAACGCAAGACGCGCTGCGCGTCCAGGCCGGCATCGTTGGCAACCTCGACACCAATCGTATCCAGACGTCCGCACTCGTAACGTCAAGCCAGGGTGCCAGCGGCGCGCTGCAGGCAACGCAGGCTGGCAATCAGATCCTTGCGCTGAACGCGCAGCAGCTCGCCGATCTTACTGCTGTCGTGGTGGCGCAGGGCAGGGCGCAGAGCCTTGAAGCCGCTCAACGCGCCTCGGCTCAGGATCAAGGACGAGAACAACTCAGGCGGTTCCTTACACCGGGGCAGGGCTATCAATCCTCCACCGTGCAGATGTTTCACTGATGACCAACATAAAGGCATTCAAGGCGCTGTCGCTGCTTACGACAATCGGCCTAGTGGCCGTCGCTGCCTGCACGATTCAACTGCGTAGCGGAGACGAGTCTCCGCCGGCACCGAAGGCGGGGCAGACGACCGATGCAACCGCCTCCGATCTCGCACGCTGCCGCGGCGTCACGCCGGAGGAAACAGCGGGTTATCGCCATTGCCAGCAAGTTTGGGCCGAAAACCGGCGCCGCTTCTTTGGCAAGAAAGACAGCGTTGTAGCTCCCGCCCACGATGACTCGGCCAGTTCGACGCTTGCCCCAAAGGATCAGAGCCGTATCCCGCAGGGATCTCCGAACCTGGCTACACCTGAGGCGAGCAAACCATGACTGGTACGGGGATCATTGACCAGTTCCTGGAAACGTTCACGCGTTATATCGACAACGGCTTCGGGCTGCTGGGGAGTGATGTCGGATATCTCGCAACGACGCTTGCCGCGATCGACATCACCCTCGGAGCGTTGTTCTGGAGTTGGGGAACGGACGAGGACATCATCGCGCGCCTCGTCAAGAAGACGCTCTTCGTGGGGGTCTTCGCCTACCTCATCGGCAACTGGAACGGCCTGGCGCGTATCGTCTTCGAGAGCTTTGCCGGTCTTGGACTGAAAGCATCGGGTGCAAGCCTGTCCGCATCCGATTTCCTGCGGCCTGGAAAGATCGCGCAAGTCGGACTCGACGCCGGCCGACCGTTGCTCGATTCGATCTCCAACCTCATGGGCTACATCAGCTTCTTTGAGAATTTCGTCCAGATTGTCGTTCTCCTGTTCGCTTGGGTCGTGGTGTTGCTTGCCTTCTTCATTCTGGCGATCCAGCTCTTTGTCACGCTGATCGAATTTAAACTCACGACGCTGGCCGGCTTCGTGCTCATTCCCTTTGGTTTGTTTGGCAAGACTGCCTTCGCAGCAGAGCGGGTCCTCGGCAATGTCATCTCTTCAGGGATAAAGGTCCTGGTCCTGGCCGTCATCATCGGCATCGGCTCGACCTTGTTCTCTCAATTCACCACCGGCTTCGGCGGCGACCAGCCGACCATCGAAGACGCGATGACCCTGGTGCTCGCGGCACTCTCCTTGCTCGGCCTCGGTATCTTCGGTCCGGGTATCGCAAACGGCCTTGTGTCAGGCGGACCACAGCTCGGCGCCGGCGCCGCAATTGGAACAGGCGTTGCTGCCGGCGGCATTGTTGCGGCGGGCGCGGGACTTGCCGCGGGCGGCGCTGGTCTCGCTGGCGGCGCGATTGCCGGCGCCGCGCGTAGTGGCGGTGCTGCCATGAGCGGAGCATCAGCGGCCTACCGCAGCGGCGGCATTGCCGGCGTCGCGGAAGCCGGTGCTTCGGCCGCCATGAGCCCGTTGCGTCGTGCAACGGCTGCGGCTGGTGGAGGTGGGCAAGCCGGCGCGCAGGCCACCAGCACTTCGGCCGAAGGGCAGCCCGATTGGGCGCGGCGCATGAAGCCTGCCGAGACCATTCGGCACGGTGCGTCGGCGGCCGGCCACGCGGTCCGCTCAGGCGATCACGGTGGCAGCGGCTCTTCCGTCGATTTGTCTGAAGGAGAGCGCTGACACGCAGCCATTGCACCTCGCCACCCGCTGCGCGGGCCACTCAAAGGCGGATACCGCACGACTCGAAACCCATCACTTGATCTCAAGGGCAACTTTCGATGTTCAAACGACCTTCCGTTCATTACGGGCGCATGCCCGAACCGGTTACGCCGTATCAAAAGGCAGCGCAGGTTTGGGACGAACGCATTGGATCTGCCCGCGCGCAGGCCAAGAATTGGCGCTTGATGGCCTTCGGTTGCTTAATGCTATCGGCTGGTCTCGCAGGTAGCCTTGTTTGGCAATCGAGCCAAGGCTCGATCACGCCCTGGGTGGTTGAAGTGGATCATCTCGGCCAGGCCCAAAGGGTTGCGCCGGCCAACATCGGCTATCAACCTACTGACGCTCAGATCGCTTACCATCTGGCGCGCTTCACTGAGGACGTCAGAGGCCTGCCAGCCGACGGCATCGTTCTGCGCCAGAATTGGCTCCGGGCCTATGATTTTACGACGGATCGTGGCGCGGCTGCACTGAACGATTATGCGCGCACCAATGACCCCTTCGCCAAGTTGGGGAAGGCCCAAATCTCGGTGGATGTCTCGAGCGTCATTCGCGCGTCGTCGGAGAGCTTTCGGGTCGCCTGGACTCAACGCACCTACGACAACGGTTCGTTGAGCTCGACCGAGCGCTGGACTGCAATTCTCTCGATCGTGATCGAGACGCCGCGCGATGCCGAACGACTGCGCAAGAATCCCCTTGGGGTCTATGTCCGCGCCATCAACTGGTCAAAGGAGTTGAGTCAGTGACCAAGACGCCGTCTGACGTTTATTCGAAGCATCTTATCGTGCGCAGTGGGTTCAATTCGAGTCGGTACGACCTGTTGGCCGCGAAGCGAGCACTTCTACCTGCTCTTCTGTTTTGTTCGTCGGCGCTCGGTGGGTGCGCGACCTACATACCGCCACAGATCAGCTATGATGCGGAAGTTCCTTCGATGCCAGCATCGCCAGCGCCTCCGGACGACAAGTCGCAACCGCTACACGTTCCGCCCCTCTGGAGGCCGGCTCTCGGGGGCAAGGCGGCCGGGAAGGAAGAGCCTGAACCCGTGAGCCGGATTGAGACGGCGAACAGCGCAGCCCGGGTCGAACCGCGCAAGCGGGGGTATTTCAACGCAGCGCAGATCTATGCCTACAGCCCCGGGGCGCTTTATCAGATTTACGCCGCCCCGGGACAGATTACGGATATAGCGCTTGAGGAGGGAGAGCAGCTGACCGGATCTGGGCCGATCGCCGCCGGAGATACCGTGCGCTGGGTCGTTGGCGATACCGAAAGCGGAAGCGGCGATACGCGCCGGGTCCATATCCTCGTCAAGCCGACCCGCGCATCGATCGAGACCAATCTTGTGGTCAATACAGACCGGCGCACCTACCTGATCGAGCTCCGCTCGCGCGAGCGGCCATACATGCCATCGGTTGCCTGGTACTATCCGGAAACAATGCGCGAACGATCGCGTGCAGTCGCTCTGAGACCCATCCTTCCGGAGCCCGCGCAACGCATTTCCCGCTACGCAATTGAAGGCGACAGCCCGCCGTGGCGGCCGCTGGCCGTCTATGACGACGGCCGCAAGGTCTATGTCGAATTCCCTCAGGGCATCGTGCAAGGCGAGATGCCACCGCTCTTTATCATCGGTTCAGACGGCAAGACCGAACTTGCCAATTACCGCGCCTACGGCAACCTCCTGATCGTCGATCGGCTGTTCGCGGCTGCCGAACTGCGGCTTGGCGGTGAGCACCAGCAGAAAGTCAGGATTGTCAGGAAAGACGGGAGGCCGTCGTCATGAATACCGAGGACGGAAACGATCGCGATCAGGCGACTCAGCCGCAGGCGCGAGACGGGCAATCCGGAAGTTTCCGCTTGAGAGCAGAGCATACGCGCGTGACACGGTTGTCACGGAAGGTTCTGACCGGCGGGAGCGCGGTTATCATGCTCGTGATTGGCGGAACTGTTTTGTGGTCGCTGCAGAGTAACCGCTCCCCAAACCATACGGCCGAGGAGCTTTACAGCACAGACCATCATAATGTGGCCGACGGGATCGCGACGCTGCCGAAGGACTACACGGGCGCTCCACGCCAATCGATTCCGCTGCTCGGTCCGCCACTCCCTGGGGACCTTGGACGGCCGATCCTTGCTGCTCAGGGGCGGTCGCCAACCATCGGCTCAGATCCAGAACAGCAGCGCCGAGACCAAGAGACTGAAGCAGCCCGCATCAGCCGCTTGTTCGCTGCGAACAATGGTGGTGAAGTGCGCGCGCCCGCCGCTGCGGCCGCTGGAACCGACCGCGTCGCGTCTCCAAGCGCGACGAACTCTGCCGATGACGGATCGGCGCAGAACGGTCAGGACCGGAAGCTTGCCTTCGCGAACGCTTCTGTGGACCGTCGCACGGTCAGCCCGGACCGCATCAGCGGGCCGGCTTCGCCATACATCTTGCAGGCTGGGACGGTCATTCCGGGAGCCCTAATCACTGGGATTCGATCAGACCTCCCAGGTCCGGTCACAGCGCAGGTAACTGAGAATATTTTTGACACGCCGACAGGCCGCTTTCTGCTTGTGCCCCAGGGAGCGCGTCTAATCGGTATGTACGATAGTCAGGTCACGTTCGGTCAGTCGCGCGTCCTGCTGGTTTGGACGCGGCTGATCATGCCGAACGGACGTTCTATCGTTCTTGAGCGGCAGCCTGGCACTGATAACGCAGGCTATGCGGGTCTGGAAGACCAAGTCGACAATCACTGGGCAGAACTATTCCAGGCTGCGGCACTATCGACGCTTCTAGCTGTTGGGACGGAACTAGGCGCGGGCTCCGACACAAATAGCAACGACAGCGCAATTATCCAAGCATTGCGACACGGGGCCTCCGACTCACTGAATCAAACGGGACAGCAGGTCGTTCGCCGCAGTCTCGGCATCCAGCCTACCCTGACCGTGCGACCTGGCTTTCCGGTTCGTGTCCTGGTCAATCGTGACCTCATACTTGCGCCGTATGGAAAGTGACAACATGCCAAAGCTCAAAATAGCAGAGCTTCCAGACGATAAGCCGGTCAAAGTGAGTACGGAGCTGCCGGCGGCCGTGCATCGTGACCTCATTGCATATGCAGAAGCCCTTAGGCGTCAAGGTGGTCAAGCGGTCGAACCGACTAAGCTCATCGCCCCCATGTTGGCGCGCTTTATGGCCACGGATCGAGGGTTTTCTAAACTGAAACGTGAGGGCCACGTACCGGCCACTGGCGAAGGGAAGTGATGCTCAAGGTTTCTCGACAGTTGAGATATCGTTTAGCGTTCCCACGTCCGGCCCCAAACAACTCCGGTAGCCAGGCTTTGTCACTTTCGGATGCGAGGGCGCTGGTCGTTGATCACTTCATGCGCGGTACGCTTCTCCGGCCATCCACGCTGACGGGCACGTCTCCATCGATCGTGGCCCGACGTACGACGCGATGCTGGTCCCCGTAATCGTTGACCGCGTAATGCTGTGTCGCGCGGTTATCCCATATCGCGATATCGCCCTCTAACCAGTTCCACCGCACAGTGTTTTCGGGCGCGGTGATATGAGACTGGAACAGCTCGAACAGCTTTTGTCCGTCGTATTTGGGCACCCCAATAAAGTGCTTCACCAAGACGCCGAGCACTAGCGTCCGCTCGCCTGTTTCGGGATGGACACGCACGACGGGATGCTCAGTCTCAAAAATCCTGCTGGTGAACACATCGTCAAAGTGTTTCTTGTCAACGTCACGGACGCGCGCGATCCCAGCGTAATCGAAAACGTTGCTGTGAACAGCCCATAGCTCATCGGCAAGCCGTTGTAGCGGGGGCGGCAGGTCAAGGTAAGCGGCAGCTGTGTTCGACCACACGGTATCGCCTCCGAACGTTGGCATTACAACGGCTCGCAAGACCAAAATCTTGGGATAGGCTTCGGCGAAGGTCCCATCGGCATGCCAAACATCGGCGCGACCGCCGCCGCGAGTGGAGTCCAGTTCGAGGAGCGACGCCGTTCCCTTGGTAGCACCGAGCATCGGATGCGGCACTAGCTTTCCGAGACGAGCGGCAAAGCGCTCCTGCTCGGCGTCGTTGAGGTGTCCTTGATTGCGAAAGAAGATTACCTTGTGCTCGAGCAACAAGCTGTTAATTGCGACGATCGTGTGGTCCGGTAGATCGCCCGATAGCTCGATATTTTTGACTTCGGCACCGATGCGCGCTGCACGTTTCACAACATCGCTGCCCGGAATGACGTCACCGATCAAAGCCGCTGTGCTCATGTCGTTTTTCCAAGGCCTTTCAGTTTCTTCCCCGCCCCTTGGTAACGAATGATCTGCAGCAAGCATCATGCCAGGCGAAAGACCGAACATGTAGCGCCAGATGGCACTAAGCGGATCGCGATATTTGACACGAGCTATCGGACTTGATCCGCGGTTCGACCGAGTAAAAGAACTCGGTTTTCGATCTCACTCTTCGAATATCATCGGATCGTGAAGACGAAGCGGATAGCAGCAGCGGGCGAACGGCGGATCTTCAGCTGTGTTCTTATGGTCACTTAACTGCGCTGAATAATGCAATGCTTTTGCAAAACCGGTAATAATTCATGATGGTCATGAATCATGTAGTCGGGCCCTGCGGCGCACAGGCGCGCTTCGGAAACAAATCCCCCCGTGATTGATACGTTAATAAGACCGAGATTGCGGGCAATCTCAGTCTCAACTGGCATGTCACCTACGATGACGGTTCTTTCTGGGGATAGATCATTGGCCTGCATATACAAACGCAGCCGTTCTTCCTTGCTCATGCTCCTAAACTGGGTGGCGCGGCTCTCAAATGCCAAGATATCCCTAACTTGAGTCTTGATTCCGAGTCTTCGCACTTGTGTGCGGATCGGTTCAACAATGTGATTGCTAACGATGACGGTTTGAACTGATCTCTGATCAAGAGCGAGCAAAACGTTTCGTGCGCCCTTGCGTAAGGCCGCGTTGCGCGCCAAAAATTCGTAGGCATCGTGGAAAATGGCGCTGTCGTTACTATTCACGACTTCGATTTCATCTTCCGACATGTCTAGATTGCGGAAAAGAACCGAAAGAGGGAGTTCGAACTCCTCTCGAAGCCTGTGCATATCGACGGCTGCGCGACCGAAGCGGCTCAGAATTGCATTAATGGTTTGCAGCACGGCATTGGCATCATCGAGCAGCGTACCATTCCAGTCGAAAACAACGGCGGATTTCATGCGTGAACCTAGACAAGTAATCGTGCGATATTCTCGTGTTCGAGACTGGCTGTTTTGTTGGTCCGGTGGTCCTAGTGGGTTAGACCCATACAGAGTTGTCAGGGGAGCAACGCGCGCCAGTACGCTCAACGGGCGGACTGTGATTCCGAGGCGAGATGGAGGCGGAGGGCGTGAGCATTGCTGCTTTGGCGGCTCTATTTCTGGATCGATTTGCTTGAAGCAATGGTCATGCCAGCCGGCCATCAAGGCCGAATGGGCTTTCGACGGTCTGAACGCGTGCTAGGCGCGCTGTACTGGACATGACACGAGATTGTGCCTCTGTCGGAATACGGACACGAGTCTACAAGGTCCGGTGCGGGCCGACTGATCCGCTCGTGAAATTCGGGCGCAATTGATACTGGGGTAGTCCCTCCGTGATCTGTCCGGCTAGTGAGGCGAATGGCTTCTACCTGAGTCGCTAAGTCGAAAGTCGGGGGGCTTCAACGACTTTCCACTGAGAGGACTGGAGCAATGCTCAATTGTCGCCCATCCTATCTAGTGCCAGCAACCACTGATGCGACGAGGAAAAAAATGTCTTGAGCGGCGCAACGGCTAGACTGATGCCGCTGTTCTCTGTGAGAACTGCACATGTAAGATCGCTATGTGTCGACCGCTGCTGTTGGTAACGGCCATGCATGTTATCGTCTCAGGCCTGAACTAGGATAAGAGGCGCAACTTCCTGGTCCCGCGCCAGTTTGCTCGCGGCTAGGCCGGTGGCGACACCAATGCGATCAGGCATGGGGCGATTTTGGCTCATCTTGCGCTTGCTTTCGACCCTGGTGATCGGGATGCGTACGCCGACGATTTCACGCAACTGGGCGGCAATGAAATCCACGGGAGCATCGCTGACGGCCCAAGGTGTCGCACGTGACGTTTCATGGATATTCGTAAGGCGCGTCACGATCTCAAGCAGGCGATCGGGATCCTCGAAGAACCCAATCGGCCCATGGGCATGGACCGCGATGTAATTCCATGTCGGCACCACGTGCTCAGCTTGTCGTTTACTGGGATACCAGGATGGCGTCACGTAAGCTTCCGGGCCAGTAAAGATCGCCATCGCATCTCCGATCGTGGCGGTGCGCCATTGCGGATTGCGCTTCGCAAGGTGCCCGTACAGCGTGCCGTGCTCGCCTTCGCTCTCATCGAGGAAGAGGGGAAGCGGCGTCGCAAGGGGCCCGCCCGACGTGGCCGTGATCAGGTTGGCCAATCGGGCGCAGCGGATTGTCGCTCGAATGTTCTCGAGGTCGTCATCTCGAAACGGGCATGGTATATACATGGAAGGCTCTCGGTTGGAGGTCGTCGAGATAACCCAGGTCAATGTGCGAGAAAACTGCCAGTTTCAGTCGGCCCCTTGGAGGTTCGCCGTTGGATCCGCCCGCCTTGCTCGTGGCTTGGCCGCCTCGTGATCGCCCGCTGACGTGCTCCTGGGGCCGTGATGTAACCGAGCAAGGCAATTATGACGCGACAGTCCGGTTCCATGGGGCGCTCGCTTTCATTCGCCGCTCTGAACATCTGAGTTTCCTCGGACAAGCGAGCCGGACTGCTGCTTACCGATGGGTGCGTGCCACGTTCAACTTGGAACCTGCCAACAGCCGGCTTACTGAGAGCAGAGCGGACGGCGGTGCTGATAACTTTCCATCTGGCTGCGCTGACAACTCCCTCAACGCCACCTCGATATCTCTTATGGCACTTGCGGTGGGCGAACTTTATGAATGTCGGAGGTTCCGATCAGCTTGATCTAATCGAGCTGAAGTGTGGGAGGGACAACCCGTTATAGACGATGGTCTATTTTATTTAAGCCACAATGTGTTCGAGGCGAAGGGGTGTCATGGGCGAGTTTAATTTCAGCGCAGGAAGCGTTCTGTTCGGCCTTTGCTTATCGCGATTGCGGCAATCCTTTTGTTTTTCTGATCACGTTCAATCATCGGCCATCCGCTGTTCGATTGTCACTCCCTCGCGTCCGCCAAACCTTGGTATACGCCGACGCCGCTAAGACGGCCTTGCTCCGTTCCGTTACTGGAGTTAACGCTGGGCCATTGGTCTGGCTTAAGGGTATACAGTGAGCGAAGTTCGCGAATTTATCGACTTCTGGATCGAGAATAGCGTTCATGCCGTCGAGCAGTATCGGACTCCCGGCGCGTCGCAGGATGTGGCCGAACTCACTCAGCGCCTTGTCGAGGCAGCCAAAGAGCAGGATATTTCTGAAGCCGACTTGCAGGCTGAGATGAACGATATCTCTGAGTACATTGGAGAGCGACTCAGGGCTGCAAATAGGGCTGAGCGCGAACGGCGCACGCCCACCTAGGAGAGCGAAGTCCGCTTACCTGCCAGCCGGTAAAGCGGCTCAATGCGACGTTCCTCAACATCCGCTGCTGCTCAGCCATCAAGCTGCCACTATCCGATTACGCGAACACCGTGACAGCCGCGGCTCAGCTATTCGCCTTCAAGGCCCTTGAGGGACATCATGGCATTGAGGTTCTTAATGGCGGTGTTGCGCTCGCTCAGTTGCCGCGTAATTTTGCCGTCTACCCGCTTGAAAAACCCGAACGGCGTTACACGAGAGTTGCCGTGCAAGGCCAACATTGTGAATTGTTCCGGGGGTCGTCAGCTTATCGACAGCTAAGGCCCATAGCATGGGAAGGTCTCTAGCTAGACTGACAAGTCCGGCTTGATTTGCCTAGATCTGGCAGAGGAGGATCGGATGGATTGCTTTGACAATATCAACAGCTTCGACGACCCAGATCTCACGCAGACGTCTTTGCGCCAGCAGCAAGTGCAGGGGTGGGCGAATGAGGCTGGGTGTTTGACGATCCTGGATCAAAACCGCTGTAGTTGACCGCCTCTTCATTGTTCGTCGGTGGCACCCCAGACGGCCGGCTTCGAGAGCTGCCGTTGCGGCGTCCTTCTGGTGGAGCTGTGTCTTTCCTCGAGTGTGGCCGCATGCAGCTTTTTGGCCGTTTCCGGCATCTATGAAATTGGTAATGCAAGCAATGAAGAAGTCAGCGATACGAGAGCCTTCCCTGGTCTACAAAGTGTGCGTTCTGAGACATTGGGATCTTGGTCTCCTCAGCAGCGGGCGCAACTGACGATTTGATGAGCGCTGCCAGGGAGGCTTTCAAACCGATTCCTTCGGTCGTCCCTGCGATAAAGGACAACACAGTCACCCACGAAAAGGTCGAACTTGGCAAGACGCTGTTCTTCGATCCGAGGCTATCGGCAAGCGGGATCATTAGCTGCAATACGTGCCATAACCTTGGCGCGGGCGGCGTAGATGCCGGTCCAACGTCAGTGGGTCATGGCTGGCAGCGAGGTCCACGTCGGGCACCTACCGTCTATAACGCAGTGTTCAATGTGGCGCAGTTCTGGGATGGGCGCGCGGCAGATCTCAAGGCGCAAGCCACAGGCCCCATCCAGGCGAGTGTCGAAATGAATGCCACGCCGGACAGGGTACTCAACACGTTGAATTCGATGACCGACTATGTCGTCATGTTCCAGAAAGCGTTCCCGAATGAGGCGAGGCCCGTCACCTTTGACAATTCCGCCAAGGCGATCGAGGCTTTCGAAGCGACTCTGATTACACCTGCTGCCCCGTTTGATCAGTACCTGAAGGGCGATGAGCATGCTCTCGATGATCAGCAGAAGGCGGGACTAAAGCTATTCATGGAAAAAGGATGCTCGTCTTGCCACAATGGAATCAACGTCGGTGGACAGGATTACTTCCCGTTCGGCGTGGTTGAAAGGCCGGACGGAACGCTGCTGCCATCCGCCGACAAGGGCCGTTTTGCGGTTACCAAGGTAGCCAGCGACGAATACGTTTTCCGCGCCGCGCCGTTGCGCAACGTCGCGTTGCGGGCACCGTACTTCCATTCGGGCCAGGCCTGGAGCCTTAAGCAAGCGGTTGGCGTGATGAGTGAGACCCAGCTCGGCGCGAAGCTCAGCGATAAAGAGGAAAACGACATTGTAGCGTTTCTAAATTCGTTAACTGGGCAGCTGCCAAAGATCGAATATCCGAGACTGCCCACGCGTAGCGATGCGACGCCACGGCCCTCTCTAGACAAATAGGGGCACCGATAAGCCGGATGCCGTGCGTCCTTGGTTCAATCGATACTCAAAGTATGCGCGTCGCTAAGTGTGCCCAATCTCAATTGTTGTTGTCCAGGCGACTACACATCCCAGTTCGCCTCGCCTCAGCGACGCATCATGCGGCGCGTTTGTCCCAAGCCTCGAGTGGTAGTTCTGACTCCGCGACAAAAACGGCTTGCTGTCGATGAGATGAACTTTGCTGAGTTAAATCGCTAAATCTTGCTAGGTCAGTGTTACCGAAAGCTCGTCGCTGTCGAGTGTTGGATCGTCTCCAGATCAGCATCCTCGAACCGTTCACATGGGGTCTCAAACATACTGTACCAATCTGAGGTAATCGTCTGTAAGGACTGGTGAACGGATGGAAGAAGCTGCGTCGTGAAGGAAAGTATTCAGAGTCCTGCTAGCGCGAGTACGGCCTTCGAAAGATAGCCTTGCCGGCTTGCGAGTACGGAGGGTGTTCAATTCGGAACTGACGAGGTCAGCCGCGAGACAGTCTGAGGCCGAGAACGAACCAGTAGACATGACGGCTTGTGCCAGTCCTAATGTGGTGAGCCAACCCGCATAGATTAGTACGGCGCCATCTGTCTCATTGAGTCCAGAGAGTTCCTCAATTGCAGCAGCGTGGAATGGTGCCGCATCAAGAGACAGAAAAAGATCAGCTATTTCGTCACGTGTGGCTCGAGAGAGAAGGCAGCGGCCGAGATGTGATAGGAGCGTCTCAGTCGGCCCCTCGAAGATGCGGAGAATGCGAGCGTCTCGATAGATTTTAGCTACAGGAGTCCCCTCATCGTAACCGCGGCCACCTAACAGTTGGACGCATTGATCGGCAACGAGGCCGCACCACTCCGAGGACAAAACCTTCGTTGCTGACGCAAGGTGGACGTTCGGTGCGCCCTGCGCTGAGACAAGTCGGCAGGATGCACCCAGCATTGCCTTCACGACTTCCCGTCGGAGTACCATCTGTCCAAATGATTGCTCGATATAGCTGTTCTCGATCATGCGCAGCTTGCCTAGTCGACGACGGCTTGCATATGAGGCTGCGACCTGAATAGCGCGCTCAAGGGCTCCAAGACCCATAGCAGCCACACCGATGCGCCCGCGGTTCATACTAGATGCTGCTGCTCCCCAGCCGTCTTGATCGCGAGAGAGCACGTAAGCGCTCGGCAGCTCGACATCGTGGAACTCTAGGGTGTTTTGAATAATACCGCGCAGACCGAGTGTGCGATGCTCGTGCGTGACCTTTAGGCCCGGAGCCTGCCTATCAACTAGAACGCCAACGACCCGTCCTTTCGCATTGGGACCAGCGGCTCGCGCAAAACAAACGATCCAACGAGCCCAGTCAGCGAGGCCGATCCAGATTTTGCGGCCAGAGATGCGAACTCTATCTTCATGCATGAAGGCCGACGCTTCTATATGTCGCGGGGCAGAGCCAGCTCCAGGCTCTGTTAAAGCGAAAGCGCAAAGATCGCCGCGTGTTGCGCCCCACATGACCTGCCTTTGTTCAGGGATGTGCGGTGCCGCTTCGATGCAGGGCAGGGCCAGAAAGTTATGGATCACGAGGGTAGAGGCAGCAGAGACATCGAAGGATGCAGTCGCGGAGATGAGGTCGATGGCCTCTTGCAAAGGAAGGGCTAACCCACCGTGCTCTGTTGGTGTCGTGAGCCCGAATAGCCCATGCCTTGCCAATACGCTGTGTAGGGTCGGAGGGAATGCCCGACGGTCATCCGCGTCTGCAAAATTCAACTGACTGAGGTCATCGATCAAACGGGAATATAAGGTGGTAGCTGCACCAAAGTCAGATGTGCGCTCCTGCGCCTCCTCGCATAAGGGGTAAGCTTGAGTGTACATATCCATAAAGCCAGATTGATTGCGTGCGTGCGTTATGACAATCATCTTCGTGGCTGGCTCGAATAGACATTGGTATAGGTGAATGCGAGCGAAGCATATGCAGATTACCCAGATTGGGAGTCATCGCCAGGGCTGCGCGGCGGGCGTCAAGGTGCATCTTGCAGACTAACCCATCGAGGGCGTGTTCGCGACCGTGCGATACGCTCCAGGGACTCGTCGCGTCGAGATCGTGCGGTGCTGCACGGTACTCGCGATGTCGCGCCGGAACTCCGACAGGAGGAATCTCCTTGAGCTGCACATACCGCTTGTCCGTCAGTTCTCCAACGTGACTCCCGCCGTCTTGATCGCGTCGTACCTTTTGGAATTCCTCGGGGCCCTTGACGAGCCGGCGCTTGCGGTCGGCTTGCTCCTCCGAACTGGCAGTGCTGTCCGCAACTTTGTCGATTGCTTTGCCGGCCATGTCGCGAGCGCGCTGGCGTTGGCTTTCAGTCTTGGGCCGCACTGCGGTTGACGACGTCGACGCGATCTAGAGCAGCCTGCGGATCGCCTCGGGGCGGGAAGGCTCATCGGCCTGCTTCTCGTATCCACTTGTCGATCGCCTCGAGCTCTATGCGGTCTTATTGCCGACGTGAGCTTGCGTAAAAGTAAGCGGGCAATGGTGACATTGTCGGCGTAGCCGGGGATCTCGACGTCCAGCATGCGTGGTTAAGAATCAATGCTGGCAACTGGAATAATGATGTCTCGGCCAATCCCGCAACCGGCTCAAATGGCATCGATTTCTCTTCGATCCCCTGAACCGGAGGCTGGCATGCGTTCTACGGCGGAAATTATCCGGGCGTCAGTTCAACGGCAAACTTCGGAGCTTCTGCCTTCGCTCACGCGGTCCCGAGCGGCTTTTCGTCTTGGGACGAAATTGGCGGTTGTAGGAGTTTGCTAGCGTCGATTGCTGGGGGGCTGAAATAGAAATGCAGTGGAGCGCTCTCGGCCTACAGATTTGCCGCACGGTTGCCGGCGGCCGATCACGATGGCTCTCGTTGAGTCGGCATGGTGTTCGGCGCCTACATGGCGATTGCGGATGGACTGGCCTTCCGTACAGTCATTCCGCCAGAGCAGGCCGCGCTGGTGCTTGTTACTCAGCGACGGTCCTGATCATACCTTTCTCGGCGCGTGCTGTATTCGAGGAGGTGATCTTCCGCCTGATCGTGATGTCCGCGTTAATCTGGCTCTTCGCGATCGCCGCCGGTCGCCCGCGGTTATGGTGCTACTGGGGCGCGATCCTCAGGGCTGCCTTGGTGGCCTATCCCCTATATTATCTGTCGTATCTGATGACTCTTGATCCGACGCCCCTGAGTTGGGTTCGCGAAGTGGCGCTTCATGGGTGCGGCGGCTTGCTCTGGGGCTATCTCTATTGGCGCCTTGGCCTTGCGGCCTCGATCGTGGGGCACGTTAGCGCGCACCCTTCGCTGCAGCCGCTGTTAGGCTTCCTGTTCGGCTAGGCCGACCGGCCAGGACACGATATTTCGAGAATCACGGCGCAGCTTTTTTGGGGCCGCTATCCTCTGCGATCGCGCCTGCTGAACATGCTTCGAAACCCGCGCGGCAGCCGCGGAAATTCACATCTGGTTGGTGCTACAAAGGCAACCATATCGCTTGTGTGGCGCGAGCTGCGGTCCTAGTTTTGTGATCGCTCAATGGCTTGAATGAGATGATGCAGATAATCGTCATTTCGGGAGGAGCGCAATGGCCAACTCGCTCATTGTGCGCAAGGACCATCTACCTCAAGCACAGAAGATACATCGGGCGGCACAATACGTCCGAATGTCCACTGACCTCCAGAAATACTCGACTGAAAACCAAGCGGCTGTTATCGCAGCTTACGCCGCCATTCATGGGCTCACACTCGTTCGCACCTACCGCGACGATGGCGAAAGCGGTCTTAAAATCGAGAAGCGAGCCGGTTTGACCGCGCTGATCCGTGACGTCCAGTCTGGCGAAGCTGACTTCGGTCACCTGCTGATCCTGGATGTTAGTCGCTGGGGACGGTTTCAAGACGTCGACGAGAGCGCGCACTATGAATTCCTCTGTCGGAAGGCAGGCATCAAGGTAGCCTATTGCGCTGAGCAATTCGACAATGATGGCAGCCTTCTGTCGAGCATTGTCAAAAATATCAAGCGGGTGATGGCGGCGGAGTACAGCCGGGAGCTTTCAGGTAAGGTCCATGCGGGAGCTTTGCGGTTGGCGGGGCTAGGCTTCAAGATGGGCGGCTCAGTTCCCTATGGATTGCAGCGACTGGTCGTAGACGAACACTCAACTCCAAAGGGATTTCTTGGTCGGGGCGAGCGCAAATTTCTGGCGTCAGATCGCGTACGACTTTGCCGGGGAACGCCGGCTCAGACCAAGGTCGTGAGATGGATCTACGAGCAGTATTTGAGTGGAAAATCGCCAAGAGGTATCGCGCGCGAACTCAATCGGCGAGGCATTGTAAATAGCCGAGGCGCTCCGTGGTGCAAGAATGCGATACGTGATCTTCTTCGAAACGAGGCATATATCGGTACTTTCATTTACAATCGCACGACGGAAAAGCTAGAGACAAAGAGAGCGCGTAACCCACAGTCCCTCTGGATCAGGAAGGAAGGCATCATCGAGCCTACTGTCGAGCGAAACGTGTTCCTGCGCGTGCAGAAGGTTATGGCGGCACGGCGGCTCATCAAAATCCCAGAGGAGGAAATGCTGCTGAGGCTTCGAAAGCTGCTGATGAAGAAGGGTAAGCTAAGTTCAAGGATTATCAACGAGTGCCCCGGCATGCCCTCAGTCACCTCGTTTTCGGTTCATTTCGGCACGCTTAAAAACGTTTATCGACTGATTGGCTACACGGGCAATCAACACTATTGGGACAAACTCGCCGCGTACAAGCAATGGGTCGAATTTCATCTTCAAAATGCAGCTCGTCTTCGTGTTGCCCTCAAGCGGGCAGGCTCGTTTGCTAGACTTGATCGCTCAGCCAAGTGTTTGAGGTTGAATAGGGCTGAGAACGTCAGCTTTCGGGTCGCCAGATGGTGCAAATATGGGGGCCGAGTGGTACGCTGGATGATGCGTAATCGCGTGCGCCGGCTAGAGGGGTGGGTGATTATTTTGAGACTGGACGAAAATAACCAATCGCCCCTCGATTATCTTCTGCTGCCGTCGGCATCGCTGTTGTTTAATGGCCCTTGGTTTCGGGTCTCCGAAGAATCTCGGGCGGCCCAAAACATAGAGCGCTTCGATACTTTTGACGAATTATCTCGATCGCTCGTTAGGAGGCTCTGCAAAACAACGCGTGCCACTCGATACAAGTCGAACAAGGCGGTGGTCGATATGTCCAAGCCGAAGAGGGGATGCCCGCGAGCCACCTAGGCCAGCGTGCGCACCGGCTGTACCAGGAAGGTACGGGTAATCCTCCCGCTACAGGAGTAGGCTGTGTCAGAAGAGACGAATTGCCCAATCGTCTTCCTGTCGGGCGACCGGAATTTTATGCGGGCACAGTCATGACGGAAGTCGACGGGCCAAATGTCCGCATTGTTTACGGCGCGCAATGATCAGCGCTCGATCAGCACGCACCACGCAACTGAAAAGCCATTGGATCTGGCCGCCCCTCATCGCCCAACGAAGTGCGAGCGGCGGCGGAATTGGCGTTTTCCCGCGAGACGAGCTTAGCTCCAACCAACACGGCTGCCTGCAATCTCAATTAAGGCACCTGGTGATCGAATCACGAAGATAAATCATTCAGCCCGCCAGTTCACGCCGGCGGGTTTTCCCTTGGCGCAATTTCCATTGTTTTGAGTGGTCGACGGCGGCGCGCGCTATGTTCAGTCATGGCTTTCACCGCCTCATCTTCGTCGGCGCAAAAAGCGATGCTTCGCCGATCGGCAAACACGAGCTACTGGCGAAGCCCAATACCCTGATGACGTACTCGGTCATTTTCGAGCGTCCTGCAGCGAATGAACTGCATCTTATGCAAACGACGTTGCTGTTCCATTAATCAGAATCCGGCCCAGGCGGTGAGCGCGTACCGAAAGGTGACAAGCTTTTGTCGGTCTTTCTTTTCGAATGGGAAGGGAAGGCGAGTTCGCCGAGGGTGCCATCGAAGGCGTGGCGCTCGCCGTGCTGGTCGCCGGCCTTCTCGACAGGCCGCTTCCGGATCGTCTGCCTGATTGGGTGGCCGACTGGATCTAATTAAAACCTGTCTCGGAAATGACGCCGCCGGTCTCAAAAATACACGCCCGGCGGCGTTTCCTTCCTGAACTGGGACGCTGAAATCCCCAGCACCAAGCAAACTGCAGGGCTGTGCCACGGGCCAATGACGTGAAGCCGAACGCTCCGGCATCAAGTGCGCGTGATATGTGAGGCCGTTCACACTCGATCATCGCTAATCGGCCTAATACACGCACAAACCGGTGGCGACTCGGTGGCGGAGAATCGTGATGCCGTTTTTCAGCAGCCAAAGCTTGCCGTCAGCAGCCGCCGCTTCAGTGCTCAGTGTTCTCATCGTGGGAGCAGTTGCCTTTGCAGCAGTTGGTTATGTAGAGTGGTCATCAGGCGTTAATCTGATCCACTTCATGGACCGGACTGCCGCGGATGCCTCAACGCCGGCTCTACCGCTCAAGGGGCGAACAGGTTGCGAGCAGGGCAATAAGCCGCTGCCGGCGCTTTCTCTGCGGCTCGAATGACACCAGCCTCGTTAACCTCCCAAGGAAACTAGCCGCCGGGCTTGAAATGCAGCATCCCGGCGGCGCCCTGTTCTTCCAGCCCTGGGCCCTGAAATCCCCAGTATCCGTAGACTAGCAGGCCCGTGGACCGATTGACCGTTGTCTCGTTAGCACACGGTTAAGGAAGAAGAGCCGGCGCCAGGGCCCGTGCGCCAGTTCCTCCCGAAACGTGACCGTGCGAATTCCCCAATCGGTCCCGTCCCACAGAGAAGCGTGAGCCGGTTTGGTTGCTGCTTTGCTAACGGCTGTTTCGGTCTTTATCCTTGCGGGACCTGACGCTCAGCGCTTAGGTTTCCCGCATTAGGACCAAAGGGAGTTTTGTCTGTGGCTACAGGTACTGTGAAATGGTTCAACCCGACGAAGGGTTACGGATTCATCCAGCCCGATGACGGAGGCAAGGATGTTTTTGTGCACATTTCTGCGGTCGAAAGGGCTGGGCTGAGCAGCCTAAACGAGGGCGCGAAAGTCAGCTACGAAGCGAAGGACAATCGCGGAAAAACATCCGCCGAAAATCTGCGGGTGGGGTGACGCACCAGGAACAAGGGGCAATGCCGGGAGTCATCATAAGCTCCCGCGATAGGTTGCCCCCCGACCGGGAGTTTAGAGCGGCCTTGGCGTTCCCCGCGCCAAGGCCGCTACCGTTATTGTATGGCATCGCAGCATGAAAATGCGCGAGATAGCGAAGGGCATTGCCTGAGTTTTTTTCTATCATTTTCGGCGAGCCGAGGGCGGGGGTAATCCCTAATGGTTCTGCTTAGGCGCGGAACGGAGGGCAACGCTGGAAGTCATCTTTCTTGCTTCCGTTGTCAGCGCGCCCGACGGCGCGAGCTTGGAATGCGGCCCCGACGCGCCCGATGACCGTGTCGGGGGCGTCTGCTGGTGCGGCCACTGCCCTAGGAGGGCGCAGCGCGGCTTCAGATTGGCGGTCAGGCAAATCGCCGCCGGCTTCTCGCCCGGTATCTCCCCACAAATGCTTTTGATCGTTTGTGCTGCTGGTGATCCCGGCAGACTCGTGCGCGGGTCTGGTGTCCGGGATTAGACTTCGCCAACCACCGATTGACCACCGAAACACAGTGAACAAACAGCGATAACAGTGGTCAATCAGGATCGGCCTTCATTGTTTTTGTTGATTTTTTCGGTTGCTGCTTACGTTCGGGACGCAGGGGTCGCAGGTTCGAATCCTGCCACTCCGACCATTCTTTCAAGCACTTATAGTTTCTGTGTTTTTCGTGCGCAACGACATGCGCATCGATTTGAAGCGCGGCTGCCATGTCGGTCGATTTCGGGACGCCTGTCTCTGATATCGGCGATTCGGGACCATTGGAGCGCGCGAGGGAAGCGGCCCCTGACGTGAAATTGCGTAGCACGTCACCAAGCACCACACGGTCTCCCTTCGGATCTCTCGGCTGATCCTGTCCGACATCAAAGCACGAATAGGCCGCCGCGAGTAGTGCTCAGCTTGCCGGCGCAGATACCTGTCAGGGGTTGCCGACCTCAAAGGCCAGCAGAACGTTGCCGGGCAGGCCGCTCCATTGTGCGTAGCCGGAATTGACGTACAGCATGCCGTCGACGACGACCGGGCCGGGTCCGTCCATGGCGCCGCCGCGAGCCGCAACTCCGTTGACAGTGGTGTAGTCGCGGGCGGTGTCGATCTCCCACAGCAGCCGTGCGTCATCGGTCGCGTAGGCGCGCAGGAAGCCGCTCACGCCGCCCGAGAAGACGACGCCGGGAATGGCGGTGACCGCCGCGGAGAGCGCGGGACTGCACTGCGGGCGGTCGCCACAGGCCACCGGCGCGACCTGCATCGCGATCTTCCCGGTCGCAAGATCGAGCCCGAACAGGCCGCCACCTTCGCTTGAATTCAGACGTCGCGTGCCGTCCCTTAGAAATCGTACGTCCGAATTGGCGACATAGATTCGGTCCTGGTCGGCGGCGGAACCCCACTCGGTTCCGCCCAACGCGCCGCCCTTGCCGATCCGCGTCTGCCACAGGATCTTGCCCTCATGGTCGGGATCGAGCGCGTGGACCACGCCGGATTTCTGGCCGATCACCAGCACGCGCTGTCCGTTACGCAGCCTCACCAGGATCGGCGATTGGCCGAAGTCATGGTCGGGGCCGCGGTCTTCCGGACAATTGCTCTGATCGGTGCCGAAGCACGCAACGACGAAGCTGTCCTTCGGTGTGGCCTGCTGATGCCACAGCATTCGGCCGGTCGTGAGATCGAACGCGAGGATGGCATCGCTGGTGTCGGTTGCCGGGTCGGCATAGCTGTTCGAGGTCGCGATATAGAGCGACTGGCGCTGCACATCGATCGTCGGCGCGGACCAGACCGACGCGCCGGCCGGACCGAACAGCTGGGTCCCGAGGGCGTTCGCCCGCGTCGGATGCGGTGCCTCGGGGATCGTGTAGGCCTTCCAGATCTGCGCGCCGGTCTCGGCCTTCAGCGCAACGACGCTGCCGCGAAACGTACAGCACTGGTAGGTGGGGCGAGATCCGATGGCCTCCTCGATCGATGAAACCCCGACATAGACGGCGCCGGAATAGAACACTGGCGCACCGGTTATCCGGGCCGCCACATGATCGTCGACCTTGCTCTTCCAGATCAGCTTGCCGGTCGCGGCATTCAGGGCGTAGACGTTGGCGCGCACATCACCAAAGAAGATGGCAGGCTGGCCGTTGTCCAGCGGGGCAAAGCTGATGGCCGTCCGCACCGGCGCCTCGGTCGGAAACTCCCAGCGCGTGCAGCCACTTTTGGCGTCGAGGGCGTGGACCTTGCGGTCGCCGCCACCGACGAACAGCAAGCCGCCGACCACAGCCGGCTGCGCGTTGGCGTTGGACGTGTCAGGAAATCCGAACGCCCATTTCAGACGCAGCCGCGGGACCTGGTCTTGCGCGAGGCCGGCCATTGCCGCCGGCTGAAACCGGCTGTTGTTGATATCCGCGCCCCAACCGTTCCACCGCGGCCCGTCGATCGGCGTCGGAAAGCCGGTCTCGTTCTGCGGGCATTGGCCCGCGCTCTCGGTTGCCGCGAGCGACGCGGCCTTTCCCGTGACGAGTGAGGCGATCGCCGCACGCTCGTCGCTGGTCAGTCCCTGCGCGAAGGATGCCATCGGGCCCGTGGTGATCGCACCAAGCACCTCGTCGAACGATCTGGATTGCAGCGCGGTGCGGCTCGGCGCGCGAACAGCCGCGTTGCTGCTGTCGTGACATTGCGCACAGCGTTGCGCGTAGAGATCGGCACCGGCTTGCTGCGCCGCGGCGGGCAGGCAAGACGAGATCAGGGCGACGGCAATCGCGGCACTCAGTTTCATCGTGATTCACCGGCGTTGGCTTTGATGAAGAGAGCAATTGCAGCTTAGCACAACCTTTCGGCTGCCATCGTGCCTGGCGGAGGCCGGCCGCACGTATGGCGGTGCAGGATCCGATCGCCGCCTTCAATTCGAGCGCCCGCCGGCGCGATCTCCCATTGACAGGTCGGTCGATGTGATAGAATTATAACAAGATAAGTTGCAAAAATAACAATATGTCACCATCGTACCAGCGCCTCGCGCGGGCGACGGGAGGAAAATTTGGAATTGTCCGGTTCGATCGCAGCCGAGCCTCGGCCGTCGACGGCGCTGTTGATGGTCGGTGGCATCAACAAACGCTTCGGCGGCGTGCGGGCGTTGCGCGACGTCAACCTCGAGGTCCGGGCCGGCGAGGTGCACGCGCTGCTGGGCGAGAACGGGGCCGGCAAGTCCACGCTGATCAAGATCCTTAGTGGTGTCCACGCGGCCGACAGCGGCACGATCGAGATCGCCGGCAAACCAGCTACGTTCGACAGTCCGGCTAGATCGCGCGAGGCAGGCATCGCCGTCGTCTATCAGGACCTCAGTCTCGTCGAGTCGCTGAGCGTCGCCGACAATCTGTTGCTCGGCCGCGAGCCGCGTACGCGGTTCGGCTTTGTCCGCAAGCGCGAACTGATGGCCAGGGCCGGGGCGTTCCTGAGCGAGCTCGGCATTCCCCTCGATACCAAGGCAGCAGTCGGCTCGCTGCCGTTCGCCTACCGCCAGATGACCGAGATCGCCAAGGCACTGATGGGCGAGGTGCGCCTGTTGATCCTCGATGAACCGACATCGTCCCTGACTTCGGATGAAGTTCGTATCCTGTTCGACGCGATCGGCAAGGCGACGCGCCGCGGCGTCGGCGTGATCTATGTGACGCATCGGCTCAACGAGGTGTTCGAGATCTCGCAGCGTGTCACGGTGCTCCGCGACGGCGCCAATGCCGGCACGTTCGTCACCGCCGAGACCGACATGAAGCGGCTGGTGAACGCCATCATCGGCACCGATCGATTGGCGCCCGCGGCGTCGCGCGCCGAATCTGCAGTTGCGCGTTCATTCGATCTGTCGCCGGTTCTGTCGCTGTCGGGCGTGTCCAACGACCGCCTGTCGGCCGTCGAATTGTCCGTGATGAAGGGTGAGATCCACGGCCTTGCCGGATTGATCGGCAGCGGACGTACCGAGGTCCTGGAGACGATCTTCGGTCTTCGGCCGGTCGACAGCGGCACATGCCTGATCGACGGCCGGCCATGGCTGCCGAGGAGCCCGGCCGATGCGATCGCACATGGCGTCGCGCTGGTGCCGGAAGACCGGCACGTGCAGGGCCTGGTGCGGGATCATTCGATCGAGCGCAACATCACCTTGCCGCGGATTCCGCATTTCTCGCGCTGGGGCTTCATGCAGCAGCGCGCCGCCGCCCGGCGTGCCGACGCTGCGGTGGCGAGGTTATCGGTGAAGGCGCAAGGCGCCTCGAGCCTCGTCAGGACATTGTCCGGCGGCAACCAGCAGAAGGTCGTGTTCGGAAAATGGAATGATCCGCGGCCGCGCGTGCTGCTGCTGGACGAGCCGACGGTCGGCGTCGACGTCGGCGCGCGCGAGGAGATCTACGGCGTGATCCGCAATGCTGCCCGCGACGGCACCGGCGTCCTGGTGGTCTCGTCGGACCTCGTCGAACTGATCGAGCTCTGCGACCGCATCTCCGTGATCGTCGATGGACGCGTGGCGCGAACGCTGGTGCGCGGGGAGATCGATGATGCCGAAGAGCTCCATCATCTGCTGCAGATCTACCAGGCTTCCGAACAAGGCGTATTGCAAGAGCTACCCGCATGACCGAACTGACCGCGCCCAACCTCGTCGCCTCGTCGACCCGATCCGATCGACGCCGCAAGCTGCTGCAGAATCTGCTGCGGGGTGAGCGGCCCTACATGTTGTACATCGCCTTCGTGGTGCTGCTGGTCGTGTTTAGCCTGTCCTCGCCCTGGTTCCTGTCGGTCGACAATTTCCTGAACATCGGACGCCAGACCACGCTGGTCTCGATCATCGCGGTCGGCATGACCTTTGTGATCATCGCACGCCAGATCGATCTGTCGGTCGCGTCGACCTTGGCGCTGTCGGGAATGGCCGCGGCGCTCGCCATGAGTCAGATCAACAACAGCTGGATCGTCGGCGCTGCCGCCGGGCTCGGCACCGGCGCGCTGGTCGGGCTGCTCAACGGCATCCTGACCACGCAGCTCTCGATCCCGTCGTTCCTGGTGACGCTGGGCTCACTGAGCATGGCGCGCGGTTTGGCGATGATGGTGACCAATACCAAACCTGTCATCATCACCAACGAGACATACTTCGCGATCTTCGGCGAAGGCTCGTTCCTGGGCATACCCGTTCCGATCGCCTGGACACTGGTGGCGATGATCGTCGGCATCCTGCTGCTGCACTACAACGTGTTCGGCCGCCGCATCTATGCGGTCGGCGGCAATCCGACCGCGGCGCTGTATTCCGGCATCAACACCAAGTGGGTGACGACCGCGGCCTTTGTGCTGACCGGCGCGCTCGCCGGGCTTGCGGCGCTGGTGCTGTCCGCGCGCTCGCACGCCGCGCGGCCCGACGTCGTGCAGGGCATGGAGCTCGACGTCATCGCCGCTGTGATCCTCGGTGGTTGCAGCCTGTTCGGCGGGCGCGGCTACATCCTGGGGACGCTGTTCGGCAGCCTTATCATCGGCACGCTCAACAACGGCCTCGTGCTGCTCGGCGTTAGCTCGCCGCTGCAGCTCGTCATCAAGGGAGCGATCATCGTCGCCGCGGTCGCCTTCACGAAACGCTAGAGCACGATCCGGAAAAGTGTAGGGGCAAGGTTGCCGGCCTCCGGTCAATCGGCGACCAAAACGGGAGGAAACAATGAAGCCGATCTTGCGACAAACCCTGCCGCTGACCGCGTTGATCGCGGCGACGGCCATTTCGATCGCCGCCTCGGCCCGCGCCGAAGTGCCTGCAACCTGCGTCAAGGGCGTCGATCTCGCGACGCTTGGACCGAAATCGATCGTCGGTCAGGGGCCGCATGGCGAGAAGGCCGCCTCGCCTGAGGTGCTGGCGCTGTCGGACGCCGATGCGGCCAAGATCAAGGAAAAGCACTTCAAGGTCGGCATCTCCATGCAGACCGTCAATCTCGACTGGGCGCAACTGCAGATCCAGGGCATCACCGACACGCTGAAGAAGTACGGTGTGACCGTCACCGGCGTCGCATCCGCCGAATATCAGGTCGACAAGCAGATCGCCGACATCGAGAACACCATCCAGCAGCATCCGGATGGCATCATCTCGATCCCGGTCGATTTCACGGCGACCGCGCCGACCTACAAGAAGATCGCCAAGGCCGGCATCAAGCTCGTGCTGATGGACAGCATTCCGACCGGACTAAAGCATCCCGAGGAATATGCGTCCATGATCTCCGCGGACAGCCAGGGCAACGGCCTGATCGCGGCCCAGATCCTGGCGTCCTGCGTCGCGCAGGGCGGCACCATCGGCCTCGTCAATTTCGGCGTCGATTATTTCAGCACCAACGAGCGCACCAAGGGCGTCCGCGAGTGGATGCAGAAGAACCGCCCGGACATCAAGATGAAGCAGGTCGACTTCACCGACCCGCCGAAGGTGTCGCAGATCGCAGGCGACTTCCTCACCGGCAATCCGGATATCAAGGGCCTGTTCGCGGTTTGGGACCAGCCGGCGCTGGATACGCTGAGCTCGATGCGCGCGCAGGGTATCGACATTCCGGTCACCACCGTCGACCTCGGCCTGCAATCGGCGATCGAGATCGCCAAGGGCGGACCGCTGAAAGCGACCGGATCGCAGCGCCCCTATGACCAGGGTGTCGCCGAAGCGATGGCCATGATGAACGCGCTGCTCGGCAAGGAAACGCCGGGCTGGATCGGTGTGCAGTCGCTGCCGGTGACGCAGTCCAACGTGCTGGAATCCTACAAGACGGTGTTCAAGAAGGAGCCGCCGCCGGAGCTGACCGACGCCTGCAACAAGGCGAAGCCTGCCTGCAACTGAGCCGCAGGAGTTCGATGCGTGGTCACGCGAGCCCGCGCATCGTGAGCAGCCTGATCCGGGCGTGCCGGCCCCCGCTCGGATCAGGTTGCGCTGGTCACGTATTCTACGGGGAGGCTCCGGAAGTGCTTGCGCATGTCCGCTGACGCCGCGCCGCCGACGATGATGCGAGAGAACGCGCCGATATCGGAGAAGAATGCCGACTTGAGGCTGCCGAGCTTGCTGGCGTCGATCACCAGGATGCTCTCCATCGCGGTCTCGATGACGGCCTGCTTGACGGCGACCTCGTGAAAATTCGAGCAGCTCGCGCCGCGGGTCCAGTGTACGCCGCCCGCGGAGATGAAGGCCTTGTTGATGCCGAGCCGCCGCAGATAGGACAGGCCGTCGTCCGACGCAAAGGACTGCGACGACGGATGGTAGAGGCCGCCCATCAGCATCACCTGCGTGGCCGGCCGGCGCGTCACGATCGACGCCACGTTCATCGAATAGCAGATCACCGAAAGCGGCAGGTCCTCCGGCAGGCAGTCCGCCAGCGACTGCATCGTCGTGCCGCAATCGATGAAGATCGTATCGCCTTCCTTGATAGAGGCCGCGGCAGACCGGCAGGCGAGACGCTTGTCCTGGGTGTGCTGATCGATCTCCTGCTCGAACGTGTACTTGACCCCGGTCGGCGACGCCGCATTGACGACGTACCCGCCGAGCAGCGCCAGCGCGGCGTCCGGCCCGGCGAGATCGCGCCGGACCGTCATTTCGGAAACCTTGAGGAGCTCGGCGGCGTCCTTCAGATGCAGCGTGCCGCTCGATTCGACGGCGCGGCGCAGCCTCTGCAGGCGCTGCACGCGCGTCTCGCTTGGTCGTGCGTTCGATGTTTCAGCCATTTTGATCGCCGGGCTTGCTTATCCGATTGACAATGATCTTACAATGTTGTGAGTTTATCAACGTCGATTTGTTACAATAATAACATCCAGTCCGGCGGGCTGATCGAGGGTCGGGGACGATGTCGTCCTCAGGCAGTCGGCAAACCCCGCGGCAAGGTCAGGGGAGGATCACATGTTGCGATCGACACATTCAGTCTATCTGGCGATCTCGTCGATTCGCTAGGACGCACGGCGCCTCCATGACGCAGAGCGTCTTCATGCAGAATCCGTCCCCATTGGCCGCGCAGCCGCCTTCCCCGGGCGGCGAGCATCCGCTGCCGCGCAACGGCGGCCGCACGCTCGAGATGGATTGGGTCGACGAGATCAGGATCAATCTGTCGGCCGCCGAACGCCGCGTTGCGAGCCTGCCGGGCCGGCGCACGGTCAAGAAGGACGCGCAGGCGGCGTGGCTTCTCAAGGCGATCACCTGCATGGACCTGACGACGCTCAATGGCGACGATACGACCGAACGGGTGAAGCGCCTCTGCGCCAAGGCCAAAGCGCCGGTGCGCGGCGACCTTCTCGAGCGGCTCGGCTTTGCCGGCCGTGAGCTGCATACCGGCGCGGTCTGTGTCTACCATCGGTTCGTGGCGACGGCCGTCGAAGCGCTCGAAGGATCCGGCATCCCGGTCGCTGCGGTCTCGACCGGATTTCCCGCAGGTCTGGTGCCGCACGGTCTGAAGCTGAAGGAGATCGAGGCGTCGGTCCGCGACGGCGCGGAGGAGATCGACATCGTCATCACGCGCGAGCATGTGCTGACCGGCGATTGGCGGGCGCTTTACGCCGAGGTGAGGGATTTCCGCGCCGCCTGCGGCGACGCGCATCTGAAGACGATCCTGGCCACCGGCGATCTCAAGACGCTGCGCAATGTCGCCAAGGCGTCGATGGTCTGCATGATGGCCGGCGCCGACTTCATCAAGACCTCCACCGGCAAGGAAGGCGTCAACGCGACGCTGCCGGTGACGCTCGCGATGCTGCGGATGATCCGCGTCTATCAGGAGCGCACCGGCTACCAGATCGGCTTCAAGCCGGCCGGCGGAATCTCGACGGCAAAGGACGTGCTCAACTATCAGTTCCTGATGAAGGAGGAGCTGGGACGCGACTGGCTCGAGCCGGATCTGTTCCGCATCGGCGCCTCCAGCCTGCTCGCCGATATCGAGCGACAGCTCGAGCATCACGTGACCGGCCACTATTCGGCCTTCAATCGCCACCCCGTGGGATGAGACTCCAGCGATGAGCGTCGCAAGCTATTTCGAGACCATGGAGTATGGCCCCGCGCCGGAGGCGGACGGCGAGGCACGCGCCTGGCTGGCGCGGCATGGCGCCACGTTCGGGCATTTCATCGCCGGCAAGTTCACGGCGCCGCACGCCGGTAAACATCTCACGACGACCGAGCCGGCCACGGGCAAGACGCTGGCGCGCATCGCGCAGGGCGCTGCCGCCGATGTCGAGGCGGCGGTTAGCGCCGCACGCACTGCGCAGACAGCCTGGGCGAAGCTTGGCGGTCACGGCCGTGCGCGTCATCTCTATGCGTTGGCGCGCATGCTACAGCGTCACGCCAGGCTGTTCGCCGTGCTGGAGGCGATCGACAACGGCAAGCCGATCCGGGAAACCCGCGATCTCGACGTGCCGCTCGCCGCGCGCCATTTCCTGTATCACGCCGGCTGGGCGCAGTTGCAGGAGCGCGAATTCGCCGATCAAATGCCGGTTGGCGTGATCGGGCAGATCATTCCGTGGAATTTTCCGCTGCTGATGCTGGCGTGGAAGATCGCGCCGGCGCTGGCCGCGGGCAATACGGTGGTGCTGAAGCCGGCGGAGTTCACCTCGCTCACGGCGCTGCTGTTCGCCGAACTGTCGGCCGAGGCCGGCCTGCCGCCGGGCGTGTTGAACGTCGTGACCGGCGACGGTGCCACCGGCGCGCTGCTGGTCGAAAGTCCCGGCGTCGACAAGATCGCGTTCACCGGCTCGACCGAGGTCGGACGGCTGATCCGCCAGTCGACCGCGGGGACCGGCAAATCGCTGACACTCGAGCTTGGCGGCAAGTCGCCGTTCATCGTGTTCGACGATGCCGATATCGACGGCGCGGTGGAAGGCGTGGTCGATGCCATCTGGTTCAACCAAGGTCAGGTCTGCTGCGCCGGCTCGCGACTGCTGCTGCAGGAGGGGATCGCGGAGACTTTCCGCCGGCGCCTGATCCGCCGCATGGAGACGCTTCGCGTCGGCATGCCGCTCGACAAGGCGATCGACATGGGCGCGGTGGTCGCGCCGGTGCAACTCGAACGGATCAAGTCGCTGGTTGAGACTGGGGTGAGGGAAGGCGCCGAGAAATATCAGGCGTCCGGTGCGATCCCGGCGGAGGGATGTTTCTATCCGCCGACCTTGCTCTGGAATGTGCATCCATCCTCGACGGTTGCGACCGAAGAGATCTTCGGCCCTGTCCTGGTGGCGATGACGTTCCGTACCGCAGACGAGGCCGTGATACTCGCCAACAACACGCGCTATGGTCTTGCCGCCAGCGTGTGGAGCGAGACGATCGGGCTGGCGCTCGATATCGCGCCGAAGCTGCTGGCCGGCGTGGTCTGGGTCAACGCCACCAATCTGTTCGACGCCAGCGTCGGCTTCGGCGGCTATCGCGAGTCCGGATTCGGCCGCGAGGGCGGCCGTGAAGGCATGTACGAGTATCTCAAGCCGAAGGCCTGGAGTGGGCGCAAGGCGCGGGCCAAGGCATCGCCGCTGCCGACGGCTTCCGGCGCAAGTGCCGGATTCGATGTGCCGCCAATCGATCGGACGGCAAAACTGTTTGTCGGTGGCAAGCAGGTGCGTCCGGACGGCAATTATTCGCGTCCGGTGCTGTCGCCGAAGGGCCGGCGCCTCGGCGAGGCAGGCGAGGGCAATCGCAAGGATATCCGCAATGCGGTGGCCGCGGCGCGCTCCGCCGAGTCTTGGGCGCGGGCGACGGCGCATAATCGCGCCCAGATCCTCTATTACCTTGCCGAGAATCTTTCCGCGCGCGGCGACGAATTCGCCCGGCGTATCGCCGACATGACCGGCGTGTCGGCTGCGAAGGCGCGCGCGGAAGTCGATGCGAGCATCGAGCGGTTGTTCAGCTATGGCGCCTGGGCGGACAAATTCGAAGGATCCATCCACGCGCCGCCGCTGCGCGGCGTGGCGCTCGCGATGCATGAGCCGATCGGCGTGGTCGGCGTCGCCTGTCCCGACGAGGCGCCGCTGCTTGCCTTCATCAGCCTGGTGGCGCCGCTGGTTGCGATGGGCAACCGGGTCGTCGCCGTGCCCAGCGAGCGGCATCCGCTCGCCGCGACCGACTTCTACCAGGTGCTGGAGACCTCGGACGTGTCGGGCGGCGTGGTCAACATCGTCACCGGCGATCACAGCGAACTGGTCAAGGTGCTTGCCGAGCACGACGACGTCGACGCGCTCTGGGCGTTCGGATCGCAGGACGCCTCAGCGGCCGCCGAGCGGCTGTCGACCGGCAACCTCAAGCGCACGCTGGTCGATCATGGCCTCGCGCTCGATTGGTACGACAAGGCCGCGAGCGAGGGCCCGATCCTGCTCCGCCACGCGGTGCAGGTGAAGAACATCTGGATTCCGTACGGTGACTAGCGACGTCACCTTGCGGTGATATCGATGGGGGTTCGGACCGTCAGAGTCCGGCGAGTTTGAACACAAGGGAGGGACGCAACATGCTCAAGGGCATCGATCCACTGCTCAATGCCGACGTGCTCTATGCCCTGCGGGCGATGGGGCACGGTGATCGCCTGGTGGTGTGCGATACCAATTTTCCGGCCGACTCGATCGCACGGCAGACGGTTCTCGGCCGGTTGCTGCGCATCGACAATGTCAGCGCGGCGAGGGCGATTGAGGCGATCCTCTCGGTGATGCCGCTCGATACATTTGTCGACGATGCCGCGGTCCGCATGGAGATCGTTGGCCAGGCTCAGGAAGTCCCCCCCGTGCAGCGCGAGGTGCAGGCCGCGATCGATCGCGCGGAGGGACGGTCCTGGCCGCTGGTCGGTGTCGAGCGCCACGCTTTCTACGAGAAGGCCAAGACGGCCTATTGCGTCATCGCGACGGGCGAGCGGCGCTTCTACGGCTGCTTCCTGTTCAGCAAGGGCGTGATCGGGCCGGACGGGGAGTGACGAGATGAGCAAGAATGGCGTCGCCGTCCTCGGCGTCTTCGTCGTAGACTTGGCGTTCCGCGCCGGCAACATGCCGGCGATCGGCGAGACGATCGCCGGTTCGGGATTCGCGATGGGGCCCGGCGGCAAGGGATCCAACCAGGCTGTCGCGGCCGCGCGGGCCGGCGCCGGCGTGAGCTTCATCTCGCGGATCGGCAGCGACGCATTCGGCGAGCTTGCGATCAAGACCTGGGAGGCAGAGGGAATCCGGCCGCGCGTGGCCAGGACCGCGGATGCGCCGACCGGCGCGGCGTTTATTTATGTCCATGAGACGCGCGGCGACAACGCCATCATCGTGGTGCCGGGGTGCAGCGGGCGGTATCGGCCCGGCCGATGTCGACGCGGTGGCGGACGCGATCCGCGACAGCCGCGTGTTCGTGACGCAGCTCGAGCAGCCGGTCGATGCAGCGCGGCGCGGGCTCGAGATTGCGCGCGCCGCCGGCAGCATCACGGTGTTCAATCCGGCACCGGCGATCCAATTCGACGATGGCCTGTTTGCGCTGTGCGATTATGTCGTTCCAAACGAGACCGAGGCCGAAGCGCTCACAGGCATCGCGGTGGGCGACCTTGCCGGCGCCCGCCGCGCCGGCGACGCCCTGTTGGCCAAAGGCGCCGGGACGGCGTTGATCACCCTCGGCGAGCGCGGCGCGCTGTTCCATGCGCGGGATCGCTCGCTGCACGTGCCGCCTTTCGCGGCCGGTAAGGTCGTCGAAACCACCGGCGCGGGCGATGCATTCGTCGGCGGCTTCGCGGCGGCGCTCGCCGACGGCGTCGATCCGCTCGAGGCTGCGCGCTTCGGTTCGGCCACGGCGGGAATCTCGGTGACCCGGCCGGGCACCGCGCCCGCGATGCCGCGGCGCGCGGAGATCGAAGCGCTGCTGAGGGGATGATGCTGCGATGATGCGGAATGATCCGATCAAGCATGTCTTCATCTGGCCGGCGGTGCTCGTCGTGCTGGCGATCTCGATATTTCCGCTGATCTATTCGCTGACTACGAGCTTCCTCAGCTACCGGCTGATTCCGCCGATCCCGCCGCGCGTCGTCTGGCTTGGCAATTATGCGGCGTTGTTGCAGGAGCCGCGGTTCTGGAATGCGCTCTTCACCACGACGCTGATTGCGCTGATCGCGGTCGGGTTGCAATACGCGATCGGGTTCGGCGTCGCGCTGGCGCTGAATGCGCGGGTGCCGGGTGAGCGGCTGTTCCGCGTCGCCCTGCTGCTGCCGATGCTGCTGGCGCCCGTCGCGGTCGCGCTGGTGGCGCGCATGATCTTCAATCCGACGATGGGACCGCTCAATCAGTTCCTGTCGAAGTTCGGCCTGGTCAACCTGCCGTTCCTTACCAATGGACATTGGGCACTCGCCTGCATCATCGCGGTCGAGGTCTGGCAGTGGACCCCGTTCGTCATCCTGATGATGCTAGCCGGGCTGCAAACGCTTCCCGAAGATGTCTACGAGGCCGCCGAGCTCGAGAATGCCAGCGCCTGGCAGCAGTTCTGGGGCATCACCTTTCCGATGATGCTGCCGATCTCGGCCGCCGTCGTCTTCATCCGCCTGATCGAGAGCTATAAGATCATGGACACGGTGTTCGTGATGACCGGCGGCGGGCCGGGCGTCGACACCGAGACGCTGACGCTGTTCGCCTATCAGGAAGGCTTCAAGAAGTTCAATCTCGGCTACACATCGGCGCTCAGTTTCCTGTTCCTGATCGCGATCACGATCATCGGCGTGACCTACCTGGCGCTGCTGCGGCCGCATCTGGAGAAGGGCCGATGAGCGGGCTGGGCTTGACGGGGCTGTCGCCATGGAGCCGCCGCCTGGTCGCGGCCGGCGTTCTCATCTGGTGCCTGATCACGGTGTTTCCGCTTTATTGGGTGGTGGTGACCGCATTCAAGACGCCGCCCGGCGTCGTCGGCGGACCGACTTATCTGCCGTTCATCGACTTCACGCCGACCTTGCAGCCCTTCATCGATCTCTATCAGGGCATCCGCGGCGAGTTCTTCCGGACCTTCCTGAACTCGACCATCGTTGGCTTGTCCGCTGCGGCCATTGCCACCGCGATCGGCGCGATGGCGGCCTATGCGCTGGTGCGGTTCGAATTCAAGGTCCGCTTCGGCGCAGGCCTCGTGTTCTTCCTGCTCGCGCTCGGCGGTTACCTGCTGTTCAACACGACGTTCGGGTTCAGCCGCCCGCAGGCATTGTTGCTCGCCTTCCCGATTGCGCTGATCGTGGCCGTCGCCGCCAACCGCCTGCCGCTGCCGGGACCGATCCTCGGCAATGAGGACATCCTGTTCTGGTTCGTCAGCCAGCGCATGTTCCCGCCGATCGTCACCGCCTTCGCGTTGTATCTGCTCTACAGCGAGATCGGCCGGCTCGGCTTCCAGCTGATCGACAGCTTTGTCGGCCTGACGCTGTGTTACGTCGCCTTCTCGCTGCCGATCGTGGTCTGGCTGATGCGCGACTTCTTCGAGGCTGTGCCGATCGAGGTCGAGGAGGCGGCGATGGTCGACAATGTGCCGAGCTGGCGCATCTTCTTCGGCATCGTGGTGCCGATGTCGATGAACGGGCTGCTGGCGACGTTCATGATCACGCTGGCGTTCGTCTGGAACGAGTTTCTGTTCGCGCTGTTCCTGACCAATTCCAGATGGCAGACGCTGCCGATCCTGGTGGCGGGACAGAACAGCCAGCGCGGCGACGAATGGTGGGCGATATCGGCCGCGGCGCTCGTCGCCATCGTTCCCATGATGATCATGGCGGGCCTGCTCAGCCGGATGATGCGGTCGGGCCTGCTGCTCGGGGCCATCAAATAGCAAAAAACCTTGTAGGGAGGACTAGACGATGTTGCGACGGACGTTCCTGATGTTGACCACCTCGCTCGCGATGGCCTGTGCCGCGAGCCAGGCGAATGCCGCCTGCAGCCCGGACTATACCGGCGTCACCCTGACGGTGGCGTCGCAGACCGGGCCGTATATCGCCTCCGCGCTCAAGCTCGGCGCGGATGAATGGGCCAAGAAGACCTGCGGCAAGGTCAATGTCATCGAATTCCCGTGGTCCGAGCTCTATCCGAAGATCGCGACATCGCTGACCGCGTCGGACGCGACGTTCGACCTCGTCAGCTTCGCGCCGGCCTGGCTGCCTGATTTTGTGCCCTATCTCAGCGAGATGCCGAAGGAGATGCAGTCCGGCAAGGACTGGGACGATATCGAGCCGGCCTATCGCGAACGGCTGATGGTGTGGGAAGGCAAGATCTACTCGCAGTCGATGGACGGCGACGTCCACACCTATACCTACCGCACCGACCTGTTCAGCGATCCCAAGGAGAAGGACGCCTTCAAGGCCAAATACGGCTACGACCTCGCGCCGCCGAAGACCTGGAAGCAGTATCTCGACATTGCGGAGTTCTTCCAGCGGCCCGACAAGGGGCTGTGGGGAACGGCGGAAGCCTTCCGCCGCGGCGGTCAGCAGTTCTGGTTCTTCTTCAGCCATGCGGCGGCCTACACCAACAATCCGAACTATCCGGGCGCGATGTTCTTCGATCCCGAGACGATGGACGCGCAGATCAACAATCCGGGCTGGGTGAAGGGGCTCGAGGAATACATCAGGGCATCGAAGCTCGGGCCGCCCAACGCGCTGAATTTCTCGTTCGGCGAGGTGAACGCTGCCGTGGCCGGCGGCCAGGTAGCGGAATCGATCGGCTGGGGCGACACCGGCGTCATCGCCGCCGACCCGAAGCAGTCGAAGATCTCGGGCAAGGTCGGTTCGGCGATGCTGCCCGGCTCGGACGAGATCTGGAACGCCAAGACCAAGAAGTGGGACAAGTTCCCGAGCGTGCTTCCGGGCCCGTTCATGGCATTCGGCGGCTGGCAGATCGCGGTGCCGAAGGCCGGCAAGAACCAGAAGGCGGCGTGGGATTTCGTCAAGACACTGACAAGTCCTGAAGTGTCGGGCCAGGCGGCGATCACCGGCGGCAGCGGCGTCAATCCCTACCGCAAGTCGCACACTGCCAATCTGCAACTGTGGAGCAAGATCTTCTCGCCGGAAGAGGCCAAGGAATATCTCGGCGCGCAATCCGACTCCATCAATGCCAAGAATGTCGCGCTCGACATGCGTCTGCCCGGCTACTTCTCTTACACCGAGGTGGTCGAGATCGAGCTCGGCAAGGCGCTGGCCGGCCAGACCACGCCGCAGGCGGCGCTCGACGCGATGGCCAAGGAGTGGAATCGGCTGACCGACGAGTTCGGCCGGGCCAAGCAGCTCGCGGCCTATCGCGCGGCGATGGGCCTTCCGCCGAAGAACTAGCTTTCCAGTGAGACGTCCCCGGATGATGCGCGAGCATCGTCCGGGACTTTACTTGCCGTCGATGAAGGGACGGAAAAGGAATCCATGGCGCACGTCGAGATCGAGAATGTCAGCAAGGCATACGGGCCCTACAAGATCATTGAAGGGCTCGACCTCAACGTGGCCGACGAGGAGTTTGTCGTGCTTGTCGGCCCGTCCGGCTGCGGCAAGACGACGACGTTGCGCATGATCGCAGGACTGGAGGCGGTGACGAGCGGAACCATCCGCATCGGCAATCGCGACGTGACGCAATTGCGTCCTGGCTTGCGCAATTGCGCGATGGTGTTCCAGAACTACGCGCTCTATCCGCATATGACGGTCGGAGAGAACATCGGCTACGGCATGAAGGTGCGGGGCGAATCGCGCGCCAGCATCGAGAAGGCCGTCAGCGACGTGGCGCGCGTGCTTGACCTCGAACAATATCTGCAGCGCCGGCCCAAACAGCTCTCGGGCGGGCAGCGCCAGCGCGTGGCGATCGGCCGCGCCATCGTGCGCAGCCCGGATGTGTTTCTGTTCGACGAGCCATTGTCCAATCTCGACGCCAAGCTCCGCATCGAGATGCGGACCGAGATCAAGGCGCTGCACCGCCGTCTCGCCAAGACGATCGTCTATGTCACCCACGACCAGGTCGAAGCCATGACCATGGCCGACCGCGTCGTGGTGATGAACCGCGGCCGCATCGAGCAAGCGGCCGATCCGATCACGATCTACGAGAAGCCCAGCAATCTCTTCGTCGCCGGCTTCATGGGCGCGCCCAGCATGAATTTCATCCATGGCGAGCTCGTCGCCCGCGACGGCGCGCTCATTTTCACCGAGCCGTCGGGCACTGCGTTGAGAGTGCCGAAGTCACGCGAGGCGGCCTATGCCGGCAGCGTCGGCAAGCCCGTGGTGCTCGGCGTCCGGCCCGACCATGTGTTGCGGCAAGACGCATCGACAGGCTCTTCCGTCCGAATCCTTGTGAAAGACGTGGAGCCGCTCGGGCCGCACACTCTGGTGATCGGGACCGTCGGCCCATTCGCGTTCACGGCGCAAATGCCGGTCGGCGTCGCCGCGGAACCGGATCATGTCATCGACGTCGCGCTCGATCTTGAGCGAACGCACTTGTTCGACAAGGCGTCTGGGACGGCTATTTGCTGATCCGCCGCAGCCTGGCTCGACAACCGCCTGCCTAGCTTAAGAAACCTCGCGCGCGCCGGACCGTATCGGACGGATACAGGCCGAAGGCCGAGCGGTACACCGCAGCGAAACGGCCCATATGCGTAAAACCCCACTTCAGCGCGACTTCGCTGATCGGGAGCATGTTCTCCGGTCGCGACAGTTCGTCGTGGATGGCCTCCAGCCGAATTTGTCGCAGATAGGCGACCGGCGTCGTGCCGTGGATTTTACGAAAGCCCAATTGCAGCAACCGGCTGCTGACCCCAACCGTTGCGGCAATATCCGATATCGTCAGCGGCAGATGCGGATTGGCCCGCATATACTCGACCGCACGGCGAATGTAGCGCGGCGGCGCATCCAGCGGGTGGCGGCTCAACCGGTCGGTCAGCCGATGAGGAACGTTCTCAAGGATGAGCTGTATCGCTGCTTCGGATAGCAGCGCACTGGCTTTCGGAGAGCGTACCAGGATCCCGTCATACAAGCCGGTGGTGCTCGTGCGGACAAGCTGAAGAAGGGTCTGTCCAACGCCGGTCGACAAGTCGACGATCGGCGTCAGGTTGAGATCTTCCAGCGCCGTGCTCCCGAACGTCGCAGACAGCACCTTGGCAACTACGCCCGTATGCAAGGTGAGCGTGACGCTTGAGTATCGTCCATCGACCGCTTCGACCCGCTGCGCTTGCATCGTCGGAAGGGGGACGATGGCGATCTCGGAGGGGGTCCGCTGGATGCTCTTTCCTGCGATGAGCATTTCGGCCTGGCCGGCATTCAGCAGGCTTATTGCGAGTTCTCCGGCGGAATTCTCGTAAGAATAGCGCCAATCCCAACCGGCCGACAGATCGGCCCGCACGACGTCAAGTTCCGCGCCGATGGCTATGTCCGCATGCCAGCGAAACGATTCGTCAGGCCGCGGCGAGGAATGCGCATTGATCCCGTGAGGGTGGAGCATTTCAAGGAGTTCTTCGAACGAAGATCCCGATCGCGTGGGAGGTGCAGCGAGTACGTCTTCGACCATCAAATCCCAACCATCGGATGATTGCTGTTTCGCGGATTGCCCGATCCATCAGACCGGTTTTCCGCTGTTCAGGGCGTCCGCCACACGCATAGACCGCATCACCACACTAGCACAGCTTTGGTGATTTCGGGTCGCGTGCCCTTTCTCACAATTTCTTCAATATCCGAATAGCGAACAGAATATCCAGGTCGCGCAATCGAGCCGCGAAAGCTGACATTTGATCTCATCCGCCCGCCGGCATCGCGCGACAGTTCCGATTCAATCCGCCTCGCCAACGTTCGAGAGCAGCAGCGGATGCACAGCATGCGCGATCGACTGTTCTAGCCACAATCCGAACGCCTCCATCCGGAATGCGACGTCGTCCATGGACTCGTAGCCCATTTGGCCTAAATCGTCACGACCAACTCAAACGGGTTATGAAAGCATGCTTACAAGGATTACTTGCGTACTCGCGCTTACAGTTCTTTCGTCCATGCCTGCGCTGGCCGATGGTTGCGCAGATCACGTCCAGAGCACCGGCGTTCCGATGGTAACGGGCATGACGCACAAGACCTGGATGATCTTTCCGTCGGTCAATCCCGGTGCCGCCCTCGACAAGGTGTCCCGCGCCGTTCTGGCGGAGGGCTTTGTCGGCGTGAACGTCGACAAGAAACTCGGCACGCTGACCACCCAGCAGGAGACCACCGGATCCGGCCGCCCACAAACGCTGCAAGTCGTCGTCCGCAAGGACGGCAAGGGTAGTCGCGTCGATGCGACCTTCAGCTTGCCGCCGGGACAGTTGGCGCCAGGTGTCGGCGATAACCTCTGCCGCGTCGTGAACGCGGCCGGCCAATGAACTTCGCCCATCTGTGAAGCAGGCTGACGCGCGAATTGTAACCGGCCGCGCGTGTCCGGGTGTCGTCCGGTCCGGAACCAGACGAGTTCATCCAAGTCGAGGGAATCGGGACGCAGGTGCCGGCCTGCGCCCACAGCAATGAAGCAGGAGATATGATGAGTAGGGCTCGCTTTGTGAAAGTTGTTTTGATGGCGACCACCGGTGCCGTGGTGTTTTCGGCCTCCGCCATTTCGGCTCCGTTGCAGCACGGTACCGGCGTTGCGGCGGCAGTGCCGTCGTTGACCGAGAAGGTCTGGTGCCGTTACGGGCAGTGCTATGACAATGGCGGCGGCGCTGCCGTCGGCGGACTGGTCGGTGGCCTCATCGGCGGCGTCATCGCGGCCGGCGCAGCCAACGCCGCCGCGCAGCAGGAAGCTGCCGCCGCCCAGCAGCACGCGGCGTCCTGCGCCCAGCGCTATCGCTCCTACGATCCGGCGTCGAATACGTTCCAGGCAAAGGACGGCCGGCGGTATCCCTGCCAGTGAGACTGCCGCAGGCTTGCGGCGCCGGAACGGGGAGGAAGCGAACCCGCCGCTGCAGACAATAGCCCTCGGCGCCGCGCTGAGCACGAATGGAGCTCCGGCCCGTGAGCCGGAGCAGGCGTTCGAGCGCCCCAGGAGCCGCAAACGCGGCTTCTGCCGGCGAATTGGCCAGGATCTTTGACTGAACGGGTTCCCGCTCCGCGCCTGGATGCGCGGATCGAGAGGCTTCATCGGGAATCGCAGAGCGGGCAGCCCACGGCGGCTTCTGACGCGACCGTTTTCTATGCTATCACGCGATCCGTCGAAACTGCGCTCGTGGCAGGATCTGCCCGAACCTTACGAATCCGGATCTCGATGATGTTGTCGCTTCCCAAGACCAAAATACGCGTGCTGCTGCTGGAGGGCGTGAACGAATCCGCGGTCCGGATGTTCGAGGCGAACGGCTATACCGAGCTGCAACGTCTGCCCAAGGCGCTAGGACCCAAAGAACTCAGGCAGGCGCTGTCGGGCATCCATATGTTGGGAATTCGCTCGCGGACCCAGTTGACCGCGGACATCCTGGAGGTCGCCGACCGATTGCTCGTTGTCGGCTGCTTTTCGGTCGGCACCAATCAAGTGGATCTCGACGCCGCGCGAAAGCTAGGGATTCCCGTCTTCAACGCGCCATACTCCAACACCCGCAGCGTGGCGGAGCTGACCATCGCCGAGATCGTGATGCTGTTCCGCCGGATATTTCCGCGTTCGGTCTCCGCGCATGCCGGCGGCTGGGACAAGTCCGCCGAAGGCAGCCGCGAGGTGCGCGGCAAGACGCTCGGCATCGTCGGCTACGGCAACATCGGCTCGCAGCTGTCGAACCTCGCCGAAGCCATGGGCATGCGGGTGATCTATTTTGATCAGACCGACAAGCTCCGCCATGGCAATACCGAGCCCGCCGAATCGCTCGACGCGTTGCTCGCAGCAAGCGACGTCGTATCGCTGCATGTCCCGGAGACGCCGGCCACCGCCAACATGATTGGCGCCGCCCAGCTCCAGCTGATGAAGCCTGAGGCCTATCTGATCAACAACTCGCGCGGCACCGTGGTCGATCTCGATGCGCTGGCGAGCGCCCTGCGTGAGGGCCGGCTGGCGGGTGCCGCGGTCGACGTGTTTCCGGTCGAGCCGGTGTCGAACGAGGCGCGCTTTGTCTCCCCGCTGCAGGGTCTCCCCAACGTCATCCTCACGCCGCATGTCGGCGGTTCGACGGAAGAAGCGCAGGATCGCATCGGCGGCGAAGTTGCACGCAAGCTGATCGACTATTCCGATGTCGGATCGACCTTCGGCGCGGTCAATTTTCCGCAGGTGCAATTGCCGGCGCGACCGACCGGCACCCGTTTCATCCATGTTCATCGCAACGTTCCCGGCGTCATGCGCCAGGTCAACGACGCGGTCTCCCGGCACGGGATCAACATCCTGGCGCAATATCTGCAGACCGATCCGGAAGTCGGCTATGTCGTGCTCGAGACCGACGTGGTCGGCGGCGAGGGCGAGGGACTGCTGGCCGATTTGAAAGCCATTGACGGCACGATCCGCGTGCGGGTGCTGTACGACGCGAACCGGCCGCAGGGGTGATCGACTTCGTCAATCCGCCGAGAAGCCGAACGGCACGCTCGAGGTCCTGAAATCGTCCGGAAGAATCTCGCGTCCGATCGGCGGCGCCGACCGCGCCGCGCATCTCGGCCGATGGCAGACCCGGCATGCGACGCCGATCGGCGTCGGCTCGTCGGCATTCGGTCCCTGTCCGTCGCGCGTGTAGATCAACTGGCCCGCATGTTCGGCGGCGCAGCCGATCGCGATCGCCCGCTCGACGCGGATGGCGCCGAACGCGCCGCCGCCGGCGGTCACGGTGCGGGCGATCGAAAAGAACCGCTGTCCGTCGGGCAGTTCCAGCCATTGGGTGACGATCTGGCGCGGCGTCTTGAAGATGTCGTGCACTGACCATAGCGGACATGCACCGCCGTGCTTTGCAAACGGGAAGCCGGCGCCGTCAAGCAGCTTGGAAATGTTGCCGGCCGGATCGACCCGGATCAGGAAGAACGGGACCTTTTCGAGACCCGGCCGTTGCAGGGTCGTGACGCGGTGCGCGACCTGCTCGAAGCTGGTGCCGAATTGACGCGCCAGCGCCTCCAGATCGTAGCGGCGGGCCTCGACCGCTTTCGCGAACACCGAATACGGCATGATGAGTGCGGCGGCGGCGTAGGCCGCAAGCGCACGGCGCGCCAGCAGCTCGGCGCTTTTGGTCGTGAACTTGCCGGCTTCCACGGCGGCGCCGATCTCGCCCTCCAGTTCCAGATAGGCAAGTTGCTTGGCCAGCTGAAAATTGAGGCCCGCGGTATCGAGCGAGTCCTCGAGCAGCAATTGTCTGCGATGAAGGTCCAGTCGCCTGATCGAACCCAGCATGACGTTCGGCGGCAGATAGCGGACCTGGAGTTTATGTCGCTCCCGAAGCCGCTCGATAAATCCGGCGGGCCCGGCAGGTTCGTGGACGAGCCGCTCGGCGGCATCGTCGAGGCTGGCAAAATTGTTGCGGCGCGCGGCGAGAAAACGTCGGACCTCCGCAACGGGATCGTTGGCGTCAAAGTTCTCCTGGCCCGGTGAAGCGATCGCCATGTCCGGAGCCCTGCGCTCCGCAAGCGCCAGCTGCTCTTCGCGATAGGCGGTGTAGAGGCGCAGGAAGGCCTCGGTCATTCCGGGATAGCTGACCGCGAGGTCGCTGACCTCAAGCGCGGGGATGTCGATGTCGGCAAACATCGGCTCCTTCAAGACGGACTGCATGCGGGCGGTGTGATCGGCACCGCCATCGCCAGCGAGATCAGCCAGATCGATCTTGTAGGTGCGGGCAAGCCGCAGCAGCATGTCGGCCGTCACCGGGCGCTGATTGCGTTCCAGCAGCGCCACATAGGGGGCCGAGATTTCGAGATCGGCGGCCATGTCGGCCTGGGTCAGCCCGAGGTCGCGCCGCAGCCGGCGCAGTCGTGGGCCCATGAAAACGGAACGGGCGCTTGAGGTTACCATCGCCTTATCCAAGGTTTGTAAGATTCTTACAACAATACATCGGTTTCTTGTAAGTTATGACAAGTTTTCCGCGCCAGGTCTAGCTCCCGATGACGCCGCGCGTCACAAACGGTGCAGTTATTTCGTCACCGAAGGGATCACGGACATGAACTTCCAACCGCGCGGGATCAGCGACCGGGCCATCCAGGGACCGGCTTCGTATCAGAGCGAGATCGAGGCGGCCGAAGCGCTGCTCAAGGGCAAGGACACCTGGAACGGCGTCACCGCCGAAGCCGTGGCGCGGATGCGCCTGCAGAACCGCTTCAAGACCGGTCTGGATGTCGCCCGTTACACGGCTGCGCTGATGCGCGCCGACATGGCCGCCTATGATGCCGACAGCACCAAGTACACCCAGTCGCTCGGCTGCTGGCACGGCTTCATCGCCCAGCAGAAGCTGATCTCGGTCAAGAAGCACTTCGGCAATACCGACCGCCGCTATCTGTATCTTTCCGGCTGGATGATCGCGGCGCTGCGCTCCGAGTTCGGCCCGCTGCCCGACCAGTCGATGCACGAGAAGACCTCGGTGCCGGCCCTGATCGAGGAGCTCTACACCTTCCTGCGTCAGGCGGATTCGCGTGAGCTGAACGATATCTTCCGCGCGCTCGATGCGGCCCGCAAGGAAGGCGACAAGGCCAAGGAAAAGGCGCTGATCGAGAAGATCGACAACTTCCAGACCCACGTCGTGCCGGTTATCGCCGACATCGACGCCGGCTTCGGCAATGCCGAGGCGACCTATCTGCTCGCCAAGAAGATGATCGAGGCGGGCGCCTGCGCCCTGCAGATCGAGAACCAGGTCTCCGACGAGAAGCAGTGCGGCCACCAGGACGGCAAGGTGACCGTGCCGCACGAGGTGTTCATCGCGAAGATCCGCGCCTGCCGCCATGCGTTCCTCGAGCTCGGCGTCGAAGACGGCATCATCGTGACCCGTACCGACTCGCTCGGCGCCGGCCTGACCCAGCAGATCGCCGTGAGCCATAAGCCCGGCGACCTCGGCGATCAGTACAACAGCTTCCTCGACTGCGAGGAAGTGACGGCGGCCAATGCGCGCAACGGCGACGTCATCATCAACCAGAACGGCAAGATGATGCGTCCGAAGCGTCTGCCCAGCAACCTCTACCAGTTCCGTCCCGGCACCGGTGCGGATCGCTGCGTGCTCGACTGCATCACCTCGCTGCAGAACGGCGCCGACCTGCTGTGGATCGAGACCGAGAAGCCGCATATCGAGCAGATCGCCTCGATGGTCGATCGCATCCGCAAGGTCATTCCGAACGCGAAGCTGGCGTACAACAACTCGCCGTCGTTCAACTGGACGATCAACTTCCGTTGGCAGGTCTATGACGCGATGAAGGAAGCCGGCAAGGATGTCAGCAAGTACAACCGTGCCGAGCTGATGAAGCCGGAATACGACGAGACGCCGCTGGCGATCGAAGCCGACGAGCGCATCCGTACCTTCCAGGCGGATTCGGCCAAGCGCGCCGGCATCTTCCACCATTTGATCACGTTGCCGACCTATCACACGGCGGCGCTGTCGACCGACAATCTCGCGAAGGAGTATTTCGGCGAGCAGGGCATGCTTGGCTACGTCAAGAACGTGCAGCGCGCGGAGATCCGCCAGGGCATCGCCTGCGCCAAGCATCAGAACATGGCGGGCTCCGACATCGGCGACGATCACAAGGAGTACTTCGCCGGTGAGGCTGCCCTCAAGGCGGGCGGCGCCCACAACACGATGAACCAGTTCGGCTAATCGATCGAACAGATCATTCGACTATCGGCTGGACGGTCTGGCGCGCGAGCAGCCTGGCCTGTCCGCCGGCGGGCGGGGCGATTTTCGACCACGGTGACGCGGTCGAGATCGCCCCGTAACGTTTTTGGCCACGATCCCCTCAAGCCCGCCCACTTGCAGAGGTTCGCACGTTCTACGCGCGTGTGGTAATGCGTCGCTGCGATCTTGAGGGCATGCCACGCGATGAGTGTCGGGCACTACGCATCCGCCGTCACCAGCTCCGCTGTGATGGAGCTGCTGAAGCCGTTCGACCCTCGTATCGTCGGAACGCTGCCGCTCGGCCTTACCGTGCCCGGCAGCGACATCGATATCGTCTGCCATGCGTCCGATCCGAACGCATTCGCGGACATCATTTGGGCTCACTATCAAGCGTGCGATGATTTCGTCCTCTTCCGATGGACCTCGGGGACGCGGCCGGTGATTGCCCGCTTTGTGTGCGACGGCTGGCCGTTCGAACTGTTCGGTGATCTGCGTCCGGTGGAGCAACAACGAGGCTGGATCCATTTCGAGGTCGAACGGCGGCTGCTTGCGCTTGATGATGGAGGGCTGCGGCGAGCCGTCAGGGAATTGAGGGCGGGCGGTCTCAAGACCGAGCCTGCGTTCGCTACCGTGCTCGGGATATCGGGCGATCCCTATCGTGGATTGCTTGAGCTCGCGGCCGAAACGGACGCCGAGTTACGTGCCCGGCTCGCGGCGTGCGATTTCGGCTGAGCGACAAATTGATAGAACGGCTTCATTCGCCCGGAACGAGGTGGCCGACCGGCTGCCGCGCGAGCCGCCGGTGCCTGCGACGGGACAGATAAAGCAGCAGGCCGGTCACGGCGAATAGCGGCATCATGGCGGCGGCCAGCATGAAGGCGAGCTTGCCGGGCCATCCCAGGATGGCGCCGCGGTGGAAGTCGAGCACGCTGGCGAGGACGCGTTCGCCAAACGTCTTGTCGGCGTAGCGATCCGATGAGATGACGCGGCCGGTGAGGGCATCGATACGGAATTCGTCACGCACGGCCTCGCGCGACGAGTCCCGCGGCCATGACCGCACGCGCACGGCCGTGCCCGCGCCGGCCGGCATGGTCAGGAGGACCCTTCCGTAACTGTTGTTCTCCTGCTGCAGGAACGTCGACCAGACGTGATCGAAGGCAAGCGGCTTTGCCTCGGCCTTCGCTTCGGTCTTGGCTTCACCCTTGCTCTCGGCAGCCGCGCCGCCGCGCGGCGGTTTGGGCTGCGTCGCGTTCGCCGCGGCCTGAGGCCGCGCGAACAGCCAGTTGGCGCCGGCCTTGTACCACTCGAACGAATACCACAGGCCGGTCAGCGTCATCACCAGATAGACCGGCAGCACCCAGGTCCCGATCACGGCGTGCAGCGAGCGATGCAGGCCGCGGCCGCGCAGTCCCAGATTCGGCTTCAGCCACATCTTTACGCTGCGCGCACGACGCGGCCAGCGCAGCACGAGGCCGGTGATCAGCATCACGATCAGGCAGATCGCGGCCGAGCCGGTGATCTTGCGGCCGATGCCATTGCCGTCGCCCGGCAACAGCAGCCAGCGATGCAGCTTGCGGACGGTTGCGAAAAAGTCCTCGCCGCGCGGCGAGCCGAGCACGTGCCCATCATAGGGGTCGACATAGACCGAGGACGGCCGCGTGCCGCCCTCGCTGCGAGCGAAACGGATGCGGGCCGCGGCCGACGGATCGCTCGACATCGTCACGGCCGAGACCTTGCCGAAATCGCCCGCCGCCGCCAGCCGCGCGATCAACTCGTCCGGCGTGAGCCGCGGGGTCGCGCTGGCCTCGACGCGCATCATCTGACTGTTCAGGCTGGCCTCGATCTCATCCTCAAAGGCCATTGTCGCGCCGGTGAGGCCGACCACGGCCCACAGCAGCGCCAGCACGAGGCCACCCAGGGAATGGACCTGCAGCAGTGCAGCCTTGATCGGGCGCCGAACGTCACTCATCAGAATTTCACCGTCGCCGAGAGCGAGAAGCGCCGCGCGTCGCCCATCGCGACCGTCAGGATGCTGTTGGCCGAAGGGTAGTAGACCGTGTCGAACAGGTTCTTGACGTTGAACTGGTAGATGACCGCGGGAACGACTGGACCTTGGTCTCGTAGGTCGCAAACACGTCCGCGACCGTGTAGGCTGGCAGCACGAAGCTGTTCGCCGCATCGCCCGGCCGGTCGCCGACATAGCGCGCGCCGCCGCCGAGGCGAAGCCGGCCGGGCAGGGTGGTGCCGAAATCATAGACGAGGTAGAGCGATGCGGTGTTCAGCGCGACGTTCTGCAGGGCCTTGCCGGCGAGCGTCGGGTCCTCGGTTACGCGTGCGTCGGTATAGCCATAGCTGCCGATCATGCTCCAATTGTCTGATAGCCTGCCGGTGACGTCGAGTTCGACGCCACGCGAGCGAACCTTGCCCGCCGTACGGTACTCGACGATACCAGTCGTGGCGTTGAGCTGCGAAACCAACACGTTCTTCTTGTCGATGTCGTAGAGCGCAAGCGTGCCGGAGATCTGTTTGTTGAAGTCGAACTTGACGCCGGTCTCCCATTGGGTGCCCTCTTCGGGCGCGATGTTGGAGCCGATCACGCCGCCGCCGGTAAGCGGCGCGATGGTCGAGGTGGGTTTCAGCGATTGCGTGTAGCTCGCATAAAGCGAGACCTGGTCGGTGAGCTTGAAGATGGCGCCGCCGAGCGGCAGCACCTTGTCGGCCGAGACATTGGTATTGGTGATGAACGGGCGGCCCTTGCCGGCGAGCTGGTCGTAATCCAGGTAGCGCACGCCGCCGACCAGCGCGAAGCGCTCGGTCAGGTGCAACGTGTCCTGGAAGAACAGCGACCACTGGCCGAGCTTGTCGGTCTGGGCGCTGTCGGCCGCCGACACCGTGGTGCCCGGCGTGATCAGCCCATACACCGGATTATAGAAATTGAAGCTCGGCGTCGCCTGCCGGATCAGATTGTCGCGGTAGATCGTGCGGTACTGGCCGTCGCCGCCGAACAGCACCTCGTTGCGGAAACCGCCGAGCCAGACATTGCCCTGCAGATAGGAGGTGCCGTAGCTCGCATTGCTGAGCGAGCCCCAGGTGCCGTCGTTGCTGCGGGTCTCGACGCCGGTCTTGGCGTTGATGCCGGTGATGCGGAGCTGGTTGGCGCTGAAGGTCTCGGTGTTGTAGCTGTAGGCCGCGAACAGCTTCCAGTCCTGGTTCAGGCGATGCTCGACCGAGGCCTGCATCAGGTCGGAGGTTCCCCACATGTTGTTGAAGGGCTCGTCGAGTCGGCGCGTCGCGGGGATCGCCAGCGGTGCCTTGGTCACGGAATCGAACGCGGTGCCGCGGTCGAACGGCGTGATGAATTCGCGGTGCTCGTAATTGAGCTGGACGGTGGTGTTCTCGCCGTACCAGGCCAGCGACGGCGCCACCAGCATTTCGCGGTGGCGGCCGAAATTGCGCCAATAGTCCTCGCTCACGCCATAGCCGATGAAGCGATAGGCGAGACCGCGATCGCCGATCGGGCCGGTGATGTCGATGGTGCCGTCGGCGCCGCTCTTGTCGTTGGCGTAGGTCGAGCCGAGCAGGGTCACCGAGCCGTGCTGATAGAGCTCGGGGCGCTTGCTGATCGTGTTGACGATGCCGCCGGGATCCATGATGCCGTAGAGCAGCGAGGCCGGGCCCTTCAGCACCTCGACGCTCTCGACGGATGCGTTGAGGCTGCGGCCCTGCACCAGCGGCATGCCGTTGCGCATGATCGAGCCGTCGCGGTTGTCGCCGAAGCCGCGGCGCATCACCGCATCCTGGGTGCCGGCCAGCGTGTTGGCCTGGGTGACGCCGCTGACATTGGCCAGCGCATCGTCGAGGTTGCGCGGCAGCTGATCCTTCAACACCTGCTCGGGCACGACGTTGACCGTCTGCGAGGTGTCGAGCGGCGAGGCGCCGCTGCGCAGCGTGGTCGAGCTTGGCATCGCGCGATAGTGGAGCTTGGCTTCGTTCAACTCTGCTGCGGCAGTGGCCGCGCGCTCCGACGGTGTCGGTGGCGCCGGTCGGGCATTCCGGCTGCGCTGCCGGGCCGCGGCGGCCGCCTGCGTTCGCTGTGCCGGCTTTGCCGCAGATGCTGCCGGCTTGCGCTTCTGCGTCGGCTGGTCGACCGTGACCGGCGGCAGCGGGACGCTCGATTGGGCGTTTGCTGGCGTCACCGCTGAGGAGACATCGGCTAGCAAAAATGCTGCGCCGATCAGCAGATGGGTGCGGCCCTTGTCGGCGGCATTTCGACGGTCGCCGACAACCCGGCACTCAGCATTCACAGGCACTCTTGGACTTCCGATTCACGCGAACTCGTTCACGGCGCGCCTCTAGCAGTCGGCGTGCGCGAAAAGAACCGGAGCAGACTTGAATCTCTCTAACCGGAATAGATTTGAATCATTCTAAGACACGACAGGGCTCGCGCGTGTGCGCGAGCCCTGAACCTCGTGACCTGCTTGTCGCGTCTGCGCGTCAAATGGCCGTGCGATCGTCGCCTAAGGCTGCAGCCGTCGTCCTGTCACATCTCAGGTGTACGGTTTGCCGTAGGCCGCGCGATGCGCCTCACGACAACGCTAGGCTGACCGGCGTCTTGCCGACCACTCCCGTGCTCACGCCGTCGCGGGCCATGGATTCGATCGTGCCCCAGTTCTCGCGAAAGATCCGCGCCGCCTCGTTGGCGCTTTCCGCCTGGATCGTCAGACTGCACGCGCGCCTCGTGCCGTTGCTGGCGAGCTGGAAGTAGAGAACATATCCAGACGATTCCGCACTCCGTGCGGCCAGCGGTGCCTGCTGCATGTAGGTTTTCCCCAAAGTGTTTTTGTTGCGCCACCCGCAGGCAGGATTTGACAGGGATGCGGCACAGTCGTGGTCGCGATCGAGCTAAGCTGAACGTTTGTTCATTTTGTTGGCCGGTGTTGCCAGGATTCAACACCGGGTGGAACTTGCCGTAGCTCGGCACTGCAACTAAGCCGCGATCGCGGCATCAGCTCAACCGTCGTGGCGTCTACGCATCGCCCTCTGGATGGACCATCAGCGTCTCTTGGATCGCGGTGGCGAGCATCGCGCCGTCACGGTCGTGGACGCGCGCGATCGACTGCCCGCGGCCGCCATCCGCGCATGGGCTCTCGGTTTCGACATGCATCCAGGCGTCAGGCGAAAATACGCGATGAAACCAGATGCAATGGTTGAGGCTCGACAGATAGAGTGGCGCGCGCGACTGCAGATCGCCGAGATGGCCGCCGACGCTGGAGAAGTTGAGCCACCAGTCTGAGAGATAGGCGAACACCGCGGCCTGGGCGCGGGAACCGGCGGCGAGCGGCTGCCGGCATCTGATCCAGAAGCGCAGACATGGCCCTGCCGTCGTGGCCGAGAGCTGGCGTTCGATCTCCGGAATGCGGAAATCCATGCTGGGCTTGATGTGCTGGGAATATGGGCCGAGCGGCCGCAACTGCGCCATCAGCGCGTCGGGGATCATGCTCAGATCTGGCAGGCTTTCGGGATCCTCCGATCGTGCGAACGGCACCGCGTGCCGCGGGCCCGGCTGCGGCGTGCAGAATGTGGCCTGCGCGCTGAGCACGGTACGCCCGTCGCCTTGCGTGCCGACGATATGGCGGGAGGAGAATCGCTTGCCGTCCTGCAGAACCTCCGCGTCAAACGTAATGCGCCTGACAGGATCGGCGCCGCGCAGGAACAAGAGCTGCAGCATCGCCGCCGGGCGATCTTCGGGCGCGCTGAGCGTTGCGGCCATCATGGCCTGGCCAAGAATCTGGCCGCCGTAGGAACGGCCGTTGAGATTGCCGTCGCCGAAGCGGCTGCGATAGTGGAGCGGGGCGATCGTCTCGAGCGAGACCAACGCCTCGGCGGCCTTGTTGTCCCATGGTTCGCACGCGGCTTCGTTGCGCTCCGCGACGCGCATGCCTTGCCCGTCCATCCCGGTCACATCGCCGGGAATTTCTGTGGTCCGGGATAGAGCGGATAGCCGGCGGCGACACCGTATTCGCTGATGCCAAATCCGGTCTCGTTGCCGCTCTCGAGCCGGACGACATGATCCGACAGCGTCCGTGCGATGGCGCGCGTCGCCGCATCGTCGAGGTTCCAGATGTCGTGCCCGGCATGGCTCTCGCCGCGGTCGTCGCCATGGGTCCAGCCTTGCAGGCCGCCATACATGCCGGCCTTCAGATAGAATCGCGTCGGCAGTCCATGCATCCTGACGCGGCGCGGCTCGCCGCGATCGAATGTGAAGGTGAAGTCGGCCGACGCGATGGTCTGACCGAGCGGATCGTCAGCCCACTCGATCTTGTGCTCCAGCGAGGTCACCTCGCGATGCGACACCGATCCATCGGCTTCGCGGCGGAACTCGGTGCCCGAGAGGTAATGCGGCTTGCCCGGCGTGCGCTCCTTGATGAAGATCGACAGCGCCGACTCCGGGAACTGGAACATCGACCAGGTCCAGAAGAAATTGCGATGGGTCGCGACCGGCGGCCTGGTCTCGTCGGTGCGCATCTCGGATCGCAGGCCCCAGGAGCGGTCGCGCTGCCCCCACCACAGCTCGGGCTCGATCTCGTAACGCTTGCCATCGGCGACGATCCAGCCGCGCCAGCGGCCGAATTGCGAGACGCGCGCGAGGTCTTCCTCGACGACACCGTTGCGCTCGCGAAAATTCTGCTTCTCCTGCGCCGCCGGAAAGCTCGCCTTGAATTCGAGCGCGAAGCTGATGCCGGACGGATTGTCGGCGAGCGAGATCCTATGCAGGCTGTTACCCTCGACGATCTCGATCCTGAGCCCGCCGACTTCCGTCTCCAGCGGACGGGTCCCGAGCCGGCGCGAGGCACGGAAATTGTGCTGACGCCGGCCGATGGTGATGCCGGCAAAGCCGTCGATCACGTTGCGGTTCGGGTAATAGCCGAGCCCGATGTCGATCAGCAGTTCGCTGCCGTCGATCGGATGCGCGGTGTACCAGTAGCGTTCGGTGAACCTTGCATCGCCGCCGCCTGCCTTGGCAAACGGCTGCGGCGTCTGGTGGCCGATGAGATCGTCCTGGGCTGTCAGCATTGTTTTTGTCCTTGTGTTTGAGCCGGTTCGGTCGGATGGGTAGCGCGGGATCAGTCCTTGGCCGGGCCGGCGCCCACGATGTCGCCGAACAGCACCCAGGTCTTGCCGTCGAAGCGGGCGAAACGGCGCTCGGTGATCGCCGCGTAGTCCTGCGGCGTGGTCTGGATCGTGATGCCCGGGAGCAGCATCGGCAGCTCGATGCCGCTGAGGTTGGTGGCCTGCTTCAGCACGTTCTCCCGCGCGAGGTTGTCGCCGCAGCGCTGCAGGATGATCGCGCCGAGCTGTGCCGTGGTGTAGCCGGTCACCGCGATCACGTCGTTCGGATCCATCCCCGGCATATATTTGGCGGCGAAGGCGAGATAGTCGGTCATGCCCTTGTCATTGGCCCAGGCCGGATCGTTCGGCGTCTTGTAGGATGTCGTGGTCAGGATGCCGGTCGAGGCCTCGATCCCCGCCGGCACCAGCACGCCGGCGATCGAATTCGCGGTCGAGCCGAGGAAGATCAGCGGTTTCCAGCCAAGCTCGTGGATCTTGCGGATCGCCATCGAGGCGAATTTGTTCTGTGCGGCGATCAGGATGGTGTCGGCGCCCGATGCTTTCAGGTTCACGATCTGGGAATCGATCGTGGGCTCGGTCGACTGATACATCGCTTCCTTGACGATCATGGTGTCGGCCTTGGCGCCGAGCCCTTCCTTCAGGCCAAGCACAAAGTCCTTGCCGATGTCGTCGGCCTGCAGCAGCACGCCGATCCTGGCATCCGGCTTCTCGCGCAGCACGTAGCGCGCGATGATCCGGGACTCGTTGACGTAGGTCGGCGAGTAGGGCGTCGTCCAGGGGAACTGCTTGGGATCGTTCCAGCGGGTGCCGCCACTCTGCACCAGCAGATGCGGAACGCCATTGCTGTTGAGATATTTCTGGATCGCGGCGTTGGTCGGCGTGCCGAACGGCGCCATGATCGCGAGCACCTTGTCGTTCTCGACCAGCGCGCGCGTCACTTCGACGGTCTTGGGCGGGCTATAGGCGTCGTCGCGGGTCAGGAAGTTGATGTGGCGGCCATTGATGCCGCCTTTCTCGTTCAGCATCGTGAAATAGGCGAGCATGGTTTTCGGGAAGCTCGCATAGATCGATGCCGGTCCGCTGTAGGGCGCGTTGGCGCCGAGCAGGATCTCGCTGTCACTGACCCCCGGGCCATAGGCCTTCTGGGCATTCGCCGTTCCGAGCGCGCCGGTGAGCGCGAACGCCCACACCGCAAGCGTGACGACTGGCTTCCGCATCTTCCCCTCCCATGACGCCCTCTTTTGCGGGGCTGGTTGATCCGGCGATGGAAGCCTTGAAAGGCTTTACCCCTCGCATCGGCTATGCAATAATAGACCGTCTGTCCGGATTATCAACTGGAATCTCCGGACGGCGTATCGGCCTCATGCGTGACGGAAACATCCGCAGGCGTGCGCGGCCGCATGACGGTGTGGAGGAAACATGAAGCTGACGCAGGCGCTGATCGCGGCGGTGCAATTGCGCAAGGACGCACCCGGCACCATCCACGCCGGACGGTCGCGGAGCTGGAAGGAGATCGGCCATCGCGTCGCCTGTGCCGCGGGCGGGCTGCGACGGCTCGGCGTCGATGCCGGCGATCGCGTCGCCATCCTCGCGCACAACAGCGACCTCTATATCGAGGCGCTCTATGCCATCGCCTGGGCTGGCGCGGTCGCGGTGCCGCTCAACACGCGCTGGGCGGTCGCCGAGAACGCCTATGCGATTGACGATTCCACGCCAAAACTGTTGCTGGTCGACAAGGCCTTCGCCGAGATTGCGTCCGCGCTGCGCGGCGCAAAATCACTCAGCGCAATGGTCTATCTCGATGAGGGGCAAGTGCCCGACGGTATGCAAAGCTATGACGAGCTCATAGCGCATGCGCCGATCGAGGACGCCTCCGGCGCCTACAACGATCTCGCGGGCATCTTCTACACCGGCGGTACCACCGGGTTTCCCAAGGGCGTGATGCTCTCACATGCCAACATCATCTATGAATCGCTGGTCTGGATCTATGCGCTCCGGTTCCGTGAAGATACCCGGTATCTGCACTCGGCCGGCATGTTCCATCTGGCCGGCACCTCGCCGATGATCGCGCTGACCCTGGTCGGTGGCACGCACGTGACCATCGCGAAATTCGAGCCCGAGCTCGCGATGAAGACCATCGCCGAGCACAAGGTGGATTACTGCCTGTTTGTGCCGACCATGCTCAACATGATGCTCAACCATCCATCCTTCGGCACATATGATCTGAGCAGCGTCAAGGATTGCGAATATGGCGCCTCGCCGATGCCCGACGCGCTGCTGGTCAAGCTGATGCGCGTGCTGCCGAGCTGGCGCTTTCACCAGGGCTACGGCATGACCGAAAGCGCAGCGCTGGCGACCATCCTGCCGTGGGAGTATCACGCGCTGGAAGGGCCGCTGGCGGGCAAGCGCAAATCGGCGGGGCGGGCAGCGCCAGGCGTTGAAATCCGCATCATCGATCCCGCGGGCAATGAGGTGCCGCGCGGGACGGTGGGCGAGATCGCGATCCGCGGCGCCGGCGTGATGCTCGGCTATTGGCGCAAGCCCGAGGAAAGCGCGCGCGTGCTGCGCAACGGCTGGCTGCACACCGGCGACGGCGCCTGGATGGACGAGGACGGCTTTGTCTACATCGTCGATCGGCTCAAGGATATGATCGTTTCCGGCGGCGAGAACGTCTATTCCGGCGAGGTAGAGAACGCGATCTTCCAGCACGAGCACGTCAAGGAGTGCGCCGTCATCGCGGTGCCCGATCCGCAATGGGGTGAGGCGGTGCACGCCATCGTGGTGCCGAAGGACGGCGCGCGGCTCGATTCCGACATGGTGATCGCGCATTGCCGCACCCTGATCGCGGGCTACAAATGTCCGCGCTCGGTCGACGTCCGTCTCGAGCCGTTGCCGCTGACCGGCTCCGGCAAGATCATGAAGTCGGCGCTACGCGAGGAGAAGTGGCAGGGCTATACGAGGTCGGTCAATTGATGCCGGAGGCTGCGAAACGATCCGATCAAGATGTGCCGGGTGATGTGCCGGCTCCTGTTCGCCCGGTCGTGGTCAATGACGACGCGGTGCGGCCAGCACTCGCGCGGCATCTGTCGCGGATATCCGGGAGCCGGACGGAGATTGTCGGCTTCGGCCGCAAATCATCGGGTTTCTCCTGGATCACCTATGCGTTCGTGGCCCGCACTGCGGCTGAAGGCGACCGCAAACTGATCCTGCGCGTCGGTCCACCGAGCGGGCTGTTTGCGCCTTACTCGGTGCTGCCCCAGGTTTATGCGCTGCAGTCGCTGGCCGGCAGCGGCGTACCGGTGCCGGCGTTGGTGTCATCAGAACAGGATGGCGCCGAGATCGGCTTTCCGTTCTTCATCTGCGCGCATGTCGAGGGCGACGTGCCGGCGCCCTGGGCGGCGAGCGAACTCGATCCGGACCACAAGCGCGCGGTCGCCCGGCAGTTCGTCGAGATCCTCGCGTCGCTGCACCGGGTCGACGCGGATGCGACGCCATTCGCATCGCGGCATCACAGCGGAGAACGTGCCGAAGTCCGCGCCATCGCCGGCTGGCGCGCCTCGCTGGCGCGGCCGACGGCGCGTTACTATCCGCTGCTCGACTGGGGTGGACGCTGGCTGCAGGACAACTGTCCGCGGCCGCCGCGCCGGACCATCGTGCACGGCGACTACCGGATCGGGAACTTCATCGAGCACAACGGGCGGATCACCGCCATCCTCGATTGGGAGCTCACGCACCTGGGCGATCCGCATGAAGATCTGGCCTGGGCGATGCTGCCGACCTTCAACGCCAGGAGCCGCAAGCTCTATGGCGTGCTCGAGCGCGCGGAGGTGATCGATCTCTATCAGCGCGCCTCCGGCATTCCGGTTTCGGACAAGAGCCTCGCCTTCTACGAGGCTTATGCGCTGTATCAGGCGGCCGCGATCCAGATGTGCGCGGTGCGCGCCTTCGAGGTCGATCGCTTCAACGACATGCGGCTCGCCGTGATGGCAAGCCAGATGCCCTCGATCGTGCGGGCCTTCGAGCGCGCATTGGAGGCCGCGGCATGAGCGCGTCATTCGAACGGCTGATCGACGGCATCATCGATGCACTGCAAAGCCATGTCGTGCCGAACAGCAATGACGATTTCGTTCGCGGGCAGGTGTTCTCTGCAGTCTACGCGCTGAACGGGCTGAAGCTCGCAGCCGACTGGAAGGCCGGGCCGCTGCTCGAGCAAGTGCGTCTGCAGGACGATACTTTCGCGACGGTCGAGCGACTGGCCGGCAGCATGGCGCATCCGGAGGTTCCTTCGACGCCGCGCATCCAGGGCGGCACGTCCGACGTTGCCGCGATCGAGGCATTGCGCGACGATGGCGACCGGCGGCTGGGGCAACTTCTGCTCTGGGCGAGCGGGGAGCACGCACGGGCGGCTAATCCCAATGCCGCGACCGAGATCGAGCGCCTGCTGCGGCGCGCGATTTGCGACCAGCTCAAGATTGAGCTTGCGACGACGCCGAAGTCGATGCTGCAGCAGATCGCGGGTGGCGAGCGCGACGGTGGTGCGGCGCAGGGCTAGCGTGGTTTCGTCGCCGACCGCCGCCGGGATGCATTGTTGCACGCCTTCCGCGACCAGCGGCGACGCTCCACGAAGAAGCTTGCCGGTCCATGGCGCTCATGCTATTAATTCACCGAACGGTCGTTCGGATTATTATTGAATGGCCGATAGACATCCGCGGCAAGCGGCCGGCGAGGGAGACGGAGCGATGAACATGATGACCGGCGTCCCGCCATGGGAACGGCTGATCCGGCCCGACCGGGTGCACGGATCGCTCTACACCGACCCTGACATCTTCGAGGCCGAGCTCAAGAACATCTGGTACCGCACCTGGGTCTATGTCGGGCATGAGAGCGAGGTCCCGAACGCCAACGACTACGTCGTCAAGTCGATCGGCCCGCAATCCGTGATCATGACGCGCGACGAGCAGGGCAAGGTCAATTTGCTACTCAACCGCTGCTCGCATCGCGGCAACCAGGTCTGCTCCTATGACCGCGGCAATGCCCGCTCGTTCACCTGTCCGTTCCACTCCTGGACTTTTGCCAATGACGGCCGCCTGGTCGGTTATGCCTTCCCCGACGGCTATGAGGGGCAGGACAAGTCGCAGCTTGCGCTCGGGCGGGTGACGCGCGTCGAGTCTTACCGCGGCTTCGTGTTCGGCTCGTTCGCGGCCGATGGCCCGACGTTGAAGGAGCATCTCGGCGGCGCCGCCGAGACCATCGACCGGCTGGTGCGCACCTCGCCGGAGAGCGAGGTCGAGATCACGGCGGGCTTCCTCAAGCATCGCGTCAAGGCGAACTGGAAGTTCATCCTGGAGAACGAGTGCGACGGCTATCACCCGGCCTTCGTGCACACCTCGATCTTCGGCGTCGCCGACAGCATGATCGGCAAGCTCTATGGCGGCGCCTCGACCGCGCTGACGCGCGACTACGGCAACGGCCATACCGAGATCGACCTGCGGCCCGAGTTCCGCAAGCGCGACGCGCCGATGAGCTGGTTCGGCACCAGCGAGGACCGGCTGCCGGACTACACGGCGCGCATGAAGGCCGCCCATGGCGACACCGCCGCGCGGGAGATCATGATCGACGGCACGCCGCATGTGATGATCTTCCCGAACCTGTTCATCGCCGAGATCCAGATGTTCGTGATCCAGCCGCTCGGCGTCGACGACAGCGTGCAGCACGTCACCGCGTTGCAGTTCAAGGGCGCGCCCGATCTGAACCGAAGGCTGCGCCAGCAGACCATGGGCTCGGTCGGCCCAGCCGGTTTCCTGCTCGCGGACGATTCCGAAATGTACGAGCGCTGCCATCGCGGCGTGCTGGCGCGCAATCCCGAGTGGATCTTCCTCGGCCGCGGCGAGAAGCGTGAGCGGCGGGACGAGCTCGGCTTCACGGTCGGCCACGTCACCGACGAGGTGCCGTCGCGCGGCATTTGGACCCATTATCGCAAGCTGATGGAGCCTAACTGATGCTGTCGCGCGAGAGCAGCGCCACGTTGATGAGCGCCATCACCGCCTTCCTTTATCGCGAGGCGCGGCTGCAGGACGAGCATCAATACGAGGCCTGGGAAAAGCTCTGGACCGACGACGGCGTCTATTGGGTGCCGGCCAACGGCGCCGACATCGACCCGGAACGGCAGATGTCGATCATCTACGACAACCGCTCGCGGATCGCGCTGCGCGTCCGGCAGCTGATGACCGGCAAGCACTTCACCCAGACGCCGCAGTCGAATTTGCGCCGGCTGATCTCCAACATCGAATTGATGGACGAGCAGCCTGACGACGGCGACATGGCGGTCGCCAGCAACAGCCTCATCTTCGAATCGAGCCTGCGTGACGACACGCTGTGGGCGGCGCGCAATGAATACCGGCTGCGCCATGTCGATGGCGAATTGCGGATGGCCGCCAAGAAGGTCATCCTCGTCAACAACGACAAGGCGATCTACACGCTCTCGTTCCTGGTCTAGAGGAAAACGCGCCATGATCGACAAGGGCCCCGTTCTGCTCGACATCACCGACGGCATCGCGCGGCTGCGGCTCAACCGCCCCGATGCGGCCAACGGCATGAGTGTCGAGCTGCTCCGCGCGCTGTGCGATGCCATCATGGTCTGTCATGGTCATTCCGATCTGCGCGTCGTGCTGCTGAGCGGCGAGGGCACCAATTTCTGCGCCGGTGGCGACGTCCGCGCCTTTGCCTCCAAGGGCGAGAAGCTGCCGGACCATATCCGCCAGGCCACCGCCTATCTGCAGAATGCGGTGACTGGGCTGCTGCGCCTGGAGGCGCCGGTCATATCATCGGTGCAGGGCTTTGCGGCGGGCGGCGGCGGCTTCGGCCTGGTCTGCGCTTCCGATATCGTGATCGCGGCGGAATCGGCAAAATTCCTCGCCGGCGCGACGCGGGTGGCGATGGCGCCGGATGCCGGCGTCTCCGTTACGCTGTCGCGGCTGGTCGGCCTGCGGCGGGCGATGTCGATCCTCCTGACCAATCCGGTGATCCCGGCGGCGGAAGCGTTGCAGATCGGCATCGTCACCAGGGTCGTGCCCGATGCCGAGCTCGCCGATGCATCGCTCGCGCTGGCCCGCGAGCTTGCGGCCGGCGCGCCGAAGGCACTGGCGGCGACCAAGCGGCTGGTCTGGGCCGGCACCGGCACCAGCATCGAGCAGTGCCTGTCGGAAGAGGCGCGCACCGTCGCCGAACTTTCGGGGATGGCCGATGCACGCGAAGGGCTCGCCGCGGTGATCGAGCGGCGCCAGCCTGTATTCACGGGGCGCTGAGGTGGCGAGCTTGCCATTCGGACGTCTCGATGGCCGCCGCGCCTTCGTCTCCGGCGGCGCGCGGGGCATCGGTGCTGCGATCGCGCGCAGCTTTGCCGGCGCGGGCGCCAGGGTCGTGATCGCCGATCTCGATGTCGCCGCGGCCTCGGAGCTGGCGCGCGAGACCGGCGCCGGCGTTGCAGGATTAGACGTCAGCGATGCCACGGCGGTGCAGGCTGTAATGGCGCAGGACGGCCCGTTCGAGATTGTCGTCAACAATGCCGGCATCGATCAGCATGCCTTCTTCACCGATACCACGGCGGAAGATTGGGCACGGCTGATCGCGGTCAATCTCACCTCGGTCTTGGCCTGCACCCACGCCGCGTTGCCGGCGATGCAGGCGGCGCGCTTTGGCCGCATCATCAACGTCACCTCGGAAGCGGCGCGGCTCGGCTCAAAGGGCGGTGCGGTCTACTCCGCGGCCAAGGGCGGCGTGATCTCGTTTACCCGGAGCATCGCGCGGGAGAATGCACGCTATGGCATCACCGCGAACGCGATCGCGCCGGGACCGATCCGCACGCCGATGCTGGAGCAGGCGGTGGCAAAGGGCGGCGACAGGATCCTGCAGGCAATGACCGGCGCAACGCTGCTCGGCCGCCTCGGCGAGCCGGAGGAGGTCGCGGCTGCCGCGCTGTTCCTGGCTTCCGACCAGGCCGCCTATATCACCGGAGAGACGCTCGGCGTTTCCGGCGGCATGGGCATCGGCGGCTGAAATGGACAGCGCGGACGACGATATCGCAATCACGCCGGTCGATCGCGCAATCGAGCGCTTGCGCGCGATCTATCGCGGCTGGACCCGTGATACGACCGTGGCGCAGATGCGCAGCGATTGGGACTTGGCTTTTGCCGGCTGCTCGGTGCCGGTGACGCGCGAGCCGGTTTCCGCCGGCGGGGTCGACGGCGAATGGCTCGTGCCGTCGGATGCTCCGCGCGACAAAGCGGTCCTCTATCTTCACGGCGGCGGTTTCCGCATCGGCTCGGTCGCGTCGCATCGCGACCTGGCCGCACGGATCGCCGATGCATCCGGCTGCCGCGTGCTCTCGATCGATTACCGGCTTGCCCCGGAGCATCGCTTCCCCGCGGCGCTGGAGGATGCGCTGACTGCCTATCAGTATCTGCGCGATCAAGGGCGGCTGCATCCGGCGGATATCGCCTTCGCCGGGGATTCGGCCGGCGGCAATCTCGTGCTGTGCGCGATGCTGGCGGCGCGCGACCGTGGCCTGCCGCTGCCCGCCGCCGCCGCGCTGATGTCACCCTGGACCGATCTCGCAGCGAGCGGCGCCAGCTATCAGAGCAGGGCCGAGGCCGATCCGATCCACCAGCGTGCGATGATCCTGGCGCTTGCCAGGAATTATCTCGGCAAGGACGGCAATGTCCGCGATCCGCTGGCCTCGCCGCTTTATGCCGATCTCACCCGTCTGCCGCCGCTGCTGGTGCAGGTCGGCGACCGCGAGACCGTGCGCGACGATGCGACGGAACTGGCCGCCCGGGCGCAGGCTGCCGGTGTCGACGTCAAGCTCCAGGTGTGGGACGGCATGATCCACGTCTTCCAGATGTTCCCGGAGATTTCGCAGGCGCGCGAGGCGATCGCATCGCTGGCAGCTTTTTTGCGCAACCATCTTCACATCGGCCATGAGAGGGCGCCACAATGAACGTCATGACGTCGGATCCGCGCCAGCTCACTGAGGCCGAGTTCCACTTTTCGGAGCAGCCCAATCTGCCCGAGGAGATGCGCATGCTGCGCGAGCAGGTGCGCCGCTTCGTCGAGAAGGAAGTGGTGCCGCATGCCGAGGCGTGGGAGCGCGACGGCAAGATCCCGCGCGAGATCTATCGCCGCATGGGCGCGCTCGGCTTTCTCGGCATGCGCCACGCGGTCGACCATGGCGGCACCGACATGGGGCCGCTGGCCTCGATGGTATTCGCCGAGGAGTTGGGGCGCTCCAGCTTCGGCGGTTTCACCTCGTCGATCCTCGTGCATACCGACATGTCGGCGGTGCACATCTCCTTGCGCGGTACGCCGGAACAGAAGCAGAAGTATTTGCCGGCGATTATCCGCGGCGAGACGGTCTGCTCGATCGCGGTGACCGAGCCCGATGCGGGCTCCGACGTCGCAGGCCTCAAGACGCGGGCGCGGCGCGACGGCGACAGCTGGGTGATCAACGGCGCAAAGATGTTCATCACCAACGCGGTCTATGGCGACATCCTGATCGTCGCCGCGCGGACCGACCCGCATGCCAAGGGCAGCCGCGGCATCTCGCTGTTCATCGTCGAGCGCAACACGCCGGGCATCACGGCGACCAAGCTCGACAAGCATGGCTGGCTCTGCTCGGACACCGCCGAGATCGCGTTCCAGGACGTGCGCGTGCCGGCGGAAAACCTGCTCGGCGAGGAGAACAAGGGCTTCTATGGCATCATGGAGACCTTCCAGAACGAGCGCATCTGCATCGGCGGCATCTGCGCGGGCGAATCCGCCAAGGCGATCGAGCTGACGACGAATTACGTGAAGACGCGGCAGGCATTCGGCGGCCCGCTCTGGAATCAGCAGGGCGTGCGGCTGAAGCTCGCCCAGCTTGCCGCGAAGGCGGCGGCGGCGCGGGCGCTGGCCTATCAGGCCGCCGAGCTCGCAGCGGCCGGGCAGGATTGCCTGCGTGAGGTCTCGATGGTGAAGGCGCTGTCGCCCGAGGTGCTGCACGAGGTCGTGCATGGCTGCCTGCAACTGCACGGCGGCTCAGGCTTCATGCGCGGCACCCCGATCGAGCGCATGGTGCGCGACGCGCGGGTGCTGACGATCGGCGGCGGCGCGACGGAGGTCATGCTGGAGGAAGTGGCGAAAAGGATGTGACGCCGGCGCTCTTTCTTACCTCGCCCCGCTTGCGGGGAGAGGTCGGATCGCATCGTGAGATGCGATCCGGGTGAGGGGGAGTCTCCACGAGCGTTTCTGGCAGCGCGTCTGCGGATGCGGCCCCTCACCCCAACCCTCTCCCCGTAAGAACGGGGCGAGGGAGCAGACCTACGTCCGGGTCATGTCATTTCTGGGCATGAGCGCCCTGGCCGACCGTCTGCGCCGCAATGCCCGGCTTCAGCCGCCAGTCCTCGCCAAAATCCGCGAGCGGGTGGAAGAACAGCGGCTCGGTGGTCTCGAGCTGCCGCAGCCGTTCGGCATAGTCGTTGAGATAGCGGCGCCGCATGGCCTCGTCGACGAAGTTCACTGAATACGACACGAACGGCGGCAGCACCTTGCAGCCGGCATAGGCCAGCATGCCGTTCTGGATCGGCCACAGCACCACATCGAGCGCGCCGACCAGCCCGTCGGGCGCGCACATGCCGGGATAGGCGGCGGTCGAGGTCACGACCATGGCGCGGCGGCCGGCAAGGCCGCCGGTGTCGTAGCGGCGGCCGCTGCCGTAAATTGCGCCATTGACGAACACGCGATCGATCCAGCCTTTCATGATGGCGGGGACGGAGAACCACCACAGCGGAAACTGCAGGATCAAGAGGTCGCACCACAGCAGCTTCTCGATCTCGGCGGCGATATCGCCGCTGAGCGCCCCGTGCTGCAGGTTGTATTTCTGCTCGCGGTCATATTGCAGCCGGTCGGGAAACCGCCGCGCGCCAAAGTCTTCGGCGGTCGCCACCGGGTTGAACCGCATGGCGTAGAGATCGGAGATTCTGACCGTGTGCCCGAGCGCGGTCAGTTCCGCCACCGACCGCGCCAGCAGTGCAGCGTTGAACGACTGCGCCTCCTGATGGGCAAAGACGATCAGGACCTTCATCTCTCTAGTTCACCGGCTTGAAGCTGAGCGTCGCGGCATCGGCCTGCATGATCTGCAGCTTCTGGTTCGAGAAGCGGACGCCGGGACCGAAGCTGATCGGCGCCATCACGCCGGTCTCGACATTCTTGGTCTTCTCCAGTTCCGAGATGGTGCAGGCCCAGGTCGGCTGCTTGCCACAGCGCTCGATTGCCGCGATCAAGACCTTCGCGGCGGCATAGCCGGTCATGGTGTAGCGGTTGATGCCCTTGAACTCGGCCTCCGACACCAGCGGCTTGGCCTTCTCGAGGAACGCCTTGCCCGCCGCGCCGGCGAACGGCTCGACATAGTCGACCGCGTAGATGCCGTCGCCGGCCGGGCCCATCAGCTTCAGCACCGGCTCGATGCGGCCGGGCCAGAAGATGCCGGTCACCGGCTTGATGTTCAATTTCTCGAGCTCTTTTGTCATCGCGATGTTCTCGGCGATGATGCCGCCGGCCAAAAATACCTCGGCGCCGGCATCCTTCAGCTGCAGCATGTCGGACGAGAAGTCCTGCTGGCCCTTCTTGTAGTTGCCGCTGTAGACGACGTTCAGCTTCTTGCCCTTGACCACGGAATCGAAGCCGTCGCGCACGGTGATGCCGTAATCGTCGTCCTGGGTGATCAGGCCCCATTTCTTGCCGGGGTTCCTGTCGGCGAGGAAGTTGACGAGATGGATGATTCCCTCCTCGTAGGATTGGCCGACCACGAACACGTTCTTGCGCGCCGGCTCCCACAGGAATTTGACCGGCGCGACGTCGATCACGGTCGGGATACCGGACTTCTCCAGCACCGGCATCACAGCGATCGACTGGCCCGAGCCGGAGATGCCGAGCATCGCGAAGACCTTGTCGACGTCGATCACCTTCTTGACGCCCTGGATGGTTCGCGCTGTGACGTAGCCGTCGTCCTCCAGCACATATTTGATCTTGCGGCCGTTGATGCCGCCGGCGGCGTTGGCTTCGGCGATCGCGATCTTGTGGCCGATCGAGGCGGCGACGCCCAGCAGCGCCGGCGGGCCGGTCAGCGGCTCCACGTCGCCGATCAGGATCTCGCTGTCGGTGATGCCGGGATCGGCGGCAGTAGCCGGGCCGGTCGCGAGACAGGCCGTGGTGAGCAGCAGCGCAACTGCTGCCAGGTGTCTGATCATTGTCTCCTCCTCATGGTGTTGCGTCTTTTTTGATTAGTAGCGCAGCGGCCAGTGCACCCAGGTCCGTTTGATGTCGTGCCAGGCGCCGACCAGCCCCCGCGGCTGGAAGCGCAGGAACAGGATGATGACGAGGCCGTAGAGCATGCTCTTCAGCTCCTGTGCGCCGGTCGTGAAGGTCGCATCCATCTGCGCGCTGAACAGGCTGAAGACGAGCCGCGTCGCCTCCGGCAGCAGCACGATCAGGATGGTACCGAGCACCGCCCCGAGCGCGGAGCCGAGCCCGCCGACGATCAGGATCGCCAACGCCTCGATCGAGAGCAGGAACGGAAAGCCCTCGACGCTGACGAAGGAGAGATAGATGCCGTACAGCGCGCCGGCGATGCCGGTGATGAATGCCGAGGTGACGAAGGCGAACAGTTTGTAGGCATGCAGGTTGATGCCCATGACGCGCGCCGCCGTGTCGTTGTCCCTGATCGCGACGAAGGCGCGGCCGACCCGGCTGCGGCGGATGTTGAGGGTGGCGAACAGCGTCAGCCCCGCGATGCCGAGGCAGAGATAGGTGAAGGCGGCATCGCCGTCGAAGCTGATGCCGAAGATCTCGGGCCGCTGCACCTGGATGCCGCGCGCGCCATTGGTGAGCCAGCGCATCTCCAGGATCACGGTGTTGATAATGAAGGAGAAGGCGAGCGTGGTGATGGCGAGGTAAAGGCCCTTGAGCCGGAGCGACGGCGCGCCGACGATCAGGCTCGCCAGTGCCGGCACCGCGCCGGCGCCGAGGAAACCGACCAGCGGCGGCATATGGTACTTCGAGACCAGTACCGCATAGGCATAGGCGCCGGTGACGAGGAAGCCGACATGGCCGAGCGAGATCAGACCGGTGTAGCCGGTTAGTATATTGAGGCCAAGCGCGCCGGTGACCGTGATCAGGATGATCATCAGGAACGACAGCGCGTAGGAATTCAGAACGTAAGGCGCTGCGATCAGCGCCAGCAGCAACACCGCCGACCATAGCCAGACCGGCGGGGAATCGATCAGCGCAACCAGCTCGCTATAGCTCTGCTTGTAATCGCCGGTGCGCATCACACCCTCTCGATGTCACGTTCGCCGAAGATGCCGAACGGCCGAATCATCAGCACGATGATGATCATGGCAAAGCCCGCGACCTCCTTCATGCCGGAGCCGATATAGCCGCCGGCAAGGTTCTCGGTGATGCCGATCAGGAGGCCGCCGAGGCCGGAGCCGAGCACGGCGTCGAGGCCGCCCAGGATGGTGGCCGGAAACGCCTTCAGCCCGAGCTGGAACATCGCCGGCGACAGGTCGTAGGACAGCGCAAAGAACACGCCGCCGATGCCGGCGATCACCGAAGACGCGGCCCAGGCCAGCGCATGAACTCTTGTTGCGCTGATGCCCATCAACAGCGCCGTGCGATCGTCGGCTGCGACCGCGCGCATCGCAACCCCGACCTTGCTGTAACGGAAGAACGCCCAGATCGCGGCGAGCAGCAGAAGCAGCGTCGCGATGACCGCAATCTGCCCGGTACGCACGCCGATGCCGCCGAGATGCACGATGCTGCGGCCCATGCCGATATCGAGGCCGTGCGGATAGGCGTCCCAGATGAAGTTGATGGCGGAGCGCAGGATCACGGCGAGCCCGATCGTGACCATCACGGTCGCAAATACCGGCTCGCCCAGCATCGGCCGCATCACGAGCCGCTCGATGATCAGGCCGAGCAGGACAGCGGCGAGAATCGCACCCACCGCGGCGACGAACACATTGCCGCTGACCGTCGTCGAGATCGTCCAGGCGATATAGGCGGTGATCATGGTCATCTCGCCCTGTGCGAAATTGACCAGCCCGGTGGACTTGTAGATCACTGCAAAGCCCATCGCGATCAGCCCGTAGATCGCGCCGATCGCGAGCCCCGAGATCAGCAGCTGGATGAGATACTGCATTCAGCCCTCCGCCCGGTAGATGATGGCGAGCTCGCGGGCGAACTTCTTCTCGATCATGGCGCGGCGTACCTTCTGGGTGGCGGTCAGCTCGCCGTCGTCATGGTCGAGCTCCTTTTCCAGGATGGCGAACCGCCTGATGTTCTCGACCCGGGCGAACCGCTTATTGGTCTCGTTGACGACGCGCCCGACCAGGTCATTCACTTCGGGAAGCTGCGACAGCGATTTGTAGTTGGTGTAGGCGAGCGCCCGGTCGCGCGCCCAGCGGCCGACATTGTCGTAATCGACCTGGATGATGGCGCCGAGATACTTCCTGGCCTCGCCGACCACGATCGCTTCCTTGATGAATTCGGAATCCTTCAGCGCATTCTCGATCTCGGACGGCGCGATGTTCTTGCCGCCGGCGGTGATGATGATCGCCTTCTTGCGGTCGACCACGGCGATCTCGCCATTGTCGAGCACGTCGATGATGTCGCCGGTGCGCAGCCAGCCGCCGGGCTCCAGCGAGGCGGTCGAGGCCATTTCGTCGAGGAAGTAGCCCTTGAAGACGCCGGGGTTGCGCAGCAGGATCTCGCCGTCGGTGTCGCACTTCCATTCGGTCTGCGGCAGCGGCACGCCGCAGCCGCCGATCCGGTGATGGTTTTCGGTCTGGATGAAGGCGACGCCGCCGCTTTCGGTGAGGCCATAGCCTTGCGACACCGGGCGGCCGATGATGTCGAAGAAGCGCAGCGTCTCCGGTGAGATCGAGGCGCCGGCGCAGAGCCGGTGCCGGCTGTGGGCGAAGCCGAGATGACGCTGCAAATTGCGGAACATTAGGAGATAGAGCAGCCCGTAGGCGGCGCGATCGAGCCAATTGTCGTTGCCGGCCTGTCGACGGTCGGACAGCGTGCGGCCCGAGGCCAGACAGGCCCTGGTGAAGCTCTGGCGCAGGCGACCGCTCTCGCCGAGGCGGAACAGAAAGCCCTGCTGCAGCTTCTCATAGATGCGCGGCACGCCGACGAAGAAGGTCGGTGCGATCTCGCGGATGTTGATCGCGACGGTGTCGATCGATTCGGCAAAGGAGACGGTGCCGCCGAGCACCAGATGGGTCACGGTGCCGTAGCAGCGCTCGGCGACGTGGCACAGCGGCAGGTAGCTCACCGCCTCGAACGGCTTGTCGGCAATGCCCACGGTCCTGGCGTAGGCATAGGCGGCGTAGACGAGATTGCGATGGGTCAGCATCGCGCCCTTGGGCGGACCTGTCGTGCCCGAGGTGTAGACGAGGATGCAGACGTCGTCGGGTGCACCTTGATTCATCAGGCGTTCGAGCGTCGCGTCGGCCTCCGGATTCTGCTGGGCGTAGGCCTTGCCGCGCTCGCACAATGCGGCGAACGACATCAGCTCCGATTGCTGGTAATGCCGCAGGCCCTTCATGTCGACGCAGACGATAGCCTCGAGGTCCGGCAGGCCGCCATTATTGGCCATCGCGTCGAGCACCTTGTCGGTCTGCTCCTGGTCGCCGGTGACGACGATGCGGGCGCCCGAATGCTTGACGATATATTGCAGCTCGACCCAGGGATTGGTCGGATAGATGCCGACCGCGACCGCGCCGATCATCTGCGCGCCGAGATCGGCATAGAACCATTCAGGCGTGTTCTCGCCGGCGATGGCGATGCGGTCGCCCGGCTTGATGCCGAGCGAGAGCAGGCCGAGCGCCACCGCGCGCGCGGTGTCGTAATAGTGCCGCCAGGAATAGGGATTCCAGATGCCGTAGTCCTTCTCGCGCAGCGCCAGCGCCTCGCCGTGCATCGCTGCGCGCTGCCGTAGCAATTGCGGGATAGTGATGGCGGCATCCGCAAGCGTAGCCTGCAACGCGTCGGCGCCGGCTGCCGGTGGGTTGCGCGGCGTGCTCGCTTGCAGCGGCGGATGAGCGGTGCGCAGGCTGTCCAGCGTCGACATCACGCGCCCACCTTTGCCATCGCTCCAGTGCGCTGGCCGCCGAGATAGGCCTCCGCGACCGCCGGATCGCGCTTGATTTCGCCAGGCGCGCCTTCGGCGATCTTGCGGCCGAAATTCAGCACATGGACGCGGTCGGAGATGTCCATCACGATGCGCATCTCGTGCTCGATCATCACGACGGTGATGCCGAGCTCGTCGCGGATGTCGAGCACGAAGCGCGCAATGTCCTCGGTCTCCTCCTGGTTCATGCCGGAGACCATCTCGTCCAGCAGCAACAGCTTCGGCTCGCAGGCGAGCGCGCGGGCGAGCTCGACGCGCTTTTGCTGGCCGTAGGACAGCGTGCCGACCACGGCGTCCCTGATATGCTCGATCTCGAGAAATTCGATGATGTGCTCGACGCGCTGCCGTGCCGCGATTTCCTCCTTGCGGGTACGTCCGTAAAACCACATCGCATCGAGCACGGTCGAGCGGAGGTGGGTGTGGCGGCCGGTCAGGATGTTCTCGACCACGGTGCCGTGCTTGAACAGCGCGAGATTCTGGAAGGTGCGGCCGATACCGACGGCGGCGAATTTCCACGGCGAGATCGTCGAGAGGTCGATGCCGTCGAACGTGATGCGGCCGCCGCTCGGCCGCAGCACGCCCGAGATCATGTTGAACAGCGTGGTCTTGCCGGCGCCGTTCGGACCGATCACGCTGCAGATCTCGCCGGGCGCGACGCGCAGGCTGGCATCGGCGACCGCCTGCAGGCCGCCGAAGCGCTTTGACAGATTCTCGACCGTGAGCAGCGCGGTCACGACAGCCACCGCTTGCGGCGCTTGTAGTGCTTCACGTCGCGCAGGCTCTTGCGACCGGTGGAGGAGACGCCGAGATAGAATTCCTGGACGTCCTCGTTGGCGGTGAGCCTCGCTGCCGTGCCGTCGAGCACGACGCGGCCGGTCTCCAGGATGTAGCCGTAGTCGGCGATGTCGAGTGCGCGCTGCGCGTTCTGCTCGACCAGCAGCACCGTCATCTTCAGTTCGTCGCGCAGCCGGACGATCACCTCATAGATGCGGTCGATGATCAGCGGCGCGAGCCCGAGCGACGGCTCGTCGAGCGCCAGCAGCACGGGATCGGTCATCAACGCGCGGCCGATCGCTAGCATCTGCTGCTCGCCGCCGGACATGTAGCCGGCGATCTGGTCGCGCCGCTCATATAGCCGCGGAAACAGCGCGAACACCTTGTCGCGGCGCTCGCGCGCCTCGGCGCTGGTCCTGGTGTAGCCGCCCATTTGCAGGTTCTCGTCGATGGTGAGCGCCGCGAACACGCGGCGGCCCTCCGGCACCTGCACGATGCCGCGGCGGACCAGTGCGTCCGGCGCAAGGCGATGCACCTCGTCACTACGGAAGCGGATGCTGCCGTTCTCGATCACGCCTTCCTCGGTATAGAGGATGCCGGACATCGCCTTCAGCAGCGTCGATTTGCCGGCGCCGTTGGAGCCGAGCAGGGCGACGATGCTGCCCTCGGGCACCGCGATCGAGATGTCGCGGATCGCCTCGATCGCATTGTCGTAGACGATCCGGATGTTGCGGAATTCGAGCAAGCCATCCTGCGCCGGCGCGGCCTGCGGCGCTGGTTGCGGCGTCGGATGCGGGATGGTGGTCGGCATCGCGTTCAGACCCCGCCTGCTGACCGGCGAGGGCGCGCGGCGAGGATCGCATCGGTGACGAGCTTGGCGGTCTCGGCGCAGGCCTGCGTGCCGCCATTGCCATATTGCTTCACCGCGTCGCCGACGCACCACAGGCCCTCGATACCGGTCTCGCGCGGCAAATCGTAGCCGGCGCAACTCCGTTGTGCCGGCCAGTCGTCGCGCATCACCCGGATCGACAGGATTTTGGCCTGGTCGAAATTCGCGAACTGCTCGCGCAGATCCTCGAGCGCGAGCTGGACTTCTGCATCGGAGTCGAAATCGCCGAGCGCGGGCACCGGCACGGCATAGGCGACATAGAGGTGCCAGCCGGGCGGCGCCAATTCCGGACAGGTGGCCGAGAGGTTGGCCATGTTGCAGAGCCGGCGCGTCTTGCCGAAGGTGACGATGCCGGGATGATTGATCAGCGGCTCGCGGCTCGCGACATTGATGACGATGTTGGCGGCCGGGCGGAGGTCGTTCTTCACCCTGGCGATATAATCCGCCGGGAACGCCTCGCTGCCGGCAAGCGCGACCGTGGCCTTCGGTCCCGCATTGCTGATCACGAGATCGGTGTCGATCCGCACCCGCTCGCCGTTCCTGAGCACGGTGACGCCTTCGACCTTGCCGTTCGCGGTGTGGATCGTGGTCGCCGGTGTTTCGAGCCAGATGTCGCCATTGCGCCTGACAGCGTTGCCGAGGCTGTTCCAGACCCCGATCGTGCCCTGCGGGCAGAAGCCGAATTTCTTGAAGGCGCCCTTGCTGGTGAAATAGGTGAGGAAGGCGCGGGCCGGCAGCTCCGCGGCGTTGCAGGCGAAGATCGCCGCGCAGAGATTGCGGAACAGCGCGTGCACGGTGGCGTTGCTGGTGTAGCCCTTCAGCCAGTCCTCGGTCGATTGCCGCCCGTCGGGCAGGTTGCCGGAGCGGGCGTCGGCGAATTTCTCCAGGATGCGCGAGGCCTGCTTGGTCAGTTGCCCGAGCAGCAGCGACCAGCCGCCGCGGCCGACATCGATCACCTTGCCGTCGATGAAGAACGAGCTCGCGGGCTCCGGCGCGCGGATGTCGAGCGGGGCGCCGACGGTGTGGAAGGTTTCCTCGAACACGCCACCGAACTCGATCGCGATCGCGCCGATGTTGACCTTGAAGCCGTCGATCTCCTTGGTCGAGGCGCGTCCGCCGAGCCGGTCCTTGTCGTCGACGACGAGCGTATGCAGCCCGCCATGGGCGAGGCGCGCCGCGGCGCACAGCCCGCCGGCGCCGGCTCCGATCACGACAGCATCGATCCTCTGAGAATCCACGCGCAACCTCCCGCGATGCCGCCGGGTTGCTCCCGGCGTGCGCAATCCGCTTGCTTGATGGAAGGTAGTCTAATATAATCCGACCGGTCGTTCAAATTATTTTTTGAGCAGGTCGCTCGTCGCACGGGCGATCGAAGAGTTCTGGTGGAGGGTGCCCGAAGGGGAGGAGAGCCTGGGGCTGCGGTAGTATAGAGAGAGGCAGTCGCCCGATTCCGGCGGCGCCGATGGTGCACGAGAGAGACGGCAATGGCGCGGACGCGCTCAGAGAATTACGACGAGATTCAGCGGAACATTCTCACCACTGCCTGCGGCCTGTTCGCGCGGCAGGGCTACATGCGTGCCTCGATCGCCGACCTTGCGGATGCCTGCAAGCTGTCGCGCGGCGCGCTGTACCATTATTTCGATTCCAAGGAAGCGATCCTGTTCGCGATCCTCGACGCCCACATCCGCGAGATGATCACCGACGTCGAGGCCGCGATGGCCGCAAAGGCGACGACGCTGGAGCAGTTCCGCGCCGCGATCCAGGCCATCGTCGCGCTGAATGCGCGTTCGAGCGATGAGCAGCGCGTGATCCTCAACGACCTCTCGTTCCTAGGCGAGACCGAGCAGGATGCGATCAAGGCGCTGGAGCGCCAGCTGGTCGACACGGTCTCGGATCTGCTGGTCAAGCTCGACAAGGAAGGCAAGATCGTCAAGCGGACCAAGAAGATCTACAGCATGATGCTGTTCGGCATCCTGAACTTCAGCCACACATGGTACGATCCGAAGGGCGGGATCGATCCAGGGGAGTTCGCCGACATGGTGGTGGACCTGTTCCTGTACGGCTTCACCATGCCGGTGCCGGCAAAGGACGCCGCGCGTGCGCTGCGCCAGCGCGCGTGAGGCCATCGCGGCGCGCTTCGCGACCTCGCGCCGAAGACATCTCTCGCAGCGATTATTCCTCATCTCATCTGCACATCATCGTGAAGGCCGAGACGCTGTCCCGCGTAACGAACGCGCGGCGCGCTGCGTAGTTCTGCCACGAACGCCGCATCAGCGGCTGATGATGACATCGCAGCGAGGGAAGAAACAACCGCATGAATCTGTCGTTCAACATCGCCGAACAGGGCGAGGGGTCTTATCGAGCGCTCGCGATCCTGCGCTGGGTCATGGTCGTGATCTTCGTGTCGTTCGGCATGCAGAAATTCACGCTGCAGTCGGCGCAAGGCATCGCGCAGTTCATCAGCAACAGCCCGTTCATCTCGTGGCTGTCGGTGTTCGGTCTCCGGGGCGAGGCCTATGTGCTCGGGGTGGCCGAGTTCGGCATTGCGGCGCTGCTCGTCGCCGGCGCGTTCAGCCCGCTTCTCTCGGCGATCGGCGCGCTGATGGGCGTCATCACCTTCGCGGTGACGTGGTCGTTCTTTTTCACGACGCCGGGGGTGGTCAAATGGAGCCTGTCGACCGATCCGATGGCCTGGAACCTGGCCGGCGAGTTCCTGTTCAAGGACATCGTGCTTCTGTGCGTCTGCCTCGTGCTGCTGTTGGCGTCGTTGCCGCGGTCGATCGTCCGCTCGCGCGCCAAATAGGTGTCGCGCCGCGCATCGATGGTTAACCAATGGTTAAACAGTCATCGCGCGCATCCGGCATCTGGAACAGGACAAAACGTCGCGGACGACCGTGTCTTGAAAATCGAATCCGATCGGCTTATGCAACCTTCGATTGACGAATTGTTGCTAGGAAGAAACGTCCCCGGTTGGGAGCGGAATGTGACGAAGTCAGAAATATCCTTGGCCCGATCGGCAAGCGCCGATCTTGCCTTTTCGTCGAAGCCCACTCCCGTCATTTTCAAACGTCCCGCATTTTTTAGTTCGATTGCAGTTCCCGCACCGTGGCTGGAGTGGGAGGGCGGTCGCGATCGCGGCATCCGGAAGTGACCACCGGAACAGCGATCGGGCCGCCCCGTCCCCAGCCGGGCGGGTAACGGCGCAAGACGCGCAATCGTGAATTCGGACGCTTGGGTTCCACCGCTAGGATCGTGATGTCGCCATCTCTCGATGGTGAACAGACTAGTCTGCAGGTCGCATCGCAACATCGTCCCGATTTCGTTCATCATGAGACAATGGCTCACCGTTCGGATCGCGGCCGTCCTGTTCGTGGTCGCTGGTAGCGTGCTTGGGGTGGCGCGCGCGGATTCCGACATGGATGCGCAGATCAGGGACATCGTCACGACGGAACTCGCGCCGACCGCGACTGCGGCCGACCCGGGCGGCCTCGCCGCGGCGGTCTATGCCGGCGGGCGGGTCGCGTTCTTCAACTACGGTTTCGCTGATGACTCAGCGAAGCGACCGGTCACCCCGGACACGCTGTTCAACCTCGCCTCGTTGCGCAAGCTGTTCGAGGCGACGCTGGTCGCGCTCGGCACGGAGCGTGGCGAATTGCGGCTGGACGATCCGGTCAGCAAGTATCTGCCCGAGCTCAACGGCAACTACGTCAGCCGCGTCACCATCGGCGAACTCGTCAATCATACGTCGGGGCTGCTGCTGCCGACCGATCATCCGCCATGGCCGGTCGGGACCTTCAGCCGTGATCAGTTCATCGCGATGCTCAATGCATGGACGCCGCCGGCAGGAGAGCAGCCGGGCAAGCAGCGCATCTACAGCCATGCCGGCTATGTCCTGCTGCAGCTGGTGCTGGAGCGGCGCTATGAGATGCCGATCGCGACGTTGATCGGGAGCCGCATCCTCAAGCCGCTCGGAATGACGTCGACCTTCGTTCCGGACCGCAGCGAGGACAACCGCGCGAGGATGGCGCCCGAGCTGATGCAGCGTGTGGTTCAGGGCTACTCCCACGACGGCACGGCGATCGGTCCGCCGGGCAATCAGCAGCGCTATTACGATTTTCCAGGCACCGGCCAGATGTTCTCATCGGCGCGCGATCTCGGCATATTGCTAGGCGCCTGCCTCGACGGCGCGGTGATCGATCCCGAATTGCGCGCAGCGTTGCAGATGACCGAGCGGGAGAGTTTTCGCGTCGACGAAAAGTTCGGCCAGGCGATGGCATGGGAGCATGTGCGGCTGGACGGCATCACCGTGATCGACAAGCCGGGCGGTCTCAATAACGCCTCGGCCTATGTCGGCCTGGTGCCGGCGCGCAGGCTCGGCATCGTGCTGCTCGCCAATCGCGGCGACTATCCGCACGAGATCGCGCGCTACAGGATCTTGCCGGCCCTCGCGCGACTTTAATCGCAGGACGTGCCAGTCCAATGACACGGCCTGCGCGGCAGGGCAGAGGATGCATGCAAAAATCGCGATGGCGCGGAACCATGATCGGCTGTATAAGCCGGTAGCTTCTTCCCCATTTTGAAGAGGCTGATATGACCGATCTGTATCCTGATTTGCACAATTGGCTTTCGCAACAGCCCCATGGGCTGCGAACCTTCAGGACCTTCCAGCAAAAACTCGAGATTCTGAGCAAGGACGACCCGGAGCAACGCGGCGTTTGCCGGCTGCTGAGCGGTCTCGTCGGCAATTACGTCGAAACTTTCGACGAGGAGCCGCTGCCCGTCGCGGTCGCCGACCGCGCCTATGGCCGGCTGCTCGATCTCGTCGCAAGCCTTGATCTCAAGGGAAATCCCGACCGGCGCCTCGCCGACATCAACCGCATCGCGTCCTGCGATCTGCTGAACTGATCGCGGCGGCTTAGCGCCGCATCGTCGCGAGCTCGCGATAGAGCGCGGCGTAGCGGCCGGCGCGATTGTGCCAGGAGACATCGGTGGCCATGCCGGCCTGCTGCAGCCGGCGCCACGTCACCTTGTCGTTGAACAGCAGGTTTGCCTTGCGCAAGCCATGGGCAAGCGCATCCGAGGTTACGGGTGCGAACTTGACGCCGGTCGGCGCATCGCCGGTGATCGCGACTTCGTCGAAGTCGAGCACAGTGTCGGCAAGGCCACCGACATTGGCGACAACAGGGACCGCGCCGTAGCGCAGCGCGCACAGCTGGGTGAGGCCGCACGGCTCGAAGCGCGACGGCACTGCGAGCGCGTCCGCGCCGGCCTGGATCAGATGCGCCAGCGCCTCGTCGTAGCCGATCACGACCGCGATCCGTCCGGGATTGTCGCGCGCCAGCGCGGTGTAGCGGTCCTGCAGGTCGCGATCGCCGCTGCCGAGCAGCGCAAGCTGAATGCCTTCGCCGAGCAGCGTCGGAATGTTCTCGAGCAGCAGGTCGAGGCCCTTCTGCCATGACAGCCGGCTGATGACGCCGAGCAGCATCGCATCCGGCGCCGGATCGAGCCCGAAGCGCCGCTGCAGCGCCGCCTTGTTCACCGCGCGATCCGCCGGCTGCTCGGAGCTGAAGCGCGCCGCGATGTCGGGATCGGTGGCCGGATTCCACACCGATATGTCGATGCCGTTGAGGATGCCGCTCAGCACGTCGGCGCGTTCGCGCAAGAGGCCGCCGAGCCCCATGCCGCCCTCGTCGCTTTGAATCTCCCGCGCATAGGTCGGCGACACCGTGGTGATGCGGTCGGCGAATTGCAGGCCGGCCTTCAACAGGCTGATGGTGCCGTAATATTCGACGCCGTGGAGCGCGTAGGATTCGCTCGGCAGGCCGAACGCGGCAAGCATGTCCGGCGAGAACTGGCCCTGATAGGCGAGGTTGTGCACGGTCATCACCGTGCCGGGCCGTGGTTGCCCGGCATAATGCAGGAGGGCGGGTGCGAGGCCCGCCTGCCAGTCATGCGCATGCACGATGTCGGGGACGAAGGAGGTGATCGCGCCCCGGCCGATCTCCGCCGCCATCCGCGACAGCGCGGCAAAGCGGATGCCGTTGTCCGGCCAGTCGCGTCCGTCCGGGCCGACATAGGGATTGCCGGGGCGCGCATAGAGATGCGGCGCGTCGAGCGCGAACAGATCGAGGCCATCATGCGTGCCACCCAGCACGCGGATCGGCCCGCCGTAGAATTCCGGCCGGTGCAGCAGCGTCTCCGCCGAAGCCAGCGCCTTGAGCACGTCGGGATAGCCGGGCACCAGCGTCCGCGTCGTGACGCCGTGTTGCTTCAGCGCCGCCGGCAGCGCGCCGACCACGTCGGCAAGGCCGCCGGTCTTGACGATCGGGTAGACTTCAGAGGCGACTGCGAGGACGCGGATGGGCGTCATGTCCCCAGCCTGTCGATCATCGACTGCGTGATCAGCGTGATGCCGTTCTCGGTGGTGCGGAAGCGCTTGCCGTCGAATTCGGGATCCTCGCCGACCACGAGCCCTTCCGGAATCCTCACCCCGCGATCGATCACGACGTTTCGGAGCCGTGCTCCGCGTCCGACATTGACATAGGGCATGATCACCGCATTCTCGATGTTGGCGTAGGAATTGACGTGCACGCCGGTGAACAGCAGGGAGCGGCGCAGCGACGCGCCCGAGATGATGCAGGCACCCGAGACCAGCGAGGTCACCGCCTGGCCGCGTCGTCCGTCCTCGTCATGCACGAACTTGGCGGGCGGGGTGATCTCGGCATAGGTCCAGATCGGCCATGATCGATCGTAGAGGTCGAGCTCGGGCACCACGTCGGTGAGATCGATATTGGCGCCCCAATAGGCATCGACGGTGCCGGCATCGCGCCAGTAGGAGCGGGGATCGTCGCCGGAGCGGACGCAGGAATCATTGAACTGATGCGCGATCGCCCGGCCGTGCTTCACGATATAGGGGATGATGTCCTTGCCGAAATCGTGGGCCGAGTTCGGGTCAACGGCATCGCGGCGCAACTCGTCGAACAGGAATTCCGAATTGAAGACATAGATGCCCATGCTGGCCAGCGACTTGTCGGGCTTGCCGGGCATCGGCGGCGGATCGGCGGGTTTCTCCAGGAAGGACTGGATCAGGCCGGTCTCGTCGATATGCATGATGCCGAAGGCGCTGGATTCAGCCCGCGGCATTTCAAGGCAGCCGACCGTGACATCGGCGCCGCTTTCGACATGCTGCTTCAGCATGATTTCGTAATCCATCTTGTAGACGTGGTCGCCGGCGAGCACCAGGATGTACTTGGTGCCGTGCGCTTCGAGGATGTCGATGTTCTGGTAGACCGCGTCGGCCGTGCCGACATACCACATCGTTTCGGAGACGCGCTGGCTTGCGGGCAGGATGTCGAAACTCTCGTTTCGCTCCGGCCGGAAGAAGTTCCAGCCGCCTTGCAGATGCCGGATCAGGCTGTGCGCCTTGTACTGGGTCGCCACCGCGATGCGGCGGATGCCCGAATTCACCGCATTGGATAGCGCGAAATCGATGATGCGCGACTTGCCGCCGAAATAGACCGCGGGCTTGGCGCGCTTGTCGGTGAGCTCCTGAAGCCTGCTGCCGCGTCCGCCGGCCAGCACGAAGGCGAGGGCGTGACGCGACAAGGGTTCATTTCCGACTGATCTCATGGTCATCCTCCCAGAACTTCAGGCTGGCCTCGCTACCTTCTCTTGTCCGGAAGGCCTGATCGGGCGCCAACGGGGCCGATTGGGAACGTAGCAAGTGCATCCCGGTTGAGCAAAGCGGGATGGCGGGCTTTCGTTCCCCGGACCCCCGCTCGTGAAGATCGGGGTTGCGGGCCGGTTAAAGCTATTGACGAGGCGTGATTTCGGCCTAGAGCAAGCCTGCCGTTTTCTTCTGTCAGGCCAGCATTCCATGACACTTGCTTCCGTCACGCCCCAGGACATCCGCGCAACGCTGCTGCTGCGCCGGGAGATCGCGCTGCTCGACGTCAGGCATGAGGCGGAATTCGCCACCGGCCATCCGCTGTTTGCCGCCAACATGGCGGCCGGCCGGATCGCGCTCGAAGCCGAGCTGCGATTGCCGCGCAAGGACGTGCCGATCGTGCTCTATGACAATGGCGAGGGGCTGGTCGCGGCCGCCGCCGCGCAGTTGATGGTGCTGGGCTATGGCAATGTCGCCGCGCTCGCCGGCGGCTTGCAGAGCTGGAAGGCGGCCGGTTACGAGGTGTTCGAGGACGTCAATTCCTACGCCAAGGCGTTCGGCGAACTGGTCGAGTCGCGCAGGCACACGCCGTCGCTGAGCGCCGACGAGGTCGCCGCGCTGATCTCGGACAAGGCCAACATCGCGATCCTCGATGTCCGCCGCTTCGACGAATACGCCACCATGAACATCCCGGGCTCGGTCAGCGTGCCCAGCGCCGAGCTGGTGCTGCGCGCCGGCAGCGCGGCGCCGGATCCCGACACCACCATCATCGTCAACTGCGCCGGCCGCACCCGCTCGATCATCGGCACGCAGTCGCTGATCAATGCCGGACTGCCCAACAAGGTGCGGGCGCTGCGCAACGGCACGATCGGCTGGACGCTGGCGAAGCACGATCTCGAGCACGGCGCCAGCAAGCGCGGCGGCATCGGTCCGTTCGAGGGCGCTGGCGACAATGCGCGCGACGTCGCCTATCGCGCCGGCGTCCGTCACATCGGGATCGATGAACTCGCCGCGCTGGACGAGGACGCGCACCGTACGCTGTATCGCTTCGACGTGCGCGATGCCGAGGATTACGCGGCCGGTCACCTTGCCGGCTTCCGCCACTATGCCGGCGGCCAACTGGTGCAGGAAATCGACATGGCCGCGCCCGTGCGCGGCGCGCGCATCGTGCTGAGCGACGACAAAAACATCCGCGCCGACATGACGGCGTCCTGGCTCGCGCAGATGGGCTGGGAGGTCTATGTGCTCGACGGCGGCTATGACGGCCGGCTCGAAGTCGGCCCGCCGCGCATCGTGCCGCGGCCCGATCCCGCGCACCGCTACCGGCGCCCCTATGAAGGCACCGGCGTCGCGGAGCAGGCGATGCAGGCCTATCTCGATTGGGAGTACGGCCTCGTCGAGCAGCTGCGCCGCGACGGCACGCACGGGTTCTATGTGATCTAGCAGATGACGTGGTGACGGCGGGGCGACCGCATCGGTGCCGAGACGCAGGGGCGCACTGCCAAAATATCGAAAACAACCCCATGCAAAGGAGCCGGTGGCCGCCGGCGGACACGGCAACTTGACTCGTCGGGCAAATCAGTGGTACTTTTCCATTATTCAGAAATCGTGCCGGCATGGTCGTTCCTGCGAGAGCAGGGACCCATAACCACAAATGCCAATTGCTGGGCGATGCTGGAACGACGAATTCCTTCAACAAGTCCGCCGCGGAGTATGGGTCCCTGCTCCCGTGCGCAATTGCGCACTAGGCAGGGACGACGTGTTGGAGGAGCCGCGGGCTCTCATCTCTCCGGTGCCACGCCCCGCACAGGCATCCAGTACGGCGCGGCCTTAAGCACGAACGCCGTGAGGAGTCGGATCGCATCTATCGATGCGACCCGACCTAACAGCGAGCTTCGCTCGTCTCGACCCCGCAAGCCGGGGAGATACACCGAGTTTGCTGCGAAGCGTAACCCAGCCCGCCGCTATTTCGGCAACGCCACCGGCGTCAGCTTGAACGGGCCGGGGTCCTTGCCCTTGTTGTCGCCGATCACGTAGGACAGCTTGCCCTCGGCGACCCAGCCGACATCGCCGACCTGCGTCACCGAGACCGGCTCGGCGAGGCCATCCTTGATGGTGTCGATGGTAGCCTCGCTGCCCTTCACCGTGACCTTGTCGAGCTTGCCGTTGCCCTCGATCAGCAGGAAGCCGCCGCCATGCGCCCGCAACGCGTCGGCGTGGTCGAGCGGCCGCGACGGCTTCAGCTCGGTCACGGCGCCGGCCTTGCCGTCCTTCATCTCGATCTTGAACAGTTTTGCGGGAATGAAGGTGGTGACATGAAGATTGCCGTCGGCGCCGATCGCGATGCCGTCGAGCCCGACGCCGTCCTTGGCGGGCGCGAGCTGCGGATCGGTCGCGAACGTCGCCAGCGCGGTGCCGCCCGCCTTCAGGCTGTAGACGAACGGCGCAAAGGAATCGCTCACATAGGCGGTGCCGTCGGCACCGACCACGATGTCGTTGCAGAACGATTTCGGATCGCTCAAGGCAAAGCTGCCCTTCGGCGCGCCGCTCTTGAGATCGAAGGTTTTCAGCCAGGCGCCCTTGGTGTCGCTCGGCCCCGCCACGCCCATAGCGCTGATGTCGTTGGAGCAGACATAGAGCGTGCCGCTCTTCTCGTCGGCGAGCACGCCCAGCGTCGAGCGGCTGTCGGCGGCGCCCGGCTTGACCAGCTGCTCGGCCTTGCCGCCCGAGATCTTGGTCACGCCGCCATGGTTGAAGCTGCCGACGTAGAGCGTCCCGTCGGAAGTCGAGGTCACGCTCTCCGGAAAACTCTTGTCGGGAACGCCGACCGCAGCTGTTTCGGCGCGCACTGCGCCGGCCGCACCGAGCGCAAGGATGATGGCCGCTAGCGATGCGCGGCGGATCTTGAGCAGTTCTCCCGTTGCGCGCGGACGTCCCGCGTCGCCATTGTTCTTTATCATGATCGCGTTTCCTCAATGAACCTGGTTGGACCAGGCAGGATTTTCTTGGCGATCGTCTCCGGTCGATGGTTGTTGTCTGCAGGGTTCCCGACCGGATTGTTCACCCGCCTGCCTTGTCGTCACGATATATACGATAGTATATAGCGTGAGGGAAGCAGCGGAGAGGAAGCTGCGACGGCTGGAGAGCGCGTCATGGAACGGGAATTGGCGTTGCGCCATCAATGCGTGTGCTGCGGTGGCATTATCGATGGGATCGTCGACGACGATGCGATCGGCCTCAATGCACGGATCGGCCTGTTTACGGACGGGTGTTCGTTCGTCTGCGACGAATGCACCGCGAGCCTGATCGCGGCCGCAGCGCGGCGCAGGCAGGAACCGGTTCGGCGGAAGTCGTAAGGCGGGAAGGTTTCCGCGTCATTGCGAGGAGCGCAAGCGACGAAGCAATCCATCTATCCCCATGCGGAGAGATGGATTGCTTCGCTGCGCTCGCAATGACGGTGGGAACTCAATCCGGGCTGAACGCGTCGTAGACCAGCTTGCGGAACGCGGGCGTAATGCGCTGGCGCTCGTTCTGGGTCTGCTCGAGCATGATGTAGATCATGTCGAGCTTCGGATCGACGCCGAAATAGGTGCCGCTGCCGCTGTCCCATTTCAACTCGCCGATCGAGCCGGGCGGTGGTGGCTTGGCAATGCCGGGATCGGTGCGCACGGCGATGCCGTAGCCATAGCCGAAGCCGTCGCCGGGAAAGTACCAATAGTCGCGGCCGACACCGGAGCCCGGCCCGATATGGTCCGTCGTCATGGTCTTGAAGGCTGCGGGGCTGAGATAGCGCTTGCCGTCCAGCTCGCCGCCGTTGAGCAGCATCTGCGCGAAGCGCGCATAGTCGAGGATGGTCGACACCAGACCGCCGCCGCCGGATTCCCACTCCGGATGCGCGCGCCGGTCGTTCTCGCCCTCGATCAGGATGGTGTCCGAGGGCAGCGGCTCCGCCAGCCGCGTCCCTTCGGTCTCGGCATCGAGCACGTATGAGGTGTCCTTCATCCCCAGGGGATCGAACAGGCGCTCCTTCTCGAACTGATAGAGCGTCTTGCCCGAGACTATCTCGATCACCCGGCCGAGCACGTCGGTGGAATGACCGTAGCGCCACAGCGTGCCGGGCTGTCGCGACAGCGGCAGCTTGGCCAGCCGCGCCACGAATTCCTTGTTGTCGAATTTGCCGTCGAACAGATGTCCTGCGCGGTAGATCTTCTGGATCCAGTCGGCGCCGATATATTCGTAGGTGATGCCCGAAGTGTGCCGCATGATATCTTCAATGGTCACCGGCCGGATCGGCGGCACCAGCTCAACCTTGGCCGGATCGTTTCCGCCGTCCGGTTCGATGGCGACCTTCACGTCGGCGAAAGCCGGAATGTATTTCGACAGCGGGTCCTGCGGCGACAGCTTGCCCTCGTCGACCAGCATCATCGCGGCGGTGTTGGTGATCGGCTTGGTCATCGAATGCAGCGCGAACATCGTGTCCGGCCGCATCGGCGATTTGGTCGTGACGTCGCGATAGCCGAAGGTCTTCAGGTAGACCGGCTTGCCGCGCTGCTGGATCAGGATGACCGCGCCCGGAATCTTTCCTGTCGCAACCTCGTTGTCAAAGAATGCGGTGATGCGTTCGAGTTTTTCCGGCACCGGGGCAGGGGCATCGGAGGCGCGCGCCGCGCCTGATATGACAACTGCAAGACAACCGATCGCGGTCACGGCTCCGCGAAGCGACAGCACAGCACGGTGGACTGCCTGATCATACCCGCACGACATTGAAAAGCCTGCCCCTGCCTGATGCCCTGAGCGCAGAGTTTTAGCGGCGCGCGCTCCCGCGCACCATAATCATTTTGGAGCGAGTTTATTCCCGGCGATCGCCGGAATTATACGATTTGGGTAGCGCCGACGGGCGTGCGCACCGCATTCGACAGCACCTGCAGCGCCTGGCTCAGTTCGGCGCGGTTGCGCGCCGCACCCAGCGACACGCGCAGGCCGCGCGGCGCGGCATCGCCTGCCGCAAAGGCGTCTTCGCCGACCACGGCGAGACCGTTGCGCATCAGATGCGACAGCAGGTCGGTGCCGTCGAAATGCTTCGGCAGCGGCATCCAGAGATGGTGGCTCGCCGGCCGCGCCGCATAGCTGACGCCTTTGAGGAAGCGGGCCGCGAGCTGTTGGCGCGCCGCGGCCTCGTTTCGGATGGCGCGGATGATGTCGGCGGCGACGCCGGAACGCAGCCATTGCGTGACCAGCGCGACCATCAGCGATGGCGGCATCTGCATGGTGGCCTGCATGCCGGCGCGCATGCGCTGCTCGGCGGCGGCATCGGGCGCCAGGAGATAGGCGACGCGCAGGGCCGGCGCGATGCATTTTGCGATGCTCGCGGCGTAGTAGGTGCGCTCCGGAATCAGGGTTGCGATCGGCGCCATCTGCGGTTCGAGCGGCCCGTAGACGTCGTCTTCGATCAGGACGCAGCCGCGCTTGCTGATGACATCGGCCACCGCCTTGCGTCTGATCGCGCTCATCGTCGCCGTGGTCGGGTTTTGCTGCGTCGGCACCAGGTAGACCGCCTTCGGCTTGTGCTTGCGGCAGGCCTCGTCGAGCGCGTCGGGCCGCGCGCCCTCGGCGTCCATCGCAACCCCGACCAGGCGGACATCAAGCCGCGCCGCCGCGGCCTTGATGCCGGGAAAGGTCAACGCCTCCGTCACCACGACATCGCCCGGCGATGTCAGCGCCAGCAGCGTGTTGAAGATGATCGCCTGCGAACCCGGATAGATCACGATGCGGTCGGCCGCCGCCTGCGGCACCCGCGGCGCGAGCCACGCGGCGCCGGCCTCGCGCTCCTCAGTGGTGCCGCCCGGACGCGCATAGCCGAGATAGGCGGAGAACCCGGCCTCGGAGCGGATGGTCGCAAGTCCCTGCGCAATGCGCAGGTCGAGATTGGCCTCGACCGGCTGCGGCGGCAGGTTCATCGACAGGTCGATGTTGACGGGCGCGGGCAGGTCGGAGGTGGCGCGCGCGGTGGTCTCCGAGACGAACGTACCCTGGCCCACACGGGCGTCGAGCAGTCCGCGCCGCCGCGCCTCGCCATAGGCGCGAGTCACCGTGGTCAGATCGATATCGAGCGCTGACGCCAGCGCGCGATGGGTCGGCAGCCGCTGGCCGCGCACCAGCCGGCCGCTCGCGATGTCGGCGGCCAGCGCATCGACGATGCGCAGGAACATCGGGCCGTGCCATTCCGAAACTGTAGGGATCCAATCCATGCAATCCGACGCTTTGTCTTTGATTGTAGGTGCTCGAATGCATATTGTATGGATCATCAGATCGGGTCAAGGACAACGGCCAAAGGAAAACGACGATGACCGAGACGGTTTCCCTGCCAAAGGCGATGTGGCGCGGCTTCACCATGAAATGCCCGAACTGCGGGCGCGGCCATCTGTTCGGCCGTTTCCTCAAGGTCGCCGATCACTGTGAGGTCTGCAGCGAGGACTTCACCCCGCAGCGCGCCGACGATTTCCCGGCCTATCTCGTGATCGTCGTGGTCGGCCACGTCGTGGTGCCGGCGCTGCTGTGGCTCGAGATGAACTACGCGCCGCCGGCCTGGCTCCAACTGGCGATCTGGCTTCCATTCACGCTGTTCAGCGCGCTGGCGCTGCTGCAGCCGACCAAGGGCGCGATCGTGGGCCTGCAGTGGCAGCTGGGGATGGAGGGATTCGCGGCGACGCGGCGTGCGGTGGCGCCCGCCCGGGCGCAAAGCAGCGTCGGACGGACTCGCGAAGCCTGACGCGATCTCAGAATTGTAGCCCGGATGAGCGAAGCGATATCCGGGAACAGCAGCCCCGCATATCGCTCCGCTCATGCGGGCTACAGTGGTGTAACCAGTCAGAATTGTAGCCCGGATGAGCGAAGCGATATGCGGGAACAGTTGCCCCGCATATCGCTGCGCTCATGCGGGCTACAGCAGCGGGTCAAGTCAGGATCGTAGTCCGGATGGAGCCAACGGGTCGCGCGAACGCGCGCCCGATGACAAGCTCCGCGTAATCCGGGATCCTGTCGCCCGCACGATGAATCCCGGATTGCGCTGCGCTGCATCCGGGCTACGGATCAATCAAATCGGATGATGATGCGGCCGGAACATCCGGCCCTTCTCCGTTACCAAGACGACGGCGAGCGCGGCCAGCGTGCAGAGGAAGAAGCCGGTCGCGAACGGCGCCAGCGTGCCGTTGTAATCCTGGCCGATCGTGGTGCCGACGCCGATCCCGAGCAGCGTCGTGATCGTGCCGTACAGCGAGGAGGCGGTGCCGGCGATCTTGCCCTGCGGCTCCATCGCGAGCGCGGTGAAATTCGCCATCATCAGCCCGAACGCGAACATCATCAGGCCCGACAGCACCATGAACAGCGGCAGCGACAGCGTGTCGGTCTTCACCGCCAGCAGCAGGGCGCCTGCGACGACGGCAAAGCCGGTCAGCGCGGCGTGCGAGATCACGCGCATGCCGATGCGGCCGACGATGCGCGAATTGAGGAAGCCGGCGATCGCGACGCCGACCGCGCAGGCCGCGAAGGCGACCGGGAAGTAATGCCCGAGCTTGAAGATCTCGGTGAAGATCTGCTGCGAGGAGAACACGAAGGCAAACAGCGAGCCCTGCACGCCGCCGGCGGCGAGCGCGTAGCCGAGCGTCTGGCGATTGGTGACGGTCTGGCGAAACGCGGACAAGACCTCCGGGATCGCCAGCGACTTGCGCAATTCCAGCGGCAGCGTTTCCGGCATCCGCATCGCACTCCAGGCCAGCGCGATCACGCCGTAGATCATCAGCAGCACGAAGATGCCGCGCCAATGCGTCAGCAGCATCACCGCCTGGCCGAATGACGGCGCGATTACGGGGACTGCGATGAACACCATCATCGCCAGCGACATCACGCTCGCCATCCGGCGTCCAGCGTAGCAGTCCCGCACGATCGAGGTCGCGATCACGCGGGTCGCCGCGGTGCCGAGCCCTTGCAGCGCGCGCGCCAACAGCAGCGTCTCAAACGAGGGCGCCATGATCGCGAGCAGGCCGGCGATGGTGTAGACGGTCATGCCGCCGAGCAGCACCGGGCGGCGGCCGAAGCGGTCCGACAGCGGGCCCATCACGAACTGGCCGACGCCGAAGCCGACCAGGAAGATCGACAGCACCATCTGCGGGCGGTTGGCGTCGGCGATCTGGAACGCGGAGCGGATGTTCGGCAGCGCCGGCAGCATCATGTCCATCGCCAGCGGGTTCAGCGCCATGATCGAGGCGATGACGACGACGAATTCCGGGAAGCCCATCGGGCGGTGGCCTGAGGAAACCCAGGCATCGGCATTGATGTCAGACACTTAGCAACCTCTTGGGAATCCTCGCATCGTAGCGACCTTGTTGCGATGCACAATTGACGTTTCGGGATAGCTGCCCGCCGATCGCGGTCGAGGTAACGGGGTCGGGAACCGGGGCCAAAAGCACAATTCGCCGAATATCGTTGCGGCTGCAACTATTTTGCTCGTGTGGTGCGGAAACCTCTGCTAATCCCGGGCCCAGCATCCGTGCGGGACAGGCGCATCGCCGCCGACCACGCCCGCGCGGCCAAGAACAGGTTCAAGAACGGGTTTTGGGGAGGCGACATGTCCATCGAACTGTCCGCGCGCTCGCGCGGCGCTGAACTGTCGGATGAGGAGCGCAAGGTCCTCACCGCAACGCTCGTCGGCACCACCATCGAGTGGTACGACTTCTTCGTTTACGCCCAGGCGGCGGGCCTGGTGTTCGGCGCGCTGTTCTTCGCGCCGATGAACGCGAACAATCCGCTGCTGGCGCAGATCGTCTCGTTCGCGACGCTCGGCCTCTCATTCCTGTTCCGCCCGTTAGGGGCCATCGTCTGCGGCCATCTCGGCGACCGCTTCGGGCGCAAGAACATGCTCGTCGTCACGCTGCTGTTGATGGGGGCGGCGACCGCGCTGGTCGGCCTGCTGCCGACCTACGCACAGATCGGTGCCTGGGCGCCGGCACTCCTTATTCTCCTGCGCATCCTGCAAGGCTTCTCGGCCGGCGGCGAGTGGGGCGGCGCGGCGCTCATGGCGGTGGAATCGGCGCCCGTCGACAAGCGCAGCTTCTTCGGCTCGTTCCCGCAGATCGGCACGCCGCTCGGCATGATCCTGGCGACCGGCGTGCTGTGGGTGCTCACCGCGACGCTCGGCAAGCAGGCGATGATCGAGTGGGGTTGGCGGATTCCGTTCCTGCTGTCGATCATGCTGATCGTCGTCGGCATCGTGATCCGCCGCACCGTGGAAGAGTCTCCGGTGTTCCAGGCGATGCAGCGTCGGCACAGGGAATCCTCTGCACCGCTGCGCGACCTGATGCGCAATCACAGCAAGGAGATCCTGCGCACCGCGTTGATCTTCATGGCCAACAATGCGGCCGGCTACATCCTGATCGCGTTCATCATCAGCTACGGCGCCAATACACTGAAGATGCCGTCCGAGCAGCTGCTGCTGATCGGCACGCTCGCGGCGGTCAGCTGGTTCATCTTCACGCTACTCGGCGGTATCCTCGGCGACAAAATCGGCCGCGTGCGCTGCTTCCAGATCGGCTACACCCTGATGGTGCTGTGGGCGGTGCCGATGTGGTTCCTGATCGACAGCAAGAACCTGCTGCTGTTCTTCGTCAGCGCGGTCGGGCTCACCATCGCGCTCGGCCTGTCCTACGGCCCGCAGGCGGCGCTCTACGCCGAGCTGTTTCCGGCCAAGGTGCGCTATTCCGGCGTCTCGATCGGCTATGCGCTCGGCGCCATCTTCGGCGGCGCCTTCGCGCCGATGATCGCGCAATGGATCATCGGCACCTACGGCCAGTCCTGGCGCGTCGGCGTCTACATCGCGGTGCTGTCGCTGATCTCGCTGATCACGGTGTCGACGATTAGGGATCCGCAAGGCGTCGATCTGAACGTGCACGACGCGGGCGGGTGAGCGGCCTGACGAAGATTGGCGGCTCCGTCATTGCGAGGAGCTCGCGACAAAATTGCGAAGCAATTTTGCGCTGAAGCGACGAAGCAATCCATTATCCGCATAGCGGAGCGATGGATTGCTTCGCGGAGCCTGTCATCCGGCGGCGCTTCGCGCCGACCGGGTGGCTCGCAATGACGGAGATCAAACCCCCAGCATCGCCTTTAGCTTCTTGACCGCGCTGTCGGGTGTCGTCAGCACCTCGCGGCCGGTGACTTCGGCGACGCGCTCAGCCGCCGGCGCCATGCTGTACTGCGCGAGCGCGATCAGATCGCAGTCGGCGAGGTCTCTCGACGCCTCGACCACGATGCGGTCGTGCTCGGCGCGGTCGCCGCGGTCGAGTGCGGCCAGCGCGCCCTCGGCAAGCTTCGGCACCAGCGTGACCTGTGACGGAAATTCCGGCGGCATCGAGACCAGCGTCGGCGGGAAGGTTGAGAGCAGGCCGATCCGCTTGCCCTTCGCCACCGCCTGCTCGATCATCGCCTCGTTCGGCTTCAGCACCGGCATCGGCGCGTGCGCGCGCGCCACCGCCTCGATGCACGGCCCGAACGCCGAGCAGGTGAACAGGATGCCGTTGGCGCCGGTGCTTGCCGCATAGCGGCCCATGGTCAGAAATCGCTCGGTCATGCGCTCGTCAAGCTTGCCGTCGCGCGCGAGGTCCGCCGACAGGCTATCGTCGAGCAGGTTCATCAGCCGCGCCTCCGGCCAATGCCGTGCGAACGCTGCCTCGATCGGCACGATCGAGTGTTTCAGGGCGTGAATCAGGGTGATGCGCATCGATGTTTCTTGCTCTCCCTCTCCCCGCTCTTTCGCGGGGAGAGGGTTGGGGTGAGGGGCTCTATCGTCGTAACAGGTGAGAGGACGGTATGCGGAGGCTCCCCCTCACCCGGATTGCTTCGCAATCCGACCTCTCCCCGCAGGCGGGGCGAGGTGACTTCACTTACTTGAACGGAATCGCGTACATCAACCCGCCCTTGCTCCAGGTGGCGTTGAGGCCGCGCTCGAGCTTCAAGGGGCTGGTCTTGCCGACATTGCGCTCGAAGATTTCGCCGTAATTGCCGCCGGCCTTGATCGCGGCGAGCAGCCATTTGTTGTCGAGGCCGAGGCGCGAGCCGAGATCGCCCGACGCGCCCAGCAGGCGCTGGATCGCCGGGACCTGCGACTTCGCCATCTCGTCGGCATTGGCCTGGGTGACGCCGAGCTCTTCGGCCTCGATCAGGCCGTAATGCAGCCAGGTGATGATGTCGCTCCAGACTTCATCGCCGTTGCGGGTGAACGGGCCGAGCGGCTCCTTGCTGATGGTCTGCGGCAGCACGACATAGTCATCGGCCTTCGGGGCTGCGGTCGCGACCGCGCCTGCGAGCGCGGAAGCATCCTGGGTCATGGCATCGCAGCGGCCGCCGAAGAAGGTCTGGTACATGGTGTCGACGCGGTCGAACACCAGCGGCTTCCAGTCGATGCCGTTGGCGCGGCCGTAGTCGCCGAGCGTCACTTCATGCGTGGTGCCCTGGGCGACGCACACCGTGGCGCCCTTGAGGTCCTTCAGCTCCTTCACGCCGAGGTCCTTCTTCACGACAAAGCCCTGACCGTCGTAGAAATTGACCGGTCCCTGCCGCAACCCAAGCGTGGTGCCGCGCAGAAAAGTCTGCGTCGAGTTGCGGTAGAGCACGTCGATCTCGCCCGACTGCAGCGCGGTGAAGCGGTTCTGCGCGGTCAGCGCGACGTAGCGCACCTTGGCGGGATCGCCGAGCACGCCGGCGGCAAGCGCACGGCAATAGTCGACGTCGAGGCCCTTGAAGTTGCCTTGCGAGTCCGGCGCCGAGAATCCGGCAAAGCCGGTCGAGACGCCGCACACCAGCGTGCCGCGCTGCTTGACGGTGTCGAGCGTCGCCGCGCTCGCGGTTGAGAGTCCTGCGACGAACAGGCTCGCCGCGATCAATACGTTCCTCATTCTGTCCTCCTCCTAATGACCAACGTCTTTCAACGCGCTGTCTACCGCAGCGCCTAGCCGCTCGACGATCATGTCGATGTCGCCGGAAGTCGCGATATAGGGCGGGGCGAGCAGCACGTGATCGCCGCGCTGGCCGTCGGCGGTGCCGCCCGACGGATAGCAGCCGAGCCCGCCGGCGAAGGCGGCGGACTTGATCCGCTGATGCAGTTTCAGCTTGGGATCGAACGGCTGCCGCGTGGCACGGTCGGCGACCAGCTCGAGCCCCCAGAACAGGCCGCGGCCCCTGATGTCGCCGACATGGCGATGATTGCCGAACCGTTCGGTGAGCCGCTGCTCGAGCTGGCGGCCGCGCTCCTTGACCTGGTCGAGCAGCTTCTCCTCAGCGATCACCTTCTGCACCTCGAGCGCGGCGGCGCAGGCGAGCGGATGCGCCAGATAGGTGTGCCCGTGCTGGAATGCGCCGGAGCCGTTGCGCACCGTGTCGACGATCGTGCCGCTGGCAAGCATCGCGCCGATCGGCTGATAGCCGCCGCCGAGCCCCTTGGCGACCGCCTGGATGTCGGGCGAGATGCCTTCCTGCTCCCATGCGTGCAGCGTGCCGGTGCGGCCCATGCCGCACATCACCTCGTCGAGGATCAACAGCGCGCCGTGGCGGTTGCAGATCTCGCGCACCGCCTTGAAGTAACCCTCCGGCGCCGGCACGCAGCCGGCGGTGGCGCCGACCACGGGCTCGGCGATGAACGCCGCGACTGTATCGGGGCCGAGCCGCTGGAATTCGGCTTCGAGCTCGGCGGCAAGGCGCGCCACGAATGCCGCCTCCGATTCATCGTCGCGCTTCTCGTGATAGGCGAAGGCCGGCGTGACATGGCTGAACGAGGGCGACAGCAGCGGCGCGTAGGGCTCGCGGCGCCAGGCATTGCCGCCGGCCGACAGTGCGCCGAGCGTATTGCCGTGATAGCTCTGGCGGCGCGCGATGAAGCGGGCGCGCTTCGGCTCGCCGCGCTCGATGAAATATTGCCGCGCCAGCTTGATCGAGGCCTCGATCGCCTCCGACCCGCCGCTGACGAAATAGACATAGCCGAGGCCGCCGGGCTCGTGGCCGACCAGCCGCTCGGCGAGCTCTTCCGCAGGTTCGGAGGAGAAGAAGCCGGTATGGGCATAGGCAATCTTCGAGGCCTGCTTGGCGATCGCGGCCAGGATGCGCGGATGCTGATGGCCGAGGCACGACACCGCGGCGCCGCCGGAGGAATCCAGAATGCGGTGGCCATCCTCCGCGATCAGCCAGACGCCGTCGCCGCCGACCGCTTTCGGCGGGGTCTCGCGCAGGCTGCGATGCATCACGCGGCTCTTGTTGGCTGCCATGACAGTCATCCTTTCTCGACGAAATATTGCGACATCTCGGCAAGCCGGCCCTCGGTCTCCTCCAGCTTGCGCTTTGCCCCGGCGCCGCCCAGCGTGAAAGCGACGGCCGCAAGCGACTGCGCGACTGCGATCGCGCCGGTCAGACTCGGGAAGAAGCCGGGCGAGGAGGCGGCCTCGAACAGCAGCAGATGATCGGCGCCCTCGGCCATCGGAGCTGCGATGGTGTCGGCGATCGCGATCAGCGCAGCACGCGCCTGATGCGCCGCACGCGCCGTCTCGACGCTGACCAGGGTGTAGGGCGCAAAGCCGATCACGACCACGGCGTCGCCCGAGCGGAAGGCGCCGTGGTCGAGATCGAACGGGCCGGAGCCGCCGACCAATTGCACGGCATCGGGGCGGAACAGGCGAAGCTGATAGGTCAGCAGTTCCGCGACGCTGCGGCAGCTGCGAAACCCTGATATCCAGATCCGATCAGCCGAGTGCAGCGCACGCGCGGCTTCCGCGATCGCGCTCGCTGAAATCCGCGCAAGGCCCGCGGCCTCGGCTTCCAATTTGTCGTGCACCAGTTTGACATCGGCATTCGGCCCGGCGCGGCGGCTCCTGGCGCGGCCGGAGAACGGCGAGCCCTGCGCCGGCCGGCGCGCCTCGGTGAGCGCGGCGCGCAATTCGTCCCAGCCGGAATAGCCGAGCGCCTTGGCAAGACGGGTGAATGAAGCTGGATCGGCGCCGGCGACCGAGGCGAGCTCGCGCATCGAGCGGGTGGTGGCGTCGTAATCATTGGCGGCGACGAACCGGCCGACCTCCTGCAAGCGCATCGGCAGCGACGGCAGTGCGCTGCACAATTCGTTCAGGGGCGATGGTTTCGGCTGAGCCTGGGCCATGAAACATATGTTGCACAAATATTAATTTGGTGCAACATATGACGCGCGCAGGATTTGAGGTTGACGCGTCTTCTTCACGCGAACCGGGTATCCACTTCGCTCGAAAACGCTCTTGCGCATGGCAGAAGATCGCTTCTCACTGGGGTCCTTGTGCTGTGACGACATCGACGCCGAAACGCCCTCCCGCCCGGCCCTGGCGGCTTTCGCTCAGCGATCCCCGCGTCGCGGGCCTGTTCTGGCAGATCCTGGTGGTCGCCATCGCAGTCGCCGTCGTCGCCTGGCTGTGGTCCAACGCGGTCCATAACCTCTCGGTGCGGCGCATTTCGACCGGCTTTGCCTTCCTCGGCCGTGAAGCCGGCATGCCGATCGCCGACAGCTGGATCGACTACACGCCGAAGAACACTTACCTGCGCGCGTTCATCGTCGGGGTCGTCAACACGCTGCGCGTTGCGGTCATCGGCATCGTGCTGGCGACCGTGATCGGCACGCTGGTCGGTATCGCGCGGCTGTCGTCGAACTGGCTGCTGGCGCGGCTCGCCGCCGTCTATGTCGAGGTGCTGCGCGACCTGCCGCTGCTGTTGCAACTCCTGTTCTGGTACGTGCTGATGCAGGGCCTGCCGGCGGCGCGCCAGGCGTGGAAGCCGGTCGACGGGGTCTATCTGTCCAACCGCGGCCTGGTGCTGCCGTCGGTGCCGCTGCATGAGGCCAATGGCTGGACGCTCGCTGCGCTGGTCGCCGGCGTGATCGTCTTCCTCATCGTCAGGCGCCGCCTGATCGCGCAGCAGATGCTCGATGGCAAGGCGCGGCCGGTCTGGCCCTACGCGCTCGGCCTCATCATCGCGCTGCCTGCGCTGGTGTCGTGGCTTCTGGGCGCAAGCTGGAGCGTCATGCTGCCCGAGCTGCGCGGCTTCAACTTCGTCGGCGGGCTGACCCTGGCGCCGGAATATTTCGCGCTGCTGATCGCGCTGGTCACGTATACTTCGGCGTTCATCGCCGAGATCGTACGCAGCGGCATCCAGGCGGTGCCGCGCGGCCAGTCGGACGCGGCCAAGGCGCTCGGGCTGAAGCGCAGCTTCGTCCTGCAGCACATCGTGCTGCCGCAGGCGCTGCGCGTCATCATCCCGCCGATGACCAGCCAGTATCTGAACCTGACCAAGAATTCGTCGCTCGCGGTCGCGGTCGGCTACCAGGACATCGTCTCGATCGCCAACACCACGCTGAACCAGACCGGGCAGGCCATCGAGTCGATCGCGCTGATCATGATGGTGTTCCTCACCATCAGCCTCGGCATCAGCCTGTTCATGAACTGGTACAACGCGCGGATCGCGCTGGTGGAGCGCTGACATGAGCTCGGTCGCACATCTCCCGCAGGATCCGCTGCCGATCGGCCGGCGCCGCGCGCGGCGCACGCTCGGCGGCCAGATCGTGGCCTGGCTGCGCGCCAACCTGTTCGCGTCCGTAACGTCGAGCATCATGACGCTGCTGCTGCTGTTCGTGCTCGGCAAGGCGTGCATCGGCCTCTGGCAATGGGGCATCGCCAACGCGGTCTGGATCGTCTCGGGCAACGACACCAGCGCCTGCCGCGCGCTGCGCGGCGTCGGCGCCTGCTGGGCGGTGATTCCCGAGAAGTACCGCTTCATCCTGTTCGGCACCTATCCGTTCAGCGAGCAGTGGCGGCCGGCGCTCGCGGTCGTGATCTTCATTGCGCTGTTCGTGATCTCGAGCCGCCGCAGCTTCTGGCGCAAGGAGCTGTTCCTGCTGTGGGCTGCGGCCTTGATCGCGATCGGGTGCCTGATGTGGGGCGGCTTTCTCGGCATGTCCTTTGTCACGCAGGACCGCTGGGGCGGGCTGCCGGTGACGCTGATCCTGGCGACTTTCGGATTGGCGTTCGGCTTCCCGCTCGGAATCCTGGTCGCGCTCGGGCGCCGCTCCAAACTGCCGGCGATCCGCTCGCTCTGCGTGCTCTATGTCGAGCTGATCCGCGGCGTGCCGCTGATCAGCCTGTTGTTCATGGCGAGCGTCATGTTTCCGCTGTTCATGCCTGACGGCGTCAACATCGACAAATTGCTGCGCGCCCAGATCGCCTTCATCCTCTATGCCGGCGCCTACCTTGCGGAAGTGGTGCGCGGCGGTCTGCAGGCGGTGCCGCGCGGACAATATGAGGCCGCCGACGCGCTCGGGCTGTCCTACTGGGAGAAGAACGCGCTGATCGTGCTGCCGCAGGCGATCCGCCACGTCATCCCGCCGCTGGTCAACACCTTCATCGCCTTCTTCAAGGACACCAGCCTGGTCCTGATCATCGGCATCTTCGATCTCTTGACCACCGCCAAGACCGCGATCGTCGATCCGGCCTGGCAGGCCTTCAGCGTCGAGGTCTATGTGTTCGTCGGCGTGATCTACTTCGTGTTCTGCTTTGCGATGTCGCGCTACAGCCGCGGCCTCGAGGCGCAGCGCGCGCACGGCTGAGCGATCCGGATTCTCCGTCGCTTGCCTCCCTCACATGCTGCATCCTTCGGTGCCGGCCTGTTCGCATCCGCAGCCGTGTGCTTTGATTTCTGGAGCGGCCTGTTCTGGCTTTAACGATGCGGCAACCAAGACTTGGCCGATGGTTGGCGCAAAGGCGCGGCTGGCACAGAGTGCACTAGGCGATGTTCCGCCCGTAACTTATCTTGAGCGCGATTGGATTCGCGAGCGCGCGCGATGACAGAAATCATTGTTCGCGCGGGCATCGTTCAATCTGGACTGAACGCAAATGCTGCCGTTGATTTGTTGATTTGGTGCGGGCCTGACAGGCTTTACTTTTTGATTTTTGCCGTACGCCAATGGCCGAAGACAACGCCGCCTATCCGGAAAGCACCCGAAGCCAGGTCCACGATGCCCTGCAGGGCTTTTCGACTGATGAGCTTCGCCAACTCCTGGCGGAGATCGAGCAATTCCTGAGTGTTGAAGCCAAGCCTCGCCGACCGAGACTGCGACTGGCGGGAGGCACATACGTGAACGAGTATACCGCGCGCGCAAACATCGACCACTATCTGGATCTGCTGAAGCGCCCGGACGTTCCAACCAACACGAGATCGATGCTCAACAAGCGGCTGCTTGAGGAAGAAGACAAGCTCGGCCGCCGACGCGAGCAACTGGAGTTTGCCGAAAGCAGGGCCGCGGCCTGCCGGGATCGCGCAGATCGCCAGCGGCGTCTGGCGGAATCGTTTGCCCCTGGTTCGGTTGACCGGGAGCAGGCCGAAAGGCTGCTGGTCAATTTCGAGGCGCTCGCGCAGTTCGTGGAGGGCTTTTGTCGCCAGATGCGCCACACCGTGAACCATAGTCCGCTTTAAGCGAGACGCCGCCTCGGTTCCGCGGGCTCCTCGTCATCACCATCGTACAGCGTCCGGTCGCCCTTTGACCGCGTAGGCGCTTTGCCTCGGGGCGATGCCAAACGACCGGGGGGTACGCTGTTCGTCGGCGTGATCTACTTCGTGTTCTGCTTTGCGATGTCGCGCTACAGCCGCGGCCTCGAGGCGCAGCGCCTGTCGAATTGAGGAGGCGTGATCATTCTTGGCAACAGCGCGGAAAGTCCCTGCCGCACCCGAGTTGCTCGCGCTGCTGTTTCCAAGCCGTAAAGCCCAGCCTCAACTGGCAGTCCTCGTAGAAATACGCTGAATTCGCCTGCCGTCCGCCAAACCGGCGCAGTTTCGGTCCCGGCACTGTCCACGGCAGCGGACGACCACTGGCCTCCCGGCGCGCCACCAACTCGTCGTAGTATTGGACGTCGGACGGCTGAACTGAGGGCTGCAATTCATTGCGCAGATAATGCCCGCGTTGCCAGTTGTCGGCCACGCGCTTCATGAGATGCCATTTGCGCCGATAGCCGGAACTGAGTTGCGCCGGCTCCTCGTTGGCGAGCCCCAATGCCGCGATGAAAAAGTATTGCGCGGCCGTGCCGAGGTCGCAGTTCGGCTGCTCGAAGATCCATTCGATCACGCTATCCCGATCGTCGCTGTTGTGATCCCAGCTGTCGACGATGACGTGCCAGGTGTCGGGCGTCTGATCCTTGATCCAGAGCAGGAAGTCGTCGGGCTCGGTACTCAGCGCCGCATGCGGACACGGCCAATATTGCGACTTGAGTTCTTCGTCCGGCGCAGCCGCTTTTTTTCTGGCCTCTTCCTGCTGTTGCGCCACGGCCTGCATGGCGTGAACGGCATGCCGACGCTGCCGCATCCGCTTTGCCGTCGCGGCGTCCAGCGGTCGCAAGAGGTAATCGACGTGAGCCTCGCTCTCGGGCTCGGGAGGCAGGAAGTAGACGGAAAGCGCTGCATCCAGGCGGACGATCGCGGCCGCAGGCAGCAACTGTATGGTGTCGCAGTACGACCCGATGGTCGTGTCGCGCATCCCGATGCGCGCAGCGCGCGCTTCCAGCTCGACATCCGCGAGGAAGTAGTCCCACGACAGCCCCTCGAATGGCCGGGTCGCAAGGCCTTGAAACGTAATGCGGCTCTGGATGGCGCTTCGGTGGAGCGCAAGGTTTTCGTCGGACAGTCCCACGCCGCCACCGGATTGAGCCTGATCTCGAACTTCGTCGCCTGTCATGCCGGCCTCATTGGAATTTGCCGTGGCATTCTAGGCATCAGATGTTGATCGATCCTGAGTCCGCAGCGTCGATTTCTGCGTTTCCTGGAACGGGAGTATTGACCGATGTAGCCCGGGCGGCCGGCGGAAACGTCTTGCCATACCGTGCCGGACCTATTTATGATCATAAAATGGATAAATCGGCTCTCCCGTCCCTCGACCCTTCGCGCCGCGCCTCGATCAAGCGCAAGCGCTCGGACGCCGTCGCCGACCTGATCCGCAGCCACATCTTCCAGGCCGGCTTGCAGCCGAGCGACCGGCTGCCGCAGGAGGGCGAGCTGATCGAGATGTTCGGCTGCAGCCGCTCGACCATCCGCGAGGCGCTCAAGTCCCTGGAGGTGCAGGGGCTAGTGCAGAACACCACCGGTCCCGGCGGCGGCGCGCGGGTGGCGCCGGTGTCGATCAACCGGATCGTCGGCCTGCTCAGCAACTACTTCTACTTCCAGTCGGTCTCTACCGCGCAAATCTACCAGATCCGCCGGCTGATCGAGCCGGAGCTCGCCTTCAGCGTGGTCGGCCACCTCACGGCGGAGCATTTCGCAGCACTGGAAAAGGCGATCGCGGTCCAGGAGCATCATCCCCGTGGGGATGCCGATTGGGAACATCATCGTCACGCCGAGATCGATTTTCACGACATCCTGATCGAGGCCTGTCCCAACCCGCTGCTCGGCCTGGTGTGCCGGTTCGTCAACGAGGCCATCAGGCATCTGATCGGCAAGCTCGGCGTGCAGGAATTCGCATCCAGCTTCACCTGCGAGAATATCGAGTTTCACAAGCGTCTGATGGCCGCGTTCCGCTCCGGCAATGCCGCGCGCGCCCGGCGCGTGATGCTCGATCATGTGCTGAGCGCCGAAGCGGTGGTCGTTCCCGCGGAAGACCGGCGCATCGATCTGCCCGTGTTTCATCAGCCGTTGCGGCTCGATTGAACCGCATCGGCGGACTGCTGCATCACGCCCTGGAGAAAACGACAATGGACACGCGGCGCGAGAATGAGTTGTGGAGCTGGTCGGCCGTCGATCTGGCGCGTGCGATCGCGACGCGCGCGATTTCCAGCCGGGAAGCCGTGCGATCCAGCCTCGATCGCATCGCCGAGGTCAATCCGGCATTGAACGCCATTGTCGCTGTGCTCGCCGATGAAGCGCTGGCCGCCGCGGACGCGGCGGACGAAGCGGTGAAGTCAGGCGCGGAGCTCGGCGTGCTGCACGGCGTGCCGGTCACGATCAAGGTCAATGTCGACCAGCGCGGCTGCGCCACCACCAATGGCGTCGTGGCCTTCCGCGACGTGATCGCCACCGAGGACAGCCCGGTGGTCGCGAATCTTCGCAAGGCGGGCGCGGTCATTGTCGGGCGCACCAACACGCCGGCCTTTTCGCACCGCTGGTTCACCAACAACGATCTGCACGGCGCGACCTACAATCCGTGGAGCCGCCGGCTGACGCCGGGCGGCTCCAGCGGCGGCGCAGCGTCGGCGGTTGCCTCCGGAATGGGCGCGATCGCGCACGGCAATGATTTCGGCGGCTCGATCCGCTATCCGGCTTACGCCTGCGGCGTCGCCGGCCTGCGGCCGACGCCGGGGCGGATCCCCGCGTTCAATCCGTCGGCAACCGGCGACCGTCCGATCACCGCGCAGATGATGTCGGTGCAGGGGCCGCTCGCCCGCTCGGTCGCCGATCTCGGGCTCGGCCTTGCCGCGATGGCCCAGGCGGACGCGCGCGACGGCACATGGCTGCCGGTGCCCCTGCAAGGTGCGCCGCTCAAGCGTCCGATTGGTGTCGCGATCGCGCCCGTGCCGTTCGGCGACGAGGCGCCGGAGGTGAGCGCGGCGGTGCGCGCTGCCGGGCGCTGGCTCGCGGAGGCCGGCTTTGCCGTGGAGGAGACCGTGCCGCCGCGGCTCGCGGAGGCCGCCGATCTCTGGCATCGCCTCGTCATCAATGAGGAGCGGCGCGTGCTGGCGCCGATGATCCGCAAGTTCGGCGACGATCGCAGCCGCTACAATCTCGAGTGTCATATCGCCTACGCGCCCGAGCTCGACGGCGATCAGGTGCTCGCCTGCTTCGAGCAGCGGCTGGCGATCGTGCGGGCCTGGCAGCTGTTTCAGGAGCGCTATCCGGTCATCATCCTGCCGGTCTCGGCGCAACTGCCGTTTCGTTTCGATCAGGATCAGGAAGATGCGACGGTGGTCCGCGCGGTGCTCGACGCGCAGCGGCCGTTGCTGGCGGTGCCCGCGCTCGGCTTTCCGTCGGTCGTGGTACCGACCGGGACCGCCGGCAGCGTGCCGGTCGGCGTGCAGGTGATCGCCGGCCGCTTCCGGGAGGACATCTGTCTCGCAGTGGCCGAGCTGATCGAGGCGCGCGCATCAAAGCTGACGCCGATCGACCCGCGAGATTGAACCAACAACAAAGCACTGAACATCAAGGGAGAATATCACGTGACGAATGCACCGATCTGGCAATGGTCCGCCGTCGACACGGCCAAGGCGATCCGAGACAACGAAGTGACGTCGGAAGAGGTGGTTCGCGCCCATCTCGACCGCATGCGGGAAGCCAATCCGGCGCTCAACGCCGTCGTGGTCGATCTCGGCGCGTCGGCGATGCAGGCGGCGAAGGCCGCGGACGAGGCGCTGGCCGCGAGCAAGCGCGGAGGCGGCGCCGTCGGGCCGCTGCACGGCGTGCCGGTCACGATCAAGATCAACATCGACGTCGAGGGCCAGGCCAATTCGAACGGCGTGGTGGCATTCAAGGACAACATCGCGCCGGGCGACTCGCCGGTGACGGCCAATCTCAGGAAGGCCGGCGCCGTCATCATCGGCCTCACCAACACGCCGGAGTTCTCGCTGCGCGGCTTCACCGACAACCCGCTGCACGGCCTGACGCGCAATCCCTGGAATGCCGACGTGACCTGCGGCGGATCGTCGGGTGGCGCCGGCGCGTCGATTGCCGCCGGCATCGGCACCATCGCACATGGCAACGACATCGGCGGCTCGCTGCGCTGGCCGGCGCATTGCAACGGCATCGCCACCATCAAGCCGACCCAGGGCCGCATTCCGGCGTTCAATCCGAGCGCGACCGCGGAGCGGCCGCTGATGGCGCAGTTCATGTCGTCGCAAGGGCCGCTGGCGCGCCACGTCGCCGACGTGCGCCTCGGCCTCGAGGTGATGGCGCAGCGCGACCCGCGCGATCCCTGGTATGTGCCGGCGCCGCTGACGGGGCCGAAGCCGGCTGGGCCGATCAGGGTCGCGCTCGCCAAGATCCCCGAGGACATGGCGACCGATCGCGGCGTGATTGCGCTCCAGCGCAAGGCGGCGGATCATCTCGCCGATGCCGGCTATGCGGTCAGCGAGGTCGAGGTTCCCAACCTCAACAAGGTCTGGCAGCTCTGGTGCGACCTGATCATGACTGAGACCAGCGTGTTGCAGCAGGACCAGATGCTGGCTACCACCAGCGCCGACTTCCAGAAGACGTTCCGCGGCTTCATGGCGCTGGCCAACCCGCTCGACCAGGCCGCGTACATGAAGGCGATCGCCGAGCGCTCGCGCCATATCCGGAACTGGATGACGTTCCTCGAGCAGTATCCGCTGGTGCTGATGCCGACCACCGTGCGCAAGACGCCGGAGGTCAATGCCGATCTCGGCGGCGATCAGCGCGTCAAGGATTTGTTCTGGAACGACCTGCGCTTCATTTCGTCGATGAACGTGCTGGGGCTGCCGGCAGCGGTGGTGCCGGTGGGCCTCGATGAGGAATTGCCGGTCGGCGTCCAGATCGTCGGCTCGCGCTATCGCGAGGACATGTGTCTCGACGCCGCCGAGGCGATCGAGCGCAAGGCCGGCATTCTGGCACGGCAATTGTGGCAGCGGCGCTGAGGCGATCTCGGCGCCTCCAATCGTGTGATCTAAAGCAGGGCGAGTTTGGCTTGAATCGAATCCGCGGACTGGGTTTACCTCTCCCCACTGGGGAGAGGTCGATTTGCGCAGCAAATCGGGTGAGGGGCAGCGGCTCCAACGAGAGAGCGTAACCCCTCACCCGGCGCTGCGCGCCGACCTCTCCCAAGGGAGAGGTGAACTTCCGCCGCGGTGAAACCTCGTCGCGGCGTTCGCATGATCGGCGTCGCGCGCATGTCGCCGCGCCGGCTGCGTTCCTTCTCCCGGAATTTCTGAGCGGAAGCGCAGAGCGCCATGCCGGCGACGGGGTTGTCGGCGATCCCTGATTGCTTCAGGAGATCGTCCGAAACGTCGAAACCCCCCGGGAACGAAATGTCCATCACGAAACGCTCGCATCTCCTGGCCGCAATTGCCGCCGTGTGTCTCTCATTTGCGGCCGGCGCTACCCGAGCGGAGGATGGCGTGCTGCGGGTCGGCATCATCACCGACATGAGCGGGCAATATTCCGACGGCAATGGCCCGGGATCGGTGATCGCGGCGCAGATGGCCGCGGAGGAAATCGGCGGCACGGTCGCCGGACGCAAGATCGAGATCATTTCGGCGGATCACCAGAACAAGCCTGATGTGGCGACCGGCATCGTGCGCAACTGGATCGACAACAAGGGTGTCGACGTGATCGCCGAAGGCGTCAATTCCGCGGTGGCGCTCGCGATCCAGACCGTGACGCGCGAACGCAAGAAGCTGTTCCTGATCTCGGGCTCGGGCTCGTCCGACCTCACCGGTAAGCAATGCTCGCCGACCAGCGTGCAGTGGACTTACGACACCTACGCCTCCTCGAACGCGACGGCGAAGGCCGTGGTTGCGCGCGGCGGCACACCCTGGTTCTTCCTGACGGCGGATTATGCGTTCGGCCAGGCGCTGGAGCGCGATGCCAGCAAGGCGGTGACATCGGCCGGCGGCAAGGTGCTGGGCGCGGTCCGCCATCCCTTCGACACCGCCGATTTCTCGTCCTTCCTGCTGCAGGCCCAGTCCTCCGGCGCCAAGATCTTGGCACTCGCCAATGCCGGTTCCGACTTCCGTAACGCGGTCTCGCAGGCCGACGAGTTCAACATCCGCGCCAGCATGCAGCTTGTCGCGCTGCAGGTGACGCTCACCGACGTGCCCGCGCTCGGCCTCGCGCATGCGCACGATCTGCTGTTCACCGATTCCTTCTATTGGGATCGCACGCCGGAGACGCGCGTGTTCGCCCAGGAGTTCTTCAAGCGGCACGGCGCGATGCCGACCGCCTATCAGGCCGGCGTCAACTCGGCGCTCCGGCACTACTTCAAGGCAGTCGCCGCCACCAACTCGGTCGATTCGGAGACCGTGATCGCGCAGATGCGCAAGACCCCGGTCAATGATTTCTTTGCCCAGAACGGCCTCGTGCGCGAGGACGGCCGGATGGTGCACGACATGTACCTGATGCGCATCAAGAAGCCGGAAGAGTCCAAGAGCAAGTGGGACCTCTACGAGTATCTCGCGACGGTGCCGGGCGACCAGGCCTTCCGTCCGCTCGATGAAGGCGGCTGCCCTTACGTCGCCAAATCGCACTAGTCTCGTCAAAATCTGCATCGAGCCTTCGCGTGAGTTTTTCTGGCATCATGCGCGAGTTTTGATCGATTGTCCGGTGCCGATCCTCAAGATACTTTCGTATTGAGATCAGTCTCAGTCGACAGATCATGATCGTCGCGCAGGTCGCTGCGCGGTTCCGAGCGAACTACGAGCTTGCTGCGCGTTGACGTCGCTGAGACCTTCTCGTCCGCCCGGCAAGACCGGGCGCAGAGGCGATCTGGAGAGGAGACGCGGCAACATGACGGGCGACACGGGTGTTCGGGCTGGCCAGTGCCATTGCGGCGCGGTGCGTTTCGAAGTGACGCTCAGCGACGGCTTCAATTCGATCCGCCGCTGCACCTGCTCTTACTGCCGGATGCGGGGCGCCGTCGTTGCCATGGCGGAGATGGGCGGGATCAAGTTCCTGCACGGCGAGGAGGCGTTGACAAGCTACCGCTTCCATACCGGATCGGCGCAGCACTTCTTCTGTTCGCGCTGCGGAATCTACACCCATCATCAACGACGATCGAACCAGAACCTGTATGCGGTGAACGTGGCCTGTCTGGACGGCGTAAGCCCGTTCGATTTCCCCGAGGTGCCTGTGATGGACGGCGTCAATCATACGAACGACACCGGCAAGCCGACGCGCCGGGCAGGCACACTCCGCTTCATTCCAGCCGACTGACGATCGCTGTCGGCCGACGACCGCCCGGCTCGTCGCGGGACGACGGTGAGAGGGAAGGGAGCCCTTCCACCGGTGGTCGTGCAACAAGTTCAGTGTCGTCCCTGCCTAGTGCGCAATTGCGCACGGGAGCAGGGACCCATAACCACCGATCGTCATTGTTTCACGACGCCGAAATGACGAGTCCCTTTAACAACCTCGGCCGCGGAGTATGGGTCTCTGCTTTCGCAGGGACGACAGCTGTGGTGAAATCAAGCGAGACGTCATCGCGACGGACCCATCACCGTGTTCACGAGGCACCATGACCAACACCATCGAGGCTTCCGACGGCGGCTACCGCTTCATGCCCGGCGTCAGTCAGTATTCCTGCGGCATCGGTGCGCTGCCCGGCTTTGCCATCGAGCGCGTCAGGTTCTCCGAACCGTTGCCGTTGGGCGCGGGTTTTGCAAGGATTGCCGACATCATCAAAGCGGCGGGTCGTCCGCTAACGGCGTTCGGCGCCTGCGAACTGCGCTCCCCGGCGCCGTTCACCGAGGACGGGTTCAGGGCCTTCAACGAGATCTACATCAAGACGCTGGTCGCCTGGGGCGTGATGCGGGACGGCGTCAATCCGGTGGCGCGCAGCAATGTCTGTCCGAAGCTCGATCCGCCCGGCGAGCCGAGCTTCCACGCCTTCTGCTACACGGTGCCGGCCGCCAAGGACGAACCAGCCAGCTTTGTCGTCGCCGGCAGTGGCGAGTCGGTCGAGGGCAAGGCCAATTATCGCGATCATACCGTAGCTCTCGGCGACACCAGCCCGGCCGGCCTGCTGGCGAAGGCGAAATTCGTGGCCGACGAGATGGAACGCCGGATGAGCGCGTTCGGCGGCCGTTGGCAGGACACCACCGCGGTGCAGCTCTACACTGTGCACGACGCCTATCCGGTGCTCGAAAGCGAGCTCGGTCGCCGGCGGCGTGCTGCGCAACGGCTTGACCTGGCATTTCGACCGGCCGCCGGTGGTTGGCCTCGACTTCGAAATGGATTGCCGGCGCGTGCATCGCGAGCGCGTGGTGTGACGTGGCGGTCGCGTGATGCATCAAAAGCGCGTGTGGGTGCATGTGGAAGCGTGCGCCCTTTCTTGACACGGATCGCGTCAACCGTTTCCCTTCGCCATCGACGTCAGCGGCTGGGTGAGCGCGGGTGCAGAACGAATCTGTGATCAGGCGGCGTGATCTGCTGGCGCTGATTGGCACCATTGCCGGCAGTTCGGCGATGTATCACGCGATGACGAGCCTCGGCTTCGCGTCCGAATCCGCCTACAAGGGGCCGCTGAAGCTCGCAGGCGATGTGAAGGGCGCCTCGGTGCTGATTCTCGGCGCGGGGCTTGCCGGGATGACGGCGGCGCTGGAGCTGCGCAAGGCCGGCTACAAGGTCCAGATCCTCGAATTCAACAGCCGCGCCGGCGGCCGCAACTGGTCGATCCGCGGCGGCGACAGTTTTGTCGAGCTCGGCGGCTTCAGGCAGACCAGCCAGTTCGAGCAGGGGCTCTATCTCAATCCCGGCCCGTGGCGGATTCCCTATCATCACCGTGCGCTGCTCGACTACTGCCGCCGGCTCAATGTGACGCTGGAACCCTTCATCCAGCTCAATCACAACGCCTATCTGCACGCGACGCGTGCATTCGGCGGCAAGCCGCAGCGCTTTCGCAGCATCAAGGCGGATTTCCAGGGCGGGGTCTCGGAGCTGCTCGCAAAGATCACCCAGCAGGGCCGGCTCGACGAGACCGTCGGCAAGGAAGATCAGGAGATCCTGCTGCAGTCGCTGCGCGACTGGGGCGCGCTGGATCGCGACTACAAGTACAATGCCAACCTCATCTCGGCCGAGTTCCGCGGGTATGCGCGCGATCCCGGCGGCGGCCTGATGGGCGATCCGCTGCCCAGCGAGCCGATCCCGCTGCAGGAGCTGCTGCGGTCGCGGATGTGGCGCTATCTGCAGACCTTTGCGCGCTACGATTTCCAGACCACCATGTTCCAGCCGGTCGGCGGCATGGACATGATCGGCAAGGCGTTCGCGCGCGAGGTCGGCGATCTCATCCGCTATGGCGCCAAGGTGACGCAGATCCAGCAGAACGGCTCCGGCGTCACCGTGAGCTATGTCGACACCGCCAGTCCATCGACGGTGCAGCAGGCGACCGCCGACTGGTGCATCTGCACCATCCCGTTGCCGATCCTGAGCCAGTTGCCGGTCGATGTCAGCGCGCCGATGAAGAGTGCGATCGACTCCGTGCCCTATGCCGCCTCGGTGAAGATCGGCCTGCAGTTCAAGCGGCGGTTCTGGGAGGAGGATGACGCGATCTATGGCGGCATCAGCTATACGGACCTGCCGATCCGGCAGATCGCCTACCCGAACTATGGCTTCAACCGCGGCGGCCGCGGCATCCTGCTCGGTGCCTACATGTATGGCGGTGCCAATTCGTTCGAGTTCACCGCGATGACGCCGGCCGAGCGGGTCGCCAGCGCGGTCGAGTTCGGCGCCGCAATCCATCCGCAGTACAGGAACGAATTCGAGAACGGCGTCGCGGTGGCCTGGCATCGCGTGCCGTTCACGCTCGGCTGTGCCGGCGAATGGACCGAGGCCACCCGCGCGCAGCATTACCGCAATCTCTGCCAGATCGACGGCCGTATCGTGCTGGCGGGCGAGCACGCCTCGCAGCTGCCGGCCTGGCAGGAGGGCGCCATCCTGTCCGCGCTCGACGTCATCTCCCGGCTGCACGAACGCGTGGTGAAGACATGATGATGCGGACCGCAACATCGATCATTGCCGCCCTGGCGCTGCTGTCGGCGACGGCAGCCCTTGGGCAGGACAGCGGCGCGGGCAAGCGTACCTTCTCTTCGGGCTACCGCTTCGTCGAGATGACCGGCGAGGAGCTGTTCGCCAATGTGTGCCAGGGCTGCCACATGCCGGATGCGACGGGCGCCAGCGGGGCGGGCAGCTACCCGTCGCTGGCCGGCAACAAGAATCTCGAGGCCGGCAGCTATCCGGTCTTCCTGGTCATCAACGGCCGCCGCGGCATGCCGGCGTTCGGCGACATGATGACCGATGGTCAGATCGCCGCCGTTGTGAATTATCTGCGGACGCACTTCAGCAACAACTATGAGGATGCGGTGACGACCAAGGATGTCCAGGACGCCCGCCGCTGACAAAAACACTCGGGGAGAGTTTGATGAAATTCATCGGTATCGCACTGGGCGCGGCGCTATCCGCGGTGGCGACGGTCGCCTGCGCGGATGTGGTCAGGCATCCGATTCCCGACTCGACATTCCCGATCGCGCAGGCCGTGACCGTCACCGGCAACACCACGACCGTCTATGTCAGCGGCCAGGTGCCGCCGGCGATCAACAAGGACGCCGATCCGTCGAGCCCGCAGGCCTATGGCGATACCAAGACGCAGACCGTCGGCGTGCTCAACCGCATCAAGGGCATTCTGGAAGGCCAGGGCCTTGGCATGGGCGACGTCGTCAAGATGCAGGTATTCCTGGTGCACAACGCATCCGCGCCGATGGACTTCAAGGCCTTCATGGAGGGCTACACCCAGTTCTTCGGCGGCAGCCAGCCGAACCTGCCGGCGCGCTCGGTGGTCGGCGTCGCGTCGCTCGCCAATCCCGGATTCCTGGTCGAGATCGAGGTGATCGCGGCCAAGGATTCGAAATAAGGACTGCAAATGGCGTGCGCGAAACTGCGGAGCATGCGCGCGGAAATTGAAGGGCTCGCCGTCTTGCCAAAGCGCGTGTCGCCTGTCTGAATTCGTCTCCAATCAGGCGGCGCAATTCTGGGAGAGTACGATGTCGCACAAGGCTAGAGACACGGTTCGATCGCTGCGGCTCGCGGCGGCGCTCGGTCCGGCGCTGCTCGCAACCGCCGCCGCGGCGCAGGGGCTGACCGAGCAGCAGCAATTCGCCCGCGGCATCTACCAGGAGCTGGTCGAGATCAACACGACCACCGCGACCGGCGATACCCAGAAGGCGGCGGAGGCGATGGGCGCGCGGCTCCGCGCGGCGGGTTTCCCCGAGGCCGACGTCCACGTGTTCTCGCCGGCGCCGCACAAGGGCAATCTGGTGGCGCGGCTGCACGGCTCCGGCGCGCGCAAGCCGATCCTTCTGGTCGCCCATATCGACGTCGTCCCCGCCAACCGCGAGGATTGGTCGGTGGATCCGTTCAAGCTCACCGAGCAGGACGGCTATTTCTACGGCCGCGGCTCCAGCGACGACAAATACATGGCGTCCGCCTTCATCACCAATCTGATCCGCTACAAGAAGGAGGGCTACAAGCCCGATCGCGACATCATCGTCGCGCTCGAGACCGACGAGGAGATCCTCGATGCCAACGGTCTCGGCATGCAGTGGCTGATCAAGAACCACCGCGATCTGATCGATGCCGAGTTCGCGCTCAATGAAGGCGGCGGCGTCGGTCTCAAGAACGGCAAGGCGATCCGCAACAGCGTGCAGACCAGCGAGAAGGTCTCGATCGGCTACCAGCTCACGGTGAAGGATCGCGGCGGCCACTCGTCGCTGCCGCGCAAGGACAATGCGATCTATCACCTCGCCGAAGGCCTCGTGCGGCTCTCCAATTACAGCTTCCCGATGAACCTCAACGAGACGACGCGGATCTATTTCACCAAGACCGCCGAGGTCGACACGTCGCATGCCGACGATATCAAGGCCATTCTGGCGCCACAGCCTGATCCGGCAGCGCTGGCGCGATTGTCGGAGAATCCGGGTTACAATGCGCAGCTCCGCACCACCTGCGTTGCGACCATGCTGGAGGGCGGCCACGCCATCAACGCGCTGCCGCAGCTGGCGACCGCCAAGGTGAACTGCCGGATCCTGCCCGGCGAGCCGGTCGAGGGCGTGCAGGCGACGATCGAGCGCGTGCTCGCCGACAAGGAGATCGCGGTGGCTCCGACCGGCAAGGCCGTGCTGAGCCCGCCGTCGCCCCTCAACGAGGAGATCATGGGTTCGATCGAGAAATTGTCGAAGGAGTTCTGGCCGGATGCGTCGATCGTTCCGGTCATGAGCACCGGCGCGACCGACGGCAGCTATCTGCGTAACGCGGGGATTCCGACCTATGGTCACTCCGGGCTGGCCGCCGATGCCGACGACAACCGTATCCATGGCAAGGACGAGCGCGTGCTCGTTAAGTCGTTCTACGAGGGCGAAGAGTATCTCTATCGCCTGGTCAAGATGCTCGCCGGCGGGAAATGATGGCTGACAGCAAGACAAGGACACGGGTTGCGGTCGCCGGCCTCGGCGCGATCGGCACCGACGTCGTCAAGGCGCTCGATCAGGGCATCGAGGGCCTCGCGCTGGTTGCGGTGTCGGCGAACAGCCCGGACAAGCATCGCGGCTGGGTGGCGGAGCTCAAGTCTGCGCCGAAGCTGGTGCCGATCGAGCAGCTGGCCGAGGTCGCCGACATCGTGGTCGAGTGCGCGCCGAGCAAGGTGGTCCGCGCAATCGTGGCGCCGGTGGTCGAGCGCGGCAAGACCGCGGTCGTGCTCAGCGTCGGCGCGCTGCTGCAGAACGAGGACCTCGTCGATCTCGCGAAGGCCCATGGCGGCCAGATCATCGTGCCGACCGGCGCGCTGATCGGGCTCGATGCGGTGACCGCGGCGGCGATCGGGACCATTCATTCGGCGAGGCTGGTGACGCGCAAGCCGGTCGCGGGCCTCGTCGGCGCGCCGCACCTGGTCGAAAACAACATCCGGATCGAAGGCATCACCGAGCCGCTGCGCATCTTCGAGGGCAGCGCGCGCGATGCCGCAAAGGGCTTTCCGGCCAACCTCAACGTCGCGGTGGCGCTGTCGCTGGCCGGCATCGGCCCCGACCGCACAAGGGTCGAGATCTGGGCGGATCCGACCGTGACCCGCAACACCCATCGGATCGAGGTCGATTCCGATTCCGCGCGGTTCTCGATGATGATCGAGAACATTCCCTCAGAGAACCCGAAGACCGGCCGCATCACCGCGCTGTCGGTGATCGCCTGCCTGCGCAAGCTGCGCGCGTCATTGCGGATCGGCACCTGATGAAGACCCTGCCCGACGATCTGTTGCTGGTCATCGACGTGCAGAACGATTTCTGCCCCGGCGGCGCGCTGGCGGTCGCGGACGGCGATGCCGTCGTGCCGGTGGTCAACCGGCTCGCCGGGCGGTTCGACCATGTCGTGCTGACCCAGGACTGGCATCCGGCGGGCCACAGCTCGTTTGCGACCTCGCATCCGGGCGCGGCGCCGTTCTCCGAGATCGCCATGCCGTATGGGCCGCAGACGCTGTGGCCGGATCATTGCGTCCAGGGCAGCGTGGGCGCCGCGTTTCATCCTGACCTCGCCACCGAGCGGGCCGAGCTCGTGATCCGCAAGGGGTTCCGGGCCGCGATCGATTCCTATTCGGCGTTCTTCGAGAACGACCGCAAGACGCCGACCGGGCTCGCCGGCTATCTGCGCGAGCGCGGCCTCAAGCGCATTGTGATGGCGGGGCTCGCCACGGACTATTGCGTGCAGTATTCGGCGCTCGATGCGCGCCGGCTCGGTTTCGAGACTATTGTCGTGCTGGCAGGCTGCCGCGCCATCGATCTCGGCGGTTCGCTTGCCGTCGCCACCGCGGCGATGTGCGCGGCCGGGGTGGAGCTTGTCGAGGAGCTCGTCTGAGCGTCGCCAAAGAGGGGCAAAAACCGTTGTTTTGACTGGCTTTTTGTTCTAATCCCCCACCGTTGATGATCACGCGTAGCGGAGCTTTCGTGTCGGGACAGGTTTTGCGGATTGGGACGCGCAAGAGCGCGATGGCGCTCGCGCAGACGGATGAGGTCGCGCGCCTGCTGCGCGCTTCGGCGCCGGACCTTGCCGTCGACATCGTCAAGTTCGAGACCCGCGGCGACCAGGACCAGACCAGCAAGCTGTTGCGCCATGGCGGCAAGGGCGGCGCCTTCGTCGCCGAGATCCGCGAAGCCATGCGCGCCGGCACGTTGCAGGCGGCGATGCATTCGCTGAAGGACGTGCCGGGCAACGAGGAGACGCCGGGTCTCGTCATCGCCGCGATGCTGGCGCGCGATGCCGCCAATGACAGCCTCGTGCTGCGTCCCGGCCTGTCGCTCGACACCCTACGCGCCGCGCGCGGCAAGGGCTTCATGATCGGCACCAACGCCGTCCGCCGCGCCGCCTATCTGCGCCGGCTGTTTCCGGAAGCGACCGTGATCCACTATCGCGGCGCCGCCGACACGCGCGTGGCCAAGCTCGATCGCGGCGACAAGCAGCGGCTGCCCGGTGGCGGCGACGTGGGGCCGGCGGATGCGCTGGTGATGGCGCGCTCGGGCCTGGAGCGCATCGGCATGACCGCGCGCATCGCGCATGATTTCTCGGTCGGCGAGATGCTGCCGGCGGTCGGCCAGGGCATTGTCGCGGTGGAATGCGTCGAGACCGACTGGGCGACGCGTGCGCAGCTTGCCGGGATCGACAACGTGCAGTCGCGGCTTGCGGCCGAGGCCGAGCGCGAGGTGCTGTGGGTGCTCAACGGTCATTGCAATTCGCCGATCGCGGGCCACGCCACGCTCGCGGGAGCCGAGACGACGCTGCGCGCCTCCGTGCTCGACGAGGCCGGCGCCGGCTTCATCGAGGTGACGCGGCGCGGACCGGCGGATCGGCCGCGCGAACTCGGCCGCGCCGTGGGCATGGAGCTGCTGGAGAAGGGCGCCGCCGAGATCATCGCCCGCACCCGGGTGGAGGAATAGCGCGCGCTACGCCCGCAACGGCCAGCTGCCGATGATGCGGAAGCGCGATGCGCTGTCGGTCTGCTTGAACAGCGCGATGCGGTCGATTGCGAGCCGCGTGAGGTCGACCGCCGCGAACCGTATGCGCAGCTGCGCCACGATCGGGCCGCGCCGCTCGTCGCTCAGCCGCCCTGTCAGCGTCATGTGGAAGCGGAACTCCTCCATGACGTAGGGATAGCCCCAGCGGTCGAGATAGTCGCACTGCCGCGCGGTGAGTTTCTCTGGCCTGCGGCGCGCGCGATCTTCCGGCGTCAGCGGCGCGCGGAACGCGTCGAATTCGGTGACGCAATCGGCGGCAAGCTGCTGCAGGTCGTCCGAGCGGTTGGCCGGGATCACCGCGATGAAGCCGCTGATCGCATCGACCACCGGTTCGATCACCGGAATGCGCCGCGCGCGGCCGGCGAAGGCGGCACAGGCATCGAGAAGCTCGGCCTCGCTTCGACCGTCGGCGAGCGCGGTGGGCGCTTTCAGCGTGGCGTGGAATCCATACTTGCGCGGATCTTCGGTGATCTCGCGCCAGTCCGGCGTGACGCCCTCGGGAAACGGCAGGTCGTCGCCCGACACCGCATCGTAACCGAGCAGTGTCGAACCGAAGTGGTGCAGGACGCTGTCGGGTGACGGCGCATAATAGATCGCGTAGCGCGGAGTGCTGGCCATGGGACTGGGCTACGCCGCCGCAACCGTCTTGCGCGGCGCGAGTGAATGAACGAGGCAGCTCGCGTCCGCCAGATGCACCAGCCGTCCGGCCGCTATTACGGCGATAATGCGCGGCCGCAGCGGCGCCTTGTCGTCGACGACGATGATGTCGGCACGGCGGCCCGCGGCGAGCACGCCGCGATCGGCGAGCCCGGCCGCGCGGGCCGGCGCCGACGAGATCAGGTCCCAGGCCCTGGCGAGCGGCAGGATGCCATCGGCGACGAGGCGGAACGCCGCGAGCAGCTGCGCCGGATAGTAATAGTCCGACGCCAGCACCGAGCAGAGGCCCTGTGCGATCATGTCGGATGCCTTGGTCCAGCCGGTATGGCTGCCGCCGCGCACCACATTGGGCGCGCCGAACACGATGAAGTCGTCCGCCGCCGCAGCGTCGCGCGCGGTCTCCTCGTTGACAGGGAATTCGGCGATCGTGGCGCCCAGCGCGCGAAACTCCTGGCGCATCGCCGGGCTGTTGTCGTCGTGCGACAGCATGCGGATATCGGCCGCGCGCGCGGCGGCGGCCAGTCGCGCGATCGAGGCGGGCACCTCGGGGCGGCGCGCCACGATCCGGTCGAGCATGTCGTTGACGGCCTCGACGGAGAGCCCGGAGCGCTCGGCCAGCTGGTTGCGCTTCTTCGGCTTGACGTTGCTATGGTCGTTGAAGGCGAACAGATCGATGCGGCCTTCACCGAGCCATTGAATGATCTCGGCCTCGGCCTCGAGATTGTGGGTCTCGTGACGCAGGTGGAGGCGGGTGTCGGCGGCGAGCTGCGGCCGCAGCGCCTCGATCGCATCGAGTAGCTTGCGCGCATTCTCCGCGCTGCGCAGGCCGGGCTCCCACGACCAGGTCGTGCCGTGGAACACGGTGGTGATGCCGTTGGCGATCGCCTGCCGGTCGCTGTCGATCAGCGCCACGTCGGTCGGGAAGTCGACGCCGGGGCGCGGCATCATCTGCCGCTCGAACGCATCGCCGTGCAGGTCGATGATGCCGGGCAGCACCAGCAGGCCACTGGCATCGATGTGAAGCGCGGCGCGACCCTGCTCGGCGTCGAGCGCGCCGATGTCGCGACCAGCGGTCCGCAGCGAGGTCTCGACCAAGGCGCCGTCAACCAGCGTGCGCCCGCCCTCGATGAAAATGTCCGTCACGATGCGGCGCTCCGTTGTTTGTTCTGTGATTGGGATACGGCCTCGGCCTCGTACTTGTCGAGGAATTCCTCGACCGCGAGCTTGCGAAAGTCGGGCAGGACGCGGCGGAGCGTCTCGTGATCCCAGTCCCACCATGCGAGCGCGGCGAGGCGGTCGGCGATCGTCTCGGAGAAGCGCCGCTTCACGGGCCGCGCCGGATTACCGGCAACGATGGTGTATGCGGGAACGTCCTTGGTCACGATCGCGCCGGCAGCGACGACAGCGCCGGTTCCGATGTTCCGTCCTGGTAACAGGATCGCACCGTGCCCGATCCAGACGTCATGGCCGATATGCACGTGATGCGCACGTCGCCAGTTGAAGAAGTCGGTGTCGTCGCTCTCTCCGGGGAAATACGCGCTGGCGCGGTAGGTGAAATGCGCTTGAGTCGCGCGATGCATCGGGTGGTTGCCGGGGTTGATGCGGGTCATCGCCGCGATCGAGCAAAACTTGCCGATCGAGGTGTAGGTGATCTGGCTGTCGTTCACGACGTAGGAATAGTCATCCATGCTGACTTCGAGCAGGATCGTGCGCGCGCCGACCTCGGTATATTTGCCGAGCCTGCTCTCACGGACCGACGCGGTCGGGTCGACGGTCGGCACAACCGAGAGTGTTTTTCCGGCCATCAGGGCCTCCGCAAATCTTCAAGAATCTTGGGCTTCCGGGGGATGCGCGCTCGTCATCGGGATGCTTGATGACAACATCATGACGTTGCGATGACGGCAAGGGAGCGACAAGGGAGGGGTGTGGACGATCGCCGCACCGCAGCGCTGTCGTCACATAACTGTAAAACGCCGGGGATAGCGATGGCCCAACGAGGCGCGGTTGGAGCATTACATGCTGGTGGTGGAAGGTTTGACGTGCCGTTTCGGCACGAAAGCCGCAGTCGACAACGCGTCCTTTTCGATCGCGCCCGGCAGCTTTGTCGGCGTGATCGGCCGCTCCGGTGCCGGCAAGTCGACGCTGCTGCGGATGATCAACCGTCTCGCCGATCCGACCTCCGGCCGTATCCTGTTCGAAGGCACCGACGTCACCGCGTTGCGCGGCAAGGAACTGCGGCGGTGGCGCGCGCGCTCGGCGATGATCTTCCAGCAGTTCAATCTGGTCGGCCGCCTTGATGTGCTGACCAACGTGCTGATGGGCCGACTGGCCCAGATTCCGTCATGGCGCTCGCTGGCGCAGGTCTGGCCGGAGCAGGACAGGGCGCTCGCACTGTCGGCGCTCGAGCAATTCGACATCGCCCAGCTGGCGGCACAGCGCGCCGACCAGCTCTCCGGCGGCCAGCAGCAACGCGTCGCGATCGCCCGCGCGCTGGTGCAGGAGCCCGACATCATTCTCGCCGACGAGCCGATCGCCTCGCTCGATCCGCGCAACACCAAGATCGTGATGGACGCGCTGCTGCGCATCAACAAGCATTTCGGCATCACGGTGCTTTGCAATCTGCACTCGCTCGACCTGGCGCGGACCTATTGCGACCGCCTGGTCGGCATGGCCGCAGGTCGCGTGGTGTTCGATGGCGCCCCCGCGGCGCTCACCGACCATATCGCCCGCGAGCTCTATGACCTCGAGGCCAATGACGTCATCGGCGCAGCACCGCTGCCCGCGCCCGACGGTGCAACTGCGCCGGCACTCGGCACCGCAGCCGCGGCCTGAGCGTCGCGCATTTTTCAATCTGGGAGGCCGGGCATTTTGCCCGGCCAACAGGTGCAACTACAACAAAAGAGGGGTAGTCATGTTCACTCGTCGCATCATTCTGGCTGGCGCCGCCGCGCTGGCATTTGCCGGTTCGGCCTCCGCGCAGGACTGGAAGGCAAAGTATCCGGAGCTCACCTTCGCGGTGGTGCCGGCCGAGAACGCCTCCGGCGTCACCGAGCGCTGGACGCCGTTCGTGGCGTATCTGTCGAAGGAGCTCGGCGTGAAGGTCACACTGCGCATCGCCAACGACTACGCGGCCGTCATCGAAGGCCAGCGCGCCGGCAACATCCAGATCGCCAGCTACGGCTCGGCCTCGTTCTCTCGCGCGCGCTTGACCGGCGTCAAGACCGACGCGTTCGCCAACGATATGAACGCCGACGGTTCGACCGGCTATTACTCGGTGTTCTTCGTCAAGGCGTCGAGCCCGTACAAGACCGTCGAGGACCTGAAGGGCAAGAATCTCGGCCTGGTCGATCCGAACTCGACGTCCGGCAACAACGTGCCGCGCTTCGAACTGAACAAGATGGGCATCGCGAACGCCGAAGGCTTTTTCGGCAAGGTCGTGTTCACCGGCAGCCACGAGAACGCCGTCCTGGCGCTGTCGCAGGGAACCGTTGATGTGGCCGCTAACCAGTGGACCAACGAGGACGATTCCACGCTCGCCCAGATGCTGACCAAGGGCATGCTGAAGAATGCCGACGGCTCGGCGATGAAGAAGGATGATTTCCGCATCATCCACAAGTCGGCGCTGATCATCAACGGCCCCTATGCGTACAACACCGATCTTCCGGAGGACCTGAAGGCCGCGATCGCAAAGGCCTTCTTCGACGCCCCGACCAAGGACAAGGCCGCCTTCGACCGTCTGTCCGACGGTCAGAAGAAGGGCTTCCATCCCGCCACCACCAAGGATTGGGACGGCACCATCGAGCTGATCAAGTTCGTCGACGGTTTGCGAAAGAAGGCGAGCTGATCGCACGCCTGACGTCACGAGGGTCGGGCGTATAGCCCGGCCCTTTCTCTCCACTCAACTCCGAACCGGACTGGCACGCGTCGATGGCGACCGCCGTATCCATTCTTCCAGCGCAGCAACTGGCGACGCTGGAGGACGCCTACCGCAAGTCCGTCGCACGCAAGCGGTTGAAGGCCGCGCTGGCAACGGCGGCATTCTGTGCGGTGCTGGTGATCGCGGCGTTCGGCGCGGAAGTGAACCTGCGCACGCTGTTCACCTATTTCGGCAATTTCGTCAGCTATTTCGATCGCATCCTGACGCTGGATTCCGGCGCGCGGGTCTGGACCGATCCCGCCGAATGGTTCTGGGGTTGGCATAAGTGGCTGAAGATGCTCGGCGAGACGATCCTGATCAGCTATGTCGGCACGCTGACGGGTGCGGTGCTCGCCTTCGCGCTCAATTTCTTCGCGGCCCAGAATACGTCGCCGGGCCCATGGGTACGTTTCACGATCCGCCGCCTGCTGGAATTCGCGCGCACCGTCCCCGGCATCGTGTTCGCGCTGATCTTCGTGATCGCGTTCGGCCTCGGGCCGATGGCCGGCGTGCTGGCGATCGCGATCCACACCACCGGGGCGCTCGGCAAGCTGTTCGCCGAGATCGTCGAGAATGCCGACATGAAGCCGGTCGAGGGCATCCGCTCCACCGGCGCGAGCTGGCTGTCCTGCATGCGCTTTGCCGTGCTGCCGCAGGTCTCGGCCGGCTATGCCAGCTATGCGCTGCTGCGCTTCGAGATCAACGTCCGCGAGGCGTCGGTGATGGGCTTCGTCGGCGCCGGCGGCATCGGCCAGGAGCTGGTGGTCGCGATCCGCAAGTTCTACTATTCCGACGTCAGCGCCATCCTCATCACCATCATCGTCACCGTCTTCATCATCGACATCTCGACCGGCTGGCTGCGCGGCCGGCTGTTCGGCAAGGAGACCCGTCGATGAGCCAGATGCCGAGGCCGGACACCGCGGAACTGCGCGCGAAGTACCCCGACGTCTTCGAACGTCCCACATCGGCACGGCTGGCGATGCCGGCCATGATCGTGGCGGCGCTCGCGATCTTCGTGTTCGGACTGGTTGATCTCGATTTCTCGCCGTCCAGGCTGATCGCGGGCCTCGGCCAGCTCGGCTGGATCACCATGCTGATGCTCCCGCCGAATCCGGGCTCGTCGTTCCCGCTCTACATGCAGGCGCTCGGCGAGACGCTGTCGATCGCGGTGCTCGGCACCACGCTTGCCGCGGTTTTGGCACTCCCGGTCAGCCTGCTGGCGGCGCGCAACATCATCCCCTCGAACCTGATCCGCTTTCCGGTGCGCCGCTTCCTGGACTCGATCCGCGGCGTCGATACGCTGATCTGGGCGCTGGTCTGGATCAACGTCGTCGGCCTCGGTCCGTTCGCCGGCGTGCTGGCGATCATGGTGTCGGACTTCGGTGCGTTCGGAAAGCTGTTCTCGGAGGCGATCGAGGCCGCGGATCGCAAGCAGGTCGAGGGTATCCGCGCGTCCGGCGGCAATGCGCTGCACGAGATTCGCTTCGGCCTGCTGCCGCAGGTGTTGCCCGTGATCGCCGGGCAGGTGCTCTACTTCATCGAGTCGAACACGCGTTCGGCGACCATCATCGGCATCGTCGGCGCGGGCGGCATCGGCTTGCAGCTTGCCGAACAGATCCGCGTGCTGGAATGGCAGAAAGTATCGTTCCTGATCCTGATGATCCTGATCGCGGTTGCCGCGATCGACTTCATCTCGAGCAAGCTGCGCTTTGCGATCATCGGGCAAAGGGCGGTGGTATAGAAAGTTACCTCGCCCCGGGGAGAGGTCGGATTGCGCAGCAATCCGGGTGAGGGGTGTTTCCCCGCACTCATATTTATCCGCTTTGTGGAGGCGGCCCCTCTCCCCGCAAGAGCGGGGCGAGGGAGCAGAAGCACGTCAGCCGTTCTCGACCAGAAACTCCACGCGCTCGGCGGCGAAGCGCGAGCGCTTGGTCACCAGCGGCTGGTCCAGCATGTCGACGTCGGTGGCGTCGACCACCAGCACCGGCCGTCCCAGCGGCAGGTCGAGCCGCGCGGCGTCGGTCGCATCGACGATCGCCGCGGTGATCCGGGTCGAGGCGCGGTGGTAGTCCTTGACGCCGTAATGCCCGAGCAGCTTCGTCATCGAGCGGACGTTGGCGAACACGCTGCCGGCATCGGGAAACCGCTCGGCCGACAGCCAGGTGGTGGAGACGCAGATCGGCGTCCGGTCGGCGAGCCGCACCGCTTCGATCCGGATCAGCGGCGCACCGATCTTCAGGCCGAGCTCGCGCGCAATCTCGCGATTGGCGGTGTCGCTGCTCGCATCGATCAGCTGGCCGCGCGGCTCGTGACCGCCGGCGCCGACGATCTCGGAAAATCGCGTGCGTGAGCGCAAGGGATAGGCGAGGCGCTGGGCTTCGACATAGGTGCCGCTACCGCGTTCCGCGCGCACCAGGCCGCGCTCCGCCAATGCGGCGAGCGCCCGCCGCACGGTGTGCCGGTTGACCCGGTACGTCTCGGCGATCTCCATCTCGCCGGGCAGCTTTTCGCCGGCGGCGAAGCGGCCGTCAGCGATGCCGCGCTCGATGCCGTCGGCGACCTGCCGCCACAAGGCGACGCCGGAACTTTCCTGCATGCTCATGGCGCGGTGATACCAGAAATCTTTGGTTTGTCACGAAACAGTCATGGCGCTCCGCTATCAAGTTGTCTAGTATCATAGACAACTTGATGCAAGCAAGGTTGCCCAAAGGTTTGCCCATGAGTTCGACCGGACCAAACAGCAAACAGGCCCAGCGCAAGGCCGCGATGACGGTGCTGGCGCACGCCGCCGCTGCTGATATCGCCGGCAGGCTGGCGGCGATCGCGGTGCCCGCGCATGAGAACCTGCGTGAGCCGGAAAACGGCCTTGTGATGCTGCGTGGGCGGATCGGCGGCGACGGTGCGCCGTTCAATCTCGGCGAGGCGACGGTGTCGCGCGCGGCGGTGCGGCTTGCGACCGGCGAGGTCGGCTTCGGCTACACGCTCGGCCGCGACGCGCGGAAGGCGCAGATGATCGCGCTGTGCGATGCCATGGTGCAGTCGGCGGAACTGTCCGGCGAGGTGGAGGTCAAGGTGATCGCGCCGCTGCGCGTCGCCATGAACGCCGAACGCGGCCGCAAGGCGGCGGAAACCGCGGCGACGCGGGTCGATTTCTACACGATGGTGCGCGATGAGGGATGATGCAATGACGACGATTGCCGAAATGCCCGCGGGCTTTGCCGACAAGGTGCTGTCGGCGCAATCGACTTTCCGTTCCGTGATGGATGCGATGGCGCGCCCGGGCAGCGTGCAGCGCGTCGCCGCGAGCGTCGGAACGCCCGCCGGCATGATGCGCGGCTCGGCCGCGATCGCGCTGACGCTGTTCGATCACGACACGCCGATCTGGCTTGACGCTGCGATGTCGGCGACGCCGGACGTCGCCCGCTGGCTGAAGTTTCACGCCAGCGCGCCGGTGGTGGCCGATTCCTCGATCGCGAGCTTCGCTTTGATCGGCGATGCCGCGAGCCTGCCGGCGCTCGATCGCTTCGCATTCGGCAGCAGCGAATATCCTGACCGGTCGACCACGCTGATCCTGCAGGTCGACAGCCTGTCGCAGGGGCCGGCCTTCGAGCTGAAAGGGCCCGGCATCGACGGCAGCGCCGTGCTGCAGGCGATGATCAAGCCGCGCGACCTGTTCCAGCGGCTTGCGATCAACGAAGCCCTGTTCCCGCGCGGCATCGATGTCGTGCTGGTCCATGACGATGCCATTGTGGCGATCCCGCGCACCACGCGGCTGATCGCAAGCGGAGTGTGAGCGATGTATGTAGCCGTCAAGGGAGGCGAGCGCGCCATCGAGAACGCCCATCGTCTGCTCGCGCATGAGCGGCGCGGCGACCGCGAGGTGCCCGAGGTGACGCTGGCACAGATTTCCGAGCAACTCGCGCTCGGCGTCGATCGCGTGATGACCGAAGGTTCGCTCTACGACCGCGAGCTCGCGGCGCTCGCGATCAAGCAGGCGCGCGGCGACATGATCGAGGCGATCTTCCTGGTCCGCGCCTTCCGTGCCACGCTGCCGCGCTTTGGCGCCACCGAGCCGGTCAACACCGGCGAGATGCAGGTGCGGCGGCGGATCTCCTCGACCTTCAAGGACGTTCCGGGCGGCCAGATCCTGGGGCCGACCTTCGACTACACCCATCGCCTGCTCGATCCGCAGCTCGCGGAAGGCTTTGTGCCGGAGCAGCCGGCGACCGCGGAGGCCTCGCAGGCCGCCACGCCGCGGGTGACCGACATTCTCGGCCGTGACGGTCTAATCGAATCCTCGCCGCAGGCAGATTGCGACACGCCGGTCGGCGACCTCACGCGCGAGCCGTTGAGCTTTCCGGCCGATCGCGATTTGCGGCTGCAGAACCTGGCGCGCGGCGATGAGGGCTTCCTGCTCGCGCTCGGCTACTCGACGCAGCGCGGCTACGGTCGCAATCACCCGTTCGCCGGCGAGATCCGCTTCGGCGAGGTCGAGGTCGAGTTCTTCGCCGAGGACGCGGGCTTTGCCGTGCCGCTCGGCTCGATCGAATTGACCGAGTGTCAGATGGTCAACCAGTTCAAGGGCTCGACGACTGAGGCGCCGTGCTTCACCCGCGGCTATGGCCTCGCCTTCGGGCAGAGCGAACGCAAGACCATGTCGATGGCGCTGGTCGATCGCGCGCTGCGTGCGCGTGAGCTCGGCGAGGAGGCGGCGGCGCCGGCGCAGGACGAGGAGTTCGTGATGTCGCACTCCGACAATGTCCAGTCGACCGGCTTCGTCGAGCATCTCAAGTTGCCGCACTATGTCGACTTCCAGTCCGAGCTCGGTCTCTTGCGCAAGCTGCGGCAGGAGTTCGCGGAAGCCAACGAGGCCGTGGAAATGCAGGAGGCCGCGGAATGAACGCGCCGACGTACAATTTCGCCTATCTCGACGAGCAGACCAAGCGGATGATCCGCCGCGCGATCCTCAAGGCGATCGCGATCCCCGGCTATCAGGTGCCGTTTGCGAGCCGCGAGATGCCGATGCCCTATGGCTGGGGCACCGGCGGCGTGCAGGTGACGGCCGCGATCCTCGGTCCCGACGACGTGCTGAAGGTGATCGACCAGGGCTCGGACGACACCACCAACGCGATCTCGATCCGCAAGTTCTTCGGCAAGACCGCGGGTGTCGCGACCACGACCTCGACCACGGACGCGACCGTGATCCAGACCCGGCACCGCATTCCCGAGGCGTCGCTGCATGCCGGGCAGGTGCTGGTCTATCAGGTGCCGATCCCCGAGCCGCTGCGCTTCCTCGAGCCGCGCGAGACCGAGACGCGGCGCATGCACGCGCTCGCCGAATACGGGCTGATGCACGTCAAGCTCTACGAGGACATCGCGCGCTTCGGTCACATCGCCACCGCCTACGCCTATCCGGTGAAGGTGAACGCACGCTACGTGATGGACCCGTCGCCGACGCCGAAATTCGACAATCCGAAGATGGACAATTGCGCGGCGCTGCAGCTGTTCGGCGCCGGCCGCGAGAAGCGCATCTACGCGATCCCGCCCTACACCACCGTGGTGTCGCTGGACTTCGAGGATCACCCGTTCACGCGCTACCGCTTCAACGCGCCCTGCGCGCTGTGCGGCGCCGACAATTCCTATCTCGACGAGATCGTCACCGACGACAAGGGCGGGCGGATGTTCGTCTGCTCCGACACGGACTTCTGCGAGCAGCGCCAGGCCGCCGGCCATCACGGCACCGAGAGCGCAGCGCCGCACAAGGAGAAGGCGCATGTCTGAGCTCTCGAGCCTCGACAACGACGAGCCGTTGCTGGTGGCCGAGGGGCTTGCCAAGAATTACGGCCGGCTTGCGGCCTGCCGCGACGTCTCGTTCGCGCTCTATCCCGGCGAGGTGCTGGCGATCGTCGGCGAGTCCGGCTCGGGCAAGTCGACGCTGCTGCAGCTGCTCTCGGCGCAGCTCGCGCCGAGCGCGGGCCGGGTGTGCTACCGGATGCGCGACGGCGTGCTGCGCGATCTCGCTGAACTCGGCGAGGCCGAGCGGCGCTTCCTGTTTCGCACCGACTGGGGCTTCGTGCACCAGGACCCGGCGCAGGGGCTGCGCATGGGCGTCTCGGCCGGCGCCAATGTCGGCGAGCGGCTGATGGCGGTCGGCTGGAATCATTACGGCCGCATCCGTGACACCGCGTCGACCTGGCTGGAGCGGGTCGAGATCGATACCGGCCGCATCGACGATGCGCCAAAGACCTATTCCGGCGGCATGCGGCAGCGGCTGCAGATCGCCCGCAACCTCGTCACCGAGCCGCGGCTGGTGTTCATGGACGAGCCGACCGGCGGCCTCGACGTCTCGGTGCAGGCCCGCCTGCTCGACCTGATGCGCAACCTCGTCAGCGAGCTCGGGCTTGCCGCGATCGTCGTGACCCACGATCTGGCGGTGGCGCGGTTGCTTTCGCATCGCGTGATGGTGATGAAGGGCGGCCGCGTCATCGAGACCGGCCTCACCGACCAGGTGCTCGACGATCCGCGTGAGCCCTATACGCAGCTGCTCGTTTCCTCGATTCTTCCGCCATGAGCGTGCCAATGACCGCGATGATCGAACTTGCCAACGCCGAGAAGACCTTCACCATGCATCTGCAGGGCGGCGTCGAACTGCCCGTGGTGCGCGGCGTCTCGTTCCACGCCGATCCGGGTGAGTGCGTGGTGCTGTCGGGCCCGTCGGGCGCCGGCAAATCCTCCATCCTGAAGATGATCTTCGGCAACTATCGCTGCGACAGCGGCCGGATCGGCATCCGCCATCACGGCAAGGTTGTCGACCTTGCCACCGCCGAGCCGCGCCAGGTGCTGAGCATCCGCCGCTCGACCATCGGCTATGTCAGCCAGTTCCTGCGCGCCGTGCCGCGGGTGGCGACGATCGACGTCGTCGCCGAGCCTTTGATCGTCAACGGCGTGGCGCGCGAGGAGGCCCGCGCGCGCGCCGGCCAGCTGCTGCGCCGGCTCAACATTCCGGAGCGGCTGTGGACCTTGCCGCCCTCGACCTTCTCCGGCGGCGAGCAGCAGCGCGTCAACATCGCGCGCGGCTTCATCTCGGACCTGCCGATCCTGCTGCTGGACGAGCCGACCGCTTCGCTCGATGCGGCGAATCGCGCCGTGGTGGTCGAGCTGATCGCGGAAAAAAAGACCAAGGGCGTCGCGATGGTCGCGATTGTCCATGACGACGAAATCCGCCATCTGATCGCCGACCGCATCGTCGATGTGACCTCGTTCGCGGCTGCTGCCTGAAGGACCGTTTGAAATGACCGCCAAGCAAGACACCATCATCGGCAACGCCCGGCTGGTCCTCGCCGATCGCGTGATCGAGCAGGGCTGGGTCGCGATCGCTGATGGCAAGATCGCCGAGTTCGGCGAGGGCAGAGCGCCCGAGGCCGCCGAGGATGCCGGCGGCGACCTCCTGATGCCCGGGCTGATCGAGCTGCACACCGATCATCTCGAGATGCACTATGTGCCGCGGCCGAAGGTGTTCTGGAATCCGGTCGCGGCCGTGATCTCCTATGACGGTCAGCTCGCGACCTCAGGCATCACCACGGTGCTGGATTCGCTGCGGGTCTGGCGCGAGGACGGCGCCGAGGATGTCGACGGCCGCGCCGGCGTGCTGGCGGCGGCGATCGCGGCGGCGCGCGAGGAGAATCTGCTGCGCGCCGATCACTTCCTGCATCTGCGCTGCGAGGTCCCGATGCCGGACGTGGTCGCCGAGGCCAAGGAACTGATCGACCGGCCGGACGTGCGGCTGATGTCGCTGATGGACCACACGCCGGGCCAGCGCCAGTTCCGCGACGAGGTGAAGCTGCGCGATTACTATCGCGGCAAGGGCGGCGGCATGACCGACGCCCAGCTCGACGTGCTGTTCGCGCGGCGCTTCGCCTATCAGAAGGAATATGCGGTGGCGAACACCCGCGCGATCGTCGCGCTGGCGCATGAATACAGGATCCCGCTGGCGAGCCATGACGACACCACCGACGAGAACGTGGTCGACGCCGTCAGCGACAAGGTCGCGGTCGCGGAGTTCCCGACCACGATGGAAGCTGCGCGCGGCTTGCACGCCGCCGGCATCGACATCCTGATGGGCGCGCCGAACGTGGTGCGCGGCGGCTCGCACTCCGGCAACATTGCGGCCGTCGATCTCGCCAATGAGGGCATGCTCGATATCCTGTCGTCGGACTACATCCCGTCCAGCCTGCTGATGGCGGCGCTGCAATTGCCGCGGCATGTGCCGGCGATCGATCTTGCTTCCGCCGTGCGCACCGTGACCAAGACGCCGGCCGAAGCGGTCGGGCTCACCGACCGCGGCGAGATCGCGGTCGGCCGGCGCGCTGACCTGATCCGCGTGCATGTCGCGCGCGATCTGCCTGTCGTGCGCAGCGTCTGGCGCGAAGGAGGGAGGGTCGCATGACCGTTGCATCCGTCGTCGCCGACCGGCGCGCCGGAATCGGCCCCGGCCGGCTGATCCTGGTGGTCGGCCCGAGCGGCGCCGGCAAGGATACGCTGCTGGGGTTCGCCAAAGCGGCCTGTGGCGATGATCGCGATGTCGTGTTTCCGCGCCGGCTGATCACCCGCCAGGCCTCGGCGTCGGAGGACAATGAGGAGGTCAGCGCGGAGAGCTTCCAGCGCGCGGTAGCCGCCGGCGACTACGCCATGCACTGGGAAGCGCACGGCCATCGCTACGCGCTGTCGCGGTCGATCAACGACGATATCGGCGCCGGACGCACCGTGATCGCGAACGTCTCGCGCACCGTGATCGCCGCGGCGCGCCGCAACTATGCCAACGCTGTCGTGGTGCTGGTCACGGCGCCGCCCGATGTGCTGGCCGCGCGGCTCGCAATGCGGGCGCGCAGCAGCGACGGTCTTATCGAGCGGCGGCTGGCCCGCACCGTCGACGAGAGCACGTCGACGCCCGATTTCACCATCGTCAATTCCGGCACCGCCGACTATCATGCGCGACAGCTTGTCCGCATCATCAAGGGCGAACGCTGGGACGAATAGAGCGTTTTCCAGCGAGGTGGATACCGGTTCGCGTGAAGAAAACGCGTCGAAAAGGAAGCAGAGGAGAGAAGCACGAATGTCGGTGATCGAAACGGTCGAGCAGCTTGAGGCGATCTACGGCTTCCCGAACGACGCGTCGACCGTGAAGGTCGCCGATCACGTGACGCCGCTCTATCGTGTGCTCATCGAGCAGTCGCCGTTCGTGTCGCTTGCGACCGCAGGCCCCGAAGGGCTCGATTGCTCGCCGCGCGGCGACCTGCCGGGCTTCGTGCGCATCCATGATGCGAAGACGCTGATGATGCCGGATCGCCGAGGCAACAATCGCTGCGATTCGCTGCGCAACATCGTTCGCGATCCCCGCGTCGGTTTGCTGTTCCTGATTCCGGGCTCAGGCAGCACGCTGCGCGTCAACGGCCGCGCTTATGTCACGGCCGAACCGGAGCTGCTCGCCTCCTTCATGATGGAAGGCAAGGCACCGCGCACGGTGATCGTAATGCATGTGGAGGAGATCTATTTCCAGTGTGCGCGCGCGATCGTGCGCTCCGATCTCTGGAATCCGGACAAGCGGGTCGATCCGAAGGTCTTGCCGACGCCGGGCCAGATCCTCGCCGAGATGAGCGAGCACACGGTCGGCGGCGAAAAATACGATCGGGAATGGCCGGAGCGCGCGCGACAGACGATGTGGTGATGCGCCCGGACGGCTGGGAAGCATGATCCGGAAAAGTGCGAAGCGGTTTTCCCTGCGACAAACGCGAAGCGTTTGCGCGGAGATCATGCTCAAACAAAAGCGCTTATAGCGCGCTGACGATTGAACCCATCGCGCCTTAGGCTTCAGCCCGGTCTTCCCAGTCCTCCCAGGTCACGTCAGCATTGATCTCGAGGTAGCGCGCAACGGCAACGCCGATGGTGGGGAAGAAGTTATTCTCGCCGAGTTGCGCCAGCAGGCCGAATTTCTTCAGCTTGTCCTTGACGGGGTCCTTGAGCTCGGCAAAGCACAGCTCGATCTTCTGTGCGTGCAACGCCTCGTCCAACTCGGCGAGAATATCGCCCGCGGTCACGTCCACGCTGGTGACGGGCTCGGCCGTGACCACCAGCCAGCGCACCGGCGTCGGAGATTTCGCCACCGCATCCAGCGCACGTTCCTTGAAGAACTCGGCATTGGCAAAGAACAGCGGCGCATCCCACCGGAACAGCACCAGTCCGGGGATCTGGCGTGCGTCCGGATATCGCGTGATGTCGTGATAGCCCTTCACGCCGGAGGCGCGGCCCAGCACGGCGGAATGCGGCCGCCAGCCGTCCCACAGGAATTCGACGATGGCGAGCACGATGGCGAGGCCTATTCCGGGAATCACCCCCAGCACGGCCACGCCGACGAAGCAGACCATCGATAGCCAGAACTCCCACTGCTGAATGCGGTAGATTCGCCTGAGGTCGCCGATCTCAAACAGGCCGAGCGCAGCGGCGATGACGACGGCGGCCAACGCGGCGTTGGGCAAGTGCTGCAGCAAATTCGGCGCTATCAGCAGCAGGAAGGCGATGGCCAGCGCGCCGATGACGCTGGTCAATTGCGTGCGCGCTCCGGCAGCTTCCGCAACGGGCGTTCGCGATCCGCTGCTGCTGATCGGAAAACCCTGAAAGAAGCCGGCCGCCAGATTGGCCGCGCCGAGCCCCACCATCTCCTGGTTGGGATCAACGCGATCGCCCAATCGTCCTGCATAGGCGCGCGACAGGACGCTGGTATCGGCGAACGACACCAGCGCGACGGCGCTGCCGCCGATCAGCACCTGCACGATGTCGCCATAGCCGATCCGGGGAATGGCGAATCCTGGTAAGCCCTGGGGAAGCGAACCCAGGACCGTCACGCCGAAGCGGGCCCCGAGATCGAGAACCCCGGTGACGACCGTCGCGGCGACGACGGCAATGAGAATGCTGGGCAACCGCTTGTTCCGGGCGAGCAGCAGGATCACCGCCAGCGTCGCAAGGCCGATCCCGAGGGTCGCCCAATTCGTCTTTCCGTCGACGATTGCTCCGATGACCGCCCAGAGGCTGCGCAGAGGTCCATCGCCTTCAATGGAAAAGCCGAACAGCTTTGGCAGCTGGCTGATCAGCACGGTCAGGGCAATGCCGTTCATGTAGCCGTAGCGGATCGGCTTGGAGAGAAGCTCGGTCAGGAATCCCAGCCGCGCGATACCCGCGACGATGCATATCGTCCCGGAGACGACCGCCATCATGGCGGCCAGGGTTGCCGCACGCATCGGATCGCCGCCAGACAGCGGAACGACGACGCCGAGGATGATGGCCGCAAGCGCCGAGTCCGGCCCAAGGACAAGGATGCGGCTCGGCCCGAGCAGGGCGTAGACGAGCAGCGGGATGATCGTCGCATAGAGCCCGTAGATGCCGGGCAGGCCGGACGCCTCCGCATAGGCGATGCCGACCGGGACCAGCATGGTCGCGAGCACCAGCCCGGCGACGATGTCGTGTGGAAGCCACGCCGCTTGATATCGACGCAGCGTGGTGAGACCCGGCAGCCAGCCGGTCCAATGCTTCATCGCCGGTCACTCCCAACGTCGTTGGGGCCGCAGGCGCTTGACGTGAACCGCTCTACCCCTTCAACCGCTCTACCCCTTCGCCTGCTCATCAAACGCCTTCAGCGACACCGCTGCAATCTCGCGCAGCGCGTTGCGGTCGGCGCCCGAGGAAGCCATCACGCACATGCCTGATGTCACCGCGGAGAGATAGCGGGCAAGGGTGGCCGGATCGGCGCTTTCGCCCAGGTCGCGTTCGGCCTTCGCGCGGACAAAACGCTCGTGCAATTGGTCCTCCGTTCGGGTGCGGCGCGCTGCCAGTTCAAATGGAACATTCTCCGAGCCGGTGCCGCAGGCAAGGCCGCCCTGGACCAGCAGGCAGCCGGGCGGGTTGGCGGGATCGGTCTGGGCGTCCGCGTGCTCCATCAGAAATCGTTCGGCCACCTCTCGGGCGGTGGAGGCGCCCAAAACCTTTTCCATCCAGGCGTCGCGCTTCTCGGTGTAGCGGTCGAGCGCGGCCTTCAGCAGACCCTCCTTGCTGCCAAAGGCGGCATAGAGGCTGGGCGGATTGATATTCATCGCCTCGGTGAGCTGCGCGATCGTCGCGCCCTCGTAACCATGGCGCCAGAACACATCCATGGCCTGGTCCAAAGCGGCGTCCGCGTCGAAAGCGCGGGGGCGTCCCATTCCCATTTTTCGTTGCTCCGTAAGCCGGGTGCCGTTTCTATGACGGATTGTCCCTGGCTTATCCTCTTGTTGCACGTGATGTTTTTCCGCGACTTCCCATTTCCCCATGAATGAGATAAGAAATTCATAGTGCTCGATACATAAGTATCTTGCGAACCGGCGTCCAGCTCCACATCTGTAGCGAACACTACAGATATCTGGAGCGCGTGAATGCCTTCGTCAATCCAAAATCCCCGTTCCGGCCGCTTCCGACGTGTCGTCGGCGGTATCGTGATCCTTGGCGCCCTCGCGGTGGCCGGTTCGATCGCGACCGGCCACTATTTTCATGCCGCACAGGCGACCGCGACTGCCGCGGCTCCCGAGCCGGCGGTCCCGGTCACCGTTGCCGTGATCCAGCCGCGGCCGACCACGCTGTTCGATGACTTCTCGGGCCGGCTCGAAGCCGTCGACCGGGTTCAGCTCCGGCCGCGGGTGGCGGGCGCGATCCTTTCGACCAACTTCACCGAGGGCGCGCTGGTGAAGTCCGGCGACATCCTGTTCAAGATCGACCCCGCGCCCTACGCCGCCGAGGTCGATCGCGCCCAGGCGCAGCTCGAGGCCGCCAAGGCCCGCGTCGTGTTCACCACGAGCGAAGTCGAGCGCGGCGCGCAGCTGGTTGGCAACAACATCGTGACCAGGCGCGATTTCGACCAGCGCGACAATGCCAATCGCGAGGCAGTCGCCAACGTCAAGGCCGCCGAGGCCGCGCTGCAGACGGCCAAACTCAATCTCGACTACACCGAGGTGCGGGCGCCGGTCGACGGCCGGGTCGGCAGGATCGAGGTCACCGTCGGCAATCTCGTCGCCGCCGGCACATCCTCGCCGGTCCTGACCTCGCTGGTCTCGGTCAATCCGATCTATGCGAGCTTCGACGCCGACGAGGAAGTCGTGCTGCGCGCGCTGAACTCGATCGCGGATGCCTCCGGCAAGCGCGGCAATCTCGACCAGATTCCGGTCGACATGGTGACGTCGGGCGGCCTCAGCGCCAAGGGGCACATCCAGCTCATCGACAACCAGGTCAACGGGCAGAGCGGCACCATCCGAGTCCGCGCCGTGTTCAAGAACGATGACGGCCGATTGATCCCGGGGCAATTCGCCCGCGTGCGCATGGGCCAGCCCAAGCAGCAGACGCTGGTGCTGATCGACGAGCGCGCCGTCGGCACCGACCAGGACAAGAAGTTCGTCATGCTGGTCGGCGACGACAGCCGCGCGGTCTATCGCTCCGTCACGCTCGGCGGCGCGGTCGATGGCCTGCGGATCGTCACCGCCGGCCTGAAATCCGGCGACCGCATCGTCGTCAACGGCCTGCAGCGCGTGCGTCCCGGCGCACTCCTGAAGATGGAAGTCGCCGAAATGGGCGCGCGCGGCATGCAGCAGGCATCCACTGAAACCAACCAGCACGTCGTGCAGCGCTAGGCGCTGCACGCGGGGGCGGAGCCATGAATCTCTCAAAATTCTTTATCGACCGGCCGATCTTCGCCGGCGTGCTTTCGATCCTGATCTTCCTGGCCGGCCTGATCTCGCTGCTGGCGATGCCGATCTCGGAATATCCCGACGTGGTGCCGCCGTCGGTCGTGGTGCGCGCGACCTATCCCGGCGCCAATCCGAAGGTGATCGCCGAGACGGTCGCGACCCCGATCGAGGAGCAGATCAACGGCGTCGAAGGCATGCTCTATATGTCGAGCCAGGCGACCACCGACGGCGCGATGACGCTGACGGTGACGTTCCGGCTCGGCACCGACCCCGACAAGGCGACCCAACTGGTGCAGAACCGCGTGCAGCAGGCCGAGCCGCGCCTGCCGGCCGTGGTGCGCCAGCTCGGCATCATCACCAAAAAGAGCTCGCCCGACCTCACCATGGTCGTGCATCTGCTGTCCCCGAACAACCGCTATGACATGACGTATCTGCGCAACTACGCGGTGCTCAACGTCAAGGACCGGCTGGCGCGGATCGACGGCGTCGGCGACGTCCAGCTCTATGGCGCCGGCGACTATTCGATGCGGGTCTGGGTCGACCCGCAGAAGGCCGCCGAGCATTCGCTGACCGCGAGCGACGTCGTGCGCGCGATCCAGGCCCAGAACGTCGAGGCCGCCGCCGGCGTGGTCGGCTCCTCGCCCAGCGTCAAGGGCATCGACCTCCAGCTCTCCGTCAACGCCGAGGGACGGCTCTCGACCGAGGAGCAGTTCGGCGACATCGTGGTGAAGACGGGTTCGGCAGGCGAGGTGGTGCGGCTGCGCGACGTCGCGCGGGTCGAGCTCGGCGCCTCCGAATACGGCCTGCGCTCGCTGCTCGACAACAAGCAGGCGGTCGCGATCCCGATCTTCCAGGCGCCGGGGTCGAATGCGCTGGAGATCTCCGACCATGTCCGTGCCACGATGGCCGAGATCAAGAAGAACATGCCGGAAGGCGTGTCCTACCAGATCGTCTACGATCCGACCCAATTCGTGCGTTCGTCGATCGAGGCTGTCATCCACACGCTGCTCGAGGCGGTCGCCCTCGTCGTGCTGGTCGTGATCCTGTTCCTGCAGACCTGGCGCGCCTCGATCATCCCATTGATCGCGGTCCCGGTGTCGATCGTCGGCACCTTCGCGGTGATGCATGTGTTCGGCTTCTCGATCAACGCGCTCAGTCTGTTCGGCCTGGTGCTGGCGATCGGCATCGTGGTCGACGACGCCATCGTCGTGGTCGAGAACGTCGAGCGCAACATCGAGTCCGGCTTGTCGCCGCGCGATGCCACCAACCAGGCGATGCGCGAAGTGTCCGGCCCGATCATAGCGATCGCGCTGGTCCTGATCGCGGTGTTCGTGCCGCTGGCCTTCATCTCCGGCCTCACCGGACAGTTCTACAAGCAGTTCGCGCTGACCATCGCGATCTCGACCGTGATCTCAGCGATCAACTCGCTGACGTTGTCGCCGGCGCTGTCGGCGCTGCTGCTGAAGGGGCATCACGAGCCGAAGGACTGGCTGACCCGGATCATGGAAAGGTCGCTTGGCTGGTTCTTCCGCGGCTTCAACAAGGTCTTCACCAAGTCCTCCGAGAACTACGGCCACACCGTCACCAAGGTGATCTACGGCAAGGCCGTGGTTATCGGCCTCTATGTGCTGCTGATCGGCCTGACCGGCGTGCTGTTCAAGCAGGTGCCGAGCGGCTTCGTGCCGGGCCAGGACAAGCAGTATCTGGTCGGCTTTGCGCGGCTGCCCGATGGCGCGACGCTCGACCGCACCGAGGAAGTGATCCGCAAGATGAGCGACATCGCGCTGACCCAGCCCGGCGTCGAAAGCTCGGTGGCGTTCCCCGGCCTGTCGATCTCCGGCTTCACCAACTCCTCCAACGCCGGCATCGTGTTCTCGACCTTGAAGCCGTTCGACGAGCGCAAGGATCCCTCGCTCAGCGGTCCGGCGATCGCGGCGGCGCTCAACAAGAAATATGCCGGCATCCAGGACGCCTTCATCGCCATGTTCCCGCCGCCGCCGGTCAACGGCCTCGGCACCATCGGCGGCTTCAAGCTGCAGATCGAGGACCGCGCCGGCCTCGGCTATGAAGCACTGAACGACGCGACCAAGGCGTTCATGGCGGCGATGCAGAAGGCGCCGGAAATTGCCGGCGTGTTCTCGAGCTTCCAGGTCAACGTGCCGCAGTTGTTCGCCGATATCGACCGCACCAAGGCACTCCAGCTCGGCGTGCCCGTCACGGAGGTCTTCAACACGCTGCAGATCTATCTCGGCTCCTACTATGTGAACGACTTCAACAAATTCGGCCGCACCTACTCGGTCTATGTGCAGGCCGACGCGCCGTTCCGCGCGCGTGCCGACGACATCAGGCAGTTGAAGGTGCGCTCGTCGTCGGGCGACATGGTGCCGCTGTCGGCGTTGCTGAAGGTCCGCCAGAGCGCGGGTCCGGAACGCGCGATCCGCTACAACGGCTTCCTGTCGTCGGACATCAACGCGGCTGCCGCGCCGGGCTATTCCTCCGGCCAGGCCCAGGAGGCGGCGACGCGGATCGCGGCCGAAGTGCTGCCGCCCGGATTCGCTTTCGAATGGACCGACCTGACCTATCAGGAGTTCATCGCCGGCAACTCCGGAATCTGGGTGTTTCCGCTGGCGATCCTCCTGGTGTTCCTGGTGCTCGCCGCGCTCTATGAGAGCCTGGCGCTGCCGCTCTCGATCATCATGATCGTGCCGATGGGGCTCTTGGCCGCGATGTTCGGGGTCTGGCTGTCGAAGGGCGACAACAACGTCTTCACCCAGATCGGCCTGATCGTGCTGGTCGGATTGTCGGCCAAGAACGCCATCCTGATCGTCGAGTTCGCGCGCGAGCTCGAATTCGCCGGGCGGTCACCGATCCGTGCCGCGATCGAGGCGAGTCGCTTAAGGCTGCGACCGATTCTGATGACGTCGATGGCCTTCATCATGGGCGTGCTGCCGCTGGTGCTGTCGACCGGCGCGGGCTCGGAGATGCGGCGCGCGATGGGCGTTGCGGTGTTCTCCGGCATGATCGGCGTCACGGTGTTCGGCCTGTTCCTAACGCCGGTGTTCTACGTGCTGCTGCGCAGCCTCACCGGGATGAAGCCGCTGACGCAGCACGGCGAGACGACCATCCCTGGAAAAGCACACGCGGCATGATGCCGCGTGTGTAAGCTTGATGTCAGCTTCGAACGGAATCAGGCTGCGATATCGAGCAGCAACAGTGACGAACCGCGGACCAGCACCTTGCGGCCCGCGGGCGTCAGCTCAAACGAGTCTCCTCGCACCGCAACATAGCCGAGCGTGATCAGGCTCTCGACGGCAAACCGGTTCAGCCGGGTAGGGTTTGCTGCGGGAGCCCGCAGCGCTTTCAGCGCATCCCATTGATCGGGTCTGAGTTCGAATTCTTCGCTCATCGGTCCAGGCACTCCAGAAGTTCTTGGCGTGCGAGATACAGAGCGCAGATGAATTTCGTGCGACCACAACGAGTCAGGATTTCGATTTATGTGGACGCGTCGTCACATCGCTGTGTCATTGGAATACTTCAATTTTTTCGAATCATTGCGGCGCAATGACGCGTGATTTCGTCACAGTGATTAATCCCAAATTGTCACACGGGTTAACCGTCTCGATTAACCGCGCCGCACGCTTGCGCCACCATCGACCGGCAACGTGACACCGGTCACGAAGTTCGCTTCATCGGAGGCGAGAAACAGCGCGGCATTGGCGACGTCCCAGCCGGTGCCCATCTTGTGACGCAGGGGCACCTTGCTGTCACGCTCGGCCTCGACCTCGGCGCGGCTCTTCTTGAATTCGCGGGCGCGGGTGTCCACCGCCATCGGCGTGTTCATCAATCCCGGCAGGATCACGTTTGCGCGAATGCCATATTGCGCATTCTGGTAGGCGAGCTGTTCGGTGAAGGCGATCATCGCCGACTTGGTCGCCTTGTAGGCGACGTAAGGATAGGTCGTGATCGCGGCCATCGACGAGATGTTGATGATCGAGCCGCGCTGCTGCGTGCGCATGATCGGGATCACATGCTTGGCGGCCAGGATGCAGCTCTTCAGATTGATCGCCACGCAGCGATCGAACGCCTCCTCTGTTATGTCCAGCAGTTCGGCGTCGCCGCCGGAGAGGCTGACGCCGACATTGTTGTGCAGGATGTCGACGCTGCCCCAGCGGCCATGTGCATCCGCCACCATCGCCTTGATGTCGGCATTTTTGGTGACATCGGCCTTGAAGGCGACTGAAGTGCCGCCCTTGGCCGCGATCAGGTCGACGGTTTCCTGCGCCGATGCCAGATTGTGATCGACGCACAGCACCCTGGCGCCTTCGCGCGCGAAGGTCAGCGCGGTGGCGCGGCCGTTGCCGATGCCCTCGCCGGGGCTTTGGCCGGCACCCACGACGATGGCGACGCGATCTTGCAGGCGCATCTTACTTCACTCTCTGTAGCGGGTACTGCTGCAGTACCTCCTTGTAGTGAGGCTCGTTGTCGATCTGCATGGTGGCGAGCACCCGCACCACCGCGCAGTAGAACGCAATCGTCAGCACGAGGTCGGTCATGTGCTCGTCGGACAGCTCGCGCTTAATCTCGGCGAAGGTCGCCTCCGACATCGCGAGCCCGCGCACCATCTCGCGGGCGCCCTTGAGGATCGCTTTCGCCATCGGCTCGAGCTTCGACGGCTGGCCTTTGGTCTCCGCGATCAGGCTCTGGATATCCTCGTCGGTGACGCCGAACTCCTTGCCGATCTTCACATGGTGGGTGAATTCGTATTCCGACTGCTCGAGCCAGCCGACCTGCAGGATCGCGAGTTCGCGTAAGCGCGGATCAAGCTTGCTCTTGAAGCGGATATAGCCGCCGACGCCGTTGAAAGCGCGCGCCATGTCCGGCGAGTTCACCAGCAGCTTGTGCAGATTGGTGTTGCGCTTGAGCATGTCGCGATATTCGGGGGCGACCTGATCGGCTTCGAGATAGGGCAGGCGGGCCATTGTTGTTGTCCTTTTTTCGGCGGCTTGCGGAAGAGGCGGCTGTTGTTTCAGCCGTAGAGGGCTTTGTGCTCGCTGGCGTAGTTGGCGTAGGAGTCCTTCATGCTGGCGCCGTTGAGCAGCATCGTTGCGACCACGGCGTTGTCGGCATCGAACACAGTCGAGCGCACCCACATGCTCTCGGTGCGCTTGCTGCCGGAAAGCGCCACGACCTCGCGCTCGACCCAATAGGTCTCGCCGGGGAAGAGCGGCCCGCGCAGAAGACGAATCTCCTGGTCGGCGAACAGCCCGACGGCGGGGCCGCGGACCGGCAGCCGGTCCTCGCGCGCGCGGTACTGGAACAGCACGCTCAGCATCTCCATCGGGATGATGGCGCGGCCCCAGGGATTGTGCTCCAGCGAATAATAGTCCGAAGGCTCGGTGATCACCTTGAGCTTTTCGGCCAGCGAAAACGGATAGAGATCGCCCATGTTCTGGTCGAAATCCATCTTGATCGCCTGTCGCGGCGTCTTCATGCCGACCTTGATGTCGGCGAGGATCACGGGATCGGTCAGCGGCTTCAATTCGCCGAGCCGGTGGCTGAGCGCCGTCTCGCTGCCGTTGCCATCGATCGAGGCGGTGCCGCGCAGGATCTCGGTGCCGTCGCGCTTGACCATCCCGATCGTGCAAACGGTCTGGCCCGGCTTCGGCTTCTCGATCTGGGCCTGCACTTCTTCGCCTTCGAACACCGGGTTGCGGTAATGCGTCGAGAGGCATCCGGTCATGAACCAGGCGCGGCCCCAGATCCGCTCGCACAGCGGCGCGAACTGGCTGAAATGGGTCGGTCCCTCGATCGTGCCGCCGCGGAAGCCGAGCTTCTGCGCGGTTGCATCGTCGTGAATCGAGGCATGGGAATCGTAGGTCTGGGCCTGCAGCATCTGCTTCGGGCTGCGCCAGGGACCCACCAGCAGATTGCCGTTCTCCACGATTTCCGTCGTGAATGCGGATTCGACTGTAATCATCCTTGGTCTCCCTTTGCGCGCCACCGTTTCAAAGATGCCGGGGTTCGGCAAGGCCTTGCAGAACGACAAGGCCTCGCATGCGCAACATGAGATATGTGCTGCGGCCATGGAACGGGGCTGTTCATGCATAACAAAATCAGTGCATGCTGATGCATGATCATGTCGGAAGATAATCAGACCGGTCCGGACCGGCGTGGCTGACTGACGGGGAAACTGATGGCGTTGATGGAAGTTGGACTGGACGACAAGTACCGGTTGGACACGAAACGAATCTTCCTCTCCGGTACCCAGGCGCTGGTCCGATTGCCCATGTTGCAGCGCGAACGCGACCGCGCGCACGGGCTGAACACCGCCGGTTTCATCTCCGGTTACCGCGGTTCGCCGCTCGGCATGTACGACCACGCGCTGTGGCGGGCGAAATCCTTCCTGAAGGAGCATGACATCGCCTTCGTTCCGGGCCTCAACGAGGATCTGGCGGCGACCGCGGTGTGGGGCAGCCAGCAGGTGGGCATGTTCCCCGGCGCCAAGGTCGATGGCGTGTTCGGCATCTGGTACGGCAAGGGCCCCGGCGTCGACCGTTCACTCGACGCGCTCAAGCACGCCAATTCCGCCGGCACCTCGCCGAACGGCGGCGTGATCGCGCTGGCCGGCGACGACCATGGCTGCCAATCCTCCACCCTGGCGCATCAGAGCGAACAGGTGTTCGCCTCGGCGCTGATGCCGGTGGTCAATCCGGCGACGCTGCAGGACTATCTCGACCTCGGCATCCTCGGCTTCGCGCTGTCGCGCTATTCCGGCTGCTGGGTCGGCTTCAAGGCGATCTCCGAGACCGTGGAGAGCTCGGCCTCGATCGTCAGCGATCCCGATCGCATCAAGATCATCATGCCCGACGATTTCGAGATGCCACTGGGCGGGCTCTCGATCCGTTGGCCGGATCCGCCGCTCGACGCCGAGCGCCGGCTGCACGGGCCCAAGATGGAGGCGGTCGCGGCCTTCGCCCGCGTCAACCGCTTCGATCGCATCGTGCTGGATTCGAAGCCGGCGCGGCTCGGCATCATGGCGACCGGCAAGGCCTATCTCGATCTGCGCCAGGCGCTCGCCGATCTCGGCATCACCGATGCCGATGCGCAGGCGCTCGGGCTGCGCATCTACAAGGTGGCGCTGACCTGGCCGCTCGAAGCGCGCGGCGCGCGCGCCTTCGCCGAGGGCCTGCAGGATGTGCTGGTCGTCGAGGAGAAGCGCGGCTTCATCGAGGACCAGCTGGTCCGCATCCTCTACAACATGGACGCCGCGAAGCGTCCGTCGGTGGTCGGCAAGCGCGACGAGAGCGGCGCGCCGCTGCTGCCGAGCGAGGGCGAGCTGACGCCGACCATGGTCGCCGCCGCCGTGGTGGCGCGGCTGCGCCGGCTCGGTCACCGCAGTCCGCTGCTGGAGCAGCGCTTGGCAAAACTCGAGGCGTTCGATCGCCCGGCCGAGGGCACGGGCACCGCGAAGCTGCAGCGCACGCCGTATTTCTGCTCGGGCTGCCCGCACAACTCGTCGACCAAGATTCCCGAGGGCAGCCGCGCCATGGCCGGCATCGGCTGCCACGGCATGGCGCTGTCGGTGCCGAACCGCAACACCCAGACCATCTCGCATATGGGCGCGGAGGGCGTGAGCTGGATCGGGCAGGCGCCGTTCACCAGCGAACAGCATGTGTTCCAGAATCTCGGCGACGGCACCTATACCCATTCCGGCTTGCTGGCGCTGCGCGCGGCGGCTGCGGCCGGCGTCAACATCACCTACAAGATCCTCTACAACGATGCGGTTGCGATGACCGGCGGCCAGCCGGCCGAGGGCGGCTTTACGGTGTCGCAGATCGCACACCAGGTCTGGGCGGAGGGCACCAAGCGGCTCGCGATCGTCTCCGACGATCCCGACAAATATCCCGCCAATTATTTCCCGTCGGGTGCCACCATCCATCATCGCCGCGAGCTCGATGCCGTGCAGCGCACCCTGCGCGAGATCGAGGGCCTCAGCGTCCTGATCTACGACCAGACCTGTGCCGCCGAGAAGCGCCGTCGCCGCAAGCGCGGGCTGTTCCCCGATCCGGCCAAGCGCGTCTTCATCAACGAGCGCGTCTGCGAAGGTTGCGGCGACTGCTCGGTGGCGTCGAACTGCGTCTCGGTGCAGCCGCTGGAGACCGAGCTTGGCCGCAAGCGCCGCATCGACCAGTCGAACTGCAACAAGGATTTCTCCTGCATCGAGGGCTTCTGCCCGAGCTTCGTGATGGTGCAGGATCCCAAGCTGCGCAAGGCCGACCGCGCCGCCGCCGATCCCAAGGCGTTGTTCGCCGATTTGCCGACGCCGCCTGTGGCTACGTTGAGCAATCCCTACAATATCCTGATCACCGGCATCGGCGGCACCGGCGTCATCACCATCGGCGCGCTGCTCGGCATGGCCGCGCATGTCGAAGGTCTCGCCTGCTCGACGCTCGACTTCACCGGCCTGTCGCAGAAGAACGGCGCGGTCATGAGCCACGTCCGGCTCGCACCCGCCTCCGACATGCTGACCACGGTCCGCATCGCGCCCGGCAACGCCAACCTGATCCTCGGCTGCGACCTCGTCGTTGCCACCAGCGTGCCGGCGCTGAGCCGCGCCGAGCGCGGCGTCACCCGCGCCGTCGTCAACGCCGATCTCTTGCCGACCGCGAGCTTCGTGATCGATCCCGATATCGACTTCGAAGCCAGCTCGATGCGCGATGCGCTAAACGGCGCGGTGACGCCTGGCGATCTCGACATCCTCGATGCCACCGGGCTTGCCACCGCGCTGATGGGCGACAGCATCGCCACCAACGCCTTCATGCTCGGCTTTGCCTTCCAGCGCGGCGCGATCCCGCTGTCGCTGGAAGCGATCCTGAAGGCGATCGAGCTCAACGGCGCCGCGATCGAGATGAACAAGACCGCGTTCTCGTGGGGCCGGCTCGCCGCGCATGATCTGCAACGCGTGGTCAGCGCCGCACGCTTCAAGAGCGCCGGCGCCGCGCCGGCAAAGAAGACGCTGGACGAGGCGATCGCGTTCCGCGCCAAATTCCTCACCGACTATCAGGATGCGGCCTACGCCAAGCGCTATCTCGACGACGTCGCGCGCGTCCGCACCGCCGAGGCGGCCGCCGCGCCTGGCTCGCAGGACCTGACCGAAGCCTTCGCAAAGGGCCTGTTCAAGCTGATGGCCTACAAGGACGAATACGAGGTCGCGCGGCTCTATTCCGACGGCGAGTTCAGCAAGGCCTTGAGGGAGCAGTTCCAAGGCAATTCCGGCTTGAAGGTCTTGCTGGCGCCGCCGCTGCTGGCCCAGCGCGATCCCGTCACCGGGCGGCTGCAGAAGCGTGAATTTGGTCCGTGGATTTTCACCGCGTTCGGCATGCTGGCGGGGTTGAAGGGCCTGCGCGGCACCGCCTTCGACATCTTCGGCTATACCGCCGAGCGCAAGATGGAGCGCGCATTGCCGGTCGAGTATTCGGCGATGATCCTGCGTCACCTCGACGGCAAGAAGCCGCTCGACTTGCCGCGCCTCGTGGCGCTGGCGAAGGCTGCGGAGCTCGTGCGTGGTTATGGCCACATCAAGGAGGGCAACGTCGCCCGCTACCGCACCGAATGCGCGCGGCTGGAGCGCGCGATCAGCCAGCCGCTGGCGCAGGCGGCGGAGTAGGGGCCGGGGAACTTTCCACGGCCGCCCTGGTTGACCGGTGACCCTGCCTGCAAGCGGTGGCTGGATTCGCACGGCCGAGCCCCTACATGATGGCTGTCTGTTCGAGTGATTTCAGGAGGCCGTTTGATGGTCCTGAAAAACGCTTTTGTTGCAACCGTTTGTACCGCGTGCCTGGCTTGGGGTGGCGTGGCGTTGGCTGACGAGTATCGCCCCAGCGAGTTCTTCAGCCTCGATCTTTCACGCGCAGTGTTGTCGCCGAAGCCGCTTGGCCCGCCAGCGCAGTTCGAGCCCGTTCCGGTCGAGGCGAAGACCGACCATGGCCCCGATCAGCATGCGAACGTCGAGCCGCAGGTCGAGGAGCCGAAAGTCGCGCCGAAGAAAGCCGTGCGGACCACCAGGTTGACCGCACCGCACGAGAAGAAGCGCGCGGAAGCGCGCGTGCCCGCCCGTGCCAAGCTCGCGCGCCGCCACTCGAACCCGCTCGATGCGGAAGCTCGCGACACCAGGATCCAGACCTGGCCGTGCCGCACCGGCGGCATCTGCAAGTGGCATCGGTGAGGCGGCGCTCTCGCGCCTCTGCTTTCTCGAAGTGCGTCAATCCTTGACCCGTCATCCTGAGGTGCGAGCGAAGCGAGCCTCGAAGGATGGATCGGCCACGGACGGGCCGTTCATCCTTCGAGACGGCCGCTTCGCGACCTCCTCAGGATGACGGGTTTGGTGCTTGAGCGCTCTATATCCGGGGCCGCCGTCCCAGCAGCCGCCCCCGAGTCATCCCGCCGTCGCAAAACCGTCGGCGGAGAGTCAAGAAACCGTAAGGCCGGAGTCAAGGAGCGCAGGCAAAACCTTCGTTGCGATTCGACGAAGGTTATTCGATGCCGACTGCGAACTCCGCGAGGCGGCGTGGCCTCACCCGGCGCCAGCTTCTGGTGCGCTCGGCGTCGACCGCCGCGCTGGCGGGATTCGGCGCGCTGGCCAAACCATATCTGAGCCGCGCCGCGGATCGGCCCGCGATTGCGGGCATCCAGTCCGGCGACGTCGCAAGCGATTCCGCGGTCATCTGGGCGCGCGCCGATCGCGCGGCGCGGATGCGCATCGAATGCGCGGCGGTCGAAAGCTTCGCCAGCATCCTGCGCGCCGCGACCGCCGACGCGCTGCCCGAGCGCGACTTCACTGCCAAGCTGCTGCTCGACGGCCTGCCGCCGGGCCAGGACCTGTTCTATCGCGTGCGCTTCGAGGACCGCGACGGCACATCAGGCGAAAGCCGCATCGGGCATTTCCGCACCGCGCCGGCCGACCGGCGTCCGGTCTCGTTCGTCTGGTCCGGCGACGTTGTCGGGCAGGGCTGGGGCATCGACCCCGCGCGCGGCGGCTTGCGCAGCTACCGCACCATGCTGGACGAGCGCCCGGACTTCTTCATCCATTCCGGCGATCACATCTACGCCGATTGCACGGTGCCGTCGGAGCAGAAACTCCCCAACGGTGAGATCTGGCGCAACATCGTCACCGAGGAGAAATCCGCCGTCGCGCAGAGCCTCGATCAGTTTCGCGGCAACTACAAATACAACTGGCTCGACGACAATTTCCGCGCCTTCCACGCCGAGGTGCCGATGTTCGCGCAGTGGGACGACCACGAGGTGGCCGACGACTGGTCGCCGCTCGGCACCACCGATGCGACCGGCTATGAGGCGGACGGCAGCTCGCGCCTGGTGGCACGGGCACGCCGCGCCTTCCACGAATTCATGCCGATGGGGCTGATGCCGGAGCGCGATGGCCGCGTCTACCGCAAGATTCCCTACGGGCCGCTGCTCGACGTCTTCATCATCGACATGCGTTCCTATCGCGATTCCAGCTGGAATAAGCAGGGCGATCCGGACCAGGCCTGCATCCTCGGCCAGAGCCAGCTCGCCTGGCTGAAGCGGGAGCTGGTGGCGTCGGATGCTGTCTGGAAGGTGATCGCGGCGGATCTGCCGATCGGCCTCGTCAGCCTCGATGCGGTCGCGCTCGGCGACGGCCCGCCTGCGCGGCGCGAGCACGAGATCGCCGATCTGTTGTCCTTCATGAAGCGCGCCGGGGTCCGCAACACGGTCTGGCTCACCGCCGACATGCACTACACCGCCGCGCATCACTATGATCCGAATCGCGCGGTGTTCCAGGAGTTCGAGCCGTTCTGGGAGTTCGTCTCCGGCCCGCTGCATGCCGGCACCTGGTCGCCGGGCGAACTCGACAACACGTTTGGCCCGAAGGCGATGTACCAGAAGGGCTGCTCGGCCGAACAGGGCGACAATCTCGCGCCGTGCTTCGGGCTGCAATTCTTCGGCCGCGTCGACATCGACGGCAAGACCGGCGTGATGACGGTGACGCTGAAGGACGTCGACAACCACGACCTCTGGTCGGTCGATATCGAGCCGCGGCCGGACGCGCGGCCCGGCCAGATCATGGCGCAGCACATCTAGCGCCGTCTCTGATCCGTCGCGACATCTTGATTGCCGGCGTCTTGCCCGAGGGCCCGGTTTGCGGGCAGACTGCGTGTCGGCAGTCCTGCCAATTTCATTCCCACGAAACGATTTGCTGGCGTGAGGTCGTCGATGGCATCGGCTTCCCACGCGTCAGGAGCTATCCATGGAAAATCTGCAGACACAGGGCATCAGCCTTCCGCAGCTCGGGCTCGGCACCTTCCGCATGCAGGGCGATACCTGCCGCGCGGCGGTCGAGAGCGCGCTTGGGCTCGGCTATCGGCATATCGACACAGCCGAGATGTACGGCAATGAAGAGGCGATCGGGGCGGCGATCGCTGCCTCGAATGTCGCGCGCACGGACCTGCACGTGACCACCAAGGTCTGGCACGAGAACCTGGCGCCGGATGCGATCCGGACAGCGTTCGACGCCAGCCTGAAGAAGCTGCGGCTCGATCACGTCGACCTCTATCTGGTGCACTGGCCGTCGCGGAGCATGAAGCTGCCTGCCGTCTTCGAGACGCTGATGAAGCTGAAGGAGGAAGGCCGGACCCGTGCGATCGGCGTCGCCAATTTCACCACCGCGCTGCTCAAGACCGTGGTCGAGGACATCAAGGCGCCGATCGCCTGCAACCAGATCGAATATCACGCGATGCTGGACCAGACGCCGGTGCGCAAATATCTCGCCGCGAAATCGATCCCGCTGGTGGCCTATTGTCCGCTCGCCCAGGGCCGCTTCGCCACCGACGAGACGCTGGCGAAAATCGGCAGCAAGCATGATGCGACCGCGGCGCAGGTGGCGCTGAAATGGCTGCTCGATCAGGATGGAGTGGCGGCTATTCCGAAAGCCTCGCGCGCCGAAAGCCAAAAGGCCAATCTCGACGCACTGAAGGTCAAGCTCGACGACGCGGACCGCAAGGCGATTGCGGCGCTGCCCAAGGACATGCGCTGCGTCAATCCGGGGTTTGCGCCGGCGTGGGATTGAGGCCGCTGGCCCTGAGGAAGCAGAAAAGAAAAAGGCTCCGTGAGGAGCCATTTTCCGTTGTGTCGGTCCTTAGTAGTGATGACGTTTGATGATCACCGTCCGGTCATGGCCGCGATGCCAGCCATGATGCCAACCGCGATGCCAGCCACGGTCATGGCGCATTTCGGCGCGTGCGCCCCAGCCGCGGTCCCAGTGATGATGACCGCCATGTCTGATCACGACCGTCTCGGCGCTCGCGATCGACGGAACGGCCACCGCAAGCGCACCAACCGCCGCGAGAACAAAGCCAATCTTTTTCATCTCATCCTCCTCAAATAAGTGAAGAGAAAACCGTGCGGATATTGAAACGTTCCTCAGGAACCAGAGGAGTTTTCTGAACACTTGTTCAGCAATAACAGCCGTCGCGGCGTTCGCCGCGAGCAGGCTGCACAACCGACAGCGAGCGCACGGGCGGCTTTCCCGGCCTTGCCTAACCGCTGCGTCCGACGCATCATCGCGCCATAAAAATCAATGTTCGGGGGACGTTGCCGTGAGCGAATTTTCACGCCGGGATTTTTTGAAAGTGACGGGGTCGGCCGCTGCCGCCGCCATCGCGGGGCCGGCCGCTGCGGCGATGGGACCGGACGACAAGTTCGACCTCGTGATCAAGAACGGCGATGTCATCGATCCCAGCCAGTCGCTGCGCGGCAAGCGCGACATCGGCATCCGGTGGGGCATCATCGAGGCGATCGAAGACGAGATCCCGGCTGCTCGCGCCGCCAGGACCATTGACGCGTCGGGCAAGCTCGTGATGCCGGGTCTGGTCGATCTGCACTGCCACGTCTACCCGTACGGATCGGCGATCGGCATTCCCGCCGACGAGCTGGTGCAATTCCAGGGCACCACGACGGTCGTCTCGGCGGGCGACGCCGGCGTCAACAACCTCGCGGCGCTGCGGCGCTTCATCGTCGCGCAATCGCGGGCGCGGATCTACGCCTTCGTCCACATCGCCAACAACGGCCTGTCGGCATTCCCGGTGGCCGAGCTCTACAACATCGACAACGCCCAGGTCGAAGCCTGCGCGATGGCGCTGGCCGAGAACCCCGACTTCCTGATCGGGGTCAAGGTGCGGATGTCGGAAAACGTCATCTTCAAGCACGGCCTCGAGCCGCTGAAGCGCGGCATCCAGGCCTGCGAGATGTGCGGCTGGCCGGCGCGGATGATGGTACATATCGGCGGCGTCGAGACCAGGGAGCTGATGTCCGACATCCTCGATCTGCTGCGGCCGGGCGATATCCTGACCCACGCCTATTCCGGCGCGCCGAACATGTCCGGCGCTTTCACCAATATCGTCCAGGAGGGCAAGCTGTTGCAGGCGGCGCTCGCGGCCAAGCAGCGCGGCGTGCTGTTCGACGTCGGCCATGGCGGCGGCAGCTTCGATTTCACGGTGGCCGAAGTCGCGATCCCCGCGGGCTGCGCGCCCGATACGATCTCCTCCGACATCCACGTCTTCTCGGGCAACTCGCCCGGCATTCCGTTCCTGCCGAACGTGATGAGCAAGTTCCTGGCGATGGGCTCGTCGCTGGATCAGGTGGTGGCGATGGCGACCTCGGCGCCGGCGCGGATCATCAACCGGACCCCGAAGGTCGGCACGCTGCAGCGTGGCGCGCCCGGCGACGTCGCGATCATGGATCTCGTCGAAGGCCCGGTCTCCTTCGTCGATACCCGCAACAACAAGCGCGACGGCAATCTGCTGCTGAGGCCGGTGCAGACCGTGGTCAACGGCGTGCCGTTCGGCCGGCCCTATCAGGCGCCGTTCTCGGTGAGGTAGGCGCGCAGATCGGTAGAGCATGATGAGATCAGATCGAATGGCGACCGCAAGCGCGCTGCGCTCCCTCGCCCCGTTCTTACGGGGAGAGGGTTGGGGTGAGGGGCTGCCTCCGCGTATCCGGTGATAGCTGAGGTTGCGGAGGCTCCCCCCACCCGGAACGCATCTGACGATGCGTTCCGACCTCTCCCCGCACGCGGGGCGAGGTGAAGCGGAGTCCGCAACTCGCTTCAGCGCAAAGTCATCATGATCTAGCCGCGCTTCTCCACATTGCTGCTGCGCGCCGGCACGCCGAACTCCTTGCGGCACACCTCGGCCAGCGCGGCAACGCCCTCGCGGATCTGCTCGTGCGAGGGGCTGGCGAAGCAGAGGCGGAGCCGGCTGCCGGAATGGGCCTTGCTGGTCGACCATTCCGGTCCCGGATTGATCGAGACGCCGGCGGCAAGCGCCGCCTGATAGAGCTTCAGCGTGTCGACATTGTCGGGCAGCTTGACCCAGAGGAAGATGCCGCCCTTGGGCGCCTCGAATTCGGCCGCGGTGCCGAACTGCTCGTTCAACGCCTCCATCAGCGTATCGAGCTTGGCGCGCAGGCCCTTGGTCAGGCGCGGCACATGGGTCGAAAAATGCGGTGCGCAATATTCCGCGAGCACCATCTGCTCCAGTGCGCCGGAGCCGGCGTCGGTCTTCAGCGGCAGCATTCGCGACATGATCCCCCAGGGCGCGACGATGAAGCCGACCCGCAGCGCAGGCGCGATCGATTTGGAGAACGAGCCGATATGGATCACGCCGCCATGCTTGCTCATCGCATAGATCGCGGGCGGCCGTTCGCCGTTCCAGATCAAATCGGCATAGCAATCGTCCTCGAAGATCGGCACGCCGTATTCCCTTGACAGCTTCAGCATCTCGGCGCGGCGGCTCTCGGGAAGGATCGAGCCGGTCGGGTTCTGCACTGTCGGGATGGTGTAGATGTATTTCGGCGTGATACCGCGCCGCTTGTGATCGGCGAGTGCCGCAGCCAGCGCATCGATCCTGATGCCCTCGCCATCGAGGGGAATGCCGACCGCATTGACGCCGAGCCGTGTCAGCCGGTTCAGTGAGCCCTGATAGGTTTCCTGCTCGATCAGCACGGTATCGCCCTTGGCGAGCAAGGTGTGATTGACAAGATCGAGCGCCTGCAGCGAGCCGGAGACGATCATGATCTCGTCCGACGTGCAGGCAATCCCGGCGTCGCGCTTCAGCTTCTCGGTCAGAAACTGGCGCAGCGGCAGATAGCCCTGCGGCCCGTGCGCGAGATTGTAGGTCGCCAGATTCCTGCCCTCGCGCTTCAACACGGCGTTGACCGCCTCCAGCAGCCCGTCGACCGGGACCTGGTCGGGATCGTTGTTGCCGCCGACGAAGCTGTATTTGGCGAGCCCGGTCCAGCGTGCGGCCGGGGCAGGTAGGCCGGCCGGGAGTAGCGGTGCAAAGTCGAACTGGGCTGAGGTGGACATGGACGTTTCGCTCCGTGTTGTTGTCGTTGAGAAGGCCGCGGCAAGCAGTCTTCCGTGAAGTTAGTTCTTGCCGACCAGCCGGATCGGCCGGCCCTGGCTGATGAAGGCGTAGTGCCCTGCGCCGACACTGCCGACCATCAGGGCCTCGACCGTCGGTTCCGCGATCTCGCCGGCGGCCGCCCAATCGACCACGAAATTCGCGCCGGTGCCGCCGCGGGTATCGGTCGTGGCGATCGCGACCTCGACGGTCGCAAACGGTTTTAGCGCGACCGGCGATTTGAGGTAGCTCTCCACCATCTTGCCTGATGTGTCGAAATAGCCGATCCGCTTCAGCACCAGCGGCTTCGTCTCGGAGGCGTTGTGTACGCTGAGCGTCACCGAAAAATCGGCCCTGAGCTTGCCCTGGCTCATCGACACGCTGGAATACACCGGCACGTAGAATGCACCGGAGGCGGTGAGGCCCTCCGATGGCACCGTCGTCAACGAGTTCGCGAAATTTTGTTCAATACTTGCCGAGGATTGTGCTAGCGCCTCTGACATGCGCACGGTGAGCAGGCAGAGCAAAACTGCGAGAAAAATGCCGCCTGCGCGGATGTGACACATTGCTCGGTTGATCCTCACGCCCGGCCCTCTAGGTTGCGGCAACAGGAAGTCTTTGACGCATGCATGAACTGATTCCCGATATCACGCTCTGTATCCTGCTTGCCTGGGGGATTGGGCTGCTGGCCCATTTCTCCCGGCAACCGCTGATACTGGCCTACCTTATCGCCGGCTTTTTCATTGGTCCATTCGGCATGGGCTGGGTCAAGTCCCAGGAATCGATCAGCGTCATCTCCGAGCTCGGCCTGATCTTCATGCTGTTCATGATCGGGCTGGAAATCGACCTCAAGAAGATCATCCGTGCCGGCAAGGTCATCCTGTTCGCGGGAGCCGGCGAGCTGATCGGCGGCTGCCTGATCGGCGTGGCGTTCTTTGCCGCTATCGGGCTTGCGGTCGGCGGCGGCAAGTTCGACGCGATCTATCTCTGCGTCGCCTGCGCGCTGTCGTCGACCGTGATCATCGTCAAGGTGCTCTACGAGAAGCGCGAGCTGGATACGCTGCCGGGCCGCATCACGCTCGGCGTGTTGGTGCTGCAGGACATCTTCGCGATCCTGTTCCTGGCGGTGCAGCCGAGCCTCGACAATCTGCAGATCAGCGTCGTGCTGTTGTCGATTGCCCGCGTCGCGGTGCTGGTCGCGACCGCGCTGGTGCTGAGCCGCTACGTGCTGCCGCGGCTGTTCCACCAGATCGCGCGGCGGCCCGAGCTCGTGCTGCTCGGCGCGCTCGCCTGGTGCTTCCTGATCGGCGAGATCGCCGAGCGGCTGCATCTGTCGCGCGAGATGGGCTCGCTGGTCGCCGGCGTCTCGATCTCGACCTTTCCCTATGCGCTCGACGTCACCGCCAAGGTCACGACGCTGCGGGATTTCTTCATCACGCTGTTCTTTGTCGCGCTCGGCATGACGATCCCGATTCCGGGCCTCTCGGTGATCTGGCTTGCGCTCGTCATCGCGGCCTTCACGGTGGCGAGCCGCCTGATCACGACGTTCACGCCGCTCTATCTGATGAAGCAGGGCCTGCGCGCCAGCCTGCTGCCAGCGATCAACCTGGCGCAGATCTCCGAGTTCTCGCTGGTGGTGATCCAGACCGGCGTCGCCGCCAACCACATCGGAACCGAAACCGCGAGTGCGGCCTCGTTCGCCTTCGTGGTGTTGGCGGTGCTCTCGACCTTCGCGATGGGACGCAGCGACCAGATCGTGCGCAGCCTGATTGGTCCGTTGAAGCGGATCGGGCTGCGCGACCTCGACCAGGAAGGCCGCGGCGAGGCCGGGCACGAGGACGGACATGGCGAGATCCGGCGCATCGTCATCCTCGGCTTTTTCCGCGCGGCGAGCGCGCTGATCAGCCAGATCGAGCGGCAGAACCAGTCGCTGCTCGAGCAGATCAGCGTGATCGATTTCAACCCGCTGGTGTTCCGCACGCTGTCCGACCGCGGCATGCATGTGATCTATGGCGACATCAGCAATGTCGACACCCTGGTTCATGCCGGCATCGGCAAGGCCGAGATCATCATCCTGAGCGTGCCGGATTTCCTCTTGGTCGGCGCCGACAATGAGAAGCTGGTGCGCCACGTCCGCGCCCTCAATCCGACCGCGCGGATCGTTGCCACCGCGGACCTCCTGACCGGCGTCGACGACCTCTACAGCGCCGGCGCCGACTACGTGACGGTGACCCGGCTCAGCGACGCCGGCGAGCTCTATTCCGTGATCGAGGCGGCCGACGCCGGCCTGCTCGACGACAAGCGCGCCGAGCTGGACGTCCAGCTCAGCGACCGGCGCGAGGTGCTGCCGTAACGCCGGTCTCAAGGCTGTCCATCACCTCTCCCCATCGGGGAGAGGTCGATTTGCGCAGCGGGTGAGGGGCTCGAGTCCCACGAGAGGGCTGAACCCCTCACCCGGATCGCATCGAGCGATGCGATCCGACCTCTCCCTTTGGGAGAGGTGAAATCTCCCCTCCTGGTATCCCTGCCGGATGCATGGCGGGTTGCATAATGATACTGGCGCTGACATCGGAACCCGGCTAATCCACTGCCTGCATATAGCGAGATGTCAGGACAATGGCCGATACGATCCAGGAAGTGCTGCAAGCCTTTGCGAAGGGTGAACTCGTTGTCGTCACCGACGATGACGACCGGGAAGGCGAGGGCGATTTGATCGTCGCGGCGTCGTTCTGTACGGCGGAGAAGATGGCTTTCATCATCCGCCACACCTCCGGCATCGTCTGCGCGCCGATCACCACCGAGGATGCCCGCCGGCTGCGGCTCGACCCGATGGTGGCGCACAACGAGTCCAACCACACCACCGCCTTCACGGTCTCGATCGACTACAAGCCCGATGGTGGCACCGGCATCTCGGCCGAGGAACGCGCCTCCTGCTGCCGCGCGCTCGCCAATCCCAATGCCGGCGCCAATGATTTCGCGCGTCCCGGCCACATCTTCCCGCTGATCGCGCGCGACGGCGGCGTGCTGCTGCGCTCCGGCCACACCGAGGCGGCGGTCGATCTGTGCCGGCTCTCCGGCCTGCCGCCGGTAGGCGTCATCAGCGAGCTGATGAACGACGATGGAACCGTGATGAAGGGCGAGCAGGTCGCCAAATTCGCCGCCGCCCACAAGCTCAAGCATGTCACGATCGCGGACATGATCGCCTATCGCCAGGCGCGCGAGAAGCTGATCGAACGGGTCGCGACCTTCACCACCGAAAGCCCGATCGGCCCGCTGCAGGGCTACGCCTATCGCTCGCCGTTCGATGAGATCATGCATGCCGCCTTCGTCTATAACGGCATCGGCGACGGCCGGGACGTGCTGACGCGGCTGCACAAGCCGAACATCGTGAAAGACCTGTTCACCGGGCCGGCGCGAATGGAAGCCGTGCTGCGGCATTTCAAGGATGCCGGCCGCGGCGTGCTGGTATATCTGCGCGATGGTGCCGCCGGTGTTCCGGTCGAGCCGGTTGGCGAGCAGAAGACGGCGGAGGCCGATCGCCATAGGCAGTGGCGCGAGGTCGGCGTCGGCGCACAGATCCTGCGTGATCTCGGCGTCACCTCGATCCGGCACCTGACTTCGTCGGTGCATGACTACAAGGGATTGTCAGGTTTCGGCATCGAGATCGTGTCGAACGAGAAGCTGGAGACCTAGCACTGTCATTCCGGGGCGCGCGATAGCGCGAACCCGGAATCTCGAGATTCCGGGTTCGATGCTGACGCATCGCCCCGGAATGACGAAGGTCCCAATTCAATTGCGCTTCGCAGCATAGCGCTTTAATTTATCCGCCAATTTCCGATAGACGATGCGAAAGGATGTTTCATGAGCGTGCGCCCCCAGGCCAAGGACAAGCCGGCTGCCGCCAGCTTCCAGTGGGATGATCCGTTCCTGCTCGACGACCAGCTCACCGAAGACGAGCGCCTGATCCGCGACACTGCGCGGGCCTATGCGCAGGACAAGCTGCTGCCGCGGGTCACCAAGGCCTATCTGGAAGAGAAAACCGACCGCGAGATCTTCAACGAAATGGGCGAGCTCGGCCTGATCGGCGTGACGCTGCCCGAGGAGTATGGCTGCGCCAATGCGAGCTACGTGGCCTATGGCCTCGTGGCGCGCGAGATCGAGCGCGTCGATAGCGGCTATCGCTCGATGAACTCGGTGCAGTCGTCGCTGGTGATGTATCCGATCTACGCCTATGGCGACGAAAACCAGCGCAAGAAATATCTGCCCAAGCTTGCGACCGGGGAATGGGTCGGCTGCTTCGGCCTGACCGAGCCGGACGCCGGTTCCGATCCCGGCGGCATGAAGACCCGCGCGGAGAAGGTCGCTGACGGCTACAAGCTCAACGGCGCCAAGATGTGGATCTCGAACGCGCCGATCGCCGACGTGTTCGTGGTGTGGGCCAAGTCGGCGGCGCACGACAACCAGATCCGCGGCTTCATCCTCGAGAAGGGCATGAAGGGCCTGTCGGCGCCGAAGGTCGGCGGCAAGCTGTCGCTGCGCGCCTCGATCACCGGCGAGATCGTGCTCGACAATGTGGTGGTGCCGGAAAGCGCGCTGCTGCCTAACGTCTCCGGCCTCAAGGGCCCGTTCGGCTGCCTCAATCGCGCCCGCTACGGCATCTCCTGGGGCGCATTGGGCGCTGCCGAGGACTGCATGCACCGCGCGCGGCAATACACGCTCGACCGCAAGCAGTTTGGCCGGCCGCTCGCCGCCACCCAGCTGGTGCAGAAGAAGCTCGCCGACATGGAGACCGAGATCGCGCTCGGCCTGCAGGCCTCGTTGCGCGTCGGCCGCCTGATGGACGAGGGCAAGATGGCGCCTGAGATGATCTCGATCGTCAAGCGCAACAATTGCGGCAAGTCGCTCGACATCGCCCGCATGGCGCGCGACATGCACGGCGGCAATGGCATCCAGATCGAGTATCACGTGATGCGTCACGCCGCGAACCTCGAGACGGTGAACACCTATGAGGGCACGCACGACGTCCATGCGCTGATCCTCGGCCGCGCGATCACCGGCATCCAGGCGTTCTCGTAAGGGCGCTTGCTCGTCATTCCGGGGCGCGCCAACCGAACTCAGGTTTACCCGAGTTCGGCAGATTTTAAATGTCTAAGTCGGCAACAGCCGACTTGGACGGCGCGAACCCGGAATCTCGCGCCGCGTTCCTTTCCCTTCTTTCGAGATTCCGGGTCTGGCCCTGCGGGCCATCCCGGAATGACGATGCAGAGAAAATCCCCATGGCCGACAACGACGACATCCCGTTCAACCGCGACTTTCCGCTGAAGCCCGGCGTGCTCGAACAGGTCCGCCCCGGCGTTCGCCGTGTCCTCTGCAACAATCCGAGCCCGTTCACCTTCACCGGCACGGTCAGCTACATCGTGGGCGAGGGCAAGGTCGCGATCATCGATCCCGGTCCCGACGACGAGGCGCATGCCAAGGCGCTGCTCGATGCGGTCAAGGGCGAGACCGTGACGCATATCCTGGTCACCCATACCCATCGCGACCATTCGCCGAACACGCCGCGGATCAAGGCCGCGACCGGCGCGCCGGTCTATGCCGAGGGGCCGCACCGCGCCTCGCGGCCGCGCTTCGAGAGCGAAAAGCATAATCCGGAATCCGGCGCCGACCGCGATTTCCGACCCGACGTGCAGGTCAAGCATGGCGACGTCATCGAGGGCGCTGGCTTTGCGCTGGAGGCGGTCGCGACCCCCGGCCACACCGCCAACCATCTGGCGTTCGCCTGGACTGAGCGCAGCATGAATTTCGTCGGCGACCATGTGATGGGCTGGTCGACCTCGATCGTGGCGCCGCCGGACGGCTCGATGATCGATTACATGGCCTCGCTGGAGCGGCTGGAACAGCGGCCCGAGCAGCTGTATTTCTCCGGCCACGGCCCGGAGATTCCGGAGGGCCCGCGCTACGTCCGCTTCCTGGCGCGGCATCGCCGGGCGCGCGAGGCGTCGATCCTGCATCGTCTCGGCAAGGGCGAGGCCGACATTCCGACCATGGTGCGGGCGATCTATATCGGGCTCGATCCGCGGCTCGCCAATGCCGCCGGCTATTCGGTGCTGGCGCATCTGGAGGACCTTGTCGCACGCGGCGTCGTGGCGACGGACGGCGATCCGGTGATCGGCGGGACGTATCGGATGGCCTAGTTCGTCATTCCGGGATGGTGCCGAGCACCAGACCCGGAATCTCGAGATTCCGGGTTCATCGCTGCGCGATGCCCCGGAATGACGCTACCGCGTCACTTCTTCACCGTCTTCGCCGGCGGTGCCTTTGGCGCGACAGGAGCGGCCTTCTTCGCCGGCTTGGCATTGTCGTTCTCGGCCGCGCTGTTGAGGTCTTCGATCAGCTTCTTGACGCGGGCGGCGTTGCTGCCGAGATCGGTGTCGAAATAGCGCGACGCCGAGCGGATATCGACGCGGGAGTCCTCGTCGTCAGGCGTGACCCTGATCGAGACGTCCTCGCGGAAACCCATGATCGGCGTCCGCGCCACCGCCTCGATGCGGCCGATGCGGCGCGGCGGCTGCGGCGCGCGCGCGTCGATGACGAGCCATTTGCGGCGGTTCACCAGCCGCAGCGTCAGCTCGTAGGCGCGGTCGACCGGGGTTTCGAGCTCGACGGTTTCGATATCGGGATAGGCCGCGCGCTGCCGCTCGGCCGAATAGAGGCCGGCATAGGCGGCAGGATTGGTGCCTTCCCCGGTGCGCAGCCGCGCCAGCGCCTCGAATTTCGGCGGGTCGATCGCGTCGGTGGTGACGTCGTAGATCCGCGGCAGCTTGCGGTACTGATAGATGAGGTAGGCCGGGTAGGCGAGGATCGCCGCGTCGATCAGCAGCGCGAGCAGGATCCGGCCCATGCCGCGGGTGCCGTTCTGCCAGATCGCGGCAAAGGCGGCCAGCCCAAGCAGGATCGACAGGCCGGCCAGGCCCAGCGCGCCGAAGAAGGTCGCCAGCGCCGGCTTGATCTCCAGGAACCCGAAGCGGACGATCAGGATCGAGACCACCACCGCGACGACGGAGAAGATGGCGAGGTTGCGCGACCAGGTGGCGAGACCGGACACGGGCTCCTGCTGGTAGGGAGCGGAAAACCTGCGCGCCATCGTCGAAAAATCTGCCGGTTGAGATGTCCTCAGGCGACCTCGGCCGCCGCGATCAGTCGTGTGAGACCACGGACCTGCGGCGAATTCAAGGGATTTGGGCTTTACCCCGAATCGTCATGGCCGGGCATAGCCGTCCGAAGGACGGCGTCGCTTCCGCTCGCCTATGACCCGGCCATCCATGTCTTGCCGCACGATGAAGTCGTGGATGCCCGGGTCAAGCCCGGGCATGACGAGCGTTTGTTTTCACGCCGCGGCGGTCGGGAACGTGTAGTCCTTGAACTGGTCGCGCAGCGCCGTCTTCAGGATCTTGCCGGTCGCGGTGTGGGGAATGCCGTCGACGAAGGCGACGTCGTCGGGCATCCACCATTTGGCGATCTTGCCGTCCATGAACTTCAGGATGTCCTCGCGCGTGGCACTCTGGCCCTGCTTGAGTTGCACGATCAGCAGCGGCCGCTCATCCCATTTGGGGTGATGGACGCCGATCACGGCGGCTTCCGCGACCGCCGGATGGCCGACTGCGAGGTTCTCGAGATCGATCGAAGATATCCATTCGCCGCCGGACTTGATCACGTCCTTGGAGCGGTCGGTGATCCGCATGTAGCCGTGCTCGTCCATCGTCGAGACGTCGCCGGTGTCGAAATAACCGGCATCGTCGAGGATGTTGCTGTCGATCCGGAAATAGGCCTTGGCGATCGCCGGGCCCGAGACCTTGAGACGGCCGAACGTCTTGCCGTCCCACGGCAGCTCCTTGCCGGCATCGTCGGTGATCTTCATCTCGACGCCGAACGGCGGATAGCCCTGGGTCTGCAGGATGTCGAGCCGCTCCTCGCCGGTGCGCTCGGTGAACGGCGGCTTCAGCGTCGCCAGCGTGCCGAGCGGGCTCATCTCGGTCATGCCCCAGGCGTGGCGCACCTGGCTGCCCATGTCGAGGAACGCCTTGATCATCGAGCGCGGCATCGCCGACCCGCCGCAGATCACCATCTGCAGGTCCGGCAGCTTGACGTTGTTGGCGGCCATGTATTGCAGCAGCATCAGCCACACCGTCGGCACGCCGGCGGTGTGGGTGACCTTCTCGGTCGACAGCAACTCGTACACCGAGGCGCCGTCGAGCTTCGGGCCCGGCATCACGAGCTTGGTGCCCATCGACGGCGCGGAGAAGGCGATGCCCCAGCTGTTGGCATGGAACAAGGGGACCACCGGAAGCATTGTGTCCGACGCGGAGGTGCCGAGCGCGTCCTTCGAGTTGGCCATCAGCGCGTGCAACACGTTGGAGCGGTGCGAATAAAGTACACCCTTGGGATCGCCCGTCGTGCCGGACGTGTAGCACATCGCCGCCGCGGTGTTCTCGTCGAAGGTCTTCCACTCGAACTTGCCGTCGGATGCCGCGATCCAGTCCTCATAAGCGACCGCGTTCTTCAGCGTGGTCTGCGGCATGTGCGCCTTGTCGGTCAGCACCACGTAGCGCTCGACGCTCGGCAGCTGGCCTGCGATCTTCTCCAGCACCGGAACGAAGGTGAGGTCGGTGATGACGATGCGGTCCTGGGCGTGGTTGACGATCCAGGCGATCTGCTCCGGAAACAGGCGCGGATTGACCGTATGGCAGATCGCGCCGATCCCCATGATGCCGTACCAGACCTCGAGGTGGCGCCAGGTGTTCCAGGCGATGGTGGCGACGCGGTCGCCGAGCTGGATGCCGTCGCGTTCCAGGCTCTGCGAGACCTTCAGTGCGCGGGTGTGGATCTGGGCGTAGGTGGTGCGATGAATCGGGCCTTCGACCGACCGCGTCACGACTTCCTGTGTGCCGTGATATTTGGCGGCATGCTCAATAATCTTGTGACACAGCAAGGGCCAATCTTGCATCAAACCAAGCATACGCGAATCCCTCCTCGATCCTCACACATGATCCGCCGGCATCTTGGACGGCCGGCAGTAAAATCATGGAACTGACATGAACTTTAGCGCGGAGAAAGCAAGCCGAAAATGGCCTGTTGGCGCGTTTCGTCGCGGGGGCGCGGCAATGGTTACCGCCGCCGCCGTGCTGCTTTGCCTTGGCATGCAAGCAGGCCCAGCCGAGGCCGCCCGCCGCGCGCCCAGCTTTCCGTGGGACGATCTGTTCGGCACCCGGCCGCAAAGGCCGCACAAGGCAGCCCGCCGCTCAGCGGTGCCGCTGCCGAAGCCACGCCCGGCTGAGGCGCCGGCGGAGCCTCCCGCCACAGCCAAAACGCAGCCTGCCGCGCCTGCCGAGGCGGCAAGGCCCAGCGAGACGGCCAAGCCCGCTGATGCCGCCAAGCCGGCCGAGCCCGCCGCGCCGCAGCCTTCGGCCTGCCGGCAGGCGCTGACCGAGGAGATCGCGATCGCCCCGAGCATTCCGGACATCCACGGCGCCGGGGGCTGCGGCGGCGAGGATCTGGTGCGGCTCGAGGCGATCGTGCTGGCGGACAAGCGCAAGGTCGCGGTCAAGCCCGCCGCGATCCTCCGCTGCAAGATGGCTGCTGCGGTCGCCGACTGGGTCCGCACCGATATCGCGCCGCTCGCGCAGAACCTCGGGGGCGGGATCAGCAATCTCGACAATTTCGACTCGTTCGAATGCCGCGGCCGCAATCGGGTCGCCGGAGCGCAGCTCTCCGAGCACGGCCGCGCCAATGCGCTCGACGTCCGCGCGCTCGGTCTCGCCAACGGCAAGTCGATCTCGCTGACCGACCGCAGCGTGCCGCGGACCTTGCGCGAGACCGTGCTGCATTCGGTCTGCGCCCGCTTCTCCACAGTGCTCGGCCCGGGCTCGGACTGGTACCACGAGGACCACATCCATCTCGATCTGATCGAGCGTCGTAACAATTACCGGATCTGCCAGTGGAACGTGGACGACCCGCTGCCGCAGGTCGCGCCGCTGTTGCCGGCCGAGCGCCCCGAAGAGGCGCCGCCGCGCGAGGTCGCTGCCAAATCCGACGCGCCGAAAGCGGACACATCCAAAGCTGACCACGGCAAGTCTGACACCGGCAAGTCTGGCACCGGCAAGCCGAACGCCACAAAATCAGATGATGCGGCCGCGCCCGACCGCAGTGCCGAGACCAAACCGCAGCCAACAAAAAAGCGCCGGCAAAGCCGGCGCTTTTGATCGCGATTGGATCAGTAGGTCGTGCCGCCGCCGCCCTGCAGCGCCATCTGCGGCTTGTAGGGCGAGTCGCCGTGCTTCGGCTCCAGCACCACGACGATCGTGCCGAGCTTGACGCGGTTGTAGAGGTCGATGACGTCCTCGTTGGTCATGCGGATGCAGCCCGAGGAGATCGACGCGCCGATATATTCCGGCTGGTTGGTGCCGTGGATGCGGAACAGCGTGTCCTTGCCGCCCGAATAGAGATACATCGCGCGCGAGCCCATCGGATTGTCCGGGCCCGGGGCCACGAAGGTCGGGACGCCAAGGCGCGAGATTTCGCCGGGGGTCGGGTGCCAGGCCGGCCATTCGGTCATGCTGCCGACCTTGGCGATGCCGGACCAGGCCATGGCTTCCTCGCCGACGGTGATGCCGTAGCGGATCGCCTTGCCGTCGTTCAGCACGTAATAGAGGTAATGGTTGTCGGAATCGACCACGATCGAGCCGGGGGCTTCCTTGCGGTGATACTCGACGATGGCGCGGCGGAACGGTTCAGCGACCGGCGTCTTGACGTAGGTGGTCTTGGCCAGGAGTTCCTTGTCACGCGGCTTGAAGTTCGCGGTGTTGGTTGCCTCATAGGTTGTGGCCTGCATGCAGCCCGACAACATCAGGCCCGCGGCCAGGATCCCGAGGGTAACTTTGAGCGACGACATGATTACATTCCAATCGAAAATCCGCGCCCGAAAGCGCCACTATTACGCCCCAAACGCCACGATTCCATTAGCGGCATTATTGCCGAAACGTGCCATTATTCCCAGAGTCTAGATGCCTTTCCCGCATCGCGGGACGCTGTCTGTGGCTTTTTTGCCGCAACTGTTCTGGTGCCGGGTTGGTTTTTGTGCAAACAGGCAACGGTCGACGAGTCGGCGTCACGTCGCTGCCGCCTGGCCGCCACAAGTATGGATGCCCGGTTAATACCCCGGTCATGAAGCGCCCCCCAGAATCGCGCTAAGTCGGCGGGTCCTGCCAGCCCTGTTTCGTGGAGTTCGTGATGCTGTCGGTGTTCGTTCCGTCCGAGTTTTCGCTCAAGAAGGCCACCGCGACGGACCTCGGCGCGCTGCCCGAGGGAGCGGTCTGGGTCGATCTGGTGAATCCGACCGTTGAGGAGGACCGGGCGGTCGAGAAGCTCGCGGGGATCGCGGTGCCGACCCGGGAAGACATGCAGGAGATCGAGATCTCCAGCCGCCTCTATATCGAGAACAGCGCGCGCTACATGACCGCGACGCTGATGTGCCAGTCCGACACCGACATGCCGCGCACCACGGCGGTGACCTTCATCCTCACCGGTCATCGGCTGGTGACGGTGCGCTACGACCTGCCGAAGCCGTTCGCGCTGGTCGAGAACAAGCTGGCGCGCGCCTGTTCCCCCAGCATCACCGGGGAGCAGGTGCTGATGGAACTGCTGGACGCGGTGATCGACCGTTGCGCCGACATTCTGGAGCGCTGCGGGGCCGATATCGACCAGGTGTCCCACGACATCTTCGAGCCGGAGAGCGAGCGCCACGGCCACGCCAAGCAATATTCGCAGATTCTGATCGCGATCGGCCGCAAGGGCGACCTGACCTCGAAGGTTCGCGAAAGCCTGGTCTCGATCGGCCGCCTCGTCACCTTTCTCTCCGCGGTGGTCGAGGGCGTGAAATGGTCCAAGGACATGCGCGAGCAGCTCAAGACCATGCAGCGTGACGTGGCCTCACTGACCGACCACGCCTCCTATCTCTCCAACAAGATCACCTTCGTGCTCGACGCCATGCTCGGCGTGGTCAATCTGGAACAGAACAACATCATCAAACTGTTCTCGGTGATGGCGGTAGTGCTGATGCCGCCGACGCTGATTGCCTCGATCTACGGCATGAATTTCAAGATCATGCCGGAACTCGAGTGGGCGCACGGCTATCCGTATGCACTGGTGCTGATGCTGATCGCGGCTGTCGTGCCGTACTGGATCTTCAAGTGGAAGAAGTGGCTGTAAACCGGTTCCACGCGTCGCGTTTTGGGACGCGCTTCCTGCCTTATTTCCTCTGCTAAAATTTGAGCGTTGCGCTGAACGTTTGGGCGAAACTTGTCTGCGATAACGCCCGCCTCGAAGCCGGAGGACAGCAATGGTTGAGAAGATCATAACGCCACGGCGTAACGTCATCGACTTTGCGCGCTATCAACAGGACCGCGCAGCAGGCAAGGTGCAGGCGATCTCGCCGAGACTTTGCCGTTACTGTGGCGCTGCGTTGCTGGATGGCGAGGACGAAGACGAATGCTCCAGCGCGCTGAACGACGTCGCGCTGCGGCAGCCCGAGAAGAAGAAGTCGCGTCGGTTTTACGCAGACTAGAGGCCGAAGCCTCGGAGGCAGAAGCCTCGTTTGTGTTTGTTACGCCTGCAAGTGAAGCAATCCCAATGACGGCCGCGGCGGCGGCCGGGATCGCCTCAAAACTTCCTTCCCCGAAATACGGCTCTTCCCAAGCTCAGACGTGCTGACCACCGTTGATGTGGATCTCCGCACCGTTCACGTAAGAGCTGGTCTCCGTACAGAGAACGTAGATGATCTTGGCGACCTCGTCCGGCGTGCCGAGGCGGTGCATCGGGATCTGCTGGTCGACGATCTTCTCGGTGCCCGGCGACAGGATCGAGGTATCGATCTCGCCCGGCGCGATCGCGTTGACGCGGACGCCGACGCGGCCGAAGTCCGATGCCATCTCGCGCGTCAGCGCCGCGAGCGCGGCCTTCGACGTCGCATAGGCCGCGCCGGCAAACGGATGCACGCGCGAGCCGGCGATCGAGGTGACGTTCACCACCGCGCCCTTGGCGTGTTTCAACTCCTCGATCAGCCCGCGCGCGATCATGATCGGTGCGAAGAAGTTGACGTGGAAAACGTGGGTCCAGGTCTCGATGTCGGTGTCCATGGTGCCGAGCCGGCCGCCGCCCGCAGCCTTCGGCGAGATCGCGGCGTTGTTGACCAGCGCGTGCAGTTCATCGTTCTCGAGCCGCCTGCGGATCTCGGAGATCGCGCGCACGGTGTCGTCATGGCTGCCGAGGTCGACCTCGATGTGGTCTTCCGGCCCGGCACCCCACGGGCAGACCTCGGGAAACGCGTGCCGCGACAGGGTGATGACGCGCCAGCCGGCGGACGAGAACCGGATCGCGGTGGCATGGCCGATGCCGCGGCTTGCGCCGGTCAGGAGCAGCGTGCGCCGCGGTGCATTGGATGGATGGGGCATCGACGGTTTCTTTCGTTTTCGTCATGCGCGGCGGCGTGCCGGGCATCCACGCCTTCGAACGACTCGGGATGACTTGGGATCAAGACGTCGATGGCCGGGTCATCTTACACGAAGACACGCTTCGCGCTTTCGCCCGGCCATAACGGTCGCAGCTTTCAGGGATAGAGCCGCACCTTCGACCAGGCGCTGCCGGCGCCGTCGCGGCGGAATTCGATGCGGTCGTGCAGACGGTACGGACGGTCGTGCCAGAACTCGAAGCGCTGCGGCGTGATCCGCCAGCCACTCCAGCCCGGCGGCCGCGGCACCTCGCCGATGACGTATTTCGCACCGGTCTTGGCGATCGCCTGCTCGAAGGCGAAGCGGCTCTCCAGCGGCTGCGACTGCTTGCTGGCCCAGGCGCCGATCTGCGCCTGCTTCGGCCTTGTGGCGAAATAGGCGTCGGCCTCGGCATCGGTCACCGGCGTGACCGGCCCGCGGATGCGCACCTGGCGGCGCAGCGATTTCCAATGGAAGAGTAAAGCGGCCTTAGGATTTGCGGCCAATTCGCGGCCCTTGGCGCTCGCAATGTGGCTGTAGAACACGAAGCCGTCGGCATCGAAGCCCTTCATCAACACCATCCGCACGTCGGGCAGGCCGTCGGGATCGACGGTCGCAAGCGCCATCGCGTTCGGATCGTTCGGCTCGGACTTGACCGCCTCCGCAAACCATTCGGCGAACAGGGCGAACGGCTCCTCCGCCGCGGTGAAATCACCCGATGTTAACGGTGTCGGGTGTTTGATGGAGGTCGTGTCGGTCATGTCAGGAGTCCCGATTTGCATCCGCCCGCGTCTGAAAGCGCGTTACTAGCCCTATATAGGGCATGGGGGCGCGTTGGCCTATCGGCGATCCACCCCGCAGGCGCGGTGGTGACATTGATCCTGATCGGCGTCGGCGCAAGCGGCTGCAGCCTGTCGCGCAGCGACGCCTTCGCCAAGCTGGACGACAAGGATGTGACGGGCTCGATCAGCCCGACCCAGGTCAATGCGGTGATGCCGACCGACAGCGACCTCGCCTTCGCCCGCAATGCCGCCTCCGACGTGCTGACCAAGGGCGACAAGGATTCCAGCCAGCCCTGGGAAAATCCTGAAACCGGCGCGCGCGGCTCGGTGACGCCGCTGGCCCAGGCCTATTCGGGCGAGGATGGCAAGACGTGCCGGGATTTCCTTGCCAGCTACGTCAATGGAGCCACCGAGAGCTGGCTGCAGGGCGCCGCATGCAAGGCTGGACAAGGGCGGTGGGAAATCCATAGCCTGAAGCCCTGGAGAAAATCCTGAGAATTCCGGCGAAGCCGGACTAGTTGCAAAAATGCCACTGAGCCCCCACATGAAGGCAAAGTGGGCCCGGACGGGTTCCCGGCCAGGACTGATTTTTCCCGTGAAGGAGACGTGACGGATGCGCGACCCCTATGAGGTCTTGGGGGTGCAGCGGAGCGCCAGCGCTGCGACGATCAAGAGCGCCTATCGCAAGCTCGCCAAGAAGCATCACCCTGATAACAACAAGAACGACCCGAAGGCGGCGGCCCGCTTTGCGGAGATCAACACGGCCAACGAGATCGTCGGCGACGAGGACAAGCGCAAGCAGTTCGACCGTGGCGAGATCGATGCCGAAGGCAAGCCGCGCTTCCAGGGTTTCCCTGGCGGCAGCGGTGCCGGCGGCCGTGCCGGTCCGGGCGGCTTCGAGTACAGTTTCCGCTCCGGGCCCGGCGGCGGCATGGGCGGCGGCAGCTTCGAGGACATCCTCAACAGCATGTTTGGCAATGCGGCTCGCGGAGGCGGCAGCCGCGCGGGCCGGGCCAGTCCGTTCGAGTTTGACGGCGGCGGGGTCGGCGTCGACCTCGATCTGTCGGTCGCCATGACGGTGTCGCTGGAGGAATCGGTCAGGGGCGGCGACAAGCGCGTCCGCCTGCCGACCGGCCGCGAGCTCAACGTCAAGATTCCGCCCGGGGTCGCTGCGGGTCAGCAGATCCGGCTGAAGGGGCAGGGCGAGACCGCGCAAGGCCATCCGCCCGGCGATCTCCTGATCACGATCTCGATCGCGCCGCACCCGTTCTTCAAGGTCGACGGCAACGACCTCAGGATCGACCTGCCCATCACCCTCTACGAGGCGGTGCTGGGCGGCAAGGTCCGCGTGCCGACGCTCGGCAGCGCGGTCGAACTGTCGATCCCGAAGAACACCTCGAGCGGCCGTACCTTCCGCCTCAAGGCCAAGGGGCTGTCGAAGGCGGGCGCGACCGGCGACCTCTATGTCACGACCCGCATCATCCTTCCCGACGGGAACGATGCCGAGCTTGAGGCATTGATGCAGACATGGCGGGATCAAAAACCCTACAATCCGCGTAGCGATCTCGGCTGACCGCCGATAACGCGCCCCAAAAGACGCGAAGACGCGAAACTGCACTACCCCGGACTCTATCGGGGTAGACGCGGGCATCGTGAGCGCGTCACAAAGGATGACGGCCGTCCGAGGTCTGCGGCGTGCAGACCGGATGACGGAAAAAGAGTGCGGCCTCGAGAGGGGGACCAGCGCGGTACACAAAACCCCAATCGAGGCCGCGTGCGCCGATCGGCGGATCGGGCGCGGATCATCTTCGCGTGAGCATCCGGTGCGATAATGAGACGCGTCGATGACGCGAATCGAAGTTTTCGATGTCGGAATTGGGACGCTGAGTGAGGCTGGATTCACTTACCCGAAATGACGCAATTTCGACGACCTGATCTTCCGTAAAATTACGGAAAATCACCCGCCGCTCTTCTCCATCTGATCGTAGACGGCCTGCGCGACCTGGGTCAGGCGCGTGCGATCGGTGCCGCCGCTGACGACATAGGCGACGCCTCGATCGGCCCAGAACAGCGCGCCGTCGCTGCCCTGCACGGCATAGCGCATCTGGGTCGCCTCGGTCTTCACCTTGGCGGTGTAGACCGTGAACCGCTCACCCGACGTGCTCTCATACATCAGGAACGACGCCGGGCCGCTCGGTCCGGGCAGCAGGCGGCCGCCGACCAGCTTCAGCCCGGTCAGCTCCGGCGCGCGGACGTCCCAGCCGCAGCGCTTGGTCAGCCATTGCTGCAGGTGGTCGCGCTCGCTGCCGGGCACCTCGACGGGATGCCGGACCTCGACCACGTAGAGCCGATGCGCATCGAGTGCATCGACCGTGAAGCTCTGGAAGGCTGACGGCGTCGCCGCCGCTCCGCGCGCGATCCAGCCGGCGCCGCCGCCGGCGACGAAGGCCATGACCGTCGCCGCCACCGCGCCATAGACCCAGCGGCGCGGCTGGCGCACCAGCCGCTCGAGCTCGAGCCGTTTCGGCACCGCCTCGTCCAGCACGGTGTCGTAGCGTGAATGCAGAGTCTCGGCCATCGCACGCCATGACTGCACCCGCGCCGCGTCGTCGGGATGCGTGTCAAGCCACACCTCGACATCGCCGCGGCGTTCGGCCGGCAGCTCATTGTCGACGTAAGCGTGCAGCTCGTCTTCGGTGACGGGAATGTTCGGGTCGGTCATATCAGTGGTCTCTGCCAAATCTTGTTCGAAAATCGTTCATGCATAACGCCGGCCATGGCGCACATTATCATTTCACCCGCCGGAGCGCCGGGCGCTGGCCCTCGATCGAGGCCCGGACATGGGCGCGGGCGCGGGCGAGGCGGGACATCACCGTGCCGATCGGCACGCCCTGGATATCGGCGACCTCGCGGTAGCTCATGCCCTCCAGCATGACGAGCAGCAGCACCGAGCGTTGTTCCTCGACCAGCGTCGACAGTGCGCGCTCGATGTCGCGTCCCTCGGCCTCGGTGCCGCTGGCGTCGGCGTTGTTGTCGAGCAGCGGCACGAAGGCCGGCCGCCGCGCCAGCGAACGCCGGCGGTTCTTGTTCAGATTGGTCAGGATCGTGTAGAGCCAGCTCCTGACGTCGCCGCCGAGAAACAGCCGCTCCGAGCGCAGCGCCCGCACCAGCGTGTCCTGCACCAGATCGTCGGCGATATCCGTGTCACGCGCCAGCGCGCGCGCATAGCGACGCAGCGCCGGTATCATGGCTTCGACACTTTGACGAAACGCGGTCATGCATCCCAGTCTTCGATGGTCTCGGCGATAGTCGCCTTGTTCAACATAACACCCTGGCGGCGTGGCTATTCCGTCTGCGCCGATCTGCGCGCATACCGCCCAAGCTGCGGCCGATTTGGGCTTGTCGCCGGCCGAAGTGCTGGTGTACCTCCGAGCCGAAAAAATTCGAAGCGTGGAAGCCTTGAGGCGGCCGACCTCTCGCGCAGCAGGGACCAGCCGTTACGGGAATGCCGGTACCGACGATCTATTACATCCGCCACGGCGAGACCGCGTGGAACGCCGAAGGCCGGCTCCAGGGCGTGCAGGACATCGCCCTCAACGAGCGCGGCCGCGCCCAGGCGGCGCATGCCGGGCGCATCCTCGGCGATCTCCTCGCGCGCGACGGCCGTGACAAGACGACGCTGCCGTTCGTCGCAAGCCCGCTGATCCGGGCGCGGGCGACCATGGAGTTGGTGCGTGCCGAGCTTGGCCTGCCGCCGGGCGACTACGCCCTCGACGCGCGGTTGCGCGAGATCGGCTACGGGACGTGGGAAGGCTCGACGCTGGCGCAGGCGCAGGCTGCGGACCCCGTGCTGTATGCCCGCCGCCTGGCCGAGAAGTGGACGGTGTCGCCGGAGGGCGGCGAGAGCTATGTCGACGTCCAGGTGCGGATGACCGACTGGTATCGCTCGGTGACGGCAGACACAGTCGCGGTTGCCCATGGCGGTACGGCGCGGGCGCTGATGGTGGCGCTCGGCTTCGAGACGCCGGCCTCGGCCGCCGAGCTCTATATCGAGCAGGGGGCGGTTTATGTGTTCGGCGCGGCGGGCCTGCGGAAGCATAGTTAACTCGCACTGTCATTCCGGGGGCGCGAAGCGAACCTCAGGGGCGCAATTGAGCCCCGGGGAATCTCGAGATTCCGGGTTCGATGCTCCGCATCGCCCCGGAATGACAGCCTGGCTGTTTGACCCCGCTGCCTCTGCGCGTTACGACACGCCATGTCCTTCAATACTTTCGGCCATATGTTCCGCGTCACGACCTTCGGCGAGAGCCATGGGGTCGCGATCGGCTGCGTCGTCGACGGCTGCCCGCCGCTGATCCCCCTGACCGTGGAGGAGATCCAGCACGACCTCGACCGCCGCCGCCCCGGCCAGTCGCGCTTCACCACCCAGCGCCAGGAGCCGGATGCGGTGAAGATCCTGTCCGGCGTGATGGCGCATCCGGAAACCGGCGCGCAGGTGACGACCGGCACGCCGATCGCGCTGCTGATCGAGAACACCGACCAGCGCTCGAAGGATTATTCCGAGATCAAGGACAAGTTCCGGCCCGGCCATGCCGACTTCACCTATGAAGCGAAATACGGCCTGCGCGACTATCGCGGCGGCGGACGCTCCTCCGCGCGCGAGACCGCGACCCGCGTCGCGGCCGGTGCGATCGCGCGCAAGGTGCTGCCCGAGGTGAAGGTGCGCGGCGCGCTGGTGCAGATGGGGCCGCACAAGATCGACCGCGAGAAGTGGGACTGGGACGAGATTGCGAACAATCCGTTCTTTTGTCCCGACAAGGACAAGGCGGCGTTCTTCGAAAGCTATCTCGACGGCATCAGGAAGAGCGGCTCCTCGATCGGCGCCGTCATCGAGGTCGTCGCCGAGGGCGTGCCGGCCGGGCTCGGCGCACCGATCTACGCCAAACTCGACAGCGACCTGGCGGCGGCGATGATGAGCATCAACGCGGTCAAGGGCGTCGAGATCGGCGCCGGCTTCGGCGCCGCCGAATTGTCGGGCGAGGAGAACGCCGACGAGATGCGGACCGGCAACAACGGAACGCGTTTCCTGTCCAACCATGCCGGCGGCGTCCTCGGCGGCATCTCGACCGGGCAGCCGGTGGTGGTGCGCTTTGCGGTCAAGCCGACCTCCTCGATCCTGACCACGCGCCGGACCGTGGACCGCAAGGGCGCGGATACCGACATCCTGACCAAGGGCCGCCACGACCCCTGCGTCGGCATCCGGGCGGTGCCGGTCGGCGAGGCCATGATGGCCTGCGTGCTGGCCGATCATTTTCTGCGCGACCGCGGGCAGACCGGGCGCTGATCCCTTATATAGTGGCGGTCGCCAGACCGCCCTGGGGGAATGCCATGAACGCGTCGGAGCTTCGGGACATCATCGAGTGGATGATCGGCGGCGCGCGGTCGGCGCCGACCCCGCCGCAGATGATGGCGGAATGTTGCGAGCGGCTGGTGCGGGCCGGCCTGCCGCTGTGGCGCATCGGCGTCTTCGTGCGCACGCTGCATCCGGAGATCTATGGCCGCCATTTCTTCTGGAAGCCCGGCGCGGAGGTCGAAACCGGCACCGTCGATCACAACATCCTGGACTCCCCGGAATTTGCCGTCAGCCCGCTGTCGACCGTGTTCAGGCAGGGCGTTGAAGTGCGCGCGCGGCTCGACGATCCCGCAAGCGCCCGGTTTCCGATCGTCGTGGACCTGCAGGCCGAAGGCGTCACCGACTACATCGCCGTGCCGCTGGTCTATACCGACGGCTTCGTCAATGCCTCGAGCTGGACCACCAGGCAGCCGGGCGGCTTCACCGACGAGCAGCTCGATGCGATCCGGTTGATCGCCGTGCCATTGGCGCGCTATATCGAAATCATCACCCTGCGCCGCACCGCCTCGCTCTTGCTCGACACCTATGTCGGCAACCGTGCCGGCGAGCGCATCATGGGCGGCCAGATCCGGCGCGGCCATGCCGATACGATGGATGCCGCGATCTGGCTGTCGGACCTGCGCGGCTTCACCGCGCTGTCGGACCGCTTGCCGGCCGAGACTGTCGTGGAGATCCTCAACCTCTACTTCGATTGCCAGGTCACCGCGATCCGCGACCATGGCGGCGAGGTGCTCAAATTCATGGGCGACGGCCTGCTCGCGGTGTTCCCGGTCGACGAATATCTCGGCGACGAGGTGCAGGTCTGCTCACGCGTGCTGGAAGCCGCGCGCGCGTCCCGCGCCGGCGTCGAGGCGCTGCAATTCGCCAATGGCGATGCCGTCGAACGCTTCCGCTTCGGCCTCGCGCTGCATCTCGGGCGCGTGCTCTACGGCAATATTGGCGGCGGCAACCGGCTCGACTTCACCTGCATCGGTCCGGCGGTCAATCTCGCCGCGCGGCTGGAGAAGATCGCCGGCCGTCTCGGCCGCACCGTGGTGGCCTCGGAGCGCTTCGCCGGCATCAGCGACGGCGGCTGGAGCGATCTCGGCGAGTTTCCGATCGCGGGATTTGCGAAGGCCGAACGGGTCTATGGCTTATTCGATGAGGCGCCGGTCGCTGCTGCGAGCTAGCGGTGGCGGGCGTAGGACTGCTTCAGACCGAAGGTCAGGATCGTCAGCGTGATCCACAGTCGCAGCATCGCGAAGCTGAAGATGAAGACGACGTAGATAAGGTTCTTGAGCGGCTGGTCCACCATCGAGATTTGCCAGAAGTGCCAGATTGCGGTGCGCACAAGCGCTTGCCCGTAGCCCAGCGCAACGTTGATCGTGCCTAGCACGAGCATCGCCGCGCCAAGCCAGAGCGCGTGCCGGCCAAGGTCCTTGACGGCGGCAAACAGCGCGACGCGACCGCCATTGCCTTCCGCATTGACGATGATCAGCAGCACCAGCGCCGCGATCGCCGCACTCCAGAACCGGCCGATATGGGTGACCTGATCGAAGGCCATGCCGTCGAGGCCCGACAACAGATACGGTGCAAACGACGAGAAGCCGATCGCGGCGGTGCCGAGTGACGCCACGATCATCACGAGCACGATCCGCCACAGGATCGACAGCGACAGTCTGATCTGTTCGGCCAGCGTCAATTCGCCGAGCGATGATCGGCCTCCGGAAGCCTGGATCGAGTCCCGTGCCGTCGCGAAGAAGGCGAGCAGCACGCAAGCGTTGGCCAGCGCCAGCGCGGGCACGATCAGGCCGAGATTGCCGTAGCCGACGATCCGCAGCGCCGCCGCCATGATGAGCCAGGGCAGGGCGGGCAACGGGCGAAATGGCCCGAACGAGGTCTCCGGGCGGGTCTTCCGCAGGGACAGTTGTTGGCGCAGCGCCACGGACATGCCGCGTTCATGCCATGCGATCCCTAAAGCACCGGTCGCCGCGATCGCTAAAATTGGCGGCAAGGCCTGTGGCAATCTGGCGCTGGCGCGCTATTCCTCGGGCTCGGTGGTGAACAGCAGCGGATAGCCCTTGGCGCGGCCGGCGTCAGTGGCCCGCGTCGCCTTGGTCTCGGCGACGTCTCTGGTGAAGACAGCGACGACGCAGACGCCGCGCTGGTGCGCAGTCAGCATCACCTTGTAGGCTTGGTCGTCGGTCATGCGGAATTCACCCTTCAGCACGGTGACGACGAATTCGCGCGGCGTGTAGTCGTCGTTGACCAGGATCACCTTGTGCAGGCGTGGCCGCTCGACCTTGGTCTTCGTCCTGGTTTTCGGCTTGACGACGGTATCCGGCATCGCACTCCCTCGCGATTGTCCGTAAGAATACCGTCTTCAGGCGCGCCTTGGAACCGTTCGATTTGCACGCCGTCATTGCGGCAACGGCACGGCGCGCGTTGCCGCATTCGAGGCAAGCCAAGTCTGACTTGAACGTGGACGTCTAACCTGAATGTGAAGGACAGCTGATATCTGCGCTTTTCGCCGCCTGAATTGCGTGTCACCATGACACTCATACGACGGGAGGGCCGCAATGCGCTGGTATGTCTCGATCGGAGCGGTGCTTGTCGCGGGCATGTTGGCCAGCGGCGATGTGGCCGGTGTTGCCGCGCCCGGCCCGGGAACCCAGCCCGGCCATCGCCTGGCTGAAAAGGAATCCACACCGAGCGTCGACATCGAGTTGATCATCGCTGTCGACGTTTCCTATTCGATGGACATGGACGAGCTCGCGATCCAGCGCGAGGGCTATGCGCAGGCGATCGTCTCCAAGGATTTCCTGCAGGCGCTGAAGGCCGGTCCGAACGGCAAGATCTCGATCACCTATTTCGAATGGGCCGCCTCCAACGATCAGAAGATCATCATCCCCTGGCGGGTGATCGACGGCCCTGAATCCGCCGATGCGGTCGCCGCCGAGATCATGAAGACACCGGTGCGCCGCGCCTCGCGGACCTCGATCTCCGGCGCGATCTATTTCGCGATCCCGATGTTCGACGAGAATCCGCATCGCGGCCTGCGCCGCGTGATCGATATTTCCGGCGACGGGCCCAACAACAACGGCACGCCGATCACGCCCGCGCGCGACGCGGCGCTCGACAAGGGCATCGTCATCAACGGTCTGCCGATCATGGTGAAGGAACCGTCCTACTCGACGATGGATATCGAGAATCTCGACTATTACTACGAGGACTGCGTGATCGGCGGACCGGGCTCCTTCGTGGTGACGATCAAGGATCGTGAGAAGTTCAAGGAGGCGATCCGCACCAAGCTGCTGCTCGAAGTCGCCGGCCGCACCCCCGAGCGCCCGATCATGCGGACCGCCGAGAAGGAGCCGCGGGTCAATTGCCTGATCGGCGAGAAAATCTGGCAGGACCGCTGGGGGCGGTAGCGGCGGTTACAACGAGGCCGCGATATCTGCGATCGATCGGAACAGGATCAGCGGATCATCTTTGGACGGTATGAATCCACGTCGTTGCCAAAAAGTCGCCGCCTCAGCATCCACGGCATTCACGATCAATGCTCGGCCGCCAATCAATCCAGCGGCGGTAACGCAGCGTTGCAGCGCGTGTTTGAGCAGGCCGGTGCCGACTCCCCTTCCAATCCAGTTCAGGTCCGTCGCAAGTTGCCCCAACAGCAGGCAGGGTACGGGATCGGGCGGTTGACCGGCTCGGATCGAACGCGGCAGGCTCGTCGGTACAATCGCGGTCGGCGCGAGGCCGTAGTAGCCAACCACGCGATTACCTTCGTGGACGACCAGAACCGCGGTGAAGCCTTTCTCCTGATTTGAGAGCGCCCGCGTCTTCAGCCAGCGGTCGAGCGACGACTTGCCACAAGAGAATGACGCTACAGCGTGCGCCGACGTCAGTGGCTCGGGCCCCGAAATGGCCAAGCCTCAGCTCCTCTTCTTCGAACCGGACTTCTCCCACGGTGCGGCACGCCGAAGCAGCTCCTGCATCTCCGGTACGGGTTTGGCAGGTCCGGCCATCGCCGTCATGAAGGCCTTGAAACCTGCGGAGCTCATGCGGATCGGGACCGTTTCCATCAAGACATCCTCGGCGGCGCGCACGGCCGCCTCGCGGACGAAATCCGTTCGCGAGCGGCCGCGCAGCGTTGCCGCCCTGTCGATGATGGCGATGTCGGCGTCGGGCAGCCGCATCGAAAGCGGGTGATCTTTGTGTCGGACGGTCCGGGGCATCGGAGACTACTCCATCGCGAATAATCTATAGTCGCGTAGCGCATTTTGCAATACGGCTAGGTATTGAGCAACAGCTTCTCAAGCTCGTTTTCCAGTAAACGCAACGTTTGCAACGCGGCGGCATGCTCGGTCGCGCCGATCTGCCGCCAGACCTCCGCGGCGCGGCCAGCGAGGCCGCGAACCGTCACCGGAAAATTCGCGGCCTGCGCCAGCGCGCCTTTTTCGTTGATCAGATACTGCCCGTGCAGCGCAAACAGCACCTGTGCGATGCAGGTTAGCGCGCGATAGGCGCAGCCCGCGATATGCGTGCTGTCGCCGCGCGGCAGAGCAAGCTCGGCATTCTCGATGCTGAACAGGATTTCCCATTGAAAGCGCCGGATCAGCGCATCGCGCAGGGCCGGCGGGTAGGGCGCGGTCCTTGCCTTCAGCGCCGCGACGAGGCCGTCGGGATCGTGCAGCGCACGGCACAGCGCGACCTCGCCCATCCAGATCGCCGAGCAGAAGCCGTGCGGATGGCCTGGCTGGTAGTGCATGCCGATCTCGCCGTTCCGGCAAGCATCGATGACAGCGGAGACCTGATCGATGCTGCGGTAGAGCAGGTCGACCTTGCGGCCGCCGATCGTGAGCCAGGCGCCGCCGACGATCCACGATCCCCATTCGCCGACCGGCGTGACATGCGCAGCAGCAGGATCGTCGACCAGACCCGTTACAGCTTCGCGCAGCCGATCGATATCCGGCGCGGCGCCATCCCGATAGTAGAGGCCGATATCGGTGTCGGAGGCGTCATGCGCCGTGCCGCGCGCCCGCGAGCCGCCGAGTACGATGGCGGCGACGCCCGATACGGCGGCGATAACGGGGATGATGCGTGCGAGCAGCGGATCGTCGGACATGGAGCGCAGACTATAGCGAGACTGCCCGCGCTCAGCGATAGCCGCTCCGTCCTGTCAGCGCGCGAACCGCGCCACCAGCTCGACATGCGCCGTGTGGCGGAACTGATCGACCGGTGTGACGGCTGCGATCTTGTAGCCGCCGTCGATCAGGATTTTCGCGTCGCGCGCAAACGTCGCGGCGTTGCAGGACACCGCGACGATCACCGGCACCTTGCTCGCCGCCAGCTGGGTGACCTGCGCCTGCGCGCCCTGCCGCGGCGGATCGAACACGACGGCGTCGTAGTCGCGCAACTCCTGCGGCATCAAGGGGCGGCGGAACAGGTCGCGCGCCTCGGCCTTGAGCGGCTTCAGCCCCGGCGTCGATTGCGCGGCCTTCTGCAGCGCGGTGATCGCACCCGTGTCGCTGTCGAAGGCTGCGATCCGCGCCTTCTCCGCGAGGCGCAGCGCAAACGGACCGACGCCGCAAAACAGGTCGGCGATATGCTTGGCGCGTCCGCAATGCTCGCGAACCAGCGCGGCCAGCGTCTCCTCGCCCCTGACGGTCGCCTGCAGGAACGAGCCGGGCGGCAGCACGACCTTCGCCTTTCCGATCGCGATCTCGGGGGAGCCGCGCTGCAGCACCAGCTCGCCGTGGCGTGTTAGCCGCGCCAGCCGGTGCTTCTGCGCGACGCGCGACAGAGTGGTGATCAGGCTGGTCGGCAGCGCGCCGGAGCCGCGCACGTCGATGTCGAGGCCGTTGACGGTTGCGGTGACCTGGATGTCGAGCGGCTTGCCGATCGCGGTCAGCGGCTCGGCGGTGGCCCAGGCCGCCTCAAGCGCGCCGTCGAGCGCAGGATCGAGGATCGGGCAGCGATCGACCGGGATGATGTCGTGCGAACCTGCCGCGGCGTAGCCGACCTTGAGGACGTCATGGGTGCCCATGCGCCCGTGCAGCGTGATGCGGCGACGGCCTGCGCCATGGGCATCGACCAGCGCTGTGACGTCCGCCGCAATCTTCGCCTGCGCCAGCGTCTCGACCACGATGTTGCGCTTCCAGGCATGGTAGCCTTCGTCGTTCCAGTGCTGGATCGCGCAGCCGCCGCACACGCCGAAATGCGGACAGAACGGTGCGATGCGCTCGGGACTTTCCCGCGCGACCCGCAGCAGCCGCCGCCGATCGGGATGGTTGCCCGGGACGTCGTCGACCTCGACCGTTTCGCCGGCCAGCGCATAGGGCACGAAGATCGATTGCGATCCCTCGATCGCGACGCCGTCGCCGCGGTGGCCGACATGGTCGATGGTGAGAAGCTCAGCCACGGCGCGCGCCGAGGAAGAATTCGATATTGCCGTCGCCGCCCGGGATCGAGGACGGGAACACCTGGATGTCGGTGCAGCCCTGCGAGGCGGCAAAGGCGGCGATGTCGTCGCAGATCTCCTGGTGCACCATCGCGTTGCGGATGATGCCGCGCTTGGAGTGTTTGCGCGCCGCCTCGAACTGCGGCTTGATCAGTGCCAAAAGATGCATCGGGGCGGCCGCCAGCGACAGCGCCACCGGCAGCACCAGCTTCAGCGAAATGAAGCTGACGTCGATCACCACGATGTCGGGCCGCGCCGGCAGGCGCTTGCCCTCGAAACTCCTGATGTCGGTCGCCTCCATGGAGACGATCTTCGGATGCCCCTGCAGCGAGGGATGCAGCTGGCCGTGGCCGACATCGATGGCGAACACGAGGCTTGCGCCGTTGGCGAGCAGCACTTCGGTGAAGCCGCCGGTCGAGGCGCCGACATCGAGGCAGACATGGCCCTCGACGTCGATCGGATAGTGCTCGAGCGCGCCGGCGAGCTTGACGCCGCCGCGCGAGACATAGGGATGCGCCGGCTCGGCCGAGAGTGCCGCGCCCGGTGCGACGATCTCGGACGCCTTCGCGATCTGCTTACCGTCGGCGGTGACGCGGCCGGCGTCGATGGCGGCGCGCGCCCGGGCCCGGCTTTCGAACAGGCCGCGTTCCACCAGCAGCACGTCGATGCGCTTGCCGGAAGATGCGTCGTTGTCGCCCGCTCTGGTCACTTCGCCGCCTGCCGGCGCTGCGCGGCAGCGAGCCGCACGCAGGCCTCGAAGGAGGTGAGGTCGTGCCATAGGTCGGCCGACGGCTCGCGCGGGGTCACCAGCGGGCTGCCGTGCAGGTCGAGCGCGTGCATCATCATCAGATTGTCCGGCAATCCAAACTCTTCCACCGTCAGCCCCTCCGCGTCGATCAGGCGTCCGTCGGATGCCGGCACGACCTGGCTGAGCCGCGCCACGCGATTGGCGTAGGACGTGGGATCGTTGGAATAGGCGAGGCACAGTTTGCCGCGTCCCGCCATGTAGCCGAGTTCGTAAACCGTGCCTGCGTCGGCACTGGGGCCGCGAAACGGCGTCAAGTTGGCGATGATGGCGTCGGCAGACTCCATCATCGCCTCGTTGCTCTTGAAGATGGTGAGCGAGACGCCGGCGGCGGTGGGATCGATGCTGTTGTCGAGCGGATACAGCCCGGTCAGCCCGTGATAGGCGCAAACCTCCGCCTTGCGGCGGCCGATCTCCACGGCATCCGGCAGGAACACGTCAGGACCTGCCAGATAGATCTTCATGGACTTGCCGGGGCTGGTGCGTTTTCGAGCGAGAACCTGGAGCTTCGGTTCTGATTCAATCAGAACCGAAAATGCTCCAGTGAGCGCCGCCCGTCACGATCAGGCGAGCTTGACGGTCTCGGCCTTGTAGTCCTTGCCGAGGGTTTCGAACACCTTGGCAACGATGCTCTTGGCGTCGAGACCGGCGCGAGCATACATCGCCGCCGGCGTGTCGTGGTCGAGGAACACGTCGGGCAGGATCATCGAGCGGAACTTGAGCATGCCGCTGTCGAGCATGGCGTTGTCCGACAGGAACTGCATGACATGCGAGCCGAAGCCGCCGATCGAGCCTTCCTCGATCGTGATCAGGATCTCATGGTCGCGCGCGAGCTTCATGATCATTTCTTCGTCGAGCGGCTTCATGAAGCGCGCGTCGGCGATCGTGGCGGAGAGACCGTGGGCGGCGAGCTCGTCGGCCGCCTTCTCGCACTCGGCGAGACGGGTGCCGAACGACAGCAGCGCGACCTTCTTGCCCTCGCGGATGATGCGGCCCTTGCCGACCTCCAGGGCAACGCCGACTTCCGGCATCTCGATGCCGCGGCCTTCGCCGCGCGGATAGCGCAGCGCGCTCGGACGATCGTTGATCGCAACCTGCGTCGCCACCATGTGGACAAGTTCCGCCTCGTCCGCGGCGGCCATGATCACCATGTTCGGCAGACAGCCGAGATACGCATTGTCGAACGAACCCGCGTGCGTCGCGCCGTCGGCGCCGACCAGGCCGGCGCGGTCGATCGCGAAGCGAACCGGAAGGCTCTGGATCGCGACGTCATGGACCACCTGGTCATAGCCGCGCTGCAGGAAGGTCGAGTAGATCGCGCAGAACGGCTTGTAGCCTTCGGTGGCGAGGCCGGCAGCGAAGGTCACCGCGTGCTGTTCGGCAATGCCGACGTCGAAGGTGCGGTCCGGGAACGCCTTGTTGAAAATATCGACGCCGGTGCCTGACGGCATCGCCGCGGTGATGGCGACGATCTTGTCGTCCTTCTCGGCTTCCTTGACGAGGCTCTGGCCGAACACGTTCTGGTAGGCCGGCGCATTCGGCTTGGCCTTGGCCTGGGTGCCGGTCGCGACGTCGAACTTGACCACGGCGTGGTACTTGTCGGCGGAGGCTTCGGCCGGGCCGTAGCCCTTGCCCTTCTGGGTCACGACGTGAACCAGGATCGGGCCGGTCTCCATGTCGCGGACGTTCTTCAGCACCGGCAGCAGATGGTCGAGATTGTGACCGTCGATCGGGCCGACATAGTAGAAGCCGAGTTCCTCGAACAGCGTGCCGCCGTCCATCATGAAGCCGCGGGAATATTCCTCGACGCGGTTGGCGCGGTTGGCGAGGATCTTCGGCAGGCGCTTGTTGATCTGCTTGGCGGCCTCGCGCAGCGAGCGGTAGGTCTTGCCGGAGTAGAGGCGCGACAGATAGGCGCTCATCGCGCCGACGGGCGGCGCGATCGACATGTCGTTGTCGTTGAGGATCACGATCAGGCGCGAGTTCATCGCGCCGGCGTTGTTCATCGCCTCATAGGCCATGCCCGCCGACATCGCGCCGTCACCGATCACGGCGATAACGTTGTTCTTGCCGCCGGAGAGATCGCGCGCCACGGCCATGCCGAGGCCGGCCGAGATCGAGGTCGAGGAGTGCGCGGCGCCGAACGGATCGTAGTCGCTTTCGGTGCGCTTGGTGAAGCCGGAGAGGCCGCCGCCGGTGCGCAGCGTGCGGATGCGGTCGCGGCGTCCGGTCAGGATCTTGTGCGGGTAGGCCTGGTGGCCGACGTCCCAGATCAGGCGGTCGCGCGGGGTGTCGAAGATGTAGTGGATGGCGGTGGTCAGTTCGACCACGCCGAGGCCGGCGCCGAAATGGCCGCCGGTCACCGACACCGCGTCGATGGTTTCCTGGCGCAGCTCGTCGGCAACCTGCTGCACCTGCTCGACCTTCAGCTTGCGCAGGTCATCCGGCGTGTGAATAGTGTCAAGAAGCGGCGTCTTACTAAATGTGGTCACAGCGAATTTCCAATTTTTGCCTGTCGGAACGAACCGCCCGACGCGAGATGGGATGGCGCGCACACCGCGCAGCGAATGCCAGACACTGGGTGCCGCCCCGGCAGGCCGGTGCCTGGTTGTAAGCCTAGATTCACTCCGGATTGGACCACGTGATATGCATCACCTTGGTCGCTCTTCACCCGTCCCGGTTCAGTTTTGTCGAACCATTTGAGATGCATGCCGCCCGAAAAGTCGGGCTGCCCGCCACTCTCAAATGCCCATAGAACTGGAAGCATTACACCAAAGCCGCAGCCAAAGCCAACCCGATAGGGGGCGCAGGGTTCCTATGCGGTGCGCTGAAAACCCTAGTCTTTTCAATAGCCGGGCGGGAGCCGGGTTCCAATTCGCCTAATTTGGCGGCAGCCGGCCGGGGCGGCTCGGCCTGATTCGCAGCCGTACCCGACCCCCGCGGGTAGCCCCGGGGGTTTACGGGTGGCTGGAAATGCACAGCAACAATTGCCCGCCGTGGCGGACATCGCGCCGCACGATCGAGGTAGGCGGCGGCGCCGCTACTGCACGTCGAGCGGCTCGGTGCCGGTCGGCTGGCCCGAGGCGTCGGTGGTGATCTTGTCGACGCGGGCTTCGGCCTGGCGCAGCAATTCCTCGCAGCGCCGCTTCAGTGCCTCGCCGCGCTCATAGATCGCGACCGATTCCTCAAGCGGGACCTTGCCGTCCTCGAGCCGCTTGACGATCGATTCGAGTTCCTCGATCGCGCGTTCAAAGGAGAGCTTCTTCACGTCGGCTTGGGTGTTCTCGGCCATTCTTGCGTTCCCGATTGCGTGGATCAGATCGCAACCTGATCTTGTCGTCCAAACATGACCTGTCGCAGGCCATGCTCGCCCCGGCGCAGAATCAATCGAATTTTTGCGGGCGTATTGTGGCGGGGATTTACCCGTCCATCAATGCGGTGACGTGAGATGCCACCGACTCTTTCAGGCCCTGCAGGTCGTAGCCGCCTTCCAGAACGGAGACGACGCGGCCGCCGGCGCTCTTGTCGGCGAGATCCATCAGCTTGCGCGTGACCCAGCCGAAATCCTCGCCCGTCAGGTTGATCGAGGCCAAGGGATCGCGGTGATGCGCGTCGAAGCCCGCCGAAATGACGATAAGTTCGGGGGAGAACTTCTCCAGCTGCGGCAGGATCAGGTTCTCGAAAGCGGAGCGGAACTTGGCGCCGCCGTCGCCGGGCGCCAGCGGCGCGTTGACGACAGTGTCGTGCTCGCCACGCTCGCCGGCGGCCCCAGTGCCTGGGAACAGCGGCATCTGGTGCGTCGAGCAATACATCACGGTCGGGTCGGCCCAGAAGATATCCTGCGTGCCGTTGCCGTGATGGACGTCGAAATCGATGATTGCGGCGCGCTTGATGCCGTATTTGCGCTGCGCGTGGCGGGCGGCGATCGCGGCATTGTCGAAGAAGCAGAAGCCCATCGGCGTCGATTTCTCGGCGTGGTGCCCGGGCGGGCGCACCGCGACGAACGCGTTTTGATGCTTGCCCTCCATCACCGCATCGGTGGCGGCCACCGCGCCGCCGACGCCGCGCATCACCGCTTCCCAGGTGCCCGGCGACATCGAAGTGTCGCCGTCGATATAGATCATGCCCGAGGTCGGCGCGATGTGGCGGAGTTCGCCGACATAGTGCTCGCCGTGACAGAGCAGCACGGTGTCGAGGTCGCCTTCCGGCGCGGAATCGCGCACCAGCGCCTTGAAGCGATCCTCGCCGAGCACCTCGGCGACCGCCCGCAGCCGGTCCGGGCGTTCGGGATGTCCGGGAGGCGTCAGGTGGTCGAGACAGGCGGAATGCGTCAGAAGCAGTGTCATGCAAATTCCCGGCGCAATCGATGCGCGTGCGAGGGCGCATGATCCGGAAAAGTGCGCAGCGGTTTTCCGACCAAGATCATGCAAGAGCAGGCCCTAATCTAGGCCGTTAGCGGCGTTCCGGAAAGGGCCGACATCATCCCTGTTCCCGTCCTTCCAAAGCCGGGGTGTTTTCCGCGTCATTGCCAGCGGAGCGAAGCAATCCATGCCGCCGCATGCTCGGAGACAATGGATTGGTTCGCTCCGTTCGTAATGACGTGAGGAGCTGCGTACGCCACCCCTAGACCTCGCTCAATTGATCCGCTCGATCCGCTTGCCTGCCGTTGGGCCTACCGGGCTGTTGGCCTTGAAGTAGGCATAGAGCGCATCGACGTCGTAGATGCCGAACTGCTGCGCGGTTCCTTGCTTGAACACCGTGAAGCCGTCGCCGCCCTCGGCGAGATAATTGTTCACGGTGACGCGGTAGCTCGCGGCCGGGTCGATCGGCTTGCCGTCCAGCGACATCCGTGCGGCGATGATGCGCGCGCCATCGGGCTTGCTCGCATCCCACGCATAGGAGAACCCGTTCGAGACCTGGAGGGCGCGCGGCCGCTTCGGATCGGCCCATTGCTGCTCCAGCGCGTCCTTGAGCTGCTTGCCGGTCAGCGTCATCGTCACCAGCTGGTTGCGGAACGGCTGGCTTGCGAAGATATCGGCATAGGTCACCGCGCCGTCCTCGCGCTTGACGATGTCGGTGCGCACGCCGCCGGGATTGGTGAAGGCGATCACCGCGCCGCCATTCGGTTCAGCGCTGGTTGCAAGCAGCTGTGCATCGGCGACGATGTCGCCGAGCGGGCTCTCGCCAGTTTCGGCAGGTGTACGCGACAGCGTTTCGGTGACCGAGCCTGCCGCGCGGCTCGCGATCGGCGCGGCCAGCCGGTCGTAGGATTCCAGCAGCGCGCTCTGCTCGGGATCCTTGGCCGTGCCGGCGATCCGCACGATGGTGTTGGCGGCCCTGGCGCTGATCACGTCATGGCTGTTCGGATCAAGCTGAAGATCGATCGCGGTGACCAGGGTGCCGTATTTGTCGCCGGAGGTGACGAGCCGTCCGTCGATCTCGCAGACATAGGCCTGGTGGGTGTGGCCGGAGACCACGACGTCGACCGCGCGATCGAACTTCTTGACGATGTCGACAATCGGCCCGGAGATCCCTGGACATTCATTATAGTCGCCGGTCGGAAAGCCGCCTTCGTGGATCAGCACCACGATCGCCTCGACGCCCTTCGCCTTCAGCTCGGGGACCAGCGCATTGACGGTCTCGGCCTCGTCGCGGAAGTCGAGGCTCGCGACGCCGGCCGGCGACACCAGGTTCGGGGTGTTCTTCAGCGTCAGCCCGATGAAGGCCACTGCAATGCCGTCGAATTGCTTGATCTCGTAGGGCGGAAACACCGGCTTGCCGGTCGCCTTCTCGATCGTGGAGGCGGCGAGATAGCGGAATTTGGCTCCTGTGAACGGGTGCGGCCCCTGGCATTTGTCGATCGGATGGCAGCCGCCATTCTGCATCCGCAGCAGCTCGTCCTTGCCCTCGTCGAATTCGTGATTGCCGACCGAGGAGATCGCAAGCCCCATCAGCGAGAGCGACTCGATGGTCGGCTCGTCGTGAAACATCGCCGACAGGAACGGGCTCGCGCCGATCAGGTCGCCGGCCGCAACGAAGATGTTGTTCTTGTGGCCCTCGCGCAGCTGCTTGACGACGGTGGCCATCCGCTCGGCGCCGCCGGCGGGCTCCATGATCTTCCTGGTCGCGTCAGCGGGGTCGGTGATGCGGATGCCACCCGGCGGCGGCCGCAGATAGCCGTGGAAATCGTTGATCGCGAGAATGCGCAGGCTCACCGGCTCCGCGGCCTGCGCCGGGCAGGGGTTTGCTGCGGCCAGTCCGAACGCGCAGAGCGCGGCGAGAGGGGAAAGGCGGGGCTGTCTCATGACCTGTCCATGGAGCACGGGATCATGGCGCCGCGCCACTACAATATTGCGACGCTTCGTTTCAATCCTTCGGGCGAGCCATGAATGCCTTGAACGCCTCGACTGCTTCCTCGGAGCGCATCCGTTCGCTGAACAGATGGTTCTCCTGCTCGATGCGGCGGGTGACGTCCTCTGGCGGCAGCCGGATCAGGCGCCGCGAGATCGCCACCGCCTCGGCCGGCAGCGCGCAGATCTCGCGCGCCACCTTGTGCGCCTCCACCTCGGCATGCCCCGGCGCCACCACGGTATTGACGAAGCCGGCGACGCGGGCGTCGTCGGCCGACATGGTGCGGCCCATCACCAGCATCGCGAAGGCACGCTGGTGGCCCATCATGCGCGGCATCAACAGGCTCGAGGCGCCTTCCGGCACGAGGCCGAAATTGGAGAACGGCGTCGAGAACAGCGCGGTCTTGCTGGCGAGCACATAGTCGCAGTGAAACAGCATGGTGGTGCCGATGCCCATCGCGACGCCGTCGACGGCGGCGATGATCGGCTTCACATTGTGGGCCAGCGAATACAGGAACTTGACGAGGTCGGAGGCCGGCGGCGTCTCACTGGTCGAGGTGCCCTGCGCGAGCAGGTCCTCGATGTCGTTGCCCGCAGTGAACACGCCGGAGCCGCCGGTGATGATCAGGCAGCGGATCTTCGGATTGTTCTGCGCCTTGTCGATCGCGTCGCTGATCGCGCGAAACATCTCCTGGGTGATCGCGTTCTTCTTTTCGGGCCTGCGCAGCCGGATCACGCGCGTGGCGGCTTCGTCGGTCACTATGACATGCGCGGTCATCGAGCGGTCCCAGGGTCGGCCGGCATCGTCGCCGGTGGAGGTCGTGCCGCCATCCTACATGATCCGGTGCAAGCCCCAAGAGCTCCAGCGTGTTCCGGGCCGCTTTTCCCCGTGGGCGAGCATGAGAACGGCGCAATGCAGATAACCGGAATCTTGCGATTCCGGGCAGGGGACATTGGTCGTAGGCCGGCCGCGCACGGCGATACTGCCGCGGAGGCCGCCCGCGCCTGATGGCGCCGCTGCCTCCCTGGAGCGGCTGTGGCGCTCGCGACGAGTTTAACTTCCCCGCGAGAAACATTCCGCTGTTCGCAGCATTCCCCCTTTGCTGACAGGCCGAGCAGACCTCGACACGTTGTTGTCGTGGTTCCGCGCTCGGCTGACTTGAGGAGAGCAGCGGCATGCAGATCTCCGGACGTTTGGAACTATCGCGGCGCCATCTGTTGATTGTTGGAGCCGCCTCGCTTGCGGCGTCGTCGATCGCGCCGCCGCCTGCGGCCGCCCAATCTGCCCCGACCGGAGCGCCCGTGATGACGAGAGTATCCTTTGACGTGAACGGCGAAACCCACCAGCTCGAGCTCGACACCAGGACCACGCTGCTCGATGCCCTGCGCGAGCACCTGCATCTGACCGGCACCAAGAAGGGCTGCGACCACGGCCAATGCGGCGCCTGCACGGTGATCGTCGACGGCCGGCGGATCAATTCTTGCCTGACGCTCGCCGTGATGCATCAGGGCGACGAGATCACGACGATCGAGGGGCTCGGCACGCCGGACGGGTTGCATCCGCTGCAGGCGGCATTCGTCGAGCATGATGGCTATCAATGCGGCTATTGCACGCCGGGCCAGATCTGCTCGGCGGTCGCAGTGCTTGCCGAGGTCAAGGCCGGCATCCCGAGCCATGTCACGGCGGATCTGAATGCGCCGCTGCGACTGACCAATGCCGAGCTCCGCGAGCGCATGAGCGGCAACATCTGCCGCTGCGGCGCCTATTCCAACATCGCCGAGGCGATCAGCGAGGTCGCCGGGAGGAGCGCATGAGATCATTCAGCTATGAGCGCGCCGCCTCGCCGGGCGCGGCGGCCGCAGCCGCCGCCGGCACCGCGAACGCCAAGTTCATCGCCGGCGGCACCAATCTGCTCGATCTGATGAAGCTCGAGATCGAGACGCCGGCGCATCTGATCGACGTCAACGACCTGGCGCTCGACCGCATCGAGGAGACCGCGGACGGCGGCTTGCGGATCGGCGCGCTGGTGCGCAACACCGATCTCGCCGCCGATATACGCGTGCGGCGCGACTACGGCGTGCTGTCGCGCGCGCTACTCGCCGGTGCTTCCGGCCAATTACGCAACAAGGCGACGACCGCGGGCAATCTGCTGCAGCGGACGCGCTGTCCTTATTTCTACGACACCAATCTGCCCTGCAACAAGCGCAAGCCCGGCAGCGGCTGCGCCGCGATCGGCGGCTTCAGCCGCCAGCATGCGGTGGTCGGTGTGAGCGACGCCTGCATCGCGACCCATCCGAGCGACATGGCGGTGGCGATGCGCGCGCTCGACGCCGTCGTCGAGACGGTGCGGCCCGACGGCACCACGCGCAGCATCCCGATCGCCGAGCTGCATCGTCTGCCCGGCGACAGCCCCGAGATCGAAACCAGCCTGGAGCCGGGCGAGCTGATCACCGCGGTGGTGCTGCCGAAACCGGTCGGCGGCGCGCAGGCCTATCGCAAGGTGCGCGACCGCGCCTCTTATGCCTTTGCGCTGGTCTCGGTTGCTGCGATCGTGCAGCGCGACGGCACCGGCCGCGTCGCGCTTGGCGGCGTGGCGCACAAGCCGTGGCGCGTCGAGGCGGCGGAGGCGGAATTGCCCGACGGCGCCAAGGCCGTCGCCGCGCGCCTGTTCGCCGATGCCAAGCCGACCAAGGACAATGCGTACAAGCTGCCGCTCGCCGAGCGAACGCTGGCGGCGGTGCTGCGCGAGGCCAGGGCTTGAGATCCAGGGCTTAAGAAGAGGGCCTGACATCATGCGTTTTGAACATCCCGCCACCTTCAATCCGATCGACCAGCTCAAGGTGATCGGCCACCCGACCAGCCGGATCGACGGGCCGCTGAAGACCACCGGCACCGCGCCTTACGCCTATGAGCGGCACGACGTCGCGGCCAACCAGGCCTATGGCTACGTGGTCGGTTCGGCGATCGGCAAGGGGCGGATCGGTTCGATCGATCTCGAGGCGGCGAAGGCTGCACCGGGCGTGCTCGCCATCGTCACAGCGGACAACGCCGGCAAGCTCGGCAAGGGCGAGCGCAATGCGGCGCCGCTGCTCGGCGGGCCCGAGATCGCGCATTATCACCAAGCCGTCGCCGTCGTCGTCGCCGGGACCTTCGAGCAGGCGCGGGCCGCGGCGCAGCTGGTCCGGATCGACTACGTCAAGGGCGACGGCAAGTTCGATCTCGCCGCGGAGCGGGACAAGGGCGTCACGCCGCACCCATCATTCGGCGGCCCGGCCGATACCGCCGTCGGCGATTTCGCCGCCGCCTTCGCTGGTGCGCCCGTACAACTCGATGCCACCTACACCACGCCCGATCAGGGCCACGCGATGATGGAGCCGCATGCTTCGATCGCGGCCTGGGACGGCGACAAGCTCACGGTCTGGACCTCCAACCAGATGATCGCCTGGGGCGCCGAGGACATGGCGAAGACGCTTGGCATCGCCAAGGAGAATGTCCGTCTGGTGTCGCCCTATATCGGCGGCGGCTTCGGCGGCAAGCTGTTCCTGCGCGCCGAGGTGCTGCTCGCCGCGCTCGGCGCCCGCGCGGCCGGCCGGCCGGTCAAGGTCGCGCTGCAACGTCCGCTGATGTTCAACAACACGACGCACCGTCCGGCGACGATCCAGCGCATCCGCATCGGCGCCGAGCGCGACGGCAAGATCACCGCGATCGGCCACGAAAGCTGGTCCGGCAACGTCAAGGACGGCGAGCCCGAGATGGCGGTGAGCCAGACGCGGCTGCTTTATGCCGGCGCCAGCCGGATGACGGCGACGCGGCTTGCGGCGCTCGATCTGCCGGAGGGCAATGCGATGCGCGCGCCCGGAGAAGCCTCCGGCATGATGGCGCTCGAGATCGCGATCGACGAGCTCGCCGAGAAGCTCGGCATCGACCCGGTCGTGCTGCGCATCAGCAACGACACCCAGGTCGACCCCGAGCATCCGGAGCGGCACTTTTCGCAGCGGCAACTGGTGCAGTGCCTGAGCGATGGCGCGGCGCGGTTCGGCTGGGACAAGCGCAATCCGAAACCCGGCGCCGTCCGCGATGGGCGCTGGCTGGTCGGGATGGGCGTCGCCGCGGCGTTCCGGAACAATCTCGTGACCAAATCGGCGGCCCGCGTTCGTCTGGACCAGAACGGCATCGTGACCGTCGAGACCGACATGACCGACATCGGCACCGGTTCGTACACCATCATCGCGCAGACTGCGGCCGAGATGATGGGCGTGCCGCTCGAGAAGGTCGCGGTGCGGCTCGGCGATTCCAACTTTCCGGTGTCCTGCGGCTCGGGCGGGCAGTGGGGCGGCAACAATTCGACCGCCGGCGTCTATGCCGCCTGTACCAAGCTGCGCGAGGCCATTGCGCAGAAGCTCGGCTTCAATTCCGCGGAGGCGGTGTTTGCCGACGGCGTGGTCCGCTCCGGCAATCGCAGCGTGCCGCTGGCGCAGGCCGCCGGCGGCGGCGACCTCGTGGCGGAGGATGCCATCGAATACGGCGATCTCGCGAAAACCTACCAGCAGTCGACCTTCGGCGCGCATTTCGTCGAGGTCGGCGTCGATGCCGACACGGCGGAGATCCGGGTGCGGCGGATGCTTGCGGTCTGCGCGGCGGGCCGCATCCTCAACCCGAAGGCGGCGCGCAGCCAGGTGATCGGCGCGATGACCATGGGTGTGGGGGCGGCGCTGATGGAGGATCTCGTGGTCGACAAGCGGCACGGCCTGTTCATCAATCACGACCTTGCTGCCTATGAGGTGCCGGTCCATGCCGACATCCCGCATCAGGAGATGATCTTCCTCGACGAGACCGATCCGATCTCATCGCCGATGAAGGCCAAGGGCGTCGCCGAGCTCGGCATCTGCGGCGTCGCCGCCGCGGTCGCCAATGCGGTCCACAACGCGACCGGCGTTCGCGTGCGCGACTATCCGATCACGCTCGACAAGCTGCTCTCAGGGATGCCGGAGCCGGCGTAGCGCGGGACGCTTCACCTCGCCCCGCGTGCGGGGAGAGGAGCACAGCCGAGTCGGGGGCGCTGTTCGACCTAAATGCTTTAGCCGCGCCCGACGAACGAGCCGATGCCCCGGCCGATCGCGGCGCCGTGCTGAAACAGCGCGCCGAGGTGATCGCCGGGCACCGACATCGCATCGAGGCCGTTCTCCGCGGCGAAGCGCTGCATCGGCGCATGGGGTCCGTCGTCCTGTCCGTTCCACAACAGCACCGGCACGCGCGAGGACAGCACCGCGTCCTTGGCGCCATCGACCTGGCCGAGCGCATTGAAGCAGGCACGCACGCCGCCTTCGAGATCCGGCGTCACCCATTCGGCGAGCTCCGGCACGGTGCGGCGGGCAAAGGTGATGAAGGCGCCATAGGTCAGTGGGCCGGCATTGCCGCGCGGCAGTCCGGTGAGGAAGTCCCAGCCGCCGATCGCCAGCGACGCCAGCCGTGCCGGGAAAAACCGGGCGACGCCGACCGCGACCCAGCCGCCCATCGAGTGTCCCACCACATGGGCGCGCTCGTCGCCGAGATCGTCGATCACGGCGACGATGTCGCCGGCGCGCTGTGCCTGATTATAGAGCGCCGGATCGGCGGGCTTGTCGCTCAGGCCATGTCCGAGCGAATCGACGCAGACGACACGAAAGCGATCGGCAAGTGCGTCGACCACGCCGCATTGCTTCCAGCTCGCGGCGTCGAGCAAGAGACCGTGCTGCAGCACGATCAGCGGCCCGGATCCCTCGACGGTGTAATGGATACGTTGGCCCCGGTGATTGGCGAATGGCATTGATAGAGTTCCCCACGTTTCACAAGAGGTGAGCGTGGAGGCGCCGGGTTTCAAGACCTCGTTCCGGATCAGGAACCGCATCGCCGATGGCGGGCGGAACCATCAGCCGCCCCACACGGTGGCTTCGCTCCAGCCGAGATCCCTGAACTCGGCTGCCCGGAGCGGGGCTTCGCCGGCGGCGAAGAATTCGTCGAGCTGCGGCGGCTTCACCGTGGTCTCCGAGAGCATCGCATGGGCCTGGCCGCGATGATGGATCTGGTGCTGAAACAGATGCATCAAGAGGCGGTCGCGCCGCTCGGTCTGCACGCTCGTGTCGCGATTGATCTTCACCACATCATCGAGCCGCTCAGCCGTCAGCGCATCGCAGTGCATGATCAGCCGCTGATCGATCGCGCGCTGGGCGTCTTTCAGTGCGGCGACTGACGGGTAGGGCACCTCGTTGGCCCACGCCTTCGGCCCGAGCCAGCCGCCCTCGAGCGCATCAATGTAGAAGAGATCGATGACATGAATGTGGTTCAGCGTCGCCTGCAGGCTCGGGAAGAACCCGGTCCGCGCGGCGGCGAACTCCGCCTGGCTGAGACCGGCGCAGGCCGTGAGCAGGCGGTGATTGGCCCAGGCATTATTGTACGCAAAAGCGCGAAAGGTTTGAACGAGGCCTGCTTGCATATCGGTCCTCACTGGATTGACTGTTTCAGGCAGGTGCACCGGCAGGCCGGCCGACCTGCGACAGTGATCGTGGTGCTTGCGTTGGTGACTTGATCCTCGCATAGCTAATCCATCGTGGTGCACTTCATCCGAAGGCGGCAGCAGATGCAACTGGCAAAGAACGTGATCGACGTCGGCCTTTCCTTCAACGATCTCGAACCGATGCTGCGGTTCTGGCAGCAGGAGGCCGGACTTCGCTTCGATCATGTGCAGCCGATCCGCCGCGGGCAGAAACAGTACCGGCACGACGCGCAAGGTTCGGTCATCAAGCTCAACCATCATGTCGAGCCGCTGCCGGATGTGGCGCCGAGCGGCTATCGCGAGCTGATCATTGCGCGCGCCGGCGTCGACGCACCGCAACGCATGGCCGACCCCGACGGCAACAGCGTTTGCCTCGTCCCGCCCGGACATGACGGCATCGCCCAGATCGGCGTCGTGATGGCGGTGCGCGACCTTGCCGCGCATCGCAGGTTCTACGGCGACATCCTCGGCTTCGCCGAGCAGTCCTGGTCTGATGGTCCGGCGTTTCGCCTCGGCGACAGTCTGATCTTGCTCAGGGAAGATCGCGCCGCAACCATCGATCCGGTTCGGGGTGCGCGCGGCTGGCGCTACATCACGCTGCAGGTCGCCGAGATCGACGCCGTGCATGACGAGTTGCGCGCCAAGGGCGTGCGGGAAGGCCTTGCGCCGGTGACGCTCGGCGAGGTCGCACGGATCTCCATGATCCTCGATCCCGATGGCAACTGGATCGAACTGTCCCGCCGCGCGTCGATCGTTGGAAGCCTGTCCAACCGCTAGGTAGCAAATTTTCTGGCCGCCCGGGCGGCGCCGATGATATGATTCCGCAAGTGCATCCAATTTGATGATCGCTTTATGCAGTCGATTTTCGGGCCGCGGCGGGTTCATCGATCGATTTTGCCAGCGGCTATCGGCTCGGCTTGCCTGCTGCTGTTCGTCCCCGTCGCAAGCGCCCAACCTCCCGGCGATCCAGCGGTCACGCCCGGCGCGCAACGCGCAGAGCCGGCGCAGACAGAAACATCGCAAACAGAAACGTCTCGTCCGGATAGCAACGCCGGAGTGCGCAACGCTGAGGCCGATCGGTCGGCGTCCGATCAGCAATCGTCATCCGTTCCGTCGCCGGCGCCGACAGCTTTGCGTCCAAAGCTCGATGGGCCACAGCAGTACTGCAAGGCGTTAGAGGAGGCTGCATTGGAGAACGGCTTGCCGCCGGATTTCTTCGTCCGGCTGATCTGGCAGGAAAGCAATTTCGATCCCAACTCGGTCAGTTCGGCCGGTGCCCAGGGGATCGCCCAGTTCATGCCCGGTACTGCGCGGTGGCGCGGTCTGGCCGACCCGTTCGAGCCATTGCCTGCCTTGCAGGAATCCGCGCGCTGGCTCCGCGAGCTGCGCGCGCAGTTCGGCAATCTCGGCCTTGCGGCGGCCGCCTATAATGGTGGTCCACGGCGCGTTCAGGATTGGTTGGCGGGACGTGGAAGCCTGCCGGGCGAAACGCGCGCCTATGTCAGGATCATCACCGGCAAGTCCGCAGAGGAATGGGCGCAAGGCTCGCTTGAGGATCGGGTCCACACCGATGCGGCCATGGCTTGTGGTGACATCGTGCGCGGCATGCTCGTTCGGGCGCTTCCAGCGGGCCCAAGAGAGTCCGCGACAATCGCGCAGCAAGCTGCGTGGGGGTCCTGGGGACTTCAATTGGCCGGCGGCCCGTCGCAATCGCGCGTACTCGCCGACTACCAGCAACTTCAGAAACGATTTGCATCCGTGCTCGGCGATCGCGCACCGCTCGTTCTGAGATCGCGCATGGCCGGGCCAGGCTCGGCCACCTGGTATCTGCTCCGGGTCGCCGAGACGACCCGTGAGCGAGCTAATCAGCTGTGCGCCCGGTTGGAGGCAGTCGGCGGGCGCTGCCTGGTGTTTCGGAATTAGGTGGCGCACGTTGCAGGTCGCAGCGACCGACGGCGTGATGAGGGCTAATTGGCGACGGAGCCCTCGACCGCAAATGTGTGGTACCTCGCGTATTTCTCGCCGACCGCCCGAACCTGCACGTAGGCCGGATCGTGTCGCCAGGCCCAAAGCGCCTCCATGCTCGGATACATGTAGATGACGACGCGCTTGGGTGGATCTCCATCGACGGCAACGACCTGCGAACCGGTTGCCGCCGCGCCGGCAGCCGCGATCAGCTTGCCGCCATGCGCCTTGATGATCTCCTTCGCCTTCGGGAGATATTCCCTGGCATAACCATCGGGGTCGGTGACCTCGATTTGGCCGATCAGATAGGCGGGCGGCCTGGCTTCGCCATGCAGTGCTTCGGTGCCAAGAGCGCCGATAGCGGTACAACTCAACATGACCAGAGCCATCTTGCCTCCAGAATTCATGTGAGCTTCCTCCGATGCCAGTGCCGATGCCGTAAGCCGCAGTCTGGCAGGACTCTCCACGAGGCTTCGAAATACGTCCAATACATATATTTTCTCGAACCTTATGCTCGAATGGTATAAGCGGGCATGAACCTTCAACAGGCCCTCACATTCTTGACGGTGGCCGAGCTCGGCACGGTCTCAAAAGCCGCTTTGCGGTTGCGTGTCGCCCAACCCGCTCTGTCCAGGCAAATCATCGGTCTCGAACGGGAGCTCGGCTTGCAGCTCTTCGATCGCGTCGGGCGCCGGCTTCTATTGACCGGCGAAGGCGAGCAGTTGATTGCGGGCTGCCGTCTGCTGCTCAACAGCGTCAATTCCTTGAAGGAGCAGGCTCAGCTGCTTCGTCAAGGAGATGCCGGGGTCCTAAGGATCGCCGGCTCGCCGCAACACATCGAAAGCGTGCTGTCGGAATTCCTGCACCGGTACGCGGAGCGATATCCCAGAGTCGAGATCAGGATCAGGGAGGGGATGGGCAGCGAGATATTGGCGATGCTCGAGCGCGGCGAAGTTCATCTCGGCCAAAATTTGCTGCACGCCGTCAGACTGAACGAACAGCACTTCGGCAGCCTTCCGCTTGGATCCGTGCAGTTACTGGCTGCTTGCCATCCGTCGATGCCGCTTGGTTCCCGTCGCACAATCGAGATCGCTGACCTCGCCGAACTTCCGTTGCTGCTGCTGGACAGCGGGTTCGGATTTCGGCGTGCTTTCGATGCGGCAAGCCGTATGGCGGGGCTGAAACCGAAGATCACGTTCGAGAGTCGCAGTCCGCACACCTTGCTGGCACTGGCCGAGGCGGGGCACGGCGTCGCGATCGTTCCCTCCCAGCTTCAGTGCTGGCGCTACGAATTAAGGATTGTTGGTCTCACGCACAGGCGCCGCGTGTTGCTGGAGCCTCTGACCATCTCATGGGACAAGCGGCGTCCGTTGCCTCGTTTCGCGACCGATTACTGTGCAATGCTGGCAGCGCATATGCGGGAGACGTTTCCGATCACGCGCCCGACGGAACCGGCAGCGGCAAAAGCAAGTGTTCGGACGCGCGCCAGGCGAGTTCCACGCAAGGCAAAAAGTCCGGGCGGTTGAATTCGCGATCTGCGCCCGCGCCATCACCGACGGCGCAAGCCCTTACGCGAAACATGGTTCGGTTTATCGGAACGGCAGCTCGGTGCAACTCCGCTCATCCGATCGATGGCGCTTCCGAGCTTGCCCTAGCGGATTAAGTGTGTATGCTTGCGGCGTTCGATTTGCCGTTGTGCCTTGTTGAATGGTCAAAGCGGCCCTTTTCCAAAGAACATCGTCGGTTGAAGGATGATGCGGAACCAAGCGCGAATTCACGTGCGTCCGCTTTGGAGAAGACAAATGCCTACAGGTACTGTGAAGTGGTTCAACGGCCAGAAGGGCTTCGGTTTCATTCAGCCCGATGATGGCACGAATGACGTGTTCGTTCACATCAGCGCTGTCGAGCGGGCCGGACTTGGCGGTCTCGCCGAGGGCCAGAAGCTGTCGTTCGAACTCAAGGTCGACAAGATGCGTGGCAAGACCAGCGCCGAAGATCTTCGGCTGGCTTGAATCGATCTGTTATTCCACGGATGTACTGGGATGACAGCCGCGGCCCGCTCGATCCTCTGATGGGTTGAGCGGGTCTCGCTGCTTTTCAAAGGGCTCATTCGCTCATGGCCAAGAAGCCGGAAGAACTCTCTGCCGAGCGCCTGGCCAAGGCCCAGCGCCAGCGGCTTGCCGCCGAGGCCGGTGCGCAGGCAATCGCTGAAGTCGAGCGCGATGCGATCGCCGTGCGCAAGAACATGGTGCGTCTGCGGGCTCTCCGTGAAGCGCGTGACGCCGAGGCGGCCGCCGCGCAGGCTGGCTCTGCACCCGCTGGCACGGCATCTGTGGCTGCCAAGAGAACCAAACGGGTCAAGCGCATCGTGCGTTAAGCCGCTCAATCACGCACGTCTTCGAGTCCGTCGCTGATACGTTGCTGAAGCGGACCTGTTGTTTCGCGGCCTCGGCCGCCAGTTCAGGCCGCGAAGCCAGGCCGTGGCCCGAACTATTTGGGACGATCGGCTTCCTTCCTGTTCGCCGCCTTCAGTCTGATCCTGATGTAGTCAGTGATATCGCCGGCCGCATCACGCAGATCCTGTTCCGTCAGGCCTTGCTGTCCCGCTATCTCGATGCACCGGCGCGCCAACTCGGCAACGTCCTGCGAGGCACCCGGCGTTCCATATTGCTCGGCAGCGTGGACGCTGTTTTCAATCCAGAAATCAAGGAACTCTCTCGCTTTTGCGGTCATGACTCACCCGGACGGCTCGCGCGCCTCTGTCCTCACCGGCCACATTCCTCGGTCTTCGCAGGAACAATCGAGAGCCGGGGTAAATTACCATGGCGATGACGCGCTATTATTTCGATCTTCGTGATGGCGGCGGCCTGGCGATCGACGAAGAGGGCATGGAGATGTCCAGCTTCGGTGCGGTTCAGGAGGAGGCTGCGCGCGCCTTGGCCGACGTGATTCGGGATTCCTTTCGCGGTCACAATTTCCATCAGATTGCCATCGAGGTCCGGGACGGCGACGGGCCCGTGCTTGAGGTGGCTATCGCTTGGCGCAGTTGCCGGCTGGATTCTTGAGTTTGGCTGCGCAGCGCGGCAGCTAGCACCTTGTGATGCCCAGACTGAGACTGACCTGAAACAGCGGCCCTTCGTCCGTCCGGACCTCAAACGCCAGCAGCCTGTGTTTATCCAAAGGCAGGTTCTCCTTGGCTATGCTGAGCAATGACTGCATCGCTTCGTGCGCGGCAGTTTCCTCGTCGCGTAGCTCGATGCCCTGTTTGTCGGCATAGAGTTGCTCGCCGTTGCGGATATCGAAATAGTAGCGGGTTGCCATCTTCGGCTCCCTTTTGTGGCGGGAGCTGCCCAGGCTCTCAGGTGCCGGCGCTCAATAGTTATCCGGCAGCGCTGTACTCTGCGCTAGTTGGAGCGAATTTGCTACTCGGCAACGATGGAGATTTTGGGGAACCGCTTTTCGCGTTCGCGGTCAAGCCGCCATCGCCGTTCAGCCATGATTTCGGTGTGGCTGAACCGTCGGATATAATTCTCACGATCTGCGATTGCGTCTTGCATAGCCGAGATAAGTGCATAGCTTTGATGGATCGACTGGCCTTGAGCCTTGTAGATCGGTCCCAGGACCTTTTTCCAAAGACATCGTCGGATGAAAGCGAGGACGCGTGCTTATAGCACCGCGGCTGAAGCTTCCGCGACGTTGTTCGTCGGCTGCCGTTCCACGGATGTACTGGAATGGCAGTGCGGCCCGCTCTGTCATTGATAGAGCGGGCTCTGGTCTTGTTCATTCAAAGTGCGTTGTACCGCGAGAGAGGTGATCCGTTGCAAGTTCTTGTCAGGGACAACAACATCGACCAGGCGCTTCGAGTTCTAAAGAAGAGGTTGCAGCGCGAGGGCGTCTTTAGAGAGATGAAGCGCCGCAGATCGTTCGAAAAGCCATCGGAAAAAAGGGCTCGAGAGAAATCCGAGGCCGTGCGGCGAGCCCGCAAGCTTGCCCGCAAGCAAGCGATACGGGATGGATTGATCGCGGCGCCTCCGCGGAAACCCAAATTCCCGGCGTCCAAACCTTCGGCGCCAAGGCAATCACCACAATCGCCACAGCAAGCAGGCGGCACACGGGAGACCTAGCCCGTACCGATCCTGCTGGAAGGATCGTGCAAGATGACGCAGCGATCTTATCGAGGCAACGGATGCCTCCAGGAACGTCTCTCCGATGAGATCTGTCGTCGGCGAGCCGTGGATCGGGATATTCGGTCGAGGCACGACGATCAACGGCGACGTGCGCAGAACCTGGCCGGCACGGCCATCAACGCAATGGCAGATCATTCCGCCAGCCAGTTCGATCAGGCCGCGCGCAAGCGTGACTTGCTCGACGGCCCGGAGGAATTTCGCGCGTTTCGCGCGGATCGCTGACGAAACGTATGATTCGGCGGTAGGCGCAAAACTCGATGCCGTCCCGGGCAAGCGAAGCGCGACCCGGGACCCATAACCACAAGTGCCGATTGGTTTGCAACGCTGGAGCCACAGCTCGTTTCAAAACGGAAGGCTGTGGTTATGGGTCCCTGCTTTCGCAGGGACGACAGTTGTGATGCGGCACGTCATGTGCATCAAACGAGCGAGGAGGGCCTTTGGCGAGCACAGCGCTTTGGGCCCTCTCACCTCGCAATGACGGTGGAAGGTATCTTATCCCGCCAGCACCGCATCCGCGCCGGTCACCGCCTCGGCGCTTTCGGTCACGGTCTTTTCCAGCGACGGCGCCTGCACGGCGATGTTCTCGGCGAAGAAGCGCGCCAGCGCGACATAGCGCTGCGGCTCGGCTTCGCCGTTCGCCTTGGCGGCCAGCGCCTCGCCGGCGAGCATGCAGCCGCCGAGCGTTGCGGCGAACAGCCGCAGATAGGGCGTTGCGCCGGCCAGTGCCTCGTTCGGCGCCGAGGCGAGGCGCTCGAGCAGCCATTTGCTGGTGCGATCCAGCGCGGCGTGCGCGTCGCGCAGCTTGGCGCCCGTGGTGCCGAACGCCGGATCGTTGGAGGTCTCGACCTGCTTGATGACGGCAGCGAGCTCGTCCAGCAGCGCCCAGACCGAGGCGCCGCCATTGGCGCCGAGCTTGCGGGTGACGAGGTCGATCGACTGGATGCCGTTGGTGCCCTCGTAGATCGAGGTGATGCGGGCGTCGCGATAATGCTGCGCGGCGCCGGTCTCCTCGATGAAGCCCATGCCGCCGTGGATCTGCACGCCGAGATAGGCGACCTCGTTGCCGATGTCGGTGGAGAAGGCCTTGGCGATCGGGGTCAGCAGCGCGCCGCGGGCCGCTGCCTCGGCGCACACCTTGGCGTCCTTGGCGCGCACCGAAACGTCGAGCGCGACCGCGGTGGCGTAGCAGATCGTGCGCGCCGCCGCCGTCATGCTGCGCATCTGCATCAGCATGCGCTTGACGTCGGGATGCACGATGATCGGATCCATCCCGTCGCTCTTGTGGCCGATCGCCTTGCCTTGCCTGCGCTCCTGCGCATAGGCCAGCGCCTGCTGATAGGCGCGGTCGGCAATGCCGACGCCTTCGAGGCCGACGCCGAGGCGGGCCTGGTTCATCATCGTGAACATGCAGCGCATGCCCTGGTTTTCCTCGCCGATCAGATAACCGATCGCGCCACCCTTATCGCCCATCGTCATGGTGCAGGTCGGCGATGCGTGCATGCCGAGCTTGTGCTCGACGCCAGAGGCATGGATGTCGTTGCGATCGCCGAGCGAGCCGTCGGCGTTGACCAGAAATTTCGGCACCAGGAACAGCGAGATCCCCTTGGTCCCCGAGGGAGCATCTGGCAATCGCGCAAGCACGAAATGCACGATGTTGTCGGTCATGTCGTGCTCGCCATAGGTGATGAAGATCTTGGTGCCCTTGATGCGATAGGTGCCGTCGGGGGCGCGTTCGGCGCGGGTGCGCAGCGCGCCGACGTCGGAGCCGGCATTGGGCTCGGTGAGCTGCATCGTGCCGGTCCACTCGCCGGTGACCAGCTTCTCGAGATAGGTCTTCTTCAGCTCGGCGCTGCCATGGGCATCGAGCGCCTCGATCGCCGACAGCGTCAGCAGCGGGCAGAGGCCGAAGGCGACGTTCGACGCGCTCCAGATCTCGGTGCAGGCGGCGTTGACCGCGAGCGGCAGGCCCTGGCCGCCGAACGCCTCCGGCCCCGAGACCGCATTCCAGCCCGCGGCGGTCCAGCGCTGGTAGGCGTCGGGCCAGCCCGGCGCGGTCGTCACCTTGCCGTTGTCGAGCTTGATGCCGTGCTCGTCGCCGACACGATTCAGCGGCGCCAGCACATCGGAGGCGAACTTGCCGGCTTCTTCCAGCACCGCAGCGGTGATATCGCCGTCGAAATCGCCGTAGTGGCCGGCCTCCACGGCGGCAGCGAGCCCCGCACCGTGATTGAGGGACAGCAGGATATCGTTGATCGGCGCACGGTAGGTCATGGCGTTACTCCCGACGAGGCGTTTGCAAATTGTCATCCCATGAAACCGGCGGCCCCTCAACAGTCCGAACGGACATCGCACGGTCTGTTTCGGCCACTGCGGCGTCGCCTTATAATAAGAGCACCGTCATCATCCTGCGGCTTTCGTGCCTTTTCGATCGCCGCCCTGTTGAAATGGCGGGACTCACCCTATAGACCGACGTGGCCTTCGATCGGCGCGTTGGGGCGTAGCCAAGCGGTAAGGCAGCGGATTTTGATTCCGCCATTCGGAGGTTCGATCCCTCCCGCCCCAGCCAGCAAGCAAGCCGTTGATTTCAAGAGAGGAATCGATTTTTGCCGGCCGGCCCCCGCCGCCATTTCGGGCGGATTGGGCCGGCTGGCTGGAAATCTGTGCCGCTTTGGTTTCCATGGCGGCGGGCGACAAGCCCCGAGTCGCCCGGAGATCCAGGTCAACGGGCGATCGTAATCACGACATAACGACGGATCTGACGTGGCGAATACCAAGAAGGCCCGCGCTGCTGCTGGCGCGAAGAAGAAAAGCAAGGGATCGGCGCGTTCCGGAATCTCGTCTTCCTCACCGCTCGGCATGCTGGCGCTCCATCTTCTCGAGCAATGGAAGAAGTCCGGGCGGGACGGCATCGTTTTCCTTGCGGAAAGCGAGAACAGGGCCGAGCGCCTGGGCAGCGTGCTGTATTCGCTCGATCCCTCGCTCGAGGTGCTGGTGTTCCCGCGGCTGAATACCTTGCCCTTTGACGGGCTGGAGCCGTCACGAGAGATCGCCGGGAGGCGCAGTTCGGTGTTGAGGCGCCTCGCCCGGAGCAAGAAGCCGGTCTTCCTGGTGTCGACGGCGGAGGCGATCATGGAGCGGTTGCCGTTGCCCGCCAGCTCGGCGCGCCTCAGCATCAGCCTGAAGGTGGGGGCGGGCTATTCCGAGCAGGAACTCAAGGATCGTCTGGAAGCTCTGGGATACGATCTCGACGAAGAGGCGGATTATCCCGGCAGCGCTCTGTTCCACGGAATGACGTTCGAGGTATTTCCCGCGGGCGCGCTGGGGCCGTTCAGAATTGAGCATTCCGGTGGCGTGATCCGCAGAATCGCAGGTGTCGATCCGGACGAGCACGACGTCGTGTTCGACGCGGAGGAACTGCACATCGACCCGATGTCCGAACGGATCGCGTTGGGAGGCAAGCGGGCACAGCGGGCGGCGCTGCCGGATTATTGTCAGCGCGCGCACTGGATCGCGGACGCCGGCGTTTCGGGCCACGCCGATAGCTGGCTGAGCACGATCAAGGAGGCGGCCGGCCGCAGGGAGGCGGAGCGCGAGTATCTGGGGCCCGCTGACTGGAAACGGCAGACCAGACGGATGAGCTCGCTGCCCCGAAAGGCAGCTTTCACCGCCACTCCCGACTTCTCGAAGGTCGCCTCGTCGCGGAAAGCTCTTCGCGCATTTGTCGCCGACACCGAGCGCGCCGGATCGCGGCTGCTGTTTGTCGCGGCGGTCGAGGATGACCTGCGCGCGATGGAGCGAATGAGCGGGATCAAGGCGGAGCGCTTCGCAGACTGGAACGAGGCGGCGAAGGGGCGAGGCGGCGAAGGCGCGCTGCTGGCCGACTTCGACACCGGCTTCATCGGCTCAGGGCGCAAGCCGCTCGTCGTCGTGACGGCGACCGACGTGCTCGGCAGCAGGGCGCATCATCCGCAGCCCATGGCCAGAGCCTGGAGTTCGGCTTTCGATCATCCCGACGTGCCGGAGCGCGGTGCGGTCGTCGTGCATCTGCAGCGCGGGCTGGCCGTGCTCGATGGCTTGCAGACCTTCGATATGGGGAAGGGATCATCGCGCGAGATGATCAGGCTGGCATTCGCGGGAGATGATGCCGTCCTCGTTCCGCCGGCCGATCTTGCGCTGATCTGGCCGTATGCCGCGGAGCTCGGCAAGCTGGCATTGGACAGGGCCGATGGCAGTACGTGGTGGACGCGGCGTGGCAAGGCGGAGCGGGAAATCCAGACTGCCGCCAAGGCGCTTGCCAAACACATCGCGCAACGGCGCCGCCGGCGCGCTCCCAAGCTGGTCGCTCCCGGTCCCGCCTATGAGCGGTTCGTCGCGCGCTTTCCGTATTTCACGACCGTCGACCAGGCGAAGGCAATTCGCGACGTCCTCGATGATCTGGCGTCCGGTCATCCGATGGATCGGGTCGTCTGCGGCGACGTCGGGTTTGGCAAGACCGAGGTGGCATTGCGCGCGGCGGCGGCCGTTGCGCTGTCGGGCAAGCAGGTCGCCGTCGTCGTGCCGACGACTGTTCTGGCAAGGCAGCACGTTGCAACCTTCCGCAAACGGTTTGCTCCGCTTGGCATCGAAGTGGGAAGCCTGTCGCGGGCGACGTCGGCTCCGGAGATGAAGGAGACCAAGGAGGGCCTGCGAAGCGGCAAGATGAAGGTCGTGGTCGGCACGCAGGCGATCGCATCGAAGGACGTGAGGTTCGCCAAGCTGAGCCTGGTCATTGTCGACGAAGAGCAGCACTTCGGCGCGGCCGAGAAGGCGAAGCTTTCAGGGCTGGCGAAGGGCGCCCATACGCTGTGGATGAGTGCCACGCCGATTCCGCGCACACTTGCGGCGGGCCTTGCGGGATTCAGGGAGCTGAGCGTGATCGCATCCCCGCCCGTTCATCGGCTTCCGGTCGCGACCAAGATCGCTCCGCTCTCGGATGCCGCCATCGCCGCAGCATTGCTGCGCGAGCAGCGACGTCACGGGCAAAGCTTTCTGATCTGTCCGCGCATCCAGGATCTGGATCCGATGCTGGCGCGCGTGCAGTCGATGGCCCCGGAGCTCCGCATCGTCTGCCTGCATGGCAAGCTACCCGTCGACGAAATCGACGATCGAATGATGAGCTTCGTCGAAGGCGAGGCGGACGTCCTCCTGGCGACCAACATCGTGGAAAGCGGTCTCGACATCCCCCGGGCCAACACCATCGTGGTCTGCTGGCCGGAAAAGTTCGGTCTGGCGCAGCTCCACCAGCTCAGAGGCCGGGTGGGACGCGGCGGGACACGCGCCTTCGCATACATGCTGACCGAATCCAGTTCGGAACAATCCGGGAGGCGTTTGGCCGTTCTGGAGGAGTTCAGCAGACCGGGCGCCGGTTTTGCGATCAGCGAGCGGGATCTCGACCTCAGAGGCGCCGGGGATCTGCTTTCGGAGCGTCAATCCGGCCACGTGCAGGTTTTCGGTCCGGTGCTCTACAGCCACCTTCTCAAGCAAGCCTCGGAGAAGACCAACGACCGGTCCGCCGATATGTGGGTGCCCGATCTCAACCTTCCGCTCGCGGATTTGCTGCCCAGGAGCTATGTGCAATCGGAATCCGTGCGGCTTGAAATCTATGGCCGTGCCGCGAGGTGCCGGAACGAAGACGATCTGGAGGATCTCGAGGAAGAAACCTCGCGCCGCTTCGGCAGGCTGCCGTCGGCGGGTCGGGACTTCTTCGCCGCGGCGAGGCTCAGGATCGATTGCAAGCGGAGAGGGATCGTGAGGCTCGATGTCGGCCCGGAGGCCGTCGCGGCGACGTTCCTTCCCGGGAAGCTGCCCAAATCCAGAGCACGTTCGCTCCAGCGCGACGGCGATCGCGTGTTCTATTCTGACAACATACACGAGCCGCCTTTCGAGCGGATCGAGGATCTCCTGGACATTCTGGACGAGTGAGCGCGACGCGGCTCCGTCGGAGACGAGCCTTGCGGGTGCGCCGTGCACAGTAGAGATATTTCAGCGCGCCGGGGCTGGGGAGAACAAATCGACCGATTCTGCGCGCTGACATCCCAGTGACATGTAGCATCGTTACTGCACATGCGTGGCAAACCGCCCGCCGTCATTCGGCCTGCTCCGAGCCATCGGAAAGCCCCCTTCCAGGCGCGAGTCGACGGTATTCAGGGCGGGCTATGTTGTTCAAATCGCGGCGTTTTGGGCCGAAATGTCGTGCCCGGATACCGGAATCAGCGCTGCCGAGGCCGATTCCGGCTTTCGCTTTCTCAGTAGGACTAGGCGTTTTGCACACCGTTCCGCGCGGTGTTGCCCAATCTTGTGCCCGATAGCGGTAACTGAAATATTCGTATTATATTTCAATAGCTTGTGGAGTTGTCGCAATTCAAAAGCCCGTGATATTTGTGCAACATTTGCCCGAAAACAGCCGCAACTCGCCCCAAACCGAGCGGTCTTTTGTTGCGTGATCGGGGGCCTTCTGTCTCATATGGAACTACGACGGAGGGGGGCATCCCGAGGTCGTCCCGTTCTAGGTGGTTCGCTTAAGTCCCTCGCGTTCATGCGGGTGTGTCCGAAGGCGCGAAGCGACTAAGCGGGGATTTTAAGGGACAAAGGGAACCAACCTGAGGGTGTCTTACCCGGCGGATCCGGAACCTTCCCTGAGATAGAGCAACTTGGAGGTTTAACATGAAGATGGTTAAGAGCCTTATCCTCGGCTCGGCGGCGGCTCTCGTCGCGGTCGGCGGAGCTCAGGCGGCCGATCTTCCCGTCAAGGCCAAAGCGGTCGAGTACGTGAAGGTTTGCTCCCTGTATGGTCCCGGATTCTACTACATCCCGGGCACCGATACCTGCATCAAGCTGGGCGGCTACCTGCGCGCAGACGTCGTCATCAACTCGAACTCGGATCACACCGGCAACACCTCGGGTGCCGCTGGCGCAAACAACCGCTTCACCAACGGCTACACCTGGCGTTCTCGTGAAGACCTGAACATCGATACGCGCACCGCGACCGAATACGGCGTGGTCCGCACCTTCTTCGATGCGACCTTCTCCTGGACCTCGGACACCTATGCCGGTCAGGGCAACGGTGCGACCGTTTACTCGCCGATCGGCGCGGTTTCGGCTCCGAACAACGCCAACTCCGGTGCGGTTGCGGCTGGTACGGTCGGCGTCTACTACGCCTTCATCCAGTTCGCCGGCTTCACCATGGGTAAGGCGGTCTCGCAGTTCTCGGCTCCGTGGGCCAACTACCCGGGCAACAGCTTCGACGGTCTCGTCGGCGGCGGCGGCACGATCACTGGTGTGAACCAGTTCACCTACACTGCGCAGTTCGGCAACGGCGTGTCGCTGTCTCTGTCGGCGCAGGATCAGTCGGCTTACTACCAGGCTGGCGTGGTCAACCTCGGTGCGCCCGTCAACTTCGGTGTTCCCGGCAACACCAACGTGTTCGGCATCAGCGACTACGCTGGCACGATCGCTCCGGACCTCGTCGCGATGCTGCGTGTCGACCAGGCCTGGGGTCTGTTCCAGGCATCGTTCGCCGCGCATAACAACCACGTGGCCTACTACGGCGGCACCGAGTTGACCGGTCATCCGGACGACAAGTGGGGCTGGGCTGGTTCGTTGGCCTTGTCGATCAAGAACATCCCGACCGGACCTGGCGACACCATCAACTTGCAGGGTGTCTACACCAACGGTGCGACCCGCTATAACATCCAGGACCTCGCCGGTTCGGCTGGTGGCAACACCATCTTCGGCGGAACCAACGTTCCGGGCGCCTATCAGAGCATCGGCTTCGGCATCGCGCCGGACTCGATCTTCGTGACGGGCGGTCAGCAGCAGCTGATCACGACCTACGGCTTCCGCGGTGCCTACGTGCATAACTGGAACCCGAACTGGAACACCAGCATCTACGGTGCCTGGGCCCAGGTTAACTACAACAGCACGTCCAAGGGTTACATCTGCGGTCCGGCCGGCAACGGCGTAGGCGGCTCGCTGAGCAACTTCTTCGGTGCTGGTTCGGCTCTGACGTCCTGCAACCCCGACTACAGCATCGCGCAGCTCGGCACGCAGACCCAGTGGACTCCGGTGAAGAACCTGACCTTCTCGGCCGACTTCACCTACACCCGTCTGGACCAGGGCTTCTCTGGTACGGTCGCTTTCCCCGGCAGCCCGACGATCGGCAAGCCCGGCGCGATCTACGAGCTGAAGGACCAGAACACCTACACCATGCTGCTCCGCGCTCAGCGCAACTGGTAATACCGGTTGATCTGATTGCGATCTAACAGAGCCCCCGGCGCGAAAGCGCCGGGGGTTTTGCTTTGTCATGCCGGTTCTGGCTCATCACGCGGCGAGCAGCTCGCGCACCATCGGCACCACCTTGCTGCCATAGAGCTCGATGCTCTTCATCAGCTTGTCGTGCGGCAGCGGGCCCGCCGAGTATTTCAGCTGGAAGCGCGCCGCGCCGAGCGCCTTGACGGTCGCCGCGATCTTGCGGGCAACGGTTTCCGGCGCGCCGACATAGAGCGAGCCCTGCTCGGCCTCGGCCACGAACTCGTCGCGGCCCATCGGCGGCCAGCCGCGCTCCTTGCCGATACGGTCGCGCATGACCTTGTAGTCCGGCCACAGCTCCTCGCGTGCCTGGGCGTCGGTCTCGGCGACATAGCCCGGCGAGTGCACGCCGATCGGCTTCGGTTCGCGGCCGAACTGCTGGTAGGCCCGCTGGTGCAGGTCGACATAGGGCGCAAAACGCTTGGGATCGCCGCCGATGATGGCAAGCATCAGCGGCAGGTCGTAATGCGCCGCGCGGACCACCGACTCGGGACTGCCGCCGACGCCGATCCAGGTCTTCAGCCGGCCGTGCTCGACCGGCGGATAGACCGACTGGCTCTTGAGCGGTGGCCGCAGCTTGCCCTGCCAGGTCACCGGCTCCTGCTTGAGCAGTTCGGTGAACAGATCGAGCTTCTCCTCGAATAGCTCGTTGTATTGCCTGAGGTCGAAGCCGAACAGCGGGAACGACTCGGTGAAGGAGCCGCGGCCGAGGATCACCTCGGCGCGGCCGTTCGAGACCGCGTCGACCGTGGCGAAACGCTGGAAGACGCGGATCGGATCGTCCGAGCTCAGCACGGTCACCGCCGAGCCGAGGCGGATGTTTTGGGTGCGTGCGGCGATTGCCGCCAGCACGGTCTCGGGCGTGGAGATCGCAAAATCGGCGCGGTGGTGCTCGCCGAGCCCGATGAAATCGATCCCGAGCTCGTCGGCCAGCACCGCTTCGTCGATGACGTTGCGGATCACCTGGGCATGGGGCAGCGGCGTGCCGGCGGCGTCGTTGGTGACGTCGCCAAACGTATCAAGCCCGAATTCGACGGAGGTCGTCATGGTCAGTCCGGTTGTCGGCGTGGCGGAGCATCCGCCACGGGCCACCCATCGCACGCAGGCCGAAAGGTCGGGTTGCTGCGGATCGATCCGCAAGCCTGCGCTGTGGAGCCTTGGGTTGGAGATAACCGGGAGCTATTGCCGATTCAGCGGGCCGGCAAGGTCACGCCGCGAAACGCAGCGTTTCCAGGCCCGATGTCGAGCAGCCCGCGGCAATCAGCCCGGGACCACCAGGAAGCCGGCGCGCGGGAAATGCACCACCACCTCGCCGACGCGCTCATCCGACCGGCGGATCGCGATGTGTTGCGCCGACAGCGAGACGATCTCGCCACGCACCGGGATCTTGCCGTAGTCATCCGGCATCACGGCAACGACGTCGCCGGGCTTGCGACCGTTCGGGTCCGTGGGGTCGCCGAACACGGGCGACTCCGGCCGCGCCTTCGCCGCGATCTCGAGCGCGTCGGCCGACGACATCTCGGTGCGCGTGCCGTGGCCGATGGCGCGGACGCGCTCCTCCCATGCCACAACGCGCGGAAAGGACGTCATGATCTCGTCCATCATGGCGAGGCTCTGTCGCGCGTACCACACGTTCATGTAGGCGCTGACGTCCGCGAGGCTGAACTCGCCGAACAGCCACGGCCGGCCGTCGCCGAGTTGCGCCTCGATCCAGTCGATATTGGCGCGGAACTGGTCGCGCATCTGCGGCAGCGCCGCGGTCATGGCGGCGACGTCGAACTTGCCGCCGCGCAACTTCTCGCGATCCTCGATGAAATCCCGCGGGACCCTGTCGCCGACGAAGCCGAACACGAGGTTGACCGTGTTCTGGAAGAACGGCCGGTCGGCCCACATGCCGAGCGCCCAGGGCACGCCGGCATTGCCTGCCGGAAACAGCGTCGGCGTCGGGTAGCGCCGCTCCAGCTCGCGGATGATGATCTGGGTGTCACAATAGATGTCGGCGCCGATCTGCATCGTCGGCGTGCGGCGATAGCCGCCGGTCATCGGCATCAGGTCCGGCCGCGGCATGATCCGGGAGATCCGCACCGAGCTCCAGGCGAGCTTCTTGAATCCGAAGATGATGCGGATCTTCTCGGAGAACGGCGATTGATCGAAGTGGTGCAGGATCGGCGTGGGCTGCGACATGGCCTTCTCCCGGGACAGGGTGCGATCTCGACGGACCTTGCCGCATAAGCTGACAAGATTCCGGCCGATCGCAACCAATATTCACGGGCGAGAAGGGTGGCGCAGCGTGTTCAGAACTGCTCCGCCCACGGCCGCAAGTCGAGCTCCAGCGTCCAGGCGCTGCGATGCTGGTGGTGCAGCACCCAATAGGCGTCGGCGATGGCCGCGATGTTGAGCATGCCGTCCGGCCCGCGCTCGTCCTTCAATTGCGGACGCATGTTCAGCAGGCGGTCGCCCTCGATCCCGCCATCGACCACGACATGGCCGACATGGATGCCCTGCGGCCCGAATTCCCGCGCCACGCTCTGCGCCAGCGCGCGCAGCGCGGCCTTGGCGGCGGCGAACGGTGAGTAGTTGGCCTTGCCGCGCAGCGAACCGCTGGCGCCCGTAAACACCAGCGTGCCGCCGCCGCGCGCAAGCAAAGCGGGGATCGCGGCCTGTGCCAGCTGGAAACCGCCGAGCGCGTGTTCGCGCCAGTGCTCCTCGAAGCGCTGCTCGCTGACCTTCAGAAACGGTGCCGGCCGGTTGGAGCCTGCATTGTGCACAGCCATCGCGAGCGGTGCGAGCCGCTCGGCCGCCGCGACGAAGCGCGCGACGTCGGCCGCCGTGGAGGCGTCGCCGACCACATGCGCGACCGTTGCGCCGCTTGCGGCCAGCTCGGCCGCGGTCGCGGCGAGCTTGTCGGCGTTGCGGCCGGCGATCGCGACGGGATAGCCGCCGGCGGCAAAGCGACGCGCAATCGCGGCGCCGAGGCCGTTCGACGCGCCGACGCCGGCAATCAGCACGCTTCCTTGTACGGCGGTCGGCTCGAGGGCGGATCGGTCGTTCATGGCTTGCTCCATCAAGGTGCCCGCGGCGCGGGCGAAATCATTCGTCGGACGCCATCGCGATGATGCTGTCGCGCACGGTGCGCAGGACGGCATCGGACCGCTTCTGGTCGGTGAGGACGCGCGAGATCGCCAGCGCCCCGACCATCGCACTCACCGCGAGGATTGCGTTGCCGTCGTCATCGTCGCCGAACGTCTCGGCGACCTTGGCGATGAAGGATTCGATGTGCGGCTCCATCACCGCGCGGCACTGCGCATCGGCGCGACCGACATCCGAGATCAGCGCGCCGATCGCGCAGCCCGACTTGGGCGAGTCGCGATGGGCGCGGCTGAGATAGCTCCGCACCAGTGTGTTGATATTGCCCGGCTTGTCGGGATCGCGCGCCGCGTGAGCCGACGCTTCGCCTGCATGCAGCGCTTGTTCCAGAGCCGCGGCGATCAGGTCGGAACGCGAGGCGAAGTGCCCATAGAAACCGCCATGGGTCAGCTTCACCTGCTGCATCAGGCCGCCGATGCTGAGCGCGTCGAGGCCCTTGTCGCGGATCTGCGTCGCAGCCTCGTTCAGAATACGCTCACGGCTCCTGGCCTTGTCGGCCTGGGAATGGCCCATCTCGCCTGGCCCCTGTTTGACTCTCTTTCTGGATTATGACCATCATGCATCTGGATGACAACCATCATCCAGAAATTATCCAGTCACAAAGCAGGGAGGAACTGATGTCCGGCAGCGCGAGCGAAGGGCGGGTCCGCCACGAGCGGCACGACCACATCCTCAAGATCATCATCGACAATCCCGCGAAGAAGAATGCCTTCAGTCCGGAGATGATGGCTGAGCTTTCCGACGCGCTGACGCTGCTCGACAATGACGACGGCCTCTGGGTCGGGGTGCTCTGCGCCGCCGGCGGCAGTTTCACCGCGGGTCTCGACATGCCGAAATTCTTCGGTCCGACGGCGACGCGCAAGCCGCTGCCGGAGGGCAACGTCGACCCGTTCGGATTGTCGAAGCGCTGCCGGAAGCCGATCGTCACGGCGGTGCAGGGGATCGTGTTCACCGTCGGCATCGAGATGATGCTGGCCGGCGATATCGTGATCGCCGCGGACGACAGCCGCTTCTGCCAGATGGAAGCCAAGCGCGGCATCGCGCCGCTGGCGGGCGCGCATTTCCGCTATATCAGCCGCGCCGGGTGGGGCGATGCGATGTATCACCTGTTGCTGTGCGACGAGTTCACCGCCGCCGAGGCGCATCGGATCGGTCTCGTGCAGGAAGTCGTGCCGGCGGGCCAGCAGGTCGAGCGCGCGATGGCGCTCGCGGAGATCATCGCGCGCAATGCGCCGCTTGGAATCCAGGTGACCAAGGAGGCGGGCCGCAAGTTCATCGAAGCCGGCGAGCAGGCGGCAATCGCGATCATTCCGCAGATCCGCGAACGTGTGCTCAACACATCAGATGCGGCCGAGGGTATCAAGTCGTTCGTTGAGCGCCGCGCCGCGGTGTTTCAGGGACGCTAATCTCAGGGCAAAGGCTGCGTTCACGATACGTGCTCGAAGAAGCTGTGACAATGATGTCGCAGCTTCTTGATTTCGATCACGACAATGTAGCAGCGACTCTTGTCGAGATTCATCGAATCAGGGAGATTCGATCCATTCATTAAATTCTGTTTCGTCCTGCTTTCACTCAAGCGTCCGGTATGGATTCCCATGACAAACGCACGAGTAATAGTTGTCGGAAATAACAAGGGCGGCTCGGGCAAGTCGACAATTGCCATGCATATCGCCATCGCGCTGATCAAGGCGGGTCAGCGCGTCGCCACCATCGATCTCGATAACAAGCAGAAGTCGCTGACGCACTACGTCGAGAACCGGCGGGACTGGGCGCGGGAAACCTCGCTGGATCTCGGCGTTCCCGCGCATATGTGCTTCGAGACGGTGAGCGGCAGGAGCAGCGAGGTCGAGACGCTCGGGCGCAGCGCGCTTGCCGAGATCGTCGAGCGGCTCGGCCGGTCGCACGATTTCGTCGTCATCGACTGTCCCGGCCATGACACCTATCTGACGACGTTCACGCATTCGCTGGCGAACACGTTGATCACGCCGCTCAACGACAGCTTCCTCGATTTCGACGTGCTCGGCACCGTCGATCCGAACGAGTTCAAGGTGACCGGCATCAGCCACTATTCGAAGATGGTGGAGGAGGCGCGGCGCCAGCGCAGCACACACGATCAGCCGGCATTCGAGTGGGTGGTGCTGCGCAACCGCCTCTCCACGCTCGGGTCACGCAACAAGCGCTTGGTCGGCGAAGCCTTGAGCGAATTGGCCAAGACGCTGAATTTCCGCCTGGTCGATGGCCTGGCCGAACGCGTGATCTTCCGCGAATTCTATCCGCGCGGACTGACGGCGATCGACGACGTCAGCCAGCTCGCACTCGGTAGCCGGCCGACCATGTCGCATGTCACCGCGCGGCTCGAGATGGAGCGGCTGATGACTGCCATCATGCTCGGCCATCTGGTGGCGCGCCCGCCGGAATCCTCCGACGCCAGCCGCGACGCGGCGTAAGGCGACGTCGGGCCGCTACCGGCAATTGGCGTTGCCGGCGTCGGCGACGATCAGGAACGTGATCGTTCTGGGTGCGAAGACGATCGTTCCGGCGACTGTCGCATTGCCGTCCAGGGCGGGGATACGATCAGAGGTTCCAAGCAAAAGCGTCGCGCCATTGAGCTGAACGTTGCCGTCGGCAGGCTTTTTGCTCGTGAGCGTGTAACGTTGCGAGGCGGCCGACAGCGTGAGCTTGCGCCGTGTTCGCCGGTCATTGTTGATGACGAGCAGGGCTACTCCATCAGGCATGTCGCGCGCGCAATGCGCATAGACATGGAAGCCGTGACGCTCCGCGATACCGCCGTCGAGCACGGTGGTGCCCATCAACCGCCGCCATAGCAGCGCAGCCCAATAATTCGGCCGCGGCAGATGCGTGCGCTCGTCGAGCAGCCCATAGTCGCTCGCCGCAAGCGTGTTGTGCATCACCACCTGGACGCCGGCCTTGGCCAGCCGTCCGAGTTGATCGAGGTAACGGAACGTGTCGGCGAAGGTTGCGGCCAGGCGATTGCCGCCGCATGCGGTCTCGGCCGTCTCGGTCAGCCAGATCGGCTTGCCCGGCGCAAGCTGGTCGCGCAGCGTCTCGTAGAGGGCGAGGCTCTCGCCGGTTCGCGCCAGCCATTCGTCCGACAATGCATGCCTTGCCCTGCGATCACCGCCGCATCGCGCCGACAGCGCGCCATAATGATGATAAGAGACCGCGTCGACGCCGGCTGCCGATGCGGCGAAAAGCGCTTGGGCCTCAGCGCCGGTGCCGATCGTGCCGGGGCCGAGGATCGTCACGTCGGGCGCGGTGTCCTTCATGAAGGCGCGGAACGCTGCAAAATCCCGGCCGTAGGCCGCAGCATCGTAGCCGTCAGGGGCGCTGCCGATGGTCGGCAGATCGGGCTCATTCATGAACTCGGCTGCGGCGATACGCCCACCGGCCGATCGCGTGAAAGCGAGAAGTTGCCGGGCCTGCTCGGGGCTCCATTGCCCCGCAGCGTCACGCGCGCCCGCGCTGATCGCAAAGGACGTGACGATCGGAGCGTCGACGGCGTGCGAGAACTCGATCACGTCCCGCCACTGCCGTCGCGTCAGCACGCCGTTGAAGCCGGCCGTCGGTGCAGCCGGTGGCGTCTCGGAATCCGCAAAGAACGTGCTGTTGGCCCAGGTCCCGCTGACGCGCAGATACGCGGGTGAGAGGGCTGCGGCGAGCTTGCGGAGCCTGCCATCGTGCAGGTCGATCGGAGCGCGAGCTGCGAACCGCTCCGTCTCTGCACGCCGGCGCGTGGCGGCGGTTGCATAGGGTCTCCAGAACCGTCCGCCGGTCACCTCGACCATCTCGATGTTGTAGGACTGAAAGCGCGGGTCGATGGTCGCGACGCGCGGCAGGGTCGCGACATTCAGGGCGAACTCTGCCGCGGCCGCCTTCGTATGCGCGAAGGCTGCCATCGCCGAGACGGCGACGAGGCATTGAAGCGGATAAGCCCAGCGGTCGCGCACGGGTCCTCGCGGCGTTCCGGATTGTGGGTGTTCAGGATGCCGCCGTGGCTTGCTTGAATCAATGTGGGAGCGCGCCTTGCGGCTCGTTCGCGATACGATCCCACAGCGCGCGGATCATGTCCTTCATGACCAACGCGTCCTGCCAGCGGTCGGACAGTTCCCTGCCGTCGGGCCCGGTGATGGCATAGGGCGGGGGACCGAGCTCGCACAGGAAGGTCAGGGTCGCGTCGGGACCGGCGCGCTTGCGCCAGGAGCGGATACCGTAGTCCCACCAGCCCATGAACAGCGACACCCAGCCCTGGTGTTGCGGAAAGCCGAGCGAGATCTGCACCTGCTCGCGGCTCGCGATACGGCCATGGATGCCCCAGGCATTGTCGAGGATGCGATGGATCATCGCGTGGTTGACGTCGTCGACCGGCCAGGCGAATTCGCGGCCGACCAGATAATGCGAGAGATCGGCGGTAAGCCGCAGATCGGGAAAGCAGTCGAGCAGGTCGAGCATGAAGAACAGGTCGGTCGTCATGCGGTCGCGATGGGTCTCGACATGCACGGCGACGCCGGCCTCGGCGGCAAGCCGCCGCCAGCCTTCGAGCAGCGGAATGCAATCCGCGAGCCGGCGCGGCCGAACGTCCGGCTGCAGGTTGACATGATCGGTGCCGAGCCGGGCGACCAGCTCGAGCACCGGCTTCAGGTCGTCGACGCTCTTCGGGTAGCATTGCGCCTGCCAGATCATGCCATGCGCGCGAAGGAAGCTCGTCGCCTCGCGCGCAAAGACAGGATCGATGAAGCGCACGCCGGCGCCGTCAAACCCGGCATCGCGGATCATCGCGAGCTGGGTTTGCAGCGGCCATTCGCCCTCATCGGCCAGCCGTCGCTCCATCGCCCAGAGCGACTGCAGGACGCGCAGTTGCTGCGCCACCGGTCAGGCCCGCGCCGGGATCGCCGTGGGCAGCTCGGCCTGTTCGCCTTCGTCGGCGGCGATGTTCTCCTGGTAGGTCTCGGGCCCGATCCAGATCGCAACGACGGTGCAGGCCGACAGGAACATCGCGTAGCAGGCGACCGGCCACCAGGTGCCGTAGGCCGCGACCAGTGCGGTGGCGACGAACGGTGCCGGGCCGCCCGACAGCAGCGAGCCGAGCTCGCGGGCGAAGGCAAAGCCCGCGAAGCGGCGTTGCGGCGGGAACAGCTCGGCGAAATACGCCGCCTGCGGCCCGAACATCGCCGCCGTTACCACGGCGCGCGCCAGGATGAAGGCGAGCGCGATCATGATCCACTCCTTGGTGCCGACCATCCAGAAGAACGGGAAGGCGAGCGCCACGCCGGCCAGCGCGCCGAACATGTAGACCGGCCGCCGCCCGATCCGGTCCGACAATGCCGCAAAGCCGAGGATCGCAAACAGTTCGACCGTGAATGCCAGCATCAGCGCGCTGAGCGCCTCGGCTTTCGGCACGCCGAGCGTGGTGATCACGTAGCTCAGCCCAAACACCGGGAAGAAATAGCCGAGCCCGTTCTCGGCCATGCGGGCGCCGAGCACGACGAAGAAGTTGCGCGGGTGTCGGCGCAACGCTTCCATCGCCGGATTGCTCTCGACCTTGCCGCGCGCGACCACCGCCTCGGTGTAGACCGGCGTCTCGGTGATGCGCATGCGGACGAAGATGCCGACCACGATCAGGAGGAAGCTCGCCAGGAAGGGCAGGCGCCAGCCCCAGCTCATCAAATCCTCGCGCGGCAGCATGGTCACCAGCGCGAAGGCGCCGGCCGCAAGCAGGTTGCCGACGGAGACGCCGAGCGGCGCGAAGCCGCCCCAGAAGCCGCGATGCTTCGGCGGTGCGTTCTCGACCAGATAGATCACCGCGCCGCCATATTCGGCGCCGGCGCCAAGGCCCTGGATGACGCGCATCGCGACCAGGAGGATCGGCGCCCAGACGCCGATCTGCCCATAAGTCGGCAGGAAGCCGATCGCGGTGGTGCCGATGCCGATCATCAGGAGCGTGGAGACCAGCACCGGCTTGCGGCCATAGCGATCGCCGAGGATGCCGAACAAGAGGCCGCCGAACGGCCGCACCACGAAGCCGACGCCGAAGGTCAGGAACGACAACAGCGTGCCGACCGCCGGATCGCTCTTCGGAAAGAACAATTCGCCGAACACCAGCGCCGCTGCGGTGCCGTAGAGGAAGAAGTCGTACCATTCGAGCGCGGAGCCGATGCTTGCGGCCAGGATCACACGCAGGCGCGATGTGCGAGCGCCATCTCTTGCCATCTCGGTCATTCGTTTCCCCGTTGTTTTGGTTTTTATGGTCGTTTTGATCGGGCACGATCTCCGCGTTTGTCGCGGCGGATCGTGCTCGTGAAAGCAGCAATGCCCGCGGCCTGGCCGCGGGCATTGTGGTCGGTCTTAAGCGGCGCGCGTGAAATAGGATTTCTTCGACGCCGACTGGGTCTCGTAGATCGATCCTTGCCGCTTGGCCGGCGGCAGCGGCATCCGCACCGGCACATCGGTGAGCCGCGGCGCGACCACCGGCGGACCCGCCAGCAGGCGGCTGTTGAATTCGTCGAAGTCCTTCACGCCCATCAGCGGCCAGGCGTCGCTGGCAGCCACTTCATAGAGCAGCAGGTTGCGCGGCCGGTTCGATGTGTTGGTCGCCGAGCCGTGCAGCGCGCGCACGTGATGGAACGACATGCTGCCGGCCTTGCCCATGCAGGGTACCGCGCGCTTGATGTCGTCCTGAATCTGGTCGGGATCGATCAGGCCTGCGAAGTGGCCGTCCTCGCCGTGATGATCCCACATCGTGGCGCCGGTGTGCGACCTCGGCGTCACCAGCATCGGACCGTTCTCGATATCGCAATCGTCGAGCAGCACGCCGATCGCGAGGATGTCGTCATTGGTGTGCGGATAGAATGCCCAGTCCTGATGCCACTCAACCGGCGAGCCGTATTGCGCCGACTTCATGTTGAGCTTGGAGCCGTGCAAGCGAAGGCCGGGGCCGATCAGCTTGGTGAGGATCGAGATCACGGCGGGGCTGCGCACGATCTCGTCGAAGATCGGGTGCACCTTGTGCGGCGCCTTGATGCGGCGGACGCGCGGATTGTCAGGCGAATGGCCCGGCTCGAGGTCGTAGACGTCGGTGTGCTCGCTCACGCTGGCGGCGCCGGCCACGAGCTCCGCGAGTACCGTGCGCACCTTCGCCAGGGTTTCCTGGTTGAGCACCTCGGGGACCACGATCACCCCGTCGCGCTTGTAAGCCTGGGCCTGTTCGTCCGAAATCATGCCGTTTCTCCCTTTTTGTTCCATGTTAGCGCTAACATGAGGTTATGCTAGCGCTAACATCATGGCTTGGCAACCCGGAATCGTGCAGGCTCCGGCCCATGAGCTCCGAACTGACCGCCCCCGGGACCGGCCCGGCCGGTGCCGCGCCCACCCTTTCAGAGGTGGCCAAGCGCGCCGGCGTTTCCTCGATCACGGTGAGCCGGGTGGTGCGGATGCCCGACCTGGTCGCCCCGGAGACCCGGGCGCGGGTCGAGCAGGCGATGCGCGACCTCGGCTATATCCCGAACCTGGTGGCGGGCGCGCTGGCGAGCGCACGGACCAATTCGGTCGGCGTGCTGGTACCGACCATCGCCAACTCGATCTTCGCCGACACGGTGCAGGGCCTGTCCGACAAGCTCGAGCCGCTCGGCTTCTCCGTGATCCTGGCGCAGTCGCGCTATGACGCGGAGCGCGAGGACCGCATGCTGGCGGCGCTGCTGTCGCGGCGGCCCGAGGCGATCATCATGGTCGGCTCGCCGGCGACCGAGGAGGGCAGCCGCCTGCTGCGCAATGCGCGCATCCCGATCGTCGAGACCTGGGATCTGCCGGCAAACCCGATCGACGCGGTCGCGGGCTTCGACAATTACAAGGCCGGTGTCGCCGTCGCGAAGCATCTGGTCGCGCAGGGCCGCAAGCAGCTCGCCTTCATCGGCGGCGACGATCCGCGCGGCACGCGCCGCTGGTTCGGCTTCAGGGACGAGGCGCTGGCCAGCGGCCTTGCCGAGCCGCGCCGGTTGATCCTGGACCGCAAGGATTCCGGCAGCGTGGCGGCGCATGCTCGCCTGCCTGGTGTCGACGCGGTGTTCGCCGCCAACGATGCGCATGCGATCGGCTTCATGTCCGGGCTGCGCAAGGCCGGGCTGCTGCGCGACGGGCCTGCATCGGCGCAGCCGGTCGCCGTGATCGGGCTTGGCGATCTCGAAATGGGCCAGTTGATCTCGCCGACCCTGAGCACGATCAGCGTGCACGGCGACGCGATCGGCCGCACCGCGGCGACGCTGACGCTGGAGCGCGGCGGCGAGCGCCGCGTCGATCTCGGCTTCGAACTGGTGCTGCGCGACAGCGGCTAGTGTGCTGAATGCGAAGTTCGTGTGATTTCGCGGCAGCCACTTTCACGAACTTCGCATTCATAAAGCACACTAAAATCATAAGTTTGCTAGTGTCCTTATCGAATCCGAAGTTCGCTCCGAAGGTGCGGCAAATGATGCGAACTTCGGATTCGGGACACTAGCGCGCCTCGCCCACGGTGCGGGCGGAGGTGCTCGTCTCTTTCCGTGCTTTCACCTTGTCGCGACCCCGGCGTCGACCGCCTCGAGCAAGGTCACCAGGCCCCGCAGGATGGCGATCGGCGAAGGCGGGCAACCCGGAATGTGGAGATCGACCGGAACAACCGCGGAGACCCCGCCAACCACGGCGTAGCTGCCGGCGAAGCATCCGCCATCCCTTGCGCAATCGCCCGCAGCGACAACCCATTTGGGATCTGGCGTCGCACGGTAGGTGCGCTCCAGCGCCTCACGCATGTTCTTGGTGACCGGACCCGTGACCAGCAGCACATCGGCGTGACGGGGCGAGGCAACGAACCGGATTCCAAACCGTTCGACGTCGTAATACGGATTGCTTAACGCGTGTATTTCCAGCTCGCATCCGTTGCAGGAGCCTGCATCAACCTCGCGGATCGAGAGGCTGCGGCCGAGGCGTCGTCGTGCGGTGTGGCCGACGGCAGCCGCCAGCTCCGCGAGCGCAGCGTCATCGGGGCGCGGCGCTTGCTCCGTCAATGGCTGGCGAAACAGGCTCTGGAACAGAAGTTTGCGCATCGCCTCAAGCCCTCAGAGATCCTGCCCGGAATAGGAGCAGTTGAACGACTTATTGCAGAGTGGGAAGTCCGCCACGATGTTGCCTTCGATGGCCGCCTCGAGCAGCGGCCACTGAAACCACGACGGATCGCGCAGATGGCATCGCTCGATCCGATCGCCGTTCAGGCGCAGCCAGGCCAGGATGTCGCCGCGGAAACCTTCGACGAGCGCCATGCCTTCGCAAGGCTCCGCCGTATTGTGCAGTGGCACTTGCACCGGGCCGGCCTCGAGGCCGATCAGGATCTGGTACGCCAGCGCGAGACTCTGCTCAACCTCGCGGATCCGGATCCAGACCCGGGCGTTGACGTCGCCGTCGCTCAGGACGGGGACTTCGAAGCGGAGGCCATCATAGGGGAGATAGCCGGGCTTGCGTCGGGCATCATGATCGCGGCCGCTCGCGCGCCCGACATAGCCCCCGGCGGCGAATTGCCGGGCGAGCGTTGGAGCAACGATGCCGGTGCTGACGGTGCGGTCCTGCAACGAGGCAGTGTTGTCATAGAGCTCGACCAGCGCAGGGAAATGCCGGCGGATCTGGTCGAGCGCGGCCCGGATCGCGTCGGCTCCATGGCCGGCGATATCGCGCGCGACGCCGCCGGGAACGATGAGGTCGCGCATCAGGCGGTGGCCGAATGCAGCGTCGGCCGCGCGCAGCACGGATTCGCGTAGCACGGCGCAATGCGCCTGCATCAGCGCAAACGACGCATCGTTGCAGATCGCGCCGATATCGCCGAGATGATTGGCCAGCCGCTCGAGTTCCGCCATCAGCGCGCGCAGCAACAGCGCGCGCGGCGGCACGGCAATCCGCTGCGCGGCCTCGACGGCTTGCGCGAACGCCAGCCCACAGGCGACCGTGCTGTCGCCGGAGACCCGGCCGGCGAGCCGCGCGGCCTGCTCGATCGTGCTGCCCGCCATCAGCCCTTCGACGCCCTTGTGGGTGTAGCCGAGCCGCTGCTCGAGGCGGACGACCGTCTCTCCGCTCGCGGTAAAGCGGAAATGCCCGGGCTCGATGATGCCGGCATGCACCGGACCGACTGCGATCTGATGCAAGCTGTCCCCCTCGGCCGGAAGGAATTGATAAGGCGCGGCGTCCGCCGATGCATCGCGACGTTCGCCGAGCGGGAAGCGCGTTTGCCAACGGCCGTGATCGAGCCAGGGACGGGAATCCGGTGTGTCTGTCGCCTGCAATCCGAACAGGTCGTGCAGGGTGCGCTCCAATCGAAGCGCCGGCGGATGATGGGCCGCAACCGAAGGAAATTGGCGATTGGGACAATCCAGGCTGATCACGCCGATATCGGACGTGCGGTCGTCGAGGACGGCCATGTGCACGCGCGACGGCTCGCCCCACAGCCCGAGCAGGCTCAGGCCGCCATCCGCAAGCGCGTGAGCGGCGGCGCGCCAGGTATCGCCGTCGACCACGGCGCGCGGCCATGGATGATGTCGTTCGATCCTGTGGCCCGCCCGGATCAGATCGATCAACCTCGGCATATCCTGCTCTCCCTCGCGCTAACCCAGCAGGTTGGCGACGTGCTGGAACCAGACGACCAGCGGTCCCGGAAGGTAGATGCCCGCAGTCAGCACCAGTGCGAAATGCGCGAACATCGGCAAATAGGACGCATCCGCCGGCGCGGCATTGCCGCGCGGCTCGCCGAACGCAAGGCTGGTCAGGCGCAGGATCAGCGCGCCGAAGGCGAGCAGCAGGCCGAACACCAGCGGGATGGCGAGCAGCGGCTGGCGCGCGAAAGTGGAGCTGACGATGAGAAATTCGCTCATGAAGATACCGAGCGGCGGCAGGCCGGCGATCGCGACCACGCCGATCACGAGACTCCAGCCGAGTGCCGGATGCGTCTCGGTCAGGCCGCGAATGTTGGCGATCCGCTGCGTGCCCTTCACCTGCGCAATGTGGCCGACCGCGTAGAAGATTCCCGACTTGGTGAGGCTGTGCATCACCATGTGCAGCAGGCCGGCAAAGTTGGCGAGCGGGCCACCCATGCCGAACGCAAACACGATGATGCCCATGTGCTCGATCGAGGAGTAGGCGAACAGCCGCTTGATGTCGCGGCGGCGGTAAAGCATGAAGGCCGCGAACAGCAGCGAGGTCAGCCCCATCGTCACCATCAGCGGGCCCGGCGATATCGCATCCGGATTGGCGGCGAGCAGGATCTTGAAGCGGAGCACCGCGTAGAGCGCGACGTTGAGCAGCAGGCCGGAGAGCACGGCGGAGATCGGGGTCGGGCCCTCGGCATGCGCATCCGGAAGCCAGGCGTGCAGCGGCGCCAGGCCGACCTTGGTGCCGTATCCGAGCAGCAGGAAGATGAAGGCGACGTTGAGCAATGCCGGGTCGAACGTCGCCGCACGGCTGATCAGCACCGTCCACACCATGGCATCCTGACCCTCGCCGACCACCGGCAGTGCGGCCATGTACACCAGGATCGTACCGAACAGCGCCAGCGCGATGCCGACGCTGCCGAGGATGAAGTACTTCCAGGCCGCTTCCAGCGCCGCATGGGTCCGGTAGATGCCGACCATCAGCACGGTGGTGAGCGTCGCGACCTCGACCGCGACCCAGATCAGGCCGATATTGTTCGACACGAATGCGAGGTTCATGCCGAACATCATCACCTGATACATGGCATGGTAGAATCGCAGATAGCCCGGCGTCAGCCGTCCGGTTTCGAGTTCATGGGCGATATAGCTGGCGCTGAACACGCTCGTGGTGAATCCCACGAAGGTGTTGAGCACGATGAAGACGATGTTGAGATCGTCGATCAGCAGGTACTGGCCGGGTTGCGGGCGCTCGGCCACGAGCAGCGAAAGCGCGGCCAGCAAGGTGCCGAGACTGGCCAGGACATTGAGGCCCGCGGTCAGCCGGTAACCGGGCAGCGCGGCCAGCACCGCCGCGGCGGTGATCGGTATCAACAAAACCCAGGTGACGGCATCCGACGCGGCAGTCATCGGCGCTCCCCCCTGAATTCATCGAGCGCGCCGACGTCGACGGTGTCGAACCGCTCACGAATGCGGAACAGGAACACGCCGATCACGATGAATGCGATCAGGATCGAGAAGGCGACGCTGATCTCTACGACGAGCGGCATGCCCTTGGCGCCCGTCGCGGCCAGCACCAGGCCGTTTTCCAGCGACATGAAGCCGACGACCTGGCTGACGGCGTTGCGCCGCGTCACCATGACGAGCAATCCCAGCAGCACCACCGACAGCGCGAAGGCGAGGTCTTCCCTTGCCAGCGGATCGGCGGCGCCGGTGACGCGCAGCATCAGCACCATGGACAGGGCGACGAGCCCCATGCCGGCAAGCATGGTCGGGCCGATGCTCACCGCGGTCTCGATATCGCGATGAATGCCGAGCTGCTTGATGATCCGATGCAACGCCACCGGGATGACGATCGCCTTGAAGACCAGTGCGATGGCCGCGGTCACGTAGAGATGCGGCGCATTCTGGATGAAGGCCTGCCAGGCGACGGAAGCTGCGAGCACCACGGCATGAAGTGCGAAGATGTTCAGCAGCGCATACAGGCGGTCCTGGTACAGCATCATGAAGCTGATCAGCACGAGCCCGCCGGCGAGCAGATGGGCGATGTCGAAGGCGAGGTTGTGCATCAGAAGCCCCGTGACACGAACCGAAGCAGCGTGCCGAGCAGGCCTAGCATCAGCGCCGCGCCGAGGAATTCGGGGACGCGGAACACCCGCATCTTGGCCGTCGCGGTCTCGAACACGGCAAGGAGGAAGCTCGCGACCGCAAGCTTGAGGATGTAGGCGGCAACGCTCACCAGATAGGACAGCGGGCCCGCGCCTTCGGTGGTGATCTGCCACGGGAAGAACACGCAGATGATCAGCGAGATGTAGAGCAGCAGCTTGAGGAAGGCGCCGAACTCGATCATGGCGAGGTGGCGCCCGGAATATTCGAGGATCATCGCCTCGTGCACCATGGTCAGCTCCAGATGCGTCGCCGGGTTGTCGACCGGGATGCGGGCGTTTTCGGCGAGCGCCACCATGATGAGGGCGATCATCGCCATGCCGAGAGAGACGCGCAGTCCGACTTCCGACGACGCCATGAAGGTCGCGACCGTCGACAGCTGCGTCGAGCCGGCAATCAGCGCGACGCAGAACACCATCAACAGCATGGCCGGCTCGGCGAGCGCGGCAATCATCACCTCGCGGCTGGAGCCGATGCCGCCGAAGCTGGTGCCGACGTCCATGCCGGCAAGCGCGAGGAAGAAGCGCGCGCTGCCGAGCAGGGCGACGATCGCGATCAGGTCGGCGCTCCAGTTGAATTGGAGGCCGGTCGCGAATGTCGGGGCCAGCGCCGCCGCGACCCAGATGGCCGCGAACGTCACATAGGGCGTGACGCGGAACAGCCAGGACGCGTTTTCGGCGAGCACGACCTCCTTGCGCAGCAGCCGCAGCAGGTCGCGGTAGGGCTGGAAGATCGACGGTCCTTTTCGCCGCAACAGCCGCGCCTTGATCTTGCGCACGACGCCGGTCAGGAGCGGCGCGAGCATCAGCACAAGCGCCATCTGGCCGAGCTGAACGAGGATGTCAGAGATCACGACCATATCGCGAGCGCCAGCAGCAATGTGACGAGGGTTGCGAACACCAGGCTGAGGTAGCGGCGGATGGTCAGGAACTGGAGCTGGTTCAGCCGATCGGCGAAGAACCACACGAGGTCAGTCACGGGTGTGTAGAGCCGCTCCCAGACCAGGTCGTGCATATCGACCCTGAGGCGGGCCGGCCGCAGTTCGCCCGGCGCAGGCATGTCGACATGCTCGCGGGCCTGGAAAACCAGCGTGCCGAACACGCGGCGGATCGGCTGCACAAAGCTCACGCCGGAATACTGCGCCGCCGGTGTCGGGTCGGAGAAGCCGCAACCCCAGGCCGGTCCGCGCCGGATCGCGCGCGACGCAAAGCGATGGATAAAGTACACCGCGAGCGACGCCGCGGCGGTGATGAAAGCAAAGACGAGCAATCCGTTGTAGGAACTGCGGCTCTCCTCGATCGGCACGATCGAGAGCCAGGGATCGTCCGCCTGAAGCGGCATCCGGTGGCCGATCACGGTCTGCGCGACCGGCGAAAGCGCGTCGATCACCAGGCCGGGCAGAATGCCGGCGAGGAAGCAGAGCACGGCAAGGCTGAACATCGCGGCGAGCGAATAGCGATCGACTTCGCCGGCGGCTTCCGCGGCCGGGCTCCGCGCGCGGCCGAGGAACGTGATGCCGAAGGCCTTGACGAAGCATGCGGCGGCGAGCGCCGCGGCCAGCGCCAGCAAGGCGCCGACCGCGGGCACCATGATCTTCAGCAGCCATTGCGGCAGGTCGGGGCTCTGCAGGACGGCCTGAAACATCAGCCATTCCGACACGAACCCGTTGAACGGCGGCAGCGCCGAGATCGCGACGCAGCCGACCAGAAAGACGAAGCTCGTGAGCGGCATGCGGTGGATCAGGCCGCCCAGCTTCTCCATGTCGCGTTCGCCGGTCGACGTCAGCACCGCGCCGGCCCCGAAGAACAACAGGCTCTTGAAGAACGAATGGTTGAGCACGTGGAACAATGCGGCCGTGAAGGCGAGGGCGGCCGCGAGGCCAAGGCCGTTCGCCTGAAATGCCAGCGCAAGGCCGAGGCTTGCGAAGATGACGCCGATGTTCTCGATCGTGCTGTAGGCGAGCAGGCGCTTGAGATCCTTCTCCATCAGCGCGTAGAGGATCCCCATGACGGCCGTGGCGCCGCCGAGGATGAGAACCGCGACACCCGCCGACCAGCTTGGCGGCCCGAGCAGATCGAACACGACCCGGATGAATCCGTAGATCGCGACCTTCGTCATCACGCCGCTCATCAGCGCCGAGACATGGCTCGGCGCGGCGGGATGAGCCAGCGGCAGCCACACGTGCAACGGGATCAGGCCGGCTTTCGACCCGGCGCCGAGCAACATCAGCGCGAGCACCAGTGCGGCTTCGGACGGGGTGTGCTGGGCAGCGCGGATGGCCGCAAAGCTGTAGCTGCCGCCCGCTCCCGCCAGCAGGCCGAAGGCAAGCAACAGAGCCAGCGTTCCGAAGCTTGCCATCACGAGATAGACGTAGCCTGCGCGGGCATTATCCGCGTCACGGTGATGCGCCATGACGAGCGCCCACGAGGCGAGCGACATGAATTCCCAGCACAAGAGGTAGGTGAACGCATCGTCGGCGAGCACGACGAGATTCATGCCGGCCAGGAACGCCGGGAAAAAGGGAAGGATGCGCTGCGGCGCGGAATCGTGGCTGCCGTAGCCGAGGCCATAAAGACTTGCGGCCGCACCGCCGAGATTGACCACGACGAGAAAGAATGCGGCGAGCGCATCGAGGCGGAAATGCGATCCCAGCCAGGGCAACCCGATCGGCAGAGCCAGTTCCGTCGCGCTGGTACGGGAGATGAGCGAAATCATGGCCCCGGCCAGCGCGATCAACGAAATCGCGAAAGTCGCGCCGTAGACGATGGCTGTCGATTGGCGCGATCTGCTCGTTGCAATCGCGAGAGCGGTCGTTCCCAGCAGGGCGGCTACACACCAGATCTGCTGAGTGACCGCCGGGATCATGTCCGCACCTTCGGTGAGCCTGATCCGGCCTTCAATCGCACCCCGCGGCCGCCGCCACTGCTGACGGCGCCCTCATTGATGACCTCGACGCCGGCTGTGCCGAGCGCGTCGATCAGTTTCACGAGCGAGTCGACGTTGCCGCGAATGGTTCCTTCGCTCGCCTCCATCCGCTGGATGGTTGGCACCGAAAGTCCGGACAGTTCGGCGAGCTGCCGTTGGTCGATGCCGAGCAAGGCCCTGGCCGCTCGTAGCTGCGCCGCGGTGATCATCGATTGATGGCCGTCGATGTGAGAGTCGCGTCTATTTGAATGTCATTTATGCACATCAAGTAATGATGGCACAAGGGCAATAAGTGATGTTTTATACATCATTCCTAGGCGCAGTCGTCAACGCGAGCGGTATCCGCGCGCCGACGGAGTTGCGCTGATGCGCGTTCAGTCGGAGATTTTTCGATAGACCGCCGCGGCGTGGCGCAGCAGCCGGCTCTTGCGCTTCCGTTCGTGCACGCGCTGGTGCTTGGCCTTGCGCTCGTGGGCGCGCTGCGCGGGTGCATCGACGCTCTCGAGCAGCCCGCGACGGACCTCGTCATCGTTCAATTCGCCGAGCAATTGCTGTCCCTTGCGCAGATGCTTCAGGATAATCCGCCATGACGCGTATTCGTCGGGAGGCAAGCCGCCCTCCGAGAACTCGATGGCGTAACGCAGCCGCTTGCTGGCGAGACGGACGCGGTGGCGCTTGTTCTTGCCCATGCCTTGCAGCCCGCGGCTCTTCTGGCACAGCTTGCCATGCCATCGCGCCAGCCGCCGCGCGTGAAACACCGCGACCGGCACGGCTCGCCGCTGCGCGGCGCGGGGGTCCTGCCGCGTGGTCCAGGGGCCGCTGCCGACCCAGTCCCACATGCCGTCGAACCATCGCCAGTATCGATCGCTTTGCAACGCCTCCTTGAGCGCCTCGAACGCGTCGGTTCGCGCCGTCTGGAGCATGCCTTCTTCAGGCAGGCCCTTGCTGTTCTCGATCGCGACGTCGAGGTCGCGCGTGGCGCCGAGATGGGCGCTCAGCCATCTCAACTCGGATTTCAGTCGCGTCCATTCGGTGTCCGCCACCATCGGCCCATAGAAGGCGATCGCCGCCTTCAGCCGCGTCAGCGCGATACGGGTCTGGTGCAGCGCGGCGGAATCGCCGGAACTTATGGCCTCGTGATTGGTGGCGACTTCCTCGAGGCATTCGGACAGGATCAGGCGAAACGCGGTCTCACAGCGCATGGCTTCGCTTAGATGGCGCGGCCGCTTTGGGCGGACAACACGCTCCTTGGCCGGACTTGCCGCTAACGTCATGACACTCTCGTGACCCCGCCGGTGCCGCAACGCAACCGGGCGGCTCCCGGGTGGGAAGATTTCCCGTTTGATCGATGTCGATCAAGGATTTTCTGCTGGGCCGCAGTGCGACGATCCAGCGACAGGATCAAAATGTCGCAATCAACCCGTTGGCGGGAGCTCATTCCAGTCGATATGCAGGCCGGGCTTTTGAGGGAACACCATGGTTTCCGGCCCGACCAGCCAGCGGACTTCGCCGCAGCGTCGGATATTTCGTGCACGAAGTATCTTGATATTTCGCGTACGAAATATATAACGGACGGCATGAAAGCGGAACACCGGCTGATCTTTCTTCTGACCGTGGCCTATCGCCGGTTGCAGCGCGCCATCGAGCAGGAGACGGCCACGCACGATCTGACGTCGGCCCAGGCCGGCGTGCTGTTCTTTCTCGGGCGCAATGACGGCGCGCTGATCGGCGACGTCTCGCAGGCGCTCGACATCGTGCCGTCGGCGATGAGCGGCCTCGCCGACCGGATGGAACGTGCAGGCCTCGTGAAGCGCCGGCGCGATGGCGAGGACGGCCGCAGCCAGCGGCTCCACCTGACCGCGGCGGGGCAGGAGTTCGGCAAACGCGCCGCAACGCGGACCAGGGCGATCAACAACCGTCTGATGGACGGGTTCTCGGACGCGGAGATCGACGTGGTGTCGCGCTGGCTGACCAGCCTGCAAGACAAGTTTCCGAAAGGCAAGGACAGCTAGAGCGTCTTCAAGCGAAGTGGCTACCGGTTCGCGTGAAGAAGACGCGTCAAGCAAGAACCGAGCAACAGGAGTGAAGCATGAGTGAAGTGGTCGTAGTGCTGGACGGCGGTGTCCTCACCGTGACGATGGCGCGCCCGGACAAGAAGAACGCGATCACCAACGCGATGTATGGCGCGATGGCCGATGCGCTCGAGCGCGCGGAGGGCGATTCCGCGATCCGCGCCGTGCTGCTGCAGGGCGACGGCGACAGCTTTACCGCGGGCAACGATCTCGCCGATTTCGCGGCGGTGTCGCGCGGCGTGCAGGGCGAGCGCCACGTGACGCGCTTCCTCGCCGGACTTGCCAAGGCGACGCGGCCACTGGTTGCCGCCGTGCAGGGCAATGCGGTCGGCATCGGCACCACCATGCTGCTGCATTGCGACCTCGTCTACCTCGCGCCGACCGCGCGTCTGATCACGCCGTTCGTCAATCTGGCGCTGGTGCCGGAGGCGGCCTCGACCTATCTGCTGCCGCAGCGCATCGGCTATGCGCGGGCCTATGCGATGTTCGCGCTCGGCGAACCGGTCGAGGCGGAGACGGCGGTCTCGATCGGCCTCGCCAACGCGGTCGTGCCGCTCGCGGACCTGCGTGCCAAGGCACGCGCGGCGGCGGACGCGCTGGCGAAGCGGCCGTTCGGCTCGCTCCAGCACACCAAGGCGCTGATGCGCGACCCCGCCAGGATCAGCGCGCAAATGGCGCGCGAGGGCGAGATCTTCCAGGAACGGCTGATGAGTGCGGAAGCGCGCGAGGCCTTTGCCGCCTTTGCCGAGCGTCGCCAGCCCGATTTCTCCAAGATTACCGGTTAGGCCACGGAGCGTGGCCCGCCACGCGTGGGCGGCGCTATTGCTTTGGGGTTGACGGCCTCGCCGGCTTCGAACATCTCCTGTCGGGGCATAGCGCAACCCGGCGAGGCGAGGCGTGAGCGACAGTCACACGCTGCGCGGCGAAGGAATCGCCGCGACCATTTCGGCGCAGGGCGCCGAATTGTCGTCGCTCAGAAATGCCGACGGGACCGAACTGTTGTGGCAGGCCGGCCCGCAATGGCCGCGCCATGCGCCCATCCTGTTCCCGATCGTCGGCCGCTTGAAGAACGATACGCTGCGCCACAACGGCAAGACCTATCCGATGACGCAGCACGGCTTTGCGCGCGACCGCCGCTTTGCCTGGGTGGAGCAGGGGCCCCGATCCTGCAAGCTCGCGCTCACCGACGATGCGGAGACGCGTGCGCGCTATCCCTTCGCGTTCAGGCTCGAGGTCACCTATACCGTTGATGGCGCCGATCTCGACGTCGCCTTCGACATCGTCAACACCGGCGCCGAGACACTGCCGGCCTCGCTCGGCGGTCATCCCGCCTTCAACTGGCCGCTGCTTCCGGGATTGGCAAAGGAAGCCTACGCGCTGACCTTCGCGAAGGACGAGCCGACGCCGATCCGGCGACTTGAGGGCGGGCTGATGCGGCCGCAGGCCGAGCCCTCTCCGATCAGGGGCAGGGTGCTGGCGTTGTCCGAGCAATTGTTCGACGACGACGCCATTATCCTCGATCAGGTTGCGAGCGCGTCGGTTCGCTTTGCTGCTGCGCAGGGGCCCGCGATCGAGGTGTCCTGGCGCGGCTTTCGCGAACTTGGTGTCTGGTCGAAGGTCGGCGGCGCGGCGTTCCTCTGCATCGAGCCGTGGCACGGTTTCGCCAGCCCGGTCGAATTCGATGGCGAGTTCGCCGGCAAGCCCGGCCTCATGCACATCGCGCCGGGCGCGCGGCAGTCACTGGGCTATCGCATTCGCGTGAGCTGACGAAGAACAGGTTAATGTGCGCGGGGGCTGAGCGCACTGGTGATCGCGCCGACCGATGGCGGGTTCTCGTTCGCCCAGGCCTCATGCGCGGCCAGGTCGCGGTAATGCTCGGCCATGCGTAGCAGCCGCTCGCTGATGCCGGCTTCTTCCTCGCTCTTGGCCTGATCGGTCAATTGCGCGGCGCGTTCGAGAAGCGTTTTCGGATCGATCACGACAGGCTCCAAATCCGGTTTTCGCCAAGCGGACAACTGCTACAGGCAAGCAAAGTTCCTGCCATGGTTTGATGACAGCGCATTCAGGGCTGGAACACGCCGAGCCCCGCCATCACATCGCGCTTGGTGCGCTCGGTGATCTCGCGGGCTTTCAGGGTTCCGCGCCGGATCACGTCAGCGACATGGTCGCGATTGCTTGCCAGCTCGGCGCGCCGGGTCCGGATCGGTGCGATCAGGGCTTGCAGGATGTCCTCCAGCCGCCGCTTGACGGCCGCGTCGCCGAGACCGCCACGCCTATAGCGCGCCTTCAATTCCTCGACGGCGTGGTGATCGTCATCGAACGCGTCGAGATAGCTGAAGACGACATTGCCCTCGACCTTGCCGGGGTCGCCGACGCGCAGATGATCGGGATCGGTGAACATCGCGCGCACCGCAGCCGTGATGTCACCGGGCGAGGCCGAGAGAACAATCGCATTGCCAGCGGATTTGCTCATCTTCGCGCGCCCGTCGACGCCCGGCAGCCGTCCCGCGCGCGGTATGACGGCCACCGCCTCCTGCAGGAGCGCACGACCGGCGAGCGCGTTGACACGCCTGATGATCTCGTTGGTCTGCTCGATCAGGGGAGCCTGGTCCTCGCCGACCGGCACGACGGTCGCCCGAAACGCGGTGATATCGGCGGCCTGCGCCACCGGGTAGCACAGGAAGCCCGCAGGGATGTCGCGTCCGAATCCGCGGGCGCGGATCTCGTCCTTGATGGTGGGATTGCGCTCCAGCCGCGCGACGGTGACAAGGTTGAGATAGAGCATCGACAATTCGGCGAGCGCCGGAAGCTGCGACTGCAGGCAGATCGAGGTCCGTTCGGGATCGATGCCGACGGCGAGATAATCCAGCGCGACCTCGATGACGTTGCCGCGGACCTTGCCGATGTCGTGCGCGTTGTCGGTCAGCGCCTGCATGTCGGCGAGCAGCAGGTATTGTTCATGGCTGTCCTGAAACGCGAGGCGGCTTCTGAGCGAGCCGACGTAATGGCCGAGATGCAGCGGCCCGGTGGTGCGGTCGCCGGTGAGGATGATCGGTTTGGTCACGGCTTATCTCCATTCGGTTGAATGGGGACACCGCAGGCGGGCTGGATGAGGTGAAAGAAAAAGGCCGCCCAATGCGGCGGCCCCGAAATGCATGAACGCGTTCGGCCCGCCTGTCAGTCGGCGAGCCACCAGAGATTGGCGATCAGGATCGAGCGGTTCATGGCGTGAGGCGTAAGGCGATCGAACGAGCGGGTCAAGACGGCATAGCCAGTTATTCTTCCACCCGGCTATGCTCGAGTAATCGCTCCCCGGTGCTCCTCCGAGAACACGTGCGCATAAAGGTTGGCGATCCATTGCTTACCTTCCTGCGTGACCCGCAGATATCGAAGTGCGTCGCCGATATAGGGGCAGACGGCCTTCCAGAAGAAAGCAGGGTACGCTGCGCGTAGATCATCGGGAGTCTGATATCCGAGTTTCTCGCTTGCGCCAGTCTCCTGAAATTCGGCAAACAAGGCTGACGTCTTCCGCAAATAGTCAATGTCGGCCAACTGGCCGATCAAATCCGCGGCACGAAGCAGGCCGGGATAATCCGCCGTACTGGTATGCTCCTCTTCCCCCGGGACCGGAAAGCGCGTGTGCTCGATGTTCGCTTCGATTTCCTTTGTGTCGATGGAGGTTAAGCTCACCTTGCCGAAACGCTCGCGGACAAAGAGCTTGGATCGTGTCACATGATAGGGGGTCAAGGATGCGTCCGTGGCTCCAGCAGATATCCGGACGCGATCACCGTTTTCGTTACAAACATAAAGTCCGTCCCGGTCGCCTCGACATACCCCGCGTACATAGCCGATGTCGTGGCATAAGAGCGAAATCATGAAATGGAGCCAGTCGCGCGGCCTGACGCCGCCTTCGCTCGTATGCTTCCCGAGTAAAATGTTCTGTCCGACCAACGTCACCATGATGGTGTGGTTCATGTCATGGTAGGCCGCATCGCTATTGGCAATATTCTCCAACGCGAGGCGCCCAACGAAACCGATGATGTCCGGATAGGCGGGCTCGAGGATTCCGTAGATTTGGCCGTATGTACCCTTAAGCTGATCGACAAACGCTTGGATGACAATTTGAGTTGGGTTGAACATGATCGCCTCCAATGCGCGGATGCTATGCCGGTTTGGGTATTTCGTCACCGGGTTGTTGGTCCCGCGAATTGGGCCGGAGCCTGGTGGCCCGGAGGCCTGTCGAGCCCTGGTTTGGGGGCTACCCGGGATGAGGTAAGGCTGAACCACCGCTGATGGCCCATCGCGATCAATGCACCCGACCGCCAAACGGTCCGCTGTGAGGTGCATACCGGATCTTACCGAGACCGGGGCCAAACGGTCGCGATTGGACAAGAAGCGGGCAGTGGGGCCAGTAACGAGGGTGGACCGAAGCGCGCATGTATCCGCCCATGGCTCCCAACTTCCGTCAATTTTTGATCGCCATGTCAGATGTGGAAATTCTTGTCGAAGCGTGGCGATAGGAGTCACGCAATCAATGCTTTCATTCCAGGTGATTTGCAGGACGAGTAATGAAGAACGCAACACTGCTTGCCCTTGGTTTATTGACGGCGGGAGTTTGGTCACAAGACAGCGCGAGATGTCAGACCTCGCTTTCCCCTCCGCTTTCGCTTGCGCCGCCGCCGTCGGACGAGGGATCGGCATCGCCGGCTGCAACCAACAGCGTCTGGCCGCCGCCGGCGACCGCTAAGAGTTCGGTACTGCCCCGAGCCGCCAAGGAGTCTTTGCCACGCTCCACTGCCCCACGATCTGCCACTGTCGAACACACGCCGGTAGAGTCAGGCAGCGCTTCGCCAGCACAGGTGATCGACAGGTCGCCGCCGTCGGCTGGACCGGTCCCCGATTACGATGGTTTTAGCGTCGGCATCGACGACGACACGTCAAGCCGGACGACGCGACCCGTCAGGTCACACCGGGCAAAGCAGCCCAAGCTCGATCAAGAAGCGGATCGTGTCTCTCGGCAGCAATCGGTCGATCCCGGGGACGATGACAAACTAAAGGGCAAGCTTACGATTTGCCGCGGTTGCAAGTAGCAGGCACCACTCCGGGCGGACATTTGAATTGGCCCGTCATCTTGCGGGACTCTTGCCATGCAAGAGTCCGGAAATGGCCCATCGCGACATGTTCCGATGCTGCACAAATGACCGCTATAAGGACAACGCGGACGTAAGCTTCATCGCATGACGCCACTGTGTTTATGGTACGTGCCCTAGTTGAACGCCATGCCGCCGCTCATCGCGATGGTCTGTCCGGTCATGTAGGGATTGTTGACCAGCAGCATCACGGCCTGTGCCACCTCTTCCGCTGTGCCGAAGCGGCCGACCGGGATCCGGCTGACCAGCTCGCTCTGTCCCCTCATCATGTCGGTCTCGATCAGCGACGGCGCGACGGCGTTGACGGTGATGCCCTCCTTGACTAGGCGCGCGGCATAGCCGCGGGTCATCCCCTCCATCGCCGCCTTGGATGCGTTGTAGTGCGGCCCGATCGAGCCGGCGCCGCGCGCCGCGCCGGAGGAGATGTTGACGATGCGGCCCCATTTTCGGGTGCGCATCATCGGCAGCACCGCTTGCGTGCACAGGAACGCCGATTTGAGATTGACCGTGATGGTGCGGTCGAAATCCTCTTCGGTGAGGTCGTCGACACCCCTGACGATCGCGATGCCGGCATTGTTGACGAGGATGTCGACCGGGCCGAGCTCGGATTTGGCGCGCTCGACCAGCGCGGCCACGGCGGCGGCTTCCGAGACGTCGGCGGCGATCGCGACGGCGCGGCCGCCGGCGGCGGTGATGCCCTTCGCCAGCGTCTCCGCCTCGGCCGAGCGCTCGCGATAATTGATGGCGACGGCGGCGCCGGCATCCGCCAGCATCTTGACGATGGCCGCGCCGATGCCGCGCGATCCGCCGGTCACCAGCGCCACATGTCCGTGCAGACTGCTTGTTGTCATCAAGGTCACCCTGTTCGACGTCCCCTCGCAGGCTCGCAAACGGGAAGGCGCGGCGCAATGCAACTCTGCTCAAATCTGCGTTGAAGGCCGCCGCGCGGCGAAAAACCGGCTTCCGGGGCCGGAATCGGCCTTGCGTCCGGCCCGGGCCGGCGGCAATGGTTGGGACATCACTTCTTAGCCCACCCACGAGAGATCGATGAGCAAACTGATTGTCCGCGCCGGCGAGTTCACCTTTGACGCCCGTTTCGAGGAGCAGCTGGCGCCGAAGACGGTCGCCGCGTTCCGCAAGGCGATGCCGTTCGAGAGCCAGGCGATCCACGTGCGCTGGAGCGGCGAGGGCGTCTGGATGCCGCTCGGCGATCTCGACTTCGGCGTGTCCTACGAGAACCACACCAGCTATCCGGCGCCGGGCCAGATCATCCTCTATCCGGGCGGCATCAGCGAGACCGAAATCCTGCTCGCCTATGGCGGCGTGCATTTCGCCAGTAAGATGGGCCAGCTCGCCGGCAATCATTTCATCACGCTGACCTCGGGGCTGGAGAACCTCACCGCGTTCGGCAAGACCGTGTTGTGGAAGGGCGCGCAGAACATCCGCTTCGAGGAAATCTGATGTGACCGAGGCCCGCTATCCGCGCGATCTCCGCGGCTACGGCCGCAATCCGCCCGATCCGAAATGGCCCGACGCGGCGCGCATCGCCGTGCAATTCGTGGTCAATTTCGAGGAGGGCGGGGAGAACAACATCCTGCACGGTGATCGCGCCTCGGAAGCGTTTCTGTCCGACGTGCTCGGCGCGCAGCCCTGGGTCGGCCGGCGGCACGCCAATATCGAGACGATGTTCGAATATGGCGCGCGCGCCGGCTTCTGGCGGCTGTGGCGGATATTCACCGAGCGGAAGCTGCCGGCCACGGTGTTCGGCGTCGCGATGGCGCTGAAGCGCAATCCGGACGTTGTCGCCGCGATGCAGGAGGCGGGCTGGGACATCGCAAGCCACAGCCTGCGCTGGGTCGAGCACAAGGACATGTCGGAGGACGAGGAGCGCGAGGAGATCGCCCGCGCCATTGCCGTGCATGCCGAGGCGACCGGCGCGCGGCCGCTCGGCTGGTACACCGGCCGCTCCTCAATCAACACGCTGCGGCTTTTGATGGAGGCGGGCGGCCTGCGCTATCTCTGCGATTCCTATGCCGACGATCTGCCGTACTGGATCAAGGCAACCGGCACCGAGCCGCATCTCGTGATCCCCTATGCGCTCGATGCCAACGACATGCGCTTCATCAACGCGCAGGGCTTTGGCGGCGGCGAGGAGTTCTACAGCTACCTGAAGGACAGTTTCGACGTGCTCTATGCCGAGGGCGCAACCTCACCGAAGATGATGTCGATCGGTCTGCATTGCCGCGTCGTCGGGCGTCCCGGCCGCGCCGCCGCGCTGATGCGCTTTCTCGACTACATCCAGAAGCACGAGCACGTCTGGGTGCCGACGCGGCTTGCGATCGCCGAGCATTGGCACGCCAATCTGAAGCATCTCGCCGAGCAGGCGTTCGAGATCGGCTAGGCGATCGTTAGCGGGCCGCTGCCTCCTCGCCTCGCCCCGCTTGCGGGGAGAGGCCGGAACGCATCGACAGATGCGTTCCGGGTGAGGGGGAGTCTCCGCGAGTCCAGCTGCCGCCATTTGCGCGGAGAGAGCCCCTCACCCCAACCCTCTCCCCGTAAGAACGGGGCGAGGGGGCGCAGTGCCGTTGCGGGCACCATCCGCCCTTTTCTTCGACCTCAATGCCCTGCCATGTGCCGGCCGATCTCGGTGAGGTCGGCCTCGCTGGCGCGGGCCTCATGCACGAACGCGCCGTGGAACATCACGACCAGCCGGTCCGACAGCTCCAACAGCTCGTCGAGATCCTCACTGACCAACAGCACCGCAGCGCCGCGGTTGCGGGCGGCCATGATCTCGGCGTGGATCTGCGCCACCGCCGCGAAGTCGAGTCCGAAGCAGGGATTGGCGGCGATCAGCACCTCGACGTCGCCCGACAGCTCGCGCGCCAGCACCGCGCGCTGCACATTGCCGCCCGACAGCGCCGCGATCGGCGTCTCCGGCGTGCGGGTCTTGATCTTGTAGCGATTGATCTTGCGCTCGGCGTCGTTGCGGAAGGCCGAGCGGTTCAGCCACCAGCCGCCGCGCGCGAACGGGGCACGATCGAATTCGCGGAATGCGATGTTGTCGGCGACGCTCATGCCGCCGACGCAGGCGTTCTTCAGCGGCTCTTCCGGCAACAGCGACATCCTGTGGCGCCGCATCTCCGCGCGGCTCGCCGCATAGGTCTCGCCCTGGACGCGGATCGCGCCGCTCTCGGCCTCGCGCTGGCCGGCCAGGACCTCCACGAGCTGGCGCTGGCCGTTGCCGGACACGCCGGCGATGCCGACGATCTCGCCGCTTTTCACGGTCAGCGATACGCCGTGCACGGCGATCGCGCCGGCATCGTCAAGCGCGGTGAGCCTGTCGAGCTCAAGCCGCGGCGCGCCGGTCTCGCCGGTGCGCGGCGGCTGCACCGTCAGCTGTTCGGCGCCGATCATGGTGCGGGCCATCTCGTCCGGCGTCAGCTCGGCGACCCGGCCGGTGCCGGCAAGCTTGCCGCGACGCAGGATGGTCACCTCGTCGGCAAAGGCCATCACCTCGCGGAACTTGTGCGTGATCATCAGGATGGTGAGCTCGCCCGCGACCACCATCGCGCGCAGCATGCCGAGCACCTCGTCGGCTTCGCCCGGCGTCAGCACCGAGGTCGGCTCGTCCAGGATCAGGAAGCGCCGCTTCAGATAGAGCTGCTTGAGGATCTCGCATTTCTGCCGTTCGCCGGCGGAGATATCCGAGACCTTTGCGTCGAGCGGCACCTTGAACGGCATCCGCGCCAGGAAGGCCTCCAGCTCCTTCTTCTCCTTGCGCCAGTCGACCACGGCAGGCACGTCGTCGCGCGCCAGCACCAAATTCTCGGCAACCGTCATCGCCGGCACCAAAGTGAAGTGCTGGTAGACCATGCCGAGCCCGAGCGCATGCGCGTCCTTCGGATTGGCGATCGCCTGCTGGCGGCCGCCGACAATGATGTCGCCTTCGGTCGCGTGGTAGTAGCCCATAATGCATTTGACGAGCGTGCTCTTGCCCGCGCCGTTCTCGCCGAGCAAGGCGTGGAACGAGCCGGGACGCACCTTGAGCTCGACATTGTCGAGCGCTGTGAAGTCGCCGAACCGCATCGTCATGGCGATGGCGTCGACGCCGAACGCGCCTGATGGTGCGGGCGGCTCGCCGATGATCACGACAGCGCCCCGATCAGGTCGGCGGATCTGGTCACCGCGCCGAACACGCCGCCCTGCATCTTGATCATCTTCAGCGCGTGATCGTGATTGCCCTTGTCGGTCGCGCCGCAACAGTCCTCGACCAGCACGCATTCGAAGCCGCGGTCGTTGGCCTCGCGCATCGTGGTGTGGACGCAGACATCGGTGGTGATGCCGGTCAGCACGATGTTCTCGATGCCACGCAGCCGCAGCATCAGCTCGAGGTCGGTGGCGCAGAACGAGCCTTTTCCGGGCTTGTCGATGATTGGCTCGCCCGGCAGCGGCGCGAGGTCCGGAATGATTTCCCAGCCGGGTTCGCCGCGCACCAGGATGCGGCCGCAGGGGCCGGGGTCGCCGATGCCGGCGCCGATCTGGCGCGAGCGCCAGCGCTTGTTGGCTGGCAGGTCGGCCAGATCAGGCCGGTGCCCCTCGCGCGTATGGATGATGTGAAAGCCCTGCGCGCGCATTACCGCGAGCAGCTTCCTGATCGGCTCGATCGGCGCCCGGGTCAGCGAGAGGTCGTAGCCCATCTTGTCGACATAGCCGCCGACGCCGCAGAAATCGGTCTGCATGTCGATGATGATGAGTGCGGTATTCTCTGGCCGCAGATCGCCATTGTAGGGCCAGGCGTAGGGCTCGGACTTGATGAAGCGCTCGGGCATGAAATGATCTTTCGAGATGCTATCGGGTGATGGACAATTCGGCGGGTGCGCCGGTCAGCGTGCGCTTCGGCGAGCAGGTGATGATCATGATCGCGAGCGTCAGGATGTAGGGCGCGGCGTTGAACAAATGATAGCCGGAGGTGATGCCGACCGATTGCAGCGCGGGCCCGAGCGCGGCGGCGCCGCCGAAGGCGAGCGAGGCCCACAGGCAGAGCATCGGGTCCCAGCGCGCGAAGATGACAAGCGCCACCGCCGTGATGCCCTGTCCCGAGGAGAGGCCTTCGTTCCAGCTGCCCGGATAGAACAGCGACAGGAACGAGCCGCCGATGCCGGCGAGGAAACCGCCGACCATGGTGGCGCGCAGCCGGATCAGCAGTACCGAATGGCCCATCGCGCGCGCCGCATCGGCGCTCTCGCCGGCGGTGCGGATCAAGAGGCCCCAGCGCGTGGTCCTAAAGGCCCAATAGAGCAGCGGCGCGATCGCGACGCCGATCAGGAACAGCACGTTGATGCGCAGCGCCGCGCGGACCTGCGGGATGTCGCTCCACCAGCCGAAATCGATCGCGGGCAGCCGGGCCGCCGTCGGCTCGATCAGCGGCTTGCCGAGGAAGAACGCGAGGCCCGTGCCGAGCAGCATCAGCGCGATGCCGACCGCGATGTCGTTGACCCGCGGCAGCGAGCAGATCCCGGCATGCAGCGCGCCGAACAGCGCGCCGGTGATGCCGGCCGCGAGCACGCCAAGCCACGGCGAGCCCGAGAGATAGGAGATGCCGTAGGCGCTCATCGCGCCCATCACCAGCGTGCCCTCGAGGCCGAGATTGATGCGGCCACTTCGCTCGGTGATGCACTCGCCGAGGCTGACGAACAGGAACGGCGTCGAGACGCGGATGGCGCCGCCGAACACGGCCAGCGGAACGGTCCAGAGCCCGAGCGATGCGTCCGCCATGTCAGGACTTTCCCTTCAGGAAGCCGATGCGCCCGTAGAGCGCGTCGCTGGCCAGCACGAACACGAAGATGATGCCTTGCAGCACCAGCACGGAGGCGTCGGGCAGGCCGAGCCGCCGCTGCAGCAGGCCGCCGGAAGCCGAGATGCCGCCGAGCAGGATCGCCACCGGAATGATCGCCAGCGGATTCTGCCGCGCCAGGAACGCAACCAGGATGCCGGTGAAGCCGTAGCCCGCCGCGAGATTGGCGTTGGTGCGGCCCTGCACGGCCGCGACCTCGATCATGCCGGCAAGGCCGGCGCAGCTGCCGGCGAGGAAGCAGACGGTCAGGATCAGCTTGCCGACGCTGAGCCCGACGATCTTGGCGGCGCGGATGTTGCCGCCGGCGACGCGCGCCGCGAAGCCGAAAGTGGTGTGATAGATCAGGATGTAGGCGACGATGGCGGCGACGAGGCCGAACGCCAGGCCCCAATGCACGTCGGTGCCGGGAATGGTGCCGATCATGTTGGCGGCGCCGATCTCGCGCGTCGACGGCTTGTTGAGGCTCGCCGGATCGCGCATCGGCCCCTCGACCAGATGGTTGAGGATGGCGAGCGCGATATAGACCAGCAGCAGGCTCGAGATCGTCTCGTTGACCCCGCGATATTGCCGCAGGCCGCCCGACAGCGTGATCCAGAGACCGCCGCCGATCATGCCGGCGATCACCATCGCGATCTGCACGACGATCGGTGCCGCACCCTGCAGCGCCAGCGCCGCCGCGGTCGCCGACAGCGCGCCGATCAACAACGCGCCTTCGCCGCCGATGATCACCATGCCGAGCTGCGCCGGCAGCGCCGTGCACAGCGCGGTCAGGATCAACGGCGCGGCGCGGGTCAGCGTGTTCTGCCAGGAGAAGGCGGTGCCGAACGCGCCGTAATACATGTAGAAATACAGATCGAGCGAGTTCTTGCCGTAGAGCGCGACAAAGCCGCCGAACACCGCGAGCGCGCCGACCAGCGCCGCGCCCGGGATCAGGATGTATTCGATGCGCGCGCCGTGGCGCTGGAGGAATCCGGGATCGGCGGCCGGAGCGATGCCGGCCGCCTCCACCGATTCCGCCGTCTCGGTCGTCACGCGGTGGCTCCGATCACGCCCTCGACGAGATAGTCCATCTTCTCGAGTTCGGGATCCTGCTGGCCGCGATCGGTGCCGGAAGCGATCACCGTCTTGCCCTTGTTGTCGACGAGCGGGCCCTTGAAGATCGTAAACTCGCCGGCCATGAACTTGGCCTTGACGTCGTCGGCGTGCTTGCGTGCCTCGGCGGACACCATCTCGCCATAGGGCGACACCTTGACGATCTCTTCCTTGAGGCCGCCGCGATAGAAGTTCGGGATCGCTTCGCCCGCGGTGATCATCTTGACGAATTTCGGGTAGAGCGCCTCCCAATTCCACTCGGCGCCGGTGAGATAGGCCTTCGGCGCCAGCGGCGACTGGTTGACGTGATAGCCGCATACAAGAGCGCCGCGGCGCGCGGCGTTCTCGACCATCGTCTTCGGTCCGTCGACATGGCAGGTCAGCACGTCGACGCCCTGGTCGATCAGGCTGTTGGTCGCCTCGGCCTCCTTGACCGGCATCGACCAGTCGCCGGTGAAGATCACCTGCGTGGTCGCCTTCGGATTGGCGAGCCGGGCGCCGAGCGTGAATGCGTTGATGTTGCGGAGCACCTGCGGGATCGGCTTGGCGGCGACGAAGCCGAGCTTGCCGCTCTTGGTCGAATAGCCAGCCACGATGCCGGAGATGTATTGCGCCTCGTCGATATAGCCGAAATAGCTGCCGGCGTTCTTCGGGTCCTTGTCGGACCACAGGCCGCCACAATGCTCGAAGCGCAGTTTTGGAAACTTGCCCGCCATCTTGAGGACGTGCGGGTTGTAGTAGCCGAACGAGGTCGGGAACATGAGCGTGGCGCCGTCGAGATTGATCATGGACTCGATGGTCTTCTCGACCGCATCGGTCTCCGGCACCTTCTCTTCCTCGACGACCTTGATGCCGGGAAGCTTCTTCACCGCCGCGGCTCCTTGCGCGTGCGCCTGGTTGTAGCCGTAGTCGTCGCGCGACCCGACATAGATGAAGCCGATCGTGGTTTCCGCTGCCGCCGCGCCACGAATGCCGAGCGTGCTGCCGAGCGCCAGTGCGGCGCTGCCCTGCAATAAATGCCTTCTTGAAATCCTGCCAAAATCCATCGCTCGCTCCCTCCGGCGGGTCCGGCCCGCCTGTCCCTGTCGCAGCCGCCTGACGGCGGAGCTTGGGGAAAGTGTCGCAAGCTTCATGCCAGAGCATGTTTGGCGATCGGCCTTCCATAAGTGGTTGAATGTATGTTGGAATGGTGATTGCTCCCAGATAGCTCGGAAGCTGATTGAGACTGGTTTGCCTATTTTATGAGCGATCGATCGCTGTTGTATGCAATGCCGTTAAGCAGTCGCTAACCGCTGGACGGCCGGTGCGACCCCGGTCGGGGCCGGCGCACGACGCGCCATTTGCCGGCTGGTGAATCGTATCGGGCCTGCTACGAGTGAAGCGGGCTCCGCCGGCCGCGTTGGACTGATGGGAAACAGCATGAGCGAGACAAAACCGTCCTCGAAATCGTCTTCCCTTGGCGAAGAGATCGTGGCGCGGATCGATCAGCTCGCGACGATCTCCGAGACGCCTGAGCATCTGGCGCGAATCTTCCTCACCGAGGAGCACCGCAAGGCGGCCGATCTCATCCTGTCCTGGATGCGCGAGGCCGGCATGAGCGCGCATCTCGACGCCATCGGCAATGTCTGCGGCCGCTATGAAGGCGAGCGGCCGGGCCTGCCGGCGCTGATGCTCGGCTCGCATTACGACACCGTGCGCGACGCCGGCCGATGGGACGGCCCGCTCGGTGTCATCACCGCAATCGCCTGCATCGCCGATCTGAACCGGCACGGCACGCGACTGCCGTTTGCGATCGAGATCGTCGGCTTTGCGGACGAGGAGGGCGTGCGCTTCGCCTCGACCCTGCTCGGCAGCCGCGCGGTCGCCGGCACCTTCGACGAGAGCTTGCTCAACACGCGCGACCGCACCGGGACGTCGATGCGCGATGCGCTGCTTCAATTCGGGCTCGATCCCGATCATATCGGCAAGGCGGCGCGCGCCCGCCGCGAGCTGCTCGGCTATGTCGAGCTGCACATCGAGCAGGGTCCCGTGCTGGAAGAGAAGGCGCTGCCGGTCGGCGTCGTCAGTGCGATTTCGGGCGCGACCCGGCTGGCCGCCAGTCTCACCGGCGTCGCCGGCCATGCCGGCACGGTGCCGATGAAGCTGCGGCGCGATGCGCTGGCGGGCGCTGCCGAATGCATCGTTGCGATCGAACAGTTTTGCAGGTCCGACGAACAAGGCCTCGTCGGCACCGTCGGCTATGTCAACGCGATGCCGGGCGCCACCAATGTGATCCCGGGCAAGGTGTCCTTCACCATGGATATCCGCTCGCAGAACGACATGCATCGCAAGCGCGCCGTCGCCGACATCGTGCGGCAGATCGAGGCGATCGCAAAACGCCGCGACCTCGCCTTGCAGATCGACGTCACCCACGAGAACCGCAGCGTGCCCTGCGCGCCATGGCTGAAGTCCCAGATCGCCGAGGCCGTCGCGGCCGAGGGCTATGCCGCGTTCGAGCTGCCGAGCGGGGCGGGGCATGACGGGATGGCGATGGTGGATGTCGCCGATATCGGCATGATCTTTCTGCGCTGCCGCGGCGGGATCAGCCACAATCCGGCCGAGCATGTCGAACTCGCCGATGCCGACATCGGCGCGCGGGTGCTGCTGCGCGTCGTCGAGAATTTTCGTCCGCACGTTGCAGTGAATAGCTAAAATTGCGCGCTTCGCAGGCCTGCGCCGAGGGGCGCTTGCTGCCCACGTTGCGTCAGCACGCCGCAGGCACTGGTCAGGGGCCGCTGCCGGCCCGACCCATGCCTGATCCGGACAGATCAGACCACCGTTTCCGGCTCAGCTGGCCTATTTGCGGGCCGGGCGTGAAGCGCTAGACTTGGTGCAACGGGGGGTAGTGGACATGAGGTCGTCCGTCGTCCAGGACGTTCAGTTCCCAAAGCAACCGGCGCTGCAGCTGATCTATGACACTGCGCCGATCGGGCTCGCCTACCTCTCTCCGGATTGCCGTTACCTTCAGATCAACCAGCGTCTCACCGAGATCTGCGGCATTTCGGTCGAAGGTCACCTCGGGCGTACGGTGCACGATTGCGTGCCCGCATTGGCTTCGGCGGTCGAAGGTATCGTTCAGTCGATCATGGAGACCGGAGAGCCCGTCACCGACGTGGAGGTTTACGGCCAGCGCCCCGGCCACAATGACGAGCGATGCTGGATCACGCATTGGCATCCGCAGCGCGAACCGAACGGGAGCATCGTCGGCGTCAACGTTGCGGCCGAGGAGATCACCGATCGCAAGCGCAGCGAACGCGAGATCCGCGCCGCGCGCGATGCAGCCGAGAAGGCGTTGCACCATCTGCAGGAGACCCAGGCGTCGCTGATCGAGGCGGAAAAGCTCGCGGCGCTGGGCCGGCTGGTGGCCGGCGTCGCGCACGAGATCAACAGTCCGGTCGGCACCAGTCTCACCGTCGCCTCGGTCCTGGAGCAGAAATGCGCCGACTTCGCTGCCGAGGCTGCGCGCGGCAAGCTGAAGCGATCCAGCCTGAGCGATTTCATCGAGGTCGTCGAAAGCGCCTCGTCGCTGCTTGTCGGCAACCTCAAGCGCGCGGCAGACCTGGTGCAATCGTTCAAGCAGGTGGCCGTCGATCGCAGCTATTTCGACCGGAGCCAGTTCGATCTCGGCGCGGCGACCGAGCAGGTTCTCTCGAGCCTGCGTCCGGCCTTGCCGAAGAACAACCTGGCGCTCGAGGTCAATTGCCCGCCCGGTCTTGCCATGAACAGCTATCCCGGCCCTTATGGCCAGGTGCTGACCAACCTGTTCGTCAATTCGGTGGCGCATGCGTTTCCGGATGGCAAGGGCGGCATCATCGCGATCCGGCTCCGCGCCTCAGGCGCGGACCAGGTCGAGATCCTGTTCGCCGACAACGGTTGCGGGATGGATCACGACGTGCTGCGGCAAGCCTTCGATCCATTCTTCACCACGCGCCGCGATATCGGCCGTATCGGGCTTGGTCTGCACATCGTTCATAACATCGTGACGAACCGGCTGGGTGGAGAGCTCCATCTCGACAGTGCCCCGGGCATGGGGACACGCATGCGGATCACGCTGCCACGCGTGGCGCCGCAGCGCGTGACCGATGGTTGATGGTTACAGGGGAGGCCGAGAAGGAAATGCTCCGCGGCTTTCGGACCGGAAAACGTCCTTCCAAGTAACCGCCGCAAAAGGCATTCCACTACCCTTGCTTCTGCCCCCGTCGTCGCGACATTCTCAGGGTATTCCTGATGGTTACGACGATGAGCCAATCCGCATTCGATCCCTTCGGCGAGCCGGTCCCCGCGGTCGATCCTTCGATCGCGAGCGAGGGCGTGTCGAAATGGCTGAAGACCGCGGGCACCAGCGTGTTCTGGGTGCTGGTGGTCGGCATCGTGCTGGCACGGGCCGTCTATTTCGAGCCCGGCGTGTTCAGCTTCGAGCATGCCGTTGCCTGGGCGCAGGGTCTGTTCGCCGCGCTCTAGCCGCAGGTCCGCGCGGCGCCGTCCTGGCCCTTTGCGCCTCCCGAATGATCCCCTCGAACGCGACCGCCGCCGGCACCTCGAGCCGGCCGGGCGATTTCAGCTGCCAGAGCGTGCGCTCGATATGGATGCCCTTGATCGGGATCACCTTCAGCTTTCCGAGCTTCACCTGATCGTCGATCGTTGCGATCGACACGATGGCGACGCCGACGCCTGATGCCACCGCCTGCTTGATCGCCTCGGTGCTGCCGATCTCGAGTGTCCGCTGCGGCTCGACGTGGTGGGCCGCCAGCGCCTGCGCGACCACCTCGCGCGTGCCTGAGCCGGGTTCCCGCACGATCAGGATCTCGTCGTTCAGCGACCGGATGTCGATCGGCCCCGGGACCGCTGCGAAGCGATGATCCGGACCTGCGATCAGCGCCATCACGTCGGTGCGCCAGGCGTCGCTGATCAAATTCTCGTCCTCGACCGGCCCCTCGACCAGCGCGATCTCGATCTCGTGTCCCAGCATCAGCGCGGCGATATCGCTGGTGTTGGCACTGACGACGTGCAGATCGATGCCGGGAAAGGCACGGTGGAACACACCGAGATATTCCGGGATCATGTAGGTCGCGATCGTGGTGCTGGCGCCGATCCGCAGCGAGCCGCTGTCGAGATTGCGCAGCGCCTGCAATTCGTCCTCGGCGGCGCGTTCGGCCGCGAACAGCGTCTCGGCATGCCGCGCCAGCGCCGCGCCCTCCCGGGTCGGCCGCACCCCCTTCGGCGTGCGGTCGAGCAGCCGGCAGCCGACCTGCAGCTCGAAATCCCGCACGCCCTTGGAGATCGCCGGCTGGCTGATGTGCAGGAGGTCGGCGGCGCGGGAGAAACTTCCGGTTCTCGCCACGGCCGCGAACAGGCGGAGCAGATGCAGGTTGAGGGACATAACTTCTCTCTATCGGGGCAGTCCGAAAATATATTAGCCAAGAGGTGTGCCTTGGCGCATAAAATCTTCTCCGAAAAGAGGATTTTGTGCCGGAACAAGAACAAGACCAGGGGCAGAAGCAGGGGGCGCTGCGGCGCATATTCCAGCTCATTCCGGGGATTCTGCTCTGCGGGGTCGTCACGGTCATCTCGCTCGGCATCCAGGCCGCCGAGGAGCGCGTTTTCGACCATCCCTATATCGAGGCCCTCGTCGTCGCGATCCTGCTCGGCATGGCGGTGCGCACCGCCTGGGAGCCGTCGGCGCGCTGGCGCTCGGGCATTGCCTTCAGCGCCAAGCAGCTGCTCGAGGTCGCGGTGATGCTGCTCGGCGCCTCCATCAGCTTTGCCGCGATCGTGGCGTCGGGCGGGCTGCTGATCGGCGCCATCGCGGTGACCGTCGTGATCATGCTGGCGGTGAGCTATGGCCTCAGCCGGATGCTGGGGCTCAAGACCAAACTCGCGATCCTGATCGCCTGCGGCAATTCGATCTGCGGCAACTCGGCGATCGCGGCGGTGGCGCCGGTGATCGAGGCCGATGGCGACGACATCGCCTCGTCGATCTCGTTCACCGCCATTCTCGGCGTGCTGATGGTGCTCGGCCTGCCGCTCTTGATCCCGCTGCTGAAGCTGACGGCGACGCAATACGGCATCCTCGCCGGCCTCACCGTCTATGCCGTGCCGCAGGTGCTGGCAGCGACCGTGCCGGCGGGCATCGTCAGCACCCAGATCGGCACGCTGGTCAAGCTGGTGCGGGTGTTGATGCTGGGCCCGATCGTGATTGGCCTCTCGCTGCTGGTGGCGCGGCGGCGCAAGGCCGGCGCCGCCAGGGAGGGCACCTCGAAGGCCGCCTCGATCAGCCCGTTCAAGCTGGTGCCCTGGTTCATCATCGGCTTCCTGGCGCTGGCCGCGCTGCGCTCGTTCCAGCTCGTGCCTGACATCGCGATCGCGCCGGTGACCAAGACGGCGGCGATCCTCACCGTCGTCTCAATGGCAGCGCTCGGGCTCGGTGTCGATGTGCGGGTGCTCTCGACCGTCGGCGGCCGGGTGACGGCCGCCGTCACGCTGTCGCTGATGCTGCTGCTGGGCTTGAGCATCGGCCTCGTGCACTTCTTCAAGTAGCCGCCGGAGGTGGCTACTCGGCGGCCTTCGCGGTCTTGCCGAACATCCGTGTCGGTGCGGGAAAGCCGCAGGACGTGCCGTCGGTGATCTTGACCTGATCTTCCCAAGGCAGGCGGAAGCGGCCGGACACCATGTCCTGCATGAACGTGTAGGGGCAATCCATCGCACCGCCCTTCACCGCGACATAGCCGCGGTGCCAGAGCTGATAGATGTTGTTCTCGACGCCCCAGTTGATCCGCGCCTCGCGCACGAGGTCGGGCCGCACCTCGGCGGTGATGATCTCGTCGGCCCGCCCTGTGGTCCCGTGCGCGATGATGCTGCCGTCGAAATTGACGATCATGCCTTCGCCCATCGAGTCGAACGACCCGTCCGAGCCGCACATGCAGACATTGGCCGTCACCATCAGGTTCTGGAACGCGTTGGCCTGGTTGGTGAAGCGCCAGCTGTCGCGGATCGGCGCGGTGTAGCCTGCGGTGCGGATCATGATCTCCGCGCCCTTGTAGGCGCATTCGCGGGCCATTTCCGGGAACATGCCGTCATGGCAGATGATCAGCGCGATCTTCGCGCCTTTCGGTCCATCGATCACGGGAATGCCGATGTTGCCGGGCTCCCACGGCTCGACCGGAATCCAGGGATGGAATTTGCGGTAGTACAGCTTGATATCGCCGTGATCGTCGATGATCAGCCCTGAATTATAGGGGTTACCATGCGGGTTGAACTCCATGATGGAGAAGCAGCCCCAGATCTTGTTCTCGATGCAGGCCCGCTTGAAAGCCGCGACTTCAGGCCCGTCGAGCCGGCACATGATCTCCGGATTGGTATCCATCGAGAGGCCGTGCAGCGAGTATTCGGGGAACACGACGAGGTCCATGGTTCCGAGGTTGCGCCGCGCCTTGCCGACCATCCATACGATGCGCTCCGTCTGCCGTGCCAGGTCGGACCTTGTCGCAACCACAGGCAACTGCAGCTGCACCAGTCCGATCACGACGCCGTTCGGTGATTTGTTGAGACCGCCAAGTCCATTCATGCCTGTCCTCCCGCCTGTTTGAAATGGGCTGTCATTTCGCGAACGATGATCTTCGTTCGGTCGGGCTCCCAGCTAGCAACGATCATGCCAGCAAGATCGCAGAATGCGCAAATGCAGCGTACGGTCGCATGCTGATCGGGATCGCCGCGATGCGCCGCATCATTGCGCAATGGCACGCGGTTTGCTTAATCAATGCGGGTTTTCTCGCATTCGGGGCGTGCGTCATGGCGAATTCAAGCGGGACAATCGCGGCGGAGCCGGCGCCGATCACGCTCGACTGGAGCAGGACCGCGCTCGTCATCATCGACATGCAGCGCGATTTCATGGAGCGAGGGGGCTTCGGCGAGACGCTCGGCAATGACGTCAGCCGGCTTGCCCGCGCGGTGCAGCCGATCGCCGCGGTGCTCGCGGCGGTGCGCGACGCCGGGCTGCTCGTGGTCCACACCCGCGAGGGCCATCCGCCCGATCTCTCCGACGCGCCGCCGGCGAAGGTCGAGCGCGGCGCGCCGTCGCTTCGGATCGGCGATCCCGGACCGATGGGACGAATCCTGATCCGCGGCGAGGCGGGGCACGACATCATTCCGGAGCTCTATCCCCTCGACAGCGAGATCGTGATCGACAAGCCCGGCAAGGGCGCGTTTTACGCCACCGAATTCGGCGACATCCTGCAGAAATACGGCATCGAGAATCTCCTGGTCTGCGGCGTCACCACCGAGGTCTGCGTCAACACCACGGTGCGCGAGGCCAACGACCGCGGCTACCGCTGCGTCGTGATATCAGACGGCTGCGCGTCTTATTTTCCGGAATTCCACGAGATGGGCCTGAAGATGATCAAGGCCCAGGGCGGCATTTTCGGTTGGGTCACCGATTCGGCCGCGGTGCTGGAGGCGCTCGCTGCATAGAGCATGCGACCGCGAAGGCACTGGGCTCCCTCTCACGCGTGTGGGAAAGAGAAGACTTCGTAGCCCGGATGCAGCGAAGCGAAATCCGGGACCGGTCTTCACGCAGGCCCAGAATCCCGGATTACGCTGCGCTTCATCCGGGCTACAAGGCTGGAGGCGCTCGCTGGCTAGAGGGGCGAGGGACGCGTCAGGGATATCGCCTTGGTGACCCAAAGCGGACTCTGGCGAGCACAACAAGCTTGACGCTATGGCCGTGCATCGCGTTTATCCTCCACATGAGCACGATCAAAGCAGTCTGCGTCTATTGCGGCTCCTCGCCCGGTCATGATGTTGCCTACGTCGAGGCAGGCGAACGATTGGGACACGCTCTTGCCGCATCGGGATTGACGCTGATCTACGGCGGCGGAACCCATGGTGTGATGGGCGCGGTCGCTCGCGGCACACTGAATAACGGCGGCAAGGTCGGCGCGATCATTCCGAGATTTCTCACAAACTGGGAAACGACGACTGATGCGCTCAAGATGTTCGAAGACTTGACGATCACAGACACCATGCACGAGCGCAAACACAGAATGTTCGAGCGTTCTGATGCCTTCGTGGCACTTCCGGGTGGCATCGGTACCGTCGAGGAAATCGTGGAAATAATGACTTGGGCCCAGCTTGGGCAGCACCGTAAGCCGATGGTCCTGGTGAACATCAAAGGTTTTTGGGCGCCGATGATGGCGATGCTGGACCACATACGCAGTGCAGGTTTCCTTCATAGGGACCACCTCCTTCAACCCATTATCGTTGATCGTGCCGAGGACGTAATCCCCGCGATTGTTGCGGCCGCTGCTAAAGAGAGCGCGTCCGAAGTCGGTGGTTCGTCGATCATCGACAAGATGTAGATTTCAGTGTCCTCAGACGTAATGGGGCCGGGTGCCATCGGCTTCCGCTATTGGCCTCAGCCGACATGACCGAGCGCGTGTCGTTTGTCCGCTTCTGACGGTAATGCAGGCGTCATTCGGCAGGCGGATTTACAAGTACGCGCTCTAACCGCCCTTCACCGCGCCCGCCGTCAGTCCCGCCACGATCTGCCGCTGCGCCATCACGGTGAGCAGCAGCACCGGCGCCGTCACGATCAAGGCGGCGGCGGCGAGCGGGCCCCAGCTCAGCTGGTCGAACGAGATCATGTTGTAGACCGCGACCGGCAGCGTGCGGGTCTCACGCCCGGCCAGCACGATGCCGAACACGAAATTATTCCAGGAGAAGATCACCGCGAGGATGAAGGCAACCGCAAGGCCGGGCTTTGCGATCGGCAGCGCGACATGGCGGAACACCTGCCAGCGCGTCGCGCCGTCGATCAGCGCAGCTTCCTCCAGCTCCAGCGGCGTGGTCTCGAAATAGCCGATCATGATCCAGATCACGATCGGCACCGTGACCACGAGATGGATGATGATCTGCGGCACCAGCGTGCCGAGCAGGCCGAGCCACTGGAACAGCAGGAACAACGGGATCAGATACGACAGGCCCGGCGTGATGCGCGCGATCAGGATCACGATCGCCGATTTATGCGCCGCCATCCGCGCGATGCCGTAGCCGGCGGGCACGCCGACCAGCATCGCAAGCCCCGTGGCGCAGCCGGTGACCACAAGGCTGTTGCTGAAATAGGTCAGGAACCGGTTGGACGCGAACACGTCGGCATAGTTCTTCCAGGTGATATGCTCCGGAAAGAACACCGGCGGGTAGGAGGCGTTGTCGATCTCGAATTTGAGCGACAGCGAGGCCATCCAGAGGAAGAACAGGATCGCCGGCGAGACGATGACGAACACCGACAGCCAAAGCCCGATCCGCCCGAGAATCTGGCGCGGGTTCATGCCTCGCCCCCGAGTTCAGATGTCCACAGCAGGCGCTTGCGCAAGTAAAGCAGCAGTGCCGCCAGCGCCACGATCAGGAGGAAGAACACCACCGCGATCGCCGAGCCGTAGCCGAGGTCGTAATAGACGAAGGCGACGCTGTAGAGATAGACGTTGATGGTCTCCGACGCCGAGCCCGGCCCTCCTTGCGTGATCGCGAAGATGATGTCGAAGCTTTTCACCGCGTCGATCATGCGGATCATGCCGGCGATGAACAGGAACGGCATGATCAGGGGCAGTGTGATGAAGCGGAACACCTGCCAGAAATTGGCGCCGTCGATCTGCGCGCTCTCATAGGGCTCGGTCGGGATCGCGGCGAGGCCGCCGAGCACGATCAGCATCACCAGCGGCGTCCATTGCCAGGTCTCGACCAGCACCAGCGAGGGGATCACCGTCGCGGGGTTGAATACCCAGAGCTGCGGCGGCAGCCCGACCAGCGACAGCAGATAGTTCAAGACGCCAAGCTGCGGGTGGAACATCATAGTCCACACCAGCGCGATCGCCACCGGAGTGGCCATCATCGGCATGATGAAGATGCCGCGCAAGAAGCCGCGCGCGGCGAATTTCTGATGAAACACCACCGCCGCCAGCGTGCCGAACACCAGCGGCAACAGCACTGACAGCGCTGTATAGGACAGCGTGTGCCCGACCGCCTCGACGAAGCGCGGATCGGTCGGCAGCCGCAGATAGTTCGCGAGCCCCACGAACACGGTCGGCGAGCCGACCTTCCATTCCTGCAGGCTCATCCAGATCGTGAAGACCCACGGAAAGATGATCACCGCCAGCACCACGACGAGCGCCGGGATCACGAACGGCCAATAGGACGGCAGACGCCATTCACGCGCCGGGGCGGCCTCTCCAGAGCCTGCGGCTCTGGACTCTTGCTTTGACGCGTTTTCTTCACGCGAACCGGTACCCACTTCGCTTGAAAACGCTTTGCCGGCCGCCGCCGGCTCAGTCTGAGTCACCACGCTCACGCTTTTTCGCTACGCTCCAGGATGGGGCGGAATTGCTCGTGCGCCTTTTTCAGCTCGGTGGCGGGATCGGCGCCGGACAGCGTCGCGGTCAGCGCCGCGCCGACGATGTCGCGGAATTCGGCGACCGGGATGATGACGGGCAGGCCGAGCTTGGAGATCTTGGCGGAGTCAACCACCGACTGCAGCCATTCCTTGGTCTTCACGCCCTTGGCGACTTCGGCATCGTCGACGATGGAGTTGCGGAACGGCACGCCGCCGCCGGCCTGCAGCAGGCGCGCGCCCTGTCCGCGCGAGACCACCCATTGGCAGAGCAGATAGGCGGCTTCCTTGTTCTTGCTCGCCGCGGCGATGCCGACGCCGTCGCCATAGGTCGAGGAGAACTTGCCCTTGGGACCGGCGGGTACCAGCGTGTAGCCGACCTTGCCGACGACGCGCGAGGCGGCGGGATCTTCCAGCGGCGGCGCCCAGCCGTCGGCGTCGATCCACATCGCGGACCTGCCTTGCGTGAAGGACGCCATCGACTCCATCCAGTTGAAGCCGGCGACGCCGGGAGGCGCGCATTTCGTCAGCAGCCGCTGATAGAGCTTGGTGGCCTCGATCGCTTCGGGGCCGTCGGTCAGGATGTTGCCCTTGGCATCGAGGAATTCGCCGCCATAGTTGAGATAGAAGTTGGTCCACATCGCCATGTTGGCGTTGCGCAGGCCGCGGCCGACGAAGCCGTAGATGCCTTCCTTCGGATCGGTCAGCTTCTCGGCCGCGATTGCCATCTCCTCGAGCGTCTTCGGGACCTCGACGCCCTTCTTCTGGAACAGCTCCTTGTTGTAGTAGAGGATGAAATAGTCGACCGACCATGGCAGCGACAGCATCTGGCCCTTGTCGTTGCGCGCATATTGCAGCCCGGCCGCCGAGAAATCGCTCTCGACGAGGTCCGGCGGCGTCATGCTCGGATCCTTCAGAAAGCCCGACATGTCGGCGAGCCAGCCAGCCTTCTCGAACTGCCGCTTCTGCACGTGATAGCTGAGGTGCACGACGTCGAAGCTCGGCTTGCCCGAGGACAGCTCGATCACGCATTTCTGGCGCTGCTGCTGCTCGGGGATCTGCTCCGACTCGACCTTGATGCCGGTGAGCTCGGTAAATTCCTTGATGTATTTTTGCAGATTGTCGCCGCGCGGCCCCTTGGCGAGAATCACCTCGAGCGTGGTGCCGGAATATTTCTTCCAGTTGACGTCGGCGCGGGCCGGAAATCCGGTCAGTCCAACCGCGCCGGCGGCCGCGGTGCCGGCCAGCATCTGCCGGCGCGAGATCAGGTGATGCGACATGTTTCTCTCCCTGGACGGTTCTTGTTTGGGAGAGATACTAGCGCCTCAACTTTCTGTGCCTAGTCCCACATGCGCGGCGCCGTTGCATAACGCTGCGCCGCGCATGGTATGGCAGCTATGGCTTGACGAAAGCGAGCAGGGTGCCGTTGCCGGAAGCCGGCGGCACGGTGATGCTATTGCCGCTCTTCACGCCGGCTGAGCCCAGCGCTTTCTCGGTCGCGGCAAGGTCGGCCGCGATCACGAGGCCGGCGCCGCCGCGGTCGGGCAGGCCATCCAGCGATACGCCGGGATAACGTTTGCCGAGCTGATCCCTGGTCAGGAACACGAAGTCGGCGCGGTTGCCGCCGGACGGCACCGCAACCGCACCGTCGGCGTCGTTCCTGACGGCGATATCGATCATCCTGGAGAGATGCGCGGCATCGGCCCCGGGATCGGGCGAGACGATCAGCAACTGCTTGAGGCGCTTTGCCCCATTGGCGTGCGTCATCAATTCGGGAATCCACACCGTCTCGCGGGTCTTGTGCTGGCAGGCGAAAATGCGGACGCCGCCGGGCGCCTCCGCGGTCGGCCACTGGAAGGTGCGGAATTTCGCCGCGGAGACCGTGCCATCAGGCAAGGTCACCGGGCGTTCGAAATCGGTCGGCCCGATCGGCGCATAGCCGCGCGCGCGAATCTCCTCGGCGCCAGCAGCGGAATCCACCGCGGTGAACGCGATGCGTTCGATGCCCTCGCCGCGCTTCTCGAGGAAGGCGCGCGCCGGAGCGTTGTGTTCGGTCGGGGTCAGCACGCCGAGCAATTCCATATAATCGGGGTCGAACATGATGGTGTAATTGCCCGATCCCATATGCGCGCTATGGGTGCCGCGCGGCGACACGGTGAAGCCGAGCCGCTTGTAGTTCTCGGCCGCCTTGTCGAGGTCCTTCACCATGACCACGGCGTGATCGATTCCGATGACGTTCTTGAGTGCCACTTGTTGTCTTCCCGGCTGGAATAGGAGAGTAGAGTAAAGCTAACCAGAATGACCGGGCGGCCGCAAGGAAGGATCATGATGAACAGCAATGCCGTGCGCTGGCCCAATTCGCTCTGGGCAGCAGTGACGCCCTCCGGCCCCGATTGTCCCGAACTGACTGGCGCGCAGCAGGCCGACGTCGTCATCATCGGCGGCGGCTTCACGGGTCTATCGACCGCGCTGCATCTGCGCGAGGCCAATGTCGACGTCGCGATCGTCGAGGCCGCGGAGCCGGGCTGGGGCGCCTCGGGGCGCAACAACGGCCAGGTGATCCCGACGCTGTCGCGCCCCGATCCGGATGACATCATCGCGAGGCACGGCGCGGCCGGCGAGCGCTTCGTCGCGTTGCTGCGTGACAGTGCGGCCATGCTGTTCGACGTCGTCAGGCGCTACAACATCGAGGCCGAGCAGGAGCAGGCCGGCTGGGTGCAGCCGGTGCACTCGCCGGGCCGCATCAAGATCGCGGAGCGACGGGTGCAGCAATGGTCGAAATTCGGCGCGCCTGTTGAGCTGCTGTCGCGCGATCAGACCAGCGACATGCTCGGCTCGGATGCCTGGTACGGCGGCTTCTGGAACAGGACCGGCGGCCACGTCAATCCGCTGGCGCTGGCGCGCGGCCTTGCGCGCACCGTGCTCGGCCTCGGCGCGCGAATCTATGCCCGCTCGCCTGCGACGAGTTTCGAGCGCCGCGGCGATCGCTGGGTGGTGAAGACGGAAAAGGGTGAAATCTCCGGTCGCGCGCTGGTGGTCGCGACCAACGCCTATAGCGGCGAGTTCGCGAAATCGCTGGTGCCGGAGATCGCAACCGAGGTGATGCCGGTGCTGTCGTGGCAGATGGCGACGCAGCCGCTGTCGGACAATGTGCGCAAGACCATCATTCCCGGCCGGCAGGCGATGTCGGACACCCATGGCGAACTCTATTTCGCGCGCTACGACGCCCGCAACCGCCTCGTCACCGGTGGTGCCGTGCTCGGTCCGGGCGACAAGACCGGGCGGCTGAAGGCGCGGGTGACCGAGCGGTTGCAGCGCCTGTGGCCGCAGATCGGCGAGGTCTCCTTCGACTATGTCTGGAACGGCTATGTCGGGATGACCGCGGATTTCCTGCCGCGCATGCACCGGCTGGGTCCCAACGCCTTTGGCTGGACCGGCTGCAACGGCCGTGCGGTCGCGCTGACGATCCCGCTCGGCCGCGAATTGGCGCGCGCGGTGCAGGGCGTGCCGGAAAGCGAGCTGGCGCTGCCGTTGACCGAGCCGGTGCAGTACGTGGCGCACGGGTTGCTCCGCAAGCTGGCGCCCTGGATGCTGGTGCTCTACCGCCGCCGCGATGCACAGGAGCTGGTCAAGGGCGATCGCTTCGAGTTGCTGCGCTGGGCTGAGTATTTCCTCGCCTCGCGCCGTTCGCGGTAAGCGCGGAGCAACGTCGCGCCATGCAGGCGAGACAAAGGGCATGGAGGGGCAAGCCGCCCGAGGTGGGGACTGGTCGGAGAACGTCGCTGGAAGAGTGGGACTCAAGCAGGTTCGGCCGGGTGTCGTGATCACGAGGATTCCGCCGTTGGCGGATAGCGTTGTGGAAACCCCGACGCGACGCAGGCGTTATTGCCAGATAGCAACCCTGGGAGGTGGGCATGGCGAGGAAGCGCATTGGTATTCTCACGGGAGGCGGTGACGTCCCCGGCCTTAACGCGGTGATCAAGAGCGTGACTTATCGCGGCAGCGAGGACGACATCGAGGTTGTCGGTCTCCGCCGGGGCTGGGAGGCCCTCACGCACCTGAACCTCGACGACCCGTCGAGCAAGTCCCATTACATCATCCCGCTGAACCGCGAAAATACGCGCGTCATCGACCGGCGCGGCGGCACCGTGCTGCACTCGAGCCGCACCAATCCCTCCAAAATGAAGAAGTTGCCCGATCATCTCGCGGGCCGCGACTTTCCGGTTTCCCAGAGCACCAAGGGTGGCATCGCAACCACGACGTGGGACCTCACCAACGAGGTGCTCGCGAACCTCGCGGGGCTCGGTATCGAACATCTGATCGCCATCGGCGGCGACGATACTCTCAGCTACGCGGACAAGCTCAACAGGCGAGGCGTCAAGATCATTGCCATCCCGAAGACGATGGACAACGACGTTCGCAACACCGAATACTGCATCGGCTTTTCGACCGCGATCACCCGTGCCAGCGATGCCATCCAGCGCCAGCGCACCACCGTCGGCTCGCACGAGCGAATCGGCATCTTCCGCGTCTTTGGTCGCGATGCCGGCTTTACGGCGCTCTATACCGCATACGCAACCTCGATCCGATGCGCCATACCGGAGTACAAGGTCAATCTCGACAAGCTGATCCAGCTTCTCCTCGATGACAAGCACGGCAACCCAAGCAACTACGCGTTGATCGTGCTCAGCGAGGGCGCCGAGTGGGAGGGCTACAAGGTGCAGGAATTCGGCGAGCCTGACGCCTACGGTCACCGCAGGAAGGCGAGCGTGGCCGAAGCGTTCGCGGACGAGATCAAGCGGCGCACCGGCGAGGAGACCATCGTCTCTGACCTCACCTACGACCTGCGGTCAGGCGATCCGGACTTCATCGACAAGCTTGTGGCGCTGACGTTCGGCAACATGGCTTACGATGCGATCCTGGAAGGCAAAACCGGCCTCATGTCGGCGCTGGTCGAGGGCCGCTACGACCTCGTGCCGATCCCCGACGCCAAGCTCGGGCCACGCAAATTGGACGTCGCAAGCGCGTACAACACCGAGCGCTACCGTCCTCTCTATTCCAACAAGCGGGGCCTGCCGATCTTTCTCAACCGCGCTTCATAGGGCGGGTGGTAACCCCATCGGGCATGACGAGTTATTCCAGATGCGTCGATAGCCCGTATCGACACGCGGTGACGGAGGGGCCATAGTTCCGCAAGGAATTTGCGCGGGGAACCTGTCGCACCAAGCGACGTTCTTTTTCGCAAATGAGCGCGCCGTCGCCCCCGGCGCAGCGAGCGCCGAGGCGAAGGCGCTGCGCTGCGGTCGGAGGGATGCTCATGAAACTCACCATTTCGGTCATCAAGGCTGACATTGGCTCCGTTGGGGGCCACACGAAACCATCTGCGCGCATGATGGCGGCTGTCGAAGGGGAGGTCGCGAAAGCGATCGAAAACGGTCTCCTGATCGACGGGTTCGTGCGCCATACCGGCGACGATATTGCGATCGTCATGACGCACACGCGGGGCGAAGGGAGCTCCGAAGTCCACCAATTCGCCTGGAAGACGTTTCTCGTGGCCACCGCGGTTGCGAAGACCTCCGGCCTCTACGGCGCCGGCCAGGATCTTCTCGTCGACGCCCCCTCCGGAAACGTTCGCGGCGCGGGCCCGGCCGTCGCCGAACTCAGCTTCGACCACAGCCTTTCGGGCGCGAGACCCGCGGAGTCCTTCATGGTGTTCGCCGCAGACAAATGTGGCCCCGGTGCCTACAACCTGCCGCTCTATCTGGCTTTTGCCGATCCCATGTATTGCGCCGGGCTGATGCTGCCCCCGATGATCAAGGGCTTCCGTTTCCATATCATCGATATGGACAACACGGCCGGCGACAGCGTGATCGAACTCGATGCGCCCGCGGACGGCTACCACATTGCGGCGCTGCTTCGCGACAACGAGCGCTTCGGCATTGATCGCATCGTCTCGAAAACCTATGGCGAGGTCGCCGTCGCCGTTTCGGCGCAGCGCCTTCACTCCATCGCAGGCAAGTACACCGGCAAGGATGATCCGGTCGCGGTCGTCAGGAACCAGGGCATTTTCGCGGCGCCCGAAGAAATCATCTCGCCGTTCACCAAGGCGCACTTCGTGGGCGGCGATGCGCGCGGCTCGCATGTGATGCCGCTCATGCCGGTGCCGCTCAACACCCCGGTGACGGGGATGTATTGCCTGCCGATCGTGTCCTGCGTCGGCTTCTCGATCGACCGCGACGGGAAGTTCTCGGAGTCCTATACCGACTTCTTTGACAACCTTGCCTGGGACGAGGTCCGCCAGCGCGCGCAGCGCAAGGCGATCGAGATGCGCAGCCAGGGCTGGTCCGGCGCTGCGATGCTGCCCTATTCAGAGCTGGAATATGGCGGCTTCCGCGACACGGTATCCGGATTGCTGAAGCGCTTCCGGCTGCGCGAGGAGCCCAAGCCACAAGCGGCGGAGTAGGGCCGCGCGTACCCGGCTACACGGTTGCGGTGCCGTGCTCGCGCGCGAACGCGCCGCCGGGGATCGCTGACAGCAGGTCCTGCGTATAGGGGTGCTGCGGCTTGCCGAACACCTCGGCGGTCAGCCCTTGCTCGACCACGGCGCCGTCCTTCATGACGGCGACGAGATCGCAGATCTGGGCGGCGACGCGCAGATCGTGGGTGATGAAGATGATGGAGAGGCCAAGCTGCTGGCGCAGCCCGGCGAGCAGCTTCAAGACCTGCGCCTGCACCGAGACGTCGAGCGCCGAGACCGGCTCGTCGGCCACCAGCACATCCGGCTTCAGCGCCAGCGCGCGGGCGAGCCCGATGCGCTGGCGCTGGCCGCCGGAGAATTCGTGCGGGTAGCGGTCACCCGCGGACGGATCGAGGCCGACCAGCTCGAACAGCTTTCGCGCTTCCGCGATCGCGGTGGCGCGGTCGGTGCCGTGCACGATCGGTCCCTGCGCCACCAGCTCGGCCGCCTTGCGGCGCGGATTGAGCGAGGCGAAGGGATCCTGGAACACCATCTGGATGTGGCGGGTCTCGCGCCTGATATCGTCGCGGCCGAGCTTTGCCCAGTCCTTGCCGTCGAGCACGATCGACCCGGTGTCCGGATCGATCAGCCGCACGATGCAGCGCGCGAGCGTCGATTTGCCCGAACCGGATTCGCCGACGATGCCGAGCGTCGCGCCGCGCGGCAGGTGCAGCGACACGTTCTTGACGGCCTCCGTGATCCGCGCGCCGCGGCCGAGGAAGCCGCCGGTGCGGTAGGTCTTGGAGACGCCGTCGATGGTCAGGATGTCCTTGCCGGAAAGGATGCGCGGCGGCGGCGCCTTCAGCGGCGGAACGGCTGCGATCAGCTGCTTCGTGTAGGCATGCTGCGGATCGTTCAGCACCTTGTCGGCCGTGCCGTGCTCGACGATCGCGCCATGCTGCATCACCACGACGCGGTCGGCGATCTCGGCGACCACGCCGAAATCATGGGTGATGAACAGCACCGCGGTCTTCTTGCGCTGCTGCAAATCGCGGATCAGCTTCAGGATCTGTGCTTGTGTCGTCACGTCGAGCGCGGTGGTCGGCTCGTCCGCGATCAGGAGCTTGGGGTCGAGCGCGAGTGCCATCGCGATCATCGCGCGCTGGCGCTGGCCGCCGGACAGCTCGTGCGGGTAAGCTTTTGCGGCAGCCTTGGGGTAGGGGATGCGGACGTCCTCGAGCAGCGCCAGCACACGAGCATTGATCTCGGCCTTCGAGAGAGCGGTGTGGATCGCAAACATCTCGCCGATCTGGTCGCCGATCGTGCGCAGCGGATTGAGCGCGGTCATCGGCTCCTGGAAGATCATCGCGATGCCGGCGCCGCGCACATCGCGCATTTCGGCGCTGTCGGCGGCGCAGAGGTCGCGGCCGTCGAACATCATCCGGCCCCGTTCGATCGTCACCTCGTTCGGCAGCAGCCGCATGATGGCGTTCGCCATCATCGATTTGCCGGAGCCGGACTCGCCGACCACGCAGAGGATCTCGTTCGACGCAATTGAAAGCGAAACGTCGGACAGCGCATGCGGCCGGTCGGCGCCCTTGGGCAGGCGCACCGTCAGGGCGTCGAGCGAAAGGACCGTGTCTCTCATCGGCTCTTCAGCCTCGGATTGAGCGCATCGTTCAGGCCCTGGCCGACCAGCGACACCGCGAGCACGGTGACGAGGATCGCAATGCCAGGGATTGCCGAGACGTACCATTGCACCCGGAGCACGTCGCGGCCGAGCCCGATCAGATTGCCCCAGGAGGCGACGTTGGGATCGGACAGACGCAGGAAGGCGAGCGCGCTTTCCAGCAGGATCGCGACCGCCATCACCACGCTGGCATAGACGATGACGGGCGGCAGCGCATTGGGCAGGATTTCGCCAAGAATGAGCTGGACGTCCTTCATGCCGAGCGTCTTGCCGGCCTGCACGAATTCGCGGTTGCGCAGCGACAGGAACTCAGCGCGGGTCAGCCGCGCCGGCGCCGGCCACGACACCACGCCAACTGCAATCGTCACCGTGGTCAGGGTCGAGCCGAACACCGCGACCAGCACCAGCAGCAGCACGAAGTTCGGCAGCGTCTGGAATGCCTCGGTGATCCGCATCAAGACATTGTCGACCCAGCCGCCGTAATAGCCGGCGAAGGCGCCGACCAGGATGCCGATCAGGATCGCGATCACGGTGGCGACGCCGCCGATCAGCAGCGAGATCCGCGCGCCGTAGAAGATCTGGGCGGCGATGTCGCGGCCGGAATTGTCGGTGCCGAGCAGGAAGCGCGGATTGGAGAACGGCCAGATCAGCGGCCGGCCCGCGAGGGCAAGGGGATCGCGCGGATAGAGGAGACCCGCGCTGATTGCCATCGCGATGACAAGCAGCAGCAGGATCAGGCCGATCACCGCGACCGGGCTGCGGAAGTAGCGTTTCACGGCATCCATCGTCAGCCCTCCGCCGCGATGCGCGGATCGAGCCGCGCGTAGAGCAGGTCGACGACGAAGTTCACGGATATGACGAGCAGCGCGGATACGAAGACGATGCCGAGCAGGGTGTTGAGGTCGCGCTGCACCACCGATTCATAGGCGAGGCGGCCGAGGCCGGGCAGGGAGAACACGCTCTCCACCACGACCGAGCCGCCGAGCATGGTGCCGGCCTGCAATCCGATCAGCGTCACCATCGGCAGCAGCGCGTTGCGCAGCACATGGCGGGTGATGACATGGGTCTCGTCCAGCCCCTTGGCGCGGGCGGTGCGGACGAAATCGAGGTTCAGGACCTCAAGCATCGAGGCGCGCATGATGCGCAAATAGATCGCGAGGAAGATCAGCCCGAGCGTCAGCGTCGGCAGCACCAGATGCGCCGCGATATCGAGCACGCGCCATATTCCGGTCTGGACGTTGCCGATATCCTCGAAGCCGCCCGGCGGCAGCCACTGCAGATAGACCGAAAACACCACGATCGCCATCAGCCCGAACCAGAACGAGGGCGTGGCGTAGAAGATCAGGCCGAGCGTGGAGATCATCGTGTCCGGCCAGCGGTTGACGCCGCGCGCGGCGATCACGCCGAACACGAGGCCAAAGAAGAACGCGAATGACAGCGACGCCGTCATCAATAGGATGGTCGGCGGCAGCCGTTCCAGGATCACGGTCGCCACCGGCTTGCCGTAGATCGAGGAGAAGCCGAGGTCGAGCCGGACCAGGTGCCACAGATAGTTCCCGAGCTGCGCCGGAACCGAGAGGTTCAGCCCGTAGAATTTGCGCAGCGCCTCGGCGGTCGCGGCGTCGCCGCCGCCCATCTGCGCCATCAGCGCATCGACGGTGTCGCCCGGCGCGAGCTGCAGCAGCAGGAACACGCCGATCAGGATCAGGAACAGGGTCGGGATCGAGGCGGCGAGCCGCCGCCCCGCAAGGCTCAGGATACGCATATTTTATCTATAGCGTTTTCGAACGATGTGGACACCGGTTCGGGGTGGGCACCGGCCCCTTCTTACCTCGCCCCGCTTGCGGGGAGAGGTCGGATCGCATCGCCAGATGCGATCCGGGTGAGGGGGTACAGGTCTATCGATGGAGCAATATCGTGGAGCGAGCCCCTCACCCCGACCCTCTCCCCGCAAGAGCGGGGCGAGGGAGAAGAGGGCGCCACGCCTAGCGCAGATGTGGCCTCATGCGCTCAGCCAAAGATCGTGCCAGCTCGTCGAGCCCCAGCGCGGCGTGTTGGAGTGGTTGCGCGCCTTGGCCGTGATCACGGTGACGAAGATCTGCTCGATCGGCATCCAGACCGGCAGCTCGGTGTTCACCTCCTTGACGAAATCGGCATAGAGCGCCTTGCGCTTGGCCGGATCGACTTCGGTGGCGGCATCGTCGATGGTCTTGTCGACGGTCTTGTCCTCCCAGCCCCACTGGTTGGTCCACGGCGCGCCCTTGGGCTGGCCGGAGCGGTACCATACCGTGGTCGAGACCGCGGGGTCGTTGCGATACTGGTGCCAGCCGGTCGCGAGATCGAAGGCGTGCTCGTCATAGACCTGCTTGAGGAAGCCGCCGCCGTCGTTGCGTACGATGTCGACCTGGATGCCGACTTCTCCCAGCGACTGCTGGATGAAGGTCGACCACAGCGAGATGTCCTCGCCCCACGGTGCCGGCAGGAGTCTCAGCGAGAAGCGGTTGCCGCTGGAGGCTTTGAAGCCGGCCTCGTCGAGCAGCGCGATCGCCTTGGCCTTGTCATAGGGGTATTGCGGCGTGTTCGGCCCGGGATAGAAGTCGGTCGAGGTCGACGGGATCGGGCCGGTGCCGAGCTTGGCGAAATCGCCCAGGAAATTGTCGATGAAGAACGGCACGTTGATCGCGTGCGCGATGGCGCGGCGGACCCGGATGTCCGCCAGTTCCTTGCGGCGGAAGTTGAACTCGATGGTGTTGGTGCGGGCGTTGCCCTCGTTGCCCTTGGTCTGGACGACGAAGCGCTTGTCCTTGCCGAGCCGCGCCATGTCCGAGATCGTCAGGCCCGAGAACGGGCTGTAGTGCAGCTCGCCGGCCTCCATCTGGGCGGCCGCGGCGGCGCGGTCGGTGATCACCTTCCAGACGATGCGGTCGAGATAGGGCGCGTTCGGCCGCCAGTAGTCCGGGTTGCGGTCGGCGATGATGTATTGCCCGCGCTCGTATTTGACGAATTTGAACGGGCCGGTGCCGACCGGCGCCAGATTGGTCGGGTTCTGCCTGATGTCGCCGCTCTCGTAGAGATGCTTGGCGGAGACGTAGCCGAGGTCGGGCAGGGCCCGGAGCAACAGGTTGAGCGGCATCGGCCGCTCGTAGCGGAAGATCGCGGTCTGCGGATCGGGCGTATCGACCGATGTGAGGAACAGCTGCAGCGTCGATCCGTAGTTGAGGATCTTCTTCCACATGTTCATCGCGGTGAAGGCGACGTCCTCCGAGGTGAACGGCTTGCCGTCGTGCCAGGTGATGCCCTTGCGCAGCTTGAAGGTGACGGTCTTGCCGTCCGGCGTCGCCTCCCAGCTCTCGGCGAGCACGCCGACCGGCTGGCCGTTGGCGTCGAGGTCGACCAGGTTCTCCTGGATCTTGCCGCCGATGATGTAGACGCCGGTCGAGGCCTGGATGCTGGGGTTGAGCTGGCGCTGCTCGGCGCCGTAATGGACGTTGAACACGCCGCCCTTGCGCGGGGTTTCCTGCGCGAATGCCCGCATCGGATTGATGACATTGGCCGCAATCGCGGCCGAGGTCAGAAGGGCCGTGCGGCGGTTGATCTCGAGGCGGCTCAAATCCATACGCGGGTCTCCGGTACTTACATAAAGGCTTGCATCGGGCGGCCAGCCGATCGGTCCTGGCCACGCTTCGCGGATGTTACCTTGGATTGGGAACCCGAGTCATTTTCTAATGCCTCGGCCTTTTGGAGGATCGTTTCCAAAACCTGAAGTGGCCCGCCGCAGCGCTTCGCAACCCGGATTGCGCGCGGCATTGTCGCACTTGGGCCGCGCGAGATGCGCCTGGTGATTCTCTCGAAGGGACGTTTCGGGAGCGCCGAAGCCGCGCAAACCCTGTAATTTTAGGGGTCGGAAGCGCCTTGACTTGAAAAAACACTGGAAAAAACCCTGATTCGGAGGCTGTCCACAGCGATATTGTGGTGGGGAGTGCAGAAAACACTGTTTTTCTCGGCGTTTTCCGCCATATCGTGCCCACTCCAGAATCAATGGAGCAACCATGGCTACCCAACTGTCGAAGTCGCAAGTGATCGAGAAGATCGCGACCACCACCGAACTCTCCAAGCGCGACGTCAAGAACGTTTTGGACTCGCTTGTCGATGTCGGCCACAAGGAGCTGAAGAAGGCCGGGGTGTTCCTCGTCCCCGGCTTCGCGAAGTTCGTTGTGGTCAAGAAGCCTGCGACCAAGGCGCGCAAGGGCACCAACCCCTTCACCGGCGAAGAGATGATGTTCAAGGCCAAGCCGGCCCGGAAGATCGTCCGCGCACGGCCGGTCAAGGCCGCCAAGGACGCGGTTTAAGATGAAAGGCCTCCGGTGACGGAGGCCTTTTGCTTTTGAGCCGTCGCTTCCTGCCGTTGGTTGCCAGCCCGCGTTTTCCAGCGAGTGGACACCGGTTCGCGTGAAGAAAACGCGCCAAAGCAGAATCTGGAGCTCCGGTCTGGTTTGAACCAGGACCGGGGCTCTAGACTACCGGCGACCGGCCACCATCGACATTGATGGCGGTGCCGGTGATGTAGGAGCCTTGCTCCGAGGCCAGGAAGCAGGCGAGGTTGGCGAACTCCTCCGCCGTGCCGATGCGGCCGAGCGGCGTGCCCTTGGCAAGGCCCTTGGCGAATTCCCCGAAATCCGTGTTCGGCGCCTGGGCAGCATGCCGCTTGACCCATTGATCGCTCATGATCAGGCCGACCAGCAGCGCGTTCACCAGGATGTTGTGCTCGCCGCCTTCATTGGCCATCACCTTGGTCAGTGCCATGCCGGCCGCGCGCGACACCGAGGTCGGCGCGGAATTGCCGGCCGGCGCCTTGGCGAAGGTGTTGAGCACGTTGATGATGCGGCCCCATCTGCGCTGCTTCATGCCCGGCCATACCAGCCGGCTGAAGCGGATCGCGGCGAACAGTTTCAGGTCGAGGTCCTCCTGCCAGGCCTCGTCGCTGATGCTCTCGAACGCCAGCGTGCGCGCCGTGCCGGCGTTGTTGACGAGAACGTCGATCTTGCCGAGATCGGCAACGATCTGGTCGTGAGCCTTGCTGATGTCGGAAGCCTTCGCGACGTCGCAGACATAATCGCGTACCACAAGGCCGTCCCTGGCGAGCGCTTCGCGCGCCGCAGCGAGGTCGGCCGCGCCGCGGGCGAGGATCGCGACCCTGGCGCCGGATTCGGCAAACCGCCGCGCCACCGCGATCCCGATGCCCTTGCTGCCGCCGGTAACCACCGCGACGCGGTCCTTCATTGATAGGTTCATTGTTGTTCTCCCTGGGGCTGGCCCGGAGAGGACGCTATCAAACCGACAGCGCGACCAACAAGGTCATGCAGAGCAGGTGTGCTGTGACAATCAGTGCGAGATGGAGCGGACCGGACATCGGAGATCTCCATGGTGGTGCGCGGCTTATTTGTCGTCAGGCGAGCACCGCCGTCTGTCGCCCTCCCCCTGAAAGGGGGAGGGCGGGGTGGGGGTTGCTCTCCACGGACGCCGGCGTCTGCGGAGGCAGGATCCCCACCCGGATTGCTGTGCAATCCGACCTCCCCTTTGCAAGGGGAGGTGAGGAAAGAGCGTGCCCGGTTCACGCGCGCCGCTAGTTCAAGCTCGCGCTCGCCGTGAAGCTGCGGTCGACAGCCTTGCCGACATCCAGCGTCTTGCCGAGGATGCCGTAGCGGGTGGCGCGATCGGAGGCGGCCTGCACCTGCTTCACCACGGCCTCGTCGATCGCGATCGGGCTCGTCTTCTGCGCGGTGTAGGCGGCGAGCAGCACGTCCTCCGGCAGTTTTGTGAGCTCGGCCGTGTTCCTGGCGTACTCGGCGAGATGGTCGAGCGACCACAGCCGCGCCTTGTTGAGCCGCTGCACCAGGTCCTGCACCGCCGCGCGCTTGGTTGCGATCGCGTTGTCGGAGGCGACGATGAAGGTGACGGTCGGCGTCAGCCCTTCGCCGTCGGCGACGACGCGCGCCTTGTCCTTCAGCGTGGCGTAGGAGATGTACGGCTCCCACACCGCCCAGGCGTCGATCGAGCCGGCGAGCAGCGCGATCTTGGCGTCGACCGGGCCGAGCGGGGCGAAGGTCGCGTCCTCGATCCTGCTGCCGGCCTTCTCCAGCGTCGCGTTGATCAGGAATTGGCCCCAGCCGCCGCGGGTGCCGGCGAGGCGCTTGCCCTTCAGATCGGCCGCCGTCTTGATCGGTGAATCCCCGCGCACCAGGATCGCCTGCGTCCGCGCATCGGAGCGCGTGCCGCCGATCGCCTTGATCGGCGCGCCCGACGCATAGACCGTGAGGAAGGACAGATCGCCGGTGTAGCCGACGTCGAGCGCGCCGGCGTTGATCGCTTCCAGGATCGGGGCTGCGGCGGGGAATTCCGACCACTCGATCTTGTAGGGCAGATCCTTGGCGAGGCCGGAAATCTCCAGCAGCGAGCGGTTGCCGCCCTTCTGGTCGCCGACGCGCAGCACGATCGCGTCGGCCGCGAGCGCCGCAGCCGATGTCGACAGCGTGATCACGGCCGTGATCAGCGCTGCCGCCGTGCGGCGGGTGAGAGAATAGGCAGGGCCCGAGCGGGTCAGTTTGCGCATATGAATTTTCTTCCTGATTCATTCGCTGCGCCGCGGAACGCGCGGCAGCGTTCGATCAAGTCTATGAGCAAGCCGTTCGCCGTCAACGAAACGGAAATCTGAATTCGCCGGCTGCGCGGCAAGGATGATCTCGTCAAGCAGGCCGCGCGTAGAAGACATCGCGCATGCGGCCGCAAAACGCCTAAATTTGATGCAGTCACGGGTGATCGCGCCGCATCTCCGTCTGGGACGATCGTGAAAATCCTTTCATCGCCGCGCGATGCGATCGTGGAGAGTTTAGCTGTGGCGCCGACAACATTCGAAATTCCATTTCATTGACGATGATCTTGTCGCGCCGCATCATTTGCATGTTGCTTTGAGTGCAATCGCGCCGGAGAAATCCGCTTTTTTCTGAACCATGTGCTTCGAACGACGGGGCGTGCAAACGGAGACGTTTTGCGCGCGGGGCGGAGCCTTGCCGAAATGCAGGAGTGATGATGTCGAGAGATAACAAGAAGACGGTGATGGATCGCCGCACATTGCTGCGTGCCGGCGCCGCCGCGGCCTTTGCCGCGCCGATCGGGGCCTATAGCGCACAGGCCTTCGCGCCACGGGCGATCACGCCGGCGATCGACTTCTCCGAATTCCCGATCTGCAAGACCGCATCCGATGCACCGGCTTTGACCGGCGCGCCGCGCAAGCTGAAGCTGTCCTGGAACGCCGGCGCGGTCTGCCTTGCGCCGCTGCCGGTCGCGATCGACCACGGCTTCTTCCAGAAGCAGAATCTCGACGTCGAGCTGGTCAACTATTCGGGTTCGACCGACCAGCTGCTGGAGGCGATCGCCACCGGCAAGAGCGACGCCGGTCTCGGCATGGCGCTGCGCTGGTTGAAGCCGCTGGAGCAGGGCTTTGACGTCAAGATCGCTGCCGGCACCCATGGCGGTTGCATGCGCGTCCTGACTCGCACTAATTCCGGCATAGGCAAGCTCGCCGATCTCAAGGGCAAGATCGTCGCGGTCGGCGATCTCGCCGGTCCCGACAAGAATTTCTTCTCGATCCAGCTGGCCAAGCTCGGCATCGACCCGATCAAGGACGTCGACTGGCGCGCCTATCCCGGCAATCTCCTGAACGTTGCGGTCGAGAAGGGCGAGGTGCAGGCCTTCTTGTCGTCGGACCCGCTGGCCTATCTCTGGTTGAAGGATGCGCAGTACAAGGAGGTCGCCTCCAACCTCGACGGCGAATATCGCGACAAGAGCTGCTGCATCGTCGGCCTGCGCGGCAGCCTGGTGCGCGAGGAGCCTCAAGTCGCGCGCGCCATCACCCAGGCGCTGCTCGACGCCGCGATGTTCACCTCGCAGAACCCGGACAAGGCGGCGAAGTCGTTCCAACCCTATGCGCCGAAGGCGGCGAGCCTCGCCGATCTCGAGGCAATGGCTCGCTACCACACCCACCACCATCACCCGACCGGCGAAGTGCTCAAGCGCGAGCTGAAGGGCTACGCCGACGACCTCAAGACGGTGCAGGTGTTCAAGCAGAGCACCGACACGGCCAAATTCGCGGAGCGGATCTATGTCGACGTATTCAGTGTCTGACACGACGGCCGCGGCCGCGCCGCGCGCGGCGATCACGCTCGCGGACCTCTCCGGCAGTTACGGTGTCGGCCTTGCGGCGAGCCTCGTCTGGCTCGCATTCGGCCTCTCATGCCTTTATTGGCCCGATGTCGGCGACTGGTCGCGGACCGGATCGCTCGGCATCGGCGCGATCGTCATCGCCGCGTTCATCCTGTTCGGCACATTCAGCGCGGATTATCTCGGCGGCGCCGGGCAGGCGTTGCGCAAACGCGCGCCGTGGCTGGTGGCGTTCGGCGCCTTCGTGACGTTGTGGGAGATCGCCACCGCAAAGTTCGCCTGGCTGCCGCTGCCGTTCTTCCCGCCGCCGCAGTCGATCCTCGAGGTCTATACCGACGATCTGCCAAAACTGCTCGACAGCGTGTTCGCCTCGATCAAGCTGCAGCTCGGCGGCTACATCATCGGCGCAACCGTCGGCTTTATCACCGGTGTCTCGATCGGCTGGTCGCAGAAGATCGGTTACTGGGTGCATCCGGTGCTGCGCTTCATCGGCCCGCTGCCGGCCACGGCCTGGCTGCCGATCGCCTTCTTCACCTTCCCGTCGAGCTGGAGCGCCTCGACCTTCCTGATCGCGCTCGCCACCGGCTTTCCGGTGACGGTCCTGACCTGGTCGGGCGTCGCGAGCGTCAGCAGCGCCTATTACGACGTCGCGCGCACGCTCGGCGCAAAGCCGTCATTCCTGGTGCTGAAGGTCGCGATCCCCGCCGCGCTGCCGCATGTGTTCGTCGGCCTGTTCATGGGGCTCGGCTCGTCCTTCGCCGTGCTCGTCGTCGCCGAGATGATCGGCGTCAAGGCCGGGCTCGGCTGGTACCTGCAATGGGCGCAGGGTTGGGCGGCCTACGCCAACATGTATGCGGCGCTGATCGTGATGTCGCTGCTCTGCTCCGGCGCGATCACGCTCTTGTTCCGCACCCGCGACCGCCTGCTGGTCTGGCAGAAGGGCGTCGTCAAATGGTAGCGCAGTCCGCAGCTGAGGCGATCACCTATCCGGCGGTCGGCGCCGAGCTCGATATCGAAGGCGTCAGCCACGCCTTCGATATCGATGGCGCCACGCTGCCGGTGCTCGACAATGTCAACCTCGCGATCGCGCCGGGCGAGTTCGTCGCGCTGCTCGGCCCGTCCGGCTGCGGCAAGTCGACCTTGCTTCGGCTGGTCGCGGGGCTGGAGAAGCCGCGCGCAGGCACGCTGCGCGAGGATGAAGTCCGCATCGCCGGCCCGCATCCGTCGCGGGTTGTCGTGTTCCAGGATCCGACGCTGTTTCCGTGGCGCACGGTGTGGGACAATGTCGCGCTTGGCCTCGAAGCGCAGGGCATCCTGAAGGCGCAGCGTCACCGCGTCGATGACGTCATCGAGCTGGTCGGCCTGTCCTCGTTCCGCAACGCTTATCCGCACCAGCTGTCCGGCGGCATGGCGCAGCGCGTGGCGCTGGCGCGCGCGCTGGTCAACGAGCCGAAGATCCTGGTGCTCGATGAGCCGCTCGGCAAGCTCGATTCGCTGACGCGGATCGCCATGCAGTCAGAACTCGTCGCGCTCTGGCAGCGCAAAGGCTTCACCACGCTGTTGGTCACCCATGACGTCGAGGAGGCGCTGGTGCTCGCCAACCGCGTCATCGTACTCTCCGATCGGCCGGCGCGGATCAAGGCGGACATCGCCGTCGCCCGGCCGTACCCGCGGCATCGCGGCGATCCTTATCTGGCCGAGCTGCGCAAGCAGATCCTCGGCCTGCTCGGACTGGAGGCGACATGGTGACATCTGCGGCGAGGGAGCTGCATCCGGCGGACGAGCCCGAGCACATCGCGCGCGTGTTGCGGCTCGCCGCCGTGTTTGCAGCGCGTGCACCGGCGCACGACCGCGATGCCAGCTTTCCGTTCGAGAATTTCGCCGATCTCTCGCGCGAAGGCCTGCTGGCGCTGACCGTGCCGGCCGCGCTCGGCGGCGGCGGAGCAGGTGCCCGCGACGCCACGCGCGTGCTCGGCATCATCGGCAAGGCCGATCCGTCGACCGCGCTGGTGCTGTCGATGCATTACATCCAGCATCTGGTGATGGCGCACAGCATGCGCTGGCCGGGCCGGCTGTCGCGCAAGCTCGCCAGGGAAACGGTCGAGGGCGTGGCGCTGATCAACGCGCTCCGCGTCGAGCCCGAACTCGGCTCGCCCGCGCGCGGCGGCCTGCCGGCGACCACGGCGCGCCGCACCGAGACCGGCTGGCGGCTGACCGGCAAGAAGATCTATTCGACCGGCGCGCCGATCCTGAAATGGTATTCGGTCTGGGCAAAGACCGATGAGCCGGAGACCCGTGTCGGCTTGTTTCTGGTTCCGGCCGGGTTGCCGGGAACGCGGATCGAGGAGAGCTGGGACCACCTTGGCCTGCGCGCCAGCGGCAGCCACACCGTGATCTTCGACGACGTGGTGTTTCCGCTGGATTACGAGATCGACGTCCGCAGGCCCGACGACTGGAAGGTTCCTGACGTGACCCAGGCGACCGTGCATGCGATCTTCGTCGCCGCGATCTACGACGGCATCGCCCGCGCGGCCCGCGACTGGCTGGTCGAATTCCTGAAGGAGCGGGTGCCCGCCAATCTCGGCGCGCCGCTCGCGACCCTGCCGCGGATGCAGGAGGTCGTCGGCGCGATCGAGGCCCGCCTTGCGGTCAATGCTCGCCTGATCGACAGCTTCGCCGCCGATTTCGATAACGGCTTCCCGCTGTTCGCGATCGAGTCTAACATCATCAAGCTGACGGTGACCAATAACGCCGCGGCAGTGGTGGAGGATGCCTTGTCGCTGACCAGCAATCACGGCCTGTCGCGCACCAATCCGCTGGAGCGGCATTACCGTGACGTGCTGTGTGGCCGCGTCCATACCCCGCAAGACGATGCCACCCGTGTCTCCGCCGGACGCTTCGCGCTGGGCGTCTGAAAACAATAGCCAACAACAACGGAGTTCCCGTCATGCCGGTCGAGTTCATCGGCTTCATCACCAACAACAATGCCTCCGAGACCATCGTCCGCTCAGGCCCGGTGCTCGATCCGCCCTATATCGAGACGGTGGCCAAGGCCCATGAGCTCGCCGGTTTCGATCGCGCGCTGCTGGCGTTCCACTCCACCACGCCGGATGCGTTGCAGGTCGCGCAGCATGTCCTGACCATCACCAAGCAGCTCAAGGTGATGATCGCGCAGCGCCCGGGCTTCACCGCGCCGACGCTGCTGGCGCGGCAGCTTGCGACGCTGGATCAGTTCTATGGCGGCCGCGTCTCGCTGCACGTCATCACCGGCGGCAACGCCATCGAGCTGCGCCAGGACGGCAACACGCTCGACGACAAGGACGAGCGTTACGCCCGCACCAGCGAATTCCTCGACGTGGTGCGGCTGGAGTGGACCAGCGAGAAGCCGTTCAACTACAGCGGCAAGTATTACAACGTCGAGAACGGCTTCTCGCAGGTGAAGCCGTTGCAGAAGGGCGGCATCTACACCTTCGTCGGCGGCGGCTCGGACGCCGCGGTCGAGGTCGCGGGCAAGCACGCCGATACTTTCGCGCTGTGGGGCGAGTCCTACGCGCAGGTGCGCGACGTCACCGCGCGGGTGCGCGCCGCCGCGGCCAGGCACGGAAGGCCGACGCCGCGCTTCAGCCTGTCGGTGCGGCCGATCCTCGCCGACACCGAGGAGAAGGCGTGGAAGAAGGCGGAACATATCCTCGAGCGCGCCACCGCGCTGCAGGACCAGACCGGCTATCGCCGTCCCAACCATGCGACCGACGGCGCCAAGCGGCTGCTGGCGCTCGCCGATCAGGGCACGCGCATCGACAAGCGGCTGTGGACCGAGATCGCCAAACTGACGGGCGCCAACAGCAACACCACGGCGCTGGTCGGCACACCCGAGCAGGTCGCCGAGGTATTCGGCGATTATTACGATCTCGGCGTCAGCCACTTCCTGATCCGCGGCTTCGATCCGCTGGTCGATGCGATCGATTATGGCCGGGCGCTGATCCCGCTGACCCGCAAGCTGATCGAAGCGCGCGACCAGCAGCAGGGGATTGCCGCCGAATGATCCGTCTCATTGTTGCGGCAGTGCTTGCGCTCGTCGCCGTCGACGCGGCCTTCGCGCAGACCACGCTGCGCGTCGGCGACCAGAAGGGCAATTCGCAGGCCGTGATGGAAGCGGCCGGTGTGCTCAAGGACGTTCCCTACAAGATCGAGTGGAAGGAGTTCGCCGCAGCCGCGCCGCTGCTGGAGGCCCTGGGCGCAGGCGCGATCGATACCGGGCTGGTCGGCGACGCGCCGTTCACCTTCGCGGCGGCCGCCAAAATTCCGGTCAAGGCGATCGCCGCGGTGCGGCAGTCGCGCGACGGGCTCGCGGTCGTGGTGCCGGAGAACTCCGCGATCAAGAGCTTCGACGATCTGCGCGGCAAGAAGATCGCAACCGGCCGCGGCTCGATCGGCCATCAGCTGATCCTGGCGGCGCTGGAATCCAGGGGTTGGCAGGCGAACGACGTGCAGATCGTGTTCCTCGCGCCGTCGGATGCCAAGGTCGCCTACACGCAAGGTTCGGTCGACGCCTGGTCGACCTGGGAGCCTTATGTGAGCCAGGAAGAGGTGCTGTTCAAGTCGCGCCGCGTCATCACGGCCGACGGCATCACGCCCGGCCTCGGCTTCCAGGTCGCAACGCCCGATGCGATCAAGGACAAGCGCGTCGAGCTCGAGGATTTCGTGCGGCGGTTGGCGGCCGCACGCGCATGGTCGCAGAACAATGTCGAGGGCTACGCCGCCACCTGGGGCAGGCTGATGAACATCCCGCCCGCGGTGGCGGTGAACTGGCTGACGCGGGCCAAGATCCGCATCGCGCCGATCGACGACAGCGTGGTGGCTGACGAGCAGAAGACCATCGACCTCTACGACCGCTGGGGCCTGATCCGGCAGAAGATCAACGCCGCCGACGTCGTCGATCGCTCGTTTGGCACCGCGGTCGAGAAGGGCGCGGGACTGTAGGCAGTCTGCAAGCGACACCAGCGTCGTCCTGGCGAAAGCCAGGACCCATTGCCCCGGATGGCAGTTGTTGTACGACGCTGGGGCCGCGATCCCGCTCACTATCAAATTCAGTGGTAATGGGTCCTGGCTTTCGCCAGGACGGCGGGTGCTTGCACGATTTCGGAATATTGGAAATGTATCCCTGATTTGCCCGACGTGTCAAGCTGCCCTGTCGAAGTGCCCTGTCGAAGGTGCCCTGTCGAAGGCCGGCAGCCGCGAGGTCCTTTGCATGGGGTTGTTTTCGATATTTTGCCGACGCATCTGCGGGGGCCCTGCAAGCGGGAGATGTGGATCGTCTGCGCGGAAGCGATTCAACGCCGCACCATTGCACCGCTAACGAACCCGTGATTCAAAACATCCATTCGTCCGCGGGCTGCCGCGCGGCAAGGATTTTCCCCGTTTGGCACGTTCCAAAACGGCAACGTTGCTATTTTCGCCGCGGCCTTGTCGCTTCCTCCGGCGCTGCCAAGATCCAACAGACGAACAATCGAGTCCGGGAGATCACCATGGGCCTTCAACAAACTCGCATCGAGTCGCTGCCGTTTGTGACCGCTGAACTGAATTATCTCGCGCCGACGCCGGGCAAGCCCCGGACCTACGCCTTCGATCCGCCGCCCGGCGAACCCAAATCCACCGCGCTGCCCGAAGCCCACAACGTTCCGATCTTTGACGGGCGTTTGATCGCCGACAGCTTCTCGCTCGACCGCGAGGGCTTTGCGCTGGTCAAGCATCCGACCAGTGTGAAGGACTATTACGACGAGAACGAAGTCCGCAACGTCTACTACCCGGCCGTGGAAGCCTTCCTGAAGGCGACGCTGAAGGCGGACCGCGTCTTCATCTTCGATCACACCGTGCGCAGGCGCGTCGAGGGCGCGGCTGACATCCGCGGCGGCGGACCGCGCCAGCCGGCAACCCGCGTCCATGTCGACCAGACCGCCGTCTCCGGCCGCAACCGCGTGTTCGAGCACCTGCCCGACGAGGCTGAGCAGCTGGTGAAGGGCCGCGTCCAGGTGATCAATCTGTGGCGCCCGATCCGCGGGCCATTGCGCGATTCACCGCTTGCGATGGCCGACGGTACGACAGTGGCGCCGGAGGATCTGATCGCCTCCGACCTGATCTATCCGAACCGCAGCGGCGAGACCTATTCGGTGAAGTACAATCCGAACCATCGCTGGTTCTACATTCCCGAGATGACGCCGGACGAGGCGATCCTGCTGAAATGCTACGATTCGGCGACCGACGGCCGGACGCGGTTCGGGCCGCATACCGCGTTTGTCGATCCGACCACGCCCGCAGACGCCGCGCCGCGCGAGAGCATCGAGCTGCGCACGCTGGTGTTCCATAAGCAGTGAGGGACGCAGTCCCCACAAACTCGTCATGCCCGGGCTCGTCCCGGGCATCCACGTCTTTGGTTCTGCGTGAAGATAGACGTGGATGGCCGGGACAAGCCCGGCCATGACGGCGTCGAGGCAGCAGCATTGCCTCCAAAGTTGGCACCATCCGCCCAATAATGTTACGCCCGTCGCCAAACCGCTCGGGGAAGAGGCGATTCGTGGACGGCGTGGTGACGAAGGAAGAGGCGGGGATCGGGTTCCGCGCCCTGGTGCTTGCACTTCTGGTATTGGCCTCCGGCCACATGCTGTCGACGCTGCTGCGGACCATCCCGGCGATCAGTCTCGATCTGATGGCGTCGGATTTCGGCACCTCGCCGCAGGCGCTCGCGAGCCTCACCTCGATCTATCATTTCTCCTTTGCCGCCTCGCAAATCCCGGTCGGCGCCGCGATGGATCGTTTCGGCGTGCGGCCGGTGTCGCTGAGCCTGCTCGCCGGTACCGTTATCGGAACGCTGGTCTCGGCGCTGGCGACGGGGCCTGCGAGCTTTGTGCTCGGCCAGCTCATGCTCGGCGTCGCCACTTCGGGCATGCTGATGTGCCCGATGACGCTCGCGGCGAAACAGATGTCGGCGACGAAGTTCGGCCTGTGGTCCGGCCTGATCCTCTCGATCGGCAATATCGGCATGCTGCTGTCGGCAAGCCCGCTGGCCTTCGTGGTCGATCAGTTCGGCTGGCGCGCCGGTTTCTGGGTTTCGGCCGGCTTCGGCATTGTCGTGCTGATCGCGGTGTTCGCGCTGGTGCCGCGGCAGCCGGCGGCGCATGCGGATGATTCCTCGCCGCTGCACCAGATGGCCGAGGTACTGCGGCTCGGCATGTCGCGCGGCCTGCGCGGCCTGATCGCGCTGTCGCTGGTGTCGCTCGGCGCGTCGCTGACCTTGCGCGGCTTGTGGGGCGGCCCGTGGCTGATGGACGAGAAAGGGCTGAGCCGGATCGAGGCCGGCAATGTGCTCGGCCTGTTCACGCTGGCGATGATCGTCGGCCCGGCCTGCATCGGCGCTTTCGATCGCAAGTTCGGGCACCGCCGTGCCATGGTGGCGGTGACGCATGCCATCGCCGCGCTGCTGCTCGTCTTGATGGCGGCCGGTGCACCGCATTTCCCGGTCTCGAACCTCTTCGGCGTTGCCGTGATGCCGACGCAATATGACCTGGTGCTGTTGATCCTGATCGGGCTTGCGACGTCGGCGCAGCCGCTGATCTACGGCATGACGCGGCAGCTTGTCGCCGCACAGAACACCGGCAAGGCGCTGTCCTCGGTCAATCTCGCGTTCTTCCTTGGCGCAGCGCTGCTGCAATCGAGCACCGCCGGCGTCGCGGCGCTGTTCGGGCTGCCCGCGGTGCTGCTGTTCATCGCCGGCGCTCTGGTGATCGGGACCGTGCTGTTCCTGGTCTACACCAGGCCCTAAAGCGCGATGAGATTGGGTTGAATCGTCATCGCGCCTTGGCTCTTTTGAGCATGATCTTTTCGGAAAACCGCTTCGCACTTTTCCGGATCATGCTTTAGCGCGCCGTTCCGATCAGATCGTCTGCGCCTGCTTGCGAATCTCGTTGGCGAGCGGCCGCAGGGAGTCCACTCCGCGTGGCCCCACCAGGGAGTAGCCCGTACCGCCGTCAGCCCACGAGAAGCCCGCTACGTCACCACCCGAATGCGCGGCCATCGGCGCGTTCTGGTCTGACGTCATCGGGCGGGTGAGAACCACAAGCCGCTCGCCGCGATCGTCGTCGTACATGAACATGGCCGCAGGACCATGTGCGGTCGGCACCACCCGTCCGCCCATCAAACGATATCCCGACTTGGTGAGATCCGGCAGCTTCACCGGTTGATGCAACCGGTTGGAGACCCATTGCACAAGCTCGGTGCTGTCACGCAGCTCCACCGGCCTAGTGTGATCGGAGGCGTACACCTTGTAGGAATCGCTTGCCTCCTCGGCGAGCGCTGCGAGCCCGCCCGCCGGCGCAAGCGTTGCGCCACGGATCATCCATCCGCCAAGGCCGCCGATCGAGAGCATCAGCATCGCTGCGATGGCCCAGCGCAACGACGAAGGGCGGCGGCGTGGGCTCTCGATCATCCTGGCGAGGTTGAGCCGCGGCGGCAGCGGCTCCTCGGCGATCGGCAGCAGCGCCGATCGCAAAAGGTTACGCTCATCGGAGTAGGCGGTGATGCGCTTGGCCACGTCCGGATGCTTGTCCAGATAGGCTCGGACCTCGGCCTCGCGTTCCGGCTCGAGCGCGCGATCGACATAGGCGTGCAGGTCGTCTTCTGTAATGGGTCGGTTGCTCATGTCTTGTTCCGCAATTGCACGATATTATGATCCAGGTCGCCAGGAGTTCCCTCCAGTTCGTGATGCAACCGCTCGCGGGCGCGCGCGAGGCGGGACATCACCGTGCCAACAGGCACACCGAGCACCTTCGCGGCATCGGCGTAGGACAAATCCTCAACGCCGACGAGCAGCAGCACCGCACGCTGGTCATGCGGAAGCCTGGCGAGCTTCGCCATGACATCGCGATACATTACCTTGTGCTCCTGCGCCGCTTCCTGGCCGAATGCATCCTCGTTGGTTTCGTCGATCGCGACATGAACGCCGCGCACCGTTGCGCGGCGAAACTGGTTGATGGCGAGATTATGCAGGATCGCGAACAGCCACGGGCGCGGATTGTCCGACCGCCGCTGCTCCCAGTGAATGACGGCGCGTTCCAGGCAATCCTGCACCAGGTCGTCGGCCGCGGCGTGATCGCGGACCAGGGCCCGCGCATACCGCCGCAAGGCGGGTATCAGCGGCTCGACCAGGTGCAGCATGTCGCTCATGGCGCTTGGACCTGGACGACCGCGCCGAGTTTCGCCGGCTCGCCGGCTGCGATGACGAGGTAGCGTCGCTCCGCCCTGGCCGCGCTCTGCACGATCTGCCGGATCGGACCGGCCGCGTTGACGATCGCGGAGCCGGCCGGATTGGTCATGAAAGCTGCCAGCGGCTCCACCATGCCGCCACCGTCAGCGTGTTCGGCCAATCCCAGCACGTAGCGCTGCTTCGGCTCGAGCCCGGTCACGGAAGCCTGCAGCACCTGGATCAGCCCTTGATCGAACAGCGATACGCTGGTCGGCGGCTTCTCGTCCTTGGCTTGCTTTTTCGGTGCGAGCGCGAGGTGAGCGGCCTGGCCGGCGACGCCGAGGGCTTGCAGGTTCTGGCGATCTTCCGGATTTGGCGCGGCGTTCGGCACATAGACGATCGCCTGCGGCGCCTGGCCGAGCGGGATGTTGGCGATCACCTTGTTGGTCGCGGTGTCGATCGCGGCCAGCGCGTCGGCATTTTCGAGACCGACATAGACCCGCGTGCCGTCGCCGGACGGCCAGACGCCGTGCGGCAGATTGCCGACGGGAATGGTCGCGACTTGCGAGAAGTCGTCGGTTCGAAACACCTTGACCTCATTGGTGCCGCCGATCGTGACATAGGCGAGCGTGCCCTTAGGCGTCTTCGCGAAATTGACGTGGTTGGTGATCGGGCCGCTGTCGATGGTCTTGATCAGGTTGAACGGCGGCTTGGCGTTGAACACCTGCGTCCTGCCGACATCCTTCAGCGTGAACCAGACCTGGTCGCCATCGGGCGAGGCCGCGATGTTCGGGCAGAACGGGCTTTCCTGCTTCACCTTCGCGACGATCTGATGGTCTGCCACCGAGACCACGTCGGTTTCCGGATTGAACGACGAACAGATGTAGCCGTACTTGCCGTCGGGCGAGAAGATTTGCATGCCGGGTCCCGCGGGCACCTCAATGCGCGTCGTTTCCTTGAAGCTCTGCGCGTCGATGACCGAGATGTAATTCTCGCCGCGCACCGTGACCCATACTTCCTTGCCGTCGGGCGTGAAGAACGCCTCGTGCGGTGACCGCCCGATATAGGTGACGTGCTTGACCGCGTTGGTTGCCGTGTCGATGAAGCTCACCGAGTTCGAGCCGATCGAAACCACAGCAAGCGTGTGATGGTCGGGCGAATAGCCCATGCCGTGGACCAGCACCTGGCCCTTGTAGAGCGGGCTGAAATTGCCCGGCTGCGGGTCGCCGAGCCGGATCACGCCGAGCAGCTTGTTGTCGGCCGGGTCGGTGACCGACACCGTGTTGGAGAACTGCTCGGCGGCGTAGACGCGATCGTGATGGCTGACCGGAATGTCGGGCGCGGACGCAGCGCCCGGCGCCTGTCCGGCGAAAGCAGGGCTCGACATCGCCAGCACGGTCGTGGCCAGCAGGCTCTTGAGGATTTGACGGTTCATCGTTTGAGGCTCCTAGTTCTTCATTCCGTGGGACATGTTCATATGATCGTGAGCGGCAGGCGCCGGGGTCTGCTGTGTTGGGGCGGGCGCGGACGCCGTAACCGGATCTCCGATCGCGAGCTTCATGGCGTCGATCTCCTGCTGCTGCTCGACGATGATTTCCTGCGCGATCCGGCGCAGCTGCTCGTTCTTGCCGTAGCGGAGCTCGATCACGGCCATGTCGATCGCGCCCTGATGATGCGGCTGCATCATCGCGACGAAGTCGCGGTCGATGTCGCCGCTCGGCTTGGCCGCCATGTCATTCATCATCTTGGTCATCGCGGTATCGTTTTCAGCAAGGAAGGCGCTCTCTTCGGCCGTCTGCCCGGTCTGGACCGGATGATGGTCGTCATGCGCGAAAGCAGCCGCCGCAGCTGCAAAAGCGAGCAGGGCGGCGCCGGCGAGCGGCGCGAGGCCGGACTTAAGGAATCGAGGAAGCATTTGCGTTCACCCTGGGAGTTGTCGGGGAGGCCCGAGCGGTTACGGGCTTGGGCCGGCTTGCATGGGTGGGACGCAGCAGCGTGAGTTCTATTCCGTCGTCAGGCAGATTCTTGTCGATCACGACTTGCTGATCGCCGGAATGATCCGTTTCGGCCGGGGCAGCCGATTTGCGATCCGCAAGCCACTGGCTATAAGAAGGAATTCCGGTTTCGATCAACCGGTTCCACCATCCTCCCTGCGCAAATCCTCGCGCCAAGAAGGCCAAGATGTCCGCCAAGATCGATCCGATCACCCGCTCCGTCGTCCAGCACCGCCTGTCGTCGATCGTGAAGGAGATGGGCGAAGCCATGCTTCGCACCTCGTATTCGCAGATCCTCAATTCCAGCCGCGATTTCTCGCTGGCGATCTGCGACACCAACGGGCGGCTGATCGCGCAGGCCGACCACATTCCGGTTCATGTCGGCGCCTTGCCCTGGGCGACGCTGGCGGTCGAGGAGCGCTTCAACGATGTCGTGCCCGGCGACGTCATCCTGCTCAACGATCCCTATCAGGGCGGCAGCCACCTGCCTGATCTCACGGCCTTCGTGCCGGTATTCGATGGCGGAAAAAGGCTGCTCTGGACCATCGTGCGCGCGCATCAGAGCGACATCGGCGGCGCCACCCACGGCGCCTACAATCCAGCCGCCACCGAGATCTATCAGGAAGGCATCCGCATTCCGCCGATCAAGCTCTACGAGGCCGGCAAGCCGCGCGAGGATCTGCTCGACCTCCTGGCTTTGAACATCCGCAACCCCCGTGAATTCCGCGGCGACCTCGCGGCAATGCTCGGGGCCGCGCATCTCGGCGAACGCCGCGTCTCGAAACTGTTCAGCGAGTTCGGCGCGGAGACGGTCGAAGCCGCGATCGAGGCGATTTTGGACGCGACCGAGCAGCAGACCCGCGCCGTGGTGTCGAGCTGGAAGGACGGCGTGTTCTACGGCGAGGCGCTGCTCGACGATGACGGCCACGGCCGCACCGACATCAGGATCGCCGCCAAGGTGACGAAGAAGGGCAGCGACATCGAGGTTGATCTCACTGGCTCCGATCCGCAGTCGACCAGTTTTGTCAATTCCTCGCATGCCAACATGCAGGCGGCGGTCGCGATGGCCTTTGCCTATCTGATCGATGCCGACATTCCCAAGAACACCGGCGCGCTGCGGCCGCTCAAGGTGGTGGCGAAGCAGGGCACGATTGTCTGGGCCGATCCCGGCCGTCCCGTCACCTTGTGCACCAGCCATCCCTCCAACGAGATCGTCGAAGCCATCATCAAGGCGATGTCGGCGTCCTGTCCGGATCGGGTGATGGGCGGCTGGGGGCGCCGCTTCCGCATCGCGATCCAGGGCGAGGATCCGCGCAACGGACGCAATTTCATCTGGCACATGTTCCAGGCACGGCCCGGCGGCGGCGCCTCGCCCGGCGGCGACGGCTATTCGTCGATCGGCGAGTGGCACTCGGTCGGCGGGCTGAAATTCGGCAGCATCGAGGTTGCCGAAGTGCGCTTTCCCCTGCATTTCCGCCAGCACGAATTTCGGCCGGACTCCGGCGGCGACGGCCAGCATCGCGGCGGCCTTGGCGTCGCGCTCGACATGGTGCTGGAGACGCAGAAGCCGGCCAAGGGCAACACCGCCGGCGACGGCGCGCGCCATGGTCCCTGCGGCATGCTCGGCGGCAAGGACGGCGAGCCGCATCACTACCGGCTGCTCTCGGAAGGCCGCGCGCCGCGCGTGTTGAAGACGAAGGAAGTCGGCATCGAGCTGCGCCCCGGCGATTGCCTCGAGATCCGGTCCTCCGGCGGCGGCGGCTGGGGTCCATCGGAGAAGCGCTCGGCGGAAGCGCGGGCGCGCGATCTTGCGCAAGGTTTGGTTTCGAAAGCGGTGTAGGGCAGCGATGTACACGATTGGGGTCGACGTCGGCGGCACTTACACCGACCTGGTTGCAACGGATCAAACCGGGCGCACCGCTTTTGCGAAATCGCCGTCCACGCCGGCCGATCAGTCGATCGGCGTGATGGCGGGATTGGAAGAGTTGGCGCGCCGTCTCGGCGTGACGCGCGCGGCGATGCTCGCCGCGACCGATCGCCTGGTGCACGGCACGACGGTTGCGACCAATGCGCTGCTCGAGCGCAAGGGCGCCAAAGTTGCGCTGCTGACCACCGAAGGTCATCGCGACGTCGTCGAGATGCGCGAGGGGTTGAAGCCGGACCGCTACGATCTGCGCACGCCGCCGCCCGAGCCGCTGGTGCCGCGCGAGCGCCGCTTTGGCGCGCGCGAGCGGCTGAAGGCCGACGGCAGCGCTGCGGTTGCGCTCGATGCCGCCGCGCTCGGCGACGTCATCGCGGAAGTGAAACGTTCGGGTGCGAATTCCGTCGCGGTCTGCTTTCTGCATGCCTATCTCAACCCGGCGCATGAGCTTGCCGCCGTCGAGCAGCTGGCGAAGGAGCTGCCCGACGTCAGCGTGTCGCGCTCGAGCGACGTACTGCCGCAGATCAAGGAATATGAGCGTGTCTCGACCACAATCGTGAACGCTTATGTCGCGCCGACGGTGCGACGCTATCTCACCAATCTGGAGCGTAGCCTGCATGAGGCGGGCTTCAAGGGCTCGCTGTTCGTCGTGCTGTCGCATGGCGGCATGGCGCCGGTGGAGGAAGCCTCGCGGCTCGCCGCGGGCACGGTGCTGTCGGGGCCGGCCGGCGGCATCTCCGGCAGCCGCCGCTGCGCCGAGATGCTCGGGATCCCCGATCTCGTGCCGTTCGACATGGGCGGCACCTCGACCGACATCTCGCTGATCGCAGATGGCCAGGCCTCGCTGTCGGCGGATGGCATGCTCGCCGGCCAGCGCATCGCGCTGCGCAGCCTCGACATCGCCAGCATCGCCGCCGGCGGCGGCTCGATCGCGAGCGTCGACGGCGGCCGCACGCTGCGGGTCGGGCCGGAGAGCGCGGGCTCGGTGCCGGGCCCGGCCTGCTACGGCAATGGCGGCACGGCTGCCACCGTCACCGATGCCAATGTCGTGCTCGGTTATCTCGACGCCGCCGCCTTCATGGGCGGCGCGCGGCCGCTCGACCGTGCGGCGTCGGAAGCCGCGGTGGACCGGATCGCCGCAGCGCTCGAGCTGTCGCGGATCGAGGCCGCCGCCGGCATCTACAAGATGATCAATCTGAAGATGGCCGACGGCATCCGCCTGATGACCTTGCGCCGCGGCGTCGATCCGCGCAAATTCGCGCTGCTCAGCTTCGGCGGCGCCGCCGGCATGCACGCCGCCGAGGTCGCGCGCGAGCTCGAGATCAAGCGCATCATCGTGCCGACGGTCGCCTCTGTGCTTTCGGCCTGGGGCATGCTGACCAGCGATCTGCGCTACGAGGTCAGCCGCACCCATTACGGCACCGGCCGGATTTCCGCCGACGAGGTTCGCGCCTTGTTCGCCGGGCTGGAAGAGCAGGCGGCGGGGCGGCTGCGCGACTGGTTCAAGGGCGATATCGGCATCGAGCGCTCGGCCGAGATGCGCTACGGCGAGCAGGTGTTCGAGATCGACGTGCCGCTCGGCGAGCTCGATCTCGGCGTCGCCGACCTGGTGGCGCAGATCGAGGAACGCTTCCATCGCCGCCACGAGGAGCTCTACACCTATGCCTCGCGCGGGCAGGAGGTGGTGTTCGTCAACGCCCGCGTTGCCGCCGTCGGCAAGGTGGCGCGCGGCAGCGGTGATGCCGGCAAGGCCAGCTCGGCTGCGCCCTGCGCGCCGCGCGGCAAGCGGCAGGCCTGGTTCGGTGCCTGGCGCGAGGTGCCGGTCTACGCGCTCGACGATCTCAGGCCGGGCCATTCGCTGGCCGGTCCCGCGATCATTGAGGCTGAAACCACGACCGTCCTGGTCGACACCGGCGACCGCGTCGCGGTCAACCCGCTGGGCTGGCTCGACATAACATTGCGCTGATCGCTATGCGGGAACTGCGCTCCCTCTCCCGCTTGCGGGGAGGGCTATCGCATGTGCGCTCGATCCCTCCACAGACTCGTCATGCCCGGCCTTGTGCCGGGCATCCACGTCTTGGTTTCCGCGCGAAAAAGACGTGGATGGCCGGGACAAGCCCGGCCATGACGATGTGGAAATAGCGCCGCCAAGCTTTTCGCTGCCATATGCGATTGCCCTGCGCTTGCAGGGGAGGTGAAAGAAGGCCCGCCTCCGCCATCAACATTTCATTTTTCCGGCATTGGCTTGGGCGATAAACTCCGCTCGCTCGGGAGGAGCGCCGGCCAGCCGCCGGCGTTTGTGGCGATGTTGATGCAAACAAAAAGACAAACGGCGCTTTCGATATCCCTCGTCCTCACAGCTGTCCTCGCGGCGGCGCCGTTGCGCGCGCAGCAGGCGCAGCCGGCGGCCGGCAACGAGATCCGCATCGGCAATGTCATGCCCTATACCGGACCGCTCGCGGCGTTCGCGACCATCGGGCGGGCGGAGGCGGCCTATTTCGACATGGTCAACGAGCATGGCGGCATCAACGGCCGCAAGGTCAGGTTCGTCTCGGTCGATGATAGCTCCAATCCGAAGATCGCGATGGAGCAGACCCGCGATCTCGTCGAGAAGCAGGACGTGCTGTTGATGTTCGGCTCGTTCGGCACGCCGAGCAACCTCGCGGTCCGGAAGTACCTCAACGAGAACAAGGTCCCGCAGCTGTTCGTCGCTTCCGGCGACGAGGCGTGGGCGCATCCTGCGACCTTTCCCTGGACCATGGGCTGGCAGCCGACCTTCCGCGCCGAGGGGCGGATCTACGCCAATTACATTCAAGCGGCCTATCCCTCCCGCAAGATCGCGGTGCTCTGGCAGAACGATCAGTTCGGCCGCGACCTGTTCAAGGGATTGCAGGAAGGGCTCGGCGACACCGCGGGCATGATCGTCGCCGATCTCGCTTTCGATGCATCGGAGACCGCGATCCAGAACCAGATCGGAATCCTGAAGAACTCCGGCGCCGATATTCTGGTGTTTGACGGCGCGCCGGCGATCGCGGCGCGCGCGATCCGCGTCGCCGCCGACCTCGACTGGCATCCGGTGTTCATCCTCGACAACGCGTCGGCCTCGATCGCCAGCGCCTTGCGGCCGGCGGGCCTGCAGAATTCGCTCGGCGTGATCTCGACCTCGTTCCTCAAGGATGCCGGCGATGCCTCCTGGAAGGACGATCCGCAGATCAAGGCGTGGCTCGCCTTCATGGACAAGTATTATCCCGACGGCGATAAGGACGACATCTACGCCGTGTTCGGCTACGCCGCCGCCGATACGCTGATGCAGGTGCTGCGCCAGTGCGGCGACGATCTGTCGCGCGAGAACATCATGCGGCAGGCCGCGTCGCTGAAGGATTACCAGAGCCCGATCGCGCTGCCCGGGATCGTGATCAACACCGGACCGAAGGACTTCCGCCCGATCAAGCAGATGCGCCTGGTGCAGTTCGACGGCAATGCCTGGCAGCCGATCGGCGACGTGATCGACAGCGCGTTCACGGCGGTGCGCGAGGATAATTGAGGGCCGTTGAGTTGGGTCATGCGTCTTCCCGGCGAAGGCCGGGACCCATTACCCCAACTGCGCATTGTTTTGCTCTGCTGGGGCGATAATCCCTTACACACCAGGCAGCGGTGGTTATGGGTCCCGACCTTCGCCGGGACGACGATGGGGTGTGGGCCGGCGCAACAAACGTCTACTTCTTCAATCCATAATTCAGCAGCCCGCCCTTGTTCTTCGGCGGGTGCGCGCGCAGGCCTTCCTCGTTCGGCTCGGTGCCCCAGCCCGGGCGATCCGGGATCACCAGATGGCCGTCGACGAATTCGGGCACGTGGGTGAACAGCTCGTGGTCCCAGGCCAGCCGATCGATGTCGGTCTCCATGATGCGCAGGTTCGGCACCGCGGCGCAGAAATGCGCGTTCATCATGGTGCAGAGGTGGCCGTAGAAATTATGCGGCGCGACGTTGACCTCGAAATGCTCGGCGGCGGCGGCGATCTTCATCGACTGCCAGACCCCGTTCCATGGCGTGTCGATGATCGCGACATCCATCGCCTGCTCGGTGAAATAGGGCAGGAATTCGCGCAGGCCGAGCAGCGTCTCGCAGGACGAGATCGGGTGCGGGCTCTGGCGGCGGATATAGCCGAGCGCCTGTGGATTGAAGGTGTCGATCTCGACCCAGAACATGTCCATCTTCTCGATGGCGCGCAGGATTTTCAGATAGCCCTCGGTCTTGGCGTTGAAGTTGAGGTCGAGCAGGAGATCGACATCCGGCCCCGCACCGTCGCGGATCGCCTCCAGGTGCATGCAGAGATTGCGCAGCACGGTGCGGTCGATATTGATCTCGGGCTGGAACGGCGAGCCGAAGCCGGGGCGCCAGCCTTGCGGCTTGCCGTCGGTATAGACGAAGATGTTGGTCTTCATCGCCGTGAATTTCTTCTCGCGCACTTCGGCCCCGATCGCCTTGACGCCGTCGAGATCAGTGATCGCCGGCTTGTACCAGTCGGGATGATTGATGCGCCAGGTCGCGCAATGCGACCAGTACACCCGCACGCGGTCGCGGATCTTGCCACCGAGCAGGTCGTAGCAGGGCACGCCGAGCGCCTTGGCCTTGACGTCGAGCAGCGCGTTCTCGATCGCCCCGAGCGCCAGCGCCACCACGCCGCCGGCGGCAGGGCGCGTCGCGGCGAACAGCTCGACATAGATCCGCTCGTGCTCGAACGCGTTCTTGCCGACCACCCGCGCCGACAGCCGCTCGATCGCCGCCGTCACGCCGGGCGCGCCGAAGCCCTCGTCATATTCGCTCCAGCCGACCAGCCCGTCCGTCGTCGTCACCTTGACGAAGTGATAATTCCGCCAGCCGGCATCGCAGGCGAGCGTCTCGACGCTTTTGATTGTGGTGGATTTGCTCATGGTTTCCTGCCCGGTTGTTTGTTGCTGTTGGCGGGATACCAACAACGGATCGGCGGACGCGTCAATTCGCGCCAGGGCAAGGCGACAATGCGTATTGGCAAGGCGGCACTCGCCTCTTCGTTCACCGTCACCCTGAGGAGCGCGCTCTTGCGCGCGTCTCGAAGGGTCGACGGGCCGGCTCTCTCCGTGTGGATCTCACGGGGCCGTGCATCCTTCGAGGCTCGCAAGAGCTCGCGCCTCAGGACGACGGGACAAACATCTCGGTGTCAGGCCGGAACAGCGTCGGCCGCTGCCGTTCGAAGGTCTTGCGGCCGCGCTTGAAGCCCATCAGCACGTCGGGCAGCTCGGCGATGGCGTTGGTTCCGCTGTCGGTGTCGAGCACGACGATGTCGGCGGGATTGCCGACCGTGATGCCGTAATCCTTCAGGTTCATCAGCTGCGCCGGCAGGTCGGTGACGAGATCGAGGCAGGCGTCGAACTCGCCGATCCCGGCATGCGCCGCATTGGCGTAGAGATTGGCCATCCGCAGCAGCGATGCATCGCCGAACGGCGTGAAGGGATTTTGCACATTGTTGGTCGCGACCGAGCACAGCACGCCATCGGCGACGAGCCGATGCGCGGCGGTCAGCCCACGCGGCGCGTTGTGGGTGGCGTCGCGGCCCATCAGATAGAGATCGGTCGCCGGCAGCACGGTGACCGCGACACCGGCCTCGGCGAGCCGAGCGCCGGCTTTCTTCAACCGATCAGGCGGCAGCGCGGAGAGTTTGGTGGCGTGCCCGATCGCGACGCGCCCGTGATAGTTGCGCCGCTCGGTCTGCCGGCAGACCTCCTCCATGTGCCACCAGGAGGGATCGAGGTCGAAATCGAGATGGAGGTCGACATCGACGTCGAATTGCTGCGCGAGATCGAAGATGCGCGCGATATGCGCGTTCGGATCGCTGTCGACATAGGGGCAGCCGCCGACCGCCTCGGCACCGTCGTTGAGCGCCGCGACCAAGAGCTCGTTGGCGCCGGGATCGTTGGTCAGGCCCTCTTGCGGAAAGGCGCAGAGCGAGAGGTCGAGCGCCCAGGCATAGTCGCGTTTCAAGGCCTTGACCGCCTCGAAGCCGCGCAGCCCGATCCTCGGGTCGATCTCGACATGCGTCCGCATCCGCGTGGTGCCCGCCGTGATTGCGCGCTCGATCACTTTTGAGCCGCGCGCATGGACATCCTCGATCGTGAAGTCGCGCTTCATCGCCGATACCGCGCGGATCGCCTCGCCGAGGCTGGCGTGATCGTGGCCGCAGCGGCCGAGCAGGCAGGCCTTGTCGAGATGGATATGGGTGTCGACGAAGCCGGGCAACGCCAGCCGGCCGTTGAGGTCGACTTCGACCGCCTCACACACGAGGCGCGGCGCGATCGCGGCGATCCTGCCGCCGGCGATGCCGATATCGACCGCGGCGGCAGAGCTGCGCGTCACGGCATTGCGGAAGACGAGGTCAAAGGCAGGTTTCGCGATCATCGGCGAGGAAACATCAGGATGGTTTCAGCCTAGCGGAGGGGCGAGGATCCGGCAGCACCAGATTGTGTGCAGTTTTATGGTTCGACTGTCTAAAAAATATGCATACACTTTTGCCGGCAGATTGTAGAGTCCTGATTATTCCTGGAGGCCCCATGTCCGCACCCGCCAAAGCCGATGCCCGCCCGATGTCCGATGTCGAGATCGTCGAGGCCTATCTGACGGCGTCGATGATCCCCGATCCGGATGCGGCCGCGGCCTATATGAAGCCGGGCACGGTGATCACTTTCACCGGCGGGCGCGAATTCGACCATCCGCGCGGGCCGACCGCCTTCAATGCGAAGCGCTATCGCTGGGTGAAGAAGAAGATGGACCGCTTCGATGTCTGCCCTGGCACCGGCGAGACCGTCGTCTACAGCGTCGGCACGCTCTACGGCGAGTGGACGGACGGCACGCCGTTCGAAGGCAACCGCTATGTCGACCGCTTCGTGGTGCGGGGCGGGCAGATCGTCAAGATGGACGTCTGGAACGACAGCGCCGAGGCGGATTTTGATTCAGCGGGGGATCGAGGCGTAGGAAGCGGTGCCAGTTCTCCCTCGCCCCGCTCTTGCGGGGAGAGGGTCGGGGTGAGGGGCTGCATCCGCGAGTATCGGCCGCGGATAGACCTGTACCCCCTCACCCGGATCGCATCTGCGATGCGATCCGACCTCTCCCCGCAGGCGCAGGGGTGTCCGGGGAAATTCAGGCATAGCGGAGCTCCATCTGGTCAGGTGAGATGGTTGATTTCCGACGGCTGGGGTTGATGGGCGGAGGTTTGTCGATGGCAGCGAGGGATCGACGCGTGAGCAGGAGCTGGCCGACGAGTTCGGCGAACCTGAGCGGGAGCATTTTGATGCAGTTGGTGTGAGCGGCGATGCGCAGCAGCAGGTAGGCAATCATCGCAGCGAGCACCTGAAGGCGGATCGCGTTGTCGTTGGCGCCGAGGAACTTGCGAATATCGAGATGCTGCTTGATCCAGCGGAACAGCAGCTCGATTTGCCATCGGCTCTTGTAGAGGGCGGCGATCTCGACGGCGCTACGGGCAAGGTCGTTGGTCAGGAGTGTGATCTTGCCGCCTTTCTCGCGTCTGATCTTGATGCGGCGGAGCGGGATTGGAAGGCGCGAATCGCCCTTGCTGGTGAGCTTCACCTCGTCATCGGCAAGGATTTCGAAGCCATCCCCGTTACGCTTGCGGATGGCGCGATGCCTGAGCGAGCGAAGACGGATGCTCGTCTTCGCCCGGGTAACGAAGAAAGCCTTGCTATCATTTATCTTCTGCCACCAGTCGAAACGGCAATAGCCCTTGTCAAACACATAGGTGGTGGCGGGCTGGATTGGGGTCTGTCGGCCGATCTCGATGTCATTGACGTTCGCGGCCGTCATCTCGACGCAGGTCGGGACATCGCTCCTTGGGTCGTAGACGACATGCAGCTTCATGCCGCGGATGCGGCCGTTCCACGTCGCCCAACTGCAGACCTTGCCGAGCGGGATCGGACTGGCGTCGATCAGACGCACCATCTCCATGCCTTCACTCCGCAGCTGGCGACGCGCCATCGCCGACAGCGCCGCAAAGGTTTGCGCGAAAATGCCGATCGGACGGCGGGCATTGGCATCGGACAACGTCGAGCGCGACAGCTTGCCGGTTCCCAAGTGATAGTGATGCTGCGAATTGGCGTTGAAGCCAGTCACCACCCCGCGCAGACTGCTGTTGCCGCTAAGCTGGGCATAGATCAGCGCCACCAGATGATCCCAGCTCCTGAACGACTTGTCGTAGGCATCCCCGTCCAGACGATCCACAACCGTCTGAAACTGCCGTCGATTGATCGGTTCAAGCAGCCTTCCAAAAATGCTACCGCGATATCGCATGCTCGGCCCTCTGTGTCTCGACAACCAGAAAAGACCGATTTGCCTCGGTCCTGCCGAGCATGCACCGCGACACAGTGAATCATTCCCCGGACACCCCTGCCGCAGGCGGGGCGAGGTAAGAGCATCAGCGCCGCGCCGCCTTCGTCAGCTTCACCACCTTTTCGCCGCTTGCCTCGTCGGCATAGGGGGCCAGAATATCCAGCAGATCGCGCCCGCGCTGCGGGCTTGGCGCGACCAGCGCGCGGGTCGCCACGGAATCCAGATGGCTGTGCATCAGCCCCATCACCTTGTCGACGTCGCCTTTCGCCAGCGCGGCGATGATCGCGCGGTGCTCGTTGATCGCGCATTCCGATGAATGCGGCCGGCTGTACAGCGACAGCGTCAGGCAGCAGCGGTACGCGACCTCGCTGACATAGCGCACCAGGATCGGGCTGTTCGTCATGTGGGCGAGCAGGATGTGGAATTCGGTGGCGAGCCGGATCGACACCGCGTCGGTGCCGTCGCGGGCCCGATCCTCGGCGTCGACATGGGCATTCAGTTCGGCGATCTGCGCCTTGGTCAGCTTGCCCGCGAGTTGCCGCACCACCAGCCGCTCGAGCTCGATGCGGATATCGAAGGCATCGCGCGCCTCCTGCCAGCTCGGCGTCGCCACCACGGCGATGCGGTTGCGGCGCAGCTCGACCAGGCCTTCCGCCGCCAATTGCCCGAGCGCATGCCGTGCGATGGTGCGGCTGACGCCGAAGCGCTCGCCGAGGGAATCCTCGGGCAGCTTGGCGCCGGGCTCCAGCGCCTGCTCGATGATCGCGCGCCGCAGCGCGCGGCAGATCACGCTGACCTTGTCTGACGATTCAGCCGTCTTGCTGCTGTCGGCGCGCCCCGCCATTGCCGCGAATCCCTCTCGAAGGTGCTTCGAACGCCTCTTTATCATACCGCCAAAGCAATCGGGCGCTCGAATTGCATGCAGTTTGAGCCGCGGATTGCCCAAAAGGAATCCGGCCTTTGAGGCGCGGAACGCGCGATCTCCTTGATTTTCAACGCTACGGCCGCTGGCATCCGGCTTGCATGCACTTTGCTCGTGATGCGCATGCAACCAAACTCCGAATTTGCCGGCGAGCCGATGGCCGCCGGATCCGCGCCGACCGCGATCGAGCTGTCGGACGCCTCCGTGACCTTCGGCCGCGGCGCCCGCGCCGTGCCGGCTCTGTCAACAACCACGCTGCGGATCGCCGACGGCGAGTTCGTCGCGCTGGTCGGCCCGTCCGGCTGCGGCAAGTCCACCATCCTGCGGCTGGTGAGTGGCCTGGCGCGGCCGACCACCGGCGTCGTCATCGTCGGCGGCCGCGAGGTCGCGGCGCGCGCGGTGCGGGTCGGCATGGCGTTCCAGAACCCGACCATGCTGCCGTGGATGACGATCGAAAAGAACATCATGCTGCCGCTGAAGATCGTCGAGCCGTTCCGCTCGCAGTTCCGCAAGCTGCGCAAGACCGAGTTCCGCGACAAGGCCAATGCGTTGCTCGAGCAGGTCGGGCTGAAGGGGTTCGGCGGCCGCTATCCGTGGCAGCTCTCCGGCGGCATGCTCCAGCGCGCCAATCTGTGCCGCGCGCTGATCCACGAGCCGCGCATGCTGCTGCTCGACGAGCCGTTCGGCGCGCTCGACCAGTTCACCCGCGAGGAGCTGTGGGGAATCCTTCAGCAGCTCTGGATGACCCACAGGCCGACCGTGCTGCTGGTCACCCATGATCTGCGCGAGGCCGGCTTCCTCGCCAGCCGTATCTGCGTGATGAGCGCGCGGCCCGGCCGCATCCTCGACGACTCCAGGGTCGATTTCGCCCGTCCGCGTACCGTGGCGATGACCTTCGAGCCCGACTTCGTCGCGCTCAACCAGAAGCTCCGCGCCTTCATTGTCGATGCGCGCACCGCGGCGCGAGAGGGAGCCTGACCATGTCCGTGTCAGAAATCAGGCAGAAGGCCTGGTCCGCGGCGCTGATCGTGCTGTTCTTCGTCGCCTGGGAGCTGTTCTGCCTGATGACGGGGATGTCGGACCTCGTGTTGCCGCGGCCGTCGCAGATCTTCGTCACGCTGTTCGAGAAATTCCCGATCCTGTGGCCGCACATCGTGCAGACCCTGGTCACCACCATGATCGGCTTCGTGCTCGGCGTGGCGCTCGGCGTCGCGCTCGGTGCCGTGATCGGGGTGTCAAAAACCGCCTACGACACCTGTTATCCGCTACTGGTCGGCTTCTCGTCGATCCCGAAGGTCGCCGTGGTGCCGATCTTCGTGCTGTGGTTCGGCTCCGGCACCGTGCCGGCGGTGTTGACCTCGCTGTCGATCTGCTTCTTCCCGATCGTCGTCAACATCGCCACCGGCCTTGCCACCACCGAGCCCGAGCTCGAGGACGTGCTGAAGGCGCTCGGCGCCAGCAAGTTCGACATCCTGTGGAATGTCGGCCTGCCGAGGACGATGCCGTTCTTCTTCGCCTCGCTGAAGGTCGCGGTCTCCTACGCCTTCGTCGGCGCGGTGCTGTCGGAAACCGTCGCCTCGAACCGCGGCATCGGCAACGTCATGATGACCGCGTCCTCCAATTTCAACGTGCCGCTGGTGTTCGCCGGGCTGTTCGTGCTCGCCGGCCTCGGTGTCGCGCTCTACGTCCTGTTCTCGCTGATCGAGGGTCAGGTCACCGGCTGGGCGACGCGCAAGGACAATGTCATCGCCACTTGAGACACTTCGCCAACCGTCAAGCAATGAAGCTTAAGGAGATCTCGATGCTGAGAAAAGTAAGCGCCGCGCTGTTGGGATTGGCCCTGGTCGCCGGCCCCGCGCGCGCCGAGGAAACCACCATCAAGTTCACGCTGGGCTGGAAGACGCAAGGCTCGGACGCCGCGTTCTTCTACGCCAAGGACAACGGCTACTTCAAGGAGGAAGGCCTCAACGTCGTGATCGACCAGGGCGAGGGCTCCGGCGCGACCGTGACGCGCATCATGTCGGGCGCCTATGACGCCGGCTTCGGCGACGTCAACGCGATCATCCAGAACGCCGCGACCAAGCCGCAGGATGCGCCGGTCATGGTCTACATGATGTGGAACCAGCCGCCATTCGCGATCGTCGCCAAGAACTCGAGCGGCATCAAGACGATCAAGGATTTCGAGGGCCACACGCTCGGCGGCGCGCAGGGGACGCCGACCACGCGGCTGTTGCCGGTGTTCGTGCACAAGAACGGGCTCGATGGCGAGAAGATCAAGGTCTCCAACATGGCGCCGAACCTGCAGGAGCCGATGCTGATCAAGGGCGACATCGACGCCGCGCTGGTGTTCAACATCACGAGCTATTTCAACCTGGTGCTGAACCGCCAGGACCCCGACAAGGACTTCAAATGGTTCTCGTTCGGCGATTACGGGCTCGACCTCTATTCCAACGGCGTGATGGTCTCGCGCAAGCTGATCGCCTCGAACCCGAAGGCGGTGGCCGGTCTGGTGCGCGCCATCAACAAGGGCGCGATCGCGGTCGCCAAGGACCAGAACGCGGCCATGAAGGCGACGCTGAACTATGACAATCTGATCAATGTCGATGTCGAGAAGCGCCGGCTGCAATATTCCTTCGAGAAGCTGATCGTCTCGCCCGAGATGAAGGACATCGGCATCGGCGACGTCAAGGACGACCGCATGGCGCGCGCCATCGGCTTCATCGTCGAAGGCTACCAGCTCACCCGCACGCCGGCCCCGGCCGAAGTGTTTTCGCGGGAATTCCTGCCGCCGCGCGCGGAGCGGGAGCTGGTGTATACGGCGAATTAAGTTTACTCGTCATTGCGAGCGAAGCGAAGCAATCCATTCTTCGGCACGGGAATAGATGGATTGCTTCGTCGCTCCGCTCCTCGCAATGACGGCGGAGGGACCGATGGACGTCACGGCAACCCGTCTGTTCTGCGGTTCTGACCACGACATCCGCAACGCCGTCGTGCTCCGTCACGACGGCGGCGTCATCACCGATATTTCCGAAGCCGCGCGCCCGGCGACAGGCCCGCGTTCCCTCATCCTTCCCGCCTTCGTCAACGCCCACGACCACGCCCGCCCGCGCGCCTCGAGCTTCGGCGCGGTCGGCATGCCCCTGGAGAGCTGGATCCTGCGCACGGTGGTCGGCACGCCGGTCGATCCCTATCTCACCGCGGCCTCGGCGTTTGCCCGCGCGGCGCAGGCCGGCTGCGCGGCAATGATGGTGCACTACACCCGCCCGAGTGGCACCATGCCGCTCGTCGATGAAGCCAGGGCGATCGCTCGCGCCGCCGGCGATGTCGGCATCCGCATCGCCTTTGCCATCGCGGTGCGCGACCAGAACCCGGTCGTCTATGGCGACAGCGAAGCGGTGCTGTCAGGTCTTCCGGCCGATGACCGCAAGACGATCGAACAGCTGTTCGTGCGCGCCCCGATGTCGCCGCAGGCCTATATCGAGCTGACCGACGCGATCGCTGCGGCGATCGGCGGGCCGAAGGTCGATGTGCAGCTTGGCCCGGCCGGGGTGCAGTGGTGCTCGAAGCCGCTGCTGGAGGCGGTCGCGGAGAACTCGGTGCGGACCGGCCGCCGCATCCACATGCATCTGCTCGAGACGACCTACCAGCGCGCCTGGGCCGACCAGCATTTTCTCGGCGGCATCGTGCGCTATCTCCGCGATATCGGCTTCCTCTCGGAGCGGCTGACGCTCGCGCATTGCATCCACGCTCGGCCCGACGAGCTCGAGATGATCGCGGCGTCGGGCGCACGCATCGTCACCAATTTTTCCTCCAACCTGCATCTGCGCTCGGGGCTCGCGCCGATCGCCGCGGCGCACGCCTGCGGTTGCGGAATTGCCGTCGGCGTCGATGGCCTGGCGCTCGATGAGGATGACGATTTGCTGCGCGAGATGCGGCTGGTGCAGATGATGCACGGTGGTCTCGGCTTCAAGCGTACATGGACTGCTCAGGAATTCTTCACGCTCGCGATCCGCGACGGCCGCCGCGCCACCGGCGCGCCGGGCACCGGCGAGCTCGCGGTCGGTGCGCCGGCCGATTTCGTCAGCATCGATCTCGATCGCCTCGAGGGTGATCAGATTCTCGATGCCGATCCGCTCGACCTCTTGTTCGCGCGCGGCAATGCGTCGCTGATCTCAGAGCTTGTGGTCGATGGTCGCACCGTCGCCAGGGCCGGCCGGTGCCTCGGTGTTGATCTTCCCGCCATTGAGCAGGAACTGCGCGGCATCACCTGCGCGAGCGCGGCCACATACGCGCATGTCTTGCGCGCATGGCCGCGATTGTCGAACTCAGTGCAACACTGGTTCGAAGCGCAGCTCACCTGCAATTAGCTGCACAATCTTCGCTTCGCGCTGAGCAGCAGCTTCGGTCATACGCTCGCTAATTCCGTCAAGCGGAAGAAAATTCCACTTGCATCACACTCGTCGCGCGGCTTCAAGTTCACCCAACAAGAAAACTGAATCAGTCGCTGTCACCGGCTGGTCATGTGTCGCGAGGAAGCCTGATGGGCGCGTTGTCGCATCTGCGGATTGTCGAGATCGGAAGTGCTGCGGCGACGAGCTATTGCGCGCGGCTGTTTGCCGATTTCGGCGCCGATGTGCAGAAGGTCGAGCCGCCGCAGGGCGATCCGCTTCGCCGCACCGCGCCGCTGACGCCCAAAGGCCGGAGCGCGTGGTTTGCGTTCCTCAACTTCAACAAGTCGAGTGTCGTCCTCGACACGCGCGATGCGGGCGCGGCATCCCGCTTGCGGGAGCTGATTGCCGGCTGCGACATCTTGCTCGACGGGCGCGGCATCGCTGCGGCGGATTGTCCCGAGATCGATCTCGACGCGATCAAGCAGAGTAATCCGGGCCTGATCCATCTCGACCTCGCCTGGTTTGGCGATCGCGGTCCCTACGCCAATTTCGCGGCGACCGACTCCACGATCCGCGCGCTGACCGGGCTGGTGAAGCTGGTCGGTCCGGAGCAGGGGCCGCCGATGCATGCGCCGGATTTCCAGATCGGGATTCTGGGCGGGCTGTGGGGTTTCATCGCCGCCGCATCGTCGGTGCTCGGGCGCATGCAGAACGGGCGCGGGCGCGCAAACCATCTCAGCCTGTTCGAGGCCTCTATCGCCGTCACCGAATACATCATGTTCGAGGCATTCCAGCGCGGCGACATCATGCGGCGGATCGGCGTCAACCGGTTCTGGCCGACCTTTCCGGTCGGCATCTACGAGACCAAGCAGGGCTGGCTCGGCGTCACCACGGTGACCCCGGCGCAGTGGCGCGCGTTCTGCGAGATGCTCGGGCTCAACGAGCTGCGCGACGATCCGACACTGGTCATGGGGGTCGACCGGCTGCGCCATGTCGCCGAGATCGAAGCCAAGATCCTGCCGAAGCTGAAGCAGCGTACCGCGCAGGAATGGTTCGCCGAAGGGCTCAAGCGCAAGATTCCAATCGTGCCGGTGCCGGAGGTCTCGGATCTCATCGCCGATGAGAAGAAGCGTGCGCGTGGTGCCATCGTCCCGATCACCATCGGCGACGAGACCGGCTTTTCCGCCGGCACGATGCAGCGGCTGACCGCAACGCCGCCGCTGCGCGGCGGCCGGGTGCCTGATCTCGGCGAGCAGCAGGCGAGGCGCGAGGCTGCGCCGCGCGTGCCAGCGCCCAAGCCCGCTGCAACCGATCGCTTGCCGCTCGAGGGCATCCGCGTCGTCGACTTTTCGATGGGCTGGGCCGGGCCGATCTGCACCCGCACGCTCGCCGATCTCGGCGCCGACGTCATCAAGATCGAGGCGACCCAGTATCCGGACTGGTGGCGCGGCGTCGACCGCCGTCCGGCCTATGTGCTGGAGCAGATGTACGAGAAGTCGGTGCGCTACTGCATCATGAACCGCAACAAGCGCGGCATCACGCTCGATCTGACCCGGTCGAAGGGGCTTGAATTGGCGAAGCGCCTGCTCGCCGATGCCGACCTCGTGGTCGACAATTATTCGGTCGAGGTGCTGCCCAAGCTCGGCCTCGGCTATGACGTGTTGAGCAAGATCAATCCCAAGCTGGTGATGATGTCGATGTCGGCGTTCGGCGCCGGCAGCGTGCATCGCGATTGCCGCGCTTACGGCTCGACGCTGGAGCAGGGCTCCGGCCTGCCCAGCGTGGTCGGCGATCCCGCTGGTCCGCCGGTCATGAGCCATACCGCGTTCGGCGACGCCGTCGGGGGCCTCAACGGCGCCGCCGCGGTGCTGACCGCGCTGATCCACGCCAAACTGACGGGGCAGGGGCAATTCATCGATCTCGCCCAGATCGAATGCATGATGCCGTTCGCCGCGCCCTGGATCGTCGCGCATTCGACCAGTGGCGAGCCGCCGACCAAATACGGCAACCGCCATCCGGATTTCGTGCCGCATGGCTGCTTTCGCTGCGCCGGAGAAGACAACTGGATCGTCGTCGCGGCGTCCGACGCCGCGATGTGGCCAAAGCTCGCCCGGCTGCTCGGCCGCGAGGATTGGGCAGCGGACGCGGCACTCAAGACGGCCGCGGGCCGCCGCGCCATCGAGGCCGAGATCGAGGCTGCGATCACGGCTTGGACCGCGGCGCGCGATGCCGATGCGGCGATGACCGCGCTGCAATCTGCCGGCGTTGCCTCCGGCGTGGCGCGGCTGCCGATCGATCTCCTGGAGGATCCGCAGCTCCACGCGCGCGGCTTCATCCAGCATGTCGACCGCGCGTTCATCGGACGACATCCGCAGCCATCGATGCCGTTTCGCGAGAGCGATGCGCCGTTCGCGATCCGCTCGGTGCCGCCGACGCTCGGCGAGCACAACCGCGAGATCCTCGGCGGCATGCTCGGGCTTTCCGACGCCGAGCTCGATGAACTCGCCCGCGATGGCATCATCGGCACCGAGATGCTGATGGAGGAGCAGCTGGTGAAAGAAAAGAAGCGGGCGGCGGGCTGATGGAGGCAGGCCAGCCGGCACAGCGCAGGGCGGAGGGTGCGCGCGACGGCGCGCCGCCGCTATTGTCCGTGCGCGGGCTCGGCATCCGCTTCAAGACCGGGCAGGGCGTCTGGCAGGCGACGCGCCGCGTCGACTTCGACATCGCGCCCGGCGAGCGCGTCGGCATCGTCGGCGAGAGCGGCTGCGGCAAGACCATCACCGGCCTGTCGATCCTGCGGCTGTTGCCGGGCAATTTTGCCGGCCTCGACGGCAAGATCCTGTTCGACGGCGTCGATCTCGCTTCCTGCAGCGCGCGGCAGATGCGCGCGATCCGGGGCAAGCGCATCGCGATGATCTTCCAGGAGCCGATGAGCGCGCTGGACCCGGTCTTCACCGTCGGCCACCAGATCGCCGAGACGCTGCGCGTCCATACCGACGTTTCCCATGAGGAGGCGCGCGCCAAAACGCTGGAGATGCTCCGCCGCGTCGGCATCGCCTCGCCCGAGCGGCGGATCGACGACTATCCGCACCAGCTGTCCGGCGGCATGCGCCAGCGCGTGATGATCGCGGCGAGTTTGATCTGCGGGCCGCAGCTTCTGATCGCGGACGAGCCGACCACCGCGCTCGACGTCACCGTGCAGGCGCAGATCCTCGAGCTGCTGCGCGACATCAGCGAGACCTCGAAGACCGCGCTGATGCTGATCACCCACGATCTCGGCGTCGTCGCCGAGACCTGCACGCGGATGATCACGATGTACGCCGGCGAGGTGATCGAGGACGCCACCGTCGACGAGGCGCTAGTGCGGCCGCTGCATCCCTACACGTCGGGACTGTTACGCTCGCTGCCGCATTTGAGCCCGCGCCACGGCCGGCTGCCGTCGATCCCGGGCCGGGTGCCGTCGATAGCGGAGATGCCGAACGGCTGCCGTTTCCGCGCCCGCTGCTTACATGCGGCCAAGGGTTGCGAGGCCGAGCAGAAGCTGCGGGACGCCGGCGGCAGCAGAAGAGTGCGCTGCTGGCGCTTTGCCGAGCTCAATCTGCCGGGCGCGCTGCATCCGCCCGGCGCACCGGCGGCTGCGAAGGTCGCGACGCAATGACCACAGCCGGTGCCGAGCCCCGCCGCGACGCCATCGTCTCGGTGCGCGACCTTCAGGTCGGCTTCCAGACCTCGGACCGCCGCGCGACCGTGAAGGCGGTCGACGGCGTCAATTTCGACGTCCGCCGCGGCGAGACCTTCGGCATCATCGGGGAGTCCGGTTCGGGCAAGACCACGATCGGCCGCGCACTGGTGTTCCTGCTCAATCCCAGCGCCGGCGCCATCCTGCATGACGGCATCGATCCGCTGGCGCTGCCGCGCCGGGAATTCCAAAGTCATCGCCGCGACTACCAGATCATCTTCCAGGACCCGAACGCCGCGCTGAATCCGCGCATGACCATTCTGGCCTCGGTGCTGGAGCCGCTGGAGCTCGCAGGTGTCGGCAGCCGTGCCGAGCGCGAGCGGCAGGCGCGGGAGGCGCTGGAGCGCGTCGGCCTGCCGCAGGAGTTCGGCGCGCGCTACCCACACCAGCTGTCCGGCGGCCAGAAGCAGCGCGTCGTGATCGCCCGCGCCCTGACGCTCAAACCGAAACTGATCGTCTGCGACGAGGTGGTGGCCGCGCTCGACATGTCGATCCGCGGCGACGTGCTCAATCTGTTTGCCGATCTGCAGCGCGACCTCGGGCTGACCTATGTCTTCATCACCCATGATCTCGCCGTGGTCTCGCATATCAGCGAGCGCGTCGCGGTGATGTATCTCGGCCAGTTCGTCGAGCTCGGGCCGACCGAAGAGGTCGCCGAGCGGCCGTTGCATCCCTACACGATCGCGCTGCTGTCGGCCGAGCCGCGGCCGCTGCCATCCACGATGCGGCAGGAGAGCCGCATCGTCCTGCAGGGCGAGGTGCCGAGCCCGATCGATCCGCCCTCGGGCTGCCGCTTCCGTACCCGCTGCCCGCACGCGCAGCCGCTCTGCACCGACCGCGTGCCGGAGTGGCGCGAGCTGAAGCCCGATCACTGGGTGGCCTGCCATTTCGCCGACCGCCTGAATTTTTCGCCGAACTCACAACCGGAGACGACGCCATGACAATGACGACACGACGCGAGGCCATGGCGCTGATCTCGGGCGCATTGGCCAGCACCACGCTCAGCGGCCGTGCGTTTGCGGAAGGCGCGCCGAAGAAGGGCGGCACCTTGCGCATCTCGGCGCCGGCCAATCCGTCGAGCCTCGATCCGGCGACCGGCGGCGCCGGCTCCGACCACGCCTTCCTGTTCACGATGTACGACACGCTGACCGAATGGGAGTTCGACACGCTGAAGCCGAAGCCCGGCCTTGCCGAAAGCTGGAAGTTCACCGACCCCACCACGCTGGTGCTCAACATCCGCGCCGGCGTCACCTTCCATGACGGCACGCCGCTCGATGCGGAAGCCGTCAAGTTCAATCTCGAGCGCAACCGCAGCGATGCGAAGTCGAACATCAAGGCCGACCTGCTCTCCGTCGCCGCGGTCGAGGTCACTGGCCCGCAGCAGGTGACGTTGAAGCTGAAGACACCCGATACCGCGCTGCCCGGGATTCTCTCCGACCGCGCGGGCATGATGGTGTCGCCGACGGCGCTGAAGGCGGCCGAGGGCGGCGTCGTGACGCGCAAGCCGGTCGGCGCCGGCGCCTATTCGTTCGTCAGCTGGGCCGACGGCGAGAAGATCGTGGTCAAGCGCAACGAGAAATACTGGAAGCCGGAGCGGCCGCTTCCCGACGCCATCGAGATCTCGATCATTCCCGAGCTCACCACCGGCGCCCGCTCGGTTACCGCCGGGCAGAACGACCTGATCTACCAGCTGCCGCCGCGGCAGAAGGTGATCATCGAGCGTGCCTCCAGCGTTAAGGTGGTGCATGGCCCGACGCTTTACGTGTTTCAGATTTTCCTGAACTGGGCCAAGCCGCCGTTCGACAATGTCAAGGTCCGCCAGGCGCTGAACTTCGCGATCGACCGCGAATCCTTCGTCAAGGCTGCGCTCGCCGGCCTCGCCGAGCCGGCCTACATGAACCTGCCGAAGGCGCATTGGGCCTATGATGCCGAGGTCGCAAAGCTCTATCCGTACGATCCCGACAAGGCGCGCAAGCTGCTCGCCGAGGCCGGCTTCAAGGAGGGCATTCCAATCGAGTTCGGCGGCTATCCGGACCAGGATTCGGTGCAGCGCCAGGAGATCCTGATCGAGCAGCTGCGCAAGGCCGGCATCAACGCGCGCTTCGTCAACGCGCCGGTCGCGGAAGCCTCTGCCGCCTTCTTCGGTCCGGAGAAGAAGGGGGCAGGGCTGCTCTCGGCCTGGACCGGCCGGCCCGACCCGAGCCTGACCTATTCGCTGATGTTCACCAAGGACGCCTATTACAATGGCGGCCGCGCGCCGGTGCCGGCCGAGCTCGAGGCCGCGATCAGGGAATCGCGCGCCTCGGAGGATATCGACACCAGGCGCAAGGCGTTCTCCACCGTGCAGCGGCTGGTGATGGAGAACGCCTTTGTCGCGCCGCTGGCGTTCCAGTTCGAGCTGGTCGCCATGAACAAGAAGGTGCAGGGCTATCGGCCGAACCTGCTTGGCAAGCCGAAATACGACGACGTCTGGCTCGGGAGTTAGGCGATGGCGCGGCGGTCACCGGTCAAGGTCGTCGGCAGCCGCCTCGTGCAGGCGCTGCCGGTGATCCTGCTCGCGACCTTCATGGTGTTCGCGCTACTCAAGCTGGTGCCCGGCGACATCGCCGTGACGCTGGCGGGCGACAACGCGACCGACGCACGGATCACCGAGATCAGGAAGATCTACGGCCTCGACCGCCCGTTCCTGGTGCAATATGGCGCCTGGCTCGGCAATGTCGCGCAAGGCGATCTCTCGCAATCGCTATTGACCGGCGAGAAGGTCGCGGACTCGATCGGGCGCGCGTTTCCGAACACGCTGCTGATCGTCGTGATCGCGCTGGCGCTGGCGCTGGTCACGGGCATCCCGATGGGCGTGATGGCCGCGATCAAGCCGAACGGCTGGATCGACAAGCTGATCAGCATGCTGGCGTCGCTCGGCGTCGCGGTGCCCGGCTTCTGGCTCGCGATGATCCTGGTGGCGGAATTCTCGCTGAAGCTGAACTGGCTGCCGGCGACCGGCGCAAAATCCTTCAGCGCCTCGCCGGTCGATGCGATCAGGCATGCGCTGCTGCCCGGCATCGCGATCGCGGCCTACGGCATGGCCGAGGTCGCGCGCCAGCTGCGCGGCGCGCTGCTGGAGGTGCTGTCGTCGCAATATGTCCGCACCCTGCATGCCAAGGGGCTGTCGATGTCGCGCATCCTCTGGCAGCACGGCCTGAAGAATGTCGGCGTCAATCTGCTCACCATCATCAGCCTTTTGGTCAACCGCATGCTGGCGGCAACCGTGGTGATCGAGGCGGTGTTCGCCATTCCCGGACTCGGCAGCCTGATCGTGCGCGGCGCGATCCAGCGCGATTTCCCGATCGTGCAAGGCGTCGTCTTCACCATGGTGGTGGTTGTGATCGCGGTGAACCTGATCACCGATTTGCTCTGCGCCGCGGTCGATCCGAGGATCGAGCAATGACCGAGGTGGCGCTCGCTCCCCTGAAGGCACCGGCGCGGCGGACGCGGCTACGGCGCTTTGCGCGCTGGCTCGCCGGCGACCTCCGCGCCGCGCTGTCGATCCTGGTGCTCGTGGTGCTCGTCGTCGTCGCAATCGGTGCGCCCTGGATCGCGCCCTATGCGCCGACCGCGCAGGACGTCAACAACATGCTGGCGCCGCCGGGGCCGGCCCATCTGCTCGGCACCGACGATCTCGGCCGCGACATCTTCTCCCGTTTGATCTACGGCGCGCCGGCCACCGTCTACGCAAGCCTGCTTGCGGTCGGCGTCGCGGTCCTGATCGGGCTGCCGGTCGGGCTGATCGCCGGCTATTTCGGCGGCTGGATCGACGACATCATCAGCCGCATCATCGACACCTTCCTGTCGTTCCCCGCCATCGTGCTGGCGATCGCGGTCACCGGCGCGCTCGGCATCGGGCTGACCAACGGCATGATCGCGGTCGGCATCACGATGTTTCCGGCGCTGGCGCGCATCGTCCGCGCCCGCACGCTGATCGTGCGGCAGGAGCTCTATGTCGATGCCTCCAGAGGCTTCGGCGCGCCGACATGGCATGTGCTGTGGCGGCACGTGCTGCCGAACACGCTGCAGCCTGTCATCGTGCAAGTGACGCTCTTGCTCGCCGCTGCCCTCTTGGCCGAAGCCAGCCTGTCGTTCCTCGGCCTCGGCATCCAGCCGCCGGACCCGAGCTGGGGCGCGATGCTGGCGCGCGCCTATCAATACATGGAAATCGCCCCGGAGCAGATGTATGCGCCGGGCCTTGCCATTCTCGTCGTCTCCCTGGCGTTCAACGCGCTCGGGGAGTCCTTGCGTGTCGTGCTCGATCCGACCATGAAGGATCGCTGATTTTTGGTGAAGATGTCATGTCCTTCAAAAAATTGCTGATTGCGAACCGCGGTGAGATCGCGATCCGGATTGCCCGCGCCGCTGCCGACAGCGGCATCGCGACCGTCGCGATCTATCCCGCCGACGATGCCGCCTCGCTGCATGTCCGATCCGCCGACGCGAGCCACGAGATTCCAGGCCGCGGCGCGCGGGCCTATCTCGACATTGAGGCGGTGGTTGCGGCGGCCAAGGCCGCAGGCTGTGACGCGCTGCATCCGGGCTACGGCTTCCTCAGCGAGAACACGCAATTGGCGCGGCGCTGTGCCGAGGAGAAGATCACCTTCGTCGGCCCGTCGCCGGAGGCGCTCGATCTGTTCGGCGACAAGGCCAAGGCAAAGGCGCTGGCGAAGAAATGCGGCGTCCCGATCATTGCTGGCACTTCGGGCGCGACCAGTCTGGACGAGGCAAAGGCCTTCTTCGGCTCGCTCGGCGCCGGCGCCGCCGTGATGATCAAGGCGATCGCCGGCGGCGGCGGGCGCGGCATGCGCGTGGTCGAGGATGCCGCCAAGCTCGACGAGGCCTATGCGCGCTGCCAGTCGGAGGCCAAAGCGGCGTTCGGCAGCGATGCCGTTTATGTCGAACGGCTGATCCGCAAGGCCCGCCATATCGAGGTGCAGATCATCGGCGACCGTTACGGCGCCATCAGCCATCTCTGGGAGCGCGAATGCACCATCCAGCGCCGCAACCAGAAGCTCATCGAGGTGGCGCCGAGCCCGTCGCTGAGTGATGGCATGCGCGCGCGCATCATCGAGGCGGCAAAGCAGCTCGCGACCGCCGCGCGCTACGACAATCTCGGCACCTTCGAATTCCTGGTCGATGACGAAGCCGGCGAAGGTGAGGGTGCCTTCGCATTCATCGAGGCCAATCCGCGGCTCCAGGTCGAGCACACCGTCACCGAGGAGGTGCTCGGCGTCGACCTCGTGCGTTCTCAGCTCGCGGTCGCCGCCGGCGCCACGCTCGCTTCGCTTGGGCTGGCGCAGGCCACCGTGCCGCTGCCGCGCGGCTATGCGATGCAGCTTCGCGTCAACATGGAGGTGATGGACGAGAAGGGCATCACAAAGCCAACCGGCGGCACGCTCAGTGTGTTCGACCTGCCGTCCGGCCCCGGCGTTCGCGTCGATACGTTCGGCTATTCCGGCTACCGGACCTCTGCCGCGTTCGACTCGCTGCTCGCAAAAGTCATCGTGCATTCGCCGAGCCCAAAATGGACCGACGTGGTGCACAAGGCATCGCGCGCCTTGCGTGAATTCCGGATCGGCGGCGTCGCCACCAACATCCCGTTCCTCGGCGCGATCCTGGCGCATCAGAGTTTTGGGCGGAACAAGATCAGCACCAACTTCATCGATACCCATGTGGCGGCGCTGGTCGGCGCGGCGCAGGATCTGGCCGCACCCTTGATCGAAGTGAGCGAGGTGGCTGCGACAAAGACCGTCGCGACTGAGGCGCCTCCCGAGGGATCGCTCCCGGTGCCCGCGCCGCTGCAGGGCACCATCGTGGCGATCGAGGTCGCGGAGGGCGATCTGGTCCGTCCCGGCCAGCAGATCGCAGTGCTGGAATCGATGAAGATGGAGCATCTCGTCACGGCACCGCATGGCGGCCGGGTGACCAGGATCGCGGGCGGCATCGGCGTCACGTTGATGCATGGCGAGCCGATCCTGTTCTTTGAGCCTGCCGAGGTCGACGGCCATCACGCTGCGGAGGAGGCCGCGATCGATCTCGATCACATCCGGCCTGATCTCGCCGAACTGATCGCGCGCAAGGCGATCACGCTGGACGAGAACCGCCCGGCCTCGGTCGAGCGCCGCCGCAAGACCAACCAGCGCACCGCGCGCGAGAACATCGCGCAGCTGGTCGATGAGGGCTCGTTCGTCGAATACGGCTCGCTGGCGATCGCGGCGCAGCGCCGCCGGCGCAAGGTCGAGGACCTCATCAAGAACACGCCGGCCGACGGCCTGATATCAGGCGTCGCCACCGTCAACGCCAAGGATTTCGGCGCCGACGGCGCGCGCTGCATGGTGATCTCCTACGACTACACCGTGCTCGCCGGCACGCAAGGGCACATGAACCACAAGAAGATCGACCGCATGCTCGGCCTCGCCGAGCAGTGGCGGATGCCGCTGGTGTTCTACGCCGAGGGCGGCGGCGGCCGTCCCGGCGATACCGACCGGCTCGGCATGACCGGCCTCGACGGCCCGTCCTTCGTGCAGTTCGCAAAACTCTCCGGGCTGGTGCCCGTGGTCGGCGTGGTCTCCGGCTATTGCTTCGCCGGCAACGCCGCGATGCTCGGCGTCTGCGATGTCATCATCGCCACCAAAAATGCCTCGATCGGCATGGGCGGTCCGGCGATGATCGAGGGCGGCGGGCTCGGCGTCTACCATCCGGCCGAGGTCGGCCCGGTCTCGTTCCAGTCGCCCAACGGCGTGATCGACATCCTGGTCGAGGACGAGGCCGAGGCGACCAGGGTGGCGCAGAAATATCTGTCCTACTTCCAGGGCGCGGTGCAGGACTGGAAGGCGCCGGACCAGCGGCTGCTGCGCCGCGCGATCCCGGAAAATCGCCTGCGGGTCTACGATGTCCGCAACGTGATCGACCTGATCGCCGACGAGGGCTCGGTGCTGGAGATCCGCAGGGATTTCGGCGTCGGCATGATCACGGCCTTCATCCGCATCGAGGGCAAGCCGTTCGGCCTGATCGCCAACAATCCGAAGCATCTCGGCGGCGCGATCGATGCGCCTGCCGGCGACAAGGCCGCGCGCTTCATGCAGCTGTGCGACGCCTTCGACATCCCGATCGTCTCGCTCTGCGACACGCCGGGCTTCATGGTCGGCCCCGAGGCCGAGAAGACCGCGATCGTGCGTCATGTCGCGCGGATGTTCGTCACCGGCGCGAGCATTACGGTGCCGCTGTTCGGCATCGTGCTGCGCAAGGGCTATGGCTTAGGGGCGCAATCGATGATCGGCGGCGGCTTCCACGCCTCGTTCTTCACGGTGGCGTGGCCGACCGGCGAGTTCGGCGGCATGGGTCTCGAAGGCTATGTCCGGCTCGGCTTCCGCAAGGAGATGGAGGCGATCGAGGACCCGGTCGAGCGCGAGAAGTATTTCCAGACCAAGGTCGCCGAGCTCTACGCCAACGGCAAGGCGGTCTCGATCGCCTCGGTGCTCGAGATCGACGAGGTGATCGATCCCGCCGACACAAGGCACTGGATCATGGCCGGCCTGCGCTCGGTGCCGAAGGTCGAGCCACGGACCCACCGCAAGCGGCCGTGTATCGATGCGTGGTGAGGTGACGGCGCAACACACTCTGTCTCGTCCCGGCGAAAGCCGGGACCCATAACCACCGATGGTCATTGTTGCACGGTGCCGGGGCCACAGCCTCCTTCAACAACCCAACCCTGTGGTTATGGGTCCCGGCTTTCGCCGGGACGACGGCGGTGGGTGTGGCTCGCGCATCGTCTCAATACGCATGTTAGCCCAACCGCAACTCCGTATACCCCTTCGCCGCCACCTCGTCGCATCGCGCGCGATATGCCGGCGCGCTGCCGCTGTAGCGGGCGACGATGCGGGTCTGCTTGCCCTCAACGTTGCGGTTGATGCCGGTCATCCAGGAATCGACCTCGTTGGAGAGCAGGCCGACGCCGAGCGTTTTGACATGCTCGGTCCAGTCGGCGGTGCCTTCAGGCGTGGCGTCGAGGAAGGTCAGGTCTCTCTCCTGCGCAAAGCGGATCAGCCCGGTGACCCAATCCACGCTGTATTCGATGCTGCGCGGGATGTTGCCAAGCGCGGTGTGCGGCCCCATCAGCATCATCATGTTGGGGAAGCCGTCGACCATCAGCCCGAGATAGGTTTCCGGGCCGTGCGTCCATTTCTCCTTCAGCCGCGCACCGTGCGCGCCGCGGAAATCGATCTTGTCGAAGCTGCCGGTGATGGCATCGAAGCCGGTGGCGTAGATGATGATGTCGAAGGCGTAGTCCTTGTCGGTCGTCCGGATGCCCTCGGGCGTGATCCGCTCGATCGGCGTCTCCTTGATATCGACCAGCTCGACATTGTCGCGGTTGTAGACCTCGTAATAGAAGGTCTCGAGCGGCAGCCGCCGCGTGCCGAAGCCGTGGTTCTTCGGGATCAGCATCTCGGCGACCGCCTGGTTCTTCACGCGCTCGCGGATCTTGCGCGCGACGAAATCGCTGATCGTCGCATTCGCCTTGCGGTCGATCAGGATATCCTTGAAATTGCCCTGCCAGATGCCGAAGCCGCGCTCGCCATAGAGCTTCTCGTAGAACGCTTCGCGCTCCTCCGCGCTCACCTCGAATGCGCCGCGCGGATCGGGCGTATGCACGAAGCAGGCGAAGGTCTCCTTGCAGCGCGCGAAGATCTCGGGATAGCCGGCCTTGATCCTGGCTTGCGTCTCGGCGTCGATCTTGCCGTTGTGCAGCGGCGCCGCCCAGTTGGCGGTGCGCTGGAACACGGTGAGATGCCCGACCTCGCCGGCGATGGTCTGGATGGTCTGGATGCCGGTCGCGCCGGTGCCGATCACGGCGACGCGCTTGCCGGTGAAATCCACCTTCTCCTTCGGCCAGCGCGCGGTGTGGAAGGATTGGCCCCTGAAATCGTCGCGGCCCTCGATGCGCGGCAGGGTCGGCGTCGACAACGGGCCGATCGCGGTGATCAGGAAGCGGCAGGAGTGCTGCGCGCCGCTTTCGAGCGTGACCCGCCAGTTTCGCGTGTCGTCCTGGTAGATCGCGGACGTGACGCGGCTCTCGAACTGGATGTCGCGGCGCAAGTCGAACTTGTCGGCGACATGGTTGCAGTAGCGCAAGGTCTCGGGCTGGCCGGCGAAATGCTCCGACCATTCCCATTCCGCGAGCAGCTCCTTCGAGAACGAGTAGCCGTAGGAATAGCTCTCGGAATCGAAACGTGCCCCGGGATAGCGGTTCCAGTACCAGGTGCCGCCGACGCCGGTGCCGGCCTCGAACACGCGCGCGCTAAGACCAAGCTCGCGCAGCCGGTAAAGCTGGTACATGCCGGACAGGCCGGCGCCGATGATGATGACGTCGTAGTCCAGCGCAGCCGTCTGGGCGATGTTGTCCTGGCGCAATTCGGCCACCTGTCGTTGCTCCCTGATGGATTGATTGCCGGCAAGGCTAGCCGGTCTTCCTGCTGCCGACAAACATCGAACAGCGGGGCAGCTATCGGGATTTGCCGGGTGCGTCGGCCCGCGCGCATTCCGCGCGGCGGACTGTCCGCCTCGCGGCTTTACTCGGCCGCGCGATTCCCTCTATCGTCGTCCGACACAACGATCGCCCGCCAAGCGGCGACGGAACCTAACGGGAGTGAAGCGATGGGAGAGGCGCTGCGCAGGCCGACGTCGACAGACGTCAGCAATCCCCGGCTTTACCAGGATGACACCTGGCGGCCGCTGTTCGCGCAACTCCGCCGCGACGATCCCGTGCATTATTGCGAGGCGTCGGCCTACGGCCCCTATTGGTCGGTGACGCGCTACGACGACATCTTCGCGGTCGAGCTGGATCACCAGAACTATTCGTCGGCCTCCGAGCTTGGCGGTATCCAGGTCACGGACCAGCCGAAGGGGCAGGAGCGGCCGAGCTTCATCCGCATGGATCCGCCCGGCCACACCGCGCAGCGCCGCACGGTGGCGCCGATCGTAGCGCCGTCGAACCTCGCCAATTTCGACGCCCTGATCCGCAAGCGCACCTCAGCCGTACTCGATGCGCTGCCGCGCAACGAGACCTTCGACTGGGCCGAGCGGGTCTCGGTCGACCTCACCAACATGATGCTGGCGACGCTGTTCGATTTCCCCCCTGAAGACCGCGCCAAGCTGACCTGGTGGTCGGATGTTGCGATCGCCAACGTCGAATCCCCCGACGCGGTGGTGCGTTCGGAGGCTGAACGCACCGCCGAACTGGTCAAGATGGGAGAATATTTCCGCAAGCTGTGGGACGCGCGGGCCGATGCGCCGCCGACCTTCGATTTGATCTCGATGCTGGCGCATTCGGACGCGACGCGGAATCTGGAGCCGCGCGAGTTCATCGGCACGATCGGGCTGTTGATCGTCGGCGGCAACGACACCACGCGCAATTCGATGTCGGCCGGGCTGATGGCGCTGTGCGAGAACCCGGAGCAGTTCGAGCTGGTCCGCGCGAGGCCGGAGCTGATCCCGAACCTGGTGTCCGAGACCATCCGCTACCACACGCCGGTGCTGCACATGCGCCGCACCGCACGCAACGACGTCGAGCTTGCCGGCCGCCGGATCAAGAAGGGCGACAAGGTCGTGATGTGGTACATCTCCGGCAACCGCGACGAGGACAAGATCGAGCGTGCCGATGAATTCATCATCGACCGCGCCAAGCCGCGCCAGCATCTCGCCTTCGGCGCCGGCGTCCACCGCTGCGTCGGCGATCGCCTCGCCGAGCAGCAGCTGCGCATCCTCTGGGAGGAGGTTCTGGCGCGCGATCTGCGTTTTGAGCTGATGGGCCCGCCGCAAAGGCTCTATTCCAATTTCATCCGCGGTATACGAAGCTTGCCGGTGAGAATCGTCAATTGAAGTTGTGGGTTGTCATTCCGGAGCGATGCGGAGCATCGAATCCGGAATCTCGAGATTCCGGGTCTGGTCCTTCGGACCATCCCGGAATGACGGGGTCATCTGAGATCAAGGAACAAGAATGAAGAACGATCCCGTTGACGTCCTGATCATCGGCGCCGGCGCGTCCGGTGCCGCGGTGGCCTGGAGCCTCGCCGATACCAAGATGCATATCCTCTGCCTCGATCAGGGCGGCTGGATGAATCCTGCCGAATATCCGAGCACCGGGCGCGACTGGGAGGCGAAGTTCTACGGCGAGTGGTCGTCCAGCCCGAACGTCCGCAAGCGGCCCGAGGACTATCCGATCAACGACGACAATTCGCCGATCAAGGTCGTCAACTTCAACGCCGTCGGCGGCTCGACGGTGATGTACACCGCGCACTGGCCGCGGCTGCATCCGTCCGACTTCAAGGTGAAGACGCTCGACGGCGTCGCCGATGACTGGCCGATCGATTACGACGCACTCACGCCGTTCTTCGAGGAGAACGATAGGATGATGGGCGTCTCGGGCCTGTCGGGCGATCCGCTGTCGCCGCTGAGCCACCCGCCGATGCCGCAGCAGCCGCTCGGGCTGTCGGGCCCGCTGATCGGCAAGGCCATGAACAAGCTCGGCTGGCACTGGTGGCCGTCGGACACGACCGTGGCGACGATGGATTACGAGGGCAGGGCGCGCTGCATCAATCTCGGCCACTGCACGCCGGCCTGCGCGCAGGGTGCCAAGGCCTCGACCGACATCACCTACTGGCCGCACGCGGTCCGCGCCGGGGTTGAGCTGAAGACCCATTGCCGGGTGCGCGAGATCCTGACCAACGAGCACGGCATGGCCTCCGGCGTCGTCTATTACGACAAGGACGGCGTCGAGCAGTTTCAGCCGGCCGAGGTCGTCATCATCGCCTGCAACGGTGTCGGCACGCCGCGGCTGCTGCTCAATTCGGTGTCGGGCAAATTCCCGAATGGCCTCGCCAACTCGTCGGGCCTGGTCGGCAAGAACCTGATGTTCCACCCCTACGCGCAGATCTACGGCTTCGTGAAGGAGCCGACCGACAGCAACCGCGCCCCGCCGACCTGCCTGTGGAGCAAGGAGTTCTACGACACCGATCTGTCGCGCGGCTTCGTCCGCGGCTACGGCATCCAGTTCGGCCGCGGCGCCGGGCCGGTGTTCGAGGCGGTCGCGAGCGAGCAGAAGGGCATCCTACCCTGGGGCAAGGATCATCACCGCGTGTTCCGCAAGCTCAACGGCCATCGTCTCGCGGTATCGGCGATCTGCGAGGATCTGCCGGAGGAGCACAACCGCGTCACGCTCGATCCCGTGTTGAAGGACAGCCACGGCATCCCCGCGCCGAAGATCGACTACACGATCAGCGCGAACAGCCGGAAGATGATGGACCATGGACTGGCGCGCGGCCGGGAGATTCTCGAGGCCGCCGGCGCCACCGATATCTGCGTCAACGATCCGATCCCGTGGGGCGGCTGGCATCTGCTCGGCACCGCGCGGATGGGCACCGATCCGGCGCGCTCCGTGGTCAACGAATGGGGCCGCTCGCACGACGTGAAGAACCTCTTCATCGTTGACGGCAGCATCTTCGTCACCTCGGGCGGCGTGAACCCGACCTCCACCATCCAGGCCCTTGCGCTCTACATCGCCGACCAGATGAAGCAGCGCCTCGCCAATCTGTTCGACTGAGACCGCCAGAGACCGACATGTCCGATAGCAATCAACTGACTGCAGCCCAGCGCGCCGATCTGCGCACCGTCGCCGCGATGATCGTTCCCGCAAGCGACGAGTACAAGGTGCCGGGGGCGGACGATGCCGCGATCCAGGCTGACATGCTGGCGACGCTCGGCCGCGACACCGCGCTGGTCGCACAGGCGCTGGATCATCTGGCTGATCTCGCCGGCAAGCCGCTCGCCGAGCTCGACGATGCCGGGCGCGATGCGGTGGCGCAGGAGTTTCGTATCCGTGGCGGCGCGGCCGCGGCGACGCTCGTCCGCGTGGTGCTGCAATGCTACTACCGCGACGACCGCGTGCTGCGCTCGCTCGGCCTCGAGCTGCGCGCGCCGTTCCCGAAAGGCCATGTGCTGCCGGAGGGCGACTGGTCGCTGCTCGATCCGGTCAAAGCGCGCGGCGGGGTGTTGCGGCGGGCGACCTAGCGTTGTGTCCGTGACTTGACAGTCCATTCCGTCATTCCGGGGCGCGACGAAGTCGCGAACCCGGAATCCAGAGGTCGTGCATCGAGATTCCGGGTTCTCGCTTCGCGAGCCCCGGAATGACACTGAGTCAATCGCGCGTCAGAGACGCAGCCCTAGCCATCCGGGCAGGTGCAGGGCGTAACCACTTGCGGCGGCGAGAGCCGGTCACCATCTGAGGAGACCAAAGGACTCTCGCCATGCTGGATATTACCTCAGATACCGCCGGTGACACGCCGTCAGCGGCGACGGCCGATGCTGCCCAGGTCGCAACCCAGGTCGATGACCGGGCCTTGCTGGATGCCTATTCGAATGCCGTGATCGACGTCACCGACCGCGTCGGGCCCGCCGTGGTCCGGGTCGAAACCGGGCCGAAGGTGCGCAATGCGCGCGAGCGCGGCGGCCTCGGCTCGGGCATCGTGATCTCGCCCGACGGGTTCGTGCTGACCAACAGCCACGTGGTCGGATCGTCGAAGGAGATCCGCCTGCGCGACACCGAGGGCTTCGTCACCGATGCGCATGTGCTCGGCGTCGATCCCGACACCGATCTCGCGCTGCTGCGGGCCGATGGCGCGCGCGATCTGCCTTACGCGTCGCTCGGCAACTCCAAGACGCTGCGGCGCGGCCAGCTCGTGGTCGCGATCGGCAATCCGCTCGGCTTCGAATCGACGGTCACCGCCGGCGTGGTGTCGGCGCTGGGACGCTCGATCCGCTCGGTGAGCGGGCGCACCATCGAGGACGTGATCCAGACCGACGCCGCGCTCAACCCCGGCAATTCCGGCGGGCCGCTGGTGTCGTCGAAGGGCGAGGTGATCGGCATCAACACCGCGATCATCAACGGCGCGCAGGGCATCTGCTTTGCGGTCGCCAGCAACACCGCGCAGTTCGTGCTGTCCGAGATCATCCGGCACGGCTATGTCCGCCGTGCCTATATCGGCGTTGCCGGGCAGACTGCGCCGGTGCCGCGGCGGCACGCGGTACTGGCCGGGGTCGAGAACAAGATGGGCGCGCTCTTGATGCAGATCGAACCGGACAGCCCGGCCGCGCGGGCGGCGCTGCTGCCCGGCGACGTCGTGATCAGGCTCGACGGCATCGAGATCAACGGTGTCGACGACCTGATCCGCGCGCTCGATCACAGCCGGATCGACCGGAGCCTGTCGATGGACGTGCTCCGCCTCGGCCGCCTGCGCGCGATCGAGATCCATCCGATCGAAAGGAAGCCGGCGAAGCAGTAAGGATAGTCCCAGCCGCGCACGAGATGCACCCTCTCCCGTTGTGGGAGAGGGTGGTTTCGCTGCGAAAGCAGCGAAACCGGGTGAGGGGTTCTCTCCGCGGATAGAGACCCCTCATCCGTCGCGGACTGCGTCCGCGCCACCTTCTCCCACAAGGGGAGAAGGGAAGGAGGCCTCGAGCACCGCTACTGCGGCGCCGCCAGCAGCTCGTCGGGTTGCTCGACCATCATCATGTGGCCGGCGCCTCGCAGCACCACAACGCGGGCATTCGGCGTCGCGGCATCGTCCGCCAAACAGCGCCTTCGCCGTCCGACGGGTGCCACTAAAGCGCGGTGAGATTAGGTTGAATCGTCATCGCGCTTTGGCTCTTTGTTTGAGCGTGATCTTTTCGGAAAACCGCTTCGCACTTTTCCGGATCATGCTCTAGCAGCCGCTTGGAAATTGTTTCCGACAGCCTGCGTGGTCGTGCTCGCGCAAAATGTCGGGTCTTGGAGGCGAAGCGGAAATCTAGTGCTCGTGCTGAGCTTTACCGGTTGTGACCCTGGCTGTGTGAAAACGCTGGGCTGCTGTTATGATTCTCCTGTGATTCTTTGGGGGAATCGATGAGGCGCTTCGTTGAAGAGGCGGATCGTGGACAGCGGTCGCTGTTGCCCGAATGCCTCGATGACTTCATTGACGAGAGCAACCCTGTTCGCGTGATCGACGTATTTGTCGATGCGCTCGGTTTGGCTGAGATGGGCTTTGAGGGTGTGGAGCCGGCGGCCACCGGTCGGCCGTCGTACCATCCCTCGGTGCTCCTGAAGCTTTACATTTACGGTTATCTGAACCGGGTACAGTCGAGCCGGCGGCTGGAACGAGAGGCCGGGCGCAACGTCGAGGTGATGTGGCTGCTGGGTCGGCTCGCTCCCGATCACAAGACGATTGCGGACTTCCGCAAGGACAACGGCCTGGCGCTGCGCAGGGTATGTGCGCGCTTCGTCGAACTCTGCCGAGAGATGGGTCTGCTGGCGACGGCGAGCGTCGCCATCGATGGCAGCAAGTTCAAGGCCGTGAACAACCGGGACAGGAACTTCACGCGCGCGAAGATGGAGCGACGGCGTGCTCAGTTGGAGGAGAGCGTCGCGCGCTATCTGAGCCAACTTGACACGGCCGACCGCCAGGAGCCGACCGAGGCCCTGGCCACGAAGGTGACGAGGCTTACCGAGAAGCTGACGAAACTGAAGGAGGAAATGGGCAAGCTTGCCGTCTACGAGAAGCAGATGCTTGCGTCACCCGACCAGCAAATCTCCCTGACCGACCCCGACAGCCGCTCGATGGCGACGAGCGGGCGCGGCTCTGGTGTTGTCGGCTACAACGTACAGGTCGCCGTAGACACCGAACACCATCTGATTGTGACGCACGAGGTGACGAACAGCGGCTCGGATCGGGCACAACTTGCCAATATGGCCAAGCGGGCGAAGGCTGTTCTGAAGACTGAGACGCTCGAAGCTGTAGCCGATCGCGGCTACTTCAACAGCCCAGAGATCCTTGCGTGCCACGAAGCGGGCATCACGGTAACTCTGCCCAAACCGCTAACGTCCGGCGCTAAGGCAGACGGACGCTTCGGTAAACAGGACTTTGCCTATTTGCCAGAGGAGGACGTCTATCGCTGCCCGGCCGGGGAGCGGCTATCATATCGCTATACGAATGAAGAAGACAGCAAGGTGCTGCGGCGCTACTGGACCACGGCCTGTCAAAGCTGTTCGCTCAAGACCCAATGCACGCCTGGGTCAGAACGGCGGATTACGCGATGGGAGCATGAGCATCTGCTCGAGGCTGTGCAGCAGCGCCTTGATGCAAGCCCGCACGCCATGCGTCAGCGCCGCGAAACTGTCGAGCATCCGTTCGGCACCATGAAGGCCCGCATGGGAGCGACACACTTCCTCACCAAAACGCTTCCGAAAGTGGCGGCCGAAATGGCGCTCTCCGTCCTGGCCTACAATCTGACACGGGTCATGAACATCGTCGGGATCAAGCCGCTGATGGCTGCGATCGCGGCATGACACCAATCCAGTCCCGACTGCCTCGGGACTGGCGTTTTTACACGACCAAGACCCTGACCGGAAATCTATTCAACGTCGTAAAAGCGACCACCGTCCTGCAACGACTTGTAAGAGGCGTGAAAACTTAGTCAGCAACGTTGACCAAGTGAAGCCGCAACAAATCTGCTAGGCTTGAGTATCCGGACGTTTGGCCCCTGCGGGAGGCTATGGTGACGAAGTCGGAATTCTCCAACGACCTACCGGACAAGCCGGCATCCGATGATGGCCCACTGAACGAAACGGCATCTGATAACGAGCCAACGGACAAATCGGCGTCGACTCTCAACTTTAAGGGGCGCCTCCGAGCGCGATTGCAGTTGATCGGTGGGGCGCTCGCTTCGATTGCCGCAATAGGCGCGATCGCGGGTGGTCTCATCGGCTACTGGACTGTGTGGAAAACGCTCCGCACCGACGTGTTCCCGGACAAGCAGCAGACGCAGAGGGAGGCTACCGCCCGGCCCGACATTGCTCCCCGCTTGTCACTCGTCGTCCTGCCGTTCGCAAACCTCAACAACGATCCGGAGCAGGACTATTTCGCCGATGGCATTACGACTGATCTGACGACCGACCTCGCGCAAATGCCCGGCGCGTTCGTTATCGGACGCGGAACGGCCTTTACATACAAGAACAAGCAGATCGACTTCAGGACGCTCGGCAAAGATCTTGGCATCCGCTGGGCGGTCCAAGGCGCGGTGCGGCGCAACGGGGAGCAGGTCCGGGTCAACGTCTCACTTACCGATGTCGCGAGCAATCGCGACGTCTGGTCCGATCGTTTCGACGGCGATCGCACGAACCTCGCCGTTTTGCAGGACCAGATCACAGCGCGGCTCGCTCGCTCACTGAACATTGAACTGATCCAAGCCGAAAGCCGCCGCAGCGAAGTGGACCGATCAACGAATCCAGACGCCATGGACTTCACGATGCGCGGCTGGGCAAAGCTCTACGAGCCGCAGTCGAAGATCCAAAACGTTCAGGCAGAAGAGCTGTTCGACAGTGCGTTGCGCCTCGATCCGGACAACGTTGAGGCCATGATTGGCAAAGCGCGGTGTTTAGCAATTGGTGCGAACAACCGATGGTCTGCGTCCGTTGTTGAAGACAAAATGCAAGCAATCGACCTCATCGACAGAGTTCTGTCCAAAAACGCGGCAAGCGCGAGTGCTCGTACGACCAAGGGAACCATTCTTCTATTTGGACATCCTGAGGAGGCATTGGCTGAATTCGATGCTGCGCTCGAAATTGATCCAAATAATCCAGCTGCCTACGCTGCTAAAGCAATTGCACTCGTCGTCTCCGGGCGAGCGCGCGAGGCCTTCTCGCCGGCCCAGTTGGCTCTCCGTCTCAGTCCCAGAGATCCTTTTGCTTTCCAGTGGCGCTTCTGGCTCTGCCATGCACACTTGCACCTCCATCAATATGGAGAAGCGATCGAGGAATGCGGGCGCTCGGTCAATCTGAACAACTCGCCCTGGTTCGCCTATGTGGATCTGACATCGGCTTATGGAGCCACGGGGCAATTGGAACAGGCACAGCGGAGCTTGACTGAATTGAACAAGCGCCGACCAGACTTTACGATCCATTGGTACCGTGATCTCGTTTACCCAATGTCAACCAACCCGCAGTTTCGTCGAGAGATCGATGACATACTCGATGGGCTTAGGAAGGGGGGCGTCCGGGAGCAATAAGGTGAAGAACGTTCGCTTGCTGACGCTGACGGCCTCTTCCATCTCGAATGTCACCTATTGACCCTCTCGGACTTACGGCAATGTCCGCTTTCGCGCTCCTGTCAGGGCCATGGCAGACATCCAACGCGCGTGATCCGAGCCACCTCGATTTGTGAGTGCACGCTCCACCTGCACCAAATGACGCACCACATTAGCACAGACTGGAAGGAGGACGGCACCTATTGACCCTCGGCGCCGCCTCCTGAGCGGCGTGCGCTTGACGTACGGCCGCTATCCCCGTTCGGCGCATTCCCTTATGGTCGGCCACATGGATATAGCCGGCTTCGACCTCAACTTGATGAAGGCCTTTGATGCGCTGTACGCGGAGCGCCACGTGACGCGCGCCGGATCGCGGATCGGCCTCAGCCAGTCGGCGATGAGCGGCGCGCTCACGCGCTTGCGAGAGCTTCTTGGGGACGAGCTCTTCGTGCGAACGCCTTCAGGCATGCAGCCAACGCCCCGCGCCCATGACCTTGCTGGTCCCGTCTCGGATGCGCTCCGGCTTCTCCGGAGCGCGCTACAGGCCGATAGCTTCGACCCCGCGACGGCCGACAATACCGTCACGCTCGCGATGAGCGACTATGCGGCGTTCGTCTTGTTGCCGCCGCTCATGGCCCGCCTCAGCATCGATGCCCCACACATCAACGTGCGGGTCTGCGGGATGTTCGGACGAGACGAAGCCATCACGCTGCTCGACAGCGGCGAGGCGAATCTGGCGATCGGTTTCCCCGTCGAGACGTCGGCGCGCATTATCAGCAGCCCGCTTTTTTTTGAGAGTTTCGCCTGCGTCGTGCGGGAGGGACACCCGGCGTTCGCGGATGGTCCAAGCCTCAAGGCTTTCGCAGCGGCGCCGCATCTTCTGGTCTCTCCGGAAGGCGACCGCTCCGGGATCGTCGATCTGAGGCTTGCCGATCTCGGCCTCGAACGACGCGTCGTGCTGAGCCTGCCACAATTCCTGGCCGCCCCCTTCGTGATCGCCGGGACCGACCTCATCGCGACGCTGGCCTCCCGGGTCGCACGAAGGTTCGCTGGTACCGGAGCAGGCATAGCGATTTATGATCCGCCGCTCGAACTGCCCACCTGGCCACTCCACCTGATGTGGCACCGGCGGGCGGATACGCATGGGGCTATTGCCTGGCTGCGCGGCATCATCACCAAAATCGCCGCCTCGGCTTGACGCCATCGGCGCGATCGATAGCGCCACATCAGAACTCGCGATTTCCATCCGCATTGCCGTTCCGCTTTGTTGAATTCACCGAAATTGAAGGGTGATCGACATGCGAGTTTTGGTAACAGGCGCGACTGGCTTGATCGGCGGTGCGGTAGCGCACCGATTGAAAGAGGGAGGTCATGAAGTCGTGGGACTCGCCCGGTCGGAAGCGAGCGCGGCCAAGCTGCTCGACCGAGGCTTCGTGGCGGAGACAGGTGAGCTTGCCGACCCGGTGAGCTTGGCCTCGGCGGTACGGGGCGTGGACGCCGTCGTCCATGCCGCTTCGCCCAACGATCAGAACGCTGCGTCTCTCGATGAGATTGCGACGCGTGCGATCCTCGAAGCGCAGCGCGGAACGGGTCAGCGCTTCATCTATACCAGTGGCAGCCTGGTCTACGGCTCCACGGGTGACACGTCAGTGACCGAGCACACTCCACTGAACCCGGTCGAGATGGTCCGCTGGCGCCAGGCGCTGGAACGCGAGATCCTCGCGGCCGAAGCCGGGGGCGTCCATCCGGTCGTTATCCGGCCTGCCTGGGTGTATGGCAACTGGGGCGGCGCCGCGATGATGATGGTCGCATCGGCCAAGGAACATGGTGCGGCACTTCATGTCGGTGACGGTCAAAATCGCTGGTCGACCGTGCATGCCGACGATCTGGCCGATCTCTATGCGCTCGCGCTCGAGCAGGCACCGGCGGGATCCGTCTTCAATGGCGCGCACGGTTCGGCGCCGCGGCTCGTCGAGATCGCACGCGCAGCGAGCGAGTTGGGCGGTGCCGGGGGCCGAGTGGCGGCATGGCCGCTCGAAGAGGCGCGCAAGGTCCTCTGGGGTTTCGCCGATGCGATCGCCTCCGATCAGATCATCTCGGGCGAGAAAGCGAAGCGCGAACTCGGCTGGAATCCTTCGCGGCGATCGATCATCGACGAGTTGCGCGCTTATGTGTTGGCGGTCGCTTAGGTCATGCACACGATATTCATCAGGCTGCTTGCCGCTGCCTTCGCCAGTGCAGGTTTGTTCAATGCGATCGCGACGTCGACGACGCGGAGCAACTTTGTTCGATGGGGGTATCCCGCGTGGTGGTGCCGGGTCACCGGCGGATTGGAGATATCGGCCGCAATCCTGGTCACACTACCGGCAACCCGTGCAGCCGGCTTGACCCTCTGCGCCGTCATTCTCGCAGCGGCAGCTTTGACCATCCTGCGACATCGGGAGTTTTCCCATCTCGTACCGATCGGTTGCTTCGCTGCCTTGCTCCTGATGGCGAGCCGGATTTCCTGAAAGATCGGTGGCTCCGGCGCGTTCGCGGAAATTCGGAATAATAGAAGATATCGCTGAGTTGCCCGACGTGTCAAGTTGCTTGTCCGAGGGCCGGCGGCCCCCCGGCTACTTTGCATGGGGTTGTTTTCGATATTTTGGGGCCGCTCGCCTTCGAGGGAGGTTCGCCAACGTCACCGGCAGTGGCGGCGGCAAAGGCACTTCGAATGCGAAAGCACCGGAGCCGGCTGAGGGGTCTCGAGCGCTACTGCAACGCCGCCAGCAGCTCGTCCGGCTGCTCGACCATCATCATGTGGCCGGCGCCTGACAGTACGACGGTGCGGGCGTTCGGCGTCGCGGCGGCGAGTGTTTTGCCGGCCTTGGCCGGGGTCATCATGTCGCGTTCGCCGAGGACGAAGGTGGCGGGCACCCTAACCGCGGCAGCAGCCGTGAGCGCGTTCTGGTAGGCGTTGCAGGCGTTGAGGTCGTTGTACAGCACGCCGGGCTTCGCCTCCTGCAGCACCCGCTGCGCGCCCTGATGCATCCACAGGCCCGGCGCGAGACTGCCGCCGAGCTCGGCCTTGAAGCCGAGGCCCCAGATCGAGACCATGTCGATCGCAGCGACGTCATTGGCCTCGGCGGCCTTCAACAGATCGGGGCCGACCGTCATGGTCGCGGCGGTGCCGATCAGCGCGAGGCCGGAGACCTTGTCGGGATGCCGCGCCGAGGTCTCAATCGCGATCAGCGATCCCATCGAATGGCCGATCAGCCGCGCCTTCGATGCGCCGGCCGCCGTGATCAGCGCCGCGATCCAGTCGGCCATCTCGGCGATGGTCGGGAGCGGCTTGCCGGCGGAGCGGCCATGGCCCGGCAGGTCCGGCGCCAGCACGGAAAAACCGTGATGGGCGAACCAGCGGCTGTGCAGCGCCCAGGTCGAGGAATCGAAGCCGGCGCCGTGGATCATCACCACCGCCGGCAGCGACGGATCGAACGGCCTGCCGCCGGTCGCGATGAAGGTGTCTGATCCGTTCACGGAAAGCTGCATGGGCTTAAGTCCTTTGCGAGGCGCGCAGCGCCTGGCCGAGATCGTCGATGATATCCTCAGCGGTTTCGATGCCGACCGACAGCCGCACCAGCTCCTCGCCGATGCCGGCGGCCTTGAGCTGCTCGGCGTCCATCTGCTGATGCGTGGTGCTGGCGGGGTGGATCACCAGCGTCTTGGCGTCGCCGACATTGGCGAGATGGCTGATCAGCTTCAACGACTCGATGAACTTCTTGCCGGCGGCGCGGCCGCCCTTGATGCCGAAGCTGACGATCGAGCCGGCGCCGCGCGGCAGCAGCTTCTTGGCCAGCGCGTAATCCGGATGCGTCTCCAGCGAGGGATGCAGCACCCAGTCGACCGCCTTGTTCGCGGCGAGGGCGTCCAGCACCGCATGGGTGTTGCTGACATGGCGATCCATGCGGACGCCGAGCGTCTCGATGCCCTGCAGCAGCTGGAACGCGTTGGTCGGCGACAGGCAGGCGCCGAAATCGCGCAGGCCCTCGGTGCGGGCGCGCATGATGAACGCGGCCTTGCCGAACTGCTCGTCGAAGACGATGCCGTGATAGCCGGCATAGGGCTCGGTGAGCTGCGGGAATTTGCCGGAGGCGCGCCAGTCGAACCGCCCGCCATCGACGATCACGCCGCCGATCGCGATGCCATGGCCGCCCATCCACTTGGTCGCCGAGTTCATCGCGATGTCGGCGCCGAGCTCGATCGGCTGGCTGAGATAGGGCGTCGCGAAGGTGTTGTCGATCAGCAGCGGAATCTTCGCGTCATGCGCGATTTGAGCCACCGCGGGGATATCGAGTACTTCGAGGCCGGGATTGCCGATGGTCTCGCCGATCACGAGGCGGGTGTTCGGCTTGATCGCGGCACGGAATTCGTCGAGCGCACGTGGCTTCACGAACGTCGTGGTGATGCCGAACCGCGGCAGCGTGTGCGCCAGCAGATTGATGGTGCCGCCATAGAGCGAGGCGGAGGCGACGATGTGGTCGCCGGCATTGAGCAGGGTCGCGATCGCAAGATGCATCGCGGCCATGCCGCTGGCGGTGCAGATCGCGCCGACGCCGCATTCAAGCGCGGCGATCCGCTCCTCCAGCACTGATGTCGTCGGGTTCGAGATGCGGGTGTAGATGTGGCCGGCGCGCTCCAGATTGAACAGCGCCGCGGCATGATCGGCATCCTGGAACACGTAGGACGTGGTCTGATAGATCGGAACCGCGCGCGCGCCGGTCGCGGGATCGGGGCGCTGGCCGGCGTGCAGGCTCAGGGTTTCGAAGGCAGGCGGCTTGGGTGCGGGCATGCGAAGCTCGTCAGGTCAGTCGATGGGAGTGGTGGGTTGGCGAGGAGTCTTTTATTTGACGCGTTTTCTTCACGCGAACCGGTGTCCACTTCGCTTGAAAACGCTTTGTTAGACGTGAACTGCGGTGCGAACACGGCCGACATTGCCGAACACGCGCAAATAGCGCTCGACCTCGGACGGGATGCCGGTCGCCTTCTCCGGATTGTCGGAGAGCTTGACGGCCGGGCGTCCGTCGACCGACGTCACCTTGCAGACGATCGAGATCGGGTCGAGCTCGGCGGTGCCATCGGGTGCGCAACCGACGAAATCGTTCGTGAGGTTGGTGCCCCAGCCGAAGCTGACGCGCACGCGTCCCTTGAAATGGTGGAACGTCTCCTCGATCGAGCCGACATCCATCGCGTCGGAGAACACCAGCAGCTTCTCCTTGGGATCGCGGCCCTTCTGCTTCCACCACTTGATGATCTCTTCGCCGGCCGTGATCGGCGGCGCGCTGTCGGGACGAAAGCCGGTCCAGTCGGCGACCCAATCGGGCGCGTCGCGCAGGAACGGCTTGGTGCCGAAGGCATCGGGCAGCGCGATCAAGAGGTTGCCGCCATAGGTGTGGCGCCACTGATCGAGGATGCGATAGGGCGCCCAGCGCAGCGCCTCGTCGTCATTGGCGAGCGCGGCGGCGACCATCGGCAGCTCGTGCGCGTTGGTGCCGATCGCCTCGAGGTCGTTGTCCATCGCGAGCAGCACGTTCGACGTTCCGGTGAAGGAGGGGCCGAGGCCTTCCTTGACCGCCTCGACGCACCAGCGCTGCCAGAGGAAGCCATGGCGGCGGCGTGTGCCGAAATCGGACAGCCGCAAGCCGTCCAGCTTGCGCAGCCGCTCGACCTTGGCCCACAGCTTGGCCTTGGCGCGGGCGTAGAGCACGTCGAGCGCGAAGCGGCCGTAGGTCTTGGTCGCCGCGCGCGAGCGCAGCTCGTTGAGGATCGCGAGCGCCGGGATCTCCCACATCGTGGTGTGGGTCCACGGCCCGTGGAAATGGAGCTCGTACTGGCCGTCGACCTTGTGCAGCTCGTATTCGGGCAGCCGGAAGTTCGACAGCCAGTTGATGAAGTCGGGCGAGAACATCTGGGTCTTGCCGTAGAACGTGTTGCCCGCGAGCCAGATCAGCTCCTTCTTGGTGAAGCGGATGGTGCGGGCGTGGTCGAGCTGGGCGCGCAGCTCGGCCTCGTCGATGACCTCGGCGAGCCGGATATGGGTCGAGCGGTTGATCACCGAAAAGGTCGTGCGGGTGTCCGGATAGCATTCCCGGATCATCTGCTGCATCAACAGCTTGTAGAAATCGGTGTCCAGCAGGCTGCGCACGATCGGGTCGAGCCGCCAGCCATGGTTGTAGGTCCGGGTCGCGATATCTGTCACGGTCATGCGGGAACCTTAGCCTGCCGGGCGCCGCCCGCCCAGTGGGTATCGGGCGGAACATGGCAGGTCAGCGCGCTATGGTCTGCCGTATACGGCCGACGGTGGCGGCGACATCGGCCCAGGCCGGCTTGTCAGGGGCAAATTGCCGCCGCAGGAAGGTGACGAGCTCGGCGACCTGGCCGTCGCTCATGCTGTCCTTGAACGCCGGCATGTAGCCCAGATCGGTCACGGCCGGCTTGGCGATGCCGTGCAGGATCACCTGGATCAGATTGTCGGGCGCGTCGCTGTGCAAATTGCTGTTCAGCGCCAGCGATGGCCGGCTGCCGAACAGCGGCGGGCCGCCGACCTCATGGCAGACTGCGCAGGCGCCTTGATAGATCCGCGCCCCCGCCGAGGCGGCGGTGGTGACGACGGTGCCGGCTTCGAGCTTCGCGGCAATGGCATCGTGGGCCGACCGATTGGTGCCCTCGTTGAACGAGGCGAGGTAGACCGCCATCGCGCGGATGTCCTGGTCGGGCAGCGCGGCGAGCTCCTGCACGACCGGCGCCATCGGCCCTGCGGCAACGCCGTGCAGGCGCGACTCGCCGGTGCGCAAATAGGCGTAGAGCTCGTCCTCGCTCCAGGGGATCGGCGCCTTCGACAGCGACGTCAGCGCCGGCGCCTCCCAGCCCTCGGCGAAGCCGCCGGCGAGATAGGCGCGCTGCCGTTCGGCGCCGAGCGCATTGCGCGGCGAGTGGCAGGCGCTGCAATGGCCGAACCCTTCGATCAGATAGGCGCCGCGATTCCACACTTCCGATTTAGTGGGATCACCTTGGAACGTGTTGGGCCGATGGAACAGCGCATTCCATCCGGCGAGCAGCGGCCGCAGATTGAACGGAAAGGTGAGCGCGTTGGCCGGCGTCTCGGCGCGCACCGGCGTCTGCGCCATCAGATAGGCATAGAGCGCCTGCAGGTCGGCATCACTGGTCCTGGCGAAATGCGTGTACGGGAACGCCGGATAGAGATGGCGCCCGTCGCGATGGATGCCCTCGCGCATCGCGCGCTCGAAGGCGGGATAGGACCAGGCGCCGATGCCGGTGTCGACATCGGGCGTGATGTTGGTGGTGTAGATGGTGCCGAACGGCGTCTCCAGCGGCCGGCCGCCGGCATTCAGGACGCCATGCTCCGACGTGTGGCAGACGGCGCAGGCGCCGAGCGCTGCAAGCTCCTTGCCACGGGCGATCGTCGCAGCGGAATAGACCGAGGCGTCGGGCCGGGCGATCGGCGCGATCGCGCGCCAGGGCAGCACGGCCGCGCCGATGCCGATCGCCGCTGCGCAGAGTGCGGCAATGCCGGCGAGCACGCCGCCGCGCTTTGCAAAGGGATTCTGCCATCTGTTGAGGTCGGCCGTCTGCGCAGGCGGCGGGAGCGGGGCGGGCGCGACCGGTTGCTCGCCGCGCAATCCCTTCAGGATGCGCTCCGGCGTGAACGGCAATTCGCGGAAGCGGACCCCGGTCGCGTCGTAGATCGCGTTGGCGATCGCGGCGGCACTCGGCACCGAGGCGGACTCGCCGACGCCGAGCGGTGGTTGATCCTGCCGCGGCAGCATCAACACATCGATCTTCGGCAGCTCAGGAAACTTGATGATGGGGTAGGCGCCCCATTCCCGCGCCGCCACCGCGCCGCGCTCGAAGGAGACCTCCTCCATCAGCGCGCGGCTGGTCGACTGGATGACGTTGCCCTCGATCTGGTGCCGCACCCCCTCCGGATTGATCATCAATCCGGAATCCTGGCCGGCGACGACGCGGGTCACGCTGACATCGCCGGTCGCCTTGTTGACAGCGACGTCGGCGATCCATGCCGACCACGCCGCGCCGTAACCGGGAAACTTGCTGTGCACGTAGAGCGCATAGGCAAAGCCGCGGCCGCGCACGATGTCGCCGTCCGCCTCGGGCTCTTTCCACACCGGGCGCGGCGTCCAGCCGGCGCGCTCGGCAACGGCATTGACGAGATCGATCGCGCGCTTATCCTTCAGATAGCGCAGCCGGTACTCGATCGGATCGACCTTCGCCTCCGCCGCAAGCTCGTCGATGTAGGATTCATGCGCAAAGGTGTTCGGCAGCGCCGAGACGCCGCGAAACCATGACGCGCGCACGATCGGCGGCATGTCGTTGGCGATCACGCGCATGTTCTCGTAGTCGTAGGGCGGGATCGCGGTGCGGTCGCCCATCTCGAACACCGCGGCTTCAGGCGCGATCCGCCCGGTGAGCAGCAGCGCCAATGTCGGCGCGCCGTTCGAGGGATAGCGCGTGGCAAAATCGTAACCGGCGACGCTGCCGTCGGCGTTGAGCCCGCCATTGACGTCCATCAGCTGCGCGGTGCCTTTCGGCTCCCAGGCATGCTCCTGCTCGCGGGTGAGCTGGACGCGCACAGGACGGCCGACCGCGCGCGACAGCAATAGCGCATCGGCGGAAACATCGTCGGCGCAGTTGCGGCCGTAGCAGCCGGCCGCCTCCATCCGGATCACGTCGATCTCGGATTCCGGCCGCTGGATCAGCAGCGCGAGGTCGCCGCGCAGGATGTGCGGGTTCTGCGTGCCGGACCAGACCCGGATCGCGCCCTCGCTGTAATCGGCAACCGCGCAGGACGGGCCGATCGAGCCGTGCATCTGGTAGGGCCAGACGTAAGTCCGCTGCATCGGCTTGGCGGCCGCCTTGATCGCGGCGTCGACGTCGCCCTTGTCGATCAGCTGGCGCGGCGTCGAGGGATTGGCGCGCAGCGCCTTCTCCACGTCGGCAAGATCGGTCAGTGCCGGTCCGGGCTTCCAGCTCACCGTGAGCTGCGCGGCAGCCTTGGTCGCATTCTCCTCGCGCTCAGCAACGACGCCGACGAAATCGCCGATCCGCACCACCGCGACGAGGCCTGGAATATCGCGCACCGAGGCTTCATCGACCGCAATCAGGCTGGTGCCGACGAACGGGCCGGCATCGACGCCGGCGTAAGGCGGGCGGACCACGCGGCCATGCAGCATACCGGGCACGCGCACATCGTGGACATAGACGAGCTCGCCGGTCGCCTTCGCCGGCACATCGACGCGCGGTATCGACTTGCCGACCACCGAATAGGCGCTCACGGCCTTGACCGGAACCTCATCGGCAAGATCGAGCCGGATGATCTCGTCCGCGATCAGCTCGCCATAGCTGACGCTGCGGTTGTCGTGGCCGCGGATCAGCCCGTCCTCGATCGTGAGCTCGTCGACAGCTAGCTCCAATCGCTCGGCGGCGCGCGCAAGCAAAAAATGCCGCGCTTGCGCGGCGGCCTTGCGCAGGGGAACGGCGGTGATCTGGATGGTTTCGCTTGCGATCGTCGGGCCCTGGTTCGGCACCACGGCGGTGTCGCCGAGGATCACGACGACGCGGGCAAAGGAGACGTCGAGCTCTTCGGCAACGATCTGACCGAGCGCGGTGCGGATGCCGGTGCCGAGATCCACATGGCCGTTATAGGCATTGACCGTGCCGTCGGCCGTGATGGTGATGAAGGTCTCGAACTCATCTTCGGCGCCCAGCACCGCAGGGCGGACGACCGACAGCGAGCCGCGCTGGCGTTGCTCAGGAGCCCGTGCGTCCACCATCAATCGCGCGCCTCAAGGGCGTGACCGGCCGCGCGCATCGCCGCGCGGATGATCTCGATATGCGCGCCGCAACGGCAGAGATTGTAGCGCAACGCCTCCAGCACCTCATGCTCGGACGGATTGGGATTGCGCATCAGCAAGGCCTTGGTGGTGATAATCATGCCGTTGAGGCAATAGCCGCACTGCGCGGCCTGTTCGCGAATGAAGGCATCCTGCACCGGATCGGGATGCTCGCGGCTGCCGAGGCCTTCGAGCGTGACGATATTGCGTCCGGCGCAGCCCTCGATCGGAATCACGCAGGCGCGGGCGGCGACGCCGTCGATCAGCACCGCGCAGGCGCCACACTCGCCGAGCCCGCAGCCATATTTCGGCCCGTTCAATTCGAGGTCGTTGCGCAGCACGTGAAGCAATGCGGTGTCGGGAGCGGCGTCGACATCATGATTCCTGCCGTTCACGGTCAGGCGCATTGCCCCGGTTCTCCCTTGATGTTTGCGCTGCAACGTCAGCGTCGGATCGCCGACGAGGATAACGTTTGTATACAAACGTGCAAGCGGCGGCATGCCGCGCTGCAGCGCGTGCCCGCTTTATGAACAGGGTGCGCACGCGAAGGGCACGGTTTGATTGCAAAGGCCGCTTGACAGGTCACGGGCTCGCGCGCAGGATCATTCGTATACGAACGATATGCATGGGAGGCGGAAGCGCAGTATGATCGACCGCCGCCACAAGTCCAGGCTTGGTCACGATGGCTGACACAATGACCGTCGCCGCCGGCGACAAGATCCGCTGCGATGCCTGTCCGGTGATGTGTTACATCAAGCCGGGCGCGGCCGGCGCCTGCGACCGCTATGCCAATCATGACGGCACGCTGGTGCGCGTCGATCCGCACGTCGTGCTGGAGCGCACCGTGTCGCATGGCGGCAAGCTGGTTCCGTTCCAGGTGAGCGGCGACTGGGACGGCAAGATCGTCCGCCAGCCCGAACTGTTCGTCACCGCGATCGGCGCAGGAACAACCTATCCGGATTACAAGCCGGCGCCCTTCATCGTGTCGTCGGAGGTCGACGGCGTCGACATGGTCACCGTGGTGACTGAAGGCATTTTCTCGTATTGCGGCGTCAAGGTGAAGATCGACACCGACCGCTACCTCGGCCCGGAAACCGCGACCGTGCGCTCGGACGGTGAGGCGGTCGGCCATGTCACGACCAGCGAATATGGCTCGCAGATGCTCTCGCTCGGCGGGGTGCATCATTTGACCGGCGGCTCCAAGAAGGAAGGCCGCGTCACCTGCGACACGCTGATGGATCTCTCCAACTGCAAGGCGGTCGAGTTGACCATCGACGGCGGCGCCACCGTCGTGGTGCAGGCCGGCAGGCCGCCGATCGTCAATGGTGTGGCAGAAGAGCGCATGCGGGTCGGCTGTGGCTCGGCGACGATCGGCATGTTCGCCAAGCAATGGCACGGCAAGGTCGATGAGGTCGTGGTGGTCGACGATCACATCACCGGCGTGCTCAGCGAGCACCAGGCCGGCAAGCTGCTCGACATCGCCGACACCGGGATCAAGATGAAGGGGCGGCGCTCGACGCCGGGCCGCTATTTCCAGGTCGCCGATCCCGGCACCGGATGGGGCGGCACCAACATCTCCGATCCGCTGTCGATCCTCGGCCCCTTCAATGCGAAGGAGGCGCGGCCGGGGCTCACCATGCTGATGGTCTCGACCACCGGCGAGCATGCGTCCTATTACGTGCTCGACGAGGCGTTGAAGCCGGTCGAGACCGAGATGCCCGCCGATCTCAGATTTTCGGTCGAGCGCATCCAGGAGAATTGCGAGCCGGCGCTGTGCACCGTGCTGTTCATGGGCGGCGCGGGCGGATCGTTGCGCGCCGGCGTCACCGATAATCCGGTGCGGCTGACCCGTTCGGTCAAGGACGCGCTGACGCGGGTGACCAGCGGCGGCGCGCCGGTCTATGTTTGGCCGGGCGGGGGCATTACCTACATGGTCGATGTCACGCAGATGCCGGCCGGTGCCTTCGGCTATGTGCCGACCCCGGCACTGGTGGCGCCGATTGAATTCACGATGCGCAGGTCCGATTATGCGGCGCTGGGCGGTCACATGGACTATGTCCGGCCGCTGTCGTCACTGCGGGACAGCGCTGAGGTCCGGCCGATGCCCGGGCGGCGCGCATGACTAGGCTTCCGCAAAACGCGCTTCTTCCTGACGGCAAGCGGCTGCATTTGCAGGATGGTCCGATTGATCTGGTCATCGAGGCGAAGGGCAGGGACGACGACGTCAGCGCCGCCTATCGAGCGGCGACCGAGCGCTTCACCGGTTTGCTCGACGAGCTATGCGCGGAACTCACCGAGCTGCGCAGTGCAGCCGATCCGAATCGTTGCGTGTTGAGAGGCGTGGTCGCGCGGCGCATGCATGCGGCGGTCGCGCCGTTTGCCGCCGATTGCTTCATCACGCCTATGGCAGCGGTCGCGGGCTCGGTCGCCGAGGAAGTTTTGGGCACGATGCTTGAGGCCGCGCCGCTCGACCGTGCCTATGTCAACAACGGCGGCGACATTGCCCTGCATCTCGGCGACGGCGAACAATTCACCGTCGGCCTGATGGACCGGCCGGACCGCCACGGCGTGATGCGCACCATGACGGTCGATGCCGAGACGCCGGTCCGCGGCATCGCGACCAGCGGCCGGCACGGCCGCAGCTTTTCGCTCGGTATCGCCGATGCCGTCACCGTGCTGGCGCGGACGGCGTCGCAAGCGGATGCCGCGGCGACGGTGATCGCCAATGCGGTCGATCTGCCCAATCATCCCGCGATCCTGCGCGTTGCGGCGAACGAGCTGCAGCCCGACAGCGACCTCGGCGCGCGGCTGGTGACCCGCGATGTCGGGCGGCTGGCGGAACACGAGGTTGAGCAGGCGCTCGAGGTGGGGGCGACGCGGGCGCGCGACCTCCTGATGTCGGGATTGATCGAGGGCGCGGCATTGCGTCTACTGGGCGAAACGCGGCTTGTCGGTGCAACTGGGATTGGGGCGCCGGCGTCGCACGCGTTTCAGGGACAAACGATAGAACACATGCTGCGGGCATGACTGGAAGCGAGGCAAGATGAGCGCCGTCATTCGCAAGATCGTCACCGTGGTCGAGGAGACCCATCTGGAGATGGGCAAGACCATCGCACCGCCGACAAGGCGGGCCGCCGCGATCGCCGTGATCGAAAACCCCTTTGCCGGCCGCTATGTCGAGGATCTGTCGCCGTTGATCGCGATCGGCGAGGAACTCGGCGAACTGCTCTCGAAGCGGGCCGTCGCCGCGCTCGGCATCGACGGCGCCAAGGTGCACAGCTACGGCAAGGCCGCCGCCGTCGGCGAGAATGGCGAGCTCGAGCATGCGGCAGCGATCCTGCATCCGAAGATGGGTGCGCCGGTGCGCAAGGTGCTGTCGAAGGGCGCGGCGCTGATCCCGTCGTCGAAGAAGCGCTCGGGGCCCGGCACCACGCTGGATATTCCGCTCGGGCACAAGGACGCGGCTTTCGTGCGCAGCCATTTCGACGGCATGGAGGTGCAGATCAACGACGCGCCGCGGGCCAACGAGATCATGGTCGCGGTCGCGGTGACCGACAGCGGACGGCCACTGCCGCGCGTCGGCGGGCTGACGGTCGGCGAGATCAAGGGCGAAGACGGATTGCGATAATCTCTTTGAAGAAAAACTGGAGGACGGGATGCGTGGTTATTTCGTAGGGGCGGGATTGGCGATCGCGGTCGCGAGCATGGCAACGAGCGCCATGACAACGCAGGCCTTGGCGCAGAGCGAAATCAAGATCGGCGAGATCAACAGTTACTCGCTGCTGCCGGCGTTCACCGAGCCCTATCGCAAGGGCTGGCAGCTCGCGGTGGAAGAGATCAATGCCGCCGGCGGCATTGGCGGCAAGAAGCTCGTTGTCGTTTCCAAGGACGACGGCGGCAAGCCGGCGGATGCGCAGACCGCGGCGAACGAGCTGGTGTCGAGCGAGAACGTCGCGATGCTCACCGGCACGTTCCTCTCCAATATCGGCCTTGCGGTTTCTGACTTCGCCAACCAGAAGAAGGTGTTTTTCCTTGCGGCTGAGCCTTTGACCGACGCGATCACGTGGTCGAAAGGCAACCGCTACACGTTCCGCCTGCGTCCGTCGAACTACATGCAGGCGGCAATGCTGGTGGAAGAAGCCGCAAAACTGCCTGCAAAACGCTGGGCGACGATCGCGCCGAACTATGAATACGGCCAGTCGGCGGTCGCGGTGTTCAAGAAGCTGATGTCGGCGAAACGGCCTGACATCCAGTGGGTCGACGAGCAGTGGCCGCCACAGGGCAAGATCGACGCCGGCCCAGTGGTGCAGGCGGTTGCCGCGGCGAACCCGGAAGCGATCCTCAACGTCACCTTCGGCGCCGACCTCGTCAAGCTCGTGCGCGAAGGCAACACCCGCGGCCTGTTCAAGGGCCGCACCGTGGTGAGCTTCCTGACCGGCGAGCCGGAATACCTCGATCCGCTGAAGGACGAGACGCCGGAAGGCTGGATCGTCACCGGCTATCCCTGGTACGCGATCAAGACGCCGGAACATGACGCGTTCCTGAAGGCCTACCAGGCCAAGTACAACGACTATCCGCGGCTCGGCTCGATCGTCGGCTACCAGACCATCAAGGCGGCGGCGGCGATCCTTGCCAAGGCCGGCTCGAGTGATCCGGAGAAGCTGATCGCGGCGGCGGAAGGCATCTCGATGCCGTCGCCATTCGGCGAGATCACCTTCCGCAAGATCGATCACCAGTCGACGCTGGGCGCCTTCACCGGCAAGACCGCGCTGAAGGACGGCAAGGGCATCATGGTCGACACCGCCTATCGCAAGGGGGCGGACTATCTGCCCAGCGATGCCGAGATCGAGAAGCTGCGGCCGAAGGATTGATTTTTTTCTTCTCCCTCGCCCCGCTCTTGCGGGGAGAGACTTGAACTTCTCCCTCTCCCCGTTCTTACGGGGAGAGGGTTGGGGTGAGGGGCTATTTCCGCGAACGAGCGCGCGGAGAGTCCCCCTCACCCGAATTCAAGCTGGCGCTTGAATTCGACCTCTCCCCGCAGGCGGGGCGAGGTGAGGTGAACGGAAACTCCAACGCGGACCGCCCATGGCCTTCTATGTCGTCCAGTTCCTGACCGGTCTTGCCAGCGCGGCGTCGCTGTTCCTGGTCGCTTCGGGTCTGTCGATCATCTTCGGCGTGACGCGGATCGTGAATTTCGCGCATGGCGCGTTCTATATGCTCGGCGCCTATGTCGCCTTTACCCTGACCGAGCGCTTTTCCGGCGCGCTCGGCTTCTGGGGCAGCATCGTCGTTGCGGCGCTGGCGGTTGCTGCGATCGGCGTGCTGGTCGAGATGGTGCTGCTGCGCCGGATCTACCATTCGCCGGAGCTGTTCCAGTTGCTCGCCACCTTCGGCCTGACGCTGATGGTCGAGGATCTCGTGGTGCTGATCTGGGGCCCGGACGATCTGGTCGGCCGCCGCGCGCCCGGCTTCAAGGGCGCGATCGATTTCTTCGGCCAGAATATTCCGAGCTATGACCTGTTCCTGATCGTGCTCGGGCCGGTCGTGCTCGGCGTGCTCTGGCTGTTGTTCCAGCGCACCCGCTGGGGCGTGCTGGTGCGCGCGGCGACGCAGGACCGCGACATGGTGGCTGCGCTCGGCGTCAATCAGAAATGGCTGTTCACCAGCGTGTTCGCGCTCGGCGTCTTCCTCGCCGCGCTCGGCGGCGCGCTGCAGATCCCGCGCGATGCGGTCAATCACGCGATGGATTTGCGCGTCATCGTCGAGGTCTTCGTCGTGGTGGTGATCGGCGGCCTCGGCAGCATCATCGGCGCCTTCGTCGCGGCGGTGCTGGTGTCGGAGCTCAACGCCTTCGGCATCCTGATCTTTCCGAAGATCTCCATCATCCTGGTGTTCCTGGTGATGGCGGTGGTGCTGATCGTCCGGCCGTGGGGGCTGTTCGGCAAGCCGGAGGCGCCGGCACGGCGCACGCCGGGGCTGACCGTCAATCCGTGGCGGCCGCTGACGATGAACGAGCGGTTCGCCGCGATTGCCATGCTCATCGTTGCCGCCGCGCTGCCGTTCGTCGCCGGCAATTATTTGCTCACGGTCGGCTCGGAGATCGCGATCTTCGTGATTTTCGCGGTCAGCCTGCACTTCCTGATGTCGGTCGGCGGGCTCGCCTCGTTCGGCCACGCGGCCTATTTCGGGCTCGGCGCCTATGGCGTGGCGCTGCTCGCCAAGATGGCCGGCCTGCCGATGATTGCCTGCCTGCTGCTCGGGCCGCTGCTCGGGCTCCTCGGCGCCGCCGTATTCGGCTTCTTCGCGGTGCAGCTCTCCGGGGTCTATTTCGCGATGCTGACCTTGGCCTTTGCCCAGATCGTCTGGTCGATCGCGTTCCAGTGGGTGTCGGTCACCGGCGGCGACAACGGCATCCTCGGGGTCTGGCCGGAAAAATGGGCTGCGAGCCCGTCGCATTTCTACTGGCTGTCGCTCGGCATCGCCGCGCTCGCGGTGGTGATCCTCCGCATCATCGTGTTCTCGCCGTTCGGCTTTGCGCTGCGCGCGACGCGCGATTCGCCGCTCCGCAGCGAATCCATCGGCATCGACGGCAAACGCATCCAGTGGACCGCCTTCGTGATCGCGGGCACGGTCGCCGGCCTTGCCGGCGCGCTGTTCGCCTATCTCAAGGGCAGCGTGTTCCCCGACAATATGGGCATCTCGCTGTCGGTCGATGCGCTGGTCATGGTGCTGCTCGGGGGTGTCGAGACGGTGTCGGGTGCGGTGGTCGGCGCCATCGTCTACAAGGCGCTAAATATCTGGCTGGTCAGCCAGACCGATCTTTCCAAGCTGGTGCTCGGCGGCTTCGTCGTGCTGATCGTGGTCGCGTTCCCGAAGGGCATCGTCGGCACGCTCGAAGCCTTCATGCATCGCCGGCGCAAATCCTCGTCGTCGGTATCGCCCTTGCTGACCTCCCGCATCGAGAGCGCCGAATGAGCATGGTTCCCACATTGCTGTCGGTTGAGGGGCTGACCAAATCCTATGGCGGCGTGCATGCCGTGCGCGGCGTCTCCTTCGAACTGCGCGCCGGCGAGATTTTGGCGCTGATCGGGCCGAACGGCGCAGGCAAGAGCACCTGCTTCGACATGCTCAACGGCCAGAACATTCCCGATAGCGGCCGCATCCGCGTGCTGGGCGCGGAGACCACCGGCAAGAAGCCGCGCGTGATCTGGCGCATGGGCGTCGGCCGCACCTTTCAGATCGCGGCGACATTCCCCACCATGACGGTACGCGAAAACGTGCAGGTCGCGCTGGTCTCGCATGGCGGGCAATTGTTCAACCTGTGGGCCTCGACCGCCCGCCACGCGCGCGACGAGGCGGGGCGGCTGCTCGATCTGGTCGGCATGGGTGCCTATGCGGAGCGGCCCTGCGGCGAGCTCGCCTATGGCGACGTCAAGCGGCTCGAGCTTGCGATCGCGCTCGCCAACCAGCCGAAGCTGCTCTTGATGGACGAGCCGACCGCCGGCATGGCGCCGCGCGAGCGCGTCGAGCTGATGCGGCTGACGGCTCGGATCGCGCGCGAGCAGTCGATCGGCGTGCTGTTCACCGAGCACGACATGGACGTGGTGTTCGAGCATGCCGACCGCATCCTGGTGCTGAACCGCGGCCTCCTGATCGCCGAAGGCTCGCCCGAAGAGGTGCGCGGCAATGCCCAGGTGCGGGCGATCTATCTCGGCGAGGGCCTCGTCTATGACGCCCGGCACCGCGAGGGGGCATCGGCATGAAGCTGACGGTGAAGGATCTCAACAGCTTCTACGGCCCGGCGCATATCCTGTTCGACATCGCGCTCGAGGTCGGCGAGGGCGAAGTGGTTGCCCTGCTCGGGCGCAACGGCGCCGGCAAATCGACCACGTTCCGCTCCATCGTCGGCCTGGTCCAGAACCGCTCCGGCCGCGTCATGTTCGAGGGCCGGGACGTCTCGGATCTGCCGACGCACGCGATTGTGCGCGGCGGGCTCGGCTACGTCCCGGAGGAGCGGCGCATCTTCACGGATCTGACGGTCGAGGAGAATCTCGAGGTCGGCCGCCAGCCGAGGCGGGCAGGCGCGCCGCAATGGGATCGCGAAAAACTGTTCAAGCTGTTCCCGAACCTCGGCGAGATGCGCGGCCGGCCCGGCGGGCGCATGAGCGGCGGCGAGCAGCAGATGCTGACGATCGCGCGCACGCTGATGGGCAATCCGTCGCTGGTGCTGCTCGATGAGCCCTCGGAGGGGCTGTCGCCGAAAATCGTCGAGCAGATGGTCGATGCGATCCTGGCGATGAAGAAAGAGGGCGTCAGCATCGTCGTCTCCGAGCAGAATTTGCATTTCGCCCGGCTGATCTCGGATCGCGCCTATATCATCGAGCGCGGCCGGATCTGTTTCGGCGGCACCATGGCGGAGCTCGATGCGCGTCCGGATATCCGGGACGCGCATCTGTCGCTGTAAGGGCGGAGTGGACGATGGCGAGGAGTGCGGCACCGAAGCGAAACGGGAAAGCGACCAGGCCGGGATATGTGCTGGACGAGCAGATCGGCTTCATCCTGCGCCAGGTGTCGCAGCGCCACGCCGTGATCTTCGCCCGAGAGATCGGCATCAATCTGACGCCGACTCAGTGGGCGGCGCTGTCGAAGCTGTCCGAGGTCGGCGCCTGCTCGCAGAACCAGCTCGGGCGGCTGACGTCGATGGACGTCGCGACCATCAAGGGCGTGATCGATCGCCTGACCGCGCGCGGCCTGACCGAGACCTCGCCGGATCCCGACGATGGCCGCCGCCTGCTGGTGAGTCTGACGCGCGCCGGCCAGCAGATGGCCGACAAGGCCGCACCCAATGCGCTGGTGATCTCCAGGGAGACGCTGGCGCCGCTCGATGCCAAGGAGCGCGAGACGCTGATCGCGCTGCTCGGCAGGCTGCGGTGACGCAATCTATCACCGTCACCCTGAGGAGCCGCGCGCAGCGTGGCGTCTCGAAGGGTCGACGGCCCCGACTTCTGCCGTGGGCCGTTCACCCTTCGAGGCACGCTTGCGCGTGCACCTCAGGGTGACGGGTCGCCGCTACTACTTCGTGCGATCTCCAGCGTCTTACCTACGGGCAGCGTGCCGCGCCCGCACTACGTCGCAAGAGCAAGCACCAGCGCGACGACACCCACCAGCACCAGGCTGAGCGCCCAAACCGTGTCCAGATTGAACCAGCTCCGGGATACGAATTTCAGGCCGAGGTAGCGGTAGACCAGCCACGCCAGGCATCCGCCGGCGGCGATCATCGCGCCGGCATGGACGATGGAGACCAGCACGGCCATCGTGAGACTGGTGTCGATCAGGCTGTTGGCGGCCGCATGGCCTTGGTCCGCTTCAGCCTCGCGGCACAGCCCCAGATAGATCGGCACCAGCATCAGCGCCGCGCCATGCGCGATCGCCACCGCGAACGACCACAAAGCGAGTTGCGTCGGCGGTATCCGGACCAGGGCCCGCGGATGGCGCCGGTCGATCAGCCGGTAGACACCGAACAAGATGACGAGCAGGCTCGCGCCGATCCGGATCGTGCGCTGCCATTCGACGAGGGTGATCAAGAGCGCGAACGGAAGGATCACCAGCAGCATCGCCAGCAAATGACCGATCGCGAGCGGGCCAAGCGCGGTCAGCAGCGCGCGCGAGCTCCTCTGCATCAATCCCGCGGAAACCGCGAGCGGCCAGCCCATGCCCGGGTTGATCCCGTGGTAGAGGCCGCTCGCGATGACCGCCAGCCACAGCCAGGCCGGAGTCCAGTCGGCCGGGCTCACGTCAGGGCCCTTTCCGTTCCGATCGAATCGGAACGGGCTCTGGATTCTTGTTTTGACGCGTTTTCTTCACGCGAACCGGTACCCACTTCGCTCGAAAACGCTCTAGACCGACGGATAGCAGAAGGAGTCGGTGGAGCAGTCACCGCCATCGAGCCGGATCTGGTGCGCCCGGTAGCCGTCGGGGAAGCTGACCCAGTAGTCCTTCGCCAGTTCGAGCCCACCGCCCGGGCTTGCATTCGCCATCACCTCGGCGCCGGGAATGCCTTGCGGATAGAACTGGTCGTCCCAGGTCGAGTAGAGCGAATTGGTCCAGTACACCCGCTTGCCGTCGCGGCTGATCTCGACCATCTGCGGCCCGCCGGCAAAAGCCTGTCCGTTCGGGTGAGGCGCGCGATGAACGATGCCGCCGATGCGGACCGATCCGGCGAGCTTCGGCTTGCGCGGATCGCTGACGTCGTATTGGCGCATCTCGCCGGTGCCCCAGCAGGCGACGTAGAGAAACTTGTCGTCCATCGACAAGTCGATATCGGTCACCAGCGGAGGTACGGCGCCGAAACCCTGCAACAGCGGCGGCAGCTGGTCCTTCGATGCGGGCTCGGGCGGGATCGTCACCGTCTTCTCGATGTGAAACTTGCCGCCCTCGCGCCACCAGGTCCAGATCGAACCCTCGAGGTTCGTGGTATCGACCACGACGCCAACGAAGCCGTGTTCGCGAACCGGATCGTGCGCCGGACGCACCTCCAGCGCCATCTGATGATTGGCGCCGAGGTCGATGGTCTGGACATTGCGTCGGGCGCGCAGGTCCCAGAAATGCAGCCGATGGCCGTATTTGTTCGACAGCAGGTCTTCCGGCACGATGCCGTTCTCGAACTGCGGCGGCAAGGCCCACTCGCTGCTCACCATGTAGTCGCGTGGCAGATTCCACCAGAAGTCATAATGCTTGGTCTGCGGCCCACGATCGATCTCCCACCGGCCGAGCACCTCGAATGTCTCGCAGTCCATGATGAAGATGCCGGGCGGCCCGTCGGTGCCGTCCTTGCCGCTCCCGCCGAGCGTGCTGACATAGATGCCCTCCGGCCCGCAGTGGATGGTGTGCGGCCGCGAGTAGCCGGTCTTCTTGAAGATTTCCTCGGGCTCGATGATCTTGTGGATCTTCGCTTGCGTCGGGTCCGGCTTGGTGTCGACGATATAGATCCGGGAGGATCGCATGCCGGGGATGATGAGGTAGCGACGCTCGAGGAAGGCGTGTCCGGCCAGCGGGGACAGCGCCGACGAGCAGGCGTTCCAGCCGAAATGGTGGAACTCGTCGCCCTTGTTGGGCATCGTCACCGTGTGGACGATCTTGCTGTAGGTCGGAGAGCCGGGCTTGACGTCGATCACCGCGAGCGCGTCCGGCTTTGAAAAATCCGGGCTGAGCAGCACGGTGTAGGCAAAGCTCTCGGCCGGCGCTTCCATCGCGAGCTTCGGCGACGCGTGGAACGTAGGATCTGGCCTCATCGTCATCGGCTGCCTCCTGATTGCCTGGTGTAGATCAACACGGCATGGCGGCACGCAGCAGCAAGAACTATCCGGATCGAAAATGCCTCTTGCGAGTGCCGCCGGCTAAGGTTCGCTTGCGGTCAGGATACACCGCAACGGTGACCGGTGAAAACAAGGTTCGGTTACGCAGGCGGCGCGGCAAAGCCGCGCGCCGCCGGGCGCGCGATCTGGCAGCCCGCTCAAGGGGTTGAGCAAACACCTATCCAGCACGATCACCCTGAGAGCAAGTGAATGTATGACTGACGAGTGGCACCAAACGCTCAGTGTCGTCCCGGCCTTCGCCGGGGCGACACCGGATATGTTGCACCGCTGTTCACCCCGTCACCGCCGCGCAACGGCCTTGGTGCACGTCACTTCGCCACCACCTCCGGCACCTTGCCCGCGGGCGGCGTGTTGCGGCTGCGCTGGGTGCGGACGATGCCGTCGATGATGGTCATGCCGATGCCCGGGAGATCGCCGAGCTGAACGCTCTCCAGGATGTTCTTGCCCGGTGAATGCTGCGCCTTGTCCATCAGCACGAAATCGGCCGAGCGGCCGACCTCGATCAGGCCGCAATCGAGCTCGCGCATCCGCGCGGTGTTGCCGGTCGCCAGGCAGAACGCCAGCTCGGCCGGGAGCTCGCCGAGCGAGGACAAGAGCGAGACCATCCGCAAGATGCCGAGCGGCTGCACGCCGGAGCCGGCGGGCGCGTCGGTGCCGAGGATGACGCGGTGCAAATCGCCCATCTCGCGCGCGGTGCGCAGCGTGAACAGCGCCGAGCGCTCATTGCCGTTATGCACCAGCTCGAGCCCGCGCTTGCAGCCCTCGCAGATGCAGCGGATCTGGTCGTCGGGCAGGGCGGTGTGGCCGCCATTGATATGACCGACCACGTCGGTGTCGGCCTCCAGCACCACGTCCTTGTCGATCAGGCCGGAGCCCGGGATCGACGGGCCGCCGGTGTGGATCGTGCTCTGAATGCCGTACTTGCGCGCCCAGCCGACCATCTTGCGCGCGGTCGGTCCATCCTTGACGCCGCCGAGCCCGACCTCTCCGAGCAGCTTGACGCCGGCGGCGGCCATTTCCTTGAAGTCGTCCTCCACCATCTCGCATTCGATCACGGGCGCGCCGGCATGCACCTTCACGCCGCCCGGTCGCAGCGTCCAGAACGCGCGCTGTGCGAAGATCGCCATCGCCTTCAACCCGACGACGTCGCGCGGACGCCCGGGCATGTGCACCTCGCCGGCGGAGATCATGGTGGTGACGCCGCCATGCAGGTAGCTGTCGATCCAGTTGATCTGGTTCTGCCGCGGCGTCCAGTCGCCGGCGACCGGGTGGACGTGGCTGTCGATCAGGCCGGGCGCGACCGTCGTGCCATTGGCATCGACGATGGTGGTGGCGCCTTCGGTGTCGACATCCTTGAGGCGGCCGATCGCAGTGATCTTGCCGTTCTCGGCGACGATGGTATCGGCATCCAGGATCGGCTTCTCCAGGGCCCCCGACAGCAACAGCCCGATATTGCGGATCACCAGCTTGCTCGGACCGGTCGCCTGGGGTGCATCGTGCGCCATGGTTTTTCCTTTTGGTTCAACGCCTTCGCCGGCCATTGTGCCCGTGGCTTGACGGCCGGATCAAGCTGGATTATTCATTTGTATACGAACGATCGTGTACAAATGATTTTGCCGCCAATCCGGCCCGCGCGTCAAGGAAACTGACGATGAGCAATTTCAACCAGGAAAGCGTCCTCAGCGTTCACCACTGGACCGATACGCTGTTCTCCTTCAAGACCACGCGCAATCCGTCGTTCCGCTTCCGCAACGGCGAGTTCACCATGATCGGGCTCAAGGTCGGCGAGAAGCCGCTGCTGCGGGCCTACAGCGTCGCCAGCGCGAATTACGAGGACACGCTGGAGTTCTTCTCGATCAAGGTTCCGGACGGCCCGCTGACCTCGCGCCTCCAGCACCTCAAGGAAGGCGACGAGATCATCGTCAGCCGCAAGGCCACCGGCACGCTGGTCATCGACAATCTCGAGGACGGCCGCAACCTCTATCTGGTCGGCACCGGCACCGGCCTCGCGCCGTTCCTCAGCGTGATCAAGGATCCCGAGACCTATGACCGGTTCGAGAAGGTCGTGCTGCTGCACGGCTGCCGCCGCGTCAAGGAGCTCGCCTATGGCGAGATGATCACCGAGAAGCTGCCGCAGGACGAACTGATCGGCGAATTGGTGCGCGACCAGCTGATCTACTACCCGACCGTGACGCGCGATCCGTTCCGCAACCGCGGCCGCATCACCGACCTCATCACCTCGGGCAAGCTGTTCACCGACATCGGCCTGCCGGCGCTCGATGCCGCCCATGACCGCGTCATGATCTGCGGCTCGCCGGCGCTGGTCGCCGACACCCGCACGCTGCTGAATGGCCGCGGCTTCGTCGAGGGTAATCACGGCGAGCCCGCGCAGTTTGTGGTGGAGAAGGCGTTCGCCGAGCGCTGAAGCTCGGCACGCATCTCGCCGTCATTGCGAGCGAAGCGAAGCAATCCATTGCTACCCAGCGCGCGGAGGGATGGATTGCTTCGTCGCTCCGCTCCTCGCAATGACGCGGATGGAGCTGTGTGGTCAAGGCCTGACCGCCGGCGTCTCGACCGGCATGCCGCGCGCCCGCGACATCAGATAGAGCTCGAGCTCGACCAGCTCGGGCGAGCCGTAATCATAAGCCTGCGCGCGGATGCCGGTGATGCAGGCGCGCAGCCGTCGCTGCAGCGATCCGAGCGCCTGCCATTCCAGCCGGTACAGCGGATAGCCGGTCGGCTGCCCTTGCGTGATCGCGCTGCCCGCGAGCTTCTTGTCCCAATTATCATCGTGGCAATTGGTGCAGCCGAGATTGAGCTGACCCTGCCGCTGCATGAACAGCGCGTGGCCCTGTTCGACGAACGGCGCGAGCTCCGGATCGTCGCCGGCCGTAATCGGCATGCCGCGCGATTGCCGTGCGACATAGGCGGTCAGCGCCAGCAGCTCGCGGCTTTCATAGGCGAAAGGTGAGGCCTGCTGGTGGTTGGTCCGGCAGAGGTTGATCCGTTCCTCGAGGTCGACCGGCTTTTGCAGCGCCTTGTCGAAGGCCGGATAGTGCGCCGCGACGCCCTTCATGCTGACGCGGGCGTCGTTGTGGCAGTCGGCGCAGGCCTTGTTGGCGGTGCCGGCCTTGCGCGTCCACAAGGCCTCGCCGTCGAGCACGGACAGCATGCCGGGATTGGCGGTGTCCTCGTCCTGCATCGCCTTGCTGTCGGCGCTCATGAAGCTGTAGCCGGAGCGGCGTTCGGATCGCGGAATCTCGGTCGCGAGCGCGGCGCCCGCCATCGCCGTCAGCAGCGCGATGCAGACCGCAATCCTCATTCGACCGTGATCGAAGCCTGCGCGGTCTCCGAAAACCCTTTGTCGCCGATCCATTCGAATTCGAACTTGCCGCTCTCGGTCACCGTGGTGAAGAAGGTGATGAACGGATTGGCCGCGATCGCAGGATAAAGATCGGCGCGGAACACTTCCTTGCCGTTGAAGCGGCAAGTGAAGCTCGTGATGATGTCGCGCGGCACCACGCTGCCCGAGGCCGTGTGGCGGTAGCCGGTCTCCATGATGTGCGACATCAGCGTCTTGATCTCGATGACGCTGCCGCGCTTGGCCTTGGCCGGGACATTGATCAGGGCCGACGGCATCAGATCGCCTCCTCGGTGCAGGCAGCGAGCGTCACCACGACGTCGGCGGTTGCTGACCAGAACGTGTCGTCGGACAGCCGCGCGATGGCGATGACCTTCTGGCTGTCGGCGAGGCGGATGCGGGTCGATACCTGGGCGCGCCCGGCGCGCGGCCCGAGATGGAAATTGCCGATGTTCGGCTGCGGGTTCTTCTCGTCGAAGACGTGGATGCTCTTCACATACTCGTCCGCCGTCATCGGGCTGGTGACGCTGACCGTCATCGGCACCGTGTTGCCGTTCTCGACCAGCGGCGGAATGTCGAGCTTGACCTTGCCGGTGTGCACATCGGCCTCGCCGACGACATTGCGGATCGCGGCCGACAGCATCGCCGGCGTCGCGTCCACGGGGCGCACGATCACCAGCGCGGCGGCGCCGCCAGTCAGGCTCAGAAACGTCCGGCGTGTGGTGTGGTCCGAATTCGCCATCGATTGATTGGTCCTAGTTCCGCAGTGTCGTCAAGTAAGCCACGAGATCCTCGATCTGCTCCGCCGACAGGATCGGCTTGCCGCGCCACGAGGTGCCGACCCGCACGAGCCCTTCGACCCGATAGTAGGACGGCATGATCGTCGCCGCGTTGAGATGCGACGCATCGACCAGGCGGAGCCGCAACTGTCCTTCCGACCAGCGGCTGCCGCTTCCGGCAAGGTTCGGCGCGAGGTCGCCCTGGAACGCCTGCTGGGGAAATGGGCCGCTGTGACAGAGGATGCAAGTGGAGGAACGCTCGACGATCAGCGCGCGGCCGCGCGCCACATCGCCCCTGGTTCCCGTCAGCGAGGCCGGAATCGCATCGCCCACGACGGTGTAGGATCGCAGCTCCTCGGCGCCGACGGGCCAGCTGGCCGCGAACAGTCCCGCGGCGAGAAGCATTGTGAGGGCGAGCCTAGCCAAAGGCATCTCCCGTGATCCTCTTGAACCAGTCGAGCGCCTGATTTGCCTCGCGCTGGCGCACCTCGTGCGGCGCATCGACCGGGCTCATGGTGATCTCCGCCTCGGCGTACTGATCTTCCTTCGGCTGATAGATGCCCTTCAGCGAGAAGGCGTAGCCCGGCGCGACCGTGTTGTAGCAGGCACCATCCAGCCGCGGCGTCTCCGGCGCCTTGCCGGCAAGCGCGCTCACGATCGCGGCCGCGCAGGCGCGGCCTTGCGCTGCCGCCGCGGAGGCGGATTTCGGGATGCCGCCGGCGATCGCGGCATCACCGATGACGTGGATGTTGGGCACGAGCCTTGAAGCAAAGGTGACGGGATCGATCGGGCACCAGCCGGTGTGGTCGGCTGCTCCGGCGATGTCAGCGATGCGGCCGGCCCTTTGCGGCGGGATCACATTGGCGACCGCGGCGGTGTAATTGCCGAAGTCGGTGACGATCTCGTTGGTCGCCGGATCGACCGACGTCACCCGTCCGCCCTGCGACAGCGCGATCCGTTCGATCATGCCGGGATAGAGCTCCGTCCAGGCCTTCTCGAACAGCTTCTGCTGCGAGTAATTGTCCTTGGCGTCGAGCACCAGGATCTTCGACTTCGGCTTGTTCGTCTTCAGATAATGCGCGATCAGGCTGGCGCGCTCGTAAGGGGCGGGCGGACAGCGCAGCGGCGCAGCCGGCACCTCGATCACGACGAGGCCGCCATCGTCCATGGCTTCAAGCTGCTTGCGCAGCAGCATGGTTTGCTCGCCGGCCTTCCAGGCGTGCGGCATCTTCTCGGCCGCTGCCTCGTCATAGCCGGAGAGGGCGTCGAAGCGCATGTCGATGCCGGGGGCCAGCACCAGCCGGTCATAGGACAGCGTTGTCCCATCAGCGAGCGCGATGCTGCGCGCCTGCGCGTCGACCTTCGTCGCCGCCTGTGCGGCAATCGTGATGCCGTCGGCCGCAACCTTGTCATAGGTGAATTGCTGCGCGGCAAGCTCGCGCAGCCCTGCGATCACCTCGTTGCTGAACGGGCAGGCGGTGAAAGTTTTGTTCGGCTCGATCAACGTGACCTGAAGCTTGGTGTCGAGCCGCCGCAGCGCCCGCGCGCAGGCCGCGCCGCCGAAGCCGCCGCCGATCACCGCGATGCGCGGCGCCGCCTGCGCCAACGCCGGACGCGCCAAGGCGGCCGCTGCGACGGCAGCGGCGCCACGGATCACATCCCTGCGCGTCTGATGACGCGTGACGGCCATGCACGAGAATCCGAAAAAAGGAGGCGGCGGCCGGTCGGGCCGCCCCTTCCGGTTTGATCAGGCGAAGCTGATGTTCTGGTTGCGCAGCGGGAAGCTGCGGATGCGCTTTCCCGTCGCGGCGAAATAGGCGTTCAGCACCGCCGGCGCCGCAACGCCGATGGTCGGCTCGCCGACGCCGCCCCAGAATCCGCCGCTCGGCACCATCACCGATTCCACCTTCGGCATCTCGTTGATGCGCATCGAGTTGTAGGTGTCGAAATTGGTCTGCTCGATGCGGCCGTCCTTCACGGTGCAGCCGCCGTAGAACAGCGCGCTGAGGCCGTAGACGAAGGAGCCCGCGATCTGCCGCTCGACCTGCGCCGGGTTGACGACATAGCCGGGATCGGTGGAGGCGACGATGCGATGCACCTTGACCTTGCTGCCGTCGGTCACCGAGATCTCGGCGGCGCCGGCAACATAGCTGCCATAGCCCATTACCTGCGCGATGCCGCGATAGACGCCCTGCGGCGCCGGCGTGCCCCAGCCGATCTTCTCGGCCACGGCGTTGAGCACGGCGAGATGCTTGGGGTGCTTGCCCATCAGCTTGCGGCGGAATTCGAGCGGGTCCTGCCCGACCGCCAGCGCCAGCTCGTCCATGAAGCATTCCATGTAGATCGCGTTGTGATTGACGTTGACGCCGCGCCAGAAGCCCGGTGGAACGTGCGGGTTGCGCATCGAATGCTCGACCAGCAGGTTAGGCACCGAATAGCCGATCGCGGCCTCGCCGGCTTGCGCGACGCCCTGGAACGCGGCGGGGTCCATGCCGTTCTGCAGCGCTTCCGGGCGCACCGAGAACAGGATGGATTGACCCGACAGCCGGTAGTGCAGCGCGACCAGGTTGTTGTCGGCATCGAACGCACCGGTCAGCTTGCACTGCGTGATCGGGTGATACTTGCCGTGCTGCATGTCCTCTTCGCGCGACCACAGCAGCTTGATCGGCGTGCCCGGCATCTGCTTGGCGATCGCCACCGCCTGCCGCACATAGTCGGTCATGCCGCGCCGGCCGAAGCCGCCGCCGAGCATCAGCTTGTGCACGTCGACCTTCTCCGCCGGCAGGCCGGAGGCCTCGAGCGCCGCGGCGAAGGCCGCCTCGCCATTCTGCGTGCCGCACCACACCTCGCATTTGTCAGGCGTATAGAGCACGGTGGCGTTCATCGGCTCCATCGTGGCGTGGTTCTGGTAGGGATAGCTGTAGACCGCCTCGACCTTCTTGGCAGCGCTGGCGATCGCCGCCTTGGCGTCGCCGTTCTGGTTGCCGACATAGGCCGGCTGCGCATTGTCGAGGCCTTCGGCGAGCCATGTCGCGATCGTCTCGCTGGAGACCTTGGCGTTGGGGCCTTCGTCCCAGACGATCGGCAGCGCATCCAGCGCGGTCTTGGCGTGCCACCAGGTGTCGGCGACGACGGCAACCGCGCTGTCGCCGACCTGCACCACCTTCTTGACGCCTTTCATGCCGGCGACCTTGGCCTCGCCAAAGCTCTTCACCTTGCCGCCGAACACCGGGCAATCCTTGATCGCGGCGTTCAGCATGCCCGGCAGCTTGACGTCGATGCCGTAGACCATCTTGCCGGTGGTCTTGTCGACGGTGTCGAGCCGCTTCAGGCCCTTGCCGGCGATAGTCCAGTCCTTCGGGTCCTTCAGCTTGACGTCGGCCGGCGGCTCGAGCTTGGCGGCGGCTTCCGCGACCTTGCCGTAGGTCGTGGTCTTGCCCGTGGGCGTGTGGGTGATGACGCTGTTGACGGCCTTGCATTCCGAGGCCGGCACCTTCCACTCGTTGGCTGCCGCCTGGATCAGCATCACGCGCGCGGTGGCGCCGCCCTTGCGGACATAGTCCTGCGAGGTGCGGATGCCGCGGCTGCCACCGGTCGAGAAGTCGCCCCAGGCGCGCTTGCGGGCGACGCTCTGGCCGGGCGTCGGATATTCTGTCGTGACCTTCGACCAGTCGCATTCCAGTTCTTCGGCGACGAGCTGGGCGAGGCCGGTGAGCGTGCCCTGGCCCATTTCGGAGCGGGCGATGCGGATCACCACGGTGTCGTCGGGCCGGATCACGACCCAGGCGTTGACTTCAGGCGCGCCGTCGGCCGCGCGCACCACGGCGGGGCCGCCGAACGGCAGGTCGAGGCCGAGCGCGAGGCCGGCGCCGGCGGTTGCGGTGCCGATCACAAAGGCGCGGCGATTCAGTTTTGGCATGACGTGCTGGTTCATCGCTGCGTCCCTATGCGTTCGCGGCAGCATGGATCGCCTCGCGCACCTGCTGGAAGGTGCCGCAGCGGCAGATATTGGTGATGGCGTCGTTGATGTCGTCGTCGGTCGGCTTCGGATTGTCCTTCAAGAGCGCCGCGACGGCCATGATCATGCCGCTCTGGCAATAGCCGCATTGCGGCACGTCGCTGGCGATCCAGGCGAGCTGCACCTTGTGCATCACGCCGCCCGCCGCGAGACCCTCGATCGTGGTGATTTCCTTGCCGGCCGCTTCGCTCACCGTGACGCCGCAGGAGCGCATCGCGACGCCGTCGATATGCACGGTGCAGGCGCCGCATTGGGCGATGCCGCAGCCGTATTTGGTCCCTGTGAGTCCGACGTTCTCTCTGATTGCCCACAACAGTGGCGTATCGTCCTCGACGTCTACAGTGATTGTCTTGCCGTTAATTTTGAGGTTTGCCATCGCGATCCCCTGAATGGTCCGATCCTCCGACCGGACTGCAGTGCGATGTTGGCCTTGAAACTGGAACGGTTCAAATCAAGAAAATGCGCTCGCAGCGCGAAAGAAAGTTGATGCTGTGGTGTTTGGCCGCGGACTGTGCGCGCCGCATACCTGTCATGACTTTTGCGGTGAAGCGACCGCCAAACGCAGGAAGCTCATGACGCTGCCGAGCGCGGCAAATCCGGCACCCAGCGCCAGCGCCACGGTGGCGCCCTCGCGGTCGGCCAGCGCGAAGCAGAGCGCGGCGAGGGCGGCGCCGGTGGTCTGCCCGGTCAGCCGCGCGGTCGCGACGATGCCGCTGGCGCTGCCGCTGCGATGCGACGGCGCGCTCGACATGATCGCCTTCATGTTGGGAGTCTGGAAGAAGCCGAAGCCGATGCCGCAGATCATCGTGCGCCAGACGATGTTGGCGACGCTGGGCTCGGCCGGCAGGGTCGCGAGCAGCACCATGCCAAGTCCGAGCAGCAGCATGCCGATGCCGCCGAGGATGCCGGCCGGATAGCGGTCCGACAGCCGGCCGCCGATCGGCGCCATGAAGGCGACCACCAGCGGCCAGGGCGTCATGAAGAAGCCGGTCTCGACCTGCGAGCGGTGCAATATGTCCTCGAAGTAGAACGGCAGCGACACGAAGGCGAGGCCCTGCACAGCGAACGAGCAGACGGCGGTCGCGGCGGACAGCGCGAAGATCGGCCGCCGGAACAGGTCGATCGGCAGCATCGGCGCCGGATGGTCGGCATGCCGCCGGGTCAGGATCCATCCGAACAGGACGGCGCCGACAAGCTCGGCGATGACAAGCGCCGGCGCGGCCTTGTGCGCGGCGCTGCCGATGCCGATGATGAAGAGGCCGAGACAGGCGCAGGCCAGCGCCGCGCCTGCGAAATCGAAGGCGTGGGTGGCGCGCGGCGTCGTCGGCAGCGTCTTCATGCCGATCAGCAACGCGACGACGCCGAACGGAATATTGACGGCGAACAGCCAGGGCCATGGGCCGAGCGCGAGGATTCCGGAGGCGATGGTCGGCCCCAGCGTGAAGGCGGTCGCGACCACGAGCGCATTGTGGCCGAAGCCGCGGCCGTGCATCCGGCTCGGATAGACGAAGCGCACCAGCGCTGTGTTGACGCTCATCAGGCCGCTGGCGCCGAGCCCCTGCAAGGTGCGCGCAACCAGCAGACTCGGCAGCGACCACGCCAGGGCACAGCCGAGTGACGCCAATGTGAACAGCAGAAGGCCGCCGAGATAGATTCGCTGGTGGCCGACGATCTCGCCGAGCGCGCCGAGCGGCAGCAGCGTCGCGACCAGCGCGATCTGATAGACGTTGACGACCCAGACCACTTCCGCAGGGCTGACATGCAGATCGCTCGCAATCGCCGGCAGCGCGATATTGGCGATCGCGGTATCGAGCGAGGCCATCGCCAGCGCCGTGAAGATCGCGGCCACCGCCCAGCGGCGGCGTTCCCAAGGCAACCCATCGGTGATCGGCGCCGTTGCCGCGGTGGTCGGGGTCTTCTCGAGCATGCCTGAAATGTCTCCGCGACCGCCATGTACTACGCCGGCATCCCGTTCCCCAGCCGCGCCATTGCATGATGCGTATGCGAAGCGGCCTTGCCGGAAGCGTCAAAAGTCCGGCCGCGGACCGAACAGATATCCCTCGATGGCGCGCAGTACCCGCCGGGTGGCCGCAGCCTGCGAGAGGTCGTTTTGAAGCGCGTGGTCGACCATGGCGCGGCTGATCACGATCAGATCCTCGATGGCGTCATCGTCGACTGGCCTTGCGATCTCACGACGATGCCGCGCCAGCAGGGCGGCGACCAGCTCCTTCAATTCGCCGGCCGCTGACGTGCCCGATGACGCCGCGCGCAGGCGATCCTCCTCGGCCTCCAGAATGCGATTGAGCCCGGCCCGCTCGGCATGCGCCTCGAACTGGGCCCGAACGATCAGGTTGAGCGATGCCGTCAGGCTCTTGCCCTCGGATGCCGCGACCGCATCCCGTACTTTCGCCAGCAGCGCGTCCTCGAATCTGGCGATCAATGCCAGCGTCAGCGCGTCCTTGTTCGGGAAGTACTGGTACACCGAGCCGACGCTGATCCCGCCGCACTCGGCGACCGCATTGGTGTTGTAGCCCTCGAGCCCGCCCGCTTCCAAAACGCGAGCCGCCGCTTCCAGAATCACCGCCACGGTTTCCCGCGAACGCTGCTGAAGCGGCTGTTTGCGGGCCTTTATGCGCCGCTTCGGCGGCATGGCGGGCGTCTCCCAAAACGCGAGTTGTGGAATATGAGCAATTACTCACATTATGGCCGTGAAAGGAGAACCGATCAATGGTGACACTGCAAACGACCTCGTCTCCCGTGCTTCCCGAGCACGAGGACGATCCGCACAGGTTTCATATCTTCGTCATGGTCAAGACCACGCGGCACTGGCTCGATCTGAAGACCGAGCAGCGCCTCGCCTTCCTGCACGAGGAGGTCATTCCCTTGCTCCGGCGCCGTCCGGAGCTGAAGGTGCGCTGGTTCGAGCCGGAGGCCTTCTCGACCAGGGCGACCGACGTCATGATCTGCGAGACCGATGACCTCTCGGCCTGGGCGTGGTTCTGCGACCATCTGCGCGAGACGAGGTTCTGGGACCACTATTTCGAAGTGCTCGACATCATGCCGGCACTCGAAGGCAATTACCTTGCCTAGAACGCCGACGCCGGCCCGGATCGTTCCGGGCCGGCGTCCCGGCAGCCTGTGGCGACGCAACTGCGTCCCCATCTGTCATCGCCCGGCTCGCCGCCTCCGCTAAAGCTTCGGCGCGCCATGGATGCATGGCCTCGTCGAAGCCTTGGCGAAAACGGGACCGGGCGATCCAGTACGCCGCGGCCCATCGGCTCAAGCACTGGCGTCTCTGGAATACTGGATCACCCGCTTTCGCTTTCGCGGGTGATGACACGGAGTGGCTGTTTTGACATCTCGAATTGCGCCCTACCCGCATCGTCGTCCCGGCGCAGGCCGGGACCCATAACCACCGATGCTGCTTATCGGGCGTGTTGGAACGCCGAGTCCCGTTCAAGACATCCGCCGCGGAGTATGGGTCCCGGCCTGCGCCGGGACGACGGCGGTGGATGCAGCGTGCGAACGCGATCAATCGATTTCGTGTTCCCATGGTGCGTCACAGAAACGCGCCGAAGCGACTTTCGGATAGCTTGCGTCACAGTCGCGATCGACTACCTTGGTATACAAGCAGGCCCGGCGTCAGATCGGGCCGCAAGAGGGAACGCGCATTGCACGGACAGGCCGACCGGCGCAGCGAAGCCATGCGAAGCGCCAGCGAGGGAACTCGCCGCCGCGCGTTCACCGGCCTCTGGGTCGCGGCATTGTTGGCGATCCTGACCTTCCTGGTCATCTATCCCGTCTTCATGCTGCTGCTCGGCGCGCTCACCGACACCAATCCGGTGGTCGACGGCATCCGTCTCAGCCTGAGCCATTTGTCGATCGCCAATTTCCTCGCCGTGCTGGCCAATCCGAACGTCGCCGAAGCGCTGCTCAACACGCTGATTGCCTGCGGCGGCGGCACGGTGATCGCGGTCGCGATCGGGCTCCTGTTCTCCTGGATCGTGGTGCGCACCAACACGCCGTTCAAGGGCTTCATCGCCGCGGCGAGCATCCTGCCGCTGTTCGCGCCGCCGCTGGTCGCGGGGGTGGCCTGGGCCATTCTCGGTTCGCCGAAGACCGGCTTGATCAACACGATGTTCAAGTGGATGGGCTCCGACCTGCGCGTCGATCTCTATTCGATGTGGGGCCTGGTGTTCGTGTTCGGCATCTACTACGCGCCCTATGTCTACATGTTCACCTCGTCGGCGCTGCGCAACATGGACCCGAGCCTGGAGGAGGCCGCGGAAATCTCCGGCGCGAGCCCGGTCGCGACCCTGTTCACGGTGACGTTCCCGCTGATCATGCCGGCGATCGTCTCGGGCATGCTGCTGTCGTTCATCGTGATGCTCGGCATCTACGGCATCCCCGCCGTGCTCGGCGCGCCGACCAACCTGAACGTGCTCACCACTTACATCTTCAAGCTCACCAACTGGTCGCCGCCGCTCTACAACACCGCGGCTGCGGTCGCGATCATCCTGATGGTGGTCACGGGGCTCCTGGTCTATCTGCAGCAGAAATTGCTGAGCGGACGCAGCTATACCACCGTCGCGGGCAAGGCGTTCCGGCCGCGCAGCCTCGATCTCGGCCCATGGCGCTGGCTCACCTTCGCGATCGGGATCGTCTACCTCCTCATCGTCGTGGTGCTGCCGTCGCTGGCGCTGATCGTCGCGGCGTTCCGCAAGTTCATGTTCATCCGCGACGTCGCGAGCCTGTTCGACATGCGGCAATATTCGCTGACGCATTTCGAGAGCATCTTCGACAATCCGTTGACGATGCGCTCGATCTATAATGCGGTCGAGGTCGGCGTCATCACGGCCGTTGTCGGCGGCGCGCTCGCCTTTGCGATCGGCTACACCATCCATCGCACCCGCGTCAGCGGACGCGGCGCCATCGACCTGATCTCGACCCTGCCGGTCGCGATCCCCGGGCTGGTGGTCGGCGTCGCCTATCTCTGGGCCTGGATCGGCGTGCCGGGCGGGCTCTACGGCACGATCTGGATTCTCGCGCTGGCCTTCATTGCGCGCTTCATGCCGGACACCGTGAAGGCGCTGTCGACCTCGTTCCTGCAGATCCACCGCGAGCTCGAGGAGGCGGCCTGGGTCTGCGGCAAGGGCATGCTCGGCACCATCAGGACGATCGTGTTGCCGCTGGCGCGGCCGGGCGTGCTGGCGTCGATGACGCTGCTGTTCGTGCTGGCGATCCGCGAGCTCGGCTCGTCGCTGTTCCTCTACACCAGCAACACCATGGTGATGTCGGTGCTGCTGCTCGACTACTATGAGGGCGGCAATATCGGCAAGACCGCGGCCTTCAGCCTGGTGCAGACCGTGCTGCTCGGTGTTCTGATCGGCGGCGCAAACTGGCTGTCGCGCGGATCGGCGCAGGGCAACGTGGCGCGGACCGGATAACAACGAATAAGGGGAGGATTGCGATGGATAGACGAACCTTCACCACACTGGCCTTGGCAAGCGTGGCGACGCTTGCATTGGCGCCTGCGGCACAGGCGCAGGAGTTCGGCTCGGCGGAGTTGATCGCGGCGGCCAAGTCCGAAGGCAAGCTCGTCTACTACACCGCGAACTTCGCCGAGATCGAGCAGCAGGTCATCAAGGCCTTCAATAAGCGCTTTCCCGAGATCAAGGTCGAGATGGTCCGGGCGCCCGGCGGCCAGCTGATCACCCGCGTGAAGACTGAGGCCGCGGCCGGCAAGCTGATCGCCGACGTCGTCGACCATTCCGACCGCGCGCTGATGCAGCCGCTGGAAGACCTGTTCCAGGATTACGCGCCGCCGAACGCGGCCGATTACGATCCGCACGCGCTGATCTCGCCGAAATACTGGCCGCGCGCGACGATCGCCTGGTCGATCGCCTACAACACCGAGCTGGTGAAGGACCCGCCGAAATCCTGGATGGACCTGACCAAGCCGCAGTATGACAAATTGATCGGGCAGGTGTTCGCGCAGTCCGGCGGCACCACCTGGACGCGGATCATGTTCGAGCGCCAGGTGCTCGGCGAAGACTATTGGGCCAAGCAGGCGGCGACCCATCCGGTGCTGTATCCCTCCGGCGCGCCGACGGCCGATGCGCTGGTGCGCGGCGAGATCGCGATCGCGCCGCTGCTCTACAACGTGATCTACCAAAAGAAGAAGGATGGCGCGCCGATCGAGATCTTCTTTCCGCCTGAAGGTGCTCCGGTCAATCCCTACGCGACCGGCATTCCGAAGACGGCGGCTCATCCCAATGCAGCAAAGCTGTTCCTGAACTGGTGTCTGTCCAACGAAGGACAGACCTTCATGATCAAGGAGCTCGGCAATCTCACATCCCTGAAGGCGCCGCCGGCATATCCGGAGGGGTTCGATCCAAAGGTGGTCAAGCTCTGGTATCCGAAGTTCGACGAGTATGTGAAGCTGCATGCGGCGTGGGTCGCGGACTGGGACAAGACGTTTGGCTACCGGCAATAGGCTGATGGTGCAGCGATGACGGCGACGCTCGAAGTCACCGATCTCAGGAAGCAGTTCTCGATCGGCCGCCCGGCCATCGACGGCGTCAGCTTTGGCGTGCCGGCCGGCGAGATTGTGGTGCTGCTGGGGCCGTCCGGCTGCGGCAAGACCACGACGCTGCGCTGCGTCGCCGGGCTCGAGCATCCGACCGGCGGCGAGATCAGCATTTCCGGGCGGGTGGTCTCCTCGCCGGCAAGCGGCATCCTCGTGCCGCCGCGTTCGCGCGATCTCGGCATGGTGTTCCAGTCCTATGCGGTGTGGCCTCATATGACGGTGCGGCAGAACGTGATCTATCCGCTGAAGCACCGCAAGATCGGGCGCACCGATGCTGCTCGCATGGTCGAGGAGGCGCTGGCGCTGGTCGGACTGTCCGACTATGCCGACCGGCCGGTGGTGGCGCTGTCGGGCGGCCAGATGCAGCGCGTCGCGCTGGCGCGCAGCATGGTGTACCGGCCGCAACTGTTGCTGCTCGACGAGCCGCTGTCGAACCTCGATGCCAAATTGCGCCTGCGGCTGCGCGACGACCTTCGTGTCATCCTCAAGCAGACCGGGATGACCGCGCTCTACGTCACCCATGACCAGGCCGAGGCGGTCGTGCTCGGCGACCGGATCGGCGTGATGCGCGACGGCAAGCTGTTGCAGATGGACACGCCCGACGTGATCTACAACCGTCCGGCCGATCTGTTCGTCGCCAATTTCACCGGCGCCACCAACGAACTCGCGGGCACGCTCGTCACATGCGATGGCCGCTATGGGGTGGTCGATTTCGGTGACGGCCGGCGAGGCGAGGTCGCGCTGTGCCAGACGCTCAAGCCCGACGAGAAAGTGCGGATCGCGCTGCGGCCCGAGAACATCGCGATCGGCCGGCCCGACGGCGCCAACACGTTCTCGGCAAAGGTGCTCGACCGCAGATATCAGGGCACCCAGACCGCCTACGGCATCGAGCTGTTCGGCAAGCGGCTGGAAGCGATCGAGCTCGGCACCGCCGCGCGCCATCAGGTCGGCGTCGAGGCACAGGTCGCGTTGCCGCGCGAATGCCTGTGGGCCTATCGCGACAGCGGGCCGGCATCGCATGAGTAGAGCGTGGTATTGTCGCGTCGAGTGGCGAAGGGGCTGGGCTCCCTCGCCCCGCTCTTCGCGGGGCGAGGGTGGGGTGAGGGGCTGCTTCCGCGAATACAGTGATAGTTGCGTTTGCGGAGGCTCCCCCTCACCCGGAACCCATCTAACGATGCGTTCCGACCTCTCCCCGCACGCGGGGCGAGGTGAAGCGGCGGCCGCCGGTTCTCGGGCTAGCCTTCCTCCACCAGAGCGCGGATGCTGCGGGCGAGTCCGAGGATGCGCGGGCCGCATTCGCGCTCGATCTGCTCGGCGCTGAAGCGGAAGGAGGGGACGCCGCAATTGACCGACAGGCATTCGCCGGTCGGCGTGCGATAGAGCGGGGCGGCGACGCCGAAGATCTCGCGCCGCCATTCGCCGAGCGAGACGGCAAAGCCGCGCTCGCGGCACAATTCGATGTCGGGCAACGTGCGCTTCTGCACGTAGTCGAACTCGTCGGGGCGCTCGGCCTTGACGCGCGCGACATAGGCGCCGAGCTCTTGCTCGGTGAACAGCGACAGCAGGGCGCGCCCCACCGCGGTCGGCGCCAGCGTGCTGACAAAGCCGACGTCGGGCACGTGCGGCGCCGTATCCGTCGTGCGCAACGTCTCGACATAGATGAAGTCGATGCCGAACGGCATCGCGATCGACACCGTGCCGCCGGCATAGGTCGCGAAGTCGCGCATCAGCGGACGTGCCAGTTGACGCACCTTCAGCGCGGACAACACAGGATAGGCGGCGGCGAGCGCGCCCAGTCCGAGCACGAAGCGGCCCTTGGTGTCGCGCCTGAGATAGCCGAGCTGCTCGAGCGTGTAGGTCAGCCGCGACACCGTCGGCCGCGACAGCCCGGTATGCAACGCGAGTTCGGCGTTCGACAGCGAGCCGGGATGACGGCGAAACGCCGCCAGCACGTCGAGCCCATGCGCCAGGGTGGTTGCAAAGGACGGATCCGCCTGAACCTCGGCAGGGGAAGATGCTGTCATACGGAATATTGGTCTCAGATGGTCGGATTTGTCAATATATCGGAATGAATTTGCAAATCGTATCGATATCGGTTTATCTGCCGGGAATAAGGATAAGGACCGCTGGAGCGAGGCGCCCTCCGATGACGATGACCGAGCAAGTCCGAGACGCAAAGCGCGCCGCGATCGACAAGGCGCGGCTGCGCCTGAAGTATCAGGAGGAGCGCAACAAGCGGCTGCGTCCCGACGGCAATGACCAATATCTCCAGATCAGGGGCCAGCTCGCGCATTATCTCGACGATCCCTACACGCCGGTCGTTGAGCGCGCGCCGAAGACCGATCACGTCACCTTCGCCTTTATCGGCGGCGGCTTCGCCGGGCTCGCCACCGCGGCGCGGCTGACCGAGGCCGGCATCAAGGACGTCCGCATTGTCGAGAAGGGCGGCGATTTCGGCGGCACCTGGTACTGGAACCGGTATCCCGGCGCGCAATGCGACACGGCGTCGATGGTCTACATGCCGCTGCTCGAAGAGACCGGCCACATGCCGTCCGAGAAATACGCGCATGCGCCGGAGATCCTCGCGCACTGCCAGCGGATCGGCCGGCAATTCAATCTCTACGACAACGCGCTGTTCCACACCGAGGTGACGAGCCTCGATTGGGACGCCGCGCAATCGCGCTGGATCATCCGCACCACGCGGGGCGACGCGTTCACCGCGCAATATGTCGGCATCGGCACCGGCCCGCTGCACGTGCCGAAGCTGCCCGGCATTCCCGGCATCGAGCGCTTCAAGGGCCACTCGTTCCACACCAGCCGCTGGGATTACGACTACACCGGCGGTAACCCTGCGGGCGCGCTGATGGAGAGGCTTGCCGACAAGCGCGTCGGCATCATCGGCACCGGCGCGACCTCGGTGCAAAGCATTCCCCACCTCGCGCGCGCCTGCAAGGAGCTCTACGTATTCCAGCGCACGCCATCGTCGGTCGACGTGCGCGGCAATGGGCCGATCGATCCCGACTGGTTTGCCGAGATCGCGACGCCGGGCTGGCAACAGCGCTGGCTGGAGAATTTCACCGCCAACCAGGCCGGCGGATCGGCCGAGGAAGATCTGGTGCAGGACGGCTGGACCGACCTGTCGAAGCGGATCCGCGCCAAGATCATGCTGCTGCCGCGCGAGCAGCGAAGCGTGGAGAACATGCGGGCCGCATTCGAGGATTCCGACTTCGAGAAGATGGAGGAAATCCGCAACCGGGTCGACTCCATCGTCCGCGATGCCCACACTGCCAGGAATCTCAAGGCCTGGTACGGCCAGCTCTGCAAGCGGCCATGCTTCCACGACGCCTATCTGCAGGCGTTCAATACGCCGGGCACCCATTTGGTCGATACCGACGGCAAGGGCGTCGAGGAGATCACCGAGAACGGGATCGTCGTTGCGGGCAAGGAATACGCGCTCGACTGCATCATCTATGCGTCCGGCTTTGAGGTCGGTACCGAGTACAAGCGGCGCGCGGGCTTCGATCTGACCGGCCGCGACGGCGTCAAGCTGTCGGAGCACTGGGCCGAGGGCATGCGTACCAAGCACGGCATCCACGTGCACGGCTTCCCCAACGTGTTCTTCGTGCAGCCGACCCAGGGCGCCAATCTGATCTCCAACGTGCCGCACAACCTGACGGAAGCGGCGCGGACCATCGCGCTGATGGTCGGCCACGCGCAGGACAACGGCTTCAAGGAAATCGAGGTCAGCAAGGAAGCCGAGGATCGCTGGGTCGAACTGCTGCTGACTGGCGTCGGGCGGATGATCGGCGGGCCGGATTGCACGCCCGGTTACTACAACAATGAGGGGCGCGAGCCGGGTCCCGCTGCCAAGCTCAATGTCGGCCATCCGTCGGGCGCGCTGGCCTACTTCAAATATATCGACGGCTGGCGCCGCAGCGGCCAGTTCGAGGGCGTGCAATTCCGCTGAGGGGAGCGCGATCGAAACTGATGTTCGCCAAACGAGGAGTGCTTAAGTAATGACCCAGCCAACCGCAGGTGAAGCGTCGCATGAAGGTCCGAAGGCAGCATCCGCGCCGGTCATCGCGCAGCACGCGGCGACGCTGAAGGCGCTGCCGTTTGCCGACACCAGGGATTTCGACGACGCCGCGCGGGGCTTTCTCGGCACCATCGAGAACGCACGCGTCACCTCGGCCCAGGGCAGGGTGGTCTGGAGTCTCGAGCCTTACGGATTCCTGTCAGAGGAGAAAGCGCCCGCGACCGTCGATCCGAGCCTGTGGCGGCAGTCGCGGCTCAACATGCATCACGGCCTGTTCGAGGTGGTGCCGGGTGTCTACCAGGTGCGCGGCCTCGACATCGCCAACATGACGCTCATCGAGGGTGACACGGGCGTCATCGTGGTCGACACGCTGACCTCGATCGAGGGCGCGCGCGCCGCGATGGAATTGTACTTCCGGCACCGCGGCAAGCGGCCGGTCGCCGCCGTCATCTTCACCCACACCCACACCGACCATTGGGGCGGCGCGCGCGGCGTGCTCGACGACGCCATGCTGGCGGCGGGCGTGCCGATCATCGCGCCGAACTTCTTCATGGAGCACGCGGTCTCCGAGAACATCATCGCGGGGCCGGCGATGCTGCGCCGTGCGCAATACCAGTTCGGGCCGTTCCTCGCCAAGGGCGTGCGCGGCCATGTCGACTGCGGCCTCGGCAAGACCATGGCGGCGGGCGGTGTGGCGCTGCTGCGGCCGACCGATCTGATCATCGCCACCGGCGACAAGCGCGTGATCGACGGCGTCGAGTTCGAATTCCAGATGGCGCCGAACAGCGAGGCGCCGGCGGAGATGCATGTCTTCATCCCGCGCTACAAGCTCCTGAATCTTGCGGAGAATTGCACGCACAATTTCCACAATCTGCTGCCGTTCCGCGGCGCGGATGTGCGCGATGCGCTGGCCTGGTCGAAATATCTCGGCGAGGCGCTGCAGATGTGGGGCGGCAAGGCGGAAGCGATGTGCGGCCAGCACCACTGGCCGGTGTGGGGGCGGGAGCGGATCGACACCATGATCCGCGAGCAGCGCGACCTCTACAAATACGCCCATGACCAGACCATCCGTCTGATGAACCATGGGCTCAATGCAGCCGAGATCGCCGAGACGATCCGCCTGCCGCAGAGCCTGGAGGGCGCCTGGCACGGCCGCGGCTATTACGGCCACATCAGGCACAATGTGAAGGCGATCTACCAGAAATATCTCGGCTGGTACGACGCCAATCCGGTCAACCTCGATCCGCTGCCGCCGGTCGAGGCCGGCAGGAAATATGTCGAGTATATGGGCGGCGCCGACGCGATCCTGAAACGCGCCGCGGCCGATTTTGCCAAGGGCGAATTCCGCTTCGTGGCGCAGGCCGTCAGCCATCTCGTGTTCGCCGAGCCTGATAATCAGGCCGCGCGTTCGCTCCTCGCCGACACGTTCGAGCAGCTCGGCTATGCCGCGGAAAGCTCGACCTGGCGCAACGCCTATCTGTTCGGCGCGCAGGAACTGCGGCAGGGCATGCCGAAGACGCCGCCGCGCTCGCCGATGCCGCGCGAGACGCTGGCCGCGCTGCGCACCGAGCAGCTTTGGGACGTGCTCGGCATCCGCCTCAACGGCCCCAAGGCCGAGGGCAAGCGCATCGTGCTGAACTGGAGCTTCACCGATACCGGCGAGACCTTCGTGCTCAATCTCGAGAATTCAGCCCTGACCTACGTTGGGGATGCGCAGGCGGCCGATGCGCATGCGAGCTTCACGCTGGCGCGCAGCGTGCTCGACGAGGTCATCGCCAAGCTGACCACGTTCCTGGACGCCGTCGATGCCGGCAGGATCAAGGCATCAGGCGAGCCGCAGCGGCTCGATGAATTGATGGCGCTGATGGACGAATTCCCGCGGATGTTCGAGATTGTCGAGCCGAAGCGGACGGCGGTGACGTAGAGCCACGCACGCGGAATTTACAAACCGTCACCCTGAGGAGCGCGGAACGCGCGTCTCGAAGGGGCGACGGCCCGGCTGGTGGCCGATTCATCCTTCGAGACGCCGCTACGCGGCTCCTCAGAGTCTGACTCATAAATCACCCAACCTTAGCTGCAGCCGCGAGTCTGCGGGTCAGGAGCCTGATGTGTGCAATCAGCAGCCAGGCAGCTTCGGTTGCCACCGTCGCCTCGAAGTCCTTGGCGAGGCGGCGGCATCTGCCGAACCAAGCGAATGTGCGTTCAACCACCCACCGCCTCGGCAGAAGCTGGAAGCCTTTGACGCCTTGAGGCCGCTCGACGATCTCGACAGTCCATGGACCGCAGTCTGAGAGCGCGTCGAGGAGTTGATTTCCGCGGTAGATCCGGTCGGCAAAGACGTGGCGCAGCCGGGGGAAGTTCATCCGCACGTTCTTCAGCAGCGGTACGGCGCCATGGCAGTCCTGAACGTTGGCCGGATGAACATGAACCCCGAGGAGGAGGCCATTGGTATCCGTCACGATATGCCGCTTGCGGCCGTAGATGCGCTTGCCTGCATCGTAGCCGCGCGGTCCGCCAGCTTGCGTGGTCGGCGCACTTTGACTGTCGATCACGGCTGCCGTCGGCTTCGGTGTCCGTCCAAGCTTTTTTCGCGCCCGTCGGACAAGCACGCTGACAATCCTCTGCCACCGGCCTGTATCCCGCCATCTATAAAAATAGCCCTGCACCGTCGAATAGGGCGGGAACTCCTGCGGCAACGCCCGCCACTGGCAGCCGGTCGAAACGATATAGAGGATCGCTTCGATCACACGACGCAGCTCCGTCTTACGCGGCCGGCCGCGCCGGTTCGCTCGCGGCAACAGGCGTCTGATCAGCGCCCACTCCGCATCGGTCATATCGCTTGCATAACGCAGATCGTCCCGCCGATATTGCTCCCGAGTGATCTTGGTCCAGGGCATCGTGCTCTCCCTCGAATCTTTGCAAATCCGATGGAATCACACCCCACTGAGATCACTCACCCATTTTTCAGTCAGGCTCTCAGGATGACGGGTTGGCAGACGATGCCTCAAATCCCGAGATACGCCGCCTGCACCTGCTTGTTGCCCGCGAGCTCGGCGCTGGTGCCCTGCATGATCACGTTGCCGCTTTCCAGCACATAGGCGCGCTGCACCAGTGACAGCGCGCGGCTGACATTCTGCTCGACCAAGAGGATCGCGGTGCCCATCTTGTGGATATCGCCGATCTTCTCGAAGGTCACGTCGGTCATGACAGGCGCGAGGCCGAGCGAGGGCTCGTCCAGCATTAGCAGGCGGGGCTTCAGCATCAGCCCGCGGCCGACCGCGACCATCTGCTGCTCGCCGCCGCTCATGGTGCCGGCGAGCTGTTTCCTGCGGTCGGCGAGCCGCGGGAAGATGCTGTAGACGAGCTCCATCGTGCGCGCGCGATCCGCCTTGGCCTTCGGCGTGTAGGCGCCGATCTCGAGATTCTCCTGCACCGTCATTTCCGGGAACACCTGGCGGCCTTCCGGGACATGCGCGATGCCGAGCTCGGGAATCCGGTAGGGTGGCAGCGTGGCGAGATCGACGCCGTCGAACGTGACCTTGCCACCGAACAGCTTGACGAGGCCGGAGACGGCGCGCAGCGTCGTGCTCTTGCCGGCGCCGTTGGCGCCTAACAGGCCGACGGCTTCGCCTTCGCCAATGGAGATGCTGACATCGGTGATCGCAGGGACCGAGCCGTAGCTGGCGCTGACCCGGGAGAGCTCAAGCATGGGCGTCTCCCTGCGCCGGCGGATGCACATAGGAGCCGAGATAGGCGCGGATCACTTCCGGATTCTCCACGATCTCCTTCGGCGCGCCCTCGGCGATCTTCTGGCCGTGGTCGAGCACCACGATGTGGCGAGCCACCGCCATGATCGCGCGCATCACATGCTCGACGATCACGATGGTCAGGCCGCTGGCGGAGAGCTTCTTCACCAGCGCCACCGCCTGGTCGATCTCGGCCGGGTTGAGTCCGGCCATCACCTCGTCGAGCAGCAGGATCTTTGGCCGCGTTGCCAGCGCGCGGGCCATTTCCAGCCGGCGCTGGTCGATGGTGGTGAGGTCCTTGGCCGGGGTCTGCTCTTTGGCGGAGAGGCCGACGAACTCGATCGCCTCGAGCGCCTTGTTGCGCGCGGCCGCAATATGCCGGTCGCGCAGGAACGCGCCGGTCATCACATTGGCGAGCACGGTCATCGCGCCGAACGGCTTTGCCACCTGGAAGGTGCGGGCAAGGCCCAGCGCGCAGACATCATGCGGCTTGAGCCCCACGATCTCGTGACCGAAGGCGAGCACCGAGCCGGAATCCGGCCGATGAAATCCCGTGATCAAATGAAAGCTCGTGGTCTTGCCGGCGCCGTTCGGCCCGATCAGCGCGACCGTCTCGTTCTCCTGCACCGTGAAGCTGACGTCCTGCACGGCGCGCAGGCCGCCAAAGCGCTTGCTGAGACCCTTGATGACGAGTGCTTCTGCCATCGCGACGACCTCAGGCGCGCGCCGGCTTGCGCCGGGCGGTGCGGTGATAGATGTCGGTCGCGAACCCGATCAGTCCGGTCGGCCGCCACAGGATGACAGCCATCAGGATCAGGCTGTAGACCGTGAGCTGGATGCCGCCGACCGAGCTGCCGAGCCAGCTTTGCAGCAGCGCCGACGTGGTCTCCAGCAGCACGGTGCCGATCACCGGTCCCCACAGCGTGCCGATGCCGCCGACGATCGTCACCAGCGCCGCCTCGATCGAGACGCTGAAGCTGAACGCGGTCGCGGGATCGATGAAGTAGATGTATTGCGTGTAGAAGGTGCCGGCGAGCGCGGTCAGGAACGCGCTGATCATGTAGATGTCGCGCTTGACCTTCGGCGCGTTGACACCGACCGCCTCGGCGGCGTCCTCATCCTCGCCGATCGCGACGAGATAGTAGCCGATCCAGGATTTCTCGATTCTGTGGGTGATCCACAGCCCGACCACGAGCAGGCCGAGCACGACGTAATAGTACGACGACTTTTCCTCGAACTGCATCATCAACGGCGCACTGCCGAGGTTCGGGATCGTGGTGCCTTCGGCGCCCCAGGCGAAGTCGCGGAACTTGAGGAAGATCAGCATCAGCACCTGGGCGGTCGCGATGGTGGCGATGGTGAAATAGGGGCCGCGCAGGCGGAAGCAGAGCCAGCCGATCGGCAGGCTTGCGAGCATCGCGACCACGCCGCCCGCGATCATCCCGATCCAGGGCGAGATGCCGTAGTTCACCTGCATGATGGTGGAGGTGTAGGCGCCGAGCCCGAAATAGGCGGCGTGGCCGAGCGACAGCTGCTTGGCGTAGCCGCCCATCAGGTTCCAGGCGACGCCGATGAAGGAGAACAGCAGGATGCGGATGAAGATGTCGATCGCGAACGATGAGGTGACGAGCTGGGGCAAGGCGAGCATGACGACCGCCCCGATCGCGAGCCACAGCCATTTGAAGTTGCTGGACGTCTGCATCACCGGCCCCTCCTGGCGCCGAGCCCGCTCGGCCTGAACGCGAGCGTCAGCAGCAGCAGCGCGAACACCACGATCAAGCCGGAATCGGCGCCGACGAACTGGATGCCGAGCGATTCCGCGACGCCCATCATCAGGCTTGCGATCAGCGCGCCCATCACATTGCCGAGCGTGCCCATCACGACCGCGACGAACGCCATCAGCACGAACACCTGGCCGACGAATGGATAGGCTGAATAGAACGGCATCAGCAGCGAGCCGGCGGCGCCCGCGAGCGCCAGCGCGGTGCCGAACGCGACCGCGAACACGCGGTTCGGATTGATCCCCATCAGCATCGCGACGTCGCGGTTCTGCGATGCGGCGCGCATCGCGCGGCCGAGATCGGTGGTGTGCAGGAATACCCACAGCAGCCCGCTCAGCGCCATCGCGACCGCGAAGGCGATCAGTTTCGCCACCGGGATGTACAGCCCGCCGATATGCCACGCCGCATCCGAATAGGACGTGTGGACTGTGCGGTAATTGGCGCTGAACAACATCAGCGAGAGATTGAGCAGCAACAGCGACAGCGCGAAGGTCAGGAAGATCTGCGGCATGTCGTTCGGCCCCAGCACCCTGCGGATCAGGAAATGCTGGATCAGGACGCCGGCGACGAACAGCACCGGCATCGAGACCACGAGCGAGACCAGCGGATCGATGCCGAACTGGGTGGCGAGGAAGAACGAGATATACATCCCGATCATCACGAACTCGCCCTGGGCGAAGTTGACGATCTTGACCACGCCGAAGATCAGCGTGACGCCGATGCTGACAAGCGCGTAGATGCCGCCGATGAGCAGGCCGTTGATCACGGCCTGGGCCAGTGTCTCCCACATGCGATGCGACCGCGGCTCAGGTCTTCATCAGCGGGGCGCGGGCGTCTTCCTTCGGGAAGACGCTGACGAGATCGGTGTTTTGCCACTGCACGCCGACCGGGCGGCCGTAGACGTTCTTGCCGTCCGGCCCGAACTTCACCTTGCCGCCCGGCGCCATCGCAGCAAAGCCCGAGGAGACATCGAGCGTCGAAAGCGCCTCGCGTACCTTCTTGGGATCAGCGGAGGCGGCGCGCTCCAGCGCGTCGGCCAGCATGAAGGTCTGCGCGACCAGGCCGCCGGCATATTCGAACGCGAACTCGCCGGTGCGCTTCTTGAATTCGACATTCACCTTCTGCGCGTCGTCGCTGACGTCGTGGTTCCAGTGCGCAACGCCCTGCAGCCCCTCGGCGGCATTGCCGACATTCTTGTAGAAGTCCGGCATCACGAAGCCGCCGGAGCCGCCGTTGATCGCGATGTTGAGCCCGACCTGCTTTACGGTGCGCACGATCAGGATGAGGTCGTTGAGATAGGACAGCGAGAACAGCGTGTTGGCGCCGGAGGCCTTGACCTTGTTGATCAGCGGGCTCGCGTCGGTGAAGCCAGCCGAATAGGGCTCGAACATCACGATCTCGACGCCTTCGCCCGGCGCCAGCTCCTTCAGCCCGTTCGAGGTCGAGGTGCCGAACGCGGTGTTCTCGAAGATTACGGCGACCTTGGCCTGCTCGCTGACCAGCTTGGCCATCTGCAGCTGCGCCTTGGCAAACTGCGAGGCGCGCGCGAACGGCGTGAAGGTGTAGGTGCGTCCCTTGTTGAGCTGGTCGGAGCTCGATCCGGTGATGATCGGGACCTTCGCCCGTTCGCAGACTTCGCTCGCGATCAAGGTCAGCGCGCTGGCATAGCAGCCGTGGATCGCCGACAGCTTGTTGCCCGTGATCAGGCGGTCGGTCTCGGTGCGCGTCACCGTGGTGTCGCTCTGCACGTCCGAGACGATGAGGTTGAGCTTGGCGCCGCCGAGCGACTTGATGCCGCCGGCCTCGTTGACCATGTCGACCGCGAGCTTGGCCGCAGCCACGCAGCCGACGCCAATCTGCGCCATGCTGCCGGTGGTCGGATAGAGTGCGCCGATGTTGATCGGGTCGGCCGCCCAGCCGCGCAGCGGAACGGCGCCGAACGCGCCTGCCGCCAGCACGCCGCCGGTCTTGGCGAGGAATTTGCGGCGGTTCAGCTTGTTTTGTGAGGCTCTGGTCGGTGCGGCATTATTAATGGCCGACGGCTTGCGGTCCCCTGTCATGGCGTTCCCCCCTGCGCGATCACGGCACGGTTGCTCCGTCCGCTCGCTTATTATTTTTTGCTCAAGCGCGGCGCATAAGAGCACGTAATTCGGCATTCGCAAAGGCGATATCAGCCGAACTCATGGGGAAACCTGTCATCGCTGGTGCGTCGCAGCAATCGCGCGACGCGCGCATGCGGAGTGTTTTGCTGCGTGAGAGTTGCCGCCGCGCACGACGGTATTATTGACAATCGAACGACCCGACGAACCGGCACGGATGGTGCCGGCCGGCCCGCCGGATCATTCGATCGGCTGCTGCAACTGCTACTCCGCGCTGGCCACCAGTTTGAAGCGCGGCTCGGCTTCCATCAGGCCGCGGAAGGCGGCGAGATAGTCGAGCGCCATGCGCCGCGCGGTGAAGCGGGTCTCGAACTGCTTGCGGATCGCGTCGCGATTGAGCGTTCCTAGGCGGCCGACGGAGGAGATCGCACTGATCTCGTCCTCGACGATGAAGCCGGTCAGGCCATCCTCGATGATCTCCGGCACCGAGCCGCGGTTATAGGCGATGACGGGCGTGCCGCAGGCCATCGCTTCGATCATCACGAGGCCGAACGGCTCCGGCCAGTCGATCGGAACCAGGAGCCCGATCGCGCCGCTGAGAAAATCCGGCTTCTCGCGGTCGCTGATTTCGCCGATGAACTCGACCAACGGGTTGCTGGTGATCAGCGGCTTGATCAACTCATCGTAATATTCCTGGTCGGCACGATCGACCTTGGCCGCGATCTTCAGCGGAATGCCGCAGCGGGTTGCGATCTTGATCGCGCGATCGACGCCTTTCTCCGGCGCGATGCGCCCGAGTACCGCGAGATAAGACGGCTTCGCCGGTTGCGGCGTCAGCAGATTCTCCGGCAGGCCGTGATGGATGGTGCGCACCCAATGCGCCTGCGGCACCGGCCGCCGCTGCGCGTTGGAGATCGAGATCACCGGAATCTTCGGGAAGGTGTTGAAGACCGGCTGATGCTCCGGCAGGTCGAGCCGTCCGTGCAATGTGGTGACGAACGGCGTCGGCTGCCGCGCGAACAGCGACCACGGATAATAGTCGAGATGGCAGTGCAGGAAGTCGAACTCCTCGTCGTCGGCCTTCTGCCGCACGCGTTCCAGCATCACCATGTGGAGCGCATTGGGATCGCGGACCGAGCCGTCGAGCCGCAGTGCCTTCGGCCAGGTCGCATCGAGCTTCGCGGAGGTTTGAGAATCGCCACTGGCGAACAACGTCACGTCATGTCCAAGTGTTACAAGTTCTTCGGTCAGCCAGTGCACGACCCGTTCGGTGCCGCCGTAGAGCTTGGGGGGAACAGCCTCCGTCAGCGGGGCAACCTGCGCGATGCGCATCTCTCCGTCTCCTGTTTGTAATGTGGAATGAACTACCCTCAGCCCTCAGATGGCACCGACATGCCAAAGACGGGAACGTTCTCGCACGTGCGAGGTTCCTTAGATGTGGGAGATCTGCCGCTTCTTTCTTCGATCACACTGTGGTCTTGCTGATGCCATCACGCTCCAACACGGTTTTGCCTATGCCAGCGTTGCAAAATTGTTGCGCAGTGATGGCTGCATCAAGGAATCCCACCGCCGCCCTTCACGTCATCGTGCGCGAGAGCTTCGACTAGAATTTTCTCGTTCACCTTCAACAGCTTTGCAGGACGTCATGGACCATCTGTCAGGATACGCGCATCGTCCGTTTCCCTTTGTGTTGCGCTATCTGCGCCGGCGTCTGCCGTCGCATGTTGTGATTTTGTCAGCCGTTGTTGCGGCGGTTGCCTGCTCGGTAGGCACGCAATACGGCGTGAAGAATCTGGTCGATGCGCTGTCGGCAGGGCCGTCGGCCGCGAACGGCGTATGGCTGGCATTCGCTCTGCTCATGTCACTGATTGCAGCCGACAACTTCCTGTGGCGGATCGCGAGCTGGACCGCGAGCTACACCTTTGTCAGCGTCACCGGCGATCTTCGCCGCGACATGTTCCGCCATCTCACCGGCCACGCGCCGAGCTATTTCACGGACCGGCTGCCGGGCATGCTGACCAGCCGGATCACGGCGACCTCGAACGCGGTGTTCACCGTCGAGAATATGTTCGTATGGAACGTGTTGCCGCCCTGCATCGCGACCTTCGCGGCGATCGCCCTGGTTGGAACAGTCAGCGTGACAATGTCAGCAGTGCTGATCTTGATCGCGGGAACCATGGTGGTGGCCATGTTCCGCATCGCCGCCGCCGGCCGGCCGCTGCATGACGATTTCGCCAACAGGGCTGCTGCCGTGGACGGCGAAATGGTCGACGTCATCAACAACCTGCCGCTGGTACGCGCGTTCTGCGGCCTCGGCTATGAGCACGAACGCTTCGATGCGACCGTCAATCGGGAACTCGTCGCGCGTGGCCGTTCCCTGCGCTACCTCGAGAAGCTTCGTCTCATTCACGCCGGCGTGACCGTCATCCTGACGATCGCGATGCTGGCCTGGGCGCTCAGTCTCTGGCAGCAGGGCGCGGCGACCACCGGCGACGTGGTGCTGGTCTGCACGCTCGGCATCTCGATCCTCAGCGCCACCCGCGATCTCGCGGTCGCGCTGGTCGACGTCACCCAGCATGTCGCGCGCCTGACCGAGGCGCTGGCGACGCTGTTGCAGCCGCACGAGCTGAAGGACCATCCGGAGGCCGAGGCGCTGGTGAAGAGCGGCGCCGCGATCGCCTTCAACAATGTCTCGTTCCGCTATCCCGGCGGCCTGCAGGTGTTCGAGCGCTTCAGCCTGCGCATCCAGCCCGGCCAGCGGGTCGGCCTGGTCGGCCACTCCGGTGGCGGCAAGTCAACACTGTTTACCCTTCTGCAGCGCTTCTACGACGTTGAGCAGGGCAACATCACCGTCGACGGCCAGGACATCTCGCGCGTCACCCAGCAGAGCCTGCGCGCGGCAATCTCGGTGGTGCCGCAGGATATCTCGCTGTTCCACCGTTCGATCCTGGAGAACATCCGCTACGGCCGGCCGGACGCCACCGACGACGAGGTGCTGCGGGCGGCGATCGCGGCGCGCTGCGACTTCATCGAAACTTTGCCCGAGGGCATGAACACCATCGTCGGCGATCGCGGCGTCAAGGTCTCCGGCGGCCAGCGCCAGCGCATCGCGATCGCGCGCGCCTTCCTGAAGGATGCGCCGATCCTGCTGCTCGACGAGGCCACCGCGGCGCTCGATGCCGACTCCGAGGAGGCGATCCGCGAGGCGTTGTCGCGGCTGATGCGCGGGCGTACCGTGGTCGCGATCGCGCACCGCCTCGCGACGTTGCGCAGCTTCGACCGCGTGCTTGTGCTGCAGGGCGGCCGGATCGTCGAGGACGGTCCGCCCGATATCCTCGTGAAGGGAAGGGGCCCCTACCGCGACCTGGTCGCGCGCGAGATGGGCCGCCTTTCCACCAGCGCGGCCTGACCCCGCGTCGTCAAGTGCGTTTGTGCGTTCCGGTGCGTTCGTTCGAACCAGGATACGGGCCAAGCAAAGTCGCCAGAGGTTCAGATGGCAGCTGACGTCGTTACGCAGATCATCACCGCTCGCATCACGGAGCACGTCGCCGAATCGCCGTTCTACATTCCGATGACCGGGCCCGCGGCGCGGCCGCGGCGCTCGCTCAAGCATGACGACACCTTCATCGTGCTCGACAGCCATGGCGACATCGGCGCCTCGGCCGGCGGGCCGGACGGCCTGTTCAACGCCGACACCCGCTACCTGGCGCGGCTGGAAATGGTGCTGGAGGACGTGCAGCCGCTCCTGCTCGGCTCCAACATGCGCGACGACAATTCGGCGCTGACGGTCGACCTTACCAATTCCGACGTCTATCGCGACGACCGCCTCACGCTGCCGAAGGACACGCTGCACATCGTGCGCTCGATCTTCCTGTGGCGCGGCACGGCCTATCAGCGCATCGGCCTGCAGAATCACGGCGACCATGCCGCGAGCTTCGATCTCACGCTGCTGTTCGACAACGACTTTGCCGATCTGTTCGAGGTGCGCGGCGAGCGCCGGCCGCGGCGGGGCATCGGTTCGAGCAAGCTGCTCGGCCCGACCGACGTGGTGCTGGAATATTGCGGCCTCGACGAGCAGACGCGGATCACCGCGCTGCATTTCGATCCGCGGCCGACGCGGCTGTCGGTCAACGCGGCGACCTATCATTTCGATCTCGAGCCCGGGCAGGTCACGTCGCTGTTCGTCGCGGTCTCCTGCAACAAGCCGATCATGCAGAAGCCGGTGCCGTTCTTCCGCGGGCTGCTGGCGCACCGCCGCGAGATGCGGACCTCGTCGGCCGGCGCAGCCAGCATCGAAACCTCGAACAACATCTTCAACGAGGTGCTGTGCCAGGCGATGGCCGACCTCAACATGCTGATGACGGAGACGCCGCAGGGCCGTTACCCCTATGCCGGCATTCCCTGGTATTCGACGACGTTCGGCCGAGACGGACTGATCACCGCGTTGCAGATGCTGTGGGTCGATCCGCGGATCGCCAAGGGCGTGCTGAAGCGGCTCGCGCTGTTCCAGGCCAAGGCGGTCGATCCGCTGGCCGATGCCGCGCCTGGCAAGATCCTGCACGAGATGCGCGGTGGCGAGATGGCCGCGCTTCGTGAGGTGCCGTTCGCGCATTATTACGGCAGCGTCGATTCGACTCCGCTGTTCGTGCTGCTCGCCGGGCTCTATCTGGAGCGCACCGGCGATTTGGACACGCTGCGCGAGCTGTGGCCCGCGGTCGAGGCCGGCTTGCAATGGATCGACGGCCCGGGCGATCCCGATCGTGACGGCTTCGTCGAATATCAGCGCGCCACCGAGGAGGGGCTGCGCAATCAAGGCTGGAAGGATTCGTTCGACGCCATCTTCCACGCCGACGGAACGCTTGCCGAGGGCAATATCGCGCTGGCGGAAGTGCAGGGCTACGTGTTTGCCGGCAAGCAGCTTGCCGCGCGCGCGGCGCGCAAGCTCGGCTTTGCCGACAAGGCTGCGAAGCTGGAAGCCGAGGCCGAGCGGCTGCGCGAGCGGTTCGAGGAAGCATTTTGGTGCGAGGAGCTCGGCACCTATGCGGTCGCGCTCGACGGCGCCAAGCAGCCGTGCAAGGTGCGCACCTCGAATGCCGGCCAGACATTGTTTTCCGGCATGGTGCGGGAAGACCGCGCGCGACGGGTCGCCGCCGACCTGATGAGCCAGAAGTTCTTTTCGGGCTGGGGCATCCGCACCGTCGCCGCGGGCGAAGTGCGCTACAACCCGATGTCCTATCACGACGGCTCGATCTGGCCGCATGACAATGCGCTGATCGCGCTCGGATTTGCCCGCTACGGCCTCAAGCATTCGGTCGCGCATCTGTTCAAGGGCCTGTTCGACGCCGCGAGCTATATGGAACTGCGGCGGCTGCCGGAATTGTTCTGCGGCTTCCGCCGCGAGCGCCGGCGCGGCCCGGTGCTCTATCCCGTGGCCTGTGCACCGCAGGCTTGGGCGAGCGCGACGCCGTTCACGCTGCTGGAGGCTGCGCTCGGCCTCGAGTTCGACACCGCGCGCGGCGAGATTCGCTTGCGCGATCCGCGGCTGCCGGAGTTCCTCAACGACGTGGTGCTGCGCGACCTCAGGCTCGGCGCTTCCAGTGTCGATCTGAGGCTGCGCCGCCATGACGACGAGGTGTCGCTCGAAGTGTTGCGAACGCGCGGCCAGATCCAGGTGTCTATCGTGCTGACGCATTGAGCGTCGTCGCGCGGCATGCGTGCGCCGGGAAATCGCGGGGAGAGTAACATGCGTCCGAGGATGATGATGCTGGTCGCAGCGGCGCTGCTGGCATGCGCGGGTGTCCGGGCCGCCGACGACGAAGCGCCGGCGCCTGCACCATCGCCGCCGGCCGTGCAGGCGCCGCCAGCAACGCCAGCAACTCCTGCGCCGCCGGCAGCCCAGGCGCCGCCAGCAGCCTCTGCGACGCCGAAGGAGCCCTCAAAGGAATCGTCCAAGGAACCGTCGCCGCCGCCGTCGGTGACCGTGATCGGTGCTCGCGATGCGCACGGCATTCTCGGGCGCGACGTTCGCAGTTCCGCCAATGAGAACATGGGCCGTATCGTCGACGTCATTGTCGACCGCGACGGCAAGGTCCGCGCCGCAGTGATCGATTTCGGCGGCTTCCTCGGCGTCGGCAGCCGCAAGATCGTGGTCGATTGGAACGCGCTGCGTTTCGCCGGTGTTTCCAGCAAGAGCGACAGCATCACGCTGGACCTCAACAAGCAGCAGGTGAGCGCTGCGCCGGAGTACAAGGAAGATACGCCGCTGATCGTGCTGGGGGCGGCGGGAAGCCTGCATCCATGGGATTACGAACATTAGGGGGGTAGAGCTGGTCGCGCGTCCGAACTCTTCTTTAGAGACGGTTGGCGACGATCGTGGCGAGCGATCAGCCGGCAGCACCAACGTTGTGTCAATTGTCCCCGATCAGCCCACTCCGGAGGAACCGCGCGGGCCGTCGCGGGAAAGCCAGCGCGGCCTCGACTGGTTCATCTTCTTCCTGGCCGACGTGCAGACCGGCTTCGGCCCGTTCGTCGCGGTCTATCTGACGACGCAGAAATGGACCCAGGTCGAGATCGGCTTCGTGCTCTCGATCGGCGGCATCATCGGCCTCTTGGGCCAGATGCCCGGCGGAGCGATCGTCGATGCGGCGCGCTCGGAGCGGGTCGTTGCGGGCTGCGCGGTGGCCGCGATCGGCGCCAGCGCGCTGGCCTATGCGCTCTGGCCGATCTTTCCCGTGGTGACGCTCGCCGCGACGCTGCACGCGCTAGCAAGCTGCGTGCTCGGTCCAGCGATCGCCGCGATCAGCCTTGGTCTGGTCGGGCCGCTTGCGATCGGCGAGCGACTCGGCCGCAATGCGCGCTTCGCCTCGCTCGGCAGCGGCTCGGCCGCGGCACTGATGGGCGCCTGCGGTTATCTGCTGTCGAGCCGCTCGGTGTTCCTCGTCACCTTCATCCTGGCGATCCCGACGCTGTTGTCGCTGGCCCGGATCCGCGAGCGCGAGATCGACATCGCGCAGGCCCATGGCGAGGTGAAACGGGAAGTCCCCGACAAGCGCGCCACCAGCGTGTTCGCGCTGGTGCGGCAGCGGCCGCTCCTGATCTTTGCCGGCGCGATGATGCTGTTCCAACTCGCCAATGCCGCGATGCTGCCCTTGATGGCGGGCGTGGTGACGACACGGTCGAGCCAATGGGCGCCGGTCCTGATCGCGGCCTGCATCATTGTGCCGCAGGCGATCGTCGCTTTGTCCTCGCCCTCGGTCGGCCGCATAGCCCAGATCCGGGGCCGGCGGCCGCTGCTCCTGATCGCATTCGTCGCGCTGGCGGTCCGCGGCCTTTTGTTTGCAACCGTGCGTGATCCCTATCTGCTGGTCATCGTGCAGATTTTCGACGGCATCACCGCGGCGATCTTCAGCGTGATGGTGCCGCTGATCGTGGCCGACATCGCCTTCGGCAGCGGCCATTTCAATCTCGCGCAGGGCATTGTCGGCACCGCGGTCGGCATTGGCGCGTCGCTCAGCACGGTGCTGGCTGGCTATGTCAGCGACAAGCTCGGCAGCAGCACGGCCTTCATGGGGCTGGCCGGGATCGCCGCATTCGGGCTGTTCGTGGTCTGGCTGGTGATGCCGGAAACGCGGCGGACGGCATGATGGCAGGGCGCAACCGCGGCACAATTGGGCCGCCGACCAGACCCGGGATGCGGCTACCGGCCGGTTTTGCTGCGCGGCACCCTTTCTCCTGCATGTGCCGTCATATATGAGTGAATACATAAGTGATTTGCTGCTGGAACGAGTCCGATGGTCCCCAGGAGCGAGTTCGCGCGTTGGACCGTGGCGGCGATTAATCAATCCAAAATCGCGGTCTGGTACGGGATTGACGGAGCGCGGGCAGGCATTTCGACCGAGGAGCGGCATGGTACATCGAACGACGACGGCGCAAACCACCGGAGCGATGCGGCGTTGGGGCCAACCCGCCTTTGTGACTTTCGCAGCGATGGTCACACTTGCGTCACTGACCGGCGGCGTCGCGGCGAAAGAGCAGCGTCCCGCGGCAGCCGTCGAGGCGACCGCGCCGCGCACCGCTGGCGAGCCGATCATGGCGATCGTGTCGATCAAGGCCCAGAAGGTGACGCTCTACGACGCCGAGGGCTGGATCTACCGGGCGCCGGTGTCGAGCGGTGTCAAGGGACGCGAGACGCCGGCCGGCGTCTTTGCGCTGATCGAGAAGGACAAGGACCACCACTCGACCCTCTATGACGATGCCTGGATGCCCAACATGCAGCGCATCACCTGGAACGGCATCGCGCTGCATGGCGGACCGCTGCCGGGATATGCGGCCTCCCACGGCTGCGTGCGGATGCCCTACGATTTTGCCGAGAAGCTGTTCGACAAGACCAGGATCGGCATGCGGGTGATCATCGCGCCGAACGATCCGGCCCCGGTCGATTTCACCCATCCGGCGCTGTTCGTGCCGAACGCGCAAGCCATTGCGGCGGCGCCAGCGCGCGCCGAGAAGCTCGGCCGCGAGGCCGCGGATGCCGCCAAGGCGGCCGACGAGGCGAAGAAGGTTTCGATAGCCGCGACCAAGGAGGCCGCACTGTTCACGCCTGCGTCGCTGCGCAAATTGCAGCAGATCAAGACCCGTGCCGACGCTGCGGTTGCGTTGGCCGACAAGACGCTCGCTGCGGCCAAGACCGACCAGGCCAAGGCGCGCGCCGAGGATCTGAAGCAGAAGGCGGTGGCCAAGGCCGCCGAAGCGACCACGCAGTTCGAGGCCGCCCAGGGCGACGCCAAGCCGAAGCTCGACGCCGCAGCCGCCGCCAAGGACGCCGCCAAGGCGGCCGAGACCAAGAAGGCGGATACCCAGAAGGCGGCGACCGAGGCGAAGCTCGCGCTGGAGCCGGTGTCCGTCTACATCAGCCGCGCGACGCAGAAGCTTTACGTTCGGCGCAACACCCACAAGCCATGGGCTGATGGCGGCGAGGTGTTCGACTCGAGCATCGAGGTTCCCGTAACCATCCGCGATCCGGACAAACCGATCGGCACGCACATCTACACGGCGATGGCGCGCAACGACGCCGGCGGCCTGCGCTGGACCGAGGTGTCGATCGACGATGGCGACAACGCCAGGAATGCGCTCGATCGTGTCACCATCCCGCAGGATGTGCTGGATCGCATCGCGACGACCGCCGTTGCGCGCTCTTCGATCATCATCTCGGACGAGCCATTGAGCGCCGAGACCAACTATCGCACCGAGTTCGTCGCGGTTCTGAGCAACCAGCCCCAGGGCGGTTTCATCACACGCAAGCCGACCCGGCCCATGATGACCGACGACATGGTTGCGAGCAGGGACGACGACGGTTTCGGCTTCTTCTCTCAGCGCAGCTGGAATCCCCAATCGGGCACCCAATACGGCACCCCGTATGGCAGTCCCCAATACAGCAATCCCCAGATTTACGGCAATCCGCAAGCGGCCAATCCGCGCCGGCGCGGCGGCCAGTACTTCTGGCAATCGCAACAGGACTGGTAACGGAGCGTCGAGGACGCAGGCCGCAACGAGCGGCCGCGGCGTCAGATCGGCATTGCAGCGTTGGGCGGCGGCGTGATGCCGCCGCCCAATCGCATTGTGCGGTTGCCCATCTTACGGGCGAGCTTCCAGGATCAGGTTGAACGGCGTCTCCGCGGCGCGGCGGAACCGCGAGAAGCCGCCTTGGCGCGCCACCTCGCGCAGTCTTGCCTCTCCGGCCTGCGCGCCGAGCGCGAGCCCGACCTCCTGGTCCAGCGACGCCGGCGTGCAGATCATCGTCGAGGCGGCGTAGTAGACGCGCCCGATCGGATTGAGGTTGTCCTCGAGCCGGTCGTTGGCGAACGGCTCGATCAGCATGCAGGTGCCGTCGTCGGCGAGGGTGGAGCGGGTATGCTTGAGGGCGCCGACCGGATCGCCCATGTCGTGCAGGCAGTCGAAGAAGCACACGAGGTCATAGCCCTTGGCCGGGAATGTCTTGGCGGAATGCGTTTCGAAATGAACGCGGTCCGACAATCCCGCCTCCCGCGCGGACTTCCGCGCCGCCTCGATCGAGCCCTCGTGATAATCAAAGCCGTAGAAGGTTGATTTTGGAAACGCCTCCGCCATCAATCGCGTCGAGACGCCGTGCCCGCAGCCGACGTCGGCGACGACGGCGCCTTTCTTCAGCTTGTCGACGACGCCCTCGAGCGCCGGCAGCCATTCCTGCACCAGATAGTGCTTGTAGCTGGTGCGGAAGAAGCGGGCGGTGCCGCAGAACAGGCACTCGCTGCGCCTGTTCCAGCCGACGCCTTTGCCGGTCTTGAAGGCGTCGGTAATTTTTGGCTCGTCGAGAAAGGTCGCGCCGACCAGGCTTCCGACGGCGCCGAGGAAGACCGGGCTGTCCTCGTCGGCCAGCGCGAGCGCCTGCTCGGGCAGCATCGAGAATTTTCCGGATGCCTTGTCGTACTCGATGTAGCCGGAGGCCGCCTGCGCCGACAGCCACTCCTGGATGTAGCGCTCGGCCGTTCCCGTTGCCTTGGCCAGGGCCGCGGCATTCATCGGCCCGCCCTGCGCGAGGGCCCTGTACAGCCCGAGCTTGTCGCCCAGCAGCATCAACGAGGCATTCATCGCCGCGCCGACATCGCCGATCATCTTTCCCATGAATGAATTGAGGCGCTCTTCGTTGACGTCCATGATGTTCCTCCATCGCAATCGCGTTTGGCCAAAAGTCATCATTCGCAATTTCACGCATGCGTCGTCGTCCAGCCGTGTGGCGACGTGATTGCCTGAAAGGTTCGGTGCAATGACCCGATTGTTACCGGGCCGGTGGGATCCCACAACCGCCGGGCTTCACAAGCCCGCGAGGCGAGCCGCCTACGCCATCACGCGCGGCATGATCAGCCTTTTGTACAGCGCACCATAGCAGGCGGCCGACAGGTCCCAGCTGTAGGACTTGGCCATCGCGCTGGAGCGCATGGCGTTGAGCCGGTCCTTGGCGCGGTAGGCGTCGAAGGCGCGCCTGACGCCGCCGAGGAAGGATTCCGCCGACGGCTGCGCGAACAGGAAGCCGGTCTCGCCGTCGGCGATGGTTTCCGCAAGCCCGCCGGTCTGGTGGCCGATCGGCAGCGAGCCGAAGCGCTGCGCATACATCTGGCTGAGGCCGCAGGGCTCGAAGCGCGACGGCATCAGGGTGAAATCGCTGCCGGCGAAGATTCGGCGCGCCTGCCCATCGTTGAAGCCGATGATCACGCCGATCGCATCGGGCCGGCGGCGATGCGCGGCCACCAGCGCATCCTCGATGGCCGGCTCGCCGCTGCCGGTGACGACGATCTGTCCGCCGTCCCTGACGATCTCGTCGGCGGCGGATAGCACGAGGTCGACGCCCTTCTGATGCACGAGGCGTGCGACGAGGCCAAAGATCGGCCCGCGCGAGACCGCAAGCCCGAACTGGCGGCGGACATAGTCGGCGTTGGCCTGCTTGCCCTTCCAGTCGCCGGAGCCGAACGGCTGTGCGAGCTGCGCGCAATGGCGCGGATCCCAACTCTCGTCGATGCCGTTCAGGATGCCGGTCAGCTGGTCGGCGTCGGAGCGCACGCGGAGCAGGCCTTCCAGACCGCAGCCGAGCTCCGCGGTTGTGATCTCCCTGGCGTAGGTCGCGCTGACCGTAGTCAGATGCGAGGCGTAGACGAGGCCGCCCTTGAGGAAGGAGAGCTTGTCGTAGAACTCCAGCCCGTCGATGTGGAATGAGCTTTCCGGTGCGCCGATCCGCCGCAGCGAGTCCTTCGGAAACAGGCCCTGATAGGCGAGATTGTGGATGGTGAGGATCGACGGAATCCGCGCGTTGCGCCAGGCGAGGTAGGCCGGTGTGAGCGCCGCCTGCCAATCGTTGGCGTGTACGAGGTCCGCTGCCCAATTCTTGTCCAGCATCCCGGCTGCAAGTTCGGCAGCGGCGGAGGCAAAGCGGCCGAAGCGGATGTCGTTGTCGGGCCAGTCGCGGCCGGACTCATCGCCATAGGGATTGCCCGGCCTCTCGTAGAGTTGCGGGCACAGCAGCACATAGACCGGAAGTCCGTCCCTGGTCGACGCAAGCCCGAGCGTGCAGGCCGGCATCTCGGCGAGCGCTCGGCATTGCCCAACGATTTCAATATGCGTGAACTGTTCGACCACATCCCGGTAGCCGGGAAGCATGATCCTGACGTCGCTCCACGGGCGGAGCGCCCGTGGAAGGGCGGCGGAAACGGCGGCGAGCCCGCCCACGCGGACGAAATCGTCCATCTCCGTCGTGACGAATAAGACCTTCAACAAGCGCCCTCGTTCCAGCCCGTGACATGGCTATGCAAGATCGGGTCCAATCTGCCTTTGAGTAAAATGCAAGACGGCCCGCGCTCCCGGTCTGGACGAGACGCTTTCCTGCCACGGCGGCTCACTTTAGGGTCACGCGACGCCGAACAACCAATGACGAAGGTGGAGGAAGCCTTGCCGACGACCATAGCCGCTGACGATGAGGGGAATTTGACACGGAGCTTCGACGGCCTTCGCGTGCTCGATTTTTCGACCACGATCGCCGGACCTCATTGCACGCGGATGCTCGCCGACATGGGCGCGGAGGTGATCAAGATCGAGCCCGCCGAGGGCGAGACGATGCGGACGCGGCCGCCGGTGCGCAACAATTGCTCGACGGCGTTCGGCCAGCTCAATATCGGCAAGAACAGCCTCGTGCTCGACCTGAAGTCGCCGGCCGGCGTCGAAGTCGTGCGCCGGCTGATCGCCACCGCCGACGTGCTGGTGGAGAATTTCCGTCCCGGCGTGATGCGGCGGCTGAAGCTCGACTATGCCTCTATCCGCGACATCAATCCAAAACTGATCTTTTGCTCGATCTCCGGCTACGGTCAGACCGGCCCGTCGGCGGAATTGCCGGCCTATGCGCCGGTGATCCATGCCGCCTCGGGCTACGAGATGGCGCATCTCGCCTACCAACCGGGCCGCAGCCGGCCGGATTATTGCGGCATCTACCACGCCGATGTGCTGACCGGCGTTTACGCCTTCGGTGCGATCTCGGCGGCGCTCTACCAGCGCGCCGCCAGCGGCAAGGGCCAGCACATCGACGTCTCGATGCTGGAATCGATGCTGAGCCTGACCCTGAACGAGTTGCAATGGTCGCAATTCGAGGTGAAGCAAACCCAGCGCCCGATGTTCGGCCCGATCGAGACCACCGACGGCTACGTGATGGTGGCGATCGCCAGCGAGAAGACGTTCCAGAACCTGATGCAGGTGATCGGTCGTCCCGATTGGGTGTCCGATCCGCGCTTCGCCAAATATTCCGATCGGCGGGAGAACTGGGCGGGCCTGATGGAGGGCGTGGAGGCGTGGTCGAGCTCGGTCAGCACGCAGGCCTGCCTTGCCGCACTCAATGAATATGGCGTGCCGTCATCGGCCTATCGCACCGTGCGCGAGGCGCTCGCCGATCCGCAAATCGCCCATCGCGGCGCGCTGGCCGAGGTTGCGGACGGCGGCGGCAGCTTCAAGGTGCTCAATCTGCCGTTCCGCATGTCCGGCGCTGCGGTCGGTGCGCGCAAGCGGATGTCGACGCTCGGCGAGCACACGCTGTCCTATCTGAAGGAGATCGGGCTCTCCGAGGATCAGATCGCAGGCTTCGCGGCGCAACCGGCAAAGACGGCGCGTCATTAAGCCTGCGGCTTTTCATCCGCATTACGGTCTTGTCGCGCGCGGCGATTCCGGACAATCTGCCGCCCAACAGACGACGATCCGGAACACCGGACGTCGCCCACCTGGGAGGGAGCATTGATGAAGCTGGTCGGGCGCGCGCACGCCGTTGCGCGCATATTTCTTGTGGCGGGATTCAGTGCCGCGGCATTCGCTGCATCGGCCAATGCGCAGAAGCTGGGCGGCACGCTCAACGTTGGCCAGGAACTCGACATTCCCGGCTTCGACCCGCTCAAGGTCGGCGTCTACGACACCTCAGCCAATACCGCGGCGGCCGCAATCTTCGACACGCTGACCACACTCGACGACAAGGGCGAGGTGAAGCCGAAGCTCGCGCTGTCATGGGAGCATTCGGAAGACTTCAAGACCTGGACCATCAAGCTGCGGCCAGGCGTCAAATTCCATGACGGCACGCCATTCAACGCGAAGGCTGTGAAGGAGAATTTCGACCGCCAGAAGGATCCCGCCAACAAATGCCGTTGCGCCTTCTACATCACGAACATCATCAGCGTGAACCCGGTCGACGACCTGACGGTGGTCTATAATTTCAGCGACCCGGCCGTGAACTTCCCGGCGACGCAGACCATTCAAAGCTCCAACAACGTCATGCAGTCGCCGACCGCATGGAAGACCAAGGGCGACGACTACAACCGCAACCCGGTCGGCACCGGTCCCTACATCCTGAAGTCCTGGACCGCCGGCGACCGCATGGTGCTCGAGAAGAACCCGGACTACTGGAACAAGGGCAAGCCGTATCTCGACCGCATCGTCCTGAAGCCCTTGCCGGATGCACAGTCGCGCTTTGCCTCGCTGCAATCGGGCGAGGCCGACATCATCTGGGACGACGAAGCCGATGCCGACAACATCATCAGGGCGCGCAAGGACACGAGCCTGACCGTGCATACCTATGAAGGCTCGGGGGCTGCAGTCGCTGCCTTCAACACCAAGGTCCCGCCGTTCGACGACGTGCGCGTGCGTCAGGCGCTGGTGATGGCGCTCGACCGCACGAAGATGTCGCAGGCGATTACCAATGGCCTGGCGCGACCGGCCAGCAATCCCTACGGCGACGGGTCCTGGGTGAAGTGCAAGGATGACGGCGCGCTGCCCTACGATGTCGAAAAGGCCAAGGCGTTGATCAAGGATTACGGCAAGCCGGTCGAATTCAAGATGCTGGTCACGGCGACGCCGCGCGGCCGCACCGGCGGCCAGGTGCTGCAGCAATTCTGGAAGCGCATCGGCGCCAACATGGAGATCGAGCAGGTCGATCAGGCAACCATTCCGCCGCGCGCCTTCATGCGCCAGTTCCAGCTCACGCCGTGGCGCATCGTCGATCTCGCCGATCCCGATCCGCAGATGTACGCCAATTTCCACACCGGCAGCCCGGTGGCGCTCGCGAACTACTCCAATCCAGAGCTGGACCGGTTGCTGGAGCATGCGCGGACCACGGCCGACGTCGCCCAGCGCACCGAGGACTATTGCGCGATCAGCCGCCTGATCAACAAGGAAGCAATCTGGTTCTGGACTTTCCAGAACACCTACTACGCAATCTCGAGCGCGAAGGTGAAGGGCGTGCCGAAGATGTTCAACGGGGTGCTCGACGTCTCCGACGCCTGGAAGGAATAGCCTTTCATGCTGTTCTTCGTCGCGCGCAGGCTCCTGTACCTGGTACCGGTGCTGATCGCGGTCTCGGTCCTGACTTTCGTGATCGCCTCGCTGTTGCCCGGCGATCTGGCCTATGTGATCCTCGGCGACCAGGCGACGCCGGAGAACGTCGCGGCCCTGCGTCACGACATGGGGCTCGATCAGCCGATCTGGCTGCGCTACCTCGGCTGGCTGTGGCACATCCTGCAGGGTGATTTCGGACGATCCTTCCGCACCGGGCAGACGGTGCTGCAGGCTGTCAGCGACCGCGTCCCGGTCTCGTTCGAGCTGATGATCCTGGCCGAGCTGATCGGGCTCGTGATCGGCGTGCCGCTGGCGATCGCCTGCGCGGCCAAGGCCGGCAGCGCGTTCGACCGCTTCATGACTGGCTCGGCCTTCGGCATGCTGTCGGTGCCGACCTTCCTGTCCGCGATCCTGCTGATCTATCTGTTTGCGGTCGAGCTGCGCCTGCTGCCGGCGACCGGCTACGTGCCGTTCACCGAGGACCCGGTCGCCAATCTGCGCTTCATGGTGCTGCCGGCGTTGACGCTCGGGCTTGCGGAATGGCCGGGCATCATGCGCGTGCTGCGCTCCGACATGATCGCGGCGCTGCAGGAGGACTACATCGCGCTCGCCAAGGCGAAGGGCCTCAAGCCGTCGCGCATCCTGTTCGTGCACGCACTGAAGCCGTCGTCGCTGACGCTCGTCACCATCACCGGCATCAATATCGGCCGCCTGATCGGTGGCGCCGTCATCGTCGAGTCGATCTTCGCCTTGCCGGGGATCGGCCGCCTCCTGGTCGGCGCGATCTATACCCGCGATCTGATCATCCTGCAGGGCGTGGTGCTGCTGGTTGCCGCGGGCTTCGTGATCATGAATTTCATCGTCGACATGCTCTACGCCCTTCTCGATCCGAGGATTCGCCATGGCCACGCTTGAGCTCAGCCTCGAGGAAGAGGCCGGTGCGACGCCGGCTCGGCGCCGCCGCGGGCTCGGCATGCTGTTCTGGATCGCGATCGGCTGGATGGCGCTGGTGTTCACGGTCGCGATCTTTGCCGACCTGCTGCCGCTGCCGAGCCCGACCGACATGGACATGCTGGAGCGGCGGGCGCCGATCTCCGCCGAGCATTGGCTCGGCACCGACGGTCTCGGCCGTGACGAGCTGTCGCGGTTGATCTATGGCGCGCGCATCTCGCTGATCGTCGGCCTCTGCGCACCGATGATCGGTGTCACCATCGGCGGCGCGCTCGGCATGCTCGCGGGCTATTTCCGCGGCCGTTTCGAATCCTTCGTGGTCGGCAGCATGGACGTGCTGCTGGCGTTCCCGCCGCTGATCCTGGCGCTTGCGGTCACCGCCTATCTCGGCCAGTCGATCTTCAATCTGACCTGCATCATCGGCGTGCTCGGCATTCCAGCCTTCATGCGGGTGGCGCGGGCGGCGACCTTGTCGCTGGCGCGGCGCGAATTCGTCATCGCGGCGCAGGCGCTCGGCGCCACGCATGCGCGCATCCTGCTGCGCGAGCTGCTGCCCAATGTGATGCTGCCGCTGCTCGCCTTCTTTCTGCTCGGCGTCGCCGTCACCATCGTGGTCGAGGGCTCGCTGTCGTTCCTCGGCCTCGGCGTGCCGCCGCCGATCTCGAGCTGGGGCAGCATGATCGGGGAGGGGCGTGAGAGCCTCGAGGTGGCGCCGCGGCTCGCCTTCATTCCGGCGATCGCGATGTTCCTGACCGTGCTCTCGTTCAACCTGATCGGCGATACGATGCGTGCGCTGACCGATCCCAGGCAGGGGGCGCTATGAGCCGGACGCTGCTCTCGGTCGAGAATGCGGTGGTCGACCTGCCGACGCCGCGCGGCAATCTGCGGGCGGTGGATCATGTCGATCTCGCCGTCGGCGCCGGCAGGACGCTCGGCATCGTCGGCGAGTCCGGGTGCGGCAAGACCATGCTGTCGCGCGCGATCCTGCAGCTGTTGCCCAAGAAGGCGAAACTGTCCGGCCGCGTGATGTTCGACGGGCAGGACCTGACGAAACTCCCGGCCGAGAAATTGCGCAAGCTGCGCGGCCGCTCGCTGGCGGTCGTGTTCCAGGACCCGATGACCTCGCTCAATCCGGTGCTGACCATCGGCACCCAGCTGATCGAGACCATTGTGGAACATCTCGAGCTCGATCTTGCCGAGGCCCGGCAGCGCAGCATCGAACTGTTGGCGGCGGTCGGCATTCCCGCGCCCGAGCAGCGCCTCGCGCAATATCCGCACCAGCTCTCCGGTGGCATGCGCCAGCGCGTCGCGATTGCGGTGGCACTGTCCTGCGAGCCACAGCTCCTGATCGCGGACGAGCCGACCACCGCGCTCGACGTCACGATCCAGGCGCAGATCCTCGATCTCTTGGCGCGCGAGCAGCAGCGCCGTCACATGGCGATGATCATCATCACGCATGACCTCGGCGTGGTCGCCGGCCGCACCGACGAGGTCGCGGTGATGTATGCCGGACGCGTCGTCGAACGCGCGCCGACGCCTGCCTTGTTCAAGCAGATGCGGATGCCCTACACCGAGGCGCTGCTCGCCGCGCTGCCGAAGCTCGACGTCGCGCCGCATACGCCGCTGCCGGCGATTTCGGGGCGGCCGCCCGATCCGACCCGGCCGCTCAAGGGCTGCTCGTTCTCGCCGCGCTGCCGCTATTCCGCGGAGCGCTGCGGCGCGGAGAAGCCGCAGCTCAGCCGGGCCGAAACGCCGGAGCATCTCTACGCCTGCTTCCATCCGATCACCGCGGGGGTCCGCGCATGATGCTGCAGGCAGCACCCGATCCGCTGATGAAGGTGGAAAACCTCGTCGTCGAATATTCGGTGGGAGGCAAGACCATCCATGCCGTCTCCGATGTCAGTCTCGAGATCGCGCGCGGCGAGACGCTGGGGCTGGTCGGCGAATCCGGCTGCGGCAAGTCCACCCTTGGCCGCGCGGTGCTGCAATTGCGCCAGGCCGTCTCCGGCAAGGTGCTGTTCGATGGGCACGATCTCACCACGCTGAAGGGCGAGCCGCTGCGCAAGATGCGCCGGCGCGTGCAGCTGATCTTCCAGGACCCGATTGCCTCGCTCAATCCGCGGCGGCGGATCGGCGACATCGTCGCCGAGCCGCTGGTGATCGCGGGCGTCAAGGATCCCGAGGAACGCCGGCGGCGCGTCAGTGACGTGCTGTCGGCGGTCGGCCTCGATCCGGCGCTGGTGAGCGGACGCCTGCCGCATGAATTCTCCGGCGGACAATGCCAGCGCATCTGCATCGCCCGCTCGCTGGTGCTCAATCCGGAATTCGTGATCTGCGACGAGCCGGTGTCCGCGCTCGATGTCTCGATCCGCGCCCAGATCCTCAATCTGCTGGAGGAGATGAAGGCGCGCTACGGCCTGACCCTGCTGTTCATCGCCCATGACCTTGCCGTGGTGAAGGCGGTCTCGGATCGCGTCGCGGTGATGTATCTCGGCCGGCTCTGCGAGGTCGGCCCGTCGGAGCAGTTGTTTGCACGGCCGGCGCATCCCTATACCGCGCTGCTGATCGAGGCGATCCCGGTGCCGGATCCGGATGTCCGTCCGACCCAAAGCGTGCCGGTCGGCGAGCCGCCGTCGCCGATTGCGCCGCCCTCCGGCTGCCGCTTCCGCACCCGTTGCCCGCGGGCCGACGCGCGCTGCGCCAGCGAAGTGCCGGAACTGCGCGTGGTTGCGCCCGGCCAGTTCGCGGCTTGCCATCATCCCCTGATCTAAATATCCGGAGGCCGACACCGCGTTTGTCCCGGACGGGCAGGCGTGGCAAGGTCCGCCGCAAGAACAAGCTACGGGAGAACAGCGATGAAGAGTTTCCAGGTCGTCGATTTCAACGCCCCCTTGAAGGAGGTCGATCAGCCGACGCCACAGCCGTCGGGCACGCAGGTGCTGATCAAGGTCAAGGCCGCCGGCGTCTGCCACAGCGACCTGCATATCTGGGAGGGCGGCTATGATCTCGGCCACGGCCGCAAGCCGCTGTCGCTGAAGGATCGCGGCGTCTCGCTGCCGCGCACAATGGGCCATGAGACGGTCGGCGAGATCGTGGCCTTCGGGCCCGACGTCAAGGACGCCGACAAGGGCGGCCTCAAGGTCGGCGATGTCGCGCTGGCCTATCCCTGGCTCGGCTGCGGCAAGTGCCCGACCTGCCTCGGCGGCGACGAGAACATGTGCGCAATCAAGCCGAATGCGCTCGGTGTCTATTGCGACGGCGGCTACGCCGACCACATGACGGTGCCGCATCCGAAGTATCTGCTCAACCTCAAGGGGCTCGATCCCGTCACGGCCGCGCCCTATGCCTGCTCCGGTGTCACGACCTACAGCGCGCTGAAGAAGGTCGAGAAGGATCTCGACACACCGATCGTGATCTTCGGCGCCGGCGGTCTCGGGCTGATGGCGCTCTCGCTGTTGAAGGCGATGGGCGGCAAGGGCGCGATCGTGGTCGATATCGACGCCAGGAAGCGCGAGGCGGCCGAAGCCGCAGGCGCGCTCGCGACCGTCGACGGCAAGGCGCCCGACGCGCTGGAACAGCTTGTCAAGAAGGCCGGCCAGCCGATCCGTGCCGCGATCGATCTGGTCGGCAACGCCCAGACCTCGCAGCTCGGCTTCGACTGCCTGACCAAGGGCGGCAAGCTCGTGATCGTCGGCCTGTTCGGCGGCGGCGCGCCCTGGGCGCTGCCGCTGATCCCGATCAAGGCGGTCACCATCCAGGGCAGCTATGTCGGCAATCTGCGCGAGACCCAAGAGCTGCTCGACCTGGTGCGGACCAAGAAGATTCCGGCGATCCCGGTCACGCCGATGCCGCTGGCAAAGGCGAACGAGGCGCTGACCAATCTGCAGAAGGGCCAGCTGGTCGGCCGCGCGGTGCTGACGCCGTAGATCAACTCACCGTCATTCCGGGATGGTGCGCAGCACCAGACCCGGAATCTCGAGATTCCGGGTTCGATGCTTCGCATCGCCCCGGAATGACTGTTGAGCTCCGGAGATTCTCATGTCCGCCAACAACGCACTTCACATCGCCGTCCTCGGTGGCGACGGCATCGGCCCCGAAGTGATGGCGCCGGCACTCGACGTGCTGCGCAAGATCGAGGCGTCGGCCGGTCTCAAATTCCGCTTCACCGAGGCGCCGGCCGGCGCGGGCCATTACAAGGAAACCGGCAAGTCGATGCCGGAGAGCACGATCCGGCTGTGCGAGGAGGCCGATGCGATCCTGCTCGGCGCCTGCGGCCTGCCGTCGGTGCGCTATCCCGACAACACCGAGATCGCGCCGCAGATCGAGTTGCGCATGATCTTCGATCTCTATGCCGGCGTGCGGCCCGCGCGGTTGATCCCCGGCGTATCGAGCACGATCGTCGGCGCCGACCAGCGGGGTATCGACCTCGTCGTGATCAGGGAATCGACCGAGGGCCTGTTCGCCTCGATGGGCAAGGGCGTCGTCACCGACAGCGAGGCGCGCGAGACGATGGTGATCACGCGCCACACCTCCGAGCGGCTGTTCGAGTTCTCGTTCCGGCTCGCCGAACGCCGCAAGGCGCGCGGCAAGGTCAATGGCGGGCTGACCTGCGTCGACAAGGCGAACGTGTTCAAGGCGTTCGCATTCTTCCGGAACATCTTCGATGAGACTGCGAAGCGTCATCCCGACGTCAGGGCCGACCACCTCTACATCGATGCGGCCGCGGCTGCGCTGGTGAAGCGTCCGTGGGACTTCGACGTCATGGTGACCGAGAACATGTTCGGCGACATCCTGTCCGATCTCACCGCCGGTCTGATCGGCGGCATGGGCATGGCGCCGTCAGCCGACATCGGCGACCGCTACGCGGTGTTTCAGCCGTGTCATGGCACGGCGCCCGACATCATGGGGCAGGGCATGGCCAATCCGACCGCGATGATCCTGTCGGCCGCGATGATGCTGGACTGGCTCGCCGACAAGCATGGACTCGAAAGCGCCGCCGAGGCCGGCGAGCGGATCGAGCGCGCGGTCGACAAGGTCTACGCCGACGGCATCAAGCCGTTTGAGTTCGGCGGCAGCAACGGCACGACCGATGTCGCGAAGGCGGTATTGGCAGCGCTCTAGCGCGGAAGGGTGAGGGGGCCGAAGCCCCCTCGCTGATGATTAGCGATGGTGTCCGCCGTGATGGCCACCATGATGTCCGCCGTGATGAGGGCGGTGCCCGTAATGATGCGGGCGATGGTGGAATTGCGGACGATGATGCCATCCGTGATGGCGCGGTCCGTAGTAGCCGTATGCGCCCGGTCGCCAATAGCAGCGGCCCCAGCGATCGCAGACCTGGCGCACCTTGTCGACATTGGACGTTTCGCCCGCGATGTGACCGGCTTGCGGAAGCCCGTTGGGCATCGCGGATGCCGCGCCGGACATCAACGCTGCGCTTCCAAGCGCGGCGAGTCCAATAACGGCAAGCTTGATATTCATCGAGATCTCCTTGGTTGAAGCCTGAGAACGTCCATGCGGGCCACTTCGTTGCTGCGACAAAAAAGACAGGCTCGTGCACTTGGTTCTGGCGACGCCGGTTCAACTGAGGAAATGCGGGAGTTATGAGGTCGCCTGATGCGCGGGCGACAATTGGCCGCGCGACAGAATAGCGACGCATTGCGCGCGCATGCGCTCCGCGAGATGAGCAGTCGAAGCGCGAGCTGGAAAAGCGCGGCGCGCATGCGCGAAGATCATGCTCACGTGGAGCGGCGAGATCATGACGCGATGCTCGTCGCCGCTTCATGACCGCGCATCCGGCGGGGACTGAAGCTATCCGCCTGGATCACAAAATCTTGAAAGACAGCCGCGCCTCAAGAAAAAGCGCCGCCATCGGCGATGGCAGCGCTTCGACGTCTTCCTGGCCCGACCGGCGTGTGCAGCCGCAGCGGCCGGTGACCGGCCGTTGCGGTGTGGTGGGATCGCGTTCGCGGTGACGCGACCCGATCCGCGCTCAGTCTTCGTTGGCGGCGATCGATTCCATCAGCGACACCAGCTGACGTTGCACCGTCTGATCCTTGATCTTGCTGTAGGCGCGCAGCAACCGGAGGCTGAACGCGCTGTCGAGGAACAGCAGGCTCTCGACTTCGCGGGCCTTATTGTCGCCGTCGTAGAAGAAGGTGACCGGCACATCCAGCGCGGTCGCGATCTGTTGAAGGCGGGCAGCGCCGACACGGTTGACGCCCTTCTCGTATTTTTGAACCTGCTGGAAGCTGACACCAAGCTTGTCGCCGAGTTCGGCCTGCGAGATCTTTTGCTCGACACGGCGCAGGCGAATCCGCTTGCCCAACTCAATGTCCGGCTTGCCGGCACTGCGCTGCTTCATCTTCTTTGCTGCTGATCTGTTCATTCTTGTGACCCGTCCTTCAAATCGAGAATCCCTGGCCCGGCTGGGTCAGGGACACGTTCATGATGTACCGCGTTAAGCTCGAGTGGATCGCCAGTTCGTCTGAACTACGAAATCCAGGAAGATCGCGGGATGGTATCCAAACGCAAACGCGCAAGGAAACACCCTAGTACCGACTCGGTCGACTACCTGAAGTCGACCGCGCCAAGGTGTCTGTCGACACCCCGCCCTCTACATTTGGCAAAATATTGACCAAACCACAACTAGCGCGAGTTTGATCGACACAGATTTTGCGCACATGCATAATAGGCGTCAATGCACAGCGCCCGTAGTTCTACGGGCCACTATATTGTACGGGCGTCGTTGCACGGATGCAACCCCAGCTAGTGCAGCCTGAGGTCGAGAAGGGGCCGGCGGGTGCTTGACTGAATCATCCGATTTGCAAGAGTTTGACGTAAGTCCAAGTCAGGCTTTCGGAATGTTGCTGGACAATTGCCCAAAAGTTCTCAATCATCTGGAACAAATGTGTGCCTACGACAAGCCGGCGAACTCTGGCGGGAGGGGCCAATGAAGCGAAAGAGGGGAACGCCTCGACTCTACCTCGCGGCTTCGGGAGTTGAAGATATGCCGGTCGCAAACACGGAAGAACGGTTGCTGGCGCTGCTTGCAACGCTGGAGGAATGTCAGGCGTTCCTGACCGACCGGGCGAACACGGAGACGGCACGGCTGTTGTCCCTCGCCATCCTCGAGCTTCGGATGGAGCTCCACAAGGTCACGGATTCCGAGCTGAAGGCCCTCTGTGACATGATCGCTTCGGATGAGCCCATGCTGGAACAATCGACGGCCCGGCAACTGCCGCCGTATTTGAGGCTGATCAAGTAAGTCAGCGCCCCGCGCCACGCGCGGGACGCCGCTCGGCTTGGGACGCGCGGCTCAGCCCGCAGTCACGTCAACCGCCTCGGCGCCTTCGAGCACGCGACGGGCCTTGTCGCGGTCGAGGTCACCTTCCCATGCCGCGACCACGACGGTGGCGACGCAGTTGCCGATCAAATTGCCGACTGCGCGCGCCATGCCGATGAACCAGTCGACCGAGAGCACCAGCACGAGGCCAATCGCCGGGATGCTCGGCACGGCGTTGAGCGTCGCCGCCAGGATGACGATCGCCGAGCCGGGCACGCCATGCGCACCCTTCGAGGTGATCAGCGACACGCCGAGCACCAGCATCAGGTCGCCGAACGACAGCGGCGTGTTGGTCGCCTGCGCGATGAACACGACCGCGAGCGTCAGGTAGATCGAGAAGGCATCGAGGTTGAAGGAATAGCCGGTCGGGATCACGAGGCCGACCACCGAATCCTTGACGCCGAAACGCTCCAGCTTGCGCATCACCTGCGGCAGCACCGCGTCGGACGATGCCGTGGCGACCACGATCATCAGCTCCTCGCGCAGGTAGCCGAGGAACTTGAGAATGTTGATGCCGGCGAGCGCCATCACGGCGCCGAGCACGCCGAGCACGAAGATCGCGACCGACACGTAGAACAGCGCGACCAGCGATAGCAGCTGCTTCAGCGAACCGACGCCGTATTTGCCGACCGTATAGGCGACGGCGCCGAGCACGCCGATCGGAGCGAAGCGCACGATCAGGCCCATGGCGCGGAACAGCACGGTCGAGACCGCGTCGATGAAGGAGGAGATCTTCTCGCCCTTCTCGCCGCCGACCAGTGCCAGGCTGACGCCGAAGATGATGGCGAAGAACAAGACCTGCAGCACGTCGTTGCGCGACAGCGCGTCGAACGAGGTGGTCGGGATGATGTTGAGCAGGAAGCTGCCGATGCCTTCGCCCTTCAGCTTCTGCGCGTTGCTGGCATAGTTGCCGAGCGCCTTGGCATCCAACGTCGCGGTGTCGATGTTCATGCCGTGGCCGGGGCCGAACAGATAGGCGAGCAGCAGGCCGACCACGAGCGCAACCGTCGTCATCGCCTCGAAATAGACCAGCGCCTTGACGCCGACCCGGCCGACCTTCTTGAGGTCGCCGGCACCCGCAATGCCGTGCACGACGACGCAGAACACGATCGGCGCCACGATCATCGAGATCAGCTTCAGGAAGGCATCGCTGAATATCTTCAACCCGATCGCGAAATCGGGCGCGGCCATGCCGATGACGATGCCGAGCAGCAGCGCGACAAGCACCTGCACGAACAGTGATGTGTAAAGCGGCTTGCGCGCAACTGTCGCTTCCGCTGCGATGGTCGACATGACTTCTCCCTGTTTCTGGCCGGCCGAACCCGCCAATCATAGCAACTTGCGTGCCAAGATGTCGCAGGATCGGGCACTCCTGCCGGGTCAGCCGTCGATTTCGAGGGTGCTGGTCACGGTGTAGACGACGCCGTGGGGCAGGAAATCCACGGTGGCCTCGCCGCCGAGCTGGTCGCGGGCACTGCGCTCGATCAGCCGTGAGCCGAAGCCGCGCTGGACCGGCGCGGTGACCGGTGGGCCGCCGGTTTCGGTCCAGATCATCCGCAGCTTCGGTCCGGAGCTCTCGTTGAGGATTTCCCAGTCCAGCGTCACCGTGCCGGTGTCGTTGGACAGTGCGCCATATTTGGCGGCGTTGGTCGCCATCTCGTGCAGGATCATCGACAGCACCAAAGCAAGCCGGGGCGACAGCGGCACGCGGGGGCCGAACATCCTGACCCGCGCGGACGTGTTCAAGAGGTAGGGCCGCAGCACGCGGCTGACGACGTCCTGGAAGTCGGAGCCCTGCCATTTGTCGGTGGAGAGCAGATTGTGCGCCTCGGCCAGCGCGCCGAGCCGCCCCTCGAACTTGTCGCGCTCGGTGCGGCTTGCACTGCGGAAGGTCTGCGTGGCGATCGATTGCAGGATCGCCAGTGTGTTCTTGACGCGGTGGTTGAGCTCTTCGATCAGCAGGTCGTGCAGCATCTCGCCGCGCGCGATCGTGGTTGCCATCCGCACCGCAAAGCCGAGCCCGACCAGCAGCAGGACGCCGCCGATCACGCTGGTGATCGCCAGCGAGCGCCACAGCGGCGCCACCAGCGAGTTCTCCGCGATCCCCGCGGCGACGGTCCAGCCGGTGACGCGCGACCGGGTGAAACCGGTGATCAGCGCCACGCCCTCCAGCGAGACGGTCGGCAGCGTCGCCTCGCCGCGGCGGAACATCTCGGCAAACAACGATGGCGAGGCGCGCTGCCCGATGGTCGCCTGCGGATTTGGCACCCGCGCGAGGTTGACGCCGTCGCTATCGAAGATCGAGATGGTCCAGTCCTGGCTGAGGCGCTGCTTCTCGATGATGGCCTGGAACACCTCGATCGGCGGGCTGAAGGAGATGTCGTAGAGCACCTCGCCGTCGCGCATCACCGGTACCTCGACGGTGATGATCAGCCGCTGCTTCACCGCGCCGAAGAACAGGTTGGAGTATTGCGGCTGCCGCGTCGCGAACACCTTCTCGAGGATCTCGAGATTGTTGCGCGGCGGCAGGCTCGCGGTGTCCGGCGTCAGCGAGGAGAACACCTGGCGTCCGGCGCGGTCCGCCACCAGCACCACGCCGTCCTTGCCGTACTGGTCGATGAAGCCGACCGCGACGCGGCGGAAGTTGTCGAAGTCGCTGTTGCGCAGCGAGTTGGTCAGGGCCAGCACCTGCAGCCCGCCGGTCATGCGCTGCATTTCCGCATCGAGCAGCAGGCGGATGCTGCGCGCCGTCTCCAGTACGCGCTGCGTGGCGGCCTGGCGATCCCGCTGATAATTGTGGAAGGCGATCCCGACCGCGAAAATGATCAGCGGCAACATCGTTCCCGCGACCAGAAGCGCGAGACGGACTGGCAATGTCAGTTTCGGCACGAAGTCCCCGGGTCGGTGCCCATTCGCTGCGAGCTTAGGGGAGGCGGGAAAAATTCGCCAAAGGAAACAGTTTTATATCAGAAAGGTTCCGCGGCGCTTTGAGCATGATCCCTCGCGGCAAACGCGGAACGCGTTCGCGCGGAGATCATGCTCAAACGAGGTGTGCGCCGCGGAATGACGTCATGTCAGAGATTGCTCTCGGTGATCGCGGCGTAGACCATGGTGCGCAGCTCGCGCCGCAGCGGATAGGCGCTCGACGGCAGCACCTGGGTCATGAAAATCGTGATCAGCTCCTCGGCCGGGTCGATGAAGAACGACGTCGTCGCGGCGCCGCCCCAGTTGAATTCGCCCGGGCTGCCGGCGATCAGCGTCTGCGACGGGTGCATGGTGACGGCGAAGCCGAGGCCGAAGCCGATGCCGTTATAGGCGGCTTCGGCGAACATCGAGCGTGACATCGCCGGCAGGTCGACCCCGCCGGGCAGATGGTTCGAGGTCATCAGCTTCAACGTCTTCGGGCCGAGCAGCCTGACGCCGCCGAGCTCGCCGCCATTGAGCAGCGCCCGGCAGAAGGTCAGGTAGTCGGCCGCGGTCGAGCACAGTCCGCCGCCGCCCGAGATCAGCGAAGGCGGCGCCAGGAACGAGCTGGTGGTCGGATCGTCCTGCAGCGTCAGTGTGCCCTTGCGCTCGGCGGCGAGCGGGTTGAAGCCGCCCTGCGGATCGGCGGAATAGCAGGCGGCAAACCGATGCGCCTTGTCGGCGGGTACGAAGAAATCCGTGTCGTTCATGCCGAGCGGCTTGAAGATGCGCTCCTTCAGGAATTGCTCGAACGGTTGGCCGGAGATCTTGCCGACGAGATAGCCGAGCACGTCGGTCGAGACCGAGTAGTTCCAGGCTTCGCCCGGCGAGAACTCCAGCGGGATCTTCGCCAGGTCCTCAATCATGCCGTCGAGCGTGCCGGCCTTGATGACCTCGCCGATCTTGTTCTCGCGATAGGCCGCGTCGACATTGGAGCGCTGCTGGAAGCCGTAAGTGAGGCCCGAGGTGTGGCGCAAGAGGTCGACGATCTGCATCGGCCGCGTCGGTGGGCGGGTCAGGAAGGCGGGCGCGGTGCCGGCGACGAATACGCCGAGGTTCTTCCATTCCGGAATATATTTCGCGACCGGCTCGTCGAGCGCGACCTTGCCTTCCTCGACCAGCATCATGAAGGCGACCGATGTGATCGGCTTGGTCATCGAATAGATGCGGAAGATGGTGTCGTCCTTGACCGGCACCTTGCGCTCGAGATCGGCAAAGCCCTGGACCGTGGAATGCACGATCTTGCCGCGGCGATAGATCAGGACCTGCGTGCCAGGAAAACGGCCGGCATCGATGTAGCGGCTCTTCAGATGCGCTTCGAGGCGGTTGAGGGCAGTGGTCGACATTCCCGCGGATTCGGGCGAGGCAGGCGTGGGGGCTAGCATCAGGCGTTTCTCCGGCTTGCAAGGCAGCCTTGATAGCCGAAAAGTGTCTGCTGCACCAATCCGCTGCCGCTTACCGGCATTGAGCTGGTGGTGTACCGTCGCCCCTGCAATCGCGCCCCCGAAGGGGCCCAAAGTATCTGCCAAGGTATCCGTCAAGGGAAACGCCGAGATGACCCAGTTCAACGAAACCGAGCTCACCGCCGCCGTCATCCGCAGCTTCGACCAGACACCCGATCCGCGGGCCAAGTTCCTGCTGCAGGAATTGGTGAAGTCGCTGCACGATTATGTGCGCAGGACCGATCTCACCTTCGAGGAATGGGACCAGGCGATCGGCTTCCTGACCCGCACCGGGCAGAAGTGCACCGACATCCGCCAGGAGTTCATCCTGCTGTCCGACGTGCTCGGCGTGTCGATGCTGGTCGATGCGGTCAACCATCGCGATCGCGACGGCGCGACCGAGACTACCGTGCTCGGCCCGTTCTATGTCGGCGAGCACAAGGTGACGCCGCACGGCACCGACATCTCGGCGAGCCTGCCGGGCGAGCGCATGTTCGTGCAGAGCCGCGTCACCGACCTCGACGGCAAGCCGCTGGCCAATGTGCCGGTCGATATCTGGCACGCGGACGATGACGGATTCTATGACTCGCAGAAGCCGAGCTATGCCACCGAAGGTCCGTCGTCGCGGGCGCGCTTCATCACCGATGCCGACGGCCGCTTCTTCTTCCGCACCATCGTGCCGTGCAGCTATCCGATCCCGACCGACGGCCCGGTCGGGCAGATGATCACGCAGACCAACCGTCACCCGATGCGGCCGGCGCATGTGCACTTCCTGGTCAACGCCAAGGGCTACGAGCCTCTGATCACGCATGTCTTCGTCGAGGGCGACAAGTACATCGATTCCGACGTCGTGTTCGGCGTGAAGGATGAATTGATCGCCAAGGTCGAGCGCCGCACCGATCCTGTCATGCCCGATGGCCAGCGATCGGATGGGCCGTGGAGCCTGATGACCTACGAATTCCGTGTGAAGCCCGGCGGCGGAATGGCGCCCGCGCCGCTCGGCACCAAGGTCACCGAGGACGCCTGATCGGTTTCTGAACGTTTCTGCTCAATTCTTGTGCGCCGCACAAAGATTGGGCGAATCGCAAGTTTTGGCAGCGCGCGGAAAACTCGCGCGCGCTGCGACATGTTGCGCAAGGCTTTGCAGCGAAATCCATTTTCGCGCTGCGGTAGGTTGGCACAAGGCTTGAATAATCATTAGCCGACGCCATTGAAGCCGTCCCTCGAGGCTACCCCATCGGATTTCTGACGCCGCCAGACCGGGGCCTTCCCGGTGCACGCCTTTTTGCGCCCTGCGCGCGTCGCCATCCGGAGGGCGGCGCTCGACGCACTGACGCAACACCGCAACGCAACGACGCAAAGGACGACCGATGACCAAGCCCACCGACAAGCCGCCAAGCCGCGGCCTCAGCCGCCGTCAGCTACTCAAGGCAAGCAGCGGCGCCGCCGCGCTGCTCGCCGCGGCCAAGCTCAACTTTCCCGCAGGTGCATTCGCGCAGGGCGCCGGTCCGGAAGTGAAGGCTGCCAAGCTCGGCTTCATTGCGCTGACCGATGCCTCGCCGCTGTTCGTCGCCAAGGAGAAGGGCATCTTCGCCAAATACGGCATGCCCGATGTCGAGGTGCAGAAACAGGCCTCGTGGGGCACCACGCGCGACAACCTCGTGCTCGGCTCCGAGGGCAACGGCATCGACGGCGCGCATATCCTGACCCCGATGCCGTATCTGATCTCGGCCGGCAAGGTAACGCAGAACAATCAGCCGACGCCGATGTACATCATGGCGCGGCTCAATTTGAACGGCCAGTGCATCTCGGTCGCCAAGGAATATGCCGATCTCAAGGTCGGCATCGACACCGCGCCGTTCAAGGCGGCGCTGGAGAAGAAGAAGGCCTCCGGCAAGGCGGTGAAGGCCGCGATGACTTTCCCGGGCGGCACGCATGATCTGTGGATCCGCTACTGGCTCGCCGCCGGCGGCATCGATCCCGACAAGGACATCGAGACCATCGTGGTGCCGCCGCCGCAGATGGTGGCCAACATGAAGGTCGGCACGATGGACTGCTTCTGCGTCTGCGAGCCGTGGAATCTGCAACTGATACATCAGGAGATCGGCTATACCGCGATCACGACCGGCGAGCTCTGGGACAAGCATCCGGAGAAATCGTTCGGCCTGCGCGCCGCCTGGGTCGACAAGAATCCGAAGGCCGCGAAGGCGCTGTTGATGGCTGTCATGGAAGCCCAGCAGTGGTGCGAGAAGGCGGAGAACCGCGCGGAGACCGCGGCGATCTGCGCCAAGCGGCAGTGGATCAACTGCCCGGTCGAGGACATCACCGACCGCATGAAGGGCAAGTTCGACTACGGCACCGGCCGCGTGGTCGAGAATTCGCCGCAGCAGATGCGGTTCTGGAGCGACAACGCCTCCTATCCCTATCAGAGCCACGACCTCTGGTTCCTCACGGAAGACATCCGTTGGGGCAAGTACGAGGCAGGCTTCGACACCAAGGCGCTGATCGCCAAGGTGAACCGCGAGGATCTCTGGAAAGAGGCCGCCAAGGAGCTTGGCGTGTCCGACATTCCGGCCTCGACCTCGCGCGGCAAGGAGACCTTCTTCGACGGCAAGGTGTTCGATCCCGCCGATCCCGCGGCCTATCTGAAGTCGTTGTCCATCAAGCGTGTTGACGTCTGATTTGAGCGAGCCGCGCGAGCAGTGCGGCTCTCCTTTTTTTGACCATGGAGATTTTCGTTCAATGTCGATGCCTGCCATGAAGACCGAAGTGTCGGCGGTCGCGATCCCGCCGGCCGCTGCCGCGGCGCCGGTCGTGACCATGACGCCGAAGCGCGCGCCGCGCGCCGAGACCTACGCCAGGATGGCGAAGGAGACCGCGGCGCGCGTGGTGCCGCCGCTGATCGTGGTCGCGCTGCTGCTGGTGGTGTGGGAGCTGATCTGCCGGCGCGCCGGCTCCAGCCTGCCGCCGCCGTCGAAAGTGTTCAAAGATACCAAGGAGCTGATCCTCGATCCGTTCTTCGACAATGGCGGCATCGACAAGGGCCTGTTCTGGCATCTCTCCGCCAGCCTGCAGCGCGTCGCCTACGGCTATTCGCTGGCGGCGATTGCGGGCATCGCGCTCGGCACGCTGGTCGGACAGTCGGTCTGGGCGATGCGCGGGCTCGATCCGCTGTTCCAGGTGCTGCGTACCATCCCGCCGCTCGCCTGGCTGCCGCTGTCGCTGGCCGCATTCCGCGATGGCCAGCCCTCGGCGATCTTCGTGATCTTCATCACCTCGGTGTGGCCGATCATCATCAACACCGCGGTCGGCATCCGCAACATCCCGCAGGACTACCGCAACGTCGCGGCGGTCGTGCAGCTCAATCCGCTGGAGTTCTTCACCAAGATCATGATCCCGGCGGCCGCGCCCTACATGTTCACCGGCCTGCGCATCGGCATCGGCCTGTCCTGGCTCGCGATCGTCGCCGCGGAAATGCTGATCGGCGGCGTCGGCATCGGCTTCTTCATCTGGGATGCGTGGAATTCCTCGCATATCAGCGAAATTATCCTGGCGCTGTTCTATGTCGGCATCATCGGCTTCGTGCTCGACCGGCTCATTGCGGGCCTCGGCAAAGTGGTGACCCGCGGCACGGCGGCGAACTGAGGAGGACGTCATGCAGGCCTATCTGAAGCTCGATCACATCGACAAGACCTTCACCCGCGGCAACGCCACCACGGAGGTGCTGAAGGACATCAACCTGACGATCGAGAAGGGCAAATACGTCTCGATCATCGGTCACTCCGGTTGCGGCAAGTCGACACTGCTCAACATCGTCGCCGGCCTCACCGGCGCCACCAATGGCGGCGTGCTGCTGGAGAACCGCGAGGTCAATTCGCCGGGACCGGATCGGGCCGTGGTGTTCCAGAACCACAGCCTGCTGCCGTGGCTCACCGTCTACGAGAACGTCAAGCTCGGCGTCGACAAGGTGTTTGCAAGGACCAAGAGCAAGGCCGAGCGCGACGCCTGGGTGATGCACAATCTCAGCCTCGTGCAGATGGCGCATGCCAAGGACAAGCGGCCGAGCGAGATCTCGGGCGGCATGAAGCAGCGCGTCGGCATCGCGCGTGCGCTCGCGATGGAGCCAAAGGTGCTGCTGCTGGACGAACCGTTCGGCGCGCTTGACGCGCTGACCCGGGCGCACCTGCAGGATTCGGTGATGGCGTTGCACCAGAAGCTCGGCAACACCATCCTGATGATCACCCACGACGTCGACGAGGCGGTGCTGCTGTCGGACCGCATCGTGATGATGACCAACGGTCCGAGCGCGCGGATCGGCGAGGTGCTCAAGGTGCCGTTGGCGCGGCCGCGCAAGCGGCTCGAGCTCGCGACCAACCAGGGCTACCTGAAGTGCCGGCAGCGCGTGCTCGAATTCCTCTATGAGCGCCACAGCTTCGTCGAGGCGGCGTGATGATCACGTCGACGGCAAGCGTTTCCGCTTTGAACCGAAGCGCCGGCTTCGGTTACCAATGCTCGCGTTTTGAAAAATCGTTGCAGAACTCATTTCATGACCGAGGAGAATTGAGATGAATCCGGCTCAAATCAAGCTGGTTCAGGACAGCTTTGGCAAGGTCGCGCCGATCTCGGAGCAGGCCGCGGTCATTTTCTACGACCGCTTGTTCGAAGTCGCGCCCGCCGTGAAGGCGATGTTTCCGGTCGACATGAAGGAGCAGCGCAAGAAATTGATGACGACGCTTGCCGTCGTCGTGAATGGGCTGAGCAATCTCGACATGATCCTGCCGGCCGCGAGTGCGCTGGCCAAGCGGCATGTCAGCTACGGCGCCAAGCCCGAGCATTATCCGGTGGTCGGCGGCGCGTTGTTGTGGACGCTGGAGAAGGGGCTCGGCGAAGCCTGGACGCCTGACGTCGCCGCCGCATGGACCGCGGCCTACGGCACGCTGTCCGGCTACATGATCTCGGAAGCCTATGGCGCGGCGCAGCCGGCCGAATAGGAAAACGTCGTAAGCACAGGACGGCTGTCCAACCGTCATTGCGAGGAACGAAGTGACGAAGCAATCCATCTTGCCACGCATGGAGGTATGGATTGCTTCGCTTCGCTCGCAATGACGTGGTGGGCTTTGGGGTATTCGACGGCGCCAGCAATCTTCTCTATGGTTCGCCCCGTTCCGCCAACGGGTGAACCAACAATGATGTTCCTGGAAACGCCGCCGAAACTGATCGCGACTGAAATCTTCTCCGCCGTGCCGGCGGAATTCCGCCGCAGGGTGGCGAGCGAATGGGCCGACGCCAACCGCCCGGGCGCGGTGACCGACTGCTTCATCGAGGGACCGTCGTTCGATGCCGACGGCAATCTCTACATCGTCGACATTCCGTTCGGCCGCATCTTCAGGATCGCGCCGGACAAGTCATGGTCGCAGGTTGCCGAGTATGACGGCTGGCCGAACGGGCTGAAGATCGATGCGATGGGCCGCATCCTGATCGCCGATTATCGGCACGGGTTGATGGAGCTCGACGCCAGGTCCGGCGAGGTCACGCCGCTGCTGCGCTCGCGCAATTCGGAATCGTTCCGCGGCTGCAACGACCTGCACATCGCATCGAACGGCGACATCTATTTCACCGATCAGGGCCAGACCGGGCTGCACGATCCGACCGGCCGCGTCTATCGGCTGCGGGTGAACGGAGCGCTCGACTGTCTGATCGACACCGGCATCAGCCCGAACGGCTTGGTGCTCGATCCGCACGAGGCGGTGCTGTTCGTCGCCATGACGCGCGACAATGCGGTCTGGCGCGCGCCGTTCATGAAGGACGGCAGCGTCTCCAAGGTCGGCCGCTTCTGCTCGCTGTTCGGCCCGAGCGGACCCGACGGCATGACGATGGACGCCGCCGGTCGGCTGTTCGTCGCGCACGCCTCGCTCGGCCATGTCTTCGTGTTTGCGCCGAACGGCGAGTGTATCGCGCGGATCAAGTCCTGCGCCGGGCCGAGTTGCACCAATGTCGCCATCGGCGGCGCCAGCCGCGACCGCCTCTACATCACGGAATCGGTGACTGGCTCGGTGCTGGTCGCCGACATCAGCGGGCTCGGCTAGATATCTTCCTGACTGTCGACCATCGTCATCGCACCTGGCGCAAGTCCCGAAGGATCGACGGCCATCAGGTCGGCCGTTGCCGGGGTCTGCCTGATCAGCGGTCGGAATGCAGCTTCTCGAGAAACTCCTTCACCCCGCTGACGGCGCCGGTGTTGGAGGCGACATAACCGGGAAGGGCGCCTACCGCCTTGTGGAACTCGCTGCTCTTCATGATGTCGAGCACGCGCTGCATCGGCTCGGTCTCGAGGAAGGCGCGCTTGCACACGAAGAAATAATCTTCCGTGAGCAAGCGGATGAAATCGAGCCCGAACTGCCGCGCCGCGGCCTCGACGCCAAAACTCGCATCCGCCATGCCGCTCGCGACATAGGCGGCGACCGCCGCATGGGTGAATTCCATATGCTGGGCGCCGTTGATCCGCCCTTCCGGGATCTTATGCAGCCTCAGCAATTGATCGAATAGCAGCCGCGTGCCGGAATCGTGGTCGCGGTTGACGAAACGGGCCTTGCGCTCGACGAGGTCCTTCAGCGTCGTGATCTTCAGCGGGTTGCCGCGCTTGACCATCAGGCCCATCTCGCGGGTCACGAAATTGATGACGCGGTCCTCGCGCGGATCGAGCCATTCGCGGCAGGCCTTGATGCCCTGCGCCCGCAATTCGCCGCGCGGCAGGTGCACGCCGGAGAGATCGCAGGCGCCCTGCGCCAGCGAGACCAGCGAGTCCTGGTTGCTGACATAGCGCAGATCGACGCCGACGCCGCCCGCGCGGTCAAGGAATTCGCGCAGCTTGGATACCGCAAAGCCGTGGCTGGCATGGACCCGGATCACCGACGGTCGCTGCTCGAGAAATGGCTTGATCTCGGTGACCAGTTCCTGCGCGAGGTTCTCGAGCTGCATGCCGAGCCGCGCCTGCATGCGCTCGCCGGCCCACACCAGCTTCTCGCCGAATGGCGTCAGCTTCGAGCCCTTGCCGCGGTGGGTTTCAACCAGCGGCACGCCGAAGAACTCGGTCCATTGCTCGATCAGGTTCCAGACATGGCGATAGGACAGCTGCGCATCGCTGGCGGCGCTGGTGATCTTTCCGGTCTTCCGGATCTCGTTGAGGATGCCGAGCATCACGACCGCGGTCTGCGGGCTGTCCTCTTTCCGAAAGCGCCAGACGGTCTCGATCTCGATCTGCAGCATCGTGGTCACCATTTATGAAGTTGACTTCATATCTTGGCATGCCAATAGGCACAAGATATCATATTTACTGCTGATCAGAGCCTCCTAGGTTGAGTGACAACACCAGGAGGAAATATGATATCCGTTGCATATGACTATGAGCGTGACGCCCGCCGCGCCCCGACCATCAGGGACGAACTGCTGCTGATCGATGGCGCCCGCGTCCGTTCGTTGTCCGGAAATACCTTCAAGTCGCTCAATCCCGCCACCGAGCAGGTGATCGCTACGATTGCCGAAGGCAATGAAGCCGATGTCGATCGTGCCGTGGCGGCTGCCCGCCGCGCCTTCGAGGGGCAGTGGCGCACCATGCGCGCGGCCGAACGTGGCCACATCCTGCTCCGATGGGCTGAGCTGCTGAAGCAGCATGCCGACGAGATTGTCGCGCTCGAAAGCCTCGATGCCGGCAAGCCGATTGCGGGTGTGCTGCGCCAGGATTTTCCCGCCGCCATCGACACGCTGACCTATTACGCCGGCTGGGCCGACAAGATCAGCGGCGATGTGGTCTCGGCGCGCGACGACGCGCTGACCTATACGGTGCGCGAGCCGGTCGGCGTGGTCGCCGCGATCGTGCCGTGGAATTTCCCGCTGATGATCGGCATGTGGAAGCTCGCGCCGGCTCTCGCCTGCGGCTGCACGGTGGTGATGAAGCCGGCCGAGCTGACCTCGTTGTCGGCGCTGCGCATCGGCGAGCTCGCGCTCGAGGCCGGTTTGCCGAAGGGTGTGCTGAACATTGTGACCGGGCCCGGCCGCGTCGTGGGCGACGCGCTGGTCAATCATCCCGATGTCGACAAGGTGACGTTCACCGGCTCGCCCGGCGTCGGCCGCGGCATCATGAAGGGCGCCGCCGGCAACTTCAAACGGGTCTCGCTCGAGCTCGGCGGCAAGTCCGCCAATGTGATCTTCGACGATGCCAATCTCGAAGCCGCTGCCAAGGCCGCGGCTGCCGGCATCTTCTTCAACGCCGGGCAGGTCTGCTCGGCCGGCTCGCGCGTGCTGGTGCAGGAGAACGCCTATGACGAGGTGGTCGAGCGTCTGGTCGCCCGCGCTGAGGCGTTGCGGATCGGCGATCCCGCCGATCGCGCCACCGCGCTCGGGCCCGTCATCTCCGAGAAGCAGATGCGCTCGATCCGCGATTATGTCGAGATCGGCAAGCATGAGGGCGCGGTACTGGCCACCGGCGGCGCGCGGGTCGGTGACCGCGGCTATTTCATCAGTCCCGCGGTGTTCGCCAATGTCGCGCACGAGATGCGCATCTCGCAGGAGGAGATCTTTGGCCCCGTCGTCAGCGTGATCAAGTTCAAGGACGAGGCCGATGCGCTGCGCATCGCCAACGGCACCGCCTACAGCCTCGCTGCCGGCGTCTGGAGCGCGGATATGGGCCGCGTGCAGCGCTTCGCCAAAAAGGCCCGCGCCGGCACGGTGTGGATCAACACCTATGGCTACACCGATGTGCGGTTGCCGTGGGGCGGCGAGCGCGACTCCGGCCTTGGCCGCGAGCACGGCACCGCCGCGCTTGACAATTTTACCGAGCCGAAGGCGGTGTGGATGAACCTCAACGTTTGATGCGCGTCGAGAGACGCGAGAGCGCGCGTCACAATACAGCTGTCGTCCCGGCGAAGGCCGGGACCCATAACCACGAATATCTGTTGTTGCACAACGGGTGGAATGACGAGTCCCGCCGACAACGACTGCTGCGGAGTATGGGTCCCGGCCTTCGCCGGGACGACGATGTGGAGACATCGCCGGGATGACGATGTGGAGACATGGTCGTCGGTATGCTTTATCGTCCTGCGCGGAGCCACAAGGGAACTACGCAGAACGAGGCGATCGTGCAGACGAAAAAATTCGGCGACAACGGCCCGCAGGTCTCGGTGATCGGGCAGGGCACCTGGTATCTCGATCGCGGTGACCGCAAGGCGGCCGTCGCTGCGCTGAAGCGCGGTATCGATGCCGGCATGACGCATATCGACACCGCCGAGATGTATGGCGACGCCGAGCTCGTGATCGCGGATGCGATGTCCGGCCGGCGCGACGAACTGTTCCTGGTCTCGAAGGTCCTGCCGAGCCACGCCTCGCGGCGCGGCACCATCACCGCCTGCGAGCGCTCGCTGAAGCGGCTGAAGACCGATCGCCTCGATTGCTATCTGTTGCACTGGCGCGGAACCAGTCCGCTTGCCGAGACGGTCGCGGCGTTCGACGAATTGATCGCCGCGGGCAAGATCCGGTCCTGGGGCGTCAGCAATTTCGACACCGAGGATCTCGACGAACTGCTCGATGTCGCGGGTGAAGGCAAGATCGCGTGCAACCAGGTGCTCTACCATCTGCAGGAGCGCGCCATCGAGCACGCCGTGATTCCCTGGTGCGAGCAGCACGGCGTCGCCGTCGTCGCCTACTCGCCGTTCGGTCACAATGATTTTCCCTCGCCGTCGAGCAGGGCCGGCATGGTGCTGCAATCGATTGCGCAGGCGCACAAGGCAACGCCGCGCCAGGTGGCGCTGAGCTTCCTCACGCGACTGCCGTCGGTGCTCGCGATTCCGAAGGCGTCGAACGCGGAACACGCGGCGGAGAATGCGGTGGCGGGAACTCTGAAGCTCAGCGGCGACGAACTCGCCGCGCTCGATGCCGCGTTCCCGCGCGGGCCGAAGCCGCGCTCGCTGCCGATGCTCTGAACTGGAAAGTTTCGTGGCTTGGCCCCGCAATTCGCGGGATTCACGCTGTTCCGCTCCACACAGTTCTTAACAAACTGTTGCAGTTGCGGCGGCACACGGCCTGCGGCGGGCGGTCGCGCGCGCTGGCGCATATCGGAGTCCCGTTTTCGGGCATTGTTCTCGCGGCGGAATTGGCGTTTTGTACGAGGAGCAGATTCCCTTTATTTTGCCTTCGAGATTGCCGTGACACCGCCCCCCGCAGCCGTGGCCGCCAGGCTGGACAGCGTTCCCCTTTCATTGCCCGCAAAGACCGCGCCCGCAGCGACAAGCAAGGCGCCCGCCCGCACCGACCGGCCGTTCAAGGGCATCGCGCTGATCCTGCTGTCGACCGTGTTCCTGGGCACCTCCGACGTCACGGCAAAATATCTCTCCTCCACGCTGCCCTCGATCGAGATCGCCTGGATCCGCTTCCTGGTGTTTGCGATGATCATGACGCCGGCGATGCTGCCAGGCTCGCCGCTGTTCGCGCTGCGCAGCAGCCGTCCCGGCCTGCACGTGCTGCGCGGCGCCGCGCTGCTCGGCTCCTCGCTGATCTTCATCACGGGGCTCGGCTTCCTGCCGATCGCCGAAGCCTCCGCCACCAGCTTCGTCTCGCCGCTGTTCGTCACCGCGCTGTCGATCGCTTTCCTCGGTGAGAGGGTCGGCATGCGACGCTGGATCGCGACCGCGGTCGGCCTCGCCGGCGTGTTCATCATCCTGCGGCCGGGCACCAGTGCCTTCCATCCCGCCGCGATCTTTCCGATCGTCTCGGCGCTGGCGTGGGCGGCCACGTTGATCCTGACGCGCATGATGAGCGGCAGCGAGCGCCCGATCACCGTGATGACCTATTCGTCGATCGTCGGCGTCGCCATCGTCAGCGCGCTGGTGCCGTTCGTCTGGGTCACGCCGAGCTGGCACGACATCATGTTCGGCATCCTGATCGGCGTTGCGTCCACCGTCGGACAGTGGATCGTGGTGCTGGCGTTCCGCTATGGCGATGCCTCGGTGCTCGCGCCGTTCTCCTACACGCAGCTGCTGTGGGTCAGCATCCTCGGCTTCATGATCTTCGGCGAAGTGCCCGACCGTTGGACCATTCTCGGCGCCGGCTTCATCGTCGCCTCAGGCCTCTACACCGCGCATCGCGAGCGCGTCCGACGGTCGCAGCTGCTGACCGTGGCCAGCGAGCCGTCGCCGAACGCCTGAGCGTCCGGACGAAATCGTGCGTCGGTTGCGAAGCCGGCTTCAACTAGCGTTGCGCGGGTACAACAGTCGGGCCGAAATCTTTGATCTCGGATCGCTGAATCACCGGATTTCGGAAACGATCGGCAACCTCACACTTCGCCGCGTGCTAACCCTAGCCCCAAGAGCGCCGCAGAGCGTTTGGGGGTCGGGTACGTGCATTTTGGTTCGTTCTTTTTCCTGTCAGGCGGTCGGTCGTCTCGCGCTGCGATGGCCCTGGCAATCGGCGCCCTGACCACCGCAATCGCGTTGCCGACCGGTTCGGCACGAGCGCAGAGCTACACCTGGGGCGGCACCGGAAGCTCGACGAGTACCGATGCGTACGAACTCCCGACCAACTGGTCGACCACGTCGGCCGGCGCGCCGCCGATCCTCCCGAGCCAATCAGCAATTTTCGATTCATCGGGATCGGCGACGGTCACCATCGCGCCTGGCTTGATGCTGCCGGGGTCCTGGACCTTCACCGCCAATTCGCAATCCTACACGATCAATGGCAGCCCGGTTGGTTTCAGCCTGTCCGGGCCGACCGGCGGCCTGATCAACCACGCCAACAACGGCCAGATCATCACGATCAACGCCAACCTCACCGACGGCATTGGCGGTCCGGCGATGGTGCAGCAAGTCGGCAACAGCACGTTGGTGCTCGCGGGCACCAATGCCTATTCCGGCGGCACGCTGATCTCCGCCGGTACCGTGCAGGTGACGAATGCGGATTCGGTCGGCACCGGCACCATCACGCTCAATGGCGGCACGTTCCAGATGCAGTCGCCGACGGTTTCGAGCGTCGCCTTCGCCAACAACATCGCGGTCAATGCGGCCGGCGGCACGGTCGATGCGAACGGCGCCCAGGTCAATCTCCAGGGCGTGATCGCCGACGGCGTCGGCGCCGGGGTTCTGCGCCTGATCGACTCGTCCGCGTCCGGATTCTCCAATGTGCAGCTCTCCGGCGCCAACACCTATTCCGGCGGCACGCTGGTGGTCGATACGACCGTTGTCGTCAGCAACAACAGTTCGGTCGGGTCAGGCACCGTCACGCTCGACAATGCCTCGTTTCAGGCCGACGGCCTCAGCAACCTGACCTTCGCCAACAACTTCAAGATCAATACGTCGGCCATCGGCAGCGCGATCGATGCCAATGGCGTCACGCTCACGATCGCCGGCAACATCGCCGACGGCAACGGCCCCGGCAAGCTGACCGTGCTGGATAATTCAGGCGGCCTCGGCCGCGTGGTGCTGCTCGGCACCAACACCTACACCGGCGGCACCACGATCTGCGATTGCGCGACATTGCAACTCGGCGACGCCAGCCACACCGCTTCGATCGTCGGCGAGGTCGCCGTCGACGGCAAGTTCGACATCGTGAACGCCAACACCGCGGGCATCACCAAGATCGTCAACGACGGCTTCAACGGGATCGCCACCACGACGTTCTACAATTCCACCACGGCGTCGACGGCGACGATCGTCAACCAGAATTTCGGCATCACGGAGTTTCGCGACAGCAGCACCGCTGGCAATGCCACCGTGAGCAACACCAATGGTGCGCTCACAGTGTTCCGCGACACCAGTTCTGCCGGCAACGCCAGGTTCACCAACACCAACGGCGGCACTGTGGTGTTCGGCGACGCGTTTGGTCCTCCCGGCGGCTCCGACACCAGCACGGCCGCCAAGGCCGTGATCGACAACTCCAACGGCGGCGCCGCGGTGTTTCTGGGCCACACCAATGCAGGGCAGGCCACCATCACCAACGGCACCAATGGCGGCTCGACGCAGTTTTTCGAGTCCTCATCTGCGGCTTCGGCAACCATCGTTACGCTCGCGGGCGGTCAGGTCGCCTTTTTTCAGAACAGCACGGCGGCGAACGCCAGTTTCGACAACAGCGGCGTGCTCTATTTCGGATCTGTCGGTATCAACCCGGTGGAGGCGCCGACCGCGGCCAACGCGACGATCGTCAATCGGGCTGGCGGCGTTCTCCAGTTCGATGCCTATGCCACCGCGGGCAATGCGATTATCGACAACCAGGCCGGCAGCCAACACATCTTCACAACGTTCGCTACCGCGGGCGACGCCACCATTACCACTGAAGCCGGCAGTACCATTAAGTTCTTCAACAACGCGACCGGCGGCAACGCACAGTTCATCACCAACGGCACCGGACTGGTCGATTTCTCGCTCAGCACGGGGCTGAACGGCGACGGGCGCATCACCGCGGGTTCGATCGCAGGCTCCGGCTTCTATTATATCGGCTCAGGCAACACCCTCGCCGTTGGCAGCAATAATCTCTCGACGACGCTCAGCGGCGTGCTTGCCGACTTCGATCCGTTGAACCCATTCCATATCTGTGGCTGTTTCGGCGGCGGTCGCACCGGTCCGGCGAATTTTGAAAAGACCGGCAGCGGCACGCTGACCCTGTCGGGCACCAATACCTACACCGGCACCACCGTCGTCAATGGCGGCATTCTGCAGGTCGACGGCTCGATCGCCTCGTCGAGCCTCACCACGGTGAATGCCGGCGGCGCGCTCTCCGGCATCGGCACCGTCGGCAACACGACGATTGCAAGCGGCGGCATCCTGATGCCCGGCAACGCGACACCAGGCACATCCCTGAACGTGGCGGGCAACCTCGCCTTCCAGTCGGGGGCACTGTACCTCGTCGGGCTCAATTCGACGGCGTCCACCTTGGCCAAGGTGAGCGGCAGTGCGACGCTGGCCGGATCGGTCGGCGTCAGCGTCGCCGCCGGCAGTACGATTGCCAAGCAATACACCATCCTGTCGGCGGCCGGCGGCCGCAACGGCACGTTCGCCGGTATCGATTCAACCGGGCTGCCGTCGAACCTCGTCGCGACGCTCGGCTATGACGCGAGCAACACCTATCTGAACTTCACGCTCGATTACGGCGCGAAGTCGAAGCTGAACGTCAATCAGCAGAACGTTGCCGCCACACTGCAGAACTTCTTCAACGCCAATGGCGGTATCAACGCGGTGTTCGCCGGGCTGTCGCCGGCCGGCTTGACGCAGGCCTCGGGCGAGGGCGCGACCGGTTCGCAGCAGGCGACGTTCAACGCGATGGGCCTGTTCCTCGGTCTGCTGACCGATCCGTTCGTCGCCGGGCGCGATGGTGGGTTTGGCGGCGGCGCGGGGGCGACGCCGTTCGCCGAGAAGAGCATGCCGCTCGCCTATGCGGCGCGCCAGAGCGAGCCGCGCGATGCGCTGGCCGCGATCTACACCAAGGCGCCGCCGCGGCTGGTCGATTTCGAGCAGCGCTGGAGCGTATGGGCGGCGGGCTATGGCGGCTCGCAGACCACCAGCGGCAATGCGGTGCTGGGCTCGAACAACACCAGCAGCAGCCTCTATGGCACCGCGGTTGGCGCCGACTACCGCTTCTCGCCGAACACCATTGCCGGCTTTGCGCTCGCCGGCGGCGCGAGCAGCTTCAGCGTCAACGGTCTCGGCTGGGGCCGCTCTGATCTGTTCCAGGCCGGTGCGTTCGTTCGCCACAGCGTCGGCGCGGCGTACTTGAGCGCGGCGCTCGCCTATGGCTGGCAGGATGTCACCACCGATCGCATCGTCGCCGCGGCCGGCGTCGATCATCTGCGCGCCAACTTCAATGCCAATGCCTGGTCGGGCCGGCTCGAGGGCGGCTATCGCACTGCCACGCCGTGGATTGGGCTGACGCCTTATGCGGCGGCGCAGTTCACGAGCTTCGAGCTGCCGGCCTATGCGGAGAGCGTGGTCTCCGGCGGCGGTGCCTTCGCGCTGAATTATGCCGCGAAGAGCGTCACCGACGTCCGGAGCGAACTCGGTCTGCGCTCCGACAAATCGTTCGTTATTGACGGCGGCATCTTCACGCTGCGCGGCCGCGTTGCCTGGGCGCATGACTTCAATCCGGACCGCGCCGTTGGTGCGGTGTTCCAGACGCTGCCCGGCGCGGCCTTCGTGGTCAACGGCGCGGCGCAGGCCAGCGACTCGGCGCTGACCACGGCCTCCGCCGAGCTGAAGTGGCGCAACGGCTGGTCGGCCGCCGCGACCTTCGAGGGCGAATTCTCCAACGTGACACAGTCTTACGCCGGCAAGGGCGTTATGCGCTATACGTGGTGACCCTCCGTGCTATAGCCTCCTGCGGCGAAAGCTTGTCCCGGACTTGATCCGCGACAGCATTTCGCGAGACGAAATACGCATCAAAATGAGTGGGACAAAACCCACGCGGGAGGGAATATGCGCGCAGCGATCTTCAGGAACGGCGAGATTGTCGTCGACCGGGTGCCCGAGCCGAAGCCCGGCGCCGGCCAGGTGCTGGTCAAATCGCTCGCCTGCGGCATCTGCGGTTCCGATCTGCACGCACGCAAGCATGCCCACCGCATGGTGGAGCTGAGCAAGTTCCTGCCCGGTCGCACGCCGATGGATCTGTCGCGCGACGTCGTGTTCGGCCATGAGTTCTGCTGCGAGGTCCTCGACTACGGCCCGAACACGACGCGCAAGCTGAAGCCCGGGACGAAAGTGTGCTCGCTGCCGGCGCTGCTGACGCCGGAGGGCCCGAAGGGCATCGGCTATTCCAACGATTATCTCGGCGGCTATGCCGAGCAGATGCTGCTCAGCGAGCCGCTGCTGCTCGAAGTGCCGAACGGGCTTGCGGCCGAGCACGCCGCGCTCACCGAACCGCTTGCGGTCGGCGTGCATGCGGTGGCGATGGCCAACATCCAGGGCGGCGAGGTGCCGTTGGTGATCGGCTGCGGACCGGTCGGGCTGGCGGTGATCGCGGCGCTGAAGATCAGGGGGCTCGGACCGATCGTTGCTGCGGATTATTCGCCGGCGCGGCGCCTGCTCGCCGAGAAGATGGGCGCCGATGTGGTGGTCGATCCCGCCAGGACGCAGCCCTATGCGAGCTGGGCCGAGCACGCCCAGATGACCGACGCGGAGAAGGCGGCGCGTCCGCCGATGCAGGCGCTATTGCCGCCGCTGAAGCCCGCGCTGATCTTCGAATGCGTCGGCGTGCCCGGCGTGCTGCAGCAGGTGTTCGAGGGCGCCCCGCGCAACGCCCGTGTCGTCGTGGTCGGCGTCTGCATGGAGACCGACAAGTCCGAGCCGATGCTCGGCATCATCAAGGAGCTCAACGTCCAATATGTGCTCGGCTACACGCCGGAGGAGTTTGCGTATTCGCTGCGCCTGATCGCGGAAGGCCAGGTCGACGCCGCCTCGCTGGTCACCGGCCGCGTCGGCATCGACGGCGTCGCGCAGGCGTTTGCGGATCTCGCCAATCCCGAGGCGCACACCAAGATCCTGGTCGAGCCGTGGCGCTGATTTGGCGTTGAACGCGGCGCTAAACTAACGACGAGGGGCGCGGTTTGCATTTCGTGACGCCGAACCTATAGTTCGCTGTCTCGTATCGCACTGACAGCACGCACCTCATGCGAATTTCGATCATCACCGGAGGCGGCTCCGGCATCGGCGCCGCAGTCGCGCGCCGGCTCGCCGGCCCCGCTCAATCCCTGATGCTGCACGGACAGGGCACCACCGCCGTCGGCCTCGCGCGGCTGAATTCGGTTGCGGAGGAATGCCGCGGCAAGGGCGCAAGGGTCGAGGTCAGCACCGGCGATCTCGCCAAGGCCGGCGCCGGCACCGCGCTGGTCGCGGCAACGCGGGCCGCGTTCGGGCCGATCGAGACCATCGTGCACGCCGCGGGCTTTGCCGACCGGCGCGAGTTCGCCAACCTGCCGCGCGAGGCGCTGCAGCGCGCCTTCGCGGTGATGGCGGCGGCCTTCCATGAAATCGCGGCGGCGGCGCTGCCCGACCTCACGCGCAGCGCGCAAGGCCGCGTCGTCGCGGTGTCGAGCTTCGGGCCGCATCGCTTCGTGCCCGGCGCCACCTATCCGGGATCGGCCCGCCGCGAAGGCCGCGCTCGAGGTGCTGGTGAAGTCGCTCGCGGTCGAGCTTGCAGCATCGGGCGCCACCGCCAACGCCGTGATGCCCGGCTACACCCGCAAGGATCCCGGCCTGTTCGGCGCGCTTGATACCGCGACCTGGGAGCGCGTCGCAAAGGCCAATCCGATGCAGCGGCTGGCCGAGCCCGACGAGGTCGCGGCCGTCGTCGCCTTCCTGCTGTCGCCGGAAGCGAGCCACGTCACCGGCGCGACGCTGCCGGTCGATGGCGGCTTGACCTTGATGTGACGCCATGAGCGACGGCACGTCAAAACAGCAGGTCGATGTCGCCGTGCTCGGCGCCGGCATGGTCGGCGTCTCGGCGGGCCTTGCCGCGCGGCAGCGCGGTCTCTCCGTCATCGTCGTCGATCGCCGCGAGCCGGGCAGCGAAACCTCCTACGGCAATGCCGGCATCATCTCCTCGGGCTCGATCCTGCCGCTCAATACGCCGTCGCTGCTGAAGAACCTGCCGAAATATCTGACCAACGCGCATCCGGCGTTGCGCTGGAACATTGCGTGGGCGCTCGCCAATGCCGGCTGGGTGATGCGCTTCCTCGCGGCGGCAACGCCGTCGCAGACCAAACCGCGCGCCGCCGCGCTGCACGGCCTGATCGGGACCTCGCTGAAGCTGCATCGCGACTGGATCGTGCTGGCCGGCGCCGGCCATCGCATCCGCGAGACCGGCTGGCTCAAGGCCTGGCGCAGCGACGGGCTCGCCGCCGCCCAGGCCGAGCAAGCAGCGCTCGCCGAGTTCGGCATCCGGAGCGAGGTGCTTGATCGGCAGGCGATCTCCGCGCTCGAGCCCAACATCATTCCTGCCTATAGCGTCGGCCTGCTGCACACGCAGACGGCATCGGTCGATTCACCCGGCGCAGTGGTCAAGGCCTACGCGCAGATGTTCGCCGCTGGCGGGGGCACGATCAGGCAATCCGGAATCCGGCGGATCGAACCACACGGCGACGGCTGGCGCGTGCAGCTCGCCGACGTCGAGATCGCCGCGCGCCATGTCGTGGTCGCGCTCGGGCCGTGGTCGGCCGAGCTGCTGCAGCCGCTCGGCTATCGCGTGCCGCTGGCGTTCGAGCGCGGCTATCATCAGCATTTCGTGCCGAACCCGGCACGCAAATTGCTGCGGCCGATCCATGATGCGGAGGGCGGCTTTCTGATGACGTCGATGGAGCAGGGCGTTCGCGTCACCAGCGGCGTCGAGCTCACCACGCGCGACGCGCCGTCGAATTTTTCGCAGCTCGAGGCGGTGGTGCCGATGGCGCGCAGCGTAGTCGAATTTGGCGATGCGGTCGGCGAGCGCTGGCGCGGCGCGCGGCCGACGCTGCCCGACAGCCTGCCGATGATCGGCGAGGCGCCGCGACATCGCGGGCTCTGGCTCGCCTTCGGCAACCAGCATATCGGCTTCACCACCGGCCCCGGAACGGGCGCCGCAATTGCGGCGATGATCGCGGGCGATGCGCCGCCGTTCGAGGTGAAGGCATTTTCGCCCGCCCGGTATATCGCGTGACTCGCGCGAGGCCGCCTGCAATGTTTGGCGATCAAGCGCGCGGCAACCGAGGGGCAGGATGAACTACGTCTGGGATTTCGGCATCCTTGCCAAGTACAGCCATCTGTTCTGGCTCGGGCTCGGCTGGACCATCGCCTACACCATCGGCACCATCATCCTCGGGACCCTGATCGGCTTGATCGTCGGCATGCTGCGGCTGCGGCGCATTCCCGTGATCGACTGGCTGCTGATCGCCTATATCGAATTGTTCCGCTGCACGCCGCTGCTGGTGCAGATCATCTGGTTCTACTACGCGTTTCCGGTCGTGATCGGCGTCAACATCCCGGCGCATGTCGCCGCCGTCAGCGTGCTCTCGCTCTATGGCGGCGCGTTCTATGCCGAGATCGTGCGCGGCTCGATCGAGAGCGTGCCGGTCGGGCAGTGGGACGCGGCGAAGGCGCTCGGCTTCCGCGGCTGGCGCCTGATGCGGCTCGTGATCCTGCCGCAGGCGCTGAAGCCGATGATGGCGCCCTATGTCAACCAGTCGGTCACGCAGCTCAAGAACACCTCGCTGGTCTCGATCATCGCGGTACCCGATCTCGTCTACAACGCGACCTTGATCAACGCCGACACCTACCGGCCGCTCGAGGTCTACACCATCGTGGCGCTGATCTATTTCGCGATCCTGTTCCCGTCGACGCTGGTGGCCAGGCGGCTGGAGCGCGGGCTGACCTACGACAAGGTGTGAGTTGCTTGACCTCTCCCGCTTGCGGGGGAGGTCGGATCGCATCGTTAGATGCGATCCGGGTGGGGGCTCTCTCCATACATAGGGTGTCGCTTGTGGCGACACCCCCACCCCGGCCCTCCCCCGCAAGCGGGCGAGGGAGATCACTGCCGTCTCGGCAATCGCCTCAAATACTCAACTCCACCGGCACATCCTCGGGCTTGACGCCGGCGAGGCCGAGGCCCTTCACGAACCATTCGCGCATCTGGCCGATGCCGCGGTTGTAGTCGATCCACACCGAAAGGAAATCGCGCCAGCGCTTGTCGGCTTCGCGCCGTACCGCCGTGCCGCTCGCGATCGTCACCGACGGCGAGGCCAGGATCTTGTAGGTGCCGAGGTTCGGGTTCTTGGCGATCGCGGTCAGCCCGAGCACCAGCGCGTTGACCACGCAGTCGACGCGGCCCGACGACATTTCCAGCATCACCTCATCGCGCGACTTCAGCGACTTGATGGTGGCGTTCGGCGCGAAGCGGCGCGCCACCGCCTCGTTGGCCGAGCCGACGTCGACTGCGATCTTGACCTCGGGCTTGTTGATGTCGGCCCAGGTCTTGGCTTCCAGCCCCTTCTTCAGCATCGCGCCGAACGGATGCGGGAACACCAGATTGGTGAAATCGACCACCAGCGCGCGCTGCGGCGTCGGGTTGAGCGCGAAGCCGAGATCGATCTTGTTGGCCTGCAGATCAAGGATTGAATTGCCGTAGGTAGATTCGACGTATTCCAGCTTGACGTCGAGCAGTTTGGCCAGATCGTTGGCCATCTCGATCGAGAAGCCGGACCAGGTGCCCGAGGCGAGGTCCTTGTTGAAATAGGGCAGCTCGCCCGGCAGCACCGCGATCCGCAGCACCTTGTTGGCCCGGATGCGATCCAGCGTGTTGTCGGCTGGCGTCTGCGCCGAGGCCGGCGTTGCCATCGCGGCCGCGAGCGCCGCGCCGCTGCCGATCCCGAGCGCATAGCGCAGCGCGTCACGGCGATCTTCGGAGATTTTGATGTCGTCGGATTGAGTCAAGCGGGCCTCCCTGCACCAGATCGGGGGAAGCCTAGCGTCGGTATCCGGTGCCAGCAAGTGCGCGCGTCTGCACTGCGCGCGTCTGCACCATTGGTAGGCAAGGCGAGGGCGCGGTCGCCTACGTGCCGGACTTCACCTCTCCCGCTTGTGGGGGAGGTCGAATAAGCCGCGAACCGCGCCCTTAGGGGTTAGCAACGATAGGTCATGTTCGCCCCTGTGACCGAAGAAAAGAAAACGGCGGGGAAGCTCAGTTCGGCTACCCAATCGAGCACTTGGTTGTCTGTCTGGGTTTCTGGACTTGAAAGGTGTGGAAATTGAAAAAGCACCGTCCCGTGAATGTCCAAAAGAACGAGACGATCGATAACCCAAACATCACCGTCGTCGGTCGAGAAAAATTTTGCCAGCAATTCTGCTGTTCCGTCAGAACGAAGCCTGAGAGTGGGGCCGTTGTTCAGGGTGCCGTTCAAGAAGCCGGACAGCTTGCAATCGCCGTAACGGATAGGCGCGCTCCAACTGAGGTCAAGGGTTTGGATGGCATGTGTCGCAACACCCTTATAGCTTTCTGGCTGGTCGGTCGCCGAGCTTTTGCTTTCAAGATGTTCTTTCAACATAGCGTACGCCTCCTTCTGGCCCGCGAATTGCGAGCAACCTCTGGTTTAGAGGGAGGGCGCAAAAGGACCAGTGAGCTGCCTCACAATCTCCAATCGCGATTTAGTGATCCTCCCCCGTAAGCGTAGGGCAATCGCATATGGCGGTTTGAGGCGATCGGAGTTCCCACAAACTCGTCATGACCGGGCTTGTCCCGAGCATCCACGTCTTCGTTTCCACGCGAAGAAAAGACGTGGATGGCCGGGACAAGCCCGGCCATGACGGCGCGGAAGAATCGGTTCATTCCATATGCGATTGCCCTGCCCGTAAGGGGGGAGGACAGAGCGTGCTCGTGCCCAGAATCAATATCGTCCGGGCACGTACATCTCCTGCGGGATCGGGCCGCGGTGATAGTCCGGGTTGCGCACCCGCGGCGGCAGCACCACCGGCTGGTGGGTGACCGCCTGATAGGGGATCTGGCTCAATAGATGCGAGATGCAGTTGAGCCGTGCGCGCTTCTTGTCGACGGCATCGACGATCCACCACGGCGAGTCCTGCAGGTGCGTGCGTTCAAGCATCGTTTCCTTCGCCTTGGTGTAGAGCTCCCAGCGGGTCCGCGCCTCGACGTCCATCGGGCTCAGCTTCCACTGCTTCAGCGGATCCTGGATCCGCATCGAGAAGCGGAACGCCTGTTCCTCGTCGGTGATCGAGAACCAGTATTTCAGGAGGACGGTGCCGGAGCGGATCAGCATGCGCTCGAATTCCGGCACCGAGTTGAAGAATTCCTCATACTGCTCGTCGCTGCAGAACCCCATCACCTTCTCGACGCCGGCGCGGTTGTACCAGCTGCGGTCGAACAGCACGATCTCGCCGCCGGCCGGCAGATGCGAGACATAGCGCTGGAAGTACCATTGCGTGCGCTCGCGCTCGTTGGGCGCCGGCAGCGCCGCGATCCGGCAGACCCGCGGATTGAGCCGCTGGGTGATGCGCTTGATCACGCCGCCCTTGCCGGCGGAATCGCGGCCCTCGAACAGCACGACGACCTTTTTCTTCTCGTGCTGCACCCAGTCCTGCAGCTTGACCAGCTCGCCCTGCAGCCGCAGCAATTCGCGGAAATAGAACTTGCGGTCGATCGACGGCCTGCCGGCGGCGCCGTCATGGTCGAGCTCGTCGAGCCTCATGTCGTCGAGCTCGAGCTCGAGTTCCTCGTCGAGGCTGTCGGCCATCTCCTGATGGATGCGGGCGCGCAAGGCTTCGTCCCGCAAGGCTTCATCCCGGGAGGCTTCGTCGGTGAGGGCGGAGGTCGTCATGAAGGTCCGTCTTTCAGTGTGTTAGATGGATCGGACGGCAGCATTGACGGGCGATGTTACCCCTCTATGACAATGCCGTGACCGCTGTTTCACGCCGCCGGGCGGACTGTGCTAACAAGCCGACAAAACCAAAAAGGGAGATGTGCCGATGATTTCACTCACGCCAAAAGACGTCCTGCCGGAGGACGGCACCGCCGGCACGCTGGTCGGGCGGGTCTGGCTGCCGCAGGCCGGCGGGCCGGCCGTCGTCGCGGTGCGGGCGGACGGTGTGTTCGACGTCACGGCGCGGTTCCCGACGGTGAGCGCGCTTTGCGAGGAAAGCGATCCCGCGGCTGCGCTGCGCGCCACGCGCGGCGAGCGGATCGACGATTTCGAGGCGATCCTCGCCAACACCCCGCCCGACGGCCGCGACAAGACCAGGCCGCATCTGCTGGCGCCGGTCGATCTCCAGGTGCTGAAGGCCGCCGGCGTCACCTTCGCGATCTCGATGCTGGAGCGCGTGATCGAGGAGCGGGCGCGCGGCAATCCGTCCTCGGCGGACGCGATCCGCAAGGAAGTGGTGCGCCTGGTCGGCGACGATCTCTCCAAGCTGAAGCCCGGCTCCGAGCAGGCGATGAAACTGAAGCAGGTGCTGATCGATCAGAATGCCTGGAGCCAGTATCTCGAGGTCGGCATCGGTCCCGACGCCGAAGTGTTCACCAAGGCGCCGACGCTGTCCTCGGTCGGATCAGGCATGGATGCCGGGCTGCATCCGAAGTCGACCTGGAATAATCCGGAGCCGGAGGTCGTGCTTGTTGTCTCCGCCGCCGGCAAGATCGTCGGCGCCGCGCTGGGCAACGACGTCAATCTGCGCGACTTCGAGGGGCGCTCGGCGCTCTTGCTGTCGAAGGCCAAGGACAACAACGCGTCCTGCGCGATCGGCCCGCTGTTCCGGCTGTTCGACCAGACCTTCTCGCTCGACGATGTCAGGAAGATGGATGTCGGCCTGACCGTGACTGGCGCAGACGGCTTCGTGCTCGAGGGCCATTCCTCGATCAGCAAGATCAGCCGCGACCCGACCGATCTGGTCGCCCAGACCATCGGCCCCGTGCATCAATATCCTGATGGATTTGCGCTGTTCCTCGGCACGATGTTCGCGCCGGTCAAGGATCGCGATGCCAAGGGCGAGGGCTTTACCCACAAGCGCGACGACATCGTGACCATCGCCGCACCACAGCTCGGCAAGCTGGTCAACCGGATGCGCAATAGCGACGAATGCGAGCCCTGGACCTTCGGCGTCGGTGCGCTGATGACGAACCTCGCACAGCGCAAGGTGCTGTGAGGATCAGGACGGGACGGCGAGTCCACTACCTCGGCCGTTTCGTCGGCCATGTGTGGCCTGTCGCGTGGCGGCAGGTCGGCGCTGCGCCCGCAATCCGGTGACGTTCAGCCGCCTCTTGCAGCGCGTTGAACGACGATGATGGTGACTGTGCCAAAGCGGCGGCGTTGCCGAACATGTTCAGAAACCTGCGCGGCAGATCGACCGTGTGGCGCAACTTGCGCGCGCTAAAACACGCGGAATTTGCCGCTTTTTCCTAGCTTTATGTGAACCAGTTCATCCTCGTTCGCGCCGGTCCGCTCCAGCATATTGGCTCGACGCGAACAGAAGGAGTCGCGGACATGAGCGAGCAGCCATCAAACGGAATGCCCGATTGGCTCACCACCGATATGCTGGTCATTGCCGTCTCACTGGCCATCATCGTGATTGGGATATGGATCGCGCCGTAGCCTGGTCGTCGCGGCGAGGAGCCGGCCAGAGCGCCAGCGCCAATCACTGAGTTGCCCGACGGCGCAAGCCTCCTTTGCAAAACGGAACGAGACGCAAAGCTCGGACGATTCACACACTCAGTGCCGTCCCTGCGAAAGCAGGGAACCCATAACCCCAAATGCAAATTGTTAAGCGATGCTGCAACGACGAGTCCCTCTCACAACAACTGCTGCGGCGTATGGGTCCCGGCCTTCGCCGGGACGACACTGTGGGGTTGGCGCCATTCGAGTGACCAACCAACGTCCTCACACCGGCAACGCCGTCGAATACTTCACCTGGCTCAGCGCAAAGCTCGACTCGATGGAGGCGATGCCGTCGAGCCGGGTCAGCTTGTTCTTCAGGAATGCCTCATAGGAGGAGAGGTCGGCGGCGACGACGCGCAGCAGATAGTCGCGGTTGCCGGTCATCAGATAGCATTCGAGCACCTCGTCCCATTTCGAGATCGCGCGCGCGAAGCGGTTGAGGTCTTCCTCCTTCTGGCGCGCCAGCTTGATCGAGATGAAGACGGAGACGTGCAGCCCGATCGACTTCTGGTCGACGGTTGCGATGTAGCGAGAGATCACGCCGCGCTCCTCGAGCAGCTTGACCCGGCGGTGGCAAGGCGACACCGACAGCCCGACCTTGTCGGCGAGTTCCTGCATGGTCATGCGGCTGTCGGTCTGGAGCAGACTCAGGATCTTGCGGTCGATGGCATCGAGGGCAGGCATTGGGATGAACTCGTCAATTGAAGTTGGATCGTGGGAATTTATCCCAATTTTTCCTGTGCTGTCGCGTGGAATTGAGATTTTCGCCGCCGCCTGCGGCAGTAACATTCCGGCATATCGCCCGGAGCATTGCCATGGGAATCGCGCCCGAACGCCTCGACATGCTGTCCGCCCTGGCCCGCAAGGTGCTGTGGCTGTCCTCGTGGACCATCCATCACGCCAATCACGTGCGGCCCTCTACCGACGGGTTGAAGGTCGGCGGCCACCAGGCCTCGTCGGCCTCGCTCGCCAACATCATGTCGGCGCTTTATTTCTCGGTGTTGCGTCCGCAGGACCGCGTCGCGGTGAAGCCGCATGCGAGCCCGGTGTTCCACGCCATCCAGTATCTGTTCGGCCACCAGACCCGCGACAAGCTGGAGAATTTTCGCGGCTACAAGGGCGCGCAGTCCTACCCCTCGCGCACCAAGGACAGCGACGACGTCGACTTCTCGACCGGCTCGGTCGGCCTCGGCGTCGCGCAGACGCTGTTCGCCTCGCTGGTGCAGGATTACGTCAAGGCGCACGGCTGGCTGCAGGACCGGCCTGAGGGCCGCATGATCGCGCTGGTCGGCGACGCCGAGATGGACGAGGGCAACATCTTCGAGGCGTTGCTCGAGGGCTGGAAGCACGGCCTGCGCAACACCTGGTGGGTGGTCGACTACAACAGGCAGTCGCTCGACGCCGTGGTGCGCGAGGGGCTGTGGGCCAAGTTCGAGACCATGTTCCGCAACTTCGGCTGGGACGTGGTGATCGTGAAGTACGGCAAGCTGATGCTCGAGGCGTTCGCCGAGCCCGGCGGCGAGGCGCTGCGGCGCTGGATCGACAACTGCCCGAACCAGATGTACGCCGCGCTCTGCTTTCAGGGCGGCGCCGCGTTCCGCAAGCATCTGCGCGACGACATTGGCGACCAGGGTGAGGTGTCGGCGCTGATCGAGCGCCGCAGCGATGACGAGTTGCTGGCGCTGATGTCGAACCTCGGCGGCCACGATATGGCGAGCATGATCGAGGCCTTCGAGGCGATCGACCATGATCGGCCGGTCTGCTTCATCGCCTATACCATCAAGGGTGTCGGCCTGCCGATGCAGGGCCACAAGGACAACCACGCCGGCCTGATGACGGTCGCCCAGATGGAGAAGTGGCGCGCCGCGCAGAATATCCGCCCCGGCCACGAGTGGGACAAGTTCGAGGGCCTTTCGCAGGAGCCTGCGAAGCTCGAGGCCTTCCTGGCCGAGGCGCCGTTCAACCGCGAGGGGCGCCGCCGCCTGTCGGCGCCAGAAATCGACGTGCCGGAACGGCTGGCCTTCAAGGCCTCGGCGCAGATGTCGACGCAACAGGGTTTTGGTCTCGTGCTGCACGAACTGGCGCGCGGCGATAGCGAACTCGCCTCGCGCATCGTCACCGCATCGCCCGATGTCACCGTGTCGACCAATCTCGGCGCCTGGGTCAACCGCCGCGGCCTGTTCGCGAAGGCGGAGAACCACGACTTGTTCCGGCAGGAGAAGATCCCGTCCGCCTACACCTGGGAATATTCGCCGAAGGGACAGCACCTCGAGCTCGGCATCGCCGAGATGAATCTGTTCATCATGCTGTCGGCGCTCGGCCTGTCGCACCAGATCAACGGCGCGCGGCTGTTGCCGGTCGGCACGCTGTACGATCCCTTCATCGAACGCGGCCTCGATGCGCTGAACTATGCCTGCTACCAGGATGCCCGCTTCATGGTGGCGGCGACGCCGTCGGGCATCTCGCTGGCGCCGGAAGGCGGCGCGCATCAGTCGATCAAGACGCCCTTGATCGGGATCGGGCAGGACGGGCTCGCCTCGTTCGATCCGGCCTTCGTCGATGAACTTGCCGTGATCATGGGCTGGGGCTTTGGCCACATGCAGCGCGAGGGTGCCGAGGGTGGTTCGGTTTACTTGCGACTCTCGACCCGTACGCTGGAGCAGCCGCAACGGATCATGACCCCGGACCTGCAGCGCGACATCACCGACGGCGCCTATTGGATGCGCAAGCCGGGCCCGAACTGCGACATCGTCATTGCGTATACCGGCACCGTCGCGCCGGAGGCGATCGAGGCGGTCGGCCTGATCGGCGAGAGCCACCGCGACGTCGGTCTGCTGGCGGTCACCTCCGCCGACCGGCTCTATGCGGGTTGGTCCGCCGCGCGGAATTTGCGCCGCGACCGCCGCGGCGCGCAGCATTTGAGTCATATCGAGCGCATGCTGGCGCCGCTCGGCCGCGACTGCGGCATTGTGACCGTGATCGACGGCCATCCGGCAACGCTCGGCTGGCTCGGCAGCGTGCGCGGCCACCGTGTCGAGGCGCTCGGTGTCGAGCATTTCGGCCAGACCGGCACGATCGGCGACCTCTACCGCCACTACGGCATCGACGCCAACGCCATCATCGACGCGGCGGAAAGCGTCTCGGTCGGCGCCCCGGTGCGGCATCGCAAGATGGCGGTGTAGCATCACCGGAAGGGGAGTGCGAAGGAGCCTTGCCACACGTGCGGCTCGGCCCTTATATCTCGCGGACGCGCACGAGCCGCGTCCCGCATATGGCGGGTTCAATTCGCCGGGCTTTCGTGCAAGGATGCCTGCCGAACGCTTTCGTTCCCCATTCCATACGCCCCGTACAAGAGGTTTCCGATGGTCAATCGCATGCAATTCTACATCGACGGCGCCTGGGTCGATCCCGTCGTCAAAGGCAAGTCCACCCCGGTCGTCAATCCGGCAACCGAAGAAGCGATGTATGAGATTGCGCTCGGCTCCAAGGCCGATGTCGACAAGGCAGTCGCCGCCGCCAAGCGCGCCTTCGAGACCTTTTCCCGGACCAGCCGCGAGGAGCGCGTCGCGCTGCTCACCAAGATCGTCGAGGTCTACAAGGGCCGCATGAAGGAGATCGGCGCGGCCGTCTCCGACGAAATGGGCGCGCCGTTGCCGATGGCCGAGAAGCTGCAGGCCGGCGCCGGCCTTGGCCACCTCATGAACACCCTCGAAGTGCTGAAGAAGTACGAGTTCGAGGAGACCATGGGCACCGCCGTGATCGTGCGCGAGCCGGTCGGCGTCGTCGGCATGATCACCCCCTGGAACTGGCCGCTGAACCAGATCGCCTGCAAGGTCGCGCCCGCGCTCGCCGCCGGTTGCACCATGATCCTGAAGCCGTCGGAGTTCACCCCGACCTCGGCGCTGATCTTCGCGGAAATCCTCCATGAAGCCGGCGTGCCGAAGGGCGTGTTCAACCTGCTCAACGGCCTCGGCCCGGAGGTAGGTGCGGCGATGAGCGAGCACCCGGACATCGACATGATCTCGTTCACCGGTTCGACCCGCGCCGGCGTCGACGTCGCCAAGCGTGCGGCCCCGACCGTGAAGCGCGTCAGCCAGGAGCTCGGCGGCAAGTCGCCGAACGTGATCCTCGACGGTGCCGACCTGACCAAGGCGGTGACCGGCGGCGTGATGCACATGTTCAACAACTCGGGCCAGTCCTGCAACGCGCCGTCGCGCATGATCGTGCCGCTCTCCAAGATGAAGGAAGTGGCCGCCATCGCGAAGGGCGTCGCCGACAAGACCAAGGCCGGCGATCCGCGTGCCGACGGCACCACGATCGGTCCGGTGGTCAACCGCGGCCAGTGGGACAAGATCCAGGCGCTGATCCAGAAGGGCATCGACGAGGGCGCAACGCTCGTCGCCGGCGGCCCGGGCCTGCCCGAGGGCGTCAACAAGGGCTTCTATGTCCGTCCGACCATCTTCGCCGACGTCACCAACGACATGACGATCGCCCGCGAAGAGATCTTCGGACCGGTGCTGACCATCCTCGGCGCCAAGGACGAAGCCGACGCGGTGAAGATCGCCAACGACACGCCGTATGGTCTCGCCGGTTACGTCTCCGCCGACACCGTGGAAACCGCGCGCCGCGTCGGCCGCCAGATCCGCGCCGGCAACGTCAACCTGCAGGGCGTGCCGAACGAGCGCACCGCACCGTTCGGTGGCTACAAGCAGTCCGGCAACGGCCGCGAGTGGGGCCGCTACGGTCTGGAAGAATATCTCGAGGCCAAGGCGGTCGCCGGCTACAACGCCGCGTAAGCCGAGCCACGAGAGACAACATTCTGGCGCCGGGGCAGGCAACTGCTCCGGCGTCAGCCATTTTGGGGGCGCAATGTCTTGCAGAGTGCGAATCTTGCGAAGATGAAGGTTGCAGTCTCGCCGTCATTGCGAGCGAAGCGAAGCAATTCATCTCTCCTCACGGGCGGACAGATGGATTGCTTCGTCGCTTCGCTCCTCGCAATGACGGCCGGGCTAGCCGCCGAGCGCGCCTTGGGTGTTGACGTAGAGCGCATAGATCGACTGGCTCGCCGCCATGAACAGGCGGTTGCGCTTGACGCCGCCGAAGCAGAGGTTGGCGCAGCGCTCCGGCAGCGCGATGCGGCCGATCATGACGCCGTCGGGCGCGAACACGACGACGCCGTCGAGTTCGGGATCACCCATGCCCCAGCCGCACCACAGATTGCCGTCGATGTCGCAGCGCATGCCGTCGGGCGTGCCCGGGCCGGCGTCGATGAAGACGCGCTTGTTGGAGATCGTCTTGCCGTCGGCTGCGACGTCATAGGCGAGGATCTTGCGGTTCGGCTCGCCGCGGGATTCCACGACGTAGAGGATCTTCTCGTCCGGCGAGAAGCACAGCCCGTTCGGTCCCAGCACGCCCTCGGCGACGATGGTGGACTCGCGGGTTGCGGGATCGAGCCGGTAGACGTTGGGCTCGATCTCGGGATCGGCCTTGTAGCCTTCGTAGTTGCCGAGCAGGCCGAAGATCGGATCGGTGAACCAGATCGAGCCGTCGGATTTCACCACGACGTCGTTTGGCGAGTTCAGCCGCTTGCCGCCGAAGGAATCGATCAGCACCGTAATCGATCCATCATATTCGGTGCGCACCACGCGGCGGCCGCCATGCTCGCAGGTGATCAGCCGGCCCTGGCGATCGCGGGTGTTGCCGTTGGCGAAGTTCGACGGCTTGCGGAAGATGCTGACCGCGCCGGTCTCTTCCTCCCATTTGAGGATGCGCTGGTTCGGGATGTCGCTGCACAACAGATAGCGGCCGTCGCCGAACCACACCGGACCCTCGGCCCAGCGTAGGCCGGTGGCGATGCGTTCGACGGCGGAGAGTTTCAGCCAGTATTTCTCGAAGCGCGGATCGAGCGTGCGGATCGCGGGATCGGGATAGCAGGTCGCGGGACGCCAGCCGGCGGAATGAACATCGGACATTTGCTGTTCTCGTTGTTGTGTTTCGATGGTGTTTCCTTGAGCGCCTGGTTTGCTATCATTGTCGGCCTGCGACCGCAATTCGATCGCAGCAATCAGGAAAGAAGAGGGACGGCATGCCACGCATATTGATGACCGGCGCATCGGGGGGAATCGGAACGAGCCTGCGCAAGCTGTTGCCGCCGATCTATCCGGATCTCCTGCTGAGCGATATCAAGCAGCCCTCCGATCTCGGCAGCAACGAAAAGTTCAAGGCGGCCGATCTCGCCGACCTTGCGCAGGTCGAGGCGATCTGCGAGGGCGTCGACGGCATCCTGCATTTCGGCGGCTATTCGGTCGAAGGACCCTGGGACGCGATCCTGCAGTCCAACATCATCGGCTGCTACAATCTGTTCGAGGCGGCGCGCAAAAAGGGCGTCAAGCGCGTGATCTTCGCCTCGTCCAATCACGCGGTCGGGTTCTATCCGCGTCATCACCGCATCGGCACCGACGTCACCGCGCGGCCGGATAGTCGTTATGGTGTGAGCAAGGTGTTCGGCGAAGGCGTCGGCGCGCTCTATGCCGACAAGCACGGCATCAAGGTCACGTGCCTCCGGATCGGCAATTTCGGTGAGGCGCCGCTCGACCACCGCAGGCTCTCGATCTGGCTCAAGCCGGAAGACCTCGTCCAGCTCTGCCGCATCGGGCTCGAGCATCCCGACATCCATTTCGAGGTGCTGTACGGCGCGTCCTACAATGAGCGCTCGTGGTGGGACAATCACCGCGCCTACGATCTCGGCTATCGTCCGACCGGAAGGGCTGAAGATTTCCGCGAGCACGCGATGGCCGAGCAGGCCAAGCTGCCGCCGGATCCGGTCGGCGACTATTACCAGGGCGGCGCGTTCTGCAGCATGGAGTTCGACGGCGACAAGGAGAGGGTGATCGACTGGAAGAAGTGATCAATCCTCGCATTGCGGCAGTTGCTTCACGGATTCGGTGTGCTGCTGCGCCTCCTTCGAACCTTGCCCGGATGTCTTGGGCGGGCTGCCGGGCCCGTCAAAGGTCTCGGCGAAGTGCGTGAGGGGAAAGGCGAGGCTTATGGTCTGCCCGGTGAGGTTCTTGGCTTCGACAGCGATCGTCTGCGCGTGCTTCAGCCGCTCGATCATTTCGCCGTCGGCCTCGAGCGTGCCGCCGCAGCCGAGCGTGTAGCAATGCGGCCTCGCGATCTGGATCGGCTCGTCCTGATCGATGCGGAGGCTGATCGTGCCTTCCAGCATGGTCCGCGTTCCGACATTGGCGCTCACGATCGCGCGCTTGCTGCTCTGCGGCGAGACGCTGAGTGTGCCGCCCGATGGCGAGCACCGACCGCGCGCGGCTGCGCCGACGAAGCAGCTCGCCTCTGTCAGGCACGTCTTGGTCCAGGGCTCGTAGGTGAGCTGCGTCGCGCGCGGATCGGCCGCTTCGCCAACGCCGCCAAGCGCAAGCTGCACGGCCAGCGATCCAAGGAATATAGCCACATAGCGCATCGCGGTCTCCTTCACGAGGAGGCCGCGTATCGCGCTATTGCGGCTTTTTGTCGTTGGAGATGCGGACGAGATAATCCGCCTTGCTGTACTGCATGTGATCGACGCAAAGCTGCGCCAGCGCCCAGCTGTCGCGGCCCTTCAAGAGCTCGATCATCAATTCGTGCTGGCGGCGCGACAATGCGAGGCCCTCGCTGTCGGCGAGATTCTTGGCGCGCATCGGCAGTGTCAGGTTCATGTAGTCCTGCAATGAGCGGACGAGGTAAGGATTGCCACAGGCGGAGAACAGCGCGAGGTGGAATGCATCGTTGGTCTCGTGAATGCCGCGCATGTCCTGCGCCTCGGCCTTGATGCAGTAGTGCCGTTGCAGTTCGCTCAACTGGTCGATCAGGCTTTGCGGCGCGGGCAGGGCGATCATCAGCGCGGCCTGGCGCGTCAACATCTCGCGCACCTCATAGATCTGCCGCACTTCCTCGGCCGAATAGAACCGTACCGTAGCGCCCACATTCTTCTCGCGCAGCACGATGCCCTGGCGCTCGAGCTGGAACAGCGCCTGGCGGACGAAATGCCGGCTCGCGCCATAGCGCTGCATCAGGTTATCCTCGACCAGCCGCAAACCGGGTGCGAAGCGGCCGAAGATGATGTCCTCCTCCAGCCGGCGGATCACCTCCGCCTGTTCCTCCTCGCGCGAGGGGGCCTGGAGTTCGGGCAATGTGGGCTCGGCTGTCATGCGCTCTCGGCTTTGGATCGGTGCCTGAGGTCAGCATAGCGCCACGGTTATTGTCAATAATGGGGGCGATTTTGCCACAGACCAGCCACAAGCCGCGACCGGATTATCTCATATTGACAATAATTCCTGCCGCTCCTTAAGTGCGGCCGAACAACCACGGGACGAGAAGAAAATGGCCGACGGACTTCGCAAGGGACTGACAAGCTATGGTGACGCCGGCTTCTCGCTGTTCCTGCGCAAGGCGTTCATCAAGGCGATGGGCTATTCTGACGATGCGCTCAATCGCCCGATCGTCGGCATCACCAACACCTACAGCGACTACAATCCCTGCCACGGCAACGTGCCTGACATCATCGAGGCCGTGAAGCGCGGCGTGATGCTGTCGGGCGCGATGCCGTTCGTGTTCCCGACCATCTCGATCGCGGAGACCTTTGCGCACCCGACCTCGATGTATCTGCGCAACCTGATGGCGATGGATACCGAGGAAATGATCCGCGCCCAGCCGATGGATGCGGTGATCGTGATCGGCGGTTGCGACAAGACCTTGCCGGCGCAGATCATGGCTGCGATCAGCGCCGATCTGCCGACGGTGGTGATTCCGGTCGGGCCCATGGTCGTCGGCCATCACAAGGGCGAGGTGCTCGGCGCCTGCACGGACTGCCGCCGGCTGTGGGGCAAGTATCGCGCCGGCGAGATCGACGACAACGAGATCGAGGCGGTGAACGGCCGCCTCGCGCCCTCGGTCGGCACCTGCATGGTGATGGGCACTGCCTCCACCATGGCCTGCATCACCGAGGCGCTCGGCCTGTCGCTGCCGATGAGCGCGACGATCCCGGCGCCCCATGCCGAACGCTTCCGTTCCGCCGAGGCCAGCGGCCGCATCGCCGCCGAGATGGCGAAGACCAAGGGACCGAAGCCGAGCGAGATCCTGACGCCATCCTCGTTCCGCAACGCCCAGGTCGTCATGCAGGCGATCGGCGGCTCGACCAACGGGCTGATCCACCTCACGGCGATCGCCAACCGCTCGCCGCACAAGATCGACCTCGAGGCGTTCGACAAGCTCGGCCGCGAGGTCCCCGTGCTGGTCGACCTCAAGCCGTCGGGCGAACACTACATGGAGCATTTCCATCACGCCGGTGGCGTGCCGAAGCTGATGGCGCAGCTCGGCGACCTCATCGATCTCGATGCCAAGACCATCACCGGCCAGACCTTGCGCGAGGTCGTCGCCAATGCCGAGGATGTGCCGGGGCAGGATGCGATCCGCTCCAAGGCGAACCCGATCAAATCCGAAGGCGCGATGGCGATCCTGCACGGCAATCTCGCGCCGCGCGGCGCCGTGATCAAGCAGTCGGCGGCGAGCCCGAAACTATTGCAGCACACCGGCCGCGCCGTGGTGTTCGAATCGGTCGAGGACATGACGCTGCGGGTCGACGATCCCGCGCTCGATGTGACCGCCGACGACGTGCTGGTGTTGCGCAATGCCGGCCCGAAGGGCGCGCCGGGCATGCCGGAGGCGGGTTACCTGCCGATCCCGAAGAAACTCGCGCGCGCCGGCGTGAAGGACATGGTCCGCATCTCCGATGCGCGGATGAGCGGCACCGCGTTCGGCACCATCGTGCTGCACATCACGCCGGAATCCGCCGTCGGCGGTCCGCTCGGGCTGGTGCGGAACGGCGACATGATCCGGCTCGATGTCGCCAAGCGCAGCATCGATCTTTTGGTCGACGAAGCCGAATTGCAGAAGCGCCGCGACGCGCTCGCGCCGGCCGGTACGCCCGACTGGGCCAAGCGCGGCTACGCGCATCTCTTCAACGACACCATCCTGCAGGCCGACGAAGGCTGCGATTTCGACTTCATGCGCGCCAAGGGCAAGTAGCAAGTCGCCGGTGTCGTTCGGCCCGGCGGTCGAATTGTCGATAATTTCTGCGTTGCGGCACTCAATGATACCCGCAGGCGGCTCGTTTCTCCTGTTTTATTGACAATCCCGCGCGACTGGTGGGATGATCCCCTCAATCAAGAACAGGGGGAACGTTGCGATGGGCTATTCAGCCAGGATCGTCGGGATTGCCATGGCCGCGGCAGCGCTGCTGCTGTCCGCGGGCGCCGGCGCGCAGGAGGTAAAGCACTTCCGCTTCGCGCACGATCAGCAGCTCAATACCGGTTATAGCGTCGCCTACGACATGTTCTCCGCCAAGCTCAAGGAATTGAGCAAGGGGACCATGATCGTCGACCAGTATCCCGGTGCGCAGCTCGGCCAGGAGCCGCAGCTGCTGCAGCTTGTGAAATCCGGAGACATTGAATTCGCCATCATCTCGTCGGCGAACACTGCAACCATCTCGCCGCAGGCCGGTGTGATGTCGCTGCACTTCCTGTTCCGCGACGCCAACCACGTGGTCAAGGCGCTAGCCGATCAGAAGGTGGTCGATGCGATCAAGGCTATGATCGACGACACGTCGCAAGGCCTTCATGTCATCGCGACGGGCAGCCAAGGTGTGAGAAGCATCTATGCGAGGAAGGAAATCCACAACGTCAGCGACCTCAAGGGTGTAAAGATTCGCGTTCAGGCGACGGCCACGGAAGACACGATCTTCCCGGCTTACGCGGCGCAAACCGTCCATATGCCGTTCGGCAGCGTGTACACGTCATTGCAGACCGGCGTCGTCGATGCGGCGGAAAACAGCGTGAACGTTTACCTCGTCAATAAGCACTACGAAGTCGCGCCGGTGCTCTCGATGACCGAGCACGAGGCCAACAATGCGCTGCTGTTCGTCAGCGACAAGCTGTGGCAGAGCCTCTCAGCCGAGCAGAAGACCTGGGTGACGACGGCGGCCGCCGAGGTCAGCGCCAAGGAGCCGGCGAAGGCGTTCGAATTGGAGAAGAACGCGGCTGCGAAACTGAAATCGTTCGGCGTCAAGGTGGTCGAGGATGTGGACAAGAAGAGCTTTACCGCGATCGCCGATCCCTATCTCGACAAGCTCGCCAAGGACCTCGGGCCGCATGCGGAGAAGATCAAGAATTTGATCCGCGCGATCAACTAGCCCGGGTCGACGGGGAGCGCGAGCATGGCCATCGCCGACACACTGGTGCTGCAACGGCAGCGGCATCTGAAATGGCGGGCGCTCGACCGGCTCGAGCTGATCCTGATGATGCTGTGCGGCTTGCTGTGCTTCGGCTTCTCGCTGTCGGTGACCGCCGATATCGTCACCCGCACCATCGGTCATCCTTGGCTGTGGCTGCAGGAGGTGACCTCGACGCTGTTCATCTACGCGATCTTCATCGGGGCCGCGGTCGCGACACGGCGCAACGACCATCTCTATCTCACCGCGATCTCCGAAGCGCTGCATGGCAGGTCGCGGCTGTTCGTCGAGATCGTCATCCGTCTGGTGGTGCTGGGCGTCGCCTTCTGCCTGGTCTGGTACGGCTATCAAAATTACCTGCGAGGCTTCGGCAGCTTCCGCCTGCCGTCGGGTACGCCGATCGCATCGCTCTATGCGGTGATTCCGCTGTCCGGCATCCTGATCGGCCTGTTCACGATCGAGCAGCTCGTCAACGGGATCCGCAACGGCTTCGACCATCCGGAGCCGCCGGATGACGACCTTCCGATTCCTGCGATCGATACCCGCGCGACGACGGGAGTGCAGCCGTGAGCGCACCGGTCGTGCTTGCGCTGATGTCGTTCTGCTTCCTGTTCTTCGGCTATCTCGGCGTGCCGGTGCCGTTCTCACTGATGGCCGGCGTGTTCGTCGGCGCAGTGCTATCAGACGTCTCGCTGGCGGCGATCATCCAGAAGATCTTCGACGGCGTCGATTCCGAGGCGCTGCTTGCGATCCCGTTCTTCCTGCTGGTCGGCGAGCTCATGAGCTCGGCAAATGTCGTGGTCCGCATCGCCAATCTGTCGGTCTCTCTGGTCGGTCATATCAGGGGCGGGCTGTCGCAGGTCGTCGTCGTCTTCAGCATGTTCTTCTCGGAGATGTCGGGCTCGACCACCGCCGATGTCGCGGTCATGAGCCGGGCGCTCGGCGGGCCGATGCGGCGGGAAGGGTATGAGCCGGCCTTCATCGCCGCGATCATCGCCTCGGCGTCGACGATCGCAGCGCTGGTGCCGCCGAGCATCACGGCAGTGGTCTATGGCGCGGTCGGCAATGTCTCGATCGCCGGGCTGTTCATGGCCGGTGTGGTCCCCGGGCTGATGATCGGCTTCGGGCTGATGATTTATTGCTACTTCTTCGGTCCCTCGGGCCTGCGCAAGCCGCGCGCGCCGCTGCGCCAGGTTGCGTTCGCCGCCGGTGACGCGGCGCTACCGATGATGATCCCGGTGATTCTGCTGGGCGGCATCCTGACCGGCTGGTTCACGCCGACCGAGGCCGGGGTGGTCGCGGTCGCCTACATCATCGTCGTGGTGATCCCGGCGCTGAACCGCGGGCACCTGAAGAAGATCCCGTATGATTTCTGTCTGGCAGGCCTGATCTTCTCGCTGCCGCTGATCACGATCGGTGCCGCGAACGCGTTCGGCTGGATGCTGGCCTATCTGCGCGGCGCGATCTACATCGCCGACTGGATCACCTCGATCGCCGGCAACGACCCGCATCTCATCATGCTTTTGATGGTGCTGCTGTTCACCGTGGTCGGCGACTTCATCGAGCCGGTGCCGACCATCATCATCTTCATGCCGCTGGTCAACGCGCTGACCCAGGCGGGCGACATCAACGGCGTGCATATGGGCGTGGTGCTGATCGCAACGCTGGCATTCGGCCTGATCACGCCGCCCTACGGGCTCGTGCTGCTGATGGCCTCGAAATTCGTCGGCATCAGTTTTGCAAAAGCGTTGCGGGCGGCGTTGCCGATCTATGTCGTGTTCCTGGTCACGATCTGCTTCACGATCTATTTTCCGAAGGTCGTGCTGTGGCTGCCCAAGCAGGTGATCCCGGAATCGGTCGGCTGTTTCAAGGCACCCGGCGGCACCGGCTATATCTGTCCGAACTAGCCGGTCCGTCGCGCCTACTTCGACTTGCTGGTGAACTTCTTCACGGCGACGCGGAAATCGTCGGTATGCATCGCCGTGATGATCTTGTGTTCCTCGGCGTCGAGCTGCTGATTGGTCGGCGTGGTGGCGGCCTGATAGACCAGTGATTTGGTCCCCGCGATTGCGGCGGGCGGATTCTGCGCCAGGCGCTCGGCGAGCTGCCGCGTCGCTGCCTTCAGCTCGGCCGCGGGGACGGTCTTGACGACGAGACCCCATTCATAGGCTTGCTGCGCGGTGAAGCCATCCTCGGCGAGGAAAATCTGCAGCGCGCGACGGGTCCCGACCGTGCCGACGATGCCGACCGTGCTGCCGCCATCCGGCGACACGCCGATCTTGGCATAGGCGGGCGTGAAGCGGGCATCGTCCGCGGCGATACAAAGGTCGGTCACGAACGCGAGGCCCATGCCGGCGCCGGCCGCCGAACCATGCACGCTGGATAGAACGATCTTCGGCATCCGCCGGACCGTCTCGATGAAGGCATGGTAATGGTGAAGCATCTCGCCGACCACGGGGGCGACATTGTTGGCTTCGGTCGCTGCGCCGATGGTCTGCAGATCGCCGCCGGCGCAGAAGGCGCGGCCTTCGCCCTCGATGACCAGCACGCGGACATTCTTGTTGGCTTCGACCTCGGCGCCGAGCTGCTCGAGCTTCTTGGCGATCGTCATGTCGATCGCGTTGAACGCGGCCGGCCGGTTCAGCGTGATGGTCGCGATGGCGCCGTCGATACGGAGCAAGGCGGGATCGTTGGCGGAGGGGGCGGGTGCTGGCATATTGAAGACCTTGGGCTAGTTGGTTCCGGACATTTAAGGCCTTGGCGGGAGCCGTGGCAATCCGGCCCGGCGCCCGGGGGCCGCGGGTGCGCCCAGAATCGCCTGGGACCCCCTTGCATCGGTGCGAGCCATGAGGCCAAATGGCACGCGCCTTCGGTACGCAGACACGAGCGCTGTGGGGACGGGGCAAGCAAGCTAACATCGACAAGAGGAAACGGCATGGGTCGCTCCTGCTCGCGCGTATTTGGGTTGTTCCGATGACAGGCTCGGTCATCATCGTCGGCGCCGGACACGCCGGCTTCCAGCTCGCGGCGTCGTTGCGCCAGGCCGGCTTTGCCGAGCGCATCGCCCTGATCAATGACGAAGGCCATTTGCCGTATCAGCGGCCGCCGCTGTCGAAGGCCTATCTGAAGGGGACCGGCGGGCCCGAGACCCTGATGTTCCGGCCCGACAAGTTCTACCAGGACAACAAGATCGAGCTGATCACCGATCGCGCCCATGCGATCGACCGCAATGCGCGGAAGGTGACGCTCGCCTCCGGCACATCGCTCGACTATGGCCATCTGGTGTTCGCGACCGGTGCGCGGAACCGGCTGCTCGATATCCCCAACGCCAAGCTCGACGCAGTCCGCTACCTGCGCATCCTGGATGAGAGCCAGGCGCTGCGCGACTTGATCGCGCCCGGCATGCGCGTCGTGGTGATCGGTGCGGGCTTCATCGGGCTCGAATTCGCCGCCACCGCGCGGGCCAAGGGCCTCGAGGTCGACGTGGTCGAGCTCGCCTCCCGCGTGATGGCGCGGGCGGTGACCGCGGAGATTTCCGAGTTCTCGCAATCCCGGCACAGCGCCGCCGGCATACGGATTCACCTCGGGGTGCAGGTCACGGCGATCGAGGCCGATGGCGGCAAGGTTACCGGTGTCAGCCTGAGCAACGGCACGCATATCCCGGCCGATCTCGTCGTGGTCGGCGTCGGCGTGCTGCCGAATGTCGAGCTTGCGGCGGAGGCCGGGCTGCCGGTGGCATCCGGCATCATCGTCGACGAGCATCTGTTGACCGCCGATCCGAATGTCTCCGCGATCGGCGATTGCGCGCTCTACACCAGCAAACGCTTCGGCGGCTCGCTGCGGCTCGAGTCGGTGCAGAATGCGACCGACCATGCGCGCTGCGTGGCGTCGCGGCTGACCGGCAAGACCGAGGTCTACGACGGCCTGCCGTGGTTCTGGAGCGACCAGGGCCCCGACAAGCTGCAGATGGCGGGTCTCACCACCGGCTACGACCGCGTCGTGGTGCGCGGCGACCGCGCGCAGGGGGCGTTCTCGGCGTTCTGCTATCGCGGCGACAAACTGCTCGGCATCGAGTCGGTCAACCGCGCCGGCGATCACATGTTCGGCCGCCGGCTGCTCGGCGCCGGCGGCTCGATCACCCCGGAGCAGGCGGCGGATGCGAGCTTTGATCTGAAGAGTGCGCTGACGTAGGTCCAAAAATGCGTCGTCCCGGCGAAGGCCGGGACCCATACTCCGCGGCGGTCATTGGCGGAGACGAACGCAGTTACTGCGCGGTCGCCCCAAACTGTAGCCGGTCGTTATGGGTCCCGGCCTTCGCCGGGACGACTCGTGGAAAGTACGGCGGCCACTTCATCCGCCGTCGGCATCGACGGCGCGGCTCCCATCCGTTGCACGCAAATCGAGGCCGCAGCGTTGGCGTAGGCCAGGGCGTCGCCGAGCGGCTTGCCGATGGCAAGCTGTGAGGCGAGAGCGCCGACGAAGCAATCGCCGGCGCCTGTGGTGTCGACGGCCTTGACCTCGCGTCCCGGCACGAGCAGCGGCTGGTTGTCGACCAGCGCCAGCACGCCGCGCTTTCCGAGCGTGACGCAAACGATTCTGCCTTGCCCCAACGCCCGGGCCGCCTCGGAGAAGCGCTCCGGCGTGTCGCTGTCGCGCAGCTCCGTGCCGGTCAGGTAGCCGAGTTCGGTCTCGTTCAGAACGAGGATGTCGACGAGATCGAGCAGAGCCTTGTCGGCCTGTTTTGCCGGTGCCGGATTGAGGATCGTGGTGGCGCCGACGGCGCGGGCGCGCCGGAAGAAGGCAGCGATCGCCGGCAGCGGGATCTCGAACTGGCTGACCGCGACGTCACCCTTCATAAGTGAGGGGACCTTGACATCATGAGCGTCAACGAGCCCGTTGGCGCCCGGCACGACGACGATCGTGTTGTCGGCATTGGCGAGCGTGATGATCGCCGTGCCGGAATGCGTGCCGTGCATGGTCTTGACCGAGGTGAGATCGACGCCTTGCGCGGCAAGGAACGCCCGCAGCTCCTTGCCAAACGCATCGGTGCCGAGCCGGCCGATCAGCGTGGTCGCTACGCCGAGCTTGGCCGAAGCCACCGCCTGGTTGGCGCCCTTGCCTCCGGGAAAATAGAGCACGGCCTCGCCGGCCACGGTTTCGCCGATCCGCGGATGGCGCTCGGCGGTCGCCACCACGTCCATATTGATGCTGCCGGCGACGAAGACGTGCCTCATGACTGGCCTCGTTCACCGATATCAGGCCTCGGCGCGAAATTCCTGCTTGACCGCTGCGATATCGGCGAGTGTCGGCAAGCCGGCCTCGTTGCCGAGCTTCTGGATCTTGAAGGTCGAGGCTGCACGCGCGAACTTGAAGTGCTCATGCCAGCCTTTGCTCGGGTTCGAAAGGTAAGAGTAGATGTAGGCGCCGTGGAAGACGTCGCCGGCGCCGTTGGTGTCGATCACGCGCGCGCGCGGGATCGGGAAAGCCGGCAGCGTGCGCACTGTGCCGGCCTCGTCATACCAGAGCAGGCCGCGCTCGCCCATGGTGACGCCGCCGACCTTGCAGCCGCGGCTCTTGAGATAGTCGAGCATCTGCTCCGGCGTCTTGTCCATCTGCTCGCACAGGCGTTCGGCGACGATCGCAATGTCGATGAATGCGAGCAACTCGTGGGTGTTGGTGCGCAGGCCGCCGCCGTCGAGCGAGGTCAGGATGCCGTCCTCGCGGCACAGCTTCGCATAATGGATCGCGGCGTCCGGCTGGTGGCCGTCGATGTGCAGCGCACGGCAGCCCTTGATGTTCAGCAGCGGAAAGGGGTGAATGTGCTGGTCGTCGCGGCAGCGGACGATGGCGCGCTTGCCGTCGTTCGGCATGATGAAGGACAGCGAGGAGGAGTTGACCTTGCGGGGGTGGAACGAGATGCCGTACCGGTCGGCCATGTCCCAGAACATCCGTCCCAGCCAGTCATTGGCCATGGTGGCGATCAGGTCCGGCGGGACGCCGAGCTTGGCGCAGCAGAATGCTGCCGTCACGGCGTTGCCGCCGAACGACACCGCATAGGCGTCGGCGACGTGCTTTTCGTCGCCGACGGGCATGTGATCTGTGATGAAGGTGACGTCGATATAGGTCTGTCCGATGAAGAGAGCCTGCATTCGCTTTCCGTCGTGGCTTGGTGTGGTCCCGGCCGGCGGTTCCAGACTAGCATTGCTGGTCGGCCGAGATCGCTGAAAATATTCGCAACCCTGCCTGGTTTACAGGTAGAGATGATGGCTGCGCCGGGCCGTTCTGGCATGCGGCATAACGGCCGGCGGCAGTCCGTGGTTCCGGGTTGGGTTAAGGGAGAAACACAATGACGGCAGATTCGGGGAGGTTGCGGCCATGATCACCGGTCTCGATCACGTCGTCGTCCTGACCAGCGACATCGCTGCTGCCAGCGCCGCCTACGAGACGCTGTTCGCGCGGACGCCGTCCTGGCGCTACCGCGGCGGCGGCGCGGACCGCACGCTGTTCACGCTCGACAACACCACGCTGGAATTGGTGGCGCCGCACGGCGACGACGATGCAGCCCAGCGCGTCCGCAGCGCGCTTGCCACCCAGGGCGAGGGGCTTGCGAGCCTCTGCTTCCGCACCAGCGATATCGCGAAGACACACCGCAGGCTCGACCGCTTGACGCTGAAGCCCGAACCCGTCGCGGAGGTCGAGAGCCGCGACGACACCAGTGGCGCCACGCTGTCGTGGAAGCGGACCCGCGCTGCGACCGATGCGACACGGGGCGTACGCATGTTCTTCCTGGAGCGCGAGCAGGAGCGGCCGTTGTCGGTCCGCACCACGCCGGCCTCGATCACCGCGATGGATCATGTGGTGGTTTCGACCGCCGACCCGGAACGCGCCGCCGCGCTCTATGGCGCGCGGCTCGGGCTTGACATGGCGCTCGACCGGTCGCATCCGGAGTGGGGCCGGCTGATGTTCTTCCGCTGCGGCGACCTCGTGGTCGAGGTCACGCACCGGCCGGGCAAGGAAAACAACAAGGCGGAGACGGATGCGCCGGACCGGCTGCGCGGCATCTGCTGGCGCGTCACCGATATCGACGCCACACGTGCGCGGCTGATCGCCGCTGGCGTCGACGTCTCCGAGGTCCGCACTGGCCGCAAGCCCGGCACGCGCGTGATGACGGTGCGCAACAGCACATGCGGTGTGCCGACGCTTCTGGTGCAGCCTTCACAAGGAAAGCCGGACTAGACCGCGTTTCATGCGCGCGTCGTCACGACAGCGTGCATCCGGGAATGGCAGGGAGGACGCTGCATGCCGCGTCTGCGAGAAATACTCCCGCATGGCCGTCACGACAACATTCGTTCTCAAACGTCGTTCGTCATGCTACATTCATCAATTCAGCATCACGGGCGATCGATTTGGCCAAGGCAAAGCGAATACAGAGATGGCAGCGCGACCCCCAGGGGATGCGGCTGCGGATTCTCGAGGCGGCCAAGCAGGAATTCGCCGCCCATGGCCTCGCCGGCGCGCGGGTCGACCGCATCGCGGCCAACGCCGACGCCAACAAGCGCATGCTGTACTACCACGTCGGCAACAAGGAGGATCTCTATCTCGAGGTGCTGGAAGGCGCCTATGAGAAGATCCGCGCCGAGGAGCGCACCCTCGATCTCGAGCATCTCGATCCGCCCGAGGCGATCGGGCGTCTGATCGACTTCACCTGGAACTATTTTCTGCGCAATCCCGAGTTCCTGGCACTGCTGAACACCGAAAACCTCGCCAAGGCAAAACACCTGAAGCGTTCGACCAAGGTCAAGTCGATGCACTCGCCCTTTGTCGAGATGATCCGTACCGTGGTGACGCGCGGGGTCGAGAGCGGCGATTTCCGCGTCGCGGTCGATCCGGTGCAGCTCTACATCTCGATCGCCGGGCTGGCGTTCTTCTATCTATCCAACAGCGCCACGCTGAGCGTGATCTTCGGCCGCGACCTCTTGAAGAAGGACGCCCGCGACGAGCGCCTCGAGCACATGATCGCGCTGGTGCTGGCGGCGCTGACCGGCAAATCCACGGCGGCGTTCGGCGGCGCGATGCCGGTGCTGCGCGCGGCCGAGCACCGCGTGGTGTGAGGCGCACGTTCGCGCTCATTACTGATGCCCGTAGCCCGGATGGAGCGGAGCGCAATCCGGGACAGCTCAGTCCCGGATAGTCCGGTCCCGGATTTCGCTGCGCTTCATCCGGGCTACACAGCTACGAAGTCTCATCCGACAAAAAATCTCGCCTGACGAAAGTAGCGTATTTCGGTGCGATTTTGCCGCGCGCTTGGGGCTGGACAGTATTTATCCAACGGGTTAATTTCTGAACGAACAGAGAGACTGCAAAGGGAGCGTGACGTGGCGGAGGCAAAGAGCCCTTCGGGCCTGTCGAAGGTGCTGAATGCGGCGTGGGTACGTCCGTTCCTGTTTTTGGTAGTCATCGTGGCGGCCTGGGACCTTGCGATCCGCTTGTTCCATATTCCGGCCTACCAAATTCCCTCGCCGGGCGACGTCGTCGCGGTGCTCTGGAGCGACTGGCCGGAGCTGTTGCGGCAGTCCTGGCCGACCACCTATGCAACGATTTGCGGCTTCCTGCTCTCGGCGCTGTTCGGCATTCCCGTAGCGATGCTGATCGCGGGTTCGAAGACGGTCGAGAGCTACGTTTATCCGCTGCTGGTGTTCTCCCAATCCGTGCCGAAGATCGCGATCGCGCCGCTGTTCGTGGTGTGGTTCGGCTTCGGCATCATCCCCAAGGTGATCTCCGCGTTCCTGCTCGGCTTCTTCCCAGTGGTGGTCTCGGCGGTGCAGGGCTTCAAATCGGTCGACCCTGATATGGTCGATCTGGCGCGCGCGATGCAGGGCAGCCGCTTCCAGGTGTTCCGCGCGGTCAACCTGCCGCACGCGATGCCTGCGATTTTCTCCGGCCTGAAAGTCTCGGTGACGCTCGCCGTGGTCGGCGCCGTCGTCGGCGAGTTCGTCGGCTCCAACTCCGGCATCGGCTATGTGATGCAGCGCTCGATCGGTACCTTCGACCTGCCGACGATGTTCGCCGCGCTGGTGATCCTCGCGCTGCTCGGCGTCATCCTGTTCTGGATCGTCGACCGCATCGAGCGGCTGGTGATCCCCTGGCACGTCAGCCAGCGCGACGACATCATTATTGCTTCCTAGGGATATCGCAGAGCCACCTAACGAAAAGGGAAACCGTCATTGCGAGCGAAGCGAAGCAATCCATCGCGCCACAAGCTGAGGAATGGATTGCTTCGTCGCTCTCGCTCCTCGCAATGACGAGAAACAGGGAGAGAACGTGATGCGATTGATCACTGCTGTCATTGCCGCGCTGGCCTGGACCGCGCTTGCGGTGGCCCCTGCATCCGCGGCCGACAAGGTCGTTCTGATGCTGAATTGGTACGTCTATGGCGAGCACGCGCCGTACTATTATGGCAAGGCCAAGGGCATCTATGCCACTGAGGGCATCGACCTCGAGATCCAGGAAGGCCGAGGCTCGGCCGCGACCACGCAGGCGGTGGCCGCCAAGACCGCCGATTTCGGCTATGTCGACGTGCCGACGATGATGCGCGCGGCGGTGAAGGGCGCGCCCGTGATCGCCACCGGCGTGCTGCTGCAGACCAGCCCGATGTCGGCGATGAGCCTTGCCGACAAGAACATCAGGAAGCCGGAAGACATCAAGGGCAAGACGGTTGCGATCACGCCGGCGGATTCGATGACGCAGATCTGGCCGCTGTTCCTGAAGAAGACCGGCCTGAAGGAAAGCGATTTCAACACCGTCGCCGGCGACGGCCAGACCAAGCTCAACGCCGTGATCAACGGCCAGGCTGACCTGCTGCTCGGCTACGTCATGGACCAGTCGATGAAGATCAAGGACGCCACCGGCAAGGACGTCTATCCGATCAAGTTCGCCGACTACGGCATCAACATGGTGTCGTCGGGCATCATCGCGAACTCCGACTATGTGAAGGCCAATGCCGACCTGGTCCGCCGCTTCATGTCGGCGACGACAAAGGCGGTGGAAGCCGCGGAGAAGGACCCGAAGGCGGCTGCGCAGTCGATCCTCGACGCCAACCCGAAGGGCGGCAAGATCGACACGTTGACGCAAGGCTTCGAGCTGACGATCCCGCTCTATCGTACGCCGGAGACCAGGACCAAGCGGCCGTTCCAGGTCACCGACCAGAACATGACCGAGTCGGTCAATTTGATGGTCGAGTATGGCGGCCTCGACGCCAAGGCCAAGGCAAATCCGAAGGCGTTCTACACCAACGACTATCTGCCGAAGGGTGACTCGTGAGCGCAACAAACACCGTCATTCCGGGGCGATGCAAAGCATCGAACCCGGAATCTCGAGATTCCGGGTCTGGTCCTTCGGACCATCCCGGAATGACAGCATTCTACATCCCAGTGGATTCGGCAGAATGAATCCTGCAACCAAACCAGCCGATGTCCAGCCCGCCGCGCATCTGCGCCTGGTGTCGGACCGCGCGGCGGGTGCCACGCCGGGCATCAAACTGTCCGGCGTCTCGAAGACTTACCGCTCGCGCGACGGCGATGTGCCGTCGCTGCGGCCGCTCGATTTCACCATCAATGACGGCGAGTTCTTCGTCGTGGTCGGGCCCTCCGGCTGCGGCAAGTCCACGCTGCTCAAGATGATCTCGGGCCTGCTGCCGCCGACGACAGGCGAGGTGCTGGTCGACGGCGAGCCGGTGACCAGGCCGCACGGCAATGTCGGCATCGTGTTCCAGAACGCGCTGCTGCTGCCGTGGCGCAACATCCTCTCCAACGTGATGTTGCCGATCGACATGAAGCAGCTGCCGCGGGACAAGTATCTCGCGCGCGCCAAGGATCTGCTGAAGCTGGTCGGCCTCGAAGGTTTCGAGAAGAAGCTGCCCTGGCAGCTTTCCGGCGGCATGCAGCAGCGCGCCTCGATCTGTCGCGCCCTGGTGCACGACCCCAAGATCATGCTGATGGACGAGCCGTTCGGCGCGCTCGACGCCATGACGCGCGAGCGGATGAATGTCGAATTGATGCGGATCCAGCGCGAGACCGGCAAGACGGTCCTGTTGATCACGCACTCGATCCCGGAAGCCGTGTTCCTCGCCGACCGCGTGCTCGTGATGACCGAGCGGCCCGGCGCGATCGCCGCGATCTACGACGTGCCGATGCCACGGCCGCGCTCGCTCGAGACGATGTCCGATCCTGTCTTCAACGAACTGGTGCAGCGGATCCGGAAGCATTTCTTCTCACAGGGGTCGCTGGACTAACACCTGAGCCGTCAATGCCGCTTCGCCTCAAAGTCAACGATATCGCCTTCTTCGAACGGCCGCTGGTGTTCGCCCGGCCGTTCCGCTTCGGCGCGGTGACGATCACCGCATCGACGCAGATGTTCGTGCGGGTCGAGATCGAGGTGGAAGGCAAGGGCCGCGCCACCGGCGCCAGCGCCGAGATGCTGGCGCCGAAATGGTTCGACAAGCGGCCGCGTCTCACCGAAGCGCAGTCGCTCGACGGACTTCGCCGCTCGCTTGCGGTTGCGCGCGAGCTCTATCTGACGAACAGGGGCTTTGACACCGCGTTCGGCTTGCACGTCGTGTGTATCGGTCCGCAGGTCGCGGCCTGCACTGCGGAAGACATTCCGCCGCTTGCCGCCGGCTTCGGCCCGGCCGAGATTGACAAGGCGATCCTGGACGCATTGCTGCGCGCCGCCGGCGCGAATTTCTTCGACGGCATGGCCGGCAATATCGCCGGCATCGATGCGCGGCTGACGCCTGATATTGACGATGCCGCGATCGCGCGGTTCCTGTCGACGCGCAAGCGGCTCGAGCGTGTCGCCGTCAGGCACACGGTCGGAATGGACGACAAGGTTGAAGGGGAGGGCGGCGTCGCCGACCGCAACGAGAACGCCGGTGCGCGCTATTTCAAGCTCAAGCTGAACGGCGATCCCGAACATGACGCGGCGCGGCTGGCACGGATCGGCTGCGAGCTCGCAAAGCTGCCTTACGCCACCAGGATCACGCTCGATGCCAACGAGCAATATGCCGACCTTGCCGCGCTGAACGCGCTGGTCGACCGGCTCGACCATGACGCGGCGCTGCAGCCGATCAGGGCAAACCTGCTCTATATCGAGCAGCCGATGCCGCGCGATATCACAAGAGCCTCGCCGCTCGGGAAGCTGGCGGCGCACGGCTTCATCATCGACGAGGCCGACGATTGCTATGATGCATTCCCGCAGGCGCGCGCGCTCGGCTATCGCGGCATCTCCTCGAAATCGTGCAAGGGCATCTACAAGTCCATCATCAACGCCACCCGCGCGGCGGCGTGGAACGCTGAGAGCGGCGGGTATTTCATCAGCGGCGAGGACCTGACCTGCCAGGCCGGGCTCGGCGTGCAGCAGGACCTCGCGCTCGGGGCGCTGATCGGTGTCGCCCATGCCGAGCGCAATGGGCATCATTATGTCGATGGCTTTGCCGACACCCCGGCTGACGAGGCCGACGCCTTCTTCACCGCGCATTCCGATCTCTACACGCGCGAGGGCGGCAAGGTCCGCCTCGCGATCCATGACGGCGATCTGCTGACGGGATCGATCGCCGCCGCGCCGGGCTTTGCCAGTTCGATCCATCCGGACTGGTCCACCATGCAGCCGCTCAAGCGGCCAACACCACGCGTTTCGCAGGAGCAAGCAGTATGACGACCAAACGCCTCGGCCTGATCATGAACGGCGTCACCGGCCGGATGGGGCTCAACCAGCATCTGATCCGCTCGATCGTCGCGATCCGCGAGCAGGGCGGTGTGCAGCTCGCGAACGGCGACCGCGTCATGCCCGATCCGATCCTGGTCGGCCGCGACGCCGAGAAGGTCGGCGCGTTGGCAAAACGCTACAACATCGAACGCCACACCACCGATCTCGATCGCGCGCTCGCGGACAAGGGCGACACCGTGTTCTTCGACGCCGCGACCACGCAGGCGCGGCCCTCGCTGCTGACCAAGGCGATCAATGCCGGCAAGCATGTCTATTGCGAGAAGCCGATCGCGACCAATCTCGAGGAGGCCGTTGCGGTGGTGAAGCTCGCCAATGCCAAGGGCCTCAAGCACGGCACCGTGCAGGACAAGCTGTTCCTGCCGGGCCTGAAGAAGCTCGCCTTCCTGCGCGACTCCGGCTTCTTCGGCCGCATGCTCTCGGTGCGCGGCGAGTTCGGCTACTGGGTGTTCGAGGGCGGTTGGCAGGAAGCGCAGCGGCCGTCGTGGAATTACCGTGCCGAGGATGGCGGCGGCATCATCCTCGACATGGTCTGCCACTGGCGCTACGTGCTCGACAATCTGTTCGGCGAGGTCGAGAGCGTGACCTGCCTCGGCACGACTGACATCCCCGAGCGCTATGACGAGAAGGGCAAGAAATACCAGGCGACCGCCGATGATTCCGCCTACGCCACCTTCCGCCTGAAGGGCGGCGTCATTGCGCACATCAACATGAGCTGGGTGACGCGCGTCTACCGCGACGACCTCGTCACCTTCCAGGTCGACGGCACCCATGGCTCGGCGGTGGCGGGCCTGACCGACTGCGTGATCCAGGCACGCCAGGCGACGCCGCGGCCGGTGTGGAATCCGGACGAGAAGCGGATCCACGATTTTTATGCCGACTGGCAGAAGCTGCCTGAGAACGTCGTCTACGACAACGGCTTCAAGGAACAGTGGGAGATGTTCATCCGCCATGTCTGCGAGGACGCGCCCTACAAATACACCCTGCTCGAAGGCGCCAAGGGCGTGCAGCTCGCCGAATGCGCGCTGAAGAGCTGGAAGGAGCGGCGCTGGATCGACGTCGCCCCGATATCAGTCTGAGAAGGGACTTTGTCATGAACAAGCCTGTCCGACCGATGTCATCGCTGTCGCTGAAGCTGCCGACCGCTGGCGGCGGCCTCGAGACCTATCGCCTGGCGGCGTCGCGGACCTTTCCGGCGAAGCTCGAGGGTACGCTGAACCGCGTGGCGTTCTCGGCGGCGCATGTGGTGGCCGATCCGCGCGCCGACGTCGATCCCTGGCTGGCCGCGGCGATCGACTGGGACAAGACGATCGCGTTTCGCGAGCACGTCTGGGACCTCGGCCTCGGCGTCGCGGAAGCCATGGACACCGCGCAGCGCGGCATGGGGCTGGATTGGCCGACCTCGCTCGAACTGATCCAGCGCTCGGTGAAGGCGGCGAAGGCCAGGGGCAATGCGCTGGTGTTTTCCGGCGCCGGCACCGACCATCTCGCGGTGGAAGATGCCAGGTCGATCGATGATGTGATCCGTGCCTATGAGGAGCAGATCGCGGCAGTGGAGAAGGCCGGCGGCCGCATCATCCTGATGGCCTCGCGCGCATTGGCAAAGCTCGGCCAGAGCGCGGTGGATTACGCTAGGGTCTACGACCGTGTGCTGTCGCAGGTCCGTGAGCCCGTGATCATTCACTGGCTCGGCGACATGTTCGATCCGGCCCTGTCAGGTTACTGGGGTACGGCCGATCTCGACAAGGCGATGGATACGGCGGTTGCCATCATCAACGCCAATGCGGCCAAGGTCGATGGCGTCAAGGTCTCGCTGCTCGACAAGCAGCGCGAGATCGACATGCGGCGCCGACTCGATCCGCGGGTCAAAATGTACACCGGCGACGACTTCAACTATGCCGAACTGATCGCCGGCGACGACAAGGGATTTTCCCACGCGCTGCTCGGCATTTTCGATGCGATCGCACCGGCGGCGTCCTACGCGCTGTCGCGGCTCGCGGCCGGCGATGAGGCCAGCTTCCACGATGTGCTTGGACCGACGGTGCCGCTGTCGCGCCACATCTTCAAGGCGCTGACGCGCTTCTACAAGACCGGCATCGTGTTCATGGCCTATCTCAACGGGCACCAGGATCATTTCACGATGGTCGGCGGGCAGGAGAGCGCGCGCTCGACCTTGCATCTTGCAGAGCTGTTCCGGCTCGCCGACAAGGCCGGTCTGCTCGCCAATCCGGAGCTCGCGACGCGCCGGATGACGACGATCCTGGCCACCCGTGGCATCGACGCCTGATGCGCGACTTCTCCAACGATCATCGCTGGCTGTCGCTGAACACGGCGACCGTCAGCAAGCAGGGCGATCTCCTCGCCATCGTCGAGGCCTGCGCGCGCCATGGCATCCGAGCCATCGATCCCTGGCGCGACCAGGTCGCAGCCGTCGGCCTCGACCGCGCCGTCCGTGCGGTCAGGGATGCCGGGCTCGATCTGTCGGGTTATTGCCGCGGCGGCATGTTCACGGCAGATGGCGCGCATCGCAGCGAGGCGCACGACGACAATCGCCGTGCGGTCGACGAGGCGGCCGCGCTCGGCGCCTCCTGCATCGTGCTGGTGGTCGGCGGCCTGCCGCAATATTCACGGCCGGGCAGCGCGGCGTCGAAGGATATCGCGTTGGCACGATCGCAGGTGCACGACGGCATCGCCGAGATGCTGGACTATGCGAAGCAGGCCAAGCTGCCGCTCGCGATCGAGCCGCTGCATCCGGCCTATGCCGCCGACCGCGCCTGCGTGAACACCACGAAGCATGCGCTCGATATCTGCGACGCGCTCGATCCCGACAGAACCGGCGCGATCGGCGTCGCGCTCGACGTCTATCACATCTGGTGGGATCCGGAGTTGATGAGCCAGATCGCACGCGCCGGCCAGGATCGCCTGCTCGCGTTCCATGTCTGCGACTGGCTGGTGCCGACCAAGGACATCCTCAACGACCGCGGCATGATGGGCGACGGCGTCATCGACATCAGATCGGTGCGCGCCGCCGTCGAGGCGCAGGGCTTTGACGGCTATTCGGAGATCGAGATCTTCTCGAATGACTGGTGGGGCCGTCCGCTGGACGAGGTGCTGCGAACCTGCATCGAGCGGCACCGGACGGTGGTCTAGGACACCGTCAGGTGGGCACGGCGCCGCATGCGCGCCTCGTGCCTCATTACGACTCTTCGTTGCGGTGCTCGATCTCCAGCGTGACGAGCCGCGCCAGCAGCGTTGCCGGATAGAGCTGGCCGAAGATCGCCTCGAGATTGCACAGGCTCCGCGCGATCGGATGCAACGGAGCGACGTCGCCATAACCTGTCGTCGTGAGCGTGGCGAAGCTGAAATAGAGGACGCGGCTTGCCAATGTCGGGCTGTCTTCCACCTTCATGCCGGGAAATGCATCGGGCCTCAGCGTACCGACAAAGGTGTAGAGCGCCGCGAAGATCACGGCGACCGTGAGATAGAGCAGGACCGCGCCGATCACACGGTGATAGGTGACGCGGCCTGGCGCGAACGTCGCGCGCGCCACCGTCACGGCCATGGTGAGGCCGACGAGCAGCCAGGATGCGGCGAACAGGTTGAGATCGAAAATTGAAGGTGAGCGTAGTCTCAGGATCCCGCCCGTGACGATCATGACGAGCGCGACCAGCATCGTGACGACCGCCAGCGTGCTGCCTGACATCAGGAAGACGCCGCCGACCAGGACCAGCGCGAGCAGGAGCTCAAAAATCTGGAATTCGAACAGGCCCAACGCCTGCAACGGCGCCACCACGAAAATCATGACCAGGAGCAGGACAGTGAGCACCGTCAACAAGGAATCGCCCCAGCGCTCGCGTAGCTCGCCAGTGCTCATCCAGCCGCGCTTCATTCCCGCCCCGTCATTCGGCATTGCATCGGGATGCCGGTACCAGACATTGCTGCGCGCCGGCCGCAAAGGCAAGATGGGGGACTGGCATTCTGTGGCGCGCCCGGCGATCCGGATCGCCGTCCGGCCGTCTCAGGGGCTCGCGACCCGCTGCAGCGTGTTGAAGCGGGCTTTCTGCTCGCTGCTCAGCATCGCATAGAACTCGTCCAGTGCGGGCTCGATCAGCTTCGCGGCCTTCTGCATGGCCTCGAGCCGGTGCTGCATCGCCTCCAGCCGGCCGACCGGCGTCAGCGGCACGTCGTTCGGGCAGGCCGCCTGCAGGTCCGCGATGGCTTTTGTGGTCGCATCGCTCAGGCGGTCGAGCGCCTCCTTCTGCTTGCCCGCCGGATGAAGCGAGGCCGCGATCCGGTTGATCGGCAGGTGGGCCAGGTCGGATTTCGAATCGCCGCAATTGCCGGCTTGCGCGGTCGCCTCCTGTTGCGCCGAACGCTCGCCGACGTGCGGACCAAGCGCATTGAAGCGGGCCTGTTGCTCGTCGCTGAGCGAGCTGTAGAAATTCTCCAGCGAAGGCCGCACGATCTTGATCGCCTCGAGTGTCGCGCTGATGCGGTTCTCCATCGACCGCAAGCGGCCGGTGGGCGTCATCGCATAGCTGTCCGTGCAGGAGTCCTTGAAGATATCGGCGGCCTTTGCCGCTGATGTCTTCAACTCATCTAGGAGCGCGCGCTGCTGCTGGTCCGGCCGTACCGCCCGCGCGATGTCGGCGAGCGGCCAGGCCGTGACGCCCTTGTCCGGTTCGCCGCAGAGCTGCTTGACTGCCTGCGGGCTCGTGTCGGTGCGTTGACGGGACCGATCGCGGCCTGCGGTCGCCGGATAGTCGCCAGGATTGATGCTGGCATAGGCGGAGTAGGGACTGTTGGTGTCCCAGAACACGGTGTCGACGAAGTCGTCATAGGCGTAGGCCCAATAGCCGGGCTCGTAGGCGTAGGACCAGAACGTGTAGTCAAAGATGTCCGAATAGGCGTAGGGCCAGAACACCGGCCCAAGCCACGCCACGAAGGCCGCGTGGCTGCCGCGGCGCCAGGCATGCCGGGGCGCCCAGCCGCCTTGGCGCGCCGCAAGCCCTGCCTGGCCTTGCGCACCTGCCTGCTCGCGGAAGCGCGCGGCAAATCGCTCACGCTGAGCCGCCTGTGTCGCGGCCGTGGTCGCGACAGCAGCGCCAACCGTCGCTGCCGGCGCCAATCTCTGCCGGCGGGCAACGTCGGCCTGCTGCGCACGCTGCTCGCGCTGCAACAGACGGCTCTGCGCCTGCAGGGCACGGTCATGGACGCGTTGCGCGCGTGCGCCTTGGACCTTTTGCGACTGCAATTGCTGCACGCGTTGCTGCAGGCGATCGATCCGGGTTTGCCGCTCGGTGGTCTGGCGCGAGAGCGCCTCACGCTGCCGCTGCTGCGCCGCCTGCTGGCGTTGCTGGATCATTTGCTGCTGCTGCTGCGCGCGCTGTTGAACGCGCTCCGTCGGCGACGGCCGCTCGCTCAAGCGCGACGGTGGGCTCGGACGTGATGGCGCCGCGATATGCGGAGCCTGGCGCTGCGGTGCTCCTCGACGGAATTCGGGGCGTGGCGTTGCGACACGCGGCGCGGCGATATGGGGGGCCTGGCGCACCGACGGGGCGGCGAAATGCGGGGTCGGGCGCGGCGCCATCGCCGGTCGTTGCGGGGCGTGGAACGCGGGTGCTGCCGGCCGTGCCATCGCGGGTGGCCGAGCCATTGCAGGCGGTCTCGCCATTGCGGGCGGCCTGGCCATTGCGGGAGGGGCGGCGTGTACCATCGGGGCGGGACGCGCCATCGCGGCCGGTGCAGCCGGCCTTGCCGCCGGTGGACCCTTTCCGTGTGGCTGGGCGGACGCGCCGCCGTGCGCCACGAGCATCGAGCTGCCAATCAAAAAGACAACAAGCAAAGCGCCGCGGGAAAGCATGAGCTTAGCTCTCCGTTCAACAGTCGCCCGCAGTGCTTTAACGCACCGACGTCGGATTCGTTCGTTGTGGCTACGGCCGGCGTTACGGTCTTCCGGCGAGGGGAACCGTCAGGAAACGTCCTGCGTGAGGGTCGCCGCGATCCGCTCCGTCGCCCAGTCGACCTGATCGCCCGTGATCACCAGCGGCGGAGCGATCCGGATGGTGTGCTCATGGGTGTCCTTAGCGAGGATGCCGCGCGCCTGCAGCGCCAGGCAATAGCGACGGGCGCCGCCGGCTTCGGGATGCAGCTCGATCGCCAACATCAGCCCGCGCCCGCGCACCTCGCGGATCACGTTGGCGCGGATGTCCTGCAATCCGGCGAGAAAGCGGGCGCCCTGTTGCGCGGCGTTCTCGATCATTCCCTCGTCGATCAGCACGCGCAGCGCCGCCCGCGCCACCGCGCAGGCCAGCGGATTGCCGCCGAAGGTCGAGCCGTGCTGGCCGGGCCGCAGCGTGCCGAGCACGGCGTTGTTGGAAAGCACCGCCGACACCGGATAGAAGCCGCCCGACAGCGCCTTGCCGAGCAGCGTCACGTCGGCCTCGATCCCTTCGTGCTGCTCGGCGAGCAGCTTGCCGGTGCGGCCGAGCCCGGTCTGAATCTCGTCGAGCACAAGCATCACATTATGCGTGGTGCACAGCTCGCGCACGCGGGCGAAATAGCCTGGCGGAGGAATCACGACGCCGGCTTCGCCCTGGATCGGCTCGACCAGGAAGGCCGCGGTGTTCGGCGTGATCGCCTGCTCGAGCGCGGCGGCATCGCCGAACGGGATGATCTTGAAGCCCGGCGCGAATGGGCCGAAATGGTCGCGCGAGCCGGGATCGGTCGAGAAGCCGACGATGCCGAGCGTGCGTCCGTGGAAATTATTGGCGCAGACGATGATCTCGGCCTGCCCGTCCGGCACGCCCTTGACCTCATAGGCCCATTTGCGCACCGACTTGATCGCGCTCTCCACCGCCTCGGCGCCGCTGTTCATCGGCAGCACCTTGTGCGAGCCGGTCAGCTCCGCGAGCTCGCGGTAGAAGGGAGCAAGCTGGTCGTTGTGGAAGGCGCGCGAGGTCAGCGTCAGCCGGTGCGCCTGCTCGATCATGGCTGCGAGGATCTTCGGATGGCAGTGGCCCTGGCTCACCGCCGAATAGGCGGAGAGACAGTCGAGATACCGGTTGCCATCGGTATCCCAGACCCAGACGCCTTCGCCGCGGGACAGCACAACCCCGATCGGCTCATAATTGTAGGTGCCGAACCGCGCCTCGGTTGCGAGGAAATCAGTGACCGATGCATTCATCATGCGTCACTCCCGCTGCAGCGCACGAGAGATTACATCAAATCGTGCCTGCAGTTGATTTGGGCATCAGTTCCTCCACAGGGAAGTGTGTCGCCGGCCAAATTCGCAGGAGACAATTTACGCGCTGATGCTGCAGGGCACGCTGAGGAATCCTCGGAAGCGCACCCGCCCGCCGCGCACCGGCGCGCCGTCAAGCGCGTAGTTCGGGAAGCGTTTGAGGAACCGCGAGATCGCGATGGCGCCTTCGAGGCGCGCCAGCGCCATGCCGGCGCATTGATGCGCGCCGGTGCCGAAGGCGAGGTGGCGGTTCGGCGTGCGCGCGACGTCGAAAGCTTCGGGGTTGGGGAATTGCGCGGGGTCGCGGTTGGCCGCGCCGATGCACAGCGTGACCAGCGTGCCCGCCGGCAGCTTGATGCCGCCGAGCTCGGTCTCTTCCACGATCATGCGGTTGCCGAGCTGGTTCGAGCTTTCGTAGCGCAGCATCTCCTCGACCGCGGTCTTGATGAGTTCGGGTTGCGCGATCAGCCGTTGCTTCTGATCCGGATTTTGGCTGAGCGTCACCAGCCCGTTGCCGATCAGATTGGTCGTGGTTTCGTGGCCGGCGTTGAGCAGGAAGATGCAGTTGTGCAGCAATTCCTTCGCGGTCAGCCGCTCGCCATTGTCCTCACCCTGGATCAGCCTTGTCAGCACGTCGCGTTCGGGATTGCCCGGCTTCTTGCGGCGGCGTTCAACCAGCGTTTCGAGATAGGCGAGGAAATCCTTCACCGCATTGTTGCCGCGGTCGAACGCCTCCTTGCCGATCACCGGCTCCAGCGCGCCCAGGATCGCCAGCGACCAGTCACGCAGCGGCTCGCGTTCGTCGTGCGGCACGTCGAGCAGATTGCCGATCACCTCGACCGGAATGGCCGAGGCGAAGTCGCCGATCAGCTCGAAGCGGTCGCGGGTCTCGATCCGGTCGAGCAGGCTGTCGACCAGCGCGATCAGGTCAGGCTCCATGCCGGCGATCGCCCGCGGCGACAATGCGCCCATGATCAGCCGCCGCACGCGGGTATGCGCCGGCGGATCGTTGAAGACGAGGCTGGTCGTGTGATGCTCGTAGAGCAGCGAGTTGCCGTATTTCGGCAAGAACTCCTTCTTCTTGTCGGAGGAGAATGCCTTGGTGTTCTTGTAGGCGGCGATGAGGTCGTCGTAGCGGGTGAGAAAATAGCAAGCCGTTCGGCAGCCGCTTGACCGGCGCGCTCTCGCGCAACGCGCGATAGGTCGGGTAGGGGTCGGCATAGAACTCCGGCGTCAGCTTCTCGAGGTCGAAGCCGTCAGCCAGCTCCCGCGCGTGTCCGTTCATGGCGCATCCAACCCAATTAGTTTCATTTGCAACTATCGTAAGCCGCGGGCGGCGGCCGCGCAACACAATTTGCCAGGCGCCGGGAACAGCGCGCCGGGCGCCGCGTGGTGCGAGCAAATCGCAGAGCCATATGCGGTTTTGCGCTTTGATGAAGCGCACGCGCCCCTCTACAGTCGCGACCAAACAACAAGACCGGAAACGCCAATGCATGCCCGTGCCGACACTGCGGCCTCCTGGCCCGAGGAGATCTTCTCGATATTGCAGCGCTTCGAGGTGCGTCAGGTGCCCTACGTGCCCGACGCCGGCCATTCAGAGCTGATCGAGCGGGTGCTGGGGTCGTCCTCGATGCGCGGCATCGCGCTGACCACCGAGGAAGAGGGCGTGGCGCTGCTCGCGGGCGCCTGGGCCGGCGGCCAGCGCGGCGTGCTGCTGATGCAGTCGAGCGGGGTCGGCAATTGCATCAACATGCTGTCGCTGGTGCAGATCTTCCGCCTGCCGTTCCTGACGCTGGTGACGATGCGCGGCGAATGGGGCGAGTTCAATCCCTGGCAGGTGCCGATGGGCTCGAACACGCAAGGGATACTCGAACTGTCCGGGATCAAGGTGCTGCGCGCCTCGCACCCTGAAGAAGTCCGCGAAGTCGTCGAGGCCGGCGCAGCGCAGGCCTTTAACGCCTGCACGCCCACCGCCGTCCTGCTGTCGCAGCGCCTGATCGGGCCAAAGGTCTTCACCAAATGAGCAAAGCCAATCTCCTCGACCGCCGTGCCGTCGTTTCCGAACTGCTGAAAGATCGCAAGGGCGCGTTCGCCGTCGGCGGCCTCGGCGCCTCGACCTATGACATCGCCGCTGCCGGCGACCACGACCGCAACTTTTATCTCTGGGGTGGCATGGGCGGCGCCGTGATGATCGGGCTCGGCCTCGCGCTGGCCCAGCCGACGCTGCCGGTCGTCGTGATCACCGGCGACGGCGAGATGCTGATGGGGATGGGAAGCCTCGCCACCGTCGGCCTGCAGCAGCCCAAAAATCTCTCGATCATTGTGCTGGACAATGAGGCTTACGGCGAGACCGGCGGCCAGGCCAGCCACACCGGCGGAACCGCCGACCTCGTGGGTGTTGCCAAAGCCTGCGGAATCGGGGATAGCCGGGCGATCAGCACGCTGGCTGAGGTCGAGGCTTTTGCCTCGTCTTTGCAAGACGTTACGGCGGGGCCACGGTTCGCCAGCGCGAAGATCGACGGGGCCAATCTGGAGCGTGTGCTGTCCAGCCGCGACGGCACCTACCTCGTGAACCGCATCAGAGGGTCGATCGGCCACACTCCTATTTAAAGTGGCTTTCGCGGTGCAATAGAACCTTGACTTTTGGTAAAGTGAGTGATTACTCACGACCCAAATGTCTACCTTACGCATGACGAGTGACTTGCGGCGTCAGTTGATCCTGAGCGCCGCAAAGCGGTGTTTCGCCCGCAACGGCTTTGCCGGCACCACGACAAAGAGCGTGGCGGCCGCGGCTGCCATTTCGGAAGGGCTGCTTTTCAAGCACTTCCCGTCCAAGGCGGCGCTCTATGCCGAGATCCTTGCCGAGGAGTGCGAGGCGGATCCCGATCTCGCGCACCTGCTCGGGCAGGAGCCCTCGACTGCGACGCTGGTCGAGCTGGTGCAAGGCATGGTCGGTCACTTCATGCAGTTGCGTGATGCGCCGGACCAGGAAGAGGCGCAGCGGATGCGGCTGATGGTGACGAGCCATCTCGACGACGGCGAGTTTGCGCGCCTGCTCTACGACAAGGTCGGCAAGCTGATCGGCCCGACCTTCGCCGCCTCGCTCGAGCGGGCGATCGCCGCCGGCGAGGCCACGAAGATCGGCGACGAGCCGCTCAACCTGTTCTGGTTTGCGCACCATACCGTGCTGATGGGTGCGCTGACCCAGCTGCCTGCGACACCATGTCTCCCCTACGGCGATGCCGCTGCGGCCGAGCGGCAGCTTTGCCAATTCATCCTTCGCGGCATCGGACTTACCGAAGCCGCAATTTCAACTCATTTGGGCCGCCAGCCGTCGCCGATCGCAGGACCGTCGGTAACTGCAGAAAGTGCATGACATGAATATTCAGACCGAAAGCCACATCTCGGGGCAACCGATCAAGGAGAAGCAAGCCAAGCGTCCCGTCCGCATAGTGCGCTGGTTCATCATCGTAGGCCTGTTGCTGGCCCTGCTCGTCGGTGCGCTGGTCGGCTTCAATGCCTTCCGCAGCCACATGATCGCGCAGTTCTTTGCCAACAATAAGCCGCCGCCGGCGAACGTGTCGGCCGTTGAGGCGAAGACGGAAGTGATTCCGAACCTGCTGACCGCCGTCGGCGATCTCGTCGCCGTGCACCAGGTCAACGTCACGACCGACGTGCCGGGCCGCATCACCGAGATCCTGTTCACCGCCGGCAGCCACGTAAAGGCCGGTACGCCGCTGGTGCAGTTGTTCGACGCACCGGAGCAGGGCGACCTCGCCAACTACAAGGCGCAGGCGACCGTCGGCGAGTTGCAGCTCGACCGCGCCAAGCAGCTCGCGTCGCGCCAGTTCGGTCCGCAATCGACCGTCGACACCGCGCAGGCGGCTTACGACCAGGCCAAGGCGGGCATTGCCAAGACCGAAGCACTGATCTCGCAGAAGCTGGTGCGCGCACCGTTCGAAGGCGATCTCGGCGTGCGCCAGGTCGAAGTCGGCCAGTATCTGACGGCCGGCACGCAGATCGTGTCGCTGACCGATCTGTCGGTGCTGTACGCCAACCTGACCGTCACCGAGAAGCAGAGCTCTCAGATCAAGGTCGGCCAGGCCGTACGGGTCTCGGTCGACGCCTATCCGGGCCGCACCTTCGAGGGCAAGATCACGACCATCGAGCCGCAGATCGCGACCGACACCCGCAACATCCGAGTGCAGGCCACGATCCAGAATCCGGACAGCATCCTCAAGCCCGGCATGTTCGCGACCACCACGATCGTGCTGCCCGGGAAGCCGCCGGTCGTGACCATTCCCGAAACCGCGGTCGACTACACGCTGTACGGCGACTCGGTGTTCCTGATCACCGAGAAGAAGGGCGACGACGGCAAGACCACCCTGACCGCGGACCGCACCTTCGTGAAGACCGGCAACCGCGTCGAGGGCCGTGTCGAGATCCTCAAGGGTCTGAAGGCGGGGGACAAGGTCGTCGCAGTCGGCCAGATCAAGCTGCAGTCGGGCATGCCGGTTGCGATCTCGACCGATCCGCCGCCGCCGGTTCCTGCCGAACCGCCGCGCTACTGATCTTCATTCATCGAACTCGGAGGGCCATCGGCCCTCCGCCACATCTTGCCGCAAGCCGGCAGAACACGAATCGAGTTGGCGATGGCCTTCACTGATATTTTCATCAAGCGCCCGGTGCTGTCGGTCGTCGTCAGCCTGCTGATCCTGCTGATCGGCCTGCGCGCGGCGATGGTTTTGCCAATCCGGCAATATCCGAATCTTTCGAACACCGTCGTGACGATCACCACGTCATACCCCGGCGCGTCGCCCGAGCTGATCAACGGCTTCATCACCACGCCGATCGAGCAGGCCGTCGCGTCGGCCGAAGGCGTCGACTACATGACGTCGAACTCGGTGCTCGGCACCTCGACGATTCAGGTCTACGTCAAGCTCAATCACGATCCGAACCAAGCGCTCACCGAGGTGCTCGCCAAGGTCAACTCGGTCAAATACCTGATCCCGAAGGAAGCCTTCGATCCCGTCGTGACCAAGGCGACCGGTGACACCATCGCCGTGATGTATCTCGGCTTCTCAAGCGAGGAGCTGACCGGATCGTCGATCTCCGACTATCTGACCCGAGTCGTGCAGCCGGTGCTCTCGACGGTCGACGGCGTCGCGTCGGCCGACATCCTCGGCGGCCAGACCTTCGCGATGCGCGTCTGGCTCGATCCGACCCGCATGGCCGGACGCGGCGTGTCGCCCAACGACGTCGCCGCCGCGATCGCCGCCAACAACTTCCAGGCCGCCGCCGGCCAGACCAAGGGCTTCTTCATCGTCTCCAACGTCTCGGCCAATACCGACCTTCAGAACATCGATCAGTTCAAGCGGATGATCGTGAAGGCGAAGGACGGCGGCTTTGTGCGCATCGAGGACATCGCGACGGTGGAGCTCGCCGCGCAGAGCACGGACGCCAGCGTCGCCTTCAACGGCGAGCATGCGATCTTCATCGGCATCAAGGCGACGCCGCAGGGCAACCCGCTGACCCTGGTGAAGGGCGTGCGCGCGCTGTTCCCCGACCTCGAGCGCAACCTGCCGCCGTCGATGAAGATGAAGGTGGCCTACGATTCCACCAAGTTCATCCAATCGTCGATCGATGAGGTCGAGAAGACGCTCACCGAAGCGGTCCTGATCGTCGTCGTCGTCATCTTCCTGTTCCTGGCCTCGCTGCGATCGGTGATCATTCCCGTCGTCACCATTCCGCTGTCGCTGATCGGCGTCTGCATCCTGATGCTGGCCGCCGGCTTCAGCTTCAACCTGCTGACGCTGCTGGCGATGGTGCTGGCGATCGGCCTCGTGGTCGACGACGCCATCGTGGTGGTGGAGAACATCCATCGACATCTCGAGGAGGGCCTGCCACCGGTGCAGGCATCGCTAAAGGGTGCCCGGGAAATCGTCGGTCCCGTCATCTCCATGACGATCACGCTGGCGGCGGTGTACGCGCCGATCGGCTTCCTCGGCGGCGTGACCGGCACGCTGTTCCGCGAATTCGCCTTCACGCTGGCGGGCTCGGTGATCGTGTCGGGCGTGATCGCGCTGACGCTGTCGCCGATGATGTGCTCGGTGTTCCTCAAGAGCGCGGAGGAGGGGCGTTTCGCCAAGGTGGTCAATCGCGTGTTCGGCGCGTTGACGCGGGCCTATGGCCGTCAGCTCGACCGTTCGCTCGATTACCGCCCGATCACGGCGCTGTTCGCCGTGACCATCCTCGGTCTGGTCGGCTTCCTCTATATGCACATCCAGAAGGAGCTGGCGCCGCAGGAGGACCAGGGCATCGTGTTCGCGGTGACCAAGGCGCCGAAATACGCCAACATCGACTACATCGATTTCTACGGCGACAAGATGGACAAGGAGTTCCAGAAGTTTCCCGAGACCGACCTGCGGTTCATCCTGAACGGCATCACCGGTCCGCAGGGCGGCTTCGCGGGCATGCTGCTCAAGCCGTGGGATGAGCGCAAGCGCAGCGCGCAGGCGCTGCAGCCGCTGGTTCAGGCCGAGCTGTCCAAGATCGAGGGCATCAGCGCGTTCGCGTTCAGCCTGCCGCCGCTGCCCGGCGGCCCCGGCGGTCTGCCGGTACAGATGGTGATCTCTTCGACGGCCGGATTCCAGCAGGTGTTCGACCAGATGAGCAAGCTGAAGGATGCGGCGCGCAAGAGCGGCCTGTTCATCGTCACCGACAGCGACCTCGACTTCAACCAGCCGGTGGTCCGGGTGAAGGTCGATCGCTCCAAGGCGAGCGACCTCGGTATCACCATGCAGTCGATCGGTGGCGCCCTGGCGACGCTGCTCGGCGGCAACTATGTCAACCGCTTCAATCTGGAAGGACGCTCCTATCAGGTGATCCCGCAGGTGCCGCGCGCCAGCCGGCTCGCGCCTGAGGCGTTCAACGATTACTACGTCCCGACGGCGACCGGGCAGCTGGTGCGGCTGTCGACCGTGGTTTCGGTCGAGACCGGCGTCGATCCGAACGCGCTGACCCACTACAATCAGCTCAACTCGTCGACCTTCCAGGCGGTGCCGATGCCCGGCGTCTCGATGGGCCAGGCGGTGGAGTTCCTGCAGGGTGAAGCCAAGAAGCTGCCGTCCGGCTTCAGCTACGACTTCCTGGCCGACTCCCGGCAATACGTCCACGAAGGCAACCAGCTGCTGGTCACCTTCGCGTTCGCCATCATCATCATCTTCCTGGTGCTGGCGGCGCAGTTCGAGAGCCTGCGCGATCCGTTCGTGATCATGATCTCGGTGCCGATGGCGATCGTCGGCGCGTTGATCCCGCTGTTCTTCGGCGTCGCCACCATGAACATCTACACCCAGGTGGGCCTGCTGACGCTGGTCGGACTGATCACCAAGCACGGCATCCTGATGGTGGAGTTCGCCAACGAGTTGCAGCTCAACGAGGGACTGGACCGCCGCGCGGCGATCGAGATGGCCGCCCGGATCCGCCTGCGTCCGATCCTGATGACGACGGCGGCCATGGTCACCGGCCTGCTGCCGCTGCTCACGGCCTCGGGCGCGGGCGCTGCCAGCCGCTTCTCGATCGGGCTCGTGGTCGTAGCCGGTATGACGATCGGCACGCTGTTCACGCTGTTCGTGCTGCCGATGGTCTACACGGTGATTGCGACCGACCACCAGGCCGCGGCCCATTCCGATCGCGCCAAGCAGATCGCCGACTACGAGCTCGACCGTCGCGGCGGCGCGCTGAAACCGACCTGAGCCCTCCAAGCTCATGCTCGCAGGGAAGGCGGCACTGGCGAAAGCCACTGCCGCCTTTTCTTTGTCTCGTGATAGCCTTTGCCGACGGCGGGCAGAAAATACTCGCCTCAAGGAAATCCGGAGGAAACAGGCATGGCGAGCGAGTTTGCGGCGGGCAATTACCGGTTCATTCCGGCCGTGTTCCAATATTCAAGCGGCGCGCAGGCGAACGCGGGCTATGAGATCGAGCGGGTGCGCTTCGATCGCCTGCTGCCGCTCGCGGAAGGTTTTGCGCGGATCGCGGCCTACATCCGCGATGCCGGCCGGCCGCTGACCGCGTTCTGCGCCTGCGAATTGCGTTCGCCGGCCGCCTTCACCGAGGACGGCTTCCGCGCCTTCAACCAGCACTACGTCAAGACGCTCGCCGAATGGGGCCTGTTCGACGGCACCATCAATCCGGTGGCGCGCAGCAACGTCTGTCCCGAGATCGATCCGCCGGCCGAGCCGTCGTTCCATGCGTTCTCGTTCACGCGGCCGAGCACGACGACGTCGCCGTCCTTCGTGATCGCCGGCGGCGCTGAGGCGCGCAGTGGCGCCGCCAGCTATCCGGACCGCATCGTTTGCTATCGCGATCTCAGCCCCGGCGCGTGGCGGGAGAAGGTCCGCTTCACCGCCGGCGAGATGGAACGCCGTCTCGCCGAGTTCAGCTTCGGCTGGCAGGAGACGACGGCGGTGCAGGCCTACACCGTGCACGACATCCATCCCGTGCTCGTGGACGAGCTGGTCCGCCGCGGCGCCACCCGCTCCGGCCTGACCTGGCACTTCTGCCGCCCGCCGGTGGTCGATCTCGAATACGAGATGGATTGCCGCAGGGTGCTGCGGGAAGTGGTGATTTAGCTTCCGCCGTCATTGCGAGGAGCGAAGCGACGAAGCAATCCATAGCTCCGCATGCTCGGTGATGGTGGATTGCTTCGCTTCGCTCGCAACGACGAGAACTTGGTGTCCCGTCATCCTGAGGTGCGAGCGAAGCGAGCCTCGAAGGATGAACGGCCCGGTCGGTGGCCGTCGACCCTTCGAGACGCGCGCAAGATGCGCGCTCCTCCAGCGACAAAGGCGAGCCTTTGCGCGGGGGTGACGGAGAGAGCATAGGCGCTCGCTGTGGCACGAATCCACTACCGCGCCTTCGGGTCCAGCGCGTCGCGCAGGCCGTCGCCGACCAGATTGAACGACAACACGACCAGGAAGATCGCAAGCCCCGGCCAGACCGCCATCCAGGGCGCGCTGGTCAGGAAGCGTTGCGCGGCGTTGAGCATGCTGCCCCAGGACGGCGCCGGCGGCTGCTGGCCGAGGCCGAGGAACGACAGCGCGGCCTCGGCGATGATCGCGGCCGCGATCGACAGCGTCGCCTGCACCAGCAGCGCCGGCAGGATGTTGGGCAGGATGTGGACCAGCGCGATGCGCCAGCGCGGGTTGCCCATCGCGCGCGCCGCCTCGACATAGTCCTCGACCTTAACGCTCATCACCTGGCCGCGGGTCAGGCGGATGAAGATCGGCGTCGCCGAGACGCCGATCGCGATCATGGCATTGCTAAGACTCGGGCCGAGGAATGCTGCGAGCGCGATCGCCAGGATCAGGAACGGGCAGGCCAGCATCGCATCGGTGATGCGGCTGATCAGCGCGTCGATGAAGCCGCCGAGATAGCCGGCGACGAGGCCGAGCGGCACGCCGATCGCAAGCGCGATGCCGACCGAGATGACGCCGGCAAGCAGCGAGGCGCGAGCGCCGAACACGACGCGGGCGAACACGTCGCGGCCGAGTTCGTCAGTGCCGAACCAGTGCTGCGCCGACGGCGCCTTGCGTACCAGCGACCAGCTCGTCGCAATGGGATCATAGGGCACGATCAGCGGCGCGAACACGGCGAGCAGGATGAAGAGCGCGATCACGGTGAGCCCGAGCACGGCACCCTTGCGCCGGATCAGCCGCCGCCAGGCGCGCCGCGCCGGGCTCTCGAGCGTTTCGGCGACGGCAAGCGGAGCGAGGGGGCTGAGTGCAGCGTCGGTCATCCGATCAGCCCCTCAGCCGCGGGTTGACGAGGATGTAGGCGATGTCGGCAATCAGGTTGAGCGTGATGTAGATCGTCGCCGTGGTCAGCACCACGCCCTGCACGACCGCATAGTCGCGGTTGAACACGGCATCGACGATCAGCTTGCCGAAGCCCGGGATCGAGAAGATCTGCTCAGTGAGCACCGCGCCCGATAGCAGCGTGCCGAGCTCGAGCGCGCCGAGCGTGATGATCGGCGTCAGCGCGTTGCGCATCGCATGCTTGAGGATCACGGTGCGCTCGGACAGGCCCTTGGCGCGCGCGGTGCGGACATAGTCGCTCTCCAGCACCTGCAGCATCGCGCTTCGCGTATGCCGCATCAGGATCGCCGCGATCGCATTGCCGAGCACGAAGGCCGGCATGACCGATGCGGCGAGGCTCGCGCGCCAGTTTTCGCTGAGCGGCACGTAGCCGGAGGCCGGCAGCCAGCCAAGTTCGACGGAGAACAGGAAGATCAGCATGATGCCGAGCCAGAAATTCGGCGTCGAGATACCCCACAGCGCGAACAAATTGGCGCCATAGTCCCACGCGGTGCCGATTTTCACCGCCGAGATGATGCCGGCGGGAATGCCGATCAGGAAGGCGACCACGATCGCCATGCCGGCGATTTGCATCGTAACCGGCAGCTTCTGCGCGATCAGGCTCGACACCGGCATCTTGTTGCGCAGGGACTCGCCGAGGTCGCCCGTGAGCACGCCCTTGACCCAATAGGCGTATTGCACCGGGATCGGTTGATCCAAATGGTATTGCTGGCGGATCTGTTCGATGACGGCCGGATCGCGCTCCTCGCCGGCCATGACGAGTGCCGGATCGCCGGGCAGCAAATGTTGCAGCGAGAAGATCAGGAGCGAGACGAAGAACAGCGTCGGGACCAGCTGAACCAGCCGCTTGGCGAGGAAGTTCAGCATTGTCGGCCCCGCGTGTCCTGCGCTGTGGCGATCATTTCAATTTCAGCCCGACCACGCGCACCAATCCGTCCGGCATCTGCCGGTAACCCTCGACCTTGGTGGAGTGGGCGATCAGGAGTGTGCGGTGATAGATGTAGATGATCGGCTCGTCATTGAGCACGATCCTGGTCATCTTCTCGTAGATTGCCTTGCGCTGGGCGGGATCGTTGATCAGCCGTGCATCTTCCATCAGCTTGTCGGCTTCCGCGTTGGAATAGCCGCCATCGTTCTGCGGCGCCTTGGTGTGCAGGAAGACATAGGAATTGCCGTCGGGATCGATCCGGCCGCTCCAGTTGATCTGAAACACCTGAAATTCGCCGGCCTGGGCCTGCTTGAAAGTCGTCGCAAATTCGACCACGCGGATCTTGATGTCAAAGCCTGCTTCGGCCGCCATCGACTGCACGACCTGGGCTACGGCTTCGTTCTCGGCGCCTTTGGGGACCATGTAGTCGATGGCGACGGGCAGCGTGACACCGGCCTCCTTCAGCAGCGCTTTGGCCCTGGCAATGTCGCGGCCCCGAACCGGAAACGCCTTCTGATAGTAAGGGTGTGTCGGGCTGACCCACTGATTGCCCGGCGTGAACTCGCCGTTGAAGACGACCTGATTGAGCGCCTCGCGGTCAATCGACAGATCGAGCGCCTGGCGCACCTTTTCCGACTGGCTGAGCGGCCCTTGCTCTTGTCGTTGCCGATGTTGATGGTGAGGCCGAGATAGCCGAGTTCAGGTGCGGTCGACAGCACGAGCCGCTTGTCACTTCGGACGTCCTTGATATCGGTGGCAAGCACGCGCTCGATCAGATCGAGCCCGCCGGATTTCAGATTGGCGAGCCGCACCGTGGCATCGACGATAGGAAGGAACACGATGCGATCGATGAAGACGTTGTCCTTGTTCCAGTAATCCCCGAATTTCTCGAACACCATGCGGTCCTGCTGCACGCGTTCGACGAACTTGTAGGGTCCGGCGCAGACTGGATGCAGGCCGAATTTGTCGCCCGCTTCCTTCACCGCCTTCGGCGAAACCATCATGCCGGCGCGGTCGGTCAGCTGGGCGATCAGCGGCGAGTAGGGCGTCTTGAGCACCAGCTTGATGGTCAGGGGATCAACGACGTCGACGTGGTCGAGCGCAGCCAATTCCGGTTTGCGAAACGAGGTCGGCAGCGTCAGATGGCGCTCCAGCGAGAATTTGGCGGCTTCAGCGTCGAACGGCTCACCGTCGTGGAACTTGACGCCCGGCCGGAGCTTGATCGTCATCTCCTTGCCGTCGGCCGAGTTCTCGTAGGACAGCGCGAGTTGCGGAACGATGTTCAGCTTCTCGTCAATGTCGAACAGCTTGTCGCAGAAGGCTGAAAAGACGATGCGGCCGACATAGGTGCGTCCGATTGAAGGATCGAGGATGTCGGGGTCCTCGGCGAGCCCGATGCGAAGTGTCGTCTCGGCACGCGCGCTCGTTCCGCACCATGTCACGAGGGCCGCCATCAGGACCGCCAAGCGCCAAAATCTCATCGCCAACCCCTTATTCCCTACGCCTCTGTTCCCTGTGAAATAACCCCGGGCTGTCCCGAGGCTTCCGCCGCATTGAACGCCGCCACCAGCTTTTCCAGTGTCGGCGAGAACCCGCCATCGGAGGGCACGATCGCCTCCGCGTCGGGCAGCTCGCCCGTCCGGTGACAGGCCGATGCATATCCGGTGCCATCTTCGCGCAATTGCGGCACTTCGCTGCGGCAGCGCGCGATCACATAGGGGCAGCGGGTATGGAAGCGGCAGCCGGAGGGCGGATTGAGCGCGCTCGGCAGCTCACCCTCCAGCACGATGCGGCTGCGCTTCGCACGCGGCTTCGGCACCGGGATCGCCGACAACAACGCGCGGCTGTAGGGATGGCGCGGGGCGGCGAACAGCGCCTGTGCATCCGCGGTCTCGACGATGGTGCCGAGATTCATTACCGCGACGCGGTCGGCGATGTGCTTCACCACGGCGAGATCGTGCGAGACGAAGATGTAGGCAAGCTTCAGGCGGTCCTGCAGGTCGCGCAGCAAATTCAGGATCTGGGAGCGGATCGAGACGTCGAGCGCCGACACCGGCTCGTCGCAGATGATCAGCTTCGGCTCGACCGCGAGCGCGCGGGCAATCGCGATGCGCTGACGCTGGCCGCCGGAGAATTCATGCGGATAGCGGCGCGCAAAGCGCGGCTCGAGCCCGACCAGGCGCAGCAGCTGCTCGACCCGCGCGCGGCGGTCCGCGGCCGGGACGAGATTATGCAGCGCCAGCGGCTCGGTCAGGATCTGGCTCACCGTCATGCGCGGGTTGAGCGAGGCGTAGGGGTCCTGGAAGATCAGCTGCGCGTCGCGGCGGAATGCGCGCAGCTGCCCGGCATTGAGCGTGCCGAGGTCGCGGCCCTCGAAGCGGATCCGTCCGGCGTCCGGCTCGATCAGCCGCAGCACCAGCCGGCTGACGGTGGATTTGCCGCAGCCGGATTCGCCGACCAGCGCCAGCGTCTTGCCGGCCTCGACCGTGAAGCTGACGCCGTCGACCGCCTTCACATGGGCGGTCGGCCGGCCGAACAGCGAGCGTTCGGCGACGAAATGCTTCACCAGCCCTTCGACCTCGAGCAGCGCGGTCATGACACCAGCCGCTCCAGCGGCGCACGGATGCAGCGCGAGGCGTGGGTCGGGCTCAGCAGCGCGAGCGGCGGCGGCGATTTGGTGCAGGCATCCTCGACGAACGGACAGCGCGCGGCGAAGCGGCAGCCGGCGGGCGGCTTCGCCATGTTCGGCACCATGCCCTCGATGGTGGCGAGATGGCTGGTGCGGCGATCGAGCCGCGGGATCGAGCCGAGCAGGCCGACCGTGTAGGGATGCTGCGGATTGGCGAACAGCTCGTCGACCGGCGCGCGCTCGACGATCTCGCCGGCATACATCACCGCGACCTCGTCGCAGACTTCGGCGACGACGCCGAGATCGTGGGTGATCAGGATGATCGCGGCGCCGCTCGCGGCCTTCAGCTCCCGCATCAGATCGAGGATCTGCGCCTGCAAGGTGACGTCGAGTGCGGTGGTCGGCTCGTCGGCGATCAGAAGCTGCGGGTCGCAGGCCAGCGCCATCGCGATCATCACGCGCTGGCGCATGCCGCCGGACAGCTTGTGCGGAAACTCGTCGATGCGTTTCTCGGGCGAGGGAATATGCACGCGGCGCAGCAGCTCGATGGTGCGTTCGCGCGCCGCGCGGCGGGAGCCGCCGCGATGGCGCAGAATCGTCTCCGTAATCTGGTCGCCGATGGTAAAGCTCGGATTGAGCGAGGTCATCGGCTCCTGGAAGATCATCGCGAGGCGATCGCCGCGCAGGTCGCGCAACGTCTCGTCCGGCACCTCGAGCAGGTCGAAGCCCTCGAAGCGGATCGCGCCGGACACCGCGGCGGATTGCTTCGGCAACAGCCCCATGATTGCGAGCGAGGTCACGCTCTTGCCGCAGCCGGACTCGCCGACCAGGCCGAGCGTGGCGCCCTTGGCGACGGAGAGATCGACGCTGTCGACGGCATGCGTGGTGCGGCCGTCATCGCCCTGGAAGGTGACGCGCAGGCCTTCGATCTCGATCAGCGGGCCTGCTGTCATTTACGGCTCGTGGTTGCCGCCGCGATGCCGGCGTCGATGGTGGCGCGATCGCTGGTTCCGGCCGGGTTGTCGCGGGTCGGCATGAAGCTCCGGAATGGCGCCCAGTGCTCGCGGCTGACGGCCTCCAGCCGCTCCAGCTCGCGCAGGGGATCGGCGTGGTCGTCGACGCGCAGGTCGAGCAATGGCCATTCCTCCGCGCCGTGAATTAAGAGAGCCGCCGACTGCTTGCCGCGCTTGTCGCCGCCGGCCGCTTCGCCGGCGAACATCGCCTTGATCAGCCGCTCCGCGAACGGCAGCTTCTCGTTCGCGGCATAGACGCGCGCGGTCTCGTCGAGCACCGCGGGGCCGGCCAGCATGTTGCCGGCGATCGAGAACCCGTCGCCGGCGATATGGCCGAACCAGTCGATGCAGTCCTTGCCGGAATGCGCCGCGATGCGGCCCCTGACGTCCATGACGTGGAGCTGCCGGCTCTCGCGGCCGCTGTCGGGCGCAATCAGCGCCGCGATCACCTCATGCGGGCTGTTGCCGCCGCGCAGCAGCGCGAGGCCGTCGATGCCGTAATAGGGATTGACCAGCGCCTGCGTCGCCACCGCGCCGATTGCGGGTGCGATGTGCGGCACCAGCGCGCCGACCGCGAAGAACCGCGTCGCGACGGCGATGCCGAGCTGGCCGGTGGCGCTGTCGCGGGCGATGATCGACCAGGTCATCTCAAACCTTCGTGTTTAGCGGCCTGCGGCGTAACCCTGCATGCCGCGCGGATTGGCGGCGGCGCGGCGGCGGGCGCCGACCTTCGAGGCCGCGGTGAGGCGGCCTTCCGACCAATCGGGACCAATCTCGACCACATGGCCGCGGCGCTTCAATTCGTCGATGGTCGATTTCGGCACGCGGTTTTCCAGCACCAGGACGCCGGGCCGCGAGGTGCGCGGCCAGAACGAGATCGGGAAATGCTCGGAGTGCCAGGCCGGCGCGTCGATCGCCTCCTGCAGATTGAGCCTGGCGTGCACATGACGCAGGAAGAACTGCGTGATCCACTGGTCCTGCTGATCGCCGCCCGGCGAGCCCCAGGAGAGATACGGCTCGCCGTCGCGCAGCGCCATGGTCGGCGAGAGTGTTGTGCGCGGCCGCTTGCCCGGCGCGAGCGAAGCAGGGTGGTTCTCTTCGAGCCAGAACATCTGGGCGCGGCTGCCGAGGCAGAAACCGATCTCGGGAATCACCGGCGAGGACTGCAGCCAGCCGCCGGACGGCGTCGCCGAGATCATGTTGCCGGCCTTGTCGATGATGTCGAAATGCACGGTGTCGCCGCGCACTTCGCCGAACCGGCCGACGGTCGGCTCGCCCGCGCCCATGGCGCCGACCGCTTCACGATGCCCTTCGGCGTGTCGCAACTTCACAACGCCGCCGAAGCCCTCGACCGCGCCGGGGCGGAAGTCGAGCGAAGCCTTGTCTTTCGAGATCAGCTTGCGCCGTTCGTTGTTATAGGCATCGGATAGCAGCGTTTCGATCGGGATGTCGGTGAATTTCGGATCGCCGTAGAACGTCTCGCGATCGGCATAGGCGAGCTTGGCGGCTTCGATCTGCAGATGGATGAAGTCGGGGCCTGCGGGATCGAGCCCGTCGAGCTCAAAACCCTTCAGCAGCGCGAGCTGCTGCAGCATCACCGGACCCTGGCTCCAGACCCCGGCCTTCTGCACGGTGTAGCGGCCGTAGTCGTAGGTGAGCGGCGCCTCGATGGTCGGCTGCCAGCGCGCCATGTCGCCGGCCGACAGGACGCCGCGATGCGGCGAGCCGGAAACGTCCATCACCTCTTGGGTGCGGCAGAACTTGTCGATCGCCTCAGCGACGAAGCCCTTCGACCAGGCCTGCCGCGCGCGCTCGATCTGCGCGACGCGATCGCCGCCGGCACTCTCGGCCTCGGTGAGGATGCGTGCGTAGGTCTCCGCGAGCTTCCTGTTGGTGAAGATGGTGCCGGGCTTCGGCACCTCGCCGTTGGGCAAATAGACGTCCGCCGATGTGGTCCAGTATTTCCGGAACAGTTGTTCGACGGTCCTGATGGTGGCCGATGCACGCTCGACCAGCGGATAGCCGTCGCGCGCGTAGGCGATCGCGGGCTCCAGCACGTCGCGCAGTTTCATGGTGCCGTAGTCGCGCAGCAGCAGCATCCAGGATTCGAACGTGCCGGGCACGCAGGCCGCAAGCAGGCCGGTGCCGGGCACCATCTCGAGACCCTCGCTGCGATAATGCGCGATGGTTGCCTTCGCCGGCGCCGGGCCCTGGCCGCAGATCACCTCGCTTTTGCCGCGCTTGACGTCGTGCACGATGATCGGAACGTCGCCGCCGGGGCCGTTCAGATGCGGCTCGACCACCTGTAGCGTGAAGGCGGTGGCCACTCCGGCGTCAAAGGCGTTGCCGCCTTTCTCCAGCGTTGCCATGCCGACCGCGGTGGCGATCCAGTGCGTCGAGGTGACGACGCCGAAGGTGCCTTCGATCTCGGGCCGGGTTGTGAACGGATCGGGGTTGATGTTGCTCATGGCGATTGACCGTTCGTCGGTTTGTTGTTGGGTCTCTACGGCGGGCGCACTTGATCACAGGCCGGCTGGTATGCCAACCGCTTGGTGGACATGGCCGCTCCCATCCGCGTGATCATGCCGGAACGACGGCCGGACTGTTGACGGCATGGCAGGCGACGCCGTCGATCAGTTCCGGCGTCTTCTGGCGGCAGAGATCGAAGGCGAGGGGACAGCGCGGATTGAACGAGCAGCCCAGCGGCGGATCGATCGGATTCGGTATCTCGCCCTTCACCGGGATGCGCTGGCGGCCGGACATCGCAAGATCCGGAACCGCGCCGAGCAGCATCTTCGTGTAGGGCATCCGCGGGTTCTCGAACAATTCTCGCCCTTCGGCGATCTCGACGATGCGGCCGAGATACATCACGCCGATCCGGCTCGCCATGTGGCGGACGACCGCGAGATTGTGGCTGATGAAGAGATAGGTGAGGCCGAACTTGTCCTGCAGGTCGCGCATCAGGTTGAGGATCTGCGCCTGCACGGAGACGTCGAGCGCCGAGGTCGGCTCATCGCAGACGATGAACTCGGCCTCGGATGCCAGCGCGCGGGCGATCGCGATGCGCTGGCGCTGGCCGCCGGAAAATTCGTGCGGGAATTTTTGGCCGTCGTCGGGGTGCAGGCCGACCAGCGAGAGCAATTCGCCGACCCGGGCCTTGACGTCGTGCTCGCCCTGGATCAGGTCGAAAGCGCGGATCGGCTCGGCGACGATGGCGGCGACCCGGTAGCGCGGATTGAGGCTCGCATAGGGATCCTGGAAAACCATCTGGATGCGCCGGCGCAGCCGGCGGCGCGCCTGGCCCTGCCGCGGATCGGTCATCGAGACGCCGTCGATGACGACCTCGCCCGAGCTCGGCGGCAGCAGGCCGACGACCATGCGCGCGACGGTCGTCTTGCCGGAACCGGATTCGCCGACCAGCGCGAAGGTCTCGCCGCGCTTGATGTCGAAGGAGACGCCGTCGACGGCTTTCAGGAATTCGAGATGGCCGCCCTCGATCACGCGGTTGAGCCACGGCTTGGAGACGTCGAAGACGCGGCGCAGGTTCCTGACCTCGATGAATGTTCCGCTCATGCCGCCGTCTCCTTCGCCGGCTCGAACAGATGACAGGCAACGAACTGCGTGCCCTGCCGGATCGGCTCGGGGCGTTCGACGTGGCAGCGATCGAAGGCAAACGCGCAGCGCGGATTGAACGGGCAGCCCGGCGGAATCGCCGACAGCCGCGGCATCGAGCCGGGGATTTGCACCAGGCGCTTGTCCTCGCCGGCAAGCGTCGGGATCGCGCCCATCAGGCCCCTGGCGTAGGGATGCAGCGGATTGCGCACCACCTCCTGCACCGGGCCGATCTCGGCGATGCGGCCGGAATACATCACCGCAACGCGGTCACAGGTCTCGGCGATCACGCCCATGTCGTGGGTCACCAGCATCACCGCGGTGCCGTGGTCGCGGCCGAGGCGCTTGATCAGCGCGATGATCTGCGCCTGCACGGAGACGTCGAGCGCGGTGGTCGGCTCGTCGGCGATGATCAGTTCGGGCTCGGCGCAGATCGCAAGCGCGATGACGACGCGCTGGCGCATGCCGCCGGAGAATTCGTGCGGGTAGCCGTCGATGCGCTTCTCCGGCGCTGGAATGCCCACTTCGGCCAACAGATCGATGGCGCGCCTGCGCGCGGCGCTCTCGCTCAGATTGCTGTGGGTGCGAATGGTCTCGATGATCTGGTCGCCGATCCGGTACAGCGGATTGAGGCTGGTCAGCGGATCCTGGAAGATCATGCCGATCCGCCTGCCCCTGATGCGGCGGATCTCCTCCGGCGGCAGATGGTCGATCCGCGTGCCCGAGAGCTCGATCTCGCCGCCAGAAATCCGCCCGGGCGGATCGATGAGCCCGATCACGGCAAGGCCGGTGACCGATTTGCCGGCGCCGGACTCGCCGACCACGCCGAGCACCTCGCCCTTGGCGATGTCGAACGACACGCCGTTGATGGCGCGCAAGGTCGCACGGCGGGTGACGAATTCCACCTCGAGATTGCGCACGGAAAGAACAGGCTTGGTCATCGGAGCTTCGGATTGAGGGCGTCGCGCAGCCAGTCGCCGAGCAGGTTGATGGAGAGGATCAGGCCGGCCAGCGCAATGCCGGGGAAGGCGACGATCCACCATTCGCCGGCGAACAGATAGTTGTTGCCGATCCGGATCAGGGTGCCGAGCGAGGGCATGGTGTCGGGCATGCCGGCGCCAAGGAACGACAGCGTCGCCTCGGTGATGATCGCGAGCGCGAGGTTGATGGTGGCGATGACGAGGATCGGGCCCATCGTGTTCGGCAGCACGTGCCGCAGCATGATCTTCGGCGCCGGCAGGCCGATCAGCTGCGCCGCGGCCACGTAGTCCTTGTTCTTCTCGACCATCACCGAACCGCGCACGGTGCGGGCATATTGCACCCAGAAACTGAGGCCGATCGCGATGATCAGGACGCCGAGCGTGCTCATCTCGTCGAGCCGGTTGCCGAGCACCGATTTGGCGACGCCGTTGACCAGCAGCGCGATCAGGATCGCGGGGAAGGTGAGCTGCACGTCGGCGATCCGCATGATCACGGTGTCGACCACACCGCCGAAATAGCCTGCGATCAGCCCGAGGGCGATGCCGAGCGCGCCGGCAAAGACCACGCCGGCCAGGCCGACCGCAAGGGAGATGCGCAGGCCGTAAAGGATCGCCGAGAGCACATCGCGGCCCTGCTCGTCGGTGCCGAGCAGGAACGGGCTTTGGCCGTCGGCGGTCCACAGCGGCGCGATCCGCGAGTTGATCAGCTGCAGCTGTGCCGGGTCGAACGGGTTCTGCACCGCGAGCCATGATGCGAAGATTGCGAGCAGAAAGAACAGCAGCGTAATCACGGCGGCGACCATCGTCAGCCTGGAGCGACGGAACGAATAGAAGATGTCGCTGTCGAGCGCGCGCCTGAACCAGCCGGCAGGGGCCTGGTGGCCTTGGGAACGATGGGGGACGACGGCATCGGACATCGGTCAGCCCTCACGCCGCGCGGCCGACGGTCGAGCGCAAGCGCGGATCGACCACGGTGTAGAGGATGTCGACCACGAGATTAATGGTGACGAAGATCAGCGAGACCATCAACAGATATGCGGCCATGATCGGGATATCGACATTTTGCACGGCCTGCACGAAGAGAAGTCCCATACCCGGCCATTGGAACACGGTTTCGGTGATGATCGAGAAGGCAATAACCGAGCCAAACTGCAGACCGGCCACCGTGATGACCGGAACCAGGGTGTTCTTCAGCGCATGGCCGAAATGGATCGCGCGCGTGGTCAGCCCGCGGGCGCGGGCGAAACGGATATAGTCGGTCCGCAGCACTTCCAGCATTTCGGCACGCACCAGCCGCATGATCAGGGTCATCTGGAACAGCCCGAGCGTGATCGCCGGCATGATCAGCGCCTTCAGGCCCGAGACGGTCAGCAGTCCGGTGGTCCACCAGCCGAGCTTCACCACCTCGCCGCGGCCGAAGGAGGGCAGCCAGCCCAGCGTCACCGCGAACAGATAGATCAGGAGGATGCCGATCAGGAAGGTCGGCAGCGAAATGCCGATCAGCGATACCGCCTGGAATAATTTGGCAAGCACTGTGTCGCGGCGCAGCGCCGAATAGACCCCCATCAGGATGCCGGCCACCATCGCGAACAGCGTGGCGCAGATCGAAAGCTCCAGCGTCGCCGGCAGCCGCTCCGCCAGCAGCGAGGAGACCGGCAGGCGGAACTGGTAGGAGACGCCGAACTTGAACTGCAGCGCATTGATGAAGTAGCGGCCGAACTGCACCAGCACCGGATCGTCAAGGCCGAGCGACTGCCGGATTTCGGCGCGCTGCGCGGCCGAGGTGTCGATCGAGACGATCTGGTTCACCGGGTCGCCGGCAAAGCGGAACATCGCGAACGCAATCACGCCCACGGCGAGCATCACGCCGATTGCCTGCAGGAAGCGGCGAAGAGTGAAAGCCAGCATCTCTACCTTTCACTGCTTTTGACATTGGCGCGCGGCCTTGCGCGGCCGGAAAACGAGCGGTCCCGGAAGCCTGCGCTTCCGGGACCCAATTCGCCAGAGCCACTATTCACCCTGCTTGGTCGCCCAGTAGAGCAGCACCTGGTTGTCCGCGCGCTGGGTCAATTTGACCTTTTTCGACACGCCCCACACCAGCGGTTGCTGATGCAGCGGAATGTAGCCGTAATCCTTGATGACGATGTCGTAGGCCTGCTTGATCAACTGGTCGCGCTTGGCAGTGTCGCCCTCGACCAGCACCTTGTCGGTGAGCGCGTCGACTTCCTTGTTGCAATAGCCACCGAGATTGGCCTCGCCCCGGGTGGCATCCTTCGGATCGTCGCGGCAGCCGAGGATGTCGTGCAGCACGTTGTGCGAGTCGGAGGTCGCGGGCGTCCAGCCCAGCATGAAGAACGAGGTCTGGTAGCCGCCGGGCTTCAGCACCTTGGCGAAATACTGCGCCTTCGGCTGCGCCAGCAGGTTCACCTTGACGCCGATGCGGGCCAGCATGCCGACCACCGCCTGGCAGATCGCGGCGTCGTTGACATAGCGGTCGTTCGGGCAGTCCATCGTGACTTCGAAGCCGTTCGGATAGCCGGCGTCGGCCAGCAGCTTCTTGGCACCATCAGGATCGAGCTTCGGCCGGGTGAATTCCTTCGACAGCGGATAGAGCTCGGGGGCGATCATCAACGTCGAGGGGGTCGACATGCCGCGCATGACGCGGGTCTTGATCAGATCGACGTCGATCGTCTTGTAGAAAGCTTCGCGGACGCGGATGTCCTTGAACGGATTCTTGCCCTTGATGTTGGAATACAGCAGCTCGTCGCGCGCCGTATCCATGCCGATGAAGATGGTACGAATCTCCGGCGCGGTCATGACGGTGGCGACGCCGCTGGAATTGACGCGCTGGATGTCCTGGAGCGGAACCGGTTCGATGACGTCGACTTCGCCCGAGAGCAGCGCGGCAACGCGGGTGGCGTCGGAGCCGATCGGGGTGAAGATGATCTCCTTGAGATTATGCTCGGGCTTGCGCCAATAGCCGGGAAACGCCTTGAACACGGTCTTCACGCCGGGCTGATGGCTCTCGATCGTGAAGGGGCCGGTGCCGTTCTCGTGCAGCGCCGCGTAGCTCGGCGTGGTTGCGGAGGCCGGCGTCGGTGCAACCGAGTTGTTCTCCTCGCACCACTTCTTGTCCATGATGTACCAGCTATCCCATTGCGAGATCAGGATGGGATTGGGCGAGTCCAGCGTCACGTCGACGGTGTAGTCGTCGACCTTGCTGAACTTGGCGTCGGCCGGGACGTTGCTGAGGAAGTTGGAGCCCTTGGCGCGGACGCGCTCGGCCGAGAACAGCACGTCGTCGGCGGTGAAGGGATCGCCATTGTGGAATTTCACGCCCTTGCGCAGATGGAAGCGCCATTTGGTCGGGCTCAGCGTCTCCCAGCTTTCCGCCAGGGCCGGAATGATCTTGAGGTCCTTGTCGCGCGCGGTGAGGCCTTCGTAGACGTGGGCGTGGTGCGCGATCGTCGTGGTTTCCTTCAGCGTGTAGGGATCCAGCGACTTCAGCTCGCCCTGGTTCGCATACTTCAACGTCTGGGCCGATGCCGGCAAAGCAAAGGCGACGAGTGCGGCGACAGTGGCCGCAAACAAACTCCAACGTACCGACATGTAATCCCGCGTCCCCGTTCTTGTCCGCCGGCTGCTTTGTCCGGCTGGTATTATTGATCCATGTTGCCAGAGTTTACCGGCCGCGCAAGCGCGATTTGCCAAAGGGTTAACCCGTCCGCGCGGGTGCAGCGCAATGAACCGGATTGGAGAGTAGGCTGTCGGCGCGAACGCGTGACATTCGACTTTCGGAGTGCCGCTTGTCGGTCACGGGAATGATCACCGGCGCGCCTCGAGCAACCGCTCCAAACGGTTTGGTTGACCATAACGGATGATTGAGGCCGACTGCCCCCCGGGGCAGGTACGGCTCGCTTGCGCAACTCGCCCCGTCCCGGCGATACTGTGGCGGGCCACGGCGCATTTGAGGAGGCGGATATGAAAGTCAACGTCGAGATAGATTGTACGCCCCTCGAAGCGCGGCAATTCTTCGGCCTGCCGGATGTGGCGCCGATGCAAACCGCCGTCATGGACAAGCTGCAGCAGCAGATGCTGTCGAACATCGAGAAGATTTCGCCGGAATCGCTGATGCAGAGCTGGTTCACCTTCGATCCGAAGCTCGCCGAGCGCTTCCAGGACATGTTCGTGGCGATGGCCGGCTTCGGCGGCGCGAGCAAGAAGAAATAGTGACCGACATGGACAGGAGCGTTGATGGGACCGAACGCCGGTTGCGCCCGCCGAGCCTGTTCCTGATGCTGGCGGAGGCGCGCGGCGTGCTCGAACTCAACTCGAGCCTGCTGCTGTCGCCCCTCCTGATGCAGGCGCCGAAGGGCGATGGTCATCCGGTGCTGACGCTGCCGGGCTTCCTTGCCAGCGACCTTTCGATGGCGCCGATGCGGCGCTATCTCAAGGAGCTCGGCTACGATGCCTATGCCTGGAACATGGGCCGCAATTTCGGCGGGATTTCCAGCAGGCGGGCTGCGCTGCGCGACCTGCTGAAGCGGGTCCATGAGGCGTCGGGGCGCAAGGTCTCGATCATCGGCTGGAGCCTCGGCGGCGTCTATGCGCGCGACTTGGCGTCGCAGATGCCGGAGCTGGTGCGCTCCATCATCACGCTGGGCAGCCCGTTCGCCGACGACATCCGCGCCACCAATGCGACGCGGCTCTATGAGCTGTTGTCCGGCGAAGCTGTGGGTGACATCCCTGAGATCCGCGCCGCGATCGCCGGCGATATGCCGGTGCCGACGACCTCGATCTATTCCCGCACCGATGGCATCGTGAACTGGCGGACCTCGCGCGTGCGGCCGTCGGCCACCGCCGAGAACATCGAGGTGCATTTCGCCAGCCATATCGGCCTCGGCGTCAATCCCGCGGCGCTGTGGGCGATTGCGGACCGGCTGGCCCAGCCGGAAGGGGAATTCCGGCATTTTGACCGGTCGGGCCCCTTTGCCATTGCCTACGGGCCCGCAGAACAGGCACTATCCTGACCAAACGACGAGAAGCGCCGCCCAAGGCGCCCGCGTAAGTAGGCTCTCGGGAGGAGACCATGAGCGACGCCAAGAAGCTGTCCTCGCTGGACGCATCGTTTCTCTATCTGGAAACGCCGGAAATGCCGATGCATGTCGGCAGCATGGCGATCTTCCGCCTGCCCGACGGCTACAAGGGCGACTTCTTCGAGGAGTTCAAGGCGATGATCGCCTCGCGGCTGCACATCGCGCCGATCCTCAAGGCACGGCTGCAGAAGGCGCCGCTCGATATCGATCATCCGTCCTGGGTCGAGGACGATCAGTTCGACATCGACCGTCACATCTTCCGCGCCAGCCTGCCGGCGCCGCACGATCGCGCGACGCTGGAGCGTATCGTTGGCTGGATGCACGCCAAGCTGTTGAACCGCGCCCGCCCGCTCTGGGAGTTCTATGTCTTCGAGGGCATGAGGGACAACGAGATCGGGCTCTATTCCAAGATGCACCATGCCTGCATCGACGGCGGCGCCGGCGCGGCGCTGACCAGCATGATCTACGACCTGACGCCGGTGCCGCGCGAGATCGAGCCGCCGAGCGCGAAGAGGGTCGCGCAGGAGCCGCGCGACATCGCGGCCAATCTGATCGATGCCTATCAGCAACTCTGGACCCAGCCGTTCGAGGCGGCCGCCGCCGCGCAGAAGAGCCTGGAGCTGCCGCGTTCCGGCAAGAGCGACCTCGGCTCGATCCTGTTCGACAACGCCATGTTCCAGATCGAAAGCGCGGTGAAGTTCGCCGGCTCCATGCCGACGGTCATGAAGAGCCTGTCCGACGTCGTCGCCAAGGTCGCCGATCCGAGGTCGCGCGAAAGCCTGCAGGCGATGTCCTCGCCGCCGACCATCCTCAACAAGGCGATCTCGTCCGAACGCAGCTTTGCCGGCACCTCGATCTCGCTGTCGCGTGCCAAGGCTCTGGCGAAGGCGTCCGGCGGCAAGCTCAACGACGTCGTGCTGGCGCTCGCCTCCGGCGTGGTGCGGCGCTATCTGATCAGCCAGGGCGCGCTGCCGAACAAGTCGCTGACGGCAGGTGTTCCGATCTCGCTGCGGGAGGAGGGCAACGCCGAATCCAATAACCAGGTGTTCGGCATGATCTGCTCGATCGCGACCGACATCGAGGATCCCCGGAAGCGGCTGGAAACCATCATCGCGCAGTCGACCAAGTCCAAGGAGATGTCGCATCCGCTGCGCGCTTTGGTGCCGCAGGTCACCAACATCTCGCTGCTGGGCGCGCCGATCCTGGTGCAGATCATGGCGCTGCTCTACAGCCGCTCCGACCTCTCCAACGTGCTGCCGCCGGCCACCAACATCACGGTCTCGAACGTGCCGGGGCCGCGGCAGACGCTGTATGCGGCGGGTGCCGAGCTGCTGCACATCTTCCCGGTTTCGATCTCGACCCACGGCGTGGCGCTCAACATCACCGTGCAGAGCTACCGCGATCAGCTCGATTTCGGCTTCATCGTGGGCGCCAACATCATTCCCCACGTGCAGGTGATGTGCGACATGCTGCCGCTCGAGTTCGATGTACTTGAGGCGGCGTTCGCTCCCCCGCCCGCGGACATCAAGGGCGCAGCCGAATAAGGATCCCGGCCGATGATTGAGATGCCACCGCTGCAGTTCGCCGAGACGAACGGCATCCGCATGGGGTTTTATGAAGCAGGCCCCAAGACCGACACGCCGCCGGTGGTGCTGTGCCACGGCTGGCCTGAACTGGCGTTCTCCTGGCGCCACCAGATCAAGGCGCTGGGCGAGGCCGGCATCCGGGTGATTGCGCCGGATCAGCGCGGCTATGGCGCGACCGACCGGCCGGAGCCGGTCGAGGCCTACGACATGGAGCACCTGACCGGCGATCTCGTCGGCCTGCTCGACCATCTCAAGATCGACAAGGCGATCTTCGTCGGTCACGACTGGGGCGGCTTTGTCGTCTGGCAGATGCCGCTCAGGCATCCTGCGCGGGTCGCCGGCGTCGTCGGCGTCAACACGCCGCATTGGGACCGCGCCCCGATGGATCCGGTCGCGCTGTTCCGCCAGCGCTTCGGCGACCACATGTACATCGTCCAGTTCCAGGATCCGGGGCGCGAGCCCGACCGCATCTTCGGCAGCCGCGTCGAGCAGACCTTCGACGCCTTCATGCGCAAGCCGGTGCCGCGTCCGGCGGACGCGCCGCCCGAACAGCCGATCGCCGGCGTCGGCGCCTCGGCGCGGCTCAACCTGGCGTTTCCGCAGATGATCGCGAACTACGACGCCAAGCATGACCCGCGCACGCCGATCCTGTCCGCGGACGAGAAAAAGGTGTTCGTCGACACCTTCACCAAGACCGGCTTCACCGGCGGCATCAACTGGTATCGCAATTTCACCCGCAACTGGGAGCGCTCGGCCGGGCTGGACCATCACGTCCGGGTGCCGTCGCTGATGATCATGGCCGAGAACGACGCGGTGCTGCCGCCCTCGGCCGCCGACGGCATGGAGCGGCTGGTGCCGGACCTCGAGAAGTATCTCGTCAAGGACAGCGGCCATTGGACGCAGCAGGAAAAGCCTGACGAAGTCAGCGCGAAGCTGATCGAATGGCGCAGAAAGCGGTTTGGCTGACGACGGCGTCGTCATTCCGGGGCGATGCGCAGCATCGAACCCGGAATCTCGAGATTCCGGGTCTGGTCCTTCGGACCATCCCGGAATGACTGAGGTTAGAGGGGGCACTTCGAAAATGGCGTCCGGCAACAGACTGAGTCCGATTCCGCATCCGCCGACGAAGCCGGTGGTCGGCAACATGCTGTCGCTGGACTCGACCGCGCCGGTCCAGCATCTCGTCAAGCTCTCCAAGGAGCTCGGACCGATCTTCTGGCTCGACATGATGGGCGCGCCGCTCGTGATCGTGTCCGGTCACGATCTCGTCGACGAGCTCTCCGACGAGAAGCGCTTCGACAAGGCCGTGCGCGGCTCGCTGCGCCGGGTCCGCGCGGTCGGCGGCGACGGCCTGTTCACCGCCGACACCAAGGAGCCGAACTGGAGCAAGGCGCACAACATCCTGATGCAGCCGTTCGGCAACCGCGCCATGCAGTCGTACCACCCGAGCATGGTCGACATCGCCGAGCAGCTGGTCAAGAAATGGGAGCGCCTCAACGCCGACGAGGAGATCGAGGTCGTCCACGACATGACGGCGCTCACCCTCGACACCATCGGCCTCTGCGGCTTCGACTACCGCTTCAACTCGTTCTACCGCCGCGACTACCACCCGTTCGTGGAATCGCTGGTGCGCTCGCTCGAAACCATCATGATGACCCGCGGCCTGCCGCTCGAGGGTCTGTGGATGCAGAAGCGGCGCAAGACGCTCGCCGACGACGTCGCCTTCATGAACAAGATGGTCGACGAGATCATCGCCGAGCGGCGCGGCAGCACCGCCGCGACCGACGACAAGAAGGACATGCTGGCGGCGATGATGACCGGCGTCGACCGCGCCACCGGCGAGCAGCTCGACGACGTCAACATCCGCTACCAGATCAACACCTTCCTGATCGCCGGCCACGAGACCACCAGCGGCCTGTTGTCGTGCACGATCTACGCGCTGCTGAAGCACCCGGAGGTGCTGAAGAAGGCCTATGAGGAGGTCGATCGCGTCCTCGGTCCCGACGTCAATGCGCGGCCAACCTATCAGCAGGTGACCCAACTCACCTACATCACCCAATGCCTGAAGGAGGCGCTGCGGCTGTGGCCGCCGGCGCCGGCCTACGGCATCGCGCCGCTCAACGATGAGATGATCGGCGGCAAGTACAAGCTGAAGAAGAACACCTTCATCACCATCCTGGTGATGGCGCTGCACCGCGATCCCAGCGTCTGGGGCCCGAACCCCGACGTGTTCGATCCCGAGAATTTCAGCCGCGAGGCGGAGGCCAAGCGCCCGATCAACGCCTGGAAGCCGTTCGGCAACGGCCAGCGCGCCTGCATCGGCCGCGGCTTTGCCATGCACGAGGCGGCGCTGGCGATCGGGATGATCCTGCAGCGCTTCAAGCTGATCGACGTGCATCGTTACCAGATGCATCTGAAGGAGACGCTGACGGTCAAGCCGGATGGCTTCAGGATCAAGGTACGGCCGCGCGACGACAAGGACCGCGGCGCGTTCGCCGGCAGCACGGGCGCGGTTGCGGCCGCGCCGAAGGCACCGCGCGCGCCGGCCACGCGTCCCGGCCACAACACGCCGATGCTGGTGCTGTACGGCTCCAATCTCGGCTCCGCCGAGGAGCTGGCGACCCGCATGGCCGATCTGTCCGAGATCAACGGCTTCGCGACGCGGCTGGGTCCGCTGGACGATTATGTCGGCAAGCTGCCGGAGGAGGGCGGCGTGCTGATCATCTGCGCCTCCTATAATGGCGCGGCGCCCGACAACGCCACGCAGTTCGTCAAATGGCTCGATAGCGACCTGCCGAAGGACGCCTTCGCCAAGGTCCGCTACGCGGTGTTCGGTTGCGGCAACAGCGATTGGGCGGCGACCTACCAGTCGGTGCCGCGCTTCATCGACGAGCAGCTCACCAAGCATGGTGCGCGCGCCGTCTATCCGCGCGGCGAGGGCGATGCGCGCAGCGATCTCGACGGCCAGTTCCAGAAATGGTTCCCGGAGGCGGCCAAGGTCGCGACCAAGGAATTCGGCATCGACTGGAATTTCACCCGCACCGCCGAAGACGAGCCGCTCTACGCGATCGAGCCGGTGGCGCAGGGTGCGGTCAACACCATCGTCACGCAAGGCGGCGCGGTGCCGATGAAGGTGCTCGCCAACAGCGAGCTGCAGACCAAGGCTGGCGCTCATCCGTCGGAGCGTTCGACCCGGCATATCGAGGTCGAGCTGCCGGTCAGCCTGAAATACCGTGTCGGCGATCATCTCAGCGTGGTGCCGCGCAACGATCCGACATTGGTCGATTCCGTTGCGCGCCGCTTCGGCTTCCTGCCGGCCGACCAGATCCGTCTGCAGGTCTCCGAAGGCCGCCGCGCGCAATTGCCGGTCGGCAACGCCGTCTCGGTCGGACGGCTGCTCACCGAGTTCGTCGAGCTGCAGCAGGTCGCGACCCGCAAGCAGATCCAGATCATGGCCGAGCACACCCGCTGCCCGGTGACCAAGCCGAAGCTGATGGCCTATGTCGGCGACGACGAGGCGTCGGCCGCGCGCTATCGCACCGAGTTGCTGGCCAAGCGCAAATCGGTGTTCGACCTGCTCGAGGAATATCCGGCCTGCGAGCTGCCGTTCCACCTCTATCTCGAAATGCTGTCGCTGCTGGCGCCGCGCTATTATTCGATCTCGTCGTCTCCGGCCGGCGAGGCGCAGCGCTGCAGCGTCACCGTGGGCGTCGTGGAGGCGCCCGCAAGCTCCGGCCGCGGCATCTACAAGGGTATCTGTTCGAACTATCTGGCGCGCCGCCGCGCCGGCGACACCGTCCACGCCACCATCAAGGAGACCAAGGCGGGCTTCCGCCTGCCCGATGACAATGCCGTGCCGATCATCATGATCGGGCCGGGCACCGGGCTCGCGCCGTTCCGCGGCTTCCTGCAGGAACGCGCCGCGCGCAAGGCGCAGGGCGCGACGCTGGGGCCGGCGATGCTGTTCTTCGGCTGCCGGCATCCCGAGCAGGACTTCATCTATGCGGATGAGCTGAAGGCGTTCGCAGCCGACGGCGTCAGTGAACTCCACACCGCCTTCTCGCGCGCCGACGGTCCGAAGACCTATGTGCAGCACCTCGTCGCCGCGCAGAAGGACCGGGTCTGGGAGCTGATCCAGAAGGGCGCGATCGTCTATGTCTGCGGCGACGGCGGCAGGATGGAGCCCGACGTCAAGGCGACCCTGATGTCGATCTATCGCGAGCGCACCGGTGTCGACACTGACGCCGCCGCGCGCTGGATCGAGGAAATGGGCACCAGGAACCGCTACGTGCTCGACGTCTGGACAGGTGGGTAGGCTCACGCCTTCGTAGCCCGGATGAAGCGAAGCGTAATCCGGGACAGCGTCTTATGCGGACGGGGCAGACCCCGGATTTCGCTTCGCTCCATCCGGGCTACGGCAGAGGTGCCGGCCATGTTACAAGCCGCCGCATGATTCCATGGGAAAAGATCGATACCACGCGCATTCCCGGAACCGAGGGTGAATTGCGTCTGATGCGGCGAGGCCGCGAATTCTCGATCATGCTCGGCACCAACGAGCTGATGAACAGCCGCCTGTCGGGCTCGGAAGAGGCGTTGGCGACGCTTGCCGCGAAGAAGATCGAGAAGGTCGCACGGCCACATTTTCTGATCGGCGGCCTCGGCATGGGCTTTACGCTGCGGGCCGCGCTCGCCGTGCTCGGACCCGAGGCGCGGATCACGGTGGCCGAGCTGGTGCCGGCGGTCGTTGCCTGGGCGCGAGGTCCGATGGCGGAGATTTTCGGCGACAGCCTGAACGATCCGCGCGTGAGCATCCGGGAGGAGGATGTTGCCAGCGTGATCGAACGCCAACCGCTCAGCTTCGATGCCATCCTGCTCGACGTCGATAACGGGCCTGAAGGTCTCACCCGCAAGGCCAATGACGCGCTGTATGATGTCTCCGGGCTCAAGATCGCACACGCGGCATTGCGGCGCGGCGGCGTGCTTGCGGTCTGGTCGTCCGGTCCGAACGCCAAGTTCCCGAAATCGCTGACCCGGGCCGGGTTCGCGGTCAACGAAATTGCCGTCCGAGCCACCGGCCGGGGCCGCGGTGTCCGCCACGTGATCTGGATCGCGGTCAAGCAATAGCCGGCGTCCCGGCGCGCTCGCCAGCCTGATCATGCCAGTGACTGAGCACAAGCCGTCACGATGCCTTAGAACATCGTGTTGTTGTTGGCGGGATTCTCCGGAACGGGCTGCGCCACGTCCCAGTGCTCGACGATCTTGCCGTCCTCGAGCTTGAAGATGTCGACGATCGCGTTGCCGCGGGTGCCGGGCTCGCGCACGGCGTGGACGTGCAGGATCACGTAGTCGGCGTCGACGAATGAGCGCTTGATCTCGCTGTGCGAGTTCGGAAACTTCTCGCGCAGGAAGCCGATGAACTTGCGGAAGCCTTCCGGGCCGTCGGCCGCGCCGGGATTGTGCTGCACATAGCGGTTGCCGACATAGGCGAGCGCTGCGTCGGCGTCCTTCTGGTTCAGCCCCTTCTCGTAGAACGCCAGCACCGCCTTGCGGTTGGCCTCTTGCTGCGCCTCGCCGGCGGCCGCCATTGCCGATGAAGACGCGAGTGCGAGGAGGAGAGCGGCGACGGCCGTCCGTGGCCGGAGAAGAGTCTTCATCTGGTTGCTCCCGGTGGCTGAGCGGTGGATAGCGCTCTCTACAGCGTCCATGCCGCGCCCGGAAGAACGCACTCACGGCTCACATGGTTACCGGGAGATACCGGAGCCCCGTTCCGATTGAATCGGGACGGGACTCTCGATTCTGGCTTTGAGGCGTTTTCTTCACGCGAACCGGTATCCACTTCGCTCGAAAACGCTCCGGCCTCACGCCGCCTTCGCCGCCGCGCCATGCGCGTGCTTGTCGATGGCGTCGATGATCTGTGGCCACATCGGAATCGGCAGGGCGTGGCCCATGCCCTCGATCATCACGAGCTTCGCGCCCGGGATCGAGACCGCGGTGTCCTTGCCGCCTTCGGGATGCACCAGCGGATCGATGGTACCGTGGATCACCAGCGTCGGCGCCTTGACGCCGCGCAGGCGCTCCTTGCGGCTGCCGGAGGCGAGGATGGCGCGGAGCTGACGGCTGACGCCCTCCGGATTGAGGCCGCGCTCGAAGGTGCGCCGCGCGCGTTCGGGATCGAGCGCCTCATCTTCAGGGAACGAGCCGTTACGCAGGACTTTCCAGGTCTGCCCGAAGCGGACGAAATACTCTTCCTTGCTCTTCGGTGGCGGCGCCATCAGCACCGCGGTCGCCTCGCGGGTCGGGCCCGGGATCTTTGGATTGCCCGTGGTCGACATGATCGAGGTCAGCGAGCGCACGCGTTCGGGGAAGGTGATGGCAACCTCCTGCGCGATCATGCCGCCCATCGAGGCCCCGACCAGATGCGCGGTGCGGATGCCGAGCACATCCATCAGCCCGATCGTGTCCCTCGCCATGTCGGCCAGCTTGTAGGGCGCTGCGACCGGGATCTTCAGGAAGCGGAGCTTGAGCAGTTCGAGCGCGGTCAGCCGCTTGCCGCCGCTCAGGCGGGAGGATTTGCCGATATCCCTGTTGTCGAATCGGATGACGCGAAAACCGCGCGCGGCGAGCTGGCGGCAGAACTCGTCGTCCCAATGGATCATCTGGGCGCCGAGGCCCATGATCAGGAGCAGCGGCTCGGCATTCGCATCGCCAAAAATCTCGTAGCAGATGTCGATGCCATTGGCGCGGATGATCTGCGGCGGCTGATGGGCGAGCGTGGTCACGGGCGTCCCCTGCTGGTGTCGCGGTCAGGAACCTCTATGCCACGGATTGACGCAGCGCAGAAGAGCCTCGGCGTCGCTGGTCGCGCCGCGCAGTTGACCGATCAGCAGCAACAGTGTCGTATGGCAGAAACAAATGGAAGCGCGGCAAGCGCCCGAAATTGGTGTGGAGGAGCGCCGCATGGCCGACAAGGGCAACGACCCTGCCGTGATCTGGCAGACGATGATTGGCGAGATGGAGAAGGGGTTCAACTCCTTCGGCAACCAGCTCATGAGCTCGCCGGAATTTTCCAAGGCGATGAACCAGGCCGGCGGCGTTGCGGCCGGCGCGCAGAAGCAGCTCGGCGAGCTGATGGAGAAATATCTGCTGGCGATGAACCTGCCGAGCCGCGCCCAGCTCGTCGGCATGGCGGAGCGCCTGCAATCGATGGAGAACCAGCTCAACGAGATCAAGACGCTGCTGCAGCAGGTGCACCACAATTCGCTGGCGCCGGACGACGGCCACGGCGCAACGCCGCGGCCACCGCGCACCAAGCAGCCGCCAGCGGAGGGAGGCAGCAAATGAATGCTCCCACCCCCTTTGATTTCGCCTCGATCTCCGAGCGGGTCCAGTCCGAGGTGCAGCGCGCGATCCAGCGCAGCATCAAGGGCGTCGAGTATTTCTCGAGCTCCGGCCCGTCGCTCGGCTCGACGCCGAAAGACGTGCTGTATTCGCGCGGCACCATGAACCTCTATCACTACCGGCCGCTGGCCAGCGAAGTCTATCGCGTGCCGGTGCTGATCGTGATGGCGACCACCAACCGCGGCTACATCCTCGACCTGGTGCCGGGGCAGAGCTTCATCGAATTCCTGCTCAGGCGCGGCTTCGACGTCTACATGCTGGACTGGAGTGCGCCGAAGCCGGAGGAAAAATCGCTGCGCATGGAGGATTACGTCCTCGACTTCATTCCGGAATCGGTCCGCCGCGTGCAGCAGGATTCCGGCGAAAAGGACGTCTCGGTGATCGGCTATTGCTTCGGCGGCGTGCTGTCGCTGCTCTACGGCTCGATCTTCAACGACGGGCCGATGAAGAACCTGATCTGCTTCACCACGCCGATCGATTTCCGCGAGATGAAGCTGTTCTCGAATTTCGCCGACCGCCGCTATTTCGACGTCGACCGCCTGATCGACAGCACCGGCAACATGCCGCCCGAACTGATCCTGCAATCGTTCGACATGTTGCGGCCGGCCGCGCGTGTCGTCGGCCAGATCCAGCTCTGGGACAACATCTGGAACGACGAGTTCGTCAAGTCGTACCGGATGTTCGATCGCTGGGCGACCGACACGCTGCCGCTCGCGGGCGAATATTTCCGCGCCATCACCAAGGACCTGATGTGGGACAACAAGCTCTACAACGACACCATGACCGTCGGCGGCCGCGAGGCAAAGCTTGCCGACATCAAGGTGCCGATCCTGCACGCGGTCGCCGAGCACGACCACATCGTGCCGTATGATGCGGCAAAACATCTGATCACCAAGATCGGCTCCGAGGACAAGGAGGAGGTGATGCTGAAAGGCGGTCACGTCTCGCTGGTCGCCGGCGCCAACGCAATCAAGCGGCTGTGGCCGAAACTGGACTCCTGGCTGGGCAAAAGATCGACCTAAGAAGGGTCGACTTGAGAGAGATCGACATGACCGAACAACGTTCCTATCCGCGCCGCGTCAAGACCGAGGCGGGCGACATCGAGTTTCGCCTGATGATTCGGGACCACGAGGCCGCGGTGCTGGCTTTCGCGCAAAAGCTGCCGACGCATGATCTCTTGTTCCTGCCGCGCAACATCAGCCAGCCGAAGGTGCTGTCGGCCTGGATCAACGAGATCGAGCGCGGCGACATCACGAGCCTGCTCGCGATCAAGGACGGCAAGGTGGTCGGCTGCGGCACCCTGGTGCGCGATCCGCATTCCTGGTCGCCGCATGTCGGCGAGATCCGGATGGTGGTGTCGCTCGACGTGCGCGGGCAGGGCGTCGGCCGGGCATTGTCGCAGGAGACCTTCGCCATCGCGCTCGGTGCCGGGCTGGAGAAGTTCTCGGTGCAGATGACCGTCGACCAGCGGGCGGCGATCGCGCTGTTCGAGAGCCTCGGCTTCAAGGCCGAGGCCCTGCTGCGCGACCATGTCCGCGACGTCGAGGGCAAGACCCACGACATTGTCGTGCTGGGGCACAATGTGGCGCAGGTCCGGGCACAGATGGAGGCGTACGGGGTCTCTGACGCGGTAAGCGGTAATTAGAAACCGTTTGATGCCGGTTCACTAGGCAATCTGCCGGACATTCATGCTGTTCACAGGTTCGTGATATCGCGCTGCAACATAGATGTTGCGGTGCATCATGAGGCGTGTCATAACACCGTTGCCCCGGGCCAAACCGGACGGGGTGAGCCCATAGCTCAAACCTGAGGATGGAGAGACCCCAATGACCACCGAAACCAATTCCGTGCTGAACAGCGTCAAGGAAGCCTTCGCGCCCGTCACCGAGGCGTTCACCAAGCTTCAGAACCTGGAAGTTCCGGAAGCCGCCCGTGAGTTCGTGAAGAAGCAGGCCGAGGCCGCCAAGACCCGCGCTGCCGATGCCTATGCCGGCTCGGAGAAGGTGACCAACGTGATCGAGTCCGCTGTTGCCGGTTCGGTGACCGAAGCCGCCAAGATCAGCCGCAACATCCAGCAGGCGATCTACCAGGACGCCGAGGCGTTCTTCGCCGGTATCGACAAGCTCGCGTCGGCCAAGTCGCTGAGCGAAGCCGCCCAGATCCAGTCGGAGCTGGCCCGTGCGCGTGGCGAACTGTTCGTCTCGCGGGCGAAGGCCACCACCGAATATCTCGGCAAGCTCGTCACCGACGGTGCGAAGACCGCGCAGGACAACTTCGCCAAGGTCTACGGCAAGACCGCCTGATCGCGGCCGCGCTGACCAACTGCCCTTTTCGAAGGCCCGCCATTTTGCGGGCCTTCTTTTTTGGCGGTGTCCTTCATAACTCATGTATCCATCGTCATTCCGGACGACGCGAAGCGGCGATCCGGAATCTCGAGATTCCCCGGTGCGCAATTGCGCACCTGAGGTTCGTGCTTCGCACGCCCCGGAATGACGGCGGTGCGGCTATGCTATGCTTCGTTCGTCACCCCTGCGAAACCCCATGACCCTTCCCGCCGCCCTCATCGCAACGCCTGTCGACGTCGAACGCGCGGCCGAGCTGCGGCGCGTCAAGTGGCTGGCGACCGGCGTGCTGGCGGCAACCTTCATCATCTTCATCGCAGCGAAGGCGCTGCTGCCGGTGCACCCGGTGTTCGGTTTCATCGCGGCATTTGCCGAGGCCGCAACCATCGGCGGGCTCGCCGACTGGTACGCCGTCGTCGCCTTGTTCAAGCGGCCGCTCGGCCTGCCGATCCCGCACACCGCGATCATCCAGAGCAATCAGGCGCGCATCGCCGAGAAGCTCGGCGAATTCATCGAGAACAATTTCCTGGAATCCGGGCCGGTCGAGGCCAAGCTGCGCGAGATCGATTTCGGTTCGTTCATCGCCGACTGGCTGCGCGACCGCAAACGTTCGGAGGATCTCGCCCGCTTCGTGCTGCGGATGCTGCCCGAGGCATTCGCGGCGACCGAGAGCTCGGGGTTGATGCAGTTCATCAGCCGCCGCGTCACGACGCAGGTGCTCTCGATCGACCTCGCGCCGCTTGCGGCCGGCGCGCTGCGCGGCTTCGTGCAGGAGGGCAAGCATGGCGGCCTGCTCGACGACATCCTGCGCGTGCTGCACCAGACGCTGACGCAGCAGGAGACCATGGCCGTGATCCGCGACAAGGTCCGCGCCGAGATGCCGACGCTGCTCAGGCTCTATCGTGCCGACAAGTTCGTGGTGAACCGGATCATCGCGTCCGCCACGAAGTTCTTCGAGGAAGTGCGCAACGATCCGCAGCATCCGTTCCGCGGCGAGTTCGACCGCATGCTGCTGTCCTTTGTCGACCGGCTCGGCAGCGACAAGGCGTTCGCCGATCGCATCGATGGTCTCAAGCGCGATTTGATGGCGCGGCCCGAGCTTGCCAATCTCGGGCGCACCATCTGGGCCAACGTCAAGGACTTCATCGAACGCAGCGCCTCGGGTGAGTCGCAGGTGCTGCAGCATCAGCTGGCGCGAATGTTGGTCGAGGCCGGCGACGCGCTCGACGGCGACACCGACCTGCGCGGCGAGATCAATCAGGGCCTCGTGGCGATCCTGCGCACCGTCGTCGCCGAGCAGAAGAGCGGCGTCTCCGGCTTCATCGCCGACCAGATGAAGAGCTGGGACATGGAGCAGCTGATCTCCCTGATCGAGGTCAATGTCGGCAAGGATCTGCAATACATCCGCTTCAACGGCGCGCTGATCGGCGGGCTTGCCGGCCTTGCGCTTTACACCCTGGAATACACGCTGCGGCTGCTGTGACCGATTGAGCACGAACGTCACTTTAGTTGTGGCAAGTGTGACCCGGACCGCTTGCACGAAAGTGTCCGGTTCCCTAGCTTTTCAGGACAGATTGTTGCGTTCCGGAACGATTCCGCCGGGTTCGCGTCAACTCCGTTGACCTATTCTCGTTGGTCCCATTGCCGGCGGCCCTGCCGGAAGAGGAGCTGAAATGTCCGTTGCTGCGCAGACGCTACGCCCGCCGTCCAGGACGCTGATGTTTCTGGAAGGCCGCGCCATTCATGAGCTCGGCGCCTTTCTTGGTGCATTGCCGTTGCTCAGCCTCGCGCCGCGCGGCGATGGGCATCCGGTGCTGGTGCTGCCGGGGCTGATCGCTTCCGACATGTCGACCCGGCCGCTGCGCGACTTTCTCAGGAGCAAGGGCTACGCCGTCAGCGGCTGGCGCCAGGGCCGCAATCTCGGGCTTCGCGCCGGCGTGCAGGACGGGATGGTCGACCTGCTGCAGGAGATGAATGAAACCACCGGCCGCAAGGTCTCGGTCGTCGGCTGGAGCCTCGGCGGCCTCTATGCGCGCCAGCTCGCCAAGATGATGCCGGAGCGCGTGCGCCAGGTGATCACGCTCGGCAGCCCGTTTGCCGCCGGCCCGAAGTCGACCAACGCCTGGCGCGTCTATGAGATGGCCAGCGGCCGCCGCGCCGATGAAGAGGATTCGCGTTTCGGCGGCTCGCTCGCCAGCGCGCCGCCGGTGCCGACCACCGCGATCTTCAGCCGCACCGACGGCGTCTGTGCCTGGCAGGGCTGCCGCGAGCAGGCCTCGTCGATGACCGACAGCATCGAGGTCGAGAGCAGCCATTGCGGCATGGGTCATCACCCGGCCGTGGTCTACGCGGTCGCCGATCGGCTCGCGCAGAAGGAAGGCGAGTGGGCGCCGTTCGATCGCAGCGGCTGGCGCAGCATCGTCTATCCGGATCCCAATCGCTGACTTGCTTGCCTCGCCCCGTTTGCGGGGAGAGGCCGGATCGCATGAAGCGCAGCGCAATGCGATCCGGGTGAGGGGGAGTCTCCACGAGCGCAACTCGCACCGTGATTGCGGAGAGCCCCCTCATCCCGACCTTCTCCCTGCACGCGGGGAGAAGGAGAAGAACCCGCATTGTCGTGAATCGACAAAACGCGCTATGCGTTGGGCATGCCGCAGCCGCTTGCCCGCATCGTCGATCAGCTGAAGCGCGAGCCGTCACGCACCGGCTCGATCATCATCACCGTGTTCGGAGATTCCATCGTGCCGCGCGGCGGCTCGGTGTGGCTCGGCACGCTGCTCGAATTCTTCAAGTCGCTCGACATCGACGGCAATGTGGTGCGCACCGCGATGTCGCGGCTCGCCGCCGACGGCTGGCTCGAGCGCAACAAGGTCGGCCGCAACAGTTTTTATCGGCTGAACGCCAAGGGCCGGCAGACCTTCGACACCGCAACCCGGCACATCTACGATCCGCCGCCGTCGGACTGGACCGGCCGCTTCGAGCTGTTGTTGATCGGCAATGCCGAGGACCGCGACGCCGCGCGCGAGGCGTTGAAGAATGCCGGCTTCGGCAGCCCGCTGCCCGGCGTGTGGGTCGCGCCGTCGGGCGTGCCGATCCCCGATGAAGCATCGCGCGCGATCCGGCTCGAAGTCTCCGCGGAAGATGACAGCGGACGCCGGCTGCTCAGCGAGAGCTGGCCGCTCGACCGCACCGCGGACGCCTATCTGAAGTTCATGAAGACGTTCGAGCCGCTGCACGGCTCAATCATCCGCGGCGAGACGCTGAGCGACGCCGACGCCTTCACCGCGCGCATTCTCTTGATCCACCATTACCGCCGCGTCGTGCTGCGCGATCCGCTGCTGCCTTATCAGCTGTTGCCGAAGGATTGGCCGGGCAGGGCGGCGCGCAAGCTCTGCGGCGAGATCTATCGCGGGCTGCTTTCGCCGTCGGAACAATGGCTTGACGACCACGCAACCAACGAGGACGGGCCGCTGCCGAAGCCCAACGGGGCGGTGGCGCGCCGTTTCGAGGGTGTCTGAACATATTACAAAAACTTCTTGCATTCGAAAATTTGTGTTATACATTGCTGCCTAACAACACATTGGGAGGTCGGCCATGTACACGCAGGCGCTCAACTCATCCGACGGCGACGATCGCGGCGTCGAGGATGCCGCCCGTGCCAGTCAGTTCCAGGCCCGCATCGATGCCGACGAGCGCATCGAGCCGAACGACTGGATGCCCGCCGCCTACCGCAAGACGCTGACGCGGCAGATTTCCCAGCACGCCCATTCCGAAATCGTCGGCATGCTCCCCGAGGGCAACTGGATCACCCGCGCGCCGTCGCTGCGCCGCAAGGCTGCGCTGCTCGCCAAGGTGCAGGACGAATGCGGCCACGGCCTCTATCTCTACGCCGCCGCCGAGACGCTCGGCACCTCGCGCGAGGAGCTGGTCGATGCGATGCTATCGAGCAAGGCGAAATATTCCTCGATCTTCAATTATCCGACGCTGACCTGGGCCGACATCGGCACCATCGGCTGGCTGGTCGACGGCGCGGCGATCATGAACCAGATCCCGCTGTGCCGCTGCTCCTACGGCCCCTATGCGCGCGCGATGATCCGCGTCTGCAAGGAGGAATCGTTCCACCAGCGCCAGGGCTTTGAGATCATGGTGACGCTGTGCCGCGGCACCGCGGAGCAGAAGGCGATGGCGCAGAACGCGCTCGATCGCTGGTGGTGGCCGGTGCTGATGATGTTCGGTCCGCCGGACCAGGTCAGCCAGCACAGCGACACCTCGACCAAATGGAAGATCAAGCGCTTCTCCAACGACGAGCTGCGCCAGAAATTCATCGACGCCACCGTCCCGCAGGCCGAATTCCTGGGCCTGACGATCCCCGATCCCGGCATGAAGCAGAACGCAAACGGCAATTGGGAACACAGCCCGATCGACTGGGACGAGTTCAAGCAGGTGCTGGCAGGCAACGGCCCCTGCAATCGCGATCGTCTCGCCGCGCGCCGCAAGGCGCATGAGGAGGGTGCCTGGGTGCGCGAGGCCGCGATGGCCTATGCCGAGAAGCGCAAGCGCCGCCAGCTCGCGCAAGCCGCAGAATAAGGGAGCGCCGAGATGGCCACGCCGAACGTTCCGCTCTGGGAAGTCTTCATCCGCAGCCGCAATGGCCTGGCGCACAAGCATGTCGGCTCGCTGCACGCGGCCGACGCGACGCTCGCCCTGCAGGCCGCGCGCGACATCTACACCCGCCGCGGCGAGGGGCTGTCGATCTGGGTGGTGCCCTCGAACGCGATCACCGCGTCCGATCCGTCCGAGAAGGGCATGATGTTCGAGCCGGCGGAATCCAAGATCTACCGCCACCCGACCTTCTACGACGTCCCCGACGAAGTCGGGCACATGTGAATTTCACCCGTCATGGTGAGGAGGCGCGCAGCGCCGTCTCGAACCATGACGCCCGATCGTAACCGCGGCCATCCTTCGAGACGCCTGCTGCGCAGGCTCCTCAGGATGACGTCGAGCAAGTGGATGCAGGTGGAATAGAGAACATGGCGACCGTCAACATCGAAGTCTCCGAAACGCCGCTGGTGCTCTACGCGCTGCGCCGCGCCGACGACGCGCTGATCCTCGGCCATCGGCTGTCCGAATGGTGCGGCCATGCGCCCGCCATGGAAGAGGACATGGCGCTCGCCAATATGGGCCTCGACCTGCTCGGTCAGGCTCGTGAGCTCTACACCTACGCGGCCAAGGTCGAAGGCCGAGGCAACGACGAAGACAAGTTCGCCTATCTGCGCGACGTCAGGCAGTATCGCAATCTGCTGCTTGTCGAGCAGCCGAACGGCGGCTTTGCTCGCACCATGGTGCGGCAATTCTTCTACGCGGCATTCGCCGATCTCTACTGGCGCGCGATGATGGCCTCGTCCGATCCGACGCTCGCCGCGATCGCGGCGAAGTCGGAGAAGGAGAGCGCCTATCATGTCAGGCATTCGTCGGAATGGATCGTCCGTCTCGGCGACGGCACCGAGGAGAGCCATCGCCGCGCGCAGGATGCGATCGACGACCTCTGGGCCTATACCGGCGAGATGTTCGCGGTGGACGATGGTGAGCGCAGCCTGATCGACGCCGGCATCGCGATCGATCCCGCGGCGCTGCAGCCGCGCTGGCGGAAGACGGTCACCGGCATCATCAAAGAGGCGACGCTGTCGTTGCCGAAGAGCGATTGGATGCAGCAGGGCGGCCGCAGTGGCAGCCACAGCGAACATCTCGGCCATCTCCTCAGCGAGCTGCAATCGATGCAGCGGACCTTTCCGGGGGCAACATGGTGACCGTCGCGCTCAGCGATGCCGATCTGCGCCGGCGCGCCTGGAGCGTGGCCGCGCAGGTGGTCGATCCCGAAATCCCGGTGCTGACCATCGCCGATCTCGGCGTACTGCGCGATGTCGCGGTCCACGACGGTCATGTCGAGGTCGCGATCACGCCGACCTATTCCGGCTGTCCCGCCATGAACATGATCGCGCTCGAGATTGAGCTCGCGCTGGAGCGCGAAGGCATTCATAGGCCGAAGGTCCGCACCGTGCTGTCGCCGGCCTGGACCACCGACTGGATGAGCGAGGACGGCCGCCGCAAGCTGAAGGAGTACGGCATCGCGCCGCCGCTGCCGGGCTCCTCGCGCCGCGCGCTGTTCGGCGAGCAGGCGGTCGCGTGCCCGCAGTGTGGCTCGGGAGATACCGAGCTGCTCTCCGAATTCGGCTCGACTTCCTGCAAGGCGCTGTGGCGCTGCAAGAGCTGCCGTGAACCCTTCGATTACTTCAAGTGTCATTGACTATGATGTCGTTATTTGCCGCCAAGGCCGTCATTGCGAGCGAAGCGAAGCAATCCATGCTTCGGCGTACGCTGAGCGATGGATTGCTTCGTCGCTTCGCTCCTCGCAATGACGGGGAGAGATAAGCGATGTCCCTTACGCCACGATTCCACCGCCTATCCGTTAGCGACCTGCGCCGCGAGGCGTCGGACGCAATCTCGATGACCTTTGCGATCCCCGACGATCTGCAAGGCGACTACCGCTTCACCCCGGGCCAGTATCTGACGCTGCGCACCACGATGGACGGCGAGGAGGTTCGCCGGTCCTATTCGATCTGCTCCGGTCCCGACGACGGCGAATTGCGCATCGCAGTGAAGAAGGTCGACGGCGGCGCATTCTCGAACTGGGCGGCCGAGGAATTGAAGCCCGGCGACGAGCTCGACGTGATGACGCCGACCGGCCGTTTCGGCGTCGCCCACGCGCCGGGCGAGGCGCGGACCTATGTCGGCTTTGCCGCCGGTAGCGGCATCACGCCGATCCTCTCGATCATCAAGGGCGTGCTGGCGCGCGAGCCGGACAGCCGCTTCTTCCTTTTCTACGGCAACCGTTCGACCGAAGGCGTCATGTTTCGCGAGGCGTTGGAGGAGCTGAAGGACCGCTTCATGCAGCGGCTCTCGGTATTCCACGTCATCTCGGGCGAGGAGCAGGACATCCCGATCCTGCACGGCAGGCTCGACGGCGAGAAAGTGCGTGTGCTGCTGCGCTCGCTGGTGCCGGCCGAGACGGTCGATCACGTCTTCGTCTGCGGTCCGGCCGCGATGAGCGAGACCATCGAGGCGACCTGCCGCGAGATCGGCATCGCCGACGAGCGTATCCATGTCGAACGCTTCGTGTCGGAATTCGGCGGCAAGCCGCGGGCGAAGGTCGTCGTTCCGGCCGGCGCGCCGCCGAAGGCGATTGCCGGGCTGATCATCGACGGCAAGCGCCGCGAGGTCCCGGTGGCCGACGGCGAGTCGATCCTCGACGCCGCGCTGCGCGCCGGCATGGACCTGCCGTTCGCCTGCAAGGGCGGCATGTGCTCGACCTGCCGCGCCAAGCTGGTCGAAGGCGAGGCGCCGATGGACCTGAACTATTCGCTGGAGCCGTGGGAGCTGAAGGCGGGGTTCATCCTCACCTGCCAGGCCAAGCCGTGCTCTGAGAAGGTCGTGGTCGACTACGACCACGTCTAGTTGTTGATTGTCATTCCGGGGCGCGAAGCGAACCCGGAATCTCGAGATTCCGGGTTCGATGCTGACGCATCGTCCCGGAATGACGGAAGTAGCGTTGACGCCTCGCGCGTCACGCCCAACACTGACGCTTGACACCAAGAGGCCCTCCGCAACGGGCCCGCGCACAGGGAGTTCGATGTGAACGTGAAGGCCACGCTATCGCCCGAGGATGTCGCCCGCGCCTGCGCGGACGCGATGTGGAAGGAAGACGACGCCAGCAAGGGTCTCGGCATGGAACTCGTCGAGATCAGGCCGGGGCAGGCGGTGATGGCGATGACGGTGCAGCCGCACATGGTCAACGGCCAGCGCATCTGTCATGGCGGCTACATCTTCACGCTGGCCGATTCAGCCTTCGCCTTTGCCTGCAACAGCCGCAACGATCGCGCGGTGGCGGCGCAGGGCAACGTCACTTTCATCCGGCCCGGCAAGCTCGGGGATCGTCTGGTGGCGACCGCGCGCGAGATCTCGCGCAATGGCCGCTCGGGAATCTACGACGTGAGCGTGACCTCCGGCGACAGCGTGATCGCCGAATTCCGCGGGCATTCGCGCGTGATACCGGGCACCTGGCTGCCCGACACGGACATCAAGGCATAAAGGCTTCAGGGGAAACGTCGATGGCAACGGCAAAGCTCAAGGTCAAGGACAGCGGTTATCACGCCGAGCTCGATGCGGCCGAGCGCGCCTCGCGCGACGAGATCATGGCGCTGCAGACCAGGCGGCTGGCCTGGTCGCTCAAGCATGCCTATGACAATGTCGCGCACTACAGGAAAGCGTTCGATGCCGCCGGCGTGCATCCGTCCGATTTCAGGCAGCTGCCCGATCTCGCCAAATTTCCGTTCACGGTGAAGACCGATCTGCGCGACAATTATCCCTTCAATATGTTCGCGGTGCCGCGCGAGCAATTGGTGCGGGTCCATGCCTCCTCGGGCACGACCGGCAAGCCGATCGTGGTCGGCTACACCAGGGCCGACATCGACACCTGGGCGGATGTGATGGCGCGCTCGATCCGCGCCGCCGGCGGCCGCACCGGCATGCTGATGCACAACGCCTATGGCTACGGCCTGTTCACCGGCGGCCTCGGCGCGCATTACGGCGCCGAGCGGCTCGGCTGCACGGTGATCCCGATCTCCGGCGGCATGACCGAGCGGCAGGTGCAGCTCATCAACGACTTCCGGCCCGACATCATCACGGTGACGCCGAGCTACATGCTGGCGATCCTCGACGAGTTCAAGCGGCAGGGCCTCGATCCGCGCAAATCGTCGCTGAAGTTCGGCATCTTCGGTGCCGAACCCTGGACCAACGCGATGCGAGTCGAGATCGAGCAGGCGTTCGACATGGACGCCACTGACATCTATGGCTTGTCGGAGGTGATCGGTCCCGGCGTCGCGCAGGAATGCGTGGAGACCAAGGACGGCCTGCACATCTGGGAGGACCACTTCTATCCGGAGGTGATCGATCCCCTGACCGGCGAGGTGCTGCCCGACGGCGAGAAGGGCGAGCTGGTGTTCACCTCGCTGACCAAGGAAGCCTTCCCGATCATCCGCTACCGCACCCGCGATCTGACGCGGCTGTTGCCCGGCACGGCGCGGCCCGGCATGCGGCGAATGGAGAAGGTGACCGGCCGCTCCGACGACATGATCATCCTGCGCGGCGTCAATGTGTTCCCGACCCAGATCGAGGAAGCGCTGCTGGCGACCGACTGGTGCGGCGGTCATTTTGTCATCGAGCTGACCCGTGAGGGCCGCATGGATGAGATGACGGTGCTCGCCGAAGCCCGGCCCGAGAGCTGGGATGGCGAAGGGCTGGTTGTTCACGCCGAGAAGGTCTCCGCCTTCATCAAGAACACGATCGGCATCTCGACCCGCGTCCGCGTCGTTGCGCCCGAGACGCTGGAGCGTTCGCTCGGCAAGGCGAAACGAGTTTACGACAAGCGGCCGAAAGAATAGCCTAATCCCTGCAATTCAACAGGGCGCAGGGTATGGCCGACACCAATGAAACGACCGCTGCGGGGATCCTGGCTGATATCCGCGCCGGCAAGGTAACGGCGGTCAGTGTCGTCGAGGCCGCGCTCGATCGTGCGGAGCGGCTCAAGCACCTCAACGCCTTCATTGTGCTGAACCGCGACGGCGCGCTTGCTGCGGCGCGCGAGGTCGATGCCGGGACGCGGACCGGAGTGCTGGCCGGGCTTCCGATCGTCGTGAAGGACAATATCAACACATCAGATCTGCCGACATCGGGCGGCACGCCGGCGCTGCAACACGCGCGGCCTGCGCGCAACGCGCCGTCGCTGCAAAAGCTGCTCGATGCGGGTGCCGTCGTCATCGGCAAGACCAATCTGCACGAGCTTGCCTTCGGCATCACCAGTACCAATCTCGCACCGTTCACAGGACCGGTGCGGAATCCGTACGACACGAGCCGGATCCCGGGCGGGTCGTCCGGCGGAACGTCGGCGGCGATCGCCGCGCGCATCGCCACCTGTGGCCTCGGATCGGACACCGGCGGCTCGACCCGCGTGCCCGCCGCGCTGACCGGGACCGTCGGCCTTCGGCCTTCGGTCGGCAATGGCGGCGCCGAGCGGCGTTATCACGACGACAACCAGGTGGTTCCGATCAGCCATACCCGCGACACCGTCGGCCCGATGGGACGCACGGTCGCCGATGTCGCGCTGCTCGATGCCGTGATGACAGGCACGCCGCTGGCAACGAGCATCCCGCTACGCGGCGTGCGTCTCGGCATTCCCGCCTGCTTCTGGAGCGGCCTCGATCGCGATGTCGAAGCCGTCGCCCGCGCAGCCTGCGCCCGGCTCTCGGCGGCCGGCGCGGTGTTGGTCGATGTCGATATGCCCGATCTGTTTGAGCAGAACGGCAAGGTGTCCTTCGTGGTCGCGCTGCACGAACCGATCGCCGATATCCCGGCCTGGCTTGCCGCTTCAGGGATCGAGGGGATCACGCTGTCCGACATCGCGGCCGGCGTCGCCAGTCCTGATGTCGTCGGCGCATTCGGTGCCATCACTACGGACGCGTTCGGCGCCGCCTATGATGATGCAATCAACGTGCAGCGGCCGGCGCTGCAGGCGATCTATGCCACCTACATCAGGAACAACAGGCTGGACGCCATCCTGTTTCCGACCACGGTCGCGCCCGCGCCGCTGATCGACGAAAAGACCGGGTCCGGCGAGATGTCGGTCAATGGCGGCGCGCCGGTGCCGACCTTCGGCACCATGATCCGCAACACCGATCCCGGCAGCAATGCCGGCCTTCCCGGGCTGTCGCTCTATGCCGGCATGACGTCCGATGGCCTGCCGGTTGGGCTCGAGCTCGACGGTCCGGTCGGAAGCGATGCCAGGCTGCTCGGGCTCGGCCTGTCGATCGAGGCGATCCTGGGCACGGCCCCGCCGCCGAAGCTCTGACACCGCCGGCCGCAACAAGCCCCTTGAATTGATCGGTCAGTCGATTAGTCATGACCGGAGGCCACTTGGCCGCCACCATCCGCGCGCTTCAACAGCGCGCTTCATGACCAGGACTGGAACGCTGATGCCGCCGGCCCCGCAAGCAAACCGTCATCCTGTCGACGCCCGCTGCGTGCGTCTGCTGACGAAGGCGGAGAACGCGGCGGCGGTGGCGCCAGTGGTCGAGACCCTTGCGTTGTCGCGCGGGGCGGACGATCTGCTCATCGAGGTGAGGGCCGCCGCGGTCAATCCGTCCGACGTCAAGGCCGCGACCGGGCTGATGCCCTATGCCATATTCCCGCGTACCTCGGGCCGCGACTACGCCGGTGTCGTAATCGATGGTCCCGCTGAATTCATCGGGCGCGACGTGTTCGGCTCGTCCGGCGACCTCGGCATCCGCCGCGACGGCACCCATGCCACGCATCTGGTGGTCGAGCGCGATGCCGTGGTGGAAAAGCCCGCCGGCATCTCCTGGGACGAAGCCGCCGGGATCGGCGTGCCCTTCGTCACCGCGATGGAAGGCCTGCGCCGCGCCGGCCTGCCGAAGGCGGGCGAGACCGTGCTGGTGATGGGCGTCAACGGCAAGGTTGGTCAGGCCGCGGTGCAGATCGCGAGCTGGCACGGTGCGCGCGTGATCGGCGTGGTGCGCAAGAGCGAGCCTTATGAAGGCCACAGCAATTCGCCGGTCGAGGTGATCGACGCCTCGACCACCGACGTCGCCGCTCGCGTGCGCGAGCTGACCGGCGGCAAGGGCGCCGACATCGTCTACAACACGGTCGGCGATCCCTATTTCCAGGCCGCGCACAAGTCGCTGGCGCTGCGCGGCCGCCAGATCCTGATCGCGGCGGTCGACCGCATCGTGCAGTTCAACATCCTCGAATTCTACCGCGGCCAGCATTCCTATGTCGGCATCGACACGCTTGCGCTGTCGTCGGTTGCGACCGGCGAGGTGTTGCGCGAGCTCGCGCCGGGCTTTGCCGGCGGACATCTGAAGCCATTCCCGATCAAGCCGAGCGCGATCTATCCGCTGGAACAGGCCAAGGCGGCGTTTGTTGCCGTGGCAGGCTCGTCGCGCGACCGCGTGATTTTGCGACCCTAGTTCACCGTCATTGCGAGGAGCGAAGCGACGAAGCAATCCATTCTCTCCAGTGTGATAGTATGGATTGCTTCGCGGAGCCTGTCATCCGGCGGCGCTTCGCGCCGACCGGTTGGCTCGCAATGACGAACGTAATTGAAGGACTATTATGGACCCCGCCACGATCGTCATCATCGCCGCCCTGATCATCGGCCTGATCTATGGCTCGGTCGGGCTGCTCAGCGGCTTCTGCATGATGAGCGGCCTGCGCGGCTGGTGGGCGGAGGGCGACGGCCGCCTGGCGCGCACCTATGCGCTGGCGATGGGCGTCGCGATCGCGGCCTCGCAGCTGTTGGCGGCGGCAGGCCTCGTCGATCTCGGCAAGTCGATCTATCTGCAGCCGTCCTTCTCGGCGCCGGTGATGTTCCTCGGCGGGCTGCTGTTCGGCTACGGCATGGTGCTGTCGAATGGCTGCGGTTCGCGGGCACTGGTGCTGCTCGGGCGCGGCAATCTGCGCTCCTTCGTGGTCGTGATCGTGCTCGGCATTTTCGCCGAGATGACGCTGAAGGGCCTGATCGCCCCGGGGCGGATCGCGATGGTGCAGGCGTCACAGGCCACGGTGTCAGCCAATTCGGTGCCGGCGCTATTGGCGGACATCGGCCTCGGCGCGGTGCCAGCGCGGATGGTGGCGGCCTCGGTTCTCGCAGCCGTCCTGATCATCTTCGCCTTTGCCCATGCGCCATTCCGCAAGTCGCCGGGCCAGATCGCGGCCGGCTTGATCGTCGGCCTGCTGGTGGCGGGGGGCTGGTACGCGACCGGCTATCTCGGCGCCGATGATTTCAATCCGGTGCCGGTGACGTCGCTGACCTTCATCGCGCCGATCGCCGACGCCCTGCAATACGTCATGCTGTCGACCGGCTCGACGCTCAATTTCGGCATCGTCACCGTGTTCGGCGTGTTCGCCGGCAGCCTGATCACGGCCATCGCCACCGGGCGCTTCCAGCTCGAAGGCTACCGGTCGCCACAGCATATGCTGCGCTCGGCGAGCGGCGCCGCATTGATGGGCGCGGGCGGCGTGATGGCGTTCGGCTGCTCGGTCGGGCAGGGGCTGACCGGATTGTCGACGCTGTCGCTGTCGTCCCTCATCGCGATCGCCGGCATCATGCTCGGCACCGGCGCCGGCCTGCGCGGGAGCTTGCGGGTCAGGCCGCTTGCGACGGCCTAGGCGTGTACTCATAACCGTCGGCTTCCCGTCATAAAGCGGAAGTTGCCCGGTTCGGTAGTTATCGGCGGCTTATGACCCTGGCTGTGTGAAAACGCTGGGCTGCTGTTATGATTCTCCTGTGATTCTTTGGGGGAATCGATGAGGCGCTTCGTTGAAGAGGCGGATCGTGGACAGCGGTCGCTGTTGCCCGAATGCCTCGATGACTTCATTGACGAGAGCAACCCTGTTCGCGTGATCGACGTATTTGTCGATGCGCTCGGTTTGGCTGAGATGGGCTTTGAGGGTGTGGAGCCGGCGGCCACCGGTCGGCCGTCGTACCATCCCTCGGTGCTCCTGAAGCTTTACATTTACGGTTATCTGAACCGGGTACAGTCGAGCCGGCGGCTGGAACGAGAGGCCGGGCGCAACGTCGAGGTGATGTGGCTGCTGGGTCGGCTCGCTCCCGATCACAAGACGATTGCGGACTTCCGCAAGGACAACGGCCTGGCGCTGCGCAGGGTATGTGCGCGCTTCGTCGAACTCTGCCGAGAGATGGGTCTGCTGGCGACGGCGAGCGTCGCCATCGATGGCAGCAAGTTCAAGGCCGTGAACAACCGGGACAGGAACTTCACGCGCGCGAAGATGGAGCGACGGCGTGCTCAGTTGGAGGAGAGCGTCGCGCGCTATCTGAGCCAACTTGACACGGCCGACCGCCAGGAGCCGACCGAGGCCCTGGCCACGAAGGTGACGAGGCTTACCGAGAAGCTGACGAAACTGAAGGAGGAAATGGGCAAGCTTGCCGTCTACGAGAAGCAGATGCTTGCGTCACCCGACCAGCAAATCTCCCTGACCGACCCCGACAGCCGCTCGATGGCGACGAGCGGGCGCGGCTCTGGTGTTGTCGGCTACAACGTACAGGTCGCCGTAGACACCGAACACCATCTGATTGTGACGCACGAGGTGACGAACAGCGGCTCGGATCGGGCACAACTTGCCAATATGGCCAAGCGGGCGAAGGCTGTTCTGAAGACTGAGACGCTCGAAGCTGTAGCCGATCGCGGCTACTTCAACAGCCCAGAGATCCTTGCGTGCCACGAAGCGGGCATCACGGTAACTCTGCCCAAACCGCTAACGTCCGGCGCTAAGGCAGACGGACGCTTCGGTAAACAGGACTTTGCCTATTTGCCAGAGGAGGACGTCTATCGCTGCCCGGCCGGGGAGCGGCTATCATATCGCTATACGAATGAAGAAGACAGCAAGGTGCTGCGGCGCTACTGGACCACGGCCTGTCAAAGCTGTTCGCTCAAGACCCAATGCACGCCTGGGTCAGAACGGCGGATTACGCGATGGGAGCATGAGCATCTGCTCGAGGCTGTGCAGCAGCGCCTTGATGCAAGCCCGCACGCCATGCGTCAGCGCCGCGAAACTGTCGAGCATCCGTTCGGCACCATGAAGGCCCGCATGGGAGCGACACACTTCCTCACCAAAACGCTTCCGAAAGTGGCGGCCGAAATGGCGCTCTCCGTCCTGGCCTACAATCTGACACGGGTCATGAACATCGTCGGGATCAAGCCGCTGATGGCTGCGATCGCGGCATGACACCAATCCAGTCCCGACTGCCTCGGGACTGGCGTTTTTACACGACCAAGACCCATCTGCGACATTACCCCTCCGGTACTCCTGCCAATCGCATGCCCTCATAAATGCGCTCACGTTTGGCGAGATAAGCTGGATTATCGGTCGACGGGCTAGCGCGGAAGCGGCGGATGCTGAAATTAGGTTGAAGCGCGAGGCCTGCTTGCGCGGCGGCCCGCGCGTCATCGAGTGCTCCAAGCAGTGCTAGGGCAGCGGCGAGCCCAAGATGCGCAAACGGATAATTTCGGTTGGCGTCGATGCTCCTGCGGAGCCAACAGACGGCTTCCTTGTCGGCACTAAGTTGCAACTTAGCGAAGCCGACATACTGCATCCACATGAAGGCATGAATGTCGCGGGGAGACAGGCGGAGTGCCTCTAGGACATGCGCCTCAGTCTCCCCGCCGCGACCGAGGAAAATCTTGGCTTGACCGATTAACCCGTGCGCATGGGCCAGATTTCGGTCCAGCCCCAAAGCGTGTTGTAGTTCATCAATGCCCTCGGACACGCGGTTCGTGAAAATTTTTGCTGTTCCCAAATGTAAGTGAGCCAAGGGGTGGCTCGGCGCGAGGGTCAGGACATGCATAACGGCCACTTCTGCCACGGTAAGGTACTTCATCCGATTGTCGGTCATGTAGCCGGCACCAACAGTGCCATCAACATGCGCTAAGCCCAGACGCGCTTCGATATTGCCGGGATCAAGCGTCAGGGCGCGCTCGAAAAAGTGGCGCGCCTGCAAGATATATTCGGAAGTCAAGCCCATATTGAGCTTAGCTCTGCCCTGGAAGTACAACTCCATTGAATTGGGATGCGCCGAACGTTGTGCTCTCATGGCCTCGGCTGCGACGAGCTGCGCGTCCAAGGAGTTAGCTAGCCTAGATATGATCTCGTCTTGCATATCGAACAGATCGGCGACGGGTTTGTCAAAGCGGTCCGCCCATAAATGCGTGCCGGTTTCAGCGTCTATCAGCTGCACGTTGACGCGAAGTCGGCTTTCGTGGCGCTGTACGGAGCCTTCTAGCACATACCGGATGTTCAACTCGCGACCGATTTGCTTGAGGTCAGCCGCTTTGCCCTTGTAGGTGAATGCGGTGTGTCGCCCGATCACCAAGGAGCCGCTGATCCGCGACAAATCCGTAGTGAGGCTTTCCGTCACACCATCGACGAAGTAGTCTTGGTCCGGGTCGTCGCTGAGGTTAGCAAATGGCAACACAACAATGGAAAGACGAGGCGGTGATGCCGGCCTTTGCACCGCGCCGTCGTTCTGCACCGCCGAACTGACCGACGCAGTTGAGAGCTTCCGCCCTTCGTGCACTGCGCCAACGAAGCGGAAGCCTTTGCGCGGCAATGTTTTGATTAGGCGCTGCTTATCACCATCGTCACCGATCGCGGCCCGAGCGGCATTCAGGCGGGTTGTCAGCGCGGCATCAGAGACGATGCGTCCATTCCAAACGGCGCTGATGAGATCGTCCTTGCTAACGACGCGCTCTCTGTGCCGGATCAAATATTGGAGTAGATCGAAGACCTGTGGCGCGATGGGAACAGGGATCGTCCCGCGATGTAGCTCGCGACGGTCAGTATCGAATGCGTACTCCTCGAAGAAATAGCGCATCTCAGGATCCCTTAGGCGGCCCTCTATTTTCAGGCTTTAACGCTGTTCGGGGGCAAAGAATAAGCCGGAGGTAAGGAAAATGTAAGCCGGATGTCAGGCGCGGTGGCTCACCGTACGGCATGTTCATCCTGTGAAAAAGCAGACAGGACGTACCGCAATGAGCACGGTCCACGAGATCACCAAGTTTCAGCATCCAGCAACTACTAACCAGCCGGTCTATAGTCCGCTCGAAGCCTACTGGCAGGCATTTCAGATGTGGCGCAAACGCCGGAGGCTGCAGACGGAATTATGCCGCCTGACGGACCGCGAGCTAATGGATATTGGCACGACGCGAAGCGAGATTGACTACGTCGTGTCGAACAGAGATATCGACCCGAGAGGCATACTAGCCGAATGGGTCCAATACCTGCCAACAGCAGACGGCCAAATCCACCCACATTGGGACAAGCACCTCTCAGAAACACGCGTCAAACCTCGCTAGTGCAATGCGCGGAAACGATCGCGGTCTGCTACAAGCCGTTATGGCTGCTTCTGGCCGATTTTGTTGCAAAAGTCGGCTGCTCGCGATGGATTGTTCGGCCATCTCGCCAAGGACGACCGGCTTTGGTTTGCCGGCCCTGACGCTCTCTACGCAACTCTACGCGGTGTACACCGTGTGTGCCGGTGGCGGCCGCGCGACCAGGCTCGCGAGCCGCCGTAGGTTCTGAGCGATGGCGGCCAGAACAAACTCATCCTGGGCGCCTCGTGGGCCACGCAGTCGCAGTCGGCCGAGCCTCAGGATGCGCTTCAGGTGTGCGAACCGCATCTCAATCTTCTTTCGCTCACGTCGCGACTGTTCAAAGGCCTCGGTGCCAGCGAAGGAGCGTGCAACGTCTCGGGCGCGCTCATGGACGTCGCGCGGGATCTTGCGTGAGGGCTCCTTTGGGCAGCACTGCGGTTTGAGCGGGCAAACATCGCAGTCGAGCTTGCTTGCGCGGTACAAGAGCGTCTTGCCCTCGTGTGCTGTGCCGCTTGTCCCGAGCCGCTTTCCGCCTGGGCAGTGGTAGACGTCGCCGGCCGGATCATATCGAAAGTCGTTGCGCGAGAAGGTGCCATCCTCGCGCTTTGACTTGTCGATGACCGGAATGTGTGGCGCGATGTCCTTCTCTACCAGCCAGTTCAGCATCGGCGCCGATCCATAAGCGGTATCGGCCGCGAGCCGCTCCGGCTTGAGGCCAAAACGTTCCTCTGTTCGTTCGATCATTGTCTTTGCGGTACCGACTTCGGCTTGCCGAATGGCACGAGACGCCTCGACGTCCAAGATGACGCCGAACTTCATGTCGATGAGATAGTTGTCAGAGTAGGCGAAGAATGCCGCCCCTTTGTGTGCGCCGGTCCACTGCGCCGCGGGATCGGATGGCGAGACGAACTTCGGCACAACCTCCGTAGCGGCACCCCATGCCGTGTCTTCGAGAGTCGCCAGATACTCCTTCACGGCGCGGCTGGACCTCGCCGGATCGCGATCCCTGCGCCAATCCTGACCCGCGATCGAGCGCCGCTTGTTGGCGTCGGCCGCAATCAGGCTCGCATCAACTGCAAAGCCTTCACCACCAACCAGACCGGCCGCAATACACGCCTCGACGACCCGCTCAAACACATGGCGAAAAACATCTCCCTCGCGGAAACGCTCGTTGCGGGCACGCGAGAACGCTGAATGGTCGGGAATAGCATCTTCGATGCCAAGCCTGCAGAACCAGCGATAGGCGAGGTTCACCTGTACTTCGCGGCAGATCAATCGCTCCGAGCGGATCGCAAAGACATACCCCACCACCAGCATCCGGATCATCAGTTCAGGGTCGATCGACGGACGACCCATGGACGCATAATGGGACGCAAGCTCGCCGCGAAGCCACGACAGATCGAGAGCAGCATCGATCGTCCGCACCAAATGATCTTCGGGGACCGCATCGCCAAGACGAAACTCGTAGAACAGTTGACCTTGGTCACTCTTCAGACGGCCCATCATGGATCGACCTCGCCGAGAATCGCGTCAACACAACGGAATCATCGTTCGAGGCCTCACTCAACCGACTTTTGCAACAAAATCGGCCCAAGGCCGACATGCAGCGCGTCGGTTTCGACGTCAGCTTCCGAGACCGAAGCGGACGTGACGAATCTATGAGTACAGGCCCTAACACTACTTTGGCAGATTGTGTTTTCGCCGCTGTTTTTCACGGATCTGCTTTCGGCAATATGGGCACTGCTGAGACGGCGGCCGAAGGATGAGATCGACGATGGCGTGACGTACGGCTGGCATGGTTGGCTGAGGCGGAGGCCCGTTGATTCTTTTTTTTCCGCCCCGCGTATGCGAGGCGACGATGTTGCAGGAAGGCGTAGGCAATCATTGTCATCAAGGCGTGGCGATGAAGACCTTGCCATGATCGCCCTTCGAAGTGATCAAGTCCAAGTTCCTCCTTCAACTGCTGATGCGCCTGCTCACAAATCCACCGTGCCTTGATGGTGGCGGCCAGCGTGCGCAGATCCGTCGCCGCCGGAAGGTTGGCCAGATAGTATTTCTTCTCCCCGGACGCACGTTGCTCGCCAATGAGCCAGGCTTCGTCGCCTGGGAGATGCTGCTGACCTTTATCCCATATCCGCTGCGGAGGGCCGTCGGCGGTCCGGACACGGAGAGCAGCAAATTGGGCTTTCAGCCGACCTTTCGTCCCGCTACGCCAACTCACGGTTTTCCATTTGGCGCTGGCGAGCATTTGTTCTGCGGCAATCGATAAGATATCGGGCACGTGGTGCTTTCGTGGTTTTCCGCGGACTTTGGTAATCGGCCAAATGAGCTTCACATCGACCGGATACACTTTCTGGTGCCGAGGGATACCGACAGCCCAGGTCAGCCCGCGCTCTGTTAGCCCTTGTCGAAACGGTGCGCTGAGGCCGTATCCTGCATCCGCCAGCACACATCCAAAGCGCACGTTGGCTGCCATCGCGCGGTCAATCTCGGCTAGAGCAATCTCGGGCTTGGACCGTGCCGTTCGATGTTCGACTGGCACGCGAGCGCGCTTCAAACGAGATATGTCGCTTGTCCAACTGTCAGGCAGAAAGAGACGTAACGCGACCATCACGGGCACTTCGCCGCGAGCAAGCGTCAAAGACACCAGCGTTTGGCAATTTGCCGTTTTACCGAGAGCCGACGCGTATTGAGCCGCAACACCGACCGAGCGCTCACCCTTCTTGGGAAGTGAGGTGTCATCAATAACCAGCACCGCATCCCTGCCGCCGACAAGTCGGTCCGCCTGGTTGAGCAGCTCTGTCTCCAGCGGCGTCGCGTCCCAGACACCGTCCGCAATGAAATGGTGCAACTGGTCGTAGTTGCTCGTGGCAAGGCGTTCCGCCATCGGCTGAACGCTCTTGCGATCGCCCGGACCGATCAATCCCGCAACATACAGAGGACACATCCGCTGCCGGGTCTTATGACCCAGCCGGTCCAAGAACGGCATCAGCCAGCGTTCGAGTTCGTCTTCCCATCCGGGCATGGTCAGCCCTCCCAGAGCCGACCACCCATGAATCATTGAAAAATTGATTCGGGAATCCTATAAAACGCGGCAAAATCAACAATCTGCCAAAGTAGTGCTAATTACGCACGCGACGGCGCGTCCGCGAGCGAACTCAGCGCGATGCCGCCGACGATCAGCGCCGCGGCGATCGCCAGCGAAAGATCGATCGGCTCGCCGAGCAAGAGTGCCGCGGTCACGATGCCGACGATCGGCGTTGCCGTGGTGCCGAGCGAGGTGGTCAGCGCCGGCAGGCTCTTGTTGACAACGGACATCGCCCAATAGGCCAGCGCCGTGCCGATGAAGCCGGAATAGAGAAACAGCAGCAGGAGGTGTGGCGACCAGGTCACCTCGGGCACGCCTTCGGTGACCAGCGCCGACGTCGTCAGCACCAGCGTCGCGACCAGCACCTGCCACAGCAACAGCTGCAGCGGCGTCGCGATCCAGCGGTGCGAGCGGATATAGATGATGTTCGCGGCCCAGCAGATTGCGGCGATGATGATCATGCCGGCGCCGGCGAGGACATGCAGATTGCTCCAGTCCAGCGACGCCGGGTTGAGGATCACGCAGAGGCCGGCGAGACCGGAGGCGACGCCAATCAGCTTCAATGTCCCGAGCCGTTCCGTCCGCGCGGCGCCTGCTGCGAGCGCGACCCAGAGCGGCGTGGTGTAGCCGAGCACGACGCCTTTGCTGGCCGGGAGATAGCGCAGGCCGGCGGCGACCAGCGTCGAGAAGAACGTCATGTGCAGCAGCGCCACGCTGAGCACGACCGGGACATCGGCGATCCGCGGAATGATCAAATTGCCGCTGGCGCGCAGGATGACCAGCAGGGCGATCAGGGCGACCCAGCTGCGGATCGAGGCGGTCCACAGCGGCGGCACCGCCTCGACCAGCGATTTCGTGACCGACCAGTTGATGCCCCAGGCCAGCACCACGACGATGAATAGGGCGGCGGCCCTGGCGGGGGAGAGGGACCGGTTCACGGCAGAATCCTTGCGGGCGATACCGCTTGTGAATAGGATCATGCTGGCTCTCTCGAAAGGGCCAGATTTTGTAGAATGAGGGAGCCAGATTGATCCTCGCCGAATTGCTCGCGCTGAAGCGATCGGACGACGCCGGGCTGGCCGCGCAGTTGACCCAGCAGCTGCGCGCGCTGATGGCGAGCGGCCGGATCAGGAGCGGCGCCATGCTGCCGTCGAGCCGCAGCCTTGCGGCCGAGCTCGACGTGGCGCGCAACACCGTAACGCATGCCTATGAGCAGCTCGTCGCCGAAGGGTATCTACGGGTCGCGGCGCGGCGGCGGCCGGTTGTGACCGACGACATCGAGGCGCGCTTCGCCAAGGCTCTGCCTGCGCCACGCCGTGATGCCGCCCGCAAACCGTTGCTGTCGCCCTGGGCCTTGCAGCTCTCCGATAGCGATTGGCCGCTGTCCTACCAGGCGGATTTCCGGCCGCTCCGTCCCGGGCTTGCGGATGCGCGCGAGTTTCCGCACGAGATCTGGGCGCGCTGCCTGCGTCGCAGCGCATTGCGCCGCCGCTTCAATGACCAGACCGTGGTCAACCGGTCGAGCCTGCGCGAAGCCTTGTGCGATTATCTCGAAGTCAGCCGCGGCGTGCGCGCCGAGGCCGATCAGATCCTGATCCTGCCGACGGCGCAGGCGGCGCTGACGCTGATCGCCGCGACCACCATCGTCGCCGGCGATGCGGTCTGGACCGAGGATCCCGGCTATCCCGGAGCGGCGGCGGCGTTTCGTGCCGCCGGTGCCGACGTCGTCGGTGTCAGGCTCGATCAATGGGGCATGATGCGGATGCGCGCGACGCGCGCGCCGAAGCTTATCTTCGCGACCCCGTCACATCAGCACCCTACAGGGCGCGTGATGCCGGTCGCACGCCGCACCGAGCTGTTGGCTTCCGCCGAGCCCGGCAAGACCTGGATCGTCGAGGACGATTACGACGGCGAGTTTCACTATGACAGCCGGCCGATGCCGGCGCTGCAGGGGCTCGATCGCGAGGGACGCGTGCTCTATCTCGGCACCTTCGCCAAGGCGATGACCGCCGATATCCGCATCGGCTATCTGGTGGTGCCGCCATCACTGGCGCGGACGATGGAGATCGCGCAGCGGCATCTCGGGCTGATCGCCTCCGTGCATGTCCAGGAGGCGCTGGCCAGCTTCATGGCCGACGGGTATTTCCTGGCGCATGTCAGGCGGATGCGGCGGATCTATCGCGCGCGCCGCGACCACCTCGCGGCGGCGCTGGCGCGGCAGCTCGGCGAGGTGCTCACCGCCGAGGTGCCGCCGGGCGGCATGCAGCTGATTGCCCGTTTCAAGGATGGCCGTGCGGACCGGGATGCTGTGACGCGCCTGGTGGTCGCCGGCGTCGAGGTGCGCGCACTGTCGAGCCTCGCGCTGGGGCGGCCGCGCGACCACGGCCTGTTGCTCGGCTTCGCCGCCTGGCGCGAGAACGAGATCGGCGCCGCGGTGCGGATCATGGCGAACTGCCTGACCGGCAAGAGCGCGGCGCGTGGAGAGAGGGGCGTTCGCACGATTTCGGAATAATGGAAGAATATCCCTGAGTTGCCCGACGTGTCAAGTTGCTTGGTCGAACGTGTCAGTAGCTCGTGATCTGTCGCCTGTTTGTAGCTCGTGAAGTGTCGTGTTTTCGGTGCTCCGGAACAAAGGGGGCGCGATGGGCACGGCATCCATTCACGAGGGTGTACGACGGATGCGGTTTTCAGATTTGCTGGATCGGACGGAGGCGAAGGAACTGACGCAGGAGGCAGCATCGGAGGTTCTTGGGATCAGTGTTCGGACGTTTCAACGCTGGGCGGAGCGCTATGAGGCGGAGGGCGACGACGGGCTGGTCGACCGCCGGCTGGGGCGTCGTTCGCCACGGCGGGCGCCGGAGGAGGAACTGGAACGAATGCTTGCGCTGTACCGGGACAAGTACGCGGACTTCACGGTGAAGCACTTCCACGAGCAGATGCAAAAGCGGCATGATTATGTGCTGGGCTATACGGTGACGAAGCTGGCGCTGCACGCGGCAGGGCTGGTGCGGAAGGCTCCGAAGCGTTCGGCGCACCGCAAGAAGCGGCCGCGGCGGCCGCTTCGGGGCATGCTGCTGCACCAGGACGGATCGCGCCACGTTTGGATCGAAGGCCTGCCCGCGAGGGACCTGATCGTCACGATGGACGATGCGACCAGCGAGATCTACTCGATGGTGCTGGTCGAGGAAGAAGGAACGGCCTCGACCTTCCAGGCCTTGCGCGAAGTGATTGGCGAGCATGGCCTGTTCTGCGCGCTCTACACCGACCGCGGCAGCCATTATTTCCTGACCCCAAAAGCTGGCGAGAAGATCTCGAAGACGCAACAAACCCAGGTGGGACGGGCTTTGTCGCATCTTGGGATCGAGCATATCGCAGCCTATTCGCCGCAGGCGCGCGGGCGCTCCGAGCGGGTGTTCGGCACCTTGCAGGACCGGCTGCCGAAGGAGCTGCGGCTTGCCGGGATCACGACGGTTGAGGCTGCCAACGCGTGGCTGAAGGCGCATTACATCCCCGGGCACAACGCCGCGTTTGCGATCAAGCCCGAACAGGAAGGCTCGGCATTCGTGGCCGACCGGCATGAGGCCTGGCGCGAGGCGCTGTGCGTGATCGAGGAGCGAACCGTCGCCAACGACAATACCGTTGCATGGAACGGTCGGCGGCTGCAGTTGCCGGAGAGCCGGCTAAGACCTCACTTCGTCAAGGCCTTGGTGCGGCTACATGAGTATCCCGATGGCACCGTCAGCGTGTTCCTTGGACCGCATCGATTGGCGAGGTTTGCGCCTGACGGACAGCAGATCAGCCCCGACGCGCCTCAGCCTGGCGGCGTGCTCGGAGCCGTCAAGGACAAGCCCTGGCGGGCGCGCAAGCGCGCGTCCTTGACCGCTCCTGCGCGCGCCGCCGTCGAGACAGCGCGGGTCGGGACGGAGAAACGGGCTTCAAGTCGAACAAAGAAACTCACCCACAGGGCTAAAACCGCCACAACAGCCGTGGCATGATCAATCAGGGAAAGCCGTCCCCGCCTTCCGGCTCCCCTGCAAATCAGAAACGAAGGCGACAGATCACGAGCTACAAAAACACGACATCTTCACCCGCTACGGACAGTTGCCTTCGAGCGCCGTGCCTTCGAGCGCCGGCGGCCGCCGGCACCTTTGCATGGGGTTGTTTTCGATATTTTTCAGCACGCCCCTGCGACGGCCCCCGTGCGGGAGAGGGACGCCGCCCAGATGCTGCTACGGCTCGGCCTTTCCCGCTGCGTCGCGGGCTCACTCCGCCGCCCTGGTGACGATCCGTATCTCCGACGTCAGCGTCTTGTGCACCGGGCACTTGTCGGCGATCTCCATCAGCCGCTTGCGCTGGTCGGCGTCGAGTTCGCCCTCGATCCTGATGACGCGGTCGATCTGGTCGAGCATGCCCTCGCGGGTCTCGCACTCCTCGCAATCCTTCGCGTAGATCTTGCTGTGCGTCAGCGTTACGGTGACGCGATCGAGCGGCAGCGACTTGCGGTCGGCATACATCCGCATCGTCATCGAGGTGCAGGCGCCTAGCCCGGCCAGCACGAAGTCGTACGGCCCGGGGCCGGAATCCTGACCGCCGACGGCGATCGGCTCGTCGGCCAGCATGCGATGCGGGCCTGCCGTGACGATCTGCTGAAACTTGCCGGCGCGGGTCTCCTGCACCACGACGTTGCGCGGCGCAGTGCCGGTATCTGCCGCCGGCTGCGGCGCGATATCGATGTAGCGTTCGGCCCAGGCGCCGATCACGTCGGCGACATAGGCGGCATCCTGTTTGCCGCTCAAGAGATGGTCGGCCTCGGCCAGCGAGACGAAGCTCTTGGGGTGCCTGGCGGCGCTGAAGATATGCGTGGCGTTGTCGATGCCGACGGTGTCGTCGGTCGGCGAATGCATGATCAGCAGCGCCTTGTGCAGCTGCTTCACCTGCGCCATCAACTTCTGCTCGGCGACGTCGTCGAGGAATTCGCGCTTGATGCGGAACGGGCGGCCCGCGAGCGAGACTTCGCCTTCGCCCTGGGTGCGGATGTCCTCGATCCGGTCCCTGAAGAAATGCGTGACATGGACGGGATCTGACGGCGCGGCGATGGTCGCGACCGCCTTGGCCTCGGGGATTTGACCCGCGGCGGCGAGGATCGCGGCGCCGCCCAGGCTGTGGCCGATCAGGATCGCGGGTGCCTTGTGCGTCGCGCGCAAATGGTCGGCGGCGCGGACCAGATCGGCGACGTTCGACGAGAAGGTCGAGTTGGCGAACTCGCCCTCGCTGGAGCCCAGACCGGTGAAGTCGAAGCGCAGCGTGGCGATGCCCTTGGCCGCGAGCGCGACCGCGATGCGCTTCGCGGCCAGCACGTCCTTGCCGCAGGTGAAGCAGTGCGCGAACAGCGCATAGGCCTTGATCGGCCCGTCGGGCGTGTCAAGCGCGGCGGCCAGCTGATGGCCGCCAACACCGGTGAATTGAAAGCGTTCGTGCGGCACGGGCAGGCTCCATCATTCTGTTGGTGTGTCAGTCGTCAGAATAGCGCTGTTCGGCCCAGGGATCACCGCGATTGTGATAGCCACGGACCTCCCAGAAGCCGGGCGCATCCTCGGTGAGGAATTCGATGCGCTGCAGCCACTTCGCGCTCTTCCAGAAATAGAGGTGGGGCACCACGAGCCGCACCGGGCCGCCATGCTCCTGCTCCAGCGGCTTGCCCGACCAGCTATGGGCGAGCAGCGCGTCCTCGGCGGCGAAGTCCTCGATCGGCAGGTTTGTCGTATAGCCGTCATAGGAATGCAGCGCGACGAAGCGCGCGTCCTCGCGCGGCTGGCAGGCGGCGAGCAGGTCGCTTATGGCGAGCCCTTCCCACTGGTTGTCGTAGCGCGACCAGGTCGTGACGCAGTGAATGTCGGAGACGAATTGCGTTTGCGGCTGCGCCATGAACTGCTGCCAGGTCCAGTAGATGGTCTGCTCGACCGCGCCGTAGACGTCGAGCCGCCAGCGCTCCTGGGAGATGTTCGGCATCAGCCCGAGATCGAGCACCGGCCAATCCGCCGTCAGATGCTGGCCCGGCGGCAGGCGCTGCTCCTCCGGGCGGGTGACCTTGCCGGTGAGGAATTTGCCTTCGCGCGCCCAACGCTGCTTGCTGCGCGTCAGCTTGCTCTCGGGCGGTTCGTTATCGTCGGTCATCGCGTCAGGCCATCATTCGTGGCGGTGCATCGCGGAGTCGCGCTTGGTATCGCGCATCGTCGAGTAGATCAGCAGCGACAGGAAGATCATGCCGCTGAGATAGTAGTAGAACCAGTCCTCATGCCCGGTGCTCTTGAAATAGAGCGCGACCGCCGGCGCGGTGCCGCCGAAGATCGACACCGTGATGGCGTAGGGCAGGCCGACGCCGAGCGCGCGGACGTTGGTCGGAAACAGCTCGGCCTTCACGATCGCGTTGATCGAGGTGTAGCCGGCGACGAAGATCCAGGCGCCGCAGATCAGAAGGAAGGCCATGAACGGCGACTTGGTATCCTTCAGCGCGGTCAGGATCGGGATCGTGCCGAGCGTGCCGGCGATGCCGAAGAAGATCAGCAGCGGCTTGCGGCCGATTTTATCGGAGAGCCCGCCATAGATCGGTTGCAGAATGGTCGCGAAGATCAGCGAGCCGAAGATCACGAAGGTGGTCTGGTCCTCGGTGAGGCCGACCGACAGCTTCACGAAGGTCTGCATGTAGGTGGTGAAGGTATAGAACGCCGCGGTGCCGCCGGCGGTGAGGCCGACCACCAGCAGCAATTCGCGCGGATAGTTCAACAGGCCGACGATCGAGCCGGTCGGCTTGGAAACCTTCTTGGCCTCCTCGAAGGCCTCGGTCTCATGCAGGCTGCGGCGCATCACCGCCGCGACGATCGCGAGCATGGCGCCGATCACGAACGGAATCCGCCAGCCCCAGGCCTTCAGCTCGTCCGGCATCAAAAACACCTTTTGCAGCAACAGCAGCACGATGATCGCGGTGAGCTGGCCGCCGATCAGCGTGACGTACTGAAAGCTGGAGTAGAAGCCGCGGTGCTTGGGATCGGCGACCTCGCTGAGATAGGTGGCGCTCGCGCCATATTCGCCGCCGAGGCTCAGGCCCTCGATCACGCGGGCCAGCGCCAGGATCGCCGGGGCTGCGATGCCGATCGAGGCATAGGTCGGCGTCACCGCGATGATCAGCGAGCCGAAGCACATGCAGACCACCGAGAGCGTCAACGACAGCCGCCGGCCATAGCGGTCGGCGATGAAGCCGAACAGCCAGCCGCCGAGCGGGCGCATCAGGAAGGTCGCGGCAAACAGCACGGCGGCATTGAGCTGCTGCACCACCGGATCGCTGTGCGGGAAGAACGCCGGCGCGAAATACAGCGCAAACGCCGTGTAGGCGTAGAAATCGTACCACTCGACGAGATTGCCGACCGAGCCGATGAAGATCGCCTTCACCCGCCGCTCGACGTCGTGGATGTCGAGATGATCGCTCGCGGGCTGAGCGGTTTGTTCGGACATGGCATTGCTCCCGGACTCGTCGGTTCGATTCCGGGGCAAGCTACCTCATTGGGTGACGTGATGTAACCGCTGTCCGGTTCCTCAGGCGTTGTTGCCGAACAGAACGGGCAGTTGACGCGGGCCGCGCACCGTGCCTTCCGACCAGGTGACCTTGCCGGCCGGATCGAGCCGGAAATCAGGGATTCGCTTCAGCCATTCCTCGATCGCGACCTGCATCTCCATCCGCGCAAGGTTGGAACCGACGCAGCGGTGGATGCCGAGGCCGAAGGCGGCGTGGCGGTTCTCCTTGCGGTCGATCACCACCTTGTCCGCATCGGGGAACATGGCGGGATCGCGATTGGCGGCGGGGAAGGACAGCAGCACCATGTTGCCTGCCTTCACCGGGCAGCCGGAGATCGTGGTCTCCTTCATCACCTCGCGCGCCATCGTCACCGGCGAATACGCGCGCAGGAATTCCTCGATCGCGGTCGGGATCAGCGCCGGCTCCGCAATCAGGCGCTCGCGATCGGCCGGCGTCTTGGCGAGGTGCCAGAGCGAGGAGCCGATCGCGCTCCAGGTGGTGTCGATGCCGGCGATCAAGAGCAGCCGCAGCGAGCCGAGCACATGCTCGTCGGTGAGCGGCTGGCCGCCGGGGCCCTTTGCCCGCAGCAGCTGCGAGATCAGATCGTCGCCCGGCTCAAGCTTGCGCTGCTCGAGATGGGCCACGAAGTAGCCGGTCATCTCGCGCACGCCGTTCATCAGCTCGTCTTCGTTCTTGATGCCGAGCTCGAGGATCTGGTGGATCCATTTGATGAACAGGTCGCCGTCCTTCTCGGGAATTCCCAGCATATGGGCGATGGCGCGCACCGGGATGTGCTTGGTGTAGCGCGCGGCGGCGTCGCAATGGCCATCGGCGATGAATTCGTCGATCAGCTCGTTGCAGATCGCGCGCACCCGCGGCTCCAGCCGCTTCATCGCGTCCGGCGTGAACGGCGGCAGCAGCACCTGCTTGGCGGGCTTGTGCTCCGGCGGATCGGAGGTGATCGGCGGCGCGCGAGCGGTGATCTCGGGGCGGATGTCGCGCACGATGACGCGGCGCGAGGAGAAGTGCTCGGTGTCGTAGGCGATCTCCTTCACCGCCTGATAGGTGGTCGGCATGTAGCAGCCGAGGAAGCGCTCGGTATGCACGACGGGCGAAGCCGCGCGCAGCGTCTCCCAGATCGGGAACGGGTCGTCGGTCCAGACCGGATCGGTATGGTCGAAATCGTGCACCCAGTCGGAGACCGGGGGATGTTCGGGCAGATAGCTTGCGGACGGGGAATCGGACATCAGCTCGTTTCCTTCTCGTTCGATCAAACGCTGGTTGGCTCAACGGGCGGCGCACGGCCGTCCCCGGCTGGCCGTCATTCCTCGGTGACTTCGATCGCGATTTCCGGGCAATTGGTCTGCGCGAGCCAGGCCTTGTCCTCGAGCCCGGCCGGGACCGTCCCGTCGCCGACCTCATGGGCGTTGCCGTATTCGTCGAGCTCGAACAGTTCGGGGGCGAGTGATTTGCAGCGGGCGTGACCCTGGCACTTGTCCTGGTCGACGCGGATTCTGAGCTTGGACATGCAAGCACCTCCCTCGGCTCTGGCGCATTGTGGGTTGCGCCGGGTTCCTCATTCCGGTTTATGCAAGCCTTGTTTAGGCAAGTTCTTGTTTAGGCAAGCTCTTGGCTTGCTTGGGCGGCCGGCCCTCTTAACCGGATCGCCAAGTTATAGTATATTACATTATCGTCGCGCTTGCGCGTCAAGCGAAAATTCAGCGATCATTGCCGCAATGGGACAAATCGTTCGTAAGCCGTTCAAAACCTACCACCATGGCGACCTCCGCGAAGCCCTGATCCAGGCCGCGTTACGCGAGGTCGAGCTCGGTGGTCCCGAGGCGATCAGCATCAAGGCGCTGGCCAAGCAGCTCGGCGTCTCGCAGCCGGCGCCGTACCGGCACTTTGCCGACCGCGAGGCGCTGCTGGAGGCGGTGACCGCGGAAGCCTTCCGGCAGTTCAACGTGATCATGCGCGAGGCGATCGAGCAGTCGAGCAAGGGCTCGAAACTGTCGCGCTTTGCCCAGGCCGCGCTCGCCTTCGGGCTCGAGCGCCACGGCATCTACCGGCTGATGTTCGCGTCGCGCACCATGGCCTGCGCGCCGAAGGGCAGCGAGCTGCACACCGCGGCGATGGAAACGCTGGCACTGCTGATCGAGTCGTTCGAGGCGCCCGCGGTCGGCCTGCTGCGCGAGCGGCAGGCGCTGAAGATCTGGGCCGGGCTGCACGGCATCGTGATGCTCGCCGAGCAGGGACTGCTGACCGGCGAGTCCGCGCAGATCAGCCGCGAGGAGTTGCTGGACGAAATCGTCGAGCAGACCAAGGCGGCACTCACCGTGGCGCTGCAGGCGACCGAAGATAAGGCGTAGGGCAGATCGTCTGCAGCCTATCCCTTCGTCCCATAGAGATAGATAGCCCCGTCATTGCGAGGAGCTCGCGACAAAATTGCAGAGCAATTTTGCGCTGAAACGACGAAGCAATCCATCGTTCTGCGCGCTCGGTGACAGATTGCTTCGCTTCGCTCGCAATGACGAAGTGGAGGGTATCGCCCGCCTCTCCACCATAAGGGTCAGGATCGCGGCGGCCGCGGATCGATCGGGGTGGTGCCGCGCACGCCCAGAATGTCCTCCAGCACTTTCGCGCCGGCCAGAAGCTGCGCCTCGGCGCGCGGCTTTGCGACCATCTGCAGGCCGACCGGCAGGCCCGAGGCGGTGAAGCCGCAGGGCAGCGACAGCGCCGGGCAGCAGGCCAGCGTGATCGCGTAGACGATGCCGAGCCATTCGACGTAGTTGTCGAACTTCTTGCCGTCGCACTCGGCGACATAGCGGTTCTCGACCGGAAACGGCGCCACGATGGTCGCGGGCGCCAGCAGCAGGTCGTACTTGTCGAAGAATTCGAGCGCACGCGCCGTCATCGCGACGCGCTGCGCCTCGGCGCGTTCGAGCTTCTCGACCGTGAGCTTCAACCCTTCCTCGATGTTCCAGATCACCTCGGGCTTCAGCAGATCGCGTTTGGTGCGCAGCAGTTCGGCCTTGCTGATTGCGAAATCGAACGCGCGCAGCACGTGGAAGCATTCATGGGCTTCGCTGAAATCGGGATGCGCCTCCTCGACGATCGCACCGGCTGCCGCGAACCGCTCCGCCGCCTTGCGGGTCACCGCCTTGACCTCGGGATCGACCGGCGTGATGCCGAGATCGGGCGAATAGGCGATGCGCTTCGGCCTGCTGCCTGACCGCGCCGCCGACAGGAACGACGTCGGCAGTGCGGGCAGCGACAGCGGATCGGCGGCATGCTCGCCGCTCATCGCGTCGAGCAGCAGCGCGAGGTCCTCGACATTGCGCGCCATCGGTCCCTGCTGGCCGAGCGTGCGGTCGACGCCGAATTTCGGCGTCTGCGCGACGCGGCCGATCGACGGCCGGAGGCCGACGATGCCGCAGAAGCTCGCCGGGTTGCGCAGGCTGCCGCCCATGTCGGAGCCGTGCGCCAGCCACGCGGTGCCGCTCGCAAGTGCCGCCGCGGCGCCGCCGGAGGAGCCGGCGGCCGAGCGCGATGTGTCCCAGGGATTGCGGGTCGGGCCGAACACCTCGTTGAAGGTGTTGGCGCCGGCGCCGAATTCCGGCGTGTTCGACTTGGCGTAGATCACGCCGCCATTCTCTTCGAGACGCTCGACCAGGATGTCGGATTTCGCCGGGACGTTGTCCTTGAAGATCGGCGAGCCCAGCGTGGTCAGCACGCCGGAGACGGCGGTGAGGTCCTTGATCGGAACCGGAAGGCCTGCGAGCAGGCCGCGCTCACTGACCGGTTTCTGCATCAGGGCCTTGGCGTGGGTGCGGGCGCGGTCGAAGCAGAGCGTCGGCAGCGCGTTGACCTTGCCGTCCACCTCGGCGATGCGCGTCTCCAGCACGTCGAGCAGATCGAGCGGCGTGACGTCGCCGGCCTTCAGCTTCTCGACGACGGCACACGCCGTTTCCTTCACCAAGCCCTGATCAGCCATGCACCGTTGCTCCTATGCCTTCTGTTTGCTTGTGCTGTAGAACATTTCCTGCCGTCGTGGCAATGCGACGAGAACCGAAGGGGCAGGGATGGCAGCGTTGTTTTCCGCGCTGGACTGGCGCGCGATGAGCCAGCAGGAGCGTGACCTCGGCTTGAACAACGGCGTTGCCGTCAAGGGCAGCGCTGAGATCGCCGCCGGCTGGGAGCAACGCTCGGCGGCACTGCGGCAAAAGCACGCCGGCCATCTCGACCTCAGATACGGCTCGCGCGAGCGCAACCGGATCGACTTCCTGAAAGTCCGCGACGGCGCACCGACGCTCTTGTTCATCCACGGCGGCTATTGGCAGACCCGTGCCAAGGAAGTGTTCACGATCTTCGCCGAGGGGCCGATGGCCCACGGCATCAATGTCGCGCTGATCGGCTATACGCTCGCGCCCGATGCGACGCTCGATGACATCGTCGCCGAGATCCATGCCGGCATCGACTTTCTGGCCGCACAGTTGCCCGCGCTCGGGGCCGCTGCCGAGGGCATCGTGGTGTCGGGCTGGTCGGCCGGCGGACATCTGACATCGCTGGCGCTGTCGAACGGCCATGTCCGGGCCGGCATGGCGATCTCGGGCATCTACGACCTCGAGCCGATCAGGCATTCCTACCTCAACGAAAAGCTGAGGCTCGACGAAGCGGCGTCGCGGCGCAACTCGCCGATGATGGCGGAAGGCGGCACGGCAAAGCCGCTGTCGCTGGTGGTCGGCAGCGCCGAGCTGCCGCTGCTGCGCAAGCAGACCGCCGATTTCGCCGGCCATCGCGCCCGTTACGGCCTGCCGGTGACCTATGAGGAGATCGCCGGCGCCGATCATTTCTCCATCATGAACCAGATGCTGGCGCCGCAGGGCCGCATCACGACGCTGATCCGGCAGCTGTTCGAGCGGACGGCGTCGTCCTGAGGTGCGAGCCTCTTCGGCGAGCCTCGAAGGATGGCGCAGCCCGTGGCCCATCCTTCGAGACGCCGCGCTACGCGCGGCTCCTCAGGATGACGGCGGTACAAGCGGAGGGGCGATTTCTAACCCCATCCCGACGTCAGCCCGCCATCCACCGTGTAGATCACGCCCGACGTATAGCCCGCGCGGTCGGAGGCGAGGAACGCCATCAGGTCGCCGATCTCGCGTGCATGTGCGGGCCGGCCGAGCGGCAGGCCCTTCTGGAATTCCTTGTAGCGGTTCTCGTCGCCGAACTGGTTCTTGGCGCGGGTCTTGAGCAGCGTGACGTGGCGGTCGGTCCCGACCGGGCCGGGATTGATGCCGACGACGCGGATATTGTCGGCGAGGCTCTTGCCGCCGAGCGCGCGGGTGAACGCCATCAGCGCGGCATTGCCGGCGCTGCCGCAGATGTAATTGGCGTCGAACTTCTCGCCGGCCGCGCCGATGTCATTGACGATCACGCCTCCGCCGCGCGCCTTCATCTGGGCGTAGATCGCGCGCGTCAGATTGACGTAACCGAACACCTTGAGCTCCCACGCATGCCGCCAGGTCGCCTCGTCGATCTTGTCGATCGAGCCGCCGGGGATATCGCCGGCATTGTTGACAAGGATATCGATGTCGGCGGCCTCCCCGGCGAGGCGCGCGAGATCCTCGGACTTGCGCAGATCCACCACGCTGGTCGCGGCAGATATCTGGTGCGCGGAGCGCAGCCGCTCGGCGAGCGCCTTGAGCTGGTCGCCGTTGCGGGCGGCGAGCAGGAGGTTGGCGCCTTCCTCGGCAAAGGCTTCGGCGGCGGCCGCGCCAATGCCCTTGGAGGCGCCGGTGATCAGGACACGCTTGCCGCGCAGATGCAGATCCATGGGATGTCTCGCTTGGTATGAGGAGTGGGTGTCGGCGAATTTGGTGGGGCAGGGTCGCGCCGCGGTCAACACTGCACTGCAGCGTTGCGCTCGCGCAAAGTTTGGTCCATTGCAGGACCATCAGAATAGGCGGCATTGCCGGCCGGGCAAATCACAAGGGTGTTCTCGATGAGCAGCGCAAAGAAGCAGTATCGGATTGCGGTCATTCCCGGCGACGGCATCGGCAAGGAAGTGATGCCGGAGGGCCTACGCGTCATCGAGGCGGCGGCCAAGAAGCACGGCGTCGACGTGAAGTTCGACCATTTCGACTTCGCCTCTTACGACTATTACGAGAAGCACGGCGAGATGATGCCGGCCGACTGGAAGAACCAGATCGGCAAGCATGATGCGATCTATTTCGGCGCGGTCGGCTGGCCGGCGAAAATACCTGACCATATCTCGTTGTGGGGATCGCTCATAAAATTCCGCCGCGAGTTCGACCAGTACGTCAATCTGCGCCCGGTGCGGCTGATGCCCGGCGTGCCGTCGCCGCTGGCGAACCGCAAGCCCGGCGACATCGATTTCTGGGTGGTGCGCGAGAACACCGAGGGCGAATACTCTTCCGTCGGCGGCCGCATGTTCCCGGACACTGACCGCGAATTCGTCACCCAGCAGACCGTGATGACCCGCACCGGCGTCGATCGCATCCTGAAATTCGCGTTCGACCTCGCGCAGTCGCGGCCGAAGAAGCATCTGACGTCGGCGACCAAGTCGAACGGCATCTCCATCACCATGCCCTACTGGGACGAGCGCGTGGAGGCGATGGCCAAGAAATATCCCGGCGTGAAGTGGGACAAGTACCACATCGATATCCTGACCGCGAACTTCGTGCTGCATCCGGACTGGTTCGACGTCGTGGTCGGCTCCAATTTGTTCGGGGACATCCTCTCCGATCTCGGCCCGGCCTGCACCGGCACGATCGGCATCGCGCCGTCGGGCAACATCAATCCGGAAGGCGACTTCCCCTCGGTGTTCGAGCCGGTCCATGGCTCGGCGCCTGACATCGCCGGGCAGGGCATTGCCAACCCGATCGGCATGATCTGGTCGGGCGCGATGATGCTGGAGCATCTCGGCGAGAAGCAGGCGGCGGCTGCGATCGTCGGCGCGATCGAGCGCACGCTCGGCGAACGCACGCTGCGCACGCGCGATCTCGGCGGCAATGCCGACACCACGGCGTGCGGCACGGCCGTCGCGGAGATGGTGGATTAGGCTGCGCCGTCAAGCACGGGGTCGTCCTGGCGAAAGCCAGGACCCATTACCCCGAGTGCTTGTTGTGTTGCTGGGTCTGACCACCGCCCTGCGCGATGACGCAGGCCGGTGGTAATGGGTCCTGGATCGCGCTCGCTACGCTCGCTTGTCCAGGACGACGTCGTTATTGATTGCTTCGCAATCTGCGTAGGGCGGGTTAGCCACCCTACGGCCACTGTCGTCCATGCGAAAGCAGGGACCCATAACCACAGGGTCTCGTTGTTGGTGCTCGCTGTGCCCCCAGCCTTCGTGACAATGGGCAGTGATGGTTATGGGTCCCGGCTCGCGCGGAGCCTGTCATCGGGCGGCGCTTTGCGCCGACCCGTTGGCTTGGCCGGGACGACGGTGAAATCATCCCTTCACGATCCTTCGGCAGTGCTCCCACGCCGCGTGGATCAAATTCTCGCTCGCCTCGGGCGTGCGGAAGGCGGAGTGCGCCGACAGCGTCACGTTCGGGATCCTGGTCAGCGGGTGATCCTTCGGCAGCGGCTCGATGTTGTAGACGTCGAGGCCGGCGTGGCGGATGTGGCCCGAATTGAGCGCATCGATCATCGCCTGCTCGTCGACGATCGCGCCGCGCGCGGTGTTGATCAGCACCACACCCTTTTTCATCTTCGCGATCTTGTCGCGCGTGATCAGGTCGCGGGTCTCGTCATTCAGCAGCAGGTGGATCGAAACCACGTCGCTGCTCGCCAGCACGGTGTCGAGATCGACGAATTCGACACCCGGATGGCTCTTGGCCGACCGGTTCCAGGCGATCACCTTCATGCCGCTGCCGAGTGCGATGCGGGCGACCTCGGCGGCGATGCCGCCGAAGCCGACCAGGCCGAGTGTCTTGCCGGTGAGCTGCATGCCGTCTTCTCGCAGCCAGTTGCCGGCGCGCATCTCGCGGTCCATCTGCGCGATCACGCGCGCCGACGACCACATCAGCGCGATCGCTGACTCCGCGACCGCGGTGTCGCCATAGCCCTTGATCAGGTGCACGGAGATGCCGAGCTCGGCGAGCTCTTCCGGGTTCATGTAGCTGCGCGCGCCGGTGCCGAGGAACACGACGTGCTTCAGGCCGGCGCACTTCTTCGCAACATCGGTCGGCAGCGCGGTGTGGTCGACCACCGCGATCTCGGCGCCGTCGAGCACCGCTGGATAGTCCTCGGACTTGATGTCGGGGTTGCGGTTGATCCGCATCCTGGGATCGCCTGGCTTTTCCAACCGCTCCGTGATGACAGCGAGCGATTCATTGGCGTCGACAAACACTGCGCGCACGAAAGCCTCCATCGATGAGGAGAAAGGAAGATCAGGACGCGACGCCGGCGAGCGCCAGCACCGTATGCATCAGGACGTTGGCGCCGGCGGCGCAATCGGTCTGCTTGGCATCTTCCAGCTCGTTATGGCTGACGCCGTCCTTGCAGGGCACGAACACCATTGCTGCCGGCATCACCGTGTTGAGGTTGCAGGCGTCGTGGCCGGCGCCCGAGGTGATGCGGCGGTGCGAATAGCCAAGCTGCTTCGCGGCATTCTCGACCGCGTCGACCAGCTTGGGATCGAAATGCGTCGGCGCCTTGCGCCAGACGAGATCAAGCTGCACCTCGACCTTGCGCTTTGCTGCGATCTCGCTCACGGCGGCACGCAGGTCGCGGTCCAGCGCATCCATGATCGTGGCGTCGGCACTGCGGCAATCCACCGTGAAGGCGATCTCGCCGGGGATGACGTTGCGCGAGGGCGCGGCGATCACGGCCTCGCCGATGGTGCCGACCGCCTTCGGGCCGTGCTGCTTCGCGATGCTCTCCATCGCCAGCACGATCTCGGACAGCGTCGCCAGCGCATCGCGGCGCAGCGGCATCGGGGTCGAGCCGGCGTGGCTTTCGAAGCCGGTGATCTTGCCGTCGTACCACAACACGCCCTGGCCGGAATCGACCACGCCGATGGTCTTGTTCTCGGCCTCCAGGATCGGGCCCTGCTCGATATGCAGCTCGACGAAGCTGGTGAACTTCTGGCGGCCGACCGGGGCGTCGCCGCGATAACCGATCGTGTCGAGCGCCTGCGCCACCGTGACGCCCTCGGCGTCCTTGCGCGACAGGATGTCGTCGGTGGTGAAGTCGCCGACATAGGCGGCCGAGGCCATCATCGCCGGCGCAAAGCGCGAGCCTTCCTCATTGGTCCAGTTGCAAATGCAGATCGGCAGCTCGGTCTCGATCCCGGCATCGTTCAGCGTGCGCACCATTTCGAGCGCCGCCAGCGTGCCGAGCACGCCGTCATATTTGCCGCCGGTCGGCTGGGTGTCGAGATGCGAGCCGACGCCGATCGGCGGCTTCGACATGTCCCGTCCTTTCCTCAACCCGAACATCGAGCCGAGCGCGTCGACCTGCACCTCGAGGCCGGCGTCCGCGCATGCCTTGCGGAACCAGTCGCGCACCTGCTTGTCTTCGGCGCTCAAGGTCAGCCGCCGCACACCGCCCTTGGGCGTTGCACCGAACTGCGCGGTTTCGTGGATGGTGCCCCAGAGACGGGCGGAATCGATCTGCAGGTTGGTGGCGGCTCGGCTCATGTCGTCAGTCCATTTGTATTCGGTCATTCCGGGATGGTCCGAAGGACCAGACCCGGAATCTCGAGATTCCGGGTTCGATGCTCGCGCATCGCCCCGGAATGACAGTTCATCTCCGGCAATCGTTCAATGACGCGCCACTCTCGCGCCGTCAACCGCCACGCTCGTCTGCGCGATCTGCCTGGCGAGATTGGCGACGCGCTCGATGGCGACCGCATCGGGCGAGGCGAGCCAGCTCGCGGTGAAGGTGAGGGGCGGCAGCTTGAGGTCGGTATCGAGCAGCAGCAGCCGCCCGTCGGCAAGCTCGTTCTCGACGATCGCCGCCGGGATCACCGCGATGCCAAGCCCTTCATTGGCCATGTGGATCACGGTCGCGAGCGAGGTCGAGGCGTGCAGCCGGATCGGCGGCAGATCGGGGGCGTTGAACAGCGCGCGCACGGTCTCGTAGGGCTGGGTCTTGCGCGGAAAGGTGATGATCGGAAACCGCGCCAGGTCCTGCCGCGCCACCGGGCCGTCGCCGAGGCCGAGCGCCGGGCTCGCCAGGAAACCGATCGGGTAATCGCACAGCACGTGGTTGTGCGCGCCGGACGCCGAGACCGGTCCAAGCACGAAGGCGAGCTCGATCTCCTGCGCCAGCAGCCGCTGCGTCAGATTGGGCGTGATGTCGACCTCGATCTCGAGCGACAGGTTTGGGTAGACCTCGTTGACGCTCTTGACGAGGCGCGGCAGCCAGGTGTGCACGATGGTCTCCGCGACACCGAGCCGCAGCGCGCCGCGCATCGCCGAACGGTCGCCGACCTCGGCCATCATCTCCGAACGCAGGCCGATCAGCTTCTCGGCATAGATCATCATCAGCCGTCCACTCGGGGTCGGCGAGGCCACCCGGTGGTCGCGGTTGAGCAGCTTGACGCCCATTTCGCGCTCGAGCTGGGCAATGCGCTGGGAGATCGCCGGCTGGGTGGTGTTGAGCCGCTGGGCGGCGCCGCGGAAGCTGCCGAGCTTGACGACCCAAAGAAATGTCTCGATCGAGCGGAAGTCCGTCATTGGAAGCATTTTCCCGATCGATAAATCTGTTTTATCGATTTTGATTAGAAAGGACGATTAGACATTATATCACGCTTGGTGTTGGTTTGTCCTTGTCGAGATTATGGGCAGGAGAATCCCATGACTGTTTTTGCGGCAGTGCAGCGATCTCAGGGGGAACCAGTGCCGGCGAGCGTCGAAGCGCGCCGCGCCTGCCGTGACGGCGTGGCCTCGGCCACCACAGCCGGCCTCGCCAACGGTTTCGTCCAGGGCAATCTCGCGATCCTGCCGGAAAAGCTCGCCGGCGCCTTCCACCGCTTCTGCCAGCTCAATCCGAAGCCGTGCCCGATCATCGGCATGTCTGACGTCGGCGATCCCCGCATTCCGGCCCTTGGTCTCGACCTCGACATCCGCACCGACGTGCCGCGCTACCGGGTCTGGCGCGACGGCGAGGTGGCGGACGAGCCGACCGACATCACCAAATACTGGCGCGACGATCTCGTCACCTTCGTGCTCGGCTGCTCCTACTCGTTCGAGGAGGCGCTGCTGGATGAGGGCCTGCCGATCCGTCACATTGAACGCAATCTGCGTGTGCCAATGTACCGCACCAATATCGCCTGCAGCCCGTCGGGGCCGTTCGCGGGACCCATGGTGGTGTCGATGCGCCCGTTCAAGCCGGCGGATGCGATCCGCGCGGTGCAGATCACCTCGCGCTTCCCGTCGGTGCATGGCGCGCCGGTCCATCTCGGCCATCCGCATGCGATCGGCATCAAGGATATCGCCAAGCCCGATTACGGCGATGCGGTACCGGTCGCCGATGACGAGATCCCGGTGTTCTGGGCCTGTGGCGTCACGCCGCAATCGGTGATCGCAAGTGCGAAGCTGCCGTTCGCGATCACGCATTCGCCGGGCCTGATGCTGGTGACCGATCTCAGGAACAAGCAGCTCGCTGTGCTCTGAATAGGCAATTCGTGCAATTCATTGAGGCTTTACTGCGCGCTACAAGCGTCACATCGATAATAACAAGCTGACCAAGGGGAAATTTCGATGACGATCTCTCGCCGTAACGTGTTGCTGGGTGCCACTGCCGCTGCCGCGCTCGGTCCGATGGCCGCGCGCGCACAGACCAGTGAAGTGGCAATCGGCGTGATCTATCCGCTCTCGGGCGCCAGCGCCCAGATCGGCGTCGACGCGCAGCGCGCGTTCGAGACCGCGGCAGACATCATCAACAAGAACTATGACTTCGCATTGCCGCTCGCCAAGGGCGAGGGCCTGTCCGGCCTCGGCGGCGCCAAGGTCAAGCTTGTGTTCGCCGACCACCAGGCCGATCCGCAAAAGGGCCGCGCCGAAGCCGAGCGCCTGATCACGCAGGAGAAGGTCTGCGCCGTGATCGGCACCTATCAGAGCGCGGTCGCCGTCACCGTCAGCCAGATCTGCGAGCGCTACGGCGTTCCGTTCCTCTCCGCCGACAATTCCTCGCCGAGCCTGCATCGGCGCGGCCTGAAATACTATTTCCGCGCCTCGCCGCATGACGAGATGTTCTCGACCGCGATGTTCGACTTCTTCGATGCGATGAAGAAGAAGGGCCAGAAGATCGAGACGCTGGCGCTGTTCCACGAGGACACCATCTTCGGTACCGATTCGGCGAACGCGCAGACCAAGCTCGCCGCCGAGCGCGGCTACAAGATCGTGGCCGACATCAAGTACCGCGCCAACTCGCCGTCGCTGACCGCCGAGGTGCAGCAGCTCAAGGCGGCGAATGCCGACGTGCTGATGCCGTCGAGCTACACCACCGACGCGATCCTCCTGGTCAAGACCATGGCCGAGCTCGGCTACAAGCCGAAGAACATCATGGCGCAGGACGCCGGCTTCTCGGAAAAGGCGACCTACGACGCGGTCGGCGACAAGCTCGAGGGAGTGATCTCGCGCGGCAGCTTCTCGCTCGACCTGGCGCAGAAGCGGCCGATGGTCGGTCTGATCAACGAGATGTACCGCGCCAAGTCGGGCAAGGACTTCAACGACTATTCGTCGCGCCAGTTCATGGGCCTGATCGTGATGGCGGACGCCATCAACCGCGCCAAGTCGACCGACGGCGACAAGATCCGCGAGGCGCTGGTCGCCACCGACATGCCGGGCGATCAGACCATCATGCCGTGGCGGCGCGTCAAGTTCGACGAGATGGGGCAGAACAACTTCGCCGATCCGGTGCTGTTGCAGTACTCCGCGAAGAACTTCGTGACGATCTTCCCGGAACAGGCCGCCGTCTCCGAGGCGATCTGGCCGATGAACAGCTGATCGGTCGGGCGCCAGAGGGGGCAAGCGGCGGTGACAGCCGAAGACATCATTCAGAGTCTCGCATGTTCCGTCATTGCGAGCGAAGCGAAGCAATCCATGTCTCCGCGAAAAGGAAGCATGGATTGCTTCGTCGCTTCGCTCCTCGCAATGACGGGGTCTAAAGACAATGGTCGGAACATGGAGCGTCGACGGTGACAGCCGAGACCATTATCCAGAGTTTGGCGAGCGGCCTGTTGATGGGGCTGCTCTACGGACTGATCGCCGCAGGCCTCGCATTGATCTTCGGATTGATGGACGTCGTGAATTTCGCGCACGGCGAGTTCCTGATGATCGCGATGTACGCGACCTTCTTCCTGTTCGCGTTCTTCGCGATCGATCCCTTGCTCTCGGCGCCGCTGGTCGCCGCGGCACTGTTCGTGTTCGGTGCGGTGGTCTATCTATTGATCGTCCGCTTCGCGATGCGCGCCAAGGCCAATGCCGGCATGGTGCAGATCTTCTCGACCTTCGGGCTGGCGATCGTGATGCGGGGCCTCGCCCAGTTCTTCTTCACGCCCGACTACCGCAGCGTCACCAACTCCTGGGTCGGCGGCAAGACGGTGTCGATCGCCGGCATCTATCTGCCGGAGCCGCAGCTGATCGGCGCGATGCTCTCGATCGCGGCCTTTGTCGCGCTGTACTTCTTCATCAATCGCACCGATTTCGGCCGCGCGCTCGAGGCGACGCGCGAAGACGCCGGCGCGGTGGCGCTGGTCGGCATCGACAAGAACCGGGTGTTCGCGCTCGGCTGGGGCCTCGGTGCGGCGCTGGTCGGCCTCGCCGGCGCCATCATGGCGATCTTCTTCTACGTCTACCCCGACGTGGGCGCGTCGTTCGCCCTGATCGCCTACGTCACCGTGGCGCTCGGCGGCTTCGGCAGCGTGTTCGGCGCCTTTGCCGGCGGCATCATCGTCGGCCTGGTGGAAGCAACCACCGCGCTGATCCTGCCGCCGTCGCTGAAATCGGTCGGCATCTATGCCGTTTACCTGCTGGTCGTCTTCATCCGCCCGCGTGGCCTGTTCGGATCGATGTGATGGACACCCAGTTCGCCCAACGCCGCAGGCGTGACCTGATCGTGGCGGCCTGCCTCGCGGTGATCGCCGCGCTGGTGCCGCTGTTTGTCAAGGACGTCTACGTCCAGAACATCATGGTGCTGACGCTGATGTATGCGGCGCTGTCGCAGAGTTGGAACATCCTGTCCGGCTATTGCGGACAGATCTCGCTCGGCCATGCGCTGTATTTCGGGCTCGGCGCCTACACCACCGCGCTCTTGTTCACCAAGTTCGGCGTGCTGCCGTGGTTCGGCATGCTGGCGGGCGGGGCGATCTCCGCATTGATCGCGATGGCGCTCGGCTACCCCTGCTTCCGCCTGCGCGGGCATTATTTCGTGATCGCGACCATCGTGATCGCCGAGATCGCGCTGCTGTTGATCCAGAACTGGGATTGGGCCGGCGCCGCGCTCGGCATCGACATCCCGGTGCGCGGCGACAGCTGGCTGAAATTCCAGTTCACCCGCTCGAAGCTGCCTTACTTCTATTTCGCGCTGGCGCTGGCCTGCATCGCCTGGTTCGTCACCTGGTGGCTGGAGGATTCCAAATGGGGCTACTGGTGGCGCGCGGTGAAGGACAATCCCGATGCGGCCGAAAGCCTCGGCGTGGTCGTGTTCAATTCCAAGATGGGCGCGGCGGCGGTCTCGGCCTTCCTCGTTGCGGTCGGCGGCAGCTTCTACGCCCAGTTCGTCTCCTACATCGATCCTGAAAGCGTGATGGGCTTCCAGTTCTCGCTGCTGATGGCGCTGCCTGCGGTGCTTGGCGGCATCGGCACCTTGTGGGGCCCGGTGCTGGGCGCGGTCATCCTGATCCCGCTCACCGAGCTGACGCGCTCGTTCATCGGCGGCTCCGGGCGCGGCGTCGACCTCATCGTCTACGGCACGTTGATCGTCGTGATCTCGCTGGCGCTGCCGCGCGGACTGGTCAGCGTGTTCTCCCTGCGCAAGGGAGCTGCACGATGACGGCGCTGCTGGAAACGCGCGGAGTATGGCAGCGCTTCGGCGGCCTCGTCGCCAACAGCGATGTCTCGATCTCGGTCGGGCGCGGCGAGATCGTCGGCCTGATCGGCCCCAACGGCGCCGGCAAGTCGACGCTGTTCAACCTGATCGCGGGCGTGCTGCCGCCGAGCCAGGGCTCGATCATCTTCGACGGCGAGGACGTGACCAAGCTACCGGCGGCGGAACGCTGCCAGCGCGGCGTCGGGCGTACCTTCCAGGTCGTCAAGAGTTTTGAGACCATGACCGTGATCGACAACGTCATCGTCGGCGCGCTGATCCGCAACACCAAGATGCGCATCGCGCGGCAGAAGGCCTACGAGGTGCTGGAGTTCTGCGGCCTTGCCGCGCGCGCCGACAAGCTCGCCGCCGACCTCGTGCCGTCGGAGAAGCGCCGGCTCGAGGTGGCCCGCGCGCTCGCCACAGAGCCGAAGCTGCTGCTGCTCGACGAAGTCCTCACCGGGCTGACGCCGGTCGAGGCGCAGACCGGCGTCGAGCTGGTGCGCAAGGTCCGCGCCGCCGGCATCACCGTGCTGATGGTCGAGCATGTGATGGAGATCGTGATGCCGCTGGTCGATCGCGCCATCGTGCTGAATCTCGGCAAGGTGCTGGTCGAGGGCAAGCCGACTGAGGTCGTCCGCAATCCGGAAGTCATTTCTGCCTATCTCGGGGATCGTCATGCTGTCGGTGCGTGAAGTCACCACCGCCTATCAGGGCCTGGTCGCGATCTCCTCGGTGTCGATCGACGTCACCAAGGGCGAGATCGTCTGCGTCGCCGGCGCCAACGGCGCGGGCAAGTCGACGCTGTTGAAATCGATCGCCGGCGCCGAGCGGCCGCGCGCAGGCACCGTCACCTTCGACGGCAAGCGCATCGACGGCCAGCCGCAGCACGTCATCACGTCAAGCGGCATCGCTTACGTGCCGGAGAACCGCCGGCTGTTTCCGCGGCTGTCGGTGCGCGACAATTTGCGCCTCGGCAGCTATCTCTACCGCAGTCAGTCTGACCGCGACGCGCCGCTCGATCTGGTGTTCAAGCTGTTCCCGCGGCTTGGCGAACGGCTCGACCAGCGCGCCGAGACGCTGTCCGGCGGCGAGCAGCAGATGCTTGCGATCGGCCGCGCGCTGATGACGCGGCCGCGGCTTCTGATGCTCGACGAACCGTCGCAGGGCATCATGCCGAAACTGGTCGACGAGATCTTCCAGGCCGTGAAGCGCATCCGCGACGCCGGCATGACGGTCCTGATCGTCGAGCAGCGCATGGCCGAATGCCTCGAGATCGCCGACCGCGCCTACATCCTGCAGACCGGCCGCGTGCTGATGCAGGGCACCGCCGCCGAGATCAGCGGCAATCCCGACGTGCGCAAGGCGTATCTGGGGCTGTAGCGACGGAATATCTCCACGCTCGCACCTCCAGCGACGAAGGCTTTGCCTTTGCGCGGGGATGACGCCAGTGTATGCGGTGCGCGCAATCCAGCCCGTAGCCCGGATGAGCGCAGCGACATCCGGGGCGTCCCGCATATCGCTGCGCTCATGCGGGCTACTGATCCAGCCCACGCAGCCTACTTGCTCTCGTCGATCTTCTCGACCTTGGCGGCGAGGTCCGGCACGCGGCTGACGCGATAGGTCGCGTTGCTGCATGTCAGCGTCCAGGCCTCGTTGTCGGGCTTGGAGAGCTTGTCGTCCCGCTCGGCCTTGAGCGGCTTGTCGCAAGGATAGCCCTGCGCGCGCAACTGGGTTGCCAGCATGCCTTGCAAAGTCTCTTCGGTCCGTCCGTCCGACGCCGCAAGGCCGACGGCAAACGGTATCGCTAACGCCAAGCCTGTGAATCTCATCACGACTGTCTTCCGCATATCGATCCTCCGCTTGATCTAGTGAGGGTGATCCGGCAGCACGAGCCCGAACGTCCTGGTCAAATCCGCCACCTGGTCGGGCGACAAATAGCGCGGGTTCAGCCCGCGCAGCAGCAGATAGAGCTTTGCGGTTTCCTCCAGCTCCTCGGTCGCGAACACCGCCGCTTCCAGCGTATCGCCCGACACGACGGGCCCATGATTGGCGAGCAGCACCGATGAATATTTCCCGGCCAGCCCCCGGATCGCGTCGGCAACGGCGGGATCGCCGGGGCGATAATAGGGCACCAGCGCGGTCTGGCCGCACTTCATGACGTAATAGGCCGTCATCGGCGGCAGCGCGGCGCGCGGGTCGATCTCCGGCAGCATCGAGAGCGCGACCGAATGGGTCGAGTGCAGGTGCACCACGGCGCCGGCCGTCGTGCGGGTCTGGTAGAGCGCGGTGTGCAGCGGCACTTCCTTGGTCGGGGCGTCGCCGGAGACCAGCCGGCCGTTGTCATCGAGCCGTGACATTTTCGCCGGATCGAGGAAGCCGAGCGAGGCGTTGGTCGGCGTCACCAGCCAGCCGCCGTCGTCGAGCCGGACGCTGATATTGCCCGAGGACCCCGGCGTCAGGCCGCGCTCGAACAGCGAGCGGCCGAAGCGGCAGATGTCCTCACGAAGCTTTGTTTCGCTCATCCGGTTTCGCTCGTGGCGCCATCCTTGGCGCTATCCGTTTTCCGCTTTGTCTCATGCTTTGGCAGCGCGGCCAAGCCGTGATAGGCAAGCAGCAACGAGCATGATCCGGACCCGGCCGGCCGCGCTGGCGCAAAGTGACAGCCGGTTTTCCGAAAAGGTCACGCTCAAACAACTAAAAATGTTCAGGGATCGCCACATGTCCAGTTCCGCAACATCACGTGTCGCCGTCATCGGGCTGGGCTCGATGGGATACGGCATGGCGACCTCGCTCAGGCGGGCCGGTTTCGAGGTGACCGGCTGCGACGTCACGGCCGATGCGGTGGCGCGCTTCGTCGCCGACGGCGGCAAGGGCGCCAAGTCGCCGGCCGAGGCAGCCCGGGATGCCGACATTGTCGTCAGCGTTGTCGTCAACGCAGCGCAGACTGAAGCGATCCTGTTCGGCAAGGACGGCGTCGCCGAGACCTTGGCGAAGGACGCGGTCTTCATCTCCTCGGCGACCATGGACCCTGATATCGCGCGGCGCCTCGCAAAGCAGCTCGAGGCGACCGGCCGGCACTATCTCGATGCCCCGATCTCCGGCGGCGCGCAGCGCGCGGCGCAGGGCGAATTGACGATTCTCGCCTCCGGCAGCGCCGCGGCATTTGCGAAGGCGCGGCCTGCACTCGATGCGATGGCGGCGAAACTCTACGAGCTTGGTGATGCCGCGGGGCAGGGCGCCGCGTTCAAGATGATCAACCAGCTGCTGGCCGGCGTGCATATCGCGGCCGCCTCAGAGGCGATCGCCTTTGCCGCCAGGCAGGGCCTCGACATCCGCAAGGTCTATGAGGTGATCACCGCCTCCGCCGGCAATTCCTGGATGTTCGAGAACCGCATGCCGCATGTGCTCGACGGCGACTATGCGCCGCGCAGCGCCGTCGAAATTTTTGTGAAGGACCTCGGCATCATCCAGGACATGGCGCGCAATGCACGCTTCCCGGTGCCGGTCTCGGCCGCGGCCTTGCAGATGTTCCTGATGACCGCGGCCGCCGGCATGGGCCGCGACGATGATGCGTCGGTGGCGCGGATGTATGCGCAGGTTACCGGCACCAAGCTTCCAGGCGAGAAATAAGAGGATCTTGCAATGCCCCGTTTTGCCGCCAACCTCACCATGATGTTCAACGAGGTCCCGTTCCTCGACCGCTTCGAGGCGGCCGCGAAGGCGGGCTTCACCGCGGTCGAGTTCCTGTTTCCTTACGACCATCCGGCCGAGGAGGTCGGCAAGCGGCTGAAAGGCAACGGGCTGACGCAGGCGCTGTTCAACTTGCCGCCGGGCGACTGGAACGCCGGCGAGAAGGGGTTTGCCGCGCTGCCGGACCGTTTCGCCGACCTCCAGCAAAGCCTGAAGACCGCGCTGCCCTATGTGCGGGCGACCGGCGTCAAGCGGGTGCATCTGATGGCGGGAATAGCCGACCGCAGCGATGCCAGGGCGGTCGCCGCGTTTCGCAAATCGGTCGCCCATGCCGCAGAGTTCTTCGCGCCGCACGGCCTCGACGTCGTGATCGAGCCGATCAATCCGCGCAACGTGCCCGGCTACTTCCTCAACGACTTCATCTTCGCGCGCGATCTGATCAACGAGCTTGGTATCGCGAACCTGAAGCTGCAGTTCGACATCTACCACTGCCAGATCATCCATGGCGACGTCACCATGCGGCTGCGTGAAATGATGCCGATCATCGGCCACGTCCAGATCGCGTCGATCCCCTCGCGCAACGAGCCCGACGGCGAGGAGCTGAACTATCCGTTCCTGTTCGGCGAGCTCGACCGGCTCGGCTACGGCGGCTTCGTCGGCTGCGAGTACAATCCGCGCGGCAAGACCACCGACGGTCTCGCCTGGTTCAAGCCCTATGCTGGAGTGAAGCCGTGACGCGAGCCGGAAAGCTGTCTCTCGGTTGCATCGCCGACGACTATACCGGCGCCTCCGACCTCGCCAACACGCTGACCCGCGCCGGCCTGCGCACGGTGCAGACCATCGGCGTGCCTGCGGACGATCTCGCGCTGCCCGAGGTCGACGCCGTCGTGGTGTCGCTGAAGAGCCGTTCGATCGAGGCCGGCCTCGCCGTGACGCGTTCGCGCGCAGCGGAGGCCTGGCTGCGCGGCCGCGGCGCCGAACATATCCTGTTCAAGATCTGCTCGACCTTCGATTCAACCGATGCCGGCAACATCGGCCCCGTGATGGACGCGCTGCGCGCCGATTCCAGGGATGCCATCGTGCTGGTGACTCCGGCATTCCCGGAGACCGGCCGCACCGTCTACCAGGGCAATCTGTTCGTCGGCTCGGTGCCGCTGAACGAGAGTCCGCTGAAGGACCACCCGCTCAACCCGATGCATGATTCCAATCTGGTTCGCGTGCTGGCGCGGCAAAGCACGACCAAGGTCGGCCTGGTCGATCTGGCGACGCTGAGCCGTGGCGCGGACGCCGTCCGGGCAAAGCTCGCCGAGCTCACGCAAAGCGGCATCGGCGCCACCATCGTCGATGCGGTGTTCGACCGCGACCTCGAGACCATCGGGCAGGTCGCGCTGGATCACCGTCTTTCAGTCGGCGCTTCCGGGATCGGGCTTGGCCTGGCGCGGGCGCTGGTCGCCGCGAGCAAAGCCAAACCGGACACCGCGGATGCGATGCTGGCGACGCCGGTCGGCGGCCCGGCGGCGTGCCTTGCCGGCAGTTGCTCGCAGGCGACCCTGCGCCAGATCGCAAACGCCGAGAAAGTGATGCCGGTCCTGCACCTCGATCCCGAGCAGGTGGTCGCCGGCAAGGACGAAACGCAGCGTGCGCTCGCCTGGGCCAGAGACCGGCTCGGGGCGGGGCCAATCCTGATTGCGAGCAGCTCGACCCCGGATCAGGTGGCAGCTGTGCAATCCCGTCATGGTCGCGATGCAGCCGGGCATGCCATCGAGCAGGCGATGGCCGACATCGCGGATGGTCTGGTGCAGTCGGGCGTGCACAGGCTGGTGGTCGCCGGTGGTGAAACTTCGGGCGCCGTGGTCGATCGCCTGCGCATTCCTGGATTCCTGGTCGGTGCGGAAATCGCCGCCGGCGTGCCGGTTCTGCGAGCGGTCGGCGCCGGGAGAGGCGAGATGGTGCTTGCCCTGAAATCAGGCAATTTCGGCGGGCCGGAGTTTTTCTCGGATGCGCTCGTGTTGATGCCTTGATGCGGCTGGCGCGCATCATGCCACGGTGTCGAAGAGCGCCTCCGTAGTTCAACGGGGAACCAAATTAACCCTACTTAAGGAGGGGGGCTGGCTTTGATGTCTGCGGCGTCCCGCCACGCCCCAGCCATTCGATCGGGCTTCGCGAGCCCGATATCAAGAGACCCCCACGATGTTCGCCAAATTCTCGATCCGCGCCAAGATTATTGCCGTGGTTGCGTTCCTGCTTGTCGCGATGACGGGCATGGGCCTGCTCGCGGTCGTGAATTTACGGTCGATCAACGCCAACACCGTCGACATCACGACGAGCTGGCTGCCGAGCGTGCGTGCGCTCGGCGATCTGCGCGCCGGCGTCATCACCTATCGCAACGTGATCCGCGAACACATGCTGTCCGAGACGCTGGAGGACAAGCTCGCGCAGGAGAAGACCCTGACCTCGGTGGTCGACGCCAACCTCAAGGTCCGCGCGATCTACGAGCCGCTGATCGCGACCCCCGCGGAGCGCGCGCTCTACGATCAATGGGTCGATGCCTGGACCCGTTACAAGAAGGGCACCGAGGAGGTGATGGCGCTGTCGCGCAGGGATGTCGGCAAGGCCCCGCACGATGCGCATGAGCTGAACGCCAAGACCGTCAACAAGATCGGCCTCGAGGCCGACGAGATCCTGCGCAAGGACATCGAGCTCAACAATGCCGGCGCCGACAAGGCGGCGCAGGACGCGGCAAACAGCTACGCGTCTGCCGTCATGCTGCTTGCGATGATCCTTGGCGCCGCCATCATCGTCGGCGTTGGCGTCAGCTTCCTGATGATCCGCGACGTCTCGGCCGGCATCGCCTCGATCGTGAGCCCGATGCAGGCGCTGGGCCGCGGCGACCTGACCGCAAACGTCCCGCATCAGGGCGAGAAGTCCGAGATCGGCGCGATGGCCGATACGCTGCAGGTGTTCAAGGAAGCGCTGGTCGCCAAGAAGGCGGCCGATGAAGCCGCCGCTGCCGACGCCGATGCCAAGATCGAGCGCGGCCGCCGGGTCGACACCATCACCCGCAATTTCGAACAGATGATCGGCGAGATCGTGCAGACCGTGTCGTCGGCCTCGACCCAGCTCGAAGCCTCCGCCGGCACGCTGTCGTCGACCGCCCGGCGCTCGCAGGAGCTGACCACATCGGTTGCGGCCGCGTCCGAGGAGGCCTCGACCAATGTCCAGTCGGTGGCGTCGGCGACCGAGGAGCTGTCGTCGTCGGTGACCGAGATCAGCCGCCAGGTGCAGGAGTCGGCACGGATGGCCGGCGATGCCGTCGGCCAGGCGCGCACCACCAACGATCGCGTCAGCGAGCTGTCGAAGGCCGCCGCGCGGATCGGCGACGTCGTCGAGCTGATCAACACCATTGCCGGCCAGACCAATCTGCTGGCGCTGAACGCCACCATCGAGGCGGCACGCGCCGGCGAGGCCGGCCGCGGCTTCGCCGTGGTGGCGTCCGAGGTGAAGGCGCTGGCCGAGCAGACTGCCAAGGCGACCGGCGAGATCGGCCAGCAGATCGCCGGCATCCAGACCGCGACCCAGGAGTCGGTCGGCGCGATCAAGGAAATCTCCTCGACCATCGAACGGCTGTCGGAAATCTCGTCCACGATTGCGGCCGCGGTCGAAGAGCAGGGCGCGGCGACGCAGGAAATCTCCCGCAACGTGCAGCAGGCGGCGCAGGGCACCCAGCAGGTCTCGGCCAACATCTCCGACGTCCAGCATGGCGCCAACGAAACCGGCTCGGCGTCGAGCCAGGTGCTGTCGGCGGCCCAATCGCTCTCGGGCGACAGCAGCCGCCTCAAGCTCGAGGTCAGCAAGTTCCTCGACGCCGTCCGCGCCGCCTGATCCGGCGGCGCCGCTGCTCGGGCGGCCGCCATCCTTCGCCTAACCGATGCCGACGTGGTGGGCTGACCCGGCCCACCACGTTTTACATTTTCGCAGGGCAGCGATGCGTTAACCTCGCGTCGGCCGAAATAGCATCCTCGGCCGGCTCGCATTCGCAGCAGAGCCGTCTCTTTTTGACGATGATCCGCACGCGATCGACGGCACGGCGCCCGGCACGGTCGCTCGGAGCGCGCAGCCTCACGCACTATGCCGAGGAAGTGAAAGCCGCCGCGGCTCCGCGGGTTGGCGTTTTGCCCGCCATCGGGTAAATCGGCCGCTGCGGAACGGCTTTTGCAATGTCGATTCCTCTGCCTGGGCGGGCTTCATTTCGGGAACGCTTCTTTTATGATCGCACTGGTCCGTATCGCGCTGAGCCGGCCATATACTTTCGTCGTGCTCGCGATCCTGCTGCTGATTATCGGACCGCTGGCGGCGTTGCGCACGCCGACCGACATCTTCCCGGACATCCGTATTCCGGTGATCGGCGTGGTCTGGCAGTACACAGGCCTGCCGCCGGACCAGATGTCCGGCCGCATTACCACGCCGTTCCAGCGCGCGCTGACCACGACCGTCAACGACATTGAGCACATCGTCGCCAATTCCTATAACGGCGTCGGCATCATCAAGATCTTCTTCCAGCCCAACGTCGACATCCGCACCGCCAATGCGCAGGTCACCGCGATCTCGCAAACCCTGCTCAAGCAGATGCCGCCGGGCGCGACGCCGCCGCTGATCCTGAACTACAGCGCCTCGACGGTTCCGATCATCCAGGTCGCGCTGTCGGGCGAGGGACTGACCGAGCAGAACCTCGCCGATATCGGCATCAACCAGCTGCGCACGCCGCTGGTCACGGTGCCTGGTGCGGCGATCCCGTATCCGTTCGGCGGCAAGCAGCGCCAGGTCCAGATCGATCTCAATTCGACCGCGCTGCAGGCGCGCGGCCTGTCGGGCCAGGACGTCGCCAATGCGCTCGCCGCGCAGAACCTGATCACGCCGGTCGGCACGCAGAAGATCGGCAATTTCGAATACACCATCAACCTCAACAACTCGCCGCTGCGGCTCGAGGAGCTCGGCGACCTGCCGATCAAGCAGGTCAACGGCGCGATGGTCTATGTGCGTGACGTCGCCTCGGTCCGCGACGGCAACCCGCCGCAAACCAACATCGTTCATGTCGACGGCAACCGCTCGGTCTTGATGATGGTGCTGAAGGCCGGCGCCACCTCGACGCTCGATATCATCTCCGGCATCAAGCAGAAGGTAATCGAGGTCAAGGACCAGATGCCGGACGCGCTGAAGATCGGCTTCATCGGCGACCAGTCGGTGTTCGTCCGCGGCGCGATCACCGGCGTCGCCTTCGAGGGCGTGATCGCCGCGCTGCTCACCAGTATCATGATCCTCTTGTTCCTCGGCAGCTGGCGCTCGACCGTCATCATCGCGGTGTCGATCCCGCTGTCGGTGCTCGGCGCCATCATCATGCTGTCCCTGATCGGCGAGACGCTGAACATCATGACGCTCGGCGGCCTCGCGCTCGCGGTCGGCATCCTGGTCGACGACGCCACGGTGACGATCGAGAACATCAATTATCACCTCGAGCAGGGCAAGCCGGTCGAGCAGTCGATCCTCGACGGCGCCAACCAGATCGTGACGCCGGCCTTCGTCTCGCTGCTCTGTATCTGCATCGTGTTCGTGCCGATGTTCTTCCTCACCGGCGTGGCGCGCTTCCTGTTCGTGCCGATGGCCGAAGCGGTGATGTTCGCGATGATCTGGTCGTTCATCCTGTCGCGCACCCTGGTGCCGACCATGGCGAACTATCTGCTGCAGGCGCATGTGCATCATGAGGGCTCGCCGCCGAAATCGCGCAATCCTTTGGTCTGGTTCCAGCGCGGCTTCGAGGCGCGGTTCGAGCGCATCCGCGCCGGCTATCGCGGCCTGCTCGCGATGGCGCTCGGTCATCGCACGGTGTTCGTGAGCTGCTTCCTCGCGGTCGTCGCCGCGTCGTTCCTGCTGGTGCCGTTCCTCGGGCGCAACTTCTTCCCGTCGGTCGATGCCGGCAACATCCTGATGCATGTCCGCACCCAGGTCGGCACCCGCGTCGAGGAGACCGCCAACCAGCTCGCCGACATCCAGAAGGCGATCCGCAAGCTGGTGCCCGGCGAGATCGAGACCATGACCGACAACATCGGCATGCCGATCTCCGGCATCAACATGACCTACAACAACACCGGCGTGATCGGTCCGCAGGATGGCGACATCCAGATCCGCCTCAAGGAAGGCCACAAGCCGACCGAACAGCATGTCCGCGCACTGCGTGAGCAATTGCCGCGGCTGTTCCCGGGCACCAGCTTCGCGTTCCTGCCGGCCGACATCGTCAGCCAGATCCTGAACTTCGGCGCGCCGGCGCCGATCGACCTGCAGATCCGCGGCGCCAATCTCGAGGCCAACTTCGCCTATGCCAACAAGCTGCTGGCCGGGATCAAGCGCATCCCCGGCATCGCCGATGCGCGGATCCAGCAGTCGCCGAACAACCCGACCTTCAACATCGATGTCGACCGCACCCGCGCACAATATGTCGGCCTGACCGAGCGCGACGTCACCAACTCGCTGGTGGTCAACCTCGCCGGCTCCTCGCAGGTGGCGCCGACCTATTATCTCAATCCCGATAACGGCGTGTCGTATTCGATCGTGATGCAGACGCCGCAATACCAGATCGACTCGCTGAGCGCGCTGCAGACCCTGCCGATCACCGCGACCGGCAACACCCAGGCACCGATCCTCGGCGGCATCGCCGACATCAAGCGCGCGACCTCGAGTGCGGTGGTGTCGCAATATGACATCCAGTCGCTGGTGCAGATCTACGCCACGACGCAAGGCCGCGATCTTGGCGGCGTCGCGACCGACGTGCGCAAGCTGATCGCCGACACCGCCAAGGAGGTGCCGAAGGGCTCGTCCGTGGTGCTGCTCGGCCAGGTGCAGACCATGAACTCGGCCTTCACCGGCCTCTTGTTCGGCCTGCTCGGCGCCGTCGTGCTGATCTACTTCCTGATCGTCGTGAACTTCCAGTCCTGGTCGGACCCGTTCGTGATCATCACGGCGCTGCCCGCTGCGCTCGCCGGCATTGTCTGGATGCTGTTCACGACGGAGACCACGCTGTCGGTTCCGGCGCTCACCGGCGCCATCATGTGCATGGGTGTGGCGACGGCCAACAGCGTGCTCGTGATCAGCTTCGCCCGCGAGCGCTATGAGGAACTCGGCGATCCCGTCGCGGCGGCCCTGGAAGCCGGCTTCGTCCGGTTCCGCCCGGTGCTGATGACCGCGCTTGCCATGATCATCGGCATGGCGCCGATGGCGCTGGGGCTGGGCGAGGGCGGCGAGCAGAACGCGCCGTTGGGCCGGGCCGTGATCGGCGGCCTGATCTTCGCCACCTTCGCGACGCTGATGTTTGTTCCCGTGGTATTCAGTATGGTACACAAGAAGCAAGGCGCCAAAGCCGCCGCCTCATCGGAGATTCCGCATGCCGCCCACTGAAAAGCGCCCCCCGGTCTCACGCCGGAAGCTGGGCATCTTCGGCGTGGTGGCCCTGGTCGGGGCGGGCCTGATCGTCGGCACCGGGATCCGCGCCCGTGAGGAACAGGACACGCGGCTGAAGGAATGGACCGACGACCAGGCCATTCCGACCGTCGCGGTGGCGCTGCCCAATGCCAAGGCGCTGAGCCCCACGATCGACCTGCCGGGCCGGCTCGAGGCCTATTCCCGAGCGCCGATCTATGCCCGGGTATCCGGCTATCTCAAGAACTGGGACGCCGACATCGGCGCCCGCGTCAAGGCCGGCCAGGTGATCGCCGAGATCGAGGCGCCCGACCTCGACCAGCAATTGCTGCAGGCGCGCGCCGATCTCGCCAGCGCCCAGGCCTCGGCCAAGCTCTCCGAGGCCACGTTGAACCGGCGCAAGACGCTGGTGGCCTCGAACTTCGTCTCCGCCCAGGAGATCGACGAGCGCACCGCCGACCTTTCCAACAAGAACGGTGCGGTCAAGGCCGGCCAGGCCAACGTCGAGCGGCTGGAAGCGCTCGCCGGATACAAGAAGATCACGGCGCCGTTCGACGGCGTGGTGACCTCGCGCGACACCGACGTCGGCGCGCTGATCAACGCCGGCGGCAACTCGGGCCCGGCGATGTTCACGATCTCGGACATCACCAAGCTGCGCGTCTATGTCAACGTGCCGCAGAACTACGTCCCGGCGATCAAGATCGGCGCCAAGGCGACGCTGGCGCTGCCGGATTACCCGAACCGCACCTTCCAGGCGACGGTGGAAGCCTCCTCGCAGGCGGTCGATGTCGCCTCCGGCACGACGCGGATGCAACTCGGGCTCGACAACTCCTCCGGCGAATTGATGCCGGGCAGCTATGCCAGCGTGAAGCTCAATCTGCAGCGCGAATCCACGCCGCTCAGCATTCCCGCCAGCGCGCTGATCTTCAACAGCAGTGGCCTGCGGGTCGCAACCGTCGGTCCTGACGACAAGGTGCTGTTCAAGACCGTGAAGATCGGCCGCGACCTCGGCAAGGAGATCGAGATCGCCACCGGCCTCGCGCCCGACGATCGCATCATCACCGCCCCGCCGGACGGCCTCGCCGACGGCGACCATGTCCGCGTCACCGGTGCCGGCGCCAAGGGCAAGCCGACCACGGCATCCGAAAAGCAGGACGTGAAGGGGTAGGGCACAAGCTTCCCTTTTGCTTCGTCATGCCCGGGCTTGGCCCGGGCATCCACGTCTTACTTTCTTTCATGAGGCAAAGACGTGGATGGCCGGGACAAGCCCGGCCATGACAGCGTTGGTGGATCAGCCCACCCGCCATTCCAGCATGCCATCGCCGGCGGTGACGATGTTGCCCGTGGTGCCGACCGGCGTGCGGTCCATGTCCTGCAGATAGGCCAGCGTTGCCGTGTCGCTCGCCGGGATGCGGCCGAGCGTGCGGCGGCCGTCTTCGGTGCGCAGCATGGTGACGCCGTGCTCGACCTCGCCATTGGCGCGATAGATCACCGTGAAGGCCTCGACCTTGCCTTTTCCCGCAGCTTCCGCGGTGAAGTCGGGCACGTTGCGCCTGTTGCGGTCGGCCTCCGCCTGCACGCTGGTATCCTGCTTGAGCGCACCGTTCGGCGCCGCGCGCGACAGCACGAGGCCATGATGCTTGGTGACGAAGCCGCCCTGGCCGTAGAGCAGGCCGAGCGCGCCGCCGCTTCTCAATGTGCGCACCATCGCGCAGGCCGAGTGAGTCATGTAGGTGTTGAGCGGCGCGCCGAAGAACGTCAGACCACCCGTCACGGTCGGCTGCACGTCGGCACCGAGGCCGAGCGTCCGGCGCGCCATCTTCGGCACGCAGGGGAAGCAGCTATAGAGCTCGATCGCGTCGAACTTCTTGCCGTCGCCGCCGACGAGATCCATCACCGCCTTCAGCACCGCGGTCTGCGCGTGGCTTTCGACGAACTGATCGCGGATCAGATAGTCGCGCGGCTCTTCCGCCGAGGCGCCGCCGAGCGGATAGATCAGCTTGTCCGCCGGCACGCCGGCCGCGCGCGCTTTCGCGAGGCTGGTCAGGATCAGCGCGCCGCCCATGTTCACCGTCGGGTTCGCCACCATCAGCTTTGTATACGGCCAGGCGATCATCCGGTTGTCGGGCGTGGCCGTGGTGATCTCGTCGCCGGTGAACGTCTTCTTCAGCCACGAGTTCGGATTGTCGGCCGCGACGCGCGCATAGGTCGACCATAGCTCGCCCGATTCCTTCAGCGCATCGCGCGGCGTCTGGCTCCAATGCGCCGATGTTGCGGACTCGTAGAGCGGATAGACCGTGATCGGCCTGAACACGCCGAGGCTCACGGCCATCGGCTTCTGGAACGCGGCGCCGCGCTTCGGCTCCTCCACGTCGTGCGCGAACGGCGTCCACGGCAGCTCCACGCCGGCGCGCTGCGCCTTGGTCGCGGTCGACTGCGCCTCCGCGCCGCAGACCGCGGCAACGCTGCATTCGCCGCGTGCGATGCGCTGCGCCGCCTCATGCAAATAGCGGATCGGGCTCTCGCCGCCGACCGGGCCGTAATAGAGATGCGCGGGCGCAATGCCGAGCCGCTGCGCCAGCTGCTTCTCGGGATCGCGGTAGCGCCAGCTCAGGAAGTTGACGACGTCGAGCGACTGCACGTCGGACAGCAGCCTGGCGCCGCTGTCCGCCTCGGCGCGCTTCAGCGCCTCCTCAAGCAGCGTGAGCGGCTCGAGGCCGGCGGCGATGTCCTTCGGTCGATCGACGATCTCGCCGACGCCGACGATGACGGGAATGCGGTCTTCGGGGATGCTGTTCGACATTCTTGTTGGTTCACTCTGCGGTCTTGGACTCGATGGTTGTTTTGGGGCGTCATTGCGAGCGAAGCGAAGCAATCCATGTTCCGATACGGGGAAAGGCGGATTGCTTCGTCGCTTCGCTCCTCGCAATGACGGGGAGGGATCGTCACTCCGCCACCAGCGCGTTCATGTGCTCGACGGCCTCGACGAACTCTTCCTTGAACTCCTGCACCACGGTGCCGGCGGATTTGACGCTGTCGATCAGGCCGACGCCTTGGCCGACGAAATAGCTGACGAGATCGCGGGCCTTCTCGTTACCACCAGCTGCGGCGCGGTCGATGGCGTTGAAGGCGTCGCGGCTGATGATGCTTTGCAGCGGCATCGGCAGCGCGCCGGGGCTTTCCGGCGAGCGGTCCCAGGCATCGGTCCAGACAGAGCGGAGCTGCCGCGCCGGCTTGCCGGTGCGGCCCTTGGAGCGGATCGCGTCGCGCGAGGAGGCCGCGATCATCTTCTCGCGGAAGATCTCCGAGGTCTCCGATTCCACCGTGGCCAGCCACACCGAGCCGGTCCAGGCGCCCGCCGCGCCCATCGCCATGCAGGCCGCCATCTGGCTGCCGGTCATGATACCGCCGGCGGCGAGCACCGGCACGTCGCGGATTCTTTTGACCGCCTTGATCACCTCGGGCACCAGCACCATGGTCGAGACCTCGCCGCAATGGCCGCCGGCCTCGGTGCCCTGCGCAACCAGGATATCGACACCGGCCGCGACCTGGCGCAGCGCGTGCTCCTTGGAGCCGACCAACGCCGCCACCGGCACGCCGTGCTTGCGCCCCATCTCGATCATCGCCTTCGGCGGCACGCCGAGCGCATTCGCGATCAGCCGGATCGGATGCCGGAACGAGACCTCGAGCAGTTGCAGCGCAGTCTCGGCGTCGAACGGCTGCGGCTGGTTGTCGGCGACTTTCCGGCTGGTCAGCTCGATGTCGTATTTCTTCAAGAGATTGCGGGTGAAGTCGCGATGCTCCTGCGAGACCCGCGCCTCGAGGCTCTTCCAGGTGACGTTCTTCTCGCCCGCGGTCGAGATGTTTTCCGGGATCAGCACGTCGATGCCATAAGGCTTGCCGTCGACATGCGCGTCGATCCACGTCAACTCCTGCTCCAGCGTCTCCGGCGAATGCGCGGTCGCGCCGAGCACGCCGAAGCCGCCGGCGCGGCTGACCGCCGCCACCACGTCGCGGCAATGGCTGAAGGCGAGCAGGGGGAAGTCTACCCCGAGCATGTCGCAGATCGGTGATTTCATGGACTGGTTCTCTCCCGGCGGCTGCTTCTTGTGCTTGTTGGCGTCAGCCGCTGCAACGCTAGCGCATCACGGTCCGCGAAGCCAAGCGGGTTTCGGCCACGGCGATCTTGCGTGCAGGCGCTGCTCCGGCTGCATCCCTCGCGGTGCATTCCGCTGGATAGAAAATGCGATCGCGCGGGGTGGGCAAAGCGCAGCCCGCGCACCATCTAGTGCGGACATGGGATGGGCACGGCGGCCGCCGCGCCACCCGGCAAGAACATGAATCGGGAGCCAACGACGTGAATGACATTCCTGCCTACGAGCCGCCGAAAGTCTGGACCTGGAACAAGGAAAGCGGCGGGCGCTTCGCCAGCATCAACCGTCCGATCGCCGGTCCCACACACGACAAGGAACTGCCGGTCGGCCGCCATCCGCTGCAACTCTACTCGCTGGCGACGCCGAACGGCGTCAAGGTCACCGTGATGCTGGAAGAGCTGCTGGCGGCGGGTCACAAGGGCGCGGAATACGACGCCTGGCTGATCAAGATCGACGGCAACCAGTTCGGCAGCGGCTTCGTCGCGGTCAATCCGAACTCGAAGATTCCGGCGCTGATGGACCGCAGCGGGAAGGAGCCGGTCAGGGTGTTCGAGTCGGGCTCGATCCTGGTTTACCTCGCGGAAAAATTCGGCGCGTTCCTGCCGACCGACGTCAAGACCCGCGCCGAAACCTTCTCCTGGCTGTTCTGGCAGATGGGCGCCGCGCCCTATCTCGGCGGCGGCTTCGGGCATTTCTACGCCTATGCGCCGACCAAGATCGAATACGCCATCGACCGCTTCGCGATGGAAGTGAAGCGCCAGCTTGACGTGCTCGACCGCCGGCTCGCCGACAACGAATATCTCGCGGGCCATGTCTACACCATCGCCGACATGGCGGTGTGGCCGTGGTACGGCAGCCTTGCCAAGGGTCTGCTCTATGGCGGCGGCGAATTCCTCTCGGTCCAGGACTACAAGAACGTGCAGCGCTGGACCGATGCGATCGCGGCACGGCCCGCGGTGAAGCGCGGCCGCATGGTCAACCGCACCTGGGGCGAGCCGTCGAGCCAGCTCCATGAGCGCCACGACGCCAGCGATTTCGAAACGAAGACGCAGGACAAGGTCGGCGAGCCGGTGGCGTCGTGACGAAACGCGTCATGGCCGGGACAAGCCCGGCCATGACGAAATGACAGCTTTGCCAACCCGCCCTGCGATCACCCCAACAGATCGTCATACTCCGGATGCTTCTTCATGAAGCCCTGGATGAATTCGCATTTCACGACGAGCTTGATGCCCTGCGCGCGGACGGCGTCGAGCGTGGCGCGGGCGAGCTTGGAGCCGATGCCGCGGCCGCCGAGCTCCGCCGGCACCTCGGTGTGAACCAGCGTGATCGTGTCCGGCGTCTTGAGGTAGACCACGAAGGCGGTTGAGCCGTCGACGGCGAGCTCGAACCGGCTCTGCGCTTCGTTGTCGCGGAATGTTTCGCTCATTGTCTGATCCTCTATTTCTTTGCGCCCTCGGCCGCGGGGAACACCACGCGGTCGTCGGTGCGGCAATAGCGGTCGGCGAACATGCGGCCGATCGGGTGATAGCGCTCCATGTGGACGCGCATCGCCTCGCGGTCCCACAATTCGTCGCGGATGTGGAAATGGATGCCTTCGCCCATGATCAGCTGGCGGTCGCCATTGACGTCGATCAGCTTCCAGGTCTTGCACTCCATCGCGAACGGCGCATCCGCAAGCCGGGGCACCGCGATCTTGCTCGACGGCGCGAGCTTGAGGCCGAGATAATCAGGCTCGCCGACCTCGGGCGGGAAGTCGCCGGAGGTCTCATGCATCGCGCGCGCCAGCGGCTCGTCGGTCAGGTTGACCACGAATTCGCCGAGACGCTGGATGTTGACCAACGTGTCCTTCTCGCGGCCGTCGGGCCGGCGATTGACCGCAAACATGCAGAGCGGCGGATCTTCGCAGAACACGTTGAAGAACGAGAACGGCGCCGCATTGACCACGCCGTCCGCGCTCGTGCTCGTCACCCAGGCGATCGGCCGCGGCAGCACGAAGGAGGTCAGCACCTTGTAGCGTTCGCGCTGGGTGAGGTCGCTTGGGGAATATTCCATGGGAATGTCCGGAAGTTCGTAGGGCGGGTTAGGGGAGCGTAACCCGCCGCGACCGGACAGCAAAGTAAAAGGCGGGACACGCTCGCGCGAACCCGCCTTGCAGACTTGCTTGTTTGTTCCTTGGAGCGCTCTTCCCTTACTTCGCCCCGCCTGCGGGGAGAGGTCGGATCGCATCGTCAGATGCGATCCGGGTGAGGGGGATTCTCCGCGAGACTATCTCTCACCGTGCTTTCGGAGGCGGCCCCTCATCCCGGCCTTCTCCCCGCAAGAGCGGGGAGAAGGAGAAGAAGCGACTACGGCATGCTCAGCTCGTGGCGGCCGACCACCATCCAGTGCACCTCGTCCGGACCGTCGGCGAAGCGGAGATGGCGGACGTCCTGGTACATTTCGCCGAGCGGGGACCACTGCGAGATGCCGGTGGCGCCGTGCATCTGGATCGCCTGGTCGATCACCTTGCAGGCGCGCTCGGGCACCATGGCCTTGACCATCGAGACCCAAACGCGGGCTTCCTTGTTGCCGAGCACGTCCATCGCCTTGGCCGCCTTCAGCACCATCAGCCGCATCGCTTCGATCTCGCAACGCGCCTGGGCGATGATCTGCATGTTGCCGCCGAGATGGGCGATCTTCTTGCCGAAGGCCTCGCGGGTCAGGCCACGCTGCACCATCATGTCGAGCGCCTTCTCGGCCTTGCCGATGGTGCGCATGCAGTGATGGATGCGGCCCGGTCCGAGGCGAACCTGCGAGATCTCGAAGCCGCGGCCTTCGCCGAGCAGCATGTTCTCCTTCGGCACCTTGCAATTGTTGAAGCGCAGATGCATGTGGCCGCGCGGCGCATGGTCATGGCCGAACACGTGCATGGGCCCGAGGATCTCCACGCCGGGGGTGTCGATCGGCACCAGGATCTGCGACTGCTGCTTGCTCGGCGCCGCGTCGGGATTGGTCTTCACCATCACGATCATGATCTTGCAACGCGGATCGCCGGCGCCGGAGATGTAATACTTCTCGCCGTTGATCACCCACTCGTCGCCGACGAGCTTTGCGGTGGTCGAGATGTTCTTGGCGTCGGAGGAGGCGACGTTCGGCTCGGTCATCGCGTAGGCCGAGCGGATCTCGCCGTTGAGCAGCGGCTTCAGCCACTTCTCCTTCTGCGACTTGGTGCCGACGCGCTCCAGCACCTCCATGTTGCCGGTGTCGGGCGCCGAGCAGTTCATGGTCTCGGAGGCCAGCGGGCTCTTCCCGAGCTCGGCGGCGATGTAGGCGTAGTCGAGGTTGTTGAGGCCTTCGCCGGTTTCTGCATCGGGCAGGAAGAAGTTCCAGAGGCCGACTTCCTTGGCCTTGTCCTTGGCCTTCTGCAGGATCGCGAGCTGCTCGTCCGTGAAGCTCCAGCGATTGGTCTTCTTCTCGCCGGCGCGATAGAACTCGACCGACATCGGGTCGACCGTGTCGCGGATGAACTGCTTCACATGGTCGTAGAGCGGGCGGACCTTGTCCGACATGCGCAGGTCATTGAGCTCGTCGCCTGGACTGAGCGTGTAGTTCGTGGTGCGCGGCACATAGGCATGTTTCACTGTCTTTTCTCCCTCGCGAAGGCGCGTTTCGCGGCGGACAATAGACGCGTGCGACGCCAAGCGCGAGTACCGATTTTCCAATCACCTCTACCGCATCGCGGAATTTAGCGACGGCGTTTCAAACGTTGTTTGAACGCCGCCGCGTGCAGCGTGAAAGATTCCGGCGGACGCCGGTTAGCTCATCCGGTGCATCGCGCAGATCTTGTTGCCGTCGAGGTCGCGCAGATAGGCGAGATAGAGCTTCACGCCAGAACCTTCCCGTACGCCCGGCGGGTCCTCGCAAGGCTTGCCGCCATTGGCGACGCCGGCCGCGTGCCAGGCATGGACCTGCTCCGGCGAAGAGCAGGCAAAGCCGATCGTGCCGCCATTGGCATGCGTCGCCGGTTCGCCGTTGATCGGCTTGGACACCATGAAAATGCCGGCCTTGGTGAGGTACATGATGCGGTGACCGTCAACCCGGGCCGGCCGGACATCGAGCGTGCCGAGCAGCGCATCATAGAACGCCTCGGCCTTGTCCAGATCGTTGGTGCCAACCATCACGTGTGAAAACATCTGAAATATCCTCCCTGCTTGTTAAAAGCCGCCTCATTGCGTCCCTTGCGGCTCAAACGCTAGCAGCAGTTTTGCCGCGACGGAAGCGACGCTGCGTCGCGCGTTGTTCTATCCGTCGCTCTCCGGCCGTCATTCCACGCCGCGCAACTGCGCCGCGAGGGTGCGGATGTATGACTCAACCGCGCGCCACATATTCAGCGTCGTCCCGTTGAAGGCCGGGACCCATAACCACCGATGTCATTTGTGGTGCGATGCTGGTACGACGAGTCCCGTTCACAACATCCGCCGCGGCGTATGGGTCCCGGCCTTCGCCGGGACGACGGCGTTGATGCGGCAAGAGCCGGGCTAGAACGCCGTGTACCCGCCGTCGATCACAAAACAATCCGCCGTATGATAGGACGACGCCTTGCTCATGATGTAGACGGCGATGCCGCCGAAATCGCTCGGCTCGCCGAAGCGGCGCAGGGGGATGCGCGGCATCACATTGGCGACGAACTTGTCGTTGGCCATGATGCCGGCGGTCATGTCGCTCTTGATCCAGCCGGGCAGGATCGCGTTCGCCGTGACGCCGTGGCGCGCGAGCTCGACGCCGAGTGCGCGGCACAGCGCGTTCAGCGCCGCCTTGGTGCCGGCATAGTGCTCGTTGCGCGCGGTGCCGAACAGCGAGGCGAGGCTCGAGGTCGCGACCAGCCGGCCGAACTTGTCGCCGGCCTCGGCGCGGTCGGTCATGTGGCGTGCCGCAGCCTGGAATACGTGAAACACGCCGTCGAGATTGGTCGCGAACATCTTGCGCCATTCCTCCTCGGTGCGGTCGATGAAGGCTCTACGTCCGCCGCCGCCGATGCCGGCGTTGGCGAAGCAGCCGTCGACGCGGCCGAAGGTGTCCAGCGTCGCCTTCATCGCGGTCTTGACCGAGCCGGGATCGCTGACGTCGCAGAATTGCGTCGCGACCTTGCCTGGGCCGGCCTTCATCGAGGCCGCGGCGTTGGCATTTTTTTCCGCGTTGCGGCCCCAGATCGAGACGTTGCAGCCGGCGGCGTTCAGCGCCTGCGCGATGCCGAGGCCGATGCCGCCATTGCCGCCGGTGATGACAGCGACGCGGCCGGTGAGATCGAAGATGCCACTCATTGGGGTTTCCATTTGGTTTGGTGCGCGCTAATCACGCGTTCACGGATGGGCTTGCCGCCGACCATGGACAAGCCCGGCACAAAAATCAAATATGGGTCGAAGCATCGACCTACCGCGGTACCCGCCGCCGAAACAAGGTGAAGAGGAAACCATGCAGTTCAAACACGTCACGCTCGACTTCGACGGATCGGTCGCGATCCTGAGGCTCGACCACCAGGAAGTCATGAACGCGGTCTCGATCGACATGCTGGGCGGGCTTGCCGAGGCGCTCGATGCGATCGACGACAAGCGCGACGAGGTGCGCTGCCTGGTGATCACGGGCGCGGGCCGTGCCTTCTGCACCGGCGCCAATCTGCAGGGCCGCAACCAGCAGAAGCCCGGCAAGAGCAATGCCGGCGCGGCGCTGGAGACCGCGTTCCATCCGTTCCTGCGCCGATTGCGTAAGCTGCACTGTCCGATCGTGACGGCGGTGAACGGCCCGGCCGCCGGCGCCGGCATGAGCTTCGCCCTGATGGGCGACCTCATCCTGTGCGCGCGCTCGTCCTATTTCCTGCAGGCGTTCCGCCGCATCGGCCTGGTGCCGGATTGCGGCTCGACCTGGCTGTTGCCGCGGCTGATCGGCAAGGCGCGCTCGGTCGAGCTGTCGCTGCTCGGCGAGCGGCTGCCGGCCGAGAAGGCGCTGGAGTGGGGTCTCGTCAACCGCGTCTATGACGACGCCGCGCTGATGGAAGAAACCATGAAGCTCGCGCACGATCTCGCCAACGGCCCGACGGTGGCGTTGTCGCTGATCCGCAAGCTCTATTGGGACAGCCCGGAAAATACCCTCGAGGATCAGCTCAATCTGGAATTCGAGTCGCAGCGCCTTGCCGGTAGCGCCGAGGATTTCAAGGAAGGTGTCACCGCATTCCTCGAGAAGCGGCCGGCGAAGTTCAAGGGCAAATGATCGAGACCGAGCTCACCCGCTGCGTCGCCTCGTTTCATCCAGGCGCAACCGGCGTCACCGGCGCGGCAAAACTCTCCGGCGGCGCCAGCCAGGAGACCTGGTCGTTCGACATCGTGCACCCGAACGGCACTGTCGGCGCGATCCTGCGCCGCGCGCCGCCGGGCTACGGTGCCGCTCCGGGCCGCGCCGCCGGCCTCGATGCCGAGGCGACGCTGATGCAGCTCGCGCATGACGCGGGCCTGCCGTCGCCGAAGGTGATGCATGTCTTGAGGCCGGAGGACGGCCTTGGCCGCGGCTTCATCATGGCGCGGGTCGAAGGCGAGACCATCGCGCGGAAAATTTTGCGCGACGAGGGATTTGCCGGCGCGCGGCCGATTCTCGCCCGCCAGCTCGGCCGCGTCATCGCCGGCATCCATGGCCTGCCGAAGGCCAAGCTGCCGAAGCTGCGCAGTCTGACGGCGACCAAGGAGATCGAGGATATCGCCCGCGAATATCACAGCTTCAACTGGCCGCGGCCGGTGTTCGAGCTGGCGTTGCGCTGGCTGCGCGATCACGATCCCGGTCCGTCGTCCGAGATGACGCTGGTGCATGGCGATTTCCGCCACGGCAATCTGATCATCGGTCCCGACGGGGTGCGCGCGGTGCTCGACTGGGAGCTCGCGCATACCGGCGATCCGATGGAGGATCTCGGATGGATCTGCGTCAACTCATGGCGCTTCGGCGAGATCGACAAGCCGGTCGGCGGTTTCGGCACGCGCGAAGATTTGTTCGCGGGCTATGAGGAAGCCGGCCGCAAGGCGGACCCCGAGCGCGTGATGTTCTGGGAAGTGATGGGCACGCTGCGCTGGGGCGTGATGTGCTGCGGCATGATGCAGCGCTTCCGAAGTGGCCCGGATCACTCGATGGAGCGCGCGATGATCGGGCGGCGCGCGTCGGAGACCGAGATCGATCTGCTGCGGTTGCTGGCGCCGCGCGCATGATCCCGAAACGTGGAGACCGGTTTTCGGAATCGATCATGCGCAAGAAAGAGAGCAAGTGACATGCAGGACGAACCGACACCCACCGAACTGATCAAGGCCGTCGCCGATTTCCTGCGCAGCGAGATCGCGCCCGCGATCAAGGGGCACAACGGCTTCAAGCTGCGCGTCGGCATCAACGCGCTCGACCTGGTGACGCGGCAGCTCGCGCTCGCCGAGGCCGGCGATGCGACCGAGGCCGCGCGGCTGAAGCAATTGCTGGGCACCGACGGGACGCTGATGGAGCTGAACCGCGTGCTGTCAAAGAAGATCGCAGGTGGCGAGGTCGATCTGAAAACGCCGGGGCTATCGGAGCATCTCTGGCAGACCACGCTGGACAAGCTCGCCGTCGACCAGCCGAACTACGCGTCATACAAGCGGGAGCTCGAAAAGTAGGATGGGTAGAGCGAAGCGAAACCCATCACGACACGCGGCAAGCGTCGATGGGTTTCGCTGCGCTCTACCCATCCTACGTCGTCATGACAGGATCGCCGTCATTCCGGGATGGTGCGTCAGCACCAGCCCCGGAATCTCGAGATTCCGGGTTCGATGCTTCGCATCGCCCCGGAATGACAGAAGGGACGTGTCACCGCCCGAGCCACTTCGGCGAGCGCTTCTCCGAAAACGCCTTCGGGCCCTCGATATAATCCTGCGAGGCGGCCATCGCCTTCACCGCCGGATATTCGCGCTGCTCGGCCAATGCCTGCTCCAGCGAGACTTCGAGGCCCTTCTGGATCGCCTGCTTGGAGGCGCGGATCGACATCGGCGAGTTCTTGGTGATGGTCTCGGCCCAGCGCTCGGCGGCTGCCAGTGCCTCGCCCTGCGGCACCACCTCGTTGACGAAGCCGAGTTCGAGGCCTTCCTTGGCGCTGACATGGCGCGCGGTCAGGATCATGCCCATGGCGCGCTTCAGCCCGATCTGGCGCGGCAGCCGGTGCAGGCCGCCGGCCAGCGCTGCGAGGCCGACGCGCGGCTCGGGCAGGGCGAAGGTCGCATTCTCGGAAGCGATGATCAGGTCGCATGCCAATGCGATCTCGAAGCCGCCGCCCATCGCGACGCCGTTGACGGCGGCGATGATCGGCTTGTTGCAGTCGAAGCGGGTGGTGAGGCCGGCGAAGCCGCCCTTGTCCCAGCCGCGCTTGCCGCCGGCGGCCTGCCATTTCAGATCGTTGCCGGCGCAGAACGCCTTGTCGCCGGCGCCGGTGACGACCGCGACCCACTGCTCGGGATCGGCGGAGAACTCGTCGAACACCTTGTTGAGCTCGAAATGCGCGTCGATATGCAGCGCGTTGTAGACCTCGGGCCGCGACAGCGTCACGATGGTGATGGGACCCTTGCGCGTCACCTTGGAGAATTTCAGATCCATGTTTGCTCCCGTCGATTTTCTGCGGCGAAGAATATTGCTGATATCCTAGCGCCTGCGCGTCGTTCCGTGCCATCCAATTACGCAAGGCGACCGCGCGTGCAAGCCTCGCTCGCCTGCTTGACTTGGCGACAGGCTTCTCACCTTAATCAATCCGAACGCGGATGCGCGACAGCGTCTAGACGCAAAATCAGAATCAACAATATTTCCGGGAGAGACCGCCTTGGATTTCAACTTGCCGGCTGACCTGACAGCCTATCTCGCCGAGCTCGATCGCTTCATCGAACGCGAGATCAAGCCTCTGGAAGAGGCTGACGACAACATCCGCTTCTTCGACCATCGCCGTGAATGGGCGCGCACCGATTTCGACAAGGGCGGCCTGCCGCGCCATGAATGGGAGCTCTTGCTGCGCAAGGCCAAGAACCTGGCCGATGCCGCCGGCCATCTGCGCTTCGCGATCCCGAAGCGCTATGGCGGCAAGGACGGCTCCAACCTGTGGATGGCCGTGATCCGCGAACATTTTGCCTCAAAGGGTCTCGGTTTGCACAACGACCTGCAGAACGAACACTCGATCGTCGGCAATCTGCCGATCGTGACCATGCTCGACCGCTACGGAACCGACGAGCAGAAGGCGATGATCGACGGCTCGATCACCGGCAAGTACCGCATCACGTTCGGTCTGACCGAGCCCGAGCACGGCTCGGACGCCACCCATATGGAAACCAAAGCGGTTCAGGCCACGCGCGACAACGTCAAGGGCTGGATCATCAACGGCGAGAAGATGTGGACGACAGGCATGCATGTCGCCACGCACTGCGCGCTGTTTGCCCGCACCTCGGGCAATGACGGCGACGCGCGCGGCATCAGCTGCTTCCTGGTGCCGGCGAAATCGGCGGGGGTGAAGGTCGAAGAGTATATGTGGACCTTCAACATGCCGACCGACCATCCGCGGGTCAGCTTCACCGATGTGTTCGTGCCGGAGGATGCGCAGTTCGGCGAGGTCGGCCGCGGCCTGTCGCTGGCGCAATGCTTCGTGCACGAGAACCGCATCCGCCAGGCGGCGAGCTCGCTCGGCGCTGCGGTGTACTGCATCAATGAGAGCGTGAAGTATGCCCGCGACCGCAAGCCGTTCGGCAAGGCGCTGGCGGAGAACCAGGCGATCCAGTGGCCGCTGGTCGAGCTCGCGACCCAGGCCGAGATGCTGCGGCTGTTGATCCGCAAGACCGCCTGGGAGATGGATCAACTGACCCAGGCGCAGGTCGAGCACACGCTGTCCGACCGGGTCTCGATGTGCAATTTCTGGGCAAACCGTCTGTGCTGCGAAGCCGCCGACCGCGCGATGCAGGTGCATGGCGGCATGGGCTATTCGCGCCACAAGCCGTTCGAGCACATCTACCGCCATCACCGCCGCTATCGCATCACGGAAGGCAGCGAGGAGATCCAGAAGCGCAAGGTGGCGGGCTTCCTGTTCGGCTACATGGGAGCCGGCAAGCACTAACGCAGAGGAGGCGGCATGAGCATGGAAGGTGGATGCACCTGCAGAAACGTCCGCTACCGCCTGACCGGCAGGCCGCTGATCGTGCACGCTTGCCACTGCACCTGGTGCCAGCGCGAGACCGGCACCGTGCACGCGCTCAACGCGTTGTACGAGGCCGAGCGGGTTGAGCACATCGCGGCCGAGCCCGAGATCGTCGACACGCCCTCGGCGAGCGGCAAGGGGCAGAAGATCGCGCGCTGCCCCATCTGCAAGGTCGCGGTGTGGAGCAACTATCCGGGCGCAGGACCGGCAGTTCGCTTCGTCCGCGTCGGCACGCTGGACGATCCGAGCCAGTGCCCGCCGGATGCGCACATCTTCACTTCGTCGAAGCAGCCCTGGGTGACTTTCCCGCCGGGCGCGAAAGTGTTCGCCGAGTATTACGATCGGAAAGAGGTCTGGCCGAAAGAGGCGCAGGAGCGGTGGCGCGTCTTGCGGGAGAGGACGGGGAAGAAGTGAAGTGCGACACTCCCTCCACCGTCGTCCCTGCGAAAGCACTAGGGCATTTACACATCTCTTCGAGGCTAGAAAACCGACTCATCATCAAGGGGTTAGCTACTAGGCGAGAGCCGAAATCGGCGGGCGCAACCCTAGTGCAGATGAGTAAGTTCTCTGCGGTTTTCGGCCAACTCTTTGAGAAGACTCCGGAAAGACTGCGGAGGATATGTATATACGCTAGTGCGAAAGCAGGGACCCATAACCACAGTCGGCTATTGGTTGAACGAGATGTGGCCCCAGCGTCGACAGACAATGAACAACGATGGTTATGGGTCCCGGCCTTCGCCGGGACGACAGCGAGGGCTAATTCACCTGCCGGTCCTTGCCCGCCCAATACGGTTCACGCAGGCTCCGCCGCAAAATCTTGCCCGACGGGTTGCGCGGCAGCGCCGGGATGAAGTCGACCGATTTCGGTGTCTTGTAGCCGGCGATCCGCTCGCGTGTGAAGTTGATGATGTCGGCCGCGGTCGCAGTCTTTCCCCGCTTCATCACCACCACCGCCTTCACCGCCTCGCCCCATTTGTCGTCGGGGATGCCGATCACGGCGGCTTCCGCCACGTCCGGATGGTCGCACAGCGCGCTCTCGACCTCGGCCGGATAGATGTTCTCGCCGCCGGAGATGATCATGTCCTTGATGCGGTCGTGGATGTAGAGGTAGCCGTCACTGTCCATGTAGCCGGCATCGCCGGTGCGCAGCCAGCCGTCGTTGTCGATGGTGCGCGCAGTGGCCTCGGGCAGATTCCAGTAGCCGGCCATGTTGGAGCCGGAACGGGTGGCGATCTCGCCGACTTCGCCCGGCGGCAGCGGCTTGCCGTCCGGATCGAGGATCGCAAGCTCGATGCCAGGCAACGCCTTGCCGGCCGAGCGCATCCGGTCCAGCCCCTCGATATGATCCTCCGGCGGCAGCGCGACGATGGTGCCGGTGGTCTCGGTCATGCCGTACATCTGCACGAAGCCGCATTTGAAGACCTCGATGCACTCCTTCAGCAGCGCCGCCGGAATCGGTGAGGCGCCATAGAGCATGTATTTCAGGCGTGAGAAGTCGACCTGCCGCGCCCGCGGCTGCCGCACCACGAACTGCATCGCGGCCGGCACCATGAACAGCTTTGTGATGCCGGACTGCTCGAAGAAGTCGAGCACCTTGGTCGGGTCGAACTCGCGCGCGATTACACCGCGGGCGCCGTGATAGAGGCCCATCACGCCCCAGCCGGAGCCGCCGATGTGGAAGATCGGCATCGCGACCAGCGAGACGTCGTCGGTGGTCCAGCGGTTCCACTCTGGCTTCTCGGCCTCGTTGCCGCTTTGCACGAGGTTGAGGAAATTGGCGTGTGACAGCATCGCGCCTTTCGGCTTGCCCGTCGTGCCCGAGGTGTAGAGCTGGATCGCGATGTCCTTCGGCTCGATCGCAACGCGCGGGTCGTCGCCGCCCTGCGCATCGCGCCAGGCGACGAAGTCGGGCCATTCCGGCGCGCCGCCCTCGGTCGTGATGATGGTGCGGACGCTGGGCAGCTTGTCGCTGATGTTGCGCGCCTGCGTGATGAATTCGAGGCCGACGAACAGGACGGGGGCCTTGCAGTCGTCGACGATGAAGGCGACCTCGGGGCCTGCAAGGCGCCAGTTCACCGGCGCCATCACCACGCCGGCCTTCATCGCGCCCATCAACAGCTCGAAATAGAAGTCGCTGTTCTTGCCGAGATAGGCGATGCGCTCACCCTTCTCGACGCCCATCGCGATCAGCGCGTTGGCGACGCGGTTGGTCTTGATGTCGAACCCGGCGAAGCTGGTTTGCCGTCCCTCGAATTCATAGGCCAGCGCATCGCCGCGGCTCTTGGCGCGCTCGCGCACCATGTCGGCAAGGTTGGTCAGTTTCGGCGCGTCGGACATGTTTCCCCCGTGACGTCTTGTTTTGGTTGCGCGGAGTGTGGCGGCATCGCGCGCGAAAAACAATACGGAGGAATTGGCCACGCTGTTTCAACATCGTCGTCCCGGCGAAGGCCGGGACCCATAACCACGAATCTGTATGTGGCGCGACGCTGGGGCTACAGCGAGCTCAACAACGCGCAGCGGTGGTTTGGGTCCCTTGCTTTCGCAGGGACGACAGTAGTGATTGAGGAGCAAGCGCGGGCCTCAGCCCCGCGCCGCGCGGTCCTTCTCGTTCTGGGCCTTGATCGACTCGCGCGCCTTGGTCCAGTCGTCGTCGCTCCAGTCGCGCAGCTGGTAGAAATTGCCGCCCATCGCGAGCGCCTGCGCGCCGTCCATGGCGATGGTCTCGCCGTTGATCCAGTCGCAGCCGCCGGAAATCAGGAACACCGCGAGGTTCTGTAACTCCTCCATGGTGCCGACGCGGCCCATCGGGTTCATCGCCTTGGTGCGCGCGCCGGCCTCGTCGCCGGGCTTGATGCGCTTGCTCATGCCTTCGGTCGGAATCTCGCCGGGCGCGATGGTGTTCAGGCGGATGCCGTGACGGCCCCACTCGATGGCGAGCGACATGGTCATGGCGTGGATCGCCGACTTGCTCATCGCCGACGGCACCACGTAAGGCGAGCCGTTGCGCACCCAGGTCACGGTGATCGACACCACGTTGCCGCGATGGTTGCCGGCGATCCAGCGCCGGCCCACCGCGTGCGTGACGTAGAAGGTGCCGTGCATTACGATGTTGGCGACCGCATCGAAGCCGCGCGGCGACAATTCTTCCGAGCGCGAGATGAAATTGCCGGCGGCGTTGTTGATGAGATCGGTGAGCGGGCCGCTGGTGGTCCAGATCGCCTCGATCATCTCGTCGACCGCCATGGCGTTGCGGATATCGACGCCGTGGCTGACCACGCGCCCGCCATACTCGGCCATCAGCTCGGTCGCGGTTTCGTCGCAGACGCTCTTGCGGCGGCCGCAGATATGCACCTCTGCCCCGAGCTGCAGGAACCGCGAGGCCATGGACTTGCCGAGGCCGGTGCCACCACCGGTTACCAGTATGCGCCGCCCGGCAAGAAGCTGATCAGAGAACATCGTTTCCTCCACGGGGGTTGTCAGTTAATTGGTCGATTGACTAAAAGCGGACAACGGCCTTTGTGTAAAGCGCCAACAAGGAACAGCGGAGGAGATTTCAATGGAAGATCGCGTTTCGATATCGATTTCGGACGGTATCGCCGATGTCCGCCTGGTGCGGGCGGACAAGATGAACGCGCTCGACGCCGCGATGTTCGAGGCATTGGTGGCCGCAACCGACCGGCTTTCCAGGGAAAAAGCCGTTCGGGTGGTGGTGCTGTCCGGAGAGGGCCGGGCGTTCTGCGCCGGGCTCGACATGGGCCGTTTCGCCGCCATGAAGGACGGCGGTAACGGAGTGCCGGGCGGCGAGAAGCGCGATCTCACCGTCCGCACCCACGGCAAGGCCAATTTCCCGCAGCAGGCGGTCTGGGGCTGGCGCCAGCTTCCGGTGCCGGTGATCGCAGCGGTTCACGGTGTCGCGTTCGGCGGCGGCTTCCAGCTCGCGCTCGGCGCCGACATGCGCTTCCTCTCGCAAGATGCACGGATGTCGATCATGGAAATCAAATGGGGTCTTGTGCCCGACATGGCGGGCACGCCGATTCTGGCGAGCCTCGTGCGCGACGACATCCTGCGCGAGCTCACCTATACCGGCCGCATCTTCTCGGCGCAGGAGGCCCAAAGTTACGGCCTTGCCACCCGCGTCTGCGACGACCCGCGCGCCGCGGCGCTCGAAGTCGCGCGCGAGATCGCCGGCAAGAGCCCGGATGCGATCCGTGCCGCCAAGCGCATGCTCAACAATCTGTCGGTCGACCCGGCGGCCGCGCTGCTCGCGGAATCGGTCGAGCAGCAGAAATTGCTCGGCAGCCCGAACCAGACCGAATCCGTGCGCGCCAATCTGGAGAAGCGCGCGCCAAGGTTTGCGGATGCGGGGTAACGACCGCAGTCATTCCGCAGCGGTGCGCAGCATCGAACCATGGTGCGCAATTGCGCACCGGAGAATCTCGAGATTCCGCGTTCGCGCTCTGCGCGCCCCGGAATGACATTTAACCCGACGAAAGATCGGACAACGACAATGGAAACGTCCCAGCCCTTCCTCGGCATCGTCAGCGGCGGTCGCCGGCGCGATCACGCTGCAGTGGCTGAGCGCGCCGACCGTATTGCCAGCGGCCTCAACGGGCTCGGCGTCAAGCCGGGCGACAGCGTCTGCCTGCTGATGCGCAACGACATCGCCTTCATCGAGACTGCCTATGCCGCGATGCGGCTCGGCGCCTATGGCGTGCCGATCAACTGGCACTTCAAGCCGGAGGAGATCAACTATGTGCTGACGGATTCCGGCACGCGCGTCCTGATCGGTCATGCCGACATGCTGCATCCGCTGCGCGGCGCGATCCCGCCCGGCGTCATCGTGCTCAGCGTGCCGACGCCACCGGAAATCCTCGCCAACTACAAGATCAATCCCGATCATCTGGCGACACCGGATTTCGCGATCAATTTCGAAGCCTGGCTGGCGCAATTCCCGCGCTATGACGGCCCGGTGGTGCCGCAGCCGCAGAACATGATCTACACCTCGGGCACCACAGGCCATCCGAAGGGCGTGCGCCGCTTCGCGCCGACGCCGGAGCAGACCGCCAATGCGGAAGCAATGCGCGCGATGATCTACGGCCTGAAGCCCGGTGCACGCGCGATCCTGCCCGGACCGCTCTACCATTCCGCGCCGAATTCCTTCGGCTTGCGCTCGGGCAAGCTCGGCGGCGCGCTGGTGCTGATGCCGCGCTTCGACGCGGAGGAGTTTCTGCAGCTGATCGCGCGCGAGCGGATCGACACCATCTTCATGGTGCCGACGATGTTCATCCGCCTGATGAAGCTGCCCGAGGAGGTGCGCCGGAAGTACGACATGTCGTCGCTGCGCCATATCATCCATGCCGCCGCGCCCTGTCCGCCCGATGTCAAGCGCGCCATGATCGAATGGTGGGGGCCGGTGATCTACGAGTTCTACGGCTCGACCGAGTCAGGCGCGGTGACCTTCGCCAATTCCGAGGACGCACTGAAGAAGCCCGGCACGGTTGGAAAGATCTCGCCCGGTGCCGAGTTGCGCTTCATCGGCGACGACGGCGAGGAGGTGCCGCAGGGCCAGATCGGCGAGATCTATTCGCGGATCAAGGGCAATCCCGACTTCACCTATCACAACAAGGCCGAGAAGCGCGCCGAGATCGACCGCCAGGGCTTCATCACCTCGGGCGATGTCGGCTATATCGATGCCGACGGCCACGTCTTCATCTGCGATCGCAAGCGCGACATGGTGATCTCGGGTGGCGTCAACATCTATCCGGCCGAGATCGAGGCGGTGCTGCATGCCGTCCCCGGCGTGCACGACTGCGCGGTGTTCGGTATTCCCGATGCCGAATTCGGCGAGGCGCTGATGGCGGTGGTCGAGCCGCAGCCCGGCGTCGCGCTCGACATCGCCTCCGTCCGCGCCCAGCTGAAGACCGCGCTTGCCGATTACAAGGTGCCCAAGCACATCGAGATCCAGACCAGCCTGCCGCGCGAGGATTCCGGAAAAATCTTCAAGCGCCGGCTGCGCGATCCCTATTGGGAGCGGGCGGGGCGGAGGATCTAGCCCGTCGTCCCGGGCAAGCCAACGGGTCGGCGCGAAGCGCCGCCCGATGACAGGCTCCGCGCGACCCGGGACCCATAACCACCAATCTCCGTGTTGCGCGCTGCAGTGGCCCCAGCTTGCTTCGACCGCAGCCGCCGGTGGTGATGGGTCCCAGCTTTCGCCGGGACGACATTGGTGTGTGTGCACCGCCACCAAGTTCATCTTGCGCTGCGGCAAAAAAAGCGCACACTCGGGAGGAGCCGGGCAGCCTCCGGAGTAGCGAGCCATGTCTCCCCAGGTAATGCCTCCCCAGACCATGCCGTCCGAGACCGAAATCCGCGCCAAACGTGCCGCAGAGGCCAGCCTTCTGGAAGCGGCTGCGCAGGAGGAGGATGCGCGGCTCCGGAATGACATCCGCCTTTTGGGGCGCGTTCTCGGCGACACCGTGCGCGACCAGGAAGGGGCCGACGTATTCGACCTGGTCGAGCGCATCCGCCAGACCTCGGTTCGCTTCCATCGCGACGAGGACAAGCTGGCGCGGCGGGAGCTGGAGAGCATCCTCGACGGCATGTCGATTGCCGAGACGCTGCAGATCGTCCGCGCCTTCAGCTATTTCTCCCACCTCGCCAACATCGCCGAGGACCAGAACAACATCCGCCAGATGCGCAGCCGCGGCCCGAGCGGGGCGCCGCGGCCGAGCACGCTGGAACAGACGCTGGTGCATGCCCGTCAGGCCGGCATCAGCCCGGCCGATCTGCGCGGCTTCTTCAGGAGCGCGCTGGTTAGCCCGGTATTGACCGCGCATCCGACCGAGGTCCGCCGCAAGAGCACGATGGACCGCGAGATGGAGATCGCCGATCTGCTCGACCGCCGCGAGCGGCTGCAGATGACGCCGGACGAGAGCGAGGCCAGCGACGAGCAGCTTCGCCGCGCCGTGGTGACGCTGTGGCAGACCAATCTGCTGCGCCGGACCAAATTGACCGTCCTCGACGAGGTCGCCAACGGCCTGTCGTTCTACGACTACACCTTCCTGCAGGAGGTGCCGCGGCTGCATTGCGCGCTGGAGGACCGCCTGAACAAGGAGGGCGGCGAGGCCGGCGAACTCGCTTCCTTCCTCAGGATGGGAAGCTGGATCGGCGGCGATCGCGACGGCAATCCCTTCGTCACCGCGGAGGTGATGCGCGGCACGCTGCGCCTGCAGTCGAGCCAGGCGCTCAACTTCTACCTCGAGGAGCTGCATGCGCTTGGTGCCGAATTGTCGCTGGCGGCGCATCTCGCCGACGTCTCGGACGAGCTGCGGAGCCTCGCCGAGCGTTCGCCCGACACCTCGCCGCATCGCAGCGGCGAGCCGTATCGGCTGGCCGTATCGGGCATCTATGCGAGGCTTGCGGCGACAGCCTCTCGGCTCGAGGTCGAGACCACGCGGCCGCCGGTCGGCAAGGCCGAGCCCTATGCGACCGTGAAGGAGTTCCAGGCCGATCTCGACGTGCTCAACCGCTCGCTGATCGCGAACAATTCCAGCGTGATCGCGCGCGGCCGGCTGCGGCTGTTGCGGCGGGCGGTGGATTGCTTCGGCTTCCATCTGGCGCGGCTCGACATCCGCCAGAACTCGGCGGTGCACGAGCGCACCATCGCCGAGCTGTTCGACACCGCCAATCCGGGGATGTCCTATCTGGCGCTCGGCGAGGACGCCCGCGTCAGCCTGCTGCTCGGCGAGCTGCGCAATGCACGGCCGCTGGCCTCGCCCTTCGTGAAATATTCCGAGGAGACCCAAAGCGAGCTCGCCGTGTTCCGAGCCGCGGCCGAGGCGCATGCCAGGTTCGGGCCGGAGGTGATCTCCCAATGCATCATCTCGATGTGCCAGGGCATGTCCGACATGCTCGAGGTCGCGGTGCTGCTGAAGGAGGTCGGGCTCGTCAATCCGTCCGGCCGCAGCGCCGTCAACATCGTGCCGCTGTTCGAAACCATCGAGGATCTGCAGGCCTCCAGCGGCATCATGGACCGCATGCTGGTGCTGCACGATTATCGCAAGCTGGTCGACAGTCTCGGTAGCGTGCAGGAGGTGATGCTCGGCTATTCCGACAGCAACAAGGATGGCGGCTTCGTCACCTCGGGTTGGGAGCTCTACAAGGCAGAGATCGGCCTCGTCGAGGTGTTCGAGCGCCACGGCGTGCGGCTGCGCCTGTTCCACGGCCGCGGCGGTTCGGTCGGCCGCGGCGGCGGCCCGAGCTATGACGCGATCATCGCGCAGCCCGGCGGCGCCGTGAACGGCCAGATCCGCATCACGGAGCAGGGCGAGATCATCTCGTCGAAATATTCCAATGCCGAGGTCGGCCGCAGCAATCTGGAGATCCTCGCCGCTGCAACGCTGGAAACCAGCCTGCTGCAGCCGCGGCAGAGCGCGCCGCGCCCCGAATATCTCAAGGCGATGGAGGAGATTTCCGCGCTCGCCTTCAAGGCCTATCGCGGCCTCGTCTATGAGACCGAAGGCTTCGCCGATTATTTCTGGGGTTCGACCGTCATCAATGAGATCGCGACGCTGAACATCGGCAGCCGCCCGGCCTCGCGCAAGAAGACCCGCGAGATCGAGGACCTGCGCGCCATCCCGTGGGTGTTCTCCTGGGCGCAGTGCCGGCTGATGCTGCCGGGCTGGTATGGCTTCGGCAGTGCGGTCGAGAGCTGGATATCCGAGCATCCGGAGCAGGGTATGCCGTTCCTGCAGGAGCTCTATCGGGAATGGCCGTTCTTCCGCACACTATTGTCCAACATGGACATGGTGCTGGCGAAGAGCTCGATCGCGATCGCCTCGCGCTATGCCGAGCTGGTGCCCGACGTCGCGTTGCGCGAGAAGATTTTTGGCCAGATCCGCCGCGAATGGCACCTGTCGATCGAGACGCTGCTCGACATCATGGGGCATGACCGGCTGCTGCAGGGCAACCCGCTGCTGGAGCGCGGCATCCGCAACCGCTTCCCTTACTTGGATCCGCTCAATCACGTGCAGGTCGAGCTGCTGAAGGAGTATCGCGCGCAGAACCCGGACGAGCAGGTGCTGCGCGGGATCCAGATCACGATCAACGGGATTTCGGCGGGACTGCGGAATAGCGGGTAACCACAGCGTCGTCCCGGCGAACGCCGGGACCCATAACCACGACCGGGAGTGTCGTGAACGATGTGGGCCCCAGCTTTCTTCAACAACCAACTGCAGTGGTAATGGGTCCCGGCCTTCGCCGGGACGACGGTTAGATCAGCAGTTGTGCGCGCCCTTCGTCTCGACATAGACCGCGTAGAGCGACTGGCTTGCCGTCATGAACAGGCGGTTGCGCTTCTTGCCGCCGAAGGTGAGGTTGGCGCAGGTCTCCGGCAGCAGGATCTGGCCGATCCGCTGGCCGTCGGGCGCAAACACCTGCACGCCGTCGTAGCCCGGTCCGACCCAGCCGGCGCCGACCCAGATATTGCCGTCGACGTCGACACGCAGGCCGTCCGGGAAGCCTGACTTGCCGTCCAGCGTCATGTCGATCAGCGTGCGCGGGTTGGAGAGCTTGTCGCCGTTGAGGTCGTACTGCCAGACGATGTTCTTGGCATTCGGATAGTGCGTGATGCCGGTGTCGCAGACGTAGACCTTCTTGTAGTCGTGGCTGAAGGCGATGCCGTTCGGCTTGAACGGCTCGTCGGCGACTTTGGTGATCTGACCGGTCGCAGCATCGATGCGGTAGACGGCTTCCTTCTGGTAGGGCTGCTTCGATCCCGTGTTGGCCAGTTGGCCCTCATAGATCGAGATCGCGCCATAGCCGGGATCGGTGAACCAGATCGACTTGTCGTTGGGATGCACGACCATGTCGTTCGGCCCGTTGAGCTGCTTGCCATTGGCCTGCTCCGCCAAGGGCGTGATGGTTCCGTCGTGCTCGTAGCGCACCAGCCGCGTGCGCTCGGCGGTGATCTGGCGGCCCTCGAAATCGAAGGTCGAGCCGTTGGCCTCGTTCGACGGCTTGTGGAATTGCTCGGAGATGTGGCCGTCATCGTCGAGATAGCGCAACTGGCGGTTGGCCGGGATATCGCTCCAGACCAGATACTGGCCCTGCGCGTTCCAGGCCGGGCCCTCCGCCCACAGGCAGCCGGTGTAGAGCCGCTTGATCGCGGTGTTGCCGACCTTGGCCTTGAAGCGCTTGTCGTCGATCACGACGATGTCTGGATCGGGATAGCGCTGCGGCTCCGTGTTGGGGCCGAAGTCGCGCGCTGCGGCATCGGATGCCGCCATCGCGGTTGCAGCAAGCGCGGTTGCGCCGCGCAAGATTGTCCGACGGTCGAACGCCTTCGCACCGTCGCCCTCGTGTTTCTGAATGTTGCTTGGATTTGTCACGAAAGTCCTCCCAGGCTTTTTTGTTATCGGGAGGACGATCATACCCCCGCAATTCTGGCACAATGCGGGCACGCCATGATGAAACAACCAAAGAGTGTGTCGCCCCCGCTGTTTCGCGGAGGCGACGATTTCACAAAACTGTCAGATCAGATCGGAGGATCAGATCAAGTTCAGATCGGATCCCAGGTGAAGACGTCGGCCGAGCGGTCGAGCTTGGCGAACGATCCCTTCAGCGCCGGCATGCCGTGCTCGGCAATGGTCTCGGGCGTCCAGCCTTCGCCGCGATGCACCGAGCGCACCGGACGATGCTGGCCGAACAGGAAGATCTCGTTCATGCGCACGCCGAAGATCTGTCCGGTGACGTCCTTGGCCGCGTCTGACAGCAGATAGGCGCAGACCGGCGCGATCTTCTCCGGGCCCATCTGCTTGATCTTCTCGACGCGCGCCTTCTCGGCGTCGGTCTCGGTCGGGATGGTGCCGATCATGCGGGTCCAGGCGAACGGCGACACGCAGTTCGAGCGCACGTTGAAGCGACCCATGTCGAGCGCGATCGATTTCGACAGGCCGACGATGCCAAGCTTGGCGGCGGCGTAGTTGGCCTGGCCGTAATTGCCGATCAGGCCGGAGGTCGAGGTGAAGTGCACGAACGAACCCGATTCCTGCTCGCGGTAGATGCGCGCCGCGGCGTGGCTGACATAGAACGAGCCCATCAGATGCACCTTGATGACGGCCTCGAACGCCTCCACGCTCATCTTGTGGAAGATCATGTCGCGCAGGATGCCGGCGTTGTTGACGACGCCGTCGAGCCGGCCGAAATGATCGGTCGCGGTCTTCACGATCTTGCTGGCGGGAATGGCTTCCGCCACCGACTCGAAATTGGCGACCGCTGTGCCGCCGCGCTTCTTGATCTCCTCGACCACTTCCTCGGCGGGCGCGGCGCTCGAGCCGCCGCCGTCGGCGGCGCCGCCGGGATCGTTGACCACGACCTTGGCGCCTTCCGCCGCGCAGAGCAGCGCGATCTCGCGGCCGATGCCGCGCCCCGCGCCGGTGACGATGATGACTTTATCCTGCAGTGATTTTGCCATGTCGGTTCTCCTGGTTTGCTCTCCGTCATTCCGGGATGGTGCGGAGCACCAGACCCGGAATCTCGAGGTTCCGGGTTCGCGCTTCGCGCGCCCCGGAACGACGGAGCTGTTATTTCTCGTTCGTAAAGATGATCGTGCCACTTGCGGCGAACATGCCGCCGACGCCGTGGCAGACCGAGATCTTTGCGTTCGGCACCTGCGCCGGCGCGATGCCGCGCATCTGCCGCACGCTCTCCTGCAGCGCGTACATGCCGTACATGCCGGAGTGCATGTAGCTGAGGCCGCCGCCATTGGTGTTGAGCGGCAGCTTGCCGCCGGGGCGGGTGTTGCCGTCGGCGATGAACTTGCCGGTCTCCTCATACGGCATGAAGCCGAGGTCGCCGAGGCCGTAGAGCGGCAGATGCGCGAAGGCGTCGTAGATCATCAGATGATCGACGTCCTTGTGGGTGATGCCGGCCTCCTTGAAGGCCAGGGGTCCCGCCACCTTGAAGGCGCGCGATGAGTCGAACGTCTTCATCTGGCTGACCATCGGCGTTTCCACGCTCTCGCCGGTGCCGAGGATGTAGACCGGCTTGTTCGGGAAATCCTTGGCGCGGTCGGCCGAGGTGAGGATCAGCGCGCCGCCGCCGTCGGTGACGAGGCAGCATTGCAGCAGCCGGAGCGGATAGGCGATCATCCGCGAGTTCAGGACGTCGGCGACGGTGATCGGATCCTTCATGGTCGCGCGCGGGTTCTTCGCCGCCCATTCGCGCTGCGCCACCGCGACCATCGCGAGCTGCTCATGCGTGATGCCGTGGGTCTTCATGAACCGCAGCACGGGAATCGGAAACATGCTCGGCGGCCCGTAGACACCGAACGGTGCCTCGAACTGGCCGTTGAGGCTGTCGGCGGGCGTGAAGCGCGGCTGCTTGCCGATCATCGACTTGCCGCTTTCGGCATGCGTGATCAGAACGGTCTTGCACAGGCCGGCCTCGATCGCGGCGGCGGCGTGTCGGACATGCAGCATGAAGGAGCAGCCGCCGACCGAGGTGCCGTCGACCCAGGTCGGCGTGATGCCGAGATAGTGCGCCATCTGCTGCGGGGTCTCGACCGCGGTAGCGAAGCCGTCGATGTCGGACAGCTTCAGGCCGGCGTCCGCGATCGCATTCAGCGCCGCGTCCGCGTGCAGCTGGATCTGCGACATGTTCGGGATGACGCCGAGTTCGGTGGTTTCGGCCGCGCCGACGACGGCAACCTGGTTCCTGCGCATTGCGTTATCCCTTTGCCGGACGGAACAAAGGGAGCGTGATCTTGTCGTCGAGCGCCTCGAAGGCGACCTCGAGCCGCATGTCGAGCTCGAGCGCTTCCGGCGTCTGCGGACAATCGATGATGTTGCTCATCATGCGCGGGCCCTCGTCGAGCTCGACGACCGCGATCGCATAAGGCGGCGTGAAGCCGGGCGCTGCGGGACGGTGGTTGATGACGTAGCTGTAGAGCTTGCCCTTGCCGCTAGCCTTGAAGATCGAGACCTTGCGCGAGGCGCAGGAGGGGCAGAACGGCCGCGGCGGAAAGTAGACATTGGCGCAGGCATCGCAGCGCTGCAGGCGCAGCTCGCCAGCCTTGGTGCCATCCCAGAAATGCTGGGTCTCCGGTGTCGGCTTTGGTTTCGCGCGCGCGGGCTCGGCCATGTCTGATGTCTCCTCCCGAAATCGTTACAGTCTTGATGCGACATTGAACCAAGGCCCGTCAACGGTCCATCCATGCTCCGCGCAGCGGCCTGTGTCCCGCGCATGCCGCATATTCCGCCCCTCGCACAATTGCTAAGGCCGCGCTGCTTGTGTCGCTCCGATCCGGCGCGTAGAAGGGCCGCGTCCAAGATACGTCCAAGACACGTTCAAGATAGCCGGGAGGAACATATCATGCTGAGGATCATCGGCGCGGCACTCGCTGCCAGCCTCGCATTTGCCACGCAGGCGATGGCCGCCGACGCACCGTCGGAGATCAAGATCGGCACGCTCTACGCATCCTCGGGGCGCTACGCCTCGATCTCGATGCCGGTCTACAGCTCGCTGAAATTGTGGGTCGAACAGAAGAACGCCGAGGGCGGCGTGTTCGTGAAGGCGTTCGACAAGAAGATCCCGATCAAGCTCGTCTCCTATGACGACCAGAGCAACACCGCGACCGCCTCGACGCTTTATAATCAGCTCGTCACCCAGGATAAGGTCGATCTCCTGGTCGCCGATTCCGGATCAGTGCTGACGGCGCCCGCGGTTGCGATCGCGCGCGATCACAAGATGTTCCTGTTCGACCAGACCGGCACCGGCGCGAGCTTCTTCTCCAAGGACAATCCCTACATCGCGCTGATGGCCGATCCGGTGTCGACGGTTTGGCCGAAGCCGGTCGCCGACTTCATCAGCCATGACGGCCCTGGCCTCGGCATCAAGAAGGTCGCGATCCTCTATTCGACCAACGAGTTCACCGGCACCCAGGCCAACGCGTTCCGCAAGTTCGTCAAGGAGTCCGGCGCGCCGATCGAGATCGTCTATGACCAGGGCGTTCCGACCGAGACCACCAATTACAACGTCATCATCAACAACATCAGCAACGCCAATCCGGACGCGGTGATCCATTTCGGCTATGCGCCGAACGACATCGCCTTCCTGCGCAACGTCCAGGACGTCGGCACCAAGTTCAAGATGCTGTTCGCGATCTATGCCGGTCTCGAGACCGAGTTGCTCGAGAAGAATGTCGGCGCCAAGGGCCTCGAGCACATCTGGACCTACGTGCCGCCGTCCGAATTGGACTATCCCGTCAATTTCGGGATGAACATGAAGGATTTCCGCGCCGCCTGGACCAAGAAGTACAACGACGGCAAGATGGAGTTCGGCTTCAACGCGGTGGCCGGCTACACCACGGCGCTGGTGATCGAGAAGACACTGTCGGTTGCGACCAGCCTCGACCAGATGGAGCTGCGCCGCGCGGTGTTCTCGCTCAGCGGCCAGCTCAAGACGCTGGACGGCACCTTCGCGCTGGATGAGACCGGCGGCCAGATCGGCGAACTGACGCCGCTCGGCCAGCTCACGGTCGACGAGCACGATCACATCAAGTTCATTTCGATCTATCCGCACGACACCGCCAACGGCAAGCCGATCTATCCGGCGCCGTGATGCAGGTGAGTGCGGCAGGCGTAACCTTCGGCGGCGAGCGGTAGCATGACCTATGCGCTGGTTGCCGGCGTGCTGTTCGGGCTGTATTTCAGCCTGGTCGGCATCGGTCTCAATCTCGTGTTCGGCGTCATGCGCATCGTCAACCTTGCGCATGGCGACATCCTGATGCTCGGCGCCTTCATCGCGCTCGGCGTGGTCGGCCTCGCCGGCATCGACCCGCTGTTCGCGGTGCCGCTCGCCTTCGTGGTCTTCGTGCTGGTGGGCGTGCTGCTGTACTGGGTGCTGGTGCCGCGGCTGCAGGGCTCGGCCAATCCGGAAATGCTGTCGATCATCCTGTTCTTCGGCCTGTCGCAGGTGATCGAAGCCGTCACCACGATCTTCGCCGGCACCAGCGAGCGCTCGATCCAGAGCCGGCTGCTCGGCACCGTGTTCACGACCATCAAGGTGAAATGGTTCGGCGGCAAGGCGGGCGGCGCAGGGCCGATCCAGATCTTCGGCCAGGGTTTTCCTGCGCCTTGGGTGATCGCGGCCATCACCAGCCTGATCGCGATCGCGCTGGTCTACCTCTATCTCTACCACACCCGGCTCGGCACCCTGACCCGCGCGGTGATGTCACGGCGCGACGAGGCATTGGCGACCGGCATCGACGTCGATCGCGTCTCGGCGGCGGCGTTCGGTATCGGGCTCGGCATCGCGGCGGTCGCCGGCGTGTTCGCGCCCTTCATGTTCGGCTCGGTGACGCCGGCGTTCGGCGCCGACGCGACGGTGACGTCGTTTGCGATCGTCGTGCTGGGTTCGCTCGGCAATCCGCTCGGTACCGCGCTCGGCGGTGTCGTCTACGGTCTCTGCTACATGCTGGTGCAGACCTATCTCAGTTCCTGGGCCGACTTGCTGCCCTATGTGTTGTTGATCGTGATCCTGTTGTTGCGCCCGAGCGGTCTGCTCGGAAGGCGGGTGCGCGTTGCATAACGCCTCGAAGCACCTGCTGTTCATCCTGGCGCCGTTGGTGGTGGTGTTCGCACTGCTGCCCGGCGTCTATCAAAACCATCTGCTGCTGTTCAACTTCGTGATCTTCCTGATCCTCGCGCAAGGCGTGAACATCATCTATGGCTTCACCGGCTATCTGCCGTTCGGGTATGTCGGCTTCTTCGGCGCCGGCGCCTATGGCTTCGCCATCATGGTGATGCATCTGCATACACCGGCGCCGCTCGCCGTGCTGGTCGGCGGCGTCGTGGCGGTTGCGCTCGGCCTGTTGCTGACGCCGCTGCTGCGGCTGTCGGGCGCGTATTTCGCGATCGCCAACCTCGCGGCCTCGCTCGCGGTGCTGCATTTCGTCGCCAACCCCGCGCTGGAGGGGATCACCAAGGGCCCCTACGGCGTGTCGCTCACCGGCACCTTCAACCCGACCCACGCCTACTATGCCGCGGTCGTCGTGATGGCGCTGACGGTCGGCGCCGTGGTCTATCTGAAGAACTCGCCGTTCGGGCTGGCGCTGCAGGCCGTGCGCGAGGATGCGGTGTCGGCCTCGATGGCCGGCGTCAATATCGTGAAGATGCGGGTGATTGCCTGGCTCGCCTCGGCGCTGGTCGCTGGCCTCGCCGGCGGCATCTACGCCTGGTACGTCTCGGTGTTCTATCCGGACAACGTGTTCTCCGGCGAGTTCTCGATCTTCGCGATCGTGTTCGCGCTGTTCGGCGGCGTTGCCACCATCACCGGCCCGATCGTCGGTGTGCTGATCCTTTACGGCATCTACAATCTGATCGGCTTCACCACGCCGCAATATTTCCAGCTGATCTATGGTCTCCTGATCATGGGGCTGGTGCTGTTCCTGCCCTCTGGACTGGTGTCGCTGGCAACCCGCAGGGGGTGGCATGTCCCCTGAGAAAACCCCGATCCTCAAGGTCTCGAAGCTGGTGAAGCGCTTTGGCGGCTTCCACGCGCTCGATGGCCTCAGCTTCCACGTCGTGCCCGGCGAGATCCTCGGGCTGGTCGGCCCGAACGGCTCCGGCAAGACCACGGCGATCAATGTGATCTCCGGTCTCTATGCGCCAGACGGCGGCGAGGTCGTGTTCGACGGCGCGTCCGCCGGCGGCGTCGCCTCGCACAAGCTCGTTCACCGCGGCATCAACCGCACCTTCCAGGTACCGAAGCCGTTCCTGTCGCTCACGGTACGCGAGAACATCCAGGTGGCGCTGGCCTATGGCGGCGCGACCGGTGCGCCGTCGATTGCCGAACTGCTTGAGGATTTCAGGCTGAAGGAGGTCGCCGACCGTCCGGCCGCCGATCTCAACAGCGCGCAGCAGAAGATGCTCGATTTGACCCGTGCGCTCGCCACGCGGCCGCGGCTGCTGCTGCTCGACGAACTCGCGGCCGGCCTCAACCCGGCGGAGCTCGACTGGATCGCCGGCCGCATCAAGGCCTTGGCCGCGACCGGCATGGCGATCATCGTGGTCGAGCATCTGATGGGCTTCATCGAACAGATCACCGACCGCGTCATCGTGCTCAATGCGGGCAAGGAGATCTTCGAGGGCACGCTGGCGACCGCGGTACGCGAGCCGCAGGTGATCGAGGTATTTTTGGGAGGCGAGCATGCCCACTGATGCGGTGTCGCTTCTGGACACGAGGGGCGTCGATGCCGGCTACGGCACCATGCAGGTGCTGTGGGGCGTCGATCTCGACGTCCGCCCCGGCGAGACCGTGCTGCTGCTCGGCGCCAACGGCGCGGGCAAGACCACGTTCCTGAAGTCGCTGGTCGGCCTGATCGAGGCCCGCAGCGGCCACATCAAGCTCGGCGGTGAGGACATCACCAGGATGCGCTCGTCGGACCGCATGAAGCGCGGCATGACCTACATGTCGGAGCTTGCGGTGTTTCCCGACCTGTCGATCGAGGAAAATATCCGCGTCGGCGCGCAGGCGCTGGGCCATGCCAATCCGGGGGCGCGGGTCGACGAACTGTACGGCCTGTTCCCGGTGCTGCGCGACAAGCGCCGCGATCCCGCGTCCAGCCTGTCCGGCGGTCAGCGAAAGATGCTCGGCATCGCCAAGGCGCTGTCGGCCGAGCCGAAGCTGCTGGTGATGGACGAGCCCTCGGCCGGGCTGTCGCCGCTGTTCGTCAAGGAGGTGCTGCGCGCCTTGTCGAGCCTGCAGGGCCGCGGACTGGCACTCTTGATCGCGGAGCAAAATATCGGTTTTCTCGAGATTGCCACCCGCGTATTCGTGCTGGAAGGCGGGCGGATCCGCTTCTCCGGCACGGTTGCCGAGATGAGCGGCAATGAAGAGCTGCACCGCGCCTATTTCGGGCTGAAGTGATGCGAGGTGAGGCGCCGGCGGGCTGGAAATCGGCCTCGGTTCGCGCGACAATCAACTGCAAGCCATGAAGTGCAAGCCGTGAAGTGAAAGCCATGCCCAAGAATCCGACACTCGCCTCCCTGGCCGCCGATCTCGCCGGCGGCGCGACCTCTGCCCGCAAGCTCGTCGAGCAGTGCATCGCCAAAATCGCTGATCCCTCAGGCGAGGGCCAACGCACCTTCATCCGTGTCGACCGCGACGCCGCGCTCGAGGCCGCCGACGCCATGGACCGGCTGCGCAAGGCCAATGCCGCGCCGTCGCCATTTGCCGGCATTCCGGTTTCGATCAAGGATCTGTTCGACATCAAGGGGCAGGTGACGCGGGCGGGCTCGCGCGCGCTGGAGGATTCCGCGCCGGCGGATGCCGATGCACCTGTCGTGGCGCGGCTCAAGCGCGCCGGCTTCATCGTGATCGGCCGCACCAACATGACCGAGTTCGCCTATTCCGGCATCGGCATCAATCCGCATTACGGCACGCCGAAGAGCGCCTGGAACCGGAGCGCCGGCCACGTGCCGGGTGGCTCGTCCTCGGGGGCGGCGGTCTCGATCGCCGATGGCATGGCGTTCGGCGCGCTCGGCACCGACACCGGCGGCTCCTGCCGAATCCCCGCCGCCTTCAACGGCATCGTCGGCTACAAGCCGACGCAGCGCCGGATTCCGCTCGATGGTGGCGTGCCGCTGTCGTTCACGCTCGACAGCTACGGCCCGCTGGCCAATTCGGTGGCCTGCTGCGCCGCGCTCGACGCGGTGCTCGCCGACCAGCCGGTCATGCCGGTCGCGCAGCGCCCGGTGAAGGGCATGCGGCTCGCGGTGCCGACCACGGTCGTTCTCGACGACCTCGACGAGGCCGTCGCGAAAACCTTCGAGCGCGCGCTCGCGGCGTTGTCGCGCGCAGGCGCCTTGATCGAGCGGATCGAGGTGCCCGAATTGCTCGATGTCGGCGTCATGAACGCCAAGGGCGGCTTTGCCGCCGCCGAAAGCTATGCTTGGCATCGCTTCCTGCTGGCCAGCAAGGGCGACATCTACGATCCGCGCGTCGCCGTGCGCATCCAGCGCGGCGAGGGCTTTCCGGCCGCCGACTATATCGATCTGCTCAACGCACGCCGCTCCTTCATCGCCCGTACCGAGAAGCGGATCGCGCCCTATGATGCGATGGTGCTGCCGACCACGGCGAACCTGCCGCCTACGATCGCCAGCCTCGCCGACGACAAGGCGTTCGCCACCGAGAATTTGCGCGCGCTGCGCAATTGCACGCTGATCAATGTGCTCGACGGCTGCGCGATCTCGCTGCCCGCGCATCACGAGGGCGAGGCGCCGGTCGGCCTGATGCTCGCCGCCGCGGGCGGTTCGGATCGGCGCATTTTCGAGCTCGCTGCCGGAATGGAGACCGTGATCCGTGTTTGATCTCACCTTCAATGTCGACGACAAAGGCGTCGCCACTCCGCTCACACTGGAAATCAGGCAGGCCGTGATCGCCGGCTGGACCGGCCGCGATCCGGTGGCGCGCGACAAGCACATCGCCGAGCTCGAGGCGCTCGGCATCGCGCGGCCCGCGACCACGCCGATCTACTACCGCTGCTCGGCGCGCCGGCTCACCTTCGCCGATGCCATCGAAGTCTGCGGCGAGGACTCGAGCGGCGAGGTCGAGTTCGTGCTGATCGGCTGGCAGGGCCGCATCTTCGTCGGCTGCGGCTCCGACCACACCGACCGCAAGGTCGAGAGCTACAGCGTCACGGTGTCGAAGCAGATGTGCGACAAGCCGATGGCATCGGAGCTGTGGGAACTCGAGGACGTGATCGGCCACTGGGACCAGCTGGTGCTGCGTTCCTGGGCCGTGATCGGCGGCCAGCGCGTGCTCTACCAGGAAGGCACGCTCGATCACATGCTGCCGGTGAAGGACCTGATCGCGCGCGGCTTCGACCAAGGTGCGCTGCCCGACGGCTGCGCCATGTTCGGCGGCACCTTCGCGGCCAAGGGCGGCATCCGCCCCGCCAGCCGCTTCGAGTTCGAGCTGGAGGATCCGGTGCTGAAGCGGAAGATCAGCCACGGCTACGACGTGGTGACGCTGCCGGTGAGGGGCTGATTGCTCGCCGCGTTGTTGTTGTGAGGGAGATGACCGACGCTTTCTCCACGTGCGTCGTCCCGGCGAAAGCCGGGACCCATAACCACAGAGTGTTGTGGTTGGCACGTTGTAGCCCCAGCGATCTCAACAATTACGACGGTGGCTATGGGTCCCGGCTTTCGCCGGGACGACAGCGGGATTGGGGCGCTGTTCCCCGACATTTCCTGCCGGAAATCGGGTGGCGCGGGCCGCAATCAGGGGCCAGATTCCGTCCCATGACAGCAACAGCCAAAACCATTACCCGCCCATCCACCGGCATCCCGGCCCGCGTCGACGGGCTCGACTGGGACCAGATCAAGACCGACCTCGACGATCAGGGATGCGCCGTCCTCAACGGCCTGCTGACGCCTGAGGAATGCGATGCCATCGCCGCGCTGTATCCCGACGACAGCCAGTTCCGCAGCCGGATCGTGATGGGCCGTCACGGCTTCGGCCGCGGCGAGTACAAGTATTTCTCCTATCCGCTGCCGGACCTGATCGCGGAGCTGCGGCCGGCGCTCTATACGCGGCTGACCGCGACAGCCAATCGTTGGAACGAGACGATGGGGATCGATATCCGATATCCTGCGTCGCATGCGGCGTTCCTGAAGCGCTGCCATGACGCCGAACAGACGCGGCCGACGCCGCTGCTGCTGCAATATGGCGAGGGCGACTACAACTGCCTGCACCAGGATCTCTATGGCGAGCATGTGTTCCCGATCCAGGTCGCGATCCTGCTGTCGCAGCCCGGGCGCGATTTTACGGGTGGCGAATTCGTGCTGACCGAGCAGCGGCCGCGGATGCAGTCGCGGCCCGAGGTGGTGCCGCTCACCAAGGGCGATGCGGTGGCCTTTGCCGTGCATCATCGCCCGGTGCAGGGGACGCGCGGACCGTATCGTGTCAATCTGCGCCACGGCGTCAGCAGGATTCGCTCCGGCCATCGCCACACCGTTGGTGTGATCTTCCACGACGCGAAGTGAGTGCGAGAGAGGCGTGGCCACCGATCTGTTCGAGACCATTGGCGATGCCCGGCCATCGCGCGAGACGATCGCGGATGGCGCGGTGCTGTTGCGCGGCTTTGTCCGGCCGTTCGAGGCCGAGCTGATCCCGGCCTTGCGTGCCATCGTCAAGCAGGCGCCGTTCCGGCATCTGATCACGCCGGGCGGCCACCGCATGTCGGTCGCGATGACCAATTGCGGCAGCGTCGGCTGGGTCTCCGATCCCAGCGGCTATCGCTATGATCCGATCGATCCCGTCTCGGGACAACCCTGGCCTGAAATGCCGGAGGTGTTGCGCAGGCTCGCCGCCGACGCCGCTGATGAAGCCGGCTTCAACGGCTTCGCGCCTGAGGCCTGCCTGATCAATCGCTACGTCCCCGGCGCAAAACTGTCGCTGCATCAGGACAAGGACGAGCTCGACTACCGCGCACCGATCGTGTCGATCTCGCTCGGGCTGCCGGCGATCTTCCTGTTCGGCGGCCTGCAGCGCAGCGACACGCCGCGCCGCTATCGACTCGAACATGGCGACGTTGCGGTGTGGGGCGGCTCGTCACGGCTATTTTATCACGGCGTGGCACCGCTCGCAGATGGCGAGCACAGCGTGCTCGGCCGCCAGCGCATCAATTTGACCTTCCGCAAGGTGCGCTGAACCGCCGGGTGGTCTAGACTTGGCGGATGACCACCAAGGCCGACCGCGCCGTCAACCGCACCGGCGTCTATCTCGCCGTGCTGCAGCTCGTGTTCACGCTGGGCTGGACCACCTATCTGATCTATCTGCCGAAGCTATGCGCCGATGTCGGCATCGCACCGTCGACCGTGATCCTGATCCTGATGATGGATCAGGGCATCTTCACCGTCACCGACACGGCGATGGGCATGGCCGCCGACAGGATTTCGAGTCTGGTCGGCCGCCTTGGCTTGTTTGTCGGTATCCTTGCCGCGATCTCCTGCGCCGCCTTCGTCGCATTGCCTTACGTCGCCGGCACCGGGCCGGGCGCGAGGGTCTGGCTGATCGTGCTGATCGTGATCTGGGCCGTGACGTCGTCGGCCTTGCGGGCGCCGCCGCTGACGCTGCTCGGCAAGTATCGCGCGCAACCCTCGGTGCCGTTCCTCGCGGCGCTGGCGATGCTGGGTTATGGCATCGCGGGCGCGGTCTCGCCCTATCTTGGCGTCGTGCTGCGCAACCAGGATGCACGGCTGCCGTTCGTGCTGTCAGGCGCGGTGCTGCTGCTGACCGCGCTCGCCTTCTCAGGCGTCGAGCGCCGCATCGCGGCGGAGGCGCAGCCGGCGCGGCCGGCGCCTCCGGCGAAGCGGCTCGGGGCGGTGCCGATGTTCCTGATCGGATCGATGGTGCTGCTGTCGCTCGGCTACCAGCTGCACTTCAACATCAACAGCGCGCCGTTCTATTTGCGCTTTGCCAAGGCGGACGAGCTGCAATGGCTGATGCCGGTATTCTGGATCGGCTTCAACATCGCGATGTTTCCGGCAAGCATCGTCGTCAAGCATCGCGGCGGCCTGATCGTGATGGGCGCGGCGGGACTGCTCGGTGCCTTTGCGATCATCGCCGCCGAGATCGCCGGCAGTCTCAACGTCCTGATCGTGGCGCAATTCATGGCGGGGGCCGCTTGGGGCTGCATGCTGATGAGCGCGGTGTCCGCGGCGCTCGCGATCGGGGAGACCGGCGCGGAAGGCAAGGTCACCGGCCTCGTGTTCTCGGCGCTGGCGCTTGCGACCTTTGCGCGGATGGCGGCCGTCGCGGGTGGCCTGCAGAAGATGCCGGACTATGCGCCGCTGGTGCAATGGGCGCCGGTCGCCTGCTGGTCGGTCGCCGGCGCCGGCCTGCTCGTGATCGCCGCGTCACGGCTGCAACGCGGGGTGAAGAGCGCTTAGCGTCGTCATTCCCGTGGCGCGAAACGAACCCGGAATCTCGAGAGTCCGGGTTCGATGCTGCGCATCGCCCCGGAATGACGAGCGTTTGGCTTAGTTATTCCGCGCCGGATGGATGAATGCCCAGGGCGAGACTTCCGAATCCGTCGGCACTTCCACCGAGATCACGTAAGGCCCGCCGTCGGCCAGCGCCTTCTCCAGCACGGGGCGGAAGTGATCCGGCGAGGTGACCCGCGCGGCGCCGACACCGAAGGATTCTGCAAGCTTCACGAAATCCGGATTCACCAGGTCGGAGGCGACGACGCGGCCGTCGAAGCGCTCGCGCTGGTCGCGGCGGACATTGCCATAGGCGTTGTTGTTGAACACCAGCGTCACCACGCCGATCTTGAACTGCACGGCGGTGGCAAGCTCCTGCACGCCGAACATGAAGCCGCCGTCGCCAGTGATCGCGACCACCGGCTTGTCCGGATTGGCGACCTTGGCGCCGAGCGCGGTCGGGAAACCCGAGCCGAGCGTGCCCTGATAGCCCGAGGTGACGAAGGTCCGCGGCTCGTAGATCGGAAAGCCGTACCAGGAGGCGAAACCGACCTGCGACAGCTCGTCGGTGACGATGGCGCTCGCCGGCAGCACCTCGCGCAGGATCTTCAGATAGGCCATCTGCGGCTGGATGCGCTGGATCTCCTGCTCGGTCGCGGCCGTCGCCTCGCGGATCGCGGCGCGGCGGCCGGAGGTCCTGCGGTAGCCCACCTTGCGCACAGCGGCGGCGAGATCGGCGGTGCCGGCCTTGGCGTCCGCGATCACGCCGGCATCGGCCGGCCAGCGCCGCAGCTCGACCGGATCGATGTCGATGCGCACGCATTTCAGTCCGGCGGGCTGGTAGGGCCAGCGCGACATCGTCGGCAGCTCGAGGCGCGTGCCGATGCCGATCATCAGGTCGGTCTTCGGCCAGAGCTTGTAGGCCGAAGCCATGGTGAGCCCGAGTTCATGCGCGTTGGAGACGATGCCGCGGCCGCTGCGGAAGGCGACGACAGGCGCGTCGATCATCTCGGCCAATTCGAGGATCTCCTCGCGCGCCTCGATGGCGCCGCTGCCGACGAAGATCATCGGCGCCTTGCTGCCGGCGATCAGGTCGGCGGCGGCCTTGATGCGGTCCGCATCGGGCTGCGGCGCCGGCAACGGATCGAACGGCTTGACGGCTGCGACCTGGGTGCGCTGGGTGAACACGTCCCACGGCATCTCCAGCGAGGCCGGGCCGCGCCGGCCCGACAGCATCTCCTGGAACGCGCGCGACACCAGCGCGGGGGCGTTATCAGGGTATTCGATCCGGTCGGCCCATTTCACGAAGGTGCGCAGCGTCGCGAGCTGGTCCGGCATCTCGTGCAGATGGCCGCGGCCCTTGCCGAGGAACTGCGTCGGCACCTGACCGGTCAGGCACAGCACCGGCTCGTTGCAGCCGAATGCGGTGAGCAGCGCCGCCGAGGCGTTGAGCACGCCCGGGCCGGGCACCACGCTGAACACGCCGGGCTTGCCGCTGGAGCGCGCATAGCCGAACGCCATGTAGCCGCAGGCCTGCTCATGCCGGGCGCCGATCACCTTGAGCTGGGCCTGGTGGAAGGCATCGAACAGGCCATAGATCTGCGCGCCGGGCAGGCCGAACACGGTGTCGACGCCGTGGGCGACGAGGCCGTTGACGATCGCTTCGCCGCCGGATGTTGAGGTCATGGCACTGTCCACTTTGCTGGTGAGGTTAGGTGGCTTCGTCGACGACGCTGTTGCGCAGGATGCCGACGCCTTCGGCCTCGACCTCGACGACATCGCCGGGCTTCAGATAGCGCGGCGGATCGAACCGCGCACCTGCACCGGTCGGGGTGCCCGTGACGATGATGTCGCCGGGAACCAGCGTCGTGAAGGTCGAGATGTAGTTGATGAGGTAGCGGAAGCCGAAGATCAAGCGCGAGGTGCGGTCGTCCTGGCGGGTCTCGCCGTTCACCCGCGTGGTCAGGCGGATATCGGCGATCTGCTCTTCACCGGTGTAGGGCACGATCCACGGGCCGAGGCTGCCGGTGGAATCGAAGTTCTTGCCCTGGGTGACGTTGAACTTGGCGTGCCGCACCCAGTCGCGGATGGTGCCTTCGTTGCAGAGCGTGATCGCGGCGATGTGATCGAGCGCGGCGCTCTCCGCAATGTGCCGGCCGGCCTTGCCGATCACCAGCACCAGCTCGCCCTCATAGTCGAGCTGCGGCGAGATGCGCGGCCGCACCACCGGCGTGTTGTGGCCGACGAAGGAGCGCGGCACCCGCAGGAACATGCTCGGGTATTTCGGCGCGTCCGAGCCGTCCTTGTATTCGGCATTGCGGTCCGGGTAGTTGACGCCGATGCAGATGATCTTTTCCGGCGCCGGGATCGGCGGTTGCCACGCGACTGCGTCGAGCGCATGGTCGGGCGCGCGCCTGGCGGCATCCTCCACGAGCCTGCTCAGCGCGCCGGCGGCGATCGCCTCGCGCAGCGTCGGATAGTCCTTGGCGAAGCGCGACGAGAGGTCGACGATGCCGGTGTCGGTGACGACGCCATAGCTGGTGGCGCCGTTGAAGGAATAGGTGGCGAGGCGAGGAGAGGGCATTAGTAGTCCCATAATTGGTGTCGTCCCTGCGAAAGCAGGGACGACGTGAGGAGGAAGGCGCGCACTAGTCCGCGACCAGCACGTCGGCGACGAAGCGCGGCTCGCGCACCGCCTGGCCGGCGAAGGTCGAGCCTTCCTCGAACCAGGAGCGCGGCGCCGGCGCGCCCCACAGCGTCTGGCGGCGCGGATCGCGCAGCGACCAGCGCAGCGGCTCATGGTCGTGATCGCCGGTGAAATAATCGCTGGTGTAGAGCTCGATGCGGTGGCCGTCGGGATCGCGGATGTACAGGAAGAAGGCGTTGGAGATGCCGTGCCGGCCAGGGCCGCGCTCGATGTTCTTGAGGTAGCCGGAGGAGGCCATCACGTCGCAGAGATGCACGATGTTCATCGCGGTCGGTACCCAATAAGCGATGTGGTGCAGGCGCGGGCCGCGGCCGTTGGTGATCGCGAAGTCGTGGACGTTGCCCTTGCGGTGCATCCAGGCGGCTGCGATGCGGCCGTTGTCGCCGTCCTCCTCGGCATATTCGGTGAGGCGGAAGCCGAGCCGGGCGTAGAAATCGACGGTGTCCTGCACTTCGGCGGCGAACACGTTGAAATGGTCGAGCCGCTGCGGATGGCAGCCCTTGTAGAGATCGTAGCGCCGCAAGAGATGCGGGCGCTTCTCCATCGTGGCGTAAAGCTCGATCTGGAAGCCGAACGGATCGGTGAATTGCAGGGTGCGGCCCTGGAACGGCTGGTCGACGAAAGCGTAGGCGATGCCGTTCTCGGAGAAGAAGGCGGCCGCCTTGTCGAGGTCGCCGTCGTCGCCGACCTTGAAGCCAAGCCGGTTGCAGGCCGCCTTCGGCGCCTTGCGCAGCACCACCGAGTGATGCTGGTGCTCCTCGCTGGCGCGCAGATACACCGACTTGTCGTCGCGGTTCTCGATGTGGAGGCCGACCGTCTTCTCGTAGAAGGCGGCGCTCTTGTCGAGATCCGTGACGTCGAGCACGGCATGGCTGCAGCGGATGATGTTGAACGGCGGATCGAAAACGTGTGTCGGAACGGGCATCGGTGTTTCCCCTCAATTTTATTGTCATTCCGGGGCTCGCGAAGCGAGAACCCGGAATCTCGAGGTTCCGGGTTCGATGCTGCGCATCGCCCCGGAACGACGGCTGGCTAAATTCCCAGTTTCTGAATCTTGTGCGTCCCGCGGGCGAGCGAGACGTGCTTGGTTTCCATGTAGAAGTCGAACGAGTAGTCGCCGCCGTCGCGGCCGATGCCTGACGACTTCATGCCGCCGAACGGGGTCGGCAGATGGCGGACGTTCTCCGAATTGAGCCAGATCATGCCGGCTTCCAGCGCATCCGCCACGCGCAGCGCGCGGCCCATGTCTCCGGTCCAGACATAGCCGGTCAGGCCGTACTGCACGCCGTTGGCGATCTCGATCGCCTCTCGCTCGTCCTTGAACGGGATCACGGTCAGGAACGGGCCGAACACCTCCTCCTGCGCGACCCGCATCTTGGCGTTCGCGCCGGTTACCAGCGTCGGCTGCACATAGTGGCCGCCGCCGGGACCGTCATGCGGCTTGCCGCCGACCGCGATCGTGGCGCCGTCGTTCTTGGCGACGTCGAAATAGCTGCACACCTTGGCGAGATGCCGCTCATGGATCAGCGGCCCGATCTCGGTGGCGGGATCGAGGGGGTGGCCAACCTTGAGCGCCTTTACGCGTTGGGTCAGCTTCTCGATGAACTTGCCGGCGACGCTCTCCTGAACCAGCAGCCGGCTCGACGACGTGCAGCGCTCGCCATTGAGCGAGTAGATCATGAACACGACGGCATCGAGCGCGCGATCGAGATCGGCGTCGTCGAATACGATCACCGGGTTCTTGCCGCCGAGCTCGAAATGCACCCGCTTCAAGGTCGGCGCCCCCTGCGCCATGATCGCTGAGCCCGTCGCGCTCTCGCCGACGAAGCCGATCGCCTTGATGGCGGGGTGCTCGGTCAGCGCCTTGCCGGCCTCTTCGCCGAAACCATGCACGGTGTTGAGCACGCCGTCGGGGATGCCGGCCTGTTTTGCGAGTTTGACCAGCAGATCGGCGGTGACGGGCGACCATTCCGCCGGCTTGTGCACCACGGTGCAGCCGGCCGCGAGCGCCGGCGCGATCTTCCAGGTCGAGAGCATGAACGGCGTATTCCACGGCGTGATCACGCCGACCGGACCGATCGGCACGCGGGTCGAGATGTTCCAGTGCTCGTCCGAAGGCGTGTTGAGACCGTCGCGGGCCTCGCCGCATTTGTCGGCGAAGAAGCGGAAATTCTCCGCGGCGCGGATCGCGGCCTTGGCCATGAAGCGGTGCGCCTGGCCGGTGTCGATGCATTCGAGCACGGCGATGTCGTCGGCGCGCGCCTCGATCGCATCGGCGACGCGATGCAGCAGCTTGCGGCGCTGCGCCGCCGGCATGTCGCGCCAGGCCTTGAAGGCCTTGGACGCCGCGGTTGCGGCACGGTCGATATCCTCGGCATTGCCGCGTGCGACCGTCGCCAGCACCGTGCCGTCAATCGGCGATCTCGTCTCGAAGGTCTGGCCGGAGGCCGCCGGCACGATCTTGCCGTCGATCACATGGCCGATGCCTTCGGCTTTCAAGTTTGCAAGCAGCGGGCCGGCGCGATCGCGGTTGGCCTGGAACACGTCGGCTGGCGATTTCGCTGTCGCTTTATCCATTGACCGTCTCCACCTTCAGTGCGTCGTGGATGTTGTTGCGTTTCCAGCTGGTTTCCTTGTCGTTGATCTGCATGTCGAACGACAACGCGAATTTGCTGTTGGCGAAGACCGGATCGAGATGAGCCGATAGCGCCTTGAAGATGTACTCGCCGGCCTTCTTGCGGGTGGCGAGATCGCGGCCTTCGCCGAGCCGCAGCACCATGTCGAGGAAACCGTAATTCTTGCGGCCGTCGGCGATCGCGTAGTGCTCGCATCTGACGGCACGGACGCGGATGCCGCCGAGCGGGAAGATGCCGGTCTCGACCGCGGCCTTGCGGACCAGTTCGACCGTCGCGCCCATGTCGACCAGATCGTCGAGATTGGCGGAGTATTCAAGCGTGAAATGCGGCATGCAGCGCTCCTGCTGAAGGCGTCAGGCGAAGTAGCAGCTTACGGAACCATACGGTCCGTAGTCGGCCTGGATGGTGTCGCCCTTGCGGGTCTCGATCGGACGGATGAAGGAGCCCGCCAGCACGACCTGGCCGGCTTCCAACGCCAGCCCGTTCGGCGCGATCTTGTTGGCGAGCCACGCCACCGCGGTCGCCGGATGATTCAACACGCCGGCGGCCAGACCGGTTTCCTCGAGCTGGCCATTTCGGAAGCACAGCGCGCCGATCCAGCGCAGGTCGGCGTCCAGCGGGCGGATCGGCCGGCCGCCGAGCACGATGCCGGCATTGGCGGCGTTGTCGGCGATGGTGTCGAAGATCTTGCGGGTCGCCTTGGTCTCGGGATCGACGCGCTCGACCCTGGTATCCAGGATCTCCAGCGCCGGTACCACGAAATCGGTCGCGTTCAGCACATCGAACAGTGTGCAGTTCGGCCCGGTCAGGCGATGCTTCATCACGAAGGCAAGCTCGGCCTCGACGCGGGTGGCGATGAAGCGGTCGGTCGGGACCAGGCCGCCATCGGCGAAGAACATGTCGTCGAGCAGGATTCCGGAATCGGGCTCGTCGATATTGAGCGCGCTCTGCATCGCTTTCGAGGTCAGGCCGATCTTGTGGCCCTTGACGACGCGGCCCTGCGCCACCTTCATCTCGACCCAGGCCTTCTGAATCGCGTAGGCGTCTTCGAGGGTGATGCGGGGGTATTCCAGCGAGAGCTGGCGGATTTGCTTGCGGGTCTTTTCCGCGCCGTCGAGCCGTTCGGCGGCAGCGCGGATATCGTCCTTGGAGAGGGCCATGCGTGCTACACAAAAGTGGATGTCGGGAGATGATTAACATGTTAAGTGAATTCCCGCAAACTGAATCAAGGCATGTTGCAACGCAAAATTTCGTTGCGCAGGATTAGGTAATGGCGCGCAAAAATTCGAACGACATTGGGCAGGGCGAGGACGTGGCGGCGCGACGGACCCCGATGCGCGAGTTCTCGCGCTCGCTGCCGATGTCGCTGCTTCGCGCCCGCGAGGCGGTGATGCGGCAATTCCGTCCGTCGCTGCGCAATCACGGGCTGACCGAGCAGCAATGGCGGATCCTGCGCGCGCTCACCGCGGTCGACGAGATCGAGGTCACCGAACTCGCCCGCATGGCGTTTCTGCTCGGCCCTAGTCTGTCGCGAATCCTTCGCGATCTCGAGGGCCGCGCGTTGATCGAGCGCAAGGCAGCGGAGAACGACGCGCGGCGCGCGGTGGTTTCGATCTCCGCCAAGGGGTTGAAGCTGATCGAGGCGGTGGCGCCGACGTCGGAGACGATCTATGCCGAGATCACCCGGCGCTTCGGGGCGCGCAAGCTTGCCGAATTGCAGGAGATGCTGGGCGCGCTCGAAGCGAGCCTGGCCGGAATGGGCTCGTCCGATGACGCCGAGGTCGAGGCTGACGAGTAGCTTCGATCATGCGCGGCATTCGCGCTCAGGCCATGTAGGGCACGCGCGAAATCACGTTGATGGCGCGGAATTCGGCAATCCAGCCCGCGACCTTCGAGTGGGACCATTCGATATGGCGGCGCAAGATGGCTGCCGCCGCGTCGCCGTCACGCGTGCGCAAGGCCTCGATGATCACCAGATGCTCGTCCATGAAGGAATCGATCTGCGGCGCGGTCAGGGCGACCTGAATGTGCTTGCCGATCACGAAAGCGCAGTGGGTGCGCTTGAGGGCTTCGATCATCTCGCGATTGGCGCCGTAACCCAGGCAGCGGATATGGAGGTCGCCTTCGATCTCATCGAGTTCGCCGACGCCGACGCGGTCGCGGTGCTGGATCCCCTCGCGCAGCCGCTCCGCCATGCGGTCGAGCAGGGCGGCAGGAATTGTCGCCGTCGCGGATTTGAGGAGCAGCGGCTCGAGCGTTGCGCGCACCTCGAAGATGTCGCGGAGGCGGTCCTCGTCCAACGGCACCACGTACCAGTGCGCCTTGGCGCCCTTCTCGAGGATGCCGATCGCCTGCGCGCGCAGCAGCAGGTTGCGCGCCACCGTGCGCCCCACCCGGAAATGCCGCGCCAATGCGAGCTCGCTGACGCGGAAGCGTCCGAACAGCGACCGGTAAATGATCTCACGTTCGAGCTTGTAGTAGAGCGTATCCCAGGCGTCGCTGCGCACGGCATCGACGGGGCCGTCGGTCAGCCCAAACATTTCCGGTGTGATCGGGACGCGCCGAGGGTCGACCTTGCGCTTGCCGGCGATGACGCCGCGACCGTCGAACCGTCGCACCAGGCCGATATGCTCGAGCTGTTCGAAAGCCTGCCGCACCGGAGAGCGGCTGGAGCCGAACAAGGTCGCGATCGCCGATTCGGAAAGAACCGTGCCAGGTGGCACGTCACCAGCGCGGATGTGCTTTGCCAATGCGCTCTTGATCAGCGCGTAGGCCGGCTGTTTTCGTCTGGTTTGCGATTTCGCTCGTGGAATCGACATGGAATGGCTGCCCGCTGGCCACACTATCACGTGATCGCGTCATGGTCGCTCGTAGCAGGCATTTACGCACCTCTGCCAGCGAACTTTTGACTATTGCGTGCAATGTGCAATCATGTTTAGCTGGGTCAAACGCCAGATTGATGGTCGCCGTTGCACGGCTTGCGCGCTGCAGCGGTGCTCACGTTTGCTCGTCGCGCCGTTTGATGGCTGCGGACGGGCCAACAGATCGACGCGTCAGCTCGTCTCAACGCAGCCGACAGCAAGTTCGGCGCATCACAGGGAGGATGGAATGGAAACTGACGAGACGTGAGTTTTCCGCCAGCTTGGCGGCAGGTCTCGCTGCACCCGCGCTGATGCGCAGCGCTTGGGCGCAGGGTGCGACGATCAAGATCGGCATGTGCGTGCCGGTGACCGGACCCGCGGCGGAGCAGGGGCTGTGGGCCCAGAACGGCGCCAAGCTGGCGCTGGCCGCGGTCAACAAGGCCGGCGGCGTGCTCGGCAAGCAGGTCGAACTCGTCATCGAGGACGATCAGACCACCAATCCGGGCATCGTGCTGGCATTCTCCAAGCTCGCCGCGCAATCCGACATCGTCGCCTTCCTCGGCTCGATCCGCTCGACCCAGGTGCAGGCGATGGCGCCCGACGTGATCAAGGTCGGCAAGCCGGTGATGATCGGCGGCACCAATCCCGACCTCACCCATTCCGGCAATCCCTGGCTGTTCCGCTTCCGTCCGAACGACAATTATTCCGGCCGCGTGATCGCCGACTTCGGCGTCAATACGCTCGGCAAGAAGAAATGGGCGATCGTGCATTCGACCGACGCCTTCGGCACGGCGGGCGGCAAGGCGCTCTCGGAAGCGCTGACCAAGCTCGGCGCGCCGCCGGTGCTCGACCAGGGCTATGCCAATCAGAGTCAGGACTTCACCCCGGTCGTACTGGCCGTGAAGCAGTCCGGCGCTGACGTGCTCGGCACCTACTTCACCTTCGAGAACGATCTCGGCATCTTTGCCCGGCAGCTGCGCCAGCTCGGCGTCAACATTCCCTGGGTCGGCTCGCCCTCGGTGGTGGCGGTCTCCTCGACCAAGCTCGCCGGCCCCGCGCTGTTCAACACCTACGGCGTCGCCGACTTCGCCGAGGATTCAAGCGATGCGGCGAAGGCGTTCGGCAAGGCCTATCGCGATGCCTACAAGACCGCGCCCGACAACCAGAGCGCTTGGCCCTATGATGCGATCACCATCCTGTCGGCGGCAATCAACAAGGCCGGCTCGACCGATCCGAACAAGATCCGCGACGCCATCCTCGCGACGCAGAAGTTCGCCGGCGCCGAGGGCGAGTACAATTTCGACAAGAACGGCGACGGTCTGCACGGCTACAATGTCGTGAAGAACGACAAGGGCAAGATCGTCTACGACAAGCATATCGACTTCAACGATTGATAGCGGTTCGGCCTCTCCGGGCCACCTCGGAGAGGCCGTTCGCCCGCGACACAATTCTCAGATCGAGCGCTCGTCATGGATCTCGTCCTCCAACTGCTCTTTACCGGCATCGGCATCGGCGCGGTCTACGCGCTGGTCGCGCTCGGTTTCGTGCTGATCTTCCGTGCCACCAACGTGGTGAACTTCGCGCAAGGCGAGTTCTCGATGGTCGCCGCCTATCTGATGGTGGTGTTCTCGGTCGATCTCGGCTGGCCTTACTGGCTGTCGTTCCTGATCGCGCTCGCCGGCATGGCGTTGTTCGGCGTCATCTTCAATCTCGGCGTCTATTATCCGCTGCGCAATCGCACCTATCTGCCCGTGATCATCGCCACCATCGGCGCCTCGATCCTGCTGTCGAACTCGGTGCTTGCGATCTACGGCCCGCAGCCGCAGGTGCTGCAGGGCTGGTTCGATACGCCCGGCATTCAGCTCGGCCCGGTCTATCTCGACAGCCAGTATCTTCTGATCATCGGCGTCACGATCCTCCTGGTGCTGTTCAATTTTTGGTTCTTCGAGAAGACGCTGCTCGGCAAGAAGTTGCAGGCGACCTCGCAGGATAAGGAAATGGCCTCGCTGCTCGGCATTTCCGTTTCCACCATGATCATGATCACCTTCATCTATTCGGCCGTGCTCGGCGGTCTCGCCGGCATCCTGGTGGCGCCGGTGCTGTTCGTCTCGATCCAGATGGGCTCGACGATTGCGCTGAAGGCGTTTGCCGCGACCATCATCGGCGGCTTCGGTGACGTTGCCGGCGCCATCGTCGGTGGCCTCGCGCTCGGTGTCATCGAGACGTTCGGCGCCGCCTATATTTCGGTGCCGTACAAGGACGGCTTTGCCTTCCTGGTGCTGATCGCTTTCCTGGTGTTCCGGCCGCAGGGCATCTTCGGCGAACGTGTCGCGGAGAAAGCATGAGCGTCAGCGACAACATGATCCCCGCGCCGGCCGTGCGCTCGAAGCCGCTGATCATCCGTCATCTGCCGTATTTCATCGGCGCCGCGGTGCTGGTGGCGCTCGCCGCCGGCATGCGGTTCGACGGGTACATCCTCAACATCCTGCTGCAGGCCACGACCTTCTCGATCGCGGTGTTCGGGCTGTCGGTCGTGCTCGGCCTGTGCGGCCAGATCAACCTGGCGCAGGCCGCGTTCTTCGGCTTCGGCGCCTATGTGGTCGGGCTCGGCACCGCGGACCTGCACCTGAACTTCTGGCTCTGCCTGGTTGGCGCCTGCGCGATCACGCTGATCGCCGGCGCGTTCCTCGGCATGTCGACGCTCAGATTGGGGGGGCACTACCTTGCGATGGTGACGATCTCGTTCCAGCAGATCGTGACGCTGGTGATGATCAATGCCATCGGCGTGACCCACGGGCCGGACGGCGTCGCCAACATTCGCCGGCCGGAGCTGTTCCAGTCCTCGCAGAGCTATCTGGCCTTCTGCGTCGCGATGCTCGCGATCGTCGGTTACCTGGTCTGGCATCTACCGGACACCAAGCTTGGCCGCGCCATGCGCGCGGTGCGCGACAACGAGCTTGCGGCAGGCGTCAACGGCATCGACGTATTCCGCACCAAGATCTACGCGTTCGGCCTCTGCGCGTTGCTCGGCGGTCTGGCCGGTGGCCTGTTCGCCGGCGGCTTCGCCTATGTCAGCCCGGACCAGTTCTCGTTCGCGGAATCGATCGTGTTCCTGACCATGTCGCTGCTCGGCGGCGTGGCCTCGCCGATCGGCTCGGTGATCGGCACGGGCCTCTTGATCCTGATCCCGGAATGGCTGCGCTTCCTGAAGAGCGTGCCGGGACTTTATCTGGCGATCTACGGCCTGTTCGTGATCCTGATCATCCGCTTCATGCCCGACGGTATCTGGGGTTTTGTGTCGGACGCGTTCACGCGTTGGCGTGCGCACACCAAGGCGCCGCCGGCCGCGGCGGCCTTGCAGCTCAAGCCGGCGACGTCAGGCGGCGACATCGTGCTCGAAGTGACCGGGCTCTCGAAGCATTTCGGCGGCCTCAAGGCGGTCGACGGCGTCGATATCGCGGTGAAGCGCGGCAGCGTGCATGCGCTGATCGGGCCCAACGGCTCCGGCAAGACTACGACGCTGAACGTGCTGTCCGGTCTCTACAAGGCGACCGCGGGCAGGATCGTGCTCGACGGCACCGACATCACCAATATGGCGCCGCATCAGCGCACGGCGGCCGGCCTCGGACGCACCTTCCAGAACATCCGCCTGTTCCGTTCGATGACCGCGCTGGAGAATGTCGAGATCGGCGCCGAGCGTCCCGGCAACACCATGATCGGGAAGGGCGAGGACGCGCTGACCGAGCGCGCGATGGAGGCGCTGACCTTCGTCGGCCTCGGCAACCGCGCCAACGAATTGATCTCGAGCTTCTCCTACGGCCACCAGCGCCTGATCGAGATCGCGCGGGCGCTGGCGTCGAACCCGACGCTGCTGCTGCTCGACGAGCCGGCGGCCGGTCTCAACTCGACCGAGAAGCTGGAGCTGCACGAGCTGCTCAAGCGCATCGCAGCCCAGGGCCTCACCATCCTGATCATCGATCACGACATGACGCTGGTGTCGGAAGCCGCCCAGCACATCACCGTGCTGAACTTCGGACGCCGCATCGCGGACGGCGAGTCCATGGCGGTGCTGCGCCATCCCGACGTCGTCTCCGCCTATCTCGGGAGCGAATGATGCCGCTGCTCGAAATCCGCAATCTCGTGGTCCGCTACGGCGAGATCGAGGCGCTGCGCGGCGTCACCATCGCCGTGGAGCAGGGCCAGGTGGTCACGCTGCTCGGCGCCAACGGCGCCGGCAAGTCGACCACGCTGCGCGCTATCTCAGGCCTCGCCAAGCCCGCCTCCGGCGATATCATGTTCGACGGCCACTCGATCGCGGGCCTCGGGCCCGAAGCGATCGTCCGGCTCGGCATCTCGCACGTGCCGGAAGGCCGCCGCGTGTTTCCGGGCCTCACCGTGAAAGAGAACATCATGCTCGGCGCGTCGAACCGGAAGGTGCCGGCGTCGCAGATCTCGCGCGAGGCCGACGCGATGTTCGACCTGTTCCCGGACATCCGCGCCTTCTCCAACGCGCTCGGCTGGACGCTGTCCGGCGGCCAGCTGCAGATGGTCGCTGTGGCGCGCGGCCTGATGGCCAAGCCTCGGCTGCTGCTGCTCGACGAACCGTCGCTCGGGCTGGCGCCGGTCATCGTGCAGGCGGTGTTCCGCATCATTTCGCAGATCAGGAAGGACACCACGGTCTTGCTCGTCGAGCAAAATGCGCGCATGGGACTCTCGGTCGCCGATCACGGCTTCGTCCTGGAAACGGGGCGGATCGTGCTGGGCGGCAAGCCCGACGAATTGTGGGGCAATGAAGCCATCGCCGCGGCCTATCTCGGCGGCCACGCCAAGACCCACGCCTGACAACGTCCCCTGCTTTACTGAGCGAGCTGGTTTTTCATGGTCACCATCAAGGTCGATAACCTCATCAACTTCGTCTCCGAGGTGTTTTCCCATTCGGAGTCCTCTCCGGAAGAGGCGAAGCGCATCGCGACCTATCTGACGACAGCGAACCTCACCGGGCATGACAGCCACGGGGTGATCCGTGTGCCCGTCTATGTCAGGTGGAAGAAGATGGGCTCGATCGTGCCGAACCAGACTCCCGAGGTGGTGGTCGACACGCCGTCGCTCGCGGTGGTCGACGGCAAGTTCGGCTATGGCCAGACCGTCACGCCGGTTGCGGTCAAGCTCGGTATCGAGAAGTGCAAGAAGGCGGGGCTCGCCGCGGTCGCGCTGCGCAACTCCGGTCATCTCGGCCGCGTCGGCGACTGGGCCGAGATGGCCGCAGCCGAAGGCCTTGTTTCAATTCATTTCGTGACCGCGGCCGGCTCGCTGCTGGTTGCGCCTTACGGCGGCGTCGAGAAGCGCCTGTCCACGGCGCCGTATTGCGTCGGCATTCCGCGTCAGGGCCAGGATCCGATCGTGCTCGATTTTGCGACCTCGGTTGTCGCCGAGGGCAAGTGCCTGGTGGCAAGCCGCGGCGGCAAGAAGCTGCCGATCGGCGCGCTCGTCGATGCCGACGGCACGCTGAGCGAGGATCCGCATGTGCTGTATGGTCCGTACACGCCGGACGGACCGCGCGACCACACCAAGGGAACTGGCGCGATCCGCGCCTTCGGCGATCACAAGGGCTCGGGTCTCGCCTTCATCTGCGAACTGCTCGGCGGCGCGCTGACCGGCACCGGCGCGACGTCGTCGGACCGGCGCTTCGCCAACGGCATGATGGCGTTCTACATCGACCCCAAGGTGATCGACACCAGCAATTTCTTCGACGACGAAATCACCCGCTACACCGATTTCATCCGCGCCACCAAGCCGATCGCGGGCACGGAGTCCGTGCTGATTCCGGGCGATCCCGAGCGGAAAACCCGTGCCGATCGCACCAGGAACGGCATCCCCTTGCCTGACGACACCTGGGCGGCGATAGTGAATACCGCGCGCGAAGTCGGCGTCAGCGAAGTTTCTATCCAGCGGGCGACCAGCTGAAAGCTCGTCCCCCCAATAAACCGCAAAGGGAAACGCGATCAATGGCAAACAAGGTCAAGCAAGTCTGGGCATCGGGCAAGGCGGTGGTGAACGCGTGGCTCGCGATCCCCTCGGGATTCTCCGCCGAAGTGATCGCGCAATGCGGCTTCGACAGCGTCACCGTCGACATGCAGCACGGTGTGCAGGATTATCAATCGATGGTGCAGTGCTTCCAGTCGATGCATGCCCATCCGGTGACGCCGATGGTCCGCGTGCCCTGGAATGAGCCCGGCATCATCGGCAAGGTGCTGGACGGCGGCGCCTACGGCGTGATCTGCCCGATGGTCAACACACCGCAGGAAGCCAAGAACCTCGTCTCCTACGCCAAATATCCGCCGAAGGGCGTGCGCTCCAACGGCCCGATCCGCGCCGGCATGTACGGCTCGGCCGGCACCTATCAGCAGACCGCCAACGACGAGATCGTGCTGCTGCCGATGATGGAGACCAAGACCGCGGTCGAGAACATGGAAGCGATCCTCGATGTCGAAGGCATCGACGGCGTCTATATCGGCCCGTCCGATCTCGGCTTCTCCTACGGTCTGGTGCCGAAGCTCGATCGCGATGAGCCGGAGATCCTCAAGATCTACGAGAAGATCATCAAGGAATGCGGCAAGCGCGGCCTCAATCCGGGCATCCACTGCTCGGGCGCCGAGGGCGCGGTGCGCGCGATCAACATGGGCTTCAAGCTCGTGACGCTGTCGAACGAGGTCGGCCTGATGCAGGTCTACGCCAAGATGCAGGTCAACGCGACCCGCGAGAAGTCCGGCGGCAAGGCGTAAGTTCTGTCCGCGATTTTAGCTCTGCTCCCTCGCCCCGCTCTCTTGTCCGCCGAAGCCCGGCTTCGGGCGAAGGCGGATGCGGGGAGAGGGTTGGGGTGAGGGGCCTCTACCCGGCGAGCACCATCGTTGTAAGTGACATCGTGCCTCGCCCCTCACCCGGATCGCTGACGCGATCCGACCTCTCCCCGTAAAGGACGGGGAGAGGTGAAGAAGACACCAAGGAGAACTCCCATGGCCTCGGCACAAGTGATCCGCCTGCACGCCGACGACAGCGTCCTGATCGCGCGCGCGAGCCTGCCGCCGGGGCTTGAGGTGACCGAGGGCGTCACCACGGTCGATCGCATTCCAGCGGGCCACAAGGTCGCGATCAAGCCGATCGCGCCAGGCGAGCCGATCCGGCGCTACGGCCAGATCATTGGCTTTGCGACCCAGGCGATCGCGCCCGGCCAGCATGTGCATACGCAGAACTGCGGCATGGGCGATTTCGCCAAGGATTATGCCTATGGCGCCGACGTCAAGCCGGTGCCGAACTTCGATCTGCCGGCGACATTCGAAGGCATCCGCCGCGCCGACGGCCGCGTCGCGACCCGCAACTATATCGGCATCCTCACCTCGGTGAATTGCAGCGCCCATGTCGCCGGCATCGTGGCCGACATGTTCAAGAAGAATCCGTTCACCGGCGACAATCCGCTCGCCGATTACCCGAATGTCGACGGCGTCGTCGCGCTGACCCACAAGACCGGCTGCGGCATGACCCAGGACGAGCCCTTGGCGCTGCTCCGCCGCACGCTCGGCGGCTATGCGCGCCACGTCAATTTCTCCAACGTCATTGTGCTCGGCCTCGGCTGCGAGGTGAACCAGATCGGCGGCCTGATGCAGGAGCAGAAGCTCGCCGGTCGCCTGCGCGCGATGGACATCCAGGAGGTCGGCGGCACCCGCAAGACAGTGGAAGCCGGCGTTGCCTTCGTCAAGGAGGCGCTCGCCGATGCCAACAAGGTCAAGCGCGAGGCGGTGCCGGCGAGCGAGCTCACCGTGGCGCTGCAATGCGGCGGCTCGGATGGTTACTCCGGCGTATCCGCCAATCCGGCGCTCGGCGCGGCGAGCGATCTGCTGGTCCGTCACGGCGGCACCGTGATCCTCTCGGAGACGCCCGAGACCTATGGCGCGGAGCATCTGCTGACTCGCCGCGCCGTCAGCCGCGAGGTCGGCGAGAAGCTGGTCGGCCTGATGCGCTGGTGGGAGGAGTACACCCAGCGTGAGGGCGCCGAAATGAACGCCAATCCGAGCCCGGGCAACAAGGCCGGCGGTCTCACCACCATCCTTGAGAAGTCGCTGGGCGCGATGGCCAAGGCCGGCAGCACCAACCTCGTCGACGTCCTCAACTACGCCGAGCCCGTCACCAAGAAGGGCTTTGTGTTCATGGACACGCCCGGCTACGACCCGGTCGCCGCGACCGGGCAGGTCGCGGGCGGCGCCAACCTCGTCTGCTTCACCACCGGCCGCGGCAGCGTGTTCGGCTGCAAGCCGGCGCCGTCGATCAAGCTCGCCACCAACACGCCGATGTACAAGCGGATGGAAGACGACATGGACGTCAATTGCGGCACCATCCTCGACGGCGAGGAGAGCGTGCAGGAATGCGGCCAGCGCATCTTCGACCTCATCCTCAAGACCGCCTCGGGCCAGCCGACCAAGAGCGAGAGCTTTGACTTCGGCGGCGCTGAATTCGCGCCGTGGGTGCTGGGCGCGACGATGTAGTTTAGAGCCACGATCTAGCCTTTCACTCCGCCGTCGTCCCTGCGAAAGCTGGGACCCATAACCACCGGCCGTAGTGATGTGCGAGGCGTCTGCCATCGTCTTTCATCATTAGGACCACGCGGTCTGGGTCCCTGCTTTCGCAGGGACGACAAGGAAGTACGTTGGCGAATGAAGCTTCCCGGACTACGCTGCGCTCCATCCGGGCTACGGATGGGACGGAGGAAGCATGCGCGCGCGTTGGTTGGGAATTGTTGGATGCATCACATTTCTTGCCGCTTTGAGCCTCGGCGCCGGTTCGGCTGACGCCGCAACCATAGTCGCGCTTGGCGCGAGCAATACCTACGGCAAGGGCGTGGCGCGCAACCAGGCCTATCCCGCGCAGCTCGAAGCGATCTTGCGGGCGAAGGGATTGAGCGTCCGCATCGTGAACGCCGGCATCAACGGCGACACCACGGAAGGGATGCTGCAACGCCTGGACCGCGCCGTCCCGAACGGGACCCGTGCGGTTATTTTGCAGCCAGGCGGCAATGACCGGCGCAAGGGCAGGCCTGACCGGACCGCGGATATCCAAAGTCGTCTCAGCGCCCGTGGCATCGCGGTGATCATGCTCCCTAACGGGATGCTGGGTGGACTCCCCCATCAGCCCGATGGTGTGCATTTGACCCCCGAGGGCTATCATATGCTCGCCGAGCAGCTTGCTTCGCAGGTATCCGGCGCAATCGGCCGCTAGCAATCGCGTAGCCCGGATGAAGCCAACGGGTCGCGCGAATGCGCGCCCGATGACAGGCTCCGCGCAATCCGGGACTCTTCCTGCGGATGAAGGCCCCGGATTTCGCTTTCGCTCCATCAGGGCTACGGATCGCGCCCTTACCTTGGGCACCCCGTGCCCGTTGTTAGTGCTTGATGTCGACCGGCAGCAGTGTTCTGCTCAAAAAAGCTGCTGGAGCCTTCGGTCCGTGTCGATATCAGTCGCACTGCATCACGTCACGCACTACAAATACGACCGGCCGATCGATCTCGGGCCTCAGACCATTCGGCTTCGGCCCGCGCCGCATACGCGCATGCCGATCACGAGCTATTCGCTCAAGGTCACGCCCGCCAATCACTTCGTGAACTGGCAGCAAGACCCGCAGGGCAACTGGCTGGCGCGCTACGTCTTTCCAGAGAAGACCACCGAGCTCAAGGTCGAGGTCGATTTCACCGCTGACATGACGGTGGTCAATCCGTTCGACTTCTTCGTCGAGCCCTTTGCCAACAGCTTTCCGTTCGAATATCCCGGCGATCTCAAGACCGAGCTCGCGCCCTATCTCGAGACCGATGAGGCCGAGCCGCTGCTCGCGGCTTACCTGAAGGAGATTCCGCGCCAGGCTGACAGCACCGTCAACTTCCTGGTCGAGCTGAACGCGCAGCTGCAGAAGAAGATCAGCTACGTCATCCGCATGGAGGCCGGCATCCAGACGCCGGAGGAGACGCTTGCCGCGGGCTCCGGCTCCTGCCGTGACTCGGCGTGGCTCTTGATCCAGACGCTGCGCCACCTCGGGCTCGCCGCGCGTTTCGTCTCCGGATATCTCATTCAGCTGCGGCCGGACATCGATCCGCTCGAGGGGCCGCGCGAGGTCGAGAGCGATTTCACCGACCTGCACGCCTGGGCCGAGGTCTATCTGCCGGGGGCGGGCTGGATCGGTTTCGACGTCACCTCCGGCATGCTGACGGGCGAGGGCCACATCCCGGTCTGCGCCACGCCACACTATCGTTCGGCCGCGCCGGTGACCGGCACCGCGGGCGTTGCCAATGTCGAGTTCGGCTTCGAGATGAGCGTCAAGCGCATCGGCGAGGCGCCACGCATCACCAAACCATTCTCCGATGAATCCTGGGCGCGGCTCGACCGGCTCGGCGAGCAGGTCGATGCCGATCTGAGGAAAGACGATGTGCGCTTGACCATGGGCGGCGAGCCGACCTTCGTTTCGGTCGACGATCTGGAATCGCCGGAGTGGAATGTCGCCGCGGTCGGTCCGACCAAGCGCGCGCTCGCCGACGAATTGATCCGCAAGCTGCGCATGCGGTTCGCGCCGGGCGGCCTGCTGCATTACGGCCAAGGCAAATGGTATCCCGGCGAGAGCCTGCCGCGCTGGGCGTTCGGTCTCTACTGGCGCAAGGACGGCAAGCCGATCTGGAAGAATGCCGAGTTGATCGCCGGCATTGAGAATTCGCGCAGGGCCGAGATCGCGGAGGCCCAGCGTTTCGTCGAAGTAACAGCAACCAAGCTTGGTCTCAGCGCCGACTATGCCATGCCGGCTTATGAAGATCCCGCCTTCTGGCTGCAGCGTGAAGCCGGCCTGCCGGCCAATGTCAGCCCAGCGAATTCCAAGCTGACCGATCCGGAAGAGCGCGCCCGGATGGCGCGGGTGTTCGATGAGGGGCTGACCACGCCGAAAGGTTACGTGCTGCCGATCCAGCGCTGGAGCCCGCTCGGCGATCGCGTGCCGGCACGCTGGCGCAGCGAGCGCTGGAAGATCCGACGCAGCCATCTGTTCCTGTCGCCCGGCGACTCGCCGCTGGGCTTGCGGCTTCCGATCGCCTCGCTCGAATATGTCCCGCCGGACGATTATCCCTACGTCGTCGAACGCGATCCGATGGCGCCGCGCGATGCGCTTTCCGACGAGCTGCAGCAAGCCTTGAAGGAGATTCCCGAGCCGCTGCCGGTGCGCACCGCGATGTCGATCGAGGTTCGCGACGGCGTGCTGTGCGCCTTCATGCCGCCAGTCGAGAAGGTCGAGGATTATCTCGACCTGACCGCAGCGATCGAAGCCGCCGCCGAAGAGTTGCAGCTGCAGGTCCACGTCGAGGGTTACGCGCCGCCCTTCGATCCGCGCATCGAGGTGATCAAGGTGACGCCGGATCCCGGCGTGATCGAGATCAACGTGCAGCCGGCGCAAAGCTGGCGCGAAGCCGTCGACATCACGCTCGGCCTCTATGAGGACTCCGCCAAGACGCGGTTAGGGGCCAACCGTTTCCTGATCGACGGCCGCCACACGGGCACCGGCGGCGGCAACCACATCGTGGTCGGCGGCAGCAGGCCGGAGGATTCACCGTTCCTGCGCCGGCCCGATCTGTTGAAGAGCCTCGTGCTGTACTGGCAGCGGCATCCGTCGCTGTCCTATCTGTTTTCCGGCATGTTCATCGGCCCGACCAGCCAGGCGCCGCGCATCGACGAGGCGCGGCATGACGGGCTCTATGAGCTGGAGATTGCGCTGTCGCACGTGCCGCCGCCGGGCATGGATGGGCCGCTGTGGCTGGTCGATCGCCTGTTTCGGCATATCCTGGTCGATATCACCGGCAACACCCATCGCGCCGAGATCTGCATCGACAAGCTCTATTCGCCCGACGGCCCGACCGGCCGGCTTGGCCTCGTCGAATTCCGCGCGCTCGAAATGCCGCCCGACCCGCGGATGTCGCTGGCGCAGCAACTGTTGATCCGCGCGCTGATCGCAAAGCTGTGGCGTGAGCCGCAGCAGGGCCGGTTCGTGCGCTGGGGCACCGCGCTGCATGACCGCTTCATGCTGCCGCATTTCCTCTGGGAGGATTTCCTCGGCGTGCTCGCCGAGCTCAAGCAATCCGGCTACGACGTCGAGCCGGAATGGTACCAGGCGCAACTTGAATTCCGTTTCCCCTCCTTCGGGCGCGTTCATCATGGTGGCGTGGGTCTCGAACTGCGGCAGGCGCTCGAACCCTGGCATGTGCTGGGCGAGGAGGGCACCTCCGGCGGCACCGTACGCTACGTCGATTCGTCGGTCGAGCGGCTGCAGGTAAAGGCGACCGGATTCGTCGATGGGCGCCATGTCATCACCTGCAACGGCAGACGGATGCCGATGACCGAGACCGGCCGTGCCGGCGAGGCGGTCGCCGGTGTCCGCTTCAAGGCCTGGCAGCCGGCCTCCGGCCTGCATCCGACCATTCCCGTGCATGCGCCGCTGACGTTTGACCTGATCGACACCTGGAACGGACGCTCGCTCGGCGGCTGCGTCTATCATGTCGCCCATCCCGGCGGCCGCAACTACGAGACTAAGCCGGTCAATTCCTACGAGGCCGAGGCGCGGCGGCTGGCGCGCTTCCAGGAGCACGGCCATACCCCCGGCAAGATCGAGACGCCGCCGGAGGAACGCACAATTGAGTTTCCCTTGACCCTCGACTTGCGGACGCCGCTCCTGCACTAATTGTGTCAAGGGGAAGTGGAATGTCCGCATCGGGTGGCCAAGGCAATAGTCAAGGCAGCAGTCAGGAGAGCAGGGCCCGTCCCGGTCAGCGCCGGATGGCGCAGTGGACCCGCGACTATGTCCGGCTGCCCGGCATTCCCGACGAGTATATTGCAGACGACGGCGCGCCGCGGCCGGTCTGGGCTCGCTTCTTCGATGCCTTTGCCGCGCTGTCGCCGGCCGATATCGAGCGTCGCTTCGCCTCCGCCGATCGCCATCTGCATGAGGCCGGCGTCACCTATCGCGCGCCGGGCGACACTTCCGACCGGATCTGGCCGCTCAGCCATCTGCCGCTGATCATCGACGCGGCGGACTGGCGCCAGCTCGCCGCCGGTGTCGCGCAACGCGCGCAGCTTCTGGAGATGGTGCTGGCCGACCTTTACGGCGAAGGCCGCCTCATTGCCGACGGCGCCATCCCTGCCGCTGCGATCGCCGGCAGCAGCGAGTATCTGCGCGCGGTCAGCGGCATCAAGCCGCCGGGGGGCCGCTATCTGCATCTCTATGCCGCCGACATCGGCCGCGGGCCCGACGGCCGCTGGTGGGTGCTCGGCGATCGCACGCAGGCACCGTCGGGCGCGGGCTACGCGCTGGAAAACCGCCTGGTGCTGTCGCGCGCCTTTTCCAATCTCTACAAGTCGATGAATGTCGAGCGCGTCGCGCCGTTCTTCGAGGCGTTCCGCGATTCGCTGCGCGCCAGCGCCGATCGCGACGAGCCGCGGATCGGCCTGCTGACGCCCGGCGCGTTCAGTGAGACCTACTTCGAGCACGCCACGCTGGCGCGCTATCTCGGTTTCCTGCTGGTCGAGGGCGACGATCTCGCGGTCTCAGGCGATCGCGTCCACATCCGCACCGTCGCCGGGCTGAAGCGGCTCGACGTGCTGCTGCGCCGGGTCGATTCCAACATGCTCGATCCGCTCGAGCTCGACGCGTCGTCTTATCTCGGTGTGCCCGGGCTTGTCGAGGTTCTGCGCAAGGGCGGCGTCGTGGTCGCCAACATGCCGGGCTCTGGCGTGATGGAGGCGAGGGCGCTGCTCGGCTTCCTGCCCAATCTGTGCCGGCGCCTGCTCTCCGAAGACCTGATGATGCCGCACATCGCGACCTGGTGGTGTGGCCAGAAATCCGCCCGTGAAGAGGTGCTGTCGCGGCTCGACGAGTTCGCGATCGAAGGCGCCTATGGCCGCGGCGTTGCGGATTTTCCCGGCAACGGACCGGTGCTCCCGGGCGAATTGTCGGCCGCGGACCGCGACCGCCTGAAGGATGCCATCAGCCATCGCGGCATCGATTATGTCGGTCAGGAGCTCGTGCGGCTGTCGACCACGCCGGTATGGGAGAACGGTCGCATCGCGCCGCGTCCGTTCGTGTTGCGGGTGTTCGCGGCGGCGACGCCGAGCGGCTGGACTGTGCTGCCCGGCGGCTTCTGCCGGATTGCCGATCGGGCCGATGCGCGCGCGGTGTCGATGGGCGATGGCGCGGTGTCCGCCGATGTCTGGGTGGTTTCCGACAAGGCGGTTGAGACCTCGACCCTGCTGCCGGCGGTCGACACCGTCCGCATCCGCCGCATCGCCGGCGTGCTGCCGAGCCGCGCCGCCGACAATCTGTTCTGGCTCGGCCGCTATCTGGAGCGCGCCGAGGCCACCATCCGGCTGATCCGCGCGCTGTGCACGCCGCTGCGCGATCCTGCGCGCGCGAATTCGAACGGCTCGGCGCCGGCGATGCATTCGGCCGAGCGCATCCAGCGCATGCTGGTCGCCTGGGGCGCGGCCTCGCAGACCGCGCGCGCCAATCTCGCCAAGGTCGCGCTCGAAGCGCTGCAGAGCGAGGAGAAATTCGGCTCGGCCCTGTCGCTGGTGCGATCGGCGCAGCGCACGGCGACCTCGCTCCGCGAGCGGCTGTCGCCGGACGCCTGGCAGGTCATCACCGAGATGGCTGATCGGCTCGCCATCGAAGTTCATGACGATGACGGCGTCGTCAGCGCCGCCGAACTGACCCTGCAGGAGCTCGCAAGCTTCGCCGGCCTTGCACAGGAAAACATGAACCGCGCCGCCGGCTGGCGTTTCCTCGAGATGGGCCGCCGCGCCGAGCGCGCCGTCAACACCACGCGCTTTGCCCGTCAGTTCGCCTATGACGAAGCCGGCGACGAGGACCTCGACGTTCTGCTCACGCTGGTCGACTGCCAGATCACTTATCGCTCGCGCTATCTGGTGCAGCCGCTGCTCGCACCGGTGCGTGATCTGGCGGTGCTCGACCCCTACAACCCGCGCTCGGTCGCATTCCAGGTCGCGGCGCTGAACGGGCATATTGCCGCGCTGCCGAGCCTGAAGGAGCACGGCCTGATCGAGCGGCCGCAGCGTCTTGCCGTCGCGGTCGAGGCAATGCTCACAACGGCTGAAGCCTCGAGTCTCGACGTCAAGACGCTGTTCGCGCTGGAGCAGGATCTGCTCAACCTCGCCGACTCGATTGGGCTGCATTACTTCCCGCACGGACCGAATGCCAGCCGGCCGGAGAAGCTCACGGGGCTGGCGTGATCTACGACATCCGTCACGTCACGACTTATAGCTACGAGACCCAGGTCAGCTTCGCGCGCTGCTCGCTGCGGCTGGAGCCGATCAGCGGCGACGGGCAGCAGCTGATCTCGCATTCGGTCGAGATCCGTCCGAAGCCCGCGGAACGCACCACAAGGCGCGACTTCTTCGGCACGCTCACGGAAAGCGTCCTGATCGAGACCGCGCATCGCAGTCTGCGCATCGATGCCCGCTCGCGGGTCTCGGTGGCGCGGCAGCCGCCGGCGCGCGACGCCGCCAGTCCGTCCTGGGAGGACGTGCGTGACAACGCGTTCGAGGCGTTGAGCCTCGATGCGGCCTCGCCGGTTGGCTACGTCTTTGCCAGCGCGCTGGTGCCGGTGCTGCGGCCGGTGACGGCCTACGCTTCCGCGAGCTTTTTGCCCGGTGGCGGCACCCTTGCCTGTGCGGCCGACCTGATGCGCCGCATCCGCAACGACTTCAAATACGATCCCAAGGCGACCGTGATCTCGACGCCGCTTCGCGACGTGTTCGAGAAGCGCCATGGCGTGTGCCAGGACTTTGCCCATGTGATGATCGCAGGGCTGCGCGGCCTCGGCCTGCCCGCGGCCTATGTCAGCGGCTATCTGCGCACCATTCCGCCGCCGGGCCAGCCGCGGCTGCAGGGCGCGGACGCCACCCATGCCTGGGTCTCGGTCTGGTGCGGCAGCGCGCTTGGCTGGGTCGGGTTCGACCCGACCAACGATCTGATGGTCGGGAGCGACCACATCATTCTCGCCATCGGCCGCGACTTTGCCGACGTCTCGCCGGTCGATGGCGTCATCGTCGGCGCGCGCAAGCAGAAGCTCGCCGTTGCGGTCGACGTGCTGCCGGTGGGGTGAGCCGGGATGGGCGCGCGGCGCGCTCGACCGCGCCAATGCGGTCGCGATCAGGCGACGTGCCGCTTGCCCGATTTGTCCCACCCGATCGTGCTGACGATGACGCGGTCGCGGCCTTCACGCTTGGCTTGATAGAGCGCGAGGTCCGCGGCCTTGAGCAGATCGCGCGACGTGCGCTCGTGGTCCGGGACGAGGCAGGACAATCCGATGCTGACGGTCGGCAATTCAAGCTCGGATTCCCGCGCAGCCGCCAGCTTGGTGCGAATCCGTTCGGCAATTTCCAGGGCGCCCGTCTTGCCGATGCCCGGCAGCAACACCGAAAACTCCTCGCCGCCATAGCGGGCACCGAGATCAGTTGCACGCTTGGCGCTGCTTGCGATGCACCGTCCCACGGTGGTGAGCACGGCGTCGCCGGCCTGATGCCCGTACGTGTCGTTGTAGATTTTGAAATGATCGACGTCGATCATCAGAAGCGAGACCGGCGCCTTTGCGCGCATGCCACGGCGCCATTCGACGTCAAGGGTATCGTCAAGGCGGCGGCGGTTGGCGAGGCCTGTCAGTGCATCCGTGTTCGCGAGGTGCGCGAGCCGGTCTTCCGCGGCGGCCCGCCGTTTGAGAGCGGCCACCAGGTAGAACATCAGCACGATCGAGAAGCCGCAGAGCGCTGCCACCACGCTGCCGATCAGCCAGAGCTGCTGCCACCAGTCGGCATAGATGCCGTCGAGCGCAAGACCCTCGGCGATGAGCAGGCGATTGTGTCCGACCGCCTGGAAAACATAGAGCCGGCTGACATGATCGACGATCGATTTCGTGATGTAGGAGCCGGATTGTCGTGCCGGAAATTGCTTGAAGACCAGAGAGTCCTTGATGCTTTGCCCGATCTTGCTGATGTCGAACGGGGCGCGCATCAGTATGACGCCATCGCTGTTGAACAGCGCCATGCTGTCGCCGAAGCCGAAATTCAGCTTGCGAAACAGATTGTGGAAATAGCTGAGCCGCATGCTGCCCGCGACCACGCCGGCAAAGGAACCGTCGTCATTGTTGATGCGGCGGCTGAGGCTGATCAGATATTCGCCGTCAGAGGTAATCCACGGAGCGCTGATGAACAGCCCGCCGTCCGCTCGCGTCTGATGTGCCCGGAAGAAGTCTCGATCGGCGAAATTTGCGGCCCGCGGCGTCAACGTCCTGGAATCGAGCGTGACGTCCCCCGCCGCATTCAGCACAAGGATCGAGCCGAGATCCTTGGCCGTGGCGGCGCGGTCGAACAGCACGACCTGGCGAAGCTCCGGGCTGATCTTGCCGAGCTCCTGCAGCTTGACGCCGTCGGCGACCGCCTGGAGCGAGAGGTCGTAGAGGTCGATGTTGCGGTCGATCTCGCTGGCGATGGAGGCGACGAGGTTGGTCGCACCTTGCTTCGCATGCTGATAGTCCTTGCCCGCCATCTCCCAGAGGATGGATGCGCAGATCGCCGAAAAGCAGAGAACGAGGCCGATCCCGAGCGCAAGGAGCCGTTTGGTCGGCACTGCCTTCGGCTTTGGCAAAAGCCCGTTCATTGCTCGGTTCCACTTCCCCGCGCCCTCGCGCAGCGACGCTTTTCTATGGAGGCATCAAATTGAGAAATGCGACCCGAAGCGGAGGCAATTTGTGTCCGTGCGTTGGGAGAGTCTTAACCATCCGGATTGCCGGGGCCCTGTCGCAGGGCCCCGCCAGATCGCCGCTCAGGTTCCGGTCCGCTGCAGGCCGTCGGCCGCGTCGCTGCGCAGGTTGCGGAAGAACTGCTCGACCTCGCGCGACAGCGTCTCGGCAGTGGTGGTCAGATCGTTCGAGGCCGCGAGCACCGATTCCGCCGCCTTGCTGGTTTGGTCCATGTCATCGCGGAGCGAGCCGACATTAGTGACCAGGGTCTCGTTGCCCTGGGCGGCCATCTGGGCATTGGCGGAGATTTCGCGCGTCGCCGCGTCCTGCTGGCCGACCGCGCTCGCGATGTTCGCGGTGACGTTGCTGATCTCGCGCACCGCCTGACCGATCTCGCGCACGGCGGCCACCGAGTTGCGGGTCGAGGCCTGGATCAGGCCCACATTCTCGCTGATCTCGGCGGTTGCCTTCGCGGTCTGGCCGGCCAGCGCCTTGACCTCATGCGCGACGACGGCGAAGCCACGGCCGGCATCGCCGGCGCGGGCGGCTTCGATGGTGGCGTTGAGGGCGAGCAGGTTAGTCTGCTCGGCGATAGCCTGGATCAGGCTCAGCACCCCGTCGATGCGCTGGGTGGTGGCGGCAAGGCCCTCGATCTCGGTGATCGAGCGGTCGGTGCGCGCACCGGCCTGATCGACTGCGCCGGACGACTGCTTGACCTGGCGGCCGATCTCCTCGACCGAGGCGGAGAGTTCTTCGGCTGCGCCCGCCACCGCGGAGACGTTGCTCGAGGCCTGTTCGGTGGCGCCTGCCGCCGCCACCGCGCGGGCGCTGGCGTCCGACGCGACGGTTGCGATGGTCTGCGCGGTTTGACGCATCGTCGCGGCGTTGTCGTGCACCGCGCGGAGCACCTCGCCGATCGTGCCACGGAACGCTTCGACGAAGGTCTCGATATGCCGGCCGCGCGCGTCGCGCGCCTCGGAATCCTGTACGACCTGCGCGTTGAGGCTGCGATTGCGGTCCATCGCCTCCTGGAAGACCTTGATGGCGCGTGCCAGTGCGCCGATCTCGTCGCTGCGCCCGACATGCGGTACTTCGACATGGTCGGTGCCCTCGGCGACGCGCTTGATCGTCATGGTGATCTGCGACAGCGGCCGGGCCACCGAGCGGGCGATGATCAGCACGCCGAGTACCACCACAATCAAGGCCAGGGCGCCGAGGCCGGTCAGCACCAGCGCCATCGTGCGGTTGGTGTCGGTCTCGCGCGCCAGCTTCTTGCTGCGCTCGGCATAGACTTTGGAGAGCGCTTCGAGATCCTTGTTCAGCGCGGTGCGCACGTCGCGGTTGGCGTCGTTGTCGCCCCACTCCCGCCCGGCTGCAGCGCCGATCTCGATGCCGCGGCGTACCAACTCCTTGCGGAAATCGATGAACTGCTCGATGCGCTTCTTGAACACCGCGAACTGGGCGGCGTCGTCGGCCTGCACCAGGGTTTCCCAGTTCTTGACCACGCCGAGAATACGTTCGTTGAACGCCAGCAGTCCGGCGCCGTATTTCTTCACCGCTGCCGGATCGGTCGACATGTAGATGCCGCGGGATTCCATCACCACGGCGTAGACCAGTGAATTGACCCGCTCGACATTGAGTGCGGCACGGCTTGCGAGGTCGACGGCCTCGGTCAGCTCGGCATTACGCCGCGCATTGTATTCGGACAGGAAGGTGATGGCCGCGGTCAGCGCCGCAATCAGCGCAAACGTCGAGTACAGCCTGGCAGCAAGCGAGAATCGGGATGCCATTGGAGGCCGGGACATGGAGATGGAGAATGTGACGGGGGCGGGCATTGCGGGGCACTCCAAGAGGCCGGGGAGTACCTTCGGCCGATTAAAGCTTATGCAAAATTTTCATGGACAATTTCTTAACGGGCGAGTTTTGTGTCGCCGCAACCGTTAAAATCCGTAAATAATCTCAATACCTTATGGGCTGCATTGAGTCTGGCGGGTGCTCGTGGCTCGCTTCCGTGCCGGTGATGCGCCGCGATCACCGCCAACGGCGCCGGCACGCGGGGCGAAGCCGATGGCACGCCTTTCGCAAAGAGGTGCTAGATTGCGCTGCCCAGCCCGCGACGAACCCCCATGCTCTATCGTCACACCATCGACGCCACCAATTACGCATTCGACGATCTGCGCATCCTGCTTACCAAGGCCTCGCCGCCGCGTTCAGGCGACCGCTTGGCCGGCATCGCCGCCGACAGCGCGGAGGAGATGATCGCAGCGCGGCTTGCGCTGGCCAATGTTCCGCTCAAGCAATTCCTCGATGAGCCTGTCATCCCCTATGAGGCTGACGAAGTCACCCGCCTGATCCTCGACAGCCACGACGTTGCCGGCTTTCTGCCGGTGTCGTCGCTCACCGTCGGCGGATTCCGCGACTGGCTGCTGTCGGATGCCGCCAGCGGGGAAGCGATCAAGAAGATCTCGCGCGGCATTACGCCAGAGATGGTTGCGGCGGTGTCGAAGCTGATGCGCAACCAGGATCTGATCCTGGTCGCGAAGAAATGCGAGGTCACGACCCGCTTCCGCAACACCATCGGTTTGCGCGGGCGAATGAGCACGCGGCTGCAGCCGAACCATCCTTTCGACGACCCCAAGGGCATCACCGCCTCGATTCTCGACGGGCTGCTGCTGGGAGCGGGCGATGCCTGCATCGGCATCAATCCGGCGAGCGACGACCCGAACGTCATCGGCACCCTGCTGCGGCTCCTGGACGACATCATCACGCGATTCGAGATTCCGACGCAGGGCTGCGTGCTGACCCATGTCACGACCACGCTCGGACTGATCGGGCAGGGGCTGCCGGTCGATCTCGTGTTCCAGTCGATCGCCGGCACCGAGGCGGCCAATCGCAGTTTCGGCGTCGACCTCTCGCTGCTGCGGGAAGCCCGGGAAGCGGGGCGGTCGCTGCGCCGCGGCACGGTCGGTGACAATGTGATGTATTTCGAGACCGGGCAGGGCTCGGCGCTGTCCGCCAATGCCCATCACCAGGTCGACCAGCAGACGTGCGAGGCGCGGGCCTATGCGGTGGCGCGCGCGTTCGATCCACTGCTCGTCAACAGCGTGGTCGGCTTCATCGGTCCTGAGTACCTCTATGACGGCAAGGAAATCATCCGCGCCGGGCTCGAGGACCACTTCTGCGGCAAGCTGCTCGGCCTGCCGCTCGGGATCGACGTCTGCTACACCAACCACGCCCAGGCGGATCAGGACGACATGGACAATCTCCTGACGCTGCTCGCGGCCGCCGGCGTGAACTTCATCATGGGCGTGCCGGGCGCGGATGACGTCATGCTGAACTATCAGTCGACATCGTTTCACGATGCGCTCTATGTCCGCGACCTTTTCGGCCTGAGGCGGGCCCCCGAATTCGACGACTGGCTCGCGCGCGTCGGCCTTGCCGGGCAGGACTTCCGCCTCGTGGCCGATGCGGAGCGGCTGCCCGACCTCGCTGCCAGGCTCTTGACCTGAGGGGGATAGCGAAATTCTGCAGAGCAACTATCTCGTCGTTATGACGTTAAGCCGTGCCACAATGTTGAAGAATTTCTGGCCCAGCGTTCCGCGCCGTGGTTAGATTTGCCGGTGCTTCGGGGTCGCTTGATGAGAGCTGAGGGCATAGAGACAGTACGACGTATCCTCTGCGTTTTTCCGCGCTATACGTCGTCGTTTGGGACCTTCGAGCACGCCTACCCCCTCACTGACGGCGTCAAGGCGTTCATGCCGCCGCAGGGCCTGCTGCTGATCGCCGCATACCTTCCCGAGAACTGGCCGGTCCGTTTCGTCGACGAGAATCTGCGTCCGGCGACGGCGGAGGATTTCGAGTGGGCGGATGCCGTGTTCGTCAGCGGTATGCATATCCAGCGCCAGCAGATGAACGACATCTGCCATCGCGCGCATGACCATGACCTGGTGGTCGCGATCGGCGGCCCGTCGGTCAGTGCTTGCCCGGACTACTATCCCTCATTCGACTACCTCCACGTCGGCGAGCTCGGCGATGCGACCAATGAGCTGATCAAGCGTCTGGCTGATGATACCAGCCGTCCCGACGAGCAGGTGGTGCTTAAAACCATCGACCGGCTGCCGATGACGGAATTCCCGCTGCCGGCCTATGAGCTCGCCGAAACCAAGAAGTATTTCCTCGGCAGCATCCAGTTCTCCTCGGGCTGCCCCTATCAGTGCGAGTTCTGCGACATCCCCGGGCTCTATGGCCGCAATCCGCGCCTGAAGTCGCCGCAGCAGATCATCGCCGAGCTCGACAAGCTGCGCGCCTGTGGTGCCACCGACACCGTGTATTTCGTCGACGACAATTTCATCGGTAACCGTAAGGCCGCGAGCGAGCTGTTGCCGCACCTGATCGAGTGGCAGAAGCGGACCGGATATGTCACGCGCCTCGCTTGCGAGGCGACGCTCAACATCGCCAAGCGTCCCGAGATCCTGGAGAAGATGCGCGAAGCCTACTTCGTGACGATCTTCGTCGGCATCGAGACGCCCGATCCCGACGCGCTGAAGGCCATGCACAAGGATCAGAACATGATGGTTCCGATCCTCGAGGGCGTGCGCACCATCAATTCGTTCGGCATGGAGGTCGTCTCCGGCATCATCATGGGGCTCGATACCGACAAGCCCCAGACCGGCGACGCGTTGCTCTCCTTCGTCGAGGAGTCGCGGATTCCGCTGCTCACCATCAACCTGCTGCAGGCGCTGCCGAAGACGCCATTGTGGGATCGGCTCGAAAAAGCCGGGCGGCTGATCGATGACGAGGGCCGCGACTCCAACGTCGAGTTCCTGCTGCCCTATGAGGACGTGGTCAGTTCCTGGCGCAAATGCATGGAAGTTGCCTACGAGCCGAACAAGCTGTTCGCGCGCTATTTGCATCAATGCAACTACACCTATGCCAATCGCATCAAGGTGCCGGTCAGCCCAGAAATGAAGAGTTGGGCCAACATCCGGCGCGGCCTGATCATGCTCCGCAACATCTTCTGGAAGGTCGGCGTGCTCGGCGACTACAAGCGCGTGTTCTGGAGGTTTGCGCTCGGCCGGCTCAAGCGCGGCGACATCGAGGGGTTGATCTCGGCGACGCTGGTTGCGCATCATTTGATCACCTTTGCGCGTGCAGCCTCCAGCGGCCGGCAGAACGCCTCGAACTACTCGATCCGGCTGCGCGAGGCTTCCGTCCCCGCCGAATAACAGCATGACGACACCGCCGGCGCCCATGTCCCCTTCGCTTGCCGATCTGCGCGAGCTCACGCCGGCGCGCGTCGGCCTTGGCCGGTCCGGGGCCAGCCTGCCGACCGATGCGCTGCTGTCGTTCACGCTCGACCATGCCCGCGCCCGCGACGCCGTCCACGCCGCCTTCGATGTCAGCGGGATCGCGGCCGGTCTTGCCGGCCTCGGCATCACGCCGCTTGAGGTGTCGAGCCAAGCGCACAGCCGGCGCGACTATCTGCGGCGGCCCGATCTCGGGCGCATGCTGGATTCTGCGTCGCGGCGGTCGCTCGAGACCTGCGGCATCACCGCATGCCCCTGCGCCATCGTGATCGGTGACGGCCTGTCGCCGACGGCGGTCAATGTGCATGCCGTCGAATTGATCCGGCATCTCGTGCCGCGCCTTGCGGCCGACAAGATCGAGGCCGGCGCGGTGATCGCAGCGTCCGGGGCGCGGGTCGCGCTCGGTGACGAGATCGGCGCCATCGTCGGCGCGCGCATGCTGGTGATGCTGATCGGCGAACGGCCGGGCCTGTCCGCTCCCGACAGCCTCGGCGCCTATCTCACCTTCGCGCCGCGAATCGGTCTCACCGACGCCGACCGCAACTGCATCTCCAACATCCACCATGCCGGGCTGAGCTATGCGGAGGCCGCATTCAGGATTTCGTGGCTTGTGCGCGAGGGCCTGGCACGCCAGATCACAGGGGTCGCCTTGAAAGATGAAAGCGGCGGTGGATCGTCGAGGAATGCGCTACCAGGGTGTGACAAATCAGATACTTAATGGCGGGGATCGGCGGTTCCCTGTCGATTTGGTCAGCCCCTCGCGCTTGCGAGCAAAGGGTCGGGCAGGTAAAACCGGCGCCGGTCAATATTCGCGTGTTTTCAAGGACTAGCGCCGATCAGTTGCGCTCACCCGCCTCATTCGCGCCCCTAGACCCAAGCTAGACAGATTGAGCCGTTTTCAGAACTGGACAGGGCATGCTCGAAAAGAATTCCGAAAGTCAGGTCCACGTCGAGAAGATCGAAGAGCCGCGGTCGGGCCTCAGCATCGCGTTCGGGATCGAGCGTCTCGGCCTGATCCCGATGCGGGCGCCGATCCTGTCCTGCATCGTCCTCGTTCTGTTGCTGATCGGCGCCGTGTTCGGCGTGCAACGGATCAAGATCGACGACTCGCTGTCGCAGCTGTTCCGCTCCGACTCCAAGGACTACAAGCAGTATGAGGCGGTGACCAAGCGCTTCCCGGCGACCGAGTTCGACGTGCTCGTCGTGGTCGAAGGCAAGACGCTGCTCGAGCGCGACAATCTCGGCAAGCTGCGTGACATGGTCACGGATCTGCAACTCGTCGAGGGCGTGCGCGGCCTGGTGTCGCTGTTCTCTGCGCGCCAGGCGCCGGAGCGAGGCAAGCTGCCGGCGGCGTTGTTCCCGAACGAGCTGCCCGAGGGCGCGGCCTACGACAAATTCGTCGAGACCGTCAAAAGCAACGAGATCATCCGCGGCAAGCTGCTGTCGGAGGACGGAACGCTCGCGCTGATCGTGCTATCGCTCGAGCCCGAGGTGGTCGGCAGCAACAAGCTCAGCAAGGTGGTCGGCGACATCAGGAAGATTATGGCCGACGACCTCGGCGGCAGCGGGCTCAATGCGCAATTGTCCGGCGTGCCGGTCATGCAGCTCGAGATCCGCAACGCGGTCGAGCGCGACGGCCTGACCTACAACATCCTCGGCATCCTCGCCGGCTGCATCATCGCCATCATCTTCTTCCGCAAGATATCCTTCATGGTGGCGGCGGCGTTCCCGCCGATGATCGCGATCCTGCTCGCGCTCGGCGGCCTCGGCTGGGCCAATTTCAACCTTAACATGTTCCTCAACGTGATGACGCCGCTCATCATGGTGATCAGCTTCTCCGACTCGATGCAGCTGACATTCGCGGCGCGCGACCGGCTGATCGCGGGGCAGGACAAGTTCACCGCGTTCAAGAATGCGGTGCTGGTGGTCGGACCGGCCTGCGTGCTGACGCACGGCACGGCCGGAATTTCCTTCATCGCGCTGCAGTTCTCGGATTCCGACCTGATCCGCAAGTTCGGCGAGGCCGGGCTGGCGGCGACCATCATCGCGCTGATCGCGGTGCTGTCGCTGGTGCCGGTGTTCGGCGTCCTGTTCGTGCGCAACGAGAAGATCTTTGCGGTCAAGTTCCAGAGCGCGGATGCCGGCGTACAGGCGCTGCGCAATTTCTGCTACTGGATCGCGGTGCGCATGGTCGGCCGTCCCGGGCTGTTCAGCCTGCTTGCGCTGATCGTGGTCGGCGGCCTCGGCATCATCTACGCCAATCTCGAGCCGCGCTACCGGCTCGCCGATCAGGTGCCGGACAAGCGGCAGGCGGTGGCGGCGTCGAGCCGGCTCGACGCCAAGCTGACCGGCGCCAATCCGGTCGATGTGCTGATCGAATTCCCCAAGGGGCAATCGCTGTACTCGCCGGAGACCTTGAAGACGATTGCCGATGTCCATGCAATGGTCGAGGACTCTGCCGGCGTCGGCAACGTCTGGTCGCTGGAGACCTTGCGGCGCTGGCTCGCCGAAAAGGCCGGCAGCAATGATGTCGCGACGCTGAAGGAATATGTCGACCTGATCCCCGAACACCTGGTGCGCCGGTTCATCGACAAGAATCAGGATGCTGTCGTGGTGTCGGGCCGCGTCCCGGATGTGGACTCGAGCCAGTTGCTTCCGGTGGTGAACAAACTCGATCATTCGCTGGACAAGGTGCGCGCCGAGCATCCCGGCTACGAGATCGCGGTCACGGGTCTGTCGGTGATTGCCGCACGCAACAGCGCCAGCATGATCGAAAAGCTCAACCACGGCCTCACCATCGAATTCCTGCTGGTCGCGATCTTCATCGGGCTCGCATTCCGCTCGATCGTGGTGATGTTCTCCTGCATCCTTCCGGGCATCTTCCCGGTGGTGCTGTCGGGCACGGTGCTGTGGCTGCTCGGGGAGGGGCTGCAATTCGCCAGCGTCGTGGCACTTACCGTCTCGTTCGGCCTCGGCCTCAGCGCCACCATCCACTTCCTCAATCGCCTGCGGCTCGAGACCAAGCCGGGTGTCACGCCGGAACTTGCGGTGGAGCGCGCCACCGTCCTGGTCGGTCCTGCGCTGATCCTGACCACGGTGGTGCTGGCCTGCGGTCTCGTCGTCACCGTGTTCTCCGACCTGCCGTCGCTGCGCCTGTTCGGCTGGCTCAGCGCGTTCTCGATGGTAGCAGCCCTGGTCGCGGACCTCTTCATCCTGCGGCCGACCTCGATGTTCCTGATCAACCTGTCGCAAAAGCTCCGCGGCAGGGGCGGCCAGCCCGCGCCGATCGAAAAGGCCTGATCGACGAGCGATCAAAAAGCTGCAGCAAAAAGGCCCGGTTCCGAAGCGTTCGGAACCGGGCCTTTGTGTCTTGTGGGCGCAATCGGCTGGGAGCGTCAGCTCTTCGTCATCGTGATCGAGACGCCGCGGATCTCGCCCTTGGAGTCGATCTGCACGATCTGCTTGGAGCCGTTGGTCTGCAGGTTCAGGTTCGCGGCAAAGCCGGACGCCTCGACGAACACGTCGATCCGCCCGCCGCCCGCGGTGCCCTGCAGATTGCCGAAGATGTTGCGGCTCGCCTCGCTCCAGTTGCCGGAGATCCGGTCGCCCTGGCTGGTGACGTCGCTGGAGAGGTCGAACTTGTAGCTGTCGCTGGCGCAATGCAGGGACTGTTTCAGGCTCATGCCCGAGGGCGCGACCTTGTAATCCGCCTTGCAACGAATCCGTTCAGTCGTGCCGTTGGACAGCGCCACCGTGCCCGTTCCGGTCCACGAGCCGGCAAAACCGGCAAACGGCCCGCTGGCCTGGGCGTGGACGGCGGAGGCAGAGAGCATCAGTGCGGCGCCGACGCCCACAGCCCTGAGAGCCTGACCATAAAGGCTGGAACCAAACCGTTTCATCGTGAATTTTCCCATCAAAATCAACGCTTCCTACGCAAGAAAGCGTCTCGCCGCATCGAAAGTTTAGTGTCACCGAAGAATGTTAGGTTCAAACGACAGAACAGCGCGCGGCCCCATATTGTCATCGAACAGAATCAGAAACCGTCGGCTTCGTGATGGCATGTAGCTTTGCGCAACTGCTATCCGCAATAGCCGAACGCGACAAAGTGATGGCACGAATCGTCATTGCGAATCAATAACTTATGTGGGGGTTTACAGCGCCGCAAATTTAGCCGCATTTAACGGTGCTTGTCGTCAATCCATTGCCGCGTTACGTGGCGTCTGCAATCCCCAAAATCCGTCCCGGCCATGCCGAAGCGCTTTTCGGGAACAGATTTTCTGCTGTCGGAAATGAAGGAATACGATGCGTAAATTTCTCTTGGCTCTTGCCCTGTTGTCGATCCCGCTCTCGTCCAGCGCCTTCGCCCAGCAGCAGACGCGCGGGACACCCGATGAGCAGAAGGCCTGCACGCGCGACGTGCAGCGTCACTGCCGCGCCGTGATCGATCAGGGCGATTTCACCATTCTCGCCTGCCTGCAGCAGAACCGTAGCAAGATCAGCACCGCCTGCGACCAGGTGCTGAAGACCCACGGCCAGTAAGGCCGCTTCGGGCCCCATGGATCGCCGCAAGGCCCGTGCTCGGCATGTGTGCCGGCCACGGGCTTGGTATGCTGGCGGTCACGGACAGCATTGGTTTTGGTGGCGTATTCCCCTATATGGGGCTCGCAAATCCCCCGCATGCGCTGACCTTTCGCGCCTGCGTCGTGCCATGACCAGTGTAGCCCAAATTTCCCATGACCACCGCGAGCGACCTGCGATCCGGAAAGACCCACCGCGACGAGAATTTCCCGGTCGCGTCGTGGATCATTCATCCGCGGCATCGTGCCCTGATCCTGGCCTTCTATAATTTCGTCCGCACCGCCGACGATATCGCCGATCACGCCACGCTGCCCGCCGAGGAGAAGCTGCGCTACCTCGACCTCATGGAGGCCGAGTTGCTTGGCAATGGCGACACCCAGAAGGAAGCGGTCAATCTGCGCCGCGCCTTCGCCGAGCGCGGCATGCCGCCGCGGCACGCGCTCGATGTGCTGGTGGCGTTCCGCCTCGACGTCACCAAGCTGCGTTACGAGAACTGGGACGATGTGATCGATTATTGCCGGTACTCGGCGATGCCGGTCGGGCGGTTCATGCTCGACGTGCACGGCGAGGATACCTCGACCTGGGCGGCGTCGGACGCGCTCTGCGCCGGGCTGCAGATCAACAACCATCTGCAGGACTGCGGCAAGGACTACCGCAACCTGAACCGTGTCTACTTGCCGCGCGATGCCCTGGCCGCCGCGGGCGCGACCGTCGAGATGCTCGGCGAGGCGAAATCGCAGCCGGCGCTGCTCAAATGCCTGCAGGCGCTCGCGGTGCGCACTGAGACGCTGCTCGACCAGAGCAAGTCGCTCGCCGCCGAGGTGAAGGATTTCAGGCTGGGGCTCGAGATCTCCGTGATCCAGGCGTTCGCCGACAAGATCGTCAACATGCTGAAGGTGCGCGATCCGCTCAGCGAGCGCGTGCATCTGAGCCCGCTCGAACTGCTGCTGCAGAGCCTTGGCGGCGTGGCCGGCGAGACGGCGCGGCGTGCGACCGGACGGCGTGCGGTCTCCAAATCGGCGGCTGGCGCATGAGCGTGGAGGCGGCGGCCAACGCAAATTACGGAAGCACCGCGTCGGGCAGCTCGTTCTACGCCGCGATGCGCATTCTGCCGCGCGCGCAGCGCGAGGCGATGTTCCAGATCTACAGTTTCTGCCGGCAGGTCGACGACATCGCCGATTCCGACGGCCCGCGGCCGGAGCGGCTGGCCGCGCTGCAGCAGTGGCGCGACGATATCGACGCGCTCTATGCGGGGCATCCGCCGGAGCGGCTGAAGGACTATGTCGCCTCGGTGAAGACCTTCGGCCTGAAGCGCGAGGATTTTGTCGCGATCGTCGACGGCATGGAGATGGACGTGCCGCAGGACATCCGCGCGCCGGATCTCGCGACGCTCGATTTGTATTGCGATCGCGTCGCGAGCGCGGTCGGCCGGCTGTCGGTGCGCGTGTTCGGCCTGCCCGAGGACGACGGCATCCAGCTCGCCTATCACCTCGGCCGCGCGCTGCAGCTCACCAACATCCTGCGCGACATCGACGAGGATGCCGGCCTCGGCCGGCTCTATCTGCCGCGCGAATGGCTCTGGCACGCCGGCATCACCAATAACGATCCGGCCCGCGTCACCGCCGACCGCGCGCTGCCGAAGGTGTGCGCGCCGCTGGCCGAGCGGGCCAAGATGCATTTCCAGAAATCCGACGAGATCATGAAGCGCAATTCGCGCCGCGCCGTGCGCGCGCCGCGGATCATGTCGAAATACTACCGCGCGATTCTCGATCTTCTGATCGCGCGCGGCTTCACCGCGCCGCGCGCGCCGGTACGTGTGTCCAAGGCCGCCAAGATCGGCATCCTTCTTCGTTACGCGATCATCTGATGCAAAAGACCGTTCATATCATCGGTGCCGGCATTTCCGGCCTCTCCGCGGCCGTGCGCCTCGCCAATGGCGGCTACAAGTTGTTCGTCCATGAGGCAACGCAGCAGGCCGGCGGCCGCTGCCGCTCCTATTTCGACGCGGCCACCAATCTCACCATCGACAATGGCAACCATCTGTTGCTGTCGGGCAATCGCCATGCGCTGAGCTACGCGCGCGCGATCGGCACCGAGGCCGGTCTCGTCGGGCCTGCGCGCGCGCAGTTTCCGTTCGTCGATCTTGCCAGCGGCCGGCGCTGGCAGCTCGACCTCGGCGATTCCCGCCTGCCGCTGTGGGTGTTCGACGAGGCGCGCCGCGTCCCGGACACTAGCCTGCGCGACTATCTCGCCTTGGCGCCGCTGGCTTGGGCCGGCACCGGTGCGCTGGTCGGCAACACTATTCCCTGCAAGGGCACGCTGTATGACCGCCTGGTGCAGCCGCTGCTGCTCGCCGCATTGAACGTCGATCCGCCGGAGGGCTCGGCCGGGCTCGCGGGCGCCATCGTGCGCGAGACGCTGCTCGCTGGCGGGCAGGCCTGCCGTCCGCTGATCGCGCGCGACGGCCTGAGCTCGGTCCTGATCGAGCCGGCCGTGAAGCTGCTGCAGGAGGGGGCCCACAGCGTCCAGTTCAGTCACGAATTGCGTGCGCTCGGCATGTCGGGTGATCGCATCACTGAGCTCGATTTTGGCAATGGCGACAAGGTCGCGCTGGGAGCCGACGACGCCGTCGTGCTTGCGGTGCCGCCGCGCGCCGCGGCCGCGCTGCTGCCCGGCCTGAAAACCCCGACCAAATTCCGCGCCATCGTGAATGCGCATTTCCGCGTCGATCCGCCGCGCGACGCCGCGCCCATTCTCGGCGTGGTCGGCGGCCTCGTGGAGTGGCTGTTCGCGTTCCCGCAACGGCTGTCGGTGACGATCAGCAACGGCGACCGCTTGGTCGACATGCCGCGCGAGGAGCTCGCGCTGGCGATCTGGCAGGACATCTGCGAGGCCTCGGGGGTTTCCGGCGACCTGCCGCCCTGGCAGATCGTGCGTGAGCGCCGTGCCACATTTGAGGCGACGCCGGAACAGAATGCCCTGCGTCCGGGGCCCGCGACGGCGCAAAAAAACCTGTTCCTTGCCGGCGACTGGACTGCTACCGGGTTGCCGGCAACCATCGAGGGATCGGTGCGATCCGGTGATCGCGCCGCAGATCTGGTTCTGGCCAGACGTTAGATTCGACCTGTTGGCGCGTTTTCGAGCGAAGTGGCTACCGGTTCGCGTTAAGCAAACGCGACTGAACAAAAGGACAAGAGCGTGATCCGATGCAATCGGATCATGCTCTGGAGCGGCCGCGGCTTTCGATCAGCCGGCCCGCGATGAAGAGGATATCGAGCGAAATGCTTGCGAGAGATCACAGCGTTGCAGTCGACCCGGTCGCGCTGGAGAAGAGTATCTCCAAGGCAACCGAAGCGCTGCTCGGCTATCGCCAGTCCGACGGACATTGGGTGTTCGAGCTCGAGGCCGACAGCACCATTCCGGCCGAATATGTCCTGCTGCGTCACTACCTGGCCGAGCCGATCGATGCCGGGCTCGAGGCCAAGATCGGCAACTATCTGCGCCGCGTCCAGGGCGCCCATGGCGGCTGGCCGCTGGTGCATGACGGCCCGTTCGACATGAGCGCCAGCGTGAAGTCGTACTTCGCGCTGAAGATGATCGGCGATTCCGTCGACGCGCCGCACATGGCGCGGGCGCGCGAGGCGATCCGTTCGCGCGGCGGCGCTTCGGGCAGCAACGTGTTCACGCGATTCCTGCTCGCGCTCTATGGCGTCGTGACCTGGCGCGCGACGCCGGTGCTGCCGATCGAGATCATGCTGCTGCCGATGTGGTCGCCGTTCCACATCAACAAGATCTCCTACTGGGCGCGCACCACCATGGTGCCGCTGATGGTGCTTGCCGCGCTGAAGCCGCGTGCGAAGAATCCGAAGGGCGTCGGCATCGACGAACTGTTCCTGGAGGATCCGAAATCGGTCCGCATGGCGCCGAAGGCACCGCATCAGAGCGCGAGCTGGTTCTATCTGTTCCGCTCGCTCGACGCCGTGCTGCGGGTAATCGAGCCGATGTTTCCGAAGGGCCTGCGCCAGCGCGCGATCGATGCCGCGCTCGCCTTCACCGAAGAGCGGCTGAACGGCGAAGACGGCATGGGCGCGATTTATCCGCCGATGGCCAACATCGTCATGATGTACGAGGCGCTCGGCAAGGACGAGAATTTCCCGCCGCGCGCCATCACCCGCCGCGGCATCGACAAGCTGCTTGTGATCGGCGAGCACGAGGCCTATTGCCAGCCCTGCGTCTCGCCGGTGTGGGACACCGCGCTGGCCTGTCATGCGCTGCAGGAAGCGGGCGGCGACGACACCCTGGCCAAGGCCAGGCAGGGCCTCGACTGGCTGAAGCCGCGCCAAGTGCTGGAGCTGAAGGGCGATTGGGCGGTCAAGGCGCCGGACGTCCGCCCGGGCGGCTGGGCGTTCCAGTACAACAACGACCATTATCCCGATCTCGACGACACCGCGGTGGTCGTGATGGCGATGGATCGCGTGCGGCGTCATACCGGAACCAGGGAATATGATGAGTCCATCGCGCGCGGTCGCGAGTGGATCGAGGGGCTGCAGAGCCGCGATGGCGGCTGGGCCGCATTCGACGTCAACAACCTCGAATATTACCTCAACAACATCCCGTTCTCCGATCATGGCGCATTGCTGGATCCGCCGACCGAGGATGTCACCGCGCGCTGCATCTCGATGCTGGGCCAGCTCGGCGAGACCGTCGAGAGCAACAAGGCGATGGCTGACGGCGTCGCCTATTTGCGCCGCACCCAGCTTGCCGAGGGCTCCTGGTACGGCCGCTGGGGCCTGAATTACATCTACGGCACCTGGTCGGTGCTCTCGGCGCTAAATGTCGCAGGGGTCGATCGCAACGACCCGATGATTCGGAAGGCGGTCGACTGGCTGGCGTCAGTCCAGAATCAGGACGGCGGCTGGGGCGAGGACGCCGTCAGTTACCGGCTGGATTACAAGGGTTATGAAGTTGCGCCTTCGACCTCCTCGCAAACGGCATGGGCATTGCTTGGATTGATGGCGGCCGGAGAGGTCGAAAATCCCGCTGTTTCGCGCGGGGTGGAGTACCTAAAGGCAACACAGACGGAAAAAGGGCTGTGGGACGAGCAGCGATACACAGCTACGGGGTTTCCGCGGGTATTTTACTTGCGATATCATGGCTACTCGAAGTTCTTTCCGCTCTGGGCGCTGGCGCGGTATCGAAATTTGAGAAGCACCAATAGCAGGGTGGTAGGGGTCGGGATGTGATTGTTGAGGCGGGGGCCGCCGAGACCGTGGGCAGTAGAATTGATCCTCGGCCGGTATTGATTGTGACTGGATTGGTGCAGGAGGCTCGCATCGCGGCAGGCCCCGGCATGATCGTAATCTGCAGTTCGAGCGATCCGCAGCAGCTGCGTGAGTTGCTCGCGACGCTGGATCCGACCACCTTCCGTGGCGTGATTTCGTTCGGCGTGGCCGGCGGGCTCGATCCGTCGCTCAAGTCGGGCGACGTCGTGGTTGCGACCGAGGTGATGTCGGGCGATACCCGTTTCCTGGCCGCATCCGCGCTGAACGAAGAGATGATCGCCAGCGCCGCGCTGAAGCGCCGCAGGATCGTCCGCGGCAGTCTCGCCGGCGTGGAAGAGGTGATCGCGGCAAAGGCCTGCAAGGCCGCTCTGCGCTCGATGACGGGCGCAGCCGCAGTCGATATGGAGAGCCATATCGCGGCGGCCTATGCCGCCAAGGCCCGCATTCCGTTTGCCGCATTGCGCGTAATCAGCGATCCCGCGCACCGGGCGCTACCGGAACTTGCGAAATCCGCGGTGAAGCCGAACGGCGACATCGACCTGCGCAAGGTGCTGCGCGGCATCGCGCGCAATCCACGGACGCTGCGCGCGCTGGTGTCGACCGGAATTGACTTCAACCGCGCGCTGCGCTCGCTGCGCAGCTGCCGCGGCTTCCTGCTCGGCAACGACGTGCTGATGCCGGTGGAAGACGTTCTGATCACGGCGAAGGCGGCCTGATCGGCTGCACCGGGTCGGGACCGGGTTTCTCGTCGTATCAAGCGCAAAACAAAGGTCCGGTCGCATCGCGATCGGGCCTTTTGCTTTGATGCCCAAAGGTTTCGCTCGATGCCACGCTGTTTCGGTTCCGCGATCAGCGGGGAGTTGCGGTCGGCTGTGCGGTGAGAGACCACGCATATCCGTGTCCCTCGCGTCGGTGGTCGCGCGGCCAGCCTCTGACGACTTGCCAGCAGCGCGCCGGCGCTCAGGGAAGGGGCCCTGCACGGGCCGCGCTGGGTCGATGCTTGACAGCTACGGCTATTCATCCGAGAATGAACTATGATCCTTTATTCATGAATTAAGGTTCACTATGGCAATCGCCGCCGTTCGCCTCAACCAACTGGTCGAGACCAAGGCACGCATCCTGGATGCCGCCAGGGAGGCCGTTGCGCTGAGTGGCTGGAAGGACGCCCAGATCGCCCTGATCGCCTCACGGGCGGGCGTGGCCACGGGCAGCGTGTATCGCTACTTCGACTCCAAGGCGGACCTGTACGCGCAGGTGCTCGCCCTGGTGTCCGAGCGCGAGGTGGCTGTCGTCGCCGCGATCGTCGAGGCGGAAGGCTCGGCGTCCCAGTGCCTGGTCGACGCGATCTACACTTTCGCGGTCCGGGCGATGCGCGGCCGCCGCCTGGCGTACGCGTTGATCGCCGAACCCTGTGAACCCGAGATCGACGCGGCGCGCCTGAAATACCGGGCGGCCCTGGCCGATCAGATCGCAAGGCTGGTTCGGCGCGGTATCGCCGGCGGTGAGTTCGTCGAGATCGACGCGAACGTCGCGGCATCCTGCGTGACCGGCGCCTTCATGGAGGCGCTGGTCGGTCCCCTTGCGCCCGAAGCGGCCCCCGATTCCGACGCGGCGAAGGCGATCGCACAGTCGATCGCAGGGCTTTCCGCGCGCATGCTGTTTCGCCACGCCACGCCTGAACTCATCCCTGTATCGCGAGTCTCCGCATGAACGCGCGCGTCCAGCCGGTTGCCGTCGCTGAAGCGAAAGCCGCTCCGTTTGCGACCCATGAAGTACGCAATCAGGCGCGGCCGGCGCTCGGCTTCAATGCGTTCGATGACGACCGCGCGCTGAGTGGCCTGATCGCGACGATCGCGCCGTGGGCGAAAGACAAGCTTTCCGCGCTCGGAGCTCATGCCGGCAGCGAATCCGTGCAGGAGGCGGCACGGCTGGCCAACGAGCACGAACCGAAGCTCCTGACCCATGACCGGTATGGCAACCGCAATGATTGGGTCGAATTTCATCCGGCCTGGCATCAATTGATGGCGCTGGCGTTCCGGAGCGAGGTGCATAGCCTCGCCTGGTCGACGCGCGAACCACACGGCCATCTGGCGCGTGCGGCGCTGAGCTATCTCTGGAACCAGATCGAGAACGGCGTCGGTTGCCCCACCGGGATGGCGTACGCCGCGATCGCCGGGTTCTCCGGCAAGCCGCAATTCAATTTGTGGCGGGAGCGAACGCTGGCGGCGGACTACGATCCGCGGCGGCTTCCGATCGAGGCCAAGCGCGCCGCGATCATCGGTTACGCCATGACCGAAAAGCAGGGCGGCTCCGACCTGCGCGAGACCCAGACCACCGCGCGCTTCGTCGAGCGCGGCGCGCACGGCGAGATCTATGCGATTACCGGCCACAAATGGTTCTTCTCGGTGCCGGTGGCCGACGGATTCTACACGCTGGCGCGCACCCAGTCCGGCGTCAGCTGCCTGTTCGTGCCGCGCCTGCTGCCCGATGGCAGTGCCAACCGCATCCACATTCAGCGTCTGAAGGACAAGTGCGGCAACCGCTCGAACGCATCGAGCGAGATCGAGTACCACGATACGTGGTCGATCCTGGTCGGCGAAGAGGGCCGTGGCATCGCGGAAATCCTCTCGCATGCCCATCTGACGCGGCTGGATTTCGCGGTCGGCTCCGCCGGGCTGATGCGCCAGGCGCTGAGCCTCGCCCTCAACCACGCGCAAACGCGAACGGCGTTCGGCAAGCCGATGTCCGAGCTTCCGATGCAGCGCAACGTGCTCGCCGACCTCGCGCTCGAGAGCGAGGCGGCGATGCTCGGCGCGTTTCGCATCGCGCGCGCGACCGATGGCCTGCAGACAAGCGAATACGAGCGATTGCTGGCGCGGGTCGCGACACCCGTGATGAAGTTCTGGAACTGCCAGCGCGCGCCGGCCTTCACCTATGAATGCCTGCAGGTGCATGGCGGCAACGGCTTCATCATGGAGAATCCGATGGCCCGGCTCTATCGCGAGGCGCCGTTGAATTCGATCTGGGAAGGTACCTCGAACATGATGTGCATGGACGTTTTGCGCGCCATGCAACGCGATGCGAATTGCCGGGACGCATTCGTCGACGAGTTGCGTGCGAGCAGGGGCCTCAATCCGGTCTATGACCGAAGCACGGACGATCTCGCCGATCGCTTGCGTGCTCGATACCCGGACGACGGGCATGCGAGAGCACTCGTCACCCGCATGGCGCATGCGCTGCAGGCCGCCGAGATGCTGAAGCATGGCGACGCCGCTGCCGCCGAACTGTTCGTGAAATCCAGGCTTGGCGCGGACGGGATGCAGGTATTCGGCGGGCTTCCATCGACGGAAGGTCTTGGCGCCATCGTCGAACGTGCCTCCGTCATCCATCACTGAGGGTCCAAGTCATGCGTCAGACCGAAGTTTGTGCCGTCAGCGATGTCAGGGCCGTCGTCGGAGACGAGGAGTGGGCAACCCGCGTCGACCTTGCGGCGTGCTACCGCCTGGTCGCGCTCTACGGAATGACCGACCTGATCTACAATCACATCAGTGCACAGGTCCCGGGGCATCACGATCAGTATCTGATCAATCCCTATGGCATGCTGTACGAGGAGATCACGGCGTCGAGCCTCGTCAAGATCGACATCGAGGGCCGGACCCTGCTGCAGCCCGACCACGGCTACAACGTCAACGTGGCCGGCTTCTATCTGCACGCCCCGATCCATCGCGCGCGGCCCGACGTGAACTGCGTTCTCCATACCCACACCAGGGCTGGCACCGCGGTCAGCGCGCTTGCCGAGGGGCTGCTTCCACTGTCGCAGACGGCGATGCGGTTTCACGGTCGGATCGGTTATCACGATTTCGAGGGGCCGGCGATCGATCGGGAGGAATGCGACCGGGTCGTCGCTGATCTCGGTCGCAACAATGTGTTGGTGTTGCGCAATCATGGCCTCCTGGTTTGCGGTAACACGATTCCGCAGGCGTTCAATGCGATCTACTGGCTGGAGCAGGCCTGCCGGATCCAGGTCGACGCGCTCGGCTGTGGCCGGCCGCTGCATGCGCCGACCGAGATGGCGATCGGCAACACGGTGACCTGTTTTGCCGGCACCGAGATCACGCTGGACAATGAGCGCGACACCAATCCGGTGCTGAATGAAGCGGCGCAAAATCTGCAGGCCGGCTACGGCCTGCTGGAATGGCCGGCGCTGCGGCGCAGGCTCGACCGCATCGACGGGAGCTACGCGCAATGAGCACGGCGCTGGCGGCGTTACGGATCGGCTTCATCGGCGCCGGCCGCGTGGCGCAAACGCTCGCGCCGGCCTTCGCCCGCGCGGGGCTGACCGTCGCGGCGTTCCACAACCGCGGTGCCGATGCCGCGCAGCGGCTCGGATCCCGCATCCCGTCGGCGCGGCCGATGACGGACGCGCAGCAGGTCGTCGACCGCTGCGACATGGTTTTCCTCACCGTGAGCGACGACGCGATCCTGCCGGTCTGCCGCGATTTGCGCTGGGAGCCGCGTCACCGCGTGGTTCATTGCAGCGGCGCGACCGAACTGGCCGCGCTCGATCATGCGAAATCCGCAGGCGCCGCGACCGGCGGATTTCATCCGATGCAGATGTTCGCCAATCCCGACGTCGCGCTCGAGGGGTTGCGCGGATGCACCGTCGGCATCGAGGCAGAGGGCGACTTCAGGCGTAACCTGGAATTGCTTGCGACCCGCATCGGGTGTGAACCGCTGGTGCTGCCGGCCGGTGCGCGGGCGCTCTATCATGCGTCGGCATATTATGTCGGTCCGTTCCTGATCGCGCTGCTCAAGGAGGGCGTCGAGCTCTGGAAGAGCTTCGGCGCCAGCGAGGCCGACGCGTTGCGCGCGATGATGCCGCTGCTGCGGGGGACGGTCGCGGCTGTTCTCGACGGTGGATTGGCCAATGGCATGGGCGGCTGCGTGGCGCGCGGCGACGTCGGAACAATCCTCAAGCATCTCCGGGCGCTGGATGAGCGCTTTCCTCCATCCGGCGCGCTGTATCGTGAGCTCGCTTTGCGCAATGTCCCGCTCGGGATCGAGCGCGGCACACTCAGTGCGCCGCGCGCGGCGGAGATCGAGAAATTGCTTCTGCGCACGAGACCGGAAGAGCAGGCGGCATCCTGATCCAGGAAAAAAGCCCCGGTTCGCTGAACCGGGGCTTTCATGTTTCTGCTTTCGCTCACATCGCGCGTCAGGCGGCGGTCGAGGCCTTCGCCTGCTGCTTGGCGGCGGCGGCCGCTGCCTCGTCGCGGCGGATCTCCGAGAGCTTCTTCTGCACCTGCTCGGCGAAGATGTACTGCGCCGGACGCTGCTTCGACATGTCGATCTCGGGCGCCATCGGGCCTGATGTCCTGATGCCGCGCAGCGCGACCCACATCGCCTTCAGCGGATTGTTGATCGCAGCGGTCGCCGCGGTCGGCTCGTAGCCGCAATGGGCCATACAGTCGGCGCACTTCTCGTACTTGCCGGTGCCGTAGGTGTCCCAGTCGGTGGTGTCCATCAGCTCCTTGAAGGTCTTGGCGTAGCCTTCACCGAGCAGATAGCAGGGCTTCTGCCAGCCGAAGATGTTGCGCGCCGGCATGCCCCAGGGCGTGCACTCGTATTCCTGGTTGCCGGCGAGGAAGTCGAGGAACAGGCCGGAATGCATGAAATTCCACTTCTTGCCCTTGCCGAGCGCAAAGACGTCGCGGAACAGCTTCTTGGTCTTGGTGCGGTTGAGGAAGTGCTCCTGGTCGGGCGCACGCTCATAGGCGTAGCCCGGCGACATCGAGACGCCGACGCCGAGCTCGGTGGTGAAATCGAGGAACTTGGCGATCTCCTCGGCCGGGTGACCGTCGAAGATGGTGGCATTGACGTTGACCGTGAAGCCGCGCGCCTTCGCCGCCTTGATCGCCGAGACGGCGCGATCGAACACGCCCTTCTGCGACACCGCCTTGTCGTGATGATCCTTCAGGCCGTCGAGATGCACCGAGAAGAACAGATAGGGCGACGGCTCGAACAGGTCGAGCTTCTTCTCGAGCAGCAGCGCATTGGTGCACAGCGAGACGAACTTCTTGCGCGCCACGAGGCCGCGCACGATCTCGCCGATCTCCTTGTGGATCAGCGGCTCGCCGCCGGGAATCGCCACCATCGGCGCGCCGCACTCATCGGCGGCATCCCAGCATTCCTGCGCCGTCATACGGCGATTGAGGATCGCATCGGGATAGTCGATCTTGCCGCAGCCGACGCAGGCGAGGTTGCAACGGAACAAGGGTTCCAGCATCAGCACGAGCGGATAGCGTTTGCGGCCAAGCAGTTTCTGCTTGATCAGATAACCGCCGATACGCATTTCCTTGAAGAACGGTATAGCCATTAGACGATTTCTTTCTGCACTTATCAAAGGGATGTGGGTTCAGATCAGCCCGTAGTCAGTTCGGCCGGCAGCCGGAATTCGATATTCTCTTCTCGGCCCGGAACGACCGAGACCGACACCGGTCCGATCCGCCGCAGAGCCTCGATCACATCGTCGACCAAAACTTCGGGCGCAGAAGCGCCCGCGGTAATGCCGACGGCCTTCGCATCCTTGAGCCAATCCGGATTGAGTTCGCTCCCATCGGCAATGAGATAACTCGCGACGCCGACCTCGGTGCCGATTTCACGAAGCCTGTTCGAGTTGGAACTGTTGGCGGCCCCCACCACCAAAATGACGTCAACCAGTTTGCTGAGGTCCCTTACCGCAGATTGGCGGTTCTGTGTCGCATAGCAGATATCCCTGATATCCGGGCCTTGAATATCTGTAAATTTTGCCTGAAGGGCCGCGATAATGTCCCTGGTGTCGTCCACGGACAGGGTGGTCTGGGTGATGTAGGCGACCGGCGTATCGCTCGGCAGCCTCAGTTCCGCCACGTCCTGGACGCTCTGGACCAGCAGAACCGGCCCCGGAACCTGGCCCATGGTTCCCTCGACCTCGGGATGGCCGGCGTGCCCGATCAGGATCAGGGCGCGGCCCTTGGAGATATAGCGCTTGCCCTGGTTGTGGACCTTGGTGACGAGCGGGCAGGTGGCATTGAGCACCGGCAGGTCGCGGGCTTCCGCCTCCTCCTCGACGCTCCTGGCAACGCCATGGGCACTGAACACGGTCACCGCCTTGGCCGGCACTTCCGAGAGATCCTCGACGAAGATCGCGCCCTTCTTCTTCAGGCTCTCGACGACGTGCTTGTTATGCACGATCTCGTGGCGGACATAGACCGGCGGCCCATACTTCTCGAGCGCGCGTTCGACGATCTCGATCGCGCGCACAACGCCCGCGCAAAAGCCGCGCGGCTGAGCAAGAAACACTTCCATCGGACGTCCGTTACGCAAATTGCACCAATCTCGTTCAATGCCCTGCGGCCTTTTCGGCAACGCATTCCACAGGTCGGACGTCGCAACGTCAGTTGCAATGTCCGAGCCATCACAGTTCCTGGACGGGATCTGCGCCCCAAGCGCATGGAAATACAGCGATTTGTGGCAAAAAGGTAGCGGTTCGATGGGGGCGTGGTCACGGAGGAGGGGCGTTAGAGGTAATATGGTGTGGGTTTCGACCCCTGCGACCGTCCGTCTCCCTCACTTGTTCGTCACTTTATCGCCCACTGATGCGGTTTATACCGGCCATTCGTGGCCGTTCCTGTGGTTTGGAACCTCCTCGCCGTCCCGTCGAGGAAGATAACCAAAACAACATTAGATCGGTCCCGGGAACTCCGCTACAGAGCGGGCGTTTTCGGCCATGCTTCCCCGAGATAGAAAGAAACGAAGTGCTGACAAATATTGTCGTCTCCGTTGTTAGAACCTGTACGCGTTTTGCCCTTCCGGTTGTGATTATCTCTGTCCTGTTGTCGATCGGCGCCGGCTTCTACACGGCCCGCAACTTCTCGATCAACACCGACATCAACAAGCTGATCTCGCCGGATCTCGATTGGCGCAAGCGCGACAACCAGTTCGAGGAAGCATTTGATCGCGAGCGGCTGATCCTGGCGGTGGTCGAGGCAGCGACGCCGGAGCTGACCAGCTCGGCCGCGAAGGCGCTCACCGCGAAGCTGCAGGCCGACAAGAAGAACTTCGAAGCGATCACCGCGCTCGGCTCCGGCGAATTCTTCGAGAAGAACGGCCTCTTGTTCCTGCCGACCGAAGAGGTCGGCAAGGTCGCGGGCCAGCTCGAATCGGCCGCGCCTCTGATCGAGATCATGGCCGGCGATCCCTCGATACGCGGCCTGACCGGCGCGCTCGAGACCGGCCTTGCCGGCGTCAAGCGCGGGCAGGTCAAGCTCGACAATGCCGCGCCGCCCTTCAACCTGATCTCCGAGACGGTCGAGACCGTCCTCGCCAAGGGCAACGCGACCTTCTCGTGGCGCGAGCTCACCAGCGACAAGCCGCTGACCGATTCGGACAAGCGCGCCTTCATCGAGATCAAGCCGATCATCGACTATTCGGCGCTGGAGCCGGGCAAGGCCGCGACCGATGCGATCCGCCAGGCGGCGGCCGATCTGAAATTCCCGACTGAATATCACGCGCGCGTTCGCCTGACCGGACCGGTGCCGATCGCCAACGAGGAATACGCCACCGTGCAGGACGGCGCGATCACCAACGGCATCGGCACCGTGGTGATCGTGCTGGTCATCCTCTGGATGGCGCTGCATTCCGGCAAGATCATCTTCGCCGTGTTCGTGAACCTATTCATCGGGCTTGCCATCACCACGGCGGTCGGCCTGATGATGGTCGGCTCGTTGAACCTGCTCTCGATCGCCTTCGCCGTGCTGTTCATCGGCCTCGGGGTCGACTTCGGCATCCAGTTCAGCGTCCGCTACCGCTCCGAGCGCTTCAAGAACGACAATCTGACGCTGGCGCTGGAAAACGCGGCGCGCCGCTCCGCGGTGCCGTTGTCGCTCGCCGCGATGGCGACCGCTGCCGGTTTCCTCTGCTTCCTGCCGACCGACTACAAGGGCATCTCGGAGCTCGGCAAGATCGCCGGCGCCGGCATGCTGGTGGCGTTCGTCACCAGCATCACGGTGCTGCCGGCGCTGCTCGATCTGCTCAATCCGCCCGGCGAGAAGGAGCCGGTCGGCTACGCCTTCCTGGCGCCGCTCGATAACTTCCTGGAGAAGCATCGCGTTCCGATCATCGTCGGCACGCTGCTGGTCACGGTCGCGGGCCTGCCGCTGCTCCATTACATGAAGTTCGACTTCAACCCGATCAATCTGCGCAATTCCAAGGTGGAATCGATCGCGACCTTCCTCGACCTGAGGAAGGATCCGAACACCGGCGCCAATGCGATCAATGTGATGACGCGCTCGGAAGCCGACGCCAAGAAGATCGAGGCCAAGCTCGAGAAGCTGCCGGAAGTCTCGCGCGTGATGTCGCTCGACAGCTTCGTGCCCGACGACCAGCCGGCCAAGCTGAAGCTGATCGCGCAGGCGGCCAAGACGCTCGGCCCCGCGCTCAACCCGGATTCGGTCGATCCGGCGCCGTCGGATCAGGAGAATGTCGAGTCGCTGAAGAGCTCGGTCGACGGCCTGCGCAAGACCGCGGGCGACGGCAAGGGGCCGGGTGCGCTGGCCGCGCGCCGGCTCGCCGACGCGCTGCAGAAGCTCGCCGATGCGAATGAGGCGACCCGCGACAAGGCGCAGGACGCATTCGTCGCGCCGATGAAGATCGTGTTCGATCAGCTCCGCAATACGCTGCAGGCCCAGACCGTCACGCTGCAGAACCTGCCGCCGGAACTCGTCAACAGCTGGAAGACCAAGGACGGCCTGATGCGTGTCGAGGTGGAGCCGAAGGGCGATCCGAACGACAACGACAATCTGCGCCGCTTTGCCGACGCCGTGCTCGCCGCCGAGCCGACCGCGATCGGCGGACCGGTCTCGATCCTGAAGTCGGGCGACGTCATCGTGAAGGCGTTCATCCACGCCGGCATTCTGGCGCTGGTCACGATCAGCCTGCTGCTGTGGCTCACGCTGCGCCGCGTCGTCGACGTGCTGATGACGCTGGTGCCGCTCCTCGTCGCCGGCATCGTCACGCTGGAGATTTGCGTCTTGATCGGGCTGCCGCTCAACTTCGCCAACATCGTCGCGCTGCCGCTGCTGCTCGGCGTCGGCGTGGCGTTCAAGATCTACTATGTCACGGCGTGGCGCCAGGGCAGGACGAATCTGCTGCAGTCGAGCCTGACACGCGCGATCTTTTTCAGCGCGCTGACCACGGCGACCGCGTTCGGCAGCCTGTGGCTGTCGAGCCATCCCGGCACCGCCAGCATGGGCAAGCTGCTGGCGCTCTCGCTGGTCACCACGCTCGCGGCGGTGTTGCTGTTCCAGCCGGCGCTGATGGGCAAGCCGCGCGAGGTCAAGGAGGAGGACATCGCCAACGACGTCACCTGACGCGTTGGCGATTCGCTGTCGAACCGGCTTGGCGGCAGGCGCCGCCGAGCCGCGATGTCAGCGGACGGTGTTCCCGCAGGTTTCCGCTAATGCGTCGGTCGCGCGATGTCGGGGAGCAGGCAGATATCGCCCACGGCGTCAGCCTGCGCATTGGCATTGCCCGGGGCCTGCTTTTGCCCCGGCTTGGTGGCCGGCGCCACGGCACCGGTGGTTTTCTGCGGTGCTGTTGACTTGGGCTGGGTGCCCTTCGCCGCCGGGCTGCCGGCGGCGCTCACCGGAATCGGCGGACCGACGCGGGTCCAGGTCTCGCCGCCGCACAGGAAGCCGAGCACGCAGCCCTGGATCTCGAGCTGATCGGTGCCGACGGGCTTGATGGTCGAGCTGTAGAGCTGTCCGTCCTTGGCGTTGTAGACCTGACCTTCCCACGCATCCGCGCCGGCCTTCTTCTTCATGTCGATCAGGATCGGCATGCCGAGCGTCGGCCTGCTCTGCTTCGCAGGATCAGGATTGTTCTTATCCTTGCCGCCTGGGGTTTTTTCCCAAGACACCGCACCCCACATGTTGCCATTACACTGGGCGACGCGGATGGTGGCGACACCGTCAGCGACCTTCCAGTCGCCGGTCGGATCCGCTGCAAGTGCCGGTGATAATACGGTGGCCAAAAATAAACCTGAAAAGGCTATTGTACGCGCGAAAGTTCTTGGGCAGTGCAACATGGTCCAAACCTGTGCTTAACTGGACGATCCGAGCGGGGGTCAAAACGCCGCTAGCGAGCGTTTTAAGTTGACGAGATGGCCATCAACCGACGTATGTAACGAATGGTAAGTTCCAATTTAGACGTTTCCGAGATTTTTGTGGAGCGCGAGGGGCAGCGCGGTGCCATGCACACGCGTCACCTCAACGAGCAGCTCGTTCGCGTTCTCAAGACCATCGGCTACGACGTCGGCTTCCAGAAGGGGCAAGGCCAATACCTCTTCGATCGTCAGGGGGCTCGTTACCTTGATCTATTGAGCGGATTTGGCGTTTTTGCGATTGGCCGCAATCATCCGGCCCTGCGCCAGGCGCTGAAGAGCGTGCTCGACGCCGATCTGCCCAATCTCGTGCAGCTCGATGTCTCGACGCTCGCCGGCGTGCTCGCGGAACGTCTTCTGGAACATGTTCCATATCTGGACAAGGTCTTTTTCGCCAATTCCGGCGCCGAAACCGTCGAAGCCGCGATCAAGTTCGCGCGCGGCGCGACCGGCCGCCCCGGTATCGTCTATTGCGGACATTCGTTCCACGGCCTGTCCTACGGCGCGCTGTCGCTGACGGATGATTCGAATTTCCGCGGCGGATTCGAGCCGCTGCTGCCGGGCTGCACCCCGATTCCCTTCAACGATCTCGAGGCGCTGGAGAAGGCGCTGTCGTCGCGCCAGGTCGGCGCGTTCATCGTCGAGCCGATCCAGGGCAAGGGCGTCAACATGCCCACCGACGAGTTCCTGCCCGGCGCGCTGGCGCTGTGCCGCAAGTACGGCACGCTGTTCATCGCCGACGAGATCCAGACCGGCATCGGCCGCACCGGAAAATTCCTCGCGATCGAGCATTGGGGCATCGAGCCCGACATGGTGCTGCTGGCGAAGGCGCTGTCCGGCGGTCACGTGCCGATCGGCGCGCTGCTGACGCGCAAGAACATCTTCGACAAGATCTTCAACCAGATGGATCGTGCGGTGGTGCACGGCTCGACCTTCGCCAAGAACGATCTCGCGATGGCCGCCGGCATTGCCACGCTCGACGTCATCAAGGCCGAGAAGCTTGTCGAGAACGCCGCCAAACGCGGCGCCGAGCTCCGTCTTGCGCTGACGCGCATGGTGCCCGGCTATGAGCTGATGAAGGAAGTCCGCGGCAAGGGCCTGATGATCGGCGTCGAGTTCGGTCCGCCGAAATCGCTGCGGCTCAAGGCGTCGTGGAATCTGCTGGAGACCGCCAACAAGGGCCTGTTCTGCCAGCTGATCACGGTGCCGCTGTTCAAGGATCACAAGATCCTGACCCAGGTCGCCGGCCACGGCCTCCACACCATCAAGCTGCTGCCGCCGCTCATGATCACCGAAGCGGACTGCACCTGGATCGAGAAGTCGTTCGACGACGTGATCGCCGGCAGCCACAAGGTGCCCGGCGCGATCTGGTCGCTCGGCAAGACGCTGGTCGACAACGCGGTGCGCAAGTCGGCGTAGGCCTCACGATGTAGCCCGGATGAAGCGAAGCGAAATCCGGGATTCTCACAACTGGCAAGACCGTTCCCGGATTGCGCTGCGCTGCATCCGGGCTACAAGATTTCACCCCTCCTTGTTGGCGCGCATCGCGCCCTCGAACTTGTCGCCGAACTCGCTCAGCTCGTCGGCGCCGAGATCACTGACCGCCCAGTAGTTCAGGCCGCGGTCGCTCCAGCGGCGGATGTTGAAGCCCTGCAGTGTCGAGATCTTCGCCGCCTTGCGTTCGGTGTTCGCGGTCTGCGCCACGAACAGGTTGATGACGTGCTGGCGCCGCTTGTAGACCACGGCGCCGATCTCGCGGGCGTTGACGTAGTCGAGCCGGCCGCCGATCAGCGTGAAGCCCTGCGCGGTGAGATCGATCACCGGCGGCGAGACGTCGAGCTTGCCGTTGAACCAGGGCTTGACCGTGTGCTGATCCGTCGAGATCACGTCGGTGAGGTGGCCGGCCTGCAGCGAACGCAGATGCGCCGACACCACCTCGTTCTCGATGCGCTGCTCGTCATCGTTGCGCAGCACGATCGCGACAAGGCCGGTCGCTGCCATCGCCGACACCGCGGAGCCCAGCGCGAAGCCGCGCAGCACCGAGCGCCGGGTCGGCGCCGCCTGCGCTTGCGGTTGCGGCAGTGACTTCTCGATCTTGCGGCGCAGCTCGAGCGGCGCCTTGTAGCGCAAATCGCTCTCGGCGATCGCCTGGCGGATCTCCTGATACTCCTTCATGAGCGCGGCACAATGCGCGCACCCCTCGACATGGACTTCCACTTCGCGCGCATGGCCGGCGTCGAGTTCGCCGTCGATCAGCGCGTGGATCAGCACTTCGGCTTCCTCGCAGGTCATTTCGCTTGCTCCTGTTCCGCAAGCCAGGCCGATCGCAGCATGGCGCGGGCGCGCGCGAGGCGGGACATCACGGTGCCGACCGGCACGGCGGCGACATCGGCGATCTCGCGGTATGAAAGATTCTGGATTTCCCTGAGAACGAAGGTCTCGCGGAACGGCTCGGCAAGCGCCGCGACCAGCTTGCGCACGGTCTCGCCGTCGAAGCGGCGCAGCAGCTGCTTTTCCGGGGTCTCCGGGGCTTCATTCCACAGTGGGGTCTGCTCGCCGCCTTCGGGCAACTCCTCGACCGCGGTCGGGGCGGTCTTGCGCCTTGCATATTCGGCCCGGCAGACATTGCGCAGGATCGCGAACAGCCACGGCTTCATCGCAGGTCCGCGGTAGCTGTCGAAATGCTTGTAGGCGCGCAGATAGCATTCCTGCACCGCATCCTCGGCGTCGGCGGTATCGCGCAGCAGATAGCGGGCCAGCGTATAGGCGTCGTCAAGGTACGGCAGCGCGGCCTCGCGGAAGCGCCGCGCCTTTTCGGGATCGTCTTGCGACGCGTTGACAACCATCGTGTCCTGCCCGGCATGTCGAGAGACGGCTCGTGCCCGGCCGGGAGCGGAGGGCCACCGGCCGGGCATGGTTGTGATTGTATGGGTTGTCACGTTACCCAACCTTGACACTGCCTGTCATGTGCGGATGCAGCGAGCAGAAATACTTGTACTCGCCGGGCTCCGTGAAGGTGAAGGAGAAGGTGCCGTCGGTATCCATGGTCTTGGAGCGGAATTTGCCCGCGCACACCACGGTGTGCGGGATGTCGTCGCGGTTGGTCCAGGTCACGGTCGTGCCGACCTTCACGTCAAGCTGGGGCGGGGTGAACGAGAAGTTGTCGATGTGAACCGCGGTATCTTCGGCGCGGGCCGCCGTGACCGGCAGCAGCATGGTCGCGACCACGGCGATCCCGAAGTCGCGTCGATTGATCGAACTCATCGGTCTTGTCCCTCAGCCTTGCAGCGGCGTGTCGATGATCGCCAGCGGCTGGCTGTTCTGCTTGAAGTTGATGCTGGCGACGCCGAGCATGCTGCGCAGCTTGGCATCCTCCACCTTCATCGGGCCGGGCGAGGGGGCGGAGCCCGGCGCCGGCTGCGGGAAGGCGGTCGAACGCGCGGTGTGGAAGGTGACGTTGCCCTCGACCTTCTGCATCACCTGGTGGATGTGGCCGTTGAGCACTGTGACCGAGCCGAAGCCCTTGACGTATTCCAGCGCACGGGCGCCGTCCTCGGTGCCCCAGCCCCATTGCGGATAGACCGTCCACAGCGGGATGTGGGCGAACAGCACGATCGGCGTCGACTTCGAGCGGACCTTGAGGTCGTTCTCCAGCCATTCGAGCTGCTCGTTGCCGAGATTGCCGAGGCCGCCGCCCTTGAGGTCGACGACGTTGACGAGGCCGATGAAATGCACGCCGCCGGCATCGAACGAATAGTAGCCCGGACCCTTGGTGCCGCGGCCGTAGCGCTCCTTGTAGAGCTTGACCTCCTCGTCGATGAAATCGTGCTCGCCCGGCACGTAGTGCACGTCGAGCTTGGCCTGCGAGATGATGCGATCGGCGTCATCGAATTCGGATGCCTTCGACAGATGCGTGATGTCGCCGGTGTGGATCATGAAGGACGGCTTGACCTGCATCGCCCGGACCTTGTTGATGGCCTCTTCCAGCGTGCCGATGGCGTTCGGGTTGGCCGGCTTGTCGAAGCCGACATGACTGTCGCTGATCTGCATGAAGGTCATGCCGGGCGCAGCTTCCGCAGCCGCGGCCGAGCCGACGATGCCGAGCGAATGCGGCACGCCGCCGGTGACGGTCCACAGCACGCCGGTGCCGGCCCAGGTCATGCATTCCAGCACCTTGCGTCGGCTGACGCCTTTTTCCTCATCGCGACGGTCGTGATCGTGTCCGCTCATGGCAAGTCTCCCGTGGGCCCAGGGATTGGGTTTCCGGGGAGGTGATCGGCGGGGCTGGGGCTTTATTCCCGAGGCCTGGGCGGGGCCGAGGGCAGGGATGACGATTTCGTGAGGTGCGACGCCGGCCCGCATGATCGGCAGGCGCAGGGGACCGCGCGACAGCTCGACGCAAGGGCAAGATGCGCAATTGAAGCATTGCTGCTCGCAGCGTTATCGATCCGGCAAACCACTGATCGAGCGGAGGAAAACATGGCTGACGTCACCGGCGGCTGTCACTGCGGCGAGATCCGTTACGAGGTGACCGGCGAACCGGTCGTCCATGCTTTGTGCCACTGCACCGATTGCCGGCGCCACGCCGGCGCGCCGATGGTTGGCTGGATCATGGTTGCCGAGGACATGGTCAAGGTGACCAAGGGGCAGCCCAGGATCTACCGATCCTCGGAGCATGGCCGGCGGCACTTCTGCGCGAACTGCGGCAGCGGACTTTTCTATACCAATGGCAACATGCTACCCGGGTTCATCGACATCCAGAGCGGCACCTATGACGATCCCGACGCGGTGCCGGCCACGATGCATATCCAGGTCGCGGAGCGGCTGCGCTGGATGGAGGATGCGCATGAGCTGCCGACCTTCGACCGGTTTCCGCCGCCGGAATGACCGGGTTGATGAACGCGGCGCTTTCCGGCGACGCGGCTATGCGCGCCGCGCCCGCAACATAGATGGACGGTTGCAATACGGCGTTTTCCTTTTTGGCGGCTGCGCGTGACGCTCGCGTTGGTCGAGCGTCCATTTCACGCACAAACCAGCGCGCAGCTGTTCGCCTGCGTGCGCTTGGCCTTATTCGTCTTCGTCGTCCGGACCGCCACGCTGCTCGATCGCGTTTCGCACGCCGCGCATGACGGCGAACGACACGAATGCCATCCTTCGCTTCTGATCATCGCTCAATGTCTTGTAGAGCGGCTCCCAGGCATCGGAGAGCTTCTTGAGATCGGTCCCGCGCTGAATCAGCCGGTCGGCCCTGCGTTGCATCATCTCGACCGGATTGCTTCCACCAAGGGCTTCCATCGGTCCGTTCTCCTGGAGTTCGGCAATTCGCTCCAACCGAGCCTGCCGGTTTTTCGCTCGCGCACGGATGGCATCCTCGATGGCCGGCCAGTATTTCTCCTGATCGGGTGTCAGCTGCAAGGCGGCCTTGACGATGCCGACACGCATGTCCGTCAGGCTCTTCAGATCGGCTGCACTGGGTTGCGCGGCTCCGACCGTCGTGGATGTCTCTGCTGCAAACGCGAGAGACGAGGTCGTCACCAAAAATTGCAATCGCTGCGACAGCTGCGTTCCTCGTCATTGTAAGCTCCTGAGCTGGTCATCAAGGATGTCCGCGAGAGCAACCACAATCACGTCAGCCACGGGTTGATCTAGGTCAAGCGGGAGAGGGAGCCGGAAAATATGGACGCGCTTCTGACCGTTCGGGAAGTTCCGTGAGGCTCCGGATCGGTTGGTCCGGCTCAAGCCATGACCGGCGCGACGGCGGCGCTGGATTGTTGAGCTAGATCAAGGTTACGCTGCCTGCGGTGTTCAGAAACTGCCGTCGAACTCATTTCGACCGGGCTGCACCATGCACCTTCTGCTCAAGGAAATTCGACATAATCCACTGCTCTGGATGCTGGTCTTCGTACCGATCGTGCTGGCGGTCGAGACGGCAGCTCCGTCCGCCCACACCGCCCTGTTTGTGCTCGCCGTCCTGGCCATCGTGCCGTTGGCCGCCCTTCTCAGCCACGCGACGGAGAGCGTCGCAGAGAAAACCGGTGACGCAGTCGGAGGCCTGCTCAACGCAACTTTGGGCAATCTGACCGAGCTGATCATCGCGATCGCTGCGCTGCATGCCGGAGAGTACATGCTGGTCAAGGCATCGATCGCTGGTGCGATCGTCACCAATTCACTCTTCATGCTCGGCGCATCGTTCCTGCTCGGTGGGCTCCGCCATCACGTTCAGGAGTATAATCGGGCCGGCGGGAGGATGTACGCAGCGCTGCTGCTGATGGCCACGATTGCGTTGCTTGCGCCCTCGGCTGTTGCCGACCTCGATCCGGCGCGCGGCGAGGCCATGGCGCTGGCTCTCAGTACGGGCCTCGCTGTGCTGCTGATATGCGCCTATGGGCTCGGCTTGCTGTTCTCGCTCAAGACACACAAGGAGCTGTTCGCAAGCGAGGAGCATGGCGAAACCGGCGGCGCCGGCTGGCCGATCGGACTTGCGTTAGGCACCCTTCTCGTCGTCACGGTGCTGGTTGCACTGGTCAGCGAAATATTCGTTAGCTCGGTGCAGAAAGCGGGCGAGACGCTGGGATTGAGCCCGGCGTTCGTCGGTTTCATCATCGTCGCGCTGGTCGGCGCCGCGGCAGAAATGGCGGTCGCGTTTTCTGCGGCGCGCAAGAACCGTCTCGATATGAGCGTTAGCATCGCGCTCGGCAGCGCGTCTCAAATCGCCTTGTTTGTCGCGCCGGCGCTGGTGCTTCTGAGCTACGTCGTCGGTCCGAAGCCGATGGATTTGCAGTTCTGGCCGGGCGCCGTGACGATGGTCATGATCGCCTCCGTGACGTCCTGCTTCATCACCAACAGCGGACGGTCGGCATGGTTTATCGGCGCCTTGCTCGTGCTCATCTATGTGATTTTCGCCATGACCCTGTACATGGTGCCACCTGGATCGCACGGCCCGGTTTGATCAACGGCGAGCGTTGCCGGCACCAATCCGGACGAGGGCGCGTGTTCTTCGTCGCGTTCACGCGGACCCCTGATGGCTTTAGAGCGGTAGCTCGCTCTGACCGCGCGTCCAGTCGATGATGTCGATCTGGAGCCCCCGTTTCAGAATCTCGGCCTCAAGATTGCTGGCATGCCGCTTCCATTCGGCCGTCGACCGGACCCGGAATTTTGGATCTTCACCGTTTGCCTCGAACTCATCGTCGGCTTCGAGCGCGCCGCGAACAGCCTCGTACATCATCTTAAGGCTCGCGTCGGTGAAGGCGTCGTACTCCATCGAGCCGTCTCCTTGGAAAAGCAAAATTCAAGGGACCGCCACGATAGCGATCATGGCGTCTCTTTGCGATCGATCCATTCAAAATGGACATGCCGATGCCTGACCGAAGCTCGACAGCGAGCCGGTGCGGTGCAACCGCATGTCCATCCATTGCAGCTCAGCCGGATCAATACTGCGGGCAGACCATTTGCCCGTATTCATTGTAGTAGCAGCTTTGGTTGCCGTAGTAGCCATAGGCGCCATACGCGCCGGCTGCGGCTGCAGCGCCGACGGCGGCAGCACCATAACCCCAGCCCGGCCGATAGTAGCCTCTGCCGTAGCCGGCATAGCCGGCGACCGGGCGGCCAGGGCGCCCTGCAATCGGTCGACCGGGATAGCCCGGACGCCCTGCAATCGGTCGGCCACCTGGACGGCCGGCAACGCGATATCCTCCACCGTGAACTCTTCCGCCGCCTACATGCATGCCACCGCCACGCATCCCGCCGCCGTGAAAGCCGCCTCCGCCGCCGCGGAAGCCGCCGCCTCCTCCGCGACGGGCATAGGCGTCATCAGGAATCAGGCAGACAGCGACGAGAACCAGAGCCGCCAGAGCGGCGAGGATGCAACGAAGCATGGCGTGTCCTCCCTATGGGACAATTTGCGAACGGCGACACTGCGACAATTTCGCCTCGCGAGATTGACGTAGATCAACGGAATGCAGCAGGGCGCGCATTCCAAAAGGGTCAGGCAGCTGTCATCAACCCCAGGCACAATCTGTACTTTGCTGCCGAAGCATCTTGCCTGGAATGCGAACGTGAGTTCCATGGCATTTGCTTTTCGCCTCAGTCAGGCGACAGCCATCGTTTCATTGCCGAGTTCACCTGGTGTTTTTACGTCCTGCGGAACGCAGCCAAGAGGATCAACGTGCGCAAAGCGGATGTGACGTGCGCGTGCTGTGGCGCAGGTTTCCGGCGGTTGGAGCTATGGTCCGAACCTGGCACCAAAGGTGAGTATCGCTGTCCCGTTTGCGACTACTTGCTCGAGGCCTTCGATGGCACCAACCTAATCGCCTATCGGCTGACGATCCAGCCGGTGCGCGCGCCGGTCTCCTCGGCGAAGCTGTTCGACGATCAACAATAGCCGGACGATTGGTTGCCGCGAGCGCGCTTCGGTTTCTGAGGCAACGGCTGACGCCATGACTGTTTGGCCGTGTCACTGCACCGATTGGCGCAGCATCCCGGCGCGCCGATGGCCGACCCGGTGATGGCCGCAGAGGACGCAGTCAAAGTGACCGGAGCAGAACTACCTGTCGTAGGAGCACGGTCGGGGGCGGGTCGCTCGCACCCTCGTCGGATGGTCTCGGTGCTTGCTTGCTCGGGCGGCCGGGGCGCCGGCTAGTTCTTGACGGCATACAGAGGCGTTCTGAACGTCAGTTGATAGGCCGGTTTCGGCACCCACATGATTTCGGCTGTGACGCCAAACAGTCGGTTGTCATTATCGTCCACGCGGTCGAGATCGAACCGCACGATCGGTTGCGCAAAGGGCTGAATCGATGCGAGGTTCAGAAGCTGCGCGCCCTCGAAGGATTGCACGCCCACGCGGCCGGTAAATTTCCAATTGTTCGGCCATTGATAGTAGCCGCCGACATAGGCAATCGTGTTGGGGTTGATCCTTCCCAGCGCACCGTCGACGTCGGTTCGCGTGTATTGGAAACCGCTGAGGAAGCCTCTGGTCTCATCGGAATCGAGCGCATAGTCAAATTCGAGAATGCGGTTGAAGGAGGTTGTGCTCAGTGGACCATCGGGAATCGACTTTGTGATAGTCGACTGCAGCGTCACGGTAGGAAAGGTTCCACCGTTCTGCTCGTAAAGGTCGGCCTGGAAGCCGATGTTCCAGCTTGTGATTTGAAGGGACGAAAAGCCGGAGCTTCCAAAGCTCGTCGAACTGCCGGAGACGCCGGCATAGAGCGAGGCGCTCTCGGTGACATCGACCGTCAGCGGAAAATCCATATTGAGGGATTTCGCTGCTGGCAGGCCGACCGGAGATGCCGCGCCGCCTGATGTCGCAAGCGTCTGCGTATTGAACAGCGTCGGATGGCCAAAGCCGAACGCGAGCGATCCTGCCGGAACCTGTGCGTAGATCGTCCTGAGGTCGAGATAGATCGTCGGCACCGAAGCATTGGCAAGGCCATCATCGTTTGCGGCAAAGGCCTGCGCAACCGGGACGGCGATGAGCAGCGCGCACAATGCCGCGCTCAAGATCGATCCGGGAGCCAGGAGCCCCGCGTTGTTACGTGGCGGCGCGTTCAAGGCGAGAACCTTCCCTAGGCGCGGCGATTGCCATTGGATCGGGAGGCAGGCCGATCGATCGTGGCTTGTCCGTTCCTCGACCTCTGCCGAAACTCCCGTGGGGTGCAGCCGGAAATCCGGCGGAAAGCCCGCGTGAAGTGGGCAGGGTCGGCATAGCCCGACGAGAATGCAACGTCGATGATCTTGATTTCTGTGCGGCCCAGAAGCTTGGCCGCATTGTTGAAGCGAGCCTGCTCAAGCAGACCCGAATATGTCAGACCAGCGAGCGAAAGCCTCCGCTGCAGACTCCTGGTGCTCACGCCCATCATCTCGGCGGCCTGCATGATCGTCAGGCCTCCTTGATCAAGGTAGGAGGGCAAGCTTAGCTTCAGTGCGCTGACGACGTCCTTTCCGAATGACTGCGGCTCGTGATCGGCGGGCGTCGGCCGAACGTCGCTTGCGGGATTTGCAAGACTGAGGAGTTCTACCGGCACTTCGATCCATGACGCCTTTTGACCCGACATGAAGCGCGTGTTCGGCCAATGCGACTGGACCTCCGGGCTCGGCGTGTAGAGTGCTTCAAACGCAATCACTCTCGGAGACCAACTGATCCCGGCGAACTGACGGACGATGTGCAGGACGAATATGTTCTGAAGCCACTGGGATATCTCAAGATGGGAAATGCCCTCCGTTCCAATAAGCTTGCTGCAAATCTTCAAACTCTCGCCGCTTGGCTCGAGCCATAGTTGGAGGATCGTATCTTCGCACGGCGCCCACCGGCATATTTGCTGCAGGGCAACCAGAAGCGTTGGCGCATGGCGCACCCGCGCCCGCATGGCTTCGCTCAAATGTTCGAACGAGAGTCGTTGGGCTGCGCGAAAGGCAATTTCCGATAGGCCCTGCTTTTGCTGAGCGGCCGTCGCGAACCGAACCGCCGGCAGCAAAGGCACGTAATGATCCGCTTTTTCTTCAAAGGACGTCGGGAGTTGAAATCTGGCGAGAAGTGCTGCCGTCGGGCCGCCTATTTCAGAATGGAGCTCAGCGAACGGGATCAGAAATTGACAACGGGTCAATGGAATGACGGTCATTACTACCTACCCAAGAAGTTTTGCCGCGATCGCAGCTTAGCAGGCCGGAACTCGTCTTGCGTTGTCTTTATCGCGAAACCTGCTGCGACGAATTCCGATTGGCGAAAGTTTTGGCGGCTGATGGCCAGATCGGTGGACGAAGCTGCTTTATCTTGAAGCGTCGTTTCTCTTGCAGGAGCACGGGCTTCACGCCTCAAACCAACCGATGAGAGCTGTCCGATTGCCTTCAGCCCAGGCGGTCCGCGCAGTCATTGTCGCGTCGCTGCGACACGGTGACGCAACTCTTGATAGCACCGCTCACGCCCTCAAGATCAGCTCGCGCACGTTGCAGCGACACCTTGGTCGCCTGGGCACCAGCCACAGCGAAATGCTTGCGGAAGTTCGCTTGAACATCGCTTGCTGCTTGCTCGCAGACTCAAGCAAGCGGCTGTCGGAAATCGCGAAATTCGTCGGCTACAGCAACGCCAGCAGCTTCAGCCGCAGGTTCGTGCGTTTGATGAAAATCCAACCTATCGTTTACAGGCAGCGGCAACTTGCCGATCGGCAGGGCCAAGCGGGCCATCGCAAGAGATCCCACGCCGCTGGGCCATGACAATTCCGATCATTGGCGCGAAATGGCAAGACGCGCGATTTGAATTGGCGCGAAATGCTTAGCGAAGCTGATTGCCGAGATTGCGCTCCCCAAAGGAATAACAAACATGACCCTTCGCTCAGCTCTGTTGGTATTTTGCGTCGCCGGATTGATTGCCGCTCCCCATAAGGTGCTTTCCCAAACTGCACCCGAGAACAAACCACACGTACCGCTCGAGAAGTCGATAGGTCAGGCAAAGCCGGAAGTCGTGCCATCGCTCTTCGTCCTCAACTCGCGCGGTGCGAGCTTGAAGGACGGGAAGCTTGTGCTGACGGGGGTTTCACCGAATGCGATCGTGTTCGCCGATCGGCCCGTGAGGGCAGCCGGTCATGATCTCACATCGCGCATTGTCGAGGATTGGGGCAATGGCAGTGACAATTTCGCAAAGGACCCTCCAAACGCCACGGTGTCCGGGTTCAGGAAAGACGGATCATCGGTAGCGGACGCCGTCGTCGTCTTGAAATCGCCCAAGCTCGAAGGCGACAGGCTGACTTTCGATGTCGATATGCTCGAAGGCGACCTTGCGGGGGCTGATGGACCGGCGTCGATCTTTATCGACATCATCGGTCGTCCATTCACGCCGCTGTCTTTTGCCGGCGTTGCCCGCCGCACCGCCTGGCGAGGTGCTTACTACCGCGGCGCTGCAGTCGCGGGTGCGGCCGCACTTGGAGCTGCGGCAGCCTATCCGTACTATGCCCCCCGATGCGGATACTATCCTTATCCGCCTTGTTACTGAGCAACGCGACCGTCGCGTCGAAGCCGCTGGGCCGACAGGTGGAAGATCGGCCGCGATCTAAGCCGGGCACGCGAGCTCACAGGAGAGCATCATGAGACGAACCGCTATGATCGCAGCATCGCTGATCGTCGCCGGCATTCAGTCGGCGCACGCGCAGACAGACCTCAGCGCCTACGCCAACGCCGAAGGCTATCTGGACGTTCAGAAGCTGACCTGCGCGCAACTCGCCGGAACATGGCAGGGAGACGCCGATCTTCTCACTGCCTGGTACAGCGGTTGGTACAACGGGCTTGCGCGCAAGCACTACCTCGACATCAAGAAGTCCCGCGAGGCCGAGCACGAAGTGATTCAACATTGCAAGGCTCATCCTGATCAACTCATCATCGAGGCGATCGCGGCGGTCTTCAAGGATATGAGAGCGGCGCTCGGGATCAGGATGCAGCCCTGACCCGCGGGATCGGACACCTTTTACGGCAGGCCGACAGTCGGAGCAGCCTGACGATTGTTTGAAGACCATTCGATTTGCAAAGGAGAGAACAATGGAGATCACGCGTCGCAATCTTGCGCTCGGCGGAATGGGTCTGCTCACCGGAGCGGCGATAGGTCGACCAGCCGTCGCCGAGGAGGGAGCTTTCGCGGGTGTCGGTCAGGGCTTGGAGGACTTCTGGCTCGCGAGCGACGCCTACATATTCGGCTATCCGTTGGTGACGATGGAGATGACGCGGAGGATCATCACCAACGTCGCGGAGCCCGTGGGCACGCGGGGGCCGATGGGCCATATCATCAAGCTGCGTCAATATCCGGACGCGTCGTTCCGTGACGTCACTGCGCCCAACGCGGACACGCTCTACACCACGTCCTTCTTCGACGTCGGCAAAGAGCCGTGGGTCCTCAGCATCCCGGACATGAAGGGGCGCTATTTCCTGATGCCCATGCTTGATGGCTGGACGACGGTGTTCCAGGTGCCGGGGAAGCGCACCACCGGCACCGGTGCCCAAACCTATGCCATCACCGGGCCCGGCTGGAAGGGCACGCTGCCGGACGGCGTGAAGGAGTACAAATCGCCCACCAATATCGTGTGGCTGCTCGGCCGCATCTATTGCACCGGAACGCCGGAGGACTACGCCGCCGTCCACAAGCTGCAGGATGAGTGCAAGCTCGTTCCGCTCAGTGCTTACGGTAAGCCGTACACACCGCCTCCAGGAAAGGTCGATCCTTCGATCGACATGAAGACGGCCGTCCGCGAACAGGTCAATCGCATGGACGCGGTGTCGTATTTCAAGCTGCTATGCGAGCTCATGAAAAGCAACCCGCCGAACGCGGCAGACGCGGCCCAGCTCGCCAAATTTGCCCGCATCGGCATCGTACCCGGGCGGGACTTTGACGAGACCAAGCTGAAGGCGGACTTCCTGAAGCGTGTCCCCGAGGTGTCATTCGACAGGATCATGCTTCAGTTCAAGGTCAACAAGGCCATCACGGATGAGAATGGCTTTGCGTTCACGACGAAAACCGGCATCTACGGGACGGACTACCTGATGCGGGCCCTGGTAACCGCGATCGGACTCGGCGCCAACCGCCCGCAGGATGCGGTCTATCCGACCTCGCAAAAGGATGCGGATGACCGCAAGTACAATGGTGCGAACAAGTACGTTATGCGGTTTCCCAAAGGCCACTTGCCTCCGGTCGAGGGATTCTGGTCGCTCACGATGTACGACAGCAGCTACTTCTTCGTGAACAATCCGCTCAACCGATATTCGATCAGTGCGCGGGAAAATCTGAAGGAAAATCCGGACGGCTCGACCGATCTCTATATTCAGAAAGACTCGCCCGGCAAAGACAAGGAATCGAACTGGCTTCCTGCGCCCGAGGGAGATTTCATACTCATGCTGCGGATGTATTGGCCGCAGGAAACCGACCCCTCGATCATCAACGGCACTTGGACGATTCCGGCCGCCAAGAAGATCGGGGCCTGAGAAACTGGATTCATGCCGGCTCCAACCGGGCCGGCATGAATCAATGTGCTACAATTTGCGGAGGCGAATCGTGCGCCTGAGCGAGCCGTACAGGTCGTTCCGCACCGCACCAAAGGGGGCGTGACATGCGGCTTCGCGGTCTTTCGATGAGGCGGCGACCAAACGGGCGAGGCAAGACACTCAGGGATGTCGGCATCGCCATGATACTGGTCATGGCGTCAGTTTCGTCTGAATCCGCGCGTGCCGACGAAAGCGGCGTCTCATATTGGCTTCCCGGCCGCTTCGGCAGCCTCGCTGCGACCCCGCAGGTCCCTGGCTGGTCGATGGCGGAGGTCTACTATCACACCAGCGTAAGTGCATTCGGCAATGCTGCGGCCGCCAGGGAGATCCAGGTCGGCAGAATCCCCGCCGCGGCTAACGTCAACCTAAACCTGCATCTCAACGCGCAGGCGGATCTCATCCTTCTCAATCCCACTTATACGTTCGCAACGCCGGTGCTGGGTGGCCAACTTGCCATCGGCGTGACCGGGCTGTTCGGACGGTCGAGCGCGGATCTTGCGGGGACGCTGACGGCGGCCGTCGGTCCGCTGGCGACAACCCGCACCGGCAGCTTCGGCGATTCGATCACATCGGTCGGCGACCTCTACCCGCAGGCGACGCTGAAGTGGAACGCCGGGGTGCACAATTTCATGAGCTATGTAACGGGAGACATCCCGGTCGGAGCATACAGCCCGAGCAGCCTTGCCAATCTCGGCATCGGTCACGCGGCCATCGATGCCGGCGGCGGCTACACCTACTTCAACCAGCAGGCGGGCCACGAATTTTCCGCGGTCGCGGGCTTCACCTACAATTTCAAGAATCCGGATACCCAGTACCAGAGCGGGGTCGACTTCCATCTGGATTGGGGCGCCTCCCAATTCCTGTCAAAGCAGGTTTTCGTTGGCCTGGTTGGATATGCCTATCAGCAGGTCACCGACGATTTCGGCCAGCACCCTGTCCTGGGAGGCTTCCGGTCCCGCGTGCTTGGCGTTGGTCCGCAGATCGGCTTCCTGTTTCCCGTAGGCGACATGCAGGGTTATCTGAATCTCAAAGGGTATGGAGAATTTGCAGCAGAGAATCGCCCGGCCGGCTGGAATACCTGGTTGACGTTCTCGATCTCTCCGATGGCGCAGACCAGCACCGTGACGCCGACCCGACGGGTCGTGACAAAATAGCAGCGCTGCTGGCGCCTTCGATTGTGCCGAGATCACGCCACTATAGGCCGCAACCGTGCCGGTGGCGACGCCCGCCGTTCGGACGCCGCCCGGCAATTTTCGCCGACGCCGGTTCGATACGCGGGCGTCGTGATTGTCAGGCCGCAGGGCCCAAGTTGCCAATGCTCGGCCGGTTGATTTCGGCCGCGTTAACCCGAAAGTGGAGTCGATGTTACCGGATACGCCGTCGGTCAGTCAGCTCTCTCAAGTGATTTCTCAAGCGGCTGCGCCCGCATTTCTGCTTGGCGCATTGGCGGCCTTTATCGCGCTGCTGATTTCCCGCCTGAACCGGATCATCGACAGATCGATTTACCTGAACCAAATTTCGGATCAGGATCAGGCGAGATGCCGGCTCAAGGCAGACCTGCCGCGTCTTGCTCGGCGCGCCACCATGATCAATCGCGCGATCTTCTGGTCCATCATGGGAAGCATTTCGATCAGCGTTGTCATCGTCGTCGGCTTTGTGAGTGCGTTCCTTCACATCCAGCACGAGCGGGGCGTTGCCATTCTCTTCATTGTTGCCGTTGTGGCTTTCATCGTGTCGTTGGTCGATTTCGCGCGAGAGGTCCGAATTGCCCTGAGCGAGTTCGATCACTACGGCTAGACGCAACGCATTGATACGTGCACGCCTTAACGCGCACGCGCGGCAAATGTCGCGAGCGCTGCCACCAGCAGCTCCGGCGCTTCCTGCGCGACGCAATGGCCGACGCCGTCGAAGGTCCAGCGGCTCGCATGCGGGATCAGCGCCGCGGCGCGGTCGGCCATTTCCTTGTAGATCGGCCATGACTGCTCGGTGGTCGCGATGCAGACCGGGCAGGCAATGTCGGAGAACCAGGGGAACGGATTACCGCGGGCGTCGCCGGTGTAGATTTGCTCCATGGCCTGGAAGATCGGCCCGAGCAGGGCCGACTCGATTTCCGGCGTACAAAGCAGCCGCATGCGGCCGTCGTCGAGCCGCGCAAAGCCGTGATGGACATAGGCCCACAGCGACCGTTCGGTCCATGGTGCGAAGGCCGGCGCGGCGCGCAGCCGCTGGAACAGATCGTCGGCGCTGTCGAACTCGGCCCGGCGGCGCAGCACGCCCTGCACCGAGCCGTTCGCGATGTCGCTGAGGCCTCCGGCGCGCGGCGCGCGCGGATCCATCGCGGTCGGCTCCGTGACATGCAGGCGCGCGAAGCGACCGGGCATCAGTCTGGCTGTGAGCAGCAGGTCGGTTGCGCCGGCACTGTGACCGATGCCGTAGATGTCATGGAGGTCGAGGCGCTCCACCACCATGCGGACGTCTTCGGCAAAATCCTGGAAGTGATAGCGATCGGCCGGCGGCTTGTGGCTCAAGCCATGGCCGCGGCGGTCGAGCGCGTAGACCGTGTAATCGGCCGCCAGCGCCTCTGCGACTTCGGTCCACACCTCCGCGACAAAGCCTGTACCGTGCAGCAGCAGCGTCGGCGGCTTGTCCGCGGCCGGCTCGCCCCATTGCGCCACCGCAACCTGTGCACCGGCATCGCCAACCAGGAAGCGCTTCGGGGCGTTCATCGTCGCTCTATCGCGCATCCTGCAGGATCATCGCCGCCGCCTTCTCGGCGATCATCGCCGTCGGCGTATTGGTGTTGCCCGAGGTGATGGTCGGCATCACGGAGGCATCCGCGATACGCAGGCCGTGCAGGCCGTAGAAGCGCAGCCGCTCGTCGACCACGGCCATCGGATCATTGGTCGTTCCCATCTTCGCGGTGCCGACGGGGTGGAAGATCGTGGTGCCGATGTCGCCGGCAGCCTTGGCGAGCGAAGCATCGTCGTCGCCGACCGAGGGGCCGGGCAGGAATTCCTCGGGATGATATTTCTCCAGCGCCTTCTGCTTCATCAGCCTGCGCGTGGTGCGGATTGCGTCGGCCGCGACCTGGCGGTCGTCGTCGGTCGACAGATAATTCGGCGCGATCGACGGCTTGTCGTCGGGAACGGACGATTTGATGCGCACGGTGCCGCGCGAGCTCGGCTGCAGATTACAGGCGCTCACCGTGATCGCGGGGAAACGGTGCAGCGGATCGCCGAACTTGTCGAGCGACAGCGGCTGCACGTGGAACTGGATATTGGCGCGCGAGCGCGTCGCGTCCGAGCGCGTGAAGATGCCGAGCTGCGACGGCGCCATGGTCAGGGGACCACGGCGGCGGAATGCGTAGTCGAGGCCCATCAGGCCGCGGCGCACGAGATTGTAGTAAGTTTCGTTCAGCGTACGCACGCCGGAGACCTTGTAGATCGCGCGCTGCTGCAGATGGTCCTGCAGATTATGGCCGATGCCCTGCACGTCGAGCACGATGTCGATGCCGAGCGGCGACAGCCATTCGGACGGACCGATGCCGGAGCGCTGCAGCACCTGCGTGGTTCCGATCGAGCCGGCGCAAAGGATCACTTCACCCCTGGCGCGCGCCTCCACGGTCTCATTGCCCTGGCGGAACAGCACGCCGGCGGCGCGGCCGCTCTCGATGACCAGGCGGTCAACCAGCACGTCGGTCTCGAGCCTGAGATTGCTGCGGTTGAGCACCGGCTTGAGGAAGCCGCGCGCCGACGACCAGCGCCGGCCACGCTTCTGGTTGACGTGGAAGTAGCTGGTGCCCTCGTTGTCGCCGGTGTTGAAATCCGGGATGCGCTTGATGCCCATCTCCTCGGCGGCATCGCCGACCGCATCGAGGATCTGCCAGGACAGCCGCGGCGCCTCGATGCGCCAGCCGCCGCCGACACCATGATGCTCGCTTTCGCCGAGGAAGTGATCCTCGAGCCGCTTGAACGCCGGCAGCACGTCGCTGTAGCTCCAGCCGGTGAGGCCGAGCTGCCGCCAGTGGTCGTAATCCTCGGCCTGGCCACGCATCGAGATCATGGCGTTGATGGCGGAGGAGCCGCCTATCACCTTGCCGCGCGGGTAGGCGAGCGCGCGGCCGTTGAGGCCGGGCTCGGCCTCGGTCTTGAACATCCAGTCCGATCGCGGATTGCCGATCGCGAATAGATAGCCGACCGGGATATGAAACCAGATCCAGTTGTCCTTGCCGCCGGCTTCCAGCAGCAGCACGCGCTTCTTCGGATCGGCCGACAGGCGGTTGGCCATGATGCAGCCGGCCGTGCCTGCGCCGACGATAATGTAGTCGAAATCACCCTCGAGCCTTCGCGGCATGTCCTCGTTCCCGGCAAGCGTCTTTTGTTGGGTTCTTATTAGTCAGACGCAGCGGGCCGACACAAGCCCGGCAGTGGATGCCGGGCGTGCGCTGGATGATCAGGGGCGGCTCGGTTCGGCCAGGGTGACCTCATGTCTCGCGCGGGGAACACAGACGATCAGCGTCAGCATGCCGATGCCGAGCATGGCGCCGACGAGGGCGAGCGGTGCGTAGATGCTCCCGGTTGCGGCAGTCATCCAGCCAATCAGGGCAGGGCAGACCGCGCCGCCGAACGAGCCGATCGCTGAGATCAGCGCGATGCCGCCGGCCGCGGCGCTGCCCTCCAGCATCGCGTTCGGAATCGTCCAGAACAGCGACAGGATCGCGAAGATGCCGATCGAGGCGACGGCGAGCAGCGTCACGGTCAGGAGCACGCTGTCTTGCGCGGCTTGCAAGGCGATGAAGCAGGCCGCCGCGACGAGGCCGCAGCAGACCACGTGCCAGCGCCGTTCCCGTGTGCGGTCGGAACTGTAGCCGATCGCCACCATGCCGATCGCGGATGCAACCGAGATCGCGCCGCTCAGCCAGCCGATCTCGGTGGTGGTCGCCACGCCGACGCGTTTCAGCAGCGTCGGCGTCCACAACAGGATGGTGTTGAGCGAGCAGAAGAACGCGAAGTAGATGAAGGAGAGCAGATAGACGCGCGGCTCGCGCAGCGCCGCCGCGAAGCTCCGCGTGGTGCCGGGAACAGCGGCGCGGTCGCGGGCGAGGTCGCTTGCGACCTGCCGCCGCTCGTCGGCGCTCAGCCAGCTCGCGACCTGCGGTCCGTCGGCGAGGTAGAAATAGGCGGCGATGCCGAGCAGCACGGCCGGGCCGCCTTCGAGGATGAACAGCCACTGCCAGCCATGCAGGCCATGGACGCCCTGCATGTGATCCATGATCAGGCCCGACAAGGGACCCGCGATGACGCCGCCGAGCGGCACCGCCATCACGAACAGGCTCGTCATGCGGCCGCGCACGCGATCCGGGAACCACAGCGTCAGATAATACAGGATGCCGGGGAAGAAGCCGCCCTCGGCGGCGCCTAGCAGGAAGCGTAGCAGATAGAGGTGATACTGGTTCTGCACCAGCGCGAGCAGCACGGTGACTGCGCCCCACAGTACCATGATCCGCAGCAGCGTCTTGCGGACACCGACCTTGACCAGCAGGAGATTGCTCGGCACTTCGAGCGCGACATAGCCGACCGAGAAGATGCCGGCGGCAAGCCCGAACACCGCGTCGTCGATCTGCAGATCGTGCAGGAACTGCAGCTTGGCAAAGCCGATGTTGAAGCGGTCGATAATCGCAACCGTGTAGCACGCCAGCAGGAACGGGATCAGGCGCCAGGCGATCCGTCCATAGAGCCGCGAATGGGCCGCATCCTGCATGAAAGTCTCCTCGAAATGATTATTTGATTGTTTGTTGGTGCCGCGACGGCGGTAGGCTCCCTCGCCCCGTTCTTACGGGGAGAGGGTTGGGGTGAGGGGCCGTCTCCCATAGACGGTGACAGCAACCCTCGCGGAGGCTCCCCCTCACCCGGAATGCATCCAGCGATGCATTCCGACCTCTCCCCGCAGGCGGGCGGGGTAAGTCGAGCCCGTTGCTCCGATCGAGTGCGCGCGGCTAGCCCGCCTTCGCGTTCGGCGGAAACTCCAGCATCGCTTCGCCGGCCGCGACCGTCTCGCCGCGCTGGTTCTGTACGGCGACGTCGACCAGCACCCAGCGTGACTTCGCGGTCGTTTGCTTGGCTTTGATGGTGCCGGCCGGGCGGATGGTGTCGCCGGGCTTCACCGGCTTCAGCCAGCGCGTTTCGAGCCTGCGATGGATCGCGCCGGCCGGAAGCGCCCAGTCGGTCAACATGCGCGAGATCAGGCCGAAATTGTTCATGCCGTGCATGATGATGCCGCCGAAATTGGTCTTGCCGAAATCGCCCTTCATGTAGTTGTCGTCGAGATGCAGCGGGTTGTAGTCGAGCGACGCATCGCAGAACAGGCGGATCGATTCGCGCGAAACCGCGAATGCCGGGCCGTCGATGGTGTCGCCGGCCTTGAGAGATTCGAAATTCGCCGGGGTCATGGTGATCCTCCTTACATCGGACGGATGGTCTGGCCGCGACCCGAGCAGATCACGTCGCCATGCTGGTTGAAGAAGACGTTGTCGTGCACCACGAACAGCCGCTCGCGCTTGATGAACTTGTCGAGTGCGCGAGCCTGCAGGGTGATGGTGTCGCCGGGGCGGGCCGGGATGTTGTAGCTCCACGACTGTCCGGCATTGACGGTGCCCGGTGAGCGCATCCAGTCGTCGGCCGGCGTGCAGGCGAACATCAGCAGGATATGGATCGCGGGCGGCGCGATCAGCCCGCCATAGGGCCCGGCCTTCGCAGCTGCTTCGTCAAGATAGAGCGGATTGGTCTCGCCGACTGCGCGGCAGTAAAGCGCGATCGCTTCCTGCGTGAGCTTGTAGGGCAGCGTCTTGCGCGGCTCGCCGGGGACGATGTCGTCCCACACCTTGCGCAGCTTCGCGTCTTTCCAGAAATCGGTTTCGAACGGGGTGGCCGCAGAACTTTCTGCTTGCGCCATCGTGCATCCTCCTGCTAGTGAGTTCGCCAGGCGAACAATTCATTCGCTGTATGAATTGACGCTAGCGCGGTCGGGAGCCCCTGACAAGCGCGCAGGGCCGCGTCATGTGCAGGCAGCCATGCGGGCTGCGATGTCGTGAGCGCGATGACGGAACCAGCTGGGCGCCCGCCATGAGCAAAGAGAGTGACGGCTTCGTGCGCGCGATTGCGCGCGGCTTCTCGATCATCGAGGCACTCGGCAAGCCGCCCGGGCGGCACACGCTGGCGGAGGCCGCCGATACTGCCGGCCTCAACCGCGCCACCGCGCGGCGTATCCTCGCGACCCTGGTCGCGCTGAAATATTGCGCGTCCGACGGACGCTATTTCAGCCTGCGGCCGCGCGCGCTCGGGCTCGGCCTGTCCTATCTCAACGCGCTGCCATACTGGGGTCATGCGCAGCGTGCGCTGGAAAACCTGCGCAACGAAATCGGCGAGTCCTGCGCGATGGCGGTGCTCGACGAGGATGAGATCGTCTATGCGCTAAGGCTGCCGGCGCGACGGATTCTTTCCGCCAATCTCGGCGTCGGCAGCCGGCTGCCCGCGCATCTGGTCTCGCTCGGCCGCGTCATGCTCGCGGCGCTGCCGCCCGGCACCCGCGAAGCCTATCTCGCGACCGGGGGCTTCAAGCAGGTCACGCCGCGCACGGTCACCGATCCGGAGCGTCTCGGCGAGTTGCTCGCGCGCGTCGAGAGCGACGGCTATGCCTGGGTCGATGGCGAGCTCGATCCGGCGATCTGCGGCATCGCGGTGCCGTTGCGCGATCCCGCGGGCGCGGTGGTCGCCGCGCTCAGCGTCAACACGATCTCGGGAACGGTGAGCGAAGCCGGCGCGCGCAAGAAGTTCCTGCTGCCGCTGCGCCGCACCGCGCAGGAGATCCGCAGCCAGATGCTGACATCAGGGTAGGGGACGGCCGTTATCGACGCCTTTTCACCCGCTCCGGACCTGGATGGCTTTCCACGCCCATGCCGAATGAATAGTCTTTCGCCTTGCTGGCCGGGTGAACTGCCAAGGAAAATCGCGGCCACGTCAAAGTGCAGATCGATTGCTCAACTTGCCGGAGAATTGCCGTGGCCGACCCAGTCCGCGCCCCTTTCTATCACGACGGAATGCGTGAGTTGCAGGACCGCTTCGACGGTCGGCGTGTCGCCGACGGCCTCGAGAAGCATCGCCTCCACTTCGAGTTCTGGGAACAGGACCGCAAGCTCATCGAGGAGACGCGCTTCTTTTTCATCGCGACCAGCTATCAGGACAACGTCGATTGCTCGATGCGTTCCGGCGATCCCGGCTTCGTGAAGATCACCGGGCCTGATACGCTTGAATTCCCTGAGTACGACGGCAACAACATGTACCGCACGCTCGGCAATATTCACCGCAACCCGAACGTCGGATTGTTGTTTGTACGGCTCGACGGCAAGACGTTTCGCACGCGCATCCGAGGCAAGGCAACGATCCACGACAGCGCCGAAGTGCTTGCCGTGCATCACGGCGCGAAGGTCGTCGTGCGCGTCAAATGCGAGATCTTTCCAAATTGCCCGCGCTACGTTCCGGACCTGATGGGCGCCTCAGCGGACGTACCGGCGAATCTGTACGTGCCTCGGCCCGGGTACGAGCCGCCCGCCCCGGAATGGAAAAGCCGGGATTATCTCAAGGACGTGCTTTCGAAGTACGATCCGCATCGGAAACGTGACGCATAGCGGACAGCCGGGAACCGCATCCGGACGAGCGAGCAAACCGCGATCAGGGCAGCGGCGCCATGTAGGGAATGCTGCCGACCAGAGCGAACACCTGCACCGCGTTGCACAGCATGCCGCCCCAATGCAGCTGGCGCAGCCGCCGCACCGCGGTGGGATCACCCGAGTCTCGCGCGTCCGCCTCAGCATCGAGCCGCCGCAAGAACCATCGGCGCGCCAGCACCGCGAACGCCGCGATCAAGGCGATGCCAAGCGCAACGGCGAACCGGCCGGCCGTGGCAAAGGCGAGCGTGCCGATCACGCCCGAAACAGTGAGCACCAGGAAGTAGGCATTGAACATGCCACGCAGCAGCCGTGTGACCGGCGGGACGTCGAGCTTCACGAGCAGGAACGCCGGCGCCGCCAGCAGGAAGTATCCCATCGGCACCAGCAGGATGATGGTGGAAAACAGGACCGCTTGATCCGGCGTCATGCAGCCGCTCCGTGTTGGAAGGCGAGAGGATTTCGGTGCGGGAAACCTGGGGTAGTATCCGTGCGGGATATGTGCCGCACTATTAGGCTTTGGTCGGATGCGATGATATCAGACCTGAGGTCTGCGCAAAGTCCAGCGAGGGACGGCCCGCATCCCGATTGCGAATGCAGGCTCCAGCCGCGAGCATGCCACATCTGTTTGGGTGGACCGGCTCTTGCATGCTAGAGATGACTTACGTCCAACCTCTGAGGCCAGAATTCTCATGCCCATCGTGAACCGCGTCGCCGATCTGCAACCCGATATCCAGGCCTGGCGCCGCGACATCCATGAAAACCCTGAGCTGCTCTACGATGTGCACCGCACTGCATCATTCGTCGCCGACCGGTTGCGCGAGTTCGGTTGCGACGAGGTCGCGACCGGGCTCGGCAAGACCGGCGTGGTCGGGGTCATCAAGGGCAAGAAGGGGCCGGCGAAGGGCGACGTCAAGGTGATCGGCCTGCGCGCCGACATGGATGCGCTGCCGATTCACGAACAGACCAATTTGCCCTACGCCTCGAAGACGCCGGGCAAGATGCACGCCTGCGGCCATGACGGCCACACCGCGATGCTGCTGGGGGCGGCGCGCTATCTCGCCGAGACGCGCAATTTCGCCGGCGATGCGGTCGTGATCTTCCAGCCGGCCGAGGAGGGCGGCGCGGGTGCCGCCGCGATGATCAAGGACGGCCTGATGGATCGCTTCGGCATCGAGCAGGTCTACGGCATGCACAACGGTCCGGGGATTCCGATCGGCTCGTTCGCGATCCGCACCGGCCCGATCATGGCCGCAACTGATGCGATCGACATCAAGATCGAAGGGCTCGGCGGCCATGCCGCGCGTCCGCACAAATGCATCGATTCTGTGCTGGTCGGCGCGCAGCTCGTCACCGCCTTGCAGCAGATCGTCGCGCGCACCGTCGATCCGCTCGACTCCGCCGTGATCTCGATGTGCGAATTCCACGCCGGCAACGCCCGCAACGTGATCCCGCAGACCGCGGAGCTGCGCGGCACCGTGCGCACGCTGACTCGCGAGGTGCGCGATCTCATCGAGAAGCGCGTGCGCGAGGTGGTGGATGGCGTTGCCAAGATGACCGGCGCCAAGATCGATCTGACCTATGAGCGCGGCTACCCGGTGACCGTCAACCATGAGGCGCAGACCGAATTCGCGAGCCGCATCGCGCGCGAGGTCGCGGGCGCATCCAACGTGCACGAGATGCCGCCGCTGATGGGCGCCGAGGATTTTTCCTACATGCTGGAGGCGCGACCCGGCGCCTTCATCTTCTGCGGCAATGGCGACAGCGCCGGCCTGCATCACCCCGCCTACAATTTCAACGACGAGGCGATCGTCTTCGGCACGTCGTATTTCGTGAAGATCGTCGAGAACGCATTGGCGGCGTGAGGCTCGCTGTCAGTCGCTGGGCTACTTCTCGACCGTCATTGCGAGCGAAGCGAAGCAATCCATGCCTCAACTCGGTGATAGATGGATTGCTTCGTCGCTTCGCTCCTCGCAATGACGGTGAGTGTGGTTGTCTTTAGGACGTCGTCATCAAGCGTCCCAGCGCACCGGCAGCGTCACCGGACCGCGGAACACCCAGCCGCGCACGACCGGCGGAGCCTCCGCGCGGAGGCGCAGATTGCGCAGGCGCGCGAACAGCATCGGCGCCACGATCTTGCCGACGGTCAGCCGCGACACCCAGGTGCCGGCGCAGAAATGCGGTCCGGCGCCGAACGCCAGATGCGATTGCTTGGGCCGCGTCACGTCGAAACGATCCGGCTCGGCGAAGCGGCTGCCGTCGCGGTTCGCGGCGCCGACGCAAAGGCCGATCTGAAGGTCTTGCGGCAGCGTGATGCCGGAAAGATCGACATCGCGGGTGACGCGGCGCGGATACATGCCGATCGGCGAGATCCAGCGCACCGCTTCCTCGAGCGCGGCCGACCACAGCTCCGGCTTTGCCAGCACGCTGTTCTTCTGCGCCGGGTTTTCCAGGAGGCCGAGCACGAGCGTCAGGATCGCGTCGCGCGGCTCGTTCAGGCCGCCGCCGATGATCACCTTGATGTTGGCGCGGATGGCCTCGATCGGCATCGGCGGATCGGCATTGACCATCGAGGACAGGATCGAGGGATTGGGCTGGCCGCGATGCTCCTCGAGCACCACGTCGATCGCGGCATCGACCTCGGCGCTCGCCCGCATCGCCTTACGCTCGATCTCGGCATCGGCGGCATAGTTGCCGGCGCCGTCGATCAGCGCCTGCGACCACTCGGCGAGGGTCTGCCAGGGCATCGCGCGAAAGCCGATCATCGCCATCAGGCTGAGCGAGGCCATCGGCGCGGCAAGGGCGGAGAACAGATCGGCCTCTTCAGTCGCCAACAAATCATCGATCAGCTTTTCTGCGATCGCGGTGAATTGCGGCGCCCAATGCTCCTTGATCGTCGCCGGGCGGAACGAGGGCTCGATCGCCTTGCGGCCGATCGCGTGCTCGGCGCCGTCCTTGCGCATGAAGGTCGGCCCCATCACCTTGTTGACCAGCGAGGCCGGATTGTCGGCCGAGTAGGTCGCAGGATCGCGCTCGATCCGCGTGATGTCGTCGAAGTGCGTCACCAGCGTCAGCTTCGCGGGCGCGACGAAGACCGCGGGCGCCATCTCGCGCAGGCGGCGGAAGATCGGATACGGGTCGTCGAGCAGATCCTGATACGCGATATCGGTGACGACAGGCACGGCGCTGGTCATTGGTCCTCCCGGAAGCGCTTTTTCGCCAAAGCTAGCCCAGGCGCGCGATCGCTCAATTCGATGGGATCGATCTGGCTCATCGAAATATTCTATGACCTTGTGCTAGGCTGGCCGCCAGTAATGCAGGGAGGTGCAGCGTGGTGGCCAATTCCTCGATCGATCCGATCGACATCGGGACTCTGCGGACCCTCGTGCTGGTCTATGACCTGCAGTCGTTCTCCGCGGCGGCCAAGCGGCTCGACGTCAACCAGTCCACCATCAGCTATGCGATCGAGCGGCTGCGCGGCGCGCTGCATGACCCACTGTTCGTCCGCAGCGGCAACGGCGTGACGGCGACCGAACGGTGCGTGGCGCTGGTCGCCTGGGCGCGAGAGATGATCGGCGAGATCGACGGGCTTGCCTCACCGGCGGAGTTCGATCCGGCGACGGCGCAGGGCAGCGTGACGATCTCCTGCAACTATCACGAACGCCAGACCCTGATCCCGCAATTCAGCGCGCGGCTGCGTGCCGGCGCGCCGCGGGTCCGTCTCGTCCTGCTCGATGCCGCGGGCCACGGCGACGTCCATCTCAAGCAGAACCAGTGCGACATCGTGCTCGGTCCGGTCGGGGTCGTCGGCGAGAGCTTCTTCCGGCGCCATATCCTCACCGACCACTACGTCTGCGTGATGGATCGGGCCAATCCGCTGGCGCGCGGCCGGATCGCGCTGTCGGCCTATGCCAGGGCCGAGCATGTCTTCATCACCCATAGCGGCGAGTGGCAGCCGCTCTATCTCGAGGCGCTGAAGGTGAGGGAAATCGAGATCGAGCCGGTGGTCAACCTTCCGAACCACGACAGTCTGGAGCGCATCATCGTCGGTACGGGTCTCGTTGCGACCATCCCGCATCATCTGGCGCGGGCGATGCGCGGCGGGTGGCATGTCGCTGCGCTGCCGTTCCGCGTGCCGATCTCGATCGACATGTACTGGGGCGCCCGGACGGCCAAATCCGGCTTGCACAAATGGGCGCGCGGCCTGCTGGCCGAGGTTGCGAAGGCCTGCGCCGCCTGAGCGAGGAGCCGGGCTGCAGGTCCAAAGCAAAAGGCCCGCACCATCGGTGCGGGCCTTTGTCCGGCGCGTTGCTGCGCCGAAAGCGTGGGGCGTCAGAACAGGTGGTAGAACACGTAGTAGAGAACGCCCGAGATGATCATCGCGGCCGGCAGCGTCAGCACCCAGGCCATCGCGATGTTGCGGATCGTGGCCCATTGCAGGCCGGAGCCGTTGGCGGCCATGGTGCCGGCGATGCCTGACGACAGCACGTGCGTGGTCGAGACCGGCAGGCCGTAGCCGTCGGCCGCCGCGATCGTCGCGGCCGCCGTGATCTCGGCGCAGGCGCCCTGCGCGTAGGTCAGGTGGGTCTTGCCGATCTTCTCGCCGACGGTGACGACGATACGCTTCCAGCCGACCATGGTGCCGAGGCCGAGCGCGATGGCGACGGCGAACTTCACCCAGCTCGGGATGAACTTCGTCGCGGCATCGAGCGAGCCCTTGTACTGGTTCAGCGTGGCGATGTCGGCAGCGGTCAGCTCGGCTTCCTTGTCCTTCATCAGGAAACGGATCGCCTCGGACGCCAGGTACATGTCGTTACGGGTGTTGCCGACCGCGTCAGCCGGGAACTTGGCCAGCGATCCATACTGGGCAACCTGCTGGCCGATGTCGCGCACCAGCACCGCAAGCGACGGAAAGGTGCCTTCGTTGATCTGGTGCTGCGCGACATAGTTGGTCACGGCCGGGCGCGGGTTGCCGATCACGTTGTAACCGGCGGCCTTGCCTTCGATGACCTTGCTGGCCGCGGTCGAGTGCGCCGTGAACAGCTCGATCTGGCTCGAGGGCATTGCGCGGTTCAGCGCATAGGCGGTCGGCACGGTGCCGATCAGGATCAGCATGATCAGGCCCATGCCCTTCTGACCGTCATTGGAGCCGTGGAAGAAGCTGACCAGTGTGCAGGTCAGGATCAGGATGCCGCGGATCCACCACGGCGGCGGCTGGTCGCCGACCGGTTCGCCGAACAGCGCCGGCGTCGCGCGCTGCAGCGCGATCTTGAGGAGGTAGAGCAGGCCGGCGGCGAGCGCGAAGCCGAACAGCGGCGACAGCAGCAGCGCCTTCGCGATGTTGGTCGCCTGCGACCAGTCGACGCCCGAGGTGCCGTCACGGCCGCGCAGCAGCGCGTTGGTGATGCCGACGCCCATGATCGAACCGATCAGGGTGTGCGAGCTCGAGGCCGGCAGGCCGAGCCACCAGGTGCCGAGATTCCAGATGATGGCGGCGATCAAGAGCGCGAACACCATGGCAAAGCCGGCACTGCTGCCGACCTGCAGGATCAGTTCGACCGGAAGCAGCGAGACGATGCCGAACGCGACGGCGCCGCTGGAGAGCAGCACGCCGATCAGGTTGAACATGCCCGACCACACCACGGCGACATGCGCCGGCAGCGAGCGGGTGTAGATCACGGTGGCGACCGCGTTCGCGGTGTCATGGAAGCCGTTGACGAATTCGAAGCCGAGCGCGATCAGCAGCGCGACGAACAGCAGGATGTACGGCAGGAACGAGGTGATGCGCGTGCCGGTGGCGTCGACATCGGCATAGATGCTGTAGGCAACGAACAGCAGCGCGGCCGCAACCACGCCCAAATAGATAACCCCGGTGAGAGGATGAAAGCCCTTGTCGAGGTCCGGACCCTTTTTCAGGGCGGGCTCGATCGAGCCGGGTAACGCCATATCGCTCATGGTAAACTCCTGTCCCAATGCTCCCGATTTTGATCGATGCATATGACAAGCAATTGAAATCCGGCCCCGCGAGATGCACCGGTTTGCGGTGACGGTGGACATCGAGCCGAATTTTTGTGCAACGCATTGAGCGCGCACGTGGCTTCGCGGCCTCGTGGCAATCGTCAGCAAAAAGGGATCGCGGATCGCGACGGAAAGCTGTGGCCTGCGTTTCGCAGGGCGAGACAATGTGCGGAGGACGTCACACCGGCATCCGGCCGGCCGGGCAGCCGGAGAATTCGGCGGGCGCCTGCGAGTGGGAGGATCGCGAATGAGGGAGGCGGATTGATGAGAGATGAGGTGGCGCGCCGCACGATCGGGGCTAGCAAACCGCGCAGCGCGCCCGCCTCAGGGTACGTCATGGCGTGAACATGACGCCCGATACCTGCGGAACATGCTACCCTACCACGGATCAATTAAAGGTTGTAGGTATTTGTCCGCAGCTTAGAACAATTTCTCGTTGCGATGTGGTTCCTCAGGTTCCGCTGGTTTTACGGAACTCAAGCTGCATCGACTGATCTGCGCAACTGATGTGCGGCGATTTTCAGGTCGTCGATAAAGCGCTGATATTCCAGCGCCTTGGCTTTTTCATCCGGCAGCCGCAACAGATAGGACGGGTGCACAGTGACGAGCACCTTGGTTCCGTCGTGGTCGATCAGATGGCCGCGGTTCTTGTTGATCGGCGTGATCTTGCCGAGCACGCTCTGCGCCGCGGTGGCGCCGAGCGCCATCACGAGGTCCGGCTTGATGGTGGCGAGCTCGCGCTCGTACCATTGGCGGCAGGCGCGGATCTCCGGTGTGCTCGGCTTCTGGTGCAGCCGGATCTTGCCGTGCGGCACGAATTTGAAGTGCTTCACCGCGTTGGTGACATAGACCTTGCGGCGATCGATGCCGGCTTCCTGCAGCGCGCGATCGAGCATCTGGCCGGCCGGTCCGACGAAGGGGTGGCCTGCGAGATCTTCCTTGTCGCCGGGCTGCTCGCCGACCAGCATCAGCGTTGCGCTTTGCGGTCCCTCGCCGAACACGGTCTGGGTTGCGTCTTTCCACAGCGGGCAGGCGCGGCAATCGGCGGCCTCCTCGCGCAAGGCCGCGATGGTGTCGTGAGCTTGCCTGTCTTGAACTTGCTTGCCTTGAACTTGCTTGCGGGGCATCGGCGTATCCTGCCGCTTCTGCGGCTCGGCCGCCTTGCGTGCGATGAAGGGGCCGCTGGTCATGCGCATTGCGTCTTCGATCAGGGGTTTAATGATCGAGTCCTCGGGCAGGTTCCTCCAATAGGCTTGCGGCATCTCCATCACTTTCAGCCGTGCGGGATTGAAGCGGCCGTTGTCGTGACGCCGCCAGGCCTCCTCGAGCCGGTCCTCGGTCGGCACTTCGGATTTGGCGACGCCCGGCGTGATCGAGATCGCGTGCCCGTCCCAATGTGCGCAGACGTCGGGGGTCAGGATCGACCACGGCATGTCGGCGAAGCGGCCGGCGAAGAACGGCGCGGCAAGTTCGACGATGCGATGCTCCGGCTCGAACCAGGCGACGTAATGCGCCGTCCGTTCGCGGCCGATCTCGCGGAAGCGCAGATGCGCATGCATCCTGTCGATATCGACATAGACCGCGCGCGCCATCGCGTGGACCTCGGCGACATCGGGATCATCGGTCGCACTGAGCAGATCGTGATGGCTGCGCAGCCGCCACAGCAGGCGATAGAGCAGGGCGAAGCGTTCGTCACTGCGATGCAGGATCGCGGCCTTTGCGAGCTCGACGAATTTGGCCGACACATTGAACCGCGCCTGCGGCGTATCCGGCAATTCATTCACGCAGGATGCCGACGACAATTCGTCGTCGCTGCGTACGGTCCATGTGATCTCTGCGGGCTTCACATCGTTCAGCGCCAATCGCCGCGCGGCCTTGCGCCAGCCCTCGAAATCGGTGTCGTTGTCGAGCACGATGATGCGCATGCGATTGCTCCGTTTCCGTCACGCGCCATTTTCGGGGCCTGCGTGGCTAACACTGCGGAAGATCAGGGCCCGTCCGGTTCGGCGGCTGCTGAATCCCATTGATTCCACTCATGAATCAATGAGCTCACCAATCCGATTGACTCTGCGGGCCCTGTTAGCTTTATATTAGAACATATCATGAACAAATGAGCCAGTCCCTGGTTCTCTGTTCAGACCAGTGACGGCCTCAAATTTTGGTTGGAAGGAGCGGCGCATATGCCGGAGCGCGATCAGCAAAAGTGGTCGCCGGTTTTGCGTCCGATCGCGCTCCTCTTTTTTAAGAAAGGCGCATGATCTTGTCGCCAAACCGCTCACACTTTGGCGGATCATGCGCCGCCGCACGCATGGGTACGCTTGCGTCTCTGCGCGGCAGCATCGCGCGCATCGAGGCGCCATCGGATGCGGCGATGCCGAACCGCGTCGCGCTCGGACACGCCGGCGCGGATGCGATGCTGCGCGGCGGACTTGCGCCGGCGGCATTGCACGAGGTGTTTGCGGCCGGCCATCAAGGCGGCGCGGCGAGCGGTTTCATCGCGGGGCTCGCCGGACGGCTGTCGGCACGCAAGCCGCTGGTCTGGGTGCGGCAGGATTTTTCCGATCGCGAAAACGGCGCGCTATCGATACGCGGGCTTGCCGAGCTCGGCCTCGATCCGCGCCTCTTGGTCACGGTGCGCGCCGCCGATGTCGACAGCGGCCTGCGCACCGCGGCCGACGCGCTCGCCTGCGATGCGCTCGGCGCGGTCGTGCTCGAGGTCTGGGGCCAGGCGCGCCAGCTCGATCTCGTCGCCAGCCGCAAATTGACCCTGGCCGCGCAGGCCTCCGGCGTCACCGCGCTGGTGCTGCGGATCGCGGCAACCCCGATCCCCTCGACCGCGGAGACGCGCTGGATCGTGCGCGCGGCGCATTCGCCGCCGGGCAATGCCGCGAGCGTGTGGGGCGCGCCGTGCTTCGAGGCCGAACTCGTGCGCAATCGTCATGGCCCGGTCGGGCGATGGATCATGGAATGGAAATGTGATGAGTGCCAATTCAGTGAACCGTCGGCGTATTCTCAGCCTGTGGCTGCCACGCCTGCCCATCGACCGCATCAAGCGCAAGCTCGCGCAGGACATCGCCTCGCAAGCTGATGCACGGGAGGTGGCAGGGCTCCCTCTCCCGCAAGCGGGAGAGGCGAAGAAAGCAGAACTCCCCAGCGTCGTCGTCGCAAAAGACCACAACGCCATCCTGCTGCACGCGATCGACGAGGCCGCGGTGCGCGCCGGGCTGTCGATCGGGCTGCCGCTCGCCAATGCGCGGGCGATCTGTCCGGAGCTCACGGTCTATGATGCCGATCCCGCCGCCGATCTGAAGACGCTGAACGACATCGCCGACTGGTGCGACCGCTTCACGCCGCTGGTCGCGCTCGATCTGCCTTACGGTCTGTTTCTCGACATCACCGGCTGCGCGCATCTGTTCGGCGGCGAGCGAGCGCTGCTACAGACCGTGACGGGGGCGCTGAGCCGGCGCGGCTTTGCCGTCAGCGCGGCCATTGCCGGCACCTCGATCGCGGCGCGTACGCTGACGCGCACCGCCTCGGGCAAGATTGTCGCCGATGGCGAGGAGGCGGCGGCGGTCGGCCCGCTGCCGGTGTCGGCGCTCGGCGCCGATGCCGCTGTCACCACCGGCCTGCGCCGCGCCGGCTTGAAGACCATCGGCGATGTCGCCTCGCGCGCGCCGCATGAAATCTCGGCGCGGTTCGGTGCGGCCTTCACCACCTTGCTCAACCACGCGCTCGGGCAGGGCGATGCTCCGATCAGCCCGCGCAAGCCGCTGCCCGATTACATCGTCGAGAAGCGTTTCCCCGAGCCGATCGCGACCGACACCGTGATCGCGCTGACGCTCTCAAGCCTTGCCAAGATGCTGGTTGCGGCGATGGACAAGCAGGGCAAAGGTGCGCGGCAGCTGGAAGCGAGCTTCTTCCGCACCGACGGTGCGGTGCGCGCGATCATGGTCGAGACCGGGCGTCCGGTGACGCGGCCCGAGATGATCGATCGCCTGTTCCGCGAGCGGCTCGATGCGCTGAATGATCCGCTCGATCCCGGCTTCGGCTTCGATCTCATTCGCCTCGCCGCAGGGCGTACCGAGATCGTGGTACAGCAGCAGCGCGATCTCGACGCCACCATACACGACAATGACGAGCTCTCGGCGCTGATCGACCGCATCGCCGCCCGCATCGGCGGAAAACGCGTCGTCGTGCATCTGCCGCTGGAGAGCCACATCCCCGAACGATCGGCGCTCGCGCTGCCGGCGCAGCATCATCTGGCCGCGGCCAGCGCCGCCGCCTGGCCGGAGCACGTTGCGAGCGAACCACCGCTGCGTCCCTTGCGGCTATTCGAGCAGCCCGAACCGATCAAGGTGCCGTTCGCGACCGTGCCCGACGGTCCGCCGCATCAATTCACCTGGCGGCGCGCGCAGCACGAGGTGGTGCGGGTCGAGGGCCCCGAGCGCATCGCGATGGAATGGTGGAAGCAGGACGGCGCGTCGCTGACGCGCGATTATTTCCGCGTCGAGGATGCCGAAGGCCAGCGCTTCTGGATCTTTCGCGACGGTCTCTACGAGAGCGAGCTGCGCGACGAGGAGGGCAAGCCCGTTCCGGCCAACTGGTATGTGCATGGGCTGTTCGCATGAGCGCACCTCCACCTGATTATGCCGAGATCGGCATCACCAGCAATTTCTCCTTCCTGCGCGGCGGTTCCGATCCGCGCGCCTATGTGCATCAGGCGAGCGAACTCGGGATTCCCGTGATCGGGCTCGCCGATCACAACACGCTGGCCGGCGTGGTGCGCGCCTGGAAGGAGCTCGACAGCGAGAAGGTTGCCCATCCGCCAAAGCTTTTGATAGGCGCCCGCATCGTCTTCATCGACTCTACGCCTGACATCCTGGTCTATCCGCGCGATCGCGCCGCCTATGGCCGGCTGTGCCAGCTCCTGACCCGCGGCAAGCGCGGCGACGACATCGTGCGGATCGAGAAAGGCGAGTGCCATCTGAAGCTCGCCGACCTCCTCGACTTCGTCGAGGGGCAGCTCCTGGTGCTGGCGCTGCCGCATCGCTTTGAGGAGGCAGGCACGCTCGATCTGCTTGCAAAGCTGAAGGCAAGCGCCGCCGACGGCGTCTGGCTCGCCGCAAGCCTGCTCTATCGCGGCGACGACAGGCGCCGCCTCGCGCGGCTGCATGGCCTCGCCACCGACGCCGGTGTGCCGCTCATCGCCACCAACGAGGTGCTCTATCACCATCCGGCGCGCCGCCCGCTGCAGGACGTGCTGACCTGCATCCGCGAAAAGACCACGATCGAGGCGGTCGGCCGCAGGCTCGAGGCCAATGCCGAGCGGCATCTCAAGCCGGCGCATGAAATGATCAGGCTGTTTCGCGATCTGCCGGACGCGATCGCGGAAACCATGCGCTTTGCTGCACGCATCTCTTTCTCGCTCGACCAGCTCAAATATCAGTATCCCGACGAGCCGGTGCCGCCGGGCAAGACCGCGCAGCAGCATCTGGAAGATTTGACCTGGGCCGGTGTCGACAAATATTTCGGCGGCGAGATCGACGAAAAGCTTCGCACCACCCTGAACAAGGAGCTCGCGCTGATCGCCGAGCTGAAATACGCGCATTACTTCCTCACCGTGCACGACATCGTGCACTATGCGCGCAGCCAGAACATCCTGTGCCAAGGACGCGGCTCGGCAGCCAATTCCGCGGTCTGCTTCGTGCTTGGCGTCACCTCGGTCGATCCGACCAAGGTCGATCTGTTGTTCGAGCGCTTCATCTCCAAGGAGCGGCTGGAGCCGCCCGACATCGACGTCGATTTCGAGCATTCGCGGCGCGAGGAGGTGATGCAATATGTCTACCGCCGCTACGGCCGCCACCGCGCCGCGATCATCGCCACCGTGATCCATTATCGCCCGCGCAGCGCGATCCGTGACGTCGGCAAGGCGCTCGGGCTGACCGAGGACGTCACCGCGGCGCTCGCCGACACCGTGTGGGGCAGCTGGGGCAAGGGCCTCAACGACATGCAGGTGCGACAGGCCGGGCTCGATCCCAAAAATGCGATGATCAACCTCGCGGTCGAGCTCGCCACCGAGCTGATCGAGTTTCCGCGTCATCTCTCGCAGCATGTCGGCGGCTATGTACTGACCCAGGACCGGCTCGACACCTATGTGCCAATCGGCAACGCCGCGATGGACGACCGCACTTTCATCGAATGGGACAAGGACGACGTCGACGCCCTTAGCATGATGAAGGTCGACGTGCTGGCGCTGGGCATGCTGACCTGCATCCGCAAATGTTTTGACCTGATCGCCGACCACAAGGGCGAGCACTGGGAGCTAGCTTCGATCCCGCAGGACGACAAGAAAGTTTACGACATGCTGTGCCGCGGTGAATCGCTCGGCGTGTTCCAGGTCGAGAGCCGGGCGCAAATGAACATGCTGCCGCGGCTGAAGCCGCGTACCTTCTACGATCTCGTCATCGAGGTCGCGATCGTGCGCCCGGGGCCGATCCAGGGCGACATGGTGCATCCTTATCTGCGCCGGCGGAACGGCCAGGAAAAGGTCAGCTATCCATCGCCAGCGCCCGACCAGGGCGACAAGGACGAGCTCTACAACGTGCTGCACAAGACGCTCGGCGTGCCGCTGTTCCAGGAGCAGGCGATGCGGATCGCGATCGAGGCGGCCCATTTCACGTCGGAGGAAGCCAACGGCCTGCGCCGCTCGATGGCGACCTTCCGCAATCTCGGTACCATCGGCAGCTACGAGGAGAAGCTGGTCGGCAACATGGTGGCGCGCGGATATTCACCCGACTTCGCCCGCAGCTGCTTCGACCAGATCAAGGGTTTCGGCTCCTACGGCTTCCCGGAAAGCCACGCCGCGAGTTTTGCGCAGCTCGTCTACATCTCCTCATGGCTGAAGCACCATCATCCCGATGCGTTCTGCTGCAGCCTGCTCAACTCGCAGCCGATGGGCTTCTATGCACCGGCCCAGATCATCGGCGACGCCCGCAAGAACGGCGTCACGGTGCGCGAAGTCGATGTCTCCTTCAGCTTTGCGCAGAACACGCTGGAGGAGAAGGTCGGCGATCATTGCGCGGTGCGGCTCGGCTTTCGCCAGATCGACGGATTTCACTGGCTGGATGAGGACGAGGAGAGGCTGAAACAGCTTCAACTGTCATTCCGGGATGGTGCGCTAGCACCAGACCCGGAATCTCGAGATTCCGGGTTCTCGCTTCGCGATCCCCGGAATGACGGTGTTGAGACAGACTGGGCCGACCGCATCGTTGCCGCGCGCAACCGCCGGCCGTTCACCTCGCTGGAAGACTTCGCCCGCGACACCGGCCTGCCCAAGCGCGCGCTGATCCTGCTCGCCGACGCCGATGCGTTCCGCTCGCTCGGGCTCGACCGCCGCGAGGCGCTGTGGGCGGTGCGCCGGCTGCCCGACGACGTGCCGCTGCCGCTGTTCGAGGCCGCCACCGCACGCGAGCAGCCGGATGAGGGCGCCAAGCCGCTGCCGGAGATGCCGCGTCCGGAGCAGGTGGTCGCCGACTATCAGACCATTCGCCTGTCGCTGAAGGGCCATCCGATGGAGTTTTTGCGCGACACCTTCACGAAGGAGCGCGTCGTCGCCTGTCACACCATCAACCAGAGCAACGACCGCCGCCGCGTCCGCTGTGCCGGCGTCGTGCTGGTGCGGCAGCGGCCGGGCAGCGCCAAGGGCGTCGTGTTCATGACGCTGGAGGACGAGACCGGCATCGCCAACATCGTGGTGTGGCCGAAGGTGATGGAGCAGTACCGCAAGGAGGTGATGGGCGCGCGCCTGATCCTGGTCGAGGGCTATATCCAGAGCAGCCCGGAGGGCGTGACGCATCTGGTGGCGCAGCGCATGACCGATCGCTCCCACGATCTGATCGGCCTCGCAAATGAATCCTTGAGCCGCAAGCATCCGGTGCCGGCGGGCCCCGCGCTGATCGAGCCGCTCAACGACGACCGCCGCGATCACGGCGACAACTCGCCGCAAAAGATCCGCCACCCGCGCAACGTCCGCATCCTGCCGCCGTCCCGCGATTTCCATTGAACCACGTGCGACGGCTCTCTCACCGTCACCCTGAGGAGGCCGCGGAGCGGTCGTCTCGAAGGGCGACGGTCCGGCTTTCTCCGCGCGACTGCCAGCGGGGCCGTGCATCCTGAGGCGCGCAAGCGCGCGCACCTCAGGATGACGGTATCCTCTATCCACGTTATCGCGAGCGAAACGAAACAATCCCATCCTCTGCCGTCGATCCCCGAATATTTTCTTCGGCTTTCCGGAATTTGACTTGACGGCAGACCCAACTCAGATGTTCAATATGCCCGTCTCACCCGATCGAGGGGCGCTTCGCGGTCGTCACGAACGTGGGTCGAGATGCGGTGGACGCTGATTGCGCAACTGACGAGTGCGCATGAGGCGGACGGCGAAATCGTGCAGGCCTGACGCCCTAGCGGTAGGTGTCTTTTCGCATTGCGCGATGCGCGTTGAAGATGGTGACAACAAAGCCCAGTCTCGCCGGGGAGAGCACGTATAAGCCGTAAGCCATCGCGCAGGGAAAGCCGGGTTGTTTCCGGTTACACCTGTGGTCCTACCCCCGAGCTTTCTACCCATTGCTCGGGGCCCATGGGTGCGATCGGCACCCGGCTTTCCCTGCGCCCTCTGTTTCCAGAGTGGCGAAACGAAATGCAAAGCTCGGACAGATCATGTCGCGAGAACGCGGGTGCATGCCACCGATGCCGTAACAAATTCAGTGTCGTCCGGGACCCATAACCACAAATGGGAATTGTCTTGCGCGACGCCGGAACGACGAGTCCCATTCACAACACCCGCTGCGGAGTATGGGTCCCGGCCTTCGCCGGGACGACGGCGGAGGACGTGTCCTCTCGGTTCAAAACCCGCATGCGCGGGTGCCGCGGCGTATGGGTTCTCCGAGTTCATGCGGTGCGAACGCGCCATTGTCCATCCAACCAGTTCATCGACTGATGTCGCGTGAATGCGAACGCGTAGCCTACACGCCAATGCTGACACGTAGCTTACAACCGGTCCCTGTCGGACGGGCCCCACGTCGCATCGACGACGGATGACTTCCTCAGCCGCTGCATGCTACTCCACCGCGGCGCCGACCGGCGGTCCGCCCGGCGGGCGGTGCAGGAAGGTGATCGATGCATAGGCGCCGACCCACGAGCCGAGGGCGGCGAAGGCGACGTAGAGCCAGTTTTCGGTGTAGCTGATCACCGCATAGGAGGAGAGCACATACCAGACGCTGCTCCAGGTCGCCGCCGGCACGCGCTTGCGCGCCACGACCGCCGAGGTGAACATGACATAGACCGCGTCGGTCGCTGCGGTCGCGAGGAAGACAGCGCCGGCGGTGAGAGGATCGATGGCAGCCATTGCAACTCCTGTGTGGGTCGGGCAGAGCTGGATATAAGCAGGGCCGGAAATGATTGTTGGGATCGGGCACCGCCTTTTTGTCATCATGCTCGGGCATAGGATAATCGCAAACGGGTATGCGCATGCAGGACATTCGTGAAATCCTTTCCGATGTCTGGACCGGCGCCGGCGGCGCGCCGGCCGCGCTCGATGCGGTCACATTGACCGGCAGCGAGCCGCAGCTGCCGTCGTCGTTTCGGGTCGCAGCCGCAGCGCAGGCGCCGATCGCAGCAGCCGGCCTCGCCGCGGCCGAGATCTGGAAGGCCCGCAGCGGCGAGCAGCAGGACGTCGCGGTCGACATCCGCCATGCCGTCGTCGAATGCCGCAGCGAGCGCTATTTGCGCGTCGACGACAAGCCGCCGCCGCCGGCCTGGGACAAGATCGCCGGCGTCTATCGTGTCAAAGACAACCGCTTTGTCCGCCTGCACACCAATTTCCCGCATCATCGCGACGCCGTCTGCAAGGTGCTCGGCTGCAACGCCGAGCGTGACGAGGTCCAGGCCGCGCTGCTGCAATGGGACGGCGAGGCGTTCGAGACCGCGGCCTACGCCGCCGGCGGCGTCGTCGCCTTGATGCGCTCGCACGACGAGTGGTCGGCGACGACGCATGCCAAAGAACTGGCAAAACTGCCGCTGATCTCGATCGAGAAGATCGGCGAGGCCGCACCGAAGCCGTGGCCCGCGGGCAACCGGCCGCTGGCCGGCATCCGTGTGCTCGATCTGTCGCGCGTAATCGCCGGTCCCGTCGCGGGCCGTACGCTCGCGGCGCATGGCGCCGACGTACTCCTGATCTCCGGTCCCGATCTGCCGGCGATCCCCTGGCTCACCATCGACACCGGCCGCGGCAAGCTCACGAGCTTCCTCGAACTGCGGAGCGAGGAGGGGCGGGGTGTGATGCAGGGGCTGTTGGCGCAGGCCGATATTCTCTCGCAGGGATATCGGCCGCAGGCGATCGCGCGGCTCGGCTTCTCGCCGGAGGAAGCGGCGCGGATCAATCCCGGGATCGTCTATGTGACACTGTCGGCCTACGGCCATGCCGGCCCGTGGGCCGGGCGCCGCGGCTTCGACTCGCTGGTGCAGACCACGACCGGCTTCAATCATGCCGAAGGACAGGCGGCCGGCACAGATGGGCCGAAGGAATTGCCGGCCCAGATGCTCGACCACGCCACCGGATATTTCATGGCGTTCGGTGCCATGATGGCGAAGGCCCGCCAGGCCCGCGAAGGCGGCAGCTGGCACGTCCGGGTATCGCTGGCGCAGACCGGACGCTGGCTGTGGAATCTCGGCCGCCTCGAAGGAGGCCTTGCGACCGAGGACCTGAAGGCGGATGCGGTGCAGCCCTTCATCGAACGGCTGCCGTCAGGCTTTGGCACGCTGAGCTCGGTCCGGCATGCCGCCGTGCTGTCCAGGACCCCGGCCCATTGGTCCCGTCCGGCCATGCCGCTCGGCAGCCACCCTCCGGAGTTTCCTGCCCCGGAGTTTCCCGGATGAGACATTCAGCTGCCGTTCAGGCTATGCAAACTTTAACGACAGGCATCGCCGAAGGGCGATTTTTAGGTTGTTTGAGACGCCAATTCAGCACTATTAGCGCACCGCTGGGGCCGTCCCGCCGGATGCTGCAACGATTGACCCCGCGGACCGCATGGTGAAAGAGTTTACCAAGAGAATGCAGAGCTTTAGCCGCCCGCGCCTGGTCGTGGCCGCGGCGCTGCTGGCGGTTGCCTGCGCGGGTGCCTATGGCTACACGCGTTTCGGCTCGGAAAAGCAGACATCTTCGGAAGTCTCCAGCCAGTCCCGCAAGGGCGGCGCGCGCTATGCGCCGTCGGCGGCCGAGTGGGCCAGCCTGACCTTCCAGACCGTGAGCGAGCACACCTTCCGCTCCGAGCTGGTGACCGAGGGCAAGATCGGCATCGATGAGGACCGCTCCACCCCGGTCTACTCGCCCTATACCGGGCGCGTCACCCGCCTCATGGTGCGGCCGGGCGATGCCGTGGTGAAGGGCCAGCCGCTGTTCGTGATCGAGGCGGCCGACACCGTGCAGGCACAGAACGACTACATCGCGGCGATGACCGGTCTCAACAAGGCGCAGTCGGCGCTCGACCTGGCGCAGATCCAGGAGAAGCGCGCCAAGGATCTGTCCGAGGGCAAGGCGATCCCGCTGAAGGATTATCAGCAGGCCCAGACCGCGCTGGTGCAAGCGCAGAACGATGCGCGCTCGGCGCAGACGCTTTTGGACGCGGCGCAGAACAAGCTGCACATTCTCGGCTTCGGCGACGACGACATCACGACGCTGCGGCAGAAGGGCCGCCTCAATCCGGAGACGACGGTGTTCGCGCCGATCGGCGGCACCGTGGTCCAGCGCAAGGCCGGTCCCGGCCAGTATGTCTCGACCGGCGCCAGCGACCCGGTCTACGTGATCGGCGATCTGTCGACGGTCTGGCTGATCGCCTTTGTCCGCGAATCCGACGCAGACAATGTCGCGGTCGGCCAGGACCTCACCTTCAGCGTGATGGCGCTGCCGGGCAAGACGCTGAACGCCCGGGTCAACTATGTCGCCGCGGCGATCGACGCGACCTCGCGCCGGCTCCTGGTTCGCGCCACCATCGACAACGCCGACAAGCGGCTGAAGCCCGAGATGTTCGCCAATGTGACGCTGTATTCGAAGGGCGATCACCCGGCAGTCGGCGTGCCGAAGCAGGCGCTGATCTACGAGGGCGACCAGGTTCGGCTCTGGGTCGCGAGGGCCGACGACAAGACCATCGAGCTGCGTCAGATCAAGCCCGGCCTCATCAATGGCGACCTCGTCGAGGTGGCCGGCAACCTCAAGCCGGGCGAGCAGATCGTGACGAAGGGAAGCCTCTTCATCGACCGCGCCGCATCAGGCACCTAAGCGCATGATCCGGAAAAGTGGGAAGCGGTTTTCCCTCGCGACAAACGCGCAACGCGTTTGCGCGGAGATCACGCTCAACAAGAAAATTCCCTTCCAGTTGAAAGCGCCGATCTGAATGGATCGCCTCGTCGCCCTTGCCGTCAATCGCCGCTACTTGATGGTGGCCATGTTCGTGGCCGTCTTGATCGGCGGCCTGCTCGCGTTCAAGCAGCTCAACATCGAGGCCTATCCCGATCCGACCCCGCCGATGGTCGATATCGTGACGCAGAGCCCGGGCCTCTCGGCCGAGGAGATCGAACGCTACATCACGATCCCGATCGAGACCCAGGTCGCCGGCATCAAGAACCTCAAGACCATCCGTACCATCTCGCTGTACGGCCTTTCCGACGTCAAGCTGCAGTTCTCCTTCGACTACACCTATGACGAGGCGCTGCAACAGGTGCTCAACCGCCTGTCGCAGCTCGCGCCGCTGCCGGGCAACGTGCTGCCCGGCATCTCGCCGCTCAGCCCGATCGGCGAAATCTTCCGCTACCGCCTGAAGGGACCGCCGAACTACAGCGTGCTCGACCTCAAGACGCTGCAGGACTGGGTGCTGCAGCGCCGCTTCCGCGCGGTGCCCGGCGTGATCGACGTCACCGGCTGGGGCGGCAAGACCAAGACCTACGAGATCCAGGTCGACTTCAACAAGCTGGTCGCCAACGGACTGACGCTGCCGCAGGTGCTGCAGGCGGTGTCCAACGCCAACATCAATGTCGGCGGCAACACCGTGAACATCGGCTCGCAATCGGCCGTGGTGCGCGGCGTCGGCCTGATCCGCTCGATCGACGACCTCGCCAACACTATGGTCTCGCAGTCCGGCGGCAATCCGGTGCTGGTGCGCGACATCGCCCATGTCACGATTGGCGAGAAGCCGCGGCTCGGCATCGCCGGCCTCGACAATGACGACGACATCGTGCAGGGCATCGTCCTGATGCGCCGCGGCGAGCAGAGCTCGCCGACGATCTCCCGCGTCGAGCAGCTGGTCCACGACATCAACCATTCCTCGATCCTGCCGCCCGGCGTGAAGATCGAGCGGATCTACGATCGCAAGGACCTGATCGAGCTCACCACCCACACCGTGCTGCACAACATGGTGGTCGGCATCCTCCTGATCGTGCTGTTGCAGTGGATCTTCCTCGGCGACCTCCGCAGCGCGCTGATCGTCGGCGCGACGATCCCGTTCGCGCTGTTCTTCGCCGTGATCATCCTGGTGCTGCGCGGCGAATCCGCCAATCTGCTGTCGGTCGGCGCGATCGATTTCGGCCTGATCGTCGATGCCACCGTGATCATGGTGGAAGCGATCTTCCGCCGGCTGTCGCAGACCACCGCGCTGTCGGAAGACGAGCGAAGCCACATCTCCGAGGACACGGTGATGGGGATGAAGAGCCACGCGATCCTGTCGGCGGCCGCCGACGTGTCGCGCTCGATCTTCTTTGCCGCGGCGATCATCATCGCGGCGTTCCTGCCGCTGTTCACGCTGTCCGGCGTCGAGGGCAACATCTTCGGCCCGATGGCGCGCACCTATGCTTACGCGCTGGCCGGCGGGCTGCTGGCGACGTTCACGGTCACTCCGGCGTTCAGCGCGATCATCCTGCCGGCGCATATCCACGAGACCGAGACCTGGATCGTCAAGAAGCTCGACGCGATCTACCTGCCGGTGCTGAACTGGGCGATCGCCAACCGCAAGCTGGTGATGGCCGGCGCGGCCGGCCTCGTGGTCATGACCATCATCTTCGCGCGCTTCCTCGGCCTCGAATTCCTGCCCAAGCTGGAAGAGGGCAATCTGTGGATCCGCGCCACGCTGCCGCCGACGATCTCGCTGCAGGAGGGCAATGCCTATGTCAACGAGATGCGGAAGCTGATCCGCAGCCGTCCCGAGGTGGTATCGGTGGTGTCGCAGCACGGCCGTCCCGACGACGGCACCGATGCGGCCGGCCTGTTCAACGCCGAATTCTTCGCGCCGCTGAAGCCGGCCAGCGAATGGCCAAATACTCACGACAAGGACGTGCTGACCGCGCAATTGCTGGCGCAGTTGCAGGAGAAATTCCCGGGCGTCGAATTCAATTTCTCGCAGTATCTGCAGGACAACGTGTCGGAAGCGGTGTCCGGCGTGAAGGGCGAGAACTCGATCAAGCTCTACGGCAATGATCTGCAGGCGCTGACCGACACCGCCAACAAGATCAAGTCGGTGCTGTCGACGGTGCAGGGCGTCACCGATCTTGCGGTGTTCACCTCGCTCGGCCAGCCGACCATCCAGATCGACGTCGATCGCGCGCGCGCCGCGCGCTATGGCCTGTCACCGGGCGACATCAACGCCACGATCCGGGTTGCGGTCGGCGGCGACAGCGCCGGCGACCTCTATGAGCCCGGCAGCGACCGGCACTTCCCGATCATCGTCCGCCTTGCGCCGGAATATCGCAAGAGCGCGGAGGCGATCCAGAACCTGCGGATCGGGGTGGCCAACGCCAATGGCGGCATCACGCAGATCCCGCTCTCCGAAGTGGCTTCGATCAACCTGATCTCCGGCGCGGCCTATATCTACCGCGAGCAGCAGGAGCGCTATTTGCCGATCAAGTTCTCGGTGCGCGAGCGCGACCTCGGCAGCGCGATCCGGGAGGCGCAGCAGAAGATCGACGAGCAGGTGCAACTGCCGCCGGGATCGCGTGTCGAGTGGGTCGGCGAGTTCGGCAATCTGCAGGATGCGATCAGGCGGCTGTCGATCGTGGTGCCGATCAGCCTCGCGCTGATCGCGGTGCTGCTGTTCTTCAATTTCGGCTCGATGGTCGACACCATGCTCGCGATGAGCGTGATCCCGATGGCGATCTTCGGCGGCGTGCTCGGGCTTCTGATCTCGGGGATTCCGTTCAGCGTCTCGGCGGCGATCGGCTTCATCGCGCTGTTCGGCATCGCGGTGATGGACGGCATCATCATCCTGTCGCAGTTCAACCAGCTGATCGACGAGGGCTACGACCGGATGCGCGCGGTGATCCGCACCGGCGAGCTGCAGCTGCGTCCGGTGCTGATGACCTGCGTGGTGGCGGGCGTCGGCCTGTTGCCGGCGGCGGTGTCGGAGGGCATCGGCTCGCAGGTGCAGAAGCCGCTCGCCATCGTCGTTGTCACCGGCATGATGCTGGCGCCGCTGGTGATCCTGATCACGCTGCCGGTGTTGATCTCCTACTTCTCGCGCCGGCCGAAGGACAGCCTCAGGTGAAGCCGTAGAGCCGCGCCGGGTTGTCGACCAGGATCGCCTTGCGGATCGCGGCATCCGGCGCCCAGACCGGAAGCTGGTTGAGGAGGCGGCCGTCGTCGATCTGAAACAGCGGCGTCACGTCGGTGACCTTCCTGCCTTGCGGCGTCACCGAATCCGGGTGCGGCCAGTCGGTGCCCCAGACGATGCGCTCGGCATTGGCTGCGATCAGTGCCTGCGCCAGCGGCGTGGCGTCGGCATAATCGGGCGCAAGCTTGGAGGCGCGGTAGGCGCCGGAAATCTTGACATAGGCCTTGCCGGACTTGACCAGCGCGAGCAGGTCGGCAAATCCCGGCTGGCCTGTACCGAGCGCGGCCTCGGCGCCGCCGAAATGGTCGAACACGACCGGCACCGGCGCTGTAGCGACAAGGTCCTTGATTGCGGAGATCATGGCGAGGCTGGTGAACAGCTGCACATGCCAGCCGCGCGCCTTCATCCGCTCGATCGCGGCCGAGAAGCGCTGCCGGCCGACATTGGGATCGTTGACGCCGCCGGTCGCGAGGTTGAGGCGGATGCCACGGAAGCCGGCCTTGTTCATGGCATCGAGATCGCTCTCGCTGGTCTTGTCGTCGATCACGGCGACGCCGCGTGCGGTTGGCCCGCGGGCCGTGATGCCGAACAGGGTCGACGAATTGTCGGGGCCATAGACGCTCGGCGTCACGATCACCACGCGCTCGACATGGAGCGCCTTGTGCAGCGCGCTCATCTCCTCCGGCGAGGCCGGTTCCGGCGTGTAGACGCGGCCGGCGAAGAACGGGAATTTCTCGGGGTCGCCATGGATGTGGGTGTGGCAGTCGCACGCTCCGGCGGGCATGTCGAAATTCACCGCGGTCGATGGCTGCGCTGCCTTGGAAAATGCGTTGCTGCTGGTCATGGTCACTCCGGCTGCGATGGAAGCCACCATCATATCGCGTCGCGTCAGCATTGGACGTCTCCCTGCGTGCTCGGCTGTTATGCGCGTCATACGCGCGCCGGCATTATGGGTTGCCGGCGGGGGCGGAGGTTATCGGCGGAGAGAGCGGGCGGGAAGGGCCCGTTCGCGGTGCGAACGGTTCCACGATGCCTATTGTCCCGACGGCGTGCGCAGGCCGTGCCAGGCGTCGCGCACCTGATGGTAGTGCACCTCGGGCAGGTAGTCTGGCGTCTTCAGGTTCAGCGTCTTGACGTCAAGGCGCCCGGTTGCGCTGAGCAGCGTGTAGGAGGCGATCACGCGGTCGCGCTGCGCACCGATCAGCCGTGCTCGCGCGGTGATCAGATCCTGCTGCGCGTTGAGCACGTCGACCGTGGTGCGCTGGCCGCCCGCGGCTTCTTTCTGCACGCCGGCCAGCGCAACCTCCGCGGCCTTCATCTCGGACTCCGAGGCAGATACCGCGATCTTGGCGCCCTCATTGGCGACCCACGCGCTGACCACGGCGGTCTTGGCCTGATTGCGGACCTGATCCAGCACCAGCCGGCTCTGCGCCGCGACCTCCTTGGCCTGCCGGGTCTGCGATGCGGCGGTGCCGCCGTCATAGATCGGCTGCGTCACCTGACCGATCACCGAGGCTTGATCGGTGCCGAAGCTGCCGAGCGTGGTGTCGGTGTCGCGGCTGCGGCTGACGCTGCCCTGCACGGAGACATTCGGCATCAGGCTGCTCTCGGCGACGCGGATCGTGGTCGAGGCAACGTCGACGTCAAAGCCTGCCGCGGTGACGGCGGGATGCTCGCGGAGCGAGAGCGCGATCGCATCCTCGCGGCTGCGCGGCAGCAGCCGGTCGATGGTCTCGGCCGGACGCAACTGGGATGGCGCGCTGCCAACCACCTGCGCATAGGTGGCCTGACTGATCGCATAATTGACCTCGGCGGCGTTGAGGTCGGCGAGGCCGCGGTTGAGCCGTGCCTCGGCCTGTGCGGTATCGGTCGGCGTCACGTCGCCGGCATTGAGGCGCCGTTCGGTGATTGCCCGGGTCTCCTTCAGGAAGGCGACGTTGGCGCGCTGCGCCTCGACCAGGGTCTGGTTGGCGAGCACATTGGTGTAGGCGGTGACGGCGTCGAGCAGCACACCCTGGCCGACATTGCGCAACGCCTCGCGGCCGGACTGCACCTGCAACTCGGCGACGCGGACGCTGTTGGCGGTCTTGAAGCCGTTGAACAGGGTCTGCGTCACCGTGACGCCGATCTGCCACGGCTTCAGCGTTGCGGTCTGGATCACATTGCCGGGCAGCTGGTCGCGCACCGCCTGCAGGCCGACCGACAGGCCGGCAATGATCTGGGGACGGTAGCCGGCCAGCGCCTGCGGCACGTTCTCGTCGGTCGCACGCTGGCGCGCCCGCTCGGCGTTGAGTTGCGGATTGGTCTGATACGCCTTGACCAGGGCTTCCGGCAGGCTCTCGGCGCGGGCCGCGGTCTCCGTCAGCAGCGCACATGCCAGCACGCCAAGGCCGATGCCCGACAAAAGCACGCGCCTCGCTACGTCGCCGACCCTCGCGGCACGCTCAACCATGTGATCCCGCAAACCAAAACTCCGGCAGTGCGCCCCCGCCGACGCCGCCGACACATCTACCTGTTTACGGGGCGGTGCCGCCACAGACAAACCGCCGCGCGACATCTGCACATCATTTCAGTTCTTGTCTGTTGCCGGTTCGTCACAGGCGCACGTATCGGTCATATGAAGTATAAGTTTGAACCGCCGGCCGTCGATTCAACGATGCCGGTTATCCACCGTCTCGTCCGGGTCCATTGCTGATGCCGATATTCTTCTCCGACCCCGAGGCGATCGCGGAGCACATCATTCGTGACGTCGGAACCGAACTGGTGGTCGGGCTGCCGCTCGGCCTCGGCAAGGCCAACCACATCGTCAACGCGCTGTATGCGCGAGCAGTGGCCGACCGCTCCATCAACCTGACGCTGTTCTCCGCGCTGACGCTGGAAAAGCCGAAACCGAAGAGCCTGCTCGAACGGCGTTTCATCGGTCCGGTGATCGATCGCCTGTTCGGCGGCTATCCGGATCTCGCCTATGCGGATGCGCTGCATCTTGGCGCACTTCCGCCCAACATCAAGGTGATCGAGTTCTTCTTCCTCGCGGGGCAGTGGCTGCACCAGCCATTCGCGCAACAGCACTACATTTCCGCCAACTACACCCATGCGGCGTCATATTTGTTGTCGCGCGGACTGAATGTCGTGCCTCAGCTAGTTGCCAAGCGCATGGTCGACGGCGCGCCGCGCTACAGCCTGAGCTGCAACACCGACACCACGCTCGACGTGCTGCGCGCCCGTGCGCAGGGGCGGGCGTCGTTCAAGCTGATCGGCCAGGTCAATTCCGAGCTGCCGTTCATGCCCGGCGCCGGCGACCTGCCGGCGGATGAATTCGCCGCGGTGCTCGACAGTCCAGAGACCGATTTCCCGCTGTTCGCGCCGCCGTCCGAGCCGATCAGCGACACCAAATATGCGATCGGCTTGCATGCCGCCGGTCTGGTCCGCGACGGCGGCACGTTGCAGATCGGCATCGGGCAGGTCGGCGACGCGCTGGCGCAGGGGCTCGTGGTCCGCCATCGCGACAACGCCGAATTCCACGGCATCATGCAGCGCCTTGCGCCCGGTACCGGGCAACTCGCCGCGGCCGAGACTGGGTCGTTCGAAAAGGGGCTCTACGGCGTCAGCGAGATGCTGTTCGAGGCGTTCCTCGGGCTGATCGACGCCGGAATCCTCAAGCGCGAGGTCGGCGGCGTGATCCTGCACGGCGCATTCTTCCTGGGCCCGCCATCATTCTACCGGGTGCTGCGCGAGATGGCACCGGAGCGGCTGGCGCGAATCCAGATGATGCCGGTTTCCTTCACCAACGAGATCTTCGGCGACGAGGACGGCAAGCGTCGCGCCCGGGTCGATGCGCGCTTCGTCAACAATGCGATGATGGCGACGCTGCTCGGCGCTGCGATCTCGGACGGCCTCGAGGACGGCCAGGTCGTAAGCGGGGTCGGCGGCCAGTATAATTTTGTGGCGCAGGCATTCGCGCTCGAGGGCGCACGTTCTGTGCTGGCGCTGGAGGCGACCCGTCAGTCCGGCAAGCAAGCGCAGTCGAACATCCGCTGGTCCTATGGACATGAGACCATCCCGCGGCATCTGCGCGATGTCTTTGTCACGGAGTATGGCGTTGCCGACGTCAGGGGGAAATCCGATGCCGACGTGATCGCCGCGATGCTGCAGGTCTCGGACTCCCGCTTCCAGGGCGAATTGATGCGGCGGGCAAAGGATGCCGGCAAGCTGCAACGCAGCTACGAGATTCCTGCGGCGCATCGCGAAAATTATCCCGAGCGCATCGGCGATGCGCTGAGGCCCGCGCGCGATGCCGGGCTGCTGCCGTCATTCCCGTTCGGCAGCGACTTCACCGATGTCGAGCAGCGGTTGATTCCGGCCTTGCAGATCTTGCAGCAGGCGCAGCACACGCCGCTGCAACTCGCCGGCCTGCTGTGGCAGGGCATGCGGCATCCGCCCGATGCCCCCGACCGCGAATGCCTGGCGCGGCTCGGTCTCGACAAGCCGACGCATTTCGCCGAGCGCGCCTATCGCGCGCTCGTCACCGCGGCTTTGCAACGGAGCCGAATGGCTAAAGCGCGATGAGATCGTCGCGCCTTAGCCTGTTGTTTGAGCATGATCTTGTCCGGAAAACCGCTTCGCACTTTTCCGGATCATGCTTTAGCGGTTCTTGTTGACCGGCTTGCGCTTCTCGATGAACGCCGCCATGCCCTCGGAGCGATCCTCGAGCGCGAAGGTCGAGTGGAACAGATTGCGCTCGACATTCATGCCCTCTGCGAGCGGCGTCTCGAACGCGCGGTTGACGGCTTCCTTGGCCATCGCGGCGGCCGGACGCGACATCGAGGCGATCTTCTCGGCTGCCGCGAGCGCCTCCTCGAGCAGCTTGTCGGCCGGCACGATCCGCGACACGAGGCCCGAGCGCTCGGCTTCCGCCGCATCCATCATCCGTCCGGTCAGGCAGAGGTCCATCGCCTTCGACTTGCCGATCGCGCGGGTCAGGCGCTGCGTGCCGCCGATGCCGGGAATGGTGCCGAGGGTGATTTCCGGCTGGCCGAACTTGGCGGTGTCGGCGGCGATGATGATGTCGCACATCATCGCGAGCTCGCAGCCGCCGCCGAGCGCATAGCCCGCGACCGCGGCAATGGTCGGCTTGCGGCAACGGGCGACGCGATCGCCGCCGATGGCGGTGAAATCGCTGTTGAACATGTCGATGAAGCCCTTTGGCTGCATCTCCTTGATGTCGGCGCCGGCCGCGAAGGCCTTCTCGCTGCCGGTGATCAGGATACAGCCGATCTTGTCGTCGGCCTCGAGATCATCGACCGCCGCGGCGATCTCGCGGAACACGCCGAACGAGAGCGCATTCAGCATTTTCGGCCGGTTCAGCGTGATGACGCCGACCGGTCCCTTGCTTTCGACAATGATGAATTCGAACGTAGCCATGGACGCAAACCCCGTGCCTGATTTGCCGGGCAATGTGCCCGCTGACGGGATGCGCTTCAAGTGGCTGAAACGAGGCTTTGGGCTGCGGTGCGGCGCCCCCCCGCGCCGCACCGCAGGTGCCTCCGCTAGGCCATGAACATGCGCGCGGCGGAGGCCACCGTGAGCAAAGCGCCGAACCCGATGAAGATCTTCCCGATCAGCGAGGTCTGGTCCCAGCTCGCGCTGTCGCTGCTCGCCAGAACCGGGGCCGGCTTGGGTGCAGCCACGGCAACCGTCGGCGGCGGCGCCGGCGATGCCTCCTGTTGAGCGGTCTGCGGCTGGGCCGGCTGCGGCTGTTCCGCCGGCTGCTCCTGCTGCAGGGCGCGGTCGACCTCGTTGAGCTGGTCGGATGCGACCACATTACCGTCGGACTGATCTGCGGGCTTGTCGGCCGCGGCAATCAACACATTGGCTTTCACCGGCGTCGCCGCTGCATTGTCGTCGCCGGAGGTCAGCTCCGCATTGGCGTTGGCGACGGTAGCGGGAATGCCTGCCGAGGTGACCCTGCCGGCGTCGTTATTGGTGGCGTTCTTGCTGTCGGATTTGTCGGCGGTCTTGTCAGTGGTCCTGGAGGACCGGTGGCGTGCCGAGCGCCGGCCATGCCGCGAACTCTGCCCGGCGGACTTGTCGGTCGTTGCGCTGTCGGATTTCGATGCCGATGCGTCCGATCCGGCCGCATGCGCCGGCAACGGAGCCGCGAGACACACAAGAAGCCCTGTCAGTCCTGTCGCAACCATCAATGCCAAGCGCCCGCTGGCTTTGATCTTCATTTTGATGATCTCCCCATGTCGCCCGCCCAAGGGCGAAAAGAGACCCCGCTGCGTGTCCACACCGGGGCAGAAAAAGGGAATCTTCGGGCATCCGGGGGCAAAAGCTGGGCAATTTCTTCCCAGTGGCCCATCGACGGCAGCAGCACCGATGTTTGTCGGACCGATCGGTGTTATGAGCCGTGACGTCTGGAAACCCGCTGGAGCGATTCTTTGAGGCCGATCCTCGGCGCGGTCTTGCCGGAGAATAGAGATCACGAATTCGTGATCGTCTGGCGTGCCGCGTAACGAACTGAAAGATCGGCCGAATTGCAATTCAGGAGCCTGCGTGCGCGAACGTGAGGATGAATGGACCGGCCTGATGCGGTCGGCCATTTCAGGCGATGATGCGGCGTACCATCGCCTGCTCAAGGCCATCACGCCGGTACTCCGTGCTGCGGCGCGCCGCGGCCTGGCGCGCGCGGGACAACCGGTCGATCAGTCCGAGGACATCGTGCAGGACATCTTGCTGGCGGTACATTTGAAGCGACAGACCTGGGACACCAGCGCGGCGTTCGCGCCCTGGCTGTTCGCGATCGCGCGCAACAAGCTGATCGACGCGCTGCGCCGCCGCGGCAAGCGGATCTTCGTCAACATCGATGATTTCGCCGAGACGCTGCCCGGGGAAACACCGGAACCGACGGCCTCGCCGGGCGAGGTGAGCGCCCAGCTGCAGGCTTTGCCCGCGCGGCAGCGCGAGGTGCTGCAATCGATCGCGGTCGACAGCGCCTCGATCAAGGACACCGCGGCGAAATTCTCGATGACCGAGGGCGCGGTGCGGGTCGCGCTGCATCGCGGGCTTGCGAGCCTCACTGCGAAATTACGGGATCGATGAGCATGGACACCGATCAACTCATTCGAACCCTTGCTGCCGACAATGCCTATCGCGCGCGTCCGATCGGTCTTGCGCTGATGCTGGCACTGCTGGCGGCGGCGCCGGTCTCGCTCCTGATCTTCTTCGCCGAACTCGGCGTGCGGCCCGACGTGATGAGCGCGATGCACAATCCGTTCTTCGACCTAAAATTCGCCGTGACGCTGGCGCTGGCCGCCTCGGCGATCGCGGTCAGCCTGCATCTGTCGCGCCCGGAGGCTTCGCTGCGCGGCTTCGGCTGGTGGTTGCTGATTCCCGCCGGCATCCTCGTCGCCGCCATCAGCGGCGAGATGATGATGCCGCAGCGTACGCCGATGATGACGCGGCTGATCGGCAAGAATTCGATGGCCTGCATGACCGCGATCCCCGCGATGTCGCTGCCGCTGCTGGTCGGCGCGCTGTATGGGCTGCGGCAGGGCGCGCCGGCGCGGCCGGCGGTCGCCGGTGCGATAGCCGGCCTGCTCTCGGCAGGGCTCGCGGCAACCGTCTACGCGTCGCACTGCACGGATGACTCGCCGCTGTTCGTCGCCACCTGGTACACGCTGGCGACCGCGATCGTCGCGAGCGTCGGCGCGCTGATGGGAAACCGGGCGCTACGATATTGAGCAATCGTAGCCCGGATGGAGCAAACGGGTCGCGCGAACGCGCGCCCGATAACAACTCCGCGAAATCCGGCTGCGCCCTAACCTCCCCTTGAAAAGGGGAGGTCGCTTTGCTCGTTAGAGCAAGGCGGGTGGGGATCGGCTGTCTCCAAGAGCAGCGTCGCCTGCGGCTGACCCCCATCCCGACCTTCCCCCTTTCAGGCAGGGGTGTCCGGGGAATGATTCACTGTGTCGCGGTGCATGCTCGGCAGGACCGAGGCAAATCGGTCTTTTCTGGTTGTCGAGACACAGAGGGCCGAGCATGCGATATCGCGGTAGCATTTTTGGAAGGCTGCTTGAACCGATCAATCGACGGCAGTTTCAGACGGTTGTGGATCGTCTGGACGGGGATGCCTACGACAAGTCGTTCAGGAGCTGGGATCATCTGGTGGCGCTGATCTATGCCCAGCTTAGCGGCAACAGCAGTCTGCGCGGGGTGGTGACTGGCTTCAACGCCAATTCGCAGCATCACTATCACTTGGGAACCGGCAAGCTGTCGCGCTCGACGTTGTCCGATGCCAATGCCCGCCGTCCGATCGGCATTTTCGCGCAAACCTTTGCGGCGCTGTCGGCGATGGCGCGTCGCCAGCTGCGGAGTGAAGGCATGGAGATGGTGCGTCTGATCGACGCCAGTCCGATCCCGCTCGGCAAGGTCTGCAGTTGGGCGACGTGGAACGGCCGCATCCGCGGCATGAAGCTGCATGTCGTCTACGACCCAAGGAGCGATGTCCCGACCTGCGTCGAGATGACGGCCGCGAACGTCAATGACATCGAGATCGGCCGACAGACCCCAATCCAGCCCGCCACCACCTATGTGTTTGACAAGGGCTATTGCCGTTTCGACTGGTGGCAGAAGATCAATGATATGATAGCAAGGCTTTCTTCGTTACCCGGGCGAAGACGAGCATCCGTCTTCGCTCGCTCAGGCATCGCGCCATCCGCAAGCGTAACGGGGATGGCTTCGAAATCCTTGCCGATGACGAGGTGAAGCTCACCAGCAAGGGCGATTCGCGCCTTCCAATCCCGCTCCGCCGCATCAAGATCAGACGCGAGAAAGGCGGCAAGATCACACTCCTGACCAACGACCTTGCCCGTAGCGCCGTCGAGATCGCCGCCCTCTACAAGAGCCGATGGCAAATCGAGCTGCTGTTCCGCTGGATCAAGCAGCATCTCGATATTCGCAAGTTCCTCGGCGCCAACGACAACGCGATCCGCCTTCAGGTGCTCGCTGCGATGATTGCCTACCTGCTGCTGCGCATCGCCGCTCACACCAACTGCATCAAAATGCTCCCGCTCAGGTTCGCCGAACTCGTCGGCCAGCTCCTGCTCACGCGTCGATCCCTCGCTGCCATCGACAAACCTCCGCCCATCAACCCCAGCCGTCGGAAATCAACCATCTCACCTGACCAGATGGAGCTCCGCTATGCCTGAATTTCCCCGGACACCCCTGCCTTTCAGGGGGAAGGGGAAGAGAGCTTCGTAGCCCGGATGCAGCGGAGCGAAATCCGGGGCAGCTCCATCCGCGGATACAGGTCCCCGGATTGCGCTTCGCTGCATCCGGGCTACGGGAAATCAGGCCGCGGGCGCGGACTGCTGCATGCGATGGAAGCGTAGCACCTGCTGCGCGGTCGACGGCCGCAGCCGCTCGTAGGTGTCCTTGCATGCCTGCAGATCGGTCGGCTCGCCGCCCGAGATGTCGTCGCGCAGGTTGATGATCGCCCGCACCGTCGACCATGACAGGCCCGAGACCTTGGCCAGGATCATGACGCCCTCGGCGCGGGTTTCGATCATCATGTTCTCGGCGACGCTGACCGAGACGTTGGCGAGCGCGGCGAGCGAGGCATTGGTCTCGTCGAACTTGCCGGCCTCGGCGAAAGCTGCGAGCTGGAATTCGTCGAGCCGGCCGTCCTGGTAGAGCGACTTGACCAAGGCATGCGCGATCGTGGTGTCCGGCGTCACGGCGGCCGGCGCCGAGCGCGCGCGCCGCGTCGCTTCCTTCACCGCGATCGGAATCTCCTTGGCCTGCTGCGGATTGGCGGTCTCGAGCCGCTGCCTGACCGCGTCCGAGGCCTTGGCGACCAGCTTGAGATAGAGATGCCGCGGGATGTTCGGGCGCAGGCCGACGCAGGTCGACAGGTTGTCGTCGCCCTCGGCGCGGCTGACCAGGCGGGTGAAGCCGCGCTCGGTGAATTCCGCGCCGGGATTGTTGACCGCGCTCTGGATCACCTCGTCATTGCCGCGCAGCACCAGCACGTCGGTGACGGCGCCGCTCAGCGTCTTGCGGTTCGAGATCGCGAGCAGATGCGCCTGGCTCTTGCTGCGCGCCGTTTCGATCAGGGTGTCGTCGTCGAGCCGCGGCGACAGCGTCAGCACGGGGCCCGCGACCTCGATCAGGTCGTCGAAGGCAAGGGTGCGGATGGTCTGCGGCGGTGCGGTGTCGATCGGGGCGAGGCGGTCGGCGAGCAGCGCCTTGGCCGAGTTCTCGATGTGCTCGAGCAGGCATTGGAAAACGTCGTCGAACAGCACGATCTGCTCGTTGGAATAGTTCACCGAGCCGTTGATGAAGAGGTCGGTCACGCGGCGCAGCGTCTCGACGCGGCGTGCGACGGTGCCGTGCGCGAGCGTCGTCTGCAGCTCGTCGAGCAGACTTTCGGGGGCGGTCTCGGGCTTCAAACTCATGACTCTGTCCTGGAGCGGTGGCGACGGCTTCTCCGGCGCCGAAGAGGGAAATGGATTTCAGGCGCTGGCGATGCGGTTGCGTCCCCTGGCCTTGGCTGCGTACAGCGCGCCATCGGCGCGGGCGAGCAACGTATCGGAGTTTTCGCGCGGCTTGAGCGTCGTGACGCCCGCGGAGATCGTCACCCGCATGCCGGGCGAGAATGCGCTCCAGTCGAGATCGGCGATGATCGCGCGCAGCCGTTCGAGCGCGCGCATCGCCTGATCCTGCGACAGGTCGGGCAGCACCAGCAAAAATTCCTCGCCGCCGTAACGGCCGAAGCGATCGACGCTGCGGAGGTTGGCGAACATGCCGATGGCGAAGGTGCGCAGCGCCTCGTCGCCGATTGGATGGCCGTAGACATCGTTGATGCGCTTGAAATGGTCGAGGTCGATCAGCGCAACCGCGCAGGAGCTGCCGTTGCGGGCGCAGCGCGCGATCTCCTCCTCGAGCGTGCGCATGATGCTGCGGCGATTGGAGGCGCCGGTCAGTTCATCGAGCTCCGCGAGCTCCTCGATGCGCCGATAGGCCTCCTTCAGCTTCAGTCCGCTCTGGTACAGCGATTGCTGCATCGAGCTGGAGAAGATGCCGAGGCACATGCAGCGCCCGATCGTCAGCGCGAACACCAGCATGGTGGCGAGGCGATCGATCCGGGTCGCGGTCGGCATCCCGATCGCCTTGTCGGTGCCGAGGAACAGCGCGGCGAGGCCCAGCACCATGACGGTCCAGACGATCGCAGTCTGCCGCGCCGAGGTGCGCAGCGCACCGAAGCCGAACACCACGAACAGGTTGCAGAGAAACAGCACGCCGACTTCCGGCGCGATGTAGGTGAACACCAGCAGGTTCACCATGTTGATCGCCGATTGCGGCGCGACCAGATAGTGGTCGCGGAAGCGCTCGTGAAAGCCGCGCTCGGAGAGCACCACATAGACGGCGACCAGACAGAGGCCGGTCAGCGCGTAGCCCGCCGCCACCCAATCCGACGTGGTGCCGCCATGCGCGTAGATCAGCAGCACGACGGCGTCGAGCACGAAGCAGGCCGCGATCATCGACTGGATCTGGCGGCGCTGCTTGGCCCGGCGCGCCAGGCGCTCGGCCGTCAGCCTGGGACGGCCGCTTTCCGATGCGCCCGCGATCGGACTGGGAAGTGACGACGCAGCGCTGCCCATGGTCTCGCCATTGGTGAAGTCCGGCGAAAATCTACGTGGGAAAGCCTTTAGGTTTGGTATCTTTTGGAACCGAATCTACCCCGGTGTAGCCCGGTCATCGCCCTTGTTTCGTAAGGGGAATCCGTTCGCAGAGGCGAGACGGGAGCGATGTGCGGCAAGCCTGCGCCGTGGCGGACTTCGTGACGGTGCTGGCGTGCCGATAAAGCCTTGGTATGGTCGCGCCGGATGGTGCCTGTCCGCGAGAGTTTCCACTATTATGATACCGTTTATCGAGTCTCGGCTGATTTTTCGTCATTGGAAGCGCCGACTGTGGCATAGATCACACATGCAGTGCGGACATTGCCGTAATGTGAAGAATCTTGGCTCTCGCGTCGAACCACGCACCGCCCCCTTCAGACCAACTTTGCGAGACGGGCATTGAGCGCGACACAGGCGGCTTCAGACGACGTTCTGATCGCTCGGATCGCTCAAGGCGACCGGCTTGCCATGCAGGTGCTGTACGGGCGGCACCATGTCAGGGTGTACCGCTTCGGGCTTCGGCTCGTGCGGGACGAACAAGTAGCGGAAGACCTCATCAGCGAGGTCTTCCTGGACGTGTGGCGTCAGGCGGGCAAGTTTGAGGGACGATCCGCCGTTTCGACCTGGCTTCTGGCGATTACCCGGTTCAAGGCGTTGTCTTCGCTGCGGCGAAGGAAGGACGCCGAGCTGGACGATGAGGCCGCGAACGCGATCGAGGACACGTCCGACGATCCGGAAACGGTGGTGCAGAAGAAGGACACCGGTGACACGCTGCGTAGGTGCCTGACGGGACTATCGGCGGAACATCGGGAAATTGTCGATCTTGTCTACTATCACGAGAAATCCGTGGAAGATGTCGCTGAGATCGTGGGGATTCCGGAGAATACCGTGAAGACGCGCCTGTTCTATGCGCGCAAGAAACTTGCCGAGTTGCTGAAGGCAGCCGGTGTCGAGCGAGGTTGGCCATGATGGCTGCGAGAACAAAGGTGCAAGAGCCTGACGATATCGAGATGCTGCTGCCCTGGCACGCGGCCGGCACGCTGAACGCGCGTGATGCGCGCCGCGTCGAGGACGCGCTTGCGAGCGATCCGGAGCTCGCCCGGCAATATGCCGTCATTCGCGAGGAATATGCCGAGACCATCGGCCTCAACGAGAGTCTCGGTGCGCCCTCGGCGCGCGCGATGCAGAAGCTGTTCGCCGCGATCGATGCCGAGCCGGAACACAAGCCGTCGATGGGCGCGCGCATGTCGGCCTCTGTCTCGGAGTTCTTTTCGAAATTGTCGCCGCGGACGCTGGCGTGGTCGTCCGGCCTCGGTGCGGTCGTGGTGTTGTTGCAGGCTGGCGTGATCGGCGCGGTGCTGATGCGCAGCCAGCCGGCCTTGTTCCAGACGGCGTCGCTCGATGTCGCCGAGCGCAGTGCGCCGGTCGCGCCCAGTGCGCCGATCACCCGCGACCTCGGCGCCAGCGTGGCGGCGACGCCGACCCGGCTGCTGGTGCGCTTCACACCCGATGCCAGGGTCGCCGACATCACGTCGCTACTCGACAATTACCAGGCCTCGATCCTCGACGGGAAGGGCGGGATGTTCCAGCTGCAGTTCCGCGCAATGGACAAGAGCAGCGTCGCTGCGCTGATTGCGCGTTTGCAGAAGGAGAAGATCGTCAGCCTCGCGGTCGAAACGCCGTAATCGGCGGCTGACGGTTCTGCGCCGAGTTGAGGTCACCATGGCCGCCGACGGCCGGACCAGCTTGACGAACCACGCGATCGCCGCGGCCGCAGCCTTGTTGCTGGTCTGTGTTGCCGGCTCCGCCTCCGCTCAGAATTTCATGCGATCGCCGACCGGTGGCGCGCCACAGGTCTCGCCCGGGTTGCGGGCCAATCCCGGTATCGGAAGGGTTCGTGGCAATCCCGCCGGCGGGTTCGACGGCCCGGTTGGCCGCATGCCGCCGACGGTGGACCGCGGCCCGGCCACGTCGTGGACCTACGATGGGCCGCGATTGCGCGTGCCGTCCCCCGTGCGCCCCGCGCCCCGTCTCTCTGCCAGCTGCGATGACGGCGATCGCGGCCAATGTTCCGACCGGCCGGTTGCCGGCAACGGCGGCGGCAAGGGCGCAACGCGGAAGGGCAGGGCCGGCGGTGGCGGCAGTTTGCGTGCACAGGATGCGTCGAGCGTGCGAACCGTGCCGAATGAGCTCGTGGCCGAAATCGACGGTGCCTTGACGGAGGCGGAAGCAGATGCACTCGCGCGCCGTCATGGGTTGAGGCGGATCGCCTCGCAGAATGTCGCGCTGCTGGGTGCGACGATCGGCCTGTTCCGCATCCTGGGCAATCGTTCGGCCGAAACGGCGAGCCGCGAGCTCGCAAGCGATGCCGGCGTCCGCTCCGTACAGCCCAACTACCGTTACGCGCTGCAGGACCAGAAGGCGTCGGGCGGCAGCGATCCGGCGCAATATGCCCAGACACAGCTGCATCTGCCCGCGGCCCACAAGCTGGCGCGCGGGATGAATGTCACCATTGCCGTGATCGACTCCGGCGTCGACGCCGCCCATCCGGAATTGGCGAACACGGTCGCCGATACGTTCGATGCGCTCGGCAGCAAGGATGCTCCAAACGCCCACGGCACCGCCATTGCCGGCGCGATTGCGGCGCGTGTCAGGCTCACGGGGAGCGCGCCGGAAGTGCGGATCCTGGCGATCCGCGCCTTCGGTGCGGTCGCGGGCGGCGCCGGGAGCACCTCCTATGTGATCCTCAGGAGCCTCGACTACGCGGTGGCGCATGGCGCGCAGATCGTGAACATGAGCTTCGCCGGACCGAAGGACGCCCTGGTCGAGCGCGCGGTGGCCGCTGCCGTGATGCGGGACGTCGTGTTGGTCGCCGCGGCCGGCAATGCGGGTGCGACATCGCCGCCGCTGTATCCGGCCGCCCATCCCGATGTGATCGCGGTGAGTGGCACCGATGCCGGCGACCGGCTGATGGCCGCCTCGAACCGCGGCAGCCATATCGCGCTGGCCGCCCCGGGCGCCGACCTCCTCGTGCCGGTGCCTGACGGCAAGTACCAGCTGATGTCGGGCACATCGTTTTCGGCCGCCTTCGTCAGCGGCATCGCGGCCTTGGTGCTAGAACGCAATCCGGCATTGAAGCCCGCCGAGGTGCGACGGGTCCTGACCAGCACGGCGCGCGATCTCGGGACACCTGGACGTGACGATCTGTTCGGTGCGGGGGAAGCGGATGCGCTTGCCGCGGTGATGGCGGCGACCAGTGCTCCCGTCGCCTCTGCCGCGGACAAACCGTCGCAGCCTGCAGAGCAGGCCGACGGCAATAACACTTCCGTGAGCCGCATGTCGAATGACCCCGCGCCGTCGATCGCATCGGAGGATTCCGCAGCAAATCGTCGTGCTGCGCAGTGATTTTCGACGCCGAACGCCTGCAACGGTGCGATGGAACCGCGGCGCGAGAAGGTTAAAAAAATCGCCGGCGATTTGAACGTCCGCCTTCCTCTCACGACTTATGTGTGTGGGAGCGGTTTAACCCTCCCCGGCTATATCAGGCGCGAGCGCCCATCCACCCCAAGCGCCCATATGGCTTTGACCCGTCCGGTTGTCCCCCCGGACGGGTCTTTCATTTTGGGGGCACCCTTGCATGACGGACTCGACGGTGCGCGGCACGATGGCGCCGACCGATCGCAACGGGATGGGCAAACGCGCGACGGCGGCGGTTTGCTGTGGATCTTTCCGCCGTGCGTTGCCCGGGAGCGGTGCGCATCGCCACCATGGCAAGTCGATGACTTGAAGGCAGTTCGCGCGAGAAACTCCGTAGTAGAGCGGACTTCTTCGATCGCCCGTTCGCGATTAAGAATTTAGTTAGACTTTATTTACCTTTTCCACAGAATATCGGCGTCACGTCCAGTTGATTCGGTTCGGTTGCGTCTGCGTCCGTTTCTTTTCCTGCGGGCAAGTTGAATGACACATCGGACCGACGTGGCCAGAGGCCAGGAGATCGTTGCACGCTGGTGCAACCTCGCCGAGCAAAGGCTGGAGCACCTTACCGAACTGTTCGATACCGGGCGCTGGCGGCGCTATCACAGCGAGCAGGCCTTTCTCGAGAACATCAGGGAAGCCCGCGCCGCGGTCGACATCTGGCGCGAATTGCTGTCGCGCGAAGCCTCGCTCGACAATTCGCCGATCGATCTGTCCTGGCTCGGCCGCGGCAGGTCGAAACTGCCGCCGCCCCACATCTCGCCGCCGCCCGAGCGCCGGCCGGAGGCTGCGGTCCTGGCCGAGGCGGCGATGAAGGCGGTCGCGGCCGCGCTGGAAACGGCGGCCGAGGTGCTGGAGCAGCCGCCCACGGTCGCCGACGCGCCGCCGCTGGAAATGCCCGCTCCGGCTGCGCCGCCGCCGGTGCTCGATCTCGACACCATCCAGCGGCGCTATCCGCTGCTGCGCAACGCGCTGTAGGCGACCGCTCTCGCTTATTTTTGAGCATGATCTCCGCGCAAGCGCGTTCCGCGTTTGTCGCGAGGAAAAACCGCTTCGCCCTTTTCCGGATCTAGCGCCGCACCGCGTTCGCGCCGACCACGAGCTGCGCATATTGCTGGGCGCCGCCTGCCGACAGATCCGGCGTGATCGGGCGGGAATGGTCGAGCCCGACCACCGCGCCGCGCGGGGTTTCCGAGATCATGTTGTTGTTGATCAGCGCGGTGCCGGCGCCCGGCACCACCGAGACGCCGATGCCGACGAAGGCGTTGCGGACCACGTTGCCTGATATCGCGACATCGCGCAGGTACTTGCCCCAGCCGGCGACGATGCCGAAGGTCGGCGCGTTCTCGATTACATTGCCGGTCACGGTGCTGTCGGCCTCGACATAGATGCCGATGCCGGCACCGTCGTTCGGGTCGGTGCCTGCAGGGCGCTTCGGCAGCAGGTTGCGGATGATGTTGCCCTGGACCACAGCGATGCGGCCGCCCTCGTTGAAATTGCACACGGAGACGCCGATCGCGGCGCCGTCGACGGTGTTGTTGGCGATCACAGCGGCCTCGAACGAGAACTCCGAATAGAGCGCGACCTCGCGGACATTGCTGACGCTGTTGTCGGTGATGTGGATGTTGGAGGCCGAATTGCCGCGCACCGCCGAGAAGTCGCAGTTCTTGATGCGGTTGCCGCGCACGATCACATTGCCGGCGCGGAAGGCGTTGATGGCGTTGCCGTACTGCCCGGAGCCGCCGGGGCCGGCCTTGATGTCCTCGATGCGGTTGTCTGCGACGATCGAGCCGTCGTCGCCGATCGCGGTGCGCAGGATCTCGATGCCGTTGTCGTTGGTGCCCTTGATGGTGTTGCGCGACACCATCAGGCCCATCGCGTCGAACGACACCAGCGCCGTGGTCGCGATCTCGGTGAAGATGTTGTTGCTGACATCGCCCGACATCTGCTCGAACCAGATGCCGTTGCCGCCGCTGCCGGTGAACCGGCAATCGGTGATGCGGATGTCGCGGCCCGATAGGCAGTGCACGAGGCCGCGCCGGTTCGGCAGCGGGACGTTGCCGCCGTCGAAGCTGAGGCCCATCAGGACGACGCCGCCGGCGCCTTCGCCTTCCAGCAGCGAGGCGCCGCCGTTGAACACCAGCCGGCTGGCGCCGCGCACGCCGATCAGCTGGCTGCCGGGCGCAAGCCGCAACGGGCCGGTCCGGTAGACGCCGGGCGGGAACGCGAGCGGCACCTGCGCCCGCGCGGCGTCATCGATCGCGCGCTGCAGATTGCGGGTCTGGTCGTCGGGGCTGCCGGGATGCACGCCATATTGCGTGACGTCGCGGCCGAGCGAGCCGGTCGACGGCGCCGCGGCACGCACAGCGTCAGGCGACATCGCAAGCGCGCCGGCTGCGCCGGCGGCGGTTGCTCCGATCAGATGGCGGCGGTTGACGTCCATGGGCCTGGCCCTCGCAACATTCGCGAGCGGTGACGTTCGCGGGTCGAGTGGTAGCGCGAAAGGCGGCGCGGCATGGTGAACACGCCGACGCAGCGGGGCGATTGTTGGCGGTAGGGTTAATCGCGGGTGCAACCGATTCACGTGTCAAACAGGCGTTCCCCGGTATCATCACGCGCGCATGCGCGGGCCCGACACCGGGGAGATGCGGGCCCACGGCTCCTTCCCAGGCGTCGTCCCGGCGAAGGCCGGGACCCATACGCCGCGGCTTGTGTTGTGAACGGGACTCGTCATTGCAGCGACGCTCAACAATGATCTTTCGTGGTTATGGGTCCCGGCCTTCGCCGGGACGACACTGAATGGCCGTTGCAGACCTCGTCATTCGATCCAATTTTAGCATTTGCTGGGGTCTACGGTTGAGCTTGCGTACGCGCGATGCCAACTAGGGGCGTGTAGTTACACCGCCCGATCCGCGCGCTCACGCGCGCGAGCCCTGCCGGGTCAGTTTCACCAGCTCCACCAGCATGGCCTCGCCGGCATCGACGAGCGCTTCCAGCGTGATCGATGATTTGCCGGGTGCAGCCGTGCCGTCATGGGCGAGCGGCGGAACGTGGACGAATTGCGCGAGGCGCAAGTCATTGTCGTGGTTCACGGCCTCGATCGCGCGCCAGCTCAGGTAGTTGCAGAGATAGCTGCCGGCGTCGCGCGAGGCTCGCGCGTCGATCCCGGTCGCCAGCGCGGCGCGCAGCAATTTTTCAGTTTGAGGCCCGAACAAGCGCGCATCGGCGCCGCCCTCGATCGATCCCTTGCGCGCATGCTGGCGGCCGGCATCCGGGAAGCGCGTCGTCACCGCGTTGCGGGCGCGGCTTTCGATCCGCAGATAGCCGGTGCGGCCGGCGAGGCCGAACATCAAGAGCGCTTGCGGGCGATGTTGTGCGATCAGCTCCGGCAATTCGCGATCGACGGCGGCGTAGGTGACGTCGAAGATGTGGCTCGACAGCGCGACGTCGTCGAAGGCCGGGCGGCGCAGGGCGGTCAACCGCTTCACCAATGGCATGGTCGGGTTGAACGGCGCGCCCGGGAACGGCCCGAAGCCGGTGACGAGGATGCGCAGCCTGCCGCTCAATGCAGCATCTCCGCGATCTGTTCGGCAGCGACCGCGGGCGAGATGCGGCCGCCGGCGACCTCGGCCTCCATCTTCTTCACCTTGGCGCGGATCGCGGCATCCGAGCGCAGCCGCGCCATCATCCGGCTCTCCAGCATCGACCACATCCACTTCACCTGCTGTTCCCTGCGGCGGCCGGCGAACTCGCCCGAAGCGTTCATCGCGGTACGGTGGTCGAGGATCTTCTGCCAGAGCCGGTCGAGCCCGGCGCCGGTCAGCGCGGAATAGGTCTCCACCGGCGGATGCCAGTGCTCGGAGCGCGGCGCCAGGATGTGCAGCGCGCTGCGATAGTCGGCGGCGGCGAGGTTGGCGCGCTTGAGGTTGTCGCCGTCGGCCTTGTTGATCGCGATCATGTCGGCGAGCTCGACAAGGCCCTTTTTGATGCCCTGCAGCTCGTCGCCGGCGCCGGGCAGCATCAAGGCCAGGAAGAAGTCGGTCATATCGCAGACCGCGGTCTCGGACTGGCCGATGCCGACGGTCTCGACCAGCACCACGTCGAAGCCGGCCGCCTCGCACAGCAGCATCGCCTCGCGGGTCTTCGCCGCGACGCCGCCGAGCGTGCCGGAAGAAGGCGAGGGGCGAATGAAGGCCTGGTCGGAGACGGCGAGCCGCGCCATCCGTGTCTTGTCGCCGAGGATCGAGCCGCCGGTGCGCGCCGAGGAGGGATCGACCGCCAGCACCGCCACCTTGTGGCCGCGTTCGATCAGGAACATGCCGAGCGCATCGATGGTGGTCGACTTGCCGACGCCGGGCGAGCCGGTGATGCCGACCCGCACCGCCTTGCCGGTGTCGGGCAATAGCGCCTGCACCAGCTCGCGCGCCGCCGCCTGATGATCGCCGCGCCGGCTCTCGATCAGCGTGATCGCCCGCGCCAGCGCGGCGCGGTGGCCGGCACGGAGGCCCTTGGCGAGGGCGCTGATGTCGGGAGCGGCAGGCTTCGATGCGATCATGGGGTTGGTTTACAACGGCTGGCCATGGCAGGCGAGGGGAACGCGGATCGGCACCGGCGTGGCCTGTTGATGAAGCCTTATTGCTGCTCGTCCGTATCGCCCTTCGGCCGCGCGCCGGCGAAGATTTTTGCGCCTTCCGCCGTCAGATACGGCTTCAGCGTCTCCCACGGAACGAAGATGACATACTGGCCTTCGGCGTAGGGGCCGACGGCGTAGGGCGGGTAGTGGAAAGTGAGGCCGGAACTCTTGCCTGACACGGTCGACGGCGCCAGCGTCACGGCGCCGATCTTGAGCAGGGTTGGCTTCAACTCCTTGTACCACTCGGCGGTTGCGGTCTCGCCGGCGCCGCGCCGCTTCTTCTCGGCGTTGAGCGCGCTGACGATGGCCTTGCGCATCGCCGTCAGAGTCGGGCCGTTGTCCGTCGTCTCGGTGAAGAAGGGACGGATGCTGATGCGCTTCTTCGCCGTGGTGTCCCACAGGATGGTGTTGACGTCGGAGTTCGGATGCGCGCCGTGGGTGTCCATGTAGTCGTCGCGCAGCACGCTCACATAGCGGCCGTCGACGACGGAGCGCTCGGAGTATTTGCGTTCGAACGAGTAGCCGCCGCGATCTTTGAAAAGCTCAGGCTCCTGCTTGCGGTCGGCCGCAGCCGCGGCGGCATTCTTCTCGATCCACTTCTTGCCTTCCGCGAGGCAGTCGGCTGCCAGCGCGCTGTCTGCCTTGATCTTGTCGTCGAGATAGACGTTGGCCTCGATGCTTGCGTTCCTGATCGTGGCATCAGGCTTGGGGTCTGCGGCGATGGCGAGGGAAATGAAGACGAAGCCCGATATCAGGGCAACGGCCCACTTCACGATGATAGTCAATGCTTCGATTCCCTGGCGAGTTGATCGACGAACGCCTTCAATGGCAACAGATCATCCTCAATCATGATCCATAACAAGCCAGCGTCGGTCCGATGATAGGCATGGCGCAACCAGTTTCCGAGATCGGCCAATCGCCTCCAGTTGATACCTGTTTCCTTGGCCTTCAAATCGGTTGGAATGTGCCTTGATGCTTCGCTGATCATCTCAAGCAGCCGCTCCACGGCCAGCCGCATCACCAGATTGCTGGTGAAGCTCTCGCGGGTTTGCCCGGCCGTTATGTCCCGAATGCTATCGATCGCTGCGGCAATGTGGCCTATGCGGTCTGCAACGGTTGGCTGCACGTCAGAATACTTCGAGAATATCGTCGGCAATTCGTTGTGCCAGGCGAGGAGGAAGGGATCGCTTCATCGTTGCTTGCGCCTGCAAGCCCGTCGCGTCTTCAATGATATGCTCGACGCCGATCAGGTTGAGTAGCGAAAACGAGGCATCGGGCTCGACTTCAACCAGCACATCGACGTCACTGTCGTGCCGATAGTCGCCGCGCACGCGCGATCCAAAGATCGCAAGCTTCGACACGCCCTCTGCCTTGATGGCATCGGCATTCTCTCGTATCGCTGCCACGATCTCTTCGCGTGTCATGGTTTGGGACCTTGCAATCCCGCTAATCTATCATCTACTCCGCCGCCGCGCTATGGCCGAGCCGGGCGTTGAGCTTGTGGATCAACTCCTCGGCGGCATCCGAGATTACCGTGCCCGGCGGGAAGATCGCCTCGGCGCCGGCCGCATACAGCGCATCGTAATCCTGCGGCGGCACCACGCCGCCGATGATGATCATGATGTCGTCGCGGCCGTGTTTCTTCAGCGCGGCCTTCAATTCGGGCACCGCGGTGAGATGTGCCGCGGCAAGCGAGGAGACGCCGAGAATGTGGACGTCGTTCTCGACCGCCTGGCGGGCGGCCTCGTCGGCGGTTGCGAACAGCGGTCCGATATCGACGTCGAAGCCGACATCGGCGAACGCCGATGCGATCACCTTCTGGCCGCGGTCATGGCCGTCCTGGCCGATTTTCGCCACCAGGATGCGGGGACGTCGGCCCTCAGCCTCCTCGAACGCATCGATCAGGGCCTGCACCTTTTCGACCTTGTTGGACATCGCCGCTGCCTCTCGCTTGTAGACGCCGGTGATGGACTTGATCTCGGCGCGGTGGCGGCCGAACACCTTTTCCATGGCGTCCGAAATCTCGCCGACGGTGGCTTTGGCGCGAGCGGCGTCGATCGCCAGCGCCAGCAAATTGCCGTTGCCTTCGCCCGCCGAGCGGGTGAGGGCGGCGAGCGCCGCATCGACGTCCTTCTGGTTGCGCTCCTTCTTGAGCCGCGCCAGCTTGTCGATCTGCAGCCGCCGCACGGTGGAGTTCTCCACCTTGAGTATGTCGATCGGCTTCTCGTTCTCGGGCTTGAACTTGTTGACGCCGATCACCGCCTGGCGGCCGGCATCGATCCGCGCCTGGGTCTTGGCGGAGGCTTCCTCGATCCTGAGCTTCGGCACGCCGGCCTCGATCGCCTTGGCCATGCCGCCGAGCGCCTCGACCTCCTGGATGTGCCCCCAGGCCTTCTGCGCGAGATCGCGGGTCAGCCGCTCGACATAGTAGGAGCCGCCCCAGGGATCGATGATGCGGTTGGTGCCGCTCTCCTGCTGCAGGAACAATTGGGTGTTGCGGGCGATACGCGCGGAGAAGTCGGTCGGCAGCGCCAGGGCCTCGTCGAGGGCGTTGGTGTGCAGCGACTGGGTGTGGCCTTGCGTTGCCGCCATCGCCTCGATCGTGGTGCGCATCACGTTGTTGAACACGTCCTGCGCGGTCAGCGACCAGCCCGAGGTCTGGCAATGGGTGCGCAGCGACAGCGAGCGCGGATCCTTCGGATTGAACTGCTTGAGCAGCTTGGCCCATAACAGCCGCGCGGCGCGCATCTTGGCGACTTCCATGAAGAAGTTCATGCCGATCGCCCAGAAGAACGACAGCCGCGGCGCAAAGCGGTCGACGTCGAGGCCCGCGGCAAGCCCGGCGCGCAGATATTCGACGCCATCGGCCAGCGTATAGGCGAGCTCGAGGTCCTGCGTCGCGCCGGCCTCCTGCATGTGGTAGCCGGAAATGGAAATGGAATTGTATTTCGGCATCCGCTGCGAGGTGTAGGCGAAGATGTCGGAGATGATCCGCATCGAGGGCGCCGGCGGATAGATGTAGGTGTTGCGCACCATGAACTCTTTCAGAATGTCGTTCTGAATGGTGCCCGACAGTTTCTCCGGCGGCACGCCCTGTTCCTCGGCAGCCGCGACGAACAGCGCGAGGATCGGCAGCACCGCACCGTTCATGGTCATCGACACGCTCATCTGGTCGAGCGGGATGCCGGCGAACAGCGTGCGCATGTCGTAGATGGAATCGATCGCAACGCCGGCCATGCCGACGTCGCCGGAGACGCGCGGATGATCCGAGTCGTAGCCGCGGTGGGTGGCGAGGTCGAAGGCGACCGACAGGCCCTTCTGTCCGGCCGCGAGGTTACGGCGATAGAACGCGTTGGAGTCCTCTGCCGTGGAGAAGCCGGCATATTGCCGGATGGTCCAGGGCTGGTTGACATACATGGTCGGGTAGGGGCCGCGCAGATAGGGCGCGATGCCCGGCCAGGTCTCGAGGAAGTCGATGCCTTCGAGATCGGCCTCGCCGTAGACGGGCTTCACCGGGATGCCCTCGGGCGTCAGCCACGGCTCGGCGCTCGCGGCCGGGGCCGCGGTGGCAACGGGCTGGAAGGCGACATCGGCGAAATTGGGAATGCGGGTCATTCCTGGGCTTCCTCAAACTGGCGATTGCGTTCGATCAATCGCTGTAGCTTCTAACTCAATCATGGTCCGGATGCTGATGGCTGACGATCGTCGCCATCTTGTCCGGTCCGTAATTCTGCATCGTGGTCTGGCTCGGCAGGTTGGCGATGCCGACCACCCAGCCGTGGCGGGACTCGGTTCCGAATTGCTGCGTCGGTATCACCCGGTCGGGCCGGTCGAAGGCGCCGGTCATGATCTCGATCCGCGGCCCGTCGATACGGCGGAAGCTCAGGGGTGTTCCGCAGGCCGCGCAGAAGTCGCGCTCGGCGATCGAGGAGGACCTGAACGCGGCGGGCTTGCCGCGGGTCCATTTGAAGTCGTTGCGATCGATGTCGGCGAAAGAGGCAAATGGCGCCCCGGACGCCTTCTGGCACATCCGGCAGTGGCAGATGCTGATCCGGGTCGGCGCCGCCGAGACGGCAAATCGGACGGCGCCGCACTGGCAGCCGCCGGTCAGAACAGGTGTCGTTGGTGCCTCTGCGCTCATGTCTGCTCCATCCGCCGATAGGCCTCGCGCAATGTCGCCAGCGCATCACCGCCGGCGAAGACGAACTCGCCGATGCCGGCCGCCCGCAGCGCCGCTTCCTGGTCGGCGGGCCGCCCTGCCAGATAGATATGCCTTGCACCGGCGCCTTGAAGGGCCCTGGCGGCCTCACTGGCGCTGGCGGCATAGACCTTATCCGAGGAACAAATGCACGCCATCGCCGCGCCCGAGGCCTTGTAGGCCGCGGCCAGCGCCGCCGCGTCGGCAAAACCCTCGCTGTCGATAGCCTCGATCCCGCCGGTTTCGAAGAAACTCTTGGCGAAGGTCGCGCGGGCTGTGAAGTCCGCGGCGGTGCCGAGATTGGCCAGGAATATGTTCGGCCGGGCGCCATGCGCCTTCAGCGCGGCATCCGACTTGTCGCGCAGCGCCTCGAACGGTTCGGCAAGCCGCGTCGGCGCGAGGGCGTCGAATTTCACCTTGGCGCCGGCGAGGGACGCCGGCGCTGATGGTTTCACATCCAGCACTGCGGGGGCGGCCTCGCGCAGATCCGGAAATTCGCTGGCGCCGGTCAGCACGTCGCGGCGCTTCGCCACATTGGTCTCGCGCAGCAATCGCGTCGCGGCGACCTTGTTTTGCAGCAGCCCCTGCTCGAGCGCGGCGAAGATGCCGCCGGCCTTCTCGATCTCCTGGAACAGCGTCCACGCCGCCTCGCAGAGCTGCGAGGTCAGTGTCTCGATGCCGCCGGCGCCGGCCGCGGGATCGGACACCTTTGCCAGGTTGGATTCATCGAGCAGCACGAGTTGCGTGTTGCGCGCCACGCGCCGGGCGAAGTCGTCAGGCAGGCCGAGCGCCAGCGTGTGCGGCAGCACCGTGATCGCATTGGCCCCGCCGAGCCCGGCCGCAAAGGTCGCGATCGTCGCACGTAGCATGTTCACATTGGGATCGCGCTGGGTCAGCATGCGCCAGGCGGTCTGCGCGTTGACGAAGATCGGCTTTGGCGCAAGCCCGCAGGCCTCTTCGATCCTTGCCCAGAGGCGGCGCAGCGCGCGGAATTTCGCCATGGTCAGGAACTGGTCGGCATCGGCGCTGAGGCGGAACGAGATGCCCGCACGCGCCGCATCGAGATCGATGCCGGCGTCTTCCAGCATGCGCAGATAGGCGAGGCCCAGCGCGAGCGTGAAACCGAGTTCCTGCACTTCGGAGCCGCCGGCATCATGGACCGGCCGGCCGTCGGCCAGCACGAACGGCCCCTTGAAGCCGCGCTTGATCAGGCCGTTGACCACCTGGCCGAACGGCTTTGCGTAGTCGGCCCAGCCGGCTGTCGCAGCACCGCGCACGGCAATCGTGCTGAGTGCCTGGTAATTGAAATGCAGATCGAGCTTGGCCGGGTCGAGCTTGCGGGCCTCGACCATGTCGGCAAAGGTCTCGCCGGCGTTCTCGCGGCCGATCACCGGGTTGAGCGCGATCATGATGCCGGCATCGAGATGGACGCCGCCGCAGGCGCGCGCCAGCGTCTTCTTGCTGGCATCGGCAAGACCGAAGCCGCGCGCGCCGGGACCGCCGGCGAACTCGAATTCGAGGCCGGTCGCGCCGTTCTCGAGATCCTGCAGCGCTTGCGCATTGGCCTGTGCGGCATCGGGATGATCGACCCGTTGCAGGATCTGCCAGGGCGCAGCCGCGGCGCGGCCGGCAAGCGGGCTTGAATTGGTGGCGCGGCGGTAGATCGGATCGATCTTCAGGCCGTCATAGGTCTTGCCGACCAGCTTCTCGAACGGGGCGCCCTTCAGCACGCCGTCGACCAGCTTGCGCCAGTCGTCATAGGTCGCAGGTCGAAAATCCGAAGCCAGAGCCAAATCGTCAGTCGAGGTCGTCATCCGCCCAAATCGTCCTTCACCGGCCCCGCGAGGGGCCCCCTTGATTTGGCCGGAAATTGCCACGGGCGGGCGGCCAAGCCAAACGGTTGTTTGCGATGGTTTGGCTTTAATCGAGGTCCGCTAGACGGAAAATACCGTCTGTAGAGACCTTCGCCAGCGCATCGGCGACGCGGCGCCCGGCGATGACGCGGTCGGGAACGATTTCGGCGAGCGGCACCAGCACGAAAGCGCGCTCGAACAAACGCGGGTGCGGCAGCGTCAGTTCCGGCTTGTTCAGTGTGACGTCGTCATAGGCGATCAGGTCGAGGTCGAGGGTGCGTGGCCCCCAGCGCTGCTCATTGGCGCGGTCGCGGCCGAATTTGGCTTCGATCTTGTGCAGCGTGAACAGCAGCGCGTGCGGATCGAGACTGGTCTCGATCTTGATGCAGGCGTTGATGAAGCTGTGCTGCTGCTGCTCGCCCCAGGGCGGCGTCGAATAATCCGACGAGCGTGCGATAAGCGCGGCCTGGGTCATGCCGCAGATATTGGCGATCGCCTTGCGAAACGTGGTGCGGACGTCGCCGACATTGCCGCCGAGGGCGATCAGGACGTCAGCCATCTGCGTTCAACCCTGGGGCGGTTGATGGCGCGAGCGGGTCAGCACTACGCCGACATCGTCGAAGATCGCGGCGATCGGCGCGTGCGGCTTGTGCACCGTGACCTTGACCGCCCGGATGCGCGGGAAGCTCGCCAGGATGTCCTCGGCCACCGCGCCGGCGGCGCGCTCCAGCAGCTTGTAGTTGGTGTTCTTGAATGCCGATGTCGCGGTCGCCACCACGTTGGAATAGGAGACCGTATCTGAAAGGCGGTCGGTGCGCGAGGATTCCGAGAGGTCGGTATAGAGCTCGAGATCGATGACGAAGCGCTGCCCGACTTCGGTCTCATGTTCCATCACGCCATGACGGGCATGGATGACGATCCCGGTGATGAAGATCGTATCGGTCATTGCTGTCCCTCGATTGCTGCGGCCACGCGCAGCGCCTGAACGGTTTCGGCGACGTCATGCGCGCGGATGATACGGGCGCCATTCTGCGCGGCGATCAGATGCGCCGTGATCGAGCCGCCGATCCTCTGTTGCGGCTCCGACGGCACGACCGTGCTGATGAAGCGCTTGCGCGAGGCGCCGACCAGCAGCGGCAGGTGGAACGCGTCGAGCTCGGCGAGCCGCGCCAGCGCGATCATGCTCTGCTCCGGGGTCTTGCCGAAGCCGATGCCGGGATCGAGCACGATCCGGTCGGGCGAAATGCCGGCGCTTGCGGCGATCGCGAGCGAGCGCTCGAAGAAGGCGGCGATGTCCTGCATGATGTCGATCGCCGGATCGGCCTGCTCGCGATTGTGCATGATGATCACGGGCACGCCGCGTGCGGCGACCAGCGGCGCCATGCCAGCATCGCGCTGCAGGCCCCAGACGTCGTTGGCGATGACAGCGCCCTGGTCGAGCGCCCAGGCCACGACCTCCGATTTCATGCTGTCGATCGAGACCGGCACGCCAAGCGCGATCACGTCGGCAAGCACGGGCTTCAGCCGCGCCATCTCGGCCTCGGCGGTGACCGGCTGCGAGCCGTAGGGACGGGTGGATTCCGCGCCAATGTCGATGATATCGGCGCCCTCGGCGACGAGCTTGCGGGCCTGTGCCAGCGCCTCTTCGGGTGCGGCGAACTGGCCGCCGTCGGAGAACGAGTCCGGCGTCACGTTCAGGATGCCCATCACGGCCGGATAGGGCCGCGACAACAGCGCCGGCAGCACCGCCGATACGGCCGGGCCGGTCACCGTCGATGCTATGGGCTTGCTCGCCATCATGCGGTGGCTTTGCGCTGACCGCAGCGGCAAGTCAAGGTGCGGCGGTGACGGGTGACGCGGCCGGCGGCCGAATGCCGTTAAGACAGGCTAATAGGTGATCTTGGGAGGCAGCTTGCGTGCCTCTTCGATCAGCAGCTCGACCGACTTCTCCGACGGCATCACGCGGACGAGCTTACGCCGCACATTGGCGTCCTTCATGCTCTGCGCGAGCCGCGACGGGTTGCGGTGCGCGAGCTCGCGCACGGTGGTGACGCCGGCGGCGCGGACCAGACCGACCTTCGCCTTGCCCATGCCGGGAATCCGCATGTAGTCGGAGATGTTGGCCCATTCGAGCAATTGTTGTTCGCTGATCCCGGTCTTGGCGGCGAGCACCTTGCGTCCCTTGACGGTGCGGGCGGCTTCAAGCAGTGCGTCGGTCGTGCGGATACCGTGCGATTTCAGTTTGGTGGCGCAATAGGCGGACAGGCCTTCGATCTCGGAGAGGGGGTATGTCATGATACTCGTATGCAGGTAGAAGGGAGCGCACGTGCAATGGCGTTTGGGATAATGCTTCAGGCAAACTGGCTGAGGCCCGGCGTCCCCGAGATGATCTCGCCCATTTGATCCGCTCCGATTTTGTCGCGGCCGAACCTGAAAAGTTCACGCGCGACGTTCTGAATCTCACTCATGCTCAATCCAAGCGCCATCAGCCGTGTGCCGACAGCCATCAGACCGCCACCCATCAACCGCGATAGACCACCGCTGTTGTTGGAGGCGGCGATTGCCGCTTCGGCGCCGGGGATTTGGTCGATCAGAGCCTGAACTTTGTCGGAAGGTCCCTCGTTACGGAGGAAACCCAGAACGATGCCGATGGTTTTTTCAGCGACAGCACCGTCGATGCCGGCCTTCGCGGCCAGCTGCCCAACCAATTCGTCCATATTGCCCCGCCTCAACCGGTTTTTGCCGGATCATTCTTGAAGATTTATCTTGAGCGCCTGTGTCACGAAATACAAGCGATCCGCGCATTTCAGTTCGTTTTCTTTTTCGATCGCGTCGGGAGTGTTGCACCTCTGCAAGATTGAGCGGCGGATTCACACCATCTTGTCGCAATGCGCAATGCCTTTCGTCACTTGGCCGGGAATAAAGTATGAGGAACTGGTGGAGCGACAATATACATCAGTGCGCGCCGATGGTTTCAATCGACCTGCAAGATGCAATATGATGTCATCGGTTCGAATGGATCGAGCCGATTTAAAATCGCGTTAAGAGGCGAAGCGATGGCGACGTCCGACACCAAGTTGGCCGATACCGATGAGAAGATCTTTATCGGCAAGGGCGAGGAAACAGCCTGGCTGACGCTTGCGCTGGCCAACCGCCACGGCCTTGTGACCGGTGCGACCGGAACCGGCAAGACCGTCACGCTGCAGGTCATGGCTGAAGGATTTGCGCGCGCCGGCGTTCCGGTTTTCGCAGCCGACATCAAGGGCGATCTTTCCGGTATCTCCGAAGTCGGCGAGGCCAAGGACTTTATCCTGAAGCGCGCCAAGGAGATGGGCCTGACCTTCCAGCCGGATCAGTTCTCGACCGTATTCTGGGACGTGTTCGGCGAGCAGGGCCATCCGGTGCGCGCCACCGTCACCGAGATGGGACCATTGTTGCTCTCGCGGATGCTCGATCTGAACGACGTGCAGGAAGGCGTGCTCAATGTTGCCTTCCGTGTCGCCGACGAGAACGGCCTCACGCTGATCGACATGAAGGACCTGCGGGCGCTGCTGGATGCGATCGCCCCGGACGGCAGCAAGAAGCCTGCCGACGACGAGGAGGATCCGCTGGCGCCGATCCGCAAAGCGGCACAGAGCTACGGCAATGTGTCCAAGGCGACCGTCGGAACGATCCAGCGTCAGCTCCTGGTGCTCGAGAACCAGGGCGGTGCAAAGTTCTTCGGCGAGCCGGCGCTGACGCTGAAGGATTTCATGCGGACCGACCGCGACGGCCGCGGCATGGTCAATATCCTGGTCGCCGACAAGCTGATGCAGAGCCCGCGGCTTTACGCCACCTTCCTGCTCTGGATGCTTTCGGAATTGTTCGAGGAATTGCCGGAGGCCGGCGACCTGCCGAAGCCGAAGCTGGTGTTCTTCTTCGACGAGGCGCATCTCTTGTTCACCGACGCGCCGAAGGCGCTGATGGACAAGATCGAGCAGGTGGTGCGGCTGATCCGCTCCAAGGGCGTCGGCGTCTATTTCGTTACGCAGAATCCGATCGACGTGCCGGACAAGGTGCTGGCGCAGCTCGGCAACCGCGTGCAGCACGCGCTGCGCGCCTTCACGCCGCGCGACCAGAAGGCGGTTGCCGCGGCCGCACAGACCTTCCGGCCCAATCCGAAGCTCGACACCGCGCGGGTGATCATGGAGCTCGGCAAGGGCGAGGCGCTGGTGTCGTTCCTCGAGGGCGGCGGCACGCCGTCGATGGTCGAGCGCGTCATGGTGCGCCCGCCGTCGGCGCGGATCGGGCCGATCACGCCGGAGGAGCGCAAGGCGATCATGGATGCGAGCCCGGTCAAGGGCAAATACGACACCGCGGTCGATGCCGAATCCGCCTACGAGATCATCCAGAAGCGGCTCGCCGGGACGGCGGCGCCGGCGGACGGCAGCGCTGGCGGCGAGGGGGGCGGCATCCTCGGCCAGCTCGGTTCGATCGCGTCCACGATCTTCGGCACCAACGTCAAGCGCGGCCGCATGTCGACCGGACAGGTGATCGCGCGCAGCGTCACGCGCTCGGTGACCGACAAGGTGATCGGTGGCGCGGCCGCCGATCTCGGTAAATCGCTCGGCGGTTCGGTTGGCGGCTCGATCGGCCGGGCGCTGGTGCGCGGCGCGCTCGGCGGATTGCTGCGCAGATAGCATCGCGCCGGTCGGCCGAAGCGGGAGACCGGCTTTGCCTCCCGCGGCCGGCGCGCTACAACCTGGCGCAACGTCCAACAAAAAGGATATCCGCGATGTCCAACGCCAAGCTGCAGCCCGCCCTCGACCGCATCGACGCCGATTTCGACAACAGTCTCGAGCGGCTGTTCACGCTGCTGCGGATCAAATCGATCTCGGCCGATCCGGCCTTCGCTGATGACTGCAAGGCGGCTGCCGATCATCTCGCCAAGGACATCGCAACCCTCGGCTTCAAGACCGAAGTGCGGCCGACTGCCGGCCATCCGGCCGTGGTCGGCAAGCTGAACGGCTCGACCGACGGACGCCCGCACGTGCTGTTCTACGGCCACTACGACGTGCAGCCGGTCGATCCCTTGAATCTCTGGCACCGTCCGCCGTTCGAGCCTGTCGTGACCGACCATGCCGACGGGCGCAAGATCATCGTCGCGCGCGGCGCCGAGGACGACAAGGGACAGTTGATGACCTTCGTCGAGGCGTGCCGTGCCTGGAAGACGGTGACGGGATCGCTGCCGGTCGACATCACGATCGTCATCGAGGGTGAAGAGGAGATCGGTTCGAAGAATTTCGTGCCGTTCCTCGAGGCGAACAAGGACGACCTCAAGGCCGACTTCGCGCTGGTCTGCGACACCGGCATGTGGGACCCGAATACGCCGGCGATCACCACCTCCTTGCGCGGCCTGGTCTATGACGAGGTCAAGATCAAGGCCGCCAATCGCGACCTGCATTCCGGCGTGTTCGGCGGCGGCGCGCAGAACCCGATCCGCGTACTGACGCGGATCCTCGGCGGCCTGCATGACGAGAATGGCCACATCACCATCCCGGGTTTCTATGACGGCGTGAAGGATTTGCCGCCGGATATTCTGGCCCAGTGGAAGCAGCTCAATCTGACGCCGGAGAGCTTCCTCAAGCCGATCGGCCTCTCGGTGCCCGCCGGCGAAAAGGACCGGCTCCTGATCGAGCAGGTCTCCTCGCGCCCGACCTGCGACATCAACGGCATCGTCGGCGGCTATACCGGCGAGGGCTCCAAGACGGTGATCGCGGCCGAGGCGTCGGCGAAGGTCTCGTTCCGGCTGGTCGAGGGACAGGATCCCGAGAAGATCCGAAAGGCGTTCCGCGACTATGTGAAGGCGCGCCTGCCGGCCGACTGCAAGGCCGAGTTCACCGACCATTCCAGCGCGCCGGCGATCGCGCTCGACTGGAACATGAAGCCGCTGGCAGCCGCGCGCCGCGCGCTGACCGACGAATGGGGCAAGGAGGCGCTGCTGATCGGCTCCGGCGCCTCGATCCCGATCGTTGCCGATTTCAAGCACACGCTCGGCCTCGACAGCGTGCTGATCGGCTTCGGGCTCGACGACGACAACATCCATTCGCCGAACGAGAAGTACGACCTCAAGAGCTACCACAAGGGCATCCGCTCCTGGGCGCGGATCCTGGCGGCGTTCGGCGACGCCAAATAGCGCGCATGCGCAAGTCCATGAAGCCCGGATGCAGCCAACGGGTCGCGCGAACGCGCGCCCCGTTGGCTCCATCCGGGCTACGGAAGAGAAACCGAACGTAAAAACGCCGCCCGGAATTGGGCGGCGTTTTGATTCGGTAGTGCAGAGGGTGTTGGCCGATAGCCTACCCGAAGATTGTGAAATTTCAATCACGGTAGCCGGGATTGACCCGGTCGAGCTTGCGCAGCAGCGGCGGCCAGACCAGCTGGGTCGAGCGCAGCTCGGCGCGGTCCGGGTTGGAGAGCAGCTCGGTGTTCTTGTCGATCGCATGCTGGTCGACCGGATAGGCGATCGGTCCGAGCGCGCGGGTCGCCACCTGCATCGAGCAGGCGCGCTCCAGATGGTACATCCGCTCGAACGCGGATGCGACCGAGCGGCCGACCGTCAGGGTGCCGTGATTGCGCAGCAGCATGTGGTTCTTGCTGCCGAGATCGCGCTGCAGGCGCGGGCGCTCGTCATGATCGAGCGCGATGCCTTCATAGTCGTGATAGGCGAGGTCGTGGGTGACGAGCTGCGCGGTCTGGTTCAGCGGCAGCAGCCCGTCGGGGCCGCTCGACACCGCGGTGCCGTCGACGGTGTGCAGATGGAGCACGCAGCCGGCGTCCTCGCGCACCTCGTGGATCGCCGAATGGATGGTGAAGCCGGCCGGGTTGATGCTGTAGTCGCTCTTCGAAAGCTGGTTGCCGTCGAGGTCAACCTTGACGAGGCTCGACGCGGTGATCTCGTCGAACATCAGCCCGTAGGGGTTGATCAGGAAGTGATGCTCGGGCCCCGGCACGCGCGCGGAGATGTGGGTATCGACCAGATCGTCCCAGCCATAGAGCGCGACCAGCCGGTAGCAGGCAGCAAGATTGATCCGCTGCTCCCATTCCGCCGCACTCATATCCGACGGCACTTCCTTCAGGCGCGCTTCCGCTGGCGACATGGCCGATTGCTCCATTGATGGCGTTATTGCTTGGTCCAAGCGTAGCGCCGCCGCCGGACCGCAGCAAGGCAGGGTAACGGCGTGACAGTCATGTCGGCATGCGGCCCACGATCGGAACGGCAATCGTCAGTGGGCAGCGTGATGCGTTACGGCGCTGGGATCGCCAGCAGGCTCGAGATGCTGCGGCCGCGGATGTCGTAGACGCGGGCGAACACGACGTCGTCGCGCTTGATCTCGACCATGACCGGCGCGGCCAGCCCCTTGCAGTAGAATTCGCCGAGTGTCATCGCGAAGTCGGCGGCATTGCTGTCCCATCCGATCGTGAAATCAGGGCCGAGCGCGACCTGCGCGGGGCGCTGCGGTCCGCACACCGCGACCTTCCACTTGCGGTTCTGCGGCGGCACTTCCTGCCGCTCCGCCAGCTGCTCGCGCAGCCCGTCGGATGCCTGCTTCAGCGCCAGGCCCCAATAGTCCAGCATGAAGAAGTTGTCCGCGGTACGCACCGTGCCGGCGATGTGGTTGAAGTGCGTGTACTGATACGGATGCAGGCGGATCATTTCGCTGAGCGGCAGCAAGAGGCCGAACGCGAACATGGCGAGCGCCGCGGGCTGCCAGGCCCGGCGGTTCTCGCCGAGCCAGTCCATGCCGCGCGCGAATGCGACGCCGGCCAGCACCGTCATCGGCGGAATCACGAAGATGAAGTGACGGATGCCGTTATAGAGCGCCGGCCGCTTCACCATCGCGATCACCAGCGGCAGCGTCGCCGCCAGCGTCAGCATCAGCATGATCGACTTGCGCTTTGCGGTGACGTCGTAGCGCGACAGCGACATCAAGGTGATGACGACGGCGGCTGCCAGCAGCACCAGCAGCACTTCGGGAAGCTGCAGCGCGAACAAGGTGGGCAGATAGGACCACGGCATGTCCGGCACCGACACCAGCGCGCCGTCGAACATCTCCTTCCACGGTTTCTCGAAGAAGTGCGAGAAATAGGTCACCGCTTCGAGCGGATGTCCGGGCTCCATGATCGACCACGGCCAGATCAGGCCCATCACGAGATAGCCCAGCACAAGTCCCGGCAGCAGCACATAGACGACATGGGCAAAGCGGTGGGTCGCCTCGCGCGGGCCCTGCTTGCGGAATTCCTCGATCAGGAGCGGGACGAAGCCGACCACGGCGTAGATCAATGCGAGCCCGCCAAGCACGCGGCAGCCGATCGACAGGCCGGCCCCCAGGCCGACGATCAGGATGGTGCGCGGCGAGGGCGCCGGATATTCCTCGATCAGGCGCACCAGGCCCATGATCAGGACCACCATCGCCACGGCGAACGGCGCATCCTTCGGATTCATGAACATGTGGCCGTAGAAGGTCGGGCACAGCGCCAGCAGCAGCAGCGCCGCCAGTCCCGCCCGCGGGCCGCCGACGCGGCGTGCCAGGCGCCAGGTTACGGCAAGGCCGATGACGCCGACGATCGCGCCGAGCAGGCGGCGCGTCTCGAACAGTTCGAGCGGAATGATCTTGTGCAGCAGGGCCGCGGCCATGTCGAAGCCGCCGCCGTACATATACAGATTGGCAAACGACAGCGCGCCGGTGTCCTTGAACCCGGACTCGTACATGCGCAGCAGGAGGTCGGCATATTCAGCGTGGGTGTAATCGTCCCAGCCCAGACCGTAATCGCGGAACGTCAAGCCGGCGACCACGGCGACCACGCCGAGGACGAGGACAGCGAGATCGTCGCAGGTCTTCTCCACCGAGCGCCGCGCAGGCGCCTCGAGGGCAGACGTCGTAATCGATGACATAGCTAGTGATACCGGCGTGCCTGTGGCCCAGATTGGCGCTTTAGGGCCTCATTCCCCGGCATCCATAGCGCAGTTCCGTTTCCGAGTAATTGGTAATTGTGGCGTAATTTCCCAGATGCGTTGCAATAAATTGGCAGCAATTCGTAGCCAGTAAATCTACGGGAGCTGGCTGCCCGACAGCCACTGCGGCCGCGGTGAAGTAGCGCATCGCGGCTTGGTTAAGCGGGATTTTAGGGAACTCTGTCTACAATTGGCGGTTGGCGGTGTGGGCAATATGACGGTATCGTGGCGTTGGTGGCCCGCGCCGATTTTCGGATGGGTCTCCCGGGGGTTAGTTCGATGAAGGTTGGTCTGTTGGTCGTCGGCGCGGGCCTGGTCGTGGCGGGCTTGGCGGCGATCGGCCTCGGAATTCCAAACAAGGAATTCAGCGTCGGCGGCACGTTGATCGCAACAGGCGTGACCGGCGCATGTACCGGCGTGATTGTTCTGGCCCTTGCCGCCATCCTTCGCGAACTCCAGGCCATGGGCGACCGGCTCGATGCCGTCGTGGCGGTGGGTCTGCGGTCCGGGTCGCCGTCTGCAACTTCCCCGCGCGGCACTCCCGACGATCCGGTGTTCCCGCCGCCTGAGCCGAAGGTCTCGGCGCCTCCGCCGCTGGCTCCAGCGTTCCCGCCATCCGCTCCCGCGGCGCCGCCGCCCTGGCACGACGAGATCGCCTCGCGCGGCGCATCAGGCGAGGTGCCGCCGCCCGCACCGGCGGCCGCGCCCGCGGATGGCGCTGCGCCGCCCAAGCGGCGCAATCTGCTGTTTTCCTCCTCGCGCAAGGAGCGCGAGCGGAGCCAGGGGCGTGCCGCCGAGCCGCTCACGCCGGATCTGTTGTCGCCGGAACTGCGTCCGAATCCGGGTGGTTCGGCCGAACCGGCGTCGGCAACCTTCGACGATGCCTGGCCGAAGACCGACCGGCCGCGGCCGGTCGACGTCGCCCCGCGGCGCGGCCCCCGGACGCCATCCACCTTCGGCGAGGCCCAGTCGGCCGCCGCCGCCTCGCCGTCGTCGGGCCATCCGCCGCCGCCCCAGGAGCAGCCGCCGGTGACCGTGCTCAAATCCGGCGTCGTCGACGGCATGGCCTATTCGCTCTATTCGGACGGATCAATCGAGGCGCAGATGCCGGAGGGCATGATGCGATTTGCCTCGATCGACGAGCTCAGGTCGCATCTGGAGCAGCGGCCTTAAGATCCGGGCCAATACTTGCGCGCGGCCGGCCCGAAGCCGGAAACGCAGCCGTTGTTGTCAGATTTGCTGCAATTCGTGCATATTCGCAAAGTAGTACGCGATTCCATTAATGTATTGCTGCGCATGGATACTGTCCGGTGGGCGCCGGGCTGTCGATAGCACGGGGAAGATTGAGCCATGTCCGATACGTCAGGCAAAACGCCGGTCGAGCTGACCGCCAACATCGTTTCGGCCTATCTCAGCAACAATCCGACGCCGGCCTCGGACATTCCGAACCTGATCAGCCAGGTCCACTCCGCTTTGCTGCGGGTGTCGAGCGGACGCAACGACACGCCGAGCGAGCCGGCCAAGCCTGCGGTGTCGATGAAGAAGTCGATCACGCCCGAATATCTGGTGTGCCTCGAGGACGGCAAGCGCTTCAAGTCGCTGAAGCGCCATCTGCGCACCCAGTACAACATGACCCCGGAGCAGTATCGCGACAAATGGGGCCTGCCGGCCGACTATCCGATGGTGGCGCCGAACTATGCGGTGGCGCGATCGCAGCTCGCCAAGAAGATGGGTCTCGGTCAGCAGGCGCGAAAGCGGAAGTAAAGATCTACGCGGCGGACGCCAGCGCCTCGCGCGCATCGTTGCGGATGCGGTCGACCATCGAGCGCAGGCCGTTGGAGCGCTGCGGCGTCAGATGGTCGCGGAAGCCGAATTCGTCGAACAGCGCGAGCGCGTCGGTGCCGAGGATTTCCTTGGGCGTTTGCCCGGAAAACAGCGTCAGCACGATCGCGACCAGGCCGCGCACGATGTGGGCGTCGCTGTCGCCGATATAGATCAGGCGCGGTTCGCCGTTGGCATCGCGCTCGATCCGCTTCGACAGCCAGACCTGGCTGACGCAGCCCTGCACCTTGTTCTCGGCCGAGTGCTCCGCCTCCGACAACGGTTCGAGCGTGCGGCCGAGCTCGATGACATAGCGGTAACGGTCGTCCCACTCGTCCAGCAGCGCAAAATTGTCCCTGATTTCGTCGATCGTCGTCATCGTGGCCCGCGTCCTGTCCTTGACGGCTTATATAGGAAGGCGGGCCGCGAAAGCGATGAAAATGGAACCGGTTCCCGGCTGTTTTGAGGCGTTTTCTTCACGCGAACCGGTGCCTGCCTCGGTCGATCGCGCCTTGGTTTCCGCTCACGGCGTCGGCGGCAGGCGGAATTCGATCGACTGATCCTCTGCGGTCAGCGTGTCGCGGAACGCGGTGGCTGAATCGGTATCGTCCTGGCCGATCGAGCCGGTGTGATCGGGTGGCTTCTTGTCGGTGATGATCTGGTAGAGCTTGCGCGCCCCGTCGGTCGCGCGCTGGCCGATTGCGGTCGCGGCCTGGCCGCCGACCTCGCAGGCGGACGGCTGGCGCTTGCAGAACTGACCCATGTCGTTGATCGTCGCGGTCGCGGCCGACACCGCGTCCGACGCGCTGATCTGCGGCGCCTTGTCCGCTTCAGGTGTTTTGTCTCTCGGCAGCAGCACGAGCACAAGCCCGAGCCAGAATGCCAAACGCAGCAGGAAGAACATGGCGCGATCCCGGTCGTCTGTCTTGTCTTGCTTCTTGCGCGGTCGATGCCGCTATTGGCCTTGAGGGTTAGCATCGGTCGATAAATCGGAAGTATCTGCCTTGAAGTAAATCCGCCGAAAAATCGCGGAAAATTCGCCTGAATTGATTCGCCGTAAATTTTCGATTGATGGCGGCCGACGCGTGCCGGATGCGCAGGATTCGCCGCGTCCACCATTTCGAAACCATAGAATGTCGCATCCGGAAACCAGCCGTTCACCATCCCCGACAAATGGCCGGTGAATAGCGGGTCAAACCCTCTCCAATGCACGGTGTTTGGCGGCAGGCCGCCCAGCCTTAGCGTTCGCTTAAGTTCGCTCTGACACGTTGACCTGCAATCACGAAGGAGGCGTTCCGGCGCGTCTGTGTTGACGATTGAGCCGAAGCGCGAGTGCTGTGAGTAGTTTGAGTCTGATCCGCGATTGCCTGGATGCGCTGCTGCATCCGTCGGCGCAATATGATGCGCTGACGCGTGCGCGCCATCGTGCCTTCATGGCGCCGCGGCTGCTCGGCAGCCTGGCGGCGCTTGCCTCGTTCCCTGCCTTTCTTGCGATGCGCGGTGCGCCGACGGCGATCGAGGTCGCGGCATTCGCCTGGCTGATCGCGCCGATTCTGCTGTCGTGGTTCCTGTCGCGCACCGGCCGCTATGAAGGCGCGCATGTGCTGTCGTCGCTGGCGCTCGCCGGTCTCGTGATGATGATCGCGGCGACGACCGGCGGCATCGCCTCGTTCGCCGCCGTGTGGCTCGTCGTCATTCCGATCGAGGCGGCGCTGTCGGCCTCGCGGCGTGTAGTGGCGTTTGCGTTCGCGCTCGCGATGATCTGCGCGGCGCTGCTGAGCGTGCTCGGCCATTATCATGTACTGCCGGTCGTCGATCCCGCGGTTGCTTCGAACAGCACGCTGGTCGGCTTCGGCCTCGTATCGGCGATCTTTTACGCCGCCGGGCTCGCCTTCGGTGCGGAGTCGCTGGCGCGCACCAGCGTGGCGCTGCTCTATGTCGAGGAAGAGCGCTACCGCCTGCTCGCGCATAACATGAGCGACGTGCTGTCGCGGCACAGCCGCAACGGCGCGGTGCGCTTCATTTCGCCCGCGGCCGAGAACATGCTCGGCGTGCCGGCATCGCGGCTGTTGGGCCACGGCCTGTTCGACCGCGTTCATGTCGCCGATCGCCCGGCCTATCTCACGGCGCTGTCGGACGCCGCGCGCGGTGACTCCCGCAGCGTCGAGTTCCGCGTGCGCCGTGACGGTGCGCGGGGCGAAGCCGTCGCCGAATTCATCTGGGCCGAGATGCGCTGCCGCCCGCTCGATCAGGCCGCCGCCGATGCCGAGGTCGTCGCCGTGATCCGCGACGTGACCGATCGCAAGGTGCAGGAGCAGGCGCTCGAACAGGCGCGCAACGTGGCCGAGCAGGCCGATGCGTCGAAGACGCGCTTCCTGGCCACCATGAGCCACGAACTGCGCACCCCGCTCAACGCCATCATCGGCTTCTCCGAGATGATCGCGCAGGAAGACGTGCTCGGCCTCGACGTGGCCCGCCGCAAGGAATACGCGCAGCTGATCAACGATTCCGGCCAGCATCTGTTGTCGGTCGTCAACGGCATCCTCGACATGTCGAAGATGGAGTCGGGGAATTTCGAGATTTCGCCGGAGCCGTTTGCGCCGCGGCCGGCGCTGCTCAATTGCTGCAATCTGGTGGCGTTGAAGGCGCGCGAGAGCGGCGTCGACCTCGTCACCCGCGTGCCGGACGATCTGCCGATCGTGAACGGCGATCCGCGCGCGTTCAAGCAGATCGTGCTCAATCTGGTCTCCAACGCCATCAAGTTCACCGAGCGCGGCGGCAAGGTCACCGTGTCGGCCAGCGTCGAGGGATCGCGGCTGGTGCTGCGTGTCTCGGACACCGGCGTCGGCATCGCCGCCGATGATCTCAAGCGGATCGGCGACCCGTTCTTCCAGGCCGGCAAGACCTATCAGCGCCGCCACGAGGGCACCGGTCTTGGTCTTTCCATCGTGAAAGGGCTGGTTGGCCTGCACCACGGCGAAATCAATGTGGGGAGCAAGGTGGGCGAGGGCACCATTGTGTCGGTCGCGCTGCCGCTGGCGTTCACCCCGCCCGCCGCCGTCGAGCCGTCCAGCAACGTCTCGACCCTGAAGCCCGCGCTGCGTTCCGGACTACAAGAGCAAACCCATCAGGTGAAGAAGAGTGCCTAGACAGACTTTGGATGACGATGAAACGCCGCGCCGTCGCCGCGGCGCCAAGGCAGTAGCCATCGCGGCCGAGGAGGAACGTGGCCTCGTCCTGCGCCTGCTGCTGCACAGTCCGAAGGATCTGGTTGCCGGCGTGCTGGCGACGTCTGCCATCGTTGCGATCCTGATCAATGCGCTGTTCCTGCAGGCCGGCCGTCATCCGTCGCCGATGTTCGGCGGTTCGGTTGTCACGCTGCCGCCGCCGGCCCCGGTTGCCGCGGCCACCAGCCCGATACCGCGCCCGCGTCCGGCCGAGGCCGCTGCCCGATCGATTGAGCCGGCCACCATAGAGCCGAGCAAGCCCGTCGACGTGAAGCCGGTGGAGACCAGGCCGGCCGAGACCAGATCCGTCGAAGCCAAGCCGGCAGAACCCAAGGCCGAGGCCAAGCCGGTCGATCCGATGGCCAATCTGGTGCTGAAATCGACCGCCGCGCCGGCGGCCGCCGCACCGTCCCCGGCCGCCGCACCGTCAAACGTCGTTCGTCCGCCGGCACCGATCCCGACCGCGCATCTGAGCCCGGCCGGAAAACGCATCGCCGCGGTCCAGCGTACGCTAACGGAGTATGGCTACGGCCAGCTCAAGCCGACCGGCACGATCGGCGCCGATACCCAGCACGCGATCGCGAAGTTCGAGCGCGCCCGCAAGCTGCCGGTGACCGGACAGATGTCCGATCGCCTGGTGCGCGAGCTCGGCGCGATGATCGGCCATTCGATCGAGTAGTCTCTCTGCGAAGGCATTGAATATGTATTCGTCATGCCCGGGCTTGTCCCGGGCATTGACGTCTTTGAGACTTGTTGCAGCCAAGACGTGGATGGCCGGGACAAGCCCGGCCATGACGAGTTAAGGCGCATCACCCAGCAGAACGTCCCTGACCTCGTCGGAGAACAGCTTCCTGCGGCCGGCCACCAGCACCCATTCCGGATCGTCGCGATCCGGAATAGCGCGCGGCATGCCGTGATCGAGCAGGGCCTGCGCGCAGCCCACCCAGTCGCCGCCGCTGACCGGCTCGTTGCAGGAGGCCCATGACAAGGAGCCGGACGCGTTGTCGCCGAAGCCGTGCTGCTCGGTCCACTCCGCGCCGTGCTCGAGCAGGAATCGCGTCAGGCCGGCATTGCCGCGGAACACCGCGTGATTGAGTGCCGACGCATCCCAATCGCCGCCGCGCACCGTGATCGGCCAGCCGAGCTCGACCATCAGCCGCACCGCATCGTCGCCGCCTGCCGCGGCGAGCTCCGGGAGCAACCGCAATTGCTGCGGTGAAAGTGAACCCGGAAGATCGGGCCGACCGGCCTGGATTCGCCGCGCCTCGTTCTCGTCACCGCTGCTGCACGCCGCGACGAACCGCTCATCATCGGCAAGCGTCTCGTCGCCGGTGCGCTCGCGCAGCAACTCGGCGACATCGGTCCGTCCGAACTGCAATGCGTAGCGGTAGGCGCTGAGCCCGCCTGGTGTTGTGATGCGCGGATCTGCGCCGGCGTCGAGCAGTATCGCGATGCAGGTTCGCGACCGCCGCCGGCGGATCGCCCACAGCAGCGGCGAGCCGCAATCCGTCAGCGGCGCATTGCCGGCGGGTTCGTTCGGATTGCCGCCGTGCCGCAGCAGCAGATCGAGCGCCGCCACGTTCTCGTCGTCGAGCACCTTGTACATCGCGTTGGTGCCGGCGATCCGTGCGCCATGCTCAAGCAGCAGGCCAGTCGTCACCGAGCCTTCGAGCGAGTGGTAGAGCGATTCATTGTCGTTCGGATTGGCGCCCGCTTCGAGCAACAGTCTGGTCAGCTCGAGATCGTGGTTGCGGCCGGCGGCGCCATAGAGTGCTGACAGCGGATTGCTGTCATCGGGCGCCTCCAGCGATCCCGGCGGCCAGCGGCTGCTGATGTGCTGGTCGGGATCGGCGCCGGCCTGCAGCAGCAGGCGTGCGCAGCGATGCAGCCGCGCCTCAAATTCCGGAATCTGCAGCAGGCTGGAATGCGTCACGGCGACCAGCGGCGGCAGCTTGAACGGACCGCCGGGACGGTTGACCCATGTGGGATCGTCGTTGGCGGTGCGTTGCACTGTCTCCTCGTCACCGATGGCGCAGGCGAGATAGGGATCGTCGGCGACAAGACTGGAATCCTCGGTGAGCATCCGCGCCGCAACGCGCGGATTGGCGCGGTCGGTGGTGCCGGCGACGTCCGCGGCATAGACCAGCTGCAGCCATCGCCGCACGCGATCGGCCTTGCTTTTACCAAGCGGCAATTGTGCGTCGACATAGCGCCGCAGGTCCGGCCAGGAGGCGAAGCCGAGATCGCGCGCCACGCAGGACTGCGCATCGTGCAGCCGCAGATCAAGCGCGGCGATTTGAGCGTCGCTGCGCCCGGCCGCAGCCGGAAGCGCATGCCGGAAACGCGCGTAGGCCTCTGGCGCCTGCCGCCGATAAAGGCGGATGAGCTCCTTGGCCTGCTTCTTCAGATGTTCGAGATTCAATCGCGCGGGCGATCGGTCCATGGAAACCTCCGTGCATCATCGCCGATGGTCCACAAAACCGGCTGCACAAAGGCTTGGTTGGCCGCTCAATGGATGCAAGTGGGTTCAACCCTTCCCGTGGACCCGGGCGCGGCTTGCACCGCAGATGCAAGGATATGGGTGACGATTGGTTCGGTCAACCCGCCGCGGCGTGACGACATCTGTGACAATTGGACGTGGCCGCGCCGCTGGCTTATAGGTCGGCGCATGCGATTGAAAACAAGCATTTGGGTCGCGGCGTATCTGCGCCGCTGCCAGACCGAAGGCGTGTTCGGCGCAGTCCGCAAGAAGGGCGCCGAGGAAGCCGGCGCCGTGTTCGTCAAGGTGGCGCTGATGGACGGCAACGCGATGTTGTATGCGCCGGCGCCGCAGACGGTCTATGATGACAGCCGTCCGGTCGAGCGGCTGTTCGTGCCGACGGCACCACAGCCGGTATCTGAGCCATCTGTCGAGGAGCGCTTGACCAAGGAGCTCCGCTTCGATCCCGACGCCTGGATCGTCGAGACCGAGGACCGTGCCGGGCGGCACTTTCTTGATCTGGCGAAAAACTAGCTTCCGGACTTCTGGTTGCGAATGGCGGGCGCGCTGCCGGGCTGCAACGCGGGGCGCGTCTGCGAGGATGCCGCGCGCACGCGATGGCGCTCATCGTCATAGAGCGACGAGCGATACTTGGCGCGGGCCACCGCCATGGTCGAGCCGCGCCACGCCGCCAGCATCACCAACGCCGAGCGCTCGCTCAGGCGATCGTAGAGCCGCGACAGTCGATAGACATAATTGACCGAGGAGCCGGCTTCCGGATTGAGGAACATCAGGATCCGCTGGAATGCGGCGCTCGACACGTCGAGCGCCCGCATTGCGCAGGCGAGCGGCTCGCCGCCGGGATCGTTGACGACGTCCGCGGCGATCCGCGACGGCAGGATCAGCGCCTCGCCGAGTTCGAGCGTGAAGTTATCGAGGTCCTCGGCAAACGCTGCCATCTCCAGGATATGGATCGCGCGCGCGGCGCGCGCAGCCGGGATCCGCGCCGCGGCCTTCAGCGGCGTCTCCTGCAGGTTGTGCAGGATCTGCGCGCGCTCCTTCGTGCTGGCGGCAAAGAACATGTCGGAGATTTCAGCGGCATCGTTGGGCCGCATGGCGAGGCTCGCGGCCATCCGCAACTCGGCTTCGGTCGGGATCTTGGCCGGCAGCGCGGACGGGGCGGGCGCGGGAATTGGCGCGGCCGCCGGCATCGGCTGGTCGGGACCGACGCGGCGCAGCCCCAGCTTGTCCACGATCCGGGCGGGCGTCGCCGGATAGATCGCAAGCCGCGCGCGGACCGCGGCACGCGTCGCGTCGTCGACCTCGTCGATCAGGCGCGTCGTCAACTCGACGAACTGGCGCTCTTCATCGGCGGAGTGGGCGCTCGCCTGCACATAGAGGTCGGTCAGGACGCGCAGCAGCGTCGGGCGGATGTCGACGCCCTCGCGACGGGAGAGCGTCATCAGCCCATCGAAACCAGGAAATAGCGGAGCTGCGCTCATCTCGGGCGTACGCGACTTGCCAGTGAACTTCGGTTTGAAAGCCTTGTGGCAGCGAGCCTACGCAGGCTGTTTTAAGAGGCAGTTAAGGAAAACAAGCCGTGAAGGTGAATGCTCGAATTTGCGCGTGTCTATTAAGGCACAGCGCCATATCCGTAACCGTCCGTACCGGCGGCTTAAGATGTCATTAACCATGCGCGTTCTTAACTCGGCGTGCGCGGGGCAAATCATGTCCGTGCGGGGCCAGAGAGAACGGAACATGGGCACCATCGTTGAGTTTCCGGCGGATGCGGCTGCACGGCGGCCGAGCATGGCCGGTGCTGCTGGCGAAGGCATGGGGACCGTACTGATCCTTCCCGTCGTCCGGATCGAGCGAACGACGGAGGAGACCGGCGGTGGTCGCGGACCGGAGCAGGGCACTGCGCAGGGCCGCCGTCGCCGACGCCGCTCCTGATCGCGGACATCGGGCAATGCCGGAGCTTGTGCAGCGGACCGTCGCGCGGCGGTCACTCCCGGCGCTGATCCTGCTGCTGGCGGGCTCGGCGCTCGCCGGCTGCAGCGGCGGCGATTTCGGCCGCACCCGGGCCGATTTCCGCAACGACGATATGCATCGCTGGATCGGTGCCGAGGCGACCGGCAGCATCGGCAAGAACGCCTCGCAATTCCAGCTCACCGAACACGAACGTCAGCTGCGCGACCTCGCCTATCAGTTCATCGAGCCGCCGCTGTCGCGTCCGGCGTGGAAGAGCGTATTCGGCGACTACCAGCCGCTGCCTTCGCCGTGGCGGCAGAGGGTCGTGTTCGATCGCACCGCCTATGGCCGCAATTTGATCGACGAGCCGCATCGCTCGTTCGCTTCGCGCTATTCGCTGCTGATCGACGAGGTGCGCGACGACATCACCCGCTTCGAGCCGTTCTTCGCCACCGCGATCCAGGTGATCGAGCTCGATCGCAAGCGCAATGCCAGCCTCCACATGATCGCCGACGTGTCGCCGCGCGAGCGGGCCGATGCCGTGGCGCGGATGGAAGAGAACACGCTGATCGTGCAATGGGTCCAGCAGGCCCTTGAGCGGCGGATCTCGTCCTATCGCTGGGCGCTGGAGCGACTGGTGATCCAGGCGCCCGACGGCATGGCCGCCGACGCCGAACGCCAGATCAACGAGCTCGCCCGGCTCACCGCCAATGCGCCGCTCATCTCCGCGCCGGTGACAGGCCAGGCCGTGGTGACGAAGGGCTAGGCGGTGTGGACTCTAAGGATTCCCTTTTAGGAGCAAATCAGATTCAAGGCTGCTTTTGGGAGGCAGTCTTGGGTGTGATGGATCGTCTGGTGTTGAGCGATGCGGCTTGGGAGCGGATGGCGCCGCTGATCATAGGCCGGCCTGACCAGAAGGGCTCGACCGGGCGCGACAATCGGATGTTCGTGGAAGGTGTGCTGTGGATCGTTCGCACGGGCTCTCCCTGGCGTGATCTTCCGGAAGCGTTCGGGGATTGGAACAGCGCGTTCCGGCGCTTCAGCCGATGGAGTGCCAAAGGCGTCTGGTGGCGGATCTTCGAGGCAATGTCCGACGATCCGGACTTCGAATATCTGATTGTCGATTCCACCATTGTTCGAGCCCATCAGCATGCTGCCGGGGCCAAAAAAGGGGGTCTGAAGATCAGGCGCTTGGCCGTTCGCGCGGCGGCCTGAGCACCAAGATACATATGGCCGTTCGCGGCTTGGGATGTCCGGTACGGTTCACGATCACCGCAGGCCAGAAGGGCGATGCACCGCAAGCCGCCACATTGATCGAGGGATTGCCTGCCGAGGTTTTCATGGCCGATACGGCTTATGACGCCGATCACCTGCGCCAGGACATTGCAGCCAAGGGCGCGCTCGCCGTCATCCCCAACAACCCGTCACGCGCGCTCAAGTATCCGCTCGACAAGCATCTCTATGCCCAGCGCCATCTCGTCGAATGCTGCTTCTCAAAGCTCAAGCAATTCCGCCGCGTCGCAACCCGCTTCGAAAAGACCGCCCGAAATTACCTTGCCGTCATCACTCTCGCAGCCATCGTCCTATGGCTGCGATAACTGTCCACACCGCCTAGTCTAGGCGCGCTTCGTTTTCTTCGCCGTCGATTTGACCCGGCGACTGTTGGCTTGCCGTGGCAGGCTCGCAATGAATGCCTTCAGCGCATCGGAGGGCGGGTGGGCCGAGGGGTAGGCGAGGCCGACCTGGCGCGTCACGTCGATATCGATCGCGCGCATTGCGACATCAGGATTGCCGCGCGCCACGCCCTCGGGGACGATGGCGATGCCGACTCCGGCTGCCACCAGCGCCATCGCCCACTCCTCGGATTCCGCGATCGCCACCGGCTTGCGCGGCGGTGACGTGCGCTTGAAGAATTCCTGCTGCTCGCAATGGCAGCGATCGATCATCGGAACGCCGGCGAAGTCGGTGGTCCGCAGCGTCTCCTTCAGCGTCAGGGGATGCGAGGGCGGCAGAGCCGCGACATAGCGCTCGCTCCACAGCGGGATGAAGTGCTCGCCGGCGCCGACCATGGTCTTGGCGACGATCCGCGCGTCGGCCTTCTCGCTGGCGCCGACCAGCCGGAGCGCAAGATCGGTATTGCCGGTCAACGGCTTCAGCAACGCGATGGTCCGGGCCTGATCGAGCGTCCGCAACAGGCCGAGCGTCAGCGCCTGCTGCGTCGCGGGCTTGCGGAAGAGATTTCGCGCCGCGTCCGCCTCGTCGATGATCCTGCGCGCGATGCCGTGAAACTGCGCGGCTGAGGCGGTCGGGGCCATGCCCTTCTTGTGCCGGATGAACAGCGTGGTGCCGAGCTCGGCTTCGAGATTGGTGATCGCCGCCGAGATCGACGGCTGCGAGATGAAGCAGCGCTTCGCCGCGGCGGTCAGGTTGCGCTCGCGGTAGACCGCGGCGAAGTAGCGGAGTTCGCGGATATCCATAGGCGTATCCTATCACAGAGATAGAAAGACAATATTTTACCTATGGAAACGCGAGTGGCAAGTCTGCGCCTGTTACAGCGGAGGACCTGTCATGCGCATCCACCATCTCAACACCGGCACGATGTGCCCGATCGGAAAGCGGCTCGTGAACGGCAGTGGCAGCATCTTCCAGCGGGCGCGGATGGTCTGTCACTGCCTGCTGGTCGAGAGCAATGATGGCCTCGTGCTGGTCGACACCGGGATCGGGCTCGACGACATCGGCGACCCGCCGCGGCTCGGACGCAAATGGGTGCGGCAGACGACGCCGCGGCTCGATCCGGCCGAGACGGCGGTGCGGCAGGTCAAGGCGCTCGGCTTCTCGCCGGACGATGTGCGCCATGTGCTGCTGACGCATCTCGACCGCGATCACGCCGGCGGCGTGCCGGACTTTCCGAAGGCCAAGGTGCACGTCGATCGCAAGGAGTACGACATGGCGGTAACGCATCAGGTCACGCCGCCGCAGGGGCGCTACATCACGGCGCAGTGGCAGCACGGGCCGGACTGGGCGTTCTATGGTGCCGGCGGCGAGGACTGGTTCGGCTTCAAGGGCGTGCGCGCGCTCGGCGACCGCGAGCCGGACATTCTGATGATCCCGTTGCCGGGCCACACGCTCGGCCATTGCGGGATCGCGGTGCGCGACAAGGACAGGTGGCTGCTGCACGCCGGCGACGCCTATTTCCACCACGCGCAGCTCGACGCCAGGCCGCGGATCCCGCTGGTGCTCGGCATGTTCCAGCGCCGGGCGGACATGGATCGCGCGATGCGCATCCAGAACCAGGAGCGGCTGCGGCAATTGAAGGCAGCGCATGGCGCCGATGTGACGATCGTCAACAGCCACGATCCCGTCGACTACGAGACCTGCCGCTGCGGCCGGCACGCGCTCGCCGCCAGCTAGCGCTTCCGTGCCGCAGGCGGCGGGGCCGGCACAGGCAGCGGCGGCGGCGCCTCCTGCTTGGCCGCGACCGGCTCGGTCTGCACCTTGCAGGAGGAGGCGGCGAGCGAGGCCTGCGCCTGCGGCATCAGGCCGGGCTCCGGCGCCAGCGCCTTCAGGAGGATCAGGCCGGTTGAGGTCGGCGAGTCGATGATCAGCCGGTCGGCAGCGGTGATTTCCTCGTCCTCCGGCAGCTCGTTGTGCTGCGCTTCCGTCATCAGGTCGAGCTCGATCACCTTCTTGCCGGCGGAGCGGTCGTTGATCGCGTAATAGGCGACCTCGTTGCGGGTGTAGAACGACACCGACGTATAGGCTTGGCTGACCGGTACGGTGAGCTTGAGCGGCCCGGTGGAGAGATCGTAGCGGCAGATCGCCACCGCGAAGGCCGGATCCATCAGCGGCATCGGCGAATGGCTCGGGTCGGCCAGCGGCAGCTGCGTCACCTCGTTGAGCTTGGTCATCGGCGTCAGCCGCGAATAGGCGTCCTGCGAGGCGATGCGCGGCAGCGCCAGCACGCTGACGAGATGCACCACGCCGCCGAGCAGCACGCCTGCGAGGATGGTGAGCAGCACGCGGATCATGGGCAACCCGTCGTTGCGATCGACGGCATCGGCGCGTCGCGCTGCGTGCGGGTCGCGACCCCGACCGGCGTATCGTAAAGGCGCAGCATCAGCGCGTAGCGCTCGATGCCGCCGGTCGGCAGCCAGTTGCCGGCGCGCGAGCGCGAGGCGATGTGGATCTCGAACGTGCCGTCGGAGGCGCGCATGATCTCCTGGCTGGTGAAGCCGTAGCGCTGCAGCGTGTTGGCGACCAGGTGCCCCTTGCGGTCGAACAGCGTCAGCGTCCAGAACCGCGCCGCCGGCGTCACGCCGCTGACCACGATGTCGCAGCGGCCGTCGAGCGGCTTGTTCTTGTCGTCTGTGCTCGCCGAGAACGCGATGCCGTCGCCGGTGCCGATCGGCAACTCGCCGCTGCGCGCGATGGTGGCGCGCGAGTAGGGATCGACATCGGAGGTGCCGCTCTTCGGCCGCGCGGTCCAGGCACCGATCTTCAGCGTGCCGAGATCGGTGCCGCGGGTCGCCGTCGCGTAGGTCAGGCCGAGGCCGACGGCGGTGGCGATGACGAGTGCCAGCAAAGTGGTGAGGAGGAGCCGCACGTCAGTTCTTACGTGGCGGTGCCGGTGTCGCGCCGTCCGGCCCGGCCGCGGCAACGTAGTTTTCGGGGAACGCCAGCGCGCTCGAGGACTCGGCCTTGCCGGTCTTCGAGGACTCGTTCAGCGTGGTCTTGCCGGCGGTCCTGGCGGCGTCATCGAGCAGCTTCTCGACCCGCACCAGGATATCCGCGCCGCGCTTGGTCAAGACCGGCGGCGGGCCCGGCTTGGTCTCCAATACGCGCGGCGCCGTGTTGGCCTGGGCATTGGCCTGCGCCGGCTGCGGCGGCAGCTTCTGGCCCATGCCGACGCCGACCAGCTCCTTGACCTCCACGCCCTGATGCGCCGCGACCATGATGTCGTGCCAGGTCTGCGCCGGCAGCGAACCGCCGGTCATGCGGTTGGTCGGCGAATAGTCGTCATTGCCGTACCAGACAGCGCAGGTGAAGTTGCCGGTGTAGCCGACGAACCAGGCGTCGCGATAGGCGTTGGTGGTGCCGGTCTTGCCGGCGGTCGGAATGCCGTCGAGCGCGGCGCGGCGCGCGGTGCCTTCGCTGACCACGTGGCTCATCATGCCCGCCATATCGGCGGCGATGTTCGGCGGAATCGCCTGCCGCGGCTTCGGACCGTCGCGGTCCCAGCGCCAGACCAGGTCGCCGGCGCCGGTGCGCACCTCGAGCACCGAATGCGGCGTCACTGCCTTGCCGCGGTTCGGGAAGGTCGCATAGGCAACCGCGTGCTCCAGCACCGTGACTTCGTCGGAGCCGATCGGCAGCGACGGCGTATCGGGCAGCGGCGCCTTGAGGCCGAAGCGGCGCGCGACCTCGACGATCTTGGCGCGGCCCGCCTTCGGCCCTTCCTTGCCGCCCATCATGATCGAGAGCTTGACCGGCACCACGTTGATCGAGCGGGTGATCGCCTGCGTCAGCGTGACCTGACCCGAATAGGAATGGCCATAGTTCTGCGGGCACCAGTTGCCGATGCAGACCGGGCCGTCCACGATCTTCGAGTTCGGCGTGAAGCCGTTCAGCAGCGCCGTGGTGTACACATAGGGTTTGAACGATGAGCCCGGCTGGCGATAGGCGTCCGTGGCGCGGTTGAACTGGCTCGCACCGTAGTCGCGTCCGCCGACCATGGCGCGGATGCCGCCGTCGAGATCGGACACCACGGTCGCGGCCTGCGTCGCGTGATAGTCGCGCCCGAACTGTCGCAGCTGGTTCTCGATCGCTTCCTCGGCCGCCTTCTGCACGTTCATGTCGATCGCGGTGCGGACCACGAAGACGCGCTCGGTGTAGGATTTCGGGAAGGTGTCGACCAGCTTGCGCATCTCGTCGAAGGCGTAGTCGAGATAGTAGTTCGGCGAGTTCTCGTCGCGCCGGTCGACCGCGACCGCCGGATTGCGGCGGGCGCCGAACACCTGGCCCTCGGTCATGAAGCCGGCATCGACGAGGTTGTCGAGCACGACATTGGCGCGGGCGCGGGCCGCGGGCAGGTTGATGTGCGGGGCGTATTTGGTCGGCGCCTTGAACAGGCCAGCGAGCATCGCGGCCTCCGCGAGATTCACGTCGCGCACCGACTTGTTGAAGTAGAAGTGTGCCGCGCCGTCGACGCCGAAGGTGCCGCCGCCCATATAGGCGCGGTCGAGATAGAGCTTCAGGATCTCGTTCTTGGTGAGCCGCGTCTCCAGCCAGATCGCGAGGAAGGCTTCCTTCACCTTGCGCTCGATGGTGCGCTCGTTGTTCAGGAACAGGTTCTTGGCGAGCTGCTGGGTGATCGACGAACCGCCCTGGCGGACGCCGCCGGCCTGCGCGTTGGTGACCAGCGCGCGGGCGAGGCCCGGCACGTCGATGCCGAAATGGTCGTAGAAGCGGCGGTCTTCGGTCGCGAGCGTCGCCTTGATCAGATTGTCCGGAAAATCTTCCAGCGGGATCGAGTCATTATGCTTGATGCCGCGGCTGCCGATCGGGTTGCCGTAGCGGTCGAGGAACGTCACCGCGAGGTCGGACTTCTTCAGCCAGTCCTCGTCGGCGGTCTCGCGGAAGGCGGGGATCGCGAGCGTCAGCATCAGGATCATGCCGCCGAGCCCAAGGGTTGCGGCCTCCGACAGCGGCTCGATGAACACCCAGCGCTTCCAGCGGCCGACATAGAAGCGGTCCATGAAGGTGGAATAGCGCTCGTAGAGCTCGCGCAGGCCCTTGCCCGACGAGAACAGCGTCGAGTCGATACGCGCATCGAGGTCCAGGAAGAAGTTCCGGACCCTCTGTTTCCAATGGGACGGCATGATCTGAAAGGACCGGACCCTTGATCAGTTCGACTGCGCTGCGGGCGCCCAAACCGGGCACAGGGCAGCGTCTTGCTTCGATGTTGCGGCAATCCCAAGGCGCTTTTGCGTCGATGGGGACTCGTTCGTTGTTCTATCCGAGCGGCTGCCATAAACCAATGGCGCGGCTTGTGAATTTAATGGGAGCCCTAACGCTGCCCACCGGCTTTTTCGACCCCGCAATACCACCCCCTTGCGCAAGCGTTGCCGGCATCCCAAGAAGAGTTGCACCGCCATTTCAGGGATATCATGACCGCATCGCCCAAGCGCCCGTCGGACCAGGAGGGATTCTTCTGGAAAACCAAGACGTTGGAAGAGATGTCCAACGCCGAATGGGAGAGCCTGTGTGACGGCTGCGCACGGTGCTGCCTGGAGAAGCTCGAGGACGAGGACACCGGCAAGATCTATTTCACCCATATCTCCTGCAAGCTGCTCGATTCCGGCCTCTGCACCTGCAAGGACTACCCGAACCGTTCCGACCAGGTTCCGGATTGCGTCCGCCTGACTCCCGAAAACGTCCGGACGCTGAACTGGCTGCCGCCGAGCTGCGGCTACCGGCTGGTGGCCGAGGGGCGGGACCTCTATTGGTGGCATCCCCTGATCTCGGGCGATCCCAACACCGTCCATGAAGCGGGAGTTTCGGTACGCGGGCGAGTGGAGGGCACCGAGCTCGACGTCAACGACGCCGATCTCGAGGATCATATCGTGCGATGGCCGGCGCTGCTGCCGAAACGGGCACAATTGAAGAAGCGGCCGAAAATGCTGGGCAAGACGACCAAAGCGTGACGTCGTCGCCGCGTCCGCGATCACGTCACCGCGAGAACATCGCGGTGGGATGCACCCATGCGCTGGGGTGCCTGCCTCAGCATTGAATTGCTGCATAAATTGCAAAGCAGAGAATGATTCCATCGCGGGATGCGCCCGCGCAGCAGCATTACGCCTCAAATGAACAAGTATGAACGGCAGAGCCGGATTCCTGCCGACCAAGCGACATTGCCCGACGACATTGCCGAAGAGCTGTCACGCCTTCCGAGCGAGGTGATCGAACTCAGCGAAGCGCCGCCGCTGGCGCCGCCGGCACCGCTCAATCCGGACGAAGTCCGCACCATCGTCATCAGCCTGATGTTGACGATGTTCCTGGCCGCGCTCGACCAGACCATCGTCGCGACCGCGCTGCCGACGATCGGGCGCCAGTTTCACGACGTCACCAATCTGTCCTGGGTGATCACGGCCTATCTCTTGGCCTCGACGGCGGTGGCGCCGGTGTTCGGCACGCTGAGCGACATCTATGGCCGCCGCGTCATGATCATCACCTCGCTCAGCCTGTTCGTGGTCGGCTCGGTGCTGTGCGCGATCGCGCCCAGCATGACGATGCTGATCGTTGCCCGCGGCCTGCAGGGGCTCGGCGGCGGCGGCATCATGCCGGTGGTCCAGACCGTGATCTCCGACGTGGTGAGCCCGCGCGAGCGCGGCCGCTATCAGGCCTATTTCTCCAGCGTCTGGATGGCCGGCGGCATTCTCGGCCCGGTGGTCGGCGGCGTGTTCGCCGAGCATCTGCACTGGTCGATGATCTTCTGGATCAACCTGCCGCTCGCGGCGGCGGCGCTGGCGCTGCTGCTGCCGAAGATGGGCAAGATCCCGGTGTTCCACCGCAAGCGCAAGGTCGACTGGCTCGGCGGCATCCTGCTGATGGCCTCGGCCGTCGTGTTGATGCTGGTGCTGACCTGGGGCGGCACCCGTCTGTCCTGGCTGTCGCCGACCATCACCGCGATGGTGGGCGCCTCGATCGCGCTCGCCGGCGCCTTCGTCTGGCACGCGCGCCGCGCCGACGAGCCGTTCCTGCCGCTGTCGCTGCTCGGCGGCTCGGTGGTGCCGTTCGCGATGGGGGCGGGCGGCTGTGCGCTCGGCGCCATGGTCGGCCTCACCGTGCATCTGCCGCTCTATTACGAGGTGGTCTATCATCTCACCGCCAGCGAGGCCGGCCTCGCGCTGATCCCGCTCGCGGCGATCTCGACCTTCGGTGCGGCGATCGCCGGCCGGACCATGGCGAAGGCCAAGCACTACAAGCGCGTCGCCATCGTCGGCACCTCGGTGGCCGCGATCTGTGCCGTCGGCATGGCGGTGACGACGCTGCCGCTGTGGGGATTATTGCTGTTGATGAGCGTGTTCGCGCTCGGCCTCGGCACCACATTCCCGATCAGCGTGGTGTCGTTGCAGAACGCGGTGGCGCGGCCGCAGGTCGGTACCGTGACCGGCGCGATGAACTTCTTCCGCGCGATGATGGCCTCCTTCACGGTCGCCGCCTTCACTACCATCCTGCTGATGACGCTGGGGACCGACATCTCGCTCGCCGGCGAGCATCATGCCGCCTCCGCCGGCACCGTCAGCGCGATCCCGATGGCCGACATGATCCATGCGTTCCGCTACGTGTTCGGCGCCGCCGCCGTGCTGCTGACCACCGCCTCGATCTGCATGATCACGATGGAAGAGCGCCCGCTCGCTGGTCCCGCCGCCCACCCGCCGGCGGAGATGGCGGAGTAGAGGCAGTCGACTCATACACCGCTGTCGTCGCCGCGGCGGATGTTGTGAATCGGACTCGTCGTTCCAAATCGCGTAACAATGAGCATCCGTGGTTGTGGGTCCCGCTTTCGCAGGGACGGCACTGAGCTTGTCGCACGGCCAGCGGGCAACAATCCGCGTTCTCGCGACATGAATTGCCCGAGCCGTGCTTTTCGTTCCGCTCTCTCCGCTTCGCTCGCCCCGCGTAATTTGCGCAGCGGGGAATGACGATCTGAGCGATCGGTGCACCACCACTTTATTCCCCCGCTGCCTCATGTTTGTTCATTTGGTGAGCGCCGACCCACTACTTTAGTCGCCGTCCTTGCATGGCGATCTGCGCGCAGTTTCACTTGCTGCGCATTTTGTCGCGGCTATAGTCGCGCCCCAAGAGCTCGAAGCAGCCGAAGAAAAAGAGGAGAGAAACAGGGTGACAAGAACATTGCGACTCCCCGTGCACGCGATGCAGAAACTTGCAGGAGCGGCCGTGTTGGGCCTGTTGGCTGCGGCGCCGAGCGGAGCGCTGGCTGCCGACACCCTCAAGATCGGCGTGATCGCCGAAGCGCAGGCGATTGCCGGTGCATCGATCCCGCAGGCGGCGCAGCTGGCCGCCGACGAGATCAATGCCAAGGGCGGCATCGACGGCCGCAAGATCGAGATCGTCAGCTACGACAACCACTCGTCCTCGGCGGATTCGGTGCGCGCGTTCCAGCGCGCGGTCAACGAAGACAAGGTCAACGTCGTCATTTCGAGCTACATCAGCGAAGTGGTGCTGGCGCTCGAGCCCTGGGCTTCGCGCCTGAAGACGCCGTTCGTCACGCCCGGCGCCGCCTCCAACGAGATCAGCAAGAGCGTCCACGCCGATTACGAGAAGAACAAGTACACCTTCCACGGCTACCTGACCTCGGCCGCGCTGGCGCTGTCGGTCTGCGACGCCGCCAAGGAGCTGCTGGTCGATCAGAAGCACATGAAGACCGCGGTCATCATGAGCGAGGATGCCGCGTGGACCAAGCCGCTCGATGTCGGCTACGAGGAGTGCCTGCCGAAGATCGGGCTCAAGGTCGTCGACCATATCCGTTTCTCGCCCGACACCACCGACTTCACGCCGATCTTCAACAAGGTCGAAGGCTCCAAGCCCGACGTGATCATCACCGGCATCTCGCATGTCGGCGTGCAGCCGACGGTGCAGTGGAAGAACCAGCAGGTGCCGATCCCGATGTTCGGCATTTCCTCGCAGGCGACCAACGAGACCTTCGGCAAGGACACCAACGACGCGGCGGAAGGCGTGCTGTATCAGGGCGTGTCCGGCCCGAACGTCGCGGTGACGCCGAAGTCGGTGCCGTTCGCGGAAGGCTTCAAGAAGCGCTACGGCAACTATCCGTCCTACGCGGGCTACACCGCCTATGACGAGGTCTACTACATCGCGGATGCGGTGAAGCGCGCCGGCTCGGTCGAGGCCGACAAGATGGTCGATGCGCTGGAGAAGACCGACTGGGAAGGCACCATCGGACGCGTCCAGTTCTACGGCAAGGATGATCCGTTCACGCATTCGATCAAGTACGGCAAGGGCCTGATCACCGGACTGATGCTGCAGTGGCAGGGCGGCAAGCAGGTCGCGGTCTGGCCGAAGGAGGTCGCCAAGAGCGATCTCAAGTTCCCGAGCTTCATCAAGGTCACCACGAACTGACTGATGATCATGCTCCCGGGCCCCACCCGGGAGCATCCCTGTTCGGTTCTGTGTCCTCCACAACAGGCAGCCCTGCTGCCGCGGCCAATCTGAGATGCTTGCCTTACAAATCCTGATCGATGGCTTTGCCATCAGCGCGCTCTATGCGCTCGGCGCCACCGGTTTCACCCTGATCTTCGGTGTCTCCGGCGTCCTCAACCTCTCCCACGGTGCCATCATGGTGGCCGCCGCGGTCGCGGCCTGGGCCGCGGCCAGCGTGCTGCACCTCGACATCTACACCGGCGCGCTGTTCGGTGTCGGCGTCGCGCTGATCGTGTCGTTCGCGACCTATTTTGCGGTCGTCAAGCCGATCCAGAATTCAACGCGGATCCCCAACGAGGAGAAGGAAATCTTCGTCCTCACCGGCACCCTGCTGTGGGGCATCATGATCCAGGAGCTGATCGCCTATTTCTTCACCAACAACGCCAAGACGGTGCTGCCGATCGTCGAGGGTGTCGTCGATATCTTCGGCAACCGCACACCGCGCAACAATATCTTCACCGCGCTGGTCTGCTGCCTCGTGATCGGCCTGCTGTGGCTACTGGTGAACCGCACCAGGACCGGCAAGGCGGTACTGGCGGCCTCGATGAACCCGCGCGGCGTCACGCTGCTCGGGCTCGAGCTCACCCAGATCTACATCGTGGTGTGGGGCATCTACGGCATTCTCGCCGGCATCGCCGGCGTGCTGCTCGGCATGTTCCTCGGCGTCAGCTCCTACAGCGTAGGGCCGCTGACCGCGAGCGCGTTCTCGATCGTCGTGCTCGGCGGCCTCGGCAGCGTGTCGGGCTCGCTGATCGCAGCCTTCGTCGTCGGCTATCTCGAGACCATCACGGCCTACATGATCTCGCCGGCCTATCGCACCATTCCGGCGCTGCTGCTTCTGGTGTTCGTGATGTATATCCGGCCTCAGGGCCTGCTCGGGAGGCGCTGAGATGGCCAGCTTCTTTTCCTCGCGCCTGTTCTTCATTTCGCTGGTCTGCGTGGTGGTCGCCGCGACGCTGCCGTTCTACGTCTCGGGCTACATCCTCGGGCTGCTGACCGTCGCGTTCTATTTCGGCGTGTTCGCGATGGCCTGGGACCTCCTGTTCGGCTTCGCCGGCGAGGTCAATTTCGGGCCGACCTTCCTGATCGGCACCGGCGCCTACACCGCCGGGATCCTCAACAACCAGTTCGGCTGGTCGGTCTATCTCTGCATCCTGCTCGGCGCGCTGGCGTCGGTCGTCGCGGGCTTCGTGCTGGCGCTGCCGGCGCTGCGGGTGAGGGGGCCGTATTTCGGCCTGACCACGCTGGTGGCGGTCTTGATGCTGCAGAACTTCGTCGTGGTGTTCGCCGATCTCACCGGTGGCGAGATCGGGCTCACCATCCCCGACGTCATCACCATCAATGCCGGCGCCAATTACTGGATCGCGCTCGGCTTCATGACCGTGAGCGCGGCCATCCTGTACGGCCTGTCGCAATCGCCGGTCGGTCTCGTGCTGCAGGCGAGCGGGCAGGACCCGGTGCAGGCCGGCGCGCTCGGCTTCAACATCGTCAAGCACAAGCTCGCGGCCTTCATCGTCAGCGCCTTCTTCTCGGGACTGTCGGGCGCGCTGCTCGTGTTCTACTTCGGCACCGCCTCGGTCGGCACCGTGGTTGACGTTGCGGTCGGCGTGAACGTGATCGTCTCCGCCGTGCTCGGCGGCCGGCGCACCGTGCTCGGCGCCGCATTAGGCGCGATCTTCCTGATCGTCGCCGGCGAATTCCTGCGCCCGACCGGCGAGCTTGCGACCTTCATCGTCTCGGCGGTGGCGCTGCTCGTCGTCCTGTTCTTCCCCGGCGGTTTCCTCGGAGCGGCCCTGTCACGCGAGGCGCGCTCTTAAATGGATCAGACTGTGACCACAGCAACGCTCACCGTCCGTGGATTGACCAAAAGATTCGGCGGCCTGACCGCCGTGAAGAATCTCTCGTTCGATCTGCATCCCGGCGAGATCCTCGGCCTGATCGGGCCGAACGGCTCGGGCAAGTCGACCGCGATGAAGAGCGTGATGGGCATCGAGCGCCCGACCGCGGGCGAGGTGCTGTTCGAAGGCGAGAACGTCGCCGGGCTGCCCGCGCACAAGATCGCGCGCAAGGGCTTCGGCATGGTGTTCCAGCACTCGCGGCCGCTGAACCGGCAGACCGTTCTGGAGAACATCATGGTCGCGCTGTTGCCCGATAGCCTGTTCATGCTGTTTCCCGACAAGGCGCTGACCGAGCGCGCCAAATGGATCGCCGAGCGTGTCGGCCTCGGGGCGGTGATGGACCGCCGCCCGCCGACGCTGCCATTCGCCGACCTGCGCCGGCTGGAATTGGCCAAGGCGATCGCGCGCGACCCCAAGGTCGTGCTGGTCGACGAGCCCTTTGCTGGTCTCACCAGCGCCGAGGTCGGCACCTTCTCCGCATTGATCCGCAGCTTCCGCGACGAGGGCCGCGCGGTGATGCTGGTCGACCACAACGTCAAGAGCGTCGCGGCGCTGGTCGACCGCGTGCTCGCGATGTATCTCGGCGAGGAGATCACGACCGGCCGCGCCGAGGACGTGATGAAGAACGAGACCGTGCGGCGGGTCTATCTCGGCGGCGCGATCCAGACGCACGCGCGGCCCGAGACCTCGTTCAAGGACAAGGTGCCGCTGCTGCAGGTCGAGAATGTCAGCGTGCATTACGGCAAGGCGCAGGCGCTGGAAAACGTCTCGATCCACGTCCATGAGGGCGAGTTCGTCTCCGTCGTCGGCCTCAACGGCGCCGGCAAGACCACGCTGTTCAACACCATCTCGGGTTTCCTGCCGTATACCGGCGAGATCCTGCGCGGCGGGCAGCCACTGCGCGGCACGGGACCTGCGAAGATCGCTCGCTCCGGCCTCGTGCAATGTCCGGAATCGCGCGAATTGTTCGGCGAGATGACGGTGCGGGAAAATCTCGACCTCGGCGGCCAGCATCTCGACGACGCGGCGCGGGCCAGGCAGCTCGCCTGGCTGTTCGAGCTGTTCCCGATCCTGAAGGAGCGTCAGGGCCAGATGGCGCAGACGCTGTCCGGCGGCGAGCAGCAGATGCTGGCAATCGGCCGCGCGCTGATGATGCAGCCGCAGATCCTGATCCTGGACGAGCCGACGCTGGGGCTTGCGCCTGTCATCCTCGAGCTGCTGTCGAAAGCGCTGGAGAAGCTGCGCCAGACCACCAAGATCACGGTGCTGCTGGGCGAGCAGAACGTGACGTTTGCGCTTCCGCATGCCGACCGCGTCTATGTGCTGGAGCACGCGCGGATCGTCTGGGAGGGCGATCCGGGCCGGTTCGCCGCGGAGGCCGGCAAGGACTTTCTCTGACGTTCGCAGTTTGAAAAGAAGAAAGCAAAACAAGGGAGATCATGATGACGGCATATTCAACCGCGACCCGCGTGAGCCTGTTGGCCTCGGTGCTCGCGCTCTGCCTCGCCGCGCCGGCCTATGCGCAGTCCAAGGACCCGATCAAGATCGGCATCATTGCCGAAGTACAGTCGATCGCGGGTGCGGCGACGCCGGGTGGCGCGCAGATCGCAGCCGACGAGATCAACGCCAAGGGCGGCGTGATGGGCCGCAAGATCGAGATCGTCACCTACGACAACAAGAGCTCGTCGGCGGACTCGGTGCGCGCCTTCCAGCGCGCGGTGAGCGAGGACAAGGTCTCCGCCGTGATCGCGAGCTACATCAGCGAGGTCGTGCTGGCGCTCGAGCCGTGGGCTGCGCGGTTGAAGATGCCGCTGATCACGCCCGGCGCCGCCTCGAACGAGATCACCAAAGCGATCCACAACGACTATGAGAAGAACAAGTACACCTTCCACGGCTACCTGACCTCGGCCGCGCAGGCGCAGCTGGTCTGCGACGCGGCCAAGGAGCTGTTGGTCGACCAGCTCAAGTTCAAGTCGGTCGCGATCATGAGCGAGGACGCGGCCTGGACCAAGCCGCTCGACGTCGGCTACGAGGCCTGCCTGCCGAAAGCGGGCCTGAAGGTGGTCGAGCACATTCGCTTCTCGCCCGACACCACCGACTTCACGCCGATCTTCAACAAGATGGAAGCCGCCAAGCCCGACGTGATCGTCACCGGCATCTCCCATGTCGGGGTGCAGCCGACCGTGCAGTGGAAGAACCAGCAGGTGCCGATCCCGATGTTCGGCATCAGCGCGCAGGCGCTGAGCCCGACCTTCTGGGGCGACACCAACGGCGCCGCCGAAGGCGTGCCCTCACTCGCGGTGGCAACGCCAGACGTTGCCGTCACGCCGAAGACCAAGCCGTTCGCGGCAGCGTTCAAGGCCAAGTTCGGCACGCCGCCGGCCTATACCGGCTACACCGCCTATGACGAGGTCTACATCATCGCCGAGGCGATCCAGCGCGCCGGCTCGACCGATCCGGACAAGATGGTGACCGAGCTCGAGAAGACCGACTTCGAGGGCACGATCGGCAAGATCCAGTTCTACGGCAAGAACGACGAGTTCACCCACGGCATCAAGTCCGGTCCGGGCGCGGTGACCGGCCTCGTGTTCCAGTGGCAGGGCGGCAAGCAGATCACGGTCTGGCCGAAGGCGATCGCCGAGGGCCAGATGAAGTTTCCGAACTTCGTGAAGCTGTCGCAGTAGCAGACGTACTCGCCGTCGTTGCGAGGAGCTCGCGACAAAATTGCGAAGCCATTTTGCGCTGTAGCGACGAAGCAATCCATCGATCCCGGCGTGGAGGGGTGGATTGCTTCGCGGAGCCTGTCATCCGGCGGCGCTTCGCGCCGACCGGGTGGCTCGCAATGACGATCGGCGAATGTGAGTCCCAAACTACTTGCGCGTCGGCGGCGCCGTCTGGATCGTCGGCGCGGCCGCGGCGAGCAGCGCGGCGCGGTCGCCGTTGCGTGGCGGATAGATGCGCTGCTGGTTGATGGTCTGCTTGGTGAGCTTGGCGGCGGCGCCTGTGGTGTGCACCTCGCGGTCCCAGCCGGTGGTGTAGAGCGCACCCCAGGCGCCGAGATCGAGCACCGTCACATACCAGTCGATATTGAGCGGCAGCAACTTCTCGCCAAACAGGTCCGCCACCACATTGTGGCCGGCGAAGCGGCCCATCGGCCGCGCGAACTGGCACGACATCACGGTCGGGTGCTCGCCGTCGATCAGGCAGGCGGCGACGTCGCCGGCGGCGAAGACGTCCGCAAGGCCTTCGACGCGCATGGTATGGTCGACCTTGATGCGGCCGAGCGCGTCGCGCCTGGCCGGCAGCGAGGCGGCGAGGGGGCTGGCGCGCATGCCGGCGCACCACACCACGGTTTTGGTCGGAATGATCTCGCCGCTATCGAGCGTGATGCTGTCGGCGCCGACGGCACTGACCCGGACATTCAGCCGCGTCTCGACGCCGAGCGCGGCCAGCGCCTCGTTGATGACCGGGCGGCCATGCGCGCCGAAGGTCGCGCCGACGACGGGATTGGGATCGATCAGGATGACCCGATGATCGCCGGTGATGCCGGCGTGCGCCAGCTTGGCCGGCATCTCGGTCGCGACCTCGATCCCGGTGAACCCTGCGCCGACGACCGCGATGCTCGCGCGTGCCTCTGACGGCGGCTCTTTACCGAGCGCCGCCAGATGCGTGTCGAGCCGCATCGCTGCTTCATACGTGTCGACATCGAAGCCGTGGGCGGCAAGGCCCGAAATGGCGGGGCGGACCAGCTCACTGCCGGTGGTTAGCACCAGCCGGTCGTAGCTCAGAACCTCCGCGCCCGCGCTGGTCTTGATCGTGACCGCGCGCGTCGCCGGATCGATCGCCGCGACCTCGGCCACCATGTGGCCGACGCCAACCGGATCGAGCACGTCCTTGAGCGGCAGCGCGACATCGCCGAGATCGACCTCGTAATTGCGCACCCGGATGTTGTGATAGGCGTTGCGATCGACGACCAGGATCTCGGTGTCCGCTGCCCGTGCACCGATCTCGTCGCGCTTGCGGGCTGCGCCGAGCGCGGCCCATAGCCCGGCAAAGCCGGCCCCCAGCACCAGGATGCGCGCCATCTCTCCCTCCGAAGTTGCACCGGAGGGAGCTTGCCTGCGCTGGCGCGGTCAAATCAAGTGGCAGAGCGGCGTGTGAGGTGCCGTCACGTCCCCGGCCGCGACACCTCGGTCTCCTTGCTGGTGATGAATTCCAGCAGCACCGGCACGCCTTCCTTGGTCTTCTGGATGCCGCGCTTGATCGCGGGGATGATGTCCTCGGGCTTGGTCACCCGTTCGCCGTAGCCGCCGAAGGCGCGGGCCATCGCGGCGTAATCGCCGGAGATGTCGGTCGAGCGGTATTTCTCGGTCGAGATCGGCATCACCTTCAATTCGATCGCCATCGAGAAATTGTTGAGCAGGATCGACATGATCGGAATCCGCTCGCGCACCGCGGTCTCGAAGTCCATCCCTGTAAAGCCGATCGCGGCGTCGCCCCAGACATTGATGCAGAGCTTGTCCGGCTTTGCCAGTTTGGCGCCCATCGCGAGACCAAGGCCGTAGCCGAGCTGCGTGGTCTTGCCCCAGCCGATATAGGACAGCGGCTCGACCGACTTCCAGAACGGCGAGAGCTGGTCGCGCGGGCTGCCGGCGTCGTGCGTGATGATGGTGTTGTGGATGTCGACGGTGTGCTGCAGGTCCCACAGCACGCGGTAGGGGTTGAGCGGCGCGTCGTTGTGCGTCAGCTTCGGCATCCACTTGGCCAGCCACTCCTTGTGGGAGGCGGCGATCTCCTCGGCGACCGCGCTTGCGTTGCGGTCCGAGGTCACGGCCTTGCCGATCTCCTCCAGCAGCGCGTCGAGCACCAGGCCGGCGTCGCCGACCAGGCCGACCTTGGCCTCGACATCCTTGTTGATGTGGTTCGGATCGAGCGTCGAATGGATGATGGTCTTGCCCTTCGGCATCGCGATGCCGAATGACGTCTCGGTGAAGGAGCAGCCGATGCCGAAGATCACGTCGGCTTCCGAAAGAAATTTCGGCACCGCACGCGGCACCGCGAGGCCGCCGGAGCCGAGCGAGAGCGGATGCGTCTCGGGGAAGGACGACTTGCCGCCGAGGCTGGTGGTGACCGGGATCGCGAGCCGTTCGGCGAGGCGCTTCAGCTGCGGCCAGGCCTTTGCATAGTGCACACCTTGGCCGGCATAGATCACCGGACGCTTGGCGCCAACGAGCAGGGCAGCCGCTTCCTTCACATGGACGGGGTCGGCGCCGTAGCGGGTGCGCAGCACCGGCGTGTAGTTCAAGGGCTCCGGCACCTCCTCGTTCCACATGTCGGCGGGGATTTCGACGATGACCGGCCCGCCGCGGCCGTTCTTCAATTTTGTAAACGCCCGCCGAAAGATGTTGCAGACCTCGGCTGCGATGTTGATCGGCTCCGACGATTTTGAAAACGCCTTCATCGCCTGGCTGGAATTGAAGTTCGGGTCGATATTCGCCAGCCGACGTGCATAGCCCATCGGCAGCACCAGGACGGGCACGGATTCGCCGTAGCACTGCGCGACGCCGCCCATCGCGTTCTCCGCGCCGGGGCCGTGCTGCATGCAGAAGGCGCCGATCTTCTCGCCCGAGGTGACGCGGGAGATCGCGTCCGCCATGTGCACGCCGATACGCTCCTGGCGCACCATCACGGGGCGGATGTCGGCATTGGCGGCGTATTCGATCAGGTGGTTGACCGGGTAGCCCGTGAGGATCTCGATGCCCTCGCGCTTCATGATTTCCGCGATCGCGGTGCCGAGCTTCATGACGGTCACTCCCTTTGCATGCGGCCGGTTCGTTCCGGCCTCGTTGTCGCCTGTCCGATAAAGGAACAGGATTCCGCGGCACCGGTAAAGCGCGGCCGGGGCCGGATCGGGTAGTTCTGATATGCGTTTACGACTGGAGCTGTTTCCGGTCAGAGAGGATCAGAACGGAGCTCTAGATACTTGTTTTGACGCGTTTTCTTTGCACGAGCCGGTGTCCACTTCGCCGGAAAGCGCTCCCGCCGCGGCCCGGTGCCTCGCCCGGCGGCAACCTGATGCAGGCAGAACTAGCAGGGAAATTCCCTGCAACCTTTAAGCGATCGTTCATCCTTTCCCTCAATGGGCCGTCAACCAATGTGGCCTAGTTTCGCAAGCATATTACTACGGCGCGGGAGAAAAAGCCGCGAGCGTCGGACAGGAGCTTTTCATGCGCGCGTTGATGGCAAGGTTTCTGCGTGATGAGGTCGGGGCGACCGCCATTGAATACGCCATCATCGCCGGTGGCATCAGCATCGTGATCGTCGCGGGCGTCAGGGGCATCGGCACCAGTGTAAGCGGCCAATTCAATGCCGTCAGTTCGGCATTCAAGTAAGCGCTGCCGGCAGTTCGCCATTTTCCGGATTCAGTCGTCCCCATTCAACGCGCGCAGCATCGCGATGCGCGCGAACATCAACCAGCCGGCACCTTGTTCCGCCGCATTGATCAAATGCTCGACCGCGATCTGCCAGCGCGTCTCCTCCTGGGTGTCTTCCGATAGCTTCATGATGTAGTCGGCAGCGTGCTGCAGCGTCACCAGCGTGCCGCCGCGATGCAGCGCGATCGGTTCGTCAAACGGCGTCGACCAGGGCATCTCGACCGGGACATCTCAGGAGCTGTGGACCGGGCTCATCTTGCGGTCGCTGCGCTAGCCTGCCTTCTTGCGCGCCGCGGTGCCCTGGGCGCGCGTTGTCTTCTCGGCCTTCTTCGGCTCGGGCTTGGCGGCCTCCTTGGGCTCGCGCCTGCCGCTGCCCGAGATCGGCAGCAGCATTTCGCGCTGGCCCTCGATGCGCTTCTTCGGCTTCTTGCCCTTCGCGGCCTTTGCTTCAGTCTTGGCGGGCGCGGCCTGCTTCTCGTTGGCGAGGCTCTTCTTCAGCGCGTCCATCAGGTTGATGACGTTGCCGCTGGTCTTCGCCGCGGGCTTGGCGACCTTGATGCCGTTGCGCTTCTGGTTGATCAGGTCGATCAGCGCCTGCTCGTAGCGGTCCTCGAACTCCTCCGGATCAAAGTCGGCGGACTTCTGCTCGACGATGTGCTTGGCGAGATCGAGCATGTCCTTGGTGATCTTCACATCCTGGATGTCGTCGAAATACTCCTTCTCGCTGCGCACCTCATACGGGTAGCGCAACAGCGTGCCCATCAGCCCGTTGTCGAGCGGCTCGAGCGCGATGATGTGCTCGCGATTGGTCAACACCACGCGGCCGATCGCGACCTTGTTCAGGCTGCGGATGGTCTCGCGGATCACCGCAAAGGCGTCGTGGCCGACCTTGCCGTCGGGAACGAGGTAGTAGGGACGGATCAGATAGCGGCTGTCGATCTCGCTGCGCGGCACGAATTCGTCGATCTCAATGGTGCGGGTCGAATCCAGCGCGATGTCGTCGAGCTCTTCCTTGGTGACCTCGATATAGGTGTCGGTGTCGACCTTGTAGCCCTTCATGATGTCTTCGGTGGAGACTTCCTCGCCGGTCTCGGCGTCGACCTTGGCGTATTTGATCCGGTGGCCGGTCTTGCGGTTGATCTGGTTGAAGGAGACCTTTTCAGTATCCGATGTCGCCGGGTACAGGGCAACCGGGCAAGTCACGAGCGAAAGGCGCAAAAAGCCCTTCCAATTGGCGCGAGGGGCCATGGGGGAACTCCAGGGAAACTCCGATTACGCAACCGACGGTACGATCAAGGATAACACCGGGCACCCCAGTTTGAAACAACACGGCCCGGTGAATCTCGCAACGGCGTTAACCGTGCCCTCGCGCTGCGCCCGTTTGACGCGGCGGGCGGGATTGCCGTCGGCCCAGCCGTCAACGCCCTCGGAACATCGCTCCCGATCACGCGTTGGCTGTCGAAGGGGCGCGGCAAACGCCGGAATTACAGGCACTTAAGCAAAGAGGTTGCCATGGCAACGGAACGACACGGCCAAATTGTCGAAACCCCGACCGAGGCGCGGCAGGCCGAGCCTGGACCTTCGGTTCTCGCGCTGCTCACGGCCTCGACAGGGCTGGCCGTCCTGATCCTCGGCATTGTCTGGTTCGCCTTTTTCCGCGTGTGAGGCGATTATCATTGGTTGACCGCGTGCGAGGACTTGATTGTTAAACTGAGAGGCAGGGCGAAGCGGGCAGATTGCTCCCGGGAAGAATCCGTTCGGCCGCGCCGGCCTCCGGCGCGCGGCTATCCTGCATGCCGGCCACATCGCATGGTCAAGCTGCACGACCGTCTTGATCGACGTATGTGACGTCGATCGGGCGAGGATCCGAAGGGAAATTCCGGCGCGCGGGCCGCCGCGATCGCCGACGTAAAATTCCTGATCGTGTCGAACGGAATTTCCACTGCGCGATGGCGTGCGGCCTGGCGGCGTTTTGCAGCGGTGATCTGTGATGCGCGATGCGAATGGCTGCTGCGACGCGTCACGAGATCATCGAAATTGACTGCTAGCTGATTTGAATCAGTTACGCCTTGAGCCTGAGATGTTCTACTCGCAAGAAGAAAAAAACTCGTTGCTGGCGCGCTTCAAGGAGAAAAGCGTTTCAGGTGTCTTCGTCGGACTGACGGTGCTGGCGATGGCGGGGTGGATTTATCTTCTCAGCTCGATGTTCCTGAAATTCATGCTCTGGTGGTTCTCCTGAGACGTTCTCTCGCGAGAACAATTATTGTCGACGCCTGATCATTGATGCGTCGTTCGATTGCACAAAAATTCCAGCGGCTGAACAATCTTTCGGCGCGTCCAATCATGATGTCGTCACAACTTCGAATGTTAATAACATCGGGGCGAACGTGGACGGTTGTGATGGTTTCTCCTGCTCTGATTCTCGCGGCGGTGTTCGTCGCAGGCTTCTTCTCCGGTTTCGCCGCGCGCTCGTGGCGGTCGCACAAGCGCCGCGCGCAATATCGGATCTATGCACCGTATGTGGCGCCATCAGCCGCGAAATCGTCGAGGCGGGAACAGCCGGTCAGTGCGTTCGGCCACATGCGTCGCGCGTTCTAGCGGAGTAGTTCGATCGAGGTAGCGCGACGGTGTGCGGTGAGTTGGGGTTGGCTGGCAACATGCAATCGGTCATCATGTCGGCGTCCGTTGCGGCAGGCGGGTTGGTTGCATGCCAGCGTGCCCCTGATCTCGTCGCCAGCCCCGCGGATCGCAAGGGAACTTTCACGTCATGAGTGATCTCAGGGGGCATTCGCCAAGGCGGTATGTCGTCGATGTCAGTGGCAAGCGTGTGCTGGTCGGGCTGACGCTTGAGGAGACGTCGGAGTTCGAGGACCTGGACTCCTCGCTGCCGGGACTGGCGGACGGGCACGATAATGGGACGGGCCTGGTGCCGTCAGCCGGTGAGGGACGGTGGCTCGAACTCTATGACAAGCACGACAAGGCCTGGATCAAGTGGAAAGCCGACCTGAGAGCCGGGCATGAGGGCAATTCACCCTTTTTTAACTAAGACCGGGCGATTTTGACCTGTGCTGCCTCAATGGGCCCGAACCGGATACTGACAGATGTTTCAGCTGTTTTTGCGGTCTCGCGCGCACGACCTGATCAAATCGCGGCGCGGCGAGGAAGGGTTCAAGGCACGCTCGGCTGAGCGCGATGCCGAGACCGATCGCGCCCGGATCGGATCGATCATGGCCGCGATCGAGGCCGCGTTGCAGGCGGCCGAAAGCGAGCAATCCGGTCTTGGCCGCCGCGTCGATGATGTTCTGGCCCGCGCCGCGGTGACTCTCGGCAACGGCACCGACGAATATCTGGAACGCGAGGCGCTTGACAACTATCATCAAGACCTGTTTGACGCCGAGATCTTAAACGGCCAGCGCCGGCTGAAGGAATTGGCGACCGAGATTGCGCACTTCAAGTTCATGAAGGCCGCGGTCCTGAGCCGTTTTCCGGACTACGAGCCTCCGGCCGCCAGCAGCTGACGCCTGGCGGCGCGCAACGCGAAGGCAGCCGCGGTTGCCGCGTGTAACGGCGTATCCGACGGTCCGGCGCAAGGCGAAAGGCACAGGCAAGACGTGGTGATCGCAGGCAATCTACTCGTCACGGGCTGCGCCGGCTTCATCGGCTTCCATCTGGCGGAGCATCTGCTGAGGGCAGGGCAGCCGGTCATCGGCATCGACAATCTGAACGACTATTACGACCCGGCGCTCAAGCGCGCGCGCCTCGATCTGCTCAAGCAGCACCGTGGCTTCACCTTCGTGGAGCTCGACCTCGCCGACCGAGCCGGCATGAAGGCGCTGTTCGAGCGTTATCGCTTCGAGATCGTGGTGCATCTCGCCGCGCAGGCCGGCGTGCGCTATTCCCTGCAGAACCCGCACGCCTATGCGGATTCTAATCTGGAGGGTTTCCTCAACGTCCTCGAGGGCTGCCGGCACACTGCGTGCAGGCACCTGTTGTTTGCGTCCTCATCGTCGGTCTATGGCGCCAACACCAAGTTGCCGTTTTCGGTCCACGACAATGTCGACCATCCCGTCAGCCTGTACGCCGCAACCAAGAAGGCCAACGAGCTGATCGCGCATTCCTATAGCCATCTCTATCGCGTGCCGGCAACCGGGCTGCGGTTTTTCACCGTGTATGGGACGTGGTATCGGCCGGACATGGCGCTCTATGCGTTCGCCGACGCGATCACCAAGGGCAAGCCGATCCAGCTGTTCAACAATGGCAACATGCGGCGCGACTTCACCTATGTCGACGACGTGGTCGAGGCGATGGTGCGGTTGATCGGCCGCGCGCCGGAAGGCGACGTCAACTGGTCGGGAGCGCATCCCGATCCGGGTTCGAGCCGGGCGCCGTGGCGGGTCTACAATATCGGCAACAGCAGGCCGGAAGAACTGATGCATGTGGTGGCGCTGCTCGAGCAGGGCTTGGGGCGACAGGCCGAAAAGCAGTTGCTGCCGATGCAACCGGGAGATGTACTGGAGACGTCGGCCGACGTCTCCGACCTGGAGCGTGAAATCGGCTTCCGCCCGCAGACGCGGATCGAGGATGGCATTGCCAGGTTTGTCGCCTGGTATCGGGCCTATCACGACGTCGATCGGACCTAGGCGCCGCGAGAATCGTCGTCGTGTTTCAGATCGCAGTCAGAGCTTGATCTTCGCGCAAATGCGATCCGCGTTTTGTTGCGACGGAAAACCGCTTCGCACTTTTCCGGATCATGCTTTAGTGCGCTCCTTGCGAGTCCGGGCTCGAGAAAAAAACTGATTCAGTTTGGAACGGAGTGTGGCAATGCGAGTTATCTCGGGTTTTGCGATCGCCTCAGCCGTGATCATGATCTCCAGCGCAATGGTTCCCGCGCATGCGATCGACTTGCAGGTGGCGCGCGCCTGCGATGCCTTGGTGGCGAAGGCATTTCCGCCGCTACAGCCCGGCAATCCCGCTTCCGGGAGCGCGCGGGGAGGCGCCAAAGCCCAGCGGGACTATTTCAACAAGTGCGTCGCCAATGGTGGCAAGATGGACGACGATACGCCTCCTAAATCGAAATAGCGCGCGATCGCGACGCGGGGCGAATTAGCGATGCTTATGGCGAATCTTCGCTGTCGCTGCTGTTCGTGGGGACTGTGCAAGCGCGTGCGAATGCAGCGACAGGCGCGCGAAAGGCGTTCACTCCCACTGTTCAAGCCGGACGCTTCGGTCCCGCTCATTTTAATTAGAATAGCGTTAGCGCGGTTTAGGTCCGGCGGAGGCAAAATCGCGTTTGGTCCGATGTTCAGCGTTGAATTCATTTCGCTGGATTGCTCGAGCGCTTCAGGGCACCGTCAGCCGCTTCAATATTCGCAACCGGTCGAAACACTCTGCGATCCTTGATGGACGTGGCAGCAGCAGATTTTGCGTCTGCGGAGCAGCTTTGGTGGAATATCTTGTGTGCAGCTGAGCGCGTCCCTTGAAGCGCGATCGCTGTAACACGGCGACATTGTGATAGCCGGACAATGCACGTTCGGTTGAAACAACTCGGCAGCCATCAATGATCACCAAGCAATATCATGCGCTTGGTAGAGCTTCCGACCCACATTGAGCCGCGTTGTCCAGCCGCGCGCCTCATAGCTGCCGCTGCCAACTCATCTGTACGACACATCAAAGGCCGCCGATCGAGCGCTTCGCGATCAGGTTGTGGAACCTGATTGAGAAAATTTAACTCGGAGCCATGTTGGTCGCAAACCTGCCCCATTAACCGCCTTCCATGTGCGCGGAATAACCCTGTCATCGAAACTTCAATCACATCGCTCATACCCTTAACCGCAGAGCGAGGGCGCGCCATGAAGCAGCACAAAGTTCAACATTTGCATCAGCCGATCGAAGAGGCGTTGCTCGCGACCAATCAATCGCTGCGCAACGAAGTCGTTGCGCTGATGCTTGATATCGCTGAGTTACGTGAAATCCAGGAACGCCCGGGCTCGTCGCGTTCGTTCGGCATGTCTCGAGAGCAGAACACCCCGCGCGTCGCGCTGCGCCGGGTTCACAGCTGAAGTCCGTCAGCCTTTTCTCATCGGCAGAATATGCGGCCACATCCTCGCCAATCCGGCGAGCATGCTGGCGCGCCTGCAGTTGCGGACATTTCAATTCTAAATTGAATGATGCGCTGGCCCGATGCTCGTCTAGGCGAGCTGGCGGACGTTGCTGCGGATAATCGCGGTCGTGAGGGTTGGGGTGGTCAGTGCTCCAGCGGCACGGACTTGCGTGCCCCGACATCGGACAGACGCTCGCGCAGGATCCAATTCTGCAAGACCAGCTCGACCGCGGTATGCCGGAGTTCGCAATTCTCCGCGACGAGGCGTTCCAGGATGTCGGCCGCCTCGCTTGACGCGGGTTGGTTCCCCTCGAAGACCTTGAGACGCGCCATGGTGTCGATCCTCGCAAAAATGTTGATCAGAGACTGGCTCTGACAAGCGTCAGCACGGAATGGTTCGCGGATTATCGGGCGGACGTGGTTCCGCCTGATGGCCTCGGGTGGGAAAGCGCTTAATTGATAATTCGTGGATCGAGATATGAGTGTTAGGTTTCGTGAAAATAATCCTCAAATATGTTGAAACCCTCATGACACCTAACGTCCTAGTAACTACTGCTGGGCGTGTACGCCCGCAAGCGGCCGGACGCGAAACTCGCGGGATTAATTTGTTAGAAATTTGTGAAAATTGCGCTTGACCGGTGGGGCGATTATCGCGGCGAGGCATGGCGCACTCACAATCTGTCGAGAGACCGATTGAATATTCTCATTTGCTTCCCGTTTGAGAATGCAAACAGTGCGCCAGTTATCCCGATCAAACTCTCATAACAGAAAGTCGTATAACTTTTTTTATCGGGCCCTTTCAGCGGAGGAATATTCCCCGTATATTCCGCTCAATACCTTGCAGCTTCGGCGTTTCTTCGCACTATGTGTTGCTGCCGACCGGCAAGTTCGAGGCTCCCGAAAGGCCCCCGGGAAACCCTCAATTTGAATTTCCTGTTGCATTTACATAGCTTATAGGCCATGCGATGATTGCTAATCTAGGGGGCAATGAGATGACCAATGAGGCGTCATTCTACTGAGGAGATCAGTTCCAAGGTCAAACAGGCCGAGGAACTCATGGCGCGGGGGCAGTCCCAGGCCCAAGCGTGCAAGGTGCTGGGCGTTAGCGTGATGACATTTCATCGCTGGCGCAAGCAGGAGGCCGCACGCGGCCACCAGGCGAATGGTACTGTTACCGAATTCGCCGCTCGCACCGATGATAGAGATGGGATCCCCCCTGTCCATAACCGTATTGATGAATTACGGCTGGAAAATGAACGGCTGCGCCGTATCGTGACCGACTTGCTGCTCGAGAAAATGAAGATCGAGGAAAAGCTTGCGCTCAGGTCCGGCGGCGGGAGCGGCTTGCCCCGCCGTGGTGAAGCCCAAAGCTGACGTAAGCTATCCGTTAGTGGATGCGTGAAGGCCTGGGAGCCAGCAGCAGCTGGTCGCTCAGATGTGCCTTCTCCGACCTTGCGCGCAGTTCTGCGAAGATCGGACGCAGTCTGGCCTGTGCGAGGTCCAAGCCCCTGACGATGTCCTGATTCGGCATGTCGGCCGGGAAGCGGGCCGCGCGCAGCTTTGTCTCGATCGCCTTGACCAGCACCTCGACATCGTCGCGGTGCTGGCCCGCGACGAGCTCGGCGCCCATCAGGCGGATGAGATGGAGGAGGGCCACCAGCGCGGCCTCGGTTTCGCCAGCCGATGAACTCATGCGCGCTCTCTATCCGATATCCGCAGCAGGTCTTGCGAGCTCACGACTCGCCTGATAATACACATATGAATTGTTAACACGAATGTTAATTCCCGATGACCGACCTTTCGGACGCTCGATTGGCGAAGGTACCGGTTAACTTCGGCGCCTTCTCGTTCGCTTTCGCTTCCCTCGAGGCGTTTGCCGTCGCGTTCGAGATGATAATCGTCGTGCTGTCCAGCATCGTCGGCGGCGCGGCCTATCACCTCTTTTACTACCACACGGTTTATAGCAACAGCTTCGAGGGTTTTCTAGGGATCGGGGTCCTCGCCGCCATCCTTCACATGTTCGTGGCGAAGTCGCAGGGCCTCTGCAATGCGCAGGTGCTGGCCGGTCTCGACCGGCGCTGGAGCAGCCTGCTCGGCGGATGGCTGCTGGTCGTTCTGCTGATGACCCTGATCATCTTCCTTTTGAAGGTGGGTTCCGGCGTCTCGCGCGGGTCGGTGCTGTCACTTGGCCTGATCGGCGGCCTCGGGCTGGTCGGCGGACGGATGCTGCTGCAGGCGCCGCTGCAACGCGCGATCGACCGCGGCATGCTGGCCACGCGCCGCGCGGTCGTGGTCGGGATGGCGGACGAATTGTCCCGGGTGCGGCAAGCGAGCCTGCTGCGCGATTTCGGCCTCAGCGAGGTGCGACGGGTCCAGCTCTCCGGATCGTCCGACGACGCCGGCGACCGGGCCGCCGTCGCGTCGGCCATTCTTGCAGCCCGCGAGTGCGGCGCCGACGAGATCATCCTGGCCATGCCCTGGCAGCAGGAGCCGCGCATCCAGTTCGTGTGCGATCAGCTGCGGGCATCGCCGCTGCCGGTGCGGCTGCTGCCGGACCGGACCGCGGAGCGGTTCCTGGCGCTGCGGATGGTGGCGACCGGCCCGATCCCGACGCTGGAAATGCAGCGCTCGCCGCTTACTTCGCTCGAGCGCGCCGGCAAGCGGCTGTTCGACATCGTGGCATCCAGCGGCCTCCTGGTGCTGTTCGCGCCGCTGCTGATCGGAACGGCAATTGCGATCAAGCTCGACTCCAGGGGACCGATCCTGTTCCGGCAGCGCCGTAACGGCTTCGACGGCAAGCAATTCACCATCCTCAAATTCCGCTCGATGCACGTGCTCGAGGATGGCGATGTCATCACGCAGGCTCGCCCGAACGATCCGCGGCTGACCGGGATCGGCGCGACGCTGCGCCGCCGCAGCATCGACGAACTGCCGCAGCTGGTGAACGTATTGCGCGGCGACATGTCGCTGGTCGGGCCGCGGCCGCACGCGCTGGCGCATGACGACAAATATTCGAAGCTGATCGCGAGCTATGCAGAGCGCCAGCACGTCAAGCCCGGCATCACCGGTCTCGCGCAGGTGCAAGGGCTGCGCGGCGCGACGCCGGCGATCGAGGACATGCAGCTGCGGGTGGCGCATGACCTCATCTACATCAAGAGCTGGAGCTTCGTGCTCGACCTGCGCATCCTGCTGCGCACGGTCGGCGCGGTGTTGCGTCACAAGGGTATTTGACGGCTGGGCATCTGGGCGCCAGGCGCGCGTTACTGCGGAATGCTCTGGTTGGCGTCCTTGAACTCCGCCTCGATGATGCGCCGGTTGGCGTCGCCAGCCACGCGATAGGCCTGCCCGATCGCGCCCTTCAGCTCCGGCGCCCGGGTGAGGATCAGGCGGATCTGCCGCTGCAGCAGGTCGACCAATTCGACATCGCGCGTGGTGTCGACCTGCGCCAAAAGGATCAGGCGCGGCGCGATCAAGTCGCTGCGGTTGAAGCCGGTATAGTAGGACATCTTGAGCGCCTTCGACGCGGTCGGGTTCAGCCAGTCGAACCGTCCGGTTGCCGAGGCGAGGCCGAACCAGGCGCCGGCGTCCATCGGCGAGAGGCGAAGCGCGCGCGTGAACGCGGCTTCGGCCGCCTCCGGTGACGTCTGCAATTGGCTCCAGCCGTCGCGCAGCCACAGCTCGCCTCGGACCATGCCGACCTCTGCGGCGATCGCCGGTCTGCCGCGCAATGCATCGGCGGCGAGCCACCAGGCCGACAAGGCCAGCGTCGCCGCGCCGATCGCAGCGGCCGCCGGCACGAAGGCCGGCGAGAGACGCCTCGCATTCCGGCCGATCGCGTCAGCCATCGTGTTAGCCATCGTATTAGCCATGGCGCGCGGCCCGGTTGCCGGTCATCAGCAGGGTTCGCCGGGCTCCCTCGAGCTTGACGCAGGTCAGGCGGCCGGTCGCATAGGCACCGGTGTCGACATTGATGCGGTTGCGCAGCAGCTCGGCCTCATGCACCGGCGTATGGCCGTGGACCACGACCTTGCCGAAATCATCTTCCGAGATCAGGAAGTCGTCGCGGATCCAGAGCAGATCCTCCTTGCGCTGCTGGTTGAGAGCGACGCCGGGCCTGACGCCGGCATGGACGAAGAAATAGCGTTTGTGCACATAACAGAGCGGCAGCGAGCGCAGGAAGGCGAGATGGGCCGGCGGCATCTGGCGGATCAATTGCCGGGCGAGCGCCCTGCGTTCGGAAGCGTCGGGATTGGGCGAGGGCGTCAGGCCGTAGGACATCAGCGTTTGCAAGCCGCCAAACTGCCGCCATTGCGCGAGCATGTCGGGATTGACGAGAAACTCCAGCAGGCAGGCCTCGTGATTGCCGAGCAGGCAGACCATGCTGCGGGTGCGGCGGCGTTGATCGAGCATGGCGATGACATCGCGCGAATCCGGTCCGCGATCGATATAGTCGCCGAGGAACACCTGGATCGGTCGCGCCGGCCGGAACCGACGGATGTCGGCATCGATGCGGGCGCAGATCTCGTGCAGCAGGTCGGCGTGACCGTGGATATCGCCGACGGCGTAGATGCAGGTCTCGTCGCCCTCATGCTCGAGATTGCCGGTCTGGCCGACAAGACGCTGGAGGAAGCTGCGCATCTGGCGTCTAGCTCGCCTGCAACCGTGAACGGCTGATCCGCTGTGCCAGTCCTGTTCCGATCACGGCTCCCAACACGATCACTCCGGGCAGCGCCGGCAATTCCGGCAAGGTGAAGCTAGCCAGCAGCAGCGTCAGCAGGACGGCTGCGGCCGATGCAGGGTAGGACCAGTCGCGGCCGCGATTGCGCGCACCGGCCGTGAACGCTGCGATGCAGACGATGATAGCCGCGACTAAAGTCCAGAACATGGCGGAACCGAATTGCGCGATCAAGGCCGCGGCGCTGGTCGCAACCACGGGCCGCGTGGTGGCGCCCTGCCAGTCCATATAGGTCGACGCCAGCGTTGCCGTGGTGCCGGCGCCGCTGCCGAGCGCGGGCAGGTCGGCGAGCAGATTGTGGGTCGATTGCACGAACTCGGACGGTGCATGAACAAAGGCGATCGCAAGCGGCACGTCGGGATGACGATTGCCGATCGCCGTCGCCAGGGCGATCAGCGCGATCGCTGTCGCCGCAGCAGCGCTGCTCCAGCGGTGCAGATGAAGTTTCCGCGCGGCGAAGGTCATCAGGACGAGGGCGATGCCCGCGGCGATCGCGATCGCGGCGCCGCGCCGCCCAACCCAGCAGGCGCTGGCGGCGCAGAGCAGCGCGCCGGCAGCGAGCAGCCAGCGCAGCCGTCTCAATTGGGCGGCGGTGCGGCCATCGGCGTGTCCGCCGACGTCGAGCGCGCGCGCAAGGCCGAGCGGAACGCCAACGAGAACGACGACCAGGAATCCGTTTGCCGTCTCATCGCGTGCAGCGCCAGACCAGACTTTGACCGGATCGCTTGATAGCAGCAGGATCAGGGCCGCGACGGCCGCGGTTGCTGCAACGGTGCGGGCCACCATATCGGCGCGGCGGGCGTCGATCGCGACAGCGGCGGCGGTGATCATGGCTGACATGAGTGACAGCCAGATCAGCAGCGCGCCGAAGCTTGCGCCGGTGTCGACCGTGATGCTGCCGCTGAGCTGTGCTCCCAGCGTTTCGCCGGCGAACTTCCACACCGGATGCGCCAGGGCCGCCAGCGGAAACATCTGCAGGACGATCCAGAGCACCGGCAGAAGCGCCGCCGCAACAGCGGGACCGGCGACCGACTTCAGGAACGACAGCTCACCCGGACGGATCGCCAGCAGGCTTGCGAGCAGCCCTAGCGACGTCGCCGCGCCGACGGCACCCGTCGCGAGCGATGCGTCGATGAGACCGAGCGGAATCGACGCCCCGATCAAGATGCAGATGAAGGCCGTGACGTTCCACACGAGAGGGGGAGGTCCTGCAGAGGATGAGACGCAAGGCAGCGGGATGCCCCGGGCTTGCCGCGAGGTCAACGGAAATCGGCCACGCCAAAGCGGGCAGTGTCATGCCCTGCTATTGCGAACGGCGCAGGGCGAGACGTGGCGTCGAGGTGCGAGACCAGAACAGCGGCGCGAAGGCGCCTGCCAGATATCCGATTTGCAGCGCTACGATCGCAGCGATCATGAGCAGCGCGGTTTCCGACCACGACAGGCGCCCGACTCCGATGGCGGCCAACAGCGCGAGTTCCGCGAGCGCCACCGGCGCCAGCACCAGACAGTGCTGGCGCAGACCGAGAACGGTGCCGCCGATCAAATTGCCAAGGAAAACAAATAACATAACCAAACCCTGCGCCCGCATGGTATCGGGCCGGGCCTAAGCCGGGGTTAACCCGCGCGTCGCCAGCGGGCCGGCGCGGTGCCGGCCGAGCTCGATGGCCTGTGGTTTTGTTAGTCGATTAACATTCAGAACGGGCGCAGATCGCCGGAACTATAGGCAGCCCAATAATCGCGGCCGCCATACGGTCCATAGGCGCCGTAGAGCGGCGCGCAGGAGTAGCGATCGGGACAGCCGTGCCAGCAAACCCGTTTCCACTGGCAGACGTCGCCACGACAATATTGCAGCCGCTGACAATTGCCGCTGACCCGTTGCACGGCGCGCGGGGCCGGGGAAACGCTTAGTTCTGCGGCGAAAACCCCGGAGCCGCCGAGGGCGCCTATCAGCGGCAAGGCGACCATTCCCAACGCGATCGCGGGTAGCTTCCTGCGGGCCATCGAACCCTCAATCGGTTAACTCAAACCATCTCATTCACAGATAACGGGGAGATCGGACGAAAGCAAAGCCGGAGTGACGGCGCGCGGGGCTTTGTCTCACGGCGGTGCGCCGGTGTCGCCGAATTGCCTCACCTCGCTAACATTATTTATCAATTGCATCGCAATATATCGCGGAAACTTGTGATTGTGATAGTCGGCGTGTTACGGCACGGCCGGAGTATTTAGATGTCGCGTGCGATTTTCATTCGGGTGATGTTATTGCTTGCGGCCGCCTGTTGGGTCAGCGGTTGCCATTACATGCCGACCAACGGTCCGACGAGCTCCGATGTCGTGGCCGGGCAGCGCGATCCTGAAAGCCTGCCCTATGCGATGGTCAAGATCACACCGCAGATCGAGAACGTGCTGGCGTCGTTCGCGCCGCAACTCGCCGGTGGCATCCAGGGCCCGCCGCCGAAGGACATCCGCTTCGGCATCGGCGACGTCGTCAGCGTCACGATCTTCGAGGCCGCCGCCGGCGGCCTGTTCATTCCGGTCGAGGCCGGCGTGCGTCCCGGCAACTACATCACGCTGCCGAACCAGAACGTCGATACCGACGGCAATATCTCGGTGCCCTATGCCGGCGCGATCCGCGCCAAGAACCGCACACCGACCGAAGTGCAGCGCTCGATCGTCGATGCGTTGAAGAATCGCGCGATCGAGCCGCAGGCCGTGGTCGCCCTGATCGAGCAGCGCACCTCGCTGATCTCCGTGCTCGGCGAGGTCAATTCGCCGAACCGCTTCCCCGCCAATGCCGCGGGTGAGCACGTGCTTGACGCCATCACGCGCGCCGGCGGCCCGAAAGGGCAGGGTTTTGACACATGGGTCATGCTCGAGCGCGACGGCAAACGTACTACGGTGCCGTTCGGCCAGCTGGTCTACGAGCCCAAGAGCAATATCTACGCCCATCCCGGCGACACCATTTATGTCTACCGCGAGCCGCAAACCTTCGTCGCCTTCGGCGCGTCGGGCGCGCAGGGCCAGTTCAATTTCGAGGCCTGGCGCATCTCGCTCGCCGAAGCCGTCGCCAAGGCGGGCGGCTTGAACGACTCCTCGGCCGATCCGGCCTCGGTGTTCGTCTATCGCGGCGAACTGCCGGAAGTGGCGGCCAAGCTTGGCGTCGACGTCAGCAAATATTCAGGGCCGATCATCCCGGTCGTCTACAACATCAATTTCCGCGATCCGGCCGGCTATTTCCTGGCCACGCGTTTCCAGTTGCGCAACAAGGACGTGCTCTATGCGTCGAACGCGGCATCCGTTGAGGACGCCAAGGTGATGCAGCAGATCCGCCTCGTGACCGCAACGGCGAACGATCCGATCGTGGCCGCCTACAACGCAACCTTACTTCGTAACTCGATCAAGCTTGCGCCCTGATACTGGGGCGTGAGCCGGCACGGCCGGCTTCATGACACGCGTAAGATTACCTTCCGGCTCAAGCGAGGCGACGGCATTGCCGTGGCCGGTGCGCTGGTCATCGTGGCTGTTCTGCGCCGTCATCGCTTTGGCGCCGCTGCCGCTCGGCTCGGTCGGTACAGTTGCGCCCGCGATCTGGTCGATCCTGCTCGGGATTGCACTGCTTGGAGTATTGCCGATGCGCCTGCGCGGCAGTCAGCTCGCGATCCTCGCGGTGACGGCGCTGTTGACGGCGCTTGCCATGCTGGTGCTGCACGAGCAGTCGGCTGTCCGGCCCTGGTCGGGTGTGGCGCCAAACGCGTTGTGGGCGCAGGCCGGCAAATTGCTGCCTGCCGAGCTGCCGCCGGCCGCGTCGATGGCGCGCGGTCAGCCGTTCTATTCGATCGGCGTCGGAATCGTTTGCCTGCTCAGCTTCGCCATCGGCGTCGTGCTCGGTGCCAACCGCAGACTGGCGCGCGGGTTGTTGCGGGCGGTGGCCGCGGCGGGGCTGGTCTATGCGATCTGCGGCATCATCACTTTCACGATCGATCCCACCCGGATCTACCTGGTGCACGAGAAGCAGGCGCACCTGGCGTGGCTGACATCGCCCTTCGTCAATCGCAACACGGCCGGCATCTACTACGGTTGCTGCGCGCTGATCTGGCTGTTGTTCGGCTGCGAGTTGATCGAGCGGCATTGGCCGCCGCGCCGTGCCGGCCTGTCACGGCTGCTCGCGCGCCTCGCTATGCCGGCGCGGCGCCGGCTCGCCGGCCATGCGTTCGGCTGGCTCACTTGCCTGCTGGCGATGTTTCTGACCGGCTCGCGCGGCGGCGTCGGGATCTCGCTGCTCGCTGCGGTCGCGGCTGCCGCGATCTTCTTCCGCAACCGGGTGCCGCGCCGCTACGGCATGATCGTGGCGCTCGGGGTTGGCAGCCTGGTCGCGCTGGCACTGCTGCAGCTTCTCGGCGGCGGCGTCGGCGCGCGCTTCAGCACGATGGGCCTGTCGGATGAGGGACGGTTCTCGACTTATCGCGCAACGTTGCGGATGATCTGGGATCACCCGTGGCTCGGCGATGGTTTCGGGACCTTCGAATGGGTCTATCCGGCCTATCGCACCGACGACATCTCGCTGCGCGGGACCTGGAACCGGGCGCACAACAGCTGGCTCGAACTGGCGTCCGACGGCGGAATGTTAATGGCCGGCGCCACCATGATCGCGCTGCTCGCGGCGTTCGTCGTGCTTGCGCATGGCGTGCGGACCCGTCGCCGCGACGTGATCGTGCCGCTCGCGGCGCTCTGCGCGTCGGTCGCCGGCGCGCTCCATTCGATGATCGATTTCTCGCTCCAGATCACCGGCTATGCCGTTGTTATCGCGGCCTTGCTCGGGGCAGGCCTGTCGCAATCCTTCCGCTCCGGCAGCGGCGCCGGCGGTGGCGGCTCCGACCGTGACGCCCGTGCTACGGTCGGGCGGCCGGTTAACGCTGATTTCGCGCGCCACGGCCCGGCCGCGGCCGGCGAGGCTATTTAATTGGCGCGATAACTCTGACTATGCTAACGAACTGTTAGTATTCGTTAGGGAGATAGCTGTGTTCACATTTGAGCGATCCGGCGGCTTTTCCGCCCCGCGCCTGGCGACGTTGGTGGTGATGTTGGTGCTCGCGATACCCGGTGGCGCGGCGCTGGCGGAGACAACTGGCGGGCTGATCCAGCTGTCCCAGGCGCTCACCAATTTCAAGGCCAATCCCGAGCAGCTACTGACCCAGTATCCGAATGCAGGCGTGGAGTTGACCTCGCGGGCGCGCGATTTCGCCCTCAACGATCCGACATCGCTCGATCCGCTGATTGCGCTGCTCGCCAAGGCAAGCAAGGACCAGAAGACGGCGATCGCTGCCGGCCTCGCCCAGGCCGCGCGCATCGTGGTGCGCAGCAACCAGCCCTACGCGACGCGCATCCAGCAGGCGATTGCCGACACCAAGGATCTCGACACCGTGATGGCGTTTGCTGCTGCATCGGGTGACAGCGGCACCGCGGCGACCGGCGCCGGCGGCGCGGGCAGCGCCGGCGCATCCGGCGGCCAGACCAGCGCGCTGGGCGCCAGCGGCGCCGGCGGCGGCACGCTCGAGGCCATCGACGGCAACAGCGTGAACACCGGCATCTTCAGCTTCACCTCGTCGGTCAGCAGTTCGGGCAGCACGACGTCTGGTACGGCCACGGGCACCGGCACCACACTCATTTCAACAGTTACCCCCTGAGCGGACGTCCGATCGCCAATGGAGAACTTTCTGCAGCAACGCGCTTCGGTGTCAGCGGCGGGACGCTTCCCAGGATCATTGGAGGGCGCGAGGGCAGGATCCATCCTGCCGGCGCGACGATAGGACGAGATGCTTCAGCGCAACCAGATTTCGCCGTCTGTCGATCTGAGAAATCGTCCGGCCGAATTGCCGTCGCTGGCGGAAACCTTCGACGCCTTCGTCACCTATCTGCTCCGGCAATACTGGGTCATCCTCGGGACCGCCGCGCTCTGCCTGTTCGGCGGCATCTGCTATCTGGCGACGGCGGCGCCGAGCTATACGGCGCTTGCCACGATGATCATCGACACGCGCAAATTCCAGGCCTTCCAGCAGCAATCGCCGGTGAGCGAGGCCCCCGTCGATTCCGCCGCGGTCGAGAGCCAGGTCGAAATCCTGAAGTCGGAGAATGTGGCGCTCGCGGTGATCCGCGACCTCAAGCTCAACGAGGATCCGGAATTCGTTGGCTCCAGAGCCGGCGCGGTAGGAGCCGTGCTCGATTTCGTGTCCGGCCTGCTCGCCGGCGGGGTGCCGCCCACCGAATTCGACCGGACCCGGCGCGCGGTCCGCACGTTCCAGAAGCAGCTCGACGTCCGCCGCCGCGGCATGACCTATGTGATCGAGGTCAGCTTCCGCTCGCTCGATCCCGAGCGCGCGGCGCAGATCGCGAACGCCGTCGCCGACGCCTATATCGTCGATCAGCTCGATTCCAAATATCAGGCGACGCGCCGCGCCAGTGTCTGGCTGCAGGACCGCATCCAGGAGCTGCGCACGCAGGCATCCAACGCCGAGCGCGCGGTGCTCGACTACAAGAAGACCAACAACATCGTCACCTCCAGCGGCAAGCTGCTCAACGAGCAGCAGCTCGGCGAACTCAACACCCAGCTGCTCCACGTGAAGTCGCAGGTCACCGACGCCAAGGCCAAGCTCGACCGCATCGAGGCGGTGGTGAAGGGGGGCGTCCCCGATGCGACGGTGGCCGATACCCTGAACAACCAGGTCATCACCAAGCTGCGCTCGCAATATCTCGAGTTGGCCAACCGCGAGGCCGACTGGTCGTCGCGCTACGGCTACAATCATTTGGCCGCCGTCAACCTGCGCAACCAGATGCGCGAGATCCAGTCGTCGATTGTGGACGAGCTGAAGCGGCTCGCCGAAAGTTACAAGAGCGACTATGCGATCGCCCTGCAGCGCCAGAACGAGATCGAGCGCGCCGTGAACGACTCGGTGTCGCAGTCGCAGTCGACCAACCAGGCGCAGGTAACGCTGCGCGAGCTCGAGAGCTCGGCGCAGACCTATCGCTCGCTCTACGACAATTTCCTGCAGCGCTACATGGAAAACGTGCAGCAGCAGTCGTTCCCGGTCAGCGAGGCGCGGGTGATCACCCGTGCCTCGCGTCCGCTCAGCAAGAGCCATCCGCAAACCTTGGTCGTGCTCGCGCTCTCGGCCCTCGGCGGCCTGATCGCCGGGCTCGGGCTCGGCGTGTTGCGCGACCTCTATGACCGGGTGTTCCGCACCGCTGAAATGGTCGAGACGATCCTCGAGGCCGACTGCGTCGCCATCGTTCCCCGCGTCTCGCCGGGCCAGATCAAGGCGCCGGTCGCCGGTCGTCCCAATCTGCCGATCGGTCCGCGCACGATCCGGCGCGGCGACGAGCCGGTGCTGTGGGCGGCGATCGATTCGCCATTCTCGCGGTTCTCGGAAGCGATCCGCTCGATCAAGGTCAATGCCGACCTCAACGTCACCAAGCCGTCGAAGATCCTCGGGTTGACCTCGGCGCTGCCCAACGAGGGTAAGTCGACGCTGGCCTTCGTATTTGCGCAACTGGTTGCCCAGAGCGGGGCCCGCGTGCTCCTGATCGATTGCGATCTGCGCAATCCCTCGCTCAGCCGCAAGGTCGCCGCGACTGCCGAGCGCGGCATCCTCGACGTGCTGTCGAACAATGCGACCTTGCAGGACACGCTATGGCGCGATCCCGAGACCGGCCTCGCCTTCCTGCCTGGCGCCACGCGATCGCGCATCGCCCATTCGCACGACGTGCTGGCCTCCGACCAGATGAGGGATTTCATCGACGGGGCCCGCAGCCATTATGACTACGTGATCGTCGATTTCCCGCCGCTCACGCCGGTGGTCGATGTCCGCATCACCGCCCACTTCGTCGATTCCTTCGTCTTCATCGTTGAATGGGGCAAGACCCAGGTGCAGGTGGTCGAGCGTGCGCTGCGCAGTGCGCGAGCGGTCAACGAGAACCTGCTCGGCGTCGTGCTCAACAAGGCCGATATTGCCGCGATGAGCCGCTATAGCGGCTATGGCGGCAAGAACTACTATTACAACTCGCACTATGGGCGATATGGCTACACCGAGTGAGACGCACGGCGGGATGCCCGGGCGCGCAGCCGCCTGGCTTGCGCGCGGCTTGCTGGCCGCGGTCGCATGCTCGTCCGTCGCCTGGGGCACGACCACCTTGCCGGCCTTTGTCGACCAGACCCGGCTCGACGGCGCAAAGGACCTGATCCTTCGCAACGTATCGGTCAGCGACGCCGAGCTCGACGACCTCGGTCCGCTGCTGTCGCGCGCCGTGGCGGAGAAGGATTGCATACCGGCGATCGATCGCAGCGTGGCGGTGATCCGGCTGCGGCTCACCGAGAACGCGCTTGCATCCGGCGCGCAGGTCGACGCCCGGATGGGCGAGCTTGACGAAGCCGTCCGCAAATCGCTCGGCTGCGCGCCGGCCGAACCCTATCTTTGGCTCGTGCTGTTCTGGCTTCGCAATATACGGCAGGGCTTGAGCGACGCCAATTTCGACCTGCTGCGGATGTCGTACCGGCTCGGACCCAATGAGGGTTGGATCGTAGTCAAGCGCAGCGCGATGGCGCTCGCAATGTTCGACGCGCTGCCGCCTGACCTTTCGTCCGACGTGGTTGCCGAGTTCGCGCGTCTCGTGAAGACCGAACTGTACACCGAGGCAATCGATCTCCTGAAGGGACCGGGCTGGGCACACCGCGACAAGTTGCTGGCCGGCCTTGCAGCTGTCCCGCAACGGAACGTCGACATCCTGACCCGCACCATGGCCGACATTGGATACGATCTCGACCGCCGCTCGCCGGCGGAACGGCGCAATTGGGAGCGCAAATCGAACGACCGCCTCGACGAGCTTGCCCGAATGCCGCCGGAGGCGAGGGCTAAGCCATGACGATGGAATTTTGCATCGGACAGCACAACGCGCATTATGAGGGCGTCTATTCGGCGGAGGAGCGCGACTGGCGCCGCGTCTGCGCGGTCGACAAGGCGGATCATATCGCCGGCTTGCTCGGCGCAGCCGCCGCGAAGGTCGGCTATGTGCTCGAGGTCGGCTGCGGCACCGGCGCCGTGCTGGCGCGGCTGTCGGCGATCGGCGTCGGCCGCGACTTCACCGGCATCGACGTGATCGATCCCGCGACCAATCTGGAGATCGACGGCGCCGCTTCAGCCCCATTTCGCTGGTCCAGCTATGACGGCGCGACGATCCCGTTCGCCGACGGATCGTTCGACCTCGTCTATGCCAGCCACGTCCTGGAGCACGTGCCCGAACCGCGGGCATTCCTGCACGAGCTCGCCCGGGTCGCGCGGACCTTCGTCTATGTCGAGGTGCCGTGTGAGCTGCATGCGCGGACCAATCGCCGGGCGTTGCAATCGACGCTCGACATCGGCCATATCAATTTCTACACGCCCGACACGTTCCGCCTGGTGCTGGAGACGGCCGGGCTCCGCGTCACCGGCTTCGGCACCTATGATCACAGCCTGCCGGTTCATGCGTTCCATTCGTCGCGGGTGAAGGGGCTCGCCAAAAGCATTGTGCGGAAGTCGCTGTTGTCGGTCGGCCCGGCGTTCGCGACCAGGCTTGCGACCTATCATTGCGGGGCGCTCTGCCGGCGTGACGAGGCGCAGGCGCTGTCGCAGGACCGGTAAGCCATGGCGCCGCGCGTGGTCGTCTTCAACAACATGATCACACCCTACACCAACCGTCTCTACAACGAGCTGGCCAGCCGCGGGCTGGATCTCGCCGTGCTGTCCTGTACACAGCAGGAGGCCGATCGCTCCTGGGCCGGCTCGTTCACGCCGCGCTACATCACGCGCACGGTGCCGGGTGTATCGATTCCGCTGTCGCGGTCGCGTCACACCCATGTCAATATCGGGGTCGGGCGCGCCTTGAATGCGCTCGCGCCCGACCTGCTGTTCGTGAACGGTCTTTATCCCTCGATGCTGGCGGGCGCGGCATGGGCGCGCGCCAACGGCAAGGCGCTCGCGCTGACGATCGACGGCTGGCGCGAGACGATGCCCAACACCGCCTATCACCGTCTGGCGCGACCCTGGCTGCTGCGCCAGTGCGACGCAGTGGTGTGTTGCAGCGACAAGGGCAGGGCGTATTTCCGCGGCGAAGGCGTTCGCGCCGACGATCTGTTCGTGGTGCCGTTGGTGCCGGCATGGGATCCGCCGGCGATTGTGCCGGCATTCGACGACCGTCCATTTCATCTGCTCTGGTGCGCCCGCCTCAATGACGACGCCAAGAACGCGATCTTCTTCGAGAACGTCGCGATCGCGCTTGGTGGGATCGTGCCCGGGCTGAAGGTGCGTGTGGTCGGGTCCGGCACCGCCGAACGGCGCATGCTGGCGCGGTTCGGCGGTGCCGGCATCGACGTCAGCCACGACCGCTACCTGCCGTGGCAGGCGATATCGGACGTTTTTCTGCAGTCGCGGCTGCTGCTGCTGCCTTCACTGCTGGAACCGTGGGGCCTGGTGTGCAACGAGGCCCTGCAGTGCGGGGTTCCGTGCCTGGTGTCGCCCCATGTCGGGGCAGGCGGCGAGTTGGTCCGTGACCAGGACAACGGCTATGTTTGCGCGCTCGATGAACAGGTTTGGGTCGACGCGGCGCGCGGCTTGCTCGAACATCCCGCGCACTGGGAGGCGATGTCGCGGCAGGCCCGGCAGAGCGTGCGACGCGATGCGCTTGCCGACGCGGCGGCGCGTTTTGCGGCCGCGGTCGATCATCTCTTGAGGGCTCCGGCCCGGCAGGAGGCCGTGCAATGATCGGCAGATGGTGGCTGCGAACCGATGTCTTTCTGCACGCCTATCTGGTGATGGTGCTCGGCTGCATCTATTTCCTGTTCAATTTCATCGAGGGCATCTCGTTCGCGGAAAGGGCCGGGGAATCCACGCTGTTCCGCGGCGCCTGGCTGCTGCTCTACATCCTCCTGGTGCTGCACATTGCAATCGATCGGATGCGCTTCGGCCTGCTGATGCTGCAGTCGCATCTCTATCTGACGTTCATCGCCTTCGCCCTGGTATCACTGGCGCTGAGCGCCGACCCCGCCGGCTCGTCGATCAAGTTCGCGATGTATCTGTTGACCACGATGTTCTCGGCGTGGGTCGTGATCAGCTGCCCGGTCGATCGTCTCGTCGATGCGCTGTTCCGGATCGGGATCGTGGTGCTGATCGTTCACGTCCTGCTGTTTCCGGTGATCGGCTCGCAATGGGATTACGACCCGCTGCATCGGCCGACGGTGCTCGGAACCCAGGCCTATGCCGGCGTGTTCGGTCACAAGAACCTCGCGGGCGCATTCTTCGGTCTCATGGTGCTGATCTGCTTCGTGCGCATGCTGGCAGGACCGCGCCGCCAGTTCGGCTGGACGCTGCTGCTGATGGGATGTCATCTTTTTGCGCTCGCCGCGGCCGGCGCCGCAGGTCCGCTGATCAGCATGTTGACGGCGCTTGCCGTGACCTTCGGGCTCGTGCTCGTGGTGCTCGGGCACAGGGGGGCTGCCTCGATCTATTGGCTTGGCCTCGCTCTTGTTGCGCTTGTCGTGTTCGCCCTGCCGAGCGACGAGTTGTACGGGCTGGTGGGCCGCAGCGGAAACCTCACCGGCCGCTCGTTCCTCTGGTCGGTCTGGCCGCACTTCTTCTGGCAGCACCCCTGGCTCGGCTACGGGTTTTCGGGATTCTTCAACGAACTGCCGAACTCGCCGGTGAACGAGCTGACGAGCATGGCGCCGTGGAATACCGAATTCGGCTCGTTCGAGAACTCCTATCTTGACGCCTTTCTCCAGTTCGGCCTGCTCGGCGGTGCGCTCTATATGCTGCTGCTGGCGCGCGCGTTGTGGAACACGATCGTCTTTGCGTTCGAGCGGACAGGGATGTACTGGCTGGCACCATTCGCGATGCTGCTGTTCGTCGTGATCGCGTCGGCCAATGACTCCAGCCAGCTGCTGCACAATTATTTCGGCTGCGTGCTGGTGTTCTGGTGCTATTTCGGCCCGGAGGCCAGGCTGCAAATGGCGCCGCGGCGGACATTCAACAGATTGCGGGTGAGTGAGGCGTGAGTGCGTTGATCGACAGGCTGGACCGGGTGGCGGCTCAGGCCCGGGTCGCCGGTGCCGTGAGCGGATTACTCTGCCGGCTGCGGCGGGCCGGGGGCAATGTCGCGCTCGGCCTGATCGATCAGGCGCTGCTGAGCGGCTCCGCCTTCGTGCTGACGATCGTGCTCGCCAATGTGCTCGACATCAATTCGTTCGGCAGGTTCAGCGTCGCCTGGTCGCTGTCGATCCTGATCGAGGCGGTGTTTCTGCGCGGTCTGTTCGACGACGGGCTGCCGGCGGCTGCGCACCGGATTCCGAAATCGCTATGGCCGCAGCTGCGGCTCGGCCTCTATCTATCGTCGCTGCTCGTCTCGGGTGCGTTCGGCCTGCTGCTGGTGAGTGCGGGCCTTGTGATCGCAGCCGTCGGCGGGGAGGCCGGCGGGCTCGTGATCGCAACCGGGCTCGCGATCCCGGCGGTTCGGCTGCAGAGCATGTTCCGCCGGATCTGCTATCTCGACGGGCGACTGCCGCGCGCGCTGGCGTCCTCGCTGACCTATTGCGTGGCGCTGGTCGTCTCGGCCGGGCTGATGATCGCGCTCAAGCTCGCCGGCGCCGCCGCGGCGATGGCGTGTATCGCGATCTCGGCCGCGCTCGCCGGCAGCCTGCTGCTGGCCCACACCCGCGAGCTGGCCTGGCCGCAAGCCAGAATCTTCCGCGGCTCGCTGCGGCGGCTGTTTCGGAACGGGCGCTGGTTCGTCGCGACCTCGCTCACCTACTGGATCGGCAGCATCGGGCTGATCCCGGTGTGCGGCTTCCTGATCGGGCTGGACGCGAGCGCGTCGCTGCGAATCCTGCTGTTGGTGTTCGCACCGCTCAGCCAATTTTGCGCGACGATGTTCTCGGTTCGCCTGCCGGAAATCGCGGCCGAACTGCGCGCCGGCCGGCGCAGCGCGGTCGCCGCTGCCGCGCGCGAAAATGCCCTGTTGCTCGGGTCGATCGCCGCGGCCTATGGGGCGGCGGTCGTGCTGCTCGGCCAGCGCATTCTGGCGCTTGTCATCCACGGACAGAGCTATGAGATCGGTACCGGCAGCCTCGCCTTGATGGGCGCTGCGATGGCGCTCGACGCGGTGTGGCTCGGCCTCGCTCTGCCGCTGTTTGCGACCGGCAAGCCGCAGCGGTTCATGCTGAGCCGGATTGCCGGCCTCGTTGCGCTGTGCTGCGTCCTGCCGTTCGCAGCCGAGGCCTGGCAGGTGATGGGCGCGGTTGCGGCGATGGTGGCCTCCAGCGCGGCGTCGGTGATCACGGTTGTGCTGACCAATTCGGCGCGGGAGCGGACATGACCGACGACGCGCGCGGCGGCTCGCTCGAAAAGCTGCATATCGGCGCCTTCAATTGCGGCATCGACGGCTGGATCAATACCGACATCACGATGCACCTGTGGATCGCGCGGGTGCCGTTCGCGGCGAAAGCGCTACATCTCGCCGGCATGCTGAGCGATGCCCGCTATGCCGAGCATCGCCAAGGCAAGTTTGCCGGACTGCGCCACATGAACCTGACCAAGCCGCTGCCGTTCGCGGATCGCAGCCTCTCGGCGGTGTTCAGCGCGCACGTCTTCGAGCACCTGTTTCCTGACGAGGTCGAGCGGCTGGCGCGCGAGATCGCGCGGGTGCTGGCGCCTGGCGGGGTATGTCGCATCGTCGTCCCCGACATGGAGCGGATCGTCGCGCTCTACGATCCGGCGGCGCCGCTGGCTTTCCTCAAGGGCGTTTTCGAGATCGATCGCCGCAAGGAGGCCGCCTTCGCGCATCACTGGGGCTTTACCCGCGCCTCGCTCGCCGCGCTATTCCGCAACGCCGGCTGTTCGGAAACCTACACCCGTGCCTATCGCGAGGGGGTCTGTCCCGACATCGACCGGCTCGACAACCGGCCGGACGAGTCGATCTTCTTCGAGGCCATCAAGTGAGCGCGACAGGAAAATCGATGCATCGTAGCGTGAGGGATCGCGCATGCCGTGCTAGACCGGACCGGCCGGTAGCAGGAGACTGACCTTGCTGGGTGCGATTCAAGCCCGATTTTCCAATGCAGCGCGCCAGCGGCGCGGCGAATTCCTCGTCCGCACCGTGAACCTGCCGCTCGATGCGAAAATCCTCGATCTTGGCGGCGGGACCGGCCGGCACATTCGCGCGATCCTGCCGCGCCATACCGACATCACGGTCTGTGACATCTCGGCCGACGATCTCAAAGCCGCGCGCGAGCGCTTTGGGTTCAAGACGGTCCTGCTCCGGGAGACCGAGCGCTTGCCGTTCGACGATCAGGCGTTCGACTTCTGCTTCTGCTCGTCGGTGATCGAACATGTCACCGGGCCGAAGCAGGATGTCGTGACGATCGAGGACGAAGCGGCGTTTCAGAGCATCGCGCGCGCGCATCAGAACCGTTTTGCGGGCGAGATCTCGCGGGTCGCAAAGTCCTTCTACGTGCAGACGCCGTACCGGTACTTTCCGATCGAAAGCCATACCTGGCTGCCGGGCATCATCGTCTTGCTGCCGAGGCGGCTGCAGATCGCGCTGATCGAGCGATTCAATCGCTTCTGGTTCAAGCGCACCGCGCCCGACTGGCATCTGTTCGACTGGCGAGAGATGACCGAAACGTTTCCGGACGCGAAGATCTATCGCGAACGCTATCTCGGCATGACCAAATCGCTGATGGCGATCAAGGCCTGAGGCAGCTATCCGCCTGCCACGTCAATCGTCGCGCCGGGCCAGGATGTTGATCAGCGTGCCCACTGCGGGCTGGCGATCGAGTGCCGGCGGCAGCGGGGAGCCGGCAAAGCTGCTCCCCAGCATCGTGAAGCCGGGTTGTCGGAGCAGACCCTGCATGGCCGCCGGCGAGGTATCGAATTTGGAGAATGCGAGATAGCGAAACAGCGGCCGCGCCGACACGCGCGAAGAGGCCGCATGCGCGAGCTTGTAGCTCCGGCGCAGCAGCGATCCGCGGTTGGGGATCGAGAGCAGCAACAGCCCGCCGGGCATGAGCACGCGATGCATCTCGGCGAGGCACTGCGCCACGTCGGGAACATATTCCAGCACGCTCGCGCACAGCGCGCCGTCGAAGGATCTATCGGGAAACGGCAGGCTTGCGATGGTCGGAATCTGCTGGAATGTGAGCCGTTCGGCGAGCGTGCCGTCGGCGCCGCGGCCGCGAGCCGCCGCAATCATCTCCGATGAGGCGTCGACGCCGGTGACGTCGCAGCCGCGCCCGGCGAGCAGGCGGGACAGCGTTCCAGTGCCGCAACCGGCGTCGAGCCAGCGCTGCCCATTGAGGTCTGCGTTCCCGAGCAGGCCGAACATCGCGGCCGTCCGCGCCCTGAAGGTGCGGCTCTGATGCAGCGTCTCCCACCCCGACGAAATCTCGTCGTGAAAGCGGATTTCGGGTCGCTCGCGGGTCCGGCCCATGGTGGCCATGATATTCCCTACCAGTGGAAGCCGCTCACTTTGGCGCGCACCTGCTCGGGCAATCCGATCTCCGACAGTTCGAGCACGACCTGGTCGGGACGGGTCGCCGTCAGCGCCGCAACGAAGCGCGGATCCGCCGTCGTCAGCACAATAATGTCGGCCCACTCGATGGTTGCCGTCACGTCGTCGTTCAACAGGCCGACCAGCTCCGGATTGCGCATCAGGAAATCCCGGTTGGCGCCGATCAGTTGCGAGAGCTGCACATTGGGGTCGTAGATCCGGATGTCGCGCCGCGCGCCGCGCAGGCTCTTCACCAGCCTCACGAAGGGACTGTCGCGGACGTCGTCGGTGCCGGCCTTGAAGCTGATGCCGAGGAACGCGATGCGGCGGCCCTCATGCGACAGGATCCAGTCGGCGCCGCGCGACATGATCATGTCATTGCTCGGCAGGATGCTCTCGAGCACCGGCGTCGACAGTCCGCGGCTGTGCGCAAGGTGTTTCAGCGCCTTGACGTCCTTGGGCAGGCAGGAGCCGCCGAACGCAAAGCCTGGCCGCAAATAGGCCGGCGAGATGTTGAGCCTTGTGTCCTGCATGAAGATGTTCATGACGTCGCGCCCGTCGATGCCGAGCGTCTTCGCGATCGTGCCGATCTCGTTGGCGAAGCTGACCTTGAGCGCATGCCAGCTGTTGTCGACATATTTCACCAGTTCCGCGGTCTCGACCGGCGGCGTGATCTTGGTGCCCGGCAGGTCCTTGTAGAGCGCCATGACGCGGTCGGCGGTTTCCTGATTGAAAGCGCCGACCACGGTCTTGGACGGCGCGTTGAAATCCGCAATCGCGCTGCCCTCGCGCAGGAACTCGGGATTGAACGCAAGGTCGAAATCGCGTCCGATCCTGTTGCCGGAGGCTTCCTCGATCAGCGGCCCGACGGTGCCGCGGGTGGTGCCAGGCAGCACGGTGGAGCGGATCGTCACGGTGTGCGGCGCGTTCTTGGCGCGCAGTCCGCGGCCGATCTCGATCGCGACCTGTCGGATCGCGGTCAGGTCGAGGTTGCCGTTGCCGGAGGAGGGCGTGCCGACGCAGACCATCGATATGTCGCTGTTGACGATCGCTTCGGTGGCGTCGGTGGTCGCGGTCAGCTGACCGGTTGCCACCGCGCGCGCCACCTTGTCCGAGATGCCCGGCTCGACGACCGGCGACCTGCCTCCGCGGATCAGGTCGACCTTCGCAACGCTCTTGTCGACGCCGATGATCTGGTGGCCGAGTTCGGTGAAGCAGGCGGCGCACACCGTTCCGACATAGCCGAGGCCGAAAATGCTGACGTTCATGCTTCGACCTTCAACAATCCAGGACGTGCGCGTGGCCGCAGCCGCGTCGCGTTTGACGTGAGTGAGGCGGCTGCGCGTTCAAGACGATGCCCGTCCGGAGGCTGCGTTCGCGCTGGAAGGTTGCGAGGTCGGCCGCTCGGCGGGTGCATGCGCGCGCGGTGCGGGGACCTTTCTGGCGAACAACGCCTCATAGGCCGCGAGCAGCTTCGGCTCCTCATGTGTCCACGAGAGCGCGCGCTCGACGCGATTGCGGCCAAACGCCCCCATCGTCTGTCGCAACGACGGATCGTCGATCAACGTGATGATCTTGCTGGCAAAATCCTTTGGATCGTTCTTCGCGGCATAGAGCGAGGCGTCGAGCGCCGAGCGGCGGCCTTCGCGAACGTCGAACTGAACGATCGGCCGTCCGAGCGCCATGTATTCCATGATCTTGTTCATGGTGGAGATGTCGTTCATCGGCGTGACGCGGTCCGGATTGACGCAGACGTCGGCGGTCGAGAGCATCGTGAACAGCGCATCATCCGCGATGGCGCCAGTGAAGTTCACGTAGTCGGAGAGCTGCATCTCCTCGCAGAGCTTGACCACCGCATTCCACTCCGGCCCGGTGCCGGCGATGTTGAACTGGATGTCGGTGCGGCCGATATCGTGCACGATGTGGCCGATCGACTGCAGCAGAAGATCGATGCCTTCCGATTGGCCGATCACGCCGACATAGCCGACGCTGTAGCGCCGGCCACGGCGCCAGGCCGGATCGGCCGGCCGCGAGCGCACCCGGTCGAGATTGGGGCCGGATCGCACCACGAAAACCCGGCTGGCCGGCATGCCGCCGCGCGTGATCGCGATCTCGCGATAGGATTCGTTGGTGGCGATCGAGATGCTCGCCGTCTTGAAGGTGAGATATTCGACCAGCCGCAGCAGCTGCCAGAAGAGGTCCCTGCGGCCGAATTTGGCTTCGTAGAGCTCGGGATTGACGTCGTGATGATCGAACACGAAGCGCTTGCCGCCGAGCTTGAACAACAGGCCGATCAGGAAGATCAGGTCGGGCGGATTGCAGCCCTGGATCACGTCGAAGCCGTGCTTCCACGCCACCTTGATCGCGAGCAACGTCTCCCAGAACAGCGCGACCGGATATTCGATCAGGTAGGCGGCGATCCCGCGCGCTTCCACCGGCATCGGATGGCGATAAATGTGAATGCCTTCGAGGCATTCGTAGGATTCGTTATGACCCCGCCCCTTCGGGCAGATCACGGAAACTTCATAGCCCGCCTTGCGCAGCGACGTTGCTTCGCACCACACCCTGCGATCGAAAGGAACCGGAAGGTTCTCGACGATGAACAGGATCCGCCGCGGTGATGGTTCAGCTCTCGACATCTGAGATGATCTATACCATTGACCTAACAACATCACAATCCGACTAACATCGGCATTAACATGCGCGGCTTCCACTATGCAATCCCGGCACCGATGTGACGGCGACGAGACAGGACATGGCAGGCAGAGTGAGGGATTGGGGCCAACGGGCATTGATTGCGCTGGTTTTGAGCGCGGTGCTGCCGCTGGCCTACAAATGGCCGCTGCAGTGGAATGGTTCGACGTCAAGCGATGCGCTGAGTGCGAGCCGCGTGAATGCGGTGATCCCGCCGGCGCTGTTCGGCATGACGATCAACGCAATCGGGCAGTCGCAGCCGAAGTCGCAGCCCTGGCCGGAGCTCAAATTCGACGGCGTTCGGCTATGGGGCGCGATCTACTGGGCACAGATTAATCCGGCGCCCGGCATCTACAATTGGGCGCGCTTCGATGCCATCCTGGCGGCGGCCGAGCGAGAACACGTCGAGATCGTTCTCAATCTCGCCTATACGCCGCGCTGGGCCGCGTCGGTGAAGGATGCGCCGCCGGCGTTCACGCCCGGTGCAAGCTCACCGCCGGCCGATCTCGCGTCATGGGACGACTGGGTGCGCGCGGCCGTGGCGCGCGCCGCCGGCCGCATCAAATACTGGGAAATCTGGAACGAGCCCGAGGATCCCAAATATTACTCGGGCGATATCGCGACCATGGTCCAGCTGCAGAAGCGGGCCTACGAGATCATTAAAGCCAGCGATCCCACCTTGACCGTGCTGACACCGCCGTCCAACGGCACACCGGACGGATATCGCTGGCAACAGGCCTTCATGGCGCAAGGCGGCGGACAATATGCCGATGTGTTCGCCTTTCACGGCTATACGAGCGAGCCCGAAGCGGTGATCGGAATCATCGCGCGCTTCAAGAAAATCCTTGCCGCGCACGACCTGTCCGCGAGGCCGATCTGGGACACCGAGGCCGGCTGGTCGTCCTATGAGGACAATCCGGACGGGTGTCTGGCACGCGCCTACATCCTGAAATGGATCAGCGGCGTCGACCGGTTCTATTGGTACGAGTTTGCCGGAGGCGGCAGCGACTTTGGAAAATTATGGGACCCGGCGCGCGGGCTGCTTCCGAGCGGAATTGCCTACCGCACGATCCAGTCCTGGCTGGTCGGTGCAAGTGTCGTGGCGGCAGGCAGGACGTCGCCGACGACCTGGCGCGTCGAGCTTCGCATGCCGGATGGCCGCAACGGTCTGATCCTCTGGACCACCAAGGGCCGGTCCGTTTACCGGGTCGACCCGCGTTTCAGCCTTTACCAGGGCCTCGACGGCGGCGAAGGGCCTGTCGCCAACGGCGAGGTCGAGATCTCGCCAAAACCGGTCCTGTTGCTGGAATGATAACAATGTTAAGTCTCCGGTAATGAGACAATTATGACGATGTTCTTGGCTTCATTGCGGGCGTTGGGCGCGATACAAGGAGCGCTGTTAACTTGAGGCGATTGACCGACTGTGAAGCAGATCGCGCAAAACTATAAGAGCGGCGAGCTCAAGCTGATCGATGTGCCGGCGCCGCGCTGCCGCCCCGGCGGGGTTTTGGTGCGCACCGCGTTCTCCGCGGTGTCGACCGGCACCGAGATGATGAAGTTCACCGAAGGCCGCCTGTCGCTGCTCGGCAAGGCGCGCGCGCGACCCGACCAGGTTGCCAAGGTGGTGCGCTCGGTCCGTCAGCAGGGGTTGGCCGCGACCTATCAGAAGGTGATGAACCGCCTCGATTCCTACACGCCGCTCGGCTACTCGCTGTCGGGCACCGTCGTGGAAGTGGGCGAGGGCGTCGGCGGCTTCTCGGTCGGACAGCGTGTCTGCTGCGGCGGCAATCAATATGCAACCCACGCCGAATATAATTGGGTGCCGGTGAACCTCTGCGTGCCGCTGCCGGACAGCGCTGCGCTCGACCAGGCCGCATTCACCACGATCGCCTCGATCGCGCTGCAGGCGATGCGCCAGTCGGAGATCCGTTTCGGCGAGACCGCCTGCGTGATCGGCCTTGGCCTGATCGGGCAGATCATGGTGCGGCTGCTGCGCAGCGCCGGTGTCGTGGTCGTCGGGCTCGACAGGCTGGAGGCGCGATGCCGGCAGGCGGAGGCTGCTGGCGCCGCGGTCTGTGCCGTCGCATCGGATGATGCCGCGGCCGAATTCCGCGCCCGGATCGACCAGCTGACCGCAGGCAACGGCGTCGATTGCGTGTTCATCACCGCAGGCAGCGACGATCCCGATCTCGCGTCGCGTTCGGCGGCGCTGCTGCGCGACCGCGGCCGCATTGTCGATATCGGCAAATGCACGCTGAACCTGCCGTGGAGCGAATTCTACGACAAGGAGCTCGACGTGCGCTTCTCGCGCTCCTACGGCCCCGGCCGCTACGATCCGCTCTATGAGGAGGGCGGCATCGATTATCCGATCGGTCATGTGCGCTGGACCGAGAAGCGCAATATGGAGGCGATCGTCGCGCTGCTCGCCGACGGGCGGCTCGATTTTTCCTCGCTGATTTCCGAAACGGTGCCGCTGGAGCAGGCGACGTCGGCGTTCGAGCGCATGAGCCGTGGCGAGGTCGGTCTCGGCATGGTGTTCGCCTATCCGGACGCCGCTCCCCGCGCGATGCAGATGACCTATCGTCCGGCGGTTGCCCTGCGCAGCGGCCGGGTGCGGCTCGGCGTCATCGGCGCCGGCAATTATGCCTCCAGCATGCTGTTGCCGCAGCTTGCGAATAACCAGCGCGTCGATCTTGTCGAGGTCGCCACCAATACCGGCCTGAGCGGCGCCACTGCGGTCCGTAAGTTCGGCTTCGCGCGTGCCTCGACGGACGCGGCCTCGGTAATCGGCGCCGACGACATCGACGCCGTGCTGATCGCAACGCGCCATGCCTCCCATGCCGACCTCGCGACGCAGGCGCTGCGCGCCGGCAAGGCGGTGTTTGTCGAAAAGCCCTTGGCGATCGATACAAGCTCGCTCGATCGATTGGAGCAGGTAATCCGGGAAACCGGCAACAGCCGCCTGATGGTCGGCTTCAACCGCCGCTTTTCGCCGCTGCTGCAGGGCATGCGCGCGGCGTTCGCGCCGGCAGGACCGCAGACCCTGCAATATCGCGTCATCGCCGGGCCGCTGGAGAAATCGTCCTGGTATCTGCAGGCCGAGAGCGAAGGCAGCCGCTTCGTCGGCGAGGGCGGCCATTTCATCGACGTGTTGTGCTGGTGGCTCGGCGCCGAGCCGGTGCGTGTCTCCGCGAGCACGGCGGGCAGGGACGTCGACAATCTCGTCGCCACCTTCGATTTTTCCGACGGGTCGGTCGCGAGTCTCAGCTATCTCACCGGCGGCGATCCGCGGGTGCCGAAGGAAGCGCTCGAGATATCGGCAAGCACGGGTTTTGCCGCCTTCGACAATTTCTCGGGCTTCGAGGTCTGGCACGCCGGACAGCGCACGGCGAAGACAGCGCGGCTCGACAAGGGCCAGCGGCCGATGCTGGATGCCTTCATCGCCGCGGTCGCATCGGGAGCCGCGATGCCGATCGCGCTCGATTCGCTGCTGGCGACCACGCGCGCAACGCTTGCCGTGCAGGAAAGTGCGGCCGCCGGGATGCCGATCGATCTGACGGCCGGCGCGGCAGAGCAGGGCGTCGCGCACGCCTCGACGGCGTGAGATGAATCCGGCCTGGTATCTGCGCAGGCTGCAGCGCATGGAGCCGTCCGAGCTTGCGGGGCGGGTGAACGACCAGGTGCTGCATCTGCTCTGGCGGATCACTCCGCCGGATATCGCGCGGCGCGCCGGCGCCAGGCTCGCTCCCGGCCCGCGGCAGCCGCGCCTGAAGCCGCTGCCTTCGCGGGCGAGCGCCCCGCAACAGGCCGCCGAACGGCTGATCCAGAGCGCCGACCGGATTCTCGTAGGGCACTGGCGGATTTTCGCCAGGGACCATGGGGCCCTCGGCGAACGGCCTGACTGGTTCGTCGATATCAGAAGCGGCAAGCGGGCGCCGGCCGGCGTGCACGCATTCGCGGTTCCCTATCGTGACGAAACCGCGGTCGGAAACATCAAATACATCTGGGAGCCGTCGCGTCACCACCATCTCACGGTGCTCGCGGCCGCGTATTACCTGAGCTCCGACGAGCGCTACGCCAGGCGCGCGGCCGAGCATCTGGTGAGCTGGTGGCGCGAAAATCCGTTCCCGCGCGGCCCGCACTGGATCAGCGGCATCGAGCTTGGCGTGCGGCTGATCTCATGGGCCTGGGTACGTCAGCTGCTGCAGAACTGGCCCGGCGCTGCCGCGCTGTTCGAGGACAACGAACTGTTCCTGACGCAGCTCTATGCGCATCAATACTGGCTGTCGCAGTTCCCAAGCCGTGGCTCCTCGGCCAACAACCACCTCATCGCGGAGGCTGCCGGGCAGTTCGTGGCGGCTTGCGTGTTTCCGTTCTTCCAGGACAGTGCGCGATGGCGCGAGCAATCGGCCGCCACACTGGCGCACGAAGTCGTTGCGCAGACGCTTGCCTGCGGCAGCAACAGCGAGCTCGCGACCGATTATCATGGCTTTGTTCTCGAACTGCTGCTGGCGGCGGCAGTGCAGGGCGAGTCCTCCGGACATCCGCTTGGCGATGCAGTGTGGACCACGATGTGCCGCATGAGCGACGTCATTGCTGCGATGCTGGACGATCGCGGTCATCCGCCGCGGCAGGGCGATGGCGACGACGGCATCGGCCTGTTGCTCGACGATCACGCCGGCAATCGCTGGCTCGGCTTGCTCGCCAGCGGCGCGCGCCTGTTCGGCGCTCAGCCATGGTGGCCCACATCGCCGGAGCCCGATCTGCGTAGCTTTGTGCTCACCGACGGCATCGAGGCCCGTGCGATCGCCGGGCGGCCCACGCGCCGCCCGCATCTGCTTGAAGGGGCGGGACAGACCTTTCTGATCGATTCCGACCGCGCGGTGTGGTGCCGTTGCGACCACGGCCCGCATGGCTTCGGCCGCATTGCCGCTCACGCCCATGCGGACGCGCTGTCGCTCGAATGCAGGATCGGCGGTGCGGAGATCTTCGCCGAGCCCGGCACCTATTGCTACCATGGCGATCCGCGATGGCGGGCCTACTTCCGCTCCACGCTGGCGCACAACACGCTGTGCCTGTTCGCGCGCGACCAGTCGGGGTCGGGCGGGCCGTTTCTCTGGACAAGGCATGCGCAGAGCCGGCTTGTCGCAGCCAGCGGCCTGGACGATCGCGATGCGGATGCGAACTGGGTCGCGGAGCATTCGGGATATCGCGACGAAGCAGGTGTCGTGCATCGCCGCTCGGTGCAATTGCAGCGTCGGGCGGCGCGGCTCGTCGTCACCGATACCGTGCTGGCTGATGAAGGGCTTGCGGTGCCGGCGAGCCTCAGCTGGCATCTCGGTCCCGAGGTCGAATGCAGGCTCGAAGGGCACAGGGCGCAGCTCGCATGGCCCGGCGGGCGCGGCGAGCTCGATCTGCCGGCGGCCCTCAGCTGGGTGCCGTATCGGGGTGACGAGACCATGCCGGCCGGCTGGTATTCGCCGTCCTTCGATCTCAAGGTGCCGGCGACGACGCTGATCGGCTGCGGTACGCTCGCGGGCAGGCAAAACCTGGTGACCGAGCTGCGCTGGTTTTCAGACCCGGCCGGATCATGAAGATCCTGGTCGCTCACAACAGGTATCAGGGACGCGGCGGCGAGGACGTCGTGTTTGAAGCGGAAGTCGACCTGCTGCGCGCCGCAGGACACAGCGTTGAAACGCTCACGGTCAGCAACGCGGCGATCAATTCGCTCCCCGCGCGCATCACGACTACGCTGTCGATCGCCGATAATGCGGAGGGAAAGCGGGTCGTGGCGGAAGCGATCGACCGCTTTCGCCCCGACGTTGTGCACGTCCACAATTTCTTCCCGCTGCTGTCGCCCGCCGTGTTCGATCTCTGCCGGCAAAAGTGCGTGCCCGCGGTGGCGACCCTGCACAATTATCGCAGCATCTGCACCGGCGGCATGCTGCTGCGCGACGGCCGCATCTGCCACAAGTGCCTCGATCGCGGACACCTCTGGGGCGTCGTGCACCGCTGCTACCGCGGATCGCTTCCGGGCTCGATCGCCTCGGCCTACATGATCGCGCAGCACCAGCGCCGCGGCACCTGGACGCGTCCCGGCCTGCGCCTGATCGCGCTGACGCAGTTCGCCAAAACCCTGTTCACGCAGGCCGGCTTCGACGCCGATCGGATCGACGTGAAACCGAATTTCATGGCCGATCCGGGGGCGCCCGATGCAGCCACGCCGCGCAGCGGGCTACTCTATGTTGGACGGCTGAGCCGCGAGAAGGGCGTCGGCGTGCTGCTCGAGGCCGTTGCGGGGACCGGCGTGCCCTTGCGCGTCGTGGGCGAGGGGCCGGAGCGTGCTGCGTTGGAGGCTCGGGCTTCCGATCATGTCACCTTCCTGGGCGGGCTCTCGCGCGATGAGGTGCTGCGGGAAATGGCGAATGCCCGGGCATTGGTGGTGCCGTCGCTATGGTACGAAGGATTTCCGATGGTCGTGGTCGAGGCCTTCGCGTGCGGCACGCCGGTCATCGCCTCCGAGATCGGCGGACTTGCCGAGGTGGTGAGCGCCGGCAAGACCGGCGCGCTGGTGCCGCCGGGCGACGCGGCCACGCTCCGAAATCGGATCAGTGAGGTTCTCGGCGCCGCCGAACTGACCGCCGCATGGGGACGGGCCGCACGAGCCGCCTATCTCGAGCGCTACGCGCCGGACGAGAACCGCCGGCTGCTCGAGGCCATCTACGCGCGGGCCGCCGGGGGATGATCGCCGCAGGTCGGCGCTCTGCCCGCGATCGGGCATCGCCGGTTCCATGCCGGCGTTGCTAACATATTGCGGCAAATCTGGTGTTAATTTGTTACAGCAGGGTGTCTGAGCGGCATCGCGCCAGGTTTTTGATCTTGCGGTCGAACGGCGCTGATTCTGCGGGTGATTCCATGGATCTCGCTTGATCGAGCCCGCAAACTGCTGCCAAGGGGCGCTATAACACTGGCCGGTGGGGCGCCGGCTGCGAAGTTTGACGCTTTTTTGCAAAACGTCTCATGCGATGCAGAAATATTTTTTTCAGATCAGAAAATCGCGTCGAAGCGCTCACAGCATCAGCGAAATTCTGCGCTCCCGCGGTATCCCGGGGCCCCGTGAAACCCCGTATAATCGCTACCCTTTTTTGCGTCGCGGCTAACATTGGCGATTGGCCTGCGCCCAATGTTATAGTGCATTGGAAGTAGTGCTAAGTCTCACATAAATCTCAGGGAACCAGGTGTTAACAGCGCATTGCTGATTGACACTCCGGCCTAACGGTCTTAACAATGGACTTAACAAGTTCGTAACCTGGGTCCACATTTGAGTTGCGTCGCAACAAACCAGTTGTGAATCAACAGCTTATGTGTGGGCGAGCGGCTTGAATCCTCGTATCCCAAGCAGGGGCTACATCGATGGCGACTTACAATCTAGACCAGACGGACCTCAAACACGCGATCAACGGAACGATCGATCACTCGACCCAGCAACAGATTCTTGACTATCTGATCAACGCGGGGATCGGATACACCAGCCCGGATAACGGCGCGACGATTCCGGTGCAGGAAGGGGCTGGGATCACCAACCCGGATCCGAACGCCAATGTTCTGATCGAAACCAACCCGATTAACACCGTTAACACCGACGCCAACCTGAAGGCGATCATCGAGGACACCAACAAGGACGTCACGCTGACGGTGAACGGCAGCACCCCGGTGCTGGTCGCGACCGGCCACGGCAACGATCAGGTGTTCATCAACAACACCGGCGACACGACGGTTCTCACCGGCTCCGGCAACGACACCATCTTCGGCGGTGCCGGTCACGACTCGATCGATGCCGGCTCCGGCAACGACGTGCTGGTCGACAACGTCTCCGGTCACAGCACGCTGGATGGCGGCAAGGGCAACGATCTGCTGTTCGGCTCCGGTGCCGACACCCTGAATGGTGGCTCCGGCAACGACACACTCTACGGCGGCAGCTCGTCGCAGCTGAGTGGCGGTGACGGCAAGGACGTGCTGGTGTCCGGCAGCACCGCCGGCAATTCCAGCACGCTGGATGGCGGCAAGGGCAACGATGCGCTGTACGGTGGTGCGGGCAACGACAGTCTGGACGGCGGCGCCGGCAACGACTCGCTGTATGGCGGTTCCGGTGTCGACACGCTGCATGGCGGCAACGGCAATGACCTCCTTGTCGGCGGTGCCCAGACTGCTGCTGAGTTCGGCGGCAACGGCAAGGACGTGCTCTATTCGGGCAGCGATGCGTCGCACGCGACCTCGCTCGACGGCGGTGCCGGCAACGACTCGCTCTATGGCGGCGCCGGCAACGACACGCTGCATGGCGGTTCCGGCAACGATACGCTGGTCGCCGGCTCCGGCACGCAGACTCTGATCGGCGGCGACGGCAAGGACTCGTTCGTCGGCTCCGACACCGGTACGGCCTCGATGGTTGGCGGCTCCGGTCAGGACTATTTCTACCTGAACAACGCCACCAGCAGCGACACCATCGATGGCGGTGGCGGCAACAAGGACTCCCTGACCTTCCTGGATCACGCTTCGACCGACGTGAGCGACATCAGCTCTGGATCGAACGGTTCTATGGACATCACCTTCAGCAATGGTCAGGTGACCCAGATCAGCAACATTGAATACCTGATCTTCAACGATGGTAACTCGACCAAGCTGTAAGATCCTAGGTCTGCACTAAGCGAAAGCGCCGCCCCAACCGAGGTTGAGGCGGCGCCTTTTTCTTTGATCGCCAGCATGGCCGTCAGGAACGGGTAATTGAAATTGAACAATCGAATACGCTGCCGTTGATGATCATGACGCACCTGCGATGAGTTCGACGGCTCGCCTCAAGGGGAAGCGCATGCGCGCATCCCGATTGGAACTTTGTCGGCCGATTCGCGTCGGATGCATCGAATCAATCACAAGTTCCGCCCGGGGCATTTCCGCCAATGGATGTTATAAGTTAGTTCGTCACATTCGGACCACGTAGCTTTTGTAAAGCCGTGCCGCTTGCTTGACACAACGGAGCTGCGCCCGATGGCTATCTGCGGCCCTGGCACCTTTGTTCAAGACGAACGATCGCTGCAGAACTCAGCCGCTTAACGAACTCGCGGAGCTCTCGAATTGGCCAAGAAAAAAATGCTGAATGCCGGCGCTGGATCGACGGTTACCAAGCGCATCCAGCCGCTCCTGACATCGCATGAATGGGACGAGATTCGATTAGACGTCGACGGCGGCGTGAACCCCGACGTCGTCGGGTCGATTACCGATGTTGCCCGGTTGTTCCCGGCGGCCTCGTTCGACGCGATCTGGTGTTCTCATGTCATGGAGCATCTCTACGCCCATGAGGTTCACCCCACGTTCGTCCAGTTCCGCCAAGTCCTCAAGCCGGACGGATTCGCACTGATCATGTCTCCTGACCTCGAGGCGGTCGCGCAGCACATGTTGACGCGCGGTCTCGGTGCGATCGCTTACGTCTCGCCGGCAGGTCCGATCCGGCCATTGGACATGATCTACGGGCATTCCGGCGCGATCGAGCAGGGGCGCTATCACATGGCGCACAAGACCGGCTTTTCGACCGAGCGGATGGGAAACCTGCTGCTCAGCGCCGGCTTTCCGACGGTTTCCGTTCGGAGCGGGAATTTTGAGATCTGTGCATTGGCACTCATGCCGGAGGCCAGGGACGAGCGGATCAGGCCGCAGCTGGAGGCCTGCGGATTCGACTTCCAGGAGACGGTGACCGCCGACTCGTGATTTGTCGATGTTAAACAATGTTATAAGGTTCCCTGGTTAAATCGCGCGAGAACGTGCTCGAAATTGGCTTCGCGGCCTGCCGTGAAACATATCTTTTTCGGGTGACGCGCTGAAAATGCTGCGTTAGCGAACTAACAGTGATACGTTATATCTCGCTGGGACCGGACCTTGCGCAGTCGAAACTTCGAGGCATCCATGACCAAACACCTCTCGCTCGTCGGCGCACCTTCGGTGGAGGCGCTGCCACCTTCGGGCCTCGCTTGTCTCGTCATCGTGGCAAGGCAGCATGGCTTGCATCTGACCCCGTCCCAGCTGATACACGACAACCTCCTGGGCGATCAGGAAGTCACGCTGGCCGAGCTTTTGAAGTGTGCCAATTCCTCGGGCATGACGGCAAAGGCCGTCACGCTGGACTGGAAGGGTCTGAGCCATCTCAAGAGGGCGCTGCCGGCCATCGTTCGGCTGCGCGACGGCAGCCACATGGTGCTGCTGCGCCTCGAAGGCGACGAGAACAGCTCCCGGGTGGTCCTGCAGGATCCGAACGCGAGCGAGGACGCGCTGCTCGTGATCGATCAACCGCGCTTTGAGGACATCTGGTCGGGCGACGTCGTCATGGCCAAGCGCGACTATGAGATTTCCGACGAGACGCAGCCGTTCAGCTTCGGCTTTGTCACCGCATTGTTGTTCCGCGAACGGCGCATCCTGCGCGACGTCGCGATTGCGGCGCTGATCCTGGGCTTCATGGGCCTGGCACCGATCATGTTCTGGCGGCTGCTCTCGGACAAGGTTATCTTCTACAAGGCCTACAACACGTTCTATGTGCTGTGTACTGCGATGCTCGTGGTCATCGTGTTCGAGGCGGCATTCTCGTTCCTGCGGCAGTATCTGGTTCAGCGTTTGACGGCACGCCTCGACGTCAAACTGTCGACCTACGTGTTCGAGAAGGTGCTCAATCTGCCGATCGACTACTTCGAGCAGAATCCCGTCGGCCTGATTTCCCGGGATATCCGCGAAGTATTTCGAATTCGCGGCTTTCTGACCGGGCAGTTGTTCGGGACCATTCTCGATTCGACGACGCTGTTCTTCTTCCTGCCCGTCATGTTCTTCTTCAGCCCGCTCATGACGCTGATGGTTCTTGCCTTTGCTGCGATGATCGTGACCTGGCTGATCGTGATGCTGCCCGCCTATCGGAAGAAGTCCTCGGCAACCCTGGCGGCCGAAGGGGCACAGGGAGCGTTTCTGATCCAGAGCCTGAACGGCATGCGGACCATCAAATCGCTGGCGCTCGATGCGCGCCAGCGCCACATGTGGGACGTGCTGGTGGCGCGCGTCGCCAAGGCGCGGCTTGCGGAAGGCATGACCGGAACCGCCATCCAGACGCTGGTGAAGCCGTTGGAGCGGCTGGCGGTGAGTGCTCCCTATGCGTTCGGCGTCTACATGGCCGTGTCGAGTGGCGATCCGGTCTATGTTGGCGCGCTGTTTGCCTTTCTGATGCTGTCGCAGCGCGTTGCCGGCCCGCTGATGCAGATGGCCCAGCTCATCAACCAATATGACGAGGCGCGCACCGCGGTCACGATCGTCGGCAGGCTGGTGAATCAGCCGGCCGAGGAGGGACGCTCCGGCCATGGTGTGAGGGTCCCGCTGAAGGGGCTGGTCGAATTCTCCGGCGTCACGTTCAAGTACAAGGGCGCGGTGTCGCCGGCGCTCAACAATATTTCCTTCGAGATTCCGCTCGGTACGACGCTGGGCGTGATGGGCAAGAGCGGCTCGGGCAAGACCACGATCACGCGGCTATTGCAACGCCTGCACTCCGACTATGGCGGACTGATCAAGGTCGACGGTATCGATGTCCGCGAATACGACGTCGACCATCTCCGGCGCAACGTCGGCGTCGTGCTGCAGGAGAACTTCCTGTTCAGCGGCACGATCCGCGAGAATATTGCGGCCGCAAAGCCCGATGCGACCTTCGATGACATCGTCAGGGCGGCGCGATTGGCCGGTGCCGAGGAATTCATCGACAAGCTGCCGCGAGGCTATGAGACCTATATCTACGAGGGATCCACGAATCTTTCCGGAGGCCAGCGCCAGCGCCTCGCGATCGCGCGAGCGCTGATCGTCAATCCGCCGATTCTGATCCTGGACGAAGCGACCAGCGCGCTCGATGCGGAGAGCGAGACGATCGTGAACGCGAATATTTCGCGGATTGCCCATGGCCGCACGCTGATCATCATCTCGCACCGTCTGTCGTCGCTGACGAAGGCCGACGCGATCCTCGTTCTCAACCGCGGCGTCGTCGACGATATCGGTCGTCATGAGGAACTTCTTGAACGGAACGACATCTACAGCTCGCTCTGGTACCAGCAGAACACTCACCTTGCGCCGGCGGGCCGCAATGAAAAGAACTTCAGGAGTCCGACCCTTGTCTCCTAATCAAGCTTCGCTCGCGACCGTTCGCCAGTTCCAGTCCGAGACCGATGCGATCCGCGAGGCCGCCGAGCCGTTGCTGGCCCGCGCAACGCTGTTCGTCCTGGTGGGGTTCCTCGCCGCCGTCGTGGCGATCATGTGCTTCACGCGCGTCGATCGCGTGATCACGAGCGTGGGCGGCAAGATCGTTCCCGTCGATCAGATCAACGTCCTGCAGGCTTTGGACGCGTCCATCATCAAGACGATCGATGTTCGGGAAGGTCAGCAGGTTGAGACGGGACAATTGCTCGCGACTCTGGACTCGACGTTCACGGCTGCCGATGTCACGCAGTACAAGCTGCAGGTTGCGAGCCTTGAGGCGCAGGTCGCCCGGGACGAGGCCGAATTGTCCGGAAAGCCGTTGTCGTACGGCCAATCCAACGATCCTGATGTCACCAGGTACAACTCCTTGCAAAAGGCGCTCTACGACCAGCGCGTCGCGCAGTACCACGCACAGGTGAACAGCTACGATTCCAAGATCAGCCAAACCGAAGCGACGATCCAGAAGTCGAAGAAGGACGACGAGCGGTACAGTCAGCGTGCCGAGATCGCCGGCAAGATCGAGGACATGCGCTCGACGCTCGCCGAAAGCGGCAGCGGGTCCAAGCTGAACCTGTATCTGTCGCAGGACACGCGCCTGGAGCTGTTGCGTCAGATCGACAACACGCACAACACTTTGCTTGAAGCGCAGCACCAGCTGGATTCCTTGAAGGCGGATCGCAACGCCTTCACCGAGCAGTGGAACGCGCAGCTGAGCCAGGATCTGGTCACGACGCGCAACAACCTTGATACGGCCCGCTCACAGTATGACAAGGCGATCAAGCATCAGGACCTCGTGCGGTGGACGGCTGCCGAGCCATCGGTCGTCTTGACCCTCGCCAAGCTCTCGGTCGGGTCCGTGCTGAAGCCGGGTGATCCCTTCATCACGCTGATGCCGCTCAAGACGCGGCTCGAGGCGGAGATCCAGATCCTGTCGCGCGACGTCGGCTTCGTCCGGCCCAACGACCCCTGCACGATGAAGGTCGATGCGTTCAACGCGGCGGAGCACGGTACGGCCGAAGGCAAGATTCGCTGGATCAGCGAAGGCGCCTTCACGAACGACGATGATGGAAAGCCTGTCGACGCCTTCTATAAGGCGCGGTGTTCGGTCGACCAGACCAACTTCAAGGATGTTCCGAAGACCTTCCGCCTCATCCCCGGCATGACGCTGCAGGGTGATGTCAATGTCGGCACCCGCTCGGTGGCGATGTATCTGCTCGGCGGCATGCTGCGCAGCGCAAAAGAAGCAATGCGCGAGCCATGACGGTATCTACGCGTTCCCTTCTCGACTTGCTGCGCCCCGGCTCGTCCCGTTCAGACTCGAAGCCGTTTGAACGGGGGCTGGAGGCGTACGAGAACCGGCAATATCTCGAGGCGTTGCGGTTTTGGCGGCTCGCCTCGCAAGCCGGCGATCCGGAGGCGGATTACCGGATCGGGCTGCTCTATGCGCGGAACGAGGGCGTTATCGGCAGCCTTCCGGATGCGGTCGCGTGGTACGAACGCGCCGCCCTGAAGGGGCATACGGAAGCCCAATTCCAGCTTGGCTTGATCTACTTCAACGGCGTCAACGCTACGGTTGGACCGAACAGGCCAGAGATGTGGCGGCAATCCACTGCGGCGCGTCTGGGCGACAAGGCGGTCAACCTCCACGATCTGGTTTTCCCGAACGGAATCGGCGTGCCCAGGGATATCGACGCCGCGTTCCTCTGGTTATCGGTGGCGGCGGAGGCCGGCAAAGCGGAGGCGCAAGCGATCCTTGGCGATATGTACGCCAACGGGCAAGGCTGCACGAAAGATCACGCTGCCGCCCTGCGCTGGTACGAGGCCGCGGCCGAGCAGAAGGCGGCGGCCGGTGAGTTCGCGCTTGGCGATGTGTATTATCAGGGGCGGGGCGTTCCCGTCGATTTCGCGCAGGCCGCAATCTGGTATCACAAGGCCGCGGAACAGGGACATGTTCGCGCACAGGTTGCGCTGGCTTTCATGTGCCTCAAGGGCACCGGGCTCCCCGAAAATGTCGAAGAGGCCGCACGGCTGTTCCAGAGCGCCGCTGCGCATGACGATACGATCGCGCTCTACAACATTGCACTGTTGCGGTTGAGCGGCAAAGGGGCTGTCAAGGATCTCGACAGGGCCGAGACCGCATTGCGCAAGGCGGCGCGGAAGGACTTCCTGCCGGCGATCCAGGCGCTGGCTGAGTTCTATGCGCTCGGGACTGCCGCCGAGCCGGATCTGCGCGAGGCGGCGTATTGGTACGAGAAGGCGGCCGAGCGCGGCGATACGCAGGCGCAGTTCCTGACCGGACGCTTCTATGCCACCGGCACCGGCGTTCCGCCGAGCATTCGCCAGGCTGCGAAATGGTTCGAGCGTGCGGCGGAGGGCGGCCATGCCACGGCGGCCCACAACATTGCGGTGTTCTATCTCAATGGCAGGGGCGTGGCGCGCGATGTCGCCGCTGCGATCAAGTGGTTCGAGCGCGCATCCGAAGGAGGCATTAGCGCCGCCGGCGTGCAGCTCGGCCGGCTCTACTCGGCGGGCAACGGCGTGCCGCGCGATCAAGCACGTGCGGCGGAGTGGCTCAGCAAGGCGGCCGACGGCGGCGATGCCGATGCGAAGACGGCCTATGCGATGTTTCTTACCCAGGATGAACCGTCCGCGGAGCGTCTTGCGCAGGCACGTGCGCTGCTGACCGACGCTGCCGAGGCGGGCCATCCGGCTGCGGCATTTCAGCTGGGCGGGCTTCACATGGGGAGATCCGGCGGCGCCGTCGACGTTCCGGCCGCAGCCCAATGGTTCAAACGCGCGGCGAGCGCCGGCCACGTCGAGGCCCAGCACACATTGGCGCTGCTGTATTCCGATCCCAAGAGCGGCCTCAAGGATCCGCAGGCCGCCGCCGGCTGGATCGTCAAGGCCGCGGACGGCGGCAATGCCGCGGCGCAGTTCAAGCTTGCGGTGATGTATTGCACCGGGCAGGGCGTCGAGCAGGACCTCGCCAAGGGCGTCACGTGGTACGAGGCGGCGGCGCGCCAGGGCCACAGGACGGCGCAATACAACCTTGCCGTGATGCTCGGCCGGGGACAGGGGTGCGACGCCGATCCGGCGAAGGCAGCCGAATGGTTCGAGGCCGCGGCGAAGCAGGGCATGGTCGAAGCCCAACTCGCGATTGGCGATGCGCTGCGCGCCGGCGACGGCATCGCGCAGGACCGCGATCAGGCGTTGCACTGGTATCGACAAGCGGCACAGCAGAACAACGAAGGCGCGCGACGTCGTCTGCAGGCAATGGGCGAGAGCGTTGGCTGAGATTGTTGGAGGCGGCATCGCGTCGCGCGCAGGCAACGGCAGAGATGATGGACAGCTTTGTTTTTGAGCGCGAAGGCACGGAAGCGGGCAAGTCCGCGTGACAATCTAGGCAGAACTAACAATGGTTTTCACATCGACGACAGAGAGATTGCGCTAATGTTGCGTTCGCGGAAGAAATGTTCATTGTACCTCTGGTTGTGTGGAGATGATCGATAAGGATCAAGAGGTCACGATCCGGGCATGTCAGGCAGCGTGATCTCGGGATCGAACTTCCGCGCGACCGGGAAAGAGAAACTGGACCCGGCGCTGAGCGTTGGCAGGAGATTGAGTGGCAATGAACAAGATGGTCGAACGGAGCGTCAGGGATACAAAGGATATGTTGCCCGTTGCCAGTCCGGTTCAGCAGGACGACCATCCGCAGAGCCTGTTCCTGGATCCCGACGTAGGCGATCTCCAGTCAGGATCGCGTCTGCGCGGCGCGATACTGGAGTATTCGGGGCGTGGGATTTCGGGTTGGATTGTCGATGCCCAGTCGCCCGCTTCAACCGTTTCGATCGCGCTTTTTGTTGGTTCCCACTGTGTCGAGGAGGGACGGACAGGCCGATCTATGCCGGCCCGCGTAGGTCCGCGGAGCGTGATCGGACGTCCCGGATTTCGTATCGATCTATCCGCGCCGGGAGTGCGCCGTCGCTTGGCGCGCGCCCTGAGAAATGCGCTTGTGGAGCCTAAGCGTGCGCAGATCTATCTGCGTATCAGCCTGAATGATGGCGAGTACTACGAAATACCCCTGTTCGAGAACTATACGCCAGGCGAATTGATCGTCGCGCTGGGGTTCTCGACCGCGGACTACGACGACTTGTTGTTTCCGAGCAACAACAGGATCGTTGCTGGACTGGCGGACGCGCCTCCCAAGGAGGTGCGCTACATTTGCTTCTACCTCCCGCAATTCCATTCATTTGATGAAAATGACAGGTGGTGGGGGCCAGGGTTTACCGAGTGGACCAACGTCGCGCGCATGCGTGCCCAGTTTCCGGCACACGAGTCCCCATGGTTGCCGGCCGATCTTGGATTCTATGACGTCCGGCTGCCGGAAACGCGTCGTCAGCAGGGCGAGCTGGCGCGCCAGTATGGCATCGATGGATTTTGCTACTACGTCTATTGGTTCCAGGGCCGAAGGTTATTGGAAAAGCCGCTTCAGCTGCTGCTCGAGGACGGCGAGCCGAACCTGCCTTTCTGCATTTGCTGGGCAAACGAGAATTGGTCTCGTCGGTGGGACGGCTCGGACGCTGAGCTTCTGTTGGGACAAAACCACTCCCTGGACGACGATGTCCGCTTTATCGACGACATGGCCGACCTGCTGCTCGATGAGCGCTACATAACTGTCGACGGTCGAAAGGTCATCGTCATCTACAGGCCGTCATTGTTGCCGGACAAGCAGCGCTTGTTCGAGATTTGGCGCGAGCGAGCCAGAGAACTCGGAATCGGCGAGCTTCTCATTTGCAATGCGATGACGTTCGGAGAGTTCGATCCGCGCGACGTCAATTGCGACGCGGCAATCGAGTTTCCTCCGCACACGGTCTCGACAAGGGAGGTGCCGCCGACCGAAGTCGATGCACCGCCGACCTTCGCTGGAAAGGTGTACGACTATGTCGATGCCATGCGATCGTCGATCGGCAAGATCTACGACTTCCCGTTCTTTCCTGCGGTGATGCCGCGTTGGGACAATACGCCTCGCAAGGGGCCGCGCGGTCACGTCTTTACCAGGTCCAGTCCGGAAGCGTTTGAGGTTTGGCTTCGCGATGCAACCCTGCGTGCCAAGGGCAACAGCTTTTCCGAATCATTGGTGTTTATCAATTCCTGGAACGAGTGGGCGGAAGGTGCGCATCTCGAGCCGGATTCGCGCCATGGACGGGCGTTTCTCGAGGTCGTGCGAAGGGTCGCTTCGGCTGAGCCCATTTCGGCCCAGATTCGAAATAGCCCGGATTTGCTGGATTGCCTGAGTAGGCAGGAGCTTGAGTGGGCGGTAAAAGAAGCCTCGACGCATGTCGAAGTGCTCGCAAGCCTGCACCGGTCGGGCCTCACCCATTCGGGGGTGCAGCGCGTAAGAAGCGGCACGCCAGTGGAGGCAGAAGGCGCGTCCGGTAATCCGGCAGGTTCGTTGCTGGTGATCGAGAACATCAATTCTCAAACCGGCGAACGGGTGATTGTCGATCCGCGCTATGAGATATTGGTGCGGGGATGGATTTGCGCGGGCAACGCCTTTGAGGCCAGCCGACAGAGAACGGGATTCCTGGTCCTGTCGGGGCTTACTCCGGATGGCGCAGCAAACGGCGGCTATTGTCTGATCGTAGATTGGCACGAGCGCGTGGACGTGAAGGAGTATATGAAGGCCGAGAGCAAGGACTGCTATTTCGGTTTCCAGCTGTCCTTCTCGATTCGAGATTTGCCGGATGGTGAATATCAACTCGCGGTTCTGGAGGTCGGCGACGGGACTAGTGCACTCGTGCGGTCTCGCCACTCGATCATCGTGAGACGTTGAGGTCGCCACCGATGCTCGCAAGTGTTGTCATCGCGTGCTACAAGCATGAGCAGTATCTTGAGGAATGCCTTGAGACTGTCTATCAACAGACGTTTGCCGACATCGAGCTCGTCATCGTAGACGACAATTCGCCGGACAAGAGTTTTGAAGTCGCGCAGAGGGTCATCAAGAAGAGGTCGTTCGGAAAGCGCTTTGTTTCCTGCAAGCTGCTCAAGAACCCTCAAAATCTTGGCGCCCACTACACCTGGAACAGGGCATTATCGCTGACGAACGGCGACATGATTTTCCTTTTGAATTCGGACGATGCCTTTTCCAAGGATCGGGTTCGGCTGTTCGCGGATAAGCATGCCAATGATCGGCTGTTCTTCGGCTTCTCGGCGGTTGAGCCAATCGACGAACATGGAAAGTCGATCAGCAACTTCCAGTTTCCAACGCGCCTGCGCTATGCGATCGATCGGGCCCAGATCGCAGGTGCGCCGTTGTCATGGACATTTCTGGATTCTCAGATCGCGGCATCGACCGGAAACTTTGTCTTCAGCCGTGAACTGCTGCGGCAGGTGGGTTGGCTTGCCGATCTCAAATACTGCCATGACTGGGACTTTGCGTTGCGCGCGGTAACCAAGGTCGAGCCGACCTATCTCGAGACCGACCGCTATCTGTACCGACTTCATTCAACCAACAGTTTCCGAAGTCTGAGCAAGGTGGCAGAGAGCGAGACAAAGGCTTGCATGATGTCGTATTGCCTGAATGCAATCGCGTCACGGCCTCAGAACAAGACCTGCCTCAGTCCGTCGAATTTCGGCGATTCATTCTATGACTTCGTGAAGCTGCACCCGAACTTCAACTATTGGGTGAAGCAGATCTACGCGCCCTATCATGTAGAACACCGGACGGTGGAGTCGAACGATCGGACCCGGCCGGTTCGCTGGCGCTGATCGAGCAATGCAAGGCCAGTCTTGTCCGTTCCGACACAATCGGAACGGGGCCTTGATTGGGATGGAGACCGAGCGATTGCTTCATCGCTTCGTCGGCTGGGAGCCTGGCGTCCGATCGAATTGCGCCGACGAGAGGTCTGGAGCGTGCCGCAGCCGCAGCAGGGTGCTGGAACTCAAAAAGCTGAACGCGCCGGGCGGGAGGCTTGCGGATAACGATGTCAAAAGCATCGTTCTTGTAAGCCCGAACGACTAGCGGACTGCTTCATTCCCGTCGTCCATCGGCGATCTCCGATCGTTCCGGTCCCGTGACGCGGTTTTCGTGCAAATGACGTCGAGCCCCTTGCTCTATTGTATTGATTTTCCTCGAAATAACCTTACAAGAGTTAATTGTGAGCACTGCGTGTTATAGCCTTATTCTTGTAGGATATGTGCGCTAATAGGGAATTCGTGGTGCGAACCAATGTTAATAGCTTGTTGATCTCGTGGAGCGGCTCAGGTTGGACATGGAAATTCCAGCATTGTCTAGTTTCAGCTCAGGCGTGAATCTCGATACGCTTCCAGCAAGTGAGATCGAGACAAGGCTTAGAGAGTTCTTTTCCGGGCGGATCGCAAATCCGAAGCCCGACGAGCTGATCCAATCGGTCAAGCAGTTGGAGCAGCAATTCGGTGATTACAAGGAATTCCAGTTTGCAAAGGCGGCGGCGCTTGTGCAGGCATGCGATTTCGCCGGAGCGCGTGGAATCCTTCTCGACCTCGTCAAGCAGATGCCATCCGACTCGCGGGTGTTGCATCGCCTGGCAATCGCGGCCCTCAATATGGGGTCCGCCCATGAAGCGCAGGATGTCTATCTTGCCGCGCTCATTGCGGCCCCGAAAAGTGAAAATCTGCGGCGAGAGTTTGCCGGCCTCCTGCGCGTGATGGAGGCCAAGAAGCTCTACGCCGGGGTCGATCGCAAGAAGCACGGCTTGGCGGTGGTGTGCGCCATCAAGAACGAAGGCGACGATCTGCTGGAATGGCTACACTTCCACAAACTGGTCGGCGTTGATCACTTCTACCTCTACGACAACGGCAGCACTGATGATACTCGTGCCGTGATCGAGTCCTTCCCGTGGCCCGAAATGATCACCTATCATTTCGTGGAAGGGGAATTCGGCCAGATGCGCGCGTTCTCGCATGCGATCGACAGCTACCGCAATTGTGCCGAATGGTGCGCCTTCATCGATGCCGATGAGTATCTGTTTCCGACGCAGGCCGGCAACATCAAGGACGTCTTGACCGAGCTCGGGCCGGCGCCGGCGGTGGCGGTGCATTGGTTGAACTTCGGGTCGAACGGTCACGACGCGAGGCCGGCCGGTCTGTGCATCGAATCTTTCACGCGTCGTGCTCCGGACGATTTCCCGGATCATTTCATCATGAAGTCAATCGTGCGGCCTGACACCATCGTGTCCTATCTGCATCCCCATCAATCGCTTGTCTTGGGTTGCTACGTTCACGAGGACGGCACGCCTGTCTTCCCGATCGGCGGGCGCTGCACTGCTCCGAAGCGGAACAAGCTCGTGATCAATCACTACTACACGAAGTCGCGGCAGCAATTGCTGAAGAAGCGTGAGCGGGGCAGGCCGCTCGGCGATGGAGATCCTGAAAAGATCCGCGCAATGGAATTCTTCACGTTGCGCGATCGCAACGATGTCGAAGACGCCACGATCCAGAGGTTTCTTCCGGAGCTGAAGAAACTGATTCAGGGCTGAATTCAAGGGAACAGCGATGTCCTCGCTGGAGGAGGGCGCGCCAGGCGGCGCGCCCGATCGTGTGCTTGAAGTGATTCTTGATCGCCGCGATCGGCTACTCTGGCCGCAGCGATCGGCTACAGCGGTTCCAGCCGGTATTTCGCAAGCAACTGCTGTGCGGCGACGAGATCAATCTCTGCCGGCCTTTGGAAGATCGACATGTTGTTGGCGCGCGCGATTTCGCGAGCGACCGTCCGCACCGAATGGTAGTGGGGACGATTCTCGAAGTCGTGAATTGCGATGAAGGCTCCCGGTGCGGCGTGAAGCACGCACTGTACGAAGCAAGCCACGCGAAACCGGCCGTCAACGAAATACAGGTCGGCGGTCTTGCTTTCCGGACGCTCCCAGACACGTTCGTGATACTCGGGCCACGAGCGCTCCTTGTCCTTTTCCACGGGATAACCCCACTCGCGCAGCTTGCCGATATCGACGTGCAGCAGCAAAGGCTTGGTGCTCGCGTCGCCCGTGGCGTCGGCAACGTTGGCGAGCCATTCCGCGGAGGAATCAATGGAAATGACCCACTCCTTCTTGGTTTGACAGGCCAGCCAAGTGCTTCCTCCCGAGCCAAATTCCAGATACCGCGTCGAGAGGTCCACGAAACTTTTGAACAGTGTCAGTTCCTGACCGTCCATTGCGATGTTCATGACGGGATTCCGTGGTTTCTCGAGTTGTTGTCTGGCGGGTGGCTGCCAATCCACCGTCGGAAGGCGGTCGCGGCTCGTCAAGCAGCGATGATATCTGGTTGAGTCGTCATCGCGCTTCTCGACGTCCTGTTGGCCATCCACGCCGGTGATTGGAAAGATCGGCGACTACTGGTTCAGGCCGACGCGCTCCACCTTGTAGCCGCCCTCCAGGATGGCGCGCCACCAGGGTTGCTCGTCGACATACCAGCGCACGGTCTTGGCGATGCCGGTCTCGAAATTCTCCTCGGCGCGCCAGCCGAGCTCGGTTTCGAGCTTGGTGGCGTCGATGGCATAGCGGCGGTCGTGGCCGGGCCGGTCGGCGACGAAATTGATCAGCTGGCGGCGCGGGCCTGCCGCGGCCGGCACGACCTCGTCCAGCAGGTCGCAGATGCTCTCGACCACGTGCAGGTTGGTGCGCTCGTTGCGGCCGCCGACATTGTAGGTCTCGCCGACCTCGCCGCGCTCCAGCACCAGCGTCAGCGCCTTGGCGTGATCCTCGACGAACAGCCAGTCGCGGATGTTCTTGCCGTCGCCATAGACCGGCAGTGGCTCGCCGGCGAGCCCCTTGATGATCATGTGCGGGATCAGCTTTTCGGGGAAGTGATAGGGGCCGTAATTGTTGGAGCAGTTGGTCACCAGGGTCGGCAGCTCGTAGGTCTCGCGCCAGGCCCGCACCAGGTGATCGGACGATGCCTTGCTGGCCGAATAGGGCGAGTTCGGCGCATATGCCGTGGTCTCGGTGAACAGCCCTTCGTCGCCGAGCGAACCGAACACCTCGTCGGTCGAGATATGCAGGAAGCGGAACCGGTCGCGCTTCTCGGGCGAGAGCGAACGCCAGTGGCGCAGCGTCTCCTGCAGGATCGTGAAGGTGCCGACGATGTTGGTCTGGATGAATTCGCCGGGGCCGTCGATCGAGCGGTCGACATGGCTTTCCGCGGCAAGGTTCATCACAGCATCGGGCTGATATTTCTCGAACAGCCGGCGCAGGTTCTGCGCCTCGCAGATGCAGGCCTTCTCGAAGGTGTAATTCAGGCTTTCGGCGGCACGGGGCAGCGAGGCCAGGTTTGCCGCATAGGTCAGCTTGTCGATGTTGACGACGCGGGCGTGGGTGTCGCGCAGCAGGTGGCGGACCACGGCGGAGCCGATGAAGCCGGCGCCGCCGGTGACGAAGATCGTCGATCCCTTAAACCGCATGTTTGAATACCTCCGCCGCGCGCGGCTCGCCGTGGAATGAGCGGTAGACCGACAGCAGGTACTCGCCGTAGCTGCTCTTGGCGGTCTTCTGTGCGACCCTCGCGAACGCCTCGAGCGAGATGTAGCCCTGGCGCAGCGCGATCTCCTCGGGGCAGGCGATGCGCAGGCCCTGGCGCTGCTCCAGGATCTGGACGAAATGGCTGGCCTCGACCAGCGAGGAATGGGTGCCGGTGTCGAGCCAGGCAAAGCCGCGGCCGAGCACCTCGACATAGAGGTCGCCGCGTTCGAGATAGGCCTTGTTGACGTCGGTGATCTCGATCTCGCCGCGCGGGGATGGCCTGATGCCGGCCGCGATGTCGACCACATCATTGTCGTAGAAGTAGAGGCCGGTGACCGCGACGTTGGATTTCGGCCGCTTCGGCTTCTCCTCGATCGAGAGCGCCCGGCCGGTGCCGTCCAGCTCGATCACGCCGTACTGTTCAGGCGCGTTCACGACATAGCCGAACACGGTGGCGCCTTTCTTGCGGATCGAGGCGGACGACAGCATGCTCGGCAGGCCGTGGCCATAGAAAATGTTATCCCCTAACACAAGGGCAACGGAGTCATCACCGATGAAGTCGCGTCCGACGATGAAGGCGTCGGCAAGACCCCGCGGGGTCTCCTGCGTGGCATAGGCGAACCGGACACCCATCTCGCTGCCATCGCCAAGCAAGCGCTGGAACAGCGGCTTGTCCTGCGGCGTGGAAATGATCAGGATATCGCGGATTCCGCCCAGCATCAGCGTCGACAGCGGATAGTAGATCATCGGCTTGTCGAACACGGGCAGCAGTTGCTTGGAGACGACTGTCGTCACCGGATAGAGGCGCGAGCCGGTGCCACCGGCAAGGATAATGCCTTTCATGGTCCCTCACAATTTGACTATCAGAACATAACATATAGCGTGCGCTGCACAAGTTTGTTATGAGAAGGAAATTAACATTTCAAGCGCGTCAAACTGGAACAAATGTTAGATGAACGTCATCAAGACCGAGATTCCTGAAGTCCTGATCGTCGAGCCGAAGCTGTTCGGCGACCAGCGCGGCTTCTTCCTTGAGACCTACCAGGCTCCGCGTTATGTCGAGCACGGCATCACGCGTCCGTTCGTGCAGGACAACATGTCCCGGTCGGCCTATGGCGTGCTGCGCGGGCTGCATCTGCAAAACCCGGTCACCCAGGGCAAACTCGTCTCTGTGCTGCGCGGCAAGGTGCTGGACGTTGCCGTCGACGTGCGCGTCGGCAGTCCGAATTTCGGCAAGCATGTCGCGGTCGAATTGAGCGAGGAGAACCGCCGGCAATTATGGGTGCCGCGCGGCTTCGCCCACGGCTTCGTGGTGCTCTCGGAGACCGCCGACTTCTTCTACAAATGCGATGATTTCTACAGTCCCAAGGACGAGCTCTCGATCCGGTGGAATGATCCCGCGATCGGGATCAAGTGGGGCGTCGACAAGCCACAGCTGTCGGCCAAGGATGCGGACGCGCCGCTCCTCGCCGACGCCAGCAACCTTCCGACCTATGGACAAATCTGATGCGGATCTTGTTGACGGGAACACGCGGCCAGGTTGGCAGTGCGCTCAAGCCTTTGCTGGAGAGCCACGGCACGATCATCGCGCCGCCCACCGCGGAGTTCGATCTGTCGAAGCCGGAGATGCTGACGAGCCAGCTTGAGAGTCTGAAGCCCGATCTCATCATCAATCCGGCGGCCTATACCGCCGTCGATCGCGCCGAGGACGAGCGTGAGCTGGCGTTCCTGGTCAACGCGAAGGGACCTGAAGCGATCGCCAAATGGGCTGCAACGAACGGCGTGCCGCTGGTGCATTTCTCCACGGACTACGTCTTCAATGGTTCTGGCGACAGGCCGTGGCGCGAGGACAGCCCGACCGAACCGCTGTCGGTCTACGGCGCCAGCAAGCTTGCCGGTGATGTCGCGATCCAGGCGGCGGGCGGGGCGCATCTGATCGCGCGCACCTCATGGGTTTATGCCGCAAAGGGCACGAATTTCCTGCGCACCATCGCGCGGCTCGCCGGCGAGCGTAAGGAGCTGCGGATCGTGGCCGATCAGATCGGTGCGCCGACCACGGCATCAGCGATCGCCGGTGCGGTCGCCGGCATCGTCCTGCCGAACCTCACCACGTTGCACGATCAGCTCGTGCGCCGGGGCGGTGTCGTCAATCTCGTCTGCGCCGGCGAAACCAGCTGGCACGGCTTCGCAACCGCCATTGTCGGCGGGCTGAGGTCTCGCGGCGTCACGCTGGCGGTCGAGAACGTCGCTCCGATCGCAGCGGCCGATTTTCCGACCAAGGCGGTCCGTCCGGGCAATTCGCGGCTGGATCTGTCGCGGCTGAAGGCGCAGTTCGGCGTGGCGATGCCGACCTGGCGGGAAGCGCTGGCGCGCGAACTGGATGCATTTGTCCAGCTTGGCGCGCCCGCCCACGCTTAGGACGGCTTCGGAAGTGGATGCCCGTGCGCGTGAAGAAAACGCGTCAGACAAGAAAAGAGCCTTGGTTCTGATTTGATCAGAACCAAGGCTCCAGGATTGAACCGGCCGGCGGCTATCGTCGCCAGGCGCGAGCGCTCAGCGCGGCCGACCGATGCTGTCGTAGGTGAAGCCGTGCGCGGCCATCTCGTCCGGACGGTAGATGTTGCGCAGGTCGACGACGACCGGATGCTTCATCTCCTGCTTGATGCGCTTGAGATCGAGCGCGCGGAACTGGCGCCACTCGGTCACAATCACCAGCGCATCGGCCTGGCGCGCGCATTCATAGGCATCCTTGCAGTACTCGATCTCCGGCAATTCCTTGCGCGCCTGCTCCATGCCGATGGGATCGTAGGCACGAACCTTGGCGCCGAAGTCGATCAGGCCGTTGATCAGCGGGATCGAGGGCGCCTCGCGCATGTCGTCCGTGTCGGGCTTGAAGGTCAGGCCGAGCACGCCGATGGTCTTGCCGCGCAGCTCGCCGCCGAGCACGTTGGCGACCTTGCGCGCCATCGCGCGCTTGCGGTTGTCGTTCGCGGTCAGCGTGGCCTCGACGATTTTCAGCTGGACGTCGTGGTCGAGCGCGGTCTTGAACAGCGCGCGGGTGTCCTTCGGGAAGCAGGAGCCGCCATAGCCGGCGCCGGCATGCAGGAACTTGGTTCCAATCCGGTTGTCGAGCCCGATGCCGCGCGCGACCTCCTGCACGTTCGCCCCGACCCTCTCGGAGAGATCGGCGATCTCGTTGATGAAGGTGATCTTGGTGGCAAGGAAGGCATTCGCGGCGTATTTGATCAATTCCGCCGTGCGTCGCGCGGTATAGAGGATCGGCGCCTGGTTCAGATAGAGCGGACGATAGACTTCGCCCATCACCCTCTTGGCCCGGTCGTCCTCGGTGCCGACGACGATGCGGTCGGGATGGCGGAAATCCTGGATTGCGGCGCCTTCGCGGAGGAATTCGGGGTTCGACGCAACGGCGAAATCGGCGTCGGGATTGGTTTCGCGGATCAGGCGTTCAACCTCGTCGCCGGTGCCCACGGGCACGGTCGACTTGGTCACCACCACGGTGAACTTCTTGAGCGCCGCGCCGATCTCCTTGGCAGCAGCATAGACGTAGCTCAGGTCCGCATGGCCGTCGCCGCGCCGCGAGGGCGTTCCGACAGCGATGAACACGGCATCGGCGTCCGCGACGGCGCCCGCGAGCTCCGTCGTGAAGGTCAGCCGTCCGGCCGCGGCGTTGGTGTCGACGAGCTTATCGAGGTCAGTTTCGTAGATCGGGATCTTGCCGCGCTTCAGGGCTTCGATCTTGCCGGCGTCCTTGTCGACGCAAACGACCTGATGGCCGAAATCGGCAAAACACGCTCCGGACACGAGACCTACATATCCCGTTCCAACCATTGCAATCTTCATGAATCCGCTCGTCGATCAGTGTGGAGAGGAGGAGTTAGCACTAGCACAATTGGCGCCGACAACGCCAAGTTTTATAACGCATAGTTTGTGTTGGAGGTCGGCGGCTTTTTGTGCAAACGGTGATCGCCCCAGTGCAGCTGAGCGCCCGCTAGTCACCTCGGGCGCACCATGGACACATTCTCAACTTGAAATCGACCGACATTCGAGCTGCCGTTTGAGGGTGGACATGAGCATGAAGACGATTAGCAAGCAGAAGCCCTCAGGAGCTGAATACGCGTCGTTGCAAACGCGGTTCTCCAGATCCGATCGCACGACGTTTTCCGGGTTTGTCTATGATCGCGCCGATCTCGGCCGGCGTTACACTGTCGACCTGCTCGTCGACGGCGAGCCATACATGTCATCATTGTGTGACGAGTTCGTAACAGAGCTTGCCGACGCCGGGATCGGCGACGCTCGATTTGGCTTTACGTTCAACGTGCAGGATCAGGTCAGCGCGAACGCCGGGATCATTGAGGCAAGGCTGGCAAATATCGGCACTCCCGTCGGTGCTCCGATTCGCTGCGATGTCGCTGCGCCGGAAGCGCGATGGCACCGGATCGGCGATATCGAGTGGGTCGGAGGTCTGCGCTTCGAAGGCTGGCTTGCTCAGGACATCGACGAGGACATCGAAATCCTGATCGCGCAACGCCCGGTGATGACCGTGAAGCCGACCGGGTGGACCAACGTTGCGCGGGGCGGCGAGTTCGGCGTCGGCCGCCGGATCGATTTTCATCTGCCCGAGCATTTTGCGGACGGTCGCATGCGCGGACTATCCGCGCGGACGATTTCGGGACGGAGCCTGATCTCGGAGCCGATTTCCTTTGTCGCTTTCGATCGCGGATTGGAGCAAACGCTCGCGGATCTCGGGCGCTGGGATAGCGAGCGGCTTCGTGGAGAGCTGTTCGACCGGGTGCTGCCGGCCTCGATGCCGTTTCACGCCTATCGCGGCTGGAAAGAGCGCTTCTTGCCGACGACACAATCTGAACAGTCTGATGTTGCATCCGAGGCGGCAGTCGTCCTGATCGGCGATGTCAGGGTGGACGAGAGCATCGAAAGCCTCGAAGCCCAACGGCACTCCGCCTGGTCGGCGGTGTCCCTGCCGGCGCGGGCGTTCAGTCAATTCGATCCGAAAGCAGCGCGCGAGTTTGTCGAGGGCGATGCCGCCGGCAGTGCGTTCTTTGTGTTTTGTCTGAGCGGAACGATCCTCGCGGAAGACGCCTTGCAACGCTTCGCCGATCTCTTCGCGTCCGAACCCGGCTGCGATATGGTCTATGGCGACGTCGAGGTCGCTGCGGGCGCCGGCGCTGTCTGGCCGCTGGCGCTTTCGGCATTCGATCTCGAGCGCGCGCTCGAGCAGGGCTATGGGGCGTATTGTTTTGCGGTGCGTCGGGAGCCTGCCGTGGAAGCGCTGCGATCGGCGACGTCGCTCTACGACATCTTCCTTTGCTGCGCGGAGCCGGATCGAACCTATCATCTTCCGGGATCGGTTGCGGCGTTGCCGCGGATCGATGCATCGGCCGCCACCGCCGAACTGGTCGCCGCAAGCAAGGCGTATTTTGCCAGGGCCGGCATCGAGGCCAATGTCGAGCCGCGGAAAGCGGGCCTTCTTCCGGCCGTTCAGGTCAAGCGCGCCGTCGATTGGAACGAGCGCACCACCATCATCATCCCGACCAGAAATCGCGCCGAGCTGCTCAAGCGATGCATCGAGACGGTCATGCCGGCGGCAAATGAGACGAACGCCCGGATCCTTGTCGTCGACAACAGCTCGACCGAGCCGGAAACGCTGGACTATCTGGACAGCTTGTCCGCGCAGGAAATCGACGTCATCTCGGTCGAGGGGCCCTTCAACTTCGCATTCATCAACAACGCCGCCGTCGCTTGCGTCGATACCGAGAACATCTGCTTTCTCAACAATGACGTCGAGGCGCTCGACGACAGCTGGTTGGCGGAGATGCTGTGGCGGCTCGCCGCTCCCGATGTCGGAGCCGTCGGTGCAAAGCTGCTATGGCCGAGCAGCGTCGTGCAGCACGGTGGAGTGGTGCTGGGGGCCAATTTCTCGGCCGCGCACGCTTTCAACGACCGGATGGATGGTGATCCCGGTTATGGCGATCTGCTTCAGGTGGCGCACGAATGTTCGGCGGTGACGGGGGCGTGCCTCTTGATGCGCAAGCGCGATTTCGTGGCCGTCGGCGGCATGGACGAGATCCGCTTTCCGATCAGCTTCAACGATATCGATTTGTGCCTGAAGCTGCGCCAGCTCGGAAAGCGGATCGTGTTCACGCCGGACGCGAAACTCGTTCATCTGGAGTCGGCAAGCCGCGGTCGCGATTCCGCGCCGGATCGCAGGGCACGCTTCAGGCGCGAGCTGTCGATCCTGCGCGCGAAATGGGGCGAGGTGCTGCTCGACGATCCCTATTACAGCCCGCTACTGGGGCTGGATTCGACGCCGTTCTCTTCGCTTGCATGGCCGCCGCGATCATGGAAACCGCGTGCCAACCTGCCGCCGGTGTCGACCGCTCCTCCGATCGGGTTGTAGCAGGACGTCATCGACCGCCCAGTCGCGTACGGCAGCAAACGTTGCATCGGCATCAAAGCCTGGCTGCAGCTGCAGGTCCGTGCTTCGGCCGCGCCCCGGAGGCGTCGGGCTCCATTCCGTCGCGGCGATCGGCAGGCCGGTTGCCAGCAGCGCGTCCACCAGCGGATGGCCAAACGCTGGTTCGCCGATGTCGAGAACCAATTTCGTGATGCCGTGACCTTCGATGAGCGTGGCGACGTCGTCGACGGCAATATCGCCGGTGACGATGACATTGGTGCGCTGCATCAGCTTGAGATCGTCGAGGGTACTTCCCAGCACGATGATCTCGACGTCTTCGTCGGCGTCGGCCAGTTGATCGCTCAACGCTCGTATGAAGCGAAATTCCGCGGCGTTGGCATGCAGGACCAGCAGGCCGAGACGCGCGGGGCCGCTCACGGCGGGATACAGCGCCGGCGGCGCGGGCGGGTCGCTCAGCCTCACGGCTTGCAGGCCGAGAACCCCTTCCGAAAAGGCCGCGCCGTGGTCATCGATCGCAGTCACGCGCCGCGCCCCGGCGACCAGGCTTGCCCAGTCCGGATGAACGCCTGATCCAACCGCCGCGCGCGTTGCAAGCGCGGTGTCGGTGATCAGGAGGTCGTAGGCAAAGTGTTGCGTGAGCTGCGCCAGACATGCGCCGGGAATGCGGTTCGGCTCTGCGATCTCGAGCGATCGGATTCCGAGATCGGCGAGAGACTTCAGAAGAGCTTCGCGGCCCTCAGGCGTCGCAACGTCGAGTACGATCGACTGCGGCGCTCCGCCATCCGGATCGAACATCGCAGCCAGCTGGCGTTGTCCCTCGGAGCGGATCTGCACGATCACACCGTGCTGATCCTCTGCCGCCAACTGCCGGCAGCGCCTGATGGCAATTGCGCGGCCGGCGAACGAGCCGCAGAGGATGACGGATGGGCCGGCGGCGACCTGCTGGTTCGTGAGCAGCTTGAGCTCAAGCGCGGCGCGGCAATCGCGGAGTGGATCGGCAAGCAGGAATGCGGCGCAGTCCGTCGCATAGCGCCGGTAACGGTGTTCGAGAACGCGAAGATTTCGCATCACGAGCGAACGCTTCTCGCCCAGAAACGAGCGCGAGCCCTCGTGCCCGACGAAAACCGAAGGAATGCACACGTTGCGGAAGCCGGCCTCCGCTGCGCGCAGGCAGAAGTCGACGTCTTCGAGATAGCCGCGATAGAAGTCGTCGGAGAGCTCGCACACGGCGTCGAGGCATTCGCGGGTAATGTAGAGGCAGAACCCGATGCCGTTGGGGATGTCGATCGCAATCCCGGAATTTGCCCTGCCTGCAAGTTCATCCAGCAATTCGATTTCGCCGACCGCGGGCAGGGGATTTGACCGGTTCGGGATTGGAAAGCTGGTGTATTCGCCGTTGTTCGACAGCGGGGTCGCCGTGCCCACCCTCGGCGTCGATTGCACGGCGCTGCGCAGGCGTTGCAGCGCGTATTTCGGCACGATCGTGTCCGAATTCAGCAGCACGACGTCGCCGGCGCCGGTCTCGCCGAGCGCCCGGTTGACCGCGCCGACAAAGCCAAGATTGTGCTCGTTGGTCAGGAGGCGGATGCGGAACTCGGCGGCGAGCTCGTTGAGTAGGCGCTTGATGTCGGGCTCGGGCGACGCATCATCCACGACGACGATGGTCGAGCCCGGCGTGCAGGCGAGCGCATTCAACGCGCTGTCGATGCAGGCTCGCGTCGCGGCCAGATCCCGGTATACCGGGATGATGATGGTGAGCGGAGGAGGTTCGCCGTTTCGAAGGCGAGCCGGCCGGCGCGGTGCGGCCCGGTGATCCGGAACGCGGTTGGCCGGGAGTTGAACACTTGCGATCACCCGGTCCGCCTGCGTGATCTGCAGGCGCTGCGAGGTCGCGGACGCGGGCCGGATCAGACGGAAGCTCGCAGCCTGTCGCCCGTCACGCGCGAATCTGTGGCGTGGATCGGCGGGAAGCTGGATCGTGCTGGATTGATCCGCCTGCGCCAGCGAAAGGTGCGGGTCGTCCGGCCCGCGCCACGTCACCCATCCCTTCACCTCTTCGTCGAGAAAGTCGATGCGGGCGCAGCTGTCCTGGCCGCTCTGTTCGAGCAGAAGGAGGGCGCCCCTGACCGAATCCGGATCGTCATCACGCCGCGTGACGCTTCGCGCCGCCTCGATCTGCTGAAGGTCGTCGCCCCAGGCCATCATTCGCCGGGCAGCGACCAGATCGTCCGGCTCGAGCTCGAGCGCCCTCGCAACGCTGGCGATGGCCGCATCCCTGAGATCGAGATGAAACAACGCTTCTGCGCGCAGCAGATGGGCGCGGGCGCCCGGATGCGGCAGGATCCGGCAGCGGCGGTCGGCGAGCGCGAACGCCAGGCGGAAATCACGCGCCTCGAGCGCCCCGACAGCGGCCCGCTCAAGATCGACGTGGTGGAGCGTTTTGGACGTAAAGGCGATCCTGCGCGCGTCGGCGGTCAAGTGGCGCCCTTATCTGCCCGCATGGTCAGCCTGCCGTCTTGACGGCGCCCTGCCGGCTCCGGAACACGCGCACCCGTCCCTCGAGGCGGGGTCCGTCCTGGTGCGGCATTGGAGTGGCGGGTTCGACGCGCCGCGGCTGCTGGGGCGCGAGCGGGGCTGCCTGCACCCGGCGCTCCTCGAGATTGAGCTTGAGGCCCACCAGCGGTTCCCGTCCGGAAGGACCCGACACCACAATCCGGTTCCCGGTGACCCGCAGGGTCGGAGCCCCCAGGAAGATGGTTTCAGCCGCGATGGCGAAGCGATCCGCGCCGGGACCCGAGGCCTCCAGCGAGAACCCCGTGATGGCCAATGCGCGTCCCCGGGTTCCGGCAAAGGTTCCGAGGGGAACGAACTGGTTGTCACCCCGCTGCGGCCTGGCGAACTTGACGGCATATTGCAGGTGGAGATCGTGCGGCTTGTTGGGCCATTCGAGGGAAATTCCCTCGATCCGCGCCGGAGCGGACGGTCCGGCAATCCAGACATTCGAGCCGACCGTCACGTCGCCCAGGCCCGCGACATGCGCGAGCAGCTTGAGGTCGCTCAACTCGCCGGGGCCAGCCTCGGGCTCGAACATGTCGAATGGCTGGCTGGCCGGCTGCTCAGCCGGTTGTCCCTGGGTCAGCGGCTCGATCTTGATATTGGCGGCGGTCGACCCGCCGACGCGCCCTGCCGTGACCTCGACGATCAGGCGGCTCGGCCGGGCGACCGAAACGACCAGTGCGGTCTCGGGCGCGAACAGGGTTCCATTGACCACGTCCGGTCCGGTAATGATATTACAATTGTTAAGACTGGCGCGATCCGCGTATACGCGCACCACCGGAGGTGACACCTTATCATCTGCGCCATTGTACCGAACCAGGAAGAGACCCCGTGCCAGATCAATGGTTTTCTGCTGAATCTGTTCGTTCATTGTCGCCTGCGAGCCTAACGGAATGGATTGATAAGTCTCCCGCAGTGTGCCCCAAAAATCTGTGTGATAGAAGGGGGCTTAATGTTAATCCGGTAAGATAGTTTTGCTCGCCAATCGATGACATACCGCCGGTGATGATGCAGACCCTGACCCCAATCGAAGACCGCGCGGCCGGGGGGCGCGCTCGCCCGCCAATGAACGTCCTGTTCGTCCACAATAACTTTCCGGCCCAGTACCGCCACATTGCGCGCGCGCTCGCAGAGCAGCCCGGCAACAGGGTCGTTGCCGTCGGTTCATCGACCGCCAGCACGACGCCGGATATCCGGCTGCTCAAATATTCGACGACCAAGACGGATTCCGCGGTCGTCCATCCGTTTGCCCGGCGCTTCGATGTCGAATCGCGGCGTGCCGAAGAGGTTCTGTACGCGCTGTCATCGCTGTCGGGGCAGGGCTTCGTGCCCGACCTGATCTTCGCGCATCCCGGTTGGGGCGAGACGCTGCCGCTGCGCACGATGTTTCCGCGCGCGCGGATCATCCTCTATTGCGAATTCTACTACGGTGCCGAGGGCAGGGACGTCGGCTTCGATCCCGAGTTTCCCATGACGGGCCTCGATGGCAACGTCGCACTCCATCTGAAGAATGCGACCACGCTGCTGGCGCTCACGGAATGCGATACGGGCGTCTCGCCGACGCCATGGCAGAGGTCGACCTTTCCCGCCGAGTTTCAGAGCAAGATCGAGGTGATCCACGAGGGCGTCGACACCGACGAGGTGAAGCCCAATCCCGTCGCGCGGTTTCAGCTTCCGAACGGCGCGACGCTGTCGGCGGACGACGAAGTGATCACCTACGTCTCGCGCAACCTCGAGCCGGTGCGCGGATTCCATATCTTCATGCGGTCCCTGCCGAGGATCCTCGCCGCGCGGCCGAATGCGCAGGTCGTGATCGTCGGCGGCAGCGGGACATCCTACGGGGCGAATCCACCCAAGGGCTCGAGCTGGAAGTCGATGTTCCTCGACGAAATCAAGTCGGACATCGACCTGCGCCGGGTGCATTTCCTCGGCCGGATTCCTCGGGAACCGTATCTCGAGCTGCTGCAGATTTCCTCGGTGCACGTCTATCTGACCTATCCCTTCGTGCTGTCGTGGTCGCTGCTGGAGGCCATGAGCGCGGGATGTGCGGTGGTGGCATCCGACACCGCCCCGCTTCGCGATATCATCTCGGACGGCAACGGCCTGCTGGTGCCGTTTTTTGATATTGATGTGCTGTCGGATCAGGTAGTCTCGGTGCTGTCACGGCCCAAGGCCTTCAAGAAGATGCGGATGAAGGCGCGCAGCTTCGTGCGGGACAATTACGACGCAAGGCGGGTCTGTCTGCCCCGGATGCTGACGCTCGTTGATGAAGGTGTCCTCCCGCGCACGTACGGGGGATAACGCCAGGAGTTTGCGATGCCGCTTGTCATCTCGGTTGCCCAGCGCAAGGGCGGAGTCGGAAAGACGACCCTTGCGGTCTTGCTCGCCGCAGAACTGGATCGGCGCACGGGCGTGGTCGGACTGGTCGACGCCGACTCGCAGGCGTCCGCGTGTCACTGGGCCGAGCCCGGCAATCTGTCGTTCCCCGTCTACCAGCTTGATCCGGAAACCCGGCCGGTCGCCGAATGGGCCAAGCTGATGCGCCAGATTCCGCATCAGATCATCGTGGTGGACTCCGCGCCGAACGATCGGGTGCTGGGCGCGGTGCTCGCGGTCGCCAATATCGTGCTGATGCCGTGCACGCCGTCCGGCCTTGACATCGAGGCCACCGCGCGGACGCTCGACATCGTGCGGGAAGTGCGCGCCACGCGGCGAACGGCGCTCCGTGCCATGATCGTGCCGAACCGCGTCGACCAGCGCACGCTCGAAGGCCAGCAGCTGATCGAGGAGCTCGATACGCTCGACGAGGAGATCGGGCCGATGATCGGCAGCCGCTCGGCCTATGTTCGCGCCGTCGCCTTGGGGCAATCGGTCGCCGATTTCGCCGGCGGCACGCCCGCGGATCTCGAGATCAAGATGCTCGCCGATCTCGTCATGAGCTGGTGCGGGATCGCGCCCAGGCAGCGGGTGGCGATTTAACAGAGCGCGCCGGCGGCTTCACGACAGGCCAACCATGCCGGCATGGGAACGAAAGAGTTCGGGCCGCAACCGGCCCTTGACGGCGGCGCCCCGCAGGCTTGGTTAACGGACTGCTCGCGCGCACCCTCGCATTTGAAACAAATGCCACCGCGCGCTTGAGCCCAAGCTCAAGACATTTCCCGTACATGCTTCCCGTCACTGTGGGGAGTGAAGAATGTACAACGTCAAGAGAGTGATGGCCCTGGTTCTGGCCGTCCTTGCGCTCGGGACAAGCGCACAGAACACCCAGGCTGGGATGGTCGGCTTCCCGCTGCCGCTGCGTGGCGTGATCGAGAAGATCCGCTTCAGCGAGCCGACGCTGGCCCCGATGGCCTACACCATGTTCTGTATGCGCTATGCCGACGAGTGCAAGCCGAAAGCCCGCGCCCGGATGGTGTTCCGCGGCGGCGCCACACGCCTGACCAAGCAACGCATCGCCGACCTGATCGAGGTCAACGCTTCGGTCAATCGCAGCATCGTGCCACAGCGCAACGAACGCGGCCTTGCCGGCGAGGAATGGTTGATCAATCCGGCGCGCGGCGATTGCAACGACTACGCGGTCAGCAAGCGCCACGAGCTGCTGGCGCGCGGCTGGCCGATGCGCGACCTTCTGCTGAGCGAGGTTGTGACCTCCTCCGGTGAGCATCATCTCGTGCTGGTGGTCCGCGCCAAGGGTGGAGACATCGTGCTCGACAATCTGAATGCGCAGATCCGCAGCTGGTCGCAGGCGCGTTATCGTTGGGTCAGGATGCAGACCCCCGCGAACCCCGACCACTGGGCTGGCGTCGCGCAGGCCGGCGCCTGAATTTCTGAACGAGCCCCATCGTTCGAAAATGGCGCAGCGAGACATTTCGCCGCGCCATTTTTCGTAGCAGCGACGATCGCCAGCGCGCCGCGGCGACATTGCCGGAACGATTGGAGGCATCGACGGTTGACCCCGGTTCAACCCATCGAGGCATCGACATGAAGCTGGCCGGCCTTGTCACAACAGCGGCGCTGGTCGTCGCCCTAGCCACGCCGGTGCTTGCACAGGGCACCGGGCAGACCACGCAGGGCACAACGCGCTATTCGATCGATGGACCGGGCGGTGGTGTTCCGACATCGCGGCCGCAGGCGACCCGGCCGGTCCCGCCGGCAACACCGGCTTACCCGTATGGCAGACCGTCGCGGCACGGGCCGCCGGTCGGTCAACGGACCAACGTGCCGCTGGGGTCGCGCTGACCGTCGCTTCGGCTGCAAATCCGTTCGGTCTTAACGCTATTCCCATCGTCATTTTGCCGCCCCAGACGGAATGTCGTACCGATGCGATCACTGCGCCTGTTGAGGCGCGGGATTGGTTCGCGCAGGGACAACACTTTCAATGGCGGGCAGGGGTTCGATCCTGATCACGGGTGGCGCGGGATATATCGGGTCCCATTGCGCCAAGGCGGTTGCCGAGGCCGGGTTTCTGCCGGTCGTCTACGACAATTTGTCCACCGGTCACCGCGATTTCGTGCGATGGGGACCGCTCGTGATCGGCGACGTCGCCGACCATGACAAGATCGCCGCCACCATCCGCGACCACAACGCGCTCGCCGTGATGCATTTCGCCGCGTTCAGTGCGGTCGGCGAGTCCGTGGCGGATCCGCAGAAATACTTCACCAATAACGTTGCCGGCACGCTCGGCCTGCTGCGCGGCATGCGGGAGGCGGGTTGCGACCGCCTGGTGTTTTCCAGCACCGGCGCGGTCTACGGCAACGCCGGCCGCGATCCAATTCCCGAGAGTGCCGCAGGTCCGACCGTCAATCCCTACGGCCGCTCCAAATTCATGATCGAGCAGATCCTGGCCGACTACCGCGCGGCCTATCGGTTCAACTCGGTCTGTCTGCGCTATTTCAATGCCTGCGGCGCCGACGCCTCCGTCACCATCGGCGAACTCCGCGATCCCGAGACGCATCTGATTCCGCGCGCGCTGATGGCGCTGCTGGGGCACGTGCCGGACTTTGCCATCTTCGGCGAAGACTATGACACGCCTGACGGCACCGCGGTGCGCGACTACATCCATGTCGATGATCTCGCCAGCGCCCATATCGCGGCGCTCGAGCTGCTGCTGAAGGGCGACGCCGGCGGCGTGTTCAATCTCGGCACCGGGACCGGCTATTCGGTGCGCCAGGTGCTCGACGCGATCCGCGCCGAGACCGGTGAAGCGGTGCCGAGCGTGGTGCGCGAGCGCCGGGCCGGCGATCCGCCGGTCCTGGTGGCCGATCCCTCCAGGTCGGAGCGCGGCCTCGGCTTCAGGGCCAGCCGGTCCGATCTCGGCTACATCATACGCTCGGCCTGGGCCTGGCATCAGAAGGCGCATCCGCGCCGGCGGTAGAGCATGATCCGGAAAAGTGCGAAGCGGTTTTCCGACAAGATCATGCTCAAATAACGATCAAGCCGCGAGAGGCTCAGTTCAATGTGATGTAATGCTGTTCGGCCAATCGCGCGAGGAACGGCATGTCGACAAGGCTTGCCACCAGGAAGACGGCGACCAGCGCCAGCACGAGCAGCATCAGGCCGCGCTCGCCATAGAGCTTCTCGGGCTTCTGCGCTGACGACCCCGGCGACGTCGACATCGAGAAGTAGGTGGTGAACAGCATCACCACCAGCGGCATCGCAAGGACATACTCGATACGGTACTTCACCAGGAACACCGAGAGGAAGAACACCGAGAACAGCGAATAGCTGAGGCACGAGGCCGTCAGCGACACCTCGGTATAGTGCGCGAAGCTCGCGCGGTAGCGTGCCAGCAGCTCCCTGCCGTGGGACGCGGCAATCTCGCGATATTCGGACAGCCGCTTGGCCGCCATCAGGAACGCGCCGCCAAACCAGTAGCACAGGATCACCGAGCCCGGCGGCAGGGAGGTCGGATCGATCATCGCCCAGCCGATCAACAGCCGCAGCGGATTGTTGACGGATTCCGAGATGACGTCGAAATAGGCCTTGTCCTTGCTCCGGAGCGGCGGGACATTGTAGACGATGCCCTGCACGGCGAAGATGCCGGTTGCGAACAGCATCAGGCGGCTGCTCGCAGATGCGCAGACGAGGCCGAGCGCGACCAGCAGCAGCCACTCGATTCCGATGATCTTGCCGTCCATCGCGCTCTGCACCGCGGAGCGCTGCGATTTGGTCGGGTGATGCCGGTCGAAGTCGCGGTCGAACCATTCATTGATCACATAATTGGCCGACGCGATGCAGATCGCGGCCGCAAGGCCGAGGACGATAGCGCTTGCGATATGCTCGCCTCTCGGGCCGCGCAACAGCCAGGCAAGGACAATCCCGGGAACGATGAAGATGTGCTTGGTGCTGTGATCGAGCCGCAGGATGGAAAGATACTGCCGGATGCTTGCGGCCGGCGGCTTGCCGGCTTCGACCTTGCTGTCCATCAGCGCCATCGCGCGGTCCTTTTTCTGTCGTCGTTGATCGATCGCCTAGTTGAGGAGGTAGACGTCGAAACTCTCGTCGGTCTTGGCGGGGCCGAAGCGGCGGAGCATCGTGGTCGCTTCGCGGAAATCGCGGATCTGCGCCGCTGAGGCACGGAACGTCCGCCAGTCCTTGCCTTCGTCGTAGGTCCGGTCGGGCGTGATCTCGTCGAGCCGGTAGGCCAGCAGGATGATGACGGGCGTGCGGCTTGTGTCGCGAAGCTCGCGGGCAAGGCGCAGGGTCTCGCCGAGATCGCTGTCCATCTTGCCCTTGCGCGAGAAGATCACGACGCTGCCGAATTTGTGGTCGCGCGCGAGATAGGTCCGGTTCTTGACGTAGTAGGGCAGCGCCTCGACCAGCCATTCCGGCTCGCCGAGGATCACTGCATTGGTGAGATCGGCGCGCGAGGCGATCAGGCGGCCGAGATCGGCGCTGCGGCTCGCGACCACGCCGGTCACTGCGTTGCGCAGATCGTTGATGCCGGCGGCGGTCTGGATCGCGAGCACCAGCAGCAGCGACCCGCGTCCGATCGCCGGCAGGCGCCGGTTGAGCCATGCGCGAGAGCCGGATGGCGCGGTGAGCCGGCTCCAGCCGATCCAGTAAAGCGCGATCAGGAAGCTCAGCCAGACCGCGGCATGTCGGTAGGCACTGTTGGCGGCGACGGCGAAGAACAACGACGTCAGCAGCAGGGCGGCGATGGCGGCGAGGAAGGCCGGTCGCCGCGGCAAAAGCCCGAGCGTCGCGCCGAACAGCAGCACCGATCCCGCGACCCCCGGCAGCAGATTGGCAAACAGCGCGCCCAGCGACGTCGCGCCGGGGTTCACCAGCGCAAGGACTGCGGCCGCCAGCGGTGAATCGTGCGACCAGTCTCGGGCCGCGGCGTCATTATAGGTCGGCAGCATCGTCACCGCGCAGATCACGACGCCAATCGTCGCGATCGTTGCATTGATCGCGAAATTGGTGAGTTGCGGCGACCAGCGCCAGTCACGGCTCTCTCGGGTCTCGAGCAGGTCGAGCAGCCAGAACAGCAGGAATGCGCCGGCCATGATCGCGCCGACGACGTTGGTGTTGGCGAGCAGGAACAGCAGCGCGCCGAGCAGCAAACCACGGTCGCGGTGAGCCCGATAGCAGGCCGCGATCGCGAACAGGAACAGGGCCGAGATGCCGTAATTCCTGGCCATCACGACATATTCAAACAACAGCGCATGGCCCGTGATCAGCAGCAGGACCAGCGGTCGTGGGAATGGTGACCGGAAGATCAGCAACGCGACCGTGATGAGCCCGACCACGAAGGCGACGGCGGGCAGCACCTCGACCTGGTCGAATACGGCATGCGTGCCGCGCAGCAGAAGGTACCAAAGGGCAGGGTGGCCCTCGCCATGCAACCCTCTCAGCATGGCGCCCGGATCGTCGCCGTTCAGGGCAATGGTGAGCGCCCGGACCTCGTCGCGCCACATCACGTGACGGCCGATCTGGAAGCCGACCAGCGCGACCCATCCCGCGAGGAGCAGGACGTCCGGCCAGGATCGGCGGTCCCGCTTGGGCGCGAACAACCACTGGTCCAGGATGGGCAGAGAACGGGTCAATGAATCCTGCTGCTGCTCGGATCGGGACGGTCAAACCGGGGCGTCATCTGCCGGCCTGGTGGTTTGTGTTAACAGTAAAATCCACATAGAATGTTGTAACATTATGGGCAAACCAGACTAACATTTATGACGCCGACGCCGGCCCAGAGAACGGTCAGGGACATCGGTCCTGCGCACCCCGAGGTGGAGTTCGCGCTGGTGCTGGCACGAACCATCGATTCCGTGAGCGCCGACCCGCAGCAGCTGCGCAGCGCGGTCTACGAGCTCGCGCGGCAGAAGCTGCAGCAGCTCGCGCACGAGGATCCGGCGGAAAAGCAGCGTCTGATGCAGGCGCTGGAAGTGGCGATCGAAGGCGTCGAAGCGCACACCAAGAGCAATGTGATCGAGAAATTCGAGGTGCCGCCGGCGCGGGCGCTGCCCGCATTCCTCGAGGCGGCGGGCGCTGCGCGGCGGATCGAGGCACCGCCCCGGATCGATGCCGAGCCGGCCTTTGTCACGACGCTCGATCGCGTCGAGCCTGCCGCGGTGGCGCGCGGTCCGCGATGGTCGTCGTCGGCGCCGCTGCGTTACGTTGTCATGCTGGCGTTCTTCGGGCTGATCGCGGCCGTTGTCCTGCTGCAGCAACGCGGCGTGTCATGGGCCGCGGCCCGCGCGATGATTGCCGGCACGCTGGCATCGGCGCCGCCTGAAACCCAAAGGCCGGCCGTGGTCGCGGCCGTCCCGGCGCCGGCCGCTGCGGCCGAGCCGCCGGCGCCAAGACGGCCATTGCCGACCGCCTATGGCGTCTACGCCGAGAGCGGCGGCAAGCTCTACGAGTTGCAGCTGATCCAGGGGCGTGCGCCGGATCCGCGGGTGGCGATCTCGGCGGCGATCACCAGGCCGAGCGAGACCACGCTGCCGGACGAACATCTCCGCTTCATTGTGTTCCGGCGCGAGGGTGCCGGCGGCGCCTCCGATCCGATCGATGTACGTCTGATCGCTCATGTGAGCCAGCAGACCACGTTCGACGCGACCGGCAAGCCGGTGGTCTCGCCGGGCGACGACAGCTGGGTGATCCGCAACATCTCGATCCCGTTCCGCGCGGCGCCGCTCAAGGACGATCCGCAGATGTTCGAGATCCTGCCGCGCGACGACGCGCCGCTGCCGCCGGGACGCTACGCGCTGATCCTGAAGGCGCAGGCCTACGATTTCACGGTCGAGGGCGCGGTCACCGACAAGCGGCATTGCCTGCAGCGGCTGGCGGCCGCAAATGGTGTGTTCTACTCAGAATGCGAGAAACCGTGAGCGGGGTGTCCGTCCGGCTCAGCGTCGTGCTGGCGCTCCTGCTGGCATCGCGTGCCGCCGTCGCCGCACCCGATGCCGAGACCGCAAAGCGCTGCCTGCGCGCGGCCTACATGGTCTACCCCTACAAGCGACCGGGGGCCGTGCCGATGAATGGCGATCGGCTGCATTTCTTTCAGCAATGCATGGCGCAAGACGACACGAAGTCGGCGGAAGCGCCGAAGCGCGATTGAGCGCAATGCGCCGGCCGCTCAGTTCGCGGACTGCTCCACGCCCGACCTCAGCCGGCCGAGCTGGTTACGCAGCACGAGCAGCATGAAGCGACCGACGCCGATGCCGGCGAGACCCCCCGCCACCTTGACGATCGCATCGATCAGGCGGCCGTGACGATCCGGTGTCAGGAATTGCATTGCTTCGAGCGTGAACGCGCTGAAGATGACAAGGAGCACGATCAGCGCGGTGCGCCGCGGGTAGCCCAGCACGAAGGCCAGCGCCATCACGGCGAACGCCGCGAAATGCTCGATCTGCGGATGGAATAGCGAGGGACGGTCCTGGATCGGGGACAGTGTCACGAAGGCGATGAGCGCAAGCGCAAGCCAGCCTGCAATCACGCCGAACCTCCGTATCTTTGAAACAAGCAACGCGTTCTTCCCGGTCCATATGCGCTGGGCGCGCCGCCGTTGAATTAGCGCATCGCCGGTGTCAGCGACATGAAAATGGTCGTCGAAGGTTAACTTGCCGGTCGGCTGCAAATGACCCGACATGTTGTCCGCGCTCCGGTCCGCCGGAAGGTTGCCAGCAACAATTGCTTTCAAGTTTATGGTATTAAAATACCCTAAACTGAAACCCAATCTCACTTCGCGCGCATCTCATGGAGGGAACCAGGGGTGCTTGCGCGGGTTCCCCGGATGGTGCACCTGACGAAAAAATTAGCGACGCCTTGCGGGTCCATTCATAAGCCGTTCACGGCGGGAAGCCTCATTTGGTGCCGGAATGTCGTAATGCTCACTCTCGGAGGCCAAAGTGCGTCTGCTCGTCGTTGAGGATGATCCGGATCTAAACCGCCAGCTCACCACCGCGCTGACGGACGCCGGCTATGTGGTCGATCGCGCGTTCGACGGCGAGGAGGGGCATTTCCTTGGTGATAGCGAGCCGTACGACGCGGTGGTGCTGGATATCGGCCTGCCGAAAATGGACGGTATCTCGGTGCTCGAGGCCTGGCGGCGGAACAAGCGGGTGATGCCGGTGCTGATCCTCACCGCACGAGATCGCTGGAGCGACAAGGTTCAGGGCTTCGACGCCGGCGCCGACGACTATGTCGCCAAGCCCTTCCACCTCGAGGAGGTGCTGGCGCGGATCCGCGCGCTGCTGCGCCGCGCGACCGGGCATGCCCAGGTCGAACTGAACTGCGGGCCGGTGGCGCTGAACACCCGGACCAAGCGGGTCACCGTCAACGGCAATCCGATCAAGCTGACCTCGCACGAGTACAATCTGCTCGACTATCTGATGCACCACACCGGGCGGGTGGTCTCGCGCACCGAACTGGTCGAGCATCTCTACGACCAGGACTTCGACCGCGACTCCAACACGATCGAGGTGTTCGTCGGGCGCATTCGCAAGAAGCTGGAAGTCGATATCATCCAGACCGTGCGCGGCCTCGGCTACATGCTTTCGCCGCCGACCTAGAGCATGATCCGGAAAAGTGCGCAGCGGTTTTCCCTGCGACAAACGCGAAGCGTTTGCGCGGAGATCATGCTCTTGAAGCATTTTCGAGCGAAGTGGATGCCGGTTCGTTCGCGTGAAGAAAGCGCGGACCAAACAATGGGATAAGAGCATGTCCTATTCAATCGGATCATGCTCTTAAGGTGCTTGATCGCGATGCGGGCATTGGCATGATCCGCGCCAGGAGGACTGGATTCGCCATGTCTGAACTCGCCTTGTCGCGGCCCGCTGACGCGATGTTCGAGCTCGTGCCCTGATGGGCGGCAGCTCGCTCGCGACACGCCTGTTCGTCTCGGCGACCGCCTGGGTGGTGGTGATCCTGGCGATCACAGGCGTCATCCTGTCGTCGGTCTATCGCGACGCGACCGAGCGCGCCTTCGACCGCCGGCTCAATCTCTATCTGCGCACCCTGATCGCCGAGGTGGCGACGCCGGACGAGCCGGCGGACCGCCAGTTCCAGTCGCTGGGCGAGCCGCTGTTCGACCTGCCATTGTCGGGCTGGTACTGGCAGATCACCCGGACCGATACCGAAAAGGGCGAGACCCGCGCCTCGCGCTCGCTGTGGGACAAGAAGCTGCCCAAGCTCGAGGAGCACGGCGCCGAGCTGACCGCCGCCGGGGTCCGGCTCGGCTATGTCGACGGGCCCGAAGGCCAGAGCCTGCGCGTGGTGGAGCGGCCGGTCGATCTCGGCGCCGACGGCAAGTTCCTGGTCAGCGTCGCCGGCGATGCCACCGAGATCTTCGATGAGACCCGCAGCTTCGACTATTATCTCGGCGGCACCTTCGCCGCGCTCGGCATCGTGCTGCTGCTGACCACGATCTTCCAGGTGCGCTACGGTCTCGCGCCGCTCAAGCGAATCTCGGATGCGATTGCCGATATCCGCTCCGGCCGCGCCGAGCGGCTGGAGGGCCGGTTTCCGGTCGAGATCGCACCGCTGGCGCGCGAGACCAATGCGCTGATCGATGCCAACCGGGAGATCGTCGAGCGCTCGCGCACCCATGTCGGTAATCTCGCCCATGCGATCAAGACGCCGCTCTCGGTGATCGTGAACGAGGCGGCCGCGCATACCGCCGATCCTTTCGCCAGCAAGGTGCTGGAGCAGGCCGATCTGATGCGGGACCAGGTCGCGCACCATCTCGAGCGCGCGCGGATCGCCGCCCGTGCCACCATCATCAGCACCATCACCGACGTCGCACCTGTGATCGAGGCGCTGCGCCGGACCATGGAGAAGATCCATCGCGATCGCGACCTCTCGATCGAGGCGAAGGCCGATCCGGCGGCACGGTTTCGCGGCGAGCGGCAGGATCTGGAGGAGATGGTCGGCAATCTCGTCGACAACGCCTGCAAATGGGCGGCTTCGCAGGTGTTCGTCGAGGTGACCGTGGTCCCGCCCGAGGCCTCGGGCGCCGGGCCGAGGCTGCGCATTGTGGTCGACGACGACGGGCGCGGCCTTTCGGAAGCCGAGCGTGCCCAGGTGTCGCGGCGCGGCCAGCGGCTCGACGAGTCGAAACCCGGCTCCGGGCTCGGCCTGTCGATCGTGACCGATCTCGCCGGCCTCTATGGCGGCAATCTCACCCTGAACAACGCGCCGATCGGCGGCCTGCGCGCCGAGCTCACGCTGCCGGCGGTGTAGTGCAAGATGACTTTACTCTGAATCGAGCGGCAGATTCCGCTTCACCTCGCCCCGCGCGCGGGGAGAGGTCGGAACGCATCGTTAGATGCGTTCCGGGTGAGGGGGGAGTCTCCGTAAACGCAGCTATCACCCGATACGCGGAGGCGGCCCCTCACCCCAACCCTCTCCCCGTAAGAACGGGGCGAGGGAGCGCAGCGCCGCCGCGGTCGCCATCCGACCTAAACCCATCTCGCTCTAGTCGGCCTTGGGAGGCTCGGCGCCGTCATTCTTCCTAAACGGCTTCTTAACGCGCCCGCCGCTATCATTGCGGGCGGACGGGCTGCGGCGCTTGCCGGGCACCAAGCTTTCACGACCGGGCATGAGCCAGAAATCGACCGAGCGGCTGAGGGATTATCTCGCGCAGCTTCCGCCGCAATCGCAGGCGCTGCTGATGCGTGAGCTGGAGCGCGCCGTCGAACGCGGCGATGACGTCGCCGTCGCCAATCTGGTCCTCGAGCAGCTGCGCAAGATCGTGCGCGGGGCCGAGGAGGACGAGCAGATCCAGCCGCGCAGCGACGACCCGGCGCGGCTCCTGTTCCGGCCGCTCGAGCCGTTCCTCGCCGAGACCAATTTCCCGACGCGAGCGGGCCAGATCCGGCGCGCCTCGCTGCTGCCGATCTGGCAATGGCTGGCCCGCGAGGGCGCGCCCGAAGCGGCTCGCGCGTTCGAGGCGGCGTTGGCCGCGGCCACGGAGAGCGGTCCGATGGAGGCCGCCGCGCGCAAGTTCCAGCTTGCCGCCGCGGACGCCATCCTCAAGATCGCGGCGCCGAGCCAGGACGACCGCCAGCGCGCGCTGTCGCGGGTCGGCCCGCCAAACGTGGTCGAGGACCTGCTGCCGATCGGCCTCGTTCTGCAGGCCCGCGAAGCGCTGGAAACCCTGGGAAGCCGGCTGCCGAGCCAGATCCGGGTGTTTGCCGATTCCCAGATCGCCTCCGCGATGGAGGCGCTCAAGCTGCCGTCGTTGCAGACGCCGCAACTGCTGCCGTTTGCGCTGTCATTGATTGCGCAGCGGCTCGCCGCGCCATGGCAGATCATCCGTCTCGCCATCAAGATGGCGGCCTCCGACGACGAACTGCGGGTTGCGGCGACGCCTTACGGCATCGCGGTCACCATCGCGCTGCATGATTTGTCGTTCGTCGCGGCCTGCCTGCGCACCGACATCAGGCGCGGGCATTTCGATTATGTCGGCGAGCAGCTCAAGACCCTGCATGACGGCGTCCGCGGCCTGCGCACCGAGCTCGATCTGCGCAACGATTCCACCTGGGGCCGCCAGCTCACCTCGGTCCGCGCCGATACTTCCAACGCGCTGCAATCGGAGATCGACAGCGTGCCGGGCCGGGTCCGCCGCATCCTGCGCCAGCGCGCCGACAAGGACATTACGGCAGGGGCCAAGATCGATGCGACCGAGGTCGAGGATGCCGCGGCGCTGATCGATTTCGTCGCGGTGTGCCGCACCTATGCCAGCGAGCTCGCCATCAACGAGGTGACGCTGCGGACTTTCTCCGACCTGCAACATTATGTCGAGCAGTCGACCGAAGGGCTGGTGCAGTCGCTGCGCGGCGGCGACGCCCGGGTCCGGGCGTTCCGCCAGCAGCAGGTCAAGGCCGCGATCCGCTTCTGCGAGGTGCTGTTCGGCCACGACTACGCCTCGCTGATGAACCGGGCCGCCGAAAACGCCGTGACCGGCGAGCGCAAGTCGTCGCGCGCGGGGTAGCGAGATCGCGCAATTCGCGAGCATGTTCGACGACAAGCCGACGAGCCCGCCAAGGCGGGACCATCAGCATTGCACAATTTCGGAATAATGGAAGTGTGGCACTGATTTGCCCGACGTGTCAACCGTCAATCGAGCGCTGTGTCAATCGAGCGCTGTTGGAAGCCTGCTCCCTTGCATGGGGTTGTTTTCGATATTTTGGTCGTGCGCGCCCTCGCCCGGAAACACCGTTGCAATACCGCCGGAACTGCACCGGAAACCGCCTGATTTCGACGTTCCGCCGATCCAGCAATTGTCAATTGCCGGGCTCGCCGCCGGTAGTGTAAAGCGATTCTAAGGCGGCTTGCCGGAAGTCGCCGTTCCATCCGGGAACCGCTTGATGACGCTGTGGTTTGTGTTCGCGCTGATGACGGTCGCGGCGATCTTTGCCGTGCTGTGGCCGCTCAGCCGCCGCGGGCGCGCGGATACCGGCGGCAGCGAGGTCGTGGTCTACCGCGACCAGCTCGCCGAAATCGACCGCGACATGGCCGCCGGCATCATCGGTGCCGCCGAGGCCGATGCCGCACGGGTCGAGATCAGCCGCCGGCTGCTGGCCGCCGCCGATCAGGGCGGACGTGAGACCCCGGTGCAAGGCAACCTCAATCTGCGGCGCACTGCCGCGATCGTCGGCCTGGTCGGATTGCCGGTGATTGCCTCGAGCTTCTATCTCGCGCTCGGCTCGCCGCGGCTTGGCGACTTTCCGCTCGCCGAGCGCGGCCGGGTGGCCGACGCCAACCAGCCGCTCACCAATCTGGTCGCGCAGGTCGAGGCGCATCTCGAAAAGAACCCGACCGACGGCCGCGGCTGGACGGTGCTGGCCCCGGTGCTGTCGCGCCTCGGCCGCTACGATGACGCCGTCCGCGCCTATCGCAACGCCATCACCTATGCCGGCGACAGCGCCGATCGCCGCGCCGACCTCGGCGAGGCGCTGATGGGGACTGCCGGCGGCGTCGTCACCGCGGACGCCAAGGCGGAATTCGAGCGCGCGGTCGCGCTGAACGGCGACGATGCAAAGGCGAACTATTTCCTCGGTCTCGCCGCCGAGCAGGACGGCCGCAAGGCTGATGCCGCTGCGCTCTGGCAGAAGATGCTGGCGAAGGCGCCGGCGGACGCGCCGTGGCTGCCGCTGGTGCAGGCCGCGCTGGTGCGGGTGGGCGGAAGCGTGCCCGGCGGCGTCAGCGCACCCGGTGGCGTGAGCGCACCGGCGCTGCCGGACAGTGCGGTGGCTGCGGCCAGGGACATGAGCGAGGCCGATCGCGGCACCATGATCAAAGGCATGGTCGATCGGCTGGCGACGCGGCTGAAGACCAATGGCGACGACGTCGAGGGCTGGCTGCGGCTGGTCCGCGCCTATCTCGTGATGGGCGAGCGCGACAAGGCGATGAGCGCGCTCGCGGATGCCCGTCAGGCGGTCGCCAACGATGCGGACCGGTTGCGTCAGCTCAATGAGGGGCTGAAGAATCTCGGGCTGGATGGATAGAGCATGACGCCGAAAAGTGCGCGGCGGTTTTCGGAGGATGTCATGCGCAAGGATGGAACATGACCAGGAAGCAACGGCGTTTGACACTGATCGGCTGCGCGCTCGTCGTGCTCGCGATCGCCGCGGGCCTGGTGCTGAACGCGCTGCGCGATTCCATCGTGTTCTTCTCGACGCCGTCGATGGTCGCCGAAAAGCATCTTGGTCCGGGCAAGCGTTTCCGCCTCGGCGGCCTGGTGGAGCAGGGCTCGCTCAAGCGCGGCGACAATCTCGCCGTGACCTTCACCGTCGGCGACGGCGGCGCGACGCTGCCGGTCGCCTACAAGGGCATCCTGCCGGATCTGTTCCGCGAGGGGCAGGGCGTCGTCGCCGAAGGCGCGCTCGACGCCAGCGGCGTGTTCCGCGCCGACACCGTGCTCGCCAAGCATGACGAGACTTACATGCCGAAGGACGTCGCCGACGCCTTGAAGAAGCAGGGCCACTGGAAGGACGATTACGGTGCCAAATCAGGCAATACGCCGAGCGCCTCCGCGGCGCCGACCCAGGGAGCCGTGCGGTGATTGCCGAAAGTGGACATTACGCCCTGGTGCTCGCGCTCGGGCTGGCGCTGATCCAGTCCATCGTGCCGATCGTCGGCGCGCGCTGGCGCGATGCGGCGCTGATGAACGTCGCGCGCTCGACCGCGCTCGCCCAATTGCTGTTCGTTGCGGCGTCGTTCGCGGCGCTGGTGACGCTGCACGTCACCTCGGATTTCTCGGTCGCCAATGTCTACGAGAATTCGCATTCGCTGAAGCCGCTGCTCTACAAGATCACCGGCGTGTGGGGAAACCATGAAGGATCGATGCTGCTGTGGGTGTCGATCCTGGCGCTGTTCGGCGGCCTCGTCGCTGCCTTCGGCAACAATCTGCCGCTGTCGCTGCGTGCGCATGTGCTGGCGGTGCAGGCCTGGGTCGCCAGCGCGTTCTATCTGTTCATCCTGATCACCTCGAACCCGTTCCTGCGCATCGCCAATCCGCCGCTGGAGGGACGCGACCTCAATCCGGTGCTGCAGGATATCGGCCTCGCGGTGCATCCGCCGATGCTCTATCTCGGTTATGTCGGCTTCTCGATCTCGTTCTCGTTCGCGGTGGCGGCGCTGCTCGAGGGACGGATCGACGCCGCCTGGGCGCGCTGGGTGCGGCCGTGGACGCTGATGGCTTGGATCTTCCTGACGCTCGGCATCGCGATGGGCTCCTACTGGGCCTATTACGAGCTCGGCTGGGGCGGCTGGTGGTTCTGGGATCCGGTCGAGAACGCATCGCTGATGCCGTGGCTTGCCGGCACCGCGCTGTTGCATTCGGCGCTGGTGATGGAGAAGCGCAATGCGCTGAAGGTCTGGACCGTCCTGCTGTCGATCCTGACCTTCTCGCTGTCGCTGCTCGGCACCTTCCTGGTGCGCTCCGGCGTTCTGACCTCGGTCCATGCCTTCGCGACCGATCCGACACGCGGCGTGTTCATCCTGCTGATCCTGTTCGTCTTCATCGGCGGCAGCCTGTCGCTCTATGCCTGGCGCGCGCCGGCGCTGAAGCAGGGCGGGCTGTTCGCACCGATCTCGCGCGAAGGCGCGCTGGTGCTCAACAATCTGCTGCTCACCACCGCCTGCGCGACCGTGTTCATCGGCACGCTGTATCCGCTGGCGCTCGAGGTGCTCACCGGTGAAAAGATCTCGGTCGGCGCGCCGTTCTTCAATTTCACCTTCGCGCCGCTGTTCGTGCCGTTGTTGCTCGCGGTGCCGTTCGGGCCGCTGCTGGCCTGGAAGCGCGGCGATCTGCTCGGCGCGGCGCAGCGGCTGATGGTGGCCGGCATCGTCGCGCTGGTTGCGATGGCGCTGGTGCTGGCGTGGACCTATGGCGGCGCGACCTTGGCGCCGCTCGCGATCGGGCTGGCAGTGTTCGTCATCATGGGCGCGCTGTGCGATCTCGCCGAGCGCATCGCGCTGTTCCGGATTCCGCTGTCGCTCTCGCTGCGCCGGGCGCGCGGCTTGCCGCGTGCGACCTGGGGGACTGCGTTTGCGCATGCCGGTCTCGGCGTCGCGCTGATCGGAATCGTCTGCGAGACCACCTGGAACAGCGAATATATCGGCGCGATGAAGCCCGACGACGTCGCCCGCGTCGCCGGCTACCAGTTGCGGCTCGACGGCCTGAACCCGCGGCAGGGGCCGAACTTCCGCGAGATGGTCGCGCAATTCACCGTGACGCGTGACGGCGACAAGGTCAGCGTGATGACGCCGTCGAAGCGCAACTTCACGACCCGCGGCGCCTCGACGACCGAGGCCGCGCTGATGACGCGCGGCGCCAGCCAGCTCTACATCTCGCTCGGCGATACCTCGGCCGATGGCGCGATCGCGGTGCGCATCTATCACAAGCCGCTGGTGCTGATGATCTGGTGGGGCCCGGTGCTGATGGCGTTCGGTGGTCTGCTGTCGCTGTCCGACCGCCGCTTGCGGGTCGGCGCGCCGAAGCCAGCGAAAGCGGCGCGCGCATTGCAGGCGGCCGAGTGATGCGGTCGCGCGCGCTTGCAGCCGCCGTGCTTGCGGCGGCCCTGATGCTCGGGGCGATGCCCGCACGGGCGGTGCTGCCCGACGAGGTCATGGCGGATCCGGCCAAGGAGGCGAGGGCGCGCGAGCTCTCCAAGGAGCTGCGCTGCATGGTCTGCCAGAACCAGTCGATCGACGATTCGGAGGCGCCGCTGGCGCGCGACCTGCGTCTCTTGGTGCGTGAACGCATCTCGGCCGGCGACAGCGACGGCCAGGTGATCGATTTCCTGGTGGCGCGCTACGGCGAATTCGTGCTGCTGAAGCCGCGCCTCAACGAGCACACGCTGCTGCTGTGGCTGACCCCGCCGCTGGCGTTGCTGCTGGGCGGCTTTGCGCTCTGGCGCCTCGGCCGGCGCAAGGCAAATCCGGCCGCGGGCGGGGGCGATTCCGCCGCCGGACTGACGTCCGACGAGCAGGCGCGCTTGGAACGGCTGCTGGCGGCGGAATCCGCGCCGGACAAGCCGCTTTAGTTCCCTTTTAAGTCCTTTATTTACCTGCGCTATTCTGCCGCAGCGGCGGCCGCCTCGATTACAAAAGTTTAATTCCGCAGCCAGCGCGCCGTAAGGCTGATGACCCCATGTTCAGACCCATCAGGTGCTCGCCCCCGGCACCAATGATTCTGGCCCTGGAGATTTCAAGACATGACCGACCGTCCCGACCTCTCGACCCTTCCGTCCTACAAGGCGCCGAAGCGCTCGCTGTTCTCTGCCCGCAAACTCGCGCTGATGGCGTCGGTCGTGGCCGGCCTCGGTGCCGCCACCTATGGCTTCAGCCCCTCGCACAACCCCGCCGACCTGTTCACGACGCCCGCGCATGCGCAGGTCAACAACGAGGTCAAGAAGGTTCAGCAGCCGGTCGGATTTGCCGACATCGTCGAGCGCGTGAAACCGTCGGTGATCTCGGTCAAGGTCAACATTCGCGAGAAGGTCGCGAAGGATGACAGCAACAACAATGACGATTCGCCGTTCCAGCCGGGTTCGCCGATGGAGCGCTTCTTCCGCCGCTTCGGCGGTCCGGATGGCTTGCCCCCGGGTCTGCGCGGTGGACCGCGTGGCGGTGGCGTGGTGACGGGCCAGGGCTCCGGCTTCTTCATCTCGGCTGACGGCTTTGCCGTGACCAACAATCACGTCGTTGACGGCGCCGACAAGGTCGAAGTCACCACCGACGACGGCAAGACCTATTCCGCCAAGGTGATCGGCACCGATCCGCGCACCGACCTCGCGCTGATCAAGGTCGAGGGCGGCTCCAACTTCCAGTTTGCCAAGCTTTCCGAAACCAAGCCGCGCATCGGCGACTGGGTGCTGGCGGTCGGCAATCCGTTCGGCCTCGGCGGCACCGTGACCGCGGGCATCGTCTCGGCCTCCGGCCGCGACATCGGCAACGGCCCGTATGACGATTTCATCCAGATCGATGCGCCCGTGAACAAGGGCAATTCGGGTGGCCCGGCGTTCGACGTGTCCGGTGAGGTGATGGGCGTCAACACGGCGATCTACTCGCCGTCCGGCGGCAGCGTCGGCATCGCGTTCTCGATCCCGGCCCAGACCGTCAAGAGCGTCGTCGCCCAGTTGAAGGACAAGGGCGCGGTCAGCCGTGGCTGGATCGGCGTCCAGATCCAGCCGGTGACCTCCGACATCGCCGACAGCCTCGGCATGAAGAAGGCCGAAGGCGCGCTGGTTGCCGAACCGCAGGCCAACGGCCCCGCGGCCAAGGCCGGCATCGAATCCGGTGACGTCATCACCGCCGTCAATGGCGAGCCGGTGAAGGATGCGCGCGAGCTCGCCCGCACCATCGGTGGCCTCGCGCCCGGTAACGCCGTGAAGCTGAACGTGCTGCACAAGGGTCAGGACAAGACCGTCAACCTCACGCTCGGCCAGCTGCCGAACAACCTGGAAGCCAAGGCTGACACCGACAAGAGCGACAAGGGCAATTCGTCCCGCGGCACCGACGTGCCGAAGCTCGGCCTCACCGTCGCGCCCGCCAACAGCGTGGCCGGCGCCGGCAAGGATGGCGTGGTCGTGACCGAAGTCGATCCCAAGAGTGCTGCCGCTGAGCGGGGCTTCAAGGAAGGCGACGTGATCCTCGAGGTCGCCGGCAAGTCCGTCGGCACCGCCGGTGAAGTGCGGGATGCGATCACCGCGGCGCGCAATGACAGCAAGAACAGCGTTCTCATGCGCGTGAAGAGCGGCGGTTCGTCGCGCTTTGTGGCAGTGCCGCTGGCGAAGGGATAACTATCTATGAGTTGGAAGGCGTCGCCGGCATCAGTCGCCCCCGCCGACGGCGCTTTCCGGGGGGCGGGCCCCTTGCTCGCTCCCTACGTTGCCTTTCGATGGAATATGCCCCCCTCTGTCGGAAGGTCTCAGGGCGGTGAGGTCCCCCAGCTTCACCGCCCACTTTTTTCAAGCAATCGAGAATATGCGCGGTCGTCTTGCATGTGCAGGCCGGCCGCGTCATGCTGACAGAGGGCCAATTCCCGTGACCGCAATCGCTCCGCAAATGCGCATCCTGATCATCGAAGACGACCGTGAGTCAGCCGACTATCTGGTCAAGGCATTCCGCGAAGTCGGCTATATCGCCGATCTCGCCTCCGATGGCGAGGAAGGGCTGTCGATGGCCGAGTCCGGCGACTACGACGTGCTGGTTGTGGATCGCATGCTGCCGAAGCGTGACGGCCTGTCGCTGATCGGCAGCCTGCGCGACAAGGGCAACCGGACGCCGGTACTCATCCTCTCGGCGCTCGGCCAGGTCGATGACCGCATCAAGGGCCTGCGCGCCGGCGGCGACGACTACCTGCCGAAACCCTATTCCTTCGCCGAGCTGCTCGCGCGCGTCGAGGTGCTGTCGCGGCGCAATGTCGGCCCGGCCGAGGAGACGACCTACCGGGTCGGCGACCTCGAGCTCGATCGGCTGTCCCATCGCGTCGCCCGCGGCAAGGACGAGCTTACCTTGCAGCCGCGCGAGTTCCGCCTGCTCGAATATCTCATGAAGCATGCCGGGCAGGTGGTGACGCGCACCATGCTGCTCGAGAATGTCTGGGATTATCATTTCGATCCGCAGACCAACGTCATCGACGTTCACATCTCGCGGCTGCGCTCCAAGATCGACAAGGGTTTTGAGCGGCCGCTGCTGCATACCATCCGCGGCGCGGGGTATATGATCCGTGACGGCATTCGGTAAACTGATCCGGACCACGGCGTTTCGGCTGACGCTGGTCTACCTGTTCCTGTTCGCGCTGTTCGCCGCCTCGCTGCTGGCTTACTTCGCATGGAACACGCGGCGGCTGATCACCGAGCAGATCACGACGACGGTCAATGTCGAGATCAGCGAGATCACCGATATTTACAACCGCCGCGGCCTGCGCGGCCTGCTGGGCACCATGGGCAATCGTGCGCTGCGGCCGGGCGCCAACCTCTATCTGGTGACGGCGCCGAACGGGCAGATGCTTGCCGGCAATGTCGGCGCGCTGGCGCCGGGCGTGATGAGCACGCAGGGCTGGACCGAGACCGCCTATCGCCGGCTCGATGACCAGGACAAGACCGATCACCGCGCGCTGGTGCGGGTCACCCAGATGGACAACGGCTTCCGCCTGCTGGTCGGGCGCGACCTCGAGGAACGGCGGCGGCTGTTCGGCATCGTCGCCAAGGCCGCGCAATGGTCGATCCTCGTCGTCGTCGTGCTCGGCATCGGCGGCGGTATCTTCGTCGCCCGCCGCGTGCTGCACCGGATCGACGCCATGACCGGAACCACCAAGCGCATCATGGCGGGCGATCTGTCCGGCCGGCTGCCGGTCGGCCGCAGCGGCGACGAGCTCGATCGCCTGGCGGAAAATCTCAATGCCATGCTCGAGCGCATCGAGGCGCTGATGACGGGGCTGAAGGAGGTCTCCGACAACATCGCCCATGACCTCAAGACGCCGCTGACGCGGCTGCGCAACCGCGCCGAGGAGGCGCTGGCGCGGTCGGGCTGCGAGGCCGACTATCGCGCGGCGCTGGAGCGGACCATCGAGGAATCCGACGGGCTGATCCGCACCTTCAACGCCTTGTTGATGATTGCGCGTGCCGAGTCCGGCCAGGCGCGCGGCAACATGGACGATTTCGACGGTGCCGATGTCGCCAACGGCATCCACGAACTGTACGAGCCGCTGGCCGAGGACGACGGCATGACGCTGCAGGTGAAGACCGTGCCGGCGCCGATTCACGGCAACCGCGAATTGATCAGCCAGGCGGTCGCCAACCTGGTCGAGAATGCCATCAAATACGGCAAGCCCGACGTCAGCGCACAGCCGCTCAATGCGGATGCGCGGGAGATCCTGATCGAGGCGCGGCGCGAGGGCGACCAGGTCCTGCTCAGCGTCACCGACCACGGTCCGGGCATTCCCGAGGCCGATCGCAAGCACGCGGTCGAGCGCTTCGTCCGGCTCGAGGCGAGCCGGACCTTACCCGGTTCCGGTCTCGGCCTCAGCTTGGCCTCGGCGGTCGCCACGCTTCATGGCGGCGAGCTCAGGCTCGGCGATGCCCATCCGGGGCTGGTCGCCACCCTGGTGCTGCCCGCGCGGGCGGGCGGCAGTGACAGGCTTGCGGCTCAAACGCAGGATGTGCCACAGAAGGCGGCATGAATGCCGCCGCGCCGGGAAACGCGGATCGACATGGTCTGGCCGCGCGGTTCGCGGACGGACCGCGTGTCGCCGCGCCCACATCCGCCGATCAGCGCCTGACCGACTGGTTCGCCGAGCTCGAGCCGGCGCAATTGGCCGCGCTCAATGCGCTGCTTGAACATCCGTTCGCACGCGACATCCTGCGCGGCATCGCCGAGTTCTCGCCCTACCTGTTCGAGCTCGCGCGTGCCGACGCCGCGCGGCTGATCCGGATCCTGTCATGCGACCCGGAGTCGCATCTGGCCAACCTGATCGAGACGACGTCGCGCGAGGTGCTCGCCGCCGGCAGCGAGGCCGACGTGATGGTTCTGCTTCGCCGCATGAAGGCGGAGGCCGCGCTGATGATCGCGCTGTGCGACATCGGCGGCGTCTGGCCGGTGATGCGGGTGACGGCGGCGCTGACCGACGTCGCGGTGAATTCGGTGCAATCGGCGCTGCGATATCTGTTCCGGCAGGAAGTGGCCCGCGGCCGGATGACCGCGGCCGATCCCGATCACCCCGAAGCAGGTTCGGGCCTGATCGTGCTCGCGATGGGCAAGATGGGGGCCGGCGAGCTGAACTATTCCAGCGACATCGACCTGATCGTGTTCTTCGATCGCGCGGCCACCTCGCTCGCCGAGGACATCGAGCCGCAGCCGTTCTTCGTGCGCGTCACCCAGGCGATGGCGCGGATGCTGCAGCAGCGCTCGGGCGACGGCTATGTGTTCCGGGTCGATCTCAGGCTGCGTCCGGACCCGGCCTCGACCCAGGTCGCGATCTCGACCGACGCGGCTTTGCATTATTACGAGCGCGAGGGACGCACCTGGGAGCGCGCCGCGATGATCAAGGCGCGGCCCTGTGCCGGCGATCCGAAGGCCGGCGAGGCCCTGATCGCCGAGCTCGCGCCGTTCGTCTGGCGCAAGCATCTGGATTTTGCCGCGCTTGCCGATGTCCACGACATGAAGCGGCAGATGCAGACCTATCGCGGCCAGAGCGAGATCTCGGTCGAGGGCCATAACGTCAAGGTCGGCCGCGGCGGCATCCGCGAGATCGAGTTCTTCGCCCAGACCCAGCAGCTGATCGCTGGCGGCCGCCATCCGGAGTTGCGGGTGCGGCCGACGCTGGAGGCGCTCAACGTGCTCGCCAACAGCAACTGGATCACCTTTGAAGCGCGCGACGAATTGACGACGGCCTATGAATTCCTGCGCCGGGTCGAGCACCGGCTGCAGATGATCGCCGACGAGCAGACCCATTCGCTGCCCGAAGCGCCTGAGGATGTCGAGCGCTTTGCGCATTTCTTCGGCTACGAAAATCGCGAGGCCTTCGCCAGAGACCTGCTCGGCCAGCTCAAGATCGTGCAGAACCACTATGGCAAGCTGTTCGAGGGCGACGATCCGACCGGCACCGCAAAGCTGCCGGATATCGACTACGGCGCCGGACCTGAGGACGCCCGCCTGATCGAACATCTCGCCAATCTCGGCTTCAAGAAGCCCATTGCGGTTGCCGGCACCGTGCAGCAATGGATCGAGGGCGACTATCGCGCGCTGCGCGTCGAGGCGACGCGCGCCGCGTTCCTGGAATTCATTCCCGGCCTGATCGACGGCCTCGCGCATGCCGAGGAGCCTGACGATGCGGTGGCGGCGTTCGACCGTTTCCTCGGCGCGCTGCAGCGGGGCGGGCGGCTGATCTCGCTGCTTAGCCAGAACCGCGATTTCGTTGCGCTGGTGGCGCTGATCCTCGGCGCGGCACCGCGGCTCGGCGACATGCTGGCGCGGCAGCCGCAGATCATGGACGGCCTGGTCGATCCGCGCTTCTTCGGCGCAATGCCGGACAAGAAGGAACTGTCGGAGCGGCTCGCCGCCACGCTGCAGGATGCCTCGTCCTACGAGGATTTTCTCGATCGTCTGAGATTGTTCGGCCAGGAGAGCCTGTTCCTGATCGGCACGCGGATCCTGTCCGGCACGGTATCGGCGCAGCACGCCAGCACCGCCTTTGCCGATGTGGCCGAGGGGATCGTCCACACCGTGCACGGCCTCGTCACCGACCAGTTCGCTGCGCAATATGGCCGGATCAAGGGGCAGGAGACCGCGATCATCGCGATGGGCCGGCTCGGCAGCCGCGAGATGACGGCGTCCTCCGACCTCGATTTGATCCTGCTGTACGATTTCGACAGCGAGGCGCCGGACTCCGACGGCGAGCGCTCGCTGCATGGCGCGCAGTATTTTGCCCGCTTCACCCAGCGCCTGATCAGCGCCTTCACGACCCGGACCAATTACGGCGTGCTCTATGAGGTCGACATGCGGCTGCGCCCGTCGGGGCGCGCCGGCCCGGTCGCCTCGCGGATCGATTCGTTCTCCGACTACCAGGAGCGCGAGGCGTGGACCTGGGAGCACATGGCGCTGACGCGCGCCCGCGTGATCTCGTCGTCGCCGGAATTCCGTGAGAAGATCGAGGCGATCATCCGCAGCGTGCTGACCCGGCCGCGCGATGCGGCGTCGACCGCGGCCGACGTTGCCGACATGCGGCGCGCGATCGCGCTGGAGAAGGGCGAGGACGACGTCTGGGATCTCAAGCTCGCCGCCGGCGGGCTCGTCGACATCGATTTCATCGCGCAATATCTCCAGCTCGCGCATGCCGCGGTGAAGCCGGAAATCCTCAGCGTCTCGACGCTGCAGGTGCTCGACAATGCCGCCAAGCTCGGCCTGCTCGGCCAGTCCGAGGCGGAGATCCTGCGCTCGGCGGCGCGGCTCTATCATGACCTGACGCAGATCCTGCGGCTCTGCGTCACCGGCAAGTTCAATCCGGAGAGCGCGGGCGAAGACCTGCTGCGCGTGATGGCGCGGGCCGGGGACACGCCGGACTTCTCCGCACTGGAAGCCCGCCTGCGCGAGACCCAGAGCGAGGTGCGCCGCGTCTTCAACGCGATCGTAGGGTAGGGGAAGCTACGATCTCAATCCCGTCATCCTGAGGAGCGCGTAGCGCGTCTCGAAGGATGCACGGCCACAGTCGGGCCGTCGACCCTTCGAGGCTCGCTCCGCTCGCACCTCAGGGTGACGGTGAGAAACAGTGTGGGGTTTGCAGTTCGCTACGCCTGCTGCTTCAGCTTCTGCAAGGCATCGCGGACGTCGGGATCGAGGCCGGTGCCGCCGGCGTCGAGATGGGCGAAGATCTGCTTGCGCATCCGCGGATCCCAGAACTTCCAGATGTGCTCGGAAATGCCCTGCACGGCACGCTCGCGCCCCTGGCTCTGGAAGAATTTTCCGATCTGGTTCGCCATATAGACCAGTTTGTCAGGCGACGACGACATAAGCGGGCTCCTTGCCGGCCATCGCGCCTGTGACGCGTTCCGGATGCGTAAAGATTTCAAATCCATCGGCGCGAGCGATCGCGGCGAGCGTGATGCCGGCGGCATCCGCCATCCGCACCGCAAGCGCGGTCGGCGCCGACACCGCAGCGATCAGCGGCGCGCCGATCGCGGCGGTCTTCTGCACAATTTCGACCGAAACGCGGCTGGTGAGCAGCACCATGCCTTCGCTGGCCATGACCTTGTCGCGGGCCAGCGCGCCGGCGAGCTTGTCGAGCGCATTGTGGCGGCCGACATCCTCGCGCAGCGCCACGATGCCGCGCGCGCCCGTCCAGAACGCCGCGGCGTGCACGGCGCGGGTCTGGTGGTTGATCTCCTGCAGCGGCGCCACCGCCGCCACCGCCGCCATGATCTCGCGCGGCGAGAAGGCGCGGCCCGCGCGCACCACCGCGGCCGGCCGGACCGCCTCGCTGATGGAATCAAGTCCGCACAGGCCGCAGCCGGTCGGTCCGGCGATGTTGCGCCGTCGCTCGGCGATCCGCTCGGCCCTGTCAGGCCTGAGCCACATCCGAAGCTCGATGCCGTCATCGAGCTCGACGATGTCGAGGGTCTCGATCTCGTCGGCCGCTTGCACGATGCCTTCGCTCAGGCTGAAGCCCACGGCGAAATCGCCGAGGTCCTCGGGCGAGCCCATCATCACGGCGTAGGTGCCGCCATTATAGGTCAGCGCGAGCGGCGTCTCCTCCGGGATCAGGCGCGCGCCGTCGCTGAAGACGCCGTCACGCCAGACTTTCCGCCTTGATTGGTGGACGGGCTCGCGCATCGTTACTCCGCGGCTTCCACCACCGGCGCGATGCGGCGGGAGTGGCGTGCCTGCTCGTCATAGGCCTTCTGCCAGTCGGACGGACCGTTCGACGGCGAGATCTGCACTGCGGTGACCTTGTACTCCGGACAGTTGGTGGCCCAGTCGGAGAAGTCGGTCGTGATGACGTTGGCCTGGGTGTCAGGGTGGTGGAACGTGGTGTAGACCACGCCCGGCGCCACGCGGTCGGTGAGCTCGGCGCGCAGCGTGGTCTCGCCGGCCCGGCTCGCCAGCCGCACCCAGTCGCCGTCGCGCACGCCGCGCTGCTCGGCGTCATGCGGATGGATCTCCAGCCGGTCCTCGGCGTGCCACACCACGTTCTCGGTGCGGCGGGTCTGCGCGCCGACATTGTACTGGCTGAGGATGCGGCCGGTGGTGAGCAGCAGCGGGTAGCGCGGGCCGGTGCGTTCGTCGGTCGCGATATATTCGGTGAGGATGAACTTGCCCTTACCGCGCACGAAGCCGCCGATATGCATCACCGGGGTGCCTTCCGGCGCCTTTTCGTTGCAGGGCCACTGCACCGAGCCGAGCTCGTCGAGCCTGGCATAGGAGACGCCCGCGAAGGTCGGCGTCAGCGCGGCGATCTCGTCCATGATCTCGGATGGATGGGTGTAGTTCATCTCAAAGCCCATCGCCTTGCCGAGCATGATCGTCACTTCCCAGTCGGCGTAGCCGTTGAGCGGCGTCATCACCTTGCGGACGCGCTGGATGCGGCGTTCGGCATTGGTGAAGGTGCCGTCCTTCTCGAGGAAGGTCGAGCCGGGCAGGAAGACATGGGCGTAGTTCGCGGTCTCGTTCAGGAAGAGATCGTGGACGATGACGCATTCCATCGCCGACAGCGCCGCCACCACATGCTTGGTGTTAGGGTCGGACTGCAGGATGTCCTCGCCCTGCACGTAGAGCCCCATGAAGCTGCCCTCGATGGCGGCGTCGAACATGTTCGGGATGCGCAGGCCCGGCTCGTTGTTGAGCTTGACGTTCCACATCGCCTCGAACTGCTCGCGCACCGCGTCGCCGGCGATGTGGCGGTAGCCCGGCAGCTCGTGCGGGAACGAGCCCATGTCGCAGGAGCCCTGCACGTTGTTCTGGCCGCGCAGCGGATTCACGCCGACGCCGGGCCGGCCGATATTGCCGGTCGCCATCGCGAGGTTGGCGATCGCGATCACCGTGGTCGAGCCCTGGCTGTGCTCGGTGACGCCGAGCCCGTAATAGATCGCGCCGTTGCCGCCGGTGGCATAGATTCGTGCCGCCTCGCGCAGCGCCTTCGGATCGACGCCGGTCATGATCGCGGTGGCTTCCGGGCTGTGCTTGGAATCGGCGACGAAAGCCGCCCAATCCTGGAACTCGCTCCAGTCGCAGCGCTCGCGCACGAAGGTCTCATCGACGAGCCCTTCGGTGACGATGACATGGGCGAGCGCGGTGAGCACGGCGACGTTGGTGCCGGGCATCAGGGGCAGATGCAGCGCCTTCACATGCGGCGATTCCACCATCTCGGTGCGGCGCGGATCGATCACGATCAGCCTGGCGCCCTGGCGCAGCCGCTTCTTCAGCCGCGAGGCGAACACCGGATGGGCGGAAGCCGGATTGGCGCCGATGATCAGCACGACGTCGGTGTCCTCCACCGAATCGAAATCCTGCGTGCCGGCCGAAGTCCCAAAGGTTTGCGACAGGCCGTAGCCGGTCGGCGAATGGCAGACGCGGGCGCAGGTGTCGACATTGTTGTTGCCGAAGCCGGCGCGGATCAGCTTCTGCACCAGATAGGTTTCTTCATTGGTGCAGCGTGACGAGGTGATGCCGCCGACCGCGTCGCGGCCGTATTTCTGCTGGATGCCCTTGAATTTCGCGGCGGCGAAATTCAAGGCTTCGTCCCACGACACTTCCTGCCAGGGATCCTCGATCCGCTCGCGGATCATCGGCTTCAGGATGCGCTCCTTGTGGGTGGTGTAGCCCCAGGCGAAGCGGCCCTTGACGCAGGAATGGCCGCGATTGGCCTTGCCGTCCTTCCACGGCACCATGCGCACCACTTCCTCGCCGCGCATCTCGGCCTTGAAGGCGCAGCCGACGCCGCAATAGGCACAGGTGGTGATGACCGAGTGTTCGGGCTGGCCGATCTCGATCACGGATTTCTCGGTCAGCGTCGCGGTCGGGCAGGCCTGCACGCAGGCGCCGCAGGACACGCATTCCGAGCCGAGGAAGCTTTCGTTCATGCCGGGCGAGACGCGGCTGTCGAAGCCGCGGCCGGAGATCGTCAGCGCGAAGGTGCCTTGCACTTCCTCGCAGGCGCGGACGCAGCGCGAGCAGACGATGCACTTCGAGGGATCGTAGGTGAAGTACGGATTGGACTCGTCCTTCGGCATCCAGTTGTCGTTTTCGCAGCCGTGCGATTTGGCGAAGACGTGATTCTCGCCTTCATAACCGTAGCGCACGTCGCGCAGGCCGACGGCGCCCGCCATGTCCTGCAATTCGCAGTCGCCGTTCGCCGCGCAGGTCAGGCAGTCCAGCGGGTGGTCGGAGATGTAGAGCTCCATCACGCCCTTGCGCAGCTTCTTCAGCCGCTCGCTCTGGGTGTGCACGACGAGGCCGGGCATGACCGGCGTCGTGCAGGAGGCCGGCGTGCCGGCGCGGCCCTCGATCTCGACGAGGCAGAGCCGGCAGGAGCCGAAGGCGTCGACCATGTCGGTCGCGCAGAGCTTTGGAATCTGGGTGCCGGCTTCCATCGCCGCGCGCATGATCGAGGTGCCCTCGGGCACCGTGATCTGATTGCCGTCGATGGTCAGCGTGACCATCGTCTCGGATTTGGACTTGGGCGTGCCGAAATCGGTTTCCTGGATCAGCGACATCGTGATTTCCTTGCTATTCCGCGGCCTGCAACCGGGCCGGTGCGGGACCTAGATCTCCGCCGAAATCTTCCCGGAAGTGTTTCAGTGCGCTCATCACGGGGTAGGGCGTGAAGCCGCCGAGTGCGCACAGCGAGCCGAATTTCATGGTGTTGCAGAGGTCTTCGACAACAGCGAGGTTTTCCGCGACGCGCTCGCCATTGATGATCTTGTTGATGGTCTCGACGCCGCGGGTCGAGCCGATACGGCACGGCGTGCACTTGCCGCAGGATTCGACGGCGCAGAATTCCATCGCAAAGCGGGCCTGCTTCGCCATGTCGACGCTGTCGTCGAACACCACGATCCCGCCATGGCCGATCAGGCCGTCGCGCGCAGCGAACGCTTCATAGTCGAACGGCGTGTCGAACAGCGCGCGCGGGAAGTAGGCCCCGAGCGGGCCGCCGACTTGAACCGCGCGCACCTCGCGCCCGGTGAAGGTGCCGCCGCCGATCTCGTCGACGAGTTCGCCGAGCGTGACGCCGAAGGCGGTCTCGAACAGCCCGCCATATTTGATGTTGCCGGCGAGCTGGATCGGCATCGTGCCGCGCGAGCGGCCCATGCCGAAATCGGCGTAGGCCTTGGCGCCGTTGTCGAGGATGAAGGGAATCGCCGCGAACGACAGCACGTTGTTGATCACGCTCGGGCGGCCGAACAGCCCCTTGTGCGCCGGCAGCGGCGGCTTGGCCCGTACGATGCCGCGGCGGCCCTCGAGGCTTTCCAGCAGCGAGGTTTCTTCGCCGCAGACATAAGCGCCGGCGCCGACCCGCACCTCGAGATCGAACTCATGGGCGGAGCCGCCGATGCGCTTGCCGAGCAAGCCGGCGCGGCGGGCGACCACGACCGCCGCATTCATCGCTTCGACCGCGTGCGGATATTCCGAGCGGATGTAGATGTAGCCCTTGGTGGCGCCTACCGTGATACCTGCGATCGTCATGCCCTCGATCACGACGAAGGGGTCGCCTTCCATGATCATGCGGTCGGCGAAGGTGCCGCTGTCGCCTTCGTCGGCGTTGCAGACGATGTATTTGCGGTCGGCGCTGGCCTGCGCCACGGTCTTCCACTTGATGCCGGTGGGGAAGCCGGCGCCGCCGCGGCCGCGCAGACCGGACGTGGTGACGTCGGCGAGGATCTGGTCGGAGGTCAGCGTCAGCGCCCGCTCCAGGCTCTTGTAGCCGCCATGGGCGCGGTAGTCGTCGACCGAGCGCGGATCGATCACGCCGCAGCGGGCGAAGGTCAGCCGGGTCTGGCGCTTCAGCCAGGGAATCTCATCCGTGACACCAAGCCGCAGCGCATGCTGGCCGCTGCCGGCCATCGCGTCGAGCAAGGATGGAACGTCCGCCGGCGTCACCGGGCCGAACGCGACGCGGCCCTGTGCGGTCGCCAGTTCGACCAGCGGCTCCAGCCAGTACAGCCCGCGCGAGCCGGTCCTGACGATCTCGATCGGCATGCCGCGCGCTGCTGCGGCCTGCTCGAAGGCGAGGGCGACGTCGTCGGCGCCGACGGCGACCGCGCCGGCGTCGCGGGGAATGAAGATCCGCATTGTCATCGCTGTGCCTCCGCGACCAGCGCGTCGATCCGCGCTTCATCGAGCCGGCCGACCACGCGGCCATCCAGTATCGCCGAGGGCGCGGTGGCGCATAGCCCGAGGCAGTAGATCGGCTCCAGCGTCACGCGGTCATCCGCCGTGGTATTGCCGAGAGCAATGCCGAGCCTGGCTTCCGCGCGCGCCGCGAGCGCATCGCCGCCGGCGGCCTGGCAGGCCTCGGCGCGGCACAGCTTGAGGACGTGGCGGCCGGCAGGTTGCTTCCGGAAATCATGGTAGAAGGTGAACACGCCGTGCACCTCGGCGCGCGACAGGTTGAGCGCCTCCGCCACCATCGGGATCGCAGGCTCCGGCACGTAGCCGAAGGCCTCCTGCAGCGCGTGCAGGATCACCAGCGTGGCGCCTTCAAGCCCGGCATGCTCGGCGATGATTTCAGCGCCGCGCGCCTTGTCCCAAGGTTCGTATCCCACCGTCATCAGCGCTTCTCACGATCAGTTTTTTGCTTCGCACATGAGAGTTGGAATCCTTCGAAACATCAATAAAGCTGTCTCATGCGGCGATTGCGAAACGCGATTAATAGCGTCGCCGAATGGATCGATGCGGTTTCGTAATAATGTTCTGGAATCACGCACTTCCGCGGCGCTTTGGATTTCGGGATCGCACCCCGATCGTGCTACCTATGGACGTATCGGGCTGCCGCTTGGGGCGCCGCTTTCCGAAGGGATCTGAACCTTGATCGACAAGCTGGAACTTCTGCTGGCGCTGGCCAAGGAGCGGCATTTCGGCCGGGCCGCGGAGGCCTGCGGCGTCACCCAGCCGACGATGTCGACCAGCCTCAAGCAGCTCGAGGAAATCCTCGGCGTCATGCTGGTGCAGCGCGGATCCCGCTTCCAGGGCTTCACGCCGGAAGGGGAGCGGACGCTGGACTGGGCGCGGCGCATCGTCGGCGATGCGCGCGCGATGAAGCAGGAGATCAACAGCCTCAAGGACAAGCTGTCGGGCGAGATCCGGATCGCGGCGATCCCGACCGCGCTCGGCATGGTGGCCTCGCTGACCACGCCGTTCCGGGCGCGCCATCCCGATGTGCGGTTCCGCATCCAGTCGTGCACGTCGGCCGACGTGCTCGGCCTGCTCGAGAATCTCGAGGTCGATGCCGGGCTGACCTATATCGAGAACGAGCCGATCGGCAAGGTCCGCACCATCCCGCTCTATAACGAGAGCTATCGCTTGCTGACGGCGCCGGATGCGATGTTCGGCGACCGCAAGCAGGTGACGTGGAAGGAAGTCGGCACCGTGCCGCTCTGCCTGCTCACGCCCGACATGCAGAACCGCCGCATCATCGATCGCGCGCTGACCTCGGTCGGCGCGGAGGCGACGCCGACGCTGACGTCGAACTCACTGCTCGTGCTCTACACCCACGTGAAGACCGGCCGCTGGGCCAGCGTGATGCCGGCCAAGCTTGCCGAGACGCTCGGCCTTGCGGATGCCGTGCGCAGCATTCCGATCGTCGATCCGGTCGTGGACTACAGCATCGGCCTCGTGATCCCGCAGCGCGATCCGATGACGCCGCTGATCGCAGCCTTGGTGCAGGTCGCACGCGAGGTCGCGCCGACGCTCGAGAGCGCGTAGCTCCCGGCATTCTCTCGCAGCCTTTTCGCCACGGTTTCGGCACGGCAGCAACCGACCACGCGTTGTGTGGTTGTGTTGAAGCAAGTCCTGGTGTTCAGCCGGCGGACAATCTTCGCTTGCTCGCAGCAAAGATGGAACTCAGCGCCGGTTCGGCGGTTGCATTGCGGCGTCCCGGTCAGCGAGCAGGAGCTGCTTTGAATCGTCGCCAGTTACTCCACGGATCGGCCGTATTGCCGACACTCATGTTCTTGCCACAGCGCCAGGCCGCCGCCGCAGGGAGCGCGACGGACGCACCCTTCAACCCAGGCATGGTCAGGGAGCTTGCGCGCAATCTCGCCGGCAAGTCGTTCGAGGCGCCGGACGAGAAGTTGCCGAACGGTCTGACGGACCTGAACTACGACCAGTACCGCTCGATCCGCTTCACGCCCGAGCGCGCGCTGTGGCGCGGCGCGAAGCTGCCGTTCGAAGCGCAGTTCTTCCACCGCGGCTTCTTCTACAAGAACAAGGTCAAGATCTTCGAGGTCGCTGACGGCAAGGTCAGCGAAGTCAAGTACAGCAAGGACATGTTCTCGTTCGGCGAGACCGTGCCTGACTTCACCGAGACCGACCTCGGCTTTGCCGGATTTCGCATCCACGCGCCGATCAACAAGCCGAACTACTATGACGAGGTCTGCGTCTTCCTCGGCGCGAGCTATTTCCGCGCGGTCGCCAAGGACGAGACCTACGGCCTGTCGGCGCGCGGCCTGTCGATCGATACCGGCGAAGCCAAGGGCGAGGAGTTTCCGTTCTTCAAGGCGTTCTGGCTCGAGCGTCCCGTGCCCAACGCGACCTCGCTGGTCATTCACGCCTTGCTCGACAGCAAGAGCTGCGCGGCAAGCTACCGCTTCACGATCAGGCCTGGAGCGACCACGGTGTTCGATGTCGAGGCATCGCTCTATCCGCGTGCCGATCTCGAGCACGTGGGCCTTGCGCCGATGACGAGCATGTTCTTCTTCGGGCCCAACGATCGCAACGAGAGGTCGACGACTTCAGGCCGTCGGTGCACGATTCGGACGGGCTTGCGATCTACAACGGCACGGGCGAGAGCCTGTGGCGCCCGCTGAGCAATCCGCGCGACCTCCAGATCAGCACGTTCCAGGACGTCAATCCGCATGGCTTCGGTCTGATGCAGCGCGAGAAGAATTTCTTCGCCTATCAGGACATCGAATCGCGCTTCGAGAAGCGTCCGAGCCTGTGGGTCGAGCCGATCGGCGACTGGGGCGAGGGCGCGGTCATCCTGTTCGAGATCCCGACCAAGGAAGAGATCCACGACAACATCGCCGCGTTCTGGCGGCCGAAGGCGCCGCTCAAGGCCAAGAGCGAGACCAATTTCACCTATCGCCTGCATTGGGGGCCGGATGCGCCGAAGCCGCATTCGCTCGCGCGCTTCACGCGCAGCGGCATCGGCGCCCATGGCGAGAACAGCAAGCTGTTCGTGCTCGACCTGTTCGGGGACAATCTGAAGGGGATCGATCCCAATAGCGTCAAGGGCGTCGTGACGGCCGAGAAGTCCGAGATCACGAATGTCGTCACGCAGCCAAATCCGAATACCGGCGGATGGCGGCTCAGCTTCCAATGCGCCGTCAAGAAGGACCCGATCGAGCTGCGTGCGCATCTGGCGCAGGATGACAAGCCGCTCTCCGAGATCTGGGTCTATCGATGGGCGCCATAGTCACGTCGCCTCATCCTGACGTCGCTGCGGCGGCCGACGGCTTCCTGCCACAAGAGAGCCCGCTTGCGATGTCGGCGGCCGATCTCGGCCGGCCGCCGCATGCGGTGAGCAAGCCGGTGTCGGTCGGTGCGGGCATGTTGATGCGCCGCGCGTTCGTCCTGATGCTGACGGCGGCGCTGACCGGTGCCGGCGCCTACGAGATGTACATGGTGGTCCAGGTCGGCGGCGTGACGATCATGGAAGGCATGGTGCTGGTGCTGTTCGTCGCGCTGCTCGCCTGGATCGCGTTTTCGTTCGCTTCGGCGCTCGCCGGCTTCTTCGCTCTGCTTCGGCGCAACGGCAACGCCTTGCCGATCCGCGACGACGGTCCGTTGCCGCAGCTCGCGAGCCGGACCGCGGTCCTGCTCCCGACCTACAACGAGAATCCGCATCAATTGATGGCGCGCCTGCGCGCCATCTACGAGTCCGTCGAGGCAACCGGGCAGGGCGACAGCTTCGACTGGTTTGTGCTCAGCGACACCCGCGATCCCGATATCTGGATCGCCGAGGAGAGGGCGTTCCTCGAACTCTGCGAGGCCTGCGGCGCGCAACGGCTGTTCTACCGGCATCGCGCCGACAACACGGCGCGGAAGTCCGGCAACGTCGGCGAGTGGATCACGCGGTTCGGCGGCGCCTATCGGTTCATGATCGTGCTCGACGCCGACAGCCTGATGTCGGGCGACACCATGGTGCGGATGGCGCACGCGATGGAGACCAACCCGCAGGCGGCGCTGCTGCAGACGCTGCCGGTCATCGTCAATGCGCGCAGCCTGTTCAGCCGCCTGCAACAGTTTGCCGGCCGGCTCTACGGGCCGATGGTCGCCGCCGGTGTCGCGTGGTGGCACGGCTCCGAGGGCAATTACTGGGGGCACAATGCCATCATCAGGATCGAGGCATTTGCGGAGCAGGCGGGGCTGCCCGAGCTCTCCGGACGCAAGCCGTTCGGCGGACATATCCTGAGCCACGACTTCGTCGAGGCGGCGCTGATGCGGCGCGCCGGCTGGGGTATCTACATGGCCCCGATGCTTGGCGGCAGCTTTGAGGAGGTCCCGCCGTCGCTATTGGATTTTGCCGCGCGCGACCGCCGCTGGTGCCAGGGCAATCTGCAGCATCTCGCCGTGCTGAGGACGCGCCGGCTGCACTGGATCTCGCGGCTGCATTTCATGACCGGGATCGGCTCCTACATCACCGCGCCACTCTGGCTGTCGTTCCTGCTGCTCGGAATCCTGATCTCGTTGCAGGCGCGCTTCATTCGGCCCGAATATTTTCCGAAGGGCTTTTCGCTGTTCCCGAACTGGCCGGCGCAGGACCCGGTGCTCGCCGCCTGGGTGTTTGGCCTCACCATGGCGCTGCTGATCGTGCCGAAGCTGCTCGGCTTCATCCTGTTGCTGACGCGCTCGGACGTGCGCCGGCAATTCGGCGGCGGCTTCCGGGCTCTTACGGGCGTAATCGCCGAGGTGCTGATCTCGGCGATGATCGCGCCGGTCATGATGGTGTTCCAGTCGATCGCCGTCGTCGAGATCCTGCTCGGCCGGGATGCCGGCTGGCAGACGCAGCGGCGCGACGACGGCGCGGTCGAGCGGCGTGAGCTCTATCGCAAGTACGGCGTTCCGACCGCCTGCGGTGTCGCGATGGCGATGAGCGCCTGGGCGGTGTCGCTGCCGCTGCTGCTGTGGATGTCGCCGGTGATCGTCGGCCTGCTGTTTGCGATCCCGATCGGCGCCTGGACCGCAAGGCCCGCGATGCGCGCGCTGTTCGTAACGCCGGAGGAAGCTAAGCCGCCGCGCGTGCTGGTCCGAGCCAACGAGCTCGCATCGTCGCCGGCACACGCATCGGCCCCCGCGCTCGCGACGTTGCGGCAGGATTCCGGGCTGCTGCATCGCCATCTCTCGTCGCTGCCGCCGGCGCGGCGCGGCGGTCCGGGCGAGATCGATCTTCACCTCGCGGTGGCGCGTGCGCGGATCGAGGCAAGCGACAGCTTCGACCAGGCGGTCCGCCATCTCACGCATCGCGAGACGCTGGCCGTGCTCGGCGATTCCGCTCTGCTGGAAGGGGTGCTTGCGAAGTAGTGTGGGGGGCTCAGGCCGCTTCCGGCAGCTTCGTCTGCAGGGACCGCGGATCGCGCGGCAGCGTGACGCGGACGACGGTGCCGACGCCGAGCTTGGAGCGCAGCCGCATCGAGCCGCCGTGCAGATTGGTAAGCGAGCGCGCGATCGCAAGTCCGAGACCGGAGCCCTGGTAGCTCTTGGTGAGCTGGCTCTCGACCTGCTCGAACGGCTTGCCGAGCCGGCGCAGCGATTCCGGCGCGATGCCGATGCCGCTGTCGGCGATCAACAGCACGATCGAGTCATCCAGCATCTGGCCGCGCACCAGCACGCGGCCGTGGTCGGGCGTGAACTTCACCGCATTGGAGAGCAGGTTGACGATGATCTGCTTGACCGCGCGGCGGTCGGCGACGACCGAGATCGTGCTTTCGATATTCGACTCCAGCGACAATCCCTTGTGCTCGGCGCGGCCGGAAACCACGCGCAGCGACTCCGCGAGGATGCCGGAGAGATCGAGCGGCTCCATGTCGAACTTCATGCGGCCGGCCTCGATCTTCGACATGTCGAGGATGTCGTTGATGACCTCGAGCAGGTATTTCCCCGACGTCAGGATGTCGTGGCAGTACTCCGCGTATTTGTCCGAGCCGAGCGTGCCGAACAGGCCGCTGCCCATGATCTCGGAGAAGCCGATGATGGCGTTGAGCGGGGTGCGCAGCTCATGGCTCATATTGGCGAGGAATTTCGACTTCGCGGCGTTGGCGTCCTCGGCGCGGGTCTTTTCCTGCGAATATTTTTCGGCGAGGTCGGCAAGCTCGACGGCCTGCCGCTCCAGCTCGGATTGCGAGCGCTGCAGGTCGATCACGGTGGCGCGCAGGCGCAGGTCGTTGTCGACCAGCTTCTGCTCGTGCGCCTTGATGCGGGTGATGTCGGTGCCGACGGAGACGTAGCCGCCGTCCTTGGTGCGGCGCTCGCTGATGTGCAGCCAGCTGCCGTCGTCGAGCTGGGCCTCGAAGGTGCGGGCGCCGGGCGCCGGGACGCCGCTCTCGTGCAGGCGGGTGCGCACTTCCGGCATGCTGCCGACCTCGATCACGGTCTCGTAGGAGGTGCCGGGGCTGACGGCGGAATCGGGCAGCTTGTGCAGCCGCTGGAAGTGCGAGTTGCAGAGCACGAGACGATCGTCGGCGTCCCAGAGCACGAAGGCTTCCGGAATGGTCTCGATCGCGTCGCGCAGCCTGAGGTCGGCTTCCACCGACTTCTCGGCGAGGCTCTTCTGCTCGGTGATGTCGACCGCGATGCCGATCAGGTGCAGGCCGCCGTCGGCGGCGGCGTGGCTGAGCTCGCAGCGCACCCGCAGCCAGATCCAGTGGCCGCCGACATGGCGCATGCGGAAGCTCTGGTCGATGTGATCGATCTTGCCCGAGATCAGCTGGTCGGCGATGTCGAACAGGTTGATGTCGTCGGAATTCACCAGCGCGTTGACCTCGCCGAAGGTGAGGAGGTCGTTGCGGGTGTCGAGGCCGAGCAGGGTGAACATCGACTGCGACCAGAAGATCCGGCCGCGCGACAGGTCCCAGTCCCACAATCCGCAGCGGCCGCGGTTGAGCGCGGTGTCGATCCGGCCGCGCACGGCGTCGTTGATCAGGTCGCCCTCGCGGGCGCGGGTCGATTGCCAGTGGAATGCGAAGCCGAGGATCAGCACGACGAAGCTCGTGGTCGCCGACAGCGTCACCGAGAGCGCCGCGTCCGATCCCCAGATTGGCTCGTTCATTTCCTGGATGACGACGACCTGGCCGGGCAGCGACTTGACGAGTTGCGAGATCGCCAGTGCGCCGGTGCCGCCGGGCAGCGTCATGTCGCTGACCGTGCCCTGCTGGCCGGGCGCGACGAGCAGTTGCGCGGTGGAGACGATGTCGAGGATGCGGTCGTTCTCGCCGGCGCCATCGACCGGCACGCGCGCCAGCACGCGGTGATCGGCGCTGGTGATGATGACGTGGCGGCCATAGGCGATGCCCCAGGACGGGATCAGGTCCGGCAGCAGTTCCTGCATCCGCTCGATGTTGGCGAGCCGGTCGCGCCGCACCGAGGTCAGGCGATCGAGACGTTCGGCGAGGATGTCGGACAGTGCAGCAAGGTCGCGCTTCATCGCGCCGCGCTTCTGCCGGTTCTGGTCGATCACCTGGACGAAGGCGCCGAGGCAGATCGTGATGAGGAAGGCGATGATGGAGGGTAGGGACAGCGCGGCGCAGGGCAGGCTCGGCCGTCAGGAGCCTGTGATAGGCCGGTTTCGCGATCGACTGCGCCAATCCCTTGATCGAATCGGATTGGACGCACGCGTTCGCTGCATGCGCGCGCGCCATGCCTGAGACCCCCGCTCTAAGCTGATTTTTTACCCGGTTCGGATGCTCCCCACGATGCATCCGAATCATGATCATTTGAATCCAGATTTCCGGGACTGTCGAGAGTCAACGATTCGTTAATGCGAAAAAATTCTTGTCCCGGAGAGAATCATGCGGCGCAAAGTGAGTCCGAAACAGGAACAGCTCCGTAGAATTACCCGCGCGTCGGCTCTGCGTGACTGATCACACGCTTCACGGTGGGGAACGCACGACGCAGCTTGCGTTCGATCTCGTCGACGCTTTCGTGCACCTTGATCACACTCATCGAAGGCCGAGCTCGGCAATGGAAGTTGACGACCTCGCCGGCGTCGGTGTTGCGGACCCGCACATTGTGGATGTCATGGATCGCGCCGCCATCGGCAAAGCCGGTCAGCGCCGCCTTGATGGCTTCGACGCGGTCCGGCGCGGCGTCGGTTCCCCACGGCAGTTCCGGCTCGAGCGGCTCGATATGGGTGTCGACCTCGACGTCCTCGCCGAAATCCTCGCGGATCGCGCGCTCGAGCTGGTGGGCGATGTCGTGCGCCGCGTCGAGCGCCATGTTGCCGTCGACCTCGAGGTCGATGCCGACGATCAGCTTGCCGCCGATGTCGTGCACCGTGACGTGGTGGATGGCGAGGCCGGAATTGCGCGCGATCACCATGATGCGCTCGCGCACGCTCTCATTATCGCGCGCCACCGGCACCGCGGTGAAGGTGAGGTCGGCGTCGCCGAACGCCTTGGTCACCGCCGCCTGCGCCCTGCGCTTGATGTCCTCGACGCGGTCGATCGGGTAGGTGCGCGGCACCTTGGCGATGGCATCGATGAAATGCGTCGCGCCGACCATGCGGACGCGCAACCGGTCGACATCGACCACCCCCGGCACGGCCTTGATGGCGGCGGTGGCCTTTTCCAGTGCGCCTTCCGGCGCGCGGTCGAGCAGGGTCTCGACCGTCTCCCGCGCCATGCGCAGGCCGAGCAGGGCGATCATCACCGCGACTGCGATCGCCGCTGCGGCATCGCCCCACCAGAAGCCGAAGCCGGCGAGCACCAGGCCGACGATGACGGCGGTCGAGCCCATCACGTCGGAGGCGAAATGCAGCGCATCGGCGGCCAGCGCCTGGCTCTTGGTGTCGCGCGCGGCGCGGTGCAGCGCGCGGGCCCGCCACAGATTGACGCCGATATCGATGACCAGAACGACAAAGGGAATGGCCGAGATCGACGGCGGCGGCGCGCCCTCGCGCAGATGGCTGTAGGCCTGCACCAGGATGCCGCCGGCCAGCACATAGAGCAGGGCGATGATGCCGAGCGCCGAGACGCTCTCGAACTTGCCGTGTCCGTAATGATGCTCGGCGTCGGCCGGCTGGTCCGACACCCGCACCACCGCCCAGGTGATGATGGTGGCGACCAGGTCGATCGAGGAGTGCAGTGCCTCGGAGATCAGCGCCAGCGATCCGATCGCGATGCCGACCACGAACTTCGCCACCGCCATGCTGCCGCTGGCGAGGATCGAGATCGCGGCGACCGATGTCTTGGTGGAGGGGGCGCTGGTGTTTGAAGGGCTCATGGGCGGCGGTTTAGCAGGGAGTTGGTGAACATCAAGTGTCGTTGATGAAACGCAATCGCCACTCAGTTGCAATTGCAGGATTTTGCCAAAATCACGCTGTCGTCCTGGCGAAGGCCAGGACCCATGACCAAGGGTTGTGTTGTTGAAGTGAGCTGTAGCGACTGAATCGCGTCATGACTCGCATTCGGGGTAATGGGTCCTGGCTTTCGCCAGGACGACGCTGGACGTGTTGCGCGACGTGTCAACTAAACATCCGCGTTCTCGCGGCGCGTTTCGCTAGAGCGCAGCGAAACCCATCATCTCGGCGTGCGGATGCAATCGATGGGTTTCGCTGCGCTCTACCCATCCTACGAGCTAATGATCCAAAGCGGCCCTTGCCATTTAAGGACCGATTGGTCTATATATCGGCAATGAGCCGCCAAACCACCATGCAGGCGCCCCGTGGCCGCCCGCGAAGTTTCGACGTGGACGCCGCCATCGAACGCGCGATGAATGTGTTCTGGTCGCGCGGCTATCACGCCACGGCACTCCCGGACCTGCTGCGTGCGACAAAACTCTCGCGCGGCAGCCTTTATGCCGCTTTCGGCGACAAGCACTCGCTGTTCCTGCGCGCACTCGATCGCTACATTGCCGATGCCCTGACCCGGATGGATGACGAACTCGATCCCCGCAGAGATCCGGTCGATGGCCTGCGGGCCTACCTTGCCGGTTACGTTGAACGCGCGTGCGGTGCCAATGGCCGGCGCGGCTGCCTGTTGGTGGCGACGGCGATGGAGCTGGCTGGCCAGGATGCCGAGGTTGGCCGCCGCTTCGCGAGCTTCTTCAAAACCATGGAGACCAGGGTGGCGGACGCATTTTCCCGTGCGGAGACCGCGGGCAGATTGGCCGATGGCGTCGAGCCTTCGAGTGCCGCCCGAATTCTGATCTGTTTCCTTTGGGGGCTGCGCGTGGTCGCCAAAACGGCGCCGGCGCGCACCATGTCGCAAGCCACCGCCGACGCGCTGCTCGATCGCTTCATCAAATAAGCAACTGTTGGAATGACCCTTGATGTCCTCTGGACGTCTGCGCGATCGGTACGCCAATATATGGACCGATCGGTCTTGAAAGGAAGGATGCGATGTCTGCCATCCAGATCATTTGCGCGGTGGCCGTTCCCTTGCTCTGGGGTTATCAGTTCGTGGTCATCAAGGTCGGCGTCACCGAGTTTCCGCCGCTGTTCTTCCTCGGACTGCGCTTCCTGGCCATCGCGCTGCTGCTTGTTCCGTTCGTCAGAAGGCCGACACGCCAACAGCTCGGCCCTGTCGCGGCTATTTCGGTTTTCCTCGGCGGACTGAACTTCGGGCTGTTCTATGTCGGCCTTGGGCTCGGCTCGGGGAGCATGTCGGCCGTCGCCTATCAACTCGCCCCGCCCTTCACCGTGCTGCTCGCCTGGCCGCTGCTCGCGGAGCGGCCGTCGCTCATCACATCCGCCGGCGTGGTGCTGGCGTTCGTCGGCGTGGTGGTGCTGGCGGCGGGGCCGGGGCTGTCGGCAAACGCGCTGCCACTGCTGCTCGTGGTTGCCGCGGCGTTCGCATTCGCGGCGTCCACCGTCCTGACGAAACGCTACGGCCCTTTCGATCCCCTGATGCTGATGGGGTGGTCGTCGCTGCTCACCGTGCCGCAGGTGATGTTGATGTCGTTGCTGCTCGAATATGGACAGCTGGCGAGCCTTGGCACGGCGGATCAACGTGGCTGGCTGGCGCTCGCCTACACCGTCTTCATCGGCGGCATTGTCGGGTTCGGCCTGTGGTTCTGGCTGATCGCCCGCTGCTCCATGGCCCGCGTCGCCCCGTTCGGGCTGCTGCTTCCGGTGTTCGCGCTGATCTCGAGCGTGCTGTTCCTTGGCGACAGCGTGACGCCGAAGCTGATTGTCGGCGGACTGCTTGCAATCTCCGGCGTCGCCATCACACAAGTCAGGCCGGGTGCGTAGGCGAGCCAGACGTAGCGCTCGCAGGGACGGAATTCGGCCGTGGCCGATGGCTCCCGCTTCCACAACAGGGAACCGCCTTCGGGCGGCCTTCCGCTTGCGTAAAATGCGAACTGTTCGCCATCGCCAGGACGCGAGCGTGTGCGGCAAAACAGCGCTCTCTCAGCGTGGCCGGTGCGCTGCGCCTCGCCTCAGAGCCGGCCATCGCGGCATGCAGGGCTACTCGGAGCGTGATTTCGCGCGCCAGACATCTTTTTTTTTGACCGCTCAGCCCGCAGCGTTGGTGTGCAGCTTGTGCCAGAGCGCGCAGCCATGCGGGACGGATGCTGCCGGACATGTTTCGACGTCGCAACTTCGGGTGGAACGATTGCCCTCTGGACGTGTTTGGCGGCGATGCTCTCGGTGCTCAGGGAGTGGACCAATATCCAATGTAAAGGGAGAGGCCACATGAGGAGCGTTTTCGCGAAGGCGTCAATCCTCGGGGTTGTCAGCGCGGGGCTGATCGGTACGGCCGCGGCACAGACTCAAGATTTGCGCAAGGGCGCGGCCGATGCGACCAAGCAGACGAATTCGGTCTTGCTGAAACAGCTGCCGTTTAACGACACCTCCGATTTCGACGCCGCGAACAAAGGCTTCATGGCCGCGCTGCCTTCCGAGGCAATCAAGGGAAGCACGGGCAACGCGATCTGGAACCCGCAGCAGTACGGCTTCATCAGCGACGCGACAGCCCCCGATACGGTCAACCCAAGCCTGTGGCGACAATCCCGGCTGATCAACATCTCCGGCTTGTTCGAGGTGACCGACGGCATCTATCAGGTCCGCAATCAGGACCTGTCGAACATGACGATCATCGAGGGCAGCGAGGGCATTACAATCGTCGATCCGCTCGTGTCGGCAGAGACGGCAAAGGTGGCGCTCGACCTGTACCGCTCGAAGCGCGGAAACAAACCCGTCAAGGCCGTGATCTACACCCACAGCCACGTCGATCACTATGGTGGTGTGCGGGGCGTCACCAGCGAGGACGACGTCCAGTCCGGCAAGGTCAAGATCTACGCGCCGGATGGATTCCTGGAGGCTGCGGTCGCCGAGAACGTCATGGCCGGCACCGCGATGAGCCGGCGCGCCAGTTACATGTACGGCAACCTGCTCAAGGCGGATCCGAAGGGGCAGGTCGGCGCGGGTCTCGGCACCACGACCTCGGCAGGCACGGTGACGCTCATCGCGCCGACCAACATCATCAAGGAAACCGGACAGAAAGAGAAGATCGACGGCTTGACCTACGAGTTTCTGATGGCGCCCGGTTCGGAAGCGCCGTCGGAGATGATGTGGTTCATCGAGGAAAAGAAGGCGATGGAATCCGCCGAGGACGCGACCCACACGCTGCACAATACGTATTCGCTTCGCGGCGCCAAAATTCGCGAGCCGCTTCCCTGGTCGAAGTACCTCAACCAGGCGCTGGTGATGTGGGGCGACAAGGTCGATGCGGTGTTTGCGCAGCATCACTGGCCGACATGGGGCAATGACAAGGTGGTTTCACTTCTGGAGAGCCAGCGCGACCTTTACCGCTTCATCAACGACCAGACCTTGCGCATGGTCAACCACGGCATGACGATGCGCGAGATCGCCGACGGATTCAAAATGCCTGACAGCCTCGCCAATGTCTGGGCAAACCGCGGTTACTACGGCTCGATCTATCATGACGTGGCCGCCACCTATGTTCTTTATCTTGGCTGGTTCGACGGCAACCCGGCCACCCTGCACGAACTGCCGCCGGTCGAGGCGAGCAAGAAATACGTCGAGTTCATGGGCGGCAGCGACGAGGTTCTGAAGAAGGCCAAGGCTTCCTACGACAAGGGCGAATATCGCTGGGTGGCTCAAGCCGTCCACCACGTCGTGTTCGCCGATCCCGACAATCAGGCCGCCAAGAATCTCGAAGCTGACGCGCTCGAGCAGCTCGGCTATCAGGCCGAGTCCGGACCGTGGCGCAACTTCTACCTGACCGGCGCCCAGGAGCTGCGCAACGGTGTCGCCAAGCTGCCGACGCCGAACACCGCGAGCCCCGATACGGTGCGCGCGATGTCCGCGGATTTGTTCTTCGACTATCTCGGGGTTCGCCTCAACGCGGAGAAGGCCGGCAACGCGCATGCGAAGCTCAACTTCGAGTTCGGCAAGGACGGCAACTACTTCGTCGAACTGAAGAACGGAGTGCTGAACCACACGGCGAACATGAAGTCCAACAATGCCGATGCGACGGTCGCGTTGTCGCGGGATACGCTGAACGGCATCATCCTGCAGCAGACCAAGTTTGATGATGCCATCTCGTCCGGCGCGGTGAAGGTCAGCGGAGACCAGACCAAGCTGCGCGATCTCGTGTCGTATCTCGACACGTTCGACTTCTGGTTCAATATCGTGACGCCGAACCAGACGGCTCAATCCGCCACAACGGGGCGAGGGGGAACGTCGCGATAATCATAACGATAATCACACGGTCAAGCGGCGCGGGGCACTTGCTTCGCGCCGCTTTGCTATGCGCACCTTCGCCGAAGATCGCGCGGATTTCCGCGATCGAGCGGGTGCGAAAGGTGACGATACACTCCTCACGCGCTGTCGAAGACAGCTCCGTTCAGTCATTTTGCTGACGCAATCTCTGTTTTAGTCGAGCGAGAAACTGAAAAACACGGTGTGAGGGCCGCCCAGGTTCTCACGATGGTTCCACCGCCGGAACTGGCACGAATCCGCAAGGAATCGGCACGCGTAAACGCCTCCGCGTTCGCTTGACCATGTTTTGCGGCATCGGGAACCGGACGATCGAAGAAAATCAATCAAGGAGTTATGATGCTGTTCGGCTCGAGCGCCGCGATTTGCGGCGCCCTGGTTGCGCTCGCCTTTTCTGGCACCGCTGCTCGAAGTGAAATCGCTGCGGTTCATTCAAGCGCCGTCGTCAATGCCGCGTGTGGGGATGCAATCGTTGGCGCGGCATCCATGTACAATCCGTTCAAGCCCGGCAAGGAGGAGGGCGGTCCAAGCACAGCCTCCGGCGAGCGCTATGATCACTCGGTCTGGGCGGCTGCCATCAAGACGAGTCTGCGCCGGAAGTTCGGTGGGGTCCAATTTGGCGCGAGGCCGAAATTTGCCCTCGTCGAGGCTGTCGGCAAGAAGGTCATCGTGAAGATAAATGACGTGGGGCCACTCAGGCCTGGCCGCATCATTGACCTCAACGAGCGGACGATGCGCTATTTCGATCCAAGCCTGGAGCTCGGAGTCATCAGTGGCGTCAAGGTCAGCCCGCTTGCGGGGGACTATTGGATTCCCGGACCGGTCGGCTGAACATCGGACGCGAAAGTGCCAGGGCGTAGCACGCGGCAAGCGCGGACCCGTTGGCTGATCCGCCCGTCGCTCGCAATGACGATGACGATCGCCGGAGGCTGCCGCTACAGCGTCACCACGATCTTGCCGAGGTGCTTGTTGGCTTCCATGTGCTCGAATGCCTTGCCGATGTCGGCGAATTTGTAGACCTGGTCGATCGGCAGCTGCAGCTTGCGTGCCTCGACCGCGGGCCAGATGTCCTTGCGCACCTCCTCGAAGATCGCGCGGATCTCCTCGATCGAGCGGGTGCGGAAGGTGACGCCGATATACTGGATGCGGCGTGCCGCGTGCAGGTCGAAGTTGAAGTCGCCGTGGGTGCCGCCGAGCCGGCCGACATTGACGATGCGGCCCTTGACCTTGGTCGCCTTGAGGTTCTGGTTCGCGACCGGTCCGGAAACCTGGTCGACGATCAGGTCGACGCCTTCGCCTGATGTCGCCTGCAGCACCTGATCGACCCAGCCGGGATCCTTCGAGTCCACCGCGAGATCGGCGCCGAACTCCTTCAGTCGGCCGCGACGCATCGCATCAGTCGATGAGCCCACCACGAGCTTGGCGCCCTTCAGCTTGGCGATCTGCATCGCCATCAGCCCGACGCCGGAGCTTGCGCCCTGGATCAGCACGCTCTGGCCCGGCAGCAGTGCGCCATTGGTGACGACGGCGTTGTGCATGGTGGCGAGCGCGACGGGCAGGGTTGCGGCCTCGTCGAAATTCATGTTCGAGGGCGCGCGGAACAGCCGGCCGTGATCGGCCAGCGTGTATTCGGCGAACGCCGCGCCGCCGGAGCCCATGATCTTGTCGCCGACCTTGACGCCCTTGGCATCGGGGCCGAGCTCGGCGACCTCGCCGGCCCATTCCATGCCGAGCACGGTGCCGACGCCGCCGGCCGCGCCGTGGACATGGCCCTTGGTCATGCCGAGATCGGCGCGGTTCAGCCCGCAGGCATGAACCTTGACCAGCACCTGGGTGCCCTTCGGCACGGGCTTCGCAACGTCGGTGATTTCAGGGCCGTTAGGGCCGTAGACATAGGCTTTCATGGGCTTCTTCTCGTTTGTGTCTAACGCGAGATGACTTGAATTCCGTCATCCTGAGGTGGCCGCTTTTTCAGCGGCCCTCGAAGGATGGACGGCCCGGCTGGTGGCCGTCGACCCTTCGAGACGCGCTTCGCGCTCCTCAGGGTGACGGATAACACTCGTGCTCCGCTCCGGCCTATTCCGCGGCCTGACGCTTGGCGCCGGACATCATGGCTTCCAGCCGTTCGCGGATGATCGCTTCCGCTTCGTGGACGATGCGCGACACCAGCTCGGCACAGGACGGAATGTCGTGGATCAGGCCCTGCACCTGGCCGGCCGACCAGATGCCTTCGTCGGCATCGCCCGACGCGTAGACCATCTTGCCGCGCGCGCCGGCGACCAGCTCGCGCACGTCCTCGAACTTGGCGCCTTCCTTCTCCATCTGCACGACCTTGGTCGAGATCGCGTTCTTGGCGACGCGCGAGGTGTTGCGCATGGTGCGGAAGATCAGCTCGGTCTCGCGCTCGTCATTGGCGACGATGCGTTCCTTTACCAGCTGATGGATCGGGCTCTCCCTGGTGCACATGAAGCGCGTGCCCATGTTGATGCCTTCGGCGCCGAGCGCGAGCGCTGCGACCAGGCCGCGCGCATCGCCGAAGCCGCCCGAGGCGATCATCGGGATCTTCACCTTGTCGGCTGCGGCGGGGATCAGGATCAGGCCGGGGGTGTCGTCCTCGCCGGGATGGCCGGCGCATTCAAAGCCGTCGATCGAGATCGCGTCGGCGCCCATCCGCTCGGCGGACAGCGCGTGGCGCACGCTGGTGCATTTGTGCAGCACCTTGATGCCGTGCTTCTTGAACTCGTCGACATGTTCCTGCGGCTTGTTGCCGGCGGTCTCGACGATCTTGATGCCGCTCTCGATGATGGCCTGGCGATACTCGGCGTAGGGCGGCGGCTTGATCGCGGGCAGGATGGTCAGGTTGACGCCGAACGGCTTGTCGGTCAGCTCGCGGCAGCGCGCGATTTCCTTGCGCAGATCGTCCGGCGTCGGCTGCGTCAGCGCGGTGATCATGCCGAGCGCGCCGGCATTGGCGACGGCGGCAACCAGCTCGGCGCGCCCGACCCATTGCATGCCGCCCTGCACGATCGGGTGGTCGACGCCGAACATTTCGGTGAAACGTGTCTTGATCATTCTGCCCTCGTTTCCATCAAAATTTTCCGTGTCGCGGACGGCGGCGCACGGTGTTGTTATGGGATGTCGAGGGAAGGATGCAGTCCTGTCCGGCAATTGTCTACCGGCGACCTGCGGCGCGCCCATGCGGAAATGACAGGCCGCGGCGGTCGGGCGAGGGCGGGACGGAAATCTTTCGTCATCTGTTCAGGCGCTGGTGATCGAACACGCAGCGCCTGGCTGAGAGCAAGGCAAAGCAGGCGCTTGTTACGCCGGCACGGCGTCTTTCTTCGACGCGGCGGTCTCCTCGTCGAATGCGGCGGCGATGTCGCGCATGCTGACGACGCCGATCAGGCTGTAATTGTCGATGACGGGCACGTGGCGAATGTGGTGCTTGGTCATGAGATGACGGATGTGCTCGAGCGTGTCGCTCGATGTGCACGACACCAGCTGCTGCACCGACACGAACTGCGACACCTTCATGCTTGCGCCCGCCGCACCGTGCTCGGCGATCGCGCGCACCACGTCGCGCTCGGTGAACATGCCGACGGCGGTGTTACCCTCGGTGCGAACGACATCCTTGACCACGAGCGCGCTGATATTGCTGGCCCGCATCAGTTGCGCGGCGATCGCCACCGTCTCGTTCATGCGCACCGTGGCGACGCGGGGGGTCTTCTTGCGCAGGATATCTCCGACTTGCATGGCAACCTCCTTGGTTATCGTTGACTGGAGTCTGGTATACAAAATGCCAATTGTCAACGTGGCTGTCACAGAAATCTACCATCAGCAAAATGCTAAAATAGGCAGGTTTGCTGACATTTCCGACGATTGTGAGCGGCCGTGCGCGGCGCGGGCGATCTGCCGCACTAAGCGTGGTGGCATCTGGCATCCCTGAGCTGGCAAAAAAGAGAAGAGGCGCACCGAAATGCGCCTCCATCAGTCTCCGGGGAAATGTCGGGACCAAGCGGTCCTGATCGGGTGGTCTTTAGCCAAGCCGTCTTGTTAAGCCGTCTTGGCGCTCGTCGCGGTCTCTTCCGCGGCGGCAGCCTCGTTGCCGTTGATGAAGGCGCGGCGCATCGGCTTGATCACGAACAGCGCCATCAGCGCCGCGGTGGCGTTGAGGGCGACCGCGATCACGAACACCGCCTGCCAGCCATAGCTGGCGGCAACGATGCTGGCGGCAGGCACCAAAAGCGCTGCGGTGCCCTTCGCGGTGTAGAGCATGCCGTTGTTGGTGGTCGCGAACTTCGAGCCGAAGGTGTCGCCGCAGGTCGCCGGGAACAGCGAGTAGATCTCGCCGAACACGCCGAAATAGACCGCGGTCGCCAGCACGAACACCACCGGGTTGTGACCCCAGGTCGACAGCGTGAGCAGCATCAGCGCGCCGGTGCCGAACGCAATGAACATGGTGTGCTCGCGGCCGATATTGTCGGACACCCAACCGAAGAACGGCCGTCCGAAACCGTCGAAGATGCGGTCGAGCGAGATCGCGAAGGTCAGCGCGGCCATCTGGAAGCCGGCGAGCGTGACCGGCGTGTTCGCGATCTTGTAGTCGTGCGCGATCGGTGCGATCTGCGCCGCCGCCATCAGGCCGCCGGCGGCGACCATCACGAACACCAGATACATCACCCAGAAGATCGGGCTGCGCAGCACCTGCGGCGGCGTGAAGTCGACCTTGGTCTGCGGCAGATTGAGCTGCTTCTTCTTCGGCGGGATCGAGACCGCGGGCGGCTGGATGAAGAAGGCGAGCAGGAAGACGATCAATCCCTGTCCGATGCCGAAATCGAAGAACGCAGTCTGATAGCCGCTCGCGGCGATCATCTTTGCAATCGGCACCACGGTGAGCGCGGCGCCGGCGCCGAAGCCGGCCGCGGTTGCGCCGGCGGCGAGGCCGCGGCGATCGGGAAACCACTTCAGCGCGTTGCCGACGCAGGTGCCGTACACCGCACCGGCGCCGATGCCGCCGAACACGGCGGCGGTGTAGAGCAAGGCGAGCGAGTCGGCATAGGAGTTCAACACCCAGGCGAGCGCGATCATGATGCCGCCGAACATGATGACGAGCCGCGGGCCGTATTTGTCGACGAACCAGGCCTCGACCGGCACCAGCCAGGTCTCGGTCACCACGAAGATCGTGAAGGCGAACTGGATCGCCGCGCGCCCCCAGTGGTGCGCGCCGTCGATCGGATCGACGAACAGCGTCCAGCCGTATTGCAGGTTCGCGATCATCGCCATGCAGACGATGCCCATGACGAGCTGCAGCCAGCGGAAGCCGCTGGACGAAGGTTGAGCTTGTGTGACGGCAGTATTGCTGGAAACCATCAAGTCCTCCCGAGCGCGCTGGTCTTGTGACCGAGTGTCGCAATTATTGTGGCGTATCGTCGCAAGCGTCGGCGGAAGTTGGTATACTATATTCCAGAAAGCAAGCCCTTCATTCTGCTGCAATGCAGCAAATCTGCCCTCCGACGCGCCGCTCCGGACGGCCTCTTCCTAACGGCAAAATGAAAAGCGCCCGGCTTTTGACCGGGCGCTTCGCAGGCTGTGGTGAGGCGGTTGCTTAAGCCGTAGCCGATTTCGCGACCACGATTTTTCGCCAGGGCTTGAGCAGCATGATCGCGAGCAGCGAGGCGAGGATGTTGGCGCCTGCCGCGATGATGAACACCTTGTCCCAGTTGCCCGACGATTGCTGCATGTAGTTGGCGATCGGCACCAAGAGCGCCGCGGTGCCCTTCGCGGTGTAGAGCAGGCCCGCATTCGTGGTGGCGAACTTGGCGCCGAACGTATCGGTGCAGGTCGAGGGGAACAGCGAGTAGATCTCGCCCCAGGCAAAGAACACGAAGCCCGAGAGCAGCACGAACCAAACCGGGTCGTGTCCCCAGAGGTAGAGCATCCAGATGCCGATGCCTTCCATGCCGAAGGCGATGAACATCGTGTTCTCGCGGCCGATCATGTCGGAAATCCAGCCGAAGAACGGACGCGTCAGACCGTTGAGGACGCGGTCGATGGTTGCCGCGAAGGTCACGGCCGTCATCGTCACCGCCATCAGCGTGACCGGCACGCTGTCGACCTTCCAGTCGACCGCGATCGGCTTCAGGTTCGCCGTCACCATCAGGCCACCGGCGCCGACGATCACGAACATGAAGTACATCAGCCAGAAGATCGGCTGCCGCAGCACTTCGGTCGGCTGATAGTTGCGCCGGGTCTGGATGATGTTGGCGTTCGCCACGACGGCCGGCACCTGTCCGGCCTTCGGCGCCAGCAGGAAGAAGGAGAGCAGCACGATGATGATGCCCTGGCCGAGACCGAAATACAGGAAGGTGGTCTGGAAGCCGGAGTCCTTGATCATCGCCTGGATCGGCGCGACCGTGAGCGCCGAGCCTGCGCCGAAGCCGGCAGCGGTGATGCCCGCGGCAAGTCCGCGTTTATCCGGAAACCATTTCAGCGCGTTGCCGACGCAGGTGCCGTAGACGCCGCCGGCGCCGATGCCGGCGATGATCATGCCGAGATAGTAGCCGTTCAGGGTCGTCGCCTGCGCGTTGATCGCCCAGCCGAGTGCGCAAAGGATGCCGCCGACCAGCACGACGATGCGCGGACCGTATTTGTCGACGAACCAGCCTTCCACCGGCACCAGCCAGGTCTCGAACAGCACGAACAGCGTGAAGGCCCATTGGATCGATGCGCGATCCCATCCGAATTTCTTCTGGATGTCGGGGACGAAGAACGTCCACCCGTATTGATAATTTGCGATCATCACCATCGCGGCGACGCCGATCGCGAGTTGCGTCCAGCGATAGGTGTCGCTGACACGCGCGGCCGCAGGGGCCGCAGTTGCCTGAACCATGTCCGACATAGATCCTCCCAGTGCGCCCCTTGTCGTTGCTTATGAGCGCGCGATGGCCATCTTGGTATCCGATATGCCAAGGTTCAAGCTGTCGCAGGGGCGGCGCGCGCTTATGCCGCACAGGACTCAGCCCGGGCACCCCGGGAGACTAGTTCAGCGCGCAAGGAAATGGCCCCGAAAATCGGGGCCATTGGTCGAAGGTTCAATGTCAGGTCGCATCTTGCGACGAAAGCTGCATCCGGCGGAGAGCGCCGGAAATCCCTTGGCTTAGAGGCCGAAGCGCGGCAGGTCGCCGTTGCGATTCGAGATCTCCGCGCTCTTCATCAGCAGGCGGTCGATCGAGGCCAGCAGACGGCCGAACAGGGTGGAGGAGGGCGCGAGCGTCAGTACAGTGGTCTTGGACATTGGTGTCCCCTTTCATTGGAGGCCAGCAATGGGCCGGCTCATCATCTGCAGCCAAACTATGTATACCAGATGCCAGATACAACGAACTTGTTTGCATAGCAGCATGCACGACTGTGCAATGCAGCAAAATCGGCAGATCGGCATTCCGGATTGGCGTGGAAGGGACGGAGTCCGGCGGCGGCGCCGGGTCAGAATTTCCAGCTAAAACTGGCCTTTACCGAGTGATCCTGGACCCGGTCGGCGAGCTGGCCGACATAGGCGATGCCGATGCTGGCCTGCGGCGTGACCCGCAGGTCGAGCCCGCCTTCGACCAGCGCCGCGTTCCGCGCCAGCGGCACGCCGGCCATGCTGAATCCGGTTCCCAGGCTCTGAAACGCGAGCGCCGCCGTCGGGGTCACGTCGCCGAAGGCGTACTGCCAGGCCACCGAGGCCCGCGGCGTCAGCTGCATGCCATTGGTGAGGGCGAAGCTGGTGGCGATGCGGGCGCCAAGTGAGGAATAGCCGACATCCTGGTCGTTGCCGGAGCCGCGCAGCGCGGCGGCGCCGGTGCCACCGGTCTCGGCAAAGCTGTCGGTGTTGAGGTGGGCCCAGGCAAGGCCCGCGAACGGCTCGAGCGCGGTGCGGCCGAGCGAGAGCCCGTAGCCGATCTCGCCGAACACCTGCGCCGTGGTCGCGTCATAGCGGGCGCGCGCGGTGTCGAAGAAGCCTGGGAACACGATCGAACGGCTGGTGTCGAGCGTGCTGAAGCTTGCCGAGGCGCCGCCGCGCAGATTGACCGCGCCGTAGCTCGCGCCGACATAGCCGGCGAGATGCGCGGTCTCGATATCGGCCGAGCTCGCGCGATCGCCGATATGAACCGACGAACTGGTGTAGCCGCCGGCGATGCCGGCGATCCAGTTCGGCGCGAATCTATGATCGACGCCGCTGAAGAAGCCGGCGAGGTCGCGCGTCATTCCCGCGGCATTGCCGTCGCCGTTCAACCGGCCCCAGGCGCCGACCCCCTGTGCCCAGAATGTGGTGTCCGCGATCGGTGCAGCATGCGCGAGTGGCGGCGCCTTGACCGGAAACGCGGGCCGCTCGGTGCCGGCATAGGCGAGCGCGGTGCTGACCGAAAGCTGATCCATCGCAGCGGTCTGCGGGCCACCTGAACCGAGCGCCGCCATCGGCCCGCTGCTGCCGGCGAACGAAGCTTGCCGCAGACGGCCGAGCACGGCTTCGCGCAGATAGCGCGAGTCGTCGAGCATCGCGGTCTGCGCGCTGGCATGCACTTCACCGGACAGCGCATCGAACGCCTGCCGCGCGCCGGCGGCGTTCTGGTTCAGCACGGCGACCATCAGCGGATCGCGCTGTTGCCCGCTTGCGTCCAGTGCGCCGGCGACGGCGATCTGGTTCGGTGTCGACGCGACGCTCGTCAGCGAGGTGGCGTTGCGGGCGAGCGTCAGGAAGACGTCGTTGGCGTCGTAGCTCAGCGTCGGCGTGAGGAATGTCAGGCTGCTCGTGACATCGGTGAAGGTGCCGTTCACGCCGCCGTTCGCGGTGAGGATGGTGTAGACCGTCTGCGGCGCATAGGTGCCGGTCTGCGCCAGCGCCAGCACATTGCCGCCGGCGAGCGTCGCGGTGCCGGTGGCTATGATCTTGTCGGACTGGCCGGCCGCATTGGCCTCGACCTGGTAGATCGAGCCGGCCGCGAAGGAAACGTTGCCGGCGACGTTCAAGGTGCCGATCGAATTGCCGGGCGCGACGATGCCGCCGGCATTGGCCGTGACGCCGCCGACGGTGCCGATGCCGCCGAGGGTGCCGCCATTGTTCACCGTGACGGCGCTGGCAAGGCTTGCGCCGCCGTGGCTGTCGTCGCCGACCACGAGCTTGCCGGCGTTGACGTTGGTCGCGCCGGTGTAGGTGCTTTGGCCGTTCAGGGTCAGCGTGCCGGCACCGATCTTGGTGAGCGATGCGCCGGTGCCGCCGCTCGCGCCGCCGTCGGCGATGACGCCGCTGACGATCGTCGACAGGTCGTTGCCGCCGACGGTGAGTGCGTTCGCGCCGAGATTATAGCGGCCGGCTCCCTCAATCGAGCCGGCGGAGAGAACGCGGTTTCCGGCCGGCCCCGTGCTTGCGGAAAAATCCACGACGCCGCCGGCGTCGGTGACGAGACGGGCATTGCCCGCCGTGCTGTTGCCGGCAAACGCGGTCTGGCCGCTCGCCGTGGTGACGAGCGTGGCGGCGCCGGCCGAGGTCGCGTTGCGGAAGTTTAGCTTGCTGTTGTTGGTGATCGTGGTCAGGCCCGAGGTATCGGCGTTGACCACCTCGAAGGTGGCGTTGTTGAGCACGCTGCCGATGATCTTGCCCTGATGCGTGGTATCGCCGAGCTGCAGCGTGCCGGCCTGGATCGTGGTGCCGCCGGTGTAACTGCTGGTGCCGGCCAGCACCTGCTTGTAGCTGCCGTCCTTGATGTAACCGCCCGCGCCGGTGATGGCGCCGTAGTAGAGCGCGGTGGTGATGGTCGACTTCAGGCTGGTGGTGAGATTGCCGCCGGCCAGATCGACGGTGCCGAAATCGGTGGTGCCGGACGACAGCGTTGCCACCGTCTCATTGCTGAGCAGGCGCAGCGTGCTGTTGCCGAGCACGATGACGCTGGAATTGTCGCCAAGGGCGTTGCCACCTTGCACGACCAAGGTGCCGCCGAGCAGCTGCGTGCCGCCGGTATAGGTGTTGTTCCCGGAGAGCGTCAGCGTGCCGGTCCCGCTCTTGGTGAAGAGGCCGCCGCCGCTGATCGAACCGGCAAAGGTGCTGTCGTCGGAGCGGTTGAAGATCAGCCGTCCGTTATTGAAGACGTTACCGGTGATCGCGCCCGACGTGCCGCCATTGCCGATCTGCAGCGTGCCGTTCGCGATCGTGGTGCCGCCGCCATAGCGGCCGGTGCCGGTCAGGATGGTGGTGCCGCTGCCCTTCTGCACGAACCCGCCGCTGCCCGAGATGTCGCCGCCGAAAGTATAGGTGTCGGAGCGGTTGATGGCGAAGGTGCCATTGTTCACCACCTGGCCCAGGATGGAGCCGGAGGTGCCGCCGTTGCCGAGTTGCAGCGTGCCCGCGCTGATTGCGATGCCGCCGGTCAGGCTGCTGTTGCCGGTCAAGGTCAGCGTTCCGGCGCCGAACTTGAACAGGGTGCCGTTTCCGTTGATCGACTGGCCCAGAGTGAAATTGTTGGCGGCATCGGCGATATCGAACGCTCCGCCGCCGCTGCCCAGGTTGATGGCGCGCGTGGTGCCGGTGAAGGCTGTGCCGGTGACCCGCAGCGTGCCACCGCCGTCGAAATTCAGCGCGCCCGACGCGGCGCCGAGATTGGTGTCCGATGACACCTGCACTGTGCCACGCGACATAGTCGTGCCGCCGCCATAGCTGTTGGTGCCGGTCAGGATGGTGGTGCCGATGCCGATCTGCGCGAACGCACCGCTGCCCGAGATCGTCCCGCCGAAGGTATAGATGTCCGATCGGTTGACGGCGAAAATGCCGTTGTTCACCACGTTGCCGGTGATGGATCCGAAGCTGACGCCGTTGCCGAGTTGCAGCGTGCCGGCGGAGATGGTGGTGCCGCCGGAGTAGTTGTTGCTGCCGGTGAAGGTCAGCGTTCCGGCGCCGGACTTGGTCAGCCCGCCGTTGCCCGTGAACGAGTTGCTGACGACGAAATTGTTGGTGCCATCGACGATCTCGAAGCCGCCGCCGCCCCAATTGATGGTGCGTGACGTACCGGTGAAGCTCGTGCCAGTCACCTGGAGCGTGCCGCCGTTGAAGGTCAGGGAGCCCGAAGCCGCGCCGAGGTTGGCCTCTGACGACACCGACAGCGTTCCGCCCGCCAGCGTCGTTCCTCCGGTGTAGCTGTTGTTCCCGGAGAGTGTGAGCGTGCCTATTCCGGTCACGGCCACGCTGCCGGCGCCCGATACCACACCGGTGACTGAAAAATTGGCCGGCGTGGTGTTGAAGGCGACGAGGGAGCCGGAGCCGAGCACGATGTTGTTGCCGACCGCGAACCCGTTGTTTTGTGCTGCAATCGTTGCAGCGGCACCCGTAATCAATTGAATATCGCCGACAAGCGTCGAGCCGGTCAGCAAATTCAGGACGTTGCTGGTTCCACCGAAACGGATCGCGGCCGCATGGGTTGCGCCGTCGGCGTTGAGCCCGCCACTGATCGTGCCGGCATTGTTGATGGTGCTGTTTCCATTGGTCATGACACCGACGCCGGCCGTACCTCCGCCGGTCGCGGCACCGCCCGTGATGGTGCCGGTGTTGCCCAGTGTATTATTGCTGCTGACCAGATTGACGCCAGCGCCGCTGCCGCCGGTGCCGGCTCCGCCAAGGGAGCCGATCCCGCCGCTGCCGCCGCCGCCTCCGGTAATGCTGCCGGCGTTGCTGATCGACGTTCCATCGCCGAGCACCAGCAAGCCATCGCCGCCGCCCCCGCCGCCGCCGCCGAGTCCGGTCCCGCCGCCTCCGGCCCCGCCTTGCCCTCCCGTGATCGTCCCCGCATTCGAGACGAAGGCGCCGGCTGCGGTGGAGACCACGCCGGCGCCACCGCCGCCGCCGCCACCACCGCCACCGGCGCCGGGAGAATTTCCGCCAGCACCGCCGTTACCGGCGTTGACTGTCACTCCGCCATTGACGGTCAGGGATGTGCCCGAAAAATACACCCCGGTGCCGCCGCCGCCGCCGCCGGACCCAAAATGAAACCCGTCCGGTCCGGTGTCGCCGGTCACGCCGGTGGTTGGTGTCGTCACGACAGCCGTTCCGGTTAGTGCCGAGCCCGGCGCGCCGCCGTTTCCTCCAGCGTTCTCCCCCGCACCGCCGATCCCGCCGGTGCCGCCGCTGCTGGGGCTGCCAGGCACTTGCACGGTGTCGGCGCCCACCAGGTTGGTGCTGTTGCCGCCGACGCCATTGCCGTTGCCGCCGAAGCCGCCACGCCCGCCGGAGTTGGGACCACCGGCAGCGCTGCACGCCGTGGTGTCAGCCGTGCAGGCCGCCTGGGCGTGAGCCGGCAATGTCAGGCCGGCCGTGCCGAGGATCAGCGCAAGCGGCGAGACCGTGGCGAGGGTGCGAAAATAACTCGCGCGCGACTTCGCATCGAGACGGGCGGTCTGCGCGCCACCGAACTGTCCTACAGCGAAATCCTTCGCCGCGTATTCCCGCATTGTCACCGCATTCAGCCCCGGCAGCCTCGAGATGTCACCGCCTTCATCGGGCTTACGTGACTCGAGCCCTGATGATGTCGCATGATGTGTCGGAGTCGACACTGCCGACAGATTCCGTAATGGACTACGATCTGGCCACTACCCAAAAGGGTATTCAACGTGCGCACGTACGATAAGTCGCCGAGCGAGGCTTTGCTGCAACAGGCGGGTCCCACAATCGCTGCGAATTGCGCGCAAATTGAATCAAGACGGCTTGCTCTTCCCGTTAGCGGGAAGAGCGCGAGATGTCGCGTGTCACGCCAATTCAACAGCGACGATGGTGTCGAAGCCGTCGTCAGAACTTCCAGCTGAAATTGCCCTTCACCGAATGATCCTGCACCCGATCGGCCAACTGGCCGACATAGGAGATGCCGACGCTTGCCTGCGACGTGATGCGCAGATCGAGGCCAAGCAACCGCTACGGTGTCGTCGAACTGTCCTACAGCGGGACGTTCCGCTGCGTCGTCAAATGGGGCACCGCATTCAGTCCCGGTAGTAACTCGGATTGTTGCAACTTTCGCCGGGCCATGTGTGTTGCAGTCCCTGATGACGTTGCGCGATGTGTCGGACTCGACACAGCGGAGAGATTCCGTAATCGAATGCGATCTGGCCATTACCCTAAGGGGTATACCAACGCGCGCACGAACGATAAGACGGCGAGCGAGGCTTTGCTGCAACATGTGGGCACGTCGCGACGTTGCAGTGATCGCCAAAAAATCAAATCAAACCTGGTCGATCAAAATCCCATGCAACGGGACAGCACACTCGACGACGAAATCATTCGTCTCTACGAATCTGAGTCCAACCTGCACACGCTGCCTGGTGTCCTGTTCGCCGGCGTCGGCCGCCTGGTCGATGCGGAGGTGGTGAGCTTCACCGAGTTCCATCGTCCGAGCTGGGATTTCCGGTCGTTGATTTCGGTCGGCGACGATCCGGAGGTTCGTGCCCGCGGCATGCAGGCGTTTGCGAAGCACATGCACTCGCATCCGTTCTGGCAGCACGATCCGGCGTTCTATGGCGAACGCGCGCTGCGCGAGTCGGATTTCTTCAGCGACGAGGAATTCGTCGAGCTGCCGATTGCCAAGGAGGTGTTCCTGCCGTCGGGGGCGCGGCGGATCATGGGGATCGCGTTCGAGCACGCCGGTTATGTGGTCACGGTTGTCGGGCATCGCGTGGTGGGACGGCCGGCGTTCAGCGACGAGGAGCGCGACCGGATGCAGGGTTTTCGTCCGCACATCCTACGCGGCTACCGCCAGGCGCAGGAGCGAACGCTGGCGGCGCTGACACCGAGCGACCGCCTGCGTCTGGCATTTCCCGCGCTGACGCCGCGCCAGATCGAGGTGGCGTCGTGGATCGCGCAGGGCAAGTCGAACGAAGAGATCGCTGCTATCCTCGGCGTCGGGCTCGATGCCGTGAAGGCGCACGTCAAGGCGATCAACAGCAAGATCGATTCCGACAGCCGGCGCGCCGCGATCGTCATTGCCCACACCACACCGCCCTTCGCCGATCTGCCGCCGCTGTGGAAGCTCGGCGTGGAAGGCTGAGGGCGGGCGGCGCGTTCATAAAAGAAGGCCGCCCAAATGCGGCGGCCTCGAGTGAGCGGGTTTGCTTTTCTTCTTGGCCGATGAAGGGTCGGGGCCAAGTCCCTTCACCGCATTCCCTTCACCGCGTCCAGTCTTCGCCGGCGCACAGCGTTCCCATGCAGCCGCGAACGTTCAGCGTGCCCGGCGACACCAGCGTCACCGAGCTCTCATAGGTCTTGCCGTCGTCGGCGTTGTAGATCCGGCCGGCCCATTTGTTCGGGCCGGCGGGCTGCATGTTGATGAACAGCGACATGCCTATGACCGGCCGGGTGCGCTGCGCGCGATCGGCATTCTTGTCGTCGAGCTGCGGCTTGCCGGTGGCCTTGTCTGTCGGCTCCTTCAACCAGACGACGCGGCCGCACAGCGCGCTGCCGCAGCGGTGGACCTTGATCCTGGCGTCGCCGGATTGGGTCAGCCAGACGCCGGCCGGATCGTTGGCCTTGTCGCTCGCCTTGGCGGCATCGGCGGGGCTGCCGAGCAGCGGGATGTGGAACGCGGCCACGATCAAGCGGCGCGTGAGGTGAGTGTGGATCAATTGCTTCAGGGCCTTGCGCAGGCCGTTTTGGTCTGGGAATACCGTCATCATCCACCTTCTTCATGAAAAATTTCATGATAAACATGAAATAAATCACGTTTAAGGTTGAGTCAATGACATTGCCTAGGCATGATGCAATCCGGCCGTACCGGCTTTTTGGCAAAGAATTTTTCGGATGGGTGCGATGGGGAAATCGGTTCGTGAGCAGCGCCAGCTCTGGTTTCGCAGGCTCGATCGGGCGTTCTGGTTGATCTGGGCGGCACTGCCGGTGGTGCTGTGGCTGGCCTATTACCGCACCACCACGGCGTCGGCGACGATCGCCGAGAACCTGATCGGCGAGCAGGCGAAGTGCGCCAGCATCGTCGCCAACCCGCTGACCATGTCCGCCAAGGGCCAGGTGCTGTTCTGGTCGCTGTTCGCGCTTGGGGTATCGTTTTACGCCGTGCTGATCGGCATCCTACATCGCATGGTGAACCGATTCGCCAACGGACGGATCTTCGTGTCCGAAACGCTGCAGGGTGTCTGGTGGATGGGGATCTTCCTGGTGGTCTGGCCGTTTGTGGATACGATCACGACCATCGCGGTGACCTATGCGCTGTATCAGCTCGGCGACATCAAGTTCTTCCTGCCGAGCTACGGCGTCGACGTCGGCACCGTCGCAGGCGGCGTGTTCCTGATGGCGCTGAAATTCGTGATCGAGCAGGCCATCCTGTTGCAGTCCGAAAACGATCTGACGATCTGAGGGTGATGCTTGTGCCCATCGTGGTGAACCTCGATGTCATGCTCGCAAAGCGCAAGCGCCGCCTCGGAGACCTCGCGGACGCGATCGGCATTTCGATCCAGAACCTGTCGATCTTGAAGACTGGCAAGGCGAAGGCGATGCGCTTCTCGACGCTGTCGGCAATCTGCCGCGAGCTGGACTGCCGGCCGGGCGATATCCTGGAATATGTGCCGGGCGATGAGGGCGGCGAGGGCGAGAGCGGCGAGGGTGGTTGATCCGGCGTGCGATTGATTACCACGTAGAGTCGTCTCGCTCGCCCGAGATATGTTTGCTGCGTGAGGCCGTCGCTCCGCGCATTGATCTGAATCAATGTCCGCTCACCGCCGCTCCTTAGGTTGATGTCCAAGGCAGCGGCCCGGATGCCGTCCCCCCAACGTCCCAAGCGAGAGACACGATCATGGCGGTCGCAGACGGCGACGCAGATGCACGGCGTCGCCGAACGCGAATGGAAATCTTCGCCTTCCTGTTCCTGACCGCCATCCTGATGCCGGGGCTCGCGGTCGCGACTGTGGGGTCATACGGACTCGCGATCTGGATCTACCAAATGGTGGCCGGCCCTCCCGGTCCGCCCCCACCGCACTGACAGGGAGAGCATCGTTGTGCGCAAGACCGCGATCAATCGCCGTATGTTGATTACCGGCCGCGCCTTGACAGCGGAGCGCGTCGTGGCGCCCCCGGGGGGCGAGATCGCCAGCATCCTGGTGCAGGCCCGCCCCGAGAGCCTTGATGCGGTCGAAGCCGACATCCTCGCCGTTTCCGGCTGCGAGATTTTCGGCCGCGACCCCAGAGGCAAGCTCGTCGTGGTGGTCGATGCACCCGATGCCGGTGCGCTCGGCGCGACGTTGAACACGATCGCTCTGTTACCGCACGTCCATTCCGCCTCGCTGGTGTTTCACGCCATCGACGTCTGCTGAAGTGCCGGGAGGCAAGCCATGACCGAAACCAAGCTCGACCGCCGCCAGATGCTGAAGCTGGAGGCCGCCGCGATCGCCGCTGCGGCCGGCGGAATGCCAGTTGCGTCGGTCGCGGCAAACCTCGTCACTGACCGTGATGCCAGCGAACTCGACTGGAACAAGGCTCCCTGCCGCTTCTGCGGCACCGGCTGCAGCGTCATGGTGGCAACCAAGGACAATCGCGTCGTTGCCACCCACGGCGATATCAAGGCCGAGGTAAATCGCGGCCTCAACTGCGTGAAGGGCTACTTCCTCTCCAAAATCATGTACGGCCACGATCGCCTGACGCAGCCGATGCTGCGCAAGACGAACGGCAAGTACGACAAGAACGGAGACTTCACCCCGGTCGCGTGGGACGAGGCGTTCGACATCATGGCCGAGAAGTTCAAGGCGGCGCTGAAGCAGCGCGGGCCGAGCGGCGTCGGCATGTTCGGCTCCGGCCAATGGACGGTCTGGGAGGGCTATGCGGCTTCAAAACTGTTCAAGGCCGGCTTTCGCTCCAACAACATCGATCCCAACGCGCGCCACTGCATGGCCTCAGCCGTGGTCGGCATGATGCGCACCTTCGGCATGGACGAACCGGCCGGCTGCTACGACGACATCGAGGCCACCGATGCCTTCGTGTTGTGGGGCTCCAACATGGCGGAGATGCACCCGATTCTGTGGACGCGGGTGACCGACCGCAGGCTTTCGGCGGCGCATGTGCGGGTCGCCGTGCTTTCGACCTTCGAGCACCGATCGTTCGACCTTGCCGACATCGGGATCGTGTTCACGCCGCACTCCGATCTCTACATCCTCAATGCGATCGCCAATCACATCATCAAGACCGGGCGCGTGAACAAGGATTTCGTCACCGCGCATACCGTGTTCAAGCGCGGCCAGACCGACATCGGCTACGGCCTGAGGCCCGATCATCCGCTGCAGAAGAAGGCGACGGGTGCGGCCAAGGCCAACGATGCCACCGATATGAGCTACGACGACTACGTCAAATTCCTCGCCGACTACACGCTGGAAAAGGCGGCGAAGATGTCGGGCGTTCCGCTCAATCGCCTGGAGGCGCTGGCCGAGCTCTACGCTGACCCGAAGACCAAGGTCGTCAGCTTCTGGACCATGGGTTTCAACCAGCACACCCGCGGCGTCTGGTGCAACAATCTGGTCTACAATCTTCACCTTCTGACCGGGAAGATCGCGGAGCCCGGCAACAGCCCGTTTTCGCTGACCGGCCAGCCCTCGGCCTGCGGTACCGCACGCGAGGTGGGTACCTTCTCGCACCGCCTCCCGGCAGACATGGTCGTCACCAACAAGGCGCATCGCGACAAGGCGGAGGAGATCTGGAAGTTGCCGGAAGGCACGATTCCGGACAAGCCGGGCTATCACGCGGTGTTGCAAAGCCGGATGCTGAAGGACGGTCTGCTCAACGCCTACTGGGTGCAGGTCAACAACAATTTGCAGGCCGGTCCCAACATCAACGAGGAAACCTATCCCGGTTTCCGCAACCCCGACAATTTCATTGTCGTTTCGGAAGTCTATCCGACCGTCACCGCGCTCGGCGCCGACCTGATCTTGCCGACCGCGATGTGGGTGGAAAAGGAAGGCGCCTATGGCAATGCCGAGCGGCGCACCCAGTTCTGGCACCAGCTCGTCACCGCTCCGGGCGAGTCGCGTTCAGATCTCTGGCAATTGATGGAGTTTTCCAAGCGCTTCAAGATCGAGGAGGTCTGGCCGGAAGAGTTGCTGGCAAAGAAGCCGGAGTATCGTGGCAAGACGCTGTTCGACATGCTCTATCGCAACGGCCAGGTCGACAAGTTTCCGGTCTCCGACGTCGCGTCGGGCTACGCCAACGACGAATCCAAGGCGTTTGGCTTCTATGTCCAGAAAGGGCTGTTCGAGGAATATGCCAGCTTCGGCCGCGGCCACGGCCACGATCTCGCGCCGTTCGATGCCTATCACGGCGAGCGCGGGCTGCGCTGGCCCGTCGTGAACGGCAAGGAGACGAAGTGGCGTTTCCGCGAAGGCTCGGACCCGTATGTCGGGCAGGGCAGAGGCGTGCAGTTCTACGGTTTTGCCGATGGCAAGGCGCGCATCTTTGCGCTTCCCTACGAACCGCCGGCGGAATCGCCTGATAGCGAATACCCCTTGTGGCTTTCCACCGGCCGGGTGCTGGAGCATTGGCACTCCGGCACCATGACCCGCCGCGTGCCCGAACTCTATCGCGCGTTTCCCGAGGCCGTCTGCTTCATGCATCCGGATGATGCGCAGGAGGCCAAGCTGCGACGCGGTGACGAGGTCAAGGTGATCTCTCGCCGCGGGTTCATCCGGGCGCGGCTGGAGACCCGCGGCCGCGACCGGCCGCCGCGAGGTCTGGTGTTCGTCCCCTGGTTCGACGAGTCGAAGCTGATCAACAAGGTGACGCTCGACGCCACCGATCCGCTTTCGCTGCAGACCGATTTCAAGAAATGCGCCGTGCGCATCGAGAAGGTGCTGCCGTCATGATCAGGGACCTGCGCGTCGTTCTGCTCGTCCTGGCGATAGGGGCCGGCACCGGCACATTGGCGGCGCAATCGCTCGATTCCGGGCTGCGGGGGCCGACGCCGCTCGATAATGAAGGCCCGGCTCCGCCGATGATGCCGACGCGCAACACGTCCGAGCGGGAGGTCAGGAACTATCCCGAGCAGCCGCCGGTGATTCCGCATTCGATCGACGGCTACCAGATCGATCTGAACAGCAACAAATGCCTGTCCTGTCACGCGCGCGCCCGCACCGGCGAGTCGCAGGCGCCGATGGTCTCGATTACTCATTTCATGGATCGCGACGGCCAGTTCCTTGCGTCGATCTCGCCGCGCCGTTTTTTCTGCACTGAATGTCACGTACCGCAGAGCGTGAGCAATCCGCCCATCAGCAACGACTTCGTCGACATCGACACCATGCTGAGCCGCGCGGGTCCGGGCGGCCGTCGATGAAGGCGGCCGACCCCCAAGCCTCGAAGGAGGGGCTCTTCCGACGCGCATGGGCCTTCGCGCGCGAGCTGTGGGACGTGCTGGTGCGGCCGAGCACGGTGTTTGGGCTCGGCGTGCTGGTGATCGCGGGCTTCGTCGCCGGGGTGATTTTCTGGGGCGGGTTCAATACCGCGCTCGAATTGACCAACACCGAGAAATTCTGCACCGGCTGCCACGAGATGCGCGAAAACGTGTTTGCGGAACTGAAGTCGACCATCCATTTCACCAATCGCTCCGGCGTCCGCGCCACCTGCCCGGACTGTCACGTTCCGCACAACTGGACCGACAAGATCGCACGCAAGATGCAGGCCTCCAAGGAGGTGTGGGGCCACCTGTTCGGTGTCATCGACACCCGCGACAAGTTTGTCGACAAGCGGCTCGAGCTCGCGCTGCATGAGTGGGCGCGTTTCAAGGCCAACGATTCACTCGAATGCCGCAACTGTCACAGCGCGGAATCGATGGATATCACCAAGCAGTCACCGCGCGCGTCGGTGGCGCACCAGCGCTTCCTGTTTACCGGCGAGAAGACCTGCATCGATTGCCACAAGGGCATTGCACATCACTTACCCGACATGCGTGGAGTTCCGGGCTGGCAATGAGCGCCGGCTTTCGCCGGGGACCTTGATCTCGCCACGACGGCGGAACTGACGACCGGCCGGAACGAAAATGGCCGCGGTTGCCCGCGGCCATTCGTGTTTCTGCTTGAGCGCTGCCTTTACTCGGCCGCCTGCTTGCGCGGCGGGTCGAGCGCGCCGGAGTCGTGGATCTCGGCGACCTGGTGATCGCTGAAGCCGAGCACCTCGCGCAGGATCTCGTCGGTGTGCTCGCCGAGCAGCGGCGAGCGCTGAACGTCGCTCGGCGAATCCGAGAGCTTAATCGGGTTGCCGACCGAGACGTACTTGCCGCGGGTCGGATGATCGACCTCGACCACGGTGCCGGTCGCGCGCAGCGACTGGTCTTCGGCGATCTCCTTCATCGACAGGATCGGACCGCAGGGGATGTCGTCCTTGTTGAGGATCTCCATCGCCTCGAACTTGGTCTTGGTCATCGTCCACTGCTCGATGCGGGCGAAGATCTCGTTGAGGCGCGGCAGGCGGGCCGGCGGCTTGGCGTAGTTCGGATCGGTCTTCCAGGTCGGCTCGCCGATCACGTCGCAGATCTTCTCCCAGACCGGGGCCTGGGTGATGAAGTAGATGTAGGCGTTCGGGTCGGTCTCCCAGCCCTTGCACTTCAAGATGCGGCCGGGCTGGCCGCCGCCGGAATCGTTGCCGGCGCGCGGCACGGCATCGCCGAACGGAATGCCTTCGCCGAACTGGCTGTATTCCTTCAGCGGACCGTGGGCGAGCCGCTGCTGGTCGCGCAGCTTGACCCGGGCAAGGTTGAGCACGCCGTCCTGCATCGCGGCGGTGACGCGCTGGCCCTTGCCGGAGTGGGTGCGATGGTACAGCGCGGTGACGATGCCGAGTGCGAGATGCAACCCGGTGCCGCTGTCGCCGATCTGCGCGCCGGTGACCAGCGGCAGGCCGTCGCGGAAGCCGGTGGTCGAGGCGGCACCGCCGGTGCACTGCGCGACGTTCTCGTAGACCTTGCAGTCCTCATACGGGCCGGGGCCAAAACCCTTGATCGAGGCGACGATCATCTTCGGGTTGATGGCCTGGATCTTCTCCCAGGGGAAGCCCATGCGATCGAGCACGCCGGGGCCGAAGTTTTCGACCAGCACGTCGCACTGCTTGATCAGCGCGGTCAACACTTCCTTGCCCTTCGGGTTCTTGGTGTCGAGCGTGATCGAGCGCTTGTTGTGATTCAGCATGGTGAAATACAGGCTGTCCACGTTCGGGATGTCCTGCAGCTGGCCGCGCGTGATGTCGCCGACGCCGGGACGCTCGACCTTGATCACGTCGGCGCCGAACCAGGCCAGCAATTGCGTGCAGGTCGGACCCGACTGGACGTGGGTGAAATCGAGAATGCGAACGCCCTTCAGCGCCTTGGTCATAATGTTTGCTCCGTACTCTGTCTGCCCCTGCACCCGCAGGGAGTGATGGGGGTTAGGGGTTACTTCTTCTTCTGCAGAACGCTCTGCGGATTGAGGTTGCCGATGCGGCCGCTCTCCGAGCCCGCCGCCGGATCGATCACCGCGTTGATCAGCGTCGGCTTGCCGGAATCCAGCGCCGCATTGACCGCGCGCTTCAACTCGTCCGGCGAGGTGGCGTTGACGCCGACGCCGCCGAAGGCTTCCATCATCTTGTCGTAGCGCGAGCCCTTGACGAACACGGTGGTCGCCGGATCGTCGCCGGCGCTGTTGACGTCGGTGCCGCGATAGATGCCGTCATTGTTGAAGATCACGACGCAGATCGGCAGCCTGTAGCGGCAGATGGTCTCGATCTCCATGCCCGAGAACCCGAACGCGCTGTCGCCTTCGACCGCGAGCACGGGCAGGCCGGTCTCGACCGCAGCGGCGATCGAATAGCCCATGCCGATGCCCATCACGCCCCAGGTGCCGACGTCGAGCCGCTTGCGCGGCTTGTGCATGTCGACGACGCCACGGGCGAGGTCGAGCGTGTTGGCGCCCTCGTTGACGAAGATGGTGTCCGGACGTTCCGCGATGATGGCGCGCAGCGCGCCGAGCGCGCCGTGATAGTCCATCGGCGAAGCGTTGCTCATCAGCTTCGGCGCCATCTTGGCGACGTTGTCGTCGCGCTTCTTGGCGATGGTCGAGAGCCAGTCGGACGGCGCCGCGGTCCAGTTCGCGCCCATGGCGTCGAGGAACGCCGAGACGCAGGAGCCGATATCGCCGACCACGGGAGCGACGATCTCGACGTTGGAATCCATTTCCTTCGGCTCGATGTCGACCTGGATGAACTTCTTCGGAGCTTCACCCCAGCTCTTACCCTTGCCATGCGAGAGCAGCCAGTTGAGGCGGGCGCCGATCAGCATCACGACGTCGGCTTCCTTCAGCACGGTCGAGCGCGCCGCACCCGCGCATTGCGGATGCAGATCGGGCAGCAGGCCCTTGGCCATGCTCATCGGCAGGAACGGCACGCCGCTCTTCTCGACGAAATTCTTGATCGCTTCGTCGGCCTGCGCGTAGGCCGCGCCCTTGCCGAGGATGACGAGCGGACGCTTCGCGCTCTTCAGCACGTCCAGCGCGCGCTTGACCGAAGACGGGGAGGGGATCTGCTCGGGCGCGGCGTCGATCACCTTGACCAGCGACTTCTGACCGGCGTCGGCGTTCATCACCTGCGAGAACAGCTTTGCGGGCAGGTCGAGATAGACGCCGCCCGGACGGCCCGACACCGCGGCGCGGATCGCGCGCGCAAGGCCGATGCCGATGTCCTGGGCGTGCAGCACGCGGAACGCCGCCTTGCACAGCGGCTTGGCGATCGCGAGCTGGTCCATCTCTTCATAGTCGCCCTGCTGCAGGTCGACGATCTCGCGCTCGGACGAGCCCGAGACCAGGATCATCGGGAAGCAGTTGGTGGTGGCGTGGGCGAGCGCGGTGAGGCCGTTGAGGAAGCCGGGCGCCGACACCGTGAGGCAGACGCCGGGCCGCTTGGTCAGGAAGCCGGCGATCGAGGCCGCATAGCCGGCATTCTGTTCATGGCGGAACGAGAGCACGCGAATGCCCGCCGCCTGGGCCATGCGGCCCAGGTCCGTGATCGGGATACCCGGCACACCATAGATGGTGTCGATGCCGTTGAGCTTGAGCGCATCGATGACGAGATGGAAGCCATCGGTCAGTTCTTGCTCGGTGCCCGGTGCCTCGGACTTCGTAGCGGTATTCAGCATCGGCATCGTCTCCCTGATCGTTCTTTGTTCGGACGATCTGATTGTCGTCTGAAGCGGGTGTGGACTCTCAAACTTAAGTGAACGGTTCTCTACGTGAATAATTCTTGGCCGTGCGCCTCGACATAGGCGGCAAGCCCAAGCGTGTGGTCGCGCGCGCGCTTCTCGGCAAGCTCGGTGTCGCGCGCTTCCAGCGCCTCGATGATCCCGAGATGCTCGGGCAGCGAGGTCGCGGTGCGGTCCTTGCGGCCGATCGTGAGCTGGCGATAGCCGCGCACATGCAGCAGCAGGTCATTGGTGAGGTCGACCAGAACAGGCGATTCCGACAGCGAGATCAGCGCCTGGTGGAAGGCGATGTTGGCCTTGGAATATTCCTCGACGTGATCCTGCGGCAGGCGATCGTCGCTGAAGTCCTTGAAGAAGTCGCGCAGCGCCGAGATGTCCTTCTTGCGCGCGGTGGTCGTGATCAGGCGCGCCGCCATGCTCTCCAGCGCCGCCCAGGCGCGGATCATGTCGACGATCTCCGCCTTGGTGCGGCGGACCACGACGATGCCGCGGCGCGGCACGGTCTTCACGAATCCGTCCTGCTCGAGCATCGCGATCGCTTCGCGGATCGGCGTGCGGCTGACGCCGAGGCGCTCGGACAGTGCGCGCTCGTCGAGCATCACCGGCTCCGGCGTCGCGTAGATGTCCATCTTCAGGATCGCTTCCTTCAAGGCTTCATAGGCCTTGTTCTTGAAGCTCGTCTCCGGCGCGATCCGGACGATGGCGATATCTGTGTCAGCCATGGTGGGCGACGCCTTGGTCTGTTTCGGTTCTGGCACGACTCGTCTCCTCCTCTTGGAGACGTCTTCTTAGCAGAAGAAATTACCTTAGATTTTTGGCATGCCAAATACCAGAATGTCAAGCTGCCTATATTTTTCGATCTTTTTGGACCTCGACCGACCTTGACAATTGCGTTTTTGGCATACCAAATGCCACGAAATCTGTCCCAGGAGGAAGCCAATGTCAAATTCGAAGGATGCGGTCCGCAAAATTCTCGATGCGGTCAGGGCCGACAAGCGCACGAGCCTCACCGCGCCTGAAGGCAAGGTGGTGTGCGATGCCTACGGCATTCCGGTGCCGAAAGAGGGTGTCGCCAAGTCGGCGGCCGAGGCCGCCCGCATCGCCTCCGACATGGGCTTCCCGGTCGTGATGAAGATCGTCTCGCCAGACATCCTCCACAAGACCGAGGCCGGCGGCGTGGTGGTCGGCGTCAAGAGCGCCGCCGAGGCCGAGAAGAGCTACGAGACGATTCTCGCCAACGCCAGGAAGTACAAGGCCGACGCCAAGATCGAGGGCATCCAGGTCCAGCAGATGCTGGGCGGCGGCACCGAGGTGATCGTCGGCTCGATCACCGACGGCTCGTTCGGCAAGCTGGTCGCCTTCGGTCTCGGCGGCGTGCTGGTCGAAATCCTCAAGGACATCACCTTCCGCCTCGCGCCCGCGACCAAGGACGATGCGCTGTCGATGCTCGACGGCATCCAGGCGCATGAGATGCTGAAGGGCGTGCGCGGCGGCGAGGCGGTCAATCGCGAGGCGCTCGCCGACGTCATCGTCAAGGTGTCGCAGTTGGTCAGCGATTTCCCCGAGATCGTCGAGCTCGACCTCAACCCGGTGTTCGCCACCAGCAAGAACGCGATCGCGGCCGACGTCCGCATCGTCGTCGACTTCAACTACAAGCCGCGCCCGGCGCCGCGTCCGACCGAAGAGATCGTCGCCGCGATGAACCGAATCATGCAGCCGAAGGGCGTTGCTGTGATCGGCGCCTCCGCCGAGGACGGCAAGATCGGCAACTCCGTGATGAAGAACCTCATCAACGGCGGCTACAAGGGCGAGATCTATCCGATCCACCCCAAGGCCGACGAGATCCTCGGCTACAAGGCCTACAAGAGCGTCAAGGACGTGCCCGGCGAGATCGACACGGCGGTGTTCGCGATCCCGGCGAAATTCGTCGCCGGCGCGCTCGCCGAATGCGGCGAGAAGAAAATCCCCGGCGCGGTGCTGATTCCCTCGGGCTTTGCCGAGGCCGGCGCGCCGGAATTGCAGGCCGAGATCGTCGAGGTCGGCAAGAAGTACAATATCCGCCTGATGGGGCCGAACATCTACGGCTTCTATTATACCCCGGCCAATCTCTGCGCCACGTTCTGCACCGCCTATGACGTCAAGGGCCACGCCGCGCTGTCGTCGCAGTCGGGCGGCATCGGCATGGCGATCATCGGCTTCTCGCGCTCGGCCAAGATGGGCGTGTCGGCGATCGTTGGCCTCGGCAACAAGTCCGACATCGACGAGGACGATCTGCTCGCCTTTTTCGAGCAGGATCCCAACACCAACCTGATCGCGCAGCACTGCGAGGACCTGAAGGATGGCCGCGCCTTCGCGGAAGCCGCCAAGCGCGTCTCCAAGAGGAAGCCGGTGGTCGTGCTCAAGGCCGGCCGCACTTCTGCGGGTGCGAAGGCGGCCTCGTCGCACACCGGCGCGCTCGCCGGCAACGACAAGATCTACGAGGACGTGTTCAAGCAGTCGGGCGTGATCCGTGCCCGCAGCCTGCGGCAGCTGCTCGAATTCGCCCGCGGCGTGCCGGTGCTGCCGACGCCGAAGGGCGAGAACGTGCTGATCATCACCGGCGCCGGCGGCTCCGGCGTGCTGCTCTCCGACTCCGTGGTCGACAACGGCCTGTCGCTGATGCAGATGCCGCCGGATCTCGATGCGGCGTTCCGCAAGTTCATCCCGCCGTTCGGCGCGGCCGGAAATCCTGTGGATATCACCGGCGGCGAGCCGCCGATCACCTACGTCAACACGGTCAAGCTCGGCCTGTCGGATGAGCGCATCCACGCGCTGATCCTCGGCTACTGGCACACCATCGTGACGCCGCCGATGGTGTTCGCGCGCAACATGGTCGAGGTGAAGAAGGAGATGGAGGCCAAGGGCTTCGTCAAGCCGATCGTCGCCTCGCTCGCCGGCGACGTCGAGGTCGAGGAAGCCGCCGAGTATCTCTACCAGAACGGCATCCCGGCCTACGCCTATTCGACCGAACTGCCGGTCGAGGTGCTCGGCGCCAAGTACAAGTGGGCGCGCGGCGCGGGCCTGCTCTGATCTTCTGATCTGTCGAATGCCACAGGCCGCCCCGGACACCGTCCGGGGCGGCCTTTTCGCTGGGCTGTCCCCATCCGCAATGGGCCGCCGAGATGAGCGGGAAGGGCGCGGTCAGCCCGATCGTGCGAAACCAAGCCAGGCTTTCTGATCCTCCTGCGCGGGTTCCGCGCACCATCTTCTTTTCCGGACCCGCGCGCGGCTGACGAAGCTTGCCTTCCGCATCTGATGTGCTACTGATATATCAGATCAGGAATGACGGAGGGACCCGCGATGGAGTTGGCTGCAACAGGGATGACCGACCGCCAGCGCAAATATCGCGCGACCTACCGCGAGCGCGTGGTGGGCTGGTACAATGGCTGGCTGCATGTCGTGCTGATCTACACGATCGGCTTCACGGCGCTGTATGTCTATCTGGCCAATGTGCACGACGTGAAATGGTGGGAATACCTCACCATTCCCGTGGTCTTCCTGATCGCAAACTTCTTCGAATGGGCGGTGCATCGCTTCGTCATGCACCGGCCCTCGAATGTGCCCTTGCTGCGCGCGATCTACAGCCGCCACACGCTGATGCACCATCAGTTCTTCACCGAGGAGGAGATGCGCTTCGCCGATCATCACGACTGGCGCGTCACCTTCTTCCCGCCCTATGCGCTCGTGGTGTTTACTCTGATGTCGATCCCGCCGGCGATCGTCGCGGGCCTTGTGATCTCGGCCAACACCGGCTGGCTGCTGATCACCACGACGACCTCGATGTACCTGATCTACGAGTTCATGCATTTCTGCTGCCACGTCGAGGAAAATGCCTTCGTGCGCAACATGCCGTTCGTCAACACCATCCGCCGGCATCATACCGCCCATCACAACCAGTCGATCATGATGGAGCGGAACATGAACCTGACCTTCCCGGTGATGGACTATGTGTTCGGCACCTCCGATCTCAATCGCGGCCTGCTTGGCCACATCTTCAACGGCTACAGCACGCGCCATGTGAAGACCGACATGCGCCGGACGGCGCGGACGCCGCGGGTCATGGCGAAGGAGCAATCGGTGCCGCATGCCGCAGCTTGAGCCCAATCTCGCCGGTCTCGCCTGGTTCGGCCTGCTGTGGAGCGTGTGCTGCATCGGCTTCCTGCAACTGGCCGGGATGTACCCGCTGCGCGGGCGCGCCGTCCTGCCGGTGACGATGACGACTGCACTATGGGTGGTGCTGCTCGCCGGCACGCTGGCATTCGCGCTGGCCGAATTGCGCTGGACCACAATCGTTGTCGTCGGCGGCGTGCTGTTCTTGTTTCTACCCGGGCTGTTTCAGGCGCTGCCGGAATGGTGGCGCGACGGACGCGCGGGATTGCGGCTGTCCTGTTGCGCCATGATCGCCGCGCTCGCGCTGCTGGTCCGCGTCGCGGCGCCGTCCTTTTCCACGTGGATAACCTGAAGGGAGGTCTCGATGCCAAGCCACATCAAGCTCATGCTGTCGCTGGCCTGCCTCGCCACGGCGGCCTGCGGATATTTTTTCATGGTCTATCTGGGACAGCAGGGACCGAGCTATGCGGTAGCCTTCCTCGGCGTGTTCGCAACCGTCGCGATGTGGATATTCCCCGAGGTCGTCAAGAAGGACCTCAAGATGCGTCCGCCGGGATCCTGACCGAGCTCCTGATATGATGCTGCAGCACAGGGAGGATCCGATGGCGAGCTATACCGGGGACCGCACCATCGACGGCATTTCGGTGCTGGTCGACGGCAAGCCGCTGTCACCGCACTACGACCAGCTTCGTCTCACCGAACACGGCTTTGAATGGAGCTACGAGGGGCCCGAGCCGGCACAACTGGCCTTCGCGCTGCTCTATGACCATCTGCACGATGCCGCTGCCGCGAAAGCGTTGCACGAGAGCTTCATGCGGCGCGTCGTCGCCAATTTCGACAATGAATGGGAGCTCTCCTCGGCCGATCTCGACGAGGCGGTCGCGGCGCTGCGCTCCGGACAGACGGCCTGAGCCGTGCTGATCTGATGCCCCCGGCAAAGAATTCCTGAGATGACCCTGACCTGTCGCGCGGCGGTGCTGCATCAAAGCGGAACGCCGCTCTCCGTCGAGCGCGTATCGCTTGCGCCACCCATGCCGACCGACGTCGTGGTGAAGGTGCGCGCCGCGGGGCTCTGCCACACCGATCTGGAAGTCATCGACGGATCGTTGCGCTATCCCTTGCCGATAATCCTCGGGCACGAGGCGGCCGGCGTGGTCGAGGAAATCGGCAGCGCGGTGCGCGACATCAGCGTCGGCGATCGCGTCATCCTGTCCTGGAATCCGCATTGCGGGCACTGCTTTCACTGCGACCGCGCGCAGCCGATCCTGTGCGAGACCTATCTCGCGCGGGGCGCGGAAGGCGTGCATTTCGACGGCGCATCGAAGGCGCAGCTCGCGGACGGACGCAAGCTGACGCACCTGATGTTCCTCGGCGCGTTCTCGGAATATGTCGTGCTGCCGGCCCAGCAGGCGATCGTCGTGCCGAACGACATCCCGTTCGACCGCGCGTGCCTGATCGGCTGCGGCGTCATGACCGGCGTCGGCGCCGCGCTGAACGTCGCCGCCATCGGTCACGGCGATACCGTGATGGTCACCGGCTGCGGCGCGGTCGGGCTGGCAGCGGTGCAGGGCGCCCGGCTTGCCGGCGCAGGTGCTGTCATCGCGGTCGACCTCGATGATGCAAAGCTGGCGCTGGCGCGGCAGCTCGGCGCCACGCACGTCGTCAACGCGGCCCGCGAGGACCCGGTCCAGTTCGCAAAGCAGGCGACGGGCGGCCGCGGCGCCGACGTCATCCTTGAAGCGGCGGGCCATCCCAACGCGTTTCGGCAGACCGCGGAGGCGGTACGGCCGGGCGGCGAGGTGATCTGGCTCGGCAAGATCGACGTCACGCGGGACGTGAGTTTTCGCTGGGGCGCGTTGATGGGCGAGAAGCGATTTCGCCGCTCGAGCTATGGCGGCGCGCGGCCACGGCGCGACTTTCCCTTGCTGGCGCAGGCCTATCTGGACGGCCGGCTTAAGCTCGACGAACTGATCACAGGCCGCTGCAGCCTCGACAGCATCAATGACGGCTTCGAGGCGCTGCGGCGCGGACGTTCGATCCGCACGGTCGTCGAGCTCTGAGAGCCGTTACAGCGTCGAACGTGCAAAACTCTCGATGTAGTCGATCAGGCTATCGGAGGCCGCGCCCGCGGCGTCGACGCGGCGCTCGGCGACGGCTTCGGCGACGTCGGCATGCAGCCGCGCCGCGAGCGGCAGATCGGCCGCTTCCTTGTAATGCTGGTACCAGAACCGGCGCGACAGGCCATGCATCAGGCCCATGGCGCGGGAGGCGAACTCGTTGCGCGACGCCGCGGAGATCAGGGTGTTGAACTGGTGATCCAGCCGCATGAACAGCAGGTCGTCGGATTTCTCCGCCGCGCGCCGCATGCCGGCGGCGATCTCGGAGAACTGGGTGCGCTGCTCGCTGGTGGCGCGCTCGGCGGCGCCGCGCGCCATCAGCCGTTCCAGCTCGCGCCGGACTTCGAGCAGGCGCAGCTGGGCCCTGAGGTCGATCTCGGACACCAGCACGCCGCGGCGGGCCAGGATGTTGACGAGGCCGTCGCGCGACAGGCGCTGCAAGGCCTCGCGGATCGGGGTTCGGCCGATGTTGAGCCGCTTGGCGAGCACGAGCTCGGAGAGCGCGGTGCCCGGCGGCAGTTGCAGCGTCACGATCAGCTCTTCCAGCTCGGCATAGGCGCGATCGGTGAGCGTGACGTCGCTTTGCGGGAGCGGGGCCGGCGCGGAACCGCGCGGCTTGTCGCCGGCGGCGGACGATTGCCGTGCCGGCCGGCGGCTTCCTGCTGTGCGCACGCGCACCGTGCTGGATCGTTTGCTCGAATTTACCATCAGGATCGTGAGTGCTGCTGTACAGCAGATATCTCACACGCCCGATGGCAATGACAAGGCCGGTCGATCGGCCTAAGCCGAATCGGACGGCGCGCCGCGCGCCCATCAGTGCGAAATGCTTTCCAGCGTCCGGCCGCGGGTTTCCTCGCCGAGCAACAGCACCGCAAGCGCCGCCACCACGAACGCGCCGGCGCCGAGCGCAAACACGCCGCCTTGTCCAGCCGCCGGCAGGATCACGCCGATCACATAGGGGCCGATCAGCGAACCGATTCGGCCGACCGCGGAGGCAAAGCCCGTTCCGGTGGCGCGGACATGGGTCGGGTACAGTTCGGGCGTATAGGCGTAGAGCGCCGACCACATGCCGAACAGGAAGAACTGCATGCAGAGGCCGGCAATGATGAGCTGGGTCTGGTCCGCCGCCGAGCCGTAGAAATGGCAGGCGATCGCGCCGCAGAGCAGGTTCATCACCAGCGTCGCCTTGCGGCCCCAGGATTCGACGAGCCACGCCGAGACCAGGAAGCCGGGGATCCCCGCGAGCGAGATCAGGATGGTGTAGAACACCGATTTGGTGATCGGGAAGCCCTTGGCCTGCAGCAGCGCGCCGAGCCACGTGGTCAGGCCGTAGAAGCCGAGCAGCGCGAAGAACCACAGGGTCCACAACATCGTGGTCCGCTTGGCATAGATGCCCGAAAACAGCGTTCTCAGGCCGGTCACTTCGGACGCGGGGGCGGCCACCTGGCGCACCACCGGCGGCAGCTCCTTGCCGCCGAGACGGTCGCGGACCCTGGATTCGATGTCGCGCACGGTCGCTTCGGCCCGCTCCGAATAACCGTGGGACGCAAGCCAGCGCGGCGATTCCGGAACGAAGCGGCGCACCACCAGCACGAACACGGCCGGGATTGCCTGCAGGATGAAGACCCAGCGCCAGTCGGCGACCTGCAGCACGAAGTAGGTCAACAAGCCCGACGCGATGAAGCCGAGCGGCCAGAATCCTTCGAGGAACGCGATGTAGCGGCCGCGGTTGCGCGCCGGCATGATCTCCGAGACCATCGACTGCGCGACCGGAAACTCCATGCCCATGCCGAAGCCGAGCAGCAGGCGGGACGCACCGAGCGCGGTCGCCGTGGTGGACAGACCGCAGCACAGGCTGCCCAGTCCCCAGAAGATCATGCTGACCTGGAAGACGCGGGCGCGGCCGAAACGGTCGGCGAGCAGGCCGGCGGACGCGGCGCCCGCGAACATGCCGAGGAAGCTCATGCTGGACAGCAGCCCGGTTTCCGCCGTCGACAGGCCGAAGGTCTGGCGGATCGAACCGAGCACGAAGGTGAGCGCGGCCAGATCCATGCTGTCGAAGAACCACGCGGTCGCGATGATTCCGAAGATCCAGCGCTGATAGGAGGTGAGCGGCAGGCGTTCGAGCCGCGCCGCGATATCGGCGACCTGCTGCGCCTGCGCGGTTCGCGCAACGGCGGCCGGAGCCCGGCTTCCCGCTGCCGCGGTGACGTCGGAAATGGTCATTGCTGCCTCCCCAAGTAGAGATTGATGGGCTTCTTGTCGGCCCCTTTTAATAAAATGTCACACGGATAGCAGTGATATGTCAATTGCTGATCACACGCGAATTGGCGGCGCGGGCCGGGCTGCGGCAGCGGGTGAGGCCGCGGACACATCGGCGCGTAGCCCGGTCCTTCCGTGATCCGGTCGACCATCCCTGCCGCGTCGGGCATCCTGCGAAGCGGCATCAAGAGCCGGTTAACGGCATCCGAGAAATCGGGCGCTAACGGATAATCCGGCTTTAATGGGGAGTCGACTAAACGTCACGTGGTTGCAAGGTGCCGGATGCCTGGAGGTATCCGATGTTGCGTCGGGCGGAGGCGTTTTCCCCATATGTCAGTTCAGGCCGATCTGGATTTTGCGAGCGACGATCGCGCGAGGGCGCAGATCGGCGCGGCGGTGAACTATCTGCTCAGGGACGCGACCGGCGTCGCGCGTGAGCATGCCATCGAGACCATTGTCGAGATGGTGCGCGACATCGCAAGCCGGCCGCTCACTGTCGAAGCGGCATCGATTCAGCCGCTGATGAGCGGCGTCAGCTATCGGGATTTTGTCATCGATGCCTACCGGCGCGATGTCGATCGCTGGCGCGCGACCATCCGCCGTTCGAACGGCAAGAAGATCCGGATCGCTTCGCCGCCGTCGGTGCGCGACGAGGCGACGACCACAGCGGACGCGATCACCGCCGAGAAGGCCATCGAGTTCGCCAGGCGGGCGATCGACTTGGGCGAGGTGATCTGACCTCGCCGCCTCAAGGCTGGCATCGCCGCGACGTCTTGGCGATGCCGCCTATGCTTGGGACGCGCGATGTGCTCCGATACGGCAGCTGCGCCGGTTCCGCAGCTGTCTGCGGAATTGTCCATTCATCCTGTCCCAGCCGAGAAATGCCATGCCTTCCGAACTCCGTTCGCCGCGTCTGGCCGTCCTGATCGACGCCGACAACGCATCTGCAAAGATCGCCGATGGGCTGTTCGAGGAGATCGCCAAGATCGGCGAGGCCAGCGTGCGCCGGATCTACGGCGACTTCTCCAATCCCAGGTCCAAGGGCTGGGCCGACATCCTGTCGAAGCACGCCATTATTCCACAACAGCAATTCGCCTATACGACCGGGAAGAATGCATCCGACATCACTTTGGTGATCGACGCCATGGACCTGCTGCACAGCGGCCGTTTCGACGGCTTCTGCCTGGTGTCGTCGGACAGCGATTTCACCCGGCTTGCCGCCCGCATCCGCGAGCACGGCATCGACGTGTTCGGGTTCGGCGAGCAGAAGACGCCGGAGAGTTTTCGGCAGGCCTGCCGCCGGTTCGTCTATACCGAGAATCTGCGCGGCGGCGCGCCGAGCAATCAGGATGCCGCCGTGCGGGCGCAGCCGTTGCAGCCGCCCGAGGCCGCCACGCCGATCATCAAGAAGGTCATCAGCCAGATGGCGAGCGAAGACGGCTGGGTCACGCTTGGCGAGGTCGGACGGCAGCTGGCCAATTTCGCGTCGGATTTCGATCAGAGGACCTACGGCTTCCGCACCCTCGGCGAGCTGGTGCGCAGGACCAACGCTTTCGAGATCGAGTCGAAGGGCGGGACGATGCGAATCCGCATCAAGCCAGCGGCTGCACCGCCGCCAAGACGGCGAGCTCCGAGACGGCGAGCCGATCAAAAGCCGTCGGAATGAACGGCGCGCCGCGCGCTCTGTTCTGAACGATCTCTGAATCTGAACCCAGGATGAATGCTGCTTCGGACATTGTTCGGAGCGGCATTTTCGTTTGTGCTGGAATCAAGCGAATTGCGCACGGAACTGGAGTTGCGCGGGTTGCAGCATTGGAACTGGAACGTTCTCGTTGCTTGCGATGTTGAGGGGGCATCGATCAATTCGGAGGAGGAGAATCATGAACAAGCGTTTTGCTGTGTCCCTTGTCGCTGCTGCGTCGCTGCTCGCGTCCGGCTCGGCCTTCGCGCAGTCCACGACCGCGGCGGGTGCCGCGAACGGCGCGCGGGCCGGTGGCGAAATCGCGGGCCCTGTCGGCGAGATCGTCGGCGGCACGGTGGGTGCCGCAGTCGGCGCCGGCCTCGAGATTCCGAATGCGGTGATCACCTCGATCCCGCGCAACGAGCCGTCGGTGGTGGTGCGTGAACGCGTCGTGGTCGGCGAGCCGCTGCCCGACACCGTCGTGCTGCGCCCGGTGCCGCGCTACACCGAGTATCGCTACGCGGTCGTCAACGACCGCCGCGTGATCGTGGAGCCGCGCACCCGCCGGATCGTCAAGATCATCGACTGATCGCATCGATTTCCCGTCATTGCGAGGAGCTCGCGACAAAATTGCGAAGCAATTTTGCGCTGAAGCGACGAAGCAATCCATCGCGCCGCATATGCTGAAGCGTGGATTGCTTCGCTTCGCTCGCAATGACGGAAGTGGAGAAATATCATCCTCGCGGGCCCATCGCCCGCGGGGATTTTCTTGGTCCGATTTTTCGTGGGTCCCATGAATACCGGCATGGCACGTGCCCGCTTTTTTCATGAAGCGACCGGTTGGCCTGACGCCGCGATCCCCTAAACTGATCCGCAACGGATGGACGCAGCCAGCGTTCGTCTCAATCAAGAGCAGGGGATGGAGACATGGCTCGGAAGATCGCGATCGTCGGCGCGGGCGCTGTCGGCGGCTATGCCGGTGCGCATATGGCGCAGGCAGGGGAGGACGTCACCTTCATCGATCCCTGGCCCGCGCATGTCGAGCACATGCGCAAGCACGGCCTGCGCGTCACGCACGCGATGGACGTCGCGGAATTCTCGGTGCCGGTGCGCGCACTTGATGTCACCGACGCGCAGCAGCTGGCGAAAGAGAAGCCGGTCGACATCGCCTTCGTCTGCATGAAGTCCTACGACACCGCCTGGGCCACCATGCTGATCCGGCAATATCTGGCGGCGGATGGCTACGTCGTCTCGCTGCAGAACTGTATGAACGAGGAAACCATCGCCGGCATCGTCGGCTGGGGCAAGACGCTCGGCTGCATCGCAAGCAGCATCACCGTCAATTTGCCGGAGCCGGGCCATATCCACCGCGGCGCCGGCAAGGGCGGCGCAGCGCACACCGTGTTTCGCGCCGGCGAGGTGCATGGTCGCATCACGGCGCGGGCGGAGGAAGTCTGCCGCCTGGTCGGTTATTCCGACAGCGCCAAGGTGACCTCCAATCTCTGGGGCGAGCGCTGGTCCAAGCTCGTCGCCAACGTGATGGGCAACGGGCTCTCGGCCTGCACTGGTCTAACGGGCGGCGAGGTGCTGCAAAGCGAGCCGCTGCGCCGCTTCTCGACGCGACTCGGCAGCGAGGCGATCCGGGTCGGCCAGGCGCAGGGCTATCAGCTGGAGGAGATCCTGCATCTGCCGCCCGAGACCATCGCCCGCGCCGGCGAGGGCGACGAGGCCGCGACGCGCGCCTGCGACGAGCAGCGCTTCAAGGATGCCAAGCGCACCTCATCGGCGCAGCGCCCCTCGATGGGCCAGGACATGCAGAAGGGCCGCCGCACCGAGATCGAATTCCTCAACGGGCTCGTGGTTCGCGAAGGCGAGAAGCTCGGCATCACCTGCAATGCCAATGCCGCGCTGACCGACATCGTCAAGCGCGTCGAGCGCGGCGAGCTCGCGCCGGATCCGCGGCACATCACGGAGTTGAGGATGAATTGAGGGCGAGTTCAATATCGCGAACCGGCGCGCCACCGCTCTGATGGGGTAATGGGCATGGTCGTCACTTGATCCCATACCTTGCCAAATCGTCGGCAACATTTGGCCTCACCGCCAACGCAGCGGCAATATCGACGTCGCCGGCCTCGACGTCTCCCTTCTGGCGCTTGGCCGTTCCACGACCGTAAAGCGAAAGCCCTATTTTGGGATCGATTCGCAGAGCGGAATCATAGTCGGCGATGGACTTATCGAGTGCGCCTTTCTTGAGATAGGCAAGGCCACGACTATCGAGAATGCTGGCATCATCTGGCTTGATACGTAGGGCCTCATCGCAATCGGCCAGTGCGGCATCGAGGGCGCCCAGCATGACCCGGAGCAGGCATCGACTGTTAAACAAGGCGGCGTTGCGGGGCTCAAGCTTCAAGGCTTGCTCAAGGTCAATCAGGGCGCGATTATAGTCGTGCTTTCCCGCGTATGCACGGGCCCGACGCCAGCGAGCGGTCGCATTTCCGGGATCAGCGTCAAGAGCGATCGCCCGCTCGTAATCCGAATTGGCGCGCTCGCGATCGCCTCCTAGCTCAAACGCTTCGGCTCTCGTGCTATAGCCGGCCGGGCACATCGGGTCCAGCTTGATCGACTGGTCCAAGTCTTCGATGGCCCGTCCATATTCGCGCTTACTGATGTAAATCTGGCCGCGGATCACATAAGCGCGGGCGTTGCTAGGATACAGTCTGATGGCTTCGCCGGCGTCCTCAATTGCGTGCTCATGGTCCGCCATTCGGAAATAGGTCCCGGCACGTCCGAGCAAGGCGACCGAAGAACTGGGATCGAGAGCAATCGAACGATTGTAGTCCTCCAGTGCTTTGTCGGGCTGGCGGATTCCCAGATAAAGTCTGGCTCGTCGGGCAAATAGCCGCGCGTTGTCCGGATCGAGCTCAATCACGCGGCCAAGGCCTTCTATGGCTCTCTCGTAAGCGCCCGTGGACGATAGTGCGGTGCTCGCAACCATCGCACCAGCCTTTCTGCTTTTGGCGAGCGCAGGGGCATCGGGAATTCTGCCTTCGGCTGCTGGCGGTGCATCGTTACGGCAGGCCGACACGATCCTTTGCTGCTGCTGCGCGTTCTGCGCTCGAGCACCGTCAGTTCCACCAGCGATGATCAGGAGCACCGATAACGCGGAAGCCATAGTTGGCCGCACTATCGTATTCCCAAGGGATTGGAGACCTACAGACCTACACGCCATAGTGTCGTTTCAATCAAGGCTAGGTTCGCCTTGGGACATGGAGATGACGACATTCGAATGTCTCTACCGGGCATCGACGTGGCGCGTATTGTTCACATACCTAGCATTGCTGCGCGGTGTCTACCACCACGACCAGGATGCTTCGTGCGGCAGGCCCCTACAGCAGCTGCCGTACCCCCATCCCGTTCATGAACCGCTCGCGGATCTGCACGGGGTCGCGGCGGGTGGTGCCGGTGCCGGGCTTATCGTCGATGCGGACGCCGATCAAGGTTGGGCCGGAGGCCTGTTTCGACTGCTCGATCAGTCGCTCGAAATCGTCCTCGTCGGCGGCCCATGAGCTGCTCGCGATGCCGCTGGCGATTGCGACCTGAACGATATCGGTATGGCCGGCGGCCGGCGTCGGCTGCGCGCCCGTGATCTGGTAGATACCGTTGTCCATCACCACCATGGTGAGATTCTTCGGCGCCAGTGTCGCGATGGTCGAGAGGCAGCCGAGCTGCATCAGCAGCGAGCCGTCGCCTTCGAGCGCGAACACGCGCCGGTTCGGCTGTGCCAGCGCGACGCCGAGCGCGATCGGGAAGGCGAGGCCCATGCTGCCCAGCATGTAGAAATTCTGCGGGCGGTGGCCGGCGGCCCAGAGGTCGAAATTGGTGTTGCCGATGCCGCCGATCACGGCCTCGTCCTTCAGCCCGGCGACGAGGCGCTGGGTGAGCTCGAAGCGGTTCATCACCTTGGTGTTGCGCGCGGGGGTGCTGGTCATGGCTGATCTCACTTGTCGAAGGTCTTGCCGCCGGTCAGCAGCGGCGAGAGGATCAGCGCCACCGGCGCCTGGGTCGTGACGGCCTGCTTGATCGAGCGGTCGGCGATGAATTCGAGCTCGTCGAGCCGGGTGATGGTGTGATGCTCCATCGCCAGCGAATCCAGCACCGGGCGCATGGTGCGGCAGACCAGCGCCTGGCCGTAGTTGAACTCGCCGAGCGTGCCGCGCTCGGAGACGAACATGATCAGCGGGATCTGGTAGGGCACCGCGAGCGAGGCCAGCACGTTGGCGAGCGTGGCAAAGCCCGAGGTCTGCATCAGCACCGCGCCGCGGGTGCCCGCCATCCAGGCGCCGGAGACGATGCCGACCGCTTCTTCCTCGCGCGCGGTCGGAAACGTCGTGAAATAGGGATCGGCGTGCAGGTCCTTGATCAGCGTGGTCAGCACCCGGTCGGGCACATAGGGCACCAGCTTGATCTCGTTCCGCTTCAGCGTCTGCAGCACGATGCCGTGCCAGCTGGTCGCTGACTTCTGGGACGAGGCTTGTTCCGCGGCCGCCATCCTGTTCTCCCTGCTCGCGCGACGCTGGTGGCCGCTTGCCGCACGAAACTTGACGCGGTGCCTGCGATTGTCAACATGTCGCGGCCGCAACGCGATCTGCGGAATTCGGCCATCGCAGCGCCGAACCAACGTGCGATACAGGCGTAACGAAAAAAGGGACGGGAGGCGTCGATGGCCGGATGGGTCTGGCGGACCGCCATTGCGGCAGCGGCCATTTTTGTGGCCGGGCTTGCGTCCGCGCAGCCGTTCCCGGCCAAGGCCGTTCACATTCTCGTTCCATATCCGCCCGGCGGCGGCGTCGATGTGCTGACGCGGACGCTCGCCGAAGCGGTGTCGAAGACCTGGACGCAATCGATCGTGGTCGAGAACCGGCCCGGCGCCGGCGGGGTGATCGCCTCGCAGGCGATCGCGACCTCCGCACCTGACGGTTACAATCTGATCATGGTGGCGAGCGGCCACGCCACCAATCCGTTCCTTTATCCAAAGCTGCCCTACGACACCTTCAAGGATTTCTCGCCGATCTCGCTCTTGGCGTCGGCGCCGAACGTGCTGCTGGTGCGCGCGGATTCGCCGTTCAAATCGGTCGCCGACGTCATCGCTGCGGCGAAGGCGAAGCCCGGCAGCCTGTCCTTCGCCCATGCCGGTAACGGCACCTCGACCCATCTGGCCGGCGAGCTGCTCAAGAGCCTCGCCAGGATCGATCTCGACGCGATCCCCTACAAGGGCGGTGCGCCCGCGATCAACGATCTGCTCGGCGGGCAGATTCCGCTGTCGTTCAACAACGGTCCGGAATCGGTCGGGCAGCTGCAGGCCGGCACGGTTCGCGCGCTGGCGGTGACGACCGGCTCGCGTGCGCCGTTCCTGCCTGACGTGCCCAGCATGTCGGAAACCGTGCCGGGCTACGACACAGAAGTGTGGTGGGGGCTGCTCGGACCCGGCAACATGCCGGCCGACCTCGTCGCCAAGATCTCGCATGATTTCGTCGCGGCGGTGAACACCGATGCCGTGAAGGAGCGGCTCGGCAAGCTCGGTGCGATTCCGATCGGCTCCACGCCGGACAAGTTCGCCGCCAAGATCAAGGCCGACTACGACAAATGGGGGCCGATCATCAAGGCCGCCGGCATGAAGGCGGAATAGAACATGGCTGCGTCGGAGATTCCCGCCTGCCTGCCGCCGCGTCCGGTGACGCCGCCAAGGGACAAGCTGCCGCCAAAGGCCTGCGATACGCATGCGCATGTGTTCGGCCCGGCTGACCGCTTCCCCTATGCCGGCGATCGCAGCTACACGCCGCCGGACGCGCCGCTTAAGACCTATCTCGGCATGCTCGACGCGCTCGGTTTCGCCCGCGGCGTGCTGGTGCAGGGCAGCGCGCACGGCCACGACAATTCGGCGATGCTGGATGCGTTGCAGCGTGAACCCGCGCGTCTGCGTGGCGTCGCGGTGGCCGATGCCGATGTGGCGGCAGGCACGCTGCGGCAATGGCATGTGCTCGGCGTCCGCGGCCTGCGCTTCAACCATTTCTTCCGCGGCGGGCAGCTGCACTATCGCGGCGGCATTCCCTTGAAAGTTGCCGAGACGCATGCGGGCGTGATGGCCGAGCTCGGCTGGCATCTGCAGCTCTGGATCGACGTGAAGGATCTGCCCGACACGATCCCGACGCTGAAGGCGCTCGGGTTGCCGGTCGTGGTCGATCACATGGGCCGCACCGATGCTGCCGCCGGCATCAACACCGCGGGCTTTCAGAGCCTGCTGCGTGCGGTGGACGAAGGCTGGTGCTGGGCCAAGCTCTCGGGCGCGCATCGCCTGAGCCAGCGGGCGCCCGATTATCCGGATGCGCGGCCGTTCCACGAGGCGCTGGTCGCAGCCAATCCTGAACGGCTGGTGTGGGGCGGCGACTGGCCGCATCCGCGGGTCGAAGGCGAAATGCCCGACGCCGGCCATCTGCTGACGCTGTTCCAGGACTGGACGCCGGATGCGGCGACCCGGCACCGTATCCTGGTCGACAATCCCGCACGACTCTATGGCTTCCCAAACTGAAAGCTGCTCGAAGACATGACCGTCAACAACAAGCGCGTGTTCTACGTCAAATACCTCGCCCACGAGATCTACGTCGATATCCTGAAGAAGCGGCCGGACGTCCGGCTCGATCGTCTCGAGAACGAGACGCCGGAGGCGGCGTTCGCGCCCGTCCTTGCCGACGCGCACGCCTATCAGATCGGCGCGGCGCGCGATGAGCTGGCGCCGCATTTCCATGCCCATGCTGAGCTGTTGAAGCGTGCGCCGAATCTTCTGATCGTGTCGTCGAATGGTGCCGGCTTCGATCCCGTCGATGTCGATGCCTGCACCGCGGCGGGCGTGCTTGTCGTCAACCAGTCCGGCGGCAATGCCAATTCGGTCGCCGAACACGCGCTCGGCATGATGCTGACGCTGTCGAAGCGGATCATCCAGTCCGACCGCAGGCTGCGGCGCGAGGCCAATGTCAACCGCAACGACCTGATCGGCAACGAGCTGAAGGAGAAGACCGTCGGCATCGTCGGGCTCGGCAATGTCGGCCGCCGCATCGCCGAGCTGTGCAAGGGCCTCCTGCACATGAAGGTGATCGCCTACGATCCCTATCTCACGGCGGATGAGATGGCAAAGCGGGGCGGGGAGAAGGTCGAGCTCGACGATCTCCTGCGTCGCGCGGACTTTGTTTCGATCTCGTGTCCGCTGGACAAGAACAGCCGCGGCATGATCGGCGCGCGCCAGTTCGCGCTGATGCAGCCGCACGCCTACTTCGTCACCACTGCGCGCGGCTTCATCCACGACGAGAAGGCATTGGAAGAGGCACTACGTGAAAAGCGCATCGCGGGTGCGGGCCTCGACGTCTGGGACAAGGAGCCGCCGCCGCCGGATCATCCGCTGCTGCAGTTTGACAATGTGCTGGCGAGCCCGCACACCGCCGGCGTCACCCGCGAGGCGCGCATCAACATGGGCCGGATCGCGGCCGAGCAGATCCTCGATGCCCTCGACGGCAAGCGCCCGCCGCGCATCATCAATCCCGAGGTGTGGCCGGTCTACGCAAGACGGTTCGAGAAGGCGTTCGGGTTCATGCCGGGATAGGGTCGGCAGTGCCCCTGCGGGGCCGCGGCTGCGCGCGGTCAAAAATATCGAAAACAACCTCATGCAAAGGAGCTGGCGGCTGTCGGCGTTCGAGCAGGCAGCTTGACGCGTCGGGCAACTCAGGGGTACATTTCCAATATTCAGAAATCGTGCAAGCGCTGGGCTTTGCGGGGGAGAATACCCGCAAGGGCGGAAGGGAACTCTTCCGCCGGTGCTTCCCTCGCACAAGCGGCCAGCCGTGCGAGCGTTGTTGCGCGGGCAAAAACACCGGAGAAAATCTCCTTCGTTGCAGCCTCGATCGAGGCAATAAACCCACTGCCGAACGACCGCCTCGCAACACGTCCGTTTTTATTTTCCCTGAGATATCGACGGCTTAGCCCGAAATCGCCATTTTCCGTCTGTGCCCGACCATTCCGGGCACGGAAGGAAGATTTTCATGCGACAGGTCCAGTCATTGCTCCGCAACGCGCCCGCCAGGATCGGCCGCCGTCTTGCGCAGATCGTCGCGATCGCCGCCGCCAGCCTGCCCCAGGCCGGCGCGTAGCTTTTCCCGCTGCGAACAGTCGCACGCGTATCAGCCGAATTAACTCACTACCCTTTCGTGTTAGTGCTAGCGTGGTACCCCCGGGCTCTGCCGGTGCAGCAGGGAGGGTTCCATGTCACGCTTCGTCGTTCATTTCATGAAAGACGTGCTCGGCGGCAATGGCCGCGAGCGCGAGGTTTGCCAGGGTGCGCTTGAGATCGACGCCTCGAGCGAGGGCCAGGCCACCGAGATGGCCAAGGTCAAGTTTTGCCAGGAGCAATCGCTGTGCGACTGGTCACTGCATGCCGACCGCATCCGGATCGAGGCGGCCGACTTGCACGTGAGCTGACGTCGGCGCCTCGTTGCCACCGCGGGTAAGCCGAGCCGAATCGGCATCGGAAGTTCACCTCTCCCGTGGGAGAGGTCGGCGCGTGGCGCCGGGTGAGGGCACACGGTCCTCGTTGGTGCCGCGGCCCCTCACCCGATTTGCTGCGCAAATCGACCTCTCCCCGGTGGGGAGAGGTGAAGCGCGCCGTGACCTAGACTAGCACTTGTCGCCGATCACTCCGGCAGGATGCGAACCGCACCCTTGGCCGCGCTGCTGGCGAACGCCGCATAGGCCTTCAGCGCGGTCGAGACGGCGCGCTTGCGTAGCGCTGCCGGCTTCCAGGCCGCGTTGCCCCTGGCTTCCATCGCTGCGCGACGGCGCTTCAGCTCGGCATCGTCGACCTTGAGGTTGACCTTGCGGTTCGGGATATCGAACTCGATGATATCGCCTTCCTCGACGAGGCCGATCAGGCCGCCTTCGGCGGCTTCCGGCGAGACGTGGCCGATCGACAGGCCCGACGATCCGCCCGAGAAGCGGCCGTCGGTGATCAGCGCACAGGCCTTTCCGAGGCCTTTCGACTTCAGATAGCTGGTCGGGTACAGCATCTCCTGCATGCCCGGGCCGCCGCGCGGTCCCTCATAGCGGATCAGCACGACGTCGCCGGCCTTCACCTTATTGCCAAGGATGGCTTCGACCGATGCGTCCTGGCTCTCGAAGATGCGGGCGGGACCTGAGAACTTCAGAATGCTCTCGTCGACGCCGGCGGTCTTCACGATGCAGCCGTCCTCGGCGAGGTTGCCGAACAGCACGGCGAGGCCGCCGTCCTTGGAATAGGCGTGCGCGGCGTCGCGGATGCAGCCCTTGGCGCGGTCGAGATCGACCTCGTCGAAGCGGCGGTCCTGGCTGAACGCCTCCTGGGTCGGCACGCCGCCCGGCGCGGCACAATAGAAGTTGCGTACCTTGTCGCTCGTGGTCCGCACCACGTCCCAGCGGTTCAGCGCATCGTCCAGCGTTGCGGCGTGCACGGTCGGCCCGTCGGTCGTGAGCAGCTTGGCGCGGTCGAGCTCGCCGAGGATCGCCATGATGCCGCCGGCGTGATGCACGTCCTCCATGTGGACGTCCTGCACCGAGGGCGCGACCTTGCAGAGCACCGGCACCTTGCGTGACAGGCGGTCGATGTCGGTCATCGTGAACGGCACTTCGCCCTCGCGCGCGGCGGCGAGCAGATGCAGCACGGTGTTGGTCGAGCCGCCCATCGCGATATCGAGCGTCATCGCGTTCTCGAACGACTTGAAGTTCGCGATGTTGCGCGGCAGCACCTTGGCGTCGTCCTGCTCGTAGTAGCGGCGAGCGAGGTCGACGATCAGATGGCCGGCCTCGACGAACAGGCTCTTGCGGTCGGCGTGGGTCGCCAGCACCGAGCCGTTGCCGGGCAGCGCGAGGCCGAGCGCCTCGGTCAGGCAGTTCATCGAGTTCGCGGTGAACATGCCGGAGCAGGAGCCGCAGGTCGGGCAGGCCGAGCGCTCGATCACCGCGACGTCCTCGTCCGACACGTTGGAGTCGGCGGCCGCGACCATCGCGTCGATCAGGTCGACCGCGCGCTTCTTGCCCTTGAGCACGATCTTGCCCGACTCCATCGGTCCGCCCGAGACGAACACGGTCGGGATGTTGAGCCGCAGCGTCGCCATCAGCATGCCGGGCGTGATCTTGTCGCAGTTGGAGATGCAGACCATCGCGTCGGCGCAATGCGCGTTGACCATGTATTCGACGCTGTCGGCGATCAGCTCGCGCGAGGGCAGGCTGTACAGCATGCCGTCATGGCCCATCGCGATGCCGTCATCGACGGCGATGGTGTTGAACTCCTTGGCGACGCCGCCGGCCTTCTCGATCTCGCGCGCGACCAGTTGGCCGAGATTCTGCAAATGGACGTGGCCGGGCACGAACTGGGTGAAGGAATTGACCACCGCGATGATCGGCTTGCCGAAGTCCTCGTTCTTCATGCCGGTGGCGCGCCAGAGGCCGCGTGCACCCGCCATGTTGCGGCCGTGGGTGGTGGTGCGGGAGCGATAGGCGGGCATCGTAAATCCTTCTCAAATCCTTGGGCTAAGGGCATTTTTTAGGGGAGTTGGCGCTCCTTATGCCTGCCCGTGGATGCGGATTCAAGCGCGGAACCGCATGGCTGAACCCCGCAATTCGGGCAATGTCGCGCGGGCGGCTTGATCTCGGTCGGCCCGGTGCATTAGCTGGTCGCACCGACGGCAAGAACAACGAACAAGCAAAAAAGGGAGAGACACGCGTGGCAAGGCTGCCCCTGATTGATCCGGAGACGACGAGCGGAGAGATCCGCGCCTCATTCGACCGCATGCCGGTCAAGCTCAACATCTTCCGCATGATGGCCCATGCCGAGGCCAATATGATCCCGGCGATGCGGCTCGCCAATTCGATCCTGCACAAGCAGAAGCTGTCGGCGGTCAACCGCGAGCTCTTGATCCTGCAGGCCGCGCAGCTCGAGGGCGGCGCCTATGAATGGCGGCAACATGTGCCGATCGCGCTCGGTGTCGGCGTCACCCAGACGCAGATCGATGCCGTCGAGCGCGGCGAATACGACGATGCTGCACTCAACGCAGCCGAGCGTGCGCTGCTTCGCTTCGGCCGCGAGGTGGTCGAGAAGGTCCGCGTCGGCGATGCGGCCTTTGCCACGGTGCGCGAGCATTTCAGCGATCAGGAGATCGTCGAGACGATCGTCGCGCTCGGCTTCTACATGATGATGGCGCGGCTGACCGAGGCGACCGAGACCGATCTCGATCCGGCCGCCGGCATGGCCGTGTTCGAAGGCGGCAAGAAGCGGGATTGACGAGATGTCGGAGATTTCGCAAGAGGCCAATAAAGACACGAAGCCGGAGCGCTATGTCCGTCCGCTCTGCGCGGAATCGGCCGGCACCGCGCCGGGCAGGGGGCGGCTCAACGGCCGCCGCATCCTCGTGGTCGGCGGCGGCCAGCGGGTGTTCGATGCCGCCACCGATCCGATCGGCAACGGCCGCGCCATGAGCCTGCTGTTCGCACGCGAGGGCGCGCATGTCGCGGTCGCCGACCTCAACCGCGCCTCGGCCGAGGACACGGTTGCGCGCATCGCTGCTGACGGCGGCCACGCTTTCGCGATCGCCGCCGATGTCACCATGGAAGCCGACGTCATCAGGATGATCGACGAGGCGCATCGCACGATGGGCGGGCTCGACGGCATGGTGCTGAACATCGGTACCTTCGGCAAGACCGGGCTCGACAATGTCAGCGCGGAGGAATGGAACAGGATCTACGACGTCAATGTCCGCGGCCCGATGCTGTGCTGCCGCGCGGCCTTGCCGAAATTCGAAGACGGCGGCTCGATCGTGTTCATCTCCTCGATCGCGGCGCTGAAGGCGGGATCGCAGATGGCGGTCTATGATTCCTCTAAGGCCGCGCTCGGCGGCCTGATGCGCAACATCGCACACACGGGCGCGCGGCGCGGCATCCGCGCCAATCTGGTCTATCCCGGGCTGGTCGACACCCCGAACGGCCGCGAGGCCGGCGCGGGCCGGCCGTCGCGCGGCAAGGGGCATATCCCGTTCGGCCGTCAGGCGACGGCGTGGGAGATCGCCTATGCCGTGCTGTTCTTCATGTCGGATGAAAGCGTCTATGTCACCGCGCAGACGCTCGCGGTCGACAGCGGGCTCAGCGGTTTGTGAGCGGCGGGGAGGGCGCATGAGCGCATTGTTCGGCAAGGTCTGTCAGAACGGCTACGTCGTTCGCGACATCAATGCGGCGCTGAAGTTCTGGACCGAGACACTGCGGGTCGGGCCATTCTTCCTGATCCCCTCGGTCAAGGTCGATTGGTTCCGCTATCGCGGCGTGGACTCCGCGGTCGAGATGTCGATCGCGCTGGCCAATTCCGGCGATCTGCAGATCGAGCTGATCCAACAGCGCAACGACGCGCCGTCGATGTATCTGGATTTTCTGGCGCGCCACGGCGAGGGCCTGCAGCACATGTCGTATTGGAGCACGGACTACCAGTTGCTCTATGACCGCGCCGTCGCGGCAGGCTTCACGGTCGGTCATGAAGGCCAGATCGGCGGCCCCAAGGGACGCTTCGCCTATTTCGACACCGCCGGCCATGCCGGCACCGTGATCGAGATCTCAGACATCTCGGGATCGAAGGGGCGGTTCTTCGAGAAGATCAGGACCGTGGCCGCGACTTGGGACGGCTCGGACCCGATCCGCGTGGTGGGCTGACGCGGCTATTCGGCGGCGAGGCTGGCCGGCGCCGGATATCCCACGCGGGGGCGCATCTTCGCGCGCCCGTTCCTGCGGCCGAACTGGCTGCCGGCCAGCAGCGCCGCGGCCGCGCGCAGCTGCTCGCGCAGCCATTGATTGGTGGTGTCGTCCTCGGCGGTGGCGTGCCAGTAGAGATAATTGACGTGCGGACTGATCGGAAACGGGCAGGGGAAGCACTGCAGCAGCCCGGGATCTTCCAGCACGGAGGCGGCGCTCTCCGAGGCGGTCAGCAGCATGTTGCTGCGGCTCACGACGTGGCAGGCGGTTGCGAAATTCTGACAGGTCAGGCGAACAGTGCGGGTCAGCCCGAGGCGCTGGAGCTGAAAATCCTCGAACGACAGGCCGCTGCGCCGCGACGTCACGCAGACATGCTCCATGCGCAAATAAGCCTTCTTGTCGAGCCGGCTGCCGAGCTCGGGATGGCCGCGCCGCGCGAACACCGCGATATGCTCGGTCAGGATCTGCTCGCGCCGCACCTCCGCCGACAGCGGCAACAGCGTATCGATCGCGACGTCGAGGGTGCCGGCGGCAAGCTCGCGCTCGAGATTGTTGCGCTCGCTGCGCACGGTGGCGATCTCGACCAGCGGCGCCACCGTACTGATGCGGTTGATCAGCGCGCTCAGCATCGGCGCCTCCAGATTGTTGCGCAGCCCGATCACGAACCGCTTCGGCGTCTGCGCCGGATCGAACCGGTGGGTGTGGGTCAGCGTCGTCTCGAGGCCGTTGAGCGCCTGGCGCACCGTGGTGATGATCTGCCGGGCCAGCGGGGTCGGCGTCATCACGTGGTTGCGGCGCACGAACAGCGGATCGTTGAACATCGCGCGCAGCCGGCTCAGCGCATGGCTGACCGCGGGCTGCGTCAGGTTGAGGCGGAAGCAGGCGCGGCTGACGCCGCCCTCGGAATAGATCGCGTCGAACACGACGAACAGGTTCAGATCGACGTCGCGTACATGCATGGAAATGATCAATCCGTATCCGTCGAATGCATTTGACGAATACTAATCGGCACTCTTAAAGTCTCAAGCAAAATAATACCTGGAGGAAACGATGAGCGTGCAATCGCCATCGCGCGGCGTTGCTGTCCCTGCGGCATCATCTCGCCTGGGCGCAATGTTTGCGAAGCCGAGCCAGGAGCAGATCGTGCTCCTGATCACCATCGCGCTCCTGATCGTGTTCGGCCTGACGCTGAACGGCTTCGCCACCGTCTCCAATCTCCTGAATTTGTTGCGGAGTATTTCCATCCTCGGCGTGCTCGGCCTCGGCATGGGGCTGATCGTGATCAGCCGCGGCATCGACCTCTCCGAGGTCGCGATCATGGCGGGTTCCTGGGCGATCGCTTTGATCTACATGCAGAACGGCATGCCTGTTTTCACGGCAGTGCTGCTGGCGCTGGCGGTCGCGGTGCTGATCGGCGTCGTCAACGGCGTGATGGTCGCCTTCGTCGAGGCGCCGGCGCTGTTCGTGACGCTGGCTGCCGGCTTCGTGATCTATGGCCTCGCCTTCTGGATCGCGCCGGCCTGGGTGGTCTATGCGCCGAAGGATGCGCCGGGCCTGACGTATCTCGGCGCCGGACGGCTGTTCGGCATCCCGGTTCCGATCCTGGTGTTCGCGGCCTGTGCAATCGCGATGCATTTGTTCCTGTCGCGCACCTCGATCGGCCGCTTCATCTATTCGCAGGGCGACAATCCGGAGGCCGCGCGGCTGACCGGCGTCGCGCTGCGGCCGCTGATCGTGCTCGAGCACGTGCTGGTTGCACTGCTCGCCTGGATTGCGGGCCTGGTCTGGGTCGGCACCACGGGCAGCATGCAGATGGCGATCACCCAGGGCACCATGATCTTCGACGTCGTGCTCGTTGTCGTGATCGGCGGCATCAGCCTGATCGGCGGCCGCGGCAGCGTGTTCAGCGTCGTGGTCGGCTGCATCCTGATCGGCACGCTGCTCAACGCCTTCACCATCATGGACGTCAACAGCGAGGTGCAGAACATCATCAAGGGCGTGGTGCTGCTGGCCGCCATCGTGCTCGACAACTGGCTGCATCCCCGCGACGAGGAGACCGCGCGGCAAGGGGACTGAGACGAGGCGACTGAGCCGGCCGCCGCGCCAAATAGATCAATCAAAAGAAATTGCTTTGTGGAGGGAGACGATGAAGACGACGACAAAATTCTGGACGATCCTGCTGGCCGGCGTGACGCTGGCCGCGATGCCGTTTGCGGCATCGGCGCAGGAGGAAGGCACCAAGACCGCGCGCGAGCTGCGTGCCGTCTACGACAAGGCGCTGCAGGGCAAGACGATCGCCTATCTGCCGATCGCGCTCGGCGTGCCGCTGTCCGACGAATGGGGCCGGGTGGTGCAGGAGGAAGCCGAGTGGCGCGGCATGAAATATGTCGTGCGCGATCCCAACAACAACCCCTCGGCAATGCAGCAGGCCCTGACCGCGCTGGTCGACCAGAAGCCCGACGTGCTGATCGTGCAGAATCCGAGCGTCACGCTGTTGATGAAGGATCTGAAGCGCGCCGAAAGCCAGGGCACGCATGTGATCCAGATCAACATGTCCTCGAACTACAAATCCGGCGCCTTTGTCGGCGCCGACTGGCGCGAGATCGGCAGGATGCTGGCGAACGAAGCCGTGAAGGCCTGCGGCACCGGCTCCGGCAAGTCGGGCAAGGTCCAGATCGTGCAGGGCGAACTGACCGCGGCCGCCAGCGTCGATCAGGTCGGCGGCATCATGGAGGTGTTGAACAAGGATCCGAACATCAAGGTGGTCTCGAACCAGGCCGCGAACTGGGACGCCAACACCGCGCTCAACGTCACCGCGACGGTGATCCAGCAGCATCCCGACCTCTGCGCTTCGATCGGGTTCTGGGGCATCATGGAATCGGGCGCGGCGCAGGCGATCCGCAATGCCGGCAAGATCGACGATGTGAAGGTGTTCGCCTCGGGTGAAGGCTCGCAGCTCGATTGCGACCAGGTCAATTCGGGCAATTTCTACAAGTTCCTGAGCTACAAGGCGACCGAGCAGGGCCACGACCTGATGTTCGCCGCCGAGACCCTGCTGGTATCAGGCGAGAAGCCGGGCAGCCGCAATCTCGTCTATTACACGCGTCCGATCTGGCTCGATAAGTCCAACGCCTCGGGCGCCAACTGCTTCGCGCTACCCAAGAAAAATTAACAAGGCGCGGACAGCCGGCGCGGGGGGCATTCCCGCGCCGGCTGTATCAAAGAGCACGATCCGGCAAGGTGGAGCCGGTTTTTCTCCGACCGACGCGCAGCGTTCACGGAGAGCGTGTTCATCAAGGGACGAGGTCGCGATACGATGGCCGATCGCGTCATGACCAGGAGCATGATCGGGGACGTGCAAGCCGGCTCTCCGCAAGATCGTGCGCGATCACGAGCACGATCCGGAAAAGTGGAAGCCGGTTTTCCGCAAGGTCGTGCTCAATCAAGAGGGTGCTTTGGCGATGTCGATGGCCGTTGATTCCTTTGCCGCATCGGTGCGGCGATTTTCACCCCGGCTCCTGCTGTCGGAGCTGTTGCTGAAACAGTGGTTTGAGCCGGTGGTTCCCTTCACCGTGATGATCGGGCTGTGGACGTACTTCGCGCTCACGATTCCCGACTACGCCTCGGTGCAGAACTCGGTGTCGCTGCTGCGGCTGTTCGCCGAATTCGGCTTCGTCGCGCTCGCGATGGGGTTCTGCCTCGTCACCGGCGGCATCGACCTGTCGGTCGGCGCGATCTTCGCGCTGTGCAACTTCGCGGCGCTGTATTTCCTGCTCGTGCGCGAATGGCCGGTCGGCCTCGCGGTGCCGGCGACGCTTTTGGTCGGCGCGCTGCTCGGCAGCATCAACGGCTTCCTGATCGGCTTCCTGAAGACGCGACCGTTCCTGACCACGCTGGTGACGCTGATCATCCTGCGCGCCTCGGTCAACCTGCTCAACACCAGCTACGCCCAGGTGTTCGCGACCAACTCGGTCGAGAGCGACGCCTGGGATTTCATCGGCGGCGGCAGCGTGCTCGGCATTCCCGTCAATGCGGCGACGCTATTCGTGGTGCTGTTGATCTGCCACATCTTCCTGTCGCGCTCGCGCTATGGCTGGCATCTCACCGCGATCGGCGCCAGCCGCAAGGCAGCGCGCCACGCCGGCATCCGCGTCCGCGTGATGCTGTTCATGACCTATGTGCTGTCGGGAACGCTGTGCGCGGCGAGCGGCATCTTCTACGCCGCGCGGCAAGCCTCGACGGATTCCACCACCGGCGTGGGCTGGGAGTTCCAGGCGCTCACCGCCGTCGTGCTCGGCGGCGTGTCGCTCGCGGGCGGCAAGGGTACGGTATGGCGGGCGATGATCGGTGCGCTGATCATCTTTCTCCTGATCAACGGCCTCGTGCGGATGGGCATCCCGGGCTACGTCACCTCGGCGGTGACGGGCATGATCCTGCTCGCCGCCGTCGGCATCGACGTCAAATGGTCGAAGAACCGCGGCAAGGCGATCCAGAAGATCTATGTCAATCCAGCCTTCGTGCCGCTTGCCTCGGCGCCCGCGGTGCAGCCGGGCGCGACGTCGCCGTATGCGCAGAACGACCGGCTGATCAACGCGCAGGCGATCGGCGTCGATCAGGTCGAGGGGCCCGAGGACGTCATCCTCGACCGCCAGGGCCGGCTCTACGGCTCGACCCGCGACGGCAACGTGATCCGTTTCTCCGGGCCGAACTTCGAGACCCGCGAGGTGTTCGCCCATATCGGCGGCCGGCCGCTCGGCATGCAGTTCGATCGCGACGAGAATCTGATCGTCGCCGTCGCCGGCATGGGCGTCTATGGCGTCGCGCCCGACGGTCGCATCTTCAAGGTCACCGACGAGACCAATCGCACCTGGTACAAGCTGAATGACGATTCCCGCCTGCGGATGGCCGACGACCTCGACATCGCACCCGACGGCAAGATCTATTTCAGCGACTGCACCACGCGCTACGAGATGACCACCAACACCCTCGACATCCTCGAGGGCCGGCCGAACGGCCGCGTGGTCTGCTACGACCCGGCGACCAGGACCACGCGCACGGTGATCAACCACTTCTATTTCCCGAACGGGATTTGCGTCTCGCACGACGGCAAGTCGATCCTGATCGCGTCGACCTCGCTGTGCAAGGTGTTCCGGCACTGGATCGACGGGCCGAACAAGGGCAAGACCGAGGTGCTGATGGACGAGCTGCCGGGCAACCCGGACAACATCAACCGCGCCTCCGACGGCACCTACTGGCTGGCGCTGGTCGGCATCCGCACACCGACCTTCGACCTTGCCGCGCGAAAGCCCGGCTTCCGCCTGCGCATGGTGAAGCAGGTGCCGACCGACGAGTGGCTGGCGCCGGCGCTCAACCATGGCTGCGTGCTGAAGTTCAACGAGAAGGGCGAGGCGCTGGAATCCTGGTGGGATCCGACCGGCATTTCGCATTCGACGTTGACCTCGATGCGCGAGCACCAGGGCTATCTCTATCTCGGCGGGCTCGAGAACAACCGGATCGGTCGCATCAAGCTCGACGGCGTCGACGACAGCTGGACCGGCTACGATGCCTATTGGGGCGCAAAGAGCAGGGTGACGACGTAATGGGATTTTTCGATCATCTGCTGCGCGACATCCGCAGCGTCATCGACCGCGACGGCGGCCAGAACGCGATCCCGCCGCTCGACGGCGCGCTGAGCCCGAATGACCGGCTCGACACCGCAACCCCGATCGGCGAGCCGCTGCCCGGCGTCGACGACGTGATCGCCGCCGGCGACGGCACGGTTTATGTTTCCGCAGGACGCCGGGTGCTGAAGCTCGGCGGCAATGACTTGTCGACGCGTACAGTCGTCGCCGAGTTCGAGGATGATGCCGGCGGGCTCGCGCTGCATCCGGACGGCCGCCTGCTGGTCTGCGTCGCGGGCAGGGGCCTTGCCGCGATCGATCCGGCGAAGCCCGATCCGCGCTGGCTGGAGTCCGCCGGCGGCAGCGCGCTCACCGGGCTGTTGTCGGTGGCGGCGGCGCCTGACGGCCGCATCTATGCGGTCGAAGGCAGTAGCGGCCGACGTCCAGGCGAATGGCGGCACGATTTGATGGAGAAGCGCGCCAATGGCCGGCTGATCAGCTGCGGCGCCGGCCTCGACAATCCGCAGGTGCTGCTGCGCGATCTGCCCTATCCTTATGGCGTGAGTGTTTCGGCCGACGGCAACAGCCTGTGGCTCACCGAAAGCTGGGCGCATCGCCTCAGCCGGTTCGCGCTTGGCGGCAACGGGCTTGGTCCGCGCGAGACCGTCGCCGCCAACATGCCGGGCTATCCGGCGCGGCTGCATCCGGACGGCCACGGCGGCATGCTGCTCGGCATCTTCGCCCGCCGCACCCATCTGATCGAGTTCGTGCTCAAGGAAGACGATTTCCGCGAGGAGATGATGGCGACGATGCCGCCGGATTACTGGGTCGCGCCGGCGCTCGCCGGCGGCAGCGATTGCCTGGAGCCGATGCAGATCGGCAGCGTCAAGGCCCTCGGCATCCAGAAGCCGTGGGCGCCGCCGCGCTCCTACGGTCTGCTGGTGCATCTCGACGCCGAGGGCGATGCGACCGACAGCCTGCACAGCCGCGCCGGCGGCCGCTTCCACGGCATCACCGCCGCCTGCGCCACGCCATCGGGCGTCGTGATCGCCGCACGCGGCGCCGGACGCCTGCTGCGCTACACGGGAGAGCTGCGATGAATGACGGCGTGATTCAGGCTGCGACCGCGACCCAGTCCGCAGCCCGCGAGCCGGTGCTGCGGATCACCAACGGTTCGAAGATCTATGGCGGCGTCCACGCCATCGAGGGCGTCCATTTCGACCTCTATCCCGGCGAGGTGCATGCGCTGGTCGGCGAGAACGGCGCCGGCAAATCGACGCTGTGCAAGGCGATCGCGGGCGCGATCCAGCTCACCTCCGGCGATTATCTGCTCGACGGCAAGCCGACAGGCTTCGAGCAGCCGCGCGACGCGCTCAATGCCGGCATCTGCATGGTCTATCAGGAGACCAGCCTGGTGCCGACCATGACCGCCGCGCAGAACATCGAGCTCGGCAACGAAAAGCTGTTGACCCGGTTCCGCACCCTGAACATCCAGGCCCAGCAGCTGTTGCAGTCGCTCAACTTCCACGTCGATCCGGCAACGCCGGTGGCGCTGCTCGGCACCGCCAAGAAGCAGATGGTGGAGATCGCGCGCGCGATCTACAACAAGGCGCGCATCATCATCTTCGACGAGCCGACCGCGTCGCTGACGCCGGAGGAGATCGTCCACTTCTTCCATCTGGTGCGCGACCTGCGCGCTCGCGGCGTCTCGATCATCTACATCTCGCATGCGCTGGAGGAGTCGCTGCAGATCGCCGACCGCATCACCGTGCTGCGCGACGGCAAGCTGGTGATCACCGCGCCGGCCAGACAGCTGACGCGCGATGCGCTGGTGCAGCACATGGTCGGCCGCGAGGTGGCGCAGGCGGTCTATGGCGGCAAGGCGAAAACCCATCAACGCCGCGAGAAGGTGCTGACGGTCGAGAACGTCACCATGGGCATGGCGGTCAAGAACATGTCGTTCTCGGTCTATGCCGGCGAGGTGGTCGGCATCGCCGGCCTGATCGGCTCCGGCCGCACCGAGATCGCCAAGATCATCTACGGTGCACTGAAGCGCAATCTGGTCAATGGCGGCACCATCCGGCTGCGCGGCAAGCCGATCCGCTACCGCGTGCCGCGGCAGGCGATCAATGACGGCATCGCCTACATCACCGAGGACCGCAAGGCCAACGGCTTCTTCGAGACCATGGTGGTCGACGACAACGTCTATATCGGCAGCCTCGCCACAGGAAAGGGCTGGAGCTTCCTGCTGTCGCGCGCCCGGCGCAGCAAGCTCGCCAGCTACTGGGTCGATCGGCTGAAGATCAGCGCATTGCAGCGCAAGGCCAGGATCATCGAGCTGTCCGGCGGCAACCAGCAGAAGGTGGTGCTGGCCAAGACGCTGGTGCAGGACCCCTCGATCATCATCTTCGACGAGCCGACGCGCGGCGTCGACGTCGGCACCATCCCGCACATCCACGGCGAAATCCGCCGCCTCGCCGACGAGGGCAAGGCGGTGGTGGTGATCTCGTCCTACCTGCCGGAGATCCTCGCGGTGTCCGACCGCATCCTGGTCGCCCGCACCGGCCGCATCGTCGCCGAGTTCGACGCGGCCGACGCGACGCAGGACAAGATCCTGTACGCCGCGGTGCATTGAGGTCGCGCAGCGCGGCCTGTCGTCGGCGTAGGGCGGATTAGCGCAGCGCAATCCGCCGTCTTGCCACGCCTTCGACGGGCAAATCAGCGGCAACAAGTTCAGTGTCGTCCCGGCGCAGGCCGGGACCCATAACCACAGATCGTCATTGTTGTACGTCGCTGGAACGACGAGTCCCGCCGACAATATCTGCTGCGGCGTATGGGTCCCGGCCTGCGCCGGGACGACAGCGTTGGGTGGGCGCCAACTCCCTTGACAATTATTTTAAGTATAAAATATTATCCCTTGTCGGCTCCAGGGAGAACACGCCTCGTCCGCACCCCCAACCCGCCGAAGCCAACGGGAGAACGCCATGCGTATCGTTTGCATTGGAGGCGGGCCGGCCGGGCTTTATTTCGGCATCCTGATGAAGATGCTGGATCCCGCACACGTCATTTCCGTGGTCGAGCGCAACCGGCCCTACGACACCTTCGGCTTCGGCGTGGTGTTCTCGGATGCGACCATGGACAACATGCGCAAATGGGATCCGGTCACCGCTGACACGATCGAGCAGGCCTTCAACCATTGGGACGACATCGAGGTCCTGATCAAGGGCCGGCGCATGCGCACCACCGGCCACGGCTTCGTCGGCATCGGCCGCAAGCGGCTGCTCAACATCCTGCAGGCGCGCGCCGAGGAGCTCGGCGTCGAATTGATCTTCGAGCGGGAGGTGAATTCCGATCTCGAATTCCCCGACGCCGATCTCATCGTGGCGTGCGACGGCGTCAATTCGAAGGTGCGCGTCAAATATGCCGAGACGTTCCAGCCCGACATGCTGATGCGGCCGAACCGCTATATCTGGCTCGGCACCAACCGTCCGTTCGACGCCTTCACCTTCGATTTCCGCAAGACCGAGCACGGCTGGTTCCAGGCGCACATCTACAAGTTCGAGGAGGGCGCGGCGACCTTCATCGTCGAGACCACCGAGGAGGCCTATCTTGCCCACGGCCTCGACAAGATGGAGCAGGGCGACTCCATCGCGTTCTGCGAGAATGTGTTCGCGGAAATCCTCGAGGGGCATCATCTGGTCTCGAATGCGCGGCACCTGCGCGGCTCGGCCTGGCTGTCGTTTCCCAGGCTGATCTGCGGCAAATGGACCGCGTTCAACGGCAACAGCCATGTCGTGCTGATGGGCGATGCCGCCCACACCGCGCATTTCGCGATCGGTTCGGGAACCAAGCTCGCGCTGGAGGATGCGATCGAGCTGACCAACCAGTTCAAGATCCACGGCGCGACGCGCGACAGCATTCCCGCGGTGCTCAAGGCTTACGAGGAGCTGCGCCGGGTCGACGTGGCACGGATCCAGAACGCGGCGCGCAACGCGATGGAATGGTTTGAGGTGGTCGGCTCGCGCTATGCCGATACGCTGGAGCCGGAGCAGTTCATGTATTCGCTGCTGACCCGCTCGCAGCGCATCAGCCACGAGAACCTGCGGCTGCGCGACAAGACCTGGCTCGAGGGCTATGAGCGCTGGTTCGCGGAGCGCAGCGGTGTGGCCGCGACCAACGACCGCGTCACGCCGCCGATGCTGACGCCGTTCCACATCCGCGGCCTGTCGCTTCACAACCGGATCATCGTCTCGCCGATGGCGATGTATTCGGCGGAGGAGGGCGTGCCGACCGACTTCCATCTGGTGCATTTCGGCTCCCGCGCACTCGGCGGCGCCGGCCTTCTGTTTACCGAGATGACCTGCGTCTCGCCGGAGGCGCGGATCACGCCCGGCTGCTGCGGTCTGTGGAACGACGCGCAGGCGGCGGCCTACAAGCGCATCGTCGACTTCGTGCATCAGAATTCGCAAGCCAGGATCGGCATCCAGCTCGGCCATGCCGGCCGCAAGGGCTCGACGCGCGTCGCCTGGGAAGGCATGGACGAAGCCCTGCCGGACCATAACTGGCCGCTGGTGTCGGCTTCGTCAGTGCCTTATCTGCCCGACGGCCAGATTCCGGGGCCGATGAGCCGCGCCGAGATGGACGAGGTGTGCGACCAGTTCGTCGCCGCAGCCAGGCGCGGTGCGGCCGCCGGCTTCGATATCCTGGAGCTGCACTGCGCGCACGGCTATCTGCTGTCGAGCTTCCTCTCGCCGCTGACCAACCGCCGCAGCGACGACTATGGCGGATCGATCGAGAACCGCGCGCGTTATCCGCTGGAGGTGTTCCGCGCCGTCCGCGCGGTGTGGCCGGAGGACAAGCCGATGTCGGTCCGCCTGTCGTGTCACGACTGGGCCGAGGGCGGCAACACGCCCGAGGATGCACTGGCCTTCGCGAAGCTGTTCAAGGAGGCGGGAGCCGACCTGATCGACTGCTCCTCGGGGCAGGTCTGGGCCGACGACCATCCGGTCTATGGCCGGCTCTACCAGACCCCGTTCGCCGACAAGATCCGCAATGAGGTCGGCATCGCCACGATCGCGGTCGGCGCGATCTCGGAGGCCGATCACGCCAACTCGATCATCGCCGCCGGTCGCGCCGATCTCTGTGCCATCGCGCGTCCGCATCTCGCCGATCCGGCCTGGACGCTGCATGAGGCTGCGAAGATCGGCGTCAAGCAGATCGCCTGGCCGAAGCAGTACCTGTCGGGCAAGTCGCAATACGAGGCCAATCTCGAACGCGCAGCCGCGGGAGTGAAGGCATGACTCGCTTCTGGCCCAACGCACATGCGCTGGTGACCGGTGCCGGTTCCGGCATCGGCGCCGCGACGGCGATCGCGCTGGCAAAAGCCGGCGTGCGCGTCAGCATCGCCGGACGGCGGATCGACGCGCTGAAGGCGACGGCGGCATCGCTCGACAAGCACGCCGGCGTCGCCGTTTTCGATCGACGTGACCGATCAAGCCGCGGTGACCAAGGGTGTCGCGCAGATCGAGGTCGAAGTTGGCCCGATCGATATTCTCGTCAACAATGCCGGCAAGGCGGCGAGCGCGCCGTTCGACAAGACCGGCGCGGCGCTGTGGGCCGACATGCTGGCGAGCAACCTCTCCAGCGTGTTCCTGGTGACGCAAGCCGTGTTGCCAGGCATGGCGCAGCGCGGCCGCGGGCGCGTGATCAACGTCGCCTCGACCGCGGGCCTCACCGGCTATGCCTACGTCTCCGCCTATGTCGCGGCCAAGCACGGCGTCATCGGCCTGACGCGCTCGCTGGCGCTGGAATATGCAGGGCGCGGCGTCACCGTGAATGCGGTCTGCCCCGGCTACACCGATACGCCGCTGGTGGCGGATGCCGCCGCGAACATCGTCGCCAAGACCGGCCGCAGCGAGCAGGAGGCGCGCGCTGCGCTTGCCAAAGTCAATCCGATGCAGCGGCTGGTGACGCCGGAGGAGGTCGCCGACGCCATCCTCTGGCTTGCCTCCGAGACTGCATCGTCAATCAACGGACAAGCCGTCGCGGTCGCCGGCGGCGAAGTCTTTACCGGGTGAAGGAACACGTCATGTCCGAGATGAAAGCAAAGCTCCGGCCGTTCAAGGATTATCCCGCCAAGCACTTCCGCTGGCAGGTCGATGCGAGCGGCCGTGTCGCGACCATCACGCTGAACCGGCCGGACAAGAAGAACCCGCTGACTTTCGAGTCCTATGAGGAGCTGCGCGATCTCTTCACCAATCTCAAATACGCCGCCGATGTCCGCGCCATCGTGCTGACCGGCGCCGAGGGCAATTTTTGCTCCGGCGGCGACGTGTTCGAGATCATCGAGCCTCTGACGCGGATGGCGATGCCGGACCTGCTCGCCTTCACGCGGATGACCGGCGAGGTCGTGCGGGCGATGCGCAAATGCCCGCAGATCATCGTCGCAGCGATCGACGGCATTTGCGCCGGGGCCGGGGCGATGCTGGCGCTGGCGTCCGATTTGCGGTTGGCGACGCCGCAGGCCAAGACCGCGTTCCTGTTCACCCGCGTCGGTCTTGCCGGTGCCGATATGGGCGCGTGCGGGTTGTTGCCGCGCGTGATCGGGCAGGGCCATGCGGCCGATCTGCTCTACACGGGACGTGCGATGAGCGCCGAGGAAGGTTTTGCGTGGGGCTTCCACAACCGTCTGGTGCCGCCGGCGGAACTCGCCGGTGCTGCGCAAGAACTGGCGCGCTCGCTCGCGGATGGACCGTGGTTCGCGCATGGCGTGACGAAAACGATGTTCAACCAGGAATGGGCGATGGGCGTCGACGAGATGATCGAGTCGGAAGCGCAGGCGCAGGCGATCTGCATGGTCACCGGCGATTTCCGCCGCGCCTTCGAGGCGTTCGCCGCAAAGCAGAAACCGGCCTTCGAGGGCAATTGAGATGATCGAGATCCTGCAACCCCAAGGATGGGCCAAGCCGATCGGCTACGCCAACGGCATCGCCGCGCGCGGCAAACAGCTCTTCATCGCGGGCCAGATCGGCTGGAACGGACAATGCGTGTTCGAGACCGACGATCTCGTCGCGCAGATCGGCCAGACCTTGCGCAACATCGTCGCGGTCGCCGCCGCCGGCGGCGCCGGGCCGGAGCACATCGTGTCGATGACCTGGTACTTGCTCGACCGCAAGGAATATTCCGCGCGGCTGAAGGAGATCGGCACGGTCTATCGCGACATCATCGGCCGGCGCTTTCCGGCGATGACCGCGATCCAGGTTGCCGGCCTGATCGAGGACCGCGCCAAGGTGGAAATCCAGGCAATTGCGGTGGTGCCGGATTGAGGGTGACGCAGTTCCGCCAATCCCGTCATCCTGAGGTGCGCGCAGCGCGTCTCGAAGGATGCACGGTCCCGCTGGTGGCCGTCGACCCTTCGAGGCTCGCTGCGCGAGCGCCTCAGGGTGACGGGGATAGATTGGGGTACGCTGAAGCAATGTTAAGGCTAAGCCCAATCGTCGTGGGCCAGTCCTCGTCCCGGGCCGCAAACCCGCTTGCGGCCGGACAACGGGGCATGCGACCTTAGCCCAAAGCGTAAAAGCGTCCTGTTGTGAGTGGAGATGAGGACGATGAAGGCGATTATCGTCGGAGGCGGAATCGGGGGCCTCACCACTGCGCTGATGCTGCGCTCGCGCGGCATCGCTTGCGAGCTGTACGAGCAGTCCGAGACAATCCGCGAGCTCGGCGTCGGCATCAACACTTTGCCGCATGCGATCCGCGAGTTGGCGGGGCTTGGTTTGCTCGACAAGCTCGACGAGGTGGCGATCCGGACCTATGAGCTGTTCTATCTGACGCGACATGGCCAGCAGGTCTGGCACGAGAAGCGCGGGCTCGATGCCGGTCACGACGTGCCGCAATTCTCGATCCATCGCGGCCGCCTGCAAAGCGTGATCCATCAGGCCGTGGTCGATCGGCTTGGCGCGGATGCGATCCACACCGGCTGCCGGCTCGGCTCCTTCACCCAGGACGAGGGTGGCGTCTCGGCCTATTTCTTCGATCGCAGTGGCGCCCATGTGCATACGGCGCGCGGCGACATCCTGATCGGCGCCGACGGCATCCATTCGAAAGTGCGGCAGACGCTGTTTCCGGACGAGGGCGGGCCGTGCTGGAACGGCCTGATGCTGTGGCGCGGCGCGACCGACTGGCCGGCCTTCCTGACCGGGCGCTCGATGATCATCGCCGGCGGCCTGAACGCCAAGGCCGTGATCTATCCGATCGCGCCGGGCTCGAGCCCGGCAAGCCGCCTCACCAACTGGGCGGTGCTGGTACGGATCGGCGACGGCACCTCGCCGCCGCCGCGCCGCGAGGGCTGGTCCAACCTCGGCCGGCGCGACGAGATGATGCCCTATGTCACGAGCTTCACGATCCCGCAGGTCGACTTTACCGGCCTGATCAACGCGACGCCGGAATTCTGGGAGTATCCCTGCTGCGACCGCGATCCCTTGCCGTATTGGTCGAGCGGCCGCGTCACGCTGCTCGGCGACGCCGCGCATCCGATGTATCCGGTCGGCTCGAACGGCGCGTCGCAGGCCATTCTCGATGCGCGCTGCCTGGCCGACATGCTGGCGCGTTCGGAGCACCCGCGCCAGGCGCTGGCGGCCTATGAGCGGCAGCGACTGCCGATGACCGCCGACATCGTTGCCTCCAACCGCCGCGGCGGGCCGGAAGGCGTGATCGACGCCGTCGAACAGCTCGCGCCGCAGGGCTTTACCGACGTCGACACCATCCTCAATTACGAGGCGCGCGAGGCGATCGTCCGCGGCTATGCCGCCAAGGCCGGCTTTGCCGCGCGCGTGGTGGCGCGGCAATAGGAGACAACGTCCGATCTGTCGATCCGTCACCCCGAGAGAATGTGAATGTACTCAGCGTCGTCCTGGCGAAAGCCAGGACCCATTACCCCAACCGTTTGTTGTTGTGCGACGTTGGGGCCACTATCGCACTTTCAATCGAATTCGGTGGTTATGGGTCCTGGCTTTCGCCAGGACGACGGCGTGCGGGGGCCGCCCGCTACAATTCTCACATCGTCACCCCCGCGCAAAGGCTTCGCCTTTGTCGCTGGAGGAGGCCGCAACGCGGCCGTCTCGAAGGGTCGACGGCCACCGGCGGGGCCGTGCATCCTTCGAGACGCGGCCAAGTGGCCGCTCCTCAGGATGACGGAAGAGGCCGGTGCCGACGCTAAGCCGGAGGCGGCGGCAGGAAGTGGATGTTGTGCTCGGCGGCGAGCCGCACCACGTCATCCGGGTTCTGCTCCTTCATGTTGTGGATCGCCCAGAACAGGTCGTAGAGCCTCCGCGTCGGCGACACCCAGAACAGCGTCTTGGCCGGCTGCTGCGACTTGTTGAAGATGCCGTGCGGCTTGCCCATCGGCAGGCGAACCAGATCGCCTGGAGTTGCGGATTCGTCGGCGCCGTCGAGCATGAAGTCGAGCTTGCCCTCGAGGATGTAGAGGTACTCGTCCTGGTCGGGGTGGATATGCGGAGGAACGAAGGTGCCCGGCGGGAAGGTGGCGTGCCAGGAGAATGAATGCTCGGTGCGGCTCTTCGGGACGTAGGTCTGGCCAAGGATGCTCCAGGAAATGCCCTGGATGCCTTCATTGGCGCGGGTGATGCCGGCGATCTCGTCTTTCATGCTCATGCTTGCTCCTATGATCTACTTGGCGGCGCAGTCCTTGGCGTAGCGGTCGCCATAATTCGAAAACACCTTCTCGACGATCTCGGTCTGGAATTTGCCGTCCGGACGCTTCGCGACCTTGGTGAGGTAGAAATCCTGGATCGGATAGCCGTTGTTGCTGAACTTGAAGTTACCGCGCAGCGAGGTGAAGTCGGCCTTCTTCAGCGCCGCCGCGACAGCGTCCTTGTTGGAGAGATCGCCCTTCACGGCCTTGACCGCGCTGTCGATCAACAGCGCGGCGTCATAGGCCTGCATGGCGTAGGTGCCGGGCACGCCGTTGTAGGCCGCCTCATAGGCGGCGACGAACTTCTTGCTTTGGGGATTGTCGAGGTTCGGCGCCCAGTTCGCCCCGCCGAACATGCCGACCGCTGCGTCCTGCTGCGCGGGCAGGGTGGATTCGTCGACGGTGAAGGCGGAAAGCACCGGCACGGTGGCGCCAGCCTGCTTGTACTGCTTCACGAGATTAACGCCCATGCCGCCCGGCATGAAGGTGAACAGCGCGTCCGGCTTCAGCGCGGCGATCTTGGAGAGTTCGGGCTGGAAATCCAGCGTGTTCAGCGGCGTGTAGGATTCCTCGACGACCTCGCCCTTGTAGTCGAGCTTGAAGCCGGCGACGGAGTCGCGGCCGGCCTGATAGTTCGGCACCAGCAGGTAGACGCGCTTGTAGCCGCGGTCCTGCGCCACCTTGCCGAGGATCTCGTGCACCTGGTCGTTCTGGTACGACGTCACATAGAAGAACGGGTTGCACTCCTTGCCGGCGTAGCTGGAGGGACCAGCGTTCGGACTGATCAGGAAGGTCTTGCTGTCGGTGACCGGGCGGTGGATCGCCTGCAGGATGTTGGAGAAGATCGGGCCGACCACGAAGTCGACCTTGTCGCGCTCGAGCAGGCCACGCACCTTGACCACCGCGCCGTCGGGCTTCAGTTCGTCGTCGGCGTTGACGATCTCGACATCGCGGCCGGCCATCTTGCCGCCGAGGTCCTTGATCGCGAGCGCAAAGCCGTCGCGGACCTGCTGGCCGAGCGCCGCGGCCGGGCCGGAGGTCGTGACCAGCACGCCGATCTTGATCTTATCCTCCGCGGTCGCCGGGGTGACGGCGACACCCAGCAGCGCCGCCAATCCCGCGAGCTTCATCAATTGTTTCATGTCTCTCCCCCGACCACTGCCTTGATGTTTTCGGCTTCAGCCCAATTGGCCGCAGCTTAGTCTGACGCATGCAATCGCCGCAAGCGATGTGGCATCGCGTGTCAGTAGCTCGTGATCTGTCGCCTGTTTGTAGCTCGTGAAGTGTCGTGTTTTCGGTGCTCCGGAACAAAGGGGGCGCGATGGGCACGGCATCCATTCACGAGGGTGTACGACGGATGCGGTTTTCAGATTTGCTGGATCGGACGGAGGCGAAGGAACTGACGCAGGAGGCAGCATCGGAGGTTCTTGGGATCAGTGTTCGGACGTTTCAACGCTGGGCGGAGCGCTATGAGGCGGAGGGCGACGACGGGCTGGTCGACCGCCGGCTGGGGCGTCGTTCGCCACGGCGGGCGCCGGAGGAGGAACTGGAACGAATGCTTGCGCTGTACCGGGACAAGTACGCGGACTTCACGGTGAAGCACTTCCACGAGCAGATGCAAAAGCGGCATGATTATGTGCTGGGCTATACGGTGACGAAGCTGGCGCTGCACGCGGCAGGGCTGGTGCGGAAGGCTCCGAAGCGTTCGGCGCACCGCAAGAAGCGGCCGCGGCGGCCGCTTCGGGGCATGCTGCTGCACCAGGACGGATCGCGCCACGTTTGGATCGAAGGCCTGCCCGCGAGGGACCTGATCGTCACGATGGACGATGCGACGAGCGAGATCTACTCGATGGTGCTGGTCGAGGAAGAAGGAACGGCCTCGACCTTCCAGGCCTTGCGCGAAGTGATTGGCGAGCATGGCCTGTTCTGCGCGCTCTACACCGACCGCGGCAGCCATTATTTCCTGACCCCAAAAGCTGGCGAGAAGATCTCGAAGACGCAACAAACCCAGGTGGGACGGGCTTTGTCGCATCTTGGGATCGAGCATATCGCAGCCTATTCGCCGCAGGCGCGCGGGCGCTCCGAGCGGGTGTTCGGCACCTTGCAGGACCGGCTGCCGAAGGAGCTGCGGCTTGCCGGGATCACGACGGTTGAGGCTGCCAACGCGTGGCTGAAGGCGCATTACATCCCCGGGCACAACGCCGCGTTTGCGATCAAGCCCGAACAGGAAGGCTCGGCATTCGTGGCCGACCGGCATGAGGCCTGGCGCGAGGCGCTGTGCGTGATCGAGGAGCGAACCGTCGCCAACGACAATACCGTTGCATGGAACGGTCGGCGGCTGCAGCTGCCGGAGAGCCGGCTCAGACCTCACTTCGTCAAGGCTGTGGTGCGGCTACATGAGTATCCCGATGGCACCGTCAGCGTGTTCCTTGGACCGCATCGATTGGCGAGGTTTGCGCCTGACGGACAGCAGATCAGCCCCGACGCGCCTCAGCCTGGCGGCGTGCTCGGAGCCGTCAAGGACAAGCCCTGGCGGGCGCGCAAGCGCGCGTCCTTGACCGCTCCTGCGCGCGCCGCCGTCGAGACAGCGCGGGTCGGGACGGAGAAACGGGCTTCAAGTCGAACAAAGAAACTCACCCACAGGGCTAAAACCGCCACAACAGCCGTGGCATGATCAATCAGGGAAAGCCGTCCCCGCCTTCCGGCTCCCCTGCAAATCAGAAACGAAGGCGACAGATCACGAGCTACAAAAACACGACATCTTCACCCGCTACGGACAGCGATGTGGCATCGCGTCAGGGCGATCGTCGCGCATCATGCAGGCGCTGCACATGCAAGCGCCGCGCCAATTGCTTGAAGTTTAAAGAAATTGCAGGATTGCCCAGGCGCGTCCGGCACGATTCGCAATTGTCCTTGCGGGGCGCCGCGAATTGCTTGAAGCTCAAAGCAATTGGTCCGACCGGAACCCGCCGCGGAGGCACGATCGCCGCATGATCCTCGATTCCGAAACCAAAGCCGTCGAACTGCCCGACGACCACGGCACCGAGCTCAGGCTGTGGCTGCGCCTCTTGACCTGCACCACGCTGATCGAAGGCGAGGTGCGCAGCCGGCTGCGCGAGAAGTTCGACGTCACGCTGCCGCGCTTCGACCTGATGGCCCAGCTCGACAAGGTGTCCGACGGCATGACGCTGTCGGACCTGTCGAAGCGGATGATGGTGTCGAACGGCAACGTCACCGGGCTGGTCGAGCGCCTGGTTGAATCAGGCCATCTCGATCGCCGCACCTCGGAGACGGACCGCCGCGTGCAGTTCATCCGGCTCACAAAACTCGGTCGCGCCGAATTCCGCAAGATGGCCGCCGAGCACGAGAAGTGGATCGCCGATATCTTCGGTGATCTCTCGCCGAAGGATATCCGCGAACTGATGCGGCTGCTCGCCAAGGCCAAGGGCTCGGCGCAGCGCTCCGCCAAGGCGAGGAGCGCTTAAGCCGTGAGCGAGGTCGATTACGAGGTCGAATACAACAACCGGGCGCGGGTGCCGGAAAATCCGGCGCTGATGGCCGGCTGGGCGAGGGACTCCGCGGCCTATCGCGAGCAGCATCCGCCGCGGCGGCTGACCTATGGTCCGGGCAGCCGCAACGTCATCGACCTGTTCGAAGGCGATCGTGACGGCCCGCTCGTGGTCTTCATCCATGGCGGCTACTGGCAGGCGCTCGACGGCTCGTCATCGAGCCACTGCGCGCGAGGGCTCAACGGCCACGGCATCGGCGTCGCGGTGCCGAGCTACGATCTCTGTCCCAATGTCACGGTCGGCGACATCATCGGCGAGATGCGTGCGGCGTGCCGCGAACTGGCCAGGCTCGGCCGGCCGCTGGTCGTGTCGGGACACTCCGCAGGCGGACATCTTGCCGCATGCATGCTCGCGACCGATTGGCCGGCCTATGATGCGTCGCTGCCGAACGACCTGGTCAGGGCTGCTTACGCGATCTCCGGCCTGTTCGAGCTTGAGCCATTGGTCGGCACCTCCATCAACAAGGCGCTTGGCCTCGACCGCGCCGCAGCGAGGGCGGCGAGCCCGCTGTCCTGGACGCCGCCTGCGGGCGCGACGCTCGATGCCGTCGTCGGCGGCGCCGAGAGCGCGGAATATCACCGGCAGAGCCGGACCGTCGTCGATGTCTGGGGCAAAGCGGGCGTCGCAACGCGGTTCGGCGTTGTGCCCGACGCCAATCATTTCACCGCGATCGCGCCGCTCGCCGACCCGGGCTCGGCGATGGTCGCGCGGCTGAAGCAGCTTACGCAAATCTGAGGTTCTGAAGGATCGGCCGGCGATTGCCGCGCGATTTCCAGGCTTGCGTCGAATTATTTTAAGTATAAAATGATTGGCGATTGGAACGCTGCCGGGCGTCCTTGTTCTTCTCGACGTTGGTCTTGGCCTTTCTGGATGGAAAGCGAGGGGCAATCGAATGTCAGGTGAATTTCCCGGGCTCGGCCCATCCGGGCATGTCGACGATTTCGCGCGGCGCAACCTGCCGCCATCAGCGCAATGGCCGCAACTGCTGCTCGACCGGCCGGAGTTTCAATATCCCGATTATCTCAACGCCGCGGTCGAACTGACCGACCGCATCGTCGAGCAGGGGATGGGCGATCGCATCGCGTTGATCGGCAATGGCCGTCAGCGCACCTACAAGGAATTGACCGATTGGTCGAACCGCCTGGCGCACGCTCTGGTGGAGAATTACGGCGTCAAGCCCGGCAATCGCGTGCTGATCCGCTCGGGCAACAACCCGGCGCTGGTCGCGGCCTGGCTCGCTGCGACCAAGGCCGGTGCCGTCGTCGTCAACACCATGCCGATGCTGCGCGCCGGCGAACTGGCCAAGATCGTCGACAAGGCCGAGATCTCGCTGGCGCTAACCGACAGCCGCATCGCGGATGAACTGGTGGCCTGCGCCAAGACCAGCAAATTCCTCAAGCAGGTCGTCAATTTCGACGGCACGCAGAACCACGACGCCGAGCTCGACCGGATCGCGCTGAACAAGCCGGTCAAGTTCGATGCGGTGAAGACCGGCCGCGACGACGTCGCGCTGCTGGGCTTCACGTCGGGCACGACGGGCGAGCCCAAGGCGACCATGCACTTCCACCGCGATCTCCTGATCGTTGCCGACGGTTATGCGAACGAGGTGCTCAAGGTGACGCCCGACGACGTGTTCGTCGGCTCGCCGCCGCTTGCTTTCACCTTCGGTCTCGGGGGATTGGCGATCTTCCCGCTGCGTTTCGGCGCCACCGCGACGCTGCTGGAGAACGCGGCGCCGAGCGAGATGATCCGGATCATCGAAACCTACAAGGCGACCATCTGCTTCACCGCGCCGACCGCTTATCGGGCGATGATGGCCGCGATGGACAAGGGCGCTGATCTGTCGTCGCTGCGGCTCGCCGTCTCGGCCGGCGAGACGCTGCCGGCGCCGGTGTTCGAGAGCTGGACCAGGAAGACCGGCAAGCCGATCCTCGACGGCATCGGCAGCACTGAACTGCTGCACATCTTCATCACCAACCGCACCGGCAGCGCCGTCGGCGGCACCACGGGCACGCCTGTCACCGGCTACGAGGCGAAGATCGTCGACGAAGACATGAACGAGCTGCCGGCGGGCCAGGTCGGCAAGCTGGCGGTTCGCGGTCCGACCGGCTGCCGCTATCTCGCCGACTCCCGGCAGACCAAATATGTCCGCGACGGCTGGAACATCACCGGCGATGCCTTCGTCAGCGACGAGAACGGCCGGCTGTCTTTCGTGGCGCGCGCCGACGACATGATCATCTCGGCGGGCTACAACATCGCCGGCCCCGAGGTCGAGGCCGCGCTGCTCGGCCATCCCGATGTCGCGGAGTGCGCCGTGATCGGCGCACCCGACGAGGAGCGGGGGCAGATCGTCTCGGCGTTCATCGTGCTGAAGCAGGGCGCGCGCTGCGACGAGGTCGAGGTCAAGCTGCTGCAGGATCACGTCAAGGCGACGATCGCGCCATACAAATATCCCCGCGCGATCGCCTTCGTCGAGGAGCTGCCGAAGACCCAGACCGGGAAGATCCAGCGCTTCAAGCTGCGCGAGGCAAGCTGAAAATCGGGCGACGGCTTTCGGCCGCCGCCCCGGGGATCAACGAGGGATCAATGCGCCGCGCCGCCGCCGGCGGCGTTCTTCGGCTTGCCGGTCAAGAGGATCGCAATCGCGGCGAACACCAGCACGATGCCGATTACGGCAAAGGTGTCGCTGAAACCAAGCACCAGGGCCTGGCGCTTCACGATATTGCCGAGCGCCACGATCGCCTGGTGGTGCGCGGTCGCCGGATCGGAGATGCCGTGGCTGAGGAAGTAATTGGTCACCTCGGCGATCCGGGTGCGCACTTCCTCGCGGCCGAAGTCGACCGACTGGCCGATGATGTTGGAGTGGAACTGCTCGCGCTTGGTGACGATGGTGGCGAGCAGGGCCGTGCCGATCGCGCCGCCGAGATTGCGCATCATATTGGAGATGCCGGAGGCCGCCGCGGCATCCTGCGGCGCGACGCTGCCGAGGCTGACCGCCGACAGCGGGGCCAGCATGATCGCCTGGCCGATCGCACGGACGATGTTCGGGACGAAGAACTGGTCACCGGAGTAATCGAGCGACATCGCGATGTTCATGAAGGAGGAGACCGCGAACAGGATCATGCCGGTGAAGGCGATGAAGCGCGGATCGAAACGTTGCATCAGCTTCGGGACCAGCGGGATCAGGATCAGCTGCGGCAGGCCGGTCCAGGCCAGCACCTGGCCGATCTGCTCGGCGTTGTAGCGCTGCACCTGGCCGAGATAGGCCGGCAGCAGGTAGACCGAGCCGAACAGTGCGAAGCCGACGAACACCGCCGAGATGGTGCCGAAGCCGAAGCTGCGCTGGGTCAGGAGGCGCAGCCGGATCAGCGGCTTTTCCACGACGAGCTCGATCCAGACGAACAGAGTGAGGCTGACGGCGGCGATCACCGCGAGCTTGACGATGAAGGGCGAGCCGAACCAGTCGTTCTTGTTGCCTTCCTCGAGCACGGCCTGCAGCGACGACAGGCCGATCGCCATCGTGACGATGCCGAGCCAGTCGCCCTCGCGCAGCAGATGCAACTGCATCGGCTGGCGTTCCAGCGTGAAATAGAGGGTAATGACCATCACCGCGGTCGGGATCACGTTGACGAAGAAGATGGTCTGCCAGCCGTAATTCTCGGTGAGGTAGCCGCCGATGGTCGGGCCGATCGCCGGCGCAAAGGTCACCGCGAGCGCGAACATGGCAAGGCCGACCGGTTGCTGGGCCTTCGGCAGCTTGGTGAAGACCAGCGTGAAGGCCATCGGGATCAGCACGCCGCCGAAGAAACCCTGCAAGCCGCGCATCGCGATCATCGAGGGCAGGTCGTGGGTGAAGGCACAGGCGACCGAGAAGATCGCGAACAGGGTGGCGAAGCCGATGATGATCTTGCGGAAGGAAAACACCCGGCTGAGATAGTCGGTCAGCGGGATCACCACGATCTCGCCGATCAGATAGGAGGTCGAGATCCAGGAGCCGTTGTCGACGCCGGTTCCGATGCCGCCCTCGATGTTGAGCAGCGAGGCGTTGGTGATCTGGATGTTGAGGATCGCCATGAAGGCGCCGATCATGGCGGCGACGATGGAGATCCAGACCGCCATGCTGGCGCGGTTGGGATCGGCCGCTGCGGCTGCCGCGCGGGGCGGAGCAGCCGGGGAGGAGAGCGCGAGGTCGGACATGACATCACCTATTTGAATGAGGCGACAGCGAGCTTGGGAGAGGCGCTGGAGCGCGGCGCCTCGCCAGGTTGCGACAAGGTTGCGATGGTCGGGATGACCGACATGCCGGGCCGCAATTCGACCGCCGTCGCGTCGAGCTTGATCTTCACCGGAATGCGCTGCACCACCTTGGTGAAATTGCCGGTCGCATTGTCAGGCGGCAGCAGCGCGAATTCCTGGCCGCTGGCGGGCGCGAGACTGTCGACATGGCCGCGCACCACCTGTCCGGGGAACATGTCGACGGCGATCTCGACCGGCTGACCCTTGCGGACATTGGTGAGCTGAGTCTCCTTGTAATTCGCGATCACATAGGCGCCGGTGGCGGGCACCAGCGACATCAGCTGCGTGCCGGCCTGGACGAACTGGCCGGTGCGCAGGGTGCGGTTGCCGACCACGCCGTCGATCGGGGCTGATATGGTGGTGTAGCCGAGGTTCAGCTCGGCCTGATGCTGGAGCGCGGTTGCGCGCGCCTGCGCCGCGACCGCCTGCGCAATGTCGGCCTTGAGCAGCTCCACCTGGCGGAGCGCGGAGGCGAGGTTCGCGGTATCGCGGGCCACAGCGGCCTGTGCGCTGGCGTAGCGCGACTGCGCCTGCTGCGCGTTCTGCACGCTGCCGAAGCCGGTGCCGGCGAGGTCGGTGTAGCGCTTGTTCTCCTGCTCGGCGAAGGTCTGCGTCGCGGTGTCGACGGCAAGGGTCGCGCGTGCCGCTTCGATCACCGACTGCTGCACATCGAGCTGCGCATGCTTGCTGGCGATCGCGGCTTCGGCGGCGGCAACATCGGCCTTGGCCTGATCCAGCGCGACCCTGAAATCGCGATCGTCGATCCGCGCCAGCATCTGGCCGGCGCGCACATGCTCATTGTCGCCCACCAGCACCGCGCTGAGATAGCCGGAGACTTTTGGCGCGATCGTCGTGTTGTCGGCCTTCACATAGGCGTCGTCGGTCGAGACCTGGAAGCGGCCGACCGTCCAGTAGTCCCAGCCGTACCAGGCGCCGCCCGAAAGGACGGCGAGCGCCGCGCCGGCCAGCAGCAGGCGGCGAAGCCTGCCCTTGGCGGCAGGCGGCCTGGCGGCCTCCGGATTTGCGATCAATTGCCTGGCGGTCTCGGCCGGAACCTGGCTCTCGGCCTTGAATGATGTCTCATGCTGGCTCATGGCGGCGCTCCTGATCCGTTCTATCCTGCTGGAAAGTCTTGCCAATTTCGGTCGGCGCTCGCAGGATTAATTAGGAAACTTGATGTTTTCCAAAATAGAGCCCATATTGGGAGTGTCAATAGAATGACAGGCATCATTTAAAAGCATGGCTCGCGGATGAACCGGAATGACAAGGATCAGACTGAGCAAGGCGCGCCGGCGCGGCGCGGTCGTGGGCGGCCGCAGCTGCGTTCCGACGACGAGACGCGTGCGCTGATCTATGACGCCGCGCGGCGCGAGTTCTCCGAGCGCGGCTTTGCTGCGGCCAACATCGCCGACGTGGCTTGCCGCGCCGGCGTCTCCACCAAGACACTCTATCGGCTGATCCCGACCAAGCTGGCGCTGTTCGAGGGCACGGTGACGGACCGGATGGACCGATTCATATCCGCCGTAAATCTCGGCGCCTGCGATGGCCGTGATATCGCGGCGGCACTGGAGGCCGCACTCTCGACCTGTGGCGAGCTGATCCTCGATGCCGAGGTCATCGCGCTTCAGCGCATCATCCTGGCCGACAGCGACAAATTTCCCGACATCGCCGAGATGTTCTACGAGAAGGCGATGCAGCGGACGCTTGGCGCGCTCGCTGCGTGGCTCGGCGTGCAGCAGCGGAGGGGAAGGATCGCGGTGGACGACGCGCAGGCTGCTGCGGGCATGCTGCTCGGCATGCTCGTGTTCCAGCCGCAACGCGACGTGATGTACGGCCACAGGCCGCCGCCGTCGCGGGCGCAGATCGAGGCCCGCGCCAAGGCCTGCGCGGCACTGTTCTTGTCCGGATGCGCCGTGCCGGCCGATCAGATCAAGAAGCAGAACGGAGACGCGTGATGCCCCGCGTCACTTGCCCATTGCCGCCGCCGGCGGCTGGGCCAGCACCTGCCGGATCATCCGCGCGAGATCGGACTTGCGATAGGGCTTCGGCAGCAGCGTCACATCCGGATCGAGACGGCCGTGGTGGATGATCGCGTCCTCGGTGTAGCCGGAGGTGAAGAGCACGCGCACCGAGGGCAGTTTGGCGATCACGGCGTCGGCGACCTGCCGGCCGTTCATGCCGCCGGACATGATGACGTCGGTGAACAGCACGTCGCAGACGAACCCCTTGTCGACCGCAGCCAGTGCTTCCGGGCCGTTGGCGGTGACCATGGTGTGATAGCCAAGTTGCTCGAGCTGGGCGCTGACGTAATTGCGCACCAGCGGATCGTCCTCGACGACCAGGATGGATTCATTGCCGCCGCGGGTGTCGACCGGAGGAGGCGGCTCGACGTCGATCATGTCGCCGCTGCTGCGCGGCAGATAGAGCTTGATCGAGGTGCCGTGGCCCTCTTCGGAATAGATCTTGAGGTGTCCGTTGGACTGCTTGATGAAGCCGTACACCATGCTGAGCCCGAGCCCGGTGCCCTTGCCGGTGTCCTTGGTGGTGAAGAACGGCTCGAACACCTTGTCGCGGATCCCCGCCGGGATGCCACCGCCGGTGTCGCTAACCGCGACCATCACATATTCACCCGCCCGCACGTCGGGGTTGGCGACGGCATAAACCTCGTCGAGGATGACGTTGCTGGTCTCCAGCATCAGCTTGCCGCCATCGGGCATCGCATCGCGGGCATTGACGGCGAGATTGAGCAACGCGGTCGCCATGTGGTTCGGATCGATGAAAGCCGACCAGGCGTCGGGCTCGAGCGCGGTATCGATCTCGATCTGCTCGCCGAGCGAGGGGCGCAGCAGCCGCGCGGTGTCCTGCACCAGGGTGTTGAGATTCGCTTCACGCGGTTGCAGCGGCTGCAGCCGCGAGAAGGCCAGCAGGTGCTTGGTCACTTCTGCACCGCGAAATGCGGCGTCGGTGATCATCTTGGCGACAGACGACAGCGCGGGATCATGTTCAACGGCTTCCGCGAGGATGTCGATCAGGCCGGTGATGACGGTCAGGATATTGTTGAAGTCGTGGGCGATGCCGCCGGAGAGGTGCCCGACGGCCTCCATTTTCTGCACCTGGCGGAGCTTTTGCTCGGCTTCGAGCTGTTCGCGGGCGGCCTCGACCTCGCGGGCGCGCATGAAGATTTCCGCTTCCATCTGCTCGGTGCGCTCGCGCAGCCGGTCGGTCAGCTGGTCCTGCTCGGCACCGCGCTGCTTCAGCTGGATGAAGCTGGTGACGTCTTCGACCCGATGGATGATGTAGGTGAACTGCCCGTTCGGCCCCAGCACCGGCGTATTGCGCGGGCTCCAGTAGCGTTCCTCGAAGCCGCCGCCCTCCGACTCGGGCTTGCGGATATCGTATTTCTGCACCGTCATGGTGTCGGGGCGGCGGAACTGGACCACGCGCTCGAGCGAGGCGCGCAGGTTCCGCACGCCGTCGGCGGTCGGATCGTCCGGATTGTCGGGAAACACCTCGAACAGCCCGCGCCCGAGGATCGCGGCGCGCTCGGTCTTGGTGGCGCGCAGATACGCGTCGCTCACTGCCACGATGCGGAAGTCGGGCTGCGTCAGCACCAGATAAAGGCCGGGCGCCGCCTCGAATAACGCCTTGAAGTCGGGCGTCGGCGGGGACTGGTTCTGCAGTTCAACCTCCCTCGCAGGGTGCGGTCCGCCGGGTGACCGCAGTCAAGATGTGACATGCGTTTCGCGGAACTTCAATGCCTAACATACGGCACCACCTCGATTTTCTGGCTCGATCGGGCGTTGCAACGTCGCCCGGGCGCTAGTTTGAATTCGGCAGATAGCGCCAGCCCTCCTTGCCGAGGAAATCCAGCATGGCCTGCGCGGGCGGCAGCAGGATCTTGTCGGCGCGCCTGATCGCGTGCCACTGCCGGACGATCGGCAGGCCCTTCACCTTGAGCACCACCAGCCGGCCGTCCTCCAGCTCATGGAACACCGTGTGCTGGGAGATGAAGGCGATGCCGAGCCCGGCCATCACCGCCTGCTTGATGGTCTCGTTGCTGTCCATCGCCATGCCGAGTTTCGGCTCCAGCCCGACCCGCTCGAAATATTGCTGCATCAGCATCCGCGTCCCCGATCCTTGCTCGCGAGTGATGAAGGTTTCGTTGGCGAGCTCCGATGGGGCGACGTGCCGCCGCCGCGCCAGCCGATGATCGGGCGCGGCGACGATGAAGTGCGGATGCCGGCCGAGCGGCTTCATCTCGACCTCGACGTCGGCCGGCGGCCGGCCCATCACCGCGATGTCGAGATCATAGCCGCGCAGCGCGTCGCGAATCTCCTCGCGGTTGCCGATCCTGAGCGTGACCTCGATCTTGGGAAAGCGGCGCGAGAACGCCGCGATCGCGAACGGCACGAAGTATTTCGCGGTGGAGACCGCGCCCATCGCGACGCGGCCGCCGCTGCGGCCGGCGATCATGTCGAGCGACTGCTCGCAATCCTTCAGCGCCGCCTCGATCCGCTCGACCAGCGTCAGCACATGCGCGCCGGCATCCGTCAGCGCCATACCGTCGCCGGTGCGCTGGATCAGCGGCAACCCCGCGAGCGCCTGCAGGTTGCGAAGCTGCAGCGTCACCGCGGGCTGCGTCAGGTTCAACCGGTTGGCGGCCGACGTGATCGATCCGGCCTCGTGCAAGGTCGACAGTGCGCGCAGCTGGCGGATGGTGAGATCCCGTGAGAAGTTGCCGGCCATGACAAGCTCCATAAGAAATACTTTGCCCGGACCAAAGATAATAAAATTTCCCTAATTGGGCAATTCGCGCGTTGATAGGGCGAAGGCGACTCCCCTGAGGTCGCCTCTCGAAGCCTCGGGACAGAGGGCGCGATCATAGGGAGAGGCCGGTGGAGATTCGTCCTGCATTGCATGCCCATCTGGAGTGGCCGACGCAACACAACCCGTTGCGCGCCGCGACCGTTGTGGTGATCGAAGCCCTTGCGCGTGCGGCGATCGAGCTCTCGCGCATCATTGCCGCCGGGCCGCTCGCCGGAGTCGGCGGCGAGAGCGGCGGCGTCAATCCCGACGGCGATCGCCAGAAGACCATCGACATCGTCGCCGACGACCTGATGCGGAACGCGCTGCGCGCCGCGCCGGTCGCCGCAGTGCTGTCGGAGGAAGTCGAACTGCCCGAGACGCTCGATCCCGACGCGCCGCTCTGCGTCGCGATCGATCCGCTCGATGGATCCGCCAATCTCGAAAACAACATCTCGATCGGCACGATCTTCTCGATCCGGCCGAAGGGAAACGACGTCATCTCGACCTTCTTCGAGCCCGGCACGGCGCAATGCGCCGCAGGTTGCTTCATCTACGGTCCACAGACCGTGCTGGTGCTGGCGCTCGACCAATGCGTCGACTGTTTCACGCTGGACCCGCGAACCGGTGAGTTCGTCCTGACCGCGCGCGATCTGCGCGTGCCGCAGGATGCGTCGGAATTCGCCATCAATGCCTCGAATCGGCGGCACTGGAGCGGCCCGGTGCGCAGCTACATCGACGAGTGCCTCGCCGGCGTGAACGGTGAGCGCGGGCAGGACTTCAACATGCGCTGGATCGGCTCGCTGGTCGCCGAGGCCTACCGCATCCTGATGCGCGGCGGCGTGTTCCTGTATCCGGCGGATGCGCGCCAGGGCTACCGCGAAGGCCGGTTGCGTCTGCTGTACGAGGCGCATCCCATCGCACTGATCATGGAATGGGCGGGCGGCGCCGCGTCGAACGGCCGGTCGCGCATTCTCGAACTGTCGGCACGCACGCCGCATCAGCGTGTGCCCCTGATCATGGGATCGGCGCGCGCCGTGCGCGACGTCGATGCGATCCACCTGACCGTCGAGCCGTTGTTCGAAAGCAGCGATGCCCCGCTGTTCGCGCGGCGCGGCCTGTTCCGCTGAGGAGGACCGCATGTCACGTCGGCATCCCATCATCTCGATCACCGGCTCCTCCGGGGCCGGCACCACCTCGGTGAAGAAGACCTTCGAGAACATCTTCCGCCGCGAGAACGTGGTCGCCGCCTATATCGAGGGCGACGCGTTCCACCGCTACGACCGCGCCGAGATGCGCAGCCTGATGGCGGAGAGAGCCGAGCGCGGCAACAAGCACTTCAGCCATTTCAGCCCCGAGACCAATTTGTTCCAGGAGCTGGAGAAGCTGTTCAGCGACTATGCCGAGACCGGCACCGGAACCACGCGGCACTATGTGCACGACGAGGAGGAGGCGCGGCTCTACGGCGCCAAGCCCGGCACCTTCACCGCCTGGGAGGCGCTGCCGGAGAATTCCGACCTCCTGTTCTACGAGGGCCTGCACGGCGCCGTGGTCACCGACAAGGTGAATGTCGCGCAGCATGCCGACCTCAAGATCGGCGTCGTGCCGGTCATCAACCTCGAATGGATCCAGAAGCTGCACCGCGATCGCAGCCATCGCGGCTACTCCACCGAGGCGGTGACCGACACCATCCTGCGCCGCATGCCGGACTACGTGAACTACATCTGTCCGCAATTCACCGAGACCGACATCAACTTCCAGCGCGTGCCGACCGTCGATACGTCGAACCCTTTCATCGCGCGCTGGATCCCGACGCCGGATGAATCGATGGTCGTGATCCGCTTGAAGAACCCGCGCGGCATCGACTTCCCCTATCTGCTCTCGATGATCCCGAACAGCTTCATGTCGCGCGCCAATTCGATCGTGGTGCACGGCGCCAAGCTCGACCTCGCGATGCAGCTCATCCTGACCCCGCTGATCCTGCAACTGATCGAACGAAAGAGGCGAACGATATGACCGCACTTGCGTCCGTAGCCAGCCGCCCCGAAATCAGCCACGACGAGATGGCCAACGCCATCCGCTTCCTCGCCGTCGACGCGGTCGAGCAGGCGAAATCCGGCCACCCCGGCATGCCGATGGGCATGGCCGATGTCGCGACCGTGCTGTTCACGGACTTCCTGAAGTTCGACCCGGCCGATCCGGCGTGGCCCGACCGCGACCGCTTCGTGCTGTCGGCCGGTCACGGCTCGATGCTGCTCTACGCGCTGCTTTACCTCACAGGCTACGAGAGCATGACGCTCGACCAGCTCAAGGCGTTCCGGCAGTGGGGATCGAAGACCCCGGGCCATCCCGAGTACGGCCACACCCCGGGTGTCGAGACCACGACCGGGCCGCTCGGGCAGGGGGTTGCGACCGCGGTCGGCATGGCGCTTGCCGAGCGGCTGATGAACGCCCGCTTCGGCGACGACCTCGTCGACCACTACACCTATGTGATCGCCGGCGATGGCTGCCTGATGGAAGGCATCAGCCATGAGGCGATCTCGCTGGCCGGCCATTTGCGGCTGAACCGCTTGATCGTGCTGTTCGACGACAATCATATCTCGATCGACGGCGCCACCTCGCTGTCCTGCTCGGACGACCAGACGGCGCGGTTCAAGGCCAGCGGCTGGAACGTCAACCGCGTCGACGGCCACGATCCGCAGGCGATCACCGCGGCGATCAGGCAGGCGCGATCGAGCGATCGTCCGTCGTTGATCGCCTGCCGGACGGTGATCGGGTTCGGCGCGCCGAACCGGCAGGGCAGCGAAAAGGTGCATGGCGCGCCGCTCGGTGCCGATGAGGTGGCGAAGACCCGTGCCGCGCTGCGCTGGCCGTATCCGGCATTCGAGATTCCCGATGCGGTGCTGGCGGAGTGGCGCGAGCTCGGCGGCCGCGGCCGCGACGCACGGCGGGCCTGGATCGAGCGTTCGCGCGGCGCCTGCAAGGGCGACAGGGCCGAGCGGTCTCCGTTCCACGATGCGCTGAACCGGAAATTGCCCTGCGCCTATGCCGAGGCGATGGCCAAGCTGGTGGAGCGGTTCGCGACCGAGCGGCCGAAGCTCGCCACGCGGCAGGCTTCGCAGCAGGTCATCGACGTGATCGCGGAGGCGTTGCCCAATTTGCTGGGCGGCTCGGCCGACCTCACGCACTCCAATCTGACGCTGGCGAAGTCGCAGGTTTCGGTGCGGCCGGAAACGCTCGACGGCAGCTACATCCACTACGGCATTCGCGAACACGGCATGGCCGCGGCGATGAACGGCGTCGCCCTGCACGGCGGGTTCATTCCCTATGGCGGCACCTTCCTCAGCTTTGCCGATTACAGCCGGCCGGCGATCCGCCTTGCGGCGCTGATGGGGATCCGCGTCATCCATGTGATGACCCACGATTCCATCGGACTCGGCGAGGACGGGCCGACGCATCAGCCGGTCGAGCATCTGGCGGCGCTGCGCGCGATCCCGAACGTCCTGGTGTTCCGCCCGGCCGATGCGGTCGAGACGGCGGAAGCGTGGGACTGCGCGCTGAAGGCAGAGACCTCGCCGTCGATCCTCTGCCTGTCGCGGCAGGCGCTGCCGACGGTTCGCGACGGCAGCAAGGACAACCAGGTCGCGCTCGGCGCCTACGTTCTCGTCGAGCCGGCCTTCGCGCGTGACGTCACCCTGATTGCAACGGGTTCGGAGGTGGCGATTGCGCTCGAAGCCGCAAAGCTGCTGGCGGAAGACGGGGTACAGGCCGCGGTCGTCTCGGCCCCGTGCTTCGACCTGTTCCGCCAGCAGCCGAGCGACTATCGCGCCCAGGTGCTGGGCAGCGCCCCGCGCGTCGGCGTGGAGGCTGCGGTCGAGGGCGACTGGACGCGTTGGCTCGGAGACGACGGTGCATTCGTCGGCATGGCCGGCTTCGGCGCTTCCGCGCCGGCCGACGTGCTCTACCGCGAATTCGGCATCACGCCCGCGGCAATCGCTGCTGCAGCAAAACAGCTCATTCAACGAGCGAATTGAAAGGAGGACGCCACCATGGCGCGGATAACCCTGAGGCAGTTGCTGGACCACGCCGCCGAACGCGGCTACGGCGTTCCGGCCTTCAACATCAACAATATGGAGCAGGGCCTCGCCATCATGGAGGCGGCGGCTTCCTGCGATGCGCCTGTCATCATCCAGGCCTCGCGCGGCGCGCGCTCCTATGCCAACGACATCATGCTGGCGAAGATGATCGACGCGCTCGAGGAGATGCATCCGCAGATTCCGCTCTGCCTGCATCTCGATCACGGAAACGAAGAGGCGACCTGCGCCACCGCGATCCGTTACGGCTTCACCTCCGTCATGATGGACGGCTCGCTCAAGGCCGACGCCAAGACCGCAGCCGACTATGACTACAACGTCGATATCACCCGCCGGGTGGTCGACATGGCGCACTGGGTCGGCGCGTCGGTCGAAGGCGAGCTCGGCGTGCTCGGCTCGCTCGAGCATGGCGGCGGCGAGCAGGAGGACGGTCACGGCGTCGAGGGCAAGCTGAGCCATGACCAGCTGCTCACCGATCCGGATCAGGCGGTCGACTTCGTCCGCGCCACCAAGGTCGATGCGCTTGCAATCGCGATGGGTACCTCGCACGGCGCCTACAAGTTCACGCGGCGGCCCGACGGCGAGATCCTGGCGATGCGCGTGGTCGAGGAGATCCACAGCCGCCTGCCGAACACGCATCTGGTGATGCACGGCTCGTCCTCGGTACCGCAGCCGCTGCAGGACATGTTCAACCAGTTCGGCGGCGAGATGCCGCAGACCTGGGGCGTCCCGGTCGAGGAGATCGTTCGCGGCATCAAGCACGGGGTGCGCAAGGTCAATATCGACACCGATTGCCGCCTGGCGATGGCGGCGGCCTTCCGCAAGGTCGCCGTCCAGTCGAAGAGTGAGTTCGATCCGCGCAAATTCCTGAAGCCGGCGATGGATGCGCTACGCGAACTCTGCCGTGACCGCTTCGAGCAGTTCGGCACGGCCGGCAATGCCGCCAGAATCAAGGTGGTTGCACTGCCGGAAATGGCTCGCCGCTATCGCGCCGGCGCGCTCGATCCGCAAATTGGAAAGATGACCCAGGCCGCCTGAGCAAATGGCGACGAACCACAGGAGATTTCGATGAATATGCAGCAGTCGATCACCGTGCGCGGCAAGGATCGCTACAAGTCCGGCGTGATGGAATACAAGCGGATGGGCTATTGGGAGCCGAACTACGAGCCCAAGGACACCGACGTCATCGCCTTGTTCCGCGTCACGCCGCAAGACGGCGTCGATCCGACCGAAGCCTGCGCGGCTGTGGCGGGCGAATCCTCGACCGCGACCTGGACCGTGGTGTGGACCGACCGGCTGACGGCCGCGGAGAAATACCGGGCGAAGTGCTACCGCGTCGATCCGGTGCCGAATTCGCCGGGCAGCTACTTCGCCTACATCGCCTATGACCTCGACCTGTTCGAGCCGGGCTCGATCTCGAACCTGACCGCCTCGATCATCGGCAATGTGTTCGGGTTCAAACCGCTGAAGGCATTGCGGCTCGAGGACATGCGGCTGCCGACTGCCTATGTGAAGACATTCCAGGGCCCGGCGACCGGCATCGTGGTGGAGCGCGAGCGGCTCGACAAGTTCGGCCGTCCATTGCTCGGCGCCACCGTGAAGCCGAAGCTCGGCCTGTCCGGCCGCAACTATGGCCGCGTCGTCTATGAGGCGCTGAAAGGCGGGCTCGATTTCACCAAGGACGACGAGAACATCAACTCGCAGCCCTTCATGCACTGGCGCGAGCGCTTCCTCTACTGCATGGAGGCGGTCAACCGCGCGCAGGCCGCGACCGGCGAGATCAAGGGGACCTATCTCAACGTCACCGCGGCGACCATGGAGGATATGTACGAGCGCGCCGAGTTTGCCCATGAGCTCGGCTCCAACATCGTCATGATCGACCTTGTGATCGGCTACACCGCGATCCAGTCGATGGCGAAGTGGGCGCGCAAGAATAACATGATCCTGCATCTGCATCGCGCCGGCCACTCGACCTACACGCGGCAGCGCAGCCACGGCGTCTCGTTCCGCGTGATCGCGAAATGGATGCGGCTCGCCGGCGTCGATCACATCCATGCCGGCACGGTGGTCGGCAAGCTCGAAGGCGATCCAAACACCACCCGCGGCTATTACGACATCTGCCGCGAGGACTTCAATCCGTTGCACCTGGAGCACGGCGTGTTCTTCGACCAGAACTGGGCGAGCCTCAACAAGCTCATGCCGGTGGCCTCGGGCGGCATTCATGCCGGCCAGATGCACCAGCTGCTCGATCTGCTCGGCGAGGACGTCGTGCTGCAGTTCGGCGGCGGCACCATCGGCCATCCCCGCGGCATCCAGGCCGGCGCCACCGCCAACCGCGTCGCGCTGGAAGCCATGATCCTCGCCCGCAACGAGGGGCGCGACTACGTCCATGAGGGGCCGGAGATCCTGGCCAAGGCGGCGCAGACCTGCACGCCGCTGCGCGAGGCGCTCGACGTCTGGAAGGACGTCACCTTCAACTACGAGTCGACCGACGCCCCCGATTTCGTTCCCACGCCGAGCATGGCGGTCTGAGAGGAGATACTCATGCGCGTTACCCAAGGCTGCTTCTCGTTCCTGCCCGATCTCACCGACGAGCAGATCGCCGCGCAGGTGCAATACTGCCTCGACAAGGGTTGGGCGGTGAACATCGAGTTCACCGACGATCCGCATCCCCGCAACACCTATTGGGACATGTGGGGCCTGCCGATGTTCGACCTGCGCGATGCGGCGGGCATCATGAAGGAGCTCGCCGACTGCCGACGGGTCTATGGCGACCGCTATATCCGGATCTCCGGCTTTGATTCCAGCCCGGGCTGGGAGTCGGTTCGCATCTCCTTCATCGTCAACCGGCCGCAGGAGGAGCCAGGCTTCCGGCTCGACCGCCAGGAGGCGGCCGGACGCAATCTGCGTTATGCGACCCATTCCTATGCAGCGGGCCGCCCCGAAGGCGAACGCTACACCGATCATTGACCGCGTCCGGCTTGCAAACCAGGCGGGTTGCTCCCTCGACCGTCCTGGTCCGGATGCACTTCTCCGTCGTCGCCGCCGCGGCGACGGAGCTTTTCCAGGCGAGAGGACAATGACGCAAGCGCAAGAACAGATCAGCGAACAAATCCGCGAGACCCCGCTCGAGACTATCGACCTTCGCCATGAATTCGCCGACCTCGGCATCGGCGACGTGCTCGACCAGCTCGATTCCGAATTGATCGGCCTGAAGCCGGTGAAGACCCGCATCCGCGAGATCGCCTCGCTGCTGCTGGTCGAACGCATCAGGCAGAAGATGGCGCTGGCGACGACGTTTCCGACCCTGCACATGTCGTTCACCGGCAATCCCGGCACCGGCAAGACCACGGTCGCGCTGCGGATGGCCGGCATCCTGCACAAGCTCGGCTTCGTGCGCCGCGGCCACGTCATCAGCGTCACGCGCGACGACCTCGTCGGCCAATATATCGGCCACACCGCGCCGAAGACCAAGGAGATCTTAAAGAAGGCGATGGGCGGCGTGTTGTTCATCGACGAGGCCTATTACCTCTATCGCCCGGAAAACGAGCGCGACTACGGACAGGAGGCGATCGAGATCCTGCTGCAGGTGATGGAGCAGCAGCGCGAGGATCTGGTGGTGATCCTGGCCGGCTATGGCGACCGCATGGAGAAATTCTTCCAGAGCAATCCGGGCTTCCGCTCCCGCATCGCGCATCACATCGATTTCCCCGACTATTCCGACGGCGAGTTGCTCTGGATCGCCGAGCTGATGTTGCAGCAGCAGAATTATCAGTTCTCTCCGGAAGCCCGCGAGGCCTTCATCCGTTACATCGCCGTGCGCAAAGAACAGCCGCTGTTCTCCAATGCACGCTCGATCCGCAATGCGCTCGATCGCATCCGGCTGCGCCAGGCCAACCGGATCGTGGCGAAGCTCGACCGCACGCTCACCGCCGACGACGTGATGTCGATCGAGGCCGGCGACGTGCTCGCCAGCCGGGTGTTCGTCAAAGGCGCCGGTGCGGCGGGCGAGGGACGATGAACGAGGCGCTCGCCGTGATCCGGACCGCCGGGATGCGCGACATCATTGCGAGCGCCCGCGCCTTGATCTTCGATGTCGACGGCACGCTCGCCGAAACCGAGGAGGTGCACCGCCGCGCCTTCAATGAAGCCTTTGCCGAAGCCGGGCTCGATTGGTTCTGGGATCAGGTCACTTACGCGCGGCTGCTGCGGGTGGCCGGAGGCAAGGAGCGCATCCGCGCCTTCGACCAGCGCAACGCGGTCCCAATGCTGACATTCGCCGAGATCGCTGACCTGCACAGGATCAAGACCGCGCGCTACGCCGTGCTGATTGCCGCGGGCGGCTGCCCGTTGCGGCCGGGCGTCAGGGCCTGGCTCGCCGGCGCGCGCAGCCGCGGCCAGCGCCTCGCGATCGCAACCACCACCTCGCACGGCAATATCGATGCGCTGCTTTCGGTTTCGCTCGGGCTGGACTGGGCCGATCAGTTCGAGGCGATCGTTGCCGGCGACGACGTGCCGCGCAAGAAGCCGGCGCCCGATGTCTACACCGAGGTCCTGACCCGGCTCGGGCTCGGGCCGGGAGATTGCGTCGCAATCGAGGATTCCGGCAACGGCCTCGCCGCCGCGGCGCGCGCCGGCATCCCCGTCGTCATCACCCGCAGCACCTATTTCGGCGACGACGATTTTGCCGAGGCTTTGCTGGTTGTTGACGATCTCTCTGACATCGACGCCTGAAGCTCGCTGCCCCCGGCCGGCAGCTCAGGCCAATTTATTCAGATGGTGAAATAAATGGCGCTTGCATCCATAGCAGGGTGAAGGCACAATCCGGCGAAAGGTTACCAGAAGCGGTGCTGCACCACCTGGGAGGCGATAGGACTTGCCAGCGATTCCGGACAGTACCCCTGCGACCCTCCGCGTCTCCGATCAATTTCTTCGGATAATGAAATAAATGGCCAGTCGGCGCTTGCGTCCACATTGCAGCGGCAACATCAACCAAAGGGTGCAGAAAACGGCAGCGCACCGCCAGACGTCCTGTCGGACGCTGGCGCTCGCCAACGATTCCGGGAGACCGGCGCCTCATGATCCTCCACGTCATTCCTGCGCCTCGTTCGTCCCACGACATGACTCGCGACTGAACCCGGCATTGCGGGATCGACATGGCCGATCGTGCGGAGCGAGCATCGGCGCTGTTGACGGGGTCGATCGACATTCCGCAATTTCGGTTCGTGACGGTCCCGGCGCCGATCCGACATCGCCGTAGATCTGCGGTCCGCCCACGAACGATAGCCGTCGATTGACGCTGTCCACGGCAACGGTACCCCAACTCAAAAAACGAGGGAGTGAAGCATGTTCAAATTGAAGACCTTGTTCGCGCTCGCGCTGGCCGGCCTTGCCGCGGCGGTGTCGGATCGCGACGCGCTCGCCCAGAGCAAGCCGACCATCGGCATCGCGATGCCGACCAAGTCCTCGGCACGCTGGATCGACGACGGCAACAACATGGTCAAGGTGCTGAAGGAGCGCGGCTACGGCACCGATCTGCAATATGCCGAAGACGACATTCCGAACCAGCTCTCCCAGGTCGAGAACATGGTGACCAAGGGCGCCAAGGTGCTGGTCATCGCCGCCATCGACGGCACCACCTTGTCCGATGTCCTGAAGCAGGCCAAGGCCCAGGGCATCACGGTGATCGCCTATGACCGCCTGATCCGCGGCACCCCCAACGTCGACTATTACGCGACCTTCGACAATTTCCAGGTCGGTGTGCTGCAGGCCCAGTCGATCGAGAACGCGCTCGGGCTCAAGGAAGGCAAGGGGCCCTTCAACATCGAGCTGTTCGGCGGCTCGCCCGACGACAACAACGCGTACTTCTTCTACGACGGCGCGATGTCGGTGTTGAAGCCCTATATCGACAGCGGCAAGCTCGTGGTCGGCAGCGGCCAGACGGGCATGAACAAGGTTGCGACGCTGCGCTGGGACGGTGCGACCGCGCAGGCGCGGATGGACAACCTGCTCAGCGCGTTCTACGGCAAGAAGCGCGTCGACGCGGTGCTGTCGCCCTATGACGGCCTGTCGATCGGCATCATCTCCTCGCTGAAGAGCGTCGGCTACGGCAGCAAGGACCAGCCGATGCCGTACATCAGCGGGCAGGATGCCGAAGTCCCCTCGATCAAGGCGATGCTGCGCGGCGAGCAATACTCGACCATCTTCAAGGACACCCGCGACCTCGCCAAGGTGACCGCCGACATGGTCGACGCTGTGCTGAGCAAGAAGGAGGTCGCCGTCAACGACACCAAGACCTACAACAACGGGGTCAAGGTGGTTCCGTCCTATCTCCTCAAGCCGGTCGTGGTGGATAAGAACAATTGGGAGAAAGTCCTGATTGACAGCGGCTACTACAAGCGCTCGCAATTCGACTAGAGCGTTTTCGAGCGAAGTGGGTACCAGTTCGCGTGCGGAAAACGCATCAAACTAGAATCTGGAGCCCCGTTCCGATTTAATCGGAACGGAATGGGCTCTAGGGCGGAGCGGCAGCGAGCCGGGCCGGGGACGATCGACGCTGCGGGACATGATCCGATGACGGCAATGCTTGAGATGCGCGGCGTCAGCAAGAGCTTTGCCGGCGTGCAGGCGCTGCGCGACGTCAGCTTCACCGTCGAGGCCGGGCAGATCCATGCGCTGGTCGGCGAAAACGGCGCCGGCAAGTCGACCTTGATGAAGGTGCTGAGCGGGGTCTATCCGGCCGGCAGCTACGATGGGTCGATCGTGTTCGACGGCGAGGAGCGGCGCTTCCGCGACATCAACGACAGCGAGGCGCTCGGGATCATCATCATCCATCAGGAGCTGGCGCTGATTCCGCTGATGTCGATTGCCGAGAACATCTTTCTGTCGCATCCGCCGTCGCGGTTCGGCGTCATCGACCGCAACGCGGTGCATCGGCGGACCGCCGAGCTGTTGGCGCAGGTCGGCCTGCGGGAGCCGCCGGATACGCTGATCACCGACCTCGGCGTCGGCAAGCAGCAGCTCGTGGAGATCGCCAAGGCGCTGTCCAAGCGGGTGCGTCTCCTGATCCTCGACGAGCCGACCGCAAGTCTTAACGAGGCCGACAGCGCCGCCTTGCTCGAGCGTCTCCTGGCCTTCCGCGAGCAGGGCATCGCCTCGATCCTGATCTCGCACAAGCTGAACGAGGTTGCGCGGGTCGCCGACCGCATCACGGTGCTGCGCGACGGCCGCACCGTCGACAGCATCGACTGCCGCACCGAGCGCATCGAGGAGGACCGCATCATCCGCAGCATGGTTGACCGCGATCTGGCGCATCGTTTTCCCGAGCGGAAGGCGGAGATCGGCGAACCCGTGATGACGGTGGAGAACTGGTCAGTGTATCACCCGCTGCATACCGAGCGGCAGGTGATCAAGAACGTCGACTTCACACTGCGCCGCGGCGAGGTAGTCGGCATCGCCGGCCTGATGGGCGCCGGCCGCACCGAGTTCGCCATGAGCCTGTTCGGCCGCGCCTGGGGCACCAACGTCTCCGGCAAGGTCCGCCTCGATGGACGCGAGGCCGATCTGTCCAGCGTGCCGGCCGCGATCGATGCCGGCATCGCCTATGTCACCGAAGACCGCAAGCAGCTCGGGCTGATCCTTGCCGCCGACGTCCGCAAGAACGTGACGGTGGCGAGCCTGCGCCAGGTGTCGGATCGCGGCGTGATCGACGATGTCGCCGAGCTGAAGGCCGCGAGCGACTACCGCACCCGGATGCGGATCCGCTGCTCCGACGTCTACCAGGCGACCGGCGACCTCTCGGGCGGCAACCAGCAGAAGGTCGTGCTGTCGAAATGGCTGATGACCGATCCGAGGGTGCTGCTGCTGGACGAGCCGACGCGCGGGATCGACGTCGGGGCGAAATACGAGATCTACTCCATCATCAACGAGCTGGCGGAGGCCGGCAGGGGCGTCGTGGTGATCTCCTCGGAGATGCCCGAGCTGCTCGGCATCTGCGACCGGATCTGCGTGATGAATGACGGCGCCTTCGTCGGCGAGTTCGCAGGCCACGATGCGACGCAGGAGAAGATCATGCGCGCCATCATGCGCAATGTCAGAATGTCCGGACGCCGCGCCGACGAAAGGGTGGCACGCGCCGGAGGAGGGGCACCATGACCGACAAGACGGTATCACTTCCCGAGGCCCCCAGGCATTCCGGCTTCATCAAGAACAATCTGCGCAACTACGGCATGCTACTGTCGCTGCTCGCGATCATGCTGTTCTTCGAGATCGTGACCGACGGCACGCTGTTGCAGCCGCTCAACCTCACCAACCTCGTGCTGCAGAACAGCTACATCGTCATCATGGCGCTCGGCATGCTGCTGGTGATCGTCACCGGGCATATCGACCTTTCGGTCGGCTCGGTCGCGGGCTTCGTCGGCGCCGTCGCGGCGGTGCTGATGGTGCGCTACCATGTCAGCTACCCGATCGCCTTCGTCGCCTGCCTCCTGGTCGGCGCCGCGATCGGTGCGGCCCAGGGCTACTGGGTGGCCTATTTCGGCATTCCGTCCTTCATCGTGACGCTGGCGGGCATGCTGGTGTTCAAGGGCCTCGCGCTCGCTGTCCTGCAGGGCCAGTCGGTCGGGCCGTTCCCGCCGACCTTCCAGAAGCTGTCGTCGGGCTTCATCCCCGAGCTGTTCCCGAGCGCCGGCACGCTCTATCCGACGTCGCTCGCGATCGGCATCGTCCTGGCGTTTGTCCTGGTGCTGGCGACCGCCAGGAGCCGGGCGCGCGAGCAGGCGCACGGTATCGCCGTCGAGCCGTATGCGTTTTTCATCGTCAAGAGCATCGCGCTGGCGGGCGCGGTGCTCTACTTTACCTACCTGATCGCCTCGCATCGCGGCCTGCCCAACGTGCTTGTCATCATGACCGTCCTGATCGCGCTCTATGGCTTCGTCACGCGGCGGACGGTGATCGGGCGGCAGATCTACGCGGTGGGCGGCAATGCCAAGGCGGCGAAACTGTCGGGCGTCAAGACCGAACGGCTCACCTTCTTCACTTTCGTCAACATGGGCGTGCTGGCCGCGCTCGCCGGGCTGGTGTTCGCAGCCCGGCTCAACACCGCGACGCCGAAGGCCGGCCTCGGCTTCGAGCTCGATGTGATCGCCGCCTGCTTCATCGGCGGTGCCTCGGCCTATGGCGGCGTCGGCCGGGTCGGCGGCGCGGTGGTCGGCGCCATGATCATGGGCGTCATGAACAACGGCATGTCGATCCTCGGTATCGGCATCGATTATCAGCAGGTGATCAAGGGCCTCGTGCTGCTTGGCGCCGTCTGCATCGATGTCTACAACCAGCGCCGCTGACCGCCACGCAGTCACAATTCCACGGTAGGGTGCCGGCGCAACGCAGGAGAATGCCGCGTGAAACTGTCCCATGCCGATACGCTGAATATCGGAGCCATCCTTGCCGAAGTGGGTCGCAGCGAGATCATGCCGCGGTTCCGCCGCGTGCGGGAGATCGAGGTCCGCACCAAGACATCGGCATTCGACGTCGTCACCGAAGCCGATGAGCTGGCGGAGCAGGCGATATCGGCGGCGCTGCTGCGGGCGTTTCCGAATGCGGTTGTGATCGGCGAGGAGGGCACCGCGCGTGATCCGGCCGCGCTCGATCAGGTCGGAACCGCGGAGCTTGCCTTCATCATCGATCCGATCGACGGCACGCGGAACTTCACCTCGAGTCTTCCGCTGTTCGGCACCATGGTGGCCGCCACCATGCGCGGCGAGATCGTGTTCGGCGCGATCCATGATCCGGTCAGCAACGACACCGCATTCGCGCTGCGCGGCGAGGGCGCGTGGCTCGCGATGCCGGACGGCCGGCGGCATGACCTCAAAGTGGCTCCCGCCGTGCCGGTCAAGCAGATGGATGCGATCGTCGGCGTCAACTTCCTGCCCGAGCCGCTGCGCACGATCGTCGCCGGCAATCTTTCCAGGCTCGGCGGCAGCGCCTGGCTCAGATGCGCCGCGCACGAATATCGCATGGCGGCGTCCGGACATTGCCATCTGCTGTTCTACAAAAAGCTGATGCCATGGGATCATGCCGCGGGCTGGCTGTTGCATCGCGAGGCCGGCGGCTACAGCGCGCATTTCGACGGATCACCCTACCGGCCGGTCAATCTGACCGGCGGCTTGCTGTGCGCACCCGACGAGGCGAGCTGGCACGCGGCGCGAGAGGCGATCCTGATGCCGGCTGGATAGCAGCGGACGCCGGTTCGTCGCGTTGCGGCGGTTATGAGCCACATTGGTTTTCGGATTCAACTGTCAAACAGCTTGTTCGGTGCGAAAGCAGGGACCCATACGCCGCGGCAGGTGTTGTGAGTGGGACTCGTTGTCCCAACATCGTTCAACAATCAGCATTTGTGGTTATGGGTCCCTGCTTTCGCAGGGACGACACCCAATATGGGTCGGCGTTTGTGGGTCATACCTTCGCTTAGGGCGTCAGGCCTGCACGATTTCGCCGTCCAGCAGGGGCAGATGCCTGATGCGGCGCACGACTAGGATGGCAACTGCCGCGGCGGCGATCGGTGCCAGTTGCAGGCCGTGGGCGCCCGCGGGCACCATGGCGAATGGCGTCAAATATAGCGCCGCGAGGGCGATGCGCTCATAGGGCAGCCAGCCCTGTGCAAGCGCCTGCGCGATCAGCCACGCGCCCGGGATCGCCAGGATCACGACCTCATAGTTGCCCAGCGACGGCACGCAGAGGCCGGTCATCGCCACCATCAGCGCGATCTCGGCGGCGCCGCCGGGACGTTTTCGCAGCACCAGGACCAGGACGGCGATCGCGATCGCGGCCGTGGTCACCTGGACGAGCCAGGCCGTGCTGCTGGATCCGCCGGCCAGCCTGACCGCGGCATAGGGACTGGCGAACTTCTCGAAACCGGGGCCGCCGCCGAGGCTCCAGGCGCTTGCCTCCGGCAGCACGGCAACAAACTTGATCCACGGGTCGATCCCGAAGACGGCGGTGGCCGCCAGCACAAGCACGAGCGTCGTTGCGGCCGCTGCAGCCAGCGCGCGCCAGCGCCGCGTCAGGATCAGCACCAGCGGCGCAAGCAGGGCGATCTGCGGCTTGTAGCTGAAGCACCCGAGCAGCGCGCCGGCGATCACCGGGTAGCGGTCCAGCGTGGCGGCCGATCCGCCGAGCAGAGCCGCCGAGAACAGCGAATTCTGTCCGAATAGCGCGCACACCCACACGGCGGGAAAGGCGAGCGCTGGAACGACGGAGCCGCGCTCGAGCATGGCTCTCACCGCGGCTGCATAGGCGGCGCCGGTCGCGAAGATCCAGACGACGGCCGCCGTTGCAAAGGGAACCAGTGCAAAGGGCAGCCAGAACAACAGCGACGTCGGCGGGTAGAAGAACGGTGCGTAGGTGTTCTGACCGAGCACGGCGGCTACAGCGGCGCGGCCCGCGTCGCCATAGGCGTCGCCGGCGCGGCCTTCGAGCGCGAGCTTCGCCGCGGTCCAGAACGCCGCGAAATCATGGCCGACATCCATCGTCGGCACAGCCCATGGGATGATCGCGATGCAGGCGATGAACAGGACGAGAAATACGCGGGTGAAGGCGGTGACACGGTCAGCCGTGAGCCAGTCGGCCTCACGCAGCGCGGAGACCAGCACGCCCGCGCCGGACTGCCGTGAATGCGCGATTGCCACCTGCGGCTGACCTGTGGACGTAGTTGGGCTGATGGTCGCGCGCGGCATCGCAGCGCCACGACCCGCGTCATCCGCCGCGAAGTGACGCGCGGCGTCATCAGCGAAGGCCAGCCTGTGTCCCTCGAGGTCCGACTTCTGCGACATCGGCCGCTTCATCCCAATCGCGTCGTGCACGCGCAACATTTGGATCAAATCGTCTAAGGTTGCGTAAACCCGATCGTTGCAATTGGCCGCGGCGCAATCGGAACCGATGATCGACATTGCCCCTTGTCCGCGGCCTGTCACGCCGGGCATGGTAAATGAACCCGCAACGCCGGCGGCAGCATGCGGCGATCTACGGTCAGGTTTCATCGCAAATGGCGATATTGCAGCAGTTCGGCCACGACATCTGGATTGCCGGGGGGCCGAACCTTGCGATCGCCGGGTTTCACTATCCGACCCGGATGGCCGTCGTCAGACTGGCGGACGGCGCCCTTTTCATCTGGTCGCCGGTCCGGTTGACGGAGCAATTGCAGGCCGGCGTCAACGCGCTCGGCCAGGTCAGGCACATCGTGGCGCCCAACTCGCTGCATCATCTGTTCCTCGCCGAGTGGAAGCAGGCCTATCCTGCCGCTGTGCTCCACGCCCCGCCGGGCCTGTGCAAGCGGCGCCGTGACCTCGGCTTCGATGCCGATCTCGCGGATGGGCCGAGCCTCGACTGGGCCGGACAGATCGATCAGGTGGTGATGCGCGGCAACCTGATCACCACGGAGGTGGTGTTCTTCCATGTCGAAAGCGGCACCGTGCTGTTCACCGACTTGCTGCAGCAGATTCCTCCCGAACTGGTCTCGGGTTGGCGCGCGACGATCGCGAAACTCGACCTGATGGTCGGGCCGGAGCCGTCGGTGCCGCGCAAGTTCCGCGTTGCCTTCACGGGCCGCCGTGCCGCGCGCGCGGCCTTACAGAGGATTCTGGCGTGGCCCGCCGAAAGGGTGCTGATGGCCCATGGCACGCCAGTCGAAAAGGATGCGCCGGCATTCTTGCGCCGCGCCTTCGCATGGCTCTCGGCGTGATGATTTCATCGCTGATGTGGCGTCGTTGCGGATCAACCGCTTGAACGGAAATGCCGCGGCGAATGCCGCGTTTCGCGCCGGATCAGCCGGCGGAGGGTCGAGGGCTCGGCATATCCGACCTTGCCCGCGATCTCTTCGACCGACAGGCGCGTGGTCTCGAGCAACGACCGCGCCGTCTCGATCCTGATGCGTTGCACGAATTGAATGGGCGACACGCCACAGATCGACTCGAGCCGTCTGGCAAATGTCCGCGGCGTCAGCGCGACGGCGGTGGCAACGTCTCCGACCGTGAAGTCGCGCGCGATGTTGCTGCGCACCCATTTCTCGGCCCTGGCAACCTTGGGGTCCTGGCTGGCAAGATAATTGATCGCCATGAACGGCGCCTGCGAATGCCGCTCGCCAAGCAGCAGGTAGTTGGCGCAGCCCTTGGCCAGCGCCGGGCTGCCGAAACGCGTGATTACCGCAAGCATCAGGTCCATCTGCGCCATCGCCGCGCCGGCGGTTGCGATCGGCCAGTCGGCCACCACCATCCGCTCCGTCATCAACTCGACATTCGGATAGCGTTGCCGAAACAGCGGCGCGAACCACCATGTCGTGGTCGCTCGCTTGCCGTCGAGCAGGCCGGTCTCCGCGAGCAGGAAGCTGCTGGCGCAGGACGCGGCGAGCATCGCGCCGCTCGCGAACGCCGTGACCAGCATGTCGCGGGCGTGCCGACATGCCGGTGTCGCCAGCTTCCGCTCCAGCTCGCCGGCCGATGCCGAGCCGAGCCCGGGAACGATGACCAGGTCCGCGCCGCGCAATCGGGCGGCGCGCCGCTTCGGCCCATAACGCAGCGTCGTCACCTCGAAGCGCGCGCGCTTCGAGGTACTGATCCGGTTGGCGGTGGCCAGCACGTCGTGGGTGATGGCGGCCGCTGACGCGAGGCAGCCGTCGATCTCGACAACCGCGATCCTGGTCATGTCATAAAATCCGCGATCAATGTCATTTTTGACACTAGCTGCCGGGCCGGAAAATCGCAACTCTGGTGCCGAGACGCTGCCGATCTCGATCAGGAGGACCGCCGATGCCGAACCGGCCGATGACCCAGGACGATTCGCTCGAGGATTTCGAGCGCCGCCAGATTACCCTCGATGGGGCCGGCAAGACCGTCCATGTTGGCGGCGCAGGTCCTGCGGTGATCGTGATGGCGGAGATGCCGGGCATCAGCCCGCATGTGGCGCGCTTCGCCCGCTGGGTTCGCGATGCCGGATTCACCGTCTATATGCCGTCGCTGTTCGGCCGTGACGGCGCTATTGCGAGCGCGGAGGAGGGCGCAGCGGTGTTTCAGCGCGCCTGCGTCAGCGCGGAGTTTCGTGCGATGGCCGCAAACCAGTCCAGTCCCGTGACGCAATGGTTGCGCGCGCTGGCGCGATTTGCCCATGGCGAATGCGGCGGTCCCGGTGTCGGGGCCATCGGGATGTGCTTTACCGGCAATTTCGCGCTCACCATGATGCTGGAGCCGTCGATGCTGGCGCCGGTGCTTTCGCAGCCGTCATTGCCATTGAACGATCCGGCGGGCATCGAGATCGCACCGGAGCAAGTCAAGGCGGTGCGCGAGCGGTTGGAGCGCGAAGACCTGACCGTGCTGGCCTATCGCTTTGAGGGCGACAAGTTCTGCATGGCGCAGCGCTTTGCGGCCTATCGCGAGGCGCTCGGCGACCGCTTCATCGGGCGAGTGCTTCCCGACAGCGCGGCGAACCGCGATGTGCCGCCGTTCTTCCGGAATTTCGTCACGACACCGCACAGCGTCGTGACTGTGCATCTGATCGACGAGGCCGGCCAGCCGACCATCGCGGCCCGCGATGAGATCCTGGCGTTCTTCCGGCAGCGGCTGTCACCCGCGAGCGGATGAGCTTGGCTGGTCGAAATAGGCGAATGCGGCGCTCGTCAGGCTGCCCAGCAGGGACCAGAACACCAGACTGGTCAGCGTGACGGCGACCATGAACTGATGCGACAGGGACGAAGGCACGTTGGTCTCGACGTGCTCCAGCTCGGGCGCGCCGATCAGATGCGGCAGCATGATCAGGACCACGCCGGCGATGGCGGCCGGCATCGAGCGCCGGAACGCGATCAGCCCGAGGCCGGCTGCGGTCGCCAGCACCGCCGTCACCCACCAGATCTGGCGCGAAAGCAGCGGAGCGGTGGGGACCCCCGGCAATTCAGGCGGCAGTCCAAGGCCCGGAGCAATGGTGAAGACGGCGAAACCGGCGAGGCCCCACATCAAGCCTTCATGCCACGAGATCCGCTCGCCGGTCGCGCCGCTGCGAACCGCAAGGAAGCCGCAGAGCAGAAGCGCAAAACCGATCGCGGTCAGGATGTTTGCCCCCGCGGTATAGACGTTGCGTTCCAAACCGTCGCGCGGCTCCCAGGCCTCCGCGCCATGATCATGATCCGCATGATCATGGACGAGGATCACCTGCGGTGGCGCGGCGGCTTCGTGCTTGTGCGTGGCCGCCTTCTCGTAGACCTCGGCCCTGAGGATCAGGGGAACGGTGCCGAACTGCTGGACCGCCGTGACGATCAGGCCGACGATGAACCCGGCAATGACCGACGAGAAGACGATCGAGCGAAACGTGCTCATGCCAAGGAGATCAGTGGCAGGGGAAGGCGTTGGAATGGCGCACGTCATGCGCGGCGTTGTGGATTACGTCGATGTGCGAGAAGCCGACCACGCCGACGATGAACAGGCCGAGCGTCATGGCTATCAACGACTGTGCAAGCCGTCCGACCTGTCGGGTGGCGATCGGCAGATGCGTGACCTGAGCTTGAGTAACCTGGGTTTGCGCGGTCTGGGACTGGCTCATGGTCGTTCTCCACATTCGATTTGATCGGCTTCTAGCAGCTTTCGGGTGATGTCGCGACTGGTAAGATGCAAATTTGTTCCAAGGGGAATGCGCTTGCGCTCGATCTTGGCGTGTGCGGCTGCCTTGAAGGCTGGTTCAAACCGCCTGAAATGGGCGAGGCATGCGTCCACCGTCGGGTCGATGCCAAGCAGCGTGCGAAAGGCGCCCCGATGCACCGCGCAGATCGCGTTGTGCCCCGGGACGGGAAAGACCAGCGAGGCGATGTCGGCGCGCCAGTGCGCGTCACAGCTCGAGGTGCCGTCGCCGGCAGGGGCTCGGTCAGCGTCGGACGGTGAATTCATCCGGACCTCGCCGCGATTCCCACTTGGCCTGTTCGAGCTCCGGGCGGTCGCACTCGGTCTGGGGGTAACCGATGCAGAGATAGCCGATAAATTTCCAGGAGTCCGGGATTTCCAGAACGCCATGAATGCGGTCTGGATTGAGGATCGATACCCAGCCGATGCCGATGCCTTCGGCGCGCGCGGCAAGCCACATCGAGCAGATCGCGGCCACCACGGAATATTCCGACGTCTCCGGCATCGTCGCGCGGCCGAGACCGGCGCCGATCCGGTCGGTCTTCTCGGCAAACACGGCGAGGTGGCCCGGCGCCTCCTCGAGGCCCGATAATTTCAACGCGGCGTATTTTGTGGCGCGCTCGCCCGAATAGGACCGCAGCGCATCGGCGTTGCAGGCCTTGAAGTCGTCGATGACAGCGCGGCGTCGTGTCTTGTCGTCGACAATGACGAACCGCCAGGGCTGGCTCAGGCCGACCGAAGGCGACAGGCAGGCGATCTCGATCAGCCGCTCGATCGCACCATCCGGCAGCGGATCGGCCCGGAACCGCCGCACGTCGCGCCGCCACACGAACAGTTCGTGCAGTTGGCGGCGAAACGTATCGTCGAATGAGACCATCGCGGGGCCTTTGGCGGGATCGATCTCGGACTTCATTTAAGCTTCATCGGCAGGCCCGCAACGACGAACTCGACCTCGTCTGCGATGCCGGCGATAGTCTGGTTCATGATTCCTGCGGCGTCGCGGAACGTCCGCGCCAATGCATTGTCCGGCACGATGCCGAGACCGACCTCGTTGGTGACCAGCACGACCGGGCCGTGCTGGCGCGACAGTGCATCCGCCAGCCGCGTCACTTCCTGCGACCAGTCGCGCCCGGCATGCAGCAGATTGGATAGCCAGAGCGTCAGGCAATCGACCAGCCGTGCACCAGCGCCATCGGTCCCGGACAGCACTTCAACCAGATCGAGCGGCACCTCGCGCTCGATCCAGTCGCTGCCGCGCCGCGCGCGATGTTTGGCGATCCGCTCATCCATTTCTGCGTCGAGCGCCTCGGCGGTTGCGATATAGACCGGCTGTCCCGGAAAGCTGCGCGCACGAAGTTCGGCGCGCCGGCTTTTGCCGGACCGGGCTCCCCCCGTGATCAGAATGACGGCCATATCATCTCCTGTGCGACCGGTACGCACGTCGTTCACAAACGCTCTAACCACCAATCGCGGAGAAAGACAAAGCCGAAATCCGTCACGGAGGGCTTGCGCTCGGCCGATGTCTTGCGCATCAGGGGGACCGCGGCGCGGAGAGGGTCAAGTGGGTTTTGCGGGAGCGATGGCGGTGGCGATGGCTGTGGATGCTCTGATCGGCTGGCCGGCGTGGCTGTTTGCCCGCATCGGCCATCCCGTGACCTGGCTCGGCCGGCTGATCCATCTTGTCGATGGCGCCTGGAACCGCGCCTCCGACCCGCCGGCGTTTCGTCGCGGCGCTGGTATTGCGGCTGCGATCCTGGTGATCGCGCTGGTGATTGCGCTCGGTTGGGCCGTTCAGTCCGTGCTCGCATGCGGATGGGTTCGCATTGTCCTTGTCGGTGTCCTGGCATGGCCGCTGGTTGCCGTGCGCTCGCTGCACGACCATGTCGCCGCGGTGGCAAGTCCCTTGGCATCCGGCGACATCGCGGTCGCACGTTCAGCGGTCGCGCAAATTGTCGGGCGTGATCCGGCAACGCTCGACGACGCCGGCATCGCGCGCGCCACCATCGAGAGCCTCGCCGAGAATGCATCCGACGGCATCGTGGCGCCGGTGTTCTGGGGCGCGCTGTTCGGCCTGCCGGGAATCCTTGGCTACAAGGCGATCAACACGCTGGACTCGATGATCGGTCATCGCACCGAGCGGCACGAAGCCTTTGGCTGGGCGGCCGCCCGGATCGACGATCTCGCCAATCTCATTCCGGCGCGGTTGACGGGTGTTCTGTTCGTGCTGCTCGCGCCGAACCGTTCGCAGGCGTGGTCATGCATGTTGCGCGATGCGCAGCGGCATCGCTCGCCGAATGCCGGCTGGCCGGAAGCTGCGATGGCCGGCGCGCTCGGCGTGCGGCTCAGCGGTCCTCGCATCTATCACGGGCACATCGCCGATGAGCCCTGGCTGAACGAGGGGGCGCGCGATCCGGCTGCCGCTGACGTCCTCACCGGGCTGAAACTCTATCGTTACGCCATGATTCTGTTGGCTGGGGCGCTGCTGGTCCTGGCGCTGGCGTGAAGGAGCGGCGCATGCGTGAGCACGGCGGGAACCTTGATGTCGCCCGGCAGCGCTTCGGCGGCGCCGCGGACGACTGGATCGACCTGTCGACCGGGATCAATCGGGTGCCGTATCCCTTGGTCGATGTCGAGCCGCGGCAATGGAGCGCGTTGCCGTCGCGATCCGATCTTGAATCGCTGCACGACGCTGCGCGGCAGGCCTATGTCACCAAGGCGCCGATCGTGGCGATGGGTGGTGCGCAGACCGCGATTCAGTTGCTGCCGCATCTGGCGCTCAAGGGGCGGGCGCGGATTCTGGCGCCGACCTATAACGAGTATGCCGCGGTGTTGTCGGCCGCCGGCTGGGACGTTGCCGAGGTGTCCGATCTCGCCGCGCTTGCGGGTGCGGACATTGCGATCGTCGTCAATCCGAACAACCCCGACGGACGACGCCATGATCGGCGGGAGTTGCTGGCACTGCTGCCGCGCGTTGGCCGGCTCGTCATCGACGAGAGTTTTGCGGACGCCGTTCCTGACCTGTCCCTTGCACCGGAAGCAGGACACGCGGGGCTGCTGATCCTGCGCTCCTTCGGCAAGTTCTACGGACTTGCCGGCTTGCGCCTCGGCTTCGCGATCGGCAGCGAGGCGGACGTCGCCGCGCTTGCGGCGAGGGCGGGCCCATGGCCGGTTTCGGGAGCAGCAATCGCGATCGGGCGGCGCGCGTTGCTCGATCACGACTGGGCAACGGCGACGGCTGCGCGGCTCGCGGACGACTGCGTCAGGCTCGCTGCAATGGCGCGATCGCGGGGCTGGACGCTGCTCGGTGGCACGTTGCTGTTCCGGCTCTACGAGACCGGCGATGCGTTGGCCGTGCAGGAGAAGCTTGCGCGCAGCCAGATTTGGTCGCGGGTTTTCCAGCAGAAACCGGGATGGCTGCGCCTCGGCTTGCCGGGCAGTGAGCCCGAGTGGTCGCGCCTTTCCGCCGTGTTGTCGCGCTGATTGCGACGGCGCTGCGCTCCCTCTCCCCGTTCTTACGGGGAGAGGGCTGGGGTGAGGGGCCGCATCCGCATATTCGGCGACAGCTGCGGTTGCGGAGACTCCCCCTCACCCGGAACGCATCTAGCGATGCGTTCCGACCTCTCCCCGCACGCGGGGCGAGGTGAGAAGGAATCATCTCGCTTTAACGCGCCAGCGCGAGCAGGCCTTCGACATCGAGATGGGTCTCGATGTGCTCGGCAAGCGCGTCGAGTGCGCTCTCGACCCTGGCGCCGTAGGGCTGATCAGCCGCCGCGATGTCGAGTTGTGCAAGGAACGCCTTGCGGAAATCGTCCGAGGCGAACAGGCCGTGCAGATAGCTGCCGTGAACGCGCCCATCTGCGGAGACAGCGCCCTCAGCCGTACCGTCGAGTGATGCAAAGGGCCGCGCGCGATCCGGGCCGTCGGTGCGCCCGATATGGATTTCATAGGCGTTGATCGGCTGGCTGGTCGCGGCATGCACCGCGCTGGCGCGCGTCAGCGTCTTCTGTTCGGTCATGGTGGTTGCGACATCGAGCAGCCCGAGGCCGCGTGTTTCGCCGGCGGGCCCCTCGATCCCTTCAGGGTCGGCGACGGTCTGACCAAGCATCTGATATCCGCCGCACAGGCCGAGGACATGGCCGCCGCGGCGATGATGTGCCAAGAGATCGATGTCCCAGCCCTGCGCGCGCAGGAAGGCGAGATCGCCGCGGGTCGATTTCGAGCCGGGCAGGATGACGAGCTTCGCATCACCTGGGATGGCTTCGCCCGGACGTACCATCACGAGATCGACGCCGGGCTCCAGCTTCAGCGGATCGAGGTCGTCGAAATTGGCGATCCGCGACAGCGCAAGGAACGCGATCTTGCACTGGCCCGGCTTGCGCGCCTCGCCGAGCCCGAGCGCATCTTCGGCCGGAAGTTCGCCGGCGCGGACGAACCAGGGCAGCACGCCAAATCCGCGCCAGGCGGTGCGCTCTTCGATCAAGCGATAGCCGTCATCGAACAATGTCGGATCGCCGCGGAATTTGTTGATGATAAAGCCCTGGATCATCGCGGCATCATCAGGGTCGATCACCGTCTTGATGCCGACGAGCTGCGCGATCACGCCGCCGCGGTCGATGTCGCCGACCAGCACCACGGGCACGTCTGCTTTGCGCGCAAAACCCATATTGGCGATATCGGCTTTGCGTAAGTTGACCTCGGCGGGGCTGCCGGCGCCCTCGACCAGCACCAGATCGGCGCGCTGCTTCAGGCGCGCAAAACTCTCCAGCACCGCGCCCATCAGCGATGGTTTCATGCCGGCATATTCGCGCGCGCGTGCGGTGGCGATCCGTTTGCCGTGCACGATGATCTGGGCGCCGACATCGGTCTCGGGCTTGAGCAGCACCGGGTTCATGTCGGTGTGCGGCTCGACGCCGGCGGCGAGCGCCTGCAATGCCTGCGCGCGTCCGATCTCGCCGCCATCGACGGTCACGGCGGCGTTGTTCGACATGTTCTGCGGCTTGAACGGCAGCACGCGCAGGCCGCGCCGTCGGGCGGCGCGGGCGAGGCCGGCGACGATGAGCGATTTGCCCACGTCCGAGCCGGCTCCCTGGATCATCAATGCGCGCGCCATCGTGATGCCCGTCAGAACTCGACGCCCGGCTGGGCCTTGATGCCGGAGCGGAACGGATGCTTTACCAGCGTCATCTCGGTGACCAGATCGGCAATCTCGATCAGCTCCTCCTTGGCGTTGCGCCCGGTGAGCACGACATGGGTCATCGGCGGCTTCGACGTGGTCAGGAAGTCGACGACATCGGCGATCGCAAGGTAATCGTAGCGTAGCGCGATGTTGATCTCGTCGAGCACGACCATGCGCAGGCTCGGGTCCGCGATCAGCTGCCTGGCCTTTTCCCAGCCGGCTTGCGCTGCCGCGATGTCGCGGGCGCGATCCTGCGTCTCCCAGGTAAAGCCTTCGCCCATGGCGTGAAATTGACAGAGATCGCCGAAATGCCCGGTGAGCAGGCGGCGCTCGCCGGTATCCCAGGCGCCCTTGATGAACTGCACCACGGCGCAGGGAAAGCCGTGAGCCACACAGCGCACGATCATGCCGAACGCGGAGGACGATTTTCCTTTGCCGGCGCCGGTATGAACGATGATCAGGCCCTTTTCACCGCTCTTGGTCGCCATGATGCGGTCGCGGGCGGCCTTCTTTTTCGCCATCTTGTCCGCGTGGCGCGCATCCGGCGAAAGATCGGTGCCGACGGCGCCGTCTTCAGCGTCCTTTCCATCAGAAGTCATCACATTCCTTCGGCTTGACAAGTGCGAGGCTTGGACGAATGGTGGTCCTGCGTTGGTTCCTGTCCTACGACAGGCGAAGAGGGAATGCGATAGGGCTCCGCTAAATCGGGCCCGAAGCGCAGCCGCCCCCGCGACCGTGACCGGAGAGATGCCCAAGCCACTGATTCCATACGGAGTCGGGAAGGTGGGCATCGAAGGGTAAAACCTGCTCCGCAAGCCGGGAGACCTGCCAACGCAGCATGTTGTGAAACCGGCGGACGGGGTGTTCCGCGACGGGGAACGAACCTGTCCAAAATCGGTTCGTGTGCCTCATCGCTTCCCGCTGTCAATCCAGGAAGGGCGATGAGCGTCACACTTCATGTCTGCATCACCTGCCGCGCCGGCCAGACGTCGGCGGAAGGTGAACTCGCGCCCGGTGCACGCCTGCATGCCGCGCTTGTCGAGGCCGGCGTGCCCGATGACGTCAATCTGGTTCCCGTCGCATGCCTGTCGGCCTGCAGCCAGGGCTGCTCGGTCGCGCTCAGCGCGCCGGGGCGCTGGTCCTATGTCTACGGCCGACTGTCCGCTGATAATGCCGCGGATGTGATCGCCGGTGCCTCCGCCTATGCGGCGGCGCCCGACGGCATCGTGCCGTGGCGCAGCCGTCCGGAAATCTTCCGCAAGCAATCGCTCGCCCGCATTCCACCTCTTCCCGTCGTGCCGGAGGCCGCAGAATGACCACGCTCGCCAAAATTCCGGTCACCGTCGTGACCGGCTTTCTCGGCTCCGGCAAGACGACGCTGATCCAGCATCTGATCCGCAATGCCAACGGCAAGAAGCTCGCGGTGCTGGTCAACGAATTCGGCAGCGAAGGCGTCGACGGCGACATCCTGAAGTCGTGCGCCGACGCCAATTGTCCGGCCGAGAACATCGTCGAGCTCGCCAATGGCTGCATCTGCTGCACCGTCGCCGACGATTTCATCCCGGCGATGGAGCAGTTGCTGGCGCGGAACGTGAAGCCCGATCACATCGTGATCGAGACCTCGGGGCTCGCCCTGCCGAAGCCGCTGCTGAAAGCGTTCGACTGGCCGGAGATCCGTTCGCGGATCACGGTCGACGGCGTGATCGCGCTCGCCGACGCCGAGGCCGTCGCCGCCGGCCGTTTTGCGCCTGATCCGGCCGCGGTGGATGCGCAGCGTGCAGCGGACGACAATCTCGACCACGAGACGCCGCTGTCGGAAGTGTTCGAGGACCAGATCGCCTGTGCCGATATCGTGCTGCTGACCAAGGCGGATCTCGCCGGGGCGGAGGGGATCAAGGCAGCGAAAGCGGTGATCGCGGCCGAGATGCCGCGCGAGGTGCCGATGTTGCCCGTCGTCGACGGCACGATCGACGCGCGCGTGATCCTCGGGCTCGGGGCGGCGGCGGAAAGCGATCTCGCGGCGCGGCCGTCGCATCACGATGGCGAGGAGGAACACGAGCACGACGATTTCAATTCCGTCGTGATCGATCTTCCGGAAGTTTCGGATGTCGACGCGCTGGTCGCCTCGATCAAGGGGCTGGCGCGCGAGCAGAACGTGCTGCGCGCCAAGGGCTACATCGCGGTCGAAGGCAAGCCGATGCGGCTGTTGGTGCAATCGGTCGGCGAGCGGGTGCGGCATCAGTTCGACATGCCCTGGGGTGCCCGGGCGCGGCAGTCGAAGCTCGTCGTGATCGGCGAACATGCCGACATCGATGAAGCCGCGATCAGGGCACGGCTTGGTGTCTGATGCACGTCGTCTTCCGCGAGAGCCGCGGCCTTGAGGAGACCGCGACGCCAAGGGACCTCGGCCAGGATCCGGCCGATCTCGTGGTGTTGTCGTTTTCCGACAGCGATCTTGCTGCCTTCGCGGCCGGCTGGCGGCGCGGCCGTGCTGCGCTGCCGTCGCTGCGGCTCGCCAATCTCGCGGAGCTGCGCCATCCGCTGTCGGTCGATACCTATATCGAGCGGACGCTCTCGCACGCCCGCGGCATTCTGGTGCGGCTGATCGGCGGCGAGCCCTATTGGTCATACGGGCTGGCCGCGGTGCATCGGCTGGCGAAGGAGCGCGGCATCGCCCTGGTCGTGCTGCCGGCCGATGGCCGCGACGATCAGCGGCTGGATGAATTCTCGACCTTGCCGGTCTCGACGCTGCGCCGTCTGAAGGTGTTGTGCGACAAGGGCGGCCCGGTTGCCGCTCAGGCCGTGATCGCGCAACTGGCGCTGGCGTCCGGACTCTATGCCGGGCCGGTGGTCGGCGAGATCGATCTTCCCGAGATCGGCGTCTACGATCCCCGGCGCGGAGCCATCGCGGCGTTGCCGGCACCGGATGGCCGGCCGCGCGTGCTGGTTACGTTTTATCGTTCTTATCTCGCGGCCGGCGACACGGCACCGGTCGATGCATTGATCGATGCATTGCGTGAGCGGGGCTTTGATGCTCATGGCGTGTTCGTCACTTCATTGAAGGCGGCGGGCGTGGCCGATTGGCTGCGCGTTCAGTTCGCGCAATGCGCTCCAGCGGCGATCGTCAATGCGACCGCGTTTTCCGCGGCCGGTGACGACGGCACGACGCCCTTCGACGCCGCATCATGCCCGGTGTTCCAGGTCGCGCTGTCGACCGCGCGGCGCGAGGATTGGGCCTTGTCGCTTCGCGGCCTGTCGCCGGGCGATCTCGCGATGCATGTGGTGCTGCCGGAGGTCGACGGCCGCCTGTTCACAGGGGTCGTGAGCTTCAAATCGCCTGGTGAGCGCGATCCCGAGCTGCAATTCGCGCATCTTGCGCATCGACCGGATGCCGAGCGCGTCGCTGCAATTGCCGCACGCGTGGCCGCTTGGCATCGGCTTGCCGGCAAGCCGGCACAGGAGAAGCGGCTCGCGCTGGTGCTCTCGAACTATCCCGGCCGCCCGCATCAGATCGCGCATGCCGTCGGCCTCGATGCGCTGGCTTCAGTCGAGGCGTTGCTGACCGATCTCGCGGCTGCGGGATTTGACCTTGAGCCGGTGCGGTCGCTAGGCGACATTCTTTTGCGGAGGACTTTGACGTGGAACGTCGCCGACTATCGCGCGGCGCTTTCCGGCCTTCCCGAACTGCTGCAGGACGATCTCAGCCGCGCATGGGGCGCGCCGGAGGATGATCGGGATTGCCGTGACGGCGCATTTCATTTCGCTGCGATCTGTTGCGGCAAATCGGTCATTGCCGTTCAGCCGGAGCGCGGTGAGGTAGGGCAGCGCGACGCCGACTATCACGATCTCTCACGCACGCCGCGCCATGCCTATGTCGCGTTCTATCTGTGGCTCAGGCAGCAGGCCATCGATGCCGTCGTCCACATCGGCGCGCATGGAACGCTGGAATGGCTGCCCGGCAAGTCGGTTGCGCTGTCGCCCGCATGCTGGCCGGAGGCGCTGATCGGCGATCTGCCTGTTGTCTATCCCTTCATCGTCAACGATCCCGGCGAGGCGGCGCAGGCCAAGCGCCGGATCGGTGCCGTGACGATCGGCCATCTGCCGCCGCCGCTCGCGAAGGCCGCGGTGCCGGAAGGCTTGCGCAATCTCGAGCGCTTGCTCGATGAGTATTCGACCGCCGACGGTCTCGATCCGGCGCGGCGGCAGCGCCTGATCGCCGCGATCCGCGACGAAGCGCGCATCGCCGGGCTGGAGGACGATCTCGGTCTCGCCGCGTCGGTCTCCGCGGCCGAGGCCATTCCGCAGATCGATCGTTTCGTCTGCGACCTCAAGGAAAGCCAATTCAGCGACGGCTTGCATGTGTTCGGGCAGGGCGCTTGCGGTGAGGCGGAGAGGGCGGCGCTGCGCGATGCGCTCGCGGGGCGGCGCGTGGCGCCGGGGCCGTCGGGCTCGCCCTATCGCGGACGCCGCGACGTGCTGCCGACCGGACGTAATCTGTTTGCGGTCGATCCGCGCGCGGTGCCGACGCCGTCGGCGCATGCCCAAGGCGTGAAACTCGCCGAGGAGCTGTTGCGGCGTCATTTGCAGGATCACGGCGACTGGCCGAAGGGACTCGTGGTCGACCTCTGGGGCTCCTCGACGATGCGCACCGCCGGCGAGGACTTTGCGATGGCCCTGCACCTCGCCGGCATCGCGCCGCGCTGGGATCATGGATCGGGGCGGGTGTCGGGCTACGACATCATCGCGCCGGCGGAGCTCGGCCGGCCGCGCATCGACGTCACGTTGCGGGTGTCGGGGCTGTTCCGCGACGTCTTCTCAGGGCTGGCCCAGTTGTTCGAAGCCGCAGCGGAGGCGTTGTCCGAACGCAGCGACGAGGCGGACGAGAATCCTTACCGGCAGCGCATCGCGCGCGTGTTCGGTCCTCGCCCCGGACATTATGGCGTTGGCATTGCGTCGCTGTCGGATGTCTTCACCGAGGAGGCGCGCGAGGCGGCCGGCGAAGCCTGGCTGTCGGCATCGTCGTGGGCTCTCGCATCCGACGGCGAGATGCGGCCCGATCGCGCCGGCATCGAGGCGCGGCTCGCGGCTGCGGACAGTTTTGTTCACACTCAGGATCTGCCGGAGACCGATCTGCTGCTGGCGGCGGACTATGCCGCGCACGAGGCGGGCATCGCGGCGGCCGCCCGGCGCCTTGGCACAAAAGTTCCGTCGCTCTATCACCTCGATGCGACGCGGCCGGATCAGCCGCATGCCCGCGCGTTGACCGAGGAAATTTCACGGGTGGTGCGGGTGCGTGCCGCCAACCCTGCCTGGATCGCGGGCATGATGCGCCATGGCTTCCGTGGTGCCGCCGAGATATCGGCGACGCTGGAGCACATGGCGGCGTTCGCCCATCTTGCCGGCGCGGTGCCGCCGCATCTGTTCGATCTCTACTACGATGCGACGCTCGGCAATGACGAGGTTCGCGGCTTCATGGCGCGCGAGAACGCGGCGGCGCTGGCTGCGATCGAAACCTGCTTCATGAGATTGCATGAAGCCTCGCTCTGGCAGACGCGGCGCAATTCGATTGCGGCTGCGCTGCAGGAGGCCTCATGAGTGCGGTTGCGGTCAAGGGCTGGTGTCCAGGCGCGCTGCGGCCGATGCTATCAGGCGATGGCCTCGTGGTGCGCATTCGCCCGCGCGGCGGACGGTTGGACGCGGCGCAGGCAGCGGGAATCGCCAGGCTGGCGGCGCGATACGGCAACGGCCTGATCGACCTGACCAGCCGCGCCAATCTCCAGATCCGCGGCGTCAGCGATGAAGCTTATCCGCCCCTGGTCGATGGGCTCGCTGAGCTCGGGTTGCTGGACGCGGGCGCGGACATCGAGGCGCAGCGCAACATTCTGGTGACGCCGTTCTGGACTGCCGCCGACGAGACGCGCTCGCTTGCGACCGAGCTTGAGCAGGGGCTTGCCGGTGCCTCGCTTGATCTTCCAACCAAGTTCGGCTTCGCAATCGATGATGGCGATGCGCGGATGCTGGCGCGCGCGTCCGCCGACGTCAGGATCGAGCGCGATCGCAACGGCGGACTGCTGGTACGTGCCGATGGCGCACAGTGCGGGCTTTCGGTCACGCGGAGCGAGGCTGTGCGGACGGCGTTGGCGCTGGCCGAGTGGTTCGTCGCCGCCGGCGGAACCAAGGGTGAGAAACGGCGGATGGCGGCTCATCTGGCGGGCGGCGCGAGCGTTCCCGAGACACTTCGCGGCGATGCCGAGCCCGTGGCCCGATCGGCGGCCCCTGCGCCTGGCCTCTATCCGGCGGGCGCGATGGTCGGCGTCGCCTTCGGGCAGATGCCGCACCAGACGCTCAACGATCTCGCCGGTTGCGCGCAGGCTCTCCGCATGACGCCGTGGCGGATGATGCTGGTGGAGGGGATGCGCGAGATGCCGGGTGGGGCGGACCTCGTGACTGATGCCGGCGATCCGAGGCTGCGCGTGGTCACCTGCAGCGGCGCACCGCGCTGCGGCGATGCGCATGCGGATACGCGTATGCTGGCGTCGGCGCTCGCGCGGCATATCCCACCTGATGCGCGGCTTCACGTCTCCGGCTGCGCCAAGGGCTGTGCCCATTCCGGTTCTGCGGATGTTACCCTCGTTGCGACAGACAACGGCTTTGATCTGATCTGCCGCGGCACGACGCGGGATGCGCCGGTCACCCGAGGGTTGAGCAGTTCGTACCTCGTCGCAAATCCCTCCGTGCTGACGGGAGGCCGCTGATGCCGCACGTCTACGAGACCGACGGCGCAGCGATCTATCGCCAGTCCTTTGCCACCATCCGCTCCGAGGCCGACCTTGCCCGCTTCACGCCAGACGAAGAGCCGGTGGTCGTGCGCATGATCCATGCCGCCGGCATGGTAGGCCTGGAAGCGCATGTGCGCTTCACATCGGGCATGGCTGCGCGCGCGCGAGCCGCCCTGCAGGAGGGCGCGCCAATCCTCTGCGACGCGCGCATGGTGTCGGAGGGAATTACGCGCGCGCGGCTGCCGGCCGGCAATGCCGTGATCTGCACGCTCGGTGATGTCAAGGTACCTGCGCTCGCGCAATCGATGCGCAACACGCGCTCCGCGGCGGCGCTCGAGCTGTGGCGGCCGCATCTGGGCGGCGCCATCGTCGCGATCGGCAATGCGCCGACGGCGCTGTTCCATCTGCTCAACATGCTGGAGGATCCCGATTGCCCACGGCCGGCGGCGATCATCGGCTGTCCGGTCGGCTTTGTCGGCGCGGCGGAATCCAAGGCGGCATTGATGGCTGAGCCGCCCGCGCCGGCGCTGACGGTCGAGGGACGGCTCGGTGGTTCGGCGATCACGGTTGCCGCCGTCAATGCGCTGGCGAGCCGGAGCGAATAGCGATGGGACGCATCATCTGCTGCGGCCTCGGCCCAGGCGATCCGGACCTGATGAGCGTGCGTGCCGACCGCGTTGTGCGTGCCGCGAAGCACGTCGCCTATTTTCGCAAGAAGGGCCAGCCGGGGCAGGCACGCCGCATTGTCGAAGGCTTGCTCGCCGCAGACGTCAGCGAATATCCGATGGAATATCCGGTCACCACGGAAATCGCGTTCGACAGTCCGGACTATGCGCGCCTGCTGGCCGACTTCTATGACGAATGGGCCGAGCGCCTGGCGCGATTTGCGCGCGCGATCGACATCGTCGTGCTCTGCGAGGGCGATCCCTATTTCTATGGTTCGTTCATGCATCTGCATGCGCGGCTGCAGGGGCGTGTCGAGATCGAGGTGATCGCCGGCATTCCCGGCATGGTCGGCTGCTGGAATTCGGTGGGGCAGCCGATTGCGCTGGCCGACGATGTGACGACCGTTCTGATGGGGACGCTGCCGGAGGCGGAGCTCGCCGAGCGGATGCGCAGCTCCGACGCGCTGGTCGTGATGAAGACCGGTCGCAATCTTCCGAAGATTCGCCGCGCGCTGGCGTTCGCGGGGCGCCTCGATGATGCGTGGCTGGTCGAACGCGGCACCATGCCGGATCAGCGCGTCGCACGGCTTGCAGATGTCGGCGAGGCCGATTGTCCCTATTTTGCGATCGTGCTGGTGCACGGGCAGGGGCGGCGCAGGGAGGTCGCGCAATGACCGGCACGCTGACCATCGCGGGGCTCGGACCGGGCGCCGAGGCGCTGATCACGCCGGAGGTCGCTGCTGCGCTCGCGGCCGCGACCGACATCGTCGGCTATGCGCCCTATGTGACGCGCGTGCCGCCGCGCGCCGGGCTCACGCTGCATCCCTCGGACAATCGCGTGGAGTTGCAGCGCGCCGCTGACGCGCTGCGGCTCGCGTCGGAAGGAGGCCACGTCGTCGTGGTTTCCTCAGGCGATCCCGGCGTGTTTGCGATGGCATCGGCTGTGTTCGAAGCGCTGGAGGACGCGCCGCAATGGCACGACCTGCCGATTCGCGTTCTGCCCGGCGTGACGGCGATGCTGGCGGCGGCGGCAAGCGCCGGCGCGCCGCTCGGTCATGATTTCTGCGCGATCAATCTCTCCGACAATCTCAAGCCCTGGCCGCTGATCGAGAAACGCCTGCGGCTTGCGGCCGAAGCGGATTTCGCGATCGCGATGTACAATCCGCGCTCGGCCAGCCGGCCGGAAGGTTTTGGGCGCGCGCTCGAGATCTTGCGCGAGGCCGGCTGTGACGAGCGGATCGTGGTGTTCGCGCGCTCCGTCAGCACGCCCGAGCAGCGGATCGAGACGGTCGAACTGCGCGACGCAAGGCCAGACATGGCCGACATGCGGACGCTCGTGATCGTCGGCAATTCGGCGACACGGCGGGTCGGCCGCTGGGTCTATGCGCCGAGGCAGGTCCGATGACCGAGCCATTGCATCACCTCGCTCACGCTTTCCATCCGCGGCCTGTCGGGCAGCAGCGGCCGCGTGATCATGATAACGGGAAGGCCGAGCACGCGGGCGGCGTCGATCTTGGCGCGCGCGCCGGTTCCGCCGGAGTTGCGGGCGACGATCCACTCGATGCGACGTGCGCGCATCATCGCGAGTTCGCCCTCGAGCGTGAAGGGGCCGCGCGAGACGATGACGTCGGCATCGGGCAATGGCAGCGCTTGCTCGGGCGGGTCGACGAAACGCAACGTATAGGCATGCTGCGGCCGGTTGCCGAACGGCGCGATATGCTGGCGGCCGATCGCGAGGAACACGCTGGCGCGGCTGTCCGGCAAGGCCGCGGCTGCGGATACGACGTCCGCGACCTCGATCCAGCGATCACCGGAGGTTTTGTCCCAGGGCGCGCGTTCGAGCGCGAGCAGCGGCGTTGCGGTCTGCGCGCACGCCGCGATGGCGTTGCGGCTCATCTCGGCCGCGAAGGGATGCGTCGCATCGACCACATGCGTGATGGCTTCGCGTTGCAGATAGTCGGCAAGACCGCTGACGCCGCCGAAACCACCGCTGCGGACCGGCAATGGCTGGTCAGCCGGCGCACGGGTGCGGCCGCCATAGGAATAGACCGCGTCGATCCCCGCGCTTGCGATCGCAGCGGCGAGCAGATTGGCATCGGCCGTTCCGCCCAGGATCAGGGCGCGCATCATGGATAATCCCTGGTTGACCATCATCGGCATCGGCGAAGATGGCCTTGCCGGCCTCTCCGATGCAAGCCGAAAGGCGCTCCGTGAAGCCGAAACAGTTTTCGGCGGCGAACGGCACCTCGCGCTCGCCGGCATCGCCGACCGCGGCCGTGCCTGGCCGGTGCCGTTCGATGCGAACATCGTGCTGAGCTGTCGCGGCCGTCCGACGGTGGTGCTCGCGTCGGGCGATCCGTTCTGGCATGGCGTCGGCGGAAGCCTTGTCGAGAAGCTGCAGGCCGGCGAGTGGGTCGCGCACTCCTCGCCGTCGACGTTCTCACTGGCGGCGGCTCGTTTGGGCTGGCGTATCGAGAATGGTGTCTGTCTCGGTCTTCATGCCGCACCGTTTGAACGGTTGTTACCGCATCTCGTGCGCGATGCGCGGATCATCTGCCTGCTGCGTGACGGCAAGGCAGCTTCCGACCTTGCGCGCTGGCTGACGGAGCGTGGTTGGGGGGCGTCGGCAATATGGACGCTTGCGGCGCTTGGCGGACCGCGTGAATCTATCACGCAGCATCGCGCCGACTCGTATGCGGGTGATTCAGGCGAGAGCCTGGTCGCAGTCGCGCTGGAGGCGCGGGGAGCGCAGGGAATCGCAAGCAGCTCGGGTCTTGCCGATGCGCTCTTTGTGCATGACGGGCAACTGACAAAGCGGCCGGTCCGCGCGCTTGCGCTGTCGGCGCTTGCGCCGCGGCCCGGTGAGCGGCTGTGGGATGTCGGCGCGGGCTCGGGCTCGATCTCGATCGAATGGGCGCTGTGTGGAGGGACGGCGATCGCCGTCGAAGCCCGCACCGAACGCGCCGCCAACATCCGCAGCAATGCGGCGAGCTTCGGCTTGACGCATCGGATCACAGTCAGCGAGGGCGAGGCGCCCGGCGCTTTATCGGACCTCGCGGCGCCCGATGCGGTGTTCATCGGAGGCGGCCTCGACGCTGATATGTTCGATGCGATCTGGTCGCAGATCGCGCCGGGCACGCGGCTGGTCGCGCATGCGGTGACCCTGGAGACAGAGGCGCTGCTCTGCGATCTGCACCAGCGTCATGGCGGCGAGTTGATGCGGGTCGAGATCGCGCAGGCCGAGCCATTGGGCCGCTATCGCGGCTGGAAGGCCGCGCGGCCGATCGTGCAATGGAGCGCGCTCCGATGAAGGTCGCTGGTCTCGGATTCAGGCGCAATGCCAGTGTCGCGTCCTTGCGCGGCGCCCTCGACGCGGCCGGCGGTTCCGACGGCCTTGCGGCAATTGCAACGGTGAGTGACAAGGCCGATGCGGCGGCATTGAGGGACTTGGCGCGGGAATTGGGGCTGCCGGTCCGGAGCATTCCCGCCGGGGTCCTGGCTGAAATAAAGACTGCAACGCAATCCGAGTTCATCGAGGCGAGATTCGGAACGGGCTCGGTCGCCGAAGCTGCGGCGATCGCTGCAGCAGGGCGCGGTGCGCGCCTGATCTCGATCAGGACCGCGTCACCGGACCGGATGGCCGTTGCGGCGATCGCGGAAGGAGACGGCGAATGACGGTGCATTTCATCGGCGCAGGACCCGGCGCTGCCGATTTGCTGACCCTGCGCGGGCGCGATCTCATCGCCTCGTGCTCGGTTTGTCTTTATGCCGGATCGCTGGTGCCTGCAGGTGTGTTGGCGCATTGCCCGCCGGATACGCGCATCGTCAACACCGCGCCGCTCTCGCTCGACGAAATCATCGCCGAGATCGCTGCCGCGCATGCGGAGGGCAAGGACGTCGCGCGGCTGCATTCGGGCGATCTCTCGATCTGGTCGGCGATGGGCGAGCAGCTGCGCCGGCTGCGCGCGTTGCGGATTCCCTATTCGGTCACGCCGGGGGTGCCGGCCTTCTCGGCAGCCGCGGCGGCGCTGGAGGCCGAGCTCACGCTGCCGGGCCTTGCGCAATCGGTGGTGCTGACGCGCACGCCGGGCCGGGCGAGCGCGATGCCTGATGGCGAGACGCTCGCAGCCTTTGCCGCGACCGGCGCGGTGCTGGCGATCCATCTTTCGATCCATCTGCTCGACAAGGTCATCGCCGAGCTCACGCCGCACTACGGCGCGGATTGCCCGGTTGCGATCGTCTGGCGCGCGAGCTGGCCGGACCAGCGCATCGTGCGCGCCACGCTCGCGACGCTCGATACCGCCGTCGGCCCCGAGCTCGAACGCACTGCGCTCATTCTGGTCGGCAAGACGCTCGGCGCGGACGAATTCGCCGAGAGCCGTCTCTATGCAGCTGACTACGACCGTCGCTACCGTCCGGTCGGGGTGGCGCCGCGTTTTCCGGAATCATCGCAATGACCGCGGGGCTCGTCATCTCTGCGCCGGCATCCGGTGTCGGCAAGACGACGCTGACCCTGGCGTTGGCGCGCGCCTATCGCAATCGTGGTCTCAAGGTACAATGCCTCAAGAGCGGGCCTGATTACATCGATCCCGCCTTTCACGCGGTCGCCACGGGACGCCCGTCGGTCAACATCGATAGCTGGGCGATGGCGCGCGAAGCGATCGCGCATTTGGCAGGCCGCGGCGCGGACGCCGATCTCGTGCTGGCGGAAGGCTCGATGGGACTGTTCGACGGCGTCGCCGCGCGGGGCGTCTCGGGGACCGGCGCCACCGCCGACATCGCCGAGATGATGGAGTGGCCGGTGTTGCTGGTGATCGATCCCTCCGGTCAGGCGCAGACCGCGGCGGCGGTCGCGGCGGGATTGCGTGATTTTCGCGCCGGCGTTCGGCTTGCGGGCGTCGTCCTCAATCGCGTCGCGAGCGCGCGGCATGAAGCGCTGGTGCGCAATGCCATGGAAGGTGCGGGCATTCCGGTATTGGGATCGCTGCCGCGCCACGCCGAGATCGCCTTGCCGAAGCGTCACCTCGGCCTGGTACAGGCCGAAGAGCAGGCTCAAATCGACGGTCTGATTGACGAAGCCGCACGCTTCGTCGCCGAGCATGTCGATCTCGACGCCGTGCTGCGATCGGCGCGCGTCTGGTCGCCACAACCAGCCGTGCGTGGGCTGGACATCACGCCGCCCGGCCAGCGCATTGCGCTGGCGCGCGATGCCGCATTCTCGTTCGTCTATCCGCACATGCTGGAAGCCTGGCGCGCGGCCGGCGCTGAGATCGTGACGTTCTCGCCGCTTGCGGACGAAGGCCCCGACTCGGGCGCCGATGTGTGCTGGCTGCCCGGCGGCTATCCCGAGCTGCATGCCGGCCGACTTGCGGCCAACAGGCGATTTTTCGGGCGGCTCCGCGCCTTCGCCGCGACGCGGCCGGTGCACGGCGAATGCGGCGGCTACATGGTGCTGGGCGCCGCGCTGACCGACGCCGACGGCGTGCGCCACGAGATGGCGGGCCTGCTCGGCCTTGAGACGAGCTATGCCAAGCGCCGCATGCATCTGGGCTACCGGGTCGCCGAGCTTGCCGCACCGATGCCCGGCCACGGCCCATGCGCACGGCTGCGCGGCCACGAGTTTCACTATTCGACGATCATCGCGCAGCCCGACACGCCGCTCGCGGTGGTGCGTGATGCGACCGGTACGATCGTTGCGGAGACCGGATCGCGGCGCGGCTGTGCGACGGGTACATTCTTCCATCTGATTGCGGAGGACCGGTGAGCGGATTCGTTTCCTTCGTCTCGGCCGGTCCCGGCGATCCCGAACTCCTGACCATGAAGGGAGCGGCTCGGCTACGCGAGGCCGATGTGGTGCTCTATGACGATCTCGCCTCGGGCGCGATCCTCGATCTCGCGCGCTCCGGCGCCAATCTCGTCGCGGTCGGCAAGCGCGCCGGCCGCCTGTCGGCGAAGCAGCACCATGTCAGCCGGCTGCTGGTCGATTATGCCGCCGCCGGCGTGCGGGTGGTGCGGCTGAAATCCGGTGACGCCGGCATTTTTGGACGGCTCGAGGAGGAGATCGAAGCGCTGCGCGTGGCCGGCATCGGCTACGAGATCATTCCCGGCGTGACCTCGGCGTCGGTTGCCGCCGCGCAGGCCGGCATTCCGCTGACGCGCCGGTTGACCTCGCGCCGGGTCCAGTTCGTCACCGGCGCCGATGTGACAGGCGAATTGCCTGCGGACCTGAACTGGGCGGCGCTGGCCGATCCGGAAGCGACCACCGTCGTCTATATGGGGCGGCGGACCTTCCCGGCATTGGCCGCAAGGCTGATCGCGCACGGCCTCGCGCCCGACACTCCCGCACTGCTGGCGGAATCGCTCGGCCACGCCGACGAGCGGCTGCTTCGCACCACGATCGCAGCGCTGGCCGAACAGCTCACGCAGGCAGGCGCGGCCACGGCGGCTGCCGTTATCCTGTTCGGTGCGCTGGCGACGGAACGAGGGTGACGCGGCTATGTTGACGCTGTCTCTGATCGGCATCGGTTGTGGTGATCCCCGGCAGCTCACTTTCGCCGCGACCGCCGCGATCAATGCCGCCGACCTGATCCTGATCCCGCGCAAGGGGACGGCGAAGTCGGATCTCGCCGAGTTGCGTCGCACCATCTGCGCGGAAGCGTTGAGCAACGACCGCACACGCATTGCCGAGTTCGACCTGCCGGTGCGTGACGCCGGTGAGGAGGACTATCGCAAGGGCGTGGACGATTGGCACGATGCGATCGCCGCGACGTGGTCGAAGGAAATCGCGCGCCATCTCGGCGGGGAGGGACGCGTCGCCCTGCTGATCTGGGGCGATCCCTCGCTCTACGATTCGAGCCTGCGGATTGCGCGCCGGCTCGATCCGTTGCCATCGATCGAGGTGATCCCGGGCATCACGTCGATCCAGGCGCTGTGCGCGGCGCATGCGCTGCCGCTTAATGAGATCGGCGAGCCGTTCCTCGTCACGACCGGCCGGCGGCTGCGCGAGGGCGGCTGGCCGCCCGGCCTCGACACCGTGGTCGTGATGCTCGACGGCGGCGCCGCCTTCCAGACGCTGGATCCTGCCGGACTGCAAATCTGGTGGGGCGCCTATCTCGGCATGCCCGATCAGATCGTCATGGCGGGAGAACTGGCAGAGGTGGGTCCTCGCATCGTCGCCGCGCGACGCGAGGCGCGTGAGCGGCACGGCTGGATCATGGACAGCTATGTCCTGAAGCGGAGATCGTGATCCGGATTTTGCTCCGGCGGCATTCCATGCAGCGGGGCCGCTAGGTCTTCAACCCGCGAATCGAGGGTTGGATGGTCAGGCGGTAAGCGACAAGCTTGTCGCCATCGAACTGCTCGAGGGTCGTCTCGCAAACCGGGCAGCGATACTCGCCCTCACTTCCTGACCTGGATGCCAGCTCAAGGCGTCGGAATCCAGCCCCGCAACGCGGGCATGTGACGTCGTCCTTCTTCATCAACTCACCCCAGAACAACACCGGCGCTCCTTCTTAGCGCAGACCGCGCGGCGGAACTATGTTCATGGCCGGAGAGCTACCGGATCATTCGTGCATGGAAGCGGCGGTGCGTCGTCGAGCGGGCGACAGCGCAGCCGATCGCGCGGAGCGCGTGGCCGATTTTCAACGCATTATGCAAGTTCGGCAATGGGTTATGGCTCGGTTCTTAAAGAGCATGGGCCGCCGGACCGTGCAGCAATAGTGACTGCCATGTCGTTGTGTTCGAGAGAAATGCTGCGTCTGCTCAATACCACGCGCGATCGCCGGCACGCCCGAGGCCCACCGGCGATCAATCGTGATCAGCTATTGCCTGATTAGACGAACCACGTCCTGTCGCAGCAGGTAGAGCGAGACGGCGAGCAGAACGACGTCCTTCATCAGGAACGGCACGTTGCCGGTCATCGCGGGGAAGCCACCGGCGGCAACGTCCCAGCCATCAGGCATGAACGGAATGATGGTGACCGTCGCGATGAAGGTTCCGGTCGAGCCGAGGGCGCCGAGCACGCCGAGCCGCTTGTCCCAGAAGCCCGCGAGCAGCAGCGAACCGAACGTCCACTCCGAGGCGCCAAGGAAGTAGCTGGCGCCGGCGTGGCCGAACGCTGGGTACAGCCACCAGATCAGCGGCCCGTTGCTGATGAACGGGACCAGCCGTTCGAACTCGTACGGAAACCACTTCTGGTAACCGAAGAACAGGAACATGATCACCATCGCGGCCCGGACGACGTGATAGTCGAGATCTTCCGCGAGCAGGCCGGACCTATGAAGCGCGCGGACAAGCGGATTTTGTGTGGTGTTGGCAAGCGTGGTCATGGTCGTGATCCTTTTCGCGTGACATCGCCCGGTCGCTTCACGCGACTGCCGGGAAGTCGATGTCGGTGTCGTTGATGCGGTTGAAGACGTTGGTGAAGACCGTGGTCGCAAACGCCAGGCTGATCTCGACCAGCTGTGCGTCGCTGTAGCCGGCGGACTTGATCGCGGCGAAATCCCCGTCGCTGACGGTGCCGCTCGACTGCGCGAGCTTGCGGACGAAATGCACGAGCGCATCGCGCCGGGCGTCACCGGTCGGCGCTCCGTTGCGGATCTGCTTGAGCACATCGGCATTCACGCCGGCGAGCCTGGCGAGATGCGAATGCGCGGCGACACAATAATCGCAGCCGCCGGCTGCGCTGATCACGAGCTTGACGACCTCCAGGTCGCGCCGGGGCAGGCTGCCGCCGGTCAGCACGGCATCGGCCGCGAGGATCGACTTGAGCGCGGCCGGACCGTGGGCCGCAATCGCCGCGTAGGTGTTCGGGACGGCGCCGATCGCCTTCTTGATCTGGGCGTAGATCTGGCCCGACGGGCCGGTATCGCTTTCGAGATTGGGGGTTGAGAGACGAGACATGGTGGCACTCCTTGTTCGGGGTGGTGAACGATTGCGGAGTGACATTAGGATCGAGATTTGAGACATTGAATGTTCATATTGCTCGTTTATATGCTCAATCGTCTCAAGTGCTGCTTCAGGGGAATTTGGCTATGGATTGGCTGAGCCGGCTGTTCGAGATGATGCCGGTGCGCGGGCGGCTCGACCTGCGCTGCAGCTACAGCGTCCCCTGGCGTATCGAGCAGGGACCGGGTGTAACCAGTGAAATCCCCTATCATGCGGTGCTTGCCGGCTCGGCGATCCTGGACGACGCCGCGGGCGGACGGCCGTTGCTGCTGAAGCCCGGCGATATTCTCCTGCTTCCCGGCAACCCGCGACACGTGATGCACGACGGAAGCGGGGCGACACCGCTGCCGGCGCGCAACCGGGCAGCGGAGAATTTCACGATCAGCGAAAACCTCGGATCGGACGAACGGCTTGACCTGTTGTGCGGGCACTTCGCGATTGCTCCGCCACACGACCGTCTGTTGCGCAATTATCTTCCGCCGCGTCTTGTCGTGCATGCCGGCACGCGTGCGGGAAAGGGAACGGCTGCGCAGCTCGCCGGGCTCGTGTCCCTGATGCGCAGCGAAACGGCCGACGATCATCTGGGCGGCCACGCCATGCTGAATGCGCTATCCACGGCAATGTTCGCGCTTGTGCTGCGGCTTGCCAGCGAGACCGATGCAACGTCACGGGGACTTCTCGCCCTGGTCGGCGATCCCAGGCTCGCACCGGCCGTGGCCGCCATGTTCAAGGAGCCCGCGCATGCGTGGTCGCTGCCGGAGCTCGCACGGCTTTGCAACATGTCGCGCGCGACGCTGGCGCGGCAGTTCCAGGACAAGCTCGGGCGATCGGCCAGCGATCTGCTCACCGATATCAGGATGACACTTGCGGCAAACGAGTTGAAGGGATCATCGCTTTCGACCGGCGCCGTTGCGGAGATGGTCGGGTATCAATCGGAGGCCGCCTTTCAGCGCGCCTTCAAGAGCCACATGGGCGTGACGCCGGCGCAGTGGCGAAAGACGCAGCCGCCGGAACACGACGTGTCGTTGGAATCTGCCGTGCCGGCTGATCGGAAAGGCAGTTCGCCGACTGTGGATGCGTAGCGTCCCCCGTGCCTCGCGTACGTTTCGGTGCGAGGCGCAGAGGCGCTAGATCAAGATTTGCGATGCCTTGCGTTGACCGCGATCGCGGCGGCGGCGGTGCGGTTCTCGACGCCGAGCTTGGCGTAGATCTGCTCGAGATGCTTGTCGACTGTGCGCGGGCTGAGGCCGAGGATCTGCGCGATGTCGCGGTTGGTCTTGCCCTTGGAGAGCCAGGACAGCACCTCGCCCTCGCGGGTGGTCAGGCCGAGCTCGCTGGAGAACTCGGCCGGCATGTCGCCGCTGGTGTCCTTGGCGAGCCGCAGCAGGAATTCGTTCGGGCCGAGCTTGCCCATATATTGCAGCCGAAGCTGCTCGTTGCCGGGGAACGACGCCATGGTCGCGGTCTTCGATCCGGTCTTGCCTTTCTGCGCCTGTTCGAGCCATTGCGGCATCGGATCCGGCAGCACGAAATTGTCGGCGGCGTCGGCGAGCGTATCCGACAGCAGTCGCTGTGCCTGCGGCGTCGCCCACAGCAGCGCGCCGGCGCTGTTCACGGCGAGCAGATAGCGGCCGGAGACATCGAGCGCCGCGCGGGCGCTTTGCGTCATCCGCGCATTGGCGAGATGGACTCGGATGCGCGCCAGCATCTCCTCGACCACGATCGGCTTCGTCACATAGTCGACGCCGCCGGCCTCCAGCCCGCGCACGATGTGCTCGGTCTCGGCGAGACCCGTCATGAAGATGATCGGCACGCCGTCAAGCCCGGCATCGCGCTTCAGCCGCCGGCAGGTCTCGAAACCGTCCATGCCGGGCATCACGGCATCGAGCAGCACGATATCGGGCGTGATCTGTTCGACGATGCGCATCGCGGAGGCACCGTCAAGTGCGACCATCACGGTCATGCCGGCGCCGTCGAGCGCGTCGGTGAGCAGGCGCAACGTCTCCGGAGAGTCGTCGACGACGAGCGCGACGTCGCGCTTCTTCTGTTCAATGGTCATAGCTGTGCAATGTCTTCAACGTCGCCATATATTGATCGAGATCGAACCGGTCGATCAGCGTGCGCATCTGGCCGACGAAGTCGGCATGTTCGGGACACTCGTTGCCGATCTCGTCGAGCTTGAGCTGGATCGCCCTGACATAGCCGAGCTGGCCGAGGCTGATCAGTTCTTCGACATATTTCACCGGCGGCCGCGAACCGCTCTCGGGCTTCCATTGCGGAGGCGCGGCCGGCTCGGCCTCATACTGCCACTCGATCTTGAGCAATTGGCGGATGGTCTCGAGCAGCCGCGGGATGTCGATCGGCTTCATCAGGTAGCCGTCATGGAATGGTTGCGCCAGCGGCGCGCCATGCGCCTCCAGCGCGCTGGCCGAGATCATCAGGATCCGCGCCTGGTGATGGCCTTCGGAGCGCAAGGTTTCGGCGACCGTCCAGCCGTCCATGCCCGCCATCGAGATATCGAGCAGGAACAGGTCCGGCCGGCAATGCTGCGCGAGCGCAAGACAGCCTGGCCCGTCCGGCGCGCTGAGCAGGATGAAGCCGAGCGGCGTCAGGATCTCGCGCAGGAGGTCGCGGTGGGTCGGGTCGTCGTCGGTGATCAGGATGGTCTTGCGCGGACCGTGATAGCCGTACACGGGAGCATCGACCGGTGCATCGCGCCGCGGATTGGTGACCTCCGACAGCAGCAGCTTGACGCGGAACGTGCTGCCGGTGCCGACCATGCTCAAAACCTTGATGTCGCCGCCCATCACACCCGCGAGCAGGCGGCTGATGGTGAGGCCAAGCCCGGTGCCGGTCTGCGGCTGGCTGACACCGAGCGCGCCGCGCTCGAACGGCGCGAAGATCCGCTCGAGGTCGTCGGGCTGGATGCCCGGCCCGGTATCGATCACCTCGAACTCTGCGACCGGGCTGCGGTAATGCACCACGAACTGCACCTGGCCGGATTGCGTGAACTTGATCGCATTCGACAGCAGGTTGATCAGGATCTGCCGCAGCCGCTTCTCGTCGGCATAGACGACGACGGGCAGCACGGCCGGCCGTTTGAACACGAAGTCGATGCCTTTTGCTGCGGCTTGCAGGCGGAACATGCCGACCAGCTGCTCGAGGAAATCGTTCAGCCGCACTTCGTCGCGCGACAGGTAGAGCCGGCCGGCCTCGATCTTGGAGATATCGAGGATGCCGTCGATCAGCCCAGACAGATGATCGGCGCTGCGGCGGACGACGCGCACTTGCTCGCGCGGCCGCACCTGCAGGCTATCGTCCTGCTCCAGCAATTGCGCGTAGCCGGAGATCGCATTCAGCGGCGAGCGCAGCTCGTGGCTGAGGCCCACGACGTACCGGCTCTTGGCGAGATTGGCTGACTCGGCGACTTCCTTGGCGCGCTGCAGTTCGGCATCGGTGCGCTTGTGGGCGTCGATCTCCTGGATCAGCAGCGTGGTCTGCCGCCGCGTTTCCGCTTCCGCGGCGCGCCGGCTCTGTTGCGCCAGCACGAACAGCCAGGCGACGACGCCGATGATCAGGGTCAGCGCAAAGAACACCTTCCAGAGCACGTCGGCCAGCAATTCGTTGGCATGCACGGCTGCCGTGGTCTGCAGGTAGATCAGGCCGAGCACCAGCGCCACGAGGCCGGCCGAGACGGCGAACACGCCGAGGTAATGCCCGAGCTGTGAATTGAGGCGGGCGTAGATCGGCTGCGGCATCACCTTGCCCAGCGCGTCCGAGACCTGTGCGCCGATCCGGCCATGCGGCTTGCAGAGGTCATGGCAGCGTGCGTCGAGCGAGCAGCACAGTGAGCAGATCGGGCCGGCATAGGCCGGGCAGGAGGCCATGTCCTCGGGCTCGAACGCATGCTCGCAGATACAGCACTGGATCGATTCAATGTTCTGCCAGCTCCGCTTCGGCTTGCGGGCGATGTAGTACTTGCCGTCGGTGGCCCAGGCGATCAGGGGAGCCGTGACGAACGCGACCGCAAGCGCAACGAAGGCCGACAGCGCCTTCGCGGTCGGGCCGAACAGGCCGTAGAACGCGCTGATCGAGACCACGGTGGCGATCGTCATCGCGCCGACGCCGACCGGATTGATATCGCAGAGATGGGCGCGCTTGAACTCGATGTGCTGCGGCCGCAGGCCGAGCGGCTTGTTGACGACGAGATCGGCCACCAGCGCGCCGACCCAGGCGATCGCGACGTTGGAGTAGAGCGCGAGCGTCTGCTCCAGCGCCTTGTAGACGCCGATCTCCATCAGCAGCAGCGCGACGACGACATTGAACACCAGCCACACCACGCGGCCGGGATGCGAGTGGGTGAGGCGGGAGAAGAAATTCGACCAGGCGATCGAGCCGGCATAGGCGTTGGTGACGTTGATCTTGACCTGCGACAGGATCACGAACGTCCCGGTCAGCGCCATTGCCAGATCCGGCTGCGACAGCACGTAGCGGAACGCTTCGAGATACATGTTGGCCGGCTCGGCCGCGTGCTCGGCCGAGACGCCGTGGCTGAGCGCGAAGAAGGCCAGGAACGAACCGGCCAGTAGCTTGAGCGCGCCGAGCACGATCCAGCCGGGACCGGCGCTCAGCAGCGCGATCCACCAGGCCTTGCGCGAGGTGCGGCGGTCGCGCGGCAGAAAGCGCAGGAAGTCGACCTGCTCGCCGATCTGCGCCACCAGCGCGAACACGACGGAGGCGGCGGTGCCGAACAGCAGCAGGTCGAGATTCCCTGCGGGATCGCCGTGATCGCCGGCGAATTTGCGCCACTCGGTGAAGGAATGCGGATTGGCCCAGGCGATCGCCGCGAACGGCATGATGTGGAGGATGATCCACAGCGGCTGGGTCCAGAGCTGGAAGCGGCTGATCAGCGTGATGCCGTAGATAACCAGCGGAATGATCACGACTGCGCTGATCAAATAGCCGATCGGCCGCGGGATGCCGAAGCACATGTCGAGCGCGCTGGCCAGGATCACCGCCTCGATCGCGAAGAAGATGAAGGTGAAGGAGGCGTAGATCAGCGAGGTGATGGTCGAGCCGATATAGCCGAAGCCGGCGCCGCGGGTCAGCAGGTCGATGTCGATGCCGCTTTTCGCGGCATGGTAGGCGATCGGCAGCCCGCAGAGGAAGATGATGACGCTGACGACCAGGATCGCGGCGGAGGCATTCATCGCGCCATAGTTCAGCGTGATGGTGCCGCCGATCGCCTCCAGCGCGAGGAAGGAGATCGCGCCGAGCGCGGTGTTGGCGACGCGGGCGGCGGACCAGCGCCGCGCGCTCTTGGCGGTGAAGCGCAGCGCGTAGTCTTCCAGCGTCTGGTTGGCGACCCATTGATTGTACTGGCGCCTGACGCGGTCTATCCGCTGCCGCCCTGCCACTCGTTTGAACTCCTGGTCCACGATGCGCTGATCGCGGGCAAATCCCGTACCAAAAACCTACGTCGCTATTTTGCGGTGCAGTATACGCGATCTCACGTATCAGTGCGCTGCACAAAAGTGAGCAATCCTCGCCTGATCAATAAGCGTTCTCGAACCAGATGGGGTGCTCATGTCAGACGAACCAAAACCAGGCCTGAAGTCTCCGCTCCGGCGCAAGCTCTTGATGGGAATGGCGGCATTGCCGGCCGTTTCGATGCTGGGCCGTCCGGCATTTGCCGACGTTCCTGCAACCTCTGCGGTCAACACCACGGGTCTTGCAGTCACCGATAGCGAAGTCACGGTCGGCATCCTGCATTCCGTCACCGGCACCATGGCGATCTCCGAGACCGGGTCGGTCGAGGCCGAGAAGCTCGCGATCGAGCAGATCAATGCCGCCGGCGGCGTGCTCGGCCGCAAGATCAAGTTCATCCAGGAAGACGGCGCCAGCGACTGGCCGACCTTCGCGGAAAAGGCCAAGAAGCTGCTGGTCAACGACAAATGCGCGGCCGTGATGGGCTGTTGGACCTCGGCCTCGCGCAAGGCGGTGCTGCCGGTGTTCGAGCAGTACAACGGCATGCTGTACTACCCGACCTTCTATGAAGGCCTCGAGCAGTCCAAGAACGTGATCTACACGGGGCAGGAGGCGACCCAGCAGATCATCGCCGGTCTCGACTGGGTCAACAAGACCAAGGGCGCCAAGAGCTTCTACCTGCTCGGCTCGGACTACATCTGGCCGCGCACCTCGAACAAGATCGCGCGCAAGCACATCGAGAACCATCTGCAAGGCTGCAAAGTGGTCGGCGAGGAATACTTCCCGCTCGGCTCGACCCAGTTCAACTCGGTCATCAACAAGATCAAGCTGACCAAGCCGGACGTGATCTACGCGATCATCGTCGGCGGCTCCAACGTCGCATTCTACAAGCAGCTCAAGGCGGCCGGCATCGACTTGTCCAAGCAGACGCTGCTCACGATCTCGGTCACCGAGGACGAGATCGACGGCATCGGCGGCGAGAACATTGCCGGCGCCTATGCCTGCATGAAGTACTTCCAGTCGCTCGACAATCCGAACAACAAGGCCTTCGTGCCCGCGTTCAAGAAAATGTGGGGCGAGAAGACCGTGATCGGAGACGTCACCCAGGCTGCATATCTCGGCCCGTGGCTGTGGAAGTTGACGGTGGAGAAGGCCGGCTCCTTCGACATCGACAAGGTGGCGGCGGCGTCGCCCGGCGTCGAGTTCAAGGGCGCGCCGGAAGGTTACGTCCGGATCCACGAGAACCATCACCTCTGGTCGAAGACCCGCGTCGGACGCGCCAAGGCCGATGGCCAGTATGAGCTGATCTACGAGACCGCCGATCTCGTCGAGCCGGATCCGTTCCCCAAGGGCTACCAGTGAGCCAGTAGCCCTCATGAGCGGGGCGATATGCGGGACCGTCCCGGGTATCGCACCCGCTCACCCGGGCTACGAAGCTCCACAACGCATCGTGGCGTGGACGTCATCGTCCACGCCACGGAACGAGCGTCGCTTGACCGGCGGCGCGTGCCCCTTGGAATGACGGAGGACCAGATGTTCGGCGACTATTCGATCAGCGATCTCGGCGCCATCCTTGCGATGCAGGGATTTGCCGGGCTCATCCTGTTCTCCGTCTATGTGCTGATGGCGCTGGGGCTTGCCATCATCTTCGGCCAGATGGGCGTCATCAACATGGCCCATGGCGAGTTCATGATCCTGGGGGCGTACGTCACCTGGATGACGTCGAACGCCGTGCAGCACGTCGCGCCCTGGCTGTTCCCCGGTTACTTCTTCATCGCAATGATCCTCGCGTTCATTGCGTCAGGCGCGCTCGGCATGCTGGTCGAGTGGGCGCTGATACGCCATCTCTACAAGCGTCCGCTCGACACGCTGCTGGCGACCTGGGGCCTCAGCCTGATCCTGCAGCAGGCCTATCGTTCGGTCTTCGGCGCGCGCGAGGTCGGCGTCGAACTGCCGGAATGGATGATGGGCTCCTGGCAGGCGACCGACTCCATCCAGATTCCGATCAACGGCATGTTCGTGATGGCGCTGACCATCCTGATCACGATCGCGGTCGCCTATGTGCTGTTCTGGTCAAGCTGGGGCAAGCAGGTACGCGCCGTGGTGCAGAACCGCGTGATGGCGGGCGCCGTCGGCATCAACACCGAGAAGGTCGATCGTTACACCTTTGGCCTCGGCTGCGGCATCGCCGGGATCGCCGGCTCGGCCTTCACCATGATCGGCTCGACCGGACCGACCGCCGGCCAGCTCTACATCGTCGACACCTTCCTGGTCGTCGTGTTCGGCGGTGCGGCTTCGCTGTTCGGCACCATCGCCTCCGCCTTCTCGATCTCGCAGACCCAATCGACGCTGGAATTCTTCCTGTCCGGATCGATGGCCAAGGTGATCACGCTGCTGACGATCGTCGCGATCCTGATGGTGCGTCCGCAGGGGCTCTTCGCGCTCAAGGTCCGCAAATAAGAACAAGCAGGCTGGTCATGATCATCAACTCGCGCTTTTTCAATCGCTCCGAACTGCTCGGCTTCCTTGCGCTCGCGGTGCTGTTGTTTCTCGTCCTGCCGCTGTCGCTGGATATCTTCCGCCTCAACCTCGTCGCCAAATATTTGACCTACGCCTTCGTCGGGATCGGCCTCGTGCTGTGCTGGGGCTATGGCGGCATCCTGAGCCTGGGGCAGGGCGTGTTCTTCGGCCTCGGCGGCTACTGCATGGCGATGTACCTCAAGCTCGAGGCGTCGTCGGTCGCGAACACCAAGATCCAGTCGACGCCGGGCATCCCCGACTTCATGGACTGGAACCAGCTCACCTCGCTGCCTTTCTTCTGGAAGCCGTTCCACAGCTTCCCGGTCACGCTGCTTGCGATCTTGCTGGTTCCCGCGGTCTTCGCGCTGATCATCGGTGCCGCGATGTTCAAGCGCCGGGTCGGCGGCGTGTACTTTGCCATCATCACGCAAGCGATCGCCGCGATCCTCACTATCCTGATTGTCGGGCAGCAAGGCTACACCGGCGGCATCAACGGCATTACCGACTTGCGCACGCTGCACGGCTGGGACATCCGCACCGATCACGCCAAGTTCATTCTGTATTTCGTCGAGGTTGTGCTGCTGTTCGGCTGCATCTGCGTCGCGCAGTTCATCCGCCTGACAAAACTCGGGCGCATCCTGGTGGCAATGCGGGAGCAGGAGGATCGCGTGCGCTTCTCCGGTTACAGCGTCGCCAACTTCAAGATCTTCGCGTTCTGCGCCGCGGCGGTGTTTGCTGCGATCGGCGGCGCCATGTTCACGCTCGAGGTCGGCTTCATGTCGCCATCCTTCGTCGGCATCGTGCCGTCGATCGAGATGGTGATCTACACCGCGGTCGGCGGCCGGATGTCGATCTTCGGCGCGGTCTGGGGCGCCCTCCTGGTCAATTTCGCCAAGACCAGCCTCTCAGAGTCCTTCCCGCAGCTCTGGCTGTTCGGCCTCGGCGCGCTGTTCATCGCTGTCGTACTCGCATTCCCGAACGGGCTCTCCGGCATCTGGGCGGACCACGTCCAGCCGCGCATCGATCGCCTGCTGGCATCACGCAAATCGAAATCGGCGGCCGGCCTGATCGCCGACGGCGCACCGGCCGAGTGAGGAGGGATCATCATGCTCGTCGGCCATCAGCCCAAGGACTTCCTGCTCGCGGTCTCCGGTCTCACTGTGTCCTTCGACGGCTTCAAGGCGGTGAACGATCTCTCCTTCTATGTCGAGGAGAACGAGATCCGCGTCATCATCGGCCCGAACGGCGCCGGCAAGACCACGGTGCTCGACCTGATCTGCGGCAAGACCAGGGCGACGTCAGGCTCGATCCAGTTCCGTGGCCAGGAGCTGACCAGGTTGCGCGAGAACGAGATCGTGCAGGCCGGGGTGGGACGCAAGTTCCAGACGCCGTCGGTGTTCGAGGATCTCACCGTGTTCGAGAACCTCGAGATTTCCTTCCCGCGCGGCCGCACCGTGTTCGGCTCGTTGACCTTCCAGCGCGACGATACCGTCAGGCAGCGGGTCGAGGAGGTCGCCGAGATGATCTTCCTGAAGGACAAGCTCAATACTTATGCCGACCAGTTGAGCCATGGCCAGAAGCAGTGGCTCGAGATCGGCATGCTGCTGATCCAGGACCCGGACCTCCTAATGCTCGACGAGCCGGTCGCCGGCATGAGCGTGTCCGAGCGCGCCAAGACGGCCGAGCTGCTCAACCGCATCATCAAGGACCGTTCGGTGCTGGTGATCGAGCACGACATGAAGTTCGTCGAGGACATCGCGCACAAGGTCACGGTGCTGCACCAGGGACAGATCCTGTCCGAGGGGACGATGGAGCACGTCAAGAACGATCCGAAAGTCATCGAAGTGTATTTGGGCCACTGAGGAACTGGGACGATGCTGGCAATCAATGATCTTCACGTCGCCTACGGCCAGAGCGAGGTGCTGCACGGCCTCAACGTCTCGGTGGCACCCAACGAGATCGTCGCGATCATGGGCCGCAACGGCATGGGCAAGACCACGCTGATGAAGTCGCTGATGGGCATCCTGCCGGCCAAGAGCGGCAAGGTGACCATGGACGGCACCGAGCTCGGCGCGATGAAGAGCTACGAGCGGGTCGCGAAGGGGCTCGCCTATGTGCCGCAGGGTCGCATGATCTTCTCCACGATGACGGTGAAGGAGAACATCGAGACCGGGCTCGTGGTGTCAGGCGGCTCCGAGGTACCGGGCGACATCTATAAGCTGTTTCCGGTGCTGCTCGAGATGAAGGGCCGCCGCGGCGGCAATCTCTCGGGTGGACAGCAGCAGCAGCTCGCGATCGCCCGCGCGCTGGCGACCAAGCCGAAGGTGCTGCTGCTGGACGAGCCGACCGAAGGCATCCAGCCGTCGATCATCAAGGACATGGCGCGCACCCTGAAGCGGATCCGCGACGAGCGCGGGCTGTCGATCGTGGTCTCCGAACAGGTCCTGAGCTTCGCGCTCGACATCGCCGACCGCGTGCTCGTCATCGAGAACGGCGAGATCGTCCGCGACGATCCGCGCGCCAGCGTCGATGCCGCGCAGATCTCGAAATATCTGTCTGTGTAACCACCAGTAAACGAAGGGGAGCAATGCGATGCCAGATACACTGATCAAGGTCGATCTCAGCAAGTCGGCCTATGAAAACGACAAGATCCATAACCGCTGGCATCCGGAGGTTCCGATCGTCGAGTGGGTCAGCCCCGGCGACGACTTCATCATCGAGACCGTCGACTGGACCGGCGGCTTCATCAAGAACAACGATTCAGCCGACGACGTGCGCGATATCGATCTGTCGATCGTGCACTTCCTGTCCGGCCCGATCGGCGTCAAGGGCGCCGAGCCCGGCGATCTCCTCGTCGTCGACCTGCTCGACGTTGGTCCGTTGAAGGAGAGCCTGTGGGGCTTCAATGGCTTCTTCTCCAAGCAGAATGGCGGCGGCTTCCTCACCGACCATTTCCCGCTGGCACAGAAGTCGATCTGGGACATCAAGGGCCTCTACACCTCGTCGCGGCACATTCCCGGCGTGAACTTCGCCGGCTTGATCCATCCCGGCCTGATCGGCTGTCTGCCCGACGCCAAGATGCTTGCCGCATGGAACGCACGCGAAGCGGAACTGATCGCGACCAACCCGACCCGCGTGCCGGGCCTCGCCAACCCGCCGTTCGCGCCGACCGCCCATGCGGGCCGGGCCAAGGGCGACGTCAAGGCCAAGATCGGCCTCGAGGGCGCCCGCACCGTGCCGCCGCGCGAGCATGGCGGCAATTGCGACATCAAGGATCTGTCGCGCGGCTCGAAGATCTACTTCCCGGTTTATGTGCCGGGCGGCGGGCTCTCGATGGGCGATCTGCATTTCAGCCAGGGCGACGGCGAGATCACCTTCTGCGGCGCCATTGAAATGGCCGGCTGGCTGCACATCAAGGTCGATGTCATCAAGGACGGCGTCTCGAAATACGGTATCAAGAACCCCGTGTTCAAGCCGTCGCCGATCACGCCGAACTACAAGGACTATCTGATCTTCGAAGGCATCTCGGTCGACGAGGCCGGCAAGCAGCACTATCTCGACGTCCACATCGCCTATCGCCAGGCCTGCCTGAACGCGATCGAATATCTGAAGAAGTTCGGCTACTCCGGCGCCCAGGCCTACTCGATCCTCGGCACCGCGCCGTGCCAGGGCCACATCTCCGGCGTCGTCGACGTGCCGAATGCCTGTGCCACGCTGTGGCTGCCGACGGAGATCTTCGACTTCGACGTCATGCCGTCGTCGGCGGGACCGATCAAGCACATCAAGGGCGACGTGCAGATGCCGATCTCACCGGACAAGTGATCCTTTAGGTGATCCCTGCGCGAAGGGTGCGGGACGGCTGCGTATCGGCCGCCCCGCATCCATCGCCGAATGTCACGCACGACTGCGCAAGGATTAAGGAAATGCCGATCTACGAATATCTCTGCAACGACTGCGGCCCGTTCACCGACATGCGGCCGATGGCGGAATGCGACCTGCCGCAGGACTGCCCGCAATGCGAGGCGACGTCGCTGCGCGTGATCCTCACCGCGCCGGCGTTCTTCTGCATGCCCTCGGACAAGCGCAAGGCGCACGCCACCAATGAGCAGAGCCGGCACGCGCCGAAGACGCTCGATCAATATAAGGCCGCGCACGGCCCGGGCTGCGGCTGCTGCTCGACGGGAAGGAAGAAGCCGGCACGGCTGATGACCAAGACCAAGAGCGGCGCCAAGGGGTTTCCCACCGCGCGTCCCTGGATGATCAGCCACTGACAGCGCAGCCAATCGTCGGCTTTCCTCAACTGGCGCTGCTTCGTCATGGCCGGGCTTGTCCCGGCCATCCACGTCTTTCTTGTCCGATTGAAGCAAAGACGTGGATGCCCGGCACAGGCCGGGCATGACGGAGAAACAGGCTCTCAGGCCTGTTCGGCGACCTTCAGGGCCTCGGTGCGGATCTCTTCCACCAGCCGCTCCTTCAGGGCGACGAATTCGGGCGTGGTCTTGATCTTGTAGGACCGGGGATGCGGCAGGTCGACCGCGATCTCGGCCTTGATGCGGCCGGGCCGCGCGCTCATGACGATGACGCGGCTGCCGAGGAAGATCGCTTCCTCGATGTCGTGGGTGACGAACAGCACCGTCTTCTGGTCGCGCTCCCAGATGCCGAGCAGCATCTCCTGCATCAGTGCCCGCGTCTGGTTGTCGAGCGCGCCGAACGGCTCGTCGAGCAGCAGGATCTTCGGATCGTTGGCCAGTGCCCGGGCGATCGCGGTGCGCTGCTGCATGCCGCCTGACAGCTGCTTGGGCCAGTGATTTTCGAAGCCCGACAGCCCGACCCGGCGAATGAACGCGTCGGCGATCTCATGGCGTTCTTCTTGCGCAACGCCGCGCTCGCGCAGGCCGAATGCGATATTCTCCCGCACCGTCAGCCAGGGGAACAGAGTGTAGGACTGGAACACCATGCCACGGTCGGCGCCGGGGCCGGTGACCTCGCGCCCGTCGAGCGTGACCCGTCCGCTGGTCGGCCGGTCGAGCCCGGCGATGATCCGGAGCAGGGTGGATTTCCCGCATCCGGAGGGGCCGAGGATGGTGACGAAGTCGTTGTCGCCGACGTCGAGCGTGGTCGGCTCAAGCGCTCTCGTCGGCGCGTTGCCGGCACGAGCGCGGAAGGTTCGCGAGACCTGATCGATCCTGAGCGCGGTCATGCGAGCTTCCAGGGGAACAGCCAGGCGTTGAAGGCCTTGAACAGGAAATCGGAGATCAGGCCGATCAGCCCGATCACGATGATGCCGAAGATGATCTGGCCGGTGTTGAGCAGCGCCTGGCTGTCGGTGATCATGTGCCCGATGCCGGATGACGAGCCGATCAGCTCGGCTACGATGACGTAGGTCCAGGCCCAGCCCAGCACCAGCCGGAGGATTTCAGCGATCTCGGGCGCAGCGGAGGGCAGCAGCACGCGGCGGATGATGCCGCGGTCGCGGGCGCCGAGCGTATAGGCGGCCTCCACCAGGTCGCGCCTTGTGGCACCGACGGTGACGGCCACCATCAGGATGATCTGAAACACCGCGCCGATGAAGATCACAAGCAGCTTCTGCAACTCACCGATGCCCGCCCACAGGATCAGCAGCGGGATGAAGGCGGATGCCGGCAGATAGCGCGCAAAGGACACAAACGGCTCGAGAAAGGCCTCGATTGGCTTGTAGGCTCCCATCAAAACGCCGAGCGGCACCGCGATGACGGCAGCAAGCACAAACCCGCCGATCACGCGCCAGATCGTCATCCCGATGTCGAACAGAAAGCCCTGCTTGGCGAGCAGCTCATAGCCTTCCTGCACCATGGTGAGCGGGTTGGCGAGGAAGGTCTTCGACACGTGGCCGCCGAACGTTGCCCAGGACCAGAGGGCGACGAACAGCACGAAGAAGGCGAGGCCATAGGCCACGCGCTGCTTCGATGTCGTGGGCTCGAGAGGACGCATCAGATGATCCGGGCGTAGCTTATGCGCCGGTCCCGCCCGCTGTGTCGCGATGCGGGACCGGTGGAAAGGGTTGCTGCGTTACTTGATGAAGCTGGCGTCGTAGATGTCCTCGACCTTCGGCGCGGCCTTGATGATGCCGACCTCGAGCAGCAACTCAGCGGCGTCCTTGTTGAAGGTGAGGAAGTCGCCGGCGAAGAATTTCTGGTTGGCGGCCTTGTCCTGCCAGCGCAGGTACTTTGCCGAGTTGCCGAACTGCTCGCCGGTCTGCTTCACGTCAGCGCCCATGATCTCGTAGGACTTGGCCTGGTCCTTGGCGATCATGTCGAGCGCCTCGAAATAGCTGTTGGCCAGCGCCTGCGCAGCTTTCGGATTGTCGGTCAGGAATTTCGGCGTGCAGCCGAAGGTATCCATCACGATCGGGTAGTCGAGCGTGGTCGCGATGATCTTGCCCTTGTCGGGAGCGGCGCGCACGGTCGACAGATAGGGTTCGTAGGTCATCGCGGCATCGTTCTGGCCGGAGACGAAGGCCTGCGCCGCGGCGGCGGGCTCCAGATTCACCACGGTGACGTCCTTCACCGTGAGGCCGTTCTTCTTCAGCATCCAGGCCAGCGCGAAATAGGGCGAGGTACCCGGCGCCGATGCCGCGACGGTCTTGCCCTTGAGGTCCTTGATCGCGGCGACGTCGTTGCGCACGGCCATGCCGTCGGCGCCATAGCTCTTGTCGAGCTGGAAGATCTGCTTGGTCGCGACGCCATTGGCGTTCCAGGAGATCCAGGTCTCGACCGTGGTGGCCGCGCACTGGATGTCGCCCGAGGCGATCGCGAGATGGCGGTCCTTCTGCGGAATCTTCTTCAGGGTCACGTCGAGGCCGTTCTTCTTGAAGATGCCGGCCTCCTTGGCGAGCGTCAGCGGCGCGAAGCCGGTCCATCCGGAGATGCCGACGCCGACCTTGACGTCATCCGCGAACGCGCCCGTGGACGCGAGCAACACTGCGATTGCGGGCAATAGCTTGAAGGAACGCATGATTGTCGACCCCTTGAACGATGGATTGAACCCAGTTGATGTCTTCACGTCAGTCGCGGCGGATTGCCGCATGAAGCATGTCGGCGGACGATGGCCCATGATGCATTGCATGAAATATGCCGCGCAAGGCGTCCTCAGCCTCCCTTGAAGCGAGCCACCAGGCGATGCGTCTCGCCCGGATAATGCAGCCGCACCGCCGTCACCGTGCGTGCGCTGCGCCAGGTGTAGCGGTCGATCACGAGGCAGGGCGCGCCGACCGCGATGTCGAGCGCCTTTGCCGTGCGGTCGTCGGCGACGACGGCGCTGATCGTATGCTCGGCTTCGGTCCACGGCACGTGGTGCAGCAGCCATGATCCCGGCGGTTCGCGGGCGAAGTCCGCGGTTGCAGCTTCCGGGACCGTGGAGAGATCGATCAGTCTGTCCTCGACGGCGAACGGCACATTGTCGGCGCTGTGCCGGCAGGCGATCGCGACTACCTTGCCGGCCGTGCTGACGCCGAGCCGGGCGCGATCGGCCGATGTCGCGGTACGCCGCCGGCATTCGATCAGCTGATAGCCGTAGCTGCGGCCGAGCGCGGTGATCTCGGCGCGGATGTCGGCGATCTTGAGCACCGCCGACAGATGCTGCGGACGGCGCACGAATGAGCCGGCACGCCGCCGCCGCTCGATCAGGTCGGCCTGCGCCAGTTCCGACAACGCCTTGTTCACCGTCATGCGCGAGCAGCGATAGCGCGCCATCAGCTGGTGTTCGAAGGGGATGCGATGCCCGGGCGGCCATTCGCCGGTCAGGATCCGCGTCTCGATGTCGAGCCGGATGCGCTTGTAGAGTGTCGGCTTGTTCGCCGCGCCGGGCTTGGCCTGGTCGGAGGCGAGACTCATGCGACGAGCCTCCGCACGCTCGCATTGAACCGCTCGCGCGCCTTGTCGCGCAGCCGGTGCCGTCCGCCCGCGACCACCTTGTCGCCGCCGGCCCAGACGCAGTCGATCGCGTCGCTGCCGGTTGCAAACAGCCAGCCGTCGAGAACCGCATCGCCCGACCGTCCCGCGAGGGACGGATGCGCGGTGTCGAGGCTGACGATGTCGGCGCGCGCGCCGGGCGCAAGCCCGGCCTTGGTCTGTGCCAGAGCCTGCGCGCCGCCAGCGAGCGTCTGGTCGAACAGGGCGCGGCCGGTGGATGTGCCGGGACGCCCCGAGAGCACATTGCGCTCGCGGTGTTTCAGCCGCTGACCGTATTCGAGCTGGCGCAGTTCGTCGGCGACGCCGACCAGCACATTGGAATCGGTTCCGATGCCGAACCGGCCGCCCGCGGCGAGGAATTCGCGCGCCGAGAAGATGCCGTCGCCGAGACTTGCTTCGGTGACGGGGCAAAGGCCGGCAACCGCGCCGCTGCCGGCGAGTGCATTGACTTCCTGCTCCGTCATGTGGGTCGCGTGAATGAGGCACCAGCGTCGATCGACGGGCGCATGTTCGAGCAGCCATTGCACCGGCCGCTGTCCTGACCAGGCAAGGCAATCCTCCACCTCGCGCACCTGTTCGGCGGCGTGGATGTGGATCGGGTCCGCCCCGGCAAGCGGGATGATCGCCGCCAGCTCATCCGGCGCCACGGCGCGCAGGCTATGCGGAGCGATGCCGATGTTGGCGCCGGGAAGTTTTCGGATTGCCTCGCGCGAGGCGGCCATCAGCGCGGCGAACTGATCGACCGAGCAGATGAAGCGACGTTGCCCGGCATGCGGTGCGGCGCCGCCGAACGTGCTGTGAGCATAGAAACTCGGCAGCAGCGTGAGCCCGATGCCGGAGGCGTCGGCGGCCTCTGCGATGCGTACGGCCATCTCGGCGAGATTGGCGTAGGGCGCGCCGTCCCGATCATGATGCAGATAGTGAAACTCGCCGATACGGGTAAAGCCCCGCTCGAGCATCTCGACATAGAGCAGGGTGGCGACGGCTGTGACGTCGTCCGGCGTCATGGTCAGCGCGAACCGATACATCGTCTCACGCCAGGTCCAGAACGTATCGGTCGTGTCGCCGCGCAGTTCGGCAAGGCCGGCCATGCCGCGCTGAAACGCGTGACTGTGCAGGCTCGCCAATCCCGGAACCGCCATTTGGTGACGTTCGTCGCCGGCGCTGGGCGCAACGCCCGCCGTCACCGAGGCGATCGCGCCATCGACAACGACGACCTGCACGTCATTGGCCCAGCCCGAAGGCAGCAGCGCGAATGCGAAATGCAGTCGTGTCATTTTTTCACGCCGGCTGGACAGAACCCGGACACGATTATATGTCTAGACATATAAGTCAAGCATCCCACCTCGAGGGGACGATCGCATGGCAGAGCGCTTCGACCGTATCTGGCACAACGCCCGGCTCGCCACGATGCGCAGCGACCGCACTGATCTCGGCGAGATCGAGCGAGGCCTGATCGCGGCGCGCGACGGCCGCATCGTCTATGCCGGCGTGCCGTCGGACTTTCCTGTGGATGCGGACGCCGTTGAACGGATCGATTGTGCCGGCCGCTGGATCACGCCCGGGCTGGTCGATTGCCACACCCATCTCGTCTTCGGCGGCAACCGCGCGCACGAGTTCGAGCTGCGCCTGAAGGGCGCGAGCTATGAGGAGATCGCGCGCGCCGGCGGCGGCATCGTCTCGACCGTTGCGGCGACGCGCAACGCGACCGAGGCGGAGCTCGTCGCCGGCGCGCTGCCGCGGCTCGACGCGCTGATCGGCGAGGGCGCAACCACGGTCGAGATCAAGTCCGGCTATGGCCTCAATACCGAGACCGAGATGCGGCAGCTTGCGGCGGCACGCAGCCTTGCCCGCCTGCGGCAAGTTGCGATCCGCACGTCGTTCCTCGGAGCGCATGCGCTGCCGTTGGAGGCCAACGGCGACAAGGACGGTTACATCGATCTGGTCTGCAACGAGATGCTGCCGGCCGTGGCCAAGGCCGGCCTCGCCGATGCCGTCGACGGCTTCATGGAGGGGATCGCGTTTTCCGGAGAGCAGACGGCACGGGTGTTCGAGGCGGCGCGTGCGCTCGGACTGCCGGTCAAGCTGCATGCGGATCAGCTGTCCAATCTCGGCGGCGCGGCGCTGGCCGCGAAATTCTCGGCGCTCTCGGCCGATCATCTCGAGCGCACCGACGAAGCCGGCGCGGTGGCGATGGCGAAGGCCGGCACCGTCGCGGTCCTGCTGCCCGGCGCGTTCTATTTCATTCGTGAAACGCACAAGCCGCCGGTCGAGCTGTTCCGTAGCCACGGTGTGAACATGGCGCTGGCGACCGATTGCAATCCCGGCAGTTCGCCGCTCACCTCGCTCCTGCTGGCGATGAACATGGGCGCAACGCTGTTCCGGATGACGGTCGCCGAATGCCTCACAGGGGTGACGCGGGAAGGGGCGCGCGCGCTCGGCATGCTCGCCGAGACCGGTACGTTAGAGGCCGGCAAGTGGTGCGATCTGGCGATCTGGGACATCGAGCGTCCGGCCGAACTGGTCTACCGCATCGGCTTCAACCCGCTGCACAGCCGGGTGTGGAGGGGGCAATGAGCGATCGGGATGCGCCTGTCGTCGTGACGCCCGGAACCGTCGGCCTCGACGTCCTGGTGCGCGTGCTCGCGGGCGCGCCCATCATGCTCGATCTATCGTGCTGGCCGCGCGTCGAGGCGGCCGCGCAAATCGTGGCGAAGGCGGCGCATATCGACGTTCCCGTCTACGGCATCAATACCGGTTTCGGGAAGCTGGCATCGACGCGCATCGCGCCCGACCAGACTGCGCTGCTTCAGCGCAACCTCATCTTGTCGCATTGCTGCGGAGTCGGTCCGAACACGCCCGAGCCGATCGTGCGTTTGATGATGGCGTTGAAAGTGATTTCGCTCGGTCGCGGTGCATCTGGCGTGCGCCGCGAAGTGATCGAGCAGTTGCATGGTATGCTGGCGCGCGGCGTTTATCCGTTGGTGCCGCAGCAGGGCTCGGTCGGTGCCTCCGGCGATCTGGCGCCGCTCGCTCATATGACCGCGGTCATGATCGGGGAGGGACAGGCAATTCTTGATGGCAAAGCCGTGCCGGGCCGCGAAGCGCTTGCCGCCGCCGGCCTCGCGCCGCTGACGCTCGGTCCCAAGGAGGGGCTCGCGCTGATCAACGGCACGCAGTTTTCCTCCGCCTACGCCATCTCCGGCCTGCTGCGTGCGCATCGCCTGGCGTGCGCCGCGCTGGTGACCGGCGCGCTGTCGGTCGATGCGGCGATGGCGTCGACGGTGCCGTTTCGTCCCGAGATTCAATCTTTGCGTGGCCATGACGGGCAGATCGCTGCGGCCGCCGCCCTGACCGCGCTGCTTGACGGCAGCGATATCAGGCAATCGCATCTCGAGGGCGACGAGCGCGTGCAGGATCCCTATTGCCTGCGCTGCCAGCCGCAGGTTGCGGGCGCCGTGCTCGACCTGCTTGCGCAGGCCGCCCGCGGGCTGACCGTTGAGGCCAATGCCGTCACCGACAATCCACTCGTCCTGGTCGAGACCGGCGAGATCGTGTCAGGCGGCAATTTCCACGCCGAGCCGGTGGCGTTCGCCGCCGACCAGATCGCGCTGGCGCTTTCGGAGATCGGGGCGACCAGCGAGCGCCGGATCGCGACCCTCGTCGATCCCGCCTTGAACTTCGGCCTGCCGCCGTTCCTGACGCCCGAGCCCGGCATCAACTCCGGATTCATGATCGCCGAGGTGACGGCGGCGGCGCTCTATGCCGAGAACAAGCAGCGCGCGATGCCATGCTCGATCGATTCCACGCCGACCAGCGCCAATCAGGAGGATCACGTCTCGATGGCCGCACATGCCGCGCGCCGGCTGTCCGATATGGCCGACAATCTCGCCGCCATCCTCGGCATCGAGCTGCTGGTCGCCGCGCAGGGCATCACGCTGCGCGCGCCGCATTCAACGAGCGCGCCGCTCGCTGCGGTCATTGCCGCGCTCCGAGAGCAGGTTCCGGCGCTCGCCGCCGACCGCTACATGGCTGACGATCTCGCCAGGGCGGCCGCTCTGATCGAAGCCGACGCGCTGCCCGCCGCTGCGATCGCGGTGCTTCCGACCGATCCATTTCCAAGACTGACTTAGAAGACTTGCTTAGCAGGAACATCCGTCATGAACCGCCGACTGGATAACGAACGCATCATCCGTGCTCCCCGCGGCACCGACATCAGCGCCAAGAGCTGGCTGACGGAAGCACCGCTGCGCATGCTGATGAACAATCTGGACCCTGATGTCGCCGAGCGCCCGAGCGAGCTCGTGGTCTATGGCGGCATCGGCCGTGCGGCGCGCGACTGGGAGAGCTTTGATCGGATTGCCGCGTCCTTGCGCAAGCTCGAAGGCGACCAGACCCTGCTGGTGCAGTCCGGCAAGCCGGTCGGCATTTTCCGGACCCATGCCGACGCGCCGCGCGTGCTGATCGCGAATTCCAACCTGGTGCCGCATTGGGCAACGCTCGATCATTTCAACGAGCTCGACCGCCAGGGCCTGATGATGTTCGGCCAGATGACGGCAGGCTCCTGGATCTATATCGGCAGCCAGGGCATCGTGCAGGGGACCTACGAGACGTTCGTCGAGGTCGGCCGCCGGCACTATGGCGGCAGTCTCGCCGGCAAATGGATCCTGACGGCGGGCCTCGGCGGCATGGGCGGTGCCCAGCCGCTGGCCGCGACGATGGCCGGCGCCTCGATGCTCGCGGTCGAATGCCAGCCGAGCCGCATCGAGATGCGGCTGCGGACGGGCTACCTCGACCGCCAGGCGGCGACGCTCGATGACGCGCTCGCGATCATTGCTGAGGCGGTCAAGAGCCAGAAGCCGGTGTCGGTCGGCTTGCTCGGCAATGCGGCCGAGATCTTTCCCGAACTGGTGCGCCGCGGCGTGCGCCCGGACATCGTTACCGACCAGACCAGCGCGCATGATCCGATCAACGGCTATTTGCCCAAGGGATGGACGCTCGCAGATTGGGAAGCCAAACGCGCGGCCGATCCGAAGGCCGTTGAGACAGCGGCCAAGACCTCGATGGTCGATCACGTCCAGGCCATGCTGGATTTTCACGCGCAGGGAATCCCGACGCTCGATTACGGCAACAACATCCGCCAGATGGCCAAGGACATGGGCCTGAAGCAGGCGTTCGATTTCCCGGGATTCGTTCCGGCCTATATCCGTCCGCTGTTCTGCCGCGGCGTCGGACCGTTCCGCTGGGCGGCGCTGTCGGGCGATCCCGAGGACATCTTCAAGACCGATGCCAAGGTTAAGGAGCTGATGCCCAACGACAGCCACCTGCACAACTGGCTCGACATGGCCAAGGCGCGCATCAAGTTTCAGGGACTGCCGGCGCGAATTTGCTGGGTCGGGCTTGGCGACCGCCATCGGCTTGGCCTTGCCTTCAACGAGATGGTGGCGCGCAGCGAGCTCAAGGCGCCGATTGTGATCGGCCGCGATCATCTCGACAGCGGCTCGGTGGCGAGCCCGAACCGCGAGACCGAGGCGATGCGCGACGGCTCCGACGCGGTGTCCGACTGGCCGCTGCTCAACGCCTTGCTCAACTGCGCGAGCGGTGCCACCTGGGTGTCGCTGCATCACGGTGGCGGCGTCGGCATCGGCTATTCGCAGCACGCCGGCATGGTGATCGTCGCTGACGGCACGCCGGAGGCGGCGCGCCGACTGGAGCGTGTGCTGTGGAACGACCCGGCGACGGGCGTCATGCGCCACGCCGACGCCGGCTATGACACGGCGATCGAATGCGCGCGCGCCAACGGGCTCGATCTGCCCAGCCTGCGCTGATGGGACCTCCTCGATCGGGAGTTGCGGCATCTCCCGACCGGGGCGCAGCTTAACGAGCAATCCCGTTGCAGCTCTCAACCTTCCGGTTGATGTACGCGAGGTGACCGGCCGGACATGCCTTGATACGGGAAATCGGCGGTGCAGCTACCGGAGATAGGTGGTCCGTGGAGCGCTGCGCCTGTGACCCGTCGCGGGTGACACATTAGTCTGCCTGCTTTCGCGTCAGCTTCGCTGACAGGATGAGCGGCCAGGGTCCTTGTCTCGCGGCAGATGGCATGCAATCTTCCGCAGCCGGCAATGCTGTTCGAGAGCAACAAGAACAATAATCCCTCTCGTCCCTCCAATTCTGTCGAGGGCCTGATCATGTCGAACCTTACCCAAACGACATCCGCTCCGTGGCGGATAGGAGTGCTGTTCTCGCGAACCGGCTTCATGTCGGTCATCGAGGAGACCCAGTATCAGGGCACGCAACTCGCGATCGAAGAGGTGAATGAAGCGGGCGGCGTCTGCGGCCGCGAGCTGGTTCCCGTTGCCTATGACCCCGGATCGGACTCGGCCGCCTATGGTCATTACGCCAAGCGGCTGATGATCGAGGATCAGGTCAGCACGATCTTCGGCTGCTACACCTCGTCGAGCCGCAAGGCGGTGCTGCCGGTAGTCGAACGGCTGAACGGTCTGCTCTGGTATCCAACGCTTTACGAAGGGTTCGAGGCGTCGCCCAACGTCATCTACACCGGCGCCTCGCCGAACCAGAACAGCCTCGCGCTGTGCCGCTATTTGATGGATACGTTCGGAACGCGGTTCTATTTCGTGGGGTCCGACTACATCTATCCGCGCGAGTCCAACCGGGTGATGCGGGAGCTGCTCAAGAGCAACGGCGGCTCGGTGGTCGGCGAGCGCTATGTCAATGTTTACGCGCGCTGGCAGGATTTTGTGCCGATCATCCAGGATATCAAGCGTGTCAGGCCCGACGTGATCTTCTCGACCGTCGTTGGCGAGGGCACGGTGTTCCTTTATCAGGCCTATGCGAATGTCGGGCTCGATCCAAAGCAGGTGCCGATCGCCAGCCTGACCACGACGGAAGCGGAAATTGCCGCCATGGGCTTCGACGTCGGCGAGGGACACGTCACGGCCGCATCGTATTTCCAGGGCGTCGAGGGCAGCGCTAATAATGCGTTTGTGCAGCGCTTCAAGAAGCGGTTCGGCGCCGATATCTCAACCAACATGTGCGCCGAAGCATCCTATTTCCAGCTGCATCTGTTCGCGAAGGCGCTCGAGCAGGTCAATTCACTCGACACCGAAGTTCTCCGCTCGATGGTGTTCGGCACCAGCTTTGATGCACCGCAAGGTGCCGTCACCGTCAACCCGATGTCGGGTCATACCGACCTCTGGACCCGCATCGGGCGCGCCAACCGCCAGGGGCAGTTCGATGTCGTCAGCCAGTCGAAGGAGCCGGTGCATGCGGATCCGTTCCTGATCGGATATGGTCGTGCAACGCAAGCAGGAAGCGTCCAATGAACGAAATGTCGCGTAAGCCGTCGCTGAGCCGAGACGTCGGCGGACGCAAGACCATGGTTCAGGAACTTGCCGATCTGTCGGCGGTGGTGGTCGCGCCGGTCGACGATCAGGTCGGCATGTTGCTGCGCGAGTTGCAGCGGTTCCGGATGCGGGTGCGGCAGGTCTGGCCGATGCCGGAGAGCGTGCCCGCCGATGCCGACGTGGTGTACTGCGAATATTCCCCTGACCTGGCGCGGCGCCTGCCATGGATTCCCGGCGACGCGCGCTCGGCGCTGGTTGTGATCCTGCCGGCGACGGAAACCGTTCACGCCGATGCGCTGTGTCATGCGACGCCGAACGCCGTGCTGCCGCGGCCGTTCACGCAGAATGCCGTGCTGTCCAGTCTCGTGCTGGCGCGCAGTCAATTTGGTTATGAACGGCGGCTTCGCAGCAAGATCGAGAAGCTCGATGACAATCTGCGCTCGATGCGCACGGTGGAGCGCGCCAAGGCGATCCTGATGGCGACGCGGCAGATGCCGGAAACCGAAGCCTATGGCTTCATCAGACGACAGGCGATGGATCGTCGCGTGTCGGCAAGTGCAGTCGCCGCGGCGATTGTTGACTCGTTCGAACTGCTTGGCTACGATCATCAACAGTAGGCCCCAATAGCGGGGCCGGCGGCGACAGCGCCGCCTTCGACACAACCGGCAACAAAGCCCTCCCAATGCTCGCGTAAGCGCGCATCGGGAGGGCTTTTTGTTTTTTCAGTCCTGAAGGGAGCTAGGGATGAGCATTTCACGGCGGACTTTGCTGAGGAATACCGCGGCGCTGGGCGCGTTTGCCGGCGCCGGACTGCCGCACATCTGGATCAAGAACGCCGACCTCGCTTACGCCGCCGGCGGCGAGATCAAGGTTGGCGTGCTGTTCTCGCTGACGGGAACGACCGCGATCATCGAGGAATCGCTCAACAAGGCGACGCTGCTCGCCATCGAGGAGATCAACGCCGCAGGCGGCATCAAGGGCAGCAAGATCGTGCCGATCGTCGAGGACCCCGCGTCCGATCCGGCGACCTTCTCGGAGAAGGCTCGCAAGCTCGTCGTCGGCGACAAATGCGTCAGTGTGTTCGGTTCCTACACCTCGGCAAGCCGCAAGGCGGTGCTCCCGGTGTTCGAGCGGCAGAACAATCTCTATTGGTATCCGACGCTCTATGAAGGCCGCGAGTGCTCGAAGAACGTCATCTACACCGGCGCGGTGCCGAACCAGCAGCAGGACGAGTTCGTGCCCTGGCTGGTCAAGAAGTTCGGCAAGAAGTTCTACCTGATCGGCTCCAACTACATCTATCCGAAGGAAGAGAACAACTACTGCAAGAAGCTGCTTGAGAAACTCGGCGGCGAGGTCGTGGCGGAAGAATATGTGCCGCTCGGCCATTCCGAATTCTCTTCCGTCATCAACAAGATCCGCTCGACTCAGCCGAACGTGATCTTTTCCACCGTGGTCGGCGATTCCGTGGTCGCGCTGCATCGTCAGTACAAGGCGGCCGGCCTCGATCCCGAGAAGATGCCGATGGCGAGTCTCACGACCTCCGAGAACGAAGTCGCTGCGATGGGCGGCGAGGCGGCCGCCGGTCACTTCACCTCGGCGCCTTACTTCATGGTGCACAAGTCGCCGGAGAACGAGAAGTTCGTCGAGGCTTACAAGAAGCGTTGGGGCGCCGACAAGGTGACGCATTTCGTGTCGGAGGCCTGCTACTTCCAGACCTACCTGTTCAAGCAGGCGGTCGAGAAGCTCGCAACCAGCGATCTCACGCCGCCGAACATCCGCGACGCGGTCAAGGGCCAGGAAGTGATTGCACCGCAGGGCAAGGTCCGGATCGAGCCGGAGAACCTGCACACCTGGCTGTGGCCCAAGATCGCGCAGGCGAAGTCGAACGGACAGTTCGAGATTCTCGTCGAGGCCAAGGAGTGGCTGAAGCCGGTGCCTTACGCGGCCTATCCCGGACAGTCGTGCACCGAGAAGGGCCTGGTCGAGAAGAGCTGACGACGGGGGCTGACGAAGGCCGTCGGCGTGCGGCGCCGGCGGCCAGCGTCCCGAAACGAATGCCGCCTCTCGCACGAACGGGGGCGAGGGGCAGGGCGCACAACGCGAACATCGAAAGCGGATCCCGACGTGGACCAATTCATCGAACAAATCGTCACCGGCCTCAGCATCGGATCGATCCTGCTGCTGGTCGCGCTGGGCCTGTCGATCATCTACGGCTCGATGGGCATCATCAATCTCGCCCATGGCGAGTTCGTGATGCTGGGCGCTTACGCGGCCTGGGTGTTCCATACCTATTTCGGGCTCGGCCTGCTCGCGAGCCTGGTGCCGATCTTCTTCGTGGTCGCCGCGTTCGGCTGGGTCATTGAGCGTTACGTCCTGAGCCTGCTCAACAACCGGCCGCTGGACACGATCCTTGCGACCTGGGGCGTCGGCATCATGCTGCAGCAGGCGGTGCGGCTGATGGTCGGCAGCGAACTGCGCTACGTGCAGCTGCCGCCGGCGCTGTCCGACAGCATGGACGTGTTCGGCATCTCGGTATCGTCCTATCGGGTGTTCCTGTTCGTGGTGTCGATCGCACTGTTCGTGGCGACCTGGTTGCTGATGAACCGCACCACGGTCGGAATGAAGCTACGCGCGATCATCCAGGACCGTTCCGTCGCTGCCTCGTTCGGCATCAACGCCAAACGGGTCTATGCGCTGACCTTCGCCTACGGTGCGGGCCTTGCGGGACTGGCCGGCGCGCTGGTGTCGCCGCTGAAGAGCGTGTCGCCCGATATGGGCACCGGCTATGTGGTCGATGCCTTCATGGTGGTGGTGCTCGGCGGCGTGCAGAGCCTCGCCGGCACCGTGGCGAGCGCCTTCATCCTCGGCGAGCTCTCCGGCGGCATTGCCTTCCTGCAGAACGACACGGTGGCCAAGGCGATCGTGCTGCTCGCCATCGTCGTGCTCATCCGTTTCCGCCCCGAGGGGCTTTTCACCGCACGCGTGCGGGCCTGAGACAGATCGCTCATCTATGCCGTCGCATGTTCCTAACTCCAGCGGATTGCAGCGCCTGATCGCGCAGCTTGCGCCTCTGCTGATCGTCTGCGCCGTGGTGTTCGCGCTGCCGGTGATGCTCAACAACGACTTCCTGCTCAACAAGGTCGCGCGTTATCTGGTGCTGGGCATCCTCACGGTGTCGCTCGGGCTGTCCTGGGGATTCGGCGGCATCCTGAATCTCGGCCAAGCGATGAGCTTCGGGCTCGGCTCCTACGCCATGGCAATGGCGCTCAAGCTCAAGACCGTGCCGGTGCACACGGGGGCGAGCGGACTGCCGGACTTCATGGTCTGGAATAATGTCCAGCATTTGCCGTGGTTCTGGGAGCCGTTCCGCTCGCTGACCTTCGCGATCGCCGCGGGCCTGATCGTGCCGGCGCTGGTTGCGGCGGCGCTCGGCTGGTTCATGTTCCGGGGCCGCGTCACCGGCGTCTATGTCTCGATCATCACGCTCGCCACCATGGTGGTGATCAATCTCGTGATCATCGACCAGCAGAGCTACACCGGCGGCTTCAACGGCGTCACCGATCTCGCCCAGCTCGAGATCTTCGGCGTCGCGTTCGACGCCTATGGCCGCGCAACCTACTATCTCGTGGCCAGCTGTGTCCTGCTCAGCCTGCTTGTCGCCTTTGCCTTTACAAGGACCAAGGCCGGCCTGATCGTGCAGGCGATCCGCGACCATGAGAGCAGGGTGCGCTACTTCGGCTACGACGTCGCGCTCTACCAGATCTTCGTGTTCGCGCTGTCGGCGGCGATCGCGGGCCTTGCCGGCATGCTCTACACGGTGGTGATGGAGTTTGCCTCGCCGACCTTCCTCGGCGTGCAGCTCTCTCTTTCGGTCGTGGTGTGGTGCGCGGTCGGCGGCCGGCAGAGCCTGGTCGGTGCGTTCCTCGGCGCGGTGCTGGTGGCGGGTATGCAGGGCGCGCTGTCGGAGTCAGCGGCGTTCCTGGAAACCTGGACGCTGGTGATGGGCGCGCTGTTCGTGCTCGTGGTGTTGTTCCTGCCGAAGGGGCTCGCTGGCCTCGCACAGGTCATGCTGCGCTGGATCGTGCAGCGCCGCCATGCGGCCGCGGGCGGGGTGGCGCAAGGCGTCGGCCAGACGGAGGGCAGCACATGAGCTCCCATCTCGATCTCCGCGACGTCTCGGTCAGCTTCAACGGCTTCAAGGCGCTCAATTCACTCAACATGAGCGTGCGCAAGGGCGAGCTGCGCTGCCTGATCGGGCCGAACGGCGCGGGCAAGACCACCGCGCTGGACATCATCTGCGGCAAGGTCAAGCCGAGCGCCGGCACGGTGAGCTTCGATGGCACCGCGCTGCAGGACCTTGAGGAATACGAAATCGCCCGCGCCGGCGTCGGCCGCAAATTCCAGGTGCCGAGCGTGTTCCGCGAGCTGTCGGTCTCCGAGAATCTTGAAGTGGCGCGGGCGCGTCGCACCTCCGTGCTTGGCAATTTGCGCTGGAATATTGGCAATTCAGGGCGTGAGCATGTCGAGCGTCTGGCCGAGCTGGTCGGGCTCACCGAGCAGCTCGACCGGCCGGCCGCCTATCTGTCGCACGGTCAGACCCAGTGGCTGGAGATCGGCATGCTGGTCGCCCAGGACGCCGAGCTGATCCTGATGGACGAGCCCACCGCGGGCATGACGGTGCAGGAAACCCGCAAGACCGCCGAACTGTTCGCACGGCTGAAGGGCAAGCACACGCTGATCGTGGTCGAGCACGACATGGGCTTCGTCAAGGCGATCGGCGACATCATCTCCGTGATGCATATGGGTCAGATGCTGGCCGAGGGCACCGCGGCGGAAGTGGAGGCGCATCCGGAAGTGCGCCGCGCCTATCTCGGATCGGGAGGCATCAGCCATGCTTGAGCTGACCGACGTCGACGCCTTCTACGGCAACAGCCGCGCCCTGCAGGGCATCAACCTGATGGTTGGCAATGGCGAATTCCTCTCGGTGCTCGGCCGCAACGGCGTCGGCAAGACCACGCTGATGCGCAGCATCCTCGGCCTGATGGACCGGTGCACCGGACGGCTATCGCTCGACGGTGCCGACATCTCGCCGCTGCGGACCTATCAGCGCGCCAAGGCCGGTATTGCCTACGTGCCGCAGGGCCGCGGGATTTTGCCGCGCTTCACCGTGCGGGAGAACCTGACGCTCGGAACCTTCGCGGCGAAATCGGCCAACGGAATCGAGGAGTGGGTGCTCGAGCTGTTTCCGGTACTCAAGGACTTTCTCAATCGCTATGGCGGCAATCTCTCCGGCGGCCAGCAGCAGCAGCTTGCGATCGCGCGGGCGCTGCTGGCCAAGCCCAAGGTCATCCTGCTGGACGAGCCGACCGAGGGCATCCAGCCGAACATCGTCGAGCAGATCGAGGACGTGATCGTCAGTCTCAATCGCGAGCGCGGCATCACGGTCGTGCTGGTCGAACAGAATGTCGCGTTCGCGCGGCGCGCGTCTCACCGCTTCGCGCTGCTCGAAAAGGGACGCGTCGTCGCCAAGGGCGCGATCGGTGAGCTCACCGATGATCTCATCCAGCTGCACATGGCCGTGTAGCGGGAATTATCGCTCAGGAAAGGGAGTCGAGACATGTTGCATGGAGACATATCAAGCAGCAAGGACACGGTCGGCGTTGCCGTGGTGAACTACAAGATGCCGCGCCTGCACACCAAGGCCGAGGTGCTGGATAACGCGCGCAACATCGCCAAGATGGTCGACGGCATGAAACTCGGCCTTCCGGGCATGGACCTCGTGATCTTCCCGGAATACTCGACCCACGGCATCATGTACGACTCCAAGGAGATGTACGAGACGGCGTCGTCCGTGCCGGGCGAGGAGACCCGCATCTTCGCAGACGCCTGCCGTAAGGCCAAGGTCTGGGGGGTGTTCTCGCTAACCGGCGAGCGTCACGAGGAGCACCCCAACAAGGCGCCGTACAACACCCTGATCCTGATGAACGACAAGGGCGAGATCGTCCAGAAGTATCGCAAGATCATGCCGTGGGTGCCGATCGAGGGTTGGTATCCCGGCGATTGCACCTACGTCTCGGACGGGCCCAAGGGACTGAAGATCAGCCTGATCATCTGCGACGACGGCAACTATCCGGAGATCTGGCGTGACTGCGCGATGCGCGGTGCCGAGCTGATCGTGCGCTGCCAGGGCTACATGTATCCGGCCAAGGAGCAGCAGATCCAGATCTCGAAGTCGATGGCCTGGGCCAACAACTGCTACGTCGCGGTCGCAAACGCCTCCGGCTTCGACGGCGTCTATTCCTACTTCGGCCATTCCGCGCTGATCGGCTTCGACGGAAGGACGCTCGGCGAGTGCGGCACCGAGGAGAACGGCATCCAGTACGCGCAGCTCTCGGTGTCGCTGATCCGCGACGCCCGCCGCAATATGCAGTCGCAGAACCATCTCTTCAAGCTGATGCACCGCGGTTACACCGGCCTGATCAACTCCGGCGACGGCGATCGCGGCCACGCGGTCTGCCCCTACACCTTCTACAAGAACTGGATCACCGACCCCGAGGGGACACGGGAAATGGTCGAGGCCATGACCCGTCCGACTGTCGGAACCGACGAATGCCCGATCGAGGGCATTCCGAACCAGAAAGTCGCACATCGTTGAGTGACATCGATGATCGGCGCCGGCGCGATGTTTCGCGCCGGCGTGGTTCCGTGCAACGGCGGACACTTCCTCGCGGAGGAAACAGGGGGGACATCATGAGCGGTCAATCGAATAGCGGGCTGGTCCAGCAGACCGAAGGGCAGATCGACGATCTTCTCGGCCATGAATTCGAGCACGAGCCGGTACCGATGAGCGCTCGGCGCAGCGCCTTCTCGGTCACGATGGTGTGGCTGGGCTTTCCGATGATCATCACCGGCGCGATGACCGGATCGTTGCTGGTGCTGGGCATGGGATTCAAGAATGCGCTAGTGGCGATGATCATCGGCAATTTGATCATGTTCGCCTATGTCGGCGCGCTCGGCCTGATCGGCACCCGGCGAGGCATGAACTTCGCGCTTATCGCCAGCATCGTGTTCGGAAAGAAGGGCTACGTGCTGGCGTCGGGCCTGCTGTCGACCCTGCTGCTCGGCTGGTATGCGGTGCAGACCGGCATCACCGGCGCATTGATCTCCTCGACCTACGGCCTCAACTATGTGGCGATGACCATCGTCGCCGGCGTGCTCTATATCGGGATCACCTTCGTCGGCGTGAAGGGATTGCACTGGATCGGGCTGGCGTCGGTGCCGCTGTTTGTCGTGCTTGGCCTCTGGGTCGCGGCCGATGCCGCCTCGACCACGACGTCGGCGGCGATCTTCGGCTATGCCGGCAACAATGGCGTCGCCAGCATGTCGATGGGCGTCGGGCTTACCGTGGTGCTCGCGCTGTTCATCGATGCAGGCACGGTGACAGCGGACTTCAATCGCTGGGCGCCGAGCACGCGGGCCTCGCTGTTTGCCACGTTCAGCGCATTTCCGTTCGCCAGTCTGGTGGCGATGCTGGTCGGCGGCGTGATGACGGCGGCGCTCGCCGTGCCGAACGCAAATCCGTTCGGTGTCGACAACATGTTCGGCTACATGAACGGCAAGCAGCTGACCTGGCTCAGCATCCTCGCGTTCATCTTCCTCTATGCCAATTTAGGCTCGGTCTGCTCGCATTGCCTGTACAATGCGGCGACCGGCTGGTCGCGCATCCTCGGGACCAATATGCGGCTGATGGCGGTGGTGCTCGGCGCGCTTGGTATCCTGGTCGCTGCCGGCAATGTCTGGGCGTTCTTCATCCAGTGGCTGTCGCTGCTCGGCATCCTCGTGCCGCCGATCGGTGCGATCATTCTGGTCGATCAGTATCTGCTACGGGCCGAGGCGCGCGCGGACGTCGACTGGCGTGCGAAGCCGTTCATCGCCTGGGGCATCGGGTCGCTGTTTGCCTTTGCGGTTGAAAACCTGATGCCGGGACTGTCCACTGCGTTCTCCGCCGCGGTGGTCGCAGGCATCGTGTACGGTGCGATCGCACGGGTGGAGTCTCCGACTGAAAAGGTGGCGCGTCCGGCGTAAGCGATCAGCTCGATCAAGCAAGAAGGGTACATCAATGAGCGTCGACTATCAGATCCATGATCTCGGCAATTTGACCTTGCAGCGCGGCGCGACCATTCGCGACTGCAAGCTCGCCTACAAGACCTATGGCCAGCTCAACGCAGCCAAGGACAACGTCATCGTCTATCCGACCTGGTACTCCGGCCAGCACTACGACAATGAATGGCTGATCGGACCGGGCAGGGCGCTCGACCCGGCAAAGTACTTCATCATCATCCCGAACATGCTCGGCAACGGGCTGTCGTCGTCGCCGAGCAACACGCCGGAACCGTATAATGGACCGCGTTTTCCGCAGGTGACGGCCTATGACAATGTGCGCGCCCAGCATCGGCTGGTGACCGAGAAATTCGGCATCAAGCATATCCGTCTCGTCGTCGGCTGGTCGATGGGCGCGCTGCAGACGTTCCATTGGGGCGCGCTCTATCCCGATATGATGGACCTCTTGGCGCCGTTCTGTGGCTCGGCCAAATGCTCGCGGCACAACTTCGTGTTCCTCGAGGGCGTGAAGGCGGCGCTCACCGCGGATGCTGCGTGGAAGGAAGGCTGGTATACCGACAAGCCGGCCCGCGGCCTGCGCGCTGCCGCGCGTGTCTATGCCGGCTGGGGCTTTTCGCAGGCCTTCTATCGCGAGCAGCTCGACATCAAGACGCTGGGCTATTCGTCGCTGGAGGATTTCCTGGTGGCGTTCTGGGAAGGCTTCTTCCTGCCGAAGGATCCCAACAATCTGCTGACCATGCTGTGGACCTGGCAGCACGGCGACATCAGCGACAACGAAATCTACAACGGCGACTTCAAGGCCGCGCTGCGGGCGATCAAGGCCAAGGCCTATGTCATGCCGGGGCAGACCGATCTCTATTTCCCGCCGGAGGACAGCGCGTTCGAGGTCGAGAACATGCCGAACGCCAAGCTCGTGCCGGTGCCGTCGATCTGGGGCCACTTCGCCGGCGGGCCGGGGACCAATCCGGTCGATGTCGACTTTATCGACGGCAAGCTCAAGGAGCTGCTCGCATCGTGATATCGACCGGTTGCGAACGGCTGCCTGCGCGATCATGGGAGGCGTGAGCTTGTCCAATCCCGCTTTGCTGCTCGACCAGTACCGCATCCGGGAGGAGCCGTATTACCGGCCGCTCAAGGATGAGGTCGAACTGTTCGGTGCAGCCTACGCCAACCGCATGCCGGTGATGCTGAAAGGCCCGACCGGCTGCGGCAAGACCCGTTTCATCGAATATATGGCGTGGCGGCTGGGCCGCCCGCTGATTACGGTCGCCTGCCACGAGGACATGACGGCGGCGGATCTGGTGGGGCGCTGGCTGCTCGACGCAGAGGGCACGGTGTGGAGCGACGGGCCGCTCACCACAGCGGTGCGTCTTGGCGCGATCTGTTACCTCGACGAGATCGTCGAGGCGCGCCAGGACACGACGGTCGTGATCCATCCCTTGACCGACGATCGTCGTGTGCTGCCGCTGGAAAAGCGTGGTGAATTGATCCACGCCCATTCCGACTTCCAGCTCGTGATCTCCTACAATCCGGGCTACCAGAGCGCGATCAAGGACCTCAAGGAATCCACCAAGCAGCGCTTCGCGGCGCTGGATTTCGGCTATCCTGATCGGCCGGCCGAAACCGAGGTGGTGTCGCGCGAAGCCGGTATCGAGCCGAACCTCGCCGATCTCCTGGTGAAGATCGCCCAGCACAGCCGCAACCTGAAAGGCCAGGGGCTCGACGAAGGTGCCTCGACCCGGATGCTGGTCAATGCCGGCCGACTGATCGGATGCGGGATCAGCCTCGAAAAGGCCTGCGAGACCACGATCGTCGTTCCCTTGACCGATGATGCGGACACCAGGAACACGTTGCGCGACGTGATCTCGGCCTGTGGGTAAGTGGAAGATTGCAGGTGGCGGTCGCGCAAATCAGTTCGCTCGATAGCTTCCGGTCCGGACGTCGGCTTGCGGCACTGTTGCGCGGCCATGACGATGTAGCTGCGGCCGTGCAGGCGGCGCGCGCCGCTTTGCAGCGAACCGGTTGGTTCGATCATTTGGCGGTCTGGGACGAGGCCGTGCACGCCCTGTTCGAGGCCAATCTCGGTCAAGCCGTGGTGCAGGGTTTTCTGCGTCTATCGGAGCAATGGCCGGCGCAGCGATCGGCCGATGATCTGATCGCGATCGGCCGCGCGGTCAGGGACATCGGCTGCAGTGCCGGAAGCCGCGTCGCCCATGCCTTGCTGACCGAATTGTCCAAGGTGCTGCCCCGGCTTGCGGGTGCAGGAGAATTCACCGCAGTTCTCGCCGCGCTCGACGAACTCGCAGCCACCGGGCCGGAGTCGGCGGGGCTCGCGATCGGCCGGCTGGGGCAGTTTCTGACGCATGCCGGCGGCGACGAGTTTGCGGCGTGGGTCTCCGCTGGCTTGCGCGCCAGTGGCAGTCGCGCATCGCGCCGCCGCGCCTATTTCGCGCTCGACGATCAGCTTTCGGCGCAGCTGTTCGCAGCCGGTCGGAGCGGGGATGATTTCGCGCGGCTGGAGAAGCGCCTCGCTGCAACCACGATCGCGTTGTGGAACAGAAAGCCGCGTTTCCGCAAACTTGCCGTTGCACCGACGCCGGTGCCGCGGCGGACCTCGCTCGCCGCCGGCCTCGTCGGTCTTCCGCAGACCTTTCCCGGCTTCGAGGGCGAGGCGGCCGACGCCGTCTATCTCGCGGCGGTCGCGCATGCTGGCGCGCATCTGGTGCATTCCACCGTCCGCTTTCCGGTGAGGCGACTGAAGGCGCTGCAGATCGCGCTGGTCTCGCTGATCGAGGATGCCCGGGTCGAGGCGCTGGCGCTCCACCAGATGCCGGGGCTGCGCCGGCTGTGGCTGCCATTTCACAGCGCGACGCCAGCCGGCCAGGCAACCGCAGCCGGACTGATGATGCGGCTGGCGCGGGCGCTGATCGATCCCGATTATCAGGATCCGGATGCGTGGGTGACCAAGGGACGGACGCTGTTTGCCGCTGCCGCCGGCCGCTGGACCGATCCCGCCATCAGCCGCGAGATCGGTGGTTTGCTCGGCAACGACATCGGGCAGATGCGGCTGCAGTTCAACGCCAAGAGCTACGTCGTCGAACCTGCCTATCGCGACGACAATCTGGCGCTGTGGGATTTCGGTGACCAGCGGGACAGTCCGGCCGAGACGATCGAACTTGCCGTCGATTCCGTCCGGATCGAGCGGCGCGACGATGCGGGTGGCCAATCGGCCGACGACAACGCCAGGCCGGACGAGACGCTGCGCGCGAAGGCCAGCGCGGTAACGCTGCTGGACGGGTTTCCGGTCGCGACCTACCCGGAATGGGACTATGCGGCGCGTACCGAGCGGCCGGACTGGACAACGATTCTGGAAGCCGATGCAGCCGTTTCCGCGCAGCCCTTCGATTCCTCGACGGACGCCGAGGCGATGCGCTGGATCACGGAGTTGACCCGCGACGCGTCGATCGGCCGCCGGATCAGACACAAGGGCCAGCGCGACGGCGACGCGCTCGACATCGACGCGGCGATCGCCCTGACGATCGAGCGGCGCACCGGCAATATCAGCGAGCCCAGGGTCTACCAGCGCGATGCGCCGGGACCGCGCGATCTCGCCATCCTGCTGCTCTTGGACCTGTCGCAATCGACCGCCGACCGTGACCGCCGCGGCCGGACGGTCCTCGACGTCGAACGCAAGGCGGCTGCGATCATGGCGGCGGCGGTCGAGGCCGCGAATGATGCGATCGCGGTGCATGGTTTCAGCTCCGACGGCCGCGAGCGCGTGCGCTATCTGCGCATCAAGGGCTTTGCGGAGCCGATGGATGCCGTGGTTCGTTCACGTCTCGCGGGTCTTGGCAGCAGCCATTCCACGCGCCTCGGCGCGGCATTGCGCCATGCCGGGGGCTACCTCGCGGAACGACGCGCGTTCCGGAAAGTGCTGCTGGTTCTGACCGACGGCGAGCCGTCCGACGTCGACGTGCCGGATGCGCAATATCTCGTCGAGGACGCCCGCCGGGCCGCGCAGCAGCTGCGGCGGCGCGGCACCGATATCTTTGCCTTTGGTATCGGTGAGCACAAATTTCCCCAGCTCGATCGGATTTTCGGCGAGCGTTATGCGCTCCGCGTGCCGCGCATCGAGGTGCTGCCGCAACGGGTGATGCAGCTCTACGCAGAACTGAAGAAATAGTCCCGGCTCTAGCCCGTTGCCCGCGGCAGGGAACCCTTTGCGGTGATCTCCGCCGAGAGTTCCTCGATCGTCTTGCGCTGCTCCATGGCGGCGCGGCGGATCAGCGCAAAGGCAGCCGGCTCGGCCAGCGCATGGGTGTGCATGACCTGAAGGACCGCGGCGAGCACGACACGGCGGGATCGCAGGCGCTGCTCCAGCTTGAGCACCTGCTGCTTGAGCTCGCTGGTGCGCTCGCTTCGCTCGAAAGCCAGGACGAGCGCGGCATAGATGCCGGCCGATCGCAGCGGCTTTACCAGAAACGACGCCGGATCGAGGTCGAGCACCAGCTTCAGACGGCTTGGCGTCTCGGTGCCGAGCAGGGTGATGACCGGGCTTCGTCCAAGCGACGTCCGTTGCGCCGGCGAGGTGAGCGGCAGGAACTCGTCATCGATCAGCGTCACGTCGGGACGGCAGTCGATACTGGCACCGGGCTCCCATGTGACGATCTCGATCCCGAGACGCTCGAACTGGCGCCTGACGATCGAGGCATCGCGCTCATCCTTGATGGCGACGAGCGCCTTGCGCCCGCGCAGCGAAAATGACGACGGTTTGCTCATTTCACAACCCGCAAATGCGGCGCATTCGGCAACGTTCCATCCCTTGCCGGGCTGGCGGCGATGTCGAGCTGCGTCAGATAAGGATCCGGTCTAACCGGCGCTTCAGCTTCCCAGAAGATGTCAAACTGTCCTTCGGCGTTCGAGACGGCCAGCCGCGGCGTCAGGACGCAGTGGTTGTTGCTGCCGTCGATCCAGACCGGACCTTGCGGCGAATTGTAGCGATGGCCGGCCGCGGCGCGCCGCACCTCGCCGATATCGGATGTGCCGGCACGCTGCAGCGCGCGGGCCAGCAGATAGACCGCGACATAGGCGGATTGCCCGTCGACGGACGGGCTGCTGTGCTCGCCGTAGCGCGCCTTCCAGCGCGCCACGAAGGCCCGGTTCTCGGGCAGGCGAATGCTCTCGAAATAGGCCGACGAGGTGATGCATCCGGCCGACGCGGGACCCGCGATCTTGAGCTCGGGCTCGCACAGGCTGCAGCTCAGCATCGGGATGTCGAGGCCGGCCGCGGCGGTCGCCGCATGAAAGGCGCGGATGAAGTCATAACTCGAACTGCCGACCAAGGTGTTGAAGACGACCGGCGGCCGGCGCCGCACGATCTCGTCCACGATGTGGGTGACCGCGCTTTCACCGAGTTCGAGCAGGCGTTCGGCGAGAATGCGTCCTTTGGCCGCCGTCACCAGCTCGCGGGTGACGCGATTGGTTTCCCAGGTCCAGACGTAGTTGGAGCCGACACAGAAGATCTCGTGCGACAGATTATCGAGCACGTAACGCACCAGTGGCAGCACGTTGTGATTGGGTGAGGCGCCGACATAGATGACATTGTCGGAGCACTCGAACCCCTCGTAGCGCGCCGGATACCAGAGCAGGCGATCGGTACGCTCGACGATCGGCAGCACCTGCTTGCGCGAGGCCGAAGTGTAGCAGCCGATGATGTGCTCGACGCCGACGTTGCGAATGAGGTCGTCGCAGACCGTGTGGTACTCCGAAATGATTCCGCGGGGATCGCGGACATGCGCAGATATCGCGAAGTCGAACTCGTCCTGATTGTTGATTTCGTCGACCGCCATCATGGCGCTCTTCAGGATCTCGCGTCCCATGGCCTGATAGGGCCCGTGCTGCGAGCAGATGATGCCAACTGGAATGGAGGGCTTGGTCATTGAGTGCTTTCGGCGGCGCAACGCATCAAGGAAATCATCTTCGCAGAGGTCGGTGCAAGAGGTCATGCCGATTTGCTGCGCATGCACCTCGCGAAATTTGTGCAGCCAGCCTCGTTGACAACGCGCTGCACACCTCCTTAGAATTTTCTCCTACAGGGCTTCCTGTCGAACCTTGCGTGCGTCGATTTGGCCGATGACGTCCCGATCGCCGCGCAGAGTGCTCCGTTCGACTTCGGACCCATGCGATAGTTCATAGCCGCGGCATTTGGGCCATTCGTCACCTTCGTTTCGGAGGGGCGGGTGGTTTTTTGCTTTTGCCGCTAAACAAATTGGCGACACGTCCGTGCCGCCAAGCCGGAGGCGCATGCGCGGTGATGGGCAGTGCCTGCGCTTGCGTCATGTCAAGTGCGGGGATGAGAAACGATGCCGACGACGGATCTTCACTATCTCGGGCTCATTGAGATCGGGCAGCAAATCCAGGCCAAAAAGCTCTCGCCGGTCGAGGTGACCAAGGCGATGCTCGGGCGGATCGAGCAGCTCGACGGCAAGCTCAAGAGCTACGCCTATGTGATGGGCGAGGCGGCGCTGGCCGAAGCGGCGGCAGCCGAGAAGGACATCGCGTCCGGCAAGATCAAGGGACCGCTCCACGGCGTGCCGATCGCCGTCAAGGATTTGTGCTGGGCCAAGGGCGCGCCGGCCGCGCATGGCATGACCATTCATCGGGACTTCCGGCCGAGCGAGGATGCCACGGTCGTCGCGCGGTTGAAGGATGCCGGCGCTGTCATCCTCGGCAAGCTGCAGCAGACCGAGGGCGCCTATGCCGACCATCACCCGAAGATCGACCCGCCGAAGAATCCGTGGAATGCCGATTTGTGGTCGGGCGCATCGTCGAGCGGTTCCGGCGTCGCCACCGCCGCGGGGCTTTGCTTTGGCTCGCTTGGCACCGATACGGGCGGCTCGATCCGCTTTCCATCGGCCGCCAACGGCATCACCGGGCTGAAGCCGACCTGGGGACGCGTGAGCCGTTATGGCGCGTTCGAACTTGCGGCAACGCTCGATCACATCGGGCCGATGGCGCGCAGCGCGGCCGATTGCGGCGCGATCCTCGCCGTGATTGCCGGCCAGGATCCCAAGGACACCACCTCCGTGCCGCTGCCTGTGCCGAACTATCTCGCCGGCCTGTCCGGCGATTTGCGCGGCGTGACGATCGGGGTCGATCGGCGCTGGACCAGCGAAGGTACCGACGAGGCTGCCGGCAAGGTGCTCAGCGAAGGGCTGCGCGTTGCTGCCGATCTGGGCGCGAAGATCAAGGACATCACGTTTCCTGATCCCAAGGCCGTCATCGAGGACTGGTTCCCCTTGTGCGGCATCGAAGTGGCGGTCGCGCACGAAGAGACCTATCCGGCCCGCAAGGACGAATACGGTCCGGCGCTCGCCGGCCTGCTTGATCTCGGCCGGGCGCAATCCGGCATGAACTATCAGAAGATCGTGCTGCGGCGCGAAGCATTCCGCGGCGCGGTGCGGCTGTTGTTCGAGACGGTCGATCTGATCGCCGTTCCGGCCCAGGCGTTCGCTGCGCCGACATTGGCCAAGATGGCGGCGCTGGGTGAGGACCCGTCGCTGATTACCGGGCTGCTGCGCTTCACCTGTCCGTTCGACATGACCGGCAGCCCGACCGTCACGCTTCCCGGCGGCTTCGCGCCGAACGGCGGGCCGATCGCCTTCCAGTTCGTCGGCCGTCACTTCGACGAAGCAAGCCTCGTTCGCGCGGGCGATGCTTTCCAGCGCGTCACCGACTGGCACAAGCGCCATCCCGCGATCTGAATTGAGGAGCCGACCGCATGACCGAGGATTGGTTGAAGAGTTCCATCATGGCCAAGCGCGCCCTTGCCAAGGGCGCGACCGGCACGACCCATAGCCTGACGATCGAGCAGCAGGGCGGCTTCCATTACGTCTATGGGCCCTATGCCAAGCCGACCCTTTCGATCGACCCAGGTGGGGTCGTCGTTGTCGAAACCGAAGACGCCTTCGGCGGCGTGCTCACCAGCGAAAGCGACAGCCCTACGGCGAAGCTGAACTTCCCCTATCTGAACCCGCAATGCGGACCGATCGCGGTCAAAGGCGCCAAGAAGGGCGATTGCCTCGCCGTCTATATCCGCGACGTCGAGACCCGCGGCGCGCAGCCGGCCGGAACGACCTGCATCATTCCGGAGTTCGGCGGCCTGGTCGGGACCGCATCCACGGCGCTGCTCAATCCGCCGCTGCCGGAACGCGTCAGGAAGCTGCATGTCGACCGCAACGGCGTGCGCTGGAACGACAAGATCACGCTGCCCTATGAACCGTTCATCGGCACGATCGGCGTCTCGCCAGAGATCGAGGCGATCTCCTCGCTGCAGCCCGATTATCACGGCGGCAACATGGACCTGCCCGACGTCGCACCGGGCGCGATTATCTATCTGCCGGTGCATGCCGAAGGCGGGCTGCTCTATGTCGGCGACTGCCACGCGACGCAGGGCGATGGCGAGCTCTCGGGCGTCGCGCTCGAGCAGCGCGCGACGGTGACGCTGCAGATCGATCTGATCAAGAACTGGAGCTTCGCCTGGCCGCGGCTCGAGACGCGCGACTTCATCATGACGATCGGCAGCGCGCGCCCGCTCGAGGACGCGGCGCGCATCGCCTATCGCGAGCTCGTGCGCTGGATGAGCGCCGATTACGGCTTCGACGAGATCGACGCCTACATGCTGCTCAGCCAGGCCGGCCGCATGCGGCTCGGCAACATGGTCGATCCCAAATACACGATGGGGGCGTCGATCCTGAAGAATTACCTCAAGGCGTGACTTCAAACATCCTTCAACGACAGAGGACATCGCGATGTATTCGGGGCGTATAGTCGGAATGGCTTTGCTTGGTGCAATGCTCGGGACCGCGGCAATAGGTGTCGCCCAGGCGGCGGAGCCGCCGCTGAAGGTCGGCTTGCTGGAGGACGTCTCCGGCGATCTCGCCTTCATGGGCATGCCGAAGCTGCACGGCTCGCAGCTCGCGGTCGAGGAGATCAACAAGAGCGGCGGCATTCTCGGCCGGCAGATCGAGTTGATCCATCTCGATCCCCAGGGTGACAATGCCCGCTATCAGGAGTTCGGCCGACGGCTGCTCAATCGCGACAAGGTCGACGTGCTGATCGGCGGCATCACCTCGGCATCGCGCGAGGCGCTGCGTCCGATCGTCGATCGCACCACCACGCCGTACTTCTATACGAACCAGTATGAAGGCGGTGTCTGCGACGCCAGCATGATCAGCATGGGCGCGGTGCCGGAGCAGCAGTTCTCGACCCTGATCCCCTGGATGGTCCAGAAGTTCGGCAAGAAGGTCTATGTCATCGCAGCCGACTACAATTTCGGCCAGATCTCCGCGGAATGGAACCGCAAGATCATGAAGGACCTCGGCGGCGAGGTCGTGGGCGAGGAATTCATCCCGCTCGGCGTGTCGCAGTTCGCGCAGACGATCCAGAACATCCAGAAGGCGAAGCCGGACTGGTTGTTGACGATCAATGTCGGCGCCGCCCAGGACTCGTTCTTCGAGCAGGCGGCCGCGGCCAACCTCAACCTGCCGATGGGCTCTTCGATCAAGATCATGCTCGGCTTCGAGCACAAGCGGTTCAAGCCGCCGGCGCTCAACAACATGCATGCGACCGCGAACTGGTTCGAGGAGATCGATACCCCCGAAGCCAATGACTTCAAGAAGCGCTGGCACGCAAAATTCCCCGATGAGCTTTACATCAACGACATGGGCTACAACGCCTATAACGCGCTCTACATGTACAAGGCGCTGGTCGAGAAGGCGAAGTCGACCAAGCTCGAGGACATGCGAAAGGTGATCGCAACGGGTGATGCCTGCATCGAGGCTCCCGAGGGCAAGGTCTGCATCGACCCGAAGAGCCAGCATACGTCGCACCGCATGCGCCTGATCTCGGTCGGGCCCAAGCATGAGGTGACGGTGGAGAAGGACTACGGGACGATCCAGCCATACTGGCTCGGCGAGATCGGCTGCGACCTCACCAAGAAGAACGACAAGGATCAGTACACGCCGAGTCATCTTCCCAGCAAGTCGTGATGCGCGCAGGCACGAATCTTGCTCGTGTTTGCATCGCGGCTTTGAAGCAAGCCGGCGCCGCAATGATGCGGCGCCGCGATCAGGGAGACCGGAATGTCGGCTGAACTCTTCTCGGTATTCTATCAGTTCGCCGATGTCTTCGCGTTCCTCATCCTGTCGGCGGCGGGCCTGGCCATCGTGTTCGGCATGATGGGCGTCATCAACATGGCGCATGGCGAGTTCATCATGTGCGGCGCCTACGTCACCGTGGGGCTCGTGAATCTCGGCGTGCCGCTTCCGATCGCGCAGATCCTGGCCGCGCTGACGGCGGGGATCATCGGCATGATCGTCGAGTACCTCGTCGTGCGGCGCTTCTACAAGCGACCGCTCGACTCGCTGCTCGCGACCTGGGGCCTCAGTCTGATCGTGACGCAGTCGATGCTGCTGATCGTCGGCTCCGCGGTGCGCGGTATTGGCACGCCGGAAGGAAGCTTCGCGATCGGGGGCTATACGTTTTCGACCTACCGGCTGGTGCTGTTTGCCTGTGCGGTAGCGGTCCTTGCGGGCCTCTACGTCATCTTCATGAAGACGCGCTTTGGCGTGATCGCCCGCGCCACGATGCAGAATGCGGCGATGGCCAAGGCGCTCGGCGCGCGCACCGGGCGGATCTATTCCATCAGCTTCGGTATCGGCACCGCGCTCGCGGGGCTCTGCGGCGCGCTCTACGCGCCGACCATGACGCTGATCCCGACCATGGGCGCGACCTTTGTGGTCGAGAGCTTCGTCACCGTGGTGATCGGCGGCGCCAATGTCCTGCTCGGAACCGCGCCGGCCGCGGTGTTCCTGGCGATGATCCGAATGGCATTGAATGCCAGCTACGGGCAGATCATCGGCCAGATCGGCATGCTGTTTGCTGTCATTCTGATCATACGTGTGCTGCCCGAGGGACTATCCAGCGTGCTGGTTCGTCGTGGGCGCTAGACGGGAATTTCTGATGTTGAAGCTGCTCGAGGGCCCGCAGACGCTCGGACGCGGGAAGATCTTCTGGTCCTGTTTCCTCGCCGTGCTGGCGGGGGCGCTGATCTATCCGCTGTTCGCCGATTCCTATGACGTCGGCAATTTCGCCTACTTCCTGATCTGGATATTCATGGCGCTCGGTCTCTGCCTGATGTGGGGATACGGCGGCATGCTGTCGTTCGGCCAGACCTTCTTCTTTGGCATCGCCGGCTACGGCTATGGCGTGCTCGCCATCAATATGGGCGGGGGAACGACCACGATCGCCGCGCTGGTTCTCTCCGTGGTCATCGCGATGATCGCGGCCGGGATCCTCGGTTACTTCATGATCTGGGGCGGCATCAGCGGGATTTTCTTCGGCATCGTGACGTTGTCGGCGACGCTAGTGCTTGCCTTCTTCCTCGGGCAGACCGCGGGACCCGAATGGCATATCGGTCCGGCCCGGCTGAACGGCTTCAACGGCATGAAGGGAATGGACCCGCTCACGGTCGGCGACTTCGACATCGAGGGCTCGGCGCTCTATTACGTCATGATCGCGCTGATCGTCATCGTCTACATCGCGCTACGCATGCTGGTGAACTCGAGCGTCGGCAACGTGATCGTGGCGACGCGGGAAAATCCGCAGCGCGCCGAGATGCTCGGCTATGATGTCCGCAAGTATCAGCTTTTGACCTTCGTGATCGGCAGCGGCCTCGCAGGGTTGAGCGGCGCACTGTACACGTCGTGGGGGCAGTTCATCACGCCATCCAGCATCGGCCTGCCGGCGGCGGCGATGCCGATCGTGTGGGTGGCGTTCTCCGGACGCAACGATCTGACCGCGACCTTGGTCGGATCGTTCCTGCTGCTGTTCGGCTTTCAGACCATCACGGTCTACAGCCAGCAAGCGGCGCTGGTGCTGATGGGCGTGCTGCTGCTCGCCACCGTGATGCTGGCGCCGCAGGGCTTCGTGCTCGGCATCGGCAAGCTCGTCGTCGATTGGTGGACCAGGCGTCGGCGCCGCGACGAAGCCCCCGCGCTGGCCGATACCGCCCGCCTGCAATCGGATGAGACCTGAATCATGGCGTTAGTCGACGTAAAAGGCGTATCGAAACGTTTCGGCGGATTGACCGCCGTCTCCGATGTCGACCTGACGGTCAATGCCGGCGAGGTCCACTGCTTGATCGGGCCCAACGGGGCCGGGAAGAGCACGCTGTTCAAATTGATCGTCGGGCTCTATCCGCCGACCACGGGCAGCATCTTCTTCGACTCGATCGATATCACCGTCGAGCGGCCCTACGCGCGGGTGCAGCGCGGCATGAGCATCAAGATGCAGGCGCCGAGCGTGTTCAAGGAGCTGCCGGTGCGGCAGAACATCCAGATCGCGCTGCAGGAACGCATTTCGGGCGCGGATTGCCGTGCTGAAGAGGAGCGGCTGCTCGCATTGCTCAACCTGGCTGACGATAGCGGCAAGCTCGCCGGTGCGCTGTCGCACGGCCAGCAGCAATGGCTGGAGATCGGGATGGCGCTGGCGCTGCAGCCGCAGCTGCTGCTGCTGGACGAGCCGACCGCCGGCATGTCGCCGGAAGAGACTTTCAAGACCGGCGAGCTGATCAAGTCGTTCAATGCCGAGGGCATGACCGTCCTGGTCGTCGAGCACGACATGGCGTTCGTGCGTCAGGTTGCCCAGCGCGTTACCGTTCTGCATCTTGGCAAGATCTTCGCGCGCGGCAGCTTGGAGGCGATTTTGGAAGACGAGAAGGTCGCAGAAATCTATCTGGGTAAGACTCATGCCCACTGATCGCATTCTGGAGGTGTCGGGGCTTTGGGCGGGCTACGGCGCGACGCCGATCCTGCAAGGCGTCAGCATGTCGGTGTCGCGCGGCGAGATCGTCGGCGTGATCGGCCGCAACGGCGTCGGCAAGTCGACCCTGATGCGGTGCCTGATCGGTCTGCTGCAGACCTGGCGCGGCACCATCAGCTTCATGGATCAGGATGTCACGCAGCTCGAGGCCGATGCGCGGGCGCGCGCCGGCTTCGGCTACATCCCGCAGGGCCGCGACGTGTTTCCGCAAATGAGCGTCGAGGAGAATTTGCAGGTCGGCGAGTTGATCGGCGGGCCCGAAGGCAAGAAGCTGCCCGAGCTCGTCTACGAGTATTTTCCACGCCTGAGGGAGCGCCGGCGCCAGATCGCGGGCACCATGTCGGGCGGCGAGCAGCAGCAGCTTGCGATCGGCCGCGCGCTGATCGGCAATCCGGCGCTGATGATCCTCGACGAGCCGTCGGAGGGCATCCAGCCGTCGATCGTGCAGCATATTTGCGAGGCGCTGAAATCGTTCCGAGCGGAGCTCGGGACCACGATCGTGTTCGTGGAGCAGAATCTCGACACCATCCTGGAGATCGCGCAGCGCTGCTACATCATGGAGAAGGGCAAGATCACGCGATCGCTGGCCGGTGAGGAGGTCAACGCGGACAACGTTCGCGCGCAGCTGTTGCTGTGATCGACCGCGCGATGCGGTGAAGATCAGTGCGTTGCATAATTGATAATAATGGAGGGAATGGACATGGATCTCGGACTCAAGGGAGCAAAGGTTCTCGTTACCGGCAGCACCAAGGGCATCGGCAGGGCGATCGCCGACACGTTCGCCGCCGAGGGCGCCAATGTCGGCATCTGTGCGCGCAACCAGGGCGACGTCGACGCTGCGGTCACAGCGCTCAAGGCCAAGGGCGTTTCGGCGTTCGGTAGTGCCGTCGACGTCTCAAACGGGCCGGCCCTGAAGGCCTGGGTCGCCGACATGGCGTCCAAGCTCGGCGGCATCGATGTCGTGGTCGCCAATGTCAGCGCGCTGTCGATCGGGCAGGACGAGGAGAGCTGGGAGAAGGAATTCTCCACCGACATGATGGGGACGGTGCGCCTCGTCAACGCGGCGATGCCGTATCTGGAGAAGAGCGGCGCCGCCGCGATCGTCACCATCTCGAGCGTGTCGGGACGCGAGGTCGATTTTGCCAGCGGTCCCTACGGTACGTTCAAGGCGGCGATCATCCACTACACGCAGGGCCTTGCCTACCAGCTCGCGGCCAAGGGCATCCGGGCCAATTCGGTATCACCGGGCAACACCTACTTCGAGGGTGGTGTCTGGAACATGATCAAGGACGGCAATCCCGAACTGTACAAGACAGCACTGGCGCTCAACCCGACCGGCCGCATGGGCACGCCGCAGGAGATGGCGAACGCCGCTGTGTTCCTGGCGAGCAAAGCGGCGAGCTTCATCACCGGGACCAACCTCGTGGTGGACGGCGCGTTGACGCGCGGCGTCCAGTTCTAGGCGGGGCGCGCCGTCAGCAGAGCCGCGAGATCGCCGCCCGCGGCGGCGGTCCGGACAGGCATATTCCGATAACAGCAGGGCGTCAGATGTCAGCGGATTCATTGCACTACAAATCCATCATCGAAGTCTCCGAGCTCATTCGCCGCAAGGAGGCGAAGCCGTCGGAGGTGACCGAGGCAATGCTGGGCCGGATTGCGAAGCTGGATGGACAGTTTCACGGCTATGCGCTGGTCCTTGCGGAGCGGGCGATGGCCCAGGCCAAGCAGTATGATGCGGAGATCGCCAAGGGTGTCTGGCGCGGCCCGCTGCATGGCGTTCCGATCGGGCTGAAGGACCTCTGCTACACCTCGTTTGCGCCGACCGCGGGCGGCACGACGATCCACGCCAAGTTCGTGCCGTCCTTCAATGCCACGATCGTGGACCGGCTCGAAGTCGCCGGTGCGGTGACGCTCGGCAAGCTGAAGATGACGGAGGGGGCCTATACCAGCCATCATCCGGCCGTTCAGGCCCCGCTCAATCCCTGGAATGTGAACTACTGGGTTGGCTCGTCGTCGACCGGATCGGGCGTCGCGACCTCGGCGGGGCTCTGCTACGGTTCTATCGGCAGCGACACCGGCGGCTCGATCCGCTTTCCGTCGGCGACCTGCGGGTTGACCGGGATCAAGCCGACCTGGGGGCGGGTCAGCCGCTACGGCGTCTTCCCGCTGGCCGACTCGCTCGATCACGTCGGGCCGATGTGCCGGAGCGCTGCGGATGCCGCGGCGATGCTCGGCGTCATCGCGGGCGCTGATATCAACGACCCGACCGCTTTGCGGGCTCCGGTGCCGAACTATCTCGCTGGAGCGGGCGACGGCATCAGGGGCCTCAGGATCGGTGTTGACCGCAGGTACACCCAGGAGGGCATCGATCGGCAAGTCGTCGCTGCGCTGGTGCAAGCCGAGCGCACGCTCGCCGATCTCGGCGCCGACATCCGCGAGGTGCATGTCCCGCCTTACCAGAAGCTCGTCAGCCAGTGGATTGCGATGTGCTCGGTCGAGACGGCTGAGGCGCATCTGGACACCTACCCGTCGCGGAAGTCGGAATACGGACCCGATCTCGCGCAGCTGATCGAGCAGGGCAGGGCGACGAGCGGCGTCGACATCGCGGCCATCCATCATGAACGGCAGAAGTTCAGCGGCAGCCTCGTCGCCATGTTCGAGGATATCGACCTGCTACTGATCCCGACGATGCCGGTGCCGATCCCGACGCTCACCAAGATGAGCGAATACGGTGCCGACCCCAATGTCCTCCTGAGCATTCTGCGCTTCACGGCGGTGTTCGATTTCTCGGGCAGCCCGACCATTACCTTGCCGATGGGCATGGCCTCGGACCAGATGCCGCTCAGTATGCAACTGGTCGGCCCGCATCTGTCCGAGGACGTGCTGGTCCGCGCCGGCGCCGCGTTCCAGTCGGCGACGGATTGGCACACGCGGCGGCCGCCGATCGAATAGGGGCCTCAACCGGTCTTGTCGACGTTCCAGAACAGCGGCACCGGCGCGCGGACGATGTCCTTCAGCGCCTTGCGCGTCGCGGCCGGCTGATTGTACTGCCCGGTCGGGACGTGGGTGACCACCTCGTAGGCGCGTGCCTGGATCTTGTCGGCCAGCGCCTTCTGGTCCGGCGGCGCCGCGGTGCGGGCAAAGCTGTCGCGCAGCCGCTCGAGCTCGGTATCCTCGACCCAGCCGAAGAAGCCGCCGTTCTTGCCCTTGCCGTTGACGCAGGCGTTGCCGATCGGATTGACGAGGTCGGCGCTGGCCCAGGTCGAATGGTAGAGCGACCAGCCGCCCTCGGCCGGCATCGACTGCTTGGCGCGCCGCGCCACCACCGAACCCCAATCCATCGCGAGCAGGTTGACGTTCATGCCGATCGAACGCAGCGCCTCGGCGGTGACCGTGCCGAGCGCGGTGATGATCGGGGCGTCGGTCGCGTGCAGGATCGTGATCGGCTCGCCCTTGTAGCCGCCCTGCTTGAGCAGCTCCCTGGCTTTCGCGGTGTCCGCCTTGGTCGACCATCCGACCGCGCTTTCGAACGGCGTGCCGGCGACGAAGATCGCCGGCGTGATCTTGTAGTAATCGGGATTGCCGATCTGGGTGTCGAGCCAGTCCTTCTGGTTCACCGCGTGCAGCACGGCCTGGCGGATCTCCGGCCGGTCGAACGGCGGCACCAGCCAGTTCATCCGGCACATGCCGGAGAAGCCGAGCGTGTTGTAATCGGTCAGCTCGACATTGGAGGCGCGCGCGAGCATCGGATGATGGTCGTGCGGCGGCACCTCGAAGTAGTCGATTTCGTCGTTCATCAGCGCGTTGGTCGCGATCTGGAAGTCCGGCACGCTGATCCATTCATAGCGGCCGATCTTGACGACCTTGCCGCCGCCGGTGCCGTCGGATGGTTCGTAGCGGGAAACGTAGTCCGGGTTCTTCTCATAGGCGGCCTTGACGCCGGGCTGGAATTCCGCCGTCACGAAGCGGAACGGTCCGGAGCCGAGGTGATCTGATATGGCCTGGTCGGCGGGCGTCGCGGCGATCCGCGCCGGCACGATGAAGGGCACGTTGGCGGTCGGCTTGCCGAGCGCCGCCAGAACGAAGCCGCACGGCTCCTTCAGCACCATGCGAAAGGTGCGCTCGTCGATCGCCTTCAGTTCGGCGACGAATTCGAACAGTTTCTGGCCCATCGTGTCGCGCCTGGCCCAGCGCTGCAGCGAGGGGATCACGTCGGCCGATGTCACTGCGCTGCCGTCATGGAATTTGAGGCCGGGCCGCAGGCGGAAGGTGTAGGTCAGGCTGTCGGCGGAGACCTCCCAGGCCTCGACCATCTGCGGCTTGATCTCGAATTTCGAATTGGTCGAGAACAGCGTGTCGTAGATCATATAGCCGTGGTTGCGCGCGGTCCACGCCGTCGTCATGATCGGGTCGGTGGCGCGCAGCGGCGCGTGCATGACGGCCGTGATCGTCTTCGAACTGGCCCGCGCGATGCGCGGCATCGCAATGCCGAGGCTTGCTCCCGCACTGATCTGCAACAGACGGCGGCGGTTGATCGATGGTCCCATGGTGTCCCCCTGTCGCAATCGGTCAGCTCTTGCCGGCAAGCCTGGCCGCGATCGCGCGATAGCCGCGCATCCACATGTGATCGAGATCGAGATCCATCGGCAGCGGCTGGGAGGAGACGCGTGCGATCACGGTCTCATTGGCCGGATCGATGTAGATCCACTGGCCATGGATGCCGACCGCGGCAAACGGCGTTTCGCGCCGATCGAGCGTGTACCACTTGTTGCGGTAATTGCCGTTTGGAAACACTTTCGTCAGGTCGCCGCGCGACCAGGCCTCCGCATTGCCGTTCTGCCTGATGTCGTCGATCCACCAGCCGGGGACGACCTGTCGTCCGTTGCTGATGCCGTGATTGCGCATCATCTCGCCGAAGCGGGTGAGATCCCGCAGTGTCGCGCAGATGCCGCCGGCGACGCGGCCTGCGCCGCGTGAATCGACCGTGATGTAGGCGTCGTGCTCGGCGCCCATCGGCTGCCACAGATAGTGGGAGAGGATCTTTGCGTAGGACAGGCCGCAGGCGCGCTCGTAAACCCAGCCGAGCACATCGGTGTTGGTCGAGACGTAGTGGAAGGTCTCTCCATGCGGTGCGCCGTTCGGCCGCAGCGTGCGCAGATAGTCGCGCAGATTGCTCGGCGGAATCGCCGGATCGGGCAGCTCCCAGCCGGTCGAGCGCCGGTAGTTCATGACGTCGCCGTCGCGCGCCATGTAATCCTCGTCGAAGCGGATGCCGACGCTCATGTCGAGCAGATGCCGTACCGTGCAGCCGCCGCCATAGACCGAGCCTTCCATCTCCGGGATGTAGCGCGTCACCGGCGCGTCGGGGTCGAGCTTGCCGTGATCGGCGAGGATGCCGCCGAGCGTTCCGGCGACCGACTTGCTGACGGAGAAGATCAGGTGCGGGGCATCGGGCGTGAGGCCATGGGCATACCATTCGAACGCGACCTGTCCGCGATGCGACACGACGATGCCGTCGGTGTGGCTGGCACGCAGCGCCTCGCCGACGCCGACCGTCTCGCCGCGCGGGTTGGCGAAGCTGACGTCGTCGAGATAGCGCGGCGCAAAGGACAGCGGCGCCGGCGCCGCGGCGCGCGCGATGTTCGCGGTAGGTAGCAATTCACGGACATTGCGGAATGCCCACTCGTTGAAGGGATGCTGACGCCAGTTGGCGAGCGTGACCTGTTGGTCGGCCGCCGACGGGAAGGCGGCCATGATGCGACGCGAATTCATTCTTGATCCAGCAATGACATCGGATGATGTACGAAAGTTCCGCATGGCTCGCGTCGCTCGCAATCAACCGGATGGTGGAGGGGGCCGTTGGGTTACTTCGGCGTAACCGTTTCCCCGGACGTGCGCTTCGTGCGTTTGGCCCGCAATTTGCTTGACTATGGCTCGCGCGTGCCCCAGCGTGACGGTCGCGCGACGCGCAGACGTTCGCCATCGGGAAACATCGGGAGGTAGGTCATGATCGCGCTTCTGGGCCGACCGGATCCGGCAACCACGCAGGCCATTCAGTTCGCGCGCGGCATTCTCGAGGGGTCGGCGACCGCGTTCTACGAGGTCGACGGCAATTTGACCCTCAACCGCTTCGTGCTCAGCAGCAACGTGCCGCCGAGTTTCCACGACCAGTATCTTGCCGGCATGAACCGGCTCGATCCGTTGCATCCGCGCTCGGCGAGTAACCGGCCGATTGCGCGGCTGAGCACAGCGCTCGACCAATGCGCGACCCAGGAGGCGGCGACCTACCGCGCCTTCGCCGGCCAATGCGGCGTCGCCGACATGATCGAGTTCTTCTTCCGCCGCAACGACCGCATCGTCGCCGGAATGAGCGTGCTGTGGGCGCCGGGCTGCGCGATCCCCGACGGCAGCATGCATATTGCGGAGAAAATCCACGACTACCTCGAGTTCAACCTGACCAGCCGCCTGTCGTCGAATGCCGACGAGCCGGCGCGCTTTGGCCTGACCTCGCGCGAGATGGAAGTCGTTGAGCTGTTGTGCTGCGGCCGAACCAACCGCGAGATCGGCGAGTGCCTGAACATCGGTCTCGCGACGGTGAAGACGCATCTGATCCATATCTTCGAAAAGCTCGGCGTCGAGACCCGCTCCGCCGTCGTGGCGATGATGTCGCGGCCGCATTGAGGCGCGGGCTGTCGATTAGAGTCCGCGGCTCTTCCAGCACGTCGTCCCTGCGTAAGCAGGGACCCATACGCCGCGGCGGATGTTGTGAACGAGATTCGTCACCCCAGCGTCGTGAAACAATAAACATCCGTGGTTATGGGTCCCTGCTTTCGCAGGGACGACGATGAGGATCGTTCTCGCGCGAGACAACGCACTGTCATTGCGCTCCCATCTTCGGTATCATCACCCGCGCACGCGCATGCGAGTGATCCAGTATTTCAGAGATGCCTGTGCTTGAATCGAGAGGCCGCGGCGTACTGGATCGCCCGGTCCCGTCTTCGCCAAGGCTTCAACGAGGCCATGCATCCTTGGCGCGCCGAAGCTTTAGCGGAGGCGGCGAGCCGGGCAATGACAGTGCGGATGCGACACACGATCGTCGTCCTGGCGAAAGCCAGGACCCATAACCACAGCATTTGATCATGAACGGGATCGTGGCCCCAGCGTCGCGCAACAATTGCGATCCGGGGCAATGGGTCCTGGCTTTCGCCAGGACGACATTGAGTGTGTGGCGCGGTCTGTGAGTCACACATCCGGAATTGGGCGGGACCGTCGCTCCGTGGGCCGAAGCGGCGATCCCTGATCGCGCGAGGTGCATGGTCGGGTGTGGGCAAAATGTCGGCCAATCCGCACGACTGGGGACATGATAGATCGACAAGCGCACGCGGCAATTGCCATTCTGGACTAGCCCCGAGTGACAGATTCAGCGGCAAGCATGCTCCACAGCGCAGAAGTAGTAGCGCGGCGCAGCAATCGCGGTTCCTGGTAGATGAGAGTCCGAAGAGAGGCATAACGTCATGGGTGGAGGCTGGCCGCTACGGCCTCCGAAGCCGCCGTCAGCCCCAGCTCACCCCCTGAGCTGGGGCGCCGGAGCGCACGAAGCGCAGGAGGGGTAGGCCAATCAGAGGCGCGAGCTGACTTTCGTCGTCGCGGCCTTTGACGCTGCTTTTGACTTTGCGCGCGGCGTCACGCCATGTCTGGACGATGCTGCAATTCGGGTATGACGCTTGCCGGCCAGCTTTGTGTGCCTTGATACCGTACGATGAGCAGCATACTCCCGACCATCGACCGGTGCGAGATGCGCTGGGTCTCCATTCAAGTATGGACGTCCAACTCCGAACTGCTTTTCGTGCTCGTCGATCCATTTCCATAATCGCTTGGTCTCGGCTGCACACTCCTCCTTGCTCCCGCCATTCATGCTGACGACGTCTGCGGCGAGCCCGTGACCATAGCCCCCACGCGCGCTGCCGCCGTGATAGGACTTGTCATTTGCGGCCTTCAGCCCGTTTGCAATCGATTGGCGGTAGTCATCGCGGAATCCGCTTGTGATCCCGGGTGCCAATCCGGCCTGTTCCGCTGCATGGAGCAAATAGAACAGCTTTAGCTTGAAGGCTCGATCCATCCCTCCGATCACGTAATCCATCAGAGGCATGCGGGCTCTTTCTGCCGCCTTGGGGTCCTTCCACCCGAAGTCATTTTCGACCCGCTTCGGGAAGCTGCGTGTGACGGTGATCAGCTTGCGCTTCCGTTTGATGATCACGTCCTTTTTTTCGTACACGACGATCCAGTCGGTCTTCGGCGCGCGCATGTAAAGCGCGCCAAGGAACCGGTCGATGCACGTCTCGGCAACAAAGCATTCGTCCAGGACCAAGACTGTATCGACATTGTCCGGAGTGGCCTTGAGCGGGTCGGTAACGTTGGCGGTTTGAGAGGCCTGCTCAGCTTGCTTCTCGCTTGGCGTCGTCGGCAAAGCCTCGGGCGACGCTCGGTCCGCATCCGGCAAGACACTCCCGTTGGCATCGGATTGAGCCGACGGTTCGGATGCCGTCACCTGCCGGCTCGACTCCTCATTGGGCGACGCCGCACGCACATCGTGAACGACGGCGCAGCATGACAGTGAAACCAGAGACGAGGCAATGCGTAACCAACCAGCCCCGCAACCGAACCGACTTCGCCTGGCGCCATGAAACTCTCTGAGAGATGACATCGGCATTGGCAATCGACATGAGCTAAATTGATCATGGCAGCGTGCCATCGCGCTCCGGGCTTGGCAACCAGTTACCCACCACAGAATTGCCGCCGAGCACGCAACTATTCAGATAGGCCGAAAGAATTCCTTACGTGCAGGTTTGACAGGTGTTGCCGGGTTGCCCGCCGGATCAATCCGCCGCGTCCGAGACGCGTCTGGCGGGACAACCCTCGTCCGTGTTCACCGATCCACCGTTAGGTGGATTGCTGCCTGCCCGGTGGCCAAACGAGAGTCCTCCGCGAGGACCGGTGTCGTTTTCGACAATGTTGGCGAGCGGCGGCCGCTCACAACATTGAAGGAAACGACATGCGCGATTTCATGGCCATCGGCCGTTCGGTGGCGGTTGCGGAGCGCGGCATGGCCGCGACCTCGCACCCGCAGGCGACGCTGGCCGCGGTCGAGATGCTGAAGGCCGGCGGCAACGCCGTCGATGCCGCGGTGGCGGCGGTCGCGGTGCAGGGCGTCGTCGAGCCACAGATGACCGGGATCGGCGGCGACTGCTTCGCGCTGTATTCGCCTGACGCCGGCGAGCCGATCGCGCTGAACGGCTCGGGCCGCACGCCGACCGCAACCGATGCCGAGAAATTTGCCGCAAGCGACGCGCGCGACATTCCGCCGACCGCGCCCGAGGCCGTCACCGTGCCCGGCGCGATCGATGCGTGGTGCCGGCTGGTCGCCGATCATGGCAGCAGGTCGCTGGAGGAGATCTTCCGGCCGGCGATCGCGGCTGCCGAGCGGGGCTTTTGCGTGACGCCGCGCGTCGCGGAGGACTGGCGCCGCTTCCGGGCCCGGATCGAGATCGACGGCAATGCGGCGGCGCAGTTCCTGCCCGGCGGCAAGGCGCCTGAGGTCGGCGACATCCGGACGCAACCCGCGCTCGGCCGCACCCTTCGCCGGATCGCGCAGCACGGGCGCGACGCGTTCTACGCGGGCGAGGCCGCCGACGAGATGGTGGCTATCTTGCGTGCCCTGGGCGGCGCCCATAGCACCGACGATTTCGCCGCCCAGACCTCCGACTATGTGCGCCCGATCTCGGCGCGCTACCACGACCACGACGTGGTCGAGTGTCCGCCGAACGGGCAGGGCCTGGCCGCGCTGATGATCCTGCGGACGCTTGCAGGCTTCGATGTCGGCAAGCTCGGAGAGGCCGATCGCATCCATCTGCTGGCCGAAGCCACCAAAGCGGCCTACCGCGCGCGCGACGCCTTTTTTTGCGATCCCGCCACCAGCAAGGTCGATCCGGCCGCATTCCTTGCCGACGATTATATCGGGAGAATCCGTGGAAAAATCGACATGCGCCGCGCATCCGCGCCCGCGACCTGGGACGATATCGAGCATCGCGACACCGTCTATGTCACGGTGGTCGACCGCGATCTCAACGCCGTCTCACTGATCAACTCGCTGTTCTATCCGTTCGGCAGCGGCATCTACGCGCCGAAATCGGGCATCCTGCTGCACAACCGCGGCTGGAGCTTTCGCGCCAAACCGGGACATCCCAATTCGCTCGGGCCGCGCAAGCGGCCGATGCATACGATCATTCCGGGTCTGCTGCGCAAGGACGGCAAGACCGTGATGTCGTTCGGCGTGATGGGCGGGCACTACCAGGCCGCGGGCCACGCCAATCTGCTGTCGAACATCTTCGACATGAAGATGAACATCCAGGCCGCGGCCGAGGCGCCGCGCTCCTTTGCCTTCGACGGCGCGCTGTCGCTGGAGACGACCATTTCTCCCGGGATACGCGACGACCTTCGCGCCCGCGGCCACGATGCGCGGTTCTTGGAGGAGCCGATCGGCGGCTGCCAGGCGATCCGCATCGACCATGCGAGGGGCGTTCTGTTCGGTGCCTCCGATCACCGCAAGGACGGCCTCGCGCTGGGGTTTTGAGGGGCGGTGAGGCTTTTACAGTTGTCATTGCGAGAAGCGACAGCGACGAAGCAATCCATATCACCGCCCGCGGAGTGATGGATTGCTTCGCTCCGCTCGCAATGACGTGGATGGACCGATGTGCCCCATGACTATCATCCTGAGCTGAGGCCGCCGCCCGCATTGCGGGGACGCGGCGGAGCATCCACCGGACGGTGGATTGTTCAAAATGCCGACATGCCGAACGTTTGGCCATCATGCCGGCGTCGTGCGCGGTTCAGCCTTGTGCACCGCACGGTGAGAGGCTGATCGCTCCAGGCTTTCCCAATCGAGAAGTTTGATCCGTATGAACAGGACATTCGCCGACACGGTCTTCCGCAACGGCCGGATCTACACGTCGAACCGCGGGCAGCCCTGGGCGACATGTGCGGCCGTCAAGGCCGGCCGGTTCATCGCGGTGGGCGAGGAACGCGACGTCGTGGCGCTGATCGGCGAGGGGACGGCGACCGTCGATCTCGGCGGACGCATGGCGATGCCGGGGATCGTCGACATCCACAATCACATCATGATGGGTGGGCAGGCCGATCTCTACGAGCTGCGCTTCTCCAACGCAGACAGCATTCCAAGGATCGCCGACACCCTGCACAAGGCCGCATCGGCGGCGGCGCCCGGCGCCTGGATCGTCGGCGGGCAGTTCGGCAATAATCTCCTGAACGAGATGAACACCGCGGAGTCCTGCGCATTGCTCGACGCGGCCTGCCTGGGCCATCCCGTCGTATTGCGCGACGACACCTATCATAATCGCTGGGCGAGCTCGGCGGCGCTGCGGCTGGCCGGTGTTGCGGCCGACACGGCGGATCCGACCGACGGCGAGATCGGCCGCGACCTCAAGTCCGGAACGCTCACCGGGATCATGATCGAGGCCGCCTCCGGCCTGGTCGAGCGGGCGCTCGCGGCCTCCGGCCACTACACGGCCGAGATGGACCGTGCGGCAGTGGCGCGCTCGATCTCGGTGCTGAACGCCTATGGCGTCACCGCCTTCATCGATGCCGCCAGCATGCAGCCGATCATGGCGGCGCTGAAGGGGCTCGACGATCGCGGCGAGCTCACCGCCTGGGCGGTGTGCGCGATGCCGGTGGTCGAGCCGGGCTTCATGTTCGGCAAGGCCGGCGAGGAGCTGTTCGCGCTGCGCGAGGATTACCGCGGTGCGCATGTGAAGCCCGATTATGTCAAGGTGTTCCTCGACGGCGTGCCGGGCGCCAAGACCGCGGCCTTCCACGAGCCGTATGTGGCCGACCCGGTGCGCGGCTGCTGCTTCCGCGGCTCCACCATGCTGACCGTGCCGGACCTGATCCGTTGGCTCGGGCGCTGCGAGAAGCTCGGCCTTGCCGCGAAGATCCATTGCGCGGGCGACGCCGCGGTCACGCAGGCGCTCGACGCCATCGATGTCGTGCGCAACTTCAACGGCCCGACCCATCTGATCCATCAGATCGCGCATGCGAGCTATATCGCGCCCGACGATGTCAAGCGCTTCGCCGAGCTCGGCGTCGCCGCCGACCTGTCGCCGATCATCTGGTATCCGACCATCTTCCTCGAGGCGCACAAGGCCGCGATGGGCGAGGAGCGCGCGCAGCGCTTCTGGCCGAACCGCGATCTGAAAGAGGCCGGCGCGCTGATGGCCGGCGGCTCGGACTGGCCGGTGATCCCGATCCCCGATCCCTGGCAGGGCATCGAGGGCATGGTGACGCGGCAAAATCCGACCGGGGATTTTCCCGGCAAGTCACTGTGGGCGGAGCAGGCGCTCGACCTCAAAACCGTGATCGACATCTACACGATCGATGCCGCGCGCGCGGCCGGGCTCGGCCAGTCGATCGGCTCGATCGAGGTCGGCAAATCCGCCGACCTCATCGTGCTCGACCAGATGATCTTCGACATCCCGCCGGATCAACTGGCCGATACGCGGGTCGAGCTGACCTTCTTCGAGGGCCGCAAGGTTTACGAGCGGGGCGCGTGATGGGCACGGCGGATCAGATCCCGGTCACGGTGCTGACCGGTTTCCTCGGCAGCGGCAAGACCACGGTGCTGAACCATTTGCTGCGCCAGCCAGAGCTCAATGGCGTCGTCGCCATCATCAACGAGTTCGGCGAGGTGGCGTTGGATCACCTTTTGGTCGAGAGCAGCGAAGACCGCCTGGCGCTGCTCGACAATGGCTGCATCTGCTGCTCGGTGCGCGAGGACCTGATCGAGACGCTGGCCGACCTCGCATCGCGCCGCGCTGACGGCACGATCCCGCCATTCCACCGGGTGCTGGTCGAGACCACCGGGCTCGCCGATCCCGTGCCCGTGCTGCACACGCTGATGACGGCGTCCGATGTCCTCAGTCGCTACCGGATCGACGGCGTGGTCGCGACCGTCGATGCGGTTAATGGTACGCACACTCTTGCGGCGCACAGCGAAGCCGTCAGGCAGATCGCCGTCGCCGACCGGCTGCTGGTGACCAAGACCGACCTTGCCGCCGATGATGCACTGGCGCGGCTTGATGCGCAGCTTGCGGCGATCAATCCGGTCGCAACGCGCTCACACGTGCGGAACGGGATCGTCGATCCGGCAAAAGTTCTCGATGCCGGGCTGTTCGATCCGGCGGCGCGCTCCGCTGATGTGGTGCGCTGGTTCGATCTGGCAGCGCAGGCGGCGAACACGCCGCACCATCACGGGGATCACCATTGCGACGGCGAGGCGTGCAGCCACCACAGTCATCACGCGCACGACACCGGCGTATCGTCCTACAGCCTGATCATCGACGAGCCGATCCAGCGGGAGGCGTTCGCGCGCTGGCTCGATTATGTCGCGGCGCTTAGAGGCGAGGACCTGCTGCGCTTCAAGGCGATCGTGCATGTCGCCGAGCAGCCCGATGCGCCCATGGTGGTGCACGGCGTGCAGCACGTGTTCCATCCGCCGATCGCGCTGCAGGGCTGGCCGTCGGCGGACCGGCGCTCGCGGCTCGTCTTCATCGTGCGCGGCATCCCGCGCCAGATCATCGAAAACACCTTGTGCAAATTCGCCGCGGTGAGCCGTGCGGCGATCCAGCGATCGGCGGCGTGAGCCGCGGTCAGGCATTTTCATCATTGGTTGTGGAGGGAGAGGGACATGACTGAGACGAAGAACAATACGGCGTTCGGCCGGCTCGACCGGCGCACGCTCTTGAAAGCGGCCGGTGCCACCGGCCTCGCATCGGCGATGAACGTGCCGCTGGTCAATATCGCGCGGGCGGCCGGCAACACCCTCAAGATCGGCTGGGTCGGCTGCCTCTCCGGCGTCCGGGCGCAGTTCGCCGAGCCCGATCCCTGGATCCATGAGCGCATCAAGGCGCGGCTGAAGGATGGTCTGAAGATCGGCGGCAAGACCTATCAGGTCGAACTGGTGTTCAAGGACAATCAATCCGATCCGAATCGATCGTCGGTGATCGCGAGCGAGCTGGTGCTCCGTGAAAAGTGCGACCTGATCCTGATCGAGGACGGCGACGCCCAGCCGCCGGTGCAGGAGCTCGCCGACGCCCGCGGGATTCCTACCATCTCGACCATGGTGCCGTGGCAAGGCTGGATGTTTCCGCGCAAGTCGACGCCGGACAAGGGTTTTCCCTACAGCTACCATTTCTTCTGGGGTGCCGACGACGTTGCGAAAAATTTCTTGGGCATGTGGCAGTCGGTCGAGACCAACAAGAAGGTCGGCACGCTCTACATCGACAACCCGCCGGGCCAGGCGTTCTCCGATCCGAAGCTCGGCCTGCCGGCGGGCATCTCGGGAGCGGGCTATCAGGAGTTCTCGGCCGGCAAATTCCAGATCGCGACCGACGACTTCACCAACCAGATCGCGCTGTTCAAGAACAACGGCGTCGACATCGTCTCCGGCTTCACCTTCAGCAATCACTGGGTGACGCTGTGGAATCAGGCGGCGCAGGCCGGTTTCAAGCCGCAGATCTGCACGGTGGCGGCGGCCTTCCTGTTCCCGGCCGCGGTGAATGCGCTCGGCGATCGCGGCGACGGCATGTCGACCGAGGTGTGGTGGACGCCGGCCTATCCGTTCAAGTCCTCGCTGACCGGGCAGAGCGCTGCCGAGCTCGCCGCGGAGTGGGAGAAGACCACCGGCAAGCAGTGGACCCAACCGATCGGCTACGCCCATGCGCTGTGGGAGGTCGGGCTCGCGGCGTTGCAGAACAGCGATCCCAAGAACAAGAACTCATTGCGCGATGCGATCGCCGGCCTCGACATGGAGACCGTGGTCGGCCGGGTCAAGTTCAAGGACAGTCCGATCAAGAACGTCGCGGTGACCTCGCTGTCGGGCGGGCAATGGCGCAAGGCCAAGGGCGGCAAGTCGAAATACGAGCTCCTGATCGTGCACAACGGAACGGCGCCGTTCATCCCGAAGCAGGCCGATCTCCAGCTGCTCTCCAAGCTGGCCTGAGATGGCACCGCTTCTGCGCGTCAGCGGTCTGTCCAAGCGCTTCGGCGAGATCGTGGTCGCCGACAATGTCAGCTTCGCGCTGGCGCGCGGCGAATGCCTCGGCGTGATCGGCCCGAACGGCGCCGGCAAGAGCTCGCTGCTCAACCTGATCGTCGGACTGCTCACGGCCGACGGCGGCTCGATCATGCTCGACGACAGGGAGATATCAGGCCTGCCGCCGCATCGCCGGGCGCGGATGGGGCTCGGGCGGGCGTTCCAGATCCCGCAGCCGTTCCCGCATCTGTCGGTCTACGAGAACGCGCTGGTCGCGGCATCCTACGGCGCCGGCCTCACCGGCGAGGCGGCGTCGAGCTGGACCATGGAGGTGTTGCAGCGCACCGGGCTCGACGCCAAGGCGGACAGGCTCGCCGGCGCCTTGCCGCTGATCGACCGCAAGCGGCTGGAATTCGCCAAGGCGCTGGCCTCGAAGCCGAAGCTGATCCTGCTCGACGAGATCGCCGCCGGGCTGACCGAGCCCGAGGTCGAGCGCCTCGTTGCCATCATCCAGTCGGTGAAGGCCGATCATGCCATGATCTGGATCGAGCACATTCCGCACGCGCTGCGCGCGGTGTCGGATCGCATCCTGGTGCTCGACTTCGGCCGCAAGGTGCTGGACGGGCCGCCGGCCGAGGTCATGGACAGCGCCGTGGTGCGCGAGATCTACATGGGATTGAAGGCCGATGGCGTTGCTTGATGTGAACGGCCTGCAGATCTTCTACGGCGATCTGCAGGCCGTGTTCGATATGAACTTCACCGTCGCGGACGGCGAGGCGGTGGCACTGGTCGGCGCCAATGGCGCCGGCAAGTCGACGTTCCTGAAGGCGCTGGTCGGTCTCAACGAGGAGCGTCGCGGCGCGGTGCAGTTCGACGGCGTCGATATCTCGCAGATGCCGGCCGAAGAGGTGTCGCGGCTCGGCCTCATCATGGTGCCCGAGGGCCGCCTGCTGTTCGATTCGCTGACGATCGAGGAGAACCTGTTGATGGGCAGCGTCAACCGGCGCAAAGGCAGCTGGACCTTGCGGCGGGTGTTCGACCTGTTCCCGATCCTCGAGGAGCGGCGGCGGATGTTTCCCGGCCAGCTCTCCGGCGGCCAGCAGCAGATGGCGGCGATCGGCCGCGCGCTGATGTCGAACCCGCGGCTCCTCTTGTGCGACGAGATCTCGCTCGGGCTCGCCCCCGTCGTGGTCGAGCAGATCTACCGCTCCTTCGCCGACATCCGCCGCGAGGGTACCGCGGTCGTGCTGGTCGAGCAGGACGTCAAGCGCGCGCTCGCGACCTCGGAGCGGATCTATTGCCTGTTGAAGGGGCGGGTGTCGCTGACCGGCCCGGCGCAAGGCTTGCAGCCGGAGCAGCTGACGCACGCCTATTTCGGTAACTAGCCAGGGTTGGCACGACATGATCTGGGTTGAGACGTTGATCAACGGGGCCCTGCTTGGCGGGCTGTATGGGCTGCTCGGCATCGGGCTCGCACTGGTGTTCGGTGTGATGCGCGTCGTCAACATCGCGCATGGCGAGTTCATGGTGCTGAGCGCGTTCTGCGCCGTGCTGCTGGCCAACCTGTTTCCGCAGGTGTCGCCGCTGTTGATGTTGATCCCGGTGATTGCGCTGTCCTTTGCGGTCGGATGGCTCTACCAGGCCGCCATCGTCAACCGGGTCGTGACGTCGCCCGATCCGCTGTCGCCGCTGCTTTTGACCTTCGGCGTGTCGGTGATCCTGCGCAACGTGATGGTCGAGGTGTTCGGCGCCGACGTGCGCAGCCTCCAGGTCGGCGAGCTCTCGCGCGCCAGCCTCGAGATCGCGGGCCTCAACATCGGCATCATGCCGTTGCTGACGCTGGTGCTCGCCGCGCTGCTGTTCATGGCGCTGCAACTCGTGCTGCGCCATACCGAGTTCGGCCGGATCGTGCGCGCCACCGCCGACCGCCGCGATATCGTCCGGCTGTCCGGCGTCAAACCGGACCGGGTTTATAACTATGTCATGGGCCTGTCGCTCGCGCTCGGCGCGATCGGCGGCGTGCTGCTCGCGGTGCGCTCGAGCTTCACGCCGTTCTCGGGGGCCGAGCGGCTCCTCATCGCGTTCGAAGTCGTGGTGCTCGGCGGGCTCGGCTCGTTCTGGGGCGCGCTGCTCGGCGGCATCGCGCTCGGCATGGCGCAATTGATCGGGCTGAAAATCGATCCGAATGCCGGGCTGCTCTATGCGCACCTCCTGTTCTTCATCATGCTGCTGATCCGCCCGTCGGGTCTCGTGTCGAGCAGGGTGTGATGCCGATGCCGACACGTACCATTCTTGCGGCCTCTGCCATCGTGCTCGTCGCGGTGATTGCCGGCGCGCCCTTCGTGCTGAACGAGGGATTCCTGCGGCTCGCGACCGAGTGCCTGCTCTTGCTGACGATGGCGCAGATGTGGAACCTGCTGGCGGGTTATGCCGGGCTGGTCTCGCTTGGCCACCAGGTCTTCATCGCCTTCGGCGCTTATGCGCTGTTCCTGACCTCGGGCTGGCTCGAGGTTACGCCGATCTGGGTGCTGCCGGTCGTGCCGCTGGTGGCGGGCGCCGTTGCGGCGATCATCGCCTTTCCGCTGTTTCGTTTGCGCGACGCCTATTTCTCGATCGCGATGTGGGTGTTCGCCGAAATCATCGGCGCGTTCACAATGAAGTCGCAGGCCGTCGGCGGCACGTCGGGCGTGCCGCTCGCGACCAGCAAGCTGATCGATTTCGACTGGTTCGAGCCGACGATGTTCTGGCTCGCCGGCGGCCTGACGCTGGTGACCATTGCGGCGCTGTACAGGATGATGACGTCGAGCTTCGGGCTCGGGCTGATGAGCGTGCGCGACAATGATCTTGCCGCGATGAGCGTCGGCGTTGACGTCCGGCACAATCGTTTCGTCGCCTTCGTGCTCTCGGCGGCGGGATGTGGGCTTGCCGGCGCGCTCAGCTTCATGGGCAATCTGTTCATCGCGCCGCTAGCGGCCTTCGACGTCAACTGGTCCGTCTACATGATGTTTATCGTGATCATCGGCGGTATTGGAACGCTGGAAGGCCCGATCCTCGGCGTCATCATCTTCTTCGGCCTGCGCGAGCTGATGACCGGACCGCTCGGCCTGTCCGGCGGCTGGTATCTGGTGGGGCTCGGCATCATCGCCGTCGTCGTGATGATCGTGGCGCCGCGCGGCCTCTGGCCGGCCTTGCGCGATCGCATCGGCGTGCGGCTGCTCGATGTCCACCGCGCCGCGCCACGCCCGGCCGCGGCCGCAATCCTGCCGGCGGCGTCGGAACAGGTTACCGGATGAAGGAGCGGGCCTTCACGTCGCCGCCGTTGCTTGTATTCTGGCAGTTCTAGCTTTGAGTGGAGAGCGGAATGGCTCTGATTTTCAGGCATGGCGTGTGGGCAGTGGCCGGTCTGATGGTCGCGACATTGGCGGCGCCGCTGCCGGCGCAGGCCGAGCGGCGGATGTGGCCGCAGGCGGCCGCAACGCACCCGATGGACGGGCTCACCACCGACGAAATCCGCTCGGTCTCCGATATCCTGCGCGGCGCCGGCAAGCTCGACGATTCGGCGCGGGTCGTCTCGATGTCGGTCGAGGAGGATCCCAAGGACGAGGTGCGGGCGTGGAAGCCCGGACAGCCCTTCACGCGCCGGGCCAGCGCGACGCTGCTGAGCGGCGGGCATCTCTACGAGGCGCATGTTGATCTCGCCACGCGAAGCCTGCTCGGCTGGCAGGAAGTCAGGGATCACGAGGCTGCGCTGACCATCGATGAGCTGATCTCCGCCGGCGACCTGCCGAAGCAGGACCCGCGCTGGATCGCCGCGATGGCCAAGCGCGGCATCACCGATTTCCGCAACGTCATGTGTCTGCCGCTGACGGTCGGTCCGGTGAGCGACCCGGTCCTGAAAGGCCGCCGCCTGCTCAACGTTCCCTGTGTCGACACCACGGGCGCCGCCAACAATCTCTGGGGCAAGCCGATCGAGAACCTGTTCGCTCAGGTCGATCTCAAGAGCAAAACGGTGCTGTCGGTGACCGATCTCGGCGTGGTGCCGCCACCGCCGCAGACGCCCTCGCACGCCTATGCCGACTCCGGAACATATCGCAAGCCGCCGAAGCCGATCGAAATCGCCGCGCCTGAAGGCAGCAACGTGAAGGTGGAGGGCGGCCAAGTCCGCTGGGACAACTGGTCGTTCCATGTCCGTCTCGAGCCGCGTGTCGGCGCCGTGCTGTCGCTGATCCGCTACGATGACCACGGCACGCTCCGCGACATCGCCTATCAGATCTCGGCGAGCGAGATGTTCGTGCCTTATATGGATCCGGCGCCGACCTGGTCGTTCCGCGCCTATATGGATATCGGCGAGTACGGCTTTGGCGTGCTCTCCAGTGAATTGCAGCGCGGCGTGGATTGTCCCGAAGGCGCGCATTATCTCGACCTGACGATCTCGGATACCAAGGGCGCGCCGGTCGTTTCCAAGGGCGCGGTCTGCATCTTCGAGCGCCCGACCGGCGATCCGATCTGGCGCCACAGCGAGCTGATCAACAACACCGCCGAGGTGCGGCCGAACAATGAGCTGGTGGTGCGGATGGCGCCGGTGGTCGGCAATTACGACTATCTGGTCGACTACGTGTTCGACCGTGCCGGCAATATCGATGTGCGGCTCGGCGCCTACGGCATCGATGCCACCAAGGGCGTCGCGAGCAAGACACTGAGCGACCCGACGGCCGCGCAGGATACCGCCTTTGGGACGCTGGTCGACGAACGGCTGCTCGCGGTCAATCACGATCACTACATGACGTTCCGGATCGACATGGACGTCGACGGCACCTCGAACCGGCTGGTCGAGGATCGCTTCAATGTCCGCCGCCTGGAGCAGGGTCAGCGCAAGAGCCTCTGGCAGGTCGACACCAGGCCGGTTGCGACCGAAGGTCCGATCACCATGCCGCTGAACGCGGCGCAATTTAGGGTCGAGAGCACGGGCAGGACCAACAGCCGCGGCTACCGCACAAGCTATCAGTTGATGCCCGGCCACTCCGACGTCTCGCTGCTCGCCAAGGACGATCCGATCCAGCTGCGTGCCGGTTTCAGCGCCTACACGCTGTGGACCTCGGCCTACGCCAAGGACGAGCGCTACGCCGCGGGCATGTATCCGAACGGAAACCCCGAGGTCGACGGCCTGCCGAAATGGACGGCGGCCAAGCGGCCGATCGAGGACCGCGACCTCGTGCTGTGGTACACGGTCGGCTTCCGCCACGTGCCGCGCGCCGAGGATTGGCCGGCCATGCCGGGCCTATGGCATGGCTTCCGGCTGCGTCCGTTCAACTTCTTCGATCGCAATCCCGCGCTCGACGTGCCGCCGATGGTGAATGCCAGGGAGACGAAATGAGCGGCCGCATGCATCGCATGGGAGCCGTGGTCGGCGCGCTGTTGGCGTTGCTGGCGACCGGCCCAGCCGCGCGTGGCGCAGCGGCCGAAAACAGCAGCGTTGACGATGCGTCCTTGCTCTATCTGAGCACCAGCGACTGGGAGAGGCAACCGGCGCCGCGCAAGGTCGCGCTCGCGGCCGACTTCATGCGCATCTTCTGCACCGACCAGCGGATGTCAGCCATATCGCTGGCCGATTGCCTTGACCGCGGCAGGGCGGATGGCGCGCTGTTCGAGCGCGCCATGGCTTGTGTGAGTGCGCTATCAGGAAGCCGCTGACAGCCCGGCGTCGATCCCTTCGGCGATCCGCCTCACGTCGGCCGGCGTCAGGATCAGGGGCGGCGACAGGATCAGGTTGTTGCCGGAGACACGCAGCATCACGCCGGCGTCGTAGGCGGCGTCGGCAACCTTCGCCATCGTCTTCTTGTCGGCGGGCTTCCTGCTGTCGCGATCGGCGACCAGTTCGAGTGCGGCCATCAAGCCCTTGCCCCTGACGTCGCCGACCAGCGCGTGCTTCGCCTTGAGCGCCGCAAGCGCCCGCGCAAGGTCCTCGCCGCGCGCGGCGGCATTCTCGTCCAGCTTGAGGCGGCGGGTCTCGGCGAGTGCGGCAAGGCCTGCGGCGCAGCCGACCGGATGGCCGGAATAGGTGTAGCCGTGGCCGATCGAGCCGAACGTGGTCGTGTCGGCCTCGAAGGCTTCCGCGATCTGCTCGCCGATCAGCGTCGCGCCGAGCGGGAAATAGCCCGAGGTGATCGCCTTGGCCATTGTCATCATGTCGGGCTTCACGCCCCAGAGCCGCGAACCCGACCACGCGCCGGTGCGCCCGAAACCGGTGACGACCTCGTCCGCGATCATCAGGATGCCGTGACGGTCGCAGATCTCACGCGCCAGCTTCATGAAGCTGTCCGGCGGCACGATCACGCCGCCGGCCCCCAGCACCGGCTCCATGATGAAGGCGGCGATGGTGTCGGCGCCCTGGAACGCGATCTCCTCCTCCATCGCCGCCGCGCACAGCTGCGCGAGTTTTGCGGGATCGGTCTCGTTGAAGGGATTGCGATAGGTCGACGGCGCGGGGATATGGAACACGCCGGGCAGCATCGGCTCATAGTTGCGACGGAAATTGGCGTTGCCGTTGACGGAGGCACCGCCGAAATGGGTGCCGTGGTAGCCCTTCTTCAGCGCCAGGAACTTGGTGCGGTCAGCCTGGCCCTTGATCTTCCAGTATTGCCGCGCGAGCCGCAGCGCGGTCTCGACCGAGTCCGAGCCGCCCGAAGTGAAGAAGGCGCGCACCATGCCTTCCGGCTTGAACCATTCGGTGAGCTCGTAGGCGAGCTCGATCGAGGGGCCGGATGAGGTGCCGCGAAAGCCGGAATAATACGGCAGCGCGCTGAGCTGGTCCGCAATCGCCTGCTTGATCGGATCGCAGCTGTAGCCGAGATTGACATTCCACAATCCGCCGACCGCATCGATCACGGTCTTGCCATCGATGTCGGTGACTTCAACACCTTCGCCTTTCATCACGATCCGCGGCGGCTGCGCCCGCATCTCGGCGGGATGGGCCATCGGGTGCCAGATCGGCTTGGCGTTGTTCTCAACCAGGAAGTTTCTGTCGCGCATGATCGTTCCCTGTCCGGCCGGAGCCTTTTCCGTTCCGATGGAATCGGGACGGGGCTCCAGATTCCAGTTTTGATGCGCTTTCTTCACGCGAACCGGTACCACTTCGCTCGAAAGCGCTTTAGTCGAATTGCAGCCCGAAATGCCGCAGCGCCTCGCTGTAGGACGCGGCAGGATTGCGCACATCGAACAGCACCGTGCGCATGTTGCACGCGGCGGCGCCTGCGATGTTGCGGCGCTGGTCGTCGACGAAGACGCAATTGTCTGCCTCCAGTGCCAGTTCGTCCAGCACGCTTTGATAGGCGCGGGGGTCGGGCTTCAGGATCCCGGTATGCGTGGCATCGACGATGGTGTCGAAGCGCTTGAGGATGGAGAGACGGCTGCGGAAATCGGTGCCGTAGAACAGGTCGAGCTCGTTGGAGAGGATGGCGAGCCGGAACCCGGCATCGGCGGCGAGGGTGATCGCGCGCGCTGCCTCGGGGCGGATCACGGTGTCGGGATCGGCGCCGCGCGCGCGTTTCACGAAGGTCTCCATGTCGCGCCAGTCCTCGCCGACCAGGCGCCCGACCTCGCGGCTGCGGATGAGCCAGTAGTCGCGTTCCGAAATCTCGCCACGCTGCATGCTCGTCCAGAGCGGATCGCTGTCGGGTGCGAACGGTCCGAGCCATTTCAGCGTGCACGGGGCGAGCCCGAGCGCGCGCTCGGTCAGGTCATGGGTCTCGAACAATGTCTTCGAGATCACCCCGCCGAAGTCGAGCACCAGCGCCTGGGTACGCGGCCTCCTCATGCGGCAACCGTGGTGCGGCCGCGAGGGACAATGCCGGCAGCGACCCATCGGTCGAAGATGCCGAGCACCGTTTCGTTGAATGCGGCGCTGTTGATGTGATCCTTGATCTCGTGCAGCTCGACCGGCGCCTTGATCGCCGATCGCATGGCGTCGACGAAGGCGGCGAGGGCGTCGGGATCGTGCAAGGCTTCGCCTTCGCGATCCCATTGCTGGATGCCGCCGGCGGGCAGCACGAAGGCAACGGGAGCGTTGGCCTGGGACAGTTTTTCAGCGATCGCGCGGGCGATCCGTTGGCGATCGGTGGATCCCGACGTCGCCGATGCAAGCAGCCGGTTATGCGCGTGGAACGGGCGATCCGACAGCTCGTTCGGAACCCCAAGCCATGCCGGGAAGTCGACCATGTCGATCGCCCCGGGCGCGACGATCTGCGGAATGCCGGCTCTGCCCGCATTCTCCAGCCTGTCGGCGCCGGAATTGACCACCGAGCCGGTGAGCTGGTTGGCGACCTCCTGCAGGCTGAGGTCCAGCACCGCGGCAAAGCCGCCTTGCGTGGCGATCGACTCCATCGCGCGGCCGCCCATGCCGGTGGTGTGGAAGACGACCACCTCGTAGCCGCGCCGTTCGAGCTGCGGCTTGAGCTCGACCATGTAGCGCAGGCAGCTCTTGCCGAGCGAGGTGATCGCAACGACCGGCCGGTCCTTGCGCGGCCTGATTGCGCTTCTGGCGGCGCCGACGATCGCGCCGCAGGCCTGCGACAGCACGGCGGTGCAGGTGCCGTTGAGGCCGTAGAGGCCGCCGGCCCACAGGATCATCATCAGATCGGCGGCGACGCGCTCGGGCGGGATCAGATGCGAGAAGGCGACGGTCGAGACGATCAGCTTCGGCAGGCCGAGCGGCAGCGCCTGCGCGACGTCGAGCGCAAGGTCGGTGCCCATCGTGCCGCCGATCGCGATCACCCCGTCGATGGCATCGCGCTCCGCGAGCGCGCGCGCCAGATTGGCGGCGCCAACTGCCATCAGTGACATCGCGGAATTCTCGTCGCCGCTCGATGCGATCGCCTCGATCGTGGTTTGTGCGGCGGCCGCCACCGCGTGCTTGTCATGTGCCGCCTGGTACGGCGGATCCCCGAGCACGCTGATGTCCATCATGATGGTTCGTCCACCGGCGCGCGCGATGCACTCGCTCATGAACAGCAGTTCGTCGGCCTTGGTGTCTCCCGTTCCGATCAGGAGAATGCGGGGCTGCGTCATCTCAGGCATGACCTTCGGCTCGCCGGCAGGCGTAAGGGATGGTGACAACCGGTTTGCATAACGCAGGCGGAGCGCTCGGCCATCGTGCGATCACGCTATGGGGACGCGCCTTGCCGTGACATCCACCTATCGGTTGATTGCTGCCAAAGCCTTGATTTGGCGAGGATTGCGCCGTGCCAGCGGTCTCGCTTGGAAGCCGCTTTTGTCATCGTCACAATTATCTCGCATGCAGCAAGCCCAGATCGATCGACTACGCGCGGCCGTCATTCCGGCCCAGCAGCTCTTCATCGGCGGCCGGCCGACACCGGCGATCAGAGAGGCACGGCTTGATGTCGTGTCGCCGATCGACGGCCAGGTATTGACCAGCATCGCTGACGGCGATGCGGCCGATGTCGACGCCGCGGTAAGACACGCGCGGCAGGCCTTCGAGCAGGGCAGCTGGTCGCGCGCGGCGCCGGCGCAGCGCAAGAAGGTGTTGCTGCGGTTCGCCGATCTCATCGAGCGGCACGCGCTCGAGATTGCGGTGCTCGGCGTGCGCGACAACGGCACCGAGATCAGTATGGCCTACAAGGCCGAGCCGCTCTCGGCCGCCGGCACCATCCGTTACTACGCCGAGGCGATCGACAAGGTCTATGGCGAGATCGCGCCGACCTCAGGCGATGTGCTCGGGCTCGTGCATCGCGAGCCGCTTGGCGTCGTCGGCGTGATCGTGCCGTGGAATTTCCCGCTGATGATCGGAGCGTGGAAGATCGGCCCGGCGCTCGCCGCCGGAAATTCGGTCGTGGTCAAGCCGCCGGAGCTTGCCTCGCTGACGCTGCTGCGGCTTGCCGAGCTCGCGACCGAGGCGGGGTTGCCCGACGGCGTGCTCAACGTCGTCACCGGCCGCGGCGCATCGGCCGGCGAAGCGCTCGCGCTGCACATGGATGTCGATGTGCTCGCCTTCACCGGCTCGGGTGCGGTGGGCCGGCGTCTCCTGGAATGCTCGGCGCGATCGAACCTGAAGCGCGTCCATCTCGAGCTTGGCGGCAAGTCGCCCAACATCGTGTTCGCCGACGCGCCCGACATCAAGCATGCGGCCAAGGTCTCCGCGAACGGCATCTTCCGAAACTCCGGGCAGGTCTGCGTGGCTGGATCGCGGCTCTTGGTGCAGTCCTCGATCTATGATCGCTTCATGGCCGAGCTGCTCGACGCCACCACAAAACTAAGGGTCGGCGATCCCCTCGAACTGAGCTCTGATATCGGCGCCATTTCGAGCAAGCCGCAGTTGCGCAAGAACCTGGATGCCGTTGCCCATGCGGAAGCGGAGGGCGCGAAGCGACTGATCGGCGGCGAGCAGGTCCGTGTCGAGAGCGGCGGCAACTTCATGGCGCCCGCGATCCTCACCGACGTGACGCCGTCGATGCAGGTCTGGCGCGAGGAAGTGTTCGGCCCGGTGCTGGCAGTGACGCGGTTCGAGGGCGAGGAAGATGCCACAGCGCTCGCCAATGCGACCCCCTATGGACTTGCGTCGGCGGTGTGGACCGCAAGTCTGTCGACGGCGCATCGCATGGTGCGCGCCATCAAGGCCGGCGTCGTGCACGTCAACGCCTATGGCGGCGCCGACATCACGGTGCCGCTCGGCGGCTTCAAGCAATCCGGCTTCGGACGCGACAAGTCGCTGCACGCGCTCGATGCCTATACCGACCTCAAGACCGCCGGGATCGCGCTATGACAGCTGCAACTGCCGAACGCGCCGGCGTTCTGAACCGATTGCTCGATGCCGAGCAGGACCGCTTTCGCGCGCTGCACCCGCGATCGGCGGCGGCCTGGCAGGACGGAAGGCGGCACTACCTTTACGGCGGCCCGTCGCACTGGATGCGGCGCTGGGCCGGCGGCTTCCCGGTTTATGCCGAGCAGGCGCAGGGCGCGCATATCAGGGATATCGACGGACGCGACTACATCGATTTCTGCCTTGGCGACACCGGCGGCATGTGTGGGCACGCGCCCGAGGCGGTGACCGAGGCCGCGCTCGCTCAGCTCAAGCGTGGCGCGACCATGATGCTGCCGACGGAGGACAGTATCTGGGTCGGCGCCGAGCTGTCGCGCCGCTTCGGCCCGAAATACTGGACGCTGACGACGTCGGCGACCGACGCCAACCGTGCCGCGATCCGCATCTCGCGCATGATCACCGGCCGGCGAAAGGTGCTGGTGTTCTCCGGCTGCTATCATGGCGGCGTCGAGGAGGCGCATGTCGAGATCCGCGACGGCCGGGTCGGCCTGCGTAACATGATCCATCCCAACGGCATCGATCATGATGCGGTGAGCAGGGTCGTCGAGTTCAACGATGTCGCGGGCCTCGAGGCGGCGCTTGCGCATGGCGACGTCGCCTGCGTGCTGACCGAGCCGCTGATGACGAATTTCGGCATGATCCCGGTCGATCCCGGTTTTCACCAGGCTTTGCGGGAGCTGACCCGGCGCGCCGGCTCCGTCCTCATCATCGACGAGACCCACACGCTGTCCTGCGGACCGGGCGGCTATACGGAGAGCCATGGGCTCGAGCCCGACATTTTCGTCGCGGGCAAGGCGATCGCGGGCGGCATCCCTGCCGGTGTGTTCGGTCTCAGCCAGGAGATCGCCGAGCGGCTCTGGAAACTTGTTGCCCACGTCAATCCGCGCGAGCGGCAATCGGCGCATCTCGGCTTCGGCGGCACGCTCGCCGGCAACGCGCTGACGGTCGCGACCATGCGCGCGGTGCTGGAGAAGGTGCTGACCTCTGCGAATTACGAGCGAATGATCGGAACCGCGACCTTGCTCGCGCAGGAAGCGCGCCGCCTGATCGCGGCGGCTGGTCTGCCCTGGCACGTGACGCAGATCGGCGCGCGCGCCGAGATCATGTTCATGCCGCAGCCGCCACGCAGCGGCGCCGACGTCATTGCGGGCCGGCAACCCGATCTCGAGACCCTGCTGCATGCCTTCTACATCAATGAGGGCATTCTGGTGACCCCGTTCCACACCATGCTGCTGATGTGTCCGGCGACCTCCGCGCGCGACGTCGACAAGCACACGAGGGTGTTGGCGCAGTTCATCAATTTGCTTCGCGGCGCGGGAGCGATTTGATGCAGGCCCCTCCGTTCAATCTTGACGGTCGCATCGCCATCGTCACCGGCGGCGGCAGGGGGATCGGCGCCGCCATCGTGAGAAGGTTCGCGCAGGTGGGCGCGACCGTGGTGATCGCCAACCGGACTCTTGATGTGGCCGAGGCGTTGGCACGCGAACTCGTGGCCGATGGACGCGCGGCGCATTGCGTTCCGTTCGACCGCCTGGACCGCAGTAGCTTGCGCGCGATGGTCGATCGCGTCGCTGCTCAATATGGCCGGCTCGATATCGTCGTGCACAATGCCGGCGGCTGTCCGTGGTCATCGCTTGAAGAGCTTGATGAAGCCAAGCTTGAGGACACGCTGGCGCTGAACCTCAACGCCAGCATCTGGCTCGCGCAGGCCGCAATTCCGCACATGCGTGCCGTCAGGTTCGGGCGCATCCTCGTGACGTCCTCGGTCTCCGCGCGCGTCGCGATGGGCGGCGGCGCGCATTACTCGGCGGCGAAAGCCGGCGTGAACGCATTCATCCGCGGCGCCGCCTTCGAACTCGCGCGCGACGGCATCACGGTCAACGGCGTCGAGGCCGGCTTCATCGAAAAGCCGGGCCGCGGCACCATGAGCGCGCCGGAGAACAAGGCGAAGCTCGAGCGCTTCATTCCGATGGGGCACATGGGTAGCGCCGACGACATCGCCTGCGCGATGCTCTATCTCGCCTCCACCGAGGCCAAATACGTCACCGGGCAGACCATCGTCGTCGACGGCGGCTCGACGTTGCCGGAGACCGGATTTGCCGTCGAACGGCAGTGGGGAGTCTAGATGAGCATGGTCTTTTCGGAAAACCGGTTTCCACTTTTCCGGATCATGCCCTGATGCCGCGGCTCGACGGAAAGACGGCGCTGGTGACCGGCGCAGCCACGGGGATCGGCCGGGCGACGGCGGCGCGGCTGGCGTTGAGCGGCGCGCGCGTCGTGCTGTTCGGCCTCGGCAACGCCGAGCTTCAGGCCGCAGCAGTGGAGTGCGGCGGGCAGGCGGTCCATGGTGACGTCACCCGGCCGGACGACATCGCAAAGGCCGTCACCGCCTGCGGCGCGTGGCTCGACGTCGTCGTCAACGCCGCCGGCCTGATCGTGCCGGATCAGCCGGCCAGCGTCTCCGACGAGGTCTGGGCCAAAACGCTCGACGTCAACCTCACGGGGACGATGCGCGTCTGTCGCGCGTCCCTGCCGCTGCTCCGGCAGCGCGGCGGGGCGATCGTGAACGTCGCCTCGGTTGCCGCGTTCAATGCCAGCCCGGACAGCGCAAGCTACGCCGCCAGCAAGGCTGCCGTCGTCGCCTATACGCGCTCGCTGGCCTATGCGCACGGCGCCGACGGCATCCGCGCCAATGCGGTGGCACCGGGCTGGGTGCGCACGCCGATGAGCGCCCATGAAATGCAGCTGCTCGCGGACCAGAACGGCACCACCGTCGATGCCGAGATTCGCGGCGTCGAACGACGCATTGCCCTGGGACGGATGGCCGAGCCCGCCGAGATCGCCGCGTGCTGCCTGTTCCTGGCCTCCGACGAGGCGTCCTTCGTGACCGGCGCGGTGCTGGTCGCCGATGGCGGCGGCCGGGCGCCGACGCAGAATCGCGCGGTGTAGGCGGCCGGTTGACGTCTCGGGGCAGGCGGCCGGCACCTTGATAACGACCGGCGGATTTGGCACTCTCGTGCGGTCACGTCATTCCATCGAGGGGCGTTATGAACAAGTCATTTTCTGTGATCATTGCCGCGGCCGCTTCAATCGTCGTTCTGTCTTCGACGGCGGCGCGATGCGGCGACTACTATCCGTTTGGCGATCCGCCGTACCGGCTGGACTACGTGCAAGAGCCCCAGATCGTATCGGGCTGCTGGAAATGGAATTGGCAGCTGTACCAGTGGCAGGACTACTGCCCGGTCTACGTCAATCCGAAGGCGTATATGTTCTCGCGCTCGTCGCGCGTCGTGCTCCGCACCAAGGGGTGAGGAGAGTTCGGCTGCTTGAGGTGCTCTGCGTCACGCCGATTGCAGCGACGCAGAGCGCGCACTCATGAATGCGCGATGGTGCACGCCACCTGGTGGCGCTTGCCGAAGTTGAGCAGCGCGTTTTCCCGGAAGCCGTCCAGCCAGACGCCGCGGCCCGCATAGCGATAGCCGACGCCCATCGGAACGTGCCGCACATGGACGCCGCCACGGCCGGTGAGCAGGGAGGCCGTGACCACTTCGCCCTCGACCGACACGGCGCGCGGGCACAGCGGATATTGATGGCCGTTCTCGCAGGTGAAGACAATCTCGGTGCAGGTGCCGACCGGTGCTTTTGTGACCAGGCCAAGGTCCGCTGCCGCCGCCGGCCCGGAGTTGCCGAACAACGTTGCACCCAACGCCAAAATGCCTGCGACCGTGTAGCCAAACCGAATACGCATCAGTGCCCCCTCGTCCAGCGATAGGCTAAGTAATTGAAGAAAATATCTCGCGCTAAATGAGCAAAAAAAACCTCCAAGGTCAAACCTCTCTGCCCAATGTGGTGCGGGGGAGATCGGCCGGCGCCATCGCGAATGGCGTGTCAGGTGTTGCAAGTTTGCTGCAGTAAGTCTGAATTCGGCCGCAAGCTGCCCGGTAGCGTTAATGCACCTTTACTGGCCACAATTCGCCCTGCAAGTGGTGTGATGTATTGAGTCGTGTTCCGGAGATTGCTTCAATGCGCTGACCGGATCGCATCACGAACGCATTCGGACGGACATCGGGGGTGGGAATGGACTTCCGTGGTGGCATTGCACGTTCGCTACTGACCCTGATGATTGTCTCATTGCCTGCGCTGGCAGCTCATGCGCAGACTCAGGCTCCTCAACCGGCGAACGGCCGGGCAGCGGCGGCGCAGCCGGCTCAGGGCGATCAAGCCTTTTCTGGCCCGAGCTTCCGCAAAGGTCTGTGGCGCTTCGTGCGAACGCTCGATGTGGTCAGGACCGCCAACAAGAACTTCAAGTATCGGGTGGTCAACGCGGAGACGACGCGCTGCGTCGACCCGACCCACGCCATGAAGGCGACCTTTGCCTCGGGATCGATCGGAAGCTGCGTCTCGGACAAGCCGGAGAAGGTCGGTAATCAATACACCTTCGGACACCGCTGCGATTACATGGGGACGGTCAGCACCGTCATCACCGTGCGCAGCGACGAGGCCTATACCGAGCTGAACGAGATCAGCACCGGAGAGCATCCCCGGACCGACACGGTCGTCGCGACAAGGATCGGCGACTGCGACGACGGTAGCGCGGCCAAGATTGAGGCCAAGTCCGAGGCCAAGACTGACAAGTCCGCTGCGGCGGCTTTGCAGCATTAGCTGGCAATCAAACGGCAGTGGCGGCGGACGAGGCGTCCATTCGTCCCCGACGACGCAGACGCTGCGCTTCCTTTCGCGCCGAAGCTGCCCCGGCCTGAAGCAACCGGGCATTCACCGTGTTTGGCGCAAGAGCTCGTGAGAACTTCGAGCAAAGGCCAAGCATTTACGGGGTCTTAACACGAAATGCTCCTGAATGATGTGAGGTTGGACGTGCTTCAAGCGAAGTCACGCGATCCGCGTCAATCGGCCGGTTAGGGATTCAATAAATGACATCGCGTGAGGGCTTCGCCCCGTCGAAGATCTTCGCATCCGCGCTTGGCGTCGTGACCGCGCTTTCCGTGTTCGTGCTCGCCTCCCCGAGCGCCCTGGCGGAGGAAGGATTCAGCGGACCGACCTTCCGAAAGGGGATGTGGCGCTTCGTGCGGACGCTGGAAATCGCCTCGTCCTCGAACGTCCGGCAAACGCTGCTCGAGCGCGAAATGACGCGCTGTGTCGATCCGACCCAGGCGATGAAGGCGACCTTCTCATCTCCGTCCGTTGGAAATTGCCACTCTTCGCGGCCGGAAAAGATCAACAACAAATACGTCTTCTCCAACCGCTGCGACTATCTCGGGCCGGTCAGCACCGTCATCACGGTTCTCAGCGACGAGGCCTATACCGAGGTCAACAAGACCAATGTTGGTCAGGCGCCGCGGACCGACCGGGTGGTTGCCCGCCGAATCAGCGATTGCCACGAGGATAGAGCTTCGCTCAGCCAGCCGGCCTCCGCACCGAGCGAGGTGTCGTTGCAGCAGGACGAAGCCGAGGGCGAGCCGCTGTAAGGCGATTGGTCGGCGCGCGGGCCTCAGGCCGCCCGCAACACCATCAGATCTTCTGCTGCCCGCCTGGTGCACTCACCTTGACGGTGATCTTCTGAATTTCGGTTCGACCGCCCTGATATTTGACCTCAATAGTCAAGGCGTCGTCGCCGAGAAATTCCGGTGGCGCCTTGTAGAAGGCGACATAGGCTGGCACCTCGAGCGCCAGGCAGGCCTTGTAATTGGTGGCCTTCGCCTTCGCCGACTTCACCACAACCTTTCCGGCAGCCGGCGCGGTGACCAGGCGGATGGTCGGCAGCGGCCCCGACGTGCAATCAGGTAACACGTTGAGATAGAGGCCAATCTGGGTGTCCCGGTTGGCCAGGGCGCGAACCTGGCGCTCCACCGTGGTCTCCTGGGGGACAGGTTGTGCAGGGGCTTGCGCGGCGGCCGCGCCGAAACAGCCCCAAATCAAGACAGCGGCGCACGCCTGAAGAATCACACGCATCGACTGCTGCTCCAAATCGCCGGGAAGGACGAACGGGGCCGGGGAAATACTGCCTTTGGCCAAGTTAATCCCGCTAAGCCGTTGTTCTTTCTGCTTCGACCTGTCCGATCTTTACCACACTTCGACGGAAAGCATTGATTAACCAAATACATTTCTTGACCGCGGGGAGGGTTAACAATAGCCTAAAACTAAATTTTTCTACAACTTTTCCTCTAATCGCATTTTGCGGAGTTGATAATGCAGGGTTCGTTTCAGGTCGCTCAGGCAACCGGCACCGGCAATTCCACCAATTCGGCTCCCGTACGAATTTACAAGCTGACCAAGCCGCTGACCGATCAGGCGGTGGTCGTCAATCTTGGATACGACCAGAAGGTGAAGGTCGACTTTTCGTCGATCGCCAATGAAAAGATCACGCTGGTCCACGTCGGCGAAAAGCTGATCATCCTGTTCGACAACCAGTCGACCGTCACGGTTGAGCCGTTCTTCGACTCCCGTACGGATGGACAGAAGAATGTCACGATCGAGATGGCGCCGGGACGCGAGGTCTCGGTCCAGGAATTCGCCAGTCTGTTTCCGATCACCACGGATGCCTCCGTGTTGCCGGCGGCCGACAATGGCGGCAACTCGAACGGCAACGCGCAGGCGAGCGGCGCGGATTTCCGCCCGTTTGCGGTTGATCCGCTAGCTCCTGTGCCGACCAACGTGTTGGCGCCGCAGGAAGAGTTGCCGAACCTCGTGACCCCTGTGCCGCCGACCGGCTTCGTGCTGGGCATTGCTCCGCCTCCGACCATTTCGGGCAACCCCCTGTCGGCGCTGATTGTCGACGAGAGCTTCCTGACCGCGGCCACCAACCATGGTGTCGCCGGTTCGGGGCTCGGACCAGCAGGGGCAACGGTCGCGTCTGTGCAGGTGTCGTTCAACGTCACGGTACCGGGCGGCCAGCAGTCGCTGACCTATGCGCTGTCGGTCACGACACCGAACGAAGATTCCGGTCTGATCGATTCGGCGACCGGTCAGCACGTTCTGCTGACGGTCAACGCGGCCGGCGTCGTGGAAGGCCGCACGGCGATCAGTGGCGATCTGGTCCTCACGGTCTCGGTTGACACCGCGGGTCATGTGACGCTGACCGATCTGCGCGCGGTTCATGAGGCAACACCGGGCAACTTCAATGAAGGGATCACGCTGGCGTCGGGTCTGATCACGCTGACCGCCACCGTGACTGACAACAACAATCAGTCGGCAAGTGCGAGCGTCGACGTCGGCTCGCATCTGACGATCCTTGACGATGGTCCGGTGGCGGGCACGGTGACCGGCGCGACCGACACGCTGGTGCTCGACGAAACGCGCCCCGTCGGCAGCGACACCGCGGGCGGCACCACGCCGACCGGCCTCGCCAGCGTGACGGCGGACTTCTCCAACAATTTCACCGGCGGCAGCTACGGCGCCGACGGTGCCGGCAACACCGCCTACACGCTGCATCTCACCGGCACGAACGTCGCCTCGGGCCTCTATGCGCTGGATCCGACCGACACCAACCCGGCCCATTTCGGGCAGGGTGCGCAGATCGTGCTGAACCAGTCCGGTGACACCATCACCGGCTCGGCGAACGGCACGACCTACTTCACAATCACGATCAACGAGACGACCGGGATCGTGACCTTCACCCAGGTCAACAACATCTGGCATGCCGATCCGACCAACCCGGATGACGCGGCGACGTTGACCCTCTCCAGCGCCAGCCTGCTGCAGGTGGTGCAGACCATCACTGACGCGGACGGCGACAGCGTGACAACGCCGATCAACCTCGGTGGGGGCGTATTCACAATTCAGGACAGCGGTCCGACGGCCGGCACGGTGATCGAGAAGGAAGGCGCGGCCGAAACGCTGGTGCTGGACGAGTCGCGCCCGGTTGGCAGCGACACGCCGGGCGGCTTTGCGCCGAGCGGGCTTGCCAGCGTAACGGCGGACTTCTCCCACGACTTCACGTCCGGCAGCTACGGCAGCGACGGACCCGGCCATACCGCCTACACGCTGAAGCTCACCGGCTCGAACGTGGCTTCGGGTCTCTACGCGCTGGATCCGACCGACACGACCACTGCCGACGGCGACGGCATCGGACAGGGCGCGCAAATCGTCCTCAACCAGTCCGGCAACACGATCACCGGCTCGGCCGGCGGGACGACGTATTTCACCATCACCATTGATCCGTCGACCGGGATCGTCACCTTCACGCAGTCGAACAACATCTGGCATTCTGACCCGAAGAATCCGGACGATCCGGCAACGCTGACGCTGTCGAGCCCCAGCCTGCTGCAGGTGGTGCAGACCATCACCGACGCCGACGGCGACAGCGTGTCGACGCCGCTCGATGTCGGCACCCGTGTGTTCACGATCCAGGACAGCGGCCCGACCGCCGGCACGGTGACCGGCCCGACCGACACCCTGGTGCTGGACGAGACCCGTGCGGTTGGCACGGACACCGCGGGCGGCACGGCGCCGACCGGCCTTGATTCCGTAACGGCAGACTTCTCCAACAACTTCACGCCCGGCAGCTATGGCAGCGACGGCCCGGGCCACACGACCTACACACTGAACCTCGCCGGCGCGAATGTGGCGTCCGGTCTGTACGCACTTGATGCGACCGATACGACCACCGGCGACGGCGACGGCATCGGGCAGGGCGCGCAGATTCTGCTGAACCAGGTCGGCAACACGATCACCGGCTCGGCCGGCGGGACGACGTATTTCACCATCACCATTGATCCCTCGACCGGGATCGTGACATTCACCCAGCTCAACAATATCTGGCACTCCGACCCAACCAATCCGGACGATGCGGCGACGCTGACGCTGTCTGGCGCCAACCTGCTGCAGGTGGTGCAAACCATCGTCGATGCCGACGGCGACAGCGTGACGACGCCGCTCGATGTCGGCACCGGCGTGTTCACGATCCAGGACAGCGGCCCGAGCGCCGGCACGGTGGTCGCGGCGGCGGATACGTTGGTGCTGGACGAGACCCGTCCTGTCGGCACCGACACTGCCAGCGGCGCCGCGCCGACCGGCCTCGACACCGTCACGGCGGACTTCTCCAACAACTTCTCGGCCGGCAGCTACGGCAGCGACGGCGCGGGCAACACGGCCTACACGCTGAAGCTGACCGGCGTGAACGTGGCCTCCGGCCTCTATGCGCTGGATCCGACCGACACCGACCCGACCCACTTCGGCCAAGGTGCGCAGATCGTGCTGAACCAATCCGGTGACACGATCACCGGTTCGGTCGGCGGGACCGCCTACTTCACGATCACGATCGACGAGACGACCGGCATCGTGACGTTCACCCAGCTCAACAACATCTGGCACGCCGATCCGACCAATCCGGATGACGCCGCGACGCTGACCCTGTCGGCCGCGAACCTGCTGCAGGTGGTGCAGACCATCACCGATGCGGACGGCGATAGCGTGTCGACGCCGCTCGACGTCGGCACCGGCGTGTTCACGATCCAGGACAGCGGCCCGACGGCGGGCACGGTGACAGGTCCGACCGACACCCTTGTGCTGGACGAGACGCGGCCTGTCGGCAGCGACACCGCAGGCGGCACCGCGCCGACCGGCCTCGATACCGTGACGGCGGACTTCTCCAACAACTTCACCGGCGGCAATTATGGCAGCGACGGCGCGGGCAACACGGCCTACACGCTGAAGCTCACCGGTGCCAACGTCGCCTCCGGCCTCTATGCGCTGGATCCGACCGACACCGACCCGACCCATTTCGGGCAGGGTGCGCAGATTCTGCTGAACCAGGTCGGTGACACCATCACCGGCTCGGCCGGCGGCACCAACTACTTCACGATCACGATCGACGAGACGACCGGCATCGTCACGTTCACCCAGCTCAACAACATCTGGCATTCCGATCCGACCAACCCGGACGATGCAGCGACGCTGACGCTCTCGGCGGCCAACCTGCTGCAGGTGGTGCAGACCATCACCGATGCGGACGGCGACCACGTGTCGACGCCGCTCGATGTCGGCAACGGTGTGTTCACCATCCAGGACAGCGGCCCGACGGCGAGCGCGCTGTCTGGCGCAACGGACACGCTCGTGCTCGACGAGACGCGGCCTGCCGGCACCGACACCGCGGGCGGCACGGCGCCGACCGGCCTTGCCAGCGTCACGGCGGATTTCTCGAACGGCTTCGCCGGCGGCAGCTATGGCAGCGATGGCCCGGGCAATTCGGCCTACACGCTGAAGCTCACCGGCGCCAACGTGGCGTCCGGCCTCTATGCGCTGGATCCGACTGACACCGACCCGACCCATTTCGGGCAGGGTGCGCAGATTCTCCTGAACCAGGTCGGAAACACGATCACCGGCTCGGTCGGCGGCACCGATTACTTCACGATCGCGATCGATCCCTCGACCGGTATCGTGACCTTCACCCAGCTCAACAACATCTGGCACTCCGATCCGACCAACCCGGATGACGCCGCGACGCTGACTCTGTCGCGTCCGGAAATCCTGCAATTGGTGCAGACCATCACCGATGCCGACGGCGACAGCGTGACGACGTCGCTCAACCTCGGCTCCGGTGTGTTCACAATCCAGGACAGCGGCCCGACCGCCGGCACGGTGACCGGTCCGACCGACACCCTCGTGCTGGACGAGACCCGTCCCGTCGGCACGGATACGGCGGGCGGCACGGCGCCGACCGGCCTCGACACCGTGACGGCAAACTTCTCGAACAACTTCTCGGCCGGCAGCTACGGCAGCGACGGTCCGGGCAACACGGCCTATACGCTGAAGTTGACCGGCGTGAACGTGGCCTCCGGCCTCTATGCGCTCGATCCGACCGACACCGACCCGACCCACTTCGGCCAAGGTGCACAGATCGTGCTCAACCAGGTCGGTGACACGATCACCGGTTCGGCGAACGGCACGACCTACTTCACGATCACGATCAATGAGACGACCGGGATCGTGACGTTCACCCAGGTCAACAACATCTGGCACGCCGATCCGACCAACCCGGATGATGCCGCGACGCTGACGCTGTCGGGCGCGAACCTGCTTCAGGTGGTGCAGACCATCACCGATGCGGATGGCGACCACGTGTCGACGCCGCTCGATCTCGGGACCGGTGTGTTTACCATCCAGGACAGCGGTCCGACCGCGGGCACGGTGACAGGTCCGACCGACACCTTGGTGCTGGACGAGACCCGTCCTGTTGGCAGCGACACCGCAGGCGGCACGGCGCCGACCGGGCTCGATACCGTGACGGCGGACTTCTCCAACAACTTCACCGGCGGCAACTACGGCAGCGATGGTGCGGGCAACACGGCCTACACGCTGAAGCTGACCGGCGTGAACGTGGCCTCCGGCCTCTATGCGCTCGATCCGACCGACACCGACCCGACCCATTTTGGGCAGGGTACGCAGATCGTGCTCAACCAGGTCGGTGACACCATCACCGGTTCGGCGAACGGCACGACCTACTTCACGATCACGATCAATGAGACGACCGGGATCGTGACGTTCACCCAGGTCAACAACATCTGGCATTCCGATCCGACCAATCCGGACGATGCCGCGACGCTGACGCTGTCGGCGGCCAACCTGCTGCAGGTGGTGCAGACCATCACCGATGCGGATGGCGACCACGTGTCGACGCCGCTCGATCTCGGGACCGGTGTGTTTACCATCCAGGACAGCGGTCCGACCGCGGGCACGGTGACCGGCCCGACCGACACCTTGGTGCTGGACGAGACCCGTCCCACAGGAACGGATACTGCCGGCGGCACGGCGCCGACCGGGCTCGACACCGTCACGGCGGACTTCTCGAACAACTTCTCGGCGGGCAGCTACGGCAGCGACGGCCCGGGCAACACGGCCTACACGCTGAAGCTGACCGGCGTGAATGTCGCCTCCGGTCTCTATGCGCTGGATCCGACCGACACCGACCCGACCCACTTCGGCCAAGGTACGCAGATCGTGCTCAACCAGGTCGGTGATACCATCACCGGTTCGGCGAACGGCACGACCTACTTCACGATCACCATCAATGAGACGACCGGGATCGTGACGTTCACCCAGGTCAACAACATCTGGCACTCCGATCCGACCAATCCGGACGATGCCGCGACGCTGACCCTGTCGGCCGCGAACCTGCTTCAGGTGGTGCAGACCATCACCGATGCGGACGGCGACAGCGTGACGACGCCGATCAACGTCGGCACCGGCGTGTTCACGATCCAGGACAGCGGCCCGACCGCCGGCACGGTGACCGGCCCGACCGACACCCTCGTGCTGGACGAGACGCGTCCCACAGGAACGGATACCGCCGGCGGCACGGCGCCGACCGGGCTCGACACCGTGACGGCGGACTTCTCCAACAACTTCACCGCCGGCAGCTACGGCAGCGATGGTGCTGGGTCGACGACCTACACGCTGAAGCTGACGGGCTTGAACGTGGCCTCCGGCCTCTATGCGCTCGATCCGACCGACAAGACCGCCGGTGACGGCGACGGCATCGGACAGGGAACGCAGATCGTGCTCAACCAGGTCGGTGACACCATCACCGGCTCGGCGAACGGCACGACCTACTTCACGATCACGATCAATGAGACGACCGGGATCGTGACGTTCACCCAGGTCAACAACATCTGGCACTCCGATCCGAACAACCCGGACGATGCGGCGACGCTGACGCTGACGCGCCCTGAGTTGCTGCAGGTGGTGCAGACCATCACGGACGCCGATGGTGATAGCGTGTCGACACCGCTCAACCTCGGCACCGGCGTGTTCACGATTCAGGACAGCGGCCCGACGGCAGGTACCGTGACCGGTCCGACCGACACGCTCGTGCTGGACGAGACGCGTCCTGTTGGCAGTGACACCGCGGGCGGCACAGCGCCGACCGGACTCGACACCGTGACGGCGGATTTCTCCAACAACTTCACCGGCGGCGGCTACGGCAGCGACGGTGCTGGTAGCACGACGTACACGCTGAAGCTCACCGGTGCGAACGTGGCCTCCGGCCTCTATGCGCTCGATCCGACCGACAAGACCGCCGGCGACGGCGATGGTATCGGACAGGGTGCGCAGATTCTGCTGAACCAGGTCGGCAACACCATCACCGGCTCGGTCGGCGGCACCAACTACTTCACGATCACGATCGATCCTTCGAGCGGCATCGTGACCTTCACCCAGCTTAACAATATCTGGCACTCCGATCCGACCAACCCGGACGATGCGGCGACGCTGACGCTGTCGGCTGCCAATCTGCTGCAGGTGGTGCAGACCATCACCGATGCGGACGGCGACAGCGTGACGACGCCGCTGAACCTCGGCACCGGCGTGTTCACGATCCAGGACAGCGGTCCGACCGCCGGCACGGTGACCGGCCCGACCGACACGCTCGTGCTGGACGAGACGCGTCCTGTTGGCACCGACACCGCGGGCGGCACGGCGCCGAACGGGCTTGTTTCCGTGACGGCGAACTTCTCCGACAACTTCACCGGCGGTAGCTATGGCAGCGACGGTGCTGGTTCGACGACCTACACGCTGAAGCTGACGGGCTCGAACGTGGCCTCCGGTCTCTATGCGCTCGATGCGACCGACAAGACTGCCGGCGACGGCGATGGTATCGGACAAGGTGCGCAGATTCTGCTGAACCAGTCCGGCAACACCATCACCGGTTCGGTTGGCGCGACGACCTACTTCACGATCACCATTGATCCCGCAACCGGGATCGTGACCTTCACCCAGGTCAACAACATCTGGCACTCCGATCCGAACAATTCGGACGATGCGGCGACGCTGACGCTCTCGAGCGCCAACCTGCTGCAGGTGATGCAGACCATCGTCGATGCCGACGGCGACAGCGTGTCGACGCCGCTCGACCTCGGCACCGGCGTGTTCATAATCCAGGATAGCGGCCCGACGGCGCCGACAGCGACGGTCAGCGCAGCTACGATCGGCGTGGACGAGACGCCCGGCGTGCAGACCACCGGCGGCGCGAGCGACGTGCTCGGCTCCACTGCGATCACGTTCAACGGTGCCGCCAGCACTGTCGCCGCGCTGTTCAGCACGGTTGCGAACAAGGGCATCGACACCGACGTGTCGGCAGCGTCACTTGACAACGGTGCGCTCAGCTTTGCCTCGACGGGCGCGAGCAGCATCCTGACGGTGGCCGGCGGCAGCTTCGGCTCTGACGGCGCGGGGTCTACGACCTATGCGTTGAGCGTCCTCAGCGCTGCGTCAGGCCTGACATTGACGGATGGCACGGGGATCGCGCTGTCGCTGGATGCCAGCGGCCGGATCATCGGTACTGTGGGCAACGATGCCGCCAACCCCAGCCTGACGGGCCAAACGGCCTTCGCGATCGCCATCGATCCGATCACCGGTCAGCTCTATGTGGCGGACTATCTCTCGCTCCACCACAACAGCACCGCCAGTTCGAACGATCTGCTGACGATGACGGCCGGCAAGATCGGCGCGACGGTCACGTTGACGGACGCCGATGGCGATCATGTGACGGCCACCGCCGACATCAGCACTCATATCAGCTTCCTCGACGACGGCCCGAGTTTCGGCACGATCGAGCATGGAATCATTGCCGATTACGCGGGAATGTCCGTGCTAGGTAACCTACCCGTGTTCTCCGGCGCCGATGGTTTTGGCGCATATGACTTCACCTTGACTGGAAACACGGCGCCGGCCGGCCTGACGTTCAATGGCCAGGCCGTGCACTATTCCATCGACGCGTTTGGACAGAATTTGACGGCCTATATCGGTGCGGCCCCATCAGCAGCGAATAATATCTTCACGCTGAATCTGGATGACACAACCGGTCACTACCTATTCACATTGCTTCAGCCATTCACGGAGACAACGATCCAGAATGTCGGCAGTTCATCTTCCTTCGGCTCGGGACCATCGGAAGAGCAGGTTCTTTCGTCGAACACCGATCAACTGGCGGTTGTTTCGGGAACGACCTCCGGCGGCAGCCAAGGCGGTGTGAACGGATCTACCAACGGTTGGGGCGTCGACAACAATAACTTCGACCCCAATGAAAAGCTGCTGTTCGATTTCACGAGCGGCGCAATCGCCAGTCCGGTCGGCAATGCGGCGTTCCATCCGCCGGCAAACGAATCGGTCGCGAACTACACGTTCTCCAACTACAAGGGCGGGGACGAAATCCATTACGTCGTATCTTATTGGGACGGAGTGCACGCCGCCTCCATCACATCGGTATCCGGTGATTTCGATCCTTCCACCCACACCACGGTCGCCACCGAATGGTCGACGCCCACAGCGCCGGCCGGCCTGCAGCTCTACACTGTCCAGTTCACGGACGTGACAGGCAGCGGCAAGGTCGACCTGGTTGGCGTCGGAGTTTCGTCGACCACGAACGTCTCCGAGGATCTGAGCTTCAACGTGTCGACGATTGACGGTGACGGCGACACGGCGTCGAGCACCATCAATATCAACATCAATGGCACCACGACCCTGCTGGGCACGGCCGGCAATGATGTCATTGTCGCCGGACCAACCAACGAGACGCTCACTGGCAATGGTGGGGACGACAAGTTTGTTCTCAATCTGACCGCCCACGATATCATCAGTGATTTCAACAGCGGTGATACACTCCTTCTCGACGTGGCCGGCCTGAGCCTGCCGACGGGCGTTTCAAACGCCCTTACGGCTGGCCAGTTCACGTCATCGGCAGTCACCGGCGGGACCGAGAACAACGCCAGCGCCTGGAACGAAAGTGCAAGCACGAACAAATTCTTCTTCAACAATACGACCCATGAGCTCTGGTACTCGGCAAATGGTACAGGCTCCGACAAGGTGGACCTCGCACATGTGAGCACCGGCTTGCCGGCGGCCACGAACGTTCATATTTTCTAGGCTAGGCTTGCAGCAAAATCGAAAATCCGCGGAGACCTCTCCGCGGATTTTTATTGATTGAATTGTCGCCTTTCTTGCGCGCAATCACATCAGCACGGGCAGGAAGCCCAAGAGCGGGCTTGCCGCGTCCAGCGCTTCCACGCCGGTCCATTCGGTCTCCGCCGCATTGGCGGCCGCCGGCGCCGCGTCAAGTTCATCGCCGAGCGGGAGCCGCTTGGCGTAAGGTGCCGCAAACAGCTGCACGCCGCGGTCGTTGATCGCGAACATCGGCGTGAAGTTGCCGAGCTCGCCGTCATCAATCAGTTCGGAGCGGCGGCTGTCCAGGATCAGCCAATGGCCGTCCAGGCGCGCCGCCAGCACGGCATGATCCTGGCGGATGGCGCGATCGCGGCCCAGCACCAGGCGCAGATCCTCGCGCGGGTAGCCGGCTTCGCTGAGCGCGATGTATTTTGCGATCGCATAGTCCTCGCAGTCGCCCTTGCCGGTCGCGAAGGTGGCGAGCGGGGCGGTCCAGCGGTCGGCCTCGCCGTGCTGGGCGAAGTCGCTGACATAGCGGATCGCCTGATTGACGGCGCGATTGGCCTCATCCAGCCGGTCGCGTCCGGCTTTGGACTTGACCGCGCCGATCAGGCGAAGGAATTGCGCGGCTTGCGACGGGCAGCCGGTCGCGCTCTCGCGGCATTGCTCGAGAACGCTCGCCTCCTTTGCGAGATCGGATTCGAGGCCGCGCCATTTGCGCCACAGGCCGTTTTCCGGTGCGCGGAAGGTGAACAGGCCAAACGGCTCGGCGCCGACAGGCGGAAGCGGCTTTGCCGCGGGCACCGCGTCGGTCGCGGTATTTGGCGGTGTGAGCGAGGCGGTGCGAATGGCGTTCGGACCCCGGCCGCGCTGCCGGTCGAGCTTGGCCAGGACGTCGGCGATGGTGAAGAAGGTGGCAGGCGGGCGGTTTGACGCGGCGTCCGCAGCGGGCGCGAGCTCGCCGGCGGGTTTTCCGACAGAGAGCCCGTCCGCGGCAAATGCGACAGGCGCTGCGCAAAGACCGATTGTCAGCGCAGCCGCGGCCATGACCGCCGACGAAGCAAAGTTCAGCGACTTCATATGACGTCCCCAATGTCGGGGACCGTCAACGTCTGTGCGTCGATCTGCGCCCCCGCTGTTATCGGGACGCAAACTGGCGCCTTGGCCGCTTAAGCGGAGTTAAGTGGAGGGGGGCGCCGCCTCGAATGTCGAAAAGGCGGTCAATCCGGGGTTTGCCGGTTCGTTCGAAATTGAACGAACCGAGGTCACGATCGGTTAACCACGGAATCCGTGGTCCCGATCAGCGTTCGCGCAGGGCCTCGTCACGCAGCAGGCGGGCGGGCTTCACGATGTAGTCCAGCACGGACTTCTCGCCGGTCAAGACCTCGACCGTGGTCACCATGCCCGGAATGATCGGCAGCGGATGCTGCTCGGTGCCGAGATGGTTCTTATCGGTACGCACCATGACCCGGTAGAAGGTCTCCTGGCGTTCGGTCTTTTCCGCCTTGTCGTCGACGATGGTGTCGGCGCTGATGCGTTCGACCTTGCCCTTCAGCGATCCGTAGACCGAGGAATCATAGGCGCTGATCTTCACCACCGCGTCCTGGTCGGGACGGATAAACGCGATGTCCTGGGGACGAATCCGGCCCTCCACCAGCAGCGTGTCGTCCAGCGGCACGATGTCCATCAGGTTGGCGCCCGGCTGCACGACGGCACCGATGGTGCTGATGTTCAGTTTGTTGACGATGCCGTGGACCGGCGCCTTCAGATCCGTGCGGCGCACCCGGTCCTGGGCGGACTTGATATTCTCGTCGAGCACGGCGAGGTCGGCACGCGATTTGGCCAGGTCCTCGTCGGCCTGTGAACGGAACGACGCGGTGATGTTCGCGATCTTCGACTGCGCTTCGGCCAGCTGTCCCTTCATTTCGGTTGCCTGCCGATCAAGTCGCAGCATCTCGATCTCGGGCACCACCTTCTGCTCATACAGCCTGCGCGTCAGGGTCTGCTCGCGCTCGAGGAGCTTGAGGGAGCCGGTGAGGCGAGTGACCTGCTGGTTGAGGACGTCGATGTCCTGCGCGACCTTCTGACCCCGCATCTTGAACACGCTGGTCTCGGTCGCGACGGCGGCGGGAACCATCTTGTCGAGATCGTCCGGGAAGGTGATCTCGGCTCGGCCGCGCGCCTCGGCGTCGAGGCGGGCCACCCGCGCCGCCATCGCCGCGCGGCGCTCGCGGATTTCGCCGAACTCGGAAGCGAATTTCGTATCATCGATCCGCATCAGGGACTGGCCCTGCTGAACGATGTCGCCTTCCCGGATCAGGATGTCGCCGACGATCCCGCCTTCGAGCGATTGAACCACCTGCATCTGCCGCGACGGCACGACGCGGCCGCTGCCGCGCTTGACCTCGTCCAGCACGGCAAAATGAGCCCAGATCAAGAACGTCGCAAGCAGCGCGCACGACGTCCACAGCAGCATGCGGGAGGTGCGCGGCGTGCGCAGCAGCGCCGCGGACCGGATATCATTTGCAAATGTGAAATCGGAAGACGCCATAATGTATTTGCTCGTTATGCGGATTTCGGCTGAATCGTATTCTCCGGCGACGGGGCCGCGGACGCCGGCCGGCCCTGGAGCAAAGCGAGCACCTTGTCGCGCGGGCCGTCGGCAACCAGGCGGCCATTGTCGAACAGCAGCAAGCGATCGACCATATTCAGCAATGATAAGCGATGGGTCGAAATGATGATGGTCATGCGATCATCATTGAGGCCCTTGAGCCGCTCAAGGAACTCCTGTTCGCTGCGAATATCGAAGTGCGCCGTCGGCTCGTCGAGAAAGAGCACGCGAGGCTTGCGGATCAGAACGCGCGCGAGTCCGATGGCCTGCTTCTGGCCGCCCGACAGGCTGCGGCCGCCTTCCGAGATGGGCATGTCATAGCCCATCGGGTGACCGGCGATGAAGCTTTCGACGCCCGAAAGCCGCGCGGCAAGCAGGACTTCCTCGTCGGTTGCTTCCGGCTTGCCAAGGGCGATGTTGTCGCGCAGCTTGCCGAAGAACAGGTCGGTATCCTGCATCGCAAAGCCGATGCCGGCGCGCAGGTCCGAGGGATCGTATTGGCGCGAGTCGACGCCATCGACCAGGATGCGGCCTTCCTTCGGCTCGTAAAATCCGAGCAGCAACCTGCCGACCGTGGTCTTGCCAGAGCCCACCCTGCCGATGATGCCGACCCTTTCTCCGCCCTCGATCTTGAAGCTGACCTTTTCGAGCGCGTTACCCGGCGCGTTGGGGTAGGCGAACGATACGTTCTCGAAGGCGACCTTGCCGTCTTCGATTCGTCTTGCGACGTAGGACCGGGTCGGCGAGCGTTCCCGCTCGATCGACATGATGCGATCGATCGCCTTGAGGGCCGTGATCGTCTGCGTACCCTTGGTGATCACCGAGGCGATCCCGGCGATCGGCGCCAGGACGCGCCCGGCGAGCATGTTTGCGGCGACCAGCGCGCCGACGCTCAGCTTGCCGTCGAGGATCAGGAAAATGCCGACGATGACGAGGAGCAGGCTCGTGATCTGCTGGGCCGTGCTCGCGCTCGTCAGCGACATCGACGACCAGAAGTGAACGTCCTCGCCGGATCGGGGCGGTCGCGGCAACCGACCGTTCCCACAAGGTCTGCATGCGGGCCTCGGCGCCGGTTGCACGGACGGTTTCGAGGCCGGACAGCGACTCGACCAGCACGCCGTGCCGGGCGGCGGATTCGGCCTGCAGCCGCTTGATGGCGCGATCGAGCGGGCGCTGCAGCAAGAAGCCGATCAGCATGACCAGCGGCAGCATGATCAGCGGGATCCAGGCCAGCGGTCCGGCGATGAGGAACAGCACCCCAACAAAGAGAATGGCGAACAGCAGATCGGTCGCCGAAACCACGCTTCCGGAGGTGAAGAACTCGCGCACCGAGTCGAAGTCGCGGAGCTGATTGGCCAGGATGCCAACCGAAGTCGGCCGTTGCGCCATCTTCACCGACATCACGTGCTCGAAGATGTTTGCGGCCAGCACAACGTCGATCGTCTTGCCGGTCACGTCGATCATGCGGCTGCGGACCATGCGGAAGATGAAATCGAATACGATGCCGAGCCCCATGCCGATCGAGAGCGCGATCAGGGAGGGGATCGCCCCGTTGGGGATGACACGGTCATAGACGCTCATCGTGAACAGCGGCGTCGCCAGCGCGAGGATGTTGGTCAGAAAGGCCGCGACCGCGATGTGCCCGTAGCTGCGCCAATGCGTTTTCACCACCGACCAGAACCAGTGGCTCTTGGGGATGTCGCCTGCGGCGACGGCGCGCGCATCGGCCTGCGGCGCGCTTCTCACCAGGAACGCATAGCCGGTATAGTCCGTGGCGAGCGAGCCGATGTCGGCGACGCGCGGGCTGTTCGGCGTCGCCGGATCAACGACCTTGATCGACCTGTTCGCCGGGTCCACACCCAGAAGGATCAGCGCAGAGCCGTTCTTCATGACGAGGACGGCCGGCAGGACCAGCGCGGGAATGTCTGAAATGTCGCGCTTGACGGCCTCGGTCTCCAGACCGGCGCGCCTGGCCGCGCGGTCATAGAGCGAAACGGACAAGCGTCCGTCCGTGATCGGAAGTCCGCCGAGCAGAGCTTCGCGGCTGACCGCGCGGCCGTGATGGGCGGCGAGATAAGTCAACGATGCGGTGAGGGGATCGTCGCCCAGCGCGCGTGGCCCATTTATCGCGACAGGCTTTGAGGTTGAGTCATCCGGCGAGGGGCGGACGGCGTCGGCCGCCGCGCTGGGGGTTCGAAACAACAACTGAAACCTCGACAAGCAAAATGGAAATGCAGCAATCGCATTAGATTTCGGGCAGACTACAACAAACAGCGAACAAATTCAGCGAAACTTATCTTAACGATTAATAAGGAATCGAAAGGGCCCCGACTTGGGGCCCTTCCGGCAGTCTTGTCCTGAGCTTGTTGGCGGTCGCTACCGAGCGGAACTCGGGAAGGCCGACAGCAGCCAGTGGGGCTTGGTCGACGCATAGGAGCTCGCGTTCGCCGTGACCGAAGGGTCCGTGTAAATGACGTTCGGGCCGTCCGCAGCGGTCTTTTGCTGCTGCATCCATTCCGCTGAACCGGGCACCGCTGCGGTCGTCGTCGCACCGGTGAAGCGGTCCGCAAAGCCAACATCCTTCGGCTGGGCCGCCGCATAGGTCTTGGCAGGACGGGCGACAGGCGCCGGAGCGGCGACGCGCAGCGGCTCGGACCCGGTTTGCGGGAGGTTCACGCGAAGGGTCGGGAACGAGTAGCGGGGCAGGCCGATCGAAAGCATGTCCGTCGGCGCAGCATCGACCGGCGGCGGAGCCTTCAGATACTCGATCAAGGTGCCCATCGCGGCCAGCAGCTGGTAGTCGGCGAAGACCACGACGCCGCGGGCTGAGGTGAGCGAGACCGACGTGTTGAAGAACTGGTTCTGCGCGTTCAAGAGATCGATCAGGGAGCGCTGACCGAGTTCGTATTCCTTCTGGTAGGCCGTGATGGTCTTCCTGGCTGCTTCCAGCTCACGGGTCAGAGCACCGATGCGCGTGGCCGTAATCGTACGGGCATTCCACGCCTTGTCGATCGACTCATAGGCGTCGCGTTGCAGGCGAGCGTGGCGCATGGTGGCTTCGGTGTAGCGCTCGGCCTTCTCTGACCGATTCCACGCGTCCTGGCCGCCGCGGAAGATGTCCCACGACATGACAACCTTCCCACTGTAGTCCTCATGCGTGATGGCGGGAGTTCCCGGGGCCGCCACGTATGGGTAGGAGTTGTCGTAATGGGTTGCCCGTCCCTCGAGATAGAATTTCGGACCGAAGGTGCCGTCGGTGGCCTTGAACGCGTGCTTGGCGGCGTCGGCGTCGGACTGTGCCGCCGCGATCGTCGAGTTGAACCGGAGCGTGGTCGCCAACGCTTCGTCGCGGCTGTGCGGCAATCCCGCGAGAGGGGCGGGGAACCGAACATTGATCGGCTCGAGGCCAACCGTCTTGCGGTACTTCGCCCTGGCGTCATCCAGGCTGCGCTGGAATTCGGCAAGTGCCGCACGGGCAGCCTCGACGCGCTCGCGGGCTTGCTCCAGATCGCCTTCGCCCGCCCGGCCGCCCGAGAAGCGGGAGTTCACGTTTGAAAAGATCTTTTCGTGGTTGGCGACGTTTTGCTGGGCAAGACTGACCAGCCGCATGTAGCGCGTGACGTCGATGTAGCCTTCGGCGGCGTCGAGGGCCAGCAGCTCGGTTCTCTCCTTGACGCGGGAGGCGGCGGCATTGACCCGCGCGGTCTGGCGCCAGACGTCATAGATCGACGAAAAACCGTCCCACAGCAGCTGGCGCACCACGACCGATTCCTGGCTGCCATTGCGCCATGGTCCTGAACCCACGGTCGGCGCCGCCTGAATGTTCGGGGTGATGAAGCCCGGCGATTGATCGAATTTTTCCGGGCCGTAGCTGGCGTCAATGCGCACCTGCGGCAGCAGTGTGCTTTGGGTTTGCCGCAGCTCGCTTTCCGTCGCCCGCCGGTTCGCCGAAGCCTCGCCGATACCCGGGTTGGTCTGCATGGCCTGGCGCAAAGCATCATTAATAGAAAAAACCTCGGCACATGCTGGCGTTGCCGCCAGACATAGGCACGCTATGACCGTGTATGCCGACTTCATAATCTCAGCCCCTACTCACAAAAATATTATGTAGAATCCTCCAAAGGGTAACAAAGGACAGTTCCGCGACCTATGACATTTCAGCCACACAGGCGGCCTAAGTGGGGGCCGAACCATCCGAGGTCCGGTGCGCGCAAATCTAAACATTTTTATTAAAATTCAGTGATTTATATGATGTTCTGTGATCGCGCGAACTGGTGCCGAGCCGCAACACCGGGGACCGGAACATGAAAGATCAGTTAAGCCCATCTTAAGGTTGGCGGCAGCCGGCTACTGCTGGCGACAGGTCGCCAGGTAGGTTGCAACGAAGGGCGCGGCCTTGGTGTCCGCGGAGGGGCCTCCCAGTCGGCTCGTTAGTTTGTAGAGCGACTTGTCGCCAAAATAGAACCGGAAGATCTCGGCCGTGGTGTCGTCCGTGCGGGTCGCGAAGATCGACGCGGCGGACCGGCGGGCGGCCGCAAAGACGTAGGTCGTGAGCTTGGCTCCTCCCTTGCCTTCTGCCGCGACAGATGTCCCCCAAGTGACCGTGAAGGTGTCGCCATCGATCACGACGGCGGGCCGGACCGTATCGAGATCGTCATCGATCCACTGGGCGTCGCCGCCTTTGCCTGACGGGCCGAGCTCGACCCGTTTGCCCCGCGGCGTGTCGCAGGTGAACCGGGAAGGTTCGGCGATCGCAGCGCTCGTCGCCGCCAAGAACAGCAACAGGCAGCCAACCGACCTCCACATGGGTGTTACCCTCTGTTTCGTTGTTTGGAGGATAGTGATGTCAGCGCCTGACTCGCGCAACTCGGTGATTTACGGACAAGCAGAGCTGCGTTGCTTCCTCGCCGGAAGAGGCGCCCGCGATTTCACTCGGGCGCGATCGGGTGCGCTGGACGTTCGATCGATGCCCTGAGGCTTTCGAGTTCGAGGAAGACGTCAGCTTGCCTGCGAAGCTCATCGGCGATCATGGGAGGCTTTGTTCGGATGCTGGAAACGACGGTCACGCGGACGCCCATCCGCCTGACCGCCTCGACAACGGCGCGCAAATCACCGTCGCCAGAGAACAGGTACGCATGGTCGATGCGGCGCGCGATTTCCAATGCGTCGACCGCGAGCTCGATGCCGATGCTGCGCTTCATTCGCCGCCGCCCTTCGCCGTCATCGTGCGTTTTGGCTAACTTTCTCCTGACCGCATATCCGTTGTAATCGAGCCAATCCACCAGCGGCCGAAGGCTGCTGAACTCGTCGTCGTCTCTCACGACGGTGTAGAAGTAGGCGCGGACGATCTGTCCATGCTTGCCGAACTCCGAGAGCAGTCGCCGGAAATCGATTTCAAAACCGAGGTTCTTGACCGTGGTGTGAAGATTCGCGCCATCGATGAAAAGTGCAATACGATCGGCCATCTCAAATCCCCATGACGCCCGGATCAGTCACTGTATGCTGTGGTTCTAAAATTCCACGGGCGCATCGTGGGTAAGCGCCCGAATTGAAATGACTGATCCTAGAGCAAGGGCTAGGCCGCGAAAAAGCGGAAATTTTTACCAATGCGGGTCCCATGCGAATCGTGCGCCTGTTGATAACATAGGTCGAAAGCGCGGCTGGCCGGCCACGCAAACATCACGGTTGTCGTTGAACAAGGATGCGGCCGTTCACGCCGGCGGGCGCATTCGCCGGCGCAGAAAAACTGGCCGCCATGGCGATTCGGTGGCATAGGCGGTCCGAGCGCGCGCGCGCGACGCCGATCCTGATCTCCACAGTATCAGAATAGATGGCGTCGGACGAACGCCGCGATAGGCGCCAAGAGGCGCGCCGCGCCGCTACTCTCCAGCCGACTGTTGCGTCACCGACAAAACTACATCTAAAATCAATGCAGTGTAGCGGCATCATTTCGTGTAGGCGCGATATTTCGAGATACCACTTTTTTGCAGATGCAGGTTTTGGTCGATACCAATTTCGCCGGAGGAAGGACAGCCTTGCGTCCCACATTACGCAGATGGTTAGCCGGCGGGTATGGATGCGCGGCGCGGCGTCTGTCGCGCCGACAGAACCAGTCTCTCGTACGCATCGCTAACGAACCGTCGCGATCGACCCATTGCTCGATGTGATGTTCGGATCAGCAGGAGGCAGGGTGGGGGCCTCACGATGGGGCCTGCCGTGATCGAAATCGTAGTCGGGCGCCCGATCGAGGCGGGCGCCAGGGAGTATTGGCCAAGGCGCGCGAGATGCCTGGTCGTTCTCTCGTTCTGCATCTTGCTGTCTTGTTGCGGGGCCGCTCGCCAGGCCATCGAGAAGGAGGCGGGACCGGCACCGGACCCAATAACGGAGACGGCGACGGCGGCCACAGAGCCGACACCATCGGCAACAGCGACACCGGTATCGACGCCGGAGGCGACACGGACGCCAGCGGCGGAACCGATCAACCTGAACGGCGCACTGGCGGAATGCCGGAACGCCTTTCCGGATCAGATTGCGCAGGCAAAGGCGCGAGCGTCGTGTGTGATCAAGGCTACCGAGCTCGTCCGGCCGCTATTGCCGTTTCCTGAATTGCTCGATCGGGAGAATGTCCTGCGCAAGGCGCTGGCCGAGCAGGTTCAAACAAGAACGATGTCGCTGCTCGAGCGCAACGTCCAGATCCAGAAGCTGCATTCGCAGCTCCTCGAAGAGGAGCGCAGCAGGCTATCGGCCGCGCCCGCGGACGGGAGCAAGCCGCCGCCGCTGGCGGTCACGCAATGGCGGCAATCCAATGGGGACAGTTGCGGCCGGCTCGGAGGGGATTCCGGGACGTGTTATTGAGTGGAAAGCGTATGGCCGTCTCTTCCAGCTATGTGGCTCGCGCTACACTGTCCGTCTGTGTCGATCCAATCACAGGAGGAGGTGCCATGGCAGAATTGTCGGGAACCGTTGTCGAAATCGACGTCGCGAAGCTGATAAATGTCGCGCGCGCCGAAACAGGCCCCGCGATCAGGCCCGATTACCGTATCGCGTACCTCCAAGGATCTGCGTCGCGCCGTCCGGCAGCGCAGGTTTTCTCGTCAAATGCCGCGGATGCGTCGCGTGCCGGTCTCTCAAGGACACCTTCATATTCGTCCCATGATCCACGGTTCGTCCCAAGCGACAAGCACTGCAATGGTCAATGCGGCTATGACGTAGAGGAGGAATTCGGTTCTCGTGACGTTGAACATCATTTGAATCTTCGTTTTGATTGTCTCAGGTGGCGTATGTGGTTCTAAAATTCCACGGGCCATCGTGGGTGAGCACCCTAGCTGAAATGGCTAATCCAAGAGCAGGGGTTTGGCCGGGAAGAAGCGGAAATTTTCGCCAAACGCCGACACGGTTCTCATCGGGCGCACATACCGATCCGACGACGTATTGGTAATGGCTGCTGGCTACCGTTTCCCGAGCTGCTCGATCGGGAGAACGCCGTGCGCAAGGTATTAGCGGAGCGGGTCCAAGCAAGAACGATGTCCCTGCTCGAGCGCAACATCCAGATCCAGAAGCTTCATCGCAGCCCCTCGAAGAGGAGGGGAGCAGGTTATCGGCCGCGCCCGCGGACGCCAGCAAGCCGCCGCTGGCGGTCACACAGTGCCGGCAGTCCAATGGGGAGAGTTGCGGCCGGCTCGGAGGGGACTCCGGAAGTTGCTATTGAAGCGTCCGCTGCAGGCTGTTCTTGACCTTACCCAGCATGCACTGCATTTGGAGACAGGCTCGCTATAAGCTCGAACTGTTCGGTGACGAAACGAGGCATGGTCGGGATGGCGTCGGAGCCCGCGGCGCCCAAACCGGCGCTGCGCGTGGATAGGACGTTTGGGGAGACCCGTAAATCAACGGGGCATTGTTGAAGACAGGAGGGAACTCCATGGCGGCACGGCGTTAATCGTTAAAGTAGAGCAAATCGCTCGGCTCTAGACGGCTGCGCAAATTTGCGGCAAATTGCATTCAATTAGATTTAGAGGTTTGGGCGCCCGCAGTCTTGCGGGCCAGGCGCCGAAGCCTCTCGAAGCTGAATATTGAAAGACAAGAAAAATTGCGAGCATGCGGAGTGCAGGGCCGCACGCGAAACGGGCAGGGTAATGGCGGTCGGAGTCTTTTCACGGTAGGCGTCTAATGGCACATGGGCGGCCTTTGGCCGCGCGCCCCACGAATATTGCTGATGGGCATCGTGCGTGTTGTTGTGAATTGATTTTCGGGTGCGATCACGCCTGCTCTGCGTTAGCAGAGTTCAAGGAGTGTGTATTGAGTCGCGTCAATTTCATCCCGAAGGCCCAGCCACTGATCAACTGGTCCGAAGTTGAATCGCGCCTCCAAGGAATTTCAAATTCTGCTTCTTCATCGTCAGCCGATCTTCCGATCGAGCCTGCGCTCACTCCGGCGAGTGATCGGCCGGCTCTGATTGCTTTTCCTGTCGCTCTATCAAGACATCATTCCCGGAATCGAGCCAGCTAATCACGCATCCGTTTGATCAAATAGCAGAAGCTGTGACGCGAATTGTACGAAAAGAATTATTGGAGCATCTCTAATGGCAAGCGCCAGCGGCGACACCACCATTATCATGACGGGAACCACTAACGACAATCTGGTCGGAGGTTCTGGCAACGACACGCTGTACGGAGGTGCAGGTAGCGATCGTCTCAACGGTGGTTCTGGAGACGACACCCTTAACGGCGGCAGCGGCTTTGATACCGTTTTGGGCGGATCAGGATCCGATACCCTGATATATAAGGCCTATGAAAATCAGTACATCTTGGGATCGACCGGCTTCACCGCCACCAACCAGCAAATCAGCGGCGGGACTATTTATTCAGGAACCGATCAGACGAGTCTCGGCATTGTTGGCGCGTCTACGGTCGTCTCAGGTACAACATTCCAGGGCTACGACTCCTACGACGGCGGAAATGGTGCTGTGCAGCTCGGCAAGGCGGGGGCGACGCCGGATGTCGATACGCTCCAGATCTGGCTGAGCGCCGCGCAGTTAGCCGATGCAGATATTCGGGCCGAGATTTCATATTATAAGAACGTCTGGGTTCCTGCGCACATCAGTGCTCAAACCGGACAAGCCGACGGTACCATCTATACCTTCAAAACTCTCAATTTGCAGGTTTCTGCGATCGAGAAAGTTGAAGTACGTGATGCCTCGGGCAATCTTACGATCGCAGCCACTGCCGATACAGCATCGGCGACAGAAGCGGGCGGTATTAATAACGGCACGGCCGGGGTCAATCCGACCGGCAACGTCCTAACGAACGATTTCGATTTCAGTGCAGCTTCCAAGACGGTCGCGGGCGTTACGGCGGGAACCACCAGTGCCGCGTTGAGCTCGGGCGCCGGCACCGATGTGGTCGGTGCGCACGGTACCCTGCATCTCAATACCGATGGCTCTTATACCTATACGGTGAACAACGGCCAGGGCGCGGTCGAGGCGCTGCGCACGTTTAGTGACACGCTGACAGATACGTTCTCCTATACAGTAAAAGATACCACGGGGGCGACGGCTACCACGACGCTGACGGTGACGATCCATGGCAGCAACGACAATCCGACGGTTTCGGCGCTGGTCGATCACAACCTCGTCGAAGCCGGCGGCGTTGCCAATGGCACGCTCGGCACCGCGACTGCGACCGCAACCATCACCAAGGGCGACGTCGACGGCACCGCCAGCTACGACACCGCCGCCTTGACCAGCGACGGCTGGACCGATGCCGGCTCCGGCAATTGGACCAAGGCCGGGACCTACGGCACCGCCACGCTGCATACCGGCAGCAACACGCTCACCTATGCGCTCGACGATACGCTGACCGCCACCCAGGCGCTCAACACCAGCAGCCATCCGACCGAGACCTTCACCGTTCCGGTCACCGATGGCACCGCCACGGCATCCACCAACGTCGTGTTCACCATCGACGGCAGCAACGACAATCCGACGGTTTCGGCGCTGGTCGATCACAACCTCGTCGAAGCCGGCGGCGTTGCCAATGGCACGCTCGGCACCGCGACTGCGACCGCAACCATCACCAAGGGCGACGTCGACGGCACCGCCAGCTACGACACCGCCGCCTTGACCAGCGACGGCTGGACCGATGCCGGCTCCGGCAATTGGACCAAGGCCGGGACCTACGGCACCGCCACGCTGCATACCGGCAGCAACACGCTCACCTATGCGCTCGACGATACGCTGACCGCCACCCAGGCGCTCAACACCAGCAGCCATCCGACCGAGACCTTCACCGTTCCGGTCACCGATGGCACCGCCACGGCATCCACCAACGTCGTGTTCACCATCGACGGCAGCAACGACAATCCGACGGTTTCGGCGCTGGTCGATCACAACCTCGTCGAAGCCGGCGGCGTTGCCAATGGCACGCTCGGCACCGCGACTGCGACCGCAACCATCACCAAGGGCGACGTCGACGGCACCGCCAGCTACGACACCGCCGCCTTGACCAGCGACGGCTGGACCGATGCCGGCTCCGGCAATTGGACCAAGGCCGGGACCTACGGCACCGCCACGCTGCATACCGGCAGCAACACGCTCACCTATGCGCTCGACGATACGCTGACCGCCACCCAGGCGCTCAACACCAGCAGCCATCCGACCGAGACCTTCACCGTTCCGGTCACCGATGGCACCGCCACGGCATCCACCAACGTCGTGTTCACCATCGACGGCAGCAACGACAATCCGACGGTTTCGGCGCTGGTCGATCACAACCTCGTCGAAGCCGGCGGCGTTGCCAATGGCACGCTCGGCACCGCGACTGCGACCGCAACCATCACCAAGGGCGACGTCGACGGCACCGCCAGCTACGACACCGCCGCCTTGACCAGCGACGGCTGGACCGATGCCGGCTCCGGCAATTGGACCAAGGCCGGGACCTACGGCACCGCCACGCTGCATACCGGCAGCAACACGCTCACCTATGCGCTCGACGATACGCTGACCGCCACCCAGGCGCTCAACACCAGCAGCCATCCGACCGAGACCTTCACCGTTCCGGTCACCGATGGCACCGCCACGGCATCCACCAACGTCGTGTTCACCATCGACGGCAGCAACGACAATCCGACGGTTTCGGCGCTGGTCGATCACAACCTCGTCGAAGCCGGCGGCGTTGCCAATGGCACGCTCGGCACCGCGACTGCGACCGCAACCATCACCAAGGGCGACGTCGACGGCACCGCCAGCTACGACACCGCCGCCTTGACCAGCGACGGCTGGACCGATGCCGGCTCCGGCAATTGGACCAAGGCCGGGACCTACGGCACCGCCACGCTGCATACCGGCAGCAACACGCTCACCTATGCGCTCGACGATACGCTGACCGCCACCCAGGCGCTCAACACCAGCAGCCATCCGACCGAGACCTTCACCGTTCCGGTCACCGATGGCACCGCCACGGCATCCACCAACGTCGTGTTCACCATCGACGGCAGCAACGACAATCCGACGGTTTCGGCGCTGGTCGATCACAACCTCGTCGAAGCCGGCGGCGTTGCCAATGGCACGCTCGGCACCGCGACTGCGACCGCAACCATCACCAAGGGCGACGTCGACGGCACCGCCAGCTACGACACCGCCGCCTTGACCAGCGACGGCTGGACCGATGCCGGCTCCGGCAATTGGACCAAGGCCGGGACCTACGGCACCGCCACGCTGCATACCGGCAGCAACACGCTCACCTATGCGCTCGACGATACGCTGACCGCCACCCAGGCGCTCAACACCAGCAGCCATCCGACCGAGACCTTCACCGTTCCGGTCACCGATGGCACCGCCACGGCATCCACCAACGTCGTGTTCACCATCGACGGCAGCAACGACAATCCGACGGTTTCGGCGCTGGTCGATCACAACCTCGTCGAAGCCGGCGGCGTTGCCAATGGCACGCTCGGCACCGCGACTGCGACCGCAACCATCACCAAGGGCGACGTCGACGGCACCGCCAGCTACGACACCGCCGCCTTGACCAGCGACGGCTGGACCGATGCCGGCTCCGGCAATTGGACCAAGGCCGGGACCTACGGCACCGCCACGCTGCATACCGGCAGCAACACGCTCACCTATGCGCTCGACGATACGCTGACCGCCACCCAGGCGCTCAACACCAGCAGCCATCCGACCGAGACCTTCACCGTTCCGGTCACCGATGGCACCGCCACGGCATCCACCAACGTCGTGTTCACCATCGACGGCAGCAACGACAATCCGACGGTTTCGGCGCTGGTCGATCACAACCTCGTCGAAGCCGGCGGCGTTGCCAATGGCACGCTCGGCACCGCGACTGCGACCGCAACCATCACCAAGGGCGACGTCGACGGCACCGCCAGCTACGACACCGCCGCCTTGACCAGCGACGGCTGGACCGATGCCGGCTCCGGCAATTGGACCAAGGCCGGGACCTACGGCACCGCCACGCTGCATACCGGCAGCAACACGCTCACCTATGCGCTCGACGATACGCTGACCGCCACCCAGGCGCTCAACACCAGCAGCCATCCGACCGAGACCTTCACCGTTCCGGTCACCGATGGCACCGCCACGGCATCCACCAACGTCGTGTTCACCATCGACGGCAGCAACGACAATCCGACGGTTTCGGCGCTGGTCGATCACAACCTCGTCGAAGCCGGCGGCGTTGCCAATGGCACGCTCGGCACCGCGACTGCGACCGCAACCATCACCAAGGGCGACGTCGACGGCACCGCCAGCTACGACACCGCCGCCTTGACCAGCGACGGCTGGACCGATGCCGGCTCCGGCAATTGGACCAAGGCCGGGACCTACGGCACCGCCACGCTGCATACCGGCAGCAACACGCTCACCTATGCGCTCGACGATACGCTGACCGCCACCCAGGCGCTCAACACCAGCAGCCATCCGACCGAGACCTTCACCGTTCCGGTCACCGATGGCACCGCCACGGCATCCACCAACGTCGTGTTCACCATCGACGGCAGCAACGACAATCCGACGGTTTCGGCGCTGGTCGATCACAACCTCGTCGAAGCCGGCGGCGTTGCCAATGGCACGCTCGGCACCGCGACTGCGACCGCAACCATCACCAAGGGCGACGTCGACGGCACCGCCAGCTACGACACCGCCGCCTTGACCAGCGACGGCTGGACCGATGCCGGCTCCGGCAATTGGACCAAGGCCGGGACCTACGGCACCGCCACGCTGCATACCGGCAGCAACACGCTCACCTATGCGCTCGACGATACGCTGACCGCCACCCAGGCGCTCAACACCAGCAGCCATCCGACCGAGACCTTCACCGTTCCGGTCACCGATGGCACCGCCACGGCATCCACCAACGTCGTGTTCACCATCGACGGCAGCAACGACAATCCGACGGTTTCGGCGCTGGTCGATCACAACCTCGTCGAAGCCGGCGGCGTTGCCAATGGCACGCTCGGCACCGCGACTGCGACCGCAACCATCACCAAGGGCGACGTCGACGGCACCGCCAGCTACGACACCGCCGCCTTGACCAGCGACGGCTGGACCGATGCCGGCTCCGGCAATTGGACCAAGGCCGGGACCTACGGCACCGCCACGCTGCATACCGGCAGCAACACGCTCACCTATGCGCTCGACGATACGCTGACCGCCACCCAGGCGCTCAACACCAGCAGCCATCCGACCGAGACCTTCACCGTTCCGGTCACCGATGGCACCGCCACGGCATCCACCAACGTCGTGTTCACCATCGACGGCAGCAACGACAATCCGACGGTTTCGGCGCTGGTCGATCACAACCTCGTCGAAGCCGGCGGCGTTGCCAATGGCACGCTCGGCACCGCGACTGCGACCGCAACCATCACCAAGGGCGACGTCGACGGCACCGCCAGCTACGACACCGCCGCCTTGACCAGCGACGGCTGGACCGATGCCGGCTCCGGCAATTGGACCAAGGCCGGGACCTACGGCACCGCCACGCTGCATACCGGCAGCAACACGCTCACCTATGCGCTCGACGATACGCTGACCGCCACCCAGGCGCTCAACACCAGCAGCCATCCGACCGAGACCTTCACCGTTCCGGTCACCGATGGCACCGCCACGGCATCCACCAACGTCGTGTTCACCATCGACGGCAGCAACGACAATCCGACGGTTTCGGCGCTGGTCGATCACAACCTCGTCGAAGCCGGCGGCGTTGCCAATGGCACGCTCGGCACCGCGACTGCGACCGCAACCATCACCAAGGGCGACGTCGACGGCACCGCCAGCTACGACACCGCCGCCTTGACCAGCGACGGCTGGACCGATGCCGGCTCCGGCAATTGGACCAAGGCCGGGACCTACGGCACCGCCACGCTGCATACCGGCAGCAACACGCTCACCTATGCGCTCGACGATACGCTGACCGCCACCCAGGCGCTCAACACCAGCAGCCATCCGACCGAGACCTTCACCGTTCCGGTCACCGATGGCACCGCCACGGCATCCACCAACGTCGTGTTCACCATCGACGGCAGCAACGACAATCCGACGGTTTCGGCGCTGGTCGATCACAACCTCGTCGAAGCCGGCGGCGTTGCCAATGGCACGCTCGGCACCGCGACTGCGACCGCAACCATCACCAAGGGCGACGTCGACGGCACCGCCAGCTACGACACCGCCGCCTTGACCAGCGACGGCTGGACCGATGCCGGCTCCGGCAATTGGACCAAGGCCGGGACCTACGGCACCGCCACGCTGCATACCGGCAGCAACACGCTCACCTATGCGCTCGACGATACGCTGACCGCCACCCAGGCGCTCAACACCAGCAGCCATCCGACCGAGACCTTCACCGTTCCGGTCACCGATGGCACCGCCACGGCATCCACCAACGTCGTGTTCACCATCGACGGCAGCAACGACAATCCGACGGTTTCGGCGCTGGTCGATCACAACCTCGTCGAAGCCGGCGGCGTTGCCAATGGCACGCTCGGCACCGCGACTGCGACCGCAACCATCACCAAGGGCGACGTCGACGGCACCGCCAGCTACGACACCGCCGCCTTGACCAGCGACGGCTGGACCGATGCCGGCTCCGGCAATTGGACCAAGGCCGGGACCTACGGCACCGCCACGCTGCATACCGGCAGCAACACGCTCACCTATGCGCTCGACGATACGCTGACCGCCACCCAGGCGCTCAACACCAGCAGCCATCCGACCGAGACCTTCACCGTTCCGGTCACCGATGGCACCGCCACGGCATCCACCAACGTCGTGTTCACCATCGACGGCAGCAACGACAATCCGACGGTTTCGGCGCTGGTCGATCACAACCTCGTCGAAGCCGGCGGCGTTGCCAATGGCACGCTCGGCACCGCGACTGCGACCGCAACCATCACCAAGGGCGACGTCGACGGCACCGCCAGCTACGACACCGCCGCCTTGACCAGCGACGGCTGGACCGATGCCGGCTCCGGCAATTGGACCAAGGCCGGGACCTACGGCACCGCCACGCTGCATACCGGCAGCAACACGCTCACCTATGCGCTCGACGATACGCTGACCGCCACCCAGGCGCTCAACACCAGCAGCCATCCGACCGAGACCTTCACCGTTCCGGTCACCGATGGCACCGCCACGGCATCCACCAACGTCGTGTTCACCATCGACGGCAGCAACGACAATCCGACGGTTTCGGCGCTGGTCGATCACAACCTCGTCGAAGCCGGCGGCGTTGCCAATGGCACGCTCGGCACCGCGACTGCGACCGCAACCATCACCAAGGGCGACGTCGACGGCACCGCCAGCTACGACACCGCCGCCTTGACCAGCGACGGCTGGACCGATGCCGGCTCCGGCAATTGGACCAAGGCCGGGACCTACGGCACCGCCACGCTGCATACCGGCAGCAACACGCTCACCTATGCGCTCGACGATACGCTGACCGCCACCCAGGCGCTCAACACCAGCAGCCATCCGACCGAGACCTTCACCGTTCCGGTCACCGATGGCACCGCCACGGCATCCACCAACGTCGTGTTCACCATCGACGGCAGCAACGACAATCCGACGGTTTCGGCGCTGGTCGATCACAACCTCGTCGAAGCCGGCGGCGTTGCCAATGGCACGCTCGGCACCGCGACTGCGACCGCAACCATCACCAAGGGCGACGTCGACGGCACCGCCAGCTACGACACCGCCGCCTTGACCAGCGACGGCTGGACCGATGCCGGCTCCGGCAATTGGACCAAGGCCGGGACCTACGGCACCGCCACGCTGCATACCGGCAGCAACACGCTCACCTATGCGCTCGACGATACGCTGACCGCCACCCAGGCGCTCAACACCAGCAGCCATCCGACCGAGACCTTCACCGTTCCGGTCACCGATGGCACCGCCACGGCATCCACCAACGTCGTGTTCACCATCGACGGCAGCAACGACAATCCGACGGTTTCGGCGCTGGTCGATCACAACCTCGTCGAAGCCGGCGGCGTTGCCAATGGCACGCTCGGCACCGCGACTGCGACCGCAACCATCACCAAGGGCGACGTCGACGGCACCGCCAGCTACGACACCGCCGCCTTGACCAGCGACGGCTGGACCGATGCCGGCTCCGGCAATTGGACCAAGGCCGGGACCTACGGCACCGCCACGCTGCATACCGGCAGCAACACGCTCACCTATGCGCTCGACGATACGCTGACCGCCACCCAGGCGCTCAACACCAGCAGCCATCCGACCGAGACCTTCACCGTTCCGGTCACCGATGGCACCGCCACGGCATCCACCAACGTCGTGTTCACCATCGACGGCAGCAACGACAATCCGACGGTTTCGGCGCTGGTCGATCACAACCTCGTCGAAGCCGGCGGCGTTGCCAATGGCACGCTCGGCACCGCGACTGCGACCGCAACCATCACCAAGGGCGACGTCGACGGCACCGCCAGCTACGACACCGCCGCCTTGACCAGCGACGGCTGGACCGATGCCGGCTCCGGCAATTGGACCAAGGCCGGGACCTACGGCACCGCCACGCTGCATACCGGCAGCAACACGCTCACCTATGCGCTCGACGATACGCTGACCGCCACCCAGGCGCTCAACACCAGCAGCCATCCGACCGAGACCTTCACCGTTCCGGTCACCGATGGCACCGCCACGGCATCCACCAACGTCGTGTTCACCATCGACGGCAGCAACGACAATCCGACGGTTTCGGCGCTGGTCGATCACAACCTCGTCGAAGCCGGCGGCGTTGCCAATGGCACGCTCGGCACCGCGACTGCGACCGCAACCATCACCAAGGGCGACGTCGACGGCACCGCCAGCTACGACACCGCCGCCTTGACCAGCGACGGCTGGACCGATGCCGGCTCCGGCAATTGGACCAAGGCCGGGACCTACGGCACCGCCACGCTGCATACCGGCAGCAACACGCTCACCTATGCGCTCGACGATACGCTGACCGCCACCCAGGCGCTCAACACCAGCAGCCATCCGACCGAGACCTTCACCGTTCCGGTCACCGATGGCACCGCCACGGCATCCACCAACGTCGTGTTCACCATCGACGGCAGCAACGACAATCCGACGGTTTCGGCGCTGGTCGATCACAACCTCGTCGAAGCCGGCGGCGTTGCCAATGGCACGCTCGGCACCGCGACTGCGACCGCAACCATCACCAAGGGCGACGTCGACGGCACCGCCAGCTACGACACCGCCGCCTTGACCAGCGACGGCTGGACCGATGCCGGCTCCGGCAATTGGACCAAGGCCGGGACCTACGGCACCGCCACGCTGCATACCGGCAGCAACACGCTCACCTATGCGCTCGACGATACGCTGACCGCCACCCAGGCGCTCAACACCAGCAGCCATCCGACCGAGACCTTCACCGTTCCGGTCACCGATGGCACCGCCACGGCATCCACCAACGTCGTGTTCACCATCGACGGCAGCAACGACAATCCGACGGTTTCGGCGCTGGTCGATCACAACCTCGTCGAAGCCGGCGGCGTTGCCAATGGCACGCTCGGCACCGCGACTGCGACCGCAACCATCACCAAGGGCGACGTCGACGGCACCGCCAGCTACGACACCGCCGCCTTGACCAGCGACGGCTGGACCGATGCCGGCTCCGGCAATTGGACCAAGGCCGGGACCTACGGCACCGCCACGCTGCATACCGGCAGCAACACGCTCACCTATGCGCTCGACGATACGCTGACCGCCACCCAGGCGCTCAACACCAGCAGCCATCCGACCGAGACCTTCACCGTTCCGGTCACCGATGGCACCGCCACGGCATCCACCAACGTCGTGTTCACCATCGACGGCAGCAACGACAATCCGACGGTTTCGGCGCTGGTCGATCACAACCTCGTCGAAGCCGGCGGCGTTGCCAATGGCACGCTCGGCACCGCGACTGCGACCGCAACCATCACCAAGGGCGACGTCGACGGCACCGCCAGCTACGACACCGCCGCCTTGACCAGCGACGGCTGGACCGATGCCGGCTCCGGCAATTGGACCAAGGCCGGGACCTACGGCACCGCCACGCTGCATACCGGCAGCAACACGCTCACCTATGCGCTCGACGATACGCTGACCGCCACCCAGGCGCTCAACACCAGCAGCCATCCGACCGAGACCTTCACCGTTCCGGTCACCGATGGCACCGCCACGGCATCCACCAACGTCGTGTTCACCATCGACGGCAGCAACGACAATCCGACGGTTTCGGCGCTGGTCGATCACAACCTCGTCGAAGCCGGCGGCGTTGCCAATGGCACGCTCGGCACCGCGACTGCGACCGCAACCATCACCAAGGGCGACGTCGACGGCACCGCCAGCTACGACACCGCCGCCTTGACCAGCGACGGCTGGACCGATGCCGGCTCCGGCAATTGGACCAAGGCCGGGACCTACGGCACCGCCACGCTGCATACCGGCAGCAACACGCTCACCTATGCGCTCGACGATACGCTGACCGCCACCCAGGCGCTCAACACCAGCAGCCATCCGACCGAGACCTTCACCGTTCCGGTCACCGATGGCACCGCCACGGCATCCACCAACGTCGTGTTCACCATCGACGGCAGCAACGATGCGCCGGTGGCCAAAGCCGATACTGGTGAGGTGAACGAGGATGCTACGCTCACGGTGTTGGCGGCTAATGGCGTAGTCCAGGGCACGACCGGCGGATCAGTAGCCGATACCGATGTCGACAACGCCACGAACACGCTGGTGGTCTCCGGCGTGGTTGCCGGCACTGGAGCCGTAACGCAGGGGGTTGGCGTCGCGACCTCGATCGCGGGCACCTACGGTCATCTGACGCTGAATGCGAACGGCTCGTACAGCTACGTAGCCGACACCGCCAACAGCCTCGCCACGGGTGTCACGGCGATGGACACCTTCACCTACACGGCCAAGGACCCGGGCGGGCTCGTGTCCAACAGCACGACGCTGAAGATCACGGTGACCGGCACCAATGACGCCCCAGTTCTCGATCCGTCCAAAACGCCGGTGCTCACGGCAGAGAACCAAGGCAGCGGTGCGCCAGCGGGAGCTGTCGGTACGTTGGTCTCTAGCTTGGTGGATCTTAATCCACCCAGTGGGGGGGTGGACAATGTTACCGATGTCGATACAGGGGCCGTGGTCGGCATCGCACTTACCGGTACCGATACGAGCCACGGCACCTGGTTCTTTTCCACAAATAACGGCACAACGTGGAACCCTGTAGGAGCGGTGTCAAACAGCACGGCTCTACTCCTCTCGGCGGACGCCAACACGCGGCTTTACTTCCAACCAAGCGCGGGCTTTACCGGTATAGATACAAATGCCATCACCTTCCGCGCTTGGGATCAGACCAGCGGCTCGAACGGAGTCAAGGTGGACACCTCATCCAATGGCGGTACGACGGCATTTTCGACCGCCACTGATACTGCGAACATCACTATCAATGCGACCGACACAACTCCGCCTACGGTGATATCGATTACGGGTGGCAACTCGTTGCCTGCGGGCAATAGCGAAACGATCACGTTTACCTTCAGCGAAAAAGTTACGAATCTTACGCTTGGAGATATATCGCTAAACGATAGCTCTAGCGGGACTAATTTGAGCAATCTTCAGTCCACCGATGGCGGCCTCACCTGGACCGCGACGTTCACCAAGGGCAGCTCCAATAGTACAACAATCACAGTTTTCAACAGTGGCACCACGGCTACCACGGATCCCTATTGGACCGACCTTGCGGGAAATCCCGGGGCCGGTGGCGGATCTCTGACTATTTCGAAAAAAGCTCCTGCGGGTATTTCGGGTCAGCCGATTAACCTCGGTCTTGATCAACCCGAAGCAAACGACACCGCTATCTCGGTGACGATAACAAACCTCCCAACGGGGTGGACCGTGCCAAACGGCACCAAGCTTAGCGACGGTTCATTTGCCGTATCGGGGGCCGACTTAGGCGCGCTCACAGTTACGACGCCCCTTGAATTTGTCGGAGCCGCGGTTGTGACCATTTCCGCCACCTGGGCTAATCCCGATGGTAGCTTTGACACAATTCTGGTTCGCGACAACGTCGAAGCGTACGCCCCGGGATCTCCGATTTTTGCTTGGTCGGGCGATGACCATCTGACCGGTTCAAGCGGCCGCGATACGTTTGTGTTTTCGCAGCCGATTGGCAACGACGTGGTGCACAGTTTCGAGGTGTCCTCGGACGTCATCGACCTCATCAGCTACGGCTGGCAAAGCTTCGCGGACGTCCAGGCCCACACCGCGGACGATGCGATCGGCAATGCTGTGATCACGCTCGCAGATGGTCAGACAATCACCCTGGACGGCGTCCATGCGGCGGACCTGACCGCGTCAAACTTTGAGTTCGACGTGACACCCACGGTCGAAAATTCCGGCCGGATGACCATTGGGGACGGCGCGATGCTGCCGCTGTCGGGTGTCATCCAAAACACCGGCGAGATCGACCTGCAGGCCTCCGGCGACGACACGCTGCTGCAGCTAATCCAGACCGGGGTCACACTCAACGGCGGTGGCCACGTGGTCCTGTCCGACGATGACCACAACATCATCGCCGGCACGGCCTCGAACGTCTCGCTCGACAACATCGACAACGTGATCTCCGGTGCGGGCCAGCTCGGTCAGGGCAGCCTGACGCTGAGCAACGAGGGCACCATCGATGCCACCGGCATTCATGCCCTGGTGATCGACACCGGCGCCAACGTGATCGCCAACGCCGGTACGCTGGAGGCGAGTGGTGCGGGTGGGCTGGTGCTCGAGAGTGCGGTCGCCAACAGCGGCCTGATTTGGGCCAATGGCGGCACGGTCACAGCAGAAGGCGACGTTACCGGCAACGGCAACGCCTTGATCAGCGGGGCTGGCACCATCGAGTTCGGGGCAGCCTCGGCGGCAGGCGTCACCTTCGACACGACCGCCGCTGGCCACCTGATCCTGGATGATGCCTTCCACTTCTCCGGTACGGTGAGCGGCCTCGATGGCAATGACGACATCGACGTCAAGGGCGTCAGCTTCGGCGCAGGCACCACATTGAGCTTCACGGAAAACCAGGCGGGCACCGGCGGCACTCTGACGGTGTCGGATGGCGCTCACACGGCCAACATCGTCCTGCTCGGGCAATACGATCCAAACGGCTTTGCCGAGAAGGCTGATGCAACGAACGGTACGGTGATCACCTATGACCCGCACCACATCGCCTGAGGGGCGGAACTTCACGGGGGAAGACTACTCGTGGGAGAAGCCAAACTCGGTAAGTTTACCCTCCTGCCTCTTTTGCGCCGGCAGCCGCTTTGGCGCAGGCGCCGGCCATGTTAAGTAGAACAGATTGGATGATGGATTTACTTGGACCTTTTGGCTGCCGCCTATTGGCTGCCGCTCATCATTAAGGGGATGGCTCCGGCCAGGTTCCGCGTGAGTACCCTTCGTAAAAGAGCGGACGAATTCCGGCAGGCGCTGCAGGCCTGCCAAGGCTATTTTGTGACTGCGGCTATATTCAGCCTTGCCATTAACCTGCTGTACTTGGCCGGCCCGCTCTACATGCTGCAGGTCTATGATCGCGTGATCTCGAGCGGGAGCGAGATCACGCTGCTGATGCTGACGCTTGCGCTATTACTAGCGTTCATGGCGCTCGCAGGTCTCGACGCCGTGCGCGCTCGTGTTCTGACCCGCACCAGCATTCGCCTCGATCGCAAGATCGCGCCGCGCGTGATGACCGCCATCATTGACCATTCGACCAGGATCGGCGGTGCGCGCAGCCAGTTGCTACGCGATTTCGATACTTTCCGACAGTTCATCACCGGGTCCGGAATTCACGCGATCTTCGACCTGCCGTGGTCGCCGATCTACATCGCCGTGATCTTCTGCCTGCACCCGTTCCTGGGCGCCTTTGCACTGGGATCTTCGATCGTTCTGGTGCTGATGGCCTTTCTCAATGAATGGATCGTCAAGCCTCCGCTCTCCGAATCAGGTGAGGCGGCAAATCGAAACTACAGTTTCACGGAGATGAGCCTGCGCAACACTGAGGTGGTGCGCGCAATGGGGATGACCGCTGGTCTGTTGAAGCGCTGGAACCGCGACCGCGACCGCATGCTCGAGCGCCAGGTTGCCGCTAGCGATCGCGCGGCGACCATGCAGAGCATGATTCGTTTCCTGCGGCTGTCGATGCAATCTCTGATCCTCGGCCTTGGCGCCTATCTGGTGATCGAGCGGATGACCACCGCCGGTGCCATGTTTGCCGCCAGCATCCTGCTCGGCCGCGCGTTGCAGCCGATCGAACAGATCGTCGGATCCTGGCGCAGTCTTGTCTCGGCCCGCGGCGCATTCCTGCGGGTGCGGGAGCTGTTGGCCGTCAATCCGCCGCGCCAATCAGGATTGACGCTGCCGCGGCCCGAAGGCCGTCTTTCCGTGGAAGCGCTGTCCTTTGCTGTGCCTGGAACATCGAGGCCCATTCTGCGCGGTGTCACCTTCCAGATCGAGCCGGGCGAAGTGCTGGGGATTATCGGCCCCTCGGGTGCCGGCAAATCGACGCTGGCGCGCCATATCGTTGGCGTTCAGCCGCCATCTGCAGGTGCCGTCCGTCTCGACGGGTCGGACGTTTCGAGCTGGATCAGGTCGTCGCTCGGCCAGCATCTCGGCTATCTTCCCCAGGATATCGAGCTGTTTGCCGATACGGTGGCCGCCAATATTTGTCGGTTCAAGGACGGAGACGACAAGGACATCATTCTGGCGGCGCGAATGGCCGACGTGCACGAGATGATCCTGCGGCTCGTCGACGGCTACGACACCCAGGTCGGGGAAGGCGGCGCGATCCTGTCCGGAGGCTACCGCCAGCGCATCGGCCTCGCACGCGCGGTCTACGGCAATCCGAGCCTGGTCGTGCTTGACGAGCCGAGCTCAAACCTCGACTCGGAAGGTGACGCCGCACTCGCAGAGTGCATCACCGAGCTGAAGAAGCGTGGAACGACGGTCGTCATCATTTCGCATCGACCGGCAACGATCGGGGTGGCCGATAAACTTCTCGTGTTGCGTGACGGCGTCGTCGAGATGTTTGGCGCACGCCATGAAGTCCTGTCGCGTCTAACACGTCCCGTGCCGGTACCGGCCGTTCGAGGGGCGGCAGGCTAGGAGACGTCATGTCGTTGCTTGATCTTGCCGACCTATCGATGCGCCCCGGCACTGTTCCAGGCCGTAGAGAATCTGTCAGCAAGCATGGAGCGCCAAACGATTCCATTCGCAACATTGCGCTGGCGGGCTGGCTGATCATCGCGATCTTTTTCTTCGGTCTCGGTACCTGGGCGGTTACCGCGCCTCTCAACGGGGCCGTGGTCGCCAACGCGGTCGTGAAGGTCGATGGCAACCGCAAAAGCCTCCAGCACCTCGATGGCGGCATCGTCAAGGAATTGCATGTCAGGGAAGGCGACAGGGTGCTCGCAGGCGATCTGCTAATCGTTCTGGACGAGACCCAGGCTCGCGCCGAACATGAGGTGCTGACGCAGCAATATGCCGTGCTGCGGGCAACGGAAATCCGGCTGCTGACCGAGCTTGATCATGGCTCACGGCTTGTCATACCGCCAGATCTGAAGGCGCGCTCTGACGATCCCTATTTCAAGAGCGTCTGGAACGGACAGGTCAGTCAGTTTGATACCCGCCGGGCGTCGCTCGAAGGGCAAAGAAGCGTCGTTCGCGAGAAGATCAATCAGCTGGGCTCGCAGATCGTTGGCTCGGAAGCGCAGGTGAAGTCGTTCACCAATCAAATCGATTCAGTACGCAAGGAGGCCAAGGATATCGCTCCGCTCGTTGAGCGAGGGCTGATCGCCCGTCCCCGCATCCTGCAGTTGGAGCGGACGGCGTACGGTCTCGAAGGCCAGATCGCCGATGCGAACGCCAACATCGCCAAAGCTCGCCAGGCGATCGCCGAGCAGGAGCAGCAGATCGCCCAGTTCGACAACGATCGGATGACAGACGTCACCAAGGATTTGCGCGATACGCAAGCCAAGCTCCTGGAGGTCATCCCGAAGGCGACGAACGCCAAAGCCGTGCTCGGCCGGATGGAAATTCGTGCTCCCTATACCGGACGCGTGGTTGGGCTGAGCGTGTTTTCGGTAGGAGGCGTGATCCAGCGCGGCGACAAGATCCTGGACATCGTGCCCGACGAGGATTCGCTGACTATCGAAGCGCAGGTGGCGGTCGAGGATATCAGCGACGTGCATCCGAACACGCGCGCGGAAGTTCACCTAACCGCCTACAAGCAGCGGATCGTCCCGATCATTCATGGCGACGTCATTCAGGTCTCGGCGGACCGCTTGACGGATCCCAAAACCAACAATCCCTACTATACGGCCTTCGTTCGGATTGATCAGAACGAATTGGCTGGCATGCCAAACATTCGGCTATATCCGGGAATGCCGGCAACCGTGATGATCCCGACGATTCAGCGAACTGCGTTTGATTACATCGTGGGGCCACTCATTATGTCGTTCAACCGTGCGTTCCGGCAGAAGTGACCGCACGAAGGTGGCCTCGGAATCGTTCAGGTCGGTCAGGCAGCAGAGGTGGTGGGCTACCACGGCCGCAGCGAGCTGATCGACAGCTACACTCACCGCTGGCGCCCGCGCCCATGGCGCGCCAGTGACCTGGCCGAGTGCGCCGCCGGATCTGAGCGACACTATCCGGTGTGCGCTCGTTGCCCCGCTCTGTGTCATGCCGGCCAGATGCGGGCTGCGCGCCAGGCCATCGAGGAGACGGCGGAGCCGAAGCCTGAGCGCAGCGGTCAACCTGAACGGCGCCCTCGCGGGCTGCCGCTGCGCCTTTTCTGACCAGATCGCACAGGCGGTCGGGCGGGCCTTATGCGCAATCAAGGCGACCGACCTCGTCCGTCCGCTGTTGCCGTTTCCTGAACTGCTCGACCGCGAGAATGCCCTGCGCAAGGCACTGGCCGAGCAGGTTCAGACAAGAACGATGTCCCTGCTCGAGTGCAACATCCAGATCCAGAAGCTTCATTCGCAGCTCCTCGAAGAGGAGCGCAGCAGGCTATCGGCCGCGCCCACGGACGGGAGCAAGCCGCCGCTGGCGGTCACGCAGTGGCGGCAATCCAATGGGGAGACTTGAGGCCGGCTCAGAGGCGATTCCGGGACGTGTTATTAAGTGGAAGGCCGTATGTCCGACTCTCCTTGTGAGGTGAACGTGATGATGATTGCCTCGACGCCGGTGCATGGTGGATGCTACCTGGTGGACACTTTGGCGAGACTGGCTGTGGCACTCTTTCGATCTTTGTTACCCGATAGAGAGAGATTGGATCAGATCCGGCAGCTGCAGGATCGATCCGGGACCAATAATGGCTAAGAAGGGGCGCAAAAGTATCGGCCCGCGATGCGCTGGACGAAGTGACGCGCGCCGTTGAACTTAACGAGCCGGGTAACCTCCAAGGGTCGGCGTTGCCATGCCTGGCGACGCGGGTTTTTCATTTGTGCTTCGTCTCAACCACAAACCCGTCCGGCATGTGCGTCGGCGCGCCGACGCGGCTGCTGGGGTGATCATCTGAGCTTCGCATGACGAACCGTCTTTTTGCGTAGCCGATCAGCGGCGCCTCGACGATGCGCCAGCTTATTTCCGCCAGCGCGCCGACTATCGCAAACGCGACAACGGCAGACCACGTCTGTCCGGAAACTGCACTATAGACGAGCATGTGGAACAAATAGAGTGCATAGCAACGTCGGCCCATCCAGATCAGCGGACGAAACATCACCTGCGCGTCGGTCGCTGCGGCGGACATGACCGCCATGCAGCATATCAACGACGCGACCGATAGGGGTGCGGTTGAGCCAAAAAGCGCGAAATGGAAGATATCGCAAAGCGGTGGAACGAGCGCCAAGGTCGCCCATGCGACGCGGCTACGGCAATATTCGCGCATGAAGCAGGCGATCAACACTCCGCCAAATAACTCATCCAAGCGACCGGGTAGCAGCACCACCCATGATGGATGGGGAAGATAGGCACCAAACAGCCAGCGCGAAGGCGGAGCCAATAATGCGCCGCACCATAATACGCGGATCAGCCATGGGCGCGGTAGCCAGAAAACCAAAATCGGGAGCACTAAATAAAACTGTTCCTCGACGGCGAGTGACCAGGTCACGAACGTCGGATCATGTACGGGATAGCCGAATTGCACCCACGGCACCTGCTGAATGAAAAACAGATAGTAGGCCCAACGATCGGGTGGAGCGATCAGCAGCAGGAGCCAATACAACGGCAGGATGCGAAACGCGCGTCGTACGTAGAATGATGAGAAGAAGTCGGGCTGTTCACGACTATCCAGCAGAATGCCGCCGATCAGAAAGCCGCTGAGAACGAAGAATAGGTCAACGCCGAATTCTCCAAGCCTGAAGCCGAAGTAGTGGTGGGCGATCACCAATGAAATCGCAAGTCCGCGGAGCGCATCAAGCGGCTCAGAACGGTCTGGCTGAACGCTTCGTTCCGGGGCCAAATTGTTCACGAAAAATCCGTCCAAGCTGTGCAATAGCCATCAATCTACTGCTGGCACTTCACACTTGCCTGCCGCTGCAAGCGAACTCCTGTGCGGCAGAGTTGCGCGTCTCCAGATCAGTACCAGCAAGAACATGACGATTTCCGGACTTAACGGCACATATGCAAATCCAGCCAATCGGGCAATCAATGGCAAAGTCCAGGCGCAGGCGAGAATGGTCTTCTCGTATGGTCGAAAGCCGTCTTCGAGGCCCTCGGCTGCCAAAGCCGCAATTGGCAAGGACAAGAGAACAAAATCGTAGTCCAAAATAAATGGCGTGCCCAGCAAGATCGCGGCACCTGTCGCTCCTGCGCGCAGACGTATCGACGCGACACTGCGCCAAATCATCCAGAGTAATATAGCAGCCGAAATGCTAAATGCAGCTTGTATTGAGTAGGCTAGATTGATCCCGCCTCCAATGAGGCGAACGGCTGAGAACGCGCTTTGCATCTTGGCAAAGCCCGTTAAACCCTCTTCCAGCCACAACCGAGAGAGGGGGACAGTTGACCAAAACTGACGCCATATTTCAGGCCCGAACAGTTGCGTCGCTGCAGTTGCTATGGCGCAGACCGAAAATGCGGCGCCAAGCGCCATCCTCCAATTTCCCCGGGCAAAGACCACAACGGCAAGCATAGGTGCAAGCTGCGGTTTGAAGCATAAGGTGCCAAGGAGCATTCCGGCGGCAGTCGGGTATCGATCCGACATAAGCAAGCCTGTCCCAACTATCGATGTCGATAGAAACGCGTTCTGACCGTGAATTATGTTTATTAGAACCGCCGGGAAGCAGAGTACCGGGACAATGGAGTCGGGTCGCGAGATGAATCTCCGGACTGTGGCGATATATACCACGCCGGTTGCGGCAAGCCAGGTGAACAGAGAAATTAGGTAAGGTAGAACACCGAGGGGTGCGATAATTAAAAGGGCGGGAGGGGGATAAAACCAAGCGGCCCACACAACGCCCTTTCCGAAGAAAGCCTCTTGCGCCGCATAATGCTTGATTGGGTCATATGCATCGCCCGCGTTCCCGGACAGCACGAACCTGGAGGCCGCCCAAAAGCTAGCGAAATCCGTTCCAATCGGTTTCCCGCGAACGTCAAGGTTGCTATGTCCTGACAGCAGGTAGGCCACTGACAGAACCGCGCTTATCGTCAAAAACATCGTCGGGTACAACTGAACGCGTTTAGCGGTCAGCCATACGCCTGAGCTGATTATCGACAAGATTGGCGTCCATAACCGAGAAGGGGAAGTAGCCTATTCGTGCAACCCATTATTGCAACCAAAATCTGAGTCAGCCGTACCCGCTCTACGTGCTCGTACGGCCGCTGTTGTCATTTCCCGAATTGCTCGATCGGAACGTCTTTGCGCAAGGCACGGTAAAGAAGGTTCAAAGAACTATAGCTCAGCTCGAACGAAGCGCTCAGATTCAGAAGGTTCATTCACGGCCGGCCGTCGAAGAGCGCAGCAAGCTATTGCCAGCGCCGGCAGACGCCGGCAAGCACTGCTAGCGGTCACCCAGTGAGGACAATCCAACCCGAGGAGTTTCGTAGCCAGCCCGGAGAGCACTCCGGCATCTTTCTTTGGCAGGAGCCATCATGCGAAAGGCAGTGGGTGGCTGGATTCGTCGATTTCAGAAATTAATTTGCTTAGATGTGTCGGAAAGTCGGGACAGAGCCGAGGGCCGCCGGGCGACTGCATCGTAAACAGCAGGGATCGACCAAGGGAGCCCGAGCATGAGCAAGGGGGTGTAGAGCGCTCCCCAATAATCGTTAAATGGCTTGCCGACCACAGCAAAGATGCAGAGGTAGGTCGTCACGGTGACGGCGGCTCTAAGCCCATCACGCCATGCAAAAAGTCCGAGCAGCGCGGCCGGCAAGAGGGCGGCCGTTATCCATAATGGCGTCAGATTGAAAAGACCGTTGAAATGTGCGGTCTCGAGGACGAACCTGAGCCCACCAAACTTTATCCATCCGTCTGGATAGGCGCGATCGGTAGGTGCGATATGTCGCAGGACCTCGACCCAATGCCACGCAAAATACACGAAGTAAGCCGAAAGTCCTATAGCCCACCCGAATAATTCTCGCACATTCATTCGATACGCTGCAAAGGCAACGCAGATCAGGATGTAAGGTGCGGCCAGTTCTCGGGTAAAGAGTGCTGCCAGCGCGGCCAATAGACCGACAAGCCATTGGCCGTTGCCATAGTTGACCACGGATAACAATATCAACGCGCCCGTTGCCACTTCTGACATTACGATACCTCGATCGCCGGCCAATAGAATAATGCTAAAAAAAATCCCGATAATCGCAGGTATTGCTAGTGCTATGCTGCCTTGTGCGCGGATCATCCGATAAGCGAGAAGAAGCGTCATTGACGTAAGGACCGCCAGCAACTTTTGCGCCCAGACGATGGACGGCAGTAGGGAGAGAAGTTCAATCCAGGCTGGGGTTCGCCAATTGAACACTGAGCGCGTGCCATAGCCGTGCGCCAGAAGAATTTCGTGAGCCGCTTCGTAATAGCCGGCCCCACCGCGCATGAGCGCTAAGATATCTAGATAAGCGTCCGGATCCGTATATTTGGGAAGGACCGAACTCGTGATCGGCGCCGTTTCCGCAAGAACGACGAGCCACAACGCTGAGATGAACGCAACTAGAACGATAATCAAGGCGGTTCTTTGCGGCATAATCGCGAATCGTGTCATCATTAGATCTCTCAAAGCCATCAAGAGAAGATGCCGGGGAGCACTTTCGATCCACTTACGGCAGCGAGAGTAAAACGGTCGCAAAGTCGGTCAATGGTACGGGAGGCTCCCCCTCCCTAGAAGAATGGAGGATGGACTACAATATCAACAGACCGCACACAAACGGGCTCACTCCGGCCTAGTTTGCAATCCGTCCGGTCCGAGCAATCTTGTAAGGGAGGGCGAGTTGGTGAGTTAGATTCCGCGCCCCGAGACCAAGCTCAACTTAAGAAGGCGCTCTTACCAGCTCCGCACAGCCAAGACTTCGGTCGCGTAGTGGCGACAATCCGCCCGGAGGTCGTCGACCCAAAGCCGATGCCGCGAAATGCCTTTGAGACGGACAATTTTGGCAAGCGCTGGGATGCGCTCGCATGTCGTAGACGGCGCTGATCGGTAGCGGAGGATAGAGGCATGCGTTCAACCAGTCATCCGCCTCAGAATAAGGAGACCGGGCCGAGCGTGCCTGCGCACAGCGATTACCTTCGGCCTTGGTTGCCGTTCATATTCGCCGTTACTGCCTATCTGACGCTTATCACCAGGAGCGCCAACTTATTAAAGGATGCAGACATCTATTGGCACATAGTTGTCGGCCAGTGGATTGTTGATCATCGTGCCGTGCCTCACAGCGATCTGTTTTCCTTCACGATGCGCGGTGCACCCTGGATAACCAGTGAGTGGCTATCAGAAGTCCTTTACTTCGTGGCGTACAAACTGGCCGGATGGACGGGGCCCTTGATTCTAGCAGCGCTTGCAGCCTCGGTCGCGTTCTACTTGCTTGCGCTCCTGCTTTTGAAGAGGCTGCCCAACATACCCGTCATGATTATGCTGACGGCCGGAATCGCGATAACGTCGTTCCATGTATTCACTCGGCCGCACGTCCTGATCTTTCCCTTGATGGTGCTGTGGGCAAACGCCCTGGTCGAGGCGAGCGAACAACGACGGGCTCCTTCCTTCGTATATCTCCCGCTCATCACTCTCTGGGCGAATCTACACGGAAGCTTCACGCTAGGCTTGGCGTTGATTGCGCCGTTCGCCCTGGAGGCGCTCTGGACCGCAGATAAATCCGCTCGCGCGACGGTCGCGGTCCAATGGATTCGATTTGGTATACTGGCGCTTTTGGCTGCCTGCATCACCCCGTATGGGCCGGAATCGATACTGGTCATTTTCCGCATTTTGCGCCTTGGAGCGACTCTTTCAAAGATCGGGGAGTGGCGACCGCTCAACTTCGGCGACTTGAATGCCGTCACGCTGTGTCTCATCGCTGGCCTTGCCTACGTGCTGTACAGCGGGCTCAGGCTGCCTCCGATCAGGATCGCAGCGCTCCTGGCGGTAATTTATCAGACGCTCTCCCACGTCCGGTATGCGGACGTCCTCGCACTGGTTTCGCCATTCTTCATTGCAGGTCCGCTGGCGCAGCACCTCTCTTGGCCCCAGTTGCAACACAGTCGAAAAGTGGTCCCCCCGACAAGGTCAGCGATTTTTACGGCGATTACGGCCCTGGTCATCGCCAGTGGCGTGGTCATCGCGGTGATGGATATCACGCCGCCACTCATGCCGCGCGCTGCAGTCGAAAAGCTCAAGGAACAGAGGGCCGATCGCGTTCTCAATGATTACTACTTCTCCGGATACCTTATCTTCCAGGATGTTCCGGTGTTCATTGATTCACGAGCTGAACTATACGGTCCGACCTTTCTCAATCGTTACGTGCGCGCAATTTCGCTCGATGACGTTGCGGATTTCGTCAGGTTGCTCGACGAGTACAAAATCGACGCAACGCTGCTGTTCCCATCAACTGCGGCGGTGGGGCTGCTCGATCGGCTGCCGGAGTGGAAGCGGGCTTATGCCGATGACGTAGCCGTTGTCCACGTCCGACGTACGCATGATGTAGGCGCGGACACCATGAAGTAGACGCGCTTGCTGCGTTCAAATACTCATGGTCGTCGTGGGCACCACGGCCAGCGATTTGGATATCGTTCGAAGCTCCGCAATCGGATGCGAGCAAGCAATTGCTTGGCGGAGTTGCCATCGAGGCGGGTGATCCTGCGCATAAGCAAGTGGAGTTCCTGGCAGAAGTTCCCGCTGCTTTGTGCACGGCGCAGTGTATTCGTTCGAATCCGGGAATGCGCGCACCGTATTCGCACGGACCGGTGCGCCCGACGTTGAGAAGCGCCAGGAAATTCCGAGTTAGTTCAAGGAATTCCGGTCGATGCCTGCGCGACATCTGCTCCATCTTGAGTCGGCGGCGGCCGCACCGGTAGGGTTAATAAACGATTACCGGATGACAGCTATCTCACGATGGATTATAAGTAAAATTGAAGTTGGCACCAGATTTGCCCGCCAACTTGTGGTGTAAATATTATAACGAGGGATTTTGTCCTATGCTCAAGTATTATATCAAGTCCGCTGAAGCCTTTAAGCGTCTCCGCGCCGACCAGGATGGCGTTGTGTCGTTCGAATACGTGATCGTCGCCGCTTGCATTATCGTTGCGGTCGGCGCCGCGTTCGGCCTGAGTGGCAGTGGTGCCCTTTCGAGCGGCTTGTCGTCTGCGATCAGCGCCGTCGTCGCGAAGCTCACCTCCGCTGTTAGCTAAGACAGTTGATACCGGGGCATTGGAGTAACCAATGTCCCGGTATTCCACAGCATCTCTTTGAAATGGATTGTCGCCCTTCGCGTCAAGAAGGCGGGATTCCAATGCTGAGGCTTTTTGCCCAAATTGTCGACGTGCCGAGTCGCTGCAGACGGGCTCCAACCGCGTCGTGTCGTTTCGGCATGTTATTGTTGTCGGCGCTGTGGATGCTGTGTTCTTGGCCAGTGGTCCCGTCAAGGAGAAGTTGATCGACGGGCAGCGCCGCTGTGAGTACCGCGGTCGGAGGTTAGTGAAGTCACCCGGTTCGTGCGGTACAGGGATTTGCCATCGGCGTTTTCTGAGGCAGGTTGGTTGCTATTTTTTAGTCGTTTTTAGGCATGTGTTTGATGAGCTGGATTGTTCCCGTAGCTTCGGTTTTGGAAATCCTGTTGTTGCTGTATGTGGCAACGATCGACATTGCGACGCGACTGATCAGCAACGAGATTTGCCTGGCATTGGCGTTCCTTGGGATCGCCGCTCAATTGCTCGCGCCGATGCAGCTTGCCCAAGCGCTAATCGTCGTTGCTATTCTTTTTCTGGTTCTGCTCGTCATCTACCAGCGCGGCATGATCGGCGGCGGCGATGTCAAGTTGCTCGTCGCTTTGGCGATCGGTCTGCCGCTGACCGGCGTGATCCAGCTGTTGACCGCGACTGCGCTGGCCGGCGGCGTTCTCGCCGCTTTGCATCTCATGATGCGTCGCCTGCCGCAACCTCGGCTCGCGCCTGCCGGATCGTCTCTGATACGTCGCGTCTATGCAGTCGAGCGCTGGCGCCACTTGCGGCATGCGCCGTTGCCCTACGGGGTCGCCATCGCAAGCGGCGGAATCTGGACCATTTTGAGCAAAGGATTCTGACATGTCATCCGCCCTGCGCGTCTCGATCATCATGGTGCTGCTGCTCGCGACGACGGCGCTCGGGCTCATCGCCTACAGCATGAACCAGCCAAAGGCGCCGGCTGCGGTGGTCGCGGCAACTGCACCGGCGCCGACCGGGCCCGCCACCGTCGGATATTTTGTTGCGTCGCATCCGCTTTCGAAAGGCACATTGGCGCGGGACGAGGATTTCACCGTGCGCCAGGCGATGCCCGACCGCGTCCCTGCCGGAGCGATCCTTGAGACGCCCGACACCAAGGCCGGACTCCCCGGCTCATTGGTTCGGAAGTTCGTCGACGCCGGCAGCGCCATTACCTTGGATGACATTCTTCGTCCGAAGGATCGTGGCTTCCTCGCCAGCGTTCTGGCGCCGGACAGCCGCGCGATCAGCATCAAGGTCGACGAGGAGACCGGCGTCTCCGGGCTGATCAGGCCGGGCGACAATGTCGACGTGGTTTTGACCCAGGTCTTCGAGAAGGCGGATCCGGTGCGGCGGGCGGTCAGCGAAACCGTTCTATCCAACGTGCGCGTCATCGCGATCGACCAGGAGATTGCCCAAGGCGGCCGCTCCGTCAGCAATGCCGTTGCAGGCAAGACGGCGCAGACCGTTTCGCTGGAGCTCAAGCCGGAACAGGTGAAGCGGGTCGCCGTTGCAAAGCAGCTTGGAACGCTGTCGTTCGTCGTCCGGGCTGCGGCCGAGCAGTGGGACAAGGCCGACACCGGTGTGACATCCAGTTGCGACGTCTCGCCGGAGCTGGCGCGCCAGAGTGCGGTCGCCGGCCAGAGCACGACGGTGGCGATCTATTCCGGCACCGGAGTCAAGCAATACTCGGTCAGGAAGCAGGACTTGGACGACGACGCCCGCGCGGGCTGCGACGTGCCGTCCGAACTCGATCGTCAGACCACAGCGGCAGCGAGCGACGTCGGCAAGGGACCGGAGAAACGTTGATGAGTGCGAACATGGCAATGGTCGAACCAGAAGAGACGACGTCCCTGGTCGCGCGCAATCGAATCGTCTGCTTCGTCAACGACGAGCTGAGCGCTGCGGCGCTTCGCAAGGGCCTCGACGGCAGCAACCTGGTGATCCGGCGTGGCACCATCCGTCATGCGACACGTATGCTCGAGACCGACACCGATCTGTACGCGCTGGTGACGGACATCAGCGGGATGGATGATCCGTTCACTGAACTGGAGCGCCTCGCCAGCGTCTGTCCGCCGGATGTGAAGGTGGCCCTTATCGGCGACAACAGGGAGATCACCTTTTACCGCGAGCTGATGGATACCGGCCTTACCGAATATCTTCCGACGCCGATTACCCGGGACATGGTGCTGGACCAGCTTCGTCCGAAGCTGATCGGCGATGTCGCGCCCACTCACAATGATCGCGGCGGGCACGTGGTGTCGATCTGCGGCGCGCAGGGCGGCGCCGGCGCAACCAGCGTCGCGATCAACCTAGCGCTGCAACTGGCCGAAACCACTAAGGCCAAGGTGGCGCTGCTCGACCTGCATTTGCAAGGCGGCGAGACCGCGGTGATGCTGGGTGTTCGCCCTGGACCCGGCTTGCGCATTGCCCTTGAAAACCCGATGCGGGCCGACACGCTGTTTCTCGAGCGGGCGGCAATCGAGGTCAACGATCGGGTTTGCCTGATTTCCGGCGACGAGGAGCTCGATGCGAAGCTCGAGATCACCGAAGCGGGCGTGCGGCACGTGCTGGGTCTGCTCCGTCAGCGATTCAACTACGTAGTCGTCGATGTGCCGGTGCCGTTCCCGGCATCGATCTATCCGGTCATTCAGATGTCCCGTCATGTGCTGGTGCTGCTGGAAGCTGAGGTAACCGGCCTGCGCAACGCCCATGCGCTGCGCAACGCGGTCACCAACATCGCGGGCAAGGATCGGGTGTTTACCCTGCTCAACCGTGCCGACCGCGCCGGCGGCCTCCCCAGGGCGACGATCGTCAAGGCGCTGGGCGCCGAGCCGGACATGATCATCCCGGATCTCGGCAAGGGAATGACCCAGGCGGTCAATCTCGGCGTTCCGGCGCTGAAGCACGTATCCAGGCTGCGGCGTCACCTCGCCCCGATCGTACGGGAGATCACCGGCGTCGGCTCCATGAAAAAGGCCGGGTGGAAGAGGTGGCTCGGGCTATGAAAAAATTCGGCAGGCGCGCAGACGATATGCCGGTGCGGATGCCTGGAGCGGTGCTGGTCGCACCGCCAGCGGCACCAAGCGCGCAGCCGGTCCCGCCGCCTTTGCCGCTGGCGGAGCCTAGCATGGGGCCAGCAGCGCCCAGCCCGTTTGCGTCGGCGCCGAAGCATGAAGAGCCTTCGCACCATCCGGTGATGTCGGCGTCCCTTCGCGAACGAGTAATCGAGCAGATCGAGCCGGCGGTCGCCACGACCGTCTCCCGCGACGTGCTGCGGCGGCAGATCGAGGAAATCATCCACGGTATCGCCAACCAGGAGCGGCTGGAGCTGTCGGGCCGCGAGCAGCTCTTTCTGGCGGAGGAAATCGCCGACGACATGACCGGCTACGGACCGCTTCGTCCGCTGCTGCTCGATGAGACCATCAACGACATCATGATCAACGGTCCGAGCAACGTGTATGTCGAGAGGGCCGGCAAGCTGGAGCGGGTTGCTGTCCGGTTTCGCGACAATGACCATATCGCCGCCGTCGCACAGAAAATCGCCTCGCAGGTCGGCCGCCGCGTCGACGAATCCAGCCCGATGGTCGACTGCCGCCTGCCGGATGGCAGCCGCGTCAACATCATCCTGCCGCCGCTGGCCATCCATAGTCCCTGCATCTCAATACGCAAATTTCCGAACCGGCGCCTCAACATCGCCGGCATGATCGAAAACGGCACGATGACCCCCGCCCTCGGACAGCTGTTGGAGATTGCCTCTCGCTGCCGGCTCAATGTCCTGGTCTCCGGAGGCACGGGTTCGGGCAAAACGACATTGCTGAACGCTCTTAGCCAGTTCATTGACCACAGCGAGCGCATCGTCACGATCGAGGACGCGGCCGAACTGCAACTGCAGCAGCCGCATGTCATCAGCCTGGAAACGCGCCCGCCGAGCCTCGAAGGAACAGGACAGGTGACGCAGCGAGATCTACTCTGGAACGCGCTGCGCATGCGTCCGGACCGGATCGTGGTGGGCGAGGTGCGCGGCGCCGAGGCGTTCGACATGCTGCAGGCGATGAACACCGGGCACGATGGTTCAATCTCAACGGTGCACGCCAACAGCACCCGCGATGCGCTGACACGCGTCGAAAATATGGTTCAGATGGGGCAGGTCAACCTGCCATCGCGAGCGATCCGGGCCCAGATCGTAGCCGCGCTAGATCTTATCGTACAGGTCGAGCGCATGCGCGACGGCCAGCGCCGCATCGTCCAGGTCAGCGAGGTGATCGGGCTGGAAGGCGAAGTGGTCACCACCAATGACATCGCGTTGTTCGAATACAAGGAGGAGGACGTCCACGGACGGATATCGGGCACCTATCGATCAACCAACGGGATCCCGAAGTTCAAGAGCCGTCTTGTCTATTTCGGGCTCGACCGAGCCTGGGCGGAGGCTATGAGGCAGCTATGACTCTGACGTCCCTCACTCTGATTGTGCTGGCGCTCCTGATAGGCGCGACTTGCATTACGCTGTGGCTCGATGCGCGGCAGCGTCGGATGGACCGTCAGATCGAGATTGCCCTGCCGATGTCTCATGTGGCTGGCTTGCCTTCGATACGCCGCGCGGAATCGACTTCGCGTTGGCAGGTTCTCCAGCGCTTCGCCAACTATTTGCCCCACATCGTCTACGTCGTGCATCCGATCTATGTGCTTTTCGTTGGCGTCGTAGCCGCGGGAGGCGTCGTCTATGCCAACCGTCTGGTGGGATTTTCCGCGTTCACGGTATCCGTCGTGGCGGCCGTCGTTGCCGTCCTGGTGGTGCGCGGGCTCTTCGGATGGCAGCGACATCGCTTTACCTATCTGCTTTTCCGGCAATTGCCCGACGCGATCCAGCTCGTGACAAGCACCGTCCGATCAGGTCTGCCCGTCCATGAGGCATTTCGCACCATCGCTCGTGAGATGCCACAGCCGACATCTGGGCAGTTTGCGATCGTATGCAGTGAGCTAAACGTCGGGAGGGCGCCGGAGGAGGCGGTGGAAGCTATCTATCGGCGAACGCAAGTGCCGGAATATGCGATGTTTGCGGTGACGCTCGCGGTCCAGTTGAAGTCCGGTGGCAGCTTGGCAGAAACTCTCCAGAATTTGGGGGAGACCGTAAGCCAGCGGGTTGCGCTGGCTGCCCGCGCGAAGGCTCTTGCCGGGGAGGTAATTTTCTCTTCCCGCGCGCTTTCAGTGTCGCCCCTCGTTGTAGGTGGGGTGATGTACCTGGTCAGTCCGAAGATGATCGATCAACTGTTCTATGATCCCACCGGAAACGTGCTTCTGGTCTACGCTGTGTGTTCAGTGCTGATGGGGCACTTTGTCATCCGCTGGATGGTCAGAAGGGAAACCTCGCTATGACTGCCGGTCTTGAGATCGCGGTCGTCGCTATATTTGCCGCAGCGGCGACATTCATGTTGATCATTCGCGAGGTGCATATCCGCGCCTTGGACACGCGAGTATCGAACGCGGTTCTCGGCATTCCTGACCGATCGAGCCCATCCAAGGACCTGGTCGGCTGGCTCTCGTCGATCGGCGCACGCTACCGCCGTCTCTATGCCGACGGGGACATCGAGCAACTGCGAGCGGTTCTGCAATCTGCGGGATTCAATCATCACCGGACGCTTCCGATCTGGATCGGTCTCAAGATCGTTTGCATGCTTGCTTTTCCGATCCTGACTTTCTCCGTAGCGCAAATCCTTGGAGATTCGCTCAGCGGGGTGCTTGTCTTCACGCTGATCGGCGTGGTGATCGGAATCATGGGGCCTCGCCTGATCCTGTGGCAGCTTAGGCGCCGGTTCGACAAGTCCGTTCGGGCAGCTACGGCGGATACGATTGATTTGCTGGTCGTCTGCAGCGAAGCCGGCATGGGCCTCGAGAGTGGGCTGGAGCGTGTCGCAGAAGAGATGAAGGAGGCCAGCCCTGCTATGGCTCAGGTGCTGCGCGGCCTTCTGGATGACCTCCGGGTTTTGCCAAACCGCATCGATGCCTTCGAGAAATTGGCAAACACGTCGGAGGGCCTGCGTCGTTTCGGCACCATGGTCAGTCAAAGCCTGCAATACGGAACGCCGCTGAGCCAGGCGCTACGCAGCATCGCGGTCGACCTTCGGCGGGAGCGGATTACCAAGCTTGAGGAAAGGGCGCACAAGCTCGGCGCCAAGCTAACCATTCCGATGGTGTTGTTCCTGCTTCCGGCGATGTTCGTCATTCTTGGTGCAAGCCCGTTCTTGCACCTCATAAAGGCATTCAAACAGATCTAGTTACGGTGAGCTATGAGCACGCTTCGCGCCCCTCGAGTTAGGCTCTTGAGCCGAAGGCGGTCTCTTCTCAGGGATCAGCGCGGCGCGGTCGCGTTCGAGATGCCGTTCGTCTACGTCTTCCTGATCGTGAGTATGCTCCTGCCGCTTGCTGATGTTGCTGTCGCTGGCTTTAAATTCATTTCCGCGTATCAGGCGTTGCGGGATATGGGGCAGCTAACTCAGTATTCCACACTTGACGCAACAGATTCGACGAGCATTAGCACGTGGCAGAGCTCGCTGCCTACGACGGTAGGAGGCTATACGATCAGCGCGACGATTAAGTGCGGTGATGCCGGAACGGCACCCCCCTGCGCCGGAACAGCCTTTCCGAAGTACTTCACATTTCAAACAAGTTTTTCCTTGTCACCCATTGTGCTTGGAAAGGTGTTGTGCAGCACCTGCACGGTAAAGTACTCGGAACGTTTCCAGTAGGAGGATGAATGCGCAGCTTGCTCCGCTGTCGTCGTGGTTCCGTTGCCTTCGCGACGGTTGTGGCTTTGGTGCCACTGATAGGAATGGTCGCGCTCGGGGCTGAAGCGGGATCGTGGTACGCAACCAAGCAGCACGCGCAGACCGCCGCCGATGCTGCGGCCTATTCAAGCGGCTTGACGCTGGCGTGCTCGATTTCTGGAAGTAGCAGTTGTGATACCGGACATGACTATGTTTATCGCGGCAAGCAGTTTGCTGCGCAGAATACCTTCTGCAATTCGGGCGATTCTTCGTACCCGGGAGCTAACTGCGTCGCCCTGGGAGATGCTTCACAGACGGTGACGATCGATCGAGGCAGCTACGCGGCTAATACCTGGACCAGCTCGGCTACCGGTAGTTTCGTTCGGGTGGCTATCAGCCAGCAACAACCTGCGTATCTCGCAAGAGTGCTTGGTCTGTCCACTGTCAACATCAGCGCTCAAGCAATCGTCGAGGTTAAGCAACCGAAGGAGCTATGTGCGCTGGGACTTGGACCACACGATAATGCACTTACAATCGGCGGCAGCAGCAACATAACCGGAAATGGTTGCGGGCTGATGTCGGACAACAGCGTCAAGTATAATAGCACTCCGACTTTCAGTGGTTCGGGTTGGGCCGTTAATGGCGTAACCGGCTGTGTCGCTTCGGTGGGCCATTGTGCCCTTAGTGTGCCGTATAACTACAACATGCTGCCGGCGACGAATCCGCTGAAGGTGCTGAATACTGAGACGTTCAACAGTAGGACTGGCACTGACAATCCACTAAATAAAATGGTTCCGACAGCGTCCTCAGGGTGCCCCGCAACCTTCCCCTCAGGGATACCTACTTCCACTGCCAAATGTTATTCAGTGAGCCCGAACAGCGGGGGCACGGGGGCCTACAAAGACCTGACGGTGTCTAACAACGACTGGGTAGATTTCGCACCAGGTACGTACTTTTTTTACAATGCCACGATCAAAATCACTGGTGGAACCGTCACCTGCAGCACCTGCACAAGCGCAGCGACATCTGGCGTGACCCTCGTATTGCTGGGGACGACTTCGACCATTAGCATGACTGGCGGCACGGTTAATCTATCTGCCGCTAAGTACAACAATTTTTCTTCTGATCTGAACGGCGTTCTGATTGACGATCAGGCCCAGAACCCGACGAACGCGAGCAAGATTGCTGTCAACATCAACGGTGGCGCTACGTCTAGCTTTGGCGGTGCGATGTACTTCCCCTATGCTGACGTTTCGTGGGGCGGAGGGGTTCAAAATACTAATACGACCTGTACAGAAGTGATTGCCAACACACTCACCATCAACGGAAATGCGTACATGAGTACGAACAACTGTGCTCCGGGCACCGTTGCTCATAGCCAAGTTGTCGCTTTGGTGCATTGATGAGAAAGCTCGATCAGCGCGGCGTCGCGGCTTTTGAATTCTGCATGCTCGCCGTGCCGCTTTTCACTTTAATGTTTGTCATCATCGATCTCGGGCGTTACGCAATCACGATGCAGTCGCTAAGGGCGCTTGCGAATGCAGGTGCTCGCGCGGCGATGATCCAATGCTACACGCCTGCAGTGATCGGGACCTCGGCCAACACATCTCCCTCAGCTTGTACTGGCGATTACCTTACCCTTGCGGAGAAGCAAGCCATAGCTCCCTTCCTCTACGCCGGCGGGCTCTCGCCGACCGTGGCTACAACGGTTGTCGGGTCCACTCTCACTGTTAAGGCGACCTTGCTCGGTTTCGATTCGATCGTGCCGCTATGGGGCACGACATTCAAGAATCCGAGCGCGTCCACTGCGATACCCTTCTAGGCCGTCCTGCTGGGGAGCCTGACGGGGGCGATTCGCTATCGGGAATCGCAGATTGCCCGCCGGCTCGCCATCTGTCGGCCCATCAGGCCTAGCGCAACTGAGCTCCGGCGGCACGGAAGTGGTGCGCTCTGGCAACATCGGGGAGCTTTCTCAGGTGTTGCCCCCGGCAGTCGGCGCTCTCTCCTTGCAATCGAGGCGCGTGGCAGAGGATGATCCCGAGGTCGCCATTTGCGGCTTGACGACGGGACGCGTCCGAACCGAGCTGGTTTGAGGCTTGCCAGGATCAGTAACCATTTGTAGTTGAACAGATTGTAAGCTCCGAGGCGTGGTGCACGAAGGAGACTAGTCAGGACGCCGGGGAGCCGTAAATTTACGGATAGCTGCGACAGCAGCGACGAAGGGGATTCGGATGAGTGGCGGTCGCGTCTCGGGTAGCGCGGAACGTAGCTTTGCCGCCTTGGGCGTGATCGCCCTCGGTGCTGCTGCGCTTGGCTTGCTTAGTTCGGCTGGTCACGCGGGGGCAGCAGAGCGGCGGGCTAATTCTGGCGGCGTCTTCGTAAGTGAAATGACCGAGGTCCAGCGGGTCAAGGTGACCGTCAACAAGTCGCGCACCTTCAAAGTCGACGCGGCCTTTTCGACAATTGTGGCCGGCTCTCCCGAGATCGTCGACGTCAAGTCGCTGAGCGATCACCTGATCTACGTCCAGGGCAAGAAGACCGGCACCACCAATGTCATCCTGTTCGACAGTTCGATGAAGCAGATCGGTATCCTGGATGTCGAGGTGACTCTCGATATCGGAAATCTGCAGCAGAACATCGCATCCGGCACAGGCACGCGCGGCATTCGCGTGTCCGCATCCGAAGGCCAGGTGGTGCTGAGCGGAATGGCAGCCGATGCGGTCACTGCGGAGCGGGCGCTGACGATTGCTAAGGGCAGCGTTCCCGAGGGCGGCATCGTCGTCAATGCCATGAGCGTCGCGGCGCCGCAGCAGGTGATGCTTGAGGTGCGGTTCCTCGAGGTCGCGAGATCGGCCGGCCGCGAATTGGGCGTGAACCTCTATGCCGGCAATAGCAACCTCACGCAGGTTGGGAATAGCGGAACTGCGGGCCGTCCATTTGCGTCAGCTACGCCCCAAGGTGTTCCGCTTCTCGGCACCGCGAACAACTTGTTGAGCGGCGCGGTTCCTTTCGGCAGCCTCTTAACGAACGTGCTGAAAACGAATGGCACTTCGGTGGATCTGCTAGTGCAGGCGCTGGAGACGAAGGGACTGGTGCGGAGCTTGGCCGAGCCCAACTTGATGGCGTTGTCGGGCGACGCGGCGCGCTTCCTGGCCGGCGGGGAGTTTCCGGTGCCGGTAGCCTCCAACACTACGAACGGCTTTCCCACCACCACCATCGAATTCAAGAAGTTCGGGGTCGAGTTGGCCTTCGTGCCGACCGTTTTATCGCGCGGCGTGATCAACCTTCGGGTTGAGCCGTCGGTCAGCGAACTCGATTTCGCCAATGCTGTAACCATCTCTGGAACGACGGTCCCGGCATTAACCAGCCGCAACGCTCGGACCACGGTGGAATTGCGCGACGGCCAGAGCTTTGCAATTGCCGGCTTGCTCCAGACCCGCAACGCACAGGACGTCTCGCAGTTACCCTGGATTGGTTCGGTGCCAGTCCTCGGTGCGTTGTTCCGAAGCGCATCTTATCAGCAGAAAGAGACGGATCTGGTGGTTATCGTGACGCCGCGTCTAGTTGCGCCGGCGGCCCCCGGGCAAACTCTCGCGTCGCCCCTCGATTCGAGGTTGCCCGCAAACGACGTCGACTTTTTCCTCAACGGCCAGATGGAAATTCGCAAGCGTTACAACGACTACGTCAATTCCGGCGGCGACGTGAAGGGACCCTATGGACACATCATCGCGCCCGATGCAGTCGTTCGCGCTCCGCCGCCAGCAGCCGTTGTCGACCAACCGGTCGTGAAGACCCTGAATTAAAGGAGGCGAGAGATGTCTTTCAGATACCTGGCTCTGCTCGCACCCTTCCTGCTCGGCGGCTGCTACGGCGTTTATGGACATGACGAGATGGACCGCTACGTCCAGCGATCCGACACCATCACGATGAGTGCCGGTAACGCCAAGGAGGTCAATGCCGTCACCCATACGATCCACCCATGGCCGGCTTACGTCGGCGATCGTCGAATTGCGTACGACGCGCGGCGTACGGGCGCTGCGGTAACTCGCTATGGCAATCAGCAACGCCCACTGGATCAGCTTCCCGACGTGGGCGATCCGGGCAAGGCGATGGGCCAGGCGCCGCCCGTCACCACAATTCAGAATGTCAACACAACCGGATTGGGAGCGGGGACCGGAGGATCGGTGGCGGTCGGGGTAGGGAAATAAGTGAACCTGCTCGGTCGCACGGTCTGTTTTTCTTAGGTAGTTTTCACGATGGTTTTTCGAATGACGCAGATAAGTCGCCGGGGCTGGAGCATGGGACGAGCATTGCGTCGTCTCATTCCGGCGCTCGCCTGTTGCTGGCTGGCCGTAAGCCTTGCCGCCTGCGATTACACAACGCGGGAGGCAGCAATTGTCGCGCCCGTGGATCCGCCAGGCGGCGACCCCGTACAGGAGCCGACCGACGTCAAATATTATCCCTCCGACGAGCCGGTGCGGATGGGGTTGGAGCAATACAACCGCGGCAATTATGGAATCTCGCAGCGTTATTTCAAGGATGCTGTCGAGAAAGCGCCGAAGGACGTGACGGCCTGGGTCGGGCTAGCGGCCAGCTATGATAAGTTGCGTCGCTTCGATCTTGCCGATCAGGCGTATGCGCAGGCGATCCGGCTTGGCGGCGAGACCGTCCAGATCCTCAACGATCAGGGATATTCCCTCATGCTGCGCGGCAATCTGGGTGGCGCGCGGCGGAAGTTCGAAAAGGCATATTCACTCGATCCGACTAATCCGGTGATCGCGAACAACCTCGAACTTCTCAACGGCAGTCGGAGGTTCATCGAGAGGCCGCCAAACAATCAGCCATAATCTCGGTGATCTGGACCGAGTAGCTTGAATTTAATATTTGTACGCAGGCGACCCGGGGCAAGGGGCTTATTAAGACAAGTTAAATGCTTTGGACCTAAAACAAGCCAGACGTTTTTTCATATGGCTTGTTTCGTGAATTGCCTTTTCAAACTGCAATTCCTAGGTCCATGCGTACTCTTCGCCGCCGCGCTTTGCGCCGAAATTGCTGCGCGGGCATTGCAATTTGCGCCGAGCTCCGAATTACTCTGGTTCATCAACCTCAGGATTTTCGGTATCTTCCAGCGCAGCCACGCGTTGTTGAGCGGGTACGTTGCAATCGACAGCTTTCAGCTCTTCGGGGTCGCGCTGCCGCTCTTCCTGCTAGCCTGCCTTGCCCTCGCAGCCAAGGCGAGGCCGGCATTCACCGTCGCAACGCACTTGAGCGCCGGCTATGCGGGTTTCCTGGTCTATTCCTGGCGTGCCGGCGTGCCCACCACTGCACAGGCTTCACTCGGTTTGAGCGCGATTCCCTCCGGCGCTGGCCTGTACCTGATAGCGACGATTTTGGGCGCTTGCTTCCTGTCATTTGCGATCACGCATCTGCTTTATGTCCAGGCCGTCGGAAAGGAAATTGCAGCCTTGGTGCGATGGCTGCGAACAGGCTCGGTACGATCCGTCCTCTACCCTAGAGCCTAGCCGGACGATTTGCGGCCGCGGACGCTCATGAGCACCGAGTTTACGCTCTCTGGGCGCGAAGCACTGATCTATTCGCAGCGCGGCATCTTGGACAATAATCTGAGGGGCGCTGCGAGCCGGTTAGCGACCGGTCGTGCAAGAATTGATCGGGGTGATAGATAGGACTTGTCTAATCCGTGCGGCGAACGGCGATCATAGTTCAGTTTGCGCCGGCGATGATCAGGAGATTGTTTATTACGGGCGTGGAGCAAAACGCTACCACCATGGCGATGTTGAAGAGGTTCTTGCTGAGCCAAAGCAATGCCATGACGACAAATGTCAAACCGAGCTTAGGGATCAGCCACCAGACACCGAACCATGCCTGAGCCATTTGCATGAACGGGTTCGCCTCGCCGAATCCAAGATCCAGAATCCTATTCGTGGTTACAAGGTCCGCGCATCCGAGTATCAGTACGGTGAACACTAGCAATGCCTTAACCCAATTCATTTTAGCCTCTTGATGCCGAACGTCGGAATGGCAAAGACCAAGTTGATAATTCAGTTTCGTTAATTTTGCACGAGCAGTGGTGGCACCTCAACGGGCTGGACACGAAATGGTTCCGAACTGCGTCGTCCCGTTGCTCAGTCAATTTGATCCGACAACCTCGTACTCAAACCTCGCTCAGGGCGCCTATCAGCTCGCGCCTATGACGTGCATACACCGAGGCCTTCGTATCGCATCACGCGCCGGTCGTTCGATCACTAGATAGCTGCCAATAAACATGGCGAGGCAAATTCCAGCCACAAGGGGATAAATCGACAACTTCCAAGTGGCAGGCAAACCGAACACGGCCACGACGCCTATAAAGAGAACATAGTGAGTCATATAGATCGAGTACGAAATGAGCCCAAGAAAGTGTAGGGGCCTGGATCCGAGTAGGCGAGACGCAACCGACGTTTGATCGGTCGCCGCGAGTACCACGAATGGGTACAGAAGCATCAGGGCCTGAGAGTTGATGCGGTCGCAATATGCCAAGGCGATCAGGAGAACGACGCTCGACCAGAGCAGTGCAGAGGATTTTGTACAGAAGGTGTAAAGCGCGTCGCGCCTATCGTAACATGAGAAGACTATCCAGCCCGCGGTGAAGCTGAAAACTCCGCGGAACAAGTCGACCCAGTAGCTCCATTGGCTTTTCGGCTCATAGAGCATTGGGATAAAAAGGTTGCTATCGAAGTGGCGCACGAACAAGGAATAGGCCGTCGCCGACAACAGGACAATGCAGAGCAGTCTAATAGCGGTGGACCGCGGCGCCTTCTGAAAAAGCAGCAATGGAAACAGGAGGACGTAGCAGAACCATTCGACGGATACTGACCATGCCGGTGAATTCCAATGAACTCCGGAGCCAATCAGCGGCCACGAGTTCAGCATGAGCACCTGAAGTAAAAAGTCCGAGAGCGCGTGTCCGACTGGGTAGGTCGTTGAATCGATTTGCAGCGGCCAGACGATGGCACCTCCAACAATGACTAAGGTCACGAAGTAGAGCGGATAGATCCGGGCGATACGCGCAGTCAAATAATGCGAAAACCGGATGTCCTCGGGGCGATAGACGTACGAGAGTGTGAAGCCACTGAGACAGAAAAATAGATCAACCGCGTTGTCCCACATGAAGGGAGCATTGGTGAGGTAAAGCTGCTGAAAATGGCCTAGAGCAACGCATATAGCCGCCATTCCGCGCAGCCCAGTCAGCGCTCGTAGTTCTGGCCGCGAGGGCTTCATCGGGGTGCTCCATCCCAGCTCGATGCATTCTGCGCAGCTGGTCGTCCAGGACAAGCCGGGGCTTTTACGGGACCTGATCATTGAATCTACCAAGGCATAATTGGCTGGCATCGACGCACGAAAGAAGCCAGGCTGCGCGGCGGTCAAACCCGGAGGCCCAGGGGTGGAGGTTGGCCATCAAATAGCGTGCGGCAAGCCGTCCGCTCGCGAGACGGCGTACAAGTCGCCGCTGACGTCGACCCGCGGCTACGCGGGCAGCTCCTGCCGCTGTGCGAGATGTTTCTGTGCTCCGTGCCGACAAGAGAGCAAGAAGCAAAGTTGGAGGATCGGCAGACGCCTGCGCGAGGTTCGTGAATTTGTCTTATTCAGGCCTCAACGGCCTGATTGGCCGCTGTGCGCGGATCGCGTCGCGTGCCGGTTTCTCAATCATGAAATAGCTGATTGTAAAGACGGCAGCCGCGAGAATTATAGCGGCAGCGTAGATGGATATCGTCCACGTTGCAGGCGGCCCGAAGGCGTCAAGCAGGCAGACAAAAACGACAAAATGCGTCATGTAGATTGAATAAGAAATAACGCCGAGGAAGTGAAGCCCTTTTGATCCTAGCAGTCGTGAGCTGGCAGATGTCTGATCGGTTGCCGCCAAAACCGCGAACGGGAAGAGAAACACCAGCGCCTGTGGATTGATGTGGTCACAGTATGCAAACGCAACGATTAGACCCATGCTGCACCAAATCAACCAATGGAATCTTGCGCAAAATACGTAAATGCCATCTCTCTTTTCAAAGCACCTGAAGACGAGCCACCCAGCTGTGAAGCCAAATGCGCCACGCAATGAGTTTACCCAATAGCTCCATTGAGTCTGGGCCTGATATCTTTGGGGGAGCATTACGTTGCTGTCGAAATAGCGCACGAAGAGTGAGTAAGAAATCGAGGAAAGCACCACAATGCAGAGTAGCCTTATCGGTGTCGATGAAGGTGCTCTCTGAACAAGCAAAAGAGGAAATAGGAGCAGATAACAGAGCCACTCGACAGATATTGACCATGCTGGTGGGTCCCAATGAACGCCAGAACCAATGATCGGCCAAGAGTTCAGCGCCGGAATCTGGAGCACGAAGTCAGAAAAGGCGTTTCTTGCAGGATACGCTGTCTGGTCAACTGCAGGCCAGGCGATCGTCGCCCCGGCAATGAGCAGCGTCGCTAAATACAGCGGATAAATTCTGGCGACGCGTGCCGTCAGATAGCTTGAAAACTTGAAGCTCTCGGGTCGATAGACATAGGAGAGCGTAAATCCACTGAGGCAGAAGAAGAGATCGACTGCGTTGTGCCACATAAAGGGAGCATTGAGGTAGGTCGGATAGAACTTCTGAAAATGCGCGAGGGCGATTGTCGTCGCTGCTAATCCGCGGAACCCGGTTAGTGCCCTGAGTTCAAACCGCATTTCCTGCCTACCATTCCCAACCATCGTCGGGTTCATACCATCGCCCACAACCTGCCCTAGAAGGAATGTTGGACGCATCTACTGCCTCCTGTAGATCAAGATACCAGCACCGATTGAGGCGCCGCGCTGTGATGTTGATTTGAAATTGTTTGCCCGAATACTATCTGCCGAACATCTTAATTGGAGTCAGCCGCGGCGACATTAGCGATCGATCCGATACAACTTTGCGAAGGCGCCGTCGTGGAGCGGCGTAAGCTTCGCGACCGTCCGATTCAACGAATCTGGATCAATGAGCAACAGATAATCGAAGTTCGTACGCCATTGGACGAGATAGCGCGCGCGACGCAGGGTCTCTGCCGCGTACGGCTCCGCGGCCAATTTGCTCCACTTAACTGGGTCCATGAGGGGGTGAGCGATACGATCAAAAGGCGGAAGAATTGTTATGGGCTGCTGTGCTGGACTAGCGAACAGCAATGGCCAGAAGGCCTTGCGCTCGATGAGAAGCAGCGCTGGGAGATGATTGGTGAGCCGGTAGAAGCCGGGCAGCACTCGTTGTGGCGGCGAGAATAGCCGTTCGTTTAGATCGCCCGTTGCGACCATCACACGCGCTCCCGGTTCGATATCCGCGATCGCCGCTCGCAGATCGGCGAGGTCACTTCGCGTGTCGATCCATGAAGCTCCAGCAACTGCGGAACGAACAATGACTAGGATGGCAATAGCGGAGCCCAGCATCATCGCGTCACGCCGAGGAATCCGTGGACGCACGTTGGAGAACATCAACAGCGCAAATATCACCGCGATCCGCAACTCGATGAAAGAACCACCTTTCAGATTCCACGGCGTAGCGACGTACACGATCGCTAACGCCGTCAGGGCCAGCCACAATCCCGGCGCAAACTCTAATCTCCGACGCATGACAAACAGGGCGGCGACGAACGTTCCGGCAGTCACGATAGTCAAGTTGAGATTCATGACGGCGAACGGGCTAAACAGCCACACAGCTTTGGCGAATGGTTCCCAGTCGCCGATAGAGTTGGTTGCATCACTGAAGGGACTGAGTTCATACAGCACGACTGCAGGAGCGAACGCGACAGCCATTGGGACGCTTGCCCTCGCGACGTCGGACAGTGTTACCGTAGAGGACGAGCGTTGCCGGAGTGCGGCCGCCTCATGCGCGCCGATCAAGACAAACAGAAAGGCAAGTCCAAAGATGTGAGTGAAGAAAGCTAAGGTAGACGCGACCGCTCCAGCTAACGACATCCGGGCGAGGCGGTTCTGCCTGCGCAGCGCGACCCATGTTGCGGCGCCAACGAACGCAACGCCTAGCGAGAGCAAAAAATTCATGAAGCCGAGGAAGAAGGCTGCATTATAGGCCGTCAAGCCAGAAGCTAAAGGCCACCAGGAAAGACAACCGAACACGACCCGGTGATAGATCACGACGCCGACAAGAGGCGCGAGCAGGCTCAACGCCAAAAGTATCTTGCCACCCGTGTACGGACCGACGATGCGCAGCAGGCCGGTGCCAATGAGGTCCATGCCTAAATTGGGCAGGATCGTCCAGTGAGGAGCATACATCGTCGAGAGAACGGCATCGTCGGGATGGGCCAGGACAAAGAACCGGGCAAGATGGTTGGGATAATCCTCTATAGGAGGAACGTCGATAACGAACAGGGGAGCAAGGAGCACGACAACCAGCCCTATGGCCGTCGCCAACCACAGCCGCCCCTGCAAAGATCCGAAAGTCGAAATCGAGGATTCGGTACCGAAATCAGACGGTAAACTAGCAGCGCCAATACTCACCCGATGAAAACTCCGAAAAGAAAATGAAAATAATGCAGCAACCTACATTGTAGTATGGCATCAAGCAAATTCGTCCACGATCGCGCCCCCGTAAAACCACGGCAACCGTACGACGCCGGACGCGCCTGTATTTCGATTTTCACGGTGATGTAGCGTCTTAATCAGAGGCCTTTGGCGAGGAGCCTTCGATCATCCCTAAGCGTTTTGCTGGTTCTGTGCCGACTTAACCTGTCGGCTATTCCGATGGTGATCGATGTCCTTAAGCAAGAGCGTTCGGCGCTTCTGGGCCGCAATCAACAGCCCCTCGAACATCAAGAAGATTTCCCTGGTTTGAACAAAGACCTCCAGGTTCAACGCGTACTGGTCAAATCCGTAAGCCGCCAGGCGAGCCTCGATTTCGTGCGCGGCGGCGCGATCCGACCGCCAGCTTAGGGCGTTTTGACGTAGGTGGGAGGTGGCGTCCTCGGCGAACTCAGCTGTGATACCCGCGAGGTCGATGCGGCGCAGCGCGGCCTCAATCGCGTGCTGGCGGTGGTCCTCCAGGAGCGCGTGGCGCAGCAATCGGTAGCGGCGGATCTCCCATGAGAGCTCCGCGATTTCGATGGCGAGCAGCCATTCCAGCGCCGATCGGGGCGCTAGGTCGGCGAAGACGGCCTGCTGCAGCAAATGATAGGCTTCGAGGCTCTCGCCGGGCAGTAGCAGCGGCGCGGGCATTAAAGCCTCAAGCTCCAGCGGCAGCGCGGCGGCCGCCAGCTGGCGGGCGACAGGGACAGGCCCGTTCATGACGCGGCGGCCTCCCGGCGGACGCTGGCGGGGCGGGCGCCATTGTCAACGGGCGTTGTGTGGGTCTCCTGGACGCGGCTTGCCTGCCAAAGCTCTTTGGCGAGTGAGAGCGGAGCAATCTGCAGATTGGCCCACCAAGCCTTTTCGTTGCCATGGCGATGCAGATCCTGGTGGTGCGCGCGGCAGAGCGGCACGGTGAATTCATCGCTGACCTTGCGGCCCAGAGTCCTCGGCTGGGCGAACTTGAGGTGGTGGGCATCAGTCGGGGTTTGTTTGCAGACGAGACAGGGCTGCTCCCTGACGAAGAGCAAATGCGCCTTGCTGCGCTTGCGAGGGGTCTCCTTCGGGAACGCGAGCCCGGCATCGGAGGCTTCGGGCTGAGCTTGCGCGGCGGCGTGCGGGACCTGTGGGGCAGGGGCCGGCGACACCGACGGATCGCTGCTGGCTTCGCTGAGCGGGGGTAGCGCGGCATCGAGCCGCCGCTGATAAGCGGCCTCCACGCGCCGGGCGTCGTCCTCGAGGAGGGTATTCTTCAGCGGCAGGCTGGCTTTGGCCCAGGCTAGCAGGGCCTCGGTGGAATGTGAGGCCTCGAGCTGGGTTAGCAGCCGCGCGCACAGTTCGGCCGAATGCTGCGGCCCAAGCACCGCGGGGCGGTTGAGAACGCGCTTGGCGGGGCGCTCGTTCGGTCTAGGGATGCTCTGTGGCTCGGCCGGCGGCGGGCCGGTCACCGCGTCGGGGGCGTCGAGATCGTCCTCGCCGGCGATCCCGACCAGGGCGAACAGCGCGTAGCGCCGCGCATAGGTTAGGGCCGCGCCCATCCGGTGCGGCGCCTCGGTGTCCTTGGCGGCGCAGACCGGAAGATCGGAGGAGATCCACTCCCCGGACGAATGCGCGAGCAGGGTGGTCAGGTGAATCTGCCCGCTGGCCGCTTCCAGGCGGGTGGTCTGCACAGTGGCGATCTCCTGCTGGCTTAGGGCTTTACGGACGATGTCGAGGCCGGTAGCGAGCGAGGCGTAGCGGAAGGTCCGGTCATCCTCCCGGGGGGAAGGCGAACGGATGGTGGCGGTGAGCGTCTTCTCGGGGTTGACAAGGTCGGCCTGGGCGCGCGCCAAGGCGGCGGCGACGGCACCGATGCTCTCACTGGACTGCAGCATCGGCGTTCTCCACCGCGACGGCATCGAAGCTGACGGCGCCGGATTTGGACCGCTTGGCGCGCACGCCGTGGCCGGTCGCCTCCTTGGCATCCTCCGGGACCAGCGCCTTCAGCTCTGCTTTCGCCATCTCGTGGTCGCCATGGGCGGTCCGGGTGCGCAGATAGGTCGCGGCCAGTTTGGCCCAAAGATTGGAGGACGTCATGTCGACGACCTTGACCGCCTCCAGCCTTGGCCGGGGCGCCTCGATGTTGAACGGGACGGGCGGGTCGCCGGTCTTAACGCAGCGCCAGAACTTCTTCTCGGCAGTGAGCAGAAGGTGCTGATAGAGCGGATCGGCATGGATGTTGATCTCGACCCATTTGCCGCCGCCGGTGATGATCGATAGGACCGCCGAGCGTGCCGCCACAACCCACATGTTGTGCTGCAGCTGCGCCATGTGCTTTTCGGCGGCGCCCTCCTCGGTGAAGGCCCAGGGCAGCATGAACTTGGCTTCGAACACCGCGCCGGTCGGTTCGACGATGCCGTCGAGCGTTGCCGCCATCCATGAATGGACGGGGTGACGGACGCGTCTCTGGATGTCTCTGACGGTCTGGCCGCTGTTGCGCTGGTACCAGCAGCGATTGAGCTCTTCGGTGGCGGTACCGAGCTGGACGATCAGATTGCCTGACAGGTCCTCAGGCTCGCTCTCGCCGCGCTTTTCCTGCCACAGGCGGATAAGGTCCGCCTCATCGTTGCCCATGATGATGCGGGCATCCGAGCCGCCGATGAAATGGCGACGATCGGAAGGGCTGAACTTGATTAGCTGGAAATGTGGCTCCGTTGCGCCACCGGTCTCAATGGTACTCACCGGTCTCTCCTGATGTGAACAGCGCGGCGATGGTTGCCGCACTGCCCAAACCCCGCGGGATGCGAGGTGAGAAACCGGGGCCGTTGTGTGCCCGGCCGACTCAGTAACGCTCCAATGGCACGCGAATGCCAGTCCCTTTCTGCAGCAACAATCTTGCTCTTTTGCGCCTCAAAGCTTGATGCGGACAGCGGATCAGAGCGAGGTGGTGGACGCGACCGGTAAGGGGGAGAATGGGACATGACGTCAGATCGACAAATCGAAGCCAATCGGAGAAATGCCAAGCGCAGCACGGGCCCGAAGACAGGGCAGGGGAAGCTTCGATCAAGCCGGAATGCGCTCCGCCACGGTCTATCGCGGCCAGCGCCGCATGAGGATGCGGAGTGTGAGGCACTGACACGGGGCGTCCTGGATTGGATGGCGCGAGAGGCGCCCTCCATTGAGCCAGCGGACGTCGTACGTACCAAGTTGGAGCTCGCCCGCTTGCGCGCGGTCCGTCACGAATTACTGGCTGCCTTCCTAAAGGCTCCCGACGCAAAATTGCGAAAACGGCTGCTGGGGCTGGAGCGCTATGAGCGCGCGGCCGTCGCACGACAGATGCGGGCGATGCGGAGCCGCAGATAGCGCCTCGATTTGGCATCGAACAAAACAAAGCCAATCGGAATGCTGCCCGTTGGCAATCTTGCGCGCACATTGCTGGCGCCGCGTACGATACCGTGCCCAAGGATGCGAGGCTCCCGCGTATCTGCCCAACGGGGGATAAGCATCGCGGCCGAACCGACTGGACTTGCGGCGCAAACGGAGCGTTCCTGCAATGCGAAGAGCAGGGAGGAGCGCATGCGATGGACGACGCATGGATCGAGCCGGCCATTACGGCCTGCCTTAAGAACGTTCACGCCAAGCTCAAGGAGGCCGAGCAGATTGCCAGAGCCGCAGCCGCCTGCGCCGAGATCGGTAGCGTCAGCGAGGGCGTGCGCGTCTCCATGGAGATCGAGCAATTAATCTATGACGCCGGGCGGCTCCAGGACGCGGCGTCTTTGTTGCGGACATTGCTGCGAGCCTGAGACCGCTTGACCTCGCAGGCCGAATTCGAAGACCTTCCTCATCCTTTTTTGTTTATCTATCTCAGCCCCTCATCGAATTTGGGGGCCTGCCGCAACGAAAATTCTAGTGACCAAATATGCGTCGCCTTGCGTCGGCGCCATCCGCACAGGACCATCCATCAGACTAGCAAGGATTGCGTTCTGTCCACCCCAAAATAGAAAATGGAAACGCGCTCAGCGAAGCAAAACCACGCTGATTGGAATAGATCTGGATTCGTTGTTGTTCGCGGGCAATCGCTCGGTTCCATGTCCTATTCAGCTGCATTTCACACCTGCTAGGGTCGGCGGGCGAGTCGCCAAAGTGGCATCCTGCTTGGGCCGTTCGCCTGGGCGTGGACACCGCTAGTGGCGCAAAGCGCCCGACGTAATCGGGTCCGACTTGTTGTCATAGAGAGCGAGCAACTCGCCGGCATTGAGATGGAGGTCGCGCAATTGCGCCTCGTTTAGCTCGGAACTCACCACAGCCGCCGAGCCGGCGCTCTCCTCCATCGCTATGCGGATGGCTTCCGCTGCATCCGCAACGGCGACGGCGTACGTGATGTGGCCGAAGTTGCCTTCGTCATCGAATGTCGCAACCAAGATCAAAAAGCCTGCCGCCATTCTGCAATATTCTATTCGCGGTTACAGTCCGCTTCATTGGACGGATACATCTTACCGCATCAAGAACTCTCAGGGGACGGACTTTCTATGGATCGAAAAGCACTGGGTGAACGATTAAACGACGTTCAACGAGACATCGTAGATGGTGCGTTTACGCAAGCGCAACAACTGGCTCTCATTTAGAGTGGGAGGGGCATGATAATCGGGGGACCAGACGCACATCCTCCGCTGATTGCTGCAGGTGTTCCCGTCGTGCTGACCTTCGCTCAGCGTGTCACAGCATACAAACCCACTGCGTTCGATTCATGCCAATCGCGCGAGCGGCACCGTGCGCCAGGTCAATGGTCACGCCGCGCCTAAACGGGCCTCGATCATTTATCACCACGGTGACAGATTTTCCATTCTGCAGATTCATTATCGTTACTCGCGAGCCGAACGGCAGTGTGCGATGTGCGGCCGTAAGCCGGTTCGAGTCGAATGTCTCACCATTCGCCGTCCGCCGTCCCGAGGTATAGAAAGTTGCGACGACGTGTTGCCCCGAACAGGCGCCGTGCGGCTTGGAGTGCGCGAAAAACCAAGCAAAGCCCCGACTATGGGCGGGCGTGATCGGCGCGCTCAGCCACGCCAGCGCCGGTCCAAAGGCATAAAGAAAATAGACGAGTTGACCTAACCGATTGCTCATATCGAACTCCCTCGGGAGGCGCGCAAGCTTCCGTACCGCGGATCATTCGTCGTGGCCGTGACTTCCTCGAGCTGAGAACGAGCTTGCTTGCAAACAACGGCTGCTAAACGTCGCGACCATAAAGGGCGCGGTCTTGACCTTGGAGTAGCCTTGGGGTGGCCAAGACCGCGCTTGCCTAGCGCTGGCGCGCAAGATGCTATCTCGGACTGGATCGGTTCGAAGTGTCGAAAGTCATATTTCTGCTCGCGGTCGCGGAAGCGACAGCTGCAGCAGGTGGCGAGTCTCCCGCCTGGAGGATCATGACGACGTGCTTCGGGACCGCGGGGGCATTCGGAGAATTGCGCTGGATCCGTTTTCTGATCGATGCACCAATGAAAAATTCGCGAAGGACCATCGGCTCCCGCGATCGGCGCACGATCATTTCCGCTCGAACGGTTCGATGCTGCTCGCGGGCTAAGAGGCCGCCGGCCCCGATGCTGCACTGGGGCTGGCTACTAGAAGAATTGGTACAGCATCGGGGCCATGCGCGAGCGCCCCCCCCAAAAACGTCGCCTCTGACTCTGTATCGGAAGGCGGCGGAATTGAGGTTCTGCGATGCAAAAAGACGGCGCTGGGCTTTGATCGCGGTTGGGCTACAACCGCGCTCTCGGGGCGACTCACAAGATGAAGTGGAGACTTTGATGCGATCACCTATCTATGTCGCGGCAGCCGCGCTTGCCGCCCTCGTCGCAGCGGAGCCGGCCGGCGCAATGCCCATCGGCCAAATGACGCCGGCGGTCGGCCCAACCAATGTCGAACGGGCTTAGTTCATTTTCGGCGGCCGCAATTATTGCTGGTACGACGATGCTTGGCGCGGTCCTGGATATTACTGGTGCGGTTACCCGTTAGCGAAGCCTTCTAGGTTTGCTCATCTCAGCGAGTCCCTTTGGCGTAATCCGGTAACGGACTTCGCCGTCGGTCTCTTGAACCTCGATCCATTCGTTGTGAAGCAAGCTCAGTTTCAGTTTTGGCCGATCGGGTAGGTCGGACGAGCGCATCCATGCCCCGTTCCGAAGATACTCTAGAAATTGCCGATGGCGCTGGTTGAAGGGCACGGCCAAGTCAAACCCAAATTGAATTCGCAATCGATCACGAGGTGAGAGTCATAAAATGCAATAAGGTCCCAAAACCCGTTGAGACGACAATCGCGATCAGCGCAATGCGGATTGGCGGCAATCCACCCCACGCCACGGAAAGCACTTTCAATAGAATCGCAGACGACGAGGAAAATGCATCGTAGGGTCTCGATGCCGACGCGTCTTGGCCCATTTGGGTCACGGGCCAATCCAGTCAAGAGAGATGCGCGCCATGACATCTCTCGGCGCGTCAGCTATGCGCGCCAGCCGAGCGCGCCGGGATAGACTTCAGGTATCGCGCGCAACCTCAAAAACAGCGACGTCTTCGCATTTCGCTCGGCCGTTGGACGTCCGCATTGACAATGATCGGGATAGAGACAACGTTTGGCGCAACGTGACATTGGATCGTGGTGCCACAACCATGACCCGCTCCGATCGGGCAGCTCATGGTCAGTTGATTGGAGCACGAGACCAAGTTTGCAGCACGACACCGATTTTGATGACCCAAGTTGTTTTCACCTGCACCGATTGCGGTGCGCTTTATTTTGCGGTGCAAGAGCAAAGGCGTGCCCCGACACCGCCTTGCGCGGAGTGCAATGCGCCGGTCCACTCATGGGAAGGCCAATTCAACTACACCCACTGGAGAAGGTTTGTCCCGCCCCGCAACGCAATCAGAGATCAGAGGGTGATCTTGACGACGCAAAGCGAGGCTGCCGATGCAGCGCAGGCGTTCAGGCTGCTGCTAGCCTTTCGCTCGATCCGCGACCGTGCCGTCCGACTTAGAATCGTCGAAAAGACTGAGGCCATGGCGGAAAACCAATGGCACCACGAAACGGCCGACAAGCATCAGCGTTGGCTGTCGGATACCAGCCTGCACTGATCATTTTCCGCCGATATCGGATGATCGTGCCGGTGCCTGGCATGTCGCGATGCCCGGGAGCGCTTAGCCTGCGCGTCGGTTAATGGCGCCGTAGCACGCGGTCGGCTTTGCGGTGGGTTGGCGATTCGCCGGATCGACGCCGATTGCGCGAGGTGGGCGGCGGGCTTGCCTCGCGCCTAGCGGCCTTTGCCACGTAAAAATTGCCTGAACAGCTTGGCGGGGTCGGCACCAAGGGCTTCGGCGATCGCGATGAACTCGATGACATCGAGCCGCCGCTCCACGCCCTCATATTTGGCGACAAAGGATTGCGGCTTGCCGAGCTTGTTGGCGAGCGCGTGCTGGCGGATGCCAGCCTTGTGCCGTACGGCGACAAGAAGCGCGATGAGGCGCCGATATTCGGCAGATTGAAGGGATTTTTGCATCGCCGCCGGGAGCTGGGGAAACGGGCGGCAGGCAATCTGATCCTGGATTCGGATTATCCCAAAAAAGGATAATCGTTAACCGTGATGGTCTACTCTCGCGGTATCCCCTCGACTTCGCGGCCGCGGCAAGCGAACTGCCGCGGTGAGGCGAAGGAGAGGCGGAGGGCAACGGGCATGACGCAAATGGACCTGCGGGACGACGTCCTTGGATTCGCGCCGACACACTCAGCGGATTCGAGCGCGCGCGAGAAGCTGGTGGAGCATCTTTTTCTGGGCGAATTATTGCGCGCGTTGTGGCTGAAGAACATCCGCGGCGTCGAGGTGTTACGACCGGAGGTGGACAGCGGCGGCTACGACCTCGCGCTGGAATTCCAGGGCGTGGTCCGCCACATCCAGCTGAAGTCCAGCCACCGCGATGCCAGGCGCGGTGCGATCACCGCCAACGTCAAGCTGTTGGACCGGCCGGCCGCCTGCATCCTTTGGATCTATTTCGACCCGGATACGCTGCGGCTCGGTCCGTTCTTGTGGTTCGGCGGCGCGCCCCATGAAAGGATCCCCGAGCTTGGCGGCAAGATCGCCCGCACAATCAAAAGTAGCGATATCGGAACAACCACCGCTGAGCGCGATAGGCTCTGTAATACCCAGGGAAGGCCGTGGGTGGGTTTGGCGCCGTCGGGGCACTCTGACAGGGTCAGAATCCTTCATATTCGGCTTTGAGCAACGTGCATCGGCTCCAGGGCCGGGACGGAGCGTTGGATTATTCGATCAAGAAATCAATGGGATAGCAGATTGCCGATTGACGCAGCTCGGTGACGCCGGTGCGGGATTTGCCATCCGCCGGATGAGCGTCGGGCGATGCGTGGTCCTGGCAAATGTTGGCACGAAGTATGCTGATAGTTGATGATATTCTTATTGGAGTCCCATCCCATGACAAAGTTGTCCCGCACGACGTCGCCCCAAGTGACCCAAGGCTCTGGGTTCGACAAGCCGGCCAAGCAGCGGATTGCCGAGGCCGCAGACCAACTGTTCCGGCGGTATGGAATCCGGATCCATTTGCTGATGATAGCCCAGCAGGCGCATTCGAATGTCGCGACCGTCACGAAATATTTCGGGCACGGCGAGCGCCTGATCGGCCAATTCGTAAGGTCGCTGATTGAGGAATCGGAGGATTACTGGCGCGAGGTCGAGGCCCACTATCCCGACGATCCCCACGCGCAATTGCGCTGGTGGATGTTCTACGAACAAGCGCGCATGACCGATCCGGTTCGGCCCGAGGCGCTGCTAGCTCGCACCGCGGCTGAGTTATTACGCGGTCCGCAGGTTGTCGCGTTGGCGGAGATCGCGCAGTACTGGCAGAAGGAGCGGCGCCGCGTCGTAGAGTTATGCGACAAGGCGGGCTTGCGCGAACCCAGGGCGCTGGGCGACAAGCTGCTCTTGTTGGTCCATGGCGCCCGCAACGAACGGGACGCCTACGGCCAGCACGCGCCGAGCCGGCTGCTGCACCAGGCAGGGGATGATCTCATGGTAGCGCACGGCGCGGCTCCGTTACCGCCGTTCGATTGGGACGATCTGGACGACTAGGGAGACCAGGCAACGATGGCGAAGGACGATGACACCATTGTTGTGTTCACCTCGGAGAGCCGACAGGAGATTTTGGGCAAGGCGGGCACTGGTGATTGGGTCCTCAGTCCGACGCGGGGCAACAGCTGCCGGTACGTCGTCTGTTGCCGCAACTCGGGCTGGAAAAACCGCGCGGACGGGATCGCGCACCGCGCCGCATTCCTGGTCTGCCGCATCGCGGGCTTGACGCGGTTTGATGCGAGCAGCAATGCGCGGGGGCAGGGGCGATTTCTGATCGGGATTTCGGACTATGCCGAGGTTGATTGTCCCGAGGTATGGCGCAGGGATGTGACCAACCCGGTTGGCTATAGCGCGCTGAAGACGATCGGAATCGACCCGCGGCGGCTGCAGTTCAAGCCGGTACAGCCGCCCTCGACCGCAGGCGAACGTCGACTAACGATTGCGGAGGCCAAGCAGGCTTTGGCGGTGACGTTTGGCGTAACGCCCGAGGACGTGGAAATCATCATTCGCGGCTGAACCGTTCGCTTAACCATTCGATCCATCGTTGGAGGATGCCTCACGAAGTATTGGCATAGTTCATGGTATAAATGAACTTTCCCGTGTTTTGGAGGCGTTTTCGATGACAGGTTTTCAGGTTGAGCAGCGTCCGATCGGCGAATTGAAGCCCAACCCGCGCAACGCGCGGCGGCACTCTGACAAGCAGTTAAACCAGATCGCGGCCTCGATCCGCGAGTTCGGCTTCAACAGCATCGTCGTGGTCGATGAGGACGGCTGCATCCTTGTCGGGCACGGCCGGGTCGCGGGCGCGCGGTTGGCCGGGCTCGAGACGGTCCCGGTGCTTCGGGTAACCCATCTAACCGAGGCGCAGAAGACCGCGTTTGCGCTCGCCGACAACAAGATCGCCCTGAACGCCGATTGGGACCTCGACCAGTTGAAGGGATTATGGCGGGAGTTGATGGACGCCGAGCTCAATTTCGACGTGGAGGTCACGGGATTTGGCACCGCCGAGATTGATCTGCTGGTCGACGGCCCGACCCAACCCGACAAGGTGGATCGCAGCGATCAGATCCCGGCGGCGGAGGCGGCCGCGGTATCCCGCCTGGGCGATCTTTGGATGCTGGGCGAGCATCGGCTGCTATGCGCCGACGCCTGCGACCGCGCGACCTATGCCGAGTTGCTCGGCGACGAGCCGGCGCGCCTGGTCTTTACCGATCCGCCCTACAACGTGCCGATCGACGGCCATGTCGGGGGGCTCGGCGCGGTCAAGCACCGCGAGTTCAAGATGGCCTGCGGCGAAATGAGCCCGAGCGAATTTCGTGGTTTCCTGGCAACGGTGTTTGGCCATCTGGCCGCCTTCAGCGTCGATGGTGCGATCCATTTCATCTGCATGGATTGGCGGCATCTCGACGAGGTTCTGGGGGCGGCGAGCGGGATCTATTCCGAGCTGAAGAACCTCTGCGTTTGGAACAAGAGCAACGGTGGGATGGGCTCGTTCTACCGCTCTAAGCATGAGCTGGTTTTTGTCTATAAGGTCGGGACCGCGCCGCATCTGAACACGATCGAGCTTGGCCGACACGGACGTTACCGCACCAACGTCTGGGACTATGCCGGCGTCAATAGCTTTCGGCCCGGCCGCGCCGCCGAACTCGACATGCATCCGACGGTAAAGCCGACCGCACTCGTGATCGACGCCATCAGGGATTGTTCGCGGCGCGGCGAGATCGTGCTCGATGCCTTCGCGGGCTCGGGTACCACGATCATGGCCGCGCACAAGGCGAGGCGCCGGGCGCGGGCGATCGAGCTCGACCCGCTCTACGTCGACATCGCCATCCGCCGCTGGCAGGCTTACACAGGGCAGGCGGCCTTGATGGCGATCACCGGCGAGAGCTTTGCCGATGTCGAACAGCGGCGCGGCGATCCATTGCAATAGCTGCGGTGAGGCAAGCGTGACGCAACTTGATCGCGGCGCGCGAGCGACCAAGTGCTGATCGCGTCGCGATCAAGATTTGATCAAATCCGATCGTTGCGATAAAGTGAATTCGCCTCGCGACGAGAGCTGGGTTGGGTTTGCTTTTTGCGAACCTTGCGTGATGCGGAAATCCAGCAGGTAGTCCGAAAATGACGGCGTGACGCCGGATGGGTCGAGTTTCCTGCAAGAGCAGGCTCGAAATATCCTCCGGAGTTGCGCCTTTCTTATTTGTGGCGCGGCTCCTTAGAAATGGAGTAGCGCAATGCCTCGCAACGAGTTGGGCCAGTTCGAAAAGGGGACGTGTGGCAACCCGCGCGGTCGTCCTCGCAAGCAGCCCTTGGAGATTTCTACCGAAAGACTGAGGCGCGAGTTCTTTGAAGCCGCCGAAACGCCGATCACCATCACGGAAAACGGAAGGCGGAAGACCATTTCGGCGCATAAGGCAATTGACATGCAGTTGATCCGCAAGGCTGTCGCTGGAGATCTGCGGGCAATCGTCGAATATAGTAAGAGGCATGAGCGATTCACGCTCGAGCACATTAAGCAGCAACTAACCAATGTCGAAGCGATTGCGAATGCCGAAGATCGGTTTCGCAAGTTTCCTGAAGACGTAACCGACGAAATGAGGTTGGCGGTAAAGCACCTGCGCGCTGAGCTCGATCCATACTTCAGCGTTTTCTGATCGCAACCTCAAAATCACGACACATTTCGCCTAGAGGGAAGTGCATTTCGCGCTCCCTTTTCGCTTGTTTGGGACTCACGGCCACCGACGCCTGTGTCTCTCGGAGGTGTTCAGCGAGCCGGAGCCCTTTTCGCTGTAGCCTTTGAGCTGCCCGGTCGGCGCAAAACTGGCCTGCCTTAGGCGCAAGCCGAAACGCCAATTTGGCCGCTGACGCGCTTTGCCGAGCGCGCGTAGGGTGCCCGCGCGGGTACTCCAAGTGGCCTGTGCCGAATTGCCTCCTGTTCTAGGCCGAAGATTTGAGCATAGGATCAGCCAGCCGCGACGCTCTGAGCATCGCGCATTTTTTGATCCGCTTGTTTCCAAACGTTCATTCGCTTCGGGGGCTTGAGATGTCAGAACTAACTCACAAAATCCGTACTTCGTTCATCTGCACAATTCCGTCGGCGGTGGTTACGCAGGCGCTGGCGCAGGCGGGCGCTGACACTGTCGTAATTGACCAGGAGCATGGTGCGATCGGCCCCGAGAACCTCCATGCAATGATCGCGTCAACTGCTGGCACCAACTGCCGCCCCATCGTCAGGGTCGGCAAGCGTGATGAAGCAATGGTGAAACTGGCACTCGACATGGGCGCTGCCGGTATCGTGTTTCCGCAAGTGAATACCGCGCAAGAGGCTTCCGATTGTGTCGCGATGACACGCTATCCGCCTCGCGGCAGGCGCGGCTTCGGTCCCTTCATTGGACATTCTCGATGGGGTGTGCCCTTTCAAGAGTATTTGCCGAAGCTCGGTGGCACGGTCCTCTGCAACATCCTGATCGAGACAAAAGGCGCGATCGACAACATCGAGGCGATCTGTGCTGTCGAGGGCATCAGTATCTTGGTCCTCGCGCCCTTCGATCTTTCGGTTGAGCTTGGCTGCCCCGGCCAACTCGACAATCCCATTTTCCTAAAAGCAGTCGAGATGTTCGAGTGGGCCACGACGGCGGCCAAAGTGCAGAGGAGCACTCTCGCTATGACGGAGCAGGAGGTCCAATCAGCCGTAGCGCGCGGATACTCTAGCGTAGGGCTGGGCTTCGACGTTTTGATGCTCAAGAGCGCAGCTACGGCTGCGGTCGGCTGGGCAAGGCAGTCTGCAATGTGAAACAAACATTGTGGCGGGGCGAACAAGGACCATGACCGACCCTGAGTGCAACAAGAACGTCTTCCAGCTTTGGAAGGAAGGCGGCGAGAAACTTCCATTCAAAGTGATCCGGTGGACTTGGAACCCCGAGAGCAGCGCCTTCCTTGTCGAGCGGATCGAAATTGGAAAGTGGCCTTACGGGAAGGCTTGGGGCCGATTTATCCGCAATGGGGTGCCGGAAGCGCCGCAGCAGCTAAACGGTGCGCGTTCATACCAGTGGAAGGTGGTCGCGTGACGGCGGCCTTCTCCTACCCGCGTAAGCGGAGCCATTTGGTGGCGCTGCGGACGACGAAGATTTCGGCGAGCAATCCGCCATCGACGTGGTGGCCGGGGGAGCGGTGAAATCATGGAGGCCGCGCCGACAGTTTCTGTTGCCGACGCGCCTGCGGGAACAGAGAAACTTGGAGCTGAGTGGATCAGCGTAGGTGTCCCGGATATCGGCAGTCTAATAGCTGCTGTGGCGCGGCCGACCGGCGATGGACCGTTTCCGACAGTTCTACTCCTGCACGGCAGCCATGGCTTCGCGCAGGAATATGTGCGTCTGGCGCAGGACCTTGCCCGTGCTGGCCTGTTAAGCGTGGCGGCGTGTTGGTTTCGCGAAGGCGGCGGAGCTGGACAGCGTTTCATTACTCCGATTGTCTGGCCTAAAGCGCCTCCGGTCCCCGATCCTTTGAGCGATCAGTCAATGCAAACGGTAAGCGCGCTTGTACGTACGGTTAGAAATCTACCGGATGCCCTGCCCAACCGCATTGGACTGTTCGGGCACTCTCGCGGGGGAGGAGCCGCGCTGAGCTACATGCTTCGAGCCGGTGATGTGCAGGCTGGCGTACTCAGTTCATCGCGGTATCCGCGACAACTTGCGGACCTCGCCTCCAGAATGACAGCGCCTGTCTTGATGCTCCATGGCACGGCAGACGGTCCCGGGGACGGAGGAACGGAGTTCACAAACGTCGAAATGGCGCGCAACTTTGAACGGGCTCTGTGTGCTGCTGGAAGGCCCGTTGAGGCGGTCTACTACGCGGATGGCCGACACAACGATATCTTCGCTCACTCAACTCGGTACCAAGACGAGCTTAAACGAATGTCGGCGTTCTATCGGCAACATCTAGTCGGAACGACATAGCCGTGTACAGCATCACTACAAACCAAGCCGCCATCGCCGCCCTGTTCCGCGTGGTCAACCGCTACGTCGGCAATCTCGGCGCCGATGCCGGGCGTCTTCCCGGACTATCCGGCACCAGTCTGAACTTGCGCGCAAGTGGTGATGAAGAACGCGGTGCTGCTGCATTGCCATTTCCGACCAAGAACCTGCCTATCGTCTTCGCGTGGGCTATGGGGCCGGGACGGCCTGCTAGAGCGTCCTACGGTCGGCCGTGATGGTCTCGACGCTTCCTTCGACAGCGAGACAGACCGGGGTTTTACGGAGACGCGATTATGAACGGGTTCACGTTCGCGCGGGGGATGACTGCTACATCCAGAGCGCTGGGGGATTTCAGGGGCCCAGCGACAGGGCGCCGCCGGGACACGATATTTTTAGCCCGACGGCGTATTTTTTCAGAGATAACCGGGGACGTTTTGGGCTTTGCGAATCCACTCGTCTTTATGCGTCGCCGAGCGCCTGCAAATTCGCGGCTTAGGTGAGCGCTCAAGTCCCGCTCTTAAGTCCCGCGGTCATCCTGCAGGCCGACCACGCCAGCTGCCTTGTCCTGGCGGGAATTTCTGTTGTTCCCAGCGAGCGCAGCCGGTTGCGCAGTCTTGGCTCCGAGTTCATGCCCTTCAGGCGCCGATAGAGCTTGCCGCGGAAATCGCGCGGCCCAGCGCTGTTCGAATTTTCTTTCGAGGTCCAGAGGGACAGTGCACATGACCCGGTTCGCCGTCATGCCTCTTGCCCGCTTTAACGTCCATCGGGCGCGAAAGGTCCTTATGACACAGGCGTGCAGGGGACGGTTCATGATCCGATCCTGATGCGTTTCCTCGCCGCTGTGGACAAACGGTGCATAAGCTCCGCATGAGAACAGAGGACGCTCGGATTCAGTCCGCTCCCAGGCGCGTCCGCAATGGAGCGCCGAGCGTCGTTGATGTCCGCGGGTCGCGGCAGCCAAAAACGCCACGGCACCGGACAATGGCCGCGAAAGCCTAATGGGTTATATGGCCTCGCTCACGGGCTCGTAGCCGGTTTCGTTCCCAGGCCGCCTTGATCTCAAACACCGCCACGACCGCGGCCCATAGAGCCAAACCCGCCACGCCCGCCATGAACACTGTCGCTTCGCTCATTGGACAAACCCGTTTTTGGACAAACCCATTTTGTGGCCCGCCGGTGAATCTTGAACAAAGCGCTAGGAACGCGCGCGCATGTTCCGCGCCGATTGATCGGCGCCGCTTTGGGTCGAAGTGTCTAAGTCAGAGCTCCGGACCGTCAGCTCGCCGTGTTAGTCGCAAATGCGCTCCCGGCGCGTCATCCTGCGGCCGTCGTCCCGTTCGCTCGTGGTGGTCTCGTAGTGGCAGCGCTGCCTTGGGCCGACGGTGACGCCGCCCGGGCCGACGCCAACCGTGGTATCGCGGTTGTAGCGGTCGTGGTCCCGGTAGTCGCGGTCTCTATAATAGCGGTCCTCGCGGTCCGGTCCGACCTGAACATCGACGCCTTGGGCGATTTTGACGCCTTGGGCTTTGGCCGGATTGGCAAACGATGTGGTTGTCAGCGCCGCCGCGGATGCCGCTAAGACAAGAGCGATCTTCAGCATATGGAATCCTTCCCTGAGCTCGAGCCGGTCTAACGCGAACGAACACCGAGCGTTCCGTGCCCAGGTTGCCGGAGGTCGAGGTAACCATCATCGCGAGCTCGACCGCGGCAACCGGAGAGCCTGGAGGAGGCGTGAGATCTTGGGTCTGCTGCGTCAGGATGGCTGTCCCACCTGCAGTCTTTGGATAATGTTCGCCTCGCGCCATACGCCTCCTGACCGGCCAGGACGCCAAGGCAAGCTGCGCAGAGCTTTGAACCTCCGGTTTGCCGCACCGACCCATGTCTTGAGTGCCATGTCTTGAGTGCCATGTCTTGAGTGCCATGTCTTGAGTGCCGTGTCTTGAATGCCGTGCCCCGCGTGTGCGGGTGTTGTCGTCTCGCCAGAGAACATGATGGCGAGACCGCGTCGCTGGCTCGAGCGCGACGGGCTTAAGGGGGGACGAGGAATGAGCAAGATCCTCATTTGCGGTGGAGGCGTGATCGGATTATGCGCCGCCACGATGCTCGGCCGCGACGGTCACCGCGTCACAGTCTTAGAAGCCGACCCGGCAGGTCTTCCGACGGCGCCCTCCGCGGGGTGGGAGGCGTGGGAACGCCCGGGAGTTGCCCAATTCCGGCAACCTCACAACCTCAGTTCGCGATTTCGGCTGATCAGCGACCAGGAATTACCGGGACTAACGGATGATTTGCTCCGAGCCGGTTGCGTTTGGGTGGACTATCTCGACAGTCTTCCGCCATCCATAACGGATCGGACACCGCGTCCGGGCGACGACGCGATCCGCTTCGTCACCGGTCGAAGGCCCGTGATAGAGTGCGCCGTGGCTGCAATGGCAGAAGCCGCGCCGAACGTGACTATCCGCAGGGGAGCCAAGGTTCGGGAATTGATCACGGGCGCTTCGGCGGTTTCCGGCGTGCCCCACGTCACGGGCGTACGCACTAGCTCCGGCGAAGAAATTCGAGCCGATCTCGTGATCGACGCCATGGGTCGGCGAAGCCCGGCTTGCGATTGGATGGTCAGCGCAGGAGCCCGTAGTCCGATCGAGCAAGCCGAAGACAGCAATTTCGCCTATTTTACCCGATATTTTTCCGGACAGCGGCGACCCCGCAGAATGGGCCGCGCGCTGACGCCGATGGGCTTGTTCTCGATCCTGACGTTGGACGGCGACAACGATACCTGGTCGGTCACCTTGTATACCTCATCGAAGAACAAGGCGATGCGAGCCTTGCGTGATACGACGACATTCCATCGCGTCGTCTCCGCGTGCCCGCGGCAGGCCCATTGGCTCGACGGCGAGCCAATAACGCCCGTCCTTCTGATGGCCGGAGTTATCGACCGGTACCGGCGGTTTGTCATCGATGGTCAGCCCGTCGTTACCGGGTTCGCCGCCGTAGGTGATGCATGGGCGTGCACCAACCCGTCCGCCGGACGGGGCTTGAGCGTTGGCCTTCTGCACGCACAGGTGCTACGCGACGCCGTCCGTCGACACATCGACGATCCCGGAGCGTTCTGCCGTGAATATGATGCCGAGACCGAACGCCTAGTCGGGCCGTTTTATCGAAACCAGATCGCCGCCGACCGCGCGCGTATCGCTGAAATGAATGCTTTGGAAGCGGGCACGCCGATGCCCGCACCCAACCCGGTCATGGCCAAGCTTCTCGTCGCCTCATCCCAAGACGCCGACGCGCTCCGTGGCATGATTGAAATCGCAATGTGCCTTGCGCTGCCCCAGGAGGTCATCGCGAGACCGAACGTGGCCGCGAAACTGGCCGAATTGGACGGCTATCCGCTGCCCCCGGACCCCAACATCATCGATCGACATCGGATGGCAGCGCTCTTGGATGGCTCTTCTTAAGCGCAGGTAGACCATCGTTTCGCGCCCAGCATTGCGCGCCGCTTCCGCCGATCCGGATGCTCTTGCTCGGTTGTGTGTGAAACGTCATCCGCAAACTGCCCCCCGTATGCGTCAATATCCGACCGTCGATCGCCACGAGCGAGCAAACAGGCCGGATCAAGCGATTTGTCGACCTGTTACGTCCCTGTTCAAGACCTGTTTGCTTCCTGTTCGGCGCCTGTTTGCCGCCTGTTGTGTCGGGCGCCCCGCGTCGCCGCGATGTGTCATAAGTTCCTAAAATCCTTAAGGAAACCGCGCCATCGTTCCGCTTTGCGCCAGTATTTGTTCGAGAAAACAGGAGCAAGGTCCGCGCAAGGAACGGACGGGGATTTCATCGCGTCTGCCGGCAAAAGGTGCCATCGCGATGTGCGCGCACCGGCAGATGGTCTCGCTTTCGACCGACGCGATGTTGCTGCCGATTTAGTTCGGCATCAGCACCGCATCGATGCGGCGGCTGTTTCGCGTGCTGATGACGATGGCGCCGTTGCGGGTCGCAAATCTCGCGCCGACAAGGCGCGGCACCTTCTCCGTCAGCGATGAAGGCAGCGGAATCATTCCGCCGGTGATGGGATCGCCGACATTGATCGGCGCGACAGCTGCGCCGGCCGAAGGCGCGGCCTTGATGTACTCTCTTATCAACTGAATCTCTTCACGCGAGAGGCTGAGCGCGGCCTGTTCGCCTGCGCCGTCAGGCAGCTTCTTTTCCGCCTCGGCCTTGTCTTGCGCATCTTGCTGCTGGGCAGCCTCGCGTTTTGCGACTTCGACCTGTTCGAGTCTGGTGAGGCGTTCCCTCAGCGGCGCGATCTCCCGCCGCAACGCGGCCATGTCCGACTTCAGCGAAGAAAGCTGACCAAGCGCAATCGCGGCGGCAACGCAAGCGACGACCGAGATCAGGCTGAGGCAAGCCACCGCCAGCCCCGTCAATCCGCCTCGACGATCGGCACGACGATCCCGGACATCCTCCGCGGATCGCCGTTGCCGCGCGGCGGCGAATTTCGGCTTGATCGTGCCGAGGAAGCTGACCAGACCGGACAGCCGCGCAGCCGCCGCCCGGTTCGCCTCTTGAAAGGAGCCGAATGCAGGCGCCGGGACGATCGGCGAGTGCGCCGAGGGGATGGCGGGAGCGGTAGCCGAACGGCCCGCGCCGGATCGCTGGCGGTCGTCGTGGTCCTCGCGCGTCATGCCGGGGAGCTCGAGATCAACGTCGTCGGGGCGGTCGATCGCAGTATCCGCAACGTAATGGCGCGTGTCGGCCGCAGCGGCGTCCAATCGTTCCGTTTCCTGTCGATCGAGTCCTTGTTCGATGCGGGCGGCTTCAAGCGAGCGCCACAGCGAGAGCCCCGAATCGGTGATCTGCAGGCCCGCGTCGTTGATCGATGCCCATCCCGATTGGAAGACGTCGGCGTCGCCAAGCTCGGACGGCCGCTTCGACTGCGTGGCTTCATCGCCGGCCGCGATCATGCGCTTGACCTCGCGGCTGACCTCGTCGATCGCGATCCGCTGCCCGGGCCTTGCGGCCAGCACACTCAGGATCGCCAGATTGAACCTCATGCGGCGCCTCGCGATACCCCATCAACCGGCCGTGCCGCCGTTCAGCTCCCGTGCAGGCGACGTGCGGGCCTCAGCGGGTCGAAGCGGATCAATCATGCCGGCGCGGACGTCGGTCAGTCAGGGAGTCAAGCAAGTGTACCGGCTCGCCAAGGGGCAAACAATCCGGCACCAGACCTACGACAGATGGATAAGTCGGCGCAAACGACACGCGTCGGGATCGCGTTCGCTGCGCGCCTCAGAGAAACTCGCGAAGCCTGGAAAGCTCGATCACATGCTCGGGTGACAGCACGTCGGGGACGAGGGGAGGCTGCGACTTGGTCCGGATCTCGTAAAGATGTCGCGTCTTCTCGGGCTTGCCCATGAAATCCCGAATGCATTGGTCGAGCGTTCCATTGACGACCATATAGGGCGCGCGATCCTCTCGCCTGGAGTTGTTGAGAGAAGGCCATTTGTAAAGGTGGGCCGCAGCTTGGAAGTCCACCTGATGGGGTTGGTCGGTCATTGCAAAATATCTACCCGAAAAAGCCCTGCACGGCAAAGTCAGCCGGCTGATGAGTGAGCCGGTGCGGCAATACGCGCAAGCTGCGGTCGTGCATCGCAGAAGCCGCCGTCATGCATCTCGAACGATCCGCCGATGTGCCTCGCGTCGATGCCTCGCAGCAACTCCCGCTTCGATCTCCCGCGGACCGAGATCGGGGGCGATCGGGCGAAGCCGGCTGAAGGGAGCGCCGGCAGATCCTCTCGCGCGGCAAGCGCGCGCGCAGCGTGGCAACGCGCGTTGACGACCTGGCGTCGTTCGCGGCGCCAGCGGCCGCGACGACGTTGGTGGATTGACACGATTTCAGAATGTTCCTATTTTGTTCCAATGTCAGTTAGGAACTAACCGACGCGTGCTGGCTTCACGTTCCATGAACGTCTTGAAAGAATACCTAGAACTAGCTGAGCGTTGCCGTAGCGCAAAACTCGATACTAGGGACCGATCCGATCGATACGTGCTTGAGTCGCTTGAACACAGCTATAGGGTGCTTGCGCAAAGCACAGTTGTACTGCGCCGATCGAGGAGAGCTTTGGCGAGACTTCGCGGCAAAACCACCTCAGTTCGTGGTCGTTAGATGTTTTTTATAGGGGCCGCGCTTCTTCGGTGCCCCTTCGCGCTTGTCGATCAGCGTCACGATATCAGCCATTTCCACCGGCGGCTTCGGTCAGGTCAGGGATGAGGGGTCGAGATGGCAGCCGCAGCCACCATCCTTCATGCGGACCTGGATGCATTTTACGCATCGGTCGAGCAACTGCTCGAGCCCTCGCTGCGCGGCAAGCCGATCGCGGTCGGGGGCGGGGTTGTGCTGGCGGCGTCCTATGAGGCCAAGGCCTTCGGGGTGCATGGCGGCATGTCGGGGCGGGAAGCGCGCCAACTGTGCCCGCAACTCGTTTTCGTCGGCGGCCATTTCAGCGATTACCAGCGGCTGGGTGACGCGGCCATCAAGGTGATCGGCGACTTCACGCCGCTGGTCGAGCGAATTTCGATCGACGAGGCGTTTGCGGATGTTGCCGGCTGCACTCACCTGTTCGGAACGCCTGCCGAAATCGCCGCGTCGATCCGGTGGCGCGTGCGCAGCGAGCTCGGCCTTCCGATCTCGGTCGGCGTCGCCCGCACCAAGCATCTGGCGAAGATCGCCTCGCAGGTTGCAAAGCCCGACGGACTTGTCGTCGTCGATCCCGACGCCGAGCTGAGCTTCCTTCACGAATTGCCGGTTGAGTTGATGTGGGGAGTAGGGCCGATCACCAGGACCCGGTTGGACGCGATCGGCGTCGCGACGATCGGTCAGCTCGCCAAACTGTCGGAACGGTCGCTGACGCACTTGCTCGGTCCGGCAGCGGGCGAGAAACTCGCCGCGCTGGCCTGGAATCGTGATCCGAGACAGCTCAAGCCACACCGGCGCGCACGATCGGCGGGAGCACAATCGGCGCTTGGCCGAAAGCCTGCGATCGAGCAAGTCATTCGGCCCACGTTGCTTCATCTCGCCGACCGCGTCGCCACGCGGCTTCGGGCGAAGTCACGGCCTGGACGAACCGTAACGGTGCGCGTCCGCTTCGCCGACCTGAAGTCGGTGACGCGCTCGATGACGCTCGATGCGCCGGTGTGCACGACCATCGTCCTGGCCCGGCTCGGCGAGAATCTGGTGCGCGCGGCTCTTGCCGACCATCCCGGCGAGAAGATCATCTCGCTGCTGGCGATCTCGGTGTCGCATCTCGAGGAGCATTGGGATCTTGCATTGGAGCTTCCACTCGGACTGGAGGACGAAGCGCTTCGGCCTGGAAGTCCGACAGGGATGGCCCGCTGGGCGGCGGACCGTGCGATCGACAGGATCCGCGATCGCTTTGGCTGGGAGGCGATCGGATATGGTTCAGCCGCGCTGGAGGCGGTTCATTCGGTGCCCGATGCGTTTCGCAAGCTCGCGGAGAGAGACCTCTAGCGCTCGCCGGTTCACGTACCTGTCACTGCATTAAGAAAAGGCAATTTGGAATCGCGCGCTTGTGAGTGGCGACCTCGTGCGGCCGGCCTATTTTGAGGCTGCGGAGGACAGCCATGAAGTACAGCGCCGAACTGATCCAGACGATGCGCGAAGCGTTGGATGCGGTCATGGCAAGCGTGCCAGCGGATCAATCCGTGTTCGGTCTCAAGGCCGCTGTTGCGGAATGCATCCTGCGAGCCGCGGCTCACGGCCAGACTTCGTTCGACGGGCTCGTGACGTCGGCATCCGATCAGCTCCAGTCGATCATCTCGATGCTGACCTAGGCGATCGGGATGCGCGCGACCGTCGCGTTCACCTTGCCGCGCGGTGCGCTGATGATGCAATCGCTCGGGCCGAACGTACTCTCAGAGCAGCGATACGACCCGTAGATTGTTGGTCGTTCCCGCTTGTCCAAAGGGAATGCCGGCGACCACGACCAGCAGATCGCGGCTTGATGCAAACTGCTCTGCATGCGCGAATGTAGTTGCGCGCTCGACCATCTCCTCATAGCTCTGAACGTCGTCGGAAAGCACGCTGTGAGCGCCCCAAAGCAGGCACAGGCGGCGAGACACTTCGCGGCTTGGGGTGATGGCGAGGATCGGGCGGCTCGGCCGCTTGCGCGCGACGCGTGCGGCCGTGGTACCGCTCGAGGTGTAGGCCACAATGGCCGCGGCGTGAACGACGGAGGCGAGATCGGCCGCTGCCGTGGCCACGGCATGCGGTGGCGTCTGCTCTTCGCCGGGCTGGGTCGCCTCGACGATCGAGCGGTACATCTTGTGTTGTTCGGTGCTGCGGATGATGCGGTCCATCATCTCGACCGCCTCGCGCGGATATCGGCCTGTCGCGGACTCCGCCGACAGCATCACTGCGTCTGCGCCGTCATAGATGGCGGTCGCAACGTCGGAGACTTCCGCACGCGTCGGCGTCGGGGCGGCGACCATCGAGTCCAGCATTTGCGTGGCGACGATCACGGGCTTCACCGCGAGACGGCAGGCCCGCACCAACTCCTTCTGGCGCCCCGGCACGTCCTCATGCGGGATTTCGACGCCGAGATCTCCCCGCGCAACCATGATGGCGTCGCACAACTGGATGATATCGTCGATCCGTTCGAGCGCTGCCGGCTTCTCGATCTTGGCCATCAGACCGGCGCGGTCCCCAACGAGGCCTCTCGCTTCGATGATATCCGAGGGCTTCTGCACGAACGACAGGGCAACCCAATCCACGCCAAGTTTCAGGCCGAACTCCAGATCGAGGCGATCCTTCGCGGTCAGCGGTGAAAGATCGAGGACCGTCCCCGGCAGATTGACGCCCTTGTGATTCGAGATCGTGCCACCGACGATCACCTTGGCTTCGATGAAATCGTCACCGAGCCCGGTAACGCGAACGCGGACCCTGCCGTCGTCGATCAGAAGGTCATGGCCGGGGGCAACGGCGGCAAAGATCTCCCGATGCGGGAGGGGAATTGCGGTTCGGTCGCCTTCCGATCCGGACAAGACGAACCGAATGGTCTCTCCGGCCACTGCGGTGATCTTTCCATCGCGCAAGGTGCCGACGCGGATCTTCGGGCCCTGGAGGTCCATCAGGATGCCGATCGGCCGGCCGACCTCCTGTTCCAGCTTTCGGATCGCTGCGTGAATGCGTGCGTGATCGCTCTGCGTTCCGTGACTGAAGTTCAGGCGGAACGTATCGACGCCAGCCAGCAGCAGCGCCTCGAGCATCTCGGGGGAACTGCTTGCTGGACCAACGGTTGCAACGATCTTGGCTCGTCGATGACGACGCATGGATCACCTCGTCGGTGGTTGGCCGGCTGCGATCAGCACGGCACGGATATCATTGACGTTCGTAAGCGTCGGCCCGGTGCGCACGAGGTCTCCAAGGCGGTCGAAGAACGTGTAGCTGTCATGGGCAGCCAGATGCGCCCGCGCGTCAAGCAGATTCGCGGCGGCGCGCCGCAGCGTATCCGGACCGATCAAAGCGCCAGCCGCATCTTCCGTTCCATCAATTCCATCGCTGTCGCCCGCAACGGCCCAGATATCGGATGCGCCGGACAGGGCGACGGCAAGCCCCAGCAGGAATTCGGTGTTGCGGCCGCCGCGTCCCGCCGGACCGCGCCCGATCGTCACCGTCGTCTCGCCTCCGGACAGCAGCACCGCGGGGGCAGGGCCCGGCTGTGCATGCCCCGCGACCGACCGGGCGATGCCGGCCATCACGGTTCCGAGTTCCCGTGCCTCGCCCTCGATCGCGTCTCCAAGGATGATCGGCGTCAGGCCTTCGTCCCGGGCGGCGTTGGCCGCAGCGTCAAGCGCATGAAATGGAGCGGCAAGGATGCGGACGTCGGCATCGATCTCGCCGGGCTTGGGTGTCTCGTCAGCTTGTTCAAGCACAAGCCGCGCCGCTTCCGGCAGGTCGATGGCAAACCGGCCAACGATCTCCAGCGCAGCGGCTTTTGTGCTGCTGTCCGGCAGCGAGGGACCGGAGGCAATCGCCGCGGGATCGTCGCCGGGAATGTCTGAGATCACAAGGGTCGTGACGCGGGCGGGACGGGCGGCCAGCGCCAGCCGACCGCCCTTGATCGCGGACAGATGTTTGCGGACGACGTTCATCTCGGCAAATCGTCGCGCCGCTTGCAAGGAGTGCCCGGTTGACCGCCTGCTTGTCGGCGAGAGTCATCGGAGATGCTGGCAGGGTCATCAGCGCCGAGCCACCGCCGGACATCAGGGCGATGACGAGATCGTCTGCTGAAAGCCCCTCGACGGCGTGCAGCATGCGAAGGGCCGCGGCCTTGCTCGTGTCATCCGGCACGGGGTGAGACGCTTCGAGCACTTCGATACGGCCGGCTGGAACCGAATGGCCGTGGCGCGTGACGACGACACCTGCAAGCTCGACGTCAGGCCATGCCGCGTCGAGGCCCGCAGCCATTGCCGCCGACGCCTTCCCCGCGCCGACGACGATGCATCTGCCCTTCGGCTTTGCCGGCAGGGCGTCGGCAATCGTGATCCTCGGATCGGCGCTCGCGATGGCGGCGTCGAAGATTCGCCGCAGGGCGGACCGAGCCCGCACATCCGTCCATCTGTCGTTCAATCGCTTGCGCTCCGGCCGATAGGTCTCTTGTTATGGTGCCTTCTCGAGACGGTCGTAAGACACGGGTGCCTCAAGTCGACCGCCTTCACCGGGAAAGACCTTTGCGCGAGCGATTGCGGCACTTGCCGTCGCTTCACTGCCGAGAATGAACGCGCGCCGCATCGGCTTGATCAGGAACAACGCGGTGAGGGCAGCGGTCGCATTGAGTGCAACCGCGACGATGAACACGGCCTGCCAGCCGAGCTGGGAAGAGATGATGCTCGCGAGCGGCACGAGCAGCGCTGCCGTGCCCTTCGCCGTGTAGAGCATGCCGTTGTTGGTGGTTGCGTATTTGGCGCCGAACGTGTCGCCCGACGTCGCCGGAAACAGGCTGTAGATCTCGCCGAAGACGCCGAAATAGATTGCCGTGGCCAGCACAAAGACAACCGGGATGTGACCGTAGGTGGACAGCGTCAGCAACATCAGCGCCGCAGTGGCGAACGCGATGAACATCGTGTGCTCGCGGCCGATGTTGTCCGAGACCCAGCCAAAGAGCGGACGGCCGAAACCGTCGAAGACGCGATCGAGCGAGATGGCGAACGTCAGCGCCGCCATCTGGAAGCCCGCCAGGGTGACCGGCGTGTCCGCGATCTTGAAGTCATGCGCGATCGGCCCGATTTGCGCGGCGGTCATCAAGCCGCCGGAAGCCACCATGACGAACACCAAGTACATGACCCAGAAGACCGGGGTGCGCAACACCTGGGGCGGGGTGTAGTCGATCGCGCTCTGCGGCAGATTGAGACGCTTTTTCCTGGGTGCTTCGACGCCATGTGGTGGCCGGACGAACCAGGCCAGCAGGATGACGATGAGGCCTTGTCCGATCCCGAAGGTCAGGAAGGTGCTCTGGTAGCCGCTGGCGGCAATCATGTTGGCAATCGGTACAACGGTGAGGGCCGCACCGGCGCCAAACCCGGCGGCGGTTGCTCCTGCGGCCAGGCCGCGCCGGTCCGGAAACCATTTCAGCGCATTGCCGACGCAAGTGCCGTAGACGGCGCCGGCGCCAATGCCCGCGACGATCGCTGCCGCATAAAGTGTGACGAGAGATGAGGCGTATGAGTTCATGACCCAGGCCAACCCGATCATCAGCCCGCCGAACATGATGACGATGCGGGGGCCGTATTTGTCCACGAACCAGGCCTCCACCGGCACAAGCCATGTCTCCGTCATCACGAAAATCGTGAAGGCGAGCTGGATGGCCGGACGGCCCCAGTGAAACTTCGCGTCGATCGGATCAACGAACAGCGTCCAGCCATATTGCAGGTTGGCGATCATCGCCATGCAGACGATGCCGACCGCCAGTTGCAGCCAGCGGAAGCCGCCGGGCGATGATGCCGGGTTCGTGGAGATCATGTACGCTCCTAAGGCAGATAATCGTCGTTTGGGCCGGCTGCGTCGGGTTGTCGTCCCGCCGCAGCCTACTGACGGAATTCGTTGGTCAACTCGCCGATTCCGTCGATCGCGACGGTGACCGTGTTGACGGGCTCCTTCATCACCCCGACGCCAATCGATGTCCCGCAGCAGATCAGGTCGCCCGGCAACAGCGTCATGTCGTGCGAGATCTTGCTGACCAGCGTCTGTGCGCTGAAGATCATGTCCGCGATCGGGTAGTTCTGGCGCTCGACGCCGTTCAGAATGGTGCGCACCACGAGGCGTGCGGGGTCGAGGCCTGACGCAATCACGGGGCCGAACGGGCCGTATCCATCGAAGCCCTTGGCCCGCGCCCATTGCGGGAAGGTCGGGTCGCGATTGAGGATGTCCGCGGCGGTGACGTCGTTGGTGCAGGTGTAGCCGAAGATGAAGGCGTCGGCCTGCTCGGGCGCGACCGCCGTGCAGCTCTTGCCGATGACGATGCCGAGTTCACCTTCGTAGGTCGTCTTGCCATCATAGCCCAAGGGACGCCTGATGACGGCACCAGGCGCGGTGACGCTGGTCGGCGCCTTCAACAGGTACAGCGGTTCGGCAGGCTCAGGTGATTTCAGCTTCTCCGCAAGCGCGTGAAAATTGTTCCAGAGCGCGATGACCTTGCTCGGTTGCGTCGGGGCGAGCAGCTCGACGTTGTCCAGCGCCAGCGTTTGTCCAGTCGTTCGCATGTCGCCGAACATGTCCCCTTCGTGCACGGAGATGCCGGACGGGGTGAGTTGCCCGAAGCCGATTTCGGCATGGTGGCGGAAGCGGACCCAGCGCGTAACATTGGCCATCGGGATCACGCCACCGCCAGCGTTTCTGCTGCTGCGGCGCCGGCCGCCCCATCATAGAGGCCGGCCAGCCTGGTGCGCTGCGCGACCAGGGCCAGCACCGCATCGAGGGCGGGCGTCGCGATTCCTGTCATCCGGCCCATCTCCTGCACCACGGTGATCAACGGATCGATCTCGACCGGACGTCCGCGCTCGAGATCCTGCAGCATCGAGGTCTTGTGCGCGCCGACCTTGCGCGCACCTTCGATGCGGCGTTCGACATCGACCCGAAACTTGACGCCGAGGCTTTCCGCGATCGCCTGGGCCTCCAGCATGATCGCCCGGGACAGCGCGCGCGTGCCCGGATTGCTGCAGATCACGTCGAGCGTCGCGTGGGTGAGGGCGCTGATCGGGTTGAAACAGACATTGCCCCACAGCTTGAGCCAGATCTCGTCACGGATACGGTCGAGGACCGGCGCTTTCATGCCCGCGGCCACGAACAGCTCGGAAAGTTTCTGGACGTCGGATGTGATCTCGCCGGAGGGCTCGCCCAGCGGAAAGTTGTTGCCGTAGACATGGCGGATCACGCCGGGCGCCTCGATTTCGGTGGCGGGGTACACCACGCAGCCGATGGCGCGCTCGGGGCCGAGCTCGTTCCACTGCTGACCGCCAGGATCGATGCTCTCGAGCGTCGATCCTTCGTGCCGACCACCGTGCTTGTGGAAATACCAATAGGGAATGCCGTTGACGGCGGTGACGATGCGGGTCCGATCGCCCAGCAGCGGCCGCATGGGCTCGATGACGCCGGTGATCGAATGCGCCTTGAGGCAAATGATGACGTAATCCTGCTCGCCGAGTTCGGCGGGGTTATCGGTGCAGTGAGGATGCACGACGCGCTCCTCGTCGCCGATCAGGAGCTTCAGGCCGTTCTGCCGCATTGCGGCGAGATGCGCACCCCGCGCGACCAGGCTGACATCGGCACCAGCGCGCATAAATTCGACACCGAGATAGCCGCCGATCGCGCCGGCGCCGTAGATGCAGATTCTCATTCGATCCTCGCAAGCAGAGTGGGGACACAGCAGGAGCCGCAGCGGCTCGAACCGAGTAGCGTGGCAATGGCCTTAGGAAAGTCCGTCAGGCCGCGCAGGCGGCTTCCTCGTAAGCAAGGGTGATGTCCCGCATGCTCACGACGCTGACGAGCCGGCCGTTGTCGATGACGGGGACATGGCGGATCCCATGACGGGCCATGAGGCGCTCGACATCCGTGAGCGCATCTTGCGAATTGCAGGATAGCAGCGGCCGCGGCGAGATGAACTGCGCGACTTTCATGGCAAGTCCATTGGTGCCGCGCTCGGCGATCACAGCGACGACGTCGCGCTCGCTGAACATTCCGATCACGGCGGCGTCCTTGCTGCGCGAGGCGTTCCTGACCACGAGGGCGCCGACATTGCTCGCGTACATCAGGTTCGCCGCAATGCTTACGGTTTCGTTCGAGCCGATCGTCACCACGTGCGCATTGTTGGCGCGAAGGATGTCCCCGACGTACATGGCATCGTCCTCCCGGTTGTTTGTTTGGATCGTCGTGAAATGATCGTGGTATACATTATCCCAGAAGTCAAACAAAAGAATCGCGCCATTTGGTAAGAGGAATGGTAAAAATACTGACCTATTCGCGAATATTGTCGCCTTGACTCCAGGGTCTTTTGGTATGCCATATGCCAATTGTGGCACTCGTTCTCGACGAGCAATTTCGTTCTGAACTGCAACCGGTTAGGGGCAAGTCGTGATGAAAAGAGAGCCGATCCGGCGCAAGCCGTCCGACCCCGATCTTCGCGCGCAGCCGGAGCCGGACGCGCGCGACGGCGGTGTTCAGTCCGTTGATCGCGCCATGCAAATCCTGGAGACACTTGCAGAGGATGATGAAGGCTATCGGCTGACCGATCTGGCGATCCGTACCGGCCTGTCGCCCTCGACCGTTCATCGTCTGCTGACCACGCTCGAGAACCGCAGGTTCGTGCAGTTCGACCGCGAGGAGTCCAAGTGGCACATCGGCGCGCAAAGCTTCGTGGTCGGCTCTACCTTCGTGCGCCGGCGGAATTTTGCCGCGCAGGCGCTGCCTTATCTGCGCAAGCTGCGCGACCAGACCAGGGAAACGGCCAACCTTGCGGTGGTCGATGACGAATCCATCATCGTCGTGTCCCGCATCGAAAGCCGCGAGATCATGCGCTCGCTGACCAAGGTGGGCGGGCGCGTCGCAATGATCGCCTCGGGAGTGGGCAAGGCGGTGCTGGCTACCTATTCCGATGCCGACGTGAATGCGATCATTCGCCGTCAGGGCATGCCGCGGCTGACGGAAAAATCGATCGTGCGGCCCGGCGAGTTGTTCAAGGAATTGGAGAGCGTGCGGCGTCAGGGTTATGCGGTGGATGATGAAGAGGCGCGCCTCGGGCTGCGCTGCGTGGCCGCGGTCGTCTTCAACGATTGCAACGAGCCATATGCCGCGATCTCGGTATCCGGCATGGCGGACAGGCTGACGAACGAACGCTTGCCCGAGATCGGTACGATCGTGCACCGGATCGCAGCCGAGCTCACGGCCGAACTTCGCGGGAACCGCACGCAGCAAACGCAGGCGTAGGGCGGGCTGCAATTCCGTCCGCAACAATTTCCATTTCTACACTGACGCTAATCGTTTGAAGACGCGCAAGAAATCGCGAGCGTTGCCACAGCGCGGAAATTCCAATCGATTGCGTTGAGATCGATGCTCGCGGGCCTGATGATCCTGCTCAGACCAACTCATAGCGAAGCGGGATCATCACATGAAGATGCGAGCAGTCGATGCAGCAGTGCGCATTCTCCAACGCGAAGGGATCACGTGCGCATTCGGCGTTCCCGGCGCGGCGATCAATCCGCTTTACTCCGCGCTGAAGCGCAACGGATCGATCAGTCATATCCTGGCACGGCACGTCGAAGGCGCCTCGCATATGGCGGAAGGCTATACCAGGGCGAAGGCGGGCAATATCGGCGTTTGCATCGGCACATCGGGTCCCGCCGGCACCGACATGATCACCGGCCTCTATTCGGCGATCGCGGATTCCATTCCGATCCTCTGCATCACCGGTCAGGCGCCGCGGGCGCGGCTCTACAAGGAGGATTTCCAGGCCGTCGACATCGAGTCGATCGCAAAGCCGGTGACGAAATGGGCCGTCACCGTGCGCGAGCCGGCGCTGGTGCCGCGCGTGTTCAGCCAGGCTTTCCATGTCATGCGGTCGGGGCGGCCGGGACCGGTGCTGATCGATCTTCCGCTCGATGTGCAATTGGCCGAGATCGAGTTCGACGACGAGACCTATTCACCGCTGCCGGTCTACAAGCCGACGGCGACGCGCAAGCAGATCGAGAAGGCGCTCGAGATGCTGAACGCCGCGGAGCGGCCGCTGATCGTGGCCGGCGGCGGCGTGATCAACGCCGATGCGTCCGAGCTGCTGGTCGCCTTCGCCGAAGTGGTCAACGTTCCCGTGGTTCCGACGCTGATGGCGTGGGGCGCTATTCCTGACGATCACGCGCTGATGGCAGGCATGGTCGGCTTGCAGACCAGCCATCGCTACGCCAACGCCACGATGCTCGAATCCGATTTCGTGCTCGGCATCGGAAATCGCTGGGCCAACCGGCATACCGGCTCGATCGAGACCTACACGAAGGGCCGCAAATTCGTGCATGTCGACATCGAGCCGACGCAGATCGGGCGGGTCTTCAATCCGGACCTCGGTATCGTCTCCGACGCCAAGGCTGCGCTGGAAATGTTCGTGAGCGTTGCCCGGGAGTGGCGGAAGTCCGGGAGGCTGCGCGATCGGCAGGCCTGGCCCGCCGCCTGTCGCGACCGCAAGCGTTCGATGCTGCGCAAGAGCCACTTCGACAACATCCCGATCAAGCCCCAGCGCGTCTACGAGGAAATGAACAAAGCCTTCGGCCGCGACACCTGCTACGTGACCGTGATCGGATTGTCGCAGATCGCTGGGGCCCAGTTCCTCAACGTCTACAATCCGCGCAACTGGATCAATGCTGGCCAAGCCGGTCCGCTCGGCTGGACACTGCCGGCCGCGCTTGGTGTGCGTGCCGCCGATCCCGACCGCGACATCGTCGCGCTGTCGGGTGACTACGACTTCCAGTTCCTGATCGAGGAGCTCGCGGTCGGGGCGCAGTTCAATCTGCCCTACATCCACGTCGTCGTGAACAATTCATATCTCGGCCTGATCCGGCAGGCGCAGCGCGGCTTCGACATGGACTATCACGTCCAGCTTTCGTTCGAGAACATCAACGCGCCCGAGATCGGCGTTTACGGCGTCGACCACGTGACCGTCGCGGAGGGGTTGGGCTGCAAGGCGATCCGGGTCACCGATCCGAATGACGCGCAGGCGGCGTTCGCGACCGCACGCGAGCTGATGACGAAGCATCGCGTGCCCGTGGTGGTGGAGTTCATTCTCGAGCGAGTCACCAATATCGCCATGGGAACGGAGATCGACAACATCGTCGAGTTCGAGGAGGTGCTCGATCTTCCGCTCGATGACGTGCCGAGTGCGTCACGATCCGGCACGCTGTTGCCGGCCTGACCACATCTTTCAGCGCTTCAAGCGGAGATACGACCCGTGCCTCAATTTGCCGCCAATCTCACCATGCTCTTCAACGAGCTGCCGTTCCTCGATCGGTTCGCGGCCGCCAAGGCGGCCGGCTTCAACGCAGTCGAGTATCTTTTTCCTTATGACTTCGAAAAGGGCGCGTTGCGGGAGGAATTGGCGCGCTGTGGGCTGACCCAGGTGCTGCACAATCTTCCAGCCGGCAACTGGGCCGCCGGTGAGCGTGGCATTGCGATCCTGCGCAATCGGGTCGACGAATTTCGCGACGGCGTGGTGCGCGCGATCGACTACGCAAAGGCGCTGGATTGCCGGCAGCTGAACTGCCTGGTCGGCATCGCTCCAGCCGATACGGATAGGGCAGACCTGCAGGAAGTCCTCGTGTCCAACCTGCGCTTCGCCGCAGGCGCGCTCGCCCAGCATGGCATCAAGCTCCTGGTCGAACCGATCAACACGCTCGATATTCCCGGCTTCTTCCTGAGCCGTACGGAACAGGCGGTGCAGCTCATTTCCGAGGTTGGCTCATCCAATCTGTTCATCCAGTACGACATCTATCACATGCAGATCATGGAAGGTGATATCGCGCGGACCCTGCAGAAGCATCTCGGCCGGATCGCGCATGTCCAGCTCGCCGACAATCCGGGCCGTTATGAACCGGGAACCGGCGAAATCAACTACTCCTATCTGTTCAAGCATCTCGACAGCATCGGGTATCGGGGCTGGATCGGGTGCGAATACAAGCCGCGGACGACCACGCTCGAGAGCCTGGGCTGGCACGCCGCACAGACTTTCGTGACCTAGAGCCTGTTCCGTTCCGATTGAATCGGGACGGAGCTCTGGAATTTTATTTAACGCGGTTTCTTCACGCGAGCCGAGAGTCGCTCGCCGGAAAAACGCCTTCATCCGGCTGACAGGGAGCAACGACAATGAAAGACATCGGATTCATCGGACTTGGCACCATGGGACGACCGATGGCCGGCCACCTCCTGGCTGCCGGCTATCGCCTGTTCCTGCACGACGTCGTACCTGTTGCGCCTGAGCTGATCGCGGCCGGCGGCATCGCTTGCGAGTCCGCCAAGCAGGTGGCGCAGGAGGCGGACGCCGTGATCATCATGGTACCGGACACTCCGCATGTCGAAGCCGTGCTGTTCGGTCAAGGCGGCGTCGCGGAGGGCATCTCCAAAGGCATGATCGTGACGGATATGAGCTCGATCTCTCCGCTGGCGACGAAGGAGTTTGCACGCTGGATCGATGCGCTCGGGGCCGATTATCTCGACGCGCCGGTCTCCGGCGGCGAAGTTGGTGCAAAGGCGGCCAGCCTGACCATCATGGTCGGCGGGCGGGAGCGGGCGTTCAATGCGATGAAGCCCCTGTTTGAAACGATGGGGAAGAATGTCACGCATGTCGGCGGCAACGGCGACGGCCAGACCACCAAGGTTGCGAACCAGATCATCGTGGCGCTGACCATCGAGGCGGTGAGCGAGGCGTTGCTGTTCGCCTCCAAGGCCGGGGCCGACCCAGCGCTGGTGCGCCAGGCGTTGATGGGTGGCTTCGCGTCGTCGCGAATCCTCGAAGTGCACGGCGATCGCATGCTGAAGCGCAATTTTGATCCGGGCTTCCGCATTGAGCTGCATCAGAAGGATCTCAACCTCGCGCTGGAAGGGGCGCGCGCGCTCGGCTTGTCGTTGCCAGGCACTGCCGCAGCCCAGCAGCTGTTCAACGCCTGTACCGCCCTCGGCGGCAAAAGCTGGGACCATTCCGGCATTCTGAGAGCGCTGGAGGTCATGGCGGGCCACGAGGTCGCGGCTGCCTGAGCGCCGCGGAGGGGAATGGACGAAAATATCGTGGGCCTGGTCGGTGCGGGGACGGTAGCGCCTACCTGCCACGGATCAGGCGCCTGGCGCCCAGGTCGGTCGCTCAGCGTTCGGATTGTTTGCTGGGCATTCTCTGATGTCCCTAGGGCCACTGGTGAGGACGAACAAGGTTGTCCGCCCACACCTCGGCAATGTGAGACAGTGCCAGACCCGGCTTGCGCTCGAGCAGAAGCTCGAGCACGCGCGGCGGCGTTAGGGGTAATTCCTGCACCCGCTTTCCTGTCGCGTTGGCAACGGCGCAGGCGACGGTGGCGCCGACATTGAGGATCGGCACCTCGCCGGCGCCCTTGGTGCCGAGCGGCCCCACCGACGCCGCACCCTCATAGAGGCTGATCTCCACCGGTACGACGTCGAGCGCAAGCGGTACGCGGTAAGTCTCAAAGCCGCTTTGACTGACACGGCCATTGCTGCCGATCGTCACCTCCTCGTGCAGGGCGTAGCCCAGGCCCTGCACGACGCCGCCCTGGATCTGGCCGTGGATTGCGCGTGGATTCAGCGCACGGCCGACGTCCTGGACCACGCGATAGCTTAGCACCTCGACATGCCCGGTCTCCGGATCGACGGCGACCTCGCAGTCGTGGACGGCGAAGACGGGGATGTCGATCGCGTCGATGAAATGACCGGCAACGCAACCGGGCATCGCCGGCACGCCGGCGCCGGTGAAGGCGCCGGTGCCGGCGACCGGTCCGCCCAGCGCTTGAGCGCGGGTCGCGACCTCCGCGACGGTGCGGCCGGAGCCCGGCGCGCCCGCGATCTCGATCCGACCATCGCGCATGACGAGATCGCCGGGCGCGGCTTCGATCATCTCGGAGGCGATCCTCAAAAGCTTCGTGCGGACCTCCTGTGCCGCCGACAGGCTGGCGGCGCCGAGCGAGACGGTGGTGCGGCCGCCACCGACGCCGACATCATAACCGGCCGCATCGGTATCGGCGGCGCGGACGATCACTTGCTCGGGCGCGATGCCGAGCGTGCTGGCAACGATCTGCGGCAGGCTCTGCATCATCGAGCCGGATCCGATCTCGACACCCGACGTGACCAGGGTCGCCGTGCCGTCGGCATTCATGTTCACCGTCGCGGCCGATGGGCCGACGAAGACGAACCAGGTGCCGACGGTGGTCGCGCGTCCAAGGAGCTTGCCGTCGGTGCGCGCCGGCAGCGGCGCTGCCGCGTCGCGCAACGTATCCATCCGGTCGAGCATCGGGCCGAGCACATCGCCTTCGAATACCTGGCCGGTGGCGCCGAGATCCTTGTCGCCGAGCACGTTGCGGCGCCGGAAAGCAAGCGGATTCATTCCGATCCGCGCTGCGATCTCGTCGGTGTGCCGCTCGAGCGCGAAGGTGTTGTAGACGCCATTGCAGCAGCGGAACGCGCCGTTCGGCGCCGTGTTGGTATAGACCGCGCGCGAGACCATGCGCACGCTGCCAAGCCTGTAGTTTCCGCCGAGCGTGTGTGCGGTCATGGTGGTCAGGAAGATCTGTTCGCCGCCATAGGCGCCGCAGTCCATCAGCACGACCGCCTCGCGGCCCACGATTTCTCCGTCGCGCGTCACCGCCGAGCGGATGCGAATATCGGCGTTCTCGCGGAACAGGCAGGTCAGCATCTCGTCCTCGCGGGAATTGACGAGGCGAACCGGCCGGCCGCTGGCGCGGGCGAGGAGGGCGGCGAAGGGCTCAACCGCCAGATCGAATTTGAGACCGAAGCCGCCGCCGACCGGCGGCACAGTGACGCGCACTTGCGATGCCGGCACGCCCAACGCGCGCGCGGTTGCATTGCGGACGCTCCAGGGAACCTGCGTCGACGTCTCGATATGGAAGCGGCCGTCCTCGTAGCTTGCGACGACCGCACGCGGCTCGAAGGCCACGTGGTTCTGCCGGCCGACGCGATAGAAACTTTCGACGATCTCGACGTCAGGCCGCGCAAAGGCGGCGTCGACGTCGCCGCGAACGACGGTCGCCTCCCAGGCGACATTGCCCGCACGCGCGCCGCCTTCGACCAGGACCTCATAGCCGCGCCAGTCCGGATGAACCAGCCGCGCATCTGGTGCCAGCGCCTGCGCCATGGTCAATACTGCGGGGAGTTGCTCGATCTCCACGTCGATCGCCGCAAGCGCAGCCTGCGCCTGCGCCAACGTGACAGCTGCGACCGCGGCAAGCGGTTCGCCGTCGTAGCGAATGACATCGCGGGCGAACAGCGGGTGATCGGCGATGCCGATTCCGATCATGCCGGGCGCGTCTTCTGCCGTCACGATCGCACGTACCCCCGGCATGCGGGCAGCCCTCGACGTGTCGAGACGAATGATCCGCCCCGAGGGCACGCCGGCGCGCAGCACCGCGGCGTGCAGCATGCCCGGCAGATATCGATCGATGGTGTAGCGCGTGCGGCCACGCAGCTTGTCGGCGGCGTCCCGCCGGCGCAGATCCATCGTCGCGGAAACGTCGGACATGCTTGCGCCTCCCGATTATGCCGTGGCCAAGGCGAGCAGCGTCGCCTCGACGATGCGTTCGTATCCCGTGCAGCGGCAGATGTTCCCGGTCAGGGCCGCCCGGATATCGTCACGGGTGGCGTCGGGCCGGGCCGTCAAGAGATGCGTCAGGCTCACCACCATGCCGGGAAAGCACATGCCGCATTGGACGGCATCACTGGCCTCGAGGGCCGCCTGGATGCGGTTCAGTTCGCCGTGAGGCGCAAGGCCTTCGACGGTGCGGATCTCGTGGCCATCGGCCAGCGCGGCGGGCAGCAGGCACGATGGCGTCGGCTTGCCGTCGACCAGCACCATGCAGGCACCGCAAAAGCCTTCGCGACAGACCGGTTTCGCGCCGGTCAGATGCATCTCCTCACGCAGAATGTCGATCAGCGGAGTGGCGGGATCGGCCGCGGAAGAAAGATGATCGCCGTTTACGGTCAGCTTGAATCCCATGTCGATCCCCACCGGTTCAGGAGCCAAGCGCTGCGATCGCAGCGCGGCGGACGAGACCGGGTAGCACGCTGACCCGATACCAGGCAGGGGCATCGACGCTGTCGCGGCCGACGAACTCATCCGCCAACGCGGCCGCACTCTGCGCTGCCTCCGCCGCATCGAGCAGGCGTCCGATCAGCGCTGCCTCGAGCCGCTCCCAGCGGCGCGCCACTGGCTCGACTGAACCGACCGCGACGCGCGCCGCCTGGACACGGCCCGCTGCATCGATGCTGACCGACAGGCTGACGATGGCGACCGGGTAGTCACCCGATTTACGCAGCGGCAGGCGGGCATGGGCGCTTCTGCGCGCCGACCGCGGCAAGATGATCCGCGTCACCAGATGACCGGGGGGAAGGGACGATCGGATCTTCAGGAAATGCGCCAGGCCGATGCGCTCGCGGCCGTCGCGGGCCGACATTTCAACTTGGGCATCGAGGCAGAGCAGCGCCGGCACGCAATCCGCGGCGGCGAATTCCGACGTCGCAAGGTTGCCGCCGATCGTCGCCATCGCGCGGATCGCGGGATTGGCGGAGCGGCCGGCGGCGTCGACCAGGACCGCGAATTCCGCATGATGGGCCAGGGCCGCCGCGAGTGCCGCATGCGTAACCGCCGCGCCGATCTCGATTGCATCGCTGTCGATACGAACCGCGGTCAGCTCGGCGATCTTGCCGATCGCGACATAGTGCGGCTTCAACCGCTCGTGGCGGATCGGTGACCGCATGATCCATGTGCCACCGGCAAAGGCAGCGCCGGCTGTGCCGAATTCGCTCAGTGCGTCGAGTGCGGAAGCGAGCGAGGGCGCAACGTAGATCGAGGCAGGTGCAGTCTCGCCCGCGACGCTCTGCATGGGAGAACCCGTCGTCATTGGCGTCGCTCCAGTCGCAGGCGATCGAGCAGAACGCCGACGATGACGATCGCGCCGAGCACGACCATCTGGACGTACCCGTCGATCCGGGTGAGGTTCATGCCGTTGGACAGAATGGTGATGAACAGGGCGCCGAGCACCGCGGTGCCGACCCCGCCGCGCCCGCCCGCCAGGCTTGTTCCACCGACCACGGCGCCGGCAATCGCCTGCAATGAAAGCGCCCCGCCGAGGTTCGGCTCGCCCGATCCGGTCCGCGCCGTCATCATGATCGCGCCGAGCGCCGCAAGCCCGGAGCACAGCACATAAGTCGCGATCAGGGTGCGCTTGACCGGCAGGCCGGCGACCGCCGCTGCGCGCGGGTTGGTGCCGATGAGGTAAAGCGAACGGCCGAACACGGTCCGCGTCAGGGTCCAATGGAGCACGGCGCCGACCCCGACCGTGATCGCGATGGCCGCCGGAATACCGAAGATGGTGCCGCCGTAGAAGATCTGCGAGAACGGCGCCGGCACGCCTTGCACGGGCCGTCCGGACGACAGTGTGGTCGCAATCCCGATCGCGATATTGTAGCTGCCGAGCGTTGCGACGAAGGGGTTGACCCCGAGCAGCGCAATAACCACGCCGTTGAAGAGCCCGCACGCGGTGCCGAGCACGAAGCCGGCAGCGAGCCCGGCGAGCAGCACGGCGCCTGTACCATGGCCCGACGCCGTCGCGCCGGCCATCGCCAGCGCGGTGCCGACGCTCACCATCGATACGGTCGGGCCGAGTGCGAGGTCGAAGCCGCGCGTCAGGATCACCACGGTCTGGGCCATCGCGAACAGCGCCAGATAGCTGCTCTGTTGCGCGATGTTGAGCAGGTTGGCCGGCGACAACACGCCGCGGTCGACCGTGGCGAAGCCGAGCAACAGGGCCACCAATGCGACCGGCAGCACTGCGCTCCAGAGCCAGCGACCCGGCGCCAATTTCGGGCGATCCGCGTTCTTGGCGGCGACGGACAATTCGAGGTCAGACACGAGCCTTGCTCCGTCGGCTGAGTTCGTCCAGCGCCACGGCCGCGACCATGATGACGCCGAGAAAGACCGGCTGCAGCCGGGAGTCGACGTGCAGGAGGTTGAGCGCATTGCCCAGGATGGTCAGGAACAGGGCGCTGATGGCGACGATTTCGATGCGCCCGACGCCGCCGCGCAAGCTCACGCCGCCGATCACGGCGGCCGCGATCGATTGCAGCATCATCGGATCGCCGCCGAAGCTGGCCTGGCCGGAGCCGACCTGCGCGGTCAACAGGATGCCGGTCAATGCCGCAAGCATGCTCGAGACAACGTAGGTGCCGACGACGTGACGCTGGATCGATACGCCCGACACGATGGCCGCATCGACATTGCCGCCGATCGCGTAGACGTAACGGCCGAACAGCGTGCGCCGCTGCGCAAACACCATCACGATGATGATGACCAGCGCGACGTGGACGGCGGTCGGCAGGCCGAGTGCCTGGGTGCGCCCAAAGCCCTTCACGAAGATATCGGGCATGCCGTAAACCGGGATTCCGTTGGTGATCATCAGGCCGACGCCCGCAGTCGCCGACATCGTGCCCAGGGTCACCACAAAGCCGGATACCTTGAGCTTTGCCACGCAGAAGCCGTTGACGAGCCCGACCACGGCCCCGGAGCCGAGTCCGGCCGCCATCCCGCTGGCAATGATGAGGGCGTTGTTGCCGGGAAACGCGGTGGCTGCGGCGGCCATGGTCTTGGCGGTGACGACGCTCGCAAGCGCCACGACGGCGCCGACCGAAAGATCGAAGCCGCCCGCGATGATGACCAGTGCCTGACCGCAGGCGACGATCGCGAGCAGCGACGCGTTGCGCAGGATGTTGAGGGTGTTGATGATGCCGTAGAACTGCGGATCGACCGCCGACATGCCGGCGACGAGCAAGACCAGCAGGGCCGGCAGGAACCCGACACGGCCTGCGATCGATCGCAAGCCGATCGCGCCTTGCGCGTTTGCGGTGACCAGCGCGGTGTTCACGCGACCTCCGCGGCGAGATGGTCGCGGAAGAAGCTCGACAGCACGTTCTGCTCGGTCTTCTCGGCGCCCCTCAGCTCGGCGGCGACGCGGCCGTGATGCATGACGTAGAGCCGGTTCGACAGCGCCAGAACCTCCGGCAATTCCGACGACACCACGATCACGGCGGCGCCGGCCTCGACCAGGCGCTTCATGAACTGGTAGACCTCGAGCTTGGCGCCGACGTCGATCCCGACACTCGGCTCGTCGAACAGGAACACGGTCAGCTCACGCGTGAGCGCGCGTGCCAGCATCACTTTTTGACGGTTGCCGCCGGACAGCGCGCCGGCGCTCCGTTCGATGTTCGGCGGCCTCAGCTGCAACCGCTCCATGATGTCCGCGATCGTGGCGCGTTCGGCGGCTTGCCGCAGCACGCCGAAGCGCGCGAACGCGGGCAGGTCGAGCACCGTCATGGATGCGTTCTCGCGGATCGGACGGGACAGCGCGAGCCCTTCAGCAACCCGATTGGCAGGGAAATAGGCGATGCCGCGCTTGAGGCTTTGCCTCGGGGTCGGGAATTCGTAAGGCAGGCCGTCGATCCGGATCACGCCTGATGCCGCGGGCTCGATGCCGTAGACCGCGCGGATCAGCTCCGATTTGCCGCAGCCGACGAGACCGGCGATGCCGGTGATCTCGCCGGCGCGGGCATGGAAATTCACCTCCTGAACGCTGCCGTCCGCGAGCGTCAGGTTTTCGATGTCGACCATCACCTTGTCAGGCCGGTGGCCGATGGCCGGGAACAGCAGGTCGATCCTGCGGCCGGTCATCAGCTCTACCAACTCGCCGTCGGTCGAGCCGGCGGCGTCGAGGGTCTGGATGTGGCGGCCGTCGCGCAGCACCGTCACACGGTCGGCGAGGGCACGGATTTCGCGCATGCGATGCGAGACATAGATCAGCCCGACATTCTGGCTCTTCAGGCGCGCGATCAGCTCGAACAGCCGTCCGGTCTCGCGCTCGGTCAACGAGGCGGTCGGCTCGTCAAGGATCAAAAGGCGGACGCGGCCGAGCAGGGCCTTGGCGATTTCGGCCATCTGCTGGTGCGCGCGGGAAAGGTCGTCGATCCGCTGCGCCGGATCGAGATCGAAGCCGAGCTCGTCGATCAGCGCCCTGGCGCGCTTGCGCATCTCGCGCGAGCGCAGCACGCCGCCATGCGTGACCTCGCGACCAAGGAACAGGTTCTCTTCCACCGTGAGGCTCGGGATAAGCGAGAACTCCTGAAAGACCGGGCTGATGCCGATCGTGCGGGCCCGCTGCGGCGTGAGATGATGGATCTCCTCGTCGCCAAAATGGAACGTGCCCTCGTCCGGCGGAAACGTTCCCGAGACGACATTGATCAGGGTCGATTTGCCGGCACCGTTCTCGCCGAACAGGACATGAAGCTCGCCGGCACGAACGTCGAGGTCGACCCGGTCGAGCGCGCGAACGCCGGTGAAGCGCTTTGATATCCCCCGCAATCGAAGCAGAGGCTCGGCAGGCTTCGGGTCAATCTCGACATCCATCCGCGTCTCCGTTGGGCCGTGAGCAAGACGGGTGGGAGCACGTGCTCCCACCCGGCACCATTCGCGAGCGGCTTACTTGGCCTTGACCGAATAGACCGGTGTCCAACTCGCCGGAGCCAGCACGAGGTCCATCTGCAATTTCGGTACGGTGGTCTTGTCGATGACAGCGGCGATCGGCTGGACAAGGCTCATGACCGGCTTCTTCTCGATGAGACGCACTGCCTGATCGATCGCGACGGCGCCTTCTCCGACCGGATACTGGGTTGCGAAGGCGAGGATGTCGCCGCGGTTGAGCGCGTCAAGCATGGCCTGGTTTTCGTAAGACGATACGATCTTCAGGTCGCTTCGGCCGGCCTCGGCAACGGCGCCGATGGCGGCTTCAGCTGTGGGGGCGGTGCCCCAGATCACGTTCATGCCGGGATAGGCCTGCAAGGCGTCCTGAATGAGCTGAAGCTGCACGGCGACGCCGGAGTCGCCGAATTTCTCGGCCAGAATCTTGGCGTTCGGGTTCTTGGCAACGGCCTTCTTGAAGCCTTCGTTGAACGACTCCGCCCAGCCAGAGCCGGCCGGACCGGGGAACGTCACGATGTTGAGCTTGTCGCCAGGCTTGGATTGCGCCAGCAGGCCGGCGCCGGTGACTTCGCCCATGGCGACGAAGTCGACGTAGTTGGCCGCGGGCAGCGCGTTCGGCGGCAGCGGGTTGGTGACGCCGACGACCGGAACGCCCTTGGCCTTGGCTTCCTCGAACTTCTTGCCGAGGCCTGCGCCGGAGATGGCGCCGACGATGATGGCGTCCGGCCCGCTCGCCATGCAGTCATCGAATTGCGACAGCTGTTTCGGCAGGTTCTCGTAACCTCCGGCCTCGTAGAGGTTCATGTTGACGTTCATCGCCTCGGCCTGTTTGACGATGCCATAGGCGACGGCGACCCAGAAACTGTCCTTCATGTGCGGAAACAGCACGCAGAGCCTGTAAGGCTTCTCGGCCTTCGGCAGCGGCGTGTACTCGGCCGGCTTCGGTGTGCCGGACGACGCGTCGTAGACCTTCATCGGAAACCACGGCGTCTCGGCCGCGGCCGGCGCGACCGCAGCGGCAAGGGCGAGGCCGGCGGCAAGGCCGAGCGCGGGGCGGATCGGCCAAACTCGATTGGGGGAAAGGCACGTCGTACTCGTCATAGCACAATCCTCATGGCTCGAATGAAAGTGGAGGGGCGGTGTCGGATCCAGTTTTTCGTGAACGCTCTGTGCGGTCTGCCGACGTCGCGGCCGGCGATGGCATTCAGCCTGCTTTCCACGTTGCGACCGAGCGCCGCTCAAACACCTCGCGGAACTGGCGCGTGGATTCGGGAAGCAAGGCACCGGTGCCCCAATCGAGGATCACCGCGTGCTTGCGGATCGCGTCGAGCGCGTCGATTGCTCCGCTGCGATAGCGTTGCGCCACCAGCTCCGGATCGAGCCGGACATTGGCGACACGCTCGGAGCGGATCTTCGCACGGAGCGCCTCGGTCGCGACCTTGTCGACCTCGTAGTTACAGAGCTCGGCGTCGATGGTGTGCACCACGACGCCATAGTCCTTGGCGGCACGCTCGACCGAGACATAGTCGTCCTTGATATCCTCGACGACGAGGTTCGGATCGCGCTCCAGCGGATCGCCAAATCCGCCGCCGCCGGCGGTCGGACGCGAGAAAGTGTCGCCTTCGCCGATCGGGACGTCCGAGAAGATCGAGCCGAGCCGCTCCGCGGCCGTGCTGCCGGCGCGCTTCAGGGTCAGGCCGTGCGGCATCGACGGCAGGCCGCCCTCGATGCCCCACACGATCGCGCGCTCGCGGTCGCAGATATAGGAGATCACGGTTTTCTCGGCCTGCAGCATCCGCGACGTCTTCACCACGCCAGCGCCGCCGCGCCACTTGCCGGGGCCGGGCGAGTCCTTGAGGATCTCGCATTCGGTGGTCAGGATCGGGTTGGCGCGCTCCTGGCCTTCGACCGGCTGCGACATCAAGCCGGTGCCGAAGCAGGCGGTTGTGACATTGCTGCCATCCTTGCCGTTGCGCCCGCCCCAGCCGCCGGGCAGCCAGTCATAGAACATGAAGATCGGCTTGTCGGAGCTGCGGGCATCGAGCCCGCCGGTGAGCAGATATTCGAGATTGAACGCGCAAGCGAGCGCGCGCTCCGGCATCAGCTTCGACCACATTTCGTAGATCGAGTTCATGATCTTCTCGAACGGCATCAGAAAGCCGGTGACCGCGATCGGCCATTTGGCGTCGACGATCGATCCTTCGGGGGCGATGATCTCGAAGCAGCGGTAGAAACCGGAATTGAGTGGCAGGTCGGGGAAGAAAGTCTTCATGCCGGCGGCGACGGCAGAGAAGGTTGCACCGAACGCCGAATTGTAGATCGAGCCGATGGTTGGATGGCTGCCGGTGAAGTCGTAGATTGCGCGATCGCCCTTGATCGTCATCTTGATGCGGATCGGGATCATGCCTTCGCCGCCGGCCGGATCGCGGTCGATGAAGTCGACGGTTTCCCATTCGCCGTCCGGCAGCGCCGCGATGCGCTGGCGCGCCGAACGCTCCACATAGTCCTGGACGGCGGCAAGCCCGGTCTCGACCGTATCACGGCCATATTTGCCGACCAGGCGCAGGATCTCGCGTTCGCAGACGGCGGTGGCTTCGGCCTGTGCCTGGATGTCGCCGATGATCGAGGCCGGGTCGCGCGTGTTCGAGGCGATCAGATGCGCGACGTCCTTGCGCAGGCCATTTTTGTCGAACAGGCGGACCGGCGTGATGCGTAGGCCCTCGCGGAACATCTCCCGGGCGGCGACGTCGAACGATCCCGGCACGCTGCCGCCGACGTCCGACCAGTGTCCGTTGGACTGGCTGAAGGCAATGATCTTGCCGTCGGCGAAGATCGGACGGATCAGGCGGACATCGGAGAAGTGCGTGCCGCCGGCATAGGGATCGTTGATGGCGAAAACGTCGCCCTCATGCATGTCGCCTTCGAAATGGCGCATGACATCCTTGCACGTGAAATGCAGCGTGCCGACGTGGACGGCGATATCCTGGTTGCCCTGCGCCGCGCATTCGCCGTTGGCGTCATGCAGCGCGCTCGAGAAATCGCGATTGTAGATGACGAAGGAGTAGCACGTCCTCAGGACCTGCTCGCCCATCTGGTCGACGCTGGTGATGAAGGAGTTCTTCAAAACCTCGAAGGTCACGGGGTCGAGCGGGAGAGCTCCGGCCATGGTTCACTCCTTCACGCGGATGATGATGTTGAGATATCTGTCGACCTCGGCGGCGGCGCCGGGCGGAACGACGGTGGTGGCATCGACCTGCTCGATGATCGCGGGGCCTTGAAAGGAGAAGCCGCAGGGCAGGTTGTCGCGCCGATAGACGGGTGTATCGAGCCCGCTGCCCTCGAACCAGACCCTGCGGCGGCTGACCGGCTCTGGGCTAGCGCCGGTCGGCTCGTGGACGGCAAACTCGGCCTTGGGGACCACGCCCACTGCCTTCAGATTGAGACGGAAGAAGCTGACCGGCGCGCTGTCGCGGCGGAAATTGTATTCGCGCTGATGCTCGGCATGGAAGCTCTGCACCAGATCGGCGATCGCGCCGATCGGCCGCGGCGCGTTGACGGCAAGCGAACGCCACTGGCCGCGATACATCATGTCGATCGAGCGCTGCAGCACGATGTCCTGCTGCGCGACGCCCTCATGGGTCAACCGTGCGAGCGCAGCCTTCTCGAGCTCGGCGAACTGTGCCTCGATCTCGGTGGCGTCGGCCTCGGCGGCGTCGACCATGCAGCTTTGCGAAAAATCGTGCTGCATGTCGACGAGCAGGCAACCGAGCGCTGAGGTCACGCCGGGATTGGGCGGTACGATCACGACGGGAATCGCCAGCTCGCGTGCGACGTCGACCCCATGCAGGGCACCGGCGCCGCCGAACGCCACCAGCGCAAAATCGCGTGGATCGTAGCCGCGACTGATCGAGATCAGCCGCACCGCATCCGACATGTTGGCGTTGGCGACCTTGACGATTGCATCCGCGGCTTCATGCAGGCCGAGGCCGAACGGCTTGGCGACGCCGCCCTCGACCGCTTGCCGTGCCAGCTCGGGATCGAGCTTGACCTTGCCACCGGCGAGATCGGTGCCAAGCCGGCCGAGCGTCACATTGGCATCGGTGTTGGTCGGCTGCGTATTGCCGTTGCCGTAGCAGGCCGGTCCCGGATAGGCGCCGGCCGATTGCGGGCCGTTGCGCAGCGAGCCGGCCGGATCGGTCCAGGCCAGCGAGCCGCCGCCGGCACCGATGGTGAGCACCTCGATCGATGCGAAGCGGATCGGATAGCCGAACTCGATGTGCCAGTCCTTGGTGATCCGCGACTGGCCCTCATAGGCGAGCGACACGTCGGTCGACGTGCCGCCCATGTCGAGGCCGATCGAATTGGGGAAACCGCAAAGACCGGCGATATGGCGGCTGGCGATGGCCCCGGCGGCGATGCCGGAGCCGGCAAGGCGTGCCGCAAAATCCTTCACGCTCGCCGGCGTCATCACGCCGCCGCCGGTGTGCAGCAGCAGAAGATCGCGGGTGTAGCCCTCGTCCGAGAGGCGTTCGCCGAGCCGGCTGGTGTAGTTGACGACGACCGGGCTCACCACGGCATTGGCGACCGTAGTCGAGAACCGCTCGTGCTCGAAGATTTCGGGAAGCACCTGCGAGGAGATCGAGACCGGAATATCGGGCATCTCGGCCAGCAGAATATCGCGCATGGCGCGCTCATTGGCGCTGTTGAGATAAGCGTTCATGAAGCACACCGCGACTGCGGCGACGCCGCGACGCTTGAGGATGCGGGCGACGCTGCGCGCGGCTTCGATGTCGAGCGGTTCGATCACGGTGCCGGCAGCATCGACGCGTTCGGGCACGGTGAGGCGGTCGCGCCGTGGCACATAGGGCCGGACCACGTCCTTGTAGGTGTCCCAGAGGTCTTCCTTGTTGGCGCGCCGGATCTCGATGACGTCGCGGAACCCCTTGGTCGTGACCACCGCGGTGCGCGGCAGGCGGCGGGTGATCAGCGCGTTCGTGGCAATCGTGGTGCCATGCGAGAACAGCGCCACCTTGGACAGGTCGATGCCGGCCTTGGATACGCCGCCCATGATCCCTTCGATCGGATCGCGCGTGGAGGAGGTCTTCTCGATGCGCACGAGACCGGTCGTCTCGTCCATGATGCAGATGTCGGTGAAGGTGCCACCGACATCGACGGCCACACGAAGGTTCTGCGCCATGCCTCTTCCTTTCGAACGAGCGTTTCGCCGATCTTAGGCAGAGCGGCGGCCTTCGTTCTTGACGCTGAGCGCAGGAAGATTTGTGCGAGAGAGCGAACCGTGCCGGTGCCCATACATGCCCAGACCGGCGGCGGTGTGCCTAAGAATCGATCAGCAGGCCAGTCTTCAGGAGTTGGCTGTGCGCGAAATGGCGCGGGCCTCGCTCGGGGTGCATCCGAACCGGCCGCGATAATTGCGGCTGAACTGCGCCTGGTCGGCAAAGCCCCATTGATAGGCGATTTCCGAAATGCTCTTGCGGCAGTTCGCATCGCGCAGCAGGGCGTCGCACATTGAAAGGCGCTGGTTGCGGATGTAGGCGCAGACGGTCAGACCTTCGCCCTCGAAGATCTGGTGCAAATAGCGCAGCGAGATGCCGCAGCCGTCGGCAATCATCTGCGGCGTGAGCCGCATATCGTCGAGACGGGCCCGGATGAATTGCTCGCAACGCAGCAAATGGCCGTTGCGCACGGAGGACGAGTGACCGGTCAACACACGGTCGTCGGATTCAATGGCCATCGCAAGCAGCTCGATCAGGTGCTTGCCCATCATCGTGCGCGCCGTCTCGTCCATTTCCTCGATCCGTTCACCGGACAGGCGCAGCGTGTCGACGAACAGCGCGCCGACGCTGCGGCTGGCGTCGAATTGCAGCGTCGCGAGGCGCTCGGGCCGGGAAATGCGGGCGCGCAGCACCGCGCTCGGGATCTTCAGACACCACAGCGCCGTCGGATCCTGATGGCTGAACTCGTAGGGTAGGTGGCTGCGCTCGATCAGGAACGCGCCCGGGCGGCAATGCACCACCTTGCCGTCCTGCTCGAAACGGATTTCGGCGAGTTCGGGCACCGTGATCAGGAAGGATTCCTCCCGCTCGCTCAGGAGATGCCGCTCATGCCGCTTGTACAGCAGGCCGTTGGCGATGTTGCGGGACACCGAGACAGGGCCCATCGACCAGGCGCCAAGGCGCGCATTGAAGTCGCGCGTGCTCGGGAAACGCAGGTCGAGCGAGTAATAGGTCTTCGAGACGACCTCCTGCCAGTACTGGCGGCGGGTCTGCAACGGGATGTCGTTGGTCGTGTAGGTGACTTGCATGTCTCACTCCCGCCGCCGGCTGTGCCTCCGGTCGTCGTGTCCCCGGGCAAAGTTTGGCGAGGACAGCCGGACGGCGTCAAGTCGAATAAAACGGAAACTGATATTCTAGATTTCGATGGCCTCCTCGGCCTGATGCCGGTGGTCCATGCTGACCGGCGGCCGGGCCGGCCCGACGCCGGCAACCGCAAAGCGCATGAAATCGCGAAAAGCCATCGCAGCCTCCGATGGCTTGGTGTCGCGACGCCATGCAAGACCGATGTCCATGCTGGGCACCTCGTCCTCGATGACGCGGGTCTCGATCCGCTGCCCCTCCAGCGACCAGGGCCGGTAGATCAGGTCGGACAGAATGGCGATCCCCATGCCGCCGGCGACCATGGAGCGGACGGCTTCGACCGAGGAGGTGCGGAACACCGTCTTCGGTTCGAGTGAGGCGTTGTTCCAATAGCGCATCGAGGTGTGCTTGGCCTCGTCGACCGTGAGCATGACATAGGGATAGGTCGCGATGTCAGCGAGGTGGACCCGCTCGGCACGGGTCAGGGGATGCTCGGGCGCAAGCCACAGCCGGCGCGGCGATCGCAGCAAGGTCTCGCTGGTGAGCATGGCGTTGTCGCGCAGGTTCGAGACCAGCATCACCGCGAGGTCGAGGGCACCATCGACGAGTGCGCGCTCGAGCACGTCGCGCGGCGCCTCGAACAGCTCGATCGTGATCCCGGGGAAACTCGCCTTGAAGCGCATCTGATGACGCGGCAGGAAGTAGCCCGACACGGTGTAGGTGACGCCGACGCGGATCGTCCCGAACAGGGGGCCGGCGGACATCTGCGTGTCGCGCACCGCCTCGGCGACGGCGGCGAGGATATGACGGCCCTGGGAGAGGAAGCGGCTGCCCTCCATGGTGACGGTTACGCCGTTCGGCGTGCGCTCCAGCAAGCGGGCGCAGACGGTGGCCTCGAGCTGCTGGATCGCCGCGGTGACCGCTGATTGCGAGACGTTGAGATCGATGGCCGCCTGGCTGATCCGCCCGGTCTCGGCGGCGGCGACGAAGTAGCGGATCTGTTTCAGAGAAACGGACATCGCGGTTGTTCCGATGTTTGCACAACTCATGAGCAGTGTTTCTCAGCCCGAATGTGTCCGCTGCAACTCTCGTGCCGTCCGGCGGACAGCACACCGTGGCACAGACCTCAGATGTGCGAGCGCGCAATCGACAGCCACAGGTTTAGACTTGACCATGCGCGATCGCTCCGGCGCCCGCGGCCGAGGTCCGTTGGCAGATGCGGTGGGCCCCCTCGCGATTACGCCATGGCGCTGCGAAGCTTGCCCAGCAGCTCGGTCCGGCTCTTGCGTGCCGCAAGCGCCTGATCCATGTCGACCTTGACGAACTTCACCGGCGTGTTGGGCTGAAGCTGACCGATCAGATCCATGTCCGCGGCGATCACGGTGCCGACCATGAAGTAGCCGCCGCCGGATACGGCGTCGCGATGCAGCACGATCGGTTCGGTGCCGCCGGGAACCTGGATCGAGCCGTAGGGATAGCAGGCATCGGTGATGTTGGACGGATCGGAGCCGGCGCCGAACGGCGGTTCGCGCGGAACGAATTCGAGCGCCTTGCCACCCTTGAAGCGGTAGCCGATGCGGTCCGCTTCCGGCGCGACCTTCCAGGTGTCGGAGAAGAACCCGCTGCCGGCGGCCTCGGTGATGCGGTGCCAATAGAGGCCGGGCATGGCGCGCAGCTCCGTCGGCATTCCCGCCGGTTGCCCGCGCAAATCGTTGGCGACGGTGCGGCCGTCCTTGACCGTCACGCTGGCACGGCCGACCGGGAATTCGTCGCCGGCCTCGAGCTTGCGGCCCTTGAAGCCGCCGAGCGCGCCGAGTGCGTAGGTCGATCGCGAGCCGAGCACCACGGGCACATCGATGCCACCGGCGACCGCGATGTAGCCGCGTGCGCCTCGCTTGAGGAAGTCGAAGGAGAGGATCTGGCCACGCTTTACCTTGAAGCTGGTCCAGGTCTCGCGCGGCTCGCCGTCGAGTTTCGGCGGCAGCTCCGCGCCGGTGACGGCGACCGTGGCGTCCTCGGTGAATTCGAGCTCGGGCCCCATGAACACCGCTTCAAGCACGGCTGCGCCCGCATCATTGCCGACGAGCAGATTTGCGGCGACCAGCGCGTGACGGTCCATGCCGCCGGAGAGCGGGATGCCGATGTGATAATAGCCGGGACGTCCGAGGTCCTGGACGGTGGTCGCAAGACCCGGCTTCAAAACCCTAACGGCCATGGAGAACTCCATCGAGCTTGCTGTTGTAGCCATCAATGTCGCGGTTGAACTCGGTCAGCGAGAATGAGACGTCGCGGATCACAGGCGCAAACCGGCCGGCGTCGACGTCGGCGACCGCGGCGTCATAGGCTGCCCGGTCGATCGGTTTCCATTTCACGATGTCGCCCGGCTTGAACAGGCACATGAAGTCGCGCAAATAGCTGATGGTCTGATTGGGATCATAGATCGGCATCGGCGTGATGCCGAACATCTGGTAACCGCCGGCGCCGCGCACCGAATAGATGCAGCTGAAACAGCCGCCATGTCCGACGGTGAGCTTTGGCGTATCCGTGCGCGGGCGCAGATATTTCGGGGCCTGAAGCTGCCGCTTGCGCTCGACCATCTGGTAAAGGAAGGGGAGGCCGGCGACGAAGCCGACCATCGAGACGAACCAGGGCGCGCTGGAATGCGCCTTGATGAAGGCATCGACGCTGTCGAGGCCGTTGATCCGCGCGGCGTATTCGAGGTCGGTGCCGTCAGGATCCTGGTGACGCTCGCGGAAGCGCATCAAGGTCTCACGGGTCCAGGGGTCGTTGTAGAGCACGGGAATCTCGATGATCCGCGTCTTGATCACCGGTTCCGATTTCTCGGATGCGGAATCCAGCCGCTTCAGCTCGGCGAGGAGATCGTCGGGCTTGATCCGCTCCGGATCGAACTTGACCTGATAGGACGCGTTCGCCGGACAGATCTCGGTGACACCCTTGATCCTGGCATCGCGCACCGCATTGGTGATGAACAGGCTCTTGAAAAAGGCCTCGAGCGACATCGCTTCGCCGACCTCGGCGAAAATGTGCTCATCGCCGCCGAAGGAAAATCGAGTTTGCATGCTAGCGGCCTCCTGTTGCTGACGGGGCGGATTCTCTCGCCATCATGAGGCGACCTTCGCAGCTGATGGCGGCTGAGCGGTGGCAAGCGTGGCGGCGTGGGACTCAAGCCAGGGTTCGAGCCATGCCGTATGGAAGCGTCCAGCCTGGACGTCGGCGTCGCGCGCCAGCGCCTGGTGCAGGGGTTTGGTCGTGAAAATGCCTTCGACGGTGAGCTCGGCAAGCGCGCGCTCGAGTTTCTTCATGGCGCTCGGCCGATCCTTGTCGTGCACGATCAGCTTGCCGAGCAGGCTGTCGTAGAAGGGAGGCACCGTGTAGCCCTGATAGAGCATGCTGTCGAAGCGAACGCCGTCGCCGACGGGCAGGCTGAGTGCGCTCACCGTGCCCGGGTTCGGCAGGAAGTTTCTGGCGGGATCCTCGGCGTTGATACGGACTTCGATCGAATGGCCGCTGACGCGCATCTCGTTCTGGCTGATGCGCAAGCGCTCGCCGCCGGCGATCTGGATCATCTCGCGGACGAGGTCGATGCCCGTGATCATTTCCGTGACCGGATGCTCGACCTGGATGCGGGTGTTCATCTCCAGGAAGTAGAATTCGCCGGTGGCGTCGTCGTAGAGATATTCGAGCGTCCCGGCGCCGCGATAATTGACCGCTCGGGCGAGTGCCACGGCCGAGGTGCAGAGCCTGTCCCGCACGGCCTGGGTGAGCGAGGGCGAGGGGGCTTCTTCCCAGACCTTCTGGCGGCGGCGCTGCAATGAGCATTCGCGTTCGAAGCAATGGATCACGTCGTGTCCGTCGCCGAGCACCTGCACCTCGATATGCCGCGCGCCTTCGATCAGCTTTTCGACGTAAAGCCCGCCGTCGCCAAAGGCCGCGAGCGCCTCGGCCTGTGCCTGCGGCATCAGATGCTGAAACTCCTCGGGCGACCGCGCAATGCGGATGCCGCGTCCGCCGCCTCCGGCAGCGGCCTTGATCATCACGGGGAAGCCGGTTTTCTCGACCAGCGCGAAGGCCGCGTCCGCCGACTCCAGCCGCCCCTGGCTGCCGGGGACGGTCGGCACCCCGGCCGCGGCGGCGGCCTCGCGTGCCGCGACCTTGTCGCCCATCAGCCGGATCGATTGCGCGGTCGGACCGACAAAGATCAATCCCGCCGCTTCGACAGCGGCGGCGAACTCGGCGTTCTCGGCCAGGAAGCCGTAGCCGGGATGGATGGCGTCGGCACCGGTGCTCCGCGCCGCGGCGAGGATGGCCGCCTGGTTGAGATAGGATTTCGACGCCTGCGGCGGACCGATATCGACCGCTTCGTCGGCGAGCCTGACCGCGAGCGAATCCTGGTCGGCCTTGCTGTAGACCTGCACGGTTGCAATGCCGAGATCGCGCGCCGCGCGGATGATGCGCACCGCGATCTCGCCGCGATTGGCTATGAGGAGCTTCTTGATCGCCATGGCTGGTCGAAGAGCCCCTAAACGTCGATTTCGGCGATCGGCTGGCCGGCCATCACGGCATCTTCATTCTCGGCCAGGAAGCGGACGATCTTGCCGGCGATGCCGGCTTTCACCTCGTTGAACGATTTCATCACCTCGATAAGCCCGATCGTGTCGCTCTCGGCGACGGCGTCGCCATCGTTCTTGTAGACCGGCTTGTCGGGCGCGGGCTTGCGATAAAAGATGCCTGGGAGCGGCGAGAAGATCTGCTGCGTTGCCATTGTTTCCTCGTGGTGTATTGGTTCGTTGCCGCGACGGTTCAGCGCGCGGTGAGATAGGGGCGCACCGCCTCGCGGACGGCCTCGGCGATGGCGACGGCGTTCGGCGTGTCGGAGTGGATGCAGATCGAATCGGAGCCGACCACGATGTCGTTTCCGGCCACCGTGCGCGTCTTGCCTTCATTGACCGCCCTTGCGCATCGGGTGGCGGCGTCGGCCGGATCCTTCGCCTCGTGCTCGCGGGTGATGATCAGGCTGCCGTCGGCATTGTAGTCGAGGTCGGCATAGTATTCGGCGACGAAGGCATGACCGCGCCGCTCGTAGACCTTCTGGTGCAACGTTCCCTTCATGCCGAGCAACGGTACCTTGTAGACGTCGGCGGCATCAGCCACGGCTTCGGCGATCTCCTCGTTGCGCGATGCCATGCCGTAGAGTGCGCCGTGCGGCTTGATGTGATTGAGCGCCATGCCTTCGGCATCCAGGAAGGCCTTGAGTGCGCCGATCTGATAGAGCAGGCAATTGGCCAGCTCTTCGCGGTCGATCTTCATCTCCCGGCGACCAAATCCCTGCAGATCGGGCAGCGACGGGTGCGCCCCGACCTTGACGCCAAATTGCTTGGCGAGCTGCACGGTCTTGCGCATGTGATTGAAGTCGGAGGCATGAAAGCCGCAGGCGACGTTCGCGACGTCGATATGAGGCATCAATGCCTTGTCGTCGCCCATCTTGTAGAGGCCGTAGGCCTCGCCCATGTCGCAGTTGATCACGACCATCTCCTGATTTCCTTCCAACTGGCTTTGCACATGACCGGCGAAGGCCGCCCCGGGGTATCACTGGCGCACCCAGGGCGGCGCATTGCCGGGTTACTTGGACACCAGATAGTCGAGCGGAATCTTTTCCGAGATCGTCCACTGGTCGATCACCTGCGGCTTGCCGGCCTCGGTGTCGACGATCAGGTAACGACCCTGGTTCTGGTGGTGGATGTCCTTGGTGAAGGTGCGCGGCCCGAACAGCGTGGACTCGTTGTTCATCTTCTCGAGCTCGGCCACGACGGCTGCCGCATCGGTCGATTTGGCGCGTTCGACCGCCTTGGCCCAGACGTCGATCAGGACGTAACCCGGATAGACGTACTGGCTGGAGGGGTCACCGCCGGTGACCTCCTTGTACTTCTTGTTGAACTCGTTGACCTTCGGGTTCGGATCGTCGCCATAGACCGAGCCCTGCACCGGGACGTAGAAGTTCGAGAGATCAGGAACGGCGTTCATCCAGTAGCTGCCGTCGACACCCGACCCGTTGAGGATCATCGACTTGATACCGGCGGCACGGATCTGCTTGATGGCGGAGACAGCGCCCGGCATCATTGTGCAGAGCATGATGGCGTCAGGCTCCTTCGGCAGGCTCTTGATGCGCGTGATCTGCGAGGCGATCGAGGCATCGTCGTTCTTGAAGGTGTCGCTGCCGACCAGCTTGGCCTCCTTCAGGCGCGGCAGCATCCAGTCGAAGCCGTCGCAGATGCCCTTGTTGTAGACGGTCCAGCTGTCGAGCAGCCGATAGAAGCTGCGTGCGTTCTTCTTGGTGTAAGCCCATTCGGACATGGTCGCTCCCTGCACCGGTGCCAGCACCGAGGCCGAGAACGAGAACGGGCCGACGCCGGGGATGCCGGCCTTGATCGATTCGGCACAGAGGAAGAAGGAAACCTTGCCGGCGGCCTGCGCCTGCAGCGCCGCGGGCGCGCCGAAATCATAGTCGCAGGAGACGATGACGAGGTCGGCACCCTGGTCGAGCACCGCAAGGCCGGCCTTGGCACCCTCGGCCTGATCGGTCTTGGTGTCGGCAAAGACGGGCTTGATCTTCTTGCCGAGCAGGCCGCCCGCCTTGTTGATCTCCTCGATCCGGATCAGCGCCGCGTCCTGCGCCGGCTTGTCATAGGCTTGCATGAACCCGGATGCCGCGGTCGCAAACCCAACAACGATCTCGTTGGCTGCCCGGGCAGGCGTGAACCAGAGCGCGGATGCTCCGGCCAAGATGCTGAGTAATGTCGTAAAGCGCATATCCCCACTCCTCCAATTGTACAAACAAGCGTCAGTGCAGTTCCTTCAGCGCGGTCTGGACCGGTGGCGTCAGGCGGCGCTGCAACGGCCATCGACGCCAGGAGAATTCCTGGTTGCGGGTCAGTCCCGTCGGCAAATACATCAGGATCGCGATGGTGATGATGCCGATCGCGATCTCCTGGACACCGTTCGGCAGGCCGACGGTGTGACCGCCGAGGCTGATGCCCTTCTCGAGATTGCGGAACAGTTCGATCAGCACGGAGATCGCGACCACGCCCGAGACGGCTCCGCTGAGGCTGTACATGCCGCCGACCACCAGCATCGACAGCGTGATAAACGTCGTCCGCAGATAGAATGCGCCGGGATTGACGATGCTCAGGAAATGCGCGTACAGCGCGCCGGCGAGCCCGATGATGAACGCGCTGACGACGAAGGCGATCAACCGTTCGCGGACGATGTCAATGCCGGAGGCGCTGGCCGCGACCGCTTCGTCTCGCGTGGCGCGAAGTGCCAGCCCGGAGCGCGAGATCGAGTAGAGATAGGCGATCGCGATGGCCACGGCGCCGCCGATCCATCCGGTCCAGACATTCATGGTGGGCGGAATGCCGACGATCGAACCCTGTCCGCCCGTCACCGAATCCCAGTTCGAATAGACATTGTTGATGACGCCGAGCAGGCCGAAGGTCGCAATCGAGGCGGCGATGCCCGACAGGCGCATGATGACGCGGCCGACGATCAGCGCGAACAGTGCCGCAAACAGTCCGGATATCGGCGTCGCCACCCACATCGGCAGTTGCGCGTGGAGCAGCCACGCCGGCAGGCCCTTGAGCGTGATCGACTTCATCACCGGCGGAATCGTGAGCCAGGCGGTCATGTAGGCGCCGAGGCACATGAAGCTGATATGGCCGAACGACAGCAGGCCCGAATTGCCGACGAAGACGTAGAGCCCGACCACCACCATGATGTTGATGAACATCTCGACCACGGTGCGGTTGAAGGCCCGGCTGCCGAATTGATAGGAGAGGGCCGCCATGATGAGCAGCGCCACGATCAGCACGATCGGCGTGATGATCGTTTGCCGGATGACGGACGGCCGCTGCGACATCGATCAGACCCTCTGCTTGGCGGATTTCGGTGCGAACAGGCCCTGCGGCCGCACCAGAAGGACGACGATGACGGCGCCGTAGACGAAGGCGTCGCGGAATACCCTGGCGTCATGCGGCAGGGTCGCCTGGAACACGACGCTGGCCGCACCGATCAGGAAGCCGGCGGCAACGGCGCCGGGAATGCTGCCGAGGCCGCCGATCACGGTCGCGATGAACGCGATCAGCATCACATTGGCGCCCATGCCGATGTCGGCGGTGCCGGAATTGGTCGCCAGGATCAGGCCGATCGCCGCCGCCAGCATGCCGCTGATAGCGAAGGCCAGCAGGATCACGCCGTTGGCGCGGACCCCGAGCATGCGCGCCATGGTGAAATTGTCGGCGGCCGCGCGCATCTCGAGCCCGTAGCGCGTGCGCTTGAGGAACAGGACGAGGACCGCCAGCACGGCCAGCGTGATGATGATGGTCACGACCTGGAGCATCGGGATGTGAGCGCCGAGGAATTCGACCGGCAGGCCAAGGCTCGGCCACAGCGTGATCGACTTCGGCCGGCTGGAAAACAGCATCAGCAGGAGATGCCGGATCACGAAGCCGAGCGCGAAGGATGCGATCATCATCGTCGCCGGATTGGCATTGCGGAAGCGGCGGAAGACGACGATCTCCGACAGGATCGACAGCGCGGCGCCGATCAAGAGCAGCAGCGGGATCAACAGATGGAACGGCAGCTGCCCGGCAAAGACGATCGCCGCAGCATCGATCGACGGCCACAGCATGGCGAAGACGCAAAATGCGATGAAATCGCCGTGGGCGAAGTTGACGAGCCGCATCACGCCGAAGATCAGGGCGATGCCGAGCGCGCCAAGGGCGTAGAGGCTGCCGAGGCTGAGGGCATCGAAGATGATCTGGAGCAGTTCGCGCATCTCAATGATCTCCGAAGCCGAAATAGGACTGCTTCAGACGATCATCCCTGACCATATCGGCCGCAGGGCCCTCGAGCACGATGCGGCCGCCGCGGATCAGGACCATCCGTCCGCCCGTCATCATGGCGCGTGTCGAGCTCTGCTCGACGATCAGGAGGGTGAGCTTGCGCTGCGTCCGCAGCCGCACCAGGATCTCGTAGACCTGGTCGATGATCTTTGGCGCAAGGCCGAGCGACGGCTCGTCGATCGCCATGATGCGGGGCGCGGCCATCAAGGCGCGGCCAATGACGAGCATCTGCTGCTGGCCGCCGGAGAGCATGCCCGCCGGGGTGTGGCGGCGCTCGGCCAGCATCGGGAATTCCTCGTAGACCTGATCCAGGTCGTCGGCGATCTTCTTGCGGTCGGCGCGCATGCCGGTTCCGACCTTCAGGTTCTCCTCGATCGTCAGCGCGCCAAAGACATTGCGTCCTTCCGGAACCAGGGAGAATCCGCGCCGGGCGATGTCTTCGGGTGCGGCACCCGTGATCTTTGCGCCATCGATCATGATGGACCCGGAGCCCGGTGGCACGACGCCCGCGATGGCGTTCAGCAAGGTCGACTTGCCAGCGCCGTTCGGGCCGGTCACGAACAGGATTTCGCCTTCATCGATCTTCAGCGTCAGGCCGCGGAGAGCCGTCAGGCGCCCATAGCTGACGGTGATGTCGTCGACGGCAAGCAGCGTCATGACGCGACGGCCTGTTCGGCGCCGACCGGCGGAAGCGGCTCGTCGCGCTGCGTGCCCATATAGGCGTGCCTGACCGCGTCGCTGTCACGGATCTGAGCAGGCGGGCCGGCTTCGATGACCTCGCCGGAATCGAGGACGTAGATGCGCTCGCAGAGCTCGAGCACGAGGCCGATATTGTGCTCGATCAGCAGCACCCCCACATTGAGCTCGCCCGCGATCCGCCGGATGATGGCGGCAAGTTCGTGGCTCTCATGCTCCGACATTCCTGCCGCCGGTTCGTCGAGCAGCAGATAGCGCGGTGTGCACATGATGGCGCGGCCGATCGCGACGCGGCGCTCGTCGGTATAGGGCAGGGCGCCGGCGATGGTGTTGGACAGATGCGAAATGCCGAGCCAGGCCATGACGCGCTCGGCTTCACCGATCGCCTCCGGACGGGATTGGCCCAGGCCGACGCCGGTGACCTCAAGGTTGTCCATCACCGGCAGGTCGCGGAAAAGTCGGCCCGACTGGAAGGTTCGCGCCACGCCTTTGCGGCGCAACTTGTGCGCTGCAATGCCACTCAGCGTCTCGCCTTCCAGTTCCACGGTTCCGGCGCCAACCGGTTGGAAACCCGTCAGCACATTAATAAGGGTGGTCTTGCCGGCTCCGTTCGGACCGATCAGTCCGGCGATACGTCCCCGCGGTACGGTCAAGGTCACGTTGGACAGCGCCTTCAGGCCTTCGAATTGGACGCTGATATCGCGAGCGACCAACTCCAAACCATCGGACATGACCTCAATGCCTCTCACTCGCGAACCGATGGATTGATTTTTCCGGTCCGCCGGGGGATTGTAAAATTCGAAATATCGTTCGCTGATATCGGAAATTTTTATGTCTCTGACGTTCCGTCAGGTTCGGCATTTCATCGCAACCGCCGAGACCGGGCGCGTTTCGGCTGCCGCGGCGGCGCTCAGCGTGACGCAATCTGCGGTCACCGCGTCCATCAAGGCGCTCGAGGCCGAGCTCGGCCACAAGCTGTTCGACCGTCACTCGAACGGCGTGACGCTGACCTTTGACGGACGGGAGTTCTTGCAGCGTGCCCGCGCGATCGAGGCCAGCGTATCGGATGCGATACGCGGGCCGCATCGCTGGGGAATGCAGGTGGACGGCACCGTCGATGTCGCCGTCAGCTACACCATCGCCGGATATTTCCTGCCGCCCTTGTTGTCGCGCTTCTGGCGATCATTTCCGGGCATCACGGTGCGTCTCCACGAGTTTCCGCGTGACGCGATCGAGCAGAGCTTGATCAGCGGTAGCGTCGATGCGGCCATCATGCTGGTTGCGAACTTGCATGACCGGCACTCCATTCGCTCGCGGCTCTTGTTGCGCTCGCCGCGTCGCTTGTGGACTTGCGTCAATCATCCGTTGCTTCGCAAGGACAGCATCAAGCTGGCGGACCTGGTGAGCGAGCCCTATCTGATGTTGACCGTCGATGAAGCCGAACGCTCCGCGATGCGTTACTGGCAGCATACGGCGTACGTGCCGAACGTCATCTTCCGGACCCTGTCGGTCGAAGCGGTTCGCAGCATGGTCGCAACCGGCATGGGAATTACAATCCTGTCCGACATGGTCTACCGTCCCTGGTCGCTCGAAGGACATCGCATCGATCTCAAGACGCTCGATGACGCCGTCCACACCATGGATGTCGGGCTTGCCTGGAAGGACAAGGCGAAGCTTTCTCCGGCGGCTCGCGCGTTCTGCGAGTTCGTCGCTCATTCCTATCCCGGATCCGAGCCGGTCCAATTTGAATAGCGGACTTGCACGTGCCAAGGCAGGTTTGATGATGGATTGGACCGAAGGTTGCCGACACGTGCCTCTGCGCCAACGTCGAACAGGGCAAAGGCGGCGCAGGACGTCAGGAGGTACCTGTCGGCTTGGACATCGCTGAAAGCGCGCGTCTCAGGGCATTGGCGGCGACAACGCCTGCGCAGCAGCCGGCACCTTTGACGAATATGTCTTTTATGTAGCCATGCCTGCCGGCGAGCAGCTTTTGAATGAGTTCGAAGCCGACGATGACGGCGAGCAGTGCCAGCAGGATCGGCAGGACATGCTTCGGATAGGCGAGCGAAAAAACGGCACCGACGACGAAGAGCGCCGCAAAGCGATCGGCGTTTGGCGATATCAACGTGTGGGGACGAAATGCCAGCGTTGTATCGGTGACGATGAAGAGGCCCAGGATCAACCCCCAAGCCAAATATCGGAATACGGTTTGGGGCATTTCTGAACTCAACGGGCCATGCCGCCGGGCGCGACATTGAGCGGTGCGCCGCCAGTCGAAACGGGACCCGAAGGCCTAACGGCCCGAGGCGGCGGCTTTCTCGGCTGCGGGGCGGGTGGCGGGATCGGGGCACGCGGCGCCTCGGCCGTAACAGGTGGCGGCGGCGCTGTCGGCGGGGGCAGATGCTGCAACTCTTCGACCTTCGAGGTCAGGACCGCCAACTGGTCGGTAATGGCCTTCAACTGCGCCTGCCCGTCGGCTACTGACCGATCGAGTGCGGCGAGGTCTTCCTCGAGCTTCTGTTGGGCCGCGAGGAGAGTTGGCAACGCCTCCTTGTCGCTCGTCGTCATCGCTCCGCCGGACGATTCGTGGCTTATGGCGGGGACCAATGCCGCGACTTCGGGCCAAGCGTAGACGCCGCCGGCGCCGACAAGGGCGACGACGACGATCAGAAGAAACCATGGCCAGCGGCGGCGACCGGCGGGCAGGGGGCTGTTCGGCGCATGGCCGTGCCACGCCTGGTCGGAATCGTTGTCCATCAATGCTTCCTAGGCGCCTCTGGCATTCGTTGCAATCGATACGGAGTTCGACCATGTTACCGGGTAATGCTTCATTTGCCCGCTCCCCTCTCAGCGCCTACCCGTACTTCCCAGCTCCTCGAAGAACTCGTCGCGCAAGCACCTGACGGCCCCGTCGACCTCGAATGGCTCCTCAGCCATCTGGACAGGCGCTCGTTCGGGTTGCTCCTGCTGTTGCTGGGGCTGCTCGTGATCGTCCCCGGCGTGGCCACAATTGCGACGCTGGCCCTCCTATTTCCGGCGGTCGAGATGATGTTGGGGCACAGTGCTCCATCTTTTCCCCGCTTCCTGTCGAAGCGGCCGTTCGACTTCAAGCGATTCAAGCGGTTCACCGTCAGGGCGGGTCCGCTGCTGCGCGCGATCGAGAACATCAGCCGGCCGCGCTGGAACGCGCGCCATGACGTGACTGACCGGCTTGTTGGCTTGGTCGTGTTCCTGTTGGGTCTGCTGGCGGGCTGGCCCCTGCCTCTGGTCAACGTCATTCCCGGAATTGTGGTCGTCCTGATCGCGATCGCTTACCTGCAGGAAGATGGTCTGCTGCTGGCCGTAGCAATGGCGGCCGCGGTGATGTCCCTGCTTGGCCTTGGATGGACACTCTGGACGTCGGCCGCAGCCGTGATCAGCTGGATCGCGGTCTGAAATACCGCGGCAAGCCGCGGGATAGATGCGCTACAGGAACCGATGAAGCTTAAGACATTGGTTATCACTTTGCTTTCATTTTCACCGCCTCATTCAACAAAGAGGCACCATGTCTGACATCACCATTCCCGGCGGAAAAATTCGTTCCTTCATCGAGCGGATCGAGAATCTGGACGCTGAACTGCAGGAACTGAACGAGCAGAAGAAGGAAGTGTTTTCGGAAGCCAAGGGTGAGGGTTTCGACGTGAAGATCCTCAAGGAGATCGTCAAACTGCGAAAGCAGGATCAGGATGAGCGTGACGAGCGCGAATCCCTGCTCGATCTCTATATGCGCGCCATGGAAACGGCACCGGCGGACAAGGCTGCTGCGAAAGCGGCGTGAGAAGCCCGGTGCGTTCCCCGCGATCGACTCCGGGGACGCGCGATCTCTCGGCGGACGAACTTCCCAAGTTCGTCCGCCCCCGTCCCATCAACCATTCGCGCGGCGTTGGTCGCACCTTCCGCTCATGATTGCGTCTTCCGATTGGATCGAAGTAGCGCTCGATCAGGGTTGATGCGGCGATGCGCAGCGGATCGCTGGAACCGGCAATCCAAGGTCATCGCGACGCTTTGGCGCCCCGCGCCGTTTCGACCATGGTTCGAAAAGTGATCGAATATCTGGGGGCCTCGACCGGCGGAATGCTGTGCTCCCATATCTGCCGTGCATCACCGGCCATCAGATAGAGTGATCGGGACGCCGCCTCGAGCGTGAACCGCTCCCACCCGTTTTCCGTCCGGCGTCGGAAGCGGAACTTGCATGCGGATCCCAGGGACAGTCCGAAAATCCTGTCGAAATGCGGCTTGTCGCGGTGCCAGCCGATACCGACGCCGCGATCATACTCGGTGCACAGGATCTGCCCGATCTCGGTCGACGCGCCGCCGAAGGATTGGATCGCGGCGACGATGTCGCTTAACCAGGAGGGGATCGGTTCGGTACATTCCAGTCGGCGCGACCCATAGTCGTACCGGTAACCGAACGAGGCCACGCGGCGCTTGCCTTCGAACTGTCCGAACTGGAAGGGGGCAAGCGGAAGTGCCCGGATGTGGCGGATGAGCTCGCCCTCGGTTGCTTTGGAGATGAAATCCGGCGCGTAGCGCAGACCCGCCGGTCCTGCGGCGGGCGCATCGAACATCGACAGTTGCTCGGACAATCTGGTGCCGTCAGTGATTGCGAACCTGCCACGCATATGGGCGCGCCGAGACTGAATTTAAACCGGCCGTCAGGTCGCTCGGTCTTCCATCTGGCGCGGCTTCGATGGGCGAAAGGCGGCGTCAAAGCTCGGTCTCGGCATTCTCTTTCGCCACGATCTTCAGGCCTTGGCCAGGAGCGATTGCCGCAACGTCGTCGGCTTCGTTCCGTCGCCGCGGGTGACGGCGCTATGAGGACCAGTTGGCCTTAGGGACAGGCTCTCAAGCCGAATGTATCCAATATAGCAATGTCGGCTTCAAAAGGACCGATCGAACTCGGAAAATGCGCTTCGATCGCGGATCGCCAGAACATACATATATCCATGTAGATATAGACAGTTATGGAGGGTTTCAGGTGTGAATATATCCTCCGGTCAAACCAGCTGCTGTCCAAATCTTGGATACGGATGTTGACTTCTGGATACATTCTGTTCAATTTCCGCCCACAATAAAATCAATCCTGGGAGGACCCGGTGACCGGCAGTTCGGGCGCGCGCGGGGCGAAATTGACGCAGACGACGGCCGTGCTGGTGATGTGCGCGGTCCTGATCGTCATTTTTTCGATCTTCCTGAAGGGCTTCCTGACGCTGGGCAATCTGTTCGCGCTGGCGCGCAACATTTCGATACTCGGCATTCTCGCGCTCGGCATGGCCGTGGTCGTGATCGGGCGTGGACTGGATCTGTCGCAAGTCGCCTCCTTTGCCGCTTCCACCGCGATCGCGATCATCCTGATGAACTCGGGCTACGCGACGCCGGTCGCGCTGCTGATCGGCTTCGTGATGGCGATCGCCATCGGCATCCTGAACGGGTTTCTGATCTCGGTGATCGAGATGCCGCCGCTGCTGACGACGCTGGCGTCGAGCCTGGCGGTGCTGGGGATCGTGCGCACCACAGCGGTGCAGCACTATGTCGTCTATCTTTCCAAGGGGCATGACGAATTCCTGCGGCTCGGCGGCAACATCTGGGGCGGCGTTCCGATCTCGATCCTGATCTTCGCGGCCACCGCGGTCGTGGTGCATCTTTTCCTGTCGCGCACCGTGATCGGGCGCTTCGTCTATGCCCATGGCGACAATCCGGATGCCGCGCGTCAGACCGGTCTGCCGACCCGCCCGCTGACCATGATCGAGTACGCGCTGTGCGCCGCGATCGGGTATGTCGGCGGTGTCGTGATGGTCGCGCAGACGGCGCTGATGCATCTCCAGGTCGCGGAATCGACGATCATTTTCGACGTCATCATGGTTGTGGTGCTCGGTGGCGTCAGCCTCGTCGGCGGCCGCGGCAACGTGATGAGCGTCATCGCCGGAACGCTGCTGATCGGCGTGCTGCTGAACGGCATGACCATCATGGACATGGACGTGCAGACCCAGAACATCGTCAAGGGTGTCGTGCTGCTGATCGCGATCCTGCTCGATTCCCGGCTGCATCCGCGCGACGAGGAGACGTCGAAGCAGGGCGATTAAAGCTCTGCATCAACCAACGGGCCGCAACAGTCGGCCGACATAACAGGGGAGGAATTGACATGACGAAAGCTGTGCACAGGAGGGCGTTTGCCGGCATCGGGCTGGCCGCGATGGTGGCAACCGCCGCGCTGGTGGCTGCGCCATCGCAGGCGGCCGGGCCGCGCGACCAGCTGCGCGAGAAATTCGACAAGTCGCTCAAGGGCAAGACGGTGGCCTGGTCGCCGGTCTGGATGGGTGTTCTGGAATCCGAATGGACGCGCGTGATGAAGGATCGTTTCGACGATTACGGCATCAAGCTCGTCACCCGCGACGCCAACATGAAGTCCGACATCCAGCTTCAGACCGTCAGCGACTATATCAACGACAAGCCCGACGTGATCGTGGTGCAAAATCCGAACGTCACGCTGCTCGCCAAGGAGCTGAAGCGTGCGATGGACGCGGGCATCTATGTCGTGCAGGTCAACATGGCATCGAACACCCTGACCGACGCCTATGTCGGCGTCGATGCCAAGGATCTCGGCACCAAGATCGCGCGCGAGGTCATCAATCAGTGTGGCGGCGGCAAGGGCTCCGGCGAGGTTGCGATCCTCGAAGGTGAGGCGACCGCGGCCTATTCGCTCGACATGAAGAATGGCGCGATGGAGGTGTTCAAGACCGACCCGTCGATCAAGGTCGTGTCGTCGCAGCCGACCAGCTGGGACGCCAACAAGGCCGGCGACATCACGACCACCGTGTTGCAGCAGCATCCCAAGCTGTGCGGGATCCTCAGCGTCTGGGGACCGCAAACCGCGGGCGCGGCGCAGGCGATCAAGGCCGCCAACATGGGCGACAAGGTGAAGGTGTTCGTCGCCAGCGACGGCCAACCTGCGGATTGCGATCTGCTCGAGCAAGGCGCGTTCTCCGCGAACCTGTCGTATCGCGCCGACGTGCAGGGCCAGACCATCGCCGACGCGGTGATTGCGCTGTTGCAGAGCGGCGACAAGCCGGGCGCGAAGAACATCGCCTATTACACGACCCCCGCCTGGGTGAAGTCGAAGGACGATCGCATGTACTGCTTCAGCATCCCGAAGGGCGCGAAGTAAGTCGTTCCGGCGCCCGCGCCCACCGCGGCGCGGGCAGGCCGGAGCTGTCGATCCAAATCCCCCGTGTCGTCCCGCCGTTCGGCCGCTGCTGCGCCGAGCCCGCCGGAGTCTGTTGATGAAGAGCCTGCAACGAGCCTGGCACCGCCATTCGCCCCAGTTGTTCCTGGGCGAACTGCTTGAGAAGCGCTGGATGGAGCCGATCATTCCATTCACGCTGACGATCGCGGTTTTCCTGGCCTTCGCGATCATGATCCCGCGCTACCTGACGGCGGGCAGCCTGCAGGAACTGATGCGGAATTTCGCGGAGCAGGGCATGGTCGCGGTCGCGATGGCCTTCTCCGTGCTGTCGGGCGGCATCGACCTGTCGGTCGGCGCGGTGTTCGCGATGTCGAACTTCCTCGCGCTCTATCTGTATCTCATCCTCGGGCTGCCGCTGCCCGTGACGATCGTGCTTGTGGTCCTGTTCGGTGCGGCGATGGGCGCGATCAACGGCGGCCTGATTGCCTACGGCAAGACCCGGCCGTTCCTGACGACGCTCGTCGTCCTCATCATCGTCCGCGCCGCCTACAACAAGGTGACGGTTGCGTTCACGAACGAACTCGCGAGCATCGACAGCGGGTCCAGTACGTGGGACTTCATGGGCTCGGGGAGGGTTCTCGGCATTCCCTTCAACATGCTGGTGCTGATCCTGCTTGCGGTCGGAACCCACTTCTTCCTCACCCGCATCAAGCCCGGCGTCCACATCATGGCGGTCGGGTCGAGCCGCAAGGCGGCCCGCCACGCCGGCGTCAACGTCAAGCGCGTGCTGTTCTCCGCCTATGTGATGTCGGGCGCGATCGCGGCGCTGGCGGGGATCCTCTATGCCGCGCGGCAGAGCAGCTCGGGCACCGACACCGGCGTCGGCTGGGAGATCAACGCGCTGGCCGCGGTGGTGCTCGGCGGCATCAGCCTGGCCGGCGGCCGCGGTACCATCGCGCGCGCCGTCATGGGCGCGGCGATCATCTTCATGCTCACCAGCGGCATGGTTCGGCTCGGCATCTCCGGCAACCTGACGACCGCCATCATCGGCATCATCCTGCTGCTTGCGGTCGGCTTCAACGTGAAGTGGATCAAGAACAAGGGCAAGGTGCTGCAAAAGGTCTACGTCACCCCAAGCTGGGTTGATTTCGAGCCGCCGCCGTCGGTCGAGCGGGGCAGCGGCACGCCGTTCGCGGAGAACGATCGCCTGAAGAACGCGGAAGCGATCGCGCTCAACATGATCGAAGGCCCGGAAGACATCATCCTTGACCGCAAGGACAACCTCTACACCGTCAACCGCAACGGTTCGATCATCCGCTTTCTCGCGCCTGACTATACCGTGCGCGAGGAATTCGCACGCATCGGCGGCCGGCCCCTCGGGTTGGCGTTCGATCGGGATCAGAACCTGCTCGTCTGCATCGCGGGCATGGGCGTTTACGGTGTGAAGCCCGATCGTTCAGTCTTCAAGGTCACCGACCGCACCACGCGCACGCGTACACGCCTCAAGGACGATTCGCGGCTCTATCTCGCTGACGACCTCGACGTCGCGCCCGACGGCAAGATCTATTTCAGCGAGGCCTCGACCCGCTATGAACTGACCGACTGGGCGCTCGACGGCTTTGAGGGGCGCGGCAACGGCCGGCTGATCTGCCACGATCCGAAAACCGGGATCACCAGGACGGTCCTCAAGAACCTGACGTTTCCCAACGGCATCTGCATTTCGCATGACGGTCAGTCGGTGCTGTGGGCGAGCACCTGGCTATGCCAGATCAACCGCTTCTGGATCGCCGGCCCGAAGGCGGGCACCAGCGAAATCCTGATCGACAACCTTCCGGGCTATTGCGACAACATCAACCGCGCATCCGACGGCAAGTATTGGCTCGCTTTCGTCGGCCTGCGCACGCCGGTCTACGACCTTGCGATGCGCAACCCTGTTTTCCGTACTCGCATGGTCAAGCAGATCCCGCCGGACGAATGGCTGTGTCCGGGCATCAACTACGGCTGCGTGGTCAAGTTCGACGACAATGGCGTGGTGACGGAATCGCTCTGGGATCCGGGCGGGCTTTCGCATCCGACCATCACGTCGGTCCGTGAACACAAGGGCTATCTCTATATCGGGGGTCTGGAGAACAACCGCATCGGCCGTATCCGCCTGCAGGACGCCGACCCGACCTGGGAAGCGCACAAGTCCTATTGGGGAGGGGCCTGAGCCATGTCTCTGCTTGGCGATATCATCGATCGCGTGTTGTCCCCGAACCGGGAAGTTCACGGCATTCCGGTGCTCGACGGCGCCTTCTCCCCGAACCAGCGGCTCGATCAGGCCCGCCAGCTCGGCGAAGAGATCGAGCGGCCGGACGACATCGCGCTCGGGCAGGACGGTGCGCTCTATGTCTCGACCGGCAACCGCGTCCTGCGTTGCACGGGAGACGACTTCAACACGCGCGCGGCGTTCGCGACGCTCGACGGCCCGGTCGGCGGGCTTGCCTGCACGCCGGACGGCCGGCTGCTCGCCTGCGTCTCCGGCGTGGGGTTGGTGGCGCTTTCGCCAACTGGCGAGATCGCCGGCAAGCTCGAAAGCGTCGGTGGTGAGAAGATTGCCTGTCCGTTGTCGGTGACGGTCGCGCCGGACGGGGCGATCTACCTGACCGACGGTTCGCGAAACAATCGGCCAGAGCATTGGCTGACCGACCTGATGCAGAACCGCGCCCCGTCGGGCCGGCTCATTGCCTGCAATTCCTCGCTCGGCGGTGCGAGCGCGCGTGCGGACAAGCTCGCATGGCCGCTCGGCGTGGTCGTATCCGGTGACGGCAAGGATGTGTGGGTCGCCGAGTCCTGGGCCCACCGCCTGACCGCTTTTTCACGTGCGGGTGACGACAGGCGCGTGATCGTCAAGAATCATACCGGCTACCCGGCGCGTCTTGCCCGAGGCGAGAATGGTGAGGTCTGGATGGCCTTCCTCGCGCTCCGCACGCAATTGACCGAATTCGTCCTGCGCGAGCGGGCATTCTGCGAAGAGATGATGCGGACGGTGCCACCTGAGCTTTGGATCGGGCCGGCGCTGGATGGTCGCCTCAATCCGCGCGAACCGACCCAGATCGGCCGCATCAAGAAACTCGGCATCCAGAAGCCGTGGGCCCCGCCGCGTTCCTATGGCCTTGTCGCCCGGCTCGACGCCAGGGGCGCGGCGACCGAGACGCTGCACAGCCGGGTCGATGGTCGGGTTCATGGAATCACCGCCGTCCGCCCGATCGGCTCGCGTGTGCTGGCGGTGTCCAAGGGACGCGATTGCCTCGTCGAACTGCCGCCTGGCCGCGGCATGCAAGAAGGATGAACGCCATGCCGGCCGAACAACGGGCAGGGACCCAGCTGCTTCAGATCGTCAACGGCAGCAAGGTCTATGGTGGCCTGCACGCGATCGATGGCGTCAATTTCGATCTGCGGCCGGGCGAAATCCACGCGCTGCTGGGAGAAAACGGCGCGGGGAAATCGACGCTCTGCAAGGCGATTGCCGGTGCGATCGTGCTGACCTCCGGCGACTACCTGATCCAGGGGCGCAAGGTCTCGTTCGCGTCGCCAAAGGAAGCGCTCGAGGGTGGGGTGGCGATGGTCTACCAGGAATCCAGCCTGGTCCCCTCCATGACGGTGGCGCAGAACCTTGAACTCGGCATGGAGAAATGGGTCACGGTCTACAGCAAGATCAACATCGCCGCGACCCAGTCGCTGCAATCGATGAACTTCAACGTCGACCCGCTGGTGCTGGTGGAGAATCTCGGAACGGCCAAGCGGCAGATGGTCGAAATCGTGCGTGCGGTTCGCCACAACGCCCAGGTCTTCATCTTTGATGAGCCGACCGCATCGCTGACCCCCGAAGAGACGCAGCATCTGTTCCATCTTCTCAACACCCTGAAGGAGAAGGGCGCCGGGATCATCTTCATCTCGCATGCGCTGGAAGAGGCATTGAACATCGCCGATCGCATCACCGTGCTTCGCGACGGCAAGCTGGTCGCCACCGTACCGGCGAAGGACGTCACGCGGGACGCGCTCGTGCGGATGATGGTTGGCCGTGAGGAAACCGCAGCGCAGTACGCGACCCACGGGGCTGATCCGGATGCGCCGAAGCCGCTTGCCTCCCGCGGTGAGAAGGTGCTTTCGGTCGAGAACGTGACGATGGGCAGCATCGTCAAGAATATGTCGTTCTCGGTGTTCAACGGAGAAGTCGTCGGGATCTTCGGGCTGGTCGGGGCAGGGCGCTCCGAGATCGCGCAGATCGTCAGCGGCGCCCGCAAGCGCAACTTCCTGCGCGGCGGGATGATCTATCTGCGGGACAAGCCGGTCCGCTACCGGGTGCCGCGGCAGGCGGTGCGCGACGGAATCGCCTACATCACCGAGGATCGCAAGGTCGACGGTTTCTTCGAGACGATGACGGTGGATCAGAATATCTATCTTGGCTATCTGTCGTCGCCGCGCGTCAAGCGGTTCCTTTACTCCGCGCGCGAGATGAAACGGATCGCCGATCAATGGATCTCGGCGCTCTCGATCTCTGCATTGAAGCGGACGCTGAAGATTGTCGAATATTCCGGCGGCAACCAGCAGAAAGTCGTGGTGGGAAAGTCTCTGGCCCAGGAGCCTACGGTGGTCATCTTCGACGAACCGACGCGTGGTGTCGATGTGAGCGCCATTCCACAAATTCACGAGGCGATTCGCAGGCTGGCGCGCGAGAACAAGGCGGTTGTCGTTATTTCTTCCTATCTGCCGGAGATTCTGGCTATCTCGGATCGGATCCTGGTCGCTCGCGGCGGACGTATCGTCGAGGAAATGGCACGGGCTGATGCGACCGAGGACAAGATCATGTACGCGGCCATTCATTGAAGGAGGGCCTTTCATGAGTCCTTATCAGCGGCCTCCCCATTGGAAGGACATGACGCGGGACGGCAATGAGGACGATCCGGAGTCCCGTCGCCTGATGAGCGAGAGGATCGCAAGCGAGATTCGCAGCGCGGTGCTGAGCGGCGAGATGCGGCCAGGCACGCGGATTCGGCAGGAGCTTCTTGCGGCCCATTTCGGAGCCAGCCGCATTCCCGTGCGCGAGGCGCTGAAGCAGCTCGAGAACGAGGGGCTCGTCGTGATGGCGCCGAACCGTGGCGCCTGGATTGCGGACGTCAATTCGGAAGAATCGATCGAGATCTACAAGATCCGTGAAGCGGTCGAGCCGCTTGCCATCGGCGAAAGCGTTCCAAATCTGACCGACGAGGATATCGAGACGCTTGACCGCATTGTGCGCGAACTTGAGCAGGTCACCACGCTCGAGGAATACATCCAGCTTGATCGGGAGTTTCATCTACGGACCTATTCGCGGGCGCGGATGCCGCAACTGCTCGCGATGGTCGAACGCTTCTGGAACAGCACGCAGCATTTCCGGCGACAGTTTGTGAGCGAGACCTATGCCAAGGACGGGTTTCCGTTCTCCGATCCCCAGCATGTCCTGATCATGGACGCGATCCGGGCGCGCGATGTCGAAGCTGCACAGGTGTTGGTGCGTCTCCACATCCGGCGCACGCGCGTTGTCATTCAAGCAAAAGAGAGTGGGGCGGCCCAGCCGCCCCTTGCAAGCCGTGCCGCGCTTCCGCATGCGCGTCTCGGCTCGGTCTATCGAGGAAAAAGTGCCAATGAGTAGTGGCGGCGAACGCCTTTTGCCACGGTTCCTGCTGCGCCAGGTGGCGGCGGGCTATAGCGGCCGCCGGCCCGGACGGGGCTGCCATCGTTGCGACAGTGGTGGCAAGCGGCGATGACTGTCGACCTGGATTCCGTGTCGCGTGCACGCGCTTACGAGGAAGCCGCGGGCCGGCTGCGCGCGCGGCTCGGGGAATCGGTCGCTCCGCCCGATCCCGGAAGGCGGACGGCGCTTGATCTGTTTCGAGCCGCGCCGCGCGAGGCGCCGGCCGTGTTCTATTTCGATGCGACGCAGACCTATGCCGATATCGATCGGCTCAGCGACCGGCTCGCCGCCCGCTTCGCGCAAAAAGGAGTCGGGCGCGGCGATCGGGTCGCCGTCATTCTTCAGAATGTGCCGCAGTTCGTCATCGTCAGCGTAGCGGCCTGGAAGGTCGGGGCCATCGTCGTCAGCCTCAACCCGATGTACCGCACGCCAGAGCTTCGCAAGCTGTTCGGGGATTGCGAGCCGAAGGCGGTGATCTGCCACGACGATCAATGGGAGAACGTTTTCCTGGCCGCCGGTTCGGTCGATTCCGAGCTGGTGTTCTGGACCGGCGCTCGGGAATTCCAGCTGCGAAACGATGTCCGGGTGCTGCCGGTGCCGGGCGCAGCTCCGCAGGCCCGGGCGCTGGCGACGGTTTTCGCCGAAAATGCAGCCGCACCACCGGCACCGGTTCTGACGTCCGACGACATCGCCCTTCTCTTGTATACCTCCGGAACCACGGGCGTTCCAAAGGGCGCCATGCTCACGCATCGCAATCTGGTGGCGACCGCGTTGATCTGTTGCGATCATTTCGAATTGAACGGCACGTCGTGCATCTTTGGGGTCGCGCCGCTGTTCCATATCACCGGCTTTGAAATCCAGATGGTCGCGGCGTTTGCCGCGCGTGCAGCGATGGTGCTGACCTATCGCTTCCAGCCCCAGGTCGCGCTCGATGCCTTCCTTGAATGGCGGCCGACATTCATCGTCGGTGCCATCACCGCATACATCGCGCTGATGAACCAGGCCGACGCAACGAGCCGGCATTTCGAGAGCTTCGTACATATCTATTCCGGCGGCGCGCCGATCGCGCCCTCGGTCATCGATGCCTTTGCGAGACGGTTTGGACGGGCGATCCGCAGTTCCTATGGAATGACCGAACTGACCTCTGCAAGCCATCTTGCGCCCAACGAAGGTCGGATTCCGGTCGATCCCGACTCAGGCGCGCTGTCGATCGGCAGGCCGACTTCGGGCGCCGATGCGATCGTCGTCGACGACGAGCGCCGCCCGCTCGGACCCGGCGCGCATGGCGAGGTGGTTGTGCGTGGCTCAGGCGTGATGGCCGGTTACTGGAGAAAGCCGGCGGAAACCGACGAGGTGCTGACCAACGGCTGGCTGCATAGCGGCGACGTCGGCTTCTTTGACGAGAGCGGCTGGTTCTACCTCGTGGATCGCAAGAAGGACATGATCTCCGCCTCCGGCTTCAAGGTCTGGCCGCGTGAAGTCGAAGACGTGATCTATGGCTTTCCGGGCGTGCGCGAGGCAGCCGTCGTCGGCGCCGCCGATCCCTATCGCGGCGAGACGGTGGTCGCCTTCGTCTCCGCTCAACCCGGCACCGTGATCGACGTCGCCGCGCTCTCGCGCTTCTGCCGCGAGCGACTGGCGGCCTACAAATGCCCGGTCGACATTCGCGTGCTGGACGACCTGCCGAAGACGGAATCCGGAAAAATCACCCGAAACACGCTCAGGGACGGCCTGCGCGGCCGGTAAGGAGAATCGACGTGGATATCACCCAAAGCGAGCGCAGCCAGCAACTGGCCGCGCGTCTCCAGCGCTTCATGATGGAGCACATCTATCCGAACGAGCGCCGATACTATCAGGAGGCCGAGCGGCTCGGGCCCTGGGCTGTGCATCCGGTCGTCGAGGAACTGAAGCCGCTCGCACAACTGGCCGGCCTGTGGAACCTGTTTCTGCCCACTCACGAGGACGGGCTGACCAATCTCGAATATGCCCCGCTATGCGAGATCATGGGGCGTTCGCATCTTGCTCCCGAGGTCTTCAATTGCAGTGCTCCTGACACGGGCAACATGGAGACCATCCTGCGCTACGGTACGGAGGCGCAGAAGGACCGCTGGCTGAAGCCCTTGCTGGCCGGCGAGATCCGTTCTTCCTTTGCGATGACGGAGCCCGACGTCGCCTCGTCCGACGCGACCAATGTGGCCAGCTCGATCGTCCGTGATGGCGACGATTACGTGATCAACGGTCGCAAATGGTACACCACGGGCGCCACCGATCCGCGATGCAAGATCATCATCTTCATGGGGCAGACCGATCCGCAGAATCCGGATCGTCACAAGCGTCAGTCGATGATCCTCGTGCCGAAGGAGACGCCCGGCGTGCATGTCGTCCGTTCGCTGCCCGTGCTCGGCTTCTACGGCGTACCGGATCGTGCATCCGAGGTGATATTCACCAATGTACGCGTGCCGGCCGCCAACATGCTGCTCGGCGAGGGGCGTGGGTTCGAGATCGCGCAGGGTCGGCTCGGGCCCGGACGCATTCATCATTGCATGCGGTTGATCGGCCTCTCCGAGCGCGTGCTCGAGCGCATGTGCCGGCGCGCGCTGAAACGTGTCGCCTTCGGCAAGCCTCTCGCCGAGCAAACCGTGACGCTCGAGCGGGTGGCCGAAGCGCGCATGAAGATCGACCAGGCGCGGCTGCTGACGCTCAGAGCTGCCTACATGATGGACACGGTCGGCAACAAGGCAGCGCGGCAGGAAATCGCGATGATCAAGGTCGTTGCGCCGAACATGGCGCAGACCATTGTTGACTGGGCGATCCAGGCGTTCGGGGGAGGCGGCACCAACAACGACCATTTCCTTTCGGCAGCGCTCGCGACGACTCGCTTGTTGCGACTGGCCGACGGCCCCGACGAGGTCCACCGCAACCAGATCGGCAAGCTCGAATTGCGCCGATGGCTCAATGTCGATCCCTCACGAACCGGCGGTGGCGCGGATTCGTTGTCGCCCGATGAATCCGAATCCTGGTCCGAAGGCGGCCTGTGGCCGCGCCCGAAAGATTTGCCATAGGCGGGTTGGGAGGGGGCTGGAGCCGAGGCATCGGCTCCAGCGCTGATCAACAAAAGGAGAGTTGTGAGCGATCTCACAGGGGGACGTCGAGTCCTGCACTAGTCAGGAATTTCTCAGAACCAACGGAGGTTCGCATGAAGCTCCTGATGATCGCCGGCCTGACCGCCCTCGCGCTTTTTCTGGCTGCGACGAATGTCCCGAGATCGCATCCATCGTCCGTGAGCCACACATCGGTGGCAGGGATGCCCGCTGTGCAAGATAAGCTGCCGGTTGAAGATTTCGACGATCGATCGCTGGTGTTTCCGAGGGGAACTCAGCAATAGAGAGAATGGTGCCGTCGCATCCGAACGCATTCGGTTCGGGATGAGCGGGCTGGAAATCGTCTGGCGTTGAACAGCGCGACGCGTCGGACGGCTTGTTCGCTTGCGCAGCCCCCGTCGCGCGCTGTGTTTCAAAAACTCATGAAGATCGGGTTGATCTCAGCGGGATCGCCGACATGTTCTGGGAATTGAAACGGCGCACCGTGGCGATCGACTATCAGAATTGCCAGTAGCAGCGCCAACACCGCAGCGATGTAGATCAGCAGTGGCGACGCGTCCCGGCTGGTGGGATTGCGATCCCGCGGCGGCAACACGCGAGAATGCCAAATGCGCGAGATGAACTGCAGATATGCTTTCGGATGTATTTGCATGTTCGACCTCGATTGTGAGGCGCCTTTACCAAGACTGCGACCGCGTGGGCCGCTCTTCAAGGCGCCGCTTGTCGCACCCCGAACCGAATACGAACTCCCTTGTTGATTACTGGTGAAATGGGCACGTTGTTGCCAGGGGCCAAGCCCGTCGCCCATGGACACGCCAGATTTTCAGAATGACCGCCGGCGGGGCCGATGGACGCCAGGGAGCACTTTGGCCGGGCAGCAAAAACGGGCAGAATGGCCCGGGGCTTCGCTGCGAGTGTCTCCGACGGCCATGGATTTGATTTTGCGCCTCGCCACGTTCCTTGTGACGGCATCGTTGCTTCTTGCGCTGCAACCCGCGCAAGCGCAATTGGCCGGACACGGCGGACCTGTCCGCGCGATCGCCGTTTTAGGCGACGGCAGGACGGTTCTGTCGGGCAGCTTCGACACTGCGGCGATCCGATGGTCGCTGGCAACCGAGTCGGCGGAGCAGGTGCTTCGTTTCCATTCGGGTGCGGTGAATGCGGTCGCCTTCCTCGGCGATGGAAGAATGGCAACGGCGGGTGCGGATGGCCGGATTGCGATCTGGACGTCGGGCCGGCCGCAGCCGGACCGGGTTTTCGCGGACCATACGGGACCCATCGTCGGGCTCGCCGTTTCGCCCGATGCATCCAAGCTCGCATCCGCCTCGTGGGACCATACCGTGCGGCTCTCGTCGTTGTCCGACGGGGGCTCGCGCGTGCTGCAAGGTCACTCGCAAAACGTGAATGGCGTGGCCTTTGCCCCCGACGGACAGTCGCTGGTGAGCGTGGGCTACGATCTGACGGTGCGGATCTGGCGCCTGCCGGACGGCAGCGCCGAGGTCGTCACGGTGCCGTTGCCGCTGAATGCCGTGGCCATCTCGCCTGACGGCGAAATCGTCACCGGCGCAGCGGACGGCAAGCTGCGCATGATGACGGCCGACGGCAAGGCAAGCGGCGAGGTCATCGCCGGCGCCACGCCGATCGTCGCCTTGGCGGTCTCGCATGACGGCGCCTTGATCGCCGCGGCGGCAATTGACGGCACGGTGGCGATCGTCGATCGCAAGGCGCGCAGCGTGCTGCGCACGTTCGCCGGGCTGGGCGGGCCGGTTTGGTCGGTTGCATTCCTGCCCGATGGCGTGACGCTCCTGACCGGCGGCGCCGACGGCAAGATCAGGCGCTGGAATGCACTGACCGGCGCGGCGATCGGATCGAACGTGGTGGGCACGCCGGGGGACCCGCTCGCCGCCTATGCCGACGACCACGGTGCCGAAGTCTTCAGGGCCTGCGTCGCCTGTCACACATTGTCGGAGACGGAGGTGCAGCGTGCCGGTCCGACCCTTGCCGGACTGTTCGGTCGGAAGATCGCCTCGCTGCCGGGCTATCGCTTCTCCGACGCACTCAAGACGATGGACATCGTCTGGACGCCGGACACCGTCTCAAAATTGTTCGAGATCGGGCCGAACGCCTATACGCCCGGCACGAAGATGCCGGAGCAGCAGATCGGCTCGGCCGAAGATCGCCGCGCGCTCACAGACTTCCTGGCGCGTGCGACGTCGAAATAGCCCGCGTTGGTGCTAGCCGCCTTGCGCATACTCAAGCGAAGGCGTCAAGCCGCGATATGAGACTTTAATACCCCGGCCATTGCTCCACCGGAATTTTCGTCAGCTCCGGGTTCTCCTTGAGCATGCGGGCGATACTAATGCTGGGATGTTCCTTGAGCGCCGCCACGACGCACTGGTTGACGTATTTGCGGCGGGACAGCCACTTGATCTTCTTGCCCTTCGCCTCGGCCTTGCAGGCGACCACCGCCTGCTTGAGTGCAACCTTTTCGGCTTTGGTAAGAGCGGCGGCCTCGACGGCTGTGCCGCCAAGGGCGGTGGTGACAAGGCACGTCGACAGAACCTTCATGAATCGAGGCATGCGGCTAGTCCTTGTTCTCGCGTTGACGCAGGTAGTCATCCGTCGTTCGTGGCGGCGCGCGTTCCGGCACGTCCTGGATCGGATCGAACTGCTGTTCGCTCATGACGATGACCCGGCAATCGGCGCACATCCGCAAGGCCTCGGTCCGGCGGTCCCCGGCAGGGTACATCCAATGCCGTCCCTCGAGTTTGGTCGCGATCCGATCGATCGTGCTCTTGACGCCGAACGGCGTGCCACAGCGAATACACAGGGCAGGTTCTTCTTCCTTGATCACCCGCGCCGGCGCGCGTCTTGCCCGGAAATCGATCTGCGGGGCGAGCCTGATGACTTTTTCAGGACAGGTGCTCTGACACAAACCGCACTGCACGCAGGCGTCCTCCACGAATTTGAGGACAGGGCGGTCGGGATCGGCGCGGAGCGCGCCGGTTGGGCAGGCCGAAACACAGGACAGGCACAGCGTGCAACCGGCGACGTCGACGGTGATCGCACCGATAGGTGCACCCTCAGGCAAGGCGATCACGTCAACCGGCTTGGGGGCGAGGCGATGCAGTTCGCTCAAGCCGAAGCGAAGCAGATCGCCGCGTTTGCCGACCGTCAGGAAAGTCGCGGGATTTTCGAGGCCGGCGAGGGGGCCAATCCCCGTCAGTTGCTCGGCCAGAGTGTCGGGATCGTCGGTTTCGATCGTGCTCACGCGGCGGCCGTCAAATCCGAGTCCGGCGAGAATGGTCTCGGCCATCCGGATCGTCAGCAACGATCCGGTCACGTCGTGTCGTGGCTTGGCGCGCAGCAGGAGCCGCACGGCAGCCGCGCCATAGGCGAAGGCGCCGATGATGGCTTCCAGGCCGACCTGCGTCAGCTCGTTGACGGCGAGGGGAAGCACATTGGCCGGCAATCCGTCGCCATGGCGGGCGAGCGCATCGATCAGCGGCGTGCCGTGCTGGCTGTCATGCAGCAGCAGGACCGGATGTGTGCCGCCGGCCTCGCGATAGGCGCGCAACATGGCGCGGAGGATCTGCAACTGGGTATCGGCGGGTGGCAGCGCGTAGGATGCCGCTCCGGTGGGGCAGGCGGCCGCACATTGCCCGCAGCCTGCGCACACCTCCGCGTTGACTGCGACATGGTCGCCGTCCGGCGTGATCGCGCCGGTCGGGCACAAATCGAGGCAGCGATGGCATCCGATCAGCTTCGAGCGGGAATGCGCGCAGAGGCTGGGTGTGAAGTCGACATATCTCGGCTTGTCGAAGCTTCCGACGAGATCGCGGGCGGCGAGCACCGCACGCAGCATGGCCGCGGGATCTCTCGGATCCGCGCGGAGATAGCCGTCTCGCAGATCGTGTGCGGGAAACAGAGGCGGCTCGCCGGAGAGGTCGAGCACGAGATCGCAGCGCGAGATCGCGCCGTTGCGCGGGGCTTCGAACTCGAAGCGGGCGCGTGAGGACGGGCGTGGCTGCGCGTAGTCGTCGATCGCGAGCTCGAAGCCGCCAAAGTGCCCCCGCGCATTGCGGATCGTGCCCTGCACGATCGGGAACACGGCCGCGGCAGGCGGCACGACGTCCGCCGGCTTCCTGAGCATGACCGTGACGTCGAGATGGTCCGCCAGCAGCCGGCCAGCCTCGATCGCGGTCTCGTCGCGCCCATAGATCAGGATGATGCCATCGCTCGACAATGTGACCAGCGGATAGTCCGGCGCGGGAACCGCCGCCGCTGCAAGCAGCGCCGCCATCTTCGGGCCCGCCTTCGCGCCGTCGCGCGACCAGCCCGCCGTCTCGCGGATGTTGACGAAGCTGATCGGGCCGGCGCGTTCGCCCATCTCATTGGTGAACTGGCCGGCCTGCTGCGTGCAGGCGACGGTCAGCGGGCCGTCGGCTTTCGCGGCGTTGCGGAAATCTTCGAGCTCGGCGCCGCAGAGATGACGATGGCTCCTGATCTCGCAGTTGGGACATCCACGCAGGATCGCGGCCACGTCAAGGCGCATCGTGTCTTCACACGAGCAGATCAGGACGGTCTTCGCTGGCTGCTCCAGGTCGATCCCTCCGCGGGTGCGGCGCCGTCTTGCGGACTCGCGCCATTCCTTCACCTCGTATAGATATTCACTATCGGAAGGAAAAGGAAAGTGGAGGACGGCCCTTGCGGTCGACCCCGACCAGCCGCGTCTCCGTGACGGAAGCGATCCATCTGCCGCCGCCATTCACGCTCGTCCGGTTGCGTGAGAGCGGAGACGCCTTTGCTCACGCTTGCCGCATTGCACCCAAAAGCGGTGCCGGCACGCTGGTGTATGTCGGGCGGTTCGATCTTGCCGAATTCGCCGTGGTGCTCGAGCCGGGCGAGCCCTTGGCCACCGCACGGCGCGCCTTCTATGCCGGCATGGTCGCGCTCACCGACGCCCTGCGCGCCTATGCGCCGCCGCACAAGACGGTCGCGATCGGCTGGCCCGACACCGTCGCGATTGACGGTGGGCTGGTGGGCGGCGGACGGCTGGGATGGCCGACGTCCGCGCGCGAGGACGAGCCGCCTGCCTGGCTGGTGTTCGGCGCCATGATCCGGACGGTTGCAATGGCCGATCAGGGACCAGGCGTCCATCCGCTCGCGTCCGCGCTGGATGAGGAGGGGTTTGGCGAAGCAGGAGCCGTGCAGGTGACCGAGAGCTTTGCGCGGCACCTGATGCGGGCGATCGATAGCTGGCAGACCGATGGCTTTGGCAGCCTCGCGCGCGACTATCTCAGCCGGATCCCCCGCGAGCGGCGAACCGTGCTGCGGATCGATGACGGCGGCGATCTCCTCACGCGCCGCGTCGGCGCCGACAGGATCGAACGCAGCGTACTCGTCAAGGCGCTCGGAACGCCGTCCTGGTTCGATCCGAAGCTCGGAGGGCCGCGGCTGTGAAACTGCTCCGCAGCATCGCGCTCGATCCCTCCGACACCTTCGTATTCGATGTGGCGGCCGAGCCGGGCGAATGGGCCGTCTCCGGTGCCTTCCGCTTCTGCGATCAGGATCCGACGAAGCTGACCGGCAAGGCCCGCGTCGCGTTCCGCAGTGGCTTCCTCGGCGTGCAGTCCTGGGGCTGGTCGACGCTGGTGCAGATTGTGCCTGCGACCGAGAACGATTGCAGCGCGCTGATCGACCGCCTCGCCAGGCAATTGATCGATCGTTTCGGAGCGCCGAATCTGGCGACCGCGCGGACGGCGGCGGAAGAGGAGGTCGCCTTCGCGCAGTCGCTCTGCAACCATCCGGTCAGCTCGCTCATTGCCGTTCACCGTTCGGTGAGCGACGGCGAAGTCCGGGAGTCGTTCCGCAGGCTGCAGCTGCGTCAGGGTCAGGGACACGGCAAGGCGTTCTCGTTCATGGAAGTCGAAGACGATGTCGAGCCTGACGGTGATCTCAAGCTTGCCGATATGAGTGGGGAGTCGCGGCACCGATGAATGATTTCTGGATCGCGTGCGGCCACCATCTGCTCGATCGCGACGAGAGCGGGGGGCTTTGCGTCACCGACGAGTTCCTGAAGGCCTATTTTGCTCGTCCGGAGCTGGTTCCGCCGGACGAAGCATGCCCGGTCGAGCGGCGGCTGCACCGCGCGCTGCTCGCGGCTCCCCGCAGGCCGGTCGGCGCGGAAGAGATTGACGCGATCGTCGATGCGGATGCTCGGGAGAACTGGCGGCTCGTGCTTGCCTTCCGCGATCTCCTCCTGCGGCATCCGACGCTGGAGCAGGCCTATCTTGCAACCGTCCGGTCCGGGACGAACGACTTGCCGCCGCTGTTCGTCAATCAGCTCGTCCACGTGATCCTGCGCAATGCGCTCGACGGCTGCGATGATCCGTTCGTGCTGCGCGCAGCCGAGCTGTTCTTCCGCCCGCAGCGCATCCTGCCGCAGGAGCAGGCCCTGCTGCTCGGCGATGAAGAGGTCGTCGGGGGACAGACTCCGACCCCGGTGCTCTCGCTGATGTCGATGCTGGGGGCGGTGACCGATGCCGAGCTCGACGTCTTGCGCGAGGACAATGCCGGCGATTACTGGCGCCGGAGCGACCAGTTCGACATGGCATTCGACCTCACCGCAGGCGGCCGCGGGCCGGCGGCGCTGGCGCAGGCGATGGTGCGCTGGATCTCCCATCTGCTCGGGATCGACGTCAGCATTGAGCCGCTGCGCGAGCTGCGTGATGCACGTCTCACCTGGTATGTCGGGCTCGACGCCGACGCGACCAGACTCGGCGACCGTCTCTGGCATGGCGAGCAGCTCGACGACCGCAGCGCAGGACGCGTGCTTTCATTGTTCCGTCTGATGTTTGCGGACACGAACGCGGCCGCAGACGAGATGCGGGGCGAGCCGGTTTATCTCATTCTGTCGATGAACGCCGATCAGAAGCTGCGGATGAAGCCGCAGAATTTGCTGACGGGGCTGCCGGTCAAACATCTGGAGATGGCGACATGAGTCCGGCCGCGCTGCCGCTTGTGCGCGTCCCCGTCGGCGTCGTGGTCGAGCGGCATCAGGCGGACTCGCCGTGGACCGATTTCGTCTGGCGCGCGGTTGCCGTGCTGCCTGACGAGCCGGACACCAAACCCTGGACGGTGCTTCGCGAAGAGAACGGGACGACGCTGTTCTATGCCGGCAGCGCCATGGTCGATCTCTATGGTTCCGAGACGGCGCGCTATCGCGACAATCTCGTCTCGGGCAGTCCGGCCATCTGGACCGTCTTGTCGCCGGCCGAAGGCGCCTGGCCCTACTCGGTGGCTGCCGCGACCGCCGATCCTTCGGAGGGCGAGGCGTTCACGGAGGCCGGTGCGAATCTGGTCGAGGCCGTCCCCATGCCCGAGATGCTGCGTGAGCAGATTGAAAGCTTCGTGGCCGAGCACCACGTCGAACGTGAGTTCTTCAAGCGCAAGCGACGGCAGGCCGATCCCGAGGCGCTCGCGCGCCGGCAGCATGAAGGCGGACACGAATGAGTGAGGACAAGTTCCTGACGCGCTGGTCCCGCCGCAAGCAGGAGGCAAAGGCGAACGCCACGCCACCGGACCCGGCCATGCGCGACGACATGCAGTCGCCGCCGCCAGCAGTCAAAGACGACGACGCGGAGTTCGATCTTTCGAGCCTGCCTTCGATTGACTCGATTACCTCGGCGACCGACATCACGGCGTTCCTGCGCAAGGGAATCCCGCAGGAGCTGACGCGTGCGGCGCTTCGTCGCGCCTGGAGCGCCGATCCCGTCATCCGCGACTTTGTCGGGCTTGCCGAGAACGCCTGGGACTTCAACGACCCGACCGCGATGCCGGGCTTTGGCCCGCTGGATTGCTCCGAGGCTGAGCTCACCGCGCTCATCGACAGGATCGTCGGCGGCCTCGGCAAGCCGGCCGAGGCGCCGCCTGAGCGTTCGGTTGAAGTCGCGGATTCTTCGCAGGAATTGCGCGAGGTCGAGTTGCCGGGCATCGCCGCCGAAGAAGCCGCGACCACGGGATCCGCGCCTGATCCTGCTGCAACGCAACGAACGGTCGCGGAAAGCTCCGACGGCGAACAGGTGCCGGTTGAGCGCCGCACGCACGGCAGTGCGCTGCCCCGCTAGGGACCGCGACGAAAGGCCATAGCCTCAGACTATAGCGAGCCGATTGACCCTCCGTTGGGCCGGGACTAGGCTTCGCTAGCGCTTTGTAAGAAAAGCAAAATCAGCACCCGGGACTTGGATGGAGGTCCACGTGCGCGATGCTGGCCTTGAGCGAGCCATTGACGCCGCCGGCGGCGTTGCAGAGCTTGCGCGCAAAATCGGCATCAGCCAGCCCTCTGTTTCGAACTGGAACAAGGTGCCCGCGCAACGGGTGATCGCCGTCGAAGCCGCCACAGGCATCTCGCGCGATCATTTGCGGCCTGATCTGTACAGCGAGCCGCTTCGTGCCGAAGCGCCGATCGATTTTGTCGATGTCGCGCGTGCGCAGGAATATCTGCTGCTCGCGACGCTGTTGTCCGCCGCACCATCGAAGAAACTGCTCGATCAACTGGCTGCGTTGACCGCCGATGCCACGCCGCTTGGGCGCGCGCATGCCGCGCTGGCCGAATCCGCCGCCAATGCGGTCGCGGCGAAGGTCGAACGCGAATATTTCGATCTGTTCACAGGTCTCGGCCGCGGCGAACTCTTGCCCTACGCCTCCTACTATCTGACCGGCTTTCTCAACGAGCGGCCGCTGTCGAGGCTGCGCGCCGACCTCGCTGCGTCCGGGATCGAGCGCATCGCGAACAATTCCGAGCCGGAAGATCACGCGGCTATCCTGTGCGAGATCATGGCAGGTTTCGCGGGAGGGCGTTTCCCGGCGCCGTTCGACACGCAGCGTGCCTTCTTCGGCAAACACGTCGCGCCCTGGATGGGGCGGCTGTTCGTCGACATCGAGCGCGCGGAGAGCGCCGTCTTCTATCGTGCGGTCGGTGCGCTTGGTCGCGCCTTTATCGAGATCGAGACAGAAGCATTCACGTTCGCGAACTGACCTGCATCCGCGGGTCCAGGAGAGATGCGATGAGTGAAGACAGGACTACCACAGTCGGGCGCCGCGATTTCCTGCGCAAGGTCGGCGTCGGCACGGTGGGCGCCGGCGCGACACTGGCAACGCCTCTGGTCGGCTCTGCGCAAGCCGACAGCGAAACCAACGATGAGAAGCGCAAGGCGCGCTACAAGGAAACCGATCACGTCAAGGCGTTCTACCGCGTCAATCGTTATCCGGCCAAGGGAGGTTGACCGTGCTGATCAAGCGAACAAACCAGCGTTCCCTGCGCCAAGGCTCCGCCGCCAGCTCCCTTGCAGATCAGGCCGGTGGCCTCGACCGCCGCAGCTTCCTGCGCAAATCCGGTCTTGCCGGCGGCGCGCTCGCCGCATTCGGCACCTTGCCGCTCGGCAGCGTGCGCAAGGCGGAAGCCGCGGCGGCCGGTCCGCTCACGGCGGGCGCGACCGTCCGCAAGAGCATCTGCACGCACTGTTCGGTTGGATGCACGGTGACGGCCGAGGTCTTGAACGGGGTATGGATCGGCCAGGAGCCGAGCTGGGATTCGCCGATCAATCGCGGCTCGCATTGCGCCAAGGGCGCTTCCGTGCGTGAGCTCGTGCACAGCGAGCGGCGGCTGCGCTATCCGATGAAGCTGGTGGGCGGGCAGTGGACCCGCGTCTCCTGGGACACCGCGATCAATGAGATCGGCGACAAGATTCAGGCGGTACGTGAGAAGTCGGGTCCCGATTCCGTCTATTGGCTCGGCTCGGCCAAGATGACCAACGAAGGCGCCTACCTGTTCCGCAAGCTCGGTGCGTTCTGGGGCACCAACAATACCGATCACCAGGCCCGCATCTGCCATTCAACCACCGTCACCGGCGTCGCCAACACCTGGGGCTACGGCGCGATGACCAACAGCTACAATGACATCCGCAATGCGAAGACGCAGGTCATCCTGGGCGGCAATCCGGCCGAGGCGCATCCCGTCTCGCTGCAGCATCTGCTCGAGGGCAAGGAGCTGCAAAGGGCCAACTTCATCGTCATCGACCCGCGCCTGACGCGCACCGCCGCGCACGCGACCGAATATGTGCGGATGCGGCCGGGTACCGACATTCCGGTGCTCTACGGCATGATGTGGCACATCCTGCAGAACGGCTGGGAGGACAAGGAGTTCATCCGGCAGCGCGTCTACGGTTTCGACGACCTCAAGAAGGAGGTCGAGAAATGGCCTCCTGAGGAAGTCGAGCGCGTCACCGGCATTCCCGGCGAGCAGCTCAAGCGCGTCGCCAAGATGTTCGCCACCGAGAAGCCGGCAACGTTGATCTGGGCCATGGGCCAGACGCAGAAGACCGTCGGCACCGCCAATGTGCGGGCGAGCTGCATCGCGCTGCTGATGACCGGCAATGTCGGCAAGGCCGGCGCCGGCGCCAACATCTTCCGAGGCCACGACAACGTGCAGGGCGCGACCGATGTCGGGCTCGATATCGTCACGCTGCCGTTCTACTACGGCCTTGCCGAAGGCGCCTGGAAGCACTGGTCGCGGGTCTGGGAGGTCGACTATGACTTCCTGAAGGCGCGGTTCGATTCCAAGCAGATCATGGAAACCCCCGGCATTCCGCTGACCCGCTGGTTCGAGGCGGTGACGTTGCCGAAGGAGCAGGTTGCGCAGAAGGACAACGTGAAGGCGGTGTTCGTGCAGGGACACGCCTCCAACAGCATCACCCGTATCCCTGAATCCCTCAACGGCCTGAAGGCGCTCGAGCTGCTCGTCATCGCCGATCCGCATCCGACGACCTGGGCCTCGCTCGCGGTCGAGGCGGGACGCACCGAAGGCGTCTACATTCTCCCGGTCGCCACCCAGTTCGAGTGCAAGGGGTCGCGCGTCGCTTCCAACCGCTCGCTGCAATGGGGCGAGCAGATTGTGAAGCCGATCTTCGAGTCGAAGGACGATCTCGAAATCATCTATCTGATGGCGAAGAAGCTCGGCTTCGCCGATCAGATGTTCAAGAAGATCAAGGTCGAGAACAACCTGCCTGAGGCCGAGGACGTGCTGCGCGAGATGAACCGCGGCAGCTGGTCGACCGGCTATTGCGGACAATCGCCCGAGCGCCTCAAGGCGCACATGAAGAACCAGGCGAAGTTCGACATGCTGACGATGCGGGCGCCGAAGGACGATCCCGAGGTTGGCGGCGACTATTACGGCCTGCCTTGGCCGTGCTGGGGATCACCCGAGGTCAGGCACCCCGGCACGCCACTGCTCTACAACACCAATCTGCACGTGATGGACGGCGGCGGCACGTTCCGGCCGCGGTTCGGCGTCGAGCGCGAGGAGAAGCTGCCGGACGGCACGACGCGGAAGGTAAGCCTGCTCGCGGACGGCTCGTATTCGTTGGGGTCGGGAATCCAGGATGGCTATCCGGAATTCACGCTGGCGAGCCTGAAGAAGCTCGGCTGGGACACCGAGCTCACCGAAGCGGAAATGGCCGTGATCAACAAGATCAATCCGGCCAATCCGGACACGGTGTCGTGGTCGCTCGATCTGTCGGGCGGCATTCAGCGCGTCGCGCTTGCGCACGGCTGCGTACCCTACGGCAACGGCAAGGCACGCATGAATGCCTTCGGCTTGCCCGATCCGATCCCGGTTCACCGCGAGCCGATCTATACGCCACGTGTCGATCTCGTCGCCAAGTACCCGACGCTGCCCGACGCCAAGCAGTTCCGGATGCCCAATATCGGATTCTCCGTGCAGAAGGCCGCGGTGGAGAAGGGCATTGCAAAGCAGTTTCCGCTCATCCTCTCGTCCGGCCGTCTGGTCGAATATGAGGGCGGCGGCGAGGAGACGCGCACAAACCCGTGGCTCGCCGAGTTGCAGCAGGACATGTTCATCGAGATCAATCCCGCCGATGCCGCCGATCGCGGTGTCAAGGACGGTGGCTGGGTCTGGGTCACCGGCGCCGAGAACAATTCCAGGGCAAGGATGAAGGCGCTCGTTACCGAGCGGGTCGGCAAGGGCGTTGCATGGATGCCCTTCCATTTCGGCGGCTGGCTTGCGGGCAAGGATCTTCGCGGCAACTACCCGAAGGGCACCGATCCGATCGTGCTCGGCGAAAGCGCGAACACGATCACCACCTACGGATACGATCCCGCGACGGGCATGCAGGAGCCCAAGGTCACTCTCTGCCAGATCGCGGCGGCATAAGGGAGCAACGACGATGGCACGTATGAAGTTTCTCTGCGACGCCGACCGTTGCATCGAGTGCAACGCCTGCGTCACGGCCTGCAAGAACGAGCACGAGGTGCCTTGGGGCATCAACCGCCGCCGGGTCGTCACCATCGCCGACGGCAAGCCGGGCGAACGCTCGGTCTCGATGGCCTGCATGCACTGTACGGACGCGCCCTGTGCGGCGGTGTGCCCGGTGAATTGTTTCTATACCACCGCCGACGGCGTGGTTCTGCACTCCAAGGATCTCTGCATCGGCTGCGGCTACTGCTTCTACGCCTGTCCGTTCGGCGCGCCGCAATATCCGAAGGTCGGCAATTTCGGCTCGCGCGGAAAAATGGACAAATGCACCTATTGTGCCGGCGGTCCCGAGGCCGATGGCAGCAAGGAAGAGTACGAGAAATACGGCGCGAACCGGCTTGCCGAAGGCAAGCTGCCGCTGTGCGCGGAGATGTGCTCGACCAAGTCGCTGCTCGCCGGCGACGGCGAGATCATTGCCCAGATCTATAAAGAGCGCGTGCTGAAGCGCGGCTACGGCTCAGGCGCATGGGGCTGGAAGACCGCCTATCGCGAGACGATCGAGTCCTGACGACGACCTGGCGCGGGTCGCGTCGATATCGGGAGGACCTTATGGCGTGTTTTGCACGATGTGTTCGGCTCGTCATTGGCGTGGCTGGACTCCTGCTGCTCGTCTCCGCGGCTTCCCCGTCCGTAGCCCAGCAGGTCAACCCGACCGCAAGCGCGGTCAAGGAGCAACAGCTCCTGCAGGAACTGAACCGGGTGCAGGGACGCGTCAGCATACCCGACCAGCGCTCGGGCGTTCTCGAACAGCCGGCCGGCCGTGAATGGCGCGAGTTCCGGAACGTGACGCTGCGCTGGATCGGCGGCATCGCCATTCTTGGCATGCTCGCGGCGCTGGTCATCTTCTATCTCAGCCGCGGGATGGTACGGCTGCAGAGCGGTCGTTCCGGCCGGACCATCGTGCGCTTTTCCGCATTCGAGCGCTTCGTGCACTGGATGACGGCGACTTGCTTCATCATTCTGGCGATCTCGGGGTTGAACGTCACTTTTGGACGTCCATTGCTGCTGCCGTTGATCGGCCACGAAGCGTTTTCCGAATGGTCGCAATGGGCGAAATATGTTCACAACTATCTCAGCTTCCCGTTCACCATCGGCGTCGTGCTGATCTTCCTGATGTGGATCGCCGGCAATATCCCGAACAAGGCGGATGTCGACTGGATCAAGCGCGGCGGCGGCATCGTCGGGCACGATCATCCGCCGGCCTATCGTTTCAACGCCGGCCAGAAGGCGATCTACTGGATCGTGGTCATCGGCGGAGGTCTGGTGGCGGCGACGGGATATGTGCTGATGTTCCCGTTCTACCTGTCAGGCATCGAAGGGATGCAGCTTGCGCAGATCGTCCACTCCATCGTCGCGATGCTTTTCACGGCAGTGATGCTGGCGCACATCTATATCGGCACGATCGGCATGGAAGGCGCGTTCGAGGCGATGGGAAGCGGCACCGTCGATGTCAATTGGGCCAGGGAGCACCACAGCCTCTGGCTGGAAGAGGAGAATGCGCGCGATGCTCGACCCCAGCCCTCCGTCACCGCGGCGGAGTAGGGGGGCGCGCAGCCGTTGAACGCGAACTTGCTACAGCCGTACGCCCGTCGTTGCAAAGGCCTGTGCGACCGGTTCTTGCACCCGGTTTAGCGCCAGGGCCCCGAATGCCGACACGACGACGGCGGCCACGCAGGCGAGCAAGAAGACTTTCATTGTCGTTCTCCCAAATCGATCGGGATGCAGTGGGAGTTTACACAAGATGACGCGTCGCGGACAGCGTTGTCCGGCGCGTGTGGGCGGCCATCGCTCAAGCCATGGGGCGCAAGCGGCGGCTTTCGGGACGCTGCACCATCGAGACGCCGCATCCCGCGTTAGGTTGCCTTGGCGACCAGCAGTTCGCGTGGAGCGTGGATTGATCGCGCATGTCGAGCCGGATGGGATTCCTCAAGCGGTCCAGTCCCCTCAAGGATCGGGGGAAAAAGAAATAAATGAAATGAATGACTTAAGGTGGAGATTGTCGGTGACCCCGATGCTGGATTGGACTGGCTGATCGTAGGGTCGCGGTAGATGATGTTCGCTCTCGGCACGGGGCGTGCGCTTGAGGGCCAGCGTCGCTCTCTAGACGTCAAAATGGCGCTCCCGCCTGCGCGCTTGCCGAATTGGGTTTGATTCAGATCAACCCACGATGCGCGTCGATGCTCTGTTTATCGTGCGAGGTCCCGGGTCCAATGGGGAGCGCCGTGGCAGCCTGGAAGCACGCTTTGAGGGTCCTCCGCGCGACATTTATCGACGGCGACGCAAACGGCCGGTGCGCCACGCATGGGTTGCGGCCACCCCGAAGCGATGTCGCAGCGGGTCAACTTCATTCTCGAGCGCCTGCAATTCGCTCGATGCGGATTGCAGGATGCGTTTTGAGCATCGCGGTCGTGCTGACCTCGACGAACTGTCTCGCGATGGAGTTCTCCCGTGTCCAGGGGTGCTTTGGAGATGTCTTGAAGCTCAGTGGAGATATCAGGGATGGGGACTTTGTCCGCTTTCGCGGATATCTGGCGACTGAGCGCCGGGTCGTTGGCCTCGATCTCGATTCCCGAGGTGGGTCCCTCTACGAAGGCTTCCGAATCGCCATGCTCGCGCACCAGAGGCAAATCGCCAGTTACGTTTCCGGAGAATGCGACTCGGCATGCGCTTTTATTTTCCTGGCGAGCAGGAAGCGTTATGTGGCGCCAAATGCCAAGATCGGCGTCCATTCGGTTTCCAATTTACACGGCAACGAGGACAGTCGAACGATTCGTGACACGATCAAGCTTGCGAGGTTGTCGGCCAAGCTCCGTATTCCTCCGTCGGCCATCGGCAGGATGGTCATGACTCCGCCGGGAAAGATCTCCTATTTGAACAAGGAGGAGCTCGCTTCGCTGAAGGTCATGGAGCGGAATCCATTTGATCGCACCGCTCGCGCGACGACCGTGGAATCAAGGAGTAGCTCCATGTGCGGCGCGGCGCCCTCGAAGAGCGCGTCGGAGGAGGAGCGGCCGATGCGGAACGCCGCCGGCTCGAAGGGCAGCTAGGGCGCGCTGGTTGAGCGGGCCTTGGCGCCGAACCGGCTCGTATAGCCCAATTGGGTCAGTTAAGCCGTCGCACGTGACCCTGACTGCTTGGCACAAGCTGCACTGGCCTCTCCATTCCACCGCGATCTACAATCGCAGCCATGGGGTATACCAGCGACAGATTTCGGCGAGTGCGTGGCGCAAGCCAGCCGGCTGGCGCTCGCAATTGGCTGCGTCGCTGGCTTGAAGCGGCCGACGGCGATATTGCCTTCAAGGTCGTGGTCGTGACGGCCGGGATGCTGTCGACCGCGGCGATCGCCTTTGGATTGCTATCGTCCTGAGCGCGCCTCTTGTTGGCCGTGCGTGATGCTGGAATCGTCGTTCTGAGGTGCTCCGCCCGCGAAGCTCTGACAATATGAGCTATCGTCTTCGGCACGACACGGATCATTCCCGGCGGCAATGAATGCACTTCGAATTAGCTGAAAAATCGAGCGGACGTCGAGACCGTCTGGCGGCCAGGTTGGGCGTCGGGGCCTGCGCCGCGACCTTCTTGTTTTGCTGCGCGCAACAGACGGCCGCGCTGCCGCTGACGCCTTTCCGCTATGAAGCCCAGGCTCAGCGGCATTGCCCCGGCGATAGCGTGGTCTGGCTCGATTTTCGGCGCGGACGCTACTACCTCAAAGGGCAAAGCCGCTATGCCAGGGGCTTCGATGGCGGTTTCGTGTGCAGGAATGAAGCGCGCGAGAGCGGCTATCGGCGTTCGCTGCTCGGCCTTCGGTGACATCACCGAAGGCCGGCCTGTCACGTAAAGCCGGCACTACCATCCGTCATAGTAGCGTGGCCGAGCGTAATAGCCGTAGCCTCCGCCCGGCGGGCAATAGTCGTAGCCATAGCCGCCGCCATAGCCGTATCCACCGCCATAGTAGGGATACGCGCCATAGTAGGCCGAGCTCGCGATGGCTCCGCCAACGATCGCACCGGCGGGCCGCAGCGCCCCAGCCTCGATAGCCCCATCCACGATAGCCTCCCCAGCCGCCGTAGCCGCGCCAACCGCGATAGCCCCAGCCGCCGCCGCGCCAGCCGCCCCAGCCGCCCCAGCGCACCTGAAGGGCGGTGTTGCTCTCGACCATGCCCTTCATGGCCGCGACATTGGTCGGCAACGGGGCCGCCTGGCTCGCGCCAATGCCGACCATGCTCGCAAGCAGGATCAAGGCCGGCAGGGTCTTGGTGTTCTTCATGACGTCCTCCACATCGGGGTGACACAGGCAGTCGCGACCGAAAGGCAGCCAAATCGAGAGCGGCTGTCCGATCCATGAGGACGCCGAGCCTGTCAGCCGCGGCCGGCCCGAAGCTTGATTTGAATCAAAGTGGCAAGAGGGCGGTGCGGACGATTGATCCTGCACCTGGGACAATTGCCGCGGATAGGCAGGCCGCCGCCTGATGGGGCGCGATCGCGCTCGTGATCTCCTGCCCCCGAACCGGGCCGCTTCTTCGGTGAAAGTCCGGACGCATCACGCTTGATCTGAATCAAGCCGTGCGCAGCAAGGCGATGGCATCGCTTCCCGGGTAGCTGCTGATGCTCGATCGAAAGCACGCTCTTGAAAACCCTTCGCCAGCTCGTGACCGGAGACGAGTTCGTCCAGCTCGCAATTCGCCTCGGATTGCTGGCGCTGTTGATCTACTGGTCGTTCGTTCTGGTCAGCCCGTTCGTGCCGATCCTGGCCTGGAGCGTGGTGCTCGCGGTCGCGCTCTATCCCGTCTTCACCTGGCTCGCAGCAATGCTCGGCGGCCATACCGGCATCGCGGCGCTCGTGCTGACCTTGATCTCTCTGGGAGTCGTCATCGGGCCGGCGACCTGGCTCGGAATCGGAGCAGTAGAGGGGGTGAGGGAGCTCGCCGAACAACTCGGCGCCGGCCACGTTGTCGTGCCGTCGCCGCCGCCCGAGATCAAGGATTGGCCGCTGATCGGCGGCCCACTCCATGAGATCTGGGATCGGGCGTCGACCAATCTGCGTGCCGTGCTGCGCGAGGTCGTGCCGCAACTGAAGCCGTTGGCCGGGACCCTGTTTGCATTTGCCAGCGATGCCGGGATCGGGATGCTGAAGTTTCTGCTGGCGGTCGTCGTGGCAGGGTTTCTGTTTCCGTATGGCTTGCAGCTTGCGGCGGCGTGCCGGAGCTTCCTGTCCCGCATCGTGCCGGAGCAGAGCGAGCACTTCCTCGACCTTGCAGGTGCGACCATCCGGGCGGTTTCCCGCGGCGTCATTGGCGTCGCCGTCCTGCAATCGCTGCTGGCCGGCATTGGCTTCAAGCTGGCGGGGATCCCGAGTGCGGGGCTGCTGGCGTTTGTCGTGATGCTGCTCGCGATCGTGCAGATCGGGGCGGCAATCGTGCTGTTTCCGGTCATCATCTGGCTATGGTCGGCCAAGGATTTCACGACCGCACTCGCCCTCACGTTCTTCTTCCTGGTCGTCGGCGTCCTCGACAATGTGCTGAAGCCGCTGGTGATGGGGCGGGGCTTGACCACGCCGGCGCTCGTCATCTTTGTCGGCGTGATCGGCGGCACGCTTGCCCACGGCATCGTGGGCCTGTTCATCGGTCCAATCATTCTCGCGGTCGCCTGGGAATTGCTCACGGCATGGATCCGGGACGACCGCGCCCGGCTGGCGGGAGAGCGATAATGCTGTTTCAGCTCCTCGTGGGATCGGCGGTGAGCGCGATCAACATCGCGATCCATTCGCTGTGGACAGTCGCGGCCATCGGGTTGCTTCGCAACGTTGCCTTGAGCGCGGCCGGCCGGGCGGGGCTACAGCTCAGCGGCGTGATGGTCGCAACCGCGCTTGCGCTGATGCTGGCTCACACGCTTGAGATCGTGGTGTGGAGCCTGGCCTATTGGGTGCTCGGCGCCGCGCCTGCCGGCAGCAATCTGCTGTATTTCGCCTTTGTGAACTACACCACGCTCGGCTATGGCGACGTCATCCCGGTCAAGCAGTGGCTGTTGATCGGACCGATGGCGGCCATGAACGGCATTCTCATGTTCGGATGGTCGACCGCGGTCTTGTTCGAAGTGTTGCAAAAGACCATCGAGCGCCAGGCGGCGCTCACGAAATCCCCTTGACGTCGGCTAGTCGTCCAGCCTGGACAGCTGGTCGCGGTCGACCAGCATGATCTCGCGCTGGTTCGAGCCAAGGAAGTTGAGCGCGCCGTAGGCGTGCAGCTTGGATAGCGCACGTGACACGGTTTCGAGCGTCAGTCCGAGATAGTCGGCAATATCACGCCGGCACATCGGCAAGGCGACGACACCGACTCCGGTCAGCCGGCGATCCATTTCGAGCAGAAACGCGGCAACCCGCTCCAATGCGGTCTTGCGGCCGAGCAGCAGCATGTGCTCCTCGGCATGCCGCAGGTTGCTGGTCGTCATGACCAGCAGGTTGCGAGCCAGGGCGAAATCGGAATCGGCCACGCGTTCGAGGCTGATCCGCCTGATCAGGTGCACGTTCGTGTCGACGATGGCTTCGGCGGTAAAGCGGTGGGTTTCGGCATTCTCGAGGCCGAAAATATCCCCGACGAGGTGAAAGGCACCGATCTGGCGGCGTCCGTCGGAAAGCAGCTTGTAGCTGCGGACCGCCCCCGAAACGACCTGGTAGACGTACTCTGCCGGCTCCTTCTCCCCGTAGATCTCGGTGCCTTTCCTGTAGTGGAATTCGCTGGTGATGCAGTTGGCGTGCCGGACGGTCAACCCACCGAGGATGCTCGGCACATTGGCGGGTCTGGCATTGACGCGAGCAAACATGGACTAACTCTCTCGGGTAACAACTGATGCAGCGTCCGCGGCGGCTCGAAATGCTTTTGTCCGCGCGCAATAACTACGACAGGGCCCGGCCGGTCTCTATTGGTCTTGAGGTCATTGTCCTAAAGGACAGGGTGCGCGAAATGCGGCAATTTGTTCGTAAATTGGTGCGCACAGTCTTAGATTACTTTTCAATTTTCTCGGCGACAACCGGGTGCTAGGTTTTGGACCCGTTGGTCTCCGGCTCCGAACGTTATGGGCAGTGCAATTCGGCTCTCTGGACTGATCATCCTGCTGGCTGCTTTGTTGGCACCGGCTGATCTCCGGGCGCAACAAACGCGCCCGCATTCCATGCTGGTGCTGGACCAGTCCGATCGACGTGGCCCCTTCTACTACCAGGTGTTCGTTGGCCTAAGGGATGCGGTGAGCGCTCACGGGCACGCGCCGACCACCGTCTACACCGAAAGCCTCGATCTCAATCGCTTCGGCGGCGAGGCCTATCAGGAGGATTTCCGGCGATTCCTCGAGGCGAAATATCGCGATCGGCCGATCGGCGTGGTGGTCACCATTGGCGCGGCTGCGCTTGAGCTTGCGCTCCGCTGGCGCCCGCAGCTCTGGCCCGACACGCCAATCGTGTTTTCGCTGGTCGAAGAGGCCGATTTCAAGCGATTGCAGCCGCCGGCCTATGTTACCGGCGGCATCGTGAACTTGAAACTCAAGGATGCCGTCACGGCTGCCCGCGCCGTGTTGCCGGGCCTCAAGACCGTCGTGCTGGTTGGCGCGGATTGGGACCGGCAAGTTCTGTTTCGCAACTGGAAAGACCAGGCAGCGGCCGGCATTCCGGGCCTCGACATCGTCGAGATCATCGGACGTCCGATGCCCGAGATCGTTGAGCGGGTCGCGGCGCTCCCCGATCATAGCGCGATCATCTACACGGGCCTCTATAGCGACGGCAAAGGCAACTATTATCCGCCGTCGGATGCCCTCGCATTTGTCGCGGCAAGAGCCAATCGTCCGATTGTCGTCGCCGCGGAGACCTTTCTCGGGGCGGGCGGCATCGGCGGATTCGTCATAGTTCCGTCGCTGATCGGTGCCGAGGCTGCGGGAAGGGCGCTGCGCATTCTGGATGGCGAGGCGCCGGAAAGCCTGCCACCGTCGGTCATCGATGCGGTGAAGCCGATCTTCAACTGGCGGCAGATGCAGCATTGGAACGTCAGCGAAGCCAGTCTGCCAAGAGGCAACGAAATTCGCTTCCGTGAGCCGTCCTTCCTGGAAAAATATCGTTGGCGGGCCGTTGCCCTGGCAGTGGCGCTGCTGGTTCAAACCGCGCTCATTGCGTTCCTGCTGCACGAGCGTCACATGCGGCGGAGTGCCGAGGTCGAAGCCCGCAGTCGCCTGTCCGAACTCGCCCATATCAATCGGCAGGCGACTGCCGGTGAGCTCTCGTCCTCGATCGCCCATGAGCTCAACCAGCCGCTGGGCTCGATCCTGACCAATGCCGAGAGCGCGGAGCTGATCCTCGCGTCGCCGACGCCCGACCTTCAGGAGGTGCGGGAAATCATTTCCGACATCAAGCGCGATGACCTGCGTGCAAGCGAGGTGATCCGCAGGATGCGCAGCCTGCTCAAGCGTGCGCCATTTGAGAAGAAGGAGATCGACCTCAACCAGACCATGCGGGAAGCATTTGATTTCCTCAAGCTGCAGGCCTCGACGCGCAACGTCGCAATCTATCTGCAGACCTCACCGCAGACCCTGCGGGTGAAGGGCGACCCGGTGCAGTTGCAGCAGGTCATTCTCAACCTCGTCGTCAACAGCATGGACGCGATGGCCAAAATGCCCTACGGGCGCACCATCATCGGCCGTACGGAAGTCAATGGGGACGCGTCGGCGGTGATTTCCATCAGCGATTCCGGGCCGGGAATTCCGCAGGACAGGCTGAACGACATCTTCGATCCGTTCTTCACCACAAAGGAGCAGGGCATGGGCATCGGCCTGTCCATCGCACGGACGATCGTTCTTGCGCATAGCGGCCAGCTCTGGGCCGAGAATCAGTCCGGAGGAGGGGCGGTATTCCACCTTTCACTGCCGCTGGCCGCGTAGCGCGTTTGGGTCTTGTTTGCCTTATTGCAAGGTTCAATTTACGACGAACGCAGCATTTTCAGATCGCCGCTGATGGTCATTCTACAGGTAGCGGCGATTTTGGCCGGTGGAGCAATAATGCACGCTTACGTGCACATAGTCGACGACGACGCCTCGTTTCGCGCAGCGCTCGAGCGCCGGCTCAAGCTCGCAGGCTATCGTGTGGCCACCTACGCATCGGCTCGGGAATTGCTCGATCAATTGCCTGACGACGAAGAGACCGGCTGTATCCTGCTGGACGTACGCATTCCCGGAATGAGTGGTCCGGAGCTGCAGGGGCGTCTCAACGAACTGGGGTCGACGCTCCCGATCGTATTCCTGACCGGACATGCCGACACGGCGACCACCGTCCAGGCGATCAAGGCAGGTGCCGAAGATTTTTTGACCAAGCCGATCGCGTCGGAACAGCTGATCGAGGCGATCAATCGCGCCCTTGCGCGGCACGAACTGGCCCGCGGCCGGCGAACCAGGCTCGATTCGCTGCGCGCGCTGCTGGCGAAGTTGACCCCGCGCGAGCGGCAGGTGTTCGATCTGATTGTGTGCGGCCGGATCAACAAGCAGATTGCCCACGAGCTTGGCACGACCGAACGCACGATCAAGGCGCATCGTCACCAGGTCATGGAGAAGATGCAGGTGCAGTCGCTTGCCGAGCTGGTTTCGATCGCGGAGCAGCTCGGCACGCGCGCATCCGGTGGCGAGGTCAAGGCTTGATCGGCCGGGCAGCTCTGCCCCTCCTGTCCCATGGTACAATATGAAAGCTCTGTGACGCGGCGTATCTCCGATCTTGGCCGCGGAGAACATTGCGCGCTGGTAGCCGCTTGACGTGCCCTTTATCCATACGCGGGCGAAGGTCATTCAGCGATAGCTAGAGGCTTCAGGATTTGCCGACCGCGAAACTCGTTTTCGTTGTGGATGATAATCCTTCCATGCTTCGTGGAATCGGACGTCTGCTGCGGGCGTGCGGATTTGCATCCAGGCTATTCGAGACCGGAAGCGCGTTACTGAGACATGGCAGCTTTGACAGCGCGGTTTGCCTGATACTGGACATCAATCTCAGCGATGGGTCCGGGATCGAACTGCGGCACCGCCTGGCGGATCAGGGCATCGAAATCCCCGTCATCTACATCACCGGAAATGACAACCCGGCGACGCGCATGGCGGCAACGGCATCGGGATGCGTTGCCTATCTGACCAAGCCATTCACCGCCAACTCGCTGATCCAGCCGATTGAACGGCTGTTGGCCGGCGTGGTCTAGCGGCAGCCGGTCTCAATCATTCATCGATGACTTGATCGAGCGTCAGCGCAGGCGCGCCCTTGCGCACGCTTGCAAAGCGGTCGAGCGGCACCGATGTCGTCATCGTCAAAATGCTGGTGTCGACGACCTCGATCGAGAGCGTCTTTCCGCCATCCATGTCCTCGAGAAGCTTGGGATCGGCGACATCGGCCGCGATGCACATGTTGGTCGCGCACCAGGTGTAGGGCAGCCGACGAACCGCCTTCTGGTCGACCGATAGCTTGACGCCGGCTTGCAGATACATCCCGACCGGCAGGAATAGCTGGACGCGGCTGCTGCCGTCCTCTCGCTCGATCAGATCGAGGCGAACGGCCGTCTGCCCGGTGGGGAAGGTGCCGGTGATCGTCGTCCGGCATAGTGTCTTGGCGCCGGCGGCGTTGAAGCAGACCTTTCGCCACTCGCCATACTTGATGTCCCGCACCGGCTGACGTGCCCCCCGCGGGGCTACTTCGCCGCCGTCCTTCACCGTAGCAGGCGGTGAGGACGTCTGTTGAGCGTGGGCAGCACTGATGCCGGCCGCAAACAGCGCCAACTTCGCCAAGGCACCATATCGGACCATGGATGCTCCTCCAGCGCGAACGGCCGCCTAGCGAACCTTGTCGAGAAATCGTTCGACCAAAGGCGACCATATGGGAATGGAATCGGGAGAGCCGATCAGGAAATGCCCTTCGTCGCCGAACGGCGGCAAAAGATGGTACTCGGCACGACCGCCGGCGCGCGTGAAGGCCTCGTGCATTCGCTTCGACAGGGCCGGGCCGAAGAATGTGTCGTTCTCGATGTAGAACCACAGCATCGGCACCCGCGACGTATGGCCAAACATGCCGGTGGCCTCGACCAGTCTGTCGGGGCCGCAATTGTTGTTGGGTTTGCCGTCGACACGGCCGCCGCGGCCTGCCGCGAAGGTGATGATGGCCTTGACTTGCGGCGGGTTGAGGCTCGACAGCGCGATCGCAGCCCAGCCGCCGGCCGACTGCCCGACGACGATGACGTCCTTCGGCAAGGTGCGCTTTTCGGCAGCCATGTAATCAATGATCCAGAGATCGACCTGTGCGACGGCGAGGGCCGCATCGAGGAAATTCGGATTGGTGCATATGCCGATCTTGGAGAAGAACGGGCCATAAAGGCCGCGTTCAGGAATGTCGATGGCCGCCGCGCCATAGCCGGTCCCGACCGGCGCCACCACGAGATAGCCGCGCCGTGCAAACCACATTGCGGCATCGCGAAATTCGACCAGCGGGAAGAAGCTGCGATCCCTGGCGTTCAGTGACACGCCGTGGTTCATGATGACCAGTGGGAAAGGGCCATCGCCGAGCGGACGGACCAGATAAGCGAACATTGGCAGCGGGGTCGGCAACGCCCAGATCTCTTCCTGGATGCGCTGGGGCGACTGTTGGTCATCGGCGCGTGCTGGAGCGGTCAGGCCAAGCAACAGCAGCGCTGCGGTTGCGAGGGTCCGTAAGCGGTGCTGACGCATGTCATGCGCTCCGGCAATCATCTGGCAAATGTGCAGGTTACGACGATCGAGCCGCGCAAGATCAGAAGCACATTGTCGACTGCAAGGCTTGATCTGAATCAACGCGCATCGGGCCCGCCGGCGCAACCACATGCGACCATTGTGGCGTCATACGGCGGGCTTGATGTCGATCCAGGCAGAGACGAGTTGGATGCGCTGGTTTCCGCCGGCGAACTGGCTCGCCGACTACCGCGCATCCTGGCTTGGGGCGGACGCAATCGCCGGGGTCACGCTGGCGGCCTACGCGATCCCGGTGTCGCTGGCCTATGCGGGGCTTGCGGGTCTGCCGCCGCAGATCGGCGTCTATGGCTATCTGCTCGGCGGCGTGGGCTACGCCCTGCTGGGTTCGTCCCGGCAGCTCGCGGTCGGGCCCACGTCGGCGATCTCGCTGATGATCGCCGGCGCCGTCGGCATATTGGCCGGCGGCGACGCCACGCGTTATGGGCAGATTGCCAGTCTCGTGGCCTTCAGCGTCGCAGTGCTCTGCCTGATTGCCTGGCTGTTCAAGCTCAGCGTGCTGGTGCGGTTGATCAGCGACAGTATTCTGGTGGGCTTCAAGGCCGGAGCGGGGCTCACCATCATCATGAGCCAGCTGCCCAGCCTGTTCGGCGTCGCTGGAGGCGGCCACAACTTCTTCGACCGCGTGATCAAGCTTGCCGGCCAGCTGGGCGATACCAGGCCGCTGGTACTCGGCTTCGGTGTGACTGCGACGGTGCTGCTCCTGCTCGGCGAGAAGAGATTGCCGGGAAAGCCCATCGGGTTGGCGGTGGTCGCGCTCTCGATCCTGATGGCCTCCGCGCTCGGGCTCGCGCAAATGGGACTGCCGGTGACCGGGCCGATCCCGACCGGGTTGCCGACGATGTCGCTCCCGACATTTGGTCTGCTCGAATTTGACGATCTCTTTCCGATCGCTGCCGGATGCCTCGTGCTGGCCTATGTGGAAGGGGTGTCTGCCGCGCGCAGCTTTGCGGCAAAGCACGGCTACCCGCTGGATGTCAGGCAGGAGTTTCTGGGACTCGGCGCGGCCAATCTCGCCGCAGCCTTCGGGCATGGCTATCCCGTCGCCGGCGGGTTGTCGCAGTCGGCCGTGAATGACGCCGCCGGCGCACGCACGCCGCTGGCGCTGGTGTTCTGTTCGGCAACCCTCGCGCTCTGCCTGCTGTTCTTCACGGGCCTCTTGACCAATCTGCCGAAGACCGTGCTCGCCGCGATCGTTTTCTCAGCCGTCTACAAACTGGTCGATATTCCGGCGCTCGCCAGAATGTGGCGGATCAGTCGGATCGATTTCTATGCCGCTATCATCGCGCTGGTGTCCGTGCTGTTCCTCGGGATATTGCAGGGCGTGCTGCTGGCGGCCGTCGCCTCGATCTTCCTGCTGCTGTTGCGGGCTTCCCAGCCCAATATCGCGTTTCTGGGCCGTCAAGCCGGCAGCGGGCGCTATTCCGACCGGGCGCGACACGATGACGTCGAGCCCCTGACCGGGATCATCGCGTTCCGCCCGGAGACCTCGCTGCTTTATGTCAATGCCGAGACGATCTTGGAAACGGTGCTGGCGGCGCTTCGGACGTCGCCCGACGTCAAGCTGGTGGCTTGTGACCTGTCGGCCTCGCCGTTCATCGACCTTGCGGGCTCGCGCATGCTGCACGACCTTCATCAGGAGCTCGCATCGCGCCAGATCACATTCTGCATCGTGGGTGCGCACGCGCAGTTGCGGGATCTGCTTCGGGCGGACGGTCTTGCCGACAAGACCGACAGCGGCGACTGGACGCGTACGCTCGACAGCGTATTGAGCAACAGGAAGCCGCGGGCAAGCATCTAGCGTGCGCGGCCGTACGGACTGCTGCGACAATCCGGCCTTGTTGCGCCGCAAGACGTCGCGATCACGCGCGCCTGGGGGGCTGTCTCAATCCAGCTTGCAGCTTGACTTGGATCAAAGGGCGCAATGGGCCCGGTTTGTACGATTGGACAGAACCAGCGCTGAGATCACGAGATCGGGAGACACTCATGGCCAACGAGGCGAAGCCGGCACAGCAGCGCATCGACCAGTTCTTCTCCGGGCCCGGCGGACGAGCCGACAATTGGCGCGATCTGGTTGAGGCGGCGAAGGTATGGAGCAGGGGCGGCAACCGTGCGGCGTATGACGCGGCGCTGTCGGCGCTTGCGGTGACGGAGGAATTTCACGGCTATCCGGGCCTTGGTTTGATGGCGGCGCTGAAGGAGGCCGCGGCGGCCGGCGACGCCGCCACCTCGCATATGCTTGCGACGCGGATCGCCCAGGCACTTCAGACAAAATCCTTCCGCCAGCATGCAGGTGACTGGAGCACGCAGGACGATGGCAATGGCGACGTTCCCGATCTGCTTCCCCCAACTCTCGGACAATCGGCGGCGCGCCGTCCTTACTTCGAGACCCTGATCGTGACCGGGGTGCCGGCCAGCAACTGGCCCGGGCTCCTGGCGGAATGGCGCAAGCTGCGGCGTCCGGTCGACGCCTTCATCTATGAGCCTGTGGTCGTGGGCAACCTCGAGGACGCCTTCTGCGCAGCAATGCTGAACCCCAATATTGCGGCGGTGGTGATCAATGAAGGTTTCGGGCTGCGCTCGCGCCACGATGCGCCGGTGCTTCGCGCCATGACCAGCGCCATGGGGCTGAACGACGAGTCCGATGCGTCCGCGCTCCGGTTGGCCCATATCCTGAAGCGGGTGCGTCCCGAGCTTGACCTCTACCTCATGTCCAATCGCGACGTCGAGGAGTTGGCCGGCAATCCCGAAGCCGATGTGGTGCGCCGGGTGTTCTACTCGGTCGAGGATATCCTCGAATTGCACCTTTCAATTCTGGAGGGCGTGCAGGATCGCTTCGACACGCCGTTCTTCGACAATTTGAAGAAATATGCGCAGCGGCCGATCGGCACCTTCCACGCGCTGCCGATCGCGCGCGGCAAGTCCGTGTTCAAGTCGGACTGGATCCGCGACATGGGCGAATTCTACGGGTTGAACCTGTTCCTTGCCGAGAGCAGCGCGACCACCGGCGGCCTCGACAGCATGCTGGAGCCGACCGGCAACATCAAGAAGGCACAGGAGAAGGCCGCGCGCGCGCTCGGCGCCGACCGCGTGTACTTCGTGACCAACGGCACCTCGACATCCAACAAGATGGCGGTGCAGGCGCTGCTGGGTCCCGGCGACATCGCAATCGTCGACCGCAATTGCCACAAGTCGCACCACTACGGCATGGTGCTGGCCGGCGCGCAGCCGCTCTACGTCGAGGCATTCCCGATGACGGAATACTCGATGTATGGCGCGGTGCCGCTACAGACGATCAAGCAGGCACTTCTGAACGCGAAGGCGGATGGCCGGCTCGACCGGGTCAAGCTGATCGACCTGACCAATTGCACCTTCGACGGCCACATCTACAACACGCGGCGGGTGATGGAGGAATGCCTCGCGATCAAGCCTGACCTGATCTTCCTCTGGGACGAGGCCTGGTTCGGCTTCGCGCGGTTTTCGCCGTTCCTGAGGCGGCGAACCGCGATGGGCGCGGCGAATGAGATCGAAGCCTGGATGCGCGATCCCAAGTCGGTCGCCGCCTATGAGAAACAGCAGGCCGAGCTCGGCAAGAATCCGTCCGACGAGGTTCTGCTCAAGACCAGGCTGATCCCCGATCCGCGCCAGATCCGGCTGCGCGTCTACCAGACCAACTCGACGCACAAGTCGATGTCGGCGATCCGCCAGGGCTCGATGCTGGCGGTCAAGGACATCGAATTCCACACCGTCGAAGCGCAGTTCAAGGAGGCCGTATTCACGCACGCCTCGACCAGCCCGAACCAGCAGCTGATCGCGAGCCTCGACGTCTCGCGCCGGCAGATGGAGCTCGAGGGATATGGACTGGTGGCCAATGCCATGGAGATCGCGTTCGCCATCCGCAACGCGGTCAACACCAATCCGTTGATTTCGCGATATTTCCGCGTTCTTGGCGCGGATGCCATGGTGCCGAAGCAATACCGCGAGAGCGGATTCACCGACTATCTGGCGGCCGGGACCAACTGGGCTAGCGCCCTGAAGAGCCTGAACGACGACGAGTTCTGCCTCGATCCGACCCGCATGACGCTGGTCTGCGGCACGGCCGGGTACGACGGAACGTCGTTCAAGGGGCTGCTCGCCAGCCGCTACAACATCCAGGTCAACAAGACCTCGCGCAACTCGGTCCTGATCCAGTCCAACATCAACAATACCCGGAGCGACGTCGCGCATCTCGTCCGGGTGCTGGCCGAAATCTCCGGTGAAATCGATCGCGGCCTGACCAAGGGCGGCGCAAACGCCAGGGTCGACTTCGACATGCGGGTCAACAGCCTGATGAAGGACGTCCCCGACCTGCCGAACTTCTCGCATTTCCACGACGCCTATCGCGGCGATGCCGGCGCGAAGACGAATGAGGGCGACATCCGCGGCGGATTCTATTCGGCCTATGACGCGGCAGGATGCGAATATATTCGCCTGCACGATCCCGAGATCGACAGGCGCCTGAAGAACGGGCCCGCTCTCGTCTCCGCCAACTTCGTGATTCCCTATCCGCCGGGCTTCCCGATCATGGTCCCTGGCCAGGTCATCACGCAGGAGACCATCGATTTCATGCGCAAGCTGGATGTGAAGGAGATCCATGGCTACGACGCGGCCGAGGGCCTGAAGCTCGTGACGACCGAGGCATTGGCCAGGATGGGCAAGCCGCGAGCGGCTGCGCCGAAGTTCAAGGCTGCATCATAGACGAAGGAGAGTCCGCAAGGCGTCTTCGCATTCTTGCGGCGAAGAGTCTTGCGCAACGAGGCGTAACGCAACCGGTTCCTGGAGGGACATGATGAGGAAAGTGAGTTTGATCGGAGCTCTTGCTATGCTGGCGGTTGGATTGGCCGGCTTCAGCACGCCGTCACTGGCTGAAACCGGCTCGGTCGCCGTCATCTTCACCAAGGGTGGATTCATCGTTGGTGTCGGAGGCGGCGAGGGCGTCTTGACGCTGCGCGGCAAGCACTATCCGTTCACGGTGTCGGGCATGAGCGTCGGCTTCACGATCGGCGCTTCGACCACCAAGCTGGTCGGGCGCGCCCTCAATCTCAGAGGGCCTGCCTCGATCGAAGGCTCCTACAGCGCGGCAGGCGCCGGTGGGGCGATCGCCGCGGGCGCCGGCGGCGTGCAGCTGCAGAACGCCAATGGCGTGATCCTGCAGCTCAGCGGCCCGAAGGTCGGCGCCGAAGTCTCGGCCGCCGTGGGCGGGGTTTCCATCCGCTTGAAGTAGGTCCAAGGGAGGCCGGCCGCGCGCCCTGCGCGGCCTGTCCTCTCAGTAGCGTTCCTCGACGAACTTCATTCCGCGCAGTCCGGCCTGATCGTTGTAGCGACCCTTGTTGGAGCGCTTGGGGAGCTTGACCGTGTCGCGCTTGACCCGTCCGTGAGGAATTGTCTTCAGCAGGAACGAGATGCAATTCAGCCGCGCCCGCCGCTTGTCGTCGGAACGGATGACGTTCCAGGGCGCGTGCTTCGAACTCGTCGCCTTGAACATCAGGTCGCGCGCACGGGAGTAATCATACCAGCGGCGGTAGGATTCGGTGTCCATCGGGCTCAGCTTCCATTGCCGCATCGGATCGTCGATCCGTGCCCTGAAGCGGCGCTCCTGCTCCTCCATCCCGACCTCGAGCCACAGCTTGATCAGGATGATGCCGCCCTCGATGATGTATTGCTCCATCTGCGGGCAGAGGGAAAGGAATCGCTTGTGCTCCGCCGGCGTGCAGAAACCCATCACATATTCGACGCCCGCGCGATTGTACCAGCTGCGATCGAAGATCACGATCTCGCCGGCCGCCGGAAACTGCTGCATGTAGCGCTGGATGAAGAGCTGGGACTTCTCACGATCCGAGGGCGCGGGCAGGGCGACCACGCGAAACACGCGCGGGCTGACCTTCTCGGTCAGGGCCTTGATCGTTCCGCCCTTGCCGGCCGCATCGCGTCCCTCGAACAGGATGATGACCCTGAGCTTGTTCGCCTGTACCCAATCCTGGAGCTGGCAGAGCTGGGCCTGCAGCTTCTGCAGCTCTTCCTCATAGTCCTTGCGCTTCATCTTCTCGGTCGGCTTGTCTTTCGCCATGGATATCCGTCCATCGTTTTCAACTAGTCGCCCCAGGCAATGACGATTCCGATATCGCCGGGCATGCCGCCGGGGTAATCGACGATCTGATAGCGGATGCGGTAGCCGCGCGGCTGCAGGTAGTCAGCCCAAAGCTGGTATATTTCCTTAGGGATACCCGTCAGCGTCTTCTCCCAGCCGGCCTCCATCTGATTGATCGCTCGCCCCTTGTCGGAGCACAGCGAGTTCGGGAAGCGATAGACCTGGACCTCGCTCAAGCCATTGCGCACCGCCCGCTGAATCACCGTCGACGCGAGCTTGACCTTCTCGTCCTCGGTAAGCCCCGAGGGCTTGCTCAGCCGCTCGATCAACGCGCGCTTCTCGGCTTCGATAGCAGCCGCACGCTTGGCATGCTCCTCGGCCTTCTCCGCTTCCTTGAGCGCTGCCTGCTTCTGGATCTCGTGCGCCTTCGGGATCAGGTCATCGATTTTGTTTCGCATGGCTGGGGACTCCTAAGCCCGATCTTCGACCTTGCCCCCGGAACGGTAGGGATGAGCCGACCGGCTTCCTTGATCCAGATCAAGCAAGCGCGATAGGATCGTCAGCAGTGTCGATCAGGATTCGCCTGCGGTGTTATTGCGACCGGGAGACTTGGCTTGAGCGAACAGATGCATCCGGCGGCCCCCCATCATCTGCCGTTTTTCATTCCCGGCGCCGACGGGTCGGACACCCTGATGGTGGTGATGGGCATTTTCCTCGTAGCCACCGTCTTGTGGGTTGGCACTCTGTACTGGAAGCTGCACAGCCTGCCGGAGCGCATGGCGCACAAGAGCCAGAAACTTCAGTTTGAGATCGTCGCCGTTCTCGGCTTGATATCGCTTTTCACCCACATGCATATCTTCTGGGTCGCCGGCCTGTTGCTGGCACTCATCGACCTGCCGGATTTCGGCACGCCGATGCGCAGCATCGCAGATTCCGTCGAGCGCATAGCCGACGCCACGCCGGGCGCTGCCGAACCGGTAGCCGAATCCGGACCTGGCGGCGGTCCCGATGTCCGGACGCCCGCGAAGCAAGAGGTGCACAACCATGCTTGAGCTGATGATCTGCTCGCTGGTGACGATCCTGCCGGATTACCTCTACCGCCGCTATCGGCAAGGCAAGCGGTTCGGCAAGGAGATCACGTTCTTCTCTGTCTGGTATGAACTGAGATGGGGGATCACCGGCTGCCTGATGCTCACGATCTCGCTGATCACGATGATCTTCTACTTTCATCCCTCGACAACCTCGGCGGCGATCTACTTCAGGACCGTGCCGATCCTGCCCGAAGGCTCCGGACGTGTCGTCGAGGTCAATGTCGGCTTCACCGCGCCGGTGAAGAAGGGGGACGTTCTGTTCCGGCTCGACAGTTCGAAGCAGGAGGCCGCGCTCGAGACCGCCAAGCGAAAGATCGCCGAGGTGGATGCGTCGTTGATCGCGGCGCAGGCCGACGTCGTCAAGGCGGACGCTCAGATCGGGGAGGCGAAGGCCTCCTTGCAGCAGGCCAAGGACGAGTTGGAGGTGAAGAGCGAGTTGCAGCGTCGCAATCCCGGCATCGTGCCGCAACGTGACATCGAGAAGCTGCAGGTTCTGGTTGATCAGCGGCAGTCCGGCGTCGATGCCGCCAGCGCCGCCAGGGAGTCGGCGACGTTGCGCGTCTCCACGCTGTTGCCGGCCGAGAAGGCGAGCGCCGAGGCCGCGCGGGCGCAGGCGCAAGTGGATCTCGACAAGACCTTCGTCCGTGCCGGCGTTAACGGCCGCGTCGAGCAATTCCTCGTTCGCCCCGGGGACCTCGTCGCCCAGATCATGCGGCCGGCCGGAATCCTGATACCGGACGAAGCGGGCCGCAACAGGTTGCAGGCGGGCTTCGGGCAGATCGAAGCCCAGGTGATGAAGCCCGGCATGGTCGCGGAAGCCACCTGTATGTCGAAACCCTGGGTGATCATTCCGCTGGTCGTCACCAGCGTGCAGGATTTCATCGCCGCCGGCCAGTTTCGGGCCAGCGAGCTGTTGATCGACCCGCAGAATCTGCAACAGCCAGGTTCGATCCTCGTGTTCCTCGAGCCGCTTTACAAGGGCGGCCTTGACGGCGTGACGCCGGGCAGCAGTTGCATCGTCAATGCCTACACCAGCAACCATGACGAGATTGCCGATCCGAAAACCGGCGCGTTGAAGGGCTTTGTCCTGCACGCCGTCGACGCGACCGGCCTCGTGCATGCATTGCTGCTTCGGATCCAGGCTCTGCTGCTGCCGATCAAGACGCTGGTGATCAGTGGCCACTGACGGGCGCGAACAGGGAGACAGCAGATGAAGCCGGGCCGCAAGCTTCGCGCAATCGTGGTAACGGGCATGATCTTCGGATTGCCGGGTTACGCGCACGCTTTCGATCTCACGGGCGCCTGGGCGACGAGCGCCGAGCAATGCCGAAAAGTGTTCGCCCACAAGGGCAGGGCGAACCAGCTGACCTTCACGAACTTCTCTGGCGTCTATGGCGGCGGATTCATCGCCGAGCCCGATCGCCTCCGGAGCAAGTTCGAGAACTGCAAGATCAAATCGCGCAAGGACGACGGCCAGACCATCAACATCATCGTCGGTTGTGCGTCCGGAATCATGGTATCGAATGTGCAGTTCTTCCTTAAGGCCGTCGACGACGATACCATTACGCGCCAATTCCCGGGCATCGAGGGGATGGAGGTCAACTATCATCGTTGCAAGATCTAGAGGCATCCGCTCCCCGCGCTGGCTCAGCGCCGCCGGACCGTTGTCGGCTGGCGCCGAACCGATCGAGTGATGCGCCGTGGATCCCAGCAGGTTGCCGAGGTCATTGCGCATCGCCCTGGTGGCCGGCCTTGTGCTTTTGGCGGGGGGTGCAAGCCTGTTCGCCTATCGCTGGTACGAGCGGCCGACGACCCTGACGATCGCGGTTGGGTCGCTGGACGGCGAGGCCGGGAGGCTGGTCTCGGCGATCGCAGGAAAGTTCGCCCAATCGAAAGCACCAGTCCGGCTCAGCCTGGTCCAGACGCCGGGACCGCTTGAGTCCGCCAAGGCATTCGCGTCCGGAAAGGTGGACCTCGCGGTCGTCCGTGGAGACGTCGGCGATCTATCGCAGGCCCAGGCCGTGATCGTGTTGGCCCACGCCACCGTCCTGTTGGTCGCGCCGCCCGGCGCTGCGATATCTGACGTGGCGGAGTTGAAACGCGTCGCGATCGGTGTGATCGGCGCCGAAGCCAATCAGAAGCTGATCAAGGTGCTGACCGACGAATACGATCTGACGCGCGCGGGCGTGACGTTCAAGCCGCTCGCACCCGCGGATGCGCGCCGGGCGCTCGACACCAAGGAGGTACGGGCGATCCTGCTCGTCATGCCTTTGACTGAAAGATATCTTTCGCTGCTGCGCAATGTCTTCGCGCGCACCACGCGAGCCGGCCCGGTGATGATCGCCATCGAGTCCGCCGGAGCGATCGCCGAGAAAGAGCGCGCCTACGAAAGCTTCGACGTACCCAAGGGAACCCTGCGCGGCTCGCCGCCTGTTCCTGCTGATGACCTGACGACGCTCCAGACGTCGTTTTATTTGGTAGCACAGAAGAAGCTTGGGAACGACGTGATCAGCGACCTGACGCAGTCGATCATGAACGCGCGGCGAGAGTTGCTCGCCGAACTGCCGGCGCTCTCCCAGATCGCTACGCCTGATACCGACGCGGGCGCCTACATTCCCGTGCATCCCGGGGCGGCTGCGGTCTATGAGGGGACCAGGGAGAGCTTTCTCGATCAATGGGGCAATGCGATCTTCCTGGCGCCGATGATCGCAGGCGGGCTTGCGTCGGTGCTCGCGGCGGCGTGGAAATTTCTCCGCTCGAGCGAGGCACCGAGCCGGAAGGAGGCGCTCGACACGCTTTATGCACTGGCAGGGCGAATTCGGATGGCCAGGCGTGTGTCGGATCTCGAAGAGATCGAGCGCGAAATCGATCAGGTGCTGCGTACGCAGCGCGAGCAGCCGGTCGCGGACGACAAGGCCGAGCGCGCTGTCACGGCGGTGAACGTTGCGGCCCATCGGCTCGAGAACCTGATTCACGACCGCCGCATTCACCTTGCGTCGCGACAGCCGGGCCAGGCCGGAAGCCAGGTCGAAAGCTGAGTCGAAAGCTGAGCCGAAGGACAGTTTCCTTGATCTCGATCAAGGAGGGGAGGGGATCGTGGCCGATGCTGTCGACTGTTGGTGTCGATGGAGGTCGCGATGTTCCGTTGGGGCAAGATTCTGCTCGCGGTTGTGCTGGTGTCGGTGACGTCCGTTGCCGCATTCGCGCAAACGGCTGACAAGCCGCCCGCCCAGACCAGCCCGCCCGCCCAGGCTAGCCAGCCGGCTGCGGCAACCCAGCCGACCGATCAGATCCTGAAGCCGGAACAGCTGGAAGCCCTGGTGGCGCCGATCGCGCTCTACCCGGACTCGCTGCTCGCCAACGTGCTGGCGGCGTCGACCTATCCGCTCGAGGTCGTGCAGGCCGATCGCTGGGTCAAGGAGCGCAAGAGCCTGAAAGGGGATGCGCTGAAGGCCGAGGTCGACAAGCAGGCCTGGGATGACAGCGTGAAGGCGCTCACCAGCACCGCCGACGTGCTCGCGATGATGAGCGACAAGATCGATTGGACGAAGAATCTGGGCGATGCCGTGCTGGCGCAGCAGCCCGACGTCATGGATGCGATCCAGCGGCTGCGCAGCAAGGCGCAGGCCAACAACAAGCTGGTGACGACCAAGCAGCAGAAGGTCAGCGTCCAGACCCAGGAGAGCAAGCAGGTCATCGTCATCGAGCAGACCGATCCGAACACCGTCTACGTTCCCTATTACGATCCCGCGACGGTCTATGGCGCGTGGCCCTATGCAGACTATCCGCCGTATTATTTCGGCTATCCGTCCTATATCGGCGCCGGGGTGATCGCGGCAGGTCTTGCCTTCGGCGCCGGCTGGGCGATCGGGCGCTGGGGCAATTATTGGGGCGGCGGCTTCAACTGGGGCAATCGCAACGTCTATGTCAATCATCGGACCACCAACATCGCAAATGGCTGGCAGCACAATCCGGCGCATCGCCAGGGCGTCCGCTACAACAACAGCAACGTCCAGCAGCGCTTCGGCGGCAACGCCAATCGGGCTGGTGCCAGCGATCGGATGGATTTTCGCGGCCGCGATGGTCAGCAGGTCCTCAAGCCCGGCGGCGATGGCCCGGGTGCTGATCGCGCAGGTGACCGGGCAGGAGACCGCGGCGGCGACCGTGCGGGTGATCGCGCCGGAGATCGTGCGGGAGATCGCGCTGGAGACCGTGGAGGCGACCGCGCCGGAGATCGTGCGAAGGGTGGTGACCGTGCCGGTGCCGCCGATCGCGCCAAGGGCGGCGACCGCGCCGGTGCCGGCAACAAGGCCAAGGGCGGCGGCGATCGCGCCAAGGCCGCTAACCGCGGCAATGCCGGTAACCGCGCAGCAGCGGCGAATCGTGGCGGTGGCAGTCGCGGTGGCGCCATGAACGTATCGTCCGGGCGGGCAGCTGCGGCGGCATCGGCGCGCGGGCGATCGAGTATGGCCAGCATGCCGCGCGGCGGCGGCGGCGCAAGTTTTGCCGGCCGTGGTGGCGGTGGCTTCAGCGGCGGCGGAGGTGGCTTCCGCGGCGGTGGCGGAGGCGGTGGCTTTCGCGGCGGCGGCGGCGGTGGACGGCGCTCCGACATCGCGCTCAAGCACGATATCGAGCTGCTCGGACATCTCGCCAACGGCCTCGGCTACTATCGCTTCAGCTATCTCGGTAGCAGGAAAGCCTATGTCGGCGTGATGGCGCAGGAGGTCGAGCAGGTCATGCCGGCGGCGGTGACGCGCGGCGCCGACGGCTATCTCAGGGTCTATTACGACAAGCTCGGACTCAAGTTCCGCAGCTACAACGATTGGCTTGCCGCCGGCGCGAAGATTCCATCCCCGTCGGAGGCATCACGATGACAGGCCCCTCGTACTCGCGACTGGATCATATTGCCTCCATCGGCGTGGCCACGGCAACAGCACTCGCCTTGCTGCTGACTCCGGCGCGCGCGCAGCAAGGCTTCCCCAATCCGGAAGACGCGGCGTCCGCCTTGGCAACCGCGGTCAAGACCGGCACCAGTCGGGCGATGCTGAAGGTGCTGGGCCGCGATGCCGCCGATATCATCGAGTCGGGCGACGATGTCGCCGACGCCAATGCGCGAGAGAGCTTTCTTTCTGCCTACGACGCCAAGCATTCGATCAAGGCTGATGGCAACAAGAAAGCCACCTTGATTCTGGGCAGGGACGATTTCCCGTTCCCGATCCCGCTCGTCAACAACAATGACGGCTGGAGTTTCGACGCCGCCGCGGGACGTCGCGAAATCCTCTACCGCAGGATAGGCCGCAACGAGTTGGCCGCGATCCAGACCTCTCTTGCCTATGTCGACGCACAGAACGAATACGCAGAGAAGGATCGCGGCGAGGGTGTGGGCGCCTATGCCCAGCGCATCGTCAGCAGGCCGGGCAAGACGGACGGGTTGTTCTGGCGCGACGACAAGGATCCAAGCCCGCTCGGCGAGCTGGCGGCCCAGGCCGCCGCGGAAGGCTACAAGGTCGGCGAGCAGAGCATGCCGTACCACGGCTACTACTATCGGATCCTGAAGGCACAGGGCTCCGACGCTCCTGGCGGCGCGCTGAACTATGTCGTGAGGGGCAAGATGATCGGTGGATTCGCGCTGGTCGCCTATCCCGCCGAATACGGCAATTCCGGCGTCATGACCTTCCTGGTCAACCACGCAGGCACGGTCTATCAGAAGGATCTCGGCTCACGCACCGATTTCCTCGCCAAGCGCATGATCGTTTTCGATCCGGATCACACCTGGAAGAAAGTGGACCCGGCAAGTCCCTGAGCGAGGAGGGGGCTGCAGTGACGCGATCCATGATTCGTTCCGTCGTACTGGCGCTTGTCGCGATGGTCCTCTTGGTCGCGCCATGCTTCGCCCAGGCCGTCGGCCACGTCCAGGTCAAGTTCGTGAAGGCGGCGCTCGTCGTGGGCGGCGGCGGCGGCAGCGGCACGTTGACCTACCGCGGGCGGCACTATCGGTTCATCGCGTCCGGCTTCAGCCTCGGCGTGACTGCCGGTGCGTCGGTGACTTGGCTGGAGGGCACCGCCTCAGGCATCAGGGACGTCAACGATTTCGCCGGCAGTTACGCGCTGGTCGGGGCAGGCGGCGCGTGGGCCGCGGGCGTAGGCGGGGTGAGCCTGCGCAATGAGCACGGCGTCGTTCTCATGCTCAAAGGGCCGAAAGCGGGATTGGAGTTCGCCGCCAATCTGGGCGGACTCACGATTTCGCTGCGCTGAGCTCGGGCTCGATTCGCCCTGCCTCAGATGGGCCGCAGGTGGAAGGTGCCTCCGCCGCGCGACTACCAGCGTCCGGGGTGCGGCGCTGAGCGATGGATTGATCTATCTCAAGGCCGGGTCCGAGGCTCAGGTTCAACCTGCATTCGGCGGGGCGGCGATAGGTCATCCAGGTAACCGGGAGGTGGAGGCATGTACCGGCACATTCTCACTCCGACAGATGGGTCGGAACTGGCGGAGCAAGGGGTGAAGCAGGGGTTGGCGCTGGCGAAATCTCTCGGAGCCAAAGTATCGGTCATCTTCGTCGTTGAGCCGCTCTCGGAAATAGGAGGGCGGTACCGTGATCTGCTCGCGAGATTTGCCGAGATACGCAAGGAAGAGGCCACGAGCGCGCTGGATCGCGCCGCACACGCGGCCAGGGAGGCCGGCGTTCCCTGCGAGACAAGCCAGGTCGAGAGCGGGCAACCCCATCAAGCCATCATCGCGGCAGCCGAGGACAAGGGCTGCGATCTCATCGTTATGTCATCGCACGGGCGCAGCGGGCTCTCCAAGCTTCTCATCGGCAGTGTGACAAACAAGGTGCTGACGCAAGCAAGGACTCCGGTCCTTGTCTGTCAGTGAGCGTGCAGATCGGTGGATAGAAAGTACTGTGCATGGAGCTTGGGAGAAATCGAATGAACAAAATCGCTGTGTGCCTGGCTCTTGCCGGTGCGATGCTGTCGGGTCCGCTGCAAGCGCAGACGAGCGTCGATATGGCGCGGATAACCTGCTCGCAATACCTCGCCATGTCCCCGGGCGATTCTTCCGTATTTTCTGCCTGGATGAGCGGCTGGTTCAATCAGAAGAAGGGATACGTCTTTGTCGATCTCAACGCGTATGCGCGAAATGTCGCAAGCGTAAAGGCGTGGTGCGCGACCAATCCCACTCAGACCGTGATGGCCGGCCTTGAGCGCTCTACGGCCGGCCAATGATCAAACAGGATTGGAAGACTACAATGAAGCCATCGATTCTTGCCGTTGCGACCGTTGCACTCCTCGCCACGAGCGTCGTGGCCAAAGCCCAAGTCGTCGTCGATCTGTCCCTCATTACCTGCAAGCAACTGCTGGAGGCGGACCAGGAAAGACAAATGCTGATCAGCTCCTGGATGTCGGGCTATTTCAGCGCATCGAAGAACCTGACCGTCGTCGATTTTCGCTACGTCGAGCGAAACGGCAAGGTCATCGGCAAGTACTGCAAGTCGCACAAGACAGACACCGTGATGAATGCGATGCAAAAGAACTGGCGCTGACCATCGTCGCTGCGATCGCGCAAGCCTTGGACGGCATCCTTGTCCTTCACGGGTCGGAGGTGAAGCCGGCGATGTCGACGGTCGGCAGGCTCGTCGCGGTTCACTGGCGCTTCCGATCGAACCGGCTGTCTCTCAATGCCGGCCGCGGCTCCCGTATTTTTACGGTCCGGGCGCTTGACCGAGGTCAAGGCGCGGCCACTGGCAAGATGGTGTGTCGCTAGGGCTGTTCGCTCTCTCCGGTGTCGCGGTGTCGGCCATCTGGTATGTCACTTATGAAATTCGCCGACGTGGTCTGCTGGCTCGAAGGGCGCGCAGTCCTCGCGAGACCAGGACATTTGCCAGCGAATCGGAAGCCAAGGCGTTCGCACGGTCAAAACTGGACGAAGGGCTGGTCGTGTTTGCCGGCACCATCAATCCGCACCTCCCCAGGCAATTGATCCCCTCGCATAACATCGCCGATTGGCTCGTCGAACAGTGAGTCGGCTCCGGCGCTTCCTCTCCGGCAGCACGAGCTTCGTGCTGCACCGAATGTTGAAAGCACAGCCCAAGCACGGTGTTCGTTTGCCCTTGAGTGTTGCCATTTTGGCACGCGCCTTTTCGTGACTCACATCTAGGCTTCGATCACTGCCCCGATTGGGCGAGCGCAAGGACTGCTGTTCTCGATTTAACGCGAAGAGACCCGGAGATCATTCCATGAAGAGATTTTTGCTTTCTGTCGCCGCGATTGTCGGCATGGCCACGCCGGCGTTGTCGGCTGACATGGCCGTCAAGGCGGCGCCTGTGCCGGTCCCTCCGCCGGTCTACAACTGGACCGGCTTCTATATCGGTGCGAACGGCGGTTGGGGCGAGAGCCGCACCTGCTGGGACTTCATCCCCGCTGTCGGAGGTGTCGTGGCCGACGGGTGCAGCTCGCGCTCCGGTGGCGTTTTCGGCGGACAGCTCGGCTATCGCTGGCAGGCCGGCCAGTTCGTCTTCGGCCTGGAAGGGCAGGGTGACTGGGCGGACCTGAAGAGCTCGCGCCTCAGCCTGATCGATCCGAGGTTCTCGACGACAACGAAGACCGACGGACTGGGCCTTTTCACCGGCCAGCTCGGCTGGGCCTGGGATGCCGCGCTGTTCTACGTGAAGGGTGGTGCAGCGGTCACCAGCAATCGCTATGACATCTTTACCACGGTCGGCGGAATCGGGGTCGCGTCGGCGACATCGACCCGTTGGGGCGGTACCGTCGGCGTGGGCTTCGAGTACGGGTTCACCCCGAACTGGTCCGTCGGGCTCGAATATGACCGTCTGTTCATGGGCGATTCCAACAACACGTTCTCGGTGGTCAATCCCATCGTGGCCGGCGCCGCCAACCGGATCGGACAGGATGTGGATCTGCTGACGATCCGCCTGAACTATCGGTTCGGCGGGCCGGTCGTCGCGAGATACTGATCTCCCTGGATGGATGTAATTTGGGCCCCGGCATTCTTGCCGGGGCCTTTCTTTTAGTTTTGGCGGCTACCGGACCAAATGTCCGAAGTGCGGCAAGCGCCGCTGTCAGCGCTTTGCGGCTGCGCCCTTCGCTGCTTCGTAGGCGTCGCGATAGCCTCTGGCGATGGTCCGAACGCCTCGCCCGATATCGTCATAGACATCGTCGGGCAGGTTCGCGAGCGAGACGCGAAGCGACCATTCGGGCGCGTCGAATCCGCCGCCGTTCAACAGCACGATCCCGTGGGCTTCAGCCAGCCTGAACGCGAGGTCCAGCGGATGGACGTTCTTCTTCAGGTATTCAACCGCCTCGTCGCCGATGTTCTTTCGGGCCCAGAACTCGAAATCGATCAGGGCGTAGTAGGCATCATAGCTCGGATTCGGGGTCAGCTTGTCGGCAAGCCCGAGGCCGTCGAGCAGCGACCACAGGCGCTTGTTGACGATCTCCATGCAGGCGGCCTGATAGGTCTTCTTTTCGTCCATCATCTCGGCGAGCGAGAACAGGCTCATCATCGCCTGCTGCGGCAACGACAGGCCCGCGGTGTGATTGAGCGCCACGTCGCGGCTGTCGGCGACGATGCGGTCGATCAGCTTGAGCTTGCGCGGTTCGAGCGTGAGCGGCCCGTAGCGCTTGTCGAGCGCCTTCACGGCCTCGTCCGGGAGCTTGGCGATCATCTTGTCGAAGATGTTGTCCTCGTGGATGGCGATCGCCCCTAACCGCCATCCCGTGCAGCCGAAATACTTCGAATAGGAGTAGACGCCGATGGTGTTGTGCGGCAGTTCGCCCAGCAGCGAACGGAACCCGTGCACGAAGGTGCCGTAGACGTCGTCGGTGAGGATCATCAGGTCGGGGCGCTTGGTCTTGACCAGATTGGCCAGCTTGGCAACCGTCTCCTTGCTCAACGCCATCCCCGGAGGGTTGGACGGATTGACCACGAAGAAGGCCTTGATCTTCGGATCTTCCAGCTTCTTGATTTCCTCGTCGGTGAACTGGAACTTGTTTTCCTGCGGAGCCCTGATCTGAACGACCTTCAGGTCGTAGTCTTCCAGGTGCGTCATCTCGATGTAGGGCGTGAAAATCGGTGTCGCCAGTGCAATCGTATCGCCAGGCACCAGCAGCCGATTGGCCTTCAACGACTTGAAGAGGTAGCACATCGCCGCTGTGCCGCCCTCGACCGCATAGATGTCGAATTTTCCGGCCGGCCGGGGCTCGCCGCAAACCGCCCACATCAGGTATTCGTGCACGATCTTTTCGTTGTGCACCAGCATGCGGTCCGGCACCGGGTAATTGTCGCCGATGATCGAATCCACCAGCTCGTGGACGAAGGCGTCCGGGTCGAAGCCGAACTTCTTGACCGCAAAGGGCAGCATCTCGGTCAGGAAGCTCGCGCCCGGCATGTCCTTGTGCTGTTTGAGCCAGGCCTCGAACCGGCCGGCGATGCCGTTTGCCTGAGGCATGCCGCCGATGCCCGCCGGATGCTCCATCACCCGCTTGCTCTCGGTGATGGCGAATTGCCCCAGCAGGAAGAAGCCTTCGCGCGGCGTCGTGGCCACCCAGTTCGGATTGCCCCGCCCGGCGTTCAGGAAGGGCATCTGGCTCCGCTTCGAATTGCTCTTGGCGAGGTTGATCAGCTCGTCCTTGATCTCGAAGGGGCTCAACGCCTCGAATTTCTTCAGGGTCAGAAGATCGGCCATTTGACACTCCCGGGGCGATGCATGCTGTTGGAATGGAGGCGACAGGCTCTGTTGCCTGCGCAATCGCGCGCAGCATGATCGGCGACGGGTTACGAGCCTTGATCTATGTCAACGGTCACGCGCAGGCGATGCGATGCTGCGACGGATAGTCGCTCACGATGCAAGTGCGCGGCACGTGCGTAGTGTCGGCAAGATCATGAAATCGCGAGGCTCTCGCAGTTGCGGTTGACATAGATCAACATTCTGCTCGCCAACCGCCGTCTGATGTCGACCGATACGGTTGCTCGCCCTTTTCGGCACCCCCCGCACGAGATCGAAGCGGTCGCACGCCGAAGCCCCGGGACAGCATGAACGGGTGACATCATGATCGATTGGCTCTTCCAGACGCTCCGCACCTATCCCGAAATTGCGATCTTCCTCTCGCTGGCCCTGGGCTACTATTTCGGTTCCTTCACCTATAAGGGGCTTGGACTGGGCGCGGTCACCGCGACACTGGTTGCCGCTGTCATCATCGGCCAGATCGGGATCACCATATCAGGGCCGCTGAAACCGTTCTTCTTTCTGATGTTCCTGTTCGCCATCGGTTATGGCGTCGGACCGCAATTCGTGCGCGGTATCGCGCAGGACGGCGTCCCGCAGGCGATTTTCGCGGCCGTGGTCTGCGTCTTCTGTCTGCTGTCCGCCTATCTCGGCGCCAAGGTCGCCGGTTACGACGTCGGATCGGCGATCGGGCTCTATGCCGGCTCGCAGACGATCTCCGCGTCGATGGGACTCGCGACCGACGCCATCAATCGCCTTGGTCTGCCCGCGGACGAAGCCAAGAAGCTGCTCGATGCCATGCCGGTCGCCTATGCCGTGACCTATATCTTCGGCACGGTTGGGTCGGCGATCGTGCTGGCGCTGCTCGGACCGGCGCTGCTCGGGATCGATCTCGAAGCCGCGTGCAAGAAATACGAGGAGGAGCATGGCGGCAAGAAGGAGTTGGGCGGCCCAGGGACGGCCTGGCACCAGTTCGATGTGCGCGCCTATCGCGTTCATGAGCGCGGACCCGTCGCCGGCAAGACCGTCGGGCAGGCCGAGGCGCTGCTTCCCGATCATCGCATCTTCGTCCTCCGGCTCCGGCAAGCCGGCAAGATCGTGGAGGCAACCTCCGACACCGTGATACATGCCGGCGATGTCGTCGCCGTCGCCGGGCGCCGCGATGTGCTGGTGCAGCTGATCGGCGAGCAGGCGGAGGAAGTTGACGATCGCGAGCTGCTGGCGGTGCCGATCGAAGGTGTCGATGTCTACGTGACCAGCAAGGACGTCGACGGCAAGACGCTGGAGCAACTGGCCAAGGAACCGGGCGCTCGCGGCGTATTCCTGCGCAAGATCGCCCGGGGGGCGATCGCGACCGAGATTCCGATCCTGCCGAACACCAAGATCAATCGGGGCGACATCCTCACCCTGGTCGGCCGCACGTCCGATGTCGCTGCCACCACAAAGATGCTGGGCCGGCCGGACCGCGCAACCGATGTTGCCGACGTCGCCTTCATCGGGGCTGCGATCGCGATCGGCGCCCTGGTCGGCGCCTTCGTCTACAAGATCGGAAGCGTGCCGCTGACGTTGTCCACCTCCGGCGGTGCGCTGATCTCCGGCCTGTTCTTCGGCTGGCTCCGATCCGTGCACCCGACCTTCGGCCGCATCCCGTCACCCACCGTGTGGTTCATGAACTCGGTCGGCCTGAACGTCTTCATTGCCGTGGTCGGAATCTCCTCGGGCCCGGGATTTGTCGCCGGCCTGCAAAAGCTCGGCTTCAGCCTGTTCCTTTGGGGCGTCGTTGTGACCACCGTGCCGCTGATCCTGGCGATGTTCGTCGGCAAATACGTGTTCCGGTTCCACGACGCGATCCTGCTCGGATGCTGCTCCGGCGCGCGCACCACGACCGCTTCGCTGGGCATGATCAACGACCGCGCGAAGAGCCAGATTCCCGGTCTTGGCTACACCGTCACCTATGCGGTCGGAAACACGCTGCTGACGATCTGGGGCATGGTGCTGGTGATGATGATGACATAGCCGCGGCGCGGGACCGTGTTGACACGATGTTGACCTGGCTGGCGCAATTTCTCGTTCGGTATCCGGAGCTCGCGCTGTTCCTGGTGATCGCCGCGGGCTACTGGATCGGAAGCTTCAAGATCGGCGCCTTCAGCCTCGGCCCGGTGACGGGTGCGCTGTTCGCAGGACTCGCGGTCGGCGATTTCGCGCATGTGCCCGTCTCAAGCATGACCAAATCGTTCCTGTTCCTGCTGTTCCTGTTCGGGGTCGGCTATTCGGTCGGTCCGCAATTCGTGCTGGCGATGAAGCGCGACGGGCTGAAGCCGATGTTGATGGCCGTTATCGTGAGCCTTACCGGTCTTGCGGCGGCGATCGTCGTGGCACGCGTGCTGCGGCTCGACGCCGGCTTTGCAGCCGGGCTCATGTCGGGCGCGCTCACCCAAAGCGCGGCGATGGGTACGGCAACCGATGCAGTCAATGGGCTCGCCGTGACCGAAGCACAGCGCGCGTTGTTGGTCTCGCACATCGCGGTGGCCGACGCGGTCTGCTACATCTTCGGCTATGCCGGCGTGATCACATTCTGCACCCTGATCGTTCCGGCGCTGCTGAAGATCGATCTGAAGGCGGAGGCGCTCAAGCTGGAGCAGACCTTGGGCATCACGCGCGCCAAGCCCGGCCTGGCGTCTGCCTGGCGCAAATTCGAATTGCGTGCCTACCGGCTGGATGCTCAGGCGGCGATCGCCGGATTGTCGGTGGACGCCGCCGAAGCTCGTGTGCCCGGGCAACGCGTGTTCATCCACCGCATTCGTCGCGGCGAGCGCATCTTGGAGACAGAGCCTGGAGCGGTGCTCGCGGCCGGCGATATCATCGCGCTGTCGGCGCCGCGCCAGACCATCGTCGAACTGATCGGACCGCGCGGCGAGGAGGTAGAGGACAGCGAGCTGCTCGACATCCCCGTGATCTCGGCGGACGTGTTCCTGATCAACCCGGAGCTCGCAGGCAGCAGTCTGCAGCAGGCGTCGGAACAGAGCTGGGCACGCGGCCTCTACTTGCGTTCGTTGAGCCGCGGCGATGAAGCTCTCCCCATCGCGGCCGGCGTTGTCCTGCAGCGCGGCGATATGCTTCGCATCGTCGGTCCTGAATCGGTGGTGCAGAACGCGGCCAAGAGCATCGGCGTCATCGTTGCGCCCAGCACCACGATCGATTTCGTGGTGCTGGGGCTCGCGATCTTCTTCGGCGGCCTCGTTGGCGTGCTCCTGAGCTTTTCGATTGGTGGCGTCACGATCTCGCTGAGCACCAGCGTCGGTACGCTGCTCGCTGGACTTCTTGTCGGCTATCTCCGCACACGTCTGCCGTATTTCGGCCGGATTCCCGATGGCGCCATCAGCCTGATGACGTCGCTCGGACTGGCTGCCTTCGTCGGCCTGACCGGGATCCATGCCGGTCCGGTCTTCCTCTCCGCCATACGGGAGTCGGGCGTCGGCCTGCTGCTGGGTGGCATGTTTGTAACCCTGCTGCCGCAGATCGTCGGCTTCTGTTTCGGCCATTTCGTGTTGCGCATGAACCCCATCCTCATGCTCGGCGCTTTGACCGGCGCACAGACGGTCACGGCCGCGATGGCCGCCATTCAGGAGCGTTCGGGCAGCTCCGTGGTGGTGCTCGGCTACACGCCCGCCTATCCGATCTCCAATATTCTGCTGACGACCTGGGGATCGATCATGGTCGTCGTTTTCGCTGGATGACGGGGCAGGGACGGCTAGCGCCTACCTCGCCATTGAGAGCCGCCCTACGGCTGAAGGGTCAGCGCGCCCGGCGGGGCGAATCTTGAGATTCGGATCGACGCCTTGATGGAGTCCCTCTGCTGGCAGCATGGCCCAGACTGCGTCGATGTTGCAGGGGACTAATCCGCATTTCAGAGCGAAACATGAATATGAATGCGGAGGCCGATGAGTAACCCAGACGCAACGCGATCTCCGTGATCGGCAGGTCGCTGCCCAACAATTCGATAGCCTTGAGCAGGCGGAGACGTTGACGCCATGCGCGCAAGCTCATGCCGACTTCGCGCTCGAAGTGTCGCGTCAAGGTTCGTGGCGACATGCCGATCTCACGCCCCCATCTCTCGGCGTGGCGCGGATTCGCAGGATCGGCGTAGAGGGTTTCACAGAGGGCCAGCAGGCCCGGGTGGGTGGGCCAAGGTAACGCTGCCGAGATCGGCGTCGCCCGCCGCAACTGATCGAGGATGAGCGCGATAACGCGAGCGGCGTAGCGACGATCCTCACCTTTCAGCGACGCGGCTTCCACGATGAGCGTCCGCAGGAGCGGGGACACATGGATGACCGTCGTGCCGGACGTCATGCCTTGGCCGGCCGCATTGGCGACCCAGAGGCTCCGGAATTCCGCTCCCATCAGGGAGCCGACCGAATGCTTCGTACCGGCCGGCAGCCAGACGGCCTGTTCCGGAGAAATGACGACGCGCCGTCCATCAGCCTTCACGGTGAGCGCGCCTGAGATCGCGTAGACCAACTGATTCCAGCTGTGACTGTGTTCGGCGAAGTAGCTCCTCGCAGGAAGAGACTGCACCCGAACGATCAGAGGCTTCGGTGATCCGAGGCCGTGCGGGGCATCGACCGTCTTCCAGCCGGCGTTCCCTGGCGAAATGTGACGTTTCATCGACATAAATTGGCAATCTGTAGAAGGAAAAGTCCAGCGATTTCTCCTTAACTCCGACGCGGTGATCCACGGCCCGGTGGATCGGCCACTGGTCTGATCGGCGACGTCCCGTCGACGGACATCTAACGGCGGAGCAAGCCGCAGCGTGAACTTCAATTTTTCCGTTCCCAGCCATGAGGCGCCGACCGCCATTCGCCGCGAGCGCAACAATGTCGCAAGGCTTGCCGTCGCCCAGGCCCTCGCAGGCGCCAATTCCACGGTCGTCTACGCAACCGGGGCCGTGGTCGGCGACATGCTGGCGCCCACCAAGGCACTTGCGACGCTGCCGGTCTCGGTTTTTGTCGTCGGCATGGCTCTGTGCACGCTGCCGGCGGGCGTTGTCGCGCAGCGCTATGGCCGGCGCACGACATTCCTGCTTGGTGCAGGCAGCGGCGTCCTCGCAGGCTTGATTGCGGTCCTGGCGGTACTCAACGCGTCATTCCCGCTATTCTGCGCCGGGACCTTCTTTGGCGGCGTCTACGCGGCCGTGGTGCTCTCGTTCCGCTTTGCGGCGGCCGATTGCGCAGCACCTGAACGGCGTCCGCGCGCGCTCTCGGCCGTGATGGCTGGCGGTGTGTTCGCCGGTGTGATCGGTCCACAGCTTGTGACGCACACCATGAATCTGTGGGCGCCGTACCTCTTTGCCGCGACGTTTGTCGGCCAGGCGGTGGTTGCGGCGCTCTCCGCGGTTATTCTGGCGGGCGTTGAGCTTCCTCCGCTGACTGCAACGCATCTCAACGCCGGAAGGCCGCTCGCTGTCATTGCCCGGCAGCCGCGCTTTATCCTGGCCGTGATCTGCGGGGTCGTCTCCTACCTGCTCATGAATTTCCTCATGACCGCAGCCCCGCTGGCGATGAAGCTCTGCGGGCTGCCTCAGGAATCGGCCAATCTCGGTCTGCAGTGGCACGTCATTGCGATGTACGCCCCGAGTTTCTGGACCGGCCGCTTGATCACGCGCTTCGGCGCATCCGCGATCGTCGCGGTCGGGCTGGTATTGATTGCGGCCTCTTCGTCGGTGGGCCTGCTCGGGATCGATGTCGTGCATTTCTGGGCGACGCTGAGCCTGCTCGGGATCGGCTGGAACTTCGGCTTCATCGGCGCCTCCGCGATGGTTCTGGAGTGCCATCGTCCCGAGGAAAAGGCGCGCGTTCAGTCGCTCAATGACTTCGTGGTCTTCGGCACGATGACCGTCGGCTCCTTCCTGTCGGGCGGGCTGCTGTCGTCCTTCGGCTGGTCGACCGTCCTGATGCTGTCGTTCGCACCACTCGTCGCCGCATTGCTGGCACTCATCGGCTTTTCATACCGGCCCACCGCACGACCAAGCTAGCGTCTCGAGGAGAATCCACATGAGCGTAGCGGAAACCCCGGTTCAATATATGGAGCGAACGCGCCAATATTACCGTGCCCTTGGTTACGACAACGACTATGTCTGGGCGAGGTTTGATGATGTCCCTTTCATCAAACCTGCCAAACTGTCATCGGATCTGCGTATCGCACTGATTACCACGGCCAGTCCGCCGGATTTTGACGGCGTCAAACGGGTGTGGTCGGGTGAGGTTTCGCCGCCGCCCGGGAAGCTGTTTACCGACAACGTTGCGTGGGACAAGGAGTCGACCCACACCAATGATCCGGGCAGCTTCCTGCCGGTAGAAGCCGCTTTTGGATTGGTCGGCGAGGGCGCCCTTGTCGGACTGACCCGGCACTTTCACGGCGTGCCGACAGAATACAGCCAACGGAAAACGAACGCGGAGGATGCACCTGAAATCCTGGCACGGGTTCGAAAAGACGGGGCTGATGCTGCGATCCTTTGCCCCCTTTGCCCCGTGTGTCATCAGACCGTAAGCTTGGTGGCCCGGCATCTGGAAGCGAACGGCATTCCGACGGTCATTGTCGGCTCGGCGCAGGATGTCGTGGAGCACTGCGGCGTGCCACGGTTCTATTTCACGGATTTCCCGCTGGGCAATCCTTGCGGGCATCCCTGGCGACCGGACATGCAGCGCGAAATCATGCGCCAGGCGCTCGCCCTTTTTGACACGGCGACGGCGCCGCGAACGACTGTGAAAGCGCCATTTGCGTGGAAGGAGGAGGGTTCCCTTTGGCGGCCCCGGTATGGAAGAGTAAATCCAGAGGATCGCGAGCGGCTGCTCAAGCTGGGTGACGAGCGCCGCCGGCGGCAAGCCAAGGCCAAGCAGGTTTCCATGGAGGGAGTGTCATCAAAATGACCGAGAGTTCGATGGGAAATCGGGTGGGCGTTCTTGAAGACCGGTACGGCAACCCCTTGAGCACAAGCTCTGCCGCCGCCCGCGACGCATATGTCGCCGGCGTCGACAAGCTGCTCTCGGCTGGGTCGGGGATTGACCAGGCATTCCGCGACGCGATCGCCGCCGACGAAGGTTTTGCTCTGGCGCACATTGCGCTTGCGCGAACCCTGCAACTGCTCGGTCGCGGCAACGAAGTCAAAGCGCCGCTCGAACGCGCGATCGCGCTAGCGCCTGCTACGACTTCGCGCGAGCAAGGTCATATTGCGATCTTTGCCAAGATCCTGAGTGGTCAAGGCGCTGCGGCGGTTTCGGCGATCGCCGAACATATCAAGCACTGGCCGCGCGATGCCATGGTGCTGGCACCGGCCACCGGTGTCTTCGGCTTGATCGGCTTCTCGGGCAAGTCCGGCCGCGAGGTTGAGCAACTGGCGATGCTGGAGCCGCTTGCAACCCATTATGGCGATGACTGGTGGTTTCGAACCGTGCTCGCGTTTGCCGAAATCGAGCTGCACAGGCTCGACAGTGGTTTCAGGAATATCGAGACCGCCCTTCGTGGTTGTCCCCGCAACGCTCACGCTGCGCATATCAAGGCCCATCTGTTCTATGAGAAGGGACAGCGCGAGGAGGGGCTGGCTTATCTCGAGCAATGGAACGCCGCTTACCCGCGCGAGGCGCAACTGCATTGCCATATCAGTTGGCATCTTGCCCTGTGGTCGCTGGAGACCGGCAGGCGGGATCAAGCCTGGCAGATCTATCGTGAGGCGCTGCATCCGGGCGGCTCGTGGGGGCCGCAGATCAATGTCCTCACCGATTGCGCCTCGTTCCTTGCACGCGCCGAGATGGCGGGCGAGCCGCGGTATCCGGAACTGTGGAGCGAGATCAGCCAGTATGCGGCGAAGTGGTTTCCCAACTCGGGGATCATCTTTGCCGACATGCACAGCGCGCTCGCCTTTGCAATGGCCGGCGATGCGGAGGCCTTGGCGAGGATCATCGAGAACCCGAAGGGACCCGCCGCGGACATGGTGGTGCCCATCGCGCGCGGCTTCGATGGTTTGGCCAAGGGCGACTGGACACGGGTCGTCGATGAGCTAACGCCCGTCCTGGCAACCCATGAAAGGGTTGGAGGCAGCCGCGCGCAGCGCGACCTGCTGGAATATTCCGTCACTTGCGCCTTGCTGCGCAGTGGTCGCGCCGACGAGGCGCGGCGGCTGATCGCGTCACGACGACCGCAGAATGCGGCGAGTGGCGTTCCGCTCGCGGGCATCTGAACGTGTCCTGGTTTAGGGACCTGCACTGGCCAAGAGATCCGAAATCGCGAAGTGGTGGGTTTCGGATGGCGCCGCCTGAGGGAGAGTAATGATGCGCATCAACGATGATCTGTCGAAGCCTGTTATCGTTCACGCCTCGAAGCTGGACTGGGTGGCCAGTCCGTCGGCCGGCGTGGATCGGCGCATGCTGTTCCGCATTGGCGGCGAAGTCGCGCACGCCACCTCGATCGTGCGTTACGCTCCCGGCAGCGCTTTCCCGCGTCATACGCATGGCGGTGGAGAAGAGATTGTCGTCCTTGAAGGTACCTTTCAGGATGAGCATGGCGACTATCCCGCGGGCAGCTACTTCCGCAACCCTCCGGGGACGTCACATGTTCCCGCCTCGAAGGACGGCTGCACCATCTTCGTGCGGCTCTGGCAGTTCCGGGACGAGGACCGGACCCAGGTCGTGCGTCAGCCAGGTGAGGGTCAACAGGTTGCGCCGCGCCCCGGTGCAAGCAGCGTCAGCATTCTATTTAAGGACGGCGACGAAGAGGTCCGCCTTGAAGACTGGCGACCGGGTGAGACGATCAGCCTTGCGAACGCGCGCGGGCTCGAGTTCTTTGTTCTATCGGGGGGACTAACGATCGGGGGCGAGACGCTGCAGCCGCAGGGCTGGGGTCGGCTACCCGCCGGCGTCGACCTGAAAGCGACGGTGGGCCCGCAGGGCGCGAAAATCTGGATCAAGGAGGCGCCGCTGCTGCATCCGGATGTCTGTCGACTTCCCGGGTAGCCGGTACAGTTCTGACCGCCTCCGTTGAGCTCCCCGCAATGGCGAAGCTACTTTGCATGGGGTTGTTTTCGATATTTTGGTTGGGCCGGGCCTGTTTCGGCCGGGCAGCGCTCCGAAACATCATGTTGCATTGAACCGATGTTGCGGCTAGGCAATTGAGATGACATGGAAATTTTCCGTTGCCCCGATGATGGATTGGAGCGAGAGTTCAAGATTTTCAGTTGGTTAGATGGCCGCGTGTGCACGACGTGTGCACCCGGAGATCAAGAAAAATCTCACGATAGGCAGCGCGAGCATGGGGCGCTACGAATCGCTTCCCACTGTGCAGATTGTCGCGCCGGCCACGGATATTGTTCCCGCAACCCTCAAGGTGCTCGCCAGGGCCGGACTGACTCTCGATGATATCGACCTGTTCGATGTCAACGAGGCGTTCGCCGTCGCCGTGGAGAAGTACATCCGCGACCTGCGGATCGATCGAAACAAGATCAACGTCAAAGGAGGTTCGATCGCGTTGGGTCATCCAATTGGCGTGACGGGCACCATCTTGATCGGGGCAAGTTTCCCGACAGGCACCCCGAGTCCTGCGTCGCGCTGCAATAGCAATTGTGCTGGCACAAAAAATGCTGAGTCGCCTCCGCGACGGCGAGCGCAAGGTTCGCTGGGCAGACGGAGGAGAACATGAGAGCCCAAGTATTGAGAGCGTATGACGAGAAGCTGTCCAACGACCGCTGGGTCATCGAAGAAAACGTACCTGATCCCAAGCTTGCGAAGTCGACCGACGTTATCGTCCGAATCGGCGGCGCGGGCGTATGCAGGACCGATCTCCATATCATCGAAGGCGTCTGGAAGCCGCACATGGATCCGTCCGGCGACAAACTCCTCCCCATCATCATGGGACACGAAAATGCAGGTTGGGTCGAGGAGGTCGGCAAGGAAGTCGAGGGACTGAAAAAGGGAGACCCCGTCATCGTTCATCCGAAGATCACCGGAGGGACGTGTCTCGCCTGTCGTCGCGGCTTCGACATGCATGGCCCCGGCACATTTCCTGGTCTGGATTGCAACGGCGGCTATGCAGAATTCCTCTGCACCTCGGAGCGGAATATCGTGCCGCTGCCACGGACGCTTGCCCCCAAGGAGGTGGCGCCTTACGCGGATGCGGGGCTCACCGCCTATCGCGCCGTCAAGAAGGCGACGCGTCACCTTTTGCCCGGCGAGTCTTGCGTCGTTATCGGTGCAGGTGGATTGGGCCACATCGCAATCCAGTGCCTCAAGGCAATGTGCGCCGCCGATATTATCGTCGTCGACAAGTCCGAAGCGTCGCTGAAGCTAGCCGAAAAGTCAGGTGCCGACCATCTGGTGAAAGCCGACGGCGATGAAGTGGCTGCCGTTCTGGCTCTGACTGGCGGAAACGGCGCAGAGGCGGTGATCGATTTCGTCGGCGAAAAGGGCACGACATCCAGGGGGCTGGCGATGACCCGTTCGATGGGCAGCTACTATGTCGTCGGCTATGGCGAGGACATCCGCATTCCGACCGTCGACATGGTGATCACCGAGAAGAACATCATCGGCAATCTGGTTGGCACATGGGCCGAACTGACGGAGTTGATGGCGCTCGCAGACCGCGGTCTGGTTGAATTGGCGACCGCCGAGTATCGCCTCGCCGATGCAAACAAGGCCTTGCATGATCTCAATGCCGGCAAGATTCATGGACGCGCCGTATTGATTCCGTGAAGTCGAACGTGGTCCACCGCGAGCATTTGCTCGTGGTGGATTTCACAGGCCCGGCCACCTGTCACAGCGAAGGAGCTCTCGTTCGGTTGTGTAGGCCGGAGATGGCTTGAAGGAAGGAGGTTTTTAGGACCGGGCGGAAGCAGCCAGTCGATCAAATCGGCTTCCAGGCATCCAACAGATGCTCATTTTGCATCGCAAAAACACCGACGGAAGTTCGCAGCGAGTCTCAATTTGCATATCGTTGTCGCAATTTGCGTCGCGGTCGCTCTCAAGTCGGGGCGGCGCGGTCATCCAGGATCACCGGCGATCACTTTGTTCAGGAAGCGGTGGTCGGGAGTCTGGCACGGCCGTTGCACGAACTATGCGCAGGCACCCATCGCAGCACGCATTGATCGATTCAATAACGCCGGGAGCCGACTGCAAGATGCTTCGCGGTTCCGCGGATGATTTGGGGCGATTGCCAGTGACATCGTTTCTTCGCATTGAGAGGCGTCACATGAGGTTCATTCTGGTGAACGGCATGAGGCTGCGCCCGAGAACCCTCTGCATGCTTTGCTGTGAGCCAATCGGCGCGAGCTATCTCAAGGAATTCAGCACCGGGCTGTCCTTCTGCGGTCATGACTGCTACGCACTCTATTGCGACCGCTGGATCTCCAAGGCGGCGCAGACGAAGCACTCGGCCGTTGCGGACACCTCCCGCTAGCTCGTCCAACCGCGTGGGGGAAGCGTTCGGGCAAGAAAGCCATCCAGGTCGAGATCCCGAAACATCGCGGCATCCAACGTGCGGTCGCTGCGGCTTCCGACGAAGCCACTTCGCTTTTGCGGTGCAAAAATTGCTGCGCACGCCGATGCTTTTGCATTGTCGGGATTCTCATTCTGCAATTTCCGTCGCAATCTGCATCTCCTTCACCCGCAAGCCGGGCGGATGTGACGGCTCCGTCCACTCAATATCAGCATCAGCGCCTCTGAAAGCGCGCTGGCCAGTGCTTCCAACGCGCTGGCACGCCCATTGCAAAGCTCCTGCTCACAACAATGCCGACTGCTCCGTCCGGGGCGAGCCGCGACAAGAACGAGGGAAGGGGACGCTTGGCTGAGGGCGCATGATGTGCGGGATGAAGCATTGCGATCGAAGGACCGTGGTTCGGAAGATCGCTCCTGATCATCGTTGCGGTGCACCACAGTCGTTCCCGAAACCCTTGCCGATATCAAGCGTCCGGCCGTGCAAACGGTCGCGAGGTGGCCCGTAACGCGCGGGTAAGCACTGCCCGGTCCTCGAAGGCTCAGGCAGGCGGAATATCGATGTGGTTTCTGACCCGATCAGGAGGAAAGACGAGATGTCTGGAACTTTAACACTCAACAAGATCACCGCTCAGCGCGGCATATCCGTCGGTGATGCTGCAAAGAAGATTGCAGATCTCGGATGGAACCCTTCCTACGTCCAGGAAGCGATGACTTTTCCCACGGACTACAAGATTGCGAAGGCGCCAAAGGATCCGATGAAGCAGGTCCTCCGCTCCTATTTTCCGATGCAGGAGGAGAAGGACAACCGCGTCTACGGTGCGCTCGACGCTGCGCTGCGCGGCGACATGTTCCGCAACGTCGAGCCACGTTGGGTCGAGTGGATGAAGCTGTTCCTGGCGATCATTCCGTTCCCGGAAATCTCCGCAGCGCGATCCATGGCCATGGTTGGTCGCCTTGCTCCGGGTGAAGATCTTCGCACCGGCTTCACGATGCAGATGGTCGACGAGTTCCGTCACTCGACGATCCAGATGAATCTCAAGAAGTGGTACATGGAGAATTACATCGATCCGGCCGGCTTCGACATCACAGAGGAAGCGTTCGGAAAGTGCTACGCCACCACGATCGGCAGGCAGTTCGGTGAGGGCTTCATCACTGGGGACGCAATCACCTCTGCGAACGTGTATCTGACCGTGGTCGCCGAAACCGCGTTCACCAACACGTTGTTCGTCGCCATGCCGTCGGAAGCCGCACGCAACGGTGACTATGCGTTGCCGACGGTGTTCCTGTCAGTTCAGTCGGATGAGAGCCGGCACATCGGCAACGGCCACTCGATGCTGATGTCGATGCTGAAGGAGCCGGAGAACCATCTGCTGCTGGAGCGCGACATGCGCTATGCGTTCTGGCAGAACCACGCCATCGTCGACGCGGCGATCGGAACCTTCATCGAATACGGCACCACGAACCGCGACAAGGCCAAGGAGTCCTATGCGGAGATGTGGCACCGCTGGATCTTCGAGGACTATTATCGCACGTACATGCTGCCGCTCGAGAAGTATGGCATCAAGATCCATCATGACGACGTTCAGACTGCCTGGAAGCGGCTGACCGAGAAGCATTACGTCCACAAGGTCGCGCAGTTCTTCGCGGTCGGTTGGTCGGCCAACTTCTGGCGCATCGAGGCCCAGACCGACAAGGACTTCGAGTGGTTCGAGCACAAGTATCCTGGCTGGTATGCGCAGTTCGGCGACTTCTGGAAATGGTACGAGAAGCTGTCGCACCGCGGACAGACCAACATCCTCTTCAACAGCGATGTCGGTTACGTCTATCCGCATCGTTGCTGGTCGTGCCTGGTGCCCTGCCTGATCCGCGAGGACATGGTCACGGGCGAGATCGACGGCAAGCTTTACACGTTCGCCCATGAGCTCGATCGGTGGACGGCCGTCGAAGCCTTCGCCGGCGAGTACCAGGGGCGTCCGACCCCGGCGATGGGACGGTTCAGCGGCCGTCGCGAATGGGAAAGCGTCTACCACAACGTGGATATCGCCGATGCCATCAAGGATCTCGGCTTCGTGCGCACGGACGGCAAGACCCTGGTCGCCCAGCCGCACCTGCGCTTCGACGAGAAGGAAATGTGGACGCTCGACGACGTCCGCGGCCACATCCTGAAGAGCCCGCTGCTCACGCTGCGGGAGATGAGCCCGGCCGACCGGGAGAAGCACCTCGCCGAGTACCGCAAGGGATTCACCATCAATCCCTGCAACTAACCGAGACGGAAGGAGCCGGCTCCGGCCGGCTCTTCCCGATCGATCTCCGGAAGATACGCAAGCCTTGGTTTGAGGAGGCCCTATGGGCACGCCCGCTAATGTCGTTCGCCTGCAGCCGGTAGGCATAGAATTCGAGGTCGAGGAGAACGAGACCGTTCTTGACGCCGCATTCCGCCAGGGCATCGCACTGCCTCATGGTTGCAAGGAGGGGCAGTGCTCGGCGTGCAAATGCGTTCTCACCGGAGGCGAAGTAGAACTCAAGAAGTATTCGACGTTCGCCCTCAACGAGATGGAGCGAGGCCAGGACTACATCCTGCTGTGCCGGACCTTGGCCTATTCGGATCTCGAGGTGGAGCTCCTCAACTATGACGAGGAGGTGCTGTCGAAATCGATCCCGGTCAGGGACTTCACGGGCACAGTCACGAGCGTCTCCGCACTGACCCATGACATCCGGCTTCTCGAGATTTCGCTCGAGCAACCTCTGAAGTTCTGGGCTGGTCAATATGTCGACATCACGCTCTCGGGGGCAGAGACGATTACGCGCTCGTTTTCCATGGCAAATTCGCCGATCGAGGGCGAAAAGCTCGCCTTCATCATCAAGAAGTACCCGAACGGACGCTTCTCTTCCCGGCTCGACGGAGACCTCGCCGTCGGAACCGCGGTCGGACTCCGCGGACCCTACGGGACCTGCTTCCGGCGAGAAAACAGAACCGGAGCCATAGTCCTGGTCGGCGGCGGATCGGGAATGTCGCCGCTATGGTCGATTCTGCATGATCACATCGCGTCTGGCGAAGAACGCCCGGTACACTTCTTCTACGGAGCACGGACGCGCAACGATCTTTTCTATCTCGATCGCTTCGCGGAGCTCGCCGCCAGGCATCCGGAGTTCCACTTCGTTCCGGTGCTCTCCCATGCGGCCGATGACACGGCCTGGGATGGAGCAAAGGGCTTCGTGCACGAAGCTGTCGGAGCGCATCTTCGCAGCGCGGGATATGGCGAAGACGTCGACGTGTATGCCTGTGGACCGTCGCCGATGATCGAGGCGCTGGTGCCAGTGCTGCAGATGAACGACGTCGAGTCGGATCGCATCTTCTTCGACAAGTTCACACCAGCCAACAACTGAGAGTTCCGACTAGCGAGCGTGCCTTTTGTAGAGCCCACCAAGGGAGGAGGAAGACGACCATGACTGCCGTTCAAAGTGTTCTAGCGAAATCCGGTGCAGCAGGAGCTGCGGTATTTCCGGATTCGGACAGCCGCAAGTACCGGTATTTCGAGCCACGCAGCAAGCGGGCGACGCACTATGAGGACGTGACCGTAGACGTTCAGCCCGATCCTGAGCGCTATTTGCTGCAGGACTGGATCATCTCTTTTCCCAACGGGAAGGGGGCCTACACCAAGGACAACACGGCCGCGTTGAGCTCGAATTGGCACGCCTTCCGTGCGCCCGACCAGGAGTGGGAGCGCACCCACTACCAGCGCCAGTCCAAGATCGAGACGATGGTCCAATCGGTGATCGCCAACGGCCGCAAGTCCGGCGCGCCGAAGGGGTTCGACAAGGCCTGGGTCAAGATCCTGCAAAACCATCTCGGCGCGTGGAAACATGCCGAGTTCGGGCTCGGCACGTCGCTGATGCAGGCTCAGCGCTACGGTTATACCCAGATGATCAACAACGCGACCCTGACGAACTCGTCCTACAAGCTTCGTCTGGCCCAGGACATTACGCTCTATCTCGCCGAGATCGGAATGGACATTCCGGGCTTCGACGACGCCGCAGGCAAGCGGGCGTGGTTGGAGGACAAAGGCTGGCAGGGCACCCGCGAAGCGATCGAGTCGATCATGGGGTCGGCCGACTATCTCGAACAGTACTTCGCCACCAACATCGTGTTCGAGCCGCTGGTCGGCGAGCTGTTCCGCAGCGGCTTCCTGATGCAGGTCGGCTCGCCGAACGGCGATTTCATCACGCCGACGGTGATTTCGGCGGCCGAGGCCGACTATGAGCGCAATCTCGCCAACACGATCGATCTGATGCATCTGCTGGTGAGCGACAATCAGTATGCCGCGCACAACAAGAAGTTGTTCCAGGGCTGGGTGAACAAGCACGTGGCGCTGGCAAGCAAGGCGGCCGCCGGACTGCAGCCGATCTGGTCGCAGCCACATTCGAAGCCGGTGCAGTACGCCGACGTCCGCGCGCAGTCGGTCGAGCGCATCAAGAAGATTCTCGGCGAGCTCGGTCTCGTCCTTCCCAAGGAGTAGACTGCAATGTCCGTTGCTTCAAGAAGTGCGACTAACCAGAACATCTTCCAGAAGATGGGAGATCTTCGTTTCGAACAGACGATTTCCCATCAGTGCGGCGTCACTATGAACGACAGCGTCGAGGCGCGCGCCATCGCTGAATTCATGGGCAAGAAGCCGAACGTGACCGTGACTTACCAGCCGGCCCTGATCCGCATCGACGGCGAGGGCAAGCTGATCTTCAAGATGGACGAGATCAGCGACATCCTCGGAAAGGACATGACGGCCGAGATATTCGAAGTGAATACCTCGACCCATTACGGCCGGATGGTGCGCATCGACGACAATACGGTGACGCTGTTCGGGAACATGGACGAGGTCTTCGAATACATCGAGTGAAGCTCACTCACTGGGGGCCGCATCCTCAAAGGTGTGGCCCGCCGCTTCCAAGGTGTTCGCGCAGCTACGACGCGTGGATTGATCGAACAGAGCTAATCAAATTCCTGGAGACCATCATGTTCATAACTCCCACGGGCGAGGAAGTCTTCGTCATCGACGGTCACACCCACTTTTGGGACGGCAGTCCGGCGAACCAGCTCAACATTCACGGCAAGCAGTTCATTGATTGCTTCTATGCCTACCACAGCTCGCTCAGTCCAAAGGACAAGCTATGGCCCAAAGAGCAGTTCGAGAAGTACAGCGCAGAGCAGATGTACCGCGATCTGTTCGTCGACGGTCCGGACGACATGGCCATCGTGCAGTCGACCTACCTCACGGAATTCTACAAGAATGGATTCAACACCATCGACCGCAACGCCGAAATGGCGAAGAAGTACAAGGACCGCTTCATCGTCAACGGCGCATTTGATCCGCGCGACGGCGAGCGGGCGCTGGAATATATTCACTACATGAAAGAAACGTTCGGCATCAAGGGCGTCAAGCTCTACACCGCCGAGTGGAAGGGCGAGTCGCGGGGCTGGAAGCTCACCGATCCGAACGCCTATCGTTGCTTCGAGCTCTGCCAGAAGCTCGGTATCACGAACATCCACGTCCACAAGGGGCCGACCATCATCCCGCTGGACAAGGATGCATTCGATGTTCACGACGTCGATCATGCGGCGACCGACTTCCAGGGCTTGAATTTCATCATCGAGCATTGCGGGTTGCCCAGACTGGACGATTTCTGCTGGATCGCCGTGCAGGAGACCAACGTCTATGGCGGCCTTGCGGTCGCGCTTCCGTTCATTCACGGACGTCCCCGGTATTTCGCGGAAGTGATCAGCGAATTGCTGTTTTGGGTCGGCGAGGACAAGATTCTGTTCGGCAGCGACTATGCCATCTGGACGCCCCGCTGGCTGGTCGAGAAGTTCTGGAACTTCGAGCTGCCGGAGGATCTAAAGCAGGAGCACGGTGTCGATCTGACGCCGCAGGCCAAGAAGAAGATCCTCGGTCTCAACGCTGCGCGGCTTTATGGCGTGGACGTCGAGGCGCAGAAGGCGAAGCTTGCCAAAGGTACCTACGCGACCGCGGCGGGGTGACATCACATGAACGCGCCGTTCTTGAAGCATGACCGAAGGACCAGCGAGGTGTGGCAGCGCCTCGCGTTGGTCACAGACCCCGAACTCGACGAGTCGGTGACCGATCTCGGATTCGTCGAGCATGTCACCGTCGACGACGATGGTGATGTCGATATCGTCTTTCGGTTGCCGACATATTGGTGTTCGGCGAACTTCGCATTCCTCATGGCCGACGACATGCGCCGGGCGGTGTCGTCGCTGTCGTGGGTTCGCGAGGCGCGGCCGCAGCTTCGGGACCATATGGTCGCGGAGCAGATCAACCTTGGTGTCCGCGAAGGGAGGTCGTTTGCCGATGCACTCAAGGAGTTTGCGCCTGGAGGCTCGCTTGACGAATTGCGGGATAAGTTCCGCCGCAAGGCGTTCGAGCGGCGCCAGGAGGTCATGATACTGGCCTTGCGGGGGCTGGGCTATGAGGATCCGGAGATCTGCCGGATGAGTCTGCGTAGCTTTGACGAGGTCGAGTTCGCTTCGCCGGATGTTGCGCGCCAGAAGCCCCGCTATCGCGAGCTTCTGATTGAAGCAGGCCTGGCCTGCCTCCCGGAGGATCGCACGTTTGTCACCTACGAGGGGGCCCCCATCAAACGGCACGAACTGGCGTCTTATCTGCAGCGGCTGCGGGGAGTGCGCATCAATATGGAGTTCAACAGTTCATTGTGCAGAGGCCTGCTTGCTGTCCGCGATCGCGGACTCAGCGACGGCAATCCTGGACGGACGCCGTCACCGTGCGGAGGCTGTGGCAGCCGCTGTGCTGCTTCATCGGGCAGCCCCTGACCTTAGAGGAGCTAGAAGCGTGGGAGTGCGTTTTGCGCGCTGCCCGGAAGCGCCAAGAACCGGAGCGGTCAGCAAGTCCGCCCAATCAGACAACAAGATCCGACCGCTTGGGAGCGAAGCCAATGCCGAAAGTATTACTACATCATACCGAAGCCCGCCGTGCTCTCGCGCGCGGGGTCCAGAAGCTTGCAGCGGCGGTCGAATCGACCCTCGGTCCCAAGGGCATGAACGCGATGGTCGACAGGCCGATCGGCACGCCCATCGTCTCGCGCGATGGCGTCACCATTGCCTCTGAAATCGAACTGCCTGATCGCTTCGAGAACATGGGTGCGCAGGTGGTGCGCGAGGTCTCGATGCAGACCAACGAGGTCGCCGGCGACGGCACGACCACCGCCATGGTGCTTGCAAATGGCCTCATCCAGGGAGGCGTTGCAGCACTGGAGCGGGGCGCCAAGGCCGTCGATCTCTGCAAAGGGATCGACCGGGCCGTCGAGGTCGTTGTCGATGCTTTGAAGAGCTCGGCAATCGTCGTATCGGACCGCAAGACGCTGGAGGCGGTGGCCACGATTGCGTCGACCGACGCCCATCTGGGCGGTCTGATTGCGGAGGCGGTCCAGCGCGTCGGCAAGGATGGCATCATCAGTTCCGACTACGGGTTGACGACCAGCACGACGCTCGAAGTCGTCGAGGGCATGTCGTTCGATCGCGGTTACATCTCCCACCACATGGTGACGGATGTCGAAAAGATGGAGGTGGTGCTCGATCAGCCGTACATCCTCCTGACCGACTTGAAGATCAAAACGCCGGCCGAGCTGGTGGCGGTGCGTGCGACCGTTGCCGCGACCGGGCGGCCGCTCGTCATCGTCGCCGAGGAGATTGCGCCGGAAGTGGTCGTCACGCTGCTCGGCGATGACAATCGCGGCAAGATCCTGGTGGTCAATCCGCCTGATTATGGTCATTGGCGCAAGGCAATGATGGACGATCTCGCCATCATCACCGGCGGACGGGTCATCGCGCGCGAGCTTGGCGGCAGACTGGAAGAAACCGGCCTGACCGATCTCGGGACCGCACGGCAGGTGCGGGCCAGCGCGCGGGAAACGGTGATCATTCGCGGTGGCGGCGACGATGCGGCGATTGCGGCGCGGCGTCAGCAGGTGGCCAAGCAGCACGATCTGGCACCGCCTAACATCGAACAGGACAAGCTCAAGGAGCGGCTGGCGAAGCTGTCGGGCGGGACCGCCGTGATCCTTGCAGGCGGCGTCACTCCCGTCGAGCAGAAGCGGACGATCCAGTTGATCGACGATGCGCTCAGCGCGGCCCGCGCCGCGGTCGAGGAGGGCATCGTGCCCGGTGGCGGCACGGCGTTGGCGCAGTGCGCGCCGGTGGTGACGCGCACACTCGGCAACATCAATGGCGATCTGGGTGAGGGCATCAAGCTGGTGCGCGAAACCCTGTCGCGTCCCGCCGCTTTCATTGCCCGGAACGCAGGCCATGATGCGGAGACGGTCATAGCCGATCTGCAGAGTTCCCGGGCAGGGGTCGGGTTCGATGCCGCCAACGGCGTATTCATCGACATGGTGTCGGCTGGCATCATCGACCCCGTCCGGGTGACCTATACGGCACTTCGAAACGCCGCTTCCGTCGCCACGCTCGTGCTGACCACCAACACCCTGATTGCCGATGTGCCGGAGTACATCGATCCGACACAAGGGCCGGCATTGGGCGGCGGAGCGGAGAAGCTTGGCCGCGCATGAGGCACGTGCACGCGGTCCGCGTTCCACCGCACCGTCTCAGGAGACGATGCGGGCCGCGACCAGGGGGACAGAGGCCTCGATATCGAATCCATCACCAGGGAGGGGGAGCTATGCAGAAGTATGTTGCGGAATTTATCGGTACGTTCGCGCTGGTGTTCTTTGGCTGTGCGACCGTGATCTTCATGCGAGCTGAGGTCGGCTTGCTGGGCGTCGCGTTCGCATTCGGCCTGACCGTGGTCGCAATGGCCTATTCGATCGGACATATCTCCGGTGCTCATCTCAATCCGGCCGTCAGCCTCGGGATGCTCGTCGCCGGGCGGATGTCGCCGCGGGATTTCTCCGGCTATATCGTTGCGCAATTCGTCGGAGGAATCGCGGCTGCAGCCGTGCTGTACCTCATCGCCGAAGGCAAGGTCGGAGGCTACGATGTCGCGGCGAACGGCTTTGGCCAGAATGGCTGGGGCCAGTACGGTGTTTTATCCGCGTTTGTGTTCGAAGCGTCGGCAACCTTCCTGTTTCTGACGGTGATCCTTGGTGCGACGCAAAACGGAGCGGCGTCTGCCTATGCCGGGTTGGTGATCGGTCTGACGTTGGTCGCGATCCATCTTGCCGGCATTGCCGTGTCGGGCTCATCGGTCAATCCGGCGCGCTCGCTGGGGCCTGCATTGTTTGCTGGCTCCGATGCGCTGTCACAGGTGTGGCTCTATTTTGTAGCGCCGTGCCTGGGGGCCGCACTGTCCGGTTACGTCTTCAAGGCGGGGGTGACGCGCCAGATGGTGGCGACGGCGTGACGTTCGCGATCGCATGACTGATTGCACCGTGACAACGATCCGGAACGGGTTACAATCTTGAAAGTCCCGGCATGAGCCGAAGGAGGCAGTGTAACAAGCCTCCAGGCTCATCCGATCAGCCGGGCGGGAGGAAAGGGACATGGTCTACATCATCTCCAAGCGCGACGGTCCGCACCGGGAAGAGGTGGCGGCCAAGGACTTCCTTCAGAAGAACCGCACCACGATCAACGCGCTCGCCAATCATCTGACACTCGGGCGTTGGCAGCAGCTGCGCAATCCGACGCCTCCTCCGCAACCGCAGCCATCGGGCAAACTCTGGTCCACGCCGCCGGCCCGTCCAAAGGAGGCCGAGCCCTATGTGCGGATCAGCCATAACGGTCGCGTCGTGATCGCCGATCTTGCATCGGGACGGCAGCTCGATTTTGTCGGCGAATTGCGCGGCAACGGCCAATCGCGATACTTCGCTCTGGCGACACGCGAGAACGGGATCTTCGAGCCGCTAGACGACGAATTGTACAGGGTCCTGGCCGACCTTGAGGGAGTGAGTGTGCCCGACGAGACGTCGGAAGCCCACCTTGAACAGGTCATCTCAGGTCGCCTCGGCCTGGACGCGATCTCCAGAAGCGTCGAATGATCTGCGTGAGCGGAGCCTGTAGGGAAAGTGATCCCGATGGGCTCCGGCTCAGTTTGTGTTTGCCGATCGGGTTGCTGTTTGCCAACGGACGTATGGTGCTCCAATGCTGACGGAAACGCTCATGGCCAAGCCGCCGTTTTCCCTGGAAGGCTACAAAGCTTCGGACGCGGAGCAGGGGCGGCCATACGATGAGGGCGAAACCAACAAGGCATGGGAAAATTTCCTGACCTTCGGAGACCTGAGGCGCGAAAACGCTCCGGTGCGCGGTCTCATCGAGGAGTCATGGCAACGCAGTGTCAAGTCCGGGGTCGATGCTCGTGGCAAGGGCAGTAATCTCCTCGCCTCGCCGGATGATCTCTATGAGCTGCGTTTGAAGAACGATGACCTGCTTGGTTCGAGCGCCGAGACTTTCCGCCGCATTGCCGAGGTGCTTGGTGACGCCGCAACGATGGTCGTCATCACCGACAGGAACGGCGTCGTGCTGGAGGTCGGGGGCGATCGGCGGACCATTGATGCAGGGCACGATATTCGCCTGGAAGCCGGCGCGGCCTGGGCCGAAGCGGTCACCGGCACCAATGGCATTGGCACAGCGCTGGTCACGGGAAAGCCGGTTCATGTCCATGCGGCCGAGCATTTCTCGGAGGGCATCAAGGCATGGACTTGTGTCGGTAGCCCCATTCGCAGTCCGATAGACCGCAGCATCATCGGCATCGTAGACTTTTCCGGACCTCAGGCAATCTTTCATCGGCACAATGTGGCCCTGGCGGTGGTCGCGGCCCATCACATCGAACTGGCGCTCTCGGAAAAGGTCCGCATCGAGAGAATACGGCTTCTCGAGGCGAGCATTTCCCGAATGCCGGGAATGAATAGTGCTGACGGGGTTGTCATTCTCGACCGGTTCGGCCGGGTCATTCACCACAACGACATGGCATCCGTCCGCTGGCACCGGATTGCGCAGTCGCATGACTTGAGTATCGGGCAGCAGCTTCTCCCAAGTGACGAGGGCTTTTTGGCGAGAGACCTCGCCAAAGGGCTGCCCGAGGAACTGCGCGAGCAGCGGATCGAGCCGTTGGTGGTCGACGGCGTGGTGAAGGGCGCGATGCTTGTGCTCGCGGCGAAGCCACGCGCCAGGCTTGCCCGATCCCAGATGTCGCCAGCAGCCCACACCGCACTTGTCTCGGCCAAGGAAGCGATTGTTGGATGCAGTGACGCGCTGGTGCAAACGATCGAGAAGATTGAGCGGGCGGCGCTTGGACGAACGGCAATCCTGCTCGAGGGTGAGACGGGCGTCGGCAAGGAACTCTTCGCCCGTCTGGTTCACGCCGCCAGCCAAAATACGGGCAAGGAGCCATTCATTGCCTTCAATTGCGGTGCGGTCTCCAAGGAGCTTCTCGGCGGCGAATTGTTCGGGCATGCGCCGGGCGCTTATACCGGCGCGACGCGCGAGGGCAGGCCCGGACGGTTTGAGTTTGCCAATGGCGGCGTGCTCAGCCTTGACGAGATCGGCGAGATGCCGATGGACTTGCAGCCTTACCTGCTCCGTGTGCTGGAGGAGCGCGCGGTGTACAGGCTTGGTGACAGCAAGGCGCGACCTGTGGACGTCCGGCTCGTAGCGTCGACCAATCGGAATCTGAAGCAGGAAGTGGCGGAGGGGCGTTTTCGCAAGGACCTGTACTTCCGGATCGGTGTCGTCAAGTTCACCATACCGCCACTTCGTGAGCGTTTGGGTGATGTCGATATCCTGATCGATCATTTCAACAGGCAGTTTGCGGAGACCTACAGCACCCAACCGCTACATTTCGAGGCAACGACGATGGAGTTGCTGCGGCGCTATAGCTGGCCGGGGAATGTTCGCGAACTGCGCAATCTGGTCGAGAACCTCGTGCTGATGACGATCACCGGCATCGTCGCTCCCCGGGATTTGCCGGAGGATTTCGTGGAAATGGCGTCGGCTCAGCCCTCCTCGGTGTCCGTGCAGGCGGGGCAGAGCTCGACGGGATCAGGAGGCGATGAGATTGCGCGTTTCGACGAAGTGGAACGCCGTACCATCGAGAGGGCGGTCGCGAATGCAGGTGGTAACATTGCCGCCGCTGCCGAGAAGCTCGGGCTTTCGCGCGCGACGCTGTATCGAAAATTGCACCAATACCGTTCCCGGACCTGAAGGCGGGATGAGGCATGGCGGCTGTCTGGAAAGAGCAGAGCGGCGGCGAGGGGGCGACCAACGCTGTGGCAATCGCATCGCAGATCCTTGCACGCGCAGACCGCGATGTCACTTTCGTGGTGCAACTGCTTGGCGAAAGCCAGAATCTGCTGGTTAGGCATTTCATCGTGTTCATCGAGGTCGAACTCGCAAAGCGCGATATCAGTTACGGTGCGCATCCGCTATTGCGTCCCTTCGTCGAAACGCATGCACGCGAGCTTTCGGAATTCGTCTTGAAGGGAATCGGCTTACGGCACCAGTTCGGCCTTCAGGTCATCGAGACGATGGCCGGCGATCCGGCGCGGTTGCTAAGGGTCGATCTGTGGGACTCGCTGCAATCTCACATCAATGACGCGCAGCAACACTTTGTATCTGGTGTCGGAGGCCTGCAGCGGATCCTGACTCAGATCGAGGCGGACTCATGAGTGACGATCCTCCGATCCTGATCGAAGTGCTGAAGGAACGATTGGCTGTCGTTCAGGAGATATCGGCCGCTCAATCGCGCAATCTTCTGAACTTCCAGCTTGGCGGTGGTGCGGAATTCGAGATTCAGGAGATTGAGCGTGAGATTGCCACGACAGGCGCCTCGCATGCGCTCGCCCAGGCGCTTGAGGAAGCACGGGCGCGCCTGAAAAGCGCAACCGCCGGCATGGCAGCATGCGACACTCAATGCGCCGTACTGGAACGACGCCTTGACGATCTTGACAGGCGGATTGCCGCCGGCAGGTGAGACGTTCGATGGACACGATGGAAGCAGAGACTGCAACGCTTTATGACTTGCTCGGGCGGCACTGGACGGTGCGGGCGCCCGTCACCAGTACGGCCTTCGCTGGAGACGCAGTCGCATTTGCGCTCACCGATGGCGCGCTGGCAATCGCTCCGTTGACCGATATCGAGCGGCCGCAGGATCGCTGTCGTATCGCGCTGGACGGAGGCCGCGCCACAATCTCGCCGCGGCGGAAACCGGTGCCCCCATTGACGAAGGTCGTCATTAGCGACGCACCGCTTCATCTCGCCTCGATCGGGTCGTCGGGCTTTGTCGCAAATGAGCGCAGCCGGCTGCTCGGCGTGTCGCCATCCGGCGTCACGCATCTGATCGCGGACCATGGGTCCGCAATCGATCTCGTCGCCCCGGTGCAGGCCGGGGGCATTCTGGCCGCTTCCGGTGGATCGGTCATATTTTACGATCCCAATGGCGAAGTCGGCTGGCTCCAGGAGCGCGCGGGCAGGAATGCATCGGCACTGGCTGTATCAAGTGATGGTCGGCGCTTTGCGATGGGAGTCGACGATTGCGTGCTTGTTCGTGCCTTCGGGGCACGACCAGAGCCGGTGGCCTCATTCGAGCTCGGCCCAATTTCCAATTTGGCGTGGAGTCCCGATGGAAGCTGGTTGGCCGCGTCTATCGTGGGGACTGGCGTCGTCTTGGTCCGCCTTGCCGATGCCCGGATCGTTCGGATTTCCAGTTATCCTGGGAACAATTCATCCCTGGCGTGGAGCACGGACTCCCGCGTTCTTGTCACGAGCGGAGCTTATCGAATAATCGCGTGGGACATTTCCAGCCTGAGCGACGACAGCGAACGGCCGGCCAGCCTTTCGACAGGCCATGCCCGACCCGTACTCGTGGATGCAATAGATATACACCCCGAGGGTCAGCTGATTGCAGCAGGGTACCGGGACGGCATGGTGGTTGTCGCCAAGATGGGGGAATCGGACGAACTGGTCGTCAAGCCACCTGGCGGGGGCGCGGTCCACGCACTTCGGTGGTCGGCCGATGGCCAGCATCTTGCATTCGGCTCGGATAACGGGGAGGCGGCGATCATTACGTTTCCTTCCCACATTTTCAAATAGCGGGTCCGCGCCAGAGCGAAAGTCTTCCGCTGTCATTAGGAGGGCTACCATGACGTCTACTCGATCGCTAAATGAAGCCGACAGCAAAGATCAGTACTTCAAGGAGCTGGCCGAGCTTTCCGAGCGGATGATCGCCGCGCATGGCAAGGAGTTCTCTATGGGCGCTCTCGTGCTGGCGGCAAGGTTCATCGCAGAAAACAAACCTTTCGAGCGAAGTGCGGCAACGACGAGCTGAGCGAAGCCAACGATTGATAGCCGTTGTTGCGGATATTGCGCTAAGCCGGACAAGAACGAACTGTGTGTGTCGATCAGCGAAGCCGTGATGGTAAGCGGTGCCCGCCCGTTGATTTTCTGCAATTTGGGGCGACCTGCCGCAATTTGGCTGGAGCTTGCGCAAACCAGCCCATGATGGATGGAGCGAGAGTTCAAGTCTTGAAAAAAGATAGCAGGCCGCGTGTGCACCGGGAGATCAAGAAAAATCTATCGTCGTCAAGTCTTGAGGGCCTCCTTGAATTGACGTGTGACGGCTGCAAAGCGGTGATGGGTAGAGGGAGGTCGAGCCGCTGGCTCGCGCATTGTGGCGAAGACGCTAGTGTTCCTCACGGCATTCGGCCGTTCGGGAGAAGCTGAACCAACTACAGTCGACGATAGAGTTAATGTGGGGTTTGGGTCGCTCCCTGTTCGCATGGGCTGCACTTTGTCCGCCACACTGCTCTTCTATGTTCATCAACAGGGGGCGCGCAGGCGTCACAAGTCAGCTGATGTTGGTCCCGTGACCGCGTGACGGACGAGGGCAATGACCTCATCGGCCTCCTGCTCGGTGCTGTCAAAGCGGGCGACGAACCGGATCACCTCGTCGCCTCGTCGCGCGAATTGCAGCCCGTTCGCCGTGAGCCGGTCGATGGCTAGTGCGGGCAGCTTGGCGAAAATCAAATTGGCTTCCACCGGAGCGACGAGCCGAACGTCAGGCAGTGCGGCGAGTCCTGCTCCAAGGTAGGCAGCCACGGAATTGGCCTTTGCCGCGAGTCGTAGAAAAAGGCGATCCTCGACATAAGCGAGCAGCTGTGCGGACGCATAACGCATCTTCGACGCGGTCTGTCCGGCGCGGCGAAGCCGATAGGACAGGGGTTCAACAAGGTCGTGGTCGAAGACCACGATCGCATCCGCTGACATCGCCCCGTTCTTGGTTGCTCCAAACGACAGGATGTCGACGCCCGCTCGCCAGGTCATATCGGCCGGGCTGCAGCCGAGCCGCGCCAAGCCGTTGGCGAACCGGGCGCCGTCCATGTGCAGCGATAGATTCTTGTCACGGGCGATTTCGCCGATCGCGGCGATCTCGGCGAGAGGGTAGACCGTCCCATATTCGCTGGCCTGAGTGATCGACACCGCATCGGGCTGGGCGCGATTGCGGACTCCCCAAGCCGCCCCGGTAACCACCTCGCGCAGGATTGGTGGCTCGATCCGAAAATGCCGGCCGGGCAACGTGAGAAGCTTTGCGCCACCTGTAAAGGCTTCGGTCGCGCCGCCTTCCGCCGTGTCGATATGTGCTTCCTTGTGACAATAGATCGCGCCGTAGGGCCGCACGCAGGCTGCGAGCGCCAAAGCATTGGCTGCCGTGCCGGTCGAGACTGGGAACACCGCGACCTCGGTCTCGAACAGCGTCGAGAAGCGCTGATTCAGCAATTTCGAATAATCGTCGTCGCCATAAGCGGCGGCTGAGCCACGATTAGCCTCCTCGATCGCTCGCAGTATCTCAGGGCTGACCGGCGCGACGTTGTCGCTGCGAAAATTCGGGAGCGCTTTGGTTGCTTCGTTCATGCCGTCCTCGGCCGCCGTCAGATCACGGTCGTTTCGTGTTTGCTTATGCGCCAGTTGATCAGGAGCAACGGGATTGCGGTGACCAGGATGAGCACCGCGGCTGCGGCGGCTGCGAGTCCCGCGCCAGTGCCCTCGATGGCATGGTACATCACGACGGTTGTGGTGACCCAGCCGCTCGCATAGAGCACGATAGTTGCGCTCAACTCGGAGGCTGCGGTGATCCAGACCAGCACCAGCCCGCCGACAAGGCCCCTCGCCATCAGCGGCACCGTCAGAGTCGCGAAGGTTTTGCTCGGCGAGACCCCGAGATTGATTGAGGCTTCCTCGAGCGAGGGATCGAGTTGATGCACGATCGCTGAGGACGACCGGATCGCGAAGGGCAATTTGCGGACGACGTAGGCGATGACCAGGATCAGCCAGCCGCCGGTCAAGATCAAAGGGCCGCTGTTGAACGCGATGATAAGTCCGATCGCCAGGATCGTACCGGAAACCGCAAACGGCACCATGCCGACGAAATCGAGCAATCCTGACAAGCGCGAGCGGTGCCGGGCCACCACGTAGCCGATCGGAGCGCCGATCAGCATAGTGGCGATGGCCGCAATGCTGGCGAGTATCAGCGTGTTGAGCAGCGGCCGATAGGAGCCCGACAACAAGGTCGCGTAATTGCCCAATCCGAACTCCCAGGTCAGCACGGGGCCACGGAAGCGCAGGACGGAGATCATCAACACGGCTGCAAAAGGCAGCAGCGAGGCAATCACAATGCCCCAACTCACGACCGTAGCCACCTGCCGCGGTCCCGGTGTCAGCGGCAGCTTCGCGGCCGCACTGCGGGCATTGGTTGAGAAGCGGCGCTTGCCGAGATAGTGCCGTTGAACGACAAGCGCGAGCGCCGTGCAGGCGATCAGGAGCACGCTGAGCGCACCCGCAGCAGCCGGATTGGCGTCAGATTCGCCGGCGAACAGCTTGAAGATGTCGACGGCCAGGAACGGGCGGTCCTCAGCCAGCACCGCTGGCACGCCGAAATTCTCCAGCGCCTCAATGAACACCAAAATTCCGCCGGCAAGTATCGCCGGCATCACGATCGGCAGCAGCACGGTGCGGATCACATAGGACCGTGAACCGCCGAGATTGCGGGCTGCCTCCTCCATCGAAGCATCGACGGCCTGGAAGCCGGCCATCACGGGCATGACGACGTAGGGATAGAGAGTCAACGTGAACACGATGACGATGCCGGGTAGGCCATAGATCGAGCCGATCGGGATGCCGAGTCCGCGCAAGGCGCTAGTGATGACGCCGGCATGACCGAACAGCAGCACGAGCGCATAGGCGCTGACGAAGGAGGGCAGGACCAGCGGCAGGGAGGCAAGCGTTAGCAGCAGTGCGCGGCCCGGTATGTCGATCCGGGCAAGACAGAAGGCGAGCGGGATGCCGATCGCGCATGTGAAGGCCGTCGCGAGCGCGGCGCAGAGCAGACTATTGCCGATGCCGCCAAGGTAGTATCGGCTCTTCACAATCGCCGCAAAATTCCCAAGCGTCAGCCCGCCTGTGCCGTCGATCCGTATGCTCGCATCCAGAACGAGAGCCAGCGGGTAGAGCAGAAAGACCGCGAGCAGCACCAGCGCCGCCAGCGCCACGATGGTGGCAAAGCGTTTCATGGCGCCGGATACGCCGTGATCTGGGCAGGATCGTAGGCAAGGGTGAGCGGCGCGCCGGGCAAGACATCAAGTACCTGGCCGCCGAGCGCTGTGATCCGTAGCTGGGTGCCGTCCGGCAAGGTTGCGTGGAGACGCTGCATCGGGCCCAGAAATTCGCGTAGCGCCAGACGTGCCTGGACGAGCGGACCCTCGGAACTGCTTCCCAGCCGCAGGGCCTCCGGCCTGACCGACAGCAACACCGGTGCGCCCGGTGACGCAACCTCGCCTCTGACCGAGAACTCCGTTCCGGCCGCCGCGACAGGGGTGTTGCGGCCATCGAAAGCGCCGGCGATGCCCGGCACCACATTGGTCGAACCGAGGAACTCGGCGACGAACGCAGTCTGCGGCATCCGATAGATGCGTTCGGGCGTGTCCACTTGCTCGATCTTGCCGCGACGCAAGACGGCGATGCGGTCGGAGATGGCGAGCGCCTCCTCCTGATCGTGCGTCACGTAGATCGCAGTGAGGCCGAGCGCCTGCTGGAGCTGTCGGACCTCGATTCGCATTTCGGTGCGCAGTTGCGCGTCGAGATTGGAGAGAGGCTCGTCGAACAGGAGCACGGCGGGTTCGATCACGAGCGCGCGGGCGATCGCCACGCGTTGAAGCTGGCCACCGGAGAGCTGGTGTGGCGAGCGCGGACCGTAACCTGCTAGGCGCACCCGCTCGAGCGCTTTGTCGACACGCGATGCGATCTCGGCAGCCGGGACCTTCCTGGCCTTCAGCCCGTAGGCCACGTTTTCGGCGACGGTGTGGTTCGGGAAGATCGCGTAGTTCTGAAACACCATGCCGGTGTTGCGGCGATGCGCGGGCACGGCATCGATGCGCCGGTCGTCGAAGGAAATGGATCCGGATTCGACATCCACGAAGCCGGCGATCATGCGCAGCAGCGTCGTCTTCCCGCAGCCCGAAGGCCCGAGCAGCGTGAACAGCTCGCCGTGCCTGATGTCGAGCGAAATGTCGTCCACGGCCCGCACCGCGCCGAAGGTGCGGGTCAGACTTTCAATCCGAATCCTGGTCATGGGATCAGCGCGTGTTCTGGATCGTGGTCTTCAGACGCGCGAGGGTGTCGCGCCGGGCCGCTTCCCATTTGGCGTCGTCATAAGGCAGCACCTTGATCGCCCGGAAGGGCAGCATCCCGGGTGCGACTGCCTCGAGCTCGATATCTTGACGGGCAGGGCGCCGGAAAGTCGCTTTCAGCAACATCTCCTGAACTTCTTTGCTGGCCAGGTAGTCGACCAGCCGCTTGGCGGGCCCGGGGTTCGGTCCGCCTTTCAGGATGGCCGCGCCCTCGACGCCCGCATATGTGCCCTCGGCCGGATAGGTGACGCTCACTGGCGCGCCATTATGGGCCCACAAGAAGCCGGCATATTCGAGGGTGATGCCAAGTGGATATTCGCCGCTACCGATCCCGTCGAACACCTGGGTCGAGCGGTTGAGCACCTTCGCATTGGCAAGCAACCCGTCCATCCTCGTCCAGGCCGCGTCATCCGCACCCCACAGCGACAGAAGTGTGGTCGCGGCCGCATATGAGAATCCCGAATTGGCCGGGTCGGTGAAAGCGAGCTTGCCCTTCCATTTCGGATCGAGGAGGTCGGCCCAGGATTTGGGCCCGCTGGTCTTGTCGATCGCCTTGGTATTCTGCCCGATCACAACGACCTGGATGTTGGTGCCCAGCCAAAGGTCGTTTGGATCGCGGAATTGGGCCGGCACGACTTCGCGGCCCGTGGCCGGGTAAGCCTGAAGATGTGGACTCGCCAGCCGCAGCAGCGTCGCATTGACACCCCAGATTACGTCACCCTGCGGATTGGCGGACTCAGAGGCGACACGGCGTACAAGGACACCCGATCCGGTCGAAACCACGTCGACTTTGATCCCCGTCGCCTTGGCGAAGCCTTCGGCGACAAGCTTGTTCACGGTGTCGTCGTTGGCCGAATAGAGCACGACGCTCTGCTGGGCCGCGGCCAGCCCGGCCGCGAACAGCGATACCGCGAGGGCCACGACTCTGGCGAGGACGGAGGCAGGACATCTCATCATAGTTCGCCTTTATCGGTTCAATCGTCGCTCATGTGGTGGCAGCGAGGTACACGGTGGCCGCCTTGAGCCCGGCGCCCGGCTCAATCGGCAAGCCGAGCTTCGTGAGTGAGTCTTCAAGATGCAGAAGGTCGGTCAGAATGGTCCCCGTGCTCAAAGCACCCATCGTGCCAAACCGGATGACACGGCCAGAGAGACGGTTGCGGGCGCCTGCGATCACCGTGCGGTGATCCTGGTAGAGCTGCCGGACGATGGCTCCGCCTTCGAGCCCGTCTGGGACCTTGAAGACCACGACCGTGCTCGAGCGCGGCCCATCGCGGCAAAAATCTGCTAGTCCGAGCGCCGCGCCGCCGGCGCGCAGCGCGGCTGAGAGCTTCTTGTGGCGCTCGAGCACATTGGCGAAGCCTTCCTCATGCATCATCGTCAAGGCCTCTCGCAGACCGTAGATGAGGCTCACCGGCGCCGTGAATGCGGTCTCGTTCTGCTCTGCGGATTTCAGCGCGCGACGGAAATCCCAATAGAAGGTCGATCGCTGCTTGTCCTGCCCGATCACGCGCCACGCCTTGGCGCTCACGCTGGCAAGTGCGAGGCCGGGCGGGCACATCAAGGCTTTTTGCGAGGCTGAGACCACGATATCGACGCCCCATTCGTCCTGCCGCATCTCGATGCCGCCAAGACCGCTGACAGAATCTGCGATCAGCAGCGTTGGCCGGTTGCGCACGAGCGCGCCGAGCGCTGCGAGATCGGCCACGATCCCGGTTGAGCTCTCATTGTGCACGGCGACGACGGCGCAATAGGTGTGCTCGCGCAACCGGGTCTCCACCGCGGCGATATCGATCGCCTGGCCCCATTCGATCGCGACCGTGTCGACCGTGATGTTCATGGCCTTCGCGATGGCGGTGAAACGCTCGCCGAACTGACCATGCTCGATCACAAGGATCCGGCTGCCGGGTCCGGCTACGTTGACGAGCGCGGCCTCCATAACGCCTGTTCCGGAACTCGCAAAGAACAGGACATGGTTTGTTGTCCCCAGGATCGGACGGATCATCTTCTCCGCCTCGCCGATCGCGGTCCGGCATTCGTGACCGCGATGGTTGACCATTATCCGGGCCAATGCATGCCGCACCCGCTCGGGCACCTCAGTTGGACCGGGAAGCCGAAGACGGTAACCTGTCGAGGCGATGGCGGAGGAAGTCTCTGTGGCCGTCATAGCTTGAAGTCACCGTTCTGACGCATGTAGGGAACCAGGCCGCCCGCGCGCAGGATCGCCAGCATGATCGGTGGCAGAGGATCCGGGCTGAGCATCTCGCTACTACGTTCGTTGCGGATCGCGCCGCTGCCGTCGTAGATCAGGATGTCGCCCTCACTAATCCCGCCGGTATCGCAGACGAGCGGCAGCAGGCCGTTGTTGATGGCGTTGCGGTAGTAGGTCCGCGAGAATCCTCGAGCCAGCACTGCCGGAATGCCGGCGCCGAGCACTGTCGTGACGGCGACCTCCATGGCCGAACCGCAACCGAAATTCTTGCCCGCCACCAGGATGTCTCCGGGCTGTACAGAAGCTGCGAAGGCAGGATCGACATGTTCGAACAGGAATTGCTTCAGAATGGCGGGATCGAGGCTCTCCCGCTTGCGGCTCGAGCTGATGATCGAGTCGGTGTTGACGTCGTCGCCAACCAGTCGCGCGCGTCCCCGCAGAGCTGTCATCGCGACTCCTCGCGGGGATCAGTCACCACGCCGCGTGTTGCCGTGGCTGCGCAGGCAGCCGGGGAGGCGAGGTAAATCGATGCCTTGGCGTTCCCCATGCGGCCCTTGAAGTTGCGGTTGGCCGTCGAGATCACCGAAACCCCGTCTGCCGGGATCACTCCGCAGGTTCCGCAGCAGGAGCCGCAACCCGGCTCGACCACCGTCGCGCCGAAGCCGACCAGGGCGTCGAGCGTGCCGTCGGCCGCCATAGCGTCGCGGACCTCGCGCGATGCCGGCGTGACCACGAGCTGCACGCCGGGCGCAACGCCTCCACCCGCCTCGAGCACGGCGCGGGCCTGATGGAAATCGCGTAGCCTGCCGCCCGTGCAGGTGCCGAGATAGACCATCTGCACCGGCGTACCGGCCACATCCTCGAGTGGCACGACCTGATCCACCAGATGCGGCAACGCGATCTGCGGCGGGAGTGCGTCGAGCGCGATCTCCACGGTCCGGGTGTAGCGGGCATCCGGATCCGGTGCGATCGGTTCGAAGGCTTGGCCGGTGCGACCTTCCAGATACGCGACGGTCTCTTCATCGGCCGGGAAGATGCCGGTCTTCGCCCCCATCTCGACCGCAAGATTGCTCAGGACGAGGCGGTCCTCCAGCGTGAGCGTGGCGAGGCCGGGCCCCGCGAATTCGAGCGCCTGATAGGCCGCACCGTCGGCGCCGAGTCGGCCCGCGAGCGCCAGCGCGACATCCTTCGCATAGACGCCGCTCGGCAGTTCTCCGGTCAGAACGACGCGGATCGAGTCAGGGACGCGCAACCACATCCGGCCGCACAGCATGATTGCGGCAAGGTCGGACGAGCCGATCCCGGTCGCAAAACAATTCAGCGCCCCGTATGTCACGGCGTGGCTGTCGGCTCCAACGACCAAGCTGCCCGGCAGCGCGCGGCCGGTCTCGACGATGAGCTGGTGGCCGATTCCTTCGCCGGCCTCGTGCAGTGTGACGCCGAAGCGTTTGGCGAAGTCTCGCATCACGCGATGCAGTTCGATCGTTTGCGGGCTCGCGGGCGGCACGTAATGGTCGAGCGCAAAGACCAATCGCGCGGAATCGTGCACGTTCTTCCCGCCCATCGCCTTGAAATAATCGAGCGCCATCGGGACTGAACCGTCGGTACCGAGCGCGCAATCGACCTCGCAGACCACGAGGTCCCCGGCCTGCGCATCCTGCCCGGATTTTCGAGCAAGTATCTTCTCGGAGATCGTACGCCCGGCCATCGTTAGACCTCTGGCATCTCGCAGCCGAGACGGCGGAGCGAGGCGTCGACCCAGCTACGATCGAGCGTACCGGCTTCGATCGCCGCCATTTGCTTGGTCTCGGCAGCCCCCTTGGCTTCGGCGGCCTCGATCACCGCTCGGCAATCGTCGACGGCAACTGCGAGGACGCCGTCGTCGTCGCCCAACACCAAATCGCCGGGCAGTATGACCATGCCACCGATCGCGATCGGCCCGTTGATCTCGCCCGGACCGTCCTTGTATGGACCGCGATGGGTGACACCCGCTGCGAATACGGGCAGCGGGTTCGCCCGGATCGCAGCGGCATCGCGGATCGCGCCATGGATGACGACGCCGGCGACGCCGCGCCTGGCCGCCTGCGCGAGCATCATCTCTCCGAAGATTGCGTTGCTAAGGTCGCCAGCCGCATCGACCACGATGACGTCGCCGGCAACTGCCATGTCGAGCGCCTTGTGAACCATCAGATTGTCGCCGGGGCGGGTCTTCACGGTCAGAGCGGGACCAGCCATGCCACCGGCCGCATGCATGGGCCGGAGCGTCGCGCCGCCCGAGGCCATGCGTGACATCACATCACTAATATTGGCGACCGGAAGGGCGCGAGCCCGCTTGATCCATTCGTCCGCGACAGCGCGCTTGCGGGAGTGGATCCTGAACCCTACGGCCATACCGAACCCCATTGAAAATGGAACGCCGTTACGCATAGTGTAATGGTGATACGCCGAGGTCAACCCGGAATCGGCGGAACAGGGGATTTCGATGCCGAAAACGCAGGGGGTCGCCGCCGTGCAGCGCGCACTGGCGATCTTGGATACGTTCGCTGGAGCCGGCTCGCGCAGCCTGGCCGACATCGCCAAGATCACGGGTTTGGCAAAACCAACGGTGATGCGTTCGCTGGTATCATTGGACGAAGCCGGCTACGTCGTCCGCCTCAGCGACGGCCGCTACGCACTCGGTGCGAAGACTTTCCAGCTCGGTACCACCTATCGGGCCAATTTCAATCTCGAACAGCATGTGCTGCCGGTGCTTCAGCGGCTAAGCCAGCAGACGTTGGAGAGCAGCGCGTTTCACGTGCGCGAACGTGACAGCCGGCTCTGCCTATTTCGGGTGGATTCGCCGCAACTAGTACGCGACGTCGCACGGCTCACAAATCTCGCGCCGCTTGATTTGACCTCGACAGGACAAGTGCTGAGGATGGCCCGTTGGGCGGACCGGGTAGATGACGGCGTGCACATCTTTGTCAGCTCCGGAATTTACGACGCCGTGACGGCCTCTCTCTCCACCGCTGTCTTCGGCCACGACAGAGCACTGGTGGGGGCCATGACGGTCAGCGGCCCCGTCGAACGCATACGTCGCGCCGATCTCGGGGCGTTGGCGGCCCGGCTCACCGACGCCTCGCATCAGCTGTCGCTTGTGCTCGGCGCGCCACTGCCCCGGGAGGTCGGCGCGCCGCGCATCATCAGCTTACCATCGGCGGAAACCGGCTCTCCCTGAACCTCCTCCAATTTGAGCTGTTTGGCGGAAGCTTGCCCGAGCTGGGTGGTGATGGATTGGAGCGAGAGCTCAAGGGTTTCAATTGGTTAGAGAGCTGCGTGTGCACACGGTGGTGCACCGAGAGATGCAGAAAAATCCATCAAGAGCACGTTCTTGCCGGTCTGAAGCCGCTCAGTGCGAATCGCGCGTACCCGTGCCAACGTGGGCTCATCGAGGCCCGTTTCGACAGCAAATGGCTTGGTCACCTCGTGAGTCTGAAGGCGCGCAAAGAGCGCCTGAAGGGCAGGCTCGGCACTCAATTCGCATCCTTTTCCCTGACAGAGGGAAATTCCCCACCGCTCTTTATGGGTCTCCTGGTTGATCATCTTTTTTCGGCCTTCCGCCCCCAGCAGCGGCCGGGATCGGTGGCGTGACCAAAATAACTTTGTAGTACTTCGCGCCGTCAGGGTCCGTCTCCTCAGCTTGCAGCACAAACTGATCCGCTGCTCCCTTTACTGACGTTCCGTCTATGGCATCGAACTCAATTCGGTCGTAACGGCCGCCGGTGCTAGAAGCTCCGGTCAAGCCTGTGTAGATCGCATCGCAGACAGCTACATGATTTGCAGCCGTTAAGGCGTCAAGCCCACTAATATTCGCCTTGTCGATGAACCAAGTCCATCTTGATATCGCGTTCGGCGCGGCCTTATCCTTGTTCTTGACTGGAAGAAAGCATTTGTTGTCGGGCCTGCGGGCGTGCCCGTGCTTTATATTGTTGGTGAGCCACAACAGGTCCTTATCTGTCTTGAAATACTCTTGGATCAACTGATTCTTGGGATCAACCATCGGATGTTGTGTACGAATGTCGTTAAGTCGGCTGCCACAAAATTCGTGATTGAAATGCTGGATGAGCATGCGTGTTCCGACAGTTCTGATCAGCGCTCCCATTTGCTCTCTCCAATGCCAGCAGACGAACTCTGCTGAATGCTAGAATAGAATTGAAGAACTCGTTCGTTCACCTCTTTATCGTCGCTATTTGCTCCGCATTGACATTGACGTTGCACCACGGCGATCTCGCAGGCACCTCGCAAGGTTAATCTTTTTGCTCTGCTACCAAACAGGCTAGGCATGCCTGAAACTGCAGCCCAATGGTCCGCTTGCGCTTCGCTAGTCATCCAGGTCATGGCCGGGTCGTAGGGCGCTCCCCCAAGATGGTGTCCCGTCTCATGTGCCAAGGCGAGCGCCAATCCGGCGCGCGTAATAGCAGGCTGCCGCACGAAACCGCCATAGAGATAGACGTTGCGCTGCTCTCCCAGTCGCCAAGCCTGCGCGTTTATTAGTGGCGAGTCCCAGATCAAGGTGTATGTGATCTGCGGAAATTTCCTTGCAAAACGGACGACGAGTTCTTCGGTCAAACGCTTGCGCCGCGCGTCTGCTTTGCGCGCGGCCTGTTGGACTTCAATGGGCCAATCCAAAAAGCACATACTGAAAAACTTCCGGCACAATAAAAACATTCTCCTCAAAGCTAGCGACAGAAGCAATCGCTAAGTTGAGGGAGCAGATGATGCGCCCCAACGTTGAGGTAGGATGGGCAAGAGGCAATCATGGCAGTAGTTATTGCGTCTAGCCCGTTGGGTTTGATCGGAAATCGGGTTTTACGGCGCGGGGCGGCTAGGCCAATTTATTGGGCTTTGCCGCGGCGAGAGCCTTGATGGCTCTCGCCCGCAGTCTGGTCTGGTCTAGTCGGCCGATAGAGGGGCGCCGGTCAAGGACCAGCTTTCTCCGTCAAATGTCGCAATCCGCAGAGCTCTGAAGGGTGTGTAGTCTCCGGGCCGGGTACTGATCGCGACGCCAGGGAGCATCATCGGCAATCGTTCGCCATTCAGCGAGGTAGCCTGCTTCATGAGGTTCTCGCGGGTCAGGTCGTCGCCGCATTTGCGCAGAGCCAGCTCCACAGCGTGCACGTTCATATAGGCCACGAGCACGGAATAGTCGTCCGGATTGGCTGAAGGTGCGTACGCCTTCAGGAACTCCTTGTAGGCCTTGACTTCATCATCATTTGCCCAGGCTGGATCGCCCGGTTGCTTGAGGAATTGCGTTGTGACCAGTCCTTTCGATGCTTCGAGGCCTGCGGGCTTCAGGATAGTTTCGACCGACGCGGTCGAGCCGCCGATCACGTGCAGGGGCTTCCAGCCGAGCTCGTAAACCTTGCGGATCGATTGCGCGGCGGCCTTCGACGACGACTGCTCGATCAGGGTGTCGACGCCGGCGGCCTTCAGCTGCACGATCTGCGAGTCGATCGTCGGATCGGCGAGCTCGTAGGAGGCCTGGGCGACGATCAGCTCGGCCTTCGGACCGAGGCCGGCGCGGAGGCCCTTCAGGTAGTCCTTGCCATAGTCGTCATTCTGATAAAGCACGCCGATTCTGGCGTCCGGCTTTACGGTGAGGATGTATTTGGCGACGACGCGGCCTTCGGTTTCGAAGTCGGGATAGAGCGGGATCGTCCAGGGAAAGGCCTTGGGATCGTTGAAGCGGCGTCCGCCGGCGGTGATGAACAGCTGCGGCACCTGCTTGGCGTTCAGGTATTTCTGGATCGCGACGTTGGGCGCGGTGCCGATCGTGCCGACCTCGGCCAATATGCCGACGTCCTCGATCAGCTTGCGCGATTGTTCGACCGCCTTCGGCGCGCTGTAGGCATTGTCGAGCTGCGTGAAGTTGATCTTGCGGCCGTTGATGCCGCCTTTGGCATTCAGCATCTCGAAGTAGCCGACCACCGCCCGCCCGGCGCCCGCGCCGAACGCGGATGCGGGACCACTCAGCGGCGTCGATTGGCCGAGCTTGATCTCGGTATCGCTGGCACCGGGACCGTAGGCGTTCTGAGCATAGGCAGGTACCGCCAGCAGTGCTGACACCGCGCCGGCTATCAGCGCCCGGTTGATGATGTGGTTCAAGTTCGTTCCTCCCTGCAATTGCTTCTTCTTGAAATCGATCCGCGCTAGCGCAGCAGCTCGCGGGCGATCACCACGCGCTGGATCTGGTTGGTGCCTTCAAAAATCTGGGTCAGCTTGGCATCGCGCATCATGCGTTCGACCGGATAGTCCATCGTGTAGCCGTAGCCGCCGAAGATCTGGACCGCGTCGGTCGTCACCTTCATCGCCATGTCGCTGCCGACACATTTGGCCATGCTGGCAAGCACGTTGAGCCGCTTCCAGTCGCCGGCATCGCCGGCGCGGGCACATTCGTAGACCAGCGCGCGGGCCGCCTCGATCTGCATGGCCATGTCGGCGAGCATGAACTGCACGCCCTGGAACTCGGCGATCGGTTTCTTGAATTGCTTGCGCTCCTTGGCGTAGGCGACGCAGGCATCCAGTGCGCCTTGTGCGAGGCCGACGGATTGCGCGCCGATGGTGGGCCGGTTGAGGTCGAGCGCGCGCATCGACGCGCGAAAGCCCTTGCCTTCCTCACCGACGAGGTTTTCCGCGGGAACGCGGACATTGTCGAAGAAGATCGGCGTGTTGGGCGCGCCGCGAAAGCCCATCTTGCGCTCGTGGCGGCCGAACGTGATGCCCGGCATTCTCTTCGGCTCGACGATGAAGGCGCTGATGCCGTCCGCACCGGCGCCGTCACTGGTTCGCGCCATGACCACGATGTAGTCGGCCGCGACACCATAGCTGCACCACTGCTTGCGGCCGTTCAGGACATAACTATCGCCGTCCTTGCGGGCGCGGGTGTTGAGCGCGGCGACGTCGGAGCCGGCCTGCGGCTCCGAGATCGCGATTGCCGTGACCACGCCACCCTCGGCGATGATCGGCAGATACTTCTTGCGCTGCTCCTCAGAGCCGAAATGCAGCAGCGGCATGATGAACATGGTGTTGAGCGCGGCGATCGACGCACAGGCAGGGGAGACCTTGGAGATCTCCTCGCGCGCGATGCAGGCCATGGTCAGGTTGCCATTCGGGCCGCCATAGCGCTCCGGCACCCAGAGCTGCATCAGTCCCATCTCGCCGAACAGCTTGACCAGTTCGAGCGGGAAGCGGTCGGTTTCGTCGATCTCGGCGGCGATCGGCGCCACGTGCCTGGCGACCATTCTGCGCACGTTGTCGCGGAACGCGACCTGCTCCTCGGAAAAACTCATGCGAACTCCCGTTTCGTTTTCTTTGCCGGAAGCTAAAAAAGGGCTTCCATTGAATGGGTGATCCATTTAATAATTCACCGCATGAGCACCAAGTCAAGCCCTCGCGCGCCGCGGCGCTCCCGTGCCGCCTCGCCGAGCCGCCGGGAGCGGGCCACCGATCATCGTGCGGCCGGCTCGCCGGCCGCGCCGACATTCAAGCCGATTCACACCAGGCGGACGTTCGAGGAGATCTGCGAGCGCATTCGCGAGCAACTCGCGCTCGGCGTGCTGAAGCCCGGCGACAAGCTGCCGGCCGAGCGCGAGCTGGCTCAGCAGCTCGGCGTCAGTCGGAATGTGCTGCGGGAAGCATTGCGCAGCCTCGAAATGGCCGGCGTGCTCCGGCTGCAGAAGGGCGTCAAGGGCGGCGCCTTCATCCAGCAGGGCGACACCCGCCGCATGAACGAGGTCATGCGCGACATGCTGAGCCTCGGCACGATTTCGGTGCGGGAATTGTCGGAGACGCGGGTCCACGTCCTCGACCTCGTGGTGCAGTTGGCTTGTGCCAATGCCCGCCGGGCCGATCTCGATGCATTGGAAGCCAATATCGAGCGGACGGAGCTTTGCGACCAAGGAGGGGCGGCTGCTCGACCGGGTCGAATGTTCGCGCGAGTTCTACAAGCTGCTGGCGGCCTCGACCGGCAACAAGGTGATTGCGATGATCGTGGACTCGGTCACCGAGATCCACATGCGCTTCGTCTACGCCAAGGTCGCTTCCAGCGGGGTCGCGATGGCACGGCTGGCCGAGAAGCGGCGGCAATTCCTGGCAGCCCTCAGCGAACGGAACGTCGATCTGGCAAGCCGATTGCTGCGATCGCATCTGGAATCCGTGCAGCGCATGCTCGAGCAGGATCCGGGCGCCATGTCGCTTCACGTCGCATTGGCGGATGTGCAGCCCGGGATGCGCCGCTAGCGCGCGCCTGCGTTGCCAATAATCAACAACTCAAACAGCGAAACAATGGAGGCAAACGTGTCCAATTACGCCAAATATGAATGCCTGATGGTCGAGGTCGCGGACAAGGTCGCGACCGTGACCTTGAACCGCCCGCAGGCGCGCAATGCCATCAATCAGAAGCTGATCCGCGAGTTGCGCACGATCTGGGACGACCTCGCCGACGATCACGCCGTTAATGCCGTGGTGCTGACCGGGGCGGGCGACTTCTTCAGCGTCGGTGGCGACGTCAAGGCGATGTCCGAGCGGCCCGGCGGCGACGTGCTCGAAGAGGGCGAGGTACACGATCCCATGATCAGCCGCCGCGGAGTCACCCGCCAGCTCGAGCTCGACAAGCCCATCATCGCGGCGATCAATGGCGATGCCATCGGCCTTGCGGCGACCCATGCGCTGCTTTGCGACATCACGGTGATGGCGGAAGACGCGCGGATCGGCGACACCCACGTCTCGCGTGTTGGCCTCGTCGCCGGCGACGGCGGCACAGTGATCTGGCCGCTGCTGGTCGGCATCAACAAGGCCAAGGAATTCCTGATCCGCGGCACGCTCCTGAAGGGAAATGAGGCGGAGCGGATCGGGCTGGTCAATCATGTCGCGCCGCGCGCGGAGGTGTTGGCCAAGGCCCGCGCGATCGCGGTCGAGCTCGCCAACGGTCCGACCTGGGCCATTCGCTGGACCAAGCTGTCGATCAATCAGATCGTCAAGGAGCGCGTCAACATGCTGCTGGAGGCGTCGATGGCGCTGGAGCAGGTGACGTTCGAGACTGCCGACCACAAGGAAGCGACTATGTCGTTCAAGGAGAAGCGGAAGCCCAGATTCGGCCAGGCATAGCGCGGGCCTCACCATGGCGGCGATCGAAGCGTCGAATGACGATGTCGCAGGAATGCTGCGCGATTCCTTGCGCGGTTTCCTGGACGAGCATTGGCTTCCACTCGGTTTGGCCGCATCGTCCTCGCCGGACGAGGTGTCGGCGATCTGGCGCAAGCTCGTTGGGCAGGGCGTCGCCGCGCTTGGTGCGGAGAGCGGCGAAGGCGGGCTCGCCGAAATCTTCGTCGTCATGGCGGAACTCGGCCGGGCCGGCTGCACGGCGCCGATGTGGTCTGCGGCGCTCGCTAATCTTGCGATCTCCGGATCGCAGGTCGACGTCGCGGTGGATCTGCTGGAGCGGCTGCAGTCCGGGGAGGCGACCGTCGCCTTCTCATTCGGTGCGCTGGATCCGGACGCCCGCACAGGAGCGGTTGAGGTCACGGACCTCAAGGCAAAGGGCGTGCTTCGTTTTGTCGAGGTTGCCGGAGACGCGACGCATCTTCTGGTCGTTCTAGACCAGGCCCAGCTTGGGCTGATCAATCTTGACGGTTCCGGTGTCGAGTGCGTCGCAACCCGCGCGATGGGAGCGTGGGGACTCTACGAGGTCCGGCTGAACGAAGCGCCGCTCACGCGCATTCCCATAGATACGGTCGATCTCGACCATCTCCGCATCAAGGGCAGAGCGATGTTGACCGCGCGTGCCTATGGCGCTGCGCGGCGTGCCTTTGAGCTCGCCGTGGACTACGCCAAGGAACGGCACCAGTTCGGGCAGCCGATCGGCAGGTTCCAGGCCATCCAGCACAAGCTGGCCGACTGCCTGATTGCGCTCGAAGGCGTCAGGTTGATCCTCGACCATGCCGCCAGACTGCATGACGGCGGCGAGGGCGGCTGGCGCTACTTCGCCGATTGCGCATCGGCGTTCTCCGGTCATGCGCTGCGGCAGGTGTCGCTGGAGGTCCAGCATACGTTCGGTGCGATCGGTTATGCCGAAGAGCACGAGGCGCCAATCCACTTCAAGCGCGTGCATCTCGATACGATCGCGCTTGGCGGCGCCTCGGATGCCAAGAGCAGGCTGGCAGCGCGGCTGCTGGATGCGGGCGGCGTCGGGCTGCCGCAATATGACCTCGGGGCCGCTGGAAATGCGTTTCGCGAGCAGATCCGGCTCTGGCTCGAGCAACACTGGACTGGAGATACGAAGCAAGCATTCGACGGAAGACCCTTCGCCAAGCGTGAGTTCGATGCCGGCTTCGCCCGCGACATCGGTGAGACCGGATGGATCGGGCTCGGATGGCCAGAGCAATTCGGCGGCCAGGCGCGCTCGCCGCTGGAGCAGATCGCCTTCACGGAGACGATGGAGCGGGGCGAGGCGCCGCGGATCGGCGCGGCGATCCAAGCCAATGCGCTGATGATGTTCGGCACGGCAGCGCAGCAGCAGAAATACCTTCCGGAAATCCTGCGTGGCGAAGCGATGCATGGCATGGGCTACAGCGAGCCGCAGGCAGGGTCGGACCTTGCCGCGCTGCGCACCAGTGCGGCCAGGGACGGCGATCACTGGGTGATCAACGGCCAGAAGATCTGGACCACCACCTGGTGGGGCAAATACATGTTCCTCGCCGCGCGGACCGACAAGGACGCGAAGCCGCCGCACGCGGGCATCAGCATGTTCATCGTGCCGATGGATGCGCCGGGCATCACGATCCGTCCATCAGCAACCATGTATGATGGCACGTTTGCCAATATCTTCTACGACAACGTCCGCATCCCCTCGGAGAACCTGGTCGGCGAGGTCAATGGCGGTTGGAAAGTGTTGACCGGCGCGCTGGCCTTCGAGCGCGGGCTGGTTGGTGGCGGGATCGTCCTGAAGGTCGCGCACGCCTTCGAGCAACTGCGTTCGCATGTGATGGCGAAGCAAGGTGATCGGTCTCTCGCCGATGATCCAATCATCCGCGACAGGATGGTGACCTTGGCGTCAGAGATCGAGATCGGCCGTCTCTTGATGATGCATTGCGCCGAGCTTGCCGCCGACGGCGTGACGCTGCCGGAATATGGCGCGATCAGCAAGGTGTTTTCCGGTGAGCTGATGGAGCGATTCGGCGAGGCCGCGCTCGACATCCTTGGCATGCGGGCCGCGCTGTCCGAGCAGATGCCGGGCGCGATCGACAACGGTCGCTTCGAGCAAAACCTGCGGCATTCGCTGATGTGGGTCATCAGCATCGGGACCAACGAGATTCAGCGCAGTCTGATCGCGCAACGCGCGCTCGGACTGCCGAGATAGGAGAGATTGGATGCAGAAGGATGGCGTCAGGGCGCCGCTCGCCGGCGTGCGCGTGCTCGATTTCTCGATCATGGTGGCAGGGCCGTATTGCGCGCGGCTGCTCGCCGATGTCGGCGCCGAGGTCATCAAGATCGAGCCTCCGGAAGGCGATGACATGCGGTTGCGAACGCCGCTGCGGGAAGGCCACAGCACCTATTTCGGCCAGCTCAATGCCGGCAAGCGTAGCCTGGCGCTGGACCTGAAGAATGCCGACGCCATCAGGCTCGTACATCGCATGGTCGCGGAGGCGGACATTCTCGTCGAGAATTTCCGCCCTGGCGTGATGGACCGCCTTGGTCTTGGCTACGAGACGCTCTGCGAGATCAACCCGCGCCTCATCTATTGCTCGATCTCGGGTTATGGCCAGTCAGGCCCAGCAGCCGAGCGCGCGGCTTATGCGATGATCGTCCATGCCGAGAGCGGATTCGATCACTCCCTGATGCGTTATGCCGGTGACCGGGAGCGTCCCGCGCCGGGCGCGATCTTTGTCGCCGATATCCTCGGCGGCATCTTCGGCTATTCCGCGATCCAGACCGCGATGGTCCAGCGAACGCGCACCGGGAAAGGACAGCGCGTCGATGTAGCCTTGATGGACTGCATGATGAATCTGCTGGTCTATGAGCTTCAGGAGGCGCAATTCCCGATCCGTTCGCCGCGCCCGACCTATGGGCCGGTCCGCGCGCGCGATGGCGATATTCTGATCGCCCCGGTCACGCCGCGTAATTTCGCGGCGCTGTGCGAGGTGACCGGGCAGGAAGAGCTGGTGAACGATCCGCGCTTTTCGACCATTCCAGCGCGCGGCGCCAATTGGACCGCCATGATGCAGGTGATCGAGAAATGGACCGAACGCCACACCGTTGCTGAATGCATCGCGGCGCTGGATCGCGCCGGTGTTCCCTGCGCCGAGTACCGGACGCCGGGCGCGGCGCTGACCGATGCCCATTTGCGCCAACGTGGGGTGTTTGGGACCGTCTCGGACGGGGCAGGTGACTTCATCGGCGTCAATGCGCCATGGCAGATGTCCGGGGCCGATACGCCGATGGGACGTCGAGTTCCCGGGATCGGCGCGCAGCGGGACGATGTGCTGTCGCGGATCCTGGGCCTGTCGCCGGACGCAATCGCGACGCTCGCCGCTGCGGGCACGTTCGGGAAGGTGCAGGCGTAGGGCCGCTGGACGCCGGCGATTTCACGTATCGGCCGGACTGTCCGGCGGCGGAGCCTTCGCGATCGCCAGCAGGCATTTCAGGAAATGCGCGCGGTCCTCCTTGCGAAGGGGGGCCAGCATGATGTTTTGCAGCTCGGCGGCGGCCGGAATGACGGCGAGAAGCGCTTCCTCGCCTTTAGCCGTGATCTGCACCTGGAGCGAGCGGCGGTCGTCCGGATTGTCTTTCTTCGAGACCAGTCTGCGCGCGACCATGCGCTTCAGCATTTCGCTGAGCGTGTTGCGGTCGCAGCTGATCCGTTCGGCCAACACGGAGGGGGTTAGAGGACCTAACTGATACAGCGCCATCAGCACACCGAACTGCCGCGGCGTGATATCGCTCTGGCGCGTCATGCTTTGATAGAGCCCATCGTAGCGGGCCTCCAGCAGACGCAACAGGAATCCGACACCACCCTCGAGCTGCCAGTCGCGTGCAACGTCTGCCGCCGAGGTTGTCTGCTTGCCTTTATCGGCTGCCATGCCGTTGTCTGGTTCCCAGCTGCGTTCTGCGAATTGCGTCCTAGCCGTTAGCAGCTTGGCTGATCGTCCTCAACCCTGTGGCGAACCATGTCACCAGCCTCTTCTGAGGGAGACAGGGTCGCCCTCGGCTCTTGTCAGCCTTCCGATAATGTAGTACGTATACGTATCAAATGCGAGCGAAGACGTCGTTCAGGGAGGTTGAAACTTGGACCTGCGTGAGCTGCTGTCGATTCCCTATTTGCTTGAGGCGGAGGCAGTCGAAACCGAGCCGGGGCAGTGGCGGGTTCGCCTTGCCTATCCGGAGCTGCCGGGGTGCACGGCTGAAGCCGCCGTCGTCGAGGACGCTCTGCGCGAGCTCGAGCTGCGGCGCATCGAATTGATTGTCGGCCTGGTGGAGGAGGGCAAGCAACCTCCCATTCCACGCCAGCCGCTCACCGCATCCGATCCGCTCTGGACCGCCCAGGATCTCGGACTGTCTGACCGTGTCGCCGCGCTTCTCGGCGGCGCGGCAGGCCCGGCCACACGCAATTGAAGGAGGCAACCCCATGCTCTCGCGCGAAGACAATGAACGGCTGGTGAGGGTCGGCAAGGGAACGCCACTCGGCGAACTTTTCCGCCTGTACTGGATTCCTTTCCTGCCGTCGGCTGATCTCGCCGCGGACGGGCAGCCGAAGCGCATCCGGCTGCTGGGCGAGGATCTCGTCGCCTTTCGCGATTCCGAGGGGCGCATCGGGCTGGTCGACCAGGCCTGCCCGCATCGCGGAGCGCCGCTGGTCTTTGCGCGAAATGAGGATTGCGGGCTGCGCTGCGTCTATCACGGCTGGAAATTCGACGTCACCGGCGCCGTGACTGACATGCCGGCAGAGCCAGTGCGCAGCCGCCTCAAGGAGCGGGTGCGGATCAAGGCCTATCCCTGCAAGGAGCGCAACGGGATGATCTGGACCTATATGGGTCCCGACCAGGCTGAGCTTCCGCCGCTGCCGAACCTCGAATGGAATCTGGTGCCGGCCGAGCAGGTGCACATCTCGGTTCGCGTCCAGGAGTGCAATTGGCTGCAGGCGGTCGAGGGTGAGATCGATTCGGCGCACGCGCCGCTGCTTCATGGACGGCTGGATGCGCAGGGCACGACGAGCGCCTGGATCCAGAAGCGCGACCTGCGCCCGACCTTCGAATGCATCAAGCAGGATTTCGGCATGAGCATCGCCGCGCGGCGCAATTACGATGCCAACACGCTGTACTGGCGGGTCAACCAGTTCCTGCTGCCGTTCTATACGCTGGTGCCTCCGCTGTCTCCGTTCCCGGATTTGAGCGGGCACGCCTGGGTCCCGATCGATGACGAGAACACGCTCTGCATCATGTTCTCCTATCATCCATCGGAGCCGCTGCTGGAGAAAACCCGGCAGGTCTTCGCCGAAGGACACAAGGGCCGCGAGAGTGGTCATGCCAGCCGCCACGCGCTCGTCCAGCACCCGGTGACGGTCCCATACGCAGGCTACTGGACGAAATACAATCCGCAGAACGGCTTTCAGTTCGACTATGAGGCGCAGCGGACCACCTGGTTCTCGGGCCTGCCGGGGCTCTGGGTGCAGGACGGCGCCTGCCAAAGCGGCGTCTCGCCGATCTTTGATCGCACCAAGGAGACGCTCTGCTCAAGTGATACCGGCATCGCGATGACGCGACGTTTCATTCTTGAAGCGCTTGGCGCCTATCGCGATCACGCGATCAAGCCCAAAGGAGTCTTGGACCCGGACGTGTTCATGGTGCGAGCGGTCTCGCTGCGGTTGCCGCCGGAGGATTTGTGGGTTGACGTCGGCGCGCCGTTCATGCGTGCGAAGCTTGGCGCCGATTTCGGGTACGAGCTGTGAGCGCATTCAAACACACGGCTGGTACGCTGGAGGTGCTGGTCAAGCGTATCGGATATGAGGCCGAGCGGATCAATTCGTATGAGCTGATTGCCCCGACGGGCGGCGAACTGACGCCGTTCACGGCCGGGAGCCACATCGACCTGCATCTGCCGAACGGCATGATCCGCAGCTATTCGCTGGTAAACGACCAATGCGAGCGGCACCGGTATGTCATCGCGGTGAACAGGGATGGCGAGAGCCGGGGTGGGTCCAGCTTCGTCCACGACACCGTCGGGGTCGGGAACATCATAAGGATCTCCGAGCCGCGGAATAACTTCGCGCTCCGTGAGGAGGCCGACCATTCTGTCCTGATCGCCGGGGGCATCGGCATCACGCCGCTGCTGTCGATGATCCGACGGCTTGAGGCGCTTGGACGTCACTGGGAGCTGTTCTATGCCGCGAGGACGCGCGCCGCTGCCGCATTCCTCGACGAACTCGGCACGTATCGATCGAGGGTACATCTCGATTTCGACGACGAGCGATCGGGACGGGTGTTCGATCTCCCGGCGCTCGTCAGGAACGCTCCGCCTCGCGCGCATCTCTACTGTTGCGGTCCGGTGCCCATGCTCGAGGCGCTCGAGGCGGCGACGGCCGATCGCCCGGCCGATCACGTACATGTCGAATATTTCAAGGCCCGGGAAGCTCCAGCCACCGAAGGTGGCTTCGACGTCAAGCTGGCGCGAAGCAACCGCACCATCGCAGTCGAGGCCGGCAAGACCATTCTCGATGCGCTGCTGGAGGCCGGGATCGCCGCGAACTATGCCTGTACCGAAGGTGTCTGCGGCACCTGCGAGACGCGCGTGCTCGAGGGCATACCCGACCATCGCGACCAGTTCCTGAGCAACGAAGAGCAGGCGGCGAACAAGAGCGTCATGATCTGCTGCTCGGGCGCCAAGTCCCGGACGCTTGTGCTCGATCTCTAACACAACAACATACGACGGGTGGAAACAATGAAGTATCTTTCGCAGATAGCCGGAATAGCTCTCCTGGCCTTTTGTGCCGGTTCGCCGGCGACGGCGGTCGCCGCGCGGTCTCTGAAGATCGGCGTGCTCAACGACGCGTCCGGCCCTTACTCGGACAATGCCGGCGAAGGTTCGGTGACAGCGGCCAAAATGGCGGCCGAGGACTTCATGCGGCTTCATCCGGATTTCAAGGTCGAGATCGTCTCGGCGGACCACCAGAACAAGGCTGATGTCGGCGCCGCCATCGCGCGCCGCTGGATCGATCAGGAGAAGGTCGATGCGGTCGCCGACGTGCCGAACTCGGCCGTTGGGCTGGCGGTCAACGAGGTCATGCGCGGCACCAAAGCGGCGCTGATCGCATCGAGCGCGGCGTCGTCCGACCTGACCGGGAAATACTGCTCACCCAATACGATTCAGTGGACCTTCGATACCTGGGCGGCCTCTCACACCATCGGCGCCTATCTCGTGCATCACGGCGGCAAGAAATGGTACTTCATCGCCACCGACAATGCGCTCGGCAAATCGATGGTGCGCGACGGAACGGCGGTGATCGGTGCCGGCGGCGGGACCGTTCTCGGATCGGTCAATGTACCGATCAACAATGCGGACTATGCCTCGTTCATCCTGCAGGCCGAAGGCTCGGGCGCCGACGTGATCGCGTTCGCGACCGCCGGTGGCGACACCGTCAGCCTGATCAAGCAATCCGCCGAGTTCGGGCTGAAGCAGAGCGGGCGCACCTTCGCCGCGCTATTGACCACCACCAACGATGTCGAGTCTAGCGGGCTTGCGGTCGGGGAGGGGCTGATCATCACGCAGCCGTTCTACTGGGACCTCGACGATGCCAGCCGCGCCTGGTCGGCCAAATTCGGCGAGCGGCAGCATGGGCAGTCGCCGACCGCCTTCCACGCCGGCGTCTATTCCTCCGTGCTGGCCTATCTGAACGCGGCGCTGGCGGCGGGAACCAATGACGCGCCGGCCGTGATCCAGAAGCTGAAGGAGAAGCCGATCGATGACGCTTTGTTCGGGCCGGTCGTGGTGCGCGCCGACGGCCGCGCCATCCACAACATGTACATCTTCAAGGTGAAGAGCCCGAGTGCCTCGAAGAGCAAGTGGGACCTGCTGGAGCAGGTCGGCGGGCTGTCCGGGCCGGAAGCCTTCCGGCCGCTCGACCAGGGCGGTTGCTCGCTCATCGACCCGCCGAAGAGCAATTGACGACGACGGCCGCGATCCTTGGATCAACACTGCTCAAATTGACGGATATCCCGATGCTGGATCAGCTTGAAGCCGACTTCCCCGAGCACACGCCTCGTCCCGCCGGCGCGCCAAGAGCGCTCGAGGGGATCCGGGTGATCGATTTCTCGCATTTCATCGCGGGGCCGTTTGCCACCATGATCCTCGCCGACATGGGGGCCGAGGTGATCAAGATCGAAGCGCCGGGCCGCGGCGACGATCTGCGCCGTTATCCCCCGGTGCATCCCGATCTCAGGCACGGTGCGCCGTTCCTGTGGACCAACCGGAACAAGCGCAGCGTCGCCCTCGATCTCAAATCCCTGGAGGGCCTGAAGATCGCGCGCGAGCTGATCGCGACGGCGGACGTCCTTGTCGAGAATTTTTCTGCGAGCGTGATGGCACGGCTGGGGCTCGACTACGAGAGCTGCCGCAAGATCAAACCCGAGATCATCTACTGCTCGGTGTCGGCCTATGGCCGCGACGGGGCATTTTCGGACCGGCTTGGCTTTGATCCGATCGCGCAGGTCGAGAGCGGCTTCGTGTCGATGAACGGCTATGCCGACCGCGAAGGCGTGCGGGCTTTGTCGCCGGTGATGGACATCAGCACTGCGATGATGGCCAGCAATGCGATCCTTGGCGCCCTGTTGGCGCGCGAGCGCAGCGGGCACGGCCAGGCCATCGAGGTGTCATTGTTCGAGAACGCCGTCCTGATGACCGGCTACGCGACCACGCAGTCGCTGTTCAGCGGTGCCGATCCGAGGCGAAGCGGCAACACCAGCCCGGACACGTGTCCGTCGGGTGTGTTCCAGGCCAGCGATTGTTCCTTCTATATCAACTGCGGCAACGACAAGATCTTCCAGCGCCTGACGGCGCAGGTTCTCGAGCGCGAGGATCTCGCGGGGGCCGAAATCTATGCAACCGGCCCCGATCGAATCCGCCGGCGCGAGGAGTTGTTCGCGATCCTCGGCGATGCCTTTGCCCGGCAGCCCTGGTCGCACTGGCAGTCGCGGATGCGGGCGGCCGGCGTGCCCTGCGGCCAGCTGCGCACCGTCGGCGAGGCGATCCGTTCGCCCGAGGCGAGGGAGCGCGGGATCGTCACCCGGATCCCGCATGAGACGGTGGGGTGGGTGCCGAACGTGAACCTGCCGATCCGGTATTCGCGGACACCGATCGTGGATCCCGTTGCGGCACCGGCAGTTGGGCAGCACACCGAGAATGTGCTGCTTGAGTTGCTCGGCTACGACAAGACGGAGATCGCGCGCCTTGCCGGAGGCGGAGCCTTCGGCAGCGAGGCTTCGCGACAGGATGCCAAACCGTGACCGGGCGCGCGCGAGACGAGCGGACGCTGCGGGGCCGTGTGGCCGTGATCGGGATCGGTGAAACCGAATATTATCGTCATGGCGCTTCTCCCGATCCGGAATTCAAGCTCGCGTTGAAGGCGATCCTCACGGCTTGCGAGGATGCCGGGCTCGATCCCCGCGAGATCGATGGCTTCTCGTCCTACAGCGACGATCGCAGCGAGGCGTCACGGCTGGCTGCGGCGCTGGGTACGCATCGACTGCGCTCCGCGACCATGCAATGGGGCGGAGGCGGCGGCGGTTGCAGCGCGGCGGTTGCCAATGCGGCCGCCTCGATCGTCGCGGGCCTTGCCGATTGTGTCGTGGTGTTCCGCTCATTGGCGCAGGGCCAATATGGCCGTTTCGGACAGGCAGCCGGGATTCACACCGTTTCGGGCGAACGGTCCTATCTGATGCCCTATGGGGTGCTGGCTCCCCCGCAGCGCTTTGCCATGCGGGTGCAACGCTACATGCACGAGCATGGCGTGCGACAGGAGGCTTTGCGCGCGATTGCGCTCGCCTCCTATCATCATGCCCAGGCCAACCCGCGCGCGGTGATGCGAGGCAAGCCGCTGGATATCGAGAAGTACGATGCCTCGCGCTGGATCGTGGAGCCCTTCCATCTTTACGATTGCTGCATGGAAAATGACGGCGCAGCGGCATTGGTGCTGGTATCGGCAGAGCGCGCCAGCGACTTCCGGCACAAGCCGGCCTATCTGCTCGGTGCGGCCTTCGGATCCGGACATCGTGCGGCGGCAACGGCGCACAATGCGCCGCTCTACGCCACCGCGAACTTCGGCACCGTTGCATCCGATTTGTACCGCATGGCCGGGGTAGGGCCGTCAGATGTCGGTGTGGTCCAGGCGTACGAGAACTTCACCGGCGGTGTCGTGATGGCGCTGGCGGAGCACGGCTTCTTCAGGCCCGAGAAGGCCAACGACTTCCTGACCTTCGACAATTTGATCGCTCCATCCGGGAGGCTCCCGCTCAACACCAGTGGCGGCAACCTTGCCGAATGCTACATGCACGGCTTTGAGCTGGTGCTTGAAGCGGTTCGTCAGGTGCGTGGCGCGTCGGCGAGCCAGGCTCGACGAAATGATGTGGCGCTGGTGATCGGCGGCCCGATGGTGACGCCGGCCAGCAACCTCATTCTGGGTTCAGAGGCGACGCTATGAGTGGGTCTTCACGTGCGCACTATCTTCCTGCCGGGTTGCCCATTCCGGTCAGTGACCCAGATGGGCTTTCGGCGCCGTATTGGATGGGCCTGCGGGAAAACCGCCTGCTGGTGCAACGCTGCGCCCGCTGCCGTTCCTGGCAGTTCGGGCCTGAATGGATTTGCCACAATTGTCATTCCTTTGACCTTAGGTGGACGGACGTCGAGCCGACCGGCCGCATCTACAGTTGGGAACGCGTGTGGCATCCGTCACACCCGGCGCTAAAGCAGCACGGCCCGTATCTCGCGCTGCTCGTCGAGCTACCACACGCCGGTGGCGTGCGCATGGTGGGTAATCTGCTGGGCGATCCGCGCCAGACCGTGGTCATCGGAACTGAGGTTGGAGGAGTCTTCGAACATCACCCGGAGTCCGATCCATCCTTTTCGTTGCTGCAATGGCGGCTGAAGCAAGGCGCTGACCGGGTGGACGGTCACTCGACCGGCTAACAAGTTTTGTGGATTGGCAAGAATAATCCAGACGCAGACGAGCCGGACCCGGTGTGTCGACGTTATTTCTCTTGGCTTAAGCTGGCTCAAACGAGCGCAGGATGGATGGGGCGAAAGTTCAAGTATTGCTGTGACTTAGAAGATCGCTTGAGCAGCGAGAGATCAAGAAAAATCCATCGCCAGCTAGATGACGTTGGATGCAGGACCGAAGGCGGGCAATCAATAACGGCCACCGTCGCGCTTCTGCTGGGCGATCCAATCCGACAACGTCTTTTTCGGCGTCGGCGCTGAGGTCCGGCTTGGCGATGTTCTCGGGTTCTCGCCCGCGCCCCTTGCCGAGCGGGCTCGCTGCTTATCCGTCCGGTTCAAGGCAGCACTCGAACTTTCTGCAGCTTCCTTCTCAAGACGCAGCTTTTTCAATCGCGCCATCTTGTCGCGTTCCGCATCTGCTTCGGGTCCCTCGGACAAGAGCGTCCTTTGCTGAGCATCCTCCGCCGAGACCACGATGCCCACAACCGTCGTCTCTCCAAGCGCCTTGCAAGCTTCGAGCCGCTGTAGTCCCTCGACCAGAACGAAGCGGTCTTCGTCGGGCCTGACGAGAATGGGGGTTTGTTGTCCGATTTCCAGAATGCTTCCAGCGATCTCCTCGACGACTTGAGGCTTGATTGCCTTCCTTCTTTTCACGGGAACGTAGATCTTCTCGATTGGGAAGCTTTCCGGCTTGGGCATAACGTCTACTCCGCTGTACAGGCCCGTCCGAAACGTATGCCGGGGAGGCAGATTTTAAGAATGAACCGCGCGGCTGCAATGGCAATCTTAGCGCGCCGAGGCTTGATCGGTGCGGGAGCCGGGCGCATTCTGAGCGGTGCAGCGCCAACGCGTGATTGTCCGGCGAGCGGTTGCAGTGAGAGTAGGCTATGCGCCTTGTTTCCATCCAGGATCACGACGCGATCCGTGTCATCACCTATGCTAACGCCCCATTCGGCACCATGACGGCCGTCGGGGCGGCTGAGATGTTCGATGCGGTAGCCGCTGCAGGGATGGCCCTATCGGTCCGGGTCATTGTCATTACAGGGGGCCTACCTGGCATCTTCATCCGTCACTACGACGTTGCGGAACTCTCCGAGGCCGCTGATGCGATTGAGCGCGGAGCGTCTCGCGCCCCGTCGTCGCCTGGTCCTCGGCCACCTGGTTTCCACGCGCTGACGGATGCGATTGCAGCCGTCGACAAGCCGGTCATTGCGGCAATCAATGGCCTGTGCATGGGAGGTGGCTTCGAGCTTTCGCTGGCATGCGACCTGCGCATCGCCGGGAGCAGTGTTACGGCGATCGGGCTTCCGGAAACGCGCATCGGCATCTTTCCGGGTGGTGGCGGTACACAGCGTTTGCCCAGGATCGTTGGAGAGGCCAGGGCGCTCGAGATGATCCTTCGTGGCCTGACAGTGACGGGACAGCGCGCGCACGAAATCGGAATTGTGCATGAGGTCGTCGCCGATCCGCTCGCGCGTTCCCTTGAGATCGGCGCTGAGCTATCGGGCCGAAGTGCCGAAGGCCTGGCCTTTGCCAAGCGCCTTACCGGTCAGCTCTCGACCGTCCGTTGGCCGAAGGCCTGGCTGACGAGCGCAAAAGCTTTTCCACCGTGATGAGGACAGCTTCGGCTCGGGAAGGCCTGCGGGCCGGCCGACCACCAGCCGAAATCCAGAAGCTCTAATGTCACACGGCTCCTCTTGAGGTAGCCGGACGCTCGCACTCGAGGGCTTCCCGGTGAGCTTGAAACGTGGCTCACGAGGGCTGAAAGTCTTAATCTCCCAACGAGAGCACCTCGCAGCTATGCTTGAGCGGGGATGGCGCCATGGCGTAAGGGTACACGACCATGCTCATGATGAGGTCAGTCCTCAGGTTCACGACGGGGCGTTATCTTCAGCGCAAGAGCTTCAAATTGCCGGTCAGCGACCGAACCCATTTCTCGGGCCCGTAGAAGCCCAAGCCGTCAATCGTCTCGTTCGAGAGCGCGCGCAGCGGAAATTCGGCGAGATAGTCCTCAAAGCGGTGGAGTCCCCTGGCGAATTGAGGAAAGGGGACCAAAACGGCGCCGCTCGCCAATGGCTGCGCGCGCGTCAGCAGTACGGACAGCGCTTCGGGCGTGGCTTGCAGAATTGGTACCGGACGGTTTGCACTGGTCCAGACGGTGAGCCCGTTACCGTCGGTCAAGAGGTTTCCTCCGAGGTCCGGCTCTGCGGCGCCGATACCGATGCTCAAGGCCGCAACTGTGTTCGCAATCAACCCAAGCGGCAAGGCTGGATTCACAACAATGGCGATGCGCGCGCTGGCGGTATTCATTCGGAAACCATTCCTGCAGCCGGGTAAGTCCCAGTACACCTCGATGCTTCCCTGCCGAGAAGCTTTCCCTGATCGTTGCTGCAGTCATTCGATCAAGATGTCTGGCGCTAGCTGGCTGGCAGGATCTATTGCATAGACCGACAGGTCGTCGACACCCCGCGCACGCAAAACCTCCTCGTCGATCAAGGTCTTGCCCGAAAATGCGCGACTGTCTTGCGTAACGATAAAGTGTGCCGCATCGGCCATGATTGAAGGCGAGCGGCTGCGGCGATAATCCGACTGGTAGTGCACACGCACGGCGTCGGTCGCAATCATGGTCTTTGGCCAAAGAGCATTAGCGGCAATTCCAAACGATCGAAATTCCTCGGCCAGCGCCAGAGTGTACATCGTCATGCTGTACTTCGAGGTGGCGTACGCCGGATACTTGCCGAGCCAGATTGCCGACTTCGGCAGTGGCGGTGACAAGGTGAGAACGTGGGGATTTGACGACCGCTTCAGGTGCGGTACAGCATGATAGGCACAGATGTAGGTCGCCCTGCCGTTCACGGCACTCAGCAAATCGAACTTTTTGGCCGGAGTATCGAGCAGGCCGGTCGGACTGATGGCGCTGGCATTGTTCACGAGGATGTCCAACCCGCCGAATTCCTGAACCGTCCTTTCGATGGCGTTTGCGAGCGCATCGGCGTCGCGTACATCGACACGGAGGGGAAGGGCGGCGGTACCGAGCTTACGAATGTCCTCGGCCACTGTATGGATAGTTCCGGGAAGAGTTGGATGGGGCTCGCTCGATTTGGCCGCGAGCGCAACTCGCGCTCCTTCCGATGCGAATTTGAGCGCAATCTCCCGGCCTATGCCGCGGCTCGCGCCTGTAATGAAAACGACCTTACCGTCCAGGGATCCCATTTTCTCACTCTCCTGCGAATATCGGCGGCCGCCTATCGTTGAACGCCTTCATGCCCTCGCGAAAGTCCGCCGAGGAGGCGCAGTCGACGAATGAAGCTAGCTCGGCCGACAGTTGTTCGTCGAACGTTGCGGTATCGGCGCTCCAGACCAGGGCTTTCACCGCACGGCTTGCGGCGGGCGAGTTATCGGCTAGCGCCCGCGCCATTCGGGTCAGCTCGGCCTCGAGCTCCTGCTCTGCACATACTCTCGTGATCAATCCGCGCGACAGTGCCTCGCTTGCGCTTATGCGGTCAGAGAGGAGCATCAACTCCAGCGCTCGCCTTGGCCCCGCGAGGCGCGTCAGCGAGTGACTCATGCCGCCATCGGCGGGAACGCCCAGCCGCCGGTAGGCCACTGAAAAATGCGCCGTGTCGGCGGCTAGAACGAAATCACAGGCCAACGCCAGGGACATTGCTCCGCCGGCGCAAGCCCCGTGCACCGCGGCGATAGCCGGCTTTCCTGAGCGTCTCAGTGAAACGAGTGCGTCGTGGAAAGCAGTGATGATGTCCATTGCAAGCCGCGGGAAGGTGGCGCCGGCAGCGGAGAAAGCTCGTAGGTCTCCGCCGACCGAGAAATTTGCTCCGCGGCCTCGGATGACGACAACCTTGACGCTGGCGTCACCTTCGAGGTCGAAGGCAGCTGCCCTGAGCGCAGTCGCCAGCCCGAGCTCGACCCCATTGCCTCGCTCCGGCCGGTTCAGCCAAATCGTCCCGATCCTGTCGGCAACGACGAGTTCGATTGGAGATGGTGCTGTGGTCACGAACTGATCGTCCTTCTGATGTTCGGCAATGATTTGCCTTACTTGTTTCCCAAAATCCCGCCCGGCCAAGCAGTGGCCTTCGCTCGCTCTTTGCGCCGATCAGGTCGTTTCACTTCTTGAGAAGCGCGCACTTCGATTCGCTGACAGGCCGATAGGCGTCTTCACCTCGGATTGTCTTGACGATCTCGAGATAGTCCCACGGCTCCTTGGAATCTGATGGCTTCTTTACGCGCGCCAGGTACATGTCACGGATCACCCGCCCGTCCTCGCGCAGCCTGGCGCCATGTACGAATGTGTCCTCGACCGGAAGTTCGCGCATCTTGGCCATGACCGCGGCGGGATCATCTGTTCCGGCGGCCTTGATCGCCTTGAGATAGTGCAGCACGGAGCCGTAGACGCCGGTGTGAATCATGGTCGGCATGACGTTGGTCCGGGCGAAGAACCTCTTTGACCAGGCGCGGGTCTTGTCATCCATGTTCCAGTAGGAGGCCGTCGTCATGTAAGTGCCTTGTGCGGCCTGCAGGCCGACAGCGTGCACGTCGGTATCGAACATCAGCAGGCCAACAAGCTTCTGGCCGGCCTGAACCAGGCCGAATTCACCGGATTGCTTGATGGCGTTGTCGGTGTCCTGGCCAGCATTGGCAAAGGCCACAACATCCGCCTTGGAGTTTTGCGCCTGCAGTACAAATGACGAGAAGTCGGCGGTGTTGGTCGGATGCCGCACGTTGCCGAGGACCTTGCCGTCCAGCTCCTTGATGAAGCGCGTCGCGTCTTTCTCAAGTTGCTGGCCGAACGCGTAGTCGGCGGTGACAAAAAACCAGGACTTGCCACCCTCCTTGATGACAGCCGACGCCGTCACTTTGGACAGCGCGTAGGTATCGTAAGAAAAATGGACGGTGTTCGGGCTGCACAGCTCGTCGGTCAGGGAGCTCGCGCCCGGGCCGGAGAGCAGCGCAATCTTGTTGCGCTCCCGCACCATATTGTGAACGGCTATCGCAATTCCCGAGTTCGGAATGTCGGCGACTGCGTCGACCTTGCCGTTGTCGAACCAGTCGCGAACGATCTGCAGGCCCACGTCGGTCTTCATCTGGTGGTCGGCGCTCACGATTTCGATCGGCTTTCCGAGTACCGTCGGGCCGAACTCCTCAACGGCCATTTTTGCCGCCTCGACCGAGCCGGGACCGCTGTTGTCGCGTCCCCAGCTTGAAAGGTCCGTCAGCACGCCAATCCGGACCACGTCATTCGAGATTTGGGCCGACGCGGTCGACGCTGTCGCAACGATGATGGCCAAGGCCAAGATATTCCTCTTCACGTGTGCTCCCTCATTTTCTTTCATTGGACAGTGGAGTGTTGGTCACGCGGGCAGGATGTCTGCGCGACGAAGCCAAAACACAGATGTTGCAGCTACCCGTTTTCGAAACGTGGCGCGCGTTTCTCCAGAAATGCGTTGATACCTTCGCGTGCATCGGCGTGCGTCAGCAGGAACGGAAACCCATCGATTGCGTGGCGCATCTCGTCGCCGCCGAGACCGCGATTGTAGAAGGACTTGGCCATCTGCACAGCAAGGCGGGGCTGTGAGGCGATGCGCTCCGCGAACGCGATTGCGTCGGAGAGAAGGCGTTCGTCGGGAACGACGCGGGATACGAGTCCAAGGCGGCTCGCTTCCGCGGCGTTGACGGGGTCGCCGAGCATGCTCATTTCCTTGGCTTTCGCGCGCCCAACAATGTCCTGGAGGCGCACGATAGCGAAGCCAGGCAATAGGCCTAGCTTGATCTCGGGTACGGCGAAGCGGGCACTCTCGGCCGCCAGGATGAAGTCGGATGCGATGGCAAGCTCGAATCCACCGCCATAGGCGATCCCGTTCACGGCAGCGATCACCGGCTTGAGTGCGCGTTCCGGAGCGCTCAGGACCTCCATGGCGTCGATGAAGAAGGCGCGCGCTTTCTCCGGATCGAAATCGAAGGTACCGATATCGGCGCCGGCGCAGAATGCTTTGCCGCCGGCACCGGTGATGATGCTGACACGTACCCCATCGTCCTTGTCGGCCCGTTGCAGGCCCTCACGTATGCCTGCGCGAATGCCGGCGGTCAGTGCGTTCAGCTTTTCCGGTTCGTCGAGCGTCAAGATCGCGATCTTGCCGCGGACGACGTAATTCACGCTTCCTAATCGCAACATATGCTGTCCTGATCGTTCATAAGGCGGCTACTGCGGGATGAGTTCGGGCTCGACGATGGCGACGACGGCGTTTCGCTCGACGGTATCGCCGGGTTTGAAGTGGACGGCGGTCACCACACCGTCCACCTCGCTGGCGATGCGCAATTCCATCTTCATGGATTCCATGACGACGATCGGATCGCCTGCCTTCACGCGGCTGCCGACCTTGACGTTGATCTTCAACACGACGCCGGTCATCGGCGCGCGCAGTTCGCCGCTGATCTCGGCGCTGGCGCTGATGTATCTGAGGTAGGGGATCGCGGTCATGGTATGGGCGCGACGCGGATCGTGCACGAAGATCGCATGGTCTTTCTGGGTGATCCGCACCGTCTCGCAGCGCGCGTTGACTGCGGCAGCGAACATGTCATCGGCAAGCGGCGAAAGCTGCACCCGAATCCTGGCATCGTCCACGCCGATCAGCATCGAGCCGTCTGGCTGCAAGGGTGCAAAGCGGATCTCCGCGCTGTCGCCTGCGGTCTCGAGGTGGAGAATGGGGATCGGTGACAAGCCGTCATCGGCGGCCGCCATCTGCCAGCCGGTCAGGCTGCTGGACTGCCAGAGATTGCCGGAAGCGGCAGCGCGCTGCCGCTTCATCCAGAAATACGCACCAACCGCCAGCGCCTCCGGGTCAACGTCGCCAGCGGTGGCCGCAAGCGCATCGATCCGTTCGTCGATCAGACGGGTATGAAAAGTCGCGGCGCGGGTCGCGGGCAAGGCGATCAATCGACGGAGAAAATCCCGGTTGGTGACAACACCGAAGATCGAGGTTTCGCCGAGCGCGCGATCAAGTTGGTCGAGCGCCTGATCGCGGGAGGCGGCATGAGCAATCAGCTTGGCGAGCATCGAATCGTAATAGGGCGTAACGATCGACCCGCTTTCGACGCCAGTCTCGACCCGAATGCCGCTGGACGGGAACCTGACATGGGCGAGCTCTCCAGTGGATGGCATGAAGCTGTCATTCGGATCTTCGGCGCAGATGCGCGCCTCGATCGCGTGACCCTGGCACAACACTTCGCCCTGCTTCATAGGCAGGCCTTCGCCAGCGGCGATGCGGAGCATAGCCTCGACGATGTCGATGCCGGTAACCATTTCGGTTACGGGATGCTCGACCTGGAGCCGGGGATTGACCTCCAGGAAATAGTAGTCGGTGCCGGTGACGATGAATTCGACCGTGCCGACGCCACGATATCTGAGCCTGCGTCCGAGCCGGACGGCGTCGTCGAGGATACGCTGGCGTAAGGCGGAAGCCAGGTTGGCGGCTGGCGCTTCCTCGATCAGCTTCTGGTGGCGACGCTGCAGCGTGCATTCACGTTCGAACAGGTGGATCACGTTGCCGTCGCCGTCACCTGCGATTTGCACCTCGATGTGCCTGCCTTGCAGGATCAGTTTTTCGACGATCAGCCCTGCGTCGCCGAAAGCATTCCTTGCCTCACGCATCGCGGACTCGATTTCGTCGCCAAGCCCGTCGTAGGTCGAGATCGCCCGCATACCCTTGCCACCGCCGCCGGCCGCGGCCTTGAGCATGACCGGCAGTTCGAGCCTGCGGACGATACGTTCGACTTCGAGGCGATCCTCGCTCGGAGCGTCGCTGCCGGGTACCGTGGGGACGCCGGCGGCGACAGCCTCCCGCTTCGCCGACGCCTTGTCGCCAAGTCGCTCGATGGTTTCCGGCGTCGGTCCGATGAACACCAGACCGGCTGCTTCGACCGCGCGGGCAAAGTCGGTGTTTTCCGCCAGGAAGCCGAAGCCAGGATGGATCGCCTCCGCGCCGGTGGTTTTCGCGGCGGCGATGACGGCATCGATCCGCAGATAGCTTTCCGAGGCCGGTGCGCCGCCGATCCCGATGGATTCACCGATCGCCCTGACGTGCAACGCGTCGGCATCCGCGGTGGAGTGCACGGTGGAGACCGCAACACCGAGGCGTTGGCAGGTGCGGGCGATCCGGCAGGCGATTTCGCCTCGATTGGCGATCAGAATTTTCCTGAACATGGCGGGTCCCCTGCGATTACATCCGGAACACGCCGAAATCGGTGTGCGGACGCGGGACGCGCCCGGCGAGGTCAAGCAACAGCGCCATCACGCTGCGGGTTTCGAGCGGATCGATCACCATGTCGCACCAGGTGTTGCGGGCGAAATTGTAGGCATTGGCGAAATCCTCGAACGTTCGCCGGGTCGGCGCCATGTAGGCCTCGCGCTCAGCGTCCGTCCAACTCGTTCCCTCGCGTTTGTGGACCTCGTCGCGAACCATCGCGAGCGTGGTTGCGGCCTGGTCGGGACCCATGATGGCGGAACGGGCATTTGGCCACATCATCATGGCATTTGGCCGGAACGCCCGGCCGCACATCGCGAGGTAGCCCGCGCCGTAGGCATTACCCATGATGAGCGTGTATTTCGGGACATTGGCGCTTGCCATTGCCGTAATCATTTTTGCGCCGTTCTTGGTGATGCCGCCTTCCTCGGCTTCACGGCCAACCATGAATCCCGTGACATCCGCCATGAACAGCAGCGGGATGTCGCGCTTGCAGCACAGCTCGATAAAGTGCGTCGCTTTCAGCGCGCTTTCGGAGAACAGCACGCCGTTGTTGCAGAGAATGCCGATCTCGAAGCCCATGATTCGCGCAAAGCCAGTCACCAGCGTATCGCCATAGAGCGGCTTGAACTCATGGAATTCACTGCCGTCGACGAGACGCGCAAGGACATCGCGATTATTGGTGGGAATGCGCGGATCCGAACTGATCAGGCCGTAGATTTCGTTGGGGTCGAAGTGTGGCTCGCGCACCCGGGCGACGGTCCGGGTTTGCCGGGGAATCTCGCCGAGACTGGCGACGATCTCGCGCGTGATGGCAATTGCATGGGCGTCGTTCTCGGCGAGATGGTCAGTGACACCGCTCACTCGGCTATGCATCTCGCCGCCGCCGAGTGCCTCGATGCCGACCTCTTCGCGGGTCGCCGCATAGACCAGCTGCGGCCCGCCGAGGAACATGGCGCCCTGGTTTCTGATGATGACGGTCTCATCGCTCAACGCGGGAATGTAGGCGCCACCCGCGGTGGAGGGACCGTGCACCACCGCAATTTGCGGGATGCCTTCAGCCGACATCCTGACCTGGTTGTAGAAGATCGAGCCAAACTGGCCATCGTCAGGGAAGATATTGGGCTGGTCGGGCAGGTTGGCGCCGCCGGATTGGACCAGGGTCACGCAGGGCAGGCGGTGCTGCCAGGCGAAGCGCTGCGCACGAACATGCTTCTTGCAGGTGATACCGTAATAGGTGCCGCCCTTTACGGTGGGCTCGTTGGCGATGATCATGCAGGGACGATCGGAGATCATTCCAACGCCGGTAATGATGCTGCCGCCGGGCGGCACGCCTTCGTACAGGCCGTCGCCGGCCAACTGACAGAATTCGAGGAACGGTGATCCGGGATCGATCAGCGCCGCGATTCGCTCGCGCGGCAGCAGCTGATCGCGTTCCTTGTGAAGCTTGCGTGCCCGTTCCGGACCGCCCAGTGCTGCCGCGGTCCGGCGCCGCCTGAGATCCGCAACGCGTTCGGCGTAGGCGCTGCGGTTGCGGGCGTAGTCCTCGGTCGAGGTGACGACGTCCGATTTCATGATTGCCATTGCGGGTGGTCCTGGCGGCTGCGCGGCGAGCCCGTCGGGGACCTGCCGCTGGTGTAAATCGACCGGTGGGTCGGCGGTGCGAGCGCCACAAAATCGAGGTGCTGCAAAATTCTAACAATTGTTAGAATTGATCGCACGCGGATGCAAGCAGAACTCATGCGAATCCCTCAGGCTTTCCGGAAGCGCGGCAGAGTTATGTCGTCAGAGACCTGGTCGAATGCGAGCTCGACCTCCATGTCGAAGGTGACGTCCGCCGGATCGCTCCCCGTCAGGGTGCTGATCATGCGTGGCCCTTCGTCGAGTTCGACGAGCAACACGGCATAGGGGACATCCGCCTTGAATGCGGGGCCGGGAGCCCGGTAGACCACGCTGAAGGAGTGCACTTTGCCGCGGCCGGTCGCGGGCCTGTGCACGAGCTCATCGCCGCCGCATTCGCGACATGTGGTTTGCTGGTAGTACTGCACGTTGCGGCATCGGCGGCAGTGCTGCAACAGGAGCTTGCCTTGGCGCAAGCCACGCCAGAATGCGGTCGTATCGGCATCCGGCGCGGGCAGGGGCTTTCGAGTGGAATTTTCGGATGCCATCACAGCGTTCCCTCAGTGCCCAGAATGGTCGTGGCATTGGTGGCGAATCCCGCTCCGAGGCTGTGCACCAGCCCGAGCGCGGCGCCGTCGACCTGCCGCTCGCCGCATTGGCCGCGCAGCTGCGCGATCACCTCATGGAAGTGAAACAGGGCGCCAGGCATTCCGGAATGCGCGAATGACAGCAGGCCGCCATGGGTGTTGGAGGGTATTTGGCCGCCGTAGCTCATTTGTCCGTCGGCGACGAACGGGCCGCCTTCACCCTTCCGGCAGAAGCCGAGGTCCTCAAGCATCATCACCACGGTGCCCGTGAAGCAGTCATAGATGCCGGCGACATCCATATCGCGCGGCTGGTAGCCGGCCATTGCATAGGCTCTCCGGCTGGATTCGACAGCACCGGTCGTGGTCAGGGACGGCATCAGGAAGATGTGCTCGTGGGTGTAGCATTCGCCGCAACCGAGGACGACAATCGGCTTCTCGATTCCGAGAGCCTTCGCATGTTCGGCCGACGTGAGGACAAATGCCGCGCCGCCGTCCGAGATCAGCGAACAGTCGAGCTTGTGATAGGGCGTGGTGACCATAGGCGAATTCAGCACGTCCGCTGCGGTGATCGGCGTCGTCTGCTGCGCGCCGGGGGTCCGCGCCGCGTGACGCCTGTGCACGACGGCGACCTCCGCCAGCTGCTCGGGCGTGGTGCCGAACTCCCTCATATGTCGGTGTGCGGTCATTGCGAAGGTGTTGGCAACCGGAATGCCGAACGGCATCTCGTATTGCTGATCCCGGCTTTCTGTGAGCGAACGCAGCGCCAGATCCGGCGTCAGCCCCGTCATCAGGCTGTCGGCAGCGACCAGCAGCACCACCTTGGCGAGTCCGCCGTGAACGGCGGCCGCACCAATGCTGAACATCGTCGCCGCCGTGGCGCCGGACACCTGCAACGTGTTTGAGAAGGTCGGACGCATTCCAAAATATTCGCTGAAGGCAACGCTGAAGCGATGGAACGGGGAAGCGAAGGCATGGCTCGACAGCACGCCATCCACCTGGCTCTTGGCGAGCCCGGCGTCGGCGAGTGCGTTTGCCGCGGCCTCTGCCGCAAGCGAGAGTGGACTGCGGCCTGGTACCTTGCCGACCGCCGACAATCCGATGCCGATGACGGCAACCTTTCCTCTCAGGCTGGTGTCGCTCATGTGGAGGCTTTCAGCAGGCGCTCGAGTTCGTGGCGCTGGACCTTGCCACTTGTCGAGCGAGGGAATTCACCAAAGGCAATGAAACGGAATTCGCGCGGCCGCTTGTAGCTCGCCAGCTCGCGGCGGCACAGTTCGGTGAGCTCGGCTACCGTCATTGCGGCCCCTTCGCGGCAAGCGACAAAGGCGACGGGGGCCTCTCCCCACCTTGGGTCAGCAGCGCGGACGACTGCGACTTCCGCGATCCGATCGTCGCCTAGCAGGACGCGTTCGATTTCGGCGGGATAGATATTCTCGCCGCCCGACTTGATCAGGTATTTGGCGCGGTCGACGAAATCGAGCGATCCGTCGGTGTTGCGCCTGAACACGTCGCCCATGTGAAACCAGCCGCCGCGGAAGTCGCGCGTGTTAGTCTCGTCCGCGCGCCAATAGCCGGAGAATAGTGTCGGGCTGCGGATGGCCAACTCGCCGGGCTCGCCGAGCGCGACCTCGTTGTCGGAGGTGTCCACCAGCTTGATCTGGCAGAACGCATTTTGCCGCTTGGACAGGCTGGCCGGCACATCGCCTGGCGCAATCAGCGCGCGCGTCGCGCCGGCGGCAGGCCGGTCTCGGTCGAGCCGAAGCTGTTGAGATAGGGGGCGCCGAGCATTTCGGTGACCTCGGCAATGGCGTGCGGGGCGACCAGATCCGCCATGGCTCCGCACACCCGCACTCCCTTCACCTTGATGCGTTGCCCTTTCAGACCATCGATAAGAGCCTCTACCATGCCGGGAATGAGGACCAGCCAGCCGATGTCGTGTTGGGAAACGGCCGTCAGCAGCGGTTCAAGCTGGAAGCCGTCGATCACAACGACAATTCCGCCGCGCAGCAGGGTGGCGAGCGCATGATCGGTCGAGGCCATGTGGAACAAGGGGGCCCATGCGACGAATGTGTCGTGCGGAGCGATACCGAGTTCGGAGGAGAACACCAACGCCCGCATGACCATCGCGCGGTGCGAAATCACGGCACCTTTCGGCAGGCCGGTCGTTCCGCTGGTGTAGAGAATGACGAGCCCATCTTCCGGTTGGGCGACAGACGGGGGTGCCCGCCCGTCCGCTCGCGCGAGTTCGCTTTCGTATTGAGGTCCGATCTCCAGGACTGTATTCGCCTTGGCGGCCGGCAGAAGGCTTGCCGCGAGGTCTCCCTCGACCAGCAGCAGCTTGGGCGACACCAGTTCGATGCAATAGGAGAGCTCGCGCTCCGACAACCGCCAGTTAAGGCAAGCCGTGATGATCCCGAGATTGGCGGCCGCCAACTCGATCTCGAGATATTCGGGACGGTTGCGCGACAGCAGGCCAAGCCGGTCGCCGCGTTGCAGGCCCCGCGCGGCAAGCAGGACGGTCAACCGACGGACCCGGTCGCGCAACTCCCCATAAGTCACGTGCCGGCCGCGGTATTCGATCGCAGGCCTGTTGGCATGAAGCTCCGCGCAGGCCTCGAACAGTGCACCGACGGTTCCGATGCCGGATCCGCCGCCTGTCTGGATACTGAGCCCGGTTTCCATCAACGTTTCCTCGAGCGCTGTCTTTCGACCTTCTTGTTTCGAGCCAGTGCTTGCGCCGGCCGACTACAAATTCTAACATCTGTTAGAAATAATTGGTAGCGCTTCTTAGGCGCCAAAAGCGGGAAGATCAATATGTCCAATCGGTACGCGGCCTACACGAGGTTGAAGCTCGACTATCCGGCCGAAAGGATCCTTCGGATCACTTTCGACCGACCGGAGACCTATAACTCCGTCGACGCCGAGACCCATACACAGCTCACTCACATCTGGAGAGACATCGACAGCGATCCCGACATCAGCGCGGTGATTGTCACGGGGGCGGGCAAGGCATTCTCGGCCGGCGGCGATTTCGAGTTGATCAAGTCACTGCTCGACAATCCGGCCGCGCGGATGGCGACCTGGAAAGAGGCCAAGGATCTCGTCTACAACGTCATCAACTGCAACAAGCCAATCATCTCGGCGATCAACGGCGTCGCCGTGGGCGCCGGCCTCGTCGTCGGGATCCTTGCCGACGTGTCGATCTGTGGCAAATCGGCGCGGATCGTGGACGGCCACACCCGGCTCGGTGTCGCCGCTGGCGACGTCGCCTGTATCATCTGGCCGCTGCTCTGCGGACTGGCGAAGGCAAAGTACTATCTGCTCACGTGCAAGCCGCTGTCGGGTGAGGAAGCCGAGCGGATCGGCCTGGTTTCGCTGTGCGTCGAAGATGCGGAGCTGCAAGGCATCGCATTGGAAACGGCGCAGGATCTCGCCACCGGTGCACAGAGTGCGATCCGCTGGACCAAATATGCGTTGAACAACTGGCTTCGCGTCAACGGACCGCTGTTCGACACGTCAACCGCCCTCGAAATCCTCGGCTTTGCCGGCAATGAAGCCCGCGAAGGCCTGGCCTCGCACCTTGAGAAGCGCAAGCCAGCTTTCCCCAAGGACTGCCCGATCTAGGATCGTCTGATCCCCGTCAAGGCAACCGACCTGAGTGGTTGCCTTGATGTCTGGCTTCACGCCATGCGACGTCGCCTGGACCGGGCCAATCCGGGCCGACAGCTATCCCTTGAGCTTCTGACGGATATGGTCGATCGCCTCGGGGTTGGCGAGCGCCGACAGATCGCCGGGGTCCTTGTCTTCGAAGACTGCGCGAAGCACGCGGCGCATGATCTTCATGTTGCGCGTCTTCGGCAGGTCATCGACCAACAATACCCTTTCCGGGCGGTACGAGGTGCCCATTCCGTGCACCAGGGCCTGGGCAAGCTCTTCCGACAGCGCGCGGAGGTCTTTCGCACCAGGGCTCGGCACGCAAGCACAAACGATAGCGGAACCTTTGACTGGATGCGGGACGCTGAAGACGGCAGCTTCCGCGACCTTGCCGGTTGCGGTCAGCACGCCCTCGAGCTCTGCCGGACCGACGCGCTTGCCCGAAATCTTGAGGGTGTCGTCCGAGCGGCCAAGAATGTAGTAGAGACCGTCCTTGCCGCGCATGGCAAAGTCGCCATGCACCCAGATTCCCGGAATCGTATTCCAGTAGCTCTCGAGATAGCGCTGGTCGCCCTTCCAAAGGCTCTTGGTGAGCCCGATCGATGCATGACGCAGCACCAATTCGCCGACCTCGCCGTCGGGGACAGGGTTACCCGCCATGTCGACGATATCCGCGCCGACTCCGAGGGCCGGCCGGGAGAACGAACATGGGTTCATTGGATGGTTCGGGGTGCCGGTAAAGATGCAGCCGCCGACTTCCGTTCCGCCGGAGATATTGATGATTGGGATCTTTGACTTGCAGACGTGTTCGAAGAACCATCGCCACGGTGTCTCCGTCCAGGCCTCGCCGCCTGAAGCAGTCATTCGCAGACTCGAGAGATCGTACCGTTCGACCTCCTCGCCATGGCGCATCATGCCGCGCACGATGGTCGGTGAAACACCGAGATAGGTGACCTTGTGATCGGCGATCAGGCGCCAGAAGCGTCCCGTATCGGGATAATCGGGCGTCCCCTCGGCCACGAGGAGTCTGCCGCCAGCGAAGCTTGGAATGCAGGCGCACATCGCGCCTACCATCCATCCCATGTCGCTGAAGAAGAAAAACAGGTCCGTTGGCTTGAAGTCGCCGCAGATGATCATATCCCGCGTCACCATTGAGCCAATGAAGCTGATATGCGTCCACACGCAGCCCTTTGGTTCGCCGGTCGTACCCGACGTGTAAAGAAGGATGGCGGGATCTTCCGCGTCCATCTCGACGGTCGGAAGATTTGCTTCCTCCTTGGCGATCTCATCCCACCAGTGGTCGCGTCCCACCTGGATGGGGGTGTCGACGCCGAGCCCGCCGCGGTTTGCCACGATCACGTGCTGGACGGTTGGTGCGGTCTCCAGTGCCTCGTCGAGAACCGATTTCAGCGGAGCCGGCGCGCCTCGACGCCAGGTACCGTTCGCGGTGATGACGGCCTTCGCCTCACCATGGTTGAGCCGCGCCCTGATCGGGTCGGGACCGAAGCCGGAGAACAGGGGCATCACGATCGCCCCGATCTTCAGGATTGCAAAGAAAGCCATGAAGGTTTCGGGCAGGTTGGGCATGTAAATCGCGACGACGTCGCCCTTGCCGATTCCGAGCTTGCGCAGGCCCGATGCTAGCCGTTCGACAGCGGATGCGAACTCGGCGTAGCTCAGTCGCCGCTGCTCGCGTCTGTCTTCGCCTTCCCAGACCAGGAATGTCTTGTCCCAGACTTCAGTTCCGCGGTGCTTGTCGATGCAATTGAGGACGATGTTCGTGGTCCCGCCAACGCACCAGCGCGCCCACGGTTCGCCCTGTGCAAGATCAAGGATCTTCTCGGGCTTGCGATAGAAGCGAACGTCACAGAACCCGAACACTTCCTGCGCGAGCCAGGCTGGATCGATGTCGGCCTTGGCCGCCAGCGTGTCATAGTTCGGCTGCCCCGTGGCGCGAAGAAACGCGCTCAGGTTGCTCTTCTCCACCAGTTCCGCGGGGGGCGTCCAGAGATACGCCATCTTGCTTCCTCCTGCCTCAAGAGCTGCGCCATGTTCTTGCATCTGGCGTGCGGCGATGTATTCTAACAAATGTTAGAATTCAAGGAAGAAGATATCGTGGTTGAAAAAGAGCAAGTCAGCTATTCGGTCGAAGAGGGCATCGCGACCGTCACCATCGACCGTCCCGAACGCAAGAACGCGCTCTCGGTCGAGGCGATGAACGGCCTGACCGACGCCTGGGACAGGGTCGAAGCCGACGCCTCCGTCCGCGCGATCATCCTCACCTCAACAGATTGCGGGGTATTCTGCGCAGGGTTGGATCTGAAGCAGGCCGCAGAAATCCGGGCGAGGGACGGGGTGGATATCCTGACGCTGATGCGGGATCCCATGCAGCACGCGATGCAGAAGGTCTCCAAGCCCATCATTGCTGCCATGACGGGATCTTTGATGGCCGGCGGGATGATGCTTGCGCTGAAGTGTGACTTGAGGATCGGGCTGCGCGGCACCCGTGCGGGAATAACCGAGGTCAAGATGGGGCGCGGGTCCCCGTGGGCGGTGCCGATGCTTTGGATGGTGCCGCAGCCGCTGCTGATGGAGATGGTTCTGACGGGCGAGACGATCGCGATCGAACGGCTCGCGGAGCAGGGGTTCCTGAACTCGCTTGAGGACACGCCAGAGGCTGTGCGCGAACGGGCGCTTGAATTGGCGCGGAAGATCGTCGAGGGCGCACCACTGTCGGTCAAGGCGGCCAAGGCAAGCGTGCTTGCCGCAATGGACCTGGGGCTTGCACAGGGCCTCGTTGAGGCGGAGCGGCTGCATAAAGAGGTCTATGCCAGTCTCGATGCGATCCAAGGGCCGAAGGCGTTCGCAGAGAAGCGAAAGCCGGTCTGGCAGGGCCGATAGATTGCGATCAGGGCTTGTTGACGCCTTCGAAGATCAGCGTCTCCGTGCGACGGGCTAGTTCGAGCACGGCATCCCTGTTTTCCAGCCTGAACCATTCGATCGTCCAGTTGAGAGCGCCAATCACGAACATGCGCAATGGTACCACCTCCATGTCGGCGCGAATCTCGCCGGCGCGCCGCGCGTCGATGAAGAGCTGGTCCCAATATTCTGCGTATGCGCGCCGCAGCGGCCGGTGCGGCTTCTTCAGTTGCTCCGGCAGTTGCCCGTAGATTCGAATGTTGGCTGAGGTGAAGTCACTCGTCTCGAGGAGCGCGACGAGATGGGCTTCGATTGCAAGACCAATCTTGCGCCGGTGCGATACCTTTCCGGCACGTTCGACCGAGTTCTTCACGGTCTCGAACACGTGGCGGAGGCCGCGGTCCAGCACTTCGTCGAGAATCTGCTCCTTGGAGTCGAAATGGTAGTAAATGCTACCGGCCTTGATCTTGGCCCTGGCTGCGATCTGGCGCAGGGTGGTGGCTGAAAATCCCTGTCGGCGAAACAGCTGGGCCGCGGAATGCAGGATGAGGTCTCGCGACCGCTCGGATTTAGGGGTTGCGATCGCAGAGGTTTTTTCAGGCTCGGCCTTGCGCCCTCGGCTGGTGGATGGGACTTTCGGCCGGCGCGCCGCCGGCCTCGGGCCAGACCGGTCACCGGAACGCAGGGTTGACCGCACCGCCTTCATGCTTACCGCAAGCTCCATCTCGAAATATTGGCCTGCCGGCTCGTGCAACCAATGATCGCTGTCGAAGCAGATTCCGCTGCGTATGGCAACATCTGACAGAAGGCGTCAGCGATTGATCATTATCCATCGTCAGCCCTTTGCTCGGGCAGTGAGCGGGCCCCAGTGCTTTGCCTATGGTGCCGCTCGCTGGCGCCGTCCTGTTGAAATTTGCTCAACTTGGTCGGCAGTGGTTAGAACGAGAACTTAGGTTTTTCAATTGGTTAGGAGGTTGCGTGCGCACCGGGAGGTCAAGAAGAATCCGACGACAGTCAACGCGACAGCGCCCGCGCGCAATTATCGCGCCAGATAATTCCAAGAGTAATCGCCGCACCGTCACTCCGGCGGCTGCCAAGCGCACTTCGCTTGCTTACCGCTTCGCTGCTCTCGCAGTGCCCTTCGGGAAGCTGCGGGAAGACAATGACTCTTTGGACCCACGACGTGTTGATTGTCGCGACGGGGAGGCTTGTTTCGAACACCTGCTTAATGCTTGGTCAATCGGCCTCGAGAGGGGGACTGCTCTAGCGTCGCCGCCGCGCGCATAATTGAGTTAGCTGCGGCATCGATCGTCGCCGCGCGAAACGGAAGAATCTCGGCCTGTCGAGATTTCCTGAACGTCAATCGAGGTTTCAGAGCCCTGCGAATCGGGAGCAAATGGAAGTCCAAAAACGAGACATTGTCGCTTCGCATGCGGGCGGCAATCCGGCACCAGCGATACAAACAGCTATCGCAATTGCAGCGAGATGATCGATCCTCATGGCGATGGTCCTTGCATCGGCCCCATCAATCAACAGTACACTTTTGGAATTGGTTCCCGAGCGCGAGCGATTTCCTACCCGCGCCGGCGGAGCCCGTCACTCTGCAAGATCAATGCTTTGCTGCGGCTCTGTGCGCCCTAGACTCCTCATTCCATTTGCGATCAAAATTGGGGAACGAGATGCCTCGCCAGGACGTTAATTGGCCAATGAGACCGCCGCTCGCTGGTGAACAAACCGGCGCATGTCGCGGATAGCCAAAGGTCTTAGTAAAGACCCGCTGTCGTGAAAGCCAGCGCTCGCGCAAGATAGCCAAAGGCGGCGGTCTCCCGTTTTATTCAAATACGCCAGCCGCCCCCGAGCAGTTGCGGGGCGCGTATTGCGGCGTGATGGTTGCGTTTGTTCATTCCGAGCAGAGGTTTGTAATCCGCAGCCGCATCGACATCTACATCGACTACTTTTACAGATCGGCGAGATGCTGTGAGCGTCGCTGAAACCAGGGACGAAACTCTCACCCGCCTCAAATGGAGATCGACCGGGTTCGCGAGTTGTAAGAGCGTCGCTCTCAATGAGCCGGGAGCCGCTTCAAGAGCGGGTCGGATTGATAGATCGCCTGTCTTGGGGATGCTTGTCGATGGTCCTCTTCGCGGCAGCAATCGCTTCCTGCGTACTCTGATAGGTCATCGTCCTGACGGTTTGACCGCCCCCGAGAGGCGTGATCTCGACCAGGAAACCGCCACCAGGCTGTTCGATGACCACTAGTCGGTGCGCCGAATATTCGAGTTCGTCTGCCACGTCCGCGGTTCCAACCCTGTTTCCAGACAAAACCGCCGCAGGGTTCTGACGTTCCAATAGAGCAGGCTCGACCCACCGTCACCGCTCTCCGATCACGGCTCCACGATTATACGGAATGCGTTCCTTTGCGCGGCCATCGCTCGGGCTCGCTCCAGCGCCGCGGGGCCATGTCGGGGCCAGGATCGCCTACCTTGCAGACGGCAACGATCCGGCTGTACTGGTCTTTGTCTTTCGGACTGCAGATCACCGGTCGCTTAACCAGGTAGAGGAGAACGTCCAACGCGGTCGCAGATTGTTGCGCATCTGAAGGCAGGATCGAGAAAAGTCGCGCCTGGAGAACGCCAATCGACAAGCAGTCGGTCAAGTACACACTGAGCGCCGTGCCTCTTGCTCCGACTTCACTGAATTGCAGCCATAGCAACGAAACACATGGACCGCTTCGTACTTGCCGACAGAGGGCAGCTCGGCCAACAACGTCATATGACGCCCGCAAGCGTCACATTTGCATGCGAGCGCTTCGATCTCTTGCCTGGACATTGTTGGCTTAGCGAACGTCCCCATGCGCTATTTGCCGAGGGAACGATCATGATCCTCAAAACACGCCCGTTGTATCCGTGCGAATACGGACACTTCGTTTTTAGCAATACGATTCGCGATCTTGATAGACCGTATGGGTCATTCACATGCTCCAAATGGGCTAAGCGTCCGGCGCAGTCGCAGTGTGTAGAATGTTGGACGTCAACATCTCATAGTGAGCGGCATGACGATCAAGACGCCTCATTTTCAGCCCGCGAAGACAAAGGACGGTCGCTGGTTTGTCGCCGTCAAGACCGGCAATGGGCCCGATTCCCACATCGGAGATTTCGATACGGAAGCCGACGCCGAGCGCTGGATCGCAACCAAAGCGAAGTATTGGCCCGGTAGAGAGAGAGCTGAAGCGCCGGGCTCCACTCTCCTCCGGCCCCAGGCGAGCGATCCTAGCTCAAATGGATCAGATGAAAGCGAATGGCCGCCTTGCAGTGCGAAACCAAGGCAGTCTCATTTACGTTCCCGACTGGTCGGCTATCGCTTCTGTTTGAGGCAGGGGCAATTGGAACTGGCCGGCAGGGGCCGTCCGCTTTCCCAAGTTACGGACGGCCCCAACTTCGGCATCACAAACCAGAACCCATCGCAGCGGCAACTACTGGACTTTGAAAAGTGGGCGATGAGCTCCCGTCTCCGCCGAGACGCGGTGTGGGGCAAAAGTAGTAGCGCGCCGCAGCACTAGAAATCCTGGTGGAGGAAATCTGAGGCGAAGCCGTAATGAGGAGAGCAGGTTGGCGGCTGGCTATTGCAGCCCCAGGACGCTTAGGAACAGTCAGCGTGCGGTGGACGTTGATGCTCAGGCAAAAAGCCTGTTGGTGCGTGGATCACGTACGAGCGTCGCGTACAGGCGCAAGGAAGCTTACATGGCTGACGAATTTTCCATGGCGCCGACCGCTACGCCAGAACAGCGAATAAATCAGGCATCAGAAGCGATCCGTCGTATGGCTGAAGACAACGTGTTCGAACCTCAACCGCAGCAGGAGCGGTGGCTGCATCATTTGAGCAAAGCGACGAAGGTGGCTCCGCTTCAATCCATTGCAGCCGCATTTCTGCTTGGGGTCGTCCTGGCTCGTCGCTAGTTGCAACATTGGTTGGGCGTAAAAAAGCGCCGCGACGGCATCCATTCGCAGGTCAGCTTCTCACTGAAAAGCGGTCGAACGCAGTCAGTATCTGGATCTGGATATCAACTTCCGCCTGATAGATCGTTTTCTGCAGGTATTCGATTTCGATATTCTGATTGCTCTCGTCGACATCGATGTACCACGACCGCGGCCGGCCGTCGGCGCCATCGCTCCAGCGATAGCCCCGCCGCTTGAGCGCGTCCTTGAGCTCGAAGGGGGACCGCTCGGCCCAGATCCTGATTGTCTTGCGGCGCGCACGCTCGAGCAGCATGGAGAGCACGGTGCGATCGAGCCGGGGCAGGTTGATCGCGAGGATCTCCAGCAGGCCAGGCAATCGTCGACCGCTCGGTGCGCCTCATGAAACAGTCCGGCCTTCATCAGGAGGTAGGACAACCGCGAACCCTCGAACCCATGGCCGCGCCATTCGACCTCGCTGACCGAGCAGGCCCAGGCCTTGAGCGCGAAGAGTGCCGCGTAGCGCTCCATGAATTTGCGGTCGAAACCCGCATTGTGGGCGATAACCACGACCGCATCGGAGGCGAATTCGTTGATGCGCGCCTCATCGAGAGCATGGCCTTCGACCATCTCGTCGGTGATGCCGGTCAGCGCCGTGATCTCCGTGGGAACGGCGATCGACGGCTGGTTGAAGCAGCTGAAAGTATCTATGACCCGTCCGATCCTCCCGTCCGGAAGATAGGTGAACTTGACCATCCCGAGCTCGATGATCTCGTCGCGGGCCGGATCGAGGCCGGTGGTCTCGACGTCGAGCAGGACCGCGGTCTTGGTCGATTGCCCGTCGCTCGGCGTAAAGTCGGAGCGAGGAACCAGCCGGCGCAGCACCCGGTAGTCGGGTGACTGTTCCAGCATACCGGCGATCTCGGCGAGGGGCGGTTGAACGGTCATGTCGTGTGGCGGACGATCATTGGGTCGAAAGTTCGCCAGTCTAGCCGATCGGACCAGTCCAGGCACCGCAGTGCCTGTGGATAGTTTTGCGGTGCGCGTAGATGGCCGCCGCTCCGCATGGACTTCTCCGTGGAACCGGCGCGTCGGTATCTCCGATCACATTATTCGGAAAAGACGAAATAGAACTGGACGGACCACCCAACTCGCTTTTCGCAGGGGACGCGGCTCGTGGGCAAGTACGATAGCGTCGTGGCGTTCGGCCAGAAGCGTGCACTGGTCGTCTGGACACGGCTGATCCTGCCGAACGGCAATTCGATCGTGATCGAGAGCCTTCCGGCGACCGACGTCGCAGGCTACGCCGGCCTTGAGGACGAGGTGGACTTCCACACCTGGCAGTTGCTCAAGGGCGTGGCCCTGGCGACTTTGATCGGGGTCGGGACCCAACTTTCGATCGGCAACGATGAGAGCGATCTTGTCAAGGCGTTGCGGGAGAGCACGCAGCAAACGACCAATCGAGCGGGACAGCGGCTGGTGGAGCGGGAGCTCGATGTGCAGCCGACAATCACGGTGCGGCCGGGTTGGCCGCTACGGGTGATTGTTTCGAAGGATCTGGTGCTGAAGCCTTATCAGGACGTTGAGACAGTTGCGAAGGGCAGGTGAGGGATGAAGCTTGCGAAATTGCCTGACCGCAGTCCCGTGAAGATCACCATTGTGTTTACTCCGGTACTTGCGCAACGGCTACGAGAGTACGCTGATTTCTATGCCGAGACTTATGGCAGTCGGGAGGAGGTTTCCGAGCTGATACCATTTATGCTTGAGGCGCTTCTCGCGAGCGATTCGGAATTCAAGAGAGGAAAGAAAAAATCAGGATCGCTATAATATGAGCAGCAGGTCTTGACGGTTGATTCTGAGAATTGGGCTCGGTACTAGCTTGGGCGAGCGCAGTCTTAACATACTCTGTCGTCAGCCAGACGGTAAGCAATCTCGAAACAAGTGCTCTGGGTAATGGCAGCAGCGGCGCGCAAGGAAAATGGATGTGCGCCTTTCTACAACGAGCCAACCTCGCCCCGCGAGCGGGGCGAGGTACTCAGGCTCAGGTGCCTTCGAACTTGAACGACACGCTGAGCTTGGCGCGATAGGCCTCTACTTTTCCCTTATCGTCCAGTTGCATATCGAGTTTGACGACCTCTGCAACACGAAGGTCTCGGAGAGATTTTGCAGCTTGCTCGACCGCATTGGCGGCGGCTTTTTCCCAGGAGTCTTTGCTAGTACCGACCAGTTCAATGACCTTGTAAACGCTTTCAGCCATTTCGTTCTCCTGTTCAGTAAGAAGCAGGCAGCAGGTGCTCCCTGCCGTTGACGAATCTAGCACCAAGACGTCGGCGCTGATACACGCGTCGGCGAACTCGAGCGGCCGGCCGTGTTGGGTCAGCGGATACCGCGCGGTATCATGGCCTTGATCGTGTGCATGCCAATGATGCGAAAGCAGTCGATCGTCGCCAGCCGAATTGGACAGGACGCCGATACGCGCGCTCCCACGACCTGCCGGAGATCTCGTCGATGCTGACGTCGGCTCGCGCTGGCTTTGACCGGGGTGGTTTCCCCGCGCCGGACAAGCCTGGGTCATTGAGTGTCGACATTGCCCCACCGGGAGGAGCTACTGATGGATCGCAGATCCGTACGTTAAAGGAATAGCCGCGGGGTCAGTGCTCTAGCACTACTTTGGCAGATTGTGTTTTCGCCGCTGTTTTTCAGGGATTTCCTTTCGGCAATATGGGCACTGCTGAGGCGGCGGCCGAAGGATGAGATCGACGATGGCGTGACGTACGGCTGGCATGGTTGGCTGAGGCGGAGGCCCGTTGATTCTTTTTTTTCCGCCCCGCGTATGCGAGGCGACGATGTTGCAGGAAGGCGTAGGCAATCATTGTCATCAAGGCGTGGCGATGAAGACCTTGCCATGACCGCCCTTCGAAGTGATCAAGTCCAAGCTCCTCCTTCAGCTGTTGATGCGCCTGCTCACAAATCCACCGTGCCTTGATGGTGGCGGCCAGCGTGCGCAGATCCGTCGCCGCCGGAAGATTGGCGAGATAGTATTTCTTCTCCCCGGAGGCACGTTGCTCACCAATGAGCCAGGCTTCGTCGCCTGGGAGATGCTGCTGACCTTTATCCCATATTCGCTGCGGAGGGCCGTCGGCGGTGCGGACACGGAGAGCAGCAAATCGAGCTTTGAGCCGACCTTTCGTCCCGCTACGCCAACTCAGGGTTTTCCATTTGGCGCTGGCCAGCATTTGTTCGGCCGCAATCGATAAGATATCGGGCACGTGGTGCTTTCGTGGTTTGCCACGGACTTTGGTGATCGGCCAAATGAGCTTCACATCGACCGGATACACTTTCTGGTGCCGAGGGATACCGACAGCCCAGGTCAGCCCGCGCTCTGTTAGCCCTTGTCGAAACGGTGCGCTGAGGCCGTATCCTGCATCCGCCAGCACACATCCAAAGCGCATGTTGGCTGCCATCGCGCGGTCAATCTCGGCCAAAGCGATCTCCGGCTTGGACCGTGGCGTTCGGTGTTCGACTGGCACGCGAGCGCGCTTCAAACGAGACATGTCGCTTGTCCAGCTGTCAGGCAGAAAGAGACGTAACGCGACCATCACTGGCACTTCGCCGCGTGCAAGCGTTAAAGACACCAGCGTTTGGCAATTTGCGGTTTTACCGAGAGCCGACGCGTATTGAGCCGCAACACCGACCGATCGCTCACCCTTCTTGGGAAGTGAGGTGTCATCGATAACCAGCATCGCATCCCTGCCGCCGACAAGTCGGTCCGCCTGGTTGAGCAGCTCCGTCTCCAGCGGCGTCGCATCCCAGACACCGTCCGCAATGAAATGGTGCAACTGGTCGTAGTTGCTCGTGGCAAGGCGTTCCGCCATCGGCTGAACGCTCTTGCGATCGCCCGGACCGATCAATCCCGCAACATACAGAGGACACATCCGCTGCCGGGTCTTATGACCCAGCCGGTCCAAGAACGGCATTAGCCAGCGTTCGAGTTCGTCTTCCCATCTCGGCATGGTCAGCCCTCCAAGAGCCGACCACCCATGAATCATTGAAAAATTGATTCGGGAATCCTATAAAACGCGGCAAAATCAACAATCTGCCAAAGTAGTGCTAGTTCGGCCTCCAGCTCGGCGAAGCGCTTGTATATCCAGGATCGCCCGTCGAACCGTCGCCAGACGCGTCCCCAGGCCAACTCGCTGCTGATTGTTCTCCGCGGGATGATTATGGTCCATACGTGCCAAAGCGACATCCAGTCCGGCTTCGTCATTCGACTTCTTCAATCATGTCGATCGTCCGTGTAGACGAAGCCGACGCGCCGAATATCCTGACGTGACGGCTTCGCCATGGTGGATCCGGATGGAGGGCAAAATCCGGTGCTTCAATCTCTGATCGTTTCTTGATCGAAGCAATCGAACTCGCCGGTTAAGCTTGATGTCGGGCGGAAAGGTTAAATCTGGAACCTCGCTGCTCGAACCAAGCCATTCTAGTTCAGGTTAATCTCGCGACGTCATTACACCTTCAGGTCGTGCCCGATCCATTGCGCCCATTAGGCATTCGGTAATTGCAATCTTTGATCGGCGGTTAACCGGTCTCGCCGAGACTTTACATCCAGCCTCACCGGAGACGTGGAAGTTGTCCTTCCAGCTGACCGTCTTGAAAGTGCTGGCCGGTCAGCCCGCCGGGCGAGCCTCTGTCGCCGAAATCCGGCATGCGGTCGAAATACTGATGAACAGCGGCAAGGATTGGACCGATCGCATGAAGCGATTGGCCGAACAAGCACCTGGTCTGAACATCTTCTCGGCCAGATTTGTGCTTCGCGATGCGGACGGTTGGGAGATCACGGAAGAGGGGCGGCAATTCCTCGGTGCCCTTCAGACAGCGGTCGCTGTTCGAAGGTCGCCGCTTCGCCCAGTCGACGATCCGCCAACGAGCGAGTCCGCTTCAACAAATGCGACGAAACTGTCTGATCCTCCTCGCAGGCACCGTCGCAGTGGTTCGCGGCGCCGCCGAGGGAAAAGTCGATCGAATCGGCGTACAGCGTGAAGCGCTTTGGCTGACTTCGTCGTTAGGAGAAACGCAACATTTCTCGCGCAGCATGAATCTTATTTGCATTAGTTATTGATGGGCACGGACATGATTGCTCTTCCGGACAGACGAAAGTCTGTGCGAAATCCATCGCTGGACAATGCGTTGATCAGATTTCGTGAGTTGTCATTGTGCTGTGTCGTGCGCGATGTCACAGAGCGTGGTGCAGCGCTCAAGGCAGAAGATCCGCCATCCCCCGTTCCTGATCAATTCACGCTTATCGTTCCGCCGAGCAAAACTTACTCGTGCAACGTTGTTTGGCGCGAGGGCGACTGGGTTGGTGTCTCGTTCGTTGCGTGACGAACTCCTCCCGGGATGCGCGTAAATTGCGTTGAAAACCCTTGGCGATGTAATCTGCTTCACACGCGACCCTGCCTGACTCGCACTATCCGGCTGTAATTTCAGCGGGACACCATGGACGACGAGTTTTGCAAAGAGAGAGCGCGGACTGTGCGGGCGCTTGCCGAGCAAGCTGATCCCTTCATCAAGAAGCGCTTGTTGCAGCTGGCCGATCACTACGAGCGGCGTGTCGTCATTCAGCCGGACGATGCCGATTGGGATCGGGCAGATTTGCCGGCGCTGGGCTCGCCCGTCCGGCCATCGTGACCTCCTCGTCAATCAATTGCCGACACCAGCGCGACGCCATGTTCAAGCGCGCGCTGAAACAGGGGCTTCAGGCGTTGATCGGCCAATATGGCTTCGCCGGGTCTGAAGTCCTTCGCCACGCGCCATTCGAAGCCTGCGTTTGGTAGGGGCAGCTTCGCAGGATCCAGGGCGTAGGCCGTCCGGCCGGGACCTTCAGTTCCTTGCTCAACGAATTTCTGAAGCCGGTTCATGTGTCCCCCTGATCACCAATTACGGCAGCCTGCCATGCCTGGAGGAGGCCAGCAACGGAGGACGCCATTGGTGAGGAAGCTGGAGGGTTCTTCCCGTTCGGTTCGACGATGGCCGCCTCCTTATCCGCTCCGGTCACGTTTCCAACGGGTCGGAATGCATTGCGGCCCCGAGGACACGGCTTACACTTGGATTGCTCCGATGCACGGAGCGGTAAGGTAAGGGTGTCTATGTCCGGATTGATCCTGCACCACTACGACTTCTCGAACTATTCGGAAAAGGTTCGCGTAGCTCTGGGCTACAAATCCCTGGAATGGTCGAGCGTAATCGTTCCGCCCGTGATACCGAAGCCGGATCTGACGGCTTTGACTGGCGGTTATCGCCGGGCGCCCGTCCTGCAGATTGGTGCGGACATTTACTGCGACACCCGGTTGATTCTTCGGGAGCTTGAAAGGCGGTACCCGCAACCGAGCCTGTTTCCTTCCGGGCAAACCGGTATTGCCAATGCCGTCGCGGCGTGGGCCGAGGGACCGCTCTTTCGTTCAGTTATGCTGTATGCGTGGGGTACCAACCACGACTTGATGCCGCACGAGCTGTTCGAAGATCGCGCCCGGATGAGGGGCTTACCCGTACCGAGCGTGAAGTCGGTTGAGCGTGCCGCGGCACGCTCCGCTCCGCTCGTCCGAACGCAAATGCCTTTCATCGAGGATTTGCTCGCTGACGGACGCCAATGGATTTGCGGAACGAACGTGACTGTAGCCGACCTCGCAATCTTCCATGCGATGTGGTTCTTGACGGATCAAAGTCCGCGCCTGTCTCACGAATTCGATCGCTTCGAACGCCTGCGGGAATGGATGTTGCGAATGAAAGGGTTCGGCCACGGGCGGTCGCAAACCATGACCGCGGGCGCAGCAATCGAGATAGCGCGGGCCTCTTCGCCTTCTGCGCCGCGGGCCTCCGTGCTGCAGCCAGAAGATCCAGAGCTCGGAAGCCTTGTCGAAATTCGAGCCGCCGACTACGCACGGGATGCTATCGCCGGAACGCTTGTGCTCGTTGACGACGACGAACTTGCAGTTTCACTCCGCGGCGACCGAGCAGGGGATATCGTCGCGCACTTTCCCCGCATCGGCTTTGAACTGAGAGAGTCTCCCTAGACGGCATCTGTCTGGTGCTGTTCCTGTGAGGCCCGGCCGCGAGCGGCTCGCCATCGCCGGCCGGATATGCTTTCGTCAAGATCCGTTACAAGCTGCCGCGATCCGATCGAAGCGCGCTGATCGGCACTCCCGTCGATCGCGGATCCGAATACGCTCGCTTCGAGAACGCGCCACTAGGTGCCCGCTTTGCAACCAGTGTGGCCGCGTTCGGTTCGGCGAGATTCTACGTGGCGGAAAGCGCACCGGCCAGTTCGGGTATGATGACGTGCTGCGTATCGCCTCGGGAGCAGCGGCGACGATCCTTTCGGCTATCGCGCCGAGTTCCTTCAGTTGGTGCGCGCGGCCAAAACTGCTAGCGCGATGCAGTCGCAGCACCCGTGATCGATTTTAGACCCCCCATTCTGACCAAGGGAAATTCTGCAGTGATCTCAAAAGGCCAAAAACACCGAAATGTCAGACCGGCTCTCGGGAACACTGCAGTTTTTCGAGACGTCGCAGCCGTCAGTATCGAAACCGCATCTTCCTTTGTTGCAGAAAAACTCTGATGGAGGTTCGCCAACGTCTTCTGCATGGCTTCGAGATCGGGGCTAGTCGGCCAGAGCCGGCGACTTTGGGCTAGTTTGCGAACCCGTCACCAGCCTTGCTGGTCGACGTCCAGTCGGCTTGCCGAGAATTTTTTTGGTGTCGCCAACTGGCTTACAAGTGTTGGCATTTTTGTTGGCATTGATCGAGCCAATCTCAAAGCAGTAGGGACCAATTTCCATTACCTCGGGCGTAACAGCCCCTAGGCGGGTATTTGAAGCGCCGATTATGCGTAGTCGATATTGCAAGCCGAACGACAGTCTTGGTCTATGCCTGTGCCGTAGCTAGCGTCCGGAGGTATTCTTCCAGAGTTGGCTGTGGCTCAGTCTGCAGCTTGTGAAGCTCTTCCGGCTTCAGTTTTGTGTAACGTCGCAGCGTTCGCCAGTCCTTGTGGCCAGTGACCAAAGCGACCCTTTCGATCGGTAGTCCTGCTTCGAAAAGACGGCTGGTACCTTCGTGCCGGAGATCATGTGTTCAACTCCTCGCAGGGACGCGTGAATGCCGCGCTTACTGACCTATGATTGTACGGGAATACCCGACCCTGGCCCCGGGTGATGATCCGCTGTTGGAGCAGAATCTCCCAAGCGTCGTAGCCGGTCAGATTGAGGAGTGGGACTTTCTGATCGTTACCGTCTTTCTTTCTCGGATCCTTGCGATCGATGATCGTGAGAATTCTCTTCTTCATATCGACATGCGGCCAGTCAGGCCGGCAAATTTCCTCTTGCCTCATCGTGGTCGCAACAGCGTATCGGACGATGCGCCCGATCGGGATGACCTGTCGAGGATTGGTGTCGAAGTATTGGATGAGCTCGTCGAGCTCATCTTGAGTTGGGCGCCGGTCTCGCTCATCTGACTTTCCGACGAGACCTAGGACCGATCGACATTCAGGATTCCCAAGCGGTTTGATCGCTGATTCATAGAGTTCCGTGATTCGAGACACGGAGCAGATGGTGGCGGCGAAACGATATGAGCTGACGGAAGCGCAATGGGCGAGGATTGCGCCACTGCTGCCGGGGAAAGCTGGCGACCCGGGACGTACGGCTGCGGACAATCGACTGTTCGTCAACGGATGTTTGTGGGTTTTGCGATCGGGCGCACACTGGAGCGACCTGCCGGAACGGTACGGCAAGTGGAAAACGGTGCATCAGCGCTTCAGCCGCTGGTGCCATGCCGGCGTCTGGGAGCGCGTGTTCGCTGCTCTGACCGCCGATCGCGACAACCAGTATCTGATGATCGACAGCACCATCGTTCGCGCCCACCAGCAGGCGACGAGCGGAAAAGGGGGGCCAAAGATCAGGCGCTGGGGCGTTCCCGAGGTGGACTGACCACCAAGATCCACATGCTGGCTGATGCGCTCGGCCGTCCGCTCCGCTTCATCGTCACGGCTGGGCAAGTTAATGACATCACCCAGGCGCCGGCACTGCTCCACGGCCAAAGCGGCGATGCCGTGCTCGCCGACAAGGCCTATGACAGCAACGCCCTGCGTGCGATCATCGCGGAAATCGGCGCAACGGCGGTGATCCCGTCAAACCGCACCCGCAGGATCATCATTCCGCACGACGCCGACGCATACAAACAGCGCAACCGCATCGAGCGCTGCTTTTGCCAGCTCAAACACTTCCGACGCCTGGCAACCCGTTATGACAGGCGATCTGACAACTTTACCGGCTTCATCCATCTCGCTGCCGCAATGATCTGGATGCAATGAATGTCGATCGGTCCTAGGTGTTTCAGTGCGAAGCGGGCCAGGCGAACTTCTTCGGCGGACACTTCGATGCCATGAACGGCCGCTGCATGCGTCGCGACGGTCCGGATAAACGACATATCGATTGCGAGGGTGGCAGGGCCGGCACCTTCCTTCGCTCGCTTCCTGCCGTACTCGATCAGCCGTGCACGATCGAGCCGGGGAAGCTTCGTCAATCCGAGATCCTCCTTAAGCGCCTCCAAGACGGCCGCCTTGGATCGGCGGGGAGGGCGGCCGACTTCGTGCATGTCCTCAATATGCAGATCGATGATGTCGCCGAACGTTTTAGCCTTGACGGCAGCGGGCGGCTTGGGGGACCCGCTGCGATCAATGCTGCGCTCCATTTCGAGCGCCCAGTCCTCACCGTCCTTGCGGCGGCGAAAGGTCTCTGCCACGTAGCGGTTCTTGCGGCGGACTTGGACCCGCCAGTTCCCGGAAGGCAGCTGAATGAAGCTGGCCACGGCCGTGTGCACTCCTTATTTCGTGTGCGCTACGTGTGCACTGACGGGTCAAAACGGGTACAAACGTGTGCAATTTCGGCTAGTTTGGAGTGCACATGTTCATGGTTCATCCTGTTGAAGCGTAAGGTAAATAATTGAAATCGCAAGACTATCGCTTTTCTGTGGCCCCCATGATGGACTGGACCGACCGGCATTGCCGCGTCTTCCATCGGCTGATGTCGCGGCGGGCGCGGCTTTATACGGAGATGCTGACGACCGGCGCCATCATCCACGGCGACCGGGCCCGGCTGCTCGGCTTCGATGCCAGCGAGCATCCGGTGGCGCTGCAGCTCGGCGGTTCCGACCCGCGCGATCTCGCGACGGCCGCAGAGATCGGCGAGCAGTTCGGTTACGACGAGATCAATCTCAATGTCGGCTGTCCCTCCGATCGGGTGAAGGATGGCCGCTTCGGCGCCTGCCTGATGGCCGAACCGGCGCTGGTCGCCGAAGGCGTTGCGGCGATGAAGCGTGCGGTGCGGATTCCCGTCACGGTGAAATGCCGGATCGGCATCGACGACCAGGATCCGGAAGTCGCGCTCGATACGCTGGCGCGCGGGGTGATTGCCGCGGGCGCGGCCGCGCTCGTCGTGCACGCGCGCAAGGCCTGGCTCAACGGATTGTCGCCGAAGGAGAACCGCGACATCCCGCCGCTCGACTACGATCGGGTCTATCGCCTCAAGGCGGCGCTGCCGCACGTGCCCATCATCATCAATGGCGGCATCACCAGCCTTGCCGAGGCAAAGCAGCATCTGAAGCATGTCGATGGCGTGATGCTGGGGCGGGCGGCCTATCAGGAGCCTTGGCGGCTGCTCACGGTCGATTCCGAGCTGTTCGGCGAGACTGCGCCGCACGTGACGATGAAGGACGTGTTCGCGGCGATGCTGCCCTATATCGAGCGGCAGCTTGCCGAAGGCACGCGGCTGCATTCGATCACGCGGCATTTCGTCGGCGCCTTCCATGGCGTCCCGGGCGCGCGTGCGTTCCGCAGGCACCTCGCGGAGAACGGCGTTCGGCCGGGGGCTGACATCGATGTGCTGCGCGAGGCGATCGCATGCGTCGACGATCGCACGCCGGCGGCGGTCGCGGCCTGAGGGCGATCGTTATGGCTTGCGCTGACGCCGCGTGACGTCTTGTGCGACCTTCAGGAAATTGAACAGATGCGGCATCCGGTTGTCGCGCCGGTAGTTCAGCGACAGCGCAGTGCCTGGATTGTGTCCCTCATAGGCGCGGTAGGCGACGCCGGGCCGCTCCGCCTCCGAGACCGATTTCGGCACGAGCGCGATGCCGACGCCGACCGACACCAGGCTGATCGCGGTCTGATAGTCCTGGGCCAGCACCTGCGATTTCGGAATGAAGCCTTCTTCGAGGCAGATATTGAGGATGTGGTCGGCGAAGCTCGGGCGCGGCTTGCGCGGGTAGAGGACGAACGTCTCGGCCTTCAGCGCCGCCAGCCGCGGGACCTTTTGATCGAGCAAGGGCGAAGTGTCTGAGAGCGCGAGAATCAGCGGCTCCTGCAGCAGCGGCTCGGACTTCAGCTCCTCGTCGTCGAGCGAGGGGCGGGCGATGGCGATATCGATCTCGCGCTGGATTACCGCGCGCTTCTGCTCGGCGTTGTTCATCGCCGACAGCGCGAGCTCGACGTCAGGATAGGCCGAACGAAACGCCTGGATCACGCTCGGCAGCACGCCATAGGTCGCCGATCCGACGAAGGCGACGCGCAGGTGCCCGGAAAAGCCTTCGCCGATCCGCTTGATCTCGCGGTGCGTGCGGTCGAGCCGCTCCAGCACGTCGCGCGCACGTTCCAGAAGAACGCTGCCGGCCTGGGTCAGCCGGATCTGGCTGCGGCTCCGGTCGATCAGCATGACGCCGAGATCGCTCTCGAGTTGCGCAATCTGCCGGCTGAGCGGCGGCTGCGCGATCGCGAGCCGCGATGCGGCACGGCCGAAATGCAGTTCTTCGGCGACGGCGACGAAATAGACCAGCCGCCTGAGATCCATGACATCGTCGCGATCGGTCACGGCTAGCCGAACGCTTGCTCGCGCGCTTCCGCGGAAGCGGCGGAAAAATCCTGCCGGGTTTGATATCGCGTGGTCATGTGCGCACGATCGAGACGATGGTTCCGACGCGAAGACTGGGCGTGGGTCCGTGGATTGTCAATTGTCCGCGGGAACGACGCCATCCGGCTAGTCCTTCCGGGCGAAGGTGCGGATCTTGTCCTCGTCGACCTCTACGCCGAGACCGGGGCCATCAGGGACGCAGATCTCGAACTCGTCGAATCTGATCGGGTTGACGACCAGATCCTCCACCAGGATTCGCGGACCGAAATGTTCGGTGCCCCATTCGAGCCTGGGCAGGGTGGCGAAGGCGGCGAGATGCGCCGCCGCGCCGATGCTGCTCTCCAACAGGCAGCCGCCATAGAGCTCGAGCCCGTGCGCGGCCGCGACCGCAGCGGCGCGCTTCATCTCGAACAGGCCGCCGCTCTTGACGAGCTTCAGCGAGTAGACGCTGCCGCAGCCCATCGCGCCCGCGCGCGCGATTTCCTCCTTGGTGAAAGCCGCTTCGTCCACCAGCAACGGGATCGAAGTGCGGGCCGCGACCCGCGCCATCGCTTCCAGTTGTAGCGCCGACACCGGTTGTTCGATCAGGGCAACATCCAGCTCCTCCAGCGCGGGCATGAAACGGATGCATTCGGCCTCGGTCCAGCCCTGGTTGACGTCGACGATCAGGCGCACCTCATCGCCGAGACCGGCGCGCAGCGCCTGCAACCGCTTCAGATCGACCTGCGGGCGGTTGAAGCCGAACTTGATCTTGAACTGGCGGTGTTCGCGGCGCCGCAGCTTCTCTTTCGCTTCTTCCACCTCCTGGCTGCTGTCACCCGAGGCCAGCGCCCAGATCACCTCCATGCGTTCGCGCACGGCGCCGCCGAGCAGCACGCTGGCGGGCAGGCCGAATGTCTTGCCGGCGGCGTCGAGCAGCGCGGACTCGACGGCGCCCTTGGCGGCGAAATTGCGGGTGGCGGCCTTGCTCATCCGCAAGGCATTGGCTTCGAAGGCGAGGGCAGGCTGTCCGAGCAGCGCCGGCGCCAGATAATTCGTGACCGCGGCCTTGATCGACTCCACGCTCTCCTCGGCCCAGCGCGGCCCGCCGAGCGTCGAGGCTTCGCCGATGCCCGTCACGCCGTTGTCGAGCAGGACGCGCACCAGCACGTAACCCTGATGCGTGACTTCGGTGTTCGAGAGCTTGTGCCGGCGGCGGGTCGGCGCCTCGACGATGGTCGCGCGGATACTGCGGATCGCAGTGTCCCTTGCGTGAGCCTGCACGCGCTCCACGGGTTCGGCGATTTCGATCACGGCACGACTCATATGTCCTCGCAGGTCAGTTCAGAATGAGCCCTGCCAGGCTGGTGGGCCTGGCAGGACGTAACGGGTCTTACTCGGCCGCGACGAGCCGTTCGACGGCGGCTTTCTTGAGCTTGAAGTCGAAGTTGAGAACCAGATCGGTGTCGGCGCCGGCGGGGGCCTTGGCGAACCTGCCGATCAGGCTCTGCTTCACGGCGAACACCGAGTCGTTGTCGAGATACTTGGTCTCGGAATCGTAGATCTGCGAGATCAGCGATTGATAGCCGTCCTTCGAAAGCATGAAGTGGATGTGGCCCGGACGCCAGGGATGGTGGCCCATATATTTCAGCAGCTCGCCGCCGGCGCCGTCATAGGGGATCGGATAGGGCTCGGGGCGGAGCGCCACGAAGGCATATTCGCCGTTGGCGTCGGTCGTGAAGCGTCCGCGCAGATTGTAGGCCGGCTGTTCCGGATCCTGCAGGTCGTAGAGGCCGTTCGGCGCGTCTTCCCAGACGTCGATCGTGACGCCCTCGATCGGCCGCCCCGCGGTGTCGCTGATGCGCCCTGAGACCTTGACGGTCTGCGCGTTGTCGAACGTCTTCTTGATGATGGAGGCGCCCTTGGGCAGCACCGGCGGGTTTTCCCGGTAGAACGGTCCGAGCACGGTCGACTCGCTCTCGCCGTCGGTGACCCGGTGATCGAGCATGTCGACCAGCACCTCGACGCCGAGGATGTCGGCGATCAGGATGAACTCGTTGCGCTTCTCGTCCGAGATGTCGCCGGCACGGCGCAGGAATTCGCATGCGGCGAACCACTCGGCGAAGGTCAGGTCCACCTCCTTGCAGAAGTCGTGCATGTGGCGGATCAGGCTCGTCATGATCTGCCGGTTGCGATCCGGAATGTCCTTGGAGAGCGCGGCGATCACGTGGTCGGTGATGGTGTCCTTGTTGACGTTCAGCATGGTCGTTCCTCCTTTTCTTGCAGTTTGCTCAAGCTTGCATCCCCGTTTTTTCGGGAATATCGGTTGCTGGTCTCACCAGACAAATTCGTAAGCGGCATTCTCCAGCGTCGCGGGCGCGGGGTGCGGATCGGCAAGGCCGCCGAAGCGGCCGCGGAAGAACAGCAGCGGTTTCTTGCTGGGCTCCAGCGACATCTCGCGGACGTGGCCGAGGAAGATCGTGTGGTCTCCGGCGACGATCTCATCGGCGAGATCGGTCACGAAGTATGCCGCCGCGTTGGCGATCACAGGCAGGTCGTTGCGGCGTTCGAAGACGTCGCAGAGGTCGAGCCTTGGCTTGCCGGCGAAATGCCAGGCGAAATCCTCCATGCCCTCGGCGAGGATGCTGACCGCAAAGCGGCCGGTGTTCTGGATGTTGCACAGCATCTTCGCGCTCTTCGCGATCGAGATCGCGACCAGCGGCGGATCGAGCGAGACCGACATGAAGGCGTTGGCCGTCATGCCGTGATCGCGGCCCTCGCAATGCGTCGTGATGATGGTGACGCCGGTGCCGAACTGGCCACAGGCATTGCGCAACTCTCGCGGATCGATGGCGGTCATTGGCTTGCGACCTCGAGTTGGGCCAAACCGGATCGGTTGGCCGGTGGCGCGGTCACGATATCTCGCCAGTTTTCCAGCGTCGCCGCGGCGGCGGCAAGGCCGGATCGTCGCAAGGCGCGAATCCGGCTGCTGGAGACGATCTCGCCATTGCCGCAGCGCACCGGCGGCAGGATGCGGGTGTTGAAGTGCTGCCGCAGCAGCAGCGCGCTGCCGCCCTTGCAGGACCCGAAGCGGAAATCCTCGCCGACGATGACTTCGCGTGGTCGCAGAAGCTGCAATTCGGCGAGGAAATCGAGCGCGGTGCGCCGGACGTAGACCTGGTCGAAATCGGCGACGACGACGTGGTCAGGCGCGAATGTTGCGATGCGCTCGAGCTTTTCGCGAAGCGAAATCAGCGGCTCGGCCTGGCCGAAATACACCTTTGGCGGCGGATCGAAGGTGTAGACCACGGCTGGAATGCCGCGGCGCCGCGCTGCCGCGATGGTCTGCCGCAGCAGTTCCTGATGGCCGCGGTGGACGCCGTCAAATGCGCCGACGGTCACGACGCAGGCGTCGAGGGCCAATTCCCCATCGCGATGGAAAGCGACAGCGCTGCTGTCAAAACCCTTGCCCATGGTTCGCTCCCTTGCCGTGCTGCATTAGCTGCGGCGTTGCGCCGGCCGAACGATTGTTGCCATCCGGTCCGTGCCATCGAGTCATAGCCCGAGCCGGGCCGGTCTGCGCGGTATGGTGTGATACCTTTCGCCCGCTTCGGGTGAGCGCGTAGCGTTTCCTCCGATGTCACGCCGTCCAAGAGTGTGACGAGATGGTCTTAAGGCCGGTGTGGCAACGCCGCCGGTCCAGCGACACAAGCGGAGGAGAAGCCCATGACTACTGCAGCTGCCCTACGGGCCGACGTGCCTGCGTCGACCACCAGCGTCTATACCGGTGCGGAATTCCTGGACAGCATCCAGGACGGCCGGGAAATCTACATCTACGGCGAGCGCGTCAAGAACGTCACCCAGCATCCAGCCTTCCGCAATTCGGCGCGGATGGTGGCGCGCTGGTACGACCGTTTCCATGAGAAGAAGGATCAGATCGGCGTCCTGACCGACACCGGCTCGGGACAGCTGACCCATCCGTTCTTCCTCGGCTCGAAGACGGCCGACGACCTCGTCAAGGGCCGCGATGCGATCGCCGAACTGCAGAAGGTCGCGTTCGGCTGGATGGGCCGCTCGCCGGACTACAAGGCGTCGTTCCTCGGCACGCTAGGGGCGAATTCAAGCTTCTATGGCGACTACGCCGACAATGCGAAAAAGTGGTATGCCCGGACCCAGGAGCGTCTGGACTTCTGGAATCATGCCATCGTCAATCCGCCGATCGATCGCGACCGCGCCATCGAGGAGGTGCGTGACGTCTTCATGCATGTCGAGAAGGAGACCGATGCCGGCCTTATCGTTTCGGGTGCGAAGGTGGTCGCGACCGGCTCGGCGCTGACGCACTACAATTTCATCGCCCACTACGGTATTCCGATCAAGGACAAGTCGTTCGCGCTGATCTTCACGGCGCCGATGGATGCCAAGGGCATCAAGCTGATCGCACGCTCGTCCTACGAATTCACGGCGGCGGCGACCGGCTCGCCGTTCGACTATCCGCTGTCCAGCCGCTTCGACGAGAACGACTCGATCCTCGTGTTCGACAAGGTGCTGGTGCCCTGGGAGAACGTCTTCATCTATGGCGATGTCGACAAGATCAATCAGTTCTTCCCGGCCTCGGGCTTCATCCCGCGATTCACGCTGCACGGCGTGACGCGACTTGCCGTCAAGCTCGACTTCATCGCCGGCCTGTTCTCGATGGCGGTCGAGGCGACCGGGTCGAAGGACTTCCGCGGCGTGCAGACGGCGGTGGGCGAGGTGATCGCCTGGCGCAATCTGTTCCACGGCATTGCGGATGCGATGGTGAAGTCGCCGATCGCCTGGCAGGGGACCGAGGGCTACAATCTGCCGAACCTGAACTACGGGCTGGCCTATCGCGTCTTCGCACCGATGGCCTATCCGCGGATCAAGGAGTTGATCGAGCGCCACGTCGCGAGCGGCCTGATCTATCTGCCGTCGAGTTCGGCCGATCTGGAGAGCGAGGCGATCCGGCCCTATCTCGACCGCTTCGTGCGCGGCTCCAGCGGCTATGCCGCGATCGACCGGATCAAGCTGCTGAAGCTGCTCTGGGACGCGGTCGGCTCCGAGTTTGGCGGCCGGCATGAGCTCTACGAGCGCAACTATGCGGGCAATTACGAGAACCTGCGCGTCGAGACGCTGATGGCCGCGAGCGCCACCGGCGACCTTGGCGCCATGCAGGATTTCGTCCGCAATTGCATGAGCGACTACGACGTCTCCGGTTGGACGGCGAAGGACCTCGTCAACCCCGACGACATCAACCTCGTCAGCCGCGGTCTGGTGCAGGGCTGACGATCTGTTAGACGGATCAATGGAGCCGCCACAGTTGCGTGGCGGCTCCACGCTGTTCCATCTTGTCGCAGAAGGGGTTCACTTGTCATGCTGTTCCACGTCGAAATGGATGTGCGGATTCCGCACGATCTCCCGGTCGAGAAGGTCGACGCGCTGAAACAGGCGGAACGCGTCCGCGCCATGGAGCTGCAGCGTACGGGGGCCTGGCGCCATCTGTGGCGGGTGGCGGGGCGCTACGCCAATGTCAGTATCTTCGACGTGTCCGGCGCGCAGGAATTGCACGACATCCTGTCGAGCCTGCCGCTGTTTCCGTTCATGGAGATCCAGGTCACGCCGCTGTGCCGGCACCCGTCGTCGATTCACGACGACGATCGGTAGCGGTGGAGTAGGCGCCGTCGCGCTAGTCGACGGCCGTACGCGGGCGCCGGTGGCGACTTGAGGTGTTGATGCTGCCGGTGACGTCGGGGTAGCCGGTCAGGCTCAGCGTGTCGGCGCGAACGCCCCAGCTCTCGAGCCGGTCGAGGAAGCTCATGCCGAGCAGGTTGGTCTTCATCTGCCCGCGCTGCACCACCAGCGCCGGCACCGATTTCTCGACCAGCTTGCCGACCGCTAGCCGGTCGAGCGTCAGCCGAGCCGCCTTGGTGTGACCGCCGGCGGTCTCGAGGTCGACATTGTATTCGAGCATATCGATCGGCAGCCCGATCGCTTTCGCGGTTTCCCAGGTCAGCACGACCGAGGTCGCGCCGGTGTCGATCACCATCGGGGCGCTGACGCCGTTGATCTTGGCGCGGAACGCGAACTCGCCGCCCTGGCCGCGCGCGATCTGCACCGCGGGGGCGGAGCTGGAGGTGGAGGCTGCGGCGGTGATGCTGCGGCCGAAGATCTGGGTCAGATTCTCCCTGGCGCGGGCGATCTGCTCGGGGTCGCCATAGGCAACGACGGCGCCGGCGGTTGCCATCAGCAGCACGATGACGAGGAGGATACGGGTCACGGCGCAACTCCCGCCGCGATCACGCGCGCTTCGGACGCGGCTCCATGCGCTCGAGCCCAGCCTCGGCCATGCGGGCCGGCAGCGTCGCCATCACCGACAGCCGCTCCGTGCGGTCCATCCTGTGCCAGCGCGCGATCTCCGGGAGCGTGCGGCCACAGCCGAAGCAGAGCTTCGTCCTGGGGTCCATCATGCAGACTGCGATACACGGCGTCTCTGAGCTCATTGTTCAAGTGTTGAACGGTTTCGGCGGCCGGTGCAAGCCGGTTGACATGGGATGCAGCATCACGCCTCGGCATTTTGTCGCGAGCATGGTCCTGGCGCGAACGCCTTGGGTTTGTTGCCAAAGCGTTTTCGAGCGAAGTGGATACCGGTTCGCGTAAAGAGAACGCGTCAGAACCAAAATCTGGAGCCCCGTTCCGAATCCATCGAAACGGAAAGGGCTCTGGCGATAACCGCGTCACGATCTTCCGCGACATGCTCTACAATCCGGTGCCGGCACTCATGATCGACTTGCGGCGCACGCGTTTCCGGTCGGCGCCCATCGCGGGCTCGACGGGCTCCGGCGGCTGCATCGGCGGCGCTTCTTCAGTCATTGGCGCCAGCGCGCTCATCACCCGTTCCGGTGGCAAGGTGACGATCACCTCGGTGCCGATGCGCAGCTTCGACTTCAGCGTGAACGTGCCGCCATGCATGTCGATCAGGCTTTTCGCGATCGGCAGGCCAAGGCCCGCGCCCTGTTCCGCCGACTTGATCGAGTTGGAGCCCTGGCCGAAGGAGGCCAGCACGACCGGGATCTCGTCCTCGGCGATGCCGCTGCCGGTGTCCTTGACGCTCAGATATTGCCCGCCCGACGCCGTCCAGCCGACCTTCAGCCAGATTTCGCCGCCCTGCGGCGTGAACTTGATCGAGTTGGAGAGCAGGTTGAGCACGACCTGGCGGATGGCGCGCTCGTCGCCCCAGATCCTGGGCATGCCGTGCTCGAACACCTCGTGGATGGTGATTCCGCGGCTGGAGGCGCGCAGCTTCAGGAGATGGTGGCAGTCGGCAACGACATGCACCAGCGCTACGGCCTCTTCGTTCAGCTCGTAGCGGCCGGCCTCGATCCGCGACAGGTCGAGTATCTCGTTGATGAGATTGAGCAGGTGCACGCCGGAATTATGGATGTCGGCGGAATATTCCTTGTACACGGGCACGGTATGCGCGCCGAAAATCTCGCTCTTCATCACCTCGGAGAAGCCGAGGATCGCATTGAGCGGTGTGCGCAGTTCGTGGCTCATCTGGGCGAGGAAGCGCGACTTGGCGACGTTGGCGGACTCGGCGCGGTGTCGCGCCTCGTCGGAGATCGCCTTGGCCTGTTCCAGCTCACCGATCAGCGCATCCTTTTCGGCGCGGGCCTCCAGCGTCGCCAGCGTGGTCGAATGCAGGCGGTGCGCGAGCAGGGCAAAATAGCCTTCGGCCGCAAGCGCCAGCAGCGCCAGCACGTAATTGTCGAACGCGCCGTTGAGCACGAGGTCGAGCGCGATCCCGACTGTTACCGGAACGGTCGCCGCAAGGGCTGCGATCGGCAGGCTCGCGGCCAGCATGCTGGAGACTGCGATCACCAGCAGCATCAAAAACATCATCAGCGTGTTGGAGGCGAGATCGCGCCCGGCGGGGTGGATCAGGATCGCGGTCCAGCACAGCCCGTAGAGCAGGTCGAGCAGCACGAAGCGGGTCCGCCATTTGCGGGTCACCGCGACCGAGGTCGGCTCGGCGAGGAAGCGGGCGCAGCTGCGGATGATCGCGAGATGGACGCAGAGGATGCCGACCGTCCAGGCGCCGGCCACGATCGGCCTCATCCAGAGGCCAAACAGCACGCCGGTTGCCACCACGAGCAGCATCACGACGTAGGACGCCGAGATCCGGGTCTGGGCGTATTGACGGAGCAGTTCGGCGTCGAACGCCGGGCGGGTTCCACTGGTTGACGTTAACCGATCCCGCGCCTCGCGCACCCGCTGCGCGGCGACGCGCCGGCTGTTCACCGGCGCCGTCACCTGAGGTCCTGCCGGAAGCGCTACAACTTCAGGCTTTTCTGCGGGATTACTCATCAACAACACAAATCCTGCCCACGAACCGCGCGGGCTTTTTGCATTGTCTATCTGTGACGCTAAATCATTAAGCGTTGCCTTAAAGAGCTAAGGAAAAGCGTAAACGGGAAGTTAAATTAACTTTTGCGCACGGGCGCCGCGCCGTTGCGAATGGAGGCTCGCAATCGCCACCGGTCGCGCCCCGGCGTCCGCAAACATAGGCGACGAGGTCACGTGGCAGGTGACCCGCCGGCGCGGATCACCATGGCCGTATGCGAGGAGGAACTAGCGCTGCAGACGGGCCAGCAGGCTCGACGTGTCCCAACGCTTGCCGCCCATCTTCTCGACCTCGGCATAGAACTGGTCGACCAGCGCGGTGGCGGGCAGGGTGGCGCCGTTGCGGCGGGCCTCCGCCAGCGCAATCGAGAGGTCCTTGCGCATCCACTCGACCGCGAAGCCGAAATCGTACTTGCCCTCGTTCATGGTCTTGTAGCGGTTCTCCATCTGCCAGGACTGCGCCGCGCCCTTGGAGATGGTTTCGATCACGGCGGCGACGTCGAGGCCGCTCTTCTTGGCGAAGTGGATGCCCTCGGACAGGCCCTGAACCAGACCTGCGATGCAGATCTGGTTGACCATCTTGGTGAGCTGGCCGGCGCCGGCCGGGCCGAGCAATTTGCACATCCGCGCGTAAGCGCCGGTGATGATCGGCTCGGCGCCCGCATAGGCGTCTTCGGTGCCGCCGCACATCACCGTCAGCACGCCGTTCTCGGCGCCGGCCTGGCCGCCCGACACCGGCGCGTCGACGAATTTGAAGCCGGCCTTGGTCGCGGCGGCATCGAGCTCGCGGGCGACCTCGGCGGAGGCGGTGGTGTGATCGACGAAGGTCGCGCCCTTCCGGATCCCGGCGAAGGCGCCGTCGGGGCCGATCGTGACCGCGCGCAGGTCGTTGTCGTTGCCGACGCAGCACATCACGAAATCCTGGCCTTCGGCGGCGGCCTTCGGGGTCGGCGCCGTCTTGCCGCCGAACTTGTCGGCCCATTCCTTCGCCTTCGCCGCGGTCCGGTTGTACACGGTGACCTCATGGCCGCCTTTTTTCACGAGGTGTCCCGCCATCGGGAAACCCATCACGCCGAGACCGAGAAAAGCGACTTTAGCCATATCTGTTACCTTGTGATTTGCCGTGGTGATCGCCCTTCGCCTGCCGGCAAATTCGCGGCGGGCAGGGCATTCCGTCCATGGAAGGAGCCGCACCATACCCCCTGTGCAGCGGAGGGCAACGGCCTTGGTGGGATGGCAGAAGGCGGTTTTGTGCTAGGATCGGCCCACCAACGAACTTCACAAAAAAGGGAGTGTCTCGCATGGGCATGAGCGTCGGTGTGCTCGATCATTTCAATATCCGGACCCGGAATCTCTCCGCCACGGTGCGGTTCTATGAGGACATTCTGGGCCTGGAAAAGGGCGCGCGGCCGAACTTCGCGTTCCCCGGTGCGTGGATGTACAGCGAGGGCAAGGCGGTCGTGCATCTGGTCGATATTTCGGCGACCGACGAGGCACAAAAGCCTGACTCGGGCGTCGTCCATCACGTCGCCTTTGCCAGCCAGGGCTTCGATGGGATGCGGCAGCGGCTTCAGTCCAAGGGGATGGAATTCGACTCGCGCCAGGTTCCCGGCGGCGATCTCTGGCAGATCTTCGTCAACGACCCGAACGGGGTCATGATCGAGCTGAACTACGAGGCCGCCAAGGAAGGCGGCTCGGCTGCGCCGGCCGAGCGGCGGGACGACGTCGGAGCGAGGTAGCCTTTTGCGCTGCAACGCTCTATGGGTCGGTCTCTTGAACTTTCCAGGAGATGCGCGGTGAGCGTGACGCAGCAACAGGTTCTCGATTGCCTTGCCAAGGTGATGTCGCCACGCGGCACGGCCTTGACCAACGCCAATGTGCTGTCGGCGATCACGGTCACCGACGGCAAGGTGTTCTTCTCGATCAATGTCGACGCCGCGGAGGCGCGCGCCTGGGAGAGCGTGCGTGCGCAGGCCGAGAACGCCGTACGCGCCATTCCCGGCGTCAGCGTCGCGATGATCGCGCTGACCGCCGAGCGCAAGGCGGGCGGTGCGGCGCCCGCGCCGCGGCCGGCCGGCGGCGTCCCGCCGGCGTCCGCCCATCGTCATCCGCATCCGCCCGGCGGGCAATCGCCGATGGCCCGGCAGGCCGAGATCCCCGGCATCTCCGCCGTCATCGCCGTCGCCTCCGGTAAGGGCGGCGTCGGCAAATCGACCACGGCGCTCAACCTCGCGCTCGGTCTGCGCGACCTCGGCCTGCGCGTCGGGCTGCTTGACGCCGACATCTACGGCCCGTCGGTGCCGCGGCTGACCGGCATCCGCGAGAAGCCGCAGCTCAATGACGACAAGAAGATGGTCCCGCTACAGCGCTTCGGCCTGTCGATCATGTCGATCGGCTTCCTGGTCGAGGAAGACACCGCGATGATCTGGCGCGGGCCGATGGTGATGTCGGCGATCACCCAGATGCTGCGCGACGTCGCCTGGGGCACGCTCGACGTGCTCGTGGTCGACATGCCGCCCGGCACCGGCGATGCCCAGCTCACGCTGGCGCAGAATGTCCCGCTCAAGGGCGCCGTCATCGTCTCGACCCCGCAGGACCTCTCGCTGATCGACGCCCGGCGCGGGCTTGCGATGTTCAAGAAGGTCAACGTGCCGGTGCTCGGCATCGTCGAGAACATGAGCTATTTCCAGTGCCCGCATTGCGGCACCCGCTCGGATATCTTCGGCCATGGCGGCGCCCGCCACGAAGCCGAGAAGCTGGGGGTGCCGTTCCTCGGCGAAATCCCCCTGCACATCGCGATCCGCACCGCCTCCGATGCCGGCAACCCGGTGGTCGAGAGCGAACCGGACGGCCCGCACGCGGCGATCTACCGCGCGATCGGCGGCAAGGTCCGCGAGCAGCTGCAAGGCGTCATCGCGGCAGCCTGAGCCTGCGCTGCTGGGCCGATTGGTCGCGAAGCGTCGGGAGCCCGGCGGGCTTTCTTCACAGGCTCGTGGCCTTTGGACGATTGCTGAATCGGTTCCGGCCTGTATGTTTATGCAGGAGTGGCCGAATCGTACCACCCTTCGATCAGCGGAAGGCGGCCACGGGTGAAGCCAAAACTGCGGGAAGGGGCCGTGAGGCGACCATCGACATGGCAGCATCACGCGAAGCAAACAAGCAGCACCGCAAACATCTGACGCGGGAGAAGCGCGCAGAGGCCTCCCGGCTGGCGTTCAACATGGCCAAGAAATCCGACTCGATCGGCGAGGCCGCCGAGGTGATCGCCAAGACGTATGGTGTCAGCAAGACAACCGCGCAAAGCTGGATCCGGCGCGGGCGGTATTTGGCTGATCAAGCCAAGAAGGCGCGGGCGACGACGCGGCGCTGATTGCTCCCGTAACCCGGTGGTTGAGAGCGGACCGGACGGCCGCACGCGGCGATTTACCGCGCGGTCGGCGGCAGCTCCGCGGCCACCTGCCAGGCGTCATCGTCGCTGCTTGAAGGCGCATTTTCCGGCTGATTTCCAGCCTCATCAGACTTTCGTTTAATTGGCGCGGTCATGCCATTGTCGCGTTTCCGTGAAGCCACCTTCCGTGTTAAAGGGCCGACCCAGAGCGCCTCGGCAAGCCTTCATGCGCCTGCCGGAGAACTGCTTGCGGTCACTGGGAAACGCCCCTGAAGGAGAAGTCTTACGATGAAGCGTCGTGATTTTTTGAAAGTTTCTGCGGCCGGTGCTGCCGCGACGGCGGTTGCCGCGCCGGCGATCGCGCAGTCATCGCCTGAAATCAAGTGGCGCCTGACCTCGAGCTTCCCGAAGTCGCTGGACACCATCTATGGCGGTGCCGTCGAGCTGTCGAAGTACGTCGCCGAAATGACCGACAACAAGTTCCAGATCCAGGTGTTCGCGGCGGGCGAAGTCGTCCCCGGCCTGCAGGCGCTGGACGCGACCTCCAACGGCACGGTCGAGATGTCGCACACCGTCGCCTACTACTATGTCGGTAAGGACCCGACCTTCGCGATCTACGCGTCGGTGCCGTTCGGTCTCAATGCCCGCATGCAGAACTCCTGGTGGTATCAGGGCGGTGGCCAGGAGCTCGGCAACGAGTTCTTCAAGAAGTTCGGCGTGATCGGTTTCCCGACCGGCAACACCGGCACCCAGATGGGCGGCTGGTTCCGCAAGGAGATCAAGACCGTCGCCGACATGTCGGGCCTGAAGATGCGGATCGGCGGCATTGCCGGCCAGGTGCTGCAGAAGGTCGGCGTGGTGCCGCAGCAGCTCGCCGGCGGCGACATCTATCCGGCGCTCGAAAAGGGCACCATCGACGCGGCCGAGTGGGTCGGTCCCTATGACGACGAGAAGCTCGGCTTCCAGAAGGTCGCCAAGTACTACTACTACCCGGGCTTCTGGGAAGGCGGTCCGACCGTGCACTCCTTCGTCAACCTGGAGAAGTGGAACGCGCTGCCGAAGAACTACCAGGCGATCCTGGCCAACGGCGCCGCCAACGCCAACAGCTGGATGGCCGCGCGCTACGACATGCAGAACCCCTCCGCGCTGAAGCGGCTGGTTGCCGGCGGCACGCAGCTGCGTCCGTTCACCAACGAGGTGCTCGAGGCCTGCCTCAAGGCGACCAACGAGCTGTGGGGTGAAATCTCGGCCAAGAATGCCGACTTCAAGAAGTCGATCGAGGCCATGCAGGCGTACCGCTCCGACCAGTATCTGTGGTGGCAGGTCGCCGAATACACCTTCGACAGCTTCATGATCCGCTCGCGCACCCGCGGCTGATCGGCGTCTAGAGCTTTTCCCGTTCCGATGGAATCGGAACGGGGCTCTAGATTCTTGTTTTGACGCGTTTTCTTCACGCGAACCGGTATCCACTTCGCTCGAAAACGCTCTAGCCTTTTGGACGAGCGTTCGCGCGACGCGAACGCATTGCCCGGCCTCCGCAAGGAGGCCGGTTTTTTTGCGTCTGGCATTCGTGAAGGGGATGTTCCATGCTCGCATCCGAAGCCTCGGCACGAAGGCGGCGTGTGATCGGTCACCGGTCATGACGGCAAAAAGAAAAGCGGCGCGACGATCGAAAACAGTCGACGCTCGGACAACACAATCGAACAGGGCAGGATTCAAATGAAGCGAAGAGATTTCATCAAGGTCACGGGTCTGGGCGTCGCCGGCGCCGCCACGGTCGCAGCTCCCGCGATCGCGCAGTCGATGCCGGAGCTCAAGTGGCGCCTGACGACGAGCTGGCCGAAGTCGCTCGACACGCTGCACGGCGGCGCCGAGCTGATGGCGAAGGCGGTCGGTGAAGCCACCGACAACAAATTCCAGATCCAGACCTTTGCCGCGGGCGAGATCGTGCCGGGCCTGCAGGTGCTCGACGCCGTGCAGAACGGCACCGTCGAGATGGGGCACACCGCGCCCTATTATTATTTCGGCAAGGACCCGACCTTCACCTTCGGCTCCGCGGTGCCGTTCGGGCCCAACATGCGCCTCAACCAGGCCTGGTTCATGCTGGGCGGCGGCAAGGAGCTGCTCAACGAGTTCTACAAGAGCTACAACGTCACCTCGCTGCTCGCCGGCAACACCGGCTGCCAGATGGGTGGCTGGTTCCGCAAGGAGATCACCAGCGTCGACGATCTCAAGGGCCTCAAATTCCGCATCGGCGGCTTTGCCGGCAAGGTGATGCAGAAGCTCGGCGCGGTGCCGCAGCAGCTCGCCGGCGGCGATATCTATCCGGCGCTGGAGAAGGGCACCATCGATGCGGCCGAGTGGGTCGGTCCCTACGACGACGAGAAGCTCGGCTTCTACAAGGTCGCGCCGAACTATTACTTCCCCGGCTGGTGGGAGGGCGGCCCCATGCTGGTGGCGATGATCAACCTCGACAAGTGGAACGCACTGCCGAAGCACTATCAGTTCGTGCTCGAGCAGGCCGGCCATCTCGCCAACAACTGGATGATGGCGCGCTATGACCAAGCCAATCCGATCGCACTGAAGAAGCTGCTTGCGGTCGGCACCAAGCTGCGTCCGTTTCCGCCTGCGGTGATGGAAGCTTCCTTCAAGGCCGCCAAGGAGCTGCATGCCGAGGTTTCGGCGACCAATGCCAACTTCAAGAAGGTCTATGACTCGCTGACCTCGTTCTCCAACAACGGCTATCAATGGTTCCAGGTCGCCGAGGTCGGCTACGACAATTTCATGGCGCGCCATTCGCAGGCGTGATTGCTGCGAGTTGGACAGGAAATCAGCCTCGGAGCGAAAGCGCCGGGGCTTTTCCATGCCGCGATCACGGCCGCGGCGCGACGCGGCTTGCGAAGACGCATGACCGCCGGCCGCTGGCCGTAGCGGCAGCTGCCAGTTCTCGATCTCCGGGCGCGAACGTGCAATCCGTTATGTTATCATGGCTAGCTGACGTCAGCCTTACACGGGCGCAATCACAGGCGCCTGGCGTAGATTTTGATTGCAGCGGGTAGGCGGTATCTGTTTTCGGGGCAGTAACACGAGCTGGAGCAACATGCGCTTGTGTAGCCATCGAGACGTCACCTTCGCATGCGTCTTGTTTTGACGACAGCAAGGAGAAGATCGATTGAATGAAGTCAGGATTGCTGCGATGCGCCTTCTGATCGTCGAGGACAATGTCGAGCTCTCGCGGCTGCTCGCAAGCGGGCTGATGGCGGCGGGATACGAGTCCGATGTCGTCAACAGCGTTGCCGAGGCGCGCGATGCGCTGCGCAGCGTCAGTTATGCCGCCATGATCCTCGATCTCGGTCTGCCCGACGGCGATGGCTTGTCGGTGCTGTCGGAGCTTCGCCGCAAGACCGATCCGCTGCCGGTCCTGGTGCTGACCGCGCGGGGCGGCCTGCAGGATCGGGTCAGTGGCCTGCGCAGCGGCGCGGACGACTATCTGGCGAAGCCGTTCGCGCTGGAGGAGCTGGTGGCGCGGCTCGAAGCCATCCTGCGCCGACCCGGCCAGTTGCTCGGCTCCTCGCTGAAGCTCGCCAATCTGGTCTACGACACCGAGAGCAAGCAGGTGTTCGTCGACGGCGCTCCGCACGTGTTCTCGGCGCGCGAGACGTCGGTGCTGGAGATCCTGTTGCGGCGGCAGGGGCGGGTGGTGCCGAAGAAGAATGTCGAGGACCACATCTTCGGCCTGTCCGGCGAGGTCGCCTCGAACGCGGTCGAGGTCTACGTGTCGCGGCTGCGCAAGCTGCTCACGGAACACCGCGCCAGGGTCATCATCCATACCATTCGGGGCGTCGGTTATCTGATGGCGGAGGAGAAGTAGGCGTGTTCCGCTTCAAGTCGCTGACGTCGCGGATCGTGTTCCTGCACATCGTGGCGGTCGCGGTCGCGGCGATCTTCCTGCCGCTGCTGCTGCTGTGGCTGTTGAATTCGGAGATCAATCAGCTGCATCGCGAAGCGATGCGCGACCAGGCCGCCGATCTCGGCCAGAACCTCTCGGTCGATGCCGCGGGCAAGGTGCAGCTCAACCTGCCGGACAGCCTGAAGGGACTCTATTCCGACGCCTATGGCCGCTATCGCTACGACATCTACGATGCCGACGGTCATCTGCTGTTTTCGTCGCATCGCGAGGCGCCGCGACTTCCGGCGTCCGCCAACCGGATTTCCGGTGCCAGCGTCACCAAGCTGCTCGGCGGCCAGACGCTGCGCATCCTGGTCGCCGAGGACCTGTCGCATCGCGACGTCATCATCGACGACATCGTCTCCAATTTCTTTCGGCGGGTCGGCTGGATCACCATCCCGATCCTTCTGATCCTGCTTGCCACCGACATCCTGATCTTCCGCCGCGCGGTGACACCGCTGTTGCGGGCCTCGGAGGAGGCGAGAAGCATCGGGCCGGCAAGGACCGATATCCGCCTTCCGACGGAGGGGATTCCGAGCGAGATCCTGCCGCTGGTGACCGCCGTCAACCAGGCGTTCGATCGCCTTGAGGAAGGCTTTCACGTGCAGCGCCAGTTCACGGCCGATGCCGCCCATCAGCTGCGCACGCCGCTTGCGATCCTCAGGACCCGGATCGAGACGCTCGATGCGGCCAAGGGGACCGGGGAGCTGCATGCCGACATCGAGAGCATGAGCCGCATCGTCAGCCAGCTGCTGGAGATCGCCGAGCTCGACACGCTGGTGCTGGATCCCGGCGAAACCGCGGATTTGCGCGCGGTGTGCGCCGAGGTGGTCGGCTCGATCGCGCCCTATGCGCTGGCGCAGCAAAAGGACATCGCGCTGCGCGGCACCGACAGTCCGGTGCAGGTCAGGGGCAATGCGGAGATGCTGCAGCGGGCGATCTTCAATCTGGCGGAGAACGCCATCAAGTACACCGCCGACAAGACATCGGTCGATGTCGAGGTGCACGACAACGGTTCGGTGCAGGTGCGCGACTGCGGGCCGGGGATTGCGCCCGCCGAGCAGGGCCTGATCTTCCAGCGCTTCTGGCGCAGCGATCGCCAGCGCACCGACGGCGCGGGGCTCGGGCTCTCGATCGTGCGCGGCGTCGTCGACGATCACGATGCGACGGTGAGGGTGGAGAACCTGCCGTCCGGCGGCGCCCAGTTCACGCTGCGCTTCCGCCTCGCCAAGGCGGAGCCGTCCTGAGAGGCTTGTCGAGTCCGTGCCGTAAGCCTGCCGGTCTATTTCACCTTGCCGTCGGACAGATCCATGATCATGCGCGTGGTCAAATACAGGCGCGGCACGATGCTGTTGATCTGCACGAATTCGGCATCGTTGGAGTGTGCGCCGAAGCCCGACAGGCCCATGCCTTCCACCACGGCGCCCTTGGTCTTGAGGGCGGCAAATGCCGCGTCGGTGCCGCCGCCCGTGGCCCGCTCGGCGACGTTCAGCGACATGCCCAGCTCCTGATAAATCGTCTTGCCGTAACCTGCGATGCGGCGCGAGGCGTCGGTGGCCTCGAGCGGCGGGCGGCGCACCTCGAACTTCACGTCCACCCTGGAGTCCGGCAGCAGGCGAATCTTGATCTTGTCCTGCAGGGCTCTCTCGAGCTCGTCGAAATCCGCCACCTTGAGCGCGCGCGCGTCGGCCTGGGCGGTGGCTTCGGCGGGGATCACGTTGCGATTGGTGCCGGACTTGGACACCGTCCAGTTCAGCTTCAGGCCCTGCTCCGGCTTGGACAGGTCCTTCATCTGCAGCACCTGGTGTGACAGCTCATAGAGCGCATTCACGCCGCCTTCGGGCCTGGCGCCCGCATGCGACGACTTGCCGTGCACCGTGAGATAGGCCGAGCCGATGCCGCTGGTGGCGAGGCGCAGCGTGCCGTCGGTGCCGCCGCCCTCGAACGAGAACACGGCATCCTGTTCCGCGGCGATGCGGGTGATGGTGCTGCGCCAGCCGGGCGAAGAGATCTCCTCGTCGCCATTGATCAGCACGGTGAGCGTACCGTAATTTTTGAAGTTCAGCTTCTGCAGCAACGCCACGGCATGGAGGATGGTGGCGACGCCCTGCTTGTCGTCGGCAATGCCGAGCCCATAGGCCTTGTCGCCATCGATGCGGAAGGGTTGGTCCTTCAGCATGCCCTTGAGATACACCGTATCCATGTGCGCGATCAGCATGATCTTCGCGCTGCCCGTGCCCTTGAAGACGGCCTGCACGGCGGGACCGATCTTCTCCGGCGTGTCGTCGAGGCGGTAGATATCGGTGGTCTGCAGGATATCGACCGTGCCGCCGAGCTGCTTGAGCTGGCCGGCGACGCGCTCGGCGAGCTGGTTCAGGCCCTCGATGTCCTTGCTGCCGGATTCGATCTGCACGAGGTCGCGCAGGGTGTCGAGCAGCGGCTGCTGTTCCTGTTGCGCCAGCGCGCGAAGGTCGGCTGCATGCGCTGCGGGCGCGGCGAGCGCCAAACCAAACGACAGCATCAGCGGGCGAATGAACGAGCGGGCGGGACGCATTTGGGGCATGGCGGCGATCTGTGAGTTGGAGGACGATCCGTATCCCCGTCTTCACAGGCCTCGCCGGTGCCGTCAACAGCGGCGTGCCTCGCGCCCGCAAGAGCGCTTTCGAGCGAAGTGGACGCCGGTTCGCGTGAAGAAATCGCGTTAGAACAACAATCCATAGCTTCGGTTCTGATTCAATCAGAACCGAAAATGCTCTGGGCACGCCGAATGCGCTGATGCCGGCTACTGCTTCGGTTGTCCGAAGTCGAGCGGCGGGAGGTCGATCTGCGGCACCTCGATCTTGACCTTGTTGAGGTCGACATCGAGCGGCTTGTCGAGCAGTCCGGTGACGACGACCGGGAACGCGATCACCAGCGCCACCATGATCGCCTGCAGGCCGATCCACGGCATTGCGCCCCAGTAGATGTCCGAGCTCTTCACTTCCTTGGGCGCCACGCCGCGCAGATAGAACAGCGCGAAGCCGAACGGCGGATGCAGGAACGAGGTCTGCATGTTGACGCAGAGCATCACGCCGAACCAGATCAGCGCGGCGTCGGGGCCGACCACCGGCGCCAGCACCTTCTGCGCGATCGGCGCGACCATCGGCAGGATGATGAAGGCGATCTCGAAGAAGTCGAGGAAGAACGCCAGGAAGAAGATGAACAGGTTGATGAAGATCAGGAAGCCCCAGACGCCGCCGGGCAGCGAGGTCAGATGGTGCTCCAGCCAGGTGCCGCCGGATACGCCGAGGAACACGACCGAGAAGCAGGTCGAGCCGATCAGGATGAAGGTGACCATGCAAGTGATCCGCATGGTGGTCTCGTAGCCCTGCTTGATCAGGTCGCGCAGGTCCGGGATCTTGACGGCCTCGAGGCAGATCCAGACCACCGCGGCGTAGGTGATCGCGAAGGCGAGCTTGAAGATCAGGTTCTCGCTGTAGAGCATCGCGATGATGGTGCCGATGCCGCCGGCGATCACGCCTGTTATCAGCACCTTGTTGCCGGTGGCGCTGAAATCCTTGTGGTGGATGGCGGCGAGCACGATGGCGCCGACCGCGCCCATGGCGCCGGCCTCCGTCGGGGTCGCAAGGCCCATCATCATGGTGCCGAGCACGACGAAGATCAGTACCGCCGAGGGGATGATGCCGAGCAGGCACTTCTTCCACAGCGCCCAGCCGGTCAGCGTGCGCGCCTCGATCGGCACCGCCGGCACATGGCTCGGCTTGAAGATGCCGAGCAGGAAGGTGTAGCCGGCGAACAGCAGGATCTGGAACACCGACGGGCCCCAGGCGCCGAGATACATGTCGCCGACCGACTTGCCGAGCTGGTCGGCAAGCACGATCAGGACGAGAGAGGGAGGGACAAGTTGCGTGATGGTGCCGGAGGCGGCGAGCACGCCCGTGATGTAGCGGATGTTGTAGCCGTAGCGGATCATCACCGGCATCGAGATCAGCGCCATCGCGATCACCTGCGCCGCCACCGTGCCGGTGATGGCGCCGAGGATGAAGCCGACGATGATCACGGAATAGCCGAGGCCGCCGCGGATCGGGCCGAACAGCTGGCCCATCGAATCCAGCATGTCCTCGGCGAGCCCGCATCTCTCCAATATCGCGCCCATGAAGGTGAAGAACGGGATCGCCAGCAGCAGCTCGTTGGACAGCACGCTGCCGAAGATGCGGCCCGGGATCGCCTGCAGGAAGTTGAGGTCGAAGAAGCCGAGATAGATCGAGAGGAACCCGAACGACAGGCCGACCGCGGCGAGCGTGAACGCCACCGGATAACCGATCAGCATCGCTACGATCAGGCCGCCGAACATCAGTGGCGGCATCATCTCCAGCGTGATCATTGAGTCGGCCTCTCATACTTCGCGTCGATGGTCACGTAGCCCTGCAGCGCGGCGATCCGCTTGATCACCTCTGAGACGCCTTGCAGCGCAAGCATCACGAAGCCGGACGGGATAACGAACTTGATCGGCCAGCGTAAGAGGCCGCCGGCGTTGCCGCTCATCTCGCCGACCGCATAGGCCTGGTAGAAGAACGGCCAGGACAGATAGGCGAGCAGGAGGCAGGCCGGGATCAGGAAGAACAGCGTTCCGATCAGGTCGAGCCAGAGCTGGCCGCGTTCGGACAGCATCAGATACATGATCTCGACGCGGACATGCTCGTTGCGCTTGAAGGTGTAGGAGGCGCCGAACATCACGAGGATCGCGAACATGTACCACTGCGCCTCGAGCCAGCCGTTCGACGAGTAGCTGAACGCGTAGCGGATCATGGCGTTGCCGGCGCTGACCAGGCACGAGATCAGCACCAGCAGGTTGCAGATGTAGCCGATCTTCTCGTTGAGTTGGTCGATGGCCTGACTTAATGCCAACAATGGGCGCATCACGATCTCCACGGTCGCGCCATCCGCGCGCCGAATATCTCTTCAAGCATCATCTGGCCGCCGCGCGCATGCGCACGGAGCCACGGCTCACTTTCAGGAGCAGTTGCAAACGTTCGTCCTCCCCCGAAATCCGCTTCAGCCGTTCTTGGCTGCCGGGGATCGTCGGCAGGAGCCGACGGAGGGCAGCGGCCTATGCTGGCCAGACTAGCGTGAAAGCTGATTCACCAAATCAGCGCCGTGGAACGCCGTCAATCGGAAAATGGACAAATTGACGCCGCGGCAAACTGTTGTCCCGCCTTGGTAATCGGGGGACAGGCCGCGCGTCGGGAGGGAGCTTGAAGACTAGCCGCCGGTCACGCTCATGTGGCGGCTGACGCTCGGACGGTTGTGGCGGCGGTCGATGATGAAATCGTGCCCCTTCGGCTTCAGTCCGATGGCCCGGTCGATGGCCGCCGCCAGCAAATCGTTGTCGGCGGAGGCACGCAGCGGCCGGCGCAGGTCGGAGGCGTCCTCGTGGCCGAGGCAGGTGTGCAGCGTGCCGGTGCAGGTGATCCGCACCCGGTTGCAGGATTCGCAGAAATTATGGGTCATCGGCGTGATGAAGCCGAGCTTGCCGCCGGTCTCGGCGACCCGGACGTAGCGGGCGGGGCCGCCGGTGTCGTCGGACAGATCGGTCAGCGTGTAGTGTTTCTCGAGCCGCGCGCGCATCAAGGACAGCGGCACGTACTGATCGATCCGGCCTTCGCCGATGTCGCCCATCGGCATCACCTCGATCAAGGTGAGGCCCATGCCCTTGCCGTGCGCCCATTCCATCAGCGCCGGTATCTCGTCCTCGTTCAGGTTCTTCAGCGCGACCGCGTTGATCTTGACCGCGAGTCCCGCCGACCGCGCCGCCTCGATGCCCGACAGCACCTTGTCGATGTCGCCCCAGCGGGTGATGGCCCGGAATTTTACGGGGTCGAGGGTGTCGAGCGAGACGTTGACGCGGCGCACACCGCAATCGGCCAGCTCCTGGGCGAAGCGCGCCAGCTGCGAACCGTTGGTGGTCAGCGTCAATTCGTCGAGTGCGCCCGTGGTCAGATGCCGCGACAGCGAGCGCACCAAGCCCATCACGTTGCGGCGGACCAGCGGCTCGCCGCCGGTGAGGCGGATCTTGCGCACGCCCTTGGCGACGAACGCCGAGCAGAGCCGGTCGAGCTCTTCCAGTGTTAGCAGATCGGCCTTCGGCAGGAAGGTCATGTCTTCCGACATGCAGTAGAAGCAGCGCAGGTCGCAGCGGTCGGTGACGGAGACGCGCAAATAACGGATGGTCCGGCCGAACGGATCGGTCATCGGACGAAACAGCGTGTCGGAATGTGCTTGCGTGGATCCGTTCATTCAGTTCCGGCCTTGCAATCTGTTTCCTGCCTGCCGCGCCGTGATCGGCTCCGGCATCCGCAATCTATGCATGTTGGCGCGTTGTCACAATGCGTCCCAAGGGATGATCGTATGGATGATCCGCAACATGCAAAGCGATAGGCGAGGCATATCGCGCGATGCATGATCGCAATCGCGGATGTGTCTCGGCCAAATACAAAAACCCGGCTTTGGGCCGGGCTCTTGTGCAGTGCAAACGCGGTTCGGCCGCCCGCGCTAGCGCGACGGCGCGGCGGCCGGCGCCGGCGCAGCCGCGCTCGGGGCGGGGAACGCGGAGTCCGGAGCGGCGGCGGCAGGCGCCGCAGCGGCAGCCGGTTTCGGCTTCTTCTTCCGTATCGGCTTCTTCGCCGCGCGCGGCGGCGGTCCGGCAGGCTGCAGCTCGGCGAACACCGGACTCGGATCCAGCGTCGTGGTGGCCGGCGTGGTGAAGTCGCCGGGAACGCGGGTCACGGTGACCGGAACCGTCGCCGGCTGGAACTTCGGCATGTTGAAGGTGACCGAGAAGTTGGTCTCCGGCGCCGGGATCGACACGGTGCAGGGCGTCTTGCAGCCCGGTCCGAGCGAGGTCACCGCGTCGGCGCCCGGCGGGTTCGAATCCAGCTGAACCGGCATCGGCGGCGGCGCCGACTTGAACGAATCCAATGAGAAGGAGGAGCAGCCGGCCAGGCTCAGCCCGGCGGCCGCAATCACGATGATACGACGCATGATCCACACTCTACTGCGGCAATCAGCCACAATCCCCGGAGCGGACCATAGGTGCGTCGGAACAGAGGCGCAACAGCGGGGGCCCTGTTCGTTAGCGGATGGTTAATGGCAGAATCGCATGGCTGAATATTGCCTAGCGATATCAGTGCGTTGCGGAAAGTTTATGCCGCGCTCAGGCTGGCGACGGCGTCCGGCAGATCGCGCATATGGCTGATCAGCCGGTCCGGCTTCAGCTCGGTCATCGGAACGTCCGTATAGCCAAAATCGACGCCGATCACCGGGACCTGGGCGCGCCTTGCGACCCCGACATCGGGGCCGGCATCGCCGACCATGATGGCGCCGGGCAGCCGGCCGCCGGCGCGGGCCACCGTCTCGCGCAGGAACGTCGGATCGGGTTTTGCAATACCGAACGTATCGGCGCCGCAGATCGCGGCGAAGCGCTTGGTCAGGCCGAGCCGGTCGAGCAGCAGCTTCGACAGCCATTCCAGCTTGTTGGTGCACACCGCAAAGCGATGGCCCTTTGCCTCGAGCCGGTCTAGCGCGGCCTCGAGCCCGTCGAACGGGCGCGAGCCGTCGGCGATATGCTCGGCATAATAGTCGACGAAATCCGCGGTTAAGCGGTCAAGGTCACCGACGCTGACCGCGCGTCCTTCCACCTCGAGCCCGCGTTCCAGCAGCTTGCGGGCGCCGGCGCCGATCATGCTGCGCGCGGCCGCCAGCGGCACCGGCCGCAGGCCCTCGCGGTCGAGCACATGGTTCAGCGCGCCGATCAGATCGGGCGCGGTGTCGACCAGCGTGCCGTCGAGATCGAATACGACGATGGGGGGAGAGGCGGCGGACATGATGCTTTTGGCTATCGGGCCAGGCGCTGCGATGCAAGAGTAGATGTGGGCACGTCATGAGATAGGGGAGGCTGAGATGCGGGAACTTGCCGGAAAAGCCGCTTTTGTCACCGGCGCGGCCAGCGGAATCGGACTTGCGATGGCAACCGCCTTTGCTCGCGAGGGCATGAAGGTGATGCTCGCCGACATTGAAACCGGTCCGCTGGACAAGGCCGTCGATGCGCTGCGCGCAGGCGGTGCGGATGTTCACGGCGTGGTCTGCGACGTTGCCGATCCCCTAAGCGTCGATCGCGCGGCGGAGGCGTCGTTCCGCGCCTTCGGCAAGGTTCATGTCCTCTGCAACAATGCCGGCGTCGCGGCCGGCGGCGGCATTGACCCGATCTCGGTCGACGACTGGCGCTGGGTGATCGACGTCAATCTGATGGGCGTCGTGCACGGCATCAGGAGCTTCCCGCCGCACATTCGCGGGCACGGCGAGGGTGGCCATATCGTCAATACGGCTTCGATGGCCGGGATGAATGCCGGGCTTGGCTTGAGCCCGTATTCGGCGACCAAGTTCGCCGTCGTCAGCCTGTCCGAAGGGCTCGCCATGCAGCTCAGGCCGCTCGGGATCGGCGTCAGCGTGCTCTGTCCGAGCTTTGTGCGGACCCGGATCGGCGAGAGCGGGCGCAACCGCGGCGAGCAGTACGGCCCGACCCGTCCGCTCGATCCGGCAAGCCCGATGGCCGCTGTCGTCGCCGAGATCGCGCGACGCCTGGAGGCCGGTCTCGATCCGGCGTCGGTTGCAGGACATGTGCTGGCCGCGATCCGCGACGACCAGTTCTACATTTTCACCCAACCCGGGATGCGGGCCGAGGTCGAACAGCGTTTTTCGGCGATTTTGGCCGCGATGGACGCCGTTTCGGCCTAAAGACTGGCCCGCTTGCCGCTATTCCTGCCTGCAAAACGACGCTAGATATGCGCCCGCCGGGCCACCCGATGGCGGCCCGTAACGGACAACCGAGGGGCTATCGGCACGTGGACATGGACGCACTGAAACGCCAGGCGGCGGCGCGCGCGCTCGAAGAGGTGCGCGACGGCATGAAGCTCGGGCTCGGCACCGGATCGACCGCGAAGCATTTCGTCGAGCTGCTCGGCGAGAAGGTCCGGTCGGGCATGAAGGTGATCGGCGTGCCGACCTCGGAAGCGACCCGCGCGGATGCGATCCGCTGCGGCATTCCGCTGACCACGCTGGACGAGATCGACCATCTCGACCTCACCATCGACGGCGCCGACGAGATCGACCCGGCGCTCAACCTGATCAAGGGCGGCGGCGGGGCGCTGCTGCGCGAGAAGATCGTCGCGGCCGCCAGTGATCGCATGATCGTGATCGCCGACGACAGCAAATGGGTCGACGTGCTCGGCCGCTTTCCGTTGCCGGTCGAGGTGATCCCGTTCGGGCTCGCCGCGACCCAGGCCGCGATGGCGCGGGCGTTTTCAGAGGCCGGCGTATCCGGCGAAATGCTGGTCCGTCAGGGCAAGGACGGTCACGTTTTTGTCACCGATGGCGGCCACTGGATCGTCGATGCCCATCTCGGCCGGATCGGCGATCCGCCGCGTCTTGCCGGTTTGCTCAGCGTGATTCCGGGCGTGGTCGAACACGGCCTGTTCATCGGGCTTGGCAGCGTCGCCGTGCTGGCCGGCGCGCAGGGAATTCGGGTTGTTGAACGGCCATGAGGCCGCAAGCAAGGAGACTTGGAATGAATCGTTTTTCGGGACTTTTGTCGGCTGCGGCCCTGGCGGCTGGACTGGCGCTCGCACCGGCGATGGCGCAGCAGCCGCAGCTGCCTCCCATGCCCCAGGTCAAGCAGTCGACCCCCGCGGCGATTGGGTACGCCAAGGAAATCCTTCAGATGAAGAACGTGCAGGTGATGTATGCCGGCGCCGTTCCTGGAATCATCGAGAAGACCAAGACCGGTCTGCTCCAGCAATACCTCAACTACCAGAAGGACCTCAACGAGGTCGCGCTCGTCATCGCCAAGAACCTGGGTGGCAGTGAGAAGGAAATCGGCGAAGGCATGGCGCAGCTCTACGCCGCCGAGTTCACCGAGCAGGAGCTGAAGGATCTCGTGATCTTCTACAAGACGCCGCTCGGTCAGAAGCTTCTGACCTCTGAGCCCAAGGCAATCAACGATTCGCTGCAATATATGCAGCAGTGGGCGCAGCAGTTTGGCGTGATCGTCAACGCCCAGTTCAAGGCCGAGATGAAGAAGCGCGGCAAGGATATCTAAACGACGCCTCAGCATGACGGGCGTCAAGTTGAGTGCGCCGCACTATCTACGTCATTGCGAGCGAAGCGAAGCAATCCATTGTCCCACAAGCGGAGAGATGGATTGCTTCGTCGCTATCGCTCCTCGCAATGACGGCGGTGAAAGACTAGATGCCCTCAAGATGAGGGAAAGCAGTTGATCAAGCCGAATTCCGGCGATTAGAGCTGAGATTTACCATGGCCGAGTTTGACGTCGACCTGTTTGTCATCGGTGGTGGTTCGGGCGGCGTTCGTGCCGCCCGCATCGCCGCGGGTTACGGTGCGAAGGTCATGGTCGCCGAAGAGTACCGGATGGGCGGCACCTGCGTGATCCGCGGCTGCGTGCCGAAGAAGCTGTTCGTGATCGGCAGCCACGTCCACGACGAGATCGAGGACGCGGCCGGCTTCGGCTGGAGCATCGGGCAGGTCTCGTTCGACTGGGCCACTCTCGTCGCCAACAAGGACAAGGAGATCGCCCGGCTCGAGGGCGCCTACACCACCAACGTCGAGAAGTCGGGCGCACGGATCGCGAAGACCCGTGCGGTGCTTGAGGATGCCCACACCATCAGACTCGCCACCGGCGAGAAGGTGACGGCGAAGTACATCCTGATCGCGACCGGCGGCGCGCCCAATCACGGGCCGATCGTGCCCGGCATCGAGCACGTGATCTCCTCCAACGAGGCTTTTCACCTCAAGGAGCTGCCGAAGCGGATCGTGATCCAGGGCGGCGGCTACATCGCGCTGGAATTCGCCGGCATCTTCGCCGGCTTCGGCTCCGACGTCACGGTGATCTATCGCGGCGACAACATCCTGCGCGGCTTCGACGAGGACGTGCGCAAGCATGTCCGCGCCGAGATGGAGAAGCGCGGCATCACCATCATCACCGGCTGCACGGTGGCGAAGGTCGACAAGCACGGCCGTGACTTCACCACGCATCTGTCGAGCGGCTCGAGCATCGCCTCCGACCAGGTGATGTTCGCGATCGGCCGGCATCCCAATGTCGCCAATCTCGGGCTCGAGACCGCCGGCGTCGCCATCAATCCCGCCAATGGCGGCATCCAGGTCGACGGCTGGTCGAAGACCTCGGTCGACAACATCTACGCGGTCGGCGACGTCACCCACCGCACCAATCTGACGCCGGTTGCGATCCGCGAGGGCCATGCCTTCGCCGACACGGTGTTCGGCAAGCGCCCGGTCGAGGTCGACCACGCCACGATCCCGACCGCGGTGTTCTCGCAGCCGGAGGTCGGCACCGTCGGACTCACGGAAGAGGAGGCGCGGGCGCAGTTCAGCCACGTCGACATCTACAAGACCGATTTCCGCCCGATCAAGGCGACGATGTCTGGCCGCGACACCCGCGTGCTGATGAAGCTCGTGGTCGACGGCGCGAGCGACCGCGTGCTCGGCTGCCACATCGTCGGCGATGGCGCCGCCGAAATCACCCAGGCCGTCGCGATCGCCGTCAAGATGAAGGCGACCAAGGCCGATTTCGACGCCACCATCGCGCTGCATCCGACCGCTTCCGAAGAATTGGTGACGATGCGCACGCCCACCGCGCGCTACGTGCGCCAGGCGGCGGAGTAGCGGTAGCCCGCAGGCCGGCGCTGCCGTCCTGGTGTTCTCCTGGCGATGGGGAACGGGGAATGAGCCCTGCCTGACAGCCCAACGCCGCCCGCTTAAAATACATGCGGACGGCGTTGTCTCTAGCCCCAGGAAGGTTGGCAAAATCCTGATGAGTATTTGTCTGCGGAAGCGGGCAAAGGTTGCATACCTCAGAAGGGGTAGCGCGCCTCCGCAAGACCGGCGCCGACGGCCGCGCTTCGTGCCCGGGAATTAGGGCACCCTTGTTGACGTGCACATCCGCCCGGGACTTTTCCTCAGGGCCGCTTCGTGCCCTCAAATCGAACGCGGCTTCGCGCAGCGGCGCTTGTGCACAGGCGACACGCCACCGGCGCGCGGCCGTCTCGCGCACCCTGGAACCTTGCGCTATGCTGTCCGTTCCACTCTCAAACAGTTTGACGTCTCAAATTGAGGGAGCCGCGCATGAGAGGCCCAACCGAGCAGGAGATCCGGACCCGCGCCTACGAATTGTGGAAGGACGCCGGCGAGCCGCCGGGCAAGATGGATCAGCTCTGGTATCAGGCCGAAAAGGAACTGCTGGCGCGGCGGGCCACCAACGGCGAAGCGCCTTGCGACATCAACGGGCACAATGGGCCGAGTACATATCCGGAGAGGCTGAGGGGCGTGCATTGAGTGCGTCGCACGGCTGAGCTAACGAGTCCGGCAGGCTGGCCCGGACCCGGAGGCATCATGAGCGGCGCGATCGATCTTTCGCAGAAACTGTCGACATTCTCCGATCACTGGTCGCCGCGCACCGTGGCGCAATTCAACGCCTGCGACGTCATGGTCGTGAAGGTGCAGGGCGAGTTCGTCTGGCACAAGCATGACGACACCGACGACTTCTTCCTCGTGCTGAAAGGCATCCTCGACATCGAGCTGCGCGACCGCACCGTGACGCTAACGCCCGGCCAGATGTACATCGTGCCGAAGGGCGTCGAGCATCGGCCTGTCGCAAGGGAAGAGGTGCATCTGCTGCTGATCGAACCGACCGGGACGCCGAACACGGGTGACGCTGCGACGGCTGCGCCGCGGAAGGTGGTGTGAGACTGGTAGGACGGGTGGAGCGAAGCGATACCCATCATCTTGACCGCGAATCCGAGTTGAAGAGCAAAGCTCGGGCGATTCATGTCGCGAGAATGCGAATGTATGACTCACCGGCAGCGCAATACATGCGGTGTCGTCCCTGCGAAAGCAGGGACCCATAGCCGCCGACGTCAGTTGGCTTGCAGCGCTGGAGCCACAACCTGTTTCAACAACGCAGCCCTGTGGTTATGGGTCCCTGCTTTCGCAGGGACGACGTGTGGAAAGAGCAGCGACCTCTCATTGTGTCATCGCCCGCGCATGCGGACGATCCAGTACGCCGCGGCTTCTCGGTTCAAGATGAGCTACGCATCAGCGGTGCATCGCATCGCGCGAGAACCATCCTCATCGTCGTCCTGGCGCAGGCCAGGACCCATTACCCCAAATCTCAATTGTTGCGCGGCGCTGGAACGACGAGTCCCGACGACAACAAAGGCCGCGGCGTATGGGTCCCTGCTTTCGAAAGCAGGGACGACGCCGGAGAGTGCTGTGCTTACCCCTCCACCTCAATCCACTCCGCGGCGCCGCGCCACAGCGCATCGCGGTGGTCGCTGCGGAAGAAGCCGAGATGGCCGATCGCTTTTGCGCCGGCGTCGGCGGGACGGATCGAGATGATCTCCGGCGTGATCGACGTGAAGGCGGAGCACAGCAATTCGACCGCCGGCCGCGTTGCCCAGGTGTCGTCGGTCATGACAAGCGCGCGGAGCTTGCCCTTGAACTTCGGAAAATTCTCGCGCGCTGTCAGCGTGGCATCATCGAGCAGATAGCGCTCTCGCATCACCCAGCTCCGCCATTGCTCGAACGCGCCAATCGGCAGGTCCATGCCGACGCCGGCCCAGGCGGGGAGGTAGCCGAGCGTGCGCGCCAGCGGCAGGCCGACGCCGTTCATGAAGGCGATGACGCGGTAGCGTTCGGGCGAGGCCATCAGCTTCCAATAGGCAGCCTGCGATGCGATCAGGAGCGCGCGCGGGATCTCGGCATTGTTGGCAAGCAGCCCGAGCGCCTGGCCGCCGAAGGAGTGGCCGACATAGGCGAAGGGGAGGTTGCGGTATCGCTCGCGCATCCAGCTCACCGCCGCGGTGGCATCGAGCGAGGCCCAGTCGGCCATGGTGGCCTTGAAGCCGGCCAGCGATTTCGGCTTGTTGAGGCCGGTCGCCGCCATCGGCCGGCTATCGCCGGTGCCGCGGTAGTCGTAGGTCAGTACCGCGGCGCCGCGGCGGGCGAGGTAGCCGGCGAAACCACGATAGACCTTGCGGGGCACGGCGGTCGCCGAATTGATTAGCACGGCCTGGCGCCGCGTGCCGCGCGGGCAGGAACAACGTCGCGGCGAGCGGATAGCCGTCCGCGGCCGGCACGACGATGTCGTCGCTAAAAACGTCGTCCAGCGCGGCGGAGGCCACGGCGATTTCCCCGGCATTCATGCTATGCTCTACCAAATGCGAATTCGGATTTCCCTGCAAGGGCTTGACCAGATTGCAGGAATCCTTCTAGCGGGAAAGCGGGGGCCTGTGTATAAGCCGGGCTTTCCTCATGCCGTGATTAAGTCGCGGTTTTTGCTCAGGAGTTGACCTCATGTCCGAGCGGTGGACACCCGATAGCTGGCGCGCCAAGAAGGTGCTGCAGGTGCCCGATTATCCCGATGCCAAGGCATTGGCCGATGTCGAGGCCCAGCTGGCGACTTTTCCGCCGCTGGTGTTCGCGGGCGAGGCGCGCAGCCTGAAGAAGGCGCTGGGGCGGGTCGCCGCCGGCGAGGCCTTCCTGCTGCAGGGCGGCGACTGCGCCGAGAGCTTTGCCGAGCACGGCGCCAACAACATCCGCGACTTCTTCCGCGTCCTGTTGCAGATGGCGGTCGTGCTGACCTATGCCGGCGCGCTGCCGGTGGTGAAGGTCGGCCGGATCGCCGGCCAGTTCGCCAAGCCGCGCTCGTCGCCGACCGAGAAGCAGGGCGACGTCGAGCTGCCGAGCTATCGCGGCGACATCGTCAACGACATCGCCTTCACCCCGGAAGCGCGCATTCCCGATCCGCAGCGCCAGCTGATGGCTTATCGGCAATCCGCCGCGACGCTGAACCTGCTGCGCGCGTTCGCCACCGGTGGTTTCGCCAATCTCGGCAGCGTGCACCAGTGGATGCTCGGCTTCCTGAAGGATTCGCCGCAATCACGCCGCTACAAGGAGCTGGCCGACCGCATCTCGGATGCGCTGAACTTCATGCGCGCCTGCGGCCTCGATCTCGAGAGCCATCCCGAGCTGCGCGCCACCGATTTCTACACCAGCCACGAGGCGCTGCTGCTCGGCTACGAGCAGGCGATGACGCGGGTCGATTCCACCACCGGCGACTGGTACGCGACCTCCGGCCACATGATCTGGATCGGCGACCGAACCCGTCAGCTCGATCACGGCCATGTCGAATATTTCCGCGGCATCAAGAACCCGATCGGCCTGAAATGCGGCCCGTCGCTGAAGCCGGACGAACTGTTGAAGCTGATCGACATCCTCAATCCCGACGATGAGCCGGGGCGCCTCACCCTGATCAACCGGTTCGGCGCCGACAAGGTCGGCGACCATCTGCCAGGCCTGATCCGCGCCGTGCAGCGGGAAGGGCGCAAGGTGGTGTGGTCGTGCGATCCGATGCACGGCAACACCATCACCTCGACCTCGGGCTACAAGACGCGGCCGTTCGATCGCGTGCTGTCGGAGGTGAGGTCGTTCTTCCAGATCCACGCTGCTGAAGGCACCCATGCCGGCGGCGTGCACCTGGAGATGACCGGACAGGACGTCACCGAATGCATCGGCGGCGCGCGCGCCATCACCGATGAGGACCTCAACGACCGCTACCACACGGTCTGCGATCCCCGTCTTAATGCCGAACAGTCGATCGACATGGCCTTCCTGATCGCCGAACTCCTGAAGCAGGAGCGCGCCGGCAAGGTCAAGCCGATGCCGGCCGCTGCGGGGTTGTGATTGGGGCTGTGGCTTGGGCAGGCAGTGACTTGGACTTGGGGGCCGTGACTTGTTGAGGTTCTGGCGAGCCACCATCAACTCGCGCAACGGGCTGGCATTCGCCATTCGCTCGGAGCAGGCGATTCGCGAGGAGGTGGTGGCGCTGGCGCTGTCGCTGCCGCTGGCCTGGCTGGTCGGCGCCACCGTGATGCGCCGGGTCGAATTGGTCGCGACCGTGGTGCTGGTGCTCGTCATCGAGCTGCTCAACACCGCGATCGAGAAGCTAGCCGATCGCCTGACCATGGATCACGATCCGCAGATCGGGCGGGTCAAGGACATGGGCTCGGCCGCGGTCGGCGTCGCGCTCGTCATGGCCGGGCTGTTCTGGCTGTTCGCCCTCGCTGAACGCATGGGCGCGTTCTGATTCCCGAGCATGATCCGGAAACGTGGGACCGGTTTTCCGATCAGATCATGCTCAAAAGAAGCTCCCGCCGGTCATGGCGCGATTTCTGCAATCGCACCATGACTGGAAGGTGATTGAAGTTTGCTGTTGTGCAGGACAACTTAAGCGTATGAGCGAACAACAGATCAAGATTACCCTGGCGCAACTCAATCCGACGGTCGGTGACGTCACCGGCAACGCCGCGAGGGCGCGCGCCGCGCGCGAGAAAGCCAAGGCCGACGGCGCCGACCTCGTGGTGCTGTCGGAACTGTTCATCGCCGGCTACCCGCCGGAGGATCTGGTGCTCAAGCCGGCGTTCCAGTCGGCCTGCCGTGCCGCGATCGAGGAACTGGCGCGCGAGACCAGGGATGGTGGCCCAGCGATGCTGATCGGCACGCCGTGGGTCGAGGACGGCAAGCTCTACAATGCCTGCGCGCTGCTCGACGGCGGCCGCATCGCCGCGCTGCGCTTCAAGGCCAATCTGCCGAATTACGGCGTGTTCGACGAGAAGCGGCTGTTCGCGCGCGGCCCGGCGCCGGGCCCGGTGACGGTGCGCGGCGTGCGTATCGGCGTGCCGATCTGCGAGGACATCTGGCTCGAGGAGTCCGAAGAATACGAGAACGTCGTCGAATGTCTCGCCGAGACCGGCGCCGAGATTCTCGTGGTGCCGAACGGCTCGCCCTATGCCCGCGACAAGGCCGACCTCAGGCTGTCGATCGTCGTCGCGCGCGTCACTGAGAGCGGGCTGCCGCTGGTCTATCTCAACGAGGTCGGCGGCCAGGACGAGCTGATCTTCGACGGCGCCTCGTTCGCGCTGAATGCCGATCTTTCCGTCGCGGCGCAGCTTCCGGCGTTCGAGGAGAACATCACGACGCTGACCTGGCGCAAGACCGCCGACGGCTGGCGCTGCAACGGGCCGATCACGGCGCAGCTCGAGGGCGACAAGGCCGATTACGCGGCCTGCGTGCTCGGTCTGCGCGACTATGTCCGCAAGAACGGTTTTCCCGGCGTGCTGCTCGGCGTCTCCGGCGGCATCGACTCGGCGCTGTGCGCGGCGATCGCGGTCGATGCGCTCGGCGCCGACAAGGTGCGCGGCGTGATGCTGCCGTTCCGCTACACCGCGCAGGTGTCGCTCGACGATGCCGCCAAGCTCGCCGCGGCGCTCGGCATCCGCTACGAGATCCTGCCGATCGCCGATGCCGTGAACGGCTTCGAGACGATTCTGGCGCCGGTGTTCAAGGGGCTGGACCGCGACATCACCGAGGAGAATTTGCAGGCGCGCGCCCGCGGCACGCTGTTGATGGCGATCTCCAACAAGACCGGCGCCATGGTGGTGACCACCGGCAACAAGTCGGAGATGTCGGTCGGCTACGCCACGCTGTACGGCGACATGAACGGCGGCTTCAATCCGATCAAGGACATCTACAAGACCGAGGTGTTTCGCCTGTCGAGCCTGCGCAATGGCTGGAAGCCGGACGGCGCGCTCGGGCCGTCAGGCGAGGTGATCCCGGTCAACATCATCATCCGGCCGCCGACCGCCGAGTTGCGCGAGAACCAGACCGACCAGGATTCGCTGCCGCCCTACGACGTGCTGGACGCGATCCTCGAGCGGCTGGTGGAGCGCGAGGAGCCGCTGGCGACCATCATCGAAGCCGGCTTCGACCGCGACGTGGTGGCCCGGGTCGATCGCCTGCTCAACATCGCCGAATACAAGCGGCGGCAGGCGGCGCCGGGGGTGAAGGTGACGCGGAAGAACTTCGGCCGCGACCGCCGCTATCCCATCACCAACCGCTTCCGCGATTTCGGCAAGGCGCTGCCGGCGCCCGACGAGACGCTGGTGGCGCGCACCTCGCGCGCGTCGGCGGAAGCGTTCGAGGGCTGAACTCTTCTTACCGCTTGGGAATGAAGGTCGGGCCGACGGTGCGGATCTGGCCGTCGCTCGCCGGCGCGGCCGGTGCCGCGGCGTCAGCGGCGGCGGGCTGCTGTTGAGCTGCGGCTGCGGGCGCGCCCTTCTTGCCGGCGGCGGCCTTGGTCTGGGCGCGCTGCTGCATCTTCCGCGCGCTCTCCTCGGTGACGATGATGTCACCCTGCTGCTCGGCGGACGCCTTGTCGTCGACCGCCTTCAGCGCCTCGGCCCAGCTCTGGCCGGCCGGCTTGCAGGAGCAGGACGGATTGAACTCGGTGCGGTACTTGAAGGCGTTCGGCAGCGACGAGTAGGACACGCCGCTGATCGAGACCGCCTGGTTGATGTCCTCGCCGGGATTTCGGTAGGTGAACAGGCTGGCATCCGCGGCAGGGCACTGCGCCTTGCAGATCTGCTCGTCGGCGGCGAAGCGCGCCTGCACGGTCGCGAACGAGATCGGGAAATAGGCGCCGTCGCAGGTGCGGACGCAGACGGTGCGGAAGGTGCCGGACTGGGCGCCATACTGCGCATCGGGCGGGGGCAGCGGATTGTTGGGATTGCCGCCGCCACCGCCGCCGAACAGGTTCTCGAGGAAGTTGCCGGGGCCACGCGCGGCCGCGGCATATTGCGGGCCGCAATTATTCTGCGCCAGAGCGGTCAGGACCGAACGGCGCTGGTTCTCGCGGTCGGCGCCGCCGAGCCCGCCCGAGCGCAGCCGCTCGAGATTGGCGGTGATCTGGTCGAGATTGGCGCGCATCTGCTGGATCTGGGTGTTGACCGGACCGCACTGCGCCGAATTGTTGTTGAAGAGCGAGAAGAATCCGGAGCTGTCGCAGCCCATGCGCCGGGCCTGCGCCGTCACGCGATCGAGCTCGCCCTGCTGGCGGGTTGCCGCGTCCTGATAGCGGCGGATCTGCTCGTCCTTGGCCGGGTCGCCGGAGCCGCCGCCGCGGTCGATCGCCGCCAGCTGGCCTTCGAGCCGGCCGCACATCGGATTGGCCTGCGGATTGGGCTGTGGCGCGCCTTGCGGAGCCGGACCGGGCGGGCCGGGCGGCACTTGCGCCAGGGCATGCATGGCGGGCAGGGACATGCCGGCCAGCACGGCGCAACTCAGAAACCAGCGGGAGAAGCGAGAACGGGAGCTATTGGGCATATCCGGCCATTAAAACGACGCCGCGCGGCGATCAACGCCAAAGCGCGCGGGCAAGGCCGCTGCAATAGCCGTTTCTCGGGGCAGCGTCACGTCGTTTCCGGGGCGCCGGTGTGGCAATAACCCCGTCTGGCCAGCGGCTTGGCTCAGCGCTGGCAGGTGATGGCGACGAATTCACCACAGCTGTTGCCGTTGCATTTTTCATTCGCGGCGTGCGGAACCGCACCGGTGATCTCGTCGGGATCGACGCGGCGGTAATTGGTGGCCTGCGCAAAATCGCGTGACCGGCAATAGGCGCGGGCGGCGGAGGCACCGCAGCGATCGCCGCGGGCGAGGCACTGGTCGATGCCGTAGCCGTCGGCCTGGTTGGCGACGATGAAGACGCGGCTGTCGGCCAGCGCGGCCGAGGAAACAAGGAAGGACGGAGCAATAAAGAGCGTGCAGGCAATCAATGCTGAAACAGGCCGCATGGTGCACCAGTGAAAATGGCGGGGAATCCGCAAGCGACCGGATACGCCCAAATCCTTAATAATGATTAACCATGAGGGCGTTGACGTGATTTCGGTGCGGAGCGGGTGGCTAACCGCCCGAAAACAGCCCCTTGACGCAATAATGGGGCCGTGAGACATGGTGGAACCATGAACGGCCACCTCGCCATCTGCAGCATTTGCCGCGAGATTATGAGCTAGCGATTCGCTGGCTGAGGCCGTCTTTTCTCAACACATGAGAGCATTGGACCGCCCGGCCGCAAGGGAACGGTTTCCATGGATTTGCGCCTCTACGATACGCTGACCCGGGAGAAGCGGCCGTTTGTGCCGCTCGATGCCGACAACGTCCGCATGTATGCCTGCGGACCGACGGTGTACGACTTCGCCCATATCGGCAACGGCCGCGCCGCCATCGTTTTCGACGTGCTGTTTCGCGTGCTGCGCCATCGCTATGGCGCCGATCACGTGACCTATGTCCGCAACGTCACCGACGTCGACGACAAGATCAACGTCCGCGCCGCGCGGGATTATCCCGGCGTGCCGCTGAACGAGGCGATCCGCAAGGTCACCGAGCAGACCTATCAGCAATATCAGGACGACGTCACGGCGCTCGGCTGCTTGCCGCCGACCGTGCAGCCGCGCGCGACCGAGCACATCCCGGAGATGCGCGCGATCATCGAGAAGCTGGTTGCCGGCGGCTTTGCCTATGTCGCCGAGGATCACGTGCTGTTCTCGCCGCAGGCGATGAACGCGGCCAACTCGATGTTGCCGCGTTACGGCGCGCTGTCGAAGCGTTCGCTCGACGAGATGATCGCCGGCGCCCGGGTCGATGTCGCGCCCTACAAGCGCGACAACACCGATTTCGTGCTGTGGAAGCCGTCGAAGCCGGGCGAGCCGTCATGGCCGTCGCCGGCAGGCATCAAGGTCGAGGGCCGGCCCGGCTGGCACATCGAGTGCTCGGCAATGGCCTGGAAGCATCTCGGCGAGAAGTTCGACATCCATGGCGGCGGCATCGACCTGGTGTTCCCGCATCATGAGAACGAGCTCGCCCAGACCTGCTGCGCGTTCCACTCCGACCGCATGGCCAATGTCTGGATGCACAACGGCTTCCTGCAGATCGAAAGCGAGAAGATGTCGAAGTCGCTCGGCAACTTCTTCACGATCCGCGATCTGTTGGCCGATCGGCCGGGCGAGGTGCTGCGGCTTGCCATGCTGAAGACGCATTATCGCTCGCCGCTCGACTGGACCGCCAAGGCCACCGAGGAGGCCGCGAAGACACTCGACGACTGGTACGCGGTCGCGGCCGACGCCGATCCCGGCGCGCCGTCGCCGGCGATGGTCGAGGCGCTCTACGACGACCTCAATACGGCGCAGGCGATGGCCGTGCTGCACGGCCTGCGCGGTGCTGCGTCGAGCAGCGAACAGAGCCGCAGGGAGTTTGCCGGCTCGCTCCGGCTGCTCGGCTTCCTGTCGGAGAGCGCGGCCGCGTGGGAGGCCCGCAAGCAGCAGGCGAGCGGTGTCGATGCCGCCGCGGTGGAAGCACTGATCACCGAGCGCACCGCGGCGCGGGCCCGCAAGGACTTCAAGGAGTCGGATCGGATCCGCGATCAGCTCGCCGCGATGGGCGTGGCGATCAAGGACGGAAAGGATGCCGAAGGAAAGCCGATCACCACCTGGGAGGTCGCGCGATGAGCCGCTCCGCGCCCGCCTTGCGCCCGTATCTGCCCGACGACGCGCCGCTGCTGGCGGCGATCTTCGCGGCCTCGATCATGGACCTGACCGGCGACGACTACAGCGAGGCGCAGCAGGAAGCCTGGGCGATGGCCGCCGACGACGAGGCGGCCTTCGGCAAGAAGCTCGCCGGCCAGCTCACGCTGATCGCGACCTTGCAGGGCGCCCCGGTCGGTTTCGCCTCGCTGAAGGGCGCCGATCTCATCGACATGCTCTATGTGCATCCGAGCGCGGTCGGGCAGGGTGTCGGCAGCGCGCTGTGCGATGCGCTGGAGAAGATCGCGAGCGCCCGCGGCACCAAGACCCTGAAGGTCGATGCCAGCGACACCGCGCTGGAATTCTTCCGCAAGCGCGGCTACGTCGCCCAGCAGCGCAACTCGGTCACTATCAACGACGAGTGGCTCGCCAACACCACGATGCAGAAGCAGCTCGATGGTGTCGCGACCCCGGGAGGCCACGCGTGAGCCGCGAGCGCCTCTATCTGTTCGACACCACGCTGCGCGACGGCGCGCAGACCAATGGCGTCGACTTCACCCTGCAGGACAAGCAGGTGATATCAGGCATGCTCGACGCGCTCGGCATCGACTATGTCGAGGGCGGCTATCCCGGCGCCAATCCGACCGACACCGAGTTCTTCAGCAAGAAGCCTGCGTTCGACCACGCACGCTTCACCGCCTTCGGCATGACGCGGCGGCCGGGCCGCTCGGCGTCGAACGATCCCGGGCTTGCCGGCATCCTCGAGGCCAAGGCGGACGCGATCTGCTTCGTCGCGAAATCCTCCGCCTACCAGGTCCGCGTCGCGCTCGAGACCACGAATGAGGAGAACCTCGCCTCGATCCGCGATAGCGTCGCGGCCGCGAAGGCGCTCGGCCGCGAGGTGATGGTCGACTGCGAGCATTTCTTCGACGGCTACAAGGAGAACCGCGACTACGCGCTCGCCTGCGCCAAGGCGGCCTATCAGGCCGGCGCCCGCTGGGTGGTGCTGTGCGACACCAATGGCGGCACCATGCCGCATGAGATCGAGACCATCGTCGGCGAAGTCATCAAGCAGGTGCCCGGCGCCCATCTCGGCATCCACGCCCATAACGACACCGAGCAGGCGGTGGCGAATTCGCTCGCCGCGGTGCGGGCCGGCGCGCGGCAGATCCAGGGCACGCTCAACGGCCTCGGCGAGCGCTGCGGCAACGCCAACCTCTGCTCACTGATCCCGACCTTGAAGCTGAAGCAGGAGTTTGCCGACAAGTTCGAGATCGGCGTCACCACGGAGAAGCTGGCGACGCTGATGAAGGTGTCGCGCACGCTCGACGACATGCTGAACCGCGCGCCCAACCGCCATGCGGCCTATGTCGGCGAAAGCGCATTCGTCACCAAGACCGGCATCCATGCCTCGGCTGTCATGAAGGATCCGCAGACCTATGAGCACGTGCTGCCGGATTCCGTCGGCAACCACCGCAAGGTGCTGGTGTCCGATCAGGCCGGCCGCTCCAACGTGATGGCCGAGCTCGACCGTGCCGGCATCGCCTATGACAAGAGCGATCCGCGGCTGACGCGGCTGGTCGAGGAATTGAAGGAGCGCGAGGCCGCGGGCTTCGCCTATGAATCAGCCAACGCGTCGTTCGATCTCTTGGCGCGCCGCACGCTCGGCAAGGTGCCGGAATATTTCAAGGTCGAGCAGTTCGACGTTAATGTCGAGCAGCGCTACAACGCTAACGGCCAGCGCGTCACCGTGGCGCTCGCGGTGGTGAAGGTCGATGTCGACGGCGAGCGGCTGATCTCGGCCGCCGAAGGCAACGGCCCGGTCAACGCGCTCGACGTCGCGCTGCGCAAGGACCTCGGCAAGTACCAGAAATATATTGATGGCCTGAAGCTGATCGACTACCGCGTGCGTATCCTCAATGGCGGCACCGAGGCGGTCACGCGCGTCTTGATCGAAAGCGAGGACGAGACCGGCGAGAGCTGGACCACGGTCGGCGTCTCGCCCAACATCATCGACGCCTCGTTCCAGGCGCTGATGGATTCGGTATTCTACAAGCTGGTGAGGTCAGGCGTGCAGGCGTGAGTGATTGAGCCGTCATTCCGGGGCGATGCGAAGCAGCGAACCCGGAATCCCGATATTCCGGGTCTGGTCCTTCGGACCATCCCGGAATGACAACGGGGAGGGAGTATCCATGATCGACCACGTCTCCGTCGGTGTCCGCGATCTGGAACGGGCCGCACGGTTTTATGAGCCGACGCTGGCCGCGCTTGGCCTGAGCCGCCTCGTCACGCGGCCGGCGACGATCGGCTTCGGCAAGGCCTATCCCGAATTCTGGATCAATCTGCGCGCCATGATGGCGCAGGTGCCGCATGCGAGCGGCACCCATATCTGCCTGCGCGCGAAGACCACCGCGGAGGTCGATGCCTTCCACGTCGCCGCGCTGGCGTCCGGCGGCCTCTCCGATGGCCCTCCGGGCCTGCGCCCGCACGACCGCGTGCGCTACTATGCGGCCTTCGTCCTCGATCCCGACGGCAACCGCATCGAGGCCGTGACGTTTCCGAGCGAGTAGGGTGACTTCAAACGGACGCTTGGTTAGACCCGTCATCCTGAGGCGCTCGCGAAGCGAGCCTCGAAGGATCGACGGCCACCAGCGGGGCCGTCGTGCTTCGAGACGGCCGCTCTGCGGCCTCCTCAGCATGACGGTCATGGAGCCGAAAGTGCGGCGAACAGTTACAGCCGCCGCGCCACTTCGGGCGCGAGTTCCTTCGCGGCCTCGGGCATGCGTGCCACCGCCGAACGCAGCCGTGGCAGGATCTCATCGACGCGATCGGCCATCAGGACGTTGATCGGCAGCGTCGGGCGGATGAACTCGGTCATGCGCATGTGGTTGAGCAGCGAGAGCAGGGGCTCCCAGAAATTGTCGATGTTGGCGAGCAGGATCGGCTTGTGGTGACGGCCGAGCTGCTGCCAGGTCAATTGCTCGACCAGCTCCTCCAGCGTGCCGATGCCGCCGGGCAGCGCGACGAACGCATCCGAGCGCTCGAACATCAGGCGCTTGCGCTCATGCATGTCGGGCGTGACGATCATCTCCTGAACCGAAGTCAACGCGTTCTCGCGCGCGCGCAGGAATTCGGGAATGATGCCGGTGACGGAGCCGCCGTGATCGAGCGTCGATCTCGCGACCGCGCCCATCAAGCCGATCGAGCCGCCGCCATAGACCAGGCGCACGTTGTTTTCGGCAAAGCTCTTGCCGAGTGCGACGGCAGCTTCAACGAAACGGGGATTGTTACCGGGGCCGGAGCCGCAATAAACACAGACAGTCTTGATTTGGTTCATACGTTCCTTGTGGCACTGCAGCGTAAACAGGGTCAAGACTCCCATATGGGGATGGAGAGCCAAAAAATCCCGTAAATTCCCGCGAATCGCGAACAATTTTCGTCATAAGCCTGTACGCCGCGTTCAAACGATCTATATGACGGGCACAATGGCAAACCGTGGAAAAGATGTGGCAGCGGACCGCCGCGCCGTGACCGCGCGGGCGGGCGCCTGATGGTGCCGCCGCAACAGAGTGTGACCGGCGCCGCACAGCCCACGGCCACGTCGCCGGCCGCCGAGAAGGGGACGCTGCTCGGCACCCTCGTTCATCTCTGGCCCTATATCTGGCCCGGCGACCGCGCCGATTTGAAGACGCGCGTGATCTGGTCGGTGGTGCTGCTGCTGTTCGCCAAGCTTGCCACGCTGTCGGTGCCGTTCACCTTCAAATGGGCGATCGATGCGCTGAACGGCACCGGCTCTGCGCCGGTTGCGGCCTCGAACTGGGTGGTCTGGCTGATCGCCTCGCCGGTGCTGATGACGATCAGCTACGGCGCGGTGCGCATCATCATGGCGGTGCTGACGCAGTGGCGCGACGGCATCTTCGCCCGCGTCGCCATGCATGCGGTGCGGCGGCTCGCCTACATCACTTTCGTGCACATGCACGAGCTGTCGCTGCGCTTCCATCTCGAGCGCAAGACCGGCGGCCTGACCCGCGTGCTGGAGCGCGGCCGCTCCGGCATCGAGACCATCGTGCGGATGGTGATCCTGCAGCTGATCCCGACCATCGTCGAGGTCGCGCTGCTGGCGGCGGTGCTGCTCTGGCAGTTCGACTGGCGCTACGTGCTCGCGGTGCTGCTCACGGTCGTCGTGTTCATGTACTTCACCTATATCGCGACCGAGTGGCGGATTGAGATCCGCCGCAGGATGAACGATTCCGACACCGAGGCGAACACCAAGGCGATCGACTCGCTGCTCAACTACGAGACAGTGAAATATTTCGGCGCCGAGGAGCGCGAGGCGCGGCGCTACGACCGTTCGATGGAGCGCTACGAGCAGGCCAGCGTGAAGACCTACACCTCGCTTGCGGTGCTCAACACCGGGCAGGCGATCATCTTCACCGCGGGCCTGACCGCGACCATGCTGATGTGCGCGTTCGGCATCCGCAACGGCACCCACACCGTCGGCGATTTCGTGCTGATCAATTCGATGATGATCCAGCTCTACCAGCCGCTGAATTTCATGGGCATGGTCTATCGCGAGATCAAGCAGGCGATCATCGACATCGAGAAGATGTTCGACGTGCTGGCGCGCGATCCCGAGGTGAAGGACATTCCGGGTGCCAAGCCGCTTGCGGTGTCGTCCGGCAGCGTGCGGTTCGAGGATGTCCGCTTCTCCTACGAGGCGGACCGGCCGATCCTCAAGGGCCTGAGCTTCGAGGTGCCGGCCGGCAAGACGGTTGCGATCGTCGGCCCCTCCGGCGCCGGCAAGTCGACGATCTCGCGGCTGCTGTTCCGTCTCTACGACGTCTCGAGCGGCCGCATCCTGATCGACGGCCAGGACATCAAGACCGTGACGCAAGCCTCGCTGCGCTCGGCGATCGGCATGGTGCCGCAGGACACCGTGCTGTTCAACGACACCATCCGCTACAACATCCGCTACGGCCGCTGGGACGCCGGCGACGACGAGGTGGAGGAGGCGGCGCGCCTTGCGCAGATCGACGGCTTCATCCGGATGTCGCCGCAGGGCTATGAGACGCAGGTCGGCGAGCGCGGCCTGAAACTCTCCGGCGGCGAGAAGCAGCGCGTCGCGATCGCGCGCACGGTGCTGAAGGCGCCGCCGATCCTGGTGCTGGACGAGGCGACCTCCGCGCTCGACAGCCACACCGAGCATGAGATCCAGGGCGCGCTGGAGCGGGTCTCGCGCAATCGCACCTCGCTGGTGATCGCGCACCGGCTGTCGACCATCGTCGGCGCCGACGAGATCATCGTGCTGGACCAGGGCCGGATCGCCGAGCGCGGCACCCACGCGCGGCTTTTGGCCGCCGACGGCCTCTATGCCAGCATGTGGAACCGGCAACGCGAGGCCGAGGAGGCCCGCGAACGGCTCGCCCAGGTCGATGACGACGGCACCGCGCCGAATCGGCTGCCGCCGGCGGTCACCGAAACGTCGGAGGATTCCAGCCCTGATGCGGGTGAGAAACCCTTGCCGACCGCCGCGGAATAGTCGATTTAGGGCCTCTCCCGCCAAATGGGGCGGGGAAACGCAAGCGAGCTCTGATGTCGATCGCCAACTCCATCCGCGCGCAGATCCCGCCGATCCACCCCGAGGGCTATCCCTTTATCGGCGGCTTCGCTCTGGCGAGCCTGATCCTGTTCTGGATCTGGACCCCGCTGGGTTGGATCGGGACGCTGCTGACCGTCTGGTGCGCGCTGTTCTTCCGCGATCCGGTTCGCGTGACGCCGCTGCGCGACGGCATCGTGGTATCGCCGGCCGACGGCCGCGTCTCGATGGTGGTGCAGGCGCTGCCGCCGGCCGAGCTCGGGCTCGGCGACAAGCCGCTGCCGCGGGTCTCGGTGTTCATGAGCGTGTTCAACTGCCATGTGAACCGCAGCCCGGTGGTCGGCCGCATCGACCGCATCGCCTACCGGCCCGGCGCCTTCATCAATGCCGAGCTCGATAAGGCGAGCGAGGACAATGAGCGCAATTCGCTCGTCATCTCGACCTCCAACGGGCGCATCGGCGTGGTCCAGATCGCGGGCCTCGTGGCGCGGCGCATCGTCTGCTTCGTCAAGGAAGGCCAGTCGATCGGCGCCGGCGAGCGCTTCGGCCTGATCCGCTTCGGCTCGCGGCTCGACGTCTATCTGCCCGAGGGCACCAAGGCGCTGGTCTCGGAGGGGCAGACCGCGGTTGCCGGCGAGACGATTCTGGCGGATTTCCGCAACGCCGATCCGGGCCGGACCTACCGCGCCGATTAACTCTGTTTCGCCAGCCCCATCAGCCGGTTCCCGCCGCAATGGCGGAGCCGGGCGGCGCTTGCTATATTCATCAGGCCATGACGCCATTCGATCCGAATTCCACCGAGTATCGCCGCCGCCGGTTCCGCCCGATCCCAGTGCGGATGCTGGTGCCGAACATGATCACGCTGCTGGCGATCTGCGCCGGCCTCACCGCGATCCGGCTGTCGACGGAAGGGCGGATGGAGCTGGCGGTCGCCGCCATCGTGTTCGCCGCGATCCTCGACGGCATCGACGGCCGCGTCGCGCGCATGATCAAGGGCCAGTCGAAATTCGGCGCCGAACTCGACAGCCTCGCCGACTTCGTCAATTTCGGCGTCGCGCCGGGCCTGATCCTGTATTTCTGGCAGCTGCATGAATTGAACAATGGCGGCTGGATCGCCGCGATGGTGTTCGCGATCTCCGGCGGCCTGCGGCTTGCGCGCTTCAATGCCTCGATCGACGATCCGAACAAGCCGGCGTTTGCCGCCAACTATTTCACTGGCGTGCCGGCGCCGGCCGGTGCGATCACCGTGCTGCTGCCGATCTATCTCGCCTTCCTCGGCGTGCCGATGCCGCCGGCGACGCTGACGGCGTTCTACACGCTGTTGATCGCCTTCCTGATGGTGTCGCGGCTGCCGGTGTTCTCCGGCAAGACCGTGAAGATGCGCGTGCCGCCGGAAATGGTGCTGCCGGTGTTCGTGTCGGTGGTGTTCATCGTCGCGCTGCTGATCGGCTATCCCTGGCACATCCTGTCGGCGGGCTCGGTGCTCTATCTGATCAGCCTGCCCTGGGGCTGGAAGTCCTACCGCCACCAGGAGCGCCAGCTTGCAGCGCAGACGCAGGCTGCAAGCGCGCCGGTGGCGGCGCAGGCCGCTGCTCCCTATACGGCGCCGGTCGCGGAGAGTGACCACGACGATCGTCCGACGCATCTGCACTGAGTGCGCCCTCGGTAGTCGACCGTCATCCTGAGGTGCGAGCCTTGCGGCGCAATTGCGCCGCCGGGCGAGCCTCGAAGGATGTACGGCCCGGCTCCGAGATTGGGGCCGTCGACCCTTCGAGGGACGCTGAAGAAGCGGCCACCTCAGGGTGACGGTGATAGAGTGGTTTCATTCCAGCAAATATCAGCCATGAGCGTGCCTCGGTTGGGTTCGCCTGCGATCTCGGCTATAGGCTGAGACGGCCCGCTCGAGCATGATCCGGAAAAGTGGAGACCGGTTTTCCGAAAAGATCATGCTCAAACAAAGAAATGAGATCATGATGCGTTTCCCTGGAAACGCATCATGATCTGACGCCAAAAATCAGGAGAGAAACGCCGTGACGACATCCGCTTCCGCCCCGCTTCCTGCATCCGTCCTTGAAGCGTTGGCGCGCTATGACACGCCGACGATCTGCAACGCGATGGAGATCGTCGCGCCGGAGCGCCGTCTGATCGGCTACACCGTGAAGCCGCTGGTCTGCCCGTTCCCGACGCTGCCGCCGATGGTCGGCTACGCCCGCACCACGACGATCCGCTCGGTGCTGAAATCCGGCCTCTCGGCCGAGGAGCAGTCGAAGCGCCGCATCGAATATTACGAATATGTCGGCACCGGCTTCGGCCCGCGCATCTCTGTCATCCAGGACATCGACGGCCCGGACGTCGGCTATGGTGCGTTCTGGGGCGAGGTGCAGAGCAACGTGCACAAGGCGCTCGGCTGCCTCGGCGTCATCACCGACGGCTCGATCCGCGACATCCCGCAATGGGCGCCGGGCTTCCAGGCGCTGGCCGGCTCGATCGGCCCGTCGCACGCCTGGGTGCATGCCGAGAGCTTCGGCGGCGAGGTCCGCGTCGCCGGCATGACGGTGCGTTCCGACGATCTGATCCACGCCGACAGCCACGGCGCGATCGTGATCCCCTATGAAGTCGCGGCGAAGCTGCCCGAGGCCGCCGAACTCTGCGGCCGCCGCGAGACCCCGATCCTGGACATCGCGCGCAGCAAGGATTTCTCGCTCGAGAAGCTCAAGGACGCGCTGAAGCGTTCGGCGGAAATCCACTGAGGCAGCACGCTTTGTCGATTTGCAGAACGGCGGGCCGGAAGGGCCCGCCGTTTTGCTTTCGATGTCAGGCCGGAGCCACCTTCGCGATCTCGTTCGCCCCGCGAACCGTCATGTCGATGGCGACATAGAAGATCACGGCGAGGCCGACATAGGCGATCCAACGGTGGTTCTGCAGCAGCCGCGCGATGAAGGAGGCCGCCGCGCCCATCATCGCGATCGAGAGCGCGAGGCCGAACACCAGCACGATCGGCTGCTCCCGCGCCGCACCCGCGACCGCCAGCACGTTGTCGAGCGACATCGAGACGTCGGCAACGATGATCTGCGTGGTGGCCTGCCACAGCGTCTTGCGCTGCCCCTTTGCGCCATCGGCATGTTCGGCCACGGTCTCGTGCGCGTCGGCGCGCAGCTCGCGCCACATCTTCCAGCACACCCACAATAGGAGGATGCCGCCGGCCAGCAGCAGGCCGACGATCTGCATCAGCTGCGTGGTGACCAGGGCGAACATGATGCGCAGCAGTGTCGCGGCACCGATGCCGATCAGGATCGCCTTGCCGCGCTGTTTCTCCGGCAGGCCGGCCGCGGCAAGGCCGATCACGACGGCGTTGTCGCCGGCCAGCACGAGGTCGATGACGACGACTTGCAGCAATGCGCTGAGGGCGTCGAGTGAGAACAACTCGGGCGAAAATAGTTCGGACATGGGTCATGTTCCCCTTGAGGTCGGGGAGCGGACCCTTTCGACGAAACCGGCTCTTGCCGTCATGCAGATGGCAAATCCACCGCGACGCCTACCGCGTCACGGGTCGAAGCAGGGCCACTCCAACTGAGTTCCAGTCCGACATCGCAGCTTGTGGCTGCCAGAGGGGCCCGGCCTGGGATTACGGTCGTGACACCGGACGCATTGCTGCTTCTTCCTCGAAGAACAGCGCCGCCTGATCCGGTTCGCCGAGGATCGCCGCTGCGCACCCCATGAAGGTGAACGCGCCGGCAAAATCCCACAGCGTGAGGTTCGCCACGGTTGAGCGCACGTGGATCACGCGCGCGGCAATCGCAGCAATGGCTGCCTGGACGAACAACAACAGGCTGAGCACGGGCAGCACGAGTGCAGGCTCAACCAGGCGGAGCGTCAGGACGATCGGCAGCGCGGTCAGCGCGCCGAACAACAGCAGCATGCCGAACGGCTCCAGCGAGGGAGTCTTTCGCAGCATCGTGTCTGGAATGATCGAGGACATTCCGGTCCTTTACCGATCCTGACTTGTCGTTCACGTCGAGGATATCAGAACGCGATCTCCTTGACGCGCGACGCGGCGCCGCGCGACCGCCGGCCGCGCGACAAGATGTACGTATGCGGTTCCGGAGAAGGCCCGAGCCCCCGGGGGTGATCTTGGACGCCATTTTGGCGCCGCCGGCGCGGTGGCATGCCATGGCAAAGTCCGCTCGGCGCCTTTATCTTTGCTGACAGCGCTGGGCGAACGATCGAAAGGCAATTTCGATGAATATGGCAGGCAAGACGGTGCTGATCACCGGTTCCACCGATGGCGTCGGCCGCTACGTCGCGATGAAGCTGGCGTCGGCCGGCGCCCGGGTCCTGATCCACGGCCGCGATACCAAGCGGGCGCAGACGCTCGCCGACGAGATCAAGCGCCTCAGCGGCCGCGAGCCGATGTTCTACCAGGCCGATCTGTCCTCGCTCACCGAGGTCCGCGAGTTCGCCCAGCTGGTGCTCGACGATCAGGAACGCCTTGATGTGTTCGTCAGCAACGCCGGCATCGGTTCGCAAAACGAGGGGCCGGCGCGGCAGACCAGCAAGGATGGCCACGAGCTGCGCTTCGCTGTCAACTATCTCGCCGGTTTCCTGCTCGCGCATCTGTTGCTGCCGCGGCTCAAGGCGAGCACGCCGGCGCGCATCGTCAATGTCGCGTCGCTCGGCCAGCACCCGATCGATTTCGGCGACGTGATGATCACGAAGAACTACAGCGGTGCGCGCGCCTATGCGCAGAGCAAGCTGTCGCAGATCATGTTCACCATCGACCTGGCCGCGGAGCTGGAAGGCTCCGGCGTGACCGTCAACTCGCTGCACCCCGCGACCTACATGAACACCACGATGGTGCGCGCCAGCGGCGCGACGCCGATCTCGACCGTCGAGCAGGGCGGTGATGCCATCCTGCGTCTGGTCCAGGACGACGATGTGGCAGGCCGGAGCGGGCTGTTCTTCGACGGCAAGCGCGAGGCGCGCGCCCATGCCCAGGCCTATGACGCCGAGGCGCGCAAGCGGCTCAAGGCGTTGAGCCTGACGCTCACCGGGCTGCGGGCTTCCTGATCCGGCGCGAGACCGGCGCACTTTGGACGCGACCTTGGGCGCGGATCGCCTCGAACAGGCGCTTGCATGCGGCCGGAACGCCGCGATCCGGCACCGTCGCAATGCCGAGCAAGAGACCCGGCTGCGCGCGCTTCGGTGAGAAATACCAGGGCGAGAGCGGGGCGGGCGCCAGCCCGTGCGCGAGCAGTGCCCTGACGATCTCGACATCGGCGGTCTTGTCCGGCAGCGTCAGCATGACGGCGAGGCCGGCAACCTGCACGTCGTTGCTCCAGCTCCGTAGCGCCGTCGTTAGCGCATCGCGGTTGTTGCAATAGGCCCGCTTGGTTCGCCTGAGATGGCGGATGTAGTGACCATCGCGCATGAACTCCGCGGTGGACAGCTGCACCGCTGGGCCGGGAGCGGGGACCAGGCACGTCGCGACATCGGCGAACTGCGCCGCCAATGGCTCTGGCGCAACCAGGAAGCCGAGGCGCAGCGTCGGCGAGATCGTCTTGCTGAAGGAGCCGAGATGGATCACCCGGCCGGCGCGATCGAGCGAGGCGAGCGCCGGCGCGGCACGGCCATCGAGCTGCAATTCGCCGAGATAGTCGTCCTCGATGATGAAGGCTCCGGTTTGGGCGGCCCAGTCGAGCAGCTGCGCGCGACGTTGCGGCGACAGCGGCGGGCCGAGCGGCGCCTGCTGGCCCGGGGTCACGACCGCGAGCGCCGCGTCGGGGGCGTGCTTGAGACCGTGCTCGACATCGATGCCGTTGGCATCGACGGGGATCGGGACGACCTCCAGCCGGCCGAGCTCGAGGCCCTTTCGCGTCAATGGAAATCCCGGGTCTTCCATCCACGCGCGGCGGCCTTCGAGGCCGAGCACGCGCATCGCGAGGCCGAGTCCTCCGCTGAATCCCGAGGTGATGACGATCTGCGCGGGCGAGCATTCGAGCCCGCGCGCGATCGCGAGATGCGCCGCGATCTCGCGTCTCAATTCGAGCTCGCCGCGTGGATCGACATAGCGCATCACCGCGCTCAATTCCGCCCGGACGGCGCGCGCGCGGATTCGCGCCAGCAGCTTGGCGGGGAGGCTATCCTGCGCGGGGACGCCCATCCGGAAGTGTCCCTGACCGCTCAGATCGCGAAACATCTCCACGACCGATCCGGGAGCGACCGGCGCATCGGGCTTGGCGGCCTTCCTGGGCCGCCTCGCGACGGTGGTGCCGCCCGCCTTCGACGACACGATGTGCTGGGCGTCCGACAGCTTGTCATAGGCCGCCCGCACGGTGCCGCGCGCAACGCCGAGCTGCGCGGCAAGGTCGAGCCACGATGGCAGCCGGGCGCCCGGCACCAGCACGCCGTTGTCGATCGCCGCCGCGATCGCCTTGCGGATCTGCTCGGAGAGCGGCGTCCTGGCCGACCGGTCGAGCGCGATGGGAAGCGGGTTGGACATGGCCCGTGGTACACCAATTCGGTTCATTCTTGGTGCTTCTTTTTGGCCATGCGTGCCCGCATCTATCCGGTAGCAATGGAGGCACGAGATGAAGACCTTGATGACGACGCTGCTGGCCTGCGCGGCGCTTGCGACCCCGGTGATGGCGCAATCGGTGACGCCGAAGTTCGAGCACATGATCACGAACATTCCCGGCAAGTCGCTGATCGCGGTCGAGGTCAACTTTCCGCCCGGCGAGCCGTCGGCGCCGCATCATCACGCCAAATCGGCGTTTCTCTATGTCTACGTGCTCCAGGGCGCGATCGAGAGCCAGCTGGAAGGCGAGGTCGCGCATGTCTATCGGGCCGGCGACAGCTTCTTCGAGCCGCCCGGCGCGCATCACGTGCTCGGGCGCAACGCCAGCGCGACCGAACCGGCGAAGCTGCTTGCGGTGTTCGTCGTCGACAGCAACGACAAGGCGCTGACTGTGTTCGACAAGGAAGGACACAAGCAATGAGCATGCGGATCGACTACAACAAGGTCGCGCCAGCGGGCATCAAGGCGCTCGGCGGCGTCTATGGCTACATCACGCAAAGCGGGCTTTCCGCGCAGCTCGTCGAACTGGTCTATCTGCGGATATCGCAAATCAACGGCTGCGCCTATTGCCTGGACTCGCATACCCGCAGCCTGCTGAAGATGGGCGTCAAGGTCGAGAAGCTTGCGGTGCTGCAGGTCTGGCGCGAGGCCGAGGCGCTGTTCGACGCCGAGGAGCGCGCCGCGCTGGCCTGGGCCGAAACCGTCACCCGCGTGGCGGAGACCGCGATTCCGGATGCCGATTACCAGGCGGCCCGCGAGGTGTTCAACGAGAAGCAACTGGTCGACCTGACCATCGCGATCGGCCTGATGAATACGTACAACCGCATCGCAATCGGCTTCCGCAACCCGCCGCAGGCCGTGGTCGAGCATTCGGCTGCGGCGGCTTGATCTTGGCAGGATGGGTCAACTCCTCGACAGGAGCAACTCATTCGTTGCGGGCCGCATGCTCAGCAGCAGGAGTGCGCCGGAGAGCAAGTACAGCGCCATGACGAAGTACATGCCATAGATGTTGTCGCCGGTGTTCCGCACGATGAACCCGGTGATCGACGGGCTTACCGCCGGACCGAGGTTTCCGAGGCTGGTGACGAGGGCAAGGCCGCCGGCCGCCGCGCCTGCTGAGAGATACTCACTGGTCAATGCATAGAAAAGCGGCGGCGCTGACACAAACCCGATGACGGCGAAGGAGAGAGCCAGGATCGAACCAACAAAAGTGCCGTGGAGCAACATGAGAAAGAACAAGCCGCCGGCGGCAATCGTGACGCAGGTCGCATAGTGCCAGCGACGCTCATGCCGCTTGTCCGAATGACGACCGATCAGGATCATGCAGACGATACCCGCAGCGTTGGCTACTGCGTGATAGACGCCGACCAGTAGCGGATCCTTTACTCCCCAGCTATGGATCAGGGTCGGCATCCAGAATACCATCGTGTAGTTGGCGCCCAGCAGACAAAAACAGGCCAGCGACAACAGGTAGACCTTCGGGTCTCGCAGCAGCTGCCGGAACGTCCCCGAGGTCGCCTTCACGATGTTCTCTTCGTCATGCTGTAAAGCATCGTCCAGCAGCGCCTTCTCCCCCTTCGAGAGCCACGCGGCCTGGAACGGCTTGTCCTTGAGCAGGTAATACACGAGAACGCCGAGGATTGGCGCGGGCAACCCCTGGATCAGAAACAGCCATTGCCAGCCGTAAAGACCGCTGACGCCGTCGAAATACTTCAGGATCGAACCACACAGCGGACCAGCGATGAACATCACAATGGGGGGCGCCGACGCGAGGATCGCGATGACCTGCCCGCGCCTTACCGACGGGTACCAGTACGTCAAGTACAGCAGCACGCCCGGGGCGAAGCCGGCCTCAAAGACACCAAGGAAGAACCTCGCCGCATAGAACTGGAGCGGCGTCGATACGAACATCATGGCGGTCGCCGCCAATCCCCAGAGCACCATGATCCGCAACAGGGTCTTGCGCGCGCCGATCCTTTCCAGAAGAAGATTGCTGGGCACTTCAAACAGGAAATATCCGACGAAGAAGATGCCCGCGCCGAGCCCGTAGACTGCATCATCAAACGGCAGTGTCTGCTTCATCTGAAGCTGTGCGAAGCCGATGTTGATGCGGTCGAGAAAGGCGACCATGCTGGCGATCAGTAGCAAAGGTATAAGGCGCCAGTCGACCTTCGCGAACACGGCCTTGTACGCCGGGTTCTCCAATATCGGCGACGATGACTTGTTTGCAGCAGGCAGATGCATTCTTGTTCCTTCCAAAATATGCTTTTGCCTATGATGTCCTTCAAACCAGTCGCTGCTCCATTGCGCGCGAGTAATGGTCTGACCTCGAAAGCTCAGGTGACCTTTGCCTCGATGACGCTGAGACGCCCGGCCGGATAGGTCGCGGTGTGAGTAAAGCCGGATTCGCGAAACAGCCAGGCGTACTGCTTTTCCGTTCTTTCGAGACCGCCAGGCCCGCGAAGCATGAGCAGATCGGTCAGCGTCTGTTCCCTGTGCGCATCGCTTACGCTCGGGAATTCCGGCATGATCCGTTCGATAAGCAGGAGCACGCCACCTCCGGGGAGCGCCCTTCGACAGTTTGCGAGGATGACCATGCTGCGCTCATCGCTCCAATCGTGAATAATGTTCTTCATGACGATGGCATCCGCGATCGATGGAATCGTCTGGAAGAAATCGCCGGCCATGAATTCGATGCGATCACTGAGCCCGCTGCGCCTCAGGTGGCCAGTCGCGGATTCGGCGCAGCGCGGAAGGTCGAAAATAGTCCCTCGGATATGCGGATGCTGCCCGGCTATGGCGCCAACGAGTTCGCCGGAGCCGCCGCCGACATCCATGAGATGAGCGAACGCACCGAAGTCGTAGGCCCCCAGGATATCCGGAATCGCCAGACGGGTCCCCTCCGTCATAGCCGCATTAAATATGCTGACCATCTCCGGATCGCGCGCCATCAGATCAAAGCTGTTTTCATGGTCAAGCAGTTGCGCGGCGGTCTTGCCGGTCATGATCGAGTCCTGTAGCCCGGTCCACGATTCGGTCAGAAATTGGCCTTCAAAGATCGTCCAGTTCTTGAGGGACTGGGTTGCGGCCCCGTCAAGGCAAGCCCCCAGTTCGGTCAATGCGTATCGCTCTTCAGCGACCGTGCAAATGCCTATGGTCGAAAGCGCGGTCAGCAGGCGGCGGAGCGCCTGCTTGTTCGCACCGGTCGCCTCGACGAGTTCGCCAAGGGGCCGCGATCCATCGCGCAGGAGCTCGGCGATCCCCAGCTTCGCGGCGACATAGATGACCGCGGTCACGCGCTGCGACTGAATAAGGTGCAGCAATCTTGCGGATGCTTGGACAGAGGCCATCGATCATTCCCCCTCATGTTGCTCGTTGGTGCCGGTCCAGCACTCCCGGGCAAACCTGCTCAGGCTCGAAAGCGGCGCGCTGCGCGGCATTGATTGGCCGATCCTGATCTCGGTGTCGGTGACGCCGGGACCGCATCGCCGGTCCGTCCCCGCAACTGGGGAAGGGTTGAAACCTGAAATACTTAGCGCAGTATGGATGACAGAACTGATCATGGAGGCCTGCCTGGCGCTGACCGCTTTTGGTGGATCGCTGCTCGGGACGGTTTTGCTATCCCGCGCCGCAAGATGATGCTGTACAATTGCCGCCAGGTCCCGAAACCTCGCCGATATTCTGCCGATATTTTCCGAAATGGCCCAACGAGGCGTTCTTGCTTAAGTCATCGCAGCCTTCGATTGTGATCGGCGACCGGACCTTGGACCTGGCCCGCGAATTGCTGCTCGACGGGCGCGGCGACATCGTGCCGTTGCGTCCTCAAGCCTGGGCGGTGCTGCGGCTCCTCGCGCAACGCGTCGGGCGCCCGGTGCATAAGGACGAGATATTGGATGAGGTCTGGTCGGACTGCGAGGTCACGGAAGACTCGCTTGTCCAGGCCATCGGCGACATCAGGCAGGCCTTGGGAGGGGCGGGCCGATTGGCCCTGAGAACCTTGCCTCGCCGCGGCTACATGCTGGTCGTGGATGGCGAGCAGGCCGACCGCCCGGCTTCTGCCAGTGTCACGACCTCGTCGATGCCGGACAACGCCGGAAGGCCAGCGGGTTCATCTTCGATCCCACACCTGTCCATTGTTGTTCTACCATTCACAAATATTGGCGGCGATCTGGAGCAGGAATATTTTGTCGATGGCGTGACTCACAGTCTGACTACCGACCTGTCGCGCATCGCCGGCGCGTTCGTCATCGGCCGGGGCACTGCGTTCACCTTCAAGGGAAAGGCGGTGGACGTGAGGGAGATCGGTCGCGAATTGAATGTCCGTTACGCGCTGGAAGGGTCGGTGCAACGCGGCGGCAATCGCTTTCGCCTGAACGTTCAGTTGACTGACACGGAAACCGGAGCCCATGTGTGGGCCGAGCGCTTCGACAAGCCCGCTGCCGACTTGCTGGACATGCAGGATGAGATCGTATCCCGGCTCGCCAATACATTGAACGCCGAGCTTATCAAGGCCGAAGCACGACGGGCAGAACGGTTGCCCCAGCCGGACGCGATGGATCTCTATTTTCAGGGCAGGGCTGTCCTGAACAAAGGAATAGCGCCTGCAGTTATGGCGCGAGCAAGGGATTTCTTCATGCGCGCCCTCGCGCTTGATCCCGACAATATTGAAGCAGCGGTTGCCGCGGCTCAGGTCGATTTTGCGATCGGTTCTTCCTCCATGGCCGATGACGGACCGGCATATTTCAGGGCCGCGGAGAAGGCGCTGAATGGCGTATTGTTGCGTGCGCCCAATCACCCCAGAGCCCACATGTTGCTCGGCGCGGTTCAAATTCGGACGCACCGCGCTGCAAAGGGTATCGCTGAATGTCGCCAGGCGCTGGCGCTCGATCGGAATTTGGCCGATGCGCATGGGTTCATTGGCCTCGGGAAGCATGCGCTGGGGCGTGGTGAGGAAGTCGAGGGGCATATTCAAGAGGCGTTACGACTGTCCCCTCGCGATACGCGTGCCTTTCTCTGGATCATGGTTGTCGGGATGGCCAAATTGATGTCCTGCACCAACGCAGACCTCGAGGCGCTGGACTGGCTTCGCCGGAGCATTGAGGCTAATCCCAATTTTGCGCTCGCTCACTTTCACTTGGCTGGCGCGTTGGCCATGATGGGAGACCTCGAGGAAGCACGATCCAGTGCCAAAGCCGGACTGGCACTTGATCCCAACTTCAGCATTCGTCGATACGACGTCAATGTCGTCTTCCTGTCCGACAATCCGGTATGGCTCGCCAAGCGTAAGCGCTTTTATGAGGGAATGCGCATGGCCGGCGTGCCGGAGAGCTAGTGCCGCGTTCGATCATCTGCGTGAATGGGATAGAGCTGCGACGAGGAGCTGCATTTGAGCTCCAGCAGCGGCGCACCATGCACTCGCCTTGGCCAGCGGCGGGGCACCGCTCACGAACTGTGCTTCGCCTCGGTCGACTTCTGCGCGAACTGCGGAAAGGTCTCGGCCACGACAGGCCCATCCAGCCGCCATGAATAGCAGCCGCCGACGAAGAATGGCGGCTCGGTGACATCGCGCTGGTGATCGAGCGCGCCGCGGCCCTGCGGGTCCTTGCCGGAGGTTGCGGTCTGGAACAGCGTCGTCACCGCCGGACCCAGCAGCTCGGCGAGATGGGTGCAGGTTTCGAGCTTGCCAATCTTGCGACGGACCAGTTCGCGCCAGCCCTTGCCGATGCGTTCGCCGACCAGGCGCTGCAAGATGCCCTCGACGTCGAGGCAGGTCGGGTAGGGCGTTGAGGCCATCGTGGTGCCGGTCTCGCGGATCGTAAAACTGTCGTCGACCGCGAGCCGCAGGCGGATGTCGTGCACGGGATCGTCGGGCTGCTGCAGCCCGCGATGCTTGTCCTGTCGGGCATAGGGTTTGGTGTCGACCAGCCGCGCCTCGACTTCCCACAATCCGTCGTCACGGAGATAGCCGAGACATTCGACGGAGCGGCGGTGCATCAGGCGGCGGGGCTTGCCGTCGGTATTGGTATCGGGTGCGGACATCGGAACTCGCTGGATTGAATCTCGAACCGATCCAATCGGCCGTGCGCTCCGATGTCAACGCTCGCGGTCGAATGGCGTCATGAGACATCGTCATTCCGGGATGGCGCGTTAGCGCCAGACCCGGAATCTCGAGATTCCGGGTTCGATGCTTCGCATCGCCCCGGAATGATGGGGGTGACGTTGAGAGCTGTCCCTCAGCTCACCCGCCGTTCGCGGTTCTCCCAATACGGCTTGCGCAGCTCGCGCTTTAAAATCTTGCCGGCGCCGGAGAGCGGCAGCGGCGTCGCGGTGATGTCGACGCTGCGCGGGCATTTGTAGCCGGCGATCAGCGCCTTGCAGTGCTCCATCAGCTCTTCTGGCGTGGCGCTGGCGCCGCTCTTCATCACCACGACGGCGTGAACCTGCTCGCCCCAGCGTTCGCTCGGGATGCCAATCACGGCGCATTGCGCCACCGCCGCGTGCTGGGCGAGCGCGTTCTCGACCTCGGCCGAATAGACGTTCTCGCCGCCGGAGATGATCATGTCCTTGACGCGGTCGACGACGTAGACAAAGCCGTCCTCGTCCATGTAGCCGCCGTCGCCGGTGTGCATCCAGCCGTCGATCACGGCGCGCGCGGTCTCCTCCGGCCGCTCCCAATAGCCCATCATCACCATGTCGCCGCGCACCGCGATCTCGCCGACGGTACCCGTCGGCACGACCTTGTCCTCCGCATCGACGATCTTGACCTCGGCGCCAAGCGTCGCCCGGCCGGCGCCGCGGTGCCGGCCCTTGGCGCGGCCGTCGCCGATATGCTCCTTCCAGTGCAGCAGGGTCGCGATCGGCGACAGCTCGGTCATGCCGTAGGCTTGCGTGAACTCGACATGCGGCAGCGCCTTCATGGCGCGCATCAGCACGGCGTCGCTGATCACAGAGGCACCGTAGGAGATCCGCTTCAAGGACGACAGGTCGTAATTGCCGAGCGTCGGGTGATCGACGAACATCTGGATCATGGTCGGCACCAGCAGCACGTCGGTGATGCGCTCCTTCTGCACGGCGGCCGCGACGCCGTCAGGCGTAAAGCCCTGGATTACGACGTTGGATCCTCCGGACAGCAGCACCGAATACATCGCCGCGCCATTGGCGAGGTGGAACATCGGCGCCGCATGCAGATAGATCGTGCTGCTCGGCCATAGGCCTTCGCCGAGCGCGTTGAGCGCGTTGGCCATCAGATTGCCGTGGCTCAGCATCACGCCCTTGGAACGGCCGGTGGTGCCGCCGGTGTAGAAGATGCCGGCAAGGTCGTCGCGGCTGCGCATCGCATCCGGAACAGGCGCGCTGCGCGCGATGAGCGTCTCGTAATTCTCCATGCCGGCAGGCGTGTCGCCCTCGTCGGCATAGACCAGCCGCAGGCCGGGGACGGCGCCTGCCAGCGCCGTGCCGACCGGCGCAAACGCCCTGTCGACGAACAGGATCGTTGCGCGGCAGTCGCGCAGCGCGTCCTCGTTCTCGATCGGAGACCAGCGGATGTTGAGCGGCACGATCACGGCGCCGGCCCAGCCGACGGCGAGGTAGAGCTCGAGATAGCGGTCGGAGTTCAGCGACAGGATCGCGACGCGGTCGCCGTCCTGGGCGCCGAGGCCGCGGATCGCGGCGGCGAGGCGGGCGACGCGTTCGCCGACCTCGCGCCAGTTGCGCCGCCGCTCACCGCAGACGACCGCGAGCCCGTTTGGATTGACCTGCAGCGCGCGCCGCAGTCCGTGCGTGATGTTCACTCGTCTCCTCCCTTGATGCGTTTCCCTTGCGAGGCGGTTTGTCCGCCTTCTCGTGCGCCGTTGTCTTGCGCGTTGATGTCATTTGCGTTGTTGTTTTGGCGATGCCTTCGGTGAGGCGGATCGCGAATTCCTCAGCGACGGCACGTCCGCTCAGCTCGCCGCCCGGCTGGAACCAGTGGCCGATCCAGTTCAGCGAGCCGGCAATGGCGAAAGCCGCGAGCTTCGGGTCGCACGGTTTCACCGAACCGTCTTCGACGCCCTGTGCGATATAGTCGCGGAAGGCGCGGTCGATCCGCCGCTTGGCAGTCTGCACGATCTTGCGGTTGTCCTCGCTGAGATCGCGGATGTCGAAGCGGACCAGGCTCTTGCCGTAGTCCGCGGTCATCAGCTCGGCATAGCGGACGGTGAGCTTGCGCAGCTTGTCGAGCCCCGAGCCGCCGCCCGCCGACGTCTCGGCAATGCATTCGTCGACCAGCTCATTGCCGATCGACCAGCACTCGAACAGGATCTCGTCCTTGCCGCGGAAGTAGTTGTAGAGCGCCGGCTTGGTGATGTTGAGCCGCTTGGCGACGTCGTTCAGCGTGGCACGGTGATAGCCCTGTTCAAGGAACAGGGCTACGGCCGTGCGCAGCACTGCCTCGCGCTTCTCGTCGCGGGCGCGGCGCCGGCTTTCGAATGGCAGCCATGGCGACTCGTTGCTGGAAGAGGGGGAGTGGGCGTCCATCGCGTCGGCTGTTGTCGCATTGACTCCGGAAGATCGCCCGTATATTACCCATGGGTAACAAATAGTCCAGTGGGTAATTTCCGGGAGGACACGCGATGACGTCACGCACCTATATTGCCGGGGTCGGCATGATCCCGTTCGTCAAGCCCGGCGCCAATGCGCCGTATCACGTGATGGGCGCCGAAGCGGCGAAGCTGGCGCTCGCCGACGCCGGGCTCGACTACGGCCGCGTGCAGCAGGCCTATGTCGGCTACGTCTATGGCGACTCCACCTGCGGGCAGCGCGCGCTCTATCCGGTCGGCATGACCGGCATCCCGATCGTCAACGTCAACAACAACTGCTCGACCGGCTCGACCGCGCTGTTCCTGGCGCGGCAGGCGATCGAGTCGGGCGCGGCCGATTGCGTGATGGCGCTCGGCTTCGAGCAGATGAAGCCCGGCGCGCTCGGGGCCGTGTTCACCGACCGTCCCAGTGCGTTCGACGATTTCGACGCCGCGGCCGACAAGCTGGTCGACGCGCCCGGCGTGCCGCTGGCGCTGCGCTATTTCGGCGGCGCCGGCCTCAGCCACATGAAGAAATACGGCACGCCGCTCTCCGCCTTTGCAAAAGTGCGCGCCAAGGCGAGCCGTCATGCCAAGAACAATCCGCTGGCGCTGTTCCGCAAAGAGGTCACCGCCGACGACGTGATGAACGACCAGGTGATCTGGCCCGGCGTGATGACGCGGCTGATGGCGTGCCCGCCGACCTGCGGCGGCGCCGCCGCGATCCTGGTCTCGGAGAAATTCGCCGACCAGCACGGCCTCAACAAGCAGGTCCGCATCGCGGCGCAGGCGATGACGACCGACACGCCCTCGACCTTCGGTGCGTCAGACATGATGCAGGTGGTCGGCTACGACATGGCGCGGGATGCCGCGCGCAAGGTCTATGAGGCCGCCGGCATCGGGCCTGATGATCTCGACGTCGTCGAGCTGCACGACTGCTTCGCGCACAACGAGCTGATCACCTATGAGGGGCTTGGCCTGTGCGGCGAGGGCGAGGCCGCGAAATTCATCGACGACGGCGACAACTCCTATGGCGGCAGGATCGTCACCAACCCGTCCGGCGGGTTGCTGTCGAAGGGCCATCCGCTCGGCGCCACCGGGCTTGCGCAGTGCTATGAGCTGACGCGGCAACTGCGCGGCACCGCTGCGGCGACGCAAGTGGAAGGCGCGCGGATCGGTTTGCAGCACAATCTCGGCCTCGGCGGCGCCTGCGTCGTGACGCTCTACGAACGCGCCTGAGGTCGTCATGGTCGATCAATCCGCTGTCGGGCGTACATTTACGCCTGTGACCGCGCGCGTCGAGCCGGGGCGGCTGCGCTTCTTCCTCGATACGCTCGGCGAGACGAATGCCGTCTATCGCGACGAGGCGGCCGCACAGGCGGCCGGCTTCACGGCAGCGCCAGTGCCGCCGACCTATCTGTTCTGCCTCGAGATGATGGATGCACCTGACCCGTTCGAGTTCCTCACGGCGCTCGACATCGATCTGGCCCGCGTGCTGCACGGCGAGCAGCGCTTCGACTATCACGCTCCCGTGGTCGTCGGCGACACCTTGACCTTCCATCCGCGTGTCACTGGCGTGACCGACAAGAAGGGCGGGGCGATGACGCTGATCGTGGTCGACACCCCGGTCACCAACCAGAACGGTGTCCATGTCGCCGATGTCTCGCGCACCGTCGTGGTACGCAATGCGAGGCCGTCATGAGCAGCTCTCCCTCTGTCGGCGACCGCATCGTCCACAAGGAGTTTCCACCGATCACCCGCCATCGCCTCGCGCTGTATTGCGGCGCCTCCGGCGATCACAATCCGATCCATGTCGACATCGATTTCGCGAAGGCGGCCGGCTTCCCCGACGTGTTCGCGCACGGCATGCTGGTGATGGGCTATCTCGGCCAGGCGCTGACCGACGCGGTGGCGCCGTCGCGCATCCGCTCGTTCTCGACCCGCTTTGCGGCGATCACCCAGCTCGGCGCGAAGCTGACCTGCGAGGGCACGGTGACCGAGCTGGTCGAGCAGGGCGGTGAGAGGCGCGCAAAACTCGCGCTGACCACCAGGGATCAGAACGGCGAGATCAAGCTCGCCGGCGAGGCGGTTATCGCGCTGTAGCGCGAAAGTCTCGCCACGAAGGATTGTGCGCTCCCTCGCCCCGCTCTTGCGGGGAGAGGGTTGGGGTGAGGGGCTGCTTCCGCGCACTCTGGAGGTGGTGAGACCTGTACCCCCTCACCCGGAACGCATCTGACGATGCGTTCCGACCTCTCCCCGCAAGCGGGGCGAGGTGAGGCGGGCATACCGCAGAGATCACGTTGTTTGAGGGAGGTTTGAATGTCAAAGCTGCAAGGCAAAGTCGCGCTCGTCTCAGGCTCCGGCCGCGGCATCGGGCGCGCGATTGCGCTGAAGCTCGCGAACGAGGGCGCGCGCGTCGTGGTCAACGACCTCGATGCCGAGCCGGGCGATGCGGTCGTCGCGGAGATCAAGGCCATGGGCGGCGAGGCGATCGCGGTCAATGGCAGCGTGACCGAAGCCGGCTTTGCCGATCGCTTCGTCGGCGCCGCGATCGAGCAGTTCGGCGGTCTCGACATCATCGTCAACAATGCCGGCTACACCTGGGACTCGACGATCCAGAAGATGACCGACGAGCAGTTCCAGGCGATGCTGGACGTCCATCTGGTCGCCCCGTTCCGCATCATGCGCGCGGCGTCGGAGCCGATCCGAGTGATGGCGAAGAGGGAGGCCGAGGCGGGCCGCGAGGTATTCCGCAAGGTCGTCAACATCTCCTCGATCGCGGGCCTCTACGGCAATGCCGGGCAGGCGAGCTATTCGTCCGCCAAAGCCTCGCTGATCGGGCTAACGCGCACGATGTGCAAGGAGTGGGGCCGCTACAAGGTCAACGTCAATTGCGTGGCGTTCGGCCTGATCAACACCCGCCTGACCCAGCCGATCGAGACCCAGCAGAAAACCATCGACGTCGCCGGCCGCGACATTAAGGTCGGCGTCCAGCCGCAGATGCTGGAGGCGATGGGCCGCATGATCCCCCTCGGCCGCGGCGGCACGCCGGAGGAGGCGGCCGATGCGGTCTATCTGTTCTGCGCTCCGGAATCGAATTACATCAGTGGTCAGGTGATCGTCGCCGGCGGCGGTCTTCTGATTTAACACGAGGGCAGAATGCACTACCGATCGTCCTGGATGACCGAGGAGCTGGACACTTTCCGAGACCAGTTCCGCAAATTCCTCGCCAAGGATCTGGCGCCGCACGCCGAAAAATGGCGCGAGCAGAAGCTGGTCGATCGCTCGGCCTGGCGCGCGCTCGGCGAGATGGGCGCGTTGCTGCCGAGCGTGCCCGAGGCCTATGGCGGCTTAGGGGCCAGCTTCGCCTATGACGCCGCCGTGCTCGATGACCTCGAGAGCACGGTGCCGGAGCTGACCACCGGCGTCTCCGTGCACAGCGCGATCGTCGCGCATTACATCGTCAACTACGGCTCGGAGGAGCAGAAGAAACGCTGGCTGCCGAAGATGGCGTCGGGCGAGATGGTCGGTGCCATCGCGATGACCGAGCCGGGCACCGGCTCCGATCTGCAGGCCGTCAAGACCACGGCGAAGAAGCAGGGCAATTCCTACGTCATCAACGGCCAGAAGACTTTCATCACCAACGGCCAGGCCGCCGATCTCGTCATCGTGGTGGCGCGGACCGGGGCTCCGGGCGCCAAGGGCATCTCGCTGATCGTGGTTGAGACCGCGGGCGCCGAGGGGTACCGGCGCGGGCGCAACCTCGACAAGATCGGGCTGCACGCATCAGACACGTCGGAGCTGTTCTTCGATAACGTCACGGTGCCGCCGGAGAACCTGCTCGGCGCCGAGGAGGGCAACGGCTTCGTACAGCTGATGCAGCAATTGCCGCAGGAGCGGCTGTCGCTCGCGATCGGCGCGGTCGCCTCGATGGAGCGCGCGGTCAGGATCACCGCCGAATACACCAAGGAGCGCACCGCGTTCGGCAAGCCGCTGCTCGAATTCCAGAACACCGCCTTCAAGCTTGCCGAGCGCAAGACCGAGGCGATGATCGCCCGCGTGTTCGTCGACTGGTGCGTCGAGCGCCTGGTCGCCGGCGACCTCGACACCGTGACGGCGTCGATGGCGAAATGGTGGTGCTCGCAGAAGCAGGTCGAGACCGCCGACGAATGCCTGCAGCTGCATGGCGGCTACGGCTACATGCAGGAATATCCGATCTCGCGCATGTTCATCGATTCCCGCATCCAGAAGATCTATGGCGGCACCAACGAAATCATGAAGCTCCTGATCGCGCGTTCGCTGTAGGCGGGCGCGTCTTTGGCCGTCATTCCGGGGCACGCGAAGCGTGAACCCGGAATCTCGAAGTTGCGGCTTGAGATTCCGGTTCGATGCTCGCGCATCGCCCCAATGACGCGGAGGGGTGAGTGCGCGCTCATCTCCTTCGGCCGTGCGCCGCTACATCGCCCGCACGTTCTTGAGGAACTTGTCGACCTGAACTTCCAGCTCTGAGGCGTTGCTGGCGAGCTCTCCGGAGGCCGCCAGCACGTTCTCAGCGGCCTTGCTGGCATCGTCGATCGCCTTGGTCGTGCCGTTGATGTTTGCGGTGACCTCCTTGGTGGCCGCGGCCTGTTCCTCGACCGCGCTGGCGATCACGGTCGAGATCTCGCTGATCTGGACGATGACCTGCGAGATCGCCTTCAGCGCCGTGGCGGTGTTGCCGGTCGCGGCCTGCATCTCGTTGATCTGCGCCGAAATGTCTTCCGTGGCCTTGGCGGTCTGGTTGGCCAGCGCCTTCACCTCGGAGGCGACGACGGCGAAGCCGCGTCCGGCCTCACCGGCCCGCGCGGATTCGATGGTTGCGTTGAGCGCAAGCAGGTTGGTCTGGCCGGCGATCTGGCTGATCAGGGCGACGACGTCGCCGATCTTCTGCGCCATGGTCACGAGACCCGCGACCAGCTTGTCGGACTTCTCGGCTTCGTCGACCGCCATGCGGGCAATGCGGCTCGCCTCGGCCACCTGGCGGCTGATCTCGTTGACCGAGGACGACAGCTCCTCGGACGCGGACGCCGCGCTCGCCGAGCGCTGATTGACGAATTCGGCGGTCGTCGTCAGCGATCGCGCCGTGCCCTGCATTTGCGTCGACGCCGACGCCAGCATCCCGGCAAGGCCCTTCACGTCTTTCTCGAAATCGTCCGCCAGCTTCACATTGCCAGTCACGACCGACCAGCTCAGCATCGCGCCGGTGTAGTTGCCGCGCTTGTCGGTCAGCCCGGAGACCCGCAGGTCGAGCGTTTCCGGACCGAGCTTGATCTTGGCCGCATGCGGCAGGTTCTTGGGATCGCCGACGATGCGGCGCTGGTGCGCCGGGTTCTTGTGGAAGATGTCGAACGAGTTGCCGAGGATCTTGTCCGGCGCCATCGGAAGCAAGTGCTTCACGGTGTCGAGCGTCTTGAGGCTGGTCTGGTTGATGTAGGTGATGTTGAAGTCGGTGTCGCACATCATGATGTTGATCGGCATGTTGTCGAGCATTTGCAACAGCCGTTCGGTCTGCGTTTCAAGCCGCGCCTTCTCGGTCGCTAGCTCCCAGGTCAGCATCGGGCCGGTGTAGCGGCCGCGCGAATTGGTCATGGCTGTCACGGTGAGATCGAGCGTCTCGCCGCCGATGGTGATGCGCGCCTTGTGCGGCAGGTTCTTCGGGTCGGACAGCAGCCGGCGCTGATGCTGCGGGTTCTTGTGAAAGATATCGATCGATTGCCCGATCAGCGCGTCGACCTTCACCGGCAGCACATGCTCGATCTTCTTCAGGTTCTGCCGCGTCGACTCGTTGATGTAGGTGATTTTGAAATTGTCCAGCTCGCAGAGCATGACACTGATCGGCATGTCGTCGAACAGCCGATACGAACTGTCCGAGCCGATCACGCTTGCGACGCTCTTCATCCCCAACATGCATTGCCTCCAGCCTTGATAATGATCTTGGTGAATTGAAACGGTGCACCTGATCGGCGACGGAATGCCTTCCACCGCCGGCCCCACGCAGGTGCGCTACACGATTTACAATTTCTGACTGCGTGGAACGGTAGGCGATTCGAGTTCCACCAAGAAGGGCGCGCAATGCGCCGCGTGCACTCGCGCAGGTCGAACGCGCGATGCTCGCGATGAGCGCAGCCGAAAACGTTGCGCAACACCGCGATTTGCCGTGAAATCCACGCGATCCGGCGACGAAGATGCGAAGCGGCCGATCGCTGCACCGTAATCATACGGAAGCAGAAGCGTGCGCTCCTAATGATTGTTATCGTGCACATAACGCGGTGGCTCATGCAGATTGTGCCACGCCATCGCGCGCAGCGGAGAGTTCTTGACTGCAATCTTCTCGGCGGCCACGCGCTGTCGGTCTTGGCAACGTGGCGTGCGAGCATTCTTTCGCCTGCGCTCTGTTGCGTCGGTCGGCGCCTCCGTGATGACAGGCTGCCGCATCGTCGATGCGGGTGTTCGTGAAAGGAGCCCGCGCAGGTTGATCATGCCGCGCGAGACCCGATCGGGGTCACAGACCGGCGTCGTGACATCGGTCCCGCTTGAGCGCGGTGAGATCGCGCTGGAGCCGGCCGACGGTGACCTGCGCTGCTTGCCGGCCGGCGGCTTCAATCCTGCCGGCGATCGTCCGCTCTGCGGAAATCGATGACGAAACGGCGTTGCCCATTGCCTACCGCATGGCTTGGCGCCGCTGCGCGCGGGAGACGCAGCTTCGGCCTTGCACCCCATTTCCGTCTATCATACCCCGTGGGACCACGATCCGAGCGAAGCCCAAACGCGCGCCAGTACTTGCAGGGAGCCCTCATGACCAAAAGCAATGCCCGCACCGGAGGCCAGATCCTGATCGACCAGCTGGTCGCGCAAGGGGTGGAGCGCGTCACCTGCGTGCCGGGCGAGAGCTATCTGGCGGCGCTCGACGCCTTGCACGACAGCCCGATCGACGTCGTGATCTGCCGCGCCGAGGGCGGGGCCGCGATGATGGCGGAGGCCTATGGCAAGCTGACGGGACGTCCGGGCATCTGCTTTGTCACCCGCGGTCCGGGCTCGACCAATGCCGCCCATGGCGTGCACATCGCGATGCAGGACTCCACCCCGATGATCCTGTTCGTCGGCCAGGTCGACACCGGCATGCGCGAGCGCGAGGCATTCCAGGAACTCGACTACAAGGCGGTGTTCGGCACGATGGCGAAATGGGCGGTCGAGATCGATCGTCCGGATCGCATTCCGGAACTGGTCGCGCGCGCCTTCCGCGTCGCGCTGCAGGGCCGGCCCGGTCCGGTGGTGATCTCGCTGCCGGAGAACATGCTGACTGAAACCGCCGCGGTCGCCGACGCGCCGAAGGTCGAGCCTGCGGCGACCTGGCCTGCGCCGGCCGATCTCGAGCGCCTCGGCAGCATGCTCGCCGGCGCCAAGGCGCCGATCGTGGTGCTCGGTGGCTCGGCCTGGACCGCGGAGGCCGCCAAGGGCATCGCGCGCTTCGCCGAGCGCTTCGACCTGCCGGTTGCCACCTCGTTCCGCCGCGCCTCGCTGTTCGACGCCGACCACTCGCATTATGCCGGCGATCTTGGCATCGGCCCGAGTCCGAAGCTCAGGGATCGCATCACCGGCGCCGACGTCATCCTCCTGATCGGCGGCCGCATGTCGGAAATGCCGTCCTCGTCCTACACGCTGCTCGACATTCCGGTGCCGAGCCAGAAACTGATCCATGTCCATCCCGGCGCCGAGGAGCTCGGCCGTGTCTACCAGCCGGCGCTGGCGATCCAGGCGACGCCTGCGGCCTTTGCCGCCGCGGTCGAGACCATGATGCCGGCGGCAGTGCCGGCCTGGAAGGGCGAGGCGGCCAAGGCGCACGCGGATTACCTCGCCTGGACCGACAAGCCGCGCGAGCTGCCGGGCAGCTTCCAGTATGGCGAGGTCGTGACCTGGCTGCGCGATCGCCTGCCGAAGGATGCCATCGTCTGCAACGGCGCCGGCAATTATGCCGGCTGGATTCACCGCCACCATCGCTTCCACGCTTTCGCCGCGCAGCTCGCGCCGACCTCGGGCTCGATGGGCTACGGCGTGCCGGCGGCTGTGATGGCCAAGCGGCATCATCCGGACCGGGTCGTCGTGGCGTTCGCCGGCGACGGCTGCTTCCTGATGAACGGGCAGGAGTTCGCCACCGCCGTGCAGTATGACGCGCCGCTGATCGTCGTCGTCATCGACAACGCGCAATACGGCACCATCCGCATGCATCAGGAGCGCGACTATCCGGGCCGCGTCGTCGGCACCCAGCTCAAGAACCCGGACTTCGCGCTTTACGCCAAGGCGTTCGGCGGCCATGGCGAGCGGGTCGAGCGCACCGAAGACTTCGCGCCCGCGTTCGAGCGCGCGCTGGCCTCCGGCAAGCCCGCGATCCTGCACTGCCTGGTCGATCAGCGTGCGCTGTCGGTCGGCAAGGATTTTGCGCCGCAGGCCACGCGCTAGGACATGATCCGGAAAAGTGCGAAGCGGTTTTCCGAGGAGATCATGCCCAAACAAAAGTCCCGTCACGTCGCGATCATCGGGGCCGGCGCGGTCGGCGTGATCAGCGCCATCGAGGCGCTGCGTGCGGGCCACAGCGTAACCTTGATCGATCCGGGCGAGCCCGGCGGCACCCAGGCGGCGAGCTACGGCAATGCCGGTTGGCTGTCGTCGCATTCGGTGATCCCGCCGGCCGAGCCGGGCACCTGGAAGAAGGTGCCGGGCTATCTGATGGATCCGCTCGGGCCGCTGGCGATCCGCTGGTCGTATCTGCCGAAGGCCTTGCCGTGGCTGGTCAAGTATCTGCTGTCGAGCCGGACCGAGGCGCGGGTCGAGGCCACCGCGCGGGCGATGCGCGATCTCCTGAAGGATGCACCGCTGCTGCACCGGCAGCTCGCCGAGGAAGCCGGCGTGGGCGAATTGATCGAGCGGCGCGGGGTGATGCATGTGTTTCCCTCACGCGCGCCGTTCGACCGCGATCTCGGCTGGCGCATCCGCAAGCGCGTCGGCATCGAATGGCTGGAGCTCGATGAAGACGAGATGCGCCAGCGCGAGCCCGATCTGCATCCGCGCTACAAATTCGGCGTCGTGGTGGAGGAGGCGGGCCGCTGCCGCGATCCCGGCGCCTATGTCGCGGCGCTTGCCGCGCACGCCGTCGCGAACGGCGCCGAACGCGTCGCCGCCAAGGCAACGGGCCTCAGGCTTGCCGGTGACAGGCTGGTCGCTGTGATCACCGAGAGCGGCGAGATCGCCTGCGACGCCGCCGTCGTCGCCGCGGGCGCGCGCTCCAGGCAATTGACCGCCTCGATCGGCGATCCGCTGCCGCTGGAGACTGAGCGCGGCTATCACGTCATGATCGAAAATCCGGAATCCGGCCCGCGCAATTCGATGATGGCCTCCGATGCCAAGATGGTCGTCAACTGGACCGACAAGGGCCTGCGCGCCGCCGGCACGGTGGAGATCGCGGGGCTTGACGCCGCGCCGAACTGGAAGCGCGCCGAAATCCTGCGCGAGCACCTCTTCAGTATGTTCCCGAAGCTGCCGACGGATATTCCGCCATCGCGGATCAAGACCTGGTTCGGCCATCGGCCGAGCATGCCGGACGGGCGCCCCTGCATCGGTTATGCCCGTGCCACGCGCGATGTGGTCTACGCCTTCGGCCACGGCCATGTCGGCCTGGTCGGATCGGCCCGGACCGGCCGGCTGGTCGCGCAACTCCTGAGCGGCAAGGCGCCGGAGATTCCGCTCGCCCCGTTTGCGCCCTCGCGCTTCCTGTAGGAAGCAACGGCGGCGAAGCCTCAGCTGTCGCCGGCCCAGGCCGTGATCGCGGCCGGTGCGATCACGCGTCGCGGTGCGTGCGGATTGATCGTTCCGGCGCTGACGTCCTGCGTCTGAACGAGCAGCGTGCGCGCAAACGCCTTGGCGTCCTGCTCGGTCGTGAAGGTACGGGTCTGGCGCGCGAAGCGGTGATGTCCGGCGTCAGGATTTCGCATGGCGAACGAGACGTACCAGATGGCCTTGTCGGTCTTCATCGCGCCTCTTTGGTGGTAATCCGCCCGCGCGATCGCGACGTGATGCTCGATGCTCGATGTGCAAAAAGTGCCAAGACAAAGAATCCTGAAATACAACACATTGCGGCGAATAGGCTCCTCGGCGAACCAGCAATGCTACAGCATCGGCACGTCTACCGATACTGGCGGCATATTACCTGTCAACCGATGGGTGAAATGACAATGCGCCGTTGCGACGTTGGTTCCATCCGGCAAATTGCCATGTCGGACGAGGCGCTGGTCGCGGTCCGCGAGGGCGAAGCGGCGGCCCTGAAGCCCGTGAACTGGTGGCGAGCCGTCACGACAAGTGTCGATACTTTCGAACGCTCGACGTAGGCCTCGCTAGATGACTTGGTCCTCCTTGCGGGCTGCGTTGATGGTTTCCTCCACCTCGGCGGCAAGGGCCGTGAGATGTTCGGCGAGCTTGCTGAACAACTCGCGCTTGCGCATGTCAGTCGCCAGGTCTCGGATCAACGCACATTCCGCCGCGTCGCGGCGAAGCTTTTCGAGATGCGTCAGCATGTCCTGCATTTTTCGTCCCCGAATGCCGTACTCCGCAACGCTAAGGCGGCACAGAACCGCGTAACAATAACCTGTGATAATTTTCGCGAACCTTGGCGAGGGTCGCGTATTTTTCTGACCCTCAAGGCAAGCTTGGCTTGCGACATTCAGTGTCGTCCCTGCGAAAGCAGGGACCCATAACCACAAGCGCTGATTGGTGTGCTTCGCTGGAATGACGAGCCCTGTTCACGACGTCCGCCGCGGCGTATGGGTCCCTGCTTTCGCAACTAGGGGATGCACACATCTGGTGCGACGGATTGACTCGGGTCAGAGATTGGGGATTCCAGAATCGGGGGTCTCGGTGACTTCTATTACGGCACTTCGGCTTGGGCGGAGGTGCCAGCATGTTGTCGCGGATTGACTGGACGTTGGGCCGGTTCGAGGATGGTCGTCTCGATAAAGGGGGGCGGCGCTCATCGGACGCATGGTCGCGGGCAAGGATGTATGCCTTCGGCGGCTTTCCAAGGGAGACCGCGCGCTGGAGGTGCGGTTCAACCGCTTTCTCGGTAACTCCAAGGTGACGAAGGAGCGCATCATCGAAAGCTGGAGCGAAAGCACGGCTGCGGCGGTTACAGGCCGCCATGTTTTGGCGATCCAGGACACCAGCGAGATCCACTTCAACACCACGCCGCAACGCCGGCGCGGGCTCGGGGAGATCGGCAAGGGCAATCACCACGGCGTGCTGCTGCACCCGATGCTGGCGGTGGATGCGGACAATGGCACCTGCCTGGGACTTTTGAGCGGCGAGGTGTGGACGCGTGAAGGCCCTCGGAGCGTCTCGCATGACAGCCGCGACCTGTCGGACAAGGAATCGCAGCGCTGGATTGCCACCGCCCTTGCGGCCAAGCCGCTGCTTACCGGTGCTGCAATGGTGACCCTGCTTGGTGACCGCGAGAGCGACATCTTTGCTCTTTATGCCAGCGCAGCCGAGCAAGACTACCGCGTGATCGCCCGCAGCATGCATGATCGCAAGCTGGCCGACACGACGGGTTTGTATGCGGCGATCGACGCCATGACGGCGGTAGAGCGTCGCATCATCGAGTTGCCTGCGCGTGCGGGGCGGCCTGCACGTCCGATGGACCTCGAACTTCGCTTCGGCGCAATCGAGCTGGCCCGGCCGCAAAGCAAGTTCCTGCGCCATTTGCCGAAAAGCCTGCATCTGGCCATCGTTGACGTCCGCGAGATCAATGCCGATCCCAACGTCGAGCCGTTGCACTGGCGTCTTCTCACCTCTCACGAGGTCACCAGTTCAGACGATGCCTGGCGCATTGTCGCCTGGTACAAGCAGCGCTGGATCATCGAGCAGTTCTTCCGCGTCCTCAAGACGCAGGGCTTCAAGCTCGAGGATAGCCAGATCGGCACCGCCGGCCGGCTTCTCAAATTGGTTGCCATCGCTGCCAAGGCCGCGATCATCACCATCCAGCTCCTGCAAGCGCGCAACGGGAGCCAGCAGTCGCTTCACGTTGCCTTCAATCCCAGCGAGATCGATGCGTTGACCGCCCTCAATCAGCAGCTTGAAGCCAGGAACAGACGACTGAAGAACCCGCATCCGTCCGATCGTCTTGCCTGGGCGGCCTGGATTATCGGCCGCATTGGAGGATGGGACGGCTATCCGTCCTCCAAGCCACCAGGCCCCATCACCTTCAAAAACGGTCTCGATTACTTCCGCGCCGTCGCTCTCGGATGGAGCCTCAGAAATGTGTGCATGCCCTAGTGCTTTCGCAGGGACGCAGCGAGGATGAGGCGATAGCGCTGCCTCTCTCACGACCCGATCCGCACCACCATCTTGCCGAGCGCCGCGCGGGTCTGCATGGTGGTGAAGGCCGCGCGAAAATCGTCGAATGCGAACACCTTACCGACAACAGGCGTCAGTTGGCCATCGTTCAGCCATGCCGACAATTGCGTCATCACGCGCGCCTGCGCCTCGGGCTCGCGCCGCGCGATCTGGGCGGCATCGACGCCGATCAGGAGGCCGCCTTTCAGGAGCGGCAGATTGAACGGCAATGCGGGAATGCTGCCGGCCGCGAAGCCGACCACGACATGGCGGCCGTTCCAGGCGATCGAGCGGAACGCCTGCAGCGAGACCTCGCCGCCGACCGGATCGAAGATCACGTCGGGGCCATGGCCGCCGGTCGCGTCCTTCAGCGCGTCGCGCCAGTCGGGTCGCGTGTAGTCGACGACCGCGTCGGCACCGAAGCTTGCGGCGAAGTTGCGCTTCTCCTCCGTCGAGGCCGCGGCGACGACGCGCGCGCCGAGCAGCTTGCCGATTTGAATGGCGGCGATGCCGGTGCCGCCGGCGGCGCCGAGCACCAGCAACTGCTCGCCGGCCTTGAGCGAGCCGCGCTCGCCGAGCGCATAGAGCGCGGTGAGGTAATTGGTGCGAAAGGCCGCGGCGGCCTCCATCGACAGTCCGTCGGGCATGATCTCGACGGCGTCGGGCGGCACCACGATGTGCTCGGCCAGCGCGCCCGAGCGCGCCGCGCCCATCACCCGCATGCCCGGCGCGATGCCGGCGACGTCGCCTGCGACCGCATCGACCACGCCGGCGAATTCCGCGCCCGGCGTAAAGGGCAGGGCATCCTTGGTTTGGTAGCGGCCCTCGACCTTCAGCCCATCGACGAAGCCGATGCTCGCGGCGTGGACCTGGACTCGGATCTGTCCGGGGCCGGGTTCGGGGGTGGCGATCTCCCTCAGCCCGATCTGATCGATGGGCGCGTATTGCTCGACGACGACGGCCTTCATCCTGTCCCGCTCATTGGTTGGTTTCCTCGAGAGCCTTTTCCGCTCCGATTGAATCGGAATGGGGCCCCGGATTCTTGTGTTGACGCGTCTTCTTCACGCGAGCCGGTAGCCAGTTCGCGCGAATACGCTTCCGGCAAACCTATCCCATGTCCGTTGTTCTACGGGGAGGGGATTTGCGCATGCGACGGCAGGCTCGCATGCGGAAAGCCAGCATCTTCAACGACATCGCGAAAAGACCGGCGTTTACCCGTTGTTATCCCTACCAAATTCGGTAACGCGTCCTTAATGGCGTTAACGTTAGGGTTTTCCACGCGGCCCGCCTTGGGCTGCGCGCCGTCCAGGACGGGCAGGTTGCGTACGCGTTGGAGTCTCCTATGGATATCATGACTGGCGCCGGGCTGTTGGCTGGCATCATCGTCATCGCGGTGATGATGTTCATGGGCGGCGACCTGCACATGTTCATCTCCGAACACGCCATGATCATCATCTTCGGCGGCTCGATCGCGGCGACGATGATCCGTTTCCCGCTGGGCGTGATGCTGCATGGGCTGCCGCTCGGCGCCAAATTCGCCTTCACGATGAGCCGGCTGTCGGCCCGCGACCTCGTCGACGAGCTCGCCCGCATCGCCGAGATCGCCCGCAAGCAGGGGCCGGTCGGCCTGGAAAAGGTCGAGACCGACGAGCCGTTCCTCGCCAAGGGCATCCGTTACGTCGCCGACGGTTACGACCTCGAATTCATCCGCGACAACATGGAGCGCGACCGCGACAACTTCCTGATGCACCTCGACGAGGGCAGCAAGATCTATCGCGCGATCGGCGACTGCGCTCCGGCGTTTGGCATGATCGGCACGCTGATCGGCATGGTGCAGATGTTCGCCAACATGACCGACCCCTCCAAGCTCGGCCCGTTCATGGCGACCGCGCTGCTCGCGACGCTGTACGGCGCGCTGGTCGCCAATTTGTTCTGCCTGCCGATTGCCGACAAGTTGCATGGCAAGCTGCTCGACGAGGAGACCAACCGCACGCTGATCATCGACGGCATCCTGATGATCCGCGACTCCAAGAGCCCGGCGCTGGTGCGCGAGATGCTGCTGGCCTATCTGCCGGAGAAGCATCGCCAGGAGGAAGGCGAGCCGGTTCCGGCCTGACCGGACCGCGCTTTCGGGAAACGCAGCGATGGCCAAGAAAAAGCGCGGCGACGCCCATACCGGAGGTCACGGCTGGTTCGTGACCTTCGCCGACCTGATGGGCCTGATGATGAGCTTCTTCGTGATGCTCGTCGCGTTCTCCACCATGGACAACAACAAGCTGAAGATCGTCGCCGGCTCGATGCGCGATGCCTTCGGCGTGCAGACCAATGTGCGCTATTCCGGCATCGTCGAATCCGACGGCCTGCCGACCCGGCCGAAGCTGAAGAACGTCGAGCACATCTCGCCGGAGGACTCCTCGGCCAATCCGACGCCGGACGAGAAGGAGCGCAGCCAGATCAACGGCGCGCGGCTGAAGATCGACCGCGAATTCGCGCTCGCCTCGGCCTCGCTTCGCCAGGCGCTGCAGGACATGCCGGAGCTGACCGAGATCTCCAAGAACATCATGTTCGAGGAGACCAAGGAGGGACTCAACCTCGAGATCGTCGACCAGGACGGCCGCTCGATGTTCGCGGACGGCTCCAGGGAGCCGTATGACCGCACCCGCCGGCTGATCCAGAAGCTGGCCGCGCCGCTGAAGGCGACGCCGCTGCGGGTCGCGATCGTGGGGCATACGGCCGCAGGCTTCGTGCCGGCGCGCAGTGATTATGACGGCTTCGACCTGTCCGCGGACCGCGCCAACGCGGTGCGGCAGATCTTGGAGCGGGAAGGGCTGCCGCCGTCGCATATTTTCGCGGTTTCCGGCAAGGCCGACGGCCAGCCGCTGTTTCCCGACGATCCGACGCTGCCGGCCAACCGTCGCGTGACCATCACGTTGATGCGGGAAAATCCGCCGCTGCCGCCGGATCTGAAGCCGTAGCTCTGGGTTACCATACTACCGTCAACTACCATTGTTGCGCGGTTGACACGCGATGCGGAAGCGTCGATAGCCGCGCGGATCAAATCAACCGATCGGGCGTTCCAACCTCGCCATGGCTGTCAGCGTCTCATCTACCGAAGCTCAGGAAGGACAACCGACCTCCAGCTTCTGGGCCCTGACACTCGGCAGCATCGGGGTGGTGTTCGGCGATATCGGAACTTCGCCGCTCTACGCATTCCGTGAGGCGGTCGGCGGCGCCGCGCACGGCCAGCCGGTCACCCGCATCATGGTGCTGGGCGTGCTCAGCCTGATCCTGTGGGCGCTGTTCACCGTCGTCACCGCGAAATACGTGCTGTTGCTGCTGCGCGCCGACAACAATGGCGAGGGCGGCACGCTCTCGCTGATGGCGCTCGGCCAGCGCGCGATCGGTCGGCGCAGCTGGCCGCTGCTCGCGCTCGGCGTGGTCGGCGCCTCGATGTTCATCGGCGATTCCATGATCACGCCGGCGATCTCGGTGCTGTCGGCGGTCGAAGGCCTCAAGCTCGCCACCCCGCATCTCGAGCACTATGTGGTGCCGCTGACGATCCTGATCCTGGTCGTGCTGTTCTCTGTGCAGAGTTCTGGCACCGCGCGCGTCGCTTCCGCCTTCGGTCCGGTGATGGTGGTGTGGTTCGCCTCGCTGGCGGTGATGGGGCTCGTTCACATCATGGACGACCCGTCGGTGCTGGCGGCGATCAATCCCTATTACGCGCTCCAGTTCATGCTGACCCACGGCACCATCGGCCTGGTGACGCTGGGCGCGGTGTTCCTCGCGGTGACCGGCGGCGAGGCGCTGTATGCCGATCTCGGGCATTTCGGCCGCAAGCCGATCCAGTCCGGCTGGTTGTTCTTCGTGCTGCCGTCGCTGCTGCTGAACTATTTCGGGCAGGGCGCGCTGGTGCTGTCCGATCCCAGCGCGATCGAGAACTCGTTCTACCGCATGGTGCCCGACGTGCTGCTGCTGCCCCTGGTCGGGCTCGCCACCGCCGCGACGGTGATCGCGAGCCAGGCGGTGATCACCGGCGCCTATTCGCTGATCAGCCAGGCGGTGCAACTTGGGCTCTTGCCGCGCTTCGAGGTCCGCTACACCTCGGAGACCCATGCCGGTCAGATCTATCTGCCGCGCGTCAACCGGCTGCTGCTGATCGGCGTGCTGCTGCTGGTGCTGCTGTTCCGCACCTCGAGCGGGCTGGCGTCGGCCTACGGCATCGCCGTCTCTACCACCATGGTCGCCGACGGCATCATGGGCTTCATCGTGATCTGGAAGCTGTGGAACTGGCGCATGGCGTCGGCGGCGGCATTGATCCTGCCGTTCGTGATCGTCGACATGACCTTCTTCAGCGCCAATCTCCTGAAGCTGTTCGAGGGCGCGTGGGTGCCGCTTCTGTTCGGCGTCGTGATGGCGACGATGATCTGGACCTGGCGCCGCGGCGCCGCCATCCTGGTCGCCAAGACCCGACGCATCGAGGTGCCGCTGCGCGACCTGATCCACAGTCTGGAGAAGCGGCCGCCGCATATCGTCAAGGGCACCGCGGTGTTCCTGACCAGCGATCCGAGCTTCGTGCCGACCGCGTTGCTGCACAATCTCAAGCACAACAAGGTGCTGCACGAGCACAACGTGATCCTGACCATCGAGACCGCACCGACGCCGCGCGTCGATCTATCCGAGCGCGTCAACATGGAGAAGGTGAGCGACAAGTTCACCGCGGTGCGGCTGCGCTTCGGCTACATGGAATCGCCGAACGTGCCCAAGGCGCTGGCGGTCGCGCGCAAGCTCGGCTGGCAGTTCGACATCATGTCGACCTCGTTCTTCGTGTCGCGCCGCTCGCTGAAGCCGTCGGCCCAGTCCGGCATGCCGCAATGGCAGGACCACCTGTTCATCGCGATGAGCCGGTCCGCCAATGATGCCACCGACTATTTCCAGATCCCGACCGGCCGGGTGGTTGAAGTGGGTACCCAGGTAACTATCTGACCGGGCGCAGGATTCTGACATTGATCGGCCGTGACCCATGCGTGATGTGCATGGCGGAGGCCTGAATCCGGGCTAACCTATGCATTCCTGCCGGGAGTATAGCGCTGCGACCCGGCATTGTGCGGTGCGGCAGAAGACAGAGGCACAGCTTCCCCATGTCATCCGAGAGTGCGATCACCGCGGCGGAAACGCCGGCGGCAAACGGCAATGGTGAGGCGCATTCAACCGCCACCTTCAAGGCCCTGATGCTCGGCAGCATCGGTGTCGTCTATGGCGACATCGGCACCAGCCCGCTTTACGCCTTGCGCGAGGCCGTCGTTGCCGCCGCCGGCGGCGAGGGCGCGGTGACGGCGCATGCGGTGCTCGGCGTGCTCTCGCTGATCCTCTGGGCTTTGATCGTCGTCGTCACGCTGAAATACGTCGTGATCCTGCTGCGCGCGGACAACAATGGCGAGGGCGGCACACTGGCGCTGATGGCGCTGGCGCAGCGCGCGGCGACCAAGGGCGGCGCCGCGATCGTGCTGCTCGGCATCATCAGCGGCGCGCTGTTCTATGGCGACGCCGTCATCACGCCGGCGCTCTCGGTGCTGTCGGCAATCGAGGGCATCAAGCTCGTCACCTCGACATTCGATCCCTATGTCGTGCCGCTCACGGTGGTGATCCTTGTCGTCCTGTTCGCGGTGCAGTCGCGCGGCACCGCGCGCGTCGCGGCCTTCTTCGGCCCGGTGATGTGCGTATGGTTCGCCCTGATCGCGGTCGCGGCGCTGCCGCAGATCGCGCGGCATCCCGAAGTGCTATTCGCGCTCAATCCGATCCTCGCGGTGTCGTTCATGCTGCATCACGGCGTGATCGGCTTCATCACGCTCGGTGCGGTCTTCCTCGCGGTGACCGGCGCCGAGGCGCTCTATGCCGACCTCGGCCATTTCGGCAAACGCCCTATCCAGACCGCGTGGCTGTTCATCGTGCTGCCGTCGCTGGCGCTGAACTATCTGGGGCAGGGCGCGCTCCTGATCGGCAATCCCAAGGGCATCGAGAACCCGTTCTTCCTGATGTTCCCGGACTGGGCGCTGATCCCGATGGTAGCGCTGGCGACCATGGCGACCGTGATCGCGAGCCAGGCCGTCATCACCGGTGCGTATTCGCTGACGCGGCAGGCGATCCAGCTCGGCCTGTTGCCGCGGTTCGAGATCCGCCACACCTCGGAAGCGCATTCCGGGCAGATCTACATGCCGCGCATCAACCGCTTCCTGTTCATCGCGGTCATCGTGCTGGTGCTGATGTTCCGTTCGTCGAGCGCACTGGCCTCGGCTTACGGCATCTCGGTGACCGGCACCATGGTGGTGACGGCGATGATGGGCTTTGTCGTGATCTGGAAGGTCTGGCGCTGGTCGCCGATCGCGGCCGCCGCGCTGGTCGCGCCCTTCCTGTTCCTCGACATCACCTTCCTGGCCGCCAACCTGCTCAAGGTGTTCGAGGGCGGCTGGGTGCCACTCGCGCTTGGCGGCGCCATGATCGTGGTGATGTACACTTGGCGGCGCGGCAGCCGGCTGTTGTTCGAGAAGTCGCGCAAGCTGGAATTCCCGCTCGCCGATCTCGTCGCGATGCTGGAGAAGCGGCCGCCGCAACGGGTCTCCGGCACCGCGGTGTTCCTGACCAGCGATCCCGTCAGCGCGCCGACCGCGCTGATGCATAGCCTCAAGCACTACAAGGTGCTGCACGAGAAGAACGTCATCCTGACCATCGAGACCGCGCCGACGCCGCGCATCGATCCGTCCGAGCGGGTGCGGATGGAGCAGCTGAGTGAGACCTTCTCCAAGGTGACGCTGAAGTTCGGCTTCATGGAACAGCCGAACGTGCCGAAGACGCTGGCGATCGCCCGCAAGCTCGGCTGGCAGTTCGACATCATGTCGACCTCGTTCTTCCTGTCCCGCCGTGCGCTGAAGCCGGCGGCGCATTCGGGCATGCCGAGTTGGCAGGACCATCTGTTCATCGCGCTGAGCCGCTCGTCGAACGATGCCACCGACTATTTCCAGATCCCGACCGGGCGGGTGGTCGAGGTCGGCACGCAGGTCACGATCTAGGACTACGATCCGGCGATTCCGCGTGGCATCTAACCCGTTTCGGACGCTTGATTTTCTCCGCGCAAGAGGCGACTTTGCGGCCCGGAACGGTGAGCCGCGCGATGCTCGCCAAAGATCATGTCGGGAGGATATTTCCGTGGCGGACCACAAGGTGGAAGATTTGTTTCCGGACGAGGTGTCGAAGGGCATAGCGGAAGGCCGCTATCTCCTGGTCGACGTCCGTGAGCCGAACGAGGTCGCCGTCGAGGCCTATCCCGATGGCGTTGTGGTGCCACTGTCGACGTTCGACCCGGCGGCGATTCCGGATCCGCAGGGCAAGCAGGTGGTGTTCGCCTGCCGCTCCGGTAAGCGCTCGGTGACGGCCTCGCTGGCCGCCCAAGCCGCGGGCCTGCCCTATGACAAGCATCTGGCGGGCGGCATCATCGGCTGGAAGGCGGCGGGACTGCCGACCAAGACCGGCGGCTGATCCCTGACATGACCTCCATGAACAAGGTCTTCGCGGACCTTCCTGTCACTATCTTCGAGGCGATGTCGCAGGCCGCGCGCGACAACAACGCCATCAATCTCGGCCAGGGCTTTCCCGACGATCCCGGTCCGGAGGACATCCGCCGCGCCGCCGCGGACGCCTCGATCAACGGCTATAATCAATATCCGTCGATGATGGGCATCCCGGAACTCCGTCAGGCGATCGCATCGCATTACGGCCACTGGCACGGACTCAAGCTCGATCCGATGACCGAGGTGATGGTCACCTCGGGCGGCACCGAGGCGCTGACCGCCTCGATCCTCTCCGTGGTCGAGCCCGGTGACGAGGTGGTGTGCTTCCAGCCGGTCTATGATTCCTATCTGCCGATCATCCGCCAGGCTGGCGGCATTCCGCGGCTGCTGCGGCTCGAACCGCCGGAGTGGCGGCTGAGCGAGGAGATGCTGCGCAGCGTCTTCAACCACAAGACCAAGGCGGTGCTGTTCAACAATCCGCTCAATCCGGCGGCGGTGGTCTATCCGCGCGAGGACCTCGAACTGCTGGCGCGGTTCTGCCAGGAATTCGACGCGGTCGCGATCTGCGACGAGGTCTGGGAACACGTGGTGTTCGACGGCCGCGAGCACATCCCGCTGATCACGATCCCGGGCATGCGCGACCGCACCATCAAGGTCGGCAGCGCCGGCAAGATCTTCTCGCTGACCGGATGGAAGATCGGCTTCGTCTGCGCCGCGCCGCCGCTGCTGCGCGTCGCTGCGAAGGTGCACCAGTTCCTCACCTTCACGACGGCGCCCAATTTGCAAGCGGCGGTGGCATTTGGCCTCGGCAAGCCCGACGACTATTTCCTCGACATGCGCAAGGACATGGCGCGGAGCCGTGACCGCCTGACCAAGGGGTTGGAGAGCATCGGCTTTCCGGTGCTGAAGTCGCAGGGGACCTACTTCCTCACCGTGGACCTGTCGCCGCTCGGGCTCAACGAGACCGATGCGGAGTTTTGCTGGCGGATCGTGCAGGACTACAAGGTTGCGGCGATCCCGGTGTCGGCGTTCTACGAGCAGGATGCGGTGACGTCGGTCGTGCGTTTTTGTTTCGCCAAGAAGGACTCGACACTCGACGCCGCGCTGGAGCGGTTGTCGGATGCCGTTCACCACCGCAAGAGGTAGGCCAGAATGCGAGAGCAGAATCGTCGTCTCGTCAGCTTCGTCGGCGCGGTCGCGACGGTCCTGCTGCTCTCGGCGTCCGCTGACGCCGAGGAGCGCACGGTCAACTTCTACAACTGGTCGAACTACATGGCGCCAGGAGTCCTCGAGGACTTCACCAAGGAAACCGGCATCAAGGTGGTCTACGATACGTTCGACGCCAACGAGACGCTGGAGACGCGGCTGCTCGCCGGCAAGTCGGGCTATGACGTCGTGGTGCCGACCGGCTACTTCCTGCAGCGCCAGATCACCGCGAAGGTGTTCCTCAAGCTCGACAAGTCGAAGCTGCCGAACCTCGCCAATGCATGGCCCGTGGTGACGAGCCAACTTGCGACTTACGATCCCGGCAATAGCTACGGCGCCAACTACATGTGGGGCACCACCGGCATCGGCTACAACGTCAAGATCGCGCAGAAGATACTCGGTCCGGACGCGAAGATCGACAGCTGGGACATGGTGTTCAAGCCGGAGAACCTCGCGAAATTCAAGGATTGCGGCATCCACATGCTGGATTCCGCCGACGACATCCTGCCGGCGGCGCTGAGCTATCTCGGCCTCGATCCGAACTCGACCAAGCAGGCCGACCTCGAGAAGGCCGCCGATCTCGTCATCAAGATCCGGCCCTATGTGCGCAAATTCCACTCGTCCGAATATCTCAGCGCGCTGGCCTCGGGTGAGATCTGCTTCGTGGTCGGATGGTCGGGCGACATCATGCAGGCGCGCAGCCGGGCGGCGGAAGCCAACACCGGCGTCGAGATCGGTTACACGATCCCGAAGGAGGGTGCGCAGATGTTCTTCGACAATCTCGCGATCCCCGCGGATGCGAAGAACGTCGCTGAGGCCTATGAGCTGATCAACTACCTGTACCGTCCCGAGATCGCGGCGAAGAACTCGAACTTCCTGTCCTACGCCAACGGCAATCTGGCGAGCCAGAAGCTGATCGATCCGAAGATCTTCAACGACAAGAACATCTATCCCGATGAGGCGATGCAGAAGAAGCTGTTCGTGATCACGGCGCGCGATCCCGCGACGCAGCGGATCATCAATCGCCTGTGGACGAGAGTGAAGACCGGGAAATGACATACTCGTCGCAGTAGCGTGCCGTTATTGCGAGGTGCGTCAGCGACGAAGCAATCCATGGCTCCGCAAGTGGCGAGATGGATTGCTTCGCTTCGCTCGCAATGACGAATGACAGTCTCCGTCTACCGCCAGCGCCGGTGCAGCCAGAGCCATTGATCGGGATACTCACGGACCCAGCCCTCGACGACGTCGGTGATCGCCTGCATGGTGCCCTGGATATCGATCTGGCCGGATGCGTCGAACACCGGCTTGACTTCCTCGGTGACCTCACCGCGGAAGCGGCCGTCGGGCAGGCGGATGATCCGCGTGCCGTGGATGGGGCAATCGATCTGCCGGCGCAGGCGCGCCAGCAGCGGATTTGCGGTGGTCTTGCGGCCGAAGAAGGTGACGGGAACGCCGTTGGTCAAATACTGATCGACCAGCATCGCGACGTGCTGGCCGTTCTTCAGCGCCTGCGCCAGCTTGAGCGGCGCGTCACGGCCGGCCGGCACCAGCGTGCCCAGATTGACCGCGCGGATGCGTTCGATGGCGCGGTCGGCGGCTTCGATGTTCGGCCGGCGAAACAGGATGGTGGCGTCGAGCCCATGCGCTGCGGCGGCAATTGGAGAGAGCTCCCAGTTGCCGAGATGTGCGGCGAAGAACAGTGCCGGCTTGCCGTCGTCACGCAACTGATCGAACAGCTGCTTGCTGCGCGCCGAGAATTCGACGCGACCCGGCTTGTCGGGATTCTGGGGATCGTGGTCCCAGATGCGGTCGATGTGCGCGAATTCAGCGCCGATGCGTCCGAGGTTGTGCCAGACGCCCGTCAGGATCTCCTCGATCTCCTCCGGTGACTTTTCCGGGAAGGCGGCCTTGAGGTTCTCGCGGCCGATGCGATCCTCGCGCAGCCGGCGGCCGATGAAATGCGCGGCGCGGCCGAAGAATCTTGCGGTCTTCTCGGGATCGAAGTAGCGCGTCGTACGCAGCAGGCCGATCGTCAGCCCGCCGATCGCCGCGTCGGTCACGGGCTTCGCGGCGTCACGCAGGTGCGCCCTGGTGCGAAGGAGCAGGCGTTTCATCTGATGAGGCGAGGGCGCTAGGCCGGCTCGCGCGTCAGGATCAGTGAGGCGTTCTGCCCGCCGAACCCGAACGAGTTCGACATCACGGCGGTCACCTTGGCATCGCGCGCCTTGTTGCCGACCACGTCGAACGGGATCGCGGGATCGGGCACCTCGTAGTTGATCGTCGGTGGAATCCGCTGATGCTCGAGCGTGAGCAGCGAGAAGATCGCCTCGACCGCACCGGCGGCCGAGATGGTGTGGCCGACCATCGACTTGTTCGACGACACCGGAATGTTTTTGGTGTGTTCGCCAAACACGGCCGACGTCGCAAGATACTCCATCTTGTCGTTTTCCGGCGTCGAGGTGCCGTGCGCGTTGATGTGATCGATTTGCTCGGGCTCCATTCCGGCATCGGCGAGCGTCTTGCGCACGCAGCCGATCGCCGGCTTGCCGTCCGGGCTCGAGCGGGTGCGGTGGAAGGAATCGGTGAGCTCGCCGCAGCCGGCAACGACGCCGAGGATGCGCGCGCCGCGCGCCATCGCGGCGTCGTAGCTCTCGAGCACCAGCGCACCGGCGCCCTCGGCCATCACGAAGCCGTCGCGGTTCTTCGAGAACGGTTTCGAAGCGGCCTGCGGCGGGTCGTTCTGGGTGGAGAGAGCCGACAGCAGCGAGAAGCGCACCATGGCTTCGGGATTGACCGAGCCGTCGGTCGCGATGCACAGCGTTGCATCGGTTTCGCCGCGGCGGATCGCCTCGACGCCGAGCTGGATCGCGGTCGCGCCGGAGGCGCAAGCCGTCGACAGCGAAATCGGCGACCCTTTGGTGCCGAAGGTCTCGGCGAGGTTGAGCGCGACGGAGCCGAAGGTGAAGCGCCGGTGAAAGTGCGCGAACTTCCCGCCGCTACAGGTCGCAAGGTATTCAATGATTCCAAAGTCCTTGGTCGGAACCTCGCGCGCGACTTCGAGCCGCTGCGGCCACTCGGTCTCGATCGGGGCGACTGCCAGAAACAGCGGGCCGGGAAAGTCGCCCTTGCTGCCGATGCCGGCTTGCTCGAGCGCTTCTTCGGTCGCGATCTCCGCCAGACGCTGCGACAGGCTGGTGGAGGAGAACGGGTCGACGGTGACGAAATCGACGGCGCCGGCCATCGTCGTCTTCATACTGTCGAGCGGGAAGCGTGTCACGGTCTTGATGCCGGACTCACCCGCGGTGAGGCGCTTCCAATTGTCGGTCTTGCCGCCGCCGAGCGACGTCACGATTCCCATGCCGGTCACGACAACGATCGGTCGGCCGAATTTATCGCGTGGTGCTGTCATGGTGTCCCCGTCGGTGCTTGCGCCGGACTTAAAGTGCGATGAGCTTCATCGCACCCTAGTTGTTTGTTCGAGCATGATGTTCGGAAACAATTGTCCGGATCATGCTCTAACTGACGGCCTCGACCAGTGCCATGCCTTCGCCCTGCCAGTGGCCGACCCCCAACACCACAATCTGGGTTGGCGCTTCGGTCTTTTCAACCTCCAGCCCGGTCGGGTCGTTGGCCGGATAGAGCGCGCCGCGCGAGATCGACAACGCGGCCAGCGCGAGCCCAAGCGGGAATTGCGCCTCCATAGTGTGGCCGAAGGTCGTTCCGGTGGCGCGGACGGCAAAGTCGGCATGCTGGCTGAGGAATGCGCGCTCTTCGGCGGTCGCAGGCTCGGCGCCGGTCGCGCCCGTGATCAGGATACCGTTGTCGCCGCTGACACCGAGCTGCGGCCACAACGCCTGCAGCGATTTCGTCACGGCGCCCGGCTCCTTGCGTCGGGCAAGGTCGGCGACAACCTTGGTCAGCTTGGCGTACGGCTTTGCGCCGCGGGCCTCGGCATGTTCGCGCGATTCCATCACGAGGAAGGCGCCGGCGGAGCCGATGGCAAAGCCCGGGTTGTTCCTGCGGGCCCAGACCGAGCTATGCTGGTCCTTGAGGGCGAGATCGCCGAATGCATAGAGCATCAAGAGGTCGCCGCGATCGCCGTTATGAGCGGCGCCGACCAAGGCGATGTCACTCTGGCCGGCTCCAATGCGCGCGACCGCGATCCGTGCCGCGTCGATGCTTGAGGCTTCCTCGCCCATGAAGGTGCGCGAGGTCCCGCACACGCCGTGAACGATCGCGATGTTGCCGGCGAGCAGGTTGGAGAGCTGCGCCAGGAACAGCGTCGGGCGCAGCTCGTTCATCAGCTTCTCGTTGAGGAGGGCTGGCGGCAGCTTGCCCTGTGCGTCGGCGTTCATGATCGCGAGGTCGACAGTGAGGTCACGCTCGCCGCCACCGGCTGCGATGATCATGTCCATCCGCGACAGGATTTCCTGATTGCCTTTGACGCCGGCGGAATCGAGCGCCAGCCCGGCGGCATAGGTGCCGATCCGCTGCCAGGTTTCCATCTGACGCTGATCGCCCTTCTTCGGGATCTGGGCGTCGAAGCTGACGGGAGCGATCGGATGGATCACGTATGGCGCGAGACGCTTCTCGTCGGCATTGACGCGCCGGGCGCCGAGCGCCTCCCAATGCGCATCCAGTCCCTCGCCAAGCGAGGAGAGCAGGCCTACGCCGGTGATCCAGACTTCCTTCTCAGCCATTACTCAGTGCCTGCTGCGGAAACCCGATCTTGGCGGCCATCGCATCCATGTGCACGCGCAAGTCCGGGCTGGGGAAGGGGATGTGACGGAAGGTCAGCTCGGCATTGCACTTGAGCTCCTTGCCGACGCGAACCTTCGCCGAGGTCACGGCGAAGCCTGAACCTTCGTGCTCGATCTTGGCCTCGATGGTCAGGACCGAGCCGGGGCTGACGAAGCCGCGCATCTTGGCTTCCTTGACCATGGCAAGGAAGGGCATCCGCTCGAACTTGGTCAGACCAAGGATCAGCCAGCCCGAGCTCTGGGCCATTGCTTCGGTCAGCAGCACGCCGGGCATGATCGGATAGCCCGGGAAGTGCCCCGCGAACACCGAATGGCTGTCGGGCGGGACATCCGCCTCGACGACAATGGTCCTTGCGTCGAGGTTGAGGTCGACGATCCGATCAATCAGCTGAAAGATCTCGAGCTGCATGATGGGCGATTACGAGCCCGAGCCCGTGCCCGCGTTCTTGGCTGCAACCAGCTCGTCGATGCGGTCGGCGAGATTCTTCAACACGAAATACTGCTCAGTCGTGGCCTTGCCGTCGTTGACCTCCTGGGTCCACTTTTCGAGCGGCATCTTGATCCCGAAGGCCTTGTCGATGGCAAACGCGATGTCGAGGAAGTCGAGGCTGTCGATCCCCAGATCGTCGATCGCGTGGCTCTCCGGCTTGATCGTGTCGCGCGGGATGTCGCAGGTCTCCGCGATAATGTTGGCGATCTGCTCGAATGTGGAGGACATCATTAAGCCTTTGATATATTGAAGGTAATTCCGGGTCGGCTCAGAGGAGGCGGGCGCGTTGCCCCGGAATGCCCGATTGCTGGTGCCGGAGTCGTGTGCCCGTATATCGGAGCAGGGCCGTTAGTTCAATGGAGCTTGGCCGGCCTCGCAAGGACGGTTTTTGGGCAGGGTTCCGGCCAGCCTAGCTGCGCGGCATCACCGTAATCTTCGCGCAATCCCGGCGGCCCATCAGCACGCAATCCTGGGTCTTGCGCAAATCGGCGATGCTCATGGCAAGCCAGATGCCGATCGCGGTGAGCGCCACCGTGAAGGCGAAGGCGGCGATGTTGGCGAGCATGCGCTGGCGGAAATCGTCCGGCTCCTCGCGCGGCTTCTCATAGCGAGAGAGATCGCTGGCAACGGAAGCCGGGCGCGTCGTTCGGTGCGGCTCCTCGCGCTTGCCGGGCGGCTGCGCCGAGGTACGCGGCCGGAATTTGAGCACCACGTGCTCGGCATCCGAGGAGATTGGCCGCTGCGTCTTCACTGTTGTCAGTCCGGTCGCGTCGCCGATTATGTTTAGCATGTTCGCTGCACTTCACACCTAAAATCTTGGTGCGCGCAGAGGTGGTATTCATGCGTCGATCACCTCCAGGAACTGGCTTGCCGTCGAGGCGGCTGCTGCGGCGCGCGGGATGCTCGGCGATGACCATGTCGACATATTCGTTCGACCTTCGCGCATGCACAGTTTGCGCTGCAACGCCGTCACGGAGGTTGAGGCTGCGCGCCCGGGCATTGACAGCCCGGGCATTGACAGCCCGGGCATTGACAGCCCGGGAGCATCGACAGCCGAGGCCGGACCATCCGGCCATCGGCCCCCACCGCTTCGTGAAGCCATTCCGGCGCACCGGACTCTTTCACCCGCCTGCGGGCTCATGACATAGTGGAACCCGTTCCGGAGTGCCGGTCAAAAGGGAGCATAAATCATGGCCCACACGCGCGAGCCTTACGTCAAACCGGTCCCGATCCTGTCGCTGCGGCCGACCCAGATGACGGTCGGCATGCAGGAGGTGACGGAGAAGCGGAAGCGCTGGCGCGAGCACAAGTCGGACAAGAAGCGCGCCGAACTGCTGGGCAAGCACATGATCCCGGTCGTCCATGGTCCCGACGATCGCTACTACGTGGTCGATCACCATCACATGGCGCGGGCGCTGCACGACGAGGGCGTCAAGGACATCCTGGTCACGGTGATCGGCGATCTCACGATGGTCGAGCGTGACGTGTTCTGGGGCGTGATGGACAACAAGCGCTGGGTCTATCCCTACGATTCCAAGGGCGAGCGCCGCCACTTCAAAGACATTCCGAAATCGATCAAGGACCTCAGGGACGATCCGTTCCGCAGCCTCGCCGGCGAGATGCGCCGGGCGGGCGGCTTTGCCAAGGACACGACGCCATTCAGCGAATTCCTGTGGGCCGATTTCCTGCGCCGCCACATCCCGCGCAAGACGGTGGAGAATAATTTCGCCAAGGCGCTGGAGAAGGGACTGGCGCTCGGCCGCAGCAAGGACGCGGTCTATTTGCCCGGCTGGTGCGGGCCGGCATCTGACGACTGATCTGCCGCCTCCGCCGGCCCGTGCTGATCCTCCCTGCCGCCGAGCGCGTAGTGCAGCCACCGCTCGGTCCGCTTGCCGAAGGTCAACAGCAGGAACGCCAGCGCGACGGCGGTGACGACGATCGGCCAATGTCCGGCGCCGCAGACGATGCCGACGCAAGCGGCGAAGAAAGCGCATGCGGCGCTGGTCAGTCCGCGGACCTGGAAGCGGTCGCCCTGCCGCACGATCACGCCGGCGCCGAGAAATCCGATGCCGGTCAGCACGCCCTGGATCACGCGGCTCACCGCGTCGGTGAACTTGCCGGGCTCGACGGCCTGCAATGCCAGCAGCACGACCATGGCTGTCGAGAGGCTGACGAGACCCAGCGTCTTCAGGCCGATCGGCTTGCCGCGCAGGTCACGGTCGAGCCCGATCGCGCAGCCGGCAAGGGTGGCCGCGCCGAGACGCAGGACGATCTCGCTCCAGTCCGCCAAGGCGTCCTCTATTTCGGCTGCCGGCCGAGCATGTAGAACTCGCCGTTCGGCCGCATGCCGGTGACGTTGGCGAGCCGGTTCGACAGCGCGAAGAATGCCGCAACCGCGGCGATGTCCCAGACGTCGTCGTCGCTGAAGCCGTGGGCGGCAAGCGCGGCGAAGTCCGCCTCCGAGACTTCCTCGGCGGCGCGGCTCACCTTCATGGCGAAGTCGAGCATCGCGCGCTGCCGCGGCGTGATGTCGGCCTTGCGGTAGTTGACCGCGATCTGGTCGGCGATCTCGGGATTCTTGGCGCGGATGCGCAGGATCGCGCCGTGGGCGATCACACAATACTGGCACTGGTTGGCGGCGCTGGTCGCCACCACGATCATCTCGCGCTCGGCCTTCGAGAGGCCGGAGTCCTTTTCCATCAGCGCGTCGTGATAGGCGAAGAAGGCGCGAAACTCGTCGGGGCGATAGGCCAAGGTGAGGAAGACGTTCGGCACGAAGCCGGATTTCTCCTGCACCGCCAGGATGCGGGCGCGGATGTCCTCGGGGAGCTTGTCGAGAGCGGGCGTCGGGAAGCGTTTTACGGTCGGCTGCGTCATGAGATGGTTCCGGCGTGCCGCCTGGATGCGGCGTCACGCGAGACCATAGTGGATGACGCCTTGGGCGCAAGGCGCATCGGCGCCTTGGCGGAATTCGGCTAACGCAGCGGCCTCTTCAGCAGCGAGAAGCGGTCCGGATCGAGGCCGAGCGAGGGCTGCAGCATCGGCGCCTCGGCCGGCGCCATGCTGCGCGCCGGCGCCGCAGAGTTGAAGTTGGCGTCGCTGCTCGGGCTATCGCGATGCGAGGTGGCGCCGCGCCAGCGCTCCAGCACGGCGCTGACGAAATGCATGTCATGGCCGGCGGTGACCGACGGTACCGTGGCGATGGTGGCCTCGCCGCGCGGCAGCTGGTGCGGCGGCACCTCCTTGAAGCGCAGCCGGGTCGGCAGCGCCACGCCTTCGCCGAACGCCAGCACCTCGCGGGTGCCGAGCGAGGGCACGAAGGACAGCAGGTTGGCGGCGGCGTCCGAGACGGCGGAGCGCAGCAGCGCCTGGTCGCGGTCGTTGGCGAGGCGCATCGTGAACAGCGTGTTGCACTGAGAGATGATGGTCGCGTCGAGCTCGGCCGGACGCTGGGTGATCAGGCCGAGATAGACGCCGTATTTGCGGCCTTCCTTGGCGATGCGCGACACCGCCTTGCGGGTCGGCCCGAAGCCGATATTGCGGTCGGCCGAGGCGTAGCGGTGCGCTTCCTCGCAGACGAACAGCATCGGCGAGACGCCGTCGCTCCACAGCCCGAAATCGAACGCCATGCGGCACAGCACCGACACCACGGAGTCGACGACTTCGGCGGGGAAGCCGGCGAGCTGCATGATCGTCATCGGCTTGCCGTTGGCGGGCAGGCGGAACAGATGGCTGATCACCTCGGCCATGGTATCGCCGCCGACATTGGCATTGTCGAACATGAAGGCGTAGCGCGGATCGTTGCGCACCGCGTCGATGCGCGAGATCAGCTTGTGATAGATGATGCGGCGAGGAGCGGTTCTCCAGCTTGCCCATGCGCTCGTCGATCAGCGAGATCAGGTCGACCAGACGATAGGGCACCGGCGTATCGACGGTGTAGCCGACCTGCTTGGGGTCAATGCGCTTCAGCCCGAGACCGACCCGGTCGGAGTTCTGGTACTGGGTGTAGATGCCCTTCGCCATCGGGATCACTTCGGCGAGAATGTCGAGCTCCTCGGGCACGCCGGGCCGGCCGCCGAACAGCACGTCGACGATCTCTTCGAAGTTGAACAGCCAGAACGGCAGCTTCAGGTTCCGCGGGTTGAGCACCTGCGCGCGCTCGCCGAAGCAGCGGCCGTATTCGTTGTGCACGTCGAGCAGGAAGATGCGCAGGTTCGGCCGCGACTTCAGGATCTCGTTGAGCAGCAGCGACACGCCGGTCGACTTGCCGACGCCGGTCGAGCCGAGCACCGCGAAGTGCTTGGACAGCATCTCCTCGACGTCGACATAGGCGATGACAGAACGATCCTGCTGCAGCGTGCCGACATTGATCTGGTCCGAGCCGCTCGGCGCATAGACCGTGCGCAGCTCCTGGTTCGTGATCAGATCGGTGCTGTCGCCGATGGTCGGATAGTGGGTGACACCGCGCTGGAATTTCGGGCGGTCGCCGCCCAGGATCTCGCCCAGCAGGTCGACCGAGGCGGTCGCCATGTATTCGTCGGACGCCGGCAGGTTCTCGCACGTCACTTCGGTGATCATGGCGACGATGACCGAGCTCGCGCAGCGGATACTGACGAACCGGCCGACGGTCGCTCGCATCTCTGAAAGTTGCATCTGGCCGCCCGCCAGCAGCCCAACCCGGGCCTGCGAGCCGCGCACAGAGATCACACGTCCGAAGGGTGTCACAGTTCCAGCCTGGCTCGTTCTCAAAATCTAAATGTCCGGACCAATATGCCCGCCCGGGATTGGAAAAACCGTTAAATCGCCGGGGTTCCGCATCGGCTAAATCTACACCTTCCCGGTGACGATTTGTTTCTGTCGTACCGGGAGATTATGCGCTGTCGCGCGCATCGGCGGTGGAATCGTCGCTTTCCGGCACAGCCGCGTTTGTTTCCCGGTTTTTCCGTTAAGGCGGGATTCACCATCTCTGAGGAGTGCATCGGCAGCTCCGTAGGTTTACGGGGCAATGGGCGCGATTTGTCATACGCTGTCGCCCGGTATCGCGTAACCGATTGCTAACTGCGAGTTGTAACGACCTTTCCATTTGTGCTGCGTAACGATGCCGCGCCCTGGGAGAGATCAGCGTGCGCATCGAACACCGCAATTCATCGTCAGGAAATGCCGATGCTGGCTCGACCAAGGGGCTGGCGTTCTGTGCCGGCCTGTTGGTCGGCAGCCTGCTCGGAAGCGCGACCGCGCAATGGAGTGAGCGCGAAGGCCTGCTGATGGCGGCATTCGCGATCATGGCCGTGATCGTCTTCCTGTTGCTCAAGCGGCACGAAATCTCCGACGAGCGGCTCGCCACCGAACGTCGCAATCTCATGACCGCCGTGAACAACATTCCGCAGGGCCTCGTGCTCTACGATGCATCGGCGCGCATCATCATCTGCAACCGCCCCTACATCGAGATGTTCGGGCTTTCGCCCGACGTCGCCAAGCCCGGCTGCACGATGCACCGGCTGATTGCGCATAGACAGGAGACGGGCTCGTTCGACGGCGATGTCGACGACTTCTGCGACGCCATCATCGGCAACGTGAAGCTTGGCCGCGCCACGCGTCAGCTGACGCAGGCGCCGGGCGGGCGCGCGATCGAGATCGTCAACAAGCCGCTGCCGGAAGGCGGCTGGGTGGCGACCATCCAGGATGTCACCGAGCGTGCGCGCACCGAGAACAAGATCGCCCACATGGCGCACTATGATGCGCTGACCGACCTGCCGAACCGCGTGCTGTTCCGCGAACGCCTGGAGCGGGCGCTGAAGGCGATCCGGCCGGATCAGCAGCTCGCGGTCATGTATATCGACATCGACGAGTTCAAGGCCGTCAACGACGCGCTCGGCCATCAGATCGGCGACGAATTGCTCAGGGCGATCGCCGACCGCCTGCGCGGCTGCGTTGGGGACACCGACGTCGCGGCGCGGCTCGGCGGCGACGAGTTTGCCGTGATCCAGACCGCCGTCCGCGATCAGACCGAGACCATGCAGCTCCTCGCTGCGATCTATCAGGCGATCCGCCGGCCGATCGACTGCAGCGGGCATCTGATCACCACCGATGCCAGCATCGGCATCGCCGTTGCGCCCGCCGACGGCCTCGACATCGATCAATTGCTGCGCAATGCCGACCTCGCGCTCTACGGAGCCAAGAGCGACGGCCGCCGCACCTACCGGTTCTTCGAGACCGGCATGGATGCACGCGCCAAGGCGCGGCGCAGCCTCGAGCTCGAGCTGCGCCAGGCGATCGCCGACGGCAGCTTCGAGCTGCACTATCAGCCGCTGCTCCATCTCGAGGAGGGCCAGGTCAGTTGCTGCGAGGCGCTGGTGCGCTGGCGTCATCCCGAACGCGGCACCATCTCGCCGGCGGATTTCATCCCGATCGCCGAGGACACCGGCCTGATCAACGATCTCGGTCACTGGGTGCTCAACACCGCGTGCCGCGAGGCGATGAACTGGCCGGAGCATGTTCATGTCGCGGTCAACGTGTCTCCGATCCAGTTCAAGAGCCAGACGCTGGCACTCAACGTCGCCGCCGCGCTCGCCGCGACAGGTCTGGCACCTTCGCGGCTCGAGCTCGAGATCACCGAGGCGGTGCTGATCCGCGACGACGAGGCTGCGCTCGATATCCTGCATCAGCTGCGCGAACTCGGCGTCCGTATCGCGCTCGACGATTTCGGCACCGGCTATTCCTCGCTGAGCTATCTGCAGCGCTTCCCCTTCGACAAGATCAAGATCGATCGCGCCTTCATCAAGGATCTCGCCGGGACCGGCGCGTCGTCCACGATCGTCCAGGCCGTCGTCAACATCGCCGCTGCCAGCGACATGACCACGACCGCGGAGGGCGTCGAGACCGAGCAGCAGCGCAACCTGCTGCGCATCCTCGGCTGCACCGAGATGCAGGGCTATCTGTTCAGCCGGCCGGTGTCATCGGCTGAAATCCGCAAGCTCCTGTCGTCGGATCACGAGAAGGCTGTCTCGGTCGCCTGACGCCTGCCTTGACCGCTTTCACGAGGTGATTCCGGCCACGGAATGCCCTGCGAGCGCAATTGCCGTCGCCAGTAATTTGTTGACGGGACCTAATCATTTGTACACTAGTACAAATCGGCGCGCCGCTCACCTGTCCAACCGCAAGTCGTCGATCCGGCGTCGTCGCGGAGGGAGACCGTCCATGCAGCCGGAACCGATCTTCGATCTCGCGCATCTCGGGCACATGGAGCTTTTGACGCCGAAGCCGGACGAGAGCCTGAAATTCTTTGTCGACGTCATGGGCATGACCGTCAGCGGCCGCAAGGGCGAGTCGGTCTATCTGCGCGGCTGGGACGATTACGAGCGCTATTCGCTGAAGCTGACGGCGTCGAAGACTTCGGGGATGGAGCACATGGCGCTGCGGGCGCGCAGCCCGCAGGCGCTCGAACGCCGCGTTGCCGCGCTGAAGGGCTCGGGCTTCGATATCGGCTGGATCGACGGTGACATGGGGCAGGGGCCGGCATTCCGCTGCCGCGATCCCGACGGCCATGTCATCGAGCTCTATTACGAGACCGAGTGGTACGAGGCGCCGGCCGAGCTGAAGCCCGCGCTGAAAAACCAGGCGCAGCGCTTTCCGGCGCGCGGCGTCAATGTCCGCCGGCTTGACCATCTCAATTGCCTTGCGGTCGACATCAAGGCCAACCGTCTGTTCTTCGAAGACTACCTCGGCTGCCGCACCACCGAGCAGATCGTGCTCAACGACGGCACGGAAGCCGCGATGTGGATGACGATGTCGAACAAGAGCTACGACTTCGCCTATACGCGCGACCATTACGGCAAGCCCGGCCGGTTTCACCATGTTACCTACGCGCTCGACAGCCGCGAGGAGATCCTGCGGGCCGCGGATATTTTTCTCGAGCACGGGGTGCATATCGAGACCGGGCCGCACAAGCACGCGATCCAGCAGACCTTCTTCCTCTATGTCTATGAACCCGGCGGCAACCGCGTCGAGGTCGCCAACGCCGGCGCACGCCTGATCCTCGCGCCGGACTGGAAGCCGATCGTGTGGACCGAGGAAGAGCGCAGGAAGGGACAGGCGTGGGGGTTGAAGACGATCGAGTCGTTTCACACCCACGGCACCCCGCCCGTGATCGACTAGATGCGAGACCGCCGCACGAAGGCCGCCCGAGCGCGTCGATACGCCGCCGCGAACACCCGCGGTCGCTGACGACAGCGCCGACGCGCAACCGATATGATCCGGTTCGCGGCGGCGGACGCTGCGCCGCGCGAAATTTGAACCGGTGAGAGCGGGCACAATGGCTGGCAAGACGCGAAAGACGTCGGCGAAGGGGGCGAAAAAGAGCGCCGCGAAGCGTGGCTCTGCAAAGCCGCGTCTGCTCGCGGGCAGCAATCCGCAGATCGCAAAAGGCTATGGCGATGCTCCGGTGCAAGCCTATATCGCCGCGATGCCCGGGTGGAAGCGCGACGTCGGGCGCAAGCTTGACGCGCTCATCGTGCGTGCCGTCCCCGGCGTGCACAAGGCGGTGAAGTGGAACTCGCCGCTCTACGGCATGGAAGGCGACGGCTGGTTCCTCGGCATCCATGTCTTCACGCGCTACGTCAAGGTGGCTTTCTTTCGCGGTGCGTCGCTGCATCCGGTGCCGCCGGGCGAGTCCAAGCAGCAGCACACGCGCTATCTCGACATTCACGAGAACGACGAGCTCGACGAAGCCCAGTTCACCGCGTGGGTGAAGCAAGCCAGTCAATTGCCCGGCGAACGGATGTGAGTGGCAACGCAGGTCAGGACCGGTAAGCAGCGGCCACGACGCGCTGTCGATGCAGCTCTGCGCGATAGAGCATTGCCTCGCCTCAGCCCTTTGGTGTTAGGCTGCACCAAAGCCCGATGAATCGCCATCGCGCTTTGGATTGTTGTCCTGGCATGATCTTTTCGGAAAACCGCTTCGCACTTTTCCGGATCATGCTCTGGTAACGTCAGAGGAAAACGTCGATGAGCGAACACACGACGGACAAGCGCGTGCGAGAGGCGTCTCGCAGGCGATTCCTTCAGGCCGGCGCAGCACTGGCCGGTGGCTCCGCCATATCGGGAGTTGCCGGTTCTACCGCGCTTGCCGAACAGGGGAATAATCTTCCGCCCAATGTGCCGGAATGGATGAAAGCGCCCGGCGACCCGATGGGAAGCCAGCCCTATGGCACGCCGTCGGTTCACGAGAAGGCTGTCGTCAAGAACATCTCGAAGACGCTGCCGCAATACATCTCCGCTTCGGGCCGCACGCCGCTGCAGGAGCTCGACGGCATCATCACGCCGAACGGTTTGTTCTACGAACGCCACCATGGCGGCGTGCCGACCATCGACCCGGCCGAGCACCGGCTGGTGCTGCATGGCATGGTCGATCGCCCGCTGGTGTTCACGATGGAGGACATCCGCCGCTTTCCGTCGCAGTCGCGCATCCACTTCCTCGAGTGCTCCGGCAATCCGGTCTACACCAAGCCGTACGGCAAGACGGCCTCCGACCTCGTCGGCCTGCTGAGCTGTGCGGAATGGACCGGCGTGCCGCTGAAGACGGTGCTGGACGAAGCGGGCCTGCAGGCCGGCGCCAAATGGATCGTGGCCGAAGGCGCCGACGCCGCTGCGTTGACGCGCTCGATCCCGATCGAGAAATGCCTCGACGACGCCATGCTGGTCTACAGCCAGAATGGCGAGCGGCTGCGCCCGCAGCAGGGCTATCCGCTGCGCCTGTTGCTGCCCGGCTTCGAGGGCAACATGAACGTGAAGTGGCTGCGCCGGCTCAAGGTCGTCGCCGAGCCGGCCTATTCGCGCGAGGAGACCTCGAAATACACCGATCCGATGCCCGACGGCACGTCGCGCGAATTCACCTTCTATATGGAAGCCAAGTCGATCATCACGCGGCCGTCCGGCGGGCAGAAGCTGACCGCGCAGGGCTTTCACGAGATTACCGGCATCGCCTGGAGCGGTCACGGCAAGGTCAAGAGCGTCGAGGTCTCGCTCGACGAGGGCAAGAGCTGGCAGCAGGCCGAATTGCAGGAGCCGGTGTTGACGCGCGCGCTCACGCGTTTCCGCTTGCCCTGGCATTGGGACGGCAAACCCGCCGTGATCCAGAGCCGCGCCGTCGACGAGACCGGATACGTCCAGCCGACGCTGGCGGAATTGGTCAAGGTGCGCGGTCTCAACTCGTTCTACCACAACAACGCGATCTGGCCCTGGCGCATCGATGCGAATGGTGAGGTGACCAATGGCCAGGCGTAAGCTCAAGGCGGCGTTCCTCGTGAGTGCGATCGCGATGCTCGCGACTGCCGGGCAGGCCGAGGATCGCTTTGGCATCGGGCGTGCGGCAACGCCTGTCGAGATCGGCGGCTGGAACATCGATATCGGCCGTGACGGCTCCAACCTGCCGCCGGGCAACGGCAGCGTCGAGCGCGGCCGCACGGTGTTCAGCGAGCAATGCGCGGCGTGCCACGGCGACAACGGGCAGGGCGGCGTCGGCGACCGCCTGGTCGGCGGACAGGGCACGCTGGCGAGTCTCAAGCCGATCCGCACCGTCGGCAGCTATTGGCCCCATGCGCCGACGCTGTTCGACTACATCCGCCGCGCGATGCCGCAGAACGCGCCGCAGTCGCTGAGCAATGAGGACGTCTACGCGGTTTCCGCCTACATCCTCAGCCTGAACGGCATCGTGCCGGCCAATGCGGTGCTCGACGCCAAGTCGCTCGCCGCCGTCAAGATGCCGAACCGCGACGGCTTCGTCTCCGATCCGCGGCCGGACGTGCACAACCACTGAGCGGCAGGCACGGCCGGCTGGCTCGCAGCATCGTGACGTCGTGGCCCCTGTGCCTGGAGGATTGCCGTCCCTATCTCCGTTTGGGGGCGGCTCGGCCGTCATCCGGCACACGTTTATTGATCGATAGGAGAGGCCGCATGACCAGGTCATGGGCAGTCGCAGCCGCTGTGCTGCTCGTGGGAATGACGTTTACGCCGGTCGCGGCCCAGATGTCGGAGCCGGCATATTTCGACGCGCAAAATCCCGGGCGCAGCGCGATCAACGGCGGCGCCCTGACGCCATGGGGCGAGGCCCAGGAGGCCGCGCAGCGCGGCAGCAATCCGGCGAACGCCTACGGCGCCATGTCCGCGGCGGAGCCATCTTCCGCCTGCGCGCGTTACCGTTCATTCGATCCGGCGTCCGGTACCTTCCTTGGCCGCGACGGCCGCCGCCATCCCTGCCGATAAGGCCCTGTACCGCGCTTGGCGGTGGATAAGGGCGCCGGCATTCGCCCGGCGCCCGAACGACTGGACGTTAGGCGCGTTATAGTCCGCCGATCGTGTCGGGTCCCGCCGGACCCGAGCGGCGGAGGACACCCGGCGTGACAGATGCTCTGGCCGGTTTCTGGGACCGAAAGTCGACCTCGGACCTGTTGCGGGAGGCGGCGCGGGCCGATGGCGACGCGGAGACGCCGATCTTCAGGCGGTCGCTGTCGGCGTTGCAACTGGTCACGCTCGGTATCGGCGGCATCATCGGCGCCGGCATCTTCGTGCTGACGGGCCACGCGGCCGCCGCCAATGCCGGTCCCGCGGTCACGCTCTCCTTCATGATTGGTGCGGTGGCCTGCGCCTTCGCCGGCCTGTGCTACGCCGAGATGTCGTCGACGGTGCCGATCTGCGGCAGCGCCTACACCTATGCCTATGCCACGCTCGGCGAACTGATCGCCTGGATCATCGGCTGGGATCTGATCCTCGAATACGCGGTCGGCGCGATCGCGGTCTCGGTCGGGTGGTCCGGCTATTTCGTCAGTCTGATGCGCGATTTTGGCGTCGACCTGCCGCCGCAATTCACCTCGGCGCCGCTCGCCTACGACGTCAACACCGGCGCGTGGTCGTCGACCGGTGCGGTCATCAACATCCCGTCGATGGCGATCATCGCCTTCGTGACCACGCTGCTGGTGGTCGGCATTCGCGAGTCCGCGCGCTTCACCAGCTTCGTCGTCGTGGTCAAGCTCGTCGTGATCGCGCTGTTTCTCGCCACCGCGGCTTCCTCGGTGACGCTGGCGAACTGGGTGACGGCGAGCAACCCGGAGGGCGCGCTGATCCCGCCGAATGCCGGTCCTGGCGTGTTCGGCTGGTCCGGCGTGGTCCGCGGCGCGGCGGTGGTGTTCTTCGCCTATATCGGCTTCGACGCGATCTCGACCGCGGCGCAGGAAGCGAAGACGCCGGAGCGCGACATGCCGATCGGCATTCTCGGCTCGCTCGTGATCTGCGCCGCGCTCTATGTCGCGGTCGGATTCGTGCTGACCGGCATCGTGCCCTATGACCGGCTCAGCGTGCCCGATCCGATCGCGGTCGGCATCGATGCGATCGGTATCGGCTGGCTCGGTCCGTTCATCAAGCTCGGCATCCTGTTCGGATTGACATCGGTGATCCTCATCATGCTGCTGGCGCAACCGCGGATCTTTCGCGCCATGGCGCATGACGGATTGCTGCCGGGCTTTGCCGCTAAGATCCATCCGCGCTTCCAGACCCCCTATGTCTCGACCATCTTCGCCGGCACCGTGGCCGCTCTTCTCGGTGGGCTGTTGCCGATCGGGCTGGTCGGCGAACTGGTCTCGATCGGCACGCTGTTCGCGTTCACGGTGGTCTCGATCGGCACGCTGGTGCTGCGCGTGCGCGATCCGGAATTGCCGCGTCCGTTCAAGGCGCCGGCGATCTGGCTGGTGGCCCCCGCCGCCGCTGCAACCTCGCTGTTCCTGATGTTCGGCCTGCCGCTCGACACTTGGATCAGGCTCGCGGTGTGGCTAATGATCGGGCTTGTGATCTATGCGGCCTATGGCAGACGGCACAGCCGGCTGCGGGCAGGCGGCGGGGACCGCGCGGGCCTATAGTGCGCGCGCGTGCGGCCTGCTAGATGTACGCGTTGAGATAGCACCGCAAGCCGCGACAGGCCGGCATTCCCCGGGGAGACTTCCATGCAAAATCCAACGGCAGGCGCGCGATGGATGGTCGCCGCGCTCGTCTCGATCAGCATCGCGTCGGCTGCGCCCGGTCGCGCAGCCTCGGTTGCGCCGGCCGCTGCCGAGAACGGCATGGTGGTCTCCGCGCAGCATCTCGCGACCCAGGTCGGCGTCGAGGTGTTGAAGCGGGGCGGCAATGCGGTCGATGCGGCGGTCGCCGTTGGTTACGCGCTTGCGGTGGCCTATCCCGCCGCCGGCAATCTCGGTGGCGGCGGGTTCATGACCATCCAGTTCGCCGATGGCCGCAAGACCTTCCTGGATTTCCGCGAGACCGCGCCGAAAGGCGCCACAGCCGACATGTATCTCGACAAGGACGGCAACGTTATCCCCGGCCTTTCGACCAAGGGGCATCTCGCTGTCGGCGTACCGGGCTCGGTGGCCGGGATGGAGTATGCGCGCGAGAAATACGGCACAATGAAGCGCGCTGACGTCATCGCGCCGGCGCTGCAACTGGCGGAGGATGGTTTTGTGCTCGACCAGGGCGACGTCAGCATGCTGCAGACCTCGACCAAGGACTTTCAGGACGATCCGGCCTCGGCCGCGATCTTCCTCAACAACGGCAAGCCGTTCCAGGTCGGCGAACGGCTGACGCAGCATGAGCTCGCCGAGACGCTGCGCGAGATCAGCAAGCGCGGCAGTGATGGCTTCTACAAGGGCTGGGTTGGTGCTGCGATCGTCGCCGCGAGCCAGGCCGGCAAGGGACTGCTGACGCAGGAGGATCTGGACAACTACAGGGTTCGCGAGCTGGCGCCGGTCGAATGTGACTATCGCGGTTACCACGTGGTCTCGGCGCCGCCGCCCAGTTCGGGCGGTGTGGTGATCTGCGAGATGCTCAACATCCTCGAGGGCTATCCGCTGAAGGAGCTCGGCTACCACTCGGCGCAAGCGGTGCACTACCAGATCGAGGCGATGCGCCACGCTTACGTCGATCGCAACAGCTATCTCGGCGATCCGGACTTCGTGAAAAATCCGCTCGAGCGCCTGCTCGACAAGACCTACGCCGCGAAGATCCGTGCCGCGATCGACCCGGCCAAGGCCGGTGTGTCCAGGGACATCAAGCCCGGCGTTCCGCCGCATGAGGGCAGCAACACCACGCACTATTCGATTGCCGACAAGGACGGCAACGCGGTGTCGGTCACCTACACGCTGAACGACTGGTTCGGTGCCAAGGTGACGGCGGCCAGGACCGGCGTGCTGCTGAACGACGAGATGGACGACTTCACCGCCAAGGTCGGCGTGCCGAACCTGTATGGGCTGGTGCAGGGGGAGGCCAACGCGATCGTCCCCGGCAAGCGTCCGCTGTCCTCGATGAGCCCGACCATCGTCTCCAAGGACGGCAAGCCGGTCATCGTGATGGGCACCCCGGGCGGCAGCCGCATCATCACCGCCGTGCTGCTGACGATGATCAACGCCATCGACTACGGCATGAACGCGCAGGAGGCCGTGGACATGCCGCGCTTCCACCAGCAGTGGCTCCCCGAGGCGACCAACCTCGAGGACTACACGCTGTCGCCGGATACGCGGAAGATCCTGGAGGGCATGGGCCACAAATTCGGCCCGCCGCATCCGGCCAACCACCTCGCGGTGATTATCATCGGCGCGCCGTCGCTGGGCGGCAAGCCGGTCGGCAGCAACCGCTTCTATGGCGCGAACGACCCGCGCCGCAATTCGGGGCTCGCCGCGGGCTATTGATGGTGACGGCTAGCTAGCGACAATCCGTAGCCCGGATGAGCGAAGCGACATCCGGGTCTTGTTGAGCTCCCGCATGTCGCTCCGCTCGTGCGGGCTGCCGCTCCAATTGATCCGTGCTGCGGTCAGGCGACGGCGGTCGACCTGCCGTCCTTTTGCCCGCTGGTCAGCAGCAGGCGCCGGCGGATCGCGTCTTCGATCAGAGCCAGGGATTGCTTGGCTTCGCGCGCCTCGGCTTCGGCGGCCTGGGCGCGGAATTCGGCCGCATCGAGTTGCTCCTGTTGGGACTCGATGCGCCGTCGGGCTTCCTCAAGCGCCCGCGACGCATCCCTCAATTTGCGCTCGGTGGCGGCAATGATTTCGAGCTGCGCCTGTTCGGCGGCCTCGGCGCGCGCTTCGCCGGCGCGAGCCCTGTCCTCGATGCTGCGGAACAAATCCGCCGCCTGGTAGACGAGGTCCAAGGCTTCTGTGCCCATGGCCGATGCGGGTGGTCTTGGAAATCCAAGAACGTTAGGGTCGGCCGTAAATGGCCGTTTAAATCCGCGCAGTGCCATCCAAATCAGCCCGTCGCGAGTCGGTGTATGCCAACAACTTGCGGTAGTTATAGTTAACAAATCCTTAATGTGATTGGCGCGCCGGCGCTGTCCACCGGTTTCTGATGTCGCAGCACCCAAATCGTCGGCCGGATCGGGGAATCGATCCGTCCGGCCCGCGCTTTTCTTTCGGAACGTGCTCTCCGCGCAAGCGTATCGAGACCGCAGCGCTATCAGGCGCGGTGCGCGAAGCGCGCAGCGCTACAGCGGAGATCGATGCAGCCTCCGCGGGGCGCTGCTAGTCGGCGAGGTCTGCCGATTTGGCTGCGGGCGCGAGCCGGGCTCTATGGCATAAGTTTGACGCCTGGCTTGCTTTAATTCTCCGGTGTTGAATTGCAGGTCCATGGAGCGACCGATATACCGGGCGGCCTAAGTGGCACGCAGCGCGCTCAGAACGAGCGACGTATTCGCCACGGAAATCTGGTCGATGAAATTTCTGTTGCGGTTCTTCGGGTTCCTGTTCACCGCAGGCACCATCCTGTTCCTGGCTGGTCTGGCCGCGGTCGCAGGGCTGTTCTGGCATTTCTCCAAGGACCTGCCCGAGTATTCGCAGCTCCAGAACTACGAGCCGCCGGTGATGACCCGCGTGCACGCGGCCGACGGCTCGCTGCTCGGCGAATACGCCAAGGAGCGCAGGCTTTATCTGCCGATCCAGGCAGTGCCGAAGCTCGTGATCAACGCGTTCCTCGCCGCCGAGGACAAGAATTTCTACGAGCATGGCGGCGTCGACTACACCGGCATGGCGCGCGCCGGTGTCGCCTACATCCAGAACTTCGGTTCCAACCGGCGGCCGCAGGGCGCCTCGACAATCACCCAGCAGGTCGCCAAGAACTTCCTTCTGACCAACGAGGTGTCGTTCACCCGCAAGATCAAGGAAGCCTTGCTGGCGATGCGCATCGAGCGCGCCTATTCCAAGGACAAGATCCTCGAGCTCTATCTCAACGAAATCTATCTCGGCCTCGGCGCCTACGGCATCGCGGCGGCCTCGCTGGTGTATTTCGACAAGTCCGTCAATGAGCTGACGGTCGCGGAAGCGGCCTATCTGGCGGCGCTGCCGAAAATGCCGGCCAGCCTGCATCCGGTGCGCAACCGCGCGCGCGCCGTCGAGCGCCGCAACTACGTGATCGACCGCCTCCAGGAGAACGGCTGGATCACCGCCGCCGACGCCGACAAGGCGCGCAAGGAGCCGCTGACCGTCACCAACCGCAGCAATGGCGCGCACACCTTCGCCGGCGAATACTTCTCGGAAGAAGTCCGCCGCGACATCTTCGAGCGCTATGGCGAGAAGAAGCTCTATGAGGGCGGCCTGTCGGTGCGCACCACGCTCGATCCCAAGATCCAGGTGATGGCGCGCAAGGCCATGGTGGCTGGGCTCGTGAACTATGACGAGCAGCAGGGCTATCGCGGTGCGATCCAGAAGCTCGACCTGACCAGTGACTGGGGCGTGCCGCTCGCCGAGATCAAGTCGCTGTCCGACATCTCGCCGTGGCGGATGGCGGTGGTGCTGGAGAGCAACGACCAGTCGGCGCGGATCGGATTCCAGCCGGGCCGCGAGCTCGGCGGCGCCATCAGCAAGCAGCGCGAGACCGGCATCATCACGATGGACGGCGTGCGCTGGGCCAAGAGCAAGGGCAAGACGCCGACATCGGTGGCGCAGGTGCTGCAGCCCGGCGACGTGATCTACGCCGACCCGCTCTTCAGCAAGGACGGCCAGCGCATCGAAGGCCAGTACCGGCTGCGCCAGATCCCCGAACTGTCGGGTGCGATGGTGGCGATGGATCCGCACACCGGCCGCGTGCTGGCGATGGTCGGCGGCTTCTCGTTCGACCAGAGCCAGTTCAACCGCGCGACGCAGGCCTATCGGCAGCCCGGCTCGACCTTCAAGCCGATCGTCTATTCGTCGGCGCTCGACAACGGCTACACCGGATCGACCATGATGATCGACGCCCCGATCGAGATCGACCAGGGGCAGGGCAACATCTGGCGGCCCGAAAACTTCTCGACCGGCAAGTATCAGGGCCAGGTGACGCTGCGCAACGCGCTGCGGCTCTCGCTCAACACGGTGACCGTGCGGCTGGCGCAGGAAATCGGCATGCCGCTGATCGGCGAATATGCAAAGCGCTTCGGCGTCTATGACGAGTTGCCGAACTATCTCGCCTACGCGCTCGGCGCCGGCGAAACCACGGTGATGCGGATGGCCACGGCCTATTCGATGATCGCCAATGGCGGCGTCCGCGTGAAGCCGACCTTGATCGACCGCATCCAGGACCGCTACGGCCACACCATCTTCAAGCACGATCAGCGCGAATGTCGCGGCTGCGACGCGCCGGAGGGCTGGAAGAACCAGCCGGAGCCGCAGCTCGTCGACCGCCGCGAGCGGGTGCTCGACGCGATGTCCGCCTACCAGATCACCTCGCTGATGGAGGGCGTGATTCAGGCCGGTACCGGCACCGCGCTGAAGGACGTCGGCAAGCCGCTCGCCGGCAAGACCGGCACCTCGAACGAGGCCAAGGATCTCTGGTTCGTCGGCTTCTCGCCGGACCTCGTGGTCGGTCTCTATGTCGGCTACGACAAGCCGCGCTCGCTCGGCCGCAACGCGCAGGCCGGCCACACCGCGGCGCCGATCGCGCGCGACTTCCTCAAGCTCGCGCTGGCCGACAAGCCCGCCACCCCGTTCAAGCAGCCGGTCGGCATCCGGCTGGTCCTGGTCGATGCCAAGACCGGCCAGCGCGCCGCGCCCGGTCAGAACAGGGGCGTGGTGCTCGAAGCCTTCAAGCCGGGCCAGGCGCCGCCGGTCAATGATCCCGGGATGGTCGCCGGTACCGATGTGATCGACGGCACCCAGCAGGGCATTTCGCCGGACGCCGATCGGGCCGTGATGCGGTCAGGGACGGGCGGGCTGTACTGAGGCTTGGTGGGCAGGCCTTCGGGCCGCGATTTTCACGCCCATTCCTCGCCAACAATGCTTGCCAAGCGTGGGACCAAGCGGGTAGAAGGTCGCTCTCGCGCGGGCGCTGATTTGGCAGGCGAACCCGCTGCACCGAGATGTCCAGTCATCCAGCTAAGCTGTTGATACCACGGACTATTCTTGGGGAATGGTGTAACGGTAGCACAACAGACTCTGACTCTGTTTGTCTTGGTTCGAATCCAGGTTCCCCAGCCAATCCGCCTCGGTGGCGTGAATCAGCCTCTCAAATCCCGACGAGATTGCCGGCTGCAGCTGCCGACGGAGGTCCAGTCGTATGTGTGCCATCACGGCATGAGGGTGGATTGGTCCGGCGTAATCCACCATGGTCTCGCGCGTGTGGTCCGGCTCGTTGCACCAGAGGTTTAGGCTGATGGACGAAATTCTCTATGCCCGCGAAGCGTCGATCGGCGTCGATGAGTTCATCGAGGTGCTGCGGCAGTCGGGCCTCGGCGAGCGGCGACCGCTGGCGGATACCGACCGGATGGAGCGCATGATCGCCAATGCGAATCTGATCGTGACGGCGCGGAAGGCGGGCAAGTTGGTCGGCGTGTCGCGCGCGCTGACCGATTTCGCCTATTGCTGCTATTTGTCGGACCTTGCGGTCGATCGCGGGTACCAGGGACATGGCATCGGCAAGCGTCTGATCGCGGAAACGCGGCGCCTCGCCGGACCTGAATCGATGTGCCTGCTGTTGTCGGCGCCGGACTCGATTGGGTTCTACAAGACCATCGGCATGCCGCAGCCGGACAACGCGTTCCTCTACAAGCGGGAGCGATAACTGCGCGGCGTTACTTGATCTTGTCGTAGACCGTCGCGAAATCGGCGAGCGGCATCGGGATGGAGATGGTTTCCTTGCCGAGATTCTGGAACGACACCTTCAGCTGCTTGCCCGATTTCAGCTGGGTCAGGACATCGGCGGCGATCGGCGTATTGATGTAGCAGCCGCGCGCCTCGCAAGTCTGGATCGGCACGTCGACGGCCTTGCCGTCGTCGACCTGCAGCTTGGCGCCGACAGGCAGGTTCAATCCGAGTGGAAGCTGGATCAGCGCCACCGGCGTGCGGGTGTCGCCGGGAACGCGGATATTGACCAGCACGATGAGCTGGCCGGTCTTGGTGAGCACCGCGGTCTGTTCCATCGCGCATTCGAGCGGAGCGTCGCGGCTCGCACTGGTACAGCGCGCGACCCAGCCGGAATTGTTGGGCGCTGCTGTATCACCCTGAGGAGCCGCGGGCGCAGCTGCCGGAGTGGGCGCGTTCTTGCTCTTGGCCGTCTGGGCGTGGCCGGAGTGGGCTATGCCGAACACGGTGAACAGGACGAAGAGCGACTTTGCGACAATCTTCACGGTACCGGCTCCGAAATGGACATCTTTCGGATGTGCCGGGATGCCGGCAAAGTCAAGTCACTCGGCGGCCTCCTTGACCGATCCATGCTCGCTGTCGTCAGCGTCGTGGTCGGCGGGCGGCGAGCGGCCCCAGTTGGCAAACGCGTTGGAGAGCCTGTCGAGATAGAGATAGACGACCGGCGTCGTGAACAGCGTCAGCGCCTGGCTGACGATCAGGCCGCCGACCATGGCGTAGCCGAGCGGCTGGCGGATTTCCGAGCCGGTGCCGGTCCCTAGCATCAGCGGCACGCCGCCGAGCAAAGCGGCCATCGTCGTCATCATGATCGGGCGGAAGCGGAGCAGGGCGGCCTGGCGGATCGCCGCCACCGGCTCCATGTGCTGGTCGCGCTCGGCCGCGATCGCGAAGTCGACCATCATGATGCCGTTCTTCTTCACGATGCCGATCAACAGGATGATGCCGATCAGCGCGATCAGCGAGAAGTCGAAGCCGGCCGCCATCAGGATCGCGAGCGCGCCGACGCCGGCCGACGGCAGCGTCGACAGAATCGTGATCGGGTGGATGTAGCTCTCATAGAGAATGCCGAGGATCAGGTAGACGACCACGAGCGCCGCGAGGATCAACAGCGGGACGGTCGACAGCGATTGCTGGAACGCCTGCGCGGTACCCTGGAAGCTCGAGCTCAGTGTCGGCGGCGCGCCAAGGTCGACCATCGCCTTCTGCACCGCTTCCGTCGCCTGGCCGAGCGCAACACCCTGCGCCAGGTTGAACGAGATGGTGATCGCCGGGAACTGGCCCTGGTGGCTGATCGAGAGCGGCCGTACCGGCACGCTGGTCCAGGTCGCGAAGGTCGAGATCGGCACCTGTTCGCCGGTCAGCGGAGACTTGATGTAGATCTTGTTCAGCGTGTCGATCGCGCCCTGGAGCTCCGGCAACACCTCGAGGATGACGTGGTAGCTGTTGAGCTGGGTGAAGTACTGCGTCACCTGGCGCTGGCCGAACGCGTCATAGAGCGTGTCGTCGATCAGCTGCGGCTGGATGCCATAGCGCGAGGCGGTGTCGCGGTTGATCTTCAATTCGAGCGTGGTGCCGTTGGTCTGCTGGTCGGTGGCGACGTCGCGCAGCTGCGGCAGCGTCTGCATCTTGCCGAGAATCTTCGGCGCCCATTCGTTCAATTCGGCGAGGTTGGCATCCTGCAGCGTGAATTCGAACTGGGTGCGGGTCGGGCGGCCGCCGAGGCGGACGTCCTGCGCCGCCTGCATGAACAGCCGGGCACCCTCGACCTTCTCCAGCTTCGGCCGCAGCCGGGCGATGACCTGCTGCGCGTTGGCGTCGCGATCCTTCAGCGGCTTCAGCGTGATGTACATCGCGCCGTTGTTGCCGGCGCGGCCGCTGCCGCCGATCGCCATCGCCACCGTCGCCACCGCGGGATCCTGCTGCACGATCTTGCCGAGTTCCTCCTGCTTCCGCTTCATGTCGGCGAAGGAGATGTCCTGGTTGGCTTCCGAGGTCGCGGTGATCAGGCCGACGTCCTGCTGCGGGAAGAAGCCCTTCGGGATGACGACGAACAGGTAGACTGACAGCGCCAGCGTCCCGAAGAAGATCATCAACGTCGTGAACTTCCAGCGCAAAGCGAGGTCGAGCACGCTCTGATAGCCGCGCAGCATGGCGTCGAAGCCGCGCTCGCTGAGCTGGTAGAACCGGCCGTGCTTCTCGTCATTGTGGGCGCGCAGGAAGCGCGAGGCCATCATCGGGGTCAGCGTCAGCGACACGAACATCGAGACGAAGATGGTCATCGCCAGCACGACCGCGAATTCGCGGAACAGGCGGCCGATGATGCCGCCCATCAGCAGCAGCGGGATCAGCACCGCGACCAGCGAGATGCTGATCGAAACGATGGTGAAGCCGATTTCCTGCGAGCCCTTGAAGGCGGCAGCCATCGGCTTCTCGCCCTCTTCGATGTAGCGGCTGATGTTCTCCAGCATCACGATGGCGTCGTCGACCACGAAGCCGACCGCGATCGTCAGTGCCATCAGCGACAGATTGTCGAGCGTGTAGCCGAACACCCACATCAACGCGCAGGCGCCGAGCAGCGCCAATGGCACCGTGACTGTCGGGATCACGGTCGCCCAGAAACTGCGCAGGAAGACGAAGATCACCATCACGACCAGGAAGATGGTCAGCAGCAGGGTGAACTGGACGTCCTCGACCGCCGCGCGGATCGTGGTGGTGCGGTCGCTGATGACGTCGATCTTGATCGCCGGCGGGATCGCGGCGACCAGCCGGGGCAGCGTCGCCTTGATCTTGTCGACGGTGTCGATGACGTTGGCGCCGGGCTGCTTGAAGATGACGAGGAATACGCCGCGCTTGCCGTTGGCCCAGGCGGCCTGCTTGGCGTCCTCGGGCCCGGTGACGGCCTGGCCGATGTCACGGATCCGCAGCGGCCCGCCGTTGCGGTAGGCGATGATGACGTCGTTCCACGGGCTTGCCGTCAGCAACTGGTCGTTGGCGTAGATGGTATAGGCGCGGGTGGCGCCGTCGATATTGCCCTTCGGACTGTCGACGGTGGCGATGTTGATCGCGGCGCGGACGTCCTCCAGCGACAGGCCCTTGGCGACGAGCTTGGCCGGGTCGATCTGGACGCGAACCGACGGCTTCTGCTGGCCGCCGATGATGACCTGCGCAACGCCCGAGATCTGGCTGATCTGCTGCGCCAGCTGGGCGTCGACGGCATCGCTGACTGTCGTCAGCGGCAGCGTGTCCGATGTCGCCGACAGCAGCATGATCGGCGAGTCCGCCGGGTTGACCTTGCGGTAGGTCGGCGGCGAGGGAAGGGTTTTCGGCAACTGGCCGCTGGCCGCGTTGATGGCGGCCTGCACGTCATTGGCGGCGCCGTCGATGCTGCGGTTGAGGTCGAACTGGATGGTGACCGCCGCCGTGCCGAGATAGCTCGTCGAGGTCATCTGCGCGATGCCCGGGATCTGCGCGAACTGGCGTTCCAGCGGCTGGGCGACCGATGTCGCCATCGTTTCCGGGCTGGCGCCGGGCAGGGTCGCGGTGATCTGGATGGTGGGGAAGTCGACCTGCGGCAGCGGCGCGACCGGCAGCAGGGGATAGGCGACGAGACCGACGAACAGGATGCCTGCCATCAGCAGCGAGGTGCCGATGGGGAAACGAATGAATGGTGCGGAAATTCCGGCGCCGACGCTCATTCCTGCGCAACCTTCGACTGGGACGGATCCGAGCTCGCCACCGCCGTTGTCACCAGGGTTCCCGGCGAGACCTTGTACTGGCCCGCGGTGATCACCTGCTGTCCCGGCGACAGGCCCTCGTCGATCACCGACTTGCCGTCGATCGACTGACTGACCTTGATCTTGCGAAGCTCGGCCTTGTTCTCCTGATTGACTGAATACGCGTAGAGGCCATCGGTGCCATGCTGCACCGCGTCATCCGGGACGACGGTGGCATCCTTCAAGGTTCTGACCAGAAGGCGGGTCGAGACCGACTGGCCCGGCCACAGCGCGTGGTCCTTGTTATCAAACACCGCCTTCAGCCGGACAGTCCCGCTTGACGTGTCGACCTGATTGTTGATCAGCGCCAGGGTTCCCGTGGATAGCACCCGCTTGCCGTCGGTGGTCAGGGCAATGGTCTTGGGCGGCGCCACGGCCAGCGCCGCCTTGATATCCGGCAGCTGGTCTTCCGGCGCGGTGAAGATCACCGTGATCGGCTCGATCTGGGTGATCGTGACAATGCCAGTCTGGGCCGAGGCATTGACGATGTTGCCGATATCGACCAGTCGCAGGCCGACAATGCCGTCGATCGGGGACTTGACGGTGGTGTAGTCCACCTGGGTCTGGGCGTTGAAGATGGCGGCCTCGTCAGCCGAGATCTGGGCGGTCAGCTGCGCCACCGTGGAGCGCTGGGTGTCGAGCTGCTGGCGTGTCGCGAACTCGCCGAGCCTGGTGGTGCGCTGCAGGTCGAGATTGGCGTTGGCGAGATTGGCTTCGTCCTGGGCCTTCTTGGCCTTGGCCTGGTCGAGCGTTGCCTGATAGGGCCGCGGATCGATCTCGACCAGCGTGTCCCCGGCCTTGACGAACTGGCCTTCCTTGAAAGCGATCCTGGTGATCTGGCCGTCGACCCGGGTGCGGACCTGGACGGTGTTGAATGCCTGCACGGTGCCGAGACCCGTGAGATAGACCGGGAAGTCGGCCTTCTCGACCGGCGAGATCTTGACCGGGACGGCCGGGCGTTGGGCGGAGCGCTTCTGGGCGGCTTCGGCCGCCTGTTGGTTGCTCGTGTGTTTCTGCCAGCCGAAATAACCGGCGGCGCCGACCGCAGCGATCACTAAAACCCAACCGATGGTGCGTGACTTTGACATACGGACTCTTGGGTTCGACGTAACAATAAAGGCTGATCGAAACGGTTCACAGAGCTTGCGGATATAATATGCGTGCACTTAATGTGTAAACACACCAAGGCTTGAGAATCCTAAACATTTGGAAAGGTTTAGGTCAGAAACGAGCAGAAACAATTCGCCTGGGAAACGCACCGAGGACCCCTATGTCGCTCGATCTCAAACGCCAGTTTATCGCGCAGCTTGTCGAGAGTTCCCGGCTGCTGCGCAATTATATCGATCATCGCGCCAAGGCGCGAGGCACCACGCGTGCGCAATGGATCGTGCTCTTCCGCCTGCGCGAGCAGGAGGGACTTTCCCAGGTCGATCTCGCCGACGTCCTCGAATTGCAACCGATCTCGCTGGTGCGGCTGCTCGACCGCCTCGTCGAGCATGGCCTGCTCGAACGCCGGCCCGATCCCAGGGATCGCCGTGCCAATCGCCTGTTCCTGACCCGGAGCGGGCGTCGTCTCGTCGACGATCTCGACAGTTTGCGCGACGCGATCGCCGGCGACGTGTTGCGCGACGTCTCCGACAAGCACGTCGAAAGCGGCCTCGCCACGCTGCGCGAGGTCAAGGATCGCATCAAGGCGCTCGGCGAGGAGGCGGAGCGCATCGCTGCGAAATAGCGCATCTCATCGCGCGCAGATTCCTTCGCTTTATCCATTCACCCGTTGCAGCGTGCCGGTTGAATCGTCGCGGGATGTCGTTCATATCGCGCGGCAACGATGCGAGAGGACGAGGGCTGCGATGGATGAGTTGAACGGGCGCATGATGGCATGCCAGATCCTGGTCACCGGATTGATCGCGCGCGTCGCCAACGAGCAGCGGGATCCGCTGCGCTTTCTCACCGACTTCCGCGACGAGATCAAAGCGGTCGTCAACGGCGTCAACATCGCCGGCCTCGAGAACAGCGACCGCGTGCGGCAGGTCGCGCAGCGGACGATCGACGAGCTGTTTTCGCTGATGAAGCCGCCAAGCGCCGAGTAATCGCGTGGACGCATGGACAGCGCCCGCAAGCCGCGATCAATGACGGGCAGCTCTGATTTAGAACGATTATTAGAACGCTTAAAAGCTTTACTTTAGAACGATTTCAAACCGTAGATTAGAATCGCTTTGAATTGGGGCGATTCAAGCCGACTGTTGCGCTCACCGCATTGATAAAAAAGGTCACGCTCGATAACCGATGGAGACAGTTCGTCGCAGCTTCATTTCGCGAACGAGCTGATTTTTCTGGGGCGAGCAAGACATGAGCAATGTGAAGGCGCCGAGATCGCTGCGCTTCGATGCAGCGATCGGTTCGGCTGATGACACCGGTTATTCCGCCACGAAGGTCTCCGCAGTCGCGAGCCTAATCGCGGTGGCGTCGTTTTCGGGGGCCGAAGCGCAGCAATCCAACCTGCCGCCGGTGAATGTCGATGCCCCGGTCGCTCGCCCGCGGCCCGTGACGTCAAAGCCCACGTCGGACCAGGTCCGCGCCCGCAACGCGCTGCGCCGCGCCGCGCGCCGCAACAACCAGCAAGCACTGCAGGCGCCGGTGCCGTTTCCCAACGCCGGCGGTCTTCCCGCCGACCGCGATCCGTACGCGGATCCGGCCGCGCCGTACAAGGGCGACCGTTTGCAGTCGTCCGGGAAATATCCCGAGCCGATCCTGAACACGCCGAAATCGGTCACGGTGCTGACCAAGGACGTGCTCGAAGACAAGAACGCCACCTCGCTGAAGTCGGCGATCCTGTCGACGGCCGGCGTCACGCTCGGCACGGGCGAGGGCGGCAATGCCTTCGGCGACCGCTTCTTCATCCGCGGTTTCGATGCGCGCAACGACATCTTCATCGACGGCGTGCGCGACTCCGGCGTCAGCGTCCGCGAGAACTTCTTCACCGAGCAGGTCGAGATCCTGCGCGGCCCGGGCTCGTCCTTTGCCGGCCGCGGCACCACCGGCGGCGCGATCAACATCGTCACCAAGCAGGCGACGACGCAGAACAGCTTCTACAACATGGACACCACGTTCGGCACCGATCGCACCAAGCGCGTGACGCTCGACGTCAACCAGGTGATCAGCCCGACGCTGGCGATCCGCGCCGGCGGCCTGTTCCAGGATGCCGGCGTCGCCGGCCGCAGCTATGTCACCGACGACCGCAACGGCGCGTTCGTCGCCGGAACATGGAAGCCGGTTGATGCGGTGAAGATCACCGGCAACTACATCCACACTGAACTGACCGGACTCCCGGATTTCGGCGTGCCGTATTACCGGCCGAGCACCGCGAGCACGGCCGGCGGCCCGTTCCCGGATTTCGGCGTCAACCGCAACAATTGGTACGGCTTCGTCAACCGCGACTTCTTCAGGACCGGGCAGGACATCGGCACCATCAACGCCGAAGTGCAGATCACGCCGGACCTCGTGGTCAGCAACAAGATCCGGGAATCGCGTTCGACCCAGAACTACATCGGCACGCTGCCGGAAGCGCCGACGCTTGCCGCCGGCGCTCCGTTCACGGCGTATACGCTGAGCGCCAATCCGCAAAGCCGCTACCAGGTCACCGACGTGTTCGCCAACCAGACCGAGGCGACCTACAAATCGGTCGACGGCCTCGGCTTCAAGCACACGACGACGGCCGGCGTCGAATACGACAACGAGCGGTCCTCGATCGACAGATATCTCGGCCTGAGCTCGGAAATAACGACCGGCACATCGGCTTTCACGGGAAGCGGATCGCTCTCCGGCGTCAGCGTGTTCAATCCGCAATACACCAACATTCCGTTCCCGATTCCGTCGGGGTTGTCCGGGATGCCGACCAAGATCGGGATCGACACCACCAGCGGCTACATCATGGATACCGCGAACTATAATGACTTCGTGATCCTCAATGGCGGCATCCGCTACGACGACTACAAGATCAACACGTCAGGATATCTGACGTCGGGCAATAGGACCACATTCGGCAGTCAGTCGGCTGACTTCGGGATGCCGAACTTCAACCTCGGCCTTACCTTGAAGCCGCTGCCGAACGGCAGCGTCTATGCGGCCTATGCGACCTCGTCGAACCCTGTCGGCGCCGAGTTCGACGGTACCAGCACTGCGTATGGCGGCCTGTCTCCGGTGTTGAACGGCGGCAATACCCAGATTTTCGGGCCGGAAAAGAACAAGGCGATCGAAGTCGGCACCAAGTGGGAATTGTTCGATCGTCATCTGCTGGTGACGGCGGCGCTGTTCCAGACCGAGAAGGAAAATGCGCGCGAATCGCAGAACGTGAACAACGCAACCGCGGCCGCGGCGCTCGGCTGCTCCTATCCGACCGGGACGACCGGCAATATTTCCTGCATCACCGCGGGCGCGGCCTACCGCATCCGCGGCATCGATCTCGGTGTCGGCGGCAAGATCACCGACAAATGGAGCGTGTTCGGCGGTCTCGTGCTGATGCAGTCGGCAGTGACGAGGTCGCTGGCGCCGCCGGCCAACACCATCCTGTACTCCAGCAATGTCGGACTGCCGCTCGCCAACGTCGCGCACCAGTCGTTCAGCATGCTGACCAAGTATCAGCTCACCGACATGTGGGAGCTTGGCGGGCAGGCGGTGTATCGCTCGAAGGTCTATGGCGGCACGCTGCTGGCGGCCAACCAGGGTACCTCGATCCCGAGCTACTGGCGCTTCGACGCCTTTGCCGAAGCAAAGATCGACAAGCACTGGACGATGAAGCTGTTCGTCAACAACATCTTCGACAAGCGCTACTACGACGCGCTGTACCAGAGCGCGGCGCCGTTCGTGCTCGAAGCGCCGGGACGCGCCGCGTATCTGGTTGTTTCTGCGCGTTACTGACGGAGGCTTCGCGGCACGAGATGCTGATCTGTGTTCCCAACGTATTGAGCAAGGCTGATGTGGCGGACTTCCGCCGCATCATGGCGCAAGCCGAATGGGAGGACGGCCGCTCGACCGCCGGCGCCGCGTCCGCGATGGTCAAGCGCAACGAGCAGCTGCCGCCCGACAGCGAGGTCGGGCGGCAGCTCGGCAATCGCATTTTGTCGGCGCTGTCGGCGAGCCCGCGCTTCATCTCGGCGGCGATCCCGCTTAGAATCTTTCCACCCTTGTTCAACCGCTATGCCGCCAGCGACGGGCACCATTTCGGCCTGCACGTCGACAATGCGGTGCGCGGCGACAGGCTGACCGGCATGAGGATCCGCACCGACCTCTCGGTCACGCTGTTTTTATCGGAGCCGGAGGACTACGACGGCGGCGAGCTCGTCATCGAAGACCTCTACGGATCCCATGAAATCAAGCTGCCGGCGGGCGATCTCGTAGTTTATCCTGCTTCCAGTTTGCATCTGGTCACGCCGGTCACGCGGGGGACCCGGGTAGCGTCTTTTTTCTGGCTGCAGAGCATGGTACGGGATGCACACGCGCGCAGTCTGATCTTTGATCTCGATACCGCGATCCAGGCTCTGGTGGAGCGGCTGGGGCGCGATGACCCCGAAACGGTCAAATTGACCGGGATTTATCACAACCTGATCCGTCACTGGGCTGAAGTGTAACTGATGATGACATTCAAGTTCCCCGCTGCATCCGCCATGATCGCCTCGCTGGCGATGCTGATGCTGGCCGCGCCGTCTTCGGCGCAGCAGCAAACGGCGCCTGTAGCGCAGCCTGCTCCCGTGACCCGGCCTCAGCCCGCACCCGCGGCCCAGCCGGCGGCAGCCCAGCCTGCGGCGGCTGCCCAGGCCGCGCCGGTGGCCGCCCAGCCGGCACAAGCGGCGCCGCAGGCTCAGGCCGCGCCGGCCCCTGCGGTGGCGGCTCCGGCTCCGACGGCGAACGAGGCGTCCCTGGCTGCGCCCGCGAGCGGCGACAGCAAGTCGCTGAAGTCGACCTCGACCGGCCTGCACGAATTGTCGCCGTGGAATATGTTCTTGAACGCCGACATCATCGTGAAGGCGGTGATGCTCGGTCTCGCTTTCGCGTCGCTCGTGACCTGGACCGTATTCATCGCCAAGATGGTCGAGCTGACCGTGGCGCAGCGCAAGCTGCGCGGCGCGCTGGCCAAGATCGCTGAATCGCGCTCGCTGGCCGAAGCGCAGTTCGCGCTCGGTGCCAAGGGCAGCGTGCTGTCGTCATTCATCGCAGCTGCGATGCGGGAGGGGCGCCTGTCGGCGGGCATCTCGAGCGACAGCGGCATCAAGGAGCGCGCGGCGTCGAGCTTCGCCGAGATCGTGCGCGCCGAAGCCCGCAAGATCCGCATCGGCATGGGCCTGCTCGCGACCATCGGCGCGACGTCGCCCTTCGTCGGCCTGTTCGGCACCGTCTGGGGCATCATGAACAGCTTCATCGGCATTTCGAAGTCGCAGACGACCAACCTTGCCGTGGTGGCGCCGGGCATTGCGGAAGCGCTGCTCGCGACCGCGATCGGCCTCGTCGCGGCGATCCCCGCGGTCATCATCTACAACCATTTCTCGCGCGTCACGAAGGTCTATCTCGAGCTGGTCAACCGCGCCTCGGGTGCCGCAGGACGGCTGTTGTCGCGCGATCTCGACCGCACCCATGGCGACGTTCCGCGCAACGCGCATGCGCGCGCCGCGGCGGCGGAGTAGGCGATGGCAGTCTCGATCTCCGAGAACGATGGCGACGACGATTTCGCGGAATCCCACGAGATCAACGTCACGCCGTTCATCGACGTCATGCTGGTGCTGCTGATCATCTTCATGGTGGCAGCACCGCTCTCGACCGTCGATCTTCCGATCGATCTGCCGACCTCCAGCGCGACGCCGCAGAAGAAGCCGGACAAGCCGACCTATCTCAGCATCAAGCCGGATCTGACGCTGGCGATCGGGGAGAACGCGGTGAAGCGCGTCGACCTGGTCAATTCGCTGGATGCCGTGCCCGACATGACCCGGGACAAATACGTGTTCCTGCGGGCTGATCGGATGGTACCCTATGGCGAGCTGATGGGCGTGATGGAGCTGCTGCGCGCCGGCGGCTACACGCACGTGAAGCTGGTCGCGCTCGAGGGCGTTCCGGGAGCGCCCGCGGCGGCGCAGGCCGATCCTGCCAAACCCTGACGGCGAACGCGATGTCCACCAACCCCGATCTCGATCTGCGGACCTCGAAGCGGCTCTGGGTGATCGCTGCCGTGACGGCAGTCGGGATGCATCTGGGCGGTGCCGCGCTGGCGCTGACCAATTTGCGCGGCGACGACGGCGACGAGGGGCTCGGCGCTGCCGGCGCGGAGTACGCCGTCGAGCTGGCTTCCGCGGATGCGACCGAGGAGGCCCTACCGCCCGGACCGCTGGCTGACGAGCAGCAGGCTGTGCAGGAAATGGCGCAGCAGAAGGCCGAGGTGAAGGACACCGACCTGCCTCAGGAAAAGCCGGTGGAGTCCGACGACCCCGATCGCATCGTGACGGAAGACACTGCCAAGAAGCAGAAGGAGGAGGAGGCCAAGGTCGCCAAGGTCGAGACCAACGCGCAGGAAGCGCAGCAGGCCTCGGAGGCGGCCGCGCCGACCAAGCTGGAGGACGCGCGTCAGTCGGAAACCACCAAGGCACCCAACCCAGGCATCGGCAAGGACAAGCTGCTGCTGACCGCCAAGTGGGGCAAGAAGATCAGCGCCTATCTCGACCTGCACAAGAAATTCCCGGAGAAGGGCAAGGCCAAGGAGGCCAAGGTGAAGGTCGCCCTGGTGCTGAATCGTCTGGGCAAGGTGCTGTCGGTTGCCGTGCTGGAATCGTCCGGAGATGCCGCCTTTGACGACGCGGCGATCTCGATGGTCCACCGGTCCGATCCGGTCCCGGCGCCGCCGGCCGACCTGACCGACGATCAGTTCTCCTTCAGCCTCGACGTCAATTACAACAAGCCGAAGAAGTAGCGAGCCGCGGCTGCCTGCGATCAGACGCCGGTGTCATTCCGGGGCGCGACAAGTCGCGAACCCGGAAATCATTTCTCCATTGAATGAGCCGCTGGTCGATTCCTGATTCGCCGTTTCACGCGGCCCGGAACGACGTTGCCTCAGCTCTTCTTCACCAGCGGGCAGACGCTCTTCTCGAGCGGGAGGAAGGCCTCGTCCGCGGGGATGGTGGCGACCAGCTTGTAATAGTCCCACGGATATTTCGACTCGGACGGCTTCTTCACCTCGAACAGATAGGCCGGGTGGATCTTGCGGCCGTCGACGCGAATCGAGCCCTTGCCGAACAGGGGATCGTCGGTCGGCATCTCCTTCATCTTGGCGACCACGGCGCGGCCGTCATGCGGATTGCCGCCGAGCGCTTCCAGCGCCTTGAAATAGTGGATCAGCGAGGAATAGACGCCGGCCTGCACCATGGTCGGCGGGTTCTTCTTGAAGCGCTCCATGAAGCGCTTGGAGAAGGCGCGGGTCTGGTCGTTCATGTCCCAATAGAATGTCTCGGTGAAGTTCAGCCCCTGCGCGACGTTGAGGCCGAGCGCGTTGATGTCGGTGATGAACAGCAGCATGCCCGCAAGCCGCTGGCCGCCCGAGACGATGCCGAATTCCGCGGCCTGCTTGATCGCGTTGGTGGTGTCGCCGCCGGCATTGGCAAGGCCGACGATCTTGGCCTTCGAGCTTTGCGCCTGCAGCAGGAAGGACGAGAAGTCGGCATTGTTGAGCGGATGCTTGACGCTGCCGAGCACCTTGCCGCCATTCGCGGTGACCACCGCCGAGGTGTCGCGCTCGAGCGCCTGGCCGAACGCATAGTCCGCGGTGAGGAAGAACCAGGTGTCGCCGCCGGATTTGACCAGCGCTTTGCCGGTGCCGTTGGCGAGCATGTAGGTGTCATAGACCCAGTGCACCGTGTTCGGCGAACATTGCGCGCCCGTGAGGTCGGACGAGGCCGAGCCCGAGTTCAGGTTGACGACGTTCTTCTCCTTCGAGAGGTTGGCAATCGCGAGCCCGACATTGGAGGCCGCGAGATCGACGAACACGTCGACCTTCTCGACGTCGATCCACTGCTTGCCGATATTGACCGCGACATCGGGCTTGTTCTGGTGATCGGCCGAGATCAGATCGATCTTCCAGCCCTTCGCCAGCAGCCCGGAATCCTCGATCGCCATCTGCGCCGCCACCGTCGAGCCGGGACCGCCGATATCCTGATAGAGGCCGGACTGATCGCCGAGCGCGCCGACCTTGGCGACCTTGTCCATCGTCTGCGCCGACGCACCGCCGCAGAACACGAGACTCGTGGTCATGACCAAGGCCGTCGTGACCGAGGCTGCAATGGAACGCTTCATCTTCCCTCCAATATGATTTTGTTTTTTTGAGTTCCGGATTATGCCCGGCATCGGGCGCATCGCCTAGAGCGCCGGCGCGATCGCTCGCGCGCGATATTCCACGCCACGGCGATTGCGCAGCCGGTAACGCGCGACGGGATGCCGCGGTGTGCGTGGTTCGATCATCAGACGCGGATAGGGTGAAGCGGGGACGGCACTATTTCCAGTAGTACCGGATCGCGACGTAGACCACGACGAGGCAGGCGAAGATCAGTGCCACCGGCATCGAACGCTTGGCGTTCGGGTCGGAGGTGCTCGTCTTCTTGGGGGGCAGGCGGCGGAACGTCGTGACGTTGCCGCTGTCGGCGACCGGCTCGCGCGCGCGCGCTGGAACCTCCGGCGCTTTGCCGGCGCCGCCCATCTCGACATAGTAAGTGCGGTACATCTCTTGGATGGTCGCCTCGCCGGCGTCGGCTTCGCTCATCTGTCCCAGCAGCTTGTTGTAAATGGCCAGGAAATTCTGCGCCTCAGGCGGCAAGGCGGAGGCGCCGTTCAGCTTGGCCATCATCTTCCAGGTCGCAAAGTCGGCCCGCGCGCGGGTGTCGGCGCGTCGTGCAATCAGCATATCGGCAGCTTTGATCACCATGGCCTCGAAGCGTTCCCGTCCTCAACGCGCGACCCGGAAAAATGGCTACCGGTTTTTCGGTCGGGTCGTGCGCAGATCAAGGCTATGTGTTTCCGGTAATGAGGAGAAGGGCGTTGATTACATAGCCGGTCAGAGTTCGCAGTATCGTTGAAATAACATCAAGATTTAGGCCGACTTGCTGGCCAATCACCGGCAGCAGGATCAACAGCCCGATGAGGATCAGCATGCCGTAGGGCTCCAGCCGGGCGAGCGGGATCGCCAGCGGCCTTGGCAGCAGCCCGACCGCGACCCGGCCACCGTCCAGCGGCGGGATCGGCATCATGTTGAAGATCGCGAGCACGATGTTGATCAGGAAGGCGTTTTTCAGATTGTCCGCGGTCCATTTTGCGGCATCGGCCGGCACCAATGGCAGCGCGTGGAATGCCAGCGCCGCGGCGATCGCCAGGATGATGTTGGTGGCCGGGCCGGCCAGCGCCACCCACACCATGTCGAGCTTGGGATGATTGAGCTTGCGGAAGTTCACCGGCACCGGCTTGGCGTAGCCGAACAGGAACGGCGAATGCGCGAACAGCAGCACTGCAGGCAGGATCAGCGTGCCGAACGGATCGATGTGCTTCAGCGGGTTGAAGCTGACGCGGCCGAGCTGCCAGGCGGTGTCGTCGCCGAGCCGATGAGCGACGAAGCCGTGCGCGGCTTCGTGAAACGTGATCGCAATGACGACCGGCAATACCCAGACGGAGATGTCATAGAGGGAGATGTTCAATGGCGTGCCGCCTCGGGTTCGCTGGGACCGGACCTTAGGCTAGCACGGATTCGCGGAAGGCCTTGCTGGCGAGCGTTGCCGCAGGTCAGCGCATGTCGGGGGCGACCGCGTGCGCCAGAGGCGGGTGGGTGGTCGCGATCCAGATGCCGGCGAACACGGTGACGATGCCGGCCACCAGATTCCAGCTCAGCGGCTCGCCGAGCAGGGCTGCGCCGACCAGCGATGCCGCGATCGGATTGACGGTGACCGAGATCGCCACCCGGGTCGGCGTCGTCCGCTCCAGCGCGAAGGCCCAGAGATAGAAGGTGAGCGCAGCGCCGAAGGCGCCGAGATAGATCGCGCCGAACCATTGCGGCGCGCCGAAATCGGCAACCGGCGCAAAACTGCCGCGCAGCAGCGAGGCGACAATGAGCACCACCGCCCCGGCGGCCATCGCGAGCGTGGTGAAGGGGATCGGGCCGGCGCGGCGGATATAGGGTTTTGACCAGATGCTGTAGAGCGCCATGCACAGCGCGGCTGCGATCATCAGGAGGTCGCCGCGCCAGGCACCAGGCGGCGCCGTGGCGAGGCCTGAGAGCAGCGCCATCGAGACGCCGAGGATGGTGATCAGGACGCCTGTGGTCTTGCGCGCGGTGAGCGCTTCGGCGCCCAGCACCGCGCCGACCAGCATGGTCAGCAGCGGCAGTGTCGACAGCGCGAGTGCGCCGCGCGCGGCGGTGGTGAAGATCAATGAGGCGTTGAACAGGACCGGAAACGCCGCAAAGAACAGCAGGCCGAGGCCGGCAACGCCGAGCCAGTCGCGCCGCGTCGGCCAGCTCCGGCGTTGCAGCAGTGCCAGCGGCAGCAGCAGCAGGACGCCGATGCCGAAGCGGAACGCGCCGATCGCCAGCGGGTCGATGGCGCCGACCAGAAACCGCGTCGCGCCGATCGAAGTGCCGCCGAGCGCGCTCGAGGCCACCGCCGCCAACACCCCCCAGATCTCGCCCATTCCGTTGGCCCCTTGGTTTTGCTTGCGCAATCTAGGGAAGGGAACATAATCAGGGAATGGAATAGATGTGATTGACTAAATCACAGATCGTTATGAGTGCGCCCATCCTGGACCCGGATCTTCTGCAGGCCTTTGTCGCGGTGGCGGAGCATCGCTCCTTCACCCGCGCGGCCTCGGCGCTGAACCGGACCCAATCCGCCGTCAGCATGCAGGTGAAGCGGCTGGAAGAGCGGCTGCAGGCCGAACTGTTTCACCGCAGCACGTCCAGTGTCGACCTGACTGCGGCAGGCGAGGGATTGCTCGGCTATGCCCGCCGCATTTTGAGCCTCAACGCGGAAGCGGTCGGCCGGGTGCGCGCGCACGGCACGGATGGACGGGTTCGCCTCGGCGTGATGGACGACTATGGGACGATGATCGTCCCGCCGCTGCTCAAGGACTTCATCGCCAGCTATCCGCTGATCCATGTCGAGATGGAGACCGGGCTGACGTCGACAATGACCGATCGGCTCGGCGAAGCCTATGACCTCGTGATCGCGATGCACCCCGAGGGACGCGGCGAGGGCGAGTTGCTGCGCACCGAGCAGGCGGTGTGGGCCGCGAGCGCCGCACATTGCGTCGAGGAACTCGATCCGCTGCCGGTCGCGCTCTATCCGCAGGGCTGCCTGTTCCGGAGCTGGGCGATGCAGGCGCTGGACGAGGCGAACCGGCCGTGGCGGCTCGCCTTTGTCAGCCACAGCCTGTCCGCGGTCGAGGCGATCGCGGCGCAGGGCCTCGCCGTGACCGTGGTCAAGTCGGGGACGTTTCCGCCGACGCTGCGTCGGCTGACCGCGCGCGACGGCATGCCGCGGCTGCCGCGGGCCGAGATACGGCTGCATCGCGCGCAAAACCTGTCGCACGCGGCGTCACTCCTGGCCGATCATCTCGTCGCGGCGCTGCGGCAGCCGGCGAGGCGAGCGGCGATCTAATAGGTCGCGCGGCCGCCGGAAATGTCGAACACCGCGCCGGTGGAGAAGGCACAATCCTCCGAGGCCAGCCATGCCACCATCGAGGCGAGCTCCTCGACCTGCACAAAGCGGGCCTTCGGGATCTTCGACAGCATGAAGTCGATGTGCGCTTGCGTCATCTGGTCGAAGATCGCGGTCTTCGCTGCGGCCGGCGTCACCGCATTGACCAGGATGTCGTGCTGCGCGAGCTCCTTGCCGAGCGATTTGGTGAGCGCGATCAGGCCCGCCTTCGACGACGAATAATGCGCGGCGTTCGGATTGCCCTCCTTGCCGGCGATCGAGGCGATGTTGACGATGCGGCCGTACTTCCGGCCGATCATGGTCGGCACGATCGCCTTGCAGCAGATGAAGGGCCCCTCGAGATTGATGCGCATCACCCGGCGCCAGTCCTCGAGATCGGTTTCCCATACCGGCTTGTTGGCTCCGGTGATGCCGGCGTTGTTGACGAGAATGTCGATCTTGCCGAACGCCCGCAGCGTTTGATCGCGCGCGGCGTCGACCGCGTCGGGATTGGTGACGTCGGTCTTGATCGCGATCACGTTCTCGCCGATCGCCCGCGCGGTCTTCTCGGCCAGCGGCTGGTCGAAATCCCAGATCGCGACCTTGGCGCCCGACGCGACAAAGCGCTCGGTGATGGCGCGGCCAAATCCCTGCGCGCCGCCGGTGACGACGGCACAGCGGCCGTTGAGATCGATCTTGTTCATGTTGCCTCCCGATTAGAGTGTCCAGCCGCCGTCGATGACATGCGCGACACCTGTCGTGAACGAGCTTTCGTTGCTGGCAAGATAGACGGCGAGCGCGGCGATTTCCTCGGCGGTGCCGAGCCGGCCCATCGGCTGGCGCGCAACGAACATCTCGCGTCCCTGCGGGCCGGCAGCCGCCGCACGCTCAAGCATCGAAGGTGTCTCGATAGTGCCGGGGCAGATGCAGTTGCAGCGGATGCCCTTGGTGATGAAGTCGGCCGCGACCGAGCGCGTCAGTGCCGCGACCGCGGCCTTGGTGGCGCTATAGACGTAGCGGTTCGGCGCCGCCTTCACCGCGCCGGCGGCGGAGGCGATGTTGACGATGGCGCCACCGCCCTGCGCCAGCATGCCGGGCAGGAAAGCGCGCGTGGTGCGGTGCATCGACTTGACGTTGAGGTCGAAGGAGAAATCCCAGTCGTCGTCCGAGCACTCCAGCACTGTGCCGTGATGCACAAAGCCCGCGGCATTGAGCAGGATGTCGGTCTTGCCCGCGCGTTTTGCCATTGCCTCGACGGCTGCGGTGTCGCGCACGTCGAGCTTCGCAACCTCGGCGACGCCTTCCTGCTTGAGCAGCGCAAGTTTGCCTTCGTCGATATCGGTCGCGAACACGCTCGCGCCCTCGCGGGCAAAGGCCAGCGCGCAGGCGCGGCCGATGCCGACGGCCGCTGCGGTTACGAATGCGCGCTTGCCCTTCAGGCGGTCTGACATGCGTTTCTTCCTTCTTTGACGATTTGCAGTGTCATGCGCGGGCTTGACCCGCGCATCCATCTTCGAGGAGCGATGGATTGCCGGGTCGCGCCCGGCAATGACGGTTTGCGTCCTAGTGATTGTCGCGCGCCACGCCGACCTTGCCGGCGATGTCGTGGTAGCGCGTCGCGAGCTCGAGGCAGGCGCCGGTCGCGTGCTGGCCGACGGTCTTGCGGTAGAGCTCCTGCCACGGCGTCTGGTTGGCCGGATGCGGGAAGCCGCCCTTGGCCTTCAGCTCGGCGCGGCGGGTGCGCAGCTCATCCTCCGAGATCATGATGTTGGCGCTGCCCTTGTTGAGGTCGATGCGCACCTTGTCGCCGGTCCTCAGGATCGCGAGCCCGCCATCGGCGGCGGCCTCCGGCGAGGCGTTGAGGATCGAGGGCGAGCCCGAAGTGCCGGACTGCCTTCCGTCGCCGATGCAGGGCAGGGATAGGATGCCGCGTTTGATCAGCGCGGCGGGCGGCTGCATGTTCACCACCTCGGCGCCGCCGGGATAGCCGATCGGGCCGGTGCCGCGGACGAACAGGACGCAGTGCTCATCGATGTCGAGCGCGGGATCCTCGATACGGTTGTGATAATCCTCCGGCCCCTCGAACACGATGGCGCGGCCCTCGAAGGCATTGAGGTCCTTCGGGTTGGACAGATAGCGGTCGCGGAATTCCTTCGAGATCACGCTGGTCTTCATGATCGCGGAGTCGAACAGATTGCCGCGCAGCACGATGAAGCCGGCGTCCTTCACCAGCGGCTTGTCGTAGCCCCAGATCACGTCGCCGTCGGGCGCAGGTGCTTCCTTGCAGTTCTCGCCCATGGTGCGGCCGTTGACGGTGAGGGCGCCTTCGTGGATGCGCTTGTGCTTGATCAGCTCGCGCACCACCGAGGGCACGCCGCCGGCGCGGTGATATTCCTCGCCGAGATAGAAGCCGGCCGGCTGCATGTTCACCAGCAGCGGGACGTCATGGCCGTATTTCTGCCAGTCGTCGATCGACAGCTCGACGCCGACATGGCGCGCCAGCGCATTGATGTGGATCGGCGCATTGGTCGAGCCGCCGATCGCGGAGTTGACCACGATGCAGTTCTCGAACGCCTCGCGCGTCAGGAAGTCCGACGGCTTCAAATCCTCCCAGACCATGTCGACGATGCGCTTGCCGGTCTCGTAGGCGATCTGGCCGCGCTCGCGATACGGCGCCGGGATCGCCGCGCAGCCCGGCAGCGAGAAGCCGAGCGCTTCCGCGAGCGAGTTCATGGTGGAGGCGGTGCCCATCGTGTTGCAATGGCCGACCGAGGGGGCCGAGGAGGCCACGATCTCGATGAATTGCTCATAGTCGATCTCGCCGGCGGCGAGCCGCTCGCGCGCCTTCCACACCACGGTGCCGGAGCCGGTGCGCTGGCCCTCGTGCCAGCCGTTCAGCATCGGGCCGCCCGACAGCACGATCGCCGGCAGGTTGACGGTCGCCGCCGCCATCATGCAGGCCGGCGTGGTCTTGTCGCAGCCGGTGGTCAGCACCACGCCGTCGAGTGGATAGCCGAACAGCACCTCGACGAGGCCGAGATAGGCGAGGTTGCGGTCGAGCGCCGCGGTCGGGCGCTTGCCGGTCTCCTGGATCGGATGGGTGGGAAACTCCATGGCGATGCCGCCGGCGGCGCGGATGCCCTCGCGGACGCGGTGTGCGAGCTCGAGGTGATGCCGATTGCAGGGCGACAGGTCGTTGCCGGTCTGCGCGATGCCGATGATCGGCTTGCCCGACTGCAATTCCTCGCGCGTCAGGCCGTAGTTGAGATAGCGCTCGAGATAGAGCGCGGTCATGCCCGGATTGTGCGGGTTGTCGAACCATTCCTGGGAGCGGAGCCTGCGGCCCTTGCCCTTGCTGGTCGCGCCTGCGGCGTCGTGCCCGTTGGTGGGGGATTTTGTCATTGGTTTCTCCCGCAATGCAAACTGGTGGGCCCATTCAAGGGCTCTGGTTCAACGTCGTTGCTACCTTGCGCAAATCGTCGTGCATTACAAACCCGACCGATCACGCACAGGTGTTTCGTGTGATGGATTGGACCTTAGTTGAAGGGTCTTGGTTGCGCTATCATTTTATCATTTTTCGCGTCTCCTATGACGGGCAGCTGCCGGGCGACCTCAATTGCGTCGCGCCGAGCTTTGCCGTTCCATGACACTGAAGCCGAGATCGACGACGGGTTCGGCGGGCCGGCGCCCTTCCAGCGTCTCGATCACCATCACGGCAGCGTTTCTGCCCATTTCGTAACGATTGGTGCGCACGCTGCTCAAGGTCGGCTCGCTCGACGCCATGAATTCGAGGTCATTGAAGCCGACGATCGCCATCTGCTCTGGCACCGCCACGTGCCGGCGCTTGCATTCGAACAGCGCGCCGAGCGCAAGGTCGTCATTGACGCAGAACACGGCGTCGATGTCGGGCGCCTTGGCGAGCAGGTCGGCAAACAGCGTCCCGCCGAGCGTGACCGAGGTCGGGATCGCCGTTGTCACAATAAGCTGTGGATCGAACAGCGCAGCGTCGGTCATCGCGGAGCGATAGCCGTCGAGCCGACGCTGCACCCGCGGGTCCATCCGCGCGCCGAGGAAGCCGATCCGCCGGTAGCCCTGCGCGAGCAGGTGGGCAATGGCCGCTTTTGCGGCGTCAAAATGCGAGAATCCGATCATCATGTCGATCGGGGAGGGACCGACCTCCATGATCTGGACGATCGGACAATCGACCGTCTCCATGATGCGGCGGGAATCGGCGGTCTGGTTGATGCCGGTAATAATCAGCCCGGCGGGCTTCTGTGCCAGAAACAGACGCAGCAGGCGCTCTTCCTGCAGGATGCTGTAGCGGGTGTTGGCGAGCTGAATGCTGTAGCGGCTGCCGTCGAGCGCGTCATAGATGCCGCGCAGCACGTCGGAGAACACGTTGTTGGTCAGCGACGGGATCAGGACACCGATCACCTCGGTGCGCTGCGACGCAAGCGCGCGTGCCGCGAGATTGGGCACGTAACCGAGTTCTTTTGCCGCACTATCGACCCGCGCGCGCTTGCCGGCCGAAAGTGCTTCCGGATTTCTGAAGAACCGTGAGGCCGTAATCGGACTGACACCGGCGAGCTTCGCGACTTCGGCGAGCCGGATCTTGCCTGGCGTGATGCGCTTTCGGGCCATTTGCCGCTCATATCACGACGTTCGTCGCAGACAAACTGATATTGACAGCGCTACCAAGCGATTGCTAATCGAACGATTGCCAAAACCGGATAAACTGCGGACAATAACGCCAGTCCAACAGCGCCGCGCACCCAGCGCGGCCGGAACACAAAACAGAGCGGTGGCGGCACTCGTCGTACGTCGTCGGGAACTTGAGGGAGGGAAGTGGATGTCGTCGGTCCAGATTCGCGACGTGCGGAAATCGTTCGGCAATTTTGAGGTCCTGCACGGCGTGTCGATCCCGATCGAGGACGGCGAGTTCGTCGTTCTGGTCGGCCCCTCCGGCTGCGGCAAGTCGACCCTGCTGCGCATGCTGGCGGGGCTCGAGAACATCACCTCCGGCACGATCTCGATCGGCGACCGCGTCGTCAACAATGTCCAGCCCAAAGAGCGCGACATTGCGATGGTGTTCCAGAACTACGCGCTCTATCCGCATATGACCGTCGCCGACAATATGGGCTTCTCGCTCAAGCTGCGCGGCGCCAAGCCCGAGGAGATCTCGACCGGCGTCAAGCGCGCCGCGGAAATCCTTGCGCTGACGCCGCTGCTCGAGCGCTATCCTCGCCAGCTCTCCGGCGGCCAGCGCCAGCGCGTCGCGATGGGCCGCGCCATCGTGCGCGATCCCCAGGTGTTCCTGTTCGACGAGCCGCTGTCGAACCTCGACGCCAAGCTGCGTGTTGCGATGCGCACCGAAATCAAGGAGCTGCACCAGCGGCTGAAGACCACGACCGTCTACGTCACCCACGACCAGATCGAGGCCATGACCATGGCCGACAAGATCGTCGTGATGCATGACGGCATCGTCGAGCAGATGGGCTCGCCGCTCGAACTCTATGACACGCCGGCGAACCAGTTCGTGGCCGGTTTCATCGGCTCGCCGGCGATGAATTTCCTCAAGGGCAATGTGAAGGTGAACGGCGCCGCCTATTTCGAGGGACCGAACGGCGTCAAGCTGCCGCTGAAATCGGCGCCGGCCAATTCCGACGGCCAACCCGCGGTCTACGGCGTGCGGCCCGAGCATTTCACCATCGCCGATGACGGCGCCGAGGCCGAGATCGTGGTGGTCGAGCCGACCGGCTCGGAGACCCAGGTGTTCGCCAAGCTCGGCGGCGAGCAGGTCGTCGCCGTGTTCCGCGAGCGCCATCTGTTCAACCCGGGCGACAAGGTTCGGCTCAAGCCGGATCCGTCGCTGGTCCATCTGTTCGACGATTCGACGGGGAAGCGACTGAACAGCTGACGGACCGATCGATCTTAATGGCCGACCAACAGGCCAGATCAAAAACAACAAAAACACAATCATAGGGAGAAGGACGATGCACGATTTTACTCGCCGCTCGCTACTTCAGGGCGGCACGGCGCTGGCTGCAACCGGCATGCTCACCGGGCCGGCGCTGTTTGACTTCGCCAAGGCCTGGGCGCAGAGCGCGCCCTGGAAGGCGGAGCCCGGCGCCAAGCTCACCGTGATGCGCTGGAAGCGCTTCGTGCCCGCGGAAGACGATGCATTCAACGCCATGGTCGCGGCCTTCAAGTCGGCAACCGGCACCGAGATGAACGTGTTCAGCGAGTCCTTCGAGGACGTGCAGCCGAAGGCCTCGGTCGCCGCCAACACCGGCTCGGGTCTCGACCTCGCCTGGGGCCTGCACACGCTGCCGCAGCTGTTCCCGACCAAGGTTCTCAAGATGAACGACGTTGCCGACTATCTCGGCAACAAATATGGCGGCTGGACCGAAGCCGCGGCCAAGACCTGCAAGCAGGGCAATGACTGGCTCGGCATTCCCGTCGCGACCATCGGCGGCTATTTGACCTATCGCAAGTCGGCGGTCGAGAAGGCCGGCTTCAAGCAGGTGCCGTCCGATTTCCCGGCCTATCTTGAACTGTGCAAAGCGCTGAAGAAGAACAACACGCCGGCCGGCTTCGCGCTCGGCCACGCCACCGGCGACGCCAATGCCTGGGTGCACAACATCCTCTGGGGCCACAACGCCTGGACCGTCGACAAGGACGACAAGGTCATCATCAATTCGCCGGAGACGATGAAGGCGCTGGAGTATGCCAAGGCGCTGTCGGAGACCTTCATTCCGGGTGTCGCGTCCTGGAACGATTCCTCCAACAACAAGGCCTTCCTGTCGGGCGAGCTGTTCCTGACCTCGAACGGCATCTCGATCTACGTCGCGGCCAAGGACGATCCGAGCAAGAAGGAGCTCGCCGAGGACATCGACCACGCATTGTGGCCGGTCGGCTCGATCGGCAAGCCGACCGAATTGCAACTCGCGGTTCCGATCCTCGCCTTCAACTTCTGCAAATATCCGAACGCGGCGAAGGCCTTCATCGCCTTCATGCTGGAGAAGGAGAATTTCGAGAAGTGGCTGTCGGGCGCGCGGGGTTATCTCACCCACACGCTCAACGCCTACGACGCGGCTCCGGTGTGGACCGCCGATCCGAAGAACGCGGTGTTCGGCCAGGCCTCGAAGCGCGCGCTGCCGGCCTCCGGCATCGGCACGCCCGGCGAGAAGGCCGCGACCGCGATCGCCGACTTCATCGTGGTCGACATGTTCGCGAACTACTGCACCGGTGCCAAGGACGGCAAGGCCGCGATGGCGGAAGCCGAACGGCAGCTGAAGCGTATCTATCGCTGATGTGATGGCCGCGGGCGGCGGAGCGCCGCCGCCCGCGTCATCATTGGAATGCCATCATTGGAATATTGCGTAGTCATGCTCAATCCGTTGAGCAATCGGGACATCGCCTATGGCTGACATCGCCCTCGCGCCGCGACGTGCGAAAACCGAAATCCGCGAAGCGACCGCATGGGATCAGCTCCGCCACAACAAGAACTGGCTCGGCTTCTGGTTCATGTTGCCGGCGATGGCGTTCCTGATCTTCTTCCTGGCCTATCCGCTTGGGCTCGGCATCTGGCTGTCCTTCACCGACACCCGCATCGGCCGCGTCGGTCATTTCATCGGCACTGAGAACTATGAATGGTTGTGGGACGATGCCATCTTCTGGCTGTCGGTCTTCAACACGCTGCTCTACACTTTCATCGCGAGCGCCGTGAAGTTCGCGGTCGGGCTCTATCTGGCGCTGCTGCTCAACGAGCGCATGCCGTTCAAGGCGCTGTTGCGGGCCGCGGTGCTGATCCCCTTCATCGTGCCGACCGTGCTGTCGGCGCTGGCGTTCTGGTGGATCTTCGATTCCCAGTTCTCGATCATCTCCTGGTCGCTCAAGCATCTCGGCCTGATCACCCAGAACATCAATTTCCTCGGCGACACCACCTGGGCCCGGATCTGCGTGATCTTCGCCAATATCTGGCGCGGCGTACCGTTCGTGGCGATCACGCTGCTGGCGGGCCTGCAGACCGTGCAGCCGTCGCTGTACGAGGCGGCGACGTTGGATGGCGCCTCGCGCTGGCAGATGTTCCGCTACATCACCTATCCCTTGCTGACGCCGATCATCGCCGTCGTGATGACGTTCTCGGTGCTGTTCACCTTCACCGATTTCCAGCTGATCTGGGCGATGACCCGTGGCGGCCCGGTCAACGCCACTCATTTGATGGCGACGCTGTCGTATCAGCGCGCGATCATCGCGGGGCAGTTGGGCGAGGGCGCCGCGATTTCGAGCGCGATGATCCCGTTCCTGCTCGCCGCGATCATGGTGTCATGGTTCGGGCTGCAACGCAGGAAGTGGCAGCAGGGAGAGAGCAATGACTGATCTTCCCGCCTCCAAGGTCGACCTCAAGAGCATCCTGTCGACGCCGTCGCGCGTCGACAACAGCGAGGGCATGAGCTACCTGCAGTCGGTGCCGCGGCGCATCGTGACGCTCTACATCCCGCTGTCGATCATCGTGATCATCCTGCTGTTCCCGTTCTATTGGATGGGGCTGACGGCGATCAAGCCGGACGAGCAACTGCTCGATCTCGACAAGTACAATCCGTTCTGGACCTGGAATCCGACCTTCAAGCACATCCACAAGCTGCTGTTCGAGAGCTACTATCCGCATTGGCTCTGGAACACGATGTATGTGGCGGTGGGCGCCACCGTGCTGTCGATCATCGCGAGCGTGCTCGCGGCCTATGCGATCGTGCGGCTGCGCTACAAGGGCGCCAACGTCGTCGGCGGCCTGATCTTCCTGGCCTATCTGGTGCCGCCGTCGATCCTGTTCATTCCGCTCGCGACCGTCGTGTTTCAGTACGGCCTGTTCGACTCGCCCCTGGCGCTGATCCTGACCTATCCGACGATCCTGATTCCGTTCTCGACCTGGCTGTTGATGGGCTATTTCAAGACCATCCCGTTCGAGCTCGAGGAATGCGCACTGATCGACGGCGCCAGCCGCTGGCAAATCCTGATCAAGATCGTGCTGCCGCTCGCTGTCCCCGGCCTGATCTCGGCCTTCATCTTCTGCTTCACCCTGTGCTGGAACGAGTTCATCTATGCGCTGACGTTCCTGCAATCGACCCCGAACAAGACCGTCCCGGTCGCCATCGTCAACGAATTCGTTGACGGTGACATCTATCGCTGGGGGTCCCTGATGGCAGGGGCGCTATGCGGCTCGCTGCCGCTGGTTATTCTTTACGCGTTCTTCGTTGAGCATTATGTCTCGGCGATGACGGGTGCCGTGAAGGAATGAGCGCGCAAGGCCCGCAGCTGAATTCGAACAAGACAAGAAAAGGAGCAGGGTCGTGCACATTCTGATTCTGGGCGCCGCCGGCATGGTCGGCCGCAAGCTGACCGAGCGTCTCTTGCGCGAAGGCCGCCTCGGCAAGCAAGAGATCACCCGGATGACGCTGCAGGACGTGGTCGCGCCGGCCAAGCCCGCGAATGCCTTGATCCCGGTCAATGTGGTCGCATCCGATTTCGCCGATGCCGGCGCCGCGGCGCCCTTGATCGCCGAGCGTCCCGAGGTGATCTTCCATCTTGCCGCGATCGTCTCGGGCGAGGCCGAGGCCGAGTTCGACAAGGGCTACCGGATCAACCTCGACGGCACCCGCTATCTGATCGACGCCATCCGTGCCGTCGGCGGCGGCTACAAGCCGCGGCTGGTGTTCACGTCCTCGATCGCGGTGTTCGGCGCGCCGTTCCCCGAGAAGATCGGCGACGAATTCTTCCATACGCCGCTGACGAGCTACGGTACGCAGAAGTCGATCTGCGAGCTCCTGATCAACGACTACACCCGCAAGGGTCTGCTCGACGGGATCTCGATCCGCCTGCCGACAATCTGCGTGCGTCCGGGCAAGCCGAACAAGGCGGCGTCCGGCTTCTTCTCCAATATCATCCGCGAGCCGCTGGCGGGCGAGGAGGCGGTGCTGCCGGTCTCCGAGGACGTCCGGCACTGGCACGCCTCGCCGAAATCGGCGGTCGGCTTTCTGGTTCACGCCGGCACGATGGATCTCAACGCGATGGGGCCGCGGCGCAATCTCAGCATGCCGGGGATGTCCGTCACCGTCGGCGAGCAGATCGCGTCGCTGGAGCGCGTCGCCGGCAAGAACGTCACCGCGCGCATCAAGCGGGTGCCCGATCCGACCATCATCAGCATCGTCTCGGGCTGGCCGCGCGATTTCGCTACTGACCGCGCGCTGAAGCTCGGCTTCACCACGGCCGAGAAGACGTTCGACGACATCATCCGGATCCATATCGAGGACGAACTCGGCGGCAAGTTCGCCGCCTGAGCAACGTCCGGGCTAAAGCATGATCCGGAAAAGTGCGAGGCGGTTTCCCTCGCGACAAACGCGGAACGCGTTTGCGCGAAGATCATGCTCAGACAAGGGGCTAAGGCGCGATGATGATTCAACCAGGCTTCATCGCGCTTTAGCGCGGCGCTCGAGATGACCAGAGTTGCCAGCATCGGCGAATGCATGATCGAGCTGCGCCAGGCCCCTGGCGGGCAGCTCGGCGGGCTGTATTCGCGCTCCTATGGCGGCGACACGCTCAACACCGCGGTCTATCTGTCCCGGCTCGGCATCCACGTCGATTACTTCACGGCGCTCGGCGATGATGCGCTGAGCGATGAGATGATCGCGGGCTGGGCGAGCGAGGGCATCGGCACCAAGCATGTCGCGCGATCGGCGGGCAAGCTGCCCGGCCTCTATCTGATCCAGACCGACGACAAGGGCGAGCGGCGCTTCTTCCACTGGCGTGACAGCGCCGCCGCCCGCGACCTGATGGATCTGCCCGAAACGGAAGACATCCTGAATTCGCTCGCGACCTATGACGTCGTCTATCTCTCGGCGATCACGCTCTCGATCCTGCGCGAGGACGGGCAGGAGCGATTGCTGGCGGCGCTGAAGCGTGCGCGGCTGTTGGGGACGCGGTTTGCGTTCGACACAAATTTCCGCGCCCGCGGCTGGCCGGACCTGAACGTCGCGCGGAAGGTCTTCAGCAGCGCGTTCGAGACGGCCGATATCGTGCTTGCCTCGACCGAGGATCTGGCACCGCTTTATCCCGGCGAGAGCAACACGGCGCTGCTGGCCGGCATCTCGAGCCCCGAGGTGGTGCTGAAGCTCGCCGAGCCGGCCTGCATCGTGCGCTCGGCCGGCGGAACGCGCGAGGTGAAGGCGGAGCAGCTTACCAAGCCGGTCGTCGATACCACCGCGGCCGGCGACAGCTTTGCCGCCGCCTATCTCGCCGCGCGGCTCGGCGGCGCCGAGCCAGAGGAGGCGGCGCGCGCCGGCCATCGGCTGGCCGGTGTCGTGGTGTGCTATCCCGGCGCGATCATTCCGCGTTACGCCATGCCGCCGAAAAAGGCGCTTCGTCTCCCACCATCCCGCAAGGCCTCGCAATGACAACGACATCGAAGCAGGACCGGATCGCCGAGCTGATCCGCCAGGCCACCGTGATTCCGGTGCTGACCATCGAGCGGCTCGAGGACGCGGTGCCGCTGGCGAAGGCGTTGGTCGCCGGCGGCGTGCGGACGCTCGAGGTGACGCTGCGGACGGCGGTCGCGGTCGACGCGGCCAGGGCCATCATCGCCGGTGTGCCGGAGGCGATCGTCGGGATCGGCACGATCCTCAATGGTGACGACCTGGTGCGCGCCGAGGCACTGGGCGCCAAATTCGGCATCAGCCCCGGTGCGACGCCCGAGCTGTTGACGGCGGCAGCCGCCAGCCGGTTGCCCTTCGCGCCGGGGATCGCGACCGCCTCCGAGTTGATGCAGGCGCTGGCCCACGGCTTCGACGTCGTCAAATTCTTCCCGGCCGAGCAGGCGGGCGGTATCAAGGCACTGCGGGCTCTGGCCGGGCCATTTCCGCAGGTCAGGGTGTGCCCGACCGGCGGGGTCAGTGAGGCCAATGCGGCGACCTGGCTCGCCGAGCCGAATGTGCTGGCAGTCGGCGGTTCCTGGCTATGCCCCGCGGCCGATATCCGCGCCGGCAATTGGGCCGGCATAACCGCCATGTGCGCGAAGGCGATGAAAACGCTGAAAGCCGCCTGAAGATACGCTACATAACTCTCCGAACAGGAACAGGGAGATACGGCCATGACCGCCAGCATCGTGGGTTGGGCGCACACGCCATTCGGAAAGTTCGACGCGGAGACCGTCGAGGGTCTCGTGGTCAAGGTCGCCAACGAGGCGCTGGCTGACGCCGGCATCGCCGCGTCCGATGTCGACGAGATCATGCTCGGCCATTTCAACGCCGGCTTCTCGCCGCAGGATTTCACGGCCTCGCTGGTGCTGCAGGCCAATCCGGCGCTGCGCTTCAAGCCGACCACCCGGGTTGAGAATGCCTGCGCCACCGGATCGGCCGCCGTGCATCAGGGCATTCGCGCCATCGAAGCCGGCGCCGCGAAGATCGTGCTGGTGGTCGGCGTCGAGCAGATGACGAAGACGCCGGGCCCGGAGATCGGCAAGAACCTGCTCAAGGCGTCGTATCTGCCCGAGGACGGCGACACGGTCGGCGGCTTTGCCGGCGTGTTCGGCAAGATCGCGCAGGCCTATTTCCAGAAATACGGCGACCAGTCGGATGCGCTGGCGATGATCGCCGCCAAGAACCACAAGAACGGCGTCGCCAATCCCTATGCGCAGATGCGCAAGGATTTCGGCTTCGAGTTCTGCCGCGCCGAGAGCGACAAAAACCCGTTCGTCGCCGGTCCCTTGAAGCGCACCGACTGCTCGCTGGTCTCGGACGGCGCCGCCGCGCTGGTGCTGACCGATGCCGTGACCGCCAAGACCATGGGCAAGGCGGTGAACATCCGCGCCACCGCGCATGCGCAGGATTTCCTGCCGATGTCCAAGCGCGACATCCTGCAGTTCGAAGGCTGCACCACCGCCTGGCAGCGCGCGCTGCAGAAGGCCGGCCTCCAGCTCTCCGACCTGTCCTTCGTCGAGACCCATGACTGCTTCACCGTAGCCGAGCTGATCGAATACGAAGCGATGGGCCTGACGCCGAAGGGACAGGGCGCGCGCGCGATCATGGAAGGCTGGACCCAGAAGGACGGCAAGCTGCCGGTCAATCCGTCCGGCGGCCTCAAGGCCAAGGGCCATCCGATCGGCGCCACCGGTGTCTCCATGCATGTGATGAGCGCGATGCAGCTCACGGGGCAGGCGCCCGAGGGCATGCAGCTCAAGAACCCGCAGATCGGCGGCATCTTCAACATGGGCGGCGCCGCGGTCGCCAACTACGTCTCGATCCTCGAGCCGGCGAAGTAGCTTGAACATTGCCGAATGGCTGGCGGCGACGGCACGGGCGCGTCCCGACGCGCCGGCGCTGCTGACCGGTTTCGATCTCGACGCCGACTATGCCACCTTTGCCCGCCGCGCCGCCTCAATCGGGGCGGCGCTGGCGCGCGATCACGGCATTGCCGCCGGCGACCGCATCGCGCTGTTTGCGTCGAACTGCACGCAATATCTCGAATGCCTCTACGGCATCTGGTGGATCGGCGCTGCCGCGATCCCGATCAATGCCAAGCTGCACGGCCGCGAGGCGGCATGGATCTGCGGCAATGGCGGTGCCAAGCTCGCCTTCGTCTCCGACGATACGATCGGTGCGTTGACCGAGGCGAAGGCGGATGCTCCCGCCGGCATGACCATGCTGTCGGTCGACAGCGACGCTTACAAAACGATGCGAAGCGGCGAGGGCCCACCTGCGCCGCTGCCGCGCGAGAGCAACGATCTCGCCTGGCTGTTCTACACATCGGGCACCACCGGCCGTCCCAAGGGCGTGATGCTCAGCTACGGCAATCTGGTCGCGATGTCGCTGTGCTATCTCGCCGACGTCGATCCGGCGACGCCGCACGATGCCTCGCTCTATGCCGCACCGATCTCGCATGGCGCCGGCCTCTACAATTTCCCGCATGTCCGGATGGGCGGCCGCCACGTCGTGCCGGAGTCCGGCGGCTTCGATCCGGACGAGGTGCTCAACCTCGGCCGCCAGCTCGACAATGTCGTGATGTTCGCGGCCCCCACGATGGTGCGCCGCCTGGTCGATGCCGCGAAGAAGCGCGGCGAGAACGGCGAAGGGCTGCGCACCATCATCTATGGCGGCGGTCCGATGTACACGGCCGACATCACCGATGCGATGGCGACGATGGGCCAGCGCTTCGTGCAGATCTACGGCCAGGGCGAGTCGCCGATGACCATCACGGCGCTGTCGCGCGGCTGGCACGCCCGGAGCGATCACCCGCGCTATCTCGAACGGCTGGCTTCGGTCGGGCTGGCGCAGAGCGTCGTCACCGTGCGCATCACCGACAGGGACGGCAAGCCGCTGCCTGCCGGGGAGACCGGCGAGATCGAGGTCAAGGGCGCGACCGTGATGCTCGGCTACTGGAACAATCCGAAGGCCAATGCCGAGACGCTGAAGGACGGCTGGCTGCGCACCGGCGATGTCGGCCGCCTCGACGCCGACGGCTTCCTCACGCTGTCGGACCGCTCCAAGGACGTGATCATCTCCGGCGGCACCAACATCTATCCGCGCGAGGTCGAGGAAGCCCTGCTGACCCATCCCGATGTCCGCGAGGTCTCGGCCGTCGGTGTGCCGGATCCGGAATGGGGCGAGATCGTCGTCGCCTGCGTCGTGCTGACGGAGGGCACTGCCGCCGACGACGGCAAGCTCGACGCGCATTTGCCTTGCCTCGATCGCCCGCTTCAAGCGGCCGAAGCGCTATGTCTATCTCGATGCCCTGCCGAAGAACAATTACGGCAAGGTGCTGAAGACCGCGCTGCGGGAGATGCTGGCCAAAGGCATGGGCTAAAGCGGGGCGAGGCTGGGTTGAATCGAAAACATCGAAAACAACCCCATGCACAGTAGGGATTGGGGTCACTAAGGCGGTTAGGGGATATGCCCGGACCTCCCGCCGCGCTAAGCTGCCTGTGCTTGTCACCGGGAGAACGGACCATGGGAATCGAGACGTCTCTGTCGCTGTCGGAAGTGAACGATCGTATCGCGATCCTCCGGGACAATATCAGGCAGCTGATCGAGCAGGCCGCAGGCGCTGCCGGCGCCGAAGTCGAGGAGCGCATCGCCGAGCGGCTCGAGCAGCAGAATGCGGAACTGGAGAAGCTCCTGAAGGCGCGCGAGGTGATGACGGGGCAGTCGCTGGCATAAGGGCGGCGGTGAATCCGCTTCGTTTTGCCCACCCTGCGTTCCGCCGCACGGAAGCGGCCCGGCCGCGGCCATGCATACGCCCATACGCCCGGCGCAGCTTGATCTCTTGGAATAGCTCCCGTTACTAGCTCCATAACCACGACATCCGGGAGCGAACAGGACGATGGGACCACTGCAGGGTATCAAGGTCGTCGACATGACGACCGTGCTGATGGGACCCTACGCCACGCAGATGCTTGGCGATTACGGCGCCGACGTCATCAAGGTGGAATCGCCCGACGGCGACGTGACGCGGCAGATCGGCCCAACGCGGCATCCCGGCATGGGACCGGTGTTCCTCAACACCAACCGCAGCAAGCGCTCGGTCTGCCTCGATCTGAAGAAGCCGGCGGGGCGCGAGGCGGTGCTGCGGCTGATCGCGAAGGCCGACGTGCTGGTCTACAATGTGCGCCCGCAGGCGATGGCGCGGCTGCAGCTCGGCTATGACGTCGTTTCCGAGGTCAACCCGCGGCTGATCTATGCCGGCGTGTTCGGCTTCGGCCAGGAGGGACCTTATGCCGCCAAGCCCGCCTATGACGATCTGATCCAGGGCGCGACCGCGCTGCCGGCGCTGATGGCGCAAACCTCGGACGGCGTGCCGCGCTATGTGCCGAACGCGCTGGTGGACCGCATCGTCGGCCTCACCGCGGTCGGCGCGATCTGTGCGAGCCTCGTGCATCGCGACCGCACCGGGCAGGGCCAGCGCGTCGACATTCCGATGTTCGAGACCATGGCCGGCTTCGTCATGGGCGACCACATGGGCGGGTTGACCTACGATCCGCCGCTCGACAAGGGCGGCTATGCGCGCCATCTGTCGCCGGACCGGCGGCCGTACAAGACGCTCGACGGCTATATCTGCGTGATCGTCTACAACGACAAGCAGTGGGAGAACTTCTTCAAGGCAACCGGCCGCGACGATCTGCGCAGCGATCCGAAATTCGCGACCTTCGCCGGCCGTGCCACCAATATCGATGTCGTCTACGCCGAGCTCGCGCGTATTCTCCAGACCAAGACCACCGCCGCGTGGAACGAGATCCTCGAAAAGGCCGACGTGCCGGTGATGCCGATGCACGATCTCGAAAGCCTGCTGGAGGATCCGCATATGGTCGCGACCGGCGTCTTCCCCGTGGTCGATCATCCGACCGAGGGCCGGATCCGCAGCATGACGCCGTCCGCGCGGTGGTCGGAGACCAAGGTCGAGCCGAGTCGGCTGGCGCCCCGGCTCGGCGAGCACAGCGCGGAGATTTTGCAGGAGGCAGGTTTCTCCACCGAGGAGATCGCGGCAATGGTGCGCGACGGCGCGGCCAAAGCGGTGCAGGCATAGGAGCACGACAGATGGATTTCGCACTCTCCGCCAACCAGGAATCGATCCGCGATGCCGTCGCCAAGATTTGCTCGCGCTTCGACGAGGCCTACTGGCTGAAGAAGGACAAGGAGGGCGGCTATCCGGCCGACTTCCACCGCGCGCTGGCCGATGCCGGCTGGCTCGGCATCTGCATCCCCGAGGAGTACGGCGGCTCCGGGCTCGGCATCACCGATGCCGCGATCATGATGCGCACGATCTCCGAATCCGGCGCCGGCATGTCCGGCGCGTCCGCGGTGCATATGAACGTGTTCGGCCTCAATCCGGTGGTGGTCTTCGGCACCAAGGAGCAGTGCCAGCGCATGCTGCCGCCGATCATCGACGGCCGCGACAAGTCCTGCTTCGCGGTGACCGAGCCGAACACCGGCCTCAACACCACGCAGCTCAAGACCCGCGCGGTGCGCCAAGGCGACAAATACATCGTCAACGGCCAGAAGGTGTGGATCTCGACCGCCCAAGTCGCCAACAAGATCCTGCTGCTCGCGCGCACCACGCCGCTGGAGGAGGTGCGCAGCCCGACCCATGGCCTCAGCCTGTTCTACACCGATTTCGACCGCAAGCGCGTCACCGTGCACGAAATCGAGAAGATGGGCCGCAAGCCGGTCGATTCCAACGAGCTGTTCTTCGAGAATTTCGAGATCCCGGTCGAAGACCGCATCGGCGAGCAGGGCCGCGGCTTCGAATACATCCTGCACGGCATGAATCCCGAGCGCATCCTGATCGCGGCCGAAGCGGTCGGCCTCGGCCAGATCGCGCTGAAGCGGGCGTCGGAATATGCCAAGGGCCGCATCGTGTTCAACCGTCCGATCGGCATGAACCAGGCGATCCAGCATCCGCTGGCGAAGTGCTGGATGGAACTGGAGGCTGCCTGGCTGATGGTGCTGCGCGCCGGCTGGCAGTATGACCAGAACCTGCCCTGCGGCCCCGCGGCGAACTCCGCAAAATATCTCGCGGCGGAAGCCGGCTTCCATGCCTGCGAGCAGGCGGTGATGACCCATGGCGGCTTCGGCTACGCCAAGGAGTATCACGTCGAGCGCTACTTGCGGGAATCGCTGATCCCGCGCATCGCGCCGATCAGTCCACAGCTGATCCTCAGCTTCATCGGCGAGAAGGTGCTCGGCCTTCCGAAGTCGTATTGATGACAGGAAGTTCCCACAGCGTCATTCCGGGGCGATGCGAAGCATCGAACCCGGAATCTCGAGATTCCGGGAATGGTCCTTCGGACCACCCCGGAATGACGATGGAGAGGGCAGAGACACGATGAGCTTCGTGACCGGCGTCGGCCTCACGTCCTACGGCAAGCATGAGGGCTTGTCCTCGCTCGACCTGATGAGCAAGGCGGCCGAGCTTGCGATCTCGGATGCCGGGCTGAAGCGCTCCGAGATCGACGGCATCCTCTGCGGCTACTCCACGGTCTCGCCGCATATCATGCTGGCCACGGTGTTCGCCGAGCACTTCGGCATTCGCCCGGCTTACGCGCACGCCGTGCAGGTCGGCGGCGCCACCGGGCTTGCGATGACCATGCTGGCGCATCACCTGGTCGATGCCGGTGTTGCAAAACACGTGCTGGTGGTCGGCGGCGAGAACCGGCTGACCGGGCAGAGCCGCGACGCCTCGATCCAGGCGCTGGCCCAGGTCGGCCATCCCGATTACGAGGTGACGCTGGGGCCGACGATCCCGGCCTACTACGGCCTGGTCGCAACGCGCTACATGCATGAATACGGCCTCACGCAGGCAGACCTCGCCGAGTTCGCGGTGCTGATGCGCAAGCACGCGCTGACGCATCCCGGCGCGCAATTCCACGAGCCGATCACGGTTGCCGACGTGATGGCCTCCAAGCCGGTGGCGATGCCGCTCAAATTGCTCGACTGCTGCCCGGTGTCGGACGGCGGTGCGGCCTGTGTGATCAGCCGCGAGCCGACCGGCGAGCGGCAGGTCCGCGTCCGCGGCTGCGCCCAGGCACACACCCATCAGCACGTCACCGCAGCACCTGCGCTGAGCGAACTCGGCGCCGAGATTTCGATCGCAAAAGCGAAGCAGGCGGCGGGCGTCGCGATCCCGGACGTGCGCTACGCCGCGGTCTATGACAGCTTCACGATCACGCTCGCGATGCTGCTGGAGGATCTCGGCCTTGCCGGACGCGGCGAGGCGGCGGCGCGGGTGCGCGCCGGCTATTTCAATCAGGATGGCGAGATGCCGCTCAACACCCATGGCGGCCTGCTCAGCTACGGCCATTGCGGCGTCGGCGGCGCGATGGCGCATCTGATCGAGACCCATCTGCAGATGACCGGCCGCGCCGAAAATCGTCAGGTGCGCGACGCCTCGGTGGCGCTGCTGCACGGCGATGGCGGCGTGCTGTCGTCGCATGTCAGCATGTTCCTGGAGCGCGTGCGATGAGCGGACCGATCGTGGACTGGACCAAGGGCACTGAAGCCATCGTCTACCAGACCTGCAACGGCTGCGGCGCGCGGCAATATTTCCGCCGCAGCTTTTGCGCCGCCTGCGGCTCGCCCGATCTTGCCGAGCATCGCGCGAGCGGGGCAGGGACGGTGTATGCGACCTCGCTGGTCTGCCGCGCCGCGACGCCCGAGACGCGGGCGCATGTGCCGTACAACATCGTGCTTGTCGATGCCGACGAGGGCTTTCGCATGATGGCTCATGGCGACAATGACCTTGCCATCGGCGACAAGGTCGCGGCGCGCTTCACGCAATTCGCGGGGAGGCTGGTTCCATATTTCGCAAAGGCGAAATGAGGGGCTGAACGATCCAGTCAGAACGCAAGACCAGGCTAAACTGGTTCGCTCTTGCCCCTCATAGTTTGCGGATCATTTTGGGCATGATCTTTCGGAAAACCGCTACACACTTTTCCGGATCATGCCTCAGTGCCAATAAAAGATGAAGCTGGCGATGACGAGCATTGCCGTCACCGCCAGCATTTGCGCAAGCGCTTCCGAGGCCGCCCTCTTGGTGGCTTCCTTCATGCGTTTCCCCTAGACTTGGGCGTGACTCATCGTTGCGCAAATTGCGCGCAAGACGGCCGGATTTTTTACTCGGAACACCCCGCGTCGAGTATTCGCTTTTGACGAGTCCCCACTCAGCGAATATCGACTGTGACAGCGTTGTCTGGGAATGCGGCGGCAATTTGACTCGCGCGTGTTGCTCCTGCGACAGCAGCTCGTACAGAGCGTTTTCGAGCGAAGTTGATACCGGTTCGCGTCAAGAAAACGCGTCAAAACAAGGATCTAGGGCCCCGTTCCGATTTCATCGGAACGGAAAAAGCTCTAGTGTTTCGGAACCCGACAGAAACGACAGCAAGATCAAGGTTAGGAAATGGCCCGTATCGACTACTCCGATCCCGCGAAGGCAAGCCCGCGGACCCGCGAGATCCTCGACAAGAACCGCAACGCCAATATCTTCCGCATGATGGCGCATTCGCCAAGTTACTTTGAACAGTACTGCCGGCTCGGCGGCGCGATCCGCCACAAGGGCGAGCTCGATCCCGTCGTCCGCGAGCTTGCGATCACGCGCACCGGCATTCTCTGCGAGGCGCCCTACGAGATCGTCGCGCACAAGCGCATCGGCAAGAATGTCGGCGTCACCGACGAGCAGAACGCCGCGCTCGAGGACTGGCAGTCCGCGACCTGCTTCAACGAGGTGCAGCGCGCGGCGCTCGCCTTTACCGACGAGATCGTCAAGCTGAAGAAGCCGACCGACGAGACCTTCAAGACGATCGCGGCGAAGCTGACGCCGGCCGCGCTGATCGAGCTGCAGCTCTCGGTCGGGTTCTACATCATGACGTCGAAATTTCTCGAGACCTTCGAGATCGACATGCAGCCGGTCACGGAAGTGGTGAGCTGAGCGGATCGCGTCGCGGAGTCCTTCGCCTCGCCCCGCCTGCGGGGAGAGGCCGGAGCGCATGCAGCGAAGCGGAATGCGGTCCGGGTGAGGGGGAATCTCCGCGAGTCTAACTCGAAGTTATTTTGCGGATGCAGCCCCTCACCCTGACCCTCTCCCCGCGAAGGGCGGGGAGAGGGAGAACAGAGAGACCTACCCCGACGTCAGCAGATCCACCTTGGCATTCGCCACGATCAGCCGATCGGCGAGGATCTGCGCGAGGTTGCGCATGATCCGCTCGCCGGCGCGCGGGTGCTGCTCGCGGAAGCGTTCGAAATCCTTGATCGTGACCTCATAGGCGGTCGCCGACATGTCAGCGAGCACATCCGCCGAGCGCGTCGGCTCCAAGAGCGCCATCTCGCCGAACGCCATGCCGGCAGTCAGCGTCGCAAGCCGGATGCCGTCGGGCAGAGTGACGTGGACCACGCCGCTGCGCAGGAAGAACAGCGAGGCCGCCTCACTGCCCGCGGCGATGACCTTCTCGTTCTGCTGGTAGGTTCGGACCGTACAAAGCGCGGTGAGATCGGCAATCTCGGCTTCGCTCAATCCGGCGAGCAGCGGCTGCTCGGAAAGCTCCGTGGTCTCGAGGAAGTCGATCGAGCCGCCGTAGCGGTAGACGATCTGGTCCTCGGCCCACTCGATCGCGGTGTCGAGCAGGTAGAAATCCCTGATATTGCCGAGCCGCCTGGTCCACTCGCTGATCGTGGCCCATTCGCGCGAGGTCCGCTTGATGCCGGACAGGATCACGGTGACGCCGAGCTCGGCGAGTTCCTGGAACGCTTCGGCCACCAGCCTTGCGCCGGCGCGGGTCGTCGCCGTGACACGGCGCAGATCGAAGATCACGAATTCCGGCCGCGGGCTGCCGGCGAGGCGGCGCGAGACATAGTCGACATTGGAAAGCGACAGCGTACCGACCAGCTCGATCACGCGCACCTCCTGGAAGTGCTTTGCCAGGGTCTCCTGCTCTTGCGGCCGGCGCACCCGCCGCGACGGGTTCTTGCCGATATTGTAGTCGGCAATGATGCTGTGGCGGGCGTCGTCGCTGCGGTTCAGTATATGCAGGTCGTAATGCGCCGACAGCGTCTCGCACACCTTGATGCCGCGCACGCTGTTGCCGTGCTTGTCGAGTTTTGGCGAATAGCTGCCGAGCCCGAGCCGCGCCGGCAGTGCCGCGAGAATGCCGCCGCCGACGCCGCTCTTGGCGGGAATGCCGACGCGGTAGATCCATTCGCCGGCATAGTCGTACATGCCCGACGAGGTCATCACCGATAGCGTGCGCGCGATGGCGTAGGGCGTCACCACCTGCTCCTCGGTCAGCGGGTTGATGCCGCGATTGGCGAGCGTAGCCGCCATCACGGCGGTGTCGCGCGCGGTGACCAGGATGGAGCATTGCCGGAAATAGACATCGAGCACCGCAGGCACGTTCTCGGTGATCACGCTGTTGGTGCGCAGGAGATAACCGATCGCCCGGTTGCGGTCGCCGGTGGCGCTCTCAGAGGCGTAGACCGCCTCGTCGACATCGAGCTCACGCCCGGCGAAGCGGCCGAGCGCCTGGCGGATATAGTCGAACGCGCCGTCGCCCTTGTCGGCGTGGAGCAGGCCGGAGCAGGCGATCGCGCCGGCATTGACCATCGCATTGAACGGATGGTTCTCGGCATTGAGCCGGATCGAGTTGAAGGGGTCGCCGGATGGCTCGACGCCGATCACGCTTTCCACTCGTTCGGCGCCCAGCGTGTCCAGCGCCAGCGCGAACACGAACGGCTTCGACATCGACTGGATGGTGAACGGCACCCTGGTGTCGCCGACCTCGTAGACGTGGCCGTCGAGCGTCGCCAGGCTGATGCCAAAATGGGCAGGGTCGGCCTTGCCGAGCTCGGGGATGTAGTCGGCCACCGCGCCGGCGGTCTCCGGCAGGAAGTCTGCGTAACAGGTGTGCAGAAACCGCAGCAGCGGCGGCTTCGAGCTGGACCAGGCCGTGGTGGTGGCGGTGACGGGAGGAGGCGATCGTTTCATCGCCTCCTGTTGTGCATCGCAATCAGGGCGCGCGCAACTGGTTCGGAACCAGCGCCTGACGGCGGACCAGCAGCAACGCGATCAACAGCGTCGGGGCGAGGATCGCGACCCCCAGCAGCGACACCTGCAGCTGCGACAGCGGGTTGATGCCGCCGCCGGGCGTCGCGAGCACGAAGCCGCCGATCACCAGCAGCACCCGGAGCGGCCATTCCAGGGCACCGGCGCCGCGGAGGTCGCCGACGAAGGCCTGATAGCCCTGGATGCCGCCGCAGATGAACAGCGTGCCGCACGCCGCGAGCGCCATCAGGCCGAGGCCGGCGAGATAGGGGCTCGGTCCCTGCATCACCAGCGCCGGGTTCAGCACGAAGAAGAACGGGATGAAATAGATGATGCTGCCGACCCACATCGATTCCCATCCGGTCTTCATCGCGGGCGAGCCGGCGATGCCGGCCGCAGCGAAGGAGGCGATCGCCACCGGCGGGGTGATCGACGACAGCATGCCCCAATAGAAGATGAACATGTGCACCGCCATCCGGTTCAGCCCGAGCTTCTCCAGCGCGGGCGCGACCAGGATGGCGAGAAAGATGTAGCAGGCGGTGGTGGTCAGCCCGAGGCCGAGGATCAGGCTGGTGAAGGCGCACATCACGAGCAGCAGGAACGCGTTGTCGCCCGCAAGCGTCAACAGATCGTTGGCGAGGCTCGAGACCACGCCGGTCATCGAGAACGCCCCGATCAGCAGACCGCAACCGGCGAGGATGCCGACCAGCTCGACGAAGGTGCGGCCATTGACCTCGAGGAATTTTCCGATCGTCCCGAGCGTCCAGCGGCTCTCCTTGGAGAAGATCTGGTTGAGCACCAGCAGCAGCGCGGTGGCGTAGAACGGCGCGTGGCTTTCGCGCTTGAAATACAGCAGCATCACGATCAGGAGCGCAATGACGAAGACGTAATACCAGCCGTTCTTGATCGTATCCATCACGCGCGGCAGCTCGGCGCGCGGAATGCCCTTCAGCCCGTGGCGTGCGGCGTAGGAGTCGACCTGCATGAACAGGCCGACATAGTAGAGCGCCGCAGGAATGATCGCGGCCACCGCGACCTCCGCGTAGCTGATATTGAGGAACTGCGCGATCACGAACGCGGTGGCGCCCATCACCGGCGGCGCCAGCACGGCGCCGGTGGAGGCGCAGGCCTCGATCGCGCCGGCATAGGAGGCGCGGAAGCCGCTCTTCTTCATGACCGGGATCGTCATCGTGCCGGCGGTCAGCACGTTGGAGACGATCGAGCCCGACATCATGCCGAGCAGGCCGGACGCGAAGATGCAGACCTTGGCGGCGCCGCCGCGGAACGTGCCGCACAGCGCGAAGGCGAGGTTAATGAAGAATTTTCCGGCGCCGGTCATCATCAGCGCGGTGCCGAACACCAGGAAGCCGATCACGGTATCGGCGAAGGCCTGGATCGGAATGCCGAGCAGGCTCTCGCCGGACAACACGTGATAGGCGGTGGTCTGGTCGAGCGTGAGCTGCGAGCCGCGGAACGGCCCGAGCCAGCTGGCCTCGGCGAACAGCGGATAGACGGTGAAGGGCAGCACGCTGAGCAGGAGGCTCCAGCCGCCGGTCCGGCGCAGCGCCTCCATCAGCATCACCCACATCACGAGGCCGGCGATGATGACGTTCCTCGGGGCGCCGTCGGACTCCCAGCCATATTGCGCCGCCTTGCGCACGTTCAGCATCAGCCAGATCGAGGCGGCGAAGGTCGCGACGGCGAGCGCGAGATCATACCAGGGAATGCGGTTCAGCGGCGCGCGCTCCGATCCGGGGAAGATCAGGAACGTGAAGGGCAGCATCAGCGCGATCAAGAGATAGAAATATTCGGTGTTGAGCTGGGTGTAGTCGATGAAGAAGCGCAGCGAGAATTGCTGGTTGATGCAGAGCAGGATGGTTGCGGCGGTTGCGACCACCAGTGCCCAGCGCCACACCCCGCGCAGGGTGCGCACGCGCGTGACCTCGGCCTCCTGCAGATTGTCGAGACCGGCATGCGGATCTTCAAACTCGATTCTTTTCGCAGGCGCAGCCGCGGCGTTCTCGGGCATTACGCATCCCCCAATGTTGTCCGTTTTGCCCGTAGCCTAGAGCATGATCCGGAAAAGTGCGAAGCGGTTTTCCGGAAGCACCATGCTCGAACGGGCGCAAGCGCGATGACGACTAACCCGATCTCATCGCGCGTTGGCGGGTCTCACTCAAAGCCATTGGGCATATTGGCTTTCGCAAGCGCGGCAGCGCGCGCCTTCATCCAGCCATCGAGGAAGGCCTTGTCGTCCGACGGCGGGCTCGACTTGCCGTAATCCGTCCAGGCGGCGGCCAGCACCTCCTGGCGCTTGTAAAGCGTGTTGTTGTGCGCCTCCTGCTCGTCGCTCCAGTGGCCGGTTTCCTTGAGCGCCTTCACCGCGCCGGGATGCACGGGGACGACCCAGTTCTTGGTCTGCCGGTCGGCACCGAGCCCGGCGGCGCCGGGCGCCGAATCCTTGTAGGCGTCGTAGTTGACGATCATCGCCTTGGTGATCGCATAGATCTGGTCGACCGGCTGCGCGGCATAGGCGACGAAGATCGGGTAAGGGTAATTGCCGAGCTGGATCGGCTTGTCCGGCGAGATGCCGGCGCCGCAGGTTGCGGTTTGCGGGAAGAAGAACGAGCCGACCTTTTTCACCCGTGCCCAGCCTTCCTTGTCGTCGGCGGGTAGCGGTGGCCACATCAGGCCGCGCGGCGAGGTCTCGGCTTCCTTGGCCGGGCCGGTGATCGTGGTGCCGAACGCGGCATCGGTGTCGTTGTTGATCAGGCCTTTCCACATCGCGCCGTAGCTTGCGAACTCGACGATCTTGACGTCCTTCTGGGTGAGGCCGCCGAACGCGAGCATCGCGAGCGAGTTCTGGTTCAGCGCCGGCGAGCCGACCACGAAGCCGACGCGCTTGCCGCGAAGGTCCTTCATTTCCTTGACGCCGGCATCGGCTGCCACGCCGAGCGCGCCGCAATTGCAGTCCACCGACGACAGCATGAGCTGCAGCGGCTGCGGGCCCCACTCCTTGGCGCCGAACTCGAACACGCCTTCCTGCGCGAAATAGGTCCCCGATCCCATCGCCGAGGAGACCGCGCGCTTGGCGCGCAGCGGCGCGAGCCGCGCGACGTCGTTGCCGGCCGGCAGCACGCGGACGTCGGTGCCGTATTTGTCCTTCATCATCTTGCCGACGCCGACCGCGATGTTGAAGCCGGCGGTGCCGGTATCGTAGGCGGTCACCGCCATGGTCGGCGGCAGCTTGACGTCCTCGGCCGAGGCGGGCAGGGCAGCGAAGATCGAAATGCCGGCAAGAGCGGCAGGCGCGAGCGCCATCAGCCGATGGATCATAATTCCTCCCTTTGTTTCGCTGTGCGAAACTTTTCCGGGCGGAATGATTGCATCGTGATCCGGCGATGGCAACGCTACCTCCGGCGCAAGCCGGCGATTTCGGCCGCTGCATCACCGGACAGATTGTCGCGGCCGGACTGGAAGGACGGGATCTCAGGTCTCGACGATCGCGACCGCCTGGCCTTCGGCGATGACATCGTCGATCTTGACCAGAATCGACTTGATTTTGCCTGCTGCCGTCGACGTGACCGGTATTTCCATCTTCATCGCTTCGACGAACGCAATCTCGTCGCCATTGCCGATGCTGCTGCCGGTCTCGACAGGAAGCGCGCAAACGCGTCCGGCAACTTCGGTCACAACCTTGATCTCTGGCATTCCACTCTCCGATACCGTCTTGCGGAAATTTCATCCGGCGAACGGCTTTTTGTTGTGGCGGCAGATTGCCTGAGGTAGCTTCTTCTGCAAGTGGAATTTTATTCCGCAGGACGGAATGGAGCCAAACAGATGGGAAGGCGCTCGGAACGGCTTAGCAGGCAGGGAATGCTCGCCAGCGAGACAGGCGATGGCGATGTCATCCAGGTGGTGTCGCGCGCCTTCGATGTGTTGCGGTGCTTCGAGGGACACGAGGCCCGGCTCGGCAATCTCGAGATCTCGAACCGCTGCGGTCTGCCGCGTTCGACGGTGTCGCGGCTGACGCACACGCTGACGCGGATGGGACAGCTGGTCTATCTGCCGCGCGACCAGAAATATCGCATCGGCCCGAGCGCGGTCGCGATGAGCACCACGATGATGAAGGGGCTGCAGCTGCGCAATCTGATCCGGCTGCGCCTGCAGGATGTCGCCGATCAGTTGCCCGGCACGGTGGGCTTCGTCATCCCCGACCGCTTTCACCTGGTCTATCTGGAGTTCGCCCGCGCGGCGAACGCGCTCGGCCTGCATGAGGCCACCGGCAGCCGGATTTCGATGGCGACCACCGCGGCCGGCCACGCCTACACGGCCGCGCTCGATCCCGCGGTCGGCGACGCGCTGATCGCGGAGATGGAGGGCGAGCTGCCCGACAGCGCCAAGATGCTGACGCCGCGCATCGAGGCCAACCGCCGGCATTTGCAGGAGCACGGCTACGTCGTCGCCTGCGGCCTGTGGAGCCCGCATATCAACGGCGTCGCGGTGCCGCTGTGGTCGCCGCAGTATCAGACCTATGTGGTCACCACGATCGGCCTGCTCTCGGCGATGTATGACGAGGCGCGGCTGCATCGCGAGGTCGCGCCGCAAATGGTCGAGCTCGCCGCCGCGCTCGGCAGCCTGCTCGAAGGCGCCGACGGCGACATCTTCAGCAATCGGATCGAGCGCAAGACGCTTCCGGTGACCGCCCATAACAACAACAAAATCATCAAGACGGGAGCAGTGAATGAACTGGAAGCCGGAACTCGACGACCTCGCCCGCCGCGAAGCGTTCGCGCGGGAGATGGGAGGCGTTGACAAGGTCAAGCGGCAACGCGACCAGGGCCGGCTCACGGTTCGTGAGCGCATCGACAAGCTCGTCGACCAGAGCAGCTTCCATGAGGTCGGTGCCATCTCCGGCATCGCCGAATATGACGAGAGCAACGAACTCAAGCACCTGACGCCGGCGAACTGCGTGTTCGGCCGCGCCAGGGTCGACGGCCGCACCGTCGTTGTGGTCGGCGACGACTTCACCGTGCGCGGCGGCTCGGCGGATGCATCGATTTCCGCCAAGCCGTTGATGGCGGAGGAGATGGCGCACGACTTCCGCCTGCCGATCGTTCGCGTGATCGAGGGCTCCGGCGGCGGCGGCTCGGGTGAAGACGATCGAGACCAGGGGCGCCGCCAATCTGCCCGGCGGCGTCGGCGGCACGCGCTGGTACTGGTACACGACCGCCAATTTGGCGCGCGTGCCGGTGGTCGGTCTCGGGCTCGGCTCGGTCGCGGGCCTCGGTGCCGCACGGCTTGCCGCCACGCATTACTCGGTGATGACCAAGAGCTCCGCGATGTTCGTCGCCGGCCCGCCGGTGGTGAAGCGCCTGGGGCAGGATCTGACCAAGCAGGAGCTCGGCGGCGCCGACATCCAGACCCGCGCCGGCGCGATCGATCAGGCCGTCGAGACCGAAGAGGAGGCGTTCGACTACGCGCGGCGCTTCCTGTCCTATCTGCCGTCGTCGGTCTACGATCTGCCGCCGACCATTCCCTGCACCGACGATCCGGAGCGTGCCGAGCAATCGCTGCTCAAGGCCGTGCCGCGCAACCGCCGGCAGGTCTACAAGATGCGGCCGATCATCGATGCCGTCGTCGACAAGGGCTCGTTCTTCGAGGTCGGCACCAATTTCGGCCGCCCGATCATCACCGGATTGGCGCGGATCGAGGGCAGGGCGGTGCTGCTGCTCGCCAGCGATCCGTTCCACTATGGCGGCTCGTGGACCGCTGACGCCTGCCAGAAGGTGGTGCGCTGGGTCGACTTCGCCGAGACCTTCCATCTGCCGGTGGTCTATCTGATGGACTGCCCGGGCTTCATGATCGGGCTCGAGGCGGAGAAGACGGCGACCATCCGCCACGGCGTGCGGGCGATGGCGGCGGTCAACCAGAGCACGGTGCCGTGGTGCACCATCATCATCCGCAACGCCTTCGGCGTCGCCGGCGTGGTGCATCAGCCGGCCAACCGCTTCTCGATGCGCTATGCGTGGCCGTCGGCCTATTGGGGCTCGCTGCCGCTCGAAGGCGGTATCGAGGCGGCCTATCGCGCCGAGATCGATGCGGCCGCCGATCCCGCCGCCAAGCTGCGCGAGATCGAGGATCGCCTCAACAAGCTGCGCTCGCCGTTCCGCTCGGCCGAGAAGTTCTGGGTCGAGGAGGTGATCGATCCGCGCAAGACGCGCTCGCTGCTCTGCGAGTTCGCGCGCCTCGCCGAACCGATCCGCAAGGCTGGTCCGCCGAGCAACATGTCGACGCGGCCGTAAGCGGCGCCTCAATCGTCATTGCGAGCGCAGCGAAGCAATCCATATAACCATGTGCTGAGGTATGGATTGCTTCGTCGCTGCGCTCCTCGCAACGACGACACGTATTTACTCCGCTTCGCGATGCACGTCGTGGATCACGATGCCCATGCCGTTCTCGGGCATCTTGATCCATTCGCGCCGCTTCAGCGAGCGCTTGGTGTCCTCGTGCCCGCTCACCCAGTGCTCGCGCATCGAGGTGCCGGAGAATTCGTGATCCTTGGCGTCGCCCTCATAGGCCTTCTGCTGATAGATCAGCTGCAATAGCGTGATGCCCGGCAACCGGGCGTTTGCCTTCTTGAGCTGGCGCTCCTCGTCCGACAGCTGATCGTCGGGGATTTTTCCCAGCGCATTGTGCAGGGCGGTGCGCAGATTGTAGGTCTTGCGATAGACGTCGGTGTTGTAGCGGGTGCGCGACGAATACATGATGTCCTTGTGCCGGGCCATCACGTCCTGGATGTCCCGCGGCAGCGCGCCGCGCGCCGAGAACAGGTCGACCTGGAACACCAGCGAATTCATGTTGTCTTCCTGGTCGAGCAGATGCTGCAGCGGCGTGTTGGACACGATGCCGCCGTCCCAGAAATGATCGGTGCCGACCTTCACCATCGGCAGCGCCGGCGGCAGCGCGCCGCTCGCCATGATGTGCTCGGGAATGATCTCGTCATGGGCATTGTCGAAATAGATGAAGTTGCCGGAGAGCACGTTCACTGCGCCGACCGCGAAGCGTATCTTCTTGGAATTGATGCGGTCGAAATCAACCAGCTCGAGCAAGGACTCGCGCAGCGGCGTGGTGTCGTAGTAGCTGGTGGCGGTGCGCGCGCCGGCCGGGCTGAACCACGGATTGGCCTGGTGCGGGGTGAAGAAGCCGGGTTGTCCGAGCGTGGTCGTCAGCCATGAGCTGGTGAAATTGCGCGCCTTGCGGAAGACGTCGCCGTCCGGAGTGTAGTGCCAGATCTTGCGGCTGGTGATGCGATCCCAGAATGTGTGCAGCCGCTCCAGCCGCTTTTCGGGCGGATTGCCGGCGATGATCGCCGAGTTGATCGCGCCGATCGAGACGCCGCAGACCCAGTCCGGCTCGATGTTGGATTCATGCAGCGCCTGATAGACGCCGGCCTGATAGGCGCCGAGCGCGCCGCCGCCCTGCAGGACCAGGGCCACACGATCGCAGCCTTCTGGACGCCAGCCCGGCGTCGCGTGTTCGATGTCGTCGAAATGCGGGGTTCGCGCGTCCATATCAGACACTCCAGAAATTCGCGGCGAGAATTCAGCGCGCCGATGACGCCGTGATGACAATTGCGGCGGCCGCGCAAGGCGCATCCGGCATGGCTGCCTGCATGGTTAGCATTGGCCCCAGTAGCGCGACGCGGGTCACGACGCGTAACCGCGGTCATGCGCCTGACGGAAATTCCTCACATCGCTGTCAATCTCGGCCGTTAGCTTCCGCGCAAACTTTTCAAACAGGGGTTATTGCGATGCGCAGGGAAGATCTGCTCAAGCTTCCGTCGATGCCGGCCGCCGGCCCGAGCTATCCCGCCGGTCCGTATCGCTTCATCGATCGCGAATTCCTCGTCATCACCTATGAGACCGATCCGGAGTTGATCCGCGCCGGCCTGCCCGAGCCGCTGGAGTCGATCGAGCAGGCGATCGTGCATTACGAATGGATCAAGATGCCCGACAGCTTCGGCTTCGGCAGCTACATCGAGTCCGGCCTCGTGATCCCCGCGCGCCTGCATGGCGAAGAGGTCAACTTCGTCTGCCAGATGTATCTCGACGATGATCCGCCGATCGCGGCCGGCCGCGAGATCTGGGGCTTTCCGAAGAAGTACGCTCATCCCAAGCTCGAGATCGTCAAGGACACGCTGACCGGCACGCTGGAATATGCCGGCCAGCTCGTTGCGATGGGCACGATGGGCTACAAGCACGAGAGCATGGCGGGCAATGGCGACGTCACCCGCGCGACGCTGTCGAAGACGCAAGTTAATCTGAAGATGATCCCCGGCGTCGACGGCCATCTCGAGGTCTGCCAGCTGGTCGCGATCAACTTGACCGACATCGTCGTCAAGGGCTCCTGGATCGGACCCGGCCGGCTTCACCTGGTGCCGCATGTCAATGCACCGGTCGCCGATTTCCCGGTCAAGCGTGTCGTCGGCGCGCACCACTTCCTCGCCGATCTGACGCTGCCGTTCGGCCGCGTCGTGCATGACTACAACAAGGAGGCTGCGGAGGCGGCGCCGACCGGCCTGGCCGCGGAGTAGGGCGGTCGCTGACATAAAACTGTAACAGGCGCGTCCTCCTATGTTGCGTCGAAGGGACGCGCTTGCTCAGCGTTGCGCGTGGGCGAGGTCTTGAACATGTCATTTCGCGCGGTTGCGTTATCGATTGCCTTGGGGGCGGGCCATGCTGGCTGATCCACCTCCCGCTCCGGTCGGGTCGCTGCTGACCCGCGAGGCGGTCCCCGGTCTGGTCTGGGCGTTCCGCCTGCATCACGACGGCCGTGCCGAGGCGCTTCCGATCGATGCGCCGATCGAACCGAGCCATGACGGAAGGCTGTGGCTGCACTTCAACCTGACCGACGTTCGCACCCGGGCATGGCTCGCCAACATGCACATCCCGCAGCTGGCGCGGGACCTGCTGCTGTCGAATGACAATTTCCAGCAGATCCACGTCGTCGACAATTGCGTCTACGGCGTGTTTTCCGATCTGGTGCGGGATATCGACGCCGCGACCCGGGAGACCGGCTTTCTCCGCTTTGCGATGACCGAACGCCTCCTGGTCAGCGGCCGCCATCAGGCGCTGTGCTCCGCCGATGCGACACGCCGCGTGCTCGAGGGCGGCCATCGCGTCGGCAGCGTCGCGGCGCTGCTGGAGAAGATCGTCGACGAGATCGCCGACACCATGGACCGCATGGCCGACAAAATCGGCACCGATATCGATGCGATCGAGGAGCGGGTGCTCGCCGAGGATACCGGATCGGAGCTGCGCAAGAATCTGAGCCGGATGCGCCGCACCTGCGTGCGCCTGCATCGCCAGCTCGCCGGCCTGCGCGTGCTGTTTCACCGGCTCGAGCAGAAGAACACCGACAATCTCAGTCCGGCGCTGCGGCTGCAGGCCGGCAAGCTCGCGCAGCGGCTCGACGGCCTCGACCACGACATCGTGGAACTGCACGAGCGCAGCCGCCTGCTCGAGGAGGAGCTGCGCTTCAAGCTCGAGGAGGAGAGCAACAAGCACCTCCACGCGTTGTCCGTCGTCACCATGATGCTGCTGCCGCCGACGCTCGTCACCGGCATCTTCGGCATGAACACCAAGGGATTGCCGTTGACCGACGTCGACAGCGGGTTCCTGGTCGCGGCCGGCCTTCTGATCGGGTCGGCGCTGCTGGCTTATCTGCTGATGCGGCGGCTCGGCATCGTCAAATAGCGCGAGCGCACCGCGGTATTCCCGATGTGCAGAGTTCTTTCCCGCGCGATGTTGGTGGCCGCGGCCCTCGCGCTCGGCGCGCCGGCGCATGCGGAGGACAAGCCGGCCGCCGACCGGATTGCGGATACGCGGGCTGCGCTCGAGGAGGCCGGCTACCAGTTCAGCCTGACCTATATCGGGGAGGGTTTTGCTAACGTCTCCGGCGGCGTCAGCAATGGCGCGGCCTTTACCGGCCGTCTCGATCTCGGCACCACCATCGACCTCGAGAAGGCGATCGGCTGGACCGGCGCGACCTTCCACGCCAACATGTACCAGATCCACGGCGACGGGCTGTCGCGGAGCTATGTCGGCAACCTGTTCCTGGTGTCCGGCGTCGAGTCGTTGCCGGCGACGAGGCTCTATGAATTCTGGATCGAGCAGAAGCTGCTCGGCGGCAAACTCTCGGTGCGCGTCGGCCAGCAGGGCTCGGACGTCGAGTTCATCGACAGCCAGTACGACGACATCTTCATCAATTCGGCGCTGGGCTGGCCCGGCATTGTCGGCACCATTCTGCCGGCCGGCGGACCGTCGCCGCCACTCGCCGTGCCCGGCATCCGGATCAAGGCCAATCTGTCCGACCGCATCACCGCCTATCTGGCGCTGTTCGACGGTTCGGCTTCGCCGCCGCAGGGGACGGACGATCCGCAGATCTTGAACGCCCACGGGCTGAATTTCCGGGCCAACGATCCGCCGTGGTGGATCGGCCAGCTCAAATACAAGTTCGAGATCGGCGAGAGCCGGCTGCCGGCGACCATCACCGGCGGCGCCTGGTATCACATGGGCTCGTTCGCCGACCAGCGCTTCTCGGCCGACGGGCTGTCGCTCGCCGATCCCGACAGCTCCGGCGACACGCGCTGGCTGCGGCGGGACAACGGCATCTTCATGGTCTACGAGCAGTTGCTTGCGCGCGCCAGGCCGGACGCTGACAAGGGCGTCGCGTTCTTCATGCGCGCCTCGGTCAGCCCATCGGACCGCAACCTGATCAGCACCTATGTCGACGGCGGCTTCCTGTTCACCGGCTTCAGCGAGACATATCCGGACGATCGGTTCGGCATCGCCGCGATCTATGCCAGGATTTCGGACGCCGCGCGTGCGCTCGACCGCGACACCCAGATCTTCACGGGCACGCCGTATCCGATCCGCGACTACGAGGCGATTCTCGAGATCACCTACCAGCACGTGGTGAACCAGAATTTCACCATGCAGCCGATGTTTCAATACATTGCCCATCCCGGCGGCGGCGCCGTCGATCCCAACGATCCGACGCAAACGCATCGGATCAAGGACAGCGTGGTGTTCGGGATGCGCACTATCCTGTCGTACTGACCCGGCGCACGTCGCGCGGGAAGCGGCCTCAGGCCGCGACCGGCTTCGGCTCGGCCACGGACTTCGGCTGCGGCCGCGCGATCGCCAGCGCGATCAGCGCGGCAAAGATGCACAGCGCCCCGGCAATGAAGAACGCCGGCAGGTAGCTCTGATAGATCGTGCGCGACAGTCCGGCACCGAAAGCGGCGGCGCCTGCGCCGAGCTGGTGGCCGGCGAAGATCCATCCGAACACCAGATTGGCGCGCTCGGCGCCGAAGCGCTGCGCGGTGAGGCGCACCGTCGGCGGCACCGTCGCGATCCAGTCGAGGCCATAGAACATCGCGAACAGCGACAGTCCGTAGAACGTGAAGTCGGAGAACGGCAGGAACAGCAGCGACAGCCCGCGCAGGCCGTAATACCAGAACAACAGATAGCGGTTGTCGTAGCGGTCCGACAGCCAGCCCGAGACGATGGTGCCGAAGAAATCGAAGATCCCCATCGCGGCGAGCAGGCTCGCCGCCTGCACCTGCGGGATGCCGTAATCGAGGCACATCGGGATCAAATGAACCTGGACCAGGCCGTTGGTCGAGGCGCCGCAGACGAAGAAGGTCGCGAACAGGATCCAGAACACCGACGACTTCGCGGAGGCCCGCAGCGTGCCCAGCGCGGCGGCCACGATCGGCGCATTGGCCGGCGGCGGCGCGGCAAGCGGCGCCGTGCCCTCGTCGCCGAACGGACGCAGGCCGACGTCGCTCGGCCGGTCGCGCATCACCATCAGCACGGCAAAGGCGGCGACGCCGAGCATGACGCAGACCAGCCCAAGCGCGACACGCCAGCCGTAGCGCTCGGTCAGTGTCGCGAGCAGCGGCAGGAAGGCGAGCTGTCCCGTCGCGACGCTTGCGGTGAGGATGCCGACCACGAGGCCGCGCCGCGCCACGAACCAGCGCGCCGCGATGGTCGCGCCGAGCACCAGCGCGGTCATCCCGGTGCCGATTCCGATCACGACGCCCCACAGCAGGATGAGCTGCCAGACCTGGGTCATGGCGAGCGAGGCCAATAGTCCGCAGACCACGATCAACTGCGCCGCCAGCGTCACGTTGCGCAGGCCGTAGCGGTTCATCAGCGCGGCGGCGAACGGCGCCATCAGCCCGAACAGGATGAAGCGGATCGACAGCGCCGAGGAAATCTCGGCGGTGGACCAGCCGAACTCCTTCTGCAGGGGCACGATGAACACGCCGGGCGCGCCGACGGTGCCGGCGGAGATCAGGGCGGCAAGGAAAGTCACGGCCACCATCACCCAGCCGTAGTGGATGTTGCGGCGGGCGAGGGCGGAAGCAAGCCAGTTCGAGATCATTGTGTTCCGGATCGATTGCGGTGAAAGCTTTGCGTGATGCGCAATATGGCACGAGGGAGCTATGGCTAAAATGCCATAGTTCCCTCGTTTTCGGACTCGTGTTGGAGAACGATAGGATTGAGCCGCGGTCGCAACCGCGAACACGCCGCGCTCCCTCTCCCGCTTGCGGGGGAGGGCTGGGGTGGGGGCTCTCTCCGCGAGTCACATCGTGGGGAGAGCCCCCACCCGCCGCGCGCTACGCGCGCCGCGGCCTCCCCCGCACGCGGGAGAGGCGGAGTGAGCCTGCGGCCAGGGTGATCCACAAGAAGCATTAAGATTACCGAGCGACCCGCTCGACCGCGATCGCGGTTGCTTCACCGCCGCCGATGCATAGCGCGGCAACGCCGCGCTTCAGGTTCTGCGCCTCCAGCGCGTGCAGCAGCGTCACGATCAGCCGCGCGCCGGTGGCGCCGATCGGATGGCCGAGCGCGCAGGCGCCGCCGTTGATGTTCAGCCTGTCCCTGGGAATGCCGAGGTCGCGCTGCGCCGCCATCGCGACCACCGCAAACGCCTCGTTGATCTCGAACAGGTCGACATCGCCGACGCTCCAGCCGACCTTGTCGAGCAGTTTTCTGATCGCCGGGATCGGCGCTGTCGTGAACCACTGCGGCTCCTGGCTGTGGGTGGCGTGGCCCTTGATCTCGGCGAGAACGGGCAGTCCATCGCGATCGGCGAGCGAGCGCCGGCTGAGGATCAGTGCTGCGGCGCCGTCGGCATTGGCCGATGAGGCGGCCGGCGTGATGGTGCCGCCCGCTCGGAACGCCGGCTTCAGGCCGGGGATTTTTGCCGGATCGACCTTCAGCGGGTGCTCGTCATTGGCGACGATGCGCGGGCCGGCCTTCTCGGCGAGCGTGATCGGGGCGATCTCGGCCTTGAAGGCGCCGCCCTCGACCGCCTTGCGGGCGCGGCTCAACGTCTCCATCGCGAACGCGTCCTGGTCGGCGCGGGTGAACTGATAGGCCTCCGCGGTCGCCTCGCCGAAATCGCCCATCGAGCGACCGGTCTCGTAGGCGTCCTCGAGCCCGTCCAGCATCATGTGATCGATGATGCGGTCGTGGCCGGCGCGATAGCCGCCGCGCGCCTTCTGCAACAGATACGGCGCATTGCTCATGCTCTCCATGCCGCCGGACAGCACGATCTCGGCCGAGCCGGCCTTGATGATGTCGTGGGCCAGCATGGTCGCCTTCATGCCGGAACCGCAGACCTTGTTGACGGTGGTGGCGCCGGTGGCATCCGGCAGTCCGGCGCCGCGCGCGGCCTGGCGGGCAGGGGCCTGGCCTTGGCCGGCGGGCAGCACGTTGCCCATGAACACCTCGTCGATGCGCTCGGGCGCAAGTTTTGCGCGTTCGAGCGCAGCCCCGATCACATGCGAGCCGAGCTTGTGCGCCGGCAGCGGCGCGAGCTCGCCCATGAAGCGGCCGAGCGGGGTGCGGGCGGCGGAGAGGATGACGACGGGATCGGTGCTGGTTGCCATGGCAGGAGTCCCTTCAATGCCGGGAATTTGATTGAATTATTGTCATCATATAATGCAATGCAAAAAATGCAACTGCGGCTCTCATGACAAAATGTCGTGTTCGCATGAGTTGGGGATGGGATCGTTCCGCCATCACCAATGTCGTCCTGGCGAAAGCCAGGACCAATAACCACCGACTTGTGTTGTTGGAGGGTAGCGGCCCCAGCATAGCGAGGCAATTCGCATTCGGGGTAATGGGTCCTGGCCTTCGCCAGGACGACGAGGATGGTCCTCGATTCATGATGATGCCGGGGAGAATGAGAGCGCACGGTTGCTTCCCAGGCGTCGTCTCTGCGAAAGCCAGGACCCATACTCCGCAGCGGATATTGTGAATGGGACTCGTCGTTCGGGCGTCGCTCAACGATGACGGCCTGTGGTTATGGGTCCCTGCTCCCGTGCGCAATTGCGCACTAGGCAGGGACGACACCGAATAGGTGTCCGCATCTCGACCCACGTTCGTGACGATCGCGATTCGCCCCTCGATCGGGTGAGACGGACAAACCATACACTGGCTTGGTCTTCGCTTGCGTCGTCGGGCAAATCAGTGATTGAGAATTTCGCAGGGCGGCGGCATCCGAGCTTGTCTGCGAGCTGATCTAATCAAACCGCCAGGCGCCGAGCAGAAATCGTCGCTTCGGCGCGGAGCCCGCTTGTTTCTGCACGTCCGGCAGGTCGACGGCATAACGCCGCATCAGCAGCCGGATTGCGATCGCGATGATTACAAAGGGCATCAGGTAGATCGCGAAAACTTCGAAGGCGTTCATGTCGTCCTCCGCAGGCATGCTAGCACGACCACCTCGCGGGCAGCTAAAACTGTACCGGCGCCGCTGAGTTGGCGTTAACCGAATTCCCGAGCGCCGATCAATTCAAGGTTGCGGAATACGGGTCTGTTTACCGATCCGGCGCTAGGGCTGGCGGATTGTGCAATGGAAAGTCCCACCGCAATGTCCGTGATCGCCGTCGAGCAGCCGTCCGCCCGCATTCCGCTCTCCGTCAAGATCGGCTTCAGCGCCTTCATGGCTGTCCTGGTGCCGGTGTACACCTACTGCTACGGGCCGACCAACTTTCTGTATTTCTGCGATGTCTGCCTGATCCTCACCTTGGTCGGGGTCTGGACCGAGAGCGCGCTGTTGATTTCGATGTGTGCCGTCGGACTCCTTGTGCCGCAAACATTTTGGGTGATCGACTTTCTCGCCCATGTCGCCGGCTACTCGCTCACCGGAATGACCGACTACATGTTCGACCAGAACCTGTCGCTGTTCCTGCGGTTCCTGTCGGGCTTCCACGGCTGGCTGCCGTTCCTGCTGCTGTTCCTGGTCTGGCGGCTCGGCTATGACCAGCGCGCGCTGATCGCCTGGGGCGTGCTGGCATGGGCGCTGCTGCTGATCTGCTACTTTGTGATGCCGGGACCGCGGCCGGACCCGGGCATGACCCCGGTCAACATCAACTACGTCTTCGGCACCAGCGACAGGGCGGCGCAAGGCTTCGTGCCGCCGCTGGTGTGGCTGGCCGGCCTGATGATCGGCCTGCCACTGCTCGCCTTCATACCCACCCATTTCATGCTGCGGCGCGCCGCGCCGCCGATGTAGGGCCTGCGCTTCGCGAGGCTACGCCATCACGTCGCTGCGGATACCATCGTGCATGGCCGCATGCGGCGGCCTCGATTGACACCAATCGACTCGGCGCTACGCTGACGGAACAGAGCGTTTTCCCAAGCGACTCGAGACGAATTCAAAGCGCCGCAAGCACGACCAAGAAGCAAGACCCAGAAGAACAAGGAAAAGGGCAGGACACGCCGTGACACGCGTCATCGCGTCTTGAGCGGGACCACGCGGACCTCCGCGCTCGCGCCATTTCGCATCCGCAGCTATCGCTTTCAATGGCCGTCCGATCTGCTCACCTCCTGGGCGTTCGAGGTCGAGACGCTGGTGCTCGGCTGGTACATCATGGTCGAGACCGGCTCGGTGCTGCTGCTGACCGTGCTGGCGTCGCTGCAATATGTCGGCACCCTGGTCGCGCCGGTCGTCGGCATGATCGGCGACCGCATGGGGCACCGCGATCTGCTCGCCGTGATGCGCTTTGCCTATACGGTGCTCGCCGGCACCATCATGACGCTGGCGCTGACCGGGCATCTCGCCCCGCTGAACGTCATGATCATCGTCGCGATCATGGGTGTGATCCGCCCGTCGGATCTCGGCGTGCGCGGCGCGCTGCTCGCCGACATCATGCCGCCGGAGCAGTTGGTCGGCGCCATCAGCCTGGCGCGCACCACGCAGGACTCGGCGCGTATCGCAGGAGCCCTGACCGGGGCCGGATTGTTCGCGGCGCTCGGCATCGGCTATGTCTATGTCGGGATCGCCGGCTTCTATTTCGTCGCCGCCATCCTGATGCTCTGCATGAGCCGCCCCAAGTCGCATGGCACGACCGATCTCGCGGCGGGCGACGCGCCGGGTTCAAAGCTGCTGCGCGACCTCAAGGAGGGCATCGTCTATGCGTGGAGCGGCCCGGGCATGCGCGCCGCCCTCTGCGTCGCGTTCCTCGCCAACCTCACGGCGTTCCCGCTCACCAACGGTCTGTTGCCCTATGTCGCGCGCGACATCTTCCATACCGACCAGACCGGGCTCGGCTATCTCTCGGCCAGCTTTGCGGTGGGCTCGCTGATCGGCTCGATCACGCTCAGCATGGCCGGCGGGGTACGCATCGCGCGGCTTCTGATCGGCGCGACGCTCGCCTGGTACGCCATGCTCCTGGTGTTCGTCGAGCTCCGGACCATGCCGGTCGCGATGGCTTGCCTGCTGCTCGCCGGCATCGCGCAAAGCATGTCGATGATCTCGGCCGCCGTGATGCTGATGCGCAATGCCAGCGCGCATCTGCGCGGCCGCGTCATGGGCGTGCGCATGATGGTGATCTACGGCCTGCCGCTCGGGCTGCTCGCCGCCGGCAGCCTGATCGACCTGATCGGCTACACCGCGACCGGCACGCTGCTCGCCGCCGCCGGCTTCATCGCCATGCTGGCGATTGCGCTGCACTGGCGCGCCGACCTCTGGCCGACCCACGCCCCGGCCAACGCCCGGTGAGGGGCGCGGCGCGATGCCGCGCCGCGGTCGCCGATGCGCCAAAAGGACGCGACAGCGCGGGCAAGCTGTCGTAGATCATTTTCTACGCTCCCATTTCCAGTGCCAAGTTCCAGTGCCAGGCCTTTTTCGTTTGATATTGTAATGCTCCGTCTTTTGACCCGCCTTGGACTGCGCTTCGACGACATCGTCGAGGAGCGCCGATTTGTAGACCAGTACGTGCGGGGCAATATCGGCTGGACGCAGGTCGCGATGCTGCTCGGCGCCTTCACCTATGCCGGATATGCGTTCTGGGATTGGGTGCTCTATCCCGACGTCGTGGCGACCACGCTAGCGATCCGCGGCGGGGTCGCCGTGCTGGTCCTGCTGCCGCTCACCGCCTTGCTCTCGGTGCCGGCGATGAAGCCGTGGGCCGAGACGATCTTCCTCGTCTATTGCGTCGTTCCAGGCTGCGTGTTGCCGAGCGTCTACCTCGTGCTGCCCTCCGGATTCACCTATGCGGCACCCGGCGTGATGATGGTAATCCTGTTCGTCTCGACCATGCTGCCGCTGCGGATCGGGCCGCTGGCCGTGTTCTGTCTCACGACGTGGATTGCGCTGTGCATCGCTGAATCGCTCGGGCCGGCGTTGCCGCCGGGGCTGCGCTTCATCAATCATTCCCTGGTCCTCAACGCCTTTGCGCTGTCGCTTTACGCCGTCGCCGCCCGCGAGTTCCGCGCGCGCCGGCAGTTTCGGACGGCGCAGGCGCTGAAGCAGGAGAAGGAGCGCTCGGAAGCCTCGTTGCGCGATCTGCACGCGACGCAATCGCAGCTCGTGCAGGCCGAGAAGCTGGCCTCGCTCGGGCAGCTCGTCGCCGGTGTCGCACACGAGGTCAGCACGCCGCTTGGCCTGGCGCTGACCACGTCGACGACGATGGAGGCGGACCTTCGCGCGATGGGCGAGGCGCTGAACGGCGCAGCCGTCCGGCGCTCCGACCTGACAAGGGGCATTGCACGGATCGAGAACGGCCTTCGACTGACCTCGGAAAACCTGCATCGGGCATCCGAGATGGTGCACAGCTTCAAGCAGGTCGCCATCCACCAAGCCGACGAGGAGCGCCATACATTTGAGCTCGGCGGATGGCTCTCCGAGCTGATCGCAAAGCTCGGGCCGCTGCTGTCCCGTCAGGGATTGATCGTCGAACTCGACTGCCCGCAAGGCATCGTTCTGAACAGCTATCCCGGCGCGCTGGCGCAGGTGATCAGCAACCTGGCGTTCAACGCGGCGGCGCACGCTTATCCCGACGGCCGCGGCGGACGCTTCACCATGACGGTGACGCAGCCGGATCAGGCGCTCGCCCGGATCGCCTGCGCCGACCAAGGCGTCGGCATCCGCGAGGATCTGCAGGCCCGCGTGTTCGATCCGTTCTTCACCACCGGGCGGGAGCGGGGCAATATCGGCCTCGGCCTGCACATCGCCTTCAATACCGTGGTGTCGTCGCTCAGCGGCCGGATCGCGCTGGAGAGCGAACCGGGCCGCGGCACGCTGGTGCTGATCGAGATCCCCGTCTCGAGCTGAGCGGGCGGGCCGACCTCGGGCCGGTGCAGGTGCCTGCGAACGCGCGGCGAAGGTCACCCGCAGCAGCGTAGCCCGGATGAGCGAAGCAATATCCGGGGCATCCGGCCCCGCGTGTGTCGGCGCTCATGCGGGCTACAGGTGCTACAAGCTTCAGCAACTCATGGGGAGTGGACGATGTGTTCCGACTTGGCAGCGCTGCTACCAAGAGACAAATTCGATACGGAGAGGGCCGAGGCCATCGTCGCCTCGGGTTTCCCAGCTGTCGAGCCGATCGTTCCGGCCCTGCTTGAATGGATGCAGGACATGAACTGGCCGGTCGCTCGAGTGCTGCAGCCATTTTTGGCGGGGATCGGTACGCCGCTCTATCCGCACCTTCGACGCATTCTGCAAACAGATGACGACGTTTGGAAGAATTGGACGCTGCGCTTCATCGTTGCGCAATCAGCAGAGCTGCAAGCAAAGCTTAGGACGGACCTTGAACGCCTTGCCACCAGCCCGACGGCAGGTGAACAGGCAGAAGAACTTGATATCGTCGCCAAGGACCTCTTGAGTTGACAGGCGCTGCTAAGCTAGTCGCATTCAGTTACCCGTAGCCCGGATGAGCGAAGCGAGATCCGGGGCATCCGGCCCCCGCATGTCGCTTCGCTCATGCGGGCTACAGATGACATGTCGCGGCGCTCATACGGGCCACAGGTGCTGAACCGCTACCGCTTCCGGTCCAAAAACCCCTGCAGCAGGCGCTGCGGCTCGCCGGTCTGGAACGACTTTCCGAACACGCCGACGCTGAGGTTCACCGACTCGGTCAACGGCAGCTCTTCCCATTGCCGCAACAGGTCCTTCTGGATCCGCAGCGCCTCGGGGCCGCACTCCAGCAGTGCATTGACGGTGTGCTCGACGGCGTCGTCGAGGCCGCCGGGTTTTGCCACGGTGTCGACCAGGCCCCAGGCGAGCGCAGTTTTGGCGTCGATGTTCTCCGCGGTCATCATCAGCCAGCGGGCGCGGCCCCAGCCGATCAAGCGCGGCAGCAGTGCGGCGTGGATCACCGAGGGGATGCCGACGCGCACCTCGGGCATGCCGAACATCGCGTCATGCGCGGCGACGCGGACGTCGCAGGCGGCCGCGACCTCGAGGCCGCCGCCGAGGCACCAGCCGGGCAGGCGGGCGATCACCGGCGCCGGGAATCTGCGCACGGCCTCGCAGAGGTCGCGCAGCCGGCTGATGAATGCTTCGGCGGATGTCTGGTCGAGCGTCGCCATTTCCTTGATGTCGGCGCCGCCGATCATGCTGCGCTCGCTTTCGCCGGCCAGGATCACCGCGCGGATGCTCGGATCGGCGGCCAGATGCTCAAAACCCTCGCGCACGCCGTTGGTGACCGCGGAACTCACGATGTTCAGCTTGCCGGCGTTGCAGATGGTGAGGCGGACGACGCCTCTGTCGTCGCGGGCGATGCCGCAGTGGGGATTGAGCATGTCCATGGAAAAGCCCCGGCGCAGGAATGGATCGACAAGTCATTTCGGGATGGTGCGCAAGCACCAGACCCGGAATCTCGAGATTCCGGGTCTGGTGCTTGCGTCGCCCCGGAATGACTTGCGCCATGTCCCGGACAAAGCATGGCTCTGTCAAGGGACCCGGTGCGGCGGTTGCGCCGAGGGATGCGGATCTATAGAATTATATTCGTCATATAAATGGAGCCGTCATGACCGCCGCCGAAAGCATCGATCTTCGTTCGCCCGATCTAACGCGCACCCGCGTGGTGGAATGGCAGGCGCCCGGACCGGTGGCGAAAGCGGCGCTGCCGATGTCCGGGATCGAGGCGATGCGCGCGATCCGCGACGGCCGGTTGCCGCCGCCGCCGATGGCCAAGCTGATCGGCTTCCGCATGGCCGTGGTCGAGCAGGGGCGCATCGTGATGGAACTCGAGCCGCATGAGAGCCTGGAAAACACCATCGGCCTGCTGCACGGCGCCACCGCCGCGGCGCTGCTCGATACCGCGATGGGCTGTGCGATCTCGACCATGCTGCCGGCGGGGCAGACTTCGGTGACGCTCGACCTCAAGCTGACCTATCTGCGGCCGCTGTCGGCACGGTCGGGCACCATCAGCGCCGAAGGCAAGGTGATCAAGCTCGGGCGCCAGACCAGCTACACCGAGGGCTTCGTCCGCGACGACAAGGGCAATCTTGCGGTGCACGCGACCGCGATGTTTTCGATGCTCGGCGGGGAACCGAAAGTGGCCGACAAGGCGAAATAACTGCAGCATTCCGGCCGCAAATCTGCTATTATATGATTGGAAACATTCCATGAGACCGGCATGCGCTATTCGAAAGAACACAAGCAGGAGACCCACGCGCGGATCGTCAAGAAGGCCGCGACGCGGCTGCGCGAGCGGGGCGCCCACGGCATCGGCGTCGCCGACCTGATGAAGGACGCCGGCCTGACCCATGGCGGCTTCTACGCGCATTTCGACTCGCGCGAGGCGCTGGTGATCGAGGCCTTCAGCTACGCGATGGACCGCGCCATAGAGCGCTGGCGCAAGGTCGCCGCGGACACGCCGCCGGAGAAGCGGCTTTCGACCATCATCGACGGCTATCTTTCGGCGGTGCACCGCGACGATCCCGGCCAGGGCTGCGCGATCCCGGCGCTCGGCGCCGAGATCGCCCGCGAGAGCCCGAAGACCCGCAAGGCGTTTGCCCTCAAGCTCGACCAGATGATCGACATGATGGCCGACCAGATCATCGACGTGCCGCGCAAGACCGCCCGCAAGCAGGCGATGGCGACGCTGGCGACCATGATGGGCACCATCGTGATGTCGCGCATCGCCGGCAGCGGCGAAATGTCCGACGAGATCCTGTCGGCGGGCCGCGAGGCGGTGCTGGGGCGCGCCGCTGGGGCCAAGGCACCGGCGAAGAAGAAGGTGAATTAGCGCTTTAAGCGCCAACTGGCGCGGCGCGCCTAATACTCGGTCCGTCACCCTGAGGAGCGCGCATCGCGCGCGTCTCGAAGGGTCGACGGCCACCAGCCGGGCCGTGCATCCATCGAGACGCGCTACGCGCTCCTCAGGATGACGGGAATAACACGGTGTCCGCCTCACACCCCGCTGAACAGCGCGCGCTCGGCTTCCACCGTCTCGTAGATGTAGTCCGCCACCGCGCGGATGCGGGCGAGGTCCTTGCTGTCGGCGTGCATCAGCAGCCAGAAGGTGCGGGAGATCCGCACGTCGTCCGGCAGCACCGGCTGCAACTCGGGGTGGGCCGTTGCCATGAAGTGCGGCAGCACGGCGATGCCGAAGCCGGCGATGGTGGCGTTGAGCTGCGCGATCAGATTGGCGCTGCGGAATTTCGCCGAGATCTTCGGCGAGACCTGCGGCAGATAGTCGAGCTCCGGCGTGAACAGGAGCTCCTCAATGTAGCCGACGAAGCGGTGCCGCGGCAGGTCGGCGCGCGCAACAATTGCCGGCGCCTGGGCGAGATAGGCGGGTGCGGCATAAAGCCCGAGCGTGTAGTCTAGGAGCTTGCGGCCGACGATGCGGCCTTCCTTCGGCATGGTCAGGCTGATCGCGATGTCGGCCTCGCGCTTGGAGAGCGAGAACAGCCGCGCGGTGGCGACGAGCTGCAGATCGAGATCGGGATACCGCTCGGTGAACTTGACCAGCCGCGAGGCCAAAAAGTGGCTGCCGAAGCCGTCGGGCGCGCCGATCCGCACCGTGCCGGTGAGGTGGGCGCGCGAGCCGCCGACCGCCTCCTGGTTGGCGACGATGGTGGATTCCATCGCCTCCGCGCTGTCGGCGACGCGCTGGCCGGCCTCGGTCAGCAGATAGCCGGTCTTGCGCCGATCAAACAGTTTTGCGGAGAGGTGGCGCTCCAGCCGGTCGACACGGCGGATCACTGTGGCATGATCGACGCCGAGCTGCTTGGCGGCAGCCGAAACCGACCCGCCGCGCACGATGGCAAGCACGAAACGGAAGTCGTCCCAGTCGATTGTGCCGCCGCCTTGATCCAGCATTTCCGCACATCTATGGTGCAATTTATCGGACTTGAATCCCATAAAATGCAGGGTCAATAGGGTTTGTAAAGCGATCCCGCCGCGAGGAGCGGCGATTCAGGTGCTTCAGGGAGGTTTTTCCATGCGCTCAATCGGACATTTCATCGGTGGCAAGGAGGTCAAGGGCACGTCGGGCCGTACGGCTGACGTCTTCGAGCCGATGACCGGCGACGTCCAGGCCAAGGTGGCGCTGGCCTCCAAGGCCGAGCTCCGCGCCGCGGTCGAGAACGCCAAGGCCGCGCAGCCGGAATGGGCCGCCACCAACCCGCAGCGCCGCGCCCGCGTCATGATGCGGTTCCTCGAGCTGGTGCAGCGCGACTACGACAAGCTCGCCGAGCTGCTGGCGCGCGAGCATGGCAAGACCGTTCCCGACGCCAAGGGCGACATCCAGCGCGGCCTCGAGGTCGCCGAGTTCGCCTGCGGCATCCCGCATCTGATGAAGGGCGAGTACACCGAGGGCGCCGGCCCCGGCATCGACATCTATTCGATGCGCCAGCCGCTCGGCGTGGTCGCCGGCATCACGCCGTTCAACTTCCCGGCGATGATCCCGATGTGGAAGTTCGCGCCGGCGATCGCCTGCGGCAACGCCTTCATCCTCAAGCCGTCGGAGCGCGATCCCGGCGTGCCGATGATGCTCGCCGAACTGATGATCGAGGCGGGCCTGCCGGCCGGCATCCTCAACGTCGTCAACGGCGACAAGGAGGCGGTCGACGCCATCCTCGACGATCCCGATATCAAGGCGATCGGCTTCGTCGGCTCGACCCCGATCGCGCAGTACATCTACGAGCGCGCCGCGCAGACCGGCAAGCGCTGCCAGTGCTTCGGCGGCGCCAAGAACCACGCCATCGTGATGCCGGATGCCGACATGGACCAGACGGTCGATGCGCTGATCGGCGCCGGCTACGGCTCCGCCGGTGAGCGCTGCATGGCCGTCTCGGTCGCGGTGCCGGTCGGCAAGACCACCGCCGACCGCCTGATGGAGAAGCTGATCCCGCGCGTCGAGTCGCTCAAGATCGGCACCTCGGTCGATCCGTCGGCCGATTACGGCCCGCTGGTGACCCGCGAGGCGGTCGAGAAGGTCAAGAGCTACATCGACATCGGCATCAAGGAAGGCGCGACGCTCGCGGTCGACGGCCGCGGCTTCAAGATGCAGGGCTACGAGAAGGGCTTCTATCTCGGCGGTTCGCTGTTCGACAACGTCACCAAGGACATGCGGATCTACAAGGAAGAGATCTTCGGCCCGGTGCTCTCGGTGGTGCGCGCCCACGACTATCACGAGGCGCTGGCGCTGCCGTCCGACCATGACTACGGCAACGGTGTCGCGATCTTCACCCGCGACGGCGACGCCGCGCGCGACTTCGCCGCCAAGGTCAATGTCGGCATGGTCGGCATCAACGTGCCGATCCCGGTGCCGATCGCCTATTACACCTTCGGCGGCTGGAAGAAGTCCGGCTTCGGCGACCTCAACCAGCACGGTCCGGACTCGATCCGCTTCTACACCAAGACCAAGACGGTGACCTCGCGCTGGCCGTCCGGCGTCAAGGAAGGCGCGGAGTTCTCGATCCCGACGATGAAGTGATTTCCGGGAACGTCATTGCGAGCGCAGCGAAGCAATCCATCTATCCCCCGCGTGGAAGATTGCTTCGTCGCTTCGCTCCTCGCAATGACGGTGGGGTAACCTTCAGGGCTAGGCGGCGAGATGCAGTTCGCTCTCAACGAGGACCAGATCGCGGTTCGCGACATGGCGCGGGCGTTTGCGGCGGAGAAGATCGCGCCGCACGCGCTCGAATGGGACGAGACAAAGCACTTTCCAGTCGACGTGATGCGCGAGGCGGCAGGCCTCGGCATCGGCGGCATCTATATCAAGGACGATGTCGGCGGCTCGGCGATGACGCGGTTCGACGCGGCGCTGATCTTCGAGGCGCTGGCGACGGGGTGCCCGACCACGTCGGCCTTCATCTCGATCCACAACATGGCGTCCTGGATGATCGATGCCTACGGCAACGACATCCAGCGCCACACATGGCTGCCGAAGCTCTGCACCATGGAGCTGATCGCGAGCTACTGCCTGACCGAGCCGGGCGCCGGCTCCGACGCGGCCGCGCTGCGCACCCGCGCGGTGCGCGACGGCGATCATTACGTGCTCAACGGCCAGAAGCAGTTCATCTCCGGCGCCGGCAGCACCGACCTGCTGGTGGCGATGGTGCGCACCGGCGGCGACGGTCCGGGCGGCGTCTCGACGCTGGTGATCGACGGCAAGACGCCGGGCGTGTCGTTCGGCGCTAACGAGCGCAAGATGGGCTGGAATGCACAGCCGACCCGCGCTGTGATGTTCGAGAACGCGCGCGTGCCGGTCGCGAACCGGCTCGGGGAGGAGGGCATCGGCTTCAAGATCGCGATGGCCGGCCTCGACGGCGGCCGCCTCAACATCGCGGCGTGCTCGCTCGGCGGCGCGCAGGCGGCGCTCGACAAGGCGTTGGCCTACATGAAGGACCGCAAGGCATTCGGCAAACGCCTCGACGAATTCCAGGCGCTGCAATTCAAGATCGCCGACATGGCGACCGAGCTGGAAGCCGCACGCACCTTCCTGTGGCGGGCGGCCGCCGCGCTCGACCGCAAGGATCCGGACGCTTCCATGCTGTGCGCGATGGCAAAACGGTTTGGCACCGATGTCGGCTTCGAGGTCGCCAACCAGGCGCTGCAGCTGCATGGTGGCTACGGCTACCTCAGCGAATACGGCGTCGAGAAGATCGTGCGCGATCTGCGCGTGCACCAGATCCTCGAAGGCACCAATGAAATCATGCGGCTGATCGTGTCGCGCAAGTTGATCGAGGGCGCGCGATGAATGATGCGGCAGCAGCCGAGGGCGACCTGATCGCGCGCAAGGAAGGTTCTGCCGGCATTATCCGGCTCAACCGGCCGAAGGCGATCAATGCCGTGACGCTGGAGATGTTCCACGACATCGACAGGGCGCTCGATGCGTTCGAGGCCGATCCCGATGTCGCTGTCATCGTGCTGGAGGGCGCGGGCGAGCGTGGCCTGTGCGCCGGCGGCGACATCCGCGCGCTCTGGGAGAGCTCGAAGGTCAAGGGCGATCTCGGCAAGATCCTGTGGCGCGACGAATACATCCTCAACGCGCGGATCAAGAAGTTCCCAAAGCCCTATGTCGCCTTCATGGACGGCATCGTGATGGGCGGCGGCGTCGGGCTGTCGGCGCATAGCCGCCACCGCGTGGTGACGGAGCGGACCAAGCTCGCGATGCCCGAGGTCGGCCTCGGTTTCTTCCCCGATGTCGGCGGCACCTATCTGCTGTCGCGCTCGCCGGGTGAGATCGGCACCTATTTCGGGCTCACCGGCACCACCATGAACGGACCCGATGCGATCTACGCCAAATTCGCCGACGCCGTGGTGCCGAGCGCAAAGCTGCCGGCGCTGCGCGAGGCGCTGACCAAGGTTACGCCGGGTACGAGTTCGGCCGAGATTGATCGGCTGATCGGAGGCTTCGCCACTAGCGAGAGGGCTGGCCCTGTCGCCGCGATGCAGGCCAAAATCGACGGCTGGTTCGCACACGGCCGGATGGAGGACGTCGTCGCCGCGCTGACGGCCGACGGATCGGATATGGCGCAGGCCACGCTAAAGACGCTCAGTGAGAAGTCGCCGCGCGGCATGGTGGTGACGCTGAAACTGCTGCGGCTGGCGCGCGCGACCGCGACGCTGGAAGAGTGCCTGAAGCGCGAATATCGCGCCGCGCTCGAGGTGTTCGCCAGCGACGATTTCCGCGAGGGCGTGCGCGCAGCCGTCATCGACAAGGATCGCAATCCGACATGGTCGCCGGCCGGGATCGAACAGGTGACGCCGGAGATGCTCACGCCTTACTTCGCCGAGATCGGCGCTGACGAATTGAAATTTCCCGACAGCAAATAGAAACGTCGCAAGCGGAGGACTTCCCATGGCAAACGTCGCATTCATCGGGCTCGGCAATATGGGCGGGCCGATGGCCGCCAATCTGGTCAAGGCCGGCCACAAGGTGACCGCGTTCGATCTGGTCGCAGCGTCTCGCGATCAGGCCAGGAGTGATGGCGCCGCGATCGCCGAGAGCAGCGTTGCTGCGGTGAAGGGCGCCGATGTCGTCATCACCATGCTGCCGGCCGGCAAGCACGTGCTCGGTGTCTGGAACGAGGTGCTGCCCGCGATGGCCAACGGCGCGCTGATCATCGACTGCTCGACCATCGACGTCGAAAGCGCAAAGCAGGCGCATGTGCTGGCTGCCAAGCACGGCATGGCCTCGGTCGATGCGCCGGTCTCCGGCGGCACCGGTGGCGCCAAGGGCGCGACGCTGACCTTCATGTGCGGCGGCGAGCCGAAGGCATTCGCGGCGGCCCAGCCGATGTTGGCAAACATGGGCAAGAAGATCGTGCATTGCGGCGCGGGCGGTGCAGGGCAGGCAGCCAAGATCTGCAATAATATGATCCTCGGTATTTCCATGATCGCGGTCGGCGAGGCTTTCGTGCTCGCCGAAAAGCTCGGCCTGTCGCACCAGGCGCTGTTCGACGTCGCCTCGACCTCGTCGGGACAGTGCTGGTCGCTGACGACCTATTGCCCGGTTCCCGGCCCGGTGCCGACGTCGCCGGCCAACAACGATTACAAGCCGGGTTTTGCTTCGAACCTGATGGTCAAGGACCTGACCCTGGCGCAGGACGCCGCCAATGCCGCCGGCGCGGTCACGCCGCTCGGCAAGCACGCGCAGGAGATCTATAAGACCTTCGACGCGTCGGGCCACGGCGGGGTCGACTTTTCCGGAATTATCCAGCACGTTAGGGCCCTTGCCCCGAAGTAAATCGCCGTCATCCTGAGATGCGAGCGGAGCGAGCCTCGAAGGATGGAAAGATGGTGTCCGTGGCCATCCTTCGAGACGCCGCGCAATGCGCGGCTCCTCAGGATGACGACAGAATACGTGGTGAAGCCGGATGACCACATTTCAGGACGCACGCGCCTTTCTGCTCAAGCACCGCACCGACTACGACGCCGCGGTGAAGGGATTTCGCTGGCCCGATCCGGTGCCGTTCAACTGGGCGCTCGATTGGTTCGATGCCGAACTGGCGCGAAATCTTGACAGCCGCGACCGGCCGGCGCTGTGGATCGTCGATGCCGCCAGCGGCAACGAGACCAAGCTGTCCTTCGCCGAGCTGTCGCGCCGCTCAAGCCAGGTTGCAAATTTCCTGCGCGCGCAGGGGCTGAAGCGCGGCGATCATCTGTTGCTGTTGCTCGGCAATGTCGTGCCGCTGTGGGAGACCATGCTGGCGGCGATGAAGCTCGGCGTCGTCGTGATCCCCGCCACCACGCTCTTGACCGCGGATGAATTGCGCGACCGGCTCGACCGCGGCAAGGCGAGGGCGGTGGTCGCCACGCAGGATCAGGTCGCGAAGTTCGTCGGCCTCGGCAGCGACAAGCTCGCCCGTATCGTGGTCGGCGCGACGCAGCCGCAGGACGGCTGGCTGCCGTTCGAGGATGCGGCGAAGGCGCCCGAGGCGTTCACGCCCGATGGCCCGACCAAGGCCGACGATCCGATGCTGCTCTATTTCACCTCGGGCACCACGGCAAAGCCGAAGCTGGTGCGGCACAGCCAGCGCAGCTATCCGGTCGGCCATCTCTCGACCATGTACTGGATCGGGCTGCAGCCCGGCGACATCCATCTCAACATCTCCTCGCCCGGCTGGGCCAAGCATGCCTGGAGCTGCTTCTTCGCGCCGTGGAATGCCGGCGCAACGATCTTTATCGCGAATCAGCCACGCTTCGAGGCGAAGGGACTGCTCTCGATCATCGGCCGCTGCGGAGTGACCACGCTGTGCGCGCCGCCCACGGTGTGGCGGATGTTCATCCAGGAGGACCTTGCGAGCTTCAAGGTCTCGCTGCGCGAGGTGTGCGGCGCCGGCGAGCCGCTCAATCCCGAGATCATCGACCAGGTCAAATCGGCCTGGGGGCTGACCATCCGCGACGGCTACGGCCAGACCGAAACCACCGCGCTGGCCGGCAACTCGCCGGGACAGAAGGTGAAGGTCGGCTCGATGGGCCGGCCGCTGCCGGGCTATCGCGTGCAGGTCACCGACAATGACGGCCACCCCGCGAAGGAAGGCGAGGTGACCTTGCTGCTCGGCGCAGACCGGCCGGCGGGCCTGATGCAGGGCTATCAGGGCGACGACGGCAAGCTGATCGGCACCGACGGCGAGATCTATCGCAGCGGCGACGTCGTGTTCACCGATGACGAGGGTTATCTGACCTTCGTGGGTCGCACCGACGACGTCTTCAAATCCTCCGACTACCGCATCTCACCGTTCGAGCTGGAGAGCGTGCTGCTCGAGCACGACGCGGTGGCCGAAGCCGCCGTGGTGCCGAGCCCGGACCCGATCCGGCTGGCGGTCCCGAAGGCCTATGTGCTGCTGGTATCAGGCGTCGAACGAACGCCGGAGACCGCGCTGTCGATCTTCAAACATTTGCACACGCGGCTCGCACCGTTTAAACGCATCCGCAAGCTCGAGCTGGTCACCGAACTGCCGAAGACGATTTCTGGAAAAATCCGTCGCGTGCAGTTGCGCCGGCTCGAACACGACGATGTCAGAAGCGATGCGTTGCGCGGGGTCGAGTTCCGCGAGGAAGAATTTCCGGAGCTGCAGAAGGTGCGGACCTCCGGTTAGCAGAGGTTAGCCAATGAACGAAGTCTGGAAGAAGCCGCCGGTGTCGCTGGAAACCTACCAGGGCATGGTCGGCAAGGAGATCGGCGTGTCCTCGTGGCACCTGCTCGATCAGGGCCGCATCGACACCTATGCCGACGTGATCGAGGATCACCAGTTCATTCACGTCGATCCCGAGCGCGCCAGGAAGGAGACCGCCTTCGGCACCACGATCGCGCATGGCTTCCTGACGATGTCGCTGATGTCGATCATGTCCTACGAGGTGATGCCGGTGCTCGAGGGCACCGCGATGGGCGTCAATTACGGCTTCGACAAGCTGCGCTTCATCTCGCCGGTGCGCTCGGGCAAGCGCGTCCGCGGCCGCTTCGTGCTGGCCGAAGCCACGCTGCGCAAGCCGAAGGAGTTGTTGTCGCGCACCAACGTCACGGTCGAGATCGAGGGCGAGGAAAAGCCCGCGCTGGTCGCCGACTGGCTCGGACTGATCTATTTCAGCTGAGGGTCACAAGACGCGGTTGTGTTGCAACCGCGAAGAGTTGCGCCACCTCTCCCGCAAGCGGGGGAGGTGCAGCGAGCCACCCCAATCTGATTTTTTTGGCGATGCTCTGCTCTGGCCCATGTGGCGCATTGACGGCTGTGTTCCCTGGTGTCCATGATGCCCGCTTTAGGCGGTGCGGTCCCGGGAGTGGCAGCCATGGTGCAAAACATCGTCGCCGGAATTGTCGTAGTCGCTTTGATTGTGATCGGTGCGATTAGCTACGCTCAAGAGCATCACGAGTGCTGGAGCGGACATCTGCTCAAAAGCCTGAAACCCTGCGGATCGATGACCCCTTCGGTCTAGCGCGCCCGCTGGCCGTCCTTGGCTGCCCCGGCCGGGCTTGACCCGGCCATCCATCGCTGCTCAAAAGCTGCCAATCGCGAGCGTCTCCACCCTCTCCCCCTGTGGGAGAGGGTGGCTTCGCGGCACGCGAAGCCGGGTGAGGGGTCTGTCTCCACGCAAAGACTCTCGCTTGAGCTCGCGGAGACAGACCCCTCATCCGGCGCGCTGGCGCGCGCCACCTTCTCCCACAAGGGGAGAAGGGAAGAACAGGAATTTACGGCATGGCAATCAGGTTTGACGGACGCGTCGCTATCGTCACCGGCGCGGGCAATGGTCTCGGACGGGCGCATGCGCTGGGGCTCGCCAGCCGCGGCGCCAAGGTGGTGGTCAACGATTTCGGCGGCGCGCGCGACGGCACCGGTGGGTCGCTGTCGCCGGCCGAGACCGTGGTCGAGGAGATCCGGAAAGCCGGCGGCACCGCGATGGCCGACGGCGTCGACGTCTCGAACTTCGAGCAGGTCACCGCGATGGTCGAGCGCGCCACCAAGGAGTGGGGCAGCGTGGATCTCTTGTGCGCCAATGCCGGCATCCTGCGCGACAAGTCGTTCACCAAGCTCGAGGTCGCCGACTGGGCCAAGGTGCTCGACGTGCATCTCACCGGCACCTTCTACTGCTGCAAGGCGGTGTGGGCCGGCATGCGCGAGCGCAACTACGGCCGCATCGTGCTGACGACCTCGTCGTCCGGCCTGTTCGGCAATTTCGGCCAGGCCAATTACGGCGCGGCGAAGGCCGGCATGGTCGGCCTGATGAACGTGCTCGCCGAAGAGGGCCGCAAGAACAACATCAAGGTCAACACCATCTCGCCGACGGCGGCGACCCGCATGACCGAGGAACTGCTGCCGCCGCAGGCGCTGGCGCTGATGAAGCCGGAAGCGATCACGCCCGCGGTCGAATTCCTGCTCTCGGAGGACGCACCGACCCGCACCATCATGGGCGCCGGCGCCGGCTCGTTTGCCGTGATCCGCGTGCTGGAGACCGAAGGCGTCAACCTGCCGCAGTCCGAATGGACGCCGGACGGCGTCGCCGCTCACTTCAACGCGATCAGCGACATGTCGACCGCGACGGCGCTGCAGGGCGCGTTCGAGCAGACGCAGAAGTACGTCGCCCAGGCCGCCGCGCGGGCCGGGATCAAGCTCTGAGCATGAGCGTCGCCGTCATCGGAGCCGGACCTGCCGGCCTGATGGCGGCGGAGGTGCTCGCGCAAGGTGGCGCACAGGTCACCGTCTACGACGCGATGCCGTCGGCCGGCCGCAAGTTCCTGATGGCCGGCCGTGGCGGGCTCAATCTCACCCACTCCGAGCCGCTGCCGGATTTCCTTGCGCGCTATCGCGAGGCGATGCCGCATCTGAAGGCTGCGGTCGAGGCATTTCCGCCCGATGCCTTACGCGCCTGGAGCGATGCGCTGGGGCAGCCGACATTCGTCGGCAGCAGCGGCCGCGTATTCCCTGAGGCGTTCAAGGCATCGCCTCTCTTGCGCGCTTGGCTGCGGCGGCTCGATGCCGCCGGCGTTGCGTTCGCATTCCGGCATCGCTGGGCCGGATGGGACGCGCGCGGCGGACTGCTGTTCGAGACGCCGGACGGCCAGCGCACAGTCAATGCCGATGCAACCTTGCTGGCACTCGGCGGCGCGAGCTGGCCGCGGCTCGGCTCGGACGGCGCCTGGGCGGAGATCCTCACCGCGAAGGGCGTTGCCGTGGCGCCGATCAAGCCAGCCAATTCCGGCTTCACGGTTGCCTGGTCGAATATCTTCCGCGACCGGTTCGAGGGCCAGCCGCTCAAGGGCGTCGCGCTCACGATCGGCTCGCATACGGTGCGCGGCGAGGCCATCGTCACCGATGCCGGCATCGAAGGCGGTGCGATCTATGCGCTGTCGGCGGAATTGCGCGAGGCGGTGCTCGCGAAGGGAACGGCGACACTGACGGCGGCGTTGCGGCCCGATGCTGCGGGCGACGAACTGGTCGCGCGTCTGTCGGCGCCGAAGGGCAAGCAATCCCTTTCCAATTTCCTGCGCAAGGCCGCGCAGCTCTCGCCGGTCGGCATCGGGCTGTTGCAGGAGGCGACCGTCGCCGCCGGCCGTTCGCTGACCGCGCTGCCGCCGGCGGAATTGGCCGAGCTGATCAATGCGGTGCCGATCAAGGTCACCGGCGTGGCGCCGATCGCTCGCGCGATCTCGAGCGCCGGCGGGATCAGGTTCGACGAACTCGACACGCAGTTCATGCTGCGGCGGCTGCCCGGCGTCTTCGTGGCCGGCGAGATGCTCGATTGGGAAGCGCCGACCGGCGGCTATCTGTTGCAGGCGTCGTTTGCAACCGGCGTCGCAGCTGGGAGGGGCGTGTTACGATGGTTCGTGCAGAAATCGTAGCTCTGTAGGATGGGTAGAGCCAACGGGGCCGCGCTTTGCGCGGACCCGTTGGCTCTACCCATCCTACGCGATGCCGCTCATTCCGAGCCCGTCTTCGTCGCGATGTCCGTGATCAAGCCGAGCACACCGAACGCCGCAGCCACTGCGCACACAGCTGTCCAGCCACCAAAGCTCCACGCCGCGGATGCCGCTGCCGCGCCGACGGCGCCGCCGATGAAGAACAGCGCCACGAACAGGCCGTTGATGCGGCCGCGCGCCTCGGGGCGCAGCAGGTTGACGGCGCGGCGGCCGAGCGTCTGGTCGGTGGTGATGCCGAGATCGAGCAGGATGGTGCCGGCGCTCAGCACGACGAGTGCTGCGATCCGCGACTCCATCACCCCGGCCCACGCGCACAGCGCCAGCGATGCCGATATCAGGAGGTGCGAGCCGATCAGCATCGGCCGTGCCAGGCCACGGTCGCCCCAGCGGCCGGCCAGCGGTGTCGCGACAGCGCCGGCAACGCCGATCAGCGCGAACAGCGCGATCCCCCTGGCGTCGAGCTTGAACGGCGCATCCGGCAGGCGCAGCGCCACGGCGGCCCAGAACGCGGTGAACGAGGCCATCACCAGCGCCGCGGTCCAGGAGCGGACGCGCAGCACCGGCTCCTCGCGCAGCAGTGTCGGGAACGAACGCAGCAGCGCGCCGTAGCTGACCTTCGCTGCCGGCTGCAGCGTCGGCAGGGTGCGCGCCAGTGCGCCGGCGAGCACCGTCATCAGCACGGCCGAGGTGACATAGTAGCCGCGCCAGTTCCAGCTGTCCGCGATCAGGCTCGCCATCGGCCGCGACAGCAGGATGCCGATCATCAGGCCGCTCATCACATCGCCGATCGCCTGTCCCCGGCGCTCCGGCGGCACCATCGACGCCACCAGCGGCACCACCATCTGGATCGCGGCGCACGACGCGCCAAGGATGAAGGTGGCGGCCAGCAGGATCAGCGGCGTCGGCGCCATCGCGGTGCCGATCGCCGCGACGATAGCGCAGGCCAACGTGCGCAGGATCAGCCGCTTGTTCTCGACGAGGTCGACCAGCGGCACCAGCAGCAGCAGCCCGAGCGCGTAGCCGAGCAGGGTCAACGTCGAGATCAGGCCGGCCTCTAGCGCGGTCATGCCGAGCGAGCGGCCCATCAGGCCAACGAGGATCTGCGGCGCAAAGAGATTGGTGACGACGGTGCCGGTCGTGATGGCGCCGATCCAGATCAGCGGACGCACGGCGACGGTGCGCGCCGGGGAGAGTTTGGTGGCTTCGGAGATGGTCATGGGACCTCGCGATGGAGTGGCGAGGCCCCCTTTAGGGGATCGGGATAATATGCTACAATTCAAATAAGATGATGAAGAATATGCGAGATTATTATGAACACCCATGACCTCGTGGCGTTCGTCGCCGTCGTCGAGACCGGATCGATCGTCGCGGCCTCGGCGCGGCTGAACCTGACCCAGCCCGGCGTGACGCGGCGGATCCAGAATCTCGAGGAGATGCTCGGCGCGCAGCTGCTCGACCGGCTATCGAAGCCGCTGAAGCCGACGGCGGCGGGAATCGAGGCCTATGAGCAGGGCCGCCGGCTGCTGCGCATGCTCGACGACCTCAAGTCAGGCGTCGCCAATGACGGCGTGGTGCGCGGTGAGTTCAGGCTCGGCCTGACGCCGTTTTTGTCGGAGGCGGGGCTCACCGGTCCGCTCGACGCGGTGCGCGGCGAATTTCCGGCGCTGGCGGTGCGTGTCGTCTCGGGCTGGTCGCCCAACCACATGGAGCGGGTCAGCCGCAACGAGCTCGATGCCGCGGCGATCTGCCTTCCTGACGGCACGGCGCCGCCCGACGATCTCGCGGCCTGCGATCTCGGCGCGCAGCCGGTGGTGTTCGTCGTCGCGCGCGACATGAAGACGCCGAAGTCGGTCGATCTCGAATGGCTGTCGCGGACCGGATGGGTGATCAACCAGGACGGCTGCGGCTTTCGCCAGACGCTGAAGCGTCAATTCGATGCGGCGCATCTGCCGTTCAACATCGCGGTCGAGGCGCTCGACAGCGAGCTGCGGCTGTCGCTGGTGGCGCGCGGGCTCGGCATCGGCCTCGTGACGCCGGTGGCGCTGAAACGAAGCCCGATCCGTAGCCGGCTGAAGGCCGTGAAGATCGCGGATTTCAATCCCGCAGTCCGCGCCTGGATCGTGCATCGCCCGCCCGCCGGCCGCCTGGCGCGGCCGATCGAAGTGTTTCGCGCGGCGCTGGACCGCGAGCTGCAGGCGCTGATGCGGGAGTAAATGCGGAGTTCGTAGGATGGGTAGAGCGAAGCGAAACCCATCAACTTCGATCCGCAGTGACATGATGGGTTTCGCTACGCTCTACCCATCCTACAAGGTCTGTGTACGCGGCTACCGCAATTTCCCCCGCGCCGTCACCGGCAGCGCACCGATGATCTCGTCGCCGCGAACCATCACGACCTCGTCCATCATGTTGACGACGACGCAGACGTGATTGGGCACGATCCGCACCACGTCGCCGACATTGGGCCGCGTGTTGCTGCGAGACAGATCGAGGAAGCCGTGCTCCTCGGCGAAGCGCGCGATCCTGGCCTCCGGATGTTCGAGGATCAGGCCGTGGCCTTCGAGGCCGCCGGTGTCCGAGGTCAGCGTCTTGGAGCCGGCATCGAGGATGCCGCGCTCGGGGCCGGCGCGGCTGACGACGGTGGAATAAATATGCAGCGCGCAATCGTCCCAGGTCGCGACGCCGGCCGCGACCTGCATGCGGTCGTTGTAGATGTAAGTACCGAAGCGATGCTCGGTGCCGCCCTTCAGCTTGCCGAGGTTCTTCAGGTTCGGCGTGCCGCCGGTGGAGACGATGGTCGCGTCGAGGCCGTGGGCGCGAACGCCGGCCAGCGCCTCGTCGTAGAATTTCTGCGCATCGGCCCAGCCGGTCTCGGTCGGATACAGCATGAAGCCCGCGAAGCTGAGGCCTTTGGAGGCTGCGATCTCGCGCGCCAGCGCGATCGCCTCGGCCGGCGTCTCGACGCCGGCGCGCTTGCGGCCGGTGTCGCATTCGACCACGACCGAGAGCGGGCGGCCGGAGGCGGCGGCGGCCTTCGGCAGGTCGCCGACGACGACGGAATTGTCGGCGGCGACGGTGACGTTGGCCTTGCCTTGCAGCGCGCCGAGCCGTGCCATCTTCTCGTCGCCGAGCAGATTGTAGCTGATCAGGATGTTGTCGATGCCGGCGTCCGCCATGATCTCGGCCTCGCCGAGCTTCTGGCAGGTAATGCCTTTGGCGCCGGCCTTGATCTGCAGCTGCGCCAGCATCGGGTTCTTGTGTGTCTTGATGTGCGGGCGGTTGGCGACGCCGGCCTCATCGCAGGCCTTCTGGATGCGCGCGATGTTGCGCTCGACCCGGTCCATGTCGATCACGGCGCAGGGCGTGCCGTATTCCTTGGCGATCTTGGCGGCGAGGGGCGTGGTCATCGGGGCGGCTCCATTGCAGAGTTTCTGTCATTGCGAGCGGAGCGAAGCAATCCATCTGCCCGCATCTGCGGTTGCATGGATTGCTTCGTCGCTCCGCTCCTCGCAATGACGGCAAGAATCATTGTGTTCATGCCTGCTCGATCTCTTCGCGCAGCACCTCTAACTCGAGCCAGCGGTCCTCGGCGGCAGCGAGCTCTTGCTGTGCCTTTGCGATCGCGGCCGAGGCGGCGTCGAATTTCTTGCGATCCTTTGTATAGAGATCGGGATCGTCGAGCAGCTTCTGCTGCTTGGCGATCTCGTTGTGCAGCTTGTCGATCGTCTTCGGCAAGGTCTCCAGCGCGTGCTTCTCGTTGAAGCTCAGCCGGCGCCTCGGTGCTGCCTCGGGCGCCGCGGCTTTGGCTTCCTTCTTCTCTTCGGTCGCGGCTTCCGCCTTCACCGTCTCGCGCTTCACGTCGGCGCCGCGCTGCGCCAGCATGTCGGAATAGCCGCCGGCATATTCGATCCAGCGTCCCTGGCCTTCGGGCACGATCACCGAGGTCACGACGCGGTCGAGGAAGTCGCGGTCGTGGCTGATCAGGATCACGGTGCCCTCGTAATCGCCGAGCATGTCCTCGAGCACGTCGAGGGTTTCGAGGTCGAGGTCGTTGGTCGGCTCGTCCAGGATCAAGAGGTTCGACGGCTTGGCCAGCGCGCGCGCCAGCATCAGCCGGCCGCGCTCGCCGCCGGAGAGCGCTTCTAGCGGCGTGCCGCGCTGCTCTTGCGCGAACAGGAAGTCTTTCATATAGCCGATGACGTGCTTCGACTTGTCGCCGACCATGACGTGGTCGCCGCGGCCGCCGGTCAGCGCCTCGGCCAGCGTCAGCTTCGGGTCGAGGCTCTCGCGGTGCTGGTCGAGGGTTGCCATCTCGATATTGGCCCCGAGTCGCACCGAACCGGAGTCGGGCGGATCGTTGCCGATCAACAGATGCACCAATGTGGTCTTGCCGGCGCCGTTCGGGCCGACGATACCGAGCCGGTCGCCGCGCTGGATCCGGGTCGAGAAGCCGTCGACGATCTTGCGCTCGCCGAACGCCTTCGCGATGTTCTTGGCCTCGATCACCAGGCGGCCGGACTTCTCGGCTTCGGCGGCGGCGAGCGTGGCATTGCCGGTGGCGCCGCGATAGTTGCGGCGCTGGTCGCGCAGCGCAAAGAGATTGCCGAGCCGCTTGACGTTGCGCTTGCGGCGGCCGGAGACGCCGTAGCGCAGCCAGTGCTCCTCGTTGACGATCTTGCGGTCGAGCTTGTGCTGCTCGCGCTCTTCCTCCGCCAGCACCTCGTCGCGCCACGCCTCGAAGGCGCCGAAGCCGCGCTCGATCTGCCGGATCTGGCCACGGTCGAGCCAGGCCGTGGTGCGCGACAGATTGGTGAGGAAGCGGCGGTCGTGGCTGATCAGCACCAGCGCGCAGCGCCGGCTTTCCAGTTCGGCCTCGAGCCATTCGATGGTCGGCAGGTCGAGATGGTTGGTCGGCTCGTCCAGCAGCAGGATATCGGGCGAGGGCGCCAGCACGCGCGCCAGCGCCGCGCGGCGCGCCTCGCCGCCGGAGACATGCGCGGGATCTTCCTCGCCTGTGAGGCCGAGCTGCTCAAGCAGATAGCGTGCCTGGTAATGGTCGTCGCCGGGCCCGAGGCCGGCCTCGACATAGGCGAGCGTCGTCTTGTGCTCGCCGAAATCCGGCTCCTGCGGCAGATAGCGGATGGTGGCGCCGGGCTGCACGAAGCGGCTGCCGGCGTCAGGCTCGACCAGGCCGGCCGCGATCCGCAGCAGGGTCGACTTGCCGGAACCGTTGCGGCCGATCAGGCAGACGCGCTCGCCGGCGGAGACCGACAGCTCGACGCCCGTCAGCAGCGGCGTGCCGCCGAAGGTCAGGCTGATGTCCTTGAGCTGGATCAGAGGAGGCGGAGCCATCGCGCTAACCCGGCTGGCTCGCCTGCGCCTGCTCGGCGCGACGGCGCTGGATACGGCGGATGGTCTGGTCGAGCGTCGACAGGAAGGTCGAGCGGTCGCGCGGCGAATATGATTTCGGCCCGCCGGTGATCTCGCCCGACGAGCGCAGATCGGTCATCAGATTGCGCACCGCGAGCGTCATGCCGATCGACTGTTCGGTGAACGGCTTGCCGTTCGGCGCGATCACATCGGCGCCGGCCTTGACGCAGCGGCTCGCCAGCGGGATGTCCGCCGTGATCACGACGTCGCCTTCATGCACGCGTTCCGCGATCCAGTCGTCGGCGGCATCCATGCCGGAACCGGCGGCAATGCGCTCGATCAGCGGATCCTGCGGCACGCGGATGAAATTGCCCGCGACCACGCTGACGGACACGCCGAGCCGGATCGCGACGCGATAGATCTCGTCCTTCACCGGGCAGGCGTCGGCGTCGACATAGATGCGGGTGGGAGCAGGGGTTTCAGTCATCGATTCCAGGGTTGGCAGGCGCGGCCTGCGTGTACTCCATCGGGCGGAAAATAGCGAGCAAAACGAGAGGCTTGTCACGCTGCCCGGTTCGACTACGATTGCCTGAGAAAAACAACGGAAATAAGGGGAAACCCCATGGATTCGAAGACGCCTTCGCTGACCTACCGCGTCTCGGCGTACAACACCTCGAAACTGTCGGAGAACAAGATCCACGACGACACGGTGGCCCGCAAGTTCGGCTTTTCCGGCGGGCTGGTGCCCGGCGTCGACGTGATGGCCTACATGATGCACCTGCCGGTCGAGAAATGGGGCCGCGATTTCCTCGCGCGCGGCCTGATCGAGGCGCGCTTCGTCAAGCCGGTCTATGACGGCGAGATCGCGGAATTGACCGGCCAGGAGACCGGCAATGGGCTGACGATCGAACTCCACAGCCGCGGCGAGCTCTGCGCGACCGGCACCGCATCGCTGCCGCCGTCGGCGCCGAAATTCGTGCTCGACGACTACAAGCAGATCGCAGCTGTCGCCGAGCGCAAGCCGGTCAGTGCGTCGTCCTATGAGGAGGGCAAGTGGCTCGGCACCATCCCGCGCGACTGGTCGGGCGATGCCGCGAAGGAATATCTCGCCGATATCAGGGAGACCGACCCGATTTACTTGCGCGAGGGTCTCGGCCATCCCGGCCTGCTGCCGCGGGTGATGAACAAGGTGCTGGTCGACAATGCGATCCTCGGGCCCTGGATCCATGTCGGCACCCGCATGCAGCTGTTGTCAGCGGGCAAGATCGGCGACGAATTGACCGCGCGCGCCAAGGTGACCGGCAATTACGACAAGAAGGGCCACCGCTTCGTCGAGCTCGATGCGCTGGTGCTCGGCAACGGCGCGCCGCTCGCGCATTGCTGGCACATCGCGATCACCCAGCCGCGCGAGCAGGCCGCGGCGTAACTTTCCACCTCTCCCCGTTCTTCACGGGGAGAGGTCGGATCGCATCGCAGATGCGATCCGGGTGAGGGGCAAGGCACAATTCCAGTTACAACGACCTTGCTCGCCGGATGGAGCCCCTCACCCCAGCCCTCTCCCCGCAAGAGCGGGGCGAGGGAGCAGGAGAGCCCTTATGCCGCGCTCGCCTTGGCGTCCTGGATCGCGCGCCAGACGCGTTCGGGCGTCAGCGGCATGTTGATGTGCTTGATGCCGTACTCCGACAGCGCGTCGACCACGGCGTTGACGATGCAGACGAGGCTGCCGGCGCAGCCGGCCTCGCCGCAGCCCTTGGTGCCGAGCGGGTTGGATTTCGCCGGCGAAGGATGATCGCCGACCAGCATCGACGGCACGTCGCCGGCGCGCGGCAGCGCGTAGTCCATGAACGAGCCGGTGATCGGCTGGCCTGATGCGTCGTAGCTGACTTCCTCCATCAGCGCCTGGCCGATGCCCTGCGCGACGCCGCCGTGCAGCTGACCCGCGACGATCATCGGATTGACCACGACGCCGAAATCGTTGACCGCCGAGTAGCGCACGATCCGCGTCACGCCGGTGTCGGGATCGATCTCGACCTCGGCGACGTGGCAGCCGTTCGGGAACGTCGACGCCGTCTCCTTGGTGGCGTGATCGACGCCGAGCGTGTCCGGCGTGCCCTCGGGCATCTTGCCGGAGCGCATCCGCTCGGCGAGCTCCATGATGCCGATCGAGCGGTCGGTGCCGGCGATGGTGAAGCGGCCGGCGCCGAATTCGATGTCGGCCTCGGAGGCCTCCAGCATGTGCGCGGCCGCCTTCTTGCCCTTCTCGACGACGAGCGCCGAGGCCTCGACGATCGCTTGCCCCGTTGCGGTGATCGAGCGCGAGCCGCCGGTGCCGTTGCCGAAGCGCACCAGATCGCTGTCACCCTGTTCGAGGGTGATCTTCTCGAAGGGCACGCCGAGCTGGTCAGACAGCACCTGCGCGAACGGCGTGGCGTGGCCCTGGCCGTAATCCAGCGTGCCGGTGGTGAGCTTCACCGAGCCATCGGGCTCGAAGCTGATCTTGCCGAGCTCGCCGCTCGGCGGCGCGGTGACCTCGAGATAGGAGCCGACGGCGATACCGCGCAGCTTGCCGCTCTTCTTGCTCTCCTTCTTGCGCTTGGCGAAGTTCTCATAGTCGGAGATCTCCAGCGCCTTCTGGAACACACCGGCGAAATCGCCGCTGTCATAGGTGACGCCGGACGCCGCCGGGAACGGCAGCTGCGACGGCTTGATGAAGTTGCGCTTGCGCAGCGTGAAGCGGTTGATGCCCATCTCGTCGGCGGCCGCATCGATCAGCCGCTCCATGTAGTAATTGGCCTCGGGCCGGCCGGCGCCGCGATAGGCGCCCATCAGCGTGGTGTTGGTCAGGACCGTCTTGATGTCGACGCCGAGCAGCGGCGTGCGATAGACGCTGGCGAGGTTCTTGCCGGTGTTGAGCGACAGCGGGCCCGGCGCGACGCCGGTGATGTAGGCGCCGAGATTGCCGTAGCCGGACAGCCGCACCGCGAGGAACTTGCCGTCGGCATCGAGCGCGAGCTCGGCATGGATCAGCTGCGCGCGGCCCTGGCTGTCGGAGAGGAAGCTGGTCGAGCGCTCGTCCAGCCACTTCACCGGACGGCCCAGTTCACGCGCAGCATGCGCGATGCAGGTGTATTCGGGATAGTTGAGGTTCTTCATCCCGAACGAGCCGCCGACATTGCCGGTGAGGATGCGGACGTTGTCGGCGGGCACGTTGAGCAGGCGCGCCAGGATCGCCTTGTTGCCGGAGACGCCCTGGGTCGGCACCTGCAGCGTGAAGCGTTCGGTTTTCTTGTCGTAATGCGCGAGGGCGACGCGCGGCTCCATCGAGACCACGGCGACGCGGGTGTTGACGATGTCGAGCTTGGTGACGTGCGCCGCGCCGGCGAACGCCGCCTCGATCTTGGCGGTGTCGCCATAGTGATAGTCGAGCGCGACGTTATCAGGGATGTCGTCATAGAGCTGCGGCGCGCCGGGCGTGGCGGCTTCAGCTGCGTCGGTCACCGCGGGCAGCGGCTCGATATCGACCTCGACGGCCTCGGCGGCATCGCGCGCCTGCGCCGCGGTCTCCGCGACCACGAAGGCGACGGGATCGCCGACGAAGCGCACCTTGTCGGTCACGAGCGCGGGGCGGTTGGTCTGCTTGAGCGGGGAGCCATCGCGGTTCTTCAGCGGCAGGCCGCAGGTGAAGGGGTTGTAGCCGGCGGCCGCAAGGTCAGCGCCGGTCCAGACCCCGAGCACGCCCGGCATCGCCCCGGCCGCCGCCTTATCGATGCCCTTGATGATTCCGTGGGCATGCGAGGAGCGAACCATCCAGCAATAGGCCTGGCCGGGCAGCGAGAAATCGTCGGTGTATTTGCCCTTGCCGCGCACCAGGGTGTCGTCCTCCTTTCGTCGAACAGGCTGTCCGACACCGTATTTTTGCAGTGCGATAGCGTTTTCGAGGGAGGCAGGCGGCGTGTGATCTTGCATCGAAAATGACCTGAAATGCCCGGATTTGCTGGAGTTTGGGGGCGCTGAGGAGATAACGCACACCCCCCTTAACGACAACGCCCGATTGGGCATGGACCCAATGTGAACGGAGTTTGCGTAGGGCTTTGACGCTGCTAAAGTTTCCGTGAACGATAATTATTCGGCGGGCCTAAAGGATCCTACGGATCCCCCTGGGGTCCCGCGGAAAGACAGTTTTGATGAACGACCATGTGCGGCTTTGCGACGGCCCCCCGGCCAGCGAAGCCCCGCCAGGGTTGGTTGCGGCAGCGGCGGAAAGTGGCGTCTACGCCGCGCTGGACCTTGGCACCAACAATTGCCGGCTGTTGATCGCCTGTCCCACCGGCGACGGGTTCCGCGTGGTCGATTCATTCTCGCGGATCATCAGGCTCGGCGAGGGCATCGCCGCCACGGGCTCGATCAGCGAGGCCGCGATTGAGCGGGCGATTGCCGCACTGGCCATCTGCAGCGACAAGATTCGCTATCGCAAGGCGCGCCGGCTCCGCCTGATCGCCACCGAGGCCTGCCGCGCCGCCGGCAATGCCGAGAGCTTCCGTGCGCGGGTGGCGGCCGAGACCGGCATCAAGCTCGAGGTGATCGATCGTGAGACCGAGGCGACGCTCGCGGTGATCGGCTGCTCGCCGCTGCTCGATCCGAAGGGGCGGGGCGCCATCCTGTTCGATATCGGCGGCGGCTCGACCGAGCTGGTGCGGATCGAGCGCGACCCCAACGCGCCCGACGCGGCGCCACGCATCAAGGCATGGATGTCGATCCCGCTCGGCGTCGTCACGCTGGCCGAACATTTCGGCGGCAAGAACGTCACCAGGGATCTGTATGCGCGGATGATCGATGAGGTTGCGCGGCACGTCGCGCCGTTCGCGGCCGAGCACGGCAAGGATCTGCGCGACATGCACATGCTCGGCACCTCCGGCACCGTGACCACGCTCGCCGGCGTGTTCCTCAATCTGTCGCGCTACGACCGCCGCCGCATCGACGGCATCTGGATGAACGATTGCGACGTTACCGCGACGATCCAGAAGCTGCTCGGCATGAGCTATGAGGCGCGCGTCAACAACAACTGCATCAGCGTCGAGCGCGCCGATCTGGTGCTCGCCGGGCTGCGCGATCCTAGATGCGATCCGCAACGCGTTCCCGATGCCGCGGCTCCGCGTCGCTGATCGCGGCCTGCGCGAGGGCATGCTGGTCGAGATGATGCGCGAGGACGGCGCGCTGCGGGCGTGCTAGAGCTTCTCTTGCCTCGCCCCGCTTGCGGGGAGAGGCCGGATTGCATGTCAATGCAATCCGGGTGAGGGGGACTTTCCACGAGCGCATCTCTCACCTTCATTGCGGAACCAGCCCCTCACCCCAACCCTCTCCCCGCAAGAGCGGGGCGAGGGAGTAGAGAAGCAGTATGGCGAAAGACACCACCGGGCGGCTGCACGTCACGGTCAAGAGCGCCGGCAAGCGCAAGCTGTCGTCAAAACTCTGGCTCGAGCGCCAGCTGAACGATCCCTATGTCGCCAAGGCCAAGGCGATGGGCTACCGCTCCCGCGCAGCTTTCAAGCTGCTCGAGATCGACGACAAATACCGTCTGCTCAAGCCGGGCATGACCGTGGTCGACCTCGGCGCGGCGCCCGGCGGCTGGAGCCAGATTGCGGCCAAGCGGACCGGTGCTGTCGACGGCAAGGGCAAGGTGGTCGCAATCGATCTGCTGGAGATGGGCGAGATTCCCGGCGTCACCTTCGCGCAGCTCGACTTCCTCGACCACGACGCGCCGGAAAAACTGATCGCGATGATGGGCGGCCGCGCCGACATCGTGATGTCCGACATGGCCGCCAACACCACCGGCCATCGCAAGACCGATCAGCTGCGCATCATCGGCCTGGTCGAGACCGCCGCGCATTTCGCCGGCGAGGTGCTCAATCCCGGCGGCACGTTCCTGGCAAAGGTGTTCCAGAGCGGCGCCGACGCCGAGCTGGTGGCGCAGCTGAAGCGCGATTTCGCCACCGTCCGCCACGTCAAGCCGTCCGCCAGCCGGCAGGATTCGTCGGAGCGCTATGTGCTGGCGACGGGATTTCGCGGGCAGCAACAGCCGTCATCGCGCGGGACGTAGCGACGACGCGTTCGCCGAAGCCTCCGCGAAGGCAATCCAGATCCCTCATAGGGCCCGGCCGGAGCGCTGCCCGGTACGCGAGCGCGTCGCGAGCTGACCTGAATCCATTGGAACTCTTCCCGTTACGGCGTATTCTATCTTCCCGGCGCGGTCAGTTCGTTGCGTATTTCGGCCTGGCGCCACGGCAGGTTTGTGCAGCGAGCCGCGCCTCCGTCTTGCGGAGCTCTTCCGTGATGGAACGCAGGTCGAGTATAGGTAATCGCCTTCTGGCGGCCTTGCCGCCCGCCGACCTTGATTTGCTTGCGCCTCATCTCCGCAAGATATCGCTCGAACGCGACGCCGTGCTGGTGCGGTCGGGCGACCTCGTCGAACAGATCTATTTTCCCTGCACGGCATTGATCGCGTTCGTTATGGACATGCCGAACGGACAGGCCGTTGCGACGACAATGATCGGCAATGAGGGCGCCGCCGGCATCCTGTCGACACTCAGGTCGATACGCTCGCCGATGACCGCGGTGGTTCGCGTCGCGGGCACGACGTGGCAGATTTCGCCGGCACGATTTCACGCCGCGCTCGCGCACAGTCACGCGCTTGGCAGCGCGGTGCAGCTCCATATGCGGTCGCTGCTGGTTCAGTTCCAGCATATCGCGGCGTGCAATGCGCTCCATTCCGTGGAGGCCCGCCTGGCCCGGTGGTTGTTGCAGGTTCACGATCAGATCGGCGACGACACGCTGCCGCTGACGCAGGAGACGCTGTCGGAATTGCTGGGCGTGCGACGAACGACCGTGACCCACGTCGTGCACAAGCTTCGCGCCTCGGGCGCAATCCGCTCCAACCGGCGGAGCTCGATCGAGGTCGACAGGCCGCGGCTCGAAACCGCGGCCTGTGAATGCTACGAGATCATGCGCGGCAGGATCGACCGCATCATATCTGCGGAAGGGATGAGGTCGTCCGGTCACGGCGCGCCGCCACATGGACCTCGGCGTTCGCACGCCGGACCGTGGACCAATGGCGACAAGGTTCATGCACATACGCGCGGCGCGGGTGCTGAGCGATCACGAAGCCATTGAATAAGGATTACGCAAGCGCGGATGTCAGGACGCCTTGCGCAATTCGTGCTCGGGTTCGTGCACCCACGCGTCCCTGGCGAACCATTCGTGATTGGTCCGACAGCTCGTGCAATAGCTGCGCGAAAAGAACACGGTGCTGCACCGGAACGTCTCACGGTCGGATTTCATGCCGGTATTGATCGCACGTCCCGTCCGCGGGCATTTGATCATGATGACGCCCACCTTGGTCCTCCTCCAATGTCAGGAATTGCTGGTCCCGCGCACCGTCGGCTGGACCGTGCCTCTTCTGACGGAGACGCTTGGTCCAGCCGGCCTGGGAGCGGGGGGGGGGGGGGGGCGGCTCCTCAGGAAGGTGTTTTCAAGGCCTTGGCAAAGCTCTTCTTGATCGGCTCGGAGGTCTCGGTCGCGACTTTCTTCGCGATCTCCCAGAGCTCCTTGTTCTGCGCGGTCGTCGCTTCGAAATTTTTGCGGCCGTGATCGGCCGAAAGCTGGATGACTTCCGACAGCGACCTGGTGCCGGCGAGTTCGGATATGAAAGCGAGGGCCGAACTGGCGTTGGAATGCGAGATCTCGATCACCTTGGCTGCGTAATCCGCAGCGCCCTTGGCGTTGACCGCATATGCCTCCTTGAGCAAGACGGAGATTTCCTCCGAGGCTTCCTTGACCTTCTCGAACTGTTCCCGGGCGCGTGTCGCATTTTGTTCGGCGATGCCCTGAAAGGCCTGGGGCAGCGCGAACAGGGGCAGGCTGAAGCCGCCGGCTTTCGGATTGTCGCTCACTTCATTCGTCTGGACGTCACTCACTGGCTCTGATCCTTTCAAGCGAAACAAAATCAAGGAAAATCCGCGCCTCGCGGTGCACGGACGCTGGGGAAGCGCAGCTGGAGTGCTCCCTTCCACTTGGTTTTTTTGCTGATGCCGGGTCACCGCGTGCCCGCTTGAGCAGGACTATGCAGGATCGGAGGTGCAGCTTCCGTTCGCTTTCTGACTCTCGCGGAGATTTTTTTCCGGGACGAAACGACCGTCGTATGGTGGCACTGTGGGGCGTTCGGCCACCGATCGCGGCGGAGGCGCAGCCGATGCGGCTGGACATCCCGACCGCTTGCCTCAGGAGGGTGGGTAGTCGGGTGTCATCCCGATCTGAAGGCGCGCAGCACGACATTTCGACGCGACTGCTTGGAACCTCGGTGCGCGGCTGGAGTCGACTCCTTTGCTCCCGGCCAATGCCCCCCAAGCCCACCGGGAGAAAACCCCAACTGGGTTGGCGGCCTTGGTGCAGCGTCAGGTTTCGCGCACTGGGGCCGTTTCTTGCAGGACTGGAAAATCGGGCGACGCAAGCGCATATTTCCCAGATGGCGACCATTGTTCAATGCAATTGCGGCGCCGAGTACAGACGCACCGAAGAGAAGTTCTTGGTGCCGCATACGGGTGATGCGATCTGCACGGTCTGCGGAGCTGCGCTGGAATCGTGGTTGGAAGCGACCCACGTTCCTACATACGAACTAATCGAACGTCCGGATCGAGGACAGCCAGGCGGAATGACCGGCCACCCCTGATGGCCTGGTCGTGACCTGACGGCGACTCGCGGTGTCCGTGCCTCGGAGACGGCTCGTTCGATCGACTAGCCGAGCCGCTGATCGCGTGCGTTCTGGGTGTCCTCGGTGGCGACCTTGACGGCTTCCGTCGCGGCGCGCTTCTCGGCGCCCTTGCGGCTCGATATGTCGATCGCCTTGCGGCCGGCGATCTCGTTGCCGGCCTCAGCCGGCATCTGCCAGAAGAACCAGGCCGAGGCCGCCGAGATCAGCGAGACCACGATGAAGGCCGGCGCGAACACGTCGGCGGAGAGCTCGGTCTGGTGGTGCAGCGCCAGCGTGGTTTCAACCGAGAACGCGCCGACCGCGACGCCCGCGGACACCGCGAGCTGCTGGTTGACGCTGACGAGGGTGGTGGCCCGGCTCATCTGCGGCGCCTCGACCTCGGCATAGGCCACCGTGTTGATCGCGGTGAACTGCAGCGAGCGGAAGAAGCCGCCGACCACCAGGATGGTGAAGATCAGCATCAGCGGCGTCGAGATCGTGAACAGGGCGCAGGCGGCGAGGAAGGCCGAACTGACCACCGCGTTGACGGTCATCATGTTGCGGAAGCCGAAGGCGCGGATGATGCGCGCCGCCAGCGTCTTCATGCCCATGGCGCCGACCGCCGACGCAAAGGTGACGAGACCGGACTGGAACGGCGACAGGCCGAAGCCGACCTGCATCAACAGCGGCAGCAGGAACGGCAGCGCGCCGATGCCGAGCCGGAACATGAAGCCGCCGACGATCGACGCGCGCATGGTCGGCAGCCGCAGCAAGCCGAAATCGAGCACCGGCGAACCGGTCCGCCGTGCGTGGATGACGTAAAGCGTCATCGAGACCGTGCCGACACCGACCAGCGCGGCGACGATCGGCCACGGCAGCAGATTGAGCCCGGCCACCGACAGCCCGAAGGCGATGCCGGCGAGGCCGATCCCGGCCAGCACCAGTCCCACGAGATCGAAGCGCTCGGGATTCTCGCTCTTGATCGGATCGATGTATTTCAGCGCCAGGAAGATGCCGAGCAGCCCGATCGGGATGTTGATCAGGAAGATCCAGTGCCAGGAGAAATAGGTGGTGATGAAGCCGCCGAGCGGCGGCCCGATCACCGGGCCGATCAGCGCCGGGACCGTCACCCAGGCCATCGCGTTGACCAGCGCACTCTTGTCGACCGAGCGCAGCAGCACCAGCCGCCCGACCGGGGTCATCATCGCCCCGCCGAGGCCCTGCAGGATGCGGGCGAACACGAAATCGGTCACCGAGGACGACAGTGCGCAGCCGATCGAGCCCAGCATGAACACGCCGACGGCGCCGGCAAACACGATGCGGGCGCCGAAGCGGTCCGCGGTCCAGCCGCTCGCCGGGATGAACACCGCGAGCGACAGCAGATAGGAGGTGATGGCCAGTTTCAACGTCAGCGGGCTGGTGCCGATATCGGCGGCGATCGCCGGCAGCGAGGTCGCGATCACCGTGGAGTCCATGTTCTCCATAAACAGGGCGGTGGCCACGATGAGCGGGATCAGGCGTTGCTTGTTCATCAAAATAGGACAGCTGTGCTGAAAAGGCGGGCGAGCGGGCCATATCATCCTGCCCTCGGCCACGCTATTGCGGAACCGGCCAAACGCCCTAAATCCTGCGTGACGCTGGTATGCATCCGCCCGTGTCCAAAGGTTCGCCGTGATCTACGTCCTTGCCGCTCTCCTGCCGCCGATCGGACTGCTCCTGAACGGACAGCCGTTTTCGGCCATCTTTAATCTGGTCCTGATCGTGTTTTGCGCGATTTTTGGGCTGTTTTTCCACGTGTTGCTGCTGGTGCCGTCGGCCCATGCCGTGATCGCGGTCCACATGAAGCGCGAGGACCGGCGCCATCGCGAAATGGTCGAGGCGATCCGCCGCCATGGGCCGCCGCCGGGTTACCGGGCGCCCTGAACCGGACCCTAAAAAGGCCTGTGCATGGCTGGCAAACACTTTGATTCGTCATGCCGCCATGCTATCGACCAGCGTCAACCCCACCGATGGGCGCCGATTCGACGGTGACGCAGCGAGCGTCGCCGCAGGTAGCGTTCATCCGTAAGACCATCGCGGCTGGGCCGCAGATAAAGGAGTTGGCAATGGCCACGGGATTTCCGGCTATCCGCGAAGCCTTCACGTTCGACGATGTGCTGCTGAAGCCCGGTTTGTCCGACGTGCTTCCCTCGGAAGTCGATATTCGCTCGCGCGTCACCCGCGCAATCTCGCTCAACATCCCGATCATGGCGTCCGCGATGGACACCGTCACCGAGGCGCGCATGGCGATCGCGATGGCGCAGGCCGGCGGTCTCGGCGTCATCCACCGCAACTTCGATCCGGAAGGGCAGGCCGCGCAGGTGCGGCAGGTCAAGAAGTTCGAGTCCGGCATGGTGGTCAATCCGCTGACCATCGGCCCCGACGCCACCCTCGCCGATGCGCTGACCCTGATGAAGGAGAACGGCATCTCGGGCATTCCGGTCGTCACCGGTGCCGCCAAGAACGTGCCGGGCAAGCTGGTCGGCATCCTGACCAACCGCGACGTGCGCTTCGCCAGCGATCCCCGGCAGAAGGTCTCGGAGCTGATGACGCACGAGAACCTCGTCACGGTGCGCGAGGGCGTCGGCCAGGACGAGGCGAAGCGGATGCTGCACAAGCATCGCATCGAGAAGCTGCTCGTCGTCGACGACCAGTATCGCTGCGTCGGCCTGATCACCGTCAAGGACATCGAGAAGGCGGTCGCCCATCCGCTCGCCTGCAAGGACGAGCACGGCCGCCTGCGCGTCGCCGCCGCCACCACGGTCGGCGAGACCGGCTATGAACGCACCGAGCGGCTGATCGATGCCGGCGTCGACGTCGTCGTGGTCGATACCGCGCACGGCCATTCGCGCCACGTGCTCAGCGCCGTCAACCGCATCAAGCGGCTCTCCAACGCGGTGCAGGTGGTGGCCGGCAACGTCGCGACCGAGGGCGGCGCGCAGGCGCTGATCGATGCCGGCGCGGACTGCATCAAGGTCGGCATCGGCCCGGGCTCGATCTGCACCACGCGCATCGTCGCCGGCGTCGGCGTGCCGCAGCTCACCGCGATCATGGATGCGGTCGCGGCCGCGAAGAAGGCCGACGTGCCCGTGATCGCCGACGGCGGCATCAAATATTCCGGCGACCTCGCCAAGGCGCTCGCCGCCGGTGCCGACATCGCCATGGTCGGTTCGCTGCTCGCCGGCACCGACGAGACGCCGGGCGAAGTCTTCCTGTGGCAGGGCCGCTCCTACAAGGCCTATCGCGGCATGGGCTCGGTCGGCGCGATGGCGCGCGGCTCGGCCGACCGCTACTTCCAGCAGGACATCAAGGACACGCTGAAGCTCGTCCCCGAAGGCATCGAGGGCCAGGTGCCCTACAAGGGCCCGGTCGGCAATGTGATGCACCAGCTCGCCGGCGGGCTCAGGGCGGCGATGGGCTATGTCGGCGCCAAGGACATCAGGGATTTCCACGACAAGGCCGAATTCGTCCGCATCACCGGCGCCGGCCTGCGCGAGAGCCACGTCCATGACGTCACCATCACGCGCGAAGCCCCGAACTATCCGGGCGGGGTGTAAGCACAAGCACCGTCATTCCGGGGCGGTCCGAAGGGCCGAACCCGGAGTCCCGGGAGTCCGGGACGCCATCATCCGCTAGGCGAGCCAGCGCTTGCGTCGCTTGTAGTGCTTCACATCGCGGTATGATTTTCGCTTCTCTCCGGCGACGCCAAGATAGAACTCCTTGACGTCCTCATTTGCGGCGAGCGCGTGCGCTTCGCCGTCCATCACCACGCGGCCGTTTTCGAGGATGTAGCCGTGGCTCGCATATCTGAGCGCCATATTGGTGTTCTGCTCGGCGAGAAGAAACGACACACCTTCCCTGGCGTTGAGATCCTTCACGATCTCGAAGATCTCTTCGACGATCTGCGGCGCGAGGCCCATCGATGGTTCGTCGAGCAGGATCATCTTCGGGCGCGACATCAGCGCGCGGCCAATCACGCACATCTGCTGTTCGCCGCCCGACGTATAGCCGGCGGTGGAATTGCGTCGCTCCTTGAGGCGGGGGAAATAAGCGTAGACACGTTCAAGGTCCTGCGCGATCGCGAGCTTTCCGTCCGTCCGCGTAAAGGCGCCGGTCAGGATGTTCTCCTCGACCGTCAGATGAGGGAAGGCGCGCCGCCCCTCCATCACCTGGATGCAGCCGCGTCGCACCACGTCGTTTGGCGACAGGGACTTCACCTCGACGCCGTTGAACAGGATCGAGCCCTTGGTGACCTCGCCGCGCTCTGCGTGCAGCAGATTGGAGACCGCCTTCAGCGTCGTCGTCTTGCCGGCGCCGTTGGCGCCGAGAAGCGCAACAATGCCGCCTCGCGGGACCTCCAGCGAGACGCCCTTCAACACGAGAATGACGTGATCGTAGACAACCTCGATATTGTTGACCGATAAAATCAGCGCTGCCGCTTCCGTCGCAGCGGTGACGACCTTGGCGATTGACATGCGCAGACCTCCAAACTGAGCAGGGGCTGGGATCCGGGAGCAGGCAATCCTGCCTCCCGGATCACTCGCACGGGTCAGGTTTCCTTTGCGCAGTCGCGCGGCTTGATCTTCTTCTCCGCGGCATACTTCGCGGACACATCGGCGACGAGTGGTTCGATCAGCGATTCGTCAGCCGTGTACCAGTCGGAGATCACTTTCCAACCCTTGCCATCCCATTGCTGGACGCGCCCGTAGCGCGCGCCTTCGTGGTCGGAGCAGGAAATGCTGACCGGCTTCAACATACCCTCAAAGCCGAGCTCCTTGATTCGTGCATCGGTGAGTATGAGGTTCTCAAGCCCCCAACGGACCTGCTCGCCCGTCAGCGGTTGCTTGCCGAATTTTTCTTGCGCCTTGCGGATCGCCTCTACGCCGAGCATGGCATTCGTGATGCCGCGGTTGTAGAGGACTTCGCCGATCTTGCCGGGTTCTGTCGAACCCTTTCCCTTGGCGTAGACGTACTTCTCTATGTCGGCGTGCACGGGGAATTTTCCTGCGCCATGCTGAAGCATCAACGATTTGTAACCGCTGGCTTGATCGCCCGCCGGCGTCACATCCGGCTCCGCGCCTGACCACCAAACACCGATCATCTTGTCGCGCGGATAGGCGACGGCGGCGGCCTCCTTGATTGCCGTGCTGTTCATGACGCCCCAGCCCCAGACCAGGACATAGTCCGGCCGATTCTGGCGGATCGCCAGCCATTGCGACTTCTGCTCGACGCCGGGATGCGTGACGGGGATCGGCGTGAACTCAAAGCCGTACTTCTGCGCCAGCACCTGCAGCATCGGAATTGGCTCTTTGCCATAGGGGCTGTCATGGTACAGCAGCGAAATCTTCCTGCCTTTCAGCTTGTCGAAGCCGCCAAGTTCCTTGGCGACGTGCTGGATCGCGATATCGGCCGCGGACCAATACGTGCCGAGCAATGGAAAATTATATGCGAACACGGCGCCGTTCTTGGAATCGGCACGGCCATACCCCATCGTAATGATCGGGATTTTGTCAGCCGCGGTCTTTTCGGTGAGTGCGAAGGTGATCCCGGTCGACAGCGGATTGATGAAGGCCGCGCCGGTTGGTCCTTTGCTCTTGAGACGCTCGTAACACTCCACTCCCTTGTCGGTCGCGTAGCCCGTCTCGCATTCCTCGATCAGAATCCTGACGCCGTTGATGCCGCCGTCACGTTCATTGATCAGGTTGTAGTAGTCTACCACGCCGTTTGCGTAGGGCGCGCCGTTCACAGCGTACGGTCCGGTCCGGTAGGACAGAATTGGGATGAACTGTTCGTTTTGCGCTGCGGCCGGTGCGCTAAGCGCCGCGCCGGCCAAGGCGGTCGCGAGTATCAGTAACCTGCGTGGAATACTTGCCATATTGATATCCTCCTTGCGGTACTTCCTTCCTCTTCGTTGTCAGCGGCCGCCATTTCCATTGCGATCAAGGCACGATCGCTCCCTCAGTAGGGAAACGGCCAAAGTCTGAGCTTCTCCTTGCCGATCGATATCAGCCGGGCGAAGCCATGGGGTTCCTTGATGAGCAGATAGCAGATCAAGGATCCGAAGATGATGAACTGGAGGTGAGTGATCGTTTGCGTCGACAGTGGCAGGCCGAGCTTGGTCGGAATCACATTCAGCATGATCGGCACGATGAGGATGAACGCTGCTCCGATGAACGAACCCATGATCGAGCCGAGCCCGCCGATGATGACCATGAACAGAAGCTCAAGCGAGCGGTCGATCGAGAACGCAAGCGGCTCCCATGAACCGAGGTAGACGAACGCCCAGAGCGCACCCGCCACCCCGATGATGAACGAAGAGACCGCGAAAGCCGTTAGTTTTGCATAGAGCGGCCTGATGCCGATCAGCTCGGCGGCGATATCCATGTCGCGGATCGCCATCCACTGCCTGCCGAGATTGCCGCGCACGAGATTTTTCGCCAACACCGCCATAACGGTCACGAAGAGCAGGCACAGCAGGTAACGCTCGACCGGCGAGCGAACGACCATGCCGAAGAAATCCAGTTCCGGCGCATTCACTGATCCCGACGGGGCGTAGTTGGTGAACCACGGGATCCGCAGGAACGCCCAATCGAAGAAGAACTGCGCGGCGAGCGTTGCGACCGCCAGGTAGAGACCCTTGATCCGGAGACTGGGAATGCCGAACAGGATTCCGGCACCCGCCGCCATGAACCCGCCAAGCAGAATGGATGCCAGCACGGGCAACGGTGGGATCGCGATCGCGAAGCCAAGCCAGGCAAGCGGGATATGAACGCCGGTCGCCAGCTTGTAGGCGGAATAGGCGCCGATGGCCATGAACGCGCCACTGCCGAGCGAAATCTGGCCGCAATAGCCGACGAGAATGTTTGTCCCGATGGCGGCGAGCGCCAGGATGAGGAAGGGCAGCAGGATGGCCCACAACAGATAGTCGGTGCCGAACGGCCAGATCCGGAAGGTGGCCAACAGCGGCACGCCAATGAAAGCAATCGCGAGCAAGACGGCGAGGGCAATACGATCCTGCCGGATCGGGAAGATCGCCATGTCCTCCGCATAGGTCACCTTGAACTGGCCAGCTTCGCGATAGAGCACAACGACCTCCTTGCCTCAGACACGTTCGATGATCCGCTCGCCGAACAGGCCCTGCGGCCGCAAGAGCAGCACCGCCAACGCCAGCACATAGGCAAACCAATATTCGATGCCGCCGCCGATGGATGGCCCGAGATATACCTCTGCGAGCTTCTCACCGGCCCCGACAATGAGCCCGCCGACGATGGCTCCGGGAATGGAGGTGAGGCCGCCGATGATCAGGACCGGCAAAGCCTTCAGCGCGAGAAACGTGATGGAGAACTGCACGCCAAGCTTGGTCCCCCACACGGTCGCCGCGACGAGCGCAACGAGGCCGGCAACGAGCCAGACCACGAACCAAATCCAGCTGATTGGAATCCCGATCGAGTGCGCGGCCAAATGGTCGTCGGCCACGGCTCTGAGCGCGCGACCGGTCTTGGTGCGCTGAAAGAAGACCGCGAGGCCGGCGACTAGGACGCCCGCGATCAATGCGCCCCAGACATCCAGCTTGTTGACCAGAATCCCGCCCGGGAACAGGCCTTCAAACAAGAACCAGGCGTCGGTCGGGAACAGCCGCAGCGGGTAGACATCCGATCCGAAGATCATCTCCGCGGCGCCCTCGATAACGAATGTCACGCCGATCGTCGACATGAACAGCGTCAAGCCATCCTGATTGACCAGAGGTCCGATCACGAACCGCTCGATGAGCCAGGCGGTTGCTGCCATGATCACGGCGGCAAAGCCGATAGCGAGGATGACCGCGACCCAAAGCGGAAGGCCGTTGGCGACCAGGAGGTCGAGGGCGCGAACCAGCGCCAATCCCGCGAGCAACACCATTGCTCCCTGCGCATAGTTGAATACGCCGGATGCCTTGAAGATCAGCACGAAGCCGAGCGCGACCAGCGAATAGAGCACGCCGGACATCAATCCGCCGATCAGGACCTCGAGAAACTGACCCAGTGCGATCATGGACGCACCTCAATGCGCGACGCCAAGATATGCGTCGATGACAGCTTGGCTTCTCTTCACTTCATCAGGCGTGCCGTCGGCGATCTTCACGCCGTGATCAAGCACCGCTACGCGATCCGACAGATCCATGACCACGGCCATGTCGTGCTCGATCAGGGCGATGGTCGTGCCGTAATGGTTGTTCACATCAATGATGAACCGCGACATGTCCTCCTTCTCCTCGAGGTTCATGCCTGCCATCGGCTCGTCCAGGAGCAGAAGGTCGGGCTCCATCGCCAGGGCGCGACCGAGTTCGACACGCTTCTGCAAGCCGTATGGCAGACGCCCGACGGGTACCTTGCGGATTGTCTCGATCTCCAGGAAGTCGATGATCTCCTCGACCTTGCGCCGATGCTCGATCTCCTCTGCGAGGGCAGGGCCATAACGCAGCAGCTGCCACAACAGCCCCCGGCGCACCTTCAAGGTGCGGCCTGCCATGATGTTGTCGAGCGCGCTCATGCCCTTGAACAGGGCGACATTCTGAAAGGTGCGCGCGATGCCGCCGCGCGCCGCCTCGAACGGCTGCATTTTGGACCGGGTGCTTCCCTTGAAGGTGATGGCGCCATGGTTGGGGTGATAGAACCCGTTGACGACGTTCAGCATTGAGGTTTTGCCGGCGCCGTTGGGGCCAATGATGGCGCGAATTTCGCCTTTTTTGACGTTGAACGAGACGTCCCGCAGCGCCTTGACGCCGCCGAAGGCCAGTGCCACGCCCTCGACCTGCAGCAGGATTTCGTTGGCGTTTGGCGCTCTCATGCCGCTCTTCCCAGCGATTCTGCCGGACCGATGATTTGCATGTCGCGAATCTCGACTCGTGCCGCGATCGTGCCCTTCCGGCCATCCTCAAACGTCACTTCCGTGGAAATGTCGGCGTCATGCGCTCCGTTGTAGAGTGCCGTGACCAGCGACGCATAGCGTTCGGCAATGAAGCGGCGGCGCACTTTCTGCGTGCGGGTCAGCTCGCCGTCGTCCGCGTCGAGCTCCTTGTGCAGAATGAGGAAGCGGCGAATCTGGGCGCCCGCAAGCACCGTTTCCCCTGCCAGGGAGCGGTTCACCGCGGCAACGTCTCTGGCGACCATGTCGTAGACCAGCGGATGCCCGGCAAGCTCCTGATAGGACCCGTAGGCGACGTTGTTGCGTTCCGCCCAATTCGCGACCGCGACCGGGTCGATGTTGAGCATGGCGCATACGAACTCTCTGGAGTCACCGAACGTGATCGCTTCCTTGATATTGGGATAGAACTTCAGCTTGTTCTCAAGGTACTTGGGAGCAAACATCGTGCCGTCAGCCAATCGACCGACGTCCTTCGCACGATCGATGATCTTCAGATGCCCGGTCTTCTCGTCGAAAAAGCCCGCATCGCCGGTCCTGACATATCCGTCGGACGTCGTCGCTTCCGCGGTCTTTGCCTGATCCTTGAAATATCCGAGGAACATGCCGGGCGAGCGAAACTGCACTTCGCCCGAGTCCGCGATGCGGATGTCGACGTTGGGCGCCGGCGGACCAACCGTATCCGGATAGATCTCGCCATCGGGCTGACACGTTACATAGAGGAACGCTTCGGTCTGGCCGTAGAGCTGTTTCAGGTTCAGTCCGATCGCGCGGTAGAACGCGAACAGATCCGGACCGATAGCTTCGCCTCCAGTGTATGCGACGCGCACCTGAGACAGGCCAAGAACGTTCTTGAGAGGTTCGTAGACCAGCCAGCGTCCGAGCGCATAGAGCAATCGGCCTGACAGCGGCACCGGACGTCCCGTCAAGACTTGCTCGCCATACCGCCGCGCGACGTCCAGAAAGTAGCTGAACAATCGCCGCTTGATCGGCGCCGCGTCCTCCATCCGGACCATCAGCCGCGTCAGCATGGCCTCGTAACCGCGTGGCGGGGCCAGGTAGAAGGTTGGTCCTATCTCATGCCGATCCTGCTCGATTGTGTTGCTGCTCTCGGGGCACGCCATGCAGAATCCGGCCACCAAGCCTTGCGCATAGCTGGCGTAATGATCGCCCGCCCAAGCCAGCGGCAGATAGGCCAGCACCACGTCCTTGTCGGTCAACTTGTCGAACCGCGTGGTGTCGGTTGCAGCATCGATGCAGCCTCGTGCCGACAGCATGACGCCCTTGGGTGCGCCGGTCGTTCCCGAGGTGTAGAGGATGATCGCGATGTCCGAACCGTTGCCGGCCCGAATGGATTCATCGATCCGTTCGCCAAGTGCTGCGTCGGCTGCAAGCGCGGCGCGGCCGTCATTGATGATATCGCCGATTGCGATCAGTCGACCGTGGTCGTAGCCGTCGATTCCGCGCGGTTCGTCGTAGATAATCCTGTTGAGTTGCGGCAGTCGGTCGGACACCGACAGGACCTTGTCGACCTGCTCCTGGTCCTGCGCCGCGACCAGCGTCACCTCGGCGTGAGCGAGAACAAAAGCAAGCTCATCAGCCACTGCATCGGAGTAGACCGGAACGGGGATTGCGCGCAGCGTCTGCGCTGCCATCATGGTCCAGTAAAGCTTGGGCCGATTGGAGCCGACGACCGCGATTGTCTCACCTGGCCGCAAGCCAAGGCGATGCAAGCCGGCAGCGTAGCTACGTATGATCTCGGCAACCTCAGCCCAGGTCCAGCTCTGCCAGATGCCGAGATCCTTATGTCGGAACGCTGGCCGCGTGCCAAATTGTGCCGTGTTTCGCAGCAGCAATTTGGGAAACGTATCATACGATCCGTCGCCGGCCATGTCGGTCTCGATCCAAAAACCGAAGCGTTGGTTCGCTCCTGTTATGGTGATGCCTGCCCCATTTTTGGGTAGCAGACATGCGAGTGCCGCATGGTCCGAGATTACAGCGAATCGAAAGTCCGACAAGTGCCAGATTGATAGGTCGCGTTTTTGCCGCGGGCGCGCCCGGCAGAGATAGGTCTACCGGCTGCCAATTCGCCGAAGGTGAATCCGGCCGCCACCAGACGGACATTGCGGCGCGAAGACGCTGATCGGCTCTCAAGAGGTAACCCCAATGCTTCGGAGAGCCTCACGTCCATCGGACGGTCCCGCGAAGCTGACCGGAGTCCTGCGCCACTCAGGTTTCGAGGGCGACCGGAAACCGGTTGCCGATCAGCTGGGCGGCCGCCCTCGTTGCGACCATGGAGGGCCGCCTGACCGCCTTGGCTCCGCCGTGCCGGATCGCGAGGTCGGATGAGGCGACTTGACTACGGCCGCTTCGTCTGCCGGTGGCGCGCCGTGACAAACTGCCGCCACCAGGGGGCCCTGCGAACCGCCGCGACGTGACGGTATCGCGTTGGCGCCAATGTGCCTGGCATGATGGCTGTCATTTCAAACAACATTTCAAACAACGCAACGCGAAGACAGCAAATCCATTTCCCTTGCGGGGAGGTGGATTGCATGACTACGTGTGCGCCACGAACCAATCATCCCAAGAGGAAATCATGTCCCAAGGAAAGCGCATCGTTCTGGCTTCGCGCCCGCACGGCGAGCCCACGTCGGCCAATTTCAGGCTCGAGGACTACACGCCGCCGGCACCGGGTGCGGGCGAGGTGCTGCTCCGCACCATCTGGCTGTCGCTCGATCCCTATATGCGCGGCCGCATGGCCGACGGTCCGTCCTATGCCGCACCGGTGCCGGTCGGAGGCGTGATGGAAGGCGGCACGGTGAGCGAGGTGATCGCCTCCAACAATCCCGGCTTTGCCAAGGGCGATATCGTACTGTCGCGCGCGGGCTGGCAGACGCATGTGCTGTCCGACGGCAAGGGCCTTGCCAAGATCGATCCGAAGATCGCGCCGATCTCGACCGCGGTCGGTGTACTCGGGATGCCCGGCATGACCGCCTATACCGGCCTGCTCGAGATCGGCAAGCCGCAGGCGGGCGAGACGGTGGTGGTCGCGGCGGCGTCCGGCGCGGTCGGCTCGGCGGTCGGCCAGATCGCCAAGATCAAGGGCGCGCGGGCGATCGGCATCGCCGGTGGCAAGGACAAGTGTGCCTACGTCAAGAACGAGCTTGGCTTCGACGAGTGCCTCGACCACCGCGATCCCAATCTCGCGGCGAAGCTGAAGGAAGCCTGCCCGAAGGGCATCGACGTCTATTTCGAGAATGTCGGCGGTGCAGTGTTTGACGCGGTGTTTCCGCTGCTCAACGCGTTCGCGCGCATCCCGGTCTGCGGTCTGATCGCGCATTACAACGACACCGAAGCGCATGCCCCGAAATGGGCCGGCGCGATGATGCGCAACATCCTGACCAAGCGGCTGAACTTCCGCGGCTTCATCGTCAGCGACTTCGCCGCCATGCATGGCGACTTCCTCCGCGACATGTCGCAGTGGGTGCGCGAGGGCAAGGTCAAGTACAAGGAGTTCGTGACCGAGGGCCTGGACAGCGCGCCGGAGGCCTTCATGGGCCTGCTCAAGGGCGCCAATTTCGGCAAGCAGCTGGTCCGGGTCGGGCCGGACAAGGCCTGAGTTACAGGCCCCGGAAGCTCCCATTCCGCGCAACAAAGTATCAAATGCGCCACAATGGCGGGGATTTGGGGGCCTTTTGGCCCCCATTTGCTTGACGGAGACCCGCAGCAGTTGATTCAATATGGCTATATTTCAGGTGTAGCCATGATTTTTGAAGCTATTGTTGTCGGGATCATTCTCCTCGCCGTCGGCTATTGGGCGACGATGTTCGTCATGGGCCGCCGCGACGACGTCCTGCATGGAAAATTCGTCGAGGAGCAGCCGGATACGACGCCGGTCCGCTTCATGCCGCACGTATCTCGCGTACGGCCCGCGCAGGCGGCACCACAGCCCGACAGGGACTCGCTTCAGGCGCTGCTCACCGTGATCAAGCAGGACCTGCACGACGCGGCGCGGAGCTGACGCGGCTCAGGCCGGCTGCTTGCCGAGCAGCATGTCCAGGTCGACATCGACCTGGCCCTTCGCCCTGACGTGGCGGACCTCGAAACTGTCGGGCTGGAAGCGGTACTCGACGAGACCGGTTTCCTTGATGCCGATCACCTCCTGCCGCGCGTCGGAGATGATGAAGCCGGCCGAGGGCGCCCAGATGTGTCTGACATGCTCGAACGTATAGTCGCGACGCTGGTGCACATGGCCGCTGCCGACCAGACGCCAATCGACCTTGCCGAGCATCTCGATCAGGCGGCGACGCGCCGGTTGCGGCACGAACCGGATCGCGGTCTCGGCGCGCTCGGCATCGTAGGGCAGGTCGAGATAGAGCGGCTTGTGCAGGAACAGCGCGACCGGCCTGCCGACCGCCTTGTCGAGCGCGCCTGCGAGCCAGTCGAACTGCTCGGCCTCGCTGTCGAGGCCGGTGTTCATGATCAGCGAATTCAGCCCGATGAAGCACCAGCCAGCAGCGTCGAAATGCCAGCGGTCCTCGCCGAGCACCGAGGTGAAGGCGCCGCGCGTCTCCTCGGTCGGCAATTGTGAAGGCGTGGGGCCGACCGCGGTCGGATTGTCGCCGATGTCGTGATTGCCCGGCAGATAGAGGCAATCGACCGGCAGCGCGTTGTGCAGCTCCTTGGCGAATGCGAGGTCGTCGCGGCTGGTCGGCCCGTCGAACGAGACGTCGCCGGAGTTGAGCACGAGATCGGGACGCGTCGCGTCGATGTGCTCGCTGACGCGATGAAAGTTGTCGATCAGCGGCTTGAAGCGGCGCGCGAGATGGGTGTCGGAGATCTGTGTCAGGCGAAATTGGGGCATGCATCGCTCCTTTCGGCCGGAGCATAGGTCGGCGCGAAGTCGGAACGATGACGATTTTGCCGTCTTGTTGGATGCCTCGTTTGAAGCCCTGTTTGATGTGTTGTTTGGTTTTGCGCCTTGGCGGTCGCTCGATCGCCAGTTGCCGCACCGACGCCGGCGAGTCCTGCCGTCACCATGCCGGGCACGCCGCTGCCCGGGCCGCGCTGTCGAGGATCGGGGTGATGACGCTGATCGCGTCAACCGTGCGGGGCTGAAACCGCCATTGGTCCTGGGAGTTGGTCACCCGGGCTCGGATCATGGTTCAACGGGTTACCGCGCACGCTTCATTGTGTTGGGGGCGAGTGGCGGCTAAGAGGGCGGCGGGCGCCCGCGGCTGAGGGAGATTTTTGATGTCGGTTCAAATGGTTCTGTTACCGGTCTTCATCCAGATCGGGATCACCTTCGCGCTGTTGTTCGCCATGGCGACGACGCGCACGAGGGCGCTGACGAGCGGTGAGACCAAGATCGCCGACATCGCGCTGCGCGAGCCGAACTGGCCGGCCCAGGCCACCAAGTTCGGCAACTGCTTCGCCAACCAGTTCGAGCTGCCGATCCTGTTCTATGTCCTGATCGCTATTGCGCTGCCGCTGCGCCGTGCCGATCTGTTCATCGTGCTGATGTCCTGGGTGTTCGTGGTGACGCGGTTTGCCCATGCCGGCGTGTTCGTCACCTCCAACGACGTGCGGCCGCGCTCGCTCGTCTGGCTCGCCGGCGCGCTGGTGCTGGCGGCCATGTGGCTGTATTTCGCGCTCAGACTGCTGCTGCTGATCTGATGCGCCCAACCGAAAGAGATCAATGACCCCCGCTGCCCGGCTTTCCGCCGCGATCGAGCTGATCGCCACCATCGACGCACAGCGCATTCCCGCTGCGAAAGCGCTGAAGGAATGGGGCACCGCGCACCGTTATGCCGGCTCCGGCGATCGCGCCGCGATCTCCGGCCTGATCTGGGACGTGCTGCGTCGGCAATCCTCCGCGGCCTGGTTGATGGATGACGCCAGCGCCCGGTCGCGCCTGCTCGGCATGCTCAAGCTCGAACGCGGCATGGACATCGCCACGATCCAGGCTCTGTGCGACGGCGGCCGGTTCGCGCCGGATCCGCTGACCGCGACCGAGGAGGCCGCATTGGCCTCACGCTCGCTCGAGGATGCGCCGGCGCATGTCGCGGGCGATTATCCGGACTGGCTCGACCCGCATCTGGCAAGGGTATTCGGCGACGACCGCGCCGCGGAAGCGACCGCGATGGCGAGCCGCGCGCCGCTCGATCTGCGCGTCAACACGCTGCGCGGCAAGCGCGAGAAGGTGCTGCCGCGGCTTTCGCATCTCGGCGCCAGGGAAACGCCGTGGTCGCCGCTCGGCCTGCGCATCGAGCTCGGCGCCGACGCGCGCAATCCGGGCATCCATGCCGAGGAGGATTTCATCAAGGGCGCCATCGAGATCCAGGACGAGGGCTCGCAGCTCGCCGCGCTGTTCTCGGCGGCCAAGCCCGGCGAGCAGGTGATCGACCTCTGCGCCGGCGCCGGCGGCAAGACGCTGGCGGTGGCGGCGATGATGCAGGGCAAGGGCCGGCTGATCGCGACCGACAGCGACAAGCGGCAGCTCGCGCCGATCCATGAGCGGCTGTCGCGCGCCGGCGTGCACAATTGCGATGTACGCACGCCGCGCGGCGAGGAGGAGGTGCTGTCCGACATCAAGGCGTCCGCCGACCTCGTGCTGATCGACGCGCCCTGCACCGGCACCGGCACCTGGCGCCGCAATCCCGACGCCAAATGGCGCATGCGCCCCGGCGCGCTCGAGGTGCGGCTGAAGGATCAGGCCGAGGTGCTGGAGCGCGCCGCGCCGCTGGTGAAGGGCGGCGGCCGGATCGCCTACATCACCTGCTCGGTGCTCTCGGAGGAGAACGGCGAGCAGGTCAGGGCCTTCATCGCGCGGCATCCGGAGTTTTCCGTGCAGCCGCCGGAGCAGACCGCAGCGGTGCTGTGGGACAAGGCCGAAGCCTTTGCCGAGGCCGCGCTGCTGTCGCCGGAGGGCCTGCTGATGACGCCGCGCCGCACCGGCACGGATGGGTTCTTCGTCTCGGTACTGAGGAAGGCGTAACAGCGATCGTCATTCCGGGGCGTCCGTAGGACGAACCCGGAATCCCGAGGTTCCGGGTTCAATGCTTACGCATTGCCCCGGAATGACGAAATCCACGTCATGAGTGCCCGCAATCATACGCCGCACCAACTGCCGCCGGCATCCGGCTCACCACGATCACCCAGTACAGCAGCGCGCAGGCGCTGATCGCGGCACCCAGCACGCAGACGCCGGGCCAGCCGGCGGCCGCATAGGCCATTGTCGAGCTGATCGCGCCAAAACCTGTTCCGATCGAATAGAACACCATGTAGCCGCCGACCAGCCGGCTCGCCGCGTCGGGGCGTGCGGCGACGATCAGGCTCTGGTTGGTGACATGGATCGCCTGCACCGCGAAGTCGATCATCAGGACGCCGGCCACGACCAGCCATAGCGAGGTGTTGAGGCAGGCGATCGGCACCCAGCCGGCGAGCATCAGCAGCAGCGACAAGCCGGTGGTGCGCTGCCCCCAGCCGCGGTCGGCGAGCTGACCGGAATTGCGTGCCGCCAGCGCGCCGGCGAGGCCTGCGATCCCGAGCATCCCGATCGTGGTATGCGACAACGAGAGCGGGGGTGCCGCGAGCGGCAGCACGACCGAGCTCCAGAACACGCTGAAGCTCGCGAAGATCAAAAGCGCGAACACCGCGCGCTCGCGCAAGACCTGCTCCTCGACGAACAGCGCGAGCGTCGAGCGCAACAGCTTGGCGTAGGACGATCCGGCCATCGCCTGCGGCGCATGCTGCGGCAGCGCGCGTGCCAATAGCGCCGCCAGCACCAGCGTCAGCGCGGCCGAGGTGAGGTAGACCACGCGCCAACCGCCGAGATCGGCCAGCGCGCCGGCGGCAAACCGTGCCAGCAGGATGCCCGAAACCACGCCGCTGGTGACGGTGCCGATGGTGCGGCCGCGGTCGGCCGGCGCCGCCAGCGTCGCGGCGTAGGCGACCAGCACCTGGATCACGACGGCAAGCAGCCCGACCAGCACCATGCCGACCAGCAGCACCGCGGCGTTCGGCGCGGTGCCGACGATGGTGAGCGCGATCGCCGACAGCACGGTCTGGCCGACGATCAGCCTGCGGCGGTCCCAGAGGTCGCCGAGCGGCACGATCAGCATCAAGCCGAAGGCGTAGCCGACCTGGGTCAGCGTCACGACGCCGCCGATCACCGCCGGCGTGATGGAGAGATCCTGCGCCATGGTGTCGAGCAGCGGCTGCGCGAAATAGATGTTGGCGACGCTGAGGCCGCAGGCGACGGCGAACAGCAGCACGACGGCGGGCGACAGAGCGCGCGGCGTTGCGTCGCCGGTCTTGTCGTTTGTCTTGTGATGGTCCTCGGCCGGCCGGGCCTCAGCCATGGTCTGGTTCGTCATCTTGCCTCCGCTGCAATTCGCAATCTGGTCTCATCATGAGACCAGTTGCGTCGGACGCTGTCTAGTCCTATTTTAAGACCAGTTCGGAATCGTGATCGAGGGAGGCGGGAGCGCGATGAAGCGGACCGCATTTGCAAAAGCGGAATGCCCGGTGGCGCGCGCGCTGGACGCGATCGGGGACTGGTGGTCGCTGTTGATCGTGCGCGACGCGTTTGACGGCCTGCGCCGGTTCGGCGACTTCCAGAAGAATCTCGGCATCGCCAAGGGCATGCTGACGACACGGCTGCGCACGCTGATCGAGCTCGGCGTGCTCGAGCAGGTCGCGGCCTCCGACGGCAGCGCCTATCAGGAATATGTGCTGACCAGGCGGGGCCACGACCTGTTCCCGATCGTGGTCGGCTTGCGGCAATGGGGCGAGGCGCATCTCTTTGCGCGCGGCGAGCCGCATTCGGTGCTGCTCGACCAGGCCGGCCAGGCGGTCGGGCAGCTCGTGCTGCCGTCGAAGAACGGCAAGCCGCTGGGCTGGGCGGATACGAAGGTGAGGAAGGTGGCGCGGCGGCGGTGAGCGAAGGGCGAACTCTCTCCACGTCATTGCGAGGAGCGAAGCGACGAAGCAATCCATGTCTCGGCAAGCGGCGCGATGGATTGCTTCGCTACGCTCGCAATGACGGGGATTGAGCCAGGCCGTCGCCCTTCGAGACGCGCTACGCGCTCCTCCAGCGACAAAGGCGAAGCCTTTGCGCGGGGGTGACGGATGACGTGTGATCAATCCACGATGAACAGCGTCGCACCTGTCTTGGTCGACGAACGGTGCGCGGCGTCGCCGAAATCGGAGACCTGGTAGCTCATGCCGGGCATCAGCGTGAATGTGCGGCCGTCGCGCAGCTCGGTGTCGAGCTCGCCGCTGACAACAAACAGCACATGGCCGCGATCGCACCAGTGATCGGCGAGGTAGCCGGGCGAATACTCGACCATCCGCACCCGCAGCTCGCCGATGTTGAGCGTGCGCCACAACGCCTGTCCGGTCTCGCCGGGATGCACTGAAGGTTCGAGCTTGCTCCAGTCGGTGACGGTGAAGGGCAGGGACGGGATTTTCATGGGGGTGGTTCCTGACGTTCTGTGACTCTACGCGTCTGCATCTCCAAATGCCGGCGTCATCCCCGCGCAACGGCGAAGCCGTTGTCGCTGGAGGTGCGCGTCGAGCGGTGCGCCAGCAGCGCTCGGCGGGCCTCGAAGGATGGGGATGGAGCCGGGCCGTCGCCCTTCGAGACGGTCGCTTCGCGACCTCCTCAGGGTGACGGATTACTGCATGCGGCAACCTCAACCCACCAGATGGTTCGCCGAGCCTTGCCTGATCTTGCCCTGATCATCCAGCCGCAAATACTCGCAGATCTTCTTGCCGCGTTCGTTCTGGTAGAACACGACGACGCTGTCGGGCGAGACATAGAGGTCGATCAGCTCGAAATGCAGCTCGGGCAATTTCGCCAGCGCCGCGCTCCAATAGGCCCGCAGCTGCGCCTTGCCGCGCACGGTTCCCGACGCGCCGAAGCCGAGCGGCGGGATCCGGTCCGAGGTCATCTCGGCATCCTCGGCATACATCGCCAGCACCCGCTCGAGATCGCGCGCGTTCCAGGCGGCGATCCAGTCGCGGCCGAGCGCCGCAAGGCGGGGCGGCTCGTGAAAATCCGGCATTGGTTTCCTCCATGTGGCTTATGGCCAAATTAGGTCAATAATACTGACCTATACGGATTTGTCCATGCCCAAAGAAGAATGTGGGCGCCCCTTCGAGCGCGGTTGCGGGGGCGGGCGCCGTCGCGTATCTGCTTGCCATGACAGCCCAGCACACAGCCCAAGACACAGCTCAAGCGCCGTCGACGCCCTCCGTGGCCTCGGCGCATGACAAGATTCTGATTGTCGATTTCGGCAGCCAGGTGACGCAACTGATCGCCCGCCGCGTCCGCGAGATGGGCGTCTATTCCGAGATCGTGCCGTTCCAGAAGGCGGAGGCCGCTTTCAACGAGATGAAGCCGAAAGCGGTGATCCTCTCCGGCGGTCCTGAGTCCGTGCACGAGACCGGCTCGCCGCGCGCGCCGCAGCTGATCTTCGAGTCGGGCGTTCCCGTGCTCGGCATCTGCTATGGCCAGATGACCTTGGCGGCCCAGCTCGGCGGCGAGGTCGAGGGCGGGCATCATCGCGAGTTCGGCCGCGCCGATGTCGAGGTGAAGACCGACAGCCAGCTGTTCGACGGCATCTGGGGCCATGGTGAGAAGCACCAGGTGTGGATGAGCCATGGCGACCGCATCACAAAAATGCCGCCGGGCTTCTCCGTCGCCGGCACCTCGCCGAATGCGCCGTTCGCGATCATCCAGGACGAGACGCGCAAATATTACGGCCTGATGTTCCATCCCGAGGTGGTGCACACGCCCGACGGCGCCAAGCTGCTGCGCAACTTCGTGCGCAAGGTCGCAGGGCTCACCGGCGACTGGACCATGCGCGCGTTCCGCGAGGAGGCGATCGAGAAGATCCGCGCCCAGGTCGGCAAGAGCAAGGTGATCTGCGGCCTGTCCGGCGGCGTCGATTCCGCCGTGGCGGCGGTCTTGATCCATGAGGCGATCGGCGACCAGCTCACCTGCGTGTTCGTCGATCACGGCCTGCTGCGGCTCGACGAGGCCAAGACCGTGGTCGACCTGTTCCGCAACCACTACAACATCCCGCTGGTCCATGTGGACGCGTCGAAGCAGTTTCTGGGCGAGCTCGGGGGCGTCACCGACCCCGAGGTGAAGCGCAAGACCATCGGACGACTGTTCATCGACGTGTTCGAGGCGGAAGCCAAGAAGATTGGCGGCGCGGAATTTCTGGCGCAGGGCACGCTCTATCCCGACGTGATTGAAAGCGTCTCCTTCACCGGCGGCCCGTCGGTGACCATCAAGTCGCACCACAATGTCGGCGGCCTCCCGGCGCGCATGAACATGAAGCTGGTCGAACCGCTGCGCGAGCTGTTCAAGGACGAGGTGCGCGTGCTCGGCCGCGAGCTCGGCCTGCCCGAAGTGTTCGTCGGCCGCCACCCGTTCCCGGGCCCAGGCCTTGCCATCCGCTGCCCCGGCGACATCACCAGGGAAAAGCTCGACATCCTGCGCAACGCCGATGCCGTCTATATCGATCAGATCCGCAAGCACGGCCTTTACGACGCGATCTGGCAGGCTTTTGCGGTGCTGCTGCCGGTCAAGACCGTCGGCGTGATGGGCGATGGCCGCACCTACGAATACGTCGTCGGCCTGCGCGCCGTCACCTCGACCGACGGCATGACCGCGGACTTCTACCAGTTCGACATGAAGTTCTTAGGCGAGACCGCGACGCGCATCATCAACGAGGTGAAGGGCGTGAACCGCGTGGTGTACGACGTGACCAGCAAGCCGCCGGGGACGATCGAGTGGGAGTAGTGCGGCCTGCTGGCATCGCGTGGTTTAGCGTGGTCTCGTCGAGTTGTTCTCGCTTCCTTCGCATTGAGAATTCTGACCGAAGTGGTGAGCTTGGCTTATCCCGGTAGAAGTCCAAAATCCATTGCGTGTTCACTAATGGAGTATCGCAGCGCGTTGGATCGTATAGAAGGGCCGGAGGCCCAAACCTTAGCTTCGAGCACCGGCAGGGTTTTGGCGCAAAGCGGCCCAAATTTGCTTGTTTAATGCTGTTCTTGGCCGTTGTTAGAAACGGGCCCATTGGCGCGAGTTTGCAAGATCCTGTTCTGAGATCCCGCTTCGAAATGACCTGGCGAAGTCCGTACTGAGGGGAAAGCGGACGCGGAGCGGGCAACTCAAGACGTTCCCGTTTCTGACACTTAGGAAACAGCGTTGCCCTTTGACATTTCTGGAGGCGAACTACTCGCTACTCTTGCCCAGCGGAGGCCGCCGCTGCAGTGCTTACGAACAGACCTTGTAGCGATTTGGGCGTCAACTCGACCACCGCTGCAGTGGGGCTGCCCAGCTCAGCAACTTTGTCGGTAGTGATGAGATTAGTGACTCGCAATTCTTCCCTGGACAGTTCATGTAAATCTTCCCATGGCGGAACGTTTAGCGATAGTGACAACAGATCACCCGCGCCGCCCATATCGAAGGTGTATTTGGCGAGACTTCCGATATCGCGCTCAACGGTCATGAGATCATATGCGCTGTAGCTCGCGGCCCGGGCATTCTCAGCGCGGTCGCCCATCCAGATCTGATGTACGCGGACATGCGCCTGTCCAGGCACGTAACGCGACTTGCCCGACAGCAGCAGAAAAACGCACATGGATTCGCAGTAGGCCTCCGGCGACACGTGGGCGCGCTCGCCGCTACGTGCGCTGGGGGTAAGCACGCTCACCCCGACGGTCGTGACCATTTCGAGCGCCCGAAACCGCCGTCCGAGCGCGATCGCGTCGTTGACCGATCCGCCGCTGGAATCCAGCACGACAGTTTCGCCCTTGAGCTGATGATCGCGCGCGAAAGCATCGAAATCGCTTGGAGTGTCGGCGGTGACGATGCCGACTGCGCTGATCCAGCCTCGGCAATTCGGCTGGCAAGCGACCCAGCTGAACTTCATCGGCAATCTGCGTTCTTCGAGGGCGACGCCGGCATACGCCGAGCAGCCCAGCATGGCTACCAAGCCGAGCAATGCGATGCGAAGGGTGGGGGCGCTGAGCAACATCCAAGCTCGGGTGGTCGCCCAGTGAGCGAGCATGACTACATAACCTCGGCCGACTATCGGGTGGTGTTAGTCGCGTTAGGACCGCGTATATGCACCGGCGACAGCTGGCGCTGCCCGTCCAGCGTTACAGCTTCAGAACCGAATCTCAGCCAACTCTGATTCTTGGCGAGCCATTTCGGGCCGGGGCCGCGCATGTAGTGCAGCTCGGGTCGGTAGCTGTCGCGCACGTCCATAGTCAGGTTGCGAACGACACTGGCGAAGTCGGAGACAAACTCAGCCGTCCTACGAGCAAAACCCGAAAATGCGGTTGCACCCATTGTTATCATCGATAAACCTCTCCTATTCCTGATGCCGCTCAACACATCAGCCGCTATGCCGAAGCGTAGCCTCCGAGAGATGGGCCAAGCCATTGCACAGAGGTTGATCCTCATCGGATCTTTGGCTGAGAGGACCACACCAAGGTTTAGGCCCTGCCCACGAGGGCCTTGCGACTGATGGGAAGGTCGCACCTCCTTCATGGCGCATTATCGCTTTCAGACGCTGCCTCAAATTTGCGAGGTGCGGTAGTGGCAGGCGACAAGCCGAGTGAAATGGAAACCGGAGGGGCAGTGATGGAGACCACACCGAATGCGCGGTCCGCCCAGAGATGCAGCCAGTAACGCATGACCCGAATGAGCCTCGTCGGGTACCGGCGGAGCGAGAGCCTTTCATGGCTTCCGGATACTCGTTCTTTTTCAATCCGTCTGAAGGTTTACTTGATGGGCTTGGTCAGAGGGGCGTCATTGGTGTCGAGGACGAAGACAGCGAGCAGCTTTGCCGGCTCGGTCTTGCTCGCGTTTCGGCTGATCGAATGGGTAGCGCCCGGCGGTTCGGACCAGCTCTCGCCTGCCCGATAGACGCGCGTCTCTCCGTCGTTCACCTTCGACTTGATGGCGCCGGAAACCACATAGGCGTAGATGAAAGCCGAATTCGCGTGAGTGTGGGGTGCGGAGGCCGCGCCGGGCGCGTAAACGACTTCCACGGCGATTAGCGACTTGCCAGCGATATTGGGAATGGTCGCCTCGAAGTTCTTCGTGACGGTTTCGGCGTCACTGTCATGGGCGAGCATGGGGCTGGCCATCGAGAAGGTGAGGGCGGCGCAGGTGGCGGAGATGACGGTTCGGATCTTCATGGACTTTCTCCTTCTGCCTATAGGTTGGTCTTCGTTCTTCATTGCTTCCTCCCGCCTCGCCGGCTTGCTGATTGCGGACACCGAACGGGTCAGTCTGGTGGGATGAAGTCGATGTGGGGCCCCGGCTCGATAATGAACACCGCGAGCGTGGCGAGAACGCACGCGACCGCGGCGACAGCCATCGCTATGTGAAATCCCGAGAACAGCGCAGAACCGCCCTGCTGCAGGACGCCGCCGAGCAGGGCGATGGCGAAGAGGGACCCGGCGCGTGAGACCGCGCTGTTGACACCGGATGCGGTCCCGGCGCGATCGGACTCGACGGAGGTGAGGACGAGGGTCGTCAACGGTGCGATTGCCAGGCTCATGCCCAGCGACAGCAACAGGATTGGCGGGAAGATGTCCGCCCAATAGGTCGCGTTCGAACCGACACGTAGCGTCAGGGCGCATCCCAAGGCGACGACGGCGCCGCCGGCGAACAATGGCAAGCGCCGGCCGAACCCGCGGCAGAGTATGCCGGCGAGTGGCGAGACGACCGTAATCAGCACTTGCAGGGGAATGAAGGCCAGCCCCGCCATCAGCGTCGGCAGGTGTGCGCCCCGGATCATCACGAACGGGATCAAGGTTAGCATGACCGTGAGCGCTCCGTAGAGGAGCGCGGTGAACAGGTTCGCGCCGACGACCGACCGCGAGGTGATGAGGGACGGGGGCAGCATGGCGTTCTCGCCCAATCGCTGTTCGGTCACGATGAGGCAGGCTAAGCCGCCCAGACCGATGATCAGGGTGACGAGCACCCAAAGGGTCAGACCGGAACCGTTGGTGAGGCTGGTCAGGCCCGCGCCCAGCCCGCCGAGGCCGGCTGTCGAAGAGATCGCCCCGCCGACGTCGACCCGGGCGTGGCTGGTCGGGGAGTCCGTGGGTATCCACACAATGCCGGCGGCCAGCGCGCCGGCGACCACGGGCAGGAGCATTAGAAAGGTCATCCGCCACGACCCGTGATCCAGGATCGCGCCGGCGATTGCGGGCGCGACTGCGCTGGCGACAGCCGCGGCGGCGGACCAGATGCCGACCGCGCGGGCTTTCTTCTCTGAGGGAAAGGCCCGCCCGAGCACGGAAAGGCCGTTGGGCAGGATCAAGGCTTCGCCCAAGCCTTGCAGGAACCGGCTGGCGATGAGCAGGGCGAAACTCGGCGCGAAACCAATCGCGGTCGCGCCGAGGCCATAGAGAGCAATCCCCGCGAGGAAGATCCGCTTCTGTCCAAACCGGTCACCCAGAGCGCCGGCGACCAAGGTCAGGGCCGCGAGCGGCAGGAGTTCGGCGTTCATCACCCACTGCAGGTCGAGCGGCGACAGGCGCATGTCTCGGCCAATCGCCGCGAGCGCGACCGTGACGACGGCGCCGCTGACGAACACGAGGCAGCTGCCCAGGCTCGACGCGGCGAGCACCTTTGTGCTGCCCTGCGCGCCGACGGCCTTAGGCTCAGAGAGCGCCAGGCTGCGGTCGGTCAGGATTAGAGACGCGCTGCTCACGACCTAATCTCTCAGGTCAGGTCGCGCGATTCGCGGCGCGCGCGCTCATTGGCCAGCAGCCAGAAGCCGCGCCGCCGTGTCCGTTCGCGGAACACTCCTCGCAACATCAATTTGACCTCAAGCAGCCTCTCGCTAAGCCACCGTCACTTCCGGCCCGCGCGGCGCCGCCGGACGCGCGACACCACGGTTGAGGCACGCCTGCACGTCAAGAAAGCGGTCGAAGCCGACGAGCTCTTTGCCGCCTTCAACCCGCCGTGCGCGTGTCCAATCCCGAACGCATCGCGACTGGCTTCTCAGGCGCGTTGAAAACCGACGTCGTGAGTAGGACAGCGGCAGCGAGGACCCAGTAGTACCAGGCGTCGAGTCCGAAGAATTTGAAGGCAAACGGGGCGACGACAAACACCACCCCGACCGCGCGATCGACCCAAAGGTGCAGCCAGTAGGGAATGATGCGGACGAGCCCGGTGGGATGGTCGGTCAGGGCGGCCAAGAGTAGCGCCGCGACACCGACAACAACCGAAAGCCACATTGCGACCGGTCCGCTCTGGCCGAGCTTCAGCGCGAACGGCGCTGCGATCAAAACGATCGCGACGGGATAATCGATCAGGTAGGCGTGGATGGACTTGGTGATGAAGCGGAACGACATCGGCGATACTCCCATGTGCTTGGTTGTTCGAGCGGATCCTTGCGACGCGGAGGACCAGCCACCCACGAGGACGATCACGCCGTCCTTTGCTGGCGAGCACTCCGTACGACCGCCACGGGTCAGCCCGGCTGGACGCACAGAAAGGCTATGCCGATACGCCGACCATTAGAAATGCCCGGTCGTTATTGTTTCTATTCCGCTCGCCCGGCGCGGCGCGCCGTCGATCGCGCCGCGCGCAGTTGACGCACGACCCGCGCAGGCCATCGCGATCACGCCGGGTTATCGACTACATGCCCTATCTTCATGACGTTTGCGCGCCGTCGCCGAATACTGTGTTGCGGTGTGAAGCAGGAGGACTGGCGATGGCCACGACGGTTGCAGGCCCTGCTGGAAGTAACAACGACTGGAGGTCTGCAGAGACTGCTGCCGGGCGCAACGTCGGCCTCTCCCTTTGGAGGGGCGTTCGAGGAAGGTGCCCGCGCTGCGGGCGCGGTCGTCTGTTTTGCGCATTTCTCAAGGTCGACGACCACTGCTCTATCTGCAGCCTCGATTTCATCGGACACCGGGCCGACGACCTGCCGGCCTACCTGGTGATCGTCATCGTCGGACACGTCTTGGTTCCGATAATACTCTGGATCGAGGTGGACTATGCGCCGTCGCTAGCGTTTCAGCTTGGCGTCTACCTTCCGATTACGGCCTTGGCCTCGATAGCTCTCTTGCAGCCGGTCAAGGGCGCCGTCGTGGCGCTGCAATGGTCACTCAGGATGCACGGCTTCGACGAGCATCCGTCCGACGAATTCCAGACTTGAGGGGGAAGGTGCCTCAACAGAATTGGCAGCCGCTACTCTCGCGCAGCGGCGTTTGGCCGGTCGGAGGAATCCTGACATGACGACTGAGAAGGCGGTGTTGGCCGGCGGATGCTTCTGGGGCATGCAGGATATGTTCCGCCGACTGCGAGGCGTGGTCTCGACGCGAGTCGGCTATACTGGCGGCGATCTCCCCAATCCGAGCTACTGCAACCACCAGGGGCACGCCGAGGCAATCGAGATCGTCTTCGATCCCACGGTCGTAACCTACCGGGCCATCCTTGAATGCTTCTTCCAGGTCCACGACCCGACAACGTACGAGCAGCAGGGGAGTGACTTTGGGCCGAGCTACCGTTCCGCCATCTTCTACACGGACGAGCAGCAGAAGGACACGGCGCTCGCGACGATTGACGAAATCGAAGCCTCTGGTTTGTGGCCCGGTCCCTTGGTGACTGAAATCAACCCCGAGGAACTGTTCTGGCAGGCGGAGCCCGAGCATCAGGACTATCTGCAACGACACCCGGGCGGCTACAGCTGCCACTTCTTCCGACCGAACTGGCGACTGCCGTCAGCTAAAGCATTCCAGAAGTCGCGAACCGACGGAAACTGACCTGCAACTAGCGGCGATGCTGAGTCAGGGTGAGGCTCGTTGCTAGGGCTGATGGCGTCGCGAACACGTCGGCTCCGCGGTGCCGGCGCATAATAGCGGTAGCGGCCTCGAACTGTTCTGCACTGGCGGGGTGGACGATCACCACGATGCCGCCGTTGAGTATCTGGCTCTCGGTCCACTCATGCACCTGGGCTTCGTGTCGCTGCCCGAACAAGGCCGCGAGCCCGCCCACACCACCCCCGGCAGCCAACCCAGCTAGCATAGCCGGCGCGGCCGCTCCGCCCGTTGTTGCCAAGACGGCACCGGCGCCGGCGAACGACGCGACAGTGGCCGCGAGCGAGGTCGCAAGCGTGCGAACCTGCTGGCGGTCATCGCTCAAGCCGATCTCGATGCGAGGCAGCTGCTTGATGTCGCAGCCAACAGCGCCCGCACAAGACGCTGCGATCTCTTCCTGCGCGAGGAAGCTTATGCGAGCGCGGTCGATCCCCGCGGCTCCCAACTCTCTTACAGCAGCCTCGAATTCAACTTCACTTTGCAGCGCGCCAATGACCTCTCGCAAATCGCTCACAATGTCATCCCCTGAGCTTGCTTTCCTGTCTTGAGGGCCTCGGCGCGTGCCGCGCACCGCGCCCGGCTCTCACGAGTAGTCACCGCCGCTTTGCTGAGTGAGGTTGCCGAGGTAGGCACGCTTCCCGATCTTCGCTCCGAGGTGACGGAGGATCGCGTGCGCAATCGAGATGTGGAAGAAGAAGTCGGGCAGCACCAGGTGGCGGATGTAGTCTTCGCCGCCAAACCACCCGCGCACTATAGGCGGCGTCAGCTCGTATGTGTGGGACTGGGCGCCAGAAATCTCGTCCGGCTGCACGCTTTGCAGGAATCCGCGAGTCTCAAGGAGCCGCCCTTTCAACGCCGGATACATCATCGGGGTGTTACTGGGTGCTGGCGGATCGTGCTGCATCAACTTTGCCATGTGCGCCTCGACCTTGTTGCAGCTTACGGAGAACTGTTCTCCGAAAGTGAGCATGTCGAGCGCGAGCCGTTCAGCAAGGATCCTCCCAGGCTCAAATCCCTTGGTCCGCTCGAGCGCTTGGGCGTGATCAAGATAGTCGTCCATCACGTTCAAGCCATGCAGCATGACAGGGACTGTGATGTCATATACCGAGAAGGACATGCCGACCTCCATGCGCTCGTTTGTAATCTGAACGTCGGACGGACCCGAAAGGTCGCGGACCGAAGCAAATCGTCACAATAAGCTCTTCAATCTTCTGGCTCGCCGCACCAACTCGCCAGACACGACACTGGCCTCCGCGAAACCGCTGCAAGAGGAGAACGCCTGCGTATGCGGCCGCCTAGCGACGCAGGACGGGATATCCATTCACGTAAATCCAGTCGGTGTCCTTGGCGGGCACGTGGCATCCTTGGCAATCGGTGTGGTAGTCGGTCGAGGTAGTCTTGAGCGGCTTGTCCGAGTCGAACCACGACCATCCCCACCCGTCGCCCCACAGCGGATTGCCGGGATGCGTTCCCTTGCTGTCTTTCACCATGACGAACCAGCCCTTAAGCTTGTCGGCGTGGCTTACTGTGCCGGTGGTCATCTCGTTCGTCGAGGTCGCGAAGACCTCTTTCACCAGAACGGCGCCGTCCGGGAAATGCCCCGTCTTCCGGTAGGCGTCGATCGCCCCCGGGGATGCGTAGACGGCGTGCATTTCCTTCGAACCTTGACCGCTGTCGGCGGCAATCGCCCAGCTCCCGAGCGCTTGGTAGAGGGTTCGGTAGTCGGCCGGCACGCGAAGGTGTCCGGCAGCGTCCACCACGTTCGCAGTAGGGCCTGCCGGTGCCGCGCCGCTATACTGAGCGAGCGCCGCCACGGTGCCGGCGGCCAGCGAGATGGCGACAGCCAAGCCGACTTTCCTCGATAATTTCACGGGGGTCTCCTTTGCTGCCTGCGCGCGGCACGGCGACTCGGCGCAATGCCTTCAATCGATGTCGAGGCGGTCGCGTGTTCGGCCAGCCCAGTGGGCTTCAGAATCGGACGGAGACGGCGAAATTGGAAATTCCGTTTGGACATGCATTCGATAAGCGTGGGTATCGTCGTCCAAAAGCGCTGCGGGGCGTCGGCGACCGGCCATCTGCGATCAGCCGTCGAGGAGTGCGCCGTACTCGGGAATTCCCGCGCGTCTTAGGCAGAACGGCGTATGCGACCGCGATAATCACGTTCGCTAGTCACGAAGCCAATGCACCGATCCTGACGCCGCACATTCCCGCGATGATCGCGGCCGCGACGATGGCGCTCATCGCGACACAGACACCCCAAAGGCGATCGGCATTACGTTGGTCGACACCGTGCGTGATCAGCACCACTCTCAGCCCTGAAGCAAGGTGGCTCAGGACAAAGAAGGCGCCGAGCGCGTAGTGAGGCAGCAGACGGATATTCCATGCGTCATGAATGAGCCCAGTCGGGGCTCCGATCGCGAAATTCCAATCTGTCGGTATGCCGAGGAAGCTTCGGGCGTAGACGAAGACCGAGTTCATGTGGCCGAGAATGTACACTGAGAGATAGGCTCCCGAAGCGACCTGGTAGGTCCGCTGGAAGTCATGCGTTGCGGCGCTCCAGCGCCACGCCAGAAAGAGGCCGGTACCGATCTGGAAAAGCATGGCCGCCACCAACAACGGTTCACCTACGGCAGAGCGATAAACCACGCGTCCGATTTTCATGACGGCCGCATGCGCATCCGGCCCTATAAGGCCGAACAGATGATTGGTGAGATGAAACACCACATATAGGGACAGGACCACAGCCGTTACCCCGTGGACCACGCGCCAGGTCCCGACTGCAGGCACAGCTGCAGCGACCGGATCTCGGGCAGACTGCGACCAGATCGCAATTGCGAGCCAAATTGCGCACCAGACGACCTCGTCGGGAATGGGACTCTTGATCAAGGTCTGGACAACGCCGAGAAAGACATAGAGCGTTGGCGATACCACGCTGGCATAGGCGAGGCGTCTTGAACCGGGATTGGACGTCGGACGACAAGCCAGAGCGATCCCAAGAAACGGCACGATAAACGCAACGACCAGGATGGAGGTCGCGCTGGCGATTGCGAGCGGTGGCAGGCTTACGGCCTGCGTGTCGACGATGGCATGAAAAGCATTGAGCAGAAATGGATAACAAATCGCCGCCGCTGCGGGAACCAGAGCCACGTAATCAACGTGCTTCTCAAGAAAACTTCTGCGGTTCTGAGGGCGAACGAGTGCTTCCATCATAGACACCTATAAAGCCACAACAAAGAAACCGGTGTGCGAGACGACTTCCAAGGCAGGTTTGAAAAGTTGCCTTCGCGTATCACGCTGCGCGGCAAGCGGCAATAACAAGCGTCTATCGACTCCATGGCGAGAGGTGATTTCCCTTGCCGGCATTGCAAAGTCATTTTCCAAAAGTTGGTCCAACTAATCTCAGCATCCGGCGCAGCGATCTTGCTGCGCCAGCTCCTGTTGTTGATTGAACGATACAAATATCGCGAAACAGAAAGAAATTGATGTCCCAGGAACAATACGACGTCGTCATTGTTGGTGCGGGCGCGGCCGGCTGCGTCGTTGCGAGTTATCTCGCCGTACACACCGATGCTTCGATCGCGCTGATCGAAGCGGGCGACACGGATCGCGATCCGTTCATCCACATTCCTGCCGGCTTCGCCAAAATACTGGCCCACGACCGGCATGTCTGGAAATATGAGACGGTTCCCCAGCACGGCACCAAGCGAGCATATCGCTCGGGCAAGGTGCTCGGCGGCGGCTCCTCGATCAACGCGATGGCCTACGTCCGGGGTCAGATGCGCGACTACGCCGCGTGGCAGGACGCGGTCGGCGACACTGGCAAGTGGTCGTATGAAGACCTGCTTCCCGTCTTCGTGGCGCAGGAAGACAACGACACCTTCCACGACGAATATCACGGCATCAATGGTGGTCTGGCGGTTCAGTTGCCCAAGGGCATCAACGAGCTGAATCAATACTGCCTCAAGGCCTTCCAGGAATATGGGATCCCCTATAATCCCGACTATAACGGCAAGAGCCAGATCGGCGTCTCGCCGGTGCAATCGACAGTCGGGAACCAGCGGCGGTGCAGCGCGGTCGACGCTTATCTGCGTCCACACCTCGCCTCGGGCCGCGTTACTCTTCTCACCGGCAAGATGGTCCTTCGCATTCTCGTCGAGAACAAGCGGGCTGTCGGCGTCGAGCTCGTGGACAACGGTCTGCGGAGGATCATGGCCGGCGAGGTTGTGCTGTCGGCCGGCACGGTCCATAGCCCAACGATCCTCATGCACTCGGGCATCGGGCCAGCCGAGCAACTTCGCCAGCACGGTATCGCGGTGATCATCGATTCTCCGGAGGTCGGCGAAAATCTCCACGACCACGCGATCGTGCCAGTCCGTGCCTATGTGAAGGGCGATCTCGGCTATCAGGCTGCCGCGCAGGGCCTCGGCAGCGTGAAGGCGGGCCTGCGCTATTTCGTCACCAAGGATGGCCCGGCGTCGGGCAACGGCATCGAGACGGTTTCTCACTGGAATCCGTCCGACTTCACCGCCGAACCCACGATCCAATGCTATCACGTGCCAATCATCGCGGCCGATGGAATCAGCCCGACGGGCGACCGCTCGGGCATCACCTTCGAACTCGTGGTGCTTCAGCCCAAGAGCCGTGGCTGGGTGCGGCTGGCCGACAGCGACCCCACGTCGATGCCGCTCATCAACCCGAACTTCGTCGGCGAGGAAGAAGACTTGAGGGCCGCGGTGGAATCGGTGCGCGCGATCCGCAAGGTAATGGCGCAGGAGTCGCTGGCGCTGGTGATCACGGAAGAGATCGAGCCCGGCCCGCGCATCCAGTCGGATGCCGAGATCGGCGAATGGGTGAAGCGTGCCGTCACGACGATGTTTCATCCGGTGGGCACGTGCCGGATGGGCCAGGATGCGCGAGCGGTGGTTGACGCAAGGCTCAGGGTCCGCGGGGCCGAGGGCCTCCGGGTGATTGACGCCTCTATCATGCCAAACATCACTAGCGGCAACACGAACGCCCCGACCCAGGCGCTCGCGCGCCACGCCGCGGCAATGCTGGTCGAGGATATGAACCGGTCTTGGGAAGCTCCGGCGCAAGCTGGCGACGGCGCTGGCAGTTTCCCAGCCCGTCGATCTCTCCTTCAATTGCAACATTCTAGGTCCTCGGGGATGCGGAAGTGAGTGCGACTGACAAAACGGAGTACCCGGCTCCGGCGCCCCGGCTCGATCGCGGTTCGTTTCGCCGCTTTGCACGATGCGGCGGCGCTCCGATCGGTCTGCTGTTCGCGCTCGCGCTTGCTGGCTGCCACGAGAGGGCGCAATCGCAGGCGGCCGCGCCTCCGCCGCCGCGGGTGATGGTGGCACAACCGGTCAAACGGACCGTCACAGACTGGGACGAGTTCACCGGCCGCTTCGAGGCGATCCAGGAGGTTCAGGTCCGTGCCCGCGTCGGCGGCTTCGTCAATAGTGTAGAGTTCAAGGATGGTGCGACCGTCCGCGCTGGCGATCTGCTTTATATCATCGATCCGCGCCCGTTCGAGGCGGTTAAGCTGCAAGCCGAAGGGCAACTCGCCGACGCGCGCGCCAAAGGGGAGCTTGCCAAGCGCGATCTCGAGCGCGGCCTGACCCTCGTGCAGACCAGCGCGGTCTCCGAACAAGTCGTCGATCAGCGCCGCCAGCAGCTGCAGGCGGCGCGTGCCGCCGAGACCCAGGCCGACGGCGCGTTGAAGGCCGCACAGCTCAATGTCGAATTCACGCATGTGGTGGCGCCGATCACCGGCCGCGTCAGCCGCCATCTGGTGACCGAGGGCAATCTCGTGCAGGGCAGCGAGGGCAGCGCGACGCTATTGACCTCGATCGTATCGCTCGATCCGATCTACATCTATTTCGACCTGGACGAGGCGACCTATCTGAAGAACAACAAGCTGTGGTTCGAGGGCAGGCGGCCGAGCTCGCGCGACACGGCCAACCCCGTGCAGGTGACGCTCACCGGCGAGACCAAACCCTCGCATGAAGGAAAGATGGATTTCCTCGACAACCGGCTGGACGCGTCGACCGGCACGCTGCGCAACCGCGCGATCATCCCCAACCACGATCTGTCCATTCTGCCCGGACAATTCGGTCGCGTGCGGCTGATCGGCTCCTCGCCCTATGAAGCGCTGCTGTTGCCGGATGCGGCTATCGCGACTGACCAGTCGCGCAAGATCGTATTCGTGGTGAAGGATGACGACACGGTGGAAGCGCGCGCGGTCGAGCTCGGACCGATCAACGAGGGCCTGCGCGTGATCCGCACGGGCCTCAAACCCGAAGACCGCGTCATCATCGACGGCATCCAGCGTGCCCGCGTCGGCGCCAAGGTTAACCCGCACATGATCGAAATTGGCGGGAGCAAGACATGAATCTCGGGCGTCTTTCCGTCAACCAGCCCATCCTGGCGATGGTGCTGTCGATCGTGCTCCTGATCGTGGGCGCGATCGCCTATCGGACGCTACCGGTCGCCGAATATCCGGAAGTGGTGCCGCCGACCGTGGTGATAACCGCGCAATATCCGGGCGCCTCCGCGCAGACCATCTCGGATACCGTGGCCGCTCCCATCGAGCAACAGATCAACGGCGTCGAGGATATGCTGTATATGTACAGCCAGGCGACCTCGAATGGCCAGCTCACCATCACCATCACCTTCAAGCTCGGAACTGACCTCGACAAGGCGCAGGTGCTGGTGCAGAACCGCGTCGCAATCGCCCAGCCGCAATTGCCGGAGGAAGTGCAGCGCAACGGCGTCGTCACCAAGAAGGACTCGCCCGACATCCTCATGGTCGTGTTCATGCTGTCGCCCGACGACTCGCTCGACCAGCTCTACATCTCCAACTATGCGTTGCTGCAGGTGCGCGACCAGTTGCTGCGGCTTGACGGCATCGGCGACATCCAGATCTTCGGCGCGCGCGATTATTCGATGCGGCTCTGGCTCGATCCCGACAAGATCGCCAATCTCGGCCTGACTTCGAACGACGTGGTTGCGGCGGTCCGCACCCAGAACCTGCAGATCGCGGGGCGGCCAGCTTGCGAGCCCACCGATTGCTGACCGCGCCTTCCAGCCGAACCTTACCTTCGTTGGCCGGCTGAAGGATCCATCCCAATTCGAGGACATCGTTGTCAAGTCGGGCCAGGACGGCCGCATCGTTCGCCTGCGCGACGTGGCGCGGATCGACCTCGGCGCGCTCGACTATTCCACCAACAGCTTCCTGTTCCGCAAGTCAGCGGTGGCGTTGCGGGTGACACAGCGGCCAGGATCGAACGCGCTTGCGACCGCCAAGGGCATTAAGGACACGATGGAGAAGCTGAAGGTCGGCTTCCCCAAGGGGCTCGACTACAATATCGGCTACAACCCGACCGAGTTCATCCGGCAGTCCATCAGCGAGCTGATCAAGACGATCTATGAAGCGATGGCACTGGTTGTCGTCGTGGTGCTGGTGTTCCTGCAAGGCTGGCGTCCGGCGATCATCCCGATCGTGGCGATCCCGGTATCGCTGGTTGGTACCTTTGCGGCCATGGCAGCCCTCGGCTACGGCATCAACAATCTCACGCTGTTCGGCCTCGTGCTCGCGGTGGGCATCGTGGTCGACGACGCCATTGTCGTGGTCGAAAATGTTGAGCGGCATCTCGCGCGCGGCTTGAGCCGGCGCGAAGCCACGCTGAAGACCATGGAGGAAGTCGGCGGCGCACTGGTCTCGATTGCGCTGGTGCTGTGCGCGGTGTTCGTGCCGACCGCGTTTCTCGGTGGCATTACCGGGCAGTTCTTCCAGCAGTTCGCGGTCACCATCGCGGTCGCGACAGCAATTTCCTGCTTCTGTTCGCTGACCCTGTCGCCGGCACTGGCTTCGCAGATCCTCCTTCCGCACGAGGAGAAGCGGCCGTCGGCCGGCTGGAATCTGATCGCGCGCGGCTGGGAATGGTTCATCAGGCTGTTCAACCGCGGCTTCGACTGGCTGTCGCGTTATTATGCTGACGTTGCAGGCTTCGTGATCCGGCATCGCGTGGTGATGCTGCTCGTCTATGTGGTCCTGATCGGCAGCGCCGGCTGGCTGCTTGTCACCACGCCCCAGGGCTACATTCCGGCACAGGATCGCGGCTACGTGATCATATCCGCGCAACTGCCGGGCGCGGCCTCGCTGGCGCGGACCACTGAGATCGTTCGCAGGATCGAGAGCATCGCGCTCGATACGCCCGGAATTTCGCATATCGCGGTCTTTGCAGGTCTGTCGGGAGCGACCCGCACACAGGCAAGCAACTCGGCGGCGCTGTTTCCAGTGTTCGAAGAACCGGAGGTGCGCCGCAAGAAGGGGCTGAACGCGCAGGTGATAACGGCAAATCTGCGCAAGCGGCTATCGGCCATTGAAGGTGCGTTCATCATCGTGATCCCGCCACCGCCGATCCCCGGCATCGGCACCGGCGGCGGCTTCACCATGCGCATCCAGGACCGGCAAGGCCGTGGTCCGAAGCTGTTGGCGGCTGCGACTGACGAACTCGTCGCAGCGGCGCGCAAGTCGCCTCTGCTCCTCGCCCCCACTGTGTTCTCGCCGTTCTCCTCGAACACCCCGCAGGTCTTCGTCGACATCGATCAAGTCAAAGCGCAGAAGCTCGGCGTTCCCATCCAGAACATCACCGACACGATCCAGACCTATTTCGGCTCGACTTATGTCAACGACTTCAACTTATTCGGCCGTACCTATCATGTCACCGCGCAGGCCGATCTGCCGTTCCGGAAGGAGCGTCCTGATCTTGCGCGACTACGGACCCGCAACGCCAATGCCGACACGGTGATGCTCGGCAGCGTCGTAGAGTTCAAGGACGTCTCGGGCCCCGATCGCGTCGCCCGCTACAATCTCTATCCGACGGCCGAGCTACAAGGCGAAGGCTTGCCGGGGACGAGTTCGGCGACCGTGATCGCCGCTATGAAGAAGCTCGCCGAGGACAAATTGCCGAGTGGCTTTTCCTTCGAATGGACCGACCTGTCCTATCAGCAGGTTACCGGCGGCAACACCGGATTGTTCGTGTTCCCGATTTGCGTGCTGTTCGTCTATCTGGTTCTGGCCGCGCAATACGGGAGCTGGAGCTTGCCGTTTTCCGTCATCCTGATCGTGCCAATGTGCTTGCTTGCCGCCACTATCGGGGTCCGCATCATGGGCCAGGACGTCAACATTCTCACCCAGATCGGGTTCATTGTGCTGGTGGGATTGGCCGCCAAGAACGCGATCCTGATCGTCGAGTTCGCGCGGGACATTGAGCTTGAGGGTAAACCGCGGCTGGAGGCGGTGATCGAGGCCTGCCGGTTGCGACTGCGGCCGATCCTGATGACCTCGTTCGCCTTCATCCTCGGCGTGCTGCCGCTCGTGATCTCCACCGGCTCCGGATCGGAAATGCGCCAGGCGGTCGGCGTCGCCGTGTTTTTCGGTATGCTCGGCGTCACGCTGTTTGGGCTGATCTTCACGCCGATCTTTTACATGGTGGTGCGCAATCTCGCGGAAGGCAACAACGAGGGCAAGCCGACCCAGACGACAGCGGTCGCGGCGGAGTGAGTTGCGGTGACGCCGATGCGCGATGAAGCCGGAACAACTCATGCTGCCGTGTAAGGCAGGAGGACGGGCGATGGCCACGACGGTTGAAGGCAATGTTGGAAGTCACGACCATGACTGGACGTCAGCAGAAACTGCCGCCGGGCGCAAAGTTAGCCTCTCCCTTTGGAGGGGCATTCGAGGAAGGTGCGCGCGCTGCGGGCGGGGTCGCCTGTTTTGTGCGTTTCTCAAGGTCGATAACCACTGCTCTGTCTGCCACCTCGATTTCACCGGCCACCGGGCCGACGACCTGCCGGCATACTTGGTGATCGTCATCGTCGGACACGTCTTGGTTCCGGTAATTCTCTGGATCGAGGTGGACTATGCACCGTCGCTGACGTTTCAGCTTGGCGTCTACCTTCCGAGTACGGCCTTGGCCTCGATAGCTCTCCTGCAGCCGGTCAAGGGCGCCGTCGTGGCGCTGCAATGGGCGCTCAGGATGCACGGATTCGGCGTGCACCCGCCCGACGAACTCCAGGCTTGAGGCGGAAGGTGTCTCAGCAGAACGACTTCGGAGAAGCGGGCGCGAGCGCCAGCAATTTCATTCGCGGCATCATAGCGTCTGACGTCGAGACCGGCCGCACGCGTGTCGTGGTCACGCGCTTTCCACCCGAGCCGAACGGCTTCCTCCACCTGGGGCACGCGAAGTCGATCGTGCTGAATTACGAGCTTGCGAAGGAATTCGGTGGCCGCTGCAACTTGCGCCTCGACGATACGAACCCGGCAAAGGAGAGGGTGGAGTACATCGACGCGATCAAGCGCGACGTCCAGTGGCTCGGATTCGATTGGGCGCAGGGCCTCCACTTCGCCTCCGACTACTTCGAGCAGCTCTACGCTTGGGCCTGCCATCTCATTCGCATCGGCAAGGCCTACGTGGACGACCAGTCCGCACACGATATCAGAGAGGGCAGGGGGACATTGACGAGCCATGGCCGGAACAGCCCGTTTCGCGACCGCAGCGTGAAGGAAAATGCTGAGTTGTTCGCGCGGATGCGCGCCGGCGAGTTCAGGAACGGCGAGCGGGTTCTCCGCGCGAAAATCGACATGGCGTCAGCGAACGTCAACCTGCGCGACCCCGTCATCTACCGTATTCTCAACGCCAGCCATCCGCGCACCGGCACGGCCTGGCACATCTACCCGAGCTATGTCTTCGCGCACGGCCAGTGCGACGCCATCGAAGGGGTGAGCCACTCGCTGTGCACCCTCGAGTTCGAGGATCACCGACCTCTTTACGACTGGTTCCTCGACAACCTCCCGATGCCATCGCGACCCCGACAGTATGAGTTCGCTCGCCTGGGTATTACGCATACCGTCCTCTCAAAACGCGTGCTGACGGAGCTAGTGCGCGACGGCCGCGTGGCGGGCCGGGATGCCCCGAGAATGCCGACGCTTGCAGGCCTGCGCCGACGCGGCGTGCCTCCCGAGGCGGTGCGTCGGTTCATACGCGGCATCGGAGTTTCGAAGGCCAACAGCACGGTCGACGACGGTGTCCTGGACGCAGCGATCCGGGATGTCCTTAATGAGCGGGCTCCCCGACGACTGGCGGTGCTCAAGCCGCTCAAATTGACAATCGAGAACTACTATGCGGGCCGGATAGAGGAGTTTGATGCGCCAAACCACCCGGCGGACCCGGCCTTCGGGACGAGAGTCGTCCGGTTCTCCCGCGAGGTGTACATCGAGCAAGACGACTTCCACGAGGCGCCACCACACGGTTTCCGGCGCCTGGCGCCGGGCCGCGAGGTGAGGCTCCGCTACGCCTACCTCATCACTTGCCGTGATGTCGTGAAGGACGCGGCGGGCCGTGTGGTCGAGCTACGCTGCACCTACGACCCCGACAGCAGGGGGGGCGCCGGCGGGCGAAAAGTCGGGGCGACAATCCACTGGATCAGCGCCGTGGATGCGTTGCCAGCAGAGGTCAGGCTCTACGGCCGGCTCTTCTTAGCAGCGAGGCCGAGCCCGACGGACCTCGCAGCCGACCTCGACCCACATTCCATGCATACGCTACGCGGCTGCCTCGTCGAGCGCGCAACCGCCTCCGATCCCCATGGCGAGGCGTTGCAGTTTGAGCGCCAAGGCTATTTCAGCCACGATGATGATTCCCGCCCCGAACGGCTGGTCTTCAATCGAACCGCCTCGTTGCGCGAGAGCCCGAGAAAGCTACAGCACCCACGGAGCAACTCCTTGCTACGACCCTCGCAGAGCCATACCATCTGAGGCCAGTCCCTCGAGTGGTGCGTCTCGCGGAATCGTCCCAGTCGGGCCAGTCGGCTCCGGACAGTCATCGCGTACGCGCTGCGACGGGCAGGGATGACGGATGATGGGCAAGGACTATGACGACGACTTCAGCGAATTCGTATCGATCGGCAGGCTGCGCAGGCGCTTGCCGGTGGCGGCGAAGATCGCATTTGTCACTGCAGCACTGACAATGGCTGTCGGAGCTTCACCAATTCCACCTGGAGCCTCTGCGCTCTTAATCAAGTGCGTCTCCACCACCGGCACCTCGTCGATACGCATCGGCAGATAGCTGTCGAAATTGCTCTGCTCGACGCGTCCATCCTTGAAAGTGATTGACCCATGGAGCGCAGCGGTCAGCCCGAAAAGCGTTCCACCCTCAACCTGTGCTTCGATCGTATCCGGATTGACGTACATGCCGCAATCAACCGCACAGACGATCCGCTTGACCTTGACAGAGCCATCGGCCGCCACTTCGACCTCAGCGACCTGCGACAGGTAGCTTCCGAATGCGAATTGTACCGAAATCCCGCGGCCATGCCGTGCGGGAAGTGGTGATCCCCACCTTGATTTTTCCGCGGCAAGGGACAGAACAGCAAGCGCTCGCGGATTGTGACCCAGCAATCCCTTGCGATAAGCGACAGGATCCTGCTTTGCGGCATGCGCGAGCTCATCCATGAAGCTTTCGACCACAAAAACATTGTGAGTTGGTCCGACGCCGCGCCAGAAAGCCGTCCGGACACCAGGGGGCTCGACCCGGACATAGTCGACGTGGATATTGGGCAGCGCATATGGCGGCTTGGCCGCCGCTTCTACGGCATCGAGATCCAATCCGTCCTTGAACCAATAGGGAATATAGCGAGCGGCGATTGAGGAGCCGGCGATCCGATGCGTCCAGGCAACCGGCTCGCCGACCGCATCAAGTCCGGCCGACAGTCGATCGAAGTAGTACGGCCGATACATATCGTGCTGGATGTCTTCCTCGCGGCTCCAGATCACCTTCACCGGGCCATCGACGTGCTTGGCGATCTTGACGGCCAGCACCGTGCCATCGGCCTCCAGCCTTCGGCCGAAGCCACCGCCAATCAGATGATTGTGAATTTTGATCGCATCCCTTGGCAGACCGCTGAGTTCGGCGACCAGAGACCGCGTGAGCGACATCGCCTGCGTCCCGACCCAAACGTCGCAACGATCCTTCTGCAGATGAACGGTGCAGTTCATCGGCTCCATCGCCGCATGGGCCAGGAAAGGCACCTGATAGACGGCTTCGAGCCGTTGCGCCGCTTGGGAAAGAGCTTTCCCTGCATCACCATCGTTACGGGCAACCGCACCCGGCTTCTTGGAGTTCTCCTCCAATTGCTTGACGATATCGGCGTTGCTAACCTTGCCGTTCGGCCCGTCGTCCCACGTGATGGCCGCCGCCGCGAGGCCCTTCTTCGCCGCACCCATGTGATCCGCCACGACGGCAACCGCTTCATCGATATTGACCACCTGCCGGACGCCCTTCACTGCCAGCGCAGCCCTCTCGTCCACCGTTTTCGCCTTGCCGCCGAGCACAGGCGAAATAGCAACCGCGGCGAACTTCATTCCCGGCAATAGCGTATCGATGCCGTAGAGCGCGCGCCCATCGACCTTTATCGATGAATCCACGCGCTTGGCACGCGTGCCGATCAGTGTGAAAGCCTTCGGATCCTTCAATTTGGCGTTTGCTGCAGGCGGCACAGGCAATTTCGCCGCAGCCTTCGCAAGTTCGCCGTAGCTCAGATGCTTCGATCCGGACGCATTGAACACGACGCCGTTCTTGGCATGGCAAGTCTTTGAATCGACGTTCCACTGCTTGGCAGCAGCCGCAATCAGCAGATCACGACCCATTGCCCCTGCCTGACGCAGGGGCGTCCAGAAGGCTCGTACAGAGGAGGAAGCACCTGTAGTTTGAATGTGCAGGAACGTGTTGGCGTAAAGCGCATCATTTGCCGGCGCATGCAGAACCTGAATCTGGTCAAGCCCCACTTCCAGTTCTTCGGCCAGAAGCATCGAGAGCGCGGTGTAAACCCCCTGACCCATCTCGGCCATCGGCATGACCAGGGCCACGGTGCCGGTTGGATTGATCCGTATAAATCCATTCGGGGCGAAAGTACCCATGACCTCGTTTTCAACCACCCGCGAAGCGGGCGCCGCGAACACGGAGTCCGTGCTTGCACCGGTCAGCGCAAAACCAAGCAGCAAACCTGTGCCCTGAAGAACGGCGCGCCGTGACACCGCTGTTTCATCGGCAATCTGCTGTCTCAGAATAAGCTCATCCATGAATCTCAGACTCCCGCCGCGTGTTTGATCGCAGCGCGGATGCGCTGATACGTGCCGCATCGGCACACATTGCCCGACATGGCGGCGTCGATGTCGTCATCCGTCGGCTTCGGCGTGTCCTTCAGCAGCGCCGCCGCCGACATGATCTGGCCGGACTGGCAGTAGCCGCATTGCACCACCTCCAGCTCCAGCCACGCCTTCTGCAAGGCCGCGCCCTGCGGCGCTTGGCCGATCGCCTCGATCGTGGTGATCGGACTATCGCCGACGCTGTCGACCGGGGTCTGGCAGGAGCGGACCGGCCGGCCGTCGAGATGCACGGTGCAGGCGCCGCAAAGCGCTTGGCCGCAACCGAACTTGGTTCCCGTCATGCCGAGCACGTCGCGCAACACCCACAAAAGCGGGGTGTCGCCGTCGACATCGACCTCATGAGGTGTGCCGTTGATCTTCAACGTGAAAGCCATGCGTGCCTCTTGGTGGCTGGGGCTGATAGGACACAGCCAGCCGACCTGGATTGCAATCGTCCGGCTGCACGGATCACTGGGCGCGCGTTGCTCATCGACGAACGCGGATGACCGTCTTCCCCGCGCGTCGCTCGGTCGCGTTGAAGGTGGCGACGGCATCGTCGAGGCTCGAGACGGTGCCGATGTTCGTCCGCAGTCGTCCATCCCGCACCCGCTGGACGATCTCAGTTAGTTGGGCACGATCGGAGTCGACAACGAAGTCGACCGCCCGGCCGTCGGCGGGCCGCGCCTCGGCCGGTCCGACGACGGTCACCAGCGTTCCTCCGGCTCGAATCAGGCCCGCGGACCGCTTCTGGATGTCGCCGCCGATGACATCAAACACCAGATCGACTTTGCCGACGTCTTCCAGGGCGTCGTTCTCGAGGACGACGAACTCTTTCGCGCCGAAGTCGAGCGCCTTCTGACGGTCGGCGGTGCGTCCGGTGCCGATGACGTGGGCGCCGGCCTCTCGTGCGAGTTGCGTCACCATCGACCCGACTGCGCCGGCCGCGCCGTGCGCGAGCACGCTCTGCCCCGCCTGAAGACGGCCGTGCTCGAACAGTCCCTGCCACGCGGTTAGGCCTGAGATCGGCAGGCTCGCGCCCACCGTGAAGTCGACGTCGCCCGGCAGCGGCGCGAGTTTGCGTGCCTCGATGGCTACATACTCCGCCAGGGTGCCGTCGCGATACCAGTCGGCGAGGCCGAACACCCGCTGACCGACCGACAGTCCCGTCGTGCCGTAGCCGAGAGAGGTGACCACTCCGGCCAGCTCGTGGCCAGGGATCGACGGTGTTCGGTCACGGTCGCGGCGATCGGTCCAGGTCGGGAGCCACGTCAGCTCAGTCGGGACGAATCCCGACGCATGAATCTGAACGACGACGTCATTTATCGCTGCCTGCGGCTCGGGCCGCTCCGCCAGCTTCATCCCGGCCGTTCCCGCGGCCTGGTCCATCACAACGATCGCCTTCATGTGAATTGTCTCCTTGGTTATTTGTCTCTTTGGTCGAAATGTCGCAGTGACAGGCGCATGTCGCTCACGGACGAACGCGGATGATCGTCTTCCCGCTGATCCGCTTGGTCAGATTGAAAGCGGCGACGGCATCGTCGAGGGTCGCGATGTTGCCGATGTTCGTCCGCAGTCGCCCGTCACGCACTCGCTGGACGATCTCACTCAGTTGGGCGCGATCGGACACGAGAACAAAGTCGATCGTCAGGCCATTGGCCGGCCGCGCCTCGGTTGGCCCGGCGATGGTCACCAGTGTTCCTCCGGCTCGAATCAAGCCTGTGGACCGCTTCCCGATGTCGCCGCCGATGACATCGAACACCAGATCGACGCCGCCGACGTCTTCCAGCGCGTCGTTGTTGAGGTCGACGAACTCCTGCGCGCCGAAGTCGAGCGCCTTCTGACGGTCGGGGGCGCGTCCGGTGCCGATGACGTAAGCGCCGGCCTCTCGTGCGAGCTGCGTCACCATCGAACCGACTGCACCGGCCGCGCCGTGCACGAGGACGCTCTGCCCCGCCTGAAGACGGCCATGCTGGAACAGCCCTTGCCATGCGGTCAGGCCCGGCATCGCCACGCTCGCGCCCACTGTGAAGTCGACGTCGCCCGGCAGTGGCGCGAGGTTGCGTGCCTCGACGGCCACGTATTCCGCCAGGGTGCCGCCGCGATATGAGTCCGAGAGGCCGAATACCCGCTGTCCGACCGACAGCCCCGTCGTGCCGTAGCCGAGAGCGGTGACCACTCCGGCCAGCTCCTGCCCGGGGATCGACGGCGTTCGGTCACGGTCGAGGCGATCGGTCCAGGTCGAGGGCCATGTCAGCTCACCCGAGGTGAATCCCGATGCGTGAACCTCAACGACGACGTCGTTTATCGCTGCCTGCGGCTCGGGCCGCTCCGCCAGCTTCATCCCGGACGTTCCCGCAGCCTGGTCCGTTACCACGATCGCCTTCATCGTCTACCTCCCGATGTGTGGGATGCCGTCATTTTCAGAATTACCTTGCAGATGAGCGCAAATAGAACGGAGAAAGTCGATGGTCCAATGACCTTCGGGTATGGAATCGATGCCACCGGCTCGGCGCGCAGAAATCAACGGTGCGAAACAAGCATCTGCTTCTCACGCCATAGGGCCGGCCATCACAATGACGATCGGCCGCTCGTCACCTTTAACTTGGAAAAAATATCCACGGCGGGAGACTCTCTTTGATTTCGCCTTCGATCCTCCGGAGCTGCATATGGTTTTTCATGCTCGGCCGCGGAGATAATCGTGGAATTTTGGTGTGGTGCTAAATCATCCTAGCCTTGTCGATACATACGAAAAGCCCAGACTCGTTCCCGGGAAACTTTCCCGGTTGCATCTGGGCTTTGGCGTTACGCTCGCATCACGCGACGCCTGCAGGCACCCTCGGAGAAACTCGGTGCGGTTCAGGTCGAGCCAGCCCGCGCAACGGCAGGAAAGTCCTTCTCGGGATCGAACACGTTATTGAAAAAGTTCGTCAGGGAGTACATAGCCACCAGCGCGACGATCTCTATGACGTTCGCATCCGTGTAGCCTGCATCGCGAACGGCTTTCAGATCGGCGTCACTGACTTTACCGCGGGTCTCGATGACTTTGCGCGCAAACTGTACGGCGGCATCCCGCTTCGGGTCGCTGGCATGGCCCTTCCGAGCGAGAATGATTTCATCGGCCGGCAGCTTGGCCATATGCTCGGCCGTAAAGCTGTGAACCGTCAGGCAATAGTTGCAGCCATTCACTTCCGAGACGGCGAGGCCGATGCTGTCACGCGTCTTCACGTCCAGCGCCTTGCTCAAGGAGCCGAGCAGGGCGGCCCACGCGTTGAACGCGATCGGGCTCTGCGCGAAGATCGCCATCATATTTGGGGTGAACCCGATGTTCTTGGTGATCGTATCGAGGGTCAGTTTCGAATCGGCCGGCACCTGTTCCGGCTTTAGAGCTGCACTTCTTTGCATCGTCTTCTTCCGCAAGTTTCGGGCTTTACTAATACTTATACGAGATCCAGCACGTCTGCGACCGGACGGCGCGGCTTCTGCGCCCAGTTTCCCGGACGCTCCGGCCCCACGGACAACAGCATGACCGGTACTTCGTCCTCGGCCAGTCCGAACTCGCGGTGCACCGCTTCGGCGTCGAAACCGATCATCGGCGTCGAACCCAGGCCCAGCGAGCGGGCCGCATAGATCATCGCCGCCGCGCCGAACGTGCCGGTGCGTACTGCCTCGTCGCGCTGGCGCTGCGGGTATTCCATGTACAGATTGCGTGCGGGGATTTCCCATTCAGGCACCATCGTTGCCGGCATGATGCCCGCTTCCACCAGCGGTGCCAGACGCTCTGGTACAACGCTGGAATCGGCCAACACACCGCAGACGATGAAGGTAACGGCTGCTTCGGTGATCGCGGGCTGATCCCAAGCGAGCGGACGCAACCGAGCCTTGGCTTCAGGCGTGCGTACGGCGATGAAGCGCCAGTTCTGCAGGTGGAAGGACGTCGGCGCGGTGGTGCCGATTCTCACCAGCTCGCGGATTTGTTCGTCGCTCAAGGTGGCGGCAGGGTCGAAGTACTTGGTGGCGCTGCGGCTCAGGATGCATTCGATGACGCCGTTGGTCATGGTGATTCCGTCGGTCATGGCGATTCCTATGGGTGAAGGGATAGGTTGAGGTACGAGAGTGCTTTCGCTTTCTCTGTTGAAAATGCTGCGGCGATGGGTCCGTTCGACATCTAATGCCAGGAACCACGGGTAGTTTTCCGAAAACGAAGGCAGAACAGTGTGACCTCGCTTCCAGAACTGCTTGGTGTAGGGCGGCGGCTTGACCAGTCACATATCAGCGTCCACCACGTTCGCGGTCGGACCGGCTGGAGCGGCTTCGCTCATCTACGCGAGCGCCGCCTTGGTGGCCGCGACCAGGGAGACCGCAACAGCTGGGCCGACGGTCTTCGGTAATTTCATGGGGGTCTCCTTTGTTGCCCGCGCGCGGCGCGGTGGCCCGGTGCAATGGCTTCATGCGATGTCGAGGCGGCCGCGTGCTCGGCCGACCCAGTGGTCCTCAGGATCGGACGCAGCCGGCGAAATTAGAAATTCCGTTTGGTCATGCATTCGATAAGCGCGGGGTATCGTTCCTAAAAGCGCTGTGCGCGTGCGCCCCTTCGGTCTTTTCAGGGAACCGCATCGCGTATCGCCGCTGCTCTCGAAGCGCACAGGCAGCACGCCCAGAACGCATGGCGGTGAGGATTTCAGACACAGCATCACGCAATTCCGACGCCCGCACACATTGGTCGGCGGCATCGATGTTTAGCGTGCGAATGGATGGCGTCTTGCTGACGCCTCGCTCAATGAGCCGTTACTTCAACGTAGCAAGATAGGCAACGAGGTCCGTTCGGTCCGTCGGGTTCTTCAGCCCTGCGTAGGGCATCCTGTTTCCGGGAACCACTTGCTGTGGCGATTCCAGATACGCATCGAGGGTCTTCGTATCCCAGACAATGTCGGACTTCTTCATCGCGTTACTATAGCTGAAGCCGGGAACCGTACCCGCCTTCCTGCCAATGAGTCCCCCCAGGCCCGGCCCGGCGCGACTGGCATGATCTGTCGCATGGCAAGCTGCGCAAGCTTTGAAGATGGGTTTTCCGTGCTCGGCGTCCTGTGCGTAGCCGCGATTCGCGGTTGCTCCCGCAAGTACGAGCACCGCGATAAACGCGCCAATCTTTCCCGCGCTTTTCATAGGGAACGTCCTTTTTAGGTCGGGATCAGAGGTGGCGCGGGCGCGCGACATAATCGTTGAGGTCGTCGCCGAGTCGAAGCGCGAGAGCCCCTAGCGGGCCTGTCGGGTTGTAGCCTGCATTGAAGGGGTAGACGGATGCACCGACGACAAACAGGTTTTGCGCATTCCAGTGCTGCAGGTGAGGGGAGACGACGCTCGTCGCAGGATCGCTTCCCATAATCGTGCCACCAGTGACATGGGTGGTCTGATACACGCGACTATCGTACGGCCCCTTGCGGGGGGCTGTCGGCGGTGCGATGTCGGCACCGGTCGCTTTGGCGATCTCGTCGATCTTTTTCGACAGATATACCGACATCTTGCGCTCGTTCTCGCGAACGTCGAACGTCATGCGCAAGAGCGGTTGCCCATAGGCGTCGACATAGGTCGGGTCGAGGTCGACATAGTTCTCCCGATGCGGATACCAGCTGCCATGGGCAGTTATGCTGAAATTATGTGCGTACCAATCCGCGTTGGCTTTTTTCCACTCCGCGCCCCATTTCGGCGTGCCGGGCGGCACAGCCCGGCTCGTAATCGGCCGTCCGTTCGTCACGTTGGCGTAGATGTAGCCGCCTCCGAAGAAGCCAAGACTGCTGTGGTCGAAATTGTCCCCGTTGAACTCGTCGATCACGGTCTGTGACGCACCGGATGCCAGGAACGGGTTGATCCAGCGGTCCTTGAAGAAGACACGCGTGCCGAACATCGTCTGGTGGCAGAAATTCTTGCCGACCAGCCCGTGACCAGTCTTGGGATTGTAAGGCGTCCCGATCCCCGCCATCAGCAGAAACTTGATATTCGACATCGTGAAGGAAGAAAGTACGACGACGTCGGCCGGCTGTTCATACTCCTCGCCGGTTACGCAATCGATGTAGCGAACGCCTCTCACGCGTTTTGCCTTACGATCATAAAGAATATCGAGAACATGCGTTTCCAGACGCAATTCGAAGCTCTCGCGCTTTCTCAGCATCGGATAAAGCAGAACTTCGGGGCTCGCCTTGGCGTTGGCTTCGCAGATGAAGCGCTCGCAATGGCCGCAGAACTGGCACTGACCAAGCTGCATACCATCGGGATTGGTGTAGGCCTCCGGCGAATTTGCTGCCGGCAAGGGAAAAGGTTTGTAGCCTAGCTTCTTGGTTGCCTCGCTGAAGATCACGCCCGCTTCGGTGATAGGCAGAGGGTTTTGCGGAAACTCGCTCTGCCGTGGTCCCTCGAACGGATTTCCGCCTTCCTGCACCTTTCCACGCAGATTTCCTGCCTTGCCGGCAATGCCGAACAGCTTTTCGAACTGATCGTGATAGGACTCCATCTCTGCATAGGTGACGCCCCAATCCTGGATCGCCATTTCAGCTGGAATGGCCTTCTTTCCATACCGGTTCTCAAGGTGGGTGCGCAAAACAGGGTCAGACTCGCTCCAGCGCCAGGTCTGCCCGTTCCAGTGATTGGCCGCACCGCCCATTCCCTCGCCGGGCTTGAAGGCCTGGAGACGTCGTATCGGCAGAGCCGCTTCGCCATCATTATGGCGAAGCGTGTAGGTCTGGACGGACCAATCCTGAAAGAGATCACCATGCACGTCCCAGCGCAGTTCGTCGCGCTGCGATGGCAGGCTTGTTGCGGCAGTGTGGGTGCGGTCGATTCCACGTTCAAGGACGAGGACATCGACGCCCTTGGCTGTTAGCTGGCGAGCAGCCAGCGCCGCCGTAAATCCGCCGCCAACGAAAACGACGGTGCGATGTTTCAAGCGTGTAGCCATGATTTCTACCCTTACGCGAAGTCGGCGATGGATTTCGGATTGGCGGCATCCGGGAAGGGCTTGCCACGGAAATCGACCATGTCCTGGGAATGAACCGCGGGGAGACCTGGATAGCCGATCGCCTTCCAAAACACCTTGCCGACATTGCCGCCGTAAACGGGATCGGCGAAACAAGCTTGCTCAAATAGCGGATAGACGAGTTCGTTGAACCACGAGGCGAGCTGGACGCGCTCGTCCGTCACCTTGCCGTCGGCAATTTCATGGAGAAATCGGTCGGCACCAATCTCATCTAATTCACTAAAGGCCTTTCCATTGCGTTTCCGGCAGGCCGCATCCGCGGCAGCGAGTCCCGCCTTGAAAAACTGCTCAGGTGTGAGCGGCAATTGATAACCCAGTTCTGGCTTACCCTCTCGCCAGGGGCCGCGCATATAAAGGCGTGCGCCCTTACCGAAACCGCCTGCCAGTTGTCGGTCGACGTAGGCCGCAAGCCCGCAATCGACGCCGCCGGGTGTCAGCGCATCCGCGGGACACATCACGTTGACCATCACTTCGACGAAGACGGCTTCGTCCGGGCCGAAAGACAGATAGCCGGGCACTGGCGACGGCAACTTGGCAGCGATAGTACTCGCGGAAGCATCGACGGATTGGGAGGAGGCCGGTTCGGGTGCTTCCGCGCGCGCCGCGGTTGTCACGACGGTTCCTATCAGGACACCCGGAGCCAGCGAAGCGGCGCCCGTGGCGGCGGCAACGCCGAGAAAGCCTCGACGATTCGGATGGAGGGTTTTGTCGCTTTGGTCATTGGTCATCGGAGTTGCAGTCCACTTTTTTGTCGCGGCGTAATCGCGTGATCATCCATGTGCGAGGCGTCCCTCTGTGCGGCGGAAGCTGGGTCGCCTCATGCGGAGCTCAGTCTGCCTGACGCGCGTTCGCGGTCGGGCCGGTCGGAGCCGCTGCGCTGATCTACGCGAGCGCCGCCAAAGTGGTGGCGAGCAGCGAGACGGCAACAGCCAGGCCAACAGTCGTCGGTTACTTCATGGAGGCTCCTTTACCGCCCACGCGTGGCACGGTGACTCGCCGCAATGCTTTCGATTAGTGGAGGCGACCGCGTGTGCTCGGCCGGCCCAGCAGACCCAAAGATCGGACGCAGCCGACGAAATTAGAAATTACCTTTGGTCATGCATTCGATAGGCGGAGGTATCCTCATCCAGAAGCGTTGTGCGCGCGTGCGTCCCGTCCGTCTTCGATCAGCATCGAGGAGCGCGCCATACTCAAGGTGTCGGGCGGCGTAGGAAGACATTAAGGGGCACCTCGCGATCACCCTTTTTCCATCGCATCGCAACGCTTCGAAAAAGCCTTGTGCCAGCCGCGATCCGTACCCTTGGCCGGACAGCTCTTGCGGCACCTCCGTGTGGAGCAGGGCGAGGCGGCTTTTAGTAGGCGACTGCGAGCGCACCGTCGCCGAAGGGCATTTCAAGCCGGTTCATTGCCGGATTGTCCAGGATACCGCCGCAGCAAGCGGGGCGAGCCGTGTGTCTGGACGGACGGCGACGGATGCGCGGTTCTTCGCGCATGCCGCTCATTGCTTCCACGGCGTTGATAGTCAAATTGAGGATTACTTGCTGTAGTTGCACCTGATCTTCTTGGACAGTCGGCGAGCGCGCTGCGAAGTGGGTCAGCACTGATACGCCGTTTTTCGTTACCTCGTCACGCGTCTGTTTGAGCACGTCGCGGATCGCTCCATTGATCTCCACGCGCTCCTTCCTCGGTGGTGCCTCCTTGAAGGGGCCGCAGCCCGCGGACCCGGTAGATCACGTCACTGGCTCGATAAGCGTCCCTCACGATGCAATCGAGCGCTTGTCGTATCTCGTCTAGGTCCGGCGGCCGATAATCCAGAAGGTGCCGAGCGGCCCGAGCGTTAGCGACTATCGTCGCGATGCGCTGCGTCGCTTCAGCAATATTGTCTGCCGCGGCGCCCACATGTCCAGTGTCGATCATAGCGTTCTCCTTTGGATGTTCGGAGCGGAACACAAGACCGCGAAGGTCTGGTCCGATGGCTGACCATCCAACAAATGATCTAGCCATTCTTGGAGGGATTTGATCCGGACCGGAGGCCCTTGCTTTTTTACTTGGAACTCTGGCCTACGGCGCGCCGTCAGGCTCGCTGTTCCATAGCCGAAAGCAGTACCGTCAGCTGCCCCTGCGGAGATTGCGAGGGTACTCCGCGCGGTATACCTTGATGCAGCTTCGAGGATGATATTTTAGGTGTCCGTGGTGTCTTGAGGACCTGCGGCGCCGCGTGCCGCGATAGCGCGTTTTGCCACGGGCAGAAGATGGACGGCGCGCCATTGCTGTAAGCCTGTCCATCGTGAACCAGGTGCGGTGATGGGACTCCTGGAACGGTCTGCAAGCTCGCTCGACACTTTCGCTGGGCACGTCGAACACGTTTGTTCGGTTGCACAGGGGGCGGCGCCTCCGCCGGGGGTGGAAGCAGTATCAAGCTCCTGGCAAAGATCAGTAAAAAAATACGGACTTGATCCAGTCGATAGCACGGCGCCGCGCATCCTTACGCCGGCTGAATTGAAGCATTTTCGCGAACCGCTGGATAAGCTCACCTTTAGTGCCCAAGAGGAGATAGATGAATTATATAGGGTGGTTCGTGAAGCTGGTTATGCCATCTTGTTCTGTGATAGCGCGGGAATCGTAGTCGCCCATCGCGGTGAAGATATGCGGGCAAGCGAGTTCAAATATTGGGGAACTTGGCTTGGGGGAGTGTGGTCCGAGGAGTTGGAGGGTACAAACGGCATCGGCACCTGCATCATAGAAGAGCGGCCTGTCACGGTCCACAGAAGCCAGCATTTTAGGTCCAGACACATTAATCTGAGCTGCTCTGGTGCGCCGATCTTCGGGGTTGATGGGCGATTGATGGCAGTGTTGGACGTCTCTGCCGTCGATCCTGAACTCTCGGAACGAGCGCACGCGCTCACTGGTGCGCTCACACTGCGATCGGCATGCGCGATAGAAGAGCGATTTTTTCGTGAGCACTTCCGTCGAGAGTGGATCGTCGCCATAGCGCCGCCGGAGAGAGGCGCTCAAGGCATGTTGCTGGCGATTGACGGCAACCAACGTATCATGGGCGCAAACCGGTTCGCGCGCACGTCCCTTATGCTCGATGATCGTGGACTCCGGGCAGGTACCAGCTTGTGGTCGATCTTCGAGCGAAACGTCGACATTTTCCGGCACCGGGACCGGACCGATTTCTCTGTGCGGTTACCGATCGCCGGCAGCAATGATAGTCGGCCCGCGCTGGTCACTCCACCCGATCGCCCTGTGACTGCCTCAAACAATCCAACGAGCCATGACCTGCACACGCGGCCGCGCCTGGGCTCGATTGATGTTTCGACCCTGCCGCCAGCACCGCAAGCATGGGGCGGATTGTCGCCGGGCGCAATGCGTCGGGTGCGGGAGTACGTGGAAGTGCATTTGGGCGAAACTATCGATCTCTCGATGCTGGCTGGAGTTGCCGGACTATCAGTGCATCATTTTGCACGACAGTTTAAGCAATCCGCCGGGGTGACGCCGCATGTCTACCTCACGCAAAAGCGCGTTGAGCGCGCCCAGGAGATGTTGGTTCGGACGGATCTTCCGTTAGCAGAAATTGCGTTCGCTGTTGGCTTTTTCGACCAGGGTCATCTAGCACGTCATTTCCGTCATTTGCTCGGTGAGACCCCTCGAGAGTTTCGGTGGTCGCAACGCTAGAAGCAAAGAACGTTTGCATCGCCGAAGATTTCGCTGAGGAGCAGGTCTGCCGTATGGCCCACCACGCCGAGCGAAGATGCGATCGAGGAATCCGATTCGGCCTGACGCCGGCCTTCACTCCGCGAGATACGCTGGACGGACCTGCAGCCCGAGCTCCTCGAGCAGCCATGGGATCTTTGAGACCTCAAGTTGTTCAGGTGGTGCATCACGATGATCACGGCTCTGCGTTCGCTGTCGGCCGTGGCGACGTCGCGGCTCACAGGAGGCGTTCTGCAGTCCTGCGGCGGAGCGTCTTCAGGTCGTTCGCGAGCACGCGAATGCCCTCGGACAGCTTCTCGGTCGCCATCGCGTCCTCGTTCATGATCCACCGGAAGGTTGTTTCGTCCATCGGACCCGCGGGGTCCAGGTGCTTAATGTCGACGGCGTCTTCGCTCACGAACCAGTGGCAGATCCCGTCTTCCGCCGTGCGAAGGGAGCGTGGCTCCACGGCGGTCGGCGCCAAGACCCGCTTGAGCTCGCCCCCCTCGGACGCAAGCGCGTCTATGAGGGCTGGCGCGATCGCCAGCCGATCGCATCCGGCCAGCGCCTCGATCTGGCCGGTGTTGCGAAATGACGCCCCCATGACGATCGTCTCGATGCCGTTCGACTTGTAGTATCCGTAAATGTCCCGCACGGACCGGACCCCTGGATCCTCGGCGGGGTCGAAGTCCTCTCCACCAGACTTCTTGTGCCAGTCATAGATGCGGCCCACGAACGGCGAGATCAGGAAGCTGCCAGCTTCGGCGCTGGCAATCGCCTGCGCCCGGTTCAACAGCAACGTCATGTTGCACTTCAGGCCCTCCCTTTGGAGGATCTCTGCAGCGCGTATTCCTTCCCACGTCGATGCGAGCTTGATGAGCAGGCGGTCGGGTCCGACGCCGCGCTGCTTGTAGGCGTCGATAATCTGGCGCGCCCTCGCGACCAATGCTCCGATATTGAACGACAGGTTGGCGTCCACCTCTGCGGACACAAAGCCTGGCACGAGTTGCAAGAGCTCGACGCCGACGGAGACTGCGAGTCGGTCGGCAGTCGCGGCGGCGACGCGTGCAGCGTCGCCGCTCAGTTTTCGTCCCCATGTCAGCGCTTCTTCGACAACATCCCTGTACTCGGGATTGTCGATAGCTTTCAGGACGATCGTTGGATTCGTCGTGCAGTCTACCGGCTTGAGACGCGCCACCGCACCGAGATCGCCCGTGTCGGCGACCACCGTTGTCATTGCGCGTAGTTGATCCAGCTTAGACACCAAGGCCTTTTCCTCTCGATGTCGGCTCAAGTCGTGCATGCACCATGCCCGCGAAACCGGTTTCCTGTCGTCGGTTCGCGGCTTTTTATGCCTCGCGCGTGGCCAGGGTCGTCGGGTTTTCTTTCGTCAAACGGGCTTTCCCGATTGCTCCTCTTCGAACGTGACCGCTACCGCCGCGTTTGCCGAGAGGCGAACCCTTTTCCCCTCGACGTCGGCGATCAGCCCGAGGTCGATGAAATGCGCGTGGCCCTTGTGCTGGCCCTCGCCGCTGTCGCCCTTGGCGAGCCTGATGCGACCGTTGGCGACACCGTCGACAGTGCCGACGTGAACACCGTCCGCGCCGATCACTTCCATGTTCTGGACGATCTTGTTCGTGGTCATCTCATCTCTCCTTGTGATTTCGCCAACTGTGGCGAAGCGAAGCGTGCTCCGCCAGCCAGAGACCCGCGAATTGCCAACGCGTGTGCGCCGGCGAAAAATTCTGGTAGCTCGCGCGGACGTGGCCCGGCGGTGTCACGCACGAACCGTCCGGGAGCACGAACTGGCCGGACATGAATGTTGCCGTTGCACTCGCCGACCGCTCCCTCGACCGCGCGGAAGTGCGGGTATTGGCGAGGGTGCGTCGCAACCCTCGTTTCACGAAGCGAAGTAAGCTGTGTCCGGCGCCGTCCACACGTCCCCGCGCCGCACTCAGGCGGCGCTTCTGCGCGGAAGCTTCCACTGCGGGCGGACGAAGTGGCAGGTGTAGCCATTCGGGTAGCGTTCCAGGTAGTCCTGGTGCTCGGGCTCGGCCTCCCAGAAATCGCCAGCGGGCGAAACCTCCGTCACCACCTTGTCCGGCCACAGCCCTGAGGCGTCCACGTCGGCGATGGTGTCCTCGGCGACGCGGCGTTGTTCCTCGCTCGTGTAGAAAATCGCCGACCTGTAGCTCGCGCCTCGGTCGTTTCCCTGCCGGTTGGGCGTCGTCGGGTCGTGGATCTGGAAGAAGAACTCCAGCAGGTCGCGGAAGCTCGTCTGACTCGGGTCGAACGTGATCTCGATCGCTTCTGCGTGCGTGCCGTGGTTGCTGTACGTGGCGTTCTTGACGTTGCCGCCCGAGTACCCGACCCGCGTTGAGACGACACCGGGCAGGCGTCGCATCAGTTGCTGCATTCCCCAAAAGCAACCCCCTGCCAGGATTGCGCGTTCTGTAGTCGCTGCCATCGTCAGGCCTCCTGCTTTGCGAAGAGCTTTGCATACGCGCCGTAACCCTCGCGCTCCAATTGGTCGCGGTGGATGAATCTCAAGGAGGCCGAGTTCATGCAGTACCTCAACCCGCCCTTGTCGCGCGGCCCATCTGGGAAAACGTGGCCAAGGTGGCTGTCGCCGTGCTTGGAGCGAACCTCCGTCCGGGCCATGCCGTGCGAGCTGTCAACGTTCTCGACGACGTTTGCAGCCTCCAGGGGCCGCGTGAAACTCGGCCATCCCGTCCCGCTGTCGAACTTGTCGAAGGATGCGAAGAGCGGCTCGCCGGAAACTACGTCGACGTAGAGGCCAGGCTCCTTGTTGTCCCAGTATTCGTTGGCGAAGGGGCGCTCGGTCCCGGCGGTCTGCGTGACGCGGTACTGCTCGGGAGTCAACTTCGAGACGGCTTCGAGGTTTTTCCTATAGATCGCCATTCGCCGTACTCCTCGTTGTTCAGCATTGAGGATACGCACCGGGTGGTCGACCGTCCAATCACCTCCGGCTATAGAAACGATGCCATGCGGATCGACACCAGGAGGTGTTTCAATCTGCCGGGACCGATTTATCGGCCCAGGCGACGGGTCTGAGACGCTCGCCCGACTATTCCTAAAGATAATTCGTCAACGACTTCCATTCCAAAGTTGAATTTTAGTTTCCCGGAACGCACGGTCACCATGCAAGAAACATACGCGGACAGGTACTGCGAGGGGCCCCCGTTGGGGGAGAACCAGAATGGACGACGAAGTTTCGAAGGGGCGCCCGGTTAGTAAGACGATCGACCCCGCCGCGGAGACCTTGAGCGGTTTTCGCACGCTGGATATCCGAACCGACCGGCTGATTTCATCATGGCTGAGAGAGGCGGGGGTTCCTGACGGCGCCCTGAAGGTGAACGAATCTGCGCCCGATTTCCTTCTCCCCGAGGCAAATGGAAAGCTCGTTTTATCTTTGGAATTGCGACAAACTGCACCGTTGATCGTCACCTTCGTTTACGGGACTTGGTCCCCATTGTGCGCAGCTGGACTACGGGTTCTTCACGGGGCCACCCCCAGAATCCGCGCTGCCGGCGCCAGAGCAATTGCCATAACGCCCGAGACTGGAGACTTGCCACGCAATCTCAAATGCGATCACCGGCTGGATCTGGAAATCCTCTCAGACCTAGATCTTGGGGTGAGCCTTTCGTTCGGCCTGGTGTCCGTGGTGCCAGCCGAGATAAAGAGCCGTCTCTTGCAGCGCGGCCTTGATCTCTCCGCTCCCCATGGCTTCTCCTTTTGGATGTTGCCAATGCCGGCCACATATGTCCTCGACCAACGAGGGATCATCCGTCGAGCGTGTGTCGGGCCGGACTCCATCACGGGAGCGACGACCGAAACCGTGCTTGCTGCCCTGTCCGAATTGGATGGGCCTAAGCCTCGCCCTTAGGCTAACCGGAAACGAGACGAGTCAATTCAAGAGGCTACGCGTGGGTAACTGCAACTGCGTCGTGGGCTTGTCCCTCGACCATCAACGACTTCGTGCCACTTTAGCAACGACGGTTGATGCCCGCGACAAGCTCGGGCGTGAGGAGGCGGGACCGGGACCTGTGATCTGGAACAAGGAGCCTGCACCTTGTGCGTCAACCTTGCGAACATTGACATTGCTTGAGGTAGGGGCAGACGCGCAGCGGAGTTTGTCCAGTGCAGTCGTCCAGTTACGAACACGAGCGACCTTGATAAAGGCGTCAAGCGCGGGCGAATACTGCCTCCCCGCCACGGCCAGAAGCTGCACCTCGCGCCGGACGGGGTCGCCCTCAATTGGCATAGCGGCGAGCGACGGCAGCCTTGGAGCGTGCTCTGGCGCCAGGATGGCCCCAAAACCGGCGGACGCCATTTCCTGAAGATGGCTTTCCTGATCGCTCCTGTGCACAACCTTAGGGCCTGGCTGGTCGGCAAAACAAGCCTGTTTGAATCGGCCGGCGACGTCGCATCCGACCCTCTCGAGAAATTCCACCTCATGCAAGTCTTTGAGCCGGATAACGGTTTGCCTCGCCATCGGATGTCTCAGAGACAGGACGAGCACGTACCGCTCCTCGAACAGCCGCCAGCGATCGATACGCTCAGGTAGCTCCACGGCGTCACCGACGAGTGCGGCATTGATCTCGCCATCCAAAAGCATCGCAATGAGCCCGTTGGCATCCGCCTCGCGCAGATCGACTCGCAGGTCAGGGATAATCCTGGCGACTTCCAGGAGCAATTCCGTAACGAGTGCGGCGGAGACTGACGGCACCAACCCGATCTTGAGCGGGGCGATTGTCTTCTTTTGATAGCCTCGCGCCTGAAGCCGTACCGCCTCGGCGGCGGCAAATATCTTCTCCAGTGTGGGCAAAACCATCTTGCCCAGCTCGGTGAGCTGGGTGAGGTGACGCTCACGGTGAATCAACGCGCCACCGAGTTCTTGCTCTAACTTTTGTACTGCCTTTGTCAGCGCCGGCTGCGTCACATTGCATTGCTCCGCAGCCCGCGTAAAATTGAGTGTCCTTGCTAGAGCTAAGAAATATCGCACCTGATAAAACTGGAGCTGCATACTCATACTCGAAAGACTTGCCCTCGTTCGGACCGTTCCAGTTCGTTGCCGTAGCAGGCAGAGCCGATTGGCAAAGCGGTTTGTCGCGGAGTTTCCGCGGAAACCGATATTGTGCGCCGGCTCGGAATTGTCGATCCGCGTCTTGCGCAAAGTGTTCTCACCGACGCTGTTTCCTATTAACGCAGCGGTTGCGTGCAACATCATAGGCGAGACCAGTCATATGTCAGGGTTTGCGTCGGGATCGGCTCGGTCGTCTTTTTCATCAAGTGCTTTTTGTTCATTAGGATCTCCTAAGGTCTCAGTTCTGAAACGTCGGAATGAGGGGCGCGGCAAGCCCACGTTCGTCAAGGAGGTTCCAGGCTTCCACCCAGGCTGTCAGGGCGCAGGCACGCACCGTGTTAGCCATAAAGCAGTACCAAGATTTGCAATTGTCCTGTCCCAAGAATAGGACATCAGCTCACCCCGAGAGTCCGAAACAAATGTCCGATCGTCCAAATCTTGCATTGCCTCGATCCGATCTCGATGTACTGATGGCAACTTTCGATGTCGAAGTCATTGGTCTTATCGAGTGTTTGGTCAGTCCAGGTTGGCGCCTGTCATTCGAGAGCGCGGACGCGCCGGCTATCCACTACAATCTTTCCGGGACCGGACGAATGATCGTGAGTGGTTTCTCCGCATTTCCTCTGGTACCTCACACCCTTGTCATCACACCGCCCAAGAAGCCGTTTCACATCGAGGTTGATGACCGCACAGCGGCCAAAACAGTGAATGTGGTCGAAGCTCAATGGGATTCCCGCTTCGGCGAGGGTATCCAGCGATTTGTCGCCGGGAACGTCGACCCGGCGGTGATGCTGATCTGCGGGTACTTTCGCGCCACCTACGGCTCGTCGATCGACCTCTTTGCTGACCTTTCCACGCCGATTGTCGAGCGCTTCGAACCCGACGACGAACTGGGGTCAAAGTTGCAGGCTGCGTTGGCAGAAATTAGCGGCCGGCAGGTTGGAATGCGGGCGATGACTACCGCCATCCTGAAGCAGGTGCTCGTCACGCTCATCCGTCGGAGTTTGAATTCGACCAGCGTTTGGCTCGAGCGCTTTTCTATCCTGAGTGACCGTCAAATCGCCCATGCGTTCGCCGATATGGTGGCGCGGCCATCGGCCGATCACTCCGTCATGGCCTTGGCGCAGAAAGCTGGCTTGAGCCGATCCGCATTCATGGCGCGGTTTGTGCGCGCAATCGGAAGTTCACCGATGGTCGCGCTCCGGCAAATGCGGATGAAGCGCGCAGCCGATATGCTCGCCGCGAAGACATTTTCAGTTGAGCAGATCGCGCGGGCGGTCGGTTATAGGAGCTGCAGCAGCTTTCTCCGTGCTTTTCGCCAAGTGCATGGATACGTCCCGGCAGAATCCGAGGGTAAGGGGCGCTCCGCGCATGGTCAGCGCGGCGGGGCAGGCGCAGCTGAGGACGAAGGCCGGGACACGTGACATTGGTGCGCCGGTCGGTGCTCAGTCGATGACCTGCTGTTATCGATTGCATGATCAAGAAACATGCCCGCCGCGGCGTGACGCGCGCTAGCTTTCGAGGCACTCCAGTGGCGAACACTGGCTGAGACGGTCGGGCGTCAGTGACGGCCCGCATCGTCACGAACCGAATAATCGTTCGCGGTCTACGGTAGGAGGATCAAATGCCGCGTATTGCCATTCCGAAACGTGAGGACGCCCCCGCGGAGTCCAAGCCGATCCTCGACAACGTTGACAAGATGCTGGGCTTCGTGCCCAACCTGCACCGCCTCATGTCGATCAGCCCTAACGCGCTCTCCGGCTGGGCTACCCTGATGGGATCGCTCACGAAGACCCTGGACGTCAAGACGAGAGACGGGATCTCGCTGGCGGTGTCGGAGGCGGACGGGTGCGACTACTGCCTGGCCGCGCACAGCTTCATCGCGGGCAACCTGGCCAAAATCCCGGCGGACGAAATCGGGCTGAACAGGGAGGGCCGCTCGAGCGATCCCAAGCGCCAGGCTGCGGTCGCCTTCGCGAAGGCGCTCATCGAGACGCGCGGCAAAGTTTCCGACGCCCAGTTTGCGGCGGTCAGGGATGCTGGGTGGACAGACGCCAACATCGTCGAGATGATTGCGCTGACTGCCCAGTTCCTGTTGACCAACTTCATGAACAATGCGGTGCAGACCCCGATCGATTTTCCCAAGGTCAGTCCCGCGAAGGCAGGCTAACGCGAGGCACCTTCCTTTGGAGAGGGGAGGGCTGGTGAATCCGATGTCTCGACGATGCCCGCGGCCTGGTGTCAAGCGCGTCTACCAGCCGCCCGAGGCCTCGGACGGCATGAGGGGCGCTCGTCGACCGCATCTGGCCGCGCGGGCTCACGAAGGAGCATGCCAGCGTTGACGGGTGGAAGGACATCGCCCCGAGCGCAAGCCTCAGGACCTGGTTTGGCCATGACCCGACGCGAGTTTCACAGGCGATACTTCGAGGAACTCCGCGCCAATCACGCCGCAGTCGCGCACCTGACGGATCTTGTATCGACGGGCGAAGTCACGCTGCTCTTCGGCGCGCACGATACCGAGCGCAACAACGCCGTGGCGCTCGCGGACTATCTCGCGGCACACTAGTCGGGGTCGATGTACGGGATCGAAAGCTCGCTCAAGTCGTCGTCATAGCTTGCCGCTGGCGCGACGTCGACGTTATCGTTCGTGCGGATGTCGGCGCTAAGGCCGAGCGTCCGCCCGACGGGACACATGTTCGCAGCCTGCATCAGTTGCGCGCGCGCCTCGTTGCCAAGGTTTCCTTCGAGCCTGATGGAGCGCTCGAAGGAATCGCGGCCGCCATCCCCGCCATGGTGGTACGACACGGCTACCTCGACGTGGGATAACGGGATTCTCCGCCTTCGCGCCTGCAGCCGTATCGTCATCGCTGTGCACGCGGCGAGCGAAGCGCTTAACAACTCGTAGGGGTTAGCTGCCGCCGCCGTGCCGCCCCTGCCGTCGGGGCCGCCGATCGAAAACACCGATGCGCCGGCACGGCCGTTAAGGGTGCCAGGACCGTCAAGGTCCCCGGCCACCTCAGCCTGTGGGCGAGGGGCTCTATCGTCGTTCGAATTCGTCATCGTGCTTTCCGGAGCGGTGTCAGGCGTGGAGGGTCTCGCCGCCTTTGGCGTCTGCGTAGTACTGAGGCGCCTCGCGACGGTCGTATTTCCCGTAGTCGCGCACGATCCGCACTCTACGGACCCTTGCCTTATCATTCGGCCCGGAAGCGTCCTCGTAGGCCTGCGCTGCATCGGCGTCCTTCCAGGACACGAGGAGAATCAGCTCGCCGGGCGTAAGTATGGCGTCGAAGACGTCCCAGGACGTGCTGTCGGCGGCCCACGGATTCAAGCCGAGCCACTCGGCGCAATCGTAAGGGTTGTTGGTCTGCTTCCACTCCGCGGGGCGAGTCGCGTTGATCAGCGTGACCGTCGTTCCGTCTCCGACTTCGGTCTCGTCGAGCCTCTGCTCCGTGAGGGCGTACCCCGGAGGCACTTGATTGTCAGCAGTGATCTGGCCGACTCGCAGGTGGTAGTCAGCGAGGATTTCGTCGCGGCCCTTCTGCTGAACCTCGTGATGGCGCATGCGGGTGCGCCAGCGGACGAGCGACTTTTCGTCCCGCCAGTTCGAAACCGAAAGGATCCAGCCCTCGCGGGTCAGGCTCTTGTAGCGGACGTTGTCGACGAAGCCCTCGACCTGCTCCAGATCGGGGCGCAGCATCTTGGCGTTGTCGAGGTAGTCATTGCAGTTCACTTTATTGGGGAGGACTTCAAAAATCACTGAAAACATGTTCGTATCCCGCTCTTAGAGTGTGCGACGCAGTCGATTTCGATGTCGAATTGCCCAAGCTAGGCGCGCTCTTCACGGCAGAAGACCTTCAAGCTGTCATCATCGATCGTTTTGGCCAGCATCCACGCGGCTCCCGTTTCGTTCGCTGTTGCGTCTTCTTGCATTCGGCGCGACCGTGATCGCCACAGGCCGCGCGGATAATCTGGCCTTTGCGAAAACTATCCTCTCGCAAAGCGAGAGGAGTCGTCTCTCAAGCGCCGTAGCGTTCGGTCTTGATCGCCCTCGCTTCCAGTCCCAAGGCGAGGGCGGCGTCCGCCGCGATGTCGACGAAGGCGTTCGACCCGCACACGAAGGCGCAGCCGGGAGACATAGGCAGCCGTGCCGCGACGTCAGCGACCATTCTGGCGTCGATCCGCCTGCTGAAGTCGGTGCGGCGCGTCGCAGGCTCGCGTGTCAGCGCCAAGGCGAGCGCGAAATCGGGAAGCGAGCTCTCGAGCTCGAGGAGTTCGTCCCTGAACAGCACGTCACCCCAGGTCCTGGAGGAGAGCGACAGCGCGACAGGCACCGGCTCGCCGCTGGCCTTCCGATACCGGATCATGGCCATGAGCGGCACGACGCCGGAGCCGGCGCCGATCAAGAGCACTGGCTTGTTGGAAGGCCCCGGCCAGAGAAAGTGTCCGCCGAGCGGCCCGCGAAGCTCGATCATGTCGCCTACTTGGGCGACGTCGTGGAAGAACGGGGAGACCTCGCCGTCCGGGAGGCGCTCGATCGCCAGCTCGATCACCTCGGAATCGCTCGGGGCCGAGGCGATCGAGTAGCTGCGCATGGCAGTGTAGCCGTTGGGCGCGGTCAGCCGCACGTCAACATGCTGTCCGGCCGTATGGTCGAACGTTTCGGAGAGGCGGAGAAAGAAGCTTTTGATAGCCGGCGTCCTCGTCGCAATCTTGACAATCGCGCAGCTCTGCCATTGCGCGGTTGCGGCAATCGCTTCAGTCATTCGTGTATCGCTGCTCATGCCACGGATCGCCGTACATGTGGTACCCTCGCAACTCCCAGAAGCCGGCCTCGTCACGCTCCGTGAACTGAAGCCCGTTCACCCACTTCGCCGACTTCCAGAAGTAGAGATGTGGCACGAGCAGGCGCGCCGGTCCCCCGTGGTCGCGCGGCAGCGGCTGGCCTTCGTATTTGAGCGCGACCATAGCCTTCCCCGTCGTGAGGTCCGCGAGTGGCACGTTGGTGGAGTATCCGTCGTAGCAATGTGCGAGCGCAAAAGGAGTGGGTGCGGTAAGGCCAGCGTCGGCGAGGATGTCGTCGACGGCCACGCCCTCCCAGGCGGTGTTGAGCTTCGACCACGAGGTCACACAGTGGATGTCTCGCGTCATCCTGGTTCGAGGGAGCGCGTTGAACTCCGACCAGCTCCACGCTTTGGCCGGACGAGGGCCGACCTTTAGCGTGAAAGTCCAGTCCGCGGGCTCGATCTGCGGCGTGGGGCCGGCCGTAAGCACCGGGAAATTGTCGACGAGGTGCTGCCCCGGGGGAATCTGGTCCGATGGTTCGGATCCGGATTGGCGGCCTGTGAAACCGCGAGTGACCATGGTGGATTTCCTCCGTGCCGGCGCGTGACATCAATCATCCGGCGGTCGCGAGCGGTCGGCGCCCGGACCCGCGCGCGCGGTCACGAACGCCGCGCGCCGCGGTCGCCGCCCCTAGGGGAACGTCAGGCCGAAAGCGGCCGGATCGGGCTGCTCGCCTTTCCGTGGGACCAAGAAACGCTCCAGCCCACCCGGCACGAAGCTGAGCAACAGGGTCGCCTGGTCGCCGACCACCTCGATCGTATGCGGCACACCGCGGGGAAGAGCTGCGTAGGCGCCCGGTCCCACCTCGACACGGGCATCGCCGACCCGCGCGATGAGCTTGCCCTGCACCACGTAGAGCAGCTCGTCCTCGCGCGAGTGGGTGTGCAGCGGCGGCTCCTCTCCGGCCCGCACCGTCCACATGACAGCGCCATATTCGCCTCCGGACTGGCTGCTCTCCACTTTCATCTCGATGCTCGAGCCTCCGCTCGAGGTCACTGTCTCGCCGCCGTGTGGCGGCGTGAGGACCGGCTGCTGGACTGACATTTGTAGACTCCTGATTGTTGGACCCTTATTCGACTTCGCAGTGGCGGCGAAGGGTCGCCGCTCACAACGTACCGTGAAACATGGTATTCCGTGCGGCGAATGGGAAATGACGTCACGCCATGAAGTCGATAGCCGCGCGTTATGACGGCCGTCCGCCTTCCGCATCGGGCTCGCGTGCACCCAACGCCGACCGCTCCAGCAGCGCGGTTAGCGTCCTGACGGCCTCCGTTAGCTTCAGGACTTCGCGCTCACGCAGTTGGTCGATCTTCTCGTGCGGCAACTCTATCTCGTGCTCTGCCCTCACATTGATCCGGTAGTCGTTCTCCGCAGCCTTGCGATCAATGTCCTGCTGCCGGTTCTGACTCATCATGATGATCGGCGCGGCGTAGGCCGACTGGAACGAAAGCACGAGATTGAGAAGAATGAACGGGTAGGGGTCCCAGCCCCTCGTCGCGCCGACCAGGTTGCCGGTTACCCAGGCGAAAAGGATCGCACTCGGGACGATGATGAAGCTCCACGATCCCATGACGGTGGCGACCGCGTCCGCTATCCTCTGCCCAGTGTCAGGCGCGCAACCGCCGCGGGCTCATCCAGGTCCTGAAGCCGAAGCGAGCGGCGTGCTCGCCGTAGGTCGGCGAGCAGGTCGTGCTCGGCCTGTTCCATGCTGCCCTGGTCTTCCGCCTTATTTTCCACGCTACGAGGACCCGGTCCGCTCGATTGCGGGGTCGACGCGGCCAGTGCCCTGCCGCGTTCTGATCGCCTCGTTCTGCCGTGGCGGCGGTCTCCGCGATGGCGCCCCTGGTACCAGGCGCCGGCAAGCTCGTTCTCGCTCAGCTGCTGCCACGCGTCGAGCCTGGCGGTCGCCATCGCGCACTACCTGACGTCAACCCCGTTCCAGAAAGCCACGTAGTCCTTGATGTTCGCGGCCGCCGTCGACGGCTCCGGGTAGTACCACGCGGCGTCCTCGTTGGTCTTTCCGTCCACCACCAACGAGTAGTACCTCGCCGTACCCTTCCACGGACAGCGGCTCGTCCTCGAACTCCGCTGTAGGAATTCCTTGCGGATGCTCCCGGGCGGGAAGTAGTGGTTTCCCTCGACGACGACCGTCTTATCCGACTCCGCGATCATCGCGCCGTTCCAAGTCGCCGTTGTCATTTCCTGTTCCTCGTCCTGCTACGTTGTCGCGATGGCTCCGACGCTATCGCACGCCGCGGCCTCCGCGAAATAACGATCGGGAATGGATTGCATAGCGCTACGCTTCGCCGGGCCACTCCAGTGTGACGCAAGTGCCCCGGCCGGTGGCTGAAGCGGTTGTCCGCCGGCGTGCGCGTCGTGGTTATGCGGGCGCGCTCGCCACCTCCGAAAGCGTTGCATGCAGCATGCCCTTCTAGGGGACATCGACCGACCAGTCGCGAAGCCGCGCGACCTTGACGAAAGCGTCCAGCGCGGGCGAGTAGCGGCGCCCCTGCACAGCCAGCAGCCGCACCTCCCGCGAAACCGGGGCGCCTTCGAGCGGAATGGTCTTGAGCGTCGGAAGGTGTGGCATGTGCTCGGGTGCGAGTATCACGCCGAAGCCAGCCGCGGCCATGTGCTGCAGGTGCAAGTCGTGACCGCTGCAATAGCCGAGCCGGAGCGGTTCCTCGGGGAAATACGACCGTTGGATCTTCGGGGCGACGTCGCATCCGGCGCGTTCCAGCAAGACGGTCTCGCGGAGGTCGTCGATGCCGATCGAGGGACGGTTTGCGAGCCGGTGTGTCGGCGCGAGAACCACGACGTAGCGCTCCTCGAACAGTAACCAGTCATCGATGCGGGCAGGCATGTCCTGCACGTCCCCGACCATTGCGGCGTTGATGTCCCCCTCAAGCAAGAGGTCGACGAGCTTCTCCGCTGCGCCCTCACGCAGCTCGACGTGAAGCCCAGGGACTAACTTTGCGATTTCCGCGATCGGATCGAGGACGAGCGACGCCGAGATGGAGGGGGCGAGGCCGATCTTCAGTGGCGCGACCTCCTTGCGTTGGAACTCCTGGGCTCTGCGACGCACCGCCTCTTCCGAGGCCAATGTGCGCTCCAGCATCGGAAGGACTTCCTTCCCAAGGTCCGTGAGCTGCGTCAACTGGCGCTCGCGGTAGATCAGCTGGCCGCCTAGTTCCTGCTCGAGCTTCTGCACCCCCTTGGTCAGGGCGGGCTGCGTGACATTGCACTGCTCGGCTGCGCGGGTGAAATTGAGTGTGGACGCGACGGCGAGGAAGTAGCGAACTTGATGAAGCTCCATGGGTTGTTCTCTTTCCTTCCGGGTCGCGGTTGCGCTCCGAGTTCCCTTGGAACCAGCGGGCAGGGCGCTTATTGACTCGTGTGCGCCGCCGTAGCGAGTAAAGCCCGGCAAATCGCTCCAAATTGCTGCTAAAGAGAAGGAAGATCTCCGTCCGCGCATCCGGCAAGACTAAGGGACGGGAGGCCGCGCGTGTGGCGCACGAAGAGCTTGATCAGCCGACTTCAAGCCGAAGCCCGACGTCGGAGTCTGACAGATGGTGCAGCAGTCGCTGAACGTCGCGTACTCGGACGGTAGCTCTCAGGTGTTGTGGGAGGACGGCGAGCGCGTGTTGAGCCGTGGCTGGCGACTGGACGACAATGGCAACCGGCTTGCCGTGCTGCTTGATGCCCGTGCCATCGACCAACCGTCCCGCTCAAGACTCGATCGCCTCGCTCACGAATTGAGCTTGAAGGATGAGCTGGACGCAGCCTGGGCTGTGCGACCGCTCAAGGTGGAGCGCGGCAGCGGCCGCACCATGCTGCTGGTGCTCGAGGATCCGGGCGGCGAGCCGCTCGCTAGGCTGCTCGGGTCACCGATGGATGTGGGAGGCTTCTTGGCCCTCGCGATCGGTGCTGCAACGGCTATAGGCAAGCTCCACCAGCGCGGCCTCATCCACAAGGACATCAAGCCAGCTAACATTGTGGTGCACTGCGCCGATGGACACGTACGGCTCACCGGATTTGGCATCGCATCGCGCCTGTCCCGCGAGCGGCAGGCGCCTGAGCCGCCCGAAACCATCGCCGGTACGCTCGCCTACATGGCACCCGAACAAACCGGGCGGATGAACCGCTCGATCGACGCCCGCAGCGATCTGTACGCCCTCGGCGTCACGCTGTACCAGATGCTCACGGGCGTTCTGCCCTTAACGGCGGCCGATCCCATGGAGTGGGTGCACTGCCATATTGCCAGAAAGCCGATGCCGCCAAGGGAGCGGTTGGAGATTGTCCCGGCGCCCGTCTCGGCGATCATCATGAAACTGCTCGCCAAGACACCCGAGGATCGTTACCAGACCGCCGGCGGTATCGAGCGCGATCTGCGACGCTGCCTGGCGGAATGGGAAGCGCGCCGCCGCATCGATGACTTCCCGCTGGGCCTGCAGGACACGCCGAATGAGCTGCTGATCCCCGAAAAGCTGTACGGACGAGATCGTGAGATCGCGACGTTGCTTTCGTGCTTCGATCGCATCATCAAGACCGGTATGCCGGAGTTGGTGCTGGTCTCAGGATATTCCGGCATCGGCAAGTCCTCAGTCGTCGATGAACTACACATGGCGCTCGTGCCGCAGCGCAGCCTGTTCGCGTCTGGCAAATTCGACCAGTACAAGCGCGATATTCCTTACGCGACACTGGTGCAGGCTTTTCAAAGTCTCGTCCGGTCTCTCCTCAGCAAGGGCGACACCGAGTTGGCAAGCTGGCGGCACGTGCTTTTAGAGGCGCTTGGATCGAACGGGCGACTCATGATCGACCTCATACCCGAACTCAAGCTAGTCATCGGAGACCAGCCACCGGTTCCTGAGTTGCCGCCACAGCAGGCACAAAGCCGTTTTCGACTCGTATTTCGGCGCTTCATTGGCGCACTTGCCCGCTCGAACCGGCCACTGGCGCTCTTCCTCGACGACCTGCAGTGGGTCGACGCGGCGACGCTTGATCTGCTGGAGGACCTGTTGCGGCCAGATTCGGAGCACCTCATGCTTATCGGTGCCTATCGCGACAACGAAGTCACTGCGGCCCATCCGCTAACGAGAAAACTCGACGCCATCAAGACCGCTGGCGGAAAGGTCGCGGAGATCAAGCTGTCGCCGCTCGCCCAAGAGCACCTTGGGCAGTTGGTTGCGGACGCACTTCGCTGCGAGTTAGAGCGCGCAAAGCCGCTTGCGAAGCTGGTACAACTGAAGACCGGCGGAAATCCGTTTTTCGCCGTTCAGTTCCTGTCTTCGCTCGTCGAGGAAGGACTACTCAAATTCGATCATGATGGCGCGCGCTGGTCCTGGGATATCGACCGCATTGAAGCCAAGGGCTACACCGATAATGTCGCTGATCTTATGGTCGGGAAGCTAACCCGCCTGCCGACCGAGGCGCAGAATGCATTGCAGCAGCTGGCTTGTCTTGGAAACATTGCCGAGAGCACAGTCCTTTCGATGGTACTCGGGATTTCGGAGGAGCAACTCGATACGAGTCTATGGCCGGCCCTCCATCAGGAGTTGGTCGAGCGTGTGGCAGGCGCTTATCGGTTCGTCCACGATCGCGTTCAGGAGGCCGCCTATGGGCTGATCCCGGAGCAGCTGCGCGGCGAGGCGCACCTCCGGATAGGGAGACTGCTCGCGGCACGGACATCTCCGGAGAAGCGAGACGAAGCGACCTTTGAAATTGTTAATCAGCTCAACCGAGGTCTTGGTTTGATCACATCGGTCGATGAACGCGAGCAGGCCGCGGAATGGAACTTGGCAGCAGGCCGGCGCGCCAAAGCATCGGCTGCCTACGTTTCGGCGCTCAGTTACTTTATCACCGGTCGAGGCCTATTGGCGGAGGGGTGCTGGGAGCACCGGCGGGAGCTCATCTTCGCACTCGACCTCCATCGCGCCGAATGCGAGCTCTTGACTGGCGCGCTCTCGGACGCAGAAAACCACTTGGCAGCATTATCTGCTCGCGTCACGGATATGGCTGATCGGGCGGGTGTGGCACGCCTCGGAATCGACCTTTACCTCACGCTCAATCAGCCCAGCCGCTCGGTCGCCGTCGGTCTCGAGTACCTAAGGTACCTCGGCATCAGCTGGTCGCCGCATCCGACGGATGAGGAGGCGCGCCAAGCGTATCAGCGTGTCTGGTCGGAGCTCGGCCAGCGCGCGACCGAGGAGCTGATCGCCCTTCCCTTGATGACCGACCCGGCATCCCTCGCCGAGCTAGATGTCCTGAACCGGCTCTCTTCGCCGGCGCAATACACCGACCTCAACCTCTACACGCTCGTCGTCTGCCAAATGCTGCGTCTTACCTTGGATCGTGGCAACAGCGACGCGTCTGCCGTCGCCTATGGTCGGCTTGGAATGATCGCCGGGCTGCGGTTCGGCGATTACGAGGGCGCGTACCGCGTCGGGCAACTCGCTTGTGAGCTCGTCGAGCAGCGTGGACTATGGCGTTTCCAGGCGGGTGTATATCTGAACTTCGGAAATATGGTCATGCCTTGGACAAGGGATATCAGAACATGCTGTGAACTCATCGGCCGCGCATTTGATGCGGCGCAGAAAACCGGCGACCTCGTGTATGCAGGGATCTGCTCCGGGCTGAGGGTCCTGAATCTTCTTGCGGTCGGTGATGCGCTTGCCGACATCGAACGTGAAGCTGAAAGGGTACACTTGGGCCACATACAGCTTGGCACAAACCTTGAAATCGTCGGTGTGGCACTCGCTATCGTGCGAATGCTGCGCGGCGCAACGGCAAGATTCGGCTCCTTGGATGGCGGGCAGTTTGATGAGCAGCGAATCGAACGCGATTTCGCGAACACTTCGGACGTGACGGCCGCCCAATGCTTGTATTGGATCTGCAAGTTGCAGGCCCGCTTTTTGGCTGGTGACTATGCGACGGCGGTTGATGCTGCATCGAAGGCGCAGCCGCTTCTGAGCATGTCCCTCACGATCATGGAGGCGGCCGACTATCACTTCTACGGCGCCTTGTCGTACGCGGCGTTTTGCGATTCGATGCCCGCCAGCCAGCGGACGCCGTCTCTGGAGGCCTTGGCCCCTCATCACCGTCAGCTCGCCAGCTGGGCCGCAGCCTGTCCGGAAAACTTCGAGAACCGCGCTGCGTTGGTTGATGCGGAGATTGCCAGGATTGATGGCCGCGCGTTCGATGCCATGAACTTTTACGAACAAGCCATCCTTTCGTCACGGGCAAACGGCTTTGTCCACAACGAGGCGCTCGCCAATGAGTTGGCGGCGCGCTTTTACACCGCGTGCGGCTTCGAGCAAATCGCGCACCTGTATCTGCGAAACGCCCGCGACTGCTATCTGCGCTGGGGCGCGGACGGCAAGGTGCGCCAACTGGATGCGATGTATCCGCGCCTCAGGATGGAAGAGCCCGCACCTGCTTCGACAAACACGATCGCAGCGTGTGTCGAGCAACTCGACCTCGCAACGGTGATCAAGGTGTCGCAGGCCGTCTCGGCCGAGATCGTGCTGGAGAAGCTGCTCGAAATGCTTATGCGCACGGCGCTCGAACAGGCTGGCGCCGAACGAGGCTTGTTGCTTCTTTCACGCGGAGCTGAGCAACGGATCGCCGCCGAAGCCACGACGGACGGCGATTCGGTGACCGTGCATCTGCGCGACGAGGAGGTGGCTGCGACAGTGCTGCCGGAGTCGGTGATCCACTATGTTCTGCGCACCCGGGAAAGCGTTATTCTCGACGACGCGTCATCTCGCAATCCATATTCTGACGATCACTACATCGTTGAGAATCATCTCCGTTCTATTCTCTGTTTTCCGTTAATCAACCAGGGAAGGCTTACGGGCATCCTCTACCTGGAGAACAATCTGACGCCCATGGCCTTTACGCCCGACCGCGTCGCCCTGTTGACGGTGCTTGCGTCGCAGGCGGCGATCTCACTCGAAAATTCGCGGCTTTATCGCGACGTCGCAGACCGCGAAGGGAAGATTCGGCGTTTGGTCGACGCGAACATCATTGGGATCATCATTGCCGACCGCGAAGGTCGAATTCTCGAGGCCAATGACGCGTTTCTCCGTATCGTGGGATATGACCGTGAAGACCTGGTTTCGGGCCGCGTGCGCTGGACCGAGCTGTCGCCGCCGGAATGGCGCGAGCGCGACATGTTGACTCGGGCGGAACTGAACTCAACCGGGATAGTTCAGCCCTTCGAGAAGGAGTATATTCGGAAAGACGGCAGCCGCGTTCCTGTGCTTATTGGCGTCGCTCTGTTCAGAGAAGGAGGCGACGAGGGCCTAGCATTCGTGCTCGATTTGACAGAGCGCAAGCGTGCGGAGGACCGCCTCCGCGTGCAGCACACCGTCGCGCAGGTCTTGGCGGAAGCGGCCACGATCGAGGAGGTCACTCCGAGAATACTGCGGGCCATGGGCGAGTGTCTGGGATGGGACGTAGGCGCGCTCTGGCGTGTGGACCGGGAGGCCGAGGCGCTGCGCTGTGTCGAGCTTTGGCATAAAGCGTCGATAGAAATCCCCGAATTTGAAAGAGCCGATTGGCAGTTCACCTTCAATCCGGGGGTGGGACTACCGGGCCGGGTGTGGTCCAGCCTTAAGCCCGTATACATTCCGGATGTCGTTCCTGATAAAAATTTGCCGCGCGGACCCATCGCCGAACGCGAAGGACTACACGCGGCCATCGGCTTTCCTATCCTGCTCGGGAGCGAAGTCTTGGGCGTGATCGAGTTTTTCAGCCGCGAGATCAAGCAACCCGATCAAGAGCTGCTCGACATGGTGGCCACCATCGGCAGCCAGATCGGTCAGTTCATTGAACGCAAGCGCGCCGAGGAAGCTCTGATGCGAAGTAAGGATTATTTGGCCGAAGCGCAGAAGCTGACGCATACAGGCAGTTGGGCTTGGGATCCCCGCACGGAACAGGTGCTGTATTGTTCCGAGGAAATGTTCCACATTTACGGCCTGGATCCACGGTCGAGCCTACCTTCTCGAGAAAATTTTCGACTGCAGATCCACCCCGAGGACCGCGAGTGGGTAAAGGAGAGATTTGAGGAGTCGCTTCGCAAAAAAACTGACACCTATGCCGAGTACAGGGTTGTGCTGCCAGACGGAACAGTTAGGCACATCAGTGCCTCAGGTCATCCGGTTCTCAACGAAGACGGCGAGCTCATCCAGTTTGTCGGTACCGCTGTAGATGTGACAAAGCGCAAACAAGCTGAGGAATCATTGCGGGAAAGCGAGGCGAATCTCGCCCACATGAACCGCGTGAGCACGATGGGAGAGTTAGCAGCCTCGCTGTCGCACGAAATCGCGCAACCGATCGCCAGCGCACGTAACAACGCGCGGGCGGCCCAGAATTTTCTGAAGATGCAGTCGCCGGACCTAGGTGAGGTAAGGGAAGCACTTTCCTGTGTCGTCGGAGATGCTGATCGGGCAGGAGAAATCATCGATCGCATCCGAGAGCAAATCAAGAAAGCGCCGCCGCGAAAAGAGTGCTTTGACCTCAACGTGGCAATCAACGAAGTGATCGTATTGGCTCGAAGCGTGACCCTCAGGAATGGCGTTTCGGTCCAGGCCCGGCTTGCAGAGGGGCTAGTTTCGGTTCTGGGGGATCGCGTTCAGCTGCAACAGGTCTTGCTGAATCTGATTCTGAATGCGGCTGAAGCAATGGGTTCGATGGAGGAGGGGGCGAGAGAGTTGTTGATCAGCGCAGAGGAAGGCCAAGCAGGCGCCGTCGTGGCCGTGCGCGATTCTGGGCCGGGCATTGATCCGGAACATCTCGACCGGGTCTTTGACGCCTTCTACACCACGAAGTCCAATGGAACCGGCATGGGGCTGTCGATCTGCCGGTCTATCATCCGCGCTCATGGCGGCAAGCTATGGGCGGAGGCGAACGAACCCCGCGGCGCCGTGTTCCAGTTCACACTGCCGAGGGCGGAACGGGAGCTCACGACCCCTTCTCAGGCGAGCCTGCCGACCTGAGAGCCGCGCAAACACATCGTGTGAGATGGTCCTCATCCACCGGCTTACGCAGGTAACACAAGACCCCATCGTTCAGGGCGCAAGCCCGATCAGCATCATTGGGAAAGGCCGTCACGAGGATTGTCGGTATCGCGTTGCCCGTGTCGACAAGATGCCGGTGGAGTTCGAGCCCGGTCATAGCAGGCATATGGATGTCGGCGATCAGGCAAGCTGTTTCGGTAAGCCGCGGGGAGGCGAGAAAATCCGCCGCAGACGCGAAAATTTCGACCGTATAACCCAGCGATCTCATGAGCCTGTACATGGACTCACGAAGGAACCGATCATCTTCGACGACCGAAACTAGTACCTTCTTCATCATACCGCCCATGGCCGTTCGCTGGACGCGTCTGCGGGCAGATAACTATCCAATTATAGTAACACTCACATTGCTTGATATCTGAGAGAATGCCACCAGTGTGCCGCCTGTGCCCCGTAAACTTTGGTTTATCTGGACGATGATTGCGAAGCCTATCCGGCATGACTTGCAAATCGAGGCTTTCGCCGGACGAAAGCAGTCGCGGGATCGTAGCGGGCGAACTCTAGGACTCGCCCGAGCGCCCTAAGCCTTCGTATCACCGTCCCGCCCCCCTTGGATGTCCGAGCTCAACCTGCGCTCAATTGAGCCGTTGGTGACAATCCTCTTAGTTTTAGTGCATCCGAAATGCGCACAGGCCAAGAGGAGAAAACAATGCCTTACCACTTGAAAAGCCACGGGTCTGACAAGGCCATGCGATGCGCGGTCTGTGGGGGCAAGTTTGGTCTCGTCCGCCATTATTCGTGGCGAACGCCGCTTTGCTCCAGGAAGTGCGTCGATGGCTTCAAGGCGCGCCGCCAAGGTGACCACAATTGGATGGGCTGGTTCCCATTCGCTTTCGACCAGTCGCCCAAAAACCGTGCGAGAGCGTCGTGACGCTTCAGATCTCACAGCGAGGCAAGGAATATTTGAAGACAGCGCAGACTTTGCTTCGCACTGCCAAAAGCATGACGGACCAAGCCATTGCGGCTCAGCTTAAGGCTCTTGCCGACGACTACGAGCGGCGAGCCGAGAGGGCTACGTTCGACGATGCAGCCAAGGCGTCGGCTCGATCCGCCGAGCGCTGAATACGCGAGGCATACAAGTGCCGATGGGCAGCTTCCCTCAGCAGCTATCGGTCCGACCAGAGATCGAACTTCAGACGAAAGTCGACCCGAGGGTCCGGAGGAAACGAGTTGTGTCAGTGCTCGCAAGCGTTGGTGTTCCCGGCGCGCATCCTTCAGAAAAAAGGGGCTGTTCAGGTTCCGGGATTGGGACTAGAAATGCGCGGTGTTGTCGGACCTGCAAAAGCAAGATGCAGGCTGATTTTCGCGATCTCTTCCGAGTGGCAGCGATGTCTGACGCAACCTCCACCGTGTTGGTCATCGACGACGATCCGGATCTCCGCGCGTCGGTTGGGCGCCTGCTGCGATCGCTCGGCATCAACGTTCAGCTATTTGCCTCCATTTCCGACTTCCTCAAATCCGATCCACCGGATTGCCCTACCTGCCTGGTGCTCGACGTCAGATTGCCCGGCCAAAGCGGCCTCGATTTCCAGCGCGAGCTGGCTGCGGCGAACAGGGAGATCCCGATCATCTTCGTCACGGGCCACGGCGACATACCGATGTCTGTGCAGGCAATGAAGCGGGGTGCGATCGAGTTCCTGACCAAGCCGTACCGCGATCAGGATCTTCTCGATGCCATTCAGCTTGGCTTGGCCCGCGATCGAGCGCGGCGGGAGAATGACAAGGATTTGGTCTCCCTACGGCAGCGTTTCGCCTCCCTAAGCCCGCGGGAGCGCGAGATCGTAATTCAGGTGGCGCGCGGTCGCCTGAGCAAACAGATTGCCCACGATATCGGCATCGCCGAAGCCACGGTGAAGGTGCATCGCAGCAGGGCGATGCAGAAGATGCAGGCCGGTTCGCTTCCAGAACTTGGTCGGATGGCTGACAAGCTCAAGCTGGTGCCTAACACGCCGCAAAGCGCTTAAGGTGTGCGTTCTTGCTCGATGTGCTATTCGCGCGGCCGGACGAGTTGAGCCTTCGCGCAATCTGCAAAGCAAACCAAGAGAAAGGGCCGGCGGGCGCCAAGCCGCCGACCTTATCTTGCAACTGCCGGCTCGCGGGTCCGGTTCCGCTGTGATCCCGCCATTGCACTTGCAATCTGCCGCCCGATCGAAGCCGCCTCCCGGCTTGTAAATCTAGGTTTAGGCAACGCAGCCAAATCTGTCATTGCGCGCCACCTGCGCGGAATAGCTCGCAGCGCTCCAACCTGTCAGATTACAAGTCACCAACATCTGTGCGGGGATTAGCCCTGTCGAAGCAAGCGAGGTCATTATGCGATCGACTGCAGCTTTCCGACGCTTGGAGAGGTTTCATCTCGAACCGGAGCGTTTCGTCGGACGTGTCGTTCAGTGTCCGAATGCAGCCAGTCCACTCTTCGAGAAACGAACCGAACCAGCCGGCGCAACGCCAATAGAAGCTTCGTTCGGACCGTTTCGCCTGCTTCGAGCGCAGTACCTTTTGCTGGAAGGCGACGAGCCCGTGCCTCTTGGAAGTCGTGCTCTGGAAGTCCTGATTGCCTTGCTTGAACGCCACGGAGAGTTGGTTAGCAAGCAGGATTTGATGGCTCGCGTTTGGCCCAATGTTTTCGTTGAGCCCGCTAACCTCACGGTTCATATGTCAGCGCTGCGTCGCGCGTTGCGTGATGGTCAGGATGGGAATCGCTTCATCATCAACATTCCCGGACGCGGTTACTGTTTCGTCGCCTCAGTCGCTGTATCCGCTCACGAGAATTGAGCGCGACTGGCGAAGCACCAGGAAATTCGGGTGAGGCATTCACTGTACGGGTGAGGCATTCACTGTAGCGAACATTCTCGTCAACTCCTGGAGCCCGTCAAATTGCTAGGAGGGTGAGGGCGGCGGCCCCTCGGCTGGCACCCGAAACCGTCACTCGCCTCTTCTAAGCCAAGGTTTATGTGGCGCAACTACAGCCGCACCCTGAACAACCCATGTGCAATAGAAGATGGACCGGCAGAAATGTAAGTCTCCTCGCAACAACTCGCGCTCTGGAGTCCGCTCATGAGGAGAGTCACTGTTCTCATCGTTTCTGCTCTGATCAATGCATCTACAATTCCCGGGCTTGCGGCGGAGTCCACGTTAAACAAGAATGTTCACGGCGCTCGCGCGGTCTCGGCGACTGTACACAACAAACCCGATAATGCGACCGACAACGAGAAGACTTGTCGCACCTACGCCGCCTCATCGTATGAGACCGTGATGCGGCAGCAAGTCGCTGCGGGCCGCGTCGACGGCGCGCGGGTGTTAACTGCGATCGATTCCGTGATTGACGCTTTCAAACATCTGTCCGCGACGAAATGCGTCAGCTGACCCTCACTATTCTCTGACAATGCGATGCACGAGGTCTGCAGGTGATTATCTTCCCGCTCATAACCACCTGGATGTGGTTTCAAATCATCACCGCGTCACCGCTCCCATCTTCGGGCCGTCCGGTTGAGGACAGCTCTGACGCTAACGCCTCGTTGAGTCCCGTCGGAGTGTTGTTGAACGAGGTTGAACATGACCTAGGTCGATTTCACCGCTCCAACACGAAGAAGGTTTTCGCAGATCGCTGCGGCGCCGGATGAAATGAGTAGCGTAGTATAACAGGAGTGAAAACGTGGGTGAGGTTATTCGATTTGTCTCAAAGTCCGAGCGGGAGCGAGCTCGCCTTATTCGAGAAGCCCGAGCGATCTACGACAGTGTCTTTCCGCCATCTGAGCCCGTCCGCGAGCAGCTGGACGAGGCATCCGCGAGCCATATGCGCAGCGGCGCAGACGTTCATCACGGCGAGGGGGGCCTATCATGATCGCGATCATCGCCGTGCTCTGCAGTTTGTCTTCTCCGGAAAATTGCCACGAGCAGACCGTCACCACCTCTGACTTCGCTGACGTCTCGATGCAATCCTGCCTGATGGGCGCACCGCAGCTTGCCAACTGGATGAATCAGCATCCGACTGAGCGTCTTGCGACATGGCGCTGCGTGATCGGTCAAGAGAATGGCCGGGCTACTTAAGGTGAAATGTCGACGAGCTCGCAAACTCGGAGCGCAGTATATCATGGCGCGAGTGTTGGAAGATCGTCGCTTGGGTTAAGGACGGGCTTGCAGCTTGGTTGATCAGTATTGTCGACAGGTGGGACTCAACCTCGAAGATATTGCGGCTGACTGTTGGCAGCGGCGTTTTCAATTGGCGCGCCGCGGCCGAAAGGCTGTCGATCTCGATCGATATCAGCGGCCTCGCTGGCGTACGCATTCGGCAAGAGTTGTTGAGATTTGGATTGCTTCACTCGCACCGACGTTCCTCGTCGGATACCACTTTGCCTCACGGAGGCAGGCAGCTTCCCAAGTGCTCGGCGCACGGCGATCGCCCCTTCGCCGTGGTTCGCCCGCGGCCGGTCCTTTCCCTCCCGAGGACCGGCCGCCCCTCCTTAGGGCCGACGGGCAACGGCGCTGGATCGGATGGGCGTAGTGCACTCGACGAGTGCGGGAAGCCCAGTCGATGAGCAAAAGACGGATGGAGAGTCGTCGAAGCGCGCGCCAAGCGTCTCTCAGTCATCCCGATAACGGTCGGCTATCGACTCCATGGCGAGAGGTGATTTTCCTTTTGACTGTCATAGACTCAATCTCCGAGCCGTCGTCGCCCGCCCTCGAGTAGGGGCCGAAGTCGGCGTTCCATTGAACGATCCCAAGCCAGGAGGTCCGACATGCAGATCAAAGAGACAACCGACGTTTCCTTCTTCGGCGTGGTCAAGAGCCCTCCGTTGGAGGATGTCGTCGTGCTCGCGGACAGCGCCGGCGTCGTGCTTGGAGTGCAGCGCGCATTCAGCGCAAGGGTGTGGAGCGTCTGCGATGACGGCAGTGATCTCATCGCGTCCAGGTGCGTCGAGATCCCGCTCGTCGGGCGCGATGGCGAGATCTCCGGGGTTCTGCGCCGGCCCCTCCCACGGTCCGATACGCGCGGCGTGTTCTCCTCCCGCAGGCCGGAGGGAACGAGGGCGATCGGAGACGTGGCGCAGTTCGCGGTCCACGACATCAACAACCTTCTCGCCGTGATTGACTGCGGCCTGCGGCTGCTCGAGTGCCAGAGCGACGCCGCACACCGAAAGGCCATCATCAGCAAGATGCAGCACGCGATCACGCGAGCAGCGTTGCTCAGTCGTCAGCTCCTCGACGTTGCGCGACCATACCCCGAGTCGATCGGCGGGTTCGTCGCAGGCAACCGCCTCGCAGCGCTGGCGGGTTCGCTGGACCAGGCGTTGCGTTCCGACATCACGGTCCGCACCGATATCGCCCCTGATTTGTGGGACTTCGACGCTGACCCGGAGGAGCTGTACTTCTCGCTGCTGAACCTCTGCCGAAACTCGACCGATGCCATGCCTGGAGGCGGCGCGATCACCGTCGCGGCGCGGAACGTCGAACCTTCCGCTGGCACGGCCTGGGGATTCGTCGAGATCGTCGTCGCCGACGACGGGGAGGGCATGCCCGACGAGGTTCTCTCGCAGGCATTCACCCCGTACTTCACGACAAAGGCCGCGGGCCGCGGCACCGGCCTCGGGCTCCTCCAGGTCAAGCGCTTCGCCGAGGGACGAGGCGGCGCGGTCTGTATTGAGAGCGAGCGGGGCGGCGGCACGCTGGTGCGCCTCTTCCTCCCGCGCGTGCACGCAGCTGGGCTCCCCGGCCGTATCGTCGGCGCGGAGATCGCGTACACGCCGTCACCCAACGGCGGCGTATTCCACGTCGTCAACCCAGCAGCGGCTGCGCCGACTTCGTAGCCGGCGCTAACACCTGAGATCGGTTCAGCGATGCAGCTCATGATCCCGCCCGGCCGCCTCGACCGTCCGGTCGACCACGAGAGGGACCACGTGCTCGGTCCCACCGATGCCGAGATCACGCTCGTCGAGTACGGCAGCTACGCGTGCCCGCACTGCAGGGCTGCCAACGAGCGCATCGCGCAAGCACGCGACCAACTTGGCGACCGCGTCTGCTACGCCTTCCGCCATAGGCCGCTCACGGACAACAGCCTTTCGTTTCGGGCCGCCGAGCTCGCCGAGCTTGCCCAGACGCCAGAGGCGTTCTGGTCCGCGCACATCAAGCTGATGACGAGGTCGATGCAGCTCACAGAGGATGACCTCGTCGCGGTGGCCGCCGATCTTGGCGTGAACGCCAACTTCGCGCTCGGCGACAGCGACGCCGTGCGGCGCGCGAGAGCAAGGGTGGAGGCGGACGTCGCAAGCTCACGTGCGAGCGGGGTGAGATTCACGCCGACCTTCTACATCAACCGCCGGCGCTACGACGGACCGTGGGACGAGAGCTCTCTCGTCGACGCGATGCTTGGCACGCTCGGCCACCGCGTCCGTACGGCAGCCCTGGATTTCGCGAGCTGGGGCCCGTCCGCCGGCATTTTGCTGGTCCTCGCGACCGTGGCGGCGGTGGTCTTGACGAACTCGCCGGTCGGGCCGTCGTTCGAGGCGCTCTGGCGCCAAGAGCTCGGCGTGAGCTTGGGTGACGCAGCCTTTCAGATGTCCATTCTCCATTGGGTCAACGACGGCCTACTGACGGTGTTCTTCCTCGTCGTGGGATTGGAAGTGAAGCGCGAGATGACAGTTGGTCATCTCGCAAGCCGCCGCTCCGCAGCGCTTCCGATCGCCGCCGCGCTCGGCGGCATGGTCGTGCCGGCGCTTCTGTTCGCGCTGGTCATCCCTGCGGGGCCGTGGTCGTACGGGTGGGGCGTTCCAATGGCGACCGACACTGCGTTCGCGATTGCTTTAATCGCCGTGATGGGCGCCCGCGTTCCCGTCGAGTTGCGCATCTTCCTCACCGCGGCGGCCATCGTCGACGACATCGGTGCGATCGTCGTCGTCGCTGTGTTCTACTCCGGCGATATCCATCCGGCATACTTGGCCGCCGCCGCGGCGGTCGTCGTCGCGCTGGCGCTGCTGAGCCGGTCAAGAGTCTACCTTCTCTCGCCTTACATCCTGTTGGGCATCGCGTTGTGGACATTCGTCTACGCGGGCGGTCTCCACGCGACGCTGGCCGGCGTGGTACTGGCGCTGTTCGTTTCCCACGCGCCCGCCCGCCAACCTGGCTGCCCTGATGACGCAGGCCAGCACCATCATCGCCTCCGAGGCCCGGCACGAGGGTGAGGTTCTCAGGCACGGCCCCTCCACCCCGGCGCTGCACGCGCTCGATGCAATCTTCGACAGACTTGAATCGCCGGCCGATCGGCTGCTGCGGCACGCCGGCGCGCGATCGAGCTACGCTGTCCTCCCAATCTTCGCACTGGCGAATGCGGGCGTGGCGATCAATCCGGGCGTCTTTGTTGGGCATGGCCGGCTCATGGCCGCGATCGTTGCTGGCCTCGTCATAGGAAAGCCGCTCGGCGTGTTCCTCATGGCTGCTGCGGCCGTGCGCGCAGGCATAGCCGTCAAGCCGGCAGAGTACACGTGGCGGCAGTTGGCCGGGGCGGGAGCCCTCGCTGGTATCGGCTTCACGATGTCGCTCTTTATCGCCGGGCAGGCGTTTCCAAGCGCTTCCGACTTCTCGGCCGCCAAGATCGCCGTGTTCGCTGCGTCGATTCTTTCGGCCGTCGTTGGGACTGCCCTGCTCTGGGGAGCTTCGCGTCAGGAGCTTATCGAAGAGGCGCAGCAGGCCGCCAGTATGCAAGTATCATAGCCCCGCCGGGCGTTTATGCAGGATCGTGAACAGGAGATCTTTCGATGATTCTACCTACCGGTACGACAGTAGCAGTCGCTGACGGCGAGACAGTCCGTCTGTTCCGCAATACGGGCGTGAAACCTGGGGTGCATCTGGTCGAGATCACGGCGGCTCCGCCTGCGCCCGCCCACTCAGGCTCGGGTGTGCGCCACGCCGGCTCCGCCAACCCCGATGGCAGGCGGCTTGACGAGGACGACTTCGCGGCAGCTACGGCCGCGTACCTTAACAAGCTCAGCCTGGACGGGACCATAAAACACCTGGTCGTCGTCTCCGACCCCAGGACCCTGGGGGAGATGCGCAAGCACTTCCACCGCGACCTGAGAGGCAAGATCATGGGCGAGTTCGCGAAGGACTTCAGCCGGCGTCCGCTCGAGGACATCGCCTCATTGATCGCTGACGCCTGACGCGCCTCTGGAAGCGGCTGCTGGCGCAAGTCAGTCCAGTCATAACCCGCGCGAATAACTCAAAGTTACCGGCGACGACTAATGCTCTCGACCAATCTGAACCAACCCAAACCCTCTAAATGGATCAACAATGGACAAGATAATAAAAGTGGCCTCTGGCATTCTAAGCAGCATCAAGAGGAAGCAAGGTTCTGCTGACTGCTCGGTGTCACGCTCCAATCTCTCGACTAACCGGCATCTCGCATTAGGAGGCGCCTCCGCATGACTTATTACCTAATCGCCTCACGCGCCGCGATCATCTTCTGGACGAGCCTTGCAATGGTGCCAACCGAGATCCTCTTTGACGCGTTAAAGACCGAATTGGAGCGCCGCGGCGTGGAGCCATAGGGCTCCCTGCTTGGTCTCGCGGCACGTGCCAGAGAGAAAGATCGTGGGCGCCTGAAATGACAAAGCGCATTGCACCGTTACCGAATCCCGATGGATCGTTGCTTCTTCGTGAGTGGAACCACAGAGTAAATAACGAGCTCACTAGCACTATCTGCACGATTTCAGCCAAAGCGGTGGAGTCGGATGACGTGGCAGTCAAGGCCGCGCTCCCTTCACCGCGTGGTTGCAAAGCACCGGCGCTTCGAACCGCTTCGCAGAAGCGGCCTCGGCAGGTCTTGGCGGAAAGCGGACCTGCTTCGATAGCGCGCAGTAGTGGGGGTGAGCGGCGTAGGGGACCATCGGACGACCAAACCAGCGCCTTCCCGATCTCTGACGGTATATGAACCGACGACGTGCCAGTACGAGCAGTGTCGATTTCCGCTACGTATGCAGAGCTATTCAGTCGATTGACTCCGATAGGTAGCGGAATCGCCAATATTCCGAGCGGCACAAATTATTCTGTGAATTCAAGACCGAAAAAATGCGGCGGGTATACCGTCGGCATTTGTCCGTCAAACTTGAAGAGTTGTTCTTGGAAATCAACGACGAAACGTCGTCCTTAATGATTGAGTGGGAGTAGTGGAAACGGCCGCTACAGCGTGCTTTAGCGTAGAGTTTAGTTGGGCACGCCGCATTTACGTTCATAGCCGGGCACTCTCCAGAGTCGTGACCTCACTTAACCTGATCGCATCAAGCTGTCATTCTACTTTCGCTAAGCCAGTAACGTTGCGCATTCCAGCGTGTATTCGGCGTGGTTCTGGAAAGGCGGGCGGCCAGTCGCCGCGGCGGACGCCAATCCATGGAAAAACGTTGGCGAGGTGGCTCGAATGCTTGTTCAAGGAAAGACAATCAAGAGAGTGGTTCTCGTAGACGGCGCGGTCGCATCGATGCCCCTCAGCGGAAAGCAGGTCTCCGAACACCTAGGCTCCCGCTCGTGAAGCTTTCCCGCGGCCGCGTTTGTGTCGTGGAGGTATCACGGCAAAGCTCAACTCCAGCCGCTCAAAAGGATGGTAGCGGAGTCCTGTCCGACATCTGGAGCCGGACGCAGATCCCCCTCGAGGTCGGCCGCCTTTCCTGGGGTTCGTGCCGCCACAACGCCTCCGACGTTAGGAGTTTCTGTGCGCAGCGCGCCGCGGGTGGCCTCGACCTGTTCGTTGGCTACCCATTCAGAAGGGTTCAGAATCCGGTCCGCGATGAGATCCGACGCATGAAGTCTTTTGAGCCATGACGCCGTGGTGTCGGTCGGGAAGACCTTCTGAAGTTCGGCGGCGAGTTCGTCGGCACAATCGGCGCGCAGCGCGAAGCTGGCGAACCGCGGATCCCTGGCAAGGTCCTCCCGCTGCAGGGCGGAGCACAGCCGGCCGTACTGCGCTTCCGTCACAAGAGTGACCATGATCCAACCGTCGCTCGTCCGGTAGCTGCCGGCTGGCACGTTGAGGAGGCGAGGCGCGCCGCCTTCGAGAACGTGTTCCGCGAACTTGTGACCAAGCAGCGCTGCGGTCGATTGCGAGAGGCTGACGTCGATGTGCCGGCCATTGCCGACCGCATTGCGGGCAAACAGCGCGGTCGAAATGGCCTGAAATCCATATAGACCGGTGCAGACGTCGGAAAGCGTGGCCCCGACCCGATGCGGGATCCCGTCGGCGCCCACGTTGACCGCGACAAGGCCGGCGAACGCCTGGCCGACGGAGTCGGAGCAGGGGCGCTGCGCGTAGGGGCCGTCCTGTCCGAAGCCGCTGATCGAGAGATAGATGAGGCGGGAATTGTCGCGGCTCAGCGCATCGTATCCGAGGCCGAGGCGATCCATCACCCCCGGACGGAAGCCCTCGACCAACACGTCAGCTGTTGCCGCCAGCTTGCGCGCGGTGGCGATTGCCTCGGGCTTCTTGAGGTCGAGAACGAGGCTGCGCTTGCCACGGTTGTAGACGGCCGACAATGCCGAATGACTGCCGTAGGTCGTACCCAGACGACGCGACCAATCGCCTTCAGGAGGTTCGACCTTGATCACGTCGGCGCCGTTGGCGGCGAGGAGATAGCCCGCGTACGGCGAAGCCACGCCCTGACCGAAGTCGAGGACGCGCAGTCCGCGAAACGGGGCTTCGTGGGTTGGCTGCAAGGACGCGGTCATGCTCGTTGCTCCGGTATCAGGACGATCTTGCCGACGACCTCCCGGCTTTCGACGCGGCGCATCGCTGTAGCGAAGTCCGCCAGCGGCAGCGAACCGTCGACGGGCGCGCGTAATTTTCCGGCTTCGAAGAGGTCAAACATCTCTCCGTAAAGGATGCGGACCTTCTCACGCAGCGCGGCATCCGCCTTAGTCTTGCCCCACGCCATATAGAATCCCCAGTATAGACCGATCACGGTGAGGTTCTTCACCAGGACTATGTTCGCGGGAATCTCCGGAATGCGGCCCGCGGCGAAGCCCATCGGAATCAACCGCCCGAGCGGAGCGACGCAGCGCAGGGACTCGTCGAAAACGTCGCCGCCCACCGGATCGAACACGACGTCAGCGCCCCGGCCGCCGGTGATCTCCAGCACGCGATCCCGGAATCCGCCTCTGCGGTAGTCGATGGCGTGATCGGCACCGTACCGCTTCACCGCTTCGATCTTCCGTTCGCCTCCAGCGGTCGCGATGACCGTTGCTCCCAAAGCGCGCCCGACCTCGACGGCGGCCAAACCGCTGGCGCCGGCCGCGCCGTGGACGAGCAGGGTCTCGCTGGATTGAAGGTTCGCGCGCCACTTAAGGCCGGCATAAGCCGTCGCGTAGATGGTCGGGAAAAGTGTCGAGCCTTCGAAGCTCAAGGAATCGGGGATGCGGAAGACATTGGCCGCATCAACGATCGCTTCTTCGGCGAACCCGCCGGATGGAAGACCAGCGCAGACGCGGTCGCCGACCTTGAGATCGGTCCGGACGTCGGACGCGATCTCGCTGACGACGCCGCCGATCTCGGTGCCGGGTACGAACGGAATACTCGGCCGGTTTTGATGCTTGCCGGCGATGAACAGGAGGTTCGCGAAGCTCACGCCCGCGGCTCGCACCGAAACCCGGATAGTACCGGGCTCGATTGCCGGTGAGGTTGTATCGTCGTAGACGAGGTCGTCGATCCCGCCGAAGCGATGTCCTATCACCGCGCGCATCATCAATTCTTTCCTACCTGACCGTGGCGGCCGGATCCGGAGGCGAAGCGACCGGCCCCGGCCTGCGCTTCCTTGGCGCGAGCTTCAACGGAGAGCTCGGTCTCCAGAGCAATGGCGTCCTTCTCCGAGAGGTTCCACTGACGGATGGCCGACATACGGTCGGACCGCATTGCGATCTGCGGAAACGCAGCAATCTGACGCGCGAGCTCCACCGCCGCGCTCAGAGCCTTGCCTGTCGGGACAAGCCGGTCGGCCAGCCCCATCGCAAGTGCTTCCGTCCCGGAGACCTTTCGTGCCGTCAGAAGCAGGTCGAGCGCTCGGCCGGCGCCGATGAGGCGCGGTAAACGAACGGTCGTTCCATCGCTCATCGGAACACCCCATCGCCGGGAAAGAACGGCGAAGGTGGCGGTCTCCTCGGCGACGCGGAGATCGCATCTAAGGGCGACCCCGAGGCCTCCCGCGCAGGCGTAGCCCGCAACGGCGGCGATCACGGGCTTCGACATGATGCCATGGCATGGGCCGTCCGGATCGCCGGCCCATGGCTTGTATTCGTGGCCCGCAGCGAGCTCCTTCAGATCCGCGCCCGCGCAGAAATGCCCACCGGCGCCGGTCAGGACTGCGACGGCCTGGCTCTCGTCGCGGTCGAAGCCCCGCAGCGCCTTCGCAAGCGCCGCGGCAGTCTCGTTGTCGAGAGCGTTGCGGACCGCCGGACGATTGATGGTGATGATCGTGACCAGGCCGTCGTTCTCGACCAACAGCTTCGGATCGTCCGCCATGCTCAACCTCCTTGGGTCAGTGGGTCTTGAGCAACGGGCATTTGCTCTCCTCGACCGGCCGCCAGGCCTTATCGCCCGGGATTGTCGCAACGATCTTCCAATAATCCCAAGGCCCCTTTGATTCCTCGGGCTTCTTGACCTCGGTCACGTAGAGATCGCGTAGCAGGCGACCGTCGGCTCGGATTTTTGCGCCGTGGGTGAATCCGTCTTCGACGGGCATCTCGCGCATCTTCGCAGCGACCTTGTCTGCGTCATCCGTGTTTGTCGCCGCGATCGCCTTCAGGTAGTGCAGGACCGAGCTGTAGACGCCGGCTTGAACGATGGACGGCGGCCGGCCCATCTTGTCCCAGAAGCGCTTTGCGAACTTTCGGCTACCGTCGTCGAGATCGTGATAGTAGGTCGTCGACGAGATCAAGCCTTGTCCGTCCTTCAGACCCATGGCGTTTACGTCGTTGATGAACATCAGGAACGTGACGACCTGCGTGTTCGGGCCGATAACCTTGTATTCCTGCGCCTGCTTGATGGCATTGCTGGTGTCGCTGCCCGCGGTCGCCAGCGCCATGACCTTGGCGTCAGATCCCTGCGCCTGAAGCAGATACGATGAGAAGTCGGGCGTATCCAGCGGTGCACGGACGCCGCCTACGATTTTGCCGCCGCCGGCCTGGATCCGCTTCGTCGCTTCAGCTTCCATCGACTTGCCGAAGGCGTAGTCGGCCGTGATGAAGAACCAGGTGTCTCCGCCGCGCTTCAGGACGCCCTCCGGGGGCGCCGCAGCGAGTGCGTAGGTGTCGTACATCCAGTGAAAGCTGTAAGGCGAGCAAGCCTTGCCGGTGATCTCCGCCGTCGCCGGGCCCGACAGCAAGATGATCTTCTTCTTCTCGCGCGAGACGTTCTGCATCGCCAGAGCCGCCGCGGACGAGCCGCCGTCCGCGATTACATCGACTCCTTCGGCGTCATAGGCCTTTCTTGCAAGGTTCGATGCGATATCGGGTTTGTTGGCGTGGTCACCTGAAACGACCTCGATCATCGCGCCGGCGACCTTACCGCCGAAGTCTTCCGCAGCGAGTTCGGCAGCGACGATGGATCCCTTGCCCCCCGCATCGGCATAGATTCCCGTCATGTCGTTGAGAATGCTGATGCGAACGACATTGTCCGATACCTGGGCGAGAGCCGAGGACGACATGAAGCCTGCGACCAAGGCAGCCCCCAATGCGGCGATTGATTTTCTTTTCATTGTCTTCTCCCTTCGGTTTTTGCCTGAACGATCGTGCCGTCTTCGATGAAACGATCGATCTCTGATTGCGAATATCCGTGCTCCGCGAGCACCTCCGTGGTGTGTTCGCCCAGCCGGGGCGGAGCGGGCAGGCGGGTGCCTGCGGCCGACGTGCCGGGGAGCAGCGTAAGGGGCAGCCCTTCGAATGCGCCGCCCTGCAGCGTCGCCTGCAGCCCCGAACCACGGACGTGCGGATCGTCGAGAAACTCTCGATAGCCCTGCACGGGACCGCACAGCACGTCGTGCCGTTCGAACGCCTCGATCCAGTACACGCTCGGCCTGGTATGGAGGATACGCGCGACTTCCGCCGTGATCTCGCCTGCATGGTCGAGACGTCCAGCTTCCGTCACGAATCTCGGGTCCAAGATCCAATCCGCCTTGCCTAGCGCCTTGCAGATGCCATGGAACATCGCGTTTGACACGCAGGAGAGATTGATGTGCCCGTCCGCAGTCGCGAAAGTTCCGATCGGCACACTCAAGGGCACATTCGGCTGGCCGCGGCGGCGCAGCGCGTCGTCGACGATCGGCATGGCTTGAAAGGCCGCGGCGACCTCGACCAGCGAAATTTTGACGTGCTGCCCGCCTCGCTTCGTGAGGCGGCGATAGAGGGCCGCGCCTACCTGTTGCGCTGCATAGACGCCGGCAGCCGTGTCGACGGCCAACATTCCGATGCGTCGCGGCGTGTCTTGCGAGTCGCGATTCATTTCCATCATTCCGGTAAAGCCTTGAATGATGGTGTCGGTGGCTGGTCGCTTTTCGTAGGGGCCGGCCCCGAAACCGAGAATCGAGACGTAGATGAGATCCGGATTGTCGGGCCGCAACTGGTGGTCAGCGATCTGAAGACGATCGACGACGCCCGGCCGGAAATTTTGGATGACGATGTCGGTGCTCTTGGCGAGCCTCACCAGGAGGGCGCGCCCTTGCTCTCTGATTCCATCAATGCAGACGGCGCGCTTGCCGATATTCGGAACCAGACTGAAAGCCGTGTGCCCGTCAACGGCGCCGCCGATTGCGCGCGCCCAGTCGCCCGACGGAGGCTCGACCTTGATCACCGACGCACCACCTCGCGCGAGGATCGCGCCGCAATAAGGGCCAGCAAAGCCCTGGCTGACGTCAAGCACGCGTACGCCGGCGTAGTCGTCCAGCATGGCGGCACCTCCTTAGATACCCAGTAGTATGTTGCAGGATACTGAGTAGTATGTTTGACTGTCAACCTCGTTCAGGGGAGAGCAGATCATTGAGCAAGATCGGCAAGGTCGAGGTAGGGGAACCGCTAGGCGACCGACGCGTCGAACTTCTGGACGCGGCCGCGCGCGCGTTCATGAGGCAGGGATTTGCCGCGACTTCGCTTGACCGGGTGAGCGACGAGATCGGCTCGACCAAGGGCGCTATCTATTACTACTACCGGAGCAAATCCGAGCTGTTCTTTGCGGTCCATCGCCGTGGGATGGAGTTGACCAACGCGGCAATCCGCCCGCCCTTCGAATTGCAGGTCGCCCCGCGAGAGCGGCTGCACGGCATGGCTTTCGCGCACACGCTGCTAGTTATCGATCACCTTCCGTACCTCCGCGTGATCGCCCAGGGACTGGAAATGCATCTGCTCGAGCGCACCAACGAAAGCGAACGAGCGGAACTCGCGGAAGTGGCCGCGCTGCGAGAAGCCAACGAGAATCTCTACATTCGCGTCATCAAGGAAGGCGTGGCGTCCGGAGATTTCCGCAGCGTCGATGCGAAGCTCGCGGCCAAGCCGCTGCTCGGAGCGTTGAACTGGACGTCGCGTTGGTATCAACCTCGCGACGGCGAGACGCAGGCAAACAAGAAGAAGCTGGCTCAATCGATCGCCGATTTCGTCACGGCTGGCCTGGAGGCGAAGAAGTGAAGACAAAGAGCCACGAAACAGCCGCTGATGTCGCAGCGTATCGCGCCATAGACTTGATTTATCACTCCTACCTGACTGGCCTCATTCTCAAGGTGTCGTCGCAAGCGGGGCCGCAGCGCGCGGCAGAAATCGTTTTCCGTACCTTCCGCCGTCAACAACTGGCCCGCTTCCTTCCCGGTCTGAAGAAACTCGGACTTGACGGTTTGCCGAACGCATTGGCCTGCGCACAGTATCACTACCTGTCCAATCAGGTCGGCGGCGTGAAGGTCGAATACGTCTACGAAAGCGACAAAAAGGCGTGGGTCCGGTACCCGCCGCCGCGATGGATCTGGTCGGGTACGGCGATCTGCGGGATCCCTTCCGACGTATCGCGCGCCATGCTACGGGGATGGCACGCCAACAACGGCGTCGTTCTCGGCAATCCGCGACTGGGTTTCGTCTGCACCGGCCAGACCGTCGATGGGCAGCCCGGGTTGGAGGGTTACTACAAGGAGTGGGATCACGACCTGGCTCCCGAGGAGCGGCTGCAGTTCTCGCCGGGAGAGCGTTGCCCGGCCTTCGATCCGGAGCGTGCGCCCAAACTTCCCGAAAATACCTGGCCCGAAGAACGGCTGCTCAAGGTGCTACGCAACTACTCGATGGAGTACATTACTTCGATCGTCCCGGAGGCCGTCGTTACTCTCGGTCCGGACGAGGGCGGGCATCTAGCTGGCGCAGCGGCCAGGCTGATCGGTATGCATACTTTCGACGAAGTCGTGACGCACCTCGGCGGCGTCGAGCCGGGCGCTGCCGGCTTCGCGAACGCGTTCGCGCGGATCGCGCGCGGGCAGGGCGACGACGCCGAACTGAGCCAGGACGGAAACGCCTTCACCGTCCGTCAGACGTCGTGGCGTCTGATGTCGGAACGAGAGAACCTCTCGCCGTCGGTGTTCGATGCCTGGAACGAACTCTGGGTCGGCGCCGCGCTGGCGCACGACCGCTTCATGAGGATCGACGTCACTGAGCGGCGGGATCGGGGCGACGCATACTGGGCGTGGCGCTTCCGCTGAAGGTCGTTCGCTAATCCAGTTTGTCGAGCGTGCCGGCGGCCAACGCCTCTCGCAGCCTGAATTTCTGGACCTTGCCGGACGCAGTCAGCGGAAACTCGGTACAGGCGAACCAGAGCGTCGGCGATTTGTGGTGCGCCATCGCCCCGCGGCAGTGCTCGATCAGCTTCTCCGCGCATCCGTACGCGTTCGGTGACAGGCGGACGGCGGCCGCTACGACCTCTCCCCACTTTTCGTCCGGAGCCCCGAACACTGCGACATCGGCGACGTCGGGATGCCGCAGAAGGCAGGCTTCGACCTCGACCGGATAGATGTTCTCTCCGCCGCGGATGATCATGTCCTTCAGCCGGCCGGTGACGCGCAGGTACCCGCGCTCATCAAGCGTCCCAAGGTCACCTGTGCGCAGCCACCCGTCCGTCGCGATGGCCTGGCGCGTGTCCTCGGGCGCTTCGAAATAGCCAATCATCGTCTGATAGCCGCGGACCTGAATCTCGCCCTCGCTGCCGATCGGCCGCACCCGTAGATCGATCGGATCAGCGATCCGCACCTCGACATTCCAGAGCGGCTTTCCGACGGTGTGGACAAGCTCCGTCTCGGGGTCGTCGACGCTTGTCTGGGCGACAATCGGGCTGAGTTCAGTCTGGCCGAAGACCGTAAGGACGGGAAGACCAAGCGCTTCCTTCACCCGCCGATGTATCTCCGGGGAGACCGGAGCGCCTCCGGACAGCGCGACGCGCAACGACGAAAGGTCGCGCGGTGCGGTCTTCATAGCGTCGATCAGCGCGAGCAACATCGTCGGAACGCCGAACATGATCTCGGCTTTTCTCGCTTCGATAGCCTGCAGGACCGTAGGCGGATCGAAGAACAGCGGTAGAATTAGTGTCGCGCGCGATGTCATGCATCCGAGAACGCTCATCACAGATCCCGCCGTGTGAAAGAGCGGCATCGGGCTGAGCAAGACGCCGTTTTCCAGTCCGGCCTTGGCCGCAATGTAGCTCGCGTTCGTCACCAGGCCGCGGTGATGGAGCAGGGCGCCCTTGGGACGGCCTGTGGTTCCAGACGTGTACTGGATCTGCGCAGCATGTCCCGGGTCGATCTCGGTTCGTAGCCGGCGCGCTCCGGATCTCCTCGAGCCACCCTTCGAAGGAGTAGCACTTGAGGCCGATCTTCTCCATTTCGCGGGCGACGGCACCGGTGTCGACGCCGCGGAAGCTCGACAGATGGAAGAGGGCGGAGGCCTTGGACTGACGCAGGACGAACTCCAGCTCGCTCGGCTTGAATGCCGGATTGGCTGTCACAAGGATCACGCCAGCGAGCGCGGCGCCGTACTGCAACACAACCCACTCGGGCACGTTCGGTGCCCAGACGCAGATGCGGTCGCCCGTGTTGAACTTCCCCACCGGCCAGCTCGCGCAGCGGCTCGCGTCGTCCTGCAACTGAGCGTACGTCCAGCGCCGATCGGTTTGTGCGGCGCCCGCCGGCGAAGGCACAGATGCCGGCACGACCTCGATCAGCGCGATGCGATCTGGAGCCTCAGCGGCCGTCGTGGCGAGCGCAGTCCCGATGCTGGCGTCGATAATGGCCCGCGTCTTATCCGCAGGCCAATAGGCAAATCGCTGGGGTTGGCGGGTCGCTTTCTACAGCACGGGCATCGGTCCCATCGCGATGGTGATCGCATGTCTTCTGATCGAGGGGCGTCGGCCCGCTCCGAAGGCAGGGCGGCTGTTGAATTTCGGGCCCGCTTTCTCAAACCGCGAGGCTCTCGGTTACATCTTCGGTTATGGAGCCCACTGCTTCGAGCTGTACGGCATTCGTACCTGGCTGGTCGGATTCTGGACCTTCGTCGTCGCTCATCAAAGCGCACCCTCGTGGTTGACGCCCGTGCTAATGAGCTTCTGCTTCGCGGTGATCTCGATGCCGGCCAGCATCCTCGGCAACGAGACCGCATTAAAATTCGGACGACATCGCGCCATCACGATTGTGATGATTGCATCAGCGTGCATTGCGATCATCATCGGTCTCAACGCGACCGCGCCTGCGTGGGTGCTCGCGTTGCTGCTGCTGATTTATGGCCTGACAGTACCGGCGGATTCCGGCGCGTTAACGGCCGGCATGTCCGCTGCGGCCGTCTCCGAGCATCGTGGTGCGACGCTGGCTCTGCACTCCACCGTCGGCTTCGGGCTCTCAGCCGTCGGTGCTTGGGGGACGGGCGTCGCGCTCGACGCTGCGGGCGGACCGCAGAGTGCGCGCGGTTGGCTGCTGGTGTTCACCGTTCTCGCAGCCGGGATTCTGTTGGGTCCATTAGCGCTGCTATGGGCGGGGGGGACGCAATCCAATAGGTCGGTATCCGTGGAGTAGAAAGTCGGTGCGGAGGGACACTGCGTATGCCCAACAAACGCCTCGCTTTGTCGATCGACTCCGATAGTTGCCGAAGTAGCCACTCCTCCGGCCCGTGCAAATTTTCCTGTGAATTCAAGACCGAAAAATTGCGGCGGGTATACCGTCGGGATTTGTCCGTCAGACCTCCAAGATTTGTCCTTGCAACGGCGAAACGTCGATCGAAATGATAGAGTGGGGAGTAGTGGGAACGGCTGCTACCGCGTGGTTTGGCGTAGGTTTGGGTGGGGCAGTTCTCCGCTTCCTTTCATAGCCGGGCACTCTCCAAAGTTGTGACCATCCACTTATCCTGAATCGCGGTCAGACTTTCATCCTGCTTCTGCCAGGTGACTATTGTGGCGCATTGCAGCGTGCAGAAAGGTCGGAGCCGGGTAGGCCCAAGCCTCACAGTCGAAGGAAGGCAGCTCTTGGCACAAACCGGACGTTCAGCCGGCCCCGCATGTCTCAGAAGGCCATGAGCTGACTTGCGAGAAGTGGTAGCTGCTGGCGCGCAAAGCGGACATCGGCCGGCGAATTGACTTCAGCGATCGGGGCCAGAGCGGATACCATCCGTTCCGATACCCCGAAGTTCCCTCTGCGGACCGGATTTTCTGGGTTTCGTTTGCCGGTACCTGCGCGGGGTTGTAGGCGCTCCTCATCCGCGAGACATTCTGTCGCAGAACCATTCGTTTGCCGGAGGACTAACCTCCAGGCGGAAATCTGTCGTTCGCAATTCGAGCGGCATGCAACGGGCGATCCTGCGCCGTCAAGGTTGCAAGAGCCGTGGGCGGTGGTCGCCCCTTTGCCGATCTGTCCAAGAGCATGAAGCGGACTGCTGCAATACTGACCACTAGTCACGGAGGAGATGCCATGACGGAGATCCGGTTGGCCTCGCTGCAGGGCGGGGCGACTACGCTTGAAAGCGATGCAATTGCCGCCTTTCGCCAAACCTTGCGAGGCAACGTTTGTCTGGCCGAGGAGCCGGGCTACGATGAAGCACGCACGATCTGGAATGCGATGATAGATCGCCGCCCAGGCGCGGTCGTGCGCTGCAGAGGGGCCGCAGACATCATTCGTGCCGTACGGCTTGCGCGTGAGCACGGCCTCTTGGTCGCCGTGCGCGGCGGCGGCCATAACATTGCGGGCAATGCCGTTTGTGACGGCGGGCTCTTGATTGATCTTTCGCTGATGCGCTCCGTCCGGGTTGATCCATTTCACCGCACCGCGCGCGTGGACCCGGGGGCAACGCTTGGCGACTTCGACAAGGAGGCGCAAGCTTTCGGCCTCGCCACCCCGCTCGGGATCAACTCGACGACCGGCGTTGCGGGATTGACGCTGGGCGGCGGCTTCGGGTGGCTTAGCCGCAAGTTCGGGCTTGCCGCCGACAACCTGATCTTGGCCGACGTGGTGACGGCCGAAGGCGAGCTCGTCCGGGCAAGCATCGCCGAGAATACCGACCTGTTCTGGGCGCTGCGCGGAGGCGGAGCCAATTTCGGGGTGGTGAGTTCGTTCGAGTTCCGCCTGCATCCTGTTGGTCCGATGGTTCTGGCCGGACTCATCGTCCACCCCTTTGCGCGGGCGAAGGAGCTGCTCGCGGGCTATCGCGACGTCGCCGCCAAGGCGCCCGACGAACTGACGGTGTGGGTGGTGCTCAGGCAGGCGCCGCCGCTGCCGTTCTTGCCCGCCGAGGTTCACGGCAAGAAGATCGTCGCGTTCGCCGTCTGCTATGCGGGAGATGAGAACGAGGGCAAGCATGCATTAGAGCCGCTGCGCGCGCTCGGAGAGCCGATCGCTGACGTGATCGGCATGCAGCCCTTCGCGGCTTGGCAGACCGCGTTTGACCCACTGCTCACGCCCGGCGCCTGTAATTACTGGAAGTCGCACAATTTCGTTGAGCTCAACGACGGTCTTCTCGACACGCTGGTGAGCCATACGACAAGCCTGCCGACCGGGGAGTGCGAGATTTTCATGGGTCAGCTTGGTGGCGCCACCGGTCGTAAGGCCGTCGACGCCACGGCGTTCCCCCACCGCGATGCGAAGTTTGTCATGAACGTTCACACGCGATGGCGCGATCCGGCGGATGAGCAACGTTCGATCGCCTGGGCGCGCAGGCTCTTTACTGAGACCGCGCCTCACGCAACCGGCGGCGTCTACGTCAATTTCATGCCGGAGGACGAGACCGATCGCGTAGTCGGCGCCTACGGCCCGAACTACGCTCGTCTTGCCGCGCTGAAGGCCAAGTACGATCCCGGCAACCTGTTCCGGCTAAACCAGAACATCAGGCCGTCCGCCGCACAGCGACCGGCCGCCTGACAAGAAGAGGAGGGGATCCGCAATCGAGGGGACTACGGAGACGAAGTTGGACATCGGAGAATGGCTGCGCAGCCTGCGTCTGCAATCCTATGAGCAGACGTTCCGCGACAACGGAATTGACCTTGAGATCCTGCCCCACCTGACGGTTGAAGATCTCAAGGAGATTGGAGTCCAGGCCGTCGGCCACCGGCGGAAGCTTTTCGATGCAATCGGCCTGCTACCAGCGGACCTGGCGGCGGGCGCGGCCCGCCGCGTCGGTGGAGCGCCGACAGCTCACGCTCATGTTCGTCGACCTCGTCGGCTTGACCGACCTCAGCCGCCGTCTAGATCCCGAGGAGCTGCGCGAGGTGATGCGGGCCTACTCGAACACGGTGGCGGGAGAGATTGCGCGACTGGAGGGCCACGTCGCGAAGTTTCTGGGAGACGGAGTGCAGGCCTATTTCGGCTGGCCGCGCGCAAGCGAAGATGCGGCAGAGCAAGCTGTCCGGGCGGGACTTGCGGTGGCAACAGCGTTCAGCGGCATGTCGTCAGGCGCAGGATGAACAAGGACGCGCTGATTTCACGGCTTGCCGTCGAGATCGACGAAGTCAGCGACCATAGCGCCGCGTTGTCTGACGAGGAGAGGCAGCGCAAAATGGCCGAGCTATCTGCCAGTCGGCTGGCAGCGCAGCGGTTAGAGGCGGAATTGACCTGGCGGACGATGCACGATGGCGCGGCGATCATACCTCGAGCCGACCTTGCGCCGGCGGCTGTGCTCGGCGTCAAGCTGGTTTCGGCGGCCCCCGCTGTCCCTCGCGAGGACGAGGGTCAAGCCGGCATTGTCCACCGCGTCGGCCCATAACGCTTTCCGATGCGCCGCTGCACGGCATGGTCTGGCGGCGCGGCTCGGCGGGTGGGCATTCCTGACGCGGCCCACCCGCCGGGAGCCGTTCTCAACACCACAAGGCGCTCGCGATGTCCGCTGTGCCTCTGACAGCGGCGCAACGGCGGACATCATCGGAGGTCCGAGTTGGGCCATAGGCGGACGTTCGGTCGGAAGGCATCAACCTGTACAGTCTAGTCGAAAGCTTCAGCCAGGCTCCATGCCGTATGCCTTGATGACAGTTGCGGCGTTCGGAGCTGTCAGTGCCTTGACCAGAGCCTTCGCGGCCTCCGGTTCTTTTGCGCCAGTGTGGAGGCCGGCTGAAAACACCGTAATCTTCTGAAGCTCTGAGGGCAGCGGACCAAGATAGTCGATGCCTTTTTCGTGGATCAGTTCACTGATCTGCTGAAAACCGATTTCCGCTTCACCACTTTCGATCATCGTGCTGATCCGGCTGCCAGAGGGGACCTGTTTCATTTTTGACTTAACCTGATCGGCGATACCCATACGCTCAACCAAGTTGAGCACATGATCCCCGCTTGGTCCGCTTGAATAGCCGATGGACTTGGCTGCGAGCAGCGTCTTTTTCAGCGCTTCGCTCGATCCGATATCTGGTTTCGATGCGCCTGCCCGCACTGCGACACCAACACCTGATTTCATCAAATCCGTCCGAGTGCCGGACGCTATTTTGCCTTGCTGTGCGAACGCATCAATTACCGGTGCCCCGACGATAACTAGATCGTACGTTTCTCCAGCCGCTATGTGCCTTTTAATATTGGCGGTGCCTGCAAATGTGATTGCAACTTTGTGACCAGAATCTTTCTCGAAAGCGGGAAGTATTTCATTGATGATTTCCTTTGTCGCGCCCGAGGCGAGCACTTTGATTTCCGCGGCGCTCGCAGCGCCGGATACAAGTAGGAACACTGCCGTAGCGACTATAAATCCAGACTTCATGTCAGCCCCTAGTTGTTGGACTTCGACACTCGAAGCTAGCATGCAGTAAATGAAAACGGGGAATTCTGTCGTCCGCATCGGGTCTTGGTCGTGTAAAAACGCCAGTCCCGAGGCAGTCGGGACTGGATTGGTGTCATGCCGCGATCGCAGCCATCAGCGGCTTGATCCCGACGATGTTCATGACCCGTGTCAGATTGTAGGCCAGGACGGAGAGCGCCATTTCGGCCGCCACTTTCGGAAGCGTTTTGGTGAGGAAGTGTGTCGCTCCCATGCGGGCCTTCATGGTGCCGAACGGATGCTCGACAGTTTCGCGGCGCTGACGCATGGCGTGCGGGCTTGCATCAAGGCGCTGCTGCACAGCCTCGAGCAGATGCTCATGCTCCCATCGCGTAATCCGCCGTTCTGACCCAGGCGTGCATTGGGTCTTGAGCGAACAGCTTTGACAGGCCGTGGTCCAGTAGCGCCGCAGCACCTTGCTGTCTTCTTCATTCGTATAGCGATATGATAGCCGCTCCCCGGCCGGGCAGCGATAGACGTCCTCCTCTGGCAAATAGGCAAAGTCCTGTTTACCGAAGCGTCCGTCTGCCTTAGCGCCGGACGTTAGCGGTTTGGGCAGAGTTACCGTGATGCCCGCTTCGTGGCACGCAAGGATCTCTGGGCTGTTGAAGTAGCCGCGATCGGCTACAGCTTCGAGCGTCTCAGTCTTCAGAACAGCCTTCGCCCGCTTGGCCATATTGGCAAGTTGTGCCCGATCCGAGCCGCTGTTCGTCACCTCGTGCGTCACAATCAGATGGTGTTCGGTGTCTACGGCGACCTGTACGTTGTAGCCGACAACACCAGAGCCGCGCCCGCTCGTCGCCATCGAGCGGCTGTCGGGGTCGGTCAGGGAGATTTGCTGGTCGGGTGACGCAAGCATCTGCTTCTCGTAGACGGCAAGCTTGCCCATTTCCTCCTTCAGTTTCGTCAGCTTCTCGGTAAGCCTCGTCACCTTCGTGGCCAGGGCCTCGGTCGGCTCCTGGCGGTCGGCCGTGTCAAGTTGGCTCAGATAGCGCGCGACGCTCTCCTCCAACTGAGCACGCCGTCGCTCCATCTTCGCGCGCGTGAAGTTCCTGTCCCGGTTGTTCACGGCCTTGAACTTGCTGCCATCGATGGCGACGCTCGCCGTCGCCAGCAGACCCATCTCTCGGCAGAGTTCGACGAAGCGCGCACATACCCTGCGCAGCGCCAGGCCGTTGTCCTTGCGGAAGTCCGCAATCGTCTTGTGATCGGGAGCGAGCCGACCCAGCAGCCACATCACCTCGACGTTGCGCCCGGCCTCTCGTTCCAGCCGCCGGCTCGACTGTACCCGGTTCAGATAACCGTAAATGTAAAGCTTCAGGAGCACCGAGGGATGGTACGACGGCCGACCGGTGGCCGCCGGCTCCACACCCTCAAAGCCCATCTCAGCCAAACCGAGCGCATCGACAAATACGTCGATCACGCGAACAGGGTTGCTCTCGTCAATGAAGTCATCGAGGCATTCGGGCAACAGCGACCGCTGTCCACGATCCGCCTCTTCAACGAAGCGCCTCATCGATTCCCCCAAAGAATCACAGGAGAATCATAACAGCAGCCCAGCGTTTTCACACAGCCAGGGTCACAAGCGGCGGTCGGGGACAGCGCCAGCCGTGTCCGGTCCACCTCAAACGGCCGACCTTGCAGCCTCAGGTGTAGTCTTCAGCTCCGGGCCGGCGTTGTAGGCAATCAGGTTGACGAGGAGGTCGGCGGCGACGCGAGTTGGGTCTCGATGTTTGGTTTTTGCTCGCCTCATGTTAGACTTCGCCTGCCCGACTAGGGAGAACAGCCATGATCGCCGAGTTCGATGAAGACCGCTTCAATATGGCTATCCGTAAATTTCTGAAGCATGTCGGAGTTACATCGCAGCGTGAAATTGAGAACCTGGTGCGTAGCGGGGCGGTGAAAGGTGGCAAGCTCAAACTGCGGATGACCCTGTCCGCTGAGGGGACGCCGCTGAAACATGTAGTCGAGGAAACAATCGCACTCTGACGATGTCCCGGCTGCCCCGGCATTGCCGCCCTCTTGGTGGAGCATTCAATCCAGTTGATTTCTAGCAACAGACTGCTTTGGGTCATTCGCGACCGACCCAACCGATCCTGCCTGCCGTTTGATGTCTGCTTTTTCCCCGAAAGCGCCCCACTACTGCGCGGCGACGAAATGACGTGATGAGCCCATGAGCCGACATCGCTCCAATCAAGTAGCGATACTTGTCAGGCTCCCTAGCGGCCGTAGGGGAAGCAGCGGTCGCGATTGAGTGTGAGACCGAAATGCGCTCCCAGCGCAGCGATGGCCGCGCCTTGCTGGGGATAAGGATCGGCATTGGATGCGGCAACGATAATCATCCGGAACCCGTCGCGATCATTTCCACCCGGTGGCAACATCGCTGTAGTCAGTGCATTGCCCTCCCTGTCGCGCAACGTGAGGAAAAGCGGCATCTCTCGCTGCACATGGGCCTCGAGGCCGATGTTGCGCTCGATCGCATTGGGCCGCTCCGGACGCCAGGACTGGACTGCCTTCTCCCGCTCGCGGCGGAAATATTTCTCGACTGTGTGGCTCATCAGGCGTGACTCGTGCGCCGCTTCACCTTCCGTCTCGATACGGAACCGGGTCTTTCCGTTCGGCGCGTCGCGAACATACTGCATTTCGCCCGTCCTGCGATCGCCGCAATTTTAGGGCGACGGGCCTGTAAAGCCAATATGAGTTTCGCTCCCGTATAACGCTGCACGATCGTATAATCGGGAGTTCGGCTGCAACACCGCGCGACTATTGCCTGAGAGGCGATGGTGGAACTCAGATCTGATGAACCAAACGCAACCGGCACCGCCGTTCCTACGCATCCATCGGACTTCCGCTATACGCCCTTAGCGACCAAAGCCGCGCGGCGCTGCAATATGTCGCGAAGGGCCATTCTGCGAATCGGGAGGAGGACCGCTCCTGGCGCAAAGCGGACATATGTTTGGAGCGCTACGTCAGCAACGGCCAACGGCCGACATCGCAGGTGCAGTCCTCTAAGCACCTTCCTGTGTGACGACCTAGCGTTCACGCGCTGGATGAGCCTTCACGAATGATGACGCATCCGCCTCTATATCCACCAGAACCTCCCCGGCGAGAATTTCGGGGTCTCCAAGATCAAGGTCATGCAAGCTTGCTTGAACAAATGCCAGTACTCTATCGTTCGCCGCGATGGCGCTTTCTCGGTCGTCGAATATCATCACAGCGACGCCGACGCCTTCGCCCCCGTCCAATACATAATAAGATCTGAAGCCGTGCGATTCCCTTAAGATCTGACCGATGCCACTTTTCGCGCGGCGAGCAGCATCCGCGACCGAACGAACCTTGGTGTACTTTCGAATGACCATGTACATGAGGCCACCTACGCGTTTCCGGCTCCTCGCATCAAAGCATATCGAGCCATCACTGGACTAGGGTCTTGTGGCGCAAACCGGACCTAGTCAGGGATGGATCTCTTATCGGTCAGAGATAAAGCCAAAGGCCCCAAGGAATTGCCGCGGGCTGACAGGGCGCGAGGAAGGCGCACTCCTGCGTTGGGCAAGCTGCGATAGAAAGCAATTCTATGCTTGCTCGCGCCGCACTGCGTCGGAGGCGGAGCGAATTGTACGCGCAGTTCTAATGCGCCATTAGGACGGGTAAATCCGCGTGCTCCATGATGTAACTGGTTGCGCCACCGAATATCATTTGCCGCAGCCTGTTGCGGGTAAAGGCTCCTTTTATCAACAGATCGCAGCCTTGTACTCTGGCGGCATCAAGAACCGCCTCACCTGTGTCGCGGTCTTCCAGTTCTATGCTCACTAGCTTGGCGGCAATGTCGTTGTACCGCAATTGTCGGACTATCTGATCGGCAGATGGGCCTGGTACGTCTTGTCCGCCAATCACGGTCAGCACCGTTACCCGTTCTGCCAGACGAAGCAGCGGCATGGCAAAAGCGTTGACCCGAGCCTGCTCGGTACTACCGTTCCAGTGGATCACAATGTTTGTCGCGATGCTTCCTGGCGCGTCTGGTGGCGCCAGTAGAACGGGTCTACCGCTCTCAAACAGTGCGGATTCAATGGCGCGCCGGTTCGGGCCGGCAGCATCAACGTCCGACCGCGGCATTACAATGACGTCGAAAGCACGCCCATAACTTCCAACAAAGTCTTCACCCTCAGGCGCGGTTTCCAGCCAGCCGAAGCATGGTCGGCTCGAGCCGGCAGTGGCTGGAGGAATATCGTGCGTTAGCATGAACGCTTCGAACAAACGGTGCATTTCGGCTAACTCTTCCTGGCTCTTCGCATAGTAGGAATCCAAAGGGATGCCAGTAGCCAATTCTGCGACTAAGTATTGAGGGATACCGAACCGGAGCGGAAAGCCTTCGATGTAGGCGCCGGTACGTTGCGCGAGACGTGCGGCGGCCTCGAGTGTGGATGCCATGGTCGCAATGTTTTGGATCGGGACCAAGATCGTCTTCATTCTCAACCCCCGTGTTTCAGGTGAACATTGACAACGTCTAGTTGCCCTTGAAGACTAACGGCTTGCGACTGAGGCCGATAGAATCTTCCGGTCGCTGTGCAGATCGTTATCAAAATGCCGAGCGATTAGCCCTCCATGTTAGCACTGCCCGGCGGTCTGTTCGACATCAGCCAAAACGCGATCACGTCGCCAGCGAGCAAACCGGCGGACGCCAGTCCGCGCTTTCGTGGGTTACGATCCACGTAATCCTGCAAGCTGCTGCAATTCTGGGCGTTCTTAACGCGCGCGGAAGGTCAGGCCGGCGCGCTCCTGCAGACGCTCGCGCGCGGACAGCTTCCGGGCCGCTTGGCATGTCCCAAACGGGGCCATGAGCCCGACGTCGCTCCAATCCCGCGCGATACTTGTCAGGCTTCTTAGCGGCCATAAGGGAAGCAGCGGTGACGATCGAGTGTGAGACCGAAATGCGCTCCCAGCGCAGCGATGGCCGCTTCCTGCTCAGGATAAGGATCGGCATTGGATGCGGCAACGATGATGATCCGGAACCTGCCGCGATCCTTGCCACCCGGTGGCAGCATCGCTGTAGCCAGTGCATTGCCCTCCCTGTCGCGCAACGTGAGGAAAACCGGCATCTCTCGTCGTACATGGGCCTCGAGGCCGATGTCGCGCTCGATCGCGTTGGGCCGCTCCGGACGCCAGGACTGGAGTGCCTTCTCCCGCTCGTTGCGGAAATATTTCTCGACGTTGTGGTTCATCAGGCGCGACTCATGCGCCGCTTCACCTTCCGTCTCGATACGGAACCAGGTCTTACCCTTCGGCGCGTCGCAAACATACTGCATTTCGCTCGTCCTGCGATCGCCACGATTCTAGGGCGTCGGGCCTGCAAAGCCAACATGAGATTCGCACCCGTGAATAACGCTGCACGATCGTATAATCGGAAGTTTGGCTGCAACACCGCGCGACTATTGCCTGAGAGGCGATGGCAGAGCTCCGATCTGCTGCGGCTTCGCAAAACGGTTCGGTACGTCCAGCCTGGTAAATCTGTTCACTGAAACGTCCGCTGTGGGTCATGTTCGACGGGCTTAACCGGGTATCTCACCGGTTGATGTCCGTGTTGCCCCGGAAGCAGACCTGGAGAAGGGGGCGAAGCGACGCCGGCAGCAGCCGCAGCGCCCTCGTGATGCCGCCAGTCAAATCGCACATGTGCAGCAAATGCTGCCGCACGCGGCGGTCTCGGATACGAAACCCGTTGACAGCGATCGGCTTCATTCGTCCTTCCATTTGATCGAACAGCCAATGGACGACTTTTGGTCAGCCGGCGCCAGACCGGTGGTCGCAATCGCGCGCATGGCCTCGACAAGCTCTCGGGGCGCCCCGGCGCGAGGCGGGGTTGTGCGCCCTTCGTCGAGCCGGCCGCGATACTTGAGCTTGCGGTCGGCATTGTAACCGAAGAAGTCCGGCGTACAGACCGCCCCATACGCCCGAGCGACTGTCTGGGTCTCGTCGTGGAGATATGGAAACGGGAATTCATGAGCCTTCGCGAAACGCTTCATATTCTCAAATGAATCTTCAGGATAGCTCGCCGCATCGTTCGAGCAAATCGCCGCAAAGCCTACGCTCTCCGACATCAGCACGCGGGCGTCCGCAACCATGCGGTCGATCACCGCCTTAACGTAGGGACAATGGTTGCAGATGAAGACGACGACCGTGCCTTTTTTCCCCGCAACGTCGTCCAGTGCGTAGGTCTTGTCGTCGGTGGCCGGAAGCCGGAACCCCGCCGCCGGCGTATCAAGAACGAGTTGGGTAGCTGGTGTCGCCATATCGCACCTCCTCGTGCCCCAATATACGCTGATGACGGCCTGCTGGGGCACAGTTTCCAAAACCTTTTCGCCAGTCGCGCCGTTTTGACCGTACGTCGACCCTTCCCGGGCGACCCTTAACAGCCGCGATTTGGACGAGCGCGGGAATTCGTCGGTGTGGACCGCGAACGGACATTAGCACCTCCAATGCCCGGCGCGTGGGGCGGCGACCATAATATGCTGCTGTCTAAAGTTTGTTCGTCCGGCGCCTCTGAATGATTGCCTCGACACTCACCGCCGGCCGCGCTCCTGCGATCGTTTTTCGCCGATCAGACAGGGCACCCGGGGCTCTTTCTCCGCGGCTGGCACGATCCCGCTCTCTTGCGTGAGGCCCGCAACTTCGCGAACAAGCTTGGTCCGGATCGCTTCCTGAAATTTTTCGCGATCTTTGATCGTCATGATGAAGGCGCCCGGCCCCCCGATCACGCAGTCCTCGTAATAGAGATCGAGATTCTCGATATCGGTCGTCGAGAGGGATGGCTCCTTCACCATGATCGGGAGGCCGTTGATAATGATGCCCTTCTCCAGGGCAGCGTCGCGGGCGCCGGTTACGGGGGCTCCGTCGTTGTTCGGCCCATCGCCGGAAATATCGATGACGCGCCGCAACCCGCGATAGGGGTTCTCTTCGAACAGCTGCACCGCAAAATCAATCGCGCCGGAAATCGAGGTACTCGAGCCGCGACGAACCGGCGCTTTCATGATCTCGGCGGCCACGGCATCCGCCGATTCCGGGCCGTCGATCACGCGCCAGGGAATGATGATCTTTTCGTCGCCCGACATCGACCACTCGAAATAGGTCACGGCCACCTTGCTGCCCGGAACGGCCCTCAGCGCCTGAAGGAAGTCTTTCGACATGATGGCCTGTGCATAGCCCTCGCGCTGAATGGCGAGTTCGTCCATATCCATCGAATAGGAGACGTCGACTGCGATAACGAGCTCGACATTGACGGGCTGTACACTGCGGTTGGTGTCGGCGAATCGAGAGTTCGGGGTCGGCGCGGCAATGCCCGCAACGTCACCTCCCACGATCGCCCCCGCAACAAGCACCGCCCCGACCGAGACACACCTGCGCATGGTGGCTCTCCCGTCCTTTCACGAGCATGGTGACACCCAGAACGCAGTCCGAAAAGCGGAAACATGCAATTGCCCGGAGCCCGCTTGGATCTCCGCTGGAGATTCTGTGCTGGCTGCGCCCTTCGGATCGCAATGCCTTACGCCAGGACACGATGAACCCCTCGCCGGAGGCACTCGGTCACGCATTTGCCTGCGGCATCGCTATCACTAATGCGCGCGCCGGGTGCCGTTATTGACCGGTCTCGGGGCTGCACTCGTTCGCGCGTCTGCCTGCGGCACCGCTATCACCTGACACGCGACCGGGTGCGTTTTCTCTGGCCTCCGCGTTGCTCCAGCGTTTGACCGTTCAGCCATTCCGGGACTGATAACAATTCTCTTATGCAGCCACACCAGACCGGTCGCTTCAAGGCCAAGCCCTACGAGCGCTTCGCGGCCTTGACCCGTCCGTTCTGGCGCGGCATGGGGCTTGGCATGGATCTCGGGCACCCGAGAACCAGCACCAAGCGATCGTTGAGAGGCTCGCTGTCTGCGATTTGCTTCGGTCTTTTTTGCTAGTGCATCGGGAGAAAATGCTCTCCGTCGCTCAATAAAGCCATGCAGCCCAGCTGGCTGCTCGCTTCTGCAGGTCTGCGACTGCTACGCATGGCTGTTGCGAGTTGCCCCAACGAGCTGTCCTGGGGAAAGAAGCCGAGCAGGTCCGGGCTCCCGACCATGGTCGGCATGGGGGGCCCAGAGCTCCAGGCTGGCGGTCTCGGATGAGAAAGGAAGGCAGGACGCAGGCGAACCCTCAGTTCAAGGAAGGTAACTCTTGGCCCAAACCGAACGTTATGCCGGTGCCGCATGTCTCGGAAGGGCCAAGCACCGACTTGGCGGGGAGGGCAGCCCTTGGCGCAAAGCGGTCATTCTGCCGGACCCGCACGTCTCTGCAGGGCCAAAGGCTGACGTTACGCTCGGCTCTCCGGCGGGGTCACAATAGGTTGGGCAGGACGATGACTGGGATTGCGCTGGCACTCCGGGCGGTGCAGACCGCGGCCGTTCCTTGCCGGCAAGCGGGGGATCACGATTGTGTACGGTCGTAGGCGGCGCTAGACTCCTCCGGCTAAGGATCGGCGCTCTCTGGGAGGTCGATATGGAGCTGGCGGACTGGCTGCGACGCCTGGGGTTAGACCAGTACGAAAGCGCATTTCGTGAGAACGACGTGGACACGGAGACGCTGCTCAGCTTGACGGCAGAGGATTTGCGTGAGCTCGGCGTCACGTCACTGGGACATCGCAAGAGGCTCCTCTCGGCGATCGCCGCCTTATCCCAGCCGCGTGACGGAGCGGTGGAGGACGATCGCGGGCTGCCGGTGGCGGAAGTCAGTTCCTCGCCGCCGTCGAGGAAAATGGAGCGCGCCGAGCGCCGTCATCTGACAGTGATGTTCGCCGACCTTGTCGGGTCGACTGCCCTCTCGGTGCGTCTAGACCCCGAGGACATGAGAGAGATCCTTGCGGCCTACCACCAGGCGGTTGCAGCAGCGGTGGCGCGCTTCGAGGGATACATCGCCAAGCTTATGGGCGACGGCGTACTCGTCTATTTCGGCTGGCCGCAGGCACATGAGGACGAGGCCGAACGTGCCGTGCGCGCCGGGCTTGCAATCGTGGAAGCCGTAGGGAGGCTAGACAAACGAGCGGGTGTCGCCCTTTCCACGCGTGTCGGGATCGCAACCGGGCCGGTCGTCGTTGGCGACCTCATCGGGGAAGGGGCTGCCCAGGAAGAGGGAGTTGTTGGGGCCACGCCCAACTTCGCAGCGCGTTTGGAGCAGCTCGCAGAACCCGGTGCTGTGGTGATCTCCGAAAGCACACGGCGCCTCCTTGGCAGCTGGTTCACACTCACCGATCTGGGCCTGCAGCAGATCCGAGGGATCGAAGCCCCGCTACCGGCGTTCCGCGTTCTTGGCGAAGCGGCAGCCGAGGGTCGGTTCGAGGCCTTGCGACGCGCCGATGTTGGCCCGCTGATCGGACGCGAACACGAACTCGCTCTCCTCCTCGACCGCTGGGAGATGGCCAAAAGCGGCGAGGGTCAGGTCGTGCTGCTATCCGGCGAGGCCGGCATCGGCAAGTCTCGGATCGTCCTTGCACTCCGTGAGCGTCTCCGAAACGAACCTCGCTTCCGCATCGGGTATTACTGTTCGCCCCATCATGCCAACAGTGCGCTCTGGCCCGTGGTCACCCAGCTCCAGAGGGCGGCCGGGTATCTCCGAGAGGATGCACCCTCATTAAAGCTCGAAAAGCTGGAGCGGCTTCTCGGCACGGCCGGCGAGTTCGGGGAAGACGCGGCGCTGTTGCTCGCCGAGCTGATGGGGCTGCCGCTCAGTGGAGGCTACGCGGCGCCAGGAGGGACGCCGCAAGAGAAGAAGGCGCGGCTCTTTGGCATACTCTTGGCACAGATGGAGGGGCTTTCGCGGCAGCGGCCGATGCTCGTCGTCCTGGAGGACGCGCATTGGCTCGATCCCACGTCGGCGGAGCTGTTCGAGCGAATTGTGGACAGGATCCGGGTTCTGCCAATCCTTCTCGTCACAACCTTGCGGCCTGACGTGCCGACGTCTTGGACGAATTTTCCGCACGTCACATTACTCAGTCTCAACCGCCTCGGGCGGCCAGCATCCCGAACGCTCATCCAGATGGCGGCGGGTGAACGGTCGCTTCCGCCAATCGTGATCGAAGCCATTCTCTCCCGTACGGAGGGTGTGCCTCTGTTCGTCGAGGAATTGACGAAAGCGGTCATCGAATCGGCGATCTGGAAGACAACGGCTGGCGGCAGCGATCTCGAGCTCGCCGGACCACTTCCGCCGCCGGCCATTCCGGCGACGCTGCAGGATTCGCTCATGGCGCGTCTCGACCGCCTGGCTCCGGCACGCGAGGTAGCACAGATCGCCGCCTGCATCGGTCGGGAGTTCGATGAGGACGTCGTCAGGGCGGTCGCCGGATATCCCGAGGCGCAGCTGGCGGCGGCGCTTGGTCAGCTCTGCCAGGCGGGACTCATCCAACGACGTGGGACGCCGCCCCATCATACGTACAGCTTCAAGCACGCGCTTGTCTGCGACGCGGCCTACGCCACCTTGCTCAAATCGTCCCGTCAGCAGCTGCATGCGCGCGTCGCACAAGCGATCGAGCGGTTGCGGCCAGAGATCGCGGTGGGCCAGCCCGAGATCGTCGCCCATCATTTTATTGAAGGCGCACTGCCCGACCAGGGGGCAATTTATCTGATGGCCGCCGGTCGGCTGGCAAAGGCGCGGCATGCTGTCAAAGAAGCTGTATCCCAACTTGAAACGTGCCTGCAGCTTACGACCCGTCCTCGAGGGGATGCAGCGCCGCCCGCCCGGCGCATCGAGCACGAGTGCCTCCTGATGCTCGGTGACTTGGCCGGCGTCGACGACGACCTTGATGGAGCGAACGCCTACTACGAGCGCGCCATGGCGCTTGGCGAGACCGACGCTGACCGCGACCGCGCGCGCAAGTGCATTCATCGTGCCAAGTACGCAGTACGGGAGGGTGCACGCCTCGTCTTCTACGAGCACGGCAGCGGCGAGCCGACCGTCGTTTTCATAAATCCGATCGTATACGGGCTTGCGACCTTTGAGCCGATTCTCGAGCAGCTTTGCCAGGAATTCCGTGTCATCACGGTCGACTGCCGCGGTGCCGGACGATCCGACCCTCTCGTGCGTCCTTACTCAACCCTCCAACACATGGAGGACCTCCGCGCGATCATCCACGCGGCCGCCGCCGCCCCAATCATCGGCATTGGCATCTCGCGCGGCTCAAACCTGCTCATCCAGCTTACTCATAGGCACCCGGAACTCGTCGGAAAGATCGTGACGGTGGGCACGCCGATGATTGGAACGCTGCCGAACGGGCGTCCGGTTTTTAACCCGGATTACACAGCGCTTCGTCAGGACGCCTATGCGCGGGGCGCCGTTGAGGAACTAGTTCGCTTGCAAACACGGTATGTCTACAGCGAGCCAGATACCGACGAGCTACGGCGGATGGCCTCCGAGCGCATGTGCAGGTTGCCGATTGAGACGATCCTTAGCTTCTACGATCCGGACCCAGGCATGGACATCGCGCCGCTGCTCGAATCGATCGCCGTCCCAACCCTCGTTACCCACGGCCGGGAAGACCGGCTCGTCACATGCGATGCCAGCGTATTCATCGCGTCTCGCATTGTCGGCGCGCAGCTCTATCTCTTCGACGGCAGGGGACACAACCCGATGTTCTCGGCTACGGACGAGTTTTGCGATGTGCTTCGCAATTTCATTCGGACAGGACGCGCGGAAAGAACGTTTCGAGGATCGGCGGCGGCGTGAACCAAGGTCTCAAACAACTGCCTGGCCGCGCAGAGCATGAGCGGCGCCCGAATACAAACGTCACCGACGCGCAGCAAATGTCTCAATTCGGTCAAACTGCGACTTGGCGGGGAGGGCAGCTTCTGGCGCAAAGCGGACATGTATATCGGCGTCGGAGTCGAGTGAGCGGTGCGAGCGATGATCGTACAAACTGAACCCGCGCTTTCCTGATCGTTGACGGTACTGAAAGCTATGCAGCGCGACTACGAGCGGTAGCCGTCCCGGCTAGCCACGTGCGGCCACTTAGCCGATTGACTCCGATACTTGCCGAAGTCGCCATTCTTCCGACCAGAACGAATTTTCCTGTGAATTCAGCATCAAGAAGTTAGGGCGGGCATACCGTCGGGATTTGTCCGCCAGCTTTGAGAGTTTGTGCTTGCAAATCAACGCCGTAGTGTCGTTCTAAATGATTGAGTGGGAGTAGTGACGGACGTCATGCGGCCGTCCAAGTTACCATCTCTCGGAGAATAGCTTCGAAGACCAAGACGGAAAGGCTTTGCCGATCAAGCTATGGGACTGGGAGTATTCATTCATCGGCTGGACTCGATCTATGAGGACAGTCCAGCCGAACAATATCAATTTCCCAGCCAGTATTTGCGTCGCGTAGAAGCCTGCGTTGGTGATTGGATAATTTACTACGAACCGCGCAAGGTCGCGGAAACACGGGGCTACTTTGCGATTGCAAAGGTTCAACAAGTTATTCCGGACCCCGGGGCGCCTGGGATGTACCTCGCGCTGATTGAGCCGGGAAGCTATCTCGACTTTGCGAATCCGGTTCCTTTCAGCGAACCAACTGGGCGACCGATAGAGCGAGGCGTTCTCAACGATGAGGGGCGGATTTCGGGACGCGCTCAATCGGCGGTGCGGCCAATCTCTCCTGAAGATTTCAGTAGAATCGTTGGACTCGGCCTTGAGGAAAAGGCTCCTTTACTGCCTCGGCTCGACGATGAAATACCGCTGCGGTCTCTTGCAGAGGAGCAGGTGCCTTTCACATATGACCAGCAGCGCGATCGCGTTAGTATTACCATGTCGAGGATTTTGCGCGATCGCGTCTTCCGACGTGTCGTCCTGCGCGCCTATGATGAACGGTGCGCCATCACGGGACTGAAACTCATCAACGGAAGAGGCCGGGCGGAGGTTGCTGCCGCACACATTCGGCCGGTGGAAGCGAGCGGGCCTGATGTTATCAGCAATGGGATCGCGCTTTCAGGCACGGCGCATTGGATGTTTGATCGGGGCTTGATCAGCTTGGCCGATGATTTGGAGATATTAATCTCGCGACAGACAAATGATCCGGAAGGGATACGATCGATAATCAACAAGTCCGGTCAGGCGCTTGCGCCTCAGCGCATGTCTGACCGTCCGCATCCGCATTTTCTAAGGTGGCACCGCGAGCATTGCTTTAAGCAATGAGTCCGTAGCAATGCATCGGCAAGCGTAGCCCGGATGAGCGAAGCGATATCCGGGCCACGTCCTATCCGCGTGTCGTGGTGTCCCGCATATCGCTGCGCTCGTGCGGGCTACTCACCTCGACCTGACGTTCGTACCGTCTATGCCGGCAAAAGACCCGCGGCGCGATAATTGTCGATCATCGCGTCGTAGAGCGAAATATCGGAGCGGCTTCTGGCGACGAGCTGCGCGCCGGCGACGGCGGCGAAGATGGCGCGGGCCCGCTGTTCGCTCTTTCTCGAACTGACCAGGCCCGCGGCCACCAACAACTTGCTCAGCCACGCCACGTTGACGTCGGCAAAGGTCTGGACCTCCTTCTTCACCACGTCCGGCAGGTCGTCGACTTCTGCCGACATGAAGCTGCAGAGGCACATGCGGTTGTTGCTCTCGAGCGCTTTGCGAAACACATCGGGATATCGACGCAGGCAGCGGACAGGATCGGCCGTTTCTGCCAGCATCGACTCGAGTTGGGCGGCGGTGTCCTCCCAGTAGCGCCGCGCGACGGCCACGCCGAGATCGGCCTTGCTCGGAAAATGGTGATAGATGCTGGCGGCCTTGATCCCGACTTCCTCCGCGAGATCGCGGAAAATCAAGCCGCCATAGCCGCGTGCCTGCGCGGTCCGCTTTGCTGCCGCCAGGATGGCCTCCCGAGAGCTCGAACTCACTTCGTTGCCTCACTGCTTCGTTATCTACCAAGTGACAGATAGGCGTTGACCGGCCTGATTTGAAGGCTAATTTTGCCCTACCAAGTGACAGGTAGACAGGAGTCATAATGAAGATTTACGATTGGCCAACTGGCCCATATCCGGCCCGCGTTCGCATCGCTTTGGCCGAGAAGAACCTGAGGTCGCAAGTGGAGTTCGTATTGGTCGATCTCTACAAGGGCGAGCACAAGAAGCCCGAATTCCTCGCCAAGAACTACTCCGGCACGCTGCCGGTGCTCGAACTCGACGACGGGGCGTTCATTGGCGAGTGCACGGCCATTACCGAGTACCTTGACGCGCTCAATGGCGCGCCGACGCTGACCGGCAGGACGCCGCGCGAAAAGGGTGTGATCCACATGATGAGCAAGCGCGCCGAACTGGAACTGCTCGATGCCATCAGCGTCTATTTCCACCACGCCACGCCGGGTCTCGGGCCTCATGTCGAGATCTATCAGAATCCCGAATGGGGATTCCGTCAGTGCGACAAGGCCCTCAGGGGGATGCACTACTTTGACGGCATTCTGAAACGACAGCCGTTCGTCGCCGGCGAGGCATTCACGATGGCCGATATCACCCTCATAGGCGGCTTGATCTTCGCGGGGCTGGTGAAGGTGCCGGTGCCGATGGAGTGCGAGGCTCTTTTGGCATGGTATGCAGTGATGCAGGAGCGTCCCAGCGTGAAGAACCGGATAACGATGTCCGAGCCGATCGAGGCATCTTGATTAAGATCGTCGTTTGCGAACACCGCCCTCGCGAGTCTTACGCGAGGGCGGATCGTCAGGATGGCAAGCGTAGCCCGGATGAGCGCAGCGACATCCGGGGCATTTTCTATCCGCGCGTCGCGGGTGCCCCGCATATCGCTGCGCTCATGCGGGCTACTCACTTCTCGGTCAAATCACACGGCCGGGATCAATCACTGCTCCTTCTTGAACAAATCCTGGAAGATGAGCGGGCCCCAAGTGCGGCCGCGTGCGTGCACCAGCGCGCCACCCTCGTTGAGCCTTCCCAGCTTGACGGGTGCGAACCCGAGTTGCTTCGCCAAGGCCGCCACAGGCGCGACCGCGTCCTCGTCGTCACCAGACAGCAAGACCACCCGGTGCCCACCCTCGACGATCGGATCGGCAGCCAAGATGGCCGCAATCAGGTGATTGAACCCTTTGACGAGCTTGGCGCCGGTGAACGCCTTCGCGACGAAGGCGGAGGACGGCAGGCCGTCCAGCTCTTCAGGGACTGGAAACGCGTTCATCGCGTCGATCACCGTCTTGCCTTTCCAGCTCGGCAGGGCCTTCGCGACCTCGCGATGCTCCCCGAACGGGACCGCCAGGATGATTGTGTCGGCCTCGAGCGCTTCCCGCAACGACTTGGCGACGACCGTGGGTCCAATCGCCCGAGCCTGCGGCGCCAACGCCTCGGGCGGCCGGCGGCTCGCGACGGTCACGTCGATGTTCTTACGGGCGAAGGCGTGGGCGAGGGCCTGGCCTATCTTACCGAATCCTACAATCGCGTAGCTCATAGTGCTTCTCCGATCCGTGTTGATTCGATTTCAGATGGCCGAAAAACCGCCGTCGACAGACAAATCCACCCCATTCACGAAGCTCGAATCGTCTGAGGCAAGAAACAGCGCGGCCGCCGCAATTTCCTCGGGACGACCCATCTTTCCGCGCGGGATCAGGGATTCGAACATCCGCTTCGCCGCCTCGTCGAGAACCTGGTCCTGCATCGGTGTGGCGATCGGCCCCGGGCTCAGCACGTTCACCCGGATATTCCTGCCCTTCAGTTCGTTGAGCCAGGTGCGCGCGAATGAGCGCAACGCCGCCTTGCTTGCCGCATACACGCCGTAACCGGGAAAGCCCTTTACCGACGCGACCGACCCGGTCATGAAGATCGATCCGCCATCGTTGAACAGCGGCAACGCCTTCTGAACCGCAAACAGCGTTCCGCGCGTATTCAGGTTGAAGGTCGCATCGAAATGCCGCTCGGTAATCTCGCCCAGAGGGACGGCTTCGCCCATGCCGGCGCTCGCGTACAGGACGTCGATCCTGCCCTTTTCCCGCTTGACCGTGTCGAACAGACGATCGAGGTCGTCGAGATTGGCCGCGTCGCCGCGCACGCCGGTTACGTTCCGGCCGATCAGCCTGACGGCCTCGTCGAGCACCTCCTGCCTTCGGCCCGTGATGAAAACATATGCGCCTTCTTCAACGAACCGCCTGGCGCTCGCCAGCGCCATGCCGCTCGATCCACCCGTGATGACTGCAACCTTACCTTCAAGCTTTCCCATGACTTCTCCTTTCGTCGTGCCGGACAGCGTCTCTGGTCCCATTTGCCAGATGGCCCTCGAGAACCTCGACGTAGCTCCGCCGGCGTCAGGCGTTGAGTGCGGAAGCGCGCACATCGGTGGTGCGAAATCGATCCGGCCGGATGACTGACGCCAGCCGCGACGATTGGTGTCCGCCGTTCGGAATTGGGGCGCGTTTGTCGGCGTGGCTATTCGGCTTGGGCTATGATGATCGCCCGTGCTACCCACATACGAGATGCTGTTCGACGTACTGGAGACGGGCTTTGGAAGGCGCACCCCAGCGGTGCTGGATTGCACCATGATCGACTGGGATGACGTTCGCTACTTTCTTGCCGTCGCGCGCGGAGGCTCGGTGCGGGCTGCCGCCGAGCGCCTCGGGGTGAACCACTCGACCGTGCTGCGACGCGTCGCCCAACTGGAGGAGCGGCTCGGAGCGCAGATGTTCGAGAAGCTGCCTTCGGGCTACCGCCTGACGGCTGCGGGTGAGGAGGTCCTCGAACTCGCGGACCAGATGGAGGCCTCGTCGCACCAGCTGGAGACGCGCGTCTTCGGCCGCGACCAGGGCGTGCGCGGGCTTCTGCGGGTGACGCTGGCGCCGCCCCTCGCGACACACCTGCTCATGCCGGACTTCTCCGATTTCGCGCGACTGCATCCGGATATCGAGATGGAAATCTTGTCGTCCGGCGAGCTGGCAAATCTGACCAACCGGGAGGCCGATGTAGCGATCCGCGTCGTCTACGACCGCAAAACCCTGCCGCTCAATCTTCACGGCTTGAAGGGACCGGAGCTGTTCGGAGGCATCTACATATCCCGCGATCGACTGGCCGCGTGGCGCGCGGGCGCGCCTGACCCCGTCAGGTGGATCGTCATAAGTATTCACGGAATCCCGGACTGGGCCCACGAGGGTGAGGTTCGCGCCGCCGAGGTTCCGTTCAGGGCCACAGATGCCGCGGCGCAGATCGTCGCGGTGCAGCAGGGGATCGGCATGACGACGCTGCCGTGCTTCGTCGGAGATGCCGACCCGCTGCTGGTGAGGGTGCCGGGCACCGACTTGCACATGTACGGAACGCTCTGGCTTCTCACACAGGGGGAGACACGCAAGACGAAGCGCGTGCGGCTCTTCACGGAGTTCGTATCCCGCAGGCTCACCGCATACGCGCCGCTTCTCGCCGGACTGTCCGTATCACGCGACTGACGCGCGGGCAGGTCGCCGATGGCGCTTGCCGCAATCCGGTCGGAGGCGAGCTGCGATTGCACCAAGCGAAAATCGCGGTCAATTCCCTTGCGCTGCTGACGGTAGCAAAGCGTAGCCCGGATGAGCGAAGCGATATCCGGGGCATTTCTATCCGTGTGTCGCGTGGTGCCCCGCATATCGCTGCGCTCATGCGGGCTACTCGCTGTTTCATCGTCGCGATGGCACACCACGGCGGTCAAGCAGCTAGGAGGCCGCCCGACCGATCGATGCGCGCTGAGCGATCAATATGGGCCCGGCTCGCAGGGGACATTGTTGCCGGTCCAGGGCGCGGTGGCGAATGAACCGACGCGCGGCGCCGGAATGCAGGCGCGACCGTCGACATAGACGGGCTCGGTCGGCGCGGCGGCGCTCGCCTCCGCGACGTGGCGGGACATCGCGTGGGTTTCACGCGCCATTGCCGGCGACGCGATCATGGCAACCGCGATCAAGGAAGCCGACAGGAGTTTGACGTTGGTCATGGAGTTTCTCCGTTTTGTTTATGGGGCCGAGGAGTCTGGCCTCGTCAGATATTTGTGCACGGCGACGGCGGACTTGAATGCAATCATCACTCACGCCGGCTCAACGCTGCGTGAGCAATGCGATCCTCGCCGTTGTGTCGCGCGATGCAGACCATCACCGACAGGCCGGATGAACGAAGCGTAATCCATCACGTCTTCGCGTGATGATCGTGAGGGTGCGTTACGTGCGCGTTGACGCTCCTACGGGTTCAGCAAGCGTAGCCCGGATGAGCGAAGCGATATCCGGGGCGTGTCGTGGCGTCCCGCATATCGCTGCGCTCGTGCGGGCTACCCGTGCCTAGGAACTTTCGGACGCAAACGCCGCACAAAACTCCGTCACGGCGCGAGCTCCGCTCGGACCTCGCCGAGCAGCGCCATGCCGCCGAGCCGGCCCAGTTCGTCCGAACATTTTGCGCTCTTGCCGTAGCAGCAGAAGGCGACTGTGACGCGCTCTGAAAGTGGTCCGATGCAGGGCAGGCCGCTGTCGCCGAATGTGGTCATGCAAGGCACGACGCGGCGCTCCTCGAAAGCGAGGTCGCGAATGCGGTCAAGGATCTGTTGTTGAAGCCGATCGGCAACCTCAATCGATCCGCCCGAGCGGAACCAGTTCTTGATATCGGCCTCGCTGCCGAGCGGAAGATCGACCGGATCGCCGCCGAGCTTCAGCCAGGTCTGGCCGTCCGGATAGCGGATCGGAGGCAGGATGTAGGGATTGTCGCCCTTGGGCCCGAGACAACGCATCGACGGCATTCCGGCCAGGCGTTGAACCTCCGCCGCACCAAGCCGGAACAGCGCCGCGGTCCGCCCATAGACCGTAAAGCCCAGGGAGCGGCCGAGCAGCGATTGGGTGTGCCCGCCCGCCGCAACCAGAACGCGCTCGGCCTCGACGCTCCCCGATCGCGTCCGGATCGTGACGCCGGAGCCGCTTTCCGAAATCCCCAGCGCGGGTTCGTCGATGATCCGGGCGCCGGCGCGTTCCGCCGCGATCGTCTGCGCGCGGACCAGGCGGCGCGGGCTGATGTATCCGGCATTGTGCGGCTCGAAATAACCCTGCATTCCCGCCGTCGATTTCAGAAACGGAAAGCGCTCCGCGAGCCCCGCATCATGATAGGCTTCACACCGGATCCCGTCTTCGGCACAGATCCTGCCGATCGAAGCAACATCGCTGGTTTCGCTGCGGCCGATGTGAAGTGCTCCAGCTTCCCGATAGAACTCCACGCCGCTCTCCGCTGCAATCTCGCCGTAGCGCGAAATCGCGGCGCGGTTCGCTTGCCGCCAGAACGGCCCCGGATCGTAACTCCGCGTGATGCGGCCCTCGTCATAGTGGCTGCCGAAGACGCCGCCATGGCGCGAAAAATCCCGCCGGCTCATCGGGCCCGATCAGCGCAACATCGTGGCCCATCTTGCTCAGATGCCGCGCAGCTGCCGATCCGATCAGGCCGCGTCCGATCACCGCAAGTTTGATCGCTTGATTGGGGCTCACGAAGAAGTCCTGCGCTCTGCCTGCATCGGCAGTGTGAGATCGACCATGTCATTTCCGATGCCCTGGCAGCAAGCATAATCCAGCTGAGCGCGCAGGTGGACCGGCGAAGCGTAATCCGCCACATCTTGAAGCCGGCCGCGAGGCAGCAGGTTACGCGTTCGGCTAACCCGGCCCCGATTTCCCGCGAGACTCTTCGCGACTGCCGGGAAGTCGGCGCAAGCCGGCGTCTGACGACGCTGTTTTTCCGCGCGAACGCTCCACTGAGCGAACTTGAAACAAATAGTCACGGTGATTTCACTCGCGCTGAACGGCGTTATATGAGATGATGCAACCAAGGGTTAACATGGTGCATCTTCACCGGCAGGAGGGCGAAATGAGCGACCAGATGATCGAGGCGACGACAAGTCCGGCACAGATCGTTCAACAGGCGGCAAAAAAATATCTCGACATCAGCAACGCCCCTGGCTGCTGCATCGCGGTCTATGACGAAAAGTCGTTCGGCACCAAGGGCTACGTCTACCCCAAGGGACTGTCAGGCGTGGCCGGCTCTTCGCCCGCGCCATTCAGTGTCACGACCGACACGGTGTTCGAGATCGGATCGGTGACCAAGGTGTTCACCAGCACATTGCTGGCGGTGGCGGTCAAGGCTGGTGGGCCCACTCTTGACGATACCATCGGCCCTTATCTGAACCTCTTCAGCGCGAACGCGGTGGGAACGCCGGTGCTGGACGCCATCCAGCTCGTGCAATTCGCCACCCATACCTCCGGCATGCCGGAGCAGCCGGGGGACGGCTTGACTGGCTACAGCGAGCAGCTGTTTGCGGACGAGCCGCCCTCCAGTGAACTCATCAACTGGTGGAATCAATATGATACGCCGCCGCAAGGCTGCTGGCAGTATTCCAACATCGGCTTCGTGACCTTGGGCTTTGCGGTCACGCAGATGTTTGCGAAAGACAAGGGCCATAACTACAACGAAATTTTGGCCGAATACGTCACCGGTCCACTCGGCATGAAGCAGACCGGAGCCGTGCTCAATTCGTCGTGGAAGATCGCGCAGGGATGTATCGGGCATTGGAGCAAGAGCTCCGAGCCGCCATACCAGATCGTCTTCGACCGCAACACGCCGACCGGCGGCACGGCCTTTGATCTGAAGACCACCGGCGACGATATGATCAGGTTTCTCGCGGCGCAGATCGCGGCCCCGAACGGGCCGCTCGGGTCGCAAATCGCGCTGACGCAGCAGAACCAGGGGACATTCCCCATCTGCGGGGAGAAGACCAGCGTCACCATGGGCCTCGCCTGGCAGATCACCACGGACGCGCAGGGCCATACCGTTTTCACAAAGAACGGCGCGACGAGCAGAGGCGGATTCGAAGCGATCGTGATCGTCGTGCCGGAACTGCAATGCGGTGTCGCGGTGCTGAGCAACCAGTATTTCGATGCGTCCCGCGTGCACCCCGCGGGGATCGCACCCGGCCGCACCGCACTGGAGATTATTTCGCAGCTTCATCCAGGCTTCGAACTGACCGAACCGCTGCCAGAACACGATCCATTCGACTAGCAAACCTGGCCCGGACGAGTGCACCGATGTCCGGCGGCTTTGTCGTCTGCGCGAGAGCGCTGTCCCTGTTGTCGCCAACCTCAGCCGGTCGGTGGTTTACCCGTGTTAACCGCCAACTGAGCCTCGAAAGCGCGCTGGTAAGCCGGCCGGGCTTCGCCGCGGGCGACATAGGCGGACAGGCCCGGATATTCTTCGAGAATGCCCGATGCTCTCAGCCTGAGCAGCACCGACACCATCATCAGGTCGCCCGCGCTGAACGCGCCGTCGAGCCAGTCGGCCTTGCCGAGGCGGGGGGAGAGTTGCGTCAGCCGGTCGCGGATGCGATCCATGACCAGCGGCAGGCGGTCTTTGGTCCAGGGCTTGTCGCTCTCCAGAATCCTGGCGGTCATGAGTTCGAGGATCGGCGGTTCCACCGTGTTGACCGCGGCAAACATCCAGGTGATCGCGCGGGCGCGGGCATTGGCATCGCCGGGCAGCAGGCCGGCATGACGCTCGGCGATATGGAGCACGATCGAGCCTGTCTCGAACAGCGCCAGATCACCTTCCTCATAGGTCGGAATCTGGCCGAAGGGATGCAGCGCCAGATGCGCGGGTTCCTTCATCGCCTGGAACGAAACAAGGCGAACCTCGTAAGGCTGGCCCGTTTCTTCCAGCGCCCAGCGAACGCGCGTATCGCGCGCCAGTCCCTTGCCGCCATCGGGCGACCGTTCGAAGGCGGTAATGATGGGCGTCATCGTTTCTCTCCATGTCCTTGCGTCCTGAGGACGAGCGGGCGGCGCGCGCCCCGACAGCTGATTCCGGAATATTTTGGCCAAGCCTAGCCCGGATGAAGCGCAGCGAAATCCGGGACCGGTCCTGCCAAAGGCGAGAACCCGCAGGGACGACGATTGGGGATGGAGGCCATGCCACACACTCACTGTCGTCCTGGCGAAAGCCAGGACCCATTACCCCAAATCTCAATTGTTATGCGACGCTGGGGCCGTGATCCCGTTCCCAATCAGTTGCGGTGGTTATGGGTCCTTTCGCCAGGACGACGATCGGGTGTAGAGGCGGGTGTTGTGACGAACGAGGTTCCGCAAATATTTTTCATCAGCCTGTTGCCGCGATGTCGGCTGCCGTCTTCGCCAATCGTCCTTTGCGCGCAAACAAGGAGACTGCCATGACCGATCTCGTTACATGCCTCTGGTTCGATCAGGGCCGGGCGCGCGAAGCGGCGGAGTTTTATGCTGCGACGTTTCCCGACAGTCATGTCGGCGCAGGCCATCAATCGCCGATACCGGGCATCGGGCAGGGCGAGGAGCTGACGGTCGAGTTCACCGTGCTCGGCCGCCGCTTCGTGGGGCTGAACGGCGGCTCGAACTACGTGCCGAACGAGGCGGTCAGTTTCATGGTGCTCACCGACAGCCAGGAGGAGACCGACCGCTACTGGAATGCGGTCACTTCCAACGGCGGCAAGGAGTTGCCATGCGGCTGGTGCCGGGATCGCTGGGGCTTTGCCTGGCAGATCACGCCGCGGCGGCTGCTTGAGCTCGTCAACAGCGCCGACCGCGCCGCCGGCAAGCGCGCGATGGAGGCGATGATGACGATGAAGAACATCGACATCGCCGCGATCGAGCGCGCGGCGGCGGGGTAATCCGCGTGGTGGAATGATTTGGCCCGGGCTCGATAGTCAGGTGTCCGATCGAGCCGGTATGTGCGGCGCGCGGCCATTTGCGTTGCGGCGTGCGCTCGCCGCGACGATCACCCCGGCGCAAACGCGGGATGTGCCTGGTGCTGTCGCGTGATACGAAATTCGCATTCGCAGCTCTGGAGCCAGTCCTGATGTCCGTCGCAGCCGCCGCCAATCAACAGCAAAATCTCACCGCCGCCGAATCCGATCCGCAGACGCTTGGCTGGATGCAGGGCTTTCCGCCGCCGCAGGACAGGACCATCACCTTCCAGAACGGCTCGTTCCGCAGCTTCCCCGAATTGCGCTGGGCTTGGAGCAACATCCGCCAGCTGGTGCCGACCGTGAATGTCTGGCGCGGGGCAGGGCCGGCGTCGGTGCTGCCGCGCGAAGACCATGATATCGGCGCGTCGGCATCGGTGACGATGGACGGCCGCCCGATGACCTTCGCGCGCATGCTCGAGGAGACCTATGCCGACGGCATCGCCGTGCTGCACCGGGGCAAGCTGATCTACGAGCGCTATTTCGGCGCCCTGAGGTCGCACAAGCCGCACATCGCGATGTCGGTGACCAAATCGTTCACCGGCGCGCTCGCCGGCATCCTGATTGCGGAGGGCAAGATCGATCCGCAGGCGCCGATCACCGATTACGTGCCGGAGCTGAAGGCAAGCGCGTTCGGCGATGCCCGCGTGCACGAGGCGATGGATATGACCACCGGCCTCAAATACACCGAGGTCTATACCGACAAGAATTCCGACGTGTGGGGGCTGCGGCGCGCCAACGGCATGGCGCCGATCGAGCCGGGCTATGAGGGCGCGACCAATATCTTCGATTTCCTCTGCGCGCAGCAGAAGCTGGGTGAGCACGGCAAGGCGTTCGCCTACAAGACCGTCAACACCGACGTGCTGGCCTGGATCTGCCGCCGTGCCAGCGGCATGACCTTATCGGACCTGCTCTCCGAGCGGATCTGGGCCCCGATGGGCGCCGAGGAGGATGCGCATTATCACGTCGATCGCATCGGCACCGAAAGCGGTGGCGGCGGATTGTCGACGACGCTGCGCGATCTTGCCCGGTTCGGCGAGACGATCCGCAACCACGGCCGCTTCAACGGCCGCCAGATCGTACCGTCTCAGGTGGTCGAGGACATCGCGCGCGGCGGCGATCCCGGGAAATTCAAGCCTGCCGGCTACACCACGCTGCCAGGGGCATCCTACCGCAATCAATGGTGGGTGACGCACAATGCGCACGGCGCCTTCATGGCGCGCGGCGTTTATGGCCAGGGCCTCTATATCGATCCGAAGGCCGAGATGGTGATCGCGCGCTACGCTTCGCACCCGGCCGCCGGCAACGCGGCCAACGACCCTGTGACGCTGCCGGCCTACATGGCGCTGGCCAAGGATCTGATGGCGGGAGGGTAGGACGAAGGCAGGTTGGTTCGCTCGCGCAAGACGCGTAGCCCGGATGAGCGCAGCGATATCCGGGGCCTTTCCGTCTGCTGATCGCGGCTTGTCCCGCATGTCGCTTCGCTCATGCGGGGCTACGATCACGTCCGCGAGATTTTGTCGAAGCGCTTGATCAGGCGCTCCCGCTTGATGCGGGACAGCCGCCTGATCCAGAACACGCCGTCGAGCTGATCGATCTCGTGCTGATGGCACACGGCGCGCAGGCCGTCGGATTCCTCGGTCTGCATGTTGCCGTCGAGATCCTGATAGCGGATGCGGACGCGGGCGTGACGCTCGACCTCGTCGTTGACCCCGGGCATCGAGACGCTGCCTTCCTTGTGCAGGATTATCTCGGGCGAGGTCCGGATGATCTCCGGATTGACATAGGTCCGCGCGCCCTCGCTGGCATCGAGCTCGAGCACCACGACGCGCAGGGATACGCCGATATGCGGCGCGGTGATGCCGATGCCGGGCGCCGCGCGCATGGTCTCGAGCAGGTCCTGCGCCAGTTCGCGCAGCGCCTCGTCGAACATGGTCACCGGCTCGGCCGGCAGTGCAAGGCGCGGATCGGGATAGCGCACGATGGGGCGAATGGTCATGCCCGTGTCTTAGGCCAGTGCATCGCGCCGGACAACATGCTGATCCCGGGCACCGCGTGCGGCGCGCCGTTCAGAGATGCTTTTCGAAGAACAGATCGGGGTAGGGGTCGTCGTTGAAGCGCGGGATCTCGGTCCAGCCCGTCCTGCGATAGAGCTGGCCGGCTTCCGGCAGCGCGCTGTTGGTGTCGAGCCGCAACACCGCGATGCCGAGCTCGCGTGCGGCCTGCTCGGCTGCGTCCATCAGGCGGCGGCCAAGGCCGAGGCTGCGCGCGCCAGGTGCGACCCAGAGCCGCTTGATCTCGGCGAACTCGCCGCCGCTGCCCTTCAGCCCGACACAGCCGATCGGCAGGCCGTCCGACATCGCCACGATGAAGCTGCCGCGTGGGCGCACCATGTCCTTGGCCTCAGGGTCGCGCGACAGCTTGACGTCAAAGCCTTTCTCGAATCGCCGCGCCAGTTCGGCGTAATATTCGCCGAGGCAGTAGCGCGCCTCGTCGCTGCGCGGATCCATCTCATCGAGGGCGGTGCCGTCGCGGCCGAGCGCCGATGCGATCAGGTCCATCGCCGCCAGCAGCGCCTCGCGTTGGCTGTGGTGGGTGAGAAAGTCCTTGGCCTGCCGGTTGGAGATCGCCTCATAGGCGTTGAACTCGCGCCTACCCGCCGCCGTCAGCCGTGCGATGCGGCGGCGCGCATCGTCGCCATGCGCCGTGGTCTCGATCAGGCCTTCGTCCTCGAGGCTGCGCAGCAGGCGGCTCATCAGGCCGGAATCGAGCCCGAGATAATCCCTGATCTCGCCGACATCGGCGCGGCCGTGTCCGATCGCGTTCAGCACGCGCGCCGCGCCGAGCGGCCGGCCGCGCCCGAGGAACGAGGTGTCGAGCGCGCCGACGGCGGAGGTCACGGCACGGTTGAAGCGACGGACGCGGGACACGGGGTCGAGCATATATCTGACTTTAGTCAGATATCGTCGCCGCGTCAATCGGCCGGCGATCCAGACCGAACGGAGCCCTGCCGCCTAGTGCAGAGGCCATGCGATAGGCGACGCGCATCAGCCTGGGACGCAGCGGCGCGAAGTCAGCCGCTGCGTCGTCTCGTGCCGTTTCCGCGGTCACGCCGCGGCCGTCCTGGCCTTGATCACGTGCGGATCGACGAAGCCGCCAAAGCCGACCGCGATCCGGTTCCAGCCGTTGATGATGTTGATCAGCAAGGTCACCTTGACCTGCTCCTCCGGCGTGAAATGCGCCTTCAGCGTCTCGTAGGCTGCGACGTGGGTATGCTGCTCGCAGATCCGCGTCAGGGCCTCGGTCCAGCCGAGCGCGGCGCGCTCGCGATCGGTGTAGCAGGGCGCTTCGCGCCAGGCCGACAGCAGGTAGATGCGCTGCTCGGTCTCACCCTCATCGCGGGCAAATGTCGTGTGCAAATTGATGCAATTGGCGCAGCCGTTGATCTCCGAGGCGCGGATCTTCACGAGCTCGGCGAGCTTCGGCTCGAGGCTGGAGGAGATCGCAACCGACGCGTCGAACCAGATCTTCATGATCTTGGGGGCGGCGGCGAGCGGATCAAGTCTGACAGTCATGGTCGGTTTCCCTGGGTTGGTTGACGACATCATGACGAACGAGGAACGGCGAATGTGACATGCCGGCGCGATATTCTCATCTGCCGCGGCGCTATTGGGGCGCGAGATCGCTCGCCGCTTGCCGAAGTTCTTGCAGCAGCTCTGTTTCCCATTGCGAAGGATCCGTCAGGAACCGCGCGAGATTGTCGAAACAATAATACCCGAACTCCGACTTCGATCGCGCGGCGGAGGTCGCGGCTGCGCGCGCCAGCAATCGCGCCGCATATTGCTTCGCCGTCATCAGGCTCGCCGCATGCTCGGCCATCTTCGCCATTCGCCAGAGCGCCGAGTGACCGATGGCATTGCCGAGATCACCGAAATAGAACCCTTCCGCGAGCTCCAGGCGAGCACTCGCGTCGCCTGCGTTCTCCAGCATCAACGGAGCGATCTTCTCGAAAAAGAAGTTCTCGTGGTCGGTATCGACCAGCCCGTAGTAGCGCAGCAGGACATCGTTGCTCGTTTTGTCCAGGCGCGCGAGGCACCATGCGGCGTAGCCGAACAGCGCGGTCGGAATCTCGTCTCCGTAAGGATCGTACCAGGCGTTGGCATGCGGTCCGATGTGCGTGCATACCGCGTCGATCAGCCTTCGGATCGCAGGCGCGGCGCCGGGGCAGTGCTTCGCGACATGCGTGAAGAACTTCTTCTCGTTGAGCCGCTTGCCATCGCAACGGAACACCGCCTGCAGGTGGTTGTCGTAGGGACGCTCGTTGATATCGGGACCGATCTGCGCCGTGAGCGCATCGATGGCCGCGATACAATCGGGCTCGCTCATCGAGGCGAGATCGACGGCGTAGGTGCTGAACCGCTTGGCGAGCGTCTCGGCCTTCTTGGCGAGCGCGGCATCCTTGTCCTCGTCTTGCGGCTCGGGAGGCGCGGGCCTGAAATGATCCTCGGTTACGGGCACCGCCCGGACGCGGTGTACCGGATCGCCTGGCGCGCCGGAGACCGTCACCATCCCCTCCGTGAACCGCATATCGAGGCGACGGTCCGGCAGGGGCGTCGCCTCCGACCAACCGCGAGCGTTGACCAGCCAGGGGCGGCTGTCCATCCCGAACCGTTCCAGCATGATCTTGGGCGAGACCGTACCGTCCACGCCGACACAGGCGACGAAGTCTTGCCGCTTCAACCAGAAGGCCTGGCCATCGCCTTGCCAGCCGATCACGTCGCGCTCGGAGAGTTCGAAGTCGCGCAGATTGCTGCTGACATTGGCGTAGTGGCCGTTCGGATCCGGCCACAGACCGGGATGCGATGTCGCGCTGATCCGGTTGGTCGTGAGCGAGCCCTCCTGATCCAGCAACTGCGACACCGTGCGGTAGATCCCGCCGCGCTGCGGCGGCAATCCTTGCTTGCGCCGGTCGTAGTCGATGTGGCCGTTGTCGGGCAGCCCTTCCGCCTGCATCCACATCGGCGCGACGGAATGCAACCGCCGCAGCGGAAACGCCTGCCAGATCTCGACGGCAAAGCTGAAATACTCCCGCTGCGCTGTGGTGTCTCTGCCCAGCATTCGCGAGACGAGTGAGGCCTCCTCGGTGAGCATTGGAAGGCGGGAGTTGTCGGCGCGCAACCAATAGCGGCCGCATGGGCTCGAGCGGATCAGGAACGACCTCGCCCGCGATCCCTCGCAGCTCGACACCTCGTGATGGCCCGTCTGAGGATCGATGCGCAGCAGCAGCGCGATAATTCCATTGTCGTGCCGGAACGCCGAAACCAGAATCCGGCCAGCCTGGTCCAGAACCGGCGGGCACAGCGAGTTGCCGCTCGGCATGTCCAGAACCGAGCGGACGATCGCCCTGCGCTCGAGGTCGATGACATGCAGGTCAGTCGCGTTCGCGGCGTGATAAAGCAGGAGATAGACGAACCGGCCATCCTTGCTCTGGAGAAATCCGTAACTCAGATAATCGTCGCGCGCGTCCTTTCCGTCGTGGCCGCGGGCCCAGGGCGTTTGCAGCCGATCGACGAGTTGGCGATGCGCGAGATCATAGAAGATGAATCCAGCGTCGGTGTTGAAGAACCAGGCGATGCCATCCGGCAGCAGCCCGGCATTCCGCGCGGGCCGCTGGCCGAGGGCAGGACGCATGATCCAGTCATCCTGGCCGTCGACCTGGATTGCGAAGTACTCGGTGTTGCCGATTCTGCGGATGGAATTCACGATCGGGTAACCCTGCGAAGCCGCCTCGTCGTCCCGGGTTGCTTCTTTATATGCGAGCCGGACAACGTCCGATTAATGCGATCGGGAAATAAGAGGTTGACTGGCCGGCGATCGCCGGCGCGGGACAACTTGCCGCATGCCTCTGGCTGTGCGCCGACGAGCCGGTCAAGCGCGCGCCAGCACCAGCACGTTGCCGGCAAGGATCGCGGCGGCGCCGGCGAGCACCGGCCAGCCCAGCGCAAGGTGCTCGAACAGCGCGGACAGCACGAGCGCGACGAGCGGCACCAGCACGAGCGTATAGGCCGCGCGGCCGGGACCGAGCCGGCGCACCAGCTCGAAATAGAGCATGAAGGTGATGCAGGACGCGGCGATCGCGAGATAGAGGAAGCTCGCCACGTAGGAGGGCGAAATGTCGGCTACAAACGGCGTGCCCGTCGCGACGGCCCACAGCGCGCTCGCCGCCGCGCCGACGAACGCGCCCCAGCCGAGCACGGAGGCGACAGGCAGTCCGGCGCGCTGGTTGCGCGCACCGACCGTTGTCCCGGCGCCGGTTGCGATGGCCGCGGTGAGCGCCCAGGCGAATCCCGCAAGCGGTGCGACTCCCTGCGCGGCGGCACCGGGCAGGAAGATGATCGCCAGTCCGAGGATGCCGCACAGCGCGCCCCACACGAATCCGGAAGAGATCGGCACGCCGAGTGCGGCACGCGCGATCACGGCCGCGAACAGCGACGATGTCGACAGCACGAGTGCCGCAAGCCCGCTCGGCATGCGTGCGGTCGCCTCATAGAAGGCGATGAAGGCAATGGCGAAGAACAGCAGGCCCTGCAACGCGACCGCCGGCCGGTCCTTGCGCGGGATCGCAAGCGGCACGCCGCGCATCCGGCTGTAGCCGAGCAGGATGACGCCCGCGAGCACCATGCGCAGCGCGACCGACCACGGCGCGGGCGTCACGCCGGCCTGCATTGCCGTTGCCAGCGCGCCGCCGCCCCAGAGCAGCGCGGTCACTGCGAACAGCAGGGCCGTCATGGCGCGCCGGCGTCATCGCGCAGTGCGCGCCAGCCGTCGGCGTCGATCCGCGCGCTTTCTCCCTCAAGCCGGGTGAGGGCGGAGTCGAGTATTGTTCGCTCGCTCTCCGAGAGCCGCGCCAGCAGCCGCGCCTCGATCGCGCTGCCGAGTGCGGCGATCCGGTTGAACGCGGCCCGGCCGCTGCGGGTGATGCTGACGGCGGCGAAGCGTCGGTCGGACTTGCCGGAGCGTCGCACCGCGAAGCCGAGCTCTGTGAGCTGGCCGATGCCGCGGCTGACCGCGAACGGATCGAGCGCGCAGGCGCGGCCGATCTCGGAGGCGTTGGCCGCGTCGCGCTCGGCGATGACGGCGAGGATGCGCCAGCCCGCCTGGCTCAATCCGAACGTCTCGCCGTAGAAGCGCTCGAGCGGGCGGGCGACCTGCGCCGCGACCAGGAACAGGCGGTAGGGCAGCCATGCGCTTAGCTTGAGGCCATCATCGAACGCGGGGGCAGCGGTTTGCTTCATGCCGGTGAGGCTCGCATAGTTAATTGCAAAGTGCAAGCATATCACAAACATGGTGATGCGGTCTGACCACCTGCGCGAAAAATCCCGACACACTTGTCACTCCCGCTCGCCAGCACTGCCGAGCCAGATTGCGGCATGGCCAATGACGAACGGCCGCCGGCGCTGGAACCGCGCTCGGGGAGCGGAGTTCGTCCAAATCGGAGATGGAGAGACCATCATGAATAAATCATCTGAAAACGATCGCGGCGGACTGGCAGCGATGCAGACGCCGCCGGTGGTGTCACGGGAGGCGTGGGAGGCGGCGCGCCTGGAGATGCTGGTGAAGGAAAAGGCCCAGGTGCGGGCACGCGACGCGCTTGCGGCGGAGCGGCGGCGGATGCCCTGGATGGCGGTCGAGAAGCCGTATGTCTTCGAAGGACCGAACGGAAAGGCGAGCCTGCTCGACCTGTTCGAGGGCCGCCGGCAGCTGATCATCTACCGCGCCTTCTTCGAGCCCGGCGTGTTCGGCTGGCCGGACCATGGCTGCCGCGGCTGTTCGCTCGGCGCCGATCAGGTCAGTCACCTCTCCCATCTGAACCAGCGCGACACCACGCTGGCTTACGCCTCGCGCGCGCCGCAGGCCGACATCGCGCGGCTGAAGGCGCGGATGGAGTGGGACATGCCGTGGTACACGATCACCGACAGTTTTGACACCGACTTCGGCGTTGCCGAGTGGCACGGCCACAACGTCTTCATCCGCGACGGCGAGCGGATCTTCCGCACCTATTTCGTCAACAGCCGCGGCGACGAGGCGATGGGTACGGTGTGGAGCTATCTCGACATCACGCCGCTCGGCCGCCAGGAACTCTGGGAGGACTCGCCGAAGGGTTATCCGCAGAGCCCGACCTACAAATGGTGGAACTGGCACGACAATTACGACGCCGAGGCCACGCCGAACGCAAAATGGGCGGCGGTGACCGATGCCGGCGAGGCCGCGTTCCGCAAGATCGCGGAGCAGGAGCGCAAAGCGACGTAAGGGGTAGAACGGGGAGAACGCGCGGCGTGCTTCCGAGGGCTTCGGTTTTGATTGGATCAGAACCGAAGCTCCCGCTCCTTGTCATGCCTGCTTTCTTGACGCGGACCGGCGTCCGCCTCGCTCGACGCTCTAGGCGGTGTGGACAGTTATCGCAGCCATAGGACGATGGCTGCGAGAGTGATGACGGCAAGGTAATTTCGGGCGGTCTTTTCGAAGCGGGTTGCGACGCGGCGGAATTGCTTGAGCTTTGAGAAGCAGCATTCGACGAGATGGCGCTGGGCATAGAGATGCTTGTCGAGCGGATACTTGAGCGCGCGTGACGGGTTGTTGGGGATGACGGCGAGCGCGCCCTTGGCTGCAATGTCCTGGCGCAGGTGATCGGCGTCATAAGCCGTATCGGCCATGAAAACCTCGGCAGGCAATCCCTCGATCAATGTGGCGGCTTGCGGTGCATCGCCCTTCTGGCCTGCGGTGATCGTGAACCGTACCGGACATCCCAAGCCGCGAACGGCCATATGTATCTTGGTGCTCAGGCCGCCGCGCGAACGGCCAAGCGCCTGATCTTCAGACCCCCTTTTTTGGCCCCGGCAGCATGCTGATGGGCTCGAACAATGGTGGAATCGACAATCAGATATTCGAAGTCCGGATCGTCGGACATTGCCTCGAAGATCCGCCACCAGACGCCTTTGGCACTCCATCGGCTGAAGCGCCGGAACGCGCTGTTCCAATCCCCGAACGCTTCCGGAAGATCACGCCAGGGAGAGCCCGTGCGAACGATCCACAGCACACCTTCCACGAACATCCGATTGTCGCGCCCGGTCGAGCCCTTCTGGTCAGGCCGGCCTATGATCAGCGGCGCCATCCGCTCCCAAGCCGCATCGCTCAACACCAGACGATCCATCACACCCAAGACTGCCTCCCAAAAGCAGCCTTGAATCTGATTTGCTCCTAAAAGGGAATCCTTAGAGTCCACACCGCCTAGCGGCCATTGTCCTTGGCCGAGAGTGCCTTCAGCGCCGACAAGGTCTGCCGCAGCCCGCGATCGAGGCGCTTGTCGCGGCGGATCACCACCGCGAGCCGGCGGTAGAGCTTTGGTGACAGCGACCGGACGACCAGGTCGCGCTGCTTGGTCCTGGCGGGGACGGCCATGCCGGGCAGCACCGCACAGCCCAGCCCGGCGCGCACCATCTCCTTGATCGCCTCGACGCTGCCGAGCGACATCAACGGCTTCAACGACACGCCGCCGCGGGCCAGCCACTCGTCCGCGGTGCGCCTGGTGTTGCCGCCCGGCTCGAACAGCAGCACCGGCCTGGTCGCCAGCACCTCCGGCGTGATCCGCGCCGGCAGTTGCATGTCGCGGGGCGCGATCAGCACGAACTCGTCGTTCATGACCGGCGTGATCTCGAAGCTGCGTCCCGACACCGGCAGCGTGACGAGCGCGATGTCGATGGTGTTTTCCTCGACCGCCCTTGCGATCTCCGCGGTGTTGCCGGTCGTGACCGTGATCTCCAGCGAGGGCAGCGCGGCCCGTAACTCTTTTAAGATCGGCGGCAGCAGGAAGATGCACGCGGTCGCACCAGTGCCGAGCCGCACGCGGCCTGCCGTTCCCGTCGTCTGCTGTGCAACGGCGTCGACCGCCGATGCCACCGCCGCATTGATCTGACGCGCATGGGAGAGCAGCGCGACGCCGGCGGCGGTCGGTCTGGCCTTGCGTCCGACCCGCTCGATCAAGGTCGCATTCAGGCTGCGCTCGAGCTGGCGCACCTGCAGGCTCACCGCGGGCTGCGTGAGTTGCAACCGCTCGGCCGCCGCCGAGAAGCTGCCGCAGTCGATCACGACAGCGAAGCTTTCGAGATAATCGAGGTTGAGGTTCTTCATCAAAGTATCTCTTATACCGCGCATAAGCTGTCAAAGCTTCACTTATATAACGGCGGGGCGCATAGTCCGGCAAGCGACGGCTTCGGCAGACCGGGAGCAGGCATTGTCCGGCCTCAAGTCCATTGGCGGTGTCATCGTCGAGCTAGGGCGCTATCTTGCGGTCTCGCCGCATTCGCGCATCCGCCGCCGGCAGGCGCTGCGCGAGCTCGATGATCGCCTGCTTGCGGATGTCGGACTGTCGCGCAGCGATGTCGAGATGAGCCCGTGGTGCCCGCAACGTGCACCGACGCGCCGTCGAAGCACGGGCATGATGCCGCTAGACGAGGCAAGGATGAGAGACAACGAAGACACCGTGATCCGCGACGCCACAGAGGTCGACATGGCGGAGGTGCAGCGCATCTACGCGCACCACGTGCTCAACGGGCTGGCAACCTTTGAGGAAGTGCCGCCGACACTCGACGAGATGCTCGGGCGCCGTGCCGCCGTGCTGGCCGCTGGGCTGCCATATATCGTGGCCGATATCGACGGACGGGTGGCCGGCTACTCCTACGCGACAGCGTACCGGCCGCGGCCGGCCTATCGCAACACCATTGAAGACTCGGTCTACGTGTCGGAAGCCCTGCGTGGCCGCCGCGTCGGCGCGGCGCTGCTGCGGGCGCTGATCGAACGGTCGGAGGCGGGACCGTGGCGGCAAATGATCGCCGTGATCGGTAACAGCGGCAACGCCGGATCGATCGCGCTGCACCGTCGCATGGGCTTCGAGATGGTCGGAACGTTGAGGTCGGTGGGCTTCAAGCTCGGGCAATGGGTCGACACCGTGCTGATGCAGCGGCCGCTGGGGCCGGGCGCTTCCACGCTTCCGTCAGACAGGGAAACGGCCCGGTGATCGCACGCCGGGTCGTGATTGCCCTCGGGCTGGCTCAACTGATCTCGTGGGGCGCGACCTACTATCTGGTCGGCGGGTTCGGCGAGCAGATCGCCGCGGATCTCGGCTGGAGCCGCGACATCGTCTACGGCGGATTTGCCGCGGCGCTCTTGGTGATGGGCGTGACGTCGCCCCTTGCGGGCAGGTGGGTGGACAGAAGCGGCGGCCGGCAGGTCATGGTCGCGGGCGCCGCGATCAATGCGCTCGGCTGCGCCGGCCTCGCGGTCTCGCACCAGATCGGCAGCTATTTCGCATCCTGGATCGTTCTTGGCCTCGGCATGCGGCTGACGCTGTACGATGCCGCCTTCGCGGCGCTGGCCCGGATCGGCGGGCCGGAGGCGCGCCGTGCGATGTCCGGGATCACCTTGCTTGGTGGCTTGGCCGCCACCGTGTTCTGGCCGCTCGGCCATGCGCTCTCGGACCATTTCGGCTGGCGCATCGCGGTGCTGGTCTATGCCGGCATTGCGCTATTGACGATCCCGCTGCATCTGCTGATTCCGAACCAGCGATTTGCCGGCGTGCCGGGCTCTGCGGTGGCATCAAGGCAACCGCGCGCGGTGGGGCGGCGGCAGCTTGCAGCGGCGAGCGGGCTCTATGCCGTGACCATGACCGGCGCGAACTTTTTGAACGCCGGCATGTCCGCGCACATGATTGCGGTGCTCACCGGCCTCGGGCTTACCGTCACCGTTGCGGTCTGGATCGCAACGCTGCGGGGGATCGGGCAATCCGCCGCGCGCCTCTGCGAAGTCCTGTTCGGCGTCCGGATCGATCCGCTTGCGCTCAACCTGATGGCCTGCCTGATCATGCCGCTCTCCTTCATCGCCGGCCTGTTCAGCGGATCGGCGCGGGAGATGGGGATTGCGTTTGCGCTGCTCTACGGCGCCTGCAACGGCATTCTGACCATCACCAGGGGAACGCTGCCGCTCATCCTGTTCGATCATCGCAGCTATGGCACGCTGGTCGGCCGGCTCATTGTCCCGAGCTTCATCCTGCCGGCGGCGGCGGCGCCGCTGATCTATGCAATCGTGATCGACCGGTTCGGCGATGCGAGCGCGCTCTATCTCTCCACCGGTCTCGCCCTGGTGACGCTGCTTGCCGCCATCCTGCTCAAGCTGCTGTTTCCGCCGCCGCTCGCGGCCGCGAAGCAATAGCCGCGTCGGCGGTGTCGATCTCAACCCGCCGCCGGCTGGCGCGGCAGCCACAGCGACAGCCAGCCGCCGAGCGCCAGCAGCGCGACATTGCAGCCGAGCGCGATCGTGAAGGCGTGCGCGTAGTCGTCGGCCTGCGGATGCGGCCCGAGCAGGCTGTAGAAGACGCCGCCGATAATCGCGACGCCGAGTGCGGCGCCGATCTGGAAGGTCGAGATCATCATCCCCGATGCCAGCCCGGCATGGCGTGGATCGATGCTGCCGATCACAGCCTTGATCACCGAGGGCATCACGGTGCCGAAGCCGAGCCCGCCGCAGATCAGGCCGAATTCGAGGCTTTGCGGAAGCGCGCCACCGACCGACAGCATCACGACACCGAAGCCTGTGACCTGGAGCGCAAAGCCCAGCGTCAGCGTGCGGGCACCGAGCCATTGCATCACCAGCGATGATACCAGCGAGCTGACGAAGAAGCCGGCGGCAAAGGGCAGGGTGGCAAGGCCGGCCTCCAACGGAGATTGGTGCAGGCCACTTTGCAGGTAGACCGCGAAGGTCAAATAGAACGACGACAGCATGTAGAAGGCGAGCGCCATCACCAGCCCGATCACGAAATCGCTGTTGCGCAGCAGATGCGGCGCGACCAGCGGATCGCCGCCACGGGCTTCGAGGCGCGCCTCGAAGCGGACGAAAGCGTCGAGCATCAGCGGAGAGGCCAACAGCATCGCGACGATCCAGATAGGCCAGCCGGATTCCCGGCCCTCGATCAGCGGATAGATCAGAAGGCCGAGCGTGAGCGACAGCAGGATGACGCCGCCGACGTCGAGCCGCTGCGCGTGCGCGGCGCGCGAGTCGGTCAAGAACAGCAGGCCGCAGACGAAGGCGGCGAGGCCGATCGGCACGTTGATCAGGAAGATCGCCTGCCAGGCCAGTCCGAACGGATGCGCCGAGACGAGCACGCCGCCCAGCAGCTTGCCGCAGATATTAGCAAGGCCGAAGGTCGCGCCATAGAAGCCGAGCGCGCGGCCCTGTTCGGCCGCCGGAAACAGCACGCGGATCGAGGCGAGCACCTGCGGCGCCATCACGGTCGCGGTCAGGCCCTGCAGGATTCGTCCGGCGACCAGCATGGCCGGTGACCACGCGATGCCGCACAGCACGGATGCGATCGTGAAGCCGGCGACGCCGGTCAGGAACATCCGCCGCCGCCCCAGGAGATCGCCGAGCCTGCCGCCGGTGATCAGGAAGACCGCATAGGTCGCGGCATAGGCCGAGATCACGAACTGCACCTCGCTCGGGCTGGCGCCGAGATTGTCGCGAATGACCGGCAGTGCGAGGTTGACGACGTTGAAGTCGAGGATCGGCAGGAAGGCGCCGGTGAGCAGCACCGGCAGCGCCAGCCATCGCCGCGGATCGATCGCCGAGGGCCGCGTGTCGTGCAATTGCAACGTCTCGGTAGTCTCGCTTGTCACCTGCCAGCTCCTCTGCGTTGCCAGCGCGGCACACGAGGTGCGCCCGTCGGCCGAACTTTTCGGGAAGATGGCCTGTTTGTCCGTGATAAGGTATTCGCCAACTCTGCCAATTGAGTTTGCAAAAATGAACAGCCCGCTTGACTGGAATGACCTTCGCCTTGTCCTTGCGGTTGCGCGGGAAGGCAGCCTCTCGGGGGCGGCGCGCCGGCTCGGCGTCACGCATTCCACCGTGTTTCGCCGGCTCGCCACGATCGAGGATGCGATCGGAACGCGGCTGTTCGAGCGCTTCCGCGACGGCTACGCGCCGACGCCGGCGGGCGAGATCGCGGCGGCGTCGGCAGCCCGGCTGGAGGACGAAGTGCTTGCGCTCGAGCGCAAGCTGGCGGGGCAGGACCTCAGGCCGTCGGGGCCGGTGCGGATCACGACGACGGACACGCTCGGCGCGGTGCTGATGCGGCATCTGCCGGCGATGCGCGCCGCGCATCCGGAGATCCAGCCGGAGATCATCATCTCGAATGCGATGGCGAACCTGACGCGCCGCGAGGCCGAGATCGCGATCCGGCCGACGCCGGCGCCATCCGAATTGCTGGTCGGACGGCGCATTGCCGATATTGCCCATGCGGTCTACGGATCGCGCGCCTATCTCGCCCGCCGCGTCGACGGGGATCTGTCGGTGCACGACTGGATCGGGCTCGACGATGCGCTGGCGGGGACCGTCATCGCCGGCTGGATGCGCGAGAACGTGCGTTCGGTGCGGATCACCTGCCGGGTCGATGCGCTTCCGGCGCTGCGCGATGCTGCTGCGGCGGGATTGGGGCTTGCCTTGCTGCCCTGCTATGTCGGCGATCTCGCGCCCACGCTGCGCCGCCTGACGCCGAAAGCACTGGCGGAGCCGCGCTCGGCGCTGTGGTTATTGACGCATGACGATCTCAAGCGCACCGCGCGCATCCGCGCGACGCTCGATTTTCTCGCCAGGGCGCTCGCCTCGGAGCGTGCGCTGTTCGAGGGAAAGCGCGCCGGAAGGGCGCGCCGCTAGTGTCCCGAATCCGAAGTTCGCATCATTTGCCGCACCTTCGGAGCGAACTTCGGATTCGATAAGGACACTAGCAAACTTATGATTCTAGTGTGCTTTGTGAATGCGAAGTTCGTGAAAGTGGCTGCCGCGAAATCGCACGAACTTCGCATTCAGCACACTAGCCGGCCGGCGCGCAGACCGTTCAGGAGCCGACAACTTCCGTGACGGTATGGATGTCCTCTGCCGCGCGATTCGCAGGCATCCGATGATGCTCGCGAAAGGCACCAACGATCGTCTTCAGGACCGCGCGTGATTTTGCATCTGACAGCGCCGACAGCAGCATGATCTCGGACGGCGGCAGGGCAGGCAGGCCGAGCCGCCGGCTGACCTCGATCGTCCCGGCCGGGGCGAGCCGGCGGGAGAACACCGACGTAGCGAGGCCTGCGGCGACCGCATCGGCGACAGCAAAGGACCCACAGCCCAGGAAGCTTTCCGTCCACGGGATGTTCGCCGCCGCCAGCGCGCGCGTCGCGATGTTGAGCACGCCGCAGGACGGCGAGGAGGCGGCGAGCCGCAGCGGCTCGCCCGCGCGATGGACGAAGTCCGGCGTGGCGAACCAGCCATAGTGGTCCGTCGCCAGCATCTCGCCGTCGCGGCGGTCGTCCTCGCGGCGGATGATGGTGGCATCGATCTCGCCGCGGTCGAAGGCGTCGAGCAGGTCGCGGGAATCCTCGAGCCTTACTTCGATGGTGAGCGCCGGGTCGTGCGCATGCAGCCGCGTCAGCAAGGTCGGAACCTCCGCGCCTCCGACATGGGTGGCAATGCCGAGCGAGAAGCGACGCGGGCGCACGGGCGACAACGCCGCGACGGCGCGATCATGCGCGGCGAGCAATTCCTGCGCCGGGGCGAGGAAAGCTGCGCCCTGCGCCGACAGGCGCACCAGGCGCGGTGTCCGTTCGATCAGCCTGTGGCCGAGCTGGCTTTCCAGCCGCTTCAACTTGACGCTGATCGCGCCCTGCGTGGTGCCGAGCGTTTCAGCGGCGCGCGTAAAGCTCTTGAGATCGGCGATGGTCACGAATGTCCTCACGGCGTCGACGTCGAGCGTGGTCATGTCAGTCATCCGGATTTGTTGTCTCTGAAATATCTAGTCATCCAATTCACCACTGCTCAAGCCATGACTAGCTTTGCGTTGTGAAGCGCCGTGGCCACCCGATTCCTGCCGCTGCTGCCTCAATACATCGTGAGTCGATCGACCGACGCTGCTGCCAGCACCCTGGCAACAGCGTGCGGTACTCCGTTGGCTTGCCACAACAAAAGGCCTGATCATGTCTACTGAACTGAGCCGCCGCGGCGCTGTCGTGCTGTCTGCCGTATGCCTTGCCTGCCTGATGTTCGGATTGGAGATTTCCAGCATCCCCGCGATCCTGCCGACGCTGGAGCGGGTGCTGCATGCCGACTTCAAGGCGCTGCAATGGATCATGAACGCCTACACGATCGCGGTCACCACGGTGCTGATGGCGATCGGGACGGTGGCGGACCGCTACGGCCGCAAGCGCATCTTCCTGGTCGCGATCGCGGCATTCGGCATCACCTCGCTGATCTGCGGCGTCGCCTCGAGCGTCGAAACGCTGATTGTCGCCCGGTTCCTGCAGGGCCTCAGCGGCGGCGCGCTCTTGATCTGCCAGATCGCCGTGCTCTCGCACGAATTCCAGGGCGGCCGGGTGCGCGCCGTCGCCTGGGGCTGGTGGGGCGTCATCTTCGGCATCGGCCTCGGCTTCGGCCCGATCATCGGCGGCGCCGTCGTCGCGGTGCTGAGCTGGGAGTGGGTGTTCCTCGTCCACGTGCTGTTCGCGGCCGCGGCGTTCGTGCTCACGATCGGCGGTGTGCATGAATCGAGGGACCCAAAGGCCAGCAGCCTCGACGTCGCCGGTATCGTGACGATGTCGGTCGCGGTGTTCTGCCTCGCCTTCTACATCACGCAGGGGCCGGATCTCGGCTTCGTCAGCTTGAAGGGGCTTGTGATCCTCGGCGTCTCCGCGGCGAGCTTCGCCGCGTTCCTGGTTGCCGAGAGAATCAGCCGGCGGCCGATGTTCGACTTCTCTGTCTTTCGGATCCCGGCTTTCTCCGGTTCGATCGTCGGCTCGGCGGCGATGAACCTCAGCTACTGGCCTTTCATGATCTATCTGCCGATCTGGTTTCATGCAGGCCTCGGCTATGACAGCGTGTCCGCGGGACTTGCCTTGCTTGCCTACACGCTGCCGACGCTGGTGATGCCGCCGTTCGCCGAACGACTGTCGCTGCGCTATCAGCCCGGACTGATCATTCCGGTGGGGCTGTTCACGATCGGCGCCGGATTCATGCTGATGAAATTCGCCAGCGCCGCCGCGCAGCCGGACTGGCTGACGATGCTGCCCGGCTGCCTGCTCGCCGGAATTGGCCTCGGCATCACCAACACGCCGGTCACCAACACGACGACCGGCTCGGTCTCGAACGACCGCGCCGGCATGGCCTCGGGCATCGACATGAGCGCGCGGATGGTTTCGCTTTCGGTCAACATCGCGCTGATGGGCTTCATCCTGGCAAGCGGCGTGCTGGCGCATCTGAAGGCGGTGCTACCGGCGCTGGACGGCGCGCAACTTCGCGCGATCGGCGAGCGGATCGCGGCCGGCGACGTCGCAGCCGCGCCGGAGCTGACCGGCCCGGTCGTGCATCAGGCACTCGCGAGCGGCTTCGGCTGGGTGATGCTCTATGGCGGCATCGGGGTGTGGGTCATGGCCGCGCTCAGCTTCCTGATCTTCAATGCGCGGCCGGTGCGGCAGGCCGAGGCTCACGGCACGAAGTGAACACGATGTCGCCGTGCCTGCCCAGGCGCCGGGGCGGGTAGGCGGTACCGGTCACTTCACGAGGGTCAGCAGCGGCTTGTCCTTCTCGACGATGTAAGTCGCAAGCTCGCTGGCGGTGACGTCGCCGACATTCCTCGCCGCATGGACCGTGCCGGCGGGAATGAACAGCACGTCGCCGGCCTTCAGCCTCGCCGGCGGCCTGCCGTCGACGTCGTATTCGAGGGTGCCGGCGAGCACGTAGATGATTTCTTCGCCCGGATGCGTGTGGCGGCCGAAGGCCTTGCCCGGCGCGATGTCGACCCGCACCTGCACGGCTTCATGCCCGCCGACGCTGAGGTCGTGGCGCTGCAGGTCGGTTCGCGTGAAACCAGTCGGTTGCTGCGCCTGTGCGCTCGGTATGGTCAGGAGGCTTGCGGTGAACAAGGCCGTCCTTGCGAGCAGGCGCGTTGCCTTCATCAGCTTGCTGGTCATCTTGAACTCCAGTCTTCTGGACTTGCCCGACCGCGAGCCGGCAAGCGGCCGGCCCGCGTCGGAGATCGTCATGTGCTCGTTTCAGACGAGGGTGGTCGTGACATCGATGTTGCCGTGGACCGCCTTGGAGTAGGGGCAGATGCCGTGCGCGGCTTCGATCAGCTCCTGCGCGACCTCGCGCTCGACGCCGGGGACGTGGACGTTGAGGCGGGCGCTCAGGAAGAAGGCGCTGCCGGCCTGGTTCAGATCGATCTCGGCGTCGACTTCGGGCTCGCTCGCGAGCTTGACCTTGCGCTGACCGGCGGCGAGCTGGATCGCGCCGATGTAGCAGGCCGACCAGGCGGCCGCGAACAGGTTTTCCGCGGCGGGGTGCGGCTGCGGCAGCTTGACGTCGAGGAAGCCGTCGCGCGAGCGGGCGGCGCCGTTCGGGCCGGCGGTGACGTGGGTCTTTCCGGTGACGAGAACCTTTGCATTGGTGGTCATGGCGAGCTCCTTTGGTGAATATAGATCGTATCCGATCTAATCGTGTGCGCGTCGAAATAGGCTTCAGGCTTGATCGTGTCAAGCACTTCCGATTTAATCGGATGCGATTTATATGGACTGCGACATCACAAACTCCGGAGACGTCCGTGACCCGCACCTCCAAGGCCGAGACCAAGGGCCGAAAACTCTCGAATTTTCTGTGCTTTGCGGTCTATTCGGCCAATCTGGCCTTCGGCCGCGCCTACAAGCCGATCCTGGATGCGGTCGGCCTGACCTACACCCAATACATCGCCATGGTGGCGCTGTCGGAAGAGGACGAGCAGACCGTCAGCGCGCTCGGCGAGAAGCTGTTTCTGGAATCCAACACGCTGACGCCGATCCTCAAGAAGCTCGAGCAGAGCGGCTATATCAGCCGCGTCAGAGATCCCGCCGATGAGCGGCAGGTTCGGGTGAGCCTGACGGCGGCGGGCCGGCGCCTGCTCGACAAGGACATCAATGTGTCCCTGGTCGAAGCCACCGGGCTCGGAGACGAATTTCCCGTCGTGCAGAAGACCGTCGCGAGGCTGCGCGACAATCTGCTGCGCAACACGCGCACCGATCCGAAGAAGGGCTGATCCTGCGGGCCAGATTGTAACGCGCTGTATCCGCGCCGCGCCCTTCCGCATTTTCGCCACGGCGCGACCGACAACTCCGCGCCGCTTCAGGGATGACGCGGAGGAGAACGGCGATTGCCGCGTCACGCCGGCAGTCCGGGTCTGATCAAAAGCGGCCGGGTGGCAGGGGCAAGCGATTCTGAATCTTGCTTTAACCGGACACGAGCTCAGGAAGTACGGGTCGCGACGCGCTCGTCCCGCTTCGATCCGATCCGAGGTGCACGGGCCCCGGCAATTTGATGCGGACAAGAAGGCCGTGCTGCGTGTTGTCGTGCAGCGACAGCTCGCCGCCATGCCCGCACACCATGGCCTGAGCGATCGAAAGACCAAGTCCGAAGCCGCTTTTCTCGTCCATGGTGCGGGCCTCGTCGCCGCGGACGAACGGCTTCAGCATTTCGGCCCGGCGGTGCTCTGGAATCCCCGGACCGTCGTCCGAGACATCGATAGTGACCCTATCGGTTGACGCGGTCAGCCGGATATCGACTTCGCTGCCGAACCTCAGGGCGTTCTCCACCAGGTTGGTCACGGTGCGGCTGATCTCGCTCGGGCGGATCAGGAGCGAAGCCCTGGTCGGGCCCTCGTAGCGCACGACATGACCGCAATCGGAGAATTGCTCGCAGATCGTCTGCAGCAGCGCAGCGACGTTCACAAGCGTCGGCTTCGCCGCGCTGCCGCCGCTCAGGAATGACAGCACGGATTCCAGCATGGCCTGCATCTGGTCGAGGTCGTGCAGGGTCTCCGCACGCTGGGCATCGTTTTCGATATATTCGGACCTGAGCCGCAGCCGGGTGATCGGTGTGCGCAGGTCGTGACTGATGGCGGCGAGCATGCGCGTGCGGTCATTCATCAAGGTGGTGATGCGTTCGCGCATACGATTGAGCGCGACCGCTGCGGCGCGGATTTCCTCCGGGCCGGTCTCCGGCAGCGGCGCGTCCGCCTGGCTGATGCTGAAATTCTCGGCGGCGCGGGCGAACGCGGACAGCGGCGCGCTGAGCGCGCGGCCGGCCCACACGCCGAGCAGCGTGACGCTGACGAACAGGAACAGGAACGTGCTGACCCAGAATCCGCCGAAGAACGGCGGCATTTTCGTCGGGCCGATCGTCGCTTCGAACAGGACTCCGTCCGGCAACCGAGCCGCCGCCGGCGCGGTCTTCGAGGAAAACTCGTCGATATCGTCGACGCCGGGCGGCTCTGACGAAGCACCGTCAGACGAGCCCGGACCTGCGTCGCGCAATGTGAGGTGCAGGCGAGGAAAGGCTCGATCGGCCGCGCGCAACAGCGTTGCGCGATCGGCCGCAGGGGCCTCGGCCAGAAGCTTGGCAACCAGCTGGAACTGATGGATCGGCCTGTCCGCGAACGATCTCGGCTTCTGGCTGACGAAATAAAGCCCGATCAGCGCATGGATGAGCACCAGAGAAAGCAGGATCAGCGCGGCGATCTGGCCACTGATCCGGTGGAAGCTGAAAAGCGCGGCAATCCTGCGGGTCCCGCTCATGCGTCCTCCACATGCGGCGTGAAGATGTAGCCGCCGGTGCGCACCGTCCGGATCACCGACGATCCTTCGCTCGTATCGAGCTTGCGGCGAAGCCGGCTGACCAAGACGTCGATGCTGCGCCCGAACGGACTGGCCGGCCGGCTGCGCGTCATGGTCAAGAGGCCATCCCGCGTCAGGATCCGGCCGGGCCGCTCGCAGAACACCTGCAGCAGGTCGAACTCCGCGCTGGTCAACGGGACCTGGGCGCCGTCGGGATCGCGCAATTCGCGCAGGCGAAGATCGATGGTCCAGTCCTGGAAGCGCCGGCGGGCGGCGCTCTGGCCCGAGCGCCCGGCAAGGCCGGCCTGGGCCTGGCGGCGCAGCACCGCGTTGATCCGCGCCAGCAGCTCGCGCGGATTGAACGGTTTGGCGAGATAATCATCCGCGCCCATCTCGAGCCCGAGGATCCGGTCGAGGTCTTCGCCCTTTGCCGTGAGCATGATGATCGGGATCGTCGAGTCGCCGCGCAGGCGGCGACACAGGGTCAGTCCATCCTCTCCGGGCAGCATCAGATCGAGGACGACGAGATCGAGCGAATGCCCGGCAAGGTAACGATCCATTTCCCTGCCGTTCGAGGCCGTGGCCACCAGGCAGGATTGGTCGCGCAGGTAGCGGGCGATCAAGTCTCTGGTCGGCAGATCGTCCTCGACGATCAGGATCTTCGGAGTGTGTGCAAGCATGATCCGCGACTGGGTCCTCATCATAACGTCATTGGCGCGCGTTCCAGCGCGCTCAGCCACCAATTGACCAGCATACGCGTCGCTTGTGGGCGGCATTGCGCCTTTTCGTAAGCATAATGTTTCTGAACTGTAAGCGTCGCTCGCAGCCCAAAGCAATCCGCGATGCTGGCCGCGTCGCATCGCGCTCACAGTCCCAAACCACTGGAAATAATCCCGCAATCCGGCAGCCACACCGCAGCCATCACCATCCCGTCACAACGAGCTTGTTGTTCGCGAGGTGTGGAATGAAGACGTGGCGGGGCTTTGTCGCGGCGATCGTGCTGTCGGGGTTTTCGATCCCGGGGACGCCCGTGATATGGCCATTGTTGACTCCGGCGGCGGCCCAATCGGTTGACGCGATCACGGTGGAAGGCAACCGGAGAGTAGAGGCGGAGACCATCCGCTCCTATTTCAGGTCCGGACCTGGCGGCCATCTCGATCAGGCTGCCATCGACGACGGGCTCAAGGAGCTGGTCGGGACGGGGTTGTTCCTGGACGTCAAGATCAATCAGGCGGGCGGCAGGATCGTCGTTTCCGTGATCGAGAATCCGGTGATCGACCGCGTCGTGTTCGAGGGCAACAAAAAGATCAAGGACGAGCAGCTCTCGGCCGAAATGCAGTCCAAGCCGCGGGGCACCCTGTCGCGGTCGATGGTGCAGTCGGATGCACTGCGGATCGCCGAGATTTATCGGCGCTCAGGCCGCTACGACGTGCACGTCACGCCGGAGATCATCGAACGCTCGAACAACCGCGTCGATCTCGTCTTCACCGTCGATGAGGGAGCGAAGACCGGCATTAAGACCATCGAGTTCATGGGCAACAACAGTTTTTCGGCGGTGCGCCTGAAGGACGTGATCAAGACCCATGAGACGAACTTCCTGAGCTTTCTCGGCAACGCCGACATCTATGACCCGGATCGGGTCGAGGCCGATCGTGACCTGATCCGCCGCTTCTATCTGAAGCACGGCTACGCGGACGTCCAGGTCGTGGCAGCGCTCGCCGAGTATGATCCGGCGCGCAAGGGCTTTCAGGTGACGTTCAAGATCGATGAGGGGCAGCAGTACCGCGTTGCGACGGTCGGTTTCCGTTCGAACATTGCGGGCTTCGATCCGACGACGCTGCGTTCATTGTCGCGCGTCGGCGAAGGCTCGCTCTACAATGTCGAGGCGGTCGAGAAATCGGTCGAGGACATGCAGATCGAGGCGTCGCGCCGCGGTTACGCCTTCGCGGTGGTTCGTCCGGACGGCGCCCGGAATTTCGAGGCCCACACGGTGGGGATCATGTTTCGCGTGGAGGAGGGGCCGCGCACCTATATCGAGCGGATCGACATTCGCGGCAACGGCCGCACCCGAGACTACGTGATCCGGCGCGAGTTCGATCTCTCCGAGGACGATGCATATAACCGTGCGCTGGTCGATCGCGCCGAGCGGCGGCTGAAGAATCTCGACTATTTCAAGACGGTCAAGATCACCACCGAGCCCGGCTCGACGAGCGATCGCGTCGTTCTGATCGTCAACCTGGAGGAAAAGTCGACCGGCGACTTCTCCGTGTCTGGCGGTTATTCCACGACGGACGGCGCGCTCGCCGAGGTCAGCATCTCGGAGCGAAATCTGCTCGGCCGTGGCCTGTTTGCCAAGGCAACGGTCAGCTACGGCCAGTACTCGCGCGGCCTGTCGTTGTCCTTTGTCGAACCGTATTTGCTCGACTATCGCGTCGCGCTCGGGCTCGATGCGTATTACAAGGAGCAATTGCCGACGGACTACACGACCTATGGCGTGAAGACGATCGGGTTCTCGCCGCGGCTCGGCCTGGCCTTGCGCGAAGACCTGACCCTCCAGTTGCGATACTCGCTCTATCAGCAGGAAATCTCGCTCGATAGCGCCTACGCGAACTGCAACAACAATCCGTCCAACCCGTCGCTCGCGTTCAATCCGACGCCTGCCTACATCCAGAGTGTGCTTGGCGGCGTCGATCCCACGAACTCGGTCTCGTCAGGGCTCTATGGGTATGGCTGCTATGGCGACGGAGAATCCACCTTGCCGGTGCGCAAGGAGCTGGCCGCAGGGGCGACCTGGACCTCGCAGATCGGCTACACCCTGAGCTACAACACCCTCGACAACAACAAGAACCCGACCGACGGCCTGCTGATCGACTTCAAGCAGGACTTTGCCGGCGTCGGCGGCGACGTGACATATCTGAAGAGCGCGGTCGACGCGAAATACTACACGCCGCTGGTGTCCGACCTGATCGGACTGATCCACCTGCAGGGCGGCCTGCTCACCAAGGTCGGCGACAATGATCTGCGCATGCTGGACCATTTCCAGATGGGGCCGAACCTGGTGCGCGGCTTTGCCACCAACGGCATCGGCCCGCGCGACATCACCTATGCGAGCCTTGGCGCAGTCGGAGACGCGCTCGGCGGCACCAAATATTGGGGCGCGTCGATGGAGCTGCAGATGCCGTTCTGGTTCCTGCCCTCCGAGGTTGGGCTGAAGGGGGCCGTCTATGCGGACGCCGGCTCGCTCTGGGGTTATCAAGGCCCGACGTCGTGGGCCGCAACCGGCGAGGTGAATACGGCTGCTTGCAAATGCGGCCTTCAATACGACGATGGGAACGTGGTGCGAACCTCGGTCGGTGTCGGCCTGATCTGGGCCTCGCCGTTCGGCCCGCTGCGGTTCGATTACGCCGTGCCGATCACGAAGGGCAAGTACGACATCGTGCAGGAGTTCCGGTTCGGAGGCGGGACGTCGTTCTGAACCGACAGTCGCTCCGCTTGCCGGACCGCGCCGCGGATTGCGGCCAGCGTGACGCCTGCCATGCCGCCCTGCGGCTTGCGGTATCAGGCGAAGCGGGGCAGGCTGCATTGGTTCAATTTCCGATCCGAGGCAATCCATGTCACGCGTGTCAATCAAGACCAGGAACGACCTGCCGAGCGAGCTCAAGCCGCTGTGGGACAAGATGACCACCTATGGCGCGTTCGAGAACCAGGCCGGCGTCATGGCGCAGCGCCCGCCGATCTTCAAGCACATGTGGTCGCTGCTGGTCGATCTCGCCGACGAGGCGGTGGTCTCGAAGCGGCATCTCGAGCTCGCGCTGGTGACGGTGTCGCTGCTCAACAAGTGCGATTATTGCGTGTCGCACCATGCGCCGAAGCTCGCGATCCAGGGAGTTTCGGAAGCGGGCGCCGAACGGCTGCTCGACTATCAGGATCATCCCGAGCTCGATGCGCTCGACAAGCTCGTGGTCGAATATGCGATCGCCGTAACCAACAACTGGAACAAGACCCGCGACGAGATATTCGCACGGCTGCGCGAACATTTCTCGGAAGCGCAGATCGTCGAGCTGACATGGCGGATCGCGCTGTGCGGCGCGTTCAATCGCTTCAACGACATCTTGCAGCTCGATGTCGAGCAGGGCGTTCCGCAGCGTGAGGCCGCGGAATGACGGCCTGATCAGGCCTTAGGTAGGACGCCGCCGCCGAGCGTCGCCAGCACGAAATCGGCCCGCGCGGATGGCGATAGCTTCGGCAGGCTGATGACGTCGTAGCCGAGCGTCGGAAGCGTCTCCATCAGCCGCCGATGCTCCGCCGTGGCTGCTTCGAAGCCGTGCCGCCGCTCCGAATCGGTAACGTAAATCTCAGGCCATGGCGGCGTCATGAACACACGACCGTGGTAGCGATGGATGGAGCAATTCGGGTGCAGCACCGGCTCGCCTGTCAACGCCTGGAGCGCCGACGCCGCGTCGACGAGGCCGCGATCGAAGAACACCCATCCGGAATGGGCTTTGGCCATCTCCATATCTTTCAGTGCGACGTCAATGGCGCGATGCAGGAATGCTGCCGCATCGACCCACGGCAGCGCCTTGCCGCCGGACGCGAGCTCATGGGCGATGATACGGCGGCCGGGCTCCTCGACGACCGGATAGCCGCGCGCACGCAGATCGGCCAGCAGCGTCGATTTTCCGGCGCCGGAGCAGCCGGAGATCAGGACGAAGCGGTTTTGCAAAGGGTGTCCTTTCATCGATCATGACAAGGCGTGGGCCGGCACTCCGCGGATGCGGGTTGCCGGATAGGCCAGAAATTTTGGGGAAGAAGGCGCGCGGAAATGTCTCGACGCGCGGAGTGAGCATAGCCTCGAATGTGACGCAAATGGGGGGCGCTTGACGAATTCTTCAGTGCCACGCCGATAACCTCGATCAAGCATGGTTGTATCAAGCTTGAAGGGACGACGCATATGGCATCACGCTCGATCATCTGCACGACGCTCGCGCTTCTGCTCTGCGGTGCGCTGCTTCAGCCTTCGCGCGCCGCGGAATCCGGCGAACCGATCCGCGTCGGCGCGGTGCTGCCATTTTCCGGCGGTGTCGAGCTCTACGGCCAGCAGGCGCGGCTGGGGCTCGATCTCGCCGCCAAGGACATCAACGCGGCCGGCGGCATTCTCGGCCGGCCGGTCGAAATCATCTATGCCGACGACAAGACGCGGCCGGAGGCGGCCACTGACGCCATGCGTTCGCTGGTCGACAAGGACGGCGTGCTGGCGGTGGTCGGTCCGATCACCTCGCGCAACCTGAATGCGCTGGTGCCGCTTGCCGAGAGCTCGAAGACGCCGCTGCTCTATGCCACCAATTACGAGGGCGGCAAATGCAGCCGCTATCTGTTTTCGTTCGGCGCGGTGCCGAACCAGGAGCTCGGCCAGCTGCTGCCCTACATGACGCAAGCCTTCGGCAACACGTACTTCCTGCTCGGCGCCGACCGGGTCTGGCCGCACCAGATGTTCGACATCGCGCAGCCCTTGATCGAGAAGCTCGGCGGCAAGGTGGTCGCGACCAAATACACGCTGGGGACGGAGACCGACTTTTCACCGCTGATCAAGGAGGTCGCGGCGAGCAAGGCCAAGGTGCTGTTGTTCGCGCTGAAGGGCGACGGGATGGATTTCATCCGGCAGGCCGACGAGGCCGGATTGCTAAAGGACATCACCGTGGCATTCCTCGGACTGTCCGAGGTCGACCTCGGCATCTTCCGCGGCAAGGGCCAGAACATGGTCACAGTGGTGCCGGCGGTCGCGGCGAGCGAGGATCCGGCCGTCAAGGCGTTCGTGGCGAAGGCGCGCGCCGCCGCAGAGCCGGGTGTCGCGATGTCGAACTATGTGATGACGCATTACAACACGCTGATCGCACTCAAGGCGGCGGCCGAGAGGGCCGGCAAGCTCGACAAGGAGGCGATCATCGACGCGATGGCGGGCCTCGCCATTCCGTCGCCGACCGGCCCTGTCGCGCTCGGTCAGGATCATCACGCGGCGATGAACATGTTCATTGCCAGGACGCAGGGTTCGGAACTCGTGCAGGTGCGAGCACTCGGCGAGATCGCGCCGGAGCCGGGGTGCAGTCCCGCTGGCCGCTGACCAGGAGGAATATTTCGGTAGCGGCGCTCGAGCCCGCGATGCTCGCAAAAAAGTGAGCTGGCGCGCTCGTCAGCTGTCGGTTTCGCGTCCTCCCGCTCGTCTTCCAGCCAGAATGAGCTGAACGGGAGTTCCGGAATGAGCAATTCGACCTATCGCTGGGTGATCGTCGCGGCCGGCGGCCTGCTCGGCTGTGTCGCGATCGGCGGCATGTTCTCGCTGCCGGTGTTCCTCCAGCCCATGGCGCGCGAGACCGGCTGGTCGGTGACCGGCATTTCCAGCGCGATGACGATCGGCTTTCTCGCGATGGCCTTCACCAGCATGATCTGGGGCACGCTGTCCGACCGCTTCGGGCCGCTTCCGGTGGTGCTGACCGGATCGGTCGTGCTGGCGGCAAGCCTCGCGCTGGCCAGCCAGACAACATCGCTGCTGGCCTTTCAGTTCGTGTTCGGCGCGGTGGTCGGCGCGGCAACGGCGGCGATCTTCGCGCCGATGATGGCCTGCGTCACCGGCTGGTTCGACACCCATCGAAGCCTCGCCGTTTCGCTGGTGTCGGCCGGCATGGGCATGGCGCCGATGACGATGTCGCCGCTTGCGGCCTGGCTGATCTCCCACCACGACTGGCGCACCGCGATGCTGATCGTCTCGGGCGTGGTCGGCGCGATCATGATCCCGGTCTCGTTCCTGGTGCGCCGCCCGCCGGCGCTGCAGGGCGACCACGCTGAAGCGATCTCCGAAAACGGCGAACCGCCGATGTCGCTGGCGCAGGCGCTGCGCTCGCCGCAATTCATCATCCTGATCGCGACCAATTTCTTCTGCTGCGCCACCCATTCGGGCCCGATCATCCATACCGTGAGTTACGCGGTCACCTGCGGCATTCCGATGGTTGCTGCGGTGACGATCTACAGCGTCGAAGGGCTCGCCGGGATGGGCGGCCGCATCGCCTTCGGCCTGCTCGGCGACCGCTTCGGCGCCAAGCGCGTGCTGGTGCTCGGATTGCTGGCGCAGGCGTTCGGCGCGCTCGGCTACGTCTTCGTGCGCGAGCTCGCCGCATTCTACGCGGTCGCGGCGATCTTCGGCTTCATCTATGCCGGCACCATGCCGCTGTATTCCGTGCTGATCCGCGAGAATTTTCCGCTGCGGATGATGGGTACGGTGATCGGCGGCACCGCGATGGCCGGCAGCCTCGGCATGGCGACCGGACCGCTCGCCGGTGGGCTGATCTACGACACCTTCGCGAGCTACACGTGGCTCTATGTCGGCTCCTGGGCGGTCGGCATCGGCGCGTTCCTGATCATGATGACGTTCCGCCCGATGCCGGCGGCGCGGCCCACCGCGGTGCCGGCGCCGGCATGAGGCCGGTGCGCGCGTGAAGCGATCCACTTCACGCGCGGCTGCGCTTCGGTCGCCGGATGGCACGCACCTTGTTGTTGGCGGAACCGCTGCCGCAGAAGAAGCGGTCGGCGCCGTCGGACTCGAGGCCAGAGACGAACACGCCCTGCGGCATCTCCAGCTTTTCCATGATTTCGCCGGTCTGCGGGTCGATCCGCCGCACGTCGCTTTCATCGCCTTCCCAGGTGCCGTGCCAGAGTTCGCCATCGACCCAGGAGACGCCGGTGACGAACCGGTTGCTTTCGATGGTGCGCAGAACCTTGCCGGTTTCCGGATCGATCTGAACGATGGTGCGGTCGCGATACTGGCCGACCCACAGCGAGCCCTCCGCCCAGGCGAGGCCCGAGTCGCGGCCGCCGCCGGGTGAGGGGATGGTGGATATCACGCGCCCGCTGTTCGGCTCGATCTTCAGAATGCGGTCCTCGGCGATCTGATAGAGGTGCTTGCCGTCGAAGGCGGTGCCGGCATGAGCCGCGATATCGAGGGTGCGGGTGGTGTTGCCGCTGTCGGGATCGAAGGCGACCAGGCGATCGCCGGCCGCGAACCAGACCTGCTCGCCGTCGAAGCTGACGCCGCCGACGTTCTCGACGCCGTCGAAGGGGCCGTATTCCCGGATGATCTCGGCCGTGGCCTTTTTCATGTGCGCTCCCGTCGCCTGGAGCTTCAATTCTGATTGAATCAGAATCGAGGCTCCAGAATCCTGTTTTGACGCGTTTTCTTCACGCGAACCGGTATCCGCTTCGCTCGAAAACGCTTCCAATTGTGTCCTGATGCTAGCCGTTCGGCAGCGGGGCAGGGAGTAACAACGTCGTCGTGAATCCAGGCACCGGCGGCGTCATCCAGCGCCGGGCGCGGGCACGGCCGACCGACTGCACCTTACCGGTGGCGGCCAGCGCGTCGAGCGCGCGCTGCACGGTGCGCTGGCTCGCCCCCAGTGCGACCGACAGCGCCGAGCTCGACCAGGCCTCGCCGTCGGCGAGAAAAGCCAGCACCGCGGCATGCTCCTCCTCGACCGGCAGCGCCAGCACGGTCACCTCGCGCCGGCCATGCGGCTGGAGCACAAAGCCGTCCGGTGTCGCGCTGAGATCGGCCAGCGGCCGCAGCGCCCGGCGCAGCCGTCCGATCTCGACCCGCAGCCGCGCCCGGTGTGATTCATCGGCGTGCTTGCCGCGAAACGCCCGCGCGATCAGCGTGCCGCGGGACACGTCCTGCGGCCACGCTTCGCCCAGCGCGCGGGCGAGCGCGAACAGCACCGGCCGTCGGGTCAGCGAGACCGTCGTGCCGATATCGCGCACGACATAGCGGCAGGCATCGACGACGAGCGCCTTCGACGCCATCAGCGCTTCGACCTCCTCGAGCAGCAGCGGCTGCTCGCTGCCGCGCGCAATCAGGCGCGCCGCGGGTGTGGCGAGCATGCGCGCGGTGCTCTCGACCTCGGCCGCGAGCTCGGCGATGCCGGCGCGGCGCGCGGCTTCCCTCGCGCGGGCCAGCGCTTCGCGTGCCGGCTTGGTCCGCAACCGCCGCATCGCGATTCCGGCGACGACCAGTTCATGGCCGACCCGCAGCGCCGGCGGAAACGGTGCTGGGTCGAGGCCATCAAGCATGCGCTCGGCCGCATCGAGGCTCCCGATCAGCAGCAGGCGGCGGATTTCGAGATAGCCGGCATGGGCGGCATTGAGTGCATCGCCTCGTGCTGCGAGCGTTGCGCGCGCCGCGGCGAGGCTCTTGCCGGGAAAGGAAAGGTCGCGCGACACCAGCGCGATCTCGGCCTCCGCCACCACGCAGCGCGCCCGCGCGACCGCTTCGCGCGGGCCGAAGGCGCGTCCTGCGCGCCGCAACAGCTCCTTGGCGCGGACGAAATCGCCGAGCCGGGCCATCGCGATGCCGCGCAGCGCCAGCGCCGGCGCATCGTCGCGCAGGGCCACCCGTTTCAGTGCGCCGAGGGGATCACCCGCCGCGAGCGCGCGCGCCGCAGCCGTTATCAGCGAGTCCATTCGAATCCCGACACACTTGTCACTCTCACCCTCCGAGGCTCGGTCCTAACCTAGCACATGACGACATGGATCATCTCCAGAGAGATCGAACGATGGCCGGTATTGAAACACGAGAAGATTGGGTGAGGGGGCGGCTCAGTGGACGCGGGCCCATCGTGGCGCGCTTTCTGTCGCTGGCGGCGGCGCCGACCTTCGCCGTGATGGCGCTGATTGCCGCGATGGCGCCGGCCGACATGATCTGCGGCGCGATGCAGGGACCGCTGTCATTGCAGGGTATGGTCCCGATGTACGCGCTGATGAGCGCATTTCATCTGGCGCCGTGGCTGCGCCTGTTCAGATGATCGGCTCACCCCTCCGGCAAAGTGAAGACCGCGCATGGCCGCGCAATGCCGCGCAATTCATGACTGCCGAGCGCGACCAGCGGCGTCTCGGTCTCGGCGGCGAGGGCGCCCGAAACCAGCACGGTCTGCTCCAGCGGCTTGCACAGCCCTTCGAGCCGGCTCACCAGATTGACCGCGGCACCGATCGCGGTGAAGTCGAGGCGGTCGGCGGCGCCGATATTGCCCCAGTGCACCTCGCCGAGATGCAGCGCCGCGCCGAATGGCAACGGCGGCAAGCCCTGCTTGCGTCGCTCTGCATCGAGATGGGCCATGCCGACGCGCGCCGCCGACACCGCGCGCAATGCCGCCTCGGATGCGCTGCGCGCGCTGGTCGTGACCGGAAAGATCGCAAGCAGGCCGTCGCCGATGAATTTCAGCACCTCGCCGCCGAAGGCGTGGATGGCGCCGGCGATGCGGTCGAACCAGGCATCGAGCGCCGCGATCACCTCGGCAGGCGGATGGCTTTCCGACAGCGAGGTGAAGCCGCGAAGGTCGGCAAACAGCAGTGCCGCCCGGATGGTTTCGCCGGTATTGCGCCGCAATGGCGATGCCAGCACGCGCGCCGCGCTGCGCCGGCCGAGATAGGCCTCCAGCGCCGCCGTCAGTGTCGCGCGCGCCGCGAGCGCGGCGAGCGGCGCGGCCGTGAACCGCGCCGCCTCGCGCAATTGATCCGCCTCGGCAGGTGTGAACGCGCGTGTCCCGATCCAGCCGAGGGTCGGGCCATCCGGCCGCGTTCCAATCGTGCCCTCGTGGATCGGGCCGGGCGCGAGAGTTCCGAGCCAGCGCCGGCCGGCGTCGCCGGATCCCACCATATCGGGCATCGCAAAAGGTTGTTCCGGTGCGAATCCGAGCGCTTCGATGACCTCGCCATTGTCGGCACGCCACAGCCAGGTTCGTCTTGCAATCAGGGGGTGCGGAACCTCAAGCGTCAGAGCGCCGCCGGCAAGCGGCAGGCCATCCGTGATAAGGTGGCTACCGAGGTCCGCCAACAACCGGTTGGCGCCCGCGGTCTCGGCGGCGGCGTCGACCAGCCAGCTCAACGTCGAGGACAATTGCATTACGCCATCATGGGGTTGACGCACCACTCTTGTCACGAATTATCCCTGAGCACCGACTGTCAATGGAGCATGGATCGATGACTGAAGCCTTCATCGTTCAACGCGAGATCCAGATCGCAGCCCCGGCTGCAACCGTGTTCGCCTTTCTGACCGATCCGCAGAAGATCGTGAGCTGGATGGGGCTCGAAGCCGCGACCGAGACGCATCCCGGGGGCCTCTACTTCCTCAAGGGGCTCGGCAGCGATCGCAGCCGCGCCGCGCGCGGTGCGTTCCGCGAGGTCGTGCCGGTGCATCGTCTGGCCTACAGCTTCGGCTGGGAGGGCAGCGAGGAAGTGCCGCCGGGATCGAGCCTGATCGAGATCGACCTGATGGAGCAGGACAACGGCACGCTGCTCCGCATGACCCATAGCGGCCTGCCGAACGCCGCGCAGTGCGAGAGCCACGACAAGGGTTGGGCGCATTACATGGGCCGGCTCTCCCACGCGGCCGCCGGTCGGGATCCCGGCCCCGACCACGGTCCCGCCAACCGCCATTGACGTCGCGTCATGTCGGCCATTTCGAGCCGAGGATGATCGAGCAGAAGTTCATCCTGGTATAGTTCATGTCCTTCAGCGCCAGCACGTCGGCCTTGACGTTGCCGAAGGTGGTCAGCGGCTTCCTGATGGTGCCGGCGGCGAAATGATCGATGATGTTCTCCTTGAAGTTCGCCTCGCGCGGATGGTGCGCGCAGACATGGTCGCGGTGCTCGTGCGAGAATTCGTCGTAGGCGATGCCGAGCACGTCCATCTCGACGCCGGCGGTGACCAGCGCAATGGTCGGACGCATATGCTCGGGGACGCCAGGCGTGGTGTGCAGGGCGATTGAGGTCCAGACATCCTCGATGTCACGCTCCGGAATGCCATAGCCCTTGAGAAAGTCGCGCGCGGCGTTGGCGCCGTCGACTTCGAAGCGCAGATCGGGGCTCGCGTGAGCAGCGGTGAGGCCCATGTCGTGAAACATGGCGCCGATATAGAGCAGTTCGGGATCGAATTTCAGCTTGCGGCGGTTGCCGGTCAGCGCGCCCCAGAAGAACACGCGGCGGCTGTGATTGTAGAGCAGGTCGTCCTCGGTATCGCGCACCAGCTGGGTGGCGGCGCGGGCCATCGCGCTGTCGGGTACGCGGATGCCGGCGATGATCTCGGTCATTTCAAGACGCTCCTCGATATGGCAAGACGATGCCGTGGCGTGCGAACACGCGAGCCCGGCGCTCGTCTCTGCGGTGTGTGCGGATCGCCGGATGGCGCGATCCGTGGCGTGCTTGTCGCCCGTTTGGGCCCGATCCCGCAACGATCGCGCGCCGCCGGATCGGGCCAACCAGACGTCGTTTCGCGCCAGCGGGCAGGGAGAAGGTATGGCGATTCAGAGAGTCGCGATCGCGATTCACGAAGGGGTTCAGGCGCTCGATGTCGCGGGTCCCGTCGACGTGTTCGCAGAAACGAACGGCTTTGTGCCCGCGGGGAATGGCTATGAGACGGTGCTGGTCGGCGCCGGCTGCGAACCGCTGCGCGCGTCGAACGGCATGAAGATATCGGCCGATCTCAGCTTCGCCGAGGCACAGGAGAAGTTCGATATCCTGCTGGTGGCGGGCGGGCCGGCATTGCCCGACGCCGCGCCGGATCCCGAACTGACACAGTGGCTGCGCGGGGCGCCCGCGCGCGCCGAGCTCTATGGTTCGATCTGCACCGGCGCCTTCGCGCTCGGCCATGCCGGGCTGCTCGACGGCCACAAGGTGACGACGCATTGGCAGAACGCGCAGCGGCTGGCGGCGCGCTTTCCGGCAGCCGAGGTAATCTTCGATCGCATCTACATTCGCGATGGGCATCTGATGACCTCGGCCGGCGTGACCGCGGGGATCGATCTCGGGCTCGCGCTGGTCGCCGAGCGGCACGGGCCGCAGGTTGCGGTCGCGGTGGCCAAGCGGCTGGTCGTGGTGGCGCAGCGCCAGGGCGGGCAGTCGCAGTTCAGTCCCTATCTCACCGCGCCGGTCGATGAGGATTCGCCGATTGCGCGCGCGCAGGCGCATGTCATGCAGCATGTCGGCGATCGCCACACGCTGCAGTCGCTGGCGGAAGCCGTCGGCATGAGCGTGCGCAATTTCGGCCGCGCCTTTTTGCAGGAGACCGGAATCACGCCGCATGAATTCGTCGAGCGGGCGCGGGTCGACGCCGCGCGCCGGCTGCTCGAGGGCTCAGACCGGCCGCTGAAGGCGGTTGCGTTCGACTGCGGCTTCGGTTCGGCCGACCGGATGCGGATCGTGTTCAGCGAGCGGCTCGGCGTGTCGCCGGCGCAGTACCGCGCTAGTTTTCGCAAACTGTGATGCGGTTCGTCAACCGGAGGCTGTAACGGGGATAGGATCGACGTCACCGACGCCGGATCCTGCCACACATCTTCTCCCGAAAGGCCGCCCATGGACGCGCTCACGCTCTTCATCATCCGTCATGCCGAGAAGCCGGGCGATTCCTGGCCGGGACCCGGTTTCACCGCGGATGGCGTCTCCGACACTGACTCGCTTGTGCTCCGTGGGTGGGAGCGTGCGGGCGCGTGGACCGCGTTGTTCGGCACCGATCTCACCGGCGGTGACTATGCCAAGCCCGATGCAATCTATGCCGCGACACCGGGCACCACGGCCAATCAGCCGCCGTCGAGCCGTCCGGCCGAGACGATCTCGGCGCTTGCCGCACGGCGCGGCCTGACCCCGAACGAAAGCTTTGGCAAGGGCGATGAGCCGAGGCTGGTGCCTGCGGTGCTGGCGCTGAAGGGCGTCGTGCTGCTGTGCTGGGAGCACAAGGCGATCATCTCCGATATCCTTCCGCTGATCCCGGTCAGCAAGGGCACCCCGCCGACCAAATGGGAGGGCAGCCGGTTCGACGTCGTGCTGCGCTTCGACCGCGCCAAGGGCGACGACAAGTTCGCCTTCAAGGAGCTGTTTCCGAAATTGCTGTCGGGCGATTCCGACAAGCCGCTGGGTGGCTGAATAGCGTCGCAGCTTGGCCGATCAGTCGAGCCCGAGCGCCTTGCGCGACTTCCGCGTCAACTTTTCGACGATCAGCGCATGCGCCTGGCCGAGATAGGCCTTGAGCTCAGCGTCGGGCAGGGAGTCGTTCCTCACCAGTTGCACCCATGTGGCGCGCGCCAGATATGGCGCGGGCCGCGCCAAGCCCTGCTCGATCAGCAGCTGGTAGGCCATGTTCGAGGTCTTGAACATGAAGCCGCCGGTGCTCTCGATGTAGCCGCCGGCCAGCGCGAACATCTTGCCGCCGACCTTGAACACCGACGTGCCTTCCCATTGCACCACCTTGGTGGCGGCGGGCAGGCGCAGACAATGGGCTTCGAAGGTCTTGGGGCGCATGAGTCGCAGGGCTGGAAGGCGTTCAAAGCCATAGGCCAGCCGCGCGAGGGTCGACAAGCCCCCGGGGCCGAGCCGGCCATCCTTGGCCAGCTCTGGTCGCCGCCCATTTCGGAAATCTCACGAAAATGTGGGTTGTCGCCTTTCCATCTGTAGATATATCGTAAGATATGTTTTTAGTAAGAAATGAGCAAATGAGACGATCGATGTTTCGCGACCGGGACGATGACGGCTTCCGGTTTGGGTTCTTCGCCATTGGCCGGCACGGCCGGGGCGGCCATCGCTTCGGCCGCGGCGGCCATGGCTTCTTCGGGCGGGGTGGCGGCGGTGATTTTCCGGGATCGCGGCGGCTTTCGTCGCAGGATCTGCAACTGGTCATCCTGGCGCTGCTCGGCGAGCAGCCGGCGCACGGCTACGAGTTGATCAAGAGGATCGAGGAGCGGTCGGACGGCTTCTACAGCCCGAGCCCGGGCGTGATCTATCCGGCGCTGACATTCCTCGAGGAGATCGGCAATGCCAGCGTCACCCAGGACGCGGCACGCAAACTCTACAGCATCACCGAGCAGGGCAGGGCGTATCTCGGCGAGAACCGCACGACCGCGGATACCATCCTCGAGGCGCTGTCGCGGATCGGCCGCCGCATGGAGGAGGTGCGCGAAGCCTTCGCCGGCGTGAGCGATCTCGACGGCGAGGCGTCCGACGAGGTGCACCGCGCCCGTCACGCGCTGAAGAGCGCGCTGCGCCAGAAGCGCGGCTGCGATGCCGCGGAGGCGCGGCGGATCGCAAAGATCCTCGACCGCGCGGCCGCTGAGATCCTGCAGCAATGACGCCGTCGCAGCAAAGGAGACCTTTCATGTACAACGCCGAACCGCACAGCGCGATCCGTGATGCCCGCGTCACCGCCGTCATCGAGCGCCTGCAGGCCACCCGCCGGGCGCCCGTGAGGGGCAATCCGACGCAGAGCGGCAGCCGCGACCCGCACGACTATGCCGAGCAGGGATTCTCGATCCACCCGGAGCAGGGCGAGCTGATCTATCTGTTGTGCCGCGGCCTGCGCGCCCAGCGCGTCGCCGAGTTCGCGACCTCGGTCGGAATGTCGACGCTCTATTTCGCCGCCGCGATGCGCGACAATGGCGGCGGCACCGTGATCGGGTCGGAGATCGTTCCGGCCAAGGTCGCAGCGGCGAAGCGCAATCTTGCGGAGGCCGGCCTTGCCGACTACGCCGACATCCGCGAGGGCGATGCGCGCAAGACGCTGCGCGATCTCGGTGGTCCCGTTGACTTCATCCTGATCGACGGCTGGCCGGGCGACAAGGGGCCGACGCTGGCGCGCCAGGTGGTCGAGATCGTCGCGCCGCAACTGCGCGTCGGCGGCTACGTCATGAACGACAATGCCGAGGCGGATTTCCTGGAGTTCGTGCGCGGTCCCGACAACGGCTTCGTGTCGATCACGCTGCCGCTCAAAGGTGGCACCGAGCTCTGCCTGAAGGTGGCGTAGCGGGGTTTCACCTGCTGGCGTGATTGTGAGCCACAACCACAACACGCCATGCTGGATTTTGCCTGCGCTTCTTGCTCTGCTCCAAAAAAATCAGGAGCGAAGCGCCGCATGTCCGAAGTCCCGCCCAATCATCCGCTCGATCGCCCGATCTGGAGCGCGCTGACCACGAGACAACGCGAGCTGGCGGAAGGCGGCGCCGATGCAAGGCGCTTTCCGCTCGCGATCGCACCCTTCGCCGACATGGTCGACATGTCGCCAAGGAGCTTTGCCGCGCTCGGTGCGCTACTGTCGGGACCTGACATCGCGGTGCTGTTCACGCCTGATCCTGTCCCGGTGCCGCCGCAGTTCAAGGTGCTGCTGGCCGAGACCGGCGAGCAGATGATCGGCGTGCCCGCGGACCATTCTGCGCCCGGCGTCGAGATCGTCACGCTCGGCGCTACCGATGTTCCTGCGATGATGGCGTTGACGGAGCTGACAAAGCCCGGCCCGTTTAGTGTGCGGACGCATGAGCTCGGCAGCTTTCTCGGCATCCGCATCAATGGCGAACTGGTCGCGATGACCGGCGAACGGATGAAGCCGGGGAACTACACCGAGATGACCGCCGTCTGCGTGCATCCGGAGCATCGCGGCCGTGGCTACGCGCAGGCGTTGCTGTCGGCGGTCGCCCGCCAGATCGTGGCGCGTGGCGAAATTCCATTCCTGCACGTCTTCACCAGCAACGTCTCGGCGATCGCGCTCTATCGCCGCCAGGGCATGGAGATCCGCCGCCGCCTGCACATCACGGTGTTGCAGAAACAGGGATAGGGATGCCCGGGAAAGTGGGTTGAGGGAAATCCCTCATTCCTCATCGCGGATCTCGTGCTTACCTTTGCCGGATCGCAACACGATGAGAGAGGATATCTCGATGTCCGAGCAATCCCAGGACAAGCGTCCCGTACCCGATCCGGCGGAGAACAATGCTTTCTTTCCGTCGCCTTACTCGCTTGGGCAATTCACCTCGGCCAAGTCGGATCTCTCCGGCGCTGACTATCCCAACGCCTACAGAGGCGGCCGCTGGAAAATTCTGATGATCGCCGCGGACGAGCGCTATCTGCTGTTGCAGAACGGCACGATGTTCTCGACCGGCAACCATCCCGTCGAGACCTTGTTGCCGATGTATCACCTCGACAAGGCGGGCTTCGAATTCGATATCGCGACCGTGTCGGGCAATCCGGTCAAATTCGAGCTCTGGGCGTTTCCGAAGGAGGACGACGCGGTCAAGAGCATCTACCAGAAATATCTCGCCAGGCTGAAGCAGCCGCTGAAGCTCTCCGACGTGATCGAAAAAAAACTCGGCAAGGATTCCGATTACATCGCGGTGTTCATTCCCGGCGGCCATGGTGCGCTGATCGGCTTGCCCGAAAGCACCGACGTGAAGGCCGCCCTGAAATGGGCTCTCGACAACGACAAGCACATCATCTCGCTTTGCCATGGCCCGGCGGCGCTGCTGGCGTCCGCGGTCGGCGAAGCCAAGGGCGACTATCCCTTCAAGGGCTACAAGATCTGCGCATTTCCCGACGCCATCGATCGGACCACGCCCGATATCGGCTACATGCCGGGCGCGCTGACCTGGGCGTTCGGCGAACAGTTGCAGGCGCTCGGGGTTGAGATCCTGAACAAGGACATCACCGGCAAGACCCATCAGGATCGCAAGCTGATCACCGGTGACAGCCCCTTCGCCGCCAATAATGTCGGCAAGGCAGCCGCACAGGCTCTGCTCGATACGCTCGGCGGGCGCTGAGCGGGCGGCGGCTTAACCCCCGGGCGGCGCGAATCTCGCCGCGCCGCCGGCGGCGCGCCAATGTCGCGCGCCTTGCAGGCCGACCTCGCTTGAGGGAAAATCCTCAACGCGCTCGGCCGCGCGCGACCGGCCTTCCGCACGACACGATGGCACCGCATGGACCGCTACATCGAAGCCGTGGTTGCGATCGAGGGCAGCGAGAGCTTGCCCGCGATCCAGGCGGCGGTGCGGTCCGCGAGCGTGCCGCTCGGCTACGACCGGTTCGTGATGTTCTCGGCGTCGCCGGCACGTGAGGACCTGGTTGACCGGATCTATTGGGTCGAAGGCGACTGGTTCGGCAAAGGCGTGACCGTCGATGCCGAGACCTATGTCCGGCATTGTCCGGTGACGCGCAATTTCCTCAATGTGGACCAGGCGTTTTTTTGGACCAAGGTGATGTCGGCGCGCGGCGAGAAGTATCGCGTGGTGCGCACGCCGCGCGGGCCCGGTTTCCATGGGCTGCAGGTTCCGGTGTTCGGGCGCACCGGCCTCGAAGGCGCGATGAGCTTCGCCGGAACGCGGATCGATGCGTCGCCGCGGACGCGTGCGGCGCTGACGATGATCGGCGCGGCGGCCTTCCGCGCCGCCCGCGGGCTGATGGAAGCGCACGAGCCGAACGGTGCGTCGAGCCTGTCGCCGCGGGAGCGCGAGGTGTTGCGCTGGATTTCGGCGGGACGACGCCAGGCCGACATCGCGGCATCGCTCGGCCTGTCCGAACGCACGGTCGAGAACCATTTGCGGCGTGCGCGGCTTCGGCTCGGCGTCGCCACGACAGCGCAGGCCATCCGGCTTGCGATCCGCAGCGGTGAGATCGAGGACTGAGGCGCTTGCGGTCGGCCGCCACAGGGCCGGGCGAGCGATCGCTGCGGCTCAGTGTTTCTTCGCCGTCTTCGCCCTGATCTTCGGCGCATGCGTGCCCGCAGCGATCCGCGTCAATGCATCGGCAAATGCACGTGCCGCAGGTCCCAGCGGTTCGTCGAGCCGGTGGGCGAGATAGGCCTCCATCGCAAGCGCGGCGTTGCGGCCGAGCGCGCCGGTTTCGACCCGCACCAGGCGGCGCTCCTTCAGGTCGCGCGCCACCTGCCAGAGCGGCAGCCGGCCCCAGCCGAGCCCGGCCAGGATCATGGCGTGCTTAGTGTCCTGATTGCTCACCCGGCAGATCTGCGGCGAGAGCACGCCGAAGCTGCGGCCCTCCGACAGCGGGGTCGGATCCGACAGCACGATCTGCAGATGATCGGCGAGATCCGCCACGCTCTTGCGGCCGCGGCGCGCGAGCGGATGGCCGGCGGAGGCAACGGCGACGATCTGCACCGCGCAGATCGCATCGAGCGCGAGGCGGGGATCGCGAAAATCCTCGCTGACCGTAACCGCGAGCGCGCTGCGCCGTTCGGTCAAGCCAGCGATCGGACCGCCCATCGGTTCGACCGCGAGCCGCACGCTGACGGACGGATAGGCCGCCCGCATTTCCGTCAGCGCCGCGCCGACGGCGGCGATCGGAAACAGCGTATCGACGACGAGCGAGAGTTCCGATTCCACCCCGTCGCCCAGGCCGCGTGCCCGCGCCCGCATCGCGTCGACACGGAGCAGCAGGTCGCGCGCGTTGCCCAGCAGTGCCTTGCCCTCGGCCGTCAGCGCCGGGCGATGGCTGGAGCGGTCGAACAGCGTCAGCCCGAGTTCGGCTTCGAGGTTGGCGATGGCATGGCTGACCGCGGATTGCACCCGCGCCAGTTTGGCCGCGGCGGCGCGAAAGCTGCCGCGCTCGGCGATGGCGACAAAGGTGCGGATCTGATCGAGCGTCAGGTTGTCGAGCATGATCTATGAAATCGATCAATCGGATGCAAAACATATCACTCCTGTCGATGGTCGGGAAACGCTATCTCTGTGCTCTGACCAGGGCGGAGTGGACGCATGACGATCGAGACGGCCGTGATGCAGCAGACCGAGGCGAAGCGATGGGCCACGGTCGCCATCGTGATCGGTTGCGGGATCGGCGCGGCGCTGCAGGTCGGCAAGGTTCCGATTGCCGCCTCGATGCTGCAACAGAGCCTCGGCATCGACCTTGCCGCGGTCGGAACGATCGCCGGCATCTTTGCGGTCCTCGGCCTTGTCGGCAGCGTGCCGGCGGGCGTGGTGATTGCCGCGGTTGGTGCTCGCAAGGTGCTGCTGTGCGGGCTCGCGGCCATCACGCTGGGGGCAGCCTCGGGCGCGCTCGCGCCACAGTTAGCGGTGCTATTGGCGTCGCGCCTGCTGGAAGGGCTCGGCTTCCTGCTGGTGATGGTCGCGGCTCCTGCATTGCTGGATCGTGTCGTCGATGTCAGCGCGCGCGACGTCACCATGGCGGTGTGGAGCTGCGTGATGCCGTTCGGGATCGCGCTGGCGCTGGTCGCCGGTCCGATCTTCGATGGCTGGCGCACGATCTGGTGGGCCAGTGCTGCCTTTGTCGCCCTGCTGTTCGTGCTCGCCGGCGTCATTGTGCCTGAAGTGGCATCGCGGACCGGCCCGGCGCGGAGCGGCCTGATGCAGGAAGCCACCGCGCTGGCACAGCGCCGCACGCCGGCGCTTCTGATGGTGCTGTTTGCGCTCTACAGCCTGATGTTCTTTGCGCTGTTCAGCTTCCTGCCGATCCTGCTGACCGAGCGGCTCGGCGTGTCCAGCCAAGGCGCCGGCGGGCTCAGTGCGTTGGCCGCGGCCGGCAACATCGTCGGCAATCTCGCCGCCGGTCATCTGCTTGCGCGCGGCGTCAGCCGCAACCTGCTGATCGCCGTGGCGGCATTCGTGATGGGCGCGTCCGCGCTTGGAATCTTCCTGCCGGTGCTCGGCGGCTGGGGCGCATTCTGGCTGTGCCTTTTGTTCTCCGCGATCGGCGGCCTGATCCCGGCGACGTTGCTGGCAACCGCACCCGCGGCGGCGCGATCGGCGGCGATGGTGCCTGTCATGATGGGCCTGTTGATGACGGGCAGCAATTTCGGCCAGGTCACCGGTCCGATCGCGGTCGGCGCTGTGGTCTCGGCATGGGGCTGGCGCGCGGCCTGCGTCATGGTGGTGGCTGCGGCGATCCTTGCCGGTCTCGCGGCGTGGATGCTGGCGCGCGGCGATCACAACAGCGTAAGCGAGGCGAGGGACCCGGCTTGACGCCGCGCGCGCAGGGGCCGAAGGAATGAAGGTCTCTCACGCCAACGACAACAGGAACCTTCATGACACGCGTGCGCTGTATCACCGAAATGGGCATGGGCGTCGACGTCCATGGCCGCGACGCCACCAAGGCCGCCAAGCGGGCCGTCTCGGACGCCATCCGCCATTCCAGCCTCGGCTTCTTCCGCATGCTCGGCAAGACCGCCAACGACATGTTCGTCGACGTCACGATCGCCGTGCCGAATCCCGAAGATGTCGATATCGAAGCGGTCGCGAAGGAATTGCCCTATGGCACCAAGACCGTGAAGGCGATCGCGGGCGGGCTCGAGATTCCGTCCGATCTCGGCAACGACCCGATCCTGATCGCGAATGCCGCCGTCATCGTCAGCTTCGACGACGGCAAGTGACGCAAGTGCGTCAGGGCGACCGCCATGCGTGCGTTATTCGCCGCCTCTGAAATAGTCGGGCTTGCCGGTCGTCCAGGTCTCGCCCCAATGCTGGCCGCCGCCGTCGACGGTCAGCGTCTCGCCGGTGATGAACTTGCCGGAGGGCGCGGCGAGGTAGGCGGCTGCCTCCGCAATGTCCCAGGGCGTGCCCGGGCGCATCATCGGATTGGAGCGCGGGTAGGCGGCGCGCGCCGCTTCGCTGTAAACGTTCCAACCCTCGGTCTCGATCGCGCCGGGCGCGATGCAGTTGATGCGGATGTTCAGCGGCGCCCATTCGACCGCGAGTGCGCGCGACAGGCCGATCACACCGGAGCGTGCCGCGATCGAGTGCGCAATGCCGTAGAGGCCGTGCGTCGTGACCACGACGATGTTGACGATGCTGCCGGGATGCTTGCGGTCGCGCCAGCGCTGCGCCGCGGCCTGCATCATGTACCAGGTGCCGTTGAGGTTGGTGTTGATGACCGCATTCCAGCCCTTGATCGAGACGTCGATCGCGGGGTGCGGGAACTGGCCGCCGGCGCTGTTGACGAGATGATCGACACGGCCGTGCTCGGTCCACAGCGCCTCGAACATTGCATCGACCGCGTCGGGATCCTTGATGTCGGCGACATGCGCGGACGCCTTGAGCCCGCGATGGACGAGACGATCGACCAGTGCGTCGAGCCTGCCGGCATTGCGGCCTGCGACGACGACATGCGCGCCGAGCCGGGCGAACAGCCATGCGATGGCGCTGCCGATGCCGCCGGCGCCGCCGGACACCACGACCACCCGACCGGCGAGCGCATCGGGGGCGAACACGGTCGGGTGCGTTGCGAGTTCGTCGTCGGAGAGGCCGAGCATTGCGCCTGTCGTTGCGCCCGTCTGTTGATCGTTCATGGCCGGTTGCAGACCTTGCGGCTTTCACTGAGCTCCGTACATTAGCCGTCCAACAACAACCCTGCAAAAGAATGTCGACATGACCGACTTGTCTGCCTTTCCCATCACAAAACGCTGGCCCGCCCAGCATCCGGACCGCCTGCAGCTCTATTCGCTGCCGACGCCGAACGGCGTGAAGGTCTCGATCATGCTCGAGGAGATCGGGCTGCCCTACGAGGTCCACCTCGTCGACTTCAACAAGGATGACCAGAAGACGACGGAGTTCCTGTCGCTGAACCCGAACGGCAAGATTCCGGCGATCCTCGATCCCAACGGCCCCGGCGGCAAGCCGCTGCCATTGTTCGAATCCGGCGCTATCCTGCAATATCTCGCCGACAAGACCGGCAAGCTGTTGCCGGTGGACGTCGCGCGCCGCTATCAGGCCATCCAGTGGGTGCATTTCCAGATGGGCGGCATCGGACCGATGTTCGGCCAGGTCGGCTTCTTCCACAAATTCGCCGGCAAGGATTACGAGGACAAGCGGCCGCTGCAGCGCTACATCGCCGAGTCGAAGCGCCTGCTCGGCGTGATGGAGACGCATCTCGCCGGACGGCAGTGGTTCATGGACGATGAATACAGCATCGCCGACATCTCGATGCTCGGCTGGGTGCGCAATCTGATCGGCTTCTACGGTGCGCGCGAGCTCGTCGAATTCGACCAGTTCACGCAGGTCGCGGCCTGGCTGGAGCGCGGTCTCAAGCGGCCGGCGGTGGAGCGCGGATTGAATATTCCGAAGCGTCCCTAAGCAACCTACTTCAGCAGCTCATAGACGACGGGATTGTCGGCGCAGGCGGCAAAGCCGCACTCGAGCAGGGTGGAGAGCACATTCAGTGCCGTCAGCCCGACCACCAGCCATACCGCAGCTTGCGCGAACCTGCCGGGCGAGCTGCCCGGCGCCCCGCGGTGCTCGAACTGGCGGTCGAACAGCAGCATCGCCGCGAGTAGCACGATCGCGGCGATGAATCCGATCAGCGCCCACGTATAATAATGATAGCCGAGCAGCGCCGAACCGTAACCCGCGTCGCCGGGGAGGATGTGCAGCAGCACCTGCCGGATCGAGACCGTGGCGCCGACCGTGGCCGTCAGCAGCGACAACGCATAATGACTCGGCCGTGGCCCGAAGCGGATATTGAGGATCGGCCCGATCGCCAGCAGGGCGAACAGGATGCGCTGCAACAGACAGAGCGGACAGGGCAGCTCGTGGAGCAGCAGCTGCGCGGCAAAGGCGGCGGCCAGTACCAGCGCCAGCCCATAGAGCGCGACGGCATTGAGGGTGACGGCCTGCGTGTCGTTCATGGCCGGCCTCAGAACGAGAAGGTGAGACGGTCGGTGGCGTGGTGCAGCAAGGTCGCGACGCAGGCGATCAGGATCACCGCGAACAGGCCGATCGCGACGGGCCGCGGGCCACGCCAGGCCACCAGCATGGCGATGGTGATGGCGAGAAACAATGCCGTGAATTCCATTCCCAGCCTCCCGGTGCGAGCCGGCCGCAGTCTATGACAGATTCGTGTGCGCTCGCGACGCCACGAATGGGCATTGTCGCTTGCGCGCGGCTCCGCCAAGATGGCATCACCAGTTGAGTTCATCCCAGCCGGGGCACCTCATGACCACAGCCGCGATCAAGCCCGTTGCCCATCCCCGTCATCAGCCCTGGTACAAGATCCTCTACGTCCAGGTGCTGATCGCGATCGTGGCAGGTGTCCTGATCGGATATTTCTATCCGAATCTCGGCAAGGAATTGAAGCCGCTGGGCGACGGCTTCATCGCGCTGATCAAGATGATGATCGCGCCGGTCATCTTCTGCACCGTGGTGCACGGCATCTCCTCGATGGGCGACCTCAAGCGCGTCGGCCGGGTCGGGTTGAAGACCCTGATCTATTTCGAGGCGGTGTCGACGGTGGCGCTTGCGGTCGGTCTTCTGGTCGGCGAGCTGCTGCAGCCCGGCCACGGCTTCAACATCGATCCTTCCACGATCGATCCGAAATCGGTCTCCAATTACGTCACGCAGGCCAAAGAGCAGGGCATCGTTGCCCATCTGATGGCGATCATTCCGGACAGCTATCTCGGCGCGGTCGCGCGTGGCGACCTGTTGCAGGTGCTGCTGATCTCGATTCTCTCGGGCTTCGCCATCGCTCTCATGGGCAAGGTCGGCGAGCCGATTGCGTCCGCGATCGACACGGCCGCCAAGATGTTCTTCGGCATCATCCGGATCATCGTCCGCGTCGCGCCGCTCGGCGCATTCGGCGCGATGGCCTTTACGGTCGGCGCCTACGGCCTCGGCTCGCTGTTGAATCTGGCGGCGCTGATCGCGACCTTCTATCTCACCAGCATCCTGTTCGTGCTGATCGTGCTGGGCGCCATCGCACGGCTCGCCGGCTTCTCGATCATCCGCTTCATCGCCTATATCAAGGACGAGCTCCTGATCGTGCTCGGCACATCGTCGTCGGAGACGGTGCTGCCGCAGATGATCCAGAAGATGGAGCATCTCGGCGCCTCGCGCTCGGTGGTCGGCCTCGTGGTGCCGACCGGCTACAGCTTCAATCTCGACGGCACCAACATCTACATGACGCTGGCGACGCTGTTCCTGGCGCAGGCCACCAACACGCATCTGACGATCTGGCAGGAGCTCGGCATTTTGGGCATCGCCATGATCACCTCGAAGGGCGCGTCCGGCGTCACCGGCGCCGGCTTCATCACGCTCGCCGCAACGCTGTCGATCGTGCCCGATATTCCGATCCAGTCGATCGCGATCCTGGTCGGCATCGACAAGTTCATGAGCGAGTGCCGCGCGCTCACCAACCTGATCGGCAACGGCGTCGCCTGCGTCGTGATCAGCCTGTCGGAAGGCGAGCTCGACAAGCAAGCGCTGCACGAGACGATGGCGCATCCGCTCGAGCTCGGCGAGGCGCTCGAGCCGGGCGGCTCAGGCTAGAGCACTATGAAGTGATGGGGCCGTCGCAGGGGCGCTGCCAAAAGATCGAAAACAACCCCATGCAACGCTGCCGGTGGCAGCCGGCGTTCGACCAAGCAACTTGACACGTCGGGCAACTCAGGGATATTCTTCTAATATTCCGAAATTGCGCAGGCGTCCGCTCGTCCCACGGCTTTCGCATATGGCATTTGCGGGCTTCTGCAACCGACGCTTCCACGTCGCAGGCGGGAGAGGGAACGCGCCTTGTTCGCGGCCGCAGCCCAGGTCGTGAACTCGTAAGGTGGAAGCGCCCGCACGGTAGGATGACAACTATGCGCCAAGCCTTGAGTGTATGATGCGTCATCGATCGTCCGTTGCGCCGCTGGCTTGCCTCTGCGAGTTCGTTCATCCAGCCCAATCCAGGAATGCTTAACTATGCTCACCGTCTATGGCGAAGGTCGTGGCTTCCGTGTTGTCTGGCTGCTCGAGGAATTGGGATTGGCTTATCGGCTGCGCCCGGTCGATCTGCTCGCAGCCGGCGGGGTTGATCGCGATTTCCTCGCCATCAATCCCGCCGGCTTCATTCCCGTACTGCAGGACGGCGAGACGATCATGGTCGAATCGATCGCGATTCTTGAGTACCTGCTCGCCCGCCACGGCTCAGGTTCGCTTGCCGTCGCCCCTGACGATCCCGCCTTCGCGTCCTATCTGCAATTTCTCCATCTGGGCGAGGCCGGGCTCGCCGGGCCGATGAACGCCGTCATTGTCGGTCGCCAACTGGCGCCCGAAGCCGAGCGAGATGCCCGGGTTACTTGTTGGGCATTCGAGACCTTCGAGAGCCGGCTGGGGTTGGTTATCCGCCGCCTCGCGGATTGCCCCTATCTCGCCGGCGACCGATTCACCGCTGCCGATATCTCGGTGAGCTACGCCCTCCTGCTCGGCATGCGAACCGGCAATTACGTCCCCGGTCCTACCGAGCGGGACTATCTCGCCCGCACGACGGCACGCCCTGCCTACGTCCGAGCGATGGAGAGCTGCCAGGCCACCAAGGCTTGGGCGGCGAGATCACCGGGATTGTAATGCTCGCTTCAATCCGGCTGTGGCTTCGCGCTTACAAGTCTACTGCCTGGGCCGTGTACTGATAAGCGGCTGGCGCCTGATCCCCGCTTAACCCCCACAGCGGCGGAAAAGCGGTCATCTCGCGAGATCGCCGAAGGCCCACAAGCAGAAGTGCCGCCTACTTCCCTCGATATCGAAGAGCGTCAACCAGCAGCGAGAATGCCGGTGAAGATTGACGACGGCTAGGGTAGTACAGGTGGTATCCGGAAAATGGAGGACACCAAATCCGACAGCACCCGAACGAGCCGTCCGTCGGAGACGTAGGGCTGCACGTTACGCTCCATCAGGTATGCGAGGCCAAAGCCGTTCAACGCCGCTTGCAAGAGCGGTCCTGCGCCATTGAAAACGAGCTGGCCGTCGACCCGCACGTTGAGCGCGCGGCCGTCCTTCTCGAATTCCCAAGCGTAGAGCCCGCCATGGGTCGGCAAGCGCAGGTTCAGGCAGTTGTGGCTGGTCAGATCCTGGGGCGTGCGCGGCCTCTTTCGGTTGGCAAAATATGACGGAGCGCCCACGACCGCGGACCGCAAATCCGGTCCGACTCGAACGGCAATCATGTCTTTCGCGACCAGTTCGCCGGGCCGGATGCCAGCGTCGTATCGCTGCGCAACGATGTTCGCGAGGCCGTAGTCGACAATGACTTCGACGCTGATGTCCGGGTAATTCGGCAGGATCTTCGCCAGGGCGGGCAGCAGGATCGCTTCGGCGGCGTGTTCGGTCGCCGTGATCCGGATGTTGCCGGCCGGTTTCTCCCGCAGCTCGCCGAGGGCCGACAGCTCGGCGTCCATTTCCTCAAATTTCGGCCCGATGCTCCGGAGCAGGCGCTCTCCCGCCGGGGTCGGTGCAACGCTTCGCGTGGTGCGGTTGAGGAGCCTCACCCCGAGCCGTTCCTCCAGACCGCGGACGGTCTGGCTGAGAGCGGATTGCGAAATGCCGAGCTTGGCTCCCGCGCCTGTGAAGCTGCGTTCCCTCGCGACCGCCAGAAATGCGAGGAGGTCGCCTGCGTTCTCGCGGTCCATTCATAAGCTCCACTAATGATTCCAATCAGGTTCTATCACCTAATCTTTAACGTCCGAAAGACCTAGGTTCAGCCTGGTCGGCGCGACGCGCGGCGGCAGGGAGCGCCATTCGATGGCACTCGTCACGAGAGCGGGCGTGCCCGGTGTCCTGGCCGAGGGGCATTCGAAGCGGAGGCGCTGAAACCGGCATGACAACCGAACGGATCGAATGATCCTGCAAGATGAAATGAGGAGCTGAATGAACCCCGTCTATGATTTCAAAGGACAGGTGGCCCTGGTCACCGGTGCCGCCAAGGGCATGGGACTGGCAACGGCGCGGATGTTCGCCGAGAGCGGCGCCTCCGTCGTGCTGGCCGACCTGGACGGCGATCTCGCCGCGAAGGAGGCGGAGCGGATCATCCGAGACGGCGGCACCGCAATCGGCTTGGCCTGCGACGTCGCCGACGAGGCGCAGGTGGCGGCGATGGTCGATCGCGCGGTCGCAGAATACGGACGGCTCGACATGGCGTTCAACAACGCGGGCATCCAAGTGCCGCCGTCGGACGCCGCCGAGGAGCCGATCGAGCATTTCGAGCGCGTCACCGCGGTAAACCAGCGCGGGGTCTGGACCTGCATGAAGCATCAGCTGCGCGTGATGCGCGATCAAGGGAGCGGCGCGATCGTCAATTGCTCTTCTTTGGGCGGTCTCGTCGGCCTCCCGCAACGCGCAGCCTATCACGGCACCAAACACGCCGTGCTCGGAATGACCAAGAGCGCGGGTGTCGAATATGCCCCGCGCGGTATCCGCATCAACGCGGTCTGCCCCGGCACAATCGATACGCCGATGGTCGCCGACATGCTCAAAGGCCAGGCCGACGCGATGGCCGAAATCATGAAGCAGCAGCCAATCGGCCGCCTCGGCCGGGCCGAGGAGGTCGCAGCCGCCGTGTTGTGGCTATGCAGTCCGGCCGCGAGTTTTGTCATCGGCGTGGGCCTGCCGGTCGACGGCGGCTTCACCGCGCACTGAGGACCATACCGTGGGGTATGCCGATCTTAGGCATTTTGCGCGGATTCAGCCGGGCGGGGTCACGTTCAACAAGAAGGAGTTCCTAATGAGAGCCCTCGCGACGGTCGCCATTACGCTTTGCCTGGTGGCACAGACCTCTGCCCGGACGGCGGCGACCAGGATGGAAGGAACCAAGGTCATGCCTACGTCAGAAGACATTCGCGCCGTCGCGCCCGTCCTCGAAAAATATGCCAAAGGCGTCGTGCTCGGCGATCTGTGGAAGCGCCCGGGACTGTCGGCGCGCGACAGGAGCATCGTTACCGTCGCCGCTCTGATCGCGCGCGATCAGACGGTCGAACTGCCGTACTATCTCAATGTCGCGCTCGACAGCGGCGTGAAGCCCGCCGAGATCTCGGAGATCATCACGCATCTTGCATTCTATACCGGCTGGGCCAACGCCATCGACGCCGTTCCGGCAACAAAGGACGTGTTCAAGAGTCGCAATATCGGAGCCGATCAACTGCCGCCGGCTTCCGGACCACAACTTCCCCTGGATGAGGCGGCGGAGTCGCAGCGTGCCACGCGCGTCGGGCAGCAATTCGGACAGATCACGCCCAGCCTCGTGCAGTACACGACCGATGTGCTGTTCCGAGACCTCTGGCTGAGGCCGGGACTCGCGCCGCGGGACAGGAGCCTGGTCACCGTCAGCGCCTTGGTCGCGACGCGGCCAGGTCGCCCAGGTCACCTATCATTTGAACCGGGCGATGGACAACGGGTTGACAAAGGAGGCGGCCGGAGAGGTCGTCGGCCATCTTGCTTTCTATGCGGGTTGGCCCAACGCGTTCTCGGCCGCAGCGGTGGTCAAGGAAGTCATCGAGAAAAGGCCCCGCTAGCAATGACGTATTCACGTCGACAAGTCGTCGTCGCCACCGCGGCGTTTGCTGCATTCGCCGCGACGAGCGCCACCGCGGAAACCTCGAACGTGCAGCGAAGGAGTTCGGATATGGATATCGACATCAAACGAAACGGCTCTCGTCCCGCTGCCCAGGGGTCTGCGGACTGGTTCACCGGATCGGTCCGCATCGATCCTCTGTTCCAAGCTCCGGATCCCGCACGCGTCGGCGCCGGCCAAGTCACGTTCGAGCCCGGCGCCCGGACCGCCTGGCACACGCATCCGCTCGGGCAAACGCTGATCATCACGGCGGGGCTCGGCTGGGTGCAGCGCGAGGGCGGGCCCGTCAAGGAGGTCCGTCCAGGCGACGTCGTGTGGTTTCCGCCCGGGCTGAAGCACTGGCACGGCGCTTCGCCTACCACCGCAATGACGCATATCGCCATCCAGGAATCAGTGAATGGCAAGAACGTGGATTGGATGGAGAAGGTCTCCGATGAGCAGTATCGAAGGTGAGTTGAGGGCTCAGCGCAAAGACGAAATGATCGACGCCTCCGCCGATGTGGCGCGGACGCCCTGGCGTCGCTCCCGAAGGCACACTGTGGACGGACTCTGAGAGGATGCGAAGCTTTGTCCTCACCCACCGTTGTCGTCGCCCGGCCGGGCGATGACGCCGCGGGGTGTGGCATCTTGAATTGCGACTCATCCTCACCGTCGTCCCTGCGAAAGCAGGGACCCATAACCACCGATGGTCATCGTCGAGCGATGCCAGAACGACGAGGCCCGTCCACAACATCCGCCGCGGAATATGGGTCCCTGCTCCGTGCGCAATAGCGCACTCGGCAGGGACGACAAGTGGAGAGAGCCTTGTCCCCTCCACCTGTCATCGCCCGGCACTCGACCGGGCGACCCAGTACGCCGCGGCCTCTCGGCTCAACAATCGGCGCCTCTGGAATACTGGATCACCCGCATGCGCGCGTGACGACACTGAGCAAGCTGAGTAAGCCAATTCCGTCACTCTGAGCAGCGTCGCCTGCTCGACGAGATCCAGCATTTTGAAAGGTCAGCAATGGTAGACAGCTTCGAAGGAAAGGTTGCGCTTGTTACCGGCGCCGCTGGTGGCATTGGTCTGGCGACAGCCAGGGCATTTGGTGTTGCAGGCGCGTCCGTGGTCGTTGCAGACAGCAACACAGCGTTGCTCGAAACTGCCGCTGCGGAACTGCGATCCGCGGGTCATGACGTCCTTGCCATCGGCTGCGATGTAACGGATCGGGGCCAGGTGAACGCAATGATCGAGCAGGCGATCGAGACTTACGGGAAGCTCGATGCAGCTTTCAACAATGCGGGCATAAACTGCGATGCTGCGCCATTGGTTGAAACGGAAGATGCCGAGTTTGACAACATCATCGATGTCAATCTGCGCGGCGTGTGGAACTGCATGAAGGCGGAGCTTCGCCACATGACCGCACAAAGAAGCGGCGCAATCGTCAACTGCTCGTCGATCGGCGGGATGAGGGGCTCCAAAGGGCGCGCCGCCTATTCCGCCAGCAAATTCGGGGTGATAGGTCTCACCCGCGCCTCCGCACTCGATTATGCCGGGAAGGGCATCCGTATCAACGCAGTCTGCCCGGGCATTATCGGCAATACTCCGATGGCGAAGCGGGTTACAAAGAACAACGATCCAGAGATCGTCAAGGCGTTCGTAGCAGCCGAACCGATCGGACGCCTTGGCGAACCTGAAGAAATCGCTGCGGCTGTTCTATGGTTATGCGGCTCGGCGGCAAGCTTTGTGGTCGGCCATGCCTTGGTGGTCGATGGAGGTATTTTGGCCTAACCAGCGGGTGAATGATCGTCGCGTCCTCCGAGCGGCGTCAGTCCGGGACGCCGGCCGCCGTGAGGGTTTCACGATAAGTCGCGGACATCGCTTCCACCGGGAACGGGATCCGCGACAGGAAGCCGGAGATCGTGAACTCCGGGTCGACCTTGAGCAGTTCGCGCGCGATCTGGGCCGCGCGTGCGGTGTCGCCGGTCTTCACCAGCGCCACGATCAGGACGCGCAGCGCCACCGCGAAGCGGCGGTTCTGCGCCAGCGCCTTGTCGGCCCACATCACCGCTTCGGCGAAATTCCGGTCGAGCACCGCGCAGATCGCCAGCGCCGCGGCAGCGAACCAGCCGCGCGGGTCGCGCGGGTTCAGCCGTTGCGCGCGCTCGATCATGGCGCGGCCAGCTTTCTGATTGCCGCGCATCGCCTCGATCCAGCCGCCGAGCACGAGCGCCATCGCCGAGTTCGGATTGATCGCAAGCGACCGCTCGAACAGGTCGCGCGCGGGCTCGATCTCGTCGGCCATGTTCCAGATCGCGAACGCCGCCATCCACAACACCTGCGGGTCACCGGGCGCGAGCTCGACCGCGCGCCAGGCCTGCGCCACCGCGCGCTCCCGGTAGGCGTCGTTCGGCTTCAGCCAGCCCTGGACATGGCGCATCGCATGACAATAGGCGGAGGCCGCCAGCGCGGGCGCATAGGCGGGGTCGAGCGCCAGCGCCTGGTCGAGGCAATCGAGCGCGGCTTCCATGCTCTCGGGCGTGAACTCGTAACGCAGGCTGTAGGCGCGCAGCAGCAGGTCGTAGGCGTCGAGCCTGTCCGGCGGCGCCGCCCGCAGCCGCTCGGCTTCCGCGACGAGCAGGGTCGGCTCGATCGCGCCGACCACGTTCTCGGTGATGCGGTCCTGCAGGTCGAACACGTCGGCGGCCGCGCCGTCGAAGCGGTCGGCCCACAGATGCGCGCCGGAGCTGGCGTCGATCAACTGCCCGGTGATGCGCAACCGATCGCCGCCGCGGCGGACGCTGCCTTCGAGCACATAGCCGACGCCGAGATCGCGGCCGACCTGGCGGATGTCGACCGCCTTGCCTTTGTAGGTGAAGGCGGAGTTGCGCGCGATCACCGTGAGGCGGCTGCAACGCGCGAGCGCGGTGGTGATGTCCTCGGCGATGCCGTCGGCGAAATAATCCTGCTCGGGATCGCCGCTCATATTGGTGAAGGGCAGCACCGCGATCGACGGGCCCTCGCTCGGCCGCGGCGGGCTGGCATTGCCTGCAGCCGGACGATCGTGCGCGGTGTCCTCCCTGACATCGCCGACAAAGCGGAGACCCTTGCGGGGCAGGGTGCGGATCAGCCGCTGCTCCTCGCCATTGTCGCCGATCGCCGTCCGCGCCGCATTGACCCGGCTGCTCAGCGTCGCTTCCGAGACGATCCGGCCGTGCCAGACGGCGGCCAGCACCTCGTCGCGGCTGACCACCCGATCGCGGGCGCGGATCAGGAATTCGAGGAGGTCGAAGACCTGCGGCTCGACGGCCACCAGAGCATCGCCACGGCGCAGTTCCCGGCGTTCGGAATCGAGGGTGAAGTCATTGAAGTAGTAGGTCAAATTGGAAGGTCCGGTGGCCGGCAGCTGAATGCGTGGCGGAACCTAGCACAGGCGGCGTGGAGCCAAAATCACGACGGTCTGAAGGACAAATCCACGTCCTCTGAAAGCGGACGGGGTCGGTCTCTGCAATATTCAATTCCGACACCAGACTTAAGGAGATCGCCATGTCGCAGTCCATCAATCAGCAGCGCCGCCGCTTCCTTGGCATCGCCGGCGGGATCCTTGCCGCCTCCAGGCTCGGCTTCATCGGTTCGGCTCAGGCCCAGTCCAAACCGGCGCTGCCTGCGATAAAGGCTGGCGCCCACACCTCGATCGGTCCCGTCAAGCAGATCAATGCCGGCGTGCTTGATACAGGTTATGTCGAGATGGGTCCTGCGTCCGGTCCCGCGGTGATCCTGCTGCACGGCTGGCCCTACGACATCCACAGCTATGCCGACGTCGCGCCGGCGCTGGCCGAGGCCGGCTACCGCGTGATCGTGCCGCATCTGCGCGGCTATGGCACCACGCGCTTCCTCTCGGGCGATACCAAGCGCAGCGGCCAGCCGGTCGCGGTCGCCGCCGACATCATCGCGCTGATGGACGTCCTGAAGATCGAAAAGGCCGTGCTCGGCGGCTACGACTGGGGTGCGCGCACCGCCAACATCATGGCGGTGCTCTGGCCCGAGCGCTGCAAGGCGATGGTCTCGGTCAGCGGCTATCTGATCGGCAGCCAGGCGGCCGGCAAGATGCCGCTGCCGCCGAAGGCCGAGCTGCAATGGTGGTACCAGTTCTACTTCGCGACCGAGCGCGGCCGCGAGGGCTATGCCAAGAACCGGCACGACTTCAACAAGCTGATCTGGCAGCTTGCCTCGCCGCAGTGGAAGTTCGACGACGCCACCTACGACCGCAGCGCAGCCGCGTTCGAGAACCCCGATCACGTCGAGATCGTGATCCACAATTACCGCTGGCGGTTAGGTCTCGCGGAGGGCGAGGCGAAGTACGATGCCTTCGAGAAGACGCTGGCGCAGGCGCCTGCCATCGCGATCCCGACCATCACGATGGAGGGCGATGCCAACGGCGCGCCGCATCCGGAGCCCGCGGCCTATGCCAAGAAGTTCTCCGGCCATTACGAGCATCGGCTCCTGACCGGCGGCATCGGCCACAATCTGCCGCAGGAAGCGCCGCAGGCCTTCGTCCAGGCCATCATCGACGTCAGCAAGGTCTGAGACGGAGCGGATCGAGGATCATGAGACAGGTTTTGAAATGGGCAGCTGCCGCGATCGCGGCAGCCTGCATCAGCGCGTCATTGCCGTTTGCCGTCGGACATGCCGATGACGCCGCACTGGCATCGCCGATCTTCGGCGTGAAAATCCCCGACGGCTATCGCGACTGGAAGCTGATCGCGGTCGGCGAGGAGACCGGGCTCGACGAACTGCGCAGCGTGCTCGGCAACGCCACCGCCGTGAAGGCCTATCAGGACGGCGCCGCGCGTTTCCCCGACGGCACCGTGCTGGTCAAGCTGGCCTGGAAGCGCAAGCCGGTTGCAGGCCTCAACGGCGCCTTCATCACGGGGCCGGCGACCACGGTCCAGGTCATGGTCAAGGACGCGGCCAAATATGCATCGACCGGCGGCTGGGGCTTTGGCCGCTTCATCGACGGCAAGCCGGTCGATGCCGCCCAGCACGAGACGTGTTTTGCCTGCCACGAGGCGCACGCCAGCGATCACGATTTCGTCTTCACGTGCTACGCGCACTGAACGCCGGCAATATCGGTGTGGAGACCTGATGGCTCCGATCTGGCGCCGGGATTGCCGCGAGGCTAATTTCCCCGCCGCAATCGCATGCGGGGAACGGCTTTGACCATCACCATCTACGGCATCAAGAACTGCGACACCATGAAGAAGGCGCGGGCCTGGCTCGACGATCACGGCGTCGCCTACGACTTCCACGACTACAAGACCGCCGGGATCGCCAAGGACAAGCTCAAGCAGTGGAGCGACGAGGTCGGCTGGGAGACGCTGCTCAATCGCGCCGGCACGACCTTCAAGAAGCTGCCCGATGCCGACAAGGAAGGGTTGAACGAGCGCAAGGCGCTGGCGCTGATGGCCGAGCAACCCTCGATGATCAAGCGTCCGGTGCTCGATCTCGGGGGCAAGCGCGTGGTCGGCTTCAAGCCGGACATCTACGCCAAGGAAGTGCCGGCGAAGGCGCGCAAGAAGGGCTAAGGCGCTTCCAGCGATGTCGTGACCGCTTCGCGTGACGCGACGCGTCTAGATCAGCTCGACCGAATCCTGGCTTGCCGGACGATCTGCCGGCACGAACCTGCGGTCGATCACCGCCCGCTCCGTGACCACCGGGGCCGACTTCGCCTTCACGCCCATCAGGTTGTGCAGCCGGAAGCGGCCGTCGATGCTGATCGCCTTGTAGGAGCCGATGATGTGCTCGACGCTGTCGCCGCGTCCGAACGGCAGCAGCAGCCGCTCATAGGACACGTCCTTGCCGTCGGCGTCCGTGACCTCCGCAACCGTATAGGTCGGACGCTTGCGCGCGAGGCAAGCACGATAGGACAGGATCACGCCGGCATAGCGCTCGGGTCCGATCGCATCGTCAAGAAAGCGGTTGGTGCGCAGCGGCGGCTCGATGTGCTCGTTGCCATAGGCCGTCGTCAGCCTCGCGCCTTCCTGCGTAATCAGGAAACGTGCCGCCTCGCCACTGCCGACCACGTCAAAGCCCATCATGTCGGCGCGCTCGTCGGCGGTGCCCTCGGTGTGGAAGTCGCACAGCAGGGGAAGCGCGTCCGGCATGCGCAGCGCGCGCAGCCAGGCGTTCAGCAGCACACGCTGCGTGATCGATTTGACCACCGATGGATCGGCACTTCTGAATTGCATCGGCTAGCCGAATTCAGGCACATCCCCGGACGGGATGCGGCCAGGGACAAGTTCATCGATCTGCGGGATGGTTTGGCTGCGGGCATAAAGTCGCAGCCACGTGCCGAGGAAATCACGTTGCGGGATCGATTTGACGACTGAAGGATTGGCGCGCTCGAAATGCAAGGCTCTAGCCGTTCATCATGCAATGGCCGGAGCTTCGGCGAGAGGCGCAAATATTCTATGAAAGCGGGAGTCCGGAGCAAAACACCGTTAACGACCGCTTTCCCGAGGCGCAAAGCGCGCCGAAATGCCATTCGACTAAGGATCAACCGGAACCGGTCACGCGGATGCCGCAGTGCACAGCTTTCCACCTTGCGTAACCGCCGCAGATGACGGCATATTCCGGCCCGGAGGCGACGGGCCCCGGACGGTTTCCAAGACGGATCGGACGCCTGTCGGACACGAAAAAAGCTGGCCACGCGGGCGAGGGGCTTCGCAGCGATGGCGTATGGGGGAATCTATTTGGCCGATGAGTTCATCCTCGAAACCAGCGGATTGACCAAGGAATTCGCGGGTTTCTTCGCCGTTCGCGACGTCGCGTTGAAAGTGCGTCGGGGCAGTATCCATGCGTTGATCGGGCCGAACGGCGCCGGCAAGACGACCTGTTTCAATCTGCTGACCAAATTCCTGAAGCCGTCGGCAGGCCAGATTCGCTACAAGGGCCACGACATCACCGCGATGCCGCCGGCCGACGTGGCGCGCCTCGGGCTGGTCCGCTCGTTTCAGATTTCGGCGGTATTTCCGCATTTGACGGCGCTCGAGAACGTTCGCGTGGCGCTGCAGCGGCAGCACGGTTCGTCGTTCGATTTCTGGCGTTCGAAAAGCGTGCTCGACCGCTTCAATCCGCGCGCCCACGAGCTGCTGAACGACGTCGGCTTGAGCGAATTCGCCAATACGCCGGCGGTCGAGATGCCGTACGGCCGCAAGCGCGCACTTGAAATTGCAACGACGCTCGCGCTCGACCCCGAGATGATGCTGCTCGACGAGCCGATGGCCGGCATGGGCCACGAGGACATCGACAAGATCGCGGCGCTGATCAAGCGGATCTCCGCGAAATACACCATCCTGATGGTCGAACATAACCTCTCGGTGGTGGCCAACCTCTCCGACATCATCACCGTGCTGACGCGCGGGCAGGTGCTGGCGGAGGGCAACTACGCCGACCTCTCCAAGGACGAGCGCGTGAAGGAAGCCTATCTGGGAGCGGGTCATGGCTGAGGCAAAACTGGCGGAGAAGCCCGTCGCTGCGGCCGGCGCCGACGTGCTGACGGTCAAGGATCTGCAGGCCTGGTACGGCGAATCCCACATCCTTCACGGCATCAATTTCAACGTGAAGGCCGGCGAGGTGGTGACGCTGCTCGGCCGCAACGGCGCCGGCAAGACCACCACGTTGAAGTCGGTGATGGGCGTCATCAACAAGCGCTCCGGCTCGATCCGCTTCGACAATCAGGAAATCATCCGCGCTACCTCGGACAAGATCGCGCGGCTCGGCATCGCATTCTGTCCCGAGGAGCGCGGCATTTTCGCCAGCCTCGACGTGCGCGAGAACCTGCTGCTGCCGCCGGTGGTGCGGCCGGGCGGCCTGCCGCTCGACCAGATCTTCACGCTGTTTCCCAACCTGAAGGAGCGCCTCACCAGCCAGGGCACCAAGCTCTCGGGCGGCGAGCAGCAGATGCTGGCGATTGCGCGCATCCTGCGCACCGGCGCGCGCTTCCTGATGCTGGACGAGCCGACCGAAGGGTTGGCGCCGGTCATCATCCAGCAGATCGGGCACACCATTGCGCGCCTGAAGTCGCAGGGCTTCACGATCCTGTTGGTCGAACAGAATTTCCGTTTCGCCTCGACCGTTGCGGACCGCTACTACATTGTCGAGCACGGCAAGGTGATCGACGGCTTCGCGAATTCCGAGCTGTCGGCCAACATGGACAAGCTCCATACCTATCTCGGCGTCTGATATCGCCAGAACCAGAAAATTTAGGACGAGGGAATACGACATGAAGAACAAGATTTCGGCGCTCCTGCTCGGCACCGCGATGGTGCTGTCCGCCGCAAGCGTCGCCTCCGCCCAGGAAAAGCTCGACAAGACGGTCAAGATCGGCGCGCTGTCGGATCAGTCCGGCCTCTACGCCGATCTCGCCGGCCCCGGCTCGACGCTGGCGGCGCAGATGGCGATCGAGGACTCCGGCCTCAAGGCCAAGGGCTGGACCATCGACCTGATCTCCGGCGATCACCAGAACAAGCCCGATATCGGCACCACCATCGCCCGCCAGTGGTTCGACGTCGACAAGGTCGACACCATCGTCGACGTGCCGAATTCCGGCGTCGCGCTCGCGGTCAACAACGTCGTGAAGGAAAAGAACGGCGTCTACATCAATTCGGGCGCCGCGACTTCGGATCTCACCAACGCGCAGTGCTCGCCGAATACCGTGCACTGGACCTACGACACCTACATGCTCGCCCACGCCACCGGCCAGGCGCTGGTGAAGGCGGGCGGGGACACCTGGTTCTTCCTCACCGCGGATTACGCGTTCGGCGCCGCGCTCGAGCGCGACACCACGTCCGTCGTCACCGCCAATGGCGGCAAGGTGGTCGGCGGCGTCAAGCATCCGCTCAACACCGCCGACTTCTCCTCCTTCCTGCTGCAGGCGCAGGCCTCCAAGGCCAAGATCATCGGTCTCGCCAATGCCGGCGGCGACACCACCAACTCGATCAAGCAGGCGGCCGAGTTCGGCATCGTCAAGGGCGGCCAGAAGCTCGCGGCGCTGCTGCTGTTCCTCACCGACGTCAAGGCGATCGGGCTCGAGACCGCGCAGGGCCTCAACTTCACCGAGACGTTCTACTGGGACCTCAACGACAAGACCCGCGCCTTCTCCAAGCGCTTCTCGGAGCGGATGAAGAACAGCGCGCCGCCGACCATGGTGCAGGCCGGCGTCTATGCGGGCCTCATGCATTACTTCAAGGCGCTGGAAGCGCTCGGCGGCAATCCGCATGACGGCGCCAAGTGTGGTCGCGAAGATGAAGACGATCCCGACCGACGATCCGTTGTTCGGCAAGGGCGAGGTCGAGGCCAACGGCCGCGTCACCCACGACGCCTACCTGTTCGAAGTGAAGAAGCCCTCGGAGTCCAAGGGACCGTGGGACTTCTACAAGCTGGTCGGCACCGTGCCGGGCAACCAGGCCTTCACGCCGCTCGACAAGAGCACCTGCGCGCTTCTGAAGAAGTGACGATCATGCCCGCCGGCCATGCGCGTGGCCGGCGGGCTTCATCTATCTAGCGAAAGCTCATTCGATGCAGGCTCTCTACGCACAGCTTCTGGTGGGACTGATCAACGGCTCGTTCTACGCGCTGCTCAGTCTGGGGCTCGCCGTCATCTTCGGCATGCTCAACATCATCAATTTCGCGCATGGCGCGCTCTACATGATGGGCGCCTTCGTGGCGTATTTCCTGCTCAACCTGGGCGGCATCAATTACTGGTGGGCGCTGATCATCGCACCCGTCGTGGTCGGCATCTTCGGCATGATCCTCGAGCGGACCATGCTGCAATGGCTGACCGGCCTCGATCATCTCTACGGATTGCTGCTGACCTTCGGCATCGCGCTGATCGTGCAGGGCGTGTTCCAGAACTATTTCGGCTCCTCGGGCCTGCCTTACTCGATCCCCGATCAGCTCAAGGGCGGCGTCAATCTCGGCTTCATGTTCCTGCCGATCTATCGTGGCTGGGTCGTCATCTTCTCGCTCGTGGTGTGCCTTGCGACCTGGTTCCTGATCGAGAAGACGCAGCTCGGCGCCTACCTGCGCGCCGCGACCGAGAACCCGACGCTGGTGCGCGCGTTCGGCATCAACGTGCCGCGCATGATCACGCTGACCTACGGGCTCGGCGTCGGTCTTGCCGCGCTTGCCGGCGTGCTGTCGGCGCCGATCAACCAGGTCCGTCCGCTGATGGGCGCCGATCTCATCATTGTGGTGTTCGCGGTGGTCGTGATCGGCGGCATGGGCTCGATCATGGGCTCGATCATCACCGGATTCGCGCTCGGCGTGATCGAGGGACTGACCAAGTATTTTTATCCCGAGGCCTCCAACACCGTGGTGTTTGTCCTGATGGTGGTGGTGTTGCTGGTGAAGCCAACGGGACTGACGGGACGGGCGGCTTGATATGTCAGCATTGACCGACGATACACTTCCGATCACGCCGCGCGCGATGCGCGACGAGATGATCGTATTCGCCGCGATGGCGCTGCTGCTGGCGATCGTGCCGTGGACGGGGATCTATCCGTTCTTCGTCATGCAGGCGCTGTGCTTCGCGCTGCTCGCCTGCGCCTTCAACCTCCTGATCGGCTATGGCGGCCTGCTGTCGTTCGGCCACGCGATGTTCCTCGGCACCGCCGGCTACGTCTCGGCCCACGCGCTGAAGGTGTGGGGGCTGACGCCGGAGCTCGGCATCCTGGTCGGCACCGCGGCCGCGGCCTTGCTCGGCCTGGTCACCGGCTACATCTCGATCAAGCGGCAGGGCATCTATTTCTCGATGATCACGCTGGCGCTGTCGCAGCTGCTTTACTTCCTCTATTTGCAGGCGCCGTTCACCCATGGTGAAGACGGCATCCAGGGCATTCCGCAAGGCCACCTGCTCGGCATCTTCGATCTCTCGAAGCCGCTGGTGCTTTACTATGTCGTGCTGGTCGGCTTCCTCGCCGGGTTCCTGCTGATCTACCGCACCATCAACTCGCCGTTCGGCGAGGTGCTGAAGTCGATCCGCGAAAACGAGCCGCGGGCGATTTCGCTTGGCTACAAGACCGACCAGTACAAGCTGCTCGCCTTCATCCTGTCGGGCACGCTGGCGGGCTTTGCCGGCTCGCTGAAGGTGTTCGTGGCGCAGAATGCCTCGCTCACCGACGTGCACTGGTCGATGTCCGGTGAAATCGTGCTGATGACGCTGGTCGGCGGTCTCGGCACCATCTTCGGCCCGGTGGTCGGCGCCTTCGTGATCATCGCCATGCAGCAATATCTCGCCGGTTTCGGCCAGTGGGTGACGGTGATCCAGGGCGTGATCTTCGTGGCCTGCGTGCTGCTGTTCCGGCGTGGCCTGGTCGGTGAGCTGGCCCATTTGTTGCGGCGGTCGCTGTAGGGCAGGTCCCGGCGACTTTCGGCCGACATAGCGGTGGACGACCGCCCGCTCGGGCGGTCGATCCCGATGCTTTCCCCGCCAGATGCTCTATGACAGTTCTGTGACAGTCGCTAAAAGGGCTGTCCCGGAATGATGGAACTGAGACATGCTGCGCTGGTTTCGCGCCTTCCTGCCCAAGGAAGAGCGGTTTTTCGACCTGTTCGCCCGACACGCCCGGACCTCCGTGCAATGCGCATTGGCGTTGCAGGACATGCTGAAGGGCGGGGAGGAGACTCCGGTCTTTTGCCAGCGCGTCAATCAGTTCGAGAACGACGCCGATAGCGTCACCCGCGAGGTCCTGACCGCGGTTCGCCGCACCTTCATCACCCCGTTCGATCGTGGCGATATCAAGAACCTGATCACCTCGATGGACGACGCGGTCGACCAGATGCAGGCGACCGCAAAGGCGGTCATGCTGTTCGAGGTGCGCGAGTTCGAGCCGCCGATGCGCGAGATGGGCGGCCTGATCGTCGAATGCGCCAATCTGGTCGGCCGCGCGCTGCCCCTGTTGCAGTCGATCGGCCACAACGTCTCGATGCTGACCCAGATCACCGAGGAACTGACCAAGCTCGAGGGCCGGGTCGACGATCTCCAGGATATCGGGCTCAAGGAGCTGTTCCTGAAGCACCGCGACGCCAACACGATGGACTACATCGTCGGCGCGGAGATCTACGACCATCTCGAGAAAGTGGCCGACCGTTTCGACGACGTCGCCAACGAGATCAACTCGATCGTGATCGAGCAAGTGTAGAGCGGGGCATCACGTGGACGCCACGCTGGGTCTTCCAATTCTGACCATCCTGATCGCGGTCGCGCTGCTGTTCGATTTCCTGAACGGCCTGCACGATGCCGCGAACTCGATCGCGACCATCGTCTCGACCCGCGTGCTGCGGCCGCAGTATGCGGTGTTCTGGGCGGCGTTCTTCAACTTCGTCGCGTTCCTGGTGTTCGGCCTGCACGTTGCCAACACGATCGGCACCGGGATCATCGAGCCGTCGGTGGTGGATGCGACCGTGATCTTCGCAGCATTGGTCGGCGCGATCGTCTGGAACGTGATCACCTGGGCGCTGGGCATTCCGTCGTCGAGCTCGCACGCGCTGATCGGCGGCCTGGTCGGCGCCGGCATGGCGAAGGCGGGGATTTCGGCGGCGGTGTGGAGCGGGCTCTCCAAGACCTTGCTCGCGATCGTGCTGTCGCCGCTGGTCGGCTTCCTGCTGGCGCTGGTGCTGGTCGCGATCGTGTCCTGGCTCTCGGTGCGCTCGACGCCGTTCGCGGTCGATCGCGCATTCCGCATCCTGCAATTCGCCTCGGCGTCGCTCTATTCGCTCGGCCATGGCGGCAACGACGCGCAAAAGACCATGGGCATCATCGCCGTGCTGCTCTATTCGCAGGGCCATCTCGGCGACACCTTCGAAATTCCGTTCTGGGTGGTGCTGGCCTGCCAGGGCGCGATGGCGCTGGGTACCCTGATGGGGGGCTGGCGGATCGTCCGCACCATGGGGCTGCGGATCACCAAGCTGACGCCGATGCAGGGTTTCTGCGCCGAAACCGGCGGCGCCGTGACGCTGTTCATGGCGACCTATCTCGGGGTTCCCGTATCGACCACGCACACCATCACCGGCGCCATCGTCGGCGTCGGCGCCGCACGGCGGCTCTCCGCCGTGCGCTGGAATGTGGCGAGCTCGATCGTCTACGCCTGGGTGATCACGATCCCGGCGTCGGCCGCGGTCGCAGCCGCGAGCTATTGGGCGGTGCAGATTCTGAAGTAGCGTTTTGAGCGAAGTGGAAGCCGGTTCGCGTTAAGAAAACGCGTCTCAAAAAGGAGCAATCAGCCAACCAGCTTCAGCCCGACGATGCCGGCAACGATCAGTCCGATGCTGGCAAGCCGCATCGCGGTCGCGGGTTCGCCGAGCAGGATGATGCCGAGCGCCGCGGTGCCGACCGCGCCGATCCCGGTCCAGACCGCATAGGCGGTTCCAATCGGCAGCGTCTTGAGCGCGAGGCCGAGCAGGATGACGCTGCCGGCCATCGCCGCCAGCGTCAGCACCGACGGCACCAGCCGCGAGAAACCTTCGGTATATTTCAGCCCGATCGCCCAGCCGATCTCGAGCAGGCCAGCGGTGAACAGAATGGTCCAAGCCATCACGAACCCTCCAGATAAGGCAGGGTCGTCCCCGCGAACGGTATGGTGAGGAGAAGGTCGTCCTTCCGGTGCCTATATGGGGATGGTGCGGGCGTTCCGCATTGCGACAAAACGCCCTTGATTGCGCCCGTTTTCCCTGCCAAATGCCCCGCCATGTCCGACATTTCAGTTTCAGCCGAATCGCCGTCCCGCTCGCCGCTTTCTGAGGAAGTGGCGCGACGGCGCACCTTTGCGATCATCTCGCACCCGGACGCCGGCAAGACCACGCTGACGGAAAAGCTGCTGCTGTTCGGCGGCGCCATCAACCTTGCGGGCCAGGTCAAGGCCAAGGGCGAGCGGCGCAACACGCGCTCGGACTGGATGAAGATCGAGCGCGAGCGCGGCATCTCGGTCGTCACCTCGGTGATGACCTTCGAGTTCAACGACCTCGTGTTCAATCTCTTGGACACGCCGGGCCACGAGGACTTTTCGGAAGATACCTATCGCACGCTGACCGCGGTCGACTCCGCCGTGATGGTGATCGACGCCGCGAAAGGCATCGAGGCGCGCACGCGAAAGCTGTTCGAGGTGTGCCGGCTGCGTGACATCCCGATCATCACCTTCATTAACAAGATGGACCGCGAGAGCCGCGACACGTTCGAGCTTCTGGACGAGATCGAGAAGACGCTGGCGCTCGACACCACGCCGATGACCTGGCCGGTCGGCCGCGGCCGCGACTTCCTCGGCACCTATGACGTCGTCAATGGCGGCGTGCGGCTGCTCGAGGGCGGCGGCGCCAAGACCGGCGCCACGGAGCAGATCGATATCGCCGATCTCGGCAAGCGCAACCCCAATCTCGACGTCGCCGAGGTCAAGGACGAGCTCGCGCTGGCGTCGGAAGCCTGCAAGCCGTTCGAGCTCGCGGCGTTCCGCGAGGGCCACCTGACGCCGGTCTATTTCGGCAGCGCGCTGCGCAATTTCGGCGTCGGCGATTTGCTGGAAGGCCTCGGCAAGTTCGCGCCAGCGCCGCGCGCGCAGGACTCGGATTTGCGCAAGGTCGAGGCATCGGAGCCGCGCATGAGCGCGTTCGTGTTCAAGATCCAGGCCAACATGGATCCGAACCACCGCGACCGCATCGCCTTCGCCCGGCTGTGCTCGGGCAAGCTCAGCCGCGGCATGAAGGCCAAGCTGGTGCGCACCGGCAAGAACATGAGCCTGTCGAGCCCGCAGTTCTTTTTCGCGCAGGACCGCTCGGTCGCCGACGAGGCCTTTGCCGGCGACGTCGTCGGCATTCCGAACCACGGCACGCTCAGGATCGGCGACACCCTGACCGAGGGCGAGGATCTGACCTTCGTCGGCGTGCCGAGCTTCGCGCCGGAAATCGTCCGCCGCGTTCGGCTGACCGATGCGATGAAGGCGAAGAAGCTGAAGGAAGCCTTGCAGCAGATGTCGGAGGAGGGCGTCGTGCAGGTGTTCCGCCCGCGCGACGGCGCGCCCGCGCTGGTCGGCGTGGTCGGCCCGCTGCAGCTCGACGTGCTGAAGGCGCGGCTCGATGCGGAATATTCGCTGCCGGTCGAGTTCGAGATCTCTGAATTCTCGCTGGCGCGCTGGATATCGTCCGACGACCGCAAGCAGCTTGACGCCTTCATCTCCGCCAACAATTCCGGCATCGCCGACGACGTCGACGGCGATCCCGTGTTCATGGCCAAGAACGAGTTCTATCTCGGCTACACCCGGGAGCGCGCGGAGGGCATCACCTTCTCCAACGTCAAGGACGTGAAGAAGAAGGCGTAGTGGCGCTTGCTCCTGTGTCGTCCCCCGGGAAGGCGGGGGGCCCGGTACGCCGCGGCTTCTCCGTCATTCGCTACGGTTCTCGGCGGGGAGGTGACTGCCCAAAAAGTCGATCAAGCTCTGCGGCGCGTTAGCGCCGTAGCACAACTCGAGGAGTTCCGCCGCATCAGCGGCTTCGGACGCGCTGCGGGGAAACAGTTCCTCTTCATAGGCGGCGAGCGCGGCCTCGACATTGCCGGGGTTGGCGACGATCGCCGCTGCTAGTTCGGCGCCATCGTGCATTGCGAGATTGGCGCCTTCGCCCGATGGAACCATCAGATGCGCTGTATCGCCGAGCAGCGTGACGCCGGGCACGCGGTCCCATTGATGCGCGACCGGAAGCGCATGGATGAGGCGCAGCACCGGCGCCGTTTCGCCGTCGGTGATCAGCGCGGTCAGCGCCCGGGCCCAGCCATCGAATTCCTCGGCGACGCGGGCGAGGGCGCTCGTAGGGTTGGAGAAGTCGAGGTTGGCAAACCATTCCTCAGGCTTGGTCAGCGCCACATAGGTGTGCAGCACGCCGTTCGGCTCACGATGCGCGGCGATGCCCTTTCCCGGCGCCAGCGCGAACATCGCGCCGCCGCCAACCGCTTCCGCGCTCGCTCGGTGACGGACATCGGCGTCGAACAGATATGTCTCGATGAACGAAGTGCCGACATAGGCCGGCTTGTCTGCGGAGAGAAGCGATCGCACGCGCGACCAGGCACCGTCGGCGCCGACCAGAAGCTCAGTCGTCACCGTCGTGCCGTCGGCAAAGCTCAATAGGTGCCTTCCACCGCCGAGCGGAGTGGCCGCGGTGACCTTAGATCCCCAATGCACCGTGCCCTCGGGCAGCGAGTTGAGCAGGATCCGACGTAGCTCGCCTCGGGGTACCTCGGGGCGCCCGCCCGTGCCGTCATCTGGATGATGCAGCAGGACATTGCCTTGGGTATCGAGCGCGCGGGTTTCCTGGCCGCCGGGGTGGATCAGCTCGCGGAACTCCTCAAAGAGGCCTGCGGCCTTCAGCGCGCGTTGGCCGTTGTGCTCATGGATATCGAGCATGCCGCCCTGCGTTCGTGCCTCTGCGGAGGCTTCCGCTTCGTAGACGATCGTTGCGATCCCGTGGACGTGGAGGACGCGGGCAAGCGTCAGGCCGCCGAGGCCGGCACCGACGATCGTGACGGGAGATTTCATGCGGAGTCCTTCCGGCGCGGAGACTGAGAGTTATGGAACGTCGTTCCATATACTTGGAATGCCGTTCCAGACGTGTCAAGATGCGGCATGGTCAAGAAGGCGCGCAGCAGCCAGCGACGCGAGGACTCGCTCTCGCGGGATCGCATCATCGAGGCTTCGATCGAACTCCTGGACGAAAGCGGCGAGGACGGTCTGACGTTCCGCGCCCTGTCCGAACGGCTCGCGACCGGTCCCGGCGCGATCTACTGGCATATCGCCAACAAGAGTGATCTGCTGGTCGCCGCCTGCGACGCCATTGTCGCGCGCATGGTGGATGCGCACGCGATCAGCGGATCGCCGAAGGCCACCATTCGCGCCCTTGCGCTCGGCATGTTCGACGCAATGGAGGCGCATGCGTGGGTCGGGACAGCGCTGATCCGTGCCGCCGGGCAGTTGCCGACCGTGCGCGTTCTGGAGTGCATCGGCCAGCAGGTTCGCGCGCTTGGCGTGGCTGCCGACACGCAGTGGACGATCGTCTCGGTCCTGCTGAACTACATCCTTGGCGTCGGTGGCCAGAACGCAGCCAACGCGCAGTTCGCGCGGACGCATGGCCTGGACCGATCGAGCTTCCTGGATGCGGTGGCGACCGACTGGTCCGCGCTCGACGCAAGCGACTACCCGTTTGCACGCAGCGTGGCCGGCGCGATGCGGGACCACGACGACCGTGTCGACTATCTCGCCGGCATCGATCTCATCCTCGCCGGTATCAAGGGGACACGAACCGGCCGAACCTAGGTTTTAGTATTGACAAGCGCGAGGAATTGAACGCCGCCCCGCTTGATGCGGTCCGGCCGCGGACCCATTTTCTCCGGAGTGCAATCCGGGTCCGGCTGCATGCTCCGACGCGTCGCCATCTGCCTCGCTTTTGCCGTGCCGGCCTTTGCGCTCGCGAGCGCGGCCTCTGCGCAGCAGCGGCAACAAACCAACCCGGCGCCCTTCGCACACACGCCTTGCAGCGTGCTCGACGAAGGGCCTTGCATCCCGTCCTATTGCAGCGTGTTCAACCACGGGCCATGCCTGCCCGAGATGGATTATCCGTACGGCGAAAATCTCCAGCTCACGATCCTGACCGTGCCACCGCAGGATCAGGCCGAGAAGTACCGCAAGCCGGATCATGATCTCAATACCATCGGCGATCTGTTCGCCGCGCTGCGCGCCTGCTGGGCGCCGCCACCGCCCGGACGACGCGCGCGCGGGCATGCAGATGTCGGTGCGATTCAGCTTCAAACGATCGGGCGAGATGATCGGCGCGCCGCGCCTGACGTTTTCGACGCGGGGCATCCCGGCCGACACCCGCACCACCTACCTCAACGCGATCAACGCCTCGCTGGATGCCTGCCTGCCGCTGAAATTCACCGGCGGATTGGGCGGCGCGCTGGCCGGCCGGCCGATCATGATCCGCTATGTCGACAACCGGGAGCTGGCCAAATCGGCCAACAAGCCGTGAGACACGTCATTCCGGGGCGCGCTGGAAGCGCGAACCCGGAATCCCGGGATTGGCTTGCGCGCCCGGCAACCTCGAGATTCCGGGTCCGGCCCTGCGGGCCATCCCGGAATGACGGAGTCGTGGCGTGACGCATTGCCACCCGCCCGGCGAAGGTGATACGCGAAGGCATTAATTCGATCAGGGGAGGAACATCGTGGGACTGCTCGTCATGATCCTGGGTCTCGTGCTGTTCCTCGGCGTCCATGTGCTGTCAAGCCTGCGCGAGATGCGCGCCGGCCTGATCAAGGCGATGGGCGAGGGCGGCTACAAGATCGCCTATTCGCTCGCCTCCGCGGCCGGGCTCGTGCTGATCATCTGGGGCTTTGCGCATTATCGCGCGAGCGGATGGATCGACGTCTGGACCCCGCCGACAGCGTTCAAGCACATCACGGTGGCGCTGATGCTGCCCGCCGTCATCCTCGTCGTCGCCTCCTATATCCGCGGCCGCATCTACACCACGCTGAAGCATCCGATGCTCGCCGGCGTGAAGCTGTGGGCGTTCGCGCATCTGCTCGCCAACGGCGACCTCGGCTCGATCATCCTGTTCGGCTCGTTTCTCGGCTGGGCGGTCTATGACCGCATCTCGCTGAAGCGCCGCACGGATGCCGGCGCGCCGCCGATTCCGGTGGGCGGCCCAACCAACGACCTGATCGCGATCGCGGTCGGTGTCATCGTCTATCTGGCGCTGGCGTTTGCGTTCCACCCGGTCGTGATCGGCGTGCCTGTCATGGGAGCCTGACTATGTCTGTTCAATCCGCCATCAAGCGCAAGACCGCGCCCGATCTCCGCGCCCGCAAGAACGGCGAGCCGATCGTGATGCTGACGTCCTATCATGCGCACACCGCGGCGCTGGTCGACCGTCATTGCGACGCCATCCTGGTCGGCGATTCCCTCGGCAACGTCATGCACGGCTTCGAGACCACGGTGCCGGTCACGCTCGACATGATGATCCTGCAGGGCCGCGCGGTGATGCGCGGCTCGCAAGCTGCGCTCGTCGTGGTGGATATGCCGTTCGGCTCCTATGAGGGCTCGAAGGAGCAGGCGTTTCAATCCGCGGTGCGGATCATGAAGGAGACGCTGTGCGGCGCGGTCAAGCTCGAGGGCGGCGCGCGGATGGCGGAGACGGTGGCGTTCCTGTCCGAGCGCGGCATTCCGGTGATGGGCCATATCGGCCTGACGCCGCAGTCGATCAACACGCTCGGCTCGTTCCGCGCGCAGGGCCGCGAGGAGGAGAACTGGGCACCGATTGAAAACGACGCCAGGGCGATCGTGGAAGCCGGCGCCTTCTCGATCGTGATCGAGGCGGTCGCCGAGCCGCTGGCGCGCAAGATCACGCAGTCGATCGCGGTGCCGACCATCGGCATCGGCGCCAGCGCGGCCTGCGACGGCCAGGTGCTGGTGCTGGAGGACATGCTCGGCCTGTCGCCGCGGGCGCCGAAATTCGTGCGCCGCTACGGCAATCTCGGTCCAATGATCGAGGAGGCGATCGCGGGCTATGCGCGCGACGTGAAGAGCCGCGCCTTCCCGGGGCCGGAGCACGTCTACGGCATGAAGAAGAGCTGACGGGGCGCGCATGGACTGGTCGCAGCACGCAATTCCACCGATGCGGCTTGAGCCGCGGTTCGGCGACCGCGTCGTGCCGGCTTTCCCGGAGCGGCCGGGCAGCCTGTGGGGGATGATCGCTGACGCCGTCGCGCAGAACGGCGACGGCGAGGCGCTGGTCTGCGGCGCGACGCGCCTGAGCTGGCGCGAGGTCGCAGAGAAATCGGCCAAGGTCGCGGCGGGCTTTGCAAACCTCGGCCTTGCGCCCGGCGACCGCGTCGCGATCCTGCTCGGCAACCGGATCGAATTCGTGCTGACGATGTTTGCCGCCGCGCATGCCGGGCTGGTCACGGTGCTGCTCTCGACGCGCCAGCAGAAGCCCGAGATCGCCTATGTGCTGAATGATTGCGGTGCGACGCTGCTGGTCCATGAGGCCACGCTTGCCGACCGCATCCCTGATGCGGCCGACGTTCCCGGCCTCAAGCATCGCATCTCGGTCAGCGATGACGGCGCATCGCAATTCGCTGGTCTCGCCGACAACGCTGCGGCCCAGGCGCCGGCGGAGGTGAGGGAAGAGGACACCGCGATGATCCTCTACACCTCGGGCACCACGGGCCGGCCGAAGGGCGCCATGCTCGCCCATTGCAACATCATCCACTCCTCGATGGTGTTCGTGTCGTGCCTGAAGCTGACCAAGTCGGATCGCTCGATCGCCGCGGTGCCGCTCGCGCATGTCACCGGCGCGGTCGCCAACATCACCACCATGGCACGCTGCGCCGGCGCGCTGATCATCATGCCGGAGTTCAAGGCCTCGGAATATCTGAAGGTCGCGGCGCGCGAGCGCGTCAGCTACACGGTGATGGTGCCGGCGATGTATAATCTCTGCCTGATGCAGCCGGATTTCGACAGCTACGATCTGTCGAGCTGGCGGATCGGCGGCTTCGGCGGCGCGCCGATGCCGGTCGCAACCATCGAAAAACTCGACGCCAAGATTCCCGGGCTGAAGCTTGCGAATTGCTACGGCGCGACCGAGACCACGTCGCCCTCGACGCTGATGCCGGGCGAACTGACCGCCGCCCATATCGACAGCGTCGGCCTGCCGTGCCCCGGTGCCGAGATCATCGTGATGGGCGCTGACGGCCGCGAACTGCCGCGCGGCGGGATCGGCGAGCTCTGGATCCGCAGCGCCTCGGTCATCAAGGGTTACTGGAACAATCCGAAGGCGACAGCCGAGAGTTTTACGGCCGGCTTCTGGCATTCCGGCGATCTCGGCTCGATCGACGCGGCAAACTTCGTCCGTGTGTTCGATCGCCAGAAGGACATGATCAACCGCGGCGGCCTGAAGATCTATTCCGCCGAGGTCGAGTCTGTTCTGGCCGGCCATCCCGCCGTGGTCGAGAGCGCGATCATCGCCAAGCCGTGCCCGGTGCTCGGCGAGCGCGTGCACGCCGTGATCGTGACCCGCACCGACGTGAATGCGGAGAGCCTGCGCGCCTGGTGCGCCGAGCGGCTCTCGGACTACAAGGTGCCGGAGACAGTGGCGCTGACAGCAGAGCCGCTGCCGCGCAACGCCAACGGCAAGGTGATCAAGCGCCAGATCAGGGAGAGCCTGTCCGCGATAGGCGCGTAGCGCGGCGTGGACGTACCATCCGCGAATTCGGTGCACCGCTCCCGCTTGCGGGGGTCGAGACAGCGAAGCTCGCTCTTAGGTCGGCACGTGCAGCGCGGGCTGGGGGCCTGTTGCGGCAAGTCGCAAACGTCCCCCGTTAACGCTTTGATCCACCTCGCTTTGCCTTGCCTCCGCCACACCATTAGGGTAACGCCGCCGCGATGTGGGGATCGGGTAGGGCTGGGCCCCACCGATAGCAGCGGTCCCGAGGGGATGGGATAGCCTTAAGTGTCTGAATTATTTGACGAAGTCGACGAGGAAGTCCGTCGCGATCAGCTCAAGAAGCTGTGGGACAAGTACTCGCTCTTTATCATCGCCCTGGCGATCCTGATCGTTGCGGGCGTCGGTGGCTGGCGCGGCTACCAGTATCTTGAGGCCAAGAAGGCCGCCGAGGCCGGTGCGGCGTTCGACCGTGCCGTCGAATTGTCCGATCAGAACAAGCACGCCGAGGCCGAGGCTGCGTTCGCCGCTCTCATCACCAAGGCACCGTCCGGCTACCGCAATCTGGCGCGGCTGCGCATGGCCGCCGAGGTCGCGACCCGCGATCAGCCGGCTGCCGCGAAGCTCTATGACGAGATCGCAGCCGACCGCAGCGTCGGCGGTCCCGAGCAGGACTTGGCGCGGATCCGTGCCGCGCAGCTCGCGATGGAAACCACCACCTATCCGAACATGCTGCAACGGCTCGAGGCCACGGCAACGGCGAAGGACTCGACGTTCCGTCACTCAGCCCGCGAGCTGCTGGCGCTGTCGGCCTGGCGCGCCAACGATGCCACCGCCGCGCGGCAGTGGCTCGACCAAATTGCCAATGACGGCGAGACGCCGCCGAGCCTGCGCTCGCGTGCCGAAGCGCTGCAGGCCTTGTTGCCGCCGGTCGCGAAAAGCTGACTTGGCGCGAAACCCGAGTTTGAGTGAGAGATCGACCATGCGCCGCTCGCAACGCCTGATCGCAGCCGCAGTTCTGACAGCGCTTTGCAGCGTGCTGGCGGGGTGCGGCGGTGGCGGCATGTCCAATTTCGATCCGAGCGACCTGCTCGACTTCCTCGATTCCAAGAAGAAGCTGCAGGGCGACCGCAAGCCGGTATTCCCCGAAGGCGTGCCCGGCCTGGAGCAGGGCGTGCCGAAGGAATTGTACAAGGGCTCGCAGCAGGAACAGCTCGATCAGCAGAACGCCGCGGCAGCCGCCGCTGCCCAACCGGCCCCGCCGCCGGAGCCGCCGAAGGGCGCCAAGAAGCACGCCAAGGGCAGCGCAGCGCCGGCCGCAGATCAGGCGGCTGCTCCCGATGCCGCAGCCGAGGAGGGCGCACCCGCCGCGCTGCCGCCGGAGCCGAAGCCGAAGAAGATCGTCCGCCGCCGCACCACCGCGCCGCCCGCCGACGACCAGCAGGCACAGCCCGCGGCGCCGGCCCAGCAGACCACGCAACAATCCGGCGGCGCCTTCCCCGCACCGCTACCGAGCGGCGGATTTTCACGCTAATTGCGAGCGGGATTCCACCTCGCCCCGCCTGCGGGGAGAGGTCGGAATTCAAGCACAGCTTGAATTCCGGGTGAGGGGGAGTTTCAACCCTCTCCCCGTAAGAGCGGGGAGAGGGAGAAGATGCTCCATCATTTGCTTCGACCGCTCCCCATTCCTGCTGTAGTTCTTTCCAGCACCTTGACCCGCGGACAACAGACCGCGCCTGGATGATCCATGTCTTTCACCATCGCCATTATCGGCCGGCCCAATGTCGGAAAGTCGACGCTGTTCAACCGGCTGGTCGGCCAGAAGCTCGCGCTGGTCGACGACGAGCCCGGCGTGACGCGTGACCGTCGCGAGGGCCAGGCCAGGCTCTACGACCTCGACTTCACCATCATCGACACCGCAGGTCTGGACGAAGGCGCCAAGGGTTCGCTGACGGCGCGGATGCAGGAGCAGACCGAAACCGCGATCGAACTCGCCGACGCCCTGATGTTCGTGATCGACGCCCGCGTCGGCCTGACGCCGACCGACCGAGCCTTCGCCGACTTCGCGCGAAAAGCCAACAAGCCGGTGGTGCTGGTCGCCAACAAGGCCGAGGGCAAGCATGGCGAGATCGGCGCGATGGAATCCTACGCGCTCGGGCTCGGCGATCCCGTCCAGATCTCGGCCGAGCATGGCGAGGGCATGGGGGACCTCCACGAGGCGCTGAGCGCGCTGGTGCCGGAGACGCCGGAGGAAGACGACGAGCTTGAGGACGATGAGGAGATCTCGGAGGAGGAGGCCGCGCAGCGCCCGATCCGCGTCGCCATCGTTGGCCGGCCGAATGCCGGCAAGTCGACGCTGATCAACCATCTGCTCGGCGAGGAGCGGCTGCTGACCAGCCCCGAGGCCGGCACCACGCGCGATTCCATCGCGGTCGAGATCACCTGGCAGGGCCGCCAGTTCCGGGTGTTCGACACCGCCGGCCTGCGCCGCCGATCGCGGATCGAGGAGAAACTGGAGAAGCTCTCGGTCGCCGACGCGTTGCGCGCGGTGCGCTTTGCCGAAGTCGTCGTGATGATGATGGACGCGCAGAACAAGTTCGAGGAGCAGGACCTGCGCATCGCCGACCTGATCGAGCGCGAAGGCCGCGCCATCGTGCTCGCGGTCAACAAATGGGACCTGGTCGAGCGCAAGCCCAACCAGATCTCGCAACTGCGCACCGATGCCGACCACTGGCTGCCGCAGGTCAAGGGCGCGCCGATCGTGGCCGTCTCCGGCCTGATGGGCGAGGGCATCGACCGCCTGATGACGGCGATCCAGGAGGCCTACGCGGTCTGGAACCGGCGCTTGCCGACCTCGGCGCTCAATCGCTGGTTCGAGCAGGCGATCCAGGCCAACCCGCCGCCGGCGGTCTCGGGCCGCAGGCTGAAGCTGAACTACATCACGCAAGTGAAGGCGCGCCCGCCGAGCTTCGTGCTGTTCTGCTCGCGCGCCGATGCGATCCCGCGATCCTATCTGCGCTACCTCATCAACTCGCTGCGCGAGACGTTCGATCTGCCGGGCACGCCGATCCGGATCACGCTGCGCGAGAAGGCCAATCCGTTCGCCCACAAGCGCAAACGCCCGTCGTGAGCGAAAGGTCGGAGGGTGACACGGTTGCTGTAGCGCAACCGCGCAGCGGCGCGGTGATCTTCATCTTCATCACGTTGCTGCTCGACATGCTCGCGCTCGGGATCATCATCCCGATCCTGCCGAAGCTGATCGAAGGCTTCGTCAACAACGACACTGCAAATGCGGCGCGCATCTTCGGTGTGTTCGGCTCGATCTGGGCCTTGATGCAGTTCGTCTGCTCGCCGATCCTCGGCGCGCTGTCCGATCGCTTCGGCCGCCGGCCGGTGGTGCTGCTGTCGAATTTCGGCCTTGCCGCGGACTATGTGCTGATGGCGCTGGCGCCGAACCTGATCTGGCTGTTCATCGGTCGGGCGATCTCGGGCATCACCTCGTCGAGCATCTCGACCGTGTTCGCCTATATCGCCGACGTCACTGCGCCGGAGCAGCGCGCCGCGATGTTCGGCAAGATCGGCGTTGCCTTCGGCGCCGGCTTCATCCTCGGACCGGCGCTCGGCGGGCTGCTCGGCGAGATCGACCCGCGGCTGCCGTTCTGGGCGGCGGCGGGTTTGAGCTTCGTCAACGGGCTGTATGGCCTGTTCATCCTGCCGGAATCGCTGCCCGTGGAGCGGCGCGCGCCGTTCAAATGGAAGAGCGCCAATCCGATCGGCGCGCTGCATTTCCTGCGCTCGAACCGGACGCTCGCCGGCCTGTCGCTGGCGACGTTCTTCGGCCAGCTCGCGCATGTCGTGCTGCCCTCGGTGTTCGTGCTCTACGCCACCTATCGCTATGGCTGGGACACCGGCACCGTCGGCGCGACGCTGGCGCTGGTCGGGCTCTGCGGCATGATCGTGCAGGGCGCGGCGATCGGCCCGATCGTGCAGCGCCTCGGCGAGCGCAACGCGCTGTTCCTCGGCCTCGTCTGCGGCGCCCTGGGCTTCGTGATCTTCGGCGCCGCGCCGACCGGCCAGCTGTTCTGGATCGGCATTCCCGTGATGGCGCTGTGGGGCCTCTCGGGCGCTGCGACGCAGGCGCTGACGACGCAGCTCGTCGCCGCCGATCAACAGGGCCAGTTGCAGGGCGCGACTTCAAGCGTGCAGAGCATGTCGGAATTGATCGGCCCGTTCCTGTTCACGCTGACGTTTGCGTATTTCATCGGCGACAACGTGCCGGTGAAGATGCCCGGCGCGCCGTTCTATCTGGCCGGCGCGCTGCTGCTGCTCGCGCTCGCCATCGCCTGGCGCGCGACAGCGGCGAAGCAAGCCTAGGGCGGGCAAGCCGCCGACGGATCCACCACGAGACGTTCTATTCCGTCGCCGGCACCGAATGGTGCTCGTGCGTGACGCGCCACGCGCCGTCGACCTTGCGGAATCCGATCGTCAGCCTGAACTGGAACGCGGCATCAGGCGGGCCGCACCGCATCACCGCGACCGCGAAGGCCACATCATTGCCGGCCGTGATCGCGATCTCCTCGATGTCGAAGGCGTAGGAGGGGCGGTGATACCTGAAGAACAAGTCCCACGTCTTCCGGTACTCATCCAATCCGCGTGACTGCAATGGCGGCGGAACGTCGAACATCACGATGTCCGGATCGTGATGGGCGAAAATGCCCGGATAGTCCTGCCTGCGGACGGCGTCCGTCCAGGCATCGATGAGCGTCCTGATTTCGGTTTCCGCCGTCTGTTTCTGGTGTGTCATCGCTCGCGTACCTCCGAGTGCTGGCTGATGCTTCGAGGACGAATGCGAGCGCGCCGATCCGACACGATGATGCGTCCGGCCGCACCTGCCGGGTTGCGTCATATTGTCCATTTGCAAACCATCCGGTTGGTTTGTATAAGAACTGATACCAGTTGGAGACGCGCGCCTCGCTCCGGGGGCGCTCTGCCAGGAGCAGCATGGTGACCGACGAGGCCGTTGATATCTGCGATGAGTTGACCCGCTTCAGCGCCGCGCAGGCGGCGCTGCTGACGTCGCGCGGCGTTGTCTACCTGACCGACCTGAAGCTCGATGGCGGCAGGCACGGGACAATCGTCGCCGCCAGTTATGCCGAGGCGCAGGCCATCGCCCGCGCACGCGGTCGAGGGGAACGGGTCGTCGGCCGAATGGCCTACGGCTTCCTTCATGGCCTGCTGCAGAAGGTTCGCTTGTGTGCGTGAGCGATCGGATAGCTTGATGACCGATTCCTAAATTGATGCGTCTTCCGACGGCGACACCGCCATTCCGGGGACGCCGTTCGCGCTGCCTCGCAGATCAGATGCAGCGCTTGAGATTGACCGAAGCCGCTGAGATACTGTGATCTCAAGCGACTCCTTCCTGAGTACACCATGGACAATCCTTCCCGCTCGGAACGCTCCCGCAACGCCGCACTCGACGCCGCGATCACCATCGTGACGCGCGACGGTCCGGGGCGCCTGACGCTGGACGCGATCGCGCGCGAGAGCGGTCTCAGCAAGGGCGGCGTGATGCATCAGTTCCGCACCAAGGAAGCGGTGCTGCGCGCCTTGCTTGAGCAGCAGATGGCGCATTTCGAGGAATTCTCGAACCGCTACATCGAAAAGGTACGCGGGACCACGGACCAGCCCGAACTGTCGGCGCAGATCGCGACGCTCCGGGAGGCGATCTCAACGCCGCGGGCAGGGGCGTTCGCACTGCTGGCGGCGATGAACGAGAACCCCGAATTGATGGCGATGCCGCGCGATGTCGACATCAAGAAGGTCGCGCTGATGAAGGCCGAGGCGAGCGATCCCGATCTCGCGCTGCTGCGCTGGGCGGCGGCGCGGGGGCTGCTGCTCAGTTCGTTGTTCGGCATGTTGTCGCTGACCGAGGCGGAGCGGGATCGCCTGTTCGAGCGCTTGCTCGACGACAGCAAGTGGACCGCGATGGAGCAGGGCGCGACGGAGGCAGTAAAGCCAGCCAAGGCGACGGCGGCGCGCACGGCATCTTCGCCTCCGGCCGGCGCGCGCGCGGCAAAGCCGGCATCGGCGCGCAAGCGCGGCTGAATTTCCGGCGCTGCCGAAAGCACAACGCCGCCCAAGCGGAATATGGATCGCTTGGCGGCGTTGGATCGGCACCGGGCCCCTGAAATCCCCCGGCGATTTCTGCCGTACCACACGAGATGTCGCGGGTTTGTGACAACGCGCGGCCGCCATTCGCGAAGCCGCCTCGCCAGCCAACACGACATTTCGACCGCCGCATTTTTCTGACGCGTTTCCTGCGATTGCAACTTTACAAACCAACTGGTCGGTTTTATAGTTGATCGTACTGAGGCAAGATCTGGCGGCGCCGCGACGGCGAGCTAGGTCGGCAGTGACGGCCGCAGCCGTACTTTCAGCCCCGGACGCGGCTGCGGCCGAGCTGCTCTTCCGCTTTAGGGTCGGATGAGGAGGTTGGAATGGAGAGCTCGATCGCCGCGCGCGGTCTGGGAGCGATGGCGCTTTGCGTCCTCGCGGGAGGATGTGCCGCCGTCACGCCGGTGGCCTATTCGGAGGTGGCATCGTCGGCCTACATGACGCCGGATACGTCTGATTCTTCGGGACGTGTGCCGTATCGCTATGCGCCGCCGGTCGACTGGCGCAGCTACAACAAGGTGGTGATCGATCCGGTCGTGATTTATCGCGGCGCGGATCATCAGTTCGGCGACATGTCCGAGAAGGACAAGCAGACGCTCGCCGCCTACATGCAGACCCGCTTTGCCGACAAGCTGCGCGGCCGCTTCACGCTGGTGAACACGCGCGGGCCGAACACGTTCCGCCTGCGGCTGACGCTGACCGGCGCGGTCACCAACACGCCGGTGCTCGGCACGCTGTCGCGTTTCGACCTGGCAGGCGCGGTCTACAACGGCGTGCAGGCCGCGCGCGACGGCGAGGGAACGATGACGGGCTCCGTCATCTATGCCGTCGAGATGTTCGACAGCTCGACCTCGCGCCTGCTCGGCGCCTATGTCAGCAAGCAATATCCCAATGCCTACGACATCAAGGCCAGCGTCGGCGATCTCGCCGCGGCCACCGCTGGCATCGACAAGGGCGCTGATGCTTTCATAGCGCAATTGAAGTGAGGCGCGCCGCGCGCGTCCGCAAACCATCCCGACACTGAAAGGTCCCTTACCATGAACTTTCTGGTTCGCATGTTTCTGCGCAGCCTCGTCGCTGCCTTGCTGATGAGCTCGACCGGCCGCGCCGAAACGATCGCCCCGGCCGATCCCAGCGGCACCTGGCTGACCGAAGACGGCCGCGCACGCATCCGCCTCGAGCGATGCGGCACGGCGCGTGACCGCGTCTGCGGCTTCATCGTGTGGATGAAGGATCCGCTCGATTCACACGGCCAGCCGCTCCGCGACAGCTTCAATCCCGATCCCGACAGGCGGACGCGTGCGCTGCTCGGCCATCAGCTGATCCTCGGATTGAAGCTGACGCCGGAGGGCAGGTTCGACGGCGACATCTACAACGCCGAGGACGGCAAGTCCTATGCGGTCTCGCTGTGGCGCGACAAGTCCGACCGGCTGAAGCTCAAGGGATGCCTGCTCAAGCTGCTGTGCCAGACCCAGACCTGGACGCAGACGCTGGACGTGCAGCCGGGCCAGCTCGTCGGCCTGACCGGCGATGTCGGCGGCCCCCGTGCCGACAGGGAATCGGCATCGTTGCCGCCGCCCGTCAAGGCGAAGTCGGCGGCGAAGTAAGAAGATGCAAAAAGTCATTCCGGGGCGATGCGCAGCATCGAACCCGGAATCTCGAGAGTCCCCGATGCGCAATTGCGCATCTGAGGTTCGCGCGTTGCGCGCCCCCGGAATGACCGCTACGCGGTCACTTCTTCAGCAGCGGACAGTCGCTGGCCTCAAGCGGCTTCGCGGCGTCCTCCGGTGCGATCGTGGCGATCAGCTTGTAATAGTCCCAGGGATATTTGGACTCTTCGGGCTTCTTCACCTCGAACAGATAGGCCGGAATCAGGCGCCGGCCGTCGGCGCGCAGCGGGCCCTTGCCGAACAGCGGATCGTCGGTCGGCAATTCCTTCATCTTGGCGACGACCTTGGCGCCGTCATGCGGATTGCCGCCGAGCGCTTCCATTGCCTTGAGATAGTGCAGCACCATCGCGTAGTTGCCCGCCTGGGTCATCGACGGCATCGCGTTTTTGTTGGCCAAAGCGGAGAACCGCTTCGACCAGGCGCGGGTCTGGTCGTTCATGTCCCAGTAGAAGGACTCCGTGAACGTCAGGCCTTGCGCGGTCTTCAACCCGAGCGAATGCACGTCGTTGATGAACAGCAACAGCGCCGCGAGCTTTTGGCCGCCGGAAACGATGCCGAATTCAGCCGCCTGCTTGATCGCGTTGGTGGTGTCGCCGCCGGCATTGGCGAGGCCGACCACCTTGGCCTTGGACGATTGTGCCTGCAGCAGGAACGAGGAGAAATCGGCGGTGTTGATCGGATGCTTGACGCTTCCGAGCACCTTGCCGCCATTGGCGTTGACGACCGCGGTGGTGTCGCGCTCGAGCGCGTGGCCGAATGCATAATCGGCCGTCAGGAAGAACCAGGTGTCGCCGCCGGCCTTCGTCAGGGCCTTGCCGGTGCCGTTGGCCAGCATGTAGGTGTCGTAGGTATATGAAATCGTGTTCGGCGTGCAGGCCTTGCCGGTGAGGTCGGCGGTCGCCGCGCCCGAATTCAGCAGGACGATGTTCTTTTCCTTGACGAGATTGTTGACCGCAAGCGCCACGCCGGAGTTCGGCGTGTCGGCGATCGCATCGACCTTCTCGTTGTCGACCCATTGCCGAGCGATGTTGACGCCGACGTCGGGCTTGTTCTGGTGGTCGCCACTGAGGACGTCGATCTTCCAGCCCTTCTTGAGCAGGCCGGAATCCTCGACGGCCATCTTGATCGCGACCACCGAGTTCGGGCCGCCGATGTCGGCATAGAGGCTCGACATATCGTTGAGCACGCCGATCTTGACGGTCTTGTCCTGCGCGAACGCAGAAGTTGAAAGGCCGAGTGCGGCGCAAGCAAGAAGCGCGGCGCAGCGCCGCGCAAACGTCGTTGTCATGAAATTCCCTCCACTGTCTAAAGCCCGGGCAGCCCTCTTGCGGAGCCTTTTTGCCGGTCGCTCAAGTTCCCGCTTACCCTTTCCCGGGGGACGCGGCAATCCGCCTAAAGCCGGGTGGGCCTGCGTCGAAGCGTCATCCGGTGAAACCCTTACTTGAGCGCGTCGGAGGTCAGCTTGAATTTCTGGATCCTTTTTCCGGTGTCGACCTCGGCGGTATAGACGTTGCCCTTGGCGTCGACCGCGAGCGCGTGCACCCAGTGGAATTGCCCGGCGTTGCGGCCGTTGCGGCCGAAGCTGCCGACCACCGCGCCGTCGTCACGCCTGATGACGCGGATCTCGTTGTTCTCGCCGTCGGCGGAGAGTAGGTAGGTCTGCTTGGGATCGGGCCACAGCGCGATGTCCCACACCGCGCCGTTGCCGAGCGTGCTCTTCTCGAAGAAGAACTCCTTCACGAAGCCGCCGTCCTTCCTGAACACCTGGATGCGGTTGTTGATGCGGTCGCAGACATAGACCAGTCCGTCATTGGCGATCTTCACGCAGTGCACGGGATTGCCGAACTGTTGCGCGACCTGCGCCTTCGGATCGTAGGGCGGCTGCTTGGCGTCATCGGGCTTGTTGCCATAGGCGCCCCAGTGCCGCTTGTAGGCGCCGGTGGTGGCATCGAACACGATGACGCGCCGGTTGCCGTAACCGTCGGCGACGTAGATCTCGTTGGCCTCCTTGTCGATCGCGGTCTCGGCGGGCTTGCCGAGCTGCGTGGTGTCGTTCGACCCCTTGCTCGGTGCGATCGAGCCGATCTGTGAGACGAACTTGCCGTCGAGGGTGAACTTGAGGATCGCATTGTCATTGTCGGCGTTGCCGCCGATCCAGACGAAGCCGCGCTCGTCGACCTCGATGCCGTGCTCGCGGCCAACCCACTCATAGCCGTCACCCGGACCGCCCCAGGACCGCAGCAGATTGCCGTCAGCGTCGAATTCGAGCACCGGCGGCGCCGAGACGCAGCATTTCGAGCGAGGCGGATTGAGGCTCGCGCCCTTCTCGTCGTCGGTCAGCGAGCGCGGCCGGTGAATCATCCAGATGTGGCCCTGCCAATCCACCGTGATGCCGCCGACCTGGCCGAGGATCCAGTTGTTCGGCAGCGGCTTTGGCCATGATGCATCCACGGTGAAGGTCGGGATGTCGCCGGCTTTCGCGGGGGTTGGTGTAGCGAAGAGGGCTGATGATGCGATGCAGGCGGAGAGAAACAATCCGGACAGAATGGAGCGCGCGCGATTGAACGTCGGCGTCATTGGTTGCCTCCCGAGATTTTTCTTGGCGGTCGTCCCGCTGGGGAGCGTAGTCAATCGTGGGGATGCGAGCGAGTCAATCGCAAGGAGGTGCGTAGCCCGGATGGAGCGAAGCGAAATCCGGGGCCGGTTTCTCCGCGTAGAGATTATCCCGGATTGCGCTTCGCTCCATCCGGGCTACGGGAGAGAGAGCCGCGCTCACGCCGGCGGCTGGAAGCTGCGCAGCGTGCGCGCCTTGTAGTCGTAGAGCTTGCCGGTCTCGGTCCATGCGGGCAAACACATCGGCACGATGAATTCGGCGGCCATGTCGGGCGTATCCAGCGTCATCGGGTCTTCGCCGGGAAACACCTGCGCGCGCATCCGGGTGCGGATCGGGCCGGGGCTGAACAGGTTGACGCGGAGCTTTGTGTTGGCGGTCTCGTTGGCCCAGGAGCGCACCAGTGCCTCCAGCGCGGCCTTCGAGGCCGCATAGGGGCCGAGATAGGCGTTGGCCTTGTGGGCCACGCCCGACGTCACGAACACCGCGCGGCCGGCGTCGGATTGCCGCAGCAGCGGGTCCATGCAGCGGATCAGCTGGAAATTGGCGGTGACGTTGATCGCGAACACGTCGTTCCATGGCTTCAGCTCGATATGGCCGAGCGGCGACGACGGCCCTGCGGTGCCGGCATTGCCGACCAGGATATCGAGCTTGCCGTGGCGCTCATGCAGCGCGAGGCCGAGCCGCGCGATGCCGTCGTAATCGGTGAGCGAGAGCGGCACCAGGGTGGCGCTGCCACCCGCCTTGCGGATCTCGTCGTCGAGCTCTTCCAGCCCGCCTTGCGTGCGCGCCACCGCCACGACATGCGCGCCGGCCTTGGCCAGTGCGACCGCGGTCGCAAAGCCGATGCCGCGCGAGGCGCCGGTCACGAGGGCGATACGGGAGGCGAGGGGTGTTGTCATGGAAGGGACTCTAACAAATCGTCGTCCCTGCGAAAGCAGGGACCCATACGCCGTGACGGCGGTAATGGAAGTTCGTGTCTAACACTGTCGCCAGCCAGATAGGCCGGTGGTTATGGGTCCCTGCTTTCGCAGGGACGACAGCGCGGATGTGGCTAGCTCGCCTCCGCCAGCAGCGAGAGCTGGCGCGGCGGGGCCTCGGTTTCGCTCTGGTCGGTGAGGTGGGTCGGGTAGGCGCCGGTGAAGCAATGGTCGGCGAATCTCGGATTTGCCGGGTCGCGCCCCTCATAGCCCATCGCGCGGTACATGCCGTCGATCGACAGGAAGGCGAGCGAGTCGGCGCCGATGATGTCGCGCATCTCCTCGAGCGAATGGGTCGCGGCGAGCAGGCCGCCGCGGTCCGGCAGGTCGATGCCGTAATAGTCGGGATAGAGGATCGGCGGCGAGGCGAGGCGGAAATGCACCTCGCGGGCGCCCGCATCGCGCATCATGCGCACGATCTTCTTCGAGGTGGTGCCGCGAACCAGACTGTCGTCGATCAGGATGATGCGCTTGCCTTCGATCGCGGCGCGGTTGGCCGAATGCTTCATGCGCACGCCGAGCTCGCGCACGCTCTGGGTCGGCTGGATGAAGGTGCGGCCGACATAGTGGTTGCGGATGATGCCGAGCTCGAACGGCACGCCGGAATACTGGCTGTAGCCGACCGCGGCGGGCACGCCGGAATCCGGCACCGGCACCACGACGTCGACCTCGGGATGGCTCTCGCGCGCCAGCTGGGCGCCAAATGCCTTGCGCACGTCGTAGACCGAACGGCCGCCGACGATCGAGTCCGGGCGCGCGAAATAGATGTATTCGAAGATGCAGGGCCGGGCCGGCTTCGGCGGGAACGGCTTGTGGCTGTGAGCCCCTCGCTCGTCGAACACGATGATCTCGCCGGGCTCGATGTCGCGGACGTATTTCGCGCCGATCATGTCGAGCGCGCAGGTCTCCGAGGTCAGGATCGGACAGCCGTCGAGATCGCCGAGCACCAGCGGGCGGATGCCGAGCGGGTCGCGCGCGCCGACCAGCTTCTTGTTGGTCAGCGCGACCAGCGCATAGGCGCCCTCAATGGTGCGCAGCGCCTCGATGAAGCGGTCGATGAAGCGGGTGCGCTTGGACTGCGCCACGAGATGCAGGATCACCTCGGTGTCGGTGGTCGACTGCATCATGGCGCCGCCCTTGACCAGCTCGCGGCGCAAGGTCAGGCCATTGGTGAGGTTGCCGTTGTGGCCGACCGCAAATCCGCCGGCGCTGAGCTCGGCGAACAGTGGCTGCACGTTGCGCAGGATGGTGCCGCCGGTGGTGGAGTAGCGGACATGGCCGACCGCGGCGTTGCCCGGCAAGCGCTCGATCACCTCGCGGCGGGAGAAGGCGTCGCCGACCAGGCCGAGGCGGCGTTCACTGTGGAAGCGGCTGCCGTCGAAGGAGACGATGCCGGCGGCTTCCTGGCCGCGGTGTTGCAGGGCGTGCAGGCCGAGCGCGGTGATCGCGGCGGCCTCGGGATGGCCGAAGATGCCGAACACACCGCATTCCTCGCGGAGCGTGTCGCCATCGAGGTCGGGGTGGTATCTGAGAGGGTCTTGCAGTTCGATCGGGCCGAGGTCGAGATCCATTTGGTCGGTATGATCCGAAGGGGTCTGCATCTCGTTCATCGCCTCTCGTAAGGGCCCAAATAGTTTATCGGCCCGCGGGTTTCTCGATCAGCTTCTTCAAGCTGTCACGCGCAGGTTTGCTATAGCCATCACCCGACGCCGGCGTCGCCTGATCATTGGTATCGGCCGCAGAATCGTCGTCTGGCTTATTCTTCTTGAACTTCTTTAAGATGGTGTTCTCGGGGTCGTCAGGCAAGAGCGACATCAGCCAATCCCCGGTTCCCTGCAGCACCACGCGGGACTTCGCCCCGGTCACCCAATCGGGCCGCTGCTTGTCCGGAACCAGCCAGGTGAAGAACATGAACGCCACGACCACGATCAGGAGGCCGCGGGCGAGCCCGAACAGGAAGCCGAGGGTGCGGTCGAGCGCACCGATCCGGGAATCCAGGATCATGTCCGAGATCCGCACCGTGACGATCGAGACCACGATCAGCGTGCCGATGAAGACGCCGGCCACCACGACGACGGCCGCGACCGTGTCGTTGTTGAAGTAGGTCTTGGCGGTCGGCAAAAGCTTCGAGAACGCATACAGCGTGACCAGCGCGGCGGCGCCCCAGGCCGCGATCGACAGGATCTCGCGCATGAAGCCGCGCACCATCGCGAGCAGGCCCGAAATCAGCATCACGCCGAGCAGGACGAGATCAAGTATCGTTATGGGCATCGGCTGGTCAGGTCCGCTGGTACGTTTCTGTACGCTGTTAAGGGCTTACGTTGTTAAGGGCCTACGCTGCTAAGTGCTCTCGCGAATCGGCGAAGTCGGTGCCGTCCTAACTGAGGCGCATTGGGGGCATCCGGCAAGGCCAGAGCGCCACCTGTCCCGCGCGGCGGATGTATAGCGGCGGGGGGCTGATACGTCACGCCCGCTTTAGCTGGTCTCGCGACGGAATCGGGCCGGTGTGGCATTTTTCTCAGCCGCATCAGGGCCTCCGGAGCTGCCCGGGTCGCGCCGGTCGCCTCGCGGTGTTCCCCGGTCGCCTCTTGGCGTACCGCGTGCCGCAATTTCGGCGACCAGCGTGGTGAGATTGCCGACGCTGTTGAGGGTGAGCCCTGAATCGCCACCGCTCTCGCCGCGGGCCGATTCGGGCAGGATGGCGCGGGCGAAGCCGAGCTTGAGGGCCTCCTTGAGCCGGGCCGGGGTCTGCGCCACCGGGCGGATCGCGCCCGATAGCGAAATCTCGCCGAAATAGACCGCATCCGTCGGCAGCGGCGCGTTCACCAGCGAGGAGACCAGCGCGGCCGCCGCGGCAAGGTCCGCGGCCGGTTCCTGGATGCGCAGGCCGCCGGCGACGTTGAGATAGACGTCATGTCCGGACAATTTGACGCCGCAATGCGCTTCGAGCACCGCGAGCACCATCGACAGCCGGCTCGGGTCCCAGCCGACCACGGCGCGGCGTGGCGTGCCGAGCGAGGTCGGCGCCACCAGCGCCTGCAACTCGACCAGCACCGGACGGGTGCCCTCGATGCCGGCGAACACCGCCGTGCCGGGGCTGCCGAGCTCGCGCTCGGAGAGGAACAATTCCGAGGGGTTGGTGACCTCGCGCAGGCCGAGGCCGGTCATCTCGAATACGCCGATCTCGTCGGTCGCGCCAAAACGGTTCTTCACCGAGCGCAGAATGCGGAACTGCTGCGAGCCTTCGCCCTCGAACGACAGCACCGCATCGACCATGTGCTCGACCACGCGGGGACCGGCGATCTGGCCGTCCTTTGTCACATGGCCGACCAGGATGATCGCGGCACCCGTCTTCTTGGCAAAACGAATGAGGGCCTGCGCCGAGGCGCGGACCTGGGTCACCGTTCCGGGCGCGGATTCCACCGTGTCGGTCCACATGGTCTGGATCGAGTCGATCACGATCAGGCGCGGCACCGCGCCTTCCGACAGCGTCGCGACGATGTCCTCGACCGAGGTTTCCGAAGCCAGCTGCACCGGCGCGTCCGCGAGGCCGAGCCGTTCGGCGCGCAGCCGCACCTGGGCGACCGCCTCTTCGCCGGAGATATAGACGGCGCGGTGGCCGGCGCGCGCCATCATGCTGGTCGCCTGGGTCAGCAGCGTGGATTTTCCGATGCCGGGATCGCCGCCGACCAAAAGCACCGAGCCGCGGACGAAGCCGCCGCCGGTGACGCGGTCGAGCTCGGCCATCCCGGAGGACAGCCGCGGCGCGTCCTGGGTCTTGCCGGACAGCGATTCCAGCGCAAACGTCCGCCCCTTGCGCTTGCTGCGGATCGAGACCGGCACCGAGCCTGTGATGTCTTCCTCGGCCAGCGTGTTCCACTCGCCGCAGGAATCGCACTTGCCCTGCCAGCGATTATACGCCGCGCCGCAGTTCTGGCAGACGAAGGAGAGGGTAGATTTGGCCATGGAGCAGGTGAGTCGCGCTATCGCGCACGATGCATAGCACGGTTCGGCCGCCGCGCACGATCCATCGAAGACGGAGCGGCAGATCGCGGGGCCGGCTCAGCGCGAGAACACCCGCGTTCCGCCCGGCCAGCGCGGCTTGTCGCCGACCGGGCTTGCGCCGATTTCCCAGCCGACGCCGCCCCAAAGCACGTCGACGGCACCAAGCTCTCCGGCGCTGTCGCGTACGTAAAACACGTTCGGCTTGGCGTTGACCTCCAGCGGGCCATTGCTGCCGCTGGGCTGTCGCCTCAACGCGCACCAGACGTCGGCCAGCCTGCTCTCGTGGCTCTGACCCAGTTTGGCGAGGATCTCCTTGTCGCTCGAGGCTGCGCTCAGGATGAAGGTCTGCAACGATGCGCCGCCGCTATCGTCCTCGATCTTGTTCGTGAAGCGCTGCGCGAAGGTCGCGCCTAACCAGGAAATCCTGACCGGCGCGCTCGAGGCGATGTCCTCCTTGAAATGTTCCCGCGCGACGAATTTTTCGGCGTGGGGAATTGCCGAGGTCGACGACGGATCAGACGGTTCCTCGCTTTTTGGCTGCAGGGAACATGCAACGCGGTCAGCGGCGGCAACGGCACCCGGTTGGCCCGGTCTTGTCTCGTCTGCCGCGACGCTCAAACCCTGCGTCGCCAGAACAACGGTCAACCACAGGGTGAAGCTTGGTTGGCGCATATTGTTGTTGTCCCTGAATCCGCTGTGCTCGCGGAGACAAGGTAAACCGCATCTTGCAGATGTAAATCAAAGATCAGGTTTCTGGTTAAGGATAAAAAGTAAGTTCAACTACAGCGCGAATTTGAATCAAATGCGCTTCGCGCAAGGGAACTGCTCTCTCGTTTGTACGCGCGGTCAAACGTGGATGTCCCGCCGCGACAGCAGCAGCGGCGGTTTCTCGCGCGGCGTCAGACTCGTCGGCAGAGCGCGGCAGCATCTCGCCTGCGCGCGCAACGGATCGCTCCAGCTCCAGCGAACCCGCCACGACGGATTGTTGGCGTAGACCGGAATTCGCCAGACCCAGATCGTCTCGTAGACGCTGTCGCCGAACTGCGCGACATCGGGCCTTGCCGTCGGCCAGAACGCCGAGCCGGCAACGGCGAACGTCACAATCGCCGCAGTCGTGATCATCATCTTGCGCATCGCGCGCCTGCCTTTCCCGCCTGTCGTGGGCTTTGACGACCCGCGACTCCCAATGCTTCGACTTGCGATCCCGCATTCGTCAGGCCGACATCGGCGACATCAGGCGCCGGGCTCTGCGCCCGATCTGCACGCCATGTGTCGCTGAACCTCGTCGTCTGAACTCTCGGGACTCGCATCCGGGTCGTCGATCAACCCTGTGATGCCTGCTGGAGCAAAGTTCTTTTCCGCAAACGATCAAGTGCAAGTAATGAGATTGTCATAAACGCAGCGGCCGGACGATGGCAATCCGGATAACAACGGAAGGTGAGCGCTCAACAAAACTCTTTCGGGGTACACGCCACCCGATGCGCAAAGCCCCGTAGAATTACGACACCATCGGGAGGATGTTGGTGTTCGTCACGGTGAAATCCGTTTGCCCAGGGCCTGGTCGATGTCGGAATTTTACTGCGTCATTGCAGACCACAATAGCGCCGTGCCCGCCGCCAGCATGATGCCGTCCATGATCAGGCGGAACGACTCCGGCTTCAGCTGCAGCACGAAGCGCTTGGCGATGAAGGCGCCGGCCATCAGCGAGGCGCCGGCGATCAGGCCCTTCAGCGCGATGTCCGGCGTCAGCGCGCCGAAGCGCTCGAACGTCACCGACTTGCTGACATAGAGCCCGAGCGAGCTCGCCGCCTCGGTGGCGAGGAACGCGCCCTTGCTGAGACCGTAGAACAGGAACAGCGGCACGCTGAGCGGGCCGGTCGAGGCCACGATGCCGGTGAGGTAGCCGATGAGCGCACCGCCGATTGCGAGATGCCAGAGATTGGCCTTCAGCCTGTGCCGCGCCAGCCAGTGCCGCACCGGCACCATCGCGATCAGGAATACGCCGATCGCTATATCGACCGCATGCGAGGGCAGCGCGAGCAGGGTGCGCGCGCCGAGCGCGGCGGCCGGGATGCCCGTGATCGAGTAGGCGATGCAGGCACGCCAGTCGACCTCGCGCCACCAGGCGAGGATGCGCGACAGATTGGCCATCACGGCGGCGACGGCCATGATCGGTACCGCCTGCTTCGGCCCGTACTGATAGACCAGCACCGGCATCAGCATGATCGACGAGCCGGTGCCGACGATGCCGGAAATGGTGCCGGCGACTAGGCCGACGATGAGGACGAAGAGGAAGCCCACCTGCGCGCTCCGGTGAGGTGATCCCGAGCCATGCTGAATGCGTGCCCCGGGAGAGGGGCTCAGTGTGACCTCATGGCTCGAGACGGCGCAAGGGCGCCGCCGAACCATCGACACGCCATCGTGCGCAGCGCAGCAAGACTTGGACAAATCATGTCGCGAGAATGCGGAGGTATGACTCATAGACCGCGCAACACATTTGTTGTCGACCCTGCGAAAGCAGGGACCCATAACCACGAATGCGGATTATTGCGCGCCGCCGGAACGACAAGTCCCGTTCACAACATCGGCCGCGGAGTATGGGTCCCTGCTTTCGCAGGGACGACAGAGTGATTGTGGCGCGAGCGCGACACGCAAACCCGTCACCTCAACACCACCCACGCCGGCGCGTGATCGCTGGCGCCGTCCTCGCCGCGGATGGCGCGGTCGACGCCGGCTTTCACGAGCCGCGGCGCCACTGCGGGGCTGAGCAGGAGATGATCGAGCCGCAGGCCTGCATCGCGTGGCCAGCGCTGGCGCTTGTAGTCCCAGAAGGTGAACATCGGCGCGTCCGGATGCAGGGCGCGGATCGCATCGCACCAGCCCTGATCGACCAGCGCCTTGAAGGCGGCGCGGCTCTTCGGCTGGATCAGCGCATCCTTGTCCCAGGACCGCGTTGGGTAGATGTCGAACGGCGTCGGCGCGACATTGTAGTCGCCGGCGAGCACCACCGGGACGTCCTGCTTGAGCAGCTTGGCGGCATGGGCGCGCAGCCGCTTGAACCAGGCGAGCTTGTAATCGAATTTCGGCCCGGGCTGCGGATTGCCGTTCGGCAGATAGAGGCTGGTGACGACGATGCCGCGCACCGCGGCCTCGATGTAGCGCGCTTCGTGATCGCCGGCATCGCCGGGCAGGGCGGTGCGGATCAGCACCGGCTCGGCCTTGCGCGCGAGGATGGCGACGCCGTTCCAGGTCTTCTGTCCCTGCCACACCGCGCCGTAGCCGGCCTGCTCGATCGCGGCCGCGGGAAACTCGGCGTCGCTGGCCTTCAGTTCCTGCAGACTGACGATGTCGGGCCTGGCCGATTTCAGCCAGCGCAACAGGTTGGGCAGGCGGCGGTTGACGTTGTTGATGTTGAAGGTCGCGATCTTCATGCGCACCGGCAATCGCGAACCTTGATCATGTCAGGTGGACGTCGCTGTTGGCTCGGCGGCCGGCAGTGGCGGCGGCGCAGCGGGCGCTGCTGTTGGCAAGGCTGGCGGTGCTGCGGGCGTGGCAGCCGGCTCGCTCGTCTCGGCGACCGCGTCGCTTCTCGCGGCGACGGCATCGCCGCCCTTGTAGATGCGCACGAAGCGGCGGCCGAGGCTGGTCAGCACCTCGTAGCCGATGGTGCCGAAATGATGCGCGACCTCGTCGACCGTGATGCCTTCGCCGATCAGCGTCACCATGTGGCCGCGCCGCACGGCATTCTTGTCGAGGTCGGTGACATCGACCGCGATCAGGTCCATCGAGACGCGGCCGGCGATCGGGCAGCGCTTGCCGGCGACCACGACCTCGGCGCCGCGGGTGCCGTCATTGGCGCTGGCGGCGCGGAAATAGCCGTCGGCATAGCCGGCGGCGACGATCGCAAGCCGGGTCGGCCGGCGCGCGGTCCAGGTGCCGCCATAGCCGACGGTCTCGCCGCGGTCGATGTTGCGGATCTGCACGATGCGCGCCTTGAGATCGACCACCTGCTGCATCGGGTTGTCGGCCTCCGGCGTCGGATTGACGCCATAGAGCGCGCAGCCCGGCCGCACCATCTCGAACTGGAATTGCGCGCCGAGAAACACGCCGGAAGAATTCGCCAGCGAGGCCGGCACGCCGGTGAACAGGCTCGCGATCTCGCGGAAGCTCGCAAGCTGCTTGGCGTTGGCGGGATTGTTGAGCAATTCGGCGGAGGCGAGGTGGCTCATGACCAGCGTGATGCCGTGGTCGCCGGCATTGATCCGCGGGATGATGCCCTGCGCCTCGCTGACCGTGAGCCCCAGCCGGTTCATGCCGGTGTCGATATGGATGCCGGCGCCGCCGGACCAGCCGGAGCGGCGGCAGAACACGTCCCATTCGGCGAGCTCGTTGAGATCGCCGATCACCGGCTTGCAGTCGATCCTGGCGTAGGCGTCGCCGGTGTTCTGGAAGAAGCCGCCGAGCGAATACACCGTCGCCTCGGGAGCGGCCGCGCGCACCGCGGCAGCCTCCTCGACGCTGGCGACGAAAAAGGTCTTGCAACCGGCCCTGGCGAGCGCCCGCGAAACCTGCTCGGCGCCGCAGCCATAGGCATTGGCCTTGACCACGGCGGCGCATTCGGCCGGCACCGCGGTCTTCTCGAGCTTGCGCCAGTTGGCGATGATGGCGTCGAGGTCGATGGTGAGGATACCGCTGGCGGTCGGGTGGGCCGCCAGCAAACTGGCCTCGGGTGTCAGCTGCGATTTCGCGTCAGTCACGATGTTCATGGCTCAGTTGTACGCGGGTGCCTTGCGTCGTTCAACCGAGTCCGGATCTCAGTGGCCGTGATCTGGAACCTGACCGTCGGGTGCGAGGTCGCCGAAGCGCGTGACGCTGGCCTCGAAGTGCAGATCGACCGTGCCGGTCGGGCCGTGGCGCTGCTTGCCGATAATGACTTCGGCCTTGCCGTGGGCAAGGTCCATGTCCATCTGCCACTTCTCATATTCCGGCGTGCCCGCGCGCGGCTCCTTGTTGGCGAGGTAGTATTCCTCGCGATAGACGAAGATCACGACGTCGGCGTCCTGCTCGATCGAGCCGGATTCACGCAGGTCGGACAGCTGCGGCCGCTTGTCGTCGCGGTTTTCGACCTGACGCGACAGCTGCGAGAGCGCGATGATCGGAACGTTCAGTTCCTTGGCCAGTGCCTTCAGGTTGGTGGTGATCTCGGTGATTTCCTGCACGCGGTTGTCGTTGCCGCGTTTGCCCGAGCCCTGCAGCAGCTGGATGTAGTCGATCACGATCAAGTCGAGGCCCTTCTGGCGCTTGAGCCGTCGCGCCCGCGCGGTGAGCTGCGAGATCGAGAGGCCGCCGGTTTCGTCGACGTAGAAGGGCAGCGATTGCAGCTCGATCGAACAGTCGCGGATCTTCTCGAAATCGAGCTCGGAGATGCCGCCGCGACGGATCGAGCTCGAGGGAATGCCGGTGCGCTCGGCGAGAATACGGGTGGCGAGCTGTTCGCCGCTCATTTCGCAGGAGAAGAAGCCGACACAGCCGCCATTGACTGCCTTGGTGGTGCCGTCCGCCTGGACTTCGGGCACATAGGCTTTGGCGATGTTGTAGGCGATGTTGGTGGCGAGCGATGTCTTGCCCATGCCGGGACGGCCGGCGAGGATGATGAGGTCGGACGGCTGCAGGCCGCCCATCTTGGCGTCGAGGTCGCGCAGACCGGTCGAGATGCCCGACAGCTTGCCGTCGCGCTGGAACGCCTTCGCCGCCATGTCGACGGCGATCGTCAGTGCCTGTGCGAAGCGCTGGAAGCCGCCATCATAGCGGCCGGTTTCAGCAAGGCCGTAGAGCTGCCGCTCGGCGTCCTCGATCTGGGCGCGCGGCGCGAAGTCGACCGGCGCGTCGTAGGCGACGTTGACGATGTCCTCGCCGATCTGGATCAGGTTGCGACGCAGGCTGAGATCGTAAACGGTGCGTCCGTAGTCCTGCGCGTTGATGATGGTGGTCGCTTCGGCGGCAAGCCGGGCGAGGTACTGGCCGACCGTCATGCCGCCGATGTCGAGCTCGGCCGGCAAGAACGTCTTCAGGGTCACGGGGTTCGCGACCTTGCCCATCCGGATCAGGCTTCCGGCGGTCTCATAGATTTGCTGATGGATGGTTTCGAAGAAGTGCTTCGGCTCCAGGAAATCGGAGACCCGGTAGAAGGCGTCGTTATTGACCAGGATCGCGCCCAGCAGGCCCTGTTCCGCTTCGATGTTGTGCGGCGCACTTCGGTAGGCCGGGGATGCGGCGTCGGGCGCGAGCTTGTGGACGTTCGAATCAATCAAGGCCATGGACGAGCTTATTCTTCTGATTTCGTCGTTACTGAGATTTTCGGCTGTGGGGCGGCGATGAAGCGCCAGCCCGGCACGAAGCGAAAGGACGGATGTTTCTTATGCACGATTCACACAACGCGAGGTGTGAATCCGAAACAGCCGGATGCATTCCGCTTGACTGGGGTTTTGTCCGAAACCGGGCGGGAGCCGGCCGATCAGCACGGTCGTTGGCAAAAATTGGACGCCGCCTGAACCTTTTGCCAGGCGAGCGGACCCATGGAGAGGCGAGGCGGCTGTTGGCGTCGATTTCTCAGACCAGGATGAGGAAGGCCAGCGCGATCAAGGCGGCCACCACGCCAGTGGCGATCAGGGCGTAGTCAGTCGCGATATCGCGCTGCGGGTCCAACATCGTCTGGTGTGTTTCTCGGGTCATTCCGGACCACTACGACAGTCCGGGACAGACCTCTGTGAAGCAGATCACATGCGCCGCACTTTTTTTGCGGCAGGTTCGCGGGAACGACCCGGCGGATTCCAGGTTGTCTACGCTCAGGCAAGATACGGCGGCGATGGCTCGAGAGTTTCAGACAGCGCGATCAAGGCTTGGCCGGGCAGATGGCATGGATCGCCGCTGGCTGGCGGCGCTTGTCGATGCCATGGAGCAGGCGGCGCGTCCCGAGGTCCGCAATGTTCCCTGCGATGCCAGCTTGATTTCGGCCGCCGCGGCCCATCTTGCGCGTCCGGCGCCGACCTTTGGCCATTGCGGGTCGGCCTACAGCCTGCGCAACTAGCCGCACCCGTTCCTTCAGACCTATTCGCCGGCCAGTTGCAGCCGGGGCTTGGCCGCGCCGGCCTCCTTCAGCCGCAGGCGGGCTTCTTCGCCGCCGATATAGTCGCGGGTTATCGGGACGATGCCCTGGCGCTTGGTGAGCTGGAGCTGGAAGTTCATCATGTTCTGCACGCGGAACGACATCTCCGAGGCAGCCAGGTAGAATTCCCACATCCGGGCAAAGGTCTCGTCGTAGAGCCGCACGGCCTCCTCGCGCCGCGCCATGAAGCGCTCGCGCCATGCCTTCAGCGTCTCGGCATAGTGCAGGCGCAGGATCTCCATGTCGCAGATCAGCAATCCGGCCTTCTCGATCGCCGGCATGACCTCGGACAGCGCCGGAATGTAGCCGCCGGGGAAGATGTATTTGCGGATCCAGGGGCTGGTGACGTCGGGGCCGGTCGAGCGGCCGATCGAATGCAGCACCATGACACCGTCGTCGCTGAGCAGTTCGGCGCAGCGCGCGAAGAAGGTTTCATAGTAGGCGACCCCGACATGCTCGAACATGCCGACCGAGACGATGCGGTCGAACGGCCCGGGGATGTCGCGGTAGTCCTCCAGCAGGAAGCGCGCCGATTGCGCCAGGTTCCGCTCCGCCGCCCGGGCGTTGGAAATTTGCAGCTGCTCGGTCGACAGCGTGACGCCGGTGACGTCGGCGTCGCTCATCTCGGCGAGATAGAGCCCAAGGCCACCCCAGCCGGAACCGATGTCGAGGATGCGGTGCCCGGGCTTGATCAGGAGTTTTGCGGCGAGGTGACGCTTCTTGGCGAGCTGGGCATCGTCCAGCGTCGCGTCCGGCGTCTCGAAATAGGCGCAGCTGTATTGCTTGTCCGCGTCGAGGAAGAGCGAATAGAGGCGGCCGTCGAGATCGTAATGACGGGCGACATTGCTTCTGGATCGGCCGCGCACATTGATCTGCTGGGCGCGGCGTCCGAGGAAGCGTACCCAGGCCTGCAGCCTGGCAAAGTTCGGCAGCATGGCTGCCTGACCCATAAGCACCGCCAACACGTCGGCAACGGTGCCTTGCTCCACCACGAACGTGCCGTCCATGAAGGCTTCGCCGAGATAAAGCTCGGGATCGACCAGCACGCGGAGTTCAGCCCCTCGCGTCATGAAGCGCACGGCAACCGGTACGCCCGTGCCGTCACCGCAGGTGAACTGAGCGCCGCTCGCGGTCGTGAACGTGATCGAACCGCGGCGGATGAAGCGCCCCAAGAAGTATCGCAACAATCGGTCCATCGAAACACCAACGGAACGGCAAGCTGCACACCGACACCACCGGAGTTGATCACTCCAATGTGTCCCCAACCTCAAGATAGGCAGGGAATTAGATCGCGCTATAGCGTTGTGGTCAAAGCCGATATTCCAAAATGTGACAATTGCGTGGATGCGTCATGGGCGCGCTTCCATTCGCGCGATAATCGGCTAAAAGGTGACCGCCGCGGCCGATCCATCAGGCGCTGGCGGCGATTTTTCCGGAATCTGGAGACTTAAGGAATGTTGAGCCGAGCCCTCAGTCTGGCGACGGTGGCGCTTCTGATTGGCTGCCTGTCAGCCGTATCGGCGCAGGCGCAAAACCTCGAGGCCGGCAAGAGCCCCTCCCAGATCTTCGCAAGCACCTGCACAGCTTGCCACAAGAGCCCGCGCGGCCTGCTGAAATCGGTCCCGGCCGGTTCGCTGCCGGGCTTCCTGCGCCAGCACTACACGACGTCCAGCGACATGGCCGGCGTGCTTGCCTCCTATCTGATTTCGAATGGTGCCAACGACCCGCGCTACCAGGCCAAGGATCAGCCCAAGGGGACTAAGGGCGGTAGGGAAGGCAGGCAGGAGGCGAACCAGTCCCCGGAGCAGCCGTCCGAGCGTCCGGCCCGCCGACGGCACCAGGATGCCGCGCCGCAGGAAGGGGCCAAACCCGATGGCGATGGCTTGAATCCCGAAGGACGTCCAGCTCACCGCGGCAAGCGGATGGCCCGCCCGAGCGAGACGCCGGAAGGCGCGAAGCCGGATGACGGCCAGACGCCGCAGGCCTTGGGCGAGGGCAAGCCGTCGCGTCAGAAGCACGGCCGTCGCGGCAAGCCCGTCGAGGAGCCGAAGTCCGAGGAGACGCCCAAGGGCGCGGCGACCAGCGACGAGCCCAAGACAGACCCCAAGACATCCACCCGGCATGATGACAAGGGTGAAGCCGAGAAGCCGGCGAAGCCTGCCGCCGAGCCCGACACGGCAAAGGTCGACGCGCCCAAGAGCAATGGCGGCGGCGAGCCGGCTGCCGTGCGATCCGATCCGGTTCCGCAGGTCACACCGGCGCCTGCCGCGGCTGCGCCTGCGGCGTCCGAGCCGGCAGCAGCCGCATCTCCCGCTCCGGCGCCAGCCGCGCCGCCGGTGACTGCGACGGCGCCGCCGCCGCCACCGCCCACGACGCCAGGCTCCGGCCCGCCGGAAGCTCCGACCTCGAAGTAATCGCCAACGCCGGGCCGCAAGGTCCGGCGTATTTGTTTGACCATCATTAGAGCAGTGCTCTAGAGTGTTAATCTAGTCAGGAGGACGACTTGAGCACGGCGCGCGAAGATCTGCTGGCAGCGGGACTGGAGGTGTTCGACCGCGACGGATTTGAGGGCGCGACGGTGGCCGAGATTCGCTCCCGCGCCCGCGCGTCCAACGGCAGCTTCTTCCACTTCTTCACCTCGAAGAAGGCGCTCGCCGGCACCCTGTTCCTGGAAATCCTGCAGGCCTATCACGCCGCCATCATCAGCTCGGTCGACGCCAGCTGCGGGGCGGGCGAGGGCGTTGAGCGGCTGATCCACGCCCATCTCGATTGGGTCGTGAGCAACCGGCGCGAGGCGCGCTTCCTGTTCGAGATTTCGCGCAGCGAGTGGGTCGAGGAGGTGCGCGGCGCGCAGCGCAGCGAGAATTCGCGGCTCACCGATGGCATCGAGCGCTGGCGCGCGCCACTGCTCGCGCGCGGCGAATTGCTGCCGATGAGCGCCGTGCTGTTCTTCAGCCAGATCGTCGGGCCGGCGCAGATCTTCTGCCGCGCCTGGCTATCGGGCCGCCATACCGGCGATCCGCGCGAACAGGTCGAGACGCTGATCGCCTGCGCGGTCCGCGCGGTGGTGGCGCCGGGTGCGCCAGAACGAACAGGAGAGACTTCATGAGCGAGACCGATTCGGACTTTGCACCGATCGCGACGCGAATTCGCGACAATGTCGGCCGGCAGGGCTTCATGGGTCTTGTCGGTGCCGAGGTAGCCGAGCTGTCGCGCGGCACCTGCACGCTCGCGGTCGACCGCCGGCCGGAGCTGTTGCAGCAGCATGGCCTGTTTCACGGCGGAGTGACGGCGTTTCTGGTCGACAACGCCACCACGATCGCAGCGGCGACGTCGCGCGGCCAGCCGGCGCTGACGGCGGAATACAAGCTGAACCTGCTGTCGCCGGCCTCGGGCGATCGTCTGATCTGCCGGGCGCGCGTGATCAAGCCGGGACGTCAGGTCGCCGTCGTTGCAGCCGACGTGTTCTGCGTCATCGACGGCAAGGAGAAGCACACCGCGACCGCATTGGCGTCGATCGCCATGCTCGACGACAAGGCGGCGGCACGAATCCAAAGCCCGGCCTGATCGAGGCCGGGCTTCGTAGCGTTTAGTCGGTTGGACGATGGAGAGAAGCTTACTTCTCTTCGGCGGCCGGAGCCGGCGCGGCTTCCTCGTCCTGCTGGGCTTCCGGATCGAAGAATTCGCCGGCGGCGGCGAGCGCCTCGGCGGCAGCGTCCTGGTCTTCCTGGCGGGTCGAGATGTCCTCGCCGCGCTTGATCCGCTCGGCCTCTTCGGCGGAGCGGGCGACCGTCACGGTGACGCTGGTCTCGACCTCGGGGTGGACGGCGATCGTCACCTTCTGCGCGCCGATTACCTTGATCGGCGAGTCGAGCCAGACCTGCGGGCGCGACACCGTCACGCCGTCGGCAGCCAGCGCGGCGACGATGTCGCGCACCGTCACCGAGCCGAACAGCTGGCCGGATTCGGAGGCCTGGCGGATGATGACGATGTCGCGGCCGTCGATCTTCTCGGCGACCTTGGCGGCTTCGCCCTTGGCCTGGATGTTGTTGGCCTCGAGCTCGGCCTTCATGCCGTCATACTTGGCGCGGTTCGCCTCGGTGGCGCGCAACGCCTTGCCGCGCTTCAGCAAGAAGTTGCGGGCGAACCCGTCCTTGACGCGCACGACTTCGCCCATCTGGCCAAGCTTGGCGACGCGTTCGAGCAGAATGACTTCCATTTTCGTTCTCCTTTAGATGCAAAGTACGGGTTTAAGTGGTTGGATCGAATCTCAAGCCGCGGGCAAAGGCGGCGGTCTTGTCTGCAGATAGCGCTGGCGCAGCCCGAACACGGCGTCGGCGATGCCGAGCGCGAACATCGCCACGATCGGCCAGCCGAACATGACGACGACCGCATAGATGCCACCGAGCCAGAAGCCGCGATTGGTGAGCGACAGCGTCAAGGTGTGCAGAACGGCGAAGCCGACGAGCGCATAGGCGATTACGAGTGCCGCGGTGACGATCTGCGCCAGCAGCGCAAGCATGCCGCCGATGAAGCTGACGGCGACCGCCGCCAGCAGCGCGACCAACGTCACGGCGGGAAGCGCCGTGGTGCGGAAATCCGGCCACGGCCGATTCAACCGCCCCGAGGTTTGCGTGATCTTGCCGGCGAGCCAAAGGTTCAGCGTCAGCGTCACCATGGAGATGACCGTTGCCGCGAGCGGCGCGAAGATCACCAACGCGTCGACCAGCCGTTCGATGTCACCGCTGGGCTGGGCTTCGCCGGCGCTGAGCATCTTGAGCAGGCCACGCCGCAGCGTGCCGGTGATCGTGTCAGTATCGGTGCCGAGCGTGAGCAGTGCGACGGTCGTGATGATGATGGCGAAGGCTGCAATCCAGAGCAGGATGCGGCCGACGGGGTACCATTCAAGTGCAGGCGGCTGCTGCTTGGCGCTGTCGCCGGCTGCGCCTGCGATCGGCCGTCCGAGCAGGGCGAGGTGGCCGAGCCACCAGCCGGGTACGGCGACCATCATGGCAAACGCGATGCTGTAGGGAAGGCCGAAGATCGTGCCGAGCACGGATGCCGCACCCACTCCACCAATAGCGGCGGTGAGGGGACCCCAGCCGAGCGCCGCCACCATGATCGGCAGCGATGCGAGATAGAACAGCAATATCGAGATCAGCGCGCCCGAACTGATCGAGGCGAACATCAGCGCCGACGCGGCGCCGGCGGCAAGTGCAACAATGAGTATCCCGATCATCAGCTGTCCCGCCCCCTTTGAGCGGTTAGGGGTCCTGCTTCGAGAACCCCAACCATCGGCGACCGGACGACCCGGAAGCCTTATGAGAATGAGCGGCCGGCGACGTATGCCGCCGGCCGGAAACGATTACCTGATCACGTAAGGCAGCAAGCCGAGGAAGCGCGCGCGCTTGATGGCGCGGGCGAGCTCACGCTGCTTCTTGGCGGACACGGCCGTGATGCGGCTCGGCACGATCTTGCCGCGCTCGGAGACGTAACGCATCAGCAGCTTGGAATCCTTGTAGTCGATCTTCGGCGCATTCGCGCCCGTGAACGGGCAGGACTTGCGACGGCGGAAAAACGGACGGCGGGCACCAGCATCAGCCATGATTCATTACTCCTCGGTCGCAGCTTCTTCTTCACGCGGACGGCGCGGGCCACGGTCGCCACGGAAACCACCCTCGCGGTCGCCACGGAAGCCGCCTTCGCGGTCGCCACGGAAGCCACCACCACGGTCATCGCGCTCGCGATCGCGGTCGGCCTTGCGCATCATCGCGGACGGGCCTTCCTCGTGCTCTTCAACGCGCACGGTGAGGTAACGGATGACGTCTTCGTTGATCCGCTCCTGGCGCTCGATCTCGGTGACGACAGCCGACGGTGCGTCGATGTTCATCAGCACGAAATGCGCCTTGCGGTTCTTGTTCATGCGGTAGGTGAGGGAACGCACGCCCCAGCTCTCGGTCTTGGTGACCTTGCCGCCGCCCTGTTCGACGATCCCCGTCATCTGGGCCGTCAGTTCATCCACCTGCTGGGTGCTCGCATCCTGGCGCGCGAGAAAAACATGCTCGTAAAGAGGCATGGTTGTCCTTTCCTGTGTTGGCGCGGTTTCCGGCGACAAGCCCTTCGAGACCTTCGGAAAGGACTCGAGCTGCTCAGAAGGCGGGAGCACGGGACGACGGGCCGACTGGCCCTGCCACATCAAAATCAACGGGTGAGTTTGCTGAGACCGTCCGTTCAGCTCCCGGCCGGAGCCCACGAATGGCGCGCTTATACGGATTTTGGCCGCGAAAGCAAGGGTTCTCGGCCCCCGGATGTGCGAGGCGTCGTAACCCTCCAGCCCGTTTGACACAACCTCAGGCGTTTTCCCGTTGATTTCTTTGTTTGTATGTCATACAAACATCTTTGGGAGGACGAGATATGGGTTCGGAGACCGCCAGCGGCATGTCTGCGCCCGATCCGAAGCACGCGGTCCGCGCGACGCGGTCGGCGGGGCGCAAGATGCGCTCGCTGCTGCTCGATGCCGCCAGCCGCCTGTTCAAGGAACGCGGGCTCTCGGGCACATCGATCTCCGATATCGCCGCGGCCGCGGACGCCTTTCCGAGCCAGATCACCTATTACTTCCGCACCAAGGAAGCGCTGTTCGTCGAAGCCGCCAGCCGCGACATGCTCTATCTCGCGCGCGCGACCGAGCAGGCCGCCCTGAATGCGCACACCCCGCGGGACTACACCCACGCTTTGGCCGAGACCGTGACCGCGACCGACACGGTCGCCTTTTTCGCGGAGGCCTTGACCCTCACGCGGCGCCGGCAGGACCTCGCACCCCTCGTCGAGCGCACCATCGAACGGCTGCACAGCGAGGGCGCGCGCGCCTATGCGGGCCAGGTCGAGCGGCACGGCTGGCGTTCGCTGCGCGCGCCCGAGGAGAGCTCGCGGCGGTTCTGGGCGATCGCGATCGGCGTGATCGTCGAAGGTTTCGCCATGGGCCGCGCTGCCGACGAGATGTGCCGCGAATTGCTGCGCGCGCTCGGCGAGCAGGCGACATCAACTTCGACGTCGGCTAATGACGGGACGCGGCTGCGCCTGGTCGGCGATCACAGCACTTCATCCTCAACGGACGGGGAGACAAGCACATGACCGCGCTTCGCATGCGAGCCCGCGATTTCCTCACCGAGGACGAATTGGTTGCTGTGCGCGAGCGCACGACGTGGAAGGGCGCGGCCCTGATCGTGCACGCCTGGGCGCTGATCCTGGGCGCGATCGCGCTGGTCGCGTGGTGGCCCAATCCGCTGACCTATCTGCTCGCCGTTGCGATCATCGGCTCGCGCCAGCTCGGGCTTGCGATCCTGATGCATGACGGGGCGCACGGCTGTCTGTCGGCGGACGAGAGGACCAACCTGACGCTGAGCCAGTGGTTCTGCGCCTATCCGATCTTCGCGGAGACCCGCGGCTATCGCCGCTATCATCTGCAGCATCATGCGCGGACGCAGCAGGAGGATGATCCCGATCTCGTGCTGTCGGCGCCGTTTCCGATCACGAAGCTGAGCTACCGCCGAAAGTTCTTCCGCGACATCACCGGGCAGACCGGCTACCAGCAGCGCAAGGCGCAATTGCTCAATGCGATCGGGCCGAAGGAGTGGCCGTTGTCGCGGCGCGCCGCCAACTTCTGGCAGAAGCTCGGGCAGCAATGCGTCACCAACGCGCTGCTGTTCGCGGGCCTTGCCGCCGCCGGCGTGTGGTGGGCCTATCCGCTGTTGTGGCTGGTGCCGCTGCTGACCTGGATGATGGTGATCACGCGCATCCGCAACATTGCCGAACACGCCGTCGTGCCCGACAGCTCCGATCCCCTGCGCAACACCCGCACCACGCGGGCCAACGTCCTCGAGCGTCTCTTCATCGCGCCGTACTACGTGAACTATCACCTCGAGCATCATTTGCTGTTCTACGTGCCCTGCTACAACCTGCCGCGCGTCCACCGCATCCTGAGCGAAAGCCGCTATGCGGATCGGATGGAGGTGCAGCCGGGCTACGCCGCGGTGCTGCGGCTGGCGACCGCCAGGCCCGCCAGCGAGGATCGTCCGGGGCAGCTGGTCAACAGCGCACGCCGGGCGAGGGCCGGCGCCGAGGTTAACGCCGACCAGAATGCCGGCGGGTTCTAGTGTGCTGAATGCGAAGTTCGTGCGATTTCGCGGCAGCCACTTTCACGAACTTCGCATTCATAAAGCACACTAGAATCATAAGTTTGCTAGTGTCCTTATCGAATCCGAAGTTCGCTCCGAAGGTGCGGCAAATGATGCGAACTTCGGATTCGGGACACTAGCCCGGAGCCGGACCGGCATTCCCAGGGTTCCTCCGGCGCGGCTTGACAGCACCGCCTCCGTCAGTGTCTTACGGCCGGGTCCGGGGCCGGTTGCAAGGCTTGGTTGCAAGGGATTGGCCCGGACCCGCTGTGGCGCGTTTTGCGCGGCGCGGATACCGTTTCCCCTGCGGCAGGCGTAAAGCGCCTGCGCGGAGATCACGCTCAACAAGGTAGGGATCGCCGATGACGGCAGCATTTACGTTTCCCGGGCAGGGCTCGCAGGCGGTTGGCATGGGCAAGGCCCTGGCCGACGCCTTTCCGGCGGCCAGGGCGGTGTTCGACGAGGTCGATTCCGCGCTGGGCGAGAAGCTGACCGCGATCATCTGGGATGGCCCCGGCGAGACATTGCAACTCACCGAAAATGCCCAGCCCGCCCTGATGGCGGTGTCGATCGCCACATTGCGCGTGCTCGAGAGCGAAGCCGGCTTTTCGGTCGGCCGCAACGCGGCCTTTGTTGCCGGGCACTCGCTCGGCGAGTATTCGGCGCTGGCCGCCGCCGGAAGCCTCTCCGTCAGCGACACCGCGCGGCTGCTCCGCACCCGCGGGCTCGCGATGCAGAAGGCGGTGCCGGTCAGCGTCGGCGCGATGGCCGCACTGCTCGGTCTCGATTACGAAACCGCCGTGGCGGTCGCCAACGAGGCGGCGCAGGGACAAGTCTGCCAGGCCGCCAACGACAATGGCGGCGGCCAGGTGGTGGTCTCCGGCGACAAGGCCGCCGTCGATCGCGCGGTCGAAATCGCCAAGACCAAGGGCGCCAAGCGCGCCATGCTGCTGCCGGTGTCTGCGCCGTTCCATTGCAAGCTGATGCAGCCGGCGGCCGATGCGATGGCAGAGGCGCTGTCGGGGGTGACCATCAAGGCGCCCGCGGCGCCGCTGGTCTCCAACGTGCTGGCCTCCGCCATCACCGATCCCGACGAGATCCGCCGCCGCCTGATCGAGCAGGTCACGGGCACCGTGCGCTGGCGCGAGTCGGTTGCCTATATGGCAGGGCAGGGCGTGACGCGGTTCTTCGAGATCGGCGCCGGCAAGGTGCTGAGCGGCCTCGTCAAGCGCATTGCCGACGGCGCGGTCGGCGTGTCCGTCGGCGGTCCGAACGATATCGCTGCGGCCAAGGACGCGCTCGCAGCTTCGGCTTGAAGCAGCCGGAAGGAGAATTCGATGTTTGATCTGACTGGCAAGACGGCGCTCGTCACGGGCGCAACCGGCGGCATCGGCGGCGCGATCGCGCAGGCGCTGCATGCGCAGGGCGCGACGGTAGCGATCTCGGGGACGCGGCGCGAGGTGCTGGACGGCTTCGCGGCCAAGCTCGGCGAGCGCGTGCACGTCCTGCCGTGCAATCTCTCCAGCAAGGATGATGTCGAGGCGCTGGTGCCGGCAGCGGAAGCTGCGATGGGGCAGGTCGACATCCTGATCGCCAATGCCGGCATCACCCGCGACAACCTGTTCGTGCAGCTGCGCGACGAGGATTGGGACGACGTGATCGCGGTCAACCTGACCGCGACGTTCCGCCTGGCGCGCGCCGCGACCAAGCTGATGATGCGCAAGCGCTTCGGCCGCATCATCGCGATCACCTCGATCGTCGGCGTCACCGGCAATCCGGGGCAGGGCAACTACACTGCGTCGAAGGCCGGCATCATCGGCCTGATCAAGACGCTGGGCGCCGAATACGCCAAGCGCGGCGTGACCGCCAATTGCATCGCGCCGGGTTTCATCAAGACGCCGATGACCGATGCGCTCAACGACAAGCAGCGCGAATCCATCCTGGCGAAGGTTCCTGCGGCGCGGCTCGGAACGCCCGAGGACATCGCCGCCGCGGCGGTCTATCTGGCCTCGAACGAGGCCGCCTACGTCACCGGACAGACGATCCACGTCAACGGCGGGATGGCTATGATTTGAGCTACTGGCCGGCTCTCGCAATGCGGCGAAAAGCCGTTTTCGGGAGCCGGTTCAGGCGTGTAGTCAAGGCTTTGGAAGTATGGTAGCTGAAGCCCCCGTGGATGGGCGAAGAACGCCATTGCAGGATTTTGAAACCCTGTATATTGGCGTGGCGACGCCTGCCGTTCGCCGGGGCTTTAATCGGCTACGACCGGGCCGAATCAAGACTATGCGCGACTGAGTAATCGAGACGACCACGATGGCTCGTATCGTCTTGGGGTCGGGTCCAATGGAACAACGAGGTTGAACGATGAGTGAGATTGGCGAGCGGGTTAAGAAGATTGTGGTCGAGCACCTTGGTGTCGAACCCGAGAAGGTGGTCGATAGCGCGAGCTTCATCGATGACCTCGGCGCCGACAGCCTCGACACCGTCGAGCTCGTGATGGCATTCGAAGAAGAATTCGGTTGCGAGATTCCCGACGACGCGGCGGAGACGATTCTGACCGTTGGCGACGCGACCAAGTTTCTCGAGAAGAACGCGAAGAGCTGACGCCGATCGCGAAGTTGACGGGGCCGGACGGACCGTGATCGAGCGGTCCCCCGGCTTCTTATTATCAGCCGCGCATTGCTGGCCGGAGACGTGGAAATGAGACGAGTTGTCGTCACGGGGCTGGGCATGCTTACACCGCTCGGCTGCGGCGTTGACGCAACTTGGGCGCGCATCCTCGCCGGAGACAGCGGCGGCAAGAAGATCGACACGTTCGACGTGTCCGACCTGCCGAGCCAGGTCGCCTGCTACATTCCGCGCGGCGACGGCACTGGCGGCACCTTCAATCCCGATCAGTGGATGGAGCCGAAAGACCAGCGCAAGGTCGACGACTTCATCGTCTATGCGATGTGCGCGGCCAAGCAGGCGCTGGACGATGCCGACTGGCATCCGAAGTCGGACGAGGACCAGTTCGCCACCGGCACGATGATCGGCTCCGGCATCGGCGGCCTCACCGGCATTGCCGAGACTGCGGTGCTGCTGAAGGAGCGCGGACCGCGCAGGGTCTCTCCGTTCTTCATTCCGGGCCGCCTGATCAATCTGGCCTCCGGCTATGTCTCGATCGAGCACGGCCTGAAGGGGCCCAATCATGCAGTGGTCACGGCGTGCTCGACCGGCGCGCATGCGGTCGGCGACGCGGCGCGGCTGATCGCGCTCGGCGACGCCGAGGTGATGGTCGCGGGCGGCGCCGAATCGCCGATCTCGCGCATCGGCATCGCCGGCTTCTGCGCGGCGCGTGCGCTGTCCACCGGCTTCAACGAGACCCCGGAAAAGGCATCGCGGCCGTACGACAAGGATCGCGACGGCTTCGTGATGGGTGAGGGCGCCGGCGTCCTCGTGCTCGAGGAATACGAGCACGCGAAGCGCCGCGGCGCGAAGATCTATGCCGAGGTCACCGGCTATGGCCTGTCGGGCGATGCCTTCCACATCACCTCGCCGCCGCCGGACGGCAATGGCGGCTTCCGCAGCATGACCATGGCGCTGAAGCGCGCCGGCCTTGCGGCATCCGATCTCGACTACATCAATGCGCACGGCACCTCGACGCAGGTCGGCGACGAGATCGAGCTCGGCGCGGTCGAGCGCCTGCTCGGCAATGCGGCATCGAAGGTTTCGATGTCGTCGACCAAGTCCGCGACCGGACATCTGCTCGGTGCGGCCGGCGCGATCGAGGCGATCTTCGCGATCCTGGCGATTCGCGATAACGTGGTGCCGCCGACCATCAATCTCGACAATCCGTCGGTGCAAACGGCGATCGATCTTGTGCCGCATACGTCGCGCAAGCGTGACGTCAATGTGGCGCTGTCCAATTCCTTCGGTTTCGGTGGCACCAACGCTTCCGTGATCGTGCAGCGCGTGACCAATTAGTAGGTCGTTAGAGCGTTTTCGAGCGAAGTGGGTGCCGGTTCGCGTGAAGGAAACGCGTCGAAAAAGAGAATCCAAAGTCCCGTTCCGATTCGATCGGGACGGGACTTTGGAACTAGTCCACCATTTTGCCGTATTCCGCGGTGACTCCTAATAGCGGGCGTATGCTATTGGCAGGGCAGGGGTTTGTCCGGCCACGATTCAACCGGCAGGATATTGGTTTGCATCGATGAGTGAGAGGCCGCCCATTTCACCGAGGAGCCCACGCGCCGCGCTGGAGCCCGAACAGCTTCCGCCGCCGCCCAAGCGCTCGGATCGCGCCCGCAATCCCTTCGTGATCGTCGGCAATGCCATCTTCACCATCCTGATCATCCTGATGATCGGCGCCGGCGCGACGTATTACTACGGCAAGCAGGCGCTGGAATCGCCGGGACCGCTGCAGGAAGACAAGATCGTCAACATCCCGGCGCGCGCCGGCAAGCGTGACATCGCCGACGTGCTCTCGCGTGAGGGCGTGATCAACGTCAATCCGTGGGTCTTCATCGGCGGGGTGTTCGCGCTGAAGGCAAGTTCCGATCTCAAGCCCGGCGAATATTCGTTCCAGAAGAACGCCAGCCTGCGCGACGTCATCGCCACCATCGTCGATGGCAAGGTGGTGCAGCACGCCATCACGATACCGGAAGGCCTGACTTCCGAGCAGATCGTGACGCGGCTCTCCGACAACGACATCTTCACCGGCTCGGTGCGCGAGATCCCGCGCGAGGGCACGCTGCTGCCGGAGACCTACAAATTCCCGCGCGGCACCACGCGCGACCAGGTGATCCAGCGCCTGCAGCAGGCGCAGAAGCGCGTGCTCGCCGAAATCTGGGAACGCCGCAACACCGACACGCCGCTGAAATCGCCGGACCAGCTGGTCACGCTGGCCTCGATCGTCGAGAAGGAAACCGGCCGCGCCGACGAGCGCAGCCGCGTCGCCGCCGTGTTCGTGAACCGCCTGCGCCAGCGGATGAAGCTGCAGTCCGATCCGACCATCATCTACGGACTAGTGGGCGGCAAGGGAACGCTGGGCCGTCCGATCAAGCGCAGCGAAATCACGCAGCCGTCGCCCTACAACACCTATGTGATCGACGGCCTGCCGCCCGGACCGATCGCCAATCCCGGCCGCGCCTCGCTGGAGGCGACCGCCAATCCGGCGCGCACCCGCGACCTGTTCTTCGTCGCTGACGGAACCGGCGGCCACGCCTTCACCGAAACCTACGACCAGCACGCGAAGAACGTCGCCAAGCTGCGCGCGTCGGAAAAGCAGATCCAGAACGACACCGTCGAGCCCGCGGATGATCCGGCGCCCGCCGCCGCGACGCCCGGCGCCGACACCAATCCCACGGCGACGACGCCGAAGCCCACCAATCAAAAGAAGCCGCCGCGCGGTCGGCAGGGCGCAGCCCAACAGACCAATTCGCCACCGGTGGTGCAGCGCTAAAGCGCGATCGTCATCGCGCTTTAGCTTCTTGTTTGAGCATGATCTTTCGGAAAACCGCCATACACTTTTCCGGATCATGGTGTAGCTCTGCATTTTCCGGTGGTGGAACGTAATTCCACTTTCACGGAATCCGTTTTAAGGTCGCACCGGCCCCCCACGAGTCTCGCAGGCTCCGGGTGAGTCCCATATCCTTCTGTTGGAGAGTTCACGCGATGGCGCTGTCGAGCATGACTGGCTTTGCCCGAAGCCATGGCGCAAGCGGTCCCTATACGTTCGAGTGGGAGCTGAAATCGGTCAATGCCAAGGGCTTTGACCTGCGGTTGCGGCTTCCGCCGGGCTGGGACGAACTGGAAGCGCTTGCCAAGAAGCGGGCCGGCGAGCTGCTGTCGCGCGGCACGGTCTACGCCAATCTCAGCGTCAAGCGCACCGACGCGGCGCAGACGATCCGGATCAATGAGGACGTGCTCGCCGCCGTGGTGAAGGTCGCCGGCACGCTCGCGCAGCGGATCGACGCGGTGGCGCCGAGCATCGACGGACTGCTCGGCATCAAGGGCGTCATTGAGGTGGTCGAGCCCGAGAGCAACGAGGACGAGGACAAGGCGGCGCGCGAGGCGGCGGCGATGGCCTTCGAGCAGGCGCTCGGCAGCCTTGTCGAGATGCGCCGCCGCGAGGGCGATGCGCTGGGGCAGATCCTGATGCAGCGGATGGACGAGGTCGAGCGGCTCGCCAGGCGCGCCGAGACCGCTCCCGGCCGCAAGCCCGAGGCGATCAAGGCGCGGCTGGCCGAGCAGATCGCGGCCCTGCTCGAGACGTCCGACCGCTTCGATGCCGACCGCCTGAACCAGGAGGCGATCCTGATCGCCACCAAGGCCGACATCCGCGAGGAACTCGACCGCATCGCCTCGCACATCGCCCAGGCGCGCGAGATGATCGGCAAGGGCGGTCCGGTCGGGCGCCGGCTCGACTTCCTCGCCCAGGAATTCAATCGCGAGGTGAACACCTGCTGCTCGAAGTCGAACGACGTCGAGCTGACCAACACCGGGCTTGAAATGAAGAACGTGGTCGAGCAGTTCCGCGAACAGGTCCAGAATCTGGAGTGAATGATGACGGCGCAGGGTTTTGACGGCGTAGAGCGGCGCGGACTGATGTTCGTCCTGTCGTCGCCGTCGGGCGCCGGCAAGACGACGCTGTCTCGCATGCTGCTTGAACGCGAGCCGGGCCTGAAGATGTCGGTGTCGGCGACCACGCGGCCGATGCGGCCGGGCGAGGTCGAGGGCCGCGACTATTTCTTCGTCGACAAGAAGAAATTCGAGAAGATGGTCGAGCAGGGTGAACTGCTCGAATGGGCCACCGTATTCGACAACCGCTACGGCACGCCGCGTGCGCCGGTCGAGGCCGCCCTAGCGGTGGGGCAGGATGTTCTGTTCGATATCGACTGGCAGGGCACGCAACAGCTCCACCAGAAAGCCAGCGCCGATGTGGTGCGGGTGTTCATCCTGCCGCCGTCGGCCGCCGATCTCGAGAGGCGGCTGCATACCCGGGCGCAGGATTCGGAAGAGGTCATCCGCGGACGGATGAGCCGCGCCAGTCATGAGCTGAGCCATTGGGCGGAATACGACTACATCGTCGTCAACCACAACGTCGACGATGCCTTTGCCGAGGTGCAGTCGATCCTGAAGGCCGAGCGCCTCAAGCGCGAGCGCCGCACCGGCCTTACCGAATTCGTGCGCGGCCTGCAGCGTCAGCTCGAGAAGTAGCGCGTTGCGGACGTGATGCGAGCGCATCACGTCCGTTTGCATTTTTCCTAAGCGGACCTTAGTTCGTCGCGCTGCGCGCAAGCCGCTGCAGCATTGCGGCGATCTGCTTGTTGTCCTGCTCCCTTTGATCCCGATCACGCGTAGCCTCGCGACGTGGAGCTGGCTTCTCGGCCCGGCGTGGAGCGGGCGTCTCCGCACGGCGCGGAGCGGGCGTCTCCGCACGGCGCGGAACGGGCGTCTCGGCGCGGCGCGGCGCAGCCTCGGACAGCCGCAGCGGACGGTCCCGGCTGACAACCGCCATCGGGGGCGCCGGCTCGGTGTGCAGCGAATCCCACGGCGCCTGCCACTCATCCTTGGTCTCGTAAGGCGGCGTACGCGTGCGAGTCAGCCGGAAAACCAGCGTGCTGACCAGGCCGGCCAGCGCCAGGGCTCCAACCATCACGATCAGCAGCATCTGCGTCGACGACGGTGACTTCTCCACGGACGCTTCGGCCGTGGCGGGGGCGGCAGGCGCCGGCGCGGCCGCCGGTTGCGGCGTCGTGTCTGCCTGCGCAACCGCGGTCGGCTGGTCTGCGGCGCGTCTGGTTCCGTTGGTTCCGGCCATGCTCGATGCATCCAGCCATCTGGCGTTCACGTCGGACGGCTGCGCGTTGGTACCGGTGGGCGTGGCTGCCGGGTCGGGCGTCGCTGCCGTTCCGCCGGCCTGGCCGGCGTCGGCGCTTGGCGCAGGTACGGCTGCGACCTGGGGCGAGGGCCATTCGGCATGGGCATCGGCGACTGATCTGCGCATCGCCGGCTGCTGCGGCGCGGGCTGGCTCTGCGGCGTCGGCTGGCTCTGTGGCGGCGTCGCGTCGGCCGTTGTGGTATCGGGCGCTGCTGCCGCCGGCGGCTGCTGCGTGCTCGTCGTCGCCGTCTTGGCGGCCTTGTTCTTGGCCTCGCCGAGATACCAGCACTTCTTCTTGCTGCGATCGAGATGGTAGAACCAGTGGCTTCCCGCAGGCGCGGTTCCCTTGGGCGCGGCCAGGCAGGTGTCCGCCGTGTTGTTGGTGCTATTGGCCGTATTGGCGGCGGTCTGGGCCATGGCGCTGCAACTGGCGCCGGCCAGGATGCTGGCGGCAAGCGCCGCAGCGAATTTCGCTGAACGATTTGACATACGCGTCCCCGGTATCTCTTTTTTAACGCAAACGCTGGAGATCCCAATCTCGGCAAAGAGTTGGGTCGCAATGCGCCGCAAATCCGGAACGGGTGGGGCTTAATTGGGGCTCGCGGCGTGCCGCAATTGCGGCGAGCCCGAGGCCGCGGAACGTGAACCGAACGATGGCTTGGTTCGACCGTCAGGTTCCATCGGAGCGGCCGCGTCCCGCCGGCGGTAGCAGCACCGGCGGGACGTCATGTCTCAGCGTGATCTTTCGGAAAAACGCGTCACGCTCTTCCGGAATGCTCTAGTTCTTCAGGACGATGCGTCCGACGACCTTGCCGGCGCGCAGCTCGTCGATCCATTTCTGGACGTCGGCCATCGGCTCTTCCTTCATCGGCGTCGGCTTGATCTTGCCATCGCGGGCGAGCGCCATCAATTCCTGACCTTCGGCCAGCGTGCCGACCATGAAGCCTTCGATGGTCATGCGCTTGTACACCCACTGCACCATCGGCAGCGTGAACTGGCCGCCCATCAGGCCGGACACCACGATCTTGCCGCCGCGCGCGACCGTCGACACCGCAAACGCCATCGACTTCTCGTTGCCGGCAAAGTCGACGACGCCGTCGAAGCCGCCGTCGCTCTCCTTCAGCATGCGCTTGACGACATCGGGCTCTGCCGGGTCATAGGCGGCCGCCGCGCCGTTCTTCAGCGCGGTCTCGCGCGCCGCGGGGCTGAGATCGGCAACCGTGATCGGCTGCTTGAACATCGCCTGCGCGAATGACAGGCCCATCATTCCGACGCCGCCGAGACCGATCAGCAGCAGATTGCGCTGGCGCGGACGATCGACCAGGCGCTTCAGCGCGCCATAGGCGGTGACGCCGGAGCACATCAGGGTGGCGGCCTGGTTGACCGGCAGCGCATCGTAATCGAGCAGGTATTTTGCGTCGGGCACCAGCACGTGGGTGGCGAAGCCGCCGTCGATCGAGACGCCGAGGAAGCGCTGCTTGACGCAGAGATTCTCGTCGCCGGCGAGGCAGTCGCGGCACTGGCCGCAGCCGATCCAGGGGAAGACGGCCTTCTTCGTCCCGATCAGATCCTTCGGCGCATCGGGGCCGACCTCGTCGACCACGCCCGCGATCTCATGGCCGAGCGTGAAGGGCAGGGTCATGCCGCGGGTGGTGTCGAGCTTCTTGCCGCCGCCGAGATCGGCGTAGCCGTCCTGGATGTGGAGATCGGAATGGCACAGGCCGCAGCGCTCGATGCGCACCAGCACTTCGCGTCCCTGGGGCTTCGGCGTGTCGACGATGGTTTCGCACAGCGGTGCATCGAATTTGACGAGGGATTGGCGAACCATACGCGCCATTACGTTTTCTCCTGTTGTTCTATTTTGTGGCCCGTATATCGGCCAATTCCCGGGCCATGGCAACAAAGCCCGCGACCGGAATGGTTTCGGCGCGCCGTGTCGCGTCGATATCGGCTGCGGCAGCAAGCCGCGCCGGATCGACCGACAGCGATTTCAAACTCTGGCGCAGCATCTTGCGGCGCTGGCCGAAGGCGGCGGCTGCGACCTGCTCGAGCATGCGGCGGTCGCACGGCTCGGGCGCGGCGCGCGGTATCAATCGTACCACCGAGGACGTGACCTTCGGTTGCGGCACGAAGGCCGCGGGCGAGATGTCGAACAGGATCTTGGTCTCGGCGCGCCAGTTGGCGAGCACCGCGAGCCGGCCATACGCCTCCTCGTCCTCATGGGCGACGATGCGCTCGGCGACCTCGCGCTGGAACATCAGGACCATCATGTCGTACCAGGGCGGCCACGGCTCGATCGACAGCCAGTCGACCAGCAGCTGGGTCGCGATGTTGTAGGGCAGGTTGGCGACGATCTTGGCCTTGGCGCCATCGAGCAAGGGACGCGGGTCAAAGCGCTGCGCGTCGCCATGCACGATCTCGATGCGGCCGGGATAGCGCTTGGCGATATAGTCGAGCGCAGCCAGCGCCCGCTCGTCGCGCTCGATGGCGATCACGCGCTTGGCACCCAGCGCAAGCAGCGCGCGCGTCAAGCCGCCGGGACCGGGGCCGACCTCGATCACGGTGGAGTCTTCCAGCGGGCCCGCGGCGCGGGCAATGCGCGCGGTGAGGTTGAGATCGAGCAGAAAATTCTGGCCGAGCGATTTGCGCGCCGACAGCGAATGCTCGCGAATGACGTCGCGCAGCGGCGGCAGATCGTCGATCGTGCTCACTTAGCTTGATGCCGCGGCCATGCGCGCGGCGAGCCGGAGGGCGGCGATCAGGCTCGACGGATTGGCCTTGCCGGTGCCGGCGATATCGAATGCGGTGCCGTGATCGGGCGAGGTCCGGATGAAGGGCAGCCCCAGCGTGACGTTGACGGCGTCCTCGAACGCGACGGTCTTGATCGGGATCAGCGCCTGGTCGTGATACATGCAGATCGCGCAGTCGTAGGTCTTGCGCGCGGCTGCGTGGAACATGGTGTCGGCCGGCAGCGGGCCTCGGACGGCAATGCCGTCGCGGCGCAGGATCTCGACCGCGGGCGCGACGATCTCGACGTCTTCCATGCCGAGCGTGCCGTCTTCGCCGGCATGCGGATTGAGGCCGGCAATGGCGAGCCGCGGCGCTGCGAGGCCGAACCGCGCCTTCATGTCCGCGACCACGATCCGCGCGGTCGACACGATCAGGTCGGTCGTCAATTGCGCCAGCGCCTCGCGGACCGACACATGGATCGTCACCGGGACAACGGCGAGCGCCGGTGACCACAGCATCATCACCGGCTGCGGCGCGCGCCCGCCGCTTGCGGCAAGCTCGGCCAAGAACTCTGTATGGCCGGGATGTCGGAAGCCGGCGCGGTACAGCACGTTCTTGGCGATCGGATTGGTGACGACGGCGCTGGCCTTGCCGGCGGCGACATCGGCGACGGCCTGCCGGATCGATGCCAGCGCCGCATCGGCACTCGTGCCGTCGGGCTGGCCCGGTCGCGCCGTCGCTGTCTTGCCGGTCGCAACCACGGGGAGGGCGCGTGCGAACGTCGCGGATGCCTCCGCGGCGCTGACCTCGGCCAACTCGACGGCAAGCCCGAGCGTCTTGGCGCGTTCGGCAAGCGCGGCGCGGTCGCCCAGCAGATAGAACGGCGGGAGATCGAGTTCGCGGCGGCGCAGCCATGCGGCGAGCGTGATGTCGGGGCCGATGCCTGCGGGCTCGCCGGATGTAAGTGCGAGAGGTTGAGCCATGCGTCAACGATAGTCGATCATCGCCCGCCTGGATATTCGATCATCGCGGCTTTTCGGACTTCCTGCAGGTAGGCCTTCGACTTCGCCTCGTACTTCTGCACGTACATCTTGTCGCGCATCTCACGCTTCTTCGGCGTGTCGACGGTGGTTGCCTTCCTGCCGCAGAGGGCGACCATTTCAACGCCCTGCTTGGTGACCTCGGGAGGGGTGAGGTGGCCGACCGGGGTCTTGTCCAGGATGTCGCGCAGCGACTGCGGCAGGTCAGCCGAGGTCTTCACGACGATCTCGCGGATCGCGGCGTTGCGCATCGACTTGAAGAAGGTGTTGGCTTCCTCGCAACTGGTAACGCGCTCGCGCAGGCTGTCCGCTTCCTTGCGGCGTCCCTCGAACTCCGACTGCGGCGCGCCGCGGGGCACGATCAGAACGACCGGCTGCATCCTGTATTCGAATGCCTCGGCCTCAGCCGCGCCTCCGGTCTCCTTGACCGCGTTGGCCACGTCCTTTTCGCCAACCTGCAGGCTTTCCTTGAAGCGGCCGCGGACCAGGCTGGTCCAGACCATGTCGGCCCTGATGCGTTGCTTCAGCGTGTCCGGGCGGATGCCCTTGCCCTCGAGCACCTTGGTGAGTTGGTCGCCGGAAAGCCGCATCCGCTGCGCCATGCCGCCGAAGGACTGGTCGATATCGCCGGCGGAGGGATCGACGCCGAATTTCTTGGCTTCCTTGATCTTCAGCTTCTCATCGATCAGCTCGTCGAGGACGGTCTTCCGATCAGGCGTCTTGCCGCCGGTCAGGGCGTTCAGCTTGGCGCGCTGCTCGATGTCGTAATTGGTGATGGGCTCGCCATTGACCATCACGGCGATGGTCTGGGCATGCAGTCGCGCGCCGCCTCCGAACAGGAGGAAAAGAGCCAGCAGGGAACTCAACACTAGCTGATGGCGGCGCGTTGGCAGGCTAGCGGTCGTCATTATCGTCATGTCAGCCGTTTAAACCAATTCAAGCCGGAGCCACAGGCCCGCAGGCAATCCAAGCACCCCGCCAGACCGCTCGCTCGCTACTGCATGCCAGCCGAACTGCTGGACGTGGAGGTCTGCGCGATCGTCCGCAGCCCGATCTGGAACATGAACGCGTGGCTGAGGACGGGCGGCGTCGAGCCGGCCTGATAGGTATAGGACGTGACATAGTTGGCGGCCAGCACGAAGCAGTCGTCCACATAGCCCGCGCCGAACGCGTACTGGTTGATTTTGTTCGCTTCAAGGTCCCAGCGCGCCGCGCCCTGAACCACCCAGTTCGCCGCCACCTTGATCGATCCGCTGGCAAGGATGCCTTCGCGGCGCGTCAAATAGCCAAGCTCCGGCTGCGCGGCATAGTCGCCGTACATCAGGCTGACCGACCAGCGGTCGAAGTTCGCGCTGGCCTGGGCCTCGAACCGGTTGATGTTCCAGGTCGCCTCGTCCATCCGCGAGCGGACGCTGAACGTGTAGGTGCGGTTGGGCGAGTAGGCAAGGCTCGCGACATAGTCCGAGCGCGGATTCTGCAGGCCGGAATCGATGCCGGTGTTGGTGACGTCCGCGACTGCGAACGAGTTCAACCCGAACATCTGATAGGACTGTCCGAACATCGCCTTGACGCTGCCGCCGCGATCGAACTGCGTGGTGGCCTGCACGCCGACATTGGCGCGGCTGCCGCCTTCGACGCGGTCGTAGCCGGAGAACTTGTCGATCGCGAACAGGTTCGAGGTATCGAACACCAGGCTCTGCGCGTCCTCGTTCGGAAGCTTGCCGGCGCTGGGTTCGTCGGGCCGGATGATGACCTGCGCAATCGGCTCGATGGTCGTCGTGCCCCACGGCTGCACGTTGATGAAGGGGTAGCGGTATTCGAAGCCGACTGTCGGCATCAGGCGGACCGTCTGGGTGTCGCCGACCGGCAGGAAGTTGGAAACGCCCGGCTGGTTCGAAATGTCGGCGTTGATGGCATCGGCGCGGACGCCGACGAACGGCGTCCAGATCTGGCCGAGCGGGTCGGTATAGGATTTACGCCACTGCGCCTCGGCGGTCAGCCTTGTGTAGGTGCCCGGCATGCCGCGCAGCAGGCACTGCGACGGCGTGCGCGCCATCGGGTCCGCGGATGTGGTCAGGCACAGGCCGTTGGTGTTGGCCGTCGTCGTGATCGGGTCGAACACCGCGGTTTCGCGGGTCAGGTTGGTGAAGTTCACCTTGTAGCTGAACTCGCCACCGAAGATCGGGCTGTTGATCACGTTGTTGTAGTCGATAACGGGCGCGACCACCGGAACCTGGTTCTGGTTGCCGGAGTAGCTGAGATAATAGATCGCGCGTGCGTCGAAGAAGCTGCGGTTGCCGACGCCGGTCAGATAGAGCTGCGAGATCGCCTCGGTCGGCAGCGACAGGAACGATCCGAACGGATCCTTGTACTGGGCCAGCCGGTAATCGGACATGAAGTAGTAGTCGGACAGCAGCACGCCGTCCCAGCCCCAGGTCCATTTGTCGTTCAGCGCGAACTGACCCTTGGTCTCGATGCCGCCGCGGAACTGGCGGTCACCGGGCTGGCCGGCGAAGGCGCCTTGATCAAGCTGGTCGATGCCGTAGAGCCGGATCTGATAGGCGCCGTTCGACAGGCGCTGACGGAATTCGCCCTGGAACAGCACGCCCTGCTTCGAGGTGATGCGCGGATTGAACGTCGCGTCGAAGTCCGGCGCGAGCGCGAAGTAATAGGGGATTTCGACGCCGACGCCGAACGCCGAATACGTGGTGAAGCCCGGCATCAGGAAGCCGCTCTTGCGCTTCACGGTCGGATCGGGCGTCGAGAAGTAGGGCAGATACGCCATCGGAACGCCGAAGAATTCGAGCTGGGCGTTCTCGAAATAGAGCATCTTCTCGGTCTGGTTATGGATGATGCGCGCGCCCTTGACCTGCCAGAGCGGCGGCTTCTTCGGATCATCCTTACAGGGCGCGCAGGCGGTATAAACGCCGTTGTCGAACACCGTGTAATTGCCGCTGGACCGATCGGCGCGGGTCGCCGCCATGCGGGTCTGGTCTTCGGTGTCGACGCGCAGCGAATCGACGAACCCGTCGCGGTAGTCGTCGCTGAGATCAAGGATGTTGGCGTAGGTGATCTTGCCTTCCGCATCGGTCATGCGGATGTTGCCTTCGGCATGAAGACGCTTGGTCTTCTGATCGTAGATGACCTTGTCGGCCTCGACGCTGGTGCCGTTGTAGAACATCTGGACGTTGCCGACGGCCGAGATGCGCTGGTTGTTGTAGTCGTAATCGACCTCGGTCGCCTGAACGAGCATCTGCCCGTCATTCTTGGCCGGCGGGCGGGGCGGCTTCGGCGGACGCGGATTGTAGGTGAAGGCCTGCGCGGCAGCCGGCGTCGACGCGACAACGTCGAGCGCGCTGACCACGACGAACGCGGCGAGGAGAGCTGAGATCGAAACGCCAAACGCGGCCATGCGGCTCCGTTGACGGCGCAGGACACTGCGCCGCCCGAGAGCAGGCGACCTCAACTGGCGGGCGGCGACGATAGCCACTACCCGTCCTCCTGGTACAGCAAGGCTAAGAAACCGGTGAGGCTGCCCACAACGACAGGCAACCACGCCGCAGCGATGGGATGCATCAACTCAGCCTTGCTCAAATCTTCAGTTACTTTCGACAGCACGTAGAGCAGAAAGCCCGCGCCCACGCCACTCAAAACCATCTTCTGCACGCCGCCCATCCGAAAGAAGCGGAGGCTCACAGAAGCCGCCAACATCACCATCGCAGCCAGCAAAAACGGCTGTGCGATGAGCTTGTGATACTGCAAGCGATAGCCAGCCGTCGCGAACCCTGAGCTCTCCGACGAACGGATGTAGTTCGGCAGTTGCCAAAAGGACACAGTTTCCGGGGTGGAGAAACTGTTGCGCACCTGTGCCGGGGTAAGGGTGGTGGTCAGGTAGAAGGTGTCCTGATCCACCGGAGGCTTATCGAGGGTGAATCGGCGCACGCCCTTGAACACCCAGCGGCCGTCTTCGAGCGCCGCTTCGCGCGCTTCGATTCGCTCCTTGAACTGGAGCGCCGTATCGAATCGGAACACGGTGAGGCCGGTCAGCCGGACGCCCTGCTGCTCGCTGCGGGCCGCATTGATGATCGCCTGACCCTCGTCGTTGATCTGGTTCAGCCAGAAGCCGGACGCGTCCTGAATGCCGCCGCCGGGCGCCGAGCCGAACAGCTCGGCTTCCATCCGTTTGGACAGCTCGCGCAGATTGGCCGATACCGGATTGTAGGCGGTGGTCGCGAAGATGCCGAGCATGATCGCACTGGCCAGCGCCGGCGAGATGAATTGCCAGGCCGAGACGCCGGCGGCGCGGGCCACGACGAGCTCCAGCCGACGCGACAAAGCGAGGTAGCAGGTCATGGCGCCGATCAGCACGCAGAACGGCATCAGCTTCTCGAGCAGCTGCGGCACCCGGAATAGCGAAGTTTCCGCGACCGTGATCGCGGAGGCCGAGACGAGGCCCGACGTCTTGCGCACCATCTCGATGTAATCGACCAGCACGAGCAGCACGAAGATGCCCGCGAACACGCCCACCGCCGCGACCACGAAGCGGCCGGCGAAATAACGCCCGAGCGTGTTTGTGACCATGCTCATGCGGTTGCCGGCCTCCGGAAGAGGCGCGCAATGCGCTCGTTATTCCTGTCGATCGCTTCCATCAGCCGCGGCGGCGGTTCGACGACCACGCCGCCGACGATCATCCAGATGCCGATGCCGATGCCGCCGAACAGCATCAGATACTGCACCAGCGCCGCGAGCGGCGTCTTCACCGCCATGACCGAGCAGGCGAACCCGACCATGCGCAGGCCGAACACCGCGAATACCGAGCCGCCGATCGAGAAATTGCGGCTCTGGCGCGTGGTGCGCGGCGCGCCGAGGAAGGCGAAGGTGAGGGCAGCGAACGCGAACGGATAGATCGGCGCCATGAAGCGATCATGCAGCTCCGCGAAGAACTGGCCCGACAGTTGCTGATAGGTCTTGTCTTCCTCGTCCGGCCACATCAGCTCCCAGAGATAGCGCTCGCGAATCCCGAGCGTGACGTCGCGGCCCTGCGAGAATTTCGACATGTCAAAGGCGTAACGGGCGAACGCGACCAGCGCCGGATCACGCTTGCCAACCTCGAACCGTTGCAGATTGCCGTCATAGAGCACGAGGTACGAGCCTCGGTCGGTCTTCTGCACGGTGCCGTGGTCGGCGATGATGGTGACGCGCTCCTGCGGATCGCGGCGATCGTCGACGAAGACGCCGCCGAGCACGCCGCCGGGCAGGCGCTCGCGGATCCGGATCGTCAAGTTCTGGTCGAGCTGGGCGAAGCGGCCGGGCTGCAGGATGTTGGTCAGCACGTCGGCGGTGATCTCGGCGTCCCACTGCTTGATTCGGCGCATGCCGTCGGGGGCGAGATAGGCGCCGATGAAGGCGACCAGGGCCGCCACCACGCAGGTGGCAAGGAAGAACGGCCGGAACAGCCGGATCGGCGAGAAGCCCGCCGCGTTCATGACGATGATTTCGGAATCGGTCGCGAGCTTGTTCAGCGTATGGGAGATCGCGATCATCAGCGCGATCGGGGCGATGATCAGCACCAGGGCGGGAATCACAAGACCGGTGATGCCAAGGAAGGTGAGGATGGTCTGACCCTGGCTGGTCATCAGGTCGATGCCGCGCAGCGCCTGCGTAATCCAGATCACGCCGGTGAGGCTGACCAGGACAAGCGCAAACGACGCCAGCGTCGTCTTAAAGATGTACTTGTCGATCGACCCCATCGCTACCGCACGACCCCCAAAGGCCCCCTGCACGCAACCAAACGCACGGCTCTCGACCATCCCCGTCAACCCGGGTTCCCCTATGGTCGAGCCGCGGACCCGTCCGGCTCACTCTCTAGTCACTCTCTCACTACCATCCCTTTGATCCGTCAACAAAATGGCCGGGCCAAGGCACGCTTAATTTATGGTTAATTAATCGCTTTTGTGGCCTTCCGGCCACTCCGGCGCTTGGCAGCGGCGCAGCCGGCAGGTCATAGTGTATGACAAGCCCGGTCCGGACTGGTTCCGGACCGCCATCGCAATGCTCACCCCGCGTGCCGGAAGGACCGCCTCAGGTCCGAGCAACACCCTGAGTTCTGGAGGATTTTCCTATGTCCGACGCCGTCAAGGTCGGCTTTGTTCCGATCTCCGCGTCCGCTCGCGGTATTCTGGTGGTCTTTTGCGACGACCAATTGAAGCTGGGAGCCGCCGCCCGGAAGGCGCTGGGAGCCGCCGCCGAGACGGTCAAGCGGGCCGCGGCCGCCAACCAGTTCAAGGGCAAGAGCGGGGCGGTCCTCGACATCCTGGCGCCGGAGGGAATCAAGGTCGAGCGGCTGATCGTGATCGGCACCGGCAAGGCGGCCGACCTCAAGGAGAAGGATTTCCTCAAGTTCGGCGGCGTGGTGGCCGGCAAGCTCAATGCCGGCAGCGGTTCGATGACCGTGGTCGCGGAACTGCCCGATGCCGCGATGGCCGCCGGCCAGGCCGCCGCGATCGCCACCGGCATCCGTCTGCGCGCCTACAAGTTCGACCGCTACAAGACCAAGAAGAAGGACGGCGAGGACGGCGCCCTGCGGGCCGACGTCTCGATCGCCGTCGACGATGTTGCCGCCGCCAGGAAGGCCTATGCGCCTGAAGCGTCCGTCGTCGACGGTGTGAATCTGGCGCGTGAGCTCGTCAACGAGCCGCCGAACGTGCTGTATCCCGAGGAATTCGCACGCCGCGCCAGCCAGCTTCGCAAGCTCGGCGTCGGCGTCGAGGTGCTCGACGTCAAGGCGATGACCAAGCTCGGCATGGGCGCGCTGCTCGGCGTCGCGCAGGGATCGGCACGGCCCGGCCGCACCGTGATCATGCGCTGGAACGGCGGCAAGAAGAGCGAGGCGCCGGTCGCGTTCGTCGGCAAGGGCGTCTGCTTCGACACCGGCGGTATCTCCATCAAGTCGGCCGGCGGCATGGAGGATATGAAGGGCGACATGGGCGGTGCGGCCTGCGTGGTCGGGCTGATGCACGCGCTCGCGGCGCGCAAGGCCCGCGTCAATGCGGTCGGTGCCATCGGCCTTGTCGAGAACATGCCCGACGGCAATGCGCAGCGTCCGGGCGACATCGTCACCTCGATGTCCGGCCAGACCATCGAAATCATCAACACGGACGCCGAGGGACGCCTCGTGCTCGCCGACGTGCTCTGGTACGTCGCCAAGAAGTTCAAGCCGAAATTCATGGTCGATCTGGCCACGCTGACCGGCGCGATCATGGTCGCGCTCGGCACCGATCACGCCGGCATGTTCTCCAACAACGACGAGCTCGCCGAGCGCCTGGCCAAGGTCGGCCTCGAGACCGGCGAGAAGGTGTGGCGCATGCCGCTCGGCCCCGAATACGACAAGCAGATCGATTCGCAATTTGCCGACATGAAGAACACCGGCGGGCGCAACGGCGGCTCGATCACGGCAGCGCAATTCCTGCAGCGTTTCGTCGACGGCACGCCGTGGGCGCATCTCGACATCGCCGGCACCGCGATGGGCGCGCCGAAGACCGAGATCAATCAGAGCTGGGGTTCGGGTTATGGCGTCCGGCTGCTCGAGCGGCTGGTCTCCGACTATTATGAAGCCAGGAAATAGAGTGTCGGCCGGCGCATGACCGAGGTTCTGTTCTACCACCTGCAGAACATGACGCTGGAGAGCGTGCTGCCGCCGCTGCTCGAGAAGTCGCTCGAGCGCGGCTGGCGCGTGGTGGTGCAATCGACGTCGCAGGAGCGTGCCGAGACGCTCGACGCGCATCTGTGGACCTACAGCGACGATTCATTCCTGCCGCACGCGACCTCGCGCGTTGCCGACGCGCAGGACCAGCCGATCATCCTGTCGATCGAGGAGGGCAACCCGAATCGGGCCAATGTCCGCTTCCTGGTCGACAATGCGGCGCTGCCGGCCGACTGCGACAGCTACGAGCGGGTGGTCCTCGTGTTCAACGGCGACGACCCCGACGCGGTGGCCTCGGCCAGGGAAAGCTGGACCGCTTGCAAGGCGCGCGGCTTCGAGGTCACCTATTGGCAGACCGACGAGCGGGGACGCTGGCAGCGGCGCCAATAGCGATAGCTACTAATTAATGATAATTCGACGTTTCTTGGGGCGGGCCACGGTCATGCCGCAAAGTGATGTTCGGACAAGCCCTTAGGTAAGGGGTAGGAGCTTTGTCGATCGTGCGGGACGGAACATTCAGTCGGAAGTCGCTGCTGGCGTTGCTGGTGCTTGCACCGGGACTTGCCGGCTGTTCGGGCGCCGGATCCGACTTGTTTTCGCGCGATGCGGAATGGTTCTCGCGTCCCGGGCGGGTGTTCATCCGCAACATCTCGATCGAATCGCCGCCACTGACGCCGGACAAGCCGGTAACGAACGACGATCTCGTCAGTGCCGACGGCAGCTGTCCAGGCATGGCACCGCCGCCGGGCGCCACCGATGCCAACGCGCAGGCCGGCGGTGCACCGCCGCCGCAGCCAACGGGCGGCAGCGTTGCACTCGGCCACACTGAATGCGACGTCGTGCGCGGCATCGGCGCGCCCGACAGCGTCAACCTGTCCAGTGCTCCGGGCGGCGGGCGCGTTGCGGTCGTGACCTGGTCGCGTGGCGCGCGCGCCGGCATCTACACCTTTACCTCGGGGCGCCTGTCGTCCGTCGAGCGCGGCCCGGATCCCGTGCCCGAGCCGAAGCAGGCGAAGCCGAAGAAGAAAAAGACCTCGCACGGCTAGAGCGTTTTCGCCGCAGCGGCAGGCCAATGCCTGCATGCGCGGGCATGATACCGGACGCGCGGACATCACACCGGACAGAATGAGAGCCTCGGCTCCCTCCACGGGTCGTCCCTGCCTAGTGCGCAATTGCGCACGGGAGCAGGGACCCATACGCCGCGGCCGATGTGGTTGAGCGGACTCGTCGTTCGACGATCGCGCAGCAACGACCATCTGTGGTTATGGGTCCCTGCTTTCGCACTAGCGTGTCTACACGGTTTTGGGGCGCGACAGATTGACTCGGTGCAGCAAGAAGTGGCGTCTCTGCAGCATGTTGTATGATTCTCTCACTGGCGCTTTGATTCGAAGGAGCGCCAGCGATGCAGCCGGATTTGTCTTTGGGTGAGTTCGGGGACGTTCGTCTCGACAAAAGGGGGCGACGCTTCTGCGGGCTATGCTTTGCACGCGCAGCGTCTGCTTGCGCCAGATGGCCCGGGGCGATTGGGCTGCCAATATGGCGTTCTGGCGGTTTGTGAACAACCCCCAAGTCACGATCGATAAATTGATTGAGGGCTGGAGCGCGCAGACGCGGACTGCGGTCAGCGGGCGTCATGTGCTGGCGATCCAGGATACGAGCGAGGTCAAGTTCCAGACCCAGGCGGGACGGCGGCGCGGGCTGGGCAAAGTCGGCAAGGGCAATGCTCGCGGCGTGCTGTTGCATGCGATGATGGCGGTGGATGCCGACAGCGGGGTCTGTCTTGGCCTTACTGGCGGCAACGTTTGGACGCGCAAAGGCAAGGTAAAAATCCCGCATGAGCGGCGCGCCTTGGCCGACAAGGAGTCGGCGCGCTGGGTGACGGCCGCCGAGCAAGGCCGCGACGTCCTGGCAGATGCCCGCATGATCACCGTCGTCAACGACCGCGAGGGGGATTTCTTTGCTCACTGGGCGCTGACGCCAGCTGAGAATGTCCATCTTCTGTCGCGTGCCATGCACGACCATGCGCTGGTCGATGGCGACACACTTTATCAGGCGGTCGAGCGGAGCCGCTTCTGCGACAACGCGGTGATCGATCTGCCGCAGCGAATGGATCGGCGCGGCCGGCAGGCCCATCTCTCGATGCGCTTCGGAACCGTCGTGCTCAAGCGGCCGCAGAGGCCCGGCGTCACCGACTTGGCGGAGGGCATCAAACTCAGCTTCGTAGAAGTGGTCGAGTTGCATCCGCCGAGAGGTGCGGAGCCCATTCGCTGGCTGCTCCTGACCACTCATCCGGTCGCCACCGTTAAAGACGCCTGGCAGATCGTCTCCTGGTACCGCCAGCGCTGGATCATTGAGCAACTCTTTCGCTCGCTGAAGAGCCAGGGTTTGCGCATCGAGGATAGTCAGATCGAGAGCGCCGAAGGCCTGATCAAGCTCGTGGCGGTCGCCACCAGAGCGGCATGTATCGTCATTCAACTCGTTCAGGCCCGCAACAGTGGCGAAGAATTGCCGGCTGAATTTGTCTTCACCGCAGAAGAGATCGAGACGCTCAGGGCCATCAACAAAACCATGAAAGGTCGCACCGAGCTTCAGAAAAACCACCATCGCCCCAACACTCTTGCTTGGGCGGCATGGATCATCGCAAAACTCGGCGGATGGACCGGCTACGCCTCCCACCGTCAACCTGGACCAATCACCTTCCACACCGGAATGGCCCGCTTCCAAATCCTCGCAAATGGCCCGACAAACGTGTAGATGCACTAGTGCTTTCGCAGGGACGACATCGGATATGTGGCTCCGCCCGGTCTAACTCGCCGCTTCGTCGAGTTCGGCGCTGGCTTCCAGCCAGTCTTCCTCTGCGCGCTGTAACGCGCTCTCGGCGCCGGCGCGCGCCTTGGTCAGTTGCGCGGCCTGCTTGGGGTCGCGGGCAAAAATATCGGGCAATGCGAGTGCGGTATCGATCTTGGCGATGATGGCGTTGATGCGCTCGATCTCGGCCTCAGCTTGCGCGACCCGCTGCCTGGGTGAAGCACGCTTCTCGTTGCGGATGCGCTCCGGCTTCGCGGCCTCCTTGACGCGCTCGCGCGAGGCCGGCCGGCCGTCATTGGCCGACAGGATCATGCGTCGATATTCGTCGAGATCGCCGTCATAGGCCGTGACGGTCTGGTTGGCCACGACCCACAGGCGGTCGGCGCAGGCCTCGATCAGATAGCGATCATGCGAGACCATGATGATGGCGCCGGGGAATTCGTTGATCGCCTCCGCGAGCGCCGCACGGCTGTCGATATCGAGGTGGTTGGTCGGCTCGTCCAGGATGATCATGTTCGGGCCGTAGAACGTGGCAAGCCCCAGCAGCAGCCGCGCCTTCTCGCCGCCCGACAGGCTCTTCACCAGCGTGTCGCCGGCCTTGCCGGAGAAGCCGATCGCGCCGACGCGGCCGCGCACCTTGCTCTCCGGCGCCTCCGGCATCAGCTTGCGGATGTGATCATAGGGCGAGCCGTCGAGATTGAGCTCGTCGACCTGGTGTTGGGCGAAATAGCCGACCGACAGCTTGTCGGCCCTCGTGATCCGGCCGGCAAACGGCGCGAGCTTGCCCGCCAGCAGCTTGACCAGCGTCGACTTGCCGTTGCCGTTGGCCCCTAACAGCGCGATGCGGTCGTCGGTATCGACGCGCAGCGTCACGCGATTGAGCACCGGCTTGCCGGGCTCGTAGCCGACCGAGACGTCATCGACCGCGATGATCGGCGGCGACAGCAGCTTCTCCGGCGCCGGGAACGAGATCTCATGAACATCCTGGGTCACCAGCGCGGTGATCGGCTTCATCCGCTCCAGCATCTTCACGCGCGACTGCGCCTGCCGCGCCTTCGAGGCCTTGGCCTTGAAGCGGTCGACGAAATCCTGCAGGCGCTTGCGCTCATCGGCCTGCCGCTTGGCGTGCTTGGCGTCGAGCAATTCGCGCGCGGCGCGCTGTTCCTCGAACGAGGAATAGGTGCCCTTGTAGAGCGTCAGTCTGCCGCGATCGAGGTGCAGGATCTGATCGACCGAGGTGTCCAGCAGGTCGCGGTCGTGGCTGATCACGATCACCGTGCGCGGATAGTTGGCGAGGTGGTTCTCGAGCCACAACGTGCCTTCGAGATCGAGATAGTTGGTCGGCTCGTCCAGCAGCAAGAGGTCGGGCGCGGAGAACAGCGTCGCCGCCAGCGCCACGCGCATGCGCCAGCCGCCGGAAAATTCCGCGCACGGCCGCGCCTGGTCTGATGTCGAGAAGCCGAGGCCGGAGAGGATCGCCGCGGCACGGGCGGGCGCGGAATGGGCGTCGATGTCGACCAGCCGGGTCTGGATTTCGGCAATCCGGTGCGGATCGTGCGCCGTCTCGGCCTCGCGCAGCAGCGCGTCGCGCTCGAGATCGGCCTTCAGCACGACGTTGATCAGGCTTTCGGGCCCGTCGGGCGCTTCCTGCGCGAGGCTGCCGATACGCCAGCGCGGCGGAAGCGCGATGCTGCCGCTCTCGGTCGGGATGTCGCCCCGGATGGCGTGAAACAGCGTCGATTTGCCGACGCCGTTGCGGCCGACAAATCCGACGCGGGCTCCGGGTACAATTTGCACCGAACTGTGATCGATCAACAGCCGTCCGGCGATCCGGACCGAGATGTCAGTGATGGAGAGCATGCAGCGTTGTCACCGGACCCGCCGCCAAACGCAACCCCGTCTGTTCGCAAAATCTCTCCCGGGGCTGTTGCAAAAACGCAATTGGGCTGCTGTTCAGCCCTCAACACCTAATGGCGATCGCCTTCCCGTCGTTGCATCTCGTCGAGGAGTTGCTGCAGGCGAGACGAAAGTGCGGGCTCTGGCCGCATGCTTTGCTGAAGCCGTTCGCCTACGGCATCGCAGATGTAACGGCAGGTCTTGTGATCAATCTGATCGGCGTCCTTGTCGATCTTGCTCATTGTCATCGTCATGGCATGTCTCTTGGCGAGTTCCACCTCGCATGTTCGAGTAGCTCCTCGCCATGACAAGTCGCGACCCCGAATTTGGTTTCCGCGCCTTGCTCTCGCCTTGAGGTAGTGGGTCCCATCATATGCCCGGGTTCCCCCGGCGGACCCGAAAAAAGCCCCGGCGCGAGGGCCGGGGCGAGAAGCAAGTCAGGGGAGCAGTCGTAGATTCGATGGATCAGTAGCAGCGGTTGACCAGGCGCCAGCGGGGCCCCCACGGGGTCGGCACCACGCGGCGCACGTAGCAGCCGCCGCCGTAGCCATAACCGCCGTAATAGGCCGGGCCGCCGACGATGACGCGCGGACCGCCCCACCAGCCGTGGTGCCATCCACCGTGCCAGCCGCCATGCCAACCACCCCACGCAGAAGCGGAGGTCGGGGCGAGCGCGGCGGCACCGAGCGAAACCGCGGCGACGGCGGCAAGCGAGAGTTTGCGTAACATGATCGTCTCCTCGAGGTATGGGCGCGCGCGACGCGCCCGCGGTGACATTTCCCGAGACGTCCTGTGAGGCTTGCGGATGGGGGGGCCAGCAAGGCGTCCGATCGCTGCAGAGCCTATGTGACTTGAGCTGAACGGCAGCGGCACGGCGCTGACAGAATGGGTTCACCTAGGTGAAATCGCGGTAAGTTGGCCGAGCCGGCCGCTGTCCGGAGGGCGCCCTAACGACGGTTTTCGTCGTGAAAATGCGTCAAAACTAAAGGCTAACGCGTCACAGGGTCGCTTGCCGTTATCCCATCGCGCCGATATAAGCCCCGGCAACTCCCAGCCAAGTTTACAAGGACGAAATCATGGCGATTGAACGCACCTTTTCGATCATCAAACCCGACGCCACCGAGCGCAACCTGACCGGCGCGGTCAATGCGGTGATCGAGAAGGCGGGCCTGCGGGTCGTGGCGCAGAAGCGCATCCGCATGACCCGCGGCCAGGCCGAGACCTTCTACGCCGTCCACAAGGCGCGTCCGTTCTTCGGCGAGCTGGTCGACTTCATGACTTCGGGCCCGGTTGTGGTCCAGGTGCTGGAAGGCGAGGGCGCTATCCTGAAATATCGCGACGTGATGGGCGCGACCGACCCGTCGAAGGCCGCTGAAGGCACCATCCGCAAGCTCTATGCGAAGTCGATCGGCGAGAACTCGGTGCACGGTTCGGATGCGCCGGAGACCGCGGTGATCGAGATCGCGCAGTTCTTCGCCGGCAACGAGATCGTCGGCTGACACCGTATTGCTGAAAGTGGCGCGGTCTCCCGAGGAGACCGCGTCGAAGTAGAACCGGGGAGCGGCGGACGACCGCCGCCAGGGGCGGCCGCAAGGCCGAATAGGACTCGCTGTGGACTGGCTGTGGCAGATCTTTGATCCGGCGTACATCGGCGCGTTCTTCACCGAATTCAAGAACGAGATGGCGACGCCGACGTTCTGGGTCGCCGTCGGCAAGATCATCTGGATCAACGTCCTGCTGTCGGGCGACAACGCGCTCGTGATCGCGCTCGCCTGCCGCGGGCTCGCGCCGCGCCAGCGCCTGTGGGGCATGATTCTCGGCGCCGCCGCGGCAGTGCTGCTGCGCGTCATCTTTACCGGCATCGTCGCCAGCCTGATGGAGCTTCCCTATTTGAAGCTGGTCGGCGGACTGGCGCTGATCGTGATTGCCGCCAAGCTGCTGGTGCCGGAGCAGGAGGACGAGGACAGCGTGCACGCGGCCGCGCATCTGTGGGCCGCGGTTCAGATCGTCGTCGTCGCCGACATCGTGATGAGCCTCGACAATGTGATCGCCGTGGCTGCCGCCGCTAATGGCAGCGTGCCGCTGCTGGTGCTCGGACTTGCGATCAGCGTTCCCCTGATCGTTGCCGGCGCGGCGCTGATCATGGCGCTGCTCACCAAGCTGCCGGTCCTGGTCTGGGCCGGTGCCGCGCTGCTCGGCTGGATCGCGGGTGACGTCATCGCGACCGATCCCGCCGTGCATCCGAAGCTGGACGCGCTGTTCGCCGGACCGCTCGGTACCAAGCTCGATTCCTGGCTGACGTCGGTCGGGATGTCGCCGCAATTCGCCCATGGCGGCAATGGCGGCGAGATCGCGCTCGCGGTGCTCGGCATCATCGTGGTGCTGGTCGTGGGGTCGATCTGGCGCCGCCACGCACTCCGCAAGGCCAAGCACGCCGCCAAGGCGGCGTGAGCCCTAAATCGCGATGCGATTGGGTCGAGCTCGTTGTTTGAGCATGATCTCCGCGCAAACGCATTCCGCGTTTGTCGCGAGGGAAAACCGCTTCGCACTTTTCCGGATCATGCCCTAGCGCCGCACGATCGAGCCGGCGCGCCCGACCAGCCGCGCCAATTGCTTGAAGCGGCTGCCGACGCGGTCGGCGACCAGATCCACCATCCGGTGCTCGAACACCAGCATCAGCTTGCGGCCCTGGGTGCGGAAATGGGTTGCCGGCAGCACGCCGGTGCGCGCCGCCGTGATCAGATGCGCGACGCGAAATGCGGCGCCGAGCACGCGGGCGCGCTCGTCCATCGCCGGCGTCACCAGCGCGCGGATCTGCGGCGGCGGCTCGTTTTCCTCGCTGAGCCCGGCGTAGCGATAGAACACCGAGAGCGCGACGAAGGCGCGGCCCTGATGCGTGATCGAGCCGAAATTGCCGTTCATGATCAGGCTGAGGGTTTCCTCGCCGCGATGATCGGGATGCACCCGCCAGCCGATGTCGGAGAGCAGGCAGGCGACGTGCCGCAGCCTGCGGTCTTCCTCGGTCTCGCGTAGCCTGACGACGCGCACCAGCCGGTCGGTCCACGCCGTCAGCTCCTGGGCGTGGCGGGCCGAGCGCGACAGCAATTCGTTGAGATTCTGCGCGGCGCAGAGCAGTCCGTCCTTGGCGCGTTCGGCCTGCGGCAGCATCTCGTAGAGCAGGCCCTCGCGTACGCCGAAGGTCGAGAACACGATGGTCTTCGGCTGGGCCACGCGGATGATGTATTCGAGCACGAGCGCGGCATAGGCCAATAGCGGCCGCCGCGCGTCGGCGACCGACTCGATATTGGCCAGCATGTTGGTGGCCGCCAGCCGTCGCAGCCGCTGCGCGAAGTCGAGTGCGTCGGCCGCCGGGATCGAATAGCCGTGCATCACCTTGAGCGGGTAGCCGCTCTGGATGATGTGAATGCGCGCCAGCGCACGCCAGGTGCCGCCGACGGCATAGAAGGTGCGGCCGCGGCCGGTCTTGAGCTGGGCGACGCCGAGCAGCTCGTTCTTGACGATGCGTTCGGCGCGCTTGAGCGATTTGTTGGAGAGGTCCTGCAGCGCGAGGCTGCCGAGCGGCAGCGTCACGCCGCTGCGCACGCGGCTGCCCTTGACATCGATCAGTTCAAGCGAGCCGCCGCCGAGATCGCCGACGATGCCGTTCGGATTGTGCACGCCCGAGACGACGCCGAGCGCGGATAGCTTCGCTTCACGCGGCCCGGTGAGGATCTCGATCTTGGCGCCGCAGATGCGCTCGGCCTTGGCGATGAAGTCCGGACCGTTCTTGGCGTCGCGGCAGGCCGCGGTCGCGATCGCGTAGACGCGGCCGACTTGCTGGATCTTGCACAGCGCACGAAAACGGCGCAGCGCGGTGAGCGCCTTGTTGACGGCATCGGTTGCGAGCAGGCCGGTGCTCTGCACCTCGCGCCCGAGCCCGCACAGCGCCTTCTCGTTGAAGATTGTGATGAGGCTGCGCGCCATCGCCTCGTAGACCACGAGACGAACCGAGTTCGAGCCGATATCGATGACAGCGACGCTGGAAGCGCGCTTCCGCGGCCGCTTCACCGTAAGGCCCCCTTAAGACGATGGCTGCTGACGCTCGTTGCGACGCGTGAGACGGCGCGGTGAAGATTCCTTGAGAGACTTACCACGGCCGGACAGACTCGGATTTGTCATAAAGTAGTCATGCAGATTGAAGGGCTCTTCGCCTTTCGCGGCCTTCATACGCGTTGACGACCCATCCGGCAACAATTGCCAGCTTTGCTCGGTGTCCTTCAGGTTCGCGACCATGATCTGTTCGAGAACCTGCTGATGCACCGTGGGATTTTGCAGCGGACAGAGAACCTCGACGCGGCGGTCGAGGTTTCGCGGCATCATGTCAGCGGACGAGATATACACAGCAGCTTTTGTGCTCGGCAGGCCCTGACCCATGCCGAAGCAATAGATTCGGCCGTGTTCCAGGAACCGGCCGATCACCGATTTGACGCGGATGTTCTCCGACAGTCCCGGCAGCCCCGGCCGCAGGCAGCAGATGCCGCGCACCACGAGCTCGACCGAGACGCCGGCCTGCGAGGCCTCGTACAGCGCGTCGATGATATCAGGGTCGACCAGCGCATTCATCTTCATCCAGACCGCGCCGGGCCGGCCGTGCTTGACGTGGGCGATCTCGCCGTGGATGTGCTCGATGATCCGCTTGCGCAGCGTCAGCGGCGACACCGCCATCTTCTCGATGTCGCTCGGCTCGGCATAGCCGGTGATGTAGTTGAAGACCCGCGCGACGTCGCGGCCGATGATCGGATCCGAAGTGAAGTAGGAGAGGTCGGTGTAGATGCGCGCGGTGACCGGGTGATAGTTGCCGGTGCCGGTGTGCACATAGGTCGTGAGATTGCCGCCCTCGCGGCGCACCACCATCGACAGCTTGGCATGCGTCTTCAATTCGATGAAGCCGTAGACCACCTGCACGCCGGCGCGTTCGAGGTCGCGGGCCCAGCGGATATTGGCTTCCTCGTCGAAGCGCGCCTTCAGCTCGATCAGCGCGGTCACCGACTTGCCGGCCTCGGCGGCTTCCGCCAGCGCGCGCACGATCGGCGAATTGTTCGAGGTGCGATAGAGCGTCTGCTTGATCGCGACCACGTCGGGATCGCGTGCCGCCTGCTGCAGGAACTGCACCACGACGTCGAAGGATTCGTAGGGGTGATGGACCACGAGGTCCTTCTGGCGGATGGCGGCGAAGATATCGCCGCCATGATCGCGCACCCGCTCGGGGTGGCGCGGCACATAGGGCGGGAATTCGAGGTCGGGGCGATTGAGGCGGGTGAGCTGCGACAGCTCGTTCATCGCCAGCACGCCGTCGACCAGGATCACTTCGTCGTCTGCGGCCGACAAGGCGTGCTGCACGAAGATGCGCAGCTCTTCGGGCATCGTGGCCTCGATCTCGAGCCGGATCACCGACCCGCGGCGGCGCCGCTTGAGCGCGGTCTCGAACAGGCGAACGAGATCTTCGGCCTCTTCCTCGATTTCGAGTTCGGAGTCCCTGATGATGCGGAATGCGCCTTGGCCCTTGACGGTGTAGCCGGGGAACAGGCGGCCGATGAAGAGACCGGTGGCCTGCTCCAGCGTGATCAGCCGCGCCGGCGCGCCTTCCTTGGTGGAGGGGATGCGGATGAAGCGGTCGATCTTGCCGGGCATGCGGATCAGCGCGTTCATCGCCTTGCCGTCGGAGATCCGCGACAATTGCAGCGCCACCGTGAAGCCGAGATTCGGGATGAACGGGAAGGGATGCGCCGGGTCGATCGCCAGCGGCGTCAGCAGCGGGAAGATGCTGTGGAGGAAGTGATCCTCGATCCAGCTGCGCTCGGACTTGGTGACGTCGCGGCCGTCGACCAGCTGGATGCCGACCTTGGCCAGGATATCCCGCAGGTCGCTCCAGATCGCCTGCTGGTCGGAGGCGAGCTGCGAGACGGTCTTGTTGATCATCACGAGCTGATCGGCCGGCAGCAGGCCGTCCGGGCTGCGCTCGGTAATGCCCTCGCGGACCTGCGCCTTGATGCCGGCGACACGGACCATGAAGAACTCGTCGAGGTTATTCGCCGAAATCGACAGGAAGCGGACCCGCTCCAGCACGGGATGGCCGAGATTGACCGATTCCTCGAGCACCCGCCGGTTGAAGTGCAGCCAGGAGAGCTCCCGGTTGATGAAGCGTTCGGGGCTGGTCGCGATTGCGGGAATGGCGGGAAATTCCGCCTCTTTTTCTTTGATTTCAGTAGCTTGTGCCGAGTCCATAAAGTGCTGGTCCAATTCAGGGCAGGGCCGGGGCGGTGTAGCCGAGAGCCGCAGAGACCATGTGATATTGCGATGACGTTTCGATGACATTGATGTTCCGCTCGCCTGCGCCGTCAAGCCGCGGGATGGATCAGGCGTCGCGCAACAGCTCCGCCGCCAGCGCCCGCGTGACGGGACGGCCGAGCCGGAGTGCCTCGGTATCCAGGAGCTCGACCGCCTGCCGGACGGCAACGTAGGAACGCTCGATCCGGTTGCTCAGATAGCTGACCAGCGGTTCGTCCACGCTCATCTGGCGGTCGGCGCAGAACTTGACAATCAGGCCGCGGAACAGCTGGTCGTCCGGCGGCAGCAGCGTCACGGTCGGCACCGCGCGGAGCCGCGACCGCAGGTCGCGCAATTCGATCTCGAACGCCGAGGGCGGAATGCGCGCCGTGATCAGCACGTAGGCATCGTCCTGGCGCGCCAGATTCATCAGATGAAACATTGCGCGCTCGTCGAAATCCGCCGGCCTCAGGTCTTCGACGACGAGCGCACCGGTCGCAAGCGCGGTCGGCACCGTGTCGGCGGTCAGCGCATGCGCCGCGGTCGAGCGCGCGCCGGCGCTCTCGGCCCAGATCGCGGCGAGGTGGCTTTTGCCGGAGCCGTCAGGCCCGACCAGCAGCATGATTCGGTTTGGCCAGTCCGGCCAGCCGTCGATCAGCGCCAGCGCCGCCTCATTGGCAGGGCCCTCAAGGAAATCGTCGCGGGTCAGCTTCTCCTCGTGCGGCAGGGCCAAGGCCAATTGACGAGGTTGAACGCTACTGGCCACGCAGGTCTCCAAACCACTTCATTTTAGCCATGCGCAAACGCGTCGCGTTTGTCGCGGGAAAACCGGCTTCCACTTTTCCGGATCCCGCCTACCGAGCTTCGATGGTGCTCATGTGCCGCACCCACTCCACGAGATAGAGGGACACCGAACCCAAAGTAAAGATCGTGACCAGGCCCATCAGGATCAGGTCGTAAGGATGTGGCTGAAAGCCGAAGCCGAGCGAGGCCAGCACCAGCGCTGCGAACGCGACCTGCGCCACCGTGTTCAGCTTCGACACCATCAGCGGCTTCATCTCGACCGGCTTGTCGAACAACCATGACACAATCACGGCGGAGACGATCATGATGTCGCGTGACACCACGAGAATCACGATCCAGCGCGGCACCGCGCCCCAGATTCCGAGCGCGACATAGATCGACACCAGGAGCGCCTTGTCGGCGAGCGGATCGAGCAGGGCGCCGAGCTCGCTCGTCATGTTGAAGCGCTTGGCGAGGAAACCGTCGACCGCGTCCGAGACGCCGGCGATCACGAAGATCGCGAACGCAATCTCCATCTGGCTGGACACGATGGCCCAGACGATCACCGGCACCAGGATGATGCGGCCGAGGGTGATGATGTTCGGAATGCTCAACTTGGATCGCTTCCCGGCTAGAAGCCTGATTTTACTCGATATCCGGCTCTTTTGCGCAGCCGCCTTGTGTTATCTACATAGTATCGCGGCGGCAGCGCCGCGAGCCATTGCGCGGGGGCGGAATTCCTCGTAACCAGCCCCTGATCATCTGGAATTGGGCATGACCGAGCGCAAAAACGGGCTCACTTACGCGGATTCGGGTGTCGATATCGACGCCGGCAATCGACTGGTCGATCTGATCAAGCCGATGGTGCGGGCCACCGCGCGGCCTGGCGCGGACGCCGAGATCGGCGGTTTCGGCGGGCTGTTCGACCTCAAGGCCGCCGGCTTCAAGGATCCGGTCCTGGTGGCCGCGACCGATGGCGTCGGCACCAAGCTGAAGATCGCGATCGAGACCGGCATTCATGGCGGTATCGGCATCGATCTGGTCGCGATGTCGGTCAACGACCTCGTCGTGCAGGGCGCGGAACCGCTGTTCTTCCTCGACTATTTCGCCTGCGGCAAGCTGCACCCGGAGGCCACCGCGCAGATCGTCGCTGGTATCGCCGAGGGCTGCCGCGAATCCGGCTGCGCGCTGATCGGCGGCGAAACCGCCGAGATGCCCGGCCTCTACAAGGATGGCGATTACGACCTCGGCGGCTTTGCGGTCGGCGCGGCCGAGCGCGGCACGCTGCTGCCGACCGCGAATATCGCGGCGGGCGATGCCGTGATCGGGCTGGCTTCCTCCGGCGTGCACTCCAACGGCTATTCGCTGGTGCGCAAGATCGTCGAGCAGTCCGGCGTCGCCTATGACGCGCCGGCGCCGTTCGCGCCGGTCATGACGCTTGGCGCAGCGCTGCTGACGCCGACCAGGCTCTATGTGAAATCCTGCCTGCGCGCGATCCGCGACACCGGCGCGGTGAAGGGGCTCGCCCACATCACCGGCGGCGGCTTCACCGACAACATTCCGCGCGTGCTGCCGAAGCATCTCGGCGTCGGCATCGATCTGGCGCGGCTGCCGGTGCTCCCGGTGTTCAAATGGCTGGCCGAGCAGGGCGGCATCGCCGAACTCGAACTGCTGCGCACCTTCAACTGCGGCATCGGCATGATCGCGATCGTCAAGGCTGATGCGGTCGACGCCGTGACCGAGGCGTTCACCGCCGGCGGCGAGACCGTGACGTTGCTCGGCGAGGTGATCGAGGCCAAAGGCGAGCATCGCGTGATCTATAACGGTCATCTCGATCTCTCGCGATGAAGCGCCGCGTCGCCATCCTGATCTCCGGCCGCGGCTCCAACATGGCCGCGCTGATCGAGGCTGCGAAGGCTGCGGATTTCCCAGCCGAGATCGTGGCCGTGATCTCGAACCGCGCCGATGCCGCCGGGCTCGAGAAGGCGGCCGCCAGCGGCATTGCGACCATCGTCATCGAGAGCAAGCCGTTCGGCAAGGACCGCGCCGGCTTCGAGGCCGTGCTGCAGCGCACGCTCGATGACAGGCAGGTCGAGTTGATCTGCCTCGGCGGCTTCATGCGGCTGTTCACCGCCGAGTTCGCGCGGCACTGGTACGGGCGGATGCTCAACATCCATCCCTCGCTGCTGCCTTGCTTTCCGGGTCTCGATCCGCACGGCCAGGCGTTGCGTGCAGGGGTCAAGCTGTCCGGAGCGACGGTGCATTTCGTGATCCCGGAGACCGACGCCGGACCGATCGTGATGCAGGGCGCGGTCACGGTCGCTGACGACGACACCGCCGAGACGCTCGCCGCGCGCGTGATCACCATCGAGCATCGCATCTATCCGGAGGCGCTGCGGCTGCTGGCAAGCGGCCGGCTCAAGCTCGAAGGCGATCTCTGCAAGACCCTGGGCAGCGGCGCAACCGACCATACGCTGATCGCGCCGGCGCCCTAGCGCGCGGTTGCAGGAGACATCCCCCGGGGTGATGCGGCCGGGGGAGGCATCAGGATGAATTCCGCTGGCAGCGGCGTTCAGTGAACCTTGAGGTTCTCTGCCGACGCCTTGCCGCGGTTCTCCACCAGCTCGTACTCGACGGACTGGTTCTCGTTCAATGTGCTGAGGCCCGCGCGCTCGACCGCCGAGATATGGACGAACACGTCCTTGTCGCCGACGGCTGGCTTGATGAACCCGTAACCTTTGGTCGGGTTGAACCATTTGACGGTACCCTTCGGCATCGTCTCTCTCCCAGTTTAGACATAAAAAAGACGCGGCCACGTTTTCCACGTGCCACGCCACAAGCGGACTTTGCGCTGTCTGTTCACTTCCCGGGTCGTCAGATCCAAAGTCTTCAAGTCCGAAGTTTCGCCTATCGAAGCCCTGTACATCGAAGCCTTGGATATCAACGTCGCGAAACGCACAGTCGAACGGCCGCAATCCGATTGTGAGGGGATTGCAACACGAAAATTGCGCCTTAGCAAGCGCGGTGGTTTTGCGTGACGCAACCTCAGCCTGTGCCGGTCAAGCTTCGGCGCAACCTGTTCGGCCACTGGCCGACTGCCGGTGGAACCTGGGGCGCACCAGGCGAACGGCGCGCGCTAACCCCGGTCCACCCGCACCACGCGGCCCTTGTCGATCGCGAGCGCGAGCTGGCCGTGCTTGAGCTTGAGCGCGGCCTCGCCGAACAGTTCGCGGCGCCAGCCGTGCAGGGCGCCGACCTCGGCCTGATCGCTGGCAGCGATCTGCTCGAGGTCGTCGACGGTGGCGATCACCTTGCTGGCGACGCCGTGCCGCTCCGAGGTCATGCGCAGCAGCACCTTCAATAGTTCGACGGTCGCCGCACCGTTGGAATTGTTTCTCGGCTTTTCCAGCTTGGGCAGCGTGGCCTGGTCGCGGGCGAGCCCGCGCTGCACGGCAGCAATGATGTCGGCGCCCCATTTCGAGCGCTCAAAGCCCTTCGGCAGCGAGCGCAGATTGCCGAGCTTCTCCAGCGAGGTCGGCGCATGGGTGGCGATATCGCCGACCGCATCGTCCTTGAGCACGCGTGAACGCGGCACGTCGCGGCTCTGCGCCTCCTGCTCGCGCCAGGCCGCGACCTCGATCAGCACCGCGAGCTCGCGCGGCTTGCGGACGCGGGTCTTGAGCCGCTCCCAGGCGCGCTCGGGATGGAAGTCGTAGGTCTTCGGCGAGGTCAGGACCTCCATCTCCTCGCTGACCCAGTCACTACGGTCGCGCTTCTTCAGATCGGCATCGAGGGCTGCGAACACTTCGCGCAGATGGGTCACGTCGGAGACGGCGTAGTGGAGCTGCTCGTCGGTCAGCGGCCGGCGCGACCAGTCGGTGAAGCGATGGGTCTTGTCGGGGCGGTGGCCGGTCACGCGGTCGACGAGCTGGTCATAGGCGATGCTGTCGCCATAGCCGAGCACCATGGCGGCGACCTGGGTGTCGAAGATCGGATGCGGGATCGTGCCGGAGAGGTGCCAGACGATTTCGATGTCCTGCCGCGCGGCGTGGAAAACCTTGAGCACGGCCTCGTTCGACATCAAGTCGAAGAACGGCTTGAGGTCGATGCCGGGTGCCAGCGCGTCGACCACGACCGCTTCTTCCGCGCTCGCCATCTGCACGACGCAGAGCAGCGGATAGTAGGTCGTCTCCCGCAGGAACTCGGTGTCGACAGTGATGACCTTGTGTTTGGCGAGCCGGTCGCAGGCGGCGGCGAGGTCGGAGGTCGTGCTAATCAAATCCATGAAGTGTCCATAACGGCTTGACCACACGCGTTCTGCCGAAAGGGCAGCTATGTCAAGGGTCTTGCAGGGATTTTGGCCCTGCGCGGGGTGAGGGACGGGCCGTTTTTGAATTGATTGGGCGTGATTCGAGGGTGTTTTCGGCCCGGTCGTGCCGGCAGTTCGTCGGTCGTCCGCCATCTTCGGTGTCACCGCCCGGCTTGACCGGGCATGACGAACGGGGGCTGAGCGCCACAGGCGATAGCCCGCTGGCGCCGGGACGCACGACCAAAATATCGAAAACAACCCCATGCAAAGGAGCCGACAGCTAGCGGTGTTCGACACGGCAAGTTCGACACGGCAACTTGACACGTCGGGCAAATCAGCGATATTTTTCCATTATTCCGAAGTCATGCGTCGCCACGCTTGGGGCTGTGACATTTGCGGACTTCTGCAACCGACCCGTCATGGTGACGAGGCGCACCGCGCCGTCATTGCGTCCCCACTTGCAGCTTTGATCGCCCGGCTCGACCGGTTGAATCCGCCCAGTATTCCAGAGACAGTTGTGCTCGAACCGAGAGGCCGCGGCGTACTGGATCGCCCGCTTTCGCGGACGATGACAGTCGTAGTGGGGGCGCGCCGCTGCGGGAGCCTGCGCCGTCGGGATGGCGATTTGGGTCAACCGGAATGCTGAGCTTTCTCGGGGGCCGGCTTGCCTGGCCGATCATGGGTGCCGTACTCTGCCAAAGCAACCTGAAGTCGATGACCAACGAGGAGCCGCTATCGTGATCGCGACGCAGCCCGGGGCTGTCACCAGCGAGCTGTTTCAAATCGCCTCTGAAGTCCCAGAACAACGCCGCGATGCAGTGCTCGAGAGCATCAACAGCATCATCGACACGAATTGGCTGACGGAGGAAAAGTTCTGGTCCCACGAACACTCTCCGTTCAAGCCCGACCACGGCATTGTCCTGCTCCATCACGGCGGTGAATGCGTGGCTTACCTCATCATTCAGCGCCTCGCCCTTGCCGGCACGTCGGTGATCTATCTCTCGGGTACCGCCGTCAGAGACACGCATCGTGGTCGCGGCTCTTTCAAGCGGATGTTCGATACCGCTATGACGGCGGAGTTCGGTCACCCGGCGGCGCCGGCTGAATTCTGCTTGTGCTGGCGAACGAGAAATCCCGTCATCTACGTGCTGGGTCGCGCGCAGTGCCGCAGCGTCGTGCCGGCTATCTCGGACGACGCGCGCGGATAATCTCGACGATCTCTGTCTCAAACTGGCTGCAACCCTGTACCCTCGTCAAACCGTCGAGAAGACGACGATGGTGATGCGGAGGGCCTATGGCCGGCTTCGCTATCGCGATGAGCCGACGACCCAAACCTCGCCGGATGTCGACCGATGATTCGCGCAGACCATCCCCAACAGCGCTGATGCGGTGTTCTGTGCCGGATTGGCGAGCAATCGCTGGTCACGGCGCTGAGCAGCGTTGCCAACGACTGGATAACCCAGGACGGGCAACTCAGTGGCAGGGGCTGCCCGCCATAGCGCGCAAAATCGAATGGCTCCGCGCGCAAATTCGTACGTCACGCCATCGTTCGCCGGGCGCCTTTGTCGCGCCGAGTGCCGAGCATGCCGGAGGTCGGATGGTGGCGCCCGAGGGGGCGACTCTGGTTTCGCCTACAGCGCCATCGCAGTCGGCGAAGGGCCAAAATACCGGCGCGTGCGCTATCTCGAATATCTGAGCGACCGAGGGCAGAGTGCGTCTTCGATCGGTCTGCTCCTTGTTTTCGCACTTTGTGAACGCGTCCAGTCTGGGGTAAACAGGTCCCTTGGCATCGTCGAACGAGGCCCATTGTCGCCAATGGCCCGCAGTCGGACGGATCACAATGCCGGAGAAACAGCCAAGCGCCGATATGGAGGCTGCTCTCAAGCACTGGCTCGAAACCGTTGATCTCGGCCAGTACAGCGACCTCTTTGTCCTGCATCGCATCGGTTTGGACATCCTGCCCGATTTGACCGAGCAGGATCTGGTCGAACTTGGACTTCCGCTGGGAGACCGCAAGCGCTTGCAGCGCGCGGTTGCTTCCCTGACCCGTTCGGCAAACGGTCCCGCCGGCGGCAGGAGCGTCGCGGAAGGCGCAGCGGTGAGCGCCGAGCGGCGCCAGCTGACCGTGATGTTCTGCGACATGGTTGGTTCGACCTCGCTGTCCGAACAGTTCGATCCCGAAGACGTCCGCGACATGATCGCGAGCTTCAGGGAAAAGTGCGTCAGCGTGGTCAAGCGGTACGAAGGCTTCGCGGCCCGCTACCTCGGGGACGGCATTCTGGTCTATTTTGGCTATCCGAATGCCCATGAGGATGACGCCGAGCGGTCGGTGCGTGCGGCGCTCGAAATTGTACGGAGCCTGTCGTCGGCGAGAGCGAGTGACGCCCGCGACGTTGCAAGTCATGGGCCCAGTGTGCGCATCGGGATTGCGACCGGCCTTGTTGTCGTCGGAGACCTGGTTGGACAGGACACTGAGGAGCACGATTCCGCAGTCGGCGAGACGCCAAATCTGGCTGCCCGTCTGCAGGCCTTGGCGCCTCCGGACGGCGTCGTCATTGCGTCTTCGACGCAATCCCTGCTGAGAGGAAAGTTCGACTACCAGGACTTCGGATTTCACGCGCTGAAGGGGATATCCGCGAAGGCCCAGGCCTGGCTCGTGGTTCGGCCCTGCCGCGCCGAGACGCGATTTGCCGCGGCCATGGGCTCCAGATTGACGCCGCTGGTCAACCGCACCGAAGAGGTGGCGTTGCTGCTCACGCGTTGGCAGCAAGCGAAAGCCGATGAGGGGCAGGTCGTGCTGCTGACGGGCGAGCCGGGAATCGGAAAGTCCAGGATCGTTCAGGAATTGCGGGAGCGGATCGCGGGTGATCAGCACGGACAAGTTTCGTTCCAGTGCTCTCCCTATTACAGCAGCACCGCTTTTCACCCCTTCATCGAGCATCTCAAATTCGCGCTCGGCCTTGACGGCGAGAACGCGTCTGCGCTTTGGCTGACAAAGCTTGAAGCCGGTGTCGCCGCCTCGAACGGCGAGGCGGCGACAGTGGTGCCGATCCTTGCGGCGTTGCTTTCAATTCCCACCGGGGACCGCTACGCGGCCCTGGATCTCTCGCCGCAACAGCTGAAGGATGCGACGATCGCCACGCTCGTCAACCATCTGCTCGCGCAAGCGCGCGAGCAGACGCTCCTGATCGATTTTGAGGACGCACATTGGATCGATCCCACCTCGCGGGCCGTGCTCGATCTGCTGGTGGAGAACGTTCGCACCACGTCGATCCTTGTCGTGATCACCTGTCGTCCGGAGTTTCAGCCGGGCTGGAAGGATCACGCGCACACCATCAGTGCGAACCTCAAGCGTCTCGGCCGACAGGTCCGCACGATATTGGTCGAACGTGTGGCTGGAGAAAAGGAGCTTCCCCGAGAGGTGATTGAGGACATCATCGTCAAAACCGATGGCGTGCCGCTCTTCCTTGAAGAGCTGACCAAGGCCGTTCTCGAATCCGACGTCTTGACTGAGCAACATGGACGTTACGTCTTGTCCGGTCCGTGGCGTCAGCTCGCTATTCCCGCGACATTGAACGATTCCCTGATGGCCCGCCTCGACCGGATGGGATCGTTCAAGAAAATCGCGCAGATCGGCGCCACCATCGGCCGCGAGTTTTCTTATGAGATCCTTCGCGAGGTTGCCGAAGCGCCGGCGGACCGGATCGAAGCCGCCCTGAACCATCTGGAGGCAGCCGGATTGATCGTCCGCTTCGGCTTTCTGCCGGAGGCGCTGTACTCGTTCAAGCACGTGATGATCCAGAATGCGGCGCATGAAAGCTTGTTGCACAGGGAAAGACGGACGCTGCACGCCAAGATCGGACGCGTGCTGGCCGAAAAATATCCGGAAAAGATCGAGCGCGAACCGGAGCTTCTCGCCTACCACCTGACCGAGTCTGGACAAAGCGAGCCGGCTGCGGGTTTCTGGCTCAAGGCCGGAAAGCAGGCCGCGATGAAGGGTGCGACTCTGGAGGCGATCGGTCATTTGCGTCGTGGGCTCGGGGTTCTGCAAGCCTCACCCGGCATGCAGGGCCGAAACGAGTCCGAGCTTGAGCTTCGCATCGCCCTGGGTACCGCCCTGATCGCGGCAAAGGGATACGCCGTGCAGGAAGTCGAGGAGAACTATGTTCGCGCGCTCGAACTCGGCCGGAATCTTGGCAACATGGCGAAGGTCTTTGCGGCGACGCGCGGACTTTGGGTGTGCCACTTCATCCGCGGCGATCTCGCACGGGCGCATGAGCTGAGCGCGGAGCTCCTGCAGTTCGCAAGGCGCGAGGCATCGAACCAAAGTTCGTCCGCGACGCAACAGACGGGATATCTGATCGAGGCGCATCGGGCGATCGCGATGACCATGCTGTACCGCGGGCGGTTTGTCGCCGCCGAACATCACCTTCATCGCTTCAGGAATCTGTACAGTCCTGATCTACACGGCGCCCTGACGGCAACGCATGGCATCCATCCTGGCATCGTCTCGCTCTCGTATCTCGGGTACGTGTCGTGGTTTCTGGGCCGTCCTGACGCGGCGCGCCGATATAGCCAGCAGGCTATTTCGGAAGCGGAAGACCTTCGCCACCCCTTCACGCTGTCATTTGCGCTGACATTCGGCGCTTACGTTTGCCAGCATCTCCGCGATGTCGAAGGGACCCACGACTACACCAACAGGGCACTGGCTCTCTCATCGGAACACGGCTTCCTGCATTGGAAGCATCAGACGACCATCCTGCGAGGATGGGCGATGACCGAGCTCGGGAATGTCGATGAGGGATTGAACCAGATGCGAATGGCTATCGACGGCTATGAGGGCATGAGCGCCCGGCTAGCCAGTTGCTGGTTCAGAAGCCTGCTCGCGAAGGCTTATGCAAGTGCCGGCTTGCCGGATGCTGCCTTGCACGAACTCGACAGCGCACTGGCGATCGGGAGAAGAACGGGAGAGCATTTTTACGAAGCTGAGATCTATCGTCTGCAAGGTGAGATGACGCTCAATGATTCGAGATCATCGTCCGTTGAATCCGCCGAGCGAATGTTCCTCGCCTCGATCGAGCTGGCGCGCAGGCAAAGCGCGCGGTCCTTTGAATTACGGTCAGCTGTCAGCCTGGCGCGCTTATGGCGACATTCCGGCAAACAGGCGCGAGCAGCCGAGCTGCTGCTACCCGTTGTCCGAACATTCACGGAAGGTCTGCTTGCGCCTGACGTCAAGGAAGCGCTCGAGCTTGCGAATGAACTGGCAATGGAAATGCCCGGAGATCATGAATGGAGCGGGCGGGTCTGAGGATAGCGAGGCCCCCCGGCGCCATCCGCCCCCTTACGCCTGATCGTCGTCACCACGCATCGCAGATGAATGATGGTGTTCGCTTCGGCCCAAGGTTCGCTAGGGCGGCAACGTTGGGTGGATGCTGTTCCGGCGGTTTGCGCCGGATTGATCAGCGGTTGGCGATGCTGCTGGCCTCGATTGGCGAGGCAACGTCGTCCCGTTCGATCCGGGCTTCGTTCGCGCGAATGCGTGACGGCCATCCGTGCCGCGAGGCCAGCGTCGTCAGCCTGTCCCTGACGAGATAATGCGCGGGGCCTTCGAGGAAGCGCCAGACGAGCCATGCCAGCACCACCATGCCCGTCACGACCAGCGCGGTCGACAGCGCGTCCGGCGTTGGCGTGATCAGGAGCAGGATGACGTAGCCGAGCTGCAGATGCAGCAGATAGAGCGGATAGGTGATGCCGCCGACGGCCCTGACGAGGCCTGCAGGCAGGGCTACCGACTTGATGCGAGTGGCGGCGAACACGATGCCGAGCGATACGATGCAGATCACCGTCACGACGCGGGGATCGAAGCTGCCATGGGTGTGGACGCCGAGCCGCTCCAGCTTGTGCACGGCCTGGAACGTCGCCGTGCCGATCGCCAGCGTCAGCAGGCTGTAGAGCCTGGTGTCGCGCCGTCCGCGGTAATGCTCATAGATCAGGAGCCCGACGGCGAAGAAGCCGCTGTCGTCGGCCATGAACAGCTTCTCGAACAGCGGAACGTCGAGGGTCAGCTCGTTGGCGAAGGTGATTGCGATCCACGCCACGATGATCGTGTCGATGCGCCGCGGAAAGATGCCCCAGGTCAGGAACAGCGCGATCCAGACGTAGAACACGACCTCGATCACCAGCGACCAGTAGGCGTCGTCCATGTAGGGCTGACCGAGCATCGGGGCCGCGATGAACAGGTTTGTCAGCCATTGCCCCCACGTCACGTGGAAGTACGCGTGGCCCAACAGCAGCGTCGCGAGGAAGGTCAGCGTCATGCAGATGACGAAGGTCGGATAGATCCGGCTGAAGCGGGCGATCGCGAAACCGACCGGCGTGCGGCCTTCGGCGGAATAGGCGATGACGAAGCCGGAGATCGCGAAGAACACGGGGACGCCGAGGAAGCCGTATTGCGCGACCGGGGCGAGGTACGGCATTGCCACCTTTTGCACGCCGTTCGATGCCACGCCCCAGAAGCCGTAGTGATACAGGATCACGGCCCCGACCGCGGCAAGCCGCAGCAGGTCCAGCACGGGAACCCGGGTCGGATCCGGTTGTTTAGAAGCGCTCGGCATATATCCGCTATCGTGGCGGCGAGGCATGAAGGCGTTCTTAATCCACCCGGCGAAACGACCGCGCGGTCGTTCACGATTGCAGGAGCCCCGTGGCGATGCCGCCAGCCGCGCTGAGCACGACCACCACGAGCGGCGGCGCGCGCCATGCCGTGAGCAGGACGAAGCCGGCCAGCGCGATGCCGAAATCGAGCGGACGGTGGACGCTGCTGGTCCACACCGGATTGTAGAGCGCGGCCCCCAGAAGGCCGACGACGGCGGCGTTGACGCCGCGCATCATGGCCTGCGCCGCCGGCCGTTTGCGAAAGCTATCCCAGAACGGCAGCGCCGCGAGCAGCACGAGAAGTCCCGGCAGGAAGATGCCGACGAGGCCGACGATCGCGCCCGGAAGGCCGCCGATCACGGCGCCGAGATAGGCGGCAAAGGTGAACAGCGGACCCGGCACCGCCTGCGCGGCGCCGTAGCCCGTCAGGAACGCATCGTCGCCGATCCAGCCCGGCGTCACCACGGCTTCGCGCAGCAGCGGCAACACGACGTGGCCGCCGCCGAACACCAGCGCGCCCGAGCGGTAGAAGGCCTCGAACAGGCCGAGGCCGGGCCATGTCCGCGACAGCAGCGGCAGTCCGACCAACAGCGCGACGAACAGGATCAGCGCTGCGACGCCAACGCGGCGCGATACCGGCATCGCGATATGGGTGACCCCGTTGGCCTGTTGCGCCTGGCAGAACCAAAGCCCGGCGACAGCGCCGAGAATGATCGCGCCGATCTGCGCGATCGACGACGAACTGGCGAGGATGACGAGTGCTGCGACCGTCGCGATCGAGGCGCGTTCGCGATCGGGGCAAAGCGAGCGCGCCATGCCCCAGACGGCCTGGGCGACGATCGCCACCGCAACCAGCTTGAGGCCATGCACCAGGCCGCTACCCGCAGGGCCGCTCAATCCGCTGGCGCCGAAGGCAAACAGCACGAGCGCGATCGCCGAGGGCAGCGTGAATCCGGTCCAGGCGGCCAGCGCCCCCAGGTACCCGGCGCGCATCAGGCCGAGCGAAAAGCCGACCTGGCTGCTCGCAGGGCCCGGCAGGAATTGGCAGAGCGCGACCAGATCCGCATAGGCCTGTTCGTCAAGCCAGCGCCTGCGGGTGACGAACTCGTCGCGGAAATAGCCGATATGGGCGATCGGGCCGCCGAAGCAGCTGACGCCGAGCTTGAAGAAGATGAGCAGCACCTCCAGCGGCGAATGCGTCGAGCTCGCGGTGGCGGGCGGTGTGCCGGGCTGCGGGACGTCGGTGTTGTTCAAGCGTCGTCAATTCCCGCAACTTGTGTCCAGGTCAGGACTTGTCAGCGCGAGTATATCGCCATTCGATGACGTTTGAGCGCGTTATTTCTCGCGGCTCTCACTCGTAGCGGATGTTCTTCGACGGCCGGCGCGCGGCGGGCATCGCCAGCACGACGAGACAGAGCGCGATCATCGCCAATCCCATAAATTCGAATGCAAATGCGTCCACGGGCCATTCTCCCCCATCAGAAACAGTTAGACTTGTTGGGGGAGCGTTGACGCGCTGTTAAGCCTTATGGTTACCGCTGCCGGCCTCGGCGCATGGTGGAGAGTGAGTTAACGCTCACATCGCGAAGCTAGGCGGCTACGCTGAGCGGTCCGGTGCGCAGCTTCAGATCCACCGGCGTCGGGTTGCGCAGGATGTCCAGCACGGGGCAATGACGGTCGACGGTTTCCTTCAGCCGGGCGATGTCGGCCGCGGAGGCCGGGCTGTCGATGGCGACCTCGGCCTCGATCTGCTGGAAACCGGCTCGCACGTTTGGATCGACGCTGAAGAAGCCACGCAGATCTATGGCGCCCGACAGCTTGACGGAGACGCCGTTGAGAGGAATGCCGATCGCGTCGGCATAGAGCCGATAGGTGATCTCCTGGCATGAGCCGAGCGCGGCGAGAATGTACTCGACAGGGTTCGGTGCGGTGTCCTTGCCGCCCAGCGCCGGCGGCTCGTCGACGCTGACGTTGAATTGCCGGACCGTGACGCTGCTGTTGATGCCGTCGCCGAGTTGCGAAGTCGCCTGGAACACGGCCTGCGCCTGCGCCGGATCGGCGCCGAGCTCCTGTTGGGTGTCTGCGAAAACCTGCTTGAACCTGAAGCTCATGTTCGTCTTCCCCATGGCATCGATCATGAGAGGCTGATCGAATGGCTCATGCAGGGCAATAGTCGCGAGATAAAAACGACACCAGCCCCGCGAAGCGCGAAATTTGCAGCAGCATTTTTCCCGCGCGCGTAGATGCGTAGGATGAGTAGAGCCAACGGGGCCGCGCAAGGCGCGGCCCGATGATAGAACTCCGCGAAACCCATAGTGGTGCCGCTCGCGAGATGAGCTGATGGGTTTCGCTGCGCTCTACCCATCCTACGGGCTACCCATCCTGCCGTGTCACGCGGCGAGGGCGTCCTGGTTGATCTCGCCCTTGGCGAGCGCCGTCAGCAGCGTGTCGACGTGTCGCTCTTCGTCGAGACTGTCGTGCAGCAGCCGCTGGTCGTCGCGCAGATTGAGCTGACCGGCGAGGGCGGCCGCGCTGCCATAGGCGGCGATCTCGTAATGCTCGAGCTTCTGCGCCGACGCGACGAGGCCGGCATCGCGCAGATTGTCGTCGGGCAGCAGCGAAACCATCTTGGCGGTCTCGTGGATCAGCGCCTGCATGGCCTGGTCGGTGTGCTCAAGCGGATCGGCCCCGTGCATCCGCAGCAGCGACTTCAACCGCTCGCCCTGCACGATGGTCTCGCGGTGATGGCGGCTGAACGCATCCTTGAGCGACGGATGCGAGGCGATCTCCGCCATCCGCGCTAGCGCCACGGCGAGCTGATCCTCGACGCTTGCGAGTTCCTGAAGCTCGGCGACATACATGTCCTTGAAGCTGGTGATCCTCATCGTGAAACCTTTCTTGTTTCTTCGTTGTTTCGGCGTTCAGGCGGTGTGGCCGCCGGAACCGGAATCGACCGGCGTCTTCTTGGCGCGTTGCGGCGTCATCTTCGCCGGGTCCGGTTGCCCGGGCACGCCGCGCGGCCCGAGTTGCCGGCGCTGCAGATCGTCCTCGGAGAAGGGCGGCTCGACGCCGTTCGGGTTGCTGCGCTCGATCGCGGTTTTCAGGTCGTCATCGCGCTGGTTCATGCTGGCGCTCCATCAACAGGCGGCACGGAACCTGGATCGGACGAGGCCGCACGTTCCGCGCTGACCGGCCAACGATGCGCGCGCGAAATCGTTGCAAACAAATCGGGGGCGCGGCGCTACGCCACGAGCTTCGGCAGCGCGGCCGCGAGCGCATCCACCGCAAAGCGGATCTTGAGTGGCAGTCGCGGCGTCGGCAGCCACAGCGCGTGGCAATCGTAGGGAAATTCCCCGCTGTCGCCGAGAACGCGGACCAGCGCGCCGGTGTCGAGGCGTTCGCGCACCAGCCAGGAGGGCAGCCACGCCAGCCCCATGCCGCGCGCTGCGGCATCCGCGATGGCTTCGAGGTCGTCGAGCCTGAGCCGCCCGGCCGGCCAGACCTCGTGCGGCGCAAGACCGTCGCGCGGGAACAGCCAGGGGCGAACGCGGCCCGAGCGGCGGTAGACGATCGCCTGGTGCCGGCCGAGCTCGTCGAGCGTGCGCGGCCTGCCATGGGCCTTCAGATAGGCGCGCGAGCCGCACACCACCATGCGCTGGCGCGCGATGCGCCGCGCGATCACGCCGGATTGCTCGTTAAGCTCGCCGGTCCTGATCGCAAGGTCGTGACCGCCCTCCATCAGATCGGCGATCGGATCGCCGAACGCGAGATCGAGCTCGAGCGCCGGATATTTCTGCGCGAGCTTCAGCAGCGTGGGGACGATGCAGTAGCGGCCGAGCAGCGCCGGCATCGTCACCCGCAGCCGCCCGCGCGGCTGCGACGATTGATCGGAGGCGAGCGCGTCGGCGGCCTCGGCCTCGCCGAGCACGATGCGGCAGCGCTCGTAATAGGCTTGCCCTGAATCGGTCAGGCTCTGCCGCCGCGTGGTGCGATGGAGCAGGCGGACGCCGAGCCGTTGTTCGAGGAAGCGCACATGCTTGCCGACCATCGGGGCCGACATCTCGAGGGCATCGGCGGCGGCCGCGAACGAGCCGAGATCGACCGCCCTGACGAAGACGGCCATGCTGCTGAGGCGATCCAATTCAAAACTCCTGGTTTCGATTGTCGGAGCTACCGGGTGATTTATCCGGCGATCGCCGCCGGGCATAGCGGCATTCCATTCAATTGTTTTGGAGTTCGCCCATGGCCCGCGTCGTCCGCTTTCACCAGCATGGCGGTCCCGAGGTGCTGCGTATCGAGGAGATCGCGGTTGCGCCGCCGGCGCCCCGCGAGGTTCAGATCCGAGTCAAGGCGCTCGGGCTCAACCGCGCCGAGGCCTCGCTGCGCCGGGGCAGCTATATCGAGACCGCGACGCTGCCGTCCGGCCTCGGGCTGGAAGCCGCCGGGATTGTCGCGGCGATCGGCGAAGGCGTCGAAGAATTTGCGCCGGGCGATCCCGTGAGCATCGTGCCGCCGGTCTCGATGGTGCGCTGGCCGGCCCATGCCGAGCTCGCGACCTTTCCGGCGGAGCTTGTCGTCAAGCATCCGCCCGCGCTCGGTTTTGAAACGGCCGCTGCGGTGTGGATGCAGTATCTCACCGCGTTCGGTGCGCTGGTCGATCTTGCAGGGCTCGGGCGAGGCGAGTTCGTCGTCATCACAGCGGCGTCGAGCAGCGTCGGGCTCGCGGCGATCCAGAGCGCCAACCGTATCGGCGCGGTCCCGATTGCGGTGACGAGGACATCGGCCAAGGCGCAGGCGCTGCGTGAGGCCGGCGCGGCGCACGTGATCGCGTCGGCGGAGCAGGATCTGCAATCAAGGCTGGAGCAGATCGCGGGACCGAACGGCGTGCGCGTGGTGCTCGATGCCGTCGGTGGCCCCGCCTTCGTGCCGCTGACGGCGGCGATGGCACCCGGCGGCATCCTGATCGAATATGGTGGACTCAGTCCTGAGCCGACGCCGTTTCCGCTCGCCAACGTGCTCGGCAAGAGCCTGACCCTGCGCGGCTACCTCGTGCACGAGATCGTGCGCGATCCCGCGCGGCTTACCGCGGCGAAGGCGTTCATCCTCGACGGGCTTGCCGATGGCACCTTGAGGCCGATCATCGCCAGGACGTTTCCGTTCGAGGAGATCGTCGAGGCGCACCGGTACCTGGAGTCGAACACGCAGTTCGGCAAGATCGTGGTGACGGTGTGAGGGTCGCACCAGCGTCATTGCAAGCGAAGCGAAGCAATCCATCGGCTCGCATGCACGGAGGTATGGATTGCTTCGTCGCTGCGCTCCTCGCAATGACGGCGGAAAGACCTCACGTCCCGCAGAACGTCTGCGTCACGCGCTGCTCGGGGAGCGGCGGATCGGCGTAGGCCGCGAACTGCGGCTCGTCCTCATAGGGTTTTGCCAGCACCGTCAGCAATTCCTCGAACGGCGTGTAGTCATCCAAGTTCACCGCAGCCGCAATCACCGCCTCGATCCGGTGGTTGCGCGGGATGAAGGCCGGATTAACGGCACCCATCGCGGCCTTGCGATCGGCCGGCGTTTGCGGCTCCAGCGCGAGGCGGGTGCGCCAGCGGGCGGCCCATTCGTCGAACGCCGCGGGATCGGTGAACTGCGCGCGGACGTCGGCGGCGTCATCGCTTGCGGCCTCGCCGAGATGGCGGAAGGTCAGCGTGAAGTCGGCCGCGTTCTTGGCCATCGCGTCGAGCAGGTCCTGGATCAGCGCCTCGTCACCGTCGCGCACGGTGAACAGGCCGACCTTGGCGCGCAGGCCGGTATTGTAGGCTGTGGTGAACTTTTCGGGGAATTCGCCGAGGATCACTTGCGCCTGTTCGATGGCCTTCTCCTGCTCGTCCGCGAACAGCGGCAGCAGGCATTCGGCGAGCCGGGTCAGATTCCACAACGCGATGCGCGGCTGGTTGGCATAGGCGTAGCGGCCCATCTCGTCGATCGATGAGAACACCTGCGCCGGGTTGTAGGCATCAAGGAAGGCACAGGGACCGTAATCGATGGTTTCGCCCGAGATCGAGGTGTTGTCGGTGTTCATCACGCCGTGGATGAAGCCGACCAGGAGCCAGCGCGCGACCAGCGCGGCCTGCCGCGCCACGACGCCGGCGAGCAGCGCGTGATAGGGCTGGGCGGAGTCCGTCAGCTCGGGATAGTGCCTGGCGATGACATGGTCGGCGAGCGCGCGCACGCCGTCGGTGTCGCCGCGGGCGGCGAAGAACTGGAAGGTGCCGACGCGGATGTGGCTCGCGGCGACGCGGGTCAGCACCGCGCCGGGCAGCGCGGTCTCGCGCATCACGGGCTCGCCGGTGACGACGGCGGCGAGCGAGCGGGTGGTTGGGATGCCTAAAGCGAACATCGCCTCGCTGACGATGTATTCGCGCAAGACCGGACCGAGCGCGGCGCGGCCGTCGCCGCGGCGGGAGAACGGGGTCGGGCCGGATCCCTTGAGCTGGATGTCGCGGCGGACGCCGTCCTTGTCGATGACCTCGCCGAGCAGGATGGCGCGGCCGTCGCCGAGCTGGGGAACAAAGTGCCCGAATTGATGGCCGGCATAGGCCATGGCAATCGGGTCGGCGCCGTCAGGCAGCCGCTTTCCGGCAAGGATTTCGGCGCCTTCCGGCGCCGACAGCAGGTCCGGGTCCAGCCTGAGCTGGACCGCGAGCGGCCGGTTCAGCTTGATCAGGCGGGGGGCGGCCACCGGGGTCGGCGCGACGCGGGCGAAAAAGTTCGCCGGCAGCGCCGAATAGGTGTTTTGGAACGGGAAATGAATGGTCATATCCCGAAGATAGGCCTGCGGGCCGAATAGGCAAACGATTGGCGCCCATCTGGCGCCGGATCGCAGCAAAATCTGCAGTTTCGGGCCAAAAGCGGGCGTTCCCTTGGTTGCCGCCCCGAGCGGGCTCGGGTAAACCCAGCGCCTTCGGATAGGAAGTTTCCTATCGCGATTCTCCTCCGACATCAGTTTTTGGAACGACTATGCATCGCTACCGGTCACACACATGCGGCGCGCTCCGAGAGGGCGATATCGACCAGACGGTCCGGCTTTCGGGTTGGGTTCACCGGGTCCGCGACCATGGCGGCGTGCTGTTCGTCGATCTGCGCGACCATTACGGCATCACCCAATGCGTGGCCGATCCGGACTCGCCGGCGTTCGCCGAGGTCGAGAAGTTCCGCTCCGAATGGGTGGTGCGGATCGACGGCAAGGTGCGCCGCCGTCCCGCCGGCACCGACAACCCCGAACTGCCGACCGGCATGGTCGAGATCTACATCAAGGAGATCGAGGTGCTGGGCCCGGCGGCCGAGCTGCCGCTGCCGGTGTTCGGCGAGCAGGAATATCCTGAAGATATCAGGCTGAAATACCGCTTCCTCGACCTGCGTCGCGAGAAGCTGCACCAGAACATCATGACCCGTGGCGCGGTGGTCGATTCCATGCGCAAGCGGATGAAGGAGCAGGGCTTCTTCGAATTCCAGACCCCGATCCTGACGGCGTCCTCGCCGGAAGGCGCGCGCGACTTCCTGGTGCCGTCGCGCATCCATCCCGGCAAGTTCTACGCGCTGCCGCAGGCGCCGCAGCAGTACAAGCAGCTGTTGATGATGTCGGGCTTCGACCGCTACTTCCAGATCGCGCCGTGCTTCCGCGACGAGGACCCGCGCGCCGACCGTCTGCCGGGCGAGTTCTATCAGCTCGACGTCGAGATGAGCTTTGTCACCCAGGACGACGTGTTCGCGGCGATGGAGCCTGTGATCACCGGCGTGTTCGAGGACTTTGCCAAGGGCAAGCCGGTGACGAAGAACTGGCCGCGGATTCCGTTCGCGGAGGCCGTGCGCAAATACGGCTCCGACAAGCCCGATTTGCGCAACAAGATCGTGATGCAGGAAGTCTCCGAGCACTTCCGCGGCTCCGGCTTCAAGGTGTTCGCGCGCATGCTCGAAGACCCGAAGAACCAGGTCTGGGCGATCCCGGGCACCGGCGGCGGCAGCCGCGCGTTCTGCGATCGCATGAACTCGTGGGCGCAGGGCGAAGGCCAGCCCGGCCTCGGCTACATCATGTGGCGCGAGGGCGGCGAGGGCGCAGGTCCCCTGGCGAACAACATCGGCCCCGAGCGCACCGCTGCGATCCGCGACCAGCTCGGCCTCAAGGAAGGCGATGCGGCGTTCTTCGTCGCCGGCGATCCCGAGAAATTCTGGAAGTTTGCGGGTCTCGCGCGCACCAAGCTCGGCGAGGAATTGAACCTGATCGACAAGGACCGGTTCGAGCTCGCCTGGATTGTCGACTTCCCGATGTACGAGTATGACGAGGAGAACAAGAAGGTCGACTTCTCGCACAACCCGTTCTCGATGCCGCAGGGCGGCCTCGACGCGCTGAAGTCGCAGGACCCGCTGACCATCAAGGCGTTCCAGTACGACATCGCCTGCAACGGCTACGAGATCGCCTCCGGCGGCATCCGCAACCACAAGCCGGAAGCGATGGTGAAGGCGTTCGAGATCGCAGGCTATGGCGAGCAGGAGGTCATCGACCGCTTCGGCGGCATGTACCGTGCGTTCCAGTATGGCGCCCCGCCGCACGGCGGCATGGCGGCCGGCCTCGACCGTATCGTGATGCTGCTCTGCGGCACCAACAATCTGCGCGAGATCTCGCTGTTCCCGATGAACCAGCAGGCCATGGACCTGCTGATGGGCGCGCCGTCGGAAGCAACCCCGAAGCAGCTCAAGGAGCTGCACATCCGCACCAACCTGCCGGCGAAGGGTTAGGCGGGCAGGAGAGGTGCGTAGCCCGGATGGAGCGAAAGCGAAATCCGGGGCGGTCCCTCCTGCGGCGACGCTGTTCCCGGATTGTGCTTCGCTCCATCCGGGCTACGGGCGGGAGAATCACAACCCCGTCGAGGCCTCGATCCGGAACTGCGCCAGCGCCGATTGCGGATCGGTCTTGAGGAGCTGCATCAGCTGAAGCGCCGGCGCCTTCGCGCGCGGAGTGAGCTTGATGACCAGCGTCTGTCCCGGCGTCTCGATGAACTGGCCGATCGCGGTGACGAGCGCGGTGGCGTCGGGATTGCTCCCGCCGATCTCGCCGCCCTGCGCCTTGATGGCGTCGAGGATGACCTTGCGCGCCTCGTCGCGGCTGATGTTCCGGGTGCGCGCAAATTGAGCGACCGCGAGATCGATGACGCCGAGGTCGTGGACCGTGAGCTGGATCGTGCCGGCTTCGATCTGCGCGGCAGCGCCCATCGCTTCCGCGGCGCTGGTCGAGAATGCCTCGCGCGGCACGTTGCCGAGCGTGACCTTCGCCGACGCGCTCAGCACGCCCGCCATGTCGAGCTTGACCGGCTCGAGTGCGAACGCGCGCGAGGTCTCGGTCCAAACGGCGCCGAGATCGGCATCGACGGCCATCCGGTCGATCCCGGCAGCGACGAGCGGTTGCTGCCGCGGATCGGCCGCATCGAGCGGCGCCGCCAGCTTGGCGGTCAGCCGCAGCTTGCTCGGGATCGATCCGACGAACTGACCCCAGTCGAGACTGAAGACGTCGATGTTGACCGGCTTGCCGGTGGCCTTGTAGGGCGACGCGACGCCCTTGATCTCGACGCCTTCGATCAGCGGGAATAGCGCCAGCGCCTGTTCGGCCGACGGCTTCTGCGCAGCGAATTGTGCCGACAGCCGCATGAAGTTGGCGACGTCGAGCGACTTCAGCGCGAAGCGTCCGACCTTGATGGGACCATTCGGCGCACGGGTATCGAGTCCCTCGACCGCAAGCTCGCCGATCTTGCCGTGTTCGAAGTTGAACCGCACCGAGGCGAGCTTGAGCGGGCCCTGCGGCGTCTCGAGCGAGAGCCCATGCATTTCAGCATTTGCAATTCCGATGCCCGAATAGAGGACGGCGACCTTGTCCAGCAGTTCGCGCGCCTGGACGGCAGACGGCGGTGGGCTCCCTTGCGGCGGGATCATTGCCAGCAGTGCCGGCAGCTGCATCCGTGACGGATTGATCCTGGTGTCGTCGACGGTCACGCCCCCGATCCGCATGTTCACGCCGGGCGCAGCGGTGATGACATAAGGACCGGCCGAAACGTGTCCCTGGACCCGGTACTCCCTGTCATCGTTGGCCTTGCCTGGATCGAACATCGCCGCCATCGCGCCGACGTCGATATCGGTCGCGGCGATGTTGGCGAGCTCGCCGGTCATTTTGATCGGCTTGCCGGCCGCCTGCTGGTTGATCGTGAACACAACCTTGTCGGTTTTGCTGGACGCGATTTTTCCGTCCTTCATGTTTTCGATGGCGATGCCCGAATAGGCGAATTCGCCGCCGGCGCCGTCGCCGGCTTTTGCGGCGGCGCTGAAGGTCATCGTTCCGGTCAGGCTAGGCGCAGCGACCGATGATGCGTTGATGCTCGCGAGCAGTCCGAACGCGGACCGGTACAGCTCGAAGATCGACGACGACGCCGGAAGCTGGGGCAGGCTGGCGGGGCCGGAAAAATCCTTCACAGTGATCCGCGGCGCCTTGTAGGTCAGTGAGGTGATCGTCGGGGTAGGTCCTGCCACGCCGATCTCGACATCGCTGAACTCGACATTGCCGGCGGAGACCCGTGCCGCGTCGGTTTGACCGAGGCCGGTCATCGTGAGACTGGCAATCTTGACGCTGACCGGGGATTGCGTCCCCGACTCGGTGGCGACGTCGGCGATCGTCAGGGTGCGGCTCTTGACGTCGAACGTGATCTTGCCGTGGCTCGCCTTGGCGCCAGTGGCACGGACCTGCTCGAAGGCGGCCTCGACGTCGCGCGTGACCCGGCGCTGGGCGTAAAAGTCGAAACCGAAGAAGCCGGCGGCCGCGATCACAACCACGGCGATCAGGCCGAGCAGAATTTTCTTCATTCGGTCAACTCCGGATCATCAAGGGAAAAAAATTGCCAATCCCGGCCGAAAGGCGCGGGGAGGGGCAGGCGTCGATGAACGGCCGGCCCGGGCCTGTTGACGGGGACATTATCGGATGTTGCATCCAAGTGGTTGGACATGCTTCACATCCGGCTCGATTTGCCGGACAACTGACTTTTGCCTGGATTAGCACAGAAACAAGAAATTTGGGCCGGAAACGCGGGGAGCACGCATGTCGTCATCGTCTGAAGAACTCCACAACGCGGCGCTCGCCTACCACCGGCTGCCGCGGCCGGGCAAGCTCGAGATCCAGGCGATCAAGCCGCTTGCCAACCAGCGTGACCTGGCGCTGGCCTATTCGCCGGGCGTGGCCGCCGCCTGCACCGAGATCGCCAAGAACCCGGCCGAGGCGGCGACGCTGACCGCGCGCGCCAATCTGGTCGCCGTGGTCTCGAACGGCACCGCGGTGCTCGGTCTCGGCAATATCGGTCCGCTGGCCTCGAAGCCCGTCATGGAAGGCAAGGCGGTGCTGTTCAAGAAATTCGCCGGCATCGACGTGTTCGACATCGAGATCAAGGCCGACACGATCGAGCGCGTAGTCGAGACCGTTGCCGCGCTGGAGCCGACCTTCGGCGGCATCAATCTCGAGGACATCCGCGGACCTGAGTGCTTCGAGATCGAGGCGCAGCTCAAGGAGCGCATGAAGATCCCGGTCTTCCACGACGACCAGCACGGCACCGCCATCATCGTCGCCGCGGCGATCGTCAACGGGCTGTTGTTGAACGGCAAGCAACTGTCTGACGTGAAGATCGTCTGCTCGGGCGCCGGCGCCGCCGCGATCGCAACCCTCAATCTGCTGGTCTCGATGGGGGCGCAGCGCAAGAACATCTGGGTCTGCGACATCGACGGTGTGGTCTATGAGGGCCGCAACACCACGATGGATCGCTGGAAGGCGGTCTATACCCAGAAGACCGACGCACGCGTGCTCGCCGACGTCATTCCGGGCGCGGACATCTTCATCGGCCTGTCGGCGCCGGGTGTGCTGAAGCCCGAAATGGTCAAGCAGATGGGCGACAAGCCGCTGGTGATGGCGCTGGCCAATCCGGTGCCGGAGATCATGCCGGATGAGGCGCGTCTGGCGCGTCCCGACGCGATGATCTGCACCGGACGGTCGGACTTTCCGAACCAGGTCAACAACGTGCTCTGCTTCCCCTTCATCTTCCGCGGCGCGCTCGACGTCGGCGCCACCGCGATCAACGAGGCGATGAAGCATGCCGCGGTGGACGCGATCGCGCAGCTCGCGCGCGATCCGCCGTCGGATGCGGTGGCCCATGGTTTCGAGAGCGGCGAGACCCAGGGGTTTGGCCCCGGTTCGCTGATCCCGAGCCCGTTCGATCCGCGCCTGATCCTGCGCATCGCGCCGGCGGTGGCCAGGGCCGCGATCGAGTCCGGCGTCGCGACCCGGCCGATCACCAATTTCGACGAATACGCCGCCAATCTCGAACGCTTCGCCTTCCGCTCCGGCCTCACCATGAAGCCGGTGTTCGCCAAGGCGAAGACCCAGCCGGTGCGCGTGATCTACGCCGAAGGCGAGGACGAGCGTGTGCTGCGCGCGACGCAGGTGGTGCTCGAGGAAAAGCTGGCGCGGCCGATCCTGGTCGGCCGTCCGTCGGTGGTCGAGACCAGGATCAAGCGCTTCGGCCTGTCGATCAAGGCCGGCCGCGATTTCGACCTGATCAATCCCGAGGACGATCCGCGCTACCGTTCCTATGTGCAGTCCTATATCGACGTCGCCGGCCGGCGCGGCGTGACACCGGAGGCCGCGCGGACCGTGGTCCGCACCAACAATACCGTGATCGCGGCGCTTGCCGTGTCGCGTGGCGAGGCCGACGCGATGCTGTGCGGCGTCGAGGGCCGCTACATGAGCCATCTGCGCCATGTCCGCGAGATCATCGGCTTCCTGCCGGGGGTCAGCGACTATGCCGCGCTGGCGCTGATGATCACCTCCACCGGAGCCCATTTCCTCGCCGATACCCAGGTGCGGCCGAACCCGAGCGCGGAGGAACTCGCTGAAGTGGCATCGCTCGCGGCGATCCACGTCCAGCGCTTCGCCTTCAAGCCGAGGGTCGCCTTCGTGTCACATTCCGACTTCGGCAGCTATGACACGGATTCCTCGCGCAAGATGCGGCGAGCGACCCAGCTCTTGAAGGACAAGCATCCGGAGATCGAGGCCGACGGCGAGATGCAGGGCGACACCGCGCTGTCGGCGGCGGCGCGGCGCCTGGTGCTGCCGCAGTCGCGGCTGGAAGGCGAGGCCAACATCCTGATCATGCCGAACCTCGATGCCGCCAACATCGCCTATCAAATGATCAAATCGCTGGCCAACGCGTTGCCGGTGGGGCCGATCCTGATCGGTCCGGCGCGCCCGGCGCACATCCTCACCCCCGGCGTGACGGCGCGCGGCATCCTCAACATGACGGCGGTGGCCGCCGTCGAAGCCCAGGAACGCGCCGGCCGCGCGCAGCCGACGCTGTTCGGCTGACGGCCGTTGTTTGAGCACGTTATGTTCGGATAACCGCAGCGCGGTTTTCCGCATCGTGTTTGAACCGAGATGGATTCGATTTGATCGAGGCAGGTGGAGCGACCATAATCGCTTCGCCTGCTTCGTCCGATTTCTGCCATCCAGTGAGGCCGACCCATGCCAGCGTTCATCACCTTCGGGCGGATCCTGTTCGCCGTGCTGTTCCTCTATTCGGGAGCGAGCAAGCTGTTCGGCATCCAGGCGACGGCGGATCTGCTGGCGGCCAAGGTGACGATCCCGGCCGTGGTCGCGCCCTATACGCAGCAGATCGAAACCGCCGTCGGCATGCCCCTCATGCAGCTGCTGGCGGTCACGATCGGCGGCTTCGAGATCGTCGCGGGGCTGATGATCGCGGTGAACGTGCTGGCGCGGTTCTTCGCGATTCTCCTGATCATCTTCGTGTGCTTCGCCACCTTCTACTTCCATGACTTCTGGAATCAGCCGGCGCCCGACAACCTCAGGACGCTGATCGATGCGCTGAAGAACCTGTCGTTGATCGGCGCGCTGTTCATCATCGCCGGCTACGGCCGCGGCCCGCGCCGCGACGACCCGGCCTATGGGGACGTGTAGGTCACGGCAGACCGCCGGGCGATCTACGCTGCGCTAGCTCGTCCGACGAGTTATTGCCGGCTTGTCACGCATCCATGCGCCACTGTGAGGTTCAGAAAAGTGGTCCCCACATCGGTACGCTCTCAAACCTTTCTAGCCTGATCGTTTTCCCGCCAGCCGATGACGTGTCGGTGCCAAGTCGCATGATATCCCGGTCTTTGGTATCGACGCGCAGTTCGAGTTCGCCTGGACAGTCTTTGGGCTGATCGATTTCCAGGGCGAACGGAATGGGAAGCGTCTCGCTCGTGTTGGGAACCACGAACGATTGAAAGAGCTTCTCCGGGCCCGTCGGGCCCTCCGTCGTCATTTCGACGAGGTAGAAGTACAGGAATTCCCCGACATAGGCCTTGCGGTCGCCGGGCGCTTGCACGAGTTCGCCGCGCAGGGTGGTTTTGCAGGCGCCGACTGCGCTGGTTGCGACCAGCGACGCCATCGCCACAAGAGCTACGGCCTTCGCCAGGGAGGTCATGCCGTTGTTCATCGCAAGCTGCTCGGGATCTATGCGCTTCGCCGCCACGGCGTAACGCTGACGTCCTGCGCAGCATCGATCAGCTGCGGCGCGCCGGCGTGCAGGCCGTGCGCTGACAGCACCTGCTGCGGGGTGCGGGCGGGGACGCCGGGAAAGCACGGCTCGCCGTCGGGGATGCGCACCCGTGGCGCGACCGAGAGCCAGAACGTGTCGTAGCGATCCATGAACATGCCGAACACGCCGGGGCCGCCGATGATCGCGACCATGCCCGAGGTCACGCCGGCCTCGCGGCTCGCGGTCTCGAACGGGCAGCCGGCGGGATTCCACAACAGCGCCTTCGGATTGTCGGGGTCGGGCGCGGTCGCCGCAACCTTGCTGGTCAGGATCAGGCGCCGCCGCTTCGGCGCGTTCGGCTGCTCTTCCTGGGAGTTACGACCATGCACGACGAGGTCGGCGCGGTCGAGGGCCGCGGTGAAGAACCGCTTGTCGCCCTCGATCTTGAGGTCGTCGGGCATTACGTTCCGCGCATTCGCCAGCCGGCCATCGGCGGAGACGATGACGAAGCCTTCGATACGCAGCGCCGGCACCAGGATTGTCGCCGGCGTTATTGCTGATCGACGGTGGTGACGACGCTGTTCACCGGGCGCGAGCTTACAGTCGGCAGCTTGACGTCCTTGGCGAGCTCCTGCTCGTATTGCGGCAGCACCGTCACCGGGAACTTGGCGCGCATCGCGACCACCTTGTAGCCGCCGGCCTTGAGCTGCGTCAGCAGCGTGGGTAGCGCTTCCGCGGTGTGCTTCTGGAAGTCGTGCATCAGGATGATGCCCTTGCCGAGCTTGTTCAGCTTCTTCATCACGGTGTCGATCACCTGCTGCGGCTTGCTCGCCTTGAAGTCGAAGGAGTCGAGGTCGCAGGAGAAGATCGCGATGTTGCGGTTGCCGAGATAGGTCACCATCTCCGGCGGATGCTGCAGCGCCGGGAAGCGGAAGAACGGCGAGGGTGAGGTCTCGAGCGCCCACTTGACCGCAGCGTAGCCGCGCTCGATCTCGTCCTTCTTCTGATCCTCGGTCAGCTTCTTGTTGTTCAGATTGGCGTGCGACCAGGTGTGAGCGCCGACCGTGTGGCCGGCGGCATAGACCTGCCGCAGGATTTCGGGGTGATAGGTCGCGTGCTTGCCGATCGGGAAGAAGATGCCCGTGGTGCATTCATCCGCGAGCGCCTTCAGCACTGCCGGCGTGTTGCCCGGCCACGGGCCGTCGTCGAAGGTCAGCACCACCTCATGGTCGCGAAGGAAGTCGAGCTGCTTGAAATGCTCGAAGCCGAAGCCCGGACCGCCGGTGGTATCGATCTCGACCGTGCGGCCGACGCCGAGCGCGTTCGGATTGTTGCAGGCGGCGCGCGCCGGCTGTGGCGGTTGCTTCGGCGGAACCGGGGCTGCGGTTGCGGTTGCCGGGGCCGGTGCTGCGGCGGCGGGCGCGGGAGCCGCGGCCGCTGGTGCCGCCGGTGCCGCAGTAGCGCCCTTGGGGGGCGACGTCTGCGACCAAGCTGCGCTCGACGCGAGCAACGATACGGTCCCCGCAAAAATCAGACCTGTCGCAATGCGCATGGCGTGTTCCCTGCTGCTCGCGCTCCCGGCGCCGGCATTGCCGCGACCGGGTCGCTTCGCCCCCAACCGATCGTACCCTAGTCGCAGTGGCGACGCCAAGGCAATGAACGTGGCGAGCGCGTGTCCAAAATCCTCGTCGGATCAGTTAATTCCGGGGATTATCGTCATATCTCACGCGGCCGCCGATGCCCGTGCGATCCCGGTCTTGATGCGCGTGTCGTCGGGCGCAACCGACTCAGCGAAAACGTCGGCGATGTAGCCGTCGCGGCCGATCAGGTATTTGTGAAAATTCCAGCGCGGCACGTCCTTTGGCCGAGCCTCCGCCGCCCAGCGGTAGAACGGATGCGCGCTCGCTCCGCGGACGATTGCTTTTGCCGCGATCGGGAAGGTGACGCCATATTGATGCTGCGCAGTCTCGGCGATATCGGTTGGGCCGCCGGGCTCCTGGCCGCCGAAATCATTGGAGGGGACGCCAATGATGACGAAGCCGCGATCGCGGAATTCGGTCCAGAGTTGCTGCAGGCCGGCATATTGCGGCGTGAAGCCGCAAAGCGAGGCCGTGTTCACGATCATCAGCGGACGGCCGGCATAGTCGGCAAGTCTGATATCGCCGCCGCCGAGTGCCGGAAATGAGAAGGCGTAGGCGGTGATCCGGCTTATCGCGGGCTGCTCGGCATGCAGCGGGCGGGATGCCGCGGCTGCGGCGATCGCGGTCACGATCAGGGTCCTGCGGTCCATCATGGTCTCGTCCCCGGAACAGATGTTCGTCGGGATCATAATCCGGAGGGGACGCGCAGGCTTTCAAGAAGGCGTTATTGCCGGAGGCGAGTAGCCCGGATGGAGCGAAGCGAAATCCGGGATCGATCGCCTCAACGCAGCGGCAGGATGAAGTCAGTGCCTTCGCCGGTCTCGCCCTGGTTCACACCGAGGTCGGAGACGATGATCGATCCGCCGGTGCCGAGCGCTTCGCTGATCCGCGCCATCACGTCGGCCGGAATCGAGATGCGGTCGAGCGCCTCGGCCGGACTGTTGGTCACCGGCTGCGGCCTGGCCTCGGCCACTGCTGCGGCCGCGACCTTGCGGCGATGCGAGGCACGCTCCTCGACGTCGATGCGGGCGACGTTGCGGGTCGGCAGCGTCACCACCGACCAGCGCAGCAGGTTCGTATCGGTCTTGTCGGCTTGTGCGGTGAACACATGGGTGCCGAGCGGCCGGTCGCTTGCCGCGATCGTCACCGGCACCTCGAACAGAGGTGCAAAATTCTGCCGCACGTAGAGCTTGGAATCCTTGCGGCTGATGAACACCGCAATCTGGCCGGCGCGCTTCGGCACGTCGATCCTGGCGGTGCCCGGCAGCCGCGCCGGATCCTTCTTGGCGTCGGGCCCATCAGCTGCGATCGCTGCCTCGGCGGGCTTGTCAGCGGCCTTCGATGCATCGGCCTTCGGTGCATCGATCTTGGGCGCCTCGGCAACACCAGGCTTGGCGGCGTCCGCCTTCGGCTCGTCGGCCTTGGCTTCCGCCTTCACCGGATCGCTTGCGGAGACCTCGCTCTTTGGCGTGTCGGTGCTGGCGGTGGTTTCGCCGACCGTCTTGTCATCTGTGGTCGCGTTGCTGTCGTGGCCGGCGGAATTGGTCTCGGCCGGCTTGTCGGCGGCGGCCGTCTCGGGCTTCACGGTCTCGGACTTGTCCGCTGCGATCTTCTCCGCGATGGCGTCGCGCGCCGTGGAAGAGGACGCATCGGACATTGTCACTGACGCACTCGCTGCCGGCATCGCGCTGCTGGCGTCGGCGGTGTGGGTGTTGTCGCGCAGCGACGCGGCGGCATGACCGACGCTGCTGCGCAAATCGAGACTGGACTGCTTGTCGGCGCCCTTGTCGCTCTTCACGCCGAGCGGCGCATCCATCTTCAGAATGTCGTCGGCAACCGGCTGCTGCGGCGCCACCTTCTGCGTGACCAGCAGCGGGTGCGAGAAACTTTCCGGCGAGATCGTGCCCGGCGTGACGAAGACGCGGGCGCCCATCCGCGTCCAATTGTACATCTTGACCGCGAACGACATCGGCATGCGGATGCAGCCGTGGGACGCCGGATAGCCGGGCAGCACGCCGGCGTGCATGGCGATGCCCGACCAGGTGATGCGCTGCATATACGGCATCGGCGCGCCGCTATAGATGTTGGACTGGTGGTACTTCTGCTTCTGGATGACGCTGAAGACACCCATCGGAGTCGAATGCCCCTTCATGCCCGTTGACACCGGGCTCTCGGCATAGAGGCCGTTGGCGTCGTAGAGGCTGACCCGCTGCTGGTCGATCGAGACCGAGATGATCAGGGGACCTTGCGGCTTGCTGCCGGCCTCCTTCTCGATCGCCGGATTCTTCTTGGCTGTGCTGCGCTTCGGCTTTTGCCGGTGCGGCTGTGGCAGCGGCATCGGCTCGTAGTCGCCGTAGAAGGCGGAGTCGCGGTTCCAGTAATAGAGCGCTGCATCGGCCTGCGTGGAGGCGGCGACGGTGCCGGCGGTCGTCAGAATTGCCAGCTGCCAGAACCGCTCATTCGCGAAGTCAAAAACCGAAATCCGCCGTCCACCTGCGCGCATATTCCGAATCCCAGTCCAAACTACATGTTGGTTGTCGCAGACGCACAACGCGTTCACCAGCGCAAGCGATCTAACCCTTCCGTGAGGGCGGTATTTTCGACGAAAGAGTAACAAAAAAGCCTCACAAGAGGTTAAAGCGCCGCGTTCGATCACCGAACTGTCAGCGCCTTCCTGTGCGGCGTTTGCGCACTACATAGGCGGGACCCACCCCGCGGAGACCTCAATGACATCGAGAACTGTGAGCTTGTGTGACCTGCGACGGTTGTCTCGATGGGGATGCGCGGTGCTGCTGATGTTGCTGGCTTTGGGGCAGGCGGGTCCTGCGGTCGCGGCCGACGAGCCGGACCTGATCTTCCGCCGCTCCACCGTGTTCAAATGGGTGAGCCCCAACGACAAGCTCGCGACCTATGGCGTCGACGATCCCGAGGTCGAGGGCGTCGCCTGTCACTTCACGGTGCCGGAGAGGGGCGGCTTCAAGGGCTGGCTTGGCCTTGCCGAGGAAGTCTCCGATATCTCGCTGGCTTGCCGGCAGATCGGGCCGATCCGCTTCAAGACCAAGCTCGGGCAGGGCGATGACATGTTCAGCAAGCGCCGGTCGCTGTTCTTCAAGAAGATGCAGATCGTGCGCGGCTGCGACGCCAAGCGCAATGTGCTGGTCTACATGGTCTATTCGGACCGCCTGATCGAGGGCTCGCCAAAGAACTCGACGTCGTCGGTGCCGATCATGCCGTGGGGCGCGGCCGATACTGCCGTGCAGAAGTGCGGCGAGTTCATTCAATAGCTGGAGCAGGGGCAGGGGCTTGGCCCAGGCGGCTGAGGCGGTGGGCGAGCTAGCGCTCGGTTTGCCCGAACTGCTTCGCGCTGATGCCAAGGCCCGGTTTGACCTTCGAGTCGCGGCAGCCGACGAGGCGGACCAGCTTCTGCGGCGCGCACTCATTGTCGCCCATCACGTAGGCGCCTTGCTGCGGCATCGCGGCCGTCATCTGCTGCTGGCCGGATTTGCTCGCCGCGGATTCATTGCCAACACCGATGTTGCCATTGCCCACGACTGACATCCTTCGTTGGATCGGGAGGGATTACGACAACGTGCCACCGCGAAGATGGTTGCACGGCGCCCAGACATGAGTCGACGAAACCGCCGCCCGGTTCACCGCAGCCCTTGCTGTGCTGCTTCTCCTCTCAGCAGAGGAAAGTTAACAAAGCGCGGTAGCTCGTTCAGTTTGCACGCATAATTGGCTGTCGCTCCGGCAGTGGCCGGGGGCCGGCATTGTCGCGCGAAGTTTTCAACAGCTTTTCAGTCACGCTGCTGCCGCTGAAATCATTGGTGTTTTCCGCCGAATGTTTCGTGGACCGCTGGTCGACGAAACAATTCGAGTTCCGACGAAACCATTTTCGGCTTGTTCCGCAGAACTCCGGAAACGGCAGATCGTTATCAGACCGTCACACAACGGCGCCGGACGCCGACGAGCGGAATAACGGAGACTTTCAGATGCGAACCATGAGCCTGATCCTCGCCTTCGCCTTTGTGATGGCCGGTTCGTCGATGGCAGGCTCGCCGGACAGCGGTTTGCCCGGGATTGGCACCTTCTCCTATAACGGCTCGCCGGTAGTCACCCCGGTCCCGATGGTGCTGGCGCAGGCCAACTGAGCGCGACGCAAAAAACAGAACTGCCGGTAAAGGCTCCCCATGCTGCTCCGTATCTGTTCCGCCGCGATGTTGGCATCGCTCGTCCTGATGGGGCCCTTGGCGGGCGCCGCGCAGGCCCAATCCCAGCTCCCCCTCGAATCGATGCAGATCCGCTCGCTGTACCGCGTGCCTGAACCGCGCGACGAGTTCGTGCGGCAATGCGCGCCGCATATGCTCGGCCGCTGGGCGCATCCCGAGGCCGTGTGCGGCTGCCTGCACGACCACGCCGCCGCGACCGTGGACGATCCCGACCTACGCCAGGCGCTGCTACGCGGTATCAGCGAGACCGGCGTGCCGACCATCGAGACCGATTGGGTGCCGCCGTCCAAGCAGGGCGAGATCGGGCCGACCTTCACCAAGATCGCCAAGCCGACCCTGCAATGCATGTTCGAGCCGGTCTCGAACTGAGCCGCGCCTCAAAGCAATGAGGACCGCAGCGCCTCGCGTCAGCGGGGCGTTTTACTTTTTGGCGAGGCGCGGCACGCAGCTGCTGGTCCGCACCACGCCGTTCTGGCTCAGCCTGGAGCCGACGACCTGCTTGATCTGCCCGGCCGGGCACGAGCCGTCATCGACAAGGACGCGCTGGCCGACCCGCAGATCGACGATGTCGCCCTCGCGCATGTAGGACTGCTCTGCTGCGGCGGATTGAGTCATCGCGCCAAGAGCTGCGACGCTGACCAGCGCGACGAATCCCAAGCGCAGCATCGCAGCCTCCTTCACTTGTTCTGGATCTTGAGCCCGTCGGGGCCGACATTGATCTGAAGGCCTTCGGGCTGCTTGTTCGCCTGATAAAGATTGTAGCCGAGCATGCCTGCGATCACGACCAGCGCGGCGATCACGAGATACAGGACGTTGCGATTTGGCATCCGGTATCTCCGTAAGCGGACACTGACTGAACGCGGGCGACCTTAGTCAGGTGACTGCGATTCTCCTAGAGCGCTGCGGCTTGGCGGATGGCTTGACCGATGTCTTGCGCGTCGCGCGCAGCGCGGCGAGCGTTGTCTTCGCCAATCGTTCCGCCGATGCAACGAGTTGCGGAGCCGGATGCCCGGAAAATCCCAGCACGAAGCCAGGCAATGGGCGCGCGCGATGATAGGTCTCGGCGAGCAACCAGCCGCCGACGCCGGCATTAGCCTTTGCCTGCGCGGCAATCAGCGGATCGGTCGCGGGATCGAGCCGCGCCACGAGGTGAGGCCCTGCGAGGGCACGGGAACCGTGAGCTCGCCTTCGGATGCGCTCACAAGCGTCGACGCCAGGACGTCGCGCGCCTCGCGATAGAGTTTGCGCGATTTGCGTAAGTTGGCCGCAAAGGCGCCGGAGTTCAGCATGTCGGCGACCGCGCCTTCCATCAACGTGGCGGGAAAGCGGTCGAGCGCGGCGCGCGCCGCCGTCACCGGTCCGATCAAGGCTTCGGGCAGGGCGCAATAGCCGATCCGCAATCCGGGAAACAACGTCTTCGCAAACGTGCCCATGTAGATCACGCGGCGCAGATGATCGATGCCGGCCAGCGACAACAGCGGCGCGCCGTCGTAGCGGAACTCGCTGTCGTAGTCGTCTTCGAACACGAAGGCGCCGGCATCCCGTGCCCAGTCGAGCAGCTCGAGCCGGCGCGGCATCGACATCTGCACGCCGAGCGGAAACTGGTGCGAGGGCGTGACATAGGCAGCGCGCGCTTGCGGCGCGGACGCGCGCCCCTTGTCGATGCGCATGCCCGACATGTCGACCGGCACCGACACCGGACGATAGCCGCAATGCTCGATCGCGCGCCGCGCCGCCGGATAGCCGGGGTCTTCGCACCAGATCTGGTCGCCGGGCTTGAGGATCGCCCCGAGCACGATGCGCAGGGCATGCAGCGTGCCGGACGCCAGCATGATTTGGTCGGGGTCGCAGCGCAGCCCGCGCGCCGACAGCAGATGGTCCGATATCGCCGCGCGCAGCTCGCTGCTGCCGCGGGGATCGCCGTAATGCAGATGCTCGGACCCGAAGGCGCGCAGCCTGCGGCCGGCGAAGGCGCGGAAGCGCTGCAATGCGCGCTCGTCGATATGGGTGCAGCCGAGCGACAGCGCATTGTGCTGCGGCGGCTCGATCGCGATCCTTGCGCGGCGCGGCGCGGCGGCCTGCGCCGGAATGCGCGCCGCGACGAAAGTTCCGGAGCCCGTGGTTGCCACCGCAAAGCCGTCGGCGATCAGCCGCTCATAGGCCGTGGTGACCGCGTTGCGGCGGAAGCCGGTCTGCTTGGCGAGCGCGCGCGACGGCGGCAGCGGCTCGCCCGGCTTGACGAGGCCGCCGACGATCGCGTGGCACAGCGCCTGATAGAGCCGCTGCTGCGAGGCCGCGCCGGGGGTGACGTGCGGGCCGGCGAGATCGAGCGGCAGCTCGGCCTTGCGCGCCGCGGGCTCCCGGGAATTGGTCGGAATTTTTCGCATGGAATTGGCACTATCGCAGACCAAATGAGCCGCTACAATTCTGGACAGATTCCAGATTTCGAAAGGCTCACCGTGACCGAAGGCGCATCCGCTCCGTCCTATCCCATGTCGTCCCGCAGCCGCGTGAAGCGCCGCCACGACCGCGGCTTCTACGACCACGCCACCGTGCACAAGATCCTCGACGCCTCGATGCTGTGCCACGTCTCCTACGTGATCGACGGCCAGCCCTATTGCACGCCGACCTTCTTCTGGCGCGAGGGCACCAGGCTCTACTGGCACGGCTCGAGCGCGAGCCGGATGCTGGAGAACCAGTCCGAAGGGCAACGCGTGTGCCTGACGGTCGCCCATCTCGACAGCCTGGTGCTGGCGCGCTGCGGCTTCAACCACTCGGCCGACTATCGCGCGGCGATGGCGTTCGGGTCAGCCTATCTCGTCACCGACCCCGCAGAGAAGGAACGCGCGATCGTCGCGATGGTCGACCGTTTCTTCCCCGAGCGCACCGCGAGCCTGCGTGCCAGCAACAAGCAGGAGATCAAGGCGACCTCGTTCATCGCGATGGAGATCGAGGAGGCCTCGGCAAAAATTCGCGCCAAGGGCGTCGCCGACGATGACGAGGATTACGAGTTGCCGATCTATGCCGAGCGCATTCCGGTGCGCGCCGTGCTCGGCGCGCCCGAGCCGTGCCCGCGGCTGCTCGACGGCGTGACGCGGCCGAAGACGCTCGATGGCTATTCGGAAGGCCGGCTGCTCGAAGATGCATTGCGGGACGCCTATTTTGCGCAATACCCCGCGGAGTGAAATCGGGCTACGCTGCGGCTCCCGCCTGATCTGTTTTCCCGATGGAGCCAAAGCATGACTGCCGAGACGCAACAACGAATCCTTGCCGCTGTTGATGAGGGATTCGATGCGCAGCTTGCGACGACGCAGGCCTTTGTCGCGATCCCCTCGACCCGCGGCGCCGAGGGGCCGTGCCAGGACATGATCGGCGATCTCCTGCGCGAGCGCGGCTACGAGGTCGACGACTGGCACATCAATCTCGACGAGCTGAAGGATTTGCGCGGCTTCGGCCCGATCGAGCATGATTTCTCGAAGGCGCGCACGGTGGTCGGCACTTACCGCCCGGCCAGCAATGCCGGCAAATCGCTGATCCTGCAGGGCCACTGCGACGTGGTGCCGACCGGTCCGCTCGAGATGTGGGAGACGCCGCCGTTCTCGCCCGTCATCAAGGACGGCAGGATGTATGGCCGCGGCGCCTGCGACATGAAGTCCGGCACCATCGCCGCGCTCTATGCGCTGGATGCGATCAGGAAGGCCGGGCTGAAGCCGACAGCGCGGATTCACTTCCAGTCCGTGATCGAGGAGGAGAGCACCGGCGTCGGCGCGCTCTCGACCTTGCAGCGCGGCTATCGCGCCGATGCCTGCTTCATCCCGGAGCCGACCAACGGCACGATGATCCGCTCGCAGGTCGGCGTGATCTGGTTCCGCCTGAAGGTGCGCGGTTTCCCGGTGCATGTGTTCGAGGCCGGCGCGGGCTCGAACGCAATCATGGCGGCGTATCATCTGGTGCATGCGCTGGAGAAACTCGAGATCGCCTGGAACGAGCGCGCCAAGGCCGACCGCCACTTCAAGGACGTCAATCACCCGATCAATTTCAATCCGGGCATCATCAAGGGCGGCGACTGGGCCTCCAGCGTGCCGGCCTGGTGCGACGTCGACTGCCGCATCGCGGTCTTGCCGGGCTGGTCGATCGCCGAGTGCCAGAAGGAGATTCTTGCCTGCGTGTCGGCGGCGGCGCGCGATCATCGCTTCCTCTCCAATAATCCGCCGCAGGTCGAATGGTCGGGCTTCCTGTCGGAAGGCTACGAATTGGTGAACTCCGAGGCACCGGAAGCTGCCTTCGCCAAGGCGCACTCGGTCGTCTATGGCGGCGCGGTGGAAGACCGCGCCTTCACCGCGCTGACCGACACGCGCTTCTACGGTCTGAACCACAACATCCCGAGCCTCTGCTTCGGCGCCACCGGCGCGGCGATGCACGGCTTCAACGAATATGTCGAGCTGGAGTCGCTGCGCAAAGCGACCAAGGCGATGGCGCTGTTCATCGCGGAATGGTGCGGCGTAGAGAAGGCGTAGGTAGTCTCTCCGTGATTGCGAGGAGCGAAGCGACGAAGCAATCCATTTCTCGGCAAGCGGTGACATGGATTGCTTCGCTTCGCTCGCAATGACGATGGCGAGAGCTTAAGGGGGCTCCGGCCACAACGCCTTCACGATCGCATCGAGCCCATCCGTCAGCGCGGCAGGCCCGGGCTGCAGAATGATCGGCGACTTGATCTCGACGATGCGGTCGTTGCGCACCGCCGGGATTTCGCTCCAGCCCTCACGCTTGCGGATGCGGTCGGGCACGACCTTCTTGCCGCACCAGGACGCCAGGATCACGTCGGGCATCGCCGCGCGCACCGCGTCAGGCGTGACGATGCGATCCTTGGCCGCCTTGTGAACGCGAAAATGCGGCAGCGCGTCCTCGCCGCCGGCGATCTCGGTCAGTTCGGACACCCAGCCGATGCCGCTGATCAGCGGATCGTCCCATTCCTCGAAATAGACCTTTGGCCGCGGTGCCGGACGCGGCGTTGCCGCGATCGTCGCCAGCCGTTGTTCGAGGTTTTGCGCGAGCCGATCGGCGCGGTCGGCGGCACCGACCATTGCGCCCAGACTGCGGATCATCGCGAGGATGCCGGCGACGTCGCGCTGGTTGAAGACGTGGACGGCGACGCCGGCGCGCACGAGATCGGCGACGATGTCGGCCTGCAGATCGGAGAAGGCGAGCACCAGATCGGGGTCGAGCGCCAGGATCTTTGGCATGTCGGCGGAGATGAACGCCGACACGCGCGGCTTCTCCCGGCGGACCTGCGGTGGCCGCACCGCGTAGCCGGAGACGCCCACGATGCGGTCCTGCTCGCCGAGCAGATAGAGCGTCTCGACCGTCTCTTCGGTCAGGCAGACGATCCGGCGGGGAGGGAAGTCGCGCATGGCAGGCGGTATGCAGGCTCGGAGGCACATTGTCACTCATGTCATGACGTCATTCGCGCCATTACCTCAGACGTCATTGCCGGGCCCGCTCTGGCAATCCATCATGCCCGATATCAACCTCGAAGAAGGCCACAAAGCAGGGAGTGCCCATGACGCCGCTCGAAAAGATCCAGTCGATGAAGATGCCGTTTGCGGAACTGAAGGGCGTTACGTTCATCGAGGCCGATCAGGACCGGGTGGTCGCGAAAATGGTGGTGCGGCCGGACCTCTGCACCCTCCGCAACACGATCCATGGCGGCGCGGTAATGGCCTTTGCGGACTCGGTCGGCGCCGCCGCGACCGTGATCAACCTGCCCGGGGACGCCAAGGGCACCACGACGCTGGAGAGCAAGACCAACTTCATCGGCGGCGCCAAGGAGGGGACGACCGTGATTGCGACCGCAACACCGGTTCACCGCGGGCGACGGACCCAGGTGTGGCAGACCAGGCTGGAGACCGAAGACGGCAAGCTGGTCGCGGTGGTGACCCAGACACAGCTGGTACTATGATGGGGCGATAATGTGATTTTCCAATCACCACATGCCTTAATTGAATGAATCTCGGTACTTGAATTTTATGGTGCGTCGCACAATATAGGTATTGCTAGGGACTCGACGCCTCCTCGAGGGCTACCAAGAGGAGTTATGAAATGAACTATGATTCCATTTGTTCGACGGCCGCCAAGGGCACCGTGCGGACGTTGAGCCAGCAGGAAGAGCTTCCGCTGCTGCGCGATCACCTGCTGCGGCTGGATCGCACCAGCCGTCATGATCGTTTTCATGGCTTCATCGACGACAGTTTCATCCGCCGCTACGCCGAGCGCTGCGCCAATGACGGCACGGTCATCATCGCCTATTTCGAGGACGGCGTGGTCCGCGGCGCGGCCGAGTTGCATCCGCCGGAGCAGTCACCGGATGCCCAGCCCGAGATCGCTTTCAGCGTCGAGCGGTCGGCGCGGCGGAAGGGCGTCGGCAGCACCCTGTTCCGCAAGCTGATCGCCGAGGCGCACGCCAAGGGCTACGGCAGCCTGCGCATCACCACTGGCGCACAGAACGATGCGATGCGGGCGCTCGCTACCAAGTTCGGTGCCCAGCTGACCTTCCGTCATGGCGAGTCGACCGGCAGCATCGACCTGAGCGAGCGGCAGCAGCCCGAAGCGGCGCCGGCTGTCGCCGTGGTGACGCCGGTCGAGGCTGCGCACGCGATCGTCGAAATGAACCGCGCGTATTGGCGCATGGTGATGCAGATCTCCGGCTGGGGCCGGGCGGCCTGAATCGGCAGCGTTTCCAAGCGAAGTGGATACCGGTTCGCGTGAAGGACACGCGCCCAACAAGAATCTCGGATCAAACGAAAAAGGGCAATCCACTCAATGGATTGCCCTCTTTCTTTCAGCAATTGGATGGTGCGTCTCAGGTGCCGGTGCGCTTGTCGGTCGCAAAGCGGCGGACCACGCGGCGCTCGACTACCACGGAGCGCTGCGCGCCCTGTTCGCCGGCGATGACGCGGGTTGCTGTGCCGGTGCGGGCACTGACGCGCGCGGTCTTCTTCACCTCGGCGAGCACGTCGTCATAGGGCAGTCCCATCAGGGCCGACGCGATCTCGGCCTGGGCCTCCACGTCATCGGTGATGCCGATGGCAGCGAAGATTGCTTCTTCCAGCGTCGGCGGATCATGCCGCACGCGCCGGGTGCCATACTTGGTGTTCCAGTCTCCGCTCATCGCCGCCTCATCATTGAATCGCGGGAGATACGTAAGGTCCCCAATGTTGCATTGCAATATGAATGTGAGATGGCAATCCAGCCATGCAGCTAGAGTCTCTCAATCTTGTGAGCGTCATAAAGTTCGATGGTGGTCGCCGCGGCCGCGAGAGATTGCAGCGAGCGGACGAAATCGCGCGACGCAGGGACCGCAAAATGCGCCGCCAGCGCGGCGCGGTCGGCCCATTGCTCGAAGAACACCAGTCTAAGCGGATTCTCGCAGTCGACATGGACCGCGTGGGAGATACAGCCGGGCTCGGTGCGTGAGCGATGAACATGTTCAAGGCTCAGCCGCCGCACCTCGTTGAACGAGTCGGGGCGGGCGGTGACGCTGCCGGTGACGACGATCATGATTTCCCCCTCCAATGCGCGATGAAGCCAAGTCATCATCGCGCTTTAGGTTCTTGTTTGAGCATGATCTTTTCGGAAAACCGCTTCGCACTTTTCCGGATCATGCTCTACGGGGCGGCTTCTGCCCCGGATGCACTCGTCTGTTGCTGCGGCCAACGCTTCAGCGCGGCGCGACCGGCATCGGTCAGCACATAGATGCCGCGCTCGGCGCGATCGAACCAGCCATAGACATTATGCAGCAGGATCTTGCCGGCGTCGGGAATATCCGCGCGAAGGTCGCGCACCCGCCGCGGCCCATCCGAAAGCGCACAGGCGCAGGCCAGCGCCTGCTGCCGGTAGGCGGTCATGATCGGCGCCCGCGTCGATCCGCCCATTGCGGGATCGCCCTTGCGCTTCTGGTGCTCGGTGATCAGCCGCGAACGTTTCTTCGGATTGCGGCGGGGCGCGGCGGTCGGCGGCGGCACCAGCACCTCGACGTCGCCGCGATCGGTGACGCCGAGCATGCCGAAGCCGAGCCGCCGGCACAGATTGCGATAGCGCGCGTCGCTCTCGCGGCCCTTGCCGCGGGCCGACACCTTGGCCGCGATCCACACCTCGTCAGCGGCGCCGGCGCGATCGACCGCCTGCAGGATCAGTTCGAGATTGAAGGCGAGCTTGAGTTCGCCGATCACGACGACCGGTGGATCATCGCCGCTCAGCGCTACGAGATCGCAGCCGCCGATCTCGCCCTTCACCGTGAAGCCGAGCTTTTCCAGGAAGCGTTTGACGGGCAGATAAAGCGCGGTTTCCAACAGGCAGGCTCCTGCGGCATCGGCCGCGACTCGGTGCGCCAGCATAGCGCGGAATTGGGCCCGCCGAGGGCGGATGGAATTTGCGCAAGGCACGGCTGAACGGCTATTGTCGGAACCGGGACCAGGCGCAGCTCATGATCCGGAACGGGCTCTATCACATCACCGTCGAATTTCTCGACGGCGTCTCTGGCGGCAACCAGGGCGTCATGGTGCTGCGCGACGGACAGATGCGCGGCGGCGACTCGTTTTTCTTTGCCTACGGCAGTTACACCGCAGCCGATGGCAAGTGGAAGGGCGAGGTCACCAACGAGGAGCATTCGCCGACCTATGGCGAGCGCCCGGTGTGGGAACGCAAGGTGGTCACGATCGGATTTACCGGCACCTATACCGATCAGACCGCCGAAGGTGACGGCATGGCGCTCGCCGGCAAGCAGAGCATCCGCTTCAGGTCGAAACTGCGGCTGCTGGTTGCGGATTAAACCCGCCCGTTCACCGGCAGGAGCGCGCCGGTGACGGCGCTCGCGGCATCGCTGGCGAGGAACAAGATCACGTCGGCGAGCTCTTTCGGCGTCACCCATTTGGAGATGTCGGCCTTCGGCATCGCAGCGCGATTGGCGGCGGTGTCGATGATCGAGGGCAACACCGCGTTGACCGTGACCTTGCCCTTCAGTTCCGCAGCGAGCGACTCGGTAAGGCGGTGCACGCCGGCCTTGGAGGCGGCGTAGGGACCCATGCCGGAGGCCGCCTGCAGGGCACCGAGCGCGCCGATATTGATGATCCGTCCGGCGCCCGACTTGGTGAGATGCGGGATGGCGGCGCGCGAGGTGTTGAGCGCCGTCATCACGTTCATCGCGTACATGCGCTGCCAGGTCGCCGGATCGCCGTCGCCGACCGCCTCGAAGGTAAAGCCGCCGGCGATGTTGATCAGCCCGTCAAGCCGGCCGAAATGCGCGGCCGCCTTGTCGATCGCGGCCGTCGCCTGCGCAGTGTCGGTGAGGTCGACACCGCCCAGCTCGATATGGTCGGCCGTCGCCGCAAGCGTTGACGCGGCATGATCGATGCCGGCGACGCGCGCGCCGCGCGCCAGCGCCTCTGTGGCGACCACTTTGCCAAGCGCGCCAAGGGCGCCCGTGATGACGATGGCTTTTCCGTGCATGGCGGTCTCCGCATTCGCGAGCAAACGAATGCCCACTATGATCAGGCGGAATTCATTTGCAATGCCGCCAATTTCGCCGCCTACTGCGCGCATTCATCAATTCATTCACCTCAAGGATGTTTGCTATGCCGACACCCAGACCGTGCGAAACCCATCCCGATCTCGTCAGGTTCGGACATAAGCTGCCGCACTTCGCGGATGCGCTGCGGCATCAGCGCAAGATCAAGCTGGTGGCGCTTGGATCGTCCTCGACCGCGGGCGCCGACAACATCCTGCCGTTTCCGCCGCGGCTCGAGATGCTGCTGCGGCAACGCTTCTTCGGCCGGATGATCGACGTGATCAATCGCGGGATCGGCGGGCAGGAGGCGCCGGAGGAATATTCGCGCATCGAGTCCGACGTGACGGCTGAGGCGCCGGTGCTGGTGATCTGGCAGGTCGGCACCAACGCCGTCTACAAGGGCTACAATCCGGCCGAGGTGCGCGCGACGCTGGAGGCCGGGCTCGACGTGCTCACAGCGCTTCCGCTTGACGTCGTCGTGATGGATTCCCAGTACACGCAGGCGATCGTCGGCACTGAAGCTGCGCTCAATCTCGCCAACGTGATCATGCCGATGATCGCCGAAGTGACCGCAAGCAAGAAGGTGAATCTGTTCAGCCGCTTCGCGCTGATGAAGCGCTGGACCGATGACGGGATTCCACTCGCCGAGCTCGACGATGGCGGGCAGCTTCATACCAGCGAATGGGCGACCAATTGCGTAACCCAGTCGCTGTTCGGCGCGATCGACGACGCCTTGAAGCCGGAGGCGATCACGTAAGCCCAACGACGTCGGCCCGACTACGTAAGACTACGGGGTAGGGCCGGTTGGATAAAATTTGCAGCAGTTCTGTAAGTCGTTTGCAGAACCCTTTCCTTAGAAGCGGAACTCCAGCCAAGGTAGGGGTTATGCGAATGGGAAATCTTCCGGATCACGGTTTACCGCTGGTTCAGCTTAAGGAGCAGCGGCGCGATCTCGTGGTGGCGCTGCAAAACCGCAAGGGACCAGTGGGCAGCTGGGAATTGATGCAGATCGCCGCGATCCAGCAGGCAATCTCGGCGTTCGAGGATGTGATTGCCGACCTCGATGCGGAGCTCGAGCTCGAGGCCGCAGCGGCCTGAGCTTTTTTAGTTCAGCCGCGTTTCCTTCACGCGAACCGGTGTGCACGTCGCTCGAAAAGTCGGGCGAACTGATCAGGCCTGCAGATAGCGGCCTTCGAGCGCCTTGCGCTCGGCTTGGCCGAGCCCGAGGCCGTCGCGGAAATAACCGTCGAGGCCGCCATAGTCGGCATCGATCGCCTCGAATGCAGCCTCCAGAAACGCCGCGCGCACGGTGCCGAGCACCTGCTTGACGTCGTCAGGCAGCTCGGTGCTGTGGGCCGGGTCGCGCTTGTAGAACTGGTTGGTCAGGAGATAGTCGTCCGCGATCACCTGATCGGACACGCCGAGCGCGTGCAGGATCAGCGCACAGGCAAAGCCGGTGCGGTCCTTGCCGGCGGTGCAGTGGATCACCAGCGGCGCCCGGTCTTCCAATAGATGGGCAAACAGCGTGCGGTAACGCGCCGTGTTGTCCTGCACATAGCCCCGGTAGGAGTCCCGCATCACGTCGATCGCATCGGCTTCCGAGAGCTGACGGTTGCTGGCGATCTCGCGCAGCGAAGCCACCACGGTCGGCTCGACGGGAAGCGAATGCACGGTGACGTCGCTCATGCCGCATAGCGCCTCGGCGCGCTCGGCGACGCCGCGAAAATCGAACGCGCTTCTGACCCCGAGCGAGCGCACCACGGCGACGTCCTGCTCGGTAAGATGCGCAAGATGGTTGGAGCGGAAGATCTGGCGCCAGCGCACCGTCCGCCCGTCGCGCGTCTGGTAGCCGCCGAGGTCGCGAAAATTGCTGGCGCCGGCGAGATTGAGATGACGGGCAGGGGCTTCGGACATCGGGCGGGCCTGTTGCAGCTGATGAGGTCTTGGCGCAGGAATAGCGGCGCAGACAGGTCTATAACCGGCCCGTTGGGGGGAGAATATGACTTATCGCGGGGGCGCCATTGTCATCGGCGCAATTCTTTTCGAGCTCTTTGGTTCCTCGAACGTGTCGGCGCAGTCCGCCTTCCGGAATTATCGCTGCGCTGACGGCACGCAATTCATTGCCGGGTTCTTCAACGGGGATACGCGCGCGCATCTGCAACTCGACGGCAAGGCGGTGACGCTGAAGAAGCGCCTGTCGCTGACTGGCACGCGCTACAAGGGCGGCGGGGTCACGCTCGAGATCAGCCGGGCCGGGCTTGCCAGGCTCCGGCATGCGAGGCGGCCGGCGACAGCCTGCGAGCCGGCATGAAAAAAGGGCCGAAACGCTCGCGTTCCGACCCTTGTTATTGTTCTGCTGCTGTCTGACGTTTTTGCGTCGCGCCCCTCGATCGCATCGGCATCAGTGATCGCGGCCCGGCTTGGCGTCGTCGATGGCCGCCTGATGGTACCAGCTCTCGCTGCAGGCCGAGGTCTCGACTTCAGCGGCGAGTTCGAGCGCGGTCCGCGTCTCGCCGTAGCGGCGTCCGCCAAGAGCCGCGCGGCCTCCTGCCGGGAATTGATAGACTGTTGCCGATCCCTGGATCGGTCCTTGGTTTTGGCCCGTGGTGATCATGTCAAAGTCTCCTTTGGCCGGAGCGAGCCTCCATGGTGCGCCCGACTCATTCGCGTGTGGTTACCGTGTTTTCGATATCGGCCCGGGCTCGGCGGGGTGCAAGTGAACAAGAAATAGTCATTGTTTGATCAATTCGTGGGCAGATTCGGGTTTGCTTCCTGTGAGGCAGGATGCAGCTGACCAACGCTTGAGCCGCGGCGGTGGTTGCAGGGCGCCCGACCGTTGGACACGAACTGTCACATGGCGCTGCCGCCGCAATAAGCGGCAGGCGATGCCGTAGCCGAATTTGCTGCAGAAACGGGCGGTGGAGAGCGTTGAGAGAAGATTTTGACTGACCGCGGCGCATGCCAGCCGCGCTGCTATGTCGCAGAAAAAAATGTGATCTCCGCTGTGGACATCCGCGGCCGGGCGGGCGCCGCAGTGCAGCAACTGGCATTTTAATTGCTTAGTAAGAGCCGGCCGATGGTGGCCGGGTACGCGTGCGGCGGCCGACTGGCTTTCGGTTCCTCACGGTTTTGCATCATCAACAGAGAGGTTCAATGACCAAGTACAAGCTCGAGTATATCTGGCTCGACGGATATACGCCGACGCCGAGCCTGCGCGGTAAGACGCAGATCAAGGAATTCGCGTCGTTCCCGACCCTCGAACAGCTTCCGCTGTGGGGCTTTGACGGTTCGTCCACCCAGCAGGCTGAAGGCCACAGCTCTGACTGCGTGCTGAAGCCGGTCGCCTGCTATCCCGACGCCGCGCGCGAGAACGGCGTGCTGGTGATGTGCGAAGTCATGATGCCCGACGGCAAGACGCCGCATGTCTCGAACAAGCGCGCCACCGTTCTGGATGACGAAGGCGCCTGGTTCGGCTTCGAGCAGGAATACTTCTTCTACAAGGACGGCCGTCCGCTCGGCTTTCCGGAAGAGGGTTATCCGGCGCCGCAGGGCCCGTACTACACCGGCGTCGGCTACAAGAACGTCGGCAGCGTCGCCCGCAAGATCGTCGAAGAGCATCTCAATCTCTGCCTCGCCGCCGGCATCAACCACGAAGGCATCAACGCCGAAGTGGCGAAGGGCCAGTGGGAATTCCAGATCTTCGGCAAGGGCTCCAAGACCGCCGCTGACCAGATGTGGATGGCCCGCTACCTGATGCTGCGCCTCACCGAGAGTTACGGCATCGATATCGAATTCCATTGCAAGCCGCTCGGCGACACCGACTGGAACGGCTCGGGCATGCACGCCAACTTCTCGACCAAGTACATGCGCGAAGTCGGCGGCAAGGAGTACTTCGAGAGCCTGATGAAGGCCTTCGACAAGAACCTGATGGATCACATCGCCGTCTACGGCCCGGACAACGACAAGCGCCTGACCGGCAAGCACGAGACCGCGCCCTGGAACAAGTTCAGCTACGGCGTGGCTGACCGTGGTGCCTCGATCCGCGTTCCGCACTCCTTCGTCAACAACGGCTACAAGGGCTATCTGGAAGACCGTCGCCCGAACTCGCAAGGCGACCCCTACCAGATCGCTTCGCAGATCCTGAAGACGATCTCCGAGGTTCCGACCGGCGCCAAGGCTGCGGCCTAAGCTGCTATCGGACCCGGATGGAGCCATCCGGTACCGCAAATCGGGTCCGCCAGGGCGACAGCCTTGGCGGACCTTCGCTATTTAGCGATACCCTTTGCAGGCGGCGTTCCGCCGAAACCGGTTTCGCTGCGTTATGAACCGCGCTAGATAACGGGTGCATCTTGGCTGCCGGGGATGCGGCGCTTGTTTGAGGGGTTTTACAAGGTCCGGTTCGAACTCGGCGGCGCCGTCGGCCGCGGCGTGATGTATGTCGGCGATGGCAAGATGCTGGGCGGCAATTCGGCGTTCGCCCATATCGGCACCTACGAGAAAGCCGGCGACGAGGTCGCAGTCGAGATCCAGACCGTCCGCCATAACCCCGATCCGAACTACCGCGCGATGGCCGGTACCGATGACGCCACGCTGATTGCCAAAGGCCGGCCGGACGGCGACCTCTACCGCTTCAAGGGCGAGCTGAAGGAGTTGCCCGGCGTGCCGTTCCAGTCGGTGATGACGCCGATCACCGAGGGGGACATCCCGCTCGCCGGCGGGGTCGGCGAGGGCGGCGTCATCAACGGGCTCTATTCGATCCACATCCGCGTGCTCGACGGGGTCGACGGCGGCCTCACCGGCGTGATGCTGCTGAACAACGGCCGCATCCTTGGCGGCGACGCCTTCTTCTACTATCTCGGCACCTACACTTCCGAGAAAGGCCGCTGGAAGGGCCAGATCCTCAATCAGGAGCACACTTCGGCGATGGGCGAGAACCCGATCTTTGGCGGCCATGAGGTCGGCATCGGCTTTGCCGGCACCTGCGACGCCGAGGGCGCCGTGCTGGAGGCGACCGCGCTTGCCGGCAAGCGCAGCCTGCGCCTCACGGCCGCGCTCAAGCTGATGCGGCGGGCATAGGCCATATGAGCAATTCGGTTCGTGTTCTTTCGACACTGGCGTTGAAGGGCGCGGTCGCGCGGCTTGCCGCCGCCTATCAGGCGGCGAGCGGCGTTGCGATCGACGCCGATTTTGCGCCGACGCTGGCGCTGCTCAAACGCCTGCGCGGCGGCGAGGGCGCCGACCTCGTGATCCTGACCCGCGAAGGCCTCGATGAGATGATCGGCGAGGGCCGCGTTGCGCGGGAGAGCGCAGTGGATCTTGCGCGTTCCCATGTCGGCGTCGCGGTGAAGGCGGGGGCGGCGCATCCCGACATCGCAACTGAAGCCGCGCTGCGTGCGGCGCTGCTCGGTGCGCGGGCGGTGGCCTATTCGCGGCTCGGCGCCAGCGGCATCCTGTTCGCGCAGCTGATCGCGCGTCTCGGCATTGTGGCGGCGATCAACGCGCGGGCGGTGATCATTCCGAGCGGCTTCACCGCGGAAAAGCTCGTCAGCGGCGACGCCGATCTCGCAATCCAGCAGATCAGTGAGTTGAAGCAGATCGAGGGCATCGAGGTCGTCGGGCCGATTCCGCTGGATTTGCAGACCCCGGCGGTGTTTTCCGCCGGCCGCATGGCAGCCTCGCAGCGCGCAGCGGCCGCCGATCATCTGCTGCGCTATCTGTCGTCGGCTGATGTCGCGCCAGTGCTGCGCGAGACCGGGCTCGAGCCTTGAATTTGCCCGCACCGCGACGCAACCTGCTGGTCATGTTCAAACCACTTCACGCGATTGTCTTTGCTGCGGCGCTTGCCGCGCCCGTGTCTGCCCACGCGCAATCGGCCGACCTCGTGCTGTGCGACCGGCTTGCCGCCGATCCCACCGATCCCGACAAGCCGGCCGACGTGAAGGGCGTGCCCGACATCGCGTCGGCCGACATCGCGACCGCGATCAAGTACTGCGCGGTGGCCGCAAGATCGTCGCGCCGCGCGATGTACCAGCTCGGCCGGGCCTATGCCGCCAACCGGCAGACGGCGGAAGCCGCAAGCGCTTGGCGCAAGGCCGCCGACAAGGGCTCGACCTCGGCGATGGTCGAGCTCGGCGTGCTCTACGGCAACGGCACCGGCGTTGCCAAAGACGAGGCGCAGGCCCGCAAATTGTTCGAGCGCGCGGCGCAGGCCGGCAACGCGCGCGGCGTCAGCAATCTCGCCGCGCTCGGCGGCGGCGGCGCGGCAGCTGATCCGGCACGCGCGCGCGAATTGCTCGCCAAATCCGCCGAGACCAATGCCGAAGCGCAGTACCAGCTCGGCATGATGCTGGCCGAAGGCCAGGGCGGCGCGCAGGACGATGTCGGCGCGCGGGCGCTGTTCGAGAAGGCCGCTGCGCAGAACCATCCGGGCGCGCTGGAGCGGATGGGCGCCTTCGCGCAGGCCGGTCGCGGCGGGCCGAAGGACAGCGATGCCGCGAAAGCTTATTACGAGCGGGCGGCGGCGCTCGGCGACGAGGATGCCAAGAAGGCGCTGGAGCGGGCCCGCTGTCCCTATGTCATCAAGGACAAGCGCGGCAATGCCGTGACCAATCTCTGCTTCTAACCGAACTGGAACGCTCTCCGCGGCATGTCGTTGACATGCGAAAGGCATTGGCGAGGCGTTGCGATGATCCGCAAACTAAGTTCCGGCGAGTACCGGCTCTATTCCCGCAAGGTCAATCCGAAGACCGGCAAGCGCCGCAATCTCGGCACCTTCAAGTCGCGCGCGGCGGCGGAGAAGCACGAGCGCGACGTGCAGTATTTCAAGCGCCACTAGTTCGGAGTTGCGCGACTTAAGGCACTGGGCAGGCCGCGCCGGTCTTCACCCAGGCCTCGACCAGCGCGCCGGCCTGCGCCTGCGTGCCCGGTGCCGGTGCGCGGCCGAAGCCGGGATGCCAGGCCCAGCCCACCAGCGTGTCCTTGCCGATATGCTCGACCAGCTCCTCGACCTTGCGGCCGCCATTGCGCGCGGGGTCGCGGATTTGCGCGCAAATCTCGCCGACGGTCTTGCCGGCCCATGCCATCTCGCGCGGCGCAAGGTGCCATTCCGGGTGTCCCGGCACCCGACCGGGGTCGAAATTGGCGTGCTGGTGACAGATCGAGCAGCGCATGGCGTCCTTGCCGTGGCCGTCCGCACCGCGCGTCACCGGCGGCTGATGCATGCGGCTGATGTCGCCCTGCCGCGGGCTGTCGCCGGCGGGATGGCAATTGGTGCAGCGCGGATGCGTCAACACCTTGCCGAGCTCGGTGAAGATCGCCGCCGAGCGCTGCTCGACATTCTCGATGCCGGCAAAGCTTTCCGGCGAGGCGAGGGCGTGGCTCGCGCTTTCCGACGCCGCGTAGCCTGCGCACAGGCTGGTCGCGAGCGCCGTCAGCACCGCAACGATCCGAAACCACGTTTCCGATGGCATTCTTGCGCGCTCACTTGCTGGCGGTCAGATAGCGTTTGGAATCGGCGAGGATCACGTCGCGCACCGCCTGGTGATACTTGATGTAGCCGGTGCAACGGCACAGATGGCCGTCGAGCGCATCCGCAATGACGCTCTCGAGCTGGTCCCGCGCCACCGGCGCCTTCGCCAGCCGTTCGAGCAGCACCTGGCCTTCGTTGAGGAAACCGGCCGTGCAATAGCCGCACTGGAACGCGAAGTGGTCGATGAAGGCGCGCTGCAACGCCGAGAGTTCGCCGTCCCTGGCGTGGCCCTCGACGGTGCGGATCGCCTTGCCGTCGAAATTGGCCGCCGGCACCACGCAGGTCGGGGTGGTGTAGCTCGTGCCGTCGGGATTATCGATGATAACGGCACAGCTCAAGCATTGCGCGGCGCCGCAGCCGAACTTGGTGCCGGTCATCCCGAGCATTTCCCGAAGGAAATCGTTCATCGAGAGGTCGTCGCGGACCTCGATCGGGCCGTGCTTCTGGCCGTTGATGGTAAGGTTGAGCGTCGTCACGCCAGCGCTCCCTTGAGCAGGCTTGTTGTCACCGGCAGTGAGCGGAAGCGGTGGCCGGTGGCATCGTTGATGGCGTTGAGCAGCGCCGGCACGATCGGGATCATCACCACCTCGGCCATGCCCTTCGGCGGCTCGTCCGGCGTCAGCGGCGGCAGCATCTCGATCTCGAGATCGTGCAGCGGCAGGTCGGAGCCGCGCGCGATCAGGTACTGGCCGAGATTCCACTGCCCGTTGCCGGGCCCGCCTTCGAACGGCGGCAGGGTTTCCAGCAACGCGTAGCCGACGCCCATCGCGAACCCGCCATGCGACTGGCCGAGCACCACTTCGGGGACCAGCGCCTGGCCGCATTCGAACACGCTGTAGGCCCTGGCGATGCGCAAGATGCCAGTCGCGCGCTCGATCTCGATGCGGACCAGCGTGCCGCACATCGAGGTGTAGGCGGTGCCGATCCGGTTGTTGTCGGTCGGCGGGAATTTCACGCTTGTTCGGTCGATCCGCTCGAACTGGCTTCGGCCGCGACGAACAGCGAGCGCGTCGATCTCGGCGCGGTACTGCTCGTCGAACAGCGGGAAGCGGGCGCGCGACCAGGCCCAGCGCGAGAAGCTGTGCGCGATGGCGCCGGTGACGAAGCCGCGCGCATGCGCGGTCGCGGCAAGCTTTGGCAAGGGTAGCGGCGCGAGATCGTCGAGCACCAGCTGGCCATCCTTCCAGTGCGCCTTGTCCCATTGGCGGGTGCGGGGATCGGCCTTGGCGATGTGCCAGAGCTCGAGCGCCGCCGGCCACAGGCCGAAGCGGAAGATGACGCGGGCCGCCTCGGCCGACGAGTGCGTGCCGACATGGGCGCCGATCGACGCGCTGGTTGCCGAGCTGATCGCCGGCACCCAGCGCGGGTTCTTCTCGGCGAGATCCTGGGTCTTCTGATCCATCGTGTAGGGATCGCCCGAGGTGACGAGCCCGAGCGCGTCGTAGCTGTCGACGCGGGAGACCGCGACCTCGTCGGCGACGGCGCCGAGATGGCTCGCGACCCGGTTGGCGAGCGCGGTGCCGACGCCGTTGCCCATCTCGACGTGGTCGCAGTGGATCGCGATCCGTCCTTCGGCATCGATCTCGACCCGGCCGAGCGAGCAATCCGCGCCCGAGCCGTAATCCTTGGTGACGCAGGCGACGCCGGTGCCGACCAGCCGCCCCTCCGGCGCCTTCTGCTTGAAGTCAGCACGCTGCCGCCAGATCGGATGCTTCTCGAGCTTGTCGAGGATGTCTGATGTGCGCACCGACACGATGTAGGGATTGCCGGTCATGGTCCGGCCGTTCTGCTTCAGCGCATTGTTGCGCCGGAATGCGATCGGATCGACCTTGAGCTCGCTCGCCGCCTCGTCGATCAGGACTTCGAGCGCGGTCATGGTCTGCAGCGTGCCGTAGCCGCGCATCGAGCCTGCGGTGACGCCGCGCGAATGCAGCGCCACGGTGGTGACGTCGACTTTCGGGATGTCGTAGATACCGATCGCAGCCGTCGCGGCAACGACCGCGACATTGGCGGAGAAGTTGGCGAGCCCGCCGCCGTCGAGCACATGGTCGGCGGCGAATGCCGTGATCTTGCCGCTCGCGTGATCGATGCCGATCCGCGAGCGCATCTTGATCGGGTGGCGTTTGATGCCGCCCTGGAATTGCTGGTAGCGGTCCTGCGCCAGCCGCACCGGACGGCCCGGAAAGAACATCGCCGCCAGCGCCACGTAAAGCACGAACGGGGTATGGTCGCGGCCGCCGAAGCCGCCGCCGACATGGGCGAACTGCGCGTTGATGTGCGAGGGCCGGAACGGCGGGCGAGCCTTGCCGAGCATGAAGGCGATCGACTCGGTCGCCTCATAGGGCGACTGCACGCCGAGCACCAGTTCGAGATTGCCGCTGTTGTCGCTGTACCAGGCGAGCCCGCTCTCCGGCTCGAGGAACATCGGATCGACCGACTGGGTCTCGAACTCGCGGTCGAGCACGAGCTGTGTCGGATCGTCCTTGGCGAGTTGGGCGCGGATCGCTTCGCCATGGGTTGCGGCCTTGGCGTAGTCGGCCTTGGTCTCCTTGGCGAGCGGCAGCCAGACCGGCAGCGCCGCGTTCTGGATGCGGCTCGGCGAAACCCAACCGGCCTGGATCGGCGAATAGACGTCGGGCGCGTCAGGCGAGGCGCCCGCCACGCGCGTGAAGCGATACGCGCCGTAGTTCGGCAGGATGACCGGCCCGGTCTCGTCGCCGAATTTGACGAAGCCGCCGTCGCGCAGCGCGAGGCGCGCGCGGTCGAAGGCGTCGAACTGCTCGAAGATCAACAGCGCGACCGGTTGTCCGAGATAGAGCGGCGTCTTGCCGACCGGGCAGAACAGGTCGCCGGTGTAGAACTCCGGGACCCGCGTGCCGATCCGGTCGAGATCGGCAGCGGTTACGATAACCGACGGCTTTGCCGGACCATCGAGACGGGCGAGGTCCATGCCGGCATAGACATGCGTCGCGTCATCGGCGCGGACCAGGATGGCGTGCGCGGTGGTCGCGGGCCAGCCCGCCATGTCGGCGGCGCGGAAGTCGGACGCGTAGAGTTTTGCGCCGGTGACCTTGGCGACGCCGTCGACACGGCCGGCGCCCTTTTCCGCCGGGTTGAAATGGCCGCGGCCGGGCAGCGTCTCGCGGGTCGCGAAAGCCGGTTCCTTCGCCAGCGCCAGATGCGACAGGCTGACCGAGATGCCGCCTGCCGACAACCACTTCACGAAATCGCGTCGCGAAGGCCGCATGGTCTGATCTTTCATCGACACCTCGACGACGGCATATCGCGCCGGGGTTTAACAATTGGTGCAATACACGCGAAAGTATTGCGGCAAAGCGAGCGCAACCGCAACGCCGCAATAGGTCGTAGCTGCCTCACTTGTAGCTTTGGGCTCACTTCAGGTCGGCGATGGTGGCCGGTCCCGGACCTGGCGTGATCAGCGTCGGCCACTGCTTGGAACCGAACGGCACCAGCGGCGGCAGGAAGGCGGTCATGCCGCGCTTCTTGGTCTCGGCGATGATCGCCTCGCGCGCGTCGCCCCCCATCAGCTCATAGTCCATCAGGTGATAGCTGCCGAAGAACAGCGCGCCGACCGAGCGGTCCGCGATGATCCGGGTCAGCGACTCCAGCATGTCCGACGGCGTCGTGGTGAAGGAGATCGTCTCGATCAGCATCAGGCGGCTGTTGATGGCGTCAGGCCCGAAGAACTGCGCCAGCACGCTGAAGATCACGTTGTTCTGCCGCGCTACATAGATCGTGTTGCTCGCGCCGTAGGTCTTGTCCCAGTCGGCGCCGAGCTGGGATTTCCAGTCGGCCATGACCGTCATCCAGTGCGCGACCTGGGTCTGCGCGGCCCAGGCGACGTTCTTGGCGAGCAGCGGCGCCTGCTTCTTGCCGAACGCCTCGAGCGTCGCGAAGGGGATCGCGCCGGCGGTGAGGCATTCATCCATGAAGGCGATGTTGTTCTTGAGGATGGCACGGTTGTTGTCGCGCCAGTCCGCCTGCATCGGCGTGGCATCGAGCCCGTCGAGCGCCGACTGCATCCGGCTGCGATAGGCCTGCATCGACCCGCGCCATGCCTTGTCGTCGGGATTGTTGACATAGGGGCCGACCACTTCGGCCAGCGCCATCGTGCTGTGGCCGACCGATTTGAGCAGCTGATAGACGATCGGCACCTGCGGCGCCTCGGTAGGCGGCTTGCCTGGCCGGTACAGGATCAGGCGGCCGCCGGCGCCGGAGAACAGGCCGAGGATCACAGGGTGTTTGTCGAGGATGTTCTTCTGGAAAATCCGCGCCGCATCGCCATAGAGCTCGAACATGCCGGTGTTGAGCGCGAGCACGTCCTTGGTCGCGACGTCGGCCGGCGTTGATGAGGTCTTACCGGAGATCGGTCCCATATAGTCGGGCAGCGACTGCGCCAGGGCTGTGCCACCGCTGCCGAGCAGCAGCGCCAGCGCGGCGGCCAGGCCAAGGCGATTGATCATGTGATGCTCCTCGAAGCCTCGCCTGTGTCGAGGCCGGGTGCGGCCGCGCGACCATTGGCGGAATGCGCAAATGCTTGGACACAATGAACTGGGAGAGTAGAGAACCGGCAGACCGGATCCCGCGTGACGCAGCACGACGCGGGCGGTGCCTACAGCTAAGCGACGAATCGGCCGCTGTCCACACCCGGACATCGCGGGTTTGCCTGCGCCAAAAGACGCAATGGTGCGGCGTTCGGCCCGGTGCTATGTGGCGAACAGAATCAATTTTATTTTTTTTGGATTTTTTGCGTGCTCAACGGACTTTACAAGGTCGAGTACGGCATCAACGGCGCATTCGGCCGCAGCATCATGTGCATGCATGACGGCAGGATGCTGGGCGGCAATTCGGCCTTTGCCCATCTCGGCACCTATCAGGTGACGGAAGGCGAGATCGCCGCCGAGGTGATCACCGAGCGCCACAATGACGATCCGAACTTCAAGCCGCTGATGGGCGCCGACGTCACCGTCATCAAGGTGCGCGGCAGGAGCGAGGGGTCCACCATCCTGCTCGAGGGCAAGGCTGACGCCATGCCGGACGGCGTGTTCTGGGCGAATTTGGCGCCGCTCGACGACGAGGCCTTGCCGCCGCGCGGGGCGGTCGGTCCCGGCGGCATCGTCAACGGACTGTACTCGATCCATCTGCGCGCGCTCGACGGTGTCGATGCCGGGCTCACCGGGGTCATGCTGCTGATGGACGGCCGCATCCTCGGCGGCGATGCGTTCTTCTACTATCTCGGTTCGTATTCGTCGGCCGATGGCCGCTGGCGAGGCGAGATCGTCAACCAGGAGCATACGCCGGCGAAGGGCGAGTACCCGGTGTTCGGCGGTTATGAAGTCGGCATCGGTTTTGCCGGTTCGTGCCGTGCGGACGGTGCCGAGCTCGAAGGCATCGCGCTGGCCGGCAAGCGCAGCCTTCGCCTGTCCGCCGAATTGCGCCTGATGCGCCGCGCCTGACGAGAGCCCGTCAATCCTTGATCAGAAGCACGCCGCCGATGATCAGCGCGATGCCGGCCAGCCGTGAAACCGACACCGGGTGCTGCGCCAGCCCGAACAAGCCGAAATGGTCCATCGCGATGCCCGCGAGCATTTGACCCGCAACCACCAGTGCCAGCAGGGTCGCGGCGCCGAGTGGCGGCAGCAGCAGGATCATCAGCAGGATAAAGATGCCGCCGAGGACGCCGCCGCTCCAGGCCCACCACGGCACCGCCGTCACCAGCTTCCAGGACGGCACCGGCTCGCGCGTCGCGACCAGCACGACCGCCATCGTCACGAGCCCGCCGAGATAGCTGACGAGCCCGGCCCAGGCCGGCGAGTTGAGGGCTGACCTGAGATTGCCGTTCAGGACCTGCTGAACGGCGACGCAGATGCCGGCGCCGAGCGCGAGCAGATAGAGAAACCAGACTTGCATAAGATGCCCCAAAACCGATCGTCGAACCGCTTCATGTCATATTCGATTGGCAACGATCGTGGCATGCACGAAACGCGGCACGAACCTGCGGAATGGGCTTCCACCCACGTCCCAGATCGAATAAGAGGCCGCAAACCCTCAGTTCCCCAGTATTAGAGCATGATCCGCCTCGATAACGTCTCCAAGCAAGTCGGCCACCAGATCCTCTTCATCGAAGCCTCCGCGGCGCTCCAGAAGGGCGAGAAGATCGGCCTCGTCGGGCCGAACGGCGCCGGCAAGACCACGCTGTTCCGGATGATCTCGGGCCGGGAAATCCCGGACGAGGGCCAGGTCTCGCTCGATCGCGGCATCTCGATCGGCTATTTCAGCCAGGATGTCGGCGAGATGTCCGGCCGCAGCGCGGTCGCCGAGGTGATGGATGGGGCAGGGCCCGTCAGCGTGGTCGCGGCCGAACTCAGGGAACTCGAGGCCGCGATGGCCGACCCCGACAAGGCCGACGAGATGGACGATATCATCGCGCGCTATGGCGAGGTGCAGCATCAGTTCGAGGAGCTCGACGGCTATGCGCTCGACGGCCGCGCGCGCGAGGCGCTGGCTGGTCTCGGCTTCAGCCAGGAGATGATGGACGGCGACGTCGGCAAACTCTCCGGCGGCTGGAAGATGCGGGTGGCGCTGGCGCGCATCCTCTTGATGCGTCCGGACGTCATGCTGCTCGACGAGCCGAGCAACCATCTCGATCTCGAAAGCCTGATCTGGCTCGAGCAGTTCCTGAAAGGCTATGAGGGCGCGTTGCTGATGACCTCGCATGACCGCGAGTTCATCAACCGGATCATCAACAAGGTGGTCGAGATCGACGCCGGCCAGCTCACCACCTATTCCGGCAATTACGAGTTCTACGAACAGCAGCGCGCGCTCTCCGACAAGCAGCAGCAGGCGCAGTTCGAGCGGCAGCAGGCAATGCTCGCCAAGGAGATCAAATTCATCGAGCGCTTCAAGGCGCGCGCCTCGCACGCCGCCCAGGTGCAGAGCCGGGTCAAGAAGCTCGACAAGATCGAACGGGTCGAGCCGCCGCGGCGGCGGCAGACCGTGGCGTTCGAATTTCAGCCGGCACCGCGCTCGGGCGAGGATGTCGTCAGCCTGAAGAACGTCCACAAGGCCTATGGCAGCAAGCGCATTTATGACGGCCTCGACTTCATGATCCGTCGCAAGGAGCGCTGGTGCGTGATGGGCATCAACGGTGCCGGCAAGTCGACGCTCCTGAAGCTGGTCGCCGGTTCAACCGAGCCCGACGACGGCGCGGTCGCGGTCGGCGGCAGCGTCAAGATGGGCTATTTCGCCCAGCATGCGATGGACCTGCTCGATGGCGAGCGCACCGTGTTCCAGTCGCTGGAGGACGCGTTTCCGCAGGCCGGCCAGGGCAGCCTTCGCGCGCTCGCCGGCTGCTTCGGCTTCTCCGGCGACGACGTCGAGAAGAAGTGCCGGGTGCTCTCGGGCGGCGAGAAGGCGCGGCTGGTGATGGCCAAGATGCTGTTCGATCCGCCGAACTTCCTGGTGCTGGACGAGCCGACCAACCATCTCGATCTCGCCACCAAGGAGATGCTGATCAATGCGCTCTCCGAGTTCGAGGGCACGATGCTGTTCGTCTCGCACGACCGGCACTTCCTCGCCGCGCTCTCCAACCGCGTGCTGGAGCTGACCCCTGACGGCATCCATCAATATGGCGGCGGCTACACTGAATATGTCGCGCGTACCGGCCAGGAAGCGCCGGGACTGCGGAGCTAGCGTTCGCGATTACCCCGCCCACTTCGTAGCCCGGATGAAGCGAAGCGAAATCCGGGTCAGTCCTTCCGCTCGCCGAAGTCGTCGTTGTCCATAGCTCCGCTACCGCCCCAATCAGCCGGCAATATCCCACCCCGGACATATCGGTGAAGAGACGTGTGTTGCCAGTCGACAGGCGAGGAAACGAGGCGGTGTTTGGTCGGATTGTAATGGACGTAGTCGACGCAACGTTCGAGATCGCGTTCATTACGGATGGTGTGTTCCCAAAACCGTCGCTGCCAAAGCGGGTACTCGCCGCGGTGGTTTACCGAGAGCGGCACGCCGGCGGCAACAACGGCGCGCGTGAAGTAACTCTTGATCTGCCGCCAGCGATCCGGGAAGTCGCTGTCGCCGGGTGGTAGTGTCATGACCGTATGCAGGTGATCTGGCAGGATCACGATGGCATCCAGCGTGAACGGCTTCTTGGCGCGCGCTGCGCGAAAGGCATCGCGCAACAGCCCGCCTTGTTCGACCAGTAGCGACGAAGTCCGATCTTCCAATGTGACTGTGAAGAAGAACGTGCCGCCGGGTATGAAGTTACGCCGATATTGTACCATGCGGCTAGCTTACCCCGGATTTCGCTTCGCTCCATCCGGGCTACGAAGTCAAACGGCTCTATCCCGTAGCCCGGATGGAGCGAAGCGAAATCCGCGTCAGTCCTATGCTCAAGTCCGCCATCGCGCGCAAAACGCCTCGACGTCGCCGGACTGGAATTCCGGCAGGCGCTCCCAGAGGGTTTCAGCCGGCCAGTTCCACCAGGCGATCTGCGACAGCTCGGCGGCGATCTTTCGGTTGAACCGCTCCTTGATCGGCCGGGCCGGCACGCCGCCGACGATGGTGTAGGGCGCGACATCGCGCGAGACCACGGCGCCGGCCGCCAGCACCGCGCCGTCTCCGACGGTGACGCCGGGCAGCACGATCACGCCGTGGCCGATCCAGACGTCGTTACCGATCACGACGCGATCCGCGCGTCGGTTCCTGAAGAAGTCATGATCGCGCTCGGCTGAGGCGGTGTAATATTCCGGACAATAGGTGAAGCGATGCTGGGAGGGGCGCTCGAGCGGATGATTGGGCGCGCCGATCCGGACCTGCGCCGCAATCGCGCAGAAGCGGCCGATCACGGCGTCGGCGACGATGCAGCCGCTGCCGAGATAGGAGTAGTCGCCAAGCTCGGTGTATTCGATCGCGGTGTCGCCGAGAACCTCACAGCAACGTCCGACCCTGACCTCGCGCAGCTTGACCGTCGGCTCGATGACGGTTTCGGCGATCTTGGGGCGGGTCAGGCTCGGTGCGTTCATAGCGTTGTCCTCGATGCGACGAGCCGCTTCAGTCGCACAATTTCTATGACGGAGAGATGACAGGAGGAGGCCGGATCTAACGCCCGGCGAGGCGGGCGATGGTCTCGATCTCGTTGGTCCAGATCCCGCCGGAATAGCTTTCGGGCAGGCGCCTGAACAGGTCGGCATCGTCAACCCCGGTCGAGAATTCGCCGCCCTGATAAGGCCCGAGCACGAAGACCGCGCTGTTGGCTGCGGCCATGCGGTTGAGGAAGCGGTCCGGCCATCCCCATAGCCATGGCGCGTAGTTGATCGGCACCAGCACGATGGCGTTGCGGCAGGCATCAGGCACGATGCCGGTCCAGCCATAGCCGATATAGCGGATGAGGCAGCTCTTGAGCGCCGCGCGGGAAATGGTGCGGGTTTCCAGCGCAAGCCGCCGGATCGTCTCGATCGGCTCGTCGCCGCCATAAACCAAGATCAGCTTGCGCCGCTCGGCGGCGAGCCGGTTCAAGACCGTTGCGAGCTTCTCGCCCTCGGCGGGATCGCGGCTCTTGACGTTGATCAAGAGCCGGCGATCCGGAAAGGTCTTAAGCACCTCGTCCAGCGACGGCATCAGGCCGATGCCCTTGCCGCGGAACGGGAAGGTCTTGCCGCCATCGGCCGTGTAGCCATAGCCGATATCGAGCATCTTCAGCCGCGCCATCGGCTGTTCGCGGGTGACGCCCTGGCCATCGGTGCGGCAATCGACGGTCCAGTCGTGAAACACCGCGAACTCGCCGTCGGTCGTCGGATGGACGTCGAGCTCGACGATATCGGCGCCGCGCTCGAAGCTCGCTTGCATCGAGCGGACCGTGTTCTCGAGATAGTCATGGCTCGGCGGCAGCATGCGCGCCGCGGTGCAGGTGTCGTTCCTGAGGTCGCGCTCGTCGAAACGCTGCGCCATGCCGCGATGGGCGAGCAGCACCGGCTTGCCGCCGGCATGCGTTGCGAGAAGGCTGGTGTTGTTGAGGTAGATTGCGGCGGCGACGGCGACGATCGTCGCTGCCGCGTATTTCAGTTTCCTGCCCAAGCGACTCGGTTCCTTGCTGGATCGCCGGCCCGGGTAGGGGTGCTTTCTGGTCGATTTGCGGCGGCCTAATCCTTCAAGCCGTCCACTGCGGCAATCGCCCGCACCATCGCGTCCTGGAGCGCCGCGCTGTTGGCGAGATTCGACTGGCGGCGACGGCCGGGATCGTCGAAATCGTGGGTGGCACCCGGATAAACCACGACGTCGATCTTGCTGCCGGCGGCAATGGAGCGGCTGGCGACGTCCCGGCAGCGGTCGGGCGATACTTCCTCGTCGTCCGTGCCGAGCAACATCGTGATCGGTGCTGCCGACCTGAGCGTCTGCGCCAGCAGCGCGGCCGGCCCGCAGCCCGGATAGAACACGAGCGCGGCACGATAGCCCGACGTCGCCGCGCCTTGCCGCTGCATCACGTTCAGCGCGGTGCTGCCGCCGTTCGACCATCCCTGCAGGAAGATGCGGTTGCCGCTGATCTCCTGCTGGCTGCGCAGCCAGCTCAGCGCGCCCTCGGCGTCGAGCGGCCGCACGGTCCTTTCATTGACGTCGCTGCGATCAGGATCGTCATGCGTGAAGCGGCCGAAGCCGTGCGCCTTGCCGCGCGGACCAAAACTGTCCGGCAGCAGCGCGAAATAGCCGTGGTCGGCCCAATACTGTCCCCACATCGCGTGGCGCTTGGACAGGCTGCCGGCATTGCAGGCCGCCGACGGATTGGTCCGCGACACCAGCGTGCAGTCCTTGTTGACGTTGGTCGAATAGGGGCCGCCGCGGCCGTGCAGCAGCACGATCGCGGGGTGCGGACCCGGCTTTTGCGGCCTGAACAGGTAGCCGACGATCTCGGTCTTGCCGTCGGCGCTCGGAAAGAAAACGGTGTCGGGCGCGGCTGCCGCCGCTGTCGGCAATGTCGTAAGCATCAGGAGGACGATCGGAATCGCGCGATGGGTCATTCCCGCAGCATGAACAGGATTTCGGATGAATTGCGGCATGGTTGTTTCCTTCCAGCAATGCAAAGCCGCATGGCGTGCTGCACGGCGCTCGGCTTGTGAGGCGAGGTGCCGCCCGCTACGCTTTACAAAAAACCGGGAGCGAAACAACCATGAAGCAGATCAGGATCGGCGACATCACGATCGACGCGGTGATCGAGCGCGAAGGACCGTGGCGGCGGCCGCAGGATTTCTTCCCGACCTACAACGACGATGTGTTCAAGTATCATCTGAAGACGATGGAGCCGGAGGTCTTCGACGCCGCGCGCGGCATGATGATGATCACCTATCAGACCTTCGTGGTGCGGACGCCGCGTTACACCATCCTGGTCGATACCTGCACCGGCGAGGACAAGGGCCACCCGCCGCCGTTCGACTTCCCGGGCAAGGAGCGCTGGCGCAACGAGCTGTTTGCGCTCGGCATCTCCTATGAGCAGATCGATTATGTGTTCTGCACCCATCTGCACATCGACCACACCGGCTGGAATACGACGCTGCGCGACGGGCGCTGGGTGCCGACCTTCCCGAACGCGAAATACGTCTTCCACAAGGGCGAGTATGCGGCCTGGGAGGCCGAGAACGCCAAGGGCGCCAATCCGCCCGGTACGGTGTTCCGCGACAATTGCCTGCCGATCGTCGAGGCCGGGCAGGCGCTCCTGGTCGACGACGACTACGCGCTCGACGACACCGTGACGCTGACGCCGACCCCGGGCCATTCGCCCTGCCATTGCTGCATCAACATCTTCTCGAAGGGGCAGCGCGCGGTGGTCGCCGGAGACCTGATGCACCATGCAATCCAGTGCCGCGAACCGGAATGGTCGGCCAAGCCCGATTGGGACCCGAAGCAGTCGGCGATATCGCGGCGGAAATTCTTTGCCTCCGTTGCCGAGACCGACACGCTGATCCTGCCGATCCATTTTCCGGCCCCGACGGTCGGCCTGATCAAGGCGGATGGCGATCGCTTCGACTATCGCTTCAAGCGGGAGTAGGCGCGCGACAGTCGGTAGCTCAAGGTCACCGCGCTGCGCGGGTCCGGCGCGGGACCTGGGTCAGAAACCGTTCCAGATCGGCGCACAGGCGATGCGCCATTTCCTCGTCGATCGCAAACGTCGCGACGGTGCCGGCGCAGTCGATCTCGATGGTCCCGCGCAACGGTGCGGCGGAGGTGGTCGATACCCTGATGTTGGTCGCTCTCTGTACGGTCATGTCGTCAACTTCCCTTCGGGCCGGTTGCGGCAATCCTCACCTTGGAATGACGGGGCGTCCCTTTCGCCGTCTCTCTTCGATGAACCTCACGCCGATCTCGGCACCGTCGACGCGAACCAGCTCGCAGCGGCGGAAGGCCAGTCCACGCGAGGACAGCACCAGGAAGAACTCCTGGGCCTTCAGCACATCGAGCGATCCGTCGACCTCGAGCCGGGCCCCGCTCTGCGAGACGTCGAGCAGGATGCAACTCCGCCGCCACGTGCCGTCGACACCCATGAGATTGACGGGATAGCGCGTCTCGAGCTTGACGCGCTCCGCCCTGCGGTCACCATACGTCATTGCATCACTCACACTGCCTGGGAGCGCTTCGCGGTCAGCTCGCTAAGCGAACCAAACCGGATCGTGCGCTGCGCGTTGGATAGCGCCAGTCCTTCAAACATGTCCCGTGCGCGCTGCAGCTCCTCGGGTGCAACCGTCAGCCCGGCCTTCCGGTAGCTGACGATGGCAGCCGTCGTGTTCCAGTTCAGTCGCGATGCGCGGCAGGCGATCACGAGCCCGCTGATGTCGGCGGCTTCCATCAGCGGTGCGATCGTCTCGATCGGAACGGTTGCGAGCTGCGCCAGCGCCGCAACGACGTTGCGGACCTCTCGCCTGATCGCGAAACGGTTGACGCTGGAATCGTTCAACCGCCCGGTTCTGTTCAAGGCCAGCACGGTGGCCCGCGCCTCCGCATAGTCGATTGTGGCTGGTGGGGTTGCGGAGGCGCGGGCTGCGCTGGCATCGATCGCAGCGCGGATCGCGTCCTGAATGTCGAGGCGTGCGCGTTTGAGCAGCCGGGCCTGTTGGCGCGGCGTTGATCGCATCACGAGGTCGACAAGAACGCGATGGGGCAGGTCGCTGCGCGATATCAGCGCGTCGGCGATGTCGTCGTCGCGCTCGGCGGCATCGACCATCATGGCGAGGCCTGCGCTGGTCAGATCAGCGCCGGGATTGCGCGCGAGGACTCGAAGCACGCTGCTGTCGCCTCGCATCAGGAGAATGTCCGTGAGCTCCGCATTGACGGCCTTGCGTCCTGCGATCGCGCAGAGGTGTCCCTCGGCCCGCATCCAGGCGATGTCGATCAGGTCGGCATCGGGGAGGCATTCGCATTTGCGCAGGATCGGAGCGGCGACATCGGCGTCGTCATGGTTGGCCAGACGGCGCGCGAGTTCCCGCGGCACCAGGCGCAAATCGGCAAACGAGCGGCTGAGCGTGGTCAGGGTCCGTAGTTCGACGCTCTCGGTCAGGCGGACCAGGATGCCGTCGAACATCTCGACGTGGTGCGCGCTGAGGCGGTGAGCGTCTTCGAGAAACAACCCGGCCACCTCCTGCAGCATGCGCGTGCGGAGGTCGGGCGAGCCAGCTTTCAAGACATGGTCGAGTTTGGCAATAAGATCGGGCGAGGCAATAACTGTCATTGCGGTCTCTAAAATGGTCCGCGACGAGGAACATCATCGTTCCCGATGCCAATTTGCTCCTCGAATCTTTAATAGGGGTATAGAAATTGATGGGGAGGGCCGATTGCGGCGGTGGATATCCCGCTAAAGACTATCGAAATTCGGCAGCCGCGTTACATTGGCGGATTGTCCGGTTCGACGAACGGACCGCATTTTTCCTGATTGAACCTATTGGACGATTCGCATTTTGTGCATGGAATTTATTGATGCGGCCGGCGCGCAAGGCGCCGCGTCGCGCGCAATTTTTCAAGAGCATTTCACGGGAGCGGTCATTTGACGGCGCCATTACCGGTGCCGAGAGTCTTTCGTTTTGACGATGTTGATGCATTCCGGAGTTCGATCCGAAATCTGGATGTTGATTTCACGCCACTTGCGCGGAAGATTTCGGCCGAGCAGGTCATCCTGAGTTTGCCGGGATGCGAGCTCAACTACACGCAGTCCTTTCCGCGGATCGTCGACGCACAGCTTGCGCCGCACACCACTGCGGTCGGCTTCACGATGGATGACGGGGTCCCGATCCGCTTCAACGGCGTCGAGCGCGATCGCGCGGTCATTGTGCTCGGTGGCGGCGGCGCGTTCTACACCTCGGTGGAGGAGACGCCCCGCCAATATGCCTCGGTGATGTTCACGCCGGAGATTGTCGACCGCGGCTGGCCGCGGGCGGGTCTTCATTTCAGCATCCACGAAATTTCTCAACGCGCGCAGGATCGGCTGCGTGAAGTGGTAAGGCACATCCTGCTCGTGACCTCGCAGCCGACCGAGGATGCCCAGTTCGCTAGCGGCGAGTCGATCAAGGAGACGCTGCTTGCCGCGATCGACAACGCCTTCGCCGAGATCGTGCCGGCCAAGTGGACGACGCGGGCCAACACGACGCGCCAGTTCAAGGTCTTCAACGACGCGCGCGCAATTCTGGCAGGCGACGTGGCGCACCCGATCTACAGCGGCGAACTTGCCAGGCAGATCGGCGTGTCGGTGCGCACGCTGCATGACGCCATCCAGCGCTACCGGGGCGTCAGCCTGCATCGCTATTTGCGGTTGCGCCGGCTCTGGCTGGTGCGCCAGCAACTGCTGGCCGGTGCGCCGAGCGTCAAGACGTGCGCGCTGGCCTACGGATTTTGGCACTTGAGCGATTTTTCGCGCAGCTATCGGTCGCAGTTCGGGGAAGCGCCGTCGGAGACGCTGGCCGCCTCGCGCCGTCCGGGCGCCACCCGCGCCGATCCGTCCCGCGGACACGGTTCGTAACCATCGATCTGAACGGAATCTTAACGGCCGCCGACGAGCCTGTGGGTACGATTTCACCAGAGGCGACGGCAATGCATCCCCGGAGATTTGCGCGTGTTCGTCCGAGCGGATGCGTATCCAGCGTGGTCAAGCTCCAGCTTGAACCGAAGGCGCCGCTGATCGAATGCCGGCTGGTGGACTATTCCGCCGGCGGAGCGTGCCTGGAATTTGCCAAGCCGACCCAGTTGCCGGAACGTTTCGAAATGTTTCACGGCAACACCCGGAAGCGTTGCCGGCGGGTCTGGAGCAGGGGCGTGCGGGTCGGCGTCTCGTTCTGAGGGCGCCTCAGAATACGCGTCCCGTCCAGCGGCCCTCTACCGCCAAAAGCCGATCGGGCCGCGGCCCGGCGCGACCCGATGGTCTGTTCCCGATTGTTGGGGCGTGTAGACGCCCGTCGAGGGGCTCAGGCGCCGCTCTGGCACTTCTTCATGAACGAGGTCTTGGCCGCGCCGGCGAGCTTCTTGCCGTCGGAGCCGACCGCCTTGGTCTCGCAGGCGTCCGTCGTACACTTCTTCATGAACGAGGTCTTGGCCGCGCCGGCCAGCGGCTTGCCGTCCTTGCCGACGGCTTTCGTCTCGCAGGAGGCGTCCTGTGCAAATGCCGAACCGGCGGCAAAGGTCGCGATCACGGCCGCCAAGAAAATCCGCTTCATCTGGGTTCTCCCTAAACCAAACCAGCGGCCGGATTGGATACGGGATTCCTGGCCCGATCAAGTTCCCATGGCCGATTTTGTCGATAAAATACCCCGATCAGATCAAGGAAATTCCGCGTGCAGCGCGGAACAAAATCGGGGAAGCGCGGAATGGAATTCGAGACGCTGGTACAGTCACGCAAAAGCGTGCGCGGGTTCAAGCAGCAGCCGGTGTCGCGGGCGACGGTCGAGGAGATCATCGAGGTGGCCAAGCGCGCGCCGTCCTCGATGAACACCCAGCCCTGGCACGTCCACGTCCTGACCGGGGCGCCGCTGGAGGAAGTGCGCCGCCGCAACATGGAAGAGATGGTCGCCGGTGCCAAGGTGAAGCGCGACATCGTCAGCCATGGCGAATACCAGGGCGTGCACCGCGGCCGCCAGGTCGACATCGCTAAGAAGCTGTTCGGGGCGATGGGGATCGCCCGCGACGACAAGCCGATGCGGCAGGATTGGGTGCTGCGCGGCTTCCGCCAGTTCGACGCCCCGGTGTCGCTGGTCCTGACCTACGACCGGATCCTCGATCCGGGCGCGGTCTGCCATTTCGATCTCGGCGCGCTCTGCTACGGCATCGTGCTGGCAGCCTGGGATCGCGGCCTTGGCAGCGTGATCAACGGCCAGGGCATCATGCGCTCCGACATCGTGCGCGAGGTCGCCGACATCCCGGAAGACGAGGTGATCATGACCTGCGTCGCAATGGGCTATCCCGACGACGGCTTTGCCGCCAATGCGGTACGCTCCGACCGCGAGGCCAACAACGATTTTGTCCGCTACGTCGGCTTTGCCGATTAGCGCCGCGTCGTTCGCTTGCTCAGGGGAACAACCTCGTGCGGCACGCTCGGTTGCGCGATGCACGGGCGTGTCCGGCGCATTTGCGTACGCGCCGACCACGCCGCGGGATATTGAATTCCGCGCCGTGAAACCATCGCGCGAGCGTGAGCACGGCTGCGCGTTTCCGCTATTCTCGCCGGTAAAAAATGCGCTACTGGTTTTTTGAAGCACCAGCGCGGGCGAGGAATCCCAGATGAGCGACGATGAACAGACAGCCATGATCCGCGAGACCGTCGCGAGATTCGTCGATCGCGAACTGATCCCGCTCGAGCCGCACTATCTGAAATCGAAGCTGCCCGGCAGCGATCACCCCGAGCTCACGTCGGAACAGCGCAAGCGGCTGCGCGACGTCTCGAAGGAGCTCGGCCTCTGGGGCCTCGATGCGCCCGAGGATCTCGGTGGCCACGACCTGCCGACGCGCACGATGGCTGCGGTGCACGAAGAACTCGGCCGCAGTTGCGTGCCGTTCGTGCTGCCGCCGGACTCGCCGAACCTGCGCATGCTGCAGGCGGTCGGTACCGACGCGCAGAAGAAGAAATATCTGCAGCCCTATATCGAAGGCCGGATGGCCTCGGCGATCGCGATCTCCGAGCCCGGCGCCGGCGGCGATCCCGCGGGCATGAAGACGCGCGCGGTGCTCGAAGGCGAACAGTGGGTGCTCAACGGCCGCAAGATCTGGATCAGCAATGCACGCGCCGCCGACTTCATCATCGTGATGGCGCGGGTCGGCAACGATCAGCGCCAGGGCGGCATCACCTCCTTCATCGTCGAGAAGGGCACGGCGGGCTTCATCATCGAGCGCGAGATTCCGATGGTCGGCGGCTCGACCTACGAGATCGTGTTCGAGGATTGCCGCATCCCGAAGGACTCCGTGCTGGGCGAGGTCGGCAAGGGCTATGCGCCGATGCAGCTGCGGCTGCGCACGCGGCGGCTCGAGATGGGATCGACCTGCGTCGGCATCACCAAGCGTGCGCTCGACATGATGTGCGAGCACGCCAGGCAGCGCGAGACCTTCGGCGTCAAGCTCGCCGAGCGCCAGGCGATCCAGTGGTGGATTGCCGATATCTCCACGCGCATGCATGCGTGCCGGCTGATGGTGCGCGAGGCTGCCGACAAGACCGACCGCGGCGAGGACATCCGCCACGAGGCCTCGATGATCAAGGTGTTCGCGACCGAGATGGCCTATGACGCCTGCGACCAAGCCATGCAGACGCTCGGCGCGCTCGGCGTCACGCTGGAATTGCCGCTGAACGCGCTGTGGCAGAAGGCCCGCCTGATGCGGGTCTACGAAGGCCCGAGCGAGGTCCATCGCCAGGCGATCGCCCGCCGCGTGCTCGGCTTGCGCGGCGGCTAGCAGGGCGCGCGGCCCTCAAGCAAACCCGTCATTGCGAGCGCAAGCGAAGCAATCCATCGTGCCGCAGTGGAGACATGGATTGCTTCGTCGCTGTCGCTCCTCGCAATGACGAGGAGAAAACCTGCCACGTGGTCACCACGTGCTCTCGGTTACGCCGCCCGCACGTCGGACAGGAAGCGGTTGACCTGGCCGGCGAGGTCCTTGGACTGCGTCGAGAGCTGTTCGGCTGCGCCGAGCACCTGGTTCGCGGCGCCGCCGGTGTCGTCCGCGGCGCGCTGCACGCCGGAGATGTTGGAATTGACCTCCTGCGTGCCGCGCGCGGCTTCCTGAACACTGCGTGAGATCTCCTTGGTCGCCGAGCCCTGTTCCTCGATCGCAGCGGCGATCGCGGTGCCGATCTGGTCGATCTCGGTGATGACGTCGATGACGCTCCGGATCGCCGTCACGGTCTCGTCGCTCGCGGTCTGGATCGCGGTGATCTGCTCGGAGATCTCCGTGGTTGCCTTCGCGGTCTGGCCGGCCAGCGACTTCACCTCGGACGCGACCACGGCAAAGCCGCGGCCGGCCTCGCCGGCGCGGGCCGCCTCGATGGTGGCGTTGAGCGCCAGCAAATTGGTCTGTGCCGCGATGCTCTGGATCAGCGTCACGACGTCGCCGATCTTCTGCGCGCCCTCGGCCAGCGAGCGCGCGGTGTCGCCGGTGCGCCGGGCATGATCGACCGCGCGCGCGGCGATCTCGGTCGAGGTCGCGACCTGGCGGGCGATCTCCGAGATCGAGGAGGTCAGCTCCTCGGTGGCGCTCGCCACCGTCTGCACGTTGGTCGAGGTCTGATCGGACGCCGCTGCGACGACGGCGGCCTGGCGGTTGGTGGCGGCGGCGGTGGCCGACATCGATTGCGCCGTGTCCTCCATCACCGAGGATGCCGCGGACAATCCGCCGACCAGCTCGGTGACCTTGGCTTCGAAGGCGCGGGTCAGATCGTCGAGCACGCGGGCGCGGCGCATCTTGACGTCGTTCTCGGCTTCCTTCTCGGCAGCGAGGCGATCGGCTTCGATCTTGTTGTCCTTGAACACCTGCACGGCGGCGGCCATCGCGCCGATCTCGTCCTTGCGCGCGGCGCCCGGGATCGTCTCGGCAACTTCGCCCGCGGCAAGACGCGACATCCGGCCGGTGAGGGCCGCGATCGGGTTGAGGATGCGGCGGCGGACCATGACGATCAGGCCGGCACTGACGGCAACGACCGCGAGCAGCCCGATCAGCGCCACCACGAAGCTGAAGCGCGCCGACGAATAGGCGCCCGCAAGGCCTTGCTCGGCATTCTCGTAGAATGCGTCGCGCACGGTGATGATGGAGGCGAGCCCGATCTGGGACTCGGCATAGTAGGTCTCGACGTCCTGCTCATACTTGCCGGAGATCGCGCCTTCCTTGGCGAGCTTCAGGGCCTTGCCGAAACGCTCGACATAGTCGGCCTGCATCTTGCCCAGCGCCGTCAGGACATTGGCTGATGTCGCCGGATTGTTGCGCAACTCCTGCAGCGTCGAGAGGATCTGCTCGGTGCGGCCGGTGCTGCGGAACAGCTCCAGCTTTTCCTGTTCGGTCGCGACGCGCTTGGCGCCGACCAGCGCCTTGTGCAGGCTGGCATTGAGGCCGCCGGTGTCGCGCAGGGTCCAGGCGACATTGGCGTAGCTGGCCTGGCGGTAGGCGTTGCCGTCAAGGCCGGCGAGGCGGCGCACCTGCTCGTCGAGCAGCACGGTGACGCCGGCGTTGAAGACGGAGTTGTCGGCGACGATCTTGGTTGCCGCCGGACGGCGGGCGTCGAGCGGACCTGCGATCGCTTTCTCGATCGCGTCGCGGAGCGCGGCGAACTTGGCCTTCAGCGCATCGATCGCGCTCGCAACCGCTTCGCCGTCGTCGAGCGAGCCGGGCAGCGTGGCGCGGACCTGATTGACCTTGGCGAGCGCGCCGTCGGTCAGCTTGCGCAGCTTGTCGAGATCGGTGATCTGCTTCTGGTCGATCGCGCCGGTACTGAACAAGAGGTTGGTGGACATGCCGCGTTCGGAGTTCATGTAGCGCGGGATGTCGCCGACGGCGCGGACGATTTCGAGCCGGCTCTGCGCGGTCGAGACCTTGTCCATGGTCTGGTACTTGGTCACCGCGACATAGGCCGCCAGTCCGCCGCCGACCGCGGACAATGAGACGATCGCGGCCGTCAGGAGAGTACCGATTTTCATGGGATGCGCGCCATTCTTGACGAGAGAGGGGGAGGCCTCAACCGTAGCGGGCGTGCATTAAGCTTGGGTTTATGATGCGGGAGTCGCCGCAACGGTCCCGGCAGTTTGGTCCGAAAGTCGAAGGCGCCGCATCGCCCCGGCCGCGTGGGGCGGCAGGCGTGACACGTCAGTGCTCGTCGTCGTCAGCGCCCTTGGCCGCGGGGCGGTGCTGGGTGGCGCCGTTCGAGCCCGCTTCGCCGCAGGGGAGCTGGTTCCAGGTGCCATCGGCGGCCTGCTGATAGGCCTGGCAGCCGGACGAGGTGGTGGTCGTGGATTTGTCGTCGGCCTTCTGCCGCTCGGTACTCTTGCCCAGCGCGGGCGTGGCAACGGCAGCGATGGCTGCGAGCGAGCCTGCGAAAACCAGCTTTGCGATCCGCATGTCGGTTCCTCCTTCTCGAAGCGAAAACATATCCAGAAAACAAATCTGGCGATTTTTGGCCACGGCGAAGGGCCTGCGACGAATTGCTTAATGCTGGCGGAACGAGCCGGCATGCCGGTTAACACTTGTGCGCGGCGGCTCACCGCGCCCGCGCCGCAGGACGCTGTTGCCGCACCGTGCTAGGATCGCCCCATGACCCACCGCATACTCGTGTTCTACGGCTCCTATCGCTCGGATCGCATGGGCATCCGGCTGGCACACTTCGTCGTCGACGGCCTTCGTGCCCGCGGCAACGATGTCGAGTTGATCGATGCCAAGGAGGTCGGCCTGCCGATGCTCGACCGGATGTACAAGGAACATCCCAAGGGGCAGGCGCCGGCCGTGCTCGAAACGCTCGCCGGAAAAATCCGCGACGCCGACGGCTTCCTGTTCGTCACCGGCGAATACAATTGGGGCATTCAGCCCGGGCTGAAGAACCTGACCGACCATTTCCTCGAGGAATGGTTCTGGCGTCCCGCGGCGATCGCAAGCTATTCGGCCGGGCGGTTCGCCGGCGTGCGTGCCGCGACCGCCTGGCACGGTACGCTGTCCGAGATGGGCATGGTGGTGGTATCGAGCACGATCGGTGCGGGGCCGATCGCGCAGACGCTGTCGGCCGAGGGCAAGCCGATCGGCGAGGGCGGCAAGGCGCTCGAACGCGCCTTTCCGCGCTTTGCCGAGGATTTTTCCTGGTGGATCGAAGCCGCCAAGGTACAGCGGGCGCGCAAGGCGCCGCCCTACTGAGCGCAGGTCTGCCAATCCCGGGAGTTTCGCGATCATGAGCCTCTTCACATCGCCGTTCGATCCCGCACGCGAGACAGCCCTGGTCACCGGCGCGGGCAACGGCATCGGCCGCGCCATTGCGCAGGCCCTGGTCGGCGAAGGTGTGCGGACGGTGTTTGCCGATCTGCATGAGGACAGGGTTCTGGCGGCGATCAAGGCCGCGCCGCGTCCCGAACTCGCGGTCGCGTGGGCCGGCGATCTCGCGCAGCACGCGGCGTACGACGCCCTGCTGGCGCATGCGCAAGCCTCGCTCGGGCAGGTGACCCATTTCGTCCACAGTGCTTCGCCGCCGCGCCGCGAAGCCGATCATGCGATGGCCGTCGATCAAGAGATCTGGCGGCAGATGCATGCGGTCAATCTCGATGCCGGCTTTCATTTGTCGCGCGAACTGGCGCGCAGGCTGATCGCGGCGAAGACGCCGGGCTCGTTCCTGCTGCTCACCTCGCTGCATGCCGGCACGCCACGCAACCTGCCGCATTACTCGACCGCGAAGGCCGGCATGGCGATGCTGGTGAAGGAGCTTGCCAAGAGCTGGGGCCGCTATGGCATCCGCGTCAATGCGCTGGTGCCCGGCGCGATCGCGGCCGGCGGCTTCGTCGCCGATCCCGCGCTGGCAAAGCATATTCCGCTCGGACGGCTTGGCCAGGCGGACGATCTTGCGCCGATGGCGCTTGCCGTGCTCTCGCACAAGCTCTCCGGTTACGTCACCGGGGCGTCGATCGTGGTCGATGGCGGCCTGTCGCTGACCAACTGGTTCGCGCCGCCGGAGCTCGATTGAGGATTCTCGTTCGACGTGTTTTCTTCACGCGAACCGGTGCCCATCCCGCATCAAGTGCGGGACAGGCTTCGCTCGAAAACGCTTTCTATTCCTTCGTCCTGATGTAGCCCGCGAGCCGCGTCTTCTGGTCCTGGCACCAGGTCGTCATGCTGCCGGCGCGGCGCTGATCGAGGTCGGTGGTCTGGGTTGCGATCGCAACTTCCGTCATCAGGTCGTCGGCCTGCTTCTCGCCCATCTTGCCGCCGGTATGCATGAAGGCGATCGCCTTGCGCACCTTCTCGGTGGTGCCGTCGGGCAGATGCATGTCCTGCGCCCGCTGCACGAGGTCCTGATAGACCAGATCGGTGCCGGGGCACTCGACCTTGGCGGCAAAGGCCTGAAGCACCATCGTGACATAGGCCGCGCGCGGATCGGCATGGGCAGGGGTTGCTGCGACAATCAGGCCGCCGATCAGCAGGGCGTAACGCATGAATTTCCTCCGGAGGTTTTGGACGTTTTTTGTGAAGCTAGCGTCCAAGGGAACCGAGTGCAACCGCCAGGACACACTCACGGAAAGAACCGATCAAACGGACGTGTTCCAACCTGCGCTGCCACGATTTGAGCACGATTTCGGCAGCATGTGGCACAAGTTGACGCAGGGGAGAATGATCGTGTCAAAGTTGGGGCTTGCTGCGGTGCTGGTGGGATCACTTGCGCTTGGCGGGTGCATGCAGGCGACGCTGTCGCCGGCGACGGATGTCGCGATGACGTCGCGCGATCGGCAATTGCTGGCGCATCCGCCCTATGCGGATGCCAAGATCCCGCAGCAGTTCCAGCGGCACATTGTCGAGTACACCCGTCGGGAGCAGCCGGGCTCGATCCTGGTCGATACCGACGCGCGCTACCTCTATTACGTGCTGCCCGGCGGCAAGGCGATCCGTTACGGCGTCGCCGTCGGCGAGGAGGCGATGGCCTTCTCCGGCGTCGCCACGGTCGGCCGCCTGGCCGAATGGCCGGATTGGGTTCCGACCCAGGATATCCAGGAGCGGCTCGGGCCGTATCCGAAGCGTGTCGCCGGTGGACCGGCCAATCCGCTCGGTGCCCGCGGCATCTACCTCTACCAGGGCAACAAGGACACGCTGTATCGCATCCATGGCACCAACCAGCCCGAATATATCGGGCAGGCGATCTCGTCGGGCTGCATTCGCATGACCAATGGCGACGTGATCGACCTTTATCAGCGGGTCAAGCCGGGCGCGACCGTGGTCGTTCTGCCGCCGGGACAGAGCGCGTAATTCGAATACAAAGTGTATTGCGGCCGATCGCGTCATCGCGATCGGCCGCACGCTTTTTTAAAGGTCAGTCAGGCTCAGCGCAGCGGCATCGGCGGCCGAACCACCGGGCCGCCATCATCCGCGTCAACAACCGAGGACTGCTGCTGCACCGGCCGCGGTGCCGCAACCGCCTGTGGGGCGGCGGCGGGAGCCGGCAGCGGCGCTGCTGATGCGGGCGGTGGAGGCGGCGGGATATAGGCCTGCGCCGGTCGGCGCACCGGCGGCGGCGCAACGGCGGCATGCGGCGCCGCCTGTGGCGTGACCGCGGCGCGCGGGCGCGGCGGAGCGACCGGCCGCGGCTCGACGGCCCTGGTCTCGGTCGTCTTCGCGACGCGCTGTGCCAACTGATCCTGGCCGGCCTTGAGCTGATCGATGCTGGTCTTCAACTGCTCGATCTGCTGTCCCATCGACGCGAGATCGCGCGCCATCGATTGCAGCAATTGCGTCTGGTCGGGTGCCGTTGCGGCTGGTGCCGCCGCGGTAGCGGGCGCAACCGGTGCTGCTGTGGCAGCCGGGGCCGCGACAGGGGCGGGCGCCGGCGCGGCTGCGGCGGGCACGGCCGTGGCGACGTCCTGTGGCGGAGTGGCCGGTGCAGCTTCAGCTGCCGCCTGATCGGTTGTCGCCGCCGGTGCTGGCGGCGCACTCGCCTGATCCGAGGCGGAGGCTGCCTTGCCTGGGATCAGCGAAGTCAGTGCAGCGATCTGGGGCGCCCACTCGGCGGCGATCTGCTTGGCGCGATCGCCGTAGTGCTGCCACGCCGCGGTGCCCATGGCGCCAGCGATCGCGAAGCAGAACCAGAAGGCGCGGATCGCCCATTTGCTGGTGGGGCGCGGCGCGCGGTCCAATCTGATGTCGTCCAGTCGGCCGTCATGGCTTGGCGCGCTATAGGCCGGCTCGGCCGCCACTGACATTGGCGTGACCGGCGGCACCGAGGCGACGGCCGCGACCGGGGGTGTGGACGTAGGCGCGAGGCTTGAGCCGAAATAGGGCTCGCGTTGCCCCGGCGCTGCCCTTCCGGCTGGCGCTGCGGCGTTGTCCGGACGTACCGGAGCGAAGCTCGGTTCGATCGCGAAAATATCGTGTGGATCTGCGTCTTTCAGTGTCGATTGCATGGCGGTCCCCGTTTCATTCCAAGGTCAACCGCAAATGGGCGGCCGGCAAATTTACGCTCTGTATTGACCCCTGACCCTGTCCCCACGACTCCAGTCCGGTTTGACCAAAGCAAGGCGAGAGGGTGGAGAGGTTGGGGAGTTTGGGGAACCGAAACCCGGGGGCGAGGGGGCGTGGCCATCCACGGCCCGAGTGCGGCGCTTCAAGCCGGCATTTCCGGGTGAAGCGTCCGGGTTGTGTGGCGCATCCACCACATCCGAGGGGAAATCGCATCGCGTGCGGCAGGTCTGACCGCGCTCCGCCACCGTTCCGCCCCGATTGGATTCGGCTGATAGGCCGTTGGATTTTCGGCTTGGGCTGGGGGCGCAAGTTGGGGGTGCAACATGTCACGCGACGATGCAGTCAACTCGTACGTCGGCGTCAAATGCAGCGCGCATGGTGCTGCGGCCCCGATCCTGTTTGCGCATGCCCGAAAGCCGCTCCGGCTGCTCGCCGTGATGATCGGCGCGGCGTCGCTCGCGGCGTGCGCGCAGTCCTCCGTTGTCAGCCAGCGCTCGCAGGCGCTCGCGAGCCGGCCGGCATCGATCGAGCCGTCACGGGCTGCGTCATCTGCCACGCGCACACGCGTCGCCACGGCGCGCAGGCATACGCCTTATGCCTCGCGCAGGACGGGCAACAGCAAGATCGCCTCGCACGGCGTCGCGAGCTTCTACAGTGAGGAGCAGCCGACCGCGAGCGGCGAGAAGTTCGACGGGCGCGAGTTGACCGCCGCGCATCCGACATTGCCGTTCGGCACCAGGCTTCGCGTCACCGACGTCAAGAGCGGCCGTTCGGTCACGGTGCGCGTCAATGACCGCGGACCCTACGTTCCCGGGCGCATCGTCGACGTCTCGCATTCTGCGGCGCAATCGCTCGGCATGATCGGCAAGGGCATCACGAATGTCAGGCTCGACGTGGTGCAGTGAACCGCGCCGCACAGGCGAGGTCCGGGATTTTTGCCAGCTGGATCGGGAAAAAGTCCCGGCGCTGCGCGCGCTTTAATCCTGTTGTCCGAACGACGGCGGCAAATAGAATTGTTGCCGCTACTTCCCCGCGCTCTCCATTTCCGGGCGCGTGGATTTCCACCCAATGAACCTTCCCCGCCTTGGTGTCCTTCCAAGGCGGGATTTTTTCTTGTGGCCGCCATGCGCGCCGCATGCGTTGACAGCGCAGGCCGACGCCATAGCCTCCGTTCTGCTTTGGAGGGCGGCGATGCCAAACAACAATCAAGAAACGGACGGCTTCGCACGCTCGAGGACGGCAGAGGCACGCACCGGATCGAGGTCGGCCTCGATGCGCCGCGCGAGGGCACCACGACGATGACCGGCAACAAGTTGCATCACGAATACCAGCCCGACCTGATGCGCGTGGTCGCGAGCGGTACCTGGCGCGACCTGCGCACTTTCGTGATGACCTGGACCTTCGTGGAATCGGCGTTTCGCGACACCGTGACCCGCACCTTCGAGGGACCGCAGATGCGATTCGCGCGCAGCGTCAACGTCAGCTCATTGGCGCTGGATATGCCGACCTTGATGGGAAAGCTCGCATAGGCGCGACCGAAGGTTGCGCGCTGGCGGATCCTGCGCCGGCGGTTCCACCAAATTGTCACAGTCCCAGCGAAATCCGGCCCAAAGCCGCTGCCAACAAACGCCGGATGGACCAAGTCGGCGAGGGACAAGCGTTGGCCTACAAGATGATCGCAGAACGCGAGAACGAAACGGTCAGGATCGAGCGCGAGAGCACCTTCATCATCATCGCCAAGGCCAAGGTCTGGGCGAGCGAAGGGTGGCAGGTGGTGATCACCGACAAGGACGGGAAATCATACCCGCCCGAGGAGTTCGACAAGCTGCTCGCGGCCTAGCGCTGCGCTGACACCAGCAGCATCATCGGCCGTTCGAGCTCGTCGGCCAGTTCGGGTGCGGCCTTGATCTGCTCCCGCGTCGGGCAGAACTCCTCGACATGGCGCAGCGTGAAGCCGGCGGCGATCAACGCGTTGAGCGTGGTGCCGATGGTGCGGTGATATTTCAGCACACCCTTCACATACCAGTCGGTCCGGCGCTCGCCTTCGATGAAGTAGCGGTTGACCGGCCAGGTCTTGCGGCCGTCTTCGTCCTGCCCCCAGTCCGGATGGACGGCCGCCATGTAGACCGGATGCTCGACGGTGAAGACCAGATGCCCCTCCGGGACCAGCGCGCGATACAGCATGCGCGCCAGGCGATCGAAATCCCTGATGTAGTGGAAGGCGAGGGCGGAGTAGGCGAGATCGAATGTCGATTTCGGCAGCTCGAGCGTCTCGAGGTCGGCGATCTCGTAGGTGATCGCCGCATCCTGCGTCATGGCCGCGGCGCGGGCGATCATGTTCTGCGAGAGGTCGATGCCGAGCACGTCGGATGCGCCTTGCTCGCGCATCCAGCGCGACACCCAGCCGAAGCCGCAGCCGAGATCGACCACGCGCTTGCCCGCGACATCGGACAGCATGGCGCGGATCGCCGGCCATTCGGGCGCGCCGAGCAGTCCGCGGACCTGCCGCGGCAGCTGGCTGTAGCCGGCGAAGAAGCCGGGATCGTCGTAGATGTTCTGCGCCATGGCTCTCTCTGTAACCGCCGCCGCACCGTGTGGGAACCGCTGATTGTGTCGCGCCCGGCGCGCTGCTGGAACCAGACGCGGCGCTCAGTGGTTTCTGATGTCAGCAGTCGACAGCCGAGGAGAGCGCCATGTTAGCCGAGATGCAAATCCACACCATCGCGCGGCAGATGCTGTTGAAGCACGGTCCGGAGGCGATCGCCCAGGCCGCGCAGAACGCCGTGGCTTGCGAGAGCAAGGGCGAGACCGACGACGCGCGCGACTGGCGCCATATCGAGGACGCGCTGAAGATGATGCGCGGACCGCATCAGAGCTGACGGCGGGCAGGCTAGACGACCCCGCCGTCGCGCAACGACACAGGGACCGCGCGAGCGCGATCGCCGCAACCCTAACCGACGGACGCTAGCCCGCCCGGCGCCACCGCGGCACGGGATCGAGCGGCGTGCGGTAGAGCTCGCGCCGGTCGATGTCGGTGACGCGCACTGCGCAGCCGCGCGCCTTCAGCTCCGGCTTGACCTGCGACAGCTCGTTGGCGAGCTGGTCGGCGCGGTCGGAGGCGAGGCTGATGTCTTCGAGGATGATGGTTCCTTGATTGCGGAACTCGTCCCCCACCACGAGATCGAAGGTGTAGTACGGCATTCCGAAGTCTCCGTTTCGGTTTGCATCACAGGGTAACACTGAGTCGAGCATTCCCTAAGATGCGTGGCGCACAATCGGCGTGCGATCGGCGCAAAAACGATGTGCAGCGCATCAAGCACGACGAACGAACAAGCCACGCCGCACGGCGAAGGAGTCCTTTGAACCAGCTCACCGCCATGCCGTTAAGATTTGATTAAAACAGTCGTCGCAAGCTCAAGACCAAGTGGAATCGCAGCGGAACCGGACTCCGGGAACCGGCAGCTGCAGGAGAAGGCCGGTGGCGTAACGCCCGCCGGCCTTTTCTCGTCGGGGATGCCGCGAAGCTAGTCGCGCAGTGTGGCTTGCCGCCGGGCGCGGCATTTCGGGCCTGGTCCGCGCATGTAGTACAGTTCGGGGCGATAGGGATTGATGACGCCATCGATCAGCGCGACGCAGCGCGCGACGAGGCGGGCGAGGTGGCGCCGCAACGGCTGCAGGGCAAGTTCCATCGCATTCATGGCATGCCCTCAGTGCAGCTCGCCGAGGATGGCGGTGAACGGCAGCTCGAAGATCTCGGTTCCGATGTCGTCGGTGACGTGAACCGCCCAGTTGCGCCAGTCCTCCACGCTCGGTGTCATGACAAAGCTGCGCGCCAATTGCTCCGCATACACGCGCGCCTCCGCCAGATCCATCGCGGCGCCGGTGCGATCCAGGATGACGTGCTTGTCGTCGGAGCAGTGAAAGAAAACTGCGGACATTCTTCCGATTCCCATGCCGAAGCGATTCTCGCGCGCTGCAATAGCAGCGCGCGCGGGCACTGAGAATCCGGGTGATCCCCCATCGGTAAACTACGGGGAATCCAGACGATTTGAATCACGCGGCCGTGATCAGCCCGACGTCAGAAGATCGGCTCGCCGATCGCAACCTCGCTGCGCGGGCCGAGCACGATCACCTCGCCGCTGGCGTCCTTGGCGCCGAGGATCAGGAGTTCCGAGGTGAAACCCGCGATGTTCTTCGGCCCAAGATTGCAGATGCACACGACCAGCGAGCCGACCAGCGCCGCCGGCTCGTAATTCGTGATCTGCGCGCTCGACCACATGATTCGCCCGGCGCCGACATCGACGCCGACCTTGTAGGACGGATTGCGGGCGCGGGGAAACGGCTGCACCTCGACGACCTTGCCGATCCGGATATCGAGGCGGGCGAAGTCGTCGTAGCTGGCCTGCGGCTTGAGCGGAGACATCAGCGCTCCTGGAACGCAAGGCGGACGCCGAGCGCGATATAGATCGTGCCGACCACGCGGCCCTGCCATTGCCCGATGCGGCGATGCCGCCTGATCCACGGGCTGATCTGGCCGGCGGCGAGCGCCAGCAGCGAGGTGTAGACCGCGCTCATGACGACGAAGATCAGGCCGAGGGTCGCGAACTGCGCCACCGCCGAGCCGTGGCCGGGATGCACGAACTGCGGCAGGAAGGCGAGGAAGAACAGCGCGGTCTTCGGATTGAGCATTTCCGCCCAGATTGCCTGCCGGAACGCGCGGCGCGGATCGACCGGCTGCGCCGCCGGCAAATCCAGCTCGTCGTTCTTCTCGAACAGGGCGCGGACGCCGAGCACGATCAGGTAGATCACGCCGGCATATTTCACGACCGAGAACGCCAGCGCCGAGGTCATCAGCACGGCCGAGAGGCCGAATGTCGCCATCGCGGTGTGGACGAGATCGCCGAGCGCGATACCGAACCCGGTCGCGACGCCGACGCGCGCTCCGCCGGTGACCGAGCGCGCGAGCACCAGCAGCACCGCCGGCCCGGGGATCAGGAACAGGCCGAGCACGACGGCGGCGTAGGTGAGGAGGGTGGTGATGTCGATCATGAAGACCTGTCCCGGATGTCAGGATGCGGCGATGGTAACCGCCGCGAAGCGCGGCTTCGGATCAAGCATCACGCCGGCGCTTTCGACAATGCGCATTTCCTCGGTTCCGCTCTGCGCCGTGCGCTCCAGCACGCCGTGGATGCCTGACGCGGCGTGGCTGAGCGCATCCGGCGTCGCCAGGCCGCGCGTGCGGGCGGCGACGAACAGCGCGGCGAACAGGTCTCCGGTGCCGGACGGGCTGATCGGAACCCTCGGCGTGCGCACGCGCCAGGCGCAAGTCTTGTCGGATTGAGTGCGCTCGATCGCCAGCGTCTCGATCTCGCTGTGCGGCGTGCCCGCCAGCTCGGCGCTGGTGATGACAACGGTCGCAGGTCCCTGCGCCATCAGCGCGCTCGCCTGCGCGACGACGTCATCGATCGTCGTCACGCGCGCGCCGCAGAGGAATTCGAACTCGAAATGGTTGGGCGTGATGATGTCGGCGAGCGGGCAGAGCTGGTCGCGCACCAGCGGCGGAATGTCCGATCGCACGAACATGCCGCGGTCGCGGTCGCCCAGCACGGGATCGCAGCAATAGAGCAGGGCCGGGTTCGTCGCCTTCGCGCGCTCGACGAAGTCGGCCACGTCCATCGCGATGTCGGCCGAGCCGAGATAGCCCGACAGGATCAGCCGCGCGGCTTCGACCGCGCCGCGCTCCTCGATGCCGCGCAGCAGGTCAGCGACCAGCTGCACGTCGAGCACCCGGCCGCGGATGGTCGGATAGCCCGGCCGGTTGCTGAGCAGCGTGGTCGGCACGGCGACGACATCGATGCCGTGCAGCTGGATCGGAAAGCTGGCGGCGCTGTTGCCGACATGGCCCCAGGCGACCTGTGACTGGATTGAGATGACCGTCATCTTGTGCGCATCACCCGAACAGTGCGGCGTAGATGACGTAGAGCCAGCCCAGGATACCGTGGATGATGGCCCACAGGATCGAATGGTTCTTGGTGTAGGAGATCGCGATCGCCAGCGCCGAGCCGAACCCCACGCCGTATTTCGCGCCCTCGACGCGGACGCCATAATATCGATTGCCGTTCATGGGGAATCCTTCCAGCGGGAGGGCGTGAGCGTGAAGGCAGCGTAACCTGCTAGTTGCCGTCAGTTCAACGGCGGATTGGAATTCCGCGGCATTGCTAAGCTCGATCATTCTCGGGCAAAGCCTTCGCCTCTGCTGCCGGCATGACGGTGATGGAGTCGGTGCGCGCATCTTTCTCCATTCGCCGGGACGACATCGAATGTGTGGTTCGCTGCGAGTCATATATCCGCATTCTCGCGACATGTTTTGTCTGATCGCACCCATGGGCCGCGAGCAAAGGGCAGTAAGCGGAATATTTTCTTATTCTGATATCGACATGTTTTGCTGAGTTGTCCGTCGGGCTGTCTTGTCGCAGGCGGCGGAGCCGGTTTGATTTGCGGGTTCGCGTCGGGATCTCGTCTGTCACGCTGCGATCAACCGATCGTGTCGGGTCGACGTGGAAGAAGATGCACGGGTGGACTGTCTTGCATCCAAACGCTTGCCTCATGGCGTCGGAACAAGACGGCAGAGCGATCGATCTTGATGTGAGCGCGAACCGATCGGCGGGCGGCGAACAATGCGCCGGCGCGCCGAGTCCAACAGGAGCAACTGATGTCCAGGATCAAACAGATTGCGGCCGCGCTGACCGCGCTCGCCATGCTGACGGCGTCGGCCATGGCACACGAAGTGCCGGCGGCGGGCCCATCCGCGCTCGCGAAGAGCCATGCCGCCGCCGGCCGCTGGAGCGGTGGTCCGCCGCGCATGGCGGTCCCGCATTTCGGCGAGTCCGAGGCGCCGCCGCGCGACCAGCCCGGCGGCGTCTGCGATCACGGCGACAATGCCAGGATCTGCTGAGCCGGATCGTGCATGGCGGTGATCTCCGGCGAAAGTTGCGCTAGCCTTGCTGGGTCGTCTCCCTCCAGCTCGCGAGCGCTGCCGCCATGCACATCCTCCGTCCCCAGTTTCGCATTGAGCAAGACCGCGCGCTCGCCTTTGCGGCGGCGCGCGGCTTCGGCGCCATCGTCGCCGCCGATGCACGCGGCCCGCGCGCGTCCCACGTGCCGTTCGTGATCGAGCGGCGCGACGAGCGCATGATCGTGCAGATCCATCTCACCGCGAAGAATCCGCTGGTCGAGCTCGCCGACGGTGTCAGGCGCTTCCTCCTGATCGTCTCCGGCGATGACGCCTACATCTCGAACGACTGGTATGTCTCACCCGACAACGTTTCGACCTGGCTCTACGAGGCGGTGCATTTGTCCGGCGTCGCGCATCTGCGCGATCACGGCGAGAACCGCGGCCATGGCGACGCGCTGCTCGCGGTCTCCGAGGCGCGGTTGCAAAAGCAGCCCTGGGACCTGACGCAGATGGAGCCCGGCAAGCGCGAAGCGATGCTGGCGGGGATCAGGGTGATCGACATCGTCGTCGACGAGATCGAGGGCCAGTCAAAGCTCAACCAGCACAAGAGCGATGCGGAATATGTCGCGCTGGTCAATCGCCTTGCGCGGGCGCAGGAGACGGCGAGCCAAAGGCTGGCGGAGAAGATGCGCGCGTTGCGGCCGGAGCTTGGATACGACGTTGGACGGCACGGACGGGTCAGCTCCGTGTAACCCGGCGCTGTCTCAAGGCGGCAGAGAGCGGATTACGCTTGCGCTAATTCGCTCCACAGAGCCGATCGGCATTGGGTCCGCAAACCTGTTGTTAAGAATCGCTCCGCGCTGATTTGTTCGATTCCGATTCGTTCTTTGCGAACAAAATGGAGTCGAATGGGGAACATGTGGTGCGTGATCCATGTAGCCCGCATGAGCGAAGCGATAAGCGGGGCCCGATCACGTACTCTTGGAGCGGTCCCGGATGTCGCTTCGCTCATCCGGGCTACACAGTCATAGGGCGGAGAGCGCCAGGAAGCTCACGACCTCGCTGTTGAATCGATCCGCCTGCTCAATATTGAGGATATGAACGCCGGGCAGCAGAACGAGCTTGGCATCGGTGATTGTCGCGGCGATATCAGCGCTATGATTGGCCCGCGTGACCGCGTCGCTCTCGCCGCCGATCACGAGGGTCGGCGCCGCAATCAGCGAGATGACGCGGCGGAGATCGACGTCGCGCAGTGCGGCGTAACATCCGGCGAGACCGCGCGGCGGCGTGGTCAGCACCATGTTGCGGAATTCGTCGACGACCTCGTTCGGCGCGGCCAGCATCGCTGCCGGAAACCAGTTGCGCATGAAGCCGTCTGCGATTCCATTCATGTCCGTGGCCGCGAGCACCGCGCGGATCTGTTCGTCGAACGCCAGTTCGGACGCCAGATAGGACGAGGTGTTCGAGAGGATCAGGCGGTCGATGCGGTCAGGCGCGAAGATGCCGAGCCATTGCCCGACGAAGCCGCCGAGCGACAGACCGAGGAAATGCGCGCGATCGATGCCGAGGGCGTCGAGCAGTTCGACCACGTCGCGGCCGAGCCGGTCGATCGAGTAGGCGCCCACCGGTGCGTCCGACCCGCCGTGACCGCGGGTGTCGTAGCGGAGCACCCGAAACGACCGGCTGAGGGCCGGCATCGAACGATCCCACATGTGCAGGTTGGTGGCGATCGAGTTCGACAGCGCGAGCACCGGCCGATCGACGGGGCCGTCGATACAGTACGCAATCCGGCAGCCATCCGCCGTGGTGAAGTGTCGATCGCTGCTCATCTCGTCAGTCCCTTGTGCTGGTGGAAGCCGGCAGGCTTCGCGTCGAGCCAGGCTAGGACTCGCGCCTCCGAAGAAAAATTACTAAGATTGATCAATCTCTGTAGGTTTTATGGACAATGGATCGGATCAAGCTGCACGATTTGCGCTGCTTTGACGCTGTCGCGACCAAGGGAAGCTTTCAGGCCGCCGGCACGGCGCTGAACCGGTCGCACCCGTCGGTGTTCGCGGCGGTCGCCCGGCTCGAGCAGCAGCTCGGCCTCACGCTGTTCGATCGCAGCGGATACCGTATCGGGCTGACGGACGCCGGCCGGACGTTTCACGCACGCGCGCAGGTGACGCTGCGCGAGCTCGATCTGCTGCAGGGGTATGCGGAGCAGCTTGCCGGCGGAGAAGAGGTCGTCCTGCGCGTCGTCATCGGCGACCTGTGCCCGCGGCCGCCGGTGCTGCAGATGCTCTCGGCGTTCTTTGCCCGCTATCCCAACACGCGCCTGCACCTGGAGTATGAGGCGGTCGGCGGGCCGCTCGAGCGCCTGATCGATGATAACGCTGATCTGGTGTTTCATCGCGCGGAGCCGTCCGATCCGCGCTTCGAACAGATCAAGCTCTCGCGCACGACCATGGTGCCGGTCGTCGCTCCCGGCTTTCTGCCGTTTGCGTGGACGAAGCGGATCTCGCCGGAGCAGATACGTCCCTTCACGCAGTGCGTCATCCGCGACACGGCGCGGCGAGCGTCGTCGGAAAACTTCTTCCTGATCGAAGGTGCGCACCGGTGTAGCGTGCCGGACCAGATGATGAAGAAGGAGCTGATCCTGCATCGTCTTGCCTGGGGCCATCTGCCCGCATGGCTGATCGAGGACGAGCTGCGGGACGGCAGGCTGATCAGCATCGCCGGACCGAATTTTCCGGGCCGCGAGGAAAATCTTGCGGCAGTCCGTCATCGCCAGCATTCGCACGGACCGGTCGCCGAAGCGCTCTGGCTTCACCTCAAAGGCTGGCGGCTCGCTCAGCGTGCAGGGCGGGCGGCCCGACCGGTCCGCGCGAAGCACGGCCGATAATCGGCGCGGAGTAACCCGACGCAGTGATGTCGTCGATGGATGTCCGATTACGCTTGCGCTCATCCGCCATACCAAGTGCCGCGGCATCGAGCGCGCAAACCTCTTGTTAAGAATCGCTTCGCGCCGATTTTTCGATTCCGATTCGTTCCTCGCGAACAAACTGGAGTCGGATCGGGAACGCTGCCTTAGTGCGACTCATCGATCGATCAGTGATGCGGGAGAACGCAGTGTGCCTGAGATGCGCCGCGGTGTTGCACGCCGAGAGCAATAATCCCATCATGATACAACATCGATTGTTCGGATGCGGTCGATGTATGTGCGTTGTTAACATCTGGATCGCGCCGATTTTCCTGATTCCGATTCGTTCTTGGCGAACAAATTGGAGTCGGATCCAGAACGCCGCTGTGGCGCGCGATACGTTTCTCTGCTCCACTCGGCGCATAGGAGAGCGGATTGATGGCCAAGAAGGCAGGCAACAAGACCAGCAAGAAAATGAACAGGCCCGCGTCGCGGCGCACGGTGCTCGTGATCGACGTCGGCGGCACGCATGTGAAGGTCATGACCGACAAGGAGCGCATCAAGCGCGAATTCGAGTCAGGTCCAACTCTGTCCGCGACCGAGATGGTGCGGCAGGTCAAGCTGCTCACAAAGGACTGGTCCTATGATGTGATCTCGGTCGGTTATCCGGGACCCGTCGTTCACAACCGTCCGCTGACCGAGCCGCACAATCTCGGCCGCGGCTGGGCCGGCTTCGATATTCACCGGGCGTTCGGCCGCCCGACCAGGGTCGTCAACGATGCGCTGATGCAGGCGATCGGCAGCTATCAGGGCGGCCGGATGCTGTTTCTCGGGCTCGGCACCGGCCTCGGCTCCGCGATGATCGTGGACGGTGTCTACGAGCCGATGGAGCTTGGTCATTTGCCGTACCGCAAGGGCGCGACGTTCGAGGATTATGTCGGCGCCGCGGGTCTCGAGCGGCGCGGCCGGAAGAAATGGCGCAAGAGCGTCGACGACGTCATCGCGCGGCTGTCCGCAGCGCTGGAGCCCGAGTACATCGTGCTCGGCGGCGGCAATGCCGACAAGGTCGACAACCCGCCGCCCAAGGTGAGGTTCGGCGACAACGCCAACGCATTCGAGGGCGGATTTCGAATGTGGAAGAAGCGAGCGCGCAAGGCGAACGGCGCGGGTCGATGAAACCGGAACCGCCACCAAATCGCCGCAACTGCCGAAGTTTCGCGCTGCATCGTCACCCCTGTTGTCGGAACTGATGGGTGCGCCGCTCGTTTTATGCGGCATAACATCCTGTTCCATGAGGAGTGAGCCATGCGAAGTTTCATTATTCCCGCGATCGCGGCCCTGGCGATCGGCGCAGCGACGCCGGCGATGGCCTACGATTCCGGTAGCCAGATCTCGATGGAGGCCGCGCTCGATGTCGCGACCGGTCTCGGCATCGTGACGGTGTCCAATACCCAGTTCCTCGGCGACGAGTGGGAGGTCGAGGGGCGTGACCGCCTCGGCCGCTGGATGAAGGTCGATGTCGACGCGCGGACCGGCGAGGTGCGCAACGTGGATCGCGGCTGGTAGCCCGCGTCTTCACCACTGCGTGAAAATTCGGAACGGCCGGCGGAGCAGGGCGCACGCCGGCCGTTCGTTATCCAGAACTGTCTGATGCCGTGCTTTGGCTGAATGGCATAAAGCTGGGGTATGCTGGTCCCATCATTCCGGGAATCGCCGCCAGCGCGGCGGCCCGTGAACAGGAGACCGGCCATGACAAAACCGTTTCCGTCCAAAACCCATATCGGCAATCACCTGCTGCATCCGGAAACCCAGATGCTGAACTACGGCTACGATCCGCAGCTGTCGGAGGGGGCCGTCAAGCCGCCCGTGTTCCTGACCTCGACCTTCGTGTTCCGCACCGCCGAGGACGGCAAGGACTTTTTCGACTTTGTCGCGGGCCGGCGCGAGCCTCCGGAAGGCATGGGGGCGGGGCTGGTCTATTCGCGCTTCAACCATCCGAACAGCGAGATCGTCGAGGACCGGCTTGCGATCTATGAGCGCACCGAGAGCTGCGCGCTGTTCTCCTCCGGCATGTCGGCGATCTCGACCACGGTGCTGGCCTTCGCGCGGCCCGGCGACGTGATCCTGCATTCGCAGCCGCTCTATGGCGGCACCGAGACGCTGTTCACCAGGACACTGGCGGGCTTCTCGATTCACGCCGTGGGCTTTGCCGACGGCCTCGACGAGAGTGTCATCCGCGCCGCTGCCGACGAGGCGATGAAGAAGGGCCGTGTCGCGATGATCTTCATCGAGACGCCGGCCAATCCGACCAACGGCCTGGTCGATATCGCGCTGATGCGGCGCATCGCCGACGCGATCGGCAAGGCACAGGGCCATACGCCGATCATCGCCTGCGACAACACGCTGCTCGGGCCGGTGTTTCAGCGGCCGATCGAGCACGGCGCCGATCTCTCGCTGTACTCGCTGACGAAATATGTCGGCGGCCATTCCGACCTGATCGCGGGCGCGGCGCTCGGCTCGAAGAAGCTGATGAAGGACGTCAAGGCGCTGCGCGGCGCGATCGGCACCCAGCTCGATCCGCATTCCTGCTGGATGATCAGCCGTTCGCTGGAAACGCTCAGCCTGCGCATGGAAAAGGCCGACCGCAACGCGCGGATCGTCGCCGACTATCTGCGCGATCATCCCAAGGTGGCGCAGGTGCATTACCTCGGCCATCACGATCCGGCGTCCCCCGCGGGGCGCGTGTTCGCGAGCCAAAGCAGCGGTGCCGGTTCGACCTTCTCGTTCGATATCGTCGGCGGGCAGCAGGCGGCGGAGAAATTCCTCAACTCGCTGCAGATCTTCAAGCTCGCAGTCAGCCTCGGCGGCACCGAGTCGCTCGCGAGCCTGCCGGCCACCATGACGCATTCCGGCGTGCCGGCCGACATCCGCAAGCGGATCGGCGTGCTGGATTCGACAATCCGGCTCTCGATCGGGATCGAGCATCCGTCCGACCTGGTGGCCGACATCGCGCAGGCGTTGAGCCGGGTGTGAGCCAGTCAAAAGCGTGTAGGATGGGTCGAGCCAACGGGGCCGCGCGTCGCGCGGCCCGATGATAAACTCCACGAAACCCGTCCTACGGGCTACCAACCTCCGGAGAGAGTGCATGCTGGCAATCACGGCGATCATCCGCGCGAAGAAGGGCCATGAGGCGGCGATGCGTCAGGCGTTGCTCGACGTCGTCGAGCATGTCCGCGCCAACGAGCCGTCCACCGTCGGCTACTACGTCTCGCAGGATGTCGACAGTCCGCGGATATTTTCGACGTATGAGCGATACCTGGATCAGGCGGCGATGGACCGGCACAACAATTCGCCGGCTGTGGCGCGCTTCTTTGAGGTCGCGAAGCCGATCCTCGACGGCGAGGTGATAGTGGTCTTGGCGAACGAGATTGCGAGCAAGCGAGAGTAGGGCGTTCGCTACCGGGTCACAAATAATAGCCTGCTCCGGAAAGGCTCCGCCGCAGCGCATTCATTCTCCGATTTCGGTGGCGCGGAGCATTGCAGCCCGGCGCGGTCGACGATTTCAGGACAAACCCATCGTCGCGGAACTGCGCTCGAAGCGAGCGTACACCCGGACAACGTTGACGCGGAGGCGGCGCGCCGTTATTGGCGGCGCGGAAAATTCCGACGCAACGATACGGGATGGTCTCGATGCAAGTGACTTTGATGAAGGGCAAGATTCATCGCGCGCACGTCACCGAAGCGGACTTGCATTATGAGGGGTCGATTTCGATCGACCGCAATTTGATCGAGGCCGCCGGTTTCCTCATCAATGAACGTGTTGACATCTATAACATCGACACCGGCGCGCGGTTCTCGACCTACGTGATCGAGGCGCCGGCGGGATCGGGCACCATCGGCCTCAACGGCGCGGCCGCACGGCTTGCCATGGCCGGCGACAAGGTCATCATCGTCGCCTATGCCAGCTTCGACGCCGACGAGGCGCGCAAATTTCATCCGCGGGTCGTGCTGGTCGACGACAAGAACCGGCACATCGCGAAGGCTGCCGCCGCACCGGCGAAAGCCTTGGCGGATGCGTAAGCTGGGCTACGCTAGGCCTTCTTGACGAACTCCGATTTCAGATTCATCGCGCCGATGCCGTCGATCTTGCAGGCGATGTTGTGTCCGTCGCTGCCCTCGGTGAGGCGGATGTTCCTGACCTTGGTGCCGCCCTTAACCACCGACGACGAGCCCTTGACCTTGAGGTCCTTGATCACGATGACGCTGTCGCCGTCCGTCAGCGGGTTGCCGTGCGCGTCGCGCACGCCCGCTTCCTGCGCGGTCTCGGCGGCCGCGGCCGCATCGCTGCTCCACTCATGGGCACATTCCGGGCAGACCCAGAGAGCGCCGTCCTGATAGGCATGCTCGGAATTGCATTTCGGGCAGTTCATTGCGGCGTCCATAGTCGAGATCGTCTCCGTCGTTGCGGGCGCACCGTAGAGGCACAGGCGGCCAAAGCAAGCAAAAACCCGGCGATTTGATGCGCAAAGCGGCGCAAAGGTGGCGAGCCACTCGTCCACCCGCGGATGCCGGTGGAACGGTCTGCGCCTCTATCCGTTGCCGTCCGTCGCTCGGCATTGCGCCCCTGTGCTGCAGGGAACGGTTCACTGATCGTCGCGTCCGGGCCGGCAATTCATCCAGGAGCAATCGGCTGATCCCAAACATGGACGCGGAAGATGAATCAGAGAAATTCGGCCTTCGTCTGCCTTCGCACGTCGCTCGTCACCGCCGCCTTCACGTCGGCGTTGCTGGTGGGCGCTAGTCTTGTGAGCGCAAGTCTTGCCCACGCACAGCCAGTGAATTCGCGCGCGGATCATGGCAATGGTGGTCCTGGCGAGTTCGCCGACCTTGCCGAGAAGGTCGGGCCGGCCGTGATTGGCGTCAACGCCAAGGTGGCGGCTGCGGCGGATGACGACGATTCTTCTCCAGGCGAGTCTCCCGGTGACTCCCCTGGCGGTTCTCTCGGGCCGGACGGCTCTCCCGATCAGGACACGCCGGGAAGGGCCGTTCCGGATCCCGGCAGGCGCGGACCGGGCAATCTGCCGAAGTTGGGTGAGATGACCTCGATCGGTTCGGGCTTCTTCATCTCGGCGGACGGCTATGCAGTGACGAACAATCATGTCCTCGGCGGCAGCGACCGCGCCGACGTCCGCACCAGTGACAACAAGGTCTACAAGGCGAAAGTCCTGGGCAAGGATCCGGTCAGCGACCTGGCCCTGCTCAAGGTCGATGGGCGGACCGACTTCAGCTATGTCAAGCTCGCGGATCAAGCGCCGCGCACCGGCGATTGGGTGCTCGCGGCCGGCAATTCATTCGGCCTCGGAAACACCGTCACCGCGGGAATCGTCTCGGCGCGTGCGCGCGACCTGGAGACCGGGTCGTCGGAAGATTTCGTCCAGATCGACGCGCGGATCAACCGCGGCGATTCCGGCGGGCCGAGCTTCAACACGCATGGCGAGGTGATCGGCGTGAACAGCCTGATCTTCTCGCCCTCCGGCGGCTCGGTCGGTGTCGCGTTTGCGATACCCGCCGATACCGTGAAGACGGTGATCCCGCAGCTGAAGGACAAGGGCATGGTCACGCGCGGCTGGATGGGCGCCCAGATTCAATCGATCACCCCCGGCATTGCCGAAAGCTTAGGTGCGAACAATCTGCACGGCGCGGTCGTGGTCGGCGTGCAGACCGGCGGTCCGGCAGCGAAGGCCGGATTGAGGCGAGGCGACGTGATCACCTCGGTCAATGACGAGCCGATCAAGAGCGCCAACGAGCTGACCAAGAAGGTCTATGCGGGCGCGCCGGGCAGTTCGGTCAAGCTTTCGATGCTGCGGGACAATGCGCCGAATTCGCTGAGCGTGACGCTCGGCCAGCTCGCACAGTCGCAGGCGCCCGCCGGCGCGCCGAAGTGAGGCTGCGTTAGTGCGTAGGCCACTACCCATCCTGCAGGCTACGTCTGCGGTGTGATCCCGCCGGCCTGGGCGATCAATTCGAACGATCGCAGCCGCTTCTGGTGATCATAGACGTCGGACACGATCATCAGCTCGTCGGCGCCGGTCTCCGCGACCAGCGCGTCGATGCCGGCGCGCACCGTCGCGGGCGAGCCGATGATGGAGCGCGCGAGCATCCGCATCGCCTGCACCTTCTCCGACGGCGACCAGTAGCTCTCGATGTCGTCGATCGGCGGCTGGCTGAGGCCGCGCGCGCCGCGGAAGATGTTGGTGAACGACATCTGCTGCGTGGTCGCGAGCCGCCGCGCCTCCTCGTCGGTGTCGGCGGCGATGATGTTGACGCCGACCATGGTGTAGGGACGATCGAGCTGCTCCGACGGCTTGAAGCGGGCGCGGTAGATCTGCAGCGCCTGGATCAGCAGCTCGGGGGCAAAATGCGAGGCGAAGGCGTAGGGCAGGCCGAGCTCGCCGGCCAGCATCGCGCCGAAATTGCTCGAGCCGAGAATCCACAGCGGCACGTCGGTGCCGGCGGCCGGCACCGCCTGGATGCGCTGGTTGGGACCGGCGGCGGCGAGGAAGGCCTGCACCTCGAGCACGTCCTGCGGAAAGTTCTCGGCGGATTCCGGCGTGCGGCGCAGGGCGCGCAGCGTGAGCTGGTCGGTGCCGGGCGCGCGGCCGAGGCCGAGGTCGATACGATCGGGAAACAGCCGCGCCAGCGTGCCGAACTGCTCGGCGATGACATAGGGTGCGTGGTTCGGCAGCATGATGCCGCCGGCGCCGACCCGGATGGTCTTGGTGCCCGCCGCGATGTGCCCGATCACGACCGACGTCGCGGCGCTGGCGATGCCCGCCATGTTGTGATGCTCCGCCACCCAGATGCGGCGATAGCCGAGAGCCTCCGCATGCACGGCGACATCGCGCGCGTTATAGAGCGCGCCGCGCGCGTCGGTTTCCTCGGTGACGCGGACGAGATCGAGAATGGAGAGGGCGGCCACGGCGACTCCGGAGCGTTAGGGACGGGGAGCCGATGGTATTTGGCTGTGTCCAGGTGGATGCGAAACGGCGGGGAACAGCCGGTTCATGCAGATGCATATGGATGCGGTCGCCATGCCGGTCAATCCGCCTGATGCGATCGACGAAGCAGGGCTGCCCATCCAAAATATCGAAAACAACCCCATGCAAAGGTGCAGGTTGCCGCCGGCACTCGGAAACGCGCCTTGACGCGTCGGGCAAATCGGTGATATTTTTCCATTATTCCGAAATAGTGCAGGCAGCCCATTGCTGCACAATGGCTTCGGCGGTCAGCAGCGTAGCGTAGGATGGGTAGAGCGCAGCGAAACCCATCATCTCGCCACTCGGCTTGCAGCCTGATGGGTTTCGCTTCGCTCTACCCATCCTACAGTCCTCATTCGCACGCTCGACCACCGCTATCGGAGAACCGACGCGTCAGTCCCCAGACGATTGCGGCCGTGGCTGAAGTCGCGAGCAGATGCTTCAAGGTGTGTCCGCTGACGTACTGAAGCGTGTCTGCGATCTGATGGTCGAGCACCTCGGCGATCTTGGCCACAACGTACAACATCATCGCGGCAGCGAATGCGATGCGGTCGGCGCGCGGCGCACGATAGATCGACTGCCAGAGCGGGATCAGGATGAGCGGGAGGACCTGCAGCAGCAGATACGGTCGAAGGTCGCCCGTACCATGCCGGTCGGTGGCGACCCACCACGCGACGCTGGCGGTGGCGTAAAGCCCGAGAACGATCGCTTCGATATTCGTCTTCGATCCCGGCTGGGTGTCGCCGCGGACGCCGACGAGCAGGCCCGCGCCGGCAAGCGCAATCGGCAGCATGTCCCAGGTCAGCCGGCCATTGCCGGGGGCGAGGTGAAAGAACGCGGACCCGAAGGCGGTCAGGAACAATCCGATCAGGAACAGGCGGTAGCCCGGCCATCCGGTGCGAAGCTGATCGCTGTTGCGGTGAGGGCGCAGCGCCAGCCAGCCCCAGCTCGCGACCAGGGCGAAGCCGATGTTCGACAAGACATCGCCTGCGTGGGGGATGCCCAAGAGGGCCGAGTGGTCGGCGAAATCGTTGTAGTGGGCCGGCTGTGCGATGCGTCCGTGCGCCGCGAATGCCGCCATGATGCCGATCGTGATGATCGTCGGGGCGTACTTGATCCACGATTTCACGGACCGGTTGGGCCCGATCGATCCGTCCGTCCAGGAGGTGGTTTGCATCACCGGCTCCGCAGAAATGAACATTGTTCAACAATAAATCAGGAAAATGAGCGATGTTCAAGTTTTATTTGAGAGGAGCTTTTGGCCGCCTTTGCAGCGGCTTTTGTGATTCTCGCCGCCGTTGCGTGCGGAAGGATTGCACCCGACGACCGCAGCTCCACATCTTGATGGATTGAGGCTGATCGTGCAGAAGCGGACTGTCGAAAGGCAAACCGATGCGGCTGGCGGATTTCGTCGCCAAAAGAAGACCGTCTTTCGCCGATATCGCCACAACGGCGGTGGCTTACGTTTGTGGCGAGGCGTTCGGGTGGGCCGGCGCTTTTCTGATCCTGTTGGCAGGTAGCATCAGCATCTACGCTGGCCTGGCCGTACTTTTATGTCTTGCGCTGTTTGTTACGCTGATCGTGCGGCGAGAACTCAAGCGGGACATCAGAGCCCTCGACGATCCCAACGACAATCCCCGAGCGAACCGATTGATCGGCGATACCTCCAGCGCCTCAATCAGAACGCATCGGAGCGCGCTTCGCCCGGCCGTGCCTCGTCCGGATCGTCGTATGACCCGCGCACTCGACGCCCTGGAAGACATGGCGGTTCGATTTGCGATCGAACTCTTCAAATCCGTCGCAATCATCATGGCTCTGACGCTGGGGATGGGCTTTGCCGCTGAAGTGGTTGCGTTCGTTCTGTCCGACCGGGATGTCAGTGGCGCCTTCGGTTCTGGTCTGGCCGGAGTTGCCGGCGGCGTACTTGGCCTGGTCCTCGCCGTCGTGATCGTGCTCAGGCGCATTGCGGATATCGAAGACTGATCGGGCGGCTTCTGGCGTATGCGCCATGACACAGGGGCGGCCAGCCCGTAGCCCGCATGAGCGAAGCGATATGCGGGGGCCGGTGGCGTGTTCTTGCGAGGCGGATCCCGGATGTCGTGGAGCCTGTCATCGGGCGCGCGTTCGCGCGACCCGTTGGCTCATCGGGCTACTGGGACAAAAGCGCAGGGCGTTTCGGCGAAGCGCGACTTGCCGAAAATGTGCTGACGATGGCGGCTTACGCCCGCGGCCGATCCACCCTACCTTCGCAGGGCGCCGACCCGCACAGCCTTAACCGATCCGATCCGGAGCGAGACCTATTCCCCAGCTCATATTCGGCCTGACCAGCCTGCTGATCCTGGCCCGCTTCATCTGGCCGCTCGACTGGCCGCTCGCGGCAAAGATCGTTGCCGCGTTGCTTGTGCTGGTCGCCTTGCAGTTTCACCGCTGGAACAGGCTGTCGTCGGGATCGGAATTCTCGCCGGAGTTTCCGCGTCCGGTGGTCGTCCTGTTCAACTGGGCGTTCGGCGCGATCATGCTGCTGGCGCTGCTGCAACTGGCGCTCGATGCCGGGCTGCTGGTTGCCGCGCTGATCCACGGCGGCTTCGTCGGCGCGCCTGATGGCGTCCGCTACGCACTTGCAGCGGTCGCGGCCGCAGCCGCCGCGATCGGCGTCCATCAGGCGATGCGCATTCCGCCGCTCAGGGATGTCGAGGTCGGGATCCGCGGACTTCCGCGAGCGTTCGACGGCTACACCATCCTGCAACTGACCGATCTTCACATCAGCCGGCTGTTTCCTGCGCCATGGGCGCGCGCCGTGGTCGAGCGATCGAACAAGCTCGGCGCCGACCTGATCGCGATCACCGGCGACCTGATCGACGGCACCATCGATGCGCGGCGGGGCGACATCGCGCCGCTGCGCGACCTGATGGCGGCCGATGGCGTCTACGTGATCTCGGGCAATCACGAATATATCTTCGGCTATGACGGCTGGATGGCGCACTACGAAGCGCTCGGCCTGCGCTCGCTCGAGAACCGGCACATCGTGCTCGAACGCGGTGGCGGCCGCCTGGTGATCGCGGGGATTACCGATCGCGCGTCGCGCCACCGGGGGCATTCCATCCGCGACCTTGCCGCGGTTCTCGACGGCGCCCCGAAAGGCGCGCCCATCGTCCTGCTCGACCACCAGCCGAGCGACGCACGAAAGGCAGCCCGGCTCGGCGTCGCGCTGCAACTCTCCGGACACACCCATGGCGGATTGATCCTGGGGATCGATCGCCTCGCCGCGCGCGCCAATGCCGGCTTCGTCTCCGGCCGCTACGACGTCGACGGGATGACGCTCTACGTCAACAACGGCACCGCGCTATGGCCCGGCTTTGCCTTGCGGCTCGGCCGCCCGTCCGAATTGACCCGGATCACGTTGCGCGTGGCGGGCGACACCTGACCGATCGATTGCAATGACGCCGTGACGCTTGCGATGGCGCGCCGAGGTGGCCGGGTTAGCGCGGACGTTCCGAAGGTCGCAGGAGGGTGAGAATCGGTCACTCACGTTCCAAGGCCGGCGGCTGCCATGCGTCGATCGCCGTCTCCGGGTAAATCTGCACCGAGCCGGGCTCGAAGTAGCTCTCGATCGCATATCCGAGCCTGGTCAAATCCGTACGATACCAACCAACGATTCGACCGCGCCATGATGCTCGCCCTTTCTTGGCGGCATAGTCACCCATCTGAAACTTTGCATCTGCGGGCCACGGATCGACCATCTCGCCTCCGACCGAATTGCCTTGAAAAGAAGACATTATGGCCGACCCATCTACGTCCGCAACGGGTCGATTTCGTCCCGCCGATCTCGGTCTGACAGCGGCAATGATCTTGCCAGCTTCACACCAATCTCTTCGCGATCGAGGTGCAGCGAAGGCGGCCTGAGCGAAACGAACAAGCACGTAACGAATAGGGTGGGTTCGCCAACGGATCGCGCGGAGCGCGTGTCCGATGATAGACTCCTCGTAACCCGCCGCTCGGCGTTACCGCGACGAAGGGCGGATTACGCTGCGCTAATCCGCCCTACGAGCCGCGAGATGTTCATCGCGTCGGTCTCTTTTGGTAGACACCTGAAAATGAGACGTTTGTCCCGCCGCAATGGAGGTTGTCGCCGACAACCAGTAACTTGCCGACGAGCTGCATCGTGACCTGACAGTCGAGTTCGTCCGTCCCGTCACCGAATTTCATCTTATCGCCTGAAGGTTTTGCTTCGTAATCAAGCTCGCCGGAATGGGTGCGGCTGCCCGAACCCCAAATGGCCTCGCCCTTGATGGCCAGCTGACCTTCCTCTTTCGATTTCGAGATGCGAATGACGTTGTCGTAGGCACGCCATTCGCCGAGCCAATCCCGTTCTGCCGGTCGTCGTATGTCCTCCTGCCACGCAAGCCTTTCGATCTCGATCCAGCCGACCGTCTCAGTGCCCTTGCGAGGTTGAAACCAACTGCATGCGAACTTGCCTGACGTCCGGGAAACAATGACTTCATCGTTGCGAACGACATAAGTTTTCAGACGACAGGCTTGGTCGTCGGGGCAACGCTCGTTGCCGTCGCCGCGGAAATAGATCCTGTCGCCGGCTGCGCCTTTGATCTTCGCCAGCCTGTAGTCGGTGCTCTCGCGCGGGAAATATCCGTTCCGACAAATGTTGTCGGCGTTGCCCTTGAGCTGGCCGGATGCGGGCGAGGTTTGGAGAATGCTCCATGCGAGGAGTCCGAGCGAAGCCTGGACAACGCGTCTCATTGGGTTTTCACCTTCGATTCATTTTCCGCATGGAATGCGGCAGGGTGGCGGGGCGGTGATTCCATACTAATTTGGTCCGACAAAGCGCCGCAGATCAATCGCATGAAAACGTGATCAATCAGTTGTTGCCATCGCGTAGGGCGGATTAGCCGAAGGCGTAACCCGCCGACCTTTAGCTCATTGAGCGAAGGCGGAAGCGTAATCCGCCGAAGTTCTCGCATTGTTCTCGGAAGGATTCACAAGACCATCTGTTGGTCAACCTCAGACAATGACGAAGAACTTTTCTTTTCCCTTCTACTGTATGCCAAAGTCTGCTTCGGCCGCGCAACGGGACAAGGGAAAATCAGAAATCATGATCATGGACCGTGGAATTGCCGACGCTGGTGCGATGGGCGAGGGCGCTCTGCCTGGGCCTCGGTCGCGGCTTCTCAACCGCCGGGCGTTTCTGGTCGGTTCTGCTGCTGGTCTCGCCGCACTGAGCCTGGCCGGTTGTGCGTCCGACTACATGAGCCTGGCCGAGGCGGAGAAGGTCTACGGACCCGTGCCCGACGAGAAATTCCCGATCCCCGCGGTCGACGTCAGTAAGGTCGATCCGAAATATTTCCGCAAGACCGTGAAGTACCACAGCGATGAGGCGCCCGGTACGATCATCGTCGATCCGAGCAAATACTATGTCTACCGCATCGAAGGCGAAGGAAACGCGACCCGCTATGGCGCCAATGTCGGCCGCGATGGGTTCCGGTGGAGCGGGGAGGCTTATGTCGGGCGCAAAGCCGAATGGCCGACCTGGACGCCGCCCAAGGAGATGATCGCGCGCCAGCCGGAGGCGGGCAAATATGCTCGCGGCATGGCGGGGGGTCTCGACAATCCACTTGGCGCGCGCGTGCTCTACCTCTACCAAAATGGGGTGTACACGCTTTACACGATCTATAGCACCAGCGCCCCCGAAACGATCGGGAACGGTATTACGAGCGGCTGTACCGGCCTCCTCAGTCAGGACATGATCGACCTCTATTCGCGAACGCCCCTCAAAACGAAGGTGATCGTGCTGCCGGCGTAAACTGCGTCGGCCGTCGGCCCCAGGCGCTGCCAGGGACGCCTTTGTGCGGCGATGGTTGTCGAAAGACGCAGGCAGGGTGATTTGGACGTGGTGATGCTTTCGCGGAGGCCAGTCATTGTTGCGGCGATGCTCGTGCTCGGGACCTTATCGGTCCGCGCGCAGCAAAGCGTCGAGTATGATGCGTGCATGGACAAGGCCGAAGGGGTGTCGACGAAGATGCTCGATTGCGGCAAGACCGAAATCGATAAGTGGGACACGAGGCTCAACACCGCCTATCAAGCCCTTCTCGCCAGCTCGAAGGGCGAGGCGCACGCGCAATTGCTCAGGGAGCAGCGGGCCTGGCTGAAGCATCATCTCAGCGAAACCCATCGCCTCGCCGCGGACCCCAACAACGGCTCCGTCGCATTCCTCGACTCCCAGGCGTTCGAATTGAGGGACATCGCCGACCGCACGCTGCTTCTTGAAAAGCGTGCCAGCCGGTAGCCCGCAGGAGCGAAGCGATATGCGGAGTCGGGTGGTCACGTGCTGTGATGCTTGTCCCGGATGTCGCGGAGCCTGTCATCGGGCGCGCATTCGCGCGGCCCATTGGCTCATCCGCCCTACGCTTGCTGCGCGCTCATCGCTTCGGGGTGCGCCCGCGGATCCGGTCGAAGCCTTGCTTGATTGCGGCGAAGCGCGCGTCGACAATCGGCTCGAATTCGAGGTCGGTGAAGATATAGGGCCAGTCGTTTTCGATGCCTTCGCGGACGAGCTCACCGACATAGTTGGGATCGATGCCCTGAGAGACGCGTTGGCGGATCAGATTGATCTGCTCGGCAATCGGGCCCGACGTCGGCAAGGTACGGACCGCCCCCTCGAAGCGCTCGGGAAGGTTGCGCCTCGAGTTCACGATTTGCGTGCGGATGAACCCGGGACACAGCACCGATACGCCGATTCCGCGGGGTGCGAGTTCAAGCCGCAGTCCCTCGGATAGCGCGACAACGCCGTATTTCGAAACATTGTATGCGTTGCTGGCCCCTGAAATAAGACCGGCGATCGAGGCTGTGGAGATGATGTGTCCACCCTCGCCATGCTGCTCTATCAACGGCCCGAAAATCTCGATTCCCCAAACGGTCGCCATCAGGTTGACGCCCAGTGTCCAATCCCACGACCCGTCGGTCCAGGTGCCATAGGGCCCACCGCCACCAACGCCCGCGTTGTTGACGAGGATGTGCACCTTGCCGTAGCGGGCAGTCGTGGCTTCGGCGGCCGCCACGAGTTCGGGTTTGAGGGAGATGTCCGCTTTCACGCCGTCGACATCGACGTTGGTGCGCCTCAGTTGCTCGAGCGCCGCGGACAGAGCCGCTTCCTCAATATCGCAAAGCATGACCTTCGCCCCCGCCTGGGCCAAAGCCGTCGCGATCCCCAGTCCGATGCCCGACGCTGCACCGGTCACGAACGCGGTCTTTCCAGCGAGTTCTTTCACGCGCATTCTCCCCCCGCAAGCCGAGACCCTCGCCCCAAACGCCGAGTGCCCCCGGACGGTATATGACCGCACTTTCGCGCGATTGGGAAGCGTGCCGGATGTCTGCGTCTGGCCCAGGTGATCTAAGCGCGGAGCGTAGGATAGGGACAGCGAAGCGTAACCCGCCGCGATCGTTTTCACCGAAAGGGCGGATTATGCCTTCGGCTAATTCGTCCTACGCTTGCCTTGCTTTCATTTTCACGACCACGAAAGACAGCTCTGAATTTCTCTAATGGAGTATGGGTATTGGACGGGGATCTTTAGCTGAGGCCCTTGTTGGCCTCGGTAACGATCGCGAGTTGCCTTCCATACTCGACGATCAGATAGTTCGTGCCTTCCACGTAGCATCCAGGTGCGCGTATCTCGAATCCGATGCAATAGTCGTTGGGCCTGTTGATCATGTTTAAGCTGGTACATCCGATATAGAAATCATCTATATTTCGAATATAACCGACCGCGCGCGACCCGGACCGTTCGAGAACGATGCGATCGACCGCCGAACCAATTATTTCGGCCGTTGGTTCCCGTAGTTGTTTGGATCGTTTGGATCCGTATTAGACTTTGCCGCTTGCTTCCCATGAAGGGCCCATGGGATCGAGTGCGTATAAATTGATGGATAGAATTTGGCGATGTCGGCCCTGATAATGTGCCGGGCACGCGCCGAGCGGTTCTTTGCTTCACGCTGCACGTTTTCAAAGGAGGGCGTCCGGATCGCGCGGTCCGTTCCTTGGCCGTCGGATAGGGAAAGCGGCGACGCAGTTGATTTTGAAGCGTTGCAATGATCCGCTATCTTGTCCCAATGCGAGGACAGCCAGCCCGATGCTAGCGCAACGGATATCGGGTGCATCAAATTGAACACTCGTCTTGAATAACCTCTTTTGGTGCAGCTGTAGGAAATGCGATCAAACGTGTGACCTTTTAAGTCAACGTCGACCCCGAGCTGGCACTGGTTAGCGAAGCCCACCGACGTAAAGATCGGAGGTAGTACTTCTGGCAAAAAGCCGAAGGCCGCGAATTTCCAGAAAGTGAGATGATCGCCGATGCTTACCTTGACAGGCATGTACCGCCCCGTAGTTACGCGTATAAGTTGCTCATAAAGGTTATCTGGTCAAAAGAGAAGGGCGGCCCCTTCGGGCCGCCCTTCGTGGATGCCCGGGCCAAGCCCGGTCGTGAAGAAGACTATCGTCTTCTGGCTCTTCTCACGAACACCCCGTCGTGGACCCGCAAGTATCGCACTTCATGCAGGTCCCATTCCGCACCAGCGTGAAGTTGCCGCACTCCGAGCACATCTCGCCTTCGTAGCCCTTGGCCTTCGCCTCGGCGCGACGCTCGGCCTTGGACGGGGCGGCGGCGGCTGCGGTGCCGGGCTTGCTCCAGTTCAGCGCCTCGAGCTTCTCGGTCGGCGAGAGGTCGTGGCTGACTTCCTGCTTCAGGGCGACCGCGCCCTCGACGGTGTCGGAGGCGCCGCGCGAGGTTGCGCCGTGGGAGGCGAGCGCGGTGACGCGGTTGCCGGCGGGCGCGTTGTCGGCGCCCGGGCTCACCGCGGCCGAGCCGCCGCGCATGACGACGAGGTTGTCGGTGCGCGACCGGGTCAGGCCCTTCGACAGGTACTTGGTGGCCTGGTGCTGGGCGGGGGCCTCATCCGGCTCCTTGCCTTCCTCGACGCCCTTGCCGAGCGCGTCGAAGCCAGACTCGTTCGGATCGACATGGGCGAGATCGAAGCGCGCCATGTAGCTCACCGCGAGCTCGCGGAAGACATAGTCGAGGATCGAGGTCGCGTACTTGATGGAGTCGTTGCCCTGCACCGGACCCGCGGGCTCGAAGCGGGTGAAGGTGAAGGCATCGACATATTCCTCCAGCGGCACGCCGTATTGCAGGCCGAGCGACACCGCGATCGCGAAGTTGTTGATGAAGGAGCGCAGCGCCGCGCCTTCCTTGTGCATGTCGATGAAGATCTCGCCGAGCCGGCCGTCGTCATATTCGCCGGTGCGCAAGTACACCTTGTGGCCGCCGACAACCGCCTTCTGGGTGTAGCCCTTGCGGCGATCGGGCATCTTCTCGCGCTCGCGCATCACGACGATGCGCTCGACCAGCTTCTCGACGATCTTCTCCGAGACCTGGGCGGCACGCGCGGCCATCGGCTTCTCGTAGAGCGCTTCGACCGCATCGTCCTCGTCCTCGTCGTCGGCGATGAGCTGCGAGTTCAGCGGCTGCGACAGCTTCGAGCCGTCGCGGTACAGCGCGTTGGCCTTCAGCGCCAGCTTCCACGACAACAGGTAGGCGGACTTGCAGTCCTCCACCGTGGCGTCGTTCGGCATGTTGATGGTCTTGGAGATCGCGCCCGAGATGAACGGCTGCGAGGCCGCCATCATCCTTATGTGGCTCTCGACCGAGAGGTAGCGTTTTCCAATTTTACCGCAGGGGTTGGCGCAGTCGAACACGGGGTAGTGCTCGGCCTTCAAATGGGGGGCACCTTCGACCGTCATCGCGCCGCAGATGTGCACGTTGGCGGCCTCGATCTCGCGCTTGGTGAAGCCGACGGCCTGGAGCAGGTCGAAGCCGGGGGCTGCGATCGCTTCCGCGCCGATGCCGAGCTGGTCGCGGATGAAGTCTTCGCCGAAAGTCCACTTGTTGAAGGCGAACTTGATGTCGAACGCGGTCGGCAGCGCCTTTTCCACCTTGGCAATGGCTTCATCGGTGAAGCCCTTGGCCTTCAGGGTCGAGGCATTGATGCCGGGCGCATTCGACAGCGAGCCGTGGCCGACGGCGTAGGCCTCGATCTCCGCGATCTCGCTCTCGCGATAGCCGAGCGCGCGCAGCGCCGACGGTACCGCTTGGTTGATGATCTTGAAGTAGCCGCCGCCGGCGAGCTTCTTGAACTTCACCAGCGCGAAGTCGGGCTCGATGCCGGTGGTGTCGCAATCCATCACCAGGCCGATGGTGCCGGTCGGCGCCACCACGGTGGTCTGGGCGTTGCGATAGCCGTTGACCTCGCCGAGCGCCAGCGCGTCGTCCCAGGCCAGCCTGGCATGGGTGACGATGTCCTCCTGCGGGCAGGAGGCGTGATCGAGCGGCACCGGGTTGACCGAGAGCGCCTCGTAGCCGGCGGCGTTGCCGTGGGCGGCGCGGCGGTGGTTGCGGATCACGCGCAGCATGTGCGCGGCGTTCTTCTTGTAGCCCGGGAAGGTGCCGAGCTCGGCCGCCATCTCGGCCGAGGTCTTGTAGGAGATGCCGGTCATCACAGCGGTCAGCGCGCCGCACAGCGAACGGCCTTCCTTGCTGTCATAGGGCAGGCCCATGGTCATCAGCAGGCCGCCGATGTTTGCGAAGCCGAGGCCGAGCGTGCGGAATTCGTAGGACAGCTCGGCGATCGCCTTCGACGGGAACTGGGCCATCATGACGGAGATTTCGAGCACGATGGTCCAGAGCCGGCACAGGTGCTCGTAGGACTCGATGTCGAACCGCTTGGTGGTGGTGCTGTAGAACGTCAGCAGGTTGGCCGAGGCGAGGTTGCACGCCGTGTCGTCCAGGAACATGTATTCCGAGCACGGATTGGACGCGCGGATGTCGCCGGACGCCTTGCAGGTGTGCCAGTCGTTCATCGTGGTGTTGAAGTGCAGGCCCGGATCGGCGCTCGCCCAGGCGGCGTAACCGATCTTCTCCCAGAGGTCGCGGGCCTTCAGCGTTTTTGTGACTTTCTTGGTGGTGCGGCCGACCAGATTCCAGTCACCGTCCGTTTCCACCGCGCGCAGAAAATCGTCCTTCAGCGACACCGAGTTGTTGGAGTTCTGGCCGGAGACGGTGAGGTAGGCCTCGGAATCCCAATCGGTGTCGTAGGTGTCGAACGAGATATCCTTGTAGCCCTGCTTGGCGAACTGGATGACGCGCTTGATGTAGTTGTCGGGCACCAGTGCGCGGCGCGCGAGCTTGATCTCGCGGCGGAGCGCCGGGTTCTTCTCGGGATCGAAGCAGTCGTCGCCGCTGCCTTCGCAGTTGACGCAGGCCTTCATCACGGCCTTGAGGTGCTTCTGGTTGATCTTGGAGCCGGTGACGAGGGCGGCGACCTTCTGCTCCTCCTTCACCTTCCAGTCGATATAGGTCTCGATATCGGGGTGATCGGCGTCGACCACGACCATCTTGGCGGCGCGGCGCGTGGTGCCGCCCGACTTGATCGCGCCCGCGGCGCGGTCGCCGATCTTGAGGAAGCTCATCAGGCCGGAGGAGCGGCCGCCGCCGGACAGCTTCTCGCCTTCGCCGCGCAGGCTCGAGAAGTTGGAGCCGGTGCCGGAGCCATATTTGAACAGGCGCGCCTCGCGCACCCAGAGGTCCATGATGCCGCCCTCGTTGACGAGGTCGTCGCCGACGCCTTGGATGAAGCAGGCATGCGGCTGCGGATGCTCATAGGCCGACTTCGACTTGGTCAGCTTGCCGGTCTTCCAGTCGACGTAATAGTGGCCCTGGCCGGGGCCATCGACGCCGTAGGCCCAGTGCAGCCCGGTGTTGAACCACTGCGGCGAGTTCGGCGCGACCATCTGTTTTGCGAGCTGGAAGCGGAGCTCGTCGAAGAAGGCGAGGGCGTCTTCTTCCGTGGAGAAGTAGCCGCCCTTCCAGCCCCAATAGGTCCAGCAGCCGGCGAGGCGATCGAACACCTGCTTGGCCGAGGTCTCGCCGACGATGCGCTCGTTCTCCGGCAGGAGGCCAAGCGCCTCGGTGTCGGGCACCGAACGCCACAGCCACGACGGCACGGTCTCTTCCTCGACCTTCTTCAGGCGCGCGGCAACGCCCGCTTTACGGAAATACTTCTGCGCCAGCACGTCGGAGGCGACCTGCGACCAGAACTCCGGAACCTCGACGTTCTCGGCGCGGAACACGACCGAGCCGTCCGGATTGCGGATCTCTGATGTGGTCAGGCGGAAATTGATCCCGGCATAGGGAGATTGTCCGCTGGTGGTGTTGCGTCGTTCGATTCGCATGGTCGAGCCCCGTCTCTTCTTCTGCCCGGCCCCACGTTTCCCCGCAGGTGCCGGAATGTTGTCTGTTCGCGGACTCCGGGAACACGCGTCAGCACGCCTCCCGTCATCCGCAGCTCAGCCGGTGGATCCGGCCTGTTTTCTCTCATCCGCTGGGCACCGGTATGACCGGTCCTGCGGCGGCATCGTCCCGGCGCGGCGCCCGACTGGTCGGGTGCTCCGGGTCATGCATTCAAACGCCCCAAACGCTTCACGCGACACGTCACGCGTACGCTTCTTGCGGGCCGGTTGCGGCCTCTGTTTCCGGGTCCTTCGCGGCCCGTTTGTCGTCCCCGACGGCGGCCCCAAAATCAGGGCAGAAAAGCCCTTCACCCGCGGCCCGAGGGCCTGGCGGAGTGGTCATTTTGGAACCCTTGTGGGAGCGACCGGCGGGGACCCAAACACACTCGCGCCGAACAGGTTGAAAGCTAGGCCATGTCCGTCACGCCCGTCAAGGACTAGTACGAGTTTCTGAATCAAACACTAAATATGGTGGAAAGAGGGGGATAACAGGGGTCGGTGCCGCGCCTGTGATCGGGCCAACTATCGGTGAGTCCTCAGGGATTCCCAAGCCAAAAAAATTCCTATCGCCTGTGGATCGGAGCTTCGCCCCGCTGTTCACAGGCGAAGTTTTTATTCGCGGTCCCGGATTGAATTTTGGGGACTCACGTAGGCCTACGGGCAAAGTACGGATCAGGCATGTCAGAGCCGTGATGGTCGGGCGACAAAATCGCGGGCAAGGTGAGGCCGACTCACATCCCCGCCGGGTTCCATGACAGTCCAGAAGCCCTCCGCGCGGCCGCGCCTTGCGCCCGCCGGCCTGATGTTCCTCGCCATCACCTCGGTGGGTTGGGGGTTCAACTGGCCGTCCACCAAGTTCCTGCTCGGCGAGCTGCCGCCGCTGACCTTGCGCGGCACCACCGGGGTGATCGGCGCCGTGCTGCTCGCGGTGCTGGCGCTGATCCGTGCCCAGAGCCTGCATGTCGAGAAACGGCTGTGGCCGCGGCTCGCGCAGTATGCGGCGCTCAACGTCACCGGCTGGATGGTGCTGATGGGGCTCGCGCTGCTCTGGCTGCCGGCGAGCGAGGCGGCGCTGATCGCCTACACCATGCCGGTATGGGCCTCGCTGCTGGCCTGGCCGGTGCTCGGCGAGCGGCCGACGCTGCTGCGGACCATCGCGCTGGTGATGGCCTTTGCAGGCCTCGCCGCGATCATGGGCGGCAGCGGCATCACCGCGAGCAGAGAGAAGCTGCCGGGAATCATCATGGCGCTCGGCGGCGCCTTCGGCTTTGCGCTCGGCACCGTGCTGGCCAAGAAGTACCCGCTGGTGATGCCGCCGATCCCGGCCGCGGCCTGGCAGATCGGCCTCGGCTGCGTGCCGATCGCGATCGTCGGCCTCTTGATCGAGACCACACATCTCGACCGCATCACGACGGTCGGCTGGTGGCTGCTGGTCTACTCGACGCTGATCCAGTTCTGCGTCGCCTATGTCGCCTGGTTCGCCGCGCTCGCCCGCCTGCCGGCCTCGGTGGCGGCGATCGGCACCATGGCGGTGCCTGTCATCGGCGTGGTGGCGTCCGCGGTCGCATTGCACGAGCCGCTGGGGCCAAGCCAGATCGTCGCGTTGCTGTTCACGCTCGCCGGCGTCGCGCTCGCGACGAGGTAGCGATGGACTCCACCTCGCCCCGCTTGCGGGGAGGGGTCGGAACGCATCGTTAGATGCGTTCCGGGTGAGGGGGAGTCTCCGCAGACGCAGCTAGCAGCGAATGCGCGGAGACGGCCCCTCACCCCAACCCTCTCCCCGCAAGAGCGGGGCGAGGGAGCAAAGCGCCGTTGTGGTTGCTACCCGACCTTATCCATCGCGCTGGTCTAGCTCACCTCACTCGCCGAGCGCCTGCTGCAGCATGCTGGCGAGCTGCGCCTTGCGGTAGGGCTTGGCCAGCAGCAGCACGCCTTCGTCGAGGCGGCCGTGATGCACGATCGCGTTCTCGGTGTAGCCCGAGGTGTAGAGCACCTTGATGCCGGGGCGGCGTTTTTGCACCTCGTCGGCGAGCTGGCGGCCGTTCATGCCGCCGGGCATGATCACGTCGGTGAACAGGAGGTCGAACTTCTCGCCCTTGTCGACCAGCGCCAGCGCGGCGCGGGCGTCGGGCACGGCGATGGTCTTGTAGCCGAGCGCGCCTAGCTGCGTGACGACGTAGTTGCGCACCAGCTGGTCGTCTTCCACCACCAGGATGACTTCGCTGCCGCGCCGCACCGGCTCCGGCGGGGGCGCCTCGACCTCGACCTGGCCGCGGGCAGGGGGCAGATAGAGCTTGATCGTGGTGCCGTGGCCTTCCTCGCTGTAGATCTTGATATGTCCGCCGGACTGCTTGACGAAGCCGTAGACCATGCTCATGCCGAGGCCGGAGCCCTTGCCGACTTCCTTGGTGGTGAAGAACGGCTCGAACACCTTGTCCTGCACCGCGTGCGACATGCCGGTGCCGGTGTCGCTGACCGCGAGCAGCACGTAGCGGCCCGGCGTGATGTCGGGATTGACAGCCGCATAGGCGTCGTCGAGCACGATGTTGCTGGTCTCGAACAGCAGCTTGCCGCCGTTCGGCATCGCGTCGCGGGCGTTGATCGCCATGTTGAGCAGCGAGTTGGCAAGCTGCGACGGATCGATATGGACGCTGGCGACATCGGGCGCCAGCACCGAATTGATCTCGATCTGCTCGCCGAGCGTCGGCCGCAGCAGCTTGGCGATGTCGACCACGGTGCCGTTGATGTCGACGGTGCGCGGCTCCAGCGGCTGGCGGCGCGCGAAGGCGAGCAGATGCTGGATCAGCTCGCGGCAGCGCTCGGCGGCGCGGTCGATCAGCTCGGCGGTTTTCGCGAGCTGCGGCTGGGCGCGCAGGCTGTCGACCAGCGTCTCAGTGGTGCCGGTGATGACCGTCAGCATGTTGTTGAAGTCGTGCGCGACGCCGCCGGTCAGCTTGCCGATGGCGTCGAGCTTCTGTGCCTGCTGCAGCTTGTGCTCGGTTTCGCGCGAGGCGGTGATGTCGTGATAGATCAGCGCCGCGCCGGTGATGGTGTCGTCGCCATCGCGCAGCGGCCGGCCCGACACCACGAGGTGAATCTCCGGCGCGCCGCGCACCGGCTTGGCGACGAATTCCAGCCCGTCGAATTCCTCGCCGCGCAGCGTCCTGGCCGACGGCATGTCGTCGGCCTGCATCGGCGTGACGCCGTCGGACTGGAACACGTTGCTCATGGCGCGCAGCTGCCGGACCGTCATGCCCGGCTTGTAGCGCAGCATCTTCTCGGCGGCCGGGTTCGACAGCAGCACGGTGCCGGCGCTGTCGATCACCAGCACCGCCTCCGCCATGGTGCGGAAGGTGGTTTCCATCACCGAGGTGGAACGGCGGAGCTCTTCGAGCGCGGCACCGAGATCCTTGGTGCGATCGGCGACCTTGCCCTCGAGCGACAGATTGGTCGCCTTGGTCGCGCTGAGCGCGCCCTGCAGTTCGCGGCTGGCGCGCCGGGCCGTCACCGTTAGCGCGATCGCGAGCAGCAGGATCATCGCCACGCCGGCGAGATCGATCATCAGCAGCAGCCGTCCATTGGTCTTGGACTGGTCGGTGCGAATCCGGAGCAGGCGGCGCTCTTCGGTGACCAGGCGGTCGAGCGCCGCGCCGACCTTGTCGGTCAGCGCGCGGCTCTCGCCCGCGGAGACCAGCGCCGCGGCGCCGGCCGTGTCGCCCGCGCTGCGCAACCTGATCAGCTCGGCGCCGAGCGCAATGGCACGCTGGACCTCGACCCTGGTGCCCGTGATCAGCTGCGCCTCCTCGGGGGCCGACGTCACCGCCGCCATCAGATCGTCGAAGGCCGCGGTGAGGGCTGCGCTCTGCTCGCGAAACTCGTCGGCAAAGGACGCATCGCCGGTCAGCGCGAAACCGCGCGCCGCGCTCTCGACGCTGCGCGGCAGCTGACGCGCGTCCGAAATGCGCTTCAGGATGCTGAGCGTGCGGTCGACCGAATCAATCTCGCTGCGCGACTTGACGTCCAATCCGATCGACGCCGCGCTGATGACGAGGAGGATCGCAAGGCCGCTGCCGAGAATGAGACGCTGGGAAGCCATCGACGATTAGTACGAGCAATTATTTCGAAAGACGAGCGGAAGGTGCATACTTCGCAAGACATTCGTTAACGGCGGCAATCAGCGCCTGCGGGGTGAACGGCTTGCGCAGGCAGGCGGACGCGCCGAGCTCGATCGTCATCCGCAGGAAGTCCGGCGCGCGATCGGCATTGGCGAAGGCATAGCCGGACATCGCGATGACGGGAATATCGGGGGCACGCTCGTGGAAGACGCGGATCGCCTCGAACCCGCGCATATGCGGCATGAAGACGTCGACCAGCATGACATCGAAGGTGGCCTGCTCCAGCGCGCGCATGCCGGCTTCGCCGCCATCGGCGACGGTGACCTCGAAGCCCTGGCGTTGCAGACACACCTCGATGGCAACGCACACCATCGGGTCGTCATCAACCACGAGAACGCTCGGCACGATGCATCCTCTTTCTAACGGCCTCGCGTGCCGGCGACTCGCTTGGCCTGTTCGTCAATTAAGGCGGAACCTGGACGGAAAGTCTGTATCATAGAATGCATATGCTGTTTGCTGACAAGCAGATTTCCAGCTAGCCGTGACACATCACCTGTATTTGTCCATCCCCTTTACGACAGGTCCATGACTGCAGTTCCCGTCGCCGGCCGCGCCCCGCTGTCACCGCTTGGCCTCGCATTCCTGGTCGTTGCCTCGATCGGCTGGGGACTCAACTTCCCGATCATGAAGTTCCTGCTCACGGAGTGGCCGCCGCTGTCCGCGCGCGGGCTGTGCGGCGTGGTCGGCGCGGTTGCGCTCGGTCTGGTCGCGCTGATGCGGGGACAGACGCTGCGCGTGCCCGACGGCATGTGGTTGCGGCTTGCTTTGGTGTCGACACTGTCGATCGGCGGCTGGGTCGCGTCCATGGGCCTCGCGCTGATCTGGCTGCGGGCCAGCGAGGCGGCTGTGCTCGGGATATCGATTCCGGTGTGGGTCGCGCTGGTGGCCTGGCCGGTGCTCGGCGAGCGCGTGTCGCTGCCGCGTGCGCTTGCGCTTGCGGTGGCGCTCGCCGGGATCGCGGCGCTGATCGGCGGCGGCGGCATCGACACAAGCCTCGGCAAGCTGCCGGGGATTCTGTTCGCGCTCGCCGGCGCGCTCTGTGTCGGGCTCGGCACGGTGATGACCAAATCGTTCAAGCTCGCGATGCCGCCGCTGTCGCTCGCGGCCTGGCAGCTTGCGATCGGCTGCGTGCCGATCGCGATCATCGGCATCATGATCGAGCAGCCGCAGCTCGCCGCGCTGTCGCAGTTCGGCTGGGCGTCGATGATCTACATGACGCTGATCCAGTTCTGCCTTTGCTATGTCTGCTGGTTTGCGGCGCTCGAGCGATTGCCGGCGGCGACCGCGTCGATCGGCACGCTGCTGGTCCCCGTCGTCGGCGTGCTCGCGGCAGCGGCGATGCTGCGCGAGCCGCTCAACGCGAGCGATATCGCAGCGCTCGTGGTGACGTTCGCGGCCGTCGCGGTCGCCTTGCGCACATAAGACTTGCGTACATCAAAAAGGGCGGCGCTGGCGCCGCCCTTTTGCAATCAAGAATTCAGGCCTTCATTACGGGCAGGGATGCCGCCGGCCGTCGTAGCCGAGATAGGTGCCCGAGGCCGGATCGTAAGACCTGTAGCGCTGCGCGCAGTAGCTGGCGCCGCCGCCACTCGGCACCTCCACGGCGACAGACGGTTCATCGTAATAGCCGTAGCTGTCGTCATAATAGCCGGGGCCGTAGCCATAGCCGGAGCCGTAATACGCGCCCGAGGCGAGGGCGCCGCCGACGACCGCACCGGCCACCGCGCCGGGCCAGAACCCGCCGCCACGATGGTACCCGCCGTGCCAGCCGCCACCGCCGCGCCAACCGCCGCCGCCACCACCGGCCCAGTGACCGCCGCCACCGCCGCCGTGCCAGCCGCCGCCTCCGCCGCCCATGCCACCTCCGCGGCCGCCGCCGCCAAAGCCACCACCGCCGCCACCACCACCACCAACGTGGCCACCGCCGCCGCCCATCGCACCCATCTGTGCGGCAGACTGGGCGAACGAAACGGTCGGCGCCACAGCCAACGGCAGCGCAAGCGCCAGAGCCGCGGCGGTGCTCAGAACCTTCATATTGATCATTTTGGACTCCATCAAAACGGTGAATGTCTAACCATCTCTGTGGTCGGACGTTCCCGTGCTCCACATTGATTGTGGGTCATCTTCGCGTAGCCGGCGGCTCATGTATGGCAGCTGAACAAAACTCCTCGTGAGCGCGTCATTTGGTCGCCAACTGGGTGCATAAACCGGGGGCTGTCCGAGGGGTGCGGGGCTACCTTGGCGGCGGCTGGACATTTGGGGAATGAGGTGGCATCAGAGCCCATAGCATCGAACCGACGACCGGCCACGCATGAAACAATTCCTGCTGAAATTCTTCACCTGGTGGAATGGCCAGACCTTTGGCACGCAATTGTGGACCTCGCGATTCGGCGAACTGGTCGGCGAGGACGAGCAGGGCAACCGCTATTACCGCACCAAGGGCGGTGAGATCGACCCGACGCTGCATTTCGAGCGCCGCTGGGTGGTCTACAACGGCTACGCCGAAGCCTCCCGCATTCCGGCCGGCTGGCACGGCTGGCTGCATCACACGGTTGATGTGCCGCCGACCGAGGAGAGCTACCAGGCGCGCGAATGGGAGAAGCCGCATCTGCCGAACCTGACCGGCACCGCGCAGGCTTACCGCCCGTCCGGCTCGACGCTGGCGAGCGGCCGCCGCCCCAAGGCGACCGGCGACTATCACGCCTGGACGCCGGGAAGCTGACTTTCACGCATTGTTGTTCTGACGTGCACGTGCGTAACGACGCGCGTGCATCGCACACGCGCCCGGCAGCGCAAGCGCGCGCCTGTGAACAACGGTAACAGCGGGGACAGATGGGCCGCAGCCGATGCTGCCCGCTTGCGCCGGGCGCGGGTTCGCGGCTCAATAGGGCCATCTTACGGAGATGGGAAACCATCGCGTCGGATCGGGCTCCAGATCGCGACTGTCCCGATGTGCAGCGGCCTCCGAGTTGGATGCGGCCGGGAGATAGGCCCCCGGTACAGACGTCCTGAAATCGCCCGCAAATGTGAGGCTACCGTGAGACAGGAAGGGCCGCTCGGGAAACCGGGCGGCCTTTTTCTTTGCGGCAATCAGGTCAGGACAGCCGTGCCGCGGCACGGCCCATCAAGTCGGCGCGGCGCGCCTGCGACGGCGCGATCCGCTCTTTCATGAAAGCGAGGATCTCGGCCGGTGCGGTCTCCGGCGAGCCCGCGTTGAACGGCGGGGCCGGGTTGTATTCGAGCCTGAGCTGGATCGCTTCCGCGGTCTTGCGGTCGACGAGCTCCGACACCAGCGTCAGCGCGAAGTCGATGCCCGCGGTGACGCCGCCGCCGGTGAAGCGGTTGCGGTCGACGCAGACGCGCGTCCTGGTCGGAATGGCCCCGAAGCCCGACAGGAAATCGATCGAGCTCCAATGCGTGGTGGCGCGAAAGCCCTTGAGCAGGCCGGCCGCGCCGAGCACCAGCGATCCCGTGCAGACCGACGTGACGTATTTCGCACCCTCGGCCTGCTTGCGCAGGAAGGCCAGCATCTCCTCGTCGCCGACCATGTCGTCGGTGCCGAAGCCGCCGGGCACGCAGATCACGTCGAGCTGCGGGCAGTCGGCAAAGGTCGTGGTCGGCGTCAGGACCATGACGGAATCAGTCGGAACGGGTTCGATGCGCTTCCAGATCAAATGGACCTTGGCGCCGGGGACCGAGGAGAACACCTGCAGCGGACCGGTCAGGTCGAGCTGGGTCACCTTCGGGAAGACGAGCAATCCAATCTGCAGGGGTTCGGTCATCGGGGGCTCCAAATAGCGCTTGACGGAACCACGATGTCATGATGGCCTCTCGTCCAAAATGGCGTATTTCCCTCATTTTCGGACGCAGGTCTCCTGAAGCAAGGCTCCCAAGAGACGCAAGGCTCCTGAGAGAGGATCGCCAAGAAAGTAACGTCACCTGCGAGGATTTGGCGATGATCGGCATCCTGATCTTTCCCGACTTCCAGCTGCTCGACGCGGCCGGGCCGATCGCGGCCTTCGAGATCGCGGCGCGCTTCGCCAACAACGCGCCAGCGATCAGGACGCTTGCGGTGAAGGCAGGACCGGTGCGCTCTTCGTCCGGTGTCGAGATGCTCGCGCGCGGCCTCAAGCCATCGACGGCGATCACGACGCTGATCATTGCGGGCGGCAACGGCGTGCGCACGCCGGCGACCTGTCCAGCCACGCTGTCATTCGTGCGGCGGATGGCCGGCCGTGGCATTCGCGTCGCCAGCGTCTGCTCGGGCGCCTATGTGCTGGCCGAGGCGGGCCTGCTCGACGGCCGCCGCGCCACCACGCATTGGCAGCGCACGCCGCATTTCGTGAAGACTTATCCGAAGATCAAGCTCGAGCCGGACCAGATCTTCGTGCGTGACGGCAATATCTGGAGTTCGGCCGGCATCACCGCCGGCATCGACCTCGCGCTCGCGATGATCACCGAGGACTATGGCGACGAGGTCGCGCAGAACACCGCGCGGCAACTCGTGCTGTATCATCGGCGCAGCGGCGGGCAGTCGCAGTTTTCCTCTCTGCTGGAATTGAAGACGCCGAACGGCCGGTTCGGGCCGCTGCTCGCCTGGGCGCGCGAGCATCTCGATGCGCCGCTGACGGTCGAGGACCTCGCCGACAAGGCCGGGATGAGTTCGCGGCATTTCACCCGCGCCTTCATCGCGGAGACCGGCACGACGCCATCGAAAGCGGTCGAGCGGCTCAGGATCGAAGTCGCGCGGCAGCGCGTGCAGTCGTCGGGCGAGGCGATCGAGCGCGTCGCCGAGATCACCGGCTTCCGCGATCCCGAGCGGATGCGCCGCGCCTTCATCCGCGCCTTCGGCCAGCCGCCGCAATCACTGCGGCGTGCGGCGCGGGCAGGGTAGGCGAGTTGGGACAAGCTCGTTGTCCGATTTCACCCGATCCATGTTGTCTTTGCAGTGATGAACCTGGCGAGGGTTCCCGTGACCCACGTTAAGTGGGCATTGGGGACCCCGAGGAGGTTCTAATGACAAAGCATCGAACGATTACCGGGTTCGTGGCTGTCGCCCTGCTGGCTGTCACCGCGACCGCCGCGACCATCAAGTCGCACGCGCCCCGGACCGACGGCATTGCCGTCGCCGGCACGGACGCGCTCCCGGCCAGGGATTTCAGCGATCGCTGGTCCGCGATATCCGATTTGCCTCCGGCAACGGACATGACCGGGCGTGCAACTGACGCACGTTAAGGGCATGGACGGAGGTCCGGCCGGTTCGAGGACGCAGCCCGTGCAGAGATCACTCGTCTCGCAACAAAAAATGCCCCGCCGAAGCGGGGCAAGATGTTGAACGACTTAGTCTTGAGCGACTTGGTCTTGAATAGAACTAACGGTTCCACCGCGCCGGAATAGCGCAGTCATTCACCAATACAGGATCAGCCCACGATCGCAGAGATCCACGGATGCTCTGATCACGAACCGTGCTTCAACCGAAAGATCACTGGCCCAATGTATCGGTTGCGATCTTCTTCTTGAGTGCTTCGCAGGTATCCCTGACCTCCGCGGTCATCAACGAGACGGCTTCGATCTGCAGGAAGAAACGCTTGCCCTGATCGCGGTAACCGGCAGCGAACTCCTTGATCTCGGCGATCATGTCATGAACGCCTGCGACCATGACCTCGCAGTTCTTCGCGGCCAATTGCAGTTCCGATCCAAGGGCCTCGATCTCTTTCACCGCCGCTTCATATTCGCGCACGACCGCCTCGGCCGACAGCTTGCCCACCTCGTTGACGCCGTTGCGATGCTCGACATAGTCCGGCATCGGTGAGAGGGGCCGGATGTTGCTGCGTGGTCGATGCGAAGTCACCGTGTTGATTTCGTCCTCCATCTGCTCCGACGGAGCGCGGGCGAGGACTTCTGCACTAACACTCATGCGAACTCTCCATAACTTGTTACGGCGAATGGAGTTTAGCAATGTCAACGGAATTGTCTCGATTTTCCACAGTTTTGAGGTAAGCGCAATTGTGCGCTGCAGCATTGTGTTGCGTCAATGTGGCGCGTCGGGATGCCAGCCAAGCAGTGTGAGCATCACAAAGAAGCCGACGACATAGGCCGCCATGATCGGCCAGCCCTGGGTGATCCAGCGGACCACCGATTTGGCTTCCGGGTACATGTTGGACACCGCAACGCCCGCCGACGAGCCGAACCAGACCATCGACCCGCCAAATCCGACCGCGTAGGCGAGGAAGCCCCAGTCATAGCCGCCTTGCTTCAGCGCCAGCGCGGTCAGGGGAATATTGTCGAACACCGCCGAGACGAAGCCGAGCCCGAGCGCGGTCTGCCACGATGCGGCGGGCAATTTCTCCACCGGCATCATCGAGGCCGCCGTCACCAGCGCGAGCAGGAAGACGGTGCCCTTCAGCGTCTCGGGCATCACCGACCAGTCCGGCCGCCGCAGCACCGAGGTGACCAGGATCGCGGCCCAGACCGCGAGCCCGAGCACGGGCAGCGTATCGAGCAGCGCGGGGAACTTCAGATTGGCCGTCACATTGGCCGTCAGCGCGGCGAGCAGGATCACGGCCACGATCGCAACCCGCGCCCAGTCGATTCTGAGGCCGGACGGTGCATCCTTCACGATCGGCGAAAAGCGGTGCTGTTGCAGCGAGGCCGGCACCGCAAACACCAGCATCGCGACGATGGCTGCGACATATGCCTCCACGACCGTGAGCGGGCTGATGCCGTCGATCCACATCATCGTCGTCGTGGTGTCGCCGACGACGCTGCCGGCGCCGCCGGCATTCGATGCGGCGACGATCGCCGCGAGATAGCCGATATGGACGCGGCCACGGAACACGTGGCGGGCCACGGTGCCGCCGATCAGCGCGGCCGCGATATTGTCGAGGAAGCCCGACAGCACGAACACGATGACCAGCAGGATCAGTCCGCCCTTCCAGTCATCGGGCAGCAGCGCCGGCATCTCGTCGGGAATGCGGCTCTCCTCGAAATGGCGCGACAGCAGCGCAAAGCCCATCAGGAGCAGAAACAGGTTGGCGAGCGTGACCCACTCATGCTCCATGTGATGCGCGAGACCGGGCAGGCCCGCGCCGAATTTCGCAAAGCCCGCGAACAGCAGCTTGTAGGCGACGATCGCGGCAAGGCCCGTCAGCGCCACCGCGAGCGTGTGGTGATGGAAGATCGCGACGCCGAGCAGCGTCAGCGCGAACAGGATGAAATCGAGCGGGATACCGTAGACGAGGAGTGGCGTGAGCAAGACGATCTCGATGGCTGGAGTGCCCGGCGGCGTGAAGCGCTGACGGCGGCACTATCGCGCGGCGTGGGGAACTTCAAGGCGCACTAACGCCGCAAGAGGCTCGCGATGCGCTCGCGAGCCCCGATCGGGAACGACGCCAGCCACGTCGCCGCGGGTCCGATTGCTCAGCCCAGCGTCTTCAGCCAGGCGCTGATCTCGGTCACCGCGATATTGGCCTGATTGAGCAGCTTGCCCATGGTGAAGAAGCCGTGGAACTGGCCGGGGAAATGCCGATAGGTCACCGGCACGCCGGCGTCCTTGAGGAATTTCGCATACTCGTCGCCTTCGTCGCGGAGCGGATCGGCGCCGGCGGTCAGCACATAGGCCGGCGGCAAGCCGGCAAAGTCCTTCGCGCGCGCCGGCGAGGCACGCCAGTCGTTGTTGTCGGCGTCACCGAGATAATGGTTGGCGAACCAGCCGATCACCGAATGCGTCAGGAGGATGCTGGTCTCGGGCTCGCGATGCGAGGGATGCTTCCGCGAGAAATCGGTCGCGGGATAGATCAGCAGCTGGGCCGCGAGCTTCGGCCCGCCGTCGCGGGCGGTCAGGGCAACCACCGCCGCGAGGTTGCCGCCGGCGCTGTCGCCGCCGACGATCAGGCGCGCGGCGTCGATGCCGAGATCCCTGGCATTGGCGGCGACCCATCGGGTCGCGGTGATGGCGTCATCGACCGCGGCAGGGAAACGATGCTCGGGCGCGAGCCGATAATCGATCGAGATCACGATCAGCTCGCCCTCATGGGCAAGCTTCTGGCAAACCACCTCATGGGTATCGAGGTCGCCGATCACCCAGCCGCCGCCGTGGAAGAACACCAGGCAGGGCGCGAGCCCGTCTTTCTTGCGCAGCGTGTTCGGCGTGTAGATGCGGGCAGGGATCGTGCCGTGCGGCGCCGGGATCGCGAGCGGCTTGCTCGATTGCAGCGCGGGCGGCTCGGGATTGGAGACGACGCGGGCGGCTCGGTAATAGTCGCGCGCTTCCGGCGCGGTCAGCGTCTCGTAGGCGGGACGGCCGGCCTCCTGGAACGCCTTGTAGACGGCAGCGGCATCGGGATCGAGAACGACGGGCATTGGGGGGACCTTCTTTTGGTGATGTCATTCCGGGGCGATGCGAAGCATCGAACCCGGAATCTCGAGATTCCGGGTCTGGTGCTTGCGCACCATCCCGGAATGACGGTCGTGTCAGGCGGCGGTGCGGCCGCCGTCGACGGTGTAGGCGGAGCCGGAGACGTAGCTCGCCTCGTCGGAGGCAAGGAAAGCGACAATGGAGGCGACCTCGCTTGCGAGGCCGAGCCGGCGCGCCGGGATGCGGTCGACGATCTTCTCGATCGGCGGCGGCGCGTTGCCGCCGGAGCGGCCCTGCAGGATCGTGCTCAGCATCCGGCTCTCGATCATGCCGGGGCAGACGCAATTGACCCGCACGCCGGTGCCGGTGCATTCCCAGGCCGCGCTCTTGGTCAGCCCGATTACCGCGTGCTTGCTCGCGCTGTAGACCGCGATCATCGGCGATCCCACAAGGCCGGCGATCGAGGCGGTGTTGATGATGCTGCCCTTGTTCTGCTTCAGCATGACCGGCAGCACATGCTTCATGCCGAGGAAGACGCCGACCACATTGACGTCGAGCACCCGGCGAAAGCTCTCCAGCGAATATTCGGGGATCGGCCTGATGTCGCCCTCGACGCCGGCGTTGTTGTAGAAGGCATCGATGGTGCCGAAGCGGTCGACGGCGGCGCGGACATAGTCCTTGACCTCGTTCTCGTCGGTGACGTCGGCTTCGATTGCGAGGGCCTCGGCCGAGGCCGGCAGGTCCTTGATGGCGGCTTTGAGATCGGCGCCCTTGCGGTCGACTGCGACAATCCGCGCACCCCGTTCGGCGAGCAGCTGGAGCGAGGCGGTTCCGATGACGCCGGCAGCCCCGGTGACGACGGCGACCCGGCCGTCGAGCCTGATGCGATCGGGCATGGTGGGTTTCCTCTGGCTGGTCCGGTTCGATCCGGATTTTCCTGGTTTTCACGCGCGGCGGCGTGCCTTCAGCGTGAGGACTATCACACGTGTTCCCAGGAGTGACCAGAGGCTGCCCAGTGGACCGGGGAGAGGTGGCCGGGTGCCCTTTCCCCGCCGTATTCGGCGTGTTAACCGGTGGCCTGCGAGCGGCCGATATCAAGGTAGACTGTCGCGAGCCCGATTCGCCCTTTAAAGCCGCGCGAGATGCTTCGAACCGTTGCCCTGACTGGCTTTGCGGCCCTGGTTGCCGCCTCAACCATCTCGCTTGCGCCGCCCGCGCGCGCGCAGATCGGAACGATTTTCTCCGATCCCGCGCCGCGTCCGCCCGGCTCGATCCCGCGTGGTCAGCCGGCTCCTCCCAGCGACGACGACGAGGAAGTGCCGGAATTGCCGCGCGGCCGTCTGCTGCCGACACAGCCGCGGGCGCTGCCGCCAGGCCAGGCGGTGCCGCCGCCCGGCAGCGTGCAGTCGCAGCCGCTGGCGCCGCCGCCGGGCTCGACGGTGGCTCCGCAGGGCACCCAGCCCGGTGTCGCAGTGCAGCCGCCGCAACCCGGCGGTCCCGCCGTCGCCAATACGCCGCCCGGCGCCAACCCGCTGCCGCCGGGGCAGCGTCCCAAGGGCACGCCCCCAGGCACCCCGCCGCAGACGCCTGCCACGTTGCAGCCGGGCGACGAGGTCGTGCAGGAGCCGCCGTCGACCAAGATCACCAACAAGAAGGCGAGCTTCTCCGGTCTCGACAAGATCACCGGGCGCATCATCAATTTCGACGAGGATATCGGCGAGACCGTGCAGTTCGGCGCGCTGCGGGTGAAGACCGATGCCTGTTACACGAGGCCATCGACGGAAGCCGCCAACACCGATGCCTTTGTCGAGGTCGACGAGATCACGCTGCAGGGCGAGGTGAAGCGGATCTTCTCGGGCTGGATGTTCGCGGCGAGCCCCGGCCTGCACGGCGTCGAGCATCCGATCTACGACATCTGGCTGACCGACTGCAAAGGGCCGGACCAGACCATCGTGACCGCCGCGCCCGATCCGCCGAAGGCGCCGACGCCTCCGCCGCCGCCGGCCCAGAAGCGCGCGCCGCCGAAGCAGGCCGCGCCGCGTCCGCCGCCGCAGCCGCAATACCAGCAGCAGCCGCCACCTCCCCCGCCCCAACAACAGCAGCGGCCGGGCGGGTTGTTCGGCGGATTGTTTGGGAACTAGCAAGCACGGCGTAGCCCGGATGAAGCGCAGCGAAATCCGGGTTTCTCTCCGCGGACAGACTTGTCCCGGATTGCGCTTCGCTTCATCCGGGCTACGCGATCAACCGTTCAATTGCGTTCGGCGATGATTGCCAGCGCGTCGGCACCTTTGACCGGCTGGGTGGCGTCGAGCCTGCGGAAATCCGCCGGCGCGCCCGTGATCGCCTTGTCGAGCAGCGTGCGATAGCGGCGCCGCGAGATCTCGATCGCGCCGAACGTCCTCAGGTGCTCCGTCACATATTGCGTGTCGAGCAGTTCGAACCCGCCCGCGATCAGCCGCGCCACCAGATGCACCAGCGCGACCTTCGATGCGTCGCGCGTGGTGTGAAACATGCTTTCGCCGAAGAAGGCGCGGCCGAGGCTGACGCCGTAGAGCCCGCCGACCAGATTGTCGTCCTGCCAGACCTCGACGCTGTGGCAATGGCCCGACGCGTACAGCCCGACATAGAGATCGCGGATGCGCCTGTTGATCCAGGTGTCGTCGCGGCCGGGCTGCGGCGCCGCGCAACCGGCGATCACGGCCTTGAACGCGGTATCGACGGTGACCGTGAAGGCATCGGAGCGCACGGTGCGCGCCAGGCGGGAGGCGACACGGAAGCCGTCGAACGGAATCACGCCGCGCAATTCCGGCTCGACCCAGAACAGGGTCGGATCGTCGGCGCTCTCCGCCATCGGGAAGATGCCGCAGGCATAGGCGCGCAGCAGCACCTCGGGCGTGATCTCGGAGGAGGCGGAGTCGCGTGACGTCATACCGCCAAGGATAGCAAAGCGCGGGCGGTCTTGCGATGGGGGCTGCCACCGGGACGCTACGTGTTGACGAAACGCGCTGGTTCCTCCACAAGCCGCGCCGTTCCGCAGCAGTTTCCCGAGACGGACTGCGCGGTCGTGCTAGATTGCAACAAAAAGATGGCGGCGCTGCCGGGACACGGCGGCTTGCGCGCCCGACAATCGACACAGGTGAGGGGGACGCTGCATGAAATGGTCATGGCGGACGTTTGCGCCGTTGCTGGTTTGGCTTGTGATCTATCTGGTCCCGGTGCCTTCGGGGCTGAACGCCAATCAGTGGCACTATTTCGCGGTGTTCGCCGCCGTGATCACCGGGCTGATCCTTGAATCGATGCCGGTCGGCGCGGTCGGTCTGATCGGCCTGACGGTCGCCGGCATCGGCGGCTATGTCGAGCACGACCCGAACAAATCGCTGCGCTGGATGCTCGGCGGCTTTTCCGAGAGCACGGTGTGGCTGATCGTCGGCGCCTTCGTGTTCTCGATCGGCTATCGCAAGAGCGGGCTCGGCCGCCGGCTGGCGCTGCTCTTGGTGCGCGGCCTCGGCCGCCGCACCATCGGGCTCGGCTATGCGGTGGCGTTCTCCGATCTCGTGCTGGCGCCGGCGACGCCCTCAAACACCGCGCGCTCCGGCGGCACCATCTATCCGATCGTCAGCAACATCCCGCGCATCTACGGCTCCGAGCCCGGCCCGACCGCGGGCAAGATCGGCACCTTCGTGATGTGGACCGCGTTCGCGACCACGGCCGTCACCAGCTCGCTGTTCCTGACCGCGCTGGCGCCGAACGCCGCCGCGCTCTCGATCGCCAAGAAGCTCGTCAACATCGAGGTCGGCTGGTCGCAATGGTTCATCGGCTTCGCGCCGCTCGGGATCCTCTTGCTGCTGCTGGTGCCGCTGCTCAGCTATCTGGTCTGCCGGCCCGAGATCAAGGAGAGCCCCGAGATCGTGACCTGGAGCGAGGGCGAGCTCGCCAAGATGGGGCCGCCGTCGCGGCACGAATGGATCATGGCGGTGCTGGTGGTGCTCGCGATGTTCCTGTGGATCTGCGGCTCCAACCCCAACATCAGCGTGCCGCTGCTCGGCTCGAATTTCATCAACGCGACCACGGTCGTGTTCGTCGTGATCTCGCTGATGCTGCTGACCGGCGTGATCGCGTTCGAGGACATCGTCGCGGAGAAGAGTGCGTGGGAGGTATTTTTCTATTTCACCTCGCTGCTCACGCTGTCGTCCGGCCTCAACGAGATCGGCTTCATCAAATGGGTGGCCGAGGGTTATGCCAAGCCGCTTTCCGGCACGTCGCCGATGGTCGGGATGATCCTGCTCGTCACCTTCTTCTTCTGGATCCACTATTTCTTCTCGAGCATCACCTCGCATACCGCCGCGGTGCTGCCGGTGGTGCTCGCCGTCGGCTCCAGCATTCCCGGCCTGTCGGTGCAGACCCTGATGCTGCTCTGCGTGTATTCGCTGGGCCTGATGGGCGTGATCTCGCCCTATGCCACGGGACCGGCGCCGATGTATTACGGCAGCGGCTATATCGGCAAAGGCGACTTCTGGAAATTCGGGCTGATCTTCGGCCTGATCTACTTTGCCGGATTGTTGCTGATCGTGTTGCCTTGGTTACAAATGATCGGGTAAAATAGCCACAATCCAGCGAGAAACAGCGGCCGACCGGGAAGAGCCGCTATCCTTTACAATTCTTAACGCGCTTTGTCCGGCAGAAGCCTTCAAAATGCTTCGTCGGATGTGGCGCGCGCGGAGTTCAGGGGACACATAGAGCCGCGCGAGCTCATTCGTGTTTCTTCGTGGGCAGGTTATGGACCAGCAGATCAAAGACCCGTCGATTGTGGCGCCCGAGCGAACCAGGCGAGGATCGCGTTGGCGGGGGTTTCTGACGGGATGTCTCGTGCTGGCGGTGCTGGCCGGCATCGTCTGGTGGACGCGGCAGCAGGCCGCGCCGCCGCAGGCCGGTGGCGGGCGCAACGCCGGGCCGATGTCGATCGTACCGGAGACGATCGGCAAGGGCGATATCGGCGTCAGCCTGAATGCGCTCGGCACCGTGACGTCGCTCGCGACCGTGACGATCAGGAGCCAGATCAGCGGCTATCTGATGAAGATCGATTTCAAGGAGGGCGATGAGGTCAAGAAGGGCGACCTGATCGCCGAGATCGATTCGCGCCCCTACGAGGCGACGCTGGCGCAGGCCAAGGGCCAGCTCGCCCGCGACGAGGCGCAGCTGAAGGGCGCCCAGGTCGATCTCACCCGCTACCAGAACCTCGCCGCGCAGAACGCCGTGCCGCATCAGACGCTCGACACCCAGGTCGCGCTGGTCGCGCAGTACCAGGGCACGGTGGAGGCCGATCGCGCCTCGGTGAAGTCGGCCGAGGTGAATTTGCAATATTGTCACATCGTGTCGCCGATCAACGGGCGCGTCGGACTGCGCCAGGTCGATCTCGGCAACTATGTGACGCCCGGCGATACCAACGGCCTCGTCGTGATCACGCAGCTCGAGCCGATCAGCGTGCTGTTCACGCTGCCGGAGGACAATCTGCAGGCGGTCTCGAAGCGGTTGAGGGAGGGCGCGGTGCTGCCGACGGCGGCTTATGACCGCAGCGGCGCCAACAAGCTCGCCGAGGGATCGTTGCAGACCTTCGACAGCCAGATCGATGCGACCACCGGCACCATCAAGCTGCGGGCGCAGTTCGAGAACGACAAGCGCACGCTGTTTCCGAACCAGTTCGTCAACGTCCGCCTGCTGCTCGATACCCACAAGGATGCGACGACGATGTCGACCGCCGGCATCCAGCGCGGTGTCCCCGGCACCTTCGTCTATCTCGTCAACGCCGATAGCACGGTCTCGGTGCGGCCGGTCAAGCTCGGCGTCACCGACGGCGACCGGGTCGAGGTGCTGTCCGGGCTCGCGGCCGGCGATCGCATCGTGATCGACGGCGCCGACAAGCTGCGCGAGGGCGCGAAGGTGGTCGTGCGCTCCGCTGCCGATGCCGCGAACCCTGCCGCTGCGGCCAAGGGGGCGGCGAAGGGAGATAGCAAGGGAGATAGTAAGGACGGCGCTGATCCCGGAGGCGGCCACCACAAGCGGTCCGAGGACGGGCAGAAGAAATGAACCCGTCGCGGCCATTCATCCTGCGGCCGGTAGCGACGACCCTGATGATGATCGCCATCATGCTGTCGGGCATGCTGGCGTTCAGATTTCTCCCGGTCGCGGCGCTGCCGGAGGTCGACTATCCGACCATCCAGGTGCAGACCTTCTATCCGGGCGCGAGCCCCGACGTGATGACCTCGTCGGTGACGGCGCCGCTCGAGGTGCAGTTCGGCCAGATGCCGAACCTGACCCAGATGAGCTCGGTGAGCTCGGCGGGCTCGTCCGTGATCACGCTGCAATTCGGCCTGTCGATCTCGCTCGACGTCGCCGAGCAGGAGGTGCAGGCCGCGATCAATGCCGCGGGCAATCTGTTGCCGTCGGACCTGCCGGCGCCGCCGATCTACGCCAAGGTCAATCCGGCCGATGCGCCGATCCTGACCCTCGGCCTGACCTCGAAGACCATGCCGCTGACCCAGGTACAGGATTTCGTCGACACGCGGCTGGCGCAGAAGATCTCGCAGCTGCCGGGCGTCGGCCTCGTCAGCATCAGCGGCGGCCAGCGGCCCGCGGTGCGCATCCAGGCTGATATCCGCAAGCTCGCGGCCTATGGCCTCAACATCGACGATCTCCGCACCACGCTCGGCAACGCCAACGTCAACACGCCGAAGGGCAACTTCGACGGCGCGATGCGCGCCTACACCATCAATGCCAACGACCAGATCCGCAATGCCAGCGACTACCGCTCGCTGATCATCGCCTACAAGAACGGCTCGCCGGTCCGCCTCAGCGATGTCGGCAACGTCGTCGACGGCGCGCAGAACGACAAGCTCGGCGCCTGGATGAACGAGACGCCGGCGATCATCCTCAACATCCAGCGCCAACCCGGCGCCAACGTCATCTCGGTGGTGCAGGGCATCAAGGACCTGCTGCCGCAGCTGCAGGCCACGCTGCCGGCCGCGATCGACCTCAATATCCTGACCGACCGCACCGTCACGATCCGGGCCTCGGTGCGCGACGTCGAATATGAGCTGTCGCTCGCCGTGATCCTGGTCGTGCTTGTGATCTTCGTGTTCCTGCGCTCGACCCGCGCCACGCTGATCCCGAGCCTGTCGGTGCCGCTATCGCTGGTCGGCACGCTGGGCGCGATGTATCTGTTCGGCTTCAGCCTGAACAATCTGTCGCTGATGGCGCTGACGATCGCGACCGGCTTCGTGGTCGACGACGCCATCGTCGTGATCGAGAACATCTCGCGCTACATCGAGGAGGGCGAGTCGCCGCTCGAGGCGGCGCTGCGAGGGTCGGAGCAGATCGGCTTCACCATCATCTCGCTGACGGTATCGCTGATCGCGGTCCTGATCCCGCTGCTGTTCATGGGCGACGTCGTCGGCCGCCTGTTCCGCGAATTCGCCATCACGCTGTCGGTCACGATCCTGATCTCGGCCGTGGTGTCGCTGACCCTGGTGCCGATGGCCTGCGCCAAGCTACTGAAGCCGGAGGCCATGGCGCGGGAAAACACCTTCCAGCGGCTCAGCCGCGAAGGCTTCGAGGCCGTCATTGCGATCTACGCCCGGATGCTCAATTGGGTGCTGGATCGCCAGACCTTCGTGCTGCTGATCGCGCTCGCCACCTTTGGTCTGACGGCGCTGCTCTACGTCGTTATCCCCAAGGGCTTCTTTCCGGTGCAGGACACCGGCGTGATCCAGGCGATCTCCGAGGCGCCGCAATCGGTGTCCTATGCGGCGATGGCCGAGCGGCAGCAGCGGCTCGCCAGCGCGATCCTGAAGGATCCGGACGTGCAGAGCCTGTCGTCGTTCATCGGCGTCGACGGCACCAACACCACGCTGAACAGCGGCCGCATCCTGATCAATCTGAAGCCGCATGAGCAGCGCAAGGCCAATGTCTCGACGATCATGGACCGGATCAAGGCGAGCACGGCGGCGCTGACCGGCATCACGCTCTACATGCAGCCGGTCCAGGACCTCACCATCGAAGGCACGGTGAGCCGGACGCAGTACCAGTTCATCCTGCAGGATGCCGATCCGAACGAGCTTGCGGAATGGACGCCGAAGCTGGTCGACAAGCTCCGGGAATTGCCCCAGCTCAGCGATGTCACGAGCGATATTTCGGCGCAGGGGCTTTCGGTGTTCGTCGACATCGACCGCGACCAGGCGGCGCGGTTCGGCATCACGCCGGCGACGATCGACAACGCACTGTACGATTCCTACGGCCAGCGCATCGTCTCGACCGTCTTCACCAATTCGAACCAGTACCGCGTGATCCTCGAGGCCGATCCGTCGCTGCAGACTTCGCTGGACTCTCTGTCGTCGATCTACCTGCCGTCATCGGTGGGCTCGACGCCGGTGCCGCTGTCGGTGATGGCCAAGATGCGGGTGGAGACCGCGCCGCTGCAGATCTCGCATCTCGGCCAGTTCCCGTCGGCGACCGTCTCGTTCAACCTGGCGCCCGGCGCCTCGCTCGGCGGGGCGGTGACGGCGATCAAGCAGGCGCAGGCCGACATCAACCAGCCGCTCGGCATGATCACGAGCTTCCAGGGCGCGGCGCTGGCGTTCCAGTCCTCGCTGTCCAACCAGCTGTTCCTGATCCTCGCCGCGATCATCACGGTCTATATCGTGCTCGGCGTGCTCTATGAGAGCTTCATCCATCCTTTAACCATCCTCTCGACGCTGCCCTCGGCCGGGATCGGCGCGCTGCTGGCGCTGATGATGGCCGGACAGGATCTCACGATCATCGCGATCATCGGCATCATCCTCCTGATCGGCATCGTGAAGAAGAACGCGATCATGATGATCGACTTCGCGCTCGATGCCGAGCGCAACGAGGGCAAGCCGCCGCGGGAGGCGATCTATCAGGCCTGCCTGCTGCGGTTCCGGCCGATCATCATGACGACGATGGCAGCTGTGCTCGGCGCGCTGCCGCTGATGCTCGGCAGCGGCGCGGGGTCCGAGCTGCGGAATCCGCTCGGCATTTCGATCGTCGGCGGCCTCCTGGTGAGCCAGCTGCTGACCCTGTTCACGACACCGGTGATCTACCTCTGGTTCGATCGCCTCGCGCTGCGATTTGCCGGGCGGGCGGACGAGATCGGCGAGGCGAGCGGGTCGCGTTGAGCCATGGATCCGTCAACGCCCTTCATCCGTAGGCCGGTGGCAACGACGCTGTTGACGTTCGGGCTTGCGGCGGCCGGCATTGTCGCGTTCTTCAAGCTGCCGGTGTCGCCGCTGCCGCAGGTGGATTTCCCGACCATCTCGGTGCAGGCGACGCTGCCCGGCGCCAGCCCGCAGGATGTCGCGACCACGGTCGCAAGTCCGCTCGAGCGACATCTCGGCCAGATCGCCGACGTCACCGAGATGACGTCGTCGAGCTCGGTGGGCGCGACCCGCATCACGCTGCAGTTCGGGCTGAACCGCGACATCAACGGCGCGGCGCGCGACGTGCAGGCCGCGATCAATGCGGCGCGGGCCGACCTGCCGACCAGCCTGCGCAGCAATCCGACCTACCGCAAGGTCAACCCGGCCGACGCGCCGATCCTGATCCTGACGCTGACGTCGGATACGCTGACGCGCGGCGATCTCTACGACGCCGCCTCCACGGTGCTGGCGCAGAAGCTGTCGCAGGTCGAGGGCATCGGCGAGGTGGTGGTCGGCGGCAGCTCGCTGCCGGCCGTGCGCGTCGATCTGATCCCGCAGGCACTCTACAAATACGGCATCGGGCTGGAAGACGTCCGCGCGGCGCTGTCGAGCGCCAACGCCCACAGCCCCAAGGGGGGCATCGACGTCGGCGACCAGCGCTACCAGGTCTACGCCAACGACCAGGCCAACAAGGCCGACGACTACAAATCGCTGATCGTGGCCTACCGTAATGGCGCACCGGTTCATCTCTCCGACGTCGGCGAGGTAGCCGACGGCGTCGAGAATTTGCGCAATGCCGGGCTCGCCAACGGCAAGCCGGCGGTGCTGATCATCCTCTACCGGCAGCCGAACGCCAACATCATCAGTACCGTCGACCTCGTGAAGGGGGTGATGCCGCAGCTGCAGGCGTCAGTCTCGCCGGCGATCGATATAGGCTTTGCGGTCGACCGTTCGACCACCATCCGCACCTCGCTCCGGGACGTCGAACGAACCCTCGTTCTGGCGGTGCTGCTGGTCATCATCGTGGTGTTCGCGTTCCTGCGCAATGCGCGGGCCACCTTCATTCCGGTGGTGGCGGTCTCGGTGTCGCTGGTTGCGACCTTCGGGGCGATGTACCTGTTCGGATACAGCCTCGACAATCTCTCCCTGATGGCGCTGACGGTCGCGACCGGATTCGTGGTCGACGACGCCATCGTGGTACTGGAGAACGTCACCCGTTACATCGAGGACGGTCTGAGCCCGCTCGAGGCGGCGCTGAAGGGCGCCAACGAGGTCGGCTTCACCGTGCTGTCGATGAGCATCTCGCTGATCGCGGTGTTCATCCCGATCCTGCTGATGGCCGGCATCGTCGGGCGGTTGTTCCGCGAGTTCGCGATGGTGATCTCGATCTCGATCCTGATCTCGCTCGCGGTCTCGCTGGCGACCACGCCGATGATGTGCGCCGTGCTGCTCAAGCCGGACACCGGCGGCCATGGCCGGCTCTATTGGGCGAGCGAGCGCTTCTTCGAGGCGATGCTAAATTTCTACCGCAGAACGCTGACCGCGGCGTTGGTGCATCCGCTGTCGGTGATGCTGATCCTGGCGGCGGTGTTCGGCCTCAACTTCTATCTCTACGACGTGATCCCGAAGGGCTTCTTCCCGCAGCAGGACACCGGCCGGCTGGTCGGCTCGATCCAGGCTGACCAGAGCGTGTCGTTCCAGCTGATGCAGCAGAAGCTCGCGCGGTTCGTCGGCATCATCAAGCGCGATCCGGCGGTTGAGACGGCGGTCGGCTTCACCGGCGGCGGGCAGACCAATTCCGGCTTCGTGTTCGTCTCGCTTCGTCCGCTTGATGAGCGCAAGATCGGCGCCGACGGCGTGATCGCGCGGCTGCGCCGCGAGATGTCGGTGGTGCCGGGCGCGAGCCTGTTCCTGCAGGCGGTGCAGGACATCCGGGTCGGGGGCAGGGCCTCGAACGCGCAGTATCAGTACACGCTGCAGGGATCGACGCTGGAGGAGCTCAATGAATGGACGCCGAAGATCGCGGCGGCCCTGCAGCGCGATCCTGATCTCGCCGACGTCAACAGCGACCAGCAGAACAAGGGCCTGGAATCCGATCTCGTGATCGACCGCGACGCCGCGGCCCGGCTCGGCATCACGGTGAGCCAGATCGACAACACCCTCTACGACGCCTTCGGCCAGCGGCAGGTGTCGACGATCTATGTCGCGCGCAACCAGTATCACGTCATCATGGAGGTCGCGCCGCGCTACTGGCAGAACCCGGAGACGCTGAAGGACGTCTATATCAGCACGTCCGGCGGATCGGTCGGCGGCTCGCAATCGACCAACGCGGTGGCAGGCACGGTCGTCGCCCCAGGCAACTCCAGCGCGGCCAGTGCAGCCAACGCCCAGGCCGCGCGCAACCAGGCCACCAACTCGATCGGTTCGACCGGGAAGGGCGTTGCCTCGACCGGATCGGCCGTCTCCACCAGCAGCGAGACCATGATCCCGCTGTCGGAAGTTGCAGCATTCAAGCAGGGCGCGACGCCGCTTGCGGTCAATCACCAGGGTCTGTTGGTCGCCAACACCATCTCGTTCAACCTGCCGCCGAACGTGTCGCTGAGCACGGCGGTCGGCAGCATCGAGGCGACCATGAACCGGATTGGGGTCCCGGCCACGATCCGCGGCACCTTCCAGGGTACCGCCAAGGCGTTCCAGGACTCGCTGAGCAACCAGCCGTTCCTGATCCTGGCCGCGCTGGTGGCGATCTACATCGTGCTGGGCGTGCTCTACGAGAGCTACATCCATCCGCTGACCATCTTGTCCACATTGCCCTCGGCGGGTGTGGGCGCCTTGCTGGCGCTGATGGCATTCAAGACCGAGTTCAGTATCATGGCGCTGATCGGCGTCATCCTGCTGATCGGCATTGTGAAGAAGAACGCCATCATGATGATCGACCTTTGCGCTGGAGGCGGAACGCAGGCGCGGGCTGGAGCCGCTCGAGGCGATCCGGGAGGCCTGCCTGCTGCGCTTCCGCCCCATCATGATGACGACGATGGCCGCGCTGCTCGGGGCGGTGCCGCTGGCGATCGGCATGGGCGACGGCGGCGAGCTGCGGCAGCCGCTCGGCATCGCCATCGTCGGTGGCCTGATCCTGAGCCAGGTCCTCACGCTCTACACGACGCCGGTTATCTACCTCTATCTCGACCGGTTCCGCCTGTGGGCCCAGCGCGCGCGCCGTGGCGGCGCGATGCGGACGCCGGGCTCCTCACTTCAACCGGGCGAGTAAATGCCGACAGGTACAGCGTTGCGAAATCTTCAGTTGATGCGCAAGCCGATCCGGTTTCTGCGCGTGGCGGCGTTCGGCGGCCTCAGCCTCGGTCTGTCCGGCTGTATTCCCGGGGCGGAGAAGCCGGAGCTCAGCCTCGAAGTGCCGGCGAGCTACAAGACTGCGGCCAAAGGCGATGCCGACGCGGCTGTTCCGGCGCTTGCCTGGTGGCGCGGCTTCCGCTCGCCCGAACTGACCGGGCTGATGGAGTCCGCGCAGCTCTACAATCTCGACATCGCGGTGGCGATCGCCCAGATCGTGCAGGCCGACGCCCAGGTCGGCGTGTCCGGCGCCGCGCTGCTGCCGTCCATCTCCGGATCGGCGAACGCCGAGCGTCAGCGTGTGGCAACGGGATCCAGTTCGTCGTTCGGCACCAGCGGCACTTTCTCGCAGTACAGCCTGGGGCTGAGCGCAAGCTACATCGTCGATTTCTGGGGCAAGAACCGCGCGACGCTGTCGGCCTCGGAGGAGAGCGCGACCGTCGCGCGCTACAATCGCGAGGTGGTCGCGCTGACCACGATGGCGACGGTCGCCAATACCTATTTCCAGCTGCTGGCGGCGCAGGACCAGATCAAGGTCACCCGCCGCAACCTCGCGGCGGCCGAGCGCATCCTTGCGCTGATCAAGTCGCAATTTGCGGGCGGCACCGCTTCGCAGCTGGATCTGTCGCAGCAGGAGGCGCTGGTCGCCACGCAGCGCGCGGCGATCCCGCCGCTCGAGGTAACGGTCGGGCAGAACACCGCGGCGCTCGCCGTGCTCGTGGCGCGCGCGCCGGCCGATTTCAAGGTGCGCGGCGGGTCCACCACGCAGATCGCGGTGCCGCGCGTCACGCCGGGACTGCCGTCGGAATTGCTCTACCAGCGGCCTGACGTCCGCGAGGCCGAGGCGCAGCTGGCGTCGTCCAATTTCAGCGTCGACGCGGCGCGCGCGGCATTCTTTCCGCAGATCCAGCTGACCGGCACTACCGGCTTCCAGAGCGCGGCGCTCGCCGCGCTGTTCGCGCCCGGCGCCTGGTACTACACGCTCGCCGCCGGGCTAACCCAGCCGCTGTTCGACGGCTTCCTGCTGGAGAGCCAGCTCAAGCTCGCCAAGGGGCAGCAGCTGCAAAACCTGCAGGCCTATCGCAAGGCGGTGCTGTCGGCCTTCGCCGATGTCGAGAAGGCGCTGATCGCGTTGCAGAAGTACACATTGCAGGAGCGCCTGCAGTCCGACGTCGTCGCCGCCTCGCGCAAGGCGTTCGAGGTCGCCGAGACGCAGCTGCGCGGCGGCACGGTCAACCTGATCACGGTGCTGCAGGCGCAGCAGACGCTGTTCACGGCAGAAAACAATCTGGTTACGGTCCGGCTCAACAAGCTGCTGGCGGCGAGCAGCCTGTTCCAGGCGCTCGGCGGCGGCTGGACGCCCGCCGGTACGCTGGCGGCGGCAGTGCCATGAGGTCAGCCATGCAGCGTTTCGCGACACTCCTCGTTGCCCTCGTCATCGGGCTCGGCGTATCGACCGGCGCGTCCCGCGCGCAGCAACGTCCACCCAACAGCGTTCCGCTCGCCTTCGGCATGAGCGCCGACCAGGCCAGCCGGTCGCTCGGCGTTCCCCTGAATTATGTGCGCGGCACGCCGGGCAATGAATTGTTCGTCGCGCTGCCCAATGTCAGGGGCAGCGTGCTGTCGAGGCGCAGCGACGGGCTCTATCTGCAATTCGGCAAGGGACGCCTGATCGCCTGGAAGGGCGACTGGGGCACCCTTCCGCAATGAGGGTTCTGGCCATGATCGCCATGAGAGGATTGATCGCCTGCGCCGCCATCGCGCTCAGCGTAGCCGCGGCATCGGCCCAGCAGCGGCCGCTGCGCTACGGCAGCACCGGCGGCGCGTATTTCGACGGCAGGGACGACGACCGGGATTTTCGCAGCAACGGCTATTTCCCCGGCAATTTCGCGGCCGATCCCTTCAGCGCGGGGTTCGGTGCGGCCGGCCTGTTCGGCTCGACGCCGTGGCATTCCGCGCGACCCTATCCGTCGCAGGTTGTGTTTGGCGCGCCGTGCCAGGACTGCCGTCCGCACCGCGCACGCCGGCACCGCGGCAGGCACGAGTGAGGCGCTTCGCAAAGGCTTGATGCCTCTAGGCCTTGCGCAAGAGCTCGTCGATGATGCGCAGCTTCATCCAGCCGGCCTTGTCGATGATTTCGTTGCGCAAGGTGTCCTTTTCCATCTCGTATTGTTCGTGCGAGATATCCCGGCCGCCGGTCGCGGTGATCCCGAACGTCTCGAGCAGGGCGTTGTGCCGCGCCTTCCACGCGATCACATGCTCGGTCATGACTTGCGTCACGGATGGAAGGAAGCCGGGATGGCCTGCGAGACCGCATGACGCCGTGGTCTGCGGGTCTTCTGCCAGCATGATCACGTTCCACTCGTCGTAGCCGATCAGCCCCATCTGCGCGTAGAGAAACGCGCCTTGCGGTCCATCCCAGATTTTCTGGTCGATGACCAGGAACGGCACCGCGTGGCAGTGGCCGTGCCGCGCCGTCATGTCGCGGTTGAAGGTCTCGGTACGGTCCTGCAATCGCTTGCTGGCCGCAGCGAACACGGCAAGGCGATTGTCTGCCGTCGGTACGATGCTGGCTTCGCCATCAGGCGCGAAGCCTGCATCGCGCAGCATCGACCCGATCAGCGGGTGATCCCACTGCTGCTTGTGAAAAGCCGGCGTCGCGCCCTCGGCGCCCGACGCCGGACGCACGGTCTCCTTGAGCTCGCCCGAGTTTGTCTCTTGGGTCGTCTCTTGCTTCTTTCCAAAAACTGGCCTGCGCCCGAACATCGCGTGCCGCTCCTGCCAAGCAGTCGGCACAAGCATCGCAAAGGACGCCCAGAACTTTCTTAAACGGTCAGGCCTGGCGGGCAGCGATCGATCAACAGCATGACGCAGTCGTTAAAACGAACCGGACAAATCAATCGAATTTGCTGAAATTGGCGGCATTAGCTGGCGGCGGCGCTTGTCGATTTGTCGAGCGCCGGGCTGACGCGGGCGAACCGCACCACGAAGCGGGTGCCCTTGTGGCCGGGGTCGCGCTCGACGCTGGCATCGAGCTTGGCTGCCATCGCGCTGACGATCCGCTGGCCCATGCCGGTGCCGCGCGGATCGGCCTTATCGGAAAAGCCGACCCCGTCGTCGCTGATCGCGAGCTGCAGATCGTCGCCTTGCGGCTTCAGCTCGACATGGATCGGGCCGGCGCCGTCGGGATAGGCGTACTTCACGGCGTTCATCACCAGCTCGTTGACGATGATGCCGATCGCGACTGCGCGGTCGGGATCAATCTCGATCGGGTCGGCCTTCAAGGTCAGCCGCGACATCTTGTTGCCTTCGGCCGATCGCCGGAGATCCTCGAGCAGTGCCTCGAGATACTGGTTGAGCATCACCGTCTTGAAGTCGTGCGAGGTGTAGAGGCGGCGGTGCACCTGTGCGACGGCCGCGACGCGCCCCATCGCGTTGGTGAGCGCCGCCTTCACATCCTGCTGGGTCGAGGAGTTGGCCTGCAGATGCAGCAACGAGGCGATGATCTGCAGCGAATTGCCGACGCGATGGTTGACCTCGCGGAGCAGAACCTCACGCTCTGCGGCGAGCGCGGCATAGCGGTCGCGCGAGGCGTGCACCTCGGCCTCGGCCTCGTCGCGCGCCTTCTGGAGCGCGGCCTGCCGGATCGCGCCGTTCACCGCGACCTGGAGCAGGGGGATGAACTCGCCCCTGACGTCCTTGACCAGATAGTCCGCCGCGCCGGCCTTCAGTGCGGTGACGGCGATCGCCGAATCCTGCGACGCGGTGACGAACACCACCGGCGGAGCGTCCGGTATCTTGAGGATCTGCTCCAGCGTCTCCAGCCCGTCGAGGCCGGGCATGTACTGATCGAGCGCGACGACGTCGATGCCGCCCTGGGCGAGCCGATCGAGGCCTTCCTGGCCGCTTGCGGCGTGCACGACCTTATAACCCGCGCGCGTTAGCCCGCGTTCGACGAGGCGCGCCAGCGCCGCGTCGTCGTCGATGTAGAGCAGTGTCGGCGTTGCGCTGGTCATACGGAAGCCGGCGGCACCTGAATCACGGAAAAGAACAGGCCAAGCTGACGAATGGCGTTGGCGAAGCTTTCGTAGTTCACCGGCTTGGTGATGTAGACGTTGCAACCCAGCTCGTAGCAACGCTTGATCTCCTGGGAGTCGTCGGTCGTGGTCAGCACGACCACCGGCGTCGACTTGAGATATTTGTTCTCCTTGACCCGCCTCAGAATATCGATGCCGGTCATATCGGGCAGATTGAGATCGAGCAGGATCAGCAGGGCCTGGCCCTTGCGCTCGACGGCGCTGCCATCCTTGCCGAACAGGTAGTTGACCGCCTCTGTACCGTTGGTGAACGGGATGATCTCATTGTTGACACCCGAGCGCCGGATATTCCGCTCAATCAGGCGGGCATGGCCCTCGTCGTCCTCGATCATGATGATGGTGACTGGATCACTCATGTCACTTTGTCCCGGTTCTTGCCTGACCAATTGATAGGCAGCGTAATCGTGAAGGTGCTGCCGTTGTGAAGTTCCGATGCTACCGACATGGTGCCGCCCAGTCTGCGCACAAGTGCGCGGACATGGGCAAGCCCGATGCCCTGACCGGGCTTGTCCTGGGTTCCGGCGCGGCGGAACAAATCGAAGATGCGCTGGTGGTCCTTGGGATCGATGCCGCGGCCGTTGTCGGTGACCTCGAAGATCGCGAAGCCGAGCTTGGTGCGGCCCTCGATCGAAATCTCGCCGGGAACGCCGTTCCTGAGGTACTTGAGGGCGTTGTCGATCAGATTGGAGAAGATCTGCTCCAGCGCGAGGCGGTCGCTGACGATATTTGGCAGCGCGCCGACCTCGACGGTCGCGTTGGCCTCGACGGCCTGGTGAGCCATCGTCTTGACGATGCCGTCGATCAGCTCGCGCAGATCGATGCGTTCGGGCTTGAACTCGCGGCGGCCCTCGCGGGTGAGATTGAGGATCGCACTGATCAGGCGATCCATCTTGGCGATCGACGATTTGATGAAGCCGAGCGATTCATTGAAGTCGTCGGATAGCTGCTTGTCGGAGCCTTCGAGCTCTGGCTCGGCCACATCGGTCGCGTCTTCCGGCATCGCCGGCGCTAGCGAGGCGGCGCGATTGAGCGTGGCGATCCGCTTGAAGATGTCGCCGCGCAGTTCCTCGAGCTCGCTGGTGAAGCCCATGATGTTGACCAGCGGCGAGCGCAGATCGTGGCTGACGATATAGGCGAAGCGCTGGATTTCCTCGTTGGCCTCGCGCAGGTCGGAGGTGCGCTCGTCGACGATGGTTTCGAGATTGACGTTGCTGTCGCGCAACCTGGCCTCGGCCTCGTCGCGTGCCCGCGACGATCGCCGCAGCAGCACCACCGAGAGGGCGGCGAGCGCCAGCACCATGCAGGAGCCGGCGATCGTGACGGAGGAGGCCAGCACCTGGGTCTTGTCCGCCGTCGCGGTGCGCAATGCCAGCAGACGATCCTCCTCGGTGCGGATGTCGCGGGCGATCCGGGCGATCGCCTCGACCGCATCGGTCGATGTGGTCTTGCGCAGGACGTCGACGCTGGTCGCCGTGTCGTTGTTCTTGACGCGCTCGATGCTGAGCGCGAACTCGGCCAGCCGTTGCTCGACGGCGGCCTTGAGCTTCGCGGCATTGGCGACCTGCGCCGGATTATCCACGGTCATCATCTGGAGATGGTTGAGCGCGGCCGGGACTCCCGCTGCCGCGGACTGGTACTCGGACAGGTATTGTGGTGCTGATGTCAGCAGATATGCCCTGGTCGCGCTTTCGGCGCGCCTGACGTCGAGCAGCAGGTTGGCAATCTGGCTGTCGGTCTCGACGGTGTGAATCACCCAGGCGTTGTCCTCGCGCGCCTTGTTGACCAGCAGGACGGACGCCACGCTGACCGCGACCAGCACGAAAAATCCCGCCGACAGCAGGAGGATCTGTAACGTCGATCGGCGTCGTGAAACGACCGTCACGACGATCTCGCTATGGGAGTGGGATTCAACGCGTCCCCGTGGAAAGCCAATAACCCTATAGTACGTCTGAGGAAGGGCTGGGTTCCACGGAGTTCCGAACTATTTTGCGGCGTCGGACGGCTGACCGGCGAGGTACTGCTCCAGCCAGTGAATGTGGTAGTCGCCCTCGATGATGTCGGGCTCGCGCACCAGCGCGCGGAACAGCGGCAGCGTCGTCTCGATCCCGTCGACCACCATCTCGTCCAGCGCCCGGCGCAGCCGCATCAGGCATTCGCCGCGGGTCTTGCCGTGCACGATCAGCTTGCCGACCAGCGAGTCGTAATAGGGCGGGATCACATAGCCCTGATAGACGGCGGAATCGATCCGCACGCCGAGGCCGCCAGGCGGATGGAATTGCGTGATCCGTCCGGGCGAGGGACGGAAGGTCTGCGGGTTCTCCGCATTGATGCGGCACTCGATGGCGTGGCCGATGATCGCGATGTCGTCCTGTTTGGCCGGAAGGTCGCCGCCGGCGGCGATCCGGATCTGCTCCAGCACGAGATCGATATCGGTGATGCTTTCGGTGACGGGATGCTCGACCTGGATGCGCGTGTTCATTTCGATGAAATAGAACTCGCCGTCCTCGTAGAGGAATTCGATGGTGCCGACGCCGAGATATTTCATGTCCCGCATCGCCTTGGCGCAGGTCTCGCCGATCCTGGCGCGCGCCGCCGCCGCGAGCACGGGCGACGGGCCTTCCTCCCAGACCTTCTGGTGACGGCGCTGCAGCGAGCAGTCGCGCTCGCCGAGATGGATTGCGCCGCCGCGGCCGTCGCCGAGAATCTGGATCTCGATGTGGCGCGGCTTCTGCAGATATTTTTCCAGGTAGACCGAGGCGTCGCCGAATGCCGACTTGGCCTCGTTGGCCGCGGTCGAGAGCGCGAGCGCGAGGTCAGCCTCAGTATGGGCGACCTTCATGCCGCGGCCGCCGCCGCCGGCCGCCGCCTTGACCAGCACCGGGAATCCGATGTCTCTGCCGATCGCGAGCGCGTCGGCCTCCGAGGTCACCGCGCCGTCCGAGCCGGGCACCACGGGAATGCCGAGGCGCTTGGCGGTCTTCTTGGCTTCGATCTTGTCGCCCATCAGGCGGATGTGCTCGGCCTTCGGTCCGATGAAGCCCAGATTGTGGTCGGCGAGGATCTCGGCGAAGCGCGCGTTCTCGGACAGGAAGCCGTAGCCGGGATGCACGGCGTCGGCGCCGGTGATCTCGCACGCCGCGAGCAGCGCCGGCACGTTGAGATAGGAATCCTTCGACGGCGGCGGGCCGATGCACACGCTCTCGTCGGCGAGCCGCACATGCATGGCGTCGGCGTCGGCGGTGGAATGCACCGCGACGGTCGAGATGCCGAGCTCCTTGCAGGCGCGCAGCACGCGAAGCGCGATCTCGCCGCGATTGGCTATGAGGATCTTGTCGAACATCGCAGCGCCTGGTGTTGACGGAAGCTATTCAATGATGACGAGCGGCTCGCCGAATTCGACCGGCTGGCCGTCCTCGACGAGAATCTGCGTCACGGTGCCCGCGCGCGGCGACGGGATCTGGTTCATCGTCTTCATGGCCTCGATGATCAGAAGCGTCTGGCCGGCGGAGACCTTGGTGCCGATTTCAATGAACGGCTTGGCGCCCGGCTCGGGCGCCCAATAGGCGGTGCCGACCATCGGCGACGGCACGGCGCCCGGGTGCTTGGCGAGATCGGTCGCAGCCGCAGCCACCGGGACGGCAATGGCGGCCGGTGCGGCAACGCCCGCCACGGAGGCGGCGGGCACCGAGGCCGCGATGCTGATGTTGCGCGCGACGCGGACACGCAGGCCGGCACGCTCGATCTCGATCTCGGTCAGATTGGTTTCCGCAAGCAGCAGCGCGAGTTCGCGAATGAGGGCGCTGTCGTCGCTCTTGGAGTCGTTCTTTTTTGCGGTTGATTTGTCGTCTGGCTGGCGCGCCATGCTCTGTGATCCAAAATCTTTGTCTGGTGACGGGGAACGTCAGGATTGACGATTAAGTCTTTGGCTTGGCGTCGATCTTGACGCCGATCCTGGTGGCGAGGCCGATGATCGCAAGCCGGTAGCCGTCGATGCCGAAGCCGCAAAGTGACGCGAAGGCGGCTTTAGCAGTGAACGAGTGGTGCCGGAAGCTTTCGCGGGCGTGGATGTTGCTGACGTGAACTTCGACCGCGGGGATCTTGACCGCGATCAGCGCGTCATGCAGCGCGATCGAGGTATGAGAGTAGCCACCGGCGTTGATGATGATGCCGACCGCCTTCTTGGCGTGGGCCTCATGGACGAAGTCGATCAGTTCACCCTCGCGGTTGGACTGTCGGCAGTCGGCGCTCAGCCCGAACTGGCGCGCGGTGTCTGCGCACAGCTTCTCGACATCGGCGAGGGTGGCATGGCCGTAGGTCTCCGGCTCGCGCGTCCCCAGCAGATTGAGGTTCGGGCCGTTCAGCACATAGATCGTTCCGGCAGCAGCCATTCCAGAGTTTCCTGCTAAGGGTTCCGGCCAAAGGTTCCGAAGGGGGTCCGACAAGGGGTGGAGTGGGCCGGGTTATAGGTAACAACCGGCCGAAGGGGAAGTCTTTAGGTGAAATCGGAACGTCTTCAACAACTTCCTCCGACCTGTTAGATGACTGTCCTAACCTGCGGAAAATGCTGATTAACCAAATCTTGCGGAAGCGCCTTCGGCGGGCGCTCCGGCCCGCCATCCACTGCGCGATGCGGGGTGCGGCCGAAAGCAAGACCCCGCCCCGAAGGGGCGGGGTCGAGATGAAGGCGAGGGCCCGTTTGGGCGCCCTCGCACCGAGGCCGGTTTAGCCCTCGATGATGTAGACGATCTCATGGGTCTCAGGCTGCACGATCACGTAGCGGCCCTTGACCAGGATGAACTGATAGCCGCGCCACTGCGGGTAGATCGTCACGACCCGCTCCGGCACCGGGTAGAAGTGAACGTCAGCCGGAACGCGGGTGCCGACCGACACGTTAAAGTTGACGTTGGTGGCTTCGGTCACGTGCTCCGACTTGATCGCGGTCGTGATCTGGCTGCGCTTCTCGGCCGGCGGAGCCGCGGTGGCCGACGTTGCCGCGTTACCGGTCGTGGTCTGCGTGCGGCTCGTGTCGTTGGTCTGCGCGCGGTTGGGGTCGGCCGGGCTCTTGGTCTGAGCGTTCTGGTTGGTCGTGGCACCGGCACCGCTCTTGTCGCGGCCCTCGGCGTTCATCTTGCCGCTCTTGTCACGCTCCTCGGCTTTCATGTTGCCGCTCTTGTCGCGACCTTCGGCCTTCATGTCCTTCGAGCCCTCCTTGGAGCCCTTGGTCGCTTCGTTCTCCGAGCTCATGCCCTTCGACTTTTGGGTACTGTCCTGCGCGCCCTTGGTGGCAGTGCCGGACTTGTCGGACTCCGCACCCTTGGTGCTCGACTCACCGGTCGTCGAATGCTCGGAACCCTTCATGCCGCTCTTGTCATGCTGCATGGTGCCCGATGACGCACCACCGGACGGTGCAGACTGCTGCGTGGTCGCACCACCACCGGCCCCGGTTTCCTTGTTGGCGCCGCCGGCGCCCTGTGCGTTCGCGAAACCGGTGCCGGCGATCAAAGCCGCCGCCGCGACCGAAATCAGAAAGCGGTTAGACATCGCAATTCCTCCTCGTTTTTCAGCATTGCCCGCGCCGACAACGGGAGAGCATGTGCGATGTTCCTGTTGATTTGCGGTTCCTTGCGGTTTGTTCTTGAGGTGAATGCGCGATGAACGCGCGAGATGAATGCGCGGCTGCTTCAACCGCAGGCCCAGTCGAACTCCGCGCCCGCATGATCGAGCTGGCCGTTGCCGCCGCCGAAATTGAAGCCGCCGAAATGCTCTTCGATCTCGAGATTAGGTCGCGCTATATTTTCGGCTTCGCGCGACTTGCGTCGTTGGTGACGGCCCTTGGTTGCGACCCGCGCGGAATCGGTTCGGGTGGCGGCAACAAAAAATCCGGCTGCATCGCAGCCGGATTTTGTACGCGATGAGCGCTGTCGGAGCGGCGATCAGCAGGTCGCCTTGCCGCAGCGGGCGATGCCGATCTTTTCCTTGAGGTTGTCGACGCCGACGGCGCCGATCACGACCTGCTTGCCGATCACGTAGCTCGGTGTGCCGTTCATGCCCATGGATTCGGCGAGTCGGAAGTTCTCCTCGATGGTCGCCTTCACCTCGGGGCTCGCCATATCCTTCTCGAGTTTCGCCATGTCGAGACCGACCTCCTTGGCGACCGCCAGCGCACGCGCCTTGTCGGCGGCGCCACGGCCGCCGAGCAGCTTCTGGTGGAAATCGAGATACTTCTTGCCGGTCGGATCCTGCATGCGCACGGCGACCGCGACCTGCGCGGCCTCGACCGAGCCCTGGCTCAGCACCGGGAATTCCTTCAGCACGACCTTCAGCTTCGGATCCGCCTTCATCAAATCGAGCATGTCGGACATCGCGCGCTTGCAGTAGCCACAATTGTAATCGAAGAACTCGACGAAGGTGACGTCGCCGTCCTTGTTGCCGAGCATGACGCCGCGCGGCGAATTGAAGATGGTGTCGGCGTTCTTGGCGACGCTCTGCTCATGCTTCTCGGCTTCGGCGGCGGCCTGCCGCTTGCTCAGCTCGTTCATCGCCTCCTCGAGCACCTCCGGGTGCGCGATCAGATAGTTGCGCACGATGGTCTCGATGTCGCCGCGCTGGGTGTCGGTGAAGCTCTGCGCGGACGCCGGAAGCGGCGCGGCGCAAACGCCGAGCGCGAGCAGGGCAGGGGCAAGAAAACGAAGCGCTGGCATGACAAAATCCTTGTTCGCGGTGGCTCAAAAAAACGGCGGGGCCGTGAGCCGGTTTCGGTGATCGTTGTATGGAACTACGGTTTATTTCTAGTTGTTTTTCTGACCCGGCATGGGCTTGGCGCTCACAATGTCGTCAGCTTTGACCCAGCCGGGCGTGCCGATCGCGAACCGCGTCTTGGCGCGTGACGCAAGATCGCGGGCGGTCTTGGTGTCGCCGCGGAGATAGGCGGCCTGCGCCGAGGCGAGGTCGGCCTGGGCATAGTCGCCCTTGCGGCCATAGGCCATCGCGAGCTGGGTATAGCCGAGCGGCGCCTCGGGCTCGCGCGCCACCGCGGCACGCAGCATGTTGATCGCCTCGTCGGTGTAGGCCTTGTTGTCCGAGGCGACCAGCGCCTGGCCGAGCAGCATCTCGATCAACGGCGAATTGCTGGAGAGCTGCACTGCGCGGCGCAGCGGCGCGATGGCTTCTGCCGGCCGGCCGCCTTCGAGCAGCGCCTGGCCGCGCAATTCATGGAAATAGGGATTGTTGGGCTGCACCTGGATCAAGCCGTCGATCTGCGCGATCGCCGAGCGCAGATCGCCGTGCAGATAGGTCGTGATCGCGCGTGCATAGCGCGCCGGCAGGCTGGTGTTGGACAGCGGATAGCGGCGGTAGACCGTGTCCTGCCGCTCCATGAAGCCCGAGATCTTGGCGCGCATCATGTCGTGGCGCAGCTGCAGCGCCGGATCGTCCTTCTTGTCCCAATAGGGGCTGGAGCGCGCCAGTTCCTGCAGCGCGGAGACGCGATCGACCGGCATCGGATGCGACTGCAGATAAGGGTCAGCCCCGCGCGAGGCGAACAGGCTCTCGTCGGTGAAGCGCTTGAACGTCTCGTACATGCCCTTGGCGGACTGTCCGGTCGCGTTCAGGAACTTGACGCCGGCGCGATCGGCGTTTTCTTCCTGCTGGCGCTGATAGGACAATAGCGTGCGCTGAATGACCGCTTGCGGCGCCGAGATCGCCGCGGCGCCGGCGCTGGAGAGACCGTTGCCGCCGCCGCGGCCGCCCGCACCCGCGGCAAGCGCGCCGACGCCGAGCAGCATCGCGATGATCATCTGGGTCTGGGCTTGCGCCAGCTGCTCGCGCATCTTGGCGAGATGGCCGCCGGCGAGGTGGCCGGTCTCGTGCGCCAGCACGCCGATGATCTGGTTCGGCGTCTCCGATTGCAGCAGCGCGCCGTAATTGACGAAGATGCGCCGGCCGTCGGCGACGAAGGCGTTGAACGAGCCGTCGTTGATGATCACGATCTGGATGTTCTGCTTCTCCAGACCGGCGGCGCGCAGGATCGGCCTTGTGTATTCGCGCAGCAGCTGCTCGGACTCGGTGTCGCGCAGCACCGGCGGGCCTTTTTGCTGGGCTCGCGCAGGGACCACGGGGCCGACCGCGAGCGCAACCGCAGTCATGAGCGCGGTGAGCTTGAAGGTCCTGGTGCGAAGCGCGAGGCGGAACAGCATGGGCGATCTATCGGCGATGACTGGCCGCGCCGGCGCGAGTCCGGGGGCCGGGCCCGACCGGATTTGGCGCGTGGCGCAGTCTGTTGTTTTTGCAGTTCTTCTTCACGCGAACCGGGTATTCACTTGGCCTGAAAGCGTTATAAGGAGCCACCGAATGCGGCCAGTCTGGGGCGGCAGCCGGTAACGGGAACCCGAATTCGGCAGCGGCCGTGCAATAGCAGAAATCCATGCGTGAAGCGACACCGAGAGACCGTGTAGGCAGCCTGTTGACAGCGTCCGGACGGAGCGATGTTCCGCCGTTCATGGTGATGGACGTGATGGCGGCGGCCGCGCGAATCGAGGCCGCCGGCGGCCATGTCATCCATATGGAGGTGGGGCAGCCTGCCGCAGGCGCGCCGAAGCCGGCGATCGCGGCCGCGCAGGCCGCGCTTGCGGACGGGCGGATCGACTACACCTCGGCACTTGGCATTCCCTCGCTGCGCGCACGCATCGCCCGGCACTACAGCGACACGTATGGTTGCGCGGTAGACGCTGAGCGCATCATCGTCACGACCGGCTCGTCGGGTGGATTCATCCTGGCGTTTCTTGCGATGTTCGAGCCGGGCGACCGGGTCGCCGTGACCGTGCCGGGCTATCCGCCGTACCGGCATATCCTGACCGCGCTGGGCTGCGAGCCGGTGCTGATCGAAACCTCCGGCGACACCCGCCATGCCCTGACCGGCGAGGCGCTGCTCGCCGCCCATCGCAAGGCGCCGCTGAAGGGCGTGCTGGTCGGCAGCCCCGCCAACCCGACCGGCACCATGATGTCGCGCGAGGCGCTGTCGACCCTGATGGCGGCCGCCGACAGCGCGGGCATCCGCTTCATCTCCGACGAGATCTATCACGGGCTCGACTATGCGTTTCCTGCGGTGACGGCCGCAGAGCTGTCGCCGAACGCGCTCGTGATCAACTCGTTCTCGAAGTACTTCTGCATGACCGGCTGGCGTGTCGGCTGGATGGTGGTGCCCGACGTGCTGGTGCGGCCGATCGAGCGGCTGCAGCAGAACCTGTCGATCTCGGTGCCGACCCTGTCGCAGATCGCGGCCGAAGCGGCGTTCGAAGGCCGCGAGGAGATGGAGGCGATCAAGCGCGGCTATCAGGAGAACCGCCGCATCCTGATCGAAGGGCTGCCGAAGGCCGGCCTGACCAAATTCCTCCCCGCTGACGGCGCGTTCTATCTCTACGCCGACGTCTCCGACTTCACCTCGGACAGCTTCGCCTTCGCCAGCGAGATGCTCGAGAAGGCGCATGTCGCGGCGACCCCCGGCGTCGATTTCGATCCGATCCACGGCGGCGCCTTCATCCGTTTTTCCTATGCACGCTCGGCCGCGGAGATGCAGGAAGCAGTTGCACGGATCGCGCATTGGCTTAAATAGCCCGCGAACTCCAGGAGCCTTCAAACTCCAAGAGCCATCAAGAGCCTTCCGGCGTTCGCTTTGCCTTTCGGATCGGTTTCGCAGCGCAGTGCCGTGGTTTCGCCGGCACTGTGGCGGGCGGATCATCGCGGATAAGCGGCAGGGCCCACACAGTTCCATTTGACTTGAACCGCCAAGTTGATCTTGGCTGTTTCCGCCATTTCTGAGGGGGAGTGACACATGGCAACGGCAACCGTTGTCACGGCTGCGCCGGCGAGCGCCGGCAGCAAGCCGTGGTATAAAGTTCTCTATGTCCAGGTCCTGATCGCGATCGTGCTCGGCGCATTGGTCGGCTGGTTGTGGCCGGGCCTTGCCACCAACGAGTGGATCAAGGCGCTCGGTGACGGCTTCATCAAGCTGATCAAGATGGTGATCGCGCCGATCATCTTCTGCACCGTGGTATCGGGCATCGCCCATATACAAGATGCCAAGAAGGTCGGCCGCATCGGTGTCAAGGCGCTGGTGTATTTCGAGGTCGTCTCGACCTTCGCGCTGGTGATCGGATTGCTCGTCGGCAATCTGGTCAGGCCTGGCGCCGGCTTCGGCAATGCGGCGGCGAACGCGCAGGCGGTCGCCGGCTATGCCAAGCAGGCGGAGGCGCAGAAGAGCGTCGACTTCGTGCTGCACATCATTCCGGACACAGTGGTCGGCGCATTCGCGCAGGGCGAGATCCTTCAGGTGCTGCTGTTCTCGGTGCTGTTCGGCTTCGCGATCATGGGCCTTGGCGAGCGCGGCCACACCATCCGCTCGTTCATCGACGACGCCGCGCATGCGGTGTTCGGCGTCATCTCGATCGTGATGCGGGCGGCGCCGATCGGCGCATTCGGCGCGATGGCCTTCACCATCGGCAAGTTCGGCACCGGCGCGATCCTCAACCTGATGGGGCTGATCGCGACGTTCTATCTGACCGCCGCGTTGTTCGTGTTCGTGGTGCTCGGCATCATCGCGCGGATCGCCGGGTTCTCGATCTTCAAGTTCCTGGCCTACATCAAGGACGAGCTCCTGATCGTGCTCGGCACCTCGTCCTCCGAGAGCGCGCTGCCATCATTGATGGAGAAGCTCGAACGTCTCGGCTGCTCGAAATCGGTGGTCGGCCTCGTGGTGCCCACGGGCTATTCGTTCAACCTCGACGGCACCAACATCTACATGACGTTGGCGACCCTGTTCATCGCACAGGCGCTGGGCTTCGATCTCACCTTCAGCCAGCAGATCACCATCCTGATCGTGGCGATGCTGACCTCGAAGGGTGCCTCCGGCATCACCGGTGCCGGCTTCATCACGCTGGCGGCGACGCTTGCGGTGGTCGATCCGCGGCTGGTGCCGGGCATGGCGATCGTGCTCGGCATCGACAAGTTCATGAGCGAGTGCCGCGCGCTGACCAATCTGTGCGGCAACGGCGTGGCTTGCGTGATCGTCGCCTGGTGGGAGGGCGAGCTCGACCGCGACAAGCTCAATGCCAATCTCGCCAAACAGGTCGACCCAACCGACATGGAGACCGCGTTGACGACGGACTAGTTCTCCTTAGTTAGAACCGGTCCAGCCGATACGGCGAGGTGTCCACCGCGGATGCCTCGCCGTTCATCGTTTCGGCCAGCACCCGCGCGGTCGCGGGGCCGAGCGTGAAGCCCTGATGGCCGTGGCCGAAATTCACCCACAGCCCGCGATGCCGCGGCACCGGCCCGAGCACCGGCAGCATGTCGGTTGTGCAGGGGCGGGTGCCGAACCACGGTTCGGGCTCGACGCGGCTGCCGATCTCGATCAGCTCGCGCGCCGCCGCTTCGGCGTAGCCGAGCTGGATCGGCGTCGCCGGTGCGTCGGGACTGGTCAGCTCCGCGCCGGTGGTGATGCGGATGCCCTTGGCCATCGGCGCCATCGCGTAGCCATTTGCAGTGTCGACCAGCGGCAGGTCGAGCGAGCGGCCGCCCTGGTAGTGCATGTGGTAGCCGCGCTTGCGTACCAGCGGGATCCGGTAGCCGAACTTGCGCAGCAATTGCGGTGACCACGGGCCGAGCGTGACCACGACGTGGGCGGCATCGATCCGGCCGCCACTGGTGTCGACCGACCAGCCGGACGTCGTCTCCGTCAGCGTCTGGGCGTCGCCGCGCAGCAGCTTGCCGCCGAGGCGCTCGAACAGTCCGGCATAGGCGGAAACAAGCCCGCCGGGGTCCGACACGGTCCAGGGCCCAAGCCAGTGAATGGCGCCGGGCAGGTCGTCGCGCAGCAACGGCTCCGCCTTGGCGAGCTCGCGGCCGTCAAGCACGCGAAACGTCACGCCGAAGTCACGCTGGTTCTCCTCGGCGATCGCAATGGCCTGTTCGAGCGCGGCCGGGTCGCGATGCAGCAGGCGATAGCCGGCGCGGCGGATCAGATTATCGGCATGGGCATCGCGGATCAGCGTGTCATGCTCGGCGGTGGCGTAGGCGATCAGGCGCGCCCAGGCGAGGGTCGCTTCGCGGTGCCGCTCGGGCGTCGAGTTCCACCAATAGCGCAGCAGCGGACCGGCGTGCTGCGGCAGCGACGCCAGGCGATAGCGCACGTCGTTGGTGCGTCCCATCGCGATCCTGGCAAGGACGGCAGGATCGCGCGGCATCGGGTAGGGCCGCACCGCCTCGCTCTGAATGATGCCGGCATTGCCGTAGCTGGTTTCGCGGCCTGGTTCCCTGCGGTCGACGAGCGTCACCGACCAGCCGCGACGCTGCAGATGCAGCGCCGTGCTGACGCCCACCATGCCGCCGCCAAGAACGATCGCGCTTTGCATTGGGATCCGTCTCCGTCAGGCTCCGTTACGCCGGCGTCTGACGAACGGATTGCCTGTTCAACAAAAACGCCCGGCGTGAACCGGGCGTTTTGACTTGCAGGTGGCGCTAGTTGCCGCCGCCGAAGCGGCGCGACCACCAGCCCTTGCGGGCCGGAGCCTCGGCCGCAGCGGCCGGTGCCGGCTCTGGAGCAGCCGCGGCCGGCTCAGGGGCTTCCTCCGCGGGGCTCTGAACCAGCGCCGCTGATGCCTCGGGCAGTGGGCTCGACGCGAAGTTGACCTTTTCGCGCACCGTCGAGCGGCGGCGCTGCGCGCGGTCGCCTTCGGCAGCCGTGTCCTCGGCTGCAGACGCCGCGGCGGTTTCGGGCTCGGGTGCCGCGACCGGCTCGACGGGTGCGACCTCGGTCGGCTGCCACTCCGGCGGCTCGGCGACCAGTTCGGGCTGCGCCAGCGAGGGAGCCGGCTCCGCATCATGACTATCGAAATCGGCGACTGCGTCGGAGGCCTCCGACGTCGCCGCCGGGCTCAACTCATCGGAGATCGATCCGGCGAGACCGTCATCCGGTCCGCCACCGCCGCGCCGGCGGCGGCCGCCACGGCGCCCGCGGCGCCGCGGACGGCGATCGCCATTGCCGGCCTGGTCGTCGCGGGCAACGCCCTGCTGCTCGTCGCCTTCGTCCTCATCACCTTCGGCTTCGGCGGCAGCAACCGCCTCGGTGCCTTCGGGCAGGACATGCATGAGATCGCCGTCCTCGCGCGGCTGCTGGGCGCCTTCACGCGCCTCGCTGCCGCCGCGGCCGCGACGCCGGCGGCGCCGCTTGCGGCGCTGACCGTCGCCTTCGCCCTCGGCGGAGCCTGCTTCATCACCGGCCGCCCGCTCGTCGGCGAGGCCTTCGGTCTCGTCGGTCTCGATCTCGGCCTCGTATTCGAACAGCTCTTCCTCGTCATCGGCCTCTTCGGCCTGGGCCGGCGCAGCGGCAGCCTGCGCAGCGAGCAGCGCCTTGGCCGCTTCGAGCGTATGCACCTGTTCGCCGCGGTCGATGATGTAGGACTGCTGGCCGTGCACCGTGGCGTCCGCGACGATCGACAGCGAAACCCGGAAGGAGTCTTCGAGGTCGCGCAGATGACCGCGCTTGTGATTGAGCACGTAGAGCGCGACGTCGGTGCGGGTGCGGACCACCAGATTGTGGGTCGCGCCCTTCATCAGGATTTCCTCGATGCCGCGCAACAGCTGCAGCGCCACCGATGAGACCGAGCGGACGTGACCGCTTCCGCCGCATTGCGGGCAGGGCTCCGTCGAGCTTTCGAGCACGCTGGCGCGGATGCGCTGGCGCGACATTTCCAAGAGGCCGAAATGCGAGATGCGGCCGACCTGGATCCGCGCACGGTCCTGGCGCAGGCAGTCGGACAGCTTGCGCTCGACCGCGCGGTTGTTGCGCTTCTCGTCCATGTCGATGAAGTCGATGACGATCAGGCCGGCGAGGTCACGCAGGCGCAATTGGCGCGCGACTTCTTCCGCCGCTTCCAGATTGGTCTTGAGCGCAGTGTCCTCGATATGGTGCTCGCGCGTCGCCCGTCCGGAGTTGACGTCGATCGAGACCAGCGCCTCGGTCTGGTTGATCACGATGTAGCCGCCGGAGCGCAACTGCACGGTCGGCGAGAACATCGCGTCGAGCTGGCTTTCGACGCCCATGCGCGAGAACAGCGGCTGGCCGTCGCGATATTGCTTCACCGCCCGCACATTGGCCGGCATCAGCATCTTCATGAAGTCGCGCGCTTCACGGTAGCCGGCTTCGCCCGCCACCTGGATCTCGTCGATCTCCTTGTTGTAGAGGTCGCGCAGCGAGCGCTTGATCAGCGAGCCTTCTTCGTAGACCAGCGTCGGCGCCTGCGACTTCAGCGTCAGGTCGCGCACCGTTTCCCACATCCGGATCAGGTATTCGAAGTCGCGCTTGATCTCCGGCTTGCTGCGGGAGGCGCCGGCGGTGCGCAGGATGATCCCCATGCCCTCGGGCACGTCGAGATCCTGCACCACTTCCTTCAGCCGCGAACGGTCCTGGGCGGAGGTGATCTTGCGGCTGATGCCGCCGCCGCGCGCGGTGTTGGGCATCAGCACGGCGTAGCGGCCGGCGAGCGACAGATAGGTGGTCAGCGCGGCGCCCTTGTTGCCGCGCTCTTCCTTGACGACCTGCACCAGCATCACCTGCCGGCGCTTGATCACTTCCTGGATCTTGTACTGGCGGCGCGGACGGAACGGGCGCTCCGGAACCTCCTCGAGCACATCGTCGCCGCCGACCGACTCGACGACGTCCTCTTCCTCGCCTTCCTCGCCGTCATCCTCTTCGTCATCTTCGCCGGCCTCGTCGCCAGGCCCGGTCTCTGGCGCGACCACCTCGGCGAGCGCGCCGTATTCGGCGACCGCGTGCTCATCGGCGGCGGCGTGAACCTCGTCGGACGCCACATGCGGCGCGTCGTCGGCATGCGCGGCGTTTTCCTCGATCTGCTCCTCATGGGCGCGCTCGGGCTCATGATTGACCTCGACCGTCTCGACGGTCTCGGGCGCGGCCGACGCGGCGGAGGCTTCGACCACAGCAACGACGGGGTCGGACGGGGCGTCGGCAACCGCCGCCTCGCTCACCTCGGGGGCGTGGTCGTGATCATGTGCATGATCGTGGTCGTGATGGTCGTCGTGACCATGATCGTGGTGGCCATGATCGTCGTGGTCATGCTCATGGTCCTCGTGATGCGCATGATCATGCTCCTCATGCTCGTGGCCTTCGTGGGCGACCACGCCGTGATCGTGGTGCCCGGCATCTTGCTCATGATGCTCGGCATCGACGGGATGTTCGTGGGCCTCGATGGTGGGCAGCGCCTGCGTGTCGTTCGCCCCCTCGATCACCTCGCTCTGGACGCGCTCGCCATGGCCGCGCCGACGGGCGTTGCGATGGCGCGACCGGCGGCGATGGCCGCGGTTCTCGTGCTCTTCCTCGGCCTCGCGATGGGCGCGCTCGTCGGCCTCGATCAGCGCCTGACGGTCGGCGACCGGGATCTGGTAATAGTCGGGATGGATTTCGCTGAAGGCCAGGAAGCCATGCCGGTTGCCGCCATACTCGATGAAGGCGGCCTGCAGCGACGGCTCTACGCGCGTAACCTTGGCGAGATAAATGTTGCCGCGCAGCTGTTTGCGCTGGGCGGTCTCGAAATCAAACTCTTCGACGCGATTGCCACGGACCACAACGACCCGGGTCTCTTCCGGGTGGGTGGCATCGATCAACATCTTGTTGGGCATTTTGGAGCTCTTGACGGCGGCGGGCGCGGATCATGGCGCGCGCAAACTGCGCCGCCCGGTGACGCGACGGTCCACCTGATTCGGGGGTGAGGGGAAGGCCGAAACGCATCTCGCGGCGCAGCGCCGGACGGGAACTCACCGGGATGATGCGACGGGCGAAGTTTTCACCTCGCGTCAGCGCGATCATTCGGGGGATCCTGGTCGGCAATGCAGTCTGGCGCATTAAGCGTCGGCCCGTCTAAACATGTTGGCGGCGAAAAATACCGCCGTATCTTTTGCTGAAAGCCCCGTCTGGCGCCGAAGCGCCTGCCGGCCATCGCATATCGAGGCCCCAAGGGACCGGATAATCGGTTATGCCTTGTCTCAAACCGTCCCTCTGGCGAGGGAGTGTGCCTGGGACCGGACGCCGCTCGGGCTTGAATCCGCCACTCCGTGTCAGCCGCGCGCGGCGCTGGCTGGGGAGGGACCGGAAAAACACGGCGGGATCTTCGATCGGGAAGGTTCCACCGCTGCACCGGGAGGCTGAACGCGACACAACCGGGAGTACTAGCCGTCAGCACCTCGTACATACGTGGATTGACCGCCGCGTGCAAGGGAAGCGTCACGCCGCCGCAACACTCGGTTCTTTTCACCGGAGCGTCATTAGGGGGCGATTAACCGTGTGGTTCTAATGCGGTAAGAAGCAGCTGGGAGGCTACGAATCGGGTGGCGAACCGCGCAAAACACCTTGTTTTTCTGGGATGCGGGCTGTTGTGCGCCGCAGCATCGGTGTTTGCCATTGCCGGCGCCCCGAGCGCCGCCGAGGGACCGCAGAACGGCCCGCCGGCACCACCGGCCGCGAGCGCCCCGAATTTCCCGGTCGCATCCGGCGCCAGGCTCGCCGGCGACGCCAAGCAGACCCGATTCATCCTCGACCTCGACCGCAAGATCGAGTTTCGCGCCTTCCCGCTGGCTGACCCCTACCGCGTCGTGGTCGATATCCCGCAGGTCGATTTTCAGCTCGCGGCCGGCACCGGCTCGGCGGGGCGGGGCCTGGTGAAGGCGTTCCGCTATGGCCTCGTGATGCCCGGCGGCTCGCGGATCGTGTTCGACCTGACCGGACCGGTGAAGATCGCCAATTCCTACGTGCTCGACGCCGCCAACGGCCAGCCGCCGCGGCTGGTGCTGGACTTCGAGGAGGTCGACCGCACCAGCTTCGTGCAGTCGCTGGCGCCCGCGAGCCGGCCCGAATCGAAACCGGCGATTTCCGAATCCACCACCGCCACCATTCCGGCCGTCACCTCGGCGGCGCTGCCGCCGGTCGCGGTCACCGACGCGCGCCCGCTGATCGTGATCGATCCCGGTCACGGCGGCATCGACAACGGCACGCAATCCGGCGACCAGACCGAGAAGAACCTGGTGCTGGGCTTTGGCCTTGCCCTGCGCGACCGGATCGAGAAGTCGGGCAAGTATCGGGTGGTCATGACGAGGTCCGACGACACCTTCATTCCGCTCAACGATCGGGTGAAGATCGCGCGCTCCCAGTCCGCGGCGCTGTTCGTCTCGATCCACGCCGACGCCCTGCCGCGCCGCGAGGGCGATGCCCAAGGCGCCACGATCTACACGGTGTCGGACAAGGCCTCCGACGCCGAGGCCGAACGGCTGGCCGAGGCAGAAAACAAGGCTGACGCCATTGCCGGCGTGAACCTGACCGACGAGCCGACGGAGGTCGCCGACATCCTGATCGACCTCGCGCAGCGCGAAACCAAGACGTTCTCCAATCGCTTCGCCCGTCTTCTGATGGACGAGATGAAGACCACGGTGCGGATGCACAAGCATCCGCTCAAATCGGCCGGCTTCCGGGTGCTGAAGGCGCCCGACGTGCCGTCCGTGCTGGTCGAGATCGGCTACGTCTCCAACAAGGGGGACCTCGAGCACCTGGTCTCCGAGAGCTGGCGGAACAAGGCGGTCGGCTCGATGGTGCAGGCGATCGACACGTTCTTCGCCAAACGGCTGGCAACTGCTGGGTCGGCAAAGTGAAATCGGCTCGCTGAAAAGCCGGGGCCGCTGCGCCGAAGCCCTAGTTTGGCCACAGCCGCGACGGTATAGACAATGGACCGCAGGTCCGCAGAATCGACCATATTGTCCGGCGGCTCTTGTATACTCGCGTGCGCAAGGTGGCTCGCTGGGCCAAGGCTTCGTTGTGTGAGGCTCTCGCACTTTTGGACAGGCGCTTCTGATGACTGAGCGCCGGAGGGTAGGAACGGAACGTCGATAATGCGCCTGCTCGTGCGGTTTATGGGTTTCTTGTTCGCCGCCGGAACCGTCGTGTTCCTGGTCGGTGTCGCCGCCGTCGCTGGCGCCATCTGGCATTTCTCCAAGGATTTGCCCGACTACTCGCAGCTGCAGGACTATGAGCCGCCGGTGATGACCCGCGTGCATGCCACCGACGGCGCGCTGCTTGGCGAATACTCCAAGGAGCGCCGGCTCTATCTGCCGATCCAGGCGGTGCCGAAGCTCGTGATCAACGCCTTCCTCGCCGCCGAAGACAAGAACTTCTACGAGCACGGTGGCATCGACTATCAGGGCATGGCGCGCGCTGCCATCCTTTATGCGCAGAACTACGGCTCGAACCGCCGCCCGCAGGGCGCCTCGACCATCACCCAGCAGGTCGCGAAGAACTTCCTGCTCACCAACGAGGTCTCGTTCAGCCGTAAGATCAAGGAAGCCTTGCTGGCGATGCGCATCGAGCGCGCCTATTCCAAGGACCGCATCCTCGAGCTCTATCTGAACGAGATCTATCTCGGCCTCGGTGCCTACGGCATCGCGGCGGCGTCGCTGGTCTATTTCGACAAGTCGGTCAACGAGCTGACGATCGCGGAGGCATCCTATCTCGCTGCGCTGCCGAAAGCGCCGGCGGCGCTGCATCCGGTGCGCAACCGTGACCGCGCGATCGAGCGCCGCAACTATGTGATCGATCGTCTGCTGGAGAACGGCTGGATCAAGCAGGCCGACGCCGACAAGGCGCGCAAGGACCCGCTCAACGTCACCAGCCGCTCGAACGGCGCGCACATCTTCGCCGGCGAATATTTCGCCGAGGAAGTCCGCCGCGACATCTTCGAGCGCTACGGCGAAAAGAAGCTCTACGAGGGCGGCCTGTCGGTGCGCACCACGCTCGATCCCAAGATCCAGGTGATGGCGCGCAAGACCATGGTGGCGGGGCTCGTCAATTACGACGAGGCGCAGGGTTGGCGCGGGGCGCTGCACAAGCTCGACATTTCCGGTGACTGGGGCGTCAAGCTCGCCGACGTGAAGTCGCTGTCCGACATCTCGCCGTGGCGGATGGCTGTCGTGCTCGAGACCAGCGATCAGTCGGCGCGGATCGGCTTCCAGCCGGGTCGCGAGCTCGGCGGCGCGGTCAGCAAGGAGCGGCAGACCGGCATCATCACGATGGACGGCGTGCGCTGGGCCAAGACCAAGGGCAAGGCGCCGACCGCCGTTTCGCAGGTGCTGCAGCCCGGCGACGTGATCTACGCCGATCCGCTGGTGACCAAGGACGGCAACGCGGTCGAAGGCCAGTATCGCCTGCGGCAATTGCCTGAAGTGTCCGGCGCCATGGTGGCGATGGATCCGTGGACCGGCCGCGTGCTCGCGATGGTCGGCGGCTTCTCGTTCGACCAGAGCCAGTTCAACCGCGCGACGCAAGCCTACCGGCAGCCGGGTTCGTCGTTCAAGCCGATCGTGTACTCGTCGGCGCTGGACAATGGCTATACGCCGTCGACCACCGTGATCGACGCGCCGATCGAGATCGATCAGGGGCAGGGCGCCGGCGTGTGGCGTCCGGAAAACTATTCGACCGGCAAATATTACGGCCCGACCACGCTGCGCAACGCGTTGCAGCGCTCGCTCAACACCGTGACGGTGCGGCTCGCGCAGGACATCGGCATGCCGCTGGTCGGCGAATACGCCAAGCGCTTTGGCGTCTATGACGAATTGCCGAACTATCTGTCGTATGCGCTGGGTGCCGGCGAAACGACCGTGATGCGCATGGTCACGGCCTATTCGATGTTCGCCAATGGCGGCCGCCGGGTGAAGCCGACGCTGATCGATCGCATCCAGGATCGCTACGGGCATACCATTTTCAAGCACGACACCCGCGAATGCCGCGGCTGCGACGCGCCCGGGGGCTGGAAGAGCCAGCCGGAGCCGCAGCTCGTCGACCGCCGCGAACAGGTGCTCGATCCGATGACCGCCTACCAGATCACCGAGATGATGGAAGGCGTGGTCCAGCGTGGCACCGCGACCGTCGTGAAGGAGGTCGGCAAGCCGATCGCCGGCAAGACCGGCACCACCAACGACGAGAAGGACGTCTGGTTCGTCGGCTTCTCGCCCGATCTCGCAGTCGGCGTCTACATGGGCTACGACAAGCCGCGCAATCTCGGCCGCGCCGCCACCGGTGGCCACGTCGCCGCGCCGATCGCCCGCGATTTCCTCAAGCTTGCGCTCGCCGACAAGCCGCCGACGCCGTTCAAGGTTCCGGCCGGCATCAAGCTGATCCGCGTCGACGCCAAGACCGGCATGCGCGCCGGTCCCGGCGACGGCGGCAACACCATCCTCGAAGCCTTCAAGCCGGGCACCGCGCCGCCGGAGAACTATTCGGTCATCGGCGTCGCCGATGCCGATGGGCGCGGCCCTGCGCCTGGCCCGCAGCCGTCGCAGAATGGGGCGCAGCCGGATGGCGGCTTCTTCATGCGTCCGGGAACCGGGGGGCTTTACTAGCGGTCGATCCGGCCAAATCGCCGGGATAGTGCGGCCAAGTCGATTGCGCTTTGCCGCGCCGGTCGCTACATCCCCCGGAACCTTTTTAGCCAACACCTGAAAGACCATGCGCGCGGAAATCGAACGCCTTGTTGAAGAGATCAAGCAGTCAGTCGGGCTGCTGAGGAGGCATCTTTGACGTCGAACAATCGACGGCACGCCTCGCTGAGCTGAACAAGCTCGCAGAAGACCCCAATCTCTGGAACGATCCCCAGAAGGCCCAGCGGCTGATGCAGGAGCGTACCTCACTGGAGGACGCGCTCTCAGGCATCGGCAAGGTCGAGCGCGAGCTCGAGGACAATATCGGCATGATCGAGCTCGGCGAGGCCGAGAACGATGAGGGCGTGGTCGCCGAGGCCGAGAAGGCGCTCAAGGATCTCAAGAAGGAGGTCGCCCGGCGCGAGCTGGAGGCGCTGCTGTCGGGCGAGGCCGACAAGTTCGATTCCTATCTCGAAGTCCATGCCGGCGCCGGCGGCACCGAGAGCCAGGACTGGGCGCAGATGCTGCTGCGCATGTACACGCGCTGGGCGGAGAAGCACGGCTTCAAGATCGAGTTCCTCGAAGAGTCCCAGGGCGAAGAGGCCGGCATCAAGTCAGCCACCATCCAGATCAGTGGCCACAACGCCTATGGCTGGTTGAAGACCGAGGCCGGCGTGCATCGCCTGGTGCGCATCTCGCCGTTCGATTCCAACGCGCGGCGGCACACCTCGTTCTCGTCGGTGCAGATCTTCCCCGTGATCGACGACTCCATCAAGATCGAGATCAAGGAGTCCGATGTCCGCACCGACACCATGCGGTCGGGCGGCGCCGGCGGTCAGCACGTCAACAAGACCGAATCGGCGGTGCGCCTCACCCATATTCCGACCGGCATCGCCGTGGTCTGCCAGGCCGGCCGCTCCCAGCACAAGAACCGGGCGCAGGCCTGGGACATGCTGCGCGCGCGGCTCTATGAGATCGAGCTGAAGAAGCGCGAGGAGCAGGCTGCTGCCGATCAGGCCGCCAAGACCGACATCGGCTGGGGTCACCAGATCCGCTCCTACGTGTTGCAGCCGTATCAGATGGTGAAGGACCTGCGCACCGGTGTGCAGACCTCCGACACGTCGGGGGTGCTCGATGGCGACCTCGATGAATTCATGGCGGCGACCTTGGCGCAGCGTGCCTTCGGCACCGGGCCAGGATCCGTCGAAGATGTGGATTAGCCCATGCCGCGCGTCGCTTTCATCGGATTGGGACGCATGGGCCATGGCATGGCCGGCCGTTACCTCGATGCCGGCTTCACGGTCGCCGTGTGGAACCGGAGTAGGGCCAAGGCCGCGGACCTGATTGCCCGCGGCGCGCTGTGGGCGACCTCGCCGGAGGATGCCGCGATCGACGCCGATGCGGTGGTGACCATGGTCGCCGACGACGAGGCCTCGCGCGCGGTCTGGCTGACCAAGGACGGCGCTGCCGCCAACATGAAGGCCGGTACGCTCGCGATCGAATGCTCCACGGTCTCATACCAGCACACGCTGGAGATGGCGCGCGAGCTCAACAGCCGCAGCCTGATCTACATCGATTGTCCGGTCACCGGCCTGCCGGAGGCGGCGGCCGCCGGCAAGCTGACGCTGCTAGTGGGCGCTGATCCGGCCGATCTCGAACGCGCGCAGCCCTATCTCGCGCCGATCGGCAGCACGATCCGGCATTTCGGCCCCGTCGGCACCGGCACCGTGTTCAAGCTGATCAACAACCTGATCGGCGCGGTGCAGATCGCAAGCCTCGCCGAGGGCGTGGCGATTGCCGAGCAGGCGGGCCTCGACATGCAATTGGTCGCCGAGGCGCTGGCGACCGGCGCGGTGGCAAGCCCGCAGGTGATCCGCCACAGCAAACGGATGATCGACCGCAACTTCTCCGGCGCCTCCTTCACCGCGGCGCTGCGCCACAAGGATGCCGACTACGCCGTGCGGCTCGCCGAGACCTTGCTGCCCGGAGTACCCGTCAGCCGCGCCGCGCTCGCCGCCTACGAAAAGGCGAAGGCCCATGCGCCCGACGCCGACGAGGGCCAGATGATCGAGATCGTGTCGCGGCCGAAATAGGCGGGCCGCCATTGTCGGAAATCGGGTGGGAATATTCGCGGCGCTGCCCTAGTCACCTGTCCGACTGCAGGTGAGTGCCCGACATGCCTTCCGCCGACAACTGGATCGATCGCCGCGACTGGGGGCTGCTTGTCCTGCTGTCGGTACTCTGGGGCGGCTCGTTCTTCTTCAACGGCGTGATCCTGCGCGAATTGCCGCCGCTGACCCTGGTGCTGTTGCGCGTCGTGCTCGGCACGATCATCCTGCTGCCGCTGCTGCGGGCCGCCGGAATCGAATTCCCGCGCAGCCTGTCCGGCTGGGCGCCGTTCGTTGCGATGGGGCTGTTCAACAATGTGCTGCCGTTCGCGCTGATCGTGTTCGGGCAGACTTATATTCCGAGTGGGCTGGCCTCGATCCTCAACGCGACGACGCCGCTGTTCGCGGTGATCGTGATGGCGGCGGTCGGCGAGGAACGGTTGCAAGCGCGCCGCGTGGCGGGCGTTCTGGTCGGGCTGATCGGGGTTGCGATCCTGCATGGCGATGCGCTCGGCTTCGAGAGCCGGCAGGGCATCGGCATCCTGCTGTGCCTCGCGGGCGCCTTCAGCTACGGCATCGCGGCGCTAGTCGGGCGGCGGCTGCCGCAGCGCGTGCCGCCGCTGGGGACCGCGACGTTCCAGATGATGGCCTCGGCGGTGCTGATGGCGCCCATCGCCGCCGTCGTCGATCGGCCGTGGCTGTTGCCGATGCCGCATCCCGCGACATGGCTCGCCGTGCTCGGGCTCGCGGCGCTGTCGACGGCGCTGGCCTATATAGTGTTCTTTCAGATCCTGCAGCGCTCCGGCGCGACCAATGTGATGCTGGTGACGCTGCTGATTCCGGTCACCGCGATGCTGCTCGGGTATCTCGTGCTCGGCGAGCCGATCGCACTGCGCGAGGTGATCGGCGCGCTGGTGATCGCGAGCGCGCTGCTCTTGATCGACGGCCGCGTGCTGGCCTGGTTCAGCCGCGCGCCTGCTTCCACGCCGCATACCATCCGCTGAAGCGGCCGCTGTCACGCTCGCCGCCGTGCCAGGCGGCGTAGGCGGTGCCGTCGTCGGCGACCAACACCACGGCATCTAGCCCCTTGGAGCGGCGCAGCGTGTCCATCGCCTGCGCCGGCGTCTGCGCGATCGGACCTGCGACGTTGAACGAGGTGTTGACCGACATCTCGACGCCGATATGGCGGCCGAGCGCCTTCAGATAGGCGTAGGTGAGGGGATCGTCGGCCTCGCGCACGATCTGGATGCGGCCGGTGCCGTCGGCATGCACCACCGCCGGAATTTTCGCGCGCGCCTCGGGCTTCGAATGCGCCGTCAGCACCATGTAGTTATAGGCGTTGTAGTCGGCGTCGGAGGCGCCGTCTGCGAGCTCGAAATAATCGCGCGCAGCTTGCAGTGTCGCCATCGGTGCCAGCGGCCGGATCGCCTCGCGATACTTGACGCGCTCGTTGAGCCGCTCGCGCACCTCGGGGTCGCAGGGATTGGCGAGGATCGAGCGATGGCCGAGCGCGCGCGGGCCGGTTTCGGCGGCGCCCTGATAGATCGCGATCACGCCGCCTCGCGCCACCATGGACGCCATCAGGTCGGCAACCGCGTCGCGCCCTTCTGATGTCGCCACATTGCCGATCTCGGTCGAGGCGACGTCGTCGGCTTGCAGCGCCGTCGCGATGTCGGCGTTCGAGGGCGGCAGGCCGCAATAGAATGCGTGCGACAGCGGCGCGCCGCGCGGCGCGCCCGCCATATGCGCGAACAGCCAGGCGGCGCCGATCGGCACGCCGGGATCGCCGGGCACCGGCGGCACCCACATATGCAGCCGCGTCTTGCGCTGCTGTGCGCCTTCGAACCAGGCCTCGTCGAAATGCTCGAGCAGACGCATGTTGCCGAGCGCGTTCAGCGCGACGCCCCCGGTCAGCACCAGGCGGTCGGTGCCGGTGGTGCGCAGGAGATGGTCGATGACATGGATCATCGCGTCCTCGAACACCAATTGCGTCGCGGCCGCCTTGTCGACGCGGTCCTTGGTGTCGGGGCGGTGATTGATGTTCTCGACGCGCAGCACGGCGTCGGGATTCCAGAGCTGGTCGGGGCGCAGCGGCGGGCCGAGAATGTCGATCAGCGGCTGATGATAGGGATTGTCGGCGGGATCGGCGTACCAATTGGCCATCGCGCGATTGAGCTGAACGCTGCCATTGGGCCCGAGCTGTAGCACCGCCTTCAAGCGCTGATAATACGGATTGGTGGCGCGGTTCATGTCGCCCCAGGCGGCGGCGCCCATGTAGCGGCCCTCGCTGGAGAGCCAGGTCCAGCCGCCCTGGCTGGATGAGATCACGGTGTAGAAAGCACCGAGCGAGTCGAACAGGCTCTCGTTGCAATAGAGCTGCTTCATCTCGCCGTTCTCGGCGACATAGAGCGAGATCGAGCCGACGTCGCCGGTACCGTCGAGCACCGCGATCGCGACACGCTCGCGCGCATCGGCGAACGGCGAGGCCGTGAACGAGTACCAGGCGTGATTGTCGTGATGCGGCATGCAGATCAGCGGCAATTGCTTGTCGAGCCCGTACATCCTGCCGAGCCGGCGCGACAGCCGCCGCACCTGATCCAGCTGGCGCAGATTGATCGCCGGTGCGATCGGGGCGCGCAGCAGTTTGAGGCTGGCCGGCGCTTCCTCGAGCGAGGTGCGGATCAGCATCGCCAGCAGCGCCGGATAGTCCCATGTCGTGACGAAGGCGGCGATATCGCCGATGTCGCGGCCCATCCGCTGCAACACCTTGCGCATGTCGTCGAGCGCGTGTTGCGGGAACTCGTTGGTGTGCTTGTTACCGGAGAAGCGCTCTTCCTCGTTGTTGACGATCAGGCGCGGTCCGTCCTTCTGGGTGATCTCGACCAGCGCGACGCCGGTATTGTGCGTGCCGGGGCAGGCGAGGCCTGCGATATAGACGGTCTCGCCGCGCTGCAGCTTTTCGCGGATCGAGGCGATCGTGCGCTGCGCGAACGCGCCATTTGCCTTGTGCAGGCCACGCTTCGCCAGCGCAGACTCGCTGAGGCGGCGCGTGATCTCATAGCCCGCGGCCGCAAGATGCGGATGCCGCGGACCGGTACGGATGTCCGGTTTACGCAATCAGAACGCCTCGACTCGTGATCCCCAGATCGACCTTCAATCATAAATAGCGCCAGGCAACAATGCCGTTTCGCCCAACGGAAAAACCCAGCGCTTGCCAGCACATGCGTCTCTTGCGAGACTTGCCGCCAAAACCAACGACAAAAATCGGGAGAAAACGATGCCGGCTCGTTTCGGATATATTGGCGCAATCGCGGCGTTCGCAAGTGCGGCACTGATCGCGACCTCGGCCACCGCGCAGAAGAAATACGATCCCGGCGCGAGTGATGGCGAAATCAAGATCGGCAACATCATGCCATACAGCGGCCCGGCGTCGTCCTATGGGGTGATCGGCAAGACCGAGGCCGCGTTCTTCAAGATGACCAACGAGCAGGGTGGCATCAACGGCCGCAAGATCAACTTCATCAGCTACGACGACGCCTATTCGCCTCCGAAGGCGATCGAGCAGGCGCGCAAGCTGGTCGAGAGCGACGAGGTGCTGCTGATCTTCCAGCCGCTCGGCACGCCGTCCAATTCGGCGATCATGAAATACATGAATGCCAAGAAGGTGCCGCAATTGTTCGTCGCCTCCGGCGGCACCAAATTCGGCGACCCCAAGAACTTCCCCTGGACGATGGGCTTTCAGCCCAACTACCAGAGCGAGGGCCGCATCTACGCAAAGTACATTCGCGACAAATTCCCTGACAGCAAGATCGCGGTGTTCTGGCAGAATGACGATGCCGGCAAGGATCAGTTCAAGGGCCTGAAGGACGGGCTCGGCGACAAGGTCGGCATGATCATCGCCGACAAGTCGTACGAGGTCTCCGATCCCTCGATCGATTCGCAGATCGTCGCGCTGCACGATTCCGGCGCCGACATCTTCTTCTCCTGGGCGGCGCCGAAGGGCTCGGCGCAGGCGATCCGGAAGGTGGGCGAGCTCGGCTGGAAGCCGAAATTCTTCCTCGCCAACACCGCGACCTCGGTCGCCTCGGTGCTGAAGCCGGCCGGACTCGAGTTCTCCAAGGGCATCATCTCGACCGCCTATCTGAAGGACCCGACCGATCCGACCTGGGACAAGGATCCGGCGGTGCAAAGCTGGCGCGCCTTCATGGACAAATATTATCCCGACGGCGACAAGGCCAATGCCAACAACCTCTATGGCTATGTCCAGGCCGAGGCGATGATGCAGGTGCTGAAGCAATGCGGCGACAATCTCACGCGCGAGAACGTGATGAAGCAGGCCGCCAGCCTGAAGAACTTCCACTCCGACCTGATGCTCCCGGGAGTCATGGTCAACACCTCCCCCGACGACTACTTCCCGATCGAGCAGATGCAGCTGATGCGCTTCAACGGCGAGGCCTGGGAGCTGTTCGGTGACGTCATCACCGGCGAGGTCGGGCACGAGGCGTCGCGGTAGGCGAGTGGTCGTTATGAGGGCGGCGCTGGCTCGGTAAACACCGCTGTCGTCCCGGCGAAGGCCGGGACCCATACGCCGCAGCGGATGTTGTTGAAGGGACTCGTCGTTCCAGCATCGCGCAACAATCAGTATTTGTGGTTATGGGTCCCTGCTTTCGCAGGGACGACACCGAATGTGCTGCGCGGCGTGAGTCACAAATCTACGCCATAATTTTCTCCGGCCGGCGGGCGCGAAGCGCCATGCCGCCGGCGACGCCGACGCCGATCACGTACATCCAGCCCTCGTGAAAATCGGACAGATGCGAATTGAGCAGCGAGCTTGTGATGTTCTGCACGACCACGGCGAGTCCGATCCAGCTCACGAGATCGCGGCCGGCGAACAGCCTGACGTGGCTGATCCACATCGCGTAGAGCAGCAGGATGCCGATCAGCCCCCACTGGACCCCGACATTGAGGGTCTGGTTGTGCGGGTTGTTGATCACCTCGGCCTCAAGGCCGGCTTGTCCGACGGCATCCTGCGTGAACATGCGCCTGATCGCGCCGGTGCCGTGCCCGAGCCACGGCGCCTCGCCGATGAACTTCACCGACTTCCGCCAATAGGTCAGGCGCTGCGCCGTGGAAGCGATGCCTGACGTATCGTGGGCCCGATACTCGATGCCGACGTCGGCGATGCGCTGGCGGAGGTAGGGAGACGTGGTCCAGACCACGAGGCTGGTGACCGCGACGCCGGCGAACAGCAGCCGCGTGGCGCGCCGCGACAGATGCAGCGAGGCGAACAGGATCAACAGCACCGGCATGTAGACCAGCGCGGTCCGCGCAGAGACGACATAAAGCATGTTGGCGACGAACAGCAGCATCAGCGCGATGGCGCCGGCAGCGAAGCGCCATTGCCGGGCCCGCAGCGTCGTCAATGCCGGCAGTGCCAGCGCGAACGCACAGAGCGCGAACTCCTGACTCTGGTCGAGGTAGTTCTTGACCGGCACGCCGTCGGATGCGGTGTGCGCGAGCTTGAGCTGCGGCACCGCCAGCGCGATCCAGGACAGGATCATCAGCAGCGTGCACGATACCAGGAAGGCTACGAATACCCAGAGCCCGCGCTGTGAGCGCTGGAAATAGCCGAGCAGGAACGGCAGCAGCAGCAGCTTGCTGAGCGGCTTGATGCCTTGCAGCCGTTCGACCCAGCTCGTCTCCGACCACGCTAGGCCGATCACCGCGAGTGCGACCAGCGCGATCGGCAAGGCAAAGGCCGGTTGCGCGAGGTCGAGAATGAACTGCTCCCAGTCGATGGTCGGGATCACGGCGACAAGCCACAGCAGCATGAAGACGGCGAATGCCGTGGTCGACCAGGGTAGCGACGCCGCGGCCAAGACGATCAGGGTATCGGCGGCGCGGACATAGGGGACTGAGCCGGACCAGGTGCGGACGCGATCGCGCCATCGTGCTGGCGGTTCGATTGCGAGACCAATGGCGTCGGAATCGGTGCTCATGACCGGTTACACGCCGTGCGCGGTTGCACCGTTGAAGGTCGCCATCGCGGCGGTGAGCGCCTCGGCGGCGGCCGCGACGTCCGGGGCAGCCCAATGCGACAGCAGGTCGCGCGCCTGGGTGTGGTGGCCGAACCGCTCTGCAAGTTCGGCCCGCCGCGCGCGGATCCGGTCGCGCCATTGCTCCTGCTGCGCCAGCACGCGCCGCACCGAAGCGCAGATCGAGTCGGTCGAGAACGGATCGAAATAGTCGGCAAGCTCGCCCGCGACCTCGCGGAACACGGCAATATCGGAGCACAGCACAGGAGTGTTGGCCGCGAATGCCTCGATGATCGGGACGCCAAAGCCTTCGGCGAGGCTCGGCATGATCAGGCCATGCGCGTCCGCGATCAGTGCCGCCTTCTCGTGCTCGTCGACATAGCCGGAGAAGCGGACGTTCTTCGGCAGGTTGCGCGCCTGGTTGGCGCCGCCGGCATAGCCGATCACGACGAGATCGGCCTCCGGCAGCTTGCGGAAGGCGCGGATGACGGCCGCGAGGTTCTTGCGGGGCTCGTTCGAAACGATGACGACGAAGCTCGGCCGAGCCGGGACGGCGGTTGGCACCGGCGCAAGCGGCGCTTCCGCGACGTCGAAGCGGGTCCGCGGATAGACCACTCGCGCCGGAATATGCGCATATTGCGGGAGCAGGGCGCGGAAGCGGTTCATGCTGTAGTTCGAGACGAAGGCGAGCTCGTCAGCCTGATTCACGCTGGTGAAAAGGCGCGACAGGAACAGGCGTGTCGCGATGTCGTCCAGCTTGAGATCGGTGATCGGCAACAGGTCGTGCACGACGCAAATCACCTTTGCGCCCGGGCGGCGTTGGATCGCAACCCGGGTCGGGGTGTCGACGAGAATGACGTCATAGTCGCGCGCATCGACCCGCGGTGGCGGCAACCGGGTCAGGGCCGAGGTGTCCTGATAGCTGTAGAAGCCGGGCTCGAGCAGGAAATCGCCGAACAATTCGAGATGGCGCAAATCGGTCGGAATGTATTCGAGGCCCTCGGTCCGGTTCTCGATCAGCTTGACGCTGGTCGGCAGCAGATGAATCGAGCGCAGGAAGGCGATGATGAATTCGAGCGAGGTCGCCGCGTCGAGCTTGTGCTTGAACCAGCTGACGGTGCGGCGCAGGCCGCCGCGCATGATCGGCGAGTTCATGTCGGTTTCATCGAGGTAACGATAGAGCGCGAGCAGCTCGATCAGCCGGGAGTCCTCGGGCAGCAGGCGCGTCCGCTGCTGCCTGCGGCGCAGCTTCCGGTACCGGCGCGTGGTCTCCACGACGAGGGTCAGGGCATGGCCGTCGCCGGCCAGCGAGCGGATCAATTCACGGGTGAAATGGAAGATGCCGCGCTTGTGGTTGGGCTCGCCAAGCGCCTCGCTGACGACCAGGATCTTTGTCATGCGCTGATTTCTCTAAGCTCGAGGTGATGCGGGACGGGCGCATCCAGCCCGACGGTGCTGGCGATGCGGCCGTGATCGAGATTGATGATGCTGTTGCAGGTCCGGCGCAGCAGGGCGTGGTCGTGCGAGGCGATGATCACGATCGCCGCGGTCTCGACCATCTTGCGCAGCCGCTGCTCGGCCTTGGCCGAGAAATTCTCGTCGACCACGCTGAGCCACTCGTCGAGCAGCAGGATATCGGCGGGAAACGCGGTCGCGGTCGCGAACAGCACGCGCATCAGCATGCCCGACGAGAACATGCGCAGCGGCAGCCGCTGCATGCGCTCCTCCAGTTCGGTGAACGCCCAGATCTCGTCCAGGATCGCCGGCGTCGGCTTGCGTCCCGAGATCCGCAGCAGCAGGCTGATATTGTCGGCGGCGACGAAATCGAGATTGACGCCGGCACCGAGGCCGAGCAGCGGCACGATGTTGCCTGATATCTCGACGCGGCCGCTGGTCGCCGGGAACACGCCGGCGATCAGCCGCAGCAGAGTGGACTTGCCGGAGCCGTTCGGGCCGGCGAGGCCGATGCGGGCGCCGGCGTTCGCCTCGATCGAGATGCTGTCGACCGCGCGGATGGTCCGCATCTCGCTGGCCTGGCGGAACAAGCGGCCGAGCAGGCGGCGCTTCAGCGAGAAGTCGTAGGCGCCGTACAGCGGATAATCGAGGCAGACGTCGCGGAGGTGGATGCTTGCCATGCCCTAGATCCAGAATGCCGCTTTGCGCAGATGAGTCGTGGTGACGATCGCGGCGATCGCGAGCGCGGCGAGGCACGCCAGCACGTAGATCACGCTTGCCGTTGCGACATGACCGGTCGCCAGCGGGTCGCGCCAGATCGCGAACAGATGCGTCAGCGGATTGAGCCGCATCACGGTCGAGCCGCGATCGATCATCTCGGATGTCCAGATGATCGGCGAGGCCAGGAAGGCCAGCGTCAGCGAGGACTCGATGATCGGCTTGATGTCGCGGTAACGCGTCGCCAGCGCGCCGAGCACGAGGCTCAGCCCCAGCGTGCAGACCACGAACAGGGCGAGGCCGGGGAGGGCGGCAATGGCGCCGCCAACATCGCGCGGCGTCAGCACGAGCCACAGGAGTAGCGGCACGACCGCGTTATGGGCGGCGAACAGCGCCTGGCGGAAGGTACATTGCAGCAGGAAGATCACCGGCGGCAGCGCGCGATCCTTGATCAGGCTGGCCGAGCCCTGCAGCGCGGTGGTGGCGTCGAGCACCACGCTGTTCAGGAAGGTCCAGGCGGTGAGGCTCGCCGCCAGCATCGGCAGCCGCGCCACCGCGCTGGCGTTGGAGAGATGGCCGATGACCGAGCCGAGCACGGCCACCATGATCGCCATCTGGATCGACATCCAGAAGGGTCCAAGGAGGGAGCGGACGTAGCGATGACGCACGTCGGACCAGGCCAGTGTTGCCGCGATCTGGATCGCGCCGACGAAACCTGCCGTTCGGGGACGCGGGGCTGGGGCTGACGACCCCGCGTCCCTTGCGGCGGCCTCCTCGGTAACGACCTTGCGATACACCGTCTCGACTCCCTCCTTGAAGGCTGCGGTTGAGTATTTCGTCATCGCGCGATGGCGTGCGGCCTGACCCATGCGGCGGCGCCGCTCGGGATCGTTGATCAGCGTCTCGATGGCGTCGGCGAGCGCGGTGGGATCGCCGGGCGGCACCGTGATGGCCTCGAGGCCGTCGCGGGCGACATGCGGAACGCCGGTGTCGAGTGCGGTGTTGACGACGGGCCGGCTTGCGGCCATCGCCTCGAGCTGCGCCAGCCCGAAAGTCTCCGCATTGGTCACCGACGGCATCACGAAGACGTCGGCGATGCGCATCAGCTTGATGCGTTCGCTCTCGGACACCGAGCCGAGCAGGCGGACGCGGTCCTGCAAGCCATAGTCGCGGATCAGCTGCTCGAGGTTGTCGCGCTCGCGGCCCTCGCCGACGATCCAGACCTCGAAATTGCGGGCATGCGCGGCGCGCACCAGCACGTCAAAACCCTTGTAGGGCACCAGCCGTCCGCAGGCGAGCACGAGACGGCCGCGGGCATTGACGTCGTCGGCCTGTGCGGCCGGCCTGTCATATTTGGCGACATCGACGCCGAACGGAACGGCGTGGCACTTGTCGGAAAATTCCTGCAGCAGCGGCGTGGTTTCGATCAGCACCGGATCGGAGACGATGATCGCGGCGGCCCGGCGCAGCGTTCGCCGCATCATCGGCTCGACGAGGAAGCGCAAGGCCGCGTGCGAGACGATGTCGGCGTGCCAGTGCACGACCAGCGGGCGGGTGCGGCCGAGCCCGAATGCGAAGACGAGGTCGGCGAGCGGGAAGGGGGCGTGCAGCGCCAGCAGGTCGTGCTCGGCGATGCGGCGCCACAGCCGCCACGGATAGGTCGGCGCGGCCGGCAGCGACAGCACGTCGCCGAACGAGTGCACGCGCTCGACCGCAACGTCGTTGACCACGATCTTTTGCTCGCCGCCGGAGCGCGAGCAGACCAGTACGGCGGCGTTGAACGTGTCCTTTAGTCCGGCGCAGATATCGCGGATCACCGTCAGCGTGCCGCCGAACAGGTCGGGATAGTAGACCTTGAAGATGTGGAGCACCGACGGACGCCGGGCCGGCTCGTTGACGACGATCATGGGCGGCTCGATCCGGATCATGCGACGAACAGGGCGACGATGAACGGCAGCGCCAGCGCGGCGGCGAACACCAGCGAGCGCAGCAGCGCCGGAAACACCGGCTCGATCGGGCCGCAAGGCGCCTGCGGCGTGAAACAGAATGGCGCCTGCGGCGTGAAACGGAGTGCGGTGGCGGCGAACCGACCGGGTTCCTGAAATGAACAGGATTCGCGGGACGAACGAAGAGACATTGGGTCGGATTCCCTTTTGGATGAATTCTGGATACGTGGGAAAATTTCACACGTCAATGGCGGGCGGACTAAAATGTGGGATTATGTCCCACGTATGGCGGTGGACAACTTTTTGCGGACGGCGGCGGAACGCATGACGGTGCGATCGCGCCGCGACGGCGCGGGCGAGCGAATGCGGGCGTATCTAAAGCGCCATGAGCCTACTTGTGGATCGAGCAACGGCCTCCGCTTCACCTCGCCCCGCGTGCGGGGAGAGGTCGGAACGCATCGTCAGATGCGTGCTCTAGCGGAGCGTCAGGCCGGCTCGGCGGTGCTGCGTTCGATCGGCTGCAACTGGCGCCTGATCGCGGCGATGTCGAAATGAATCCGCTCAGGCAGCATTGCCGCTGCCGGGCGCTGCAGATCCTGCTCGATCACGACGCGCTTGCCGCCGTCGGAGGTCAGCGCAATCGAGATCGATTGCGCGCGTGGCTCGGCGCGGAGGCCGGCATGCGCGCGGCAGGCATATTCGCCGGCGCGCAGACCGCCGAAGCCGAAGGCGAGCAGGCGGCCGTAGATGTAGAGCGCGAGCAGGTCGGTTTCGTCGAAGCGGCGCGGCGATCCGGGCGCAACGCCCGGCAGACAGGGATAGCCGCCCGCCATCACCGTCGACACGAACTCCTCAAAGGGAACCTGGGCGATCCGGCAGGCTTCCGCGATCGCAAGGTCGAATCGGGCAAACGTCATGGAGCGGTCCGTGGCGATGGCGGCAGTGCCGGACTCCGTGACACCCGCTGGCGAGCGCGCGAGCTGTGTCCGGAGGTGATTTTGTTTCCCATAAGTGGGAAAATGTCACACGTCAAGTGAGGTGGGATTGTGTCCCACGGCGCGGACGGCTAAAAGTTAGGCATGAATGCCAAGGGCCCGAAGTCGAAGGTGGGATCGTCTGCGCCGATCGCCGCAGCGAAGCTGCATGCGCCGCTGGCGCGGATGCTGCGTCCGCTGGTGCGGCTCTGCATCCGCGGCGGCATGACGTTTCCGGCGCTGACCCAGCTGCTGCGCGAGCTCTATGTCAACGTCGCCGAGCACGACTTCGCGCTCGAGGGCAAAGAGCAGACCGACAGCCGCGTCAGCCTGCTGACCGGCATCCACCGCAAGGAGGTGGCGCGGCTGCGCGGCGCCGGCGCGCCGGTCAATGCGGTGCCGGCGACGCTGTCGCGCACCAGCGCGATCATCGCGCGCTGGCTGGCCGGGCCCGAGTTCACCGATGCCAAGGGCGATCCGCTGCCGCTGCCGCGCACCGCGGACGGAGGCGCGCCGTCGTTCGAGACGCTGGTCGAATCGATCACCAAGGATGTGCGGCCGCGCGCCGTGCTGGACGAATGGCTCGACCGCAAGCTCGTCACCATCAATGACGACGACGAGATCATGCTGGTCGAGGAGGCCTTCGTGCCGCATGGCGACGACGACCGCAAATGGCACTATCTCGGCCGCAACCTGCATGATCACGTGGCGGCCGCCGAGATGAACGTGTCGTCGGCCGCGCCGCGCTTCCTCGAACGCGCGGTGCATTACGACGGCCTGTCGGCGAAGCTGGCGAAACGGCTCGAGGGCCGCTCGCGCGAGCTGGCGATGGAGGCGCTCAAGGTTGCCAACCGCGAGGCCAACCGCGCGCTCGCAAAAGACAAGGGCGGCGACTATCGCTGGAATTTCGGCATCTACATCTACCGCGAGGGGCCGGATGGTCCGGTCGATGACGATGCCGACGAAGGCGGTGCAGCGTGAAGCGCCCGCCGGTCATTTCGCGCCGCGCGCTGCTGGCAGCGTTCTGGCTTGCCGGAACGTCGCTCGCGGGCGCGCAGGTCAAGAAGCGCGGCAACGACCAAGGCATCGGCGGCACCGGCATCACCGGTTCCGATCAGGGCATCGGTGGCACCGGCATCGTCGGGGTGATCCAGCGGTTCGGCTCGATCTATGTCAATGGCGAGCGCGTCGCCTACGCACCCGAGGTGCCGGTCAGAATCGACGGCGAGGCGGCGAGCGCCAAGGCGCTGCGGATCGGACAGCTCGCGCGCGTGGTGGCGCAGCGCGATGCCGGCGGCACGCTGTCGACCAAACGCATCGATGTGACCAGCGAGGTGACCGGGCCGGTCGAGCAAATGAAGCCGGGCGGGCTGACGGTGCTCGGCCAGACGGTCGCCTGGACCGGACGCGAGAGCTGGCTGAAAGTGGGCGCGCATGTCGCCGTGTTCGGGCTGCGCCGTACCGACGGCATCGTCGTCGCAAGTCTGGTGCAGGAGCGCCATGACGCCGCGGCGCGTGTCGCAGGGCCGCTCGAGCGCGACCGTGCCGGCGTCTTGCGGATCGGCGAGCTCAAGCTCGCCGGCGTCGATGCGGCGCTGGTCGGTCAGCGCGTGCAGGCCGAGGGACACGTCGCGCAGGGCGTGATGCAGGTGTCGCGCAGTCGGGCCGACGACTTCTCCGATCTCGCCGGCGCGAACCGGCTGTTGATCGAGGCCTATGTGCGGCGGGTCGGCAACGACCTGCAGCTCGGCTCCGGCTTTGTCGCGCGCGACCATTCGCGGTTTTCGCCGGCGGCCGATACGCGCGTCGTCGTCAACGCGCAGCTGTCGGGCCCGCGCGAGCTGCGCGTCGAATCGGTGCAGTCGGTCGGCAAGTTCCCGGGCTCGTCGGTGAAGAGCCCGGGCACGCCGGGCCGCGGCCCCGGCGGATCCGGGCCGGGTCATGGATCGGGACCGGGCGGCCCGGGCGGCCGCGGCGCGCCTGGTGGCGGCGGTGGGGCGCCGTCCGGCATGCCGGGCGGCAGCCCGCCAGGCGGCGGGCCTGCGCCTGATCCCCTGAGTGGTGGACCGACCGGCCCCGGTCCCGGTGGCTTCGGCCCGCCCGGCGGACCGTTCGGTCCTGGCGGCGGTGGTGGTCCGTTCGGGCCCGGCGGCGGATTCGGCGGTGGCGGACCGCCCGGTGGCATGGGCGGCGGCGGCCGCCGCTGAAACCACAAACAAGATCGGCGCAAGCGAGACCGCTTGCGCCGATGTTCAGATCGATCGTCGTGAGATTGAGCTAGCCGGCGCTGAGCCGAACGCCGGCGCGGAGGAATTTCTGCGGATCGACCGCTTCGCCGTCGATGCGGGTTTCATAGTGCAGATGCGGACCGGTGGAGCGGCCGGTCGAGCCAACGGCGCCGATCACCTGGCCGATCTTGACGTATTCACCGACCTTGACGCCGATCTCGGAGAGATGGCCGTAGCGGGTGGAGAGCCCGTTGCCGTGATCGACCTCGACCATGCGGCCATAGCCGCCGGCCCAGCCCGCCGACACCACCTTGCCGTTGGCGGTGACACGCACCGGATCGCCTTGCGCGGCGCGAAAGTCGAGGCCGGTGTGCATTGCCGGCCGGCCGAGGAAGGGATCGGAGCGCACGCCGAAGCCGCTGGTGAATTCGACTTCACCGACCACGGGCTTGCGGTAAGGCACCAGCGCCAGCGTCTGGTTCAGTCGCTGCATCTGTGCCCGGTTGATGTTGATGCGATAGAGCTGGCGTTCGAACGCGCCGGCGTCGGCAGAGAGTTTCACAGGGACAAAGGGCCCGCCCATGCCGGAGCGCGGCGTCGCCGCCTCGAGCTGCGCCATGTTGAGGCCGAGATCGGAGATGACGCCGCGCATCCGGCGCACCTTGGAATCGATGCTGTCCTCGACCGAGGCGAGCGCGGCAACCTGGCGCCGCTCGACCTGGTCAAGCGAGGTTTGCAGGCGGACCAGCACGTTGTCGACGCCCTGGGCCTTGGCGAACTGGTTCGGCTGCGTCTTGGCGATCAGCGGCGCGCGCGATTCCAGCCGCGCCTCGCGATCCGGCGGCGCCACGAAGATCACGGTGTCGCTGATCGGGGAGGGTTTCGGCGTGCCTGAGGACGGCGCCGCCTCGGCGCGGCCCTGCGGCTTGATCGATCCGGTGCTCGTGACGTCAGGCATCGCGCCGAGCGCGGTGGCGCGCGATTCCAGCGTCGACTGCCGCTTCATGATCTGGTCGAGCTTCTGGTCGAACTGCTCCTGGTCGAGCAGCTGGCGGCTGGTGGTGCGGTCGACCTTGGCGCGCAGCTCCGAGATGCGGTCCTCATAGGCGTATTGCATCTCGGCCTGGCGCGCGATCAGCCGGGTCAGCACGTCGTCGCGGAACGCGAAATAGGTCGCGGTCGCCGCCGACCACATGCCGAGCAGCACCACGGTGCCGACGATGATCCAGAACACCACCGGCCCGAACCGGACCTGCTTGCCGGCATGGACCAGGGTATAGCCCTCGCCGGAGGCCGCCACCACCGCGGCGGCAGGTGCGGGGTGATGGGCTGCCGGACGGCGTATCGGCGTCCGGCCATGGTCCTGCGGATGATGGTGTTTGTGGTGACCGGACCGGCTCGACATCGGTACTCCCGCGGCCGGTCGGACCAAGCTCCGTACGGCTAATTTGCGGGGCCGATTTGAGCCCGTCATGGTTAATTTTCAGGAAACGGAACCCGCCCGATCAGAGCGCCTGGGCAGCCTCCAATACCGCTTCGGCGTGGCCGTCGACCTTCACATGACGCCAGATCCGGGCAATTTTTCCACCGGAATCGACCAGAACCGTCGTGCGAATAATTCCCATGAAGGTCCTGCCATACATGGATTTTTCGCCCCAGGCGCCATAGGCCTCCAGCATCTGGTGGGCCGGATCGGAGACCAGCGGCACCGACAGCTGGTGTTTGTTTCGAAATGACTCCTGCGCCTTAACCGTGTCGGCGGAAATGCCGACCACTTCGGTCCCTGCCGCTACGAACTCGCTTTTGAGCCGGGTGAAATCGATCGCCTCCCTGGTGCAGCCGGGGGTGTCGGCGCGGGGGTAGAAGAACAGCACCAGCTTCTTGCCGGCAAAATCCTTCAGCGAAACGCTGTCCCCGCCGTCGCGCGGCAGGTTGAAGGCCGGTGCAGTGGCGCCCTCGACAAGTGTGACGGCGGACGAACTGGTCACGGTAGCGGCCGGCTCTCGCTTTAACGGTTTCGATGCCGCCTTGTGCGAGGCTTTGCTTTGAACACCCGCTGCGGTCGCCTTGGTCGTTTTCTTAGTTGTTTTCTTGGCCGCTGCCTTCTTCGCAACCGCTGTGCGGGTTTTCGTCGCGGACTTCCCAGTGCTTGCGCTTGCGGCGCGCGCAACCTTTGTTGCGACCCGCTTCCCGGTTGTGTTGGAGGATTTCTTGCGCGTTTTCTTGGACATACGCCTTCCTTTCGTCGCTTTCCGAAGCTCAACCATTGGGGTATTGCGGTCTTATTGGCGGCGGCCGGATTCGCACCGGCCGCTGGGCAAGTTTGATGGCCACGGAGTAAGGTGACAAGGAATTCGACGCGTGACCCGTCCGCTTGCTGAATTGGCTTTTGATTGGTTGGTTTGGTCCGCTCTGGGGGCCATCGGCGAGTAACATGATTAGGCGAGGATAGGCGGCGATGCCGGCACAGGAGCGCTCGATACGAATCGACGGGCGCCCCGATGGCGGCGATCAGCTTCGCCGTCAGCACCGAGAGGCAATGGCAAGGAACACGTCGCCGCAGGGTCCAAATCCGCGCGCCGGGGCTGACCTCTCGCAATGGGAGGACGACGCTGCGTGGGACGAGCAGGATGAGGCGGCGGGCAACCGTGCGCGGCAGTTGCTGGCGCGTTCCCACACCAACCTGCATCGCTTCACCGATTTCTGCTCCGGCATGCAGCGCTGGCTGAACGGCGAGCGCTGGATCCGTCGCATCGGACTGGTCCTCGTGGTGCTGGTCGCGATGTTCGCGACCTGCTTCGGCGGGCTGTGGTGGCGGCTCGGCGCCGGCCCGATCAATCTCGACATGGCGACGCCGTGGCTCGCCGCGGCGATCGAGGAGAACATCGGCCACGGCAACACGGTCGAGGTCGGCGGAACGCAGATCGAGCGCGCCGGCCGCGTCAGGATCGCGGTGCGCATCCGCGACATCATCGTCCGCGACCGCGACCATGCGGTGGTTGCGAGCGCGCCCAAGGCCGAAGTGCGCCTGTCGGGAACCGCGCTCTTGATGGGCCAGTTGCGGGCGGAGAGCCTCAATCTGGTCGATGCTGAACTGTCGGTGCGCATCACGCCGGACGGCAATGTTACCGTGTCCGCCGGCGACACCGCAAAACCGCTGGCCACCGGCGTTGCCTCCAAGCGGGAGGCGGGGATGCCGCCGACATTCCCGCGTCCGACACCCGCAGCCCCGCCGCCGCCGGTTGCTTCGCCGCCAGCTGCCGCCGAGCCCTCGGCGTCGCCCGATTCGGCCCAGAGCGGGCTGCTCGCCGGTCTCGACTGGCTCGACAGCCTCAGCATGACCGGCCTCGACGGGCAGAACCTCAACGAGATCGGCCTGAAGAACGGCAATCTCGTCGTCGACGATCAGCAGCGCGGCAACAAATGGAGCTTTGAGAACATCAGCCTCAGCCTGCGGCGCCCGAGCGGCGGCGGCGTTGCGCTCAGCTTCGGCGAGGAAGGCGCAAAACCCTGGTCGGTGCGCGTGCTGGTCGGACCGCAGCAGAATGGCGTGCGCTCGGTCGACATCAAGGCCGACAAGGTTTCCACCCGGAACATCCTGCTCGCGCTCCGGACCAAGGATCTGACCTACACCGCCGACCTGCCGCTGTCGGGCGAGATGAAGGGCGAACTCGGCCGCGACGGCCTGCCGACCTACTTCCGCGGCAAGATCAATGTCGGCGCCGGCAACATCATCGACACCGACACGCCCGACTACCCGATGCCGATCGATTCCGCCGAGATGAGCGTGGAATGGGATTCGGGGCGGCGCGTGCTGCTGGCGCCGATCAAGATCATCTCGGGCGCCAACCGCATCACGCTGCTCGGCCACCTCGAGCCGCCGAACGACAACGTCACCGACTGGCAGGCCGGCCTGTCGGGCGGCACCATCGTGCTGGCCGGCGCCGACAAGAACGAACCGCCGTTGATCTTCAATCGCATCAACATCGGCTTCCGGTTCGACACCGACAAGAAGCGCGTGCTGCTGACCCAGGCCGACATCTCCAATGGCGAGATCGGCGTCGCCGGAACCGGCAGCATCGACTATTCCGGCGAGCCGCGGCTGCAGCTCGGATTCGCCGGCACGCCGATGTCGGCCTCGGCCCTGAAACGGATGTGGCCGGTCATCATCGTGCCCGAGGTGCGCGAATGGGTGCTCGAGCGGATCGACCGCGGCACGCTCCAGCGTATCGATGTCGGCGTCAATTCGCCGGTACACAACCTGTCGCGCAAGGGACCGCCGATCCCGGATGACGGCCTCTCGGTCAACATTGTCGCCTCGGGTGTCACGGTGCGTCCGGTGGACCAGATGCCCGCGGTGCATGACGCGGATCTGAAGGCCAGGGTGACCGGCCGCACCGCGACCGTGACCATCAACCAGGGCATTGCCGACACGCCGGCGGGCCGCAAGATCACGCTGTCGGACTTCACCTTCGAGGTGCCGGACATGGCGCCGAAGCCGTCACCGTCGAAGGTCAAGTTCCGGGTCGACTGTCCGGTGCCGGCCGCCGCCGAAATCCTCGCCTCCGACCGGCTCAGCGATCTCTCCGGTCCGCCGATCGATCCCAACGCCAGCAAGGGCAACGTCACCGCGACGATCAATCTCGGCATGCCCGTGAAGGGCGAGCTGACCAAGGCCGATACGCTCTACTCGGTCACCGCCGACATCTCCGGCGTTGCCGTCGACAAGCTGGTGATGAACCAGAAGCTCGAAGCCAACGCGCTGAAGGTGATCGCCAGCAATACCGGCTTCCAGGTCAAGGGCGATGTCAAGATCAACGGGCAGGCGGCCTCGCTCGACTACCGCAAGCCAGCCGAGGGCGATGCCGACGTCAAGTTGCAGGCGACTCTGGACGATGCGAGCCGCGCGCGCCTCGGGCTTGATCTCGGTCCCGCGGTCTCGGGCGCGATCCCGATCAAGCTGAGCGGCAAGATCGGCAGCGGCGACAATCCCACCACCAAGATGGGCGTCGAGGCCGACCTGACCCAGCTCAAGCTCGACAACATCCTGCCGGGTTGGGTCAAGGCGCAGGGCCGGGCCGGCAAGGCGACCTTCAACGTGGTGCCGAAGGGGCAATCGACCAGGTTCGAGGATATCTCGATCGACGGCGCCGGCGTGTCGATCAAGGGGGCGCTCGAGGTCGACCAGAACGGCGATCTCATGAATGCGTACTTCCCGACCTACGCGCCGTCGGAAGGCGACAAGACCTCGCTGCGGGCCGATCGCGGTCCCGACGGCGTGATCAAGGTGACGATGCGCGGCGACGTGTTCGACGGTCGCGGCTTCCTGAAGTCGGCGATCTCCGGCCGCGATAACGATCCCAAGAGCAAGACCAGGACCACCGATTTCGATGTTGATCTGAAACTCGGCGCGGTCGCAGGATTCAACGGCGAAGCGCTGCGCAGCGTCGACGCCAAGGTCTCGCGCCGCAACGGGTTCTTCAAGGCGTTCACGCTGAGCGGCAAGGTCGGCCGCGACACCCCCGTCACGGTCGATATGCGCGGACGCCAGCAGGGCCGCGAGGTGATCTATCTGCAGACCAGCGACGCCGGTGCGTTCCTGCGCTTCATCGACACTTATTCGAAGGTGGTCGGCGGCCAGCTTACGCTCGCGATGGAGCCGCCGATCCCCGAGCCGAGCCCCAGGGAGGGGCTCATCAATATCACCGGATTCTCGGTGAAGGGCGAAACCCAACTCGATCGCGCCGTTGCCGGCGGGCCGGTCAGCACCCAGAACGGCATCGGGTTCGACGCGCTGCGCGCCGAATTCACGCGCCAGAGCGGCCAGCTTTCGATCCGCAATGGTGTGGTCAAAGGACCGACCATCGGCGCGACCATCGAAGGCAGCATCGACTATATCGGAAACCAGGTGCGGATGAACGGCACCTTCATTCCGATGTACGGGTTGAACAACATGTTCGGCCAGATCCCGTTCTTCGGGATTTTCCTCGGCGCCGGCAGCAATGAAGGCCTGATCGGCGTGACCTACGAAGTGGTGGGCACGCCGAGCGCGCCGGTGCTGCGCGTCAATCCGATCTCCGCGCTGGCGCCCGGCCTGACGCGCAAGATCTTCGAGTTCAAGCAGTACGGCCCGAACGATCTGCCGACGACGAACAACTAGAACGCTCGCTCGTCGACGCCTGCTTTCAAGGTCGGTTGAGATCGCGCGCTGACGCGCGGCGGCGGGTTCCTGTCCGCATTCATCCGAGGCTGCGACCAAGTCCGAGCGGCCCGCCGTCCGGATGACGTTCGCGCAGGAACCTTGCCCTGTCTGGGATGTTGGAGAGCAATTCAACAAACTCAGGAGGAACTCTCATGAGAGCCCTGTTATTGGCTGGTGTACTGGCGGTCGCCGGTTTCGCTATGGCCACGCCGATCTCCATTGCACCCGCGTCAGCTCAGGTTGCCGTTGATACTCCGCTCGGCGGCGTGAGAGTGGGCCCGGAGCCCCGTTACTACCGAGACTACGATCGACCCGCTTATCGCGCCTACGGGTATGATCGCGGATATCGCGGATGCCGCACCGTCACGATCGAGCGTGACGACGGATCGGTCCGGAGAGTTCGTCGCTGCGGCTAGCAGTACCGGACCAGAGGATCGACTTCCGGGTCTTAAAAGACCGTTCGAGCCGGTTCTCGCAATCAAGGAATTGGAGCCATCGACTAGGGCCGCTGCTGTTGGCGGCCTGTTTCATTTCGCGAATGCCGCCTATCGGCCCAAGGTGTTGGGTCCAAGGCCGGCATGCGTTCATGTCGGATTCCACATCGCCTCCGCAGGGGCAAGCGGACGCGTCCGAACTCACCGTCGCAGCGCCGGCACCACCAGGAACGGGATCAGGCCGAGCACCACATTGACCAGCGCGAAGGCGATCAACGGATTGTAGCTGTGGGTCCAGTCGTGGATCAGGCCGCCGCCCCATGAGCCAAGGCCGGAGCCGAGGCCGCTGCCGATCATGATCGTCCCGTAGATCGTGCCGACCCGCTCGCCGCGGAAGATCTTCAGCGCGGTCGCGGTGATCAGCGGGCCGCGCGAGCCGATCATGCTTCCGAAGCAGATGATGAAGCCGGTCAGCAGCCAGTAGTTCGGATACCACTGCAACAGCCAGAGCAGAATGATGCCGAGGATCGAGACGCCGTAGCTGAACAAGACCGAGGGCCGGCGGCCGATGATGCCGTCGAGGGTGGACACGCCCAGCATGCCGACGAACAGCGCGACGCCGGAGAAGCCCCAGGCGGTTGCCGCCTGCAGCGGCGGGAAGCCGACATCGATCAGATAGGCGACGATCTGCGCGGTCAGCGCATACATCGCGATCGCGGTGAAGAAGAAGGTGGAGAACAGCGCCCAGAAGGCGTGGTGGCGCATCGCGCTGAGCAGTGTCCAGCCGTCGTCGGCCAAGCTGCTTTCCGCCTTCCGGACGATATGCGGCGATCCGCCGGCGAGCAGCTGCCACGGCAGAAAGACCAGCGGAACAAGCAGGCAAAGCGCGCCGATGCCGAACACCTGATAGGCCTCGCGCCAGCCGATCCGGTCGATCAGAACCTGCGACAGCGGCAACAGCAGCAACAGGCCGGCGCCGGTCGCCGAATACATCACGGCCATCGCGGTCGGCAGGCGTGGTCCGAACCAGCGGCCGAGCAGGATCGAATTCGACACGTTGCCGATCAGCGCGGTGCCGAAACCGACGCAGAGGCCGACGCTGAGCTGGAATTGCCAGAGCGCTTGCGCGCGCGAGGCGACGAGGAAGGCGCAACCGAGCAGCGACAGGCCGAGCGCATAGACCACGCGCGGACCCGAGCGGTCGAACAGGCGTCCGACCAGTGGCGCGGTCAGGCCGCTGGCGAGCCAGGTCAGCGAGTAGACCGACACCACAGAGGCGCGGTCCCAGCCGAAATTTTCCGAGATCGGTTTCAGGAAAACGGTGAAGCTGTCGCTAAGGCCGCGCCCAAGCACCGACAGCACGAAGCAGAGCGCGAGCACGTTCAGCGCGACGCGGGACTGCTTCGCCGGCGTTGCAAGCGTGTCGTTCGGAGGCGTGGTCTGGTCCATCGGAAAGATGGGAGCGCGCTTTCCGCGCTCCCGACAACCGACAAATGCGAATGCGCCTATGCAGGCTTCAGCAGGACGTGGCGCTTCTTGCCGAGCGACAGTTTCACCACGCCTTCCGGCGTGAGATTGGCCGAAGTCAGCAGCATCTTCTCATCGGTCACGGCTGCATCGTTGACGCGCAGGCCGCCGCCCTTGATCTGCCGGCGCGCTTCGCCGTTGGAAGCGACGAGCTCGGCCTTGACGAAGGCGACCAGCACGCCGACGCCGGCTTCAAATTCGCCGCGCGGAATTTCCACCGTCGGCAAGGTTTCGGCCAGCGCACCTTCCTCGAAGGTGCGGCGCGCGGTCTCGGCGGCTTCGTTCGCTGCATCGCGGCCATGGAGCAGGGCGGTCGCCTCGGTCGCCAGCACCTTCTTGGCCTCGTTGATCTCGCCGCCGGCCAGCGCCGCAAGCTTGCTGATCTCGCTCATCGGCAGGATGGTGAACAGCTTGAGGAACTTGACGACGTCGGCGTCCTCGACATTGCGCCAGTACTGCCAGAAATCGTAGGGCGAGAACTGGTCGGCGTTGAGCCACACCGCGCCCTTGGCGGTCTTGCCCATCTTGTCGCCGGAGGCGGTGGTGAGCAGCGGCGTGGTCAGCGCGAACAGTTGCGGCGTGCCCATGCGGCGGCCGAGATCGACGCCGTTGACGATATTGCCCCACTGGTCGGAGCCGCCCATCTGCAGCCGGCAGCCGGCGCGGCGCGACAGCTCGACGAAGTCGTAGGCCTGGCAGACCATGTAGTTGAACTCGATGAAGCTCATCTCCTGCTCGCGCTCGAGCCGGAGCCGCACCGAGTCCATGGTCAGCATGCGGTTGACCGAGAAGTGCCGGCCGATGTCGCGCAGCATCTCGATCCAGTTCAATTTGGTCAGCCACTCGGCATTGTCGAGCATGATGGCGTCGGAAGGCCCGTTGCCATAGCGCAGCACCTTGGCGAACACGCCGCGGATCGAGGCCTTGTTGGCTTCGATCTCCGCAACCGTGCGCATTGCGCGCGTCTCGTCCTTGCCGGAGGGGTCGCCGACCATCGTGGTGCCGCCGCCCATCAGCGTGATCGGCTTGTTGCCGCTCTGCTGCAGCCAGTACAGCATCATCATGGTGAGGAAGTTGCCGATGTGCAGCGACGGCGCGGTGCAGTCATAGCCGACATAGGCGGTCGCCTGGCCCTTCGCGGCAAGCGCGTCGAGGCCCTCGAAATCGGAGCACTGGTGGACGAAGCCGCGTTCCTGTAAAGTGTTCAGGAAATCCGATTTAAATGCAGTCATTTGTCGGCGAGCCAGATCATTCTTGTTTTACGGTTTTTGCATCTATTTGCGGAACCTTGATGCTTGAGGCTGCCGCAGGCGGACGCGCAGTGGCATTATAGGATGTACTTGTTTGAGACAAGCCGGGGGTTCCCGGCTGGGGCGCTTCCAGCATGATGTTAACGGCACTCGGTCTGATGAGCGGTACCTCGCTCGACGGGGTCGACGTGGCATTGATCGAGACCGACGGCCGCCAGATCAAGGCCTTCGGCCCCTCGGGCTATCGGCCTTATACCGAAGGCGAGCGCAGCCTGCTGCGCCAGGCGCTGACGGAGGCGGTCCATCTGTCGCGGCGCGACGCCCGGCCGGGGATTTTGCGGCAGGCCGAGCAGGCCGTCACCACGGCCCATGCCGAGGCGGTCGCCAGCTTCACGGCACAGCACCGGATCTCGGCCCAGGACATCGACATCGTCGGGTTCCATGGCCAGACCGTGCTGCATCGCCCTGAGCGCAGGCTGACGGTGCAGATCGGCGATGCCCTGGCGCTCGCCAAGGTGATCCACATTCCGGTGATGCACGATTTCCGCGCCGCCGACGTCGAGGCCGGCGGGCAGGGCGCGCCGTTCGTGCCGGTCTACCACCGCGCGCTGGTGCAATCGCTGAACCGCGAGGGGCCGATCGTCGTGGTCAATATCGGCGGCGTCTCCAACATCACCTATATCGACGGCACGGACACGCTGATCGCCTGCGACACCGGGCCGGGCAATGCGCTGCTGGATGACTTCATGTTCCGTCAGATGCACCAGCCGTTCGACACCGCCGGCAAGTTCGCCGCGCTGGGCAGGCCCGACGAGGCCTGGATCGCACAGGCTCTGAAGCTGCCGTTCTTTGCGCTGCTGCCGCCGAAATCGCTCGACCGCAACGACTTCGCCAGCCTCAAGCTCGGCGCCGTGGCGCCGGCCGATGGCGCCGCGACGCTGACCGCCTTCACTGCCGCGGCCATCGCCCGCGTCGTGCCGCTGCTGCCGAAACGGCCGAAAAGCTGGATCATCTGCGGCGGCGGCGCCTCCAACCTCACGATGCTGCGGATGCTGCGCGAGCGCCTGGCGCCGGCGACCGTCGAGCCGGCCGAGGCGCTCGGCTGGGCGGCGGACGCGATCGAGGCGCAGGCGTTCGGCTTCCTTGCCGCGCGCGGCATGAAGGGCCTGCCGCTGAGCTACCCCGCCACCACGGGGGTGCCGATCCCGATGACCGGCGGCATTATCGCGCGACCGTGATTTAGATGCAAATGCATCTACCTTGACAGTTCCATGCTGTTGCATTTAATTCGATGCAGTTGCATTGAACCCGAGGTTCGTCATGGCCGCCCTGAAACTGATCAGCCACAAGCTCTGTCCCTATGTGCAACGCGCGGTGATCGCGCTGCGTGAGAAGGGCGTGCCGTTCGAGCGGATCGACATCGATCTCGCCAGCAAGCCGGACTGGTTTTTGAAGATCTCGCCGCTCGGCAAGGTGCCGGTGCTGGTGGTGACGCGCGACGACGGCAAGGAGGTCGCGCTGTTCGAGAGCAACGTGATCTGCGAGTACATCGAGGAGACGCAAGGCGGCGCGAAGCTGCATCCGCAAGATCCGCTCGCGCGTGCCGAGCATCGCGCCTGGATGGAGTTCGGCTCGGCCATTCTCGGCGATCTCTGGGGGCTCGAGACCGCAACCGATGCCGCTGCATTCGAGAGCAAGCGGCAGGCGGTCGCGGCGAAATTCGCGCGCGTCGAGGCTGCGCTCGGCGCCGGTCCGTTCTTCGCCGACCAGAATTTCAGTCTGGTGGATGCGGTGTTCGCGCCGATCTTCCGCTATTTCGATCTGTTCGACCAGCTGACCGATCTCGCTGTGTTCACGCACACGCCAAAACTTCGCGCCTGGCGCAGCGCGCTGGCACAGCGGCCGAGCGTACGCAGTGCGGTGTCGCCTGACTATCCGGCGCTGCTGCATGCGTTCCTGGTCGGCCACCGCGCGCATATGCTGAAGCTTGCCGCGTAAGCCATGTCTCATTCGGTTGCCTGGACCGCGCTCGTCGTCGCCGGCCTGCTGGACGTCGGCTGGGCGATTTCGATGAAATATGCCGAAGGCTATACGCGGCTCGGCTGGACGCTGGTCTCGCTGCTGCTGCTCGCCGCGTTCGTGTTCCTGCTCGGACGCGCGCTACAGGTGCTCGGCGTCGGCGTCGCCTACACGGTGTGGACCGGCATCGGCGCGGCCGGCACGCTGGCCATGGGCGTGCTGCTGTTCAACGAGGCCTTGAACCCGATGAAGGTCGCGGGGATTGCGCTGGTGCTGGTCGGGATTGCGGCGCTGAAGCTGGCGCCGGAATGAAAGTAGGGACCGTAGCCCGGATGAGCGCAGCGATATCCGGGTTCTTGTCGGCCGCGCCCCGCATGTCGCTTCGCTCATGCGGGCTACGTGGAATCCGTAGCCCGGATGGAGCGAAGCGCAATCCGGGGCAGGTCCAACCACGGAGTCCGTGATCCCGGATTTCGCTTCGCTCCATCCGGGCTACAAGATCGCGTCAGCGCACGTTGGCGAGACGCATGTCGAGATAGCCGGTCACCGTCTCCATCAGCGGCTCGAGCTTGCCGTCGAAGAAGTGGTTGGCGCCGGGGATGACCTGCTGGTCGATCACGATGCCCTTTTGCGTCTTCAGCTTCTCGACGAGCGTGTTGACGTCCTTGGGCGGCACCACGGCATCCTTGTCGCCGTGCACGATCAGGCCCGACGACGGGCAGGGCGCGAGGAACGAGAAGTCGTAGAGATTGGCGGGCGGCGCGATCGAGATGAATCCCTCGACCTCCGGCCGGCGCATCAGAAGCTGCATGCCGATCCAAGCGCCGAACGAGAAGCCCGCAACCCAGCAGGCGCGCGCCTCCGGATTGATCGCCTGCGCCCAGTCCAGCGCACTGGCGGCATCGGACAATTCGCCGGTGCCGTGATCGAACGAGCCCTGGCTGCGACCGACGCCACGGAAGTTGAAGCGCAGCACCGAGAAGCCGCGATGCGCGAACGCGTAGTAGCACTGATAGACGATCTGGTGGTTCATCGTGCCGTGGAACTGCGGATGCGGATGCAGGATCATCGCAATCGGCGCGTTCTTCTGCTTGGCCGGGTGGTAGCGGCCCTCGAGGCGGCCAGCAGGGCCGGTGAAAATGACTTCAGGCATTGTGTTCCCTTGATTGCCGCGTTCCCTTGATTGACGTCGATCAATCAACCGGTTGGAGCCATCTTCAGCGACGGTTCGCGAACAGAGCAGCTCGTGATGAAATCGGCGCAGGCACCGCCGCGCGGCACGCTGGAGGCCTTCTAGCATGACGCAAGGGGCAAAAATCAAGGAAATTGTGCCGCTTGGCGGTCGCGAATCCGCGTGCGAACGCGCGCGCAGCCAGTGCGTCGGCGGCGATCCGGATCGACACGCCGGATCGCCTCGAAGGCTACCTGAAGTTTCAGTCTGTCATAATGCTATCGCGCTCAGGGGATCGCGAACGCCGTGTCTCGCGGCAGCAAGGCTCCCGCCGCGCGTGAAAAATCTCCCGTGCCGGTGACATCTGATCTGGTCTCGGTCGTCAACTGTCGTTATCTCGCAGTGAAGGCCGCAACCACGGTGGTTGCCGCGGATAGCTCCATGGCCGATCGCGTCTATCTCGACTGGAATGCCACCACGCCGCTTCGCCAGGAGGCGAAGGCGGCGATGGCTGCGGCGTGGGAATTGATCGGCAACCCGTCCTCGGTGCACAGCGAGGGACGGCGGGCGCGACGGCTGCTTGAGGATGCCCGCAATGCCGTGGCGAAGGCGGTCGGCGGCCGGCCGCAGGACGTGGTGTTTCTCTCCGGCGGGACCGAAGCCAATGCGCTCGCACTGACGCCGGGATTGCGCCGCGCTGCGGGCGCGCCGGTGCAGCGGCTCCTGGTGTCGGCGATCGAGCACGCGTCCGTGCTCGCGGGCGGTCGGTTTGCGACGGAGGCGACCTCCGCAATCCATGTCACGCGGGCCGGTGTGATCGATCTCAACCATCTGCGCGCACTGCTGGCCGATGGTCCGCCGGCTCTGGTCTCGGTGATGCTGGCGAACAACGAGACCGGTGCCATTCAGCCGGTGGCTGACGTCGCCGAAATCGTCCATGCGGCCGGCGGGCTGCTGCATGTCGATGCGATCCAGGCGTTCGGCAAGATCCCGTTCGATCTGGCCTCGACGCAGGCCGACCTGGTGACGCTGTCGGCGCACAAGATCGGCGGACCGAAGGGCGCAGGCGCGCTGGTGCTCGCCGAGGGCGTCGAGGGCCTTGAGGCGTTTCTGCGCGGCGGCGGGCAGGAGCTCGGGCGGCGGGCAGGGACCGAGAATATCGCCGGCATCGCCGGGTTCGGTGCGGCCGCCAAGGCCGCGATGGCGGCGCTGAAGGCCGATGCAGCCCGCGTCAGGGGACTGCGCGACCGGCTCGAGCACGGGCTGCGGCAGACGCCGGACGTGCTGGTGTTCTCCGATGACGTCAAGCGGTTGCCGAATACCGTCTTGTTCACGGCACCCGGAATGAAGGCCGAGACGGCGGTCATCGGGTTCGACCTTGGGGAAATCGCGGTCTCGTCCGGTTCCGCCTGCTCCTCGGGCAAGGTCCAGCCGTCCCACGTGCTGGAGGCAATGGGGTACCGTTCGGAGGTGTCCCAAGGAGCGGTGCGACTTAGTCTTGGCTGGTCTACCACGGAGACAGACGTGGATTTGACCCTCAAGGCTTGGCGAAAGCTCGCCGATACCTTAGTTAAGGGGGGACGACGAAACACAGCTTGAACTGTTCTAAGCGGATTTCGTCATCAAAGCATCGTAAGAGATTTTCGGAACTTGAGATCCACCGCGGTCCTTGAAACCGCGAGCGGAGGATTGAATGCCTGCTGTACAAGAGACGGTCGAGCGCGTCCGGCGCATCGACGTCGACCAGTATCGATATGGGTTTGAGACGCTGATCGAGTCCGACAAGGCCCCGAAGGGGCTGTCGGAAGACACCGTCCGCTTCATCTCCGCAAAGAAGAACGAACCGGCCTGGATGCTGGAATGGCGCCTGGAGGCGTATCGCCGCTGGCTGACCATGACCGAGCCGACCTGGGCGCGCGTCGACTATCCGAAGATCGACTACCAGGACATCTACTACTACGCGGCGCCGAAGCCGAAGAAAACGCTGTCCTCGATCGACGAGATCGATCCGGAAATCCTCAAGACCTACGAGAAGCTCGGTATCCCCTTGCGCGAGGTCGCGATCCTCGAGGGCGTCGAGCCGCCGCCCGGTGGCGAGCAGACGCCGAACCGCAAGATCGCGGTCGACGCCGTGTTCGATTCGGTTTCTGTTGCGACCACCTTCCAGAAGGAGCTGAAGGCGGCCGGCGTGATCTTCATGCCGATCTCGGAGGCGATCCGCGAGCATCCCGAGCTGGTGCAGAAATATCTCGGCACCGTGGTGCCGACCTCGGACAACTACTTCGCGACATTGAATTCGGCTGTGTTCTCCGACGGCTCGTTCGTCTACGTGCCGCCGGGCGTGCGCTGCCCGATGGAGCTGTCGACCTATTTCCGCATCAACGAGCGCAACACCGGCCAGTTCGAGCGCACGCTGATCATCGCCGACAAGGGCTCCTACGTCTCCTATCTCGAGGGCTGCACCGCGCCGCAGCGCGACGAGAACCAGCTGCACGCCGCCGTGGTCGAGCTCGTCACGCTCGACGATGCCGAGATCAAGTATTCGACGGTGCAGAACTGGTATCCGGGCAATTCGGAAGGCAAGGGCGGCATCTACAATTTCGTCACCAAGCGTGGCGACTGCCGTGGTCGCAATTCGAAGATCTCCTGGACCCAGGTCGAGACCGGTTCGGCGATCACCTGGAAATATCCGAGCTGCATCCTGCGCGGCGACAATTCGAGCGGCGAGTTCTACTCGATCGCGATCTCGAACGGCTTCCAGCAGGTCGACAGCGGCACCAAGATGATCCATCTCGGCAAGAACACGTCGAGCCGGATCATCTCCAAGGGCATCGCCGCCGGCAAGTCGCAGAACACCTATCGCGGCCTGGTCAGCGCGCACCGCAAGGCCACCGGCGCGCGCAACTACACCGCCTGCGACTCGCTTCTGATCGGCGACAAATGCGGCGCGCACACCGTGCCCTATGTCGAGGCCAAGAATTCCTCGGCGACGTTCGAGCATGAAGCGACGACGTCGAAGATTTCCGAGGACGTGCTGTTCTACTGCATCCAGCGCGGGCTCTCGCAGGAAGAAGCCGTCGGCCTCGTCGTCAACGGCTTCGTGAAGGACGTGCTGCAGCAACTGCCGATGGAGTTCGCGGTGGAAGCGCAGAAGCTGATCTCGATCAGCCTTGAAGGTTCAGTTGGCTAATCCATCCCGCCAACGGCGCGGCCGACGCGCCTCGGGGTGACGCTCAGGAAAAATCAGATGTCTCTGCTTGAAGTGAAAGATCTGCAGGTTCGTGTCGAGGAGCGTGAAATCCTCCACGGGCTATCGCTCACGGTGAACCCGGGCGAGGTGCACGCGATCATGGGGCCGAACGGCTCCGGCAAGTCGACGCTCTCCCACGTCATCGCCGGCAAGCCGGGCTATGAAGTCACCGGCGGGCAGATCCTGTTCAGGGGCGAGGACCTCCTGGAGATGGAGCCGAACGAGCGCGCCGCCAAGGGTGTGTTCCTGGCGTTCCAGTATCCGGTCGAGATTCCCGGCGTCACCACCTGGAATTTCCTGCACGCGGCGCTCAACGCCCAGCGCAAGGCGCGCGGCGAGGACGAGATCTCGTCGCCGGCCTTCCTCAAGAAGGTCCGCGAGGTCGCCAAGTCGCTGAACATTCCGCAGGACATGCTGAAGCGCGGCGTCAATGTCGGCTTCTCCGGCGGCGAAAAGAAACGCAACGAGATCCTGCAGATGGCGCTGTTCGAGCCGGCCGTCTGCATCCTCGACGAAATGGATTCCGGCCTCGACATCGACGCGCTGCGGATCGCGGCCGACGGCGTCAACGCGCTGCGCTCGCCGGAGCGCGCGATGGTCGTGATCACCCACTATCAGCGGCTGCTCAACTACATCGTGCCCGACTTCGTGCACGTGATGTCGAAGGGCCGGGTGGTGAAGAGCGGCGGCAAGGAGCTGGCGCTGGAGCTGGAAGAGTCCGGTTACACGCAGTTCGAAGACGCTGCCTGACAAACGCGGGTTTTGTGATGAACGTTGTTGCAAAGACCGAGACCGGGCGCGCGCTGGGCGACGCATTCGCCGTGGTGCGCGACCGTCTGCCGGGCGAGGGCAAGATCGCCGATCAGCGGCGCCAGGCGTTCGAGGCTTATGAACGATCAGGCCTGCCGCATCGCCGGATCGAGGACTGGAAATACACCGACCTGCGCGCGCTGATGCGCGAGGTGCTGCCGCTCGCGGCGGCCCCGGATGATGCCGCGCTGAGCCGCGCCAGGGCCGTCGTACAGGCCCGCGCGATCGAAGGCGTCCGGCGTCTGGTGCTGGTCGACGGCGCGTTCGCGCCTGATCTCTCCGATTGGCGAGATCTGGAGAAAGGGCTCTCGATCAATCCGCTGCGCCTCGCGCTGGAAGCCGGCGACGAGATCGTCGCGACACAGGCTCTCGCGTCCGATGTCGCCAACCCCATGATCGCGCTGAATGGCGCGATGGCGACCGACGGGGTCGTCATCGACGTCGCCAACGGCACGGTGCTGACCCAGCCGCTGCACATCGTGCATGTCGCATCCGGCACTGTGCCGGCCTCGACGTTCACGCGGTCGCTGCTCCGGCTCGGCCGCGATGCCGGCGTGACGCTGGTGGAGAGCTGTCTCGCCGCCGACGGCGCCAAGGCCTACCAGACCCATGACGGACTGGTTGTTGCGATCGGTGACAATTCACGGCTCGATCACGTGCGCCTGGTCGAAGACAGCGTCGATGCCTTCAATATTTCCTCGGCGACGGTGTCGCTCGGCGCGCATGCCCATTTCAATACCTTCGGCCTGACCTCGGGCGGTCATGTCAGCCGCTATCAGCTGACGGTGACCTGCGCCGGCGAGGGCTCGACGGTCGAGACCAACGGCGTCAATCTGATCAACGGCAAGCAGCACGCCGACACCACGCTGTTCGTGGATCACGCGGTGCCGCACTGCGCGAGCCGCGAGATCTTCCGCGCCGTTGTCGACGACCGCGCCCATTCGGTGTTCCAGGGCCGCATCATCGTCCGCCCCGACGCGCAGAAGACCGACGCCAAGATGATGACCCGTGCGCTGCTGCTGTCCGACGACGCGGAGGCTGACAACAAGCCCGAGCTCGAGATCTTCGCCGACGACGTCACCTGCGGTCACGGTGCGACCACCGGCGCGCTCGACGAGAGCCTGCTGTTCTACATGCGCGCCCGCGGACTGCCCGAGAAGGAAGCGCAGGCGCTCCTGATCCAGGCCTTCGTCGGCGAGGCGATCGAGACCATCGCCAGCGACGCATTGCGCGAGGTCGCAATTGCCACCGCGCAGCGCTGGCTTCAGGCGAGGGCGTGAGCATGCACAAGGCGGTCGCCAACGGCAGTTACGACGTCGCACTGGTGCGGCAGGATTTCCCGGCGCTCGCCATGCAGATCTACGGCAAGCCGCTGGTCTATCTCGACAACGCGGCCTCGGCGCAGAAGCCGAATGCGGTGCTCGACCGCATGACCGAGGCCTACAAGAGCGAATACGCCAACGTGCATCGCGGCCTGCATTACCTCGCCAATGCCGCGACGGAGGCCTATGAGGGCGCCCGCGGCAAGGTCGCGCAGTTCATCAACGCCCGCCGCAATGAAGAGATCGTCTTCACCCGCAACGTCACCGAGGCGATCAACCTGGTGGCGTCGTCCTGGGGCGGGGTGAACATCAAGGAGGGCGACGAGATCGTCCTCTCGATCATGGAGCACCACTCCAACATCGTGCCCTGGCATTTCCTCCGGGAGCGCCATGGTGCCGTGATCAAGTGGGCACCGGTCGACGACGAGGGCAACTTCCTGATCGAGGAGTTCGAGAAGCTCCTGACCCCGCGCACCAAGATCGTCGCGATCACCCAGATGTCGAACGCGCTCGGCACGCTGGTTCCGGTCAAGGACGTGATCCGGCTGGCGCACGACCGCGGCATCCCGGTGCTGGTCGACGGCGCACAAGGTGCGGTGCACCTGCCGATCGACGTCCAGGACCTCGATTGCGATTTCTACGCCTTCACCGGCCACAAGGTGTACGGACCGACCGGCATCGGCGCGCTCTATGCCAAGCACGAGCATCTGGTGGCGATGCGGCCGTTCAACGGCGGCGGCGAGATGATCCGTGAGGTGGCCAAGGACTGGGTCACCTATGGCGATCCGCCGCACAAGTTCGAGGCCGGGACGCCGCCGATCGTCGAGGCCATCGGGCTGGGGGCTGCGATCGACTACGTCAATTCGATCGGCAAGGAGCGCATCGCCGCGCATGAGCATGAACTGCTCACCTATGCGCAGGAGCGCCTGCGCGAGATCAACTCGCTGCGGGTGATCGGAACCGCCCGCAACAAGGGACCGGTGATCTCGTTCGAAATGAAGGGCGCGCATCCCCACGATGTCGCGACCGTGATCGATCGTCAGGGCATTGCGGTGCGCGCCGGCACGCATTGCGTGATGCCGCTTTTAGAGCGGTTCAACGTCACGGCCACCTGCCGTGCATCCTTCGGGATGTATAATACCAGGGAAGAAGTCGACCATCTGGCGCAGGCGCTGATCAAGACGCGGGAATTGTTCGCATGACCGATACAGCCGAAGTCAAGACGGCCACCATGGAAACCACCTCGGCACTGCCGGCGGAAGAGACCGAGCGCATGAGCGGCGAGATCGTCGCGGCGCTGAAGACGGTGTTCGACCCGGAAATCCCGGCCGACATCTACGAACTCGGCCTGATCTACAAGGTCGATCTCAAGGATGATCGCTCGGTCGACATCATGATGACGCTGACCACGCCGAACTGCCCGGCCGCCGGCGAGCTGCCGCAGATGGTGGAGAACGCGGTCGCCAGCGTTCCCGGCGTCGGCGTCGTCAACGTCAATCTGGTGTGGGATCCGGCCTGGACGCCGGACCGGATGTCGGACGAGGCGCGCCTCGTCCTCAATATGTGGTGATGCGTCGCAGCGTTTTCGAGCGAAGTGGATGCCGGTTCGCGTGAAGAAAACGCGTCAGAACAAGAGGTCAAGGTTCTGATCAAGAACCTTTACGGATTGGACTTAGGCTCAAGAAGATCGGCAATTGATTTGCCGCTGGGACTGACCACATGAGTGACATGACGCAAGTTTCACCGACCCCAGCCAAACCGAAGCGGCCGCGCCCGCAGGTCATGAAACTGACCGATGCCGCCGCGGAACGGATCACTGAGCTGACGAAACGCGCCGACTCGGAGATCGTCGGGCTGCGTGTCGGCATCAAGAACGGCGGCTGCGCCGGACAGTCCTATACCGTCGAATACGCTCACGAGATCCGTCCGACCGATGAAGTGGTCGAGGACAAGGGCGTGAAGATCCTGGTCGATCCGAAGGCCGTGCTGTTCCTGCTTGGAACCGAGATGGACTATGTGGCCGACAAGATGCAGGCCCAGTTCGTGTTCAATAACCCGAACCAGGTCTCCGCTTGCGGTTGCGGCGAATCGGTGCAGCTCAAGCCGGCCACGGTCTAGAGACGTCCGCATATCGATTGTTGTGTGATCGGCACCTGTGTTGCCCGTCATTGCGAGCGTAGCGAAGCAATCCATGTTTCCGCTTGTTGCGCGATGGATTGCTTCGCTACGCTCGCAATGACATGGATGGAGACGTGCTCCTTACCATGAGGCGACAGAACGGGGGCGATTGGCACATGGACCGCGAATTCCTCACCGACCTGTTCGCCGATTTCGGCCCGGTCACGCTGCGCCGGATGTTCTCCGGCTATGGTATCTCGGCTGACGGCACCAATTTCGCGCTGGCCCTGCGGGCCGGGCTTTATTTCCGCGCCGACGAGCAGACCATCCCGCAATTTGAGGCGGAGGGCTGCGGGCCATTCCAATATCAGACACGGTCGAAGACCGTCACGGTGAACTCCTACTGGCAGCTGCCGGCACGGCTGTTCGATGATTCGGAAGAACTCGCGGTCTGGGCACGGTCGGCACTCGGCGCCGCCCAGCGCGCCGCGCTGCGCAAGCGGCCAAGGAAACGAGCGGTTGCGCGAAAGTCGAAGGCGCCTGCGAAGAAGACTGCAGGCAAGAAAGCTACGGCAGAAAAGGCGGTTGCGAAGAGGCCATCGGCCAAGAAGAAGCGATCGGCAAAGAAGCGATCCGCATCCTGAGGCAGCCAATCCATCCACAGTCATTGCGAGCGAAGCGAAGCAATCCATGGATCCGCATATGCGGCAGGTGGATTGCTTCGCTTCGCTCGCAATGACTGTGGAGGACGTGAGGGAAGTCACGCCACGCGGGTCTGGATCTCGGTGCTGTATTCCGGATCGGCCTCGCAGATCACACGGTTGCGGCCGGCGCGCTTGGCGGCATAGAGGCAGGCGTCGGCGCGCTCAATCAGCGAGTCGGTGTCGTCAGTCGGCTTCAGCATGGAGACGCCGACCGAGATCGTGACGCGGCCGAGGATCTCGCCGGTCGACTTCTTCTTCAGCTCCTTGGCCATCACGGCGCGGCGGATGTGGTCGGCGACCGTCAGCGCCTGCCGCAGCGCCGTGTTGGGAAGCACCACTGCGAATTCCTCGCCGCCATAGCGGGCGGTGATGTCCTGGCCCTTGATGTTCTGCTTCAGCGACTGTGCCACCAGCCGCAGCACCTGGTCGCCGGTGAGATGGCCGTAGGAGTCGTTGAACGATTTGAAGTGGTCGATGTCGAACATCAGGAGCGACAGCGGCTCGCCGCTGGCGAGCGCGGCTTGCACCGCCATGTCGATCGAGCGGTCGAAATATTTCCGGTTGCCGAGGCCGGTGAGCGGATCGGTCAGGCTCTCGGCACGGATCGCCTCGAGGCTATGCTGCAGGTCGCTGATCTCCGACTTCGACAGCGCGAGCCGGTTCTCCAATGCCTGATTGGTCTCGCGCATCTCGCGCGTCGATTTCGCCAGGCTATCGACGATTGCCTTGATGTGATCGCGGGTGGTCGCGCTCGCAAGCTTATCGCTGGCGCCGACGAGGCTGGCGTCATAGGTCGCGGACACGTCGAGCGCATCGGTGATCAGCTTCATGACGGCGTCGATCTCGCCGATGACGCGCGCGCCGACCTTGTCGATGCGGTCCGAGGTCTTGATGTGCGAAAGGTAGGTTTCGTAGATCTGCTCGAGATCGGATTCAGAGAGCTTGCCACTGCGCGCCAGCGTCTCGTTGATGACCTTGTTGAGCGGCGCGTTGTATCCGGTCGCGTAGACGTACCAGATTTCATAGTTGCGGGGGACTGCGGTCTGGCGAAGCGAGCGGATCTGGCCAAGCGCGACTTCGGCAAAGGCCAACGTACGTTCGTGTTCGTCCAGCAGCTTGACCACTGTCACGTCCTCAATGCACGCAATGCCGATTAAACCCGGCAGCAATGACTAAACTATTGGGGCGAGGGTACGGGACGAGAGTGAAGGCAAGGTAAACAGTGGAACTACGGGGAAGCCGGCTGCGGCGACCATGCGGCGCGCCCGATGTTTGTCCGCCTTGAGCGCCACTTTCGGGCGCTTTTCGTTTGTTCGCTAGAGCATGATCCGGAAAAGTGCGCAGCGGTTTTCCGAAAAGATCATGCTCAAACAACGAGCTAAGGCACAATGACGCTTCACGCAAATCTCATCGCGCTTTGTCGCGAGGCGCAAACTGCGCGCATTTGCTTCAAACGCTGAGGATCAGCGCGTGCGCCGGTCGCGGGCGGCAAGAGAATTGTCCGGAATACCGCCGCTAGCGCGGCGGCGTCAGAGCAGGCCTTATGCGCGTGCGCGCACAGGTCGCAGCAGGAAGGCGGGCAGGTGCGAATGATCGGCGGGCTCGTGGTCCACCTCGCGCTGCGGCCGCCGTGGCTCGGCACGCCCGATCGACGGCACGTGCGACGGAGCGGCCTGCGGAGCCGAATTGCGGCCGTGGCGCGGTTCACGCTCCGGCTTCGCTGCGCGCTCCTCGCGGGGCTCCCGCTCGTGACGCGCTTCGCGTTCACCGTGACGCGGCTCGCGTTCACCGTGGCGCGCCTCGCGCTCGCGGCGCGGCTTGCGGCCGCCGCGGGCACCATCGCGCGAACCTTCGCGGCCACGCGAGCGGCGCGGCGCGGCGTCCTCGTCGGAGGCTTCGCTGTGAACGGTGTAGTCGCCCTCAGCGCGCGGGATCGGCTGGCCGATCAGCTTCTCGATCGCGGTCATCGACTTGCTATCGAGCGAGGTGACGATGGAGATCGCAGTACCGGTGCGTCCGGCGCGGCCAGTACGGCCAATGCGGTGGACATAGTCGTCGGGGTGGTGCGGTACGTCGAAATTGAAGACGTGGCTCACCGCGGGAATGTCGAGACCACGGGCGGCGACGTCGGAGGCGACGAGCAGCGGAATCTCGCCCTTCCGGAATTGATCGAGGGCCGCGGTGCGGGCGGATTGATCCATATCGCCGTGCAGGGCACCGACGCTGAAGCCGTGCTTCTGGAGTGACTTGTGAAGGACGGCGACTTCGCGCTTGCGATTGCAGAAGATAATCGCGTTGTTGAGATCCTTGGCATCGCGCAGCAGGCGGCGGAGGATCTCGCGCTTGTCATGCGCTTCGCGACCGGCCGGGACCTGCAATTGCGTCACGGTGACGGCGGTGGTCGCGGGCCTGGAGACTTCGATCCGCGCAGGATTGTGCAGGAAGGCCTCGGTGATGCGGCTGATCTCCGGAGGCATCGTCGCGGTGAAGAACAGGGTCTGCCGCGTGAACGGGACGAGCTTGCAGATGCGTTCGATGTCGGGGATGAAACCCATGTCGAGCATGCGATCGGCTTCGTCGATCACCAGCAGTTCGACGCCGGTGAGCAGCAATCCGCCGCGTTCGGTGTGGTCGAGCAGGCGGCCGGGCGTTGCGATCAGGACGTCGACGCCGCGCATCAGCTTGGAGTCCTGGTCGCCGAACGAGACGCCGCCGATCAGGAGCGCCACGTTCAATTTCTGACCGGCGCCGTATTTGTCGAACTGCTCCTTCACCTGCGCGGCAAGCTCGCGGGTCGGCTCGAGGATCAGGGTGCGCGGCATCCGTGCCCGGGCGCGGCCCTTCTCGAGCAGGGTAAGCATCGGGAGAACGAAGGCAGCGGTCTTGCCGGTGCCGGTCTGGGCAATGCCGAGGACGTCGCGCCGGGCGAGAACGTGCGGGATTGCCTGTTCCTGGATGGGAGTGGGGTTGGTGTAACCGGTGGCCGCAACTGCGGCGAGGACCTTATCGGACAGGCCTAGATTGGAAAAAGACATTGAGCCTCTGGTCGAAACCGCCGTTCGGCATCGCAGGTAAAAGGCTGTCGCGTTCGGCCCCGAAACGGCTCGCTTTTCTATAAAGCTCGGGGGCTCTGACTAACGCCGACGGACGGCAAACCTGACGAATCGCGTTTCGATCCGAGGGCCGCGTTGCCCGCAACATAGGGGCGAAAGCGGTAAAGTCAATCTTGGAACCGGCCGGATAGCCGAAAAAGCTTAACGTTTTGACTGAAATACGCGCCTTTTCGTCATTTGGCGGTCAAATGAATCACGACCCCCGTCCCGGACGGCGGGGCCACAGCGGGGGCCTCCGCGCTGTTTTTCATCCTGAATCCGCCAGGCGTCAGGCCTTCGGAATCGCCGAATATCCGGTAGAAGGTGGCGAGGCTGCCGAACCCGCAGGTGAGGGCGATGTCGGCGATCGGCCGCGGCGGCTTCTCGCAAAGCAGCCTTCGGCTCTCGCTCAGGCGCTGGGCGGTGACGGTCTGCGAAAAGCTCGTCCCGGTCGCTTCGAACAAGACGTGCAGGTAGCGGACCGAGACGCCGAGGATGCCAGCGACCATCCCTGGCGACAGGCTTGGCCTGGCAAGATGGCGCGTGATCAGGCGGCGCGCGAGGCTGAGCCGGCCGACGCGCAGCGCCTGCTGCGCCCGGCGGCTGCCCGGCCTGATCACACCGCGCTCGATCAGCGCAAGGTCCGCCACGATCTTGACCAGCGCAGGAATGCAAGCGGTATCACCGGCCTCCGTGGCCTCCTTGAAGTCGGCGAGGCAAGCTTCGAGCAACGGCGCCCAGCCGCGATTGCTGGTCGCCGGTGAGCCCTCACGGGCAGGCTCAGACGCCTGGATTTGATCCGCCCGCGGGTCCGCGGCATCGAGATAAATGCGCGTCGCGCCTGTAGCTAGCGTTTCCTGGCTGTGATCCCCGTGCTTACCGCGCATCGTGACTGATCCCTCGCTCTGCATGAGCGCGCGCGTCGCCGGTAAGGAAATTTGCGGTGCCGAACCCGGGCGAAGCGCCGCAGTGGTTCTGGCGAAATGGCCGGAAAATATCTTCTCAATGCGCGCAGGCTGATCACTTCGGTTCAGCGAAAGTCGGATCGCGCGGCGATGTGAAGTTCAAGGAGCTGAAGGGGGCGCGGCCAAGCTTCGGCGAATTGCGAGCGTGGTGTCCCGGCCGGTCCGGACGGGCGCTCAGGCCGTTTGTGCGCGATAGTCGCCCGGCGTCATGGATTCGGATGCATTGAAGAGGCGGTAGAACGTCGCAAGGCTCTCGAAGCCGCAGGCAAAGGCGACCTCGGCGATCGTTTGCCTGGGCTGCTCGCGGAGCAGGCGGCGGCTCTGCTCGAGCCGGAGCGCGGTGACGGTCTCCGAGAAGCTCATCTCGGTTTCCTCGAACAGGATGTGCAGGTGACGGACCGAGATGCCGAGCAGGCCGGCAATCAGGGTTGGCGACAGCGCCGCACGCGCCAGGTGGCGCCGGATCAGGCGCCGGGCCAGCGACAAATGGGCGGTTCGCAAGGCCTGCTGCGCAAGCCGGCTCTTCGGCCGCATGATGCCGCGCTCGATCAGCGCGATATGGGCCAGCGCCTGCACCGTCGGCGCCGTGCCCGCCGCCGCGGCATCGTTGCTCTCGATGAGGTCGCGGAAGCATGCTTCCAGCAGGGCCCGCAGCGCGGTCTCATCCTGCACCGGCCTGGGGACGAGTTCGCCGAGCTCGGCGCCCGGCGGGACGATGTTCGCGACCGGGACCTTGATGATGCGCAGGTGGAAGCCGTCGTCGTGCAGGGGGACAGTGCGATAGGGCAGGTCCGAGTAGCTGGTCGCGAACATGCCGTCGCGAACGGCAAATTCATCGAGCCGCGCGCCGCCGAACCAGCCGCCGCCGCCAAGCTGCTGATAGATGCACAGGCTGTCGCTGGCCGCGTCGGCGATGTCGCCGGTGCGCCGTTCGACACGGTACGGCGAGGCGCGCAGCTCGACCAGCCCGGCATCGCCGAGCTTGCGCAGCGAGAACTCGCCGAAGAAGTCGCGGCGCCGGTCGGCTTCCAGCTCGGCGGTGACGCCGAACAGCCCCTTGGCGCGGACCTCGCGCCAATAGTCGAAGCGATCCTTGGGATCGACTTGATCAGTAGACCATGTGTGCACGGAAAAGCCGTTGCGACGTGCGGAGAGCTCGAACCGGATGGAGGTTCGAATCTATCACGCGGGCCGTAAAAAGAAACTTGACCTAAGACAAATCGGATCCCTCATTTCGGCCTGGCGTGGCCGGCCGGAACGGCCGTCCGCGGCCGGCCTTGAACCGGCGAAACGGCTGGTCCGACTATTAGGCGGCGGTCGCACGGGCGGCGCATTTGTCGTGCAGGCGGGAAAACGGGATGAAGAGCTGGCTTTCGAGACTTTCGGCGATCCTTTGGGCGGTTGCATTTGTCGCATCGGCCGCACCCGCCCAGGCCGAAAAGCGCGTCGCGCTGGTGATCGGCAACAATGACTACAGGAACGTGCCCAGGCTGCAGAAGGCGGTCAACGACGCCCGCACCATGGGCGACACGCTGAAGCAGCTCGGCTTCAGCGTCATGGTAGCCGAGAACCTCAACCGGCAGGCGTTCTCCGAGACGCTGCTCGCGTTCGACCGCTCCGTGGAACCCGGCGATACCGCGTTCTTCTTCTATGCCGGCCACGGCTTCGAGATCGCCGGCCAGAATTTCCTGCTGCCGACCGACGTGCCGGCCGCCACCGAAGGGCAGGAGGAATTGGTGCGCGACGCCTCTGTTCTCGCCGACCGCATCGTCGAGCGCTTGCAGAACAAGAAGGCGCGCACCTCGATCCTGGTGTTCGACGCCTGCCGCAACAATCCGTTCGAGCGCGCCGGCACGCGCGCGGTCGCCGGCGGCGGTGGCCTCGCGCCGATGACGCAACTGCCGGAGGGCGTGTTCTCGGTGTTCTCGGCGGGGCCGCGCCAGACCGCGCTCGACCGTCTTTCGAACGATGATGCCAATCCCAATTCGGTGTTCACGCGGACCTTCGCCAAGGAGCTGCTGCAGCCCGGCGAGAATCTCGTGCAGGTCGCGCAGCGCACGCGGCGCCTGGTCAGCGAGATGGCCGAGACCGTGAAGCACAAGCAGATCCCGGTCTATTTCGACCAGATGGTCGACGATGTCTTCCTGAACGGGATCGCGAAGGGGCAGGCCGAGGCGGCCAAGCCGTCCGCGCCGCCGCAGCAGGTGGCCGCGCTGCCGCCGGTCGCGGTGCCGAAGCTGCCGAAGGAGGATTCGATCAACGCGCCGATCGCGAGCTTCTCGCGGCACAATGGCGGCTGGACCGTGGTGTTCTCGATCGCCGATCCAACGCTCGGGATTTCCTGGCGGATCGGCGACAGCGGCGATTTCCGCGAAACCGGCTTCATCGACACGCTCGATCCGCGCACGCGCAAGCGGATGCCCAATCCGTCGGTCGAGCTGCCGGCCGATGCGCCGGCCGCAACGATCGAGATTCGCTATGTCGATACGCAAGGCATGATGCAGGGGCCGTTCCCGATCAAGTTCGATCCCGACGCCGCGCTGATCCGCGACCAGCGCAAGATCCTCGACATGACCGCGACCAGCTGGCTGTCATTCCGCGAGTTCAACGGACTGCTGGTCTACTATACGCACCTGATGTCGTATCGCTGCGCGATCCGCGAGGTGCGCATCGGCATCGACACCGCGGTGCCGGACAAGGTCCTGAAGATGCCATCCTGCAATTCGCGCGATCCCAGCGCGATCCCGTCTGACGCGCAGCCTTATCTGAAGCTTGCGCCGCAGACCAAGGCGGTCTCGGTCGAGCTGACCTATCGCGACGGCAGCGTGTCGGAAATCAAGACCTTCAGGCGATAGCCTTGCATCCTTGCCGCCCGATCCGCGTTACAATCGGATTCTGAGGGGCGAGGCAGCGGTGAGGACGGCATCATGGATGCAGGCAATCCGGCAGGGCCGAACACGCGTCAGATCAGGGCGCGCTGCTGCGTGGTCGGCGGCGGGCCGGCCGGCATGATGCTTGGCTATCTGCTCGGACGCGCCGGAGTCGATGTCGTGGTGCTGGAGAAGCACGCCGACTTCTTCCGCGACTTCCGTGGCGACACCGTGCATCCGTCGACCCTGCAGGTGATGGACGAACTCGGCCTGATAGACGGCTTCCTGAAGCTGCCGCATCAGGACATCCAGACGCTCGACGGCATGTTCGGCGGCACCTCGGTGCGGATCGCCGATCTCCGCCGCCTCAGCGTCAAATACCCCTTCATCGCGATGATGCCACAGTGGGACTTCCTCAATTACCTGCGCGAGAGCGGCAAGCGCTTCCCCTCGCTGAAGGTGCTGATGAAGGCCGAGGCGACCGATCTGATCCGGCGCGGCGATGCTGTCGCAGGCGTGCACGCGAACACGCCCGACGGCCCGGTCGAGATCGAGGCGGATCTGACCATCGGCTGCGACGGACGTCATTCGATCGTGCGCGAGCGCGCCGGCCTCGACGTCGAGGAGATCGGCGCGCCGATGGACGTTTTGTGGTTTCGCGTCGGGCGGCGTCCGGATGAGACCGAGAATTTGTTCGCCCGCGTCGAGCACGGCAAGATGATGGTGACGTTCGATCGCGGCGACTACTGGCAATGCGCCTATGTGATCGCCAAGGGCCAATACGAGGCGGTGAAGGCGAGGGGATTGCCGGCGCTGCTCGACGACGTGCTGCGGCTGGCGCCGATCCTCAAGGCCGGCATTGCCGACGTGAAGAGCTTTGACGACGTCAAGCTGCTCACGGTCGCGATCAATCGCCTGACGCGCTGGACCCGTTCCGGCCTGCTCTGCATCGGCGACGCCGCGCATGCGATGTCGCCGATCGGCGGCGTCGGCGTCAACCTCGCGGTGCAGGATGCGGTCGCGACCGCCAACATCCTGGCGGCGAAGCTCGTTCACGGCGTGCCGTCGGAAGACGAACTCGATGCGGTGCGGCGTCGCCGCGAATTCCCGGTGCGCGTGACGCAGCGCATGCAGGTGATTGCGCAGAACAACATCATCAGCGCGGCGCTGAAGGCCGGCGATCAGCCGGTGCCGTTGGCGCTGCGGTTGATCACGGCAATGCCCTGGCTGCAGGGCCTCACCGCACGTCTGGTCGCCGTCGGGGTGCGGCCGGAGCACGTGCATTCGCCGGCCGCGGGCTGAACTGCGCGCCGCGCGACCGGAAGAGCGCTTGTGCTTTCAGGCCATCACCGAATAGCCGCCGTCGACGGGGATCGCGGTGCCGGTGACGAAGTCCGACGCCGGCGATGCCAGGAACACAGCGATGCCTGCGAAGTCATCGATCGCACCCCAGCGTGCCGCCGGCGTGCGCGCAAGCACGCGCTCGTGCAGCCCGGTCACCTGCTGGCGCGCGCCTTTGGTCAGGTCGGTATCGATCCAGCCGGGCAGGATGGCATTGACCTGGATGTTGTCGGGAGCCCAGGCGTTGGCGCAGGCGCGGGTGTACTGCACGATACCGCCCTTGCTCGCGGCATAGGCCGCGGCGAAGCTCGCACCGAAGATCGACATCATCGAGCCGATATTGATGATCTTGCCGTGGCCCGACGCCTTGAGCGCCGGATAGGCCGCCTTCGAGCACATGAACGCGCTGGTCAGGTTGGTGTCGATCACCTTGCTCCACTCCTCCAGCTCGAGCTCGTGCGGAGGCTTGCGGATGCTCATGCCGGCGTTGTTGACGAGAATGTCGATCCGGCCGAACTCGCGAACGACCCGTTCGACCATGGCCGCGACGGCGGCCTTGTCGGTCACGTCGGTTGCCACCGCGATCGCCTTGGCGCCGCGCTTGCCGAGATCCTCGACGGCGGCCTTCGACTTCGCCTCGTTGCGGCCGACCACGGCAACCGCCGCGCCGGCGTCCGCCAGGCCGCGCGCCATGCCAAGCCCGATGCCGCCATTGCCACCGGTGACGATGGCGACCCGGCCCGAGAGATCAAACTGTCCGTTTTTCATTGTTGTTGTCCGCTGAGGTTTGAACCGGGCGCGAGAGTGCCCGATCGTCCCGGCGCTGACCAGATCGGCCACCGCCGGTCCGCCCTGCGCCGGCGGGCCTGCGCGTGGGGAGATTTCGATGACGTTCGGGCAACAAAAAAGCCCCGGACAATGCCGGGGCTTTTGGTCTGCTATCTCAGCAGGGATCAGTACGCAGCTCAGTACTTGGCAACAACCGGACCGGTCCAGTTGAAGCGGTAGACCAGCGAGGTGCTGATGGTCTGGACAAGCGGCTTGAAGGTGATGTCGCGGCCGTTCGAGAGGTTGGTGCCGTCGACCAGCTCCGAGATGTTCTTGTTGTCGTAGTAAGCGGCGCGATACTCGGTCTTCATGAACCAGCCCGGCGCGGTGATGCCGAAGATGTTCAGGTTGTTCTCGACGCCGCCGCCGACGAACCAGCCGCCGCGATCGAAGTCGTTGGTGTGCAGACCCGAGGGAAGCGCGCTCGCGGTGTTGAACAGCGTGGTGCCCTTCCAGTGCGAGCTGGAGTAACCGGCGTTGACGTAAGACAGGACGTTCGGCGCGATCAGGTAGCCGAGGCGCGCACCAGCCGCCCAGCTGTAGTCGTTCTTGATGTTGCCGGCGACGAACGGACCCTGATCCTGGATGGTGCCCTTCAGGCTGCCGAACTGACCGTCGGCGAACACGCCGATGACCCAGCTGTTGGCGGTCTGCCAGTCGTAACCGGCGCCGACGGTGCCGTACCAGCCATCGCCGCCCTGGCGCTGGTTGAAGCCGAGGATCGGCGCACCCGTGACGGTCGACTGGACGCCCGTGTCAGCATCCCAGACGCCGCCGCCGCCACCGCCGAAGATGTAGAAGCCGGTCCAGCTCGGAGCGACCGGAACCGGAGCAGGAGCCTTGGTGTAGGGGCGGGCGGCCAGATCGGCCGCCGACGCCGATGCCGTCATCGCAGCAACCGCGGTCAGAGCGAGCAAAATCTTCTTCATATCCAAATCCTCGACTAGCGTTCGATCAGGTCGCTCAGGGGAGTGCGCTGGCACCGATTCCCGAAACTCATGATCGAACTATACGTGGTTCCGTTGGAAATGCTGTTGCTGGTGAGACACATCCGGCTGAAAACGAAGCCACTGGGGCTCTCCGAACGGGCAAAATGGCAACGGCCGCCCCAATCTGGGAGCGGCCGGAAACTCATTTCAGATCAATCGGTTGGGCCTAGACGTCGAGCAGGTCGTCGCTGGCGAATTCGGCCTTGTCGGAAATGAAGGCAAAGCGGGCTTCGGCCTTGGTACCCATCAGCCGCTCGACCGAATCGGCGGTGCCCTCGCGATCGTCGGCCAGCAGCACCACGCGCAGCAGCGTGCGCTTGGCCGGATCCATCGTGGTTTCCTTCAGCTGCGCCGGCATCATCTCGCCGAGGCCTTTGAAGCGATTCACCTCGACCTTGGCGTTGGCGTTGAACTCGCTCTTCAGCAGCTCGTCCTTGTGCGCGTCGTCGCGGGCGTAGATCGACTTGGTGCCGTGCTTCAGCTTGTAGAGTGGCGGAACCGCCAGATAGAGGTGCCCTTCGTCGATCAGCCGCGGCATCTGCCGGTAGAAGAAGGTGATCAGGAGCGATGCGATGTGTGCGCCGTCGACGTCGGCGTCGGTCATGATGATGATGCGCTGGTAGCGCAGATCCTCTTCGCGGTAATGCGCGAGCGTTCCGCAGCCGATCGCCTGCACGAGATCGGAGAGCTGCGCGTTGGCGGTCAGCTTGTCCTTGCCGGCGGAGGCGACGTTGAGGATCTTGCCGCGCAGCGGCAGCACGGCCTGCGTCTTGCGGTCGCGCGCCTGCTTGGCGCTGCCGCCGGCCGAGTCACCTTCGACGATGAAGAGCTCTGAGCCTTCGGTACCGGCGTCGGAGCAATCGGCGAGCTTGCCGGGCAGACGCAGTTTCTTGCCGGCGGTCTTGCGCGCGGTTTCCTTTTCCTGACGGCGGCGCAGCCGTTCCTCGGCGCGATCGATCACGAAATCGAGCAGCCGGTTGGCCTGGTTCGGATTGCCTGACAGCCAGTGGTCGAACGGATCCTTCATCGCCTGTTCGACGATGCGCTGCGCTTCGGCGGTGGCGAGGCGGTCCTTCGTTTGGCCCTGGAATTCAGGCTCGCGCACGAACACCGAGAGCATCACGGCCGCGCCCACCATCACGTCTTCCGAGGTAATGGACGCCGCGCGCTTGCCCTGGCCCGCGCGTTCGGCGTGGTCCTTGAGACCGCGCAACAATGCGCTGCGCAGGCCGGATTCATGCGTACCGCCATCGGGCGTCGGCACCGTGTTGGTGTAGGACGACAGGAAGCCGTCGGCATCGGCCGTCCAGGCCACGGCCCATTCGCAGGCGCCATGCGCGCCGCTGCGGCCGGATTTGCCGGAGAAGATATCCTGATGCACCAGCGTATCGGCGTGGATCGCCGCGGCCAGATAATCCTTCAGTCCGCCGGGGAAGTGGAACTTGGCTTCCGACGGGACGTCTTCGATGCCCTTCAAGAGCTCCTGGTCGCAGTGCCAGCGAATCTCGACGCCGCCGAACAGATAGGCCTTCGAGCGCGTCATCTTGAACAGACGCTGCGGCTTGAAAGCCGCCTTGGCGCCGAAAATGTCGGTGTCCGGCTTGAAGCGGATGCGCGTGCCGCGGCGGTTGCTGACCTTGCCGAGGTCTTCGAGCTTGCCCTTGGGGTGGCCGCGCTCGAAGGTCATGCGATGCAACTGCCCGCTGCGCGCAACCTCGACCTCGAGCAGCGAGGAGAGGGCGTTGACCACGGAGACACCGACACCGTGCAGGCCGCCCGAGGTCTCATAGACCTTGGAGTCAAACTTGCCGCCCGAGTGCAGCGTGCACATGATGACTTCGAGCGCCGACTTCTTCGGGAATTTCGGATGCGGGTCGACCGGAATGCCCCGACCATTGTCGGTCACGGTCAGGAAGCCGTCGGCGGTCAACTCCACGTCGATGAAGGTGGCGTGGCCCGCCAGCGCCTCATCCATGCAGTTGTCGATCACCTCGGCGAACAGGTGGTGCAGGGCCTTTTCGTCGGTGCCACCGATATACATGCCGGGGCGCCGGCGGACCGGTTCCAGCCCTTCCAGCACCTCGATGTCAGCCGCCGTATAGCCGGCTTCGGCGCTTCCAGCGGATCGCGATGCAGCCTTCGCCGGGGCGCGTCCCTTCGCTTCCGGGGGCTCCGAACAGATCGTCGGCAGATTTACTTTTGGCGTTCGACTTCAATGATTTGGCCATGGTTCTTCAAGTGGCGCGCCGGTCACGGCGCGGCGAATCGGTTGCTCTGACTATGCCACGGATGGGCTGCCAATGGGGACGGCCGCGCCCTGGAGCCTGGCCATCCCCATAGATAGGAAACCGCGATTACGCCCGCGAGGTGCGGATTACAATGACCGTGAACAGGGCCATGGCGGCGACCACCAGCAGTGACCCGACGATCGGCGCCGCCTCGAACGACGGTCCCTTCAGCAGCACGGCGGCCACGCCGGCCGGGAACAGGACGCCGCCGACGATATGCAGCCAGCCCTGGATTCTGGCGAGCAGCATGCTGCCCGCTTCCGGCACCAGCCGGTAGTAGAGGCCGAACAGGAACAGCAGCACGCCGCCGACCAGATTGAGATGCGCATGCGCCGGTCCCAACGTGAAGTCGTGCTGGATACCCATGGCGATGCCCGCGAGCATTCCGAACAGCAGGACGAGAACGCTCACGCACATCATCAGCGATCCGATCATCCAGTCATTCCTTTTTCTTGTGAGGGAGATGCCAACCTGGACCTCAGGGGCCTTACGGGAAATCACGGTCGATCCCCGCCTTTGTGACTTGATGTCACGCAATCGGCTGGCTTACCTGTTCTTAGGCTGCGTGCCGCTAGAAAGGTTCATTCGAGGTTCAACGGAGCGGGAAGGCACACGACGAGATGGAAGACCTTGCGCGGGCCCTGGCCGAATTCGTGCGGCACCACCAGGCCTGGGCCGCTCCGATCGTCATGCTGCTGGCGTTCGCTGAATCGCTCGCCTTCATTTCATTGCTGGTTCCGGCCTGGGGTGCGCTGGTCGCGATCGGCGCCCTGATCGGCGTCAGCGGGATCAGCTTCTGGCCGATCTGGATCGCGGGCGGCGTCGGCGCTGCACTCGGCGACTGGGTCTCCTACTGGTTCGGCTATCGCTACAAGGAGCAGGTCGCGCAGATGTGGCCGCTGTCGCGCTACCCGGAGATCCTGCCGCGGGGCGAGGCCTTCGTGAAGAGCTGGGGCGTGCCCAGCATCTTCATCGGCCGCTTCTTCGGTCCACTGCGCGCCTCGGTGCCGCTTGCGGCCGGCATTTTCGAGATGTCGTACTGGCAATTCCAGATCGCCAATTTCGTCTCCGCGCTGGTCTGGTCGGCGGCACTGCTGCTGTTCGGCGACGTCATTGCCCATGCCATCGAGTGGGTGTGGCGGGTGGTGTAGCGCCGTCAGTCCGCGACATCGGACGGGTGCCCACACGCGAAAAGAGAAACCTAAAAGTTTTTCTATCCCGGCGAGGCGACGGTAATCTCGCGGTGCTAGCTCAACAGCCGACGTTTCGGTCGTCGTCGGGCTTGCATCACCATGATCGCGCGCATCTGTCTCCTTTTCGCTTTACTGCTACTGACGCCGTTGAGCTTTGCCGCAGCCGATACATCGACTTCAACGACTGCGGACCCGCACCGGGTCTGGATCGATCCGGGTTGGCGGCGGACGATCAGCCGCTATGCGATTACTTTCGACGAGCAAGGCCTGAGCACGACTATCTTCGATTTCGAAGCCCAGGCGCTCGATGAGAAGGGGGCCGAGGCGCTCGCTCGACGAACCTTCCGCTACAACAGCTATTTCTACGACTTGTCATCCAGCGAGCTCGCTACGTTGAAAGCCGACGGCCGGGTCATTGCGGTCGACGAACGCGCAATCCGAGACCAGCCGGCCTCGACGGATGGCTCCTCTCCCTATTTTGACGAGCAGCGGCAGCGGTTGGTTGCTTATCCGGACGTCGCTCCCGGCGACAAGGTCAAGGGGCGGTTGATCTACAAGGCGAAGCGAGCCGTGTTTCCCGGCGAATTTGCGGGCTACTGGCGTCAAATGGCGGATCAACCTCGCGAGGTGATGGAGCTCACGCTCGATGCGCCCGCGTCGAAGCCGTTGTATGTCGGGTTGCGCAATGTCGAACATGAAGAGGAGAGGCGAGGCGACCGGATCGTCCATCATGTTCTCTTCAGGCAAGAAACGCCGAGGCCGCGCGAGATGGACGCAGGGACATTCGACGATGCCCGGCGGTTCGAGGTCAGCACCTTCGCGGACTATGCAACTCTTGCGGCGGTATTGAACGCCCGTAACGCGCCGATGGCGCAGCCTGACGAGAGTTTGGAAAAGCTCTCTGCCGAGATCGTCGGCGACGCCGCGGACGCCCGAAGCAAAGTTGAACGAATTCACAACTGGGTCGCGCGGAATATCCGGTACGTTGGGATCGGGCTCGAGGATGGTGGCTTGACGTCGCAACCCGCATCCGCAGTCCTCGCGGCGCGCTACGGTGACTGCAAGGCGCATGCGACGATCCTCAAGGCGTTGCTCGCGGTTCAGGGGATCGAAGCCAACCTTGTCGTGGTGAATGCCGGCCTGCAGTACACGCTGACGGAGGTCGCGACGCAGAACTTCGACCACGCGATTGTCTATGTTCCGGCAATCGACCGCTATCTCGACCCGACCTCGTCGCTGGTGGCGTTCGATTCCCTGCCGCCGAACCTCGGCGGCAAACCCGCGCTCAACATCGACAAGGGGACGATGGGCCGTATCCCGGTGACGGCACCGCAGCGCTTCGTGTTGGCAGCGGATACGGAATACACGCTGCACAGCGATGGTACACGTCAGGCGCGCTCGGTGTTGTCCGGCAATGGACTGGGAGCAAGTGTTGGACGATCCGTCGCACTAGGCCTTGACGCGGGGGACCGGCAGAACGGCGCCAGGAAGCTGATCGAGCAGGCGGGGCTGAGCGGCACGGGCGACTACAGCTTCCCGAATCCGCGCGACCTGTCCGACAGCTATGCGATCACCACGAACTTCCAGATCACCAAGCCCGTCGGCCTCAATCATCTCGAGCGGATCAGGATGCTGCCGCTGACTGACCCGCGCCCCTCGCTGCTGCTGCTCGCCACCAGCGGGCCAACCGACCGGGCCTTTCCGTGCCGCTCGCTGGAATATCGGGAGACCAGTTCGCTCACCGTGCCTGAGGGAACCAACTTCTACGAAAAGCCAGCGCCGGTCATCTATAGCAAGAGTTTCAGCGGCAGCACGGCATACGGCGCTGCGACGGGGCGGATCGAGGTCAACGCGACCGCCACGCTCAGCAGCCGCACGATTCGCTCCAGCGCGTTGGTGCGATTCAGCGTCGACGCTGCGGTCTGTCCGGCGGAATTTGCTGCGGCGATCAAGGCTGGCTTGGACAAGTTCGCGGAGTTCAAATACGGGCCGATCGGATTGACGCCGAAACCGGTACCGCTCGTTACGGAAATCAGCGCCGAGTTTACCGATGGCGTGAACGCGTATCAGGCGCAAAACTACGTGCGCGCGATGGCTCTGCTCCGACCGTATGCCGAGCATGGCAACGCCAAGGCTCAATCCTATGTGGGGTACATGTACGAAAGCGGCTACAGCGTCGAGCGCAACTACGCCGAGGCGATCCGTTGGTTTCTGATGGCCGCCGAGCAGGGCGATTCCTACAGCCAGGGGAAGCTGGGCTACGCATATGAATACGGGCTTGGCACGGCGCGCGACGAGAAGGTCGCAGCCCAATGGTACGCCAAGGCAGCCGAGCAGGGCGATGTCTTCGGTCAGACCCACCTCGCGCGCCTCTATCGGGATGGCGCCGGTCTCGCCCAGGACTATCAGCAAGCTGCGACCTGGTTTTCGAAGGCTGCCGATCAGGGCTCGGCTTGGGCGCAGGGGAATCTCGCATTGCTCTACATTAAGGGCCGTGGCTTGCCGCTCGATCTATCACGGGGCATCGCGCTGCTTCGGGTTGCCGCCGATCAGAACGACAGTGAGGCCCAGTACAATCTGGGATATGCCTACGAGAGCGGCACGGGTGTTCCGAAGGACATCCGGGAAGCCGCCAAGTGGTACAGCAGGGCGTCCGATCGCGGTAATGCGCTCGCCCGCACGCGTCTCGAGGGATTGCTGGGAGGCGGCGGAATTTTGGGTCACCTGCGCCAACTCTTCGGTCGTCTTTGAGCTCCTGATCTGCCTACGCCGACGACCGTGCGCCAGCGCATCCGACCCACGAGAGCCGTTTGCCGACCGTCGGCCTCGGAATAAGGCCGCGGCGCAGGGGTTAGCCCGGACGATGGCCAAGTCGCGCAACCGTCATCGCGCGGGCATCGAAAGGCTGATACAACCTCGCCTGCCAACTGCGAATTCACCGGGCGCCGCTTCACTGGGAGGACACCACATGGAATTGACACGACGTCACGCTCTCGCGGGTGCTGCCGGCATTGCCGCTGCACCGTTGCTATCAGCCGTTCCTGCGGCCGCTGTGGCGGCGGTCGCCGACAAGCAGGCGCCGAGCTTCTATCGCTACAAGGTCGGCGACATCCTCGTCACCGTGGTGTCCGATGGCAAGAACGTCTTCAAGCTGGAAGACTCCTTCATCCCCAATGCGAAGCGGGACGACGTCAACGCGGCGCTGGAGAAGGCGTTCATGCCGCGCGACATGATGACGATCTGGTTCGCGCCACTGGTGCTCAACACCGGCGGCAAGCTGGTGGTGATCGACACCGGCAATGGCGCGCTGGCGAAGGCCAGCACGAAGGGCGCCAATGGCCTGTTCGCCGACAATTTCGTCGCCGCCGGCTTCGATCCCAAGAATGTCGACATGGTCGTGATCTCGCATTTCCACGGCGACCACGTGAACGGCCTCTTGACCGCCGAAGGCACGCCGGCATTCCCGAATGCCGAGGTGCTGGTGCCGGCGACCGAGTGGAAGTTCTGGATGGACGACGGCGAGATGAGCCGGGCGCCGGCCGGCCGCATGCAGGGCCTGTTCAAGAACAACCGCAATATCTTCGAAGCCGGCCTGAAGAAGAAGGTCACGCCCTACGAGTGGGGCAAGGAGATCGCGCCGGGCCTGACCTCGGTCGAGACCGTCGGCCACACGCCGGGCCACACCTCCTACGTGCTGGCCTCGGGCCCGGACAAGGTCTTCATCCAGTCCGACGTCACCAACAATCCGAACCTGTTCGCGACCAACCCCGGCTGGCATGCGTTCTTCGACCAGGACGGCGACGTGGCGGAGAAGACCCGCCGCCGCATCTACGACATGGTGGTTGCCGAGCGGCTCCAGGTGCAGGGCTTCCACTATCCGTTCCCGGGCCTCGGCAATGTGGTGAAGGACGGCGGCGGCTATCGCGTCGTGCCGGCACCGTGGAATCCGGCGATCTAGCCAGTCATTCCCCGGTGCGCCATTGCGCACCTGAGGGCGCGCGGAGCGCGAACCCCGGGATCTGGAGGTCCTAGCGCGAGATTCCGGGTTCGATGCTGTGCATCGCCCCGGAATGACAAGCAACAACTTGACGTCAAGGGGGCGCGGCCTTATAGCCGCGCCCATGATCAACGCCGCGACCATCATCATTGCCCGCCGCCGCCGCATTATCGCGGTATGAGCGGTCGCTCGCGTTTAAGACCATCGCCTCTGCCGCCGGACCCGATCCCGCGGCGCTCTCCTGAAAAAGACACGCGGTTCGATCTGGCGGCTCCTTCGTCATGCAGGAGCTTTGACCATGTATACGCCACCGCCCTTCAAGCCTGACCGTGCCGCGAGCCTTGCCTTCGCGGAAGCGCGCGGTTTCGGCATGGCCTGCGCGTGGGACGGCGGCAAGCCGATCGCCTCCGCGCTCCCGTTCTACTTGACTTACGCCGCCGACGGGACGCCGCGGGCGCTGTTTCATGTTGCCCGTCACAATCCGCTGGTAAAGCTGGCGGGCGGGTCACCTTGGCTGCTGGCCGTTACCGGCGCCGACGCCTATGTTTCGCCGGACTGGTACGTGTCACCCGATCAGGTGCCGACCTGGCTCTATCAGGCGGTGCATCTGACCGGGCCGGTGCGGACGTTGTCGGATGACGAGCTTGCCGTTCAGATCGACGCGCTGAGCGCCAAGTTCGAGGACCGGCTGCTGCCGAAAAAGCCGTGGGTGTCGGGCAAGATGACCGCCGCGAGGCTGGAAACCATGAAGAAGGCCATCGTGGGTCTCGAGATGATGGTGGAAGAGGTGGAGGGCAGCTTCAAGCTGAACCAGCACAAGTCTGAAACCGATTTCGCGGCGGTCGGCAACACGCTCGCTTTGCAGGCCGAAGCCGGTGCCCAAGACATCGCGGCCTTGATGCGCGAGGTGCGCCCGCAGGCTTTCGCGCTGATACAGACCGAGATGACTACGCTTCCGAGGAGCGAGCAATGACGAAGAAGAAAATCGGAATTTTGGGCGCGTCCGGCTACACCGGCGCCGACGCGGTGCGCCTGTTGGCGCGGCACCCGAATGCCGAAATCACCGCGCTTACCGCTAACACCCATGCCAGCAAGACGATGAGCGAGGTGTTTCCTCACTTCTTCATGCTCGACCTGCCAAAACTCGTGGAATGGGAAAAGGTCGACTGGACGCGGCTCGATGCCCTGTTCTGCGGACTGCCGCACGGGACGACGCAAGAGATCATCGCCGCGGTGCTGAAAGCCAATCCCAGAATCAAGATCCTCGATATGTCCGCGGACTTCCGGCTGCGCAACAAAGACAGCTATGCGCAATGGTACGGCCATGAGCACCGGGCGCTCGAATTGCAGGACGAGGCGGTCTATGGGCTGACCGAACTCTACCGGGAGGAGGTCACGGCCGCGCGGCTGGTAGCCTGTCCCGGCTGCTATCCGACGGCGGTGCTGCTGGCGCTTGTTCCGCTGGCGAAGGCAAAGCTGATTGACGTCGACGACATCATCATCGACGCAAAGTCGGGCGTCACCGGCGCCGGACGCGGACTGAAGCAGAACACGCTGTTCAGCGAGGCCGGCGAAGGGTTGTCGCCCTATTCGATCGGAAGCCATCGACACTCGGCGGAGATTGAGCAGGAGATTGGCGCGGCCGCTGGCTCGGCTGTGACGGTGAACTTCACCCCGCATCTCATTCCGATGGCGCGGGGTGAGTTCTGCACATCCTATGTCAAGCTCAACGGGGCTACGCCGGACGATTTGCGCGCCGAGCTGGAAAGGGCCTACGCCAACGAGCCGTTCGTATATGTGACGAAGAAGGGTGTGCTGCCACAGACGCAGAACGTGCGTGGTTCGAATTATGTTCAGATCGGCGTCGTCGCCGACCGGATCAAGAACCGCGCCATCGTGCTCTCGACGCTCGATAATCTTGTGAAGGGTTCGGCCGGACAGGCGATCCAGAACATGAACCTGATGTTCGGCTTGCCCGAAACCACTGGACTGGAGCAGATCGCGCTGTTTCCATGAGCGGGGGTTGTTGTCGCTGGCGAGGGGCGCTCAATCTAAGGATAACTGCCCATCCCCGTTGGCGGCGCAGGCGCGGCCAGATGTGTTAAACGAAACGAACGAGCTCGAAAGGAACGTGCCATGACCCTCACCGACACCAACCAACCGAAAACCAGGAGCGGTGCGACCAAGGCCACCGTGTTCGTCGATGGCGCGTCCGGCACGACCGGCCTCGGCATCCAGGAGCGGCTGCTCTCGATCGGCGACGTTGCGGTGAAGCACATCGCCGAGGACAAGCGGAAGGATGCCGGCGCCAAGCGCGCGCTGATGGAGGAGGTGGATCTCGTGATCCTCTGCCTGCCTGACGAGGCCGCCAAGGAGACTGTGGCGCTGATCGACACGATGGGCAATGCCGCGCCGAAAGTGCTCGACGCCTCGACGGCCTATCGCGTTGCGCCCGACTGGGCCTACGGTTTCCCCGAGCTCGCGCCCGACCAGGCCGACAAGATCCGTAACGCGAAGAAGGTCTCCAATCCGGGTTGCTATCCGACCGGCGCGATCGCGCTGCTGCGGCCGATCGTCGACGCCGGCCTGCTGCCGGCGGATTATCCCGTCACCGTCAACGCGGTGAGCGGCTATTCGGGCGGCGGCAAGTCGATGATCGCCAGCTTCGAGGACGGCTCGGCGCCGGCCTTCGAACTCTACGGCCTCGGCTTCGAGCACAAGCACGTGCCGGAGATGCAGCTCTACTCGCATCTGACGCGAAGGCCGATCTTCATCCCGTCGGTCGGCAACTACCGGCAGGGCATGCTGGTCTCGGTGCCGCTGCAACTCGACGCGCTGCCGGGCAAGGTGACCGGTGCCGACCTGCAGGCTGTTCTCGCGAAGTGGTACGCGGGCAGCAAATATGTCTCGGTGATGCCGCTGCAGAACGAGGCCGCCAAGGGCGGGCGGCTCGAGCCGGAGGCGCTCAACGAGACCAACCAGCTCGAGCTCTACGTCTTCGCCAGCGACAAGCACCACCAGGCGGTGCTGGTCGCGCGGCTCGACAATCTGGGCAAGGGCGCCTCGGGTGCCGCGGTCCAGAACATGCGGCTGATGCTCGGGCTGGCCGACAGCTGACGGCGAAGCGGATCGTGGACGACGCCACGCTGCAATTCTATCGGCGCAATGCCGAGACCTATGCCGGGTGGGCGAAAGCCCCGTCCACCCGGCTGATCGGCTTTCTGAAGCTGCTGCCGCCGGGCGGCGCGATCCTCGAACTCGGTTGCGGCGCCGGCAATCATGCCGCTGTCATGCTCGCCGAAGGCTTTGTGCTGCGTGCGACCGACGGGTCGCCCGAGATGGCCGAGGTCGCGGCGCGCCGCATCAATCATCCCGTCGAGGCGATGCTGTTCGACGAGCTCGAGGACCGCGAAGCCTATGACGGCGTCTGGGCCAGCGCCTGCCTGCTGCACGTGCCGCGCGACGAATTGGTCGGCATCATCGGCCGCATCCTTCGGGCGCTGAAACCCGGTGGCTTGTTCTACGCAAGCTACAAGATCGGCCATGGCGATGGCCGCGACAGCATCGGCCGCTACTACAATTATCCCGCGGCGGACTGGCTCGCTGCGACCTACGCCGCCTCAGGGGCGTGGACGCAAGTCTCGTCCGACACCAGCGAGATCAAGAGCTTTGACGAGGCTCCCGCGACGATGCTGCATATCGTGGTGCGCAAGAGCCGGTAGTTGATGCCGCGCCGGCGCGGCTGTCGCCGCAACCGGCGGGAATATTTGGATCAGACGATCTTGAAGATCGCGAGCGCCAGCACCGCCTGGGCGAGGAAGCCGACCGTGAAGGCCACGCTGCGGAACACCGGCAGGCCCAGCGTGTACACGATCAGATGGGCGACGCGGGCCCAGAAATAGACGGCGCAGGCGAGCACGGTCCATTTCGTGGAATAGTCGGCCGCGTTGAGGATCAGGACCAGCGGCGCGAAGATCACGAGGTTCTCGACCGCGTTGTCATGGGCGAACATCAGCCGGTTGGCCCATTCCGCGTGCGGCTTGTCGCCACGCGAGGGATTGCCGATGACGCCGGAGAGGCCGCGCACCTGCCAGCGGTTGATGAGGTAAGGAATCCACAGCAGCCCGGTCAGGATCACCGTCAGCGACAGCCAGAACAGTTCGCGCGTCATCGTCTCCCCCTCACGTGAATTCGATTCCCGACCGTCGGGACCGTCTGTTTATAGCTGAGCGGAAGAGTTGGCGCTACGCGCGGACGCGGACATAGCTGCCCGGGGCGTCCTCGAGCACCTGCGTGCCGTTGGAGCCGACCATGCGCGCCGGGACCGTCTCCGGGTCATGGCTTTCCAGCCAGCCGCGCCAGTCGGGCCACCACGAGCCCTTGTGCTCCTCGGCTCCCTTCAGCCAGTCGGCGAGCTTCATGTCCTTGATGTTGTCGTTGGTCCAGTACTGGTACTTCTTCGACGCGGGTGGATTGACCACGCCGGCGATATGGCCGGAGCCGGACAGCACATATCTCACCGGGCCGCCGAAGAACTGCGAGCCGTAGAGCACCGATTCCGCCGGCGCGATGTGATCCTCGCGGGCGGCGAGGTTGTAGACCGGCACCTTCACCTTCGACAGATCGAGCAGCGTGTTGTCCAGCACCATGGTGCCGGTCGACAGCCGGTTCTCCAGATAGCAGTTGCGCAGGTAGTAGGAGTGGTTCGACGACGGCATCCGCGTCGCATCCGAATTCCAGTGCAGCAGGTCGAATGAGGAGGGCGTCTGGCCCTTCAGATAATTGTTCACGACATACGACCAGATCAGGTCGTTCGAGCGCAGCATGTTGAAGGCCATCGCCATCTTGCTGCCCTCGAGCACGCCGGATTCCTGCATGTCGCGTTCGAGCGCCGAGATCTGGTCTTCGTCGACGAACACCAGGAGATCGCCGGCATGGGTGAAGTCGACCTGCGCGGCAAAGAACGTCGCCGACGTCACACGCTGGCGGCGCTTCTCGGCGAGATAGGCGAGCGTCGAGGCGAGCAGGGTGCCGCCGACGCAATAGCCGGCGGTGTGCACCTTCATCTCGCCGGTGACCTTCTCGATGACGTCCATCGCCGTGAGCGGGCCTTCGGTCATGTAGTCGGCCCAGGTCTTCTTGCCGAGCTCCCTGTCCGGATTGACCCAGGAGATCACGAACACCGTGATGCCCTGGTCGACGCACCATTTGATGTAGGATTTCTCGGGGCGCAGATCGAGGATGTAGAACTTGTTGATCCAGGGCGGCACGATCAGGAGCGGCGTGCGCAGCACGTTCTCGGTCGCCGGTGAATACTGGATCAGCTGCATCAGCTCGTTCTGGAAGATCACCTTGCCCGGCGTCGTCGCCATGTTGACGCCGACCTCGAGATTGCTCGAGTCGGACTGGCGGATCCGCAGCGTGCCGTGGCCGGCCTCGATATCCTCGGCCAGCATCTTCATGCCGCGCACCAGATTGTCGCCGTTGGTCTCGACGGTGGCGCGCAGCACCTCCGGATTGGTCAGCACGAAATTCGACGGCGCCAGCGCGTTGGTGATCTGCTGGACGTAGAATTCGGCCTTCTTGCGCGTGTGGGGATCGATCCCGTCGGCGTCATGGACCAGCTGCTGCGCCCATTTCGAGGTCAGCAAATAGAGCTGCAGGATGAAGTCGAAGAACTGGTTCGACTTCCATTCCGGATCCTGGAAGCGCTTGTCGCGCGGGGCCGGGGCGATCGCCGGCTTGGCGTCTGCCTCGCCGGCCATGCGGCGCACCGCCGAGCCCCAGAGATCGAGATAGTCCTTGCCGAGCTGCATCTGCAGCGACGAGGCGCGCTCCTTGTCGGACAGCCAATATTCGGCGATCACGCTGAAGGTCTTGATGACCTCACCGAGCTCATTCGGCGGCTTGTCGCGGACTTCTCCCGTCTGGCGCGGCTTGAGATAGGCTGCCAGCGCCTGGCCGCTGCTCTCCATCGCCCGCGCGATGTTCATGGCGAAGGCTTCGGCGTTGAATTTCGGGGTGGCCTGGGTGTCGGTACTAACGTTGCTCATCTGAGGTACAATATCGCGTCGTTTGGAGGGCGTCATCGCGCGGTGCGGCAACGCAAATCAGTCAAAATCCAGCATTTCGCTCTGTTGCGGTGCGAGAAAAAATCTTTGTTCCGTCATATTGAAGCCTCAGGGTTCGCTTTTGGTGTTCCCGCTTTAAGCGTTTCGGGCGACAATGGTTTGAAACGCTGAAGTCGAAATTAACGCAGCGGGGACGCTGCAAGGCTCGTACCAGTGCGACCCGTGTCGGCAACGTGCGACGTGCGCGCTAGCTTGTTGGGGACAATTCGGCGCATGCCGATCGATCGAATGAACAGGGGGCTCGCGGCCGCAGTGCTGCTCGCGTCGTTGGTGGCGCTGAGCGGGTGCTCGAGCACGATCGCCGATATGACGATGCCGGCCGATGCGCCGGCGCGCGAGAAGGACGCCACCGGCTACCTGCCGGTCCATGATCTTCCGCCCGACCGCGCCGACCCGACGATCAAGCCGGCGGACCAGGCCAAGATCGAGCAGGAGCTGATTGCCGCGCGCGCGCGCCAGGCCTCGACGGCTGCCCAAAGCGGGAAGTAGCACCCGACAAACGGCCGATCAGCGCTGGCGCCGCCCGGTGTCCGTGCTAAAAGAAACCCAGTTCAACCGCAGATCCGGCCGCAGCCCCCAGATCGTGCGCCTGAATTCGCTCTAAGTCATTGATTCAGTGCGATTTCTGTCAGAGGCCGAGCCGGCTTCCGCAAGCTAGGACCAAGGGGGGTCGATTCTGGCATCGCGGTTGTCGGAGCAAGGGTCCCATGGAAGATTTTTACCGCATTCGCCGTCTGCCGCCTTACGTCTTTGAGAAGGTCAACCAGGCCAAGGCGGCCGCGCGCAACGCCGGGGCCGACATCATCGACATGGGCATGGGGAACCCGGACCTGCCGACCCCGCCGCATGTGATCGAGAAGCTCAAGGAGACGCTGGGCAAGCCGCGGACCGACCGCTACTCGGCCTCGCGCGGCATCAACGGCCTGCGCAAGGCCCAGGCCGCCTATTATGCGCGCCGCTTCGGCGTCAAGCTCAACCCCGACACCCAGGTGGTTGCGACGCTCGGCTCGAAGGAGGGGTTTGCCAACGTCGCGCAAGCGATCACGGCGCCCGGCGACGTCGTGCTGTGCCCCAATCCGAGCTACCCGATCCATGCCTTCGGCTTCCTGATGGCGGGCGGCGTGATCCGCTCGGTGCCCTCGGAGCCGACGCCGCAGTTCTTCGAGGCGGTCGAGCGGGCGATCATCCATTCGATCCCGAAGCCGATTGCGCTGATCGTCTGCTATCCGTCGAACCCGACCGCCTATGTCGCGGACCTCGACTTCTACAAGGACCTCGTCGCGTTCGCGAAGAAGCACGACATCTTCATCCTGTCCGATCTCGCCTACGCCGAGGTATATTTCGACGAGAACAATCCGCCGCCGTCGGTGCTGCAGGTGCCCGGCGCGATCGACGTCACCGTCGAGTTCACCTCGATGTCGAAGACGTTCTCGATGGCCGGCTGGCGCATGGGTTTTGCGGTCGGCAACGAGCGGATCATCGCGGCGCTGGCGCGGGTCAAATCCTATCTCGATTACGGTGCGTTCACGCCGGTCCAGGTGGCGGCGACCGCGGCGCTGAACGGTCCCGACGACTGCATCCGCGAGATGCGCGACACCTACCGCAAGCGCCGCGATGCGCTGGTCGAGTCATTCGGCCGCGCCGGCTGGGACATTCCGCCGCCGCAGGCCTCGATGTTCGCCTGGGCGCCGCTGCCCAAGGCGTTCGAGGCGGTCGGCAGCATGCAGTTCGCGACCCTGATGGTGGAGAAATCCGGCGTCGTGGTGTCGCCGGGCGTTGCGTTCGGCGAGCATGGCGAGGGCTATGTCCGCATCGCGATGGTGGAGAACGAGCAGCGCATCCGGCAGGCCGCGCGCGGCGTGCGCCGCTTCCTTGAAAGCGGCATCGAAACGTTGCACAACGTCGTTCCTCTCGCCAACCGACGCTAATCCTTCCAGGTTGCTTAATCTCCAGGTCCCTTAAATCCATGGTCGCACCCCTGAACGTGGGCATAGCGGGGCTCGGCACCGTCGGTGCCGATGTCGTCCGCCTCATCGAAACGCAAGGACGGGCGCTGGCCGAGCGCAGCGGCCGCGGCGTTCGCGTCGTCGCGGTCACGGCGCGCTCGAAAGCCAAGAAGCGCGGCCTCGACCTGCGCGGCATCGCCTGGGCGAAGAGCCCCGAGGCGCTCGCCGAAGATCCCAATATCGACTGCTTCGTCGAATTGATGGGCGGCGCCGGAGATCCCGCGCTGTCCGCGATCGAGACCGCGCTGAAGGCCGGCAAGTCGGTCGTCACCGCCAACAAGGCGTTGATCGCCAAGCATGGACTGCGTCTCGCCGCGGCTGCCGAAAAGCACGGCGGCGCCCTGAATTTCGAGGCGGCGGTCGGTGCGGCGATCCCGGTCATCAAGACGCTGCGCGAGGGCCTCGCGGGCACCAGCGTCAACCGCGTCTACGGCATCCTCAACGGCACCTGCAATTACATCCTGACCCGGATGGAGCAGGAGGGCCTGTCGTTCGAGGAGTGTCTGAAGGACGCCCAGCGGCTCGGCTATGCCGAAGCCAACCCGTCATTCGACGTCGATGGTCATGACACCGCGCAGAAGCTCGCGATCCTGGCCAGCCTCGCCTTCGGAACCAAGGTCGCGGAAAGCGCGGTTTACGTCGAAGGCATCTCCTCGATCACGCCGGAAGACCTCAAGGCCGCCGCGGAACTCGGTTACCGGGTCAAGCTGCTCGGCGTCGCGGTCCGCACGGCAAAGGGCATTGAGCAGCGCGTGCACCCGACCATGGTGCCGAAATCATCCTCGATCGCGCAGGTGATGGGCGTCACCAATGCGGTGGCGATCGACGGCGAGGGGATTCCGCCGATCACGCTGGTGGGACCCGGCGCCGGCGGCGGCGCGACGGCCTCCGCCGTGGTCGCCGACATCGCCGACGTCGCCCGCGGCATCCGCGCTAAGCCGTTCGGCCGTCCGGTGGAGCGGTTGCGCGACACCACCAAGGCGCCGATGGAACGCCATGAAGGTGGCTATTATATCCGCCTGATGGCGCGCGATCTTGCAGGCACTGCCGCAACAATCGCCACCCGGCTGGCGGAACAGAAGATATCTCTGGAATCCATCGTGCAACGGCACCCGGATGGCGTCGATGTGAACGGCGCGGCCAAAAAACCTTCACCGGTCCCGGTCATTCTGATTACCTATGCGACCAGCGAGGATGCCGTGCATCGTGCGCTGGCCGCAGTGCAGCGCGATAAGGTCATCAGCGGGCGGCCGCAGGTGATCCGGATCGAGAAAAACTAGCGCATGGCCTGAACGGGTCGGGCGTGAGACGATTGATGCGGGCAGGCTGCCCTGTCCCAGAGGCTTAAGGAGTACGCCGATGTCGACCCATATTTCCGTTCCGCCGCAGATGCTGCTCGAGCGCATCCTGACGCTCGAAATCGTGCGCGTGACGGAGCGCGCTGCGGTGTCGGCCGCGCGGCTGCGTGGCCACGGCCAGGAGAAGGCCGCCGACAAGGCCGCGGTCGACGCGATGCGGCGCGAGCTCAACAAGCTGCCGATCGAGGGGACGGTCGTAATCGGCGAGGGTGAGCGCGACGAGGCACCGATGCTGTTCATCGGCGAGAAGGTCGGCCTCAATGCTGGCCCGAAGGTCGACATCGCGGTCGACCCGCTCGAAGGCACCACGCTGTGCGCCAAGAACATGCCGGGCTCGATCGCCACGATGGCGATGGCCGACGGCGGCACGCTGCTGCACGCGCCCGACGTCTACATGCAGAAGATCGCGATCGGCCCGGGCTACGCCAAGAACGTGATCGAGCTCGACGCGCCGCCGGCCGACAATGTCCGCCGGCTCGCCAAGGCCAAGGGCGTCGACCCGACCGCCATCAACGTGCTGGTGCTCGATCGTCCGCGCCATGCCGACATCATCAACAGCGTGCGTTCGACCGGCGCTGCCGTGCAGCTGATCACCGACGGCGACGTCGCTGGCGTCATTCACTGTGCGAAACCCGATGAGACCGGCGTCGACATGTATATCGGTACCGGCGGCGCGCCAGAGGGCGTGCTCGCGGCGGTCGCGCTGCGCTGCATCGGCGGCCAGATGCAGTGCCGCCTGATCCTCGACACCGAGGAGAAGCGCGAGCGCGCGCACAAGATGGGCGTCACCGATCCGAAGATGATCTACGGCATCGAGGACATGGCCAAGGGCGACTGCCTGTTCGCCGCTACCGGCGTCACCACCGGCTCGCTGCTGACCGGCGTGAAGTTCAAGAAGGACGTGATCGAGACCGAGACGGTCGTGATGCGCTCGGTCACCGGCACCGTGCGCTACATCAAGGCCGAGCATCGGCAGCTCGAGAAATTCCACCTGGACTAATATCCGCTGTCATTCCGGGGCGTCCGAAGGACGAACCCGGAATCTCGAGGTTCCGGGTTCGATGCTCCGCATCGCCCCGGAACGACAGCGTAAACAACAACAAGAAAAAGGGAGGCACCCATGTCCGATCTGTCCGGGGTCAAGGCGCTGGTATTCGACGTGTTCGGGACCGTGGTCGACTGGCGCACCAGCCTGATCAACGACTTCACCAGATGGGGCGAGACATCAGGTATCAAGGCCGATTGGACCGCGCTGGTCGACGGCTGGCGCGCGGTCTATGCGGCCTCGATGGACGAGGTGCGCAAGAACCCGCAGAACGGCTACGTCATCCTCGACGTCTTGCACCGCCGCTCGCTGGAAAAACTCGTCGCGCAATTCGACATCAAGGGGCTGACCGAGGCCGATTTGCAGCATCTGACGCTGGGCTGGCATCGCCTGCACGCCTGGCCCGACAGCGTCGCCGGCCTGACCCGGCTGAAGACCAAATACATCATCTCACCGCTCTCCAACGGCAACGTCGCGCTGCTCACCAACATGGCGAAGTTCGCAGGGCTCCCGTGGGATCTCGTGATGTCGGCCGAACTGTTCGAGCACTACAAGCCCGATCCGGAAACCTACCTCGGCGCCGCGAAGCTGCTCTGCGTGCCGCCGGAGCAGGTGATGATGGTCGCCGCGCACAATTACGACCTGAAGCACGCGCAGAAGCTCGGCCTGAAGACCGCCTTCGTGGCGCGTCCGACCGAATACGGTCCGCTGCAGAAGTACGATTTCGAGGCCACCGGCGAGTGGGACATCGTGGCCAAGGATTTCGGGGAAATCGCCAGCCGAATGGGCTGCTAGAACTGGTCCACAAATCATCGAAGCGTTACGATTCCTGCCTGATTGGGAAGGGCTCATGACGCTGCACGCATCCGCACTGCCCGTCGAGGCGCCACAGGCGTTCCTCGGCGTGACGCGGTCGCTGACCGGAAAACTCTGGCGCGACCGGCTGGATCCGCGCGGGGCGGCGCGGGCGCTCGCGATCGTGCAGCGCTATCAATTGCCGGAAATGCTGGCGCGCGTGCTGGCGGGGCGCGACGTCGGGATCGACGAGGTTCCCGACTTCCTCGACCCGACCATCCGCAAGCTGATGCCGGATCCTCACACGGTCACCGAGATGGAGCACGCCGCCAAGCGCATCGCGGATGCCGCGGTGCGCGGCGAGAAGGTCGCGATCTTCGGCGACTACGACGTCGACGGCGCGACCTCGGCCGCGCTGCTGACCTGGCATCTGCGCCATTGCGGGCTGGACCCGCTGATCCACATTCCCGACCGTATTTTCGAAGGCTACGGGCCGAACGTCGACGCCGTGCGTGCGCTGGCGGCGAAGGGCGCGACGCTGCTGGTCACGGTCGATTGCGGCACCACCAGCATCGAGCCGCTGGCGGAAGCCAGGAAGCTCGGCATGTCGGTCGTCGTGATCGATCATCACCAGACCGGCGATGTGTTGCCCGAGGTCGACGCGCTGGTGAATCCGAACCGGCCCGACGATCTCTCGGGGCTCGGCCATCTCGCGGCGGTCGGCCTCGTGCTGGTGACCTTGGTCGCGGTCAATCGCGAACTGCGCCAGCGCGGCTTCTGGACCGGCGAGATGCCGGAGCCGGACCTGCTCAGCGTGCTGCATCACGTCGCGCTCGGCACCGTGGCAGACGTCGCGCCGCTGATCGGGCTCAACCGGGCCTTCGTCGCCAAGGGCCTGATCGCGATGCGCCGCCGCGACCATGTCGGCCACACTGCGTTGATGGACGTCGCGCGGCTGAACGGGCCGCCGGAGGCCTGGCATCTCGGCTTCATGCTGGGACCGCGCATCAATGCCGGCGGCCGCATCGGGCGCGCCGATCTCGGCGTGCGGTTGTTGCTCGAAGGCGATATATCCGAAGCCGCGCGGATCGCGGCCGAGCTCGATCGTCTCAACGCCGAGCGGCGCTTGATCGAGCAGGCGGCCGAGGCGCAGGCCGAGGCCGAGGCGCTGGCTTCGCTCGGGCTCGAGGACAAGGGTGCTGTCATCGTCACCGCGGCGGAAGGCTGGCATCCCGGCGTGGTCGGGCTGGTTGCGGCGCGGCTGAAGGAGAAGTTCGCGCGTCCCGCGTTTGCGATCGCGCTGGAGCCCGGCGGCATCGGCACCGGATCGGGCCGTTCGATCGGCGGCGTCGATCTCGGCAAGGCGGTGCGGCAGGCGGTGCACGACGGCCTTTTGATGAAGGGCGGCGGGCACGCGATGGCGGCCGGCGTCACGCTGCGCAAGGAGAAGCTCGCCGAATTCCGCGCCTACATGGAAGGCGCGCTGGCGGCCGACGTCGCCAATTCGCGGCACGAGAACGAGCTGTTCATCGACGGCGCCGTGACCGCGCGCGCGGTGACGCCGGAGTTCGCCGCGACACTCAATCGTGCTGGCCCGTTCGGCAGCGCCAATCCGGAACCGGTGATCGCGCTGCCGTCGCATCAGCTGGTCTATGCCGACGAAGTCGGGCAGGCGCATCTGCGGCTGCGCTTCAAGTCAGGCGACGGCTCCATCGTCAACGGTATCGCGTTCCGTTCCGTCGGACAGAAGCTCGGCAGCGCCTTGACGCAAAATCGCGGCCAGCAATTGCACGTGGCGGGCTCTCTTGCGGTCGACCGTTGGCAAGGCACCGAACGTGTGCAATTCCGTGTCCTCGACGTCGCGGTGCCGGATCAGGGCCCGACGGTGATCCGATAAGAAACGTTGGGAGAGGACATGTCAGGACAGGTAGAAGGCAAGGTCGCGCTGGTGACCGGCGGCGCATCGGGCATTGGCGAGGCCATCGTTGAATTGTTCGCGCAGGAAGGCGCGACCGTTATTGCGACCGATATCGATGAGTTGAGGGGACCCGAGCTCGCCGCGCGGCTCACCAAGGCCGGGCGGAACGTGACCTTCTTGCCGCAGGACGTCACCAGCGAGGAGCGCTGGATCGAAATCATCAGTGAGATCGGCAAGCGCCATGGCCGCCTAGATATCATGGTCTCGAATGCCGGCATCGGCATCGGAGCGCCCTCGATTGTCGAGATGTCGCTCGCGGACTGGCGTCGCCAGACCGCCATCAATATCGACGGCGTATTCCTGTCGGTGAAGCACTCGCTGCCGCTGATGCGCAAGCACGGCGGCGGCTCCATCATCATGATGTCGTCGCTGGCTGGCCTGCGTGGTGCGGCGACCCTTTCCGGCTACAGCGCCACCAAAGGCGCGGTCCGCTTGTTCGCCAAGTCGATCGCGATGGAGTGCGCGCAGGTCAACGACGGTATCCGCGTCAACTCGGTGCATCCCGGCATCATCGACACGCCGATCTGGGGCAAGATCCCGACCGGCGCGACCGGTGCCGGCCAGAACGCGCCGATCGATCCGGAGGAGCGGGCAAGGTTCGCCACGCCACTCGGACGCGCCGGCCAGGCCATCGAGATCGCCCAGGGCGTGCTCTATCTCGCTTCCGACGCGTCGCGCTACGTCACGGGCAGCGAGCTCGTGATCGACGGCGGCATGAATGCCGGCGGCGTGGTGCGGCAGCCTGCGAAATAGTCTCCGTCATTGCGAGGAGCGAAGCGACGAAGCAATCCATAGTCCCGCATATGCGGAGGGATGGATTGCTTCGCTGCGCTCGCAATGACGGTGAGCGGTCAATGTGGCAGCCTGCGAGCCGATAGGAGCGAACTGTCGTAGCCCGCATGAGCGGAGCGATATGCGGGAAATGCGTGCCCGGGTATCGCTTTCGCTCACCCGGGCTACGCAGATCGCATGATGCCTACCCGCCTTGCCGTAGCCGCGCCAGCACCTTGAGCCCGCCGTAACCGTCGGCGGGCAACAGGCCCATCTTGATCTGAAAATCCTTGATCGCCTTCATGGTGTCGTTGCCGACGCGACCGTCGGTGCCGCCGGTGTCGAAGCCGGCCTTGGTCAGCCGCGTCTGCATCTCCTGCACCTCGGCCAGTGTCAGCGCGCGTTCCGAGCCCGGGAAGGGCTGGATGAAGGGCGGCCCGCCGAGGCAGCGATCGCCGAGATGGCAGATCGCCAGCGCGTAGTTCATCGACGGGTTGTAGCTCTTCACCGAATTGAAGTTCGGACCGAGCAGAAAGGCCGGACCACCCGCGACCGGGATCCACAGTTGCGCTGACGCATTTGGCTGCGGAAACGGCTGGCCGTCGGCGCGGGTCACACCGGCGCTGGCCCAGGCCGCGTAGGTGCGGCTGCCGCTGGCGCCGCCGCCGGGCGCGCGGACCTCGTAGCCCCAATGCTCGCCGCGGTGCCACTTGCCGCGGTTGACGAGATATTTCGCGGTCGAGCCCAGCGCGTCGTCGGGCCGGCCGAACGGCGAGACCTTGCCGTCGCCGTCATAGTCGAAGCCGACATTGAGCCAGACTTCCGGCATCCACTGCGAATGACCCATCGCGCCGGCCCAGGAGCCATTCATCTCCTGAGGCGTGCTCCAGCCGCGCTGCACGATCTTCATCGCGTTGATCAGTTCGGTCTCCCAATAGGCCTTGCGGCGCGGCTCGTTCCAGGCGAGCGCCGCCAGCGACGGAAACACCGGCGTCATGTGGTTCTGCTGCACCAGCGGATCGCCATAGGCGGATTCGACGCCCCACAGCGCGAGCAGCGTGCCGCGCTCGACGCCGAAATCGCGTTCGATCCGGCCGAACAGCGCCTCGTTCTTCTTCAGCGCCTCCTTGCCGTGAATGACCCGCCAGTCGGAGACGCGGCGGTTGATGTACTGCCAGATCTGCTCGTGGAATTCAGGCTGGTTGCGCATCTGCCTGAACACGCTCATGTCGGGCTCGATCCGCCCCATGCAGCGATTCCAGGTCGCCTCCGAGATGCCCTTGGCGAGCGCGCGAGCGCGAAAATTGTCGCGCCACTGGTCGAAGCCCGGAGGGGCGGCGGCGAGCGCGCCGAGCGGATTGACGAGTACCACGCCGGCCGCGAGCCCGGCCTTCAGGACGGCGCGGCGGGCAGGGGATTTCGGAGAATCAGGCTGTTTCATCGGGCCAGTCTAGCGGCGCCGAGCGGGTGAGCCAAAAGCCACGCCGCCGCAGGAGCTATAGTTTTGAGCATGACCTCATCGGAAAACCGGTTCCCACTTTTCCGGGTCATGCTCTAGCTATCCTGCAAATCTGTGGCGATTTTTGACAGCCACCGGCGCACCACGTGTTCCGACCTGGCATCGAGGCCGGCGGCGAGCCGGCGTTCCTGGGCCTGGGCGATCTGCCGGCATTTCTCCAGCAGTCTGGTTCCATGGCTGGTCAGGGTCCATTGCAACACGCGGCCGTGGACCGGGTGCGCCGTCTTGCCGATCGCGCCGTCGCGCTCGAGGTTGCGGATGATCACGCTCACGGTCTGCGGCGTCAGCAGCGCGACGCGAGCCAGATCGGCGCCGGAGAGCCCCGGATAGGCCTTCAGCATCGTCAGCACGACGAATTGCGGCGAGGTGACGCCGAGCCGTCCCAGTTGGCGCTCCATCGACAGCCGCGAGGCCGCGTGGGCCTGACGCAGCAGATAGGCGAGATAGCCCTGCTCGCCGCGCTTGCCTTCGCCCGGCGCCGGAACGGAAGGGGCGAACACGACGTCGCCAGCGCTCGATCCCGCATTCACTGCGGCCCTTCGGCCGGCGGCTTTTCCGACTGGACGCCGTTCGGCGGTGCCGAATTTGCCTCGTTTCTGCATTGCCGCCATGTCGCCTGCTGTCGCCTCGGCCGATGCCCGCATCTTGCCGATGATATCAGAGCTCTGATAATATCTCAGTACACTGATAACATGAGGCCGGACCAATGTCACATGCCCGCAAGGAATACACCGACTTCGAGAAGCTCGCGCCCGACGTCTTCGCCGCGGTGCGCGCACTCGGCCAGTTCGCGGCCAAGGCCGGCCTCGACAAGCAGCTGCTCGAACTCGTCAAGCTGCGCGCCTCGCAGATCAACGGCTGTGCGTTCTGCGTGCAGTATCACATCCTGCAGGGCGAGAGCCTCGGCGTGCCCGCCGACAAGCTGAACCTCGTCGTGGTGTGGCGCGAGGCGCCGCAGTTCACGCCGCGCGAGCGCGCCGCGCTGGCCTGGACCGAAGCGTTAACGACCCTGCCGAACGGCGTCAGCGACGAGGTCTATGCCGAGGCCACCGCTGAATTCTCCGAGCAGGAGCTGACTTACCTGACCTCGGCGATCGCATCGATCAATGTCTGGAACCGGTTCGGCGCGGCCTATCGCTGGACGCCGCCGCCGCGCCGGCAGCGCGCGGACGCGGCGGCTTCGTAACGTCGAGACGGATCAAACGGCAACCGACAGGGAGAAAAACAATGACCTCGATGGCGATGACACCATCCCTTCCATTCGCGCGGCCGCCGCGGCCGGTCATGCTGGCCGTGATCGCGGGACTGGTCTCCGCCTTCGTGATCGGGAAGGCACTGCCGACCCCGATGGACGCGATCTCCTCCGTCATCGCGCCGCTGTGCGCCAGCGCCAATGCGGCGTCGCCGCTCGACAAGGTCGAGGTCATCAGCTCGCACGCGCTGCCCAATGTGGCGGGCAAGCGTGTCACGGTGGTGCGCGTGTTCTATGGTCCCGGTGGCTTCACGCCGCCGCACCGCCATTCCGGTTCGGTGACGGCCTACATCACCAAGGGTGAAATCCGCTCACAGCTCGGTGGCGGGCCGGTCGAGACCTTCAAGGTCGGCCAGTCCTTCTTCGAGCCGCCGGGCTCGACCCACATGGTCTCGGCCAATGCGAGCACCACGGAGCCGGCGGAGCTGATCGCGGTGTTCGTGGCGGATGAGGGCGCGCAGCTGACCACGATGCTCGATTAGCGATCGGTTGGCGCTCGTTCTGCTAGACATGCGCACTGGACCAGTTTGGTGCCCAGTTCGCGTGAAACTGGACCTTGCGCGCAACGGGGCGTGTCGATTGATTGCAGGACACGTTGCGGCGACGATTGCCGACGAGGGACAAACCGATGATCAGCCTGAAGGGGCTCTCTGCCTTCCCGATCACGCCTTCGAACCGGGATGGACGGGTCGATGTGGGTGCGCTCCGCGCCTTGCTCGACCCCCTGATTGCGGCGAAGGTGGATTCGGTCGGGCTGCTCGGAAGTACCGGCTCATATCCGTATTTCAGCCGCGATGAGCGGCGGCGCGCCGTGCAGGCGGCCACCGCCTTGGCGGACGGCAACACACCAATACTGGTTGGCATCGGCGCACTGCGCACCGACGATGCGGTGCGGCTGGCGAAGGATGCGCGTGATGCCGGCGCGACGGCGGGCCTGTTGGCAGCGGTTTCCTATACGCCGCTGACCGATGACGAGGTCTTTGAGCACTTCCAAACCGTGGCCCGCGAGAGCGGGTTGGCGATCTGCATCTATGACAATCCCGGAACGACTCATTTTCAATTCACGCCGGCTCTCATCGGCCGTCTGAGCCGGGTCGAGGGAATCGTCGCGGTGAAAAGTCCGGCGCTGGATGCTTCGACCGTGGCGGGCCATCTCGGGGAATTGCGGGCTGTGGTTCCGGACGGCGTTGCGTTGGGATACAGCGCCGACTGGAATTGCACCGAGGCGCTGCTGGCGGGCGGAGACACCTGGTACAGCGTTCTCGCAGGAATCTTCCCGAAGGTCTGCGTGGACATCGTGCGCGCCGCGACGAGCGGCGATGCGGCCCGCGCGCGACAGCTCAACGGGCGACTGCAGCCGATTTGGGATCTGTTCAGGACATATTCCAGTCTGCGTGTCGTCTACGCACTTGCCGATCTCAGAGGGGTCTGCACGGCCGAGCCTCCACGTCCGATATTGCCGCTGCCCGCGGACGCTCAGAGGCGGGTCAAGGAGACGTTGGCGGCGATGGAGATCGACTGATCGCAACCACGGCGGAGGGCGCTAGATGCCGGCGCGCGCCATCGGGTCGCGGCCGAACCGGTTGTCACCCTTCGATCCCGGCAGCACGCTTAGCGTTGCAACGAGCGCCAGATAGGGGATCCAGTATTTGACGTGCAGCGCGGCGGCGAGGTGGGGAATGGCGAGGATCGTCAGCGCCCACCAACCCGAGACGTTGAGGTCGTGCAGCCGCTTCACCAGGATCGCCGCGAATGGCCACAATGACAGCATGAGCAGCAAGCGCAGGACGGACAGGTCGTCGGCGGGCGGGCTGCTGTCGTAATAGCGTGGACCCGGGGTCGAGCCTTACGCCGACGCGAATGACGAGCATGTCGACCAGCATAAGGCCGAAAAATCCCAGGCTGAATTCCTGCCGGCTGATGCGGCCTTTCACCGAAAGAAAGAACCAGCTGAAGGTCGAGAGCATGCTTGGTTGTGGTCCAGCCTGAATGGGCATCTGATAGAGACTTGCGTCCGATGGTCAAAGCGGGACGGGTTCCCGCCGTTTGCTGCTTCCATCATGATCATTGAAGCTGGCAATTGTCGCCGCGACATGGCGCGCACCGACGCGATTCCGAATGGAACCTGCGGTGGGGCGTTTGCACAATTTCGGAATAATGAAATAATGCCGCTGATTTGCCCGACGTGTCAAGTCGTCGTGTCGAACAGTGGCTAGGTCGAACGCCTGCCACCGCCGGCTCCTTTGCATGGGGTTGTTTTCGATATTTTGGCAGTGCGCCCCGAACCGGTGTCCCCTTCGGTCGACAACACTCTAATTGCCGCCGCCTTCCTGGGTGTCGATGCGATGCACGACGTCGTCGGGCAGGGCATGGGCCACGGCGGCTGCAAGCCCGGGCTCCGGTCCGATCTCGCGGCCGCGGCCGCGGATCAGCCGCTCATAGGCCGACACCAGCGTGGTGTAGGGATTGACCCACAGCCAGCCGTCGCGCGTGAACAGCTGGACGTCGAAATGCAGATGCCGCGATGTGCCGTTGGGGTGGTCGAGATAATTCGAGACCACGCCGATCTTCTCGCCCTCGCTGACGCGGCGCCCGTTGAGCAGGCCGTCGGCATCCATCACTGACGGGTTCATGTGCATGTAGCGGAAACGGACATGCTCGGTGCGGGTGTTGACCTGCAATGTTGCGGCCTGCTGTTGCGCCGAGCGGATCACGATACTGTCGCGCACCGCAACGACCGCCTGCTGCTTGGGGTCGCAGCCATCCTTGCTGTCGACAGGACACGCGCCGGGGCGGATGTCCTGGCCCTGATGGCCGTAGCCGCTGGCGCATTGGCCGACCTCGAAGCTGCGCGCCTCGCAGAAATTGTCTTGCCAGGGATACGTGTCGATGGCCGCGCCGGGCTTGCGCTTGGCGAAAGATTGCGAGTGGGCGAAGGCCGGCGCCTTCTCGAGCGGAAAGCGGATCTGCGAATAGACGGTGAAGTCGGCGTGGCCGCCTTGTTGCCTGCGGCCGCCGCTGCCCGCGACGATGTCGCCGCTCGGGTGGTAGGTGAAGTCGGCGGATTGCACGGCCGGCCGCTCGGCGATATCGGAGGCGACGTCGCTGCGCGGCCGTGACGGCTGGCCGCCGGCGATGCGCAGGGCCTTCAGAAAGCGCTCGGCGACCGGATAGGCCTCGCGGCAGGCCAGCCGCTTCGGCCGCGGCGCGCTGTCGAGGCACTGGATCGAGACCACATAGGGGATTCCGAAGCGGGTGAAGGCGTAGCGGACATAGCCCTCGCGAACGAAGCGGCGCAGGTCCGGAAACTGCGCGGCCAGCGTCCTGACCGGCTCGCCCTTGCCGCCGAGCCGGTCGGCGAGGTCGTAGACGAGGATCGAGCCGGAAATCTGCACCTCGACCGGCTTGGCAAATGTCCGCGGCGGCAGGCCGTCGCCGGCGCCGGGGTCGAGCGAGAACACGGCATCGTAGCCCGACGCACCGGCATGGAAGAAATCGACCGCGCGGAAGTCGGCCTGGTAGCGCGCGATCGACAGGCTGTCCGGCGCACCGTTTTGTCGCGCGTCGAGATAGCTTGCGGGGTCGAACGGCAGCAGCACCGGGATCGGGCTCTGCGCAATGCCGGGAAACAGCGGCGCTGTCACCGCGTTCAACTGCACCAGCGCAGGCGTCGCCCGCGGATCGGTGGCGGGGACGCGGCGCTGGCCTGCGAAAGTGAAGCCGGCGGCGATGGCCGGGCGGCTACCGATCTCCTGCCGCAGCTGGTCGAGCACGGCGCGCCATTCGACCCGCATGGCCGAGATCGATGGCGTTCGGAATTCGTCGGCATGGGCGCCGGGAAGAGGCGAGAGCAGGGCTGCCAGCCAGCAACTGACGAAGCTGACCACCTTCCTGTTCACTGCACACCCCGGGCTCATGTCTGATCGCCCGAGAGACTAAAGCAAGTTCCGGAAAAGTGTGTAGCGGTTTTCGGTAAAGTTGACGCTTAACCAACAAGTTGAGGCGCGGTGACGATTCATTTCAAATCCCACCGCGCCTCAAGCGCTCAGTCCTTGGCGCGTTCGACGTAGGAACCGTCTTCGGTCATGACCACGATGCGCGTGCCCGTGGTGATGTGCGGCGGCACGCCGGTGCGCAGGCCGTTGGACAGCATGGCCGGCTTGTAGGACGAGGAGGCTGTCTGGCCCTTGGTCACGGGCTCGGTCTCGACCACTTCCAGCGTCACGCGCTGCGGCAGCTGGATCGCGACCGGGTTGCCCTCGTGCATCGAGAGCTTCACGGTCATGTTCTCCTGCAGATACGGCGCGGACGAGCCGACGATCTCCTTGGAGACCTGGACCTGGTCGTAGTTGTCGTTGTTCATGAAGTGGAAGCCGTCGCCATCTTCATAGAGGTAGTTGTAGTTGTGGTCCTCGACGGTGGCCTTCTCGACCTGGTCGGTGGTCTTGTAGCGCTCCGAGACCTTCACGCCGTCGCCGATGCGGCGCATTTCGATCTGGCTGACCGGGGTGCCCTTGCCGGGATGAATGTTCTCGGCGGAAAGGACCACATAGAGCTTGCCGTCCTGCTCGATGACGTTGCCCTTGCGGATGGAACTGGCGATGACTTTCAAAGGTGTTTTCCTGAATTTGAGAGCCTAAGGGCGCCAACCGGATCGGCAGCCCCTCGGTCATGGCGGCGATTTCGGGCTGCAACATACTGATTTGTCCCTGAGATGCCAGTCTTTTGCGGCCGAATTCGCAAGGTTGCCAACCGTCCCGGCCGTCCCGATCGGCCCTATTTTTCGGCCATGGGCTCATCCGTTTCAGCGAATCTGCCGATGGGACGCGCGAGCCGTCGTTCAAGTTCAGCCACGTGCGCGCATGGACAAGGTGCGCGTCTTTCGACAAGAAGGGATCAGCCTCGCGGCGTTCCGCGGAGGCTCGGGCTGTGTAGGCTTATGAACTTGCGTAGAATCAATCGGTTGCGCAGTACTCTTGAGTGCGGATGGCGGCTCGTTGATGTTGAATCCATGAGGATGCTCTGGCGATGACAGCTCATGACCGGCCGTCGCCCTGGTGGATGCCGCAGCGCTATGCCGACCGCAGGCCGTTTCTGCAGGCGCGGACGGCGATCACGCGAGCGCTGCGCGCCTGGTTCGAGGAGCAGGGATTTGCCGAGGTCGAGACCGCGATCCTGCAGATCTCGCCGGGCAACGAGACCCATCTGCACGCTCCTCGCACCGAGCTCAGGCAGGCCGATGGCTCACATGCGCCCCGCTATCTGCGCACCTCGCCGGAGTTCGCCTGCAAGAAGCTGCTCGCGGCCGGCGAGCCGAAGATTTACGAGTTCGCGCGGGTGTTCCGCGACCGCGAGCGCGGCGACCTGCATCTGCCCGAATTTACCATGCTGGAATGGTACCGCGCCAATGCCGGCTATGACGCCATCATGGCCGACACGATCGTCGTGATCGCCCATGCGGCGCAGGCGACCGGGATCGGGCGGTTTTCCTTCCGCGGCATGACGGCCGATCCGTTTGCGGAGCCGGAGCTGCTGACGGTCGCGGCGGGTTTCGAGCGCTTCGCCGGCATCGATCTCCTGGCGACGATCTCAGGCGGCGAAGGCGACCGCGAGGCGCTTGCGGCGGCTGCAGCAGCGCGGGTGCGGGTTGCAGATGACGACACCTGGACCGATATCTTCAGCAAGGTGCTGGTCGAGCATATCGAGCCTCATCTGGGACAGGGCCGTCTGACGGTGCTGTTCGAATATCCGTCGCCAGAGGCCGCGCTGGCGCGCACCAAGGCCGGCGATCAGCGCGTCGCCGAGCGTTTCGAGGTCTATGCCTGCGGCGTCGAGCTCGCCAACGGCTTCGGCGAACTGACCGACGCGGCCGAGCAGCGCCATCGTTTCACCGCAGCGATGGACGAGAAGGCCCGCCGTTATGGCGAGCGCTATCCGCTCGATGACGATTTCCTTGCCGCGGTCGGCCAGATGCCGGAGGCCAGCGGCGTCGCGCTCGGCTTCGACCGGCTGGTGATGTTGGCGAGCGGCGCGCCACGAATTGATCAGGTGGTCTGGACGCCGCCTGCGGGAGAGACATGAACAGGATCGATCCAAAACTGGCGGCGACGCTGCGACAGCCGCGCGAGCTGGTCGATGCCGGGCTCGCGCCGGTCGCAGCACTGGCCGGGCTCGAGCGGGTTGCTGCGCGCTACGCGGTCGCGGTGACGCCGGAGCTCGCCGCGCTGATTGATCCGGCCGATCCCGCCGACCCGATCGCGCGGCAGTTCATCCCGAGCGCCGACGAACTCGTCGAGCAGCCGGGCGAGAACGCCGATCCGATCGGCGACGATGCGCATTCGCCGGTCGCCGGAATCGTGCATCGCTATCCCGATCGGGTGTTGTTCAAGCTCGTCCATGTCTGCGCGGTGTATTGCCGGTTCTGTTTCCGGCGCGAAATGGTCGGGCCGGGAAAGGCCTCGGCCTTGTCCGATGACGCCTACCGTGCGGCGCTGGATTACATCCGCAGCCATCCGGAGATCTGGGAAGTCATCCTGACCGGCGGCGATCCCTTGATGCTGTCGCCGCGCAGGCTGACCGAGATCATGGCCGATCTCGCCGACATCAATCATGTGAAGATCGTTCGCCTCCACACCCGTGTTCCGATCGCCGATCCGGGCCGTATCAATCCCGAGATGATCGCGGCACTGCGGGTCGAAGGCGCGACGACCTGGATTGCGATCCATGCCAACCATCCGCGTGAGCTGAGCAACAATGCCCGCGCAGCGTGCGCGCGCCTTGCAGACGCCGGCATTCCCTTGGTAAGCCAGTCCGTCCTGCTGCGCGGCGTCAATGACGATGCCGCGACGCTCGAGGCGCTGATGCGCGGCTTCGTCGAGTGCCGAATCAAGCCCTATTATCTGCATCACGGCGACCTTGCGCCCGGCACAGCGCATTTGCGCACCACGATCGAAACCGGGCAGGAACTGATGCGGGCGTTGCGCGGGCGTGTGTCCGGACTTTGTCAGCCGGATTATGTGCTCGACATCCCCGGCGGCCACGGCAAGGCGCCGATCGGCCCGAGCTATTTGTCGCAGCCGGCTTCCCGCGAACGTGAAGATCCGGTGGAACGGCGCTACCGTATCGTCGATTATTGTGGTGACGTTCATCTTTACCCGCCGCAATCCTGAGGCGGCGATGAGCGGGGCCGGGGACGGACGGCAGGAGCCGCCCGAGGATGAGGGCAACCGCAGCATCGAAAATGCTGTGATGTTCGGCTTCTTTGTGGTGCTGGTCGCCGCGGGAATCTGGCTCCTTGGCACGATGGCCGATATACGGAAGGTACAGGATTGCGCAGCGCAGGGGCGACGCAACTGTGCTACCGTCGAGGTGCCGGAACGGGCGCGATAGGGTTGAGAAGCGGAGACGCGAGATGCGGAAGACAGTTTTGTTGATGGCTCTGATGATGGTTGCGGCCGGAGCGCCCCAGCTTGGCATCTCCCAAGCCTGGGCGCAGCAACAGGGCGGATCGTCCTCCATGCAGAAGGGCGGGACGGTCCCGGAGGCGCCGATCGGACATCGTCAGCCGCGCCGCGGCGACGTTGGCAGCGAGAAGAATATCAGCGATCCGAACAGTCAGGCCAACAAGGAAGACGCGGCGCTCGACAGGAAGATCAAGAGCATCTGCCGCGGTTGCTAACCCACGCAGCTGACCGGCGAGGCGCGATATTCGCCCCGCCGGCAACGCTCAATCCGTTCGGCCGCGTCAGGCCGAACGCTCCTGCAGGCCGTCACGCCGCACGCTGCGCCTTGCGTCGACGGCATCGGCCAGCTGCTTCAACACGTCAGCCGTCGTCCCGAGGTCGATGCAGCCATCCGTGATGCTCTGGCCGTAGGTCAGCGCCTTGCCTGGCACGACGTCCTGGCGTCCCGCGACAAGATTGCTCTCGATCATCACGCCGATGATGCGCTGTTCGCCGCCTGCGACCTGGCGCGCGATGTCGGAGGCAACCGCTGGCTGGTTCTCCGGCTTCTTGCTGCTGTTGGCGTGGCTGGTGTCGATCATCAGCCGCGCCGCGACACCGGCGCGGCCGAGCTCGGCGGCGGCAGCATCGACGCTCGCGGCATCATAGTTCGGCGCCCGGCCGCCACGCAGGATGACGTGGCAGTCTTCGTTGCCGCTGGTCGCGGCGATCGCTGAACGGCCGCCCTTGGTGACCGCCATGAAGTGATGCGGGTGCGAGGCCGACTTCACCGCGTCCGCCGCGATCCGCACGCCGCCGTCGGTGCTGTTCTTGAAGCCGACGGGGCAGGACAGGCCGGAAGCCAGCTCGCGATGGATCTGGCTCTCGGTGGTGCGCGCGCCGATCGCGGCCCAGGAAACCAGATCGGCGATGTATTGCGGCGTCGTCATGTCGAGGAATTCGGTGCCGGCCGGCAGGCCGAGATTGTTCACCGCCGACAGCACGTTGCGGGCGAGCCGCAGGCCCTTGTTGATGTCGAAGCTGCCGTCGAGATCGGGATCGTTGATCAGCCCCTTCCAGCCGACGGTGGTGCGCGGCTTCTCGAAATAGACCCGCATCACGATCTCGAGGCGGTCGGCGAGCTGTTCGCGCAGGCTGGCGAGGCGCTCGGCGTAATCGACGGCCGCCGCGGGATCGTGGATGGAGCAGGGGCCGACGACGACCAGCAGGCGGTCATCGGTGCCGTTCAGGATCGCGTGGACGGCGTTGCGGGCGCCCATCACCACCCGGGTCGCCGTCAGGGTGCGCGGGACCTCCCGCATCACCTCCTCGGGCGTACTGAGCTCTTTCAATTCCTTGATGCGAAGATCGTCTGTCGTACTCAACACGGCTGGCTCCTTTGGATTTCGGGACCTGCCGGCACACAAAAAAGCCGCCAGGTCTGGCGGCTTGTTTTGGACGTTTGCTGCAATTCTTCAGATTGAGCGCGATCCTCCTGCCGCCAGCGAGCTGTCGTAGCTAAAGTACCAAAAATAGCTGGTGGCGACGGTGATCATGGGGCGGCTCTATAGCGCAGGGATTTGGGGCTGTCACCCCCCAAATGCAAGCCCCCCGCGGTTCGGCGTCAGGTGTTGCGCGCCGCCAACGCCATGCCGATCAGGGTCGCCCCGCCAAACATCAGATTGAGGCCGACGAGGAGGCCGATCGCCCATCCCGCGGATTCCGGCAAGCCCGCGATGATGAAGAAGGCGATCACGATGTCCATCAGGCCGGCGATCAGCAGCCAGGACCAGCGTCCCGACAATTCGCGGCGGTGCTCCAGCGCGTACATGACGGTGGCGACGCCCTCGGCGACGAAATAGGCGCCGACCACGATGGTCAGCGTCAGCACACCCTGCATCGGACGGGCGAGCAGCACCATGCCGGCCAGCACGGCGAGCGCGGCCGAAATCAGCGACCACCAGAAGCCCGGCATGTTGCGCGCCCAGAACGTCACGATCAGCCCGCCGATCCCTGAGATCAGGAACATCCAGCCGAGGAAGATGGTGACGGCGAGGCTCGCGAAGGTCGGCACGATCATCGCGGCGATGCCGAGGATCACCAGCAGGATGCCTTCGAACAGGAACGCCTTCCAGTGCGCCTTCACCGCGGCCTGCATTTTCGATCGCAGCTTGTCGAGGTCGTTGGACAGGGGCATCGCGGCTCTCCGGATCTGCGCGTGTGCAGTCTATCCTAACCGGTTATAAATGGTCAGCCCGTCAGTTGCGGCGGCAATAGCTGTGCGCTCATCTTTCTGCATGGCGGTTTTCGACAGCCAGAATCCTTGGCACAAGCCTGGCCGCCAGATATCGCGAGGCGCGTGGCGACAGATGCAGGAAGTCGGCCGATACCAGGTCGTTTGCGCTGGTCCCGACCCTCGTCAGACATCCGTCCGCGTTGCAGAGCTCGTCATAGGGCGACAGATATTCGATCCCGAGATCGGCGGCGATCTGCCCAATCCTGTCGTCAGTCTGCTTGGTCGATCGCACATCGTGGCTGCGTTCCGGGATCAATGTATGATGGCGCAGGAAATATTGCACCGTCAGATGGGGCACAGTGTCGGTCCAGACCGGGACAGGGCCGACCAGGATGACACGGGCGGCGCCGGCCTGTCTGAGGGCGACAATCGTCGGGCGGAGATCGTCGGCGGTGGGTTCTTTGCTCCACGCCAGGTGCAGAAGCACGACATCGGGGTGCGAGCGGGCAACCGCAGCAACGATGTGGCGATTGGTTTGAACACAAAACGGAATGGTCTCGGCCTGCGCGGTGAAGAGTGGCGGGCAGGAATTGACGGTGAACTGGGCTAACCCGAATTGATCGCCCTGGACTTGCCGCAGCCCGGCGGCAAGCATGCCGGCGGTCGAATCGCCCCATACGAAAACAAGCGGGCGCTTGCTGGCGTCAACGCAGCTCGGATCAAATGCGGGATCGGCGGAAGCCGAGATATGACATTCGCCGTATCTCAGGAAGTCCCTGGATACGGTCATGGCGCCGGCTTCGCGAACGATCGCCGGAAGCCGAAAGGCAAAGCCGTCGACGATCGCCAATGCTCCCACCGATGCAACGGCCACCATCGATGCCGCAAGGACCGGCGCCACCCGCCACTGCCCGAACCTGATTGGGCGCTCGACGTAGCGATAGGTTGCCCAGGCCAGAATGAAGCTGGCCCCAACGGCCAGCCCGTTCTCGGCCAAAGTCAGGGGACGACCTTTGAAGCTCGCCGCAAAAACCAGGATCGGCCAATGCCAGAGGTAGAGCGGATAGCTGATCAGCCCGATCGCGACCGCGGTACGCGTCGAGAGAAATCGATTGCGACCTGACATGATGAGGGCGGCGGCAGCGGCGACCGGCGCCACCGCTGCGATCCCGGGGTAGGTCATGGAGGGCGAATAGAACGCGGTTACCGCCGCGATCACCGCGAGCGCGGACCATCCGAGAAGGTCGCGCGCCGCGGAGAATCCGCTGGGCAGGCAGACGGCCACCAATGCTCCGGCCGCGAGCTCCCACGCCCGCGTGAACGGCTGGTAGAATGCGGCTTCAGGGTTGGTTCGAACGACCAGGATATTTGCGACAAGCGATGCGATGAAGATCAGGGCAAGGGGAGCGGCGGCGGCGATCCGCCATCGCACCAGCGCCCACAGCAGCAAGGGCCAGACAAGGTAGAACTGTTCCTCGATGCCGAGCGACCAGAGATGGAGCAGCGGCTTCGTTTGCGCGGCCGCATCGAAATAGCCACCCTCCGAATAGAACAGCAGGTTTGCCGAGAAACCCGCGCCTGCCGCAATCTCCTTTCCAAGGGCCACCAACTCGCTCGGCATCAGAAGTTGCCATCCGGCAACGAAGGCGGCGATCAAGACGACGATCAGGGCAGGAAAAATCCTGCGAATGCGACGCGCATAGAACGTCGCAAGGCTGAAGCTCCCGTTCTGAATGTCGCCATAGATGATCCCGGTGATCAGGTAGCCGGAAATGACGAAGAAGATGTCGACCCCGACGAAACCCCCGGGAACATATTGCGGGAACGCGTGGCCGAGCACGACCAACGAGACGGCAACGGCCCGCAAGCCGTCGATATCCGGCCGATAATTCTTGTAGTTGTGCCCCATCGTCCTCTCGCGCCTGGTCTGTGTCTCTCCCTGAACCCGCCGAGGTTGTTTTGCAAGGGGAGCGGTGCCGGCCGGGGCGCTAGCTTTGACCGGGAGCGGACGGAAAGCCCTCCGAGGCGGTCCGCATCCGGTTGCGGCCGAGGAAGTAGACGGCGGTGGTCGCGATGAGCAGCGCCAGTCCGATCAGGATCGAGGTGAAGCCGATCGGGACCAGGATGAACGACGCATTGCGCTCGGGATTGACGTACCAATGATGCAGCGAGGTGAGCAGGAAGGAGACGCCGGCAAAGCCGGCGCCGCCGCCGATCAGCAGCAGCGCCCACATCCGCCGCAGCTGGCTGAGCCGCTCGCGCGCAACGTCGGTGCGCGGCGCATGATGCTTGCCGAGGCGTCGCACGAGGCGGATTGCAAAGCCGATCGAGGAGAAGCCGATCAGCACGCTGGCCGAGCCGAGCAGCAGCCGCGTGGTCGAGCCGAGATCGGGGATGCGCTGGAGCGCGAGCAGCGGAAAATCGAACGCCGCGTGCAGCGCGACCGGCGCGACCAGCACCAGCGCCCAATTCGTCATGCGCGCCCAGTCGCGGTGACCCCGGTAGGCGCCGAGCGCGCCGCCGGAGCGCGCGATCGCAAGATAGGCGCCGGCGATGATGCCGAGCGCGCCGTGGAACGGCACCGTGAGCACGCTGCGCAATGCCGCGAGCGCGCGCCACATGTCCTTGTGCTGGACCAGATAGGCGAGGTTCTCATAGGCGGCAAACCCAAGTCCGGCGGCCGCGCCATAGACCACCGTATCCATCGGATCGGCGAAGGCGCGGCGCCGCGTCGAGATGACGACGATGACGAGCACCTTGACGATCTCCTCCGGTGCCGCGACTCCGAAAGCTGCACGCACCGCCTGCGTCGCCCAGGGATTGTCGGGAATCGCAAGCAGCGCATTGAACGGAATTCGCGCCAGGCCGAGCAGGGAGATGCTGGCCGCGCCGAGCACGAAGGCGAGCCACACCTGAACCGGCGGTCCGGGCCGCTCGTCGGCGGCGATGACCAGCCACAACACCAGCAATGCGGGGGCAATGGCGGCGGCGCCGATGACGGTTGGAAGCGACTCAAGCAACAACATGAGCCGGACGGGCCCCTTTGATGGCACCAAAGCGATGCGTGCCGAAGAAATGGCAGCAAGTTCAGCGGATTGCAAATCGGTCTGATGCCGTTCTCGTGACCAATATGCCACGGTGCCTTACGAAAGCAGGCTGGAAAGGTGCCGTTGCGGGCCTTGATCAGCTAAGGGCCGAGCGCGGCTCCCGGACAGGTTCCTGACGGCGGCAGGTCCATGGCGTTCCAGGCGCTTTGGTAGCCCGACGATTCCGGGATCGCGACCTGTGGGTCCGATCAGCTTTCGGCACCGCGTCCCCGTCGTTGGGCTATAATGCCGTGGGCAAGGCGACTGATCCGGTAAAAGCCAGAGATGCTTTCGATTGATTCTGCTGTGATCGTTCTTGCCGTGATCGCGCTGTTTGCGGCGTTTGTAAATGGCGCGCTTGGTTACGGGTTTTCCTCGCTCACGGTGCCGGTCGCACTCGTCTTCTACACCAACCGCGTCCTCAATCCCGCGGTGGTCATCGTCGAAGTCTTCGTCAATCTGTATGTCCTGTGCATCAACCTGAGCGGCGTTCCGGCCGTGTGGCGGCGCGTGCTGCCTATTCTCATCGGCATGCTGCCCGGTATCGCGGTCGGAGCCTTTGCGCTGACGTCGCTTCAGCCCGGCTGGACCAAGTTCGCCACCTACTCGATTATTCTGCCGCTCATTCTGTTGCAGGCGGCCGGTTGGCGGAGGCCGATCCAGTCGAAATGGCTGGTCGGTTTGCCCTTCGGAACGATGCTCGGGATCTTGTACTCGGTCACGACCATTTCGGGCCCGCCGCTGGCGATCCTCTTCAACAATCAGGGCCTCGTCAAAGATGAGTTTAGGGCCGGTCTCGCGCTGGTTCGGGTGACGGAGTCCAGCCTGACTGCAATCGCATATTACAAGCTCGGTCTGTTCATCGACGAGAGCCGGAGCATCCTGCTCGTGCTGGTTCCCTGCGTTGTCGTCGGCATACCGCTCGGTGCCTGGCTGATCCGGCGGTTGGACGCCGAGACGTTTCGCCGGATCTGCATGAGCTTTGATGCGTGGGTCGTGGGATTCGGCCTGTCGCGCGTATTGATCGAAGTGAAGCTGATGGAAAGCCCGTGGGCCTACAGCGTCATGGCCGGCACGATCCTGATCGACATCTGCTTGCTGTACGTTTTCTTCACCGCGAGGAGAAGCACCGTGCAGAACTCGCACGCGTTGGCTTCGCTGAAGTCGGGCAACCGGGGCGGTCCGACCTGAAGGTGCTCTAACCTGCGAGCAGGCGCCGGCAGGTTTCGACAAATACCTCGGCACCCGTGACGATATCGGCATCGTCGGTGTTCTCGCTCCAGTGATGGCTGATGCCGCCGATCGACGGAACGAACAGCATCGCCGCCGGCATGATGGTGGCGAGGACCTGGGCGTCATGGCCGGCGCCGCTCGGCATGCGGATCGATCTGCCGCCGGCGCAGGCTGCGCTCGCGGCTTCGATCGCATCCTGGAATGCGCGCGTCATCATCGCGGGCACTCCGGTGCGGATGCGCTCAACCTTCACGCCGCAACGGCCCTGAGCGGTGGCCTCGGCCGCCAGGCGATGCAGCTGCTCCTCGAGACGTGCGATCACCTCGGGATTGTCGTCGCGAATCTGGAATAGCATCTCGGCGCCGCCTGCAATGATGCTCGGTGCGCCTGGGTCCAGCGTGATGCGGCCGGTGGTCCACACCGTGCGCGGTCCCGACAGGGCAGGGAAGCTGTCGTCGATCGCGACGCAGAACCGCGCCAGCGCGAGGCCGGCGTCCTTGCGCACCGCCATCCGCGTGGTGCCGGCGTGGTTCTGCTCGCCGGTGAACGTGATGCGATACTGCCAGATGCCGACGATCGAGGTGACGACGCCGATCCTGAGCCCGCTGCTTTCCAGCGTGTCGCCTTGCTCGATATGCGCTTCGAGATAGCCGATATGACGGCCGGCCTCGGCATTGAGGCGCGGGCGGCCGGCGAAGCCTGCGTCGCGCAATGCATCGCGCATGGTGCGATCGCTGGAGCGGTCGCGGGCTGCATCGATGTCGGCTTCGGTCACCGCACCGACAAACGACCGGCTGCCGAGGAAACTGCCGAAATGTCCTTCCTCGTCGCACCACGCGGCGACCTCGACCGCGCCGTTCGCGTCCGGGTCGGTGTTGATGACGCGCGCCGCCTCGAGCGCGTAGATCACGCCGAGCGGCCCATCGAGCCAGCCCGCGTGGTTCTGGCTCTCCAGATGCGAGCCGGCGAGCAGCTTTGGTCCCGCCTTCGCGCTGGAGCCGAGCACATTGCCGATGCCGTCGATTGTTGCGGTGAGATTGGCGTCGGGCAAACGCGTCGCGAGCCAGTCGAGCGAGCGCAGATGCGGTTCCGAGAATGTCGGCTTGTGCACGCCGGTCTTGTAGGCGCCGATCGCGCGCAGCGCGTTGAGATCGGCGAGCACGCGCTTGCCGTCGAAGCGACCGTTGATGCCTGGCATGATTGGACTCCGGATTGCCGTCTTGATTTTACGTCTTGATGTGCGCCTTGGCGCCTCAATCCCGTCTTGATGCCGACGCGGTTGGATGCGACGGAACAATCAGGGCAAACGATTTCTTAGCGGTTCTGCTCTTAGGTCGCAGTACGAATAGCGTGAGAGTGTGATCATGTCTGCATTCCGGAACTGGGCTCGCAAGGCCGCTGTGCTGTTTCTTCCGATCGCTGTCGGCGCCTGCGCGCAGGTCTCGCAGCAATACAGCATGACCACGCCGCCGCCGGGGACAGGTCCGCTGGCCTGGGACGGTGCCGGACAGGACCCCAATCTCCCGCAGCCGCGGCGCCATGCGCGGAATGCGTCGCCCGCGGTGGCGGAGGCGTCGCCTGAGCAACTGTCGGAAGCGGATGCCGACGACCGGCTGGCGCGCAAGCTCGTGATCTGCAGCACCTGCATCAAGCGGACGCCCGTGGCGGCGCAGCCGAATAATCGTCAGAACGTCGCCAGCAATCACTAGCGGCTGGCGCTGAGCGCTGTTGCCGGACATCGAGCCGGCCCGCAGGCCTTAGTTAGGCCACGATGTCGGTCGATGCGCAGGCCCATGTCGATCCGAAGATTCATTGTTCCCGTCGTCGTCGTCGCCCTTGCCGCCGCAATCCTGATTCACGTCGGCGGTTCGCGGGCGCATGCGCATGTGCCGACGCATTGCGGCTTCTGGACCTCGATCGAGGCCGGATTGTCCTGCAGGTGATGTCCTTCCGGTGATCCCAGCGGCAACCCGGGAAAAGCGTTCTGAACGCTTGCCCGCCCGGCCAATCGCCACTATACGTTCGCCGGTCGCGGCTTGAGGGCTGTGGCCGGTCCGGCGCATCTCACGTCTAACGTATTGATTTGCCGGGAGTTTTGCTCCCTTCGTCTATCGGTTAGGACGCCACCCTTTCACGGTGGAGAGAGCGGTTCGATTCCGCTAGGGAGCGCCATCACGGCCAGACTGGAAATCCAGCCAACTCAACGCATTGTGCTCGGACGGACGCTCTCGCCGCGCCGTCTCGGCCGTTGTGCACGGGTCGGCGGATCGCTGCAATCCGCAGCTGTTTCGCAACCCTTTGGTAAGTTAGCGGCGATACGGCTGGGCTCGGGATGATGTGATGGCTCCAGGGACCAAGAAGCGCGAAACGCGCAAATCGCTGCGGCAATCCGGCTGGATCACGCTCGACGGCGGATTCGCCGCGCGGCCCTGCGTGGTCGAGGACATGTCCTCGTCGGGCGCCAAGATCACGGTCCAGGACAACAACACACTGCCGGCCAAGCTGCGGCTGGCGTTCTCGCGCGACGCCCGCACCGGGCGCGCCTGCGAAGTGGTGTGGCGCGAGGGCAGGACGTTCGGCGTCAAGTTCGTGCGATAGAGCATGATCCGGAAAAGTGGATCCGGTTTTCCGAACAGATCATGCTCAAGAAAAGAGCTAGCTCATGCTGCGACCCTTCCCGATCGCATCATGAGCTAGCCTCATCCGGTGGCGTGGGATAAAAGGCCGGATGCGCAAGACCTGCATTGCCATCATCGCCGTCCTGCTTCCAGCCGCCGCGTTCGCCCAGCAGGGCGACCGCCGCAATTTCCAGACGCCCACTGATGCCGGCAAAACCTTGCCGTCGAAATCCGCGACGCGGAGCAATCCATGCGCGTCGTACGGACCCGGCTTCGTCAAGGTGGAGGGCTCCGACACCTGCGTGAAACTCGGTGGCGCCGTCAGCGTCGGTGGCGGGATGTCCAGCGGCGGGCGTTGAGCGGCTTGCCGCCCGCGCTCACGACATCGGCGGCGCGATGAACCGCACGAAGGCCGGCCGCCCCGCGATCTCACCGAACCAGCGTTCGAGATGGGGCAGCTTCGGCTTGGTGACGCCCTGGACGCCGAGCCAGCGCCGCGCAAAGGCGCCGAGCGCGATGTCGGCGATCGTGAACTGATCGCCCTCGATGAAGCGGCGCCTTGCAAGCTGCGCCTCGACGACGCGCCACACCACGCCCTCGGCATCGGCGTCCTTCTGGATCTGGACCATATCGCGCTTCTCCGGCGGCGTGCGCACCAGCCCCCAGAACACCGGCCGGTCGACCGGCTGCAGCGTCGACAGCGTCCAGTCGAGCCAGCGGTCGACGGCGGAGCGCGCCTTGGGCGCTTGCGGATAGAGCGGCGCGCCATGACCATAGGCCATGCAGAGATAGCGCATCACCGAATTGGATTCCCACAGCACATAGTCGCCGTCGACCAGCGTCGGGACACGGCCATTCGGATTCATCGCGAGATAGTCGGGCTGATCGTTCTTGCCGAACTGCATGCCGGCATCGATGCGCTGATAGGGGAGGTCGAGCTCGGCGAGACACCAGAGCACCTTCTGCACGTTGACCGAGTTCGCCCGACCCCAGATCGTCACTTGCGGCTTACTGTCCATCACGCGTTTCTTCCCGCTGTTGTGCTTTGCGCGCGTTCATAGCTGAAGCGTCGGGGAAAAGCGCGGGGGTGAATTGTACCGAGAGCAAAAAAAGGCTCCGCCGCATAGCGGCAGAGCCTCGCTGATCGCTATGCATCAAGACGCCGTCAGTGACCGAACAACAACCACAACACGATGATCACCGGGATCGGCACACCCAACAGCCAAAGCAAAATTCCTCTTCCCATCGTTGCCTCCTCGCATGCTTGTGAGGGAGCAACGTCAACGATCGTGTCGCGTTCCTCGCGATCGCTCGGCGCTTCAGCAAGGGCGAAACGCCGACAGGAACGTAGGAGCGGGCGCGGTGTTTACCAATGGCCGGTGTTCGGCATCGATGCCCACGGCTCGGCCGGGGCTTTCGGCTCGCCCTTTTGCAGGATCTCGATCGAGTGCAGGTCGGGCGAACGCACGAACGCCATGTTGCCGTCGCGCGGCGGACGATTGATGGTGACGCCCATCTTCATCAGCTTCTCGCAGGTCGCGTAGATGTCGTCGACCTCGTAGGCGAGATGGCCGAAATGGCGGTCCTCGCCGTATTTCTCCTCATCCCAATTGTAGGTCAGCTCGACCAGCGGCGCGCCGCGGGTCTGCGGCAGGGACTTGAGCAGATGGAGGTCTTCCTCCGCGCAGAGAAACACCAGCGTGAAGCGGCCCTTCTCATTGTCGATGCGGCGCACTTCCTTCAGCCCCAGCGCGTCCTGATAGAATTTCATCGCGACATCAAGATTGCGGACGCGCAGCATGGTGTGCAGATAGCGCATTTTTTTATCCTCCTGCAGATTCAGAGATTTTGTTTGGGCTCGGGCGAGACGGGGCAAGGAATAGCAGCAAAACGCGACGCGGGGCAGGGGTTAGCGCGAGTTTTGCCGATCGCATTTCGCCTTCGCATGCTCACGCCTTCGCGAGCGTTGGCTCCGGTTGCGCCGCGCGATCACGCGGCCGGATATGGACGGGACGTGCCGCGACACGCTTGCGCAGCAGCGGATGCAAGAAAGCCCCGCCCAGCGAAATTTCTGGGACGGGGCTTGTGGTCGAGCCTTGGAGGCGCGGCCTCTATCGCACCGATTGCCGATCACGGCCAATCAAGGACGCGCGAGGTTGGACGGCCTCTAAAGCGCAAAACCCCGCGAGTGGGCTCGCGAGGTCTATGCCGACCGGCCTTGGGGAGATCGTGCCGGCAACCGGGCAGACAATGTCGCTGCGCGCGGAAGGTTCCTGGGTCCGGAAAATAGAAAGCCCCGCAGGCTGGATGCGGGGCTTTCCCAGCTGACGGACTGGGGATCTCTCAGGGCGTGAGCCGTCAACTGTTGGAGACCAAACTTAAGGTTGAATTTGTAAAATGCAACAGCGCCGCGTAGACGGAGTATGTTCGTCCCACAGCGCTGCGCCGGATGCTGGGCCCTGAAATCCCCCAGCGCCCTTTATGTCTTCGCGCCGCGCGAAAGGTTCAAAAGAAAGACCCCGCGAGGGGGGGGGGGGCGCGGGGTCTTCCAAAGCCGACAGGGCGGTGAGCTGTCGGCACCACGCGTGATGTGCCGTTGCGCTGTTCAACGCGGTTCCGGCCGGCTGGGGTCCGCCGGCTGGCCGATCGGCGTCAGGAACGTCCGGCTTTCCAATCGGGCTGCGCCTCGTATTCATCGACCCGCTCGACGCGATAGCCGGCGGGCAGGATCTGGCCACCGAGTTCGTCTGCGACCGGAACATCCTCGACAAGACCGTCGATCAGCGCCGTCTCCCAAACTTCCTTCTCCGTCGCGAACGATCTTCCGAGCTGAGTCTTGCCGCGGAACAGGGCGTACATGGGCGCCTCCACAAAACAAAAACCCCGCCAGTTACCGAAGTAAGCTGACGGGGCTTGTTGAGCTGATATTTCCGGTGGATTTCTCCCTCGTTGTACCGCTCGCCAAACTAACGGCGGAACGAGAGACTCGTTCCTTCCTTTTTTTGATGGTCGCGTCTTTTTTTTAAGGTCGTTTTTTAAGGTCGCAGCTTCCCGGACGTTCCGTCGTGGGAACCTACTTTTTTGCGTCGTCCCTTTTTGCCGCGCCCTTTGCCGTGTTCATCTCGGATTTGTTGGCCCGCTTCACATCCATCCCCGTGGTGTCCATCGCGCCGCTCTGAGTGGCTCCGTTGGTGTTTTCAGGCCGTTCCATGCCGCTCTGCGGCGCTGGACCAATATCCTGGGCAAAGGCCGCGCCGCATATCAGGGTGAAGACGGTGACCGCGATCAGCTTGCACATGGGTGCCTCCTGGCGTCACCAGGATGACCCGTGCGCAGTCGAGAGGTTCCTGTCGGCTACTGCTGCTCTCACACCTTGATGTCGAGGATGGTCTCGACCGCTTCACGGTCGGCCTGGTTCTTCGCGGCGAAGACATCCAGCACATCCTTATTGATGATGCGCGGCTGCTCCTTCGCCGTCTGGTCGACGACGAGCTGCACTCTGGCTTGCGTCACTTCGACAGGTACGGGGTATACGAGCATGGCTCTCTCCCTCCGGAGGATCGAACCTTGTCAGTGCTTTCTTAACGATTTGTAAGCGCCCGGGGAGCTGCCTTTTTGCGCCGATTCGGAGGGCCGGGCGGTATCGGCCTGCTCGCACGCCGGCCGGATTGGAGCCATACTGCGGGCCGCCAGGACCGGGCGGCGCGATCGATGAAGAACGGGCTCTATTCGATCCACATCCACATGACCGACGGCGTGAGGGGCCGCGACAGCGGCATCCTGATCCTGCGCGACGGTCTCTTGATCGGCGGCGGGCCATATTTCTGGTCAATCGGGGCCTATACGGCCGGCGAGGGCACCTGGAAGGGACATCTCAGCACCAACCAGCATTCGCCCTTCGCGGACCCGTTCACCCGTCCGCTGTTCGCCGGACAGGAAGTGACGAGCGGGTTCTCCGGCACATTCAGCGGCGACGAGGCTGAGGTGTTCGGAACCGTGCTGGTTGGAACCCGCAGCCTGGGTTTCCGGGCCACCCTGAAATGGCTCGCCCATGCCTGAATGCGCGCACGCGGCGCGAGGCTGTGGACAAGCGCGCAGCAAGATGCGTATTTCGTTGGATAATTGGACCCGCTGGCGTTGTGGATTTGCTGCGGACAAGCAGGGGATATCGCTGTGAATCCCGCTGCGGCCGCCGATCGGGAGATCCGGACGAGGCGTTACCCGGCCACCGCTAACCCTACCTGGTTAGGTTAAGAGCAGCATCGTGTTGTCTCCACCTGCGATTGCGATTGGGATGGCTGCGGGTGACAGCCATGATGCCATCGTTCCACAGTGCTGATCGACCGACCCACCGGCGCGTGATGGTGGTGGGACTGCTGTTCTGCTCGGCTTTTGTCGTGATCAGCTTCTGGCTGCGGCCGCAGCCGGAGAGCGGCAAAGTGCTAGTGAAGTCGGACCGGCTGGTCCGGACCGCGGGAGAGGCCCGGAAGGCAAACTGAAGACGGCAAGCCGGGGGAGCGGCAAGCCGAGACGCGCCGCCGGCGCTCAGTCGGGCAGCTTCCCATTCGGATGCTTGTGATACATCGCGATGCCGATGAAGCCGGCAAAGCCCATCACGTTAAGCAGCAGTTCCATCCATGCCGGCATTGATGCCAACCTCGTTCACCGCCAAGCTAATCTCTGAGGTTGTATTTTTGTTCCAGCGCTAACCGATGGTAGCTTTGCGCTATCGCATGGCTGGCGCGTTTTCGAGCGATCCGATCGGAACGGAAAACGCTCGAGGGAACCGGAACTGCGTTTGCGGCAACCATCGCACGGCGGCACCGGCAATAGACATAAGCCCGGAGCAAACCGCCCGGGGCTTTCTCACTTGCGCCTCATGGCGCCCGGACCATGAACGCGGTCGCCTGGCAGGGCATCAAGCGGTCTTGCGTTAAGCGGTCTTGCGTTGAAATCCACTCCAGGCATTGCCGAGCGTGTTGTCGTAATATTCCTGGCGATCGCGCTCGAACTTCTGCTGCGTCGCCCTGAAGCTGGCAATGCGTGCGACGATCTCCTCGCGCTCGCGCGCGACGCGGTCTTCCTGATCGGTCATGCCCATCCTCCTGGCCGTGGTCCTGTCCCGGGCGCATTGGCGTCGGCGAATTGGGCGTCAATGCGGAGCAGCCAGTGCAGGAATGTGATGATGCTGAGGCGCTGGAAGAGCGACCAAGCGGAGGCGCCGACGCAGCTGATCGCAAGCCGATCGATCAAGACACGCCGCTCGCAGCCGATCGCTCGCGCAACGGTTGAGCTCGCAATCGGTCTGGCCGTGCTATAGTCGCTGCGGCCAACCGGATTGTTTTCAGTGATCGCAAAAGACTTGCGCAGCGGCGTCGAGCAGCTCGGCAACATGATTGCGGAGGCGTCGTCCATCGTGCCCTTCACCGGGGCGGGCATCTCCACCGAGTGCGGCATTCCCGATTTCCGCTCGCCCGGCGGGCTGTGGACCCGCAACCGACCGATTCCGTTCGACGAGTTCGTCGCCAGCCAGGACGCGCGCGACGAGTCCTGGCGGCGCCGCTTTGCGATGGAACAGACGTTTGCGGCGGCCAAACCCGGTCGCGGGCATCGCGCGCTTGCGTCGCTTTACCGGGCCGGCAAGGTTCCCGGCATCATCACGCAAAACATCGACAACCTGCATCAGGCGTCGGGCTTCAAGGCCGACGACGTGATCGAGCTGCACGGCAACACGACCTATGGCCGCTGCATCGGCTGCGGCAAGGACTACGAGCTGTCGTGGGTGAAGCAGCAGTTCGACAAGGCGGGCAGCGCGCCCGATTGCGCGGACTGCGGCGATCCGGTGAAGACCGCGACGATCTCGTTCGGGCAATCGATGCCTGAGGATGCGATGCGCCGCGCGGCGGAACTCTCCAGGCACTGCGACCTGTTTCTGGCAATCGGCTCATCGCTTGTGGTGTGGCCCGCCGCAGGCTTTCCGATGACGGCGAAGGAGAGCGGCGCGCGGCTCGTGATCATCAACAACGAGCCGACCGATCAGGACGACATCGCCGATCTGGTGATCCGCCACGACATCGGCGACACGCTTGGTCCTTTCGTAGGCAATTGATGCCTGATTGATTCGCGGCTGTGCAAGTCTGTTCATAGTTCCCGCAAGAATCGTTTTTTAGCTATGCCCCGCAAGCGGGAGTGTTATCTTTTAGTTGAGAGATTCGCGCCGCGTCCAAATCAGTCCGAGTGAGTTGGTCATGGAGAGCAGCGTGTACAGGGTGCGCCGCAACGACGGCGATCTGCATTTGATGTGTGGGGTCCGGGGTCATGGGGTCGGACGGATTTGAGTCCAAGAAGCTCGGCGGACCGCCGATGGGCGGAGTTGGGCAAAGCAGGATTGGTCAAGGCGAGTATGGAAGCGCGCCACGCGATCCGGCGATGGATGCTTTCTCAGGCCTCGGCGACGCAGCGGCCAACCTCGTCGAAGTTTCCGGCGTCATCAAATGGTTCGACGCCTCGAAGGGATACGGCTTCATCGTCCCCGACAATGGCTGGCCCGACATCCTGCTGCACGTGACCGTGCTGCGGCGCGACGGTTATCAGACCGCCTATGAAGGCGCGCGGCTGGTCGTCGAATGCGTGCAGCGCGCGAAGGGCTACCAGGCTTTCCGCATCGTCTCGATGGACGAATCGACGGCAATCCATCCGGCGCAGATGCTGCCGCCACGCACCCATGTCACGGTGACCGCGACCAGCGGGCTCGAGCGCGCGCAGGTCAAGTGGTTCAACCGGCTGCGCGGCTTCGGCTTCGTGACCTGCGGCGAGGGCACGCCCGACATCTTCGTGCATATGGAGACGCTGCGCCGCTTCGGCATGACCGAACTGCGCCCCGGCCAGTACGTGCTGGTGCGGTTCGGGCCCGGCTCCAAGGGCATGATGGCCGCCGAGATCCACCCGGAGACCGGTCCGTCGGCGCTGTCGTCGCACTGATCCAGGTCTGATCCTCCCTGACGGAAACGTGAGCCGCCGGCGAGCCGTCTCGGCTCTGGCATTTGCCGCAATCGTCGGGTTAGGGTCCGCCGGAAAATCTTCCCCGGTGTGAGTATTTGTCGATGAATTTCGTTCGCATTGTTGGACGCCATCGTTCGTGGCTGATGGCCTGCCTCGTGATCATGTTCGGTGCGCTGCTGGCTCCGGCCGCGCAGGCCGCCAGCGTCCAGCCGCTCGAGATCGTCACCAAATCGGGCGTGCACGTCTTCTCGGTCGAAATGGCAACCACAGAGCAGGAGAAGGAGACCGGCCTGATGTACCGGAAGGAGCTCGCGGACGGCAAAGGCATGCTGTTCGACTTCTCGCCGGAGCAGGAAGTGTCGATGTGGATGAAGAACACCTACATCTCGCTCGACATGATCTTCATCCGCGCCGACGGGCGCATCCTGCGGATCGCGGAAAACACCGAGCCGCTCTCGACCCGGATCATTCCGTCGCGCGGGCTCGCCAAGGGCGTGCTCGAGGTGATTGCCGGGACCGCGCAGAAATACGGCATCCAGCCCGGCGACCGGGTTGCCCATCCGCTGTTCGGCGGCCGTTAGCAGCCAGTTTCGACGCGATTTCCGGGCGGAAACCGATGCCGGATTCGCCGCACGAAGCCCCGCACCGGTGCCTTGCTGGCGCTGGCTGAAGCGTGTATCCACGGGGCTTCTCGGAAATGTCGGGGTATAGCGCAGCCTGGTAGCGCGGCAGTTTTGGGTACTGCAGGTCGTTGGTTCGAATCCAGCTGCCCCGACCATCCAAATCAAAGACTTAACAGAGACGCTCCGTCGGTAGACGCGATGTTTATGATTGGCGCATGCTCGGCATTCGCGCCTGACCTGGTCCGCAAATCGCGGTCAGTTGGCACCCTGAAATAGCAAGCGCGGGACCGAAGCCCCCCGCGCTCCACTGCTCGCAACTTCAGCCGCCCGGGCGCTGACCAGATCAACGAGCCGGCGGGTTGTAGCGATCGAGGATCACGGTTCTTGAGCCACCCTCCGGCGGTCGCGAGATGGGGTCGTCGAATTTGTGATAGCGGTCGAACTGCTGCTGCTCATCGCGCAGATGTGGCGCTTCGGCGGACGAGTAGGCTCTATTTGCACCGTTCCAGTGATCAAATCCCGACACGACGCAACCCCGTCTTGGTTCAGATGCAGGTTGGTTAGCATCGTTGCGGGGGTATCTCTGTATCGGCGTGGCAACACCACCAGCAATCCGCGCGAAATGAGCACACGTATTGTTTCTGTGGCTCTCTGTGCGTGAACAGCGTTCCGGTACGGGTAACCAAGCTTCGGCCGAGATTGTCTCGCCTGAGGCAACAACGCCGCCTGGACGGAATATGCTCGTCCAGACGGCGCCGTCGAAATACTGGGCCCTGAAATCCCCAGTGCCAATGGGTCGTGCCGGCGGGGGATAGGTTCAACGTTGCGCCGCCTTGCCGCAGTCCAAGCCACGACATCGTGAGCTGCGCGATCTCGAGCGGATGTGGCTTGCCGATAACGCGCGCGCGCTGGCAGGGTAGTTCGGCCCGACAAGACCAATCCGCGAGAAAGCACCATGGCGCGCAGACTGATCGATATCTCCGTTCCTCTGCAGAACGACGTTCCGGCCGATCCGCCCGGCAACCATCCGACCATCCAGTATATCGATCACCAGCAGGGGCTGCCGCGCATGCTGCAGTTCTTCGATGGACTGAAGGCGGAGGACCTGCCCGACGGACAGGGCTGGGCCGTCGAACAGGTCTCGCTCTCCACCCACAACGGCACGCATCTCGATGCGCCCTGGCATTTCCATCCGACCATGAACCGCGGCGAGCGATCCTGGACCATCGACGAGGTGCCGCTGGAATGGTGCTTCCAGCCGGGCGTGAAGCTCGACTTCCGCCATCTGCCTGACGGTTATGTCGCGACCGCCAACGATGTCGAAGCCGAGCTGAAGCGCATCGGCCACACGCTGTCGCCGCTCGAGATCGTCGTCGTCAACACCAGCGCGGGCGCGAAATATGGCCAGCCCGACTACGTCAATTCGGGCTGCGGCATGGGCTACGAGGCGACGATGTATCTGCTCGAGCGCGGCGTGCGGCTGACCGGCATCGACGGCTGGAGCTGGGACGCGCCGTTCGTCTTCACCGCGAAGAGATACGCTGAGACCAGGGACGCCAGCCTGATCTGGGAAGGCCACAAGGCCGGGCGGCACATCGGTTACTGCCACATCGAGAAGCTGCACAATCTCGAGCTCTTGCCGTCGACCGGGTTCATGGTGTCGTGCTTCCCGGTGAAGATCGAGCGCGCGTCGGCGGGCTGGACGAGGGCGGTCGCCATCCTCGACGGCTAGGCGCGCCGGGGTTCTGATCGGCCAGCTTCGGGAACCGGTGGACAGGCTGTGCATTACGGCGGGTTGTTGCGGCACCGCTACAGCTTGAGGCAGCCGAATCTGCTTTCATGCACGCAGTAGATGCATTGGGTGATCGGGCCGCCGGCTCGTCCTCGCGTCCCGATTTCGGAAGCGTTCTCTCCCGTGACTAGAGCCCCGGCGTCTCCGGGGCTCTTTCTTGCGTGCCGCAGCTGAGCCAAGCCCGGCAGGTGAACCAACCCCCAAAAAGCAAATCAGGTGCGTCGGGACCGACGCACCTGATTTCATGTCTTTAATATCGCTTGTGTCGACCGGGCGGTTGTTACCACCGGCAAACGCGAACACCACGCGGGGTCCACCAACAACGGGGACCGGCGTAACCGCCGTAGTAGCCATAGCCACGGCCATATCCATATCCGCGGCCATAGCCCCACCCGCGACCGCGACCCCAGCCGCCGCCGCGATAGCCCCAGCCACCGCCGCGTCCGCGCCAGGCTTGCGCAGGCGCTGTGGTGACGCCGACCAGGATGGCAGAGGTGCTTGCGACATAGACGAACAACAAAGCGACTGCTGCTAGGCAACGAGTCAGGATATTGTAGCGTTTAGTCATTCTGAAGATCTCCAGTCCACTTCCAAACATCTGAACTGATGCTGGCTGTCTCGCTTAGACGCGCGACACCGGCATTCGGTTCGTGCATGCTAAGACAATATTTTCACTAAGGTTCTTGCGAGCTTTAACGACTCTATTGAGACCAACAGGTAAGGTCAAGTTACAGTCCCGCCTGCAAAGGATACTGTCGTTGCTGCGCTCATCTTGTCGTTCATCCGCCGTTCATTCTGTTCATCTTGCGTTGCGCCGATTTGATTTGTGCATCGCAGAAGCAGAGATTTGAGAACCTCGGAAAATGCCGGCGAGAACTTGAAGTCGACACGATCCTGTTCTCTCAGCGTTGCTGTATCCTTCCAAAGAGTGCCCATGCCGAAACAACACACTTACGTCCTTGGTCTCAACGTCTACGACCATGACGTCAGCGCCTGCCTGCTGCGTGACGGCGCGATCGCCTACGCGATCTCCAAGGAGCGCATCACCCGCGAGAAGCACGCCTCCGGCTTCTACAAGGAAGTCGTCGACTACTGCCTGTCGGCCGAGGGCATCACCCTCGACGACGTCGATCTCGTGGTGCGCAACAGCTACATCCTGCCGGTGCCCGAGATGGAGGAGCGGATGCTCCACCAGGATATGCCGGGCTTCCTGCCGATCGCCGAACGCAACGAGGCAATCAAGCACCCGCTGTTTCGTTCCAAATCCGACAAGGTGGTGTCGATCTCGCACCACCTCGCGCATGCCTACAGCGCGTTCGCGGTGTCCCCATTCAAGGACGGCGTCGTGATGATCGTCGACGGCGTCGGCAATTATCGGGCCGACGCGATGGAGTCCTGCTCCGAAGATGAGGCGTCGCCGCTGGCCCGCGAGTCCGAGAGCTACTACAGGTTCGACGACACCAGGCTCGAATGCCTGAAGAAGGTCTTCATGGAGCCGGCACGGGGGCTGTTGTCGGACGAGTTCTACAACATGCCGGGACTGGGGGCGCTGTACAGCCGGGTCTCGACCTATGTGTTCGGCGACTGGAACAAGTGCGGCGAGTTGATGGGGCTGGCGCCCTATGGCCGCCATGAGCAGGTCGGCCATCTGCTCGAGATGAAGGACGGCAAGCTGCACGTGCCGTTCTGGGGCGCCGAGAACCAGCAGCCCTTCGTGCTCGACAGCGGCAGCTGGGACAAAAGCCCGACGATGCGGCACTGGGAGGACATCGCCTGGCGGGTGCAGGACGACACCGAGAACGTGCTGCTGGCGCGGGCGCGCTGGCTGCGCGAGACCACGGGTGCGAAAAATCTCTGCATCGCCGGCGGCGTCGCGCTGAACTGCGTGGCCAACGGCCGCATCGCGCGCGAGTCGGGTTTCGAAAACATCTGGATCCAGCCCGCCGCCGGCGACGACGGGATCGCCATCGGTTGCGCCTATTACGGCTGGCTCGAGGTGCTCAAGCAGCGCCGCTCGTTCGTGATGGACCACGCCTATGTCGGGCGGCGCTACAGCGAGGCCGAGGTGGCCGCCGCGCTGCAAAGCTTCCTGGTGCGCATCCAGATCGACGCGAAGCGCAGCGACAATATCTGCCGCGACACCGCAAAGCTGCTCGCCGACCAGCGCGTGATCGGCTGGTTTCAGGACCGTTCCGAGTTCGGTCCGCGCGCGCTCGGCAACCGCAGCCTGATCGCCGATCCGCGCAAGGCCGAGATGAAGGACATCCTCAACAGCCGGGTCAAGCACCGCCAGGCATTCCGGGCCGTTCGCGCCGATCGTGCTGGCCGAGCGCATGAAGGAGATCTTCGAAGGCGAGGAGGACTCGCCCTACATGCTGATCGCAAAGCCGGTGCGGCCGGAATGGCGCGACAAGATCCCGGCGATCGTGCATGTCGACGGTTCGGCGCGGGTGCAGAGCGTGCGGGAAGAGACCAACCCGATGCTCTATCGCCTGCTGAAGGAGTTCGAGGCGCTGACCGGCGTGCCGGTCCTGATCAACACCTCGTTCAACGTCAAAGGCGAGCCGATCATCGAGACGCCGCAGGACGCGGTGAGCTGCTTCCTCACCACCGGGATCGACAACCTCGTGATGCATGACACGCTGGTGTCGAAGACCGCCATGCACAAGGTGGTCACGCCTGTGATGACGACGTTCGGCGACGTCGCCACCATCGTCTCCTCGACGACGCAGGACACCAGTCGCGGCGGCTAGAGCGTTTTCGAGCGAAGTGGGCACCGGTTCGCGTGAAGAAAACGCGTCAAAACAAGAATCTAGAGCTTCGGTTCTGATTCAATCAGAACCGAAAATGCCCTAGTGTCCTGAATCAAAAGTTCGGCGGACTCCAAATCGACTCGATGATAGCGGACTCTCCTGATTTGGGGAGGATTGGCGATGGGTCGGCGCTTTGCTCCGCTGGAGCTTGATGAGGTGGAACGTGCTGAGTTGACATCGTTGGCGTCGCGTCGAAGCACTGCTCAGGCGTTGGCGCTGCGGGCTCGGATCGTCCTGGCCTGTGCTGAGGGCGAGCAGAGCAAGGTCGTGGCGGCCCGTTTGGCTGTCGATCCCGACACGGTCGGCAAATGGCGGCGGCGGTTCTCCGAGCATCGGCTTGAAGGTCTTTGGGACGAGCCGCGATCGGGGACGCCACGCACGATTGAGGATGCCCGGATCGAGGCGGTGATCGTTCGCACCCTTGAGACCCAGCCTCCCGGGGCCACCCACTGGAGTTCGCGCAGCATGGCGCGGGCCAGCGGGCTGTCAGTCTCAACAGTACAGCGTATATGGCGCGCTTTCGGCTTGCAGCCGCATCGGTTGGAGACCTTCAAGCTCTCAACCGACCCCGACTTTGTCGCCAAGGTTCGCGACATCGTCGGCCTTTACGTAGCTCCGCCCGAGCGCGCCATCGTACTGTGTGTCGATGAGAAGTCGCAAATCCAGGCGCTGGATCGCAGCCAGCCCATGCTGCCCATGCGACCTGGCCAGCCGGCGCGCCGTAGTCACGACTACAAACGCCATGGCGTCACCTCGCTGTTTGCCGCCCTCGACGTCGCAACCGGCCGGGTCATTGGCAAATGCTATGGACGCCATCGTGCCAAAGAGTTCCGCAAGTTTCTCGATGAGATCGAAGCTGCGGTTCCAGACGATCTGGACGTCCACCTCGTCATGGACAATTACGCAACCCACAAGACGCCGTTGATCCGCAACTGGCTGGCAAAGAGGCCGCGCTGGCACGTCCACCTGACGCCAACCAGTTCATCCTGGCTCAATCAGGTCGAACGCTTCTTTGCACTCATCACCGAGCGTAAGATTAGGCGCGGCATCTATCGCAGTGTGGCGGCGCTACGGGCCGAGATTGCCTCCTTCATCGACCATCACAACGCTGACCCAATGCCGTTCCGATGGACCAAATCAGCTGACGACATTCTCGGCTCAATCGAACGCTTCTGCGCTTACAATCTGCCCGCCAAGGCATAAAATGCCATGAACTTTTGGTTCAGGACACTAGCACTACTTTGGCAGATTGTTGATTTTGCCGCGTTTTATAGGATTCCCGAATCAATTTTTCAATGATTCATGGGTGGTCGGCTCTGGGAGGGCTGACCATGCCCGGATGGGAAGACGAACTCGAACGCTGGCTAATGCCGTTCTTGGACCGGCTGGGTCATAAGACCCGGCAGCGGATGTGTCCTCTGTATGTTGCGGGATTGATCGGTCCGGGCGATCGCAAGAGCGTTCAGCCGATGGCGGAACGCCTTGCCACGAGCAACTACGACCAGTTGCACCATTTCATTGCGGACGGTGTCTGGGACGCGACGCCGCTGGAGACAGAGCTGCTCAACCAGGCGGACCGACTTGTCGGCGGCAGGGATGCGGTGCTGGTTATTGATGACACCTCACTTCCCAAGAAGGGTGAGCGCTCGGTCGGTGTTGCGGCTCAATACGCGTCGGCTCTCGGTAAAACGGCAAATTGCCAAACGCTGGTGTCTTTGACGCTTGCTCGCGGCGAAGTGCCCGTGATGGTCGCGTTACGTCTCTTTCTGCCTGACAGTTGGACAAGCGACATATCTCGTTTGAAGCGCGCTCGCGTGCCAGTCGAACATCGAACGGCACGGTCCAAGCCCGAGATTGCTCTAGCCGAGATTGACCGCGCGATGGCAGCCAACGTGCGCTTTGGATGTGTGCTGGCGGATGCAGGATACGGCCTCAGCGCACCGTTTCGACAAGGGCTAACAGAGCGCGGGCTGACCTGGGCTGTCGGCATCCCTCGGCACCAGAAAGTGTATCCGGTCGATGTGAAGCTCATTTGGCCGATTACCAAAGTCCGCGGAAAACCACGAAAGCACCACGTGCCCGATATCTTATCGATTGCCGCAGAACAAATGCTCGCCAGCGCCAAATGGAAAACCGTGAGTTGGCGTAGCGGGACGAAAGGTCGGCTTAAAGCCCAATTTGCTGCTCTCCGTGTCCGGACCGCCGACGGCCCTCCGCAGCGGATATGGGATAAAGGTCAGCAGCATCTGCCAGGCGACGAAGCCTGGCTCATTGGCGAGCAACGTGCGTCCGGGGAGAAGAAATACTATCTGGCCAACCTTCCGGCGGCGACGGATCTGCGCACGCTGGCCGCCACCATCAAGGCACGGTGGATTTGTGAGCAGGCGCATCAGCAGTTGAAGGAGGAACTTGGACTTGATCACTTCGAAGGGCGATCATGGCAAGGTCTTCATCGCCACGCCTTGATGACAATGATTGCCTACGCCTTCCTGCAACATCGTCGCCTCGCATACGCGGGGCGGAAAAAAAAGAATCAACGGGCCTCCGCCTCAGCCAACCATGCCAGCCGTACGTCACGCCATCGTCGATCTCATCCTTCGGCCGCCGTCTCAGCAGTGCCCATATTGCCGAAAGCAGATCCGTGAAAAACAGCGGCGAAAACACAATCTGCCAAAGTAGTGCTAGGCGGTGTGGACAGTTATCGCAGCCATAGGACGATGGCTGCGAGAGTGATGACGGCAAGGTAATTTCGGGCGGTCTTTTCGAAGCGGGTTGCGACGCGGCGGAATTGCTTGAGCTTTGAGAAGCAGCATTCGACGAGATGGCGCTGGGCATAGAGATGCTTGTCGAGCGGATACTTGAGCGCGCGTGACGGGTTGTTGGGGATGACGGCGAGCGCGCCCTTGGCTGCAAGGTCCTGGCGCAGGTGATCGGCGTCATAAGCCGTATCGGCCATGAAAACCTCGGCAGGCAATCCCTCGATCAATGTGGCGGCTTGCGGTGCATCGCCCTTCTGGCCTGCGGTGATCGTGAACCGTACCGGACATCCCAAGCCGCGAACGGCCATATGTATCTTGGTGCTCAGGCCGCCGCGCGAACGGCCAAGCGCCTGATCTTCAGACCCCCTTTTTTGGCCCCGGCAGCATGCTGATGGGCTCGAACAATGGTGGAATCGACAATCAGATATTCGAAGTCCGGATCGTCGGACATTGCCTCGAAGATCCGCCACCAGACGCCTTTGGCACTCCATCGGCTGAAGCGCCGGAACGCGCTGTTCCAATCCCCGAACGCTTCCGGAAGATCACGCCAGGGAGAGCCCGTGCGAACGATCCACAGCACACCTTCCACGAACATCCGATTGTCGCGCCCGGTCGAGCCCTTCTGGTCAGGCCGGCCTATGATCAGCGGCGCCATCCGCTCCCAAGCCGCATCGCTCAACACCAGACGATCCATCACACCCAAGACTGCCTCCCAAAAGCAGCCTTGAATCTGATTTGCTCCTAAAAGGGAATCCTTAGAGTCCACACCGCCTAGAGCATGGCCCGGAAAAGTGCGAAGCGGTTTTCCCCGCGACAAACGCGAAGCGTTTGCGCGGCCTTGCTCAAAAATAAGGGACTTACGCCGCCTTCGCCGGCGCCGTGGGTTTTGCCGCCGGCGGCTTGACCGGCTTGTCCTGCCGCTTCGACCACGAGATGTAATAGGCCACGATCGTCATGATCGCGATGCCGGAGATGCTGACGAAGATCTGCGCGAACAGCGAGCCCGAGCTCATCGAGAGCTCGAAATGTCCGACAAAGGACAGGAACACGCCGACGCAGAACACCGCCAGCGACTGCTGGCCGCAGACGATCAGGGGATCGAACACCTTCCACTCCAGCGCCGCCCAGTCCTTCGGGATGAAGCGGATCACCAGCACCGTGATCACCACGAAGTGCAGGAAGCGATACGGCGCGAGGTTGGTCTTGTCGTTCGGGTTGAAGGCCGAATAGAGCCAGTCCGGGAACATGGCGCCGAAGTCCGGGAAGCGGCCGGCCATCGTCATGATCAGCGCGAAGATCATATAGGCGATGCAAAACCACAGCGTGTAGCGCGAGTTGATGATGCGCATGTTGTTGCGGGCGCCGCCCATCGCGCACCACGAGCCGAACACGAACAGCACCTGCCAGGCGAACGGATTGAAATACCAGCTGCCGGCCGGGTAGGCCGGCAGGTTCCAGCCCTGGTGGCGCGACACCAGCCACAGCACGAGCGAGGCCGCCATGGTCCAGTTCGGCCGCCGCAGCATGAACCACAGCACCGGGGGGAACAGGCCCATCAGCACGATATAGAGCGGCAGCACGTCGAGATTGACCGGCTTGAATTTCAGGAACAGGCCCTGGCGCAGCGTCTCGGTGGCGTTGTCGACGAGGCCGGCGACGTTGAACTCGTTGATGATCTCGGAATCGCCGAAGCGCAGCGCCAGATAGCTGATCGAGGCGATGTAGATCACGAACAGGATGATATGGGCGACATAGAGCTGCCAGACCCGCTTGGTCAGCCGGGTGGCGCCGACGATGAAGCCGCGTTCCAGCATCATGCGGGCATAGACGAAGGAGGCGGTGTAGCCGGAGATGAAGACGAACAGGTCCGCGGCGTCGCTGAAGCCGTAATTCCGCGTCGTGATCCAGTTCACGACGTTGTCGGGGATGTGATCGAGATAGATCGCCCAGTTGGCGACCCCGCGGAACAGGTCGAGCCGGAGGTCGCGTCCTTTTTCGGGCAGGGTAGCGTGGATTTCCATGGCGCGCCGTTTCCTCGAGGTGATGCTTGTCGAGAAGATCGCGCCGCGGGCCCGGGGGACTGCTAAGGGAAGCCTCCCGAGGCCAGATTGTCACAGCGCGGTAGAATGACTATACCGGTCCGGCGAAGGCTGCCTCCGAGATCGAGGAATCACCGATCAGATCGTTGATAGGTGTCTCTATACTATCCCGGTGGTTTCCTTCAAATCGCTTCCATGTCGCACATCCCACGGGGCCGACCATCCATGACCGCACGCATTTTTAAGCCCGCCAAAAACGCGATGCAATCGGGACGTGCCAAGACCAAAGAGTGGCAACTGGACTACGAGCCGGAGCAGCCGCGCTCCGTGGAGCCCTTGATGGGCTGGACCTCGTCCACCGACATGAAGCAGCAGCTGACGCTGCAGTTCGAGACCAAGGAAGAGGCGGTCGCCTATTGCGAGCGCAAGGGCATCGCCTACCAGGTGATCGAGCCGAAGGATTCGGCGCACCGCCAGATCGCCTATGCCGACAATTTCGCGTTCCGCCGTTGGGAGCCTTGGACCCACTAAGGTTGGACCCACTAAGTCCTGACTGGCGCCCGGATCAGCTCGCCGCGGGCGCGGCGAGGGCGCCCGGGATCGGCAGCGGCGCGTCCTTGGAGACGCCGAGCACCGGAAAGCTTCTGATCTTACGCACATTGGGCAGGCCGGCGAATTGCAGCAGCTGCTGGCGCATGTCGTCGACGCTGGGCGCGACGCATCGGAGCATGAAGTCGGCATCGCCCGAGATCCGCCAGCATTGCAGGAAGCGCGGCACGGCCGCCACATCAGCCTCGAACGCCTCGATCGCGCTCAGGGTCTGGCTGTCGAGCTGGATCAGCACGAAGGTCGTCACCTCATAGCCGAGCAGCCGCTCGTCCAGCGTGGCGCGGATCGCCTGGATCACGCCGCGGCTGCGCAGGGCGCGAACCCGGCGCAGGCAGGGCGGGGCGGTGATGCCGACCCGTTCGGCGAGCTCGTTGATCCTGATCCGGCCGTCCCGCTGCAACTCGGACAGGATCCGCAGATCGATGTCATCGAGCTGTGGGCGCTCGGTCACGGTCACGAGCCCGCCACGGCGGCGCGCCGGCTGTCGCTGCCGTGGCTCGCCTGGCCGATCGCAGCCCGCGGCGCGACGCCCGACAGCACCAGCTTCTCATGCGCCGCGATGATGGCGTCGCGGGTCAGCCGGCCGCCGGGGCGGTACCAGGTGCACAGCCCGGTGAGCAGCGCCAGGATCGCGAAGGTCGCGACCTGGATGTCGACCACCTCGAACGCGCCGTCCGCCGCCCCGTCGGTGAGGATCTGCGCCAGCCGCTGCTCATAGGCGCCGCGCAGCGCCACCACCGCGTCGTAGTTCTTCGCATCGAGGCTGCGCAGCTCGGAATTGGCGATGAAGACCTCGCGCTTGCGGGTCATGTGGTAGGTGACGTGGAACGCGACAAAGGCGCGCAGCTTCTCGACCGGATCGGCCTTGCCCTCGAGCGCAAGATCAAGCTCGCGCAGCAAATCGTTGATATGGTCCTGGACCAGATCGAACAGCAGGTCCTGCTTGGTTGAGATATGGTTGTAGAGTGAGCCTGCCTGGATGCCGACCTCGGCGGCGAGCTGGCGCAGGCTCATGGCCTCGTAACCGTGCTCGAAGATCAGGCGCACGCCGGCCTTGCGGATCGCCTCCAGCGTGGTGGGGCCGTGTGAGCCGATCGTGCGTGCCATCGGGGCCTCGGAGGGTGTTGGCTTGCCAGGGAGGACCAGGAAACAAGCGAACGACCGTATGTATATCGCATGAAATCCCAGTGAATTCAATGAACTGCGGATTTCGCCCGCAAACCATAGCACGATTGCTTGCGAAGCCAAGAAAAAAACGTATGATCGTTTAATTGCAAGATGAATCTCACGGGAGGGATCATGGCCTCGAACCAGGCGGCAATCTTCAATTTCGACCTTGGCGAGACCGCGGATGCGATCCGCGAGACGGTGCATGATTTCTCGACCAACGAGATCGCGCCGCGCGCCGCCGAGATCGACCGCAGCAACCAGTTTCCGCGCGACCTCTGGCCCCGGATCGGCGCGCTCGGCCTGCACGGCATCACCGTCGAGGAGGAGTATGGCGGCTCGGGCCTCGGCTATCTCGAGCACTGCATCGCGGTCGAGGAGATCTCGCGGGCGTCGGCCTCGGTCGGCCTGTCCTACGGCGCCCATTCCAACCTTTGCGTCAACCAGATCCGCCGCAACGGCAATGAGGCGCAGAAGCGCAAATACCTGCCGAAGCTGATCTCCGGCGAGCATGTCGGCTCGCTCGCGATGTCGGAGCCGTCGGCGGGCTCGGACGTGGTCTCGATGAAGACCCGCGCCGACAAGAAGGCCGACCGCTTCGTCCTCAACGGCAACAAGATGTGGATCACCAATGGCCCGGTCGCCGATACGCTGGTGGTCTACGCCAAGACCGATCCGAACGCCGGCCCGCGCGGCATCACCGCCTTCATCATCGAAAAGGGCATGAAGGGATTTTCCACCGCGCAGAAGCTCGACAAGCTCGGCATGCGCGGCTCCGACACCTGCGAACTGGTGTTCGAGGATTGCGAGGTGCCGGAGGAGAACGTGCTCTCCGAGGTCGGCCGCGGCGTCAACGTGCTGATGAGTGGTCTCGACTACGAGCGCGCGGTGCTGGCGGCGGGGCCGATCGGCATCATGCAGGCCTGTATGGACGTGGTGCTGCCCTACGTGCACGAGCGCAAGCAGTTCGGCGAGCCGATCGGCTCGTTCCAGCTGGTGCAGGGCAAGGTCGCCGACATGTACACCACGATGAACGCCTCGCGCGCCTATGTTTACGCGGTGGCGAAGGCCTGCGATCGCGGCGAGACCACGCGCGAGGACGCCGCCGGCGCCATCCTCTACGCCGCGGAGAAAGCCACCCAGTGCGCGCTGGATGCGATCCAGCTGCTGGGCGGCAACGGCTACATCAACGACTATCCGACCGGCCGCTTGCTGCGCGACGCAAAACTCTACGAGATCGGCGCTGGCACCAGCGAGATCCGCCGCATGCTGATCGGCCGCGAGCTGTTCGCCAAGACAGCCTGATGTCTTCTCCCTCGCCCCGCGCTTGCGGGGAGAGGGGCTGTCACCGCACCAGTGGTGGCAGTTGTGCTCGCCCCGGCACGATAATTGACCTTGAACCCTACCGATACTCCAACGAAACGTGCAACACCGATGCCGCTTCATTCGACGATCGATCCCACATCTTCTGAATTTGCCCGCAACGCCGAGGTGATGCGCGGCCTGGTCGCGGAGCTCCGCGGCAAGCTCAACCAGGTGGCCGGCGGCGGCGGCGAGACCTCGCGCAAGCGGCACACCTCGCGCGGCAAGATGCTGGCGCGCGATCGTGTCGATCTCCTGGTCGATCCCGGCACCGCGTTCCTCGAGTTGTCGCCGCTCGCCGCCAACGGGCTCTATGGCAGTGACGTGCATTCCGCCAGCGTCATCACCGGCGTCGGGCGCATCGCGGGGCGCGAGTGCATCATCGTCGCCAACGACGCCACCATCAAGGGCGGCACCTATTACCCGATGACGGTGAAGAAGCATCTGCGCGCCCAGGACATCGCGCGGCAGAACAATCTGCCCTGCGTCTACATGGTGGATTCCGGCGGCGCCTTCCTGCCGCTGCAGGACGAGATCTTTCCCGACGAGCGGCATTTCGGCCGCATCTTCTACAACCAGGCCCAGATGTCGTCGCAGGGCATCCCGCAGATCGCGATCGTGATGGGCTCCTGCACCGCTGGCGGCGCCTATGTGCCGGCGATGTCCGACGAGAGCATCATCGTGCGGAATCAAGGCACGATCTTCCTCGGTGGTCCGCCGCTGGTGAAGGCGGCGACCGGCGAGGTCGTCACCGCCGAAGAGCTCGGCGGCGCCGATGTGCACTCGCGCCAGTCGGGCGTGACCGATCATTATGCGCAGAACGACGCCCACGCGATCGGGATCGCGCGCCGCATCGTGGCGACTCTGAAGCAGCCGGTGAAGGCACAGCTCAACATGCGTTCCCCGCAGGATCCGCTGTTTCCGGCCGAGGAGATCTACGGCGTGGTCTCCGCCGACGGCAGAAAACCGTTCGACGTGCACGACATCATCGCGCGGATCGTCGACGGCTCCGAATTCGACGAGTTCAAGAAGCTCTACGGCACCACGCTGATCTGCGGCTTCGCCCATATCTTTGGCTATCCGGTCGGCATCATCGCCAACAACGGCATCCTGTTCAGCGAGAGCTCGCTGAAGGGCGCGCATTTCATCGAGCTGTGCTGCCAGCGCGGCATTCCGCTGGTGTTCCTGCAGAACATCACCGGCTTCATGGTCGGCAAGAAATACGAGGCGGGCGGCATCGCGCGCGATGGCGCCAAGCTGGTGACGGCGGTCGCCACCGCCGGCGTGCCGAAATTCACCGTCGTGATCGGCGGCTCCTACGGCGCCGGCAATTACGGCATGTGCGGCCGCGCCTACAGCCCGCGCTTCCTCTGGCTGTGGCCGAATGCGCGCATCTCGGTGATGGGCGGCGAGCAGGCCTCGATGGTGCTGAGCCAGGTGCGGCGCGACGGCATCGAGGCCAAGGGCGAGAGCTGGTCGGCGGAAGAGGAAGACAAGTTCCGCGAGCCGATCCGCGCGCAATACGAGAAGCAGGGCAATCCCTATTACGCCACGGCGCGGCTGTGGGATGACGGCGTGATCGATCCGGCCGATACGCGCCTCGTGCTCGGGCTTGGGCTGTCGGCGGCGGCGAACGCGCCGATCGAGCCAACGAAATTCGGCCTGTTCAGGATGTGACCCAGGATCTGATCATGGACCGCTCAAAACTCACCCGGCGTTTCCGCACGCTTCTGATCGCCAACCGCGGCGAGATCGCCTGCCGCGTCATCCGCTCGGCGCGCGCCATGGGGCTGCGCACCGTCGCGGTTTATTCCGAGGCCGACCGCGGCGCGATGCATGTCGCGCTCGCCGACGAGGCGGTGCTGCTCGGTCCGGCCCGGGCGCGCGACAGCTATCTCAGCATCGAGCGCGTCATCGCCGCCGCCAAGGAGACCGGCGCCGAGGCGGTGCATCCCGGCTACGGCTTCCTGTCTGAAAATGCCGAGTTCGCGCAGGCCTGCCTCGAGGCCGGTCTGGTGTTCGTCGGCCCGACCGCCGAGATGATGACGGCGATGGGCTCGAAGTCCGGCTCGAAGGCGCTGATGGAGAAGGCCGGCGTGCCGCTGGTGCCGGGCTATCACGGCGAGGCGCAGGACGAGGCGACGCTGGCAGAAGCCGCCAACCGGATCGGCTTCCCGGTGCTGGTGAAGGCGTCGGCCGGCGGCGGCGGCCGCGGCATGCGTGTGGTCAATTCGGCGGCTGAGCTCACGGCCGCGATCACCAGCGCCAAGCGCGAGGCCAAGGCGGCGTTCGGCGACGACCGCATGCTGATCGAGAAATACGTGCAGAACCCGCGCCACATCGAGGTGCAGATCATCGGCGACAGCCACGGCAATCTGCTCTCGCTGTGGGAGCGCGAATGCACGCTGCAGCGCCGCCACCAGAAGGTGATCGAGGAGGCGCCGTCGCCGACGCTGAACGCCGCGCAACGCGAGACGGTTTGCGAGGCCGCCCGCAAGGCCGCCGGCGCGGTCAACTATATCGGCGCCGGCACCATCGAGTTCGTCTCCGACGGCAAGGACGTGTTCTTCATCGAGATGAACACCCGCCTGCAGGTCGAGCATCCCATCACCGAGCTGATCACCGGCGTCGATCTCGTTGAATGGCAGCTGCGCGTCGCTTTCGGCGAGGCGCTGCCGCTGAAGCAGGACGAGATCAAACTGAACGGGCATGCCATCGAGGCGCGCGTTTACGCCGAAAATCCGCAGAAGAACTTCATGCCCTCGGTCGGCCGCATCAAGACCTGGCGGACGCCGCCGGAAGGCGACGGCCTGCGCATCGATGCCGGCTATCGCAGTGGCGATAACGTCTCGCCTTACTATGACGCGATGCTCGCCAAGGTGATCGCCTGGGCGCCAACGCGCGAGGGCGCGATCGACAAGCTCAATCGCGGGCTGCAGGAAACCGATGTCCGCGGCATCGTCACCAATATCCCGTTCCTGTCGGCGCTGGTGACGCATCCGGACACACAAGCCAATGCGATCGACACCGGCTTCATCGAGCGCGAGCTAAAGAACCTGACATCGGGTACCGGCACGGCCGGCGAGTTCGAGCTCTGCGCGGCAGTCGCCGCAATCGTCAACGACGAGCAAAAGGCGGCGCAGCGCGAGGCCAACTCGCCCTGGCAGGCGTTCGGCTGGATGCCGGTCGGCCGCCGGCAGCGGGTGTTTTCGTTCCGGCAGGGCCATGGGCCCGCGCAGACGATCACGCTGCACTATGGCAACGGACCGTCGACGCTCACGGTCGGCGGGCGCGAACTCGTCTTCGCCATCTCGTCAGCCGGCGATGACGGCTTTGACCTGACGCTCAAGGGCCTCAAGTCGCGTATTGCCTCGGTCATCGAGGGCCACGAGCTTTACTTGCGCACCCGCAACGGCCGCTTCGACCTGCACTGGGTCGATCCGTTCGGCGGCGAGAGCGAGGAGCAGGTCGGCGAGGACAAGATCGTGGCGCCCTTGCCGGGCACCGTGGTCGCGCTGCTGGCCGAGGAGGGCGCGAGCTTGGAGAAGGGCGCCCCGATCCTGACGCTCGAAGTGATGAAGATGGAGCAGACCCTGCGCGCGCCCTATGCCGGGGTGCTGAAGAAGCTCAAATGCAAGGTCGGCGACATCGTCGGCGAGGGCGTCGAGCTTGCCGAAGTCGAACCTGCGGCCGCGTCATGAGCGATCAGATCCAACTCATCGAGATGGGGCCGCGCGACGGCCTGCAGAACGAGAAGACGCCGGTCAGCGTCGAGGCGCGCATCGCCTTCGTCGAGGCGCTGGTGGCGGCCGGGCTCAATACCGTCGAGGTCGGCGCCTTCGTGTCGCCGAAGGCGATCCCGCAGATGGCGAGCTCCGATCAGGTGCTGCGCGGCGTCAGCCACATCAAGGGCGCCGAATTCCACGTGCTGGTGCCGAACGAGAAGGGCTATGACGCCGCGCGCGCGGCCGGCGCCGAGGTGGTCTCGGTGTTCGCGGCGGCCTCCGAAGGCTTCTCGCGCGCCAATATCAATTGCTCGGTCGCGGAATCGATCGAGCGCTTCAAGCCGGTGCTGGCGCGCGCCAAGGCCGACGGCGTCAAGGTGCGTGGCTATATCTCCTGTGTGCTCGGCTGTCCGTTCGACGGCGAGATCAAGCCGAAGGCGGTCGCCGACCTCGCGGTGACGCTGTGGGATCTCGGCTGCTACGAGATCTCGCTTGGCGACACCATCGGGGTCGGCACGCCGCTGAAGGCCAAACGGATGCTGCGTGCGGTCGGTTCTGAGTTGCCGATCGGCAACCTCGCGATGCACTTCCACGACACCTACGGCCAGGCGCTCGCCAATCTCTACGCCGGCATGGAGGAGGGCGTCCGCGTCATCGATGCCGCCGCCGGCGGTCTCGGCGGCTGCCCCTACGCCCCCGGCGCCACCGGCAACGTCGCGACCGAGGACGTCGCCTACATGCTCGAGGGCATGGGCGTGAAGACCGGGATCGATATGGACAGACTGCTGGCCGCGACCAACGAGATGGCCGGCTTGCTCGGCCGTCCGCCGGTCAGCCGTGTTGCGTCCGCGCTCAACGCGAAGCGCACGCGGCTCGCCAAATCGTAAATTGTGGGATGCTTGGAGCGATTTGGGATTGCAGCCGCCTCAATCTTCGGCGGTCGCGCCCGGAGTTATGCGCTGCGAAGCGCAGATTCAAGGCACATAGTCGCGCCCCTGGCTTGCGCAATCTGGGCTCCCGAAGCTGGACTCTCGACCCATATGCGCATGGTGCGACAGCGCTTCGCGCTATCGCCGCCCTCCTTGAGGGCGTTTCCTCCCTAGACTTGGGCCGCTTGTTGTTTCGAGCGGCCCTTTTTCTTACGCCGCCGGAGCATTGACCGTCGCGATCACGGCCCTCATATCGGTCGCCAGCTCGCGATAGTGCCCGCCCAGCCGCTGGTATAGCTCGCGGTTGCTCCCATCCAGCGTCCTGCTAGCGATCAGCTCGCATTCGTCGGCGAGGATCTCAAATCGTTCCAGTTTTGCTTGGAGAGCAGACATGGCGGGCGTTTCCCTGACACCGTTACTGAGGGAGTTGCGACGCTACTACTCGGACTGCGTCTAACACAGCATAATTATAGGGTAGAATTAAATTCTTCCCGGCAGCGACTTTGACCGATTGATGGGAGCGGACTTGTCCGCCGTAGCTCTAACAGCGAAGGCGGAAGCGCATGAGCGTTTCGAGGAATTCCGGAGGCAAATCGCAGCGCTCGGTATGAGGTGAGCAACTGACGATGCGGCGGAGCCGTAATCGGATCGGTAGTGCGCAGCGAAGCCCATCAATTCAGTATCCGCGGCGCAAATGATGGGTATCGCTTCGCTCTACCCTATGAGCGAGTCCTTCCGCCGGATGGAACCCGTTTTGCGGCGCACACAGCCGCCGTCATCGGCTCGGCTCCCGATTAAACCCTCCCGAAAGCGTTCATGGCTTGGTGACTCAAACGTGCTGAGGTGAGAGGGCTCGCAATTGCTCCAGGTGGATTCTCGCCATGTCCGGACAGGTGTCAGCTTCCCGCGGCCGAACGTTTCTGGCCGGAAAGATCGTCTTCAATTTCGGCCGGTCGGCCTTCGACTGCACGGTCCGCCAGCTCACGGAGACGGGCGCCACCGTGGAACTCGAAAGTGTCGTAGGCATTCCCGATCACATTCAACTGTTGCTCGTCGGCAGCAATCAGGTGAAGCCATGCAAACGGCTGTGGCAATCGGACCGCCAGCTCGGCCTGGCTTTTGAAGAGCAGCAGGCCAACGCTGCGGCGCCCACGCCTGCCGCTCCTGCGCCGGCCGCCATTCCGGAGCGGCGCAGCGGCGATATTCTGCGCGGGCACATGCTGGCGCTGCGCGCGGCGCTCGATCAGATACCCGTCGGCATCCTGCTGTTGGACGTGGAGCTGAAGGCCCAGTTCATCAACCGCGCGTTTCGGAACATGTGGCGGCTTCCGGACGAGGTGGCCGACCGCAACCCCAGCTTAACCGACCTGATGCATCACGGCTGCAAGACGATGGCCTACGAGCTGCCGGCCGCGCAGCTCGAAGCCTATGTTGCCGAGCGCGTCCGCCTCGTGAACGTCGGGGACCCGAGCCCGATCGATCTCAGGCGCAGCAATGGCGACGTGGTTCGATGTCAGTGCACGCCGCTGCCCGACGGCGGCCGGATGGTGAGCTACACGCCCGTGACCGACATCGTGCGCGCGTCCGACAAGCTGAAGGTGCTGACCGGCGCGCTCGAGACTGTGGAGGACGGCGTCGTCCTGCTCGACCGCGATCTCAATGCGATCTTCCTCAATCGGCGAATGCGGGAATTCTGGGAGGTGAGCGAGGAGGAGGTCGCGCGGCATCCGGCATACATCACACTGCTCACGCGCAACCGCCGCGCCGTTCCGACGGGCGCGACCCCGGAGCAGATCAGGGCCTTTCCTGCGAAGCGGATTGCGGAGATCAAGGCAGGCGATCACAAGCGCGACGTGCAGACGCCGGACGGCCGCCATATCAGGATCCATTGCTCGACGATGGCAAACGGCGGTCGCATGCTGACCTTCGTCGACGTGACCGATCTCGTACGCAACGCACGGCAGCTGGAGGTGCTCGCGACCACCGATCCGCTCACCGGATTGTTCAACCGTCGGCACTTCCTGGCGACGCTGGATGCGGAGTGGAGCCGGTTCCAGCGCTACTATCGTTCGGTATCTGTGCTGATGGTCGATATCGATCACTTCAAGAGCATCAATGACCGCTTCGGACATGCGGTCGGTGACGAGGCCATCAAGGCTGTTGCCGGGATATGCATTCGGGGCAAGCGCAAGTCCGACGTCGTCGGCCGCGTTGGAGGCGAGGAGTTCGCCGTCTTGCTGCCGGAGACCACATTGTCGCGCGCTCGAACCGTCGCCGAGCGCATCCGCAAGAGGGCGGAAGCGCTGTCGTTGAGGGCTGATGATCGACTGGTGCCACTGACAGTGAGCATCGGCGTTGCCGAGGCCCTCACAAGCATGCCCGGGATTGATGCCCTGACGAAGGCCGCCGATGCGGCGCTCTACCAGGCCAAGGAGCACGGCCGGAATCGTACGGAGTGCTGGTCACCTCCGTCGCCACCGAAGCTGGCCGCCGGGTAAATTGCAGGATGGAGGGACTTGTCCGCCGTAGCCCGAAGAGCGAAGGCTGAAGCGATACGCCCATCGCGTCACCGCGAATTGGATGACATCGCTGCGCATCGGTGGAACGACGAGTACCATCCATAACACCCGCTGCGGAGTATGGGTCCCGGCCTTCGCCGGGACGACGGCGGAGGACGTGTCCTCTCGGCTCAGCAACTGGCGCCTCTCGAATACTGGATCACTCGCACGCGCACGCGGGTGATGACACCGAATACGCTGTTTGACAGTTGAATCCGTGAGCAGGGGCTGGCCTTTCCCGCTACTCCAGCGGGTTCCATCACAAGGCGGCAATCTATCGGCTATGTGGTCGGGCCCGCGTCTGGTTCCTATAAGGACTGATAATACATGGTTGCCTGGCGGCCACGATTGTTGCGATGTTGCAACGGTGCTTGAACATTTAACCTTAAAAGCACCCGGTCCGCACTCGCGCCGCTTTTTAGCCACACCCCGACATGAAAGGATATTCACGTAGCTGAATAGCCAGCGCTCCGACGACGGGACATTTTTTCGGGTTCCGGCGTTGATGGAGGAAAGAGCGCCGGGAACAGGGTCGCGATGGACGCCAAGACGAACATCAAGGGCAGGCTGCCCAGCCGTCACGTGACGGAGGGCCCCGAGCGCGCACCGCACCGGTCCTATCTTTATGCGATGGGGCTGACGACAGCCCAGATTCATCAACCCTTTGTCGGCGTTGCTTCATGTTGGAATGAAGCCGCTCCCTGCAACATCTCGCTGATGCGCCAGGCGCAGGCGGTGAAGAAGGGCGTGGCCTCGGCCGGCGGCACGCCGCGCGAGTTCTGCACCATCACCGTCACCGACGGGATCGCGATGGGTCATGACGGCATGCGCTCGTCGCTGCCGTCGCGCGAATGCATCGCCGATTCGGTCGAACTGACGGTCCGCGGCCACTCCTATGACGCGCTGGTCGGGCTCGCCGGCTGCGACAAGTCGCTGCCGGGCATGATGATGGCGATGGTCCGCCTCAATGTTCCGTCGATCTTCATCTATGGCGGCTCGATCCTGCCCGGCAACTTCCGCGGCCAGCCGGTCACCGTCCAGGACATGTTCGAGGCGGTTGGCAAGCACTCGGTCGGCGCCATGTCGGACGAGGACCTCGACGAGATCGAGCGGGTGGCGTGCCCGTCGGCCGGCGCCTGCGGCGCCCAGTTCACCGCCAACACCATGGCGACCGTCTCCGAGGCGATCGGACTCGCGCTCCCGTATTCCGCCGGGGCTCCGGCGCCCTACGAGATCCGCGACTCCTTCTGCGCCGCCGCCGGCGAGAAGGTGATGGAGCTGATCGAGAAAAACATCCGGCCCCGCGACATCGTCACCCGCGAAGCCCTTGAAAATGCTGCGGCCGTGGTTGCAGCCTCAGGTGGTTCGACCAATGCTGCGCTGCACCTGCCGGCGATCGCCCATGAGTGCGGCATTAAATTCAATTTGTTCGACGTTGCCGAAATCTTCAAAAAGACTCCTTACGTCGCGGATTTGAAGCCGGGCGGCCGTTATGTTGCCAAAGACATGTTTGAAGTAGGTGGCATTCCGCTGCTGATGAAGACGCTGCTCGACAATGGCCACCTGCACGGGAATTGCCTGACCGTCACTGGCCGAACGATCGCCGAAAACCTCAAAAGCGTGAAATGGAATCCGCACCAGGATGTGGTGCGGCCCGCCGACAATCCGATCACCGTGACGGGTGGCGTTGTCGGGCTAAAGGGTAATCTCGCTCCGGAGGGTGCGATCGTGAAGGTCGCGGGAATGTCCAACCTGAGGTTTACCGGTCCGGCCCGGTGCTTCGACCGCGAGGAAGACGCCTTCGAGGCGGTGCAGAAGCGCACCTACAGGGAAGGCGAGGTGATCGTGATCCGCTATGAGGGGCCGAAGGGCGGTCCCGGCATGCGGGAGATGCTGGCGACCACGGCGGCACTGACCGGGCAGGGGATGGGCGGCAAGATCGCCCTGATCACCGATGGCCGGTTCTCCGGCGCCACCCGTGGCTTCTGCATCGGACATATTGGACCTGAAGCGGCCGTCGGCGGGCCGATCGGGTTGTTGCAAGACGGCGACATCATCGAGATCGATGCGGTCTCCGGCACCCTTAACGTAAATTTGAGCGACGCCGAACTCGCAAATCGTAAGACCAAATGGGCCCCTCGCGCGACGAACCATACATCTGGTGCGCTGTGGAAGTACGCCGAGCAAGTGGGGCCGGCGGTGGATGGCGCAGTCACCCATCCGGGTGGCGCGTACGAGAAACAGTGTTATGCGGACGTTTAGGCGTACGATATTGGCGTTTGCGTTAGGGGCCATCCCGGTGGCGGGCCCCGGATTCGGATTCGACGGCGCCCCGGTCAACCCACAAGATACGGTTCTTCCTGTGGTTTCCCCGCAGCCGGGGACCGCCGGCGCGCTGAAACGGGCCGCCACCCCGGTGGCGCCTGCGGCGACCTCGCCGACCTCGTCGTTCAGCACGCTGCAGTACCAGGCCGAAGGCGGCCACCCCGTGGCGCAGTGGAAGCTCGGCAAGATGTACGCCGAGGGCGACGGCGTCATCCAGGACGACATGCGCGCCTTCGAGTATTTCAGCCGGATCGCCAATGCGCATGCCGAGGATTCCCCGTCGGCGCCGCAGGCCTCGATCGTGGCCAACGCCTTCGTCGCGCTCGGCCGCTACTATCTGAGCGGCATTCCCAATTCCAAGGTCAAGGCGGACACCGAGCGGGCGCGGGAGATGTTCTCCTATGCCGCATCCTATTTCGGCAATGCCGACGCCCAGTATGATCTTGCCCGGCTCTACCTGAAGACGCCGGACGCCTCGCGGGACGACTTCCGCTACGGCGCGCGCTGGCTCGGCCTTGCCGCCCAGAAGGGCCAGCATCAGGCGCAGGCGCTGCTCGGCCAGATGCTGTTCAACGGCGACCGCCTGCCGCCGCAGCGGGCACGCGGCCTGATGTGGCTGACGCTGGCGCGCGACAGCGCGACGCCGGATGAGGCCTGGATCAAGGAAAGCTACAACCGGGCGATCGCCAAGGCCTCCGAGGACGATCGCGCGATGGCGCTGCAGATGCTCGAGCACTGGGTGCAGGGCCGCCGGGATTGAACTTCCGGCCGGCCGGCGGGGTCAGGCGATCTCGAAATCGAGATCGGCCCAGACCGGGACGTGGTCGGACGGCTTCTCCCAGGCCCGGACATAGCTGTCGATGCCGACGTCGATCAGCCGGTCGCTCGCTTGTGCCGACATCAACAGGTGGTCGATGCGCAGGCCCCAGTTCTTCTGCCAGGCGCCGGCCTGGTAGTCCCAGAAGGTGTACTGGCCCGGCTCGTCATTGACCGCCCGCAGCGCGTCGGTCAGGCCGAGGCCGAGCAGCGACTGGAAGGCCTCGCGGGTGGCGGGGCGGAACAGGGCGTCATCGGCCCAGGCGGCGGGATTGTAGACGTCGCGCGCGGCCGGGATGACGTTGAAGTCGCCGGCCAGGATCAACGGCTCCTCGGCCCTAAGCCGCTCCTTCGAATACTCAAAAAGCCGCGACATCCACTTGAGCTTGTACGGATATTTGTCGGTATTGGCGGGGTTGCCATTGGGCAGGTAAAGGCACGCGACCCGGATCACGCCCTGCTTCAGCGTGACGACGCCTTCGAGGAAGCGGGCATGGGCGTCCTCGTCGTCGCCGGCGAGGCCCGATTTGGTCTCGTCGAACGGCAGCTTCGACAGCAGCGCGACGCCGTTGAAGGTCTTCTGGCCGTGCGTGACGACATTGTACCCGAGCGCCTCGACCTCGAGGCGGGGAAACGCATCATCGACGCATTTGATCTCCTGCAGACAGACGATGTCGGGGGAGCACTCCTTCAGCCAGCTGACCAGAAGCTCGATCCGTTGCCGGACCGAGTTGACGTTCCACGTAGCGATGCGAACTGCCATCGGACTTCCTTCATTGTGGGGGAACGTGACCGAGCGCCGCCCCGCTTAGACCAAGCGCTTCCGCATCTCGATGTGCGGGATGCCGGCCTCCTCGAATTCCGCGCCGATCCGCTCGAAGCCGACGCGCGCGTAGAACGGCTCCGCGTGCGTCTGCGCGTTGAGGATCAGTTCCGGATAGCCGAGTTCGGCCGCCTTGGCCATCAGCGCGTCCAGCACGCGGGCGCCTACGCCTGTGCCGCGCGCCGCTTTGAGCACGGCCATGCGGCCGATATGACCGTCCGGCAGCAGCCGGCCCGTGGCCAAGGGCGCACCGTCGTCGGCGAACGCCGGCGCATGCCAGCTCGATGCGTCCATGTCGTCCCATTCCAGTTCTACCGGCACCCGCTGTTCCTCGACGAAGACGCTGTAGCGGATGGCACGGGAGCGTTCGCGAGCTTCTTCCCAGGGGCAGACAAGGACGGAGGTGGACATAAGGTCGCGATTCGAAAGCTCAATGAAGCAGAACGGATGCGGCCCGGTTACTCAAAACGTCCGGCGATGCGCATGCAAATCACCGGATTGAAGCCGCACTATTTCACTTAGGTGGCATACCATGGGCGGTCCGCCTGTGCTAACCCTCTCAGGAAACAAGGCGCAACAATTGCCGACGGGGGAGTGACGACGCGCACCGGCCTTCAAGGGAAGCTGGCGGCGCACGTGCAAAACTTATGAAAAAACGCAATTTGGTTCTGACTGTCGCTGTTCTCGGCATTGCGGCCGGGGCGGCTTACATGACCCGCACTTCATGGATGGGTGGCGGCGCCGCCACCGCGCAAGGGACGGCGCGGCCGCGCGTAGTGTCCGTGGATCTCGCCAAGGCGGAACGCAAATCGGTTCCGGTCGATGTCGATGCCATCGGACAGGTCACGCCGATCTCCAGCGTGGCGCTGAAGTCACGGCTGGAGACCACCATCGTCTCGGTGCATTTCGAGGACGGCGCCAGGGTCAATGAAGGCGACCTGCTGTTCACGCTCGACGCGCGCCAGATCGACGCGCAGATCGAGCAGGCCGAGGGCGTCCTGGCCCGCGACCAGGCCCAGCTCGAGGGCGCGCAGCGCGACCTCCGCCGCTACACCGAACTGGTCGGCAAGGGGGCGACCACCCAAGTCAACCTCGACAACGCCAAGACCCAGTCCGACGTCCTGATCGGCACCATCAAGGCCGACCGGTTCGCGCTTGAGAACCTCCGCGTCCAGAAGAGCTACACCGTCATCCGCGCACCATTCGCGGGACGGATCAGCGCCGCCAACGTCAAGGTCGGCAACTTCGTCCGCCCCGCCGACACCCAGCCGCTCGCGGTCATCAACCAGATGGCACCGGTCTACGTCACCTTCGCGATTCCGCAGCGGGCGCTGGTCGATCTGCGCGACGCCATGGGGAAGGGCGATTCAAAGGTGATCGCGACCATTCCCGGCCACCAGCGCTCCGAGCGCGGCAAGGTCGCGATGGTGGAGAACGCCGTCGACGCGACCACCGGCATGGTGACCGTGCGCGGCATCATGAACAACGAGAGCGAGACGTTCTGGCCCGGCACCATCGTGCAGACCAAGCTGATCATCCGCAGCGAAGACGCGGTCGTGGTGCCGACGGTCGCGGTGCAGCGCAGCCAGAACGGCAATTTCGTCTTCGTCGTCAAGGACGGCGTTGCCAAGGTCCGGCCGGTCAAGGTCGATCGCACCTTCCAGGGCAGCTCGGTGATCTCAGACGGATTGGCGGGCGATGAAAGCGTCGTCGTCGACGGCCAGCTGCTGCTCTCGGAGGGATCGCGGGTTGAACTGCGGGCGCGCAAGGCCGGAGCCTGACCGATGACGCTCTCCGAGCTTTGCATCCGCCGCCCGGTCATGACGACGCTGATCACGGCGTCGATCATCGCATTCGGCGTGTTCGGCTTCCGCCTGCTGCCGGTCTCGGCGCTGCCCAAGGTGGACTTCCCGACCATCGCGGTGACCGCGACCCTGCCCGGCGCCAGCGCCGACACCATGGCGGCCTCGGTCGCCGGCATCATCGAGCGCCAGCTCTCGACCATTGCCGGCATCTCCTCGATGTCCTCGAACTCCTCGCAGGGCACGAGCGTCATCACCATCCAGTTCGACCTCAACCGCAACATCGATGCCGCCGCGCTCGACGTGCAGACCGCGTTGACGATCGCGCAACGACGGCTGCCGATCGAGATGACGATCCCGCCGAGCTTCCGGAAGGTGAACCCGGCGGACTTCCCGGTGCTGTTCGTCTCGCTCGGCTCGGCGACGCTGCCGCTGTCGAGCGTCAACGAATACGGCGACATCACGATCGGGCAGGCACTGTCGCAGCTGCCGGGCGTCGCCCAGGTCTTGATCTACGGCGCGCAGAAATTCGCCATCCGCGTTCAGGCCGATCCGGAGGCCGCCGCCGCGCGCGGCGTCTCGATGGAGGATATCCGCGCCGCGGTGTCGCGCGCCAATTCGTCGACGCCGGTCGGTACCTTGAATGGCCCCAAGCAGGACGTCGCGCTGCAGGCCTCCGGCCAGATGGACAAGGCGGCCGACTACCGCCAGATCTATGTCGCCTGGCGCAACGGCTCGCCGGTCCGGCTCGACGAGATCGCCAAGGTCTATGACAGCGTCGAGAACGACAAGATCGCGACCTGGATGAACGACGAGCGGGCGATCGTGCTCGCGATCCAGAAGCAGCCCGACGCCAACACCGTGGCGGTGGTCGACGCCGTGCTGGCCAAGCTGCCGGCGCTGCGCGCCGCGATCCCGCCCTCGGTGACCATGCAGGTCATGATGGACCGTTCGGTCTCGATCCGCCAGGCGGTCAGCGACGTCGAGGAGACCCTGCTGATCGCGATCGGGCTCGTGATCCTCGTGATCTTCCTGTTCCTGCGCTCGGCGTCCGCGACCTTCATCCCGGCGCTCGCGGTGCCGATCTCGCTGTTCGGCACCTGCGCGGCGATGTACGCGCTGGACTACTCCATCAACAACATGACGCTGCTGGCGCTGACGCTCTCGGTCGGCTTCGTGGTCGACGACGCCATCGTCATGCTGGAGAACATCGTCCGCCATATCGAGCACGGCATGAAGCCGTTCGAGGCGGCGCTGAAGGGCGCCCGCGAGATCGGCTTCACGATCATCTCGATCACCTTCTCGCTGATCGCCGTGTTCATCCCGGTGCTGCTGATGGGCGGCATCGTCGGCCGCGTGTTCCGCGAATTCGCGGTGACGATCTCGGTCGCCATCATCGTGTCCGGCTTCGTGTCGCTGACCTTGACGCCGATGCTGTGCGCCCGCGTGCTGCGCACGCATGACGCGACCAAGCGGCCGAACGTCGTGCTGCGGGCGTTCGAGGCGATGTTCGAGGCCTGGCTGCGGGCCTATGAATGGGCGCTGGATTGGGTGCTGGCCAAGAAGGCCCTGATGCTGGTGGTGACGCTGGCTACGCTGGGCGGCACCATCTACCTCTACATGATCGTGCCGAAGGGCTTCTTCCCGCAGGAGGACACCGGCTTTCTGATCGGCGTGACGGAGGCTGCGACCGACACCTCGTTCGAGGCGATGAAGGTGCGCCAGCAGGCGCTGGTCGAGGTGCTGCGGACCGATCCGGCGATAGAGTACATCAACTCTACGGTCGGCTCCGGCGGTCCCAATCCGACGGCGAATTACGGCCGTCTGTTCATCGCGCTGAAGCCGCAGAAGATGCGTGACAACGCCACCGTGGTGATCGGCCGTCTGCGGCAGAAGGCGCGCGAGATCCCGGGCATGCAGGCGTTCTTCCAGAGCATCCAGAACCTCAGCATCGGCGGCCGCATCTCGAAGAGCCAGTATCAGTATGTGATGCAGAGCGGCGATACCGAGGCGCTGTACCGGCTGGCGCCCGAGATGCGCGACAAGATCGAGAAGATCCCGGGCTTGCTCGACGTTACCACCGACCTCTACATCAAGAACCCGCAGATGACGGTCGACATCGACCGCGAGAAGGCGGCGGTCTACGGCGTCACCGTGGATCAGGTCCGCAACCAGCTCTACAACGCCTATGGCGCGCGGCAGGTCGGCACCATCTACATGCCGTCGAATGACTACCAGATCATCCTCGAGGTGCAGCCGCAGTTCCGCGTCGATCCGTCCGACCTCTCGAAGCTCTACATGAAGACCGCGAACAACCAGACCATTCCGCTGGATGCGGTGGCGAGGCTGGTGCCGACGGTCGGGCCGTTGCAGATCAACCACCAGGGCCAGCAGCCGGCGGTGACGATCTCGTTCAACCTCGCGCCGGGCACCTCACTCGGCTACGCGGTCGACAAGATCACCGAACTCGAGCAGACCGCGAATTTGCCGCCGACGATTGTGACCGGCTTCTCCGGCACCGCGCAGGTGTTCCAGGATTCGCTGCGCGGGCAGGGCGTGCTGATCCTCGCCGCGGTGTTCGCAGCCTTCGTGATCCTCGGCATTCTCTACGAGAGCTTCATCCACCCGATCACCATCATCTCCGGCCTGCCGTCGGCCGGTATCGGCGCGATCCTGACGCTGATGATGTTCGGGATGGAGCTGTCTGTGATTGCGATGATCGGCATCGTGATGCTGGTCGGCATCGTCAAGAAGAATGCGATCATGATGGTCGACTTCGCGCTGGAGCGTCGCCGCGTCGGCCTCAGCGCCGAGCACGCGATCCGCGAGGCGGCACTGCTGCGCTTCCGTCCGATCATGATGACGACGTTCGCGGCGATCTTCGGCACGCTGCCGATCGCGCTCGGCGCGGGTGCCGGCGCCGAACTGCGTCAACCGCTCGGCGTCGCCGTGGTCGGCGGCCTCTGCGTGTCGCAGCTGCTGACGCTGTTCATCACGCCCGTGATCTACATCTATCTCGACCGCATCGACCGCAGGCTGCGCCGCAAGCTCGACCCGCAGGCGGAGGCAGGCGGCGACGTCGAACGGCCGCAGGTGGTCGCGGCGGAATAGCCGAGCGTTCGGCGCGAGCCGGAAACCGGCTCGCCGGGAGAAACCGCTCGGGATCGCGAAGCGTTAGATCGAGAAGCTGGTGCCGCAGCCGCAGGAGGCGGTGGCGTTGGGATTGACGACGCGGAACGAGGCGCCGATCAGGTCGTCGACGAAGTCGACCTCCGAGCCTGCGAGGAACGGGACCGAGGCGGGATCGATCAGCACCACCGCGCTGTCGCGCTCGATCACGAGGTCGTCATCGGCCTGGGTGCGCTCGACGTCGAACTTGTACTGGAAACCGGAGCAGCCGCCGCCCTCGACCGAAATGCGCAGCTTGGCGCCTTCGCCTTCCTTGCTGAGGATCTGCCCGATACGGCGGGCGGCCCGTTCGCTGACGGTAATGGCAGCAGTCATGTCGGTCTCCGAAACCCTATTTGAGCATGATCTGATCCGGATCAGGCCCGGCGTCATCCCCAATTCATTTGGTCGGCCGCCTCAGTCATAGTTAAGTGCGTCGGACCATGGAATCAAATGGATAAGGACTAAAATACAGTGTCGGTCGGAATGGCTGCCCCCCGCGCGCCTTATGCCTGCGACCCCGATCGCAGCCGCGGCCGGCTGGTCGCGGAGCCGCCGAGCCGGACCCGGAGCCCGTTTCGGCGCGACTGCGACCGGGTGATCCATTCCACCGCGTTCCGCCGCCTCAAGCACAAGACCCAGGTCTTCGTCTTCCACGAAGGCGATCACTACCGCACGCGGCTGACCCATTCGCTGGAGGTCGCGCAGATCGCCCGGGCGCTGGCCCGCCAACTTGGGGTCGACGAGGACCTGACCGAGACGCTGGCGCTGGCGCATGACCTCGGCCATCCGCCGTTCGGCCATGCCGGGGAGCGGGCGCTCGACGAATGCCTCAGGGATGACGGCGGCTTCGACCATAATGCGCAGGCGCTGCGGGTCGTCACCTCGCTGGAGCATCGCTACCCCGAATTCGGCGGGCTGAACCTGACCTGGGAATCGCTCGAGGGGATCGTCAAGCACAACGGTCCGCTGACCGAGCGCGGTGGCGCACCCGCCGGCCGCTACCTGGTGAGTGGAATCCCGATCGGAATTGCCGACTACAACAAGGGCCACGACCTCGAGCTCTGGAGCTATGCCTCGCTCGAGGCGCAGATCGCGGCCTTCGCCGACGACATCGCCTACGACGCGCACGATATCGATGACGGCCTGCGTGCCGGTCTGTTCGCGGTCGACGACCTCAAGGAGATGCCGCTGACCGCTGAGATCATCGCCGAGATCGACCGCCACTATCCCGGGCTCGACGAGGTCCGGCGCGGCGCCGAACTGGTGCGTGAGCTGATCTCACACTTCATCAGCGCGGTCTTCAACGAGGCGAGCCGGCGCCTCGCGGCCGCGCAGCCGCAATCGGCCCATGACGTGCGCCACCACAATACCCCGCTGATCGCGTTTCCGTCCGAGGTGGCGGAGCAGGAGGCGGCGATCAAGGCGTTCCTGTTCCGGCGGATGTATCGCCACAAGCGGGTGATGCTGGTGATGGGGGAGGCCGAGGAGGTGGTCCGCAATCTGTTCGAGCGCTACCAGCAATCGCCGGAAGACCTGCCGGCGGAATGGATCGAGGGCAGCGTGCAGGAGACCGGGAGCGCTCGGAACAGGCGGATCGGCAATTTCATTGCCGGGATGACCGACCGTTTCGCCCTGATCGAGCACCAAAGGCTTTTTGACTCGACCCCGGATTTGCGTTAGCGCCCTGCCATGGCCGACACCACTGCTTCACCACACCTTTTTGCCGACATGCTGACGCGCGTGCACGCGATCTGTGCCGCGCTCGCAACCGAGGACAATTGGCCCGCCGGCATCGATCTGTCCCGCGTCGTGGTGGAGCCGCCGCGCGACGCCAGCCATGGCGACATGGCGACCAATGCCGCGATGGTGCTCGCCAAGGATGCCAAGGCCAAGCCGCGCGAGCTCGCCGACAAGATCGCCGACCGGCTGCGCGCCGATGCGCTGGTGGCCTCGGTCGATGTCGCCGGGCCCGGCTTCATCAACCTGACCTTGAAGCCGCAGGTCTGGGCGGACGCGCTGCGTGCCGTGCTGGCCGCCGGCTCGGCTTACGGGCGCAGCGACATCGGCAAGGCCGAGAAGGTCAATGTCGAATATGTCTCGGCCAACCCGACCGGACCGATGCATGTCGGCCATTGCCGCGGCGCCGTGTTCGGCGACGCTCTGTGCAGCCTGCTGCAGTTCGCCGGCTTCGACGTCTGCCGCGAGTATTACATCAACGATGCCGGCGCCCAGGTCGACGTGCTCGCGCGCTCGGCGTTCCTGCGCTACCGCGAGGCGCTGGGCCAGGACATCGGCGCGATCCCGGAAGGGCTCTATCCCGGCGATTACCTCGTGCCGGTCGGCGAGGCGCTCGCCGAGGAATATGGCGAGAAGCTGCTCGACATGAGCGAAGCCGAGTGGCTTCCGATCGTGCGCGACAAGGCGATCGCGATGATGATGGAGATGATCAAGGGCGATCTCGCCGCGCTCAATATCCATCACGACGTGTTCTTCTCCGAGCGCTCGCTTATCACGTCAGGCAACAACAAGGTCGCCGAGACCATCGATTTCCTGCGCGCCAAGGGCGACATCTACGAGGGCCGCCTGCCGCCCCCGAAGGGCAAGCCGGTCGAGGACTACGAGGACCGCGAGCAGTCGCTGTTCCGCGCCACCGCCTATGGCGACGACGTCGATCGTCCGCTGATCAAGTCGGACGGCTCCTACACCTACTTCGCATCCGACATCGCCAACCACCGCTACAAATTCGAGCGTGGCTTCACCAATCTGATCGACGTGTTCGGCGCCGATCATGGTGGCTACATCAAGCGCATGCAGGCCGCCGTGAAGGCGGTGACCGCGGGCAAGGCTGTGCTCGACGTCAAGATCGTGCAGCTCGTGAAGCTGTTGCGCGACGGCGAGCCGGTGAAGATGTCGAAGCGGTCCGGCGAATTCGTCACGCTGCGCGAGGTGGTCGACGAGGTCGGCTCCGACGCTGTCCGATTCATGATGTTGTTCCGCAAGAACGACGCGGTGCTCGATTTCGACCTCGCCAAGGTGATCGAGCAGTCAAAGGACAACGCGGTCTTCTACGTCCAGTACGGCCACGCCCGCGGCCATTCGATCTTCCGCAACGCGCGGGAGGAAGCGGTTTCCGATCTGCCCGAGACCGATGAGGCCCGGCTGGCCTATCTCCGTAATGTTACGGTCGAGCGGCTGACCGACCCGGCCGAGCTCGAGCTGCTCAAGCGGCTTGCGCTTTATCCGCGGATGATCGAGGCTGCGGCGGTGGCGCATGAGCCGCACCGAATCGCTTTTTATCTCTATGATTTGGCCAGTGAATTTCATGCGCTTTGGACCAAGGGGCGCGATTTGCCCTATTTACGCTTCATTATCAATAATGATGCAGAGATCACGAGGGCGCGACTGGCAATGGTTCAGGGCGTCGTCTCGGTTCTGGCATCGGGCTTAGCTGTTCTAGGCGTCCACGCTCCGACCGAGATGCGGTAGGCAGGGGCATTAGGCCCTCACGAGTGGGGATTTGTGAGGGCATCTGGCAGAGGCCAACTCGTACGGACCGGCTGTGCCGGCGATCTTGGCGCTGTCCCGAAGGGGATGCATCATCACAATGGCTGATCGATATCAGGACCGACATTTTCCCGCCGACACGGCTTCCAAGGCCGACAGCGATCCGCTTGCCGAACTGGCACGGCTGATCGGCCAGACGGATCCCTTCGGCTCCGCCAACAAGCCGCCGCCGCGACCGCTGCAGTCGCGCGCCAACGCGCGGCCGCAACAATACGAGCCGCAGGCCGCGGACGAGGATGCGCCGCCCGCGGGCCCGCCGCCCTGGATGCAGCGCGCGCGGCAGGAGGCTGTCGCTCCGCCTCCCGTGCAGAACATCGAAGACGAAGAGCCCGAGCAGGACTACCAGCCGAAGCCGGTGCATCCGTTGCATCGCTACGCGGCTCAGCAGGCGCAGCCCGCGCCCGCGCCGGTGGCGCAGTATCGGCCGGTCGAGGCCCCTCGGCAGCCGGAGGCATTTGACGAGGAGCCGCGCTATCAGAGTGGCAGTCAGAGTCAGGATCCGTCGCGCTATGACGACGCGCTCTACGGCCAGCTGGAAGCCGGCGAGCAGGACCTGCAGCGCGATCCCGCCTATCCGGACGATCCCTATGCCTATGAGGAGGCCTACGAGGAAGAACCCGAGCCCCGTCGGCGGCGCAGCGGCCTGATAACGGTCGCCGCGGTGCTGGCGCTCGGCGTGTTCGGTGTCGGTGGCGCGTATGCCTACCGGACCTATGTCGGCTCGCCCCGCAGCGGTGAGCCGCCGATCATCAAGGCTGACAACACGCCGACCAAGGTGATCCCGGCCCAGGCCGACGCGCCGGCCAAGACGCCGGACCGCATGGCGACGGGCGACGGCACCGAGAAGATCGTTTCGCGCGAAGAGACGCCGGTCGACGTCAATTCGAAGACCGCCGGACCGCGCGTCGTGTTTCCGCCGCTGAACGCCAATGCGAATCCACCGCCGCCCGCCAGCGTGCAGACGGCACAGCCGGCGCCGGCGCCGATCACCGCGAACGGCACGTTGCCGAACAACGAGCCGCGCAAGGTCCGCACGCTTTCAGTCAAGGGCGATACGCCCGATGGCACGCAGGCCACCGCAACCGTGCCGGCGAAACCTCCGGCGGCGGCGAAGTCTCCGGTGTCGCGCGGCAACCCGGCTGCGGCCAACGCCAGCGTCAACTCGCCAATGTCGCTTGTTCCCGGCCAGGCTGAGGCGGCTCCGGCCGCACCTCCGACCCGGGTGGCCTCGACCTCGGCGGCTCCGGTTGGGGGCGGCGGATATCTGGTCCAGGTCTCCTCGCAGAAGAACGAGGCGGACGCCCAGGCGTCGTACCGGACGCTGCAGGGCAAGTATCGCAACGTGCTCGGTTCGCAGCCCTTGGTGGTGAAGCGCGTCGATCTCGGAGAGAAAGGCGTCTACTACCGCGCCTTCGCGGGCCCGTTCGCGTCCTCGGAAGAGGCGAGCCAAGTGTGCAAGAGCCTGATGTCGGCGGGTGGACCGCAGTGCCTCATCCAAAGAAATTAAAGGCCGTTTCCTTGACCCGTGAGCTGCATACGGCCTAATCGGCCGAATGACGAACCGCGCATTCATCACGGGCATATCCGGGCTGATCCTCAACGACGCCGAGCGCGAATTCATTCGCGCCGAGCGGCCATGGGGCTTCATCCTGTTCAAGCGCAACATCGAGAGTCCTGCCCAAGTGGCGGCTCTTGTTGGGGAACTCCGGTCCGCAGTCGGCGTTTCCGATGCTCCGGTCCTGATCGACCAGGAAGGCGGGCGGGTGCAGCGGCTTGGTCCGCCGCATTGGCCGGCCTATCCGCCGGGCGCGAGCTTTGGGGCGCTCTACGACATCGATCCGAAGCTCGGGCTTGCGGCAGCCCGGCTCAGCTCACGGCTGATTGCGGCCGATCTGACCGACCTCGGAATCACTGTCGATTGCCTGCCTTTGGCCGACGTTCCCGTGGCCGGGGCGGATGCGGTGATCGGCAACCGGGCCTATGGAACTGAACCCGGCAAGGTCGCGGCGATCGCCCAGGCGGTCACGGACGGGCTGGAACAGGGCGGGGTATTGCCGGTTCTCAAGCATATTCCCGGCCATGGCCGGGCCACCGCGGACAGCCATTTCCGGCTTCCGACGGTCGATACCGCCAAGGCCGAGCTGGAACGGACCGATTTTGCTGCGTTCCAGCCGCTTGCCGATCTGCCGATGGCCATGACTGCACATGTTGTGTTTAGCGCGCTCGACCCCGTCCATCCGGCGACGACTTCTGCGACAATCGTCGAACAGGTGATTCGCGGCCTGATCGGGTTCCAGGGTTTGTTGATGAGTGATGACGTGTCGATGAATGCTCTGGCCGGATCGATTGCCGAGCGGACCCGCGCCATCGTCACCGCCGGTTGCGACATGGTTCTGCACTGCAACGGCAATATTGACGAGATGCGCGAGGTCGCACGCGAAACGCCGGAACTGACCGGCAAGGCGCTTGAGCGCGCCAAGGCGACGCTCGCCGCGCGCAAGCCGCCTCAGCCGCTCGACCGGCAGGCGGCACGGGCTGAACTGGATGCGTTGTTGGATCGGGTAGGGACGGCATGACCGCTGAAATTCTTTCGTTTGATACCGGGCGGCCGGCCGACCTCGCCGAGGGCGAACCGGCGCTGGTGGTCGACGTCGAGGGCTATGAGGGCCCGCTCGACCTGCTGTTGACGCTGGCGCGGCAGCAGAAGGTCGACCTGTCGAAGATCTCGATCCTTGCGCTTGCCGACCAGTATCTTTCGTTCATCGAGGCTGCCCGCAAGATTCGCCTCGAGCTTGCGGCCGACTATCTGGTGATGGCGGCGTGGCTGGCGTTCCTGAAGTCGCGGCTCCTGCTGCCCGAGCCGCCGAGCGCGGAGGGGCCGAGCGCCGAGGAAATGGCGACCGCGCTCGCCAACCGGTTGCGCCGGCTGGAGGCGATCCGCGAGGCGGCGAACCGGCTGATGAACCGGCCCCAGTTCCAGCGCGATATCTTTCCGCGCGGCAATCCGGAATCGATCGCCGAGATCAAGCATCCGAAGTTCACCGCGACCCTGTACGACCTGCTGTCGGCCTACGCCACGCAGCGCCAGTCGCGCGTGCTGACGACGGTTCATCTGCAAAAGCGTACCGTATGGTCGCTGGCCGAAGCGCGTGCGTCGCTGGAGCGGCTGGTCGGCATCGCCGAGGACTGGAGCTGCCTCGACGAGTATCTGATGAATTACGTCGCCGATCCCACCCAGAAGGCGACGGTGTTCGCATCGAGCTTCGCTGCCGCCCTCGAGCTGGTTCGCGAGGGCGAGATGGAGATCAACCAGAAGCAGGCGTTCGCGCCGATCTATTTCCGAAAGCGTCAAGCGCAGGCCGCAATGGCAGCGCCGGACCTGTCGGTTGAGTAAGTGGAAGAAGGAGAGCAAGCCCATGGCAAGCTTGGCGGAAGTGCGCAGAGAAGAGCCCGAGGAGGAGGTTTCTCCTATGGATCCGGTGGCGCGTCCTGAGGAATTGCGGCTCCTGGAAGCCCTGTTGTTTGCATCGGCCGAGCCGATCGATCAGGCAACGCTGGCAAAGCGGATGCCCGACGGCGTCGACGTCAAGGCGGCGCTCGCGCAGCTGCAGGCGGAATACGCGCCGCGCGGCGTCAATCTGGTGCGTGTCGCCAACAAGTGGACGTTCCGCACCGCCGGCGATCTGTCGTGGCTGATGACGCGCGAGAGCACCGAAACCCGGAAGCTGTCGCGTGCCGCGATCGAGGTGCTGGCGATCGTCGCCTATCACCAGCCGGTGACTCGCGCCGAGATCGAAGAGATTCGCGGCGTGGTCACGTCGAAGGGCACGATCGACGTGCTGCTCGAGACCGGCTGGATCCGCCCGCGCGGCCGCCGCAAGACGCCGGGCCGTCCGCTCACCTTCGGAACCACCGACGCGTTCCTGTCGCAGTTCAGCCTGGAAGCGCTCGGCGACCTGCCGGGGCTCGAGGAGCTGAAGGGCACGGGTCTGCTCGACTCGCGTCTGCCGACCGGATTTTCCGTTCCGTCGCCGTCGGATGACGCGACGCTGCGGGAGGACGAGGAGCCGCTCGAGCCGGGTGATACGCTGGAACTGCTGCTGGCGCCGGCCGTCGAGCCGGAAGCCGAGGAACCGAAAGCCGACGCAGAAACGACCGATGAGGTTGGGACTGCCGAGGTCGAAACGACCGCTCAGGTCGAGGTCGAGGCGGACGTTGCCTCTGACGCGGATGCGGCCGAACCCGACGCGGGCGAGCCGGAAGACCGCGCCGACCACGCGGGTGATGACGCCGACACCGAGGACAAGGGCGAATAAGCCTGAATATTCCCGGTTAAGGCTAGCAATATTACGTAGCCGCGACAGCGATTTGCCGCGGCCGAGGTCCTTGTTTTTGACACCCCGCGGGCCTACCTTCCGGCAAAGTTCAGGCCGGTCCGCCGGCCATTTCTGGAGGGTTGCAGGATGGGTTCGTTGAGCATTTGGCACTGGATCGTCGTGATCGCAGTGGTCCTGCTGCTGTTCGGACGCGGCAAGATTTCTGATCTGATGGGTGACGTCGCCCAGGGCATCAAGGCCTTCAAGAAGGGCATGCAGGACGACGACAAGGTCGCCGAGAAGACCGAGCCCACGAAGTCGATCGATCACAATGCGGCGCCGTCGGCCGCGCGCCAGGACGTCGGCAGCAAGGCCGTCTAACGCGCTTGTACTGACGCATATTTCGACGTTTTTTCTTGCGCGAAACGGTGACGCCGTCGCAGAGACGCGCTATGGACGCCGAGTGAGAAAAGGCGCCGGCAGCCCCAGATCCTGATGGGAGCGATGGGGCCGATGGCGGCGCGCTTAGGCGGAAGAATTCATGTTCGATATCGGGTGGAGTGAACTGGTCGTCATCGCGGTCGTCGCGCTGATCGCCATCGGCCCGAAAGAACTGCCGGGCGTGCTGCGCATGGTCGGGCAATGGATGGGCAAGGCCCGCAAGATGGCCTCCGAATTCCAGGGCCAGTTCCAGGAAGCCATGCGCGAGGCCGAGATGGCCGACCTCAAGAAGAGCTTTGACGAGGTCAAGGAGGCCGCAACCGGCATCACCAGCGGCAACATCATGACTTCGCTGCAGAAGGACGTCAGCGACGCCCTGCAGATCGACAAGCCGGTCGATGCGCAGGTCGCGTCCGCGATCGACGCACCGGTGACGTCGAGCGACGCACTTGTGACGTCAAGTGACGCACCGGTGACGCCCACGACTCCTGCCGAGCCGACGCCGGAAACCTTCGTCGAGGCCGAGGCGCATGCTGCCGCCAGCGAGCCGCTCGCGATCACCAATGAGGTGAAGGCCGAGCCGTCGCCGCAGGACGTGACGCCGGCGCAGCCCGATGTGCGCAAGGACGCGAGGGCGTCATGAGCGCCGAAGACATCGAGGCCAGCAAGGCCCCCTTGATGGATCACCTGATCGAGCTGCGCTCGCGGCTGATCAAGGCGCTGCTCGGCTTCGGCGTGGCCTTCATCATCTGCTTCTTCTTCGCCAAGCAGATCTACAACGTGCTGGTCTGGCCGTTCGTCTGGATCGCGGGGCCGGAGAATTCGAAGTTCATCTACACCGCGCTGCTGGAATATTTCATCACCCAGCTGAAGCTCGCATTGTTCGGCGCTGGGTTCATCTCGTTTCCGATCGTCGCCACCCAGATCTACAAATTCGTCGCGCCCGGTCTCTACCGTCATGAGCGCAACGCGTTCCTGCCATACCTGATCGCCACTCCGGTGTTCTTCGTGATGGGCGCGGCGCTGGTCTATTTCGTCGTGCTGCCGATGCTGGTGCGATTCTCGCTCGGCATGCAGCAGGCCGGCGGCGCGGAGACCGCGCAGATCCAGCTGCTGCCCAAGGTCGGCGAATATCTTTCGCTGATGATGTCGCTGATCTTCGCCTTCGGCATCGCGTTCCAGCTGCCGGTGATCCTGACGCTGCTCGGCCGCATCGGCATCGTCACCTCGAAGATGCTGAAGGAGAAGCGGCGCTACTTCATCGTGATCGCCTTCATCATCGCCGCCGTGCTGACACCGCCCGACGTGCTGAGCCAGGCCTCGCTCGCGATCCCGCTGCTCGCGCTCTACGAGGGCGCCATCATCGCGGTCCGGATCGTGGAGAAGAAGGCCGCGACCTCGACCGCCTCGTCCGGGGCGCCGTCGGCGACCAATCCGGCCGAGTAGGGTGATTTCACCTCACAGTCGGTGTCATACCCCGCGAAAGCGGGGTATCCAGTACGCTGCGGCTTCCCGGTGACACGCCGACGTCTCTGGAATACCGGATCACCCGCTTTCGCTGACGATGAGGGTCGTGATAGTGGAACTACATAGCCGTAGTTTGCCAACGCAATGGTTGGTTGCTTACGCATAGCCTGCCAGGACTGACCCATGCACGACATCAAAGCGATCCGCGACAACCCGACAGCCTTCGACGCCGGCCTGAAGCGCCGCGGGCTAGAGGCCCTGTCGCCGTCGCTGCTGGCGATCGACGAGAAGCGACGGGCGGCGATCCTGGCGTCGGAGCAGGCCCAGGCGCGGCGCAATGCGGCCTCGAAGGAGATCGGCGAGGCCAAGAAGGCGAAGGACGAGGCGCGCGCGGCCAAGCTGATGGCTGAAGTCGCCGAGCTGAAGACCACGATGCCGGAGCTCGAGCTGGCGGCGAAATCGTCCGATGACGAGCTGACCAAAGAGCTGTCGTCGATTCCGAACCTGCCGCTCGACGAGGTGCCCGACGGCACCGACGAGTACGGCAATGTCGAGCACCACGTGTACGGGAAGAAGCGCGACTACGGCTTTGCGCCGAAGCTGCATGACGATCTCGGCACCGCGCTCGGCTATATGGATTTCGAGGCGGCGGCGAAACTGTCCGGCGCACGCTTCGTCGTGCTGAAGAAGGGCCTGGCGCGGCTCGAGCGTGCGATCGGACAGTTCATGCTCGACCTGCACACCGGCGAGCATGGCTATACCGAGATTAATCCGCCGCTGCTGGTGCGCGACGCCGTGATGTTCGGCACCGGTCAGTTGCCGAAATTCGAGGACGACCAGTTCTGGGCGATCAAGGGCGAATTGCTCGCGTCGCCGAATGCCGATCTGCGCAGCGAGCGCCTCGGCCTGATCCCGACCGCGGAAGTCTCGCTGACCAACCTCGCGCGCGAATCCATCCTCGACGAGAAGGAGCTGCCGATGCGGCTCACCGCGCTGACGCCGTGCTTCCGTGCCGAAGCCGGCGCGGCGGGACGCGATACGCGCGGCATGATCCGCCAGCACCAGTTCACAAAGGTGGAGCTGGTGTCGATCACGACGCCGGAAGCCGGCAAGGATGAGCTCGAGCGCATGCTGTCCTGCGCCGAGCAGGTGCTGCAGAAGCTCGACCTGCATTATCGCGTGATGACGCTGTGCGCCGGCGACATGGGCTTCTCCGCGCAGAAGACCTACGACATCGAGGTGTGGATGCCGGGGCAGGGCGACGGCGGCGCTTATCGCGAGATTTCGAGCTGCTCGGTATGCGGCGATTTCCAGGCCCGTCGCATGGACGCGCGCTATCGCGGCCCCGACGGCAAGCCGCGCTTCGTGCATACGCTGAATGGCTCCGGCACGGCGGTCGGGCGCGCTCTGATCGCCGTCATGGAGACCTATCAGCAGCAAGATGGTTCGATCGCGGTGCCCGATGTGCTGCAGCCCTATATGGGCGGGCTCAAGGTCATCGAGCACGGCATGTGAGGCGAGGCCAGTGTGATGCCGCTGCACCGTGACATCCACTGGCTAGGTCGACAATGGGCCGTCACGGGCCACGGTCTGCAGCTGATCAATCAGAAGCAGATGGGCTATTACGACATCGAGGCCGCGCGCCTGTGGGACGCGCGCGTGACCGAGGTGCAATCGAAGGCCTGGATCGACAGGCCCGACTTCGACAAGGCGCTGGAGATCGCGCGCGGCAAGTTCGCCCAATTGGCGCCGGCAGATCTGCCGCCACCACCTGCACCGATTGGGTCGCCGCCACCGCCGGTCCGGGCGACGCCGCCGGCCGCGCCGCGCGCGCCGCTTGACGCGACATCGGTGCCCTCGATCGAGGAGCTGCTGGCCAGGCTGAAATCGAAATCCGCTGCGACGGCGCTGGGCGAAGCGCTCGCTCCGGTGCCGCCCAAACCCGAACCGCTCAGGGTTGAGCCTCGGAAGGTCGAGCCGGCGAGGTCCGAGCTCCCCCAAGCGGCTTGGGTCGCCCCCGAACCGTCCAGGGCTGAGCCTCGCGCGTTTGAAATTCCGAAGGCCGAGTCGCTCACGACCGCGCCCGCCAAAGCTGATCCCATCAAGGCCGATTCCATCACGGCCGATCCCATCAAGAAGTCCGAGCTCCCCACGTCGGAGCTTCCGAAGCCTCCCGAGCCCGAGCCTCGCCAAACCGCACCAATTGCTCTTGAGCCGGCCAGGCCGGAAGCTCGGAGGGTTGAGCCGCCCAAGGTTGAAGCTCCCAAGGTTGAAGCTCTCAAATCTGAAGCTCCCAAGGTTGAAGCAAAGCCTGAACCTGCCAAGCCTGAACCTGCCAGGCCCGAGCCTCCAAGGTCGGAAGCTGTCGCGTCCCGAGGTCTCGGGGCCGAACTGCGTCAGACCCCACGGGTCAAAGTGCCAGAGGCGCCGCGGCCAACGCCCGTGATTGCGGTTGTTCGGCGGCCGGCCAGAGCAGCCTGGCCGGTGTTCGAGCGCAAGATCGCCGGCAGCGCGCGATTTGTCCGTCCATGGCGCGTGACGTCGGCACGATGGCGCGGGCCATCGCCAGGTTTGCCTCCGCGGCCCTAGCCGGTTAAGACGGCAGTCAACTCAAGAAGCCGCAGCGTAAGATACCCGCGCCGAATCGGAACAAAAGGCACTTTGACGGATGCGAATTCTCTGCACCAATGATGACGGCATCCATGCTCCAGGCCTGCAGGTCGTCGAGCAGATCGCACGCGCGTTGTCCGACGACGTCTGGATCGTTGCCCCCGAGCTCGATCAGTCCGGCGTCTCGCATTCGCTGTCGCTCAACGATCCGCTGCGTCTGCGCGAGGTCAGCCCGCGTCACTTCGCGGTGCGCGGCACGCCGACCGATTGCGTCATCATGGGCGCGCGCCACATTCTCGGAGACAAGCTGCCCGATCTCGTGCTGAGCGGCGTCAACAAGGGCCGCAACGTCGCCGAGGACGTGGTCTATTCCGGCACCATCGCCGGCGCGCTCGAAGGCACCATTCTGGGCTTTCCGTCATTCGCGCTGTCGCAGGAATTCTCGATTGAGACGCGCAACGCGCCGCTGTGGGACACCGCGTTGAAATTCGGGCCCGACATCATTCGCAAGGTGATCGGCGCCGGCGTCGCCAGAAACACCGTCATCAACGTCAACTTCCCGTCCTGCATGCCCGATGACGTGAAGGGCATCCGGATCACGCGGCAGGGCAAGCGCAATCAGGGGTTCCTGAAGATCGATCGCCGTCACGACGGACGCGGCAATCCATATTTCTGGATCGGCTTCGAGCGCGCGGCGATGATGGATGCGCCGGCCGAAGGCACCGATCTCGCCGCGCTTGCGGCGCGCTACGTCTCGGTCACACCGCTGCGGCTCGACCGCACCGATGAAGCATTTTCGGAAACGCTGATTGATACGCTGAAGTAATCCTCGGGGAATCTGTAGCCCGGATGGAGCGAAGCGAAATCCGGGACCCGTATTGTGAAGTCCCCGGATTACGCTTCGCTCCATCCGGGCTACGTGCGCAACTTGCGGCTAGACCGGCGCGCCCTTCATCGCGCTGGAGATCACTTGGGCCAGCGTTTCCAGTTGGAAGGGCTTTTGCAGCGCCGGACGGTCGCGATACTCCGGAGGCAGGCCGGACGAGCCATAGCCGGTCGCGAAGATGAAGGGGCGGTTGCGGGCGTTGATCAGTTCGGCGACCGGGGTGATCACCTTGCCATTGACGTTGACGTCGAGGATCGCGAGGTCGAATTCGGTCGATTGCGCAAGCTTGACCGCTTCGCCGATCTCGCCGGCCTCGGCCGCAACGCTATGGCCGAGTTCCTCCAGCATATCGGCGACCATCATCCGGATCATGACCTCGTCCTCTACGAGGAAAACTGAACAGCCCGCCGGCCGTATCGCTGTCATGATGGAATCCTTGCCCTTCCCTGAATCAGGCTCGCAAATAACATTACAGCGCGCAATGCAAACGTTCGGGAATTGGTCCTTTTCCGGCGCGCCACAGCGTTTTCCGCATCGCGCTGGCGGGCTTTGCTGCGCAAGATTTGCCCAACAGCCAACGAGGTGTGTTGGCCCTACGAGCGCCCTGATCTGCGCCACCCAGACGTTAACTGCGCATCGCCGCCGATTATATGTGAGGGGGCCGGGCCGGCGCCAATGCCAAATCTGGCGATGGTTCCTGGCCGGGAACAAAACGCGACGGGAAATTTTTCCTTAACGCGGTATTTCGGATTTCAATGGCATCTAGTGTCCCGAATCCGAAGTTCGCATCATTTGCCGCACCTTCGGAGCGAACTTCGGATTCGATAAGGACACTAGCAAACTTATGATTCTAGTGTGCTTTATGAATGCGAAGTTCGTGAAAGTGGCTGCCGCGAAATCGCACGAACTTCGCATTCAGCACACTAGAGGGCAAGATTCCGCGCTGCCGCCCAGAGACGCTGATGAACATGGCCGTGAACCCCGATCCGACCGAGAAGATGATGTTTCAGCTGACCCTGCGGCGGCGTGGGGTGAGCGATCAGGCGGTGCTGCGTACGATGGAGGAGGTGCCGCGCGAGGTCTTCGTCGATCCGCGCGATCGCAACGAGGCCTATCGCGACAGCGCGCTTGCTATCGCCTGTGGGCAGACCATCAGCCAGCCTTTCGTCGTGGCCTACATGACCGAGCAGTTGAAACTGCAGCAGGACCATCGCGTGCTCGAAATCGGCACCGGCTCGGGCTATCAGGCGGCCGTGCTGTCCCGGTTGTGCAAGCAGGTGCTGACCATCGAGCGCTACCGGACGCTGGCCGACGGCGCCCGCAAGCGCCTCGAAAAGCTGGGTTATTACAATATCGAGGTGCTGCTCGGGGACGGTTTCGACGTTCCGGCCGGGGCAGGCGACTTCGACCGCATCATCGTCACCGCGGCGATGGAGCAGATCCCGGAGAAGCTCTTGGAGCGGCTCGAACCCGGCGGCATCCTGATCGCCCCGGTCGGGCCGCATCAGGGTATCCAGACCCTCGTCCGCGTGGTGCGGACCGAGAACCGCTTCGACCGCAAGGAATTGGTCGACGTCCGCTTTGTGCCGGCGTTGCCGGGAATCGCGCGCGAATTGTAAATTTGGCGATTTGCTGCTTGGCACCAACGCCTTATTCGCAGGGTTAAGCGGTTATTTACTCGGTACGTGTTTACTCAAAACAGTCTTTTGTTGCGTACGAGTGAGTAACCATGTCTGGGGTTGTTGAGTTGCTTCGCTCGCGTCGCGTACCGCAGGTTGCGGTGCTGACGCTGATGTCCATGGCTTTTGCCGGTTGCAGCGCCGATATGTCGTCGCGCTTCTCGCAAAACTCCTACTCGCAAAATCCGTTTGCGTTTGATCCGCAGCCGACCGGCACCGTGCAGCAGGCGCCGCCGCCGCGCGAGTTGCCGCAATACGCGCGGCCGCGAACGCAACCGCAGTATTCGCAATACCAGTCACAGCCGTTGCCGCCGCCGGTCGCAGCGGCGCCGCAGTCCTATCCGGTCGCCAATGGCAATGCCGGCGTCTCCGGAGGAGGGCGCGGGGTCTCGTCCTACACGCCGCCGCCCGCGCGTCCGCAGATCGAATCCACCGGCACCGTTCCGCATTCGGTCGCCGCAGGCCCTGCCGGGCACAACGGCACCACCATCATCGTCGGCACCAGCGATACGCTGGAAGTGCTGGCACGCCGCTACAACGTCTCGACCGCCGAGATCCTGCGCGCCAACGGCTACAAGGGACCGCGCGCGCTGTCGCCCGGCCAGCAGCTGGTCATTCCGCGCCCGACGGCGTCGGCCGCGGCGCCAGCAATGGCCGCACCGGCCACGCGCCCTGTCGCCGTGGCAGCCGCGCCCGCCGGCGTCCACTATGTCAATCGCGGCGACACGCTGCACAGCATCGCGCGCCAGCACCACATCCCGGTGGCCGAGCTCGCCCGCGCCAACAATCTTGACCAGTCGGCCCGGCTGAGCCTCGGCATGAAGCTCGTGGTGCCCGGCGCCAAGACGGCGATGGCCGCACCCGCGTCCGTTGCGCAACCCATTGCTGCCGCGCCGGTTGCTGCCGTGGCTCCAGCACCGGCGGTCGCAGCCCCGAAGGTCGTTGCAACCGCGCTGCCGCAGCAGAGCGCGCGGCTGGTCCAGCCGACCGCGACCGTCGAACAGCCGGCGGCTGCGGCTGAAGCGCCCGTCGTCACCAAGTCGAGCGAGGCCACCGGCGCGTTGCCGACCTTCCGCTGGCCGGTGCGCGGCAAGGTCATCACCGCCTACGGCTCGAAGACCAACGGCAAGGTCAATGACGGCATCAACGTTGCGGTGCCCGAGGGCACGCCGGTGAAAGCGGCCGAAGACGGCGTCGTCGCCTATTCGGGCAATGAGCTGAAGGGCTACGGCAATCTCGTGCTGGTCCGCCATTCCAACGGCTACGTCACCGCCTACGCCCATGCGAGCGAAATCCTGGTGAAGCGCGGCGATACCATCAAGCGCGGTCAGGTGATTGCCAAGTCGGGCCAGTCCGGCGAGGCGGGCTCGCCGCAGCTCCACTTCGAGATCCGCAAGGGATCGTCGCCGGTGGATCCGCTCCAGTTCCTCAACGGCGCGTAAGCTACGCGTCGGGACTTCAAGGGACTTCCAAGTCTCACAACAAAGACAGCGGGGGAGGCGCAAGCCTCCCCCGTTTTGTTTTGACGATTGCAGCGACGATTACTTGCCGCTCAGCCGCGTAGCCCGGATGGAGTGAAGCGAAATCCGGGAGCTCACCCGCGGCGTGCACCGATCCCGGATTGCGCTGCGCTCCATCCGGGCTACACAGGCGATGGCGGGAGGGCTATGCCTCCCATTCCTGTTAATTGCCACTAAGCCGCACGCCGAGCCGGCCTGCGAGTTCCTGCGTGTACTGCCAGGCGACGCGGCCCGAGCGCGAGCCGCGGGTGGTCGACCATTCGAGCGCCTCGCGCTCGAGTTCGTCCTCGGCGATCTTGATGCCGTAATGGTCACAATAGCCCCTCACCATCGCGAGGTATTCGTCCTGGCTGCAGCGGTGGAAGCCGAGCCAGAGGCCGAAGCGGTCCGACAGCGACACCTTTTCCTCGACCGCTTCGCCGGGATTGATCGCGGTCGAGCGTTCGTTCTCGATCATCTCGCGCGCCAGCAGATGCCGCCGGTTCGAGGTCGCATAGAGGATGACGTTGTCGGGGCGCCCCTCGATGCCGCCTTCCAGCACGGCCTTCAGCGACTTGTATGAGGCATCGTTGCCGTCGAACGAGAGGTCGTCGCAGAACACGATGAAGCGGAAGGAGGAGCTGCGCAGCAGCTCCATCAGGCCGGGCAGGCTCTCGATGTCCTCGCGGTGGATCTCGATCAGCTTCAGCCGGTCGGCCGGCTTGCGGTCGAGATTGATGCTGGCATGGGTGGCCTTGACCAGCGACGACTTGCCCATGCCGCGGGCGCCCCAGAGCAGCGCATTGTTGGCGGGCAGGCCGTCGGCGAAGCGCTCGGTGTTCTCCATCAGGATATCGCGCATCCGGTCGACGCCCTTGAGCAGGCCGATCTCGACGCGGCTGACGCGCGGCACCGGGGCGAGGCGCCCGTCCGGATGCCAGACAAAGGCGTCCGCGGCGCCGAAGGTCTCGGCCGGATCGAGGGCCGGGGAGGCGTCCGCGAGGCGGCTGGCGATGACCTCCAGGGCGTTCGCGATCCGCTCGGCCGCTGCGCCGTCGAGCGCCGTTACCGGGCGTTTTGTCGCGGCGTTTTCAGCGCGCTTGGCGGCAGCCTTGGGGGTGGTTTTGCGGGTTGTTTTACTGGTCGTTTTCTTGGCTTTTTTCGGCATTTGTCCAGTTCCTGACGGCGCAGCCTTATCGGGCTGGCGGCGGTCCCGCAAGCGCCCTAAATGAAGGTCCGTTAACGTTGCAATTGGGACCGCGGCCGCTATAGTCCGCGCGAATTTGTCCGGACCGCCATACCGCCCCGAATCCGAGGGCGCTGCCGGTTCTTTCCCGTCTTATCCGAGGATCGTCCGAATGCTGATTACTCCTGCGTTTGCCCAGGCTGGAGCGACTGGTGACACCAACAGCATGTTGATGTCGCTGCTGCCATTCGCGCTGATCTTCGTCATCATGTACTTCCTGATTCTGCGCCCGCAGCAGAAGAAGGTGCGCGACCATGCGGACCTCGTGAAGAACATCCGCCGCGGCGACACCGTGGTGACCTCGGGCGGCCTCGTCGGCAAGGTGACCAAGGTGGTCGACGACGACCAGATCGAGTTCGAGATTTCGGACGGCGTTCGCGTGCGCCAGATGCGCCAGATGATCTCGGGTGTGCGTACCAAGGGTGAGCCGGCGAAGGGCGACGCCAAGGACGAGGCGTCCGCGAGCTGATTGCCGCGGCGCCTTTTTGGAATCTGACGGGTCAACTCGATGTTGTATTTCACGCGGTGGCGAGCGCTGGGGATTATCCTGACAGCGCTGGTGGTCTGCCTGTGCGCCGTGCCCAATTTCTTCCCCGAAGCGCAGGTGAAGACCTGGCCGGCCTGGGCGCAGCGGCGCCTGGTTCTCGGCCTCGATTTGCAGGGCGGCTCCTATCTGCTGCTCGAAGTCGACTCCAACTACGTGAAGAAGGAGAAGCTCGACCAGATCCGCGACGATGTCCGGAAGGTGCTTCGTGAAGCCAAGATCGGCTACACCGGGCTCAACACGCGTAACGACGCGGTGGAAGTCCGCATCTCCAGGGAAGGCGACCAGGCGACGGCGCTGTCGAAGCTCCGCGAGCTGTCGCAACCGCTCGGCGGCCTGCTCGGCTCCAGCGGCCAGCGCAGCCTCGAGGTTGCCGATGCCGGCGGCGGCCTGATCCGTCTGACGGTCCCGCAGGCCGCGATCACCGAGCGCATCCGGCAGACCATCGAGCAATCGATCCAGATCGTCGAACGGCGCGTCAACGAGCTCGGCACGGTCGAGCCGGTGATCCAGCGTCAGGGCACCGACCGCATCCTGGTCCAGGTGCCGGGCCTGCAGGACCCGACCCGCCTGAAAGAGCTGCTCGGCAAGACCGCGAAGATGGAATTCCGCATGGTCGACAGCTCGGTGTCGCCGGACCAGGCCCAGCAGGGCCGCCTGCCGCCGGACTCCGAACTCTTGATGAGCGCGTCACCGCCGCCGGTTCCGTATGTCGTCAAGAAGCAGGTCCTGGTTTCCGGAGGCGAGCTCTCCGATGCGCAGCCAGGCTTTGACCAGCGCACCGGCGAGGCGATCGTCAGCTTCAAGTTCAATACGTCGGGAGCGCGCAAATTTGCCCAGGCGACGGCCGAAAACGTCGGCCAGCCGTTTGCGATCGTGCTCGACAACAAGGTGATCTCGGCACCCGTGATCCGTGAACCGATCACCGGCGGACAGGGCCAGATCTCCGGCAGCTTCACCGTGCAGTCGGCCAACGATCTGGCGATCCTGATGCGTGCCGGCGCGCTGCCGGCGCCGCTGACCGTGATCGAAGAGCGTACCGTCGGTCCCGGCCTCGGGCAGGACTCGATCGAGAAGGGCGAGCTCGCGGCCTATGTCGGCTCGATCCTGGTCATCGTGTTCATGCTGATCACCTATCGGCTGTTCGGCGTGTTCGCCAACATCGCGGTGGCGATCAACGTCGCCATGATTTTCGGACTGCTGTCGCTGCTCAACGCCACGCTGACGTTGCCGGGCATCGCCGGCATCGTGCTGACCGTCGGCATCGCGGTCGACTCCAACGTGCTGATCTACGAGCGCATCCGCGAGGAATTGCGCGGCGGCCGCAACGCGATCTCGGCGATCGACGCCGGCTTCAAGCGGGCATTGGCGACCATCCTCGACTCCAACATCACCACCTTCATCGCCGCCGCCGTGCTGTTCTACATCGGCACCGGACCGGTCCGCGGCTTTGCCGTGACGCTCGGCATCGGCATCATCACCACGGTGTTCACCGCCTTTACCCTGACGCGCCTGATCGTCGCCGGCTGGGTGCGGTGGAAGCGGCCGCAAACCGTGCCGATCTGAGAGGCCTGTTGTGACTCATACCGTTCTCATTGGCCTTGGCATCCTGATCGCCGTGTTGACCGTGGTCGCGGCGCTCGGCCTGCTGCCGCCGCTGCGCATCGTGCCGGACGACACGCATTTCGATTTCACCCGCTTTCGCCGCATCAGCTTCCCGATCTCGGCGCTGCTCTCGATCCTTGCCATCACGCTGTTCTTCACCCACGGCCTGAATTTCGGCATCGACTTCAAGGGCGGCACGCTGCTGGAGGTGCAGGCCAAGTCCGGCACCGCCGACATCGCCGCGATGCGCACCACCTTGAACGGCCTTGGCCTCGGCGAGGTGCAGCTTCAGCAGTTCGGCGGTCCGGCGGAAGTCCTGATCCGCGTCGCCGAGCAGCCCGGCGGCGACAAGGCGCAGCAGGATGCGGTGACGAAAGTGCGCGGCGCGCTCGGCGAATCCGTCGATTACCGTCGCGTCGAGGTGGTAGGACCGCGCGTCTCCGGCGAACTGCTGGCCTACGGCATGATCGGCCTGATGTTCGCGATCATGGGCATCCTGATCTACCTTTGGTTCCGGTTCGAATGGCAGTTCGCGCTCGGCGCCATGATCGCCAACGTCCACGACATCGTGCTCACGATCGGCTTCATGTCGATCACCCAGGTCGATTTCGACCTCACCAGCATCGCGGCGCTGCTGACGATTCTCGGTTATTCGCTCAACGATACCGTCGTCATCTACGACCGTATCCGCGAGATGCTGCGGCGCTACAAGAAGATGCCGATGCCGCAGCTGCTGAACGAATCGATCAATTCGACGCTGTCGCGCTCGATCATCACCCACGTCACCGTGACGCTGGCTTTGCTCGCGCTGCTGCTGTTCGGCGGCCAGGCGATCCACAGCTTCACCGCGGTCATGATGTTCGGCGTGGTGCTGGTCGGCACCTACACCTCGATTTTCATCGCGGCGCCGATCCTGATCTATCTCGGTGTTCACACCACGCGGGGTGGAGAGGCGGCGCAGGACGCGCCGGCCAAGAAGCCGGACACGGCGGCAGCCAAGAAGTAGCCGGTCATGAGCAACTCCTCGGACGCTCCCCATCTTCCGAGGTCGGCGCCGATCGAGGCCTACGGCAAGGGCGGCTTCGCGTTTGCCGATATGTCGCACCGCGGCTCGCTCTTGTGCCTGCCTGACTCGATCTGGGCCTGGCCGGTCACCAGGCCGCAAGAGATCGACGAATACTCGCTGCAAAAGGTGTTCGCGGCCGCCAATGCGATCGACACGCTGATCGTCGGCACCGGCACCGACGTCTGGGTCCCGCCAAAGGGCCTGCGCGAGGCTCTGCGGGCCGTGCGGGTGGTGCTCGATCCGATGCAGACGGGACCTGCGATCCGCACCTACAACATCATGCTGGGCGAGCGGCGTCGCGTCGCGGCGGCGCTGATCGCGGTGCAATGAGCGCGACAGAGGCACCGAAGGACGGCGCGGCCTTCTGCGCCGATCTGGTGCGGAGCCATGACTTCGTGCGCTACGCGTCGACCTTGTTCCTGCCGGGTCCGGAACGGCGCGCGATGCTTGCGATCTACGCCTTCAACATCGAGGTCTCGCGCGTGCACGAGCAGGTCAGCCAGCCGCTGCCCGGCGAGATGCGGCTGCAATGGTGGACCGATATGCTGGCCGGTGCGGGCCATGGCGGCGTCGAGGGCAATCCGGTCGCGGCAGAACTGCTGCACACGATCCGCAATCACCGTCTGCCGGTCTCGCCATTCTCGCGGCTGGTCGAGGAGCACCAGTTCGATCTCTACAACGACCCAATGCCGTCGCTGGCCGCGCTCGAGGGCTATCTCGACGCCACGACCTCAGTGTTGTTCTCGCAGGCGACGCGCGTGGTGGCGCGGCCGTCGGAGGCGATCGATCATCTGGCCCGTCATGCGGGTCTTGCCCAGGGCATGGCTCAAGTCATCGCTTCGCTCGGCCGCGACGCCTCACGGCATCAGCTGTTTCTGCCGTTACAGCTGCTGCAGCAGCACGGCGGCAGCAAGGAGGAGGTGTTTGCCGGCAAGGTGACGCCGAACATCCGTGCCGCGATCGATCAGCTTGCGGACGAGGCCCAGGGCCATCTCAAGACCTCGTTCGGGCTGCTTGCGGATGTTCCGTCCGGCGTGAGGCCGATCTTCCTGCCGCTCGCCCATGTCAGGCGCGAGCTGAACCGGGCGAGGAGGGAGGACTACGACCCGTTCCTGCCGAAGCCGGTTTCGCGCCTGCGCACGCTCTGGACGTTGTGGCGAGCCGCGCGCACGGAGGAGTTCGGTCGCTAGCTCTGCGCTTTCGGGATGTGCTTGGTGAAGATCCGGATCGTTATGCCCTTGACCATCGGGCCACTGTCATAGATGTCGGATGCGATCTGTTCGACCGCGTCGCGCAGCGCAACGAACTGGGCTTGCCGCGCCATGCTCGCCGTTCCACGCGTGCCGGCCAGCTCGTCCAACGCGGCGTCGCTGATCTGGCATTCGATTTCCTGGTCGCCGTTCATCATGGTGAATCCGAACGCCAGTCGTTCGGAATCGTATCCCCCGATCCGGCCACGGGTGAGTGGCATTAAACTTGTCCCTTGAGCGCGCTACCCCTCGCAAAGAGTGAAGCTTCGCGCCGCGTTTGTCGAGGGCCCCGCGCCGACAAGCGCGCGCTAACCTGCCGGCCGGTCCATCTCGGCGACTTCAAAATTGAAGCGGTCGCGCAGATTCTTGCGTTGCTCGAGGATGTCCTTGAGGAACTCGCGATCGGCGTCGCTGCGCATCATCGGTTCGATCAGGTCGATCTGGTTCATGGCGACGAGCTGCAGGATTTCGGTGCGCGGCTTGCCGGCGGCATCGCGCGGCAGCGCGTGCACGATCTGGATGTGTTCGGGCGGCTTGACGTCCCTGGCGGCGGTAAGCTCGTTGCGTAGCGTCTTTTCCAGCGCGGACTGGTCCGCCTCGACGAAGGCGTAGAGTCCGACGCCGACGCGCCGGTCGGCAAAGGCGACGATCGCGGTGTCGCGCACCTGCGGATTCTTGCGGATCAGATCGATCAATACCGGGGCGTCGTTGACCAGCCTCCGGCCGCCGCCTTCGCGGTCGGTGAAATTGAAGATGCCGCGCGTGATCGCCTGATAGACCTTCTTGCCGGTCTTGAGCCAGATGCTGGCGACCGCGGACTTCTTTGCGAGCACCTTGCGCTCTTTCGGCGTCAACGCCTCCGGCGCGTAGCTGCGCTTGTGCTTCAACAGATGCCGCAGATCCTCATAGGCGGCGATGCGGAACAGTCGGCTGCGGGTCTTGAAGCAGGCGGCAAGCTGGAAGTCGGTGAGGTAGGCGCGGCCATCGCGGCCGACCAGCCAGTTCTGCTCCTTGGCGAGATCGTTGTGGCAGATGCCGGCGCGATGCAGCTTGCGCAACGCGGCCTTGGCGGAACGAAAATAGGCGACGTCGCCGTGCGGCTTCGCCAGATGCAGCGCCGCGCCGTCGATGAAGCCACGCACCAGCGCGCGACGGCCGGCCCACAACAGCTTCGGCCCGACGTCGAGGTCGCGCGCCAAGGTCAGCGCGCGGCGCTCGCGCGAGAACAGATGCAGCGCCAGGGCGAACGACCAGAACGGCACCTGATCGAGCCGGCGCAGCACGCCGTCGACCTCGCCGTCAGCGGCGCGGAAGCGGCCGCGCTCGACGGTCGAGAACACGTCGCGCTTGAGCAGCACGCCCTGGCTCCACCGCACCGACAGGGTGGCGTCATCGTCTTTCGGCAAGCTCATGACTGTCAGGCCGCTGCCGCAACGCGCAGGTGCTCTGCGATCCAGTGGTCGAGATCGGCGAGCGCGCGGGCGCTGATTGCCTGCTTCTTGGCGACGGTCTTCTCGTTGCCGCGCAGCCGCGAGCCGTCCGGCTTCTTGGTCGGCGCACTGGCCAGCGGCGGGAACAGACCGAAATTGATGTTCATCGGCTGGAACGAGCGCGAACCGGCCTCGATTGTTTCGATGTGGCCGCCAGTGATGTGGCCGAGCAGCGCGCCGAGCGCGGTCGTCGCCGGCGGCGGCGTCAGCGCGGCACCGCGCATGTCGGCGGCAGCGCAAAGGCCGGCGATCAGGCCGACGCTGGCCGACTCGACGTAACCCTCGCAGCCTGTCATCTGCCCGGCGAAGCGCAGCCGCGGCTGCGCGCGCAGACGCAGCTGACCGTCGAGCAGCTTCGGCGAATTCAGGAAGGTGTTGCGATGCAGGCCGCCGAGGCGCGCGAACTCCGCGTTCTCGAGGCCGGGGATGGTGCGGAACACGCGCTGCTGCGCGCCGTGCTTCAGCTTGGTCTGGAAGCCGACGATGTTGTAGAGCGTGCCGAGCTTGTTGTCCTGCCGCAGCTGGACGATCGCATACGGCTTGACCGTCGGGTTGTGCGGATTAGTCAATCCCACCGGCTTCATCGGCCCGTGGCGCAGCGTCTCGTGACCGCGCTCGGCCATCACCTCGACCGGCAGGCAGCCGTCGAAATAGGGCGTGTTGGTCTCCCAGTCCTTGAAGTCGACCTTCTCGCCGTCGAGCAGCGCCGCGACGAAGGCGTCATACTGCTCCTTCGTCATCGGGCAGTTGATGTAGTCGGCGCCGGTGCCGCCGGGGCCGACCTTGTCGTAGCGCGACTGAAACCAGGCCACCGACATGTCGATGGAATCCTTGTGCACGATCGGCGCGATCGCGTCGAAGAATGCCAGCGCGCTCTCGTCGGTCAGCTGCCTGATGGCGTCGGCAAGCGGTGCCGAGGTGAGGGGACCGGTCGCGACGATGACGTTGCTCCAGTCGGCCGGCGGCAGCCCTGAGACTTCCTCCCGGCTGATCTCGATCAGCGGATGTTCGTTGAGCACCTTGGTGACGGCCGCCGAAAAGCCGTCGCGGTCGACCGCCAGCGCGCCGCCGGCGGGCACCTGGTTGGCGTCGGCCGAGCGCATGATCAGGGAGCCCAGCCGCCGCATCTCCGCGTGCAGCAGCCCGACCGCGTTGTTGGCGGCATCGTCGGAGCGGAAGGAGTTCGAGCAGACCAGTTCGGCGCAGCCTTCGGTCCGATGCGCCTCGGTCATCCGGTGCGGGCGCATTTCGTGCAGCACGGCGCGGACGCCGGCATTGGCGACCTGCCAGGCGGCTTCCGAGCCGGCGAGCCCCGCGCCCACGATGTGCACGGGTTGGGAAGAGGATTGATGCGGTGTCATCGCGCAGCGTTAGCGCGTTTTGATCTCATATGCATCTGAAACCGCACCACAAACGACGACGCCCGCTGTGGAAGCGGGCGTTATCCGTTTAGCAGATGGCTTGCGGCCGATTAGCCGTTGTAGGTGCCGGCGGCAACGCGCGGAATGTCCGAGCGGTCGAGGCCGATATCGGCGAGTTCGCGATCGCTGAGCTGGGACAGTTCGCTGACATTGCGCTGATAATCCCGGAAAGCCTGGATCATGCGGATGAGCGAGAGCAACATGGTAGTCTCCTAGTAATTCAGATTCAGCTTTTCCAAAGCCTCATCGTTGAAGTGAATATAGATGATATAGTGCAGTGCGGTAGTTCCGATGTTGCGATGCAGCTAAGCTCAAAACGCATAGCGATGGTAAGTTCCGGTTAACCGTTTGGCGCATCGAGCCAGGTCCGGTGGACCAAAGTTCCGCATAGCTCGGCGACGGCGAAAAAATCTTCTTGAGATCAGTGAGTTAGAAGAATGGTGGTGGCTTGAACTACGCCGTTCATATGGTAATTACGAACCGTTCGGTCAAGGGATGACGCGCGTCTGACGCCAGATCACGGCGGCGTGTTCCATGCGCGATTCGCATGCGGAATATTGCTGTATGAATGATTTGATATTCATAGCATGATGGGGCGGCACCTAGGCGGACGCAGCGTCAATCAGTCGCATTGACCTCGGAGGTAATTCGGTCCTCCCGCCCGTTCAGATTTTCGCCTGCCGCGCGAACGCGCTGCTGATTATCGGAAGTGCAGCTCGATTGAAGTGAACGCATCGAGCAAAGCTATTGCGGCGCCGCTTCCTTACCGACATGTAATCAAAACACTATGCAACGCATGCGCGATGCGCGCGCAGCGCTCATCACGTTTGTATCGCGCGAAGTTCATTCTGAACGGTGCCGGGGACAGCGAATAATCGTTCCGCAGATTCCGCAATCACGCTGGGATCTGTCCAAGAACAACAGATGGATCATCCCATGATTAAGACATTGATCGCAGCAGCCACCGTGGCTGCCGTTGCCTACGCTGTCGCTCCCGCTCAGGCCGCGCATCGTCATCACGCGGGCCTCGGCTGCAGCGGTGCCAATCTCGGCAAGACCGAAGCTGCAGTCGAAGCTATGGCTGACAATGAGGTCAAATTCGCGGCGGAGAAGGAAGTCTCGCTCGCTCAGGACGCGATGCTGAACAACAAGTGGGGCGCTTGCGGCGCGCATCTCAGCAAGGCTGCCGAAGCCAGCATGGCGAAGTAGGTTTTGGTCATAGCGATAGGGGCCGATTGCCTGGGGCAGTCGGCCCTTTTTGATTCATCCGCAGCTGGACCAGCTTTGATCGAGTCAGAGCAGAAGGTTGGCCTCATCCTTGGCTCGCTGCGCCACGCACGCTGGTGTGAAAGCGCTACGGAGCCTTGGCGAGCTGGGTGGCGAAGTAGCCGATTGTCTTGGCGTACACTTCGCTCTTGTTCCACTGCTGGATCACCGCAAAATTCTCGCTGCCGGGCTCCCAGCCCTTGCCCTTCTTCCAGCCATAGCTCTTCAGGTAGTTCGCCGTCGACGCCAGCACGTCGGGCACGTTGTGCAGGAGGTCGCGCTTGCCGTTGCCGTCAAAGTCGACCGCGAACTTGATGTAGGACGACGGCATGAATTGAGTCTGGCCGATCTCGCCGGCCCAGGCGCCGCGCATCTCCTGCGGCGGCAGATCGCCGCGCTCGACGATGCGCAAGGCATCCATCAACTCGGCCTTGAACATGTCGGAGCGGCGGCAATCATAGGCGAGCGTCGCCAGCGAACGTATGGTCGGAAACTTTCCGGTGTTGACACCGAAATCGGTCTCCAGTCCCCAGATCGCGACCAGGATTTCGCCCGGTACGCCGTAGGCCTCCTCGATTCGCGACAGCACCGAGCCGTAGCGCTTCATCATGTCGGAGCCGCGATTGAGCCGCGGCGGCACCATGCGGCCCGAGAATTGCTCGAAGGTCTGGCTGAACACCTGCTGCGAATGGTCGCGGGCGAGGATCGCCTTGTCCTGCGTGACGCCAGTCAACCCGGCCTGGATCGCGTTCTGCGAAATGCCCTTCGTCGCAGCTTCCTTCTTGAAATCGTCGAGCCAGGATTCGAACGTGCCCGTGCCGCATTGAGCGGCCAGCGCCGATGCCGTCGAGGTCAGGAGCCACGCGCCGATGGCGAGCGTGCGAAAGCAAGAGCGAGAGGTCATAAGCGATTCACTCCGGGGTCTGCGATGTCATCGATTGGTCGCGCAAGGCGGCGGGTATGTTCGCGGCAACAGCGGCCAAAACAAGGCTCGTGACCGAGCCGCTTTTTCTCAGGCCGCGCTGCAAATGCCACGCCAGTTTCACACCCATTTGACGATCCTGAACGACAAACCGCCGGCCGAACATATCGGCCGGCGGTTGCTTTGACGTTTACGAATCCGGGTTAGCGGCGCTTAGCCGCGATCGCTGCGCCGCCACGGAAACAGATTGGCCGGGAAGTCCGCGGCGGGCTTGCGCTCGCGCGGTTCGGGGATCACCGGCCGCGCATTCGGATCCTTGACGATGACCTCGCGATAGAGATGCCAGGTGGCGTGACCGAGCAGCGGGATCACCACGGCAAGCCCGAGGAAGAACGGAATCGTTCCCAGCACCAGCAGCACCGCGACGATCAGGCCCCAGGCCGCCATCGGCACCGGGTTCTGTGCGACGGCGCGCATCGACGTCACCATGGCTTCGCCGGCGGTCGCCTGGCGGTCGAGCATCATGGGGAAGGCGATCACGCTGATGCAAAGCGCGACGAGCGCGAACAGGAAGCCGACGCCGCAGCCGACCACGACGAGCCACCAGCCTTGCTGGGTGGTCAGCACGCGCGCGGCAAAATCGGGAATGTTGGCCGCGGTCTCATAGCCGAACACCGCCGTGTAGATCGCCTGGGCGGTGGCGATCCAGGTCACGAACAGCGCGAACAGCAGCGTTCCGACCCCAAGCATCGCGCCGAATGACGGTGAGCGGAATACCTCCATGGCATCCCAGGCAGATGCTTCCCCGCCGTCCTCGCGGCGGCGGCTCATCTCGTAGAGGCCGATGGCGGCAAACGGGCCGAGCAGGGCAAAGCCCGCGGCCAGCGGAAACAGCAGGGGCAGCACGGAATAGCCGTGCACGGTGCGCGCAAGCACGAGGCCGAGCACCGGATAGATCAGGCAGAGGACGATGGCGTGACTTGGCACCGCCTTGAAGTCTTCCCAGCCGAGACGCAGCGCATGATGCAAATCGGACAAGCCGATGGTGCGGATGACCGGCGCAGACGCGGCGCCTTGTCCGCTCTGCGTCATCGAACTGACATTGCCTTGGTATGACGTGGCCATGGTCGTTGTCTCCCTCTGGGCGGTCGCATCTGGCGCCCGGCATGCGGGCACAAACCTGCCGCTTCTCGAAGCGATCACGATCAAGCCAGACGCGAAAGACAGAGCAGGGAACTGGCCGTGTCGCGAACTGTAAAACGAGGGTACTCCCAAACTGTGCCAAAAGCACTCACGCTTAAGTGAATGTCGCATTGGCAAGCTATGGAGGGGGCGATAGACTTGAACTGCGACCTCGGTCAGGCGCCCAAGGCCGTCTGGCCTTCACATCTCAACTCTCTTGGGAGCGAACGATGAGCATTTTCGGAAAAATCATGGGCGCGATCTTCGGCAGTAGCGCCACCGCTGCGCCCGCCGGCGGAACGGCCACAAGCGCAGCTCCCGCCGGTGGATCCGGCAGCGCATCGTCGTCTCCTGCCGCAGTGCCCGCCGGCGCGGCGCCGGCGCAGTCCGTTGACGTCGCCCCGATCCTCGACAAGGCGGTTGCCGCCAAGGGCGAGAAGCTCGAGTGGCGGACCTCGATCGTCGACCTGATGAAGGCGCTCGACATCGACTCCAGCCTGTCGGCCCGCAAGGAGCTCGCCAAGGAGCTCGGCTACAGCGGCGACACCAACGATTCCGCCAGCATGAACATCTGGCTGCACAAGCAGGTGATGACCAAGCTCGCGGCCAATGGCGGCAAGCTGCCCCCCGACATCAAGCACTGACAGGATCATCCTCCCGTGCATAGAAAGGGCCCGCGCCAACGCGGGCCCTTTTTTATCGATCGGCGAACATCTATAGGTCGGCCAACAACAACAAGGAGAACGCCCATGACTGATCTCGATCGCCGGACGATGCTTGCGACCGGCGCTCTCGCACTGGCCGGCGCCGCCGCGCAATCCGCGCCTGCCCATGCCGAGGCCGCGCCGAAGGCGATGTTTCCGGTCGCGGCCGTGACGATCCCGATCGTCGGCGCCAGCGAGGTGTTCCAGGTTCGCCGCATCTACTGCATCGGCCGCAACTACGCCGCGCACGCCATCGAGCGTGGCTCGGACCCGACGCGCGAGCCGCCGTTCTTCTTCCAGAAGCCGACGGATGCGATCCAGAATGTCGCGATCGGCACCGTCGCCGATCATCCCTATCCGTCGCTGACCAAGAATTATCACCATGAGGTCGAGCTGGTCGCCGCGCTGAAATCCGGCGGCACCAATATTCCGGCCGACAAGGCGCTCGATCACGTCTATGGCTATGCGCTCGGCCTCGACATGACGCGGCGCGATCTGCAGAACGGCATGGCCGCGGAGAAGAAGCCGTGGGAGATCGGCAAGAGCTTTGACCATGCCGCGGTGCTCGGGCCGATCCATCCGGCTGATAAGACCGGCCACTTCACGCATGGCGCGATCTCGCTCGCGATCAACGGCACGGTGCGACAGAGCTCGGATCTGAAGAACATGGTCTGGAGCGTCGCCGAGCAGATCGCAAAGCTGTCCGAGGCATTCGAGCTGAAGGCCGGCGACATCATCTATTCCGGTACGCCGGAGAACGTCGGCCCGGTGGTCAAGGGCGACGTGCTGCTGTGCAAGCTCGAGGGCCTGCCCGACATGTCGATCAAGATCGTCTGACGAACGCGGCGCAAAAAGTGTTTTCGAGCGAAGTGGATACCGGTTCGCGTAAAGAAAACGCGTCATAAGGAGCAGCTAGAGCCCCGTTCCGCTTCCATCGGAACGGAACGGGCTCTAGTGTCCCGAATCCGAAGTTCGCATCATTTGCCGCACCTTCGGAGCGAACTTCGGATTCGATAAGGACACTAGCAAACTTATGATTCTAGTGTGCTTTATGAATGCGAAGTTCGTGAAAGTGGCTGCCGCGAAATCGCACGAACTTCGCATTCAGCACACTAGCCGGCAAGGTCCGCGTATTCCGGATGCTTGTTGAGGTAATCAACCACGAAACCGCAGCCGGCGATCACCTTGCGGCCGTCGGCGCGGATCAGCTCCAGCGCACCCTTGACCAGCTCCGATGCGATGCCGCGGCCGCGCAGGGCGCGCGGTGTCTCGGTATGGGTGATGATCACGGCCGCGGGCGTCCGCCGGTAGTTCGCAAAAGCGAGGCCGCCCTCGGTGTCGAGCTCGAAGCGGTTTTGGTCCTTGTTGTCGCGGACGGCGGCCATCGCAAAATCCCGGGTTGATTTACAGGCCCTGATGTAAGCGTGTGAACCCGCCGGTGCAAAGCCGCGACCAACCCGCAAATTGGCATTTGTGGATTGACGATATGCGCATTTTGGCCTGCCTGACCGCCGTGTTGCTCGGCGCCGCGTTGACGCTTCCAGACCCGCCGCAAGCCGCCGCCGCCGACGATCCGAGCTGGCAGACCTGCGTCGGCCTGACGACGGCACCCGGCGACCGCGTGTCCGCCTGCACCACGGTGATCGACGGCAAGACCGAGACCGGCAAGCGGCTGGCCGGGGCGTATTGCAATCGCGGCCATGGGCTGACCGAGAAGCGCGAGCTCGATGCAGCGCTCGCCGATCTCAACGAGGCCATCAAGCTCGATCCCGCCTATGCCTGCGCCTACACCAATCGCGGCCGCGTCTACGCCTTCAAGCGCGATCTCGATCATGCGATTGCCGATTACGACGAGGCGATCCGCATCGATCCGGCGCTCGCGCTGGCCTACAACAATCGCGGCGATGCCTGGCTCAACAAGGGCGATCTCGACCGCGCGCTGGCCGATCTCAGCCTCGCCATCAAATACAATCCGCAGCTCGCCACCGCCTATGGCAATCGCGGCTTCGTCTACTACCGCAAGCGCGACGCGGCGCATGCGATCGCCGACTTCACCACCGAGATCAAGCTCGAGCCCAACGTGCTCGCCTACATCAACCGCGGCAATGTCTATCGCGATACCGAGCAGCTCGATCGCGCCGCCGCCGACTATGGCGAGGCGGCGAGGATCGCGCCGACCGATGCGCGCGGCTGGCGCAACCGCGGCATGATCCGTCTCTTTCAGGGTGACAACAAGGGCGGACTCGCCGATTACGACAAGGCGCTGCAATACGATCCGACCGACGTCTATTCCTGGAATAATCGCGGCCAGGCCAAGCTGCGGCTCGGCGACAAGAAGGGCGCGGCGGCCGATTTCCGCAAGGCGCTCGAGCTGCAGCCCGATTTGCAGAGCGCCAAGGGGGCACTGGCGCGGCTCGGTGGGGCGCGGTGACATCTTGCCGGCAACGATCGCTCCCGTCGCGTCTCACGCACGGGGGATAGGCCTTGCGGATGGATGCAGTTCGATTACGTTTGATGACAGACATACGCCCCTGATGCGGCTGGATGGTCGTCTGGTACGGAGTGGCGGAGCCGGCCGCCGACGTATGCCTCTTGTCGGAGGAGGTTCGTCATGTCGGACAATCGTTTCTTCAACACACACCGTCCCTGGGAGGACTGGCTCGGCATGCTGCTCGGCGTGCTGATCATGGTCTCGCCCTGGTTTCCGATGCAGGTGAGCGGCGCCGTCGATATCGAGCGCAGCCACCTCGTCCTCAACAGCTTCATGGTCGGCATGCTGGTGCTCGGCATCGCCCAGCTCGAATATGTCGCGCTGCACCGCTGGGAGGAGGTGGCCAGCATTCTGCTCGGTCTCTGGCTGATGGCATCGCCCATGGTCTTTGGTTACGCCGAGGACCACGCGCTGCAGTTCTGGCACATCCTGCTCGGCGCGCTGGTCGCCTTTATAGGCGCGTTGCAGCTGTGGCAGGACTGGAACCTGAGCGAGCAGGAACTTGCCAAGCACCCGCAGTAGTGGGCTGGGCAGAAAACAACGGGTTGACCGCCGCCGGCGCGCGGTATCATCGGGCCGCGCCCGGCGGGCCTTGCCGAAGGCGGCGGCTTGGCGATAAACCGGGCGGTACCAATCCCTTGCGGCGCTTGAAGACGCCCGGTTCTGACCGAGGAAACACCCGATGATCGTCCTGACCTTGCCCTGTCTGTTGTGCGTATCGGCGGGGCGGCAATGAGCGGGACGGCTGCTGCCGCGCCGCGCGGCGGGATCGCGCGGGTGTCGCGCCGGGTGATGAACCTCGCCTACATCCTGACACAGAACGCCCGCCGCCACGGCGATCGCCCCGGCTTCGTCTGGAACGAGAAGGCCTGGTCCTGGCGTCACATCGACCAGAACGTCTCGGCGCTGGCGGCGGCATTGGCGGCGCGCGGCATCGTCAAGGGCGACCGCATCCTGGTGCATTCCAAGAACTGCGACGAGATGTTCTGGTCGATGTTCGCGGCCTTCCGGCTCGGCGCGGTCTGGGTGCCGACCAATTTCCGCCTGATGCCGGACGAGGTCGCCTATCTCGCGGCGGCCTCCGGCGCCAAGGCGTTTCTGTGCCACGCCGACTTCCCCGAACATGCCAAGGCAGCCGCCAATCCCGCGCTCGAATTCGTCTGGCAGATCGGGGAGGAGGGCACGTTCGGCGAGGCGACGCTCGGCGACGTCATCGCCAAGCACGCCGGCGCTGTGGTCGAGAACGTTGCCGTCGACTATGACGATCCCTGCTGGTTCTTCTTCACCTCCGGCACCACCGGCCGCTCCAAAGCCGCGGTCTTGACCCATGGCCAGATGGCCTTCGTCATCACCAACCATCTCGCCGACTTGATGCCCGGCACCACGGAAGAGGACGCCTCGCTGGTGGTGGCGCCGCTGTCGCATGGCGCCGGCGTGCATCAATTGGTGCAGACCGCGCGCGGCGTGCCGACCATCCTGCTGCCGTCGGAGAAGTTCGACATCGCCGAAGCCTTCCGGCTGATCGCCAAGCATCGCGTCAGCAACATGTTCACGGTGCCGACCATCCTGAAGATGATGGTCGAGCATCCCGCCGCCGACCAGCACGACCATTCCTCGCTGCGCTACATCATCTACGCCGGCGCGCCGATGTATCGCGAGGACCAGAAGGCGGCGCTGAACAAGCTCGGTGGCGTGCTGGTGCAGTATTTCGGTCTCGGTGAGGTCACCGGCAACATCACCGTGCTGCCGCCCGGCCTGCACGATCCCGAGGACGGGCCGCATGCGCGGATCGGCACCTGCGGCTTCGAGCGCACCGGGATGCAGGTCTCGATCCAGGGCGACGATGGAAGCGAGCTGAAAGCGCACGAGACCGGCGAGATCTGCGTGATCGGTCCCGGCGTGTTCGCGGGCTACTACGACAACCCCGAGGCCAATGCGAAGGCGTTTCGCGACGGCTGGTTCCGCACCGGCGACCTCGGCCACATGGACGAGGAGGGCTTCGTCTACATCACCGGCCGTGCCTCCGACATGTACATCTCGGGCGGCTCCAACATCTATCCGCGCGAGATCGAGGAGAAGCTCTTGACCCATCCCGCGGTCGGCGAGGTCGCGGTGCTCGGCGTACCCGATCCCTTCTGGGGCGAGGTCGGCGTCGCCGTCTGCGTCGCGCGCGAGGGCGCCGAGGCGGTCGCGGAGGCGGAGCTTGCCGCCTATCTCGCGCCAAAAGTGCCGCGCTACAAGATGCCGAAACGCTTCTTCTTCTGGGAGGCGCTGCCGAAGTCCGGCTACGGCAAGGTGCCGAAGCGGCTGATCCGCGACGAACTCGAGGCGCGCGGATTGCTCGAGGTGATCGCCAAATCGACGGGAGCGTGAGGCGATGCGCAGCATCGCCCAGCCTGGCGCTCCGCATCCAGAGCGCATCCAATGGGTCAGCGCGCGCGGCCGCGCCTTTTCATTCGTGCTCGAGGCCGGCATTCCCTTGCTCGAAGCCGTGCGCCGCGGCTTTGCGGCGGAGGGCTTTTGCAGCGGCGTCCTGAGCGCGAAAAGCGGCGCGCTCGGGCCGTTCGCCTATGTGATGCCGGCGCTGTCGAAGGATGGCGTCAACGCTGCGTTCTACAGCGACACGTTCCGTCTCGACGGCGTGACGCGGCTCAAGCTCGCGGCGCTGACCTTCGGCGAACGCGACGGCGCGCCGTTCTTTCATTGCCACGGCCTGTGGACCGAAGCCGACGGCCGTTTCAACGGCGGCCACATGCTGCCGGACGAAACCATTGTCGCCGAGCCGTTCGAGGTGAACGCGTTCGGGATCGACGGCGCGACGTTCCTGGCCGAAGCGGACAGTGAGACCAATTTCAAGCTGTTCGGTCCCGTCGCCAGCGCGCCGCGTGGGGCCAGGACCACGAGCCATGCCTTCGCGCTGCGGCTGCGGCCGAACCAGGATTTTGCCTGCGCGCTGGAAGGCTTCTGCCGCCAGCACGGCATCCTGCGCGCGCGGCTGCATGGCGGCGTCGGCTCGACCATCGGCGCCGTCTTCACTGACGGCCACAGCGTGGTGCCGTTCGCGACCGAGCTCGCGGTGACCGCGGGCGAGATCGCACCGGACGCGGATGGCCGGCTGCATGCAGAGCTCGACATCGCACTGGTCGACTATCTCGGCGGCATCGCCGAGGGACGCCTGGTGCGCGGCGACAATCCGGTGCTGATGACGATGGAGCTGGCGCTGGAGGTGTTGGAGGAGGCGGAGCAGCCGTAGGGGGCGGGCGCGTTCTCCCGGCGGTCGTCCTGGCGTTCGCCGGAGCCGATATCGCGCCGCGGCCTCCGCTGTCGTCCCTGCGAGAGCAGGGACCCATAACCACAGACGTTCGTTGTCGAAGCGAGCTGTGGCTCCAGCGTCGTGCACTATTGACCTTCGGTGGTTATAGGTCCCGGGTCGCGCTTCGCTTGCCCGGGACGACGCCTAATCTGTTGCGCGATCTGCGAGTCACACATCCGCATTCTCGCGACATGAATTGTCCGAGGTTTGCCGCCTTTGCCGCCTTCTCTTGACCAGAGGGCGCAGGGGCCACTCACCGCCGCTTGCGGACATCGATGTTGATGTCGAGGTCGATGGCGCTGACGCAGGTCTGCTCGGTGCGGTGCGATCCGCCCTCGTGCCAAGGACCGTTGCGCAGGCTGATGTCGGTGACGTGAGCGAGCCGCAGGCAGCGCCATTGCGGCAGTTGGCCCGAGCTCGAGCCGCCGAACTGCCAGGCCAGCACGACCTCCTCACCGCTCTTGTTGTGGCCGATGATGTGCGGGCAGAGTTCGCGCGGCCGGCCGTCATAGATGCAGACCGCTTGCTGTTCGTTGAGGATCGCCTTGCGGAAGAGGGCGTAAGCTTTGCTAGCCATGGGACATCCGGCCATCTAGGATTGCTGCGGGCTCCTATCATATAAACTGGGCCACCCGCCGTTGTTTCCCCGGATCCGCGCCGATGGCCAGAGGACGACACCGCCCGATCAACATGCCCGCGCCATATCTGAGGCGCGTCTGGCTCGATCCCGAGCGCATTCCCAATCGCAACGCATATCCGTTCGCGCTGCCGCTGCTGCGCGACGAATTCGAGCTCAGCTTCGACATGGCGATCACCATCATCGTCGGCGAGAACGGCACCGGCAAGTCGACACTGCTCGAGGGGATCGCCGTGATGGCCGGCTATGATGACGCCGGCGGCGGCAAGGGCTATCGCGCGGTCGACCACGGCAATGCCGTTGAGAAGATGGGCGGCTCGCTTGCGTCGGCGCTGCGTGCCAGCTGGCTACCTAAGATCACGAATGGCTGGTTCTTCCGCGCCGAGAGCTTTTTCTCGGTGGCGCGCTACGTCGACGAGGCCGCGCTGGATGTCGGAGACGTGCCGCCGAACTTCCTGTCCTATTCCCACGGCGAGGGCTTCCTGCGCTTCTTCAACGAGCGTTGCCAGCGGCAGGGCATCTTCATCTTCGACGAGCCGGAATCCGCGCTGTCGCCGTCGCGGCAGATCGAATTCCTCAAATTGTTGCACCGGATGAACGGCACCGGCCACTGCCAGGTGATCATGGCGACGCATTCGCCGATGCTGATGGCGTATCCGAACGCGACGCTGTTGCGGGTTACCAAATGTGGGCTGGAGCCGGTGGGCCTGAAGGACACCGATCACTACCGGCTGATGCGCGAGTTCTGCGACGATCCGAAAGGGTTCGTCGAGGCGGCGATCGAGGAGTGAAACCGCTGACCGGCAGGCTTGCCTCCCGGGGAAGCCGCCGGCCGCGACTTCGCTCTGGTGCAAGAAGCAGGTTGCCGGTCTAGTCTAGAACCTCCAATCATAAACTGCGGCATGCGCCAGGCGGCGCAGGGCCGACAGACATCGGGAGAGGACCAAGGATGAGGCGGACGATCGCACGGACTTTCGTGGTGGTGGCGGCATTGGCCGTGTTGGGGGCCGCCTGGGCCCATGGGCCGACCCGCCAGAAGGTGCGGGAATCCATCGAGATCGATGCGCCGCAGGCCAAGGTGTGGGCGGTGATCGGCAATTTCCAGGACATGAGCTGGCTTGCCGGTGTCGCCAAGACCGAGGGCGAGAAGGGCAACGAGATCGGCGCCACACGGCGGCTGACACTGGCGCCCGGCATTACCATCGACGAGGAGCTCTACAAATACGAACCAGAGATGATGAGCTATTCGTACCGGATCACGGCGGTCGACGTGAAGGTGCTGCCGGTCACCAATTATTCCTCGACGCTGACGGTGTCGCCGGCGCCGGACGGCAAGTCGAAGCTGGAATGGGCCGGCGCGTTCTACCGCGGTTTTCCGAACAATGATCCGCCGCCGGAACTGAGCGACGAGGCCGCGGTGAAGGCGGTGAGCGGGCTCTACAAGGCCGGGCTCGAAGCGCTGAAGAAGAAGATCGAGAGCGGGACCTGAGCATGATCCGGAAAAGTGCGAAGCGGTTTCCGACAAGATCATGCTCAAAACGAGGGGCTAAAGCGCGATGATGGTTTGTCCCAATCTCATCGGGCTTTAGCCGTGCGCGCGATTGCGCTCGTCGCGCTGCTTGCCAGCCTCGGCGCCGCGCATGCCGAGGAGGCGTTCGTCACCAACCAGCTCAGCGACGACCTCACGGTGGTCGATCTCGCGACCTCGAAGCCGGTTGCGACCATCGCGATCGGCGGCAAGCCCGCCGGCGTTGCCGTCAGCAATGACGGCCGCTTCGCCTATGTGACCAGCCCGGATGCCAAGGCGGTCACGGTAGTCGACGCGCCGGCGCGAAAGGTGGTAGGCCGGGTCGATGTCGGCGGCGGGCCGCTCGGCATCGCGGTCGCGCCCGACGGCGCGACGGTCTATGTCGCCGACTGGTACGCCGCCGCGGTGCGGGTGATCGATGCCAGAGAGCGGCGTGTCGTCGCAAGTATCGCGGTCGGTGCATCCCCGTCCGGGCTGGCGGTGACGCCGGATGGGCTGCTGCTGCTGTCGGCGGATCGCGACGATGACAGCGTCTCCATCATCGACACCGCCTCGCGCGAGCGGAGGGGGATCGTGAAGGTCGGGAGTCGGCCGTTCGGTGTCACCATCGATGCCGATGGCAAGCGTGCCTACACCGCCAATGTCGGCACCAACGACGTCTCGGTGATCGACGTCGCAACCGCGCGCGAGATCGGCCGCGTGCATGTCGGCCTGCGCCCCTACGCGGTGGCGCTGGCGCAGGGCCGCGGCTTCGTCACCGACCAGTATGACGGCAAGGTCAGCGTGTTCGACCTCGCGACGTTGCAGCCCGTGAAGCGGATTACGGTCGGCGATTACCCCGAAGGCATCGAGGCGACCGCCGACGGCAAGCGCATCCTGGTCGCGAACTGGGAAAGCAACACGCTGAGCGTGATCGACGCCGCCGAGATGAAGGTGATAGGCGAGGTCAAGGTCGGCGACGGCCCGCGCGCGTTCGGGGCATTCCTGAGACGGACGGAGTAGGGGGAAGGTGCGTGGGGTGTCCCAAAATATCGAAAACAACCCCATGCAAAGGAGCAGGCTGCCGCCGAGACTCGGAAAAGCGACTTGACGCGTCGGGCAAATCAGCGGTACGTTTTTATTATTCCGAAATTGTGCAAGCGTCCGCCGCCGCAGGATAGAGCCAACCGCGCCCTGCGACGTGTCGCCGAGCTGCGACCCATTGGCTCACCAGCGCGACAGGCCTATATTATCAGACAAACGCCAGGAAACAGGGAGGATGCCATGCATCATACCTTGGTGCCCAGTGACCGGGTCGAGCACGTCTGCGTCTTCGGGCGCGACGGGACGAAACTTGGGTCGATCGAGCGGCTGATGCTCGACAAGGTGAGCGGAACGGTGGCCTACGCCATCATCAAGACCGGCGGCGTGCTGAGCACCCATCACCACTATCCCGTCAGATGGACCGCGCTGCGATTTGATCCTGTGCGGCAGGCCTTCGAGGCCGAGGTGACGCTGGATGATCTGCGGTCAGGACCCTCCGAATTCGACGGCGACGAATTCGACTGGGGCGACCGCTCGCGATCCTACACGCACCCGAATTATTGGGCGGTGTAGCAGAGCGGTTGAGAGACCGTAGCCCGCATGAGCGAAGCGACATGCGGGAGCGGTCAACTTGTTCGGCTGATAGACCCCGCATATCGCTCCGCTCATGCGGGCTACTAAGTCAGGCACATGACCCAATTCAAGTCCGCAGGCTGGCCTTCCGTCATACCGCGAATTGTCACCCGCGACCTCACCGGCTTGGCCAGATTTCTTCGAGACGTTTTCGATGCGCAGGGCGAAGTCCGCTCCGGCGCGCCAACGGAAATCCGGATCGGAGACTCGATCATCCTGATCAGCGACGGCGGAGGCGTGCGCGAGGCGATGCCGGCCTTTCTCTACGTCTATGTTCCGAACGTAGACGAGACCTATCGGCGGGCGATCGCGGCAGGCGGTGAATCCATCGAGATACCCGCGGATATGCCGTATGGCGACCGACGCGCGACGGTCCGGGATGCCTGGGCAAACGTCTGGCAGGTCGCCACCTATCGCGGGAAGTGAGGACCGTAGGGGCAAGCCACCACTATTGGGCCAACAGCACTACGCTTGCTGCGCACTCGGTTGATTGCGGCGACGTCGTGCTGATGCCATCCGTCGATCAGTGCTGGTTTGTATTCCAGAGAGAAAGCCGACGCGGCGGTAGTTTGCAACTCCCTTTCGGAAGCTAGCTAGCTGAGCAGCAACCGGGTCGTCAGGCGTCAAATATTGAAAAAGACTGGGATCATGGTGAGGTTCTAGACCGCCGTGACACGTGTGACAAAGAGTAATCAAATTTCTCAGATCAGTGACGCCGCCCTTTTCCCATGGTCGGATATGATGCACATGAAGCACAACGTCCTCGCAATCGTCAGGACGTCGCCCGCAAATGCGGCAACGTCGCCTGTCACGCGTTAAAACCTGCATTCTTACTTTTGGCGTCGGCGCTCGCCGAAAAGCAGTTTCGGGCAGTAGACCAGGCGAAATGAATCCGGTCGCGCCGTCATGGATCGAACGTCCGGCCCTTCCCAAGAGACGAAGAAAAATGGACCGTCCCAGAGATTCTTCCAGTAGAGCGTTTCCGGCCACCAATCAGGAAGAGACACAACTCGTCGGGTGTATGAACAACAGCATAGGGCTGATGTGCATGCCTCCAAAGCTCCACGAACTGTGGGTAAACGAGACGCGCAGTTCGGAGCTCTTCGCGTCGGTCTTCGTCTGACCAGCCCACCCACTCAGTCTGCGTTCCAAAAATAACCTTGCCATCGTCGTCTGCCGTCAGCGTAATCGCGAAATAGAGACAGTCAGGACGAACCGCCGTTAGCGCATTCAGCCGATCATCGAGACCCTTCTCTTTTGGATCGCGCGTGTCCACGTACAGGTCCTTTTTACTCCGCCGCCTCGCTCGCTGAGCTCTTCCTCGGCTTGCTGTTCGCCTTCTTCAGCACCGGAGCCAGGAACTTGCCGGTGTAGCTGCGCGGGGCCTTGACGATGTCCTCGGGCGGGCCCCAGGCGACGATCTCGCCGCCGCCGTCGCCGCCTTCGGGGCCGAGGTCGATGACCCAGTCGGCGGTCTTGATGACCTCGAGATTGTGCTCGATCACCACCACCGTGTTGCCCTGGGCGACCAGCTCGTGCAGCACCTCGAGCAGCTTGGCCACGTCGTGGAAGTGAAGGCCGGTGGTCGGCTCGTCCAGGATGTAGAGCGTGCGGCCGGTGGCGCGCTTTGACAATTCCTTGGCCAGCTTGACGCGCTGGGCTTCGCCGCCCGACAGCGTCGTCGCCTGCTGGCCGACATGGATGTAGTCGAGGCCGACGCGGTGCAGGGTCTGGAAGGTCTCGCGCACGCGCGGCACCGCCTTGAAGAACTCGGCGGCTTCCTCGACCGTCATGTCGAGCACGTCGGCGATGCTCTTGCCCTTGAACAGGACCTCCAGCGTCTCGCGGTTGTAGCGCTTGCCCTTGCAGGTGTCGCAGGTGACGTAGACGTCCGGCAGGAAGTGCATCTCGATCTTGATGACGCCGTCGCCCTGGCAGGCCTCGCAGCGGCCGCCCTTGACGTTGAAGGAGAAGCGCCCGGGCTCGTAGCCGCGCGCCTTCGCCTCCGGCAGGCCGGCGAACCATTCGCGGATCGGCGTGAAGGCGCCGGTATAGGTCGCGGGGTTGGAGCGCGGCGTGCGGCCGATCGGCGACTGGTCGATGTCGATGATCTTGTCGATGTGCTCGAGGCCCTCGATGCGGTCGTGCGGCGCGGCGCCTTCGCTGGCGTTGTTCAGCTTGCGGGCGATGGCGCGGTACAGCGTGTCGATCAGCAGCGTCGACTTGCCGCCGCCGGAGACGCCGGTCACGCAGGTGAACAGGCCGAGCGGGATTTCGGCCGAGACGTTCTTGAGGTTGTTGCCGCGCGCGTTGACGACCTTGATGGTGCGCCGGTGGTTCGGCGGCCGCCGGTCGGGCACAGGCACCGACAGCTCGCCGGTGAGATACTTGCCGGTCAGCGATTTCGGGTTGCGCATGATCTGGTCGGGCGTGCCTTCGGCGACGATGTGGCCGCCATGCATGCCGGCGCCGGGCCCGATGTCGAGCACGTAATCGGCGAGGCGGATGGCATCCTCGTCATGCTCGACCACGACCACGGTGTTGCCGAGGTCGCGCAGCCGCTTCAGCGTGTCGAGCAGGCGGGCATTGTCGCGCTGGTGCAGGCCGATCGACGGCTCGTCCAGCACGTAGAGCACGCCGGTGAGGCCCGAGCCGATCTGCGAGGCGAGGCGGATGCGCTGGCTCTCGCCGCCCGACAGCGTGCCGGAGGAGCGCGACAGCGTCAGGTAGTTCAGGCCGACATCGAGCAGGAAGGTCAGGCGCTCGCGGATCTCTTTCAGGATGCGCGTCGCGATCTCGTTCTGCTGCGCGTTCAGCGCCTCCGGCACCGTCTCGAACCATTCGCCGGCGCGCTTGACCGAGAGCTCGGAGATCTCGCCGATATGCTTGCCGCCGATCTTAACGCACAGTGCCTCGGGCTTCAGCCGATGGCCGTTGCAGCCTTCGCAGGGCACGTCGGAGAAATACTTGCCGAGCTCCTCGCGCGCCCACTCGCTCTCGGTTTCGCGGTAGCGGCGGTTGATGTTGGTGATGACGCCCTCGAACGGCTTCTTGGTGTCGTAGGAGCGGACGCCGTCCTCATAGGAGAACTTGATCTCGTCGTCGCCGGAGCCGTGCAGCAGCGCGTTCTGGACCTTCTTGGTGAGGTCCTTCCACTTGGTGTCGAGCGTGAACTTGTAGTGCTTGCCGAGCGCGGTCAGGGTCTGGATGTAGTAGGGCGAGGACGATTTCGCCCAGGGCGCGATCGCGCCCTTGCGCAAGGTCAGCTCCTTGTCGGGGATGACCAGGTCCTCGTCGATATGCTGCTCGACGCCGAGGCCGCCGCAGGCCGGGCAGGCGCCATAGGGGTTGTTGAACGAGAACAGGCGCGGCTCGATCTCGGGGATCGTGAAGCCGGAGACCGGACAGGCGAACTTCTCCGAGAACAGGATACGCTCGGGCCCGCTCTTGTCGTGGATCTTGGCGGTCTTCTTCTTGTCCTCTTTCTTGTCGTCCTGCGCTGCCGCCGCCGGCGCATCGGCGTATTCGATCACGGCGAGGCCCTCGGCGAGCTTCAGCGCGGTCTCAAAGCTTTCCGCAAGGCGCTGGGCGAGGTCGGGACGCACCACGATGCGGTCGACCACGACGTCGATGTCGTGCGGGAATTTCTTGTCGAGCGCGGGCGCTTCGGACAGTTCGTAGAAGGTGCCGTCGATCTTGACGCGCTGAAAGCCCTTCTTGAGATACTCGGCGAGCTCCTTCTTGTACTCGCCCTTGCGGCCGCGCACGACCGGCGCCAGCAGATATAGACGGGTGCCTTCCGGCAGCGCCAGCACGCGATCGACCATCTGCGAGACGATCTGGCTCTCGATCGGCAGGCCGGTGGCCGGCGAATAGGGCACGCCGACGCGCGCCCAGAGCAGGCGCATGTAGTCGTAGATCTCGGTGACGGTGCCGACGGTGGAGCGCGGATTCTTCGACGTGGTCTTCTGCTCGATCGAGATCGCCGGCGACAGGCCGTCGATCTGGTCGACATCCGGCTTCTGCATCATCTCGAGGAATTGGCGCGCATAAGCCGACAGCGACTCGACGTAGCGGCGCTGGCCCTCGGCATAGATGGTGTCGAACGCGAGCGACGATTTGCCGGAACCGGACAGGCCGGTGAACACCACGAGCTTGTCGCGGGGAATCTCGACGTCGATGTTCTTCAGATTGTGTTCGCGCGCGCCACGGATCGTGATGGCGCGCGATGAGGAGCCGGCGTTCTGTTGGCGCTTCGCCTTGAGCACTTCATCCATAGCGACGGTTCCGGGCGCATGCTTGGGCGCCTTTTGGGCGCGCATCGCCGGTGATGCCGGGACCTTGCGCCGATGGGGTGTGAAGGCTGGAACGTAGGAAGAACGGCCGACAATTTCCAGTGCTGAGTCGCGTCCATCAACGGATAGTTTGCCTGATGGCAGCAGCCGTCAGCAGGGCCGGTTCCGCTAAAGCCTTTCCCCCGTTCCGATGGAATCGGAACAGGGGCTCCAGATTCCTGCTTTGACCCGTTTTCTTTCCGCGAGCCGGAATCCGCTTCGCTCGAAAACGCTCTTACGCAAAAAGGCCGGCGCGAGGCCGGCCTTTCGGTGCGTTCTGATCGCAGATCAATCTTAGTACTTGGCGACGATCGGGCCGCCGAAGTGATAGTTCACGCCGAACTGGGCGCTGTGCAGCTCGAGCGTACCGGAGGGCACGCCGAAATAGTTCTCGCTGTCGAGGCTGCGATACAGGTATTCGCCCTTGATCGACCACTGCGGGGCGATGAAGGCTTCGACGCCGGCGCCGACGGTCCAGCCGGAGTGGAAGTTGCTCTGCGAGGCGGTCACGCCGAGCGCGGTGACGCTGACCTCGTTGTTGGCCCAGGCGTAGCCGCCGGTGCCGTAGAACAGCACCTTGTCGACGGCGAAGCCGAGGCGGCCGCGCACGGTGCCGAGCGAGTCGATTTTGCTGCGGGCGGTGACGCCGAGCGTCGAGACCGATGCGTCGATGTCAGCGCCTGCAGCGTCGACCTCGAGGCCGTACACGATGTTGCCGGCCTGCCAGTTGTAGCCGATGGTGCCGCCGCCGAAGCCGCCTTCCATGCTCGGGGTGCCGGAGTTCTCGCTGGCGTAGCCGCCGAAGCCGCCGACGTAGAAGCCGGTCCAGTTGTAGATCGCGGCCGGCGCCGGAGCCTTCACGTAAGGCGCGCGTGCCGCCATGTCGGCGGCCATTGCCGGTGCAAAAGCGCTCAGTGCAAACATGCCGGCCGAGGCCAGCAAAACAATCCTCATTTTCAAAGTCCCAGTCCCATTTTCTTGTTGTCCCTTCAGAGATCTTGAAGAGAGCGTCACAGCAGTGTCGCGTGACGTGCTGGTGCTTCTACAGAGAAATGCCGGAACGTGTGTATCCGCGAAACCACAACGCACCGAAAACGGCCCCGGTGAGGTGCGCGTGCACACGCAACGAAAAAGCCGGCGCACAAACAGGCGCAAACAAAAAGGCCGGCGCGAGGCCGGCCTTTCGTCTGGATCAATCGGCCTGGCGCGATCAGTAGCGCGCGACGACCGGGCCACCCCACTTGTAGTTCACGCGGACGGTGACGAGGTCGACGTCCTGGCGATCGCGGATGGTGCTGTTCAGCGTGCCGTTGGGAGCGATCAGGTTGTAGGTCTTGTCCTGCATGAACAGGTGGTCGTATTCGATGCCTGCGGTCCAGTTCGGCGCGAAGCCGACTTCGATGCCGGCGCCGACGGTACCGCCCCAGCGGGTGTCGCTGGCGCTGCCGACGAGCACACCGGTCGGCGTGAAGTAGGTGTTGAAGCGGTTGTCGGTCAGTGCCGCGCCGCCCTTGGCGTAGAGCAGCACGTTGTTGACGGCGTAGCCGATCTGGCCGGTGAACAGGCCGAACGCGTCGATCTTGGACTGGTTGGTGAACAGGCCCGGGAAGATCGCGCTGTTGTTGCTGCCCTTCAGGTCAGCCCAGTCGCCCTGCGCTTCAAGGCCGAACACCCAGGTGCCGGCCTGCCAGCGATAGCCGATCTGGCCACCGGCGACGCCGCCGGTTGCATCATGGCAACCATCTGATGCGAGGAAGATGCCGGCCGGGAGCTGGTCCCAGCAATTGTGGCTCGAGCCCCAGCCGCCGTTGGCGCCGATGTAGAAGCCGGTCCAGTCATAGATCGGGGCAACCACTGGCGGCGGCGCCTTGGTGTAGGGGCGCGCAGCGAGATCGGCAGCCGCGGCAGGCGCAGCAAACGCAATCAGAGCAACCGTACCGAGCAAAAACTTCTTCATTATCAATCCCCCAGCACCCCGATCGGCTTCCAAACGGTCCCGAAGCACGATCCCAGACGCGAGCGCCCGCGCCATGGTTGGAGCTATACGCTGATTCAACCGCAAACGCAGTCTCCCAAATGCAACACTCGCGGGAGAAGTATCGATAAGGCAAGCTGCTGGTTTGTTTGTTGTTTTTCTAAATCTTGCTGCCGAGCGTCGGCCTGCGCCGAGATCGACTGCCGCTCCGACGGCACTGGCCGCTTCTACGGATGGTTGTGGCGAACAAAACTGGAACGATGCCGGATCCGGTGCTATATCCCGATATCCGTGGATAACCGCGCGACGGCAAAGGCGACGAGCCGGCACCGGCGTATAGGGTCATCCACGACGCCTGCGACGTAAGTGGCGAAGGTTGAGAGTGGCGGCCGAATGTCCGGACGCCCGGTTTTTGAGTGGAGATGATGCGATGGCAGGAAGCGTGAACAAGGTGATCCTGGTGGGAAACCTCGGCAAGGATCCGGAAATCCGGCGGACGCAGGACGGCCGTCCGATCGCAAACCTTTCCATCGCCACCTCGGAAACCTGGCGCGACAAGGGCACCGGCGAGCGTAAGGAAAAGACCGAGTGGCACCGCGTCGTGATCTTCAACGAGGGCCTCTGCAAGGTCGCCGAGCAGTATCTGAAGAAGGGCGCCAAGGTGTACATTGAGGGTCAGTTGCAGACCCGCAAATGGACCGACCAGAGCGGCGTCGAGAAGTACTCGACCGAAGTCGTGCTGCAGGGCTTCAACTCCAACCTCACCATGCTCGACGGGCGTGGCGGTGGGGGCAGCAGCTTCTCCGATGATGGCGGCAGCGATTTCGGCTCGGCCGGACCGGTCAGCTCAGCGCCGCGCCGCGCCGTCGCCGCGGGTGGTGGCAGCAGCCGCAACAGCGACATGGACGACGACATCCCGTTCTGAGGAGTGGTCGCGCTTCCATCGATTCCGTCAGGCGCCGTTCCGTGAAGATCGTTCTCCGGATCGGCGTCCTGATTGCGGGGAGGGATGTCTTCGTGTGGATTATGAGGATAACCTTGCACTCGGCTGATCTCATTTGAGCATTGACAGGGAACCTTTGCGGTTCCGCGGGGCTTTGACACAGCTCGATGTGAATGATATTTACATTGGCCTGCGGCATTTGATGCCTGGCCGCGAGCTTCACTCGAGGGCCGCCACCATGAGCCTCGTGCCATTGCTCGACGCTGTGCCTGCGATCCCGCTCCATGCCTTTGCCGCGATGGCCGCCTTCGTGCTGGGCTCCATCCAGCTCGCCGCCCCCAAAGGCACGCTGCCGCACCGGACCCTGGGCTGGATCTGGGTGATCCTGATGCTGGTGGTCGCCGGAAGCTCGTTCTGGATCCATCAGATCCAGCTGGTCGGTCCCTGGAGCCCGATCCACCTGCTGTCGATCTTCTCGCTCGCCATGCTGGTGGTCGGCGTCACGGCTGCGCGGAGCCACGATGTCCGCCGCCACAGGTTCACGATGATCGGCATTTTCTTCGGCGCGCTAGTCATTGCCGGGCTGTTCACCTTGATGCCCGGGCGGATCATGCACGCGGTGGTCTTCGGCCACTGACGGGAGAGGCAAGTCGCGAATGGCGGGTGGCGAATAGGGGATTTTTCCATTGCTGTTCGCCATTCGCCACGCGCTTCCCGAGCAAACAGCCGGAACCTCGGTGCTCCACCCGTAAGTGCATGAAAAAACGAACGGAAAAACGGCTTGCCGGAGCCGTGCAAGGGTGGTTATCAGGCCCCCGATGGGCTATATGATTCCCCAGTAGAACCGACCGGATTTCCCCTTTGTCCGATAACGACGACCACAAGCCCGGCGAGCCGCCGGGACCCTCAGATATTCGTCCCGTTTCCATTCTCGACGAGATGAAGAAGTCCTACCTCGATTACGCGATGAGCGTGATCGTGTCGCGTGCGCTGCCTGATGCGCGCGACGGGCTCAAGCCGGTGCACCGGCGCATCCTCTATTCGATGCATGAGCAGGGACATACGCCGGACAAGAAATACGTCAAATCCGCGCGCGTCGTCGGCGACGTGATCGGTAAATATCACCCGCATGGCGACCAGTCGATTTACGACGCGATGGTCCGCATGGCGCAGGATTTCTCGCTGCGCGTGCCGCTGATCGACGGCCAGGGCAATTTCGGTTCGGTCGACGGCGATCCACCGGCGGCCTATCGATATACCGAAGCGCGGCTGACCAAGGCGGCGCTGGCCGTGCTGGCTGACATCGACATGGAAACGGTCGATTTCCAGCCGAACTACGACAACTCCGAGAAAGAGCCGTCGGTTCTGCCGGCCCGGTTCCCGAACCTTCTGGTCAATGGCGCCGGCGGCATCGCCGTCGGCATGGCGACCAACATCCCGCCGCACAATCTCGGCGAGGTCGTCGACGCCTGCGTGGCGCTGATCGACAATCCGGCGCTCACGATCGACGAACTGATCGACATTATTCCCGGACCGGACTTCCCGACCGGCGGCGTCATCCTCGGCCGCCAGGGCATTCGTAGCGCCTACCATCTCGGCCGCGGCTCGATCGTGATGCGCGGCAAGGTGACGATCGACACCATCCGCAAGGACCGTGAAGCGATCATCATCACCGAGATTCCCTATCAGGTGAACAAGGCGACGATGGTCGAGCGTATCGCCGATCTCGTCAAAGAGAAGAAGATCGAGGGCATCGGGGACCTGCGCGACGAGTCCGATCGCGACGGCTATCGCGTCGTCATCGAACTGAAGCGCGAAGCGGTGCCCGACGTGGTGCTGAACCAGCTCTACCGATTCACACCGCTGCAGACCAATTTCCCGGCCAACATGCTGGCGCTGGATTCCGGCCGTCCGCAGACGATGAATCTGAAGGACCTGCTCACCATCTTCGTCGCGTTCCGCGAGCAGGTGGTGACCCGGCGGACCAAGTTCCTGCTCGGCAAGGCGCGCGACCGCGCCCACATTCTGGTCGGCCTTGCGATCGCGGTCGCCAACATCGATGAGATCATCCGCGTCATCCGGACCTCGCCAGATCCGAACACCGCGCGCGAGGCCCTGATGTCGCGCGACTGGCCGGCACGCGACGTCGAGGCGATGATCACGCTGATCGACGATCCCCGGCATCGCATCAACGAGGACGGCACGCTGCGGCTGTCGATGGAGCAGGCCAGGGCCATCCTCGACCTTCGCCTGCAGCGCTTGACCGCGCTGGGGCGCGACGAGATTTCCGAAGAGCTCGACAAGCTGGCGGCCGAGATCGCCGACTATCTCGACATCCTGCGTTCGCGTGCCCGCGTGCAGGGCATCGTCAAGACCGAACTGGCCGAGGTGAAGCAGCAGTTCGCCACCCCGCGCAAGACCGTGATCATCGAGCAGGAAGGCGAGGTCGAGGACGAGGACCTGATCCAGCGCGAGGACATGGTCGTCACCGTGTCGCATGCGGGTTACGTCAAGCGCGTGCCGCTGTCGACCTACCGGGCGCAGCGCCGCGGCGGCAAGGGCCGCGCCGGGATGCAGACCCGCGACGAGGATTTCGTCTCGCGCCTGTTCGTGGCGTCCACGCACACGCCGGTGCTGTTCTTCTCGTCGCGCGGCCAGGTCTACAAGGAGAAGGTCTGGCGGCTGCCGATGGCCGCGCCGAACGCGCGCGGCAAGGCGCTGATCAACATCCTGCCGCTGGAGCAGGGCGAACGCATCACGACGATCATGCCGCTGCCGGAGGATGAATCCTCCTGGGCCAATCTCGACGTGATGTTCGCGACGACCGGCGGCACCGTTCGCCGCAACAAGCTGTCCGACTTCGTCGACGTGCGCCGCTCCGGCATCATCGCCATGAAGCTCGGGGAAGGCGAGGCGATCGTCGACGTCCAGATCTGCACCGAGCATGACGACGTGCTGCTGACCGCCGCCGGCGGCCAGTGCATCCGTTTCCCGGTCACCGATGTGCGCGTCTTCACCGGCCGCACCTCGATGGGCGTGCGCGGCATTGCGCTGGCCGAGGCCGACAAGCTGATCTCGCTGGCGATCCTGCGCCATGTCGAGACCACCTCGGACGAGCGCTCGGCCTATTTGAAGATGCGGCGCGCGGTGGCCGGCGAGGCCGCGACCGAGGAGCCGGTCGAGGCCGAGGGCGAGGAGACCGCGAATGCGATCCAGCTGTCGCAGGAGCGCTATGCCGAACTGTCGGCGGCCGAGCAGGTGGTGCTGACCGTCTCCGTCAACGGCTATGGCAAGCGGACCTCGTCCTACGAGTACCGCACCACCGGCCGCGGCGGCAAAGGCATCGTCGCGATGAGCGTCAACAACCGGAACGGCAACCTGGTGGCGTCGTTCCCGGTCGAGGACGCCGACCAGATCATGCTGGTCACCGACAAGGGCCAGCTGATCCGCTGCCCGGTGGCCGATATCCGCGTCGCCGGCCGCTCGACCCAGGGCGTGATCGTGTTCGACACCGCCGAGGACGAGCACGTGGTCTCGGTCGAGCACATTCCGGAAGAGGAAAGCGGCGAGAACGGCAACGGCGGCTAGCGCCGCCGCTTCGGAGAACCCCCAGCCCGAACGCAGCCAACGGGCGCGCAACATGCGCGCCCCGTTGACAGGCTCCGCAAAATCCGGCGGCATGCCGTACGCCCCTAGCCCAAGGGCAACGCCCTATGCTTTGATGGGGGCCGGCGGATCTACCGATTTCGGGAGGCCGTTGTGACCGATCATCGCGTTGAGCGGCGGCTTGCAGCTATCCTGGCGGCTGACGTGGCCGGATATAGTCGGCTGACCGGCCTGGACGAGGAAGGGACACACGTCCGGCTGAGGGAGTGTCTGCGTGGACTCGCTGATCCCAAGATCAGCGAACACCGTGGCAAGGTCGTCAAGCACACGGGCGACGGCATGCTCGCCGAGTTCGGCAGTGTCGTGGATGCGGTGCGTTGCGCCATTGAGGTCCAGCGCGGAATGGCCGAGCGAAATGCCACGGTGCCGCAACTCAAGCGGATCGAATTCCGCATTGGCATCCACGTCGGCGACATCATCGTCGATGAAAACGATATCTTTGGAGACGGCGTCAATATCGCCGCCCGCCTTGAAGGGATCGCGGAGCCCGGCGGGATCTGCATCTCGGACGATGCGCAACGTCAAATCCGCGGCAAGGTCGATGCCGTGTTCGCGGACATGGGCTCGCAGAACCTGAAGAACATTGCTGAGCCGATGCGCGCGTGGCGATTGAGGATAAACGCGGGCCATCCCGCGAGCGCCCCGATCGAGCCGCCGGTCGACAGCGCGCAAGCTCTGGCGCTCCCTGACAAGCCGTCGATCGCCGTGCTGCCGTTCGAGAATATGAGCGGCGACCCCGAGCAGGAATACTTCGCGGACGGAATGGTCGAGGAAATCATCACGGCGCTGTCGCGCTTCAAATGGCTGTTCGTGATCGCCCGAAATTCGAGTTTTACCTTCAAGGGCCGGGCCGTCGATATCAAGGAGGTCGGCCGCAGGCTCGGCGTCCGCTATGTCCTTGAGGGGTCTGTGCGCAAGGCCGCGGGGAAGGTTCGCATCACCGGGCAGTTGATCGATGCGGTGACCGGAACGCACATCTGGGCAGACAGGTTCGAGCGTGACCTGACGGACATATTCGCTCTCCAGGACGAAGTGACCGTCGCCGTCGTCTCGGCCATTCAACCAAAATTGCTGCAGATCGAAATCGGCCTGTCGGCACGGCGACCGGAGAACCTCACCGCCTATGATTTCTATCTCCGCGCCATGCAGCAGCATTACCTGATGACCGCCGACGGGTTGGCCGAGGCGATCAGGCTGGCGCATCGTGCTTTGGAGCTTGACCCCCGGTTCGGTTTTGTCGCCGCTCTGGCAGGTCTCGCTCACATGCAGAACATCCTTTGGGGGCATGCCGTCGATCCTCAATTTGACCGCAAGGAAGCCGTTCGGCTGCTTCGCCTGGCATTGAGCATCGACGATGGTGATGCGGAAACATTGGCCTGGGTTTCCCTCACCTCGGCGTACATGGTCGGCGATTGCGAGAGTGAGATCGAATTGGCCGACCGGGCGATCGCTCTTAATCCGAATTCGTATCGCGCATGGACCGCCAGAGGCAGTGTCTATCGAGTTGCGGGGCTTCCGGAAGAAGCGGTCCGGAGCTTTGAACGCGCCATCCGCCTGAGCCCGTTAGACCCGCGGCTACCCATCACACTTGTCGGGATGGGGATGGCCTTCATCGAGCTTCGCCGCTTTGACGAGGCCATTGCCGCAGCCAACAAATGCCGGCGCCAGAATGCCTCCTATTCGCTGGCTTACCGTTGTCTCGCGTCCGCGTTCGCCCATCTCGGACGCGATCCGGAGGCGCGTGAGGCGGCGGCGCTCCTGCTTCAGCTCGATCCCGCCTTTACAATATCCGCGATGATCGCCAGGGGCGGGTACCCAAACGCACAGCTGTTGATCGAGGGGCTTCGGAAGGCGGGATTGCCCGAATGAATTGTGCCCGCGGGCGCCGACGAGGCCGCCATCGGGAGCACCGCAGGCTCTGTGTTTGTGGGGGCGCGGCCTAGACGGCGCTTTCCAGTTCGCGCGTGAGCCCGGGAAGGGCGTCCATCCGGCCGATCTGCGCGAACCAGCACCAGAGCTCGAGCGTCGAGGCCAGCCGGTAGAGCGCGATCGTGGCCTCCCAGTCCGGCCGGTCGCTCGTGCCGTGGCCCGCGAGCAATCCGTCGCGCTTCGGCGAGTCCCTCGGCGTGAAGTAATAGAGCGCCTTGGCGATGTCCATCAGCGGATCGCCGGCGGTGGCATTCTCGAAATCGACGATGCCGGTGAGACGCGGCTGCCCCTCCGGTGTCACCAGCACGTTGCCGGCGTGGAAGTCATAGTGGCAGAGGCGGGGCGTGTCGGCTGCGTCGAGCAGGACGCTGCGCGCCAGGATGCTGGCCCGCAGCCGCGCGGCCAGCGCTTCGTCCCCGCCGCGCGTGCAAAACTCGGTCAGCTTCCGCTCGAACTGCGCGGACATGTAGGCGCGATTGGTCGGGTGCGACGTCCAGACGCCGTGCGGACCGATATAGCCGAAGCTGTCGAGCGTGATGCCATTGATATGGCGGAGCGCCGTGCCCATGGCGGCGTAGATCGAAAACAGTTCCTGATCCGTCAGTGCCGCCTCGCGGTTGCCGAGCACGACGCCGTCGAGCTTGCTCATCAGCACAAAATTGAAGTCGATCAGCGCGCGGCTGTCGTCGGCTACGAGGATGCGGGGAATGGCAATGCCGGCGTCGCGCAGAAGACCGAGGACATAGACCTCCTTCGCCATCTTCCATTGCAGCTGGGCGGGGTAGACCTTGAGGATGCAGCTTGGCGCGTCAGCCCGCGTGATCTGGAGGATCGTGCTGATCTCGCCGCCGCGTAGCTCGGTGATGCCTGCCACGCGCGCGCCTGGCGCAACCCGATCGATGATCGCCTGAGCCTGGTCGATCGAAATCGCCAGCCGCGGCTTCAGCTGAAGAGGCGGATCGTCTGACATGTCCGCATCCGGGCTGTGGGACTAGATCTCGATCTCCGTCCCGAACTCCACGACCTGTCCGGTCGGCACGCCGAAGAACGCCGCCGACCGCTCGGCGTTGCGCTGGAGGAAGGCGAACAGCGATTCCCGCCACACCCACATGCCCGGAATGTCTTCCCGCGGGATGATGGTCTCGCGGCCGATGTAGTAGGTCACATCGGTCAGACGCAGACCGGGCAGTTTGCCCTGACGACAGGCGAGCTTTAGCCCTTCGTAAACGGTCGGATATTGCATGAAGCCGTAACGCAGGATGACGCGGATGATGCCCGGGGTGACGTCGTGAACCACAACGCGATCCTCGTCCGAGATGCGGGGGGATTCCTCGATCTGTACGGTGACCAGCAGCACGCGCTGGTGCAGCACGTGGTTGTGCTTGACGAACTGGGTCAAGGCAAGCGGCACGCCGTTAGGGGCGGAGGCGAGGAATATGGCGGTGCCCGGCAGCCGGCTGTGGCACTTGTTGACCGCGGTCTCGATCAGATCTTCTTCCGGCTGACGCAGCTTGCTGCGCGCCGTCTCGACCAGTTTCACGCCACCGCGCCAGGTCAGCATCAGGAAGGCCACCGCAGCGGCGAGCAGCAGCGGGAACCAGCCGCCTTCGAACAGCTTGGTCGAGTTCGCCGCAAAGAAGATCGCGTCGATGATGAAGAAGAAGCCGTTCACCGCGATCACGATGATCGGCGAATAGCCCCACTGGATCGCGACCAGCGCTGCAAGCAGCGTGGTGATCGCCATCAACAGCGACACTGCGATGCCGTAGGCGCCGGCGAGCGCGTCCGAGGTGCCGAAGGCGAGCACCGCGCCGAGTGTCCCCGCCGCAAGCATCCAGTTCACCAGCGGCACGTAGATCTGCCCGATCGCATCGCTCGTGGTGTGCTCGATGTGCATGCGCGGCAGGAAGCCGAGCTGGATCGATTGCTGGGTCAGCGAGAACACACCCGAGATGATGGCCTGCGAGGCAATCACGGTGGCGATCGTCGCGAGCAGGACGAGCGGGTAATGCGACCAGTCCGGCGACAACTGGAAGAACGGATTTTCGATCGCGGTCGGGTCGGTGATCAACAGCGCGGCCTGGCCGAAATAGTTCAGCACCAAAGCGGGCAGGCAGACGGCGAACCAGGCGAGCCGGATCGGAAAACGGCCGAAATGCCCCATGTCGGCATACATCGCCTCACCGCCGGTCACCGCGAGGAAGGCGGCGCCAAGGATGGCGAAGCTGACGTGGAAATCCTGATGGATCAGGAAATCGAATGCATAGAGCGGGCTCAGCGCAACCAGCACGCCGGGCGCCTTGACGATGCCGTGAATGCCGAGCGCTGCCAGCACGGCGAACCAGAACAGCATCACCGGACCGAAGATCCTCCCGATGAAGCCGGTGCCCCGCTTCTGCATCATAAACAGGCCGATCAGGATCACGACGGTGATCGGCACCACCGCAGGGGTCAGCGAGGGCGCGTCGACCTTGAGGCCTTCGATCGCCGACAGCACCGAAATGGCCGGCGTGATGGCGCCGTCGCCGTAGAGCAGGGCGGCGCCGATCAGGCCGACCACCAGAAGATGGCCGCGCCAGGTGCCGGGCGCCGCGTTGCGCGCCGAGAGCAGCGCCAAGAGCGCGACGATGCCGCCTTCGCCGCGGTTGTCGGCGCGCAGGATCAGCATCGCGTATTTGATCGAGATGATGAGGATCAGCGCCCACAGGATCAGCGAGACCACGCCGAGCACCGCGCTCTCGGTGAGCGGACCGCCATGGGTGGCGGCCTTGGCGGCTTCCTTCAGGGCATAGAGGGGGCTGGTGCCGATGTCGCCATAGACGACGCCGAGGGCACCGAGCGTGACGGCAACCGGGATCGGACTGGACGGGGGGTGGCCAGAAGAAACGATGGCGGGCGTACTCGTCACGGCAATCCCCCGATGGCTGCGCCCGTCGGATCATCCGGCCGGGCGCCTTAGACGATAGTCTGCGACGGGACGTCGCAAATTACCATTGGGTTTTGTGTGACGGCCTGACCTTACGCCAGGCTGACGAGGGACGTCGCTCGACTACGCGCTACGGGGTACGGTCGGCGGTGACCAGGCGGGCTTCGCGAACCACTGTCTTGTTGCCGGCGCTGCGCAGGCACGAGGCTTCGAAATTCGGCCAGGCCTGCTGCGAGCAGTCCTTGCCGACCGGGTGGACGTCGAGACGGTCGCTCTTGGCCAGCGGCTGCGGGGTGGAGGCTTCGACCTGCGGCGCAAAGCCCGGCAGCACGGTGAGCGCGGCGGCAATGAACGCGGCAACAGCGATGGCGGAAAGTGCCTTGATCATGACGGTCCCCAGTTGATCGGGCCGCCCGGGCCCGTCGTTTCGTTGTCCAATGTCTACCGGCAGCAAGTTTCCCGGTGTCTTCGCCACCGCGGGAAATGGTTTCGTCGCGGGCCGGTTTTGTTTCGTCCGCCAACGGCCGACGAAACATTCACCCCCGTAGACGCTGGCATCCCAGGACTCGTTCACTGGACGACTGGAAATTTGTTTCGAGCAAGCAATGGAACCCGGGCGGCTTGCCGGGGAGAGCCGGGCGGGTTAGGAGGGACCATGTCCCGTATCGCGATCTATCCCGGCTCCTTCGATCCCGTCACCAACGGCCATCTGGACGTGGTGAAACAGGCCGTCTTCCTCTGCGACCGCCTGATCGTCGCCATTGGCGTCCATCCCGGCAAGAAGCCGCTGTTTTCCACCGAGGAACGGCTGGCCATGGTCCATGAGGTGTTCGGCCCCATCGCCCAGCAGGCAGGCTGCGCCTTCGAGAGCGCGACCTATGACAATCTCACGGTCGCGGCGGCCCGCGCGGCCAAGGCCACGCTGATGATTCGCGGCCTGCGCGACGGCACCGATCTCGACTACGAGATGCAGCTTGCCGGTATGAACGATGCGATGGCGCCCGAGGTGCATACCGTGTTCGTTCCGGCGTCGGTCGCGGTCCGCCCGATCACCGCCACACTGGTGCGCCAAATCGCCCAGATGGGCGGCGACTTCTCTGCATTCGTGCCGTCATCAGTCGCAGCTAGCCTGAAGGCCAAGTTCGCCGGCTGATCCCGGCGGCCTGCCACACCCCGAACGTTAAAGCTCCGGAGTTGCCATGATCCGCATTCTCGCATTCGTTGCCGCGCTGCTCTGCGTCGTGCCCGCGGTCGCGCAGCCGCTGCCGGCCAATCTCGACAAGGCCGATGCGATCGTGATCGACACCACCAAGGGCCGCATCGTCATCAAGCTGCGCACCGATATCGCGCCCAAGCATGCCGAGCGCATCAAGCAGCTGGCGCGCGAGGGCTTCTACAACAACGTGCCGTTCCATCGCGTGATGGACGGCTTCATGGCGCAGACCGGCGACGGCCAGAACTTCAACGGCACCGGCGGCTCGAAATATCCGAACCTGAAGCAGGAATTCTCCCAGGTCCCGTTCAAGCGCGGCATCGTCGGCATGGCCCGGCGCGGCGACAGCGTCGACAGCGCCAATTCGCAGTTCTTCATCATGTTCGCCGACGGACCGAGCCTGAACGGCCAGTACACCGTGATCGGCGAGGTGGTGCAGGGCATGGACGTGGTCGACAAGCTGAAGAAGGCGTCTGCGGGCTCTCCTGGCGGAGCCGTCACCGATCCCGACAAGATGGTGAAGGTGCAGGTCGCATCCGACATCAAGTGATCCGCATGGCGGCGCGCTGCAAACCACTCGCCTGGTTCGCCGCGCCGCTGGTTTGCCTGACGCTGACCGTACCGGTGCAGGCCGAGCCGGAGCAACTCAATACGATCAAGGACGTTGTTCTTGCCATCCACCGCTGCTGGCGGCCGCCGCCGGCAGACAAGGCCGGCCCGATCGACATCACCGTCATTGTCAGCTTCAACCGCGAGGGCGCGATCCTCGGGCATCCCAGGATCAGCTATGAATCGCAGGAGGCGACCGACAACGACCGGATTGCATACCGGATCGCGGTGATGGAGACGTTGCAACGCTGCACGCCGTTGCCATTTACCGAGAGCCTGGGCGGCGCAGTCGCCGGCCGCCCATTCGCGATCCCGTTCAGGAATAAGAAGTATCCACCCCGAAGCCAGGAGAAGCGAGCATGGCTGCTACCGAAAATACTCTGATCCTCGAAACCACGCAGGGCCCGGTCACGATCGAGATGCGTCCGGATCTCGCGCCCGGCCACGTCGCGCGGATCAAGGAGTTGGTGCGCGAGGGCTTCTATGACGGCATCGTATTCCACCGCGTGATCGACGGCTTCATGGCGCAGACCGGCTGCCCGCAGGGCACCGGCATGGGCGGCTCCGGCAAGAAGCTGAAGGCCGAATTCAACAAGGAGCCGCATGTCCGCGGCACCGCCTCGATGGCCCGCGCCGCCAATCCGGATTCCGGCGACAGCCAGTTCTTCATCTGCTTCGACGACGCCTCGTTCCTCAACGGCCAGTACACCGTCTGGGGCAAGGTCACCGAGGGCATGGAGAACGTCGACAAGATCAAGCGCGGCGAGCCGGTGAAGGATCCGGACAAGATCGTCAAGGCGCGCATGGCCGTCGACGCGGCGTAAGTCAAACACTCCGTCATTCCGGGGCGATGCGCAGCATCGAACCCGGAATCTCGAGATTCCGGGTTCACGCTTCGCGTGCCCCGGAATGACGGCGCTGAAGTATTAGTCACCGCCATGCGCACCGACCTCTTCGACTTCGAACTGCCCCCGGAAAGCATCGCGCTTCGCCCCGCGAACCCGCGCGATGCCGCGCGGATGCTGGTGGTGCATCCGGACGGCGTGCTGCGCGACGCCGCGATCGCCGACCTGCCGCAGTGGCTGGAGCCGGGTGATCAGATCGTCGTCAACGACACCAAGGTGATCGCGGCGCAACTCAAGGGCCGCCGCATCGGGCGCGACACCGAACCGAAGATCGAGGCGACCTTGATCAAGCGGCTCGACGGCTCACGCTGGCAGGCGCTGGTGAAGCCGGCGAAGAAGCTCAGCCCCGGCGACACCATCCGCTTCGGCAATGAGGGCAGGGTGTGCCTGCTCGGCAATCTCGATGCAGAGGTCGAGGCCAAGGGGCAGGAGGGCGAGGTGACGCTGTCATTCTCGTTCCATGGTCCGGTGCTCGACCAGGCGATCGCCGATGTCGGCGCCACGCCGCTGCCACCCTACATCGCTTCCAAGCGCACGCCTGACGAGAAGGACGTCAGCGACTACCAGACCATGTTCGCCGCCAATGAGGGCGCGGTCGCAGCGCCCACGGCGGGGCTGCATTTCACGCCGGCCTTGGAGGCCGCGCTGAAGAGCCGCGGTGTCGAGCTGCACCGCCTGACGCTGCATGTCGGGGCAGGGACCTTCCTGCCGGTGAAGACCGAGGAGACCTCGGAGCACAAGATGCATGCCGAGTGGGGCTGCATCACCGCCGAGACCGCTTCCGCCTTGAATGCCGCGCGCGCAAAAGGCGGCCGGATCGTCGCGATCGGCACCACGTCGCTGCGCCTGTTGGAAAGCGCCGCCAATGCCGACGGCACCATCGAGCCGTTTGCGGCGGAAACCTCGATCTTCATCACGCCGGGCTACCGCTTCCGCGCGGTCGATATTTTGCTGACCAACTTCCATCTGCCGCGCTCGACGCTGTTCATGCTGGTCTCGGCCTTCTCCGGCCTCGAGACGATGCAGGGCGCCTACGCGCATGCGATCAGGGACGGCTACCGGTTCTATTCGTATGGCGATGCGTGTTTGCTGTTTCGCGCGCGAGGCTAGCTCCGCAAGCACGGCTGCTTCACCGTCACCCTGAGGCGGCCGCTTCTTCAGCGGCCCTCGAAGGGCGACGGCCCGACTGGGGCCGATGCATCCTTCGAGACGCCCGCCGCGCGGACTCCTCCAGCGACAATGGCTGCGCCATTGCGCGGGGATGACGGTTCTTGCATTCACGCCATCGCGCGTTCGGGCAGCAGCTCGGCGATCTGCACCGCGTTGAGGGCGGCGCCCTTGAGCAACTGATCGGCCGCGACGAACATCGAGATCGAGTGACCGCTGGGGTCGCTGAGATCCTTGCGGATGCGGCCGACCAGCACGTCGTCCTGGCCGGAGGCGTCGATCGGCATCGGGAAGTAGTTCTTGGCGCGATCGTCGACGACCTTGACGCCCGGCGCCTGCGCCATCATCGCGCGCACCTGGTCCTCGGTGATCGGCTTCTCGCATTCGAAGGTGATCGACTCGCAATGCGCGCGCAGCACCGGCACCCGCACGCAGGTAACGCCGACCGCGATCTTCTCGTCCTCGAAGATCTTGTGGGTCTCCTTGATGACCTTGGTCTCCTCGTCGTTGTAGCCGGTCTCCGGATCGATCGCCGTGTTGTGGTTGAACAGGTTGAAGGCGTAGGGGTGCGGCATCACCTTCGGGGTGTAGACCTGTCCGTTGAGATTGGCGCGGGTGGACTCGACGAGCTCCTCCATCGCAGCTGCGCCGGCGCCGCTCGCGGCCTGGTAGGTCGAGATGATCACGCGCTTGATGCGGTTCTTCTGGTGGATCGGCCACAGCGGCACCAGCGCGGTGATGGCGGCGCAGTTCGGGTTGGCGATGATGCCCTTGTGGTCGCGGATGCGGTTGGCGTTGATCTCGGGGATCACCAGCGGCACGTTCGGATCCATCCGGAACGCCGAGGAATTGTCGACCACAACGGCGCCGGACTTCACCGCAAGCGGCGCGAACTTCCTGGAGATGCCGCTGCCGGCCGAGAACAGCGCGATGTCGACGCCCTCGAAGGCGCGCTCGGTCAGTTCCTCGATCACGATCGGCTTGCCGCGGAAGCTGATGGTCTTGCCGGCCGAGCGGGCGCTCGCCAGCGCCTTCAGCTTGCCGACGCGGAAGCCGCGCTTGTCCATGGTGGCGATGAATTCGGCGCCGACGGCACCGGTGACGCCGACAATCGCGACGACGGGATCGTTACTCACTTTGTCCTCCATTCGAGTTGTATTTCAGGCAACAAAAAAGCCCCGGACCTTCATCAGGCGGGGCTTCGGGTAGAGATGATGCGGTTCGACCGACTACGCGCGCACGCCTCCCGAGGCCCCGGAGGGCTTGGTGGTTTTGCTGGTGCGTTTGGTCGCGGTGATCATGGAGCGGACTTATGCGGGACAGATCGGCGTCCGTCAACGGCTTTTGGGCGAAAACTTGGCGAGAGAAAACTTGGCGAGTGCCGCGCCGGCCTCAGCGCCTGCGCGCGCCGGGCGGTTCGAGGATCACCTCTTTCAGGTCGCTGCCGGCGAGCACGACGATAACGAAATTGAGCTTGCCGCGTTCGCGCATCAGGCCACCGCTGATCGCCTTTCCGGAGGTCGTGCGCTCGGCCACCCGCACGGCGTCGGCGAGGCGATGCCGGAGCGCCCTCAGCACGGCGAGGTTGTCACGGTCTTCGGTGCCGAGCGACTTCAGCGGCGCGGCGGCCTCGCCACCCACCACTTCGCCGGTCGCCGCGTCAATGGCGTGCCGCCAGATGCGGTCCTGCTGCATGGTCTTGACCCGGTAGACCGCAGGCTCCGACGCGCCGTCGAAGCTGATGTCGGCGGTTATCGAACCGGAATGCAGCGCCTCCGCAATCGCCATCGCCTTGCGCAGCGAGATCTGGGCCGCCTGGAAGCTGTCGAGCTCGCGGCGAACCGTGTGCGCATCGAGCGCGGTGTCGTTATCCTGCGGGGTAAGCGCTGCAGCCGTTGAGCTCGTGATCGCGTGCGCCGGCGTCGCGAAGGGCAGGGCAATGAGCGCGGTTGCCAGCAGCCGCGTGCCGAATGCCCAATGCCGCAGTGCGTGTAATCGTCCCGTCGTCATGGTCGCATCCGTCGCGTCGAACCGCCGCCCGGGCAGAGAAAGTGCGGCCGACCTTTGTTAGTCAGAGGTCGGCCGCCGAACGTTCAGACGGAGCGATGGCGGCAGCTCCGTCGTGACGATCGAAGTGACAAGGCGACACGAAACCGTTGGGGGGCTGAACTTGGGTTCCGCGTCTCATTGCAACTAAACAATACGGTTTCGTTCTGTTTCCTTCAAGGCTCATCACGACAACGTGTGAGGCGATGCAACGATCCTAAAACTGTCAGCGGGCCGGGCGGCGGCGCGCCTTCGTCGCTTCCTTGATCGCCTCTTTGGCCGCATCGCGAAGCCGGTCCTGCGGCCCGACGGCGCCGGCGAGAAACAGCCGGATCGAGACTTCCATCCGGGTCTCGGCGGTCTTCATGTCGATCGGAATTCCGAATGTTGCCATCCGGTGGGTGTGGCCGACCACCATGTTGAGGAATGTCTCGGCCGCGATCGTGGTGTCCTCGAGGTCGAGGGCGCCTTTGTGGACCAGATGGTCGAAGAAATCCGCCGTGGTGGATACCGCCTTCGACCAGCCCTCGTCGACGGCAAGCTTGGCGACCTCGGGGAAATTAATTGCCTGCGCGGTCAGGATCCGGCTGAAAGCGATGGAGTCGGCGCTGCAATTCAGCACCAATAGCTGGCGTCCGAGCTCGGTCAGCCGTTCCTCGACCGAACCGTCGCAGTTGCCGCCGGCCTGCGCTTCGGCCGCCGCGGCGGCGAGCGGGGCAAGCCAGCGGGCGATCTCGCGGCGGAGCACCGCGGCGAACAGGCCCCGCTTGTCGCCATACTGACCATAGACCGTGGGCTTGCTGACGCGGGCGGCCTCGGCCACCGCGTCGATCGACGTCGCATCGAAGCCGCGCTCGAGGAACAGGCGGGTGGCGACCTCGATCAGCCGCTGGTCGCGCTCGATCGCAGCGTCCCGCGTCGGCCGGCCGCCGCGTGACTTGATCACGCCGCGCTTGGCCACCTTGGCCTTGGTTGCCGTCAATCCCATTTGCCCATTCATCTCGTTGTGCATCGGACGGGTCTGTCCGGTCTATAACCCGCGCCGTGCGGATTCGTCCATTCGGCGGTACCAGGAGCAGGCCGCTTAAGGGGGCGTCGCAGTCCAGGCCTGCCCAGCGGCGGCCTTGTCGTATCCGTACTGGTACAGCGCGCGCATATAGGCGGTGTCGAAGCCCTGCGATTCCGGAGCCGGATAGTCGCGCTCGATGTAGGACAGATGGAAACCCAGCCGGTTGCGCCGGGCGAAGTCATAGGTCGAGAGGATCACGGAGCGTGTCTGCGCCTGCGTGATCGCGGAAATGCTGCGGGAGGCGACCTCGATCGTCGAGTTCGAGACCAGCTCGAAGTTGCCCTCGAGCTTCTTGTTGACGAGGATGTAGATGTTCATGCGGCTGTTGGCGGGCCAGCCGCGCTCGCGGAACAGCAGCGCATCCGGCAATGTCAGCACCGGCGCGGTCACGCCGCCGTCGACATGCATCTCCTGGAAGCGGCGGCCCTGGCCTTCGGCGTCGATCATGATCGGCGGAAACACCAGCGGGATGCTGGCGGAGGCGGCCATCACGTCGCGAAACAGCTGCAGCGCCTCGGGCGTTCCGACAGCGGAGATTCGCCCCATGTCCCAGATCACCGTGCGCTGGGTGTCGAGATCGGTGGTGACGATCAGGAGCTTTCGGCCCTTGGCGTTTTCGCGCGCCACCTCGCTCAGGATGTCCGGACCGACGTAACGCGCCACCAGTTCGCGCAGCCGCTTGTTGCCGAACAGCCCGGAGCCGAACAGCACCCGCATCAGGCTGGGGTCCTGCAGCAGGCTTTCCGCGATGCCCGAAGTGTAGACCTCCTTCAGCGTGTCGTCGTAGCGCGGGCCAAGGAAGGCAAAGGGCGCAATCAGTCCGCCGGTGCTGACGCCGGAGACGACCGAAAAGGCCGGGCGGTTGCCGGCCGCGGTCCAGCCGTTGAGGACGCCCACGCCATAGGCGCCGTCGGCACCGCCGCCGGAGAGGGCGAGGTAGCTCGTGATTGGGGCGACGCTGCGCTTCTCGAACTTGAATTTTGACGCCGGCTCGTCGGCATAGCGGCGCAGCCCATCGAGGTCGAGCACCCGCGAATTGGCGGCGTCGGCGGCCGTGTAGGACATCCGCGGCAACGAGCTGCAGGCCGAAAGCGCCAAGGCGAGGCCGCACAGCAGGATCGCTTGCCGGATCGCGCGGGCATCCGTCATCCGAAGACCGGCGCCGGCGCGCTGGACGCTAGGGGGTAAGACCATCTCTGCCAGTCACGTTCGCGGATCGACGTCGCTGCGGGAAGCCGGTTGCCAGATTGTCGTCATAAAACGACACGGTTTCGTTTTATTTAACGGGACTGATGATGCAAGGCAAGCGTCCAGCCGGTTGTCCACGTTCACGAAGTCGCGCGAGGGCCGCTATCCGACGGGTTGATCGGGCACCGGCGACACGCAATAAGCAGCCGCATGACTCTTCCCAATCATTTCGAGCTGCTGGCGACCGACGGCGCCGCCCGCACCGGGCGCCTGACCACGCCGCACGGCCTCGTGCGGACGCCCGCCTTCATGCCGGTCGGCACCGCGGGCGCGATGAAGGGCATGCATTGGCGCGAGGTGCGCGATGCGGGCGCCGATATCGTGCTCGGCAACACCTATCACCTGATGCTGCGCCCGGGCGCCGAGCGCATTGCCGGACTTGGCGGCCTGCAGCGCTTCACCGGCTGGGGCGGCCCGATGTTGACGGATTCCGGCGGCTTCCAGGTGATGTCGCTGTCGGAGCTGCGCAAGGTGACCGAGAAGGCGGTGACCTTCCGCTCGCATATCGACGGCACCAAGGTCGAGCTGTCGCCGGAGCGCTCGATCGAGGTGCAGCGGCTGCTCGGCTCCGACATCGCCATGCAGATGGACGAATGCGTGCGGTTGCCGGCGGAGCGCGCCGACATCGAGCGCGCGATGCAGTTGTCGCTGCGCTGGGCCGAACGCTCCAAGCGCGCGTTCGAGGCGGCGCCGGACGGCTACATGCTGTTCGGCATCGTACAGGGCGGCGACGTCCCGGATTTGCGGCACGCCAGCGCACGCGGGCTGACCGACATCGGCTTTCACGGTTACGCGATCGGAGGCCTCGCGGTCGGCGAGCCGCAGGCGGTGATGCTGGCGATGATCGAGGAGTCCGCGCCGGCGCTCCCGGTCGATCGGCCGCGTTATCTGATGGGCGTCGGCACGCCGGAGGACATCCTCGAGGCGGTAGCGCGCGGCGTCGACATGTTCGACTGTGTGATGCCGACACGGAACGGACGCCACGGCATGGCGTTCACCCGCTTCGGGCAGATCAATTTGCGCAACGCCCGGCACGTCGACGATCCGCGCCCGCTCGATGAAGAGAGCCCGTGGCCGGCGGCGAGCGGCTATTCGCGTGCCTATCTGCATCACCTGGTTCGATCAGGCGAAACACTTGGGGCAATGCTGCTGTCCGAAATCAACGTCGCCTACTACCAGCAGCTGATGCAGGGCATCCGCGATGCGGTGGCGAACGGCACGTTCGAGGACTTCAGAACGAAAACGCGCGCCGGTTGGGCGCGCGGTGACATCGCTCCAAGATGAGCTGTGTGATCAGTTGCACACGATCGGTTTCACCGCGTGTTTGGTAACGAACCCGTAACCGCAGTTGTCGCAGGTCCAGAGATAACTGATCAAATTGTCGAACAGGTACGCGGAGGCTTCCGCCGCCACCATGGAGTCCGCACACACCGGACAGGTCGGCAAATCGCAGCCGCGCGGATCGGGCCTGGACGCTGTGGTCGACAGAACTTCAGCGAGAGCTGGCATGTGACCTCCTTTGCGTTCTGAGCTGCACCTGACGAAAGTATATAAACCCATTTGTTTGACCTTGTCGCAACACAAATGCGTAGGTTTTACGTTATTTGCGCAGGTTCTATTTTGCGATGCAACGAATTCGCGTTGCGGCGGTTTCTCACTTGCGCGCCATGGTGCGCTGCTTCTAATGAGACAAGACCGCATATTCCCAGCACATCCGCTACAGGAGCCGCTTGATGGACGCGCCGTCGACAACGAGTGCAGTGCAACCCGGACGCGGCCGCGTCTTTGACTCCATCGTCGATGCGATCGGCTCTACGCCGATCGTGCGGCTGCGCAGATTGCCGCAGGCGGCTGGCGTCAACGCGACGATCCTCGCCAAGCTCGAATACTTCAATCCGGCAGCCAGCGTGAAAGACCGCATCGGCGCGGCGATGATCGTGGCGATGGAGAAGGCCGGCATCATCAACGCCGACACCGTGCTGATCGAGCCGACCTCGGGCAACACCGGGATTGCGCTTGCCTATGTCGCGGCCTCGCGCGGCTATCGGCTCAAGCTCGTCATGCCGGAATCGATGTCGATCGAGCGGCGGCGGATGCTGGCCTTTCTCGGCGCGGAGATTGTGCTGACCCCGGCCGCGCAGGGCATGAAGGGCTCGATCGCGACCGCGGAGGAATTGGTGCGCACGACGCCCAACGCTGTCATGCCGCAGCAGTTCAAGAACCTCGCCAATCCCGAGATCCATCGCCGCACCACCGCCGAGGAGATCTGGAACGACACCAGCGGCAACATCGATTACTTCGTCGCCGGCGTTGGCACCGGCGGCACCATCACGGGCGTTGGCCAGGTGCTGAAGCCGCGCAAGCCATCATTGCGTGTCGTCGCGGTGGAGCCGGAAGAGAGCCCGGTGCTGTCGGGCGGCCAGCACACGCCGCACAAGATCCAGGGCATCGGCGCGGGCTTTATCCCTGACATCCTCGACCGCTCCGTGATCGACGAGATCGTCAAGGTCAATAGCGCGACCGCGATCGAGACCGCGCGCGAGCTGGCGCGCAACGAAGGCATCCCCGGCGGTATCTCGTCGGGTGCCGCGATCGCTGCCGCCTTGCAGATCGGCAAGCGGCCGGAAGCGGCCGGCAAAACCATTCTGGCGATTGTGCCGTCATTCTCGGAGCGCTATCTCTCTACGGTACTGTTTGAAGGAATCTGAGACACAGGAATCCAGCATATGGCTGACCAGCCGAGGCGACCGCGAACCCTGAACGATGCCCGCAGCGAAGCCGAGGCGGCGTTCAAGCGCGCCACCACCAAGGTCGCGGACGCGGTGCCAAAGACCGTCGCTGTCCCCGGCGTCCGCGAGCAGGTCACGCTGCGGATCGATCAGGACGTGCTGGAGTATTTCCAGGAGGGCGGCCCCGGCTGGCAGGACCGCATCAACGCGGCGCTGCGCAAGGCCGCCGGAAAGTAACACCTTTCGAAACCGGGAGGCCCGGGACGATCCCCGGGCTCTGGCGGGCGCGGCCGCGCTGGCTGCGGCGCGACGCGAGCGTCACCTCGCGCGCGCCGGCTTCCTTGCGGTCGGTTTCAGGTTCATGAGGTTGCCGGCCAGGATCATGGCCGCGCCGAGCACCGTGTAAACATCGAGCCTTTCGGCATAGATCAGCCAACCGGCGATCGCCGTCAGCGGCACGCGGACGAAATCCATCGGGATCACGACAGTCGCGTCGGCGTGGAGCAGGGCGCGTGCCATGCAATAGTGCGAGAACGTGCCGCAGAACGCGATCACGGCGAGCCAGCCCCAGGTCGAGAGCGGCGGCCAGGTCCAGACATAGAGCGCAGGCCCGATGCTCGCGAGCGATTGCACCACCAGCATCCAGAACATGATCGTCAGCGTCTGCTCGGTCCGCGTCAGCGACTTGACCACGGCGACCGAGATGCCGAAGCCGACCGCCGCGGCGAGCGCGATCAGCTGGCCCGGATTGATCGCGCCGGCCGCCGGCCGCACGATCACGAACACGCCGACCAGGCCAAGCACCATCGCGACGATCTTCCACCGCGTCATCCACTCGCCGAGAAAGCTCGCCGCGAGGATCGCGGTCCAGATCGGCATCGTGAACTCGATCGCGACCACCTGGCCGATCGGGATCAATGTCAGCGCAAAGAACCAGCCGAGCTGCGCGCAGAAATGGATCAGGTTGCGCACGATATGGACGTGCACCCGTGCCGTCTTCACGATCGCAAACCCGCCATTCATGTGGATCAGCGGATAGAGCATCGCGAAGCCGAGCACGCCGCGCACGGCCATCAGCTGGATGACGTTGACCTCGCGCGTCGCCTCGCGGCCGGCCACCGCAACGATCAGCATCAGCGCGAGCCAGCCGGACATCCACAATGCTGCGCGGGTCTTTGAGGGCGTGCGATCCATGACGGGGAACGGCGGAGGAGGGGTGCCCGGTATCGGCGAGCTGCCATGAATTTGCAACGCGCAATTCCGTCTGCGCGGTGATGCGTCACCCACGCGATCTCTGCTAAGCAGCATCGACTACGCTGTCATCCCGGGGCGCACGTGAAACGGGCGAACCCGGGATCTCGAGATTCCGGGTCTGGCTCTGCGAGCCATCCCGGAATGACGAACGCCAAAAAGGAGGATCTGCTCATGCGCGTCTTGCAACCGGCCGAATGGTCGAAACCCCGCGGCTTCTCGCACGGTGTCGCGTTCGACGCGCCCGGCAAGTGGATCGTGCTGGCGGGGCAGACCGGCGGCGACGAGAAGGGCGACTACGCCCCCGAGATGGCCGCCCAGGTCGGCACCGCGTTGAAGCGCATCATCAAGCTGTTGAACGAAGCCGGCGCTGGCCCCGAGCACATCGTCCGCCTGACCTGGTACCTGACCAGCCGCAGCGAATATGAGGCCGCGGGCGCCGGTATCGGCGCGGCGTGGAAGGAGACGCTCGGGCGCAATTTCCCGCCGTCCACCTTGCTCTATATCGACGGGCTGGTCGATCAGCGCGCCAAGGTCGAGATCGAGGTCACGGCATTCGTGCCTGCGGCATAGCACCGCTGGGGCGTAAACAAAAAGCCCTCGGGGATGACCCGAGGGCTTTCCACGTTGGAGCGCGGATCGATTACTTCGACAGCGTGATGCTGGCGCCGCGGAACTGGCTGTCGGCCCTGATCGTGACCGCCTGCTTGTTGCCGCTGGTGCGCATCGAGATATCGGCGTTGAAGCCGGGAGCGCTGGCAACGACCTGGAAGTTGCCGCCGCCGCCGCGACCCTGCAACGAGCCGCTGACATTGCGGCTGGACTCGCTCCAATTGCCGCTGACCGCGCTGCCTTCGGCCTGCACATCGGCCGCCAGGTTGAACTTGTAGGCGTCGCTTGCGCAGGTGAGGCTCATGGTCATCCGGGGCCCGCCGACGTGATACGTCGCCCGGCAGCGGATGCGCTCGCTGGAGCCGTCGTCCAGCGTAACCGAGCCGGCGCCCGACCAGGTGCCCGCCATGCCGGCGAACGGGCCGGACTGGGCATGGCCCGTGGTGCTCGAGAGTGCGGTCACGAAAAACGCGGCGGCTGCAAATGCTGGCCGCCGCGCGATGGCAAAGAAACTTGCTAGGCTGGTGATCTTACTGACGGGATGCTTCCCATCGGCCGCTGCAGGGTACGCCAGCTGATGCCCCATTCCACTTCCCCGATCCGGAGTTGCCACTGAGTTGTCCGTTCGCATATGCACCATTGATCGAGACTCGCACAAGTCCCCCGCTGCCGACGGTGCCGGAGATCGCCGCGCCCTGTGCCGAGATCTTTCCTTCAGCGACGGTCACGGTCGAGCTCTGCGATGGTTCGCAGCTGCCGGTCTTGGTGACGACGGTGACGTTCCAAAGCCCGTCATAAGGCTGCTGAGCGGACACGGGAGCAGCGGTGAGGGCGGCAGCCGAGGCGACCGAAGTGACCAAAATCAGGTCGCGAATGCGGATCGAACGCATGAATCAAATCCCTGTAATTTCGTGTGATGACGCGGCTTATCCTGTCACAATGTGTTCAAAATTTGCTGCGTCGCGGGAGCCCCAAATGTTCCTGTGAACCCAAACACATCATGGTGAATTCGGTTCCGGATCAGGAACGGAAAATCCGAGCATGGCTTTTTCGAACGAGGTATTCATGTACCCTAGCTCGGGTTAGTGTTTGCCAGGGCTCAGATTCGGCGCCTTGGTCGCAAACTGCTCATCCTGGACCTTGGCCGGCAGCGAGCCGTTGACCTTACCATAGTCGATGACCTGGGCGAGCAGACGCAAACCGAGCGGCGCCAGCGCGCGCTCCCACAGCTCGCGGGCGGTCTCGCCTTTCTTGACGAACACCCAGTCCTGCGCGGCGATGGCGCCGGCGTCCATGCGGTCGGCGAGGTGATAGATGCTGCCGCCGGCGATCGGATCGCCTTCCTTGATGGTCCATTCCACCGCCGCGATGCCGCGGTGGCGCGGCAGCAGTGACGGATGGTATCCGATGCCGCCGAGCCTGGACGCGGCAAGCGCCTCCCTGCTGACCCGGGCGTGGCTGTGGGCGGTCACGATCAGGTCGGTGTCCGGCGCGATCTCGGCGGCCGTCACCAGCTTGGGATCGGCCTGGACAACGACTTCGATGCCGGCCGCCCTGGCTGCTGCCGCGAGCCGGTCCTCGCCGTCATGGACGACCACCCTGACCAGCGTGACGTGGTGTTCGCGCAGCATGTTCAGGGTCGTCACGCCGAAATGGCGGGAACCGACAAGGGTAATGCGCATGGGGATCTATTCCGTGGGGTTTACTCGGGGATTGCTCGGGCCGCCGCTATGCCGATAGCACACCGCGGCGGCCTGTTTCGCTGTCTTGCCGCTTATCAACAGGACGGCCGGGTGGCAAATGTCAGGCCGCCGGCTGCTTGCTGGCCAAAACCTTGTCGATGCGCCGGCCGTCGAGGTCGACGATCTCGAATTCCCAGCCCTGCGCGGCGGTTTTCGCGCCGACATCGGGGATCGCGCCGAATTCATGCAGCAGGAAGCCGGCCGCGGTCTGGTAGGGCCGCGGCGATGGCAGCGTGATGCCGAGCAGCTCGCTGAATTCCAGCGCCGGCATCCAGCCCGAGATCAGATAGGAGCCGTCGGCGCGCCGGACATAGGCAGGCTCGGCCGGGCCTTCCTCGGTGTGGAAGGCGCCGACGATGGCCTCGAGGATATCGGCGCTGGTGACGACGCCCTGGAAGGTGCCGTACTCGTCGTGGACGAGGCCGATATGCACTCTGGAGTCGCGCAGGATCGCGACCACGTCGCGGGCATCGACGGTCTCCGGAATGATCGGCGCATCGCGCGTCAGCGCGCGTATGTCGGGCGTCTGGCCCGCGAGGTAGACGTCGAGCACGTCTTTGGCCTGCACGATGCCGAGGGCATGGTCGCGGTTGCCGTCGAACACCACGCAGCGCGAGTGACTGCTCTTTTGCAGCGTCGCCAGGATCTCGGCCGCAGGGGCGGCGAGGTCGATCAGGCTGACCTCGTGGCGCGGCGTCATCACTGCGCCGACCGGCAGATCGCCGAGCCGCATCACGCCGGCGATCATCTCCTTTTCGCCGGGCTCGAGCACACCGGCGTTCTCGGCCTCCACCACCAGCGTCTTGATCTCGTCCTCGCTGACGCGGTCCTGTGCATCCTCGCGATGGCCGAGCACCCACAGCAGCAGCTTGCCTGAACGGTCGAGCAGCCACACCAGCGGCAGCGACAGCCGCGCCATCATGGTCATGGCCGGAGCGACCTTGACCGCGATCGACTCGGGATCGCGCAAGGCGATCTGCTTCGGCACCAGCTCGCCGACGATCAGCGAGGCATAGGTGATCACGCCGACGACGAGGCCGACGCCGACCGCGTCCGCGATGCTTGCGGACACGCCGAGCTCAAGCAGCCATTGGGTCAGACGCTGGCCAAGCGTTGCGCCCGAGAAGGCGCCCGACAGCACGCCGATCAGCGTGATGCCGATCTGCACCGTGGAGAGGAACTTGCCTGGATCGGAGGCCAGTGCAAGGGCGCGGCGCGAACCGCTGACGCCTCGTTCGACCAGCGCCGCAAGACGCCCCGGACGCGAGGAGACGATCGCGAGCTCCGACATCGACAACAGACCGTTGACGACGATCAAGACCGCCACGATCGCAAGTTCCAGATATAACACGGGAGTCCCTAAACATTGGCGGAGTTGGCCGCTACACGACGCCCAATATAGGCATACCGGAGCGGTTTTGCTGTGCCTTGTCGGGCGTTGCTGCACAAGCAGAGGGTGCGTATGGCCAGCATGCGGCAAGAGATCGCGGCATTTTGGCGCGCTGGCATCATGTCCTAGGCGAGGATCCGCAGCGCCGGCTTGGCGAACCTCCTGCCCGACGAGGCGGGCTGCATCAGCATGCGTTTGGAGGCGGCTTGCAGTTGCACGCGCAAATCCGCGTTGCATTGCTTCATCTGGTTGCGCAATTCGCGGCGGGAGAAGGCGGTGAGTGAGGGGTCCGCGAGTTGCTGCCAGGCCTTGCGCAGCCATTCCTGCAGTTCGCGAATGTTCTGATCCAGAACCTTCTGATCAAACACGTCGGGCTGGGTCATGCCGCCAAATCCCACGAAACGATCAGTTGCAAAGTAACGCTGATTCGCGTCGCTTCACCTAGCGCAATGTTGCGCAGGCGCGTTTGCGGCAGGGGAGATCGAAGGCTGCAGGCGTGTTCGTGTCCGCGTCAGCGAGCGTCGCTGGGCCCGGTGCGCAGCAAATCCAGCGCGACCGGCAGCGCGAGGAACAGCGCTGCGAGCATCGAGAGATGACGCGTCCGCGCGGCGGTCAGTCCGAGATCGTATTGGGCGAGATAGGCCAGCATGATCGCGATGTAGGCGGCGACGCAGATTGCGACGGCGATGCTTGCGAAATCGGTCTTGCTGTCGGTCTTATCGTCCACGGCGGCACCACGTCGTTGCGGGAGCGGTGTAGCGTGGCTCGGCTTCACCAACTATGAGCTGGATCACGAGCGGAGGAGCCGCTCCGGCCAAATGGCTTCGTGCGTCACGACGGGCCAACTGGCGGAGGCAAACGTCGCGATCAGCATTCCGCAGCAACGTGGCCGCGGCGACTCCAGCTCGGCCTTGGCGACCACCTGCCGCCAGCAAGCGGCCTAGCGGGGGCTGCGTTTCGGCTGGCCTTCGCGCGGAAGCTCGACCGGGATGTGGGGCGCGGTGCTCACCACGCGGGGGCTTCCGTCGGAATGGGTCTGGCCGTTGAGCAATGTCTCGAGCACCAAAAAGAATTTTTCAGCAAGCATGGGCGTAGCCCTCGTCGTCTAATGTCCTTGTGTCGCGGCGCGCCGCGGAAAATTCGATCAACAAAATGCGAGTCGCACCGGCATGGCGATGCTGCGGCGCAATGTCTCTCGCACGCAATCCGGGAGATTACGGCGCCCACGCCGTCAACCGAGGCTCGCGCGAAATAGTTGCCAGCTTCCTAACGATTGCCGGTGCAGCACGTGATGGCGCTCACCGTTCCTTCAAGGATGCACGTTATTGATAGGGGTATGGATCGTGACCAGGACATCGACGAGGGATTTGGATCGGCGCTGCGCCGCAGCTACGGGCGGCTGGCCTGGTGGATCGTCCGATTTAACCGCGTGCTCGAACCGTCGCGCGCGGCCGAACCACCGCGCACCCAGTTGCCACCGCGGCCGGCCGTTCCGCCACGGCGGCCTGTCCCGCCGCGCCCGGAATAGACCCCACCGGATTACCGGCTTCCGCTGTATCGGCCGTGCGGCCGGACTGCTATTCATGCGCCATCCGCGGACCCCCTCCGGTCCGCCGTTTTTGATGATGCGGCCACGCGGCCGCGCAAGCGACGAGGGACGAACGCAATGATTGAGACGGTTGGCATTATCGGCGCCGGGACCATGGGCAACGGCATCGCGCAGATCTGCGCGGCGGCAGGCCTCGGCGTGACCATGGTGGATATCTCCGACGCGGCGGTCCAGCGCGGCCTGAAGACGGTCGGGAGCAGTCTCGATCGGCTGGTCGCCAAGGAGAAGATGACCGCGGCCGATCGCGACGCGACGCTCGGGCGCATCAACGCGACCACCGAAAAGGCCAAGCTCGCCGCCTGCGATCTGGTGATCGAAGCCGCGACCGAGAACGAGGAGCTGAAGATCAAGATCCTGAAGGATCTCTGTGCGGGACTGAAGCCGAGCGCGCTGGTCGCAACCAACACCTCGTCGATCTCGATCACCCGCCTTGCGGCCTCGACCGATCGTCCCGACCGCTTCATCGGGATGCATTTCTTCAATCCGGTGCCGGTGATGGCGCTGCTCGAATTGATCCGGGGTCTGCAGACCTCGGACGACACCGTCGCCAAGGCCGAAGCCTTCGCCAAGCGGGTCGGCAAGGTGGCGATCACGGCGAAGAACAGTCCCGGCTTTGCAGTGAACCGCATCCTGTGCCCGATGATCAACGAGGCGATCTTCGCGCTGCAGGAAGGCATTGCCACCGCCGAGGAGATCGATGCCGGCATGAAGCTCGGCTGCAACCATCCGATCGGCCCGCTCGCGCTCGCCGATCTGATCGGGCTCGACACGATGCTGTCGGTGATGGAGGTGTTCTACACCGGCTTCAACGACCCCAAGTACCGGCCGGCGCCGCTGCTGAAGGAGATGGTCGATGCCGGTCATCTCGGCCGCAAGACCGGGCAGGGGTTCTACAGCTACAGCAAGTGAGGCCGGCGCGCGCCTGACCCCGTAATCATCCGGGATGGATCGCGCGGACAAGGTCGCGTAACGACAAGACCTGATCCGCCACGAGGCGGGGGACATCAGAAACGAGGCCCGGTCTCCTAGGCACACCGGGCCTCGTTTTTTTGTGGGATTCCGGGCTCAGTTGGCCGATGCGACCGGCGTGACGCCGGTTTCGTCGGGATCGGCGCCGAACAGGCCGACGAGGAACTTGTAGTAGTCCGGCATCTTCTCCTTCAGCGTGGCGCGCGTATAGGGTTCGTGCTCGGAATCCTTGCCGGCCAGGAAGATGCTCGCCGTCACCGCGAAGAACTCCTGCTGGTTCTTCAACGCGTAGGCCTCCTTGGCGAACAACTCCTTCGACTTGGCCTGGCTGAGGAAGCCCTTGATGCCCTTGTTCTCATAGCCGTTCGGCATCAGCCGGACGTGATAGGCGTGAAGGAACTCGTGCAGCAGCACCGGCTCCTTCGCGTAACGCATCATGTTCGGACGCAGCCTGATGATGCCGATGCCGGAATCGAGCGCAAGCGCGAGCGGATCCGAATTGGTCCATTGCTGCTTGTCGTGATCCCAGATGGTGACGTCGCGCGTCGTGCCGCGGTCCCATTCCGGCGGCGTCAAGCCATAGCAGGCCGCTGCCGCGCCTTCGTCGAGACACGCCATCTCGCTCGCAACGATCGGCACGCGATGGAAGAACTGCAACACCTTCGGGCTGAAGCCCGCGGTTTCCACGACGTCGAGCTGGCGGCGGACCATGTCAGCGATGCTGGTAACGTCCTTGCGGTCGGCGTTCTCGGAGAGATCGAAGACGTAGCCGCGATATTTCTCGACGCTGCTTGGTGCCGCCTCGGACGGCCCCGACATTCGTGGTCCGGCAACGGCCGGGCCGGCCGCAAGTGACAGGATCATTGAAGCAATGAGCGCGCTGCGCATGATTATCCCCCGTGCGACGAGCCCTCTCCGGGTGTCGTCGTCCATTGAGCCGCGCGGGAGACTAGGGCAGCCGCCTTGCGGCGCGCTTAAGTCGTACATTTCAACCGGGCATCTGCGATTAGGCGCCGGTTAACTACATGCGCTGGGATGGCCCGGCGGGCAGCGGGTCTGGAGGCCGCGGGGGCCGATGACCCGTCAGCCGGTCCTCACCGTGCCGCGACCGGGCTTTGAGCCATCGTCACAGCTTCTTGAGGCGGTGCCCGGAAACCTCGCAGATCCTGCCGCCGTACCTAGATCAGCGGCTGGGAGCCGATTGAGCAAGGAAACACGATCATGCGCAGGACGAATTGGGCAATTCTGGCGTTCGCGGCGCTCGGAACGAGCTGGATTGTCGGTTCCGCGTCGCCTGCGGCGGCCGATCCCTACGAGTATCCCTGGTGCATCCAGGGCCGGCAGGAGGGATATCCCGGCTATTGCGGCTACCAGACCTATCAGCAGTGCCAGGCATCCGCGTCGGGCCGCGACGCCTATTGCGGCATCAATCCGCGCGTTGCCTTCAGCCAGCAGCGGATGGCGCCGCGGGCGTTCCGCTGAGCGGCGCGAGGAGGTCGGGCATGCGACCGTCGGGCACGATGGTTGCATAGCTGACGGTCGGATCATCATTTCTGCCTTGGAGCGAATATGGGCGAGATCATCAGGTTCATCTCGAAGTCCGAACGCGAGCGTGCGCGTCTGATCCGCGAGGCGCGTGCGAACTATGAGCGCATCTTTCCATCGGCCGACCCGGCTGATGCGCAGGGCGCCGCAGACGAGGGCAGCGGCAGCGAGGCGTCGTCGAAGCCGTAGCGCGCCGGTATTGCGCGCAAGGGGGGCGGAGCGGCGATGTGGCAGCGTTTGTGGCAAACTTGGACGATCGACAAGCCGGCCGCGCTTGGCGATTGGCTGTGGCAGATCCTGGTCGTTGAGCTCGCCGCCTTGCTCGATCGGCTGACGTTGCGGAAGCTGATCGCGCTGATCCCGGTTGCGATCGTGATCGGCGCCTATTGGCACCGGATTCCGCTTCCTCCCGAGCTGATGCTGGTCGGCGATGTGCTGGCCTATATCGACATCTTCTCGATGATCTTCCTGATCGGCTTCTTTACCCGGGTTGCGACGGTTGTGGCGGTCGTCAGACAGGCTATCGGTCTCGTCCGCGGCGTGATGCAGCATGTGCCGATGGCGCTGCACAGGTTTGGCGTTCGTCACCGTCGTGCCAAGGACGGTCCGCGCCGCAAGCGGCTGATGCATGCGAAGACAGATGACGATGGCGCCGCCGGCATGGCAGGCTTGGCTTGGGCCTAGTCCGACGCGATGTGGCGGTGACGAACGCGATCGTGGCGTCTATCGCGGCTGCCCGGCCTGATCGCCATCATCCGCCTTCGGCCGGGCCGGGCTGTGCGCGGACGCGCCGTCCTGGCTCCGCCGGTGCGAACTGGAGAGGTCGGTCGCGGCGTGCTGGGATCGATGAAACGCGATACCCATCTGGAAACTCCAGACGCCAAAGAGCAGCGCGCCTGCCACACAGGCCGCCACGAAAGCCCAATCGCGTTTCCTCATCGGTCCAACAAAGCCAATTCGATACCGCACCAACCGCGTGTGCTCCGAGGCTCGCCAAGCGAGCCCGCCGCATTGTGAGACGATTGCATGCGCTTGTCGATCCGCGCGGCTCACCCTCGCATCGGTTACGGAGCGGTGATCATCAAATCCTGCGTCCAGAAACACTCCGACCAGATTGCGCGGCCCCCGCAACAAACTTGCCAAACTTTCACTAGGGCGCTGGCGCACTGAGTTCGAAAATGCAGGACCCGATCGGACGATTCGCCAATGACCGAACTTGAGGAGCTCAGATATTTCGAGCATCAGTGCCTGGAGATGGCGGAGCAATCCACGCTGCCGGATGCCCGCCGCGCGCTCCAGATCCTGGCGCGCAACTACGCCGCCGCGGCCGAAATCGTCGAACGGCGCGCGCAATCCGCCAACACTGCGCTCGCGCAGCTGTTTCGATGCTTGAGGCTGTGACCGGTTGAAAGCGTGACGAGGGCACCGCGTGCGCCGGTCACGACGATCGATCCCGTTGGCGCGGATGCGGTCTGCCCGTAACGCCGCCGGCTTCAGGACGCCTCGGTCCACCTTCGTCGGTATCGAAATGCTTGAACACATCGGGCGACGCTGCCATCAGATTGCGCGATCCCGGCGGCATGGCGCCGTCGGCAGTCGGAAGGCGAGGTGCTGCGATGTTCTCGCTGACTTTTCTGGGAACGTCGGCAAGCGTGCCGTCTCCCGAGCGCAATCACCCGGGCATTCTCGTCGAGGCAGCCGGCAGTCGTATTCTGGTCGATTGCGGCGAGGGAACGCAGCGCCAGCTGCTGCGGAGCGGCGCCGGCTTTCGACGGCTTGATCACCTGCTGCTGACCCACGGGCATTTCGATCATGTGCTCGGCATCCCCGGGCTGTTTTCGACCCTCCGGTTGCGGCAAAGTTCGGATGCGATGACGATTCATGCCGGGCCCGGCACGCTCGATGTCGTCGTCCGGATGCTGGCAGGCCTATGGGGCGAGGGCCGAGCGCCGATCCCGCTTGATCTGGTGCCGTTGAGCGAGGGGCGAGTCCTCGACGCCGGCGAATTCACCATCGATTGCTTTCCGGTCCGCCACCGGGATACGGACAGTTTCGCTTTCTCCTTTCAGAGCGCGGTGCGCCGGCATCTCCTCCCGGACCGGCTTCTGGCGCTGCGCGTGCCTGATGGGCCGGTTCGCCGGGAGCTGGCGGAGGGCCGGCAGGTGAAGCTGGACGATGGTCGCACCATCGATCCGGAGCAGGTGCTTGGCCCGGCCCAGGGGCGAAAGAAGCTCGTCATTGTCGGTGATGCTGAAGCAACCGAGGGGCTCGCCGAACACGTCGGGGACGCCGACGTGCTGGTGATCGAAGCGACGTTTCTCAAGCGCGACGCGGCCATCGCGCGCGACTACGGGCATTTGACGGCCAGCGAAGCCGCCGCGCTCGCGGCGCGGAGCGAGGTCAAGCAGCTCATCCTCACCCACATCTCCGGCCGCTACCCGGACGAGGACATTCTGGCGGAGGCGACGAGGACTTTCCCGAACAGCCGGATAGCCATCGACTTCGAACGCATCGCTATCTGAGTGCGCGCCGCACGAACAACGTTTCATTAACCCGACTCACGCAACGTCGTCCCAGGCCGTCTGGATGGGCCGCTAGCAGAAGGCCGCCACGAGTGACTACGTGGCGGCTTTTTGCGTCCCACAGTGCCAAGGGAGACGACCGATGGACTACGGCGCCTTCACCGACGCCAGCCTGAAGATGATGTACGAAGCCGTCCGCGGTGCGCTCAGAGCCGACGACGAATTCGAGGCAGCCGGCGAAGAGCCAAAATTCCGCGTCCGCGCGACGCCCGAGTGGAAGCGGCATGCCGGCAGCCTCGAGGCCGAGATGCTGAAGCGAGGGATGCAGCTCGATATCATCGACTGGACAGGCGGTCAGGGCGAACTGCCGTTATCTTGACGGCCGAACTCCAGCAGCGTTCCGAATGTTCGCTCCGAATTGTGCGCTGAACGGCGCGCTTGCGCCGTCATGCGTCGCGCTCCACCCCTCGGCGCGGGGGCGACCTCTCTGACGCGGGCTGCTTTCGAGCTGCCTTGAGCTGTTCCCCGATCGTTCCCTTTCAACGACGACGCTGGCCCGATCAGAACGTCCAGTGGCCAAAGCTGAATTCCGCAAGGGCCTAATTTGCTCCACCGATGCGCCGCCATTTTGCCGCGCCTCGTTCGCTTTGCCCAACTCTGTTCATATACCTTACGAGGTAACACAGATGTCATCTGTTCGCGGTTTGTGTCGCCACCGATCGGGGTACTCGATCTAACTTTGTCTACGGCTCGGGCTTCAGGGCGTCCGTCAAGGCCTGCTTTATGTGTTCGGCCTGTTCCTTCGTCAGCTTCTCGGCGAAGTGGCCGTCTTTCTTCAACTGCGCTGGACCCTTGAGCTCTCGATCATAGACCATCCAGTCGGTGCTTCCTCTCCGAACGACAAACCTTGACTGTAGGGGCGCTGCGTATCTCAACGATACCTCCCAATGAATCCAGCTGCTCGTCTCCAAAAGACACATCCGGTGACAGCTTGTTCCTGAACCGGGACACTGAAATTTCCTGCGCCACCTAAAGAGCAAGGCTCATGCCGGAATACGCGCGCCGCCGACCGGTCCGGAGAACCGCAGGCAGGCTCGACGCCGGCGACGCCGAACGTGATGACTGCGACAGGGAGAGCAACGAGCCGTTGGCGTCCGGATGCGTCTGGTCCGAGCATTGGGATTGCAGTTCTGACCGTCCCGAAAAATTACGCCGCCGGGCCCGAAATGGTTTGTCCCGGCGACGCCCTGTTCTTCCAGCCTCTGGGCCCTGAAATCCCCAGCGCCGAAAACCTACTAAAGATCACGCCGAACAACTGTGGCTTGGTTCACACAAAATTAAGAAGAAGAGCCGGCGTCAGGGCCCGGGCCGGCTACCCAACACCATGGGAGCGACGTCACTGCCGCACGGAAATTTCGCGAATGTTTGAATTTGTTTGGTGAGCGCGGAGGGACTCGAACCCTCGACCCCATGATTAAAAGTCACGTGCTCTACCGCCTGAGCTACGCGCTCACTCACCTGAACATTAGATCCGGACGCCAGCGGTGAACCGCTCCGGATCGTGCTCCAGCCCGCGCTGTGTAGGGGGCAGGGCCCATCGGGTCAATAGCCGAGGGGCGCTCAATTGTGCACCGACGCGCCGGATTTGCTGTTCCGGCGCCTGTGCTTAGGGCCGCTTCTTGAAGTTGGCTCAGTTGTCGCGGCGGATTTCCGAGCCGACCGGCTGCGACGGGGCGGCGACCGAGGGCAGGCTGACCGGGCGCAACCCGATCAGTTCCGCGGTGCGGATCGCGCTGTTGCGCCAGAATGCGAACTCGTTGATCCGCGAATTTTCCAGGATCGCGATGGAGACCGCCGCCAGGAATGGCAGGCTCTGCAACACCAGGACGCCGGCGAAGATGTAGATCTCGCGCACCTGCTTGTAGCCGTTGGTGACGACAAGCACGACGGCGCCGATCAGCAGCAACACGCCGATCACGGCTTCCCAGAACGCCTGGAACTCGATCGACATCCGCGACAGGCCGCCCTTGGAGGTGCGGGCGAACGCAAGATGCTCGGTGATCAGGCCCTGCGCCACCGCGCGCGACACCGTCCACTGCACGCTCATCGCCGCGATCATGGCTCCTAACATCTGGCCGGCCTTGATGTTCACGCGCAGCCGGTAGAGCGCGACGAAATGCACCAGCGAGACGATGAAGGAGGCGATGATCGGCAGCGTCAGAATCTTGTCGGGGATTGCGATGTCGGCGAAGGCGACGATTGGCACCCAGATCAGATTGAGGATCGCGACCACGACGCCGAGGCTTTCGGCGCCGAGCCAGTTCAGCCAGCCCAGCGAGAACTCGCGGCGCTGATCGGGCGTCAGCCGGCTGGCGCCGGGCAGGAAGCGCCGCCAGTGCTTCTTGACGATCTGGAAGCCGCCATAGGCCCAGCGATGGCGCTGCTTCTTGAAAGCCTCATAGGTGTCGGGCAGCAGGCCTTCGCCGTAACGCACATTGGTGTAGTGCGTGAGCCAGCCCTGCTGCTGGATCGAGAGGCCGAGATCGGTGTCCTCGCAGATCGTGTCGCTGGACCAGCCGCCGGCCTTGTCCATGGCGGCGCGGCGGATCAGGCACATCGTGCCGTGCACGATGATGGCGTTGAACTCGTTGCGCTGGACCATGCCGATGTCGAAGAACCCGGCATATTCGCCGTTCATGATGTAGTGCATCAGCGAGCGATCGCCGTCGCGATGCTCCTGCGGCGCCTGCACGAGGCCGACGCGCGGATCGGCGAACGCCGGCACGAGATCCTTCAGCCAGTCCGGATGCACGACATAGTCGGCGTCGATGATGCCGATGATCTCGGCATCCGCCGCGGTGCGGTCCATCGCGATGCGCAGCGCACCGGCCTTGAAGCCCTGCACCTTCTCGGCATTGATGAACTTGAAGCGCTCGCCGAGCAGCCGGCAGTGATCCTGGATCGGCCGCCAGAAGTCGGGATCGGGCGTGTTGTTGATGATGCAGACGCACTCGAAGTTCGGATAGTCGAGCCGCGACACCGCATCGAGGGTCTGCTTCAGCATCTCGACCGGCTCGAAATAGGCCGGGATGTGGATCGAGACCTTCGGAAACTTCACGTTCTCGCCGATCGTGGCAGGCGCAAGCGGCTCGCTCTTGCCGATCAGCCGGCGCGGGCCGCGGCCGAACGCCACCGCCGCGATCTCCTCGATCCGCGCCATCGCGATCAGGACCAGCGGAACCAGCAGCACCAGGCCGAGGCTGAGCGCGAAGGCCGAGCCCCAGACGAAGTAGTGCGTCGTCCAGTAGGAGAACACCGTCGCGACCCACGCGCCGACGCCATTGGCGGCCGCCGACAGCAGCAGCGCCTGCATCACGGTCGGTTGGTCCAGCCGCAGGATCGGCAGCGACATGAACAGGCCGACCAGGACGGCGACCAGCGCGATCTTCCAGTAGTTCGGATCGGTGACCGGTCCGGTCCAGGCGAACTTTGGCTCGCGGTCGGCATTGAGGATGCCCCAGTAGGGGCCGACGCCGCCTTCGAAGAACTTCCAGGGCTGATCGATCGCCTCGACGATGTTGTAGTCCATGCCGATGGCTTCGGCGCGGGTGACGAAGTTGCGAAGCACGGTGGCCTGCTGGAACGGGCCGGGAACGGCGCTGCGCAGATTGTAGCCCTGGCTCGGCCAGCCGAATTCGGCAATCAGGATGCGTTTGCCGGGGAAGGAGTCGCGCAACAAATTGTAGCGGTCGACCGCCTGGTCCACCGCCTGCTTGTCGGTGAAGTTTTCCCAGTAGGGCAGCACGTGCGCGGCGACGAAGTCGGACGAGTTGGCGAGCTGCGGATGGTCGCGCCAGATGTTCCAGATTTCACCGGTGGTGACGGGAACGTTGACCGACTTCTTGACCCGCTGGATCACCTTGATCAGCCGGTGCACGTTGTTTTCAGCGATCGCCCACTTGATCGCTTCAGCGCGCTTGCTCAAACCGCTGCTGCCATCTTCATCCGGCTGCATTTCCGCGTCGTGGAGGCGCTGCGCTTCCTCGCGAAGAATCCTCTCGGACTCCTCGGGGGGCACGCCGATCTCCGGAACCGAGCCGAGGTTTTCCAGCGGCACCTGCTCGCCACGGAATACGGTTTCGTTGCCGACCACGATGCCGATGACGTTGCTGTTGCGCTTGGCCAGGTTGATCGCGGCTTCGATCTCGCGGTTGTTGCGGTTGGCGTCCTTGTCGATCCACGCGCCGACCGTGACCTTCATGCCGAATTCGGCGGCGACCGGCGGCACCAGCTCGTTGCCTTCGGTCGATGAATAGAGACGGACCGCCTTGGTGAGCGTGGAGAGCTTTCGCAGGTCGGTGCGCACCTTCTCGGTGTCGGCGGCGACGTCGGCGACGGTGTGGCCGGACTCGAACGGAGCGTAGGACAGGCTCGGCAGCGTGCCACGGAAATCGGGCGCCGGCTGCTTCTCCTGGAAGAGACCCCACAGGGCGGCGTGGGCGGCGGTGACAAGCAACAGGACGGCGACGACGGCGCGCATCGCGGTTAAACCATACGGGGCCTGAGATTGAGGACTAAGCGAACCCGTCCCCTGGGTTCGACCAACACGACAGCGGAGGGAAAGATATCTCCGCCATCCGATTTAACAACTGGTGTGCCGCGATGGCGTTTTAAGGGCGCAAGCCGTTCCAGCCGCGAAAAAAATCGCGGCCGGACCCCGGTCGCGGGATATGGCTATTTCGACGCCGGTGCAGGTGACGCCGACGGGGTCGGTGCAGGCGAGGGCGAGGCTGCGGGTGCCGGTGCGGCGGTGCCGGCCGTCGCCGGCGCCGGGGTGGGAGCAGCGGCGGCGGCCGCGGCCTGGGGCTGCGCGCCCGGATTGATCCAGCAGGCGTGGATGCGGCCGTCGAGGCTGCCGCGGACCTTGTCGTCGATCTGGGCGCCGAACCGGGTCAGGCAGCGGAACGCCGCCTGGACGTGGCCGCCGGGGCAGCCGAACCGGTCGTAGAGGTCGAGATGGCGGAACGCGGTATCGAGGTCGTCGTTCCACATCAGGCGGACGACGCGGCGGCCGAGCCAGACGCATTCCGGGTTGCCGGCCGGACCGTTGATGGCCTGCTGGGCCTCGACGAATTCCTCGACCTTGCGCTGGTTGGCTTCCCGTGCGGCATTTGCGTTGGCGTCGGGCTGTCCAGGCTGCTGTTTGGCCTGATCCGCCGGATTCGGCGTGCCGCTCTGGGCGAACGCGCCGCCAGCCCCAATGAGGAGCGCAAGGCCCGTTACGGCAAGATGGCGCAAAGTAGTGTTCTTCAACTCAAGCAGCCGTCGACGCATGTATTCCCCGATAATGTTCCTGCCCCCGCGGGATCATCCTAACGGCTCGCGTGATGCCGTCCAAATAGGTCTCCAGTGCGGCGGAGACTCTGGCGAAATCTGATGACTGGAATTTGGTATTTTGTCCAGCAAACTCACAACTTTATCGACCCAGCGCAAAACTGTCGCAGGACAACCATGGTATTGACCTAATCCCGCTCTTGGCAGATGGGCTGTGACCGGCTAATTCGACGGTCCCCCGGAGGATGGAACCGATTTCGCTTCGTACGCCGCTGGCGCTTCTCCTGATCTCGCTCGCCGTGATTGCATCCGTGTGGTGGTGGCTCGCCACGCCGATTACGCTCGTGCGCGCGCCGATCGATCCCGCTGCAAAGCTGCAATGCGTGTCGTATACGCCGTTCCGCGGCGCGCAGACGCCGCTGGATCCCACCACGCAGATTCCAGTCGAGCAGATCGAGCAGGATCTGACCGATCTCGCCAAGGTCACCGACTGCGTGCGCACCTATTCGATCGAGAACGGCCTCGACCAGGTCCCCGGCGTTGCGGCCAAGGTCGGGCTGAAGGTGATGCAGGGCATCTGGCTCAGCAGCAACCGCTTCAAGAATTTGCAGCAGATCGCGATCGCGGTCCGGCTCGCCAAGGAGTATCCTGGCGTCGTCACCTCGCTGATCGTCGGCAACGAGGTGCTGCTGCGCGGCGAGATGACTGCCACCGATCTTGCTGGCAACATCCGCGCGGTGAAGGCGGCGGCGGGCAATCTTCCTGTCACCTATGCCGACGTCTGGGAATACTGGGTGAAGAACCGCGAGATTTATGACGCGGTCGATTTCGTCACCATTCACATCCTGCCGTATTGGGAGGACATCCCGGTCAAGGCGAAGTACGCCGCGGCGCATGTCGACGATATCCGCAAGCGGATGGCGGTGACATTCCCGGGCAAGGAGATCCTGATCGGCGAGACCGGCTGGCCGAGCCAGGGGCGGATGCGGGAGGGCGCATTGCCGTCGCGCACCAACCAGGCGCGGGTGGTGTCCGAGATCCTCGACCTCGCCAAGCGCGAGGGCTTTCGGGTCAACCTGATCGAGGCCTACGACCAGCCCTGGAAGCGCAAGCTCGAGGGCACCGTCGGCGGCAATTGGGGCCTGTTCGATTCGGTCAAGCGGCAGGTGAAATATCCGCCCGGCGTTGCTATCACGAACTATCCGGACTGGAAGCTGCAGATGGCGGGCGGCATGGCGCTGTCCGTCGCCACATTCCTCGCGGCCTGGCTGACGCTGCGCCGCCGGCCCTGGACGCCGCGGCCGTCGGCCTGGATCGCGGTCGCCATTTCGGCGACGACGGCGGGGGCGCTGCTCGGGATTGCCGGCGACAAGATGTATTACGAGAGCTACGGCGTCGGCGGCTGGCTGCATTGGGGCGTGCTGCTCGCGGCGGGCATTGCCGCGCCGCTGCTGACGGCGCATGCGCTGATCGCCGGCCGCTCGCTGCCGACCTTCCTGGAGCTGGTCGGGCCGCGCGACTATCGCGGCAAGGGCGTGATCGGCGCGGTGCTGGCGATTGTGCTGATCATCACCACGGTGATTGCTGCCGAAACCGCGCTCGGCTTCACCTTCGATCCGCGCTACCGCGATTTCCCGTATGCCTCGCTGACCATGGCGGTGGTGCCATTCGCGCTGCTGACCATGCTCAATCGCCCGAAGGAAGGCATCCGGCCGCTCGCTGAATCCGTGTTCGCCGGCCTGCTGGTGATCGCCGCCGGCTACACGATCTACAACGAGGGAACGATCAACTGGCAGTCGGACTGGACCTGCGTGATGTACCTCCTGCTCGCCGCTACGCTGTGGCGGGCGCGGGCCGCGCAAAACCCAGGATGAACAGCCCGATCGCGAGCCCCGACAGCACGACATTGTAGAGCACGATCCCGAGCCCCGCGGCGATCAAGCCGACGGTGAGCAGCACGATCGACGGCCGCGTCAGGTTGAGCACCGCGATTACCAGCGCGGTGATCCCGAACACCGAGTTCTTGAACAGTACGGTCGACAGCGCGCGAGCCTTGCAGAGCATGGTCTGCGCGCCGGCGTCGCAGGCCAGCGCAACGGGAGAGAACTCGATTGCCAGATAGCGCACGTAGAGCGCGTAGCCGACGGTGACGAAGCCCACGACCATCAGGAACTGGACCTGATAGGGGGAGAGGCGGAACGGAGGTTTTGTCATCGCGGCACTATGGTCGGGATCGGGTTGCGGGACAAGTTCGGTCGGAGCATCGAAATCGGTTGAAAATCCGGCCACAATCCCTTGGCTCACATGATTATTGGCTGTTCCGCCGGAATATCGAGGAGATCGTGGTCGGCTCCGGCTTCTTGTCCTCGGCGACCGGCTGCTGCGGTGGCGGCGGTGCGACGGCGCGCTTCGGCACGGCCCGCCGATGCGATGGCGCCGGCTTGGCTCCGGCGGCCGGCTCGTTGAGGGCCAGCCGCTGGCCGTCATAGATCGCCGTCTCGCAGGTCCGCTGCACCAGGCTGAGGCCCGCGCAGATCCTGGCGGCGGTGCCGGCGTCGTTCAGCGGTCCAGCCACCAGGCGCAACTGCATGCCGAGCCCGTTGCTGCTCTCCTTGATCACGATGATCGGCCGCAGCGCCGCCAGCGGCGCGTTGGCCTTCGACTTCAACAGGCCGCGCCACAGCGCGCGCAGTCCATTGACCGAGTTGGCCGTGCCGAGATCGACGCCGAACTCGGTGCGGTGGATCTGTGCCTGCGGCGCATCGTCCTCGGCGTCCGGATCCGCCGTGATCACCAGCGGAGGGATCGGTGCGACGGTGACATCGTTGGCGGTCGGCGGCTTGACGGTTTCGGTTGCCTTGTTCGCCGCAGGATCGAGCGATGCCAGGACCGGCTTGTCGGCAAGCGGCTTGTCCGCGACCGGCGCCGGCGCAGCGGGTGCATCCTCGGCGCCGGCCGCGGCGGCGCTCATTGGACTTGCGATCGATGCGGCCGTGGCGGAATTCGGCGGCGAATTGTCGGAGGCTGGCGGCTTCTCCGCGGCGGCCTGCGGCTTGGCGGGCGCGGGCGCCGGTTTCTTGTCGGCCGTTGCCGGCTTTTCGGCCGCCGCAACCAGCTTCTCGATCGGCCCCGTCGCCTTGCTGTCGCCGGCTGTGGGCAGCTTGTCGATCGCCGCCGGCTTGTCCAATGCGACCGTCGGCATCGTTGCGACGGCGGCAACGGTTGGCGCGGAGGCGGCGGGCGACGAACTGGCGGTTGCGGGCGAGGTACCGGGCGCTGCCAAGGGCGATGGTGCCGGCGGCTGCCTGGCGATCGCGCCGGTCACGGAGTCGAGACCCTGCTCCAGCGTGGTGACGCGCGAATACAGCCGGTCGCGGTCGCCGTTGAGCGTATCGATCGCAGACGCCAGCCGGCGCGTCTCGTTGTGGCTCTCCTTCGCCAGCGTCTGCAACTGCTGGGCCTGTCGCGCGAGGTCCGCTGCGGCAACCTGGTCGCGCCGCAGCGTCAACGCCGACTGGTTGGCCATCACCGCGACGGTGACGGCGCCGACCGCGGCAACGCCCCACGAGCCGAGCCGCCACAGCATGCGGCGATCCAGAGCATCCTCCTCGGCCAAAAAGCCGGTGGTGCTCTCGGTGTCGAATTCCGCCGCCAGATTGTCGCGATCTTTGGCCAAAGCCCGCTTGGCCCTCCTCGAGGCCCGCCGAATCACGAGGCAAAGATTAACAGGAAATGGACCGGGAACTTGAATCCGGAGCGCCACGGAGGCGAATCGGTTTCTTCTGCCGGGGAAAACAATTAAAGACGGCCTCGAAGACAGCTTTGCGCAGCGGACTGCGCGCGACATCGAGGATTGCGAATGACTGCGCGAACGAGCCTGACAGTGGTGCTTGCGGCCGGTGAGGGCACGCGGATGCGCTCGTCGCTGCCGAAGGTGCTGCACCCGGTGGCCGGGCAGCCGCTGCTGGCGCACGTGCTCAACGCCGCGGCCTCAGGCGAGGGATCGCAGCTGGCGGTCGTGGTCGGCCCGGACCATGAGGCAGTCGCCGCCGAGGCGCGCCGGGTGCGGCCCGATGCGCAGACCTTCGTGCAGCGCGAGCGGCTCGGCACCGCGCATGCGGTGCTGGCGGCGCGCGAGGCGATCGCCCGCAGCGCCGACGACCTCTTGATCGCATTCGGCGACACGCCGCTGATCTCGGCCGAGACCTTCGCCCGTATGCGCGCACCGCTGCGCGACGGCGCGGCGCTTGCGGTGCTCGGCTTCCATGCCGCCGACCCGACCGGCTACGGCCGCCTGGTGGTCGAGAACGGCAAGCTGGTCGCGATCCGCGAGCAGGCCGATGCAAGTGCCGAAGAGCGCAAGATCACGCTGTGCAATGCCGGCGTGATGGCGTTCGACGGCAAGAAGGCGCTCGCGATCATCGAGAAGATCGGCAATGCCAATGCCAAGGGCGAATATTATCTGACCGATGCCGTCGGCATTGTCAGGGAACTCGGACTGGAGGCCGTCGTGATCGAGACAAGCGAAGACGAAGTGCGCGGCATCAACACCAAGGCGCAGCTCGCCGAGGCCGAGGCCGTGATGCAGGCGCGGCTGCGCAACCAGGCGCTCGAGGCCGGCGTGACCCTGATCGCACCGGAGACCGTCTATCTCGCCGCCGACACCAAATTCGGCAAGGACGTCACGATCGAGCCGTTCGTTGTGATCGGAGCGGGCGTCTCGATCGACGACGGCGCCGTGATCCACTCCTTCTCGCACATCACCCAAGCTACGATCGGCAAGAAGGTGGAGCTCGGACCCTACGCGCGGCTGCGGCCCGGCACCTCGCTCGGCGATGGCGTGAAGATCGGCAATTTCGTCGAGACCAAGGGTTCGAGGCTGGAGGCCGGCGTCAAGGTCAACCATCTCTCCTATGTCGGCGACGCCCATGTCGGTGCCAATTCCAACCTCGGTGCCGGCACCATCACCTGCAACTATGACGGCTTCCTCAAGCACAAGACGCTGATCGGCGAGGGCGCCTTCATCGGCACCAATACCTCGCTGGTCGCGCCGGTCACGATCGGCAAGGGCGCCTATATCGGCTCGGGCTCCGTGATCACCAAGGACGTTCCCGACGATGCGATGGCGCTCGAGCGCAGCGAGCAGTCCATCCGCGAAGGCGGCGCCGCGCGCTACCGTACGGCGAAGCTGAAGGAGAAGGCGGCGAAGGGGAAGTGATCTTCTCGCGACATCTTTGCGAGCCTGTCTCGACCATAAGGTGTCGTCCCGGCGAAAGCCGGGACCCATACTCCGCGGCGGAAGTTGGGGACAGGACTCGTCGTTCCAGCATCGTGAAGCAATAACCGTCGGTGGTTATGGGTCCCGGCTTTCGCCGGGACGACACTGAGTGTGTTGCGCGATCTGTGAGTCACACATGCGAATCGGGTGACGGGGTTCGCAACGGGCTGATCGCAACGTCGATCGGTTGACCCGGTTCATGCCGCATTCTTCGCCTGGCGCGGCTCGTCGGTCTTCGGCTCTACCGGTCCGAGCAGGATGCGCCGCTGCATCTCGTCGAAGGCGAGGTTTGCGTTCTTCTCCCGTGTCACCAGCGACAGCAGGATCGCGACCGCAAAGGATAGCGGCATGCTGATGATCGCGGGATTGCGCAGCGACACGAACCACCATTGATGCTCGACCGCGGCGAGCGGCTTGCCGAGAATGTCGACCTGGATGGTCGGGGACAGATAGATCAGCACCAGCGAGCTCAGTGTGCCGACGAGGATGCTCGCCACGGCAGCAGGCGTCGTGAAGTGGCGCCAGGTGATGGCGAGCACGAGCGACGGGAAGTTGGCGGCGCAGGCGATCGAGAACGCAAGTCCCGCCATGAACGCGACATTCTGGCCTTCGAACGCAATCCCCAGACCGATGGCGAGGATGGAAATCAGAACGGTCGCGACCCGCGCGACCTTGAGCTGCTCGGCCTCGGAAGCGGTGCCGCTCCGGATCACATTGGTCCAGACGTCGTGGCAGAGCGTGGCGACGCCCGACAGCGTCAGCCCCGCGACGACGGCAAGCATGGTCGCGAACGCGACCGCACAGATGAAGCCGAAGAACGCATTGCCGCCGACGGTGAGTGCGAGCAGGGGCGCTGCCATGTTGCCGCCGCCGCCGGCCTTGGCCACCGCCTCGGCGCCGACCAGCACCATGGCGCCGAAGCCGATGATGAAGACCATGAGATGAAAGACGCCGATCAGGCCGGTGGCATAGAGGATCGACAGCCGTGCGGCTTTGGAATCCTTCACCGTGTAGGCCCGCATCAGCACATGCGGCATCGCGGCGGTGCCGAACATCAGGCCGAGCCCGAGCGAGATGGCATCCCATTGACCAGAGACCACCTTCGATCCCGGCTGCAGCACCTTGGTGCCGTATTTCTCGGACGCCGCGGCGAACAGCTTCAGCGGGTTCATGTCGAAATGGGTCAACACGAGGAGGGCGAGCAGGATGCCGCCGCCCATCAGCAGCACCGCCTTGACCACCTGCACCCAGGTCGTCGCTAACATGCCGCCGAACAGCACATAGACCAGCATCACGCTGCCCACGACGATGACCGACCAGGTGTAGGGCAGGCCGAACAGCAGCTTGATCAGCGATCCCGTCGCGACCATCTGGGCGATCAGGTAGAACAGGATCACGGCAAGTGTACCGATGGCGCCGGCGAGGCGCACCGGGCGCTGGCGCAGGCGATAGGCCACGACGTCGGCGAAGGTGAAACGGCCGACATTGCGCAATGGCTCGACGATCAGGAACAGAATGATCGGCCAGCCGACCAGCCACCCGATCGAATAGATCATGCCGTCGAAGCCGTTCGAGGTGACGATGCCGGCAATTCCGAGCAGGGCCGCGGCGCTCAGGAAGTCTCCCGCGAGTGCCCAGCCGTTCTGCCACGGCGTGACCTGGCCGCCGGCGGCAAAGAAGTGCTCGGTGGTGCGCGTGCGCCGCGCAGCCCAATAGGTGATTGCCAGCGTCAACGCCATGAAGGCGAAGAAGAACCCGATCGAAAGCGTGCTGCTGCCCATTTGCCTGTCCCCTTAGCGAAGCTCGCGAACGCCTGCGTCGAACACCCGGTTCGCCCACAGCACGTAGACCAGGCAGAGCACGAAGGAAGAGATGATGACGAGCGGGCCGAGCACGATGCAAAGCGACAGGCCGGGCACCAGGATGGTGCCGAGCAGCGGCTTGTCGAACGCGAAGAGCCCCATGAAGCCGAAATAGATCACGATCATCGCAACGCTCAGAACGAGCGCGACCGTCAGCCGCTTCTTGGCCAGTTTCTTGGCCAGCTGCTCGGCCTGCTTCTTGGCCAATGCGCCGCCGTTCGGCGCCGGATCGGCATTGCCGGGAATAACCACGTTCATATCGGCCCCTCAAAACTTCAGCGCGCTCTGCTTGCGCCAATCGGACGAGCTTCAGCCGGGGGCTGACGGAAGGGAATTATGGATTTTTGCAATCTGCTGTGCGCGGCTGCGGCACGACATCGGCCAGCGTGACCTGCATGTCGGGATCCTGCTTCAGGGTATTTTTCAGGAAGGCGCGGACGGCGCGGATGCGCGGGGCGAATTGCAGGTCGCTGTGGACGTTGAGCCAGACCTCGCGAACGGTGCCGGCGAGAGCCGGCAGCACCGGTATCAGGTCGGGCCGGTCCCTTGTGGCAAAGCTCGGAAGCATCACGATGCCGAGGCCGCCCGCCGCGGCGTTCATCTGCGCGATCATGCTGTTGGAGTGGAAGGCGATTTTCGGCTCTTCGATGACGTCGGCGAGCCAGCGCACCGAATCGACCTGGATCAGGTCCTCGATATAGGACACGAACCAATGATCCTGCAGGTCGCGCAGGCTTGCGGGCATCCCGTGGTGGTCGAGATAGTCCTGGCTCGCGAATAGCCCGAGCCGAAACTTGCCGATGCGCTCCGAGATCAGGCCCGGACCGGGCGGCCGGAAGAAGGACACGAACAGATCGGCCTCGCGCTTATGGACGTAGACCGTCTGGGCGGACGTGACGAGTTCGACGGTGAGCTGCGGCGTGGTGCGTCGCAGTTTGGCAAAGCGTTGCGCCAAATAGAGCGAGGCGATCCCCTCCATGGTGGCGAGCCGCACGGTCCCGACGAGCTCCTGGGTGTCGCTGGCGCTGGCTTCCTCGCGGATCGCGATCACCGCGCTCTCGACCCGCTCGGCATGACGCAGCAACCGCTCGCCGACTTCGTTGAGCTTGAGGCCGGTGCGGTGGCGTTCGAACACCGCAACCCCGAGCGAAGCTTCCATTTGGGCGATGCGCCGGCTGACGGTGGAATGGTCGAGCCGCAGCCGCTTTGCCGTTTGGCTCAAATTCCCGGCGCGGGCGGCGCAGAGAAACACCCGCAGATCGTCCCAGTTGATCGTGTCGAACATCACCGGCCTCCAGGTTGCGGCCGTTGAAATTGCGGCCCTTGTCAGCAAAGCAATTCCCGTTCCAGCGCGTGGCGGTTCCGATCCTTCGCAACCGACCTTGCGACAATTCCCATGCACGCCGGCAAGCCAGGGATGATACCGCTTCGCTCTCCTAGTCCTAGCCGGGATTTTCGACATGCTTCCTCGTTTCAAGGCTGCTGCCGTCCACGCCGCGCCCGTCTTCCTCGACAGCTGGGCGACCACCGAAAAGGCGATCGCCATCATTCGCGAGGCGGCCAGAGCCGGCGCCGAGCTGATCGCGTTTCCCGAAACCTATATTCCCGCCTTTCCGGTCTGGGCTGCGCTGTGGCCTCCAATCGACAACCACGATCTGTTCGTGCGCATGGCGGAGCAATCCGTGCTGGCGGACGGACCGGAAGTGGCGCGGCTCTGCGCCGAGGCGCGCGCCCTCGGCGTCACGGTCTCGATCGGTATCAGCGAGCGCTCGGCCGTCAGCGTCGGGGGGCTGTGGAACTCGAACCTGCTGATCGGCGAGACCGGAGAAATTCTCGTCCATCACCGCAAGCTGGTTCCGACCTTCTATGAGAAGCTGGTGTGGTCGTCCGGGGATGGTGCGGGCCTTAAAGTCGCGGAGACGCGGCAGGGCCGGATCGGCGGGTTGATTTGCGGCGAGAATACCAATCCATTGGCCCGCTTCGCGCTGATGGCGCAGGGCGAGCAGGTGCACATTTCGAGCTGGCCGCCGATGTGGCCCACCCGGCGCCCGGCAGGCGGCGGCAATTTCGACAACGTGGCCGCCAACCGCATCCGGGCCAGCGCCCATTGCTTCGAAGCCAAGGTATTCGGGATCGTCACCGCCGGCTACATGGACCAGGCGTTGCGCGCCTTCCTCATTGAACGCGATCGAACGATCGCCGACGTGATCGACCAGACACCACGTGCGGCGAGCTTCTTCGTCGATCCGACCGGCAGCGTCTTCGGCGATGGATTGCAGGACGAGGAGGGGATCGCCTACGCGGAGATCGATCTCAATCGCTGCGTCGAGCCGAAACAGTTTCACGACGTAGTCGGTTACTACAACCGCTTCGACATCTTCGGCGTGACGGTCGACCGCAGCCGGTTGACCCCGGCTCGATTCCGCGATCCAGAGCAGCCGATAGCGGACGTGCAAGACGCGGCAATTCTGTCGGTCGATGCCGACGCTGCATCGAATGGGCAGGGCCGCGACCTCCGGAGCTGACGAAGCCTTGGTGCTGCCTCACACGATCCTTCGTCCGCGGGCGGGACCCGACGCGGACATCGCGGTCCGGCATTCTCGATAGTCCGCAAACCTGCACCGTTGCCAACGCGGGAATGTATGGCTACGCTTTACCCTGGGTAGGCTGCCAAACGTTCCTTCGATCGGCCGGACGCTCATGCCAAAATTCCTTCGCATCGGAGTCCATCAGTCGAACGTTTCCGGATACACGTCGAAGGCATGGTGCATTCGACGGGCCGGCTCGACGGTTTTCCTGAAATGGGGCGCCGTGCAGGTTGATGGCGCGGGCGACAGGCGAAAGGTCCACTGGACGTTTCCACCGCAGGAAAAAACCATTCGCTGCCGCACGGTGCAGCGCGCCCAGGACTACACCAAGGCCGCCATCGCGCGGCGACGCAGCCATCGCTATGAACCGCTGGCTGGGAATATCGCGAACCGGCGGCGAACCACCGACCGGGACTCGCAGCTCAAGCAGGCGCTCGCCACGATCCTCTATGTCGATATCGTCCGATCCACCGAAAAGGCCGCGCGGCTCGGCGACACGCGCTGGGCGACGGTGATGAACCACTACTATGTCGCTGTGCGCAGGGAGCTGAAGGCCTTGCGGGGGAAGGAAGTCGTGACGACGGGCGACGGGTTGCTGGCGACGTTCCGCGCGCCGGCAGCCGGGATCCGTTGCGCGACCGCGATCCGCGAGTCCGTGCGCACGCTGGGGCTGGAGATCAGGGTCGGACTGCACGCGGGCGAATACAAGGTGAGTGGCGCGGAGGTGATCGGGCTTGCGTTTCACATCGGCGCGCGCGTCGCGGCGAAAGCGCGGGCCGGCGAAGTGCTGGTCTCGAGCGCGGTCAAGGACCTGATGTCAAAGTCCGAAATCCGCTTCAAGGACCGCGGCGCGCACCAGCTCAAAGGCGTGCCGGAGCGATGGCGGCTCTACCGGGTGGAGCATTAGGGCGTCCCGGGAGCGTCGACTACCGCCAGCGTCGGCTGGCCTCGCCGAAAGGCGTTAATGACATATTGATGCGGTTAACGACGTTTGCCGTCTGCGGTTTCATCGCTCTTAGGAGGCGACAAGGCAAAACACGGCATGCGCAAACATGCCGCGACCGTTCTGATTGGAGTCTTTTGCAGCCTGGTGACGTACTTCAGCGCCGCACGACTCTACCAATGGGCCGAGACCGGACAGTTGGCGGTGCTGTCCCGGAAGACACACGACCAGCCTGAGTTCGTTTCCTGGGGCGACGATCGGCCCAGCTTCGTGCTGCTGTTCGCGCTCTATCTGTTTTTCCTCAAGAACGGACTGCTCGGCATGCTGGTTACGTGCCGCGAGGTCTGGCTGCGTGGCCGGGGATGGGAACCGTGAGCGCGCGGCTGATCGCTGGATTGATCAGGGTGCTGCTCGGAGGTCTTCTCACGGCCGGTCCGCCGCTCGTGTCGGTCGCGCGCGGCGACGAAACTGCGAGCATCAATGCACGACGCGAGGCGCTTCGCGAATGGAGCAGCCTTGCCAATGGACGCACGGACTTTGAAATTTCCGATCCGGCCTTGGTGCCAAGGATGCTCGCGCTTGCGGCCGAGCAATCCGGCTGCAAATACAGTGATGACATCGAAAAGCTGCCGGTTCGCTTCATGAAAGTGGCCGGGCACCGTCTCGCGCTGATGTTCTGTCGGCTTTCCGTGACTGGATCGCATCGCGCGTTCGATCTTTCCGACGTCAGCAGACCAAAGCCGATGGAATTTCCGTACGTCGCGCTGAACGGCTTCGGTACGACGGACACTCCGGGTTTCATCACATGGAGGGAGGAGGCCGGCTTGTTTCAGGCTGAAACCGGATCGGACCTGTGTCCCAGCCCACACCTGCGGCATGTCTATCGGCTAGACGTGACCAATCGCGAAAGCTTTGTCGTGGTTCGCGTCGAGGTCAGCGCGCCTGCGTGCGGCGCGGGTCAGGAATGGACCACGATCTGGGAGGCGAAACCGTGGCCCGCGCCGGCGGATCCGCACTGACGCGCTCTTGCCAAAATGGTTAGCCCCGATTAACCAACCTTTCGCATCACCTTGCCGTTTAAGACTGTCGCAATCGGCAATAATTATTGAGTATCTTGCGGCCGGCGATTCCCGTTAAGGGACCGTGTCGCCGCTTTGGCAAATTTTCGGCGATTTTTGGGGACATTGAACCGCATGTGCGGCATCGTCGGCATTCTTGGACGCGCTCCGGTCGCGGAGCAATTGGTGGATTCGCTCAAGCGGCTCGAATATCGCGGCTATGATTCCGCGGGTGTCGCCACGTTGGAGAATGGCGGCCTGGCGCGGCGCCGCGCTGAGGGCAAGCTGAAGAACCTCGAGGCCCGGCTCGAGGCCAAGCCGCTCGGCGGCCATACCGGCATCGGCCACACCCGCTGGGCCACGCACGGGCGGCCGACCGAGAACAACGCGCATCCCCACGCCACCGAGCGCGTCGCCGTGGTGCATAACGGCATCATCGAGAATTTCCGCGAGCTGCGCGAGGAGCTCGAGGCCAAGGGTGCGGCGTTCTCGACCGAGACCGACACCGAGGTCGTGGTGCATCTGGTCGACAATCTGCTCAAGGGCGGCGTCAAGCCGATCGAGGCGGTGAGGGCGGTGCTGTCGCAGCTGCGCGGCGCGTTCGCGCTCGGCTTTATCTTCGCCGGCGAGGACGATCTGATGATCGGCGCGCGCAACGGCCCGCCGCTCGCGGTCGGCCATGGCGATGGCGAGATGTATCTCGGGTCCGACGCGATCGCGCTCGGGCCGTTCACCGATACGATCAGCTATCTCGAGGATGGCGATTGGGTGGTGCTGAACCGCAAGGGCGCCACGATCTTCGACAAGGACAACGCCATCGTCCACCGCGAGGCGATCAAGCACACGACGGCAACGGCGCTGGTCGACAAGGCGAACTACCGCCACTTCATGGCGAAGGAGATCCACGAGCAGCCGGAAGTGGTCGGGCACACGCTGGCGCGCTATGTCGACATGGCGACCGAGCGCGTCACCATGCCGGTGAAGCTGCCGTTCGACTTCAAGGATATCCAGCGCATCTCGATCACGGCCTGCGGCACCGCGAGCTATGCCGGCTTCGTCGCGAAATACTGGCTGGAGCGGCTGGCCCGGCTGCCGGTCGAGCTCGATGTCGCCTCCGAATTCCGCTACCGCGAGGCACCGCTGCGCAAGGGCGACCTTGCGATCTTCATCTCGCAGTCGGGCGAGACCGCCGACACGCTGGCGGCGCTGCGCTACGCCAAGGCGCAGGGCGCACACACGCTCTCGGTCGTCAACGTGCCGACCTCGACGATCGCGCGCGAGAGCGAGACCGTGCTGCAGACGCTCGCCGGTCCCGAGATCGGGGTTGCCTCGACCAAGGCGTTCACCTGCCAGCTGATGGTGCTGGCCTCGCTCGCGGTCGCCGCCGGCAAGGCGCGCGGCGAGCTGTCCGATGCCGACGAGGCCAAGCTGGTGCATGGTCTGGTCGAGATCCCGCGCCTGATGTCGGAAGCGCTCACCACCGAAGTGCAGATCGAGAAGCTGGCGCGCGAGATCTCGAAGTCGCGCGACGTGCTCTATCTCGGCCGCGGCACCAGCTATCCGCTGGCGCTGGAGGGCGCGCTGAAGCTGAAGGAAATCTCCTACATCCACGCCGAGGGCTACGCCGCCGGCGAGCTCAAGCACGGGCCGATCGCGCTGATCGACGAGCACATGCCGGTCGTGGTGATCGCGCCCTACGACAAGGTGTTCGAGAAGACCGTCTCCAACATGCAGGAGGTCGCCGCCCGCGGTGGCAAGATCATCCTGATGACCGACGCCAAGGGCGCGGCGGAAGCGACCATCCAGTCGCTGGTGACGATCGTGATGCCGGACATGGGGGCGACCTTCGCGCCGATGGTCTACGCCGTTCCGGTGCAGCTGCTCGCCTATCATACCGCTGTCGTGATGGGCACCGATGTCGACCAGCCGCGGAATCTGGCCAAATCGGTCACGGTCGAATAGTCGCAAGCCGCAGCTTCACGCGGCCCTTCAAAAATGCGACAGAATGGCTTAGCTGGGTGGTGGACTACGGCCGCTTCGACGACCCTGGAACCGCAATGACCTCCAACCAAGTGCCTCCCGCCTCGACCGGTGAATTGCCCCCGGATGCCCCGCGCGGGCTGATGGCGCGGTTTCGCAACTATTTCCTGACCGGCCTCGTGGTGGCCGGACCGGTTGCGATCACCCTGTATCTGACCTGGTGGTTCGTGAACTGGGTCGACAATCTGGTCCGGCCGTTCGTGCCCACGGCCTACCGGCCGGAAACCTATCTGCCGTTCGGGCTGCCGGGTTCCGGCCTGATCGTCGCGGTCATCGCGCTGACGCTGCTCGGCTTCCTCACCGCCAATCTGATCGGGCGAACCCTGGTCGATCTCGGCGAACGGCTGCTTGGCCGCATCCCTGCGGTGCGCGCGATCTATCGTGGCCTCAAGCAGGTGTTCGAAACGCTGTTCTCCGGCAACGGCTCGAGCTTTCGCCGCGTCGGCCTCGTCGAGTTTCCCTCGCCCGGCATGTGGTCGATCGTGCTGATCTCGCAGGCGCCGAGCGCCGAACTTGCCGCTAGCCTGCCCGGAGCGGAAGAGCACATCTCGGTGTTCCTGCCGTGCGCGCCGAACCCGACCACCGGCTTCTTCTTCTACGTGCCGAAGAGCAAGATCATCGAGATCGAGATGAGCACCGAGGATGCCGCGACGCTGATCATGTCCGCCGGCGTGGTGCAGCCCGGCGCCAACGATCAGAAGCGCGCCGCGGCGCTCGCCGGCATGGCCAATGCTGCGCGCATTGCGAGCCAGGCTTCGCTGCAGCCGGCAACTCAGCCCGCGCCGGCGAAGGTGGAGTAGCGGCCGGCGCGCCTATGCGGCGTGTCTAGCTGTACCATCGCGCTATCGCACCGTCATCCTGAGGAGCGCGCTCTTGCGCGCGTCTCGAAGGATGAATCGGCCCCGCTGGTGGCCGTCGATCCTTCAAGACGCGCGGAGCCTGTCATCGGGCCGCGCTTTGCGCGGACCCGTTGGCGCTCCTCCAGCGACAAAGGCGAAGCCTTTGCGCGGGGATGACGGGACGGACGGCGGCGTGCGTCGCGCTGAATCACCCCGCGCCGATCAGCGGCACGGCTTCGTCGCGTTCGTAGAGGTAGAGCAGGACGCGCAGCGCTTCGCCGCGTTCGCCCTTCAGCTTCGGGTTGTCCTTCATGATCCGCAGCGCCTCGTCGCGGGCCTGGGTGATGAGCTGGCCGTGCACCTCGGAGCGCGCGATGCGGTAGCCGGGCAGGCCGCTCTGGCGGATGCCGAGCACGTCGCCTTCGCCGCGCAGCTTCAGATCCTCCTCGGCGATCCGGAATCCATCCGTGGTCTCGCGGATCACCTTCAGCCGCGCCTTCGATATCTCGCCGAGCGGCTCCTTGTAGAGCAGCAGACAGGTCGAGGCTTCGGAGCCGCGGCCGATGCGCCCGCGCAGTTGATGCAGCTGCGCAAGCCCGAAACGTTCGGCGTTCTCGATCACCATGATGGTCGCCGCCGGCACGTCGACGCCGACCTCGACCACCGTGGTCGCGACCAGGAGGCCGATCTCGTGCGCGGCGAATTGCGCCATCACGCGGTCCTTCTCGGTGCCCTTCATCTGGCCGTGCACGAGACCGACGCGATCGCCGAACCGCTTCTGCAGGCTCTCGAAACGTTCGGTCGCGTTGGTGAGATGCTCGGTGCCCTCGGCCTCGGATTCATCGACCAGCGGGCAGATCCAGTAGACCAGCTTGCCGGCGCCGAGCGCGCGGCCGACGCCGTCCATCACGTCCTCGATCCGGCTCATCGGCACCGCGCGGGTGTCGATCGGCTGGCGGCCGGCGGGCTTTTCGCGCAGCTCCGAGACGTCCATGTCGCCGAAATATGTCAGCACCAGCGTGCGCGGGATCGGGGTGGCGCTCAGCACCAGCACGTCGACGGCTTCGCCCTTGGACGTCAGCGCGAGGCGCTCGCGGACGCCGAAGCGATGTTGCTCGTCGACCACGGCAAGCGCCAGCGCCTTGTAGATCACGTCGTCCTGGATCAGCGCGTGGGTGCCGACCAAGAGATCGATCTCGCCGGCCTCGAGCTGTGCCAAAAGTTCGCGGCGCTCCTTGCCTTTCTCGCGGCCGGTGAGGATCGCAACCCGTAGGCCGGCGCTCTCGGCGAGCGGCGCGATGGTCTTGATGTGCTGGCGCGCCAGGATTTCGGTCGGCGCCATCAGCGCGGCCTGCTTGCCGGCTTCCGCAGCCGCGGCGGCAGCCAGCAGCGCCACCACGGTCTTGCCGGAACCGACATCGCCCTGCACGAGGCGCAGCATCCGCACCGGCTGCTGCAGGTCCGCGATGATTGCCGCGACCGCCTCTTGCTGCGACCTGGTCAGCGCATAGGGCAGGGCATCGATGATCTTCCGGCGCAGATGACCATCGCCGGCGTTGCGCACACCGGCGGGGCGGCGCAGCGTGGCGCGGATCAGGGCGAGCGCGAGCTGGCCTGCCAGCAGTTCGTCGAAAGCGAGGCGCGACCAGAACGGGCCGTCGGGCAGGATGTCGGTCAGCTCGACCGGCACATGCACGCGGGTCAGCGCCTCCCTGATCGGCGGGAAGTTGCAGCGGCGCAGCACCTCGGGGCTGATCCATTCCGGCAGATCCGGCAGCCTGGTCAGCGCCTGCGCGATGGCGCGGCGGAGCGAGCCGATCGCAAGCCCCTCGGTCAGCGGATAGACCGGATCGATGCCGGACAGTTTTGCAAAGCCCGCTTCATCGACGACGCGATCGGGATGCACGATCTGCGGGATGCCGTCATACATCGCCAGCGTGCCGGAGACGTAGCGCTTCTCGCCGACCGGCAGCAGCTTCTCGACATAGCCGGGCTGGGCGCGGAAGAAGGTCAGCACGACGTCGCCGGTGTCGTCGCTGGCATAGACGAGGTAGGGCGCGCGCGAATTGCGCGGCGGCGGACGATGGCGGTCGACGGTGACCTCAAGCGTCACCATGATTCCGACCGCGGCGTCGCGGATCTTCGGCCGGGCGCGGCGGTCGATCACGCTCGCCGGCAGATGCAGCAGCAGGTCGACCAGCCGCGGCGTCTCGCTGCGGTCGAGCAGATAGCGCAGCAGCTTGTCCTGCTTCGGGCCGACCCCTTGCAGGGTCGTGACCTGGGCAAACAGCGGATTGAGCAGGGCTGGGCGCATCGACGAATCCAAGACCGTTTCACACCGTCATGCCCGGCCTTGTGCCGGGCATCCACGTCTTTTTTTGGAGCTGATGTCGGCCGGGTCCCGTCTACAAGGCTTCGACGGGCGCGCAAGCCCGGCGACGGCATGCGCCCAGGGAAACCCAAAACGCGGCGAATGAGGGCTGACATCGGCCATCGCCATGGCTATATCAGGCCCGCCCGGCACGTCCGGGCTTTTGGCGTTGGATGGATTTTGGGACATGACGGGATCGACACGATCGAGCAGCGGGCTCGATGACCGCCGCAAGCGGCTTTTGTTTCGCTGCTGGCACCGCGGCACCCGGGAGATGGACCTGATCCTCGGCCGCTTCGCCGACGCGACCATTGGCGAACTGTCCGACCACGAGCTCGGCGAGCTCGAGCATCTGATCGAGGTCCCGGATCCCGACCTCTATGCGGCGCTGACCGGCGACAAGGTGCTGCCGTCCGAATATGCCACCGCGCTGTTTGCCCGCATCAAGGCGTTCCGGGTCGCGGATCCCAGCGCATGAAACAGCCGATGAAATCACCGGCCGCGATGCTCGCGCCCGGCCGGGTGCTCACCATCGCCAACGTCGCCGAGGGCGCCGAGGGGCTCGTCATCTCGGATCTGGCGCGCGCCATCGCGGCGCAGCCGAAGCGTCCGGCGGTGAGCCTTGCCGTGGTGTGCCGCGACGGCGCGCGGATGCAGCAGCTCGCCCGCGCGCTGGAGTTCTTCGCGCCCGATATCGCCGTGATGCAGGTTCCGGCCTGGGACTGCCAGCCCTATGACCGCGTCTCGCCGCATGCCGGCATTTTGGCGCAACGCCTGACCGCTTTGGCCAAGTTGTCGCGGCTGGTCGGCAGCGACAAGCCGCTGATCGTGCTCACCACGGTAAATGCGGCCGTGCAGCGGGTGCCGGCGCGCGATCAGGTCGCAGCGCAAGCGCTGTCGGTTGCGCCAGGCAATGTGGTGCCGATGGATTCGGTCGTGGCCTGGCTCGAGCACAATGGCTACACCCGTTCGTCCACGGTGCGCGAGCCCGGCGAATATGCCGTGCGCGGCGGCATCCTCGATCTGTTTCCGGCCGGCCTCGACCAGCCGGTGCGCTTCGACTTCTTCGGCGACAGCCTGGAATCGATCCGCACCTTCGATGCCGAGACCCAGCGCACGCTGCTCGACATGCGCGGGCTCGATCTCGTGCCGGTGTCGGAATTCCAGCTCACCACCGAAACCATCCGGCGTTTCCGCATGGGCTATGTCGCCGCGTTCGGCGCGCCGGGGCGCGACGATCAGCTCTATGAAGCCGTCTCCGAGGGACGGCGTCACCCCGGCATGGAACACTGGCTGCCGCTGTTCCAGGAGCGGATGGACACGCTGTTCGATTATCTCGACGGCGCGACGGTCGCGATCGAGCCGCAGGGCGAGGACGCGGCGCGCGAACGCTTCTCGCAGATCGTTGACTACTATGACGCGCGGCGCGAGGCGCTGGAGCATCCCGGCAGCGGCGCGATCTACAAGCCGCTGCCGCCGGACCAGCTCTATCTGACCGAGGCCGAATGGACCAAGCTGCTCGGCGATGCGCCGCTGGCGCGGCTGACGCCGTTCGCGGTGCCCGAAGGCTCGCCCGACGTGTTCGACGCCGGCGCGCGGCAGGGCCGCAATTTTGCCCCCGAACGCGCCGACAGCAATGTCAACGTGTTCGAGGCCGTGGTCGGCCATGTCGGCGCGCTGCAGTCACAGCGCAAGAAGGTGGTGATCGCGTTGTGGAGCGAGGGCTCGCGCGACCGCATGGGCGCGATGCTGCGCGACCACAAGCTCTTGAACACGACCAGCGTCAACACCTGGCGGATCGTGCAGGCGACGCCGCGCAACGAGACCATGCTGGCCGTGCTCGGGATGGAATCCGGCTTCGAGACCGACGAGTTCGCCGTCATCAGCGAGCAGGACATTCTCGGCGACCGCCTGGTGCGGCCGCGCAAGGCGAGCCGCAAGCTCGACAATTTCATCTCGGAGGTGACGAGCCTTGCAACCGGCGATCTCGTGGTCCATGTCGAGCACGGCATCGGCCGCTTCGTCGGGCTGCAGACACTGGAAGTCTCCGGCGCGCCGCATGACTGTCTCGAGCTGCATTATGCCGCCGAAACAAAGCTGTTCCTGCCGGTCGAGAACATCGAGCTGCTGTCGCGCTATGGCTCCGACAGCGCCAATGTCGAGCTCGACCGTCTCGGCGGCGGCGGCTGGCAGGCACGCAAGGCCAAGCTGAAGAACCGGATCCGCGAGATCGCGGGCGAATTGATCAAGATCGCGGCCGAGCGGCAGCTGCACGAGGCGCCGAAATTCCCGCTGCAGCCGCATGTCTATGACGAGTTCTGTGCGCGCTTCCCCTATGAGGAGACCGAGGATCAGCTCGGGGCCATCACCTCGACCTTGAAGGACCTCGAGATCGGCCGTCCGATGGACCGGCTGATCTGCGGCGACGTCGGCTTCGGCAAGACCGAGGTGGCGCTGCGCGCGGCGTTCGCCGTGGCGCTGGAGGGCAGGCAGGTCGCGGTGGTGGTGCCGACCACGCTGCTGGCGCGTCAGCACTCGCGGACTTTCACCGAGCGCTTCCGCGGCTTCCCGGTCAATGTCGCGCAGGCCTCGCGGCTGGTGTCGACCAAGGAGCTCAACCAGGTCAAGAAGGGGCTCACCGACGGCAACGTCGACGTCGTCGTCGGCACCCATGCGCTGCTCGGCAAGACCATCAAGTTCAAGGACCTCGGCCTGTTGATCGTCGACGAGGAGCAGCATTTCGGCGTCAGCCACAAGGAGCGGCTGAAGCAGCTGCGCGCCCAGGTCCATGTGCTGACGCTGTCGGCAACCCCGATCCCGCGCACCCTTCAGCTTGCATTGACGGGCGTCCGCGAGCTCTCGATCATCGCCTCGCCGCCGGTCGATCGCCTCGCGGTGCGCACCTTCGTCGCGCCGCATGATCCCCTGATGATCCGCGAGGCACTGCTGCGCGAACGCTACCGTGGCGGCCAGGCGTTCTACGTCGTGCCGCGGATCGAGGACCTCGCCGGCGTCAAGGATTTCCTCGACAAGAACGTGCCGGAGATGAAGGTCGCGGTCGCCCACGGCCAGATGCCGCCGACCGTGATCGAGGACATCATGTCCGCGTTCTACGACGGCAAGTACGACATCCTGCTCTCGACCACGATCGTCGAGTCCGGTCTCGACATCCCGAACGCCAACACGCTGATCGTGCACCGCGCCGACATGTTCGGCCTCGCCCAGCTCTACCAGCTGCGCGGCCGCGTCGGCCGCTCCAAGCTGCGCGCCTATGCGCTGTTCACGCTGCCGGCACAGCAGAAGATCACGGCGCAGGCGGAGCGACGGCTCAAGGTGCTGCAATCGCTGGAGACGCTGGGGGCCGGCTTCCAGCTCGCCTCGCACGACCTCGACATCCGCGGCGCCGGCAATCTGCTCGGCGAAGAGCAATCCGGCCACATCAAGGAAGTCGGCTTCGAGCTGTACCAGTCGATGCTGGAGGAGGCGATCGTCAACCTCAAGGCCGGCGTCGCCGAGCCGGCCGCCGACCGCTGGTCGCCGCAGATCACGATCGGCATGCCGGTCCTGATCCCCGAGGACTATGTCAACGACCTCAGCGTGCGGCTGTCGCTGTATCGCCGGCTCGCCGATCTCGACACCGACGAGGACATCGACGCCTTCGCCGCCGAGATGCGCGACCGCTTCGGCGTGCTGCCGGACGAGGTGCGCTATCTGTTCAAGGTCGCGGCGATCAAGGCCTATTGCCGAAGGGCCAATGTCGGCAAGGTCGATGCCGGCCCGAAGGGCGCCGTGATCGCATTCCGCGACAACAGCTTTGCGCATCCGGAGCGGCTGGTGAGCTTCATCCGCCAGCACGGCCAGGCCGCCAAGGTGCGGCCCGACATGAAGGTGGTGTTCTTCCAGGAATGGGATACGCCGGAAGAGCGGCTCGCCGGCACCACCGAGATCCTGCGCCAGCTCGCCAACCTCGCGGAGAGCAAGAAGGCGGCTTAACACGCGGTCCGACGCAGGCCTCGGCTCAGGATCGGATCAAATAGGGCGCAACGTGGTCGTCGAGCAGTTTCAGGAATTGCTCGGCGAGAACGCTGAGTTCGCCGATCGTCGGCTTCAGGACTCCGACCTCGTAGTGGATCGCCGGCGCGAAGGGGCGGACGACGAGCTTGCTCGCTCCGCTGGTTCGCCTGAGCGTTTCGGACGCGCTGAGCGCGTCGACGAGGCAGACACCCGCGCCATCGATGACGAGGTTGAGCGCGACGGCAAAGAATTCACACTCGATCGCCGGATGAAACGGCGTACCGCTGGCTTCGAAGGCGCGAGATACCGCGGCATAGGTCGATCGGCTCTGCGAGGTGATGATCAGATCATGTCGCTCGAGAAGATCGGGAGTGACGACTTTCCGGTCAGCCAGTGCATGCGTTGCAGGCATCACGCAGTCCAGGGACATTCGGTAGCGCCGCAATACGACATTGGTGCGGTCGAACGGCGGCTCGGCGACTCCGAAGTCGAATGCACGTGCCGAGACCAGGCTCCGGACATTCTCGGAGCTTCGGGTCAGGAGCCTGATCGTTGTTGACGGGCGCTCGCGCTGGAAGCGGCTGACGACGCCCGGAAGCCAGACTATCCCAGGTCCCGGACTCGCGATCGTCAGAACGCCGCGCTTGCCTGCGGAGATTCCGGCAGCGGCGTCCTCCAGTTCGGCAAACCCGGCGAGCGCCCGGATCGCTTCATTGTGCAACAGATGCGCCTCCGGCGTAGGCACGATATGGCGGCTCTCCCGGCGAAACAGCGCAAACCCGACATCTGCCTCCAGCCGTTTCAAGGCCGCACTCACAGCCGGCTGCGATACCCCGAGTGCACGCGCGGCCTCGGTTGCCGATCGATGCTGCATAACAGCATGAAAAATCTCAACAAGACGCCGATCCATAACCAATATCTATATATCGTTTCGATGTCGCTCGTGGTATGAGCATGAAGGGAAACGCTAATAACACAAGGAATTTTCGCACATCACGCCGGCGAAATTCCAGATAATGTTACCGCAATCTGAGCGTGACGAGCATTGGCATTATATTTGCTTATGTTTCGAGATGAAGTCGTCTGGAGGGTCTGCGGGGATGAACACAAGCCACGCATCGTGCGCCGCGTCGGTCCTGGCCGCCGAAGCGGTGGTCAAACGCTTCGGCGCCCACACCGTTCTGAACGGCGTGGATCTTGCGCTGGGCACCGGGCAGTCGACCTGCATCATCGGTCCAAGCGGCTCCGGCAAGACGACCCTTCTGCGATGCATGGCGCTGCTGGAGGCTCCTTCCGACGGGCGCGTCGTGATGGAGGGGGCGACGGTCTCGCAGGCCCGGCCATCGTCCGATGTGCGGCTCGCTGCCCGCAAGGTGCGGCCGGAAATCGGAATGGTGTTCCAGCAGTTCAATCTGTGGCCGCACATGACGGTGCTGGGAAATATCATCGAGGCCCCGATGCGGGTGCGCGGGGTCAGCCGGGATGAGGCGGTCGTCACGGCCGAACGGCTGCTTCAGAAGGTCGGCATGGAGGCGAAGCGCGATGCCTATCCGGCCAGGCTGTCCGGAGGCCAGCAACAACGCGTCGCGATCGCCCGGGCGCTTGCCATGCAGCCGAAGATACTCCTGTTCGACGAGCCGACGTCGGCGCTCGACCCCGAACTTCGCCGCGAGGTGCTGCAGGTCATGCGCACGCTCGCGCTCGAAGGCATGACGATGCTCGTGGTGACGCACGAGATGGGCTTCGCCCGGCGCGTGGCGAGCCATGTCGTGTTCATGGACGAGGGGATGATCGTTGAGCACGGCACTCCGGCCGCCTTTTTCGAACGGCCGACAACCGAGCGCGCCAAGCGCTTTCTCAATCAGTTTGACGAGTGATCAATGCACGACAGGAGATTGAAGCTCATGCCGAATCTGCGCCGACTTGCCTTCGTTTGCGCGCTCTTTCTCTCGATGACGCCGGCGGCTGCCCAGCAGACGCAGTCGCTCCTCTACGAGATCACCAAGAGCGGGGTACTCAGGGTCTGCATCTGGCCGATGTACTATTCAATTTCGTTCCGCAATCCAGATAGCGGACAGCTCGAGGGGATCGACATCGATCTCTCCAAGGAGCTCGCCAAGGACATGGGCGTGAAGCTGGACTATGTGGAGACCAGCTTTGGCAGTTTCATCGCCGACCTGCAGGCCAACAAATGCGATCTCGGCATGTTCGGCGTCGGGGCGACGATGAAGCGCGCGCAGGCCGTCGCGTTCTCGGACCCGTATCTGACGAGCGGCGTCTATGCCGTCGTGCGCAAGGGCGGCCCTATCACATCCTGGGCGGATATCGACAAGCCGGGCGTCAACGCCGGCGTCTCGCTCGGCAGCTATGTCGAGAACTTCATGCGGTCCTACTTCAAGAACGCCAAGACCGTCGCGGTCGCACCTCCGGCCACGACCCAGGCTGAGCTGATGGCGCAACGCGTCGACGTCGTCATGACCGATTATCCGGCCTCGATCAAAATGAATGCCCAGTTCGACTGGACCACGACGGTGGCGCCGCCGGAAAACCTGTCCGTGACGCCTTACGCGTACGTCATGAACCAGGGCGACCAGATCTGGTTCAATTACGTGAACCTGTTCGTTCGCACCATCAAGCTCGATGGCCGGCTCAAGGCCGCCGCCGAGAAGAACAAGCTCGGACCGATCGTCGCGCCCTGAGACATCAGATGCAAAGCTACAGCTTTCGCTGGGACGTCATCCCGAACAATCTGGGTTTTCTTGCCTCCGGCATGGAAATGACCCTTTTCATTTCAATTGTCACGCTCGTGGTGGCGACCCTGTTGGGGCTCGTCATCGCGATCATGCAGATGTCCCGCTTCCGCTTCGCGCGCATCATCGCGCTTTCGGTCGGCGAAATCGTCCGCAATACGCCGATCCTCGTGCAGCTGCTATGGGTCTATTACGTGCTGCCGATCGTCTTCAATGTGAGGATCGATGCGCTGGCCGCATCGATCCTCGGTCTCTCGCTCTATTCGGCGGTGTTCATCTCCGAGGTCTTCAGGGCGGGCATCCAGACCGTTCCGGTCGGGCACCGCGAGGCGGCGCAGGTGCTCGGCCTGACGCCCGCGCAGAGCTTTGTGCGGATCGTTGGCCCGCAGGCGATTCGCAGCGTGCTGCCGCCGCTGGCCGCCAATTTCGTCCAGCTCATCAAATATTCCTCGCTTGCGTCCGTGGTGTCGGTCGGCGAGGTCACGCGGCGCGGCATGGAGTTGTCGTCGTCAACGTTCAGGCCGCTGGAAATATTCACCTTCATCGCGGGGGTGTATTTCGCGATCTGCTGGCCGCTCACCCACTCAATCCGCATATGGGAAGCGCGCCTTGCACGACGTTGATCGAGTTCGCCGCGCGGTTTCGAGCGATCGGACCAGCCAGGTCGTCGAGCTGGCGATGCGGCTGATCGGAGTGGCGTCGCCAAATCCGGACGGCGACACGCGCGCCGTCGCGGCGCTGGCGGCCGATCTCCTCAGGGCGCATGTGCCGGGCGTTGCGGTTGAGCTGCATCCGGGGACAGCCGAGATCGTCAACGTCGTCGCGCGGATCAAAGGCCATGCCCCCGGCCGCCGCATCGTGTTCAACGGCCATCTCGACACCTATCCGTTGGGCGAGCGGATGAGCTGGTCGGTCAATCCCGACGGAGAGGTCGTCGGCGGCCGCCTTTACGGCCGCGGCGCGGCTGACATGAAGGGCGGCATTGCGGCATCGATGGCCGCGATGGCCGCACTGGCCGAGCAGCGCGAGGCATGGGCGGGAGAGGTGGTGCTGACGCTCGCCGGCGACGAAGAAAGCATGGGCCCGTACGGCACCAAATACCTGCTCGACCAGGTCTCCCATGCCAGCGGCGACGCCGTGATCATTGGCGACGCCGGTTCGCCGATGGTGTTGCGCTTCGGCGAGAAGGGATTCCTCTGGATCGAGATCGAGGCGGAGGGCAGCGCGGCGCACGGCGCGCATGTCCATCTCGGCATCAATGCGATCGATCGCTTGCGCGAAGCGCTGGACAGAGTGAGTGAGCTGCGCAGCCTGGCAGTTGCGATGCCGGTCAATGTCACCGATGCCATCCGCCGCGCAAGGCCCGTCTCCGAACCGTTGTGCGGCGCCGGCGAAGCCGACGTCCTGTCGAACGTCACGGTCAACATCGGAACGGTGAGTAGCGGTTCGTCACCGAACCTGGTGCCGAGCCATGCGCGAGCGGCCATCGACCTGCGTCTGCCGGTCGGCGTCACGTCGGAAGCTGTTCTCGCGCTGTTGCGAGAGGTGCTCGATCTGCCCGGCATCACATGGCGCGTGTTGCGCTGCTTCGAACCCAATCACACCGACCCCGGTGACGAGATCGTCACGCGCTGCGCAACTGCGGCGACGGACATCATCGGCAGGGCGCCGGCGATCAACATGCGCGTCGGCGGCTCCGATGCGCGCTGGTTTCGCATGGCCGGAATCCCGACGGTCGTCTATGGACCGACACCTCACAACATGGGCGCGCCGGACGAGTACGCTGACATCGCCGAACTGGCGACGGTGTCGCGCGTGCACGCGCTGACCGCCTTCGACATGCTGACAAGAGAGAACAGAGAATGAGCGACGTGGTGGGTTTCGTGGGTCCGGAAACATTCATGGGATTGCCGGCGGGGTTACCGCGGCCGGGCAGCCGCGCTGCCGTGCTCGGCGTGCCGTTCGATTGCGGCACGCATCCGTTCCGCGTCGGCGCCCGGCAAGGTCCCCTGGAGGTCCGGCGGGAGTCGCGGCTCATTCGCCGCTATCATCCGTCGCTCGCCGACGTCGATGTGCTGTCATTGCTGGGGGCGGTCGATGCCGGCGATGTTGCCTTGGTGCCGGGACGCATTGAAGACGCCTTTGTCAAGATCGAGGCTGCCGCTGGCCAGATTCTCGAGCTTGGCGCGGTGCCGGTCGGGATCGGCGGCGACGGTTCGGTTTCGCTTCCGCTGATGCGCGCCGCCGCCCGGTATCACAAGGATCTCGTCGCATTGCATATCGACAGCCATACCGATGCATATCCGTATACGCCGGACGATCGGTACAATGCGGCCACGCAGTTCACCAACGCGGCGCAGGAAGGCGTGGTGAACGCCGGCCGATCCTGGCACATCGGCGTGCGCGGCTTCACCTATTGCCCGGGTGTGCTCGAACATACGCGGTCGCTCGGATTTCGCGTCGTCACGATCGAGGAGCTGATGCGGCGCGGTTTCGCGCAGACCGTCGCGGAATTCAGCCAGGTCGTCGGCGCGCGGCCGGTCTATCTGTGCTGGGACATGGATGTGTTCGATCCATCGGTTGCTCCCGGCGTCTGCACGCCCGCCTGGGGAGGCCTGTCGGCCCGCGAGGGGATCGAATTGCTGCGCAGCCTTTCAGGCTTGAATATCGTCGCGATGGATTTCAACACGGTCAGCCCGCCACAGGACGTTCAGGGGATGGCCGCCCAGCTCTGCGCCCATATGATCATGGAGGCTCTCGTGCTGCTTGCCGCGGGCATGGGGCTGTTGCCGGACTGAAATCGCGGCGGCTTGATAGGTCACCCTGACTGTGCCCTAAAAATCCGCGGGCCTTACGACGCAGCGCGCTCCGGCGTTCCGAACAGGCGGCCGAGCAGCGACAGTGCGGAATCGCCCGGCATCAGCGTTGCGACGCTGACGGCGGGCTCGGAGCGGGCATCGCGGCGGCCGTTCTGGGTGTGGCGCATCACACTCGCCAGACGCCGCGTGATCGCTTGTGCGTTGCGCAGGTCGGTGCCGGCGAATGCCACGACCAGCGAGCGGTCGTCATGCACCGCGCCGAAATCGGCCCGGCGCATCAGCCGGCTGATGATCCGTGCGCCGTCGAACTGCGCGCGCGGCTGCGTGTTGTCGAAGGTGAAGCGTGCCACCGAGAGCGCGCCGCCGCGCTCGGCGGTCTGGTAGACCGCGGTCGCGAAGTCGCGCTCGAACGCGGCCTTGGTGAGCAGGCCGGTGCGGGCATCGATCAGGCCCTTGGCGTCGATCGCCTTCAGCATGCGGCCGAGCCGCGCCTCGAAGGCGTGCTGGCGGATCATCGGCAGCGCCATGTCGGCGATGCGGGTCGGCCCGGCCGTGACGATCTCGAGATTGGGCAGCTCGTATCGCGGCGTCAGCTCGCCCGAGGCGACGATCACCGGCAACGGGCGGAAGCGGACATCCTCGGTCAGCACGGTCAGGAACGCATCCATCACCCGCGGCGTGAAGCCTTCCGCCAGCACGATGCCGTCGATGTCGCGGCTCGAGAGATGCTTGGCGGCGGCCTCGATGCTCAGTGCGCCGACCACGCCGGCGCGTTCGCCGAGCGCGACCGACAGCGTCGGGTAGGCGCCGCCGCGGCCGATCAACAGCGCGGTGGCCTCTCCGATCGGATCGATGTCAGACAGGGCGATCGGTGCCGGCGGCACCAGGCGGCGCATCACGGTAGAATGCAGCGCGCGAACGCGTAAGGACGCGTTGAGCCGGGCGACCAGCCGATCCGGCAGACCCTTGCTCTGGAAGAATGCGATCACGGTGTCGGGCAGGGTGGTCGCGGGATCGACCGCGATCAGCGGCAGATACGGCGCACGGGCGGCGGCGCGCTTGGCGAGGCCCGACAGGGTGACGAAGTCGACCCCCTCGGCGGCCGCGATGATCGCGGCCGGCTTGACCTGCTCGATGGCCCGTCCGACCTCGTTCCAGTCGGTGACCACGACCGGGAAGAGTTTCGTCTCATCGAGGGCTGCGGCAAACGACGGCTTTGTCGACGCCGATACGATGAGGACCGGACCTTGTTGGGACATTCGAACGCTCGAAACCAATGCTTAAGATCAGCAACGGCTGCGATGCTAGTTCGCATGGCTTAATGCGGCGTCAACACAATGATAAGACTAACACAATGATAAGATTTTAACTCAACCCGGCGCCACCACGGTCGCGAAATGCCTCGACCATCAAGGGGTTAAGCCCAAGTTCTGTGAGGGCGTCGCGGGCGCGCGCATTGTCCTGTGCCCGTCCGGCGAGCCGGTGGCCGCTGAGACGGTCCGGCAATGCGGTGAGCAGCGCGCCCTGGCCGAGGCGCCGCGACCACTCCTGCAGCTCCTGGGCGAGGAAGCGGTAGCCGCCGACCGTCATCACCCCCGACGGCGGCGCGGTGATGTTGACGGCCCCGGTCGCGCGATCGACCCGCGCGGCATATTCGGTGTCGACGAAATCGCGCGGCGGCGGCGCGATCAGGCTGTCGCCGGGCGGAGGCGGCGGCGCATAGGCGGCGACCGGCACCATCGGGCCGCGCAGGCCGAGCGTGCCCTTCGGCGTCAGCAGGATCTCGCCGGCGACCGATGCGCCGGGCGCTTCGCGCGGCGCACTGTGCGGCCCCGGCTTGATCACGGCCGGCGATCCGTCCTCGGCGGTGCGGCGGGCGCCGAACAGCCCGGCCTCGCCGAACAGATAGACGTCGGTCATGGTCACCCGCCGCGAGCTCCAGTGCGCGCTGGAGGCAACCTGCTCCGGCGTACGCCAGAGGCCGATCACGGTGCGCAGGCTGGGCAGGCGCTCCGACAGGCCGCGCTCGTCGAGCCGCAGCGCGAGCTGCGCCGGCGCGATCAGCGTATTGCAGGTGTGATCGTTGAACTGGGTCTCGAACGCGTCCTCGTCGAAGGGGTGGTGCAACACCAGCGTTCCGCCCGACAGGAGCCAGGTCACCAGCGACGCGCAGATGCCGGCGAACGACATCGGCGCGAACGCCGACATGATGGTGGCGCCTGGCGGCAGATCGCTCTCCAGCGACATCGCGAGCCCGCCGGCGATCAGGCCAAAATGCGCCCGCGGCACCGGACGAAGACCTTCGCTGGTGACGTCGAAGGAGATCAGCGCCGGCTTGCGGCCGTCCTGGATCATCGGGCGCGAGGCCCGGGAGTCCTCCAGGATCGCCTGGTCGAGCGACGCCATGCCTTCGGGCAGATCGGTCCCGAAGCCGCAGACATGGCGGATCGAGAACGCTTCCGCCGCGGCGTTCATGGCGATGTCGGCATAGGAGACGCCGTCGATCCGGCCGCAGCTGACGATTGCCCGCGCCGCGGTGCGGTTGAGCACAGACGTCAGCTCGGCCTGCCGCCACAGCAGCGGCAGCGGCACCACCACGAGGCCGACCCGATGCGCGGCAAGGACGGTCAGAGCGAATTCGACCGTGCCGGGCAGCTGCACGGCGATCACCGTGTTGGCCGGCAATCCGCTCTGCACGAAGTGGGCGGCGATCGCCGAGATCGCGCGGTCGGCCTGGGCATAGGTCAGGCGCTTGCGGGTCTGTCCGGTGATGCGCTGCTTGTTGAGCGGGTCGACCAGCGCCAGCGCCTCGGGTTGCCGCGACAAAGTGCGCTTGAACAGGGTATCGAGCGTTGGCGAGGTGATCGACTGGTTCACGGGTTCAACGTCGGTTGCATCGCTTCGCTCGGACCAGGTCATGCCGCGTCGGGTCGTATCACTCGGCAAATCATCTGGATTGCGTGCCGGGCTTCTGCCACCAGGTCTCCGGCAGGTAGCCCGTCAACGCCGTGGTCGAAGGCCGTTCTATCCGATTCCAGCGCGCGATCCATTGCTCTCCCAAGTTAAATAGGGGGATAGCGTAGAAGCCCGACATCAGGGCCCGGTCCAGCGCCCGCACCGCCGAGACGAAAGCCGGCCGCTCGCGTGCCGCGAGCAGCGCCGCAATCATGGCGTCGATGGCGGGATCCTTGGCGCCCATGTAATTCCTTGTGCCCGGCACATCGGCGGCCTGGCTGCTCCAGTAGAACCACTGCTCGTTGCCCGGCGACAGCGACTGGTCCCAGCGGATGGGGATCATGTCGAAGTCATAGCCGACCCGGCGCTGCTCGAACTGCACCGCGTCGACCACCCGCACCGCGGCTTCGATGCCGGCCCGCTTCAGGTCACGCTGATAGGCGAGGGCGATCCGCTCATGCTCGCGCGTCGTCACCAGGATCTCGATGCGCAGCGGCGTCCCTGTCGAGCGCTGCTTCAAGACTGTGCCGTCGAGCGCGTAGCCCGCCTCGGCGAGCAGCGCGAGCGCACTGCGCAGGAGGCCGCGGTCGCGCCCCGACCCGTCGGTGACCGGCAGTCGATAGCGGCCGTCGAGGATATCGGGCTGGATGTGCGACAGATATGGCTTGAGCAGCTCGCGCTCGCGATCGTCGGCGGGGCGGCCATAGGCGGACAGATCCGATCCGGCGAAGAAACCGCCGGCCCGCGAAAACAGTCCGAAATAATAGTTGCGGTTGACCCATTCGAAATCGAACAGCATCGCCAGTGCCTGACGCACCCGCAGGTCGGCGAATTTCGGCCGCCGGCTGTTGAAAACCAGGAATTCGGACGGCCGCGGCGTGCCGATCTTGATGGTGTCGCGGATCACCTCGCCGTTGCGCGCCGCCGGGAAGTCATAGCCGTCGTGCCAGCGCAACGGCTCGGTCTCGGTCCGGAAATCATACAGGCCGCGCTTGAAGGCCTCGAACATGCCGTTGGCCTCGCGGTAGTAATCGAGCCTGATCTCGTCGAAGTTCCAGAGGCCGCGGTTGATGGGCAGGTCGCGGCCCCAATAATTGGGATCGCGCGTGAAGGTGACGCTGGCGCCGGGCTTGACCGCCGTCACGCGGTAGGGGCCGGACCCGATCGGCGGGGCCAACGTCGTTTCCTCGAACTTCTCGGGATCGATGGCGTGCCGCGGCAGGATCGGCATCAGGCCGAGGATCAGCGGCAATTCGCGATCCGCCACGCCGCCGAAATCGAACCGGACCGTGAGCGGGTCGAGCGCCTCGGCCTTTGCGACTTTCGAATAATACTGGCGGTGCATCGGACGGCCATGGTCGCGCAGCAGCGCCAGCGAGAACAGCACGTCGTCGGCGAGTACCGGCCGTCCATCCGAGAAGCGGGCGCGTGGATCGATGTGGAATGTCACATAGCTTCTGGCGTCGTCGGTCTCGACGCTGCGCGCGAGCAGGCCGTACAGCGTGAACGGCTCGTTATTGCCCCGCGCCATCAGGCTTTCGTAGACATAACCGCGCTCATAGCCGTAGCCCCTGACCTGCTGCACGGCGATGCCCCTGATGATCAGGGGATTGAGGCTGTCGAAGGTGCCAATCACGCCCTGGACCAGGCGGCCGCCCTTGGGAGCGTCGGGATTGGCATAGGGCAGGTGGGTAAAGTCGGGTGGCAGCGCTGGGGCGCCATGCATCGCGATCGCGTGGCTCTCGGCGGCCGCCGCAGGGACCAGCCCGCTCGTCGTGTACCCCAGGACCAGCCAGATGGCGGCCCATGCGGCGCGCCAAGTGTGCCCGGGAACACGTGCGTGAGGCGCCGGATTTGATTCGCGAAACGTCACGTCCGGAGGTTTATCACAGGCGGCTGAAACTCGCCGCGAGATGGGCGCAAATCCGCTTGTCGGCATTGATCTTTCCGCGCGCCGCTGTATTGAAGGCGTGCAATTCGAAGGCGGGAACGCCTGTCACGTATCCGCCTCAATTGACTAGGAGACAGCCGCCCAAACGGCTATGTGTCGGCGCCTGCAGCGGTTTCGGGCTTCCGTTCAGAAAGGGTTTTCCGCAATGAATTTCCGTATCTTGGCCGCCCCGGTCCGGCCGCATGGGCGAATTGTTGCCCTGATGGCGGCGACGGCATTCTCTGCAGCGCTCCTGGTTCCTGCCGCTCGGGCCCAGCAGCCGGCAGCGCCGGCGCCTGCGGCACCGAAGGCTGCGCCCAAGGCGGCACCCAAGGCAGCTCCAAAGGCTCCGGCAGCCCAGGCGCCCGCCCAAGCACCGGCCGCCGGCCAGCCGCCCGCTGCGGCCGCCCAGCCGCCGGCGCAGGATCAGCAGATCCAGCTGATCTACGCCCCCTGGACCAAGTTCTGCCTGAAGGGCCAGGAAGCCAACGCCAAGCAGGTCTGCTTCACCGGCAAGGACGGCCGCATCGAGTCCGGCCAGCCGGTGATCGCCGCCGTGATCATCGAGCCGGAAGGCGAGCCGAAGAAGATCCTGCGCGTCACGCTGCCGCTCGGCATGCAGCTCGTGCACGGCACCCGCATCATCGTCGACGGCAACCCGCCGCAGCAGGCGCCCTATGTGATCTGCTTCCAGAACGGCTGCATGTCCGACTATGAAGCAACGCCCGAGCTGATCGCCAACATGAAGAAGGGCCAGAACCTCGTGGTCCAGGCGATCAATTCCAACGGCGCGCCGCTGACGCTGCCGCTGCCGCTCAACACCGAATTCGCCAAGGCCTATGACGGCCCGCCGACCGATCCGAAGGTGTTCGAGGAAAACTCGAAGAAGCTGCAGGAAGAGTTGCAGAAGCGCGCCGAAGAGCAGCGCAAGAAGCTGGAAGGCGCGGGCGGTGGCTCTGCGCAGGCTCCGGCGCCGGCCAACCCGGCGGCCAAGTAAGCACTTCAATCACGCGTTCAAGAAAACGCGAGATCATCGCGATCAAAAGGCGCCCGGAAGGGCGCCTTTTTTGTCATGCGAAACAGACTGGCTGCTGGCAGCCTGCTGCGCTGGTGATCGCGCAGATCGTGTGCGATGGTCGCCGCAGGGTGCTGCGATTGCGTCGCGCGATGAGCGCGCATCGTTGGTGCCTTGTCCGGACCAGTCCGGCGTCGAAGCACAATCATAAATCCGAGACGGGAGGCCAGACGAAAGCGCGAACAGCGCCTTCGGTGCGCAAATCTGCGCGTGGTTCTTCCGCGAATCCTGGCCGCCGTTCGCAGTCATGGAAGTCGCGCAATGTCCCAGCAAGTCAGCACGCAGCGGCGGGAACCGCGCTCCCGGCCTCGGGAGCAGCCGACCGGCGGTGCTTCGGTCGATGCTGGCGTTCGCGTCAGCCAGGACAACGTCCCCGGAACGTTTCATCCCGGCATCGTCCATCTCGCGCTGGCGATGGGCGGCTTTGCGATCGGCATCGCCGAATTCGCGACCATGAGCCTGTTGCCGTTCTTCGCCCACGACATGCACATCAGCGAGCCCCAGGCCGGCCATGCGATCAGCGCCTACGCGCTCGGCGTCGTCGTCGGTGCGCCGGTCATCGCGGTGTTGTCGGCGCGCATGACGCGGCGGACGCTGCTGATCGCGCTGATGGGTTTCTTCGCGCTGATGAACGGCCTTTCGGGGCTCGCACCCGATTATCACACCATGCTGGCGCTGCGCTTCCTGGCGGGGCTGCCGCACGGCGCCTATTTCGGCATCGCCATGCTGGTCGCGGCCTCGCTGGTCCCTACAGACAAGCGCACGGCGGCTGTCGGCCGAGTGCTGCTGGGGCTCACCATCGCGACCACGATCGGCGTTCCGCTCGCCAACGGGGTCGGGCAGGCGATCGGCTGGCGCTGGGCCTTCGCGATCGTCGCCGGCCTCGCGCTCTTGACCGCGGTCCTGGTCCTGATCTTCGCCCCGCGTGATGCCGCCAACAGCAAGGCGAGCCCGCTGCGTGAACTGTCGGCACTCGGGCGCAAGCATGTCTGGCTGACGCTGGCGATCGGCGCCATCGGTTTCGGCGGGCTGTTCTCGGTCTACACCTATCTGGCCTCGACCATGCTGGCGGTGACCCACACCTCGGCCGCGCTGGTGCCGGTCACGCTGTGCGTGTTCGGCGCCGGCCTTACCGCCGGCAACATCATCGTGCCGCGCTTCGCCGACCGCGCGCTGATGGCAACCGCGGGCAGGCTCCTGCTGTGGTCGGCGGCGACGCTCGCGCTCTATCCGCTGGCGGCCGGAAATTTCTGGACGCTGACCGCCGACGTGTTCCTGATCGGGCTGGGCGGGGCGCTCGCCACCGTGTTGCAGACCCGGCTGATGGACGTCGCGGGCGAGGCGCAGAGCCTCGCCGCCGCGCTCAACCACTCCGCCTTCAACGTCGCCAATGCGCTGGGTCCGTGGCTCGGCGGAATGGCGGTTGCAGCCGGCTATGGCTGGACGTCGACCGGCCTCGTCGGCGCGGGGCTGGCGCTGGCGGGCTTTGCCGTCTGGGCAATCGCGGTTGTCTTGGCCAAGCGCGAGGGGGTGTGAGCGTGGCAGCGCGAACGCCGTGGCATTCGCCGGAGCGCCGCCGGACCTCAGTTCAGCGACGGATTGCGCGGACGGTAGCCGCCCGATTTGTCCTTGATGAAGATCTCCGCCACCTGCGAATGCCGGATCGGCTCGCCGGACTCGTCGGGCAAGAGGTTCTGCTCCGAGACATAGGCGACGTACTCGGTCTCCGAGTTTTCTGCGAGCAAATGGTAGAACGGCTGGTCCTTGTGGGGCCGCATGTCCTCGGGGATCGACAGCCACCATTCCTCGGTGTTGTTGAACTCCGGGTCGATATCAAAGATCACGCCCCGGAAGGAGAACACCCGGTGACGGACGATCTGCCCGATCTGAAACTTGGCGGTGCGCGCTTTGATCATGGCTCGTCGATAGACCAACATTGTGGCCGATGCTAGGGGCTAAGGTCCGAATTAACCCGCGCTTTACCGATTCCAGCCCTGCAAAAACGACCCGAAATCCGGCCGAGAAACTACTTTCAGAATGATCGATATCCTCAATCTGGCGTTGCCGTATTTCGGCTTGATCTTCATCGGTTACGCGTGCGGCAAGGCCAAGGGTTTGCCCGAGAGCGGGCTCGCCTGGATGAATTTCTTCCTGCTTTACGTTTCGTTGCCGGCGCTGCTGTTCGGGATCATGTCCAAGACGCCGTTTGCGGAGCTGAACAACCCGCCATTCCTGATCGCCACCACGCTCGGAACCGTGCTCGCATTCTTCCTGGCGATGGTCGCGGGCAAGGTGATCGGCGGGCTCACGCTGCGCGAGGCGACGCTGGCCGGCCTGTCGGGCGCCTATGGCAATATCGGCTATATGGGGCCTGGCCTCGCGCTCGCCGTGCTCGGTGCCAAGGCGGCGGCGCCGACCGCGCTGATCTTCTGCTGCGACAGCATCTTCCTGTTCTCGATCGTGCCGCTGCTGATCGAGCTCACCGACCGCGACCATCCCTCGCTGCTGCACGCACTCGGCGTGGTGCTGCGGCAGATCGTGCAGAACCCGCTGATCATGTCGGCGGTGTTCGGGGCGCTGGTCGCCGCGTTTCACATCCCGATCCCGGTCGCGCTCGATCGCACCATCCAGTTCCTGGAAAACGCCGCCGCGCCGACGGCGCTGTTCGTGCTCGGCATCACGGTGGCCCTGCGGCCGTTCGAGCGGGTGCCGTGGGAGGTCCCGGGCGTGGTCGCGATCAAGCTCTTGATCCATCCGCTGCTGGCGTTCGGCCTGATGCTGCTGTTCGGCCCGTTCGCGCAGCCTTGGGCCGCGACAGCGGTGCTGATGGCTTCGCTGCCGCCGGCGCTCAACGTGTTCGTGATCGCGCGGCAGAACGACACCTGGATCGAGCCGGCGTCGGTCGCGGTGCTGATCGGCACCTTCGCCTCGGTTGTCACGCTGACCAGCGTGATGTGGTTCATCCAGAGCGGACGGCTGGTGTTTCCCTGATCGGCGCGCTTCTTATTTGACGCGATTTCTTAACGCGAACCGGTACCCACTTCGCTCGAAAACGCTTTGCTCACCGCCGCCACGATGGCGCGAGGCCTTCGCGCATCGCGAGGCGCCGCAACGGGCCGAATGCGCCGAGCAGATGCAGGCCGGCAGCACGCGCCGTCTGCATGCCGAGGAAATCGCTCAGCAGCGACCGGTTGGCGATGTCGATCGCCCAGGTCCGGCTGGCGACATCGGGGCGCCGCGCCGCCTGGTAGCGCGACAGCACATTGGGCGCGCCGGGATCTTCACCACGACCGATCGCCTGCCCCGTGATCTCGGCGATATCAGCGGCATCGCGCAGTCCCATATTGAGGCCCTGCGCGCCGATCGGCGGCAGCACATGGGCGGATTCCCCGACCAGCGCGATCCGGTCCTTGGCGAATTGCCGCGGCCGTTCGATCGCCAGCGGAAACACGTGACGGCCGCCCTGGACCTCGACGCGGCCGAGGATCGAATGCGATTGTCGCTCGGCGGCGACGGACAATTCGTCGTCCCCGAGTGCCATCAGCCGTTCGGCCTCCTTGGGCGCCGAGACCCAGACCACGCTGCTTCTGACGCCGCTGAGCGGCACGAACACGCAGGGGCCGTGCTCGGTGTGGAACTCGGTCGAGATGTTGTGGTGCGGCCGGGTGTGGGTGACGTTGAAGGTGAGGGCGGACTGCCCGAGCTCGCGGCTTGTCACCTCGATGCCGGCGGCCTCGCGGGACAATGAATGGCGCCCGTCGGCACCGACCACGAGCCGGGCGTGAAGCGACTGGCCCTGCCGCGTCACCACGGTGACCGCGGCATCGTCCGGCCGCACCGAGGCGGCTTCATCGTCGAACCGCGTCAGCGCGGACATTTCGCCGGCGCGGTCCTCGAGCGCCGCGACCAGCGAGCGGTTGTCGATGTTGAAGCCGAATTGCTCGCGGCCGATCTCGTCGGACGAGAAGCGCACCTCGGGCGCACGGATCAGGCGGCCGGTGTCGTCGACGAGGCGCATGGTCTTGAGCGACGCCGCTCGGTCGCTGCAGCGCCGCCAGACGTCGAGCCGATCCAGGATATCGGTCGAGGCACCGAGCAGCGCGGTGGTCCTGTTGTCGGCATAGGGCGCGCGGCGCGCCAGCAGCGCAGTCCGCGCACCTGCGTCGGCAAGGGCAATCGCAGCCGTTAATCCGGCCGGACCGCCGCCTATTACGATAACGTCATAATCCAGCGAGCTGTCGGTCATATCAGGACATTTGACATGCTTGGCCCGATTTTCAAGCCATCGGTAACCACCAAGAGTTTCCAACGCTTTGCGCGGCGGAACGCCGCAAGACCGCATATGCAAACCGGTCCGATTCCTGATAGCACTCGGCCGATGGAGCATTCGAGCCAGCCCGATGCGTTGCCAGAACGGATGCGGACCGCCGCATTCACCGTTCATATTTTCACGGCGCTCGGCGCCGGGGTCGCGCTGCTGGCGATGCTGGAGGCGGTGCGCGAGCACTGGGCCAACATGTTCGCCTGGCTCGGGGTTGCGCTCATCATCGACGGGATCGACGGCCCGCTGGCGCGCCGGCTCGACGTGGTGCGGCTGCAGCCGAACTGGTCGGGCGAGGTGCTCGACCTGGTGGTTGATTTCGTCACCTATGTGTTCGTGCCGGCCTATGCGATCACCGCGAGCGGCATGCTGCTGCCGCTGGCGGCGCCGATCCTCGGCATCGGCATCGTGGTCTCCAGCGCGCTGTATTTCGCCGACCGCCGCATGAAGGCCGATGACAACCATTTCCGCGGTTTCCCGGCGCTGTGGAATGCGGCGGCGTTCTACCTGTTCCTGCTGCACCTGCCGCCGGTGCTGTCGACGATCGTGGTCGCGGCCCTGATCGCGCTGACCTTCGCGCCGTTCCACGTGCTGCATCCGCTGCGTGTGGTGCGGCTGCGCTGGCTGACGCTGTGGCTGCTCGGCGCATGGGCACTGCTCGGCATGTACACGCTTGCCAACGATTTCGTGGTCGGAGCCCCGATCACCTTCGGTCTCTGCGCCATCGCCGTCTACATCATCGGCAGCGATACCGTGATCCGCCGGATGAAAGCCTTCAGAGCATGATGCAACTGATCACCAGCCCGGAAGCCTGGGCGGCGCTGCTGACCCTGACTGCGCTCGAGATCGTGCTCGGCATCGACAACGTGATTTTCCTGTCGGTGATCGTGTCGCGGATCCCGCCGGCGCAGGCCAAGCGCGCGCGGCAGATCGGCCTGCTGCTGGCGCTGGTGTTCCGCATTGTGCTGCTCTCGATCCTGGTCTGGCTGATCGGGCTGACCCAACCGGTGATCACCGTCAGCGACGTCGCGCTGTCGTGGCGCGACATCATCCTGATCGGCGGCGGCCTGTTCCTGATCGCGAAAGCGACCCATGAGATCCACGGCGAGGTCGAGGCGCGCGAGGCGGACGCCGATGACAGGCCGAGCGCCAGCGCGTTCTTCTGGGTGATCGTGCAGATCATCATCATCGACCTGGTGTTCTCGCTGGATTCGATCATCACCGCGATCGGCATGGCGCAGGACATCGAGATCATGATCGCGGCGGTGGTGATCGCCTGCGCCATCATGTACATCTCGTCGGGACCGGTGGCGCGGTTTGTCGCGGAGCATCCGACCACCAAGATGCTGGCGCTGGCCTTCCTGGTGCTGATCGGCGTGGCGCTGGTGGCCGACGGCTTCAAATTCCACATCCCGCGCGGCTACATCTATTTCGCGATCGCCTTCTCGGCCGCGGTCGAGGCGTTCAACGTCATGGCCAAGCGCAACCGCAGGAAGCCGGCGCGCTGATGGGCATGATCTCCGCGCAAACGCTGCGCGTTTGTCGCGAGGGAAAGCCGCTTCGCACTTTTCCGGATCGTGCCGTAGCCGGTTCCGGCCCGCTTGGTTGACAAGCCGGCCGCGATGGCATTCGCTCGCTTGACGCTGATATTGAGGGGAGCGACGACATGACCAAGGCTGTGCGCGTGCACCAGGTGGGAGGCCCGGAAGTCCTAACCTACGAGGACGTCGAGGTGGGCGCGCCGGGGACGGGCGAGGTCCGGATCCGCCAGCATGCGGTCGGTCTGAACTTCATCGACGTCTATTTCCGCACCGGCCTCTACAAGGCGCCCGGCCTGCCGTTCATTGCCGGCAATGAGGCTGCAGGCGAGGTGTTGGCCGTGGGTCCGGGCGTGACCAATTTCCACCCCGGCGATCGCGTCGCCTACTACTACAATCTCGGCGGCTACGCGTCCGAGCGCGTCATCCCGGCCGACAAGCTCGTCAAGCTGCCCGACCATATCACCTACGAGCAGGGCGCCGTGCTGATGCTGAAGGGCCTCACGGTCTGGTATCTCCTGCACAAGACCTTCAAGGTCGAGCACGGCCATCGCGTGCTGATCCACGCCGCGGCGGGCGGCATCGGGCTGCTCGCCTGCCAATGGGCGCGGGCGCTCGGCGCGCATGTCATCGGTACCGTCGGCTCGAAGGCGAAGGCCGATCTCGCACTCGCCAATGGCTGCGATCACGTCATCCTCTACAACGAGGAGAACTTCGTCGAACGCGTCAAGCAGATCAGCCGGGGCGAGCTCTGCGACGTCGTCTATGACGGCGTCGGCAAGACCACGTTCCCGGGATCGCTGTCCTGCCTCAGGCCACGCGGTCTGTTCGTCTCCTTCGGCAACGCGTCGGGCCCGGTACCGCCGTTCCCGCTCGCCGAGCTCAACAACCACGGCTCGCTGTTCGCGACGCGGCCCAAGCTCAACGACTATGTCGGCACCCGCAAGGAATTGCTCGAAGGCGCCGACACGCTGTTCGCCGCCGTGATCAACGGCAAGCTGCATGTGCCGATCAACCACGCCTATGCGCTGAAGGATGCGGCCAAGGCGCATATCGACCTGGAGAGCCGGACGACGACGGGCGCAGCGATCCTGCGGCCGTAATTCTCGCCGTCATTGCGAGCGAAGCGAAGCAATCCACCTCTCCACCCGGGAAGATGGATTGCTTCGTCGCTTCGCTCCTCGCAATGACGAGCGGGGAGGATCCTACGCCACCCGCCGCGCCGCGCCGACCTTGGTCAGCACCGTATCCAGGCAGTCGATGACAACGGAAATCTCCTCCCGCGTCACGTTCAGCGCCGGCATGAAGCGCAGCGTGTCCGGCTGCGGCGAGTTGATCAGCACGCCGGCCGCGAACGCCTCGGCAACCACGGCGGCACCGATCGGCATCTTCAGGTCGAGCGCCAGCAGGAGGCCGCGGCCCCTGATCTCGCCGAGACCGTGCCGCGACGACAGCCGCTGCAATTCGCGCTCGAGCAAAAGGCCGGCATCGACGACCGATTTCAGGAAATCGGGCTTTCCGATCTGATCGAGCACGACAAGCCCCGCGGCGCACATCAGCGGATTGCCGTTGAAGGTGCCGCCCTGATCGCCGTGATCGAAGCACGCGGCATGCTCGGTCGCGAGCAGGGCCGCGAGCGGCACGCCGCCGCCGATGCCCTTGCCGAGCGTCATGATGTCGGGCTCGACCCCGGCGTGCTGATAGCCGAACAGCTTTCCGGTCCGGCCGATGCCGGTCTGGATCTCGTCGACAATGAGCAGCAGGCCGCGCTGCTGGGTCAGCACCCGCAACTCCTGCAAAAACTCATCCGTCGCGGGCCAGACGCCGGCCTCGCCCTGGATCGGCTCCAGCATGACCGCGACCGTCGACGACGAGATCAGCCTTCGCACCGACTCGATATCGTTCAGCCTGGCTTTGCGGAAGCCCGGGACCTTCGGCTCGAACAGGGGCTCGAACGCCTTCTTGCCCGAGGCCGACATGGTCGCGAGCGTGCGGCCGTGGAAGCCGCCTTCGAAGCTGATGATCTCGTGGGCGCCATTCTTGTACTTGGCGCCGAATTTCCGCGCGAGCTTGATCGCACCTTCATTGGCCTCCGCGCCCGAATTGGCAAAGAACACCTGGTCGAAGCAGCTGTTGTCAACCAGCAACTTTGCCAGTTTCAGGCTCTGCTCGTTGTAGAACGCCGGGCTTGGCGTCAGCAGCCGTCTCGCCTGCGCGGCCAGCGCGTCGGCTACGATGACCGGCGAGTGGCCGAGGGGATTCACGGCCCAGCCCTGCACGAAGTCGAGATAGCGGTTGCGCTTGCTGTCCCACAAATACGAGCCCGCGCCGCGCACGAACACGACCTCGGGGCGAGCGGTGATGTCCATCAGCGCATCGAACGGATGGGTAGCGTTGGTCATGTCGTTCTCCTCTGGGTCGGTGTTGGGAAAGGGCAGGCCGAAAAGCGAGAAGGCCGCGCTTTGGGGGCGCGGCCTTCTCGAAAACCTTGGCTGATTTATAGGATCAGCGATGGCGTCGGACACGGCGCAGCCCAGCATCGTCGCGGGTGCGACGACGGCAGATGGCGCGGCGGTGGGTCCGGTTCAGCTTCATGGCGGAGGGCCATACAGCCGAACGCCGGAACATGTCAAGCGTCAGAATCCGGCGACGCTGCCGTGGAGGTCGTATTGGTCGGAGCGCTCGATCTTGGCGGTGACGATCTCGCCGACCTTCAGCGGGCGGCGACTGGTGAGGTAGACGGCGCCGTCGATGTCAGGCGCGTCGGCCTTTGACCGGCCCTTCGCCACCGTGGGGCCGACCTCGTCGATGATGACCTGCTGGCGGGTGCCGACCTTGCGCTTCAGGCGCCTCGCGGAGATCTTCTGCTGCCGCGCCATCAGCGCATTCCAGCGCTCCTGCTTGATCTCGTCGGGCACGGCGTTGCCAATCGCGTTCGACGCGGCGCCGGCAACCGGCTCATATTTGAAGCAGCCGAGGCGGTCGATCCCGGCTTCATCGAGCCAGTCGAGCAGATAGGCGAAATCGGAATCGGTCTCGCCGGGGAAGCCGACGATGAAGGTCGAGCGCAGCGTCAGCTCCGGGCACTGCTCGCGCCACTTTTGGATCCGCGCCAGCGTCTTCTCCTGCGCAGCCGGGCGCTTCATCGCGCGCAGCACGTCCGGGCTCGCATGCTGGAACGGGATGTCGAGATAAGGCAGCACCTTGCCCTCGGTCATCAGGCCGATGACCTCGTCGACATGCGGGTAGGGGTAGACATATTGCAGCCGCACCCAGGCGCCGAGTTCACCGAGCTCCTTGGCGAGATCGAAGAATTTTGCGCGGACGCTGCGATCCTGCCAGGGACTCTCGGCGTATTTCAGGTCGATGCCATAGGCCGAGGTGTCCTGCGAGATGACGAGCAATTCCTTGACGCCGGCCTTCATCAGCTTCTCGGCCTCGCGCAGCACGTCGTTGGCCGGCCGCGACACCAGATCGCCGCGCAGCTTCGGGATGATGCAGAAGCTGCAGCGGTTGTTGCAGCCTTCGGAAATCTTCAGATACGCGTAGTGCCGCGGCGTCAGCTTGACGCCCTGCGGCGGCACCAGGTCGATATGCGGGTTGTGCGCCGGCGGCAGCGCGCGGTGCACGGCGTCCAGCACGCTCTCATATTGCTGCGGCCCCGTGATCGAGAGCACGCCGGGATAGGCGCTCTCGATCTGCTCCGGCTCGGCGCCCATGCAGCCGGTGACGATGACCTTGCCGTTCTCGGCCATGGCCTCGCCGATCGCGGCGAGCGATTCCTGCTTGGCGCTGTCGAGGAAGCCGCAGGTGTTGACGATGACGATGTCGGCGCCGTCATGCTTGCGCGCCAGCTCATAGCCTTCCGCGCGCAGCCGGGTGATGATGCGCTCGGAATCGACCAGCGCCTTGGGGCACCCCAAGGACACAAAGCTCACTTTCGGCGCGGCGGCCTCTTGCATATCTCTGATCTGCCTGATGAATGGGCAGGAGCTAGTCCCAATTGCCGAGAATTACAACCCTTTCCCGGGGCTTCCGGCATGATATGGATGCATCTGCCGGGCCTTAAGAGTTGTCGATGAGCGCTGAATCGTCTCCCAAGATCGTCATAGTCGACGAGAGCCCGATCCGAGCGGCCATCCTGGAGGAGGGACTGCGGGAGGCCGGGTATACGGACGTCGTGCATATCAGCGAGATGCAGAGCCTGCTCTCGCGAATCTATGCGCTCGACCCCGAGATCATCGTCATCGACCTCGAGAACCCCAGTCGCGACGTGCTGGAACAAATGTTCCAGGTCAGCCGTGCCGTCCGCCGGCCGATCGCGATGTTCGTCGACCAGAGCGACGCCGCCTCGATCCAGGCCTCGGTCGAGGCGGGCGTCTCCGCCTACATCGTCGACGGTCTCAAGAAGGAGCGGATGAAGCCGATCCTCGATCTCTGCGTCTCCCGCTTCAATGCCTTCGCCAAGCTGCAGGACGAGCTCGACCGCACCAAGCACGCGCTGGAGGAGCGCAAGGTGATCGACCGCGCCAAGGGCATCCTGATGAAGGTGAAGGGGCTGACCGAGGAGGAGGCCTACGTGCTGATGCGCTCGACCGCGATGCGCGAGAAAAAGAAAATCGGAGAGATCGCGCAATCGATCCTGACGGCGTCGGAGCTGTTGAAATGACCACACCATTGCGCATCGGGTTCATTCCGCTGGTCGACGCTGCCGCGCTGATCGTTGCCGTCGACAAGGAATTCGCGGCGGCCGAAGGCCTCGACGTCACGCTGGTGCGGGAAGTGTCGTGGTCGAACGTCCGCGACAAGCTCAATATCGGCCTGTTCGACGCCGCTCATCTGTTGGCGCCGGTGGCGATCGCCTCGAGCCTCGGGCTCGGTCACGTCAAGGTGCCGATCGCGGCGCCCTTCAACCTCGGGCTCAACGGCAATGCCATCACCGTATCGCCGGCGCTGCACGCCGCGCTGATGGAAGAGATCGACGGCGACCGCTTCGATCCGATGGCAACCGCACAGGCGCTCGCCCGCGTGGTGGCCAAGCGGCGGAAGAGCGGGGCGGAGCCGCTGACCTTCGGCATGACCTTCCCGTTCTCGACCCACAATTACCAGTTGCGGTTCTGGATGGCCGCGGGAGGCGTCGATCCCGATGAGGATGTTCAGCTCGTGGTGCTGCCGCCGCCCTACATGGTCGACAGTCTAGCCAACGGCCATGTCGACGCGTTCTGTGTCGGCGCACCCTGGAATTCGATCGCGGTCGATCTTGGCATCGGCCACATCCTGCACTTCGTCTCCGACATCCTGCTCAGCGCGGTGGAAAAGGTGCTGGCAGTGCGGCAGAGCTGGTCGGAGAAGCATCCCGACATCGTGGCGGCGCTGGTGCGTGCGCATCTGCGCGCCGTGGAGTTCATCGAGCGGCCCGAGAACCGGTCCGAGGTCGCGCGCATCCTGGCGCAGCCCGAGCGGATCGGCGTCGATGCCAGCGTCATCCAGCGCACGCTCGATGGCCACCTGAAGATCTCGCCCGACGGCACCATGCGCGAGAGCAATCGCTATCTGCTGGTCGGGCGCGAGGCTGCGGCGCGGCCTGATCCGGGGCAGGCGGCCTGGCTCTATGCGCAGATGGTTCGCTGGGGCCAGACGCCGTACCGGCCGGAGGCGCTGAAGATCGCCATGGCCGTGTTCAGGCCCGATCTCTACGACGCCGCATCAGGCCGCCCGGCCGGCGCCTCCAGCGCCATCGGGGCGTTCGCCGGCCCGCCGTTCGACCCGAGCGACGTTCCGGGGCATCTGGCGGCGTTCAAGATCGGGCGCTGGAAGGCCTGAGCGCGCCGCAGCGGCCGCTTCCGGCGGCACGTGCACGACCGTGCGTGGTGTTGCCGGGACAGGGATGGGCAACAGGCGCGGGCGCGGTAGCGCCTCAGCTATCGACCTCCGGCTACTTTGCATGGGGTTGTTTTCGAGATTTTCGGTTATTGCAGGACTGGCGCGGGTTCCCGACGCCTCGAATTGCAGCGAATAGGATTCTCGGCCGAGCGCGCGGGAAGGAATATTCCTCTCGGAACCCGGTTCCCGAAGGCGGCGGCATCGCTATTTTTGCCGCCCGCTTGAATCCGCCCGCGAACGATATTCCATATGCCCGAGAATGGGGCGTTGGAGATCGACCATGCGCGAGCTATCGGCGGAGGCCCGCCTGCACCTTTACGCGCGAAACATTTCACGGAAGTCCGGGACCGGAATTCACACCGCGGCGCTGTACAGTGCCTTTGCGGTGATCGCGGCCATCGTGTTCGGCACGCTGTCCGTCCACCCGTTCTGAGCCCTTCAGAACATTCAAAAGCCGCCGTCTGATGTCATCAGGCGGCGGCTTTGTGTTGGCTGGATGCTGACGGCTCAGTAGCCGTAGCCGCGACCATATCCGTAGCCGTAGCCGCCACCGCAGGTGTTGCAGGTCGGCTGAACCGGCGCGTAGTAGGAATAGCCCGGCGAGACCATCTGGGTGCGCTCCTGGGTGGCGTATTGCGGCGGGATGCGCTCATAGGCGACGCCTTCGGGCGCGACCATCACCGTCCTCGGCACCATCACGGTACGATACTGTGCCGGCGTGCGATGCGCGACGACGCGGCCCGGCGCCACCATGACGGTCTCCTGCACAGTGCGATACTGCGGCGGCACGCTCTGCACCTGATAGCAGGTCGTGCACGGCTGGGGCGGCGGCGTATAGCAGCTGTAGCAGCCGGCGGATGCCGCGCTGGTGAAGGCGGCGGTGGCAACCGCGGCAATGGTGAGAGAGAGGCTGGTGCGGAACATGCTTTCGTACCCAATTTCCTAAGAGGACAATCAAAGGCTCGGAAGCTGCACCTAACAATCAAACGGCAAGTTTGGGTTTAAGAAGACTCTTAGCGGAATCTAAAAGGGCCGGCGCGGCGACCGGCCCTTTTTTGATCGATGTTCGCGGCTTAGTGCGCGGTCTTGAACGGCGCAACGGTGATGCCCGCCTGCTTCAGCGCCTCGCGCAGGCCGCGCGCAATCTCGACGGCACCGCGCGTGTCGCCGTGGATGCAGACGGTATCGGTCTGCATCTTGATCACCTTGCCGGTGACCGAGACGACCGCGCCGTCCTGCACCATCCGCACCACACGATCGGCAATCGCCTTGGGATCGTGCAGCACCGCGCCGGGCTTCTTGCGCGACACCAGGTTGCCGTCGTCCTCATAGGCGCGGTCGGCGAACACCTCATGCGCCATCCGCAGATTCGCCGCTTCACCTGCGCGCACCAGCTTCGAGTTGGCGAGCACCACGAAGATGAGATTGGGATCGACTGCCTTGATCGCATTGGCGATCGCTCGTGCCGTCATGTCGTCCTCGCAAGCGACGTTGGAAATCGCGCCATGCGCCTTCACGTGGGTGACCTTGTGGCCGGCCGCGGTCGCGATCGCCTGCAAAGCGCCGATCTGATAGGCGATCAGGTTCTCGATCTCCGAGGACGTCAGTCCCGGCATCGGGCGGCGGCCGAAGCCGTGCAGGTCACGATAGCCGGGATGGGCGCCGACGCTGACGCCGCGCGCCTTCGCCAGCTCGACCGTCTTGCGCATGATGTCGGCGTCGCCGGCATGAAAGCCGCAGGCGACGTTGACCGAGGTCGCAAGCTCGATCATCGCGGCATCATTGCCCATTTCCCAGGGGCCAAAGCTTTCGCCGAGATCGCAATTGAGGTCGATGGTTGAGGTCATGACGATCGATCCGTCTGTTGTTCGTATAGATTCAGGGTAGCGCAACTTGCCAGGTCGACACATCGACGGCGTTGACGGCCTGACCCGCGACATTCGCATCCCGCAGCGCCTCGATGTTGAGGCCAAAATCCTCAATGCCGCGGAGGCGGTCGGGCAGGGAACGCAGCAGCTCGTGGAACTTGATCGACTCGGCCTGCGCTTCCGCCATCGTCACCGCCTTGAAGCGGAACGGTCGGCCGGCCGAGATCTGCGCGAAGCGGCCGAAATCGGCCGTGATCACGGCTGCGATCTTCGGATAGCCGCCGCTGGTGCCGCGGTCCGGCATCAGCACGATCGGCTGGCCGTTGCCGGGTACCTGGATGCTGCCGTTCACGGTGCCGTCGGAGACGATGTTGTGGCCGTCGAGATGCTTGATGACGGGACCTTCGAGGCGATAGCCCATGCGGTCGCTGGTCGCCGAGATCTTCCACTCGCTGTCGACCAGCAGCTTCTTGTGGTCCTCGGCGAACTCGTCGTCCTGCGGGCCGAACACGATGCGGATCGGCGCATCGGTCGCGGCAGGCAATTCGATGCGGCGTTCGGGCGCGCCGCTCGCGGCTTGCGTCGTCAACTCGTCGCCGCTTTGCAGCGGCCGCGGGTAGGGGCTGCCAAGCCCGGCGCGGGCGTTGACGGCGAGGCTGCCGAACATCGGCTCGCCCTCGATGCCGTGCTCGATCGCGAGATAGCTGAACGAGCCGCCGCGCGCGAAGCCGAGAGTGAGCGTCTCACCTTCGGCGAGCGTCGCCGAGCTGTCGAACGCGACTGGCCGGCCGCCGATATCGGCATTGCGCGACGCGCCGGCGAGGGCGACGCGCACCGCGCCCCCGCGCGCGGTGAAGCTGGCGCCGAACGGGCCGATCTCGACCGCGGCGGCGAACAGGTCGTTGCCGACCAGCGTGTTGGCGGCCGCCAGCGAAAGCCGGTCCATCGCGCCGCTCGGCACGAGACCGTAGCGCTGCGAGCCCGGACGACCAGCGTCCTGCACCGAGCTCGCCGGGCCGATCGAGGTGACGACGAGCTTGCTCATGGCGTCACCAGTTCGGCGACGAACTCGCCGGCCTCGGCGGCGCGGTCCTGTTCGGCAAAGGTCTTGGCGTCGATCGCGGTGAAGGTGATGGCATCGCCCGGCTCGAGCAGGAAGGTCGGCTCGCGATGCAACTGGTAGGTTCGCACCGGCGTGCGGCCGAGCAGGTGCCAGCCGCTCGGGCCGGCCAGGCACTGCACGCCGGTTTGGATGCCACCGATCGAAATGGTGCCGGCCGGGGTCAGTAGCCGCGGATCCTTGCGCCGCGGCATGTGCAGGAACTTCTCCAGTCCGCTGAGATAGGACCAGCCTGGCGTGAAGCCGATCATGGCGACGCGATAGTCGCCGGCGACGTGGCGCGCCACGATCTGGTCGGGCGTGGTTTTGAGCGCCTTCGCGACGTCCTCGAGATCGATGCCGTGCTCGCCGCCATAGGTCACCGGGATGCGCCAGCGCCGCGTTCCGGTCTCGGTCGGCGGCGCCTTTGCGGAGCGTGCGAGCAGTTGCTCCCCGAGCGCATCGAAGCCGATCTGCACGGGGTCGTAATGCACCAGCAGCGACCGGTAGGTCGGCACGGTCTCGGTGATGCCGGCGATCGGCTCGGCGGATATCACGTGGTCGAGCGCCAGCACCCGCCGGTTGGCGGCGTCGTCGATGGTGCGGCTGAATTCCACCGTGATGGCGCTGTCGCCACTCGGCAAAAGGCGGGGAGGACTTAAGGGTTCGGCCATTGGGTCAAGCGCTGTCGTCAGCCATCAAGCTAGCGTGTTTCGAGATAAAACGGAATTCGCTTCGTGCAAAATGATGCAGCAACTTCAATAAATTAATCGGCATGCCGGCGATAAATTTGGATGATCGCAGCTTTTTCGCGCAGCCCTTGACGCAAGGCCTTTGCCCGGCAACATGCGCCGGTCTTTTCCTCCCATCGGAGCAAGCTTTCCAGATGTCACTGTCCGCCGAAGCGATCGCGACGCTGTCGCACGTGTCCACCGCCACCATCACCACCGTCCTGCTCAAGAAGGGCCTGCGCAACATCTGGATGCGCGGCACCAAGCCCTTGAAGCCCGGGCAGAAGCGGCTGGTCGGACCGGCCTTCACGCTGCGTTTCGTGCCGGCCCGTGAGGATCTGGCGACGCCGGAATCTTGGTCGTCGCCGATCTCGACCCGCACCGCGATCGAGGCGATGCCGGCGGGCTGCATTGCCGTGGTCGATGCCATGGGCATCACCGATGCCGGCATTTTCGGCGACATCCTCTGCGCCCGCATGGCCAAGCGCGGGGTGACGGCGCTGATCACCGACGGCGTGGTGCGCGACGTCGAGGGCGTGCTCGGCACCGGCCTGCCGGTGTGGTGCGACGGCTACGCGGCTCCGCCGTCGGTTGCAGGTCTGACCTTCGTCGGCTGGGGCGAACCGATCGGCTGTGGCGGCGTTGCCGTATTCCCGAATGACGTGGTGGTGGCCGACCAGGACGGCGCGGTGCTGATCCCGCAGGCGTTCCTCGATCATGTGCTGGCCGAGGGGCCGGAGCAGGAACGGATGGAAGCCTGGATCGTCAACGAGGTGAACAATGGCGCCCAGCTGCCCGGCCTGTATCCGATGAATGCCGAGACCAAGGCGCGCTACGCCGCGACCAAGAAATAACGTCAAGAAAGGGAGGTAACCCCATGGACATCCACGTTTCCGGCTCGCGGCCGACCCGCCGCGCGCCGAAGGAGAATTTTACCGGCACGGTGTTGCAGGACCCGATCAACATGGCGCCTGCGCCGGCGCGGCTGAACGCCTCGCGCGTGTCGTTCGAGCCCGGCGCACGCACCGCCTGGCACACCCATCCGCTCGGACAGACGCTGTATGTGATCTCCGGCATCGGGCGTGTGCAGGCCAAGGGCGGCCCGATCAGGGAGATCCGCCCTGGCGACGTCGTCTGGATTCCGCCGAACGAGAAGCACTGGCACGGGGCCTCGCCGGACAACAGCATGACCCACATCGCCATGCAGGAGGCGCTCGATGGCGTCTATTCGACCTGGATGGAGCACGTCACCGACGAGGAATACAGCGGCAAGGTCGGCTGAAGCGTCGTAGCAGTTCGCAAGATGAAAGCCCCGCTATCAGGCGGGGCTTTTGATTTTATGAGACCGTAGCCCGGATGGAGCGAAGCGCAATCCGGGGCGGTCTCTCCCATGGTGAAAATCCCGGATTAAGCTTCGCTCCATCCGGGCTACGATTTGCAGGCAATCAATTCACCCGCGTCCAGGTCTGGCCGCCGCAGAACATGCCGCCGAACGCACAGCCCTGGACGCGTAGCGTGTCCGGGCTCCTCATCGCGATGGTGGAATCGTAGGTGCTGCCGCTGTTCGGATCGAAGATGCGGCCGCTCCACTTGTCCTTGCCCGGCTTCATGTTGATCAGGACCTGTTCGCCGTTGGCGTTCGATTTCTTGTCGACGGCGTAGCCGCAGAGATTGGCGCCGCATTGCTCGATGCGGATTTTGCCTTCCTTTTCTTCGGTGAGCCAGACGCCGAGCGGCGAGTTCGCTGCTTGCACGGGATTGGCGAGCGGCTTGGGCACCGGAGCGCTCGGCGAGGCGGCGCCGACCGTTGGAGCGGTGGTGGGCTTTGCAGCCGGCGCAGTTTGCTGGACGGCTGGCGCCGCGGGCGGCGGCGGTGTGGTCGCGGCTGTAGCTGAAGGCGGCGTGGCCGCAACGCCCGTGCTGGGCGGCTCTGCCGTTGCGGCAGGCGCCGGCGGGACGGCGGCCTGATCGACGGCAGGCGGAGCAGCCGCTGCTGGCGCGCTGGGCGGCGCGGCCTGGGAATTCGTCTTAGTGTCCGACTTAGTGTCCGACTTGGCGTTCGTGTTGGCTTCCTTCGGAGCCTTGCGCTTCTGCTCGGTGTCGTCGCTCTTGGCGCGTTTGGTGCGGCGGGGAGTATTGTCGTAGACGCCGGGGATCGAAACCGTGCCGCGATCGGGATCGATGCGAATAGTGCGGCCGCCGTAATCGAATGTGTACTGCGCCTGCGCTGCGGCCGTGCTTGCCAGCACGAGCGTGGCGATCGCCAGAAGCTTTCTCATCTCGACCTCCGGTGCAGGGAGCCGCGTTCGCAAGGCTATCCGGTGACCACCCCGTTGAACGTGTCCCAGATCACGGTCAGAACATGAGTCGTATCCTTGCGGCTAAGGTTCAAATCGCTGGATTGCGGTCTGGTTTCAGGCCGTGCGCTTCAAATTTTGAGCGTGGCGCGGGCTATTCGAACCATGCAGCGTAGATCTTCGCGTAGCTGCCATCTTCGCGCGCGATGTGAAGCCATTGGTCGACGAACGCTTTCAAGGCGACGTCGCGCTGCATCCAATAGGCCTTTTCCGCGAAGTCGAACGGCTTATCGGGATGCACGGCGCACAGCACGCCGGAATGCAGCTTCTGCTGATAGCGCGTCTCGGACGCATCGGTCATCATCAGGTCGGCGTCGCCCTTGGCGATCTCGTCGAAGATCTTGGTGTTGTCGTTGAAGACGCGGATCTCGGCGGTTTTCACGTGGGCGCGCGCGAAGCGCTCGTTGGTGCCGCCGGGATTGACGATGACTCGGGTGCCGGGTTTGTCGATCTCGGCGATCGTCTCAAACTTGCCCTTGTCGGCGCAGCGCGCGATCGGCGTCTTGCCTTCGCGCATGATCGGCGTCGAGAACAGACCCTTCTTCTGCCGATCGAAGGTGATGGAGACGCCGCCCATCGCGATGTCGAAATCGTCGGCCTCGAAATCCTTGGTCATTTGCGGCCACGATGTCGGCACGAACTCGACCTTGACGCCGAGCGCCTTGCCGAGCGACTGCGCCATGTCGACATCGAAGCCGCGGAAGGCCTTGGTCTCCTTGTCGAGATAGGTGAAGGGCAAATAGTCGCCGGTCATGCCGACGCGCAGGATGCCGCGCTTGACGATCTCATCGAGCCGGGACGGCGCCTGCTGCGCGTGCGCGGCGGACAGGAGCAAAGCGAGAGCGAGGCCGGCCAGCGCGCGAAACATCGAGGTCTTCTCCATCCGCATTTGATTGCGATGCCCGAAGGGCACGTATCGCGTCTCAGGCCTCGTTGCTGTCCTTGCTCGCCTGAACGACGCTTGCAGTGCGGCTGAGCATCTCGTGCTTGAAATGCTCGAAGCGCCGCCGCGCGTGGGCCTCGCGATCGTCGACGAATTTGATCGCGGCGTCCCGCTCCATCGGGCCGTTGACGAGCGGGGTCGATGCCTCGCCGACGGTCTCGTCGACATAATATTGGGCGCCGTCCTGGCGCACCGTCCAGCGGAAGCGCAGCGCGGCCATTGGTCCTGGGCCGGACTTGGAATAGCCATTGGCCTCGATCGGTTGGGGCGGCGGCTGGATCGACCCCGGCTCCGCTTCCGGCTGGCTCGGCTCCGGTTCGGTTGGCTCCGGTTCACTTGCCTCAGCTTTGCTCGGCTCAGCCTTGCTTGGCTCAGGCTGTTCGACCGGCTCGGGCTCCTCGATCGGCGGCGGCTCGACCGCCGTCTGCTCGGCAGGCGCGGCCTCGACGGACACGGCCGCGATGGACTCGACCTGGATGGACGGCGGCAAAGGCGGCGGCATCGCTATCGACGCCGGGGGCTCCGCGGCGGGCTCGACTGGCTTGTCCGCCGTCTTGTCGGTCGATTTGGAGGTCTCGGGAGGTGTGGTTGTCTGGTCGAGAATGCTCGCGATTGCGGCCAGCGCATTGTCGGTCGGGTCATTCACGGTTTGGTCTCCCAGGCTGACGGCGCGCGGAATCGTGCCGACGCCCTCCCTATCTACCTGATCTGACTATCCTTTGTCAGCCCCGGTGGTTCTGGCGCGCAGTCTTGAGGCGAAGCGGGATCCGCTTCGCCTGAAAGCGTCGTCAGGCACAAACCGGCGGACGCGGGTCCTTCCAGGGGCGGACCTGTTCGAGCTGGCCGGCCAGGCGGAACAGCAGTCCTTCCTCGCCGAGCTTGGCCGCGAACATCATGCCGAGCGGCAGACCGGCCTTGTTCCAGGCCAGCGGCACCGACATCGCCGGCTGTCCGGACATGTTGAACATCGAGGTGCCCGGCATGTAGCGGCGCAGCACCGGCGCGATGTGGCCGAGGTCCTCGGACATCGTGTTCAGCTCGCCGAGGCGGAGCGGCGGCGCGCACAGCGTCGGGCTGAGGAAGATGTCGCAACCTTCGAAGAAGGTCGCAAGCGCGCGCGAAATCTGGAACGCTGCAAGCTGCGCGGCCACGTAGTCGGCCGGGTTCATCTTGGTCGCATTCTGGGCGCTGGCGAGCGTCAGCCGCTCGACATCGTCCGACGTCAGGGTGCGCCCGACGCGCTGCTCGAGCAGACGGATGGTCAGCGCCGTGTTGCCGCCGACGATGGTCGTCATGACCGCGGCGGGATCGGCCGCCAGCGGCGGTGCGCGCTCCTCGACATGATGGCCGAGCCCCGCCAGCAGCTTGGCTATGCCGCGCACCGCCGCGGCGATCTCGGGATCGATGGCATCGCCGTAGGGCGACTTGTCGGTGAAGCTGATGCGCAAATGGCCGGGATCGCGGCCGACTTCCTGCGAGAACGGTCGCTCCGGCGGCGGCGCGACATAGAGGCTCGACGGCTCCGGGCCGTGGATCGCATCCATCATCACCGCGCTGTCGCGGACGCTGATGCTGAGCACATGGCCGACCGAGAAGCCGCCCCAGCCTTCGCCGCGATCGGGCCCGCAGGGGTTGCGGGCACGCGTCGGCTTCATGCCGAACACGCCGGAGGCGGAGGCGGGGATCCGGATCGACCCGCCGCCGTCGCTGGCATGCGCGACGGGCAGGATGCGGGCCGCGACCGCAGCCCCAGCGCCGCCGGACGAGCCGCCGGAGGAATGGTCGAGATTCCAGGGATTGCGGGTCGGGCCGAACAGACGGGATTCCGTCGTCGGCATCAGCCCGAATTCCGGGCTCGAGCTCTTGCCGAAGATCGCAAGCCCGGCGTCGAGGAAGCGCTGGGCCAGGGTGCCGTTGTGATCGGCGACGAAGTCCTTTAGCAGGCTGGCGCCCGACGTGGTGCGTGTGCCTTCGAGCAGATCGAGGTCCTTCAGCAGGAACGGCACGCCGGTGAAAGGACCGTCAGGCAGCCCCTTGGCGATCTGGCGCTCGGCATAGTCGTAATGCTTGACGACCACAGCGTTGATCTTGGGATCGACGGCGGCGGTGCGCGCGATCGCCTCGTCGAGCAACTCCTTCGGCGTCACGTCCTTGTTGCGGACGAGCTCGGCGAGACCGACCGCATCGTAGTTGCCGAATTCCTTGAAGGCCATGTGGGTACTCCGCATCGCCGGGCCGATCCTTTCGGATCGGCCGCGGCGCAAACGAGGAAGGCTGAAAGCTCAGCCGAGGACGTCCTGGTTGATCACGTTCTGGCGCAGCGGATTGCCGTCCAGCACGCTCAGGATATTGCGTGCGGTCTGCTCGCTCATGCGATCGACGGCCTCGACCGTGACGCCGGCCACATGCGGCGCCATGATCACGTTGGGCAAAGCGTGCAGGGGCTGGCCGACCGGCGGCGGTTCGACCTCGAACACGTCGAGGCCGGCGCCGGCGAGCTTGCCCGACACCAGCGCGTCGTGCAGCGCCTTCTCGTCGACGATGCCGCCGCGGGCGGTGTTGATGAGATAGGCGGTCGGCTTCATCAGCCTGATCCGCGCGGCGTTGAACAGCCCGACGGTTTCGGGATTCTTCGGGCAATGGATCGTGACGAAGTCCGCCCGCGGCAGCGCCGCTTCGAGGTTCGACACGGCCTCGCAGCCGGCAGCCGTGATCTCGCTGGCGGGCTTGTAGGGATCGTAGACCAGCACGTTCATTTCCATGGCGAGGCAGCGCTTGGCGGTGCGGGTGCCGATGCGGCCGAAGCCAACGATCAGGACGGTCTTGCCGTAGAGATCGAACGGCAGCACGCCGAGCCGGCTCGCCCAGGTGCCGTCCTTGACCATCGTGTGCATTTCCTGCGCGCGCTTGGCCAGCGTCAGCATCATGAACACAGCTTGTTCGGCGACCGACGGCGAGTTCGCCGTGCCTGCGACCATCAGCGGCACCTTGCGGCGCGACAGCGCCGGAACGTCGACGGCGTCATAGCCGACACCGATCCGGGTCACCACCATCATGCCCTTGGACGCCTCCAGCTCCGCCTCGCCGAAGCGGGTTGCGCCGAGCGCCACGCCATGGACCGGCGCATGCTGCTCGAGCATGGTCTGAAAGTCCTTGGCGGAGATCAGGTTGGGAAATTCGATGAGTTCTACGTCATCCCGCTCGTTGAGGAGCACCCGTGCCCCCGGTGACAAAGTCTGGGTGACGAAAATCTTCTTCTTGTTGGTGGCCATTTCCTGCCCTTGAGGTTTCTTGTGCGCCGTCAAAGGACGACGCCGGTCACCTCGTTTAGCAAATGCATATTGTTGAGGTCCACAGCCAATCGGAGCGGGCTGCCATCCTGCGCACCGGCATTGGGATTGACCCGGCCGCAGACCTGGGTGCCCTCCAGCGTGAAATAGACCAGGGTCTCCATCCCCATCGGCTCGGTAACGTCGAGCATCGCGTCGAACGGCTCGATGCCCGGTTCGGCATGCGGCCGCGCCTCCATGACGTGCTCAGGCCGGATGCCCAGCAACAGCTTGTCGGTGCGGGAGAGAGCCTGGTAGCGGGCGGCGCGTGCCGGCGGCAGCGAGAAAGCGAGGCGATCGGTCAGCCGCACGTTGAGCTTGCCGCCGGTGTCCTCGAGCCGACAGGGCACGAAATTCATCGCGGGCGAGCCGATGAAGCTTGCGACGAACCGGGTCGCCGGCTTGTGGTAGAGCTCGTTGGGCGTGCCGATCTGCTCGATCCTGCCGTGGTTCATCACCACCACGCGGTCGGCGAGCGTCATCGCCTCGACCTGGTCGTGGGTGACGTAGACGGTCGTGGTGCGGACCTTCTGGTGCACCTTCTTGATCTCGATCCGCATCTGCACGCGGAGCTTGGCGTCGAGGTTGGACAGCGGCTCGTCGAACAGGAACACCTTCGGATTGCGCACGATCGCCCGTCCCATCGCGACGCGCTGGCGCTGGCCGCCGGAAAGCTGCTTCGGCTTGCGGTCGATCAGATCCGTGATGTCAAGCATGCGGGCGGCCTCAGTGACCCGGCTCTTGATCTCCGCCTTGGGATAGTGCTTCAGCCGCAGGCCGAACGACATGTTCTCGGCAACGGTCATATGCGGATAGAGCGCATAGTTCTGGAACACCATCGCGATGTCGCGGTCCTTCGGCGGCACGTCGTTGACGACGTCGCCGCCGATCATGATGTCGCCGTCGGAAATGTCCTCGAGGCCGGCGATCATCCGCAGCGTCGTCGACTTGCCGCAGCCGCTCGGCCCGACCAGCACCACGAACTCATGGTCGGCGATATCAAGGTCGATGCCGCGCACCGCCTCGACCTCATCGTAACGCTTCACAACCTTCCGCAAACTGACATCAGCCATAAGTTCAACCCTTTGTCGCACCGGCGGTCAGGCCAGCAATGTAGTAGTCCATCAGGAAGGCATAGATGATCAGCGGCGGCGCGGCGCCGAGCAGGGCGCCGGTCATGATCTGTCCCCAGTTGAAGACGTCACCCTTGATCAGGGTCGTGATGATGCCGACCGGCAGCACCAGCTGATCGGTCGATGTCGTGAACACCAGCGGATAGAGGAACTGAGCCCAGGAGACGGTGAAGGCGAAGATCGTGGCCGCGATCAGGCCGGGCAGCGCGACCGGGATGAAGATCCGGGTCAGCGTCTGGAACCAGCTCGCGCCGTCGATGATCGCCGCCTCGTCGAGCTCCTTCGGGATCGAGGCGAAATAGCCGATCATGATCCAGGTGCAGAACGGCACCGTCAGCGTCGGGTAGATGAACAGCAGCACGTACCAGCGATTGACCAGCTGGATGCCGGTCCAGTCGCCGAACACGGCGAACATCTTGAACAGCGGAATGAACAGCAGGCTGTCCGGAATGAGATAGGTGAGGAACACGCCGGTCGCGAGCGTCGCCGAACCCCAGAATTTCATCCGCGCCAGCGCAAAGGCCGCCGGCACGCTGATCAGCATCGTGATGGTGACCACGATGATCGAGACCCAGGCCGAATTCCAGAAGAAGCGCAGGAACTGGTTCGAGGTCAGCAGCTCGATGTAGTTGCTGAGTGTCGGATGATAGACCCACCACGGATTGGTCGCGGCCGAGATCTCGGCGCTGCTCTTCAGCGAGGTGATCAGCATGTAGATCGGCGGCGTCAGCGAGAAGATCGCAAACAGCACCAGGAAGAAATAGGACCAGCGTAGCGCCCAGGCGCGGTCGCGGCTCATGCTGCCGTACTTGACCTTGCGGGTCGGTCCGGACTTGTCGATCGTCAGCGAGCTCATCAGGCTTCGTTCCCGCGTTTGGTGATGTCGCGCAGGATGAAAATCGCCGCGACCGCGAGGATCGGCACCATGAACAGCGAAACGCTGGCGCCGAGCGGCACATCGCTGCCCTCGATGCCGACGCGGAACGCCCAGGTGGCGAAGATATGTGTGTGGTCGAGCGGGCCGCCGGCGGTCAGGATGCGCACGATGTCGAAATTGGCGAAGGTCACGATCAGCGAGAACAGCGTCGTGATCGCGATGATGTTGCGCATCATCGGCAGGGTCACGTACCAGATGCGCTGCCACCAATTGGCGCCGTCGATCGCGGCCGCCTCATAAAGCTGGTCGGGTACCGATTTCAGCGCCGCCAGATACATGATCATGAAGAATGGCGCGCCGTACCAGACGTTGACCAGGATCACCGAGAAGCGCGCCCACATCGCATCGCCGGTCCACGGGATCGGCCCGATGCCGAAGAAGGAAAGCGTGTAGTTGAAGGCGCTGTAGGAGGGGTCGAACAGCCAGAGCCAAGCCAGCGTGCTCATCGCCGGCGGGATCACCCACGGCACCAGCAGCATGCCGCGCCACTTGCGCTGCTTGTTGGCGGGTACGTTGTGCACGAAATGCGCGACGATGAAGCCGATCAGGGCTTTGAAGATCACCGCCGAGATCGCGAAAATGCAGGATTGCTTGACCACCAGCCAGAAGGTGTCGCGCTTGAACAGGAACTCGAAATTGCCGAACCCGACGAACTTCGTCATCGCCTTGTTCAGCGTCGCGAGGTGCAAGGAGTAGAGGGCCGGGTAGAGCACCAGGATCGCGATCAGGAGGATCAGCGGCAAGGTCATCAGGAACGCGGCCATCGACTTGCGCCGCAGCGCGTTGCGCAGGCCGACGCGCCTTCGTCCCGTCTGGGCAGCGGCTGCGCGGTTGGATTGGAATGCGACATCAACCATAACGCAGGTCCCTCGCGCGGGTTGGTTGCACAGCTCGCCGGTTCGGCGGCTGGGATGTGAAGACGGGACCTCGCGCAGCCAACATTACGGGTGGTCGCGCGAGACCTCGCTTGTCGTCAGCTTCGCATGAAGCCTTCGCACTCGCCCTCGGCCCAGGCGAGCGTCTTTTCCATGCTTTCACCCTGGTAGTACCGCAGGCACATCTTGGTCAGCGTGGCCTGGAAGTAGATCTGCTGCGCGATCTTGGGCGGCGCGGGCGAGGCCGCAATCGACAGCGTCTGGTGCTTGTAGGGGTTCGGATAGTGGTAGAGCGTCCCCTTTGGCGGCGCTTGCTCCGCCCAGACCTTCAAGGTCGTGAGCTTTTCGTAGGCCGGCAGGTCATAGCCACCGCTTGCGACCACCATCTTCTCGATCGACGCGGGTTGCGACAGGTGGGACAGCAGGCTCTTCGCCGCCTCCTTGTTCTTCGAGAACGACCAGATCGACCAGAAGAACGGCAGGTAGGGCGCGAAGCGTCCCTTCGGCCCGGCCGGGAACCCGTGCGTCCAGCACTGCTCGGCGACTTGCGGAGCATCGCGCTTGGCGACCGCCCACGCGCTCGGCGGATTCAGGATCATCGCGCCCTTGCCGGCGACCAGCCACTTGTTGTTGGAAGCGTCGTCCCATGCCGCCACATCGGGCGGCAGGAAGGCGAGCAGCTTCTTGTAGTAGTCGAGGGCCTGGCGCACCGCGTCGGTCTTGACGGTGAGATTGCCCTTGGCATCGACCAGCTGCGCGCCGAACGACTGGAAGATCGCGCCGGCGGTGTCGACGCTGTCGCTGGTTTCGCCAAGGCCGATGCCGAACGGGAATCCAGCCTTGTGGCAGGCTTCGGCCGCCTTGAGGAAGGTATCGAGGGTCCAGTTATCGGCTTTCGGCTCGCTTCCGACCGGATACATCTCCTGCACGTCGATGTTGGCGTGTTTCTTCATCAGGTCGATGCGTGAGCAGGGACCCTTGATCTGGCTCCCGACGCTGGCGGGAACGCCGAGCCATTTACCACCGGCCTGGCCGAGATATTTCACCGTGCCGTTGACATCGCCGTTCAGCTTGAGGAGCGGATCCATGATGTCGTTGACCGGCTCTAGCAGCTCGGCGTTAGCCTGCGGCCACCATGTCGGCATCTGGAAAATATCGTGACCGGATTTCGCCTGCGCCTCGGCGGCGATGGTGACGATGTTCTTGTTGCCCTGGCTGGTGATGTAGTCGATCTGGACCTCGACCTTCTCCTTGGCAGCCCATTCATTGACCAGCTCGGTGGACGCACTGTTCGCGCCGGGCACCCAGTGATCCCAGAAGCCCATCGAGAGCTTTCCGGCTGCGTAGGCGCCACGCACGTAGGGGGCTGTAATCAGCGCGGCCGATGACAGCGCTGTCGCTGCGACGAATTCTCGGCGCGAGAGCTTCTTCCGTGACATGGCATTCCCTCCCTGGTAGCCGACGGACAAAAGACTTTTTGAATCCCGTTGTTCTTTTTTGTGCGTCGCGTTTGCGCGACGTCGCGGGATTGCGTTGAAACCGATCAGAACAGAATTGCCGGCATCTGTCGAGAAACGAGATGCTGATGCCAACTAGAACTAACGTTGTGGTCAAATAGCAGGCAGTGCCGTTCGCATCACTGCAGTTGCCGGCGGTTTGCCGTGCGTCTTGCGATCATGCTGCGACGCACGCGGGCGGCGACGCAGACAAGGTCGCAGACGGTGCGCGGTTGAGCCGCAGCTTTCCGATCAAGCCTCAGCGAACTCTGTTCCGCCATGTTGATGCCCGGCGCGGCCGATAGACTTGCTGAAGCCGGAAACGCTAAAGTCCGGATTTGTCGAACCTACTCCCGCATCAATTCCGCAATCCACCACCGATCACGGAGACCCGATCATGCTCATCCCGGTAGCGAAGCTGCGCGCACAATGGAGATTGTGCGCCGCGGTTGGGGCCGCCACCGTCACGTTGCTCGCAGTGCCTCATATGGTCGATGCGCAGATCGTGCAGGGCGTCGAAAAGGGGGCGCGCGAGGGCAACAAGGCTGCCGGGCCGGTCGGCGGCGTTCTCGGCGGAGCCATCGGCGGCGTTGTCGGGGTGGTGACCGGCGTGACCGGGGTGTTGACCGGCAACAATGGCAACAACCCCAATGCCGGCAGCGGCAAGAACGCACAGGGCGCGGCGGCCGGCGCCAAGGCCCCCAAGTCGGCCAAGGCTGCCGCCAAGGACAAGGGCGCGAAGCAAGCGCCGACCGTGCTGACCCAGGCCGGCGCGCCGCAGCTGACGGCCGAACAGATCGTCGCCAACAGCGACGCCAACATCGAACGGATCAAGAAGGAGCTCAACCTGACGCCGGAGCAGGAGAAGAATTGGGCCGGCTTCAACAGTGCGATGCACTATCTCGGCCACAACGGCGCCGACCGACTCAACCTGCGCATCGCGCGGGCGCAGCGCGATCCGCCGGATGACATCATCGAGCAGATGCGCAACGAGGCCCAGTTCCTCAATGACCGGGCGGTCGATCAGCGCGGCGTCGCCGACGCCGCCGAGCCGCTGTTTGCCAGCCTCGACGACAAGCAGAAACAAATCTTCATCAACGAAATGGTCCGCCTGAGCCACGAACGCGGGCTCGACTGAGGAAATCTCGCCGGCCAAGTGGGGACGAATAGCCGGGCCACCAAGCCCTGGGGTAGGTTAAAGGCGCAGCACCCGGCTATTCTGCCGCAGCGGCGCGGCCCGGTTAATTCGTCATTCAATGTTGAAGAAAAACGGACCGGATCACGCCCGAGTGATGGCCGAGTCAGGGCCTTGTCGGGAACCATCCACAGCGCCCGAGGCCAGCGCGGATTGAGCCGTCAATGACCGGGACATCGGCGCGGCAAAGCGACGATGTCCTTCGGACGGCTCTGCCCGGCAATCAGCGATCCGCAAAACGCCGGCGCTTAGCTCTTCGGGAAGTTCAGCTCCACACCGACGCCGTCCGGATCGTAGAGGAAGATCTGGGTGTCGCCGGTGCGCGGCACGATCTGCTCACGGAAGGTGACGTTCTTCGACTGCAGGCGCTTGCGCACGGCTTCGACGTCGCTGGCGGCAAAGGCGATATGGTCGAGGCGGCCGGTGTCCTCATATTTCTTCGCGGTGCCGCGCACCACGATGCCGTCGCGGGGCTTGCGGGTGCCCATCAGATGGACGGTGGCCTGACCGCCGGAATAGAGCCAGTAGCCGGGGAAATCGAGCGGCGGCCGTTCGCCGTTCTCGAGCCCGAGCACATCGCAATAGAACGCCTTGGTCTTCTCCAGATCCTGCGGCTCGATGGTGTAATGCTGTAGTCCACCCAATGGCATGGTTCTTCTCCTTGAGAAATCGGGTTAAACGAAGCTGAGGTCGGCATCGACGCCCAGCATCCAGGCGCCGACGGTCTCGAAATGACTGAAGCGGCCCTGCAGTTGCTGCGTCACGGTGTGGATGTCGCGGAAGCGCCGCTCCAGCGGATGGCCGTCGAAGATCGCAGTGGCGCCTGCGGTGTTGTAGGCGAAATCGACGGCCTCCCGCGCCTTGTGGATGGCGTGCGTGGCCGCCATTCGGATCGTCATGCGCTGTGCCACCGTGATGCTGTGGCCGGCAACCAGATCCTTCCAGATGTCGGCCATCGACTGCAGCAGGAAGGCGCGGGCCGCGCGCAGATTGACCTCGGCCTGGGCGAGGCCGGACTGCACGACCGCATTGTCCCGCAGCGTCTTCTTCATGCCGCGCGGCACCTTGTTGCGGGCGACGTCGACGAAATTGTCGAGCGCGCTGCGGGCAATGCCGCAGGCGACCCCGGCAAAGCCGATCTGGTAGCAGGTGTGGTTGCTCATCCGGTACAGCGGGCCGTCCTCGCGGCACTCGCGGTCGAATTCGCGGGTGATCGAATGGTCCGCGCGGACGAAGAAATCGTCGAGCGCGAACTGGTCGCTGGCGGTACCGCGCAATCCGACCGTGTTCCAGATGTCGGTCCATGCGACGTCTTCGGTCCGCGCCAGCATGGTGCGCTCGACCTGCTCGCCATTGGCATCCCGGCGCGGCGAGCCGTCCGCGGCATAGACCGGGCAGTGCGCGCCGAGCCAGGTGGCGTGCCGCCCGCCCGAGGCAAACGACCAGACCCCGGTGACGCGGTAGCCGCCCTCGCACTCGATCGCCTTGACCTTCGGGCCGGGGCCCCAGGCCAGCACGGCACGCGGGTCGGCAAACACTTCCTGCGCGACCGGCAGGTCGAGATAGGCCGCCGACATCGCGCAGCCGCCGGCCTGGCTCAGGCACCACGCCGTCGAGGCATCCGCCTTGGCGATGGTCTCGATGGCATGGAAGAAGGTGACGGGATCGGTCTCGATCCCGTTGCTTGAACGCGGCAGCAGCAGGCGGAACAGCCGCGCCTCATGCAGTCGGTCGAGCAGGTCGGGCGGCAGGCGGCGCGTCGTTTCGATATCGTTGGAGGCGGCCGCCACCGTGTCCCTGATCGCCTCGGCGCGGGCAATCACGTCGCGATCACCGATAAGGTCCGCAGAAGTCACATTCATGTTCGCCTCCCTCAGGCGCGCCGGATCGTTGCGGAGGCCGCGACGTCGACCGTCGCGTTGAGCTCCTTGTCGATCTGCTCGATCGATTTGCCCCGGGTCTCGAGCCCGAAGAACAAATAGACGGCCCCCGCCATCAGGAACCAGCAGCCGAGATAGACAAAGGCGGTCGGGATCTGGGTCAGTGGCACGTCGGGCTTGAGGTAGTTGTTCGAACCGACGATCAGCGCAAGCCCGACCGGCCCGATGATCTTGCCGATGCCGCCGAAGCCATAGGCCGACCCCATCCCCGTGGTGCGCAGATGCGACGGCCAGACCTCAGCCGCGTAGGGACCGACGATCGCAAAGCCGCCGTCGGCGAAGAAGAAGGCGGCGGCCAGCAGCAGCCAGAACGCCGACATGCCGAACAAAGTCGCGTCGTAGTGGTAGCCGGCGATGATGGTCAGCGCGCCGGCGCCGAAGCCGAGCAGGCCGCCTGCAACACGCCGCCCCAGCAGCTCCGAGAACCAGGAGAACGAGATGCGGCCGAGGAAGCCGGTGATGCTGAGCAGGATCATCATCTTGGCGGCTTCCTGCGGCGTCACCTTCAGCAGCAGCACGAACAGCGCAGGGGCCCATAGCGTGATGCCGTAGACGCCGGTTTGCGCGCCTGCATTGCCGAGCCAGGAGACGATCAGGCTGCGCGGATATCTGAACAGATCGAACCAGCTCGTCGTGACGACCGGACCGGCGTCGGCCGCGCTCGGCAGCGGCAGCTCCGACGGCGGCACCTGCAGCGCCCAGGCCAGCGACTTGCGGGCTTCGTCATAGCGTCCTTGCCGGCACAGCCAGCGCGGCGACTCCGGGACCCAGATCCGAACCAGCAGCACCAGGACCGACGGCAGCACGCCGATCGCAAACAACAGCCGCCACTGATCGGTTCCCATGACGGCTCCGAGCACCGCGCCGAGGCCGACGCCGAGCGGGATCACGCAGGTGACGAGGCCGCCGACCCAGCCGCGCTTGTGCGACGGCATGAACTCCTGCACCAGCGGCAGGTCGACACAATAAAGACCGCCGACGCCGGTGCCGACGAAGAAGCGCAGGATCGCCAGATAGACCCAGCCGTTATCGGGTGTGAAATAGAGCAGGCCGGTCGCGATCGAGAAGTTCAGCACCGTGCCGATGAAGACGATACGCCGACCGACCCGGTCGGCGAGCCAGCCCCAGAGGTAGGCGCCGAGGATGGCGCCGATGCCGGAACTCATCAGCACGGTGGCCGACTGGCCGAAGGTGAGCTTCCACGGTCCGATCAGGAACGCGAGCACGAAGCCAATCAGGAAGTAGTCGAAGAATTCCAGCGCATCGCCGATGATGGCCGCCGCAAGGATCTTGATCTGGTTGCCGGTCAGAGTCGTCCGGCGATCGAGAATCTCGAACATGGCGCGTCTCCCCATGGCGCCTGTTCATTGTTCCCCGGAGCGTGCGTCGCGCCAGCGCATCGCCCATAGGATGAGGCTATCCTCGTGCCAGCGCGAACGACAAGCCCGCGCCGACGCGGGGCTCATCTGCATTGGCGCGATAAGCGGTTCGGCGTACTGCTGCGCACAAATGGTGGTGCGAAAGCCCGATGTGAGCCGCCGGAGCCGTTGACTTCTGCAATGCCGATCGCCCACGTTTGCGTGGAGGAAGCGGGGAGCAGCCGGGTGGACGAAAAGCGCAAGCATCCGCGAACCGAGGTCAATGAACCCGGCTATGTCTCGTCGGGCGGTTCGGTCATGCATTGCACGATCGTGAACATCTCGCCGGAGGGGGCGGCCATCGAGGTCGAGAATCCGGCCTTCGTCCCGCACCGATTCCGCCTGGTGATGGCCCGCGACGCCTCGGTCGTCTACGAGTGCCAGGTGATCTGGAGTAAGAAGTCGCGAATTGGAGTGAGTTTCGTGGCAACCGCCTGAGCGCGGCTATCTCGATTGGGGACGCCCATGAACCTGCGTGCCAAGGCGGTCGGGTTTCGTTGCTGGAACAGCAGGTGATCCGCCGATGACTCCGGAACCTGCAACGATCTGCCTTGGCTGCTGGCAAAACCTGCATATGCCGATCCCGTTGCGCGGTCCCTTGGCGGCGCCGTTCCGTCTGTTCGGCGTCCGGCCGAGCCGCATGAACCCGAACACATGCACGCTCTGCGAGATGGCCTTCTCGAAGATCATGAAGGCGCGCGCCGTGACCATCGACGCCACCATCCTGTTCGCCGATCTGCGCGGCTACACCACACTGACGCAGACCATCGCGCAGGACGGGCTGACCTCGCTGCTCGACGCGTTCTACGACGACTGCGCCGCCGCGATCTGGCGCTATGACGGCATCCTCAACAAGACCATCGGTGATGCCGTGTTCGCGATCTTCAATTTTCCGGTGCGGCGCGACGATCATGCCGTGCAGGCCTTGCTCGCGGCGCGCCAGATCCAGCGCAGTTTTCGCGACAGGCACGACGCGCTGGTGCGGGCGATCGGCGCCGGCGACATCGAGATCGGCATCGGAATCGGAATGGATAGCGGTGACACCAATTTCGGTGAGTTCGGCCAGGCCCACCGCGACCTGACGGCAGTCGGCACGGTGGTCAATCGCGCGGCGCGCGCGCAGGCGGCCGCCAGGTCAGGCGAGATTCTTGTGACGACGGCCGTGCGGGATCGAACCCGCGACATGATCACGGCAGCCGGTGCCGATTACACCCTGAAGGGCTTCGACCAGCCCGTCACATTATTTCCTGCGTGAATTGGCTTTCGCGTGAATTGACGCGGCGCAAAAAAGACGGCTCCAGCGTGCAACTGCGCGCCGAAGCCGTCGGGGATGGTCGTTTGCCGATTACGAACGCCGCCTCAACGCAAGGTCGGCGGCTTTGTTCCAGCCCGGATGAAAAGCTTCGAACCGGCGTCAGCGCCACATGCCGCGCATCCGGGCGCCGATGTCGATCGGCGGCGCGCGGTTGGCTGCGGATGCCTGCGCGGCCGCGGCGCGCGGCCAGGTGGTCCGCTCGAACATCGGCAGCAGTCGTTCCGGGATGAAGCGGGTGCGCGAGGCATACATGTGGCGGTCGCCCTTGGTGGCCTGGCCGTGAACGAAGAAGCGCTGCGGCACCAGCAGATGCAGATCGTCCTTGGCGCGGGTCATCGCGACATAGAGCAGGCGGCGCTCCTCCTCGAGTTCGGCCGACGTGCCGGCGCCGAGGTCGGAGGGCATGCAGCCGTCGACGACATTGAGCACATAGACGGATTTCCATTCCTGGCCCTTGGCGGAATGGATCGTCGACAGGATCAGATAATCCTCATCGAGCAGCGGCGCGCCAGCCTGGTCGCTGGTCGCATCGGGTGGATCGAGCGTGAGTTCGGTGAGAAAACGCTCGCGTGACGGGTAGCCGGCGGCGATCTGCTCGAGCTGAATGAGATCGGCGCGGCGTACCTCGCTGTCCTCGTGGATGCGATCGAGATGCGGTTCGTACCAGAGGCGGGCGCGTTCGATATCGACGGGCCATTCCGAGTAGCGGAGGTTCTCGATGGTCTCCACGAACAGCCGCCAATCCGCACCGGCGCGGGGCGGAGCGGGCAGCGCGACGAGCGCAGCAATCGGATCGGCGGCCTCCGTCATGCGGTCGAGCACCCGCTGCGCCGAGGCCGGACCGACGCCGGGCAACAGATGCAGGATGCGAAAACCTGCAACCCGGTCGCGCGGATTGGCGGCGAAGCGCAGCAGCGCCAGCATGTCCTTGACATGCGCGGCGTCGAGGAATTTGAGGCCGCCGAATTTCACGAACGGAATGTTGCGGCGGGTCAGTTCGACCTCCAGCGGTCCGCTGTGCGAGGAGGTGCGGAACAGCACCGCCTGGTGCTTCAACAGGGTGCCTTCCTCACGATTGGCCAGCACCTGCTCGACGATGTAACGGGCCTGATCGGCCTCGTCGCGGATCGTGACGAGCAGCGGCTTACGGGTCGAGGTCCGGTCGGTCCACAGGTTCTTGGTGAAGCGCTCCTTTGCGAGCGAGATCACGCCATTGGCCGCCGACAGGATCGGCTGCGTCGAGCGATAGTTGCGATCGAGCGTGACGATCTCGGCGGCCGGGCTGAACTGGGCCGGGAAGTCAAGGATGTTGCGCACGGTGGCGGCGCGGAACGAATAGATCGACTGCGCGTCGTCGCCGACCACGGTGAGCCCGCGTCCCGCGGGCTTGAGTGCGAGCAGGATCGAGGACTGCAGGCGGTTGGTGTCCTGATATTCGTCGACCATCACCTGGTCGAAGCGGCCGCCGATCTCCTCGGCCAGTGCGGTGTCCATCACCATCTGCGCCCAGTAGAGCAGGAGGTCGTCGTAATCGAGCACGTTCTGCCGCTGCTTGGCTTCGACATAGGCCCCGAACAGCTGCTTCAATTCACTGGCCCAGCCGGAGCACCACGGGAAGAACTGGCCGAGCACGGCCTCGATCGGCATCTCCGCGTTCACGCAGCGCGAATAGATCGCAAGGCAGGTGCCCTTGGTGGGGAACCGGCCTTCGGTGCGGGAGAACCCGAGATCGTGGCGGACCAGATTGATCAGGTCGGCGGAATCCTCGCGGTCATGGATCGTGAAGGCCGGGTCGAGGCCGATACGCTCGGCGAATTCGCGCAGCAGCCGCGCGCCGATGCCGTGGAACGTGCCGGCCCAACTCAGCGCGTCGGTCATGACCGAGGCGCGATCGCCGAGCACGCGGCGCGCAATGCGCTCGACGCGGCCGGCCATCTCGGCGGCGGCGCGCCGCGAAAAGGTCATCAACAGGATGCGGCGCGGATCGGCGCCAGCGACGATCAGATGCGCGACGCGATGGGCGAGGGTGTTGGTCTTGCCGGACCCCGCGCCCGCGATCACCAACAGCGGCGCGCCGACGATGCAATCCTTGCCGACCCCGTGCTCGACAGCGCGGCGCTGCTCGGCATTGAGCGCATCGAGATAGGCTGTGTTGGCAAGATCAGTCACGAATCACCCCCACGAAACGCTAACAGACATTGCGATTCATTGGGGCCGACGCGCCGAGGCGGACGCAGAGAAATTAGATTGACATTAACGCGGCGCGGCGCACAACCCCGCCATGGGTGACGTATCCAAATCCGACACGCCGCTGAAGGCGACGTTCAAGGTGCGGCTGAACGGCGAGACGGTGACGCTCGCGACCGTCGGCCAGGCCTATAGCTTCATCAGCAATCTCAGCGCCGTCGAATGGATGGAGTTCCGCTCGCTGCATGACGAGGCATTGGTTGCGCTCGAGAGAGCGGCCGGTAACGCCATGCTGACGGTGCAAGCGACCAACGCGTTGCGGATACTGTTCGTCCGCGCGAAACTGCTTTGAAAAGAAAATGAGCCGCCTTGGTGTTCCATTGGCCCTCCAAGGCGGCCCGAGAGTGCGGCTAAAGCGCATTGCGCACCCGGCCGTCGCGTGTACCGCCGTTACCTTGTTTGCGGCCATAACGAACAGCGCCTTACGCAACCACCGCCGATTCGGCTGTAGCCGCGGCACCACAATCACGGGCCAACGTCATCGACCAGGCGGTCATACACGAGCGCAGACCGGAGGTTCATGGTTGCGATCTTCAGATAGCCCGGCTCGCGCATGGCGTTGTTGAACATCATGATCGCCGTCTTCCAGTAGCCGCGCTCGCGCTGATCCAGGTTCAGCGCGGACAGGTAGTCCGCGGCGTCGCCGACCGTCGCGAGCGTTCGCCCGTCCTTCAGCGTAATCGGGAACGCAAGCGGCGACCGCTTCTCCAGCTCCAGCACGTCAGGCTCCCCCAGGACCAAGCAGCAATAGACAAAGCAGCAATAACAGGAACAGACCTAGCTGCGCCGCTATATCAAAGCCTTAAGGGGACGTCCGGCCTGGCTGGAGTGGACGGTTCAGAAAGAATCCGCCAGTGCGATCTCCGCCTTCAGCGCGTCGATGCGCCGTTCGGCTTCCTCGGATGTCAGGTCGCGTGCGTACTGGTTCGGCTGATAGGCCTCCTCGGCGAGGCTCCTCAACCGCAGCGCCTGGGCACGGGTCATCAGCCCGCCAAGGCGCTCCGCAACCCCACCATATCTTACCGCTGCCACGCTCATTGCTTGCCTCGCTTGCTGGATCGTGACTTGACAATATGTTCTATTTTTGTTCTAACAAGCTATGGATAACAAGATCAATGAAATTCGGCGCAAGATCAGCACGTTGCGAGCTGAGATGACCCTGATCGAGGCGTCGATCAGGGATCAGGTCAACCGCGACCTCGATTGCAGTGAAGCATCCTACCGGCTGATGGCGATGCGAGCCGAAGTGGCCCAACTGGTCGGCCGGTGGAAGGCCGCCGGCGGCGGCGAGCGTCTCCCCACGGTCCGGGAGCGGCTGAGCCGGAGCTTCGAGGATCGCACCGGCGCGAAGGTCAAGGTGGACAAGGACAAGGCGAAGCCTACGCCCGGTCACAGCAACGCCCGGGTGTGATCCGGGGGTTTGTCCAAAGAAGGGAGCCTCGAACACCGGCTCAGGCCCAAATCAGGTTTCAAGGAAGGAACCGGGACCGCAGGATCTGCATTTTCTTGTGGTGAGAGCCAATACCATAGCATCGCCCAGCGCCATGATCGCCGATCCGACCGCGCCACCGCGGGCATCGATGAATGACGATCGCAGTCCACTGCTGACGCTGATCTCCTGCATCAGCTGCATCAGGACGATGCGGCTCGAGAGCAGCCATCCGGGCAGCGAGGGCAGGGATATTCTTCAGTACCGCTGCGAGCAATGCAGCCGCATCGAGCGGGTGCAATTGGTGCGGCGAAGCTGGCCGGCGGAACGCTAGCCTTTCGATTTTGAACTAGTGTCCCGAATCCGAAGTTCGCATCATTTGCCGCATCTTCGGAGCGAACTTCGGATTCGATGAGGACACTAGCAAACTTATGATTCTAGTGTGCTTTATGAATGCGAAGTTCGTGAAAGTGGCTGCCGCGAAATCGCACGAACTTCGCATTCAGCACACTAGGAGCGGGCTTTCGCCTTTGGTCTTGCCACGACGTCATGCGCGGTGGCATCGAACTCGCTCGAAGCGTTGCCGGATGGCCCGCTCGTCGCGCTGCCGACGCCGTGCCCCGTCAACTTTGCGAGTTCGCGGCTGAGGTCGTGGATGTGGTACGGCTTGCGTAACACCGGAAAGTCGGACCTCACGTCGCGCGCGCTCGCGCTGTAGCCTGTCGTCAGCAGGATCGGCAGCTCGGGCTTTCTGTCCCGGATCGTGCGCGCCAGCTTCAGTCCATCGATCCTGCCGGGCATGACGATGTCGCTGAACACCACATCGATCCCGTTGGCGTCGATCTCCGACAAGGCGGCCTCCGCGTTCGAGGCCCAGCGCACGGTATAGCCGAGCTGTTCGAGCAGGCCCGTGCTCGCATCGGCGACGGCAGGATTGTCCTCGATCAGCAGGATCGTGGCCAAGCCGGGCGTGCTGTGCCCCGTAGCCGTGCGCTTTGCGGCCGCAGTCCCCCGCGGAAGATAGATGCTGACCGTCGTGCCCTTGCCGAGCGCGCTTGTAATCTCGACCCGGCCATCCGCCTGGTGCGCGAAGCCGTGAACCTGGGACAGCCCAAGGCCGGTCCCTTTGCCGACCGGCTTGGTGGTGAAGAAGGGATCAAAGACCTTGTTCATGACATCGTCGGGAATGCCTTCGCCGGTGTCGGTAATGCTGACGACCACCTGGGCGGCTTCCGGGACATTGCGCGCCGCGACGGTCAGCGTGCCGCCGCAGGTCATCGCATCCCGGGCATTGACCACGAGGTTGATCAGCGCGGTCTCAAATTCCGTCGGATCGACGAAGATCGGCCAGAGATCCGGTCCGATCTCCATGTTCAGCTTGATCGCGCCGCCGAGCGCGCTGGTCAAAACCTCTCGCACCGCGGTGATCCTGTCAGCGACGTTGATGGTCTGCGGATTGACACTCTGCCGACGCGCGAAGGTGAGGAGCTGCCTGGTCAGGGACGCGGCACGCTCGGATGCGGTTTCGATCGCGCCGAGTGCAAGCGTCCCCCGTTCGCTCATCACCTCGCGCTTGATCCGGTGCAGATTGCCGGAGATGATCATCAGCAGGTTGTTGAAGTCGTGCGCGACGCCGCCGGTCAGTTGGCCGAGCGCATCCATCTTTTGCGATTCCGCAAGCTGACGCTGCACCTGTTCGAGCTTCTGATGCGCGTCGCGCCGCTCGGAAATATCCCGGGTGATCTTGGCGAAGCCGACCAGGCTGCCGTCGGTATCGCGGATCGGATCAATCACGACGCTCGCCCAGAAGAACGAACCGTCCTTGCGGACCCGCCAGCCTTCCTCCACGTAATGCCCGGTCTCTTCCGCGATCTTGAGCGCATGGGCGGGCTTGCCGGCAGCCTGGTCGGCCGGCGTATAGAACCGCGAGAAGTGCTGGCCGATGATTTCGCCGGGCGAATAGCCCTTGATGCGCTCGCCGCCGGCGTTCCAATTGGCGACGATGCCGGCCGGCGTCAACATATAGAGCGCATAGTCGGTGACATTGCTCACCAGCAGGCGGAACTGGCTTTCGCTGGCCTCGAGATCCGCGCGCGCCTGATGCCGCTCGGTGATGTCGCGGGTGACCATTGCGTAGCCGACGAGCTTGCGCTTCTCGTAGATCGGATCGATGACCACAGCGGCGTAGAATCGCGACCCGTCCTTGCGGACAGACCAGCCTTCGGCCGCTGAGTGCTTGTCCTTCCGCGCCATCTGCAGAGCTCTCGCCGGAACGCCGGATGCGCGGTCTTCGGCAGGATAGAAGACCGAGAAGTGCTTGCCGAGGATCGCCTTGGCCGGATAGCCCGTGATGCGCTCGGCGCCCTTGTTCCAGTTGATGACCCGGCCATCGGGGCCGAGCGTGCAAATGGCGTAGTCGACCACGCCGCCAGCCACCGGCCGACGATCGTGCCGGCTCTCGACGATGCCCCGTTTGAGTTGTTCTGATTTCTTAACCATCGCCGATCCTGCCCCCGCCCGAAACGCGCGGGGATGGTCAATGTTCCATGCGAGCACGAGGACCGGGCGATCAGGGCCGGCTCCGTCGTTCTTCGGAAAAGTTCGGCCAACGGTCGGAACTTTTGGTTCCAATCGCGATTAAGGTACTCGGTTTGCGTCACAAATTGCGGTTTTGGCGTTTTCCCGCTTGAATAGATCAAGGGCAGTCATTCTTATGGTCACACTGGCTTTTCCGAGTCTCTGGATTCGCAGCCAGCGCGTAGGGGAAATTACATGACCGATCTCGGTTCGTCGCCTCGTCCCCGTGCTGATACGCGCCGCAGCCAGCAGTCAAACGGAAGCCTCGATTCTTCGCATGACCTGCTGCAATCGCTGCAGGCGATGCGCGCCGGCGACTTCTCAGTCCGGATGCGTGGCGACTATCTCGGCATCGACGGCAAGATCGCGGACGCCTTCAACGAAATCGCAGCCGCCAACGAGCGCATGGCGCAGCAATTGGCGCGCGTCGGCCAGGTCGTCGGCCGCGAGGGACAGACCCGCCAGCGCGTCAATTTCGGCCTCGCCAGTGGCGCCTGGGCCGATATGGAGAGCTCGGTCAACACGCTGATCGATGATCTGCTGTGGCCGACCCGCGAGGTCACCCGCGCGGTCGCTGCGGTGGCGCAAGGCGACCTGCTGCAGACCGTGCAGCTCGACGTCGAGGGCCGGCCGCTGCGCGGCGAATTCCTGCAGTCGGCGAACATCGTCAACACGATGATCAAGCAGCTCTCGGTGTTCACCTCGGAGGTCACGCGCGTGGCGCGCGAAGTCGGCACCGAGGGCAAGCTCGGCGGCCAGGCCCAGGTGCCGGAAGTGACCGGCGTCTGGAAGGACCTGACCGAGAGCGTCAACTCGATGGCCAACAATTTGACCGGCCAGGTCCGCAACATCGCCGAGGTGACGATCGCGGTCGCCAACGGCGACCTGTCCAAGAAGATCACGGTCGACGTTCGCGGCGAGATCCTGCAGCTGAAGGAAGCCATCAATACGATGGTCGATCAGCTGCGTTCGTTCGCCTCCGAAGTGACGCGCGTGGCGCGCGAGGTCGGCACCGACGGCAAGCTCGGCGGCCAGGCGATCGTGCCCGGCGTCGCCGGTACCTGGAAGGACCTCACCGACTCCGTGAACGCGATGTGCGGCAACCTGACCGCCCAGGTGCGCAACATCGCCAACGTGACCACGGCCGTGGCGCGCGGCGACCTGTCGCGCAAGATCACGGTCGACGTCAGCGGCGAGATTTTGGAGCTGAAGGACACCATCAACACGATGGTGGACCAGCTCAACTCGTTCGCGTCGGAAGTGACGCGTGTGGCGCGCGAGGTCGGCACCGAGGGCAAGCTCGGCGGCCAGGCCCAGGTGCCCGGCGTTGCCGGCACCTGGAAGGACCTGACCGACAACGTCAACTTCATGGCGTCGAACCTGACCGCGCAGGTCCGCAACATCGCCGACGTCGCGACCGCGATCGCCGGCGGCGACCTCTCGAAGAAGATCACGGTCAACGTGTCGGGCGAGATCCTTCAGCTGAAGGAAACGCTGAACACGATGGTGGACCAGCTCAACGCGTTTGCATCGGAAGTGACGCGCGTGGCGCGCGAGGTCGGCACCGAAGGCAAGCTCGGCGGCCAAGCCAACGTGCTCGGCGTCGCCGGCACCTGGAAGGACCTGACCGACAACGTCAACTTCATGGCGTCGAACCTGACCGCGCAGGTGCGCAACATCGCCGCGGTGACGACGGCGGTCGCGGGCGGCGACCTCTCCAAGAAGATCACGGTGGACGTGCGCGGCGAAATCCTCGAGCTGAAGGACACCATCAACACGATGGTCGATCAGCTCAACGCGTTCGCGGGCGAGGTGACGCGCGTGGCGCGCGAGGTCGGCACCGAAGGCAAGCTCGGCGGCCAGGCCGAGGTGCGCGGCGTCGCCGGCACCTGGAAGGATCTCACCGACAGCGTCAACTCGATGGCGTCGAACCTGACCGCGCAGGTCCGCAACATCGCCGAGGTCGCGACCGCGGTGGCGAAGGGCGACCTGTCGAAGAAGATCACGGTGAACGTGTCGGGCGAAATCCTTCAGCTGAAGGAAACGTTGAACACGATGGTGGACCAGCTCAACGCCTTCGCGGGCGAGGTGACGCGCGTGGCGCGCGAGGTCGGCACCGACGGCAAGCTCGGTGGCCAGGCCGAGGTGCCCGGCGTCGCCGGCACCTGGAAGGACCTGACGGACAGCGTCAACTCGATGGCCGGCAATCTCACCGCGCAGGTGCGTAACATCGCTGAAGTCGCGACCGCGATCGCCGGCGGCGACCTGTCGCGCAAGATCACGGTCGACGTGCGCGGCGAGATCCTTCAGCTGAAGCAAACGCTGAACACGATGGTCGACCAGCTCAACCGCTTCGCGGGCGAGGTGACGCGCGTGGCGCGCGAGGTCGGCACCGACGGCAGCCTCGGCGGCCAGGCCAACGTGCCCGGCGTCGCCGGCACCTGGAAGGACCTGACCGATAACGTCAACTCGATGGCCGGCAACCTCACCGCGCAGGTCCGCAACATCGCCGAGGTGACCACCGCCGTGGCGCGCGGCGACCTGTCGCGCAAGATCACCGTCGACGTGAAGGGCGAAATCCTCGAGCTCAAGAACACCATCAACACCATGGTGGACCAGCTCAATGCGTTTGCGGGCGAGGTGACGCGCGTGGCGCGCGAGGTCGGCACCGAGGGCAAGCTCGGCGGCCAGGCCGAGGTGCCCGGCGTCGCCGGCACCTGGAAGGATCTGACCGACAACGTCAACTTCATGGCGTCGAACCTCACCGCGCAGGTCCGCAACATCGCCGAGGTCGCGAGCGCGATCGCCGGCGGCGACCTGTCGAAGAAGATCACCGTGGACGTGCGCGGCGAGATCCTGCTGCTCAAGGACACCCTGAACACGATGGTCGAGCAGCTGCGCTCGTTCGCCGCCGAAGTGACGCGGGTGGCGCGCGAGGTCGGCACCGAGGGACGGCTCGGCGGCCAGGCCGTGGTGCCCGGCGTCGGCGGCACCTGGAAGGATCTCACCGACAACGTCAACCTGCTGGCGGCGAACCTGACCACCCAGGTACGCAACATCGCCGAAGTCACCACCGCGGTGGCGCGCGGCGACCTGTCGCGCAAGATTACGGTCGACGTGAAGGGCGAAATCCTCGAGCTCAAGAACACCATCAACACCATGGTCGACCAGCTCAACGCGTTTGCGGGCGAGGTGACGCGCGTGGCGCGCGAGGTCGGCACCGAAGGCAAGCTCGGCGGCCAGGCCGAGGTGCGCGGCGTTGCCGGCACCTGGAAGGACCTCACCGACACCGTCAACGTCATGGCGGTAAACCTGACCGAGCAGGTGCGCGGCATCGTCAAGGTGGTGACCGCGGTCGCCAACGGCGATCTGAAGCAGAACCTGACGGTGAAGTCGAAGGGCGAGGTGGCCGCGCTCGCCGACACCATCAACAACATGACCGAGACGCTTGCGACCTTCGCCGAACAGGTCACCAGCGTGGCGCGCGAGGTCGGCGTCGAGGGACGGCTCGGCGGTCAGGCCAACGTGCCCGGCGCGGCCGGCACCTGGAAGGATCTCACCGGCAACGTCAACCTGCTCGCGGCCAACCTGACCTCGCAGGTGCGCGCGATCGCGGAAGTGGCGACCGCCGTGACCAAGGGCGACCTGACGCGCTCGATCCAGGTCGACGTCCGCGGCGAGGTCGCCGAGCTCAAGGACAATATCAACACGATGATCGGCAACCTCCGTCTCACCACGGAGCGCAACACCGAACAGGACTGGCTGAAGACCAATCTGGCGCGCTTCACCAACATGCTGCAGGGCCAGCGCGATCTTGCGACCGTCGGCCGGCTGCTGCTGACCGAGCTTGCGCCGCTGATCAATGCGCATATGGGCGTGATCTACCAGGTCGACAATCCCGAGAATGCGCAGTTGCGCCTGTTGTCGGCCTATGCCAGCGACAGCAGCAATCCGCATCCGCAGATCGTCCAGTTCGGCGAGGGATTGATCGGCCAATGCGCGCTCGACAAGCGCCAGCGTCTCGTCTCCGAAATTCCCGGCGATGCGGTGCCGATCAATTCGGCCTTGATGCGGATCATGCCGAAGAACCTCGTCGTGTTTCCGGTGCAGTTCGAGAACCAGGTCAAGGCGGTGATCGAGCTGTCCTCGATCTCCTCGTTCACGACCTCGCAGATCACCTTCCTCGAACAGTTGACCGACAGTATCGGCATCGTGCTCAACAGCATCGAGGCGACGATGCAGACCGAGGCGCTGCTCAAGCAGTCGCAACAGCTCGCCGGCGAGTTGCAGACCCAGCAGAAGGAATTGCAGCAGACCAACGATCAGCTGGAGCAGAAGGCCCAGCAGCTTGCCGAACGCAATGTCGACGTCGAGCGCAAGAACCAGGAAATCGAGCAGGCGCGGCGCGCGCTGGAAGAAAAGGCGACCGAGCTGTCGCTGACTTCGAAGTACAAATCCGAATTCCTCGCCAACATGTCTCACGAGTTGCGGACACCGCTGAACTCTATCCTGATCCTGGGCCAGCAGCTCACCGAAAATCCCGACGGCAATCTGACCGGCAAGCAGGTCGAGTTCGCCCGCACCATTCACGGCGCCGGCACCGACCTGTTGAACCTGATCAGCGACATCCTCGATCTCTCCAAGATCGAGTCCGGCACGGTGACGGTCGACGCCGAGGAAATTCTGACATCGAGCCTGCTCGAGACCGTCGGACGGCCGTTCCGGCACGAGGCGGGGAGAACCGGCATCTCTCGTTCAGCATCGATGTCGACGCCAATCTTGCGCGCAGCATGGTCACCGACTCTAAGCGGCTGCAGCAGGTGCTCAAGAACCTGTTGTCGAATGCGTTCAAGTTCACTGCGGAAGGCGGCGTCAGCCTGACCGTGTCGGCCGCGCTCGGCGGCTGGAGTGTGGAGCATCCGATCCTCAATGCGGCGCCCGCGGTCGTTGCGTTCGAGGTTTCGGATAGCGGCATCGGCATTCCGCAAGACAAGCAGAAGCTGATCTTCGAGGCGTTCCAGCAGGCCGACGCCGGCACCAGCCGCAAATATGGCGGCACCGGTCTTGGACTGGCGATCAGCCGTGAGCTCGCGGGTCTGCTCGGCGGCGAGATCCATCTGCGCAGTGCGACGGGCAAGGGCTCGACCTTCACGCTCTATCTGCCGCTGAAATATGCCGGCCCCTCGGTGGCGCTGCGCCCGCAGGCTCGACCGATAGCGATGCCGCATACGCCGGCGCCGGCGCTGCAGGTGTCAGGCGCGCAGGAGCGTGTGATCGAGCAGCTTCCCGACGACCGGCTCGATCTCGAGCCCGGCGACACCATCCTGCTGATCGTCGAGGACGATCCGCATTATGCGCGGGTGCTGATCGATCTGGCGCGCGACAAGGGCTTCAAGGTGCTGGTCGCAAGCCGCGGCGCCGAAGCGCTGGATCTGGCCAAGCAGTTCCAGCCGAGCGCGGTGTCGCTCGACGTCTTCCTGCCCGACATGCTCGGCTGGACGGTGCTGAGCCAGCTCAAGCACAATCCGCTGACCCGTCACATTCCGGTTCAGATCATCACGCTCGACGAGGACCGGCAGCACGCGCTGGCGCGCGGCGCGTTCTCCTTCGTCAACAAGCCGACGACGACGGAAGGCGTCAGCGCTGCGCTGTCGCAGATCAAGGAATACGCCAGACCACGCCGCAAGCGCCTGCTGATCGTGGAGGACAATGCGGCGGAGCAGCTCAGCATCACCGAACTGCTCGGGCACGAGGATATCGAGATCGTGACCAGCGGCACCGGGGCAGGAGCGCTCTCGACGATGCGCGAAAATCCGTGCGACTGCGTCGTGCTCGACCTGCGCCTGCCCGACATGAGCGGTTTCGAAGTGCTGGACCAGATCCGCAAGGACGAAACGCTGTCCAATATACCCGTTGTCGTGTTTACCGGCCGGGAACTCTCAGCGGAAGAAGATGCGGAACTGCATACGATGGCGCGCAGCATTGTCGTCAAGGGCGTGGAATCGCCGGAGCGTCTGCTCGACGAAACGTCACTGTTCCTGCACCGTGTGATCACGGAATTGCCCGTCGAAAAACAGAGGATGCTGGAGAAGCTCAATAGTTCCGACGAGGATCTTATTGGCAAGACCGCTCTGCTGGTCGACGACGATGCCCGCAACATCTTCGCGCTCTCGAGCGTGTTGGAGCGGCGAGGTATGAAGGTGTTGACTGCGACAACCGGTCACGAGGCCATCTCGCTGGTCGAATCCAATCCCAAGATTGCGATCGTGCTGATGGACATCATGATGCCGCAGATGGACGGTTACCAGACCATCGGCGCCATCCGGCAAAACTCCGCCTTCGCGCGGCTGCCGATCATCGCGCTGACCGCGAAGGCGATGAAAGGCGATCGAGAGAAATGCCTGGAGGCAGGCGCGTCCGACTATCTGGCGAAACCCGTGAACACCGAGCAACTGCTGCTGGCGATCCGCATGTGGCTGCACCGCTGATCGGCGATCGAACATGATGGACCACGAAAAGGTAAACATCCTTCTGGTCGATGACCAGCCGGCGAAGCTGCTGGCCTATGAGGTCATCCTGAAGGAGCTCGGCGAGACGCTGGTCGCCGCGTCGTCGGGCCGCGAGGCGCTGGAGTTCCTGCTCAAGAACGAGGTCGCGGTCATCCTGGTCGACGTCTGCATGCCAGAGCTCGATGGCTTCGAGCTCGCGGCGATGATCCGCGACCATCCGCGCTTCCAGAAGACCGCGATGATCTTCATCTCGGCAATCCAGGTCAGCGATATCGACCGGCTCCGCGGCTACGAGATGGGCGCGGTCGATTACGTGCCGGTGCCCGTTGTGCCCGAAGTGCTGCGGGCAAAGATCCGCGTGTTCGCCGAGCTCTACCGCAAGACACGGCAGCTCGAACGCCTCAACGCGGAGCTCGAGGACCGCGTGCGCGCACGCACCGCCGAGCTCGAGCAGTCGACCACGCGACTGGTCGAAAGCGAGGCGCGCCGCAGCATGGCGATTGCGGCCGGCAAGATGGGCTCGTGGGACTGGGATTGGGTCAACGGCGACTGGATGTGGGACGAGGGGCAATACAAGATCTTCGGCGTCGACCCGAAATCCTTCAAGCTCACCTCCGACAATATACAGGCGCTGTTTCATCCCGACGATGTCGAGCACCTCCGACAAGCCTGGACCGGCTTCGGCAAGGGCCAGACGTCCTATGAAACCGAATTCCGCGTCATGCGGCCGGACGGCGAAGTGCGCTGGTGCGTCGGTACAGCCGCGGCCACCAGCGACCGCAACGGCAAGGTGGTGCGGGTGAGCGGCGTTACCGTCGACATCACCGATCGCAAGAGGGCCGAGGAGCGGCAGAGCCTGCTCACCCGCGAGGTCGACCATCGCGCCAAGAACGCGCTCGCGCTGGCGCAATCGATCGTGCGGCTGACGCGCGCGCAGAACGTGACCGCCTATGTGCGGGCGGTCGAGGGCCGCATCACGGCGCTGGCACGCGTGCACACCGTGCTGTCGCTGTCGAGCTGGCAGGGCGCCGAAATCCGGCGGCTGGTCACCGAGGAGATCGCGCCGTATTCGGAAGCTGGACAGATCCAGATCGATGGCGAAGAGGTGCAGTTGCAGCCCGCGACCGCGCAGACCTTGGCGCTGGCGCTGCATGAGCTCGTCACCAACTCCGCCAAATACGGTAGCCTGTCGGTGCTGTCGGGCCGGCTTGCGATCACCTGGGAACTGCACGACGAAACGTTGATCCTGGCCTGGGTGGAATCCGGCGGACCTCCCGTGACCAAGCCGAAGCAGAGAGGTTTCGGCACGAGAAGCGTCATCGCCAGCATCGAGACCCAGCTCGGCGGCCGCGCCGACTTCGATTGGCGCACCGAGGGCCTGGTATGCCGGCTCACGGTTCCGCTCAAGGCGCTGGCTGGAGAGCCCGCGGCCTACCGCGATTTGTCGACGGCCGAGCAGCGCCAGCCCATGGTCAGTTCCAGGGCCGTATAGCGCATCCCACCCGAACAGGAACCAAGCGCCGGACGCTGCGGTTAACGGGGCTTGATCGCTCCATTCGTGGCTTGAGGTGCTACCGTGGATGCCCAAACCCGAGAGCGCGGGCCGTCCGGGGAGAAGCCACGGCAGCCCAAGCGCAATCCCGAGCAAGGATCGCGACCTGACCGCGCATCCTCGCCACAGCAGGAAACCGAGCGCAAGCCATCGATGCGCGATCGGCTGCGCGAGCGCTGGCTGCTTACCGCAGTCGGCGCCTGTCTGCTCCTGCTCGCGATCATCGGTGGCGCGAGCTATTGGCTCAACGTGCGTCACTATGAATCGACCGATGACGCGTTCGTGGCCGCACGCAGCTTTGCGGTGGCGGCGAAGGTCGGCGGCTATGTCGTCGAGGTCCCCGTCACCGACAACCAGCACGTCAATGCCGGCGACCTCCTCGCGAGGATCGACGAGCGCGACTACAAGATCGCCGTCGATCAGGCCAGCGCACAGGTCGCGGTCGCCGAGGCCAATATCGCCAATGTCGAGGCACAGATCGACAGCCAGCAGGAGCAGATCAAGGAAGCCAAGGCGCAGCAGCAGCAGGCCGAGGCGCAATTGAAGTTCGCGCAGGAGGAGGCGGAGCGCGCCCAGAACCTCGTCGAGAAGGGCGCGGGCACCGTGCAGCGGCAGCAGCAGACCCGCTCGGATCTCGATGCCCAGCAGGCCAATGCCAGCCGCGCCAGGACGGCAGTGACCGCGGCCGAGCTCGGCGTCAAGACGCTCGAGGCTCAGCTCAAGAGCAGCAAGGCATCGCTGGAGCAGGCGCAGGCCCAGCTCGATCAGGCCAAATTGAACTTGCAATATACCCGCATCGTCGCGGCGCAGTCCGGGCGCGTCGTCAAACTGAGCGGCGCGGTCGGCACCTATGTGGCGCCGGCCCAGAGCGTCATGATGTTCGTTCCTGACGAGGTCTGGATCACCGCCAACTACAAGGAAACGCAGCTGACGGACATGCGCCCGGGCCAGCCGGTCGAGATCAGGATCGATGCGTATCCGGGGCGCAAGCTCACTGGCCGCGTGGCTTCGGTTCAGCCGGGTTCGGGCACCGCGTTCAGCCTGCTGCCGGCGGAGAACGCGACCGGCAATTTCGTCAAGGTCGTGCAGCGCGTTCCCGTGAAGATCGTGATCGACAATTGGCCGAATGACCTTCCGATCGGGCCGGGCATGTCGGTCGTGCCCTGGACCAGGGTGCGATGAGCGACGTTGCGGCAGGCGGCGGCGCAGCCTGGTCGCCGGAGCGTTCGGCTGCCGGCGGACATAATCCCTACCTGATTGCCTTCGTCGTCTCGATCGCGACGTTCATGGAGGTGCTGGACACCACGATCGCCAATGTGGCCTTGCGCCATATCGCGGGCGGCCTGGCGGTCGGCATCGACGAGAGCACCTATGTCATCACCAGCTATCTGGTCGCCAACGCGATCGTGCTGTCGATCTCGGGCTGGCTCTCGACCGTGATCGGCCGCAAGCGCTTCTACATGATCTGCGTCGGCACCTTCGCGTTCGCGTCCCTGCTGTGCGGGCTTGCCTGGAGCCTGGAGGCGCTGGTTCTGTTCCGGATCATCCAGGGCCTTGGCGGCGGCGGGATGGCGACGAGCGAGCAGGCGATCCTCGCCGACTCCTTTCCGCCGGCCAAGCGTGGCCAGGCGTTCGCGATCTACGGCGTCGCGGTGGTGGTTGCTCCCGTGGTCGGGCCGACGCTCGGCGGCTGGATCACCGACACCTATAGCTGGCACTGGATCTTCCTGATCAACGTGCCGATGGGCTTGCTCTCGCTGGTCCTGGTCGGGACGCTGGTCAAGGAGCCGTCCGGCGCCGAGCAGGAGCGCAAGCAGCTCCTCAAGGACGGCCTGCGCGTCGACTACATCGGCTTCGTACTGGTCGCGATCGGGCTCGGTTCGCTCGAATTCGTGCTCGACGAAGGCCAGCGCAAGGACTGGTTCGGGTCCAACATGATCGTCGGCTTCGCGCTGGCCTCGGCGATTTGCCTGATCGCGCTGATCCCCTGGGAGCTGACGCGCAAGGACCCGATCGTCGATCTCCGCCTGCTGGGACGTCGCCAGTTCGGATCGTGCTTCCTGGTGATGCTGTGCACCGGCGCGGTGCTGATCTCGTCGACGCAGCTCCTGCCGCAGCTGTTGCAGACCGAGCTGAACTATACTGCGCTGCTTGCCGGGCTCGCACTGTCGCCCGGCGGCGTCGTCACGCTGATCTTGATGCCGGTGGTGGGCCATCTCGTCAGTCGCGTTCAGCCGAAATATCTGATCGCGATCGGCGGCTGCATCGTTGCATTCTCGATGTGGCATCTGACGGGACTGAACGGCGACATCACCTATGGCTATGCCGCGCTCGCACGCATCTTCCTCTCCGCCGGGCTTCCGTTCCTGTTTCTGCCCGTCACGACGGCCTCATATGACGGCGTGCCGCCGGACAAGACCAACCAGGCCTCGGCACTGATCAACGTCGCGCGCAATATCGGCGGGTCGATGGGCGTCGCACTCGCCCAGACCGCGCTGGCGCAACGCCAGCAATTCCACCAGAGCCGGCTGGTCGAACATGCCGCGCCGTCCGACATCGGGTATCAGCAGACCATCGACACGATGACGCGCTTCTTTGAGGCACAGGGGTCGAACGCATCGGACGCCGCGTCCCAGGCGGTCGCCTGGGTCGGCCAGACCTTGCAGCGGCAGGTCGACCTGCTCGCCTATATCGACGTGTTCTGGATGCTCTCGATCATCGGCCTCGTGATGATCCCGCTGGCGCTGATCATCAAACCGGTCGATCTGACGGCGCCGCCCCAGGGACATTAATGCAGACGACATTGTGAACGCGGGAGCGGCCGAACCGCGCTATGAACGGCGTGGCCGAAGGAAATCGCGCGAGGAGCTTATGCCCAGGACGAATCTTGCCGGTGCGGGTCTGTCGGCCGTCTTCCTTGCGGCGATCAGCATCACGCGGTCGGGCGCCGAGCCCGTGCTGAAAGGCGCGGAAGCTTTCGGCGACTGGCAACGCGACAAGCCGGGCACGGTGCGCCTGATCACGCCGCAGGACTTACCCAAGCCCGGGGCAACGGCGTCGAGCAGCAAGTTTCCGCGCGTCATGCCGAGACCTGCGTCGGCCGCGCCGCAGGTGCCGGCAGGGTTCAAGGTCGAACTGTTTGCGAGCGGGCTCAGCGGTCCGCGGATCATCCGGACCGCGCCCAATGGCGATATCTTCGTGGTGGAAACGGGCTCCGGCCGCATTCGTATCCTGCGCAGCGCCGACGGCGCCACCAGGCCTGCGACCAATGAAGTCTACGCAACCGGCCTGAACCAGCCGTTCGGCATCGCGTTCTTTCCGAGCGGTGACAATCCGCAATGGCTCTATGTCGCCAACACCGACAGCGTCGTGCGCTTTGGCTACCGTAACGGCGATCTCAAGGCATCGGGAAAGCCCGAGACGATCGTCGCCCGGCTGCCGCCCGGCTACGGCCATTCCACGCGTGATATCGTGTTCACGCCGGACGACAAGCGAATGCTGGTGTCGGTCGGCTCCGCCGGCAACGCAGGCGAGGGGCTGGGCCGCCCGCCGAAGGGCATCGAGGCCTGGAGCCGCGACCATGCGCTCGGCGCTGCCTGGGGCGACGAGACCGATCGCGCCGCCGTGCTCGCCTTCGATCCTGACGGCAAGAACCAGAAGCTGTTTGCCACGGGGATCCGCAACTGCGTCGGGCTTGCGATCCAGCCGGGAAGCGGTACGCCGTGGTGCTCGACCAACGAGCGCGATGGCCGCGGCGACAACCTCGTGCCCGACTACGTGACACGGGTCCGCGAAGGCGCGTTCTATGGCTGGCCCTGGTATTACATCGGCGGCAACGAAGACCCCGCGCATGCCGGCGCGCGGCCCGACCTGAAGGACAAGGTGACGGTCCCCGACGTGTTGTTGCAGGCCCACTCGGCGTCGCTCGGCCTGACCTTCTACACCGGCAGCAGTTTTCCGCCGGAATATCGCGGCGATGCGTTTGCCGCCGAACACGGCTCGTGGAATCGGTCGAAGCGCACCGGCTACAAGGTCATTCGCATCAGGCTGAAGGACGGCGTACCGACCGGCGAGTACGAGGATTTCGTCACCGGCTTCGTCATCGGCGACAATGAGGTCTGGGGCCGTCCGGTCGGTGTGACGGTCGCGCGCGACGGCGCACTGCTGGTCTCCGAAGACGGCAACGGCACGATCTGGCGCGTCAGCCGCGACTAGCGCTGCAGGCGGCGCGCGCTAGCCGAGCCCGTCCTTGAGGCCATATTCCTCGTAGATGGTCAGGGGATCGGTGTCGGGAAACAACCGGCACTTGGCCTGCGCAAGATGCAGCGTGACGGCGCCGGCCTCACATCTGGCGGTCAGGATTTTTCGGACATCCTCCATATGCGCGCGCGGCTGATGCTTTGACGGTAGCTGTTCGAGCGCCACCAGCGCTGTGGCCAGGGCCTCCGTGACCACCCATTCGTCGTGTCCGGTAATTCCCTTTCGCGGCATCGCCACACCCTCCGTAGCACCGGCTGCGACATTGTAGCGCGAGATGGGTGGGGGCTGTCATCAGCCAACATGGGCAGGCAGCGAGGAACCGGTTCGCGTGGCCCTGCCACGATGCGCCGCAGGGAACCGGCGTGGCAGCGCGCGGAAGCAATGATTAGAACCACGAGGCTCGCTTCTTCGTCCCCGGTCAGTCCACCCAAATGTTCGCTCCCTATCTCTCGGCCTGGAGCCTTGTCCCCGACGGCGACCCGATCGTGACGCGCGCCGCACGGTTGCTGCCGGTGCGCCGGCATGGGGAGCCAGCGATGCTCAAGCTCTCGCACGAGCCGGACGAGCGCCTCGGTGCCGTCGTGATGGAGTGGTGGGACGGCGAAGGTGCGGCGCGGGTTCTTGCCCGTGACGGCGACGCCCTTCTGCTCGAGAGGGCGACGGGATCGGCTTCGCTCAGCGAAATGGCGCGAACCGGCCGGGACGACGAGGCCTGCAGGATTCTCTGCGCAACGGCTGATCGGCTTCACGCCGAGCGAGCGAAGCCGCGGCCGGATCTGACGCCGCTGACGCACTGGTTTCGTGAGTTGTGGCCCGCGGCGAGGGCGCATGGCGGCATTCTGAGCCGATCGGCGGAAGTTGCCGAAGCTCTGCTGGGCAGTCAGCGCGAGATCGTGGTCCTGCATGGCGACCTGCACCATGACAACGTGCTCGACTTCGGCGCGCGCGGCTGGCTTGCGATCGATCCGAAGCATCTCGTCGGCGAGCGCAGCTTCGACTTCGCCAACATCTTCACCAATCCGGATCTTGCGGATCCGACACGGCCGGTCGCGACCGAACCCGGACGCTTTGCGCGGCGGCTCGACATCGTCGTTGAAGCCGCGCGGCTGGATCGCCGGCGCCTGCTGTCATGGATCGTAGCCTGGACCGGCTTGTCTGCCGCATGGTTTCTGGGGGATGACGATCCGCTCGCCGAAATCGACCTTACGATTGCACAGCTCGCCGCCGCCGAACTCGACCGGATGGCGTAGGGCGCGCAGCGACTACGCCGCCGCGGCGCTGGCTCCACTCAGCGACACGCTCAGAATCCGCCACTTCGAGATATCGAAGAAGTAGGCGGCCTTGATGCGCGCGGAAGCGGGGTCCGGCGCCTGAATCGCCGTGTGGAATTGCCGCGTCCCATCGCTCAGCGAAATCCGGAATGTCTGCATTGGTCGAACCTCCACGCGCGGATGCTGCGGCACGGAGAGTTAACATCCAGTTGCCGTTGACGGCGCGCGCGACACGCTCGCTTCTCTCACTCAGGTGAAGCCGGCGGCAGCCGTACCATCGTGTCCTCCGCGCCAACGACGCGTCCATCCTGCGCGCGCAATTCGAGCCGTCGCACCGGCAACCCGTTCTTGCGGTCGACCAGCAGCACATGCGCCTCATCGGGCTCAAAGAAGAAGTCCTCACCCCACTGGCGGAGCGCAACGAGGAGCGGGAAGAGGCCGCGTCCCTTTTCGGTCAGCACATATTCCTGGTAGGGGCTGCCGTCGCTTGCGGGCACCGTCTCCATGATGCCGTGCGCCAGAAGATTGCGGAGCCGGGCCGAGAGGATGTTCTTGGCAAGCCCGAGGCTCTTCTGAAATTCGCCGAAGCGGCGCAGCCCGTCGAACGCATCGCGGACAATCAGCAGCGACCACCAGTCGCCGATCGCATCCAGCGGCCGGGCAACGCCGCACATCGAGTCCCTGTGGCTCACTCGCTTGGCCATCGTGATCCTCAACACTCATTCCCTGGGGGATGATCGGCGCTCAGTGCCGCGGCCGGAAAACCACCCGATCGTGGGTTCGATATATTGGTTGCAAAGTAAAACCTCAAGCGATACACGATGGTTTCAAATTAAAACCTCCCGAGGTCCACCATGATCCAAGCCGACGCCGCGTTCGACGGCACCTTTCCTTTCGCACCGCATTTCAGTGCGGCGCCGGGCTTTCAGATGCATTATGTCGACGAAGGTCCGCGGGACGGCGAGGTGGTGCTTTGCCTGCACGGCGAACCAAGCTGGGGCTATCTGTTCCGCCACCTCGTGCCGGGCCTCAGTGCGACGCACCGGGTGGTCGTTCCGGATCACATGGGTTTTGGCAAGAGCGCGACGCCGGCGCATCGCAGCTATTGGCTGCAGGACCATGTCGACAATCTCGAAGCGCTGGTCCGCGCGCTCGATCTCACCGACATCACGCTCGTCATGCATGATTTCGGCGGCCCGGTCGGCATGGGGCTGGCGGCCCGTCATCCGGGCTGGATCCGCCGCATCGTCGCCGCCAATGGGCCAACGCCGTTCGGGCAGAGCGATCTGTTCGATCGCGTCGCCGCCAACGCGCAGGTCTCGCCGTGGTTTCAATGGATCGCAAAGGCCGATGCGAGTGGCGACCTCGAGCCGGTTCTCGGACAGCTCGGCTTCAACATTTTGAGCACGCTGAAGCTCAACGGATTCGAGAACAACGCCGTCATCACGGACACCTGGCTCGCCGCCTACGGCGCGCACTTCGCCCGTCCGGCGGACTGCCTCGGTGCGATTGGCTGGGCCAAGGGATTTGCGATCGGCGCGCATCAATTCCAGGCGCCCGATCCCGCCGCCGACCGCTTGATCCGCAGCAAGCCTGCGCTCGCGATCTGGGGCGAGGCGGACCGCACGCTGCGCGCGGAGCATTTCCTGCTGCTGTTTTCCGCAATCTTCCCGACGGCGCCGGTCAGGCGCCTTGCCGGTGTCGGGCATTACTGCTTCGAGGATGCGCCTGAGGAAATCACCGGCTTGATCGCGGAGTTCATCCAACAAACGTGACTGCGCGTCACATCGTGCATTCCGCCGAGATCGCCGCCTCAAGTGCCGGCACCCAGGCCTTGTAGGCGGCCGCGGTGAAGTGAATGCCGTCGGCCATCTTCGCGCCGGGCGGCAAATGCGGGTCGATAAACCGAACACCGCGCGCAACTGCGGCGGCTTCGATCGCCCGGTTGGTCGATTCGTCAGCTGCGACGGCGATGACCACCAATGGCCGCGTCGACAGCGACTTGACGGTCTCGATGAGGTCGGTGAAGTCGCGTTGCGCCGTTGGCGATCCGGCGTCGTTCGCGCCCACTGCGAGGACGAGCAAGAACGCGCCCTGGTCCTGCAGTACGCGCCCGGCGAGCTGCTTTGCCTCCGCGATGGTCTGACCGCCAACGCCGGCATTGACGACCGGACGTCCGCAGAGCTGCCGGGGCAGCGGAGCCATTTCGGTGATGCTATCGCCAAGCACAACGATCGGCGCCGGCGCGTCGGCGAGCGCAGCGCGTATCATGAATTCGCGCACAGCCGCATGATCGTGAAAGGCGTGCTGAGACACTTCGCCGAAGCGGTTGCGCATCCTCTGCAGCTCCGCAAAGGAAGCGACAAAACCAATCAGAAAAGTAACGGCCAAAACCCAAGGTAGTGCGCGACGCATTGCTCTTCAGAGCTATCATCGCGGCTCCAGCCCGAGCAATATTCAGAAACAACCGCGCAACGCCGGAGCGATCACATTCTGCGGATCACGTCTTGCGGGAGGTTGCCGGATACGGCGGCGCGCAACCCGTTACCTTCGTTGCGGCCATCTGGTGGTTGGCTATCGCGGCCGCTTTGGTCTCAGCTCCGAGCCCGGCCGGACAGTCGCCCAATCGAAAGCAGTGGCGGAAGGGGTGGGATTCGAACCCACGGTACCCTTGCGGGCACGCCGGTTTTCAAGACCGGTGCCTTAAACCACTCGGCCACCCTTCCAATCCAACAATTTCAATCGCTTAGCAGCTTGTTTGAATAGAACAAACTGCGAAATTGGCACCCGATTGGCACCCGATTGGCACCTAACGCGCAAACGCCGCATTGATCGCCGCCGCGTTGCCGTCGTCGTTCCTAAACAAGTGGGCGTAGACGCGCAAGGTGATGTCCGGCTTCGCGTGGCCGAGCCGCTCAAGATGGTGAGGATGTCCACGCCGGCGTCGATCAGCTGAGATGCGTGGGTGTGCCGGAGATTGTGGAACCCTATCTCGGGCTGGAAGTCGCTCCACGCCTTGCCGTAGCGCTTTGGTACGGTATCCTCGGCTGGTTTTGCGAATCGAATTGGCGAAGCAGCCGGGGTTGGGCTTTTTCTGGCCGCCAAGTATTCAATCACACAACGGCAGATGGTTCTGCGGCGGTGCCGGACATATTGTCCAATGCGGCTTGCGGTAACGAAGTCGCGGATTTCGCATTTTCCCCTCCTATACTAGTATTGTTGTTCCATCGGTGAGATGAACGAGGTTCGTGGCGGAGAACGACGTATTCGTGCTCAGTGTGTCGAAGACGTATGCGTCAACGGATCGAAAGTCGGTGTATGCCGAAGCTAAACTATTCACGATGGAGGGATCGTCGTCCGTAGGTGGAAACCCTTTAATCATCGCCACGTTCGTTACGTTCTCGTAGGTGAAATCACTTGGAGCATTTATGAAGGCGATGACATCACGATCAGCTTCGAAGTTGTCGATTGCGTCAACGCTATTGCCTTGGTACTGGCTCAAATCAAGAACGAAGACGTCAGTTACGCCGGTGGTACCAGTATAGAGTTGGAATTGGATACTTGCGTCGTCATGAACGATGTGCACGGCCGGAGAAATGTTTGACGGCAGTTGCTGCTGACCTATCGTCGACATGTGATCGGTAGCAGCTTGAGGAAGCGTAATTAGAGGCCTGTTGGGCATAACGTTAATCCTCCAATGGGTGCGCACAGCAAGAGACGCCGAGCAGGTGTGAAGGCACACGCAAAAAACATTGCCCGTCGATTTCAAAGAGGATTCTCAAAGACAGGGCGCGGTCGAGGAGCCCCGGCGGCATAGACGCCGGAGCAGTCTCGCTCCCATGGGCGCCCCGCGGTGCACCTATGCAAAGTGTATGGGGAAAAGGTGGCAATCGGAGATGCGGCGGGTTGTCATAACTCTAAATAGCTAGGCGACGTCAGGGAAATTGCGACCTCCATCCCTGACTGAGTGTCATCGCGTGACCAATTCTGTCATGCCAATCCGGAACGATGTTCGCAACGCCGGCCGCGCCGCAAGCTGTGCAGACCAGGCGCGCCAGCCAACGCGCGACCACGGCTCTGCGCGGGGGGAGCCCCAAGCGGCCCTAGGAGCATCCGGAACGATGAGGGCGCCAAGGTCAGACTAGCTAAATGCGATAACGAGCAGGCCCGAGCACAACAGCACAAGGCAGGTCGCGATTAACGCGAGGAATCCATCGGACACGAAGTCATGGTTACGCATGATACACCTCCCTGTCGCGGAAGGAGGCTGGTCCGAATTTATTAAAGATTTTGGAATCGGGCTTTTGGTGAGGGGCGGCTAGCTACTGTCTTTGCTGCCCAGCAGCTTCACGATACCCCTGTGGATCATCGAAATAGTTCCAAGAAAAGACGCCCTCAGTCTCACAAATACACTCCCCGGCGGCGTTTCCTTCCTAAACTGGGACGCTGAAATCCCCAGCACCGAGCAAACTGCAGGGGGCTATGCGGCTATGCCACGGGCCAATGACCTGAAGCCGAACGCTCCGGCATCAAGTGTGCGTGATGTGTGAGGCCGTTCACACTCGATCATCGCGAGTCGGCCTAACGCACGGATGGGTGGCAACTCGGTGTCGGAGAATCATGATGCCGTTTTTTAGCAGCCAAAGCTTGCCGTCAGCAGCCGCCGCTTCAGTGCTCAGTATTCTCATCGTGGGAGCGTTCGCCTTTTCGGCTATTGGTTATGTGGAGTGGTCATCGGGCGTTAATCTGACCCATTTCATTGGCCGGACTGCCCCGGATGCCTCGACGCCGGTTCTACCGGTCAAGGGGCGAACAGGTTGCGAGCAGGGCAATAAGCCGCTGCCGACGCTTTCTCTACCGCTCGAATGACGGCGACCTAAACCGACAGCGCCCAATCTACCAAGTAGGGGGCCTCATCGCCTGCTGGCGACGTGCATCGGCGAATTTGTGCCTGGCTCGGGCGCCCCCATAGTTGCCCATACGGCAATGCCGATGGCCAGCGCGAACAGCACGGTCTTTGCAGCAATCTTGTCGCCAGACATCTCGAGACGCCTCTCACGCGTCAGCGCGGTAAATCTCAAAAATTACGCCGCCGGGCCCGAAATGGTTTGTCCCGGCGGCGCCCTGTCATTCCCAGTGCTAGGGCCCTGAAATTCCCAGCATCATTTCCTTAGCAGGCACGCGGAGTGACGGCTGTTGCCTAACTCACACAAGGTCGAAAAGAGGAGCCGACGCTCAGGGCCGGCGCGCCAGCTCCTCCGAAACGTGACCGTGCTGCGTCCCCAACGGTCCCGTCCCTCAGAGGAGCCTGCGCCGATGGGGTTGCTGATTTGCTAACGGCCCCACATTTCCGGATGCGCCCCTCTGGGGTACCCCATGAGACCTCGGCAAGCACGAGCGACGTCGAGTACTATTCAGACTGCCGCGGATGTACCGGCGCTCTGCTGAATCGAGGCGGCCTGCTCATTGGCGCCCGTGCCCCCAGCAGACGAAACGACGGCCTCAGCGATCCCCAAGCTGGGGCCGTTTTCGTTGCCGCCCGCCGCAAAATTGGCACCCGCTCCGCCAACTCTACTTCAGATACACATTGGCGGAGCGCTGGGCGGCGATGTTTCGTCTCGGCCCCCCGTTACTAGGTATGAAAAGGAACACCTACTCGGAGATTGGCAACACCTACTGGATGTCGATTTCTGAGCGCCGATTGGCACCGCAATTGGCACCCAACTCAATAAAACGGGTAGGGACGAGCAGGCATCAGCCGGCGCGACCGCCTCGAGAAACGCCAACAAAACAAGATGCTCGGGGATGGGGCGGGACTGGAAGGACAGCGAAAACTGTATTTCAAGACCGGTGCCTTAAACCACTCGGCCACCCTTCCGGATCAAGGATCAGGCCCTTAGCGTAGGGCGGCGCCGAACGCAACGCGAACTTGGCAGCGAAACCCGGGCGGGCCCGTCATTCGCCGGTCCGTGAACTCAAAGGGCCCACGCTTGCAACGCCGTTGACCGCGAGGGCCCACCTTGGCCATCATGACGCCCATGAAGCGGGTCCTCTTTCTCTGCACCGGCAACTACTATCGCAGTCGATACGCCGAGGAACTGTTCAATCATCTTGCAAGAGCCGAACAACTGGCGTGGCGCGCATCCTCCAGAGGCGCGGCCGAGCGGGGATCGCCCGACAATGTCGGGCCGATGTCAGTCTTCACCGACGATCGTCTCCGCGCGAGCGGCATCGTGCCGGAAGGCGCAACGCGCTTTCCGCAGCCCTGTTCATTGGCCGACTTCGACGATGCCGACCTGGTGATCGCGCTCAAGGAGACCGAGCACCGTCCGCTGATCGAGCGCCGGTTCCCCGAGGTCGCCGACAGTGTGACTTACTGGCACGTGGACGATATCGACTTTGCTCATCCGTCAGTCGCGTTGGCCATGATCGACGATCACATCCGCGCACTGGTTTCGGCGCTCAGGTCATCGGTTCGCGCTTCAGAAAGATCTCCAGCGCAAACGTAGCCGGTCGCGCGAGCATGTCGCTGATGCGTTCGAGATCGTCGATGGCGACGATCTCGAGGCGGCCTTCGGTCACCGTCAATTGGCCGATGGGCACATCGCGCGCGAGGAACACCTCGCCGCGAAGCGTGCCGTTTGGCGTTGCATGATCGGGACCGGAATAGCGGCCGATCAACTCGAAACGCTCGGGCGGCAGGTAGTAGCCGATCTCCTCGTGGATCTCGCGAACGACGCATTCGAGGAAGGTCTCGGCGCCCTCCCGCCGTCCGCCAAACAGGCTGATCTTTCCGCGATCGGTAACATGCGGGAGGTCGTCGCGCAGTTGCATCAGCAGCCGGCCATCTGTGCTGACGAGAAGGGCGGACGTTCCCTCCCTGACACTGCCGGTCATCCGTACACCCTCTTCGGGAAACGGCGAGGATGCGTCACGAGTGGGGCGGGGAGAAGACAGCGCGTCTGCCGCAACCCGTTTGGCGGGGAATGAGTAGGGGTAACCGATGCCCGTCGCACGGGCGCCGGTAGAATCTCAAAAACGTTCAGCCGAAAGCGAACGCCAGCAGGCTCGAGCACAGCAGCACGAGGCTTGCTGCGGTCAGGGTCAGAAACCCGTCGGAGACCAAATCGTGATTACGCATGATACACCTGCCTTCAATCGATGCTCATCCGAATTGATTAAAGCTTTCCGAACATTCACTCCTGGAAAGAGGTGACGCGTCTTTCCGCCTTCAACGGACTGTCAGGCCCGGTACCGATAGCCTTCCACGGCGTGCGCCAAGAAGATCGCCGCACTCACCAGGCCCATCACCGCTGTAACCGTCTCGATCATCGCAAACTTCCTTTGCGCCCCACACGGAGGAGAGAACGATTGCAGGCTTGCACAGTCAAAAAGATTCAATTGTTGGAATCCAAGATGCGCCCGGACTGATGATTTGCTGCAACAGTGTGTCTGATCGCGGGACAGGCGAGGGCGTTTGGCAGGGGCGAAGGTCAGTAGAACGACGGAGGCGGCGCAACAGACCATTCACCAAGACGCCACCGCCCGCCGGCTCTCCCCATTTCCGCCGTGTTCCGGTTGCGATATCGTCACGCTCTGGTGCGGAGGTGGGCCGCACAGCGACGGCAAACGACTTCGACGCCTCGGAGTAGGCGCACGTCCGGCAGAATGGTACTTGGGGCAGATGGGGATTAGACGGCCAGATTCGATGATCCGGACGGCGCGCGGCGCCGTTGCGGTGGCGACGTGCCTCGTCCTCGCCAATTGTGCCTCCTCGAACAAGTTCGCCAACCGGGTCGACCCCAAATACGGGGTGTCGTCGAGCCCGCGCGTGGTGGCGCTGGGTGATCCCGTGCCGAAAGGCGGCGGCACCTATCGCATCGGCAAGCCGTATGTTGTCGCCGGCCGCACCTATGTGCCGGAGGAGAACGAGAACTACCGCGCCGAGGGCATGGCGTCCTGGTACGGCGACGATTTCCATGGCCGCCTGACCGCCAATGGCGAGGTGTTCGACATGGGCTCGCTCACCGCCGCCCATCCGACCTTGCCGATGCCGAGCTACGCCCGCGTCACCAATCTGAGTAATGGCCGATCGCTCGTCGTTCGGGTCAATGACCGCGGCCCGTACCACGGCAATCGCCTCATAGACGTCTCGAACAAAGCCGCAGAACTGCTTGAATTCAAAGGCAATGGCGTGGCGCGCGTTCGCGTCGAATATGTCGGCCGGGCGCCGCTCGAGGGGTCCGACGACCGCCAGCTGATGGCGACCTTGCGCACCGGTACTCCAGCGCCGTCCCCGTCGATGGTCCGCGTCGCCTCCGCACGGCCGTTCGTGCCGGAGATGTCGTCCTCCTCGGGCCGGGTCCGTGGCGACGTTCCGTTGCCTGAGGGGCGGCCCTACAGCCTCGGCAACACCCAGGCCGACTACGCCTCGGTGAGCGCCACCTCGGAAATGTCGGCCTCGAGCCGGTCACACCGCCGCGCCCTGAACAATCCGCGCGAAGTCTCCTATGAGGGCGACGCGCGCTACGCCGCAAGCCCGAGCCCGGCGGCCGCCTATGTCCCGATCGACGCGCGCGGACCGGCCGAAGTCCTGAGCGGGCGCGGGCTCTACTGAGCCATGCGTTTACAGATCAGGCTGTTGGCCTGATCACTTCAGAAACGCGATCAGCGCCGCGTTGACCTCGTCGGGACGCTCCTGCTGGATCCAGTGGCCGGCCCCCTCGATGATCAGCTTCTGCTTGAGGTTCGGCAGCACGCGCTCCATGTCCGCGACCCGCTTGGCGCCGATCAGCCCGGTGATCACCGAATCATTCGAGCCGGCGATGAACAGCGACGGCTGATGGATCTGCGCGTCCTGCCAGGGCGCGGTCAGCTCCCAGTTGCGGTCGAGATTGCGGTACCAGTTGAGGCCGCCGCGGAAGCCGGATTGCTGATAGCCTTCGGCGAATTCGGCAATGTCGGCCTCGGTCAGCCAGGCCGGCAACGGCATTCCGGCCGGCAGCTTGCCGAGGAAGCCCTTGGCCTCGTCGACGAACATCGAGCTTGGATCGGAGACGCCACGCCCGAGCACCAGGCGCATGGTGTGGGCGATGTCGCGCTCGAACTCGGCCTCGGCCACGCCGGGCGGCTGGAAGTACTGCCAATAGAAATTGGTGATGCCGCTGTCGCGCAGGGTCTCGAGCGGGCGACCACGGCCGCGGAACGGCGGCGGCACGCTGAGGCCGGCGACCTTCGTGAAGATGTCGGGACGGAACAGGGCCGCGTGCCAGGCCACCGGCGCGCCCCAGTCATGGCCGACGATCATCGCGCGTGTCTCGCCGAGCGCGGCAACCAGCGCCACCATGTCTCCGACCGTATCGAAGATCGTGTAGGCGCCGACCTCGGCCGGCGCGCCGGTGCGGCCGAAGCCGCGCATGTCAGGCGCGACGACCCGAAAGCCTGCCGCGGCCAGCGCCGCGATCTGGTGCCGCCATGAATAGGACAGTTCCGGCCAGCCATGACAGAGCACGACCAGCGGGCCTTGCCCGGCCTCGCGCAGGAACATGTCGATGCCGTTGGCGGAGATGGTGCGGGAGGATGACATTCGCGTTTCCGCCTTGTTTGCCGGTTCTGCTGACGTTAGCTGGTTCCAAGGATACGGACGTTCGACGCAGGCGGCAATCCAGCTTGCCGTGCACAAGCGCAGAAACCTCAGTTGTTTGCGATACTTCCAGCTGTTAGAACGCAGTCTTTCAGGACATCGCCGATGGCAGCCCAGACCGCAGTTCCCCGCACGTTGTCAGCTCGCGCCGGGCGTTGCTGGCGCGGCCTGGTCGCGGCCGCGGTCGCGCTGGCGATCGGTTGCGGCGGGGTGGTCTACGCCGCCAACAACAGCGTCCAGGGCGCCAAGAAAGAAGAGGGCGGCTTCGACGGCGATGCGCCGACCGCGATCCTGGTGGAGGCCTCAAGCGGCAGCGTGCTGTTCGAGAAGAACGCCGACGAATTGCGCGCGCCATCCAGCATGATGAAGCTGATGACGGCCGAGGTGGTGTTCAACGCCATCAAGAAGGGCGACGTCAAGCTCACGGACGAGTACCGGATCAGCGAGAACGCCTGGCGACGGGGCGGGGCGCCGTCCGGCACATCGACGATGTTCGCGGCGATCAACAGCAAGGTCTCGGTCGACGATCTCCTGCATGGCGCGATCATCCCGAGCGGCAACGACGCCTGCATCGCGCTCGCCGAAGGCATTGCCGGCAACGAGCATACCTTTGCGACCGACGTCATGACCAAGCGCGCCCGCGAACTCGGCATGACCAAGTCGACCTTCGGCAATTCCAACGGGCTGCCCGACCCGGCCAACAAGATGACGGTCCGGGAGCTCGCAATGCTGGCGCGGCACATCATCCTGACCTACCCGGACAGGTACAAGCTGTTCGGCGAGAAGGAATTCACCTGGAACAAGATCCGCCAGCAGAACCGCAATCCGCTGCTGAACGCCTTGCCCGGTGCCGACGGCCTGAAGACCGGCTACACCAAGGAAGGCGGCTACGGCATGGTCGGCTCGGCGATGCAGAACGACACGCGGCTGATCGTCGTGGTCAATGGCCTCGAGGATTCCGAGGACCGCGCGACCGAAGCCAAGAAGATGCTGGAATGGGGGTTCCGCAGCTTCGAGACGCGGACCCTGATCGCGGCCAATCAGCCGGTCGGCTACGCGCGGGTGTTCGGCGGCGAGAGCCGCTCGGTCAAGCTCGTCAGCCCCGATCCGATCAAGGTGATGGTGTCGAAGAACGGCAACGACAAGCTGCTCGCGCGCGTCATCTATAGCGGCCCGGTCAAGGCGCCGATCACCGCCGGCCAGAAGATCGGGGTGGTGCGGGTGTGGCGCGGCGCCAATGTCGCGATGGAGGCTCCGGTCTTCGCAGCGGACGCCGTCGGCACCGGATCGACGATGCGTCGCGCGCTCGATGGCGCCCAGGAGCTGGTCATCGGCATGTTCCGCGCAGGGGTCGAGAAGCTCTGACATGGCGGAAGCAGCAGTCCAACGGCCGAGCTTGCGCGGTCGCTTCATCACCTTTGAGGGCGGCGAGGGGTCGGGCAAATCGACCCAGATCCGCAAGCTTGCCGAACGGCTCGATGTCGCCAAACTGCGCGCGATCGTGACCCGCGAGCCGGGCGGCTCGCCGGGAGCGGAGATCATCCGTCACCTCGTGCTGTCGGGGATGGGCAAGCTGCTCGGGCCGGAGGCCGAGACGCTGCTGTTCGCCGCCGCGCGCGACGACCATGTCCGCACCGTGATCCTGCCGGCGCTCAACCAGGGCATCTGGGTGCTGTGCGATCGTTTCTTCGATTCCACGCGTGCCTATCAGGGCCAGCTCGGGCAGGTGTCGCCCGAACTCGTCAACGCCATGCAGCGCGTGACCATCGGTAATCTCAAGCCCGATCTGACCTTCATCCTCGATGTGCCGGTCGAGGTCGGACTGCAACGCGCTGCCGCGCGCCGCGGCACCGCTACGGCCGATCGCTTCGAAGCCGAAGGCATCAAGTTCCATCAGGATTTGCGTGACGCGTACCGCCGGATCGCAGCCGAAGATCCGGAGCGCTGCGTGCTGATCGACGCCACGGCCGATCCGGACACGGTCACGGCCAGGATATGGGCCGCGCTGCGCGAACATCTGCGCGCAACGCTTGCGGCGGACAGCATCGCATGAGCGCGCGCAAGGTCGAACAGGAGAGCGCCGCCCGCCATCCGCGCGAAACGCCGGATTTGTTCGGGCATCGCGAGGCGGAGACCGCGCTGCTCGATGCCTATCGCAGCGGGCGAATTCCGCACGCCTGGCTGATCGGCGGCGCGCAGGGCATCGGCAAGGCGACGCTGGCCTACCGCATGGCGCGGTTCGTGCTGGCGTTTGGCAATCCGAAATCGTCCCAGGTGCAGCAGGCGCCAACGCTGCGGGTCGATCCGGCCGACCCCGTGGCGCGGCAGGTCGCGGCAGGCGCTCATGGCGGGCTCCTTGTGCTCGAGCGCGGCCTCAACGATCGCGGCGTGATGCGGACCGTCATCACCGTCGACGAGACACGCGAGACCATCTCGTTCTTCGGCTCGACGGCCGCGGTCGACGGCTGGCGCGTCTGCATCGTCGACACCGTCGACGAGCTCAATCCCAACGCCGCGAACGCGCTGCTGAAAATTCTCGAGGAGCCGCCACAGCAGTCGCTGTTCCTCCTGGTCAGCCACGCACCGTCACGGGTGCTGCCGACCATTCTGTCCCGCTGCCGCAAATTGCTGCTGCGGCCGCTGGAGACGGACGATGTGGTGCGTGCGGCCGCGGCCGCAACCGATATCGAAGCCGCAGATCCGGCGCTGGCGGAAACCGCCGCAGCATCCGAAGGCAGCGTCGGGCGGGCGCTGTCGCTGCTCGGCGGCGATGCGCTGAAACTGCAGCAACGCACGGCCGCGCTGCTCGCGACGCTCCCGAGCGTCGATCCGCGTGAGCTGCATGCGCTGGGCGAAGCGCTCGGCACCAGCGACCGCGTCGCGCTCGCCGCCTTCATCGACGGCATCGATCGCTGGATGAGCGAGCGCATGCGCACGGGCGACGCCAATGCCAATCTGCCGCGCCTTGCACGGCTGGCGGAGGTATGGGAAAAGATCGTCCGCGCCGCGCGCGATACCGAAGCCTACAATCTGGAGCGCAAGCCGCTGGTTTTCTCGGTGTTTTCGATGCTCGCGGATGCGACCCGATAGACACCGCGTCTGACAACACATCCGTCTGACAACACTCCCGACAATCTCGTTTCGATCTGCAAAGGATTCCGTGGTGGCGACCGCTAAGAAGAAATCGTCGAAGAAAGCCAAGAAGACGAAAAAGGCATCGCCCGCTCGCGCGACCAGCAAAGCCACGGCGAAATCGCGCGCGGCCAAGAAGGCCGGGCGCGTCGCCAAGAAAGCGAAGAAGGCCGCCAAGTCCAAGTCCACGTTCAAGACCGGAGCCAAGGGCGCCAGGAAATCGGCGGCGAAGAAGGTCGTCAAAAAGACCGTCAAGAAGGCTGCGAAGAAGACGGCCAAGAGCACGGCCAAGAAGGCTGCTGCGAAGGCCATCAAAGCTCCGCCGAAGAAAGTAGCCGCAGCAGCCGTCGCACCGGCGGCAAAGAAGCCCGCCGCGCCGATGGCTCCCGTTACCGAGAAGGCGCCGAGACCGGCAAAGGTTCGCGCGCCGAAGCAACCCGCAGCGGCAGCTCCTGCGGCCGCTTCCGTCCCGGTGCCCGCCGCGGACCGCGGCAACGTCTTCTACATCACGACCGCGATCGCTTATCCGAACGGTCAGCCGCATATCGGCCACGCCTATGAGGCGATCGCTACCGATGCGCTGGCGCGCTTCCAGCGGCTCGACGGCAAGGACGTGTTCTTCCTCACCGGCACCGACGAGCACGGACAGAAGATGATCCAGACCGCGGCCGGCGAGGGCATGACGCCGTACGATCTCGCGACCCGCAACGCGGCGCGGTTCAAGGAGATGGACGAGCGTCTCAACGTTTCGTTCGACCGCTTCATCCGCACCTCGGAGCCTGCGCATCACGAGTCGGTGCAGGCGATCTGGCGCGGTATGCAGGACAATGGCGACATCTATATCGACACCTATGCCGGCTGGTACTCGGTGCGCGACGAGGCCTATTACGCCGAGGAGGAGACCGTCGTCGGCGAGGACAATGTCCGCCGCGGCCCGCAGGGCACGCCGGTCGAATGGGTCGAGGAGAAGAGCTATTTCTTCAAGCTGTCGGCCTACCAGGACAAGCTGCTGCACCTTTATGAGAGCCGGCCCGATTTCATCGGCCCGGATTCGCGCCGCAACGAAGTGATGAGTTTCGTGCGCGGCGGGCTCAAGGACCTCTCGATCTCGCGCACCACGTTCGACTGGGGCGTCAAGGTCCCGGACGATCCCGAGCACGTGATGTATGTCTGGGTCGACGCGCTGACCAACTACATCACCGGCGTCGGCTATCCCGATGAGAACGACAAGCATTGGCGCTACTGGCCGGCCGACGTGCACATCATCGGCAAGGACATCATCCGCTTCCACGCCGTGTACTGGCCGGCCTTCCTGATGTCGGCAGGCATTCCCGTGCAGAAGCGGGTCTATGCACACGGCTTCCTGTTCAACAGGGGCGAGAAGATGTCGAAGTCGGTCGGCAACGTGGTCGACCCCTTCAATCTCGCCGAGCAGTACGGCGTCGACCAGATGCGCTACTTCTTTCTGCGCGAAGTGCCGTTCGGCCAGGACGGCAACTACAACCACGAGGCCATCGTCGCGCGTATCAACGCCGACCTCGCCAATGATTTCGGCAATCTGGCGCAGCGTTCATTGTCGATGATCGCCAAACAACTCGGCGGCGTGCTGCCGGAGCCCGGCGAATTCAGCGACAACGACGAGGCGATTCTGGCGCAGGCCGACGCCATGCTGGAGACGTCACGCACCGCGATGGCGACGCAGCAGATCCATCAATGGCTCAACACGGTCTGGGCCGTGGTCGCCGAGGCCAACCGCTATTTTGCCGGCGAAGCGCCGTGGGCGCTGGCGAAGACGGATCCCGCGCGCCAGAAGACGGTGCTGTATGTCACCGCCGAGGTCGTGCGCCAGATCGCGATCATGGCGCAGGCCGTGATGCCGGAGTCCTGCGGCAAGATGCTCGACAGCCTCGGTATCGCTGCTGACGCCCGCAGCTTCGCGGCGGTCGCCGAACGGATCAAGCCGGGTACGGTTTTGCCTGCGCCTGTCGGCGTCTTCCCGCGCTATGTGGAACCGAAGACCGAGTGAGTGGTTCGAAATTCATGCTGGTCGACAGTCATTGCCATCTGGATTTTCCCGACTTTGCCGACGATCTCGACGGGATCGTCGGGCGCGCCGAGGCGGCCGGCATTGGCCGCATGGTCACGATCTCGACCCGGGTGAAGCGGCTCGGCGGTCTGCTCGCGATCACGGAGCGCTTTCCCGACGTCTACTGCTCGGTCGGCACCCATCCGCATCATGCCGACGAAGAGGACGGCATCCCGGCCAGCGAACTGATCGAACTGACGAAGCATCCGAAGGTCGTGGCGCTCGGCGAGGCGGGGCTCGACTATTTCTACGAGCACGGTTCGCGCGAGGCCCAGGAGCGCGGCTTTCGCGCGCACATCGCGGCGGCTCGCGAAACCGGCCTGCCGCTCGTCATCCACACCCGGGAGGCCGACGAGGATTGCGGCCGCATCCTGGAGGACGAGGTCGCGAACGGCCCGTTCAAGGCGGTTCTGCACTGCTACACCGGCGGGCGCGAACTCGCGATGAAGGCGATCGCGCTTGGGCTGTCGATCTCGTTCACGGGCATCCTGACCTTCAAGAAGTCCGACGCGCTGCGGGCCCTGGCAGCCGAGCTGCCGGCCGACCGCATCATGGTCGAGACCGACGCGCCGTATCTTGCGCCCGGCAAATTCCGCGGCAAGCGCAACGAGCCGTCCTATGTCGTCGAGGTCGCCAGGGTGCTCGCGGAAACCCGCGGCGTTTCCCTGGAGGAGATCTCGCGACAGACCACCGAAAACTTCTTCCGGCTGTTCTCCAAGGTGCCGGCGCCGAAGGTTGCTGCATGACGCTGACACTGACCATTCTGGGCTGCGGCTCGTCCGCCGGCGTGCCGCGCCCGGCACTCGGCTGGGGCGCCTGCGACCCCAGCAATCCCAAGAACCGCCGCCGCCGCTGCTCGATCATGGCCGAGCGCACCATGGAGCACGGCACCACGCGGGTCGTGATCGACACTTCGCCCGATCTGCGCGAGCAGCTGATCGACAGCAATGTCGAGCACATCGACGCGGTGTTCCTGACGCATGAGCATGCCGACCAGACCCACGGCATCGACGATTTACGATCGGTCGTGCTGCACCAACGCCGCCGCATCCCGGTCTACTTCAACCAGTCGACCGCGAAGGACATGATGGCGCGGTTCTCCTATTGCTTCATCTCGCCGGAAGGCAGCGACTATCCGCCGATCCTGACGCGGCATTCGATCGAGGCCGGCGAGAGCCATACGGTCCAGGGGAAGGGCGGCCCGCTGAAGCTCGCGGCCTTCCTGGTGCACCATGGCAAGATCCCGGCGCTCGGCTACCGCATCGGCGGCGCCGCCTACACGCCCGATCTGCACGACATCCCCCAGGAGAGCTGGTCGGCGCTCGAAGGTCTCGATCTCTGGATCGTCGACGGCTTGCGCTATGCGCAGCATCCCAGCCATTTCAGCGTTGCGGACGCGCTGTCGTGGATCGAGCGCTTCAAGCCGAAGCGCGCGGTCATCACCAACATGCATTCCGACCTCGACTACGAGGTGCTGCGGCAGAGCCTGCCGGCCGACGTCATCCCGGCCCATGACGGCATGCGGCTGACGCTCGACCGGGCAGGCTGAAGACTCAGGCCGAGATCGCCTTGGCGGATCCGACCTGGTTGCGCAGCAGGAATTTCTGGATCTTGCCGGTCGAGGTCTTCGGGATCACGCCGAACACCACGGATTTCGGCGTCTTGAACCCCGACATGTGCTCGCGGCAATAGGCGATGATCTCGGCCTCGGTCGCCTTGGCGCCGTCCTTCAGCTCGATGAAGGCGCAGGGCACTTCACCCCATTTCGGGTCGGGCTTTGCCACGACCGCCGCGAACAGCACCGCCGGGTGCTTGTAGAGGATGTCCTCGACCTCGACGGAGGAGACGTTCTCGCCGCCGGAGATGATGATGTCCTTGGAGCGGTCCTTGATGATGACGTAGCCGTGCTCGTCGAGCACGCCGAGATCGCCGGTGTGAAACCAGCCGCCGGCAAAGGCTTCCTGCGTCGCCTTCGCGTTCTTCAAATAGCCCTTCATCACGATGTTGCCGCGGAACATGACCTCGCCGATGGTCTCGCCGTCGCGCGGCACCTCGCGCATGGTCTCGGGATCGAGCACCGTGACGCCTTCCTGCAGCGGATAGGACACGCCCTGGCGCCGCTTCAGCTGCGCGCGCGCATCAGCCGACAGCTCGTCCCAGCCCGGCTGCTCGGCGCAGACCGAGGCGGGGCCATAGACCTCGGTCAGCCCGTAGACGTGGGTCAGCTTGATGCCGATGCGCTCGCCACCCTCGAGGACGGCAACCGGCGGCGCCGCGCCGGCGATCAGGCCGACAACGGGCTTTGCCTTGCCGCCCTTTGGCGCATCGGGCGCGTTGATCAGCGTGTTGTAGACGATCGGCGCGCCGCACATGTGGGTGACGCCGTGTCTCGGGATCAGTTCGAAGATCTTGGCCGGGTCGACCTTGCGTAGGCAGACATTGACGCCGGCGGCCGCCGCGATCGTCCAGGGGAAGCACCAGCCGTTGCAATGAAACATCGGCAGCGTCCAGAGATAGACCGGATGCTGGCCGAGATTGCCGGCGAGGATGTTGCTGACCGCGTTGAGATAGGCGCCGCGGTGATGGGTCACGACGCCCTTGGGATTGCCCGTCGTGCCCGACGTGTAGCTCAGCGCGATAGCATCCCATTCGTCGGCCGGCGGCCGTTCCACGAAGCCGGGATCGCCCGCCGCGACCGCCGCCTCATACTCGATCGCGCCGATCCGCTTGCCGCCGCCGAAGGCCGCGTCATCGACGTCGATCACGAACGGCTTTGCGCCCTTCATCAGGGTCAGGGCCTCCGCGATCACGCCGGAGAATTCGGGATCGACCAGAATGATCTTTGCGCCGCCATGCTCGAGCTGGAACGCGATCGATGCCGCGTCGAGGCGGATGTTGAGCGCGTTGAGCACCGCGCCGGTCATCGGCACCGCGAAGTGCAATTCGTTCATCGCCGGGATGTTCGGCAGCATCGCCGCGACCGTGTCGCCATGGCCGATGCCATGGCCCGCGAGATAGGACGCAAAGCGCCTGCAGCGCTCGTAGGTCTCTTTCCAGGTGAAGCTGCGGCCCTCATAGACCGCGCTGAGATGGTCGGGATAGACGGCAGCCGAGCGCGCCAGGAAGCTCAGCGGCGAGAGCGGCACGTAGTTGGCCGGCGTCTTGTCCAACCCGATCGAGTACTGGTTCTGAGCTGCACTCATGGCTCTATCCCATCCGCAAGGTGCTTTACAGGAAGCCGATCGATATCCAGGGGAAGATGGCGACGATGATCAGGCCGATCAACAGCGCCAGCATGTAACCCCAGATCGGCCGGATACCCTCGGCCGGATCGACGCGCCCGATGGCGCAGGCGGCATAATAGCCGACCCCGAACGGCGGCGCGAACAGCCCGATGCCCATCGCCAGGATGATGATCATGGCGTAGTGCACCTCGTGGACGCCGACCTGGTGCGCAATCGGAAACAGCAGCGGCCCGAACAGCACGATCGCCGGGATACCCTCGAGCACGCTGCCGAGGATCACGAAGGCCAGGATCGAGACCGCGATGAAGGTCGCTGAACCGCCCGGCAGCCCGGTCATCGCCGCCGCCAGCGCCCGCGAGAAGCCGGACTGGGTCAGGCCCCAGGCCATGCCGGTCGCGGTACCGATGATGAACAGGATCGCCCCCGACAGGCATGCCGTGTCGATCAGCATCGGCAACAGACGTCGCCAGTTGAACTGGCGGTAGATCAAGAGGCCGATGACGAAGGCGTAGACGATGCCGATGGTCGACACTTCGGTGGCGGTGGCGATGCCTTCAACCACGGCGTAGCGGATCACGAAGGGCAGGGCCAATGCGGGCAGGGCGAACACCAACGCCTTGCCGATCTCGCTGCCGGTGGCGCGCTGGACGTGGCTGCGGTCTTCGCCGCGGTAGCGCCACCACACCAGCCCCGACAGCGTGATCGCCAGCACCACGCCGGGCAGCAGGCCGCCGGTGAACAGCGCCGAGATCGAGACGCCGGTCACCGAGCCGATCGTGATCAGCACGAGGCTCGGCGGAATGGTTTCGGTCTGCGCGCCGGTGGCGGCGAGCAGGGCGACCAGATCGCCCGGCTTGGCGCCGCGCTGCTTCATTTCCGGGAACAGCACAGGCGCGACTGCGGCCATGTCGGCGGCCTTCGATCCGGAGATGCCGGAGACCAGATACATGGCGCCGACCAGCACGTAATGCAGGCCGCCGCGGACATGGCCGAGCAGGCTCGCGAGGAACGCCACCATGGCCCGCGCCATGCCGGTCATCTCGATCAGGAGGCCGAGGAAGACGAACAGCGGCACCGACAGCAGGATCAGATGGCTCATGCCCTCGTCCATCCGGCCGACCAGCACCATCAGCGGCGTCCGCGTGGTCAGCGCCAGGTAGCCGAAGATCGCCATGCCGAAGGCAAAGCCGATCGGTACGCCGGCGAACACGCAGAAGCCGACCACGCCGACGAAGAAGATGATCAGGTTGAGATTGCCGAGCGGCCGCAGCATCGGCTGTGCCAGCCAGAACAGCCCGATCAGCGCAGCTACGGTCAGCGCGGCCAGCAGGAAGGTCCTGAAATCGCCGACCCGCGCCAGCCGCAGCAGCGCGAACAGCGCCATCAGGCAGGTGCCGACCGGCAGCGCCGCCGCGCGCCAGGTGTTGGATATCTGCAGCGCCGGCGTGGTGATGAAGCTTTCCTCGTAGGCATATTCATAGGCCGGCCGCACGATCAGGATCAGGAACGCCAGCGCGGCGCAGGTCGCGATCACATCGAGATAGGCCCAGAGCCGCGGTCCCGCACTTGCGACCAGCGCCGTCATCCGCATGTGCTCGCCGCGGCGGAACGCAACCGCCGATCCCAGCATCGCGAGCCACAGGAACAGGATCGACGCCAGTTCGTCGGACCAGATCAGCGGTGCATGGAGCACGTAGCGCGACACCACGCCGGCGAACAGGATCACGACCTCGGCGACGACAAGGATCGCCGCCGGGATTTCCACCAGCATCCCGAGCGCTGCGTCGATGGAGCCGAGAACGGAGTGGCGGCGAGGGGGCTGCGACGCCGCCTCGCCGGCCACGGCCGGCGTCATCTCGACATGAGCCATGGCAAGCCTCCTGTTTGATCGATCAGGACAGTTTGCCGACGGACTTCTCGAGCAGATCCCAGGCCTTCTCGCCGTACTTGCCCTTCCACTCGGCGTAGAAGCCGGCGGCGCGGAGCTTGTCGCGGAACGGCCCGACCTCGGGCTGGTTGAAGACGAGCCCCTTGCCCGTGAGCTCCTGCTTCACGGTGGCGTTCAGCTTCTCGGTATCCTCACGCTCCTTGACGGCCGCCGCGTTGACGTTCTTGGCGACGATGGTCTTGATGTCGTCCGGCAGCGCCGCCCAGGCCCGGCGGTTCATCAGGAACCAGAAGCCGTCCCACATGTGGTTGGTCATCGAGCAGTATTTCTGCACCTCGTAGAGCTTCGCCGCCGAGATCAGCGCCAGCGGGTTTTCCTGGCCTTCGACGATCTTGGTCTGCAGCGCCGAATAGACCTCGCTGAAATTGATCGAGGCGGGCGATGCATCGAACGCCTTGAACATCGAGGTCCATAGCGGCGACACCGGCACGCGGATCTTGAAGCCCTTGAGGTCGTCGGGACCGGTGATCGGCTTGGTCGACGACGTGGTCTGGCGGAAGCCGTTGTCCCAGATCTTCTCCATGACCTCGAGGCCGGCCTTGTTGATCTCGCCGCGCACATAGGCGCCGAGTTCGCCGTCCATGGCCTTCCAGACCGTGGGATAGTCCGGGAATGCGAAGCCGATGCCGTTGATCGAGGCGGCCGGCACCAGGGTCGCCAGAATCAGGCCGGACAGCGTGAAGAACTCGACGCCGCCGGAGCGCACCTGGCTCAGCATGTCGGTATCGGAACCGAGCTGGCTGTTCGGGAACACCTGCAGGTCGAAACGGCCGTTGGTCTCGGTCTTGATCGCCGCGGCCATCTCCCGGGCGCGCGCCACGAACGGATGCGACTCCGGCAGATTGTTGGCGAACTTGTAAGAGAATTCGGCCGACTGGGCGCGCGCGACATAGGGCGCGCCGATCCCGCCGAGGACGGCGGAAGCGGCGGAAACCTTCAGCAGCGTGCGTCGTGAAAAGCTCATTGGTTGCTCCCTCAAGAGGCTTGTTGTTGTTCTGAGATGCCATCCTATACGGACCTGATGCCGCCGGGTCACCAGCGATCTCTGCACAGCTGGGGCTTATTGCAGCGTCCGTACGCGGCGGCAATATCGGCTTTCAGACGAGATGCGCGCGCGCGCATCGCTGCGGCACCAGCACCGGCTAGGCGACAGTTCGGGACACACCGTCACGCGCGCCAACTTGCGGACCAGTGCGAAGATTTCCCACTAAATATCTGATCTAATTGTAGATATAAATATTCCATAATATACCTTATGCGAATTACGGATATGGGCGTGACTACGATCGCCGGCAGCTTTCCCATTGCTCCGCTCACCTTCGCCGCGACGCCGAGAATCAGGAACCTTGGCTCCGTCTGACAGATCGACGGCCCAGTCCTACCTTCCAGCGGTTGAGCGATGAGCCGTATCAGCCAGGCACGCCTGCCTCGCAGCTACGCATCGCCAGCGTCAGCTCAGCCCCAGGAAGCAGGTATTGCCACCCCTGCTCCGATTGCCCTGATACCGGTACCTCGTTTCGGCCCGTTGTCGCTTCAGTCGTCGAGGGTCCACATCCGGAGGATATCGGCCGTGGATGCCACCTCGATCTGAATGCTGAAGCGTTCGGCATAGAGCTGCAGCAGCGCGTCATGGCTTTGATCGGAAGAGCTGCACAGGGCGTCCTCGGCCACGATCACCCGGTAGCCGATATCGATCGCGGCCAGCACGGTGGCGAGCACGCACACGTCGGTCTCACCGCCCGACACGATCACCGTATCGATCCCATGCGCATCCAGATGAGCTTGCAGGCGCCCATTACCGAACGCGTTATAGATCGGCCGGTCGATGATGGCGGCCGGCGGCACACAGGCGGCGAGCGCCGGCACGAGCTCGATCAACTCCGGATCGAGCCGCTCGCGGGTCACGCATTCCCATTTCTCGTAATAAGCCCGCCAAATCCCTCGCGCGTCGTGCTTCGAGCGCGGCGGAATAAAGCGGGTGAACACGGTACGTTCAGGTGCATGCTGCGCCAGCTCGACGATGCATGGCAGCACGCGGTCCATCCAGGGCGTCGCCCAGGGCGCTCCGGGCTCGAACAGCCGCTGCATGTCGATGCAAAGGTGCGCCGCGCGCGGACCCGGCGGGCTCAGAAGCTGTCCCATCGCTCACTCCTGCGCGCGCCGACCGGATGCCGTCACACGCAGGCTCAGCCGCCCAGGCCGCGAAAGGCCCCGCCGAAGCGGGGCCCGGAACGCGGTCCCGTTCACCATTTCTGGCGGCCGTACCAGTCGTTCACTTCCTTGGCGGCTTGATCCTTGGCATAGCCGTAGCGCTGCTGCAGACGGCCCTCGAGCTGGTCCTGCTTGCCGTCGATCACATCGAGATCGTCATCGGTGAGCTTGCCCCACTGCTCCTTGACCTTGCCCTTGACCTGCTTCCAGTTGCCTTCGACACGATTCCAATCCATTGCGGTTCTCCCTTGAACGATGAGACCGACCAACGGGACGGCCGTGGCTTCGTTCCGAAGTCACGTTGCGGCAAGACTTCGCAATCCAGACTTCGCAATCCGACCAAGCTCCATCGTGACCCGCTCGAATGTGCGACGGCCGACGAGGCGCTTTGCCACGCATCGATCAAGGATAGGAACTTGCTTTCCGCACTCGTGTTGGCACTCCGGACTATTCACCCAACACACGGAGCGACCAATGCCGGACAAGGATCTCAGCGCCCTCTTCCTCGATACCCTCAAGGACATTTATTACGCGGAAAAGCAGATACTGAAGGCGTTGCCGCGGATGGCCAAGGCCGCCGAGTCCGACGATCTGCGTGCGGCGTTCGAGAAGCATCATGACGAGACCGAAGGACAGATCGAGCGGCTCGAGCAGATCTTCGACCTGATGGGCAAGCCGGCGCGCGGCAAGAAGTGCGACGCCATCGAGGGGATCATCGACGAGGGTAAGGAGATCATGGAGGAGTATGCCGACACGCGGGCGCTCGACGCGGGCCTGCTCTCGGCAGCCCAGGCGGTCGAACATTACGAGATCGCCCGCTACGGCACCTTGAAGGCTTGGGCCAACCGGCTCAGCATGAAGGATGCGGTCAAGCTCATCGACCAGACCCTGGCCGAGGAAAAGAAGACGGATGAAGCGCTCACCAAGCTCGCCGTCAGCGGCATCAACGCCGAAGCCGCCTGACCAGACGCGCGATGAAGCGACGTCCGCTTTGTACACACGCTCGCATTTGTTGGTAGATTGGACGCCGATTCAGCATCCGGGAGCCCGATGGCCCGACGCACCGGCAGCGCCGATCTTCCGCTCCATGGTGGCCGCGTGCCGCCATGGCTGGCGGCGCGCATGGCGACGCTGGGTGGCATCATCACCCAGGCCATCGTCCACCATTACGGCCGCGATGCGTTTTTGCAGCGACTGTCGCATCCGTTCTGGTTCCAGTCGTTCGGCGCCGTGATGGGCATGGACTGGCACTCGTCCGGAATCACCACCAGCGTCATCGGCGCGTTGAAGCGAGGTCTGGCGCCGCTGCAAGGCGAGCTCGGAATCCACGTCTGCGGCGGGCGCGGCAGGCATTCGCGCCGCACGCCCGATGAACTGTCCACCCTCGGCGACCGCGTCGGATTCGACGGTGCCGCCCTGACCCGCACGAGCCGGCTGGTGGCCAAGGTCGACAGCGCCGCGGTGCAGGACGGATTCGAGCTCTACCTGCACGGCTTCTTCGTCACCGACGACGGCAAATGGACCGTCGTCCAGCAAGGCATGAACGGCGACAAGCGGCAGGCCCGCCGCTATCACTGGCACTCCGAAGGCCTGCGCAGCTTCGTCGACGAGCCGCACAGCGCGATCGACGGCCCGACGCAGGGCGAGATCGTCAATCTCACCGATCACCGCGCCGAAGGCTCGCGCCAGGCGCAGCTCGATCTGCTCGCTGCGCTGGGGCCGGACGGCATCACGCGCGAATATGCCGAGCTGACGCAGAGCGCGACCGCGCAACCGGATCTCCTGCACCTGATCATGCCCGCGCATCACGACGTGCGCTCGAGCGACGTGTTCGTCCGCCGCCTGCACGGCACCCTGGCCGCGGCTGCCGATCGCGGGCCACTGGATTTTCCCGAACTGCTGCTGACGCCCGGCGTCGGCGCCCGCACGGTGCAGTCGCTCGCGATGGTCGCCGAGGTCGTTCACGGGACGCCCTACCGCTTCCGCGACCCGGCGCGCTTCTCGCTCGCCCATGGCGGCAAGGACCGTCATCCCTTCCCGGTGCCGATCAAGGTCTATGACGAGACCATCCGCGTGCTGAAGTCGGCCGTGCAGCAGGCAAAGCTCGGCCGCGATGAGGAGATGCAGGCCCTGAAGCGGCTCGACGATCAGGCCCGCAGGCTGGAACGAACCGCCACCGGCCCCTCCTTCGAGGCGTTTGTCGCGAACGAGCGCGCCCGTTCGCCCGCGCTCGACGGCCGCTCGGTGTTCGGCTGGGAAGCGGACCTTGCAGAGCGCGACGGGATCACCAAGCCTTAAAGCGAAGGCTTGATCCACCGCTTGGACCATCGCATGGCGCGCGTATTGATTGGCACCTCCGGCTGGCACTATTCGTCCTGGCGCGGTCCGTTCTTTCCCAGGGGCTTGCCGCTCAAGCGGCAACTCGACTACTACGCGACGCAGTTTCCGACGACTGAGCTGAACGGCGTCTTCTACCGCACGCCGACCGAACAGGCGGTGACAGGCTGGCGCGATGCGACCGATGCGGATTTCGTCTTCGCCTGGAAGGCGTCGAAATTCGTCACGCACTGGAAGCGCCTCTCCGCGAACTCGGTCAACAGTCTCCAATTGCTGGAAGAGCGTCTGTCGTTGCTGCGCAACAAGGCCGGCCCGGTCCTGTTTCAGCTGCCGCCGAACTTCACGATCGATGCCGATCGGCTGGCCTCGTTCCTGACGCTGTTGAAGCGGCGGCGGCGCTATGCGTTCGAATTCCGCCACCCCAGCTGGTACGCGCCGCATGTCCTGAAACTGTTGGCGGATCGCAATATCGCGCTCTGCATTTCCGATCACCACAACGCGCCGGCGCCGTGGAAACGGACCGCGGATTTCGTCTACGTCCGCGGCCATGGCCCGGGCGGCCGATATCGCGGGCACTACAAGCCGGCCGAGCTTTCCGACTGGGCTAAACGCATCCGCGGCTGGAAGCGGCAGGGATGCGACATCTATGTCTATTTCGACAACGACCAGAAGAGCGCAGCGCCGGCGGATGCCAAACGGCTTTGCGCGCTGCTCGGCGCCACCGTTCCTCGGCGGCGTTCGCAATAGGAACGAACGGTTCCAGCCTGCATTGGCTGCCAAAGAGACGAGCCGACGCGATGCCATCCGATCGTTGAAAGCCATTGCGCTGAACTACACGCTGAAGCGGGGCAAGGATCCCTCCCCGACCCACTACAAGGACCTCGAAAAGCCCTACGACAAGACAGTGCAGACCACCGCCATGCTTGCGGCCAACGCGGCACATCTTGCACGCCTGCTGAAGTCGGCGACCTATCCCGGCGTAGCCTAGGCACGGAGCGGGACATGCCGCTTCATCCGACCTGGACCAACATCGCCATCCGCCTCGCCTTGATAGGAACGCCGTTCCGGGCGGCATCGTTAGGCCGTTGACGCAACCAGCCAAATCAAATGGAGAGGCTCTCATGAAGGTTTGCGACGCGATGACACCTGACGTCCAGCTGTGCACCCCCGACGATACGCTCCGCGATGCCGCAGAAGCGATGGCAGCGCTCGGTGTTGGCCTGCTGCCGGTTACCGATAGCGAGCGCCTGGTCGGCATGATCACGGACCGCGACATCGCGCTTCGCGGCATCGGAATGGGTCGCGGCCCCGACTCGCGGGTCGGCGACGTCATGACGGCCGAGGTGAAGTATTGTTTCGAGGATCAGGAGCTCGACGACATCGCGCAGAACATGGGTGCGATCCAGGTTCGGCGCCTGCCGGTGCTGAGCCGGGACAAGCGCCTGGTCGGAATCATTGCCCTCGGGGATATCGCCCTGATCCAGGCCAGCGATGGTACGGGCATGGCGCTCAGCCAGATCTCACGCCCGACCACCCAACACGCGCAACTCTAGACTTACACGGCTCCGCTTCGCGGCCCTGGCTCGCAAAGGCTCGGCTCGCGAAGCGGAGCGTCAGGTGCGCCAATGGCCGACTATGTACCTTGGATCGTGATTGCCGCCGGGGTCATCGCCCTGATCGTCACGGCGCTGCTCTGGCGCGCCCATTACGTCAGCTCCGATTGACCGAACGGGGAGCTCGCGCCGTCAGGCCGCCATCTTGCGGCAGGATTCCGCGCAGGCACGGCACATCGCCACGCATTCGTCCATGCCGCCGACGCGCTCGCAGTCCTCGGCGCATTCACCACAGATCTCCGCGCATTCCCGGCAGGTGTGCTTGTGGTGCGGGGTGTTGATCAGCATGAAGTGGGCCGCCGTCCGGCACATTTCCGCACAAGCCATCATCAATCGGAAATGCGCCGGCTCGACATGCTTGCCGCCGGTGACGAGACAATGGTTCATGGCCGTGCCGAGGCAGGTCCTGTAGCAGGACAGACAGGTCTCGACGCATCGGTTCATTTCCTCAGAGAATGCCATGTCGATACCTCACGCCTGCGCCAGCAGCTGGCGCAGGTAGCAGAGCCCGTCAAGGGTCAGCTTCGACTCGCGGACTTCGCCCTGCGCGATCTCGGCTTCGAGGAAGGTCTCGAGTTCGGGAAGCGCGCGGTCGAACCTGTCCGCGATGCCCATCAGCTCGCAGGTTTGCTTGATCCGCTCGATCGGTTTTTCCAGCACGTTGATCTCAACCATTTTGGCATAAGCCCGGGTCATGCCGTTGGTTCCTATGCTCATTGCCGGGTGCGCTGCGGCGGGGTCTGCGCCGGCTAAGACGCCCTGCCGACCGTGTCGGCCATGGTTGCGCCACGCGCTCCGAGCGGCTTGCGGCGGCCCTCGGTCGAATCGAGCAAGGTCTGATGCTCGATCTCTGAATTCAGCTCTGCCCCGCACAGCACGATGATGGCGGACATCCACATCCACGTCATCAGACCGATGGCCGCCCCCAGCGAGCCATAGGTCGCGTTGTAATCGCCGAAGTTCGCCAGATACCAGGAGAGCAGCACCGAACCGGCCAGCCACAGCACGGCCGCTGCGACGGCGCCGACGCTGAGCCACTGCCAGCGCGGCCTAGTTCGGCTCGGGCCATAGCGGTACAGCACCGCGAGCGCGGTGAGGAGCAGGAGCACCAGGATCGGCCACCGTCCGAACCGGATGACGAGCTCGGCCGTCGTGCCCAGTCCGAGCTGCTGCAGCAGAAGCGGGACGACGACCACCGCTCCGACCATCAGCATGATGGAAATCAGCCCGGCGATCGTGAACGAGAGGGACATCAGATTGAGTTTGACGAAGCTGCGCTTTTCCTTCTCGTCATAGACGACGTTGAGCGCATCGAAGATCGCCTTCATGCCGGCATTGGCGCTCCAGATCGCGATCAGCAGGCCGGCGGCAAAGGTCAGGCCGAGCGTCGAGGTCCCCTTCGCGAGCACGCGGGCGATCTGGTCCTGGACGATCGCAAACGAGCCTTCCGGCAGCATCAGCGCCAGGCTCTGCAGGTTCGATGAGATCGTGGACGGATCGGCGAACAGGCCGTAGCTCGAGACCAGCGCGGTGATCGCCGGGAAGATCGCCAGCAAGCCGTAGAACACGACGCCGGCCGCGGTTGCCAGCAGACGGTCCTCGTCGATCTGCTGATAGGTGCGGAGCAGAATGTCCTTCCAGCCGGCAGTCGGAATCTCGAGCGGTGTGTCGGCGAGTCGTCCACGATCCTGCGTTTCGGCCAGCGCGGGTTCGACGCCCTGCTCCCGAGCGGACGGCCGCTCCGATCGGGACAGCTGGCGAGCGATCGCCAACGTCGCCAGAGCCGTTGCACCGGCGAGCATCAGATCGTTCGTCCAATTGCGCGGCGCCATCGTTAGTCCTGGATCGCGTCGCGCTGGCGCCGGGCGCGCGATGCAGCAAACCAGCCGACAAGCATGATTGCAGCCCCGGCGGCCAGTGCGCGGGTGGTGGGATCTACGCTCGCCCCTGCTCCCGACCGCGTGGTGGCGATCAGCCGCGCGGCGACAGGCACTGCGATCGCCCGCTTGAGCATGTCGGCCTGTCGGCCCGGGCGCGGCACGGCCGGCGCAGGACGCGCGAGCAGCACGCGGCCCATGACCAACCCCAGGATCCCGAGGAGGACAAAGACGCCCCCGATCGCGGCATATGCGATCCAGATGCCGTAGTGCACATCAAGGGCATGGAAAGCCGCGCCAACCCCGATCCCGATCGCGATCAGAAGCGAGACCGCACCCGCCAGCATGAAGCTGCATGCAAATGCGTAGCCGGTCACCAGGCGCGTCATCCATTGTCGCAGGTCCGCAAGGTAGGAACGGAAGATCAGGCTCAGCGAAGGCGACGTGTTGACGCGCATGACGAGGTCCATTGCAAGTCGGCATCCGACAACCCGGCGGGAAGATCGACGTTCCCCCCCGGCAACGCGCAACAGTTTGCGCCATGCGGGACAGCGCGAACCGAGCGCTAACTGACCGGAGGGAGATTTGCGCGTGGCGGCATGGAGCTCGGGAATGGCTTCGCGACCATGAGCGTCCCGCGCTCGTCGGTTTCGAGCGCGATCTTCTGGGCGAGCATCACGTCGCCCGCCGCCAGCGCGCCGACGGGCCGGAAGCACCAGCCCAGCACGATACGATCGCCGCCGTCCATCTCATAGACGTTGGTCGAAGTGCCGTAGCAAATCCGGTATCGCTTGCCGGAGTCCGAGCCGATGACGTCGAAGCGCTTATACTTTTCGAACTGCGCCCGCTGCTCGGGTGACAGCCACGCGGACAGCAGCGCAAGTCCGCGCGCCTCAATTCGCTCATAGGCCTGCCAGCGATCCCAGATCGCGGCCAGCGTCGCACCCAGCGTGCCGGCGGCGCGCCGGAGCACGGTCCGCAGGGACATCTCGCGCAGACGGGCGAGCATTGGCGTCAGCCGCCGACCAGCCTCGGATAGAACAGGGTTTCCTCGGCGGTCGGATCGAGCGCGCGGACCAACTTCGCCTCTCCGGTCGCTTGCCGGATTGCGGCGGTGTAGCCGTCCGACGTGAGCTGGGTGAAGCGAGCATTCGCCCAGGCCAGCTGCTCACTGTTGTCGGGGTCGAACTGCTGTCTCGTGTCGCCGGAGTGGTCCATCACCAAGATCGTTGCCATCATCGTCTCCCTTGAAGGACATTCACAACTGCATCAGACAATCGGCACGGCCGTCGTCGGCCTGCCGCCCATCCACTCCGGCAGCGCGGCGCCGTCGCGGTGACGGCCACCCGCGCCGGCCGCGGCCCACGCGGCGACCGCACCGAACAGCAGCGCCGCCGCAACCGAGAAAGCCAAGATCACTGCGCTGCGCCGCGACCGCTGGATGGAGGTCCTGGCATCGCCCATCACGCTGTCGACGCGCTTCTCCGCCTCCGCCGCAGGCAGACCGGTCGCGGCCGCGACCTGCTGGATCAGGTAGCTGCGATCGTCGGCGCTGACGCCGCTGCGGCCGGAGCTCGTCAGCAGGATGCGGCCCGACTCCGCCCGCTCATAGCCGATATCGATATTGGCCGGACGCCGAACTGACCGGTACAGACGGTCGAGCTCGGCGCTCAGCAACGGCTCCGCGGCCGTCGCAGATGGCCGGTTCTGAACCACCGGACGCGCGGTCGACAGGCCAACCAGCCCGACGATCGTAGCACCGAGGATGACGGCGAGCGCCCAGGCGGTCAGGCCGTGAAGCCCGTCGCGGCTGTCGATCTCGTCGGATGGCGTCGCGCCGATCACGCGCTGAGCCCGGCCGGCGATGTAGCCGCCGACGCCGAAGCTCACCAGCGCCTGCAGGATCAGATACAATCCCGACAGCAACGCGAGCGCGGCTGATGCGTCGCGCCATGACGACGAGCTTGAACTCACACCCAACCCGACCGCCGCGCCGAAGCCGATCAAAATCACCGACAGCGCCGCCGCGGCCAGCGCGCCGGCGATGACCGGGCTCCATTGCAGCCGAAGCCCGGTCCTGTTGGCGGCGGACACGGCAAGCCCTCGCTCGCTATCCATGACGCGCCTACCGCAGCCCGAAGAACGACAATATCGCCAAAATGACCACGATCAGTCCGACCAGATAAATCAACTGGTTCATGAAAACCTCCTCCGTCCTTCTCGTCCTGACAATCTGGTGGAGGAGCCAAGGTTCCTACGCCGACGAACGGGCGCGATGCGGCAAGCCAACAAAAAAGGGCCCCGCCGAAGCGAGGCCCTCATTGGTCGTCGCGATCTGCTCATCACGACGTGCGACCAGCACCGTTAGTCGTCGTCCCAGTCATGACCACGGATCACGAAGCCGCGGTCGCGGTAGTAGTCGCGATGATGGTTGTACCAGCCGTGGTGCCAGCCCCGGTCATGCCGGTATACGTCGACGCGCGGGCCACCATAATATCGATCGCCGTAGTAGCCGTGGTCGCGGCCGACATAGATGCCCACACCCTGCGCGCTCGCAACGGTCGGTGCCGCTATCGAGAGTGCCGCAGCCGCGGCAAGAGCGTAAGTAAGCTTCGTCATGGCATCCTCCTTTCTAGTACGCCGTGATAACGACCGGCGTCCGCGCATGTTGCAGGAACAGGATCGGAACTTTCCTGAACGTTCCTTCACCATCATGGCGGCTGGACGTGACCGGAGAACGAGATCGAGGAGCCCTCGACGAGCTCTGCTCGATCGCTGTGGCTCCACTCTCTGTTCGACACAAGTGACCCCAGCTCAGGGGTGGAGAGCTGGGGTCGTAGCGGGGTTCTCCTGGTTAGCGCTGACGGCCGGTCGGCGCGTCAGCTCGCGAGAGCATGCGCGTCGCAATCAGTTCCGGCACTAACGTCTGCAAATGTGCGACGCACAATCGTGCCGTTGCGATTGCCCGATCAGACCGCCTAGCGCCACATGCTCGGGGCGGTGCGCAACGCGGCCTGGCCTGCGATACGCAGCTCATCGATTGACGAGCGTCCCTCGCGAATGGCCTGCAGCAATCCAGAGGCGACGTTGGTCCGCTTTGTCGTATCCGAACGCGGCACGCCTCCGCAGACCTCGTCGAGCACCGCGCGAAGCACTGCGGCCGTCTCTCCATCGAGCATGATTGCCTCCCCTGCCCTCGTGGATCGAACTGCATCGTAGCGCGACACCGCGCGAGAGGAGTTCAAGTATGTTAACAGCCGTATCCAAATCTTGCGCGGCCGACCGTCGCGCTGTCTTCGTCGCGACAAATCACTGTCATGTTCAGATCGTCAGTGCGCTCTGCAAAATGACGCGCCTCCGCGTCAGTCCCGCTGCGACATTTCAAGGATCGCATCAGCGAACGCCTGCGGCGCCTCGCGCGCCCGCCGCACCGGCATCCGTCGCGATTTCAGGGGGAGCAGCATAGAGCCGCCTTGCCGCGTCTCAGCCGCGCCGCTTGGTGTGCAGATAGTCGGCCGAAAACAGCGCCGTGTCCTTGAGCAGCTTCAGGTCGTTGATCGTCAGCATGCGGTCGCGCAGCACGATCAGGCCGGAGCCGCGCAGCTCCTGCAGCGTCCTGTTGACGTGGACCACCGACAGGCCGGTGGCATCTGCGAGATCCATCTGCGTGACCGGGAACAGGCAGGAATCGCCGTCGATCATTCCAACCGGCAGCAGGCGCTCATAGAGTTCGCACAACAGATGCGCGACCCGCTCCAGCGCCACGCGCCGCCCGATATTGACCGTCCATTCCCGCTGGATCGCGCTGTTCACCATGGTTTCGCACCACAGCGCTTCCTCCAGCGAACGGTCGCCCGCCAGCAACTGCTCGAACGCCGGGCGCTTGATGTCGGCGTAGGTGACCGGGGTCAATGCGCCGATCGAATGATCCATCACCGACAGCAGATAAACGCAGGCATCGCAGCTGTCGCCCGGCAGGATGAAATTGACGATCTGGCGGCGGCCGTCCGGCAGCGTCTTGTAGCGGCAGAGCCAGCCCGACAGGATGATCCTGACGCTCTCGACCGGATCGCCCTCGGTGGCGAGGTCTTCGCCCGGGCGGGCCCGATGCAGCCCTTCCTGGATCGCCTGTTGCAGCAACGCGATCCCGCGTTCGGACAATTGCCGCAGGGCATTGAGCCGCCGGATCACCGGCTGCGCCAGATTTCCCTCGAGGATCGGGGGATGCATCTAGCTCCCCATGCTCGGCGTATGGATGGCTTGCGGGTTCATCGGTATGGCGATCGTGCAGTGCAGTCCCGACGGATTGAACTCGAGCGTGCTCTTGCCCTTGAACTCGAACGCCAGCGTCCGCTCCAGGAGATCGGATCCAAATCCCCTGCGGCGCGGCGGCGCCACCGCGGGCCCGTTGCGCTCGCGCCAGTCGAACAGCAGTTGCCGCGGATCGGCCGCATCATCGATGCGCCATGAGACGTCGATGCGCCCGGCCGTATCGCTCAGCGCGCCATACTTCAAGGCATTGGTTGCGAGCTCGTGGAGTGCCAGCGCGAAGGTCTCCGCGGCCTTGGGCTGGAGCCGGATCCTGGGACCTGCGACCTTCAGTTGCTCGCCTTCCTTCGCGTTGTACGCAAGCAATTCCTCGACCACGAGATATTCGAGGTCGACGCCGCCTTCCGGATCGCGGGTCACCAGCGACTGGGTCCGCGCGAAGGCGTTGAGCCGGCCGTCGAGATGCGATGCGTAGTCCTCGACGTTCGCGCTGGTCTCGGCCGAGCGGCGCGCGATCGAGCGGACCACGCCGAGCGTGTTGCGCACGCGATGCTGCAGCTCGGCAAGCAGCAGCCGCTGCCGTTCCTCGGCCCGCGTGATCGCGGTGACGTCGATGAAGGTGATCACGACGCCGGCGATGAAATTGTCGATGCTGCGGTACGGCAGGATGCGCACGATGTAACGCGTGCCGCTGTCGGGCGCGGTCAGCTCGCGCTCGGCGCTGGCCAGCGTACGTAGCACGCGCCGCACATCGTCGTAGAGCTCCTCGATCGGGATGCGCGCCTTGATATGCGCGATCGGGCGGCCGACATCAGTCTCGACCAGATGCAGCAAATGCGTGATCGCCGGCGTGAAGTTCATTATCTTCAGATCGTTGTCCAGGAACACGGTCGCGATCTGCGTGCTCTCGAGGAAATTCTTCAGGTCGCTGGTGGCGCGGGTCAATTCCTGCACGCGGTGCGCCAGTTCGCCGTTGACGGTCGTCAGCTCCTCGTTGACCGACTGCAATTCCTCGCGCGAGGTCTCCAGTTCCTCGTTGGCGGATTGCAGCTCCTCATTGAGCGACTGATATTCCTCGTTGGAGGATTTCAATTCCTCGTTAGTACTTTCGAGCTCCTCGATCGTGGCTTGCAGCCGCTCGCGGGTGGCGCGCAGCTCGCTCTCCAGCCGCTCGACATGCTCGGTCCTGACCAGAATGTTGGGATTGGTTTCGGCGCGATCCACAGGGCGGATCGGCCCATCCTTGAACAGCACGACAAAATTCCGGTGACCCGCAGGGCCGTCGAGAATTGGTTCGGCCGTGATGTCGACCAGCACGCGATGCCCGTTGACGCCGAGTTGCACCTGCTCGGCATGCGCGGCCTCGTGGGTTTCCGCGGCACGGCTGAGCGCCGTGCGCAGCTCCAGCCTGAGGTCGCGGTGCACGAGTTGCAGCAGGTCGAGCGTCGCCGTGCCCGCGGTCGGCTCGATATAGCGGCCGGTGCGGCCGGAGAAATGCAGGATGTGAAAGTGGTCGTCGGTGATCACATAGGCCGGCGCATAGCGCTCGGCGATGCGCTGGGCGCGGCGCTCGAGGCCGACATCGGGCCCAACGGAGCGCACCGGCGGTATGTCGACCGCGGCTCGCCCGGCCGCCGTCGTGATCGGGAATTCCGGCGGCAGCCGCGTCCCGGTCTCGAGCTTCTTGAAGATGCGTGCGCGCCGGTCGACCGGCGCGAACAGCTTCGGATGCCGCGTGACGTTCTCGGAATTGCCGAGAAACAGGAACCGGTCCGGCAGCAGCGCAAAATGGAACAGCGGAATGACGCGGTTCTGCAGCTCGGCATTGAGATAGATCAGGAGATTGCGGCACGAAATCAGATCGAGCTTGGAGAACGGCGCGTCCTTGATGACGTTGTGCTGCGAGAAAATGCACATCTCGCGCAGCTCCTTGACGACGCAGTAGGTGTCGCCTTCGCGTACGAACCAGCGCGCCAGCCGTTCCGGCGTCATATCGTTCTCGATGCTGGTGCGATAGCGCCCGACGCGCGCGGCGGCGAGCGCGCGCCCGTCGATGTCAGTCGCGAAGATCTGCACCTGCGGCACCGAGTCGAGACCGGCCATATGCTCGCGCAGCAGGATGCCGATCGAATAGGCCTCTTCGCCGGTCGCGCAGCCAAGCACCCAGACACGCACCTGCTGGCCGACGCCCTTCCCTTCGAATATCTTCGGGATGATCTGGGTTTCCAGGACGTCGAACTCCTTCTTGTCGCGGAAGAACTCCGTGACGCCGATCAGAAGGTCGTTGAACAGATGTTGCGCCTCGTCCTTGTCGTTTCTCAGGAAATCGACATAGGCGGAGATATCGTCGATCTGCACCACCTGCATGCGGCGCTGGACGCGGCGCAGGAAGGTGTTCTGCTTGTAGCCGTGGAAATCGTTGCCGGTCTTGTTGCGAAGGATATCCGCAATGCGCGCAAGCGAGGTTGCCGCCGCGGCCAGCACCTCGTCGAACCCCTGCTTCTCCTCGAGCCGGCGCAGGTGGCGGGCATAGACGTCGATATGCTCGGGAATGGCCTCGGGCGGCAGCACAAAATCCGCGATCGCGACGGCCGAATTGCCTTCGGCGTGCGGATCGGGTTCGCCATCCCCGATGCGCTCGGCGATCGCCAGGCCGCCATGATCCTTCAGGGTCGCGACCCCGAGCGTGCCGTCGCCACCGGTGCCGGCCAGCACCACGCCGATCGATTCCTCGGCGCGCTCCTCCGCCAGCGACACCAGGAAACTGTCGATGGTGGCCCGCTCGGCGCGCGCCTGCTCGGCGCGCCGGACCGCGAAACGGTCGCCATGAACGGTGGTGATCATGTCGGACGGACACAGATGGATCGTGCCACCCTCGACGAGCTGTCCGTCGCTGATCTCGGACAGCCGGGCGCCTTCCGATCGCTGCAACGCTTCGCGCAACCGGGTGTCCTCGATGGCATCCCGGTACTGCAACACGAGCACGACGGCCTGGTCCGGATTGAGCCTCAGCTTCGAGAAGAACCGCTCGATGCTGTCGAGGGTGCCGGCGGACGCGCCCACACCTATGATCAGCGGCGCCTTGGACTGGCGCTCTTCGTCTCCGCTCTGGGGTTGGCCAACATCATCCATGATTGCAGCGGCTCTCATTCTCCTGCTGGCATCTCGCCCGCGTCTTTTGATAGCAGAGTTTAGTCCTATCCCAATGAGATAGGTAGGAATTCTCCAACCTCGCCGGAACCTCGCCTTCGGGATCGATTGCCGCCCAGAGCCCGAAGGGTCATAGTTAGGTGATGGCAGCCGACCCGACGATAGATGGATCCGGAGAGCTCGCGGCCCTGATCAAGCGCGCGGAACGGGCGACCGCGGAAGCCCATCGCCTCATCGACGAGAACGACCTCTGGCGCCAGCGCGTCCTGCAGCAGTTTGACCACATGTTCGAACTTGGAGCGGAGTTCAGGGCACTGAGGCGCGTCCCCGATCCTCCTCCCGGGCGCTAGTGCGATGTCACCCGCTCCTCGAGATATGCGACCCGCTGCACGATCAGGGTTCGATGCCGCTCCCACTCGATCAGGGTCTGCTTGAGCAAGCCGATCAGCCGCTCGGCCTGCACCGTATCGTGACCGGCCCGTTGCAGCCAATCCAGCAGATCCTGCTGGCTGCGTAGCCGCCTCCAGCCCTCCTCGATGTCGACGTCCGCCTTGACCAGCAACTCACGTTCGGACCGCAGCTGTTCGGCCCAGTTCGCATGCTCAGCGCTGGCCATCACGGTTCCTTCCGCGCCGGTCGCTTCGGGTCGAGCGATTGTAGCATGACTCGCCGGATCATATCGGCGTATTCGCGATATTCAGCGGCGCGCGCGTCATACATTTGCGCGACCGCCGGGCGACCGCTCTGGCGGCCGTCCTCGGCCATCCGGTGCACCAGTTCGGCGCGCTCCTCGATGATGCGGAGTGCGACCCGGAGCGCCTCGTCAACCCGGCCCTCCTGCTCCTTGGCAAGCGCGTCGGCCGTATAGGCGTGACCGACCTGACAGCGAAATCGCAGCGGGTGCCCGACCTTGAGCTCGGAAAGGACGCCACCGCATCCCGGACAAGTCAGCGGTGCCGGATCGGCAATCTCGACCAGCGTATCGCTGCCGACGCGCTCGCCCGCCGCAATTTTCACCTCCAGCACGATCTCCGGCGGAATCGGCAGGATCGCGCCGGGCCGCTCCCGAGCCAGATCGGACAGCACATCGCCAAGCCGTGCACCCGGGATACAGAGGTCAACCGTGGTCGCTTCCAACGCCCTGAGCGGCATTTCGTCGGACATAGCGTCCCGGGGCTCCTGAACCAGCGCGACCCCGCCGCAGCGCTTGATCGCGTTCAGGCCCGCCGCGCCGTCGGACAATAGGCCGCTGAGCACGACGCCGATCACCCGCGGTCCATAGTGCAGTGCGGCCGAGCGAAACAGCGCGTCGATCGCCGGCCGGACCAGATTTTCGCGTGGCCCGCGGCCGAGCATCAGGTGGCCGTTCTGGATCAGCAGATGGTGGTCCGGCGCCGCCAGATAGACGTGACCATTTTCGATGACCATGCCGCTTTCCGCCTGCCGGACCGGCAGCTTGCCGGCTGCGCTCGCGACCGTGGAGAGAATGCCGATGCCCTGAGACGGTATGTGCAATACGATGAAGACCGCGGCCGGCAGATCCACCGGCAGCCGCCCTAGAATCTGCTTCAACGGTGCAGTCGCCCCAGCCGAACCGCCGATGACGATGATGTCCCGATTGGACATGGAACCTGCCTTTTCCAATATTGTTTACAACAAGGCGAGCATTCGGCTTATGTTCCAATTTTGCGACGACATCACACCGGGTACGGCCCGAATCGACATGTCTGAATTTGCACCTTTGCGCGAACGCCGTCTCCTGACCGGACGGCGCGTCCTGATTGTCGAAGACGAATATTTCCTTGCCGACGACATGCGCAGCGCGCTGCGCGCGCTCGGTGCCGATATCGCTGGGCCGGCCGGTGACATCGACGATGCGCTTCGTATCCTTCACGACGGCGGCGTGATCGATGGTGCGGTGCTCGATGTAAACATCCGCAAGCAGATGATCTATCCGGTCGCGCGCGAGCTGCAGGCGCGCGGCGTGCCGATGGTGTTCACCTCGGGATACGACAAGATCGTGCTGAGCAGCGAGTTCGCGGACGTTCCGTTGTGGGAGAAGCCGTTCGATCATCGCGCCATGGCGCACGGGCTCGCCGGCATGATCCTGCGCGGCAATGACGCTGCCGGACACGAATAATCCGCTGGAGCATTTGCAAATGTTAGTGCGGAGGTCTGCAGAGGGCCTCACGATACTCCGGTCACGATATCGGACCGGGGGTGTGTAATGACCGAGATCGAAAGACGTATCGAGCTGCTGGAGCAGACGGCCGCAGAACGCGCGCTGGTCGCCGACCTCTCAACCGTCACGGAAACCCGCATCCGTAACGCCCAATTGGCAAACGAGTTGCGCCTCGTCGTCGCGCAGCTCAGGACCTTGAGGCCGGATGACGCTCATATTGTCTGATTGTCTCGGTCCACGATCTCCGGTGAACCGGCGGCGTGACGCATCCTCCCATCGTTTTCAGGAAGGACAACGACACTGCACGATTCAACGGATCGGATCGCGGAATGCCGGCAACTGGCCGACGAGGCCGACCGTCTGGCCTCGACGTCCGGCGTCGAAAGGACGCGCAAGGATTACGAGTTGCTGGCCAGGTCCTGGCGACAATTGGCGCTGAGCTACGAATTCTCCATGCAGCTCGAACGCTTCATCAAGGCCCGCTAGTCGGCCCACCGGCCGATCGGGATATTGCACCTGCCCGCCCCCACCAGCGAAAGCCTTACGTACTGTTGTCGCGGTGGGCCTTGATCTCCATGCGCGTGCTCGCGGAATTACGCACCGATTGCCGCAACTCGGCGAGCTGATCGTCTCGCTGATCGGCGAGCGATTTCTTCTGGGCGCGCAAAGTGAGACTTTCTTCGATGGCAAGCTGAGCGCGGGCGAACAGGGGATCGATCATCGACGAAACATGTCACCCGATCGCTGCCGCCGCCCTGTCATGTGATAAGTCCGAAGCGGGTTTGCTCCGAGGCAGTGCGACAAACGTATCTCATGAGACATCGAAGATTGTTCGAACGCGGTCGTCGCCGGCGTCGATGCGCCGCTTCATGGCCTGCTCCCTGGCGGGGGTGACACAGTAATCACCCCATCCAGCATGGTTCCGCCTCCGCAAGGTGCGAAAGCTCAACACAGGTCAGGATTCAAGATTCCATATTGGCTTTCCGCCTGCGGGAAGGGTTCCTGCGTCTTGCGGCCCAGAAACGTGCTGGCGCGGCTTTCGGCGAGGAGCTTGCGCGCGTGCTCGACGACCCGGATCATCCGCTCGGTATCGTTGAGATCACGGTAATTGGAAAGACGATAGATTTGCCGCTCGATGGGCATGACGTACTTCCTGTTATGCAGGCGGGAGCACAATCGGTCTCTCAGCCACCGACGCCTACGGGCAGAGCCTTGGCCGGTGATGAGGAGACAACAAACCTCGACCAGGAAAGTTGCCAACAAAGTGCTGTGCTGGGAACCACAGCGCAATACATACGGTGTCCTCCCTGCGAAGCAGGGACCATAGCCGCCGACGTCAGTTGGCTTGCTGCGCTGGAGCCACAGCCTGTTTCAACAACGCAGCCCTGTGGTTATGGGTCCCTGCTTTCGCAGGGACGACGTGTGGAAAGAGCAGCGAACTCTCATTCCCTTTGGTGTCATTGCGCACGGGGGGCCGGACCCATAACCACCGCTGCGCATCCCGGCGCGCGCATCGATCCGAGTCCAGCCGACCAGCTATTCGGCGACGCTCATCTGCTTGCACAGTATCCCGAGAGCCTCCGCACACCCGCGCGGCTTGGTTACCACGGGGAGATGCGCATACTTCTCGGGCAGCGTGCTGGGGTCGTAGCCGGTATACAGGGTGACCGGTGTTCCCATCGCAAGCAGGGTATCGATCAACTTGTAGGACGAGGTTCCATTGACGTTGATGTCGATCAGCGCGCCGGACGCTCCGGACGCGTGCGGGCGGGCTTCGTCGATCGAAGCGAACGGGCCGACGACGTGATAGCCGGCCTGTCGTGCCAGCGTGGCACAGTCATCGGCAATGAAATACTCGTCCTCCACGATCAAGATCGTACGCATAGCAGTACCTCTGCCAGTTGATCTTCGCGGATGATCGAGGCGTTAACGTTCTCCCGCCGGTTGGGTTTCCCAGGCGCGTCGTTCCGCGCACCGTTAGGACAGCGGTCGTGGCCCATTTCAAAGAGCGGGAATTCAAGGCCGAGGGTGGTCCCGATTTTCCAGGCGCGCGCCGTCAGCTACCGGCCACCAGCAACCCGACGTACAGCCAGAGTACAATTGTCACAGTGATCGTTGCGGCGAAAAAGTAGCGGTCGATGAGATTCATCAACTGCACCTTCGGCTGACTATGGCGGATATCGAATCGCGGTCGAAACATCAGTCGCTGCCGCTTGTCATCTCTCTGCCTAGTTCCGGCATTTACATATGAGAGACCGGTGATCCCGCCCGGAGATGGCTCGTTTGCCGATGCCGAAGAACAAACCAGTCGCCGTCACCGCTAGGCTGCAGCGGGTGCGCCGCTCCAAGGCGGCAAACGAAGGAACGAGGGTCGGCGCCTGCGGTTGGAGCCAGCGAACGCAATGCATCAGTCAAGAACCGCAGCCAAGAACCGCCGCCGCTATCGCTGCCCGACGTCCCGCCCGGCCCCGCCATCAGTCGAGCACGATCATCACCGGCCGGATCAACCTGTAGCTGTTGTGATAGTTTTGGGGAGGAGTTGGCTCCATGAAAGCATCCATCGAACAAAGAACGACCGCCAGCAATCTCGACCTGCTCGACCGCTACTGGCGCGCCGCCAATTACCTTTCGGTCGGGCAAATCTATCTTCTCGACAATCCGCTGCTCGGCGAGCCGCTGCGCAAGGAACACATCAAGCCCCGCTTGCTCGGCCATTGGGGCACCACGCCGGGCCTGAATTTCGTCTATGCCCATCTCAACCGGGTCATTCGCGCGCTCGATCTCAGCGTCATCTACATTTGCGGTCCGGGACACGGCGGTCCGGGCATGGTGGCGAACACATATCTCGAAGGCACCTATAGCGAGATCTATCCCGATGTCGGCCGAGACATGGACGGTCTGCGCAAACTGTTCCGGCAGTTTTCCTTCCCCGGCGGTATCCCAAGCCACGCAGCACCGGAAACGCCCGGCTCCATCCATGAGGGTGGCGAACTCGGCTATTCGCTGGTCCACGCCTATGGCGCGGCATTCGACAATCCCGATCTGATCGTGGCCTGCGTCGTCGGCGATGGCGAGGCGGAAACCGGTCCGCTCGCTGCATCGTGGCACTCGAACAAGTTCTTAAATCCCGCGCGTGACGGCGCGGTGCTGCCGATCCTGCATCTCAACGGCTACAAGATCGCCAATCCGACGGTGCTCGGGCGGATGGGCGACGAGGAAATCCGCAACCTGTTCCGCGGCTACGGACATGAGCCGCTTTTCGTCGAGGGCGACGATCCGATGCCGATGCATCGCGCCATGGCCGCTGCCCTGGATGAGGCGCTTGCAGCCATTCACAAGATCCAGACCGAGGCGCGCGGCGGCAACCGATCGGAGCGGCCGCGCTGGCCGATGATCGTGCTGCGCAGTCCAAAGGGTTGGACCGGACCGAAGGAAGTCGACGGGCTCAAAGTCGAGGGCTTTTGGCGCGCGCACCAGGTGCCGATCGCGCAAGTCCGCGACAACCCCGCGCATCTCAGGCTGCTTGAAGACTGGATGCGCAGCTATCATCCCGAGGACCTGTTCGACAAGGACGGTGCGCTGATCCCGGAGCTCCAGGCCCTCGCCCCGACCGCGAACCGCCGGATGGGCGCTAATCCGCATGCCAATGGCGGCCTTCTGAAACGCGAGCTCCGGCTGCCGGACTACCGCGCATTTGCCGTCGACGTGAAGCAGTCGGGTCAGGCGATCGCCGCAGCGACCCACGAACTTGGAAAATACCTGCGCGATGTCCTCAAGCTGAATGCCGATGCCGGCAATTTCCGCATCATGGGACCCGACGAAACCTCATCGAACCGGCTGGATGCCGTATTCGAAGCCACAGACCGGGTCTGGATGGAGCCGACCGAGCCGTATGATGTCCATCTCGCTCAAGACGGCCGTGTCATGGAGGTCCTCAGCGAGCACCTCTGCCAGGGCTGGCTGGAGGGTTATCTATTGACCGGACGCCATGGCTTCTTCTCCTGCTATGAAGCGTTCATCCACATCGTGGATTCGATGTTCAACCAGCACGCCAAATGGCTGAAGGTCTCGCGCCAATTGGCCTGGCGGCGTCCGATCGCCTCGCTCAACTATCTGCTGACGTCGCATGTCTGGCGACAGGATCACAACGGTTTCAGCCACCAGGATCCCGGCTTTGTCGATCTGGTCACCAACAAGAAGGCCGACATCGTCCGTGTCTATTTCCCGCCCGACGCCAACACGCTGCTATGGGTCGCCGATCACTGCCTGCGGACCTACGATCGGATCAATGTCATTGTCGCCGGCAAACAACCGTCCGCGCAATGGCTTTCGATGCAGGACGCCGCCACCCATTGCGACGCCGGCATTGGCATCTGGACGTGGGCCGGAACCGGAGATGCCACAAGCGAGCCCGATGTCGTGATGGCTTGCGCGGGTGACGTTCCGACGCTGGAGACGCTCGCCGCCGTTGATCTGCTGCACAAGGCCCTGCCCGACCTCAAGATCCGCGTGGTCAACGTCGTCGACCTGATGACGCTGCAGCCGAGGCAACAGCACCCTCATGGCCTCAGCGATCGCGACTTCGACAGCCTGTTCACGCGCGATCGCCCCGTCATCTTTGCCTACCACGGCTACCCATATCTCATCCACCGGCTCACCTATGGCCGGGCCAATCACGACAACATGCATGTGCGCGGCTTTGTGGAGGAAGGCACGACGACCACACCTTTCGACATGGTCGTTCTCAATGGGCTCGACCGCTATCATCTCGCGATCGAGGTGATCGAGCGCGTGCCGGGGCTCGCCACCAAGGCCGCACAGATCAAGCAAGGATACCGGAACGCCTTGATCGCGCATGCGCGATATGTGCGCGAACATGGCGAGGACATGCCGGAGGTTCGAGACTGGGTCTGGCCGAACGGCACTGGCGGCGCCACACCTGCGGGCGGTTGAGCCATGCCGACGTCCGATGCGGTTCTGGTCGTCAACTCCGGCTCGTCGAGCATCAAGTTCGGCGTTTTCGATGCTTCGCATACCGATCCCGCGCTGCTCTGCAAGGCACAGGTCGACGAGCACGAGGGCGCGTCGCGATTGGTCTTCACCGATCCGGCCGGCCGCGCGTCGTTCGCGTTGGAGCAAGCCGAACCAGATGCGTCGCCCGATCGGCTGTTCGCCGACGTCCTGGCACGGATCGAGCATCATCTAGGCGAGCGGCTGCGTGCCGTCGGGCATCGCGTCGTACATGGCGGCCGCGAATTTTCGCGACCGGTCGAAGTCAATCGGACGGTGCTTGCCGTCCTCGACGCCCTCACCCCGCTGGCGCCGCTGCATCAGCCTCGCTGCCTGACGCCAATCCGGGCAATCAGCGCGATCCGGCCGGAACTGATGCAGGTCGCATGCTTCGACACGTCGTTCCATCATGGCCTCGCGCCGCCCGTCAGTCGGTTTGCGATCCCGAGACATCTCGAACGCGCCGGCATTCGCCGCTACGGCTTTCATGGGCTTTCCTTTGAATATGTCGCGGGCCGCCTTGCCGACATCTCGCCGGAATTTTCCGCAAAGCGCACCGTGGTGGCGCATCTCGGCAATGGCGCAAGCCTCTGCGCCATGCGCAACGGCCGGAGCATCGACACCACGATGGGTCTGACGCCGCTCGACGGCCTGGTCATGGGGACCCGTTGCGGCACGATCGATCCGGGCGTTCTGCTTTACCTCCAGCAGCAGAACGGCATGTCGGTCGACGACCTTGAGCAGCTGCTTTATCACCAATCGGGGCTGCTCGGCGTTTCGGGCATCTCCTCCGACATGCGTATCCTGCTCGCCAGCCAGGAGCCCGCCGCGAAGGAAGCGGTTGATCTCTTCACGTTCCGCATCGCGCAGCAGGTCGCCGCGATGGCTGGCACGCTGGGCGGACTGGAATGCCTGGTGTTCACCGGCGGTATCGGCGAGCACGCGGGCGAGGTTCGCAACCAGGTCTGCGAACGACTGCGATGGCTGGGTGTCCAGCTCGATCCATCCGCCAACGCCGCGGCAGAGCTGCACATTGCTGGCAAGGACAGTTCAGTGGACGTGCTCGTCATGGCGACAAACGAGGAAGCAATGATCGCTCGCCACTGCGCAGCCTTGATCCCGGGAACCTAGGATCGACGAGAGGCGCTCCTGCGGCCGTGGCTAAATCGATGCTTGAAGGACCGTTTGCTTGAGCCGGACGTTGATGTCCCGGAAACCGAAATCGGCAACGGGAGAACGATGATGCCGGAACGAAAGACGATGCAAAAGGCCAGACAGGACCGGCGCGCGGGAAAGTCGACGACCACCCAGGCGGGCGAGTTCGTGCACGAGGAAATTCGCAAGGTTCGCCGCGGCAAGCACGGAGCGCGATCTTCCAAACAGGCCATTGCAATCGGCCTGTCGAAGGCGAGGCGCGCGGGCGTTCCGCTCCGTCCACCCAAGAAAGGCGCGGCCAAGGCGACCACCCGCAAGAGCGCGGAGTACGCCTATGAGGCGGGCTAGGGCAAACGAAAGACCAGACGCAGGCCACGCGTCTCGCGAGCGGTGTCCAACGTCCTGAAACGGGAATCGCGCAGCGCGGCGTCGCACACGGCGCTGTCGAAACAAACGCGGCGCGCGGCCTCGCGGCGTTCTGCATCGGCCCGCTCGGCCGCGGCACGCAAGGCGGCAAAAACCAAGGGATCGGCCGTTCGTTCGGCCGCAGCAAAGAAAGCAGCCCGCACCAGAGCGCGGCGGCGAAAGTAAGCCCGGCGGTCCGAGAGGACGACGATCGCGATTCACATAGGCAAATGCGGATACCGGTGATGGGCGCATGGTACGCGCTGCCTGCTCGGTCTCGACAACGGTGCAGGCGGATGACCCCAGCGTCGGCCCCAGGGCCCGCAAAGGCGCTGGGGTCGTCTCCGCACCGCAAAGGCCCTGACGCACCGGCCCGGCGTCAGGGCCTTCGCCATTCCGAAGCCTGGAAAGGCTCTTGAACGACACGCATCAGCGCCCCTTGAAGCGCGGCTTCCGCCGTCCGAGGAAGGCCGCGACGCCTTCCTTGTGATCCTCGGTCAGGCTCGCGAGCGCGAACTGGTCGAGGTCCATGTGGCTGGCGAGATCGTCGAGCGCATGTGCGAGCCGGTTGACCGTCAGCTTGGTCATCGCGACCGAGATCGGCGGCTGGGCAGCGACCTTGGCCGCGAGCGCCATCGCGATGTCATAAGACTTTCCAGGATCGGTCACCTGCTCCACCAGGCCCCATTCGTAGGCCTCCTCGGCCGAGATCCGGTCGTCGGCCAGGATCACCGCCTGCTTGGTGCGCGCCGGTCCCATCAGATGCAGCATGCGCGGCACGCTCTGCCAGCTCATGTTCATGCCGAGCGCGATTTCCGGCACCCGAATATGCGCGTCGCGCGCCATGACGCGGAAATCCAGCGCGACCGCGAGTGCCACGCCGCCGCCGACGCAAAACCCCTCGATCGCGCCGATCGTGACCTGCTCCATGTCCTGCCAGGCGCGGGTCAGCCGCGGCCCGAGCTTCAGGTGCCGGCGCAGCGTGCCCATGTCCATGGTCTGGCGAGAACGCCCCTCGGCGTCCTTGAGGTCGAAGCCGGCGCTGAACGATTTGGCGCCGCCGGTCAGCACCACCACCGAGGTCTCGCTATCGTCCTCGAAACTGCGCGCCGCGTCGGTCAGCTGCCGCAGCGCCTCCGGCGACAGCGCGTTGATACCGTCGCCGCGGTCGAACCGCACCACGGCGATGCGGCCCTCCGGCCCGAGGCCTTTCTCGATCGTCACATAGTCAACCACGCATACCTCCCCGCTCGCATTCTTGTGTACTGCCTGCCTCGACATAGCACGACGGTTTCGCCTATTCTGTGGGCATGAGCGAACATGATCATCACCACCACGATCACGACCATTCCGAACTGTCGGAGACCGAACTGCGCGTCCGCGCGCTGGAATCGATCCTGACCGAGAAGGGCTATGTCGAGGCTGCCGCGCTCGACGCCATCGTGCAGGCCTATGAGACCAAGATCGGCCCGCATAACGGCGCCCGGGTCGTCGCCAAGGCCTGGACCGATCCCGCCTTCAAGAAGGCGCTGCTCGAGGACGCCAGCAAGGCGGTCGGCACCCTCGGCCATGTCAGCCGGGTCGGCGACCATCTGGTCGCGATCGAGAATACACCCGGCCGCCACAACATGGTCGTCTGCACATTGTGCTCCTGTTATCCCTGGGAAATGCTCGGGCTGCCGCCGGTCTGGTACAAGGCCTCGCCGTATCGCTCGCGCGCGGTCAAGGATCCGCGCGGCGTGCTCGCCGATTTCGGCGTCAGCCTGCCGAAGGAGACGGAAATCCGGGTCTGGGATTCGACCGCGGAAACGCGCTTCCTGGTGCTGCCGATGCGGCCCGAAGGCACCGAGGGCTGGAGCGAAGACCAGCTCGCCGAGCTGGTGACGCGCGATTCCATGATCGGCACCGGCTTTCCCAAGAAGCCGGGAGCGCCGTCATGAACGGCGTCCACGACATGGGCGGCATGGACGGGTTCGGCAAGGTCGAGCCCGAGCCGAACGAGCCGATGTTCCATGAGGAATGGGAATCCCGGGTGCTCGCCATGGTCCGCGCGATGGGCGCGGCCGGCGCCTTCAACATCGACGCCTCGCGCTTCTATCGCGAGACCCTGCCCCCGCAGGTCTATCTGTCGAGCTCCTACTACAGGAAATGGCTGCTCGGGCTGGAAGCCCTGCTGCTCGACAAGGGCTTCATCTCGAACGACGACGTCGCCGCCGGACATTCCGTCGCGCCGGCGAAATCGCTCAAGCACGGCAAGTTCTCCGTCGCCGATGTCGAGCGCGTGATGGTGCGCGGCAAGTTCGGCCGCGCCGCGCCGGGATCTGCGAAATTCAAGGCCGGCGATCGGGTGCGGGCGAAGAACATCCATCCCGCCACGCACACTCGGCTACCGCGCTACGTGCGCGGCCACGTCGGAGTGGTTGAGCGCGATCATGGCTGTCACGTATTTCCCGATACGGTGGCCAACGACGCCGGCGAACATCCGCAATGGCTGTACACCGTCGTGTTCGACGGACGTGAACTATGGGGACCGGACTCCGATCCGACCATCAAGGTCTCGATCGACGCGTTCGAGCCGTATCTGGAGGCCGTGTGATGGATGCAGGTGCCGCCGCGCGCGCCACCAGCGCCGTCTCCAGCATTCCCCGCGACCTGGACGGCCCGGTATTCCGCGCACCGTGGGAGGCGCAGGCGTTCGCCATGGCCTTGACGCTGCATGACCGCGGCGTGTTCACCTGGCCCGAATGGGCCGCCGCGCTCGCCGACCAGATCAAGCGCGCGCAAGCTGCCGGCGATCCCGACACCGGCGAGACCTATTACCAGCACTGGCTCGCGACGCTCGAACATCTCGTCGCCGCCAAGGGCGTCACGACGCATGAGACACTGCACCGCTACCGCGACGCCTGGGACCACGCCGCCGACCGCACCCCGCACGGCCAGCCGATCGTGCTGACGGCCGCGGATTTCGAGTAGCCTCGAATGCCATGATTACCTACATGCGCATGCGCGGGTGATGTCATCGCGTGGTGGGTCGCCTTGAATCGCGAACTCATCCTCATCGTCGTCCCGGCGAAGGCCGGGACCCATAGCCCCAAATGCAAATTGTTACGCGATGCTGGAACGACGAGTCCCACCCACAACGCCTGCCGCGGCGTATGGGTCCCGGCCTTCGCCGGGACGACGACGGGGAGAGAACCGCGCGCACGGATTCCAGAGACGGGAGTGCTGGAGCCGAGAAGCCGCAGCATACCGGATCGCCCGGTCGGGTCGCTCTGCAGAATTTCTGGATAATAGAAGAATACCGCTGAGTTGCCCGACGTGTCAAGTTGCAGTCGCTTGGTGTCAGTAGCTCGTGATCTGTCGCCTGTTTGTAGCTCGTGAAGTGTCGTGTTTTCGGTGCTCCGGAACAAAGGGGGCGCGATGGGCACGGCATCCATTCACGAGGGTGTACGACGGATGCGGTTTTCAGATTTGCTGGATCGGACGGAGGCGAAGGAACTGACGCAGGAGGCAGCATCGGAGGTTCTTGGGATCAGTGTTCGGACGTTTCAACGCTGGGCGGAGCGCTATGAGGCGGAGGGCGACGACGGGCTGGTCGACCGCCGGCTGGGGCGTCGTTCGCCACGGCGGGCGCCGGAGGAGGAACTGGAACGAATGCTTGCGCTGTACCGGGACAAGTACGCGGACTTCACGGTGAAGCACTTCCACGAGCAGATGCAAAAGCGGCATGATTATGTGCTGGGCTATACGGTGACGAAGCTGGCGCTGCACGCGGCAGGGCTGGTGCGGAAGGCTCCGAAGCGTTCGGCGCACCGCAAGAAGCGGCCGCGGCGGCCGCTTCGGGGCATGCTGCTGCACCAGGACGGATCGCGCCACGTTTGGATCGAAGGCCTGCCCGCGAGGGACCTGATCGTCACGATGGACGATGCGACCAGCGAGATCTACTCGATGGTGCTGGTCGAGGAAGAAGGAACGGCCTCGACCTTCCAGGCCTTGCGCGAAGTGATTGGCGAGCATGGCCTGTTCTGCGCGCTCTACACCGACCGCGGCAGCCATTATTTCCTGACCCCAAAAGCTGGCGAGAAGATCTCGAAGACGCAACAAACCCAGGTGGGACGGGCTTTGTCGCATCTTGGGATCGAGCATATCGCAGCCTATTCGCCGCAGGCGCGCGGGCGCTCCGAGCGGGTGTTCGGCACCTTGCAGGACCGGCTGCCGAAGGAGCTGCGGCTTGCCGGGATCACGACGGTTGAGGCTGCCAACGCGTGGCTGAAGGCGCATTACATCCCCGGGCACAACGCCGCGTTTGCGATCAAGCCCGAACAGGAAGGCTCGGCATTCGTGGCCGACCGGCATGAGGCCTGGCGCGAGGCGCTGTGCGTGATCGAGGAGCGAACCGTCGCCAACGACAATACCGTTGCATGGAACGGTCGGCGGCTGCAGTTGCCGGAGAGCCGGCTAAGACCTCACTTCGTCAAGGCCTTGGTGCGGCTACATGAGTATCCCGATGGCACCGTCAGCGTGTTCCTTGGACCGCATCGATTGGCGAGGTTTGCGCCTGACGGACAGCAGATCAGCCCCGACGCGCTTCAGCCTGGCGGCGTGCTCGGAGCCGTCAAGGACAAGCCCTGGCGGGCGCGCAAGCGCGCGTCCTTGACCGCTCCTGCGCGCGCCGCCGTCGAGACAGCGCGGGTCGGGACGGAGAAACGGGCTTCAAGTCGAACAAAGAAACTCACCCACAGGGCTAAAACCGCCACAACAGCCGTGGCATGATCAATCAGGGAAAGCCGTCCCCGCCTTCCGGCTCCCCTGCAAATCAGAAACGAAGGCGACAGATCACGAGCTACAAAAACACGACATCTTCACCCGCTACGGACAGTTGCAGTCGCTTGGTTGCAGTCGCTTGGTTGCAGTCGCTTGGTCGGACGCCGGCCACCGCCGGCTGCTTTGCATGGGGTTGTTTTCGATATTTTGGCCGTGCGCCCCTGCGGACGGCTATCAGTCCACCGTTACGGGCCGCCCTGCGCGACGTACTCCCGCCACCCCTTGGCCCGCAGGCTGCAGGCCGGACATTCGCCGCAGCCATAGCCCCAATCGTGCTGCGCGCCACGTTCGCCGAGATAGCAGGTGTGCGAGTGCTCGCGGATCAGGTCGACCAGCCCGGCTCCGCCGAGCTCGTGCGCAAGCCGCCAGGTCGCGGCCTTGTCGAGCCACATCAGCGGCGTGTGCAGCTCGAAATCCCTGGCCATGCCGAGATTGAGCGCGGACTGCAATGCCTTGATGGTCTCGTCGCGGCAATCCGGGTAGCCGGAATAGTCGGTCTCGCACATGCCGCCGATGATGTGGCGGATGCCGCGCCGATAGGCCAGCGCCCCAGCGAAGGTGAGGAACACGAGGTTGCGGCCGGGCACGAAGGTGTTCGGCAAGCCGTCCGCGCCCATTTCGATCGCGACGTCGCGGGTCAGCGCGGTGTCGGAAATCTCCGACAGCGTCGGGATATCAAGCGTGTGGCTGTCGCCGAGTTTCGCAGACCATTCCGGCCGGACCCGCCTGATCCCGGCCAGCAGCTGGTCCCGGCAATCGAGCTCGATCGCGTGCCGTTGGCCGTAGGTGAAGCCGAGCATCTCGACGCGGGCAAAGCGCGACAAGGCCCAGGCAAGGCACGTGGTGGAATCCTGGCCGCCGGAAAACAGCACCAGCGCAGTGTCGGAAGTGTTCTGATCGGTCATGGAACGCGATTTAGCACCTGACGGCGCCGTGGCCAATCCGTGGACAGCGTCGCGATTCCGGCGTGTTTTACTGGGATCGGGAGGGGTGTTTTGGCATAAAGCCAATACCTCTTTGATGCCGGTGCCCCATGACCCCATCCCGCGACATTTCCCGCCTGATCGAGATCATGGCTGCGCTGCGCACGCCGGAGACCGGCTGCCCATGGGACCTCGTGCAGAATTTCGAGACCATCGCGCCCTACACGATCGAGGAGGCCTATGAGGTTGCGGATGCGATCACGCGCGGTGATCTCGACGATCTGCGCGAGGAGCTCGGCGACCTGCTGTTGCAGGTGGTCTATCACGCCAGGATGGCCGAGGAGCAGAACGCGTTCGCGTTCGGCGATGTGGTCGAGGCGATCACCAGGAAGATGATCCGCCGTCATCCGCACGTCTTCGCCGACAAGGACGGCAATATCCAGCCGGCCGGCGTCAAGAGCGCCTGGGAGCGGATCAAGGCCGAGGAGAAGGCCGAGCGCGCCGCGCGGCGGCCGCCCGAAGAGACTGCGCACAAATCGCTGCTGGCGAGCGTGAAGGCGGGCCTGCCTGCCCTGACGCGCGCGATGGAGTTGCAGCGCAAGGCATCCACCGTCGGCTTCGACTGGAACGACCCGCGCGCGGTGCTCGCCAAGATCCGCGAGGAGGCCGACGAGATCGAGGCCGCGCTCGACCGCAAGGACAAGGCGGAGATCGCGGAGGAAACCGGCGACCTGATGTTCGCGCTGGTCAACCTCGCCCGCCACGTCGACGCCGATCCGGAAGCGGCGCTGCGTGCGACCAACGCCAAGTTCGAGCGGCGCTTTGCCTATATCGAGAAGGCGCTGGCGGCGCAGGGGCGTTCGCTGGAGGGGGCATCGCTGGAGGAGATGGACGCGTTGTGGAATGAAGCGAAGAGCGCAACCCTGGCTGTCGTCCCTGCGAAGGCAGGGACCCATACCGCGTGATCTAACGGTGACTGACGGTGTCAGTCCCGCGCGAGTCACCGGCAGCTGAAGTTTTTGTGTGAAACTGCGACCAAGCGCAATAATGATGGCCGGTGGTTATGGGTCCCTGCCTTCGCAGGGACGACATCGAAAATGTGGATGGGCCGCGTCAAAACACGCAATCCCCTCGCCTCACAACAGCGTCCCGCGCAGGATCACCGCGGCAACGCCGAAATAGATCACGAGACCTGTAACGTCGACCAGTGTCGCGACGAACGGTGCCGACGCGCTAGCCGGGTCGAAGCCGATGCGCTTGAGGATGAAGGGCAGCATCGAGCCGCACAGCGATCCGAACGTGACGATGCCGATCAGCGCGGTGCCGACGGTCGCTGCGACGAGCACCCAATGCGGGCCGTAGTCGAACAGGCCGAGCGACTGCCAGAGCGTGATCCTGACGACGCCGATCAGGCCGAGAATGGCGCCGAGCACGATGCCTGTCGGCAATTCCCGCACGGCGACACGCCACCAGTCGCGCAGCCGCACCTCGTGCAGCGCCAGCGAACGGATCAACAGCGAGGTTGCCTGGGAGCCGGAATTGCCGCCCGAACTCATGATCAGCGGGATGAAGAGCGTCAGGACGATCGCCCTCTCGAGCTCACTCTGGTACGACTGCATTGCGGTCGCGGTCAGCATTTCCGACAGGAACAGTGCGCACAGCCAGCCGGCGCGCTTCTTGATCATCTCGCCGAAACCGATCCGCAAATACGGCTCGTCGATCGCTTCCATGCCGCCGAACTTCTGGGCGTCCTCGGTCGATTCCTCGACGATGGCGTCGATGACGTCGTCGACCGTGACGATGCCGAGGATATGGCCGGGGCCGTCGACGACGGCGACGGCGAGCAGGTCGTAGCGCGAGATCAGCCGCGCCGCCTCCATGCGGTCGGCCTCCGGCGAGATCATCAGCGGCTTCCGCGCCGGCGCCGCGGTCAGCACATTGGCGTGCGGATCGCCCGAGATCAGGCGACGCAGCGGCACGGCCTGGATCAGGGTCTTCTTGATCGGGTCGATCACGAAGATCGAGTAGACGGTCTCGCGGGTGCGCTCGACCATCCGGATGTGATGCAGGACCTCGGCGATGGTCCAGCTCGAGGGTACGCTGACGAACTCGGTCGTCATGATGCTGCCGGCGCTGCGCTCGGGATAGGCCAATAGCCCGGAGATGACGTTGCGGGTCTCCGGATTGAGCCCGTTCAGCAGCGTGGTGCGCAGCGGCTCGACCAGCTCCTTGAAGATATCGGCGGCACGGTCGTCGGAGACGCCCGACAGCAGCGAGACCGCGGTATCTTTCGGCAGCTCGACGAGGATCTCGCAGGTGTTGTCGAGCCCGGGCAGGTCAAGCACCTCGATCGCCTTCTCGGCCGGCAGCGATCGCAGCAGCTTCGCGGCATCCGCGGGCTCGCGGGCATTGAGCGCCTCGACGATTTCGGGCGCCCGCTCCTGGGCAAGATCACCGCTCTGGCCGGCGAGCGTCTCTCTCGTGATGGTTTCGCTGGTGTCCTGCATCGATCCGCCTCGGCTTTGCGTTCTGCAGCGCAATGAACCAAGGCGGCGCGGATTTCAAACAGAAAGTGCGACGCCGCGTCGCAGGCATATCGGCGCCCGCAACGTCACGGCATCGTCATATTTCGGAAGATTGCAGGGCCCGTATTCGAGGGCTTACGCCTCGTGGGGGACGGCGGCGAACCGGCTCATCACGATGTCGCGCTTGGTCTCGTCGACGCGCACCGTCATGTCGAAGCGCTCGCCATGCAGCTCCTTGTTCAGAACCTCGGCATTGCGGTGCAGCCAGCTAATGCCGGCGCCATCGGAGGCGTCGATCGAAAGATTGAGCGTCGAGCGCTTGGCCGCGAGGCGATCCTCGATCGCGGCGAGCAGCGCATCGATCCCCTCGCCTGCTGCGGCCGAAACCAGGAAGCATGGCCGCTCCGGCGGACGGCGCGCGGCGATATTGCGCAAATTGTCCCGCTCCTCGGGATCGAAGCGGTCGATCTTGTTCCAGACCTCGATGATGCGCTGGCCACCGTCGGCATCGGGATCGATGCCGAGCTGGCGCAACACCGCCTCGACGTCGCGCTCCTGCGCCTCCGCGTCCTCATGGGAGATGTCGCGGACATGCAGGATGATGTCGGCTTCCAGCACCTCTTCCAGCGTGGCGCGGAACGCGGCCACCAGCTGGGTCGGCAAATTGGAGATGAAGCCGACCGTGTCCGACAGCATCGCCTTGCCGCCATGCGGCAGGTTGAGCGCGCGCAGGGTCGGGTCGAGCGTCGCAAACAGCATGTCCGCGGCCTGCACGTCGGCGCGGGTCAGGCGGTTGAACAGCGTCGATTTGCCGGCATTGGTGTAGCCGACCAGCGCCACCACGCGATACGGCACGCGCTGGCGGCCGGCGCGATGCAGCCGCCGCGTCGCCTGCACCTTCTTCAACTCGCCTTCGAGCTTGGTGATACGCTCGCTGATCAGGCGGCGGTCGGCCTCGATCTGGGTCTCGCCGGGGCCGCCCATGAAGCCGAAGCCGCCGCGCTGGCGCTCGAGATGGGTCCAGGACCGCACCAGACGGCTGCGCTGGTAGTTGAGATGCGCGAGCTCGACCTGCAACGCGCCTTCCTTGGTCTTGGCGCGGCGGCCGAAGATTTCCAGGATCAGGCCGGTGCGGTCGAGCACCTTGGTGCTCCAGGCCTTCTCGAGATTGCGCTGCTGGATCGGCGACAGCGCGCAATCCATCACCACGAGCTCGACCTGGTTGCTGGCGACGAGGCCGTTGATCTCCTCGACCTTGCCCTTGCCGAGGTAGGTTGCGGGCCGGATCTGGCTGATCGGCGCGATCACGGAGTCCACCACCGTGAGGTCGATCGCACCAGCGAGGCCGGCGGCTTCCTCGATCCGCGCTTCATAGTCGCGGACAGACGAATCTGTTTGCGCATCGCCGTCGCCACGGCGCGTGCGCAGGTACGGGCCGATGACGATCACCCGCCCGGTGCTGCCGTCCCCCGCCGACCGTGCACGGTCGGCGCCCCCTTCACGATTGAAGGGTTCCAATCAGTTCACTCTCAAGCCGGTGCGTCCTCACCACCTTCGAACAACTGAATCGGAGCTCCGGGCATGATGGTCGAGATCGCGTGCTTGTAGACCAGCTGCGAGTGACCATCGCGCCGCAGCAGCAAGCAGAAATTGTCGAACCATGTGACAATGCCCTGCAGCTTTACTCCGTTGACCAGAAATATCGTCAGTGGCGTCTTGGTTTTACGAACGTGATTAAGGAAGGTGTCTTGTAGATTTTGTGCGCGGTCTGCCGCCATTGTTTTTGTCCCGCAAGCTTGTGCTTCTTTTTATTGAACCGGTTGTTGCTCTCTGACGGAGCCTCCTCCGGCTGCCCACCTGCCACGAGATCCCCCTCCGGCAGGCATAGCGGTAGGATTAGAGGCTACGCGCGGTTTTTAGGCAAGCCAGTTCGCGGTGCAGTCGGTAGGAACACGGTGGCAATTCTAAGAAAGTGCGGGGAAAGAGACGAATATTCTCGTGGAGAGTGGATAAATCCCCGGTTGTACCGGCCCCGCCCTCGCCCCGCTGATCGATCCAAACCGCCCCGAGAGCCGCCTGTCGGCTCCCCGGCGGGGTGACCGCAGGGGCTTCGCTCCGAGCCGCCGGCGGACCTGCCGGCCTGCCGCGCCGGGGTCAGCCGACCCCAAGCGCCTTCAGCTTGCGATGCAGCGCCGAGCGCTCCATGCCGACGAACTCCGCGGTGCGCGAGATATTGCCGGAGAAGCGGCTGATCTGGGCGATCAGATAGTCGCGCTCGAACACCTCGCGCGCCTCGCGCAACGGCAGGCCCATGATGTGCTCGCCATTGTTGGAGGTCGGCATCGCCGGCACCATCGAGCCGACGTCCTGCGGCAGCATGTCGGCGGTGATGATCGCCTCCGGCCCGCCGCCGGCGAGGATCATCACGCGCTCGACATTGTTGCGGAGCTGGCGGACGTTGCCTGGCCAGACATGCGACTGCAGGACCGCCATCGCGTCCTGCCCGATCTGCCGCTTCGGCAGGCCGGTGGCGGCCGAGATCTGGTCCATGAAATAGTCGATCAGCTCGGGGATGTCCTCGCGACGCTCCGACAGCGGCGGCACCCGGATCGGCACCACCGAGAGGCGATGATAGAGGTCCTCGCGGAAGCGGCCTGCGGCGATCTCCTCCTCGAGATTGCGCGCGGTCGAGGAGATGATGCGGACGTCGACATGGACTTTGCCGGTGCCGCCCTGGCGCTGGAAGGTCTGATCGACCAGCACGCGCAGAATCTTGTTCTGGGTCTCGCGCGGCATGTCCGCGATCTCGTCGATGAACAGCGTGCCGCCATGCGCCTCCTCGAGCGCGCCGGCCTTGCGCTGCTGCTCGCCGTTCGATCCCTCGATGCCAAACAGCTCGATCTCCATGCGCTCCGGCGTGATCGCGGCCGCATTGATCACCACGAACGGCCCCTCGGCGCGCCCGGAGGCATGGTGCAGCGTGCGCGCGGCAAGCTCCTTGCCGGCGCCGGAGGGACCGACGATCAGGATGCGGCTGTTGGCCTTGGCGGCGCGATCGATGGTCTGGCGCAGCTGGTTCATGCAGGCCGAGCGGCCGGTCAGGACGCTCGCCGCCGGAGCCAGCTGCTTGAGCTCCTTCACCTCGCGCTTGAGCCGCGAGGTCTCCAGCGCCCGGGTCGCGACCAGGATCAGCCGGTCCGACTTGAACGGCTTCTCGATGAAGTCGTAGGCACCGCGCTTGATCGCGGCGACCGCGGTCTCGATGTTGCCGTGGCCCGAGATCATCACGACGGGCAGATCGGCATTGTCCTTCTTGATCTGCTCGAGCAACTGCAGGCCGTCGAGCTTGGAGCCCTGCAGCCAGATGTCGAGGAAGACAAGGTTGGGCCGGCGGTTGGCGATCTCGGCGAGCGCCGAGTCGCTGTCGCGCGCGGTGCGCGTGGAAAAGCCCTCATCGTCCAGAATACCCGCAACGAGGTCGCGAATGTCAGCTTCGTCGTCGACAATCAGAATGTCACTTGCCATGGGTTACACCTGCCTTGTCAGTCGCTCGTCGCGGCTTTGAATTTTGGCTTTTGCGCATTTGGCTCTTGATTGTTTGGCCCTTGATCAGCGGGATATCGGATAGGTTCTTGGATTGGTTCTTGGGTCGGTTCTTGGATTTTTGGTTCATTGTTGGTCGCTTGTGCCGGGCCGTTGGTCGGCTCCTCCGGCGGATTTTTTTCACGGTCCGGTTCGGTCTTGTCCGGTTTGACGTCCGGTTTTTGGTCCTTGCTTTCGGGCTTGTTCTCCGGCTTGGCCGCCTGGCCCGTGACGGCAAAGCGCAGCCGCATCCAGGCGCCGCGCTGGCCGTCGCGGAAATCGGAGGCATCCTTGAGCTCGATGCGGCCGCCATGGTCCTCCAGAACGCGGCCGACGATCGCCAGGCCGAGGCCGGTGCCCTTCGCCCGGGTCGTGACATAGGGCTCGAGCAGGCGCGCGCGGGCGACCTTGGGCAGGCCGATGCCGTTGTCGACCACGTCGATCAGGATGTCGTCGTTCTCGCGCTGCGCCACGACGTCGATGCGGCCCTTGCCGAGTTCCTCGCGCGGCACCTGCTCGATCGCCTCGGTGGCGTTCTTGATGATGTTGGTCAGCGCCTGCGAGATCAGCCGGCGGTCGAACTGGGCGGGCAGCGGCGACTGCTTGATGTCGGCCTCGATGTCGAGATCGGGATGGGCGACCTTCATCAGGAACACCGCCTGGCGCACCACGTCGGCGACGTCCTCACCTTCCATCACCGGCTTCGGCATCCGCGCAAAGCGCGAGAATTCGTCGACCATCCGCCTGATGTCGTCGACCTGGCGCACGATGGTATCGGTGCACTGCTCGAAGATCGACTTGTCCTTCTCCTCGGTGATGGTCTTGCCGAACTTGCGGCGGATGCGCTCGGCGGAGAGCTGGATCGGGGTCAGCGGGTTCTTGATCTCGTGGGCGATGCGGCGGGCGACGTCGCCCCAGGCCGAGGTGCGCTGCGCCGACACCAGCTCGGTGATGTCGTCGAGTGTGATGATGTAGCTGTCGCGCGACTGGCTGGTCTGCTCGGCCGAGACGCGGACCGACAGATTGCGCTCATGGCCGTCGCGCAGGATCGTGACCTGCCCCTGCACCAGGCGCTGCGTTCCCTCGCGCGCGGTTTTCATCATCTCGTCGAGCTCGGGCAGCACGTCCGAGAGCGGATGGCCGAGCGTCTCCGATTCGGCGTGCCCGATCAGCTTCTCCGCCGAGCGGTTGAGGACGCCGATGGTGCCTGAGGCGTCGACCCCGATGATGCCGGCAGAGGCCGACGACAGCACCGCTTCGATGAAGCGGCGGCGGCTGTCGATGGTCTCGCTGGCGTCGACCAGCTCGTTGCGCTGGGTGCGCAGCTCCTGGGTCATCTTGTTGAAGATTTCGCCGAGCAGCGCGAGGTCGCTTTCCGACTTGTTGACCGGCACCTGGACATTGAGGTTGCCGGTCGAGACCTCGCTCGCCGCGCCCATCAGCTGGCGGATCGGCGACACCAGCCCGTTGGCGAAGTTCAGCCCGATCAGCACCGAGGCCATCAGGATGGTCAGCGCGATCACCGCGAACATCAGCGCGAACGCGACCTGGATGCCGAGCCTGCGGGTCTCGAGCTGGGCATATTCGGCCGCGCTGGTCTGGGTCTGCTTGAGCTGGGCCACCACCGCCGGATCGAGCAGTCGCGCCACATACAGGAACATGTCGTCATAGGCCCGCAGGCGGACCACGGAGGCGACGTAGTTCTCCGGAAAGACCGAGATCTTCGGCTCGGTCTCGTTGATGTCCTTCAGGATGTCGGGCGGCGGCGCCTCGTAGTTCAGGCGAACGCCGGTCTCGGCGCTGGCGACGATCTTGCCGTCCTTGTCCATCAGCACCGCGACCGGAAGATTGCGCGACTCGGCGCCGGCCGTCATCAGCTGCAGGAACGTCATGCGATCCTGGTCGTAGAGCGGCCGGGCATGGGCGAGGTCATTGGCCATCGCCAGCGTGTCGCCGTTGATGAGCTGGGCGTGCTCCTGCATGTAGGCACTGGCGATGGTCAGCGAATTCTGGATCACCTGCTTGGTGGGACCCGAGAACAGCCGGTCGAGGCCGCGCTCGATGGTGACGTTGGCGACGATCGACACCAGCACGGCGGGCAGCACCGCGATCACCGAGAACAGGCCGACAATCTGCACATGCAGCCGCGCCGCCGCCCGGCCGCGCCGCCTCGCCTGCACCATCTGCCAGACTTCCCGGACGATGATGCCGACCAGCAGCAGGATGGTGCCGGCATTGATCATCAGGAAGGAGCGGACCACCTCGGACGTGGGCTCGATCGGGGTCAGCCCGGTCAGCACCACGAAGGTCAGGAAGGCGGACAGCAGCGCGATGGCCACGGCAAACGGCGCCAGCCAGCGCCGCAGCGGGAAGCCCCGCGCCTCTGCATTGGGCTCGGCCGACGGGGCGCGTAATGTTGAAGCGGTGGTCTCTGCGCTGGTCATACCGGCAATTGAGCTGAGAGCGATCGCCCGCGGGAATTGCGAACTGATGCAATCATATCACAATGTTGCCGAATTGCGACATTTCCGCGGCGCAAACCCCTGGTGCGGCGCCGTGTCCCCAAAACCATTTGTGACTACTCAATAACGGTAGCGAGCTTGAAGCGAGGCTCGCGCCCCGCCCTGGCAGCCCTAGCCGCCGCTCCGGTAGACCTGGATGTCGAGGTCGCGGATCTTCTTGCGCAGCGTATTGCGGTTCAACCCGAGCAGGTCGGCGGCCCGGATCTGGTTGCCGCGAGTCGCCGCCAGCGCGGCGGTCAGCAGCGGGATCTCGATCTCCTTGAGGATGCGGTGGTAGAGGCCCGGCGGCGGCACGCCGTTCGGGAAGCCGGAGAAGTGCGAGGACAAATAGGCTTCGACCGCGCCGCCGAGATTGTCGACGCCGACGGTCGCCGTGCTGCCCGAGGTGACCGCGGGCGGCGCCAGCTCGCCGTCGATGACGGAAGACGTGATGACGTCCTGCGGATAGAGGGCGGCGAGCCGCCGCGCGAGGTTTTCCAGCTCGCGGACGTTGCCCGGCCAGCGGTGCTGCTTGAGCCGCTCCAACGCCTGGGCGTCGAGCTTCTTCGGCGGCAGGCCGTCCTTCTCGGCGAGCGAGAAGAAGTGCCTGATCAGGTCGGGCAGATCCTCGATGCGCTCGCGCAGCGGCGGCAGCCGCAGCGGCACCACGTTGAGGCGGAAGAACAGGTCCTCGCGGAACAGGCCCTGCTGGATCAGGATGCGCAGGTCCTTGTTGGAGGCGGCGACGATGCGGACGTCGGTCTTGATCGGGGTGCGGCCGCCGACCGTGGTGTACTCGCCCTGCTGCAGCACGCGGAGCAGCCGGGTCTGCGCCTCCATCGGCATGTCGCCGATCTCGTCGAGGAACAGCGTGCCGCCCTCGGCCTGCTCGAAGCGGCCGGAGGCGCGGGTGTTGGCGCCGGTGAATGCGCCGCGCTCATGGCCGAACAGCTCCGATTCGATCAGGTCGCGCGGGATCGCCGCCATGTTGACCGCGACGAACGGGCCGTTGCGGCGCCGCCCGTAGTCGTGCAGCGCGCGCGCGACCAGCTCTTTGCCCGTGCCGGATTCGCCCGAGATCATCACGGTGAGGTCGGTCTGCATCAACCTCGCCAGCACGCGGTAGATTTCCTGCATCGCCGGCGAGCGGCCGACCAGCGGGATCGAGTCGAACTCGCCGTCGTCGGCAGGGCTGGAGACCCGCTCCTTCGGCTCGGCCAGCGCGCGGCCGACGATGGTGATCAGCTCCTTCAGGTCGAACGGCTTCGGCAGATATTCGTAGGCGCCGCGCTCGGAGGCGCGGATCGCGGTCATGAACGTGTTCTGCGCGCTCATCACGATGACCGGCAAATTCGGCCGCATCTTCTTGATCCGCGGCAAGAGATCGAACGCGTTCTCGTCGGGCATCACGACGTCGGTGATGACGAGATCGCCCTCGCCTTGGCTGACCCAGCGCCACAGCGTGGCGGCATTGCCGGTGAGGCGAACCTCATAGCCGGCGCGCGACAGCGCCTGGTTCAGGACGGTCCGGATGGCGGTGTCGTCGTCAGCGACAAGTATGCTACCTGCAGGCATTGGTGTTCCTCATCGTGCATCCTGAGAGGCAGGCGAGGACGTACCCGGAACGTCATCGCGGTTGCTTTGGTCGAGTTGCTTGGCGGCGCTGTACATCGGCATCAGCACGCGGAAAGTGGTTTTGCGCGGCTGCGACTCGCATTCGATGATGCCGCCGTGATCGCCGACGATCTTGGCGACCAGCGCGAGGCCGAGCCCGCTGCCGGTCTGCTTGGTGGTGACGAAGGGATCGAACAGGTTCGGCAGCAGGTCTTCCGGCACGCCAGAGCCGTTGTCCTTGACGCAGAATTCCAGCGGCAGCGAGACCCGCGATTTCTTGCCGGGCACCGACAGCCGCACGCCCGGCCGGAACGCAGTGGTGAGCTGGATCTCGGCATCGGTGCCGAGATCGGCCACCGCTTCGGCCGCGTTCTTCACGAGGTTGAGGAACACCTGGATCAGCTGGTCCTGGTTGGCCAGCACCGGCGGCAACGACGGATCGTAGTCCTCGATGAAGCGGACATTGCGGGCAAAGCCGGACTGCGCCAGGCGCTTCACATGATCGAGCACGGAATGGATGTTGACCGGACCGCGCGCCACCGGGCGGTCGTCGCCGAACACCTCCATGCGGTCGACCAGCGTCACGATGCGGTCCGCCTCGTCGCAGATCAGCCGCGTCAGGAGCCGGTCCTCGGAGGAGGCCTGCTGCTCCAAAAGCTGCGCTGCGCCGCGGATGCCCGACAGCGGGTTCTTGATCTCGTGGGCGAGCATCGCCGCCAGCGCGATCACCGAGCGCGCCGCGCTGCGGTGGGTGAGCTGCCGATCCATCTTGTCGGCGATGGTGCGCTCCTGCAGCATCACCACGATATGCCCGGGCCGCTCGGTCAGCGGCGCAACGTGCAGATCGACCTGGCGATCGCCGCCGATCCGCGGCGTGCCGAGATCGACCTTGTATTCGTTGACCGGCGAGCCGCTCGTCCGCACCTGCTCGATCAGCGCCAGCAGCGGGCTGCCGAACGGCACCAGCTCCTTCAGCGATTGCCGGCGCAGGAACTGGGTCGAGATCTCGAAGAAGGATTCGGCTGCGATATTGGCGTCGACGATCCGCCCGTCGGGTGCGACCAGCAGCACCGGATTGGGCAGCGCATTGAGAATGGCCTCCCCGTCAGTCGGCACCGGCCGGCGGAATTCCATGGCTGACGTCATGCGGCAGCACTCCAGGCAAAATCCTCGTAGGCGTCGGCAAGCGAGCGATGCACGCTGGACGGCTCTTCCGCGGTCAGGATGGCCTGCCGCCAGGCCTTCAATGTCGCGGCCGGCGCGCAGCTATAGGCCGCAGCAGCCTCCAGCGCCCAGCCCAGATGCTTGCGTGCATGCTTGAGCCCGATGCGCAGGCCATAGTGGCTGCAAACCTCGTCATAGAGCGCGCGAACGTGCTTGAGCTGCTCGGCGAGCGACGGCGCGGCCTCGGCGATCCCGGTCTCGAGGCGACGGCCGATCTGTCCCGGCAGCCAGGGCTGCCCCTGTGCGCCGCGGCCGATCATGACGGCGTCGGCGCCCGACATCTCGAGCGCACTGACAGCCTTGTCGAACGAGGTGATATCGCCGTTGACCACGACCGGGACGGTGACGGCGTCCTTGACCGCGCGCACCGCGTTCCAGTTCGCCTCGCCCTTGTAGAACTGGCAGCGGGTCCGGCCATGCACGGTGATCATCTGCACGCCGGCGTCCTCGGCGCGGCGCGCCAGTTCCGGCGCATTGAGCGAGCGGTCATCCCAGCCGAGCCGCATCTTCAGCGTCACCGGCACCTTGACCGCCGACAGCGTCGCCTCGATCAGCGTGATCGCGTGGTCGAGGTCGCGCATCAGGGCCGAGCCGGACTGGCCCCCGGTCACGTGGCGGGCCGGACAGCCCATGTTGATGTCGATGACGTCGGCGCCGGCGCCTTCGGCGATCCGTGCGCCCTCCGCCATCCAGTGGGTCTCGCAGCCCGCCAGCTGGACCACATGCGGCCCGACCCCGGCTGCCTCGCAACGCAGCTTCGACATCGGCTTGCCGTTCACCAGATCGTTGCTGGCGGTCATCTCGGAGACCACCAGGCCGGCGCCCAAAGTGGCAACGAGTCGCCGGAAGGGCGCATCGGTGATGCCGGACATGGGCGCGAGGAGAACCCGGTTGGCGACAGCAATATCGCCGATCTTCAATGGGTTACGAGGAGTACTTTGCACGCCGGTCACAGCCGTCTCGTCGTTCTGTCAGCCACGCCATTGCAGCTGACGTCGCCTATTCTGCGCACAATTCTTGTGCAGTCAAGGCTCATGCCTACGGTTTAGACATTCCTATCATCAGTGCAGGTGCACTGCAACAAAATCTGCTTTTCCCACAGTCATCGGCAAACGCTCTGTTTTTGCGCAGCGGTCATGCTAAGGGCTGTGCGCGGCGATCCTCGCCGTCCCCCTCATCCCCGATTCGTCTGTCACTGGTTCAAAATGCCGAAGCCTGAGCGTACCGCAGCCATCCTTGTCGCAGCCGGCCGTGGACTGCGCGCCGGCGCAGGCGGGCCGAAGCAATACCGGACGATCGGCGGACAGACGGTGATCTACCGCGCCATGGAGGCGTTCTCCGGACATCCGGACGTGTTTGCGGTGCAGCCTGTGGTCAATCCTGACGACACCGCGCTGTTCGATGAAGCAGTCGCAGGCCTCCGCCATCGGCCGCCGACGCCGGGCGGCGCGACCCGGCAGGCCTCGGTCCATGCCGGGCTCGAGGCGCTCGCAAGCGAAAAGCCGGACATCGTGCTGATCCACGATGCCGCGCGCCCCTTCGTCACATCAGCCGTGATCTCGCGCGCGATCGCCGCGGCCGGCCGGACCGGCGCTGCGATCCCCGTGATTCCCGTCACCGACACGATCAAGCTCACCGGCGATGCCGGCGACGTCGAGGCGACGCCGGAGCGCGCGCGCCTGCGGATCGCGCAGACGCCACAGGCTTTTCGCTTCGACGTAATATTGGAGGCGCATCGTCGCGCGGCGCGCGATGGCCGCTCCGATTTCACCGACGATGCGGCGCTTGCCGAGTGGGCGGGATTGACGGTTGCGACGTTTGAAGGTGATGCTGCCAACATGAAACTCACCACACCCGAGGACTTCGTGCGCGAGGAAGCGCGGCTCGCAAGCCAGCTCGGCGACATCAGAACCGGCACCGGCTACGACGTGCACGCCTTTGGCGACGGTGACCATGTGATGATCTGCGGCGTGCGCGTGCCGCACACGAAGGGATTCCTGGCCCATTCCGACGGCGATGTCGGGCTGCATGCGCTGGTCGACGCGATCCTCGGCGCGCTGGCCGACGGCGATATCGGCTCGCATTTCCCGCCGAGCGAGGCCAAGTGGAAAGGCGCCTCCTCCGACCAGTTCCTGAAATACGCGGTCGAGCGCGTCACCGCGCGTGGCGGACGGATTGCCAATCTCGAGGTGACGCTGATCTGCGAGCGGCCGAAGATCGGGCCCTTGCGCGACACCATGCGGGCGAAGATCGCGGAGATCTCCGGCGTCCACATCTCGCGCGTGGCAGTCAAGGCCACTACCAGCGAGCGACTCGGCTTCACCGGCCGCGAGGAAGGCATCGCGGCAACCGCGAGCGCCACGGTCCGTCTCCCTTGGGACGATAAAGGCTGGGACGATAAAGGCTGGGACGATAAAGGCCGGAGTGCCTGACATGGGCGGCAGCGACGCTCGTGCCCTCTCCCGCTCGCTGCTCGACCTGTGCCGGATGCGCAAGCTGACCATAGCGACCGCCGAATCCTGCACCGGCGGCCTGGTCGCGGGTGCGCTCACCGACATTCCCGGCTCTTCCGACGTGATCGACCGCGGCTTCGTGACCTATTCGAACGAGGCCAAGCGGGTCATGCTTGGCGTCAAGGCGGCGACGCTCGAAACGTTCGGCGCGGTGAGCAAGGAAACCGCGACCGCGATGGCGATCGGCGCGTTGGAAAAGGCCGGCGTCGACCTTGCGGTCTCGATCACCGGCATCGCGGGCCCTGGCGGTGCGACACCAGGCAAGCCGGTCGGCCTGGTGCATTTCGCCGTCGCCGCGCGCGACGGCCGCATCATTCATCGTGAACAGCGATTTGGCGCAATCGGCCGCAGCACGGTGCGGCAGCGCTCCGTGGTCGAAGCCTTGCGCATGCTGATGGAGCTTGCGCGCCCGCCGCAGGCCGCCAAGCCGCGTCGCGAGGCCGCCAGCCGGTTGCGGCCAAGGGTGGCCCGGTCGCCGCGGAGCCACGCTGCGAAACGCCGCCGGCCGCCGCGCGGATAGGCCCACCCCCAAAGTCGAGTGGCGCCACGGCCCGCCTTACACGGGCTTGTGTCAAGTGCGGCCCGGTGACGCTTACCTGAAATGGAACTTTGACGCGGCTTCGCCGCTTTATGTTGTTCCAACTCTGCTGTTTCGATTGTTCGTCCAACAGCAAAATCCCACAACAAGGAGAAAATGATGAAGTTGGGAACTTTGGTCGTGGCCGCCATCAGCGCTGGCGCCATGACGCTGTCGACTGTTGTGCCTTCGTCCGCCGCACCACTCGCTCCCGCGCGATTGCAGGATGAGCCTACCTCCGTCGAGCATGTGCAGTATCGGCACTGGCACGGTGGTCCGCGTTACGGCTATCGCGGCGGATACGGCTACCGCGGTGGTTACTATCGCGATCGTGGCAGTAACGGCGCGGCGATCATCGGCGGGCTGGCGGCCGGCGCGATCATCGGCGGCGCGATTGCGGCGAGCCAAGCCAAGGCCAACAACGACGCCTATTGCTCCCAGCGTTTCCGCACCTACGACCCGGCTTCGGGCACCTACATCGCATCCGGCGGCGTGCGGCGATCCTGCCCGTAAGTCGGCGAACGGTCTCCCGCATCATCCGTCGTGCCCGGCCTCGTGCCGGGCATTTGCGTTCCAGGGATGTAGACGAGACGGCTTCGCTACGTCGATAGCTGCGGCTTGCCGTAGACCTGATCCGCGCGCTTCTCGAACGCCGCGGCAAAGCGTGAAAATGCGGCGTCGAACATCGCGCCCATCAGCATCGCCAGCATCCGGCTCTTGAATTCGTAATTCAGGAAGAAGCCGACATCGCATTCGGTTTCCGACTTCGGCTCAAAACTCCAGCGATTCTCCAGATTGCTGAACGGGCCGCGCAGATATTCGACCAGGATCTTCAGATTGGGCCGATCGAGCGTCACCTTGCTGGTGAAGGTTTCCCGCACCAGCTTGAAGGACACGGTCATGTCCGCCACCACGACCTCGGTGCCGTCGTCCTTGGGCGTGCGCTGGCGGATCTTGAGCGAATGGCATAGCGGCACGAATTCGGGATAGCGCTCGACGTCGGCGACCAGATCGAACATTTGGGGTGCGGTGTGCCGGACCCGCCGCTTGCTTGAGAATCGTGGCATCAGTGGATACTCGCACGGTTTTGCCCGAGTGCGAGGCGCTTCAGATAATCATCCGCCTGCGCCCGATCGGTGAAGCAAACCAGCGATTGATCGGGCCGCAAGCCGGCAAAATACTCGATCAGCTTCGGCCGCTGCTGCCGGCGATAGGTCCAGACGTAGCGGAAGAATTCGAGATCGATCTTCTCAGGGCAGCCTTCCGCCATCTCCGGGCGGACCTGGCCATAGCTCCCGGCTATCCGCCTGAAGATACCGAGCATGCAGGTCGACCGCGGCAGGTCGAACCAGATGATCGTATCGGAGAGCTCCCGGCGCAATTGCCCTGCACCATGCCTCATGTAGTTCCCATCCATGATCCAGCGCGGCTCCTCGGCTGCTTCGGTCATGCGGCGCTCGAATTCGTCCCTGCCCGACTCGACCCAGCCCGGCTTCCAGAACAGCGCATCGATCGACACGGTCGGAATCCCTGTCATCGCGGACAGCCGCCGCGCAAAGGTCGACTTGCCGGATCCCGACGATCCCATCACCAGAACGCGCTGCATTGGTCCAGTCCAAGGTTCGCTCAAGGTTCGGTCAAGGCCCGATCAAGCAACGGCGCGTGACGGCGCCGGCTTACCGCCGTTTGCAAAAATCTAGCGGCCGCGGGCCGTGCGCGCCGCCTGCAGTTTGGCGAAATCCTCGCCGGCGTGATGCGACGAGCGCGTCAACGGGCTCGCCGACACCATCAAAAAGCCCTTGGTATAGGCGACGCGCTCGTAGCCTGCGAACTCGTCCGGCGTCACGTAGCGCATCACGGCGTGGTGCTTGCGGGTCGGCTGCAGGTATTGGCCGATGGTCAGGAAATCGACTTCGGCCGAGCGCAGGTCGTCCATCACCTGCAGCACTTCGTGCCGCTCCTCGCCGAGGCCGACCATGATGCCGGACTTGGTAAAGATAGTCGGGTCCATTTCCTTGACCCGTTGCAGCAGCCGGATCGAATGGAAATAGCGGGCGCCGGGACGGACCGTCAGATAGCGCGACGGCACGGTTTCCAGATTGTGGTTGAAGACGTCGGGCTTGGCCGCGACCACGCGCTCCAGCGCGCCGTCCTTGCGCAGGAAGTCCGGTGTCAGGATCTCGATCGTGGTGGTCGGGCAGCGCGCGCGGATGGCGCGGATGGTCTCGGCAAAATGCTCGGCGCCGCCGTCGGCGAGATCGTCGCGGTCGACCGAAGTGACCACGACATGACTGAGCCCGAGCTTGGCGGTTGCCTCCGCGACGTATTCCGGCTCGCTCGCCTCGAGCGCGCCGGGCATGCCGGTCTTGACGTTGCAGAACGCGCAGGCGCGCGTGCAGGTGTCGCCCATGATCATGAAGGTGGCGTGCTTCTTGTCCCAGCACTCACCGATATTGGGGCAGCCCGCCTCCTCGCACACCGTGACGAGGCCGTTCTCCTTCACGATCCGGCGCGTATCTGCATAGCCGCGCGTGTTCGGCGCACGAACGCGGATCCAGTCCGGCTTCGGCGGCGACACGGCATCCGGCCGGTTGACCTTTTCGGGGTGCCGCGGGCGGAGCTGAGTGGTGGAGATGGTATCGACGATGGTGACCATGGATGCCTGCAAGTCGCGGGAGCATGATCCAGGCAGATCAATGCTCCGAACCAAGGGCTTAGCTAATCGGTGTTGACGCGGCTCGCAACCCGCCCCGCGACCCTAGCAGACCTGCCCATATATTGGCAGTCTTGCGGCCCGTTCCATGCCGATTCCCACCTCAAAATGGCTCAAAAACCCCGATCCATCAGCGCGACCGCGCCGCGCCTCGGCAAGGCGCTGAAACGCTCCTTCTTCGATCGCAGCGTCCACGAGGTCGCCCCCGACCTGATCGGCGCGACCTTCCTGGTCGGCGGCGCCGGCGGCATCATCACCGAGGTCGAGGCCTATCATCACACCGATCCGGCGGCGCATTCCTACCGCGGGCCGACCCCGCGCAACCAGGTGATGTTCGGCCCGCCGGGCTTCTCCTACGTCTACCGCTCCTACGGCATCCATTGGTGCGTCAACTTCGTCTGCGAGGAAGCGGGCTCGGCCAGCGCCGTGCTGATCCGCGCGATCGAGCCGACCCATGGGCTCGCGGCGATGCGCAGGCGGCGCGGGCTGGAGGACGAGCGCGCGCTGTGCTCGGGGCCCGGCAAGCTCTGCGAGGCGCTCGGCATCACCATCGCGCACAGCGAATTGCCACTCGACCGCGCACCGATCGCGCTCCATGCGCGCCTGGAAATGCCCGAAATCATCACCGGGGTGCGGATCGGCATCACCAAGGCCGTCGACCTGCCCTGGCGCTACGGGCTGAAGGGATCGAAATTCCTCAGCAAGCGGTTTTGAGCACCACGGCGTTATCAGCTATGACGCCTTCTTCAACCGCTCGATCGCCTCGAGAATCTTGGCGCGGCGCTCCGCTGCTGCCGCGCGCTTTTCCTTCTCTTCCTCGACGAGCTCTTCCGGCGCGTTGGCGACGAACTTCTCGTTGGCGAGCTTGGCATCGACCCGCTTGATGTCGGCGTCGGCCTTGCCGAGCTCCTTCTCCAGCCGCGTGCGTTCAGCCGCGAGATCGATCACGCCCTTCAGCGGCAGCGCGACCGCTTCGCCGCGGACAAGGAGCTGCACCGCGCCTTCCGGCGGGTGATCGGCGAACGAGATATCCGACAATCGCGCGAGCCGCTTGATGGTGTCGTTCCAGCGCTGCGCGCGGTCCCGCGTCTCGTCGGAGGCGCCCGCGATCACCAGCGGCGTCAGTGTCGACGGCGGGATGTTCATTTCCGCCTTCACCGACCGCATCGCAGTGACGAGATCGACCACCCAGCCGATCTCGGCCTCGGCCGCAGGATCGCTGAACTCGTCGGCGTCGAGCACGGCAATGACAGGCGGAATGATCGGATCGACCACCGGACCGGCTGTCGCGATCGCGGCCAGCTGCTCGCCGGTCACGCCCGACTTGCGCGGCCAGGACGCCAGCACCAACAGGCCGTCGCGCTTTGCGGTCACCGCCCACAGCTCCTCGGTGATGAAGGGCATGAACGGATGCAGCAGCTTGAGGATCTCGTCGCGGGTCCAGGCGACCATGGCGCGGGTCTCGGCCTTGGCCGCACCTTCCTCGCCCATCAGCACGGGTTTCGCGAGCTCAAGATACCAGTCGCAGAACACGTTCCAGACGAAGCGGTAGATCGCGCCCGCGGCATCGTTGAAGCGATGATCCTCGATCGTCTCGGTGACCTCGCGGGTGACGCGCGAGGTTTCGTGCGCAATCCAGCGGTTCAGCGTCTCCTTTGCGCCCTTCGGATCGAAACCGTCCGGCTTGACGCACTCGTTCATCTCGGCGAAGCGGCAGGCGTTCCAGAACTTGGTCGCGAAATTGCGGTTGGTCTCGACCAGATGCGGCGACAGGCGGATGTCATGGCCTTGCGCTGCCTCGCGGGTCAGCGCGAAGCGCAGCGCGTCGGCGCCGTATTCGTCGATCACGCCGAGCGGGTCGATGACGTTGCCCTTCGACTTCGACATCTTGGCGCCCTTCTCGTCGCGGACGAGGCGATGGATGTAGACGGTCGAGAACGGCGCCTCCTTCATGAAATGGAGGCCCATCATCATCATGCGGGCGACCCAGAAGAAGATAATGTCGAAGCCGGTAACCAGCGTGTTGGTCGGGTAGTAGCGCGCGACCTCCGGCGTGTCGTCCGGCCAGCCCAGCGTCGAGAACGGCCACAGGGCCGACGAGAACCAGGTGTCGAGCACGTCCTCGTCACGCGTGATGAAGCCCTCGCGCTTGGCGGGGTCGACCGCCATGTCGTGGCCCTGCTCCGGCGTGATGATTTCCTGCTCGACGTAATAGCCGAGCGCGTGGCCGACCGCCTCTTCCTCGGTCTCGGCGACGAACACCTTGCCGTCGGGTCCGTACCACGCCGGGATCTGATGGCCCCACCAGAGCTGGCGCGAGATGCACCAAGGCTGGATGTTCTCCATCCACTCGAAATAGGTCTTTTCCCAGTTCTTCGGCACGAACGTGGTTTCGCCCGAGCGCACCGCCGCGATCGCCGGCTGCGCCAGCGTCTTGGCGTCGACATACCACTGGTCGGTCAGATACGGCTCGATCACGACACCGGAGCGGTCGCCATGCGGCACCATGTGGGTGTTGGGCTCGATCCGCTCGAGGAAGCCGAACTCCTCCAGCCTTGCGACGATCTTCTTGCGCGCCGCGAAGCGCTCGATCTTGTCAAACTCGGCGGCGAACTCGTCGGCGCCCATCGGCAGGCCGCGCAGATAATCCTCGTTGCCCACCAGGCTGAGGCTGCCTTCCTGGTCGAGCACGCTGATCTGCGGCAGGCCGTGACGCTTGCCGATCTCGAAGTCGTTGAAGTCGTGCGCAGGCGTCACCTTGACCGCGCCCGAGCCCTTCTCCGGATCGGAATAGTCGTCGGCGACGATCGGAATCCTGCGGCCGACCAGCGGCAGGATGACGTGCTGGCCGACCAGATCGGCGTAGCGCTCGTCGTCCGGATGCACCGCGACCGCGGTGTCGCCGAGCATCGTCTCGGGGCGCGTCGTCGCGACCACGATGAACGATTTCGGATCCTCGGGGCTGAAGCTGCGGCCCTCGATCGGGTAGCGCAGGTACCAGAGATGGCCCCTGACCTCGACCTGCTGCACTTCGAGATCGGAGATCGCGGTGAGCAGCTTCGGGTCCCAATTGACCAGGCGCTTGTCCTTGTAGATCAGGCCATCGCGGTGCAGCTCGACGAACACCTTGACGACGGCGCGCGACAGGCCCTCGTCCATGGTGAAGCGCTCGCGCGACCAGTCGCAGGAGGCGCCGAGACGCTTGAGCTGGTTGACGATGGTGCCGCCGCTCTCGGCCTTCCACTGCCAGACTCGCTCGAGGAACTTGGCGCGGCCCATGTCGCGCCGGCCCGGCTCCTGCCGTTCCATCAGCTGACGCTCGACCACCATCTGGGTGGCGATGCCGGCGTGATCGGTGCCGGGCTGCCACAGCACGTCGCGGCCGCGCATCCGCTCGAAGCGGCACAGGATGTCCTGCAGCGTATTGTTGAGCGCGTGGCCCATGTGCAGCGAGCCGGTCACGTTCGGCGGCGGGATCACAATGGTGAAAGGCGCGGCGTCCTTGCGTTCAGGCCGGCCGGCCTTGAACGCACCGCTCTCCTCCCAGATCCGGGCCATCCGGTGCTCGATATCGGCGGGCTGGTAGTTTTTCTCGATCATGACAATGCGCTGTGGACCATGGAAAGCGTTAGAAAGCCGCCGGAGCGCACCAAGTCAACCGGACCGGCACGTCAAATCGACGTTTAGGGCATTTGGGGAGCTGATTGAGGGCCGCCAGGCCCAACGGCGGGAGCCAGCTTCGCGCCGACTGCGGTGCTAGCGCCCGCGGCGGAGCTAACGCCCGCGGGATACCCGCTCGATCTCGGCCTTGACGATCCGCTCGACCAGCCCGGGCAGATTGTCGTCCAGCCAGGACTTCAGCATCGGACGCAGCATCTCCTTGACCAGATCCTCGAGCGTCCGCGCATTGTTGCTCAGCACCGTGTTGGCCAGCGAGTTGAAGGCCGACTCAACGGCCCGCATCGTGGTTCCCGAGATGATCTGCTGCATGGGCGCGGTCTCGATTGCCGGCGGCTCCCGGGCCGGTTCCGGCGCCCGGCTCCGCGCTTCCGTGAACTCGAGGTCGTCCTGCGGCTCGACCTTGCGGAACGACGGCGCGGCGGCCGGGTCCGGCAGCGCCATCTCGTCGGTGAGTTCGAACACGTCGGCTTCGGGCTGGGCCGCGGGCTGCGGCGACGGCCTGATCTCGGCTGCGGGCGTCGCCTCGTCGAGGCTGGCGAGCAGCGAGTCGATGTCGTCCTGACTGTTACTGGCCGCCGGTGCCGACGCAGGCGGCGGTGCTTTCGGCGCGGGCGCGGCGGCCTTCGCAGCCGGTGGCGCCGCGGGCGGCGGGCTCTTCATCGCGGGTTTGGCTGCTGGTGCTGGCTCGACCTTCGGCGCCGGCGCTGCAGCGGCGGCCGCAGGCTTCTCGACCGCGGCCGGCTTCGCCTCGTCGTCGGCAATGATGCGACGGATCGACGCCAGGATCTCCTCCATCGAGGGCTCTTGGACCTTCGCAGGTTGCGTCATCTCCGACTCCACATCGAAACGATTTTACATCAAGCCCGAGAGGATTCGCCGGTTCCGATGATGCGGGCGGAGATTTTGACTGCTCCCGCCCGACTTGTCCCCAGATCAAGCCCGCCCGAGGCTTTGTGCAAGCTTCGTGTCGCCCAATGCAGCGTGATCACAGGTGGCGTCGCACCTGTCATCACGCTACGCCGGCGCGCCGCGAATCGCCTTGCTGCCCGACAAAACGGTATGTCAGGCCAATTATCGAATGCAAGCAAACGCGCCTGTTTGTGATCCTGATTAACTCAGAACCACAAACATGACGCGACAAGCGATGATGATGCGAAGGTGTTTAGCGGCCGTCGGGCGTGCGCACGCCGGCCCAGTTGTCACGAACCTGTTGGTAATGCACGCTCGGATCGTAGACGTTGGTCGAAAGGCCGAGCACCTGCGGCGACAAGCGGCCAACCGCGCTCAGCACGTTATAGGACGCGACGACGCGGTCGTGCTGCGCGGTCACCAGCGCGTTGCGCGCGTTGACGAGCGCCTGCTGCGCGTTGAGCACGTCGAGCGTGGTCCGCTGACCGGCCTTGGCCTCTTCGCGCACGCCGTTCAGGGCGATCTCCGACGCGGTCACCTGCGCCTGTGCCGACGCCACCTGCGACTTGCCGGCGACCAGCTGGCCCCACGCGGTGACGACGTTGGCGCGCGCCTGATCGCGGGTCTGTTCGAGCACGAGGCGCTGCTGCGCCAGCGATTCCTTGGACTGGCGGATCAGCGAATATTCCGCACCGCCCTGGTAGAGCGGCACCGACAGCTGGACCGCCGTTCCCGCGCTGAATGCGCGCTGGCTGATCAGGGTCTGCTCGTATTGCTGCTGCACGGACGTTTGCAGGTTGACCGACGGGAACAGCGCACCCTCGCTGACCTTGACCTGCAGGAAGTTGACGTCGACGCCGTACATCGCCGAGGTGACGTTCGGATTCTGGGTCAGGCTGAGATCGACGGCGGAGGCAAGCGTCGTCGGCAGGAAGCGGTCGACCGGCGAGCCCGGCGCGAGATTCTGCGGCTCGTTGCCGATGATGCGGCGGAAATTCGATCGCGTCGTCGTCAGGTTCGATTCGGCGGTGAGCTGCTGGGTTTTGCCTGCCGCGAGCTGCGCTTCGGATTGCGCGACGTCGGTGCGCGTCACTTCGCCGACATTGAAGCGGTCCTGGGTCTGCTTCAGCGTCTGTTCCAGCACGCGCGTGTTGCTGCGCTGAACCTCGACGATGGCGGAGTCGCGGAGATAGTCCATGTAGATCGTGGCCGCGCTCAGGATCACGGTTTGCTCGAGCACACGCAGGCCCTCGCGCGCCGCCGAGACCTGGCTTTCCGCCGCGCGCACCCTGGGCGCGGTCTGCGCGTTGAACAGCGACTGGTTGACCGTGAGGCCTGCGCTGCGTGGGGCGTTGGCGCCATGGATTTGGGTGCGGACAAGATTGTTCGCGTCGCCACCCTGTGTCGTCAGCGTATCGGTGTATTGGTACCCCGCGCTTGCCGTCAGTGCGACTTTCGGGCGGTAGCCCGACAGTGCCTGCGGAACGTTCTCGTCAGTTGACCGCACCTGCGCGCGTTGCGCGTTCAGCTGGGGATTGTTTTGGTAGGACCGCACCAGCGCGGCCTCGATTGTATCGGCGAGTGCGGGCACGGGGCCCATCTCCGCCAACAGAAGGACGGCAGTCGCAGCCGCGGTGACAACCTTCACCCCACGCATCCCCGGAAATCCAATCATTGTAGTCGCCGTCTCCCACACGCAAATCAGTCCGGCGGTCGCTTCAGTCGAAGTGAGTCCCGCCTCACCTTAGTCCGCAGCTAGGCCCAACGGAACTACCCCGCAACGGAACACGGTCGAAACTCTTCACATGGGGCAAACGGGCCACACTTCTGATTCGGAACGGGATTTTATCAGCCAATGCGCCGCGATCACGGTTAGAAGACGAAGGCGGGAACTCGCTCGAATCCGGGTAAAACGGGGGCCGAGGCGTCGAACAGCTCGCGATGGCCGAAATCCCCGTGGGAGTGCGTCACCAGGGTGGCGCGCGGCGGCGGCAACAGGCCGAACACTCCGACCAGCCGGCCCCCCTCCTTGAGCTGGCCGAACAGCCCGGTCGGGACGATTTCCGTCGCACCATTGAGGATAATGACGTCAAACGGGGCGCCCGCGGCATCGCCGTCGGCGGCCGCGGCCGTTTTGACGGTGATATTCTGGATCCCGAGTTCGGCGAAAGTCGTATTCGCCTTTGCGGCAAGCGCCGGATCGCTTTCGGTCGCGCTGATCTCTGCGGCAAAGCGCGCCACGACGGCGGCGGCGTAGCCGGTCGCGCAGCCGACCACCAGGACCCGGTCGGTGGCCTTGATCTCGGCGGCCTGGAGCATCCGGGCGAGCAGCGCCGGCGTGATCAGGCAACGCCTGGTCGCACCGCCCTCGGCGACATCGAGGTCGAGGTCGAGGTAGGCCAGCGCCTGCTTGCTGGCCGGCACGAAGACCTCGCGCGGCACGGTCAGCATGGCATCGAGAATACGATCATCGGTCACGTCGCTCGGACGCACCTGACCATCGACCATATACTGGCGCGCGGTCGAAAAACCGGTCATTGGCGGAGACCCTGCAAGTTGCGGCATTGCCGCTGGAGAAGCTAGAACAGGGCCATCTTTTGGAACAAGCTCCGCCAAAACGCAACACGCCGTTGGCGGGCGAAACGTGCTCCCAAAACGGGCTCGCGGCTCCGTTTATTCGATCGTGACGGCAAGCCGGCCGATCAGGCGGGCCACTTCGTCGAGGTGCTCGGAATCATGCTCCTCGACAGCCTTCGCGAGTCGGCGGACGCATTCATCGTCACTGATGTCGGGGGCATCATTCGGAACGAGCGTCGGCTGCGGCATCGACAGGTCGATCAAGTTAATGGTCATCAAAATCACCTCTCAAGACCCGACGAAAGCAAGTGTTGAGGGTTATTGAGTCGATTTGACGACGTTTTCGGCCTGTCCGCTGCGGACCACGGGCTTGTGATGGCGATTTGGGGGATCGATGGGGCCAGACCAAACTGGCTCCCCGGGCTGGATTCGAACCAGCGACCATTCGATTAACAGTCGAATGCTCTACCGCTGAGCTACCGAGGAATAGGCGAACATCTGTTCGCGAGCGGGCAGCGTATAACAAAGCCTTTCGGCCTTGCAAAGAACCAAATGGCCCCTCACGCGAAACTTTAGCGCGCACGGTAAGCCTCTGCGATACAAGGGCTTACCTGTCGCCCGGCGTGCAACATGCCCAGCCCGCCGGCCCCCGCGCTCCTGCGGGCGCCTGGAAACACCGCCAGCGCGGCGGTCGCGCGGCGCCCGTGATTCTGTCAGGGGCGCGACGGCCCAGCTCCTCGCGCAAACGGGGTTGGCTACCGCCCGGCGATGGCAACGATGAACAGCGCAGTCGCGGCCAGCGAGGCGATGGTCCGCACGTGGTTCCAGAAGGTCCAGTCGGTCAGATAGCGCGCCCAAACCGACGCCGCCGACGTGCCCGCCGGGTCAGAGGCCGCAAGCTGATCGTTCAGCGGCACATTGAAGACGACGGTGACGACGAACATGCCGACCACGTAGAGGCCGCCGCCGCAAATCATCGCAACCGCGCCCGGCTCCTGCCATCTGAGCCCGCCGAGCACGACCAGCACGGCGCAGGACAGCGTGGTGCCGAGGAACACCGGCATGAACGGCGAGCGGACGATATCGACATTGATCGCGTTCATCGCCGAGATGCCGGCGGCCTGATCGATGCGGCCGAGCGCGGTCATGACGAAAGCCGAGAACGCGAAATAGAGCCCAGCGAGCAGGCCGCAGCCGAGCGCGGAAAACCAAAGCAAGCCCGAGGTCAGGATCTGGCGCATCGTTCCGCCTCCAAATGCGAGATATACTCGTATTTGTAAAATGCGATAAACTCTCGTATTAGGGCCGTCAACCCCGATCGCAGAGAGATGTCGAGACGAAAGGCCGCGCCCGTGGACGTTCCCCTGCCCGGGCTGGCGCGGCTTGCCCCGACCCAGCAGCGCAGCCGCGAGCGCTTCGAGCGCATCCTCGCCTGCGCGACCGAGATCATGGCGGAAAAGGGCAGCGAGGCTTTCCGCATGAGCGACGTCGTCGCGCGCAGCGGCGTCGCATTCGGCTCGCTCTATCAATATTTCCCGGACAAGGCCGCGATCATCGGCACCCTGGCCGAACGCCATAACGCAGTCGGGCGCGATTGCGTCAGGCGCGATCTGGCCACGGTAATGACCGCGCGCGACCTGCACCCGGCGCTGTGCAGGATCGTCGACAGCTACTACGAGATGTTCATGCGCGAGCCTGTCATGCGCGACATCTGGCAGGCGACGCAAGCCGACCGCGCCCTGCAGAAGCTCGATGCGGACGACATGGCCGTGCTCTCCGGCCTGTTGTCCGACGCGGTCAGGCGGATCGCGCCCGACATGCCGACTGCCGCCCTCGCCACCTTTTCCGCCCTGACCATGACGCTGATCGCAGCCGCCGTGCGTCACGCGATCACGCTGCCACCGCGGAAGGCGCGGCAGGCGCTGACGCAGTTCAAGACCATGCTGCCGCACGACCTCGCTGGGCTGACGTAACGACTCCGGCACGAGCGTTGGGAATATTCCCTGTACAGAAACGATAGATACAGGCGCATACGGCTTACGCCGTTCGCGTCAGCAGGAGCCGAGGATCGTGCGGCATGCGACTGGTCCCCACCGTGCGATACTTGCCTCCATTGTCACGTCTCCCTAAAATTCCTGCGATATTTGACGGCTATGAATACCGCCGGGAATCCCGGCAAGAGTTTTTAGAAAGTTGTGATTTGTTTCACACGAGGTGCGGCCATGCCGACCTAGGTTCCCGAAGGGATCACCAACGATTCATTAACCAAAGCGGGCGCCATCGTTCTTTTCATAAAATTCGAACGAATCGCTCAATCCGGACCGAAGACAGTTTTGCGACCATGGCGCTCTCGAACCTCGGAGAGCGTGATGAGCGAAGTCGAATTTGATCTGCTGCTGGACGCCGTGCGAACGGCGATCGCGCCCATTGCTCAGGAGGATCTCGTGGCTCAGCCCTCGCCCCGCATTCAGCCGCCACCGCGCGCGGCCAATGACAACCAGGCGCCGTGGCCGCTGATTCCGTTTCCTGAAGGTTGGTACGCCGCGAGTTAATGCGGCTTCTCATTGACTGGCTGCAAGCCATTGATGAGATGAGTGGAGGCCACGACCAGAATTGAACTGGTGTACACGGTTTTGCAGACCGTTGCGTAACCACTCCGCCACGTGGCCCCTTGCGGCGCACTTCATATACGCCCTCTCTGCGATAGGCAACCAAGCCGGACGGCTAACGCCGGCGTCTGCGAAAGTCCCGCTTCTTCGGTTTTGGCGCCAATTCCGGCATTTTGGCCTGCACTTCGCGGAATCTCGCCAGCATCCGCTCGAAACTATTAGTTAACGTTGCGGCAATATCCGGCCGCTTCTCCAGCCCCGCCAGCAGGATCGCGGCCGCCTCAATGGTGGACAGGCCGTCGCGGCGCGGTTCCCGCCGCAGTCTGCCGTAGAGCGAGGGCCGTTTCGGCCCGAGAATCACCCGCTGACACTTCAGCATCCAGGCATTGCGCCACCACAGCGCCTTGGCCTGGCTCCAGGTGCCGTCGAGCAGCACGATGCCCTCGATGTCGGAGAGGATGGCGCGCTGATGCGGCTCGAGCTCGCCCTTGCGGTTGATCGCAACGATCTCGGCATCGGTCTCGAGGTCTTCGACCTTGGCGGAGCCGAGATAGAGCGCCGCCCAGCGTGACGGATCGGGTACCGGCCGGCCGAGCGCCTTGGCCAGGCTCGGCCAGGACAGCCCGATCCGCACCACGGCGTTTTCGAAATGCTGTGCCAACAGTCGCGCGGTGCCGAGCGCCCTGTCCTGCTCCTGCGGATGGATCAGGATCAGGAGCTGGATGCGGCTCTCGATCGGCGTGACGCTGTCGCAGATGCACAGCGGCAACGGCTTGCCGCAATGCGCGCACTCCTCGATCTCGGCGACAATATCGGTTTTTGCTTCGGTCGGTTCGGACATCGCTCCGCTATACGCTTGCAATCGTGCAATTCAAACTATTCCGCGGGTGCGTGCACGCCTGACGGCTCGCGGCGCTGGCGCAGCCGGTCGATCAACAGATAGATCACCGGTGTCGTGTAGAGCGTCAGGATCTGCGACACGAACAGGCCGCCGATGATGGTGATGCCGAGCGGCCGGCGCAGCTCGGTGCCCGGGCCGGTCGCGATGACCAGCGGAATGCCGGCGAACAGCGCGGCCATCGTCGTCATCAGGATGGGACGGAAGCGCGCGCGGCAGGCCTCGAAGATCGCGTCCCGCGACGACAGGCCCTGGTGCCGCTCGGCCTCGAGCGCGAAATCGACCATCATGATGCCGTTCTTCTTGACGATGCCGATCAACAGGATGATGCCGACGAAGGCGATCACCGTCAGCGGCGTGTTGGTCACCTGCAAGGCGAGCAAGGCGCCGAGGCCGGCCGACGGCAGTGTCGAGATGATCGTGATCGGATGCGCCAGGCTCTCATAGAGCACGCCGAGCACGATATACATCGCGACCAGCGCGCCGAGGATCAGCAGCGGCTGCCTCCCGCTGGTCTTGTTGAAATCGCCGGCATTGCCGTCGAAGCTGCCGCGGATGCCCTCGGGCATGTGCAGCTCGTCGACCGCCTGCTGGATGTTCGTCGTCGCGACCTCCAGCGGCACGTCCGGCAGCAGGTTGAACGACACCGTGGTCGAGGGGAAGCCGCCGGAGTGATAGACCGCGAGCGCCGACAATCCACGCTGGTAGTGCACCAGCGCCGACAGCGGCACCTGCACGTCGTTGGCGCCGGCAACGTAGATGCGCTCGAGGTTCGACGGATCGCTCTGGAATTTCGGATCGATCTCGAGCACCACCACGTACTGGTTGCGCTGGGTGTAGATGTACGAGATCTGCCGCTGCGAGAAGGCGTTGTTGAGCGCGTTGTCGATGTCCTGCACGCGGACACCGAGGCTGGAGGCGGTCTTGCGGTCGATCACGAGGTTGAGCTGCAGGCCGCCGGGATCGCGGTCGGAGGAGACGTCCGTGATGCCCTCCACCGTCTCCATGCGCTTGGCCACGATCGGCGCCCATTTCTGCAACAGCTCGAGATCGGTCGAGGCGAGCGTGTACTGGTAGTCGGAATCGCTCTGCCGGCCGCCGGTGCGGATATCCTGAGCGGCGAACATGAACAGGCGAATGCCCGGCACCATGAACAGGTTGCGGCGCAGCCGGTCGATCACCTGCGCGGTCGAAAGCCCGCCCCGCTCCTCCGGCGGCTTCAGGCTGATGTACATGATGCCGCGGTTGGAGGTGGCGCCGCCCGGGCCGCCGCCGGAGCCGACCGACGAGCCGATGCCGGCGACCGCGGGGTCGGCCATCACGATGTCGGCGAGCCGCTGCTGCAGCTGAAGCATCGCCTGGAACGAGATATCCGCCGACGCCCGCGTCGAGCCGATCACGAAGCCGCTGTCGTCGGTCGGGAAATAACCCTTCGGCGTCTTGATGTAGAGCGTCACCGTCAGCGCGACGGTGGCGAAGAACACGACCAGGGTCAGGAAGGGATAGCCGAGCACGATCCGCAGCGTCGCTGCGTAGAACGCCACGACACGGGACAGCGTGCCCTCGATGACGCGATCGTACCAGGTGGCATGATCCGAGGTCGCGTCCCTGATGTAATGCGCGCAGATCATCGGCGTGATGGTCAGCGACACCACGGTCGAGACCGCGATCGCGAACACCAGCGTCAGCGAGAATTCGCGCAGCAGCCGCCCGACGATGCCATCCATGAAGATCAGCGGCGTGAAGGCCGCGATCAGCGACAGCGAGATCGACAGCACCGTGAAGCCGATCTGCTTGGCGCCTTCGACCGCGGCCGGATATGGCGCCATGCCCTGCTCGAGATTGCGGTACATGTTCTCGATCATCACGATGGCGTCGTCGACCACGAAGCCGACGGAGATCGCCAGCGCCATCAGCGACAGATTGTCGATCGAGAAGCCGGCGAGCCACATTCCGGCGCAGGTGCCGGCCAGCGCCAGCGGCACCGAGACGCCGGCGGCGATCGTCGGCACCACACGGCGCAGGAACACGAACACCACGATCATCACAAGCACTGCGGTCGCCAGCAGCGTGAACTGCATGTCCTCGACGCTGGCGCGGATCGTTCCGGTACGATCGACCAGGGTGGAGATCTCGACGCCCGCCGGAATCCATTTCCTCAGTTCCGGCAGCATCCTGCGAACGCCGTCGACGGTGTCGATGACATTGGCGTCGCCCTGCTTGGTGATCTGGATCAGCACCGCCGGCTGCCTGTTGAACCAGGCGATCGAGCGCGAGTTGCGCACGGAATCCTCGACCTCGGCGACGTCGGCGAGGCGGACGTAATTGCCGTTCGAGCTCTTGATGACAATGTCGCGGAATTCGGCCGCGGTGCGCATCTGCTTGTTGATCGAGAGCGTCTCGCTGAGCCGGCCGCCATTGAAGATGCCGACCGGTCCCAGCGGGTTGGCATTGATGATCGCGAGCCGGACGTCGTCGGTCGCGATTCCGGCATTCGCCAGCGACACCGGATTGAGCGCGATGCGCACCGCCGGCTGGTCGGCGCCGCTCACGGTCACCTCGCCCACTCCCGGCACCTGCGAGATGCGCTGCGCCAGCACCGTGTCGGCGACATCGTACATCGCGCTGGTCGAGATCGTCTTCGAGGTCAGCGCCAGCACAAATACCGGCGACGCGGCCGGGTTGGCCTTGCGGAACCTGGGCAGCGACGGCAGGTCGCTCGGCAGATCGGCGAGCGAGGCGTTGATCGCGGCCTGCACGTCGCGCGCGGCGCGGTCGATATTGCGGCCGATCGAGAACTGCACCTGGATGCTGGTGGTGCCGAGTGAGCTCGTCGAGGTGATCTGGTCGACGCCCGAAATGGTGCCGAGCTTGCGCTCCAGCGGTGCGGCGACGGTCGCGGCCATTACGGAGGGATCGGCCCCCGGCCTGGACGCCGACACCCGAATGGTCGGGAAATCGACATTCGGAACCGACGACACCGGCAGGAACTGGTAGGCGACGATCCCGACCAGGAACAGCCCGATCGCAAGCAGTGTGGTGCCCACCGGCCTGCGGATGAAGGGCTCGGAGATCGAGATCACTGCATGCCCTCGGTGGCGCCCGCGATCGGCGGGCCGCTGGGACCCGGCTCCGGCACGGCCCGCTCGATCCGGCGGTTGAGGCGGTCGAGCGCCAGATAGATCACCGGCGTGGTGTAGAGCGTCAGCAGCTGGCTCAGCAGCAGGCCGCCGATGATCGAGATGCCGAGCGGGAAGCGCAGTTCGGCGCCGGTGCCGCTTTCGATCGCGAGCGGCAGCGCGCCGAACAACGCCGCCAGCGTCGTCATCATGATCGGGCGGAAGCGCAGCAGGCAGGCCTGCACGATGGCGTCATAGGACGACATGCCCTGGTGACGCTCGGCCTCCAGCGCGAAGTCGATCATCATGATCGCGTTCTTCTTGACGATACCCATCAACAGGATGATGCCGATCAGGCCGATCACCGAGAGGTCCTGCCCGCACAGCATCAAGGCGAGGATGGCGCCGACGCCGGCCGAGGGCAGCGTCGAGAGGATGGTGATCGGATGGATATAGCTCTCATAGAGCACGCCGAGCACGATATAGATCGTGATGATCGCCGCCAGGATCAGCCAGGGCTGGCCGGCGAGCGAGCGCGAGAATTCGGCGGCGTCGCCGGAATAGATCCCGACGATGCTGCCGGGCATTCCGATCCTGCTCTCGATCGCCTTCACGGCCGCGACCGCGTCGCCCAGCGCCTCGCCCGGCGCCAGGTTGAAGCTGAGCGAGACCGACGGGAATTGCGCCTGGTGCGAGATCGCGAGCGGCGCCGTGGTCCGGACCAGCGTCGCCACCGCCGACAGCGGCACCTGCGCGCCGTTGGCTCCGGGCAGATAGAGCTTGTCGAGGATCGACGGGTCGCGCTGATACATCGGCAGCGCTTCGAGCACGACGCGGTACTGGTTGGCCTGGCCGTAGATCGTCGAGATCTGCCGCTGTGCGAAGGCGTCGTTCAGCGTATCGGTGACGCCCTGCAGACTGACACCGAGCTGGCCGGCACGCTGGCGGTTGACGTCGAGCGCCGCGCGCAGGCCCCCCTCCTGCGCCTCCGAGGAGACATCGCGGAAGATCGGGTCCCGCCGCATCTCGGCGACGAGCTTTTGCGCCCATTGCGAGACCTCGGCGGCGTCGGTCGCGGTCAGCGTGTACTGGTATTGCGAGCGGCTCGACTGGGTCGAGATCTGCACATCCTGCACCGGCTGGAAGTAGACCGTCATGCCGGGCACCGTCGCGATCTTCTCCTTCAGCCGCTCGATCACCTTGACGACGCCCTCGCGCCGCTGGTCGAGCGGCTTCAGCGTCATCACCAGCCGGCCGACATTGGTGGTCGGATTGACCGAACCCGAACCGATTACCGAGACAACGCCAACCACATCAGGATCGGCCTTGATGATGTTTGAGACCGCGCTCTGCCGCCGCTGCATCTCGGCGAACGAGACGTCGGGCCCGGCCTCGGTCACCGCCGTGATCGATGAAGTGTCCTGCAGCGGCAGAAAACCCTTCGGTGCCAGCACATACATGATCAGCGTCAACGCGATGGTCGCGAACGTCACCAGCAGCGTCGCGCGCTGGCGCCGCAACACCCAGAGCAGCGTCCGATGGTAGAACTCCACCATGCGGTCGATGAAACGGCTGACCGCGGCGAGGCCCGGGACCGCCATCTCCTCATGGATGTTCTTGAGCAGCCGCGAGCACATCATCGGCGTCAGCGTCAGTGAGACGATCGCCGAGGTTACGACCGCGATCGTCAAAGTGAGCGCGAATTCGCGGAACATGCGGCCAACCAGGCCGGACATGAACAGCAGCGGGATGAACACGGCGATCAGCGACACCGTCAGCGAGATCACGGTGAAGCCGATCTCGCTGGCCCCCTTCAGCGAGGCCTCCATCACAGTCTCGCCGCCTTCCATGTGGCGGACGATGTTCTCGATCATGACGATGGCGTCGTCGACCACAAACCCGGTTCCGATGGTCAGCGCCATCAGCGATAGATTGTCGAGGCTGAAGCCCGCGAAATACATGATGCCGAAGCTCGTGATCAGCGACAGCGGCAGCGCAACGCCGGCGATCAGGGTCGCGCGCAGCGACCGCAGGAACAGGAGCACCACCAGTGTCACCAGCACGACGCTCAGGATCAGCGTGAACTGAACGTCGCGCACCGAGGCGCGGATCGTCACGGTGCGGTCGGAGACAATGGTCAGCTTGACGCCGGCCGGGACCGCCCGCTGCAGCCGCGGGATTTCGGCGCGGATCTGCTTGACGACGTCGATGACATTGGCGCCCGGCTGGCGCTGGATATCGATGATGACGGCCGGCGTGCCCTGGTACCAGCCGCCGGTGCGGTCGTTCTCCAGGCCATCGACGATCTGGGCGACGTCGCCGATCGTGACCGGCGAGCCGTTGCGATAGGCGATGATGATCGGCCGGTAGGCGTCGGCGGCGGCGATCTGATCGTTGGCGGCGATGGTGTAGGATTGCTGGGCACCGTCGAGCGATCCCTTCGGCCCCGACACGTTGGCACCGGCGATCGCGTTGCGGAGATCCTCCATCGCGATGCCGTAGGCCGCGAGCCGGGCCAGATCGGCCTGCACGCGCACCGCCGGCTTCAATCCACCGAGGATCGAGACCCGGCCGACGCCGGAAATCTGACTCAGCCGTTGGCCCAGGATGGTGTCAGCGAGATCGCTCATCGCCCGCAGCGAGATCGTGTCCGAGGTCAGCGCCAGCGTCATCACCGGCGCGTCCGCAGGGTTCACCTTGGCGTAGACAGGCGGATACGGCAGCGTCTTCGGCAAGATGCCGGCGGCAGCGTTGATCGCGGCCTGCACATCCTGCGTGGCGCCGTCGATGTCGCGGTTGAGGTCGAACTGCAGCGAGATCTGGCTGACGCCGAACGAGCTCGTCGAGTTCATCGACGACAGTGACGGGATCTGCCCGAGCTGCCGCTCCAGCGGCGCCGTGATCAGCGAGGCCACCACGTCGGGGCTGGCGCCCGGCAATTGCGTCGTCACCTGCACGGTCGGGAAGTCGACCTGCGGCAGCGCGGAGACCGGCAGCGCCCAATAGCCGAGCGCACCGCCGATCATCAGGGCGATGCCGAGCAGCGAGGTGGCGATCGGCCGGCGGATGAACGGTTCGGAGACGCTCATGGCTGCGTGCTCTCTGTAAGATCGGCCATTACGAAGTCAGGATGCCGGTCATGGCTGCGCCTTCGGCGCGCCGCCCGACTGTTCGCCCCCTGCTGCCGGCGCGGGCGCCGGTCCGGTCTGCCCCTTCTGATCGCCTTCGCTATGCTCGTGCCGGCCGCGATGCTCACCGTCCTTGCCCTGCCAGTCTTTCTTACCGTCCTTGCCTTGACCTTCGCCTTGCGCCCCGCGCTTGCCGTCAGGGTTGCGGCTGCGCTTGCGTGGCGCGAGATCGGCGGCCGGCGGCCCGTCGTCCTTGCCGACCACGACCTTCGCGCCATCGGCGAGATTGGCAAAGCCGGTCGTCACGACGCGGTCCGACGTGGTCAGTCCGCTGGCGATGACGGCCTCATGCTCGTTCTGCTGGGTGACCGTGACCGGCTTGGCGGTGACGATATCGCCCTCGCCGATCACGTAGCTGAAGGTGCCGGCCGGACCACGCTGCACCGCCGAGGTCGGCACCACGATCGCCTGCGGCAGGGTCTCGACCTTGAGCCGGACATTGACGAACTGTCCGGGCCAGAGCTGGTAGCTGGCGTTGGGGAATTCCGCCTTCAGCTTCAGCGTGCCGGTGGTCGGATCGACCTGGTTGTCGATGCCGGTCAGCTTGCCGGTATCGATCACGGTGACGCCGTCATTGCCGAACACATCGACCGTAAGCTGGCCCTTCGCCGCCGCGGCGTTGACGCGCATGATCTGCTGCTGCGGCAGGCTGAACCACACCGCGATCGGCCGCAACTGGGTCAGGATCACGAGCCCAGTGGTGTCGGAAGCGTGGATGATGTTGCCCTGGTCGACCTGGCGCAGGCCGGCGCGCCCCGCGATCGGGGCGACGATCTTGGTATAACCGAGCGTGGCGCGCGCATTGTCGATCTGGGCCTGGTCGGCCTTGATGATGGCCTGCTGCTGCGCGACCAGCGCCCGCTGCGTATCGGCCTGCTGCTTGGAGCCCGCGTTGGTGGCAGCGAGCTGCTCATAGCGGGCAAGATCGATCTTCTGATTGGCGAGCAGCGCTTCGTCCTTGGCCTTCGTAGCCACCGCCTGGTCGTACTGCGCCTGATAGATCGCAGGATCGATCTCGCCCAGCACGTCGTCCTTCTTGACGTCCTGGCCCTCGACGAAATTCACCTTGAGCAGCTTGCCATCGACCTGCGAGCGCACGGTGACCGTGTTGAGCGCCTTCACCGAACCGACGCCGTCGAGATAAACCGGTACGTCCTGCACATGCGGCATCGCCGCAAGCACCGGCACCGGCAGGTCAGGCCGCCCGCCCGCGCCGCGCCCGCCGCCGCCATTTTGCTTGGGCTGGAAGGCGAGCCAGCCGAGATAGCCGAGCCCGCCGAGGATCACGAGCGTGATGAGCAAGGACACCATGCGCCCAAGCAGGCGCGAGAGAAGGCTCCGCTTGCGCGGCGCCGTGCTTTTCCCCTCGTCCGTCGAGTCGGGCTTAAAGAGCATCGACCGGTCTTTCCATCTTCGGTTCCCAGCCGCCCCCTAATGCCTGATATAGGCTCACGATCGCCAATAGCCGGGCCAATTGGGCCTGCGAATAGGCATCTTCCGCCTGGAACAGGGTCAGCTGCGTGTTTAGCACAGTTACGATATCGGCGGTGCCGGCCTTGAGCTGCTGCTCGGCGAGGTCGAAGGCGCGCCGCGACGACGACAGCACGTCGCGCTGCAGCTGCAGCCGGCGCGTGGTCTCGCGGATCGCGACCAGCGCATTGTCGACGTCGGTGAACGACTGCACCACCGTCTTGCGGTAGGTCTGCAGCAACTCGTCCTGCTTGGCCTTGGTGTATTCGAAATTGCCGAGGATCCGGCCGCCGTCGAAGATCGGCTGGGTCATGCTGCCGACCAGGTTGAAGAAGGCGGCATGCGGCTGGAACAGCGAGACCAGCGCCTGGCTCTGGTAGCCGCCCGTCCCGGTCAGCTGGATGCTCGGGAAGAACTGCGCCCGCGCGCTGCCGACATTGGCGGTGGCGGATGCAAGCTGCGCCTCCTGCCGGCGGATGTCGGGACGCTGGGTCAGCAATTCGGACGGCAGGCCCGGCCTGACGCGCGGGATCGCAACGGCGTTGAGCGAGCCGCCGGAGACGCGCACGCTTTCCGGCGGCCGCGACACCAGCACCGCGAGCACATTGATGCTCTGATCGAGCGTCTGCCGCAGCGGCGGCACCAGCGCGCGCTGGTTGGCAAGCACAGTCTCCTGCTGCGCGACGTCGAGATCGGAGCCGGTGCCGGCCTTGAAGCGCTCCTTGATCGCATTGAGGATGCGCTCGGCGCTGGCGATGTTGCGCTGCGCGGTGCGCAGCCGGTCCTGCGTCGCGAGCACGGTGAAATAAGCATTGGCGACGCTCGCCAGCGTGGTCAGCGCCACCACCTCGCGGTCGAACCGGTTGGCAACGGCGGTCTCCTCCGCCGCCTGCGCGGCGTCGCGGTTCTGGCCCCAGAAGTCGAGCTGATAGCTGGCGCTCAGCGAGGCGTTGTAGTTCACCACCTCGCGCCCGCCATTGGTGAGGCCGCTGGCGCTGGAGCCGGAGGTGCGCGAGTAGGTTTCCGATCCGTTGAGATTGAGGGTCGGCAGCAGCGCCGCGCCGGCCTGCCGCGCCAGCGCGTCGGCCTGGCGGAAGCGCGCAACCGCAGCGGCGATGTCGAGGTTGACGGTCTGCGCCTCCTCCATCAGCTGCGTCAGCTCCCTGGAGCGGAAGCCCCGCCACCAATCGAGCGTCGGAAGCGCGTCGCCCGGGCGGCCGAGACGCGCGGCCTTGTAGCCCTGCGGCACGTCGAGCGCAGGATCCGGGATGTCCTGGGTCAGAATGCAGCCGGCGCCGCCGGCGGCCAGGCCGAGCGCAACGAGCGAACGTGCCGCGAGCCGGCGCACGCGGGCGGCGAGGCCGAACCGGCCTCCAGGCACCATCACGGACACCGGCTGGGTCACACCCGTTCTCCGCCGAAGCCAGACTTCGCCCGTGGCGCACGAATGACGCGTTCAGCGATGGTCTGGGTGACGTTCACGGGGGTATGCTTCCAATGGAACCTGCCTGTCCCATCCTACCCTTGGGACAATGGGGCGGACAGCCCCGTCACGATTGCGTGGCGTCGCATCGCAAGCGATTCGTAGCTACCTTGAATGCCGACTTTTCCCTATTTTTTACGGCATTTCCGCGCATTTCGGACCGGTGCCGGAAGTCACGATTCTTACAAAGATTTCATGGGGATTTCTCGGCTCCTGTTGCATTGAATCCGCAAGATGTGCCGGCGCGGCGCCAGACTCGCGCCACCGCGCACCGCGCCGTCAGGTCTTGATTGGCCGAGAGCGCGCAACTCACGCGAAACCGCGGACCACAGGATGATTCTGCTGGCCGACCCGACCGCCGCAAAACGGCGTTCTCCCCGAGCTCGTGGCCTCCGCGCGTGCGACGTCAAGCGCGTTGGCCCCGCCTTTTGCCGCAGTGCAAAAGCCCTTCCCTTTTTCGATCAGCACACTAGGTTCGCCAAGCAAGATACAGCCCGGCAAAGAAATTCCCCGACATGATATTCAATAAAGACGTCATCGAAGCGATCGGCAACACCCCGCTCATCAAGCTGAAACGCGCGTCCGAACTGACCGGCTGCACCATTCTCGGCAAGGCCGAATTCATGAACCCGGGGCAGTCGGTGAAGGATCGTGCCGGCAAATGGATGATCCTGGAGGCCGAGAGGCGCGGCACGCTGAAGCCCGGCGGCCTCGTGGTCGAGTCGACCGCGGGCAATACCGGGATCGGGCTTGCTGTCGTGGCGAGTGCGCGCGGCTACCGCACCCTGATCGTCATTCCGGAGACGCAGAGCCAGGAAAAGAAGGACATGCTGCGGCTGTGCGGCGCCGAACTGGTCGAGGCGCCGGCGCTGCCCTTCGCCAATCCGAACAATTATCAGCATCTCGGCAGGCGGCTCGCCGAGCAACTACGCAAGACCGAACCGAACGGCGTGCTGTTCGCCGATCAGTGGAACAATCTCGACAATCCCAAGGCACATTACGACTCGACCGGACCGGAAATCTGGCAGCAGACCGACGGCAAGGTCGACGGCTTCATCTGCTCGGTCGGCACCGGCGGCACGCTTGCCGGCATCAGCCGCTACCTAAAGGAAAAGAACCCGGCCATCGTCACCGCCTGCGCCGACCCGCACGGCTTCGGGATGTACGAACTGTTCAAGAATGGACAGGTCAAATCGACGCCGGGCGATTCGATCACGGAAGGCATCGGGCTCGGACGCGTCACGCCGGTGGTCGAGACGGCGAAAGTCGACACCGCGTTCCTGATCTCCGACGAGGAAGCCGTGACCATCATCTATGAGCTTTTGGAGCACGAAGGCCTGTGCCTCGGCGGCTCGACCGGCGTCAACATCGCAGGCGCGATCCAGCTCGCCAAGCAGCTCGGCCCCGGCAAGACGATCGTCACCATCCTCTGCGACTCCGGCAACCGCTATCAGTCCAAGCTGTTCAACCCGGCCTTCATGCGCTCGAAGAACCTGCCGGTCCCGGAATGGTTGGAAAAGCGCAGCAAGATCGAGCTGCCGCTGGTCTAGGGAGCGAATGGCGTCCCGCATTGCGAGGAGCTATTGCGACGAAGCAATCCATGCTTCCGATGCGGAAGATTGGATTGCTTCGCGGAGCCTGTCATCCGGCGGCGCTTTGCGCCGACCGGGTGGCTCGCAATGACGGCAGAAATCACCGCAGAATCTGGCTCAGGAACAGCTTCGACCGCGCGTGCTGCGGGTTGGCGAAGAATTCCTGCGGCGTGTTCGATTCGATGATCTGGCCCGCGTCCATGAAGACGACGCGGTTGGCGACCTCGCGGGCAAAGCCCATTTCATGGGTGACGACCAGCATGGTCATGCCCTCCTTGGCAAGATCGACCATGGTGTCGAGCACTTCCTTGACCATCTCCGGGTCGAGCGCCGAGGTCGGCTCGTCGAACAGCATCACTTTCGGGTTCATGGTCAGCGCGCGAGCGATCGCAACGCGCTGCTGCTGACCGCCCGACATCTGGCCGGGAAACTTGTTGGCCTGATGCGGGATCTTGACCCGCTCGAGGAACTTCATCGCGGTGGCCTCGGCATCCTTCTTCGGGATGTTGCGCACCCAGATCGGCGCCAGAGTGCAGTTGTCGAGCACGGTGAGATGCGGGAACAGGTTGAAGCTCTGGAAAACCATGCCGACCTCGCGGCGGACTTCGTCGACACGGCGAAGGTTCGGGCCGAGGTCGATGCCGTCGACCACGATCTCGCCCTCCTGGAATTCCTCCAGCGCGTTGATGCAGCGGATCAGGGTCGACTTGCCCGAACCGGATGGGCCGCAGATCACGATGCGCTCGCCCTTGCCGACCTCCAGGTTGATGTCGCGCAGCACGTGGAAGTCGCCGTACCATTTGTTGAGAGCGGAAATGTTGACGATCGGGGTTGTGGACATGATGACCTTGTTCAGTGGCGGCGGTGAGCGTTGAGCCGGTTTTCGACGAACAGCGAGTAGCGCGACATTCCAAAGCAGAACACAAAGTAGATCATTCCAGCGAAGGCGAAGCCGGTAAAGGCCGTGGTCGGCGTCGACCAGGTCGGATCGGAGAACGTCGCGTGCAACGATCCCAAGAGGTCGAACAGTGCGACGATCGAAACCAGCGAGGTGTCCTTGAACAGGGCGATGAAGCTGTTGACGAGACCCGGAATGACGTGGCGCAGCGCCTGCGGCATCACGATCAGCGACGTGGTCTTCCACCAGGACAGGCCGAGCGCGCTCGCCGCCTCGCCCTGCCCGCGCGGGATTGCGGCAAGGCCGCCGCGCACCACCTCGGCCTGATAGGCGCCGGCAAACAGCGCAATGCCGATCAGCGCGCGGACCAGCCCGTCGACGTTGAAGTTGCCCGGCAGGAACAGCGGCAGCATGTAGGTTGCGAAGAACAGCACCGTGATCAGCGGCACGCCGCGCCAGAACTCGATGAAGGCGATCGAGAAGATCCGGATCAGCGGAATGGTCGAGCGGCGACCCAGCGCCAGCGCGATCCCGATCGGCATCGAGGTGACGATGCCGGTGACTGACACCACCAGCGTCACCAGGAGGCCGCCCCACAGCCTGGTGTCGACGATAGGCAGTCCGCCGCGGTCGAGCCCCATCAGCTTGATCACGATCGCGATGCCGGCGAAGCTCGCCAGGCTCCCGAGCAGCGCCCGTTGTCCGGTTCGCATGCCGCCGCCGAGGAAAAACAGGATCAGCGAGACGATCGCCGTGGTCAGCAGGAAGTCGAACCACAGCGGCTGGCTCGACATCTGGAGCTGCTCGCGCAGCCAGGTCAACGGAAAGATCAGCCAGCCGATCAGGCTGCCGGCGAGCACGATGATGTTGCCGACGGCCCACAGCAGCGGCCCGATCGCCGAACTCCGGCTGAGATTGACCAGCACCTGACCGGCATTGACGATGCTGTCGTCGAACAGCTGCAAGAGGCTCGCCACCCAGCTGACGCCGAAACCAGATAGTCCGCCGCCGCGCAGCAGGAAGAAGGCGATCGCCGGGAACGCGAAGAAGAACAGACTCGCATTCAGGCCCTTCGCCGGCAGGCGCGGAATAAGGAGTGGCAGCAACAGGACGGCCGCGAGGACGAAGGTCAGGTTGACGCGCCAGCGTTCGGCTTCCGGATAGAAGCCATAGATCAGCTGGGTGAGCTTGGCCTGGATGTAGGGCCAGCAGGCGCCGACCTGACGGCCGGCGGTTTCGGCGAGACACGCATTGCGGTCCTTGCCGCTCCAGACCGCATCGACCAGCAGGAATTTGAACGCGGGAACGATCGTGTACCAGAGCAGCCCCAGCGCCAGGATCGTCAGCAGGATGTTGGTCGGCGAATTCAAGAGCCGCGTGCGGATGAAACCGACGAGGCCGGTGGTCTTCACCGGCGCCCGGCGTTCAGGCACCAGATCCTGCCGGACGAAGGATGACGCGGTGGCGTCGGTCATGCCCCAAGGCTCCGGTTGATGCGCCAGCCATAGACGCTCATGATCGCGCTGGTGACCAGCGAGATCAGCAGGTACACGCCCATGGTGATGGCGATGATCTCGATCGCCTGGCCGGTCTGGCTCAGCGTCGTTCCGGCAAATACCGAGACCAGGTCGGGATAGCCGATCGCGACCGCCAGCGACGAATTCTTGGTCAGGTTGAGGTACTGGTTGGTCAGCGGCGGAACGATGACGCGCATCGCCTGCGGCACGACGATCAGCCGCAAGGTGGTGCCGCGCGACAGGCCGAGCGACGAGCCGGCTTCCATCTGTCCCTTATGGACTGACAGAATGCCGGCGCGGACGATCTCGGCGATGAAGGCCGCCGTATAGGTCGACAGCGCGACCACCAGCGCAACCAGCTCCGGAATCACCCGCGCGCCGCCGGCGAAGTTGAAGCCCTTGAGTTGCGGCAGCTCGAAGGTCACCGGCAGCCCGAACACCAGCATCGTCACCAGCGGCAATCCGGCCAGCAGGCCGAGCACATAGGGCCAGATCCGGATCGCCTGCCCGCGTTGAAACAGCGCCCGCCTTGCGTAGCCGCGCAGCGCCAGCGCGCCTGCGACGCCAATCGCAAGCGCGATCAGAAACGGATCAAGCCCGGGCTCGCCGATCGGCCGCGGAATCACCAGCCCGCGATTGGAGAGGAAGAAGGCGTTGAACAGCGAGATGCTCTGGCGCGGCCCCGGCAGCGCCGCCAGCACCGCGAGGTACCAGAATAACAGCTGGAACAGCAGCGGCAGATTGCGGACGATCTCGACATAGATCTCGCCGAGCCGCGCCAACAGCCAGTTCGGCGACAGCCGGCACAGCGCAATGATGAAGCCGATCATGGTGGCGAAGACGATGCCAATGCCCGCAACCAGCAGCGTGTTGAACAGGCCGACAAAGAACACCCGCGTATAGGTGTCCGATCCCGAATACGGGATCAGATTCAGGCTGACATCAAAGCCCGCATTGTTTTTGAGAAACCCGAACCCGGAGGCAATGCGCTGCGTCTCCAGGTTGGCGCGGGCATTGGCCACGATCTCATAGGCGACCCAGGCCAACACCGCCGCGAACACGATCTGCACGGCAAGGCCAGTCCAGCCGGACTGGCCGCCGAGCACGCGCTTCAGGCGGAAGATGAACTGAGGCGGTGGTTTTCGGGGCTCGGTCGTCATCGCCGCAGCCGCCTCGTCGCCGATCAGCGGATCGGAGGCGCGTACTGGATGCCGCCCTTGTTCCAGAGATTATTGAGCCCGCGTGCGATCTGCAGCTTCGATCCGGCGCCGACGTTGCGATCGTACATCTCGCCGTAATTACCGACGGCCTTGATGATGCGGGAGAACCAGTCCTTGGTCAGGCCGAGCTGCTCACCGAGATTGCCGTCGGTGCCGAAGGCGCGCTTGAGGTCGGGCTTGTCCGACTTGGCCATCTCGTCGACGTTCTTCTGGGTGACACCGAGTTCCTCGGCATTGATCTGGGCGAACAGCGCCCACTTCACGATGTCGAACCACTGGTCGTCGCCATGGCGAACCATCGGGCCGAGCGGCTCCTTGGAGATGATCTCGGGAAGCACGACGTGGTCGGCCGGGTTGGCGAGCTTCAGTCGCTGCGCATAGAGCTGGGACACGTCGGAGGTGAACACGTCGCAGCGGCCGGTCTCGTAGGCCTTCACGGTCTCGTCGGCACCGGCGAACGCGATCACCTCGTACTTCATGTTGTTGCCCTTGAAGTAGTCGGCGAGGTTCTGCTCGGTCGTGGTGCCGGTCTGCACGCAGACCGACGCGCTGTTCAGCTCCAGCGCCGAATTCACCTTCAGCGACTTCTTCACCAGAAAGCCCTGCCCGTCATAATAGGTCACGCCGGTGAAGTTGGCGCCGAGCGAGGTATCGCGCGACAGCGTCCAGGTGGTATTGCGCGACAGCACGTCGATCTCGCCCGACTGCAGCGCGGTGAAGCGGTCCTTGGCCGACAGCGGCACGAACTTGACCTTGGACGGATCGTCGAAGATCGCCGCCGCGATGCCACGGCAGATGTCGACATCGATGCCGGTCCAGTTCCCCTTGTCGTCCGGCGACGAGAAGCCCGGCAGGCCGCCGCTGACGCCGCAGGACAGCTGGCCTCGGTCCTTGACCGTCTTGAGGGTTTGCGCCGAGGCGGCCTGGACCGACAGGGCGGCGGCAGCGGCAAGGGTGACAGCCAGGGATACGCGTTTCATGGGCGGGGCCTTTCAGGGTCGTCCGGTGGACGTTTGCATTGTGATCGCCTCGCGTTCACGGGCCATCCCAATGATCCCTTGCAGCAAAAATGCCGATTTGACCGGCAGTTTTGACCTGCAAACCGGTCAGGCAACGGATCGTAGGTCGCGGCAGGCCCCTCAACGTGCGGCGACTGGTAGTTGCGCCGCATCACATAGCGACTGACGAGCCGGGTCAAGGGGTTGACGCATGTCTTCTACCTCTTGTTAGTAACACCTCCCGGCCCGGCCCCGTCTTCCCGGCGCGGTACGGCTGCGGCAAAAAGTCAAAAGTCTAACGGCAGCGCTCCATGACCTCCTCCGACGGCTCCACGCCCTCCCACCCGCAACAGGCCGCCACCCGCCTGGTCACGGCCGGCCGCGACACCAAGGCCCAGAAGGGCTTTGTCAATCCGCCGGTGTTTCACGGCTCGACCGTGCTCTATCCGACCGCGGAGGACCTCCACGCCCATCGCGCCGAATTTACCTATGGCCGCCATGGCAGCCCGACCACGCGGGCGCTGCAGGACGTGCTGATGGCGCTGGAAGGCCCGCAATGCGCTGGCGTCGGCCTTGCCCCGTCGGGACTGGCGGCGATCAGCACCACGCTGCTCGCCGTGCTCAAGACCGGCGATCACCTCCTGGTGTGCGACAATGCCTATCGGCCGACCCGCAATTTCTGCGACAACATGCTCAAGCGCTACGGCATCGAGACCAGCTATTTCGATCCGCTGATCGGCGCCGGCATCGAGACGCTGTTCAAGCCGAACACCCGCGCGGTGCTGATCGAAGCGCCCGGCTCGCAGACGTTCGAGATGCCGGACGTGCGGGCGATATCGGCCGTGGCGCACGCCCGCGGCGCGCTCATGATCGACGACAACACCTGGGCGACGCCGCTCTATCACCGCTCGCTCGAACAGGGCGTCGACATCAGCATGCAGGCCGGCACCAAATATATCGGCGGCCACTCCGACATCATGTTCGGCACCATCGCAGCCAATGCGAAAGCCTGGCCGCTGATCCAGGAGGCGATCCGCCTGCTCGGCGTCTGCGCCGGCCCCGACGACGTCTATCTCGCGCTGCGCGGGGTTCGCACGCTATCGGTGCGGCTTGCGCAGCACCACCGCTCCGGACTCGAGATCGCGCGCTGGCTCGGCGCGCGGCCCGAGGTCGATCGCGTGCTGCACCCTGCCCTCGACACCGATCCCGGGCACGCGATCTGGAAACGCGACTTCACCGGCGCCTCCGGGCTGTTCAGCATCGTGCTGAAGCCGGTGCCACAGACCGCGGTCGATGCAATGCTGAACGCGCTCACTTTGTTCGGCATGGGCTTTTCCTGGGGCGGCTTCGAAAGCCTCGCCATCCCGTTCGACTGCAGCGACTATCGCACCGCGACCAAATGGTCGCCGGGCGGGCCGACGCTGCGGCTGCATATCGGGCTCGAGAATCTCGACGACCTCAAGGTCGATCTCGACCGTGGATTTGCGGCGTTGAAGGCCGCGCTCTGATCCTCGCGCCCTGCCACGTTAGACGACATTAACCACGCTCCACCGGCGCTGACGCCGCGTTGCGACCAACGTCGTACGCCTTAAGCACGCGCGATCTCCGGGATTCTGCGGAGATGCAACGGCGCCGATAACTCGCCGTTCACCATCCCCACCAATCCCTTAATTGTCCGGACCTTCCATCAAGTTCCCTTATACTTTTGCGGCCGTAGTGATGCCTCGGGAAGGGCTGTCAGTGCCGCAAGGACGCGATTGCCCTGTGTGAAGGGCATTCAGACAATCGCATGAAAACGGCACGCATCGTGGTCCTCGGCATCGCCGGCGTCGCAGGCCTCGCGGCCATGTATCTCGCGAGCGTTGGCGATCGCAAACCGGCGCCGGTCGCGCCGCCCGTCGCGCAACTGCCGACCGTCGAAGTGCTGGTCGCAAAGTCCGACATCGGGCTCGGTCAATCGGTCAAGGCCGAAGACATCCAGTGGCAGCGCTGGCCGGCTGAAACTGCAAGCAGCGCGTTCATCCGTCACGACGCCAACGCCAATGCCATGAACGACATCATCGGTTCGATCGCACGCGCGCCCTTCATCGTCGGCGAACCGATCCGCGAGCAAAAGCTGGTCAAGGCCAACGGAAGCGGCTTCATGGCCGCGATCCTGCCCTCCGGCATGCGCGCGATCTCCACCGAAATCTCGCCGGAGACGGGCGCCGGCGGCTTCATTCTGCCGAACGACCGCGTCGATGTGATCCTGTCGCGTCGCGACAAGAATCCCGATCAGCAAGGCGGCCGCGATATCGTCACCACTGAAATCCTGCTGTCCAACGTCCGCGTGCTGGCGATCGACCAGGCGCCGAAGGAGAAGGACGGCAACAACTCCCTCGTCGGCAAGACCGTGACCCTCGAGCTCAAGCCCGAACAGGCCGAGACGCTGGCGCGCGCCCGGCAGAGCGGAACGCTGGCGCTGGCGCTGCGCAGCATCGCCGACGTCAACGAGCAGACCGACGAGACCAGAGACCATGCCCCGAAGCGGGGCGAGAGCATCAAGGTGGTGCGCTTCGGCATCCCGAGCTCTCTGACGACACAGAAGTGATGGGGGCTTCGATATGACGACGGGTGCGAAACAAATGGCGACGTCGACCACGCTGGTCCGCGCGCTGTCATTGTCGGCGATCACCGCGCTGATGCTGATCCCTGCCCTTGCCAGCGCGACCGATCCCGACAAGAACGCGGATGTCGCGGTGACGAGCAGCATCGCCGCCAAGACGCGCTCCGTCTCGCTCGGCGTTGGCAAGTCGGTCGTGGTCGATCTGCCGCGCGAGGCCAAGGACGTTCTGGTCGCCGATCCCAAGATCGCCAACGCCGTGATCCGCTCTGCGCAGCGCGCCTATATCATCGGCGCGGCGGTCGGCCAGACCAACGTGGTGTTCTTCGACGCCGACGGCAACCAGGTCGCCTCCTACGACATCGCGATCAAGCGCGACCTCAACGGCATGCGCGCCGCGCTGAAGCAGATGCTGCCCGGCGTCCAGATCGAGGGCGTCGGCGACAGCGTCGTCCTGACCGGCACGGTGGCAAGCCCGGTCGAAGCCCAGCAGGCGGGCGACATCGCCGCCAAACTGGTCGGCAGCGCCGACAAGGTCGTCAATTCCATCGTGGTCCGCGGCCGCGACCAGGTGATGCTGAAAGTCACCGTCGCCGAAGTCCGCCGGGACGTCGTCAAGCAGCTCGGCGTCGACCTCAGCGCCAACATGAACTACGGCACCGCCGCGGTGGTCTTCAACAACGCCAACGCCTTCACGGCCAATAACGGCGCGCTCGCCCCCAACAACGGGCTGACGGGCGCAGCCCTGAACAAGCTCGGCGTACCGACGGTCACGGCGACGCTGCGCGCGATGGAGAGCGCCGGCGTGGTCAAGACGCTGGCCGAACCCAACCTCACCGCGATCTCCGGCGAGTCGGCGACCTTCATTTCGGGCGGCGAGTTTCCGATTCCGACCGGCGTCACCTGCCAGACGACGACGTCGGGCACGATCGGCAACTGCGTTCAGACCGTCAGCTTCAAGAAATTCGGCATCTCGCTCAACTTCACTCCTGTGGTGCTGACCGAGGGCCGGATCAGCCTGAAGGTGATGACCGAGGTCTCCGAAGTCTCGATGGAAAACGCCCTGACCGGCGGCCAGAACGGCACGACCATTCCCTCGATCAAGACCCGCCGCGCCGACACCACGCTGGAGGTGCCCTCCGGCGGCTCGATCGCGATGGCCGGGTTGATCCAGGAGCAGACCAAGCAGGCCATCAACGGCATGCCCGGCGTCGATCAGATCCCGATCCTCGGCCAGCTCTTCCGGAGCCAGGACTTCGTCAACAACGAGACCGAGCTCATGGTCATCGTGACGCCCTACGTGGTGCGCGCCGTTGCGCAGAAGGAGCTGTCCCGTCCCGACGACGGATTTGCCCCGGCTTCCGACGCGCAGTCGGCACTGCTGGCGCGCGTCAATCGCATCTACGGCGTTGCCGCCCGCGGCGAGCCGATCGGTGCCACGCCGGTCAATTTCGGCTTCATCATCGACTGAGGCGCGGACCTTGAAGGGTTGGGGGATCCTATGATGACACGCAACACACAAGCCGGTCGTGCCAGGACGCTGTCGCTGTTCGGCGCCCTTGTCACGTCAGCGATCGCGCTCGGCGGCTGCAATCTGACGGGCGACAATCTTGCCACCGGCGCCGTGGGCGACGACTACCGGCAGCGGCATCCGATCGCGGTGACCGAGGGCGAGCAATCAATCGTCGTCTTCGTCGGCCGCGCCCGCGGCAACCTCACCGAAGCGCAGCGCGACGACGTCATGGGGCTGGCGCGCACCTGGCGCCGCGAAGGCACCGGCGCGATTGCGATCGACGTGCCGACCGACAGCTCGAACGCGCGCTCGGCACAGGCGGTGTATCAGGAGATCCGCGGCCTGCTGGCGTCGATGGGCGTGCCCGCCCATGCCATCACCAAGCGCTCCTACCATCTCGATGATCCGCGCGCGCTTCCGACCATTCGGCTGAGCTATCCGAAGATGACCGCCGTCGCCGGTCCCTGCGGAGTGTGGCCGAGCGACCTCGGTCCCTCGATCTACAATCCGAGCTACAACCAGAACAAGCAGTACGACAATTTCGGCTGCGCCACGCAGCGTAACCTTGCCGCGATGGTCGCCAATCCATCCGACCTCGAACAGCCGCGAACCGAGACCGCAGCCTATACGCCGCGCCGTACGATCGCGTTCGATAAATACCGCAAGGGTGAGTCGACCGCGACCGCCTACCCCGAAGCCGAGAAAGCCAAGCTGAGCGACGCCGCGAAATGACCGAACAACAAGACGAGCCGCAGCACGCCAACGATTACATCGCGCCGGCGCCGCGGATTTCCGTGCAGGCCTTCTGCGCCAGCGTCGCGACCGCCGCGAACGCACGCGCGGCTGCCGACGACCGCCGGCTCGCCAAGGCTCATCTCTCGGTCCATATGGGCGGCATCGCCGCGGCGATCGACGCCTACCACAAGGCGCCGACGCCCAACGTCATCATGCTCGAGACCGAGCCGGATCATGATTTCCTCGCCGGTCTCGACGAGCTCGCCACGGTCTGCGATCCCGGCACCCGCGTCGTGGTGCTCGGCACGGCCGGCGAGACTGCGCCGTATCGCGAATTGGTCCGGCGCGGCGTCAACGACTACGTCATCGGGCCGGTCAAGGTGCTCGACATCGTGCGCTCGATCTGCAGCCTGTTCTCGGCCTCCGAAGCGGTCTCGGTCGGCCGCCTGATCGCGGTCGCGGGCGCCAAGGGCGGCGTCGGCGCCTCGACCATTGCCCACAATGTCGCCTGGACCATCGCACGCGACCTCGGGCTGGATTCGGTCGTCGTCGATCTCGACCTCGCCTTCGGTACCGCCGGCCTGGACTACAATCAGGACCCGGTGCAGGGCATCGCCAACGCCGTGTTCTCGCCTGAGCGTCCGGACTCTGCCTTCATGGAACGCCTGCTCGCAAAGTGCGGCGATCATCTCAGCCTGCTGGCGGCGCCGGCCACCCTCGACCAGGTCTACGATTTCGGCGCCGAGGCGTTCGATGCCATCTTCGATACGATGCGCATGACGACGTCCTGCATCGTGCTCGACGTGCCGCATCAATGGACCGCCTGGACCAAACGCGTGCTGGTCGGTGCCGACGATATCCTGATCGTGGCCGAGCCCGACCTCGCCAACATGCGCAACACCAAGAACATGATGAACCTGTTGAGGACCGCGCGTCCGAACGACCGTCCGCCGCTCTACTGCCTGAACCAGGTCGGCATGTCGAAGCGCCCCGAGATCGAGGTCAAGGATTTCGCCAAGACCATCGAGAGCCAGCCGATCGCGGCGATCCCGTTCGACTGCAGGCTGTTCGGTGAAGCCGCCAACAACGGCCAGATGATCGCGGAAGTCTCCGCGCGTCACCGCACCACAAGGACTTTCCTGCAGATCGCGCAGCGCCTCACCGGCCGTCCCGATCTCGCCGAAGCCCGCGAGTCGTTCCTGTCGCCGATCCTCAAGAAGCTGCAGTCGCGCCGAACCGACGGGCGCCGGGCCGCCGGCTAGCGTCCCGCCTGAAAGCGCCCTAGTCGCGGCGACTGGCTGCGACCGGGATCTTCTCGGCGTCGGCGCGGCTCGCATCCCTGCGCGCCAACAGTCGCTTCAGCGCGGCGACGTTGGCTGAGCCCTGCTCCGCCGGCAAATCGGCCTTCATGATGGTTTCCGCCTCGGACTGGCGGCCCTGCAAGCCAACCACGACGGCGAGATTGGTTCGCACCCGCATGTCGCCGGGGGCGCGCTCCCGCGCACGGCGCAGCGTCTCCTCGGCCTTCGGCAGGTCCTTCGACAGCAGATAGGACAGCCCGATATTGGAGAGCACTGACGGATCGTCAGGCACGATCTTCAGCGCACTCGCATAATACTGCCGCGCCTCGTCGTGGCGATCGAGTTGGTCGAGCACGGCGCCCTGCGCCGATAGGATGCGCCAGTCCGGATCTTCCGGGGTATGCGCGCGCCCGAGCACGTCGAATGCCTGCTGGAAATTGCCGTTGTCGGCGAGCGCCCGTCCGTAACCCGCGAGCAGCGCCTTGTTGCTGGGCTGCGCCAGCACCGCCTGCTCCATGACGGCGACCGCCTGGGCCCGCTGGCCGGTGGCGCGCAGCGCCCGGGCGTATTTCAGCGCGGCGTCGGTGTCTTTCGGGTTGGCGCGGACGCGCTCGTGGTAGGTCGCGATGTCGCGCCGCGGATCGGCCGGGGCCGGCGTGGCCTCCGCCGTGTCGCCCAATGAGCCGGTGATGTCAGACGGGCCGGAGGTTTGACAGGCAGACAACCCGATCAGCAGGATCGCGGCAGATACCGTGCCCGCGAGACGGCGCACGCGGCCTGAGGGTCGGGGGAATTTCTCAAACATAAAGCGAGACTCGGAACGGCGAAGGTTCCGGGATGCTCACAGCTTAACCCTAAGGTCCGGTTAAGGATGCCATCATGTCGCCGTCATCCGGCCCAGATGCGGTGCCGGACGCCTGGCGAGACAGCAGCCAAATGGCAGATTCAATCGACGAACTGGGCGCCGAACTCGTGCCCGATTTGCCAGGCCAGCCGGCACTGACGCGGACTGCCGCTCGACAGGATGATGGTGAATTCCGGCGGGATCTCCAGATATTCGGCGATCACCTTGACACCGCCGGCCGAAATATCGGTGATCATGCAGTCGCGTGGCAGCGACCCTGTGCCCAGCTGAATTTTGGCGACGCTCCGGCACGGGCGGCGTTCGCTCTTGCGGCGATTCATAAACATTCTGATCCCCAAGCCTTTCTGGGCAACTTCCTGGCCTATCGTCATAGCGGAGAAAGATTGGAAACTGCCTAGCGGAACCCATCGCAATTGAGCGGTCGCGTTCGAGATTCGTTTACCGGGGCGCCCTCGCCGGGCGACACGAGCTTGGATCAATCAAAGATTGAATAGTTGGAGGATCTGTGCTGCAGGTCGAATGACGCCCCCGATGGGCCGCCTCACTCGATCGCGTGCGTCGCTCCCGCCGTGGTCGCATGAGAACAAAAAGGGGTTGATCGCCAGTCGATAGACGATACCTATGTTCATTCGACTCGAATTCGCCGGGATGCCAGGAAGCATGGGAAGCATTGTTCTGCTCGATCTGATGGGGGGCGTGGCGCTCCTGCTGTGGGGCCTGCACATGGTCCATAGCGGGATTCTGCGCGCCTTCGGACCGGATTTGCGGCTGCTGCTCGCCCGGGCGCTGCGCAATCGCTTTACCGCCCTTGGCGCCGGCCTCGGCCTGACCGCCCTGCTCCAGAGTTCGACCGCGACTGCCCTGATCACCAGTTCCTTCGCCGCCGAAGAGATCGTCAGCCTGGTGCCGGCGCTCGCGATCATGCTCGGTGCCAATATCGGCACCACGCTGATCGTGCAGGTGCTGTCGTTCAACGTCGCCGCCGTCGCGCCGGTTCTGTTCATTGTCGGCCTCGTCGCGTTCCGCAGCGGGCCGCGCTCCCGGATCAAGGATCTCGGCCGCGTCTCGATCGGCCTCGGCCTGATGCTGCTGGCGCTGCACATCCTGCTCGATACGATGGCGCCCGCCGAGAATGCTCCGGGCGTGCGCGTGTTCCTGGGCGCGATCACCGGCGATCCCGTGCTCTGCATCCTGATCGGCGCCGTTGTCACCTGGCTGGTCCATTCCAGTGTCGCCAGCGTGCTGCTGGTGATGTCGCTGGCCTTTTCCCAGTTCATCTCGCCCTATGCCGCATTTGCGCTGGTGCTCGGCGCCAACCTCGGCAGTGCCATCAATCCGCTGCTGGAGGGCGCGCGGCGCGACAATCCGGCGAGCTACCGGCTGCCGGTCGGCAATCTCGTCAACCGCGTCGTCGGCATCCTGCTGGTGGCGCCGTTCCTGCGCCCGATCACCGAGATCATCTACGCCTGGCAGCCCGATCTCGCCAAGGCGACTGCGCTGTTCCACATCGCCTTCAACGTCGCGACCGCGCTGCTGTTCATCGGCGTGCTCGACCACATGGCGCGGCTGCTCGAGCGTCTGCTGCCGAAGCGAGCGCAGGAGACCGATCCATCACGGCCGCGCTATCTCGACGAGAGTGCGCTGGAGACGCCTTCACTGGCGCTGGCCGATGCGGCGCGCGAGGTGCTGCATATGGGCGATCACACCGAGGCCATGCTGCGCAAGGTGATGGCGGCGATGCTGACCAACGATCGCGCCCTGGTCGACCAGGTGTCGAAGATGGACAACACCGTCGACCGGCTGAACGAGGCGATCAAGCTTTACGTCACGAAACTCACCCGCGGCAGCCTGGACGAGCGCGAGGGCCAGCGCGCGATGGAGATCGTCGCGTTCGCGATCAATCTCGAGCATATCGGCGACATCATCGACAAGAACCTGAGCGAGCTCGCGACCAAGAAGATCAAGCATCGCCTGCAATTCTCCAGCGAAGGCGCCGAGGAATTGTCGGCGTTCCATAAGCGCACGATCGACTCGCTGCGGATCGCGTTCGGCGTGTTCATGTCGGGCGATGCCAACGAGGCGCGCAAGCTGCTCACCGAGAAGGCGGCGCTGCGCGCGGCCGAATTGGCCGCCGTCGAGCGTCATCTGGAGCGCCTGCGCGAAGGCCGGCCCGAAACCATCGAGACCACTTCGCTGCATCTCGACGTGCTGCGCGACCTTCGCCGCATCCATTCGCACATCTGCTCGGTTGCCTATCCCGTTCTCGACGCCGCCGGCGAGACCGCCGCCGATCGCGAGAGCACCACCATGGAAGCGACCGAGGTTGCGGCGCCCGCGGCTTCGAGCTCTCCGGGTTCCTAACGCCGGCAAGGCCCGCCGCGCCGGCATGGCGTGATGCGATCTGCGCTCGCTATGTCGGCGGCCGATGTTCGGAGCCGGAACGCCGCTGCGGAAGCGCAGAAACCGCAGCGAGTTGGTTGATGCTGTCACGCTGGCGATCGAAGGCCCCGAGCAGATCCCCTTGCAGCAGCCGGCCGCCCGACAGCTTCATCCGAAGCGGATCGACGTTGCGGCCGTTGATCCGCACCTCGTAATAAAGGTGCGGTCCGGTCGAGAGCCCGGTCGATCCGACAAAGGCGATCGTCTCGCCCTGACGGACGCGGTCTCCGATCTTCAGCCCGGGCGGGAAGCTCGCGACGTGGGCATAGGTCGTCTCATAGCCGCGGTCGTGCCGCACGCGGATATATTTCCCGTACCCGCGTTCGTACCCTTCGGTCTCGACGACGCCGGCGCCCGCGGCCGCGATGGGCGACCCATAGGGCGCTGCATAATCAACGCCCTCATGGAAGCGGCGGTCGCCAAGGATCGGATGAATCCGCCAACCAAAGCCGTCGCCGAGCCGCCCGCTCACGACCGGCTTGCGCAACAGGAATTTGGTGATGGACTGGCCGGTCTCATCATAGAAATCGGAGCTGCCATCGTCCGGCGCCGTGAAGCGATAGTACCGGCGGGTCTGCCCGCCCGCCGTCAAATCGATGAAGACCAACTCCGGCTGACCGATGTCGTTCGGCGCGTAGATGATCTCGGCCACATCGGCGTCGCCGAGCGGCTCGTCGAGATCGAAATCGCGGCCACAGAGCCGCATCAGTTCAGCAACGATCCCCTGGTCGACGTGGTTGGAGCGCGCAAGCGCGTCAAGGCCGTCACGCAGTGTTTCGCCCGGAACGGAATGCGTATCGATCGACTCACGCAGCGGGCTCTCGCTGCGCGCGGCGATGTCGGGCTGTTCGGGCGCGATCGGCTGGTATTGGCCGCCATCGGTGCGACCGACGGCGGACACATCGGAGCCGGCGCGTTCGATCGACACCTTCGCGACATGGCCGCGCGGCGAACCGGCGTCTTCGCCTTGTTCGATGACCGTGATTTTCTCGCCACCGGACAGCGTCTCCAGAGCGCCAGGCGACGGGAAAGCCGCCAGGATCGCCGGCGCGTCCTCCGCGGCCGCCGCCAGCGCCCGCAGAATGGCGGACAGCGTGTCGCCGCTCCTCGCGATAATGACATGTCGACGGTGACGCGACGACGTAGGCGACTTCGGAAGGTTGGTGACGTTGACAGCCTCGCCGATCGGAGCCGGCGGATGCGGCACGTCTTCACCGTCAGCATAGGCGCTGGTGCCGCCCGGCAGCGGGCGCCGCGCTGGACCTGTCCGTATGATGGCCGGCAGCTCCGACAGCAGGTCGCGTTGCGAGCCCGCTCGCGCGTCGTCCTTTTCGTCTCCCCGCGCTTCCTGGTGTGGCGCGAGATCGATCTCCGCGAGCCGCGCTGACACGCGGGTAAATCGACGGACCGCGCCGGCATCGCTCAGCTGCTCAATCTTGAGCGCAGCGGAATTGCCCTGCGGGCCGAGCCTCCGGTCGAGACGATCGCCGCGTCGCGCCTCGTCAACCACCTGCCCTGCAAAGCGCGGAAGTGACACGTCCGGCGCGGCTGCGAATCGCGCGTGATCGCCAAACGCCCCACGAAGCGCACCGGCAAGAAGAGCGACGGCGGCGGATCCGATCAGAATCGTCCCCGCCATCCAGCGGAGACTGACGGCGCGCCGGTCAGGCAATTTGCGCTCGCCGGTGAGCGGTGGCTCGTCAAGCGACGGAATATCGCGGACGGTCGATAGATAACCACCCGCTTTCGTCGCTTCGTCACGGCTGGTCATCAACGCCCCTCATCCCCTGGGGCACGGTCTCGAGATGCCGCCACGCCCACGGCAAGCCGTAGATGCCATGCGGCTTGGGGCGAATGTTTGACCTTGGTTCAGATTCGGTCGCAATTGATGCCGGGCTGAGCCCGATGCTGGAATCTATCGAGCTTCCCGAACAAGGCCCGGCATACCGCTCGCCGCTCCGACGATGACGGCAATCAGCTGTCGAGCGTTTTCGACCCGCGGCCGCGGTTCTTCACGATCAGCATGATGTTGCGGATGTAGATCAGCGTGGCGAGACCCTGCCCGATGATGATGACGGGCTCGCGCTTGGCAAGCCCATAGATCAGCGTCATCAGGCCGCCGCCCATCGAAAAGAACCAGAACGCCATCGGCACCACGCTCTGGCCGGCGCGTTCGCTGGAGATCCACTGCACGAGGAAGCGCGCGGTGAAGAACAATTGCGCGATCAGTCCGAACGCCAGCCAGAAGTCGAACTTGGCGATGAACACGTCGTAGAGATAGGCGCTCAGCGCCTGACCGTACTGAATCAGCATCACTTCACCTCGGTCACGCCCGGCACACCAGTGACATCGGGCACTTCAGCGACCACTTCAGTGACGACCGGCGTCGGCTTCTTGCGGCGGATCAGCCACCACACGCCGGCGAGATCCATGATCCCGATCCAGAGCCGGTCGAAGAATCCATAGTTCGACACGCCGGAATGGCGCGGCCGGTCGACGACGTCGACATAGGCAATCGTCAGCCCCTCGCGGCGGACCAGTGCCGGAAGAAAACGATGCAGCCCGTCGAAGTAAGGCATCGCCAGAAACACCTCGCGCGGAAACGCCTTCAGACCGCATCCGGTGTCGCGGGTGCCGTCGCGCAGGATGATACCGCGCACCGTGTTGGCGATGCGCGATTGCAGCTTCTTGAAGCCGGTGTCCTTGCGCCCGACGCGCTGGCCCGCGGCGAGGCCGACGCGGCCGTTGCCACTCTCGACCGCCGCGATCAGGTCCGGCAAGAAGGCGGGATTGTTCTGCCCGTCACCGTCGAGCGTCGCCACGATCGCGCCGCGCGCGGCGCGCACGCCGCTGCGCACGGCCGCCGACTGGCCCGACGAGACCGCGTGGCGGAGCTGCCGGAGATTGGGCCGCCCGGCCATGACCCCGCTCAGCCGCTCGCCGGTGGCATCCGTCGAGCCGTCATTGACGTAGACGATCTCGTAAGCCCAGCGTCCGTCGAGCGCGGCCGCGATCTCGGCGATCAACGGCGCGATATTGTCCGCCTCGTTGCGCACAGGCACGACGATGGAAACGGCGACCGGCGTCTGGTCGGGAGCAGGCAAATCGGCACTCGTGGTTGGTGTTGTCGGCGATGGAACCAGCCCGATCCGGCCGTCGGGCGACCGCTTTTATGGGGCGAAGGCGCTCCTCGCAACCCTTTTGAGACGCCCGTCCGACGGTCCTGACAGCGCCACCACAGTGCCGTCGCGATGAATGGCAAAACCAAGGCGGCGGGCGGCGAACCAGTAGCGCACGACCATTGCGCCGATCACCCCGACCAGCGCGCCGGCCACCACGTCGCTCGGATGATGCGCCAGCAGCACGAGCCGGGTTGCGGCGATGACCAGCGCATAGACCAGCATCGCGAACCGCGCGCCCGGCCACACCGCGGATATGGCAAAGGCCAGCGCGAACGCCGTGATCGAATGTCCCGACGGAAAGCTCGAATAGGCCTCGGTGCCGGCGAAATGCTGGAAGTTGAAGGCATTGGCCTTGCCGCCGACAAAGGGCCGCCCGCGGCCGACGATCCACTTGATCAATTCGCCGACAGCGACCGAGAGCACGACCGACAGAAACAGGTATTGCAGCCTTGTCCCGAAGCCAAGCAAGGTGGCGCGCGGCACGCCGCGCAGCGCAGGCGCCGCCAGCGCGACCACGATCAGCAGCAGGCCAAGCGCGCACAGCACATACTCGTCCTTGCCGAAATCGGTGAGCGTCTTCACCCACCACAGACCCGGCGTGCCGCGTGGCGGCATCAGACTGATCTCGGTGACATCGAACGCATACATCAGCGTGATGATCACGGCGCCGACGATGACGACGAGCAAAAGTCCGTGGCGCGCGGAGCGGCGAGCCGCCTCGGCACGGCGCGAATGCGACGGCGCCCGCACGAGCTGGGCAAAGGACAGCCAAACCAGCGTCAGCAATCGTCCGAAATAGTTGGCGGATTCCGGGTTGGCTGGCAGCGCCGGCATGTCATTCCGTCCCTTCGGAACGGAAGATCGCGATCGAGACCGCCTTGCCCTGCGAGATGTTGTAGCCCTCGACGCGCACCGGCGCGTTGTAGCGCAGGCCGATCGCCTCGGCGCGCTGCACGAAGGCGCGCTCCGAGCGCTGTTCGACCAGCGCGAAGCGGCAGGAGCCCTGCCCGAGGAAATCCGCGGCGCCCGATCCGTCGGTAAGCAGCGTCGAGGTATCGGTCATGAACACGAGGCTCGGCTCGTGGAAACCGGCGGCTGCCGCCTTCGGGCCGACGCAGGTCACGTTGCGCAAGGCGCGTGCGACCTCCTGGCTCGGAAATACGGTGGTGAGCCGCGGCAGCACCACGCCATAGGTGCCGGCTGCCATCAGCACCGCGGCAATCACCGCATTGAGCAGCGAGCGCTCGGCGCGGCTGTCCTCGAACAACCACCACGCGATCAGGCCGAACACCATCGCGACGGCGAACAACGGCCAGGCCGGAAACACCGGTTGATGGATCGCCTTGATGGCGCCGACGATCACCAGCACCGCGCCGAAGGCGGGGATCGCGAACCACCAGGCGGCGCCGCGCAACAGCCAGGGCGAGCGCGACAGCACGCGCCGCTCCAGCGCGCCGACGGTCAGGATCGCGATCGCCGGATAGAGCGGCAGCACGTAATGCGGCAGCTTGGTCAGCACGGCCTCGAACACGATCCAGGACGGGATCAGCCAGGCTAGCAGGAACTGCGCACCGGGCTCGCGCCGCGCCCGCCACACCGCAGGCGCCGCCATGCCGGCCAGCGGCGCACCGGGCCAGAACGTGATCCAGAACAGCAGCAGATAGAGTCCAGGCGGCGCGCCATGGGATTCCTGAGCACCGAGCTTGCTCAGCATGTCGCCGCCGACCGAGTCGGCAAAGAAGGTCTCGCCGGCGCGCAGGAAAATCAGCACGAACCACGGCAGCACCAGCACCAGGGTCCACATCAGGCCCCAGACCGGGCGCATGCGCCAGAACCAGGCCGCCGATCGGTCGAGAATCGCAAGCCCCGCCATCGCAAGGCCGACGAACATCAGGATCAGCGGCCCCTTGAGCAGGATGCCGACCGCCAGTGCCGTCCAGAAGACCGCGGGCGGACCCCATGACGGGTGTGCGGGATCCTCGCCGCGCTGCCACGACAGATAGACTCGCGCCATCGCGCCCATCGCCGCGGTGACTGTCAGCAGCAGCATCGCGTCGGTCTTGGCGAGCCGCGCTTCGACCCCGAGCAGTACGCAGCTTGCCATCATCAGGGCGGCCAGCACCGCCCCCTGCCGCGTCACGAAGGCCAGCGCGGTCCAATAGGTCAGCAAAACGGCGCCGATGGCGCCGATCAGGGACGGCAGGCGGTACACCCAGATGCGGACCTGGGCGCGCGGCACCCCGAGCGCGGAGACGGTCTTCAGCGCAGCCGCCTGCATCCAGTAGATGCCAACCGGTTTCTTGTAACGGACGTCGTCCTGGAAGCGGATGTCGACGAAATCGCCACTCTCGACCATCTGCTTGGTCGCCTGGGCAAAGCGGACCTCGTCACGGTCGATCGGCGGGATGGTGAAGAACCCCGGCAGGAACAGCACCAGGCAGGTCAGCGTCAGGAACAGGATCGAACGCCATTGGCTGGCCGTTGCGAACTCGAACGCCATGAACAGCCTGCGGCCCGAATGCGCAGGTTTTACAGACTGTTGCCCTGCTCCGAAGCGCCGGGGTTGGAGGCCATCCACCATGGGTTTCGCATACGATGAAACCGCACCGCAAACAACTGTGCTGTTCCGCTTTCCGACCGTGCCGCTCCGCTTTCCCGTGCGATCATTGCACGCGGATCACAACGGTATCCGCGGCCCCCGTGGCGTCGATCACGGTGAGCCGCGCGAAGCCCGGCCCGGGCGGCTCGATCAGGCGCTGGCGCCGGCTGTCGATGTCCCCGGCTGAGACACCATTCACAAGGACCGTCAGCGGCAGCACCCCGCCGGCGACCTTGACCGGCAGCGCGGCATTGCGGCCGCCCTCGGATTGATCGACATCGATGCGCGAGCCGTTCAGCGGAAACTGGATGTGCGGAGCCTGGTCGTTGCCGCTACGGACCAGTTCGCCGAGCGGCCGGAAGCGGCGCAGCGGCGGCGGCAGTTTCGCGTTGGATGCGACCAGCACGCCGCGTGGCGGCTTCGGCAATGCCGCCGGGATTTTGCCGGTGCGTGCAAAGGCGTCGAACAGGATCGGCGCCGCGGCGGTGCGGCCAACCAGACCCGGCACCGGCGCGCCGTCGGGACGGCCGACCCAGACGCCGATCGTGACGCGGCCGTCGAAGCCGACCGACCAGGCATCGCGATAGCCATAGCTGGTGCCGGTCTTGAACGCGATCCGGTTGTGCACGCCGTTCTCCGGCGGCGGCGTGCCGAGCAGGACGTTGCCGACCTGCCAGGCCGCAGCCTGATCCATCAGCCGCATCGTGTCGCGGCTGTCATTCTCCTGCATGATCTCGCGCAACGGTTTAGTCGCGCCGAGCCGTGCCAGGCCGGAATAGAGCTGAGCGAGATCCTGCAACGTGATGCCGACACCGCCGAGACCCATCGCAAGGCCCGGCGCCTCGTCCTTCGGCAGCACGAGACTGGTGCCGGCCTGCTTCAGCCGCGACGACAGCCGGCTGGCACCGACCCGGTCGAGCAGCGCGATCGCCGGCACGTTGAGCGACAATTGCAGCGCCTTGCGGATCGGCACCGTGCCCTGGAACGTCATGTCGAAATTCTCCGGCGCGTAGGTGCCGAAGCGGATCGGCCGGTCCTCGATCAGGCTGTCGGGATGGACAAAGCCATCCTCGAAGGCAAGGCCATAAATGAACGGCTTCAAGGTCGAGCCCGGCGAGCGCACCGCGCGCGTCATGTCGACCTGCCCGGCCCGCCGCTCATCGAAATAATCCGCCGAGCCGACGCGCGCGAGCACGTCGCCCGTCTCATTGTCGACCACGACGATCGCAACCGAGACGTCAGGCCCCTGCGCGATGGCGCGGTCGCGCGCCAGCGCCTCCAGGTTCCGTTGTAGCGCGGCGTCGAGCGTCAGCTTGATGACGGGCGCATCCTTCATCGTCGCGATCGCCTGATCGGACGAATGCGGCGCCAGGATCGGAATCTGCTTGCGCATCTTCGGCACCGCCGTCGCCGTGGCCTGCGCGGCATCGTCCTTCGACACCACGCCATCCTCGACCATGCGCTCGAGCACGCGGTCGCGGGCGGCGTGGGGCGGCGTCGGGGTAACGATCGAGCCGCCGCCGCTCCGGCGATTGCGGCAGCGCCACCAGCAGCGCGGCTTCGGCGAGCGACAGCCGCTTCGGCTCCTTGCCGAAATAGGCGATCGAGGCGGCGCGGACGCCCTCGAGATTGCCGCCGAACGGTGCCAGCGCAAGATAGAGATCGAGGATCTGGTCCTTCGAGAGCTGCCGCTCCAGTTCGACCGCCCGCACCATCTGCCGCAGCTTTGCGTAGACCGAGCGCTGGTGGCGCGGCTCGATCAGCCGCGCCAGCTGCATCGTGATCGTCGAACCGCCCGAGACGATATGACCGCTGGTGAGAAGCTGGAATGCGGCGCGCGACAGCGCCAGCGGATCGATGCCGTGATGCTCATAGAAGCGCTTGTCCTCATAGGCGAACAAGAGCTTCAGATAGGTGGGATCGACTGACGTCTTCGCATCGACCGGCAGCCGCCAGCGCCCGTCCGTCATCGCATAGGCGCGGAGCAGCTTGCCGTTGCGATCGATCACCGTGGTCGAGACCTGCTGCGCCTTGTCGAGCGGCAACGGCCCGAGCGAAACGATCCAGGCGGCGAAGGCGCCGGTGATCGCAATAAGGACGACGGCCATTGCGGCCGCGACGCGGAGCGCCAGCCGCCCGCTGCGCTTGTCGTGCCCGGGCTTGACCCGGGCATCCACATCCTTCGTTCGCATGGACGCGCCTATGAACGGCCGGGTCAAGCCCGGCCATGACGAGAAGAGTTTGCGCCGCGCGTCCTTGTTCATTTCGCCGGCTTCACCTCAACCGCACCGGTTCCGCTGCGGCCATAGCGCGAGGGATTGTACATGTCCTCGACATAGGCCTGCGGCAGCACATATTTGCCCGGCGACACCGCGCGCACGACATAGGCGACCGTAAACACCGCTTTGTCGTTGGCGCCCCGATCGATCGCCGCCGTGAAGCGGTCATCGCGGAACTCGGTGTTCTTCGGCTCGACGCCGTCCTCGATCCACGCGAGCGTGCCGGAATCCCCCGATGACACCAAGTTCGGGTTGTCGATCTCGAGCCCGGCCGGCAGATAGTCGGCCACCATGATGTGACCGAACTCCGGTTTGGCTTCCGTCACCTTCAGGACAACCGCGAAGCGGTCATTCTGTTTCGCCTTGGTGACATCGGCCGGCTTGCCGTCGAGCGTGAAATAGCTGCGCTCGATCTTGAAGCCGTTGGAGGCCGCCGGCTCCGGCGTGACCGGCGAGCCCGATACCGAGATCACCGCCTGCACCGGCGCATCGCCGGTATTGGTGATCCTGAGCGGCTGGCCGGTCATCTCCTCGGCCTTGTAGCTGCGATAGACCGCGGTCTTGACCGGCTGGCCGTTGATGTCGAGCGCCAGCGTCTCCTTGGCGAGCGCCCGCGCCGCCAGCACCATCCACGCATTTTCCTGCGTCGAGGTGTAGGGCGACAGTCCCCGCGCCGCCTCGACCCGCAGCACGGCTTGGGTCAGCGTGGTGCGCGGTGCATTGCCTTCGCCAGCGAGCGAGACCAGCGCTGCAGCATCGCGCAGCGCCGAGCCGTAGTCGACCCGGCCGAACTCGATCACGGGCTTCGGGTTCAGCGCATCGAGCGCGGCACCATAGACCCGCTCGGCCCTCGCCTTGTCGCCGACCAGCGCCAGCGCCGCCGCAAGCTGGGCCTTGGAGATCGGGGTCGCCAGATTGTTCAGCTTGGTGTCGGCGAGATAGCGCAGATCACCGATCGGCGCCGCGCCGTTGCGCGCGAGCACATAGAGGCCGTAGGCCAGATCGCGGCCGCCGTCCTTCTCCGGCTCGTTGGCATTGACCACCGAGTTCCTGACGCGGTCGAGCGCGTTCTTGAACAGCACGTCCGGCACCGCAAAGCCCTTTTCGCGGGCCCGGGTCAGGAAGTCTGTGACGTAGGCATCGAGCCAGGCGTCGTCGCCGCCCGCCGACCACAGGCCAAACGAGCCGTTGGACCCCTGTCGAGCGAGGAGCCGCTCGATCGCGTCGCGGATGCGCTGGTCGACCGCGGTGTCCATCGCAAGATGGGCACCGGCGGCGAGATCATTGACATAGAGCAACGGCAACGCGCGGCTCGTGATCTGCTCGGAGCAGCCATACGGGTAGCGGTCGAGCGCCTTCAGAATGCTCGCGGCATCGAGCGCGGTCGACAGGCTCGCCGAGACCGAAACGCTGCCGGTACCCGGCACAAGATCGGAGAACATGTCCGAGGTCAGCGTCAGGCTTTCGCCCTTCGCCAGCGTGCGGATCGAACGGCGCGCCAGAACCTGGGTCGCCGGCTTGACGTCGAGCGCATAATGCCGCGCCAGCGTCAGCCCGTTCGGCCCGGAGATGTCGACGTCGAACTCGGCACGTCCGGCGCCGCCGGCCTCGAGGCCCAGCGACAGCGAGGAGCGCTGCTTGGCGGCGAGCTTCACCATCGTGGTCGAATTGCCGGAAGCCTTGATCGGGCCGCTCGCCTTGACGCTGATGGCATAGTTGCCGGCCGCACCTTCGACATTGTCGATATCCATGCTGATGGTGCCCTTGTCACCGGTCAGCAGGAAGCGCGGCAAGGTCGCGGTCACCACCACGGGATCGCGCACGATCACGTCGACATTGGCGCGGCCGACCTTGGTTGCGCTCCACGCCACCGCCATCACCCGCGCGGTGCCGGCAAATTCCGGGATATCAAAGCTCACCTCGGCCGTCCCGTCAGGCCCGACCGTGAGGATGCCGGAATAGAGCGCGAGCGGCTTCTGCGTTGGCGGCGAGCCCTGCAGCTCGGCGCCGGCAGAGTCGCCGCCGCTGCGGATCTGGCCGCGGGTACCTTGCATGCCGTCGATCAGCTGGCCGTAGAGGTCGCGGATCTCGGCGGTCAGACGGCGCTGGCCGAGATAGTAGTCGTCCGGCGCCGGCGGCTTGTAATTGGTCAAATTGAGAATGCCGACATCAACCGCGGCCAGCACCACCTTGGCGTCCTCGCCGGGATTGAGCCCGCCGAGCTTGACCGGGATCTTCAGTGTCGAGCCCGGCCGCACCAACGCGGGCGGCGACAGTTCGACGGCAAGCGTGCGCGCTTTCTTGTCGATGCCGAACCATTTCAGTCCGATCGCGCGGCCGGGCATGCGCCCGGCGGCGGCATCGAGCGGACGGCGCAACGTCGTCATGACATACGCGCCGGTGCCCCAGTCCTTGCCGACGGGGAGCTTGACCTGCCGGGTGCCCTCCGTGACGTCGACGCTTTGGGTGGTCAGCAGGCGGTCGCCAAGCACATAGACCGTCAGCTTGCCTGACGTGCGCGCATTGACCGACACGGTCATCGTGTCGCCCGAGGCATATTCCGGCTTGTCGATCGAGGTTTCCAATAGATCGGGCGTGTCGGCGCTGCCGTCGGAATACCAGCCGACGTCGAACTGCACCGAGGTGACGGGGCCGTCGGCGTCGGTCGATTTCACGTCGAGCCGGTAGCGGCCGGGCTGCGGCTGGAAGGCCAGGCGCATCGGCTTGTCGGCCGCGAGGTTGACGTCGCCATCGGCGACGCGGCGGGTCGACTTGACCGGCTCATACTGCCAGGACGAATTCTGCCGGTACCACTGGTAACGCGACTCCAGCTTCAACAGCTCGTAGCGCAGCCCGTTGCGCGGCAGCTGCTTGCCGTCGGGCGCGACGAACACGACGTCGAACTCGGCCTTGTCGCCCTCGGCCACGCTCTTGTCGCCGAACAGCGGCTTGACGCCGATCAGCGAGGCGCCAGGGGCCACCGGCAGCACGATCTTGCGTTCCACCGAGCGGCCGCCGGTCTCCGCCATGCGGATGTAGATCTGGGCCTCCTGTGGCCGCGTCGAGGTCGGCACCTTCTCGAGCTTCACCGGAAAGGTCGCCGCGCCGTTGGCATCGGCCTCCGGCAGGTCCTCGATCGGGATCCGCTCGTTGCTCGCGGTCTGCTCGTCGTCGACGCCGAACTGATAGCCGGCATAACCGGGCCGGCCGTTCGCCGCGGGCGCTACCAGCATGTCGCCCTCGAGCTGCAGGCCCGAGGCCGGCGCGCCGTAGAGGAAATGGCCGGAGACCTGAAGCTCCACTGGAACTTCAGCTTTGATCACCTTCTCCTTGCTGGTCAGATCGAATTCGACCCGTTCGGGAATGTAATCCTCGACCATGAAGGTGGTCTCGCCGACCGACGAGCCTTTCGGATCGGTAAAGACGCGGGCGCGCCAGGTGCCGGTCGGCACCGCAGAGTTCAACGCCACCGCCAGCATCCGGCCGCCGGCGCCCTGGTCGGGCAGCACGGCGCGGCGGAATTCGACGCCGTCGGGGCGCTCGATCACCATGGTCAGCGGCGTCCCGGTCAGGGCATTGCCCTGCCCGTCGCGCAACAGCGCGGTCAGATAGACGGTCTCGCTGGAGCGGTAGACGCCACGCTCGGCGTAGACGAAGGCGTCCGCGCCGGCCGGGATCGCCCGGCCCGCGACGCCGCGGTCGGTGAGGTCGAACGCATTGGTCTTCAGGCTCAAGAAGGCGTAGTCGGCCTTCTCGCCCATGACCGTCAGCAGTGCCGGCGACAACCCGCCCTCGCCCCGGGCCAGGCCTTGCTCGATCAGCACATGGCCGGCGGCATCGGTCTTGCGGGTCACCAGGATCTCGTTGTTGCGGGCGACTAGTTTCACGTCGGCGTTGGCGACCGGTTCGGTCGAAGCCAGCGAGTTGACAAAGACGTGGATACCGTCATTGCCGGAGAAGGCCGACAGGCCCATGTCCGAGACGATGAACCATTGCGTCGCCAGCGTGCCGTCGTCATCGGTGCCCGGCCCCTTGGCCGCGGCGGTCATGACATAGACACCGGGTTGCAGGTCGCCGAGCGCCTGGTCGACCGGAAACGCCGTGACGACGTCCTGGTTCAGCGTGGTCGCTGTCGCAAGCTCGCCGGACCACACCTTGACGCCGCGCTGGTCGCCGAGATCGGAGAGCTGATAGCGGCTCAGCGTGCTCTGGAAGTCGCTGTCGATCACCGTGTTGATCAGGTTGCGGTCGCCGATCCGGAAGACGTCGACCTTGACCGCCGGCGTGTTGACGCTGACCACCGGGATACCGCGCTGTCCGGTCCGCGGCAGCACATAGGCCCGCCCGGTGAACCGCACGAACGGCTTGCGGTCGCGGACATAGATGTTGAACTCGGCCGATTTCGGCAGGGTCTCCTTGACGGTCGACGGCAGGCCGGCGCGCAGATTGATGTTGTAGCGCTCGCCGTGCTTGAGCCCGTCGACGCAGAGCTGCTGGCCCTCCGCCGACAAGGCCGGCTTGTCGGTGCCGGCGAGCGCGAGATACGGCGCGAAGTCGACGCGCTTGGCGAGTTCCTCCGAGAACTGGAAGCAGGCCCGCGGCGAGGCGGCGTCGGAATCGACGGTATAATCGAGCAGCCGGAAACCGTGCTCGTCGCGCATCTTCTCGTACTGGCCGCGGACATCGGCGACCTCGCGCATGTCGAGCGACAGCCGCAAGCTGTCCAGCGCCGGGCGCCACAGCTTGCGCTCGGCAAGCGCTTTGCCGAGCACGGCGAGCGCGTCCGCCTCCTCGCCCGCATTGCCGGCGCGCTGGTAGGCGATGTAGGCGGCGGTGGAGGCGCGCTCCATCAGGAACGTCTGTTCGCTGGAGCTCGCCGACCGGATCTGGAAGATCGTCCTGGCGAGGCGCAGCCAGTTGGCGCCGTCCTCCGGCGTGGTCGCCGCGATCTGGCCGAGGATCTGCAGCCCGCCGCGGAAATCATTGCGCTTGAAGGCGGCGTCGGCGTCGGTGCGCAGGGTCGCGGCCGATTTGTTGACCGCGCCGGCCTCGCTCTTGATCTGGGCTTCCAGCTTGATCGCGGAATCGGCGAGATCGTCGCGCTTGAACGCCTTGTCCGCGGCCTGGGCGGTCACCAGGGCGAGCAACAGCGTGGCGCATATCGTGGCGGCACGAACCAATCCGATCATGATGGAGCTCCTGAACGCCCCGCGGTCGAACGTCGCGTTGGGGCCAAAAGTGCGCGAAAAGGTGACGGAGTGAAGGCGCGGACATGAACGGACGAAAACGTCGCAGATCGCATTGCCGACATTCCTTTGACCAGCCCCCGACGGCAGCGTCGTGCGGCGCGGCGGGCTGGCCAGGCCAACGCAGGGCGGGTCCCTGCTCGCCTTTGTCGCTCGACCACAAAAATCGGTTCGGACGGACTTGGCGGAAAAGCGGATTTTTCATATTGGCGGTGCTACAAGGCCGCCACGGTCCCGTAGCTCAACTGGATAGAGTAGCGGATTTCTACTCCGCGGGTTGCAGGTTCGAATCCTGCCGGGATCGCCACCCTACTCCCTCCAATGAAACCATTTTCCAGAAGCCGCGAAGCCGGCCGGAAACAAACCCGGCGTAGTATCCCGGCACTGGACCAAGGGGATTAGGTCATGTGGGATTTCATCAACGAATTGTATCGGGATTTCTGCCTGGCTCGCCTGCAGGAGATGCGGAAGCTCGAGCATCATATCTGAGCGGGCAGAGCATCGGTGGCGATCAGCCGTTCTCGCGCCGCGGCTTGGATCACCCCGGACAATCGGACCTTCGCCAGCGCACAAGCAGCCAACACCAATCCCATCGCGGCCCCCCCCCAGTCCCCGTATGATTACGGTGGCGCTCGAACCTTGGCGCCGGTTTTGCAGACACAAACATGACTGGGATTGCGGGCCCAGATTGGAACAGGCGCCGCCGGGACAATGCATTTCGAGCCCGGCGGTGTAATTTTTCGGGGCAGGCTCACCACCGAGATCCGAACGGCCTGACGTCAGTGCCAGGACCGCTGCCTTGCTTCGCCCGCGGCCTCTCCTGCCTGGAAATCGAGCACGCTCGTTCGACGTCGATAGACCCACCATCGAGATGTCAGCCGCGACGACGACGAAAAAGCATCGCCGTTGGTCGATCGTTTTCCTCCTGGTCGGTCGCTCGCGAACGTCGACCGTCGGCAGCAATCAAACCAATCTCTAAGGCTCTCTTAACCACAAACGAAGGCCGCACGCGGGGGCATGGGCCGATCGCGCGTCGATCCGTGTTGTCCGGCACCATGCGTATGACAAGCCGTGCGATCGCCTCTGCTGCGTGTGGTGCGGCGGTTCTCGCTGCGCCGCTCGCAGCCGCCAATGCGCAGCAGGTGCGGGCCGGAACGCTTGAGTGTCGTGGCGGCCCCGATACCGGGTTCGTCGTGGGTCCGGTGACCAATCTCAATTGCGTGCTGCACGTCGATAGCGCGCCGGACAGTCGTTTTGTCGCGGCCATCCGCAACCTCGGCGTTTTGATCGGAGATCAAGAAGTCGCCATGACCTGGAAGGTGACGGCGCCCGTGCCGTGGCTTGGAAGCGACGACCTCGCCGGCGGCTACGCCCATGCCGACGGCGCCGGCGTCAACGTTCTCGCCGGCGGCACGAATACGCCGATCACGCTGCATCCGTTGAACGAGCAGAACGTCCCCTCAACGCCGCCTCTGAAAATCGAGAACCTCGAGATTCGGCCGGTGGACCGCTGACCCTGAGCGCGGCGCAGCCAGGCGATGGCCGGCGCGGTCGCCAGAATGCACAACGCCGTCCGCTTGAAATAGATGCGGACGGCGTTGGCCCTAGCCCCAGGAAGGTGATGCAAAATCCTGACAGCTCCAAGTCTGCACACTTTGTGCCAGCGGCGCATGTCCCAAATTGGCTATCACGCGGCATGGCCCAAATGGGCCATTTGGAAACACAGAAACAAAGATAGGTTAGGCATCGAGGCGCCGGCGACGGTGCCTCACGACCAAAGTGTCTACTTGGCCTCAGCGTGGCCCACGCGCTGAGGCCTTTCTTTTTTGATGTTCGCCGTGTGCCGTGAAATCACTCGCCGTTTTTATCATTCAGCGCACGAAACGATTCCGTAGTTCTCCGTGCGTGAACAAAGTTCCGGCGGCGATTGAGGGACTGATCGCTTTCCGTTCGTGCGATTGCAGGTTCCACTTGCCGTGAGCGCCGGCAGCGCGCTTCGCAATTTCTTAATCCAAGAATGTTTCTCTGGAAGATTGTGAGCGCGCGTCGGTCGTCGATATTTTCAGGACCGCGATGGACGATTCCGAGATCGTCCTTTTTGTTCGATGAGGATTCGCACGACCAAAACATCACGCGAGCGATGCGAACGCACAGCGCGCAGCGGTCACGCCGCGAGAGTCTCACTTTGGTTTGCTTGGCCGATGCGCCATTCCCATGTACACCCCGCCGGCCTTCAATTCCGCCAGCATCTGGTCGATCCGCTTGCGCCGTGTTGCAGTTCGCACGCTGCGGCCGATCCAGTGCAGATAGTCGTTGCGCTGATACGGCGGGCGCGTCTTGAACGCCTGCATCAGTCCGGCAGCATCGAGCTCGCGGCGAATGCTCGCCGGCATCGCCGCGCGGGGTCGCTTCAGCGTCACGCCGCCCTCCGATCGCCGGATCAGGACCGCCGCTTGGCTTCGACGTAGCGCTTGAAGTTATCCAGGATCGCCTGCCAACCGTCGCGCTGCTGCTCGACCGAGTGGGTATCCTCGCTGTCGAAGCTGACCTGCACCTTGACGCCGCCGGTCTCCGGCGTGAATGCGACCTGCGCGCTGCGATCGCCGAACGAATATTCGAGCAGCCGGGGCTCCTCGACCCTGGTGTAGGTGCCGGCGAAATCGAACCCCATACTGCCGTCCTTGGCTTCCATCCGCGACGAGAAGGCGCCGCCGGTGCGCAGGTCGACGGTCGCGGCGGTCGTGTGCCAATCGTCGGAAGCCGCGTTCCACTGCTTGATGTCGTCGGGCGTCGTATAGGCGCGCCAGACATCCGCGATCGGCGCGGCAACGGTCGTTTCGACGGCAATCCTCATATCTATTCCCTCGTAGCGATGGGTGAAGCTGACGCGCCTCCCGGGCGGCGCCGGACCGCGGCCATTCTATTAGGGCCATCGACGCCTTCGTCAAATGGCAATGCCCGGGCCGCCGGGAACATGAGGAGATCCGGGACGCCATTCAACCAACCAAATGGTGCGTGGTCGCCACAAGAATTTCGTCAGGAATGACCGTGTATGGAAGACGGGTCCAATGCCCGGAGAGCGCGTCATGCGGAACCTGAACACCGTCCTGAGCAAGCTGAACGACCGCCTGCTGCGGCTGGAGGGCGAATTGTTCGTGCTGCGATCGATCGCGCGCGCCGCCCTCACCGCCGGCGACGAGTCCGCCGTCCGCACCCGCAAGCTGCTCGAAGGCGCAAGGCTTGCGCTCTCGGACGAAGCCGAACGGCCGCTGGACGCCGCGACCGGGAAGTACGTCGCGGCCGCGATCGCCATGGTCGAAGAGCTGCTTGAGAATCCCCGCGAGGCGGCCCCGCTGTTCAGGGTGATCGACGGCGGCAGGCGGGACGATTAGCGCGCTTGCACCGAGCCTAGCCGGTACCCTGCACGGCCCTGTCATACGCCTCGATCGTCACCCTTGCCCTGTCCGCAATATCCGCACCCGTCATGCCCGGCTTGTAAAGGCTGCTGCCGAGACCGAAGGCGCGAATGCCCGCCTTCACATACTCGGCGAAATTCTGGTCCGAGACGCCGCCGACCGCGGCGATCGTCACATCCGGCGGCAGCACGGCGCGGATCGCGGTGATGCCGGCGGCACCGAGCACGCTGGCCGGAAAGAATTTCAGGCTCGATGCCCCCGCGCGCGCGGCGAGCAGCGCTTCCGTCGGCGAGAATACGCCGGGCATCGTGATCATCGCGTGGTCCCGGGCACGCGCCAGCACCTCGACGTCGACATTCGGCGACACCATAAGGCGGCCGCCGACGTCATGCAGGCGATCGACGTCGGCTGCAGTCAGCACCGTGCCGGCGCCGATCAGAACATCGGCCGGCGCGCGCTTCGCCGCGATCTCGATCGAGCGGAACGGCTCGGGCGAGTTCAGTGGAATCTCGATCGCGGTCATGCCGGCGTCGAGCAGCGCGCTGACGATGCCCAGCACCTCGTCCGGCTTGACGCCGCGCAGGATCGCGACCAGCGGCCGCTTCATCGGCGGAAACGGAATACTCATGCGTTGATCCCTCAGTTCTTCCAGATCGCCGCCGCCGCGCCGGCGAGGCCACGGCGAACCGCCTCCTCCGCATCCATAACATTGAGCGGAATCGAAAGGCATTCGAGCGCCATCTGATAGAGCCGCTGCAACCGGCCCGAGGCAATCAGCGTAACCGGCGCTCCCTGCTCCCGCTCCGCAAGGCCCGCCGCGAGTTCGACGCCGATCAACGTGCCCGAGATCGTCTCGCGCGCGGCCTGTGCGTTGCCGCCGAACAGCAGCTGCCGCGATCGCACGCGAAACAGCAGATTGGCCGCTAGCGCCGGCGCCGCGAATGCCGCCGCGACCGCCGCGCGGAACGCATCGCCGTCAACCGCTTCCTCGGCGCCGGCGACTGCGTGCGACGACAGGATGGTGTCGCGCGCGACCGCGCTGAACAGCTCTCCGGTCATGAAGGTCGCAAAGCGTTCGACCGTTCCGCCGCGGACCCTCACCCATTTGGAATGCGTTCCCGGCATGCAGACGAGCGCCTCGCCCGGCGCATTCAAGCCGAGCGCCCCCAGCAGCTGGGTCTCCTCGCCGCGCATGACGTCCGGCGCGGCGGCATCACGCTGCGCAATTCCAGGCAGGATACGGATCTCGCGCGTCTGCCCGCTGACCACGACAGCGCCCTTGAGGATGTCCGACAGATGCGCCGGCGTATCGATATAGCCGGCCTCGACCCAGCCCTGCCGCGCGCCCGCCATGCCGCAGATCACGACCGGCAGGTCGGCCGGCACACCCAGCGCATCGAGATGCGATTGCAGCACGGCCGCAAAGCTGGTCCTGGCTGCCGCGGTCATGCCTTCATCGCTGCGGCGCTCACCGAGCACCTTGCCACCGGCGCCCGTCAGCCAGAGCCGGAAGCTGCTGGTGCCCCAGTCGACCGCGACATAGGAAAGCCCGCTCATCGCGCCCTGTTCCACGCTCTCAGTGTCCCGCGCGCCGACGGCGCCGCTGCCAGACGCGATAAAGGCGATCATCGCGCCACGCAAGGCGGCTCGGTGGCGTGACGCCACGAGGCCTCGCTGGCATCGGACGCGCGGATCGATTACCGCGCGCCCTTCAGCGTGCAGGAGGTCGTGCAGGTCGTAACGTTGCCGCGGTCACATTTGATGCAGGCGTTGACGCACTGATCCATGACCTTGGGATTGTACTGACTGTAAAGATTGGCCGCACAGCTGTTGGTCGATCCCGTAACCTCCGGGTCGGACCAGCAACCGGACAGTAAAAATGCTGCGGCACTCAAAATGGCGACCTTGCGCATAAGGCCTCCTGCCACGCCGTATCCGAGTAATGTTGCAAGTAACCTTGATGGGTTAGGTTAAATTCCGGTTTCAATTGCGGCCTTATTCGGAAGCAGTATTGCTTATCCACCGGACATTTCCCCAAGGTCCGGGCCCACACCGGCAAGGCCGTCAGGCGACCCCGCCTGGCGGCTTTGTTGCCCAGCAATGCACAAGGAAACCAACAAGATGGCCCGAAAGCCGCGGTGGTCGTTCAAGGAGGACCGACGACTGATGGAACTGGCACGCTCCTCGAAGTCGCTGGAGGAGGTCGTGAAGGCGACCGGCCGCTCGCCGGAGCGGATCAAGAAGATGGCGATGCGCCTCGGCCTGTCGATCAAGCCGCGCAGTACCACCAAGAAATGACTTGAAATACGGCCGCTAGAGTTCTGGCGGACAATCGTCCTTCGCCCGCACCGGGATCGCTCTGACCTCGCCTTCCGGCTTGGCCTCAGCCTCGCGTTCCGCCTCGGTCCCCCTGGTGCAGGTGGTCAGCACGAAAGCAACCCGGCTGCATTGCCATTCCGGCCCGAGCGCCGCATTGGACACCGGCTCGGGCGACGCCAGTGTCAGGGATAGATACGCCACCAAAACGGCACCCGCCGCGCCTGCGGCAGCCAGCGCCGCGCCCTTTCCGGACCACAGCTTGGACATCATGGCCTTGGTTCCCGCCGATCTCCAGGAGACGAGGCAGCCCGCCTGTCCGCGTGTGATCGGAATCACAACCGGGATCAAACAGTTCAGCCCGAGTCTTTGGGCTTGATGTGTGATCGATATTGCACTGCCGCAAGACGGGGTCAGCGCGCCGGCTCGATCACATTACAGTTGGTCCGGCCCGACATCAGGCAGTCCTGCATCTTGCTCGCCGCCGTCAGGTCATGCGCGAGCCAGAGGCCGACCGCGAGCATGACCGCTGCGACCAGCAGTCCGATCAGCGCGCCCCTTCTGCTGCTTCCGTCGTCGGATTCGCTCATGCCCGCTTCGGTTCCCGGTTGCCACGGTCCGCATCATGACCCTTTGCATGGTTGCGTGCGATCAATTCTGCAACAGTCGCACAACGAAATGCACGGCCGCGGCCGTCGGCACCGCAATTCCGTTGCGCGCCAGGGGCGACTCGCGAAAGACTACTCGCTGAAGTGGAGCGCGTATGCGGGGCGTGCCGATGAGCGAACAAGAAGCGACGACGTACGACTATCAGCGTTACAGGCAGTTGCTCTCGGAGGCTGTCGATGAGAGCAGCAGGCAGCGGCTGATCAGCCTCCTGATCGTCGAAAGGGCGCGCGACAGGCTGGAAGCCCAGCGCGCCTCGGACCGGAGCGCGATGACCGCCGAGACGGTCGCCAAAGTCCTGGGTAACGGACGACGCGAGCACCTCCAGCGCGGCTGAACTTTTCAACAGCCCTTGTTCAACAGCCCTTGGTGACCAGCCACTCACCACGCGTCCGCGGGGCGAACGATGGCTGCTTGACGCTGGCTCATATCTCCCTTGCTCCACAGCCCTCCGTTCACCACTGGCAATTTCGTCGCCATTCACTTATTGAAACGCCGAACCAACCCCATCCATCACCCGAACAGAAAGCAGCAAGGCTTCCTCTATGAGTGGCTTCAAGGAACCGGGTTTTGCCGACCGCCAGAAAGCGGCCCTGCAGGCGCGGCAAAACCTCCTCAACAAGTTTCGCGCCCAGCCGGGAGCTGACGATCCCGCTGTGAAGGCACGTGCCGAGGAGCGCGCGGCGATCGCCGAACGCCGCACCAAGGCCAAGGAGGCCCGTGAGGCCGAAAAGGCCGAGCAGAAGCGCCGCGAGGAAGAGGCCGCCGCCGCCGACGCCGCCCGCATTGCGCGCGAGAAGGAAGAGGAAGCCGCCCGCGAGGAGGCGCTGCTCGCCGAGCAGAAGGCCAAGCGCGATGCCCGCTACGCGGCACGCAAGGAGCGCGGCAAGAAGAAGCGCTAGGCGGTGTGGACTCTAAGGATTCCCTTTTAGGAGCAAATCAGATTCAAGGCTGCTTTTGGGAGGCAGTCTTGGGTGTGATGGATCGTCTGGTGTTGAGCGATGCGGCTTGGGAGCGGATGGCGCCGCTGATCATAGGCCGGCCTGACCAGAAGGGCTCGACCGGGCGCGACAATCGGATGTTCGTGGAAGGTGTGCTGTGGATCGTTCGCACGGGCTCTCCCTGGCGTGATCTTCCGGAAGCGTTCGGGGATTGGAACAGCGCGTTCCGGCGCTTCAGCCGATGGAGTGCCAAAGGCGTCTGGTGGCGGATCTTCGAGGCAATGTCCGACGATCCGGACTTCGAATATCTGATTGTCGATTCCACCATTGTTCGAGCCCATCAGCATGCTGCCGGGGCCAAAAAAGGGGGTCTGAAGATCAGGCGCTTGGCCGTTCGCGCGGCGGCCTGAGCACCAAGATACATATGGCCGTTCGCGGCTTGGGATGTCCGGTACGGTTCACGATCACCGCAGGCCAGAAGGGCGATGCACCGCAAGCCGCCACATTGATCGAGGGATTGCCTGCCGAGGTTTTCATGGCCGATACGGCTTATGACGCCGATCACCTGCGCCAGGACATTGCAGCCAAGGGCGCGCTCGCCGTCATCCCCAACAACCCGTCACGCGCGCTCAAGTATCCGCTCGACAAGCATCTCTATGCCCAGCGCCATCTCGTCGAATGCTGCTTCTCAAAGCTCAAGCAATTCCGCCGCGTCGCAACCCGCTTCGAAAAGACCGCCCGAAATTACCTTGCCGTCATCACTCTCGCAGCCATCGTCCTATGGCTGCGATAACTGTCCACACCGCCTAAGGCACAACCAGGCCCGCCAGAGCGGCGGGCCTGCGGACAGCGGGCGATGACGGCAGTCAGTTCTTCTTCATGCCGTCGTCCTTCTTCATCATCGCGCCGCCATCCTTCTTCATGGCGTCGTCCTTCTTCATCATGCCACCGTCCTTCTTCATGGCATCCTTGGACATCGTGTCTTCCTTCTTCATCGCGTCATCCTTGCCCATCTTGTCCTGAGCGAAGGCGGCGGGCGCCAGCGCCAGGCTGAACGAGAGCAGCGCGGCGGAAAGGCCGAGGCGGGTCTTGGTGGTCATGGTGATGATCCCTTGTGTGGTCGAATGTGAGCGCGACGACTTGCCGCTCTCTACTCGACGCACTTGCGCCGGCCGTCGTTACCTCCAATAACAAATTCTTGAAGCGACGCGGCGCGATCACCGACGGATGGTCGCGCGACGGTTGAATAGCCATGGGCCGGCGCCGGCTGTGTGCGCCGCAGCAACGGCAAGGCTTGAATGTCAGGACTTGAACGTCAGGACTTGCAGCCCCGTATCGGCTCGCACTATCAGGGCGCCTCGAACTATCAGACTAGAGAATATTCACGCGAAGACCGGCTAAGCTAAAGCTCCGCGCCGGCCTAACAGCCACTCAAGAAGCTCTCAGGGGAGAACCATGCTCACACGCCGCCACGTCCTCGCTTCCGCCCTTGCCGCACCCGCCGTCCTGCGGATGGGCATCGGGACCGCGCATGCCGCGACCACGCTGAAGATCTCGCATCAGTTCCCCGGCGGCACCATCGACAAGGGCGACTTCCGCGACCGGCTGTGCAGGATGTTCGCGGCCGAGGTCGCCAAGCGCTCGGGCGGTGAGCTGACCGCCGAGGTCTATCCGAACTCGTCGCTGATCAAGACCAACGCGCAGTTCTCGGCGATGCGCAAGGGCGCGCTCGACCTCAGCCTGTATCCGATGCCCTATGCCGGCGGCGAATTGCCGGAGACCAATATCGGCCTGATGCCGGGCCTCGTCACCACCTACGACCAGGGCCTGCGCTGGAAGAAGGAGCCGGTCGGCAAGGCCTTGAGCGACTTCCTCGCCGACAAGGGCATTCTGCTGATCTCCTGGGTCTGGCAGGCCGGCGGCGTCGCCAGCCGCTCCAGGGCGATCGTGGCGCCTGAAGATGCCAAGGGCCTCAAGGTGCGCGGCGGCTCGCGCGAGATGGACATGGTGCTGCAGACCGCCGGCGCCGCCGTGCTCTCGGTGCCGTCCAACGAGCTTTACGCCGCGATGCAGACCGGCGCCTGCGACGCCGGCATCACCTCCTCCACCAGCCTGATCTCGTTCCGCCTCGAGGAGGTCGCGAAGTCGCTGACCTCGGGCGCCGGCGCCTCCTACTGGTTCATGCTGGAGCCGTTGATGATGTCGAAGGCGATCTTCGACAAGCTGCCGAAAAACCAGCAGGACATCATCCTTGCCGTCGGCACCGAGCTCGAGGCGTTCGGCCGCAAGGGGGCGCAGGACGACGATACCGAAGTCGCCAAGGTCTATGAGAAGGCCGGCGCCAAGGTCAGCGCGCTCGATGCAACCATTGTCGGCAAGTGGCGCGACATCGCGCGCGATACCGCATGGAAGGACTATGGCGCCAAGACCGCCACCGCCGCCAACCTGCTGAAGCTCGCAAGCGACGTCGCCGCATGATGCATGGTCCGGTCGCGGATCAGGCCGAAACCGCAAGCATCGCCGCGGGCAACACGCCCGTGGCCTTGCTTGGGCGCGCGCTGTCCATCTGCAACAACATCATCGTGGTGTTCGCCGCGCTCGCTCTGGTCGCGGCCTGCGTGATCCTGAGCTACAGCGTGCTCGGCCGCGCCCTGTTCCACAGCCCGAACTACTGGCAGGACGAGGCGGCCGTCTTCCTCCTGGTCGGCGCCACCTTCATGACCTCGGCCTATGTGCAGAGCCAGCGCGGCCATGTCAGCATCGAGGCGTTCGTCGGGCTGCTCTCGGCGCGCGCCAACGCCATCCGGCTGTGGCTGGTCGACGTCGCGAGCTTCGCGTTCTGCGCCTTCTTCGCCTGGAAATCCTGGACCCTGGCGCATGAAGCCTATGTCGACGGCCAGGTGTCCAACTCGATGTGGTCGCCGCCGCTCGCCATCCCCTACGTGCTGATGGCGCTGGGCATGACGCTGCTCTGCGTGCAGATCCTCCTGCAAATCATCATTCCGCTGACGGGTGGCGCGCGCCGATGACCGTGTTTGGTATTGGTATCTCCTACGGACTTGCCACCCTGTTTGCGATGTTCTCCGGTATGCCGATCGCGTTCGCGCTCGGTGCCGTCGCGGTCGTGTTCATGGCGATCTTCATGCCGGCGGCCTCGCTCGATACGGTGACGCAGAACGTCTACGAGGAGATGGCCTCGATCACGCTGCTGTCGATCCCGCTGTTCATCCTGAAGGGCGCGGCGATCGGCAAATCGCGGGCCGGCCAGGACCTCTATTCGGCGCTGCACGCCTGGCTGCACCGCGTGCCCGGCGGCCTCGGCGTCGCCAACGTATTCGCCTGCGCCCTGTTCGCGGCGATGGCCGGCTCCTCGCCGGCGACCTGCTCGGCGATCGGTTCGGCCGGCATCCCGGAGATGCGCAAGCGCGGCTATTCCGGCGGCTTTGCCGCGGGCATCATCGCCGCCGGCGGCACGCTCGGCATCCTGCTGCCGCCCTCGATCACGATGATCCTGTTCGCCGTCGCAGCCGAGAAATCGCTGGGACGGCTGTTTCTCGCCGGCATCGGCCCCGGCCTGCTGCTGGTGACGCTGTTCGGTTTCTACGCCGTGTTCCGCTTCCGCAAGGAATACGCCATGGCCCGCGCCGTCTATGACGCGACCGGCAAGGACGCGGCGATCCTGCAGCATGACGAATTCACCATGGCCGAGCGCTTCAGCGCGCTGCCGCGCGTGATCCCGTTCGTGCTGCTGCTGACCGGCGTGATGATCGCGCTCTATGGCGGCTACGCCACGCCATCGGAAACCGCCGGCCTCGGCGGCCTCCTGGCGCTCGGGCTGATCGCCGTGATCTACAGCGTGTGGACGCCCAGCGACCTGTCGCCGATCCTGAAATCGACCATCCGCGAGTCCACCATGCTGATGCTGATCATCGGCATGTCACTGCTCTATTCCTATGTGATGAGCTATCTGCACATCTCGCAGTCGGCGGCGGAGGCGATCGTCGCCATGCACCTGCCGCGCTGGGAGCTGTTGTTTGCGATCCTCGTGATGGTGATCGTGCTCGGCTTCTTCCTGCCGCCGGTCTCGATCATCCTGATGACCGCGCCGATCATCCTGCCGCCGCTGCGCGCGGCCGAGTTCGACATCATCTGGTTCGGCGTCGTCATGACCATCGTGATGGAGATGGGCCTGATCCATCCGCCGGTCGGCCTCAACATCTTCGTCATCCGCAACGTCGCGCCCGACATCCCGCTGAGCGAGGTGATCTGGGGCACGCTGCCATTCGTGCTGCTGATGATGTTCGCAGTGCTGTTGCTCTGCTTCTTTCCGGAGATCTCGACCTGGCTGCCGAATCTGATCATGGGGCCGGACGGCGGGCGCTAGACCGCTTGCGCGCTGCGAGGACGCGGCAGACCGTAGTTTCAGGCAGCCTCCTGCTCGCGTTCCGCGAGCGCCCTCTCGATCCGGCGGACCAGCACCGCCGTCGGACGCCCCTCGCGCTGCAGCCGGCGGACCTCGTTCCACAGCCTGATGATTTCGCGGTCTCGCTCGTCGTCCATGGCAGCACTCTCCCGGAGCGCGCTCCTATGAACGAAACGAGAACGAAACTCAAGACCGCGAGATGCCGTCAAGACGCTGTCGCTGGTGCAGGAACGAGAGCGACGCGGCGCGATTGGTTCCTTCATGAAAATGGCCAAGGCAATTCGCAGGCAGGCGCAGACCGCGGAGCGGGTTGCATTGACGACGGCCGACGCACTTGTCGCCAACCAGATGCGCTCCCTCGCCCGCGCCTTCAGGAGCCAGGCCGATATCCTGAAGAAGAAAGAGAAGAAAAAGAAGAAGTGAGACTCGCCTCGGTCGGCTCAGGGATAGCCATCACCCGGCGTGTCGACCTCGACCACATCGATCCGCGACGTGGACCTGCCCTTGCGTAGCTCTTCGTAGGACGTCTCCGCGCTCAGGCAGAACAGCGTCCTGCGGTCCGCGTCTCCGAGCGCGCAGGCAAGCGCGCGGCGACCGGACACCGTGATGCGCTCACGCTCCACGCCAGTGCGATCGATCCGGACAAAAGCATCTTCCGTGAAGGACGCGACCCAGGTCGCCCCGTCGGCATCGAGGCAGATGCCGTCGGGATCGTTGATGCTGCCGAACCGCCCGCGCAGGGTCAGGCCGCCGTCCGGCGCGATGTCGTATTCGGCGAGACCTGCGCCATCCATTTCGGCAACGACGAGCCGGCGATGGTCGGAGGAGACGGCAATGCCGTTGGGAAACCGCAAGCCTTCCGCGACGACGCGGGCACTGCCGTCGGGCATCACGAGGATGATCCGGCCGACCGCACCGCGGCGCTCCGGCGGCGGCAGGTCGAAGCCGAGATCGCCGACATAGGCGCGTCCCTGCCCGTCGATGATCATGTCGTCGATCGTGCCGGTCGCGACCTCGGAGAGATCGGCATAGAGCGACAGCGCTCCATCGGAAAACCGCAGCAGCCGCTTCCTGAACATCGTCAGCACGACGATGTCGCCATCAGGCAGGACGCCGAGACCACACGGCGTGTCGTCGGTCAGCGCAGCATGCTCCTGCAACTCGCCCGACGAGCTGATGCTCAGAAGCGCCCGCGCCATGCAATCGACGAACCAGAGCCGCCCGCGATGCCAGCGCGGGCCTTCGAAATAGCGGCCGCCGTCGAGGATCGTTCTGAGGCACGCCGTCATGATGCACCGGTTCGAGAAAAGTGATGTTGCAGTGACATCGTCAGCCCCCACGTGCGCTCGCTACGACGATACAACTCAGGCGGAACCGGTCAAAGCACGGTGCTGCCTGTCCGTTTTCACCCGTAATAATCCCGGTTCCAGCGGGTTCCACACGCCATATTCCATATTTCGCCGCGTTTTCCCTGTTGAGTTGCAGCTGCATTAAGACTCGAGAATCGAGGGTAGTGATAATCTGCGGCGGTTGTGCCGCCGTATGACGCGTTCTGTTGTGCCTCATGGTTTCTCAGGGGGGACCAGGGAATGAACCGTTGCCTACGTCCGCTGGCGTGCTTCGCCACCGCCGCCGCGCTCGCGCTGCTTCCGGTCCAGGCGACCGCCAAGCCGCATCACCAGCACCAGGCCAAGAGCGGCCACGGGGACAAGAAGGCGCATGGCGGCAAGGCCGCGCGCGAGAGCACCTCCGGCAAGCGGCGGCACGCCAGACATGGCGCCGACAAACGTAAATCCGCGAAGGCCAAATCCGATCCTTCCAAATCCGCTGAGAAGGCGCCCGAGCCGGAGAAGCCCGCAGGGCCGCAATTGTCGGGCGATCTCGCCACGATCAGGGATGCGATCCTCGCCGCGCGCAGAGGCAAGACCAGCGATGCGACCGACATCCAGGCCAGGATCACCGACCCGGTCGGGCGAAAACTCGTCGAGTGGTATCTGCTGCGCCACTCGGAATCGAGCGCGCCGTTCAGCCGCTATGCGGCATTCGTGACGGCCAATCCGGACTGGCCAAGCGTCACGCTGTTGCGCAAGCGCGCCGAAGCGCGGATCTGGCAGGAGCGCAGCGATCCGGCCACGGTGCACGGCTTCACCCTCGATCAGCCGATCAGCGGCAAGGGCAAGTTCGCGCTCGCCCGCACGCTGCTGGCTGAAGGCGACCGCGACGGCGCCACCCGGCTGGTGCGCGAAGCCTGGCGCTCGGAGGAGCTGTCCGATCGCACCGAGAGCGACGCCTATGATGCGTTCAAGGACCTGCTGACGCGCGACGACCATCGGGCGCGCATGGACAAGCGGATCGGCGCCAAGGATCTCGCCGGCGCGAGGCGCGCGGCACAGCGGCTCGGCAGCAACGATCTGGCGATCGTGAAAGCCTGCGGCGCGGTCCGCGGACAATCCAGCAAGGCAGAGGACACGCTCAACGATGTGCCGGCCGATGCCCGCCGCGATCTCGGCTACACGCTGTGCCGAATTCAATGGCTGCTTGCGAAGAACAAGGTCGACGAAGCGGCGCGCGTGACGATCGCGGCTGAGCCGGAGACGATGGCGCAGCAGGACACCGACCAGTGGTGGCGCGAGCGCCGCATCCTCTCCCGCAAGCTGCTCGACCAGGGCGAGTACCAGGCGGCCTATGACGTGATCCGGCCCGCGGCGGCGCCGGACAATCCTTATTACCGCTCCGACATGCACTTCATGCGCGGCTGGATCGCGCTGCGTTATCTCAACGACGCCAAGGCCGCCGCGGCGCACTTCGCGCATATCGATGAGGGCCAGACCAACCCGACCGTGCTGGCGCGCGCCGCCTATTGGCGTGGCCGCGCCGCAGAGGCACTCGGCAATTCCGCGGCGATGCGGGCCGATTACCAGGCCGCCGCGCGCTACCCGACGGCCTATTACGGTCAGCTCGCGCTGGCCAAGCTCGGCCGTGATGGTGGCGTCGAGCTGCGCGCGCCCTCGCCGGCCGCCAGCGCCGGCAGCATGGCGGCGGATGAGCGCGTCCGCGCCGCCGATATGCTCTATGCGATCGGCGAGCCTGACATCGTGCTCTATTTCGCCGCCGACCTCGCCGAGGAAAGCACCGATGTCGGGATGCTCGAGGCGCTCGGCGAGCTGACCGGCCGCCGCAACGATGCCCGCGCCATGCTGCAGATCGGCAAGATCGCACTCGCGCGCGGCTTTGCCTTCGACCATTACGCTTTCCCCGTGATCGGCATTCCCAAGCACATGCCGATCGCGCCAGATATCGGGCGCAGCATGACCTACTCGATCGCGCGTACCGAAAGCGCGTTCGACCAGCGCGACAAGTCAGCGGCCAACGCCGTCGGCCTGATGCAGGTGACGCCGGAAGCTGGTCGTGACACCGCCAAGCGCTTCGGCGTCAGCTATGACTGGAGCCGGATGGTGTCCGATCCCGTCTACAACACCCAGATGGGCGCAGCCGAGCTCAGCGCGTTGCTGTCGGAATATCGCAACTGCCACATCATGACCTTTGCCGGCTACAACGCCGGCCGCGGCCGCGTCCGCGACTGGATCAAGGCCTACGGCGACCCGCGCGATCCCAAGGTCGATCCAGTCGACTGGGTGGAGCGGATCCCGATCTCCGAGACGCGCAACTACGTGCAGCGCGTGATGGAGAATTTCGCGGTCTACCGGGCGCGGTTCGAGGATGCCGACACGGCAGTGGCCAAGAACGGCGAGCGCGTCGTAACGCAGGAGAGCAACGCGGCGCCGGCTGAGGCAATGCCGTCGCAATAACGTCGTCCCGGCCTAGCGCGCAATTGCGCGCGGCCGGGATGACAAGTTTCAATCCACCTTCACGTTGGCGGCCTTGATCATCGGCCACCATTTGGCGATTTCCGCCTTCTGCCAGGCACCGAGCGCATCCGGCGTGAGCTGATCCTTCGGCGGCATCTGCAAGCCCAAATTCTCGAGCTGCTTCTGCACGGCCGGATCGGCCATCGCCTCGACCGCAGCGGCGTTGAGCTTGGCCACGATCTCCTTCGGGGTACCCTTCGGCACCCAGAGGCCGGACCACAGCGTCATGTGGAAGCCCGGCAGGCCGGCCTCGTCGACCGTCGCGACGTCGGGCGCATTCGCGACCCGCTTGGAATCGGTGACCGCATAGGCGCGGATATTGCCGGCGCGGACCTGGTTGATCGAGTTCGAGGTCTGGTCGACGATGATGTCGATCTGACCGGCGACGAGGTCGTTCAGCGCCGGCCCGGTGCCGCGATACGGCACATATTGCAGCTTGATGCCGGAAACGTTCTCGAAATAGAGCCCGGCGATATGGCTGCCGCTGCCGGCGCCGGCGGTGCCCGCGGTCGGCGGCGCCGGCCGCGACTTCAGCCACTCCAGCAATTCCTTCAGCGATTTCGCCGGCACGGCGTTCTTGCTGACGATGATCATCGGGTTGCTCGGCAGCAGCACCACCGGCTCGAGATCGGTGACGAGGTCGTAGCCGAGCTTGTAGATCGCGCCGTTGGCGACATGGGTGCCGAGATGGCCGAACGAGATGGTGTAGCCGTCGGGCGCCGAGCGCACCGCACGGCCGACGCCGATCGAGCCGCCGGCACCGGTCACGTTCTCGATCAGCAGCACCTCACCGAGCGACTGCTTCATGCGCTCGCCGAGGATGCGTGCCATCGCATCCGAAGGACCGCCGGCGGCAAACGGCACCACGATGGTGATCGGGTGCGTCGGATAGGTTTCCGCGGAAACGTTCCCCGTTAACGCCAACATCGCCAACACGGCCAGAACCAGCTTCCGCATCACGCTCTCCCTCAATTTTCTTGTTTCCAATTATTTTTGAAGGGCCACCTCTCGACAAGATGGCCCTTCGGATGAGGCGTCAGAACTGCGAGAAGTCGATCGGCTTGTGCCGGTCGAGCGTGCGGGTGATCGGCGGCAGCGGGTATTTCAGGCCGCTGGCGCAGTTGAACAGCATCACGCGGTCGGTCTTGCTGACACGGCCGTCGGCGAGGCTCTCCTTGTAGGCGGCGTAGGTCGCGGCGCCCTCGGGGCACAGCAACAGCCCCTCCTCGCGCGCGACCTCATTGAGGGCGGCGCTGATCTTGTCGTCATCGACGGCGATCGCAAAGCCCTTGCTCTCGCGCACCGCGCGCAGGATGAGGAAGTCGCCGATCGCCTGGGGCACGCGGATGCCCGAGGCGATGGTGTGGGCGTCCTCCCAGCGCGCGGCGTGCTCGGTGCCGGCCTCATAGGCCCGCACCATCGGCGCGCAGCCGGAGGCCTGCACCGCGACCATGCGCGGGCGCTTGCTTCCGATGAAGCCGATCTTCTCGAGCTCGTCGAACGCCTTCCACATGCCGATCAGGCCGGTGCCGCCGCCGGTCGGGTAGAAGATCACGTCGGGCACGTCCCAGCCGAGCTGCTCGGCAAGTTCAAGCCCCATCGTCTTCTTGCCCTCGATCCGGTACGGCTCCTTCAGGGTCGAGGTATCGAACCAGCCGACCTTCGCCTTGCCCTCGCCGACGATCTTGCCGCAGTCATCGATATAGCCGTTGACGCGATAAACGGTGGCGCCCTGCAGCTCGATCTCGCTGACATTCACCTCCGGCGTATCGGCCGGGCAGAAGATCGTGGTCTTGATGCCGCAGGAGGTCGCATAGGCCGCCAGCGCCGCGCCGGCATTGCCGTTGGTCGGCATCGCCATGTGCTTGATGCCGAGCGCCTTGCCCATCGACACCGCCATCACCAGGCCGCGTGCCTTGAACGAGCCGGTCGGCAGCCGGCCTTCATCTTTCACAATGATCTCGCCGCCGCCAAGCTTGGCGCCGAGCCGCGGCAGCCGGATCAGCGGCGTCGTGACCTCGCCGAGGCTGACGATATCCTTGCATTTGCGCACCGGCAGCAGTTCGCGGTAGCGCCACAAATCGGCGGGACGCTGCGCCAGGGCGTCCTTCGTCAGCGCCTTCTTCACCCCGGCAAGGTCATAGCGCACCAGCAGCGGCTTGCCGGCCTTGGAGAGGTTGTGCACCTGGTCGGCGGGATAATGATCGCCCTCCATCGCGCATTCGAGATGGGTGACGAAAGTCGGGCGTTCGATGGTGAGGTTGTCGTTGTCTTTCACTGGCTCTGTTCTTTCTCAGGCTTCTTGCGTCAACGGCTCTTTCCGCTTGTCATCGCCGGGCTTGACCCGGCGATCCATCTTGCAAAAAAGCTTTCGCTTGATGGATACGCGGGTCAAGCCCGCGCATGACGAGCTGAATTCGGCCACTCAAATATTCAGCACCCGCCCGTAGGCGTCGAGCACCGCTTCCTTCATCATTTCCGACAAGGTCGGATGCGGGAACACGGTGTGCATCAGTTCCTCTTCCGTGGTCTCCAGATTCATCGCCACGACGTAGCCCTGGATCAGCTCGGTGACCTCGGCGCCGATCATGTGTGCGCCGAGCAGCTGGCCGGTCTTCTTGTCGAAGATCACCTTGACGAGGCCCTGGTCCTCGCCGAGCGCGATCGCCTTGCCGTTGCCGACGAACGGGAAGCGGCCGACCCGGATCTCGCGGCCGTCTTCCTTGGCCTTGGCCTCGGTGAGGCCGACGGAGGCGACCTGCGGGTTGCAGTAGGTGCAGCCCGGGATCATCAGCTTGTCCATCGGATGCGGATGCAGGCCCTTGATCGCCTCGATGCAGATCACGCCCTCATGCTCGGCCTTGTGCGCGAGCATCGGCGGTCCCGCGACGTCGCCGATCGCATAGATGCCGGGAACGTTGGTCTTGCCGAGGCCGTCGATCACGATGCAGCCGCGATCGGTTTTGACGCCAAGCTTCTCCAGCCCGAGATTCTCGATATTGCCGACCACGCCGACCGCCGAAATCACGCGCTCGAACTCCACCGCTTGCGGCTTCTCCTTGCCGTCGTCGATGGTCGCAACCACGCTGTCGGCCTTCTTCTCGAGCTTTGTCACCTTGGTCGAGGTGAGTATCTTGATCCCCATCTTCTCAAACCGCTTGCGGGCGAGCCCTGCGATTTCCGCATCCTCGACCGGGAGAATCTGCGGCAGCACCTCGACCACGGTGACGTCGGCGCCCATGGTGTGGAAGAACGAGGCGAACTCGATGCCGATCGCGCCGGAGCCGACCACCAGCAGCGACTTCGGCATCCGCTCCGGCACCATCGCCTCGAAATAGGTCCAGATCAGCTTCTTGTCGGGCTCGAGCCCGGGCAGCACGCGCGGCCGCGCGCCGGTCGCCACGATGATGTGCTTGGCCTGATAGCTGCCCTCGCCGCTGGCGCCCTTCGGCGCCTCGACCGCCGACTTCTTCACCGTGATCTTGCCGGGCGCGTCGATCGTGGCCTCGCCCCAGATCACCGTGACCTTGTTCTTCTTCATCAGGAAGCCGACGCCGTCATTGAGGCGCTTCGAGACGCCGCGCGAGCGCTGCACCACCGCCTTCGGATCGAACGAGACATTGTCGGCCGACAACCCGTAATCCTTGGCGTGCTGCATGTAGTGATAGATCTCGGCGGAGCGCAGCAGCGCCTTGGTCGGAATGCAGCCCCAGTTCAGGCAGATGCCGCCGAGATAGGATTTCTCGACGATCGCGGTCTTGAAACCGAGCTGCGCGGCACGGATCGCGGTCACGTAGCCGCCGGGGCCGGAGCCGATGATGATGACGTCAAAGGATGTGTCGGCCATGGCGGCTCCCGTTCAACTCAACGTGTGACGCCGCGGGCGCGGCTTCTTGCGATCAATGACCTGACCAGCCATTCGAGCCCGATCACCACGGCCATGATGGCCAGGGCCGTCAGCACGATCGGCTGGGCGATGTTCCGCGCCAGCTGTTCGCCGGCGAAGAACGCGGAGTGCAGAAGATCCAATCCGACCGGATTGAGCACCAGTGCGGCCGACAGCAACAGCGAGATCCAGAGCCAGCGCGTGCAAGCCGTGCCGGCCATTCATCCGTACTCCCGCCATACCGCACCGAGGAACACGGACCACGCCAGCGCCAGCACCGCGGCGCCGATCATCATGATCCTGAACTGGATCGTCGATATCAGGTCGCGGTTGACCGCGACGAGCAACGCGACGGCGATAGCGGCGAGCAGGACGTACGGACCGACGATCGCGTACATGGCGGATGCCCGTCACACCATCATCATCACGGGGTTTTCGATCAGCTGCTTGAAGGCACCGATCAGCTCGGCGCCTAGCGCGCCGTCGATCGCGCGGTGATCGCACGACAGGGTCACGCTCATCATGTGCGCGATCTCGATCTTGCCGCCGCGCACCACCGGACGCTCCTCCGAAGTGCCGACCGCGAGGATCGAGGCGTGCGGCGGGTTGATCACGGCGGTGAAGTGGTTGATGCCGTACATGCCGAGGTTGGAGACCGCGGTGGTGCCGCCCTGATATTCCTCCGGCTTCAGCTTGCGGGCGCGGGCGCGGGCGGCGAAATCCTTCATCTCGTTGGAGATGGTCGAGAGCGTCTTGGTCTCGGCCTTGCGGATGATCGGCGTGATCAGGCCGCCCGGCATCGCCACCGCGACGCCGACGTCGGAATGCTTGTGCTTGAGCATGCCGCCTTCGGTCCAGCTGACGTTGCAGTTCGGAATCTTCTGCAGCGCGACCGCCATCGCCTTGATGACGAAGTCGTTGACCGAGATCTTGTAGAGCGGCTTCTTCTCCTTGTCCTTCGGCGCTGCGGCGTTGATCTCCTCGCGCGCGGCGAGCAGCTTGCCGATGTCGCAGTCGATGGTGAGGTAGAAGTGCGGGACGTTCTGCACCGAGGCGGTGAGACGCTGCGCGATGGTGCGGCGCATGCCGTCATGCGGCACCACCTCGTAGGAGCCCGGCTCGAACAGCGCGAGGATCTGCTTGTCCGACATTGACGGCGCGATGCTCGGTCCCGCGGCGGGCGCTGCCGCCGGCGCCTTCAGGCCTTTGCCGGACTTGGCCTCGTCGACGTCGCGCGCGATGACCCGGCCATGCGGGCCGGTGCCGGTGATGCGGGTAAGATCGATGCCGGCTTCCTTTGCCAGCCGGCGCGCCAGGGGCGATGAGAACACCCGGGCGTGGCCGTTAGCCTGCGCGGCCGGTGCAGCAGCCTGAGGCGCCGCTGCCGGCGCTGGCGCTGCGGCCGGCTTCGGCGCAGGCGCCGCCGCCGGTGCGGGAGCCGCCGCAGGCGCGGCCTGGGCGGCGGGCTTCGGCGCCTCGGCGGGTTTAGCGGCCGGTGCGGCACCCGCTCCGGCGCTGGCTGCCGCCTTCACATCCTCCCCGTCGCCGGCCATGACGGCGATGACGTCGTTGACCGGCACGTCCTGCGTGCCCTCCGGCACCAGGATCTTGGCGATCGTGCCTTCATCGACCGCCTCGACTTCCATCGTCGCCTTGTCGGTCTCGATCTCCGCGATCACGTCGCCGGACTTGACCTTGTCGCCCTCTTTCTTGAGCCACTTGGCGAGGTTGCCCTTTTCCATCGTCGGCGACAGCGCGGGCATGAGAATATTGATCGGCATTGTCAGTGACCTTGTTGCGACCGCGGTTTGGTTTGGCCCATGTCGGTCGGCCGGGCGATTTCGGCTTCGAACATCTCGACGATGCGCGCGAGCGCCTCGTCCTCGGTGTATTCGCTCTCGCGCGCATAGGCGCGTGCGGCATGGCGGGCGATGTCGACCAGCATCAGCCCCCACATGTCCGGCTCCTCGAAAGCGCGCTGGAACGCGATCGACAGGCCGCCATCGACGACGAAGGCGCGCAGCACTTCAATGGCATCGTCGCGGCCCATCACGTCAGGGGGCAGCGGCTGCTCCTTGGGACCGGTCATCGGCGTTACCGGTAGGATACGGCCTTGGCGGCGGCGACCACCTCGGCGACGGAGGGCAGAGCAAGCTTTTCAAGGTTGGCGGCATAAGGCATCGGCACGTCCTTGCCGGAGACGCGCGCCACCGGCGCGTCGAGATAGTCGAAGGCGTGCTCCATGATGCGCGCGGCGACCTCGGAGCCGACGCCGCTCTGCTGCCAGCCCTCCTCGACCGTCACCGCGCGGCCGGTCTTCTTCACCGAGTTGATGATGGTCTCGGTATCCATCGGACGGATGGTGCGGAGATCGACGACCTCGGCCTCGATACCTTCCTTGGCGAGTTCGTCGGCAGCCTTCAGCGCATAGGACATGCCCATCGCCCAGGAGACGATGGTGACGTCCTTGCCGGCGCGGGCAATCCGCGCCTTGCCGATCGGCACCACGAAATCAGCCAGCTTCGGCACCTCACCGGTGTGGCCGTACAGCACCTCGTTCTCGAGGAAGATCACCGGATTGGGATCGCGGATCGCGGCCTTGAGCAGGCCCTTGTAATCGGCGGCCGAATACGGCGCGATCACCTTGAGGCCCGGGATCTGCGAGTACCACGCCGCATAGTCCTGGCTGTGCTGCGCGGCGACACGCGCGGCGGCGCCGTTCGGGCCGCGGAACACGATCGAGCATCCCATCTGGCCGCCGGACATATAGAGCGTCTTGGCGGCGGAGTTGATGATCTGGTCGATCGCCTGCATGGCGAAGTTGAAGGTCATGAACTCGACGATCGGCCTCAAGCCCGCCATCGCCGCGCCGACGCCGACGCCGGCAAAGCCGTGCTCGGTGATCGGCGTGTCGATCACGCGGCGGGCGCCGAATTCCTGCAACAGGCCCTGTGTCACCTTGTAGGCGCCCTGATATTCCGCGACCTCCTCGCCCATGATGAAGACGTCGCCGTCGCGGCGCATCTCCTCGGCCATCGCATCGCGCAGCGCCTCGCGAATGGTCTGCGTGACCATCTCGGTCCCCGCGGGGATTTCCGGATCAGGCAGTGGCTCGGTCGCGGGCGCGGCCGGCGCCTTCGCCGCGGGCTGCGGCGCTTCCGCCTTGGCTTCGGCAGGCGCGGCCTCGGCGGCCTTCGGCTGCGGCGCCGGTGCCGCCGGCGCCTTGGCGAGGTCGGCGGCGCTTTCGCCGTCGACGAGAATGGTGGCGATCGGCGTGTTCACCGCAACGTCCGCGGTGCCTTCCGGAATCAGGATCTTGCCGAGCGTGCCCTCGTCGGTTGCCTCGACCTCCATCGTCGCCTTGTCGGTCTCGATCTCGGCGATGACGTCACCGGACTTGATGGTCTCGCCTTCCTTTTTCAGCCATTTGGCGAGGTTGCCCTTCTCCATGGTGGGCGACAGCGCAGGCATCAGCACTTGAATGGGCATATCGGCTCCCGAAATCGGTCTTGAAATTCGTCTGCGCGGGTGGGGTCAGCGGTAGATGTCGGTGTAGAGCTCGGCTGGATCCGGCTCCGGATCGTGCTGCGCGAAGTCGGCGGCCTCGTTGACGATCTCGCGCACCTGGGCGTCGATCGCCTTGAGGTCCTGCTCGCTGGCGCCCGAGGCCAGCAAGCGATTGCGCACCTGCTCGATCGGGTCCTGGTCGTGACGCACCTTCTCGACCTCCTCGCGCGTGCGGTACTTCGCCGGATCGGACATCGAGTGGCCGCGGTAGCGGTAGGTCTGCATCTCCAGAATCATCGGACCGTTGCCGCCGCGGCACCAGGCCACGGCCTCATCGGCGGCGGCCTTGACGGCGCGCACGTCCATGCCGTCGACCTGCCTGCCCGGAATGTTGAAGGAGGCGCCGCGCTTGGAGAAGTCCTGCTGGGCCGATGCGCGCGACACCGAGGTGCCCATCGCATAGCGGTTGTTCTCGATCACGTAGATCACCGGCAGCTTCCACAGCTCCGCCATGTTGAAGCTTTCATAGACCTGGCCCTGGTTGGCCGCGCCGTCGCCGAAATAGGTCACGCTGACGTTATCGTTGCCGCGATAGCGGTTGGCGAACGCAAGGCCGGTGCCGAGCGAGACCTGCGCGCCCACGATTCCGTGACCGCCATAAAAGTGCTTCTCCTTGCTGAACATGTGCATGGAGCCGCCCTTGCCGCGGGAATAGCCGCCGCGGCGTCCGGTCAATTCGGCCATCACGCCCTTGGCTTCCATGTCGCAGGCCAGCATGTGGCCGTGGTCCCGGTAGCCGGTTATGACCTCGTCGCCCGGCTTCAGCGCCATCTGCATGCCGACCACGACCGCTTCCTGGCCGATATAGAGATGGCAGAAACCGCCGATCGCACCCATGCCGTAGAGTTGACCGGCCTTCTCCTCGAAGCGCCGGATCAGGAGCATGTCCCGCAGTGCCTTGAGCTCCTGCTCCTTGGTGAATTCGGGGGGAGAGCCGGCCTTCTCCTGCCCTGATTCTTTTGCGACGCTTTTCTTGGGTGCGGCCATGGCAATTCCGGGTGAGAGAAGTCGGAGAACCCTCTCTAACCCAACTCAAATCGCCTTGGAAGGATTGCGTTCGCCCGATGGAATTTTGCTATGCCGCACTGCAGCGCAGCGCGACATTTTTGTGATAGCGCGCGAATGATTTTGAAATTTGAGAACGCGTCGTCAGTTACTTGTTGATCCGAACGAGGTCACGCGGATTGGCGTAGTCGAGCTGGAAGCGCGCGCGCTCGTCCAACATGTCGGGATCGACCCGGTCCGACCGCAGCAGCGACACCCGCTGCTCGCCCTCGGCCCGCTCCTTCTTCAGCCGCGCCAGCTCGGAGGTCAGCGCGATGATCTCCTGATCGAGCTCCTGCCGCGCGTTCAAGCCGTATTTGCCGGTGTAGGCGTTGACGCCGAAATAGCCGACCATCAGCGCCGCCAGCGTATAGAGGGCGAGCCCGGTCAGAATCGATTTGAGGCGTGTGCGGGAAACCATGGCCGCGAGCATGCGGCCATGGGGTTAACGAACGCTGAACCAGAGCGTTTTCGAGCGAAGTGGGTACCGGTTCGCGTGAGGAAAACGCGTCAAAACATGTTCAGAGCCCGTTCCGATTCAATCGGAACGGGGCTCTTGCTCAGCGGTTCTGCTTTTCGATAAAGGCCGCGAAAGCATCGAGATACTGCTGCAGCACGCCCTTGAGCGACTCCTTGGTCAGTTCGCCGTTGTCGTCGAAGGCATCGCCGACGCCGTTGAGATAGGCTTCCGGCTGACCGAGGATCGGGCCGGAAATGCCCGGCAGGATGTTTTGCAGGTGCTTCACTGCGTTGACGCCGCCGAGCGGTCCGGGCGAATTGCCGATGATGCCGATCGGCTTGCCGATGAACGAGCTCTTGCCGTAGGGCCGCGAGGCGACGTCGATGGCGTTCTTCAGCACGCCCGGGATCGAGCGGTTGTATTCGGGGGTCACGAACAGCACGCCGTTCGACTTCTGCAGCTTCTCGCGGAAGGCAAGCCAGTCCGCCGGCGGCGCAGCCTCGAGGTCCTGGTTGAAGAAGGAAATTTCCTGAAGCGTCGTCACATCGAGCTTCAGCGACGCCGGTGCAAGCTTGGCCAGCGCATTGGCGATCTTGAGCGAGAAGCTCTGTTTGCGGATGCTGCCGACAATGGTGACGATGTTATAGGCCATAGCAAATTCCCCTCGGATTGCGCGTGAAACTGGTGCCCCTCACCTACCGGCGCACCAAGAAAGATGCAAGTGCATGGATCGTCCAATTCCGGAAACGCAGCGTTTCGCGGAATTGGTCTATGCAAAGCAAAAAGGCCGCCCCCATCGGGACGGCCCCTGCGTTTCGATCCTCAGCCCTTGTTCGGGTTGATCAGGAATTTCTCGCCGGTCGAGCGCTTGTTGTAGACGGCGATGTTGTCGAGCTGCAGGGTCTCCTGCAACGAGACCACCTTGGTGTAGTGACTGGCGAAAGTCGTCTTCAGTTCGGCCACCACGCGCTGGCGCAGCTTGTTGCCGGCCTCCGGACCGATCTTCATCAGGAACGGGAACAGCAGCCAGCCGCCGACGCCCCAGGCCATGCCGAAGCCGCGCGGCAATTCGATCGAGCGGGTGTCGAGGCTGCCATAGACATAGACCTGCTTGTGCACATTCGAGCCGTAGCGGCTGTAGGCCTTGGCGGTCTTGTTGATCGCGGTCTCCATCGCGACCAGGATCTGGCCCGCGAGCTTGCCGCCGCCGATCGCATCGAAAGCGATAGTGGCGCCGGTTTCCACCAGCGCGCCGGTGAGCTTGTCCATGAAATCGGGCGCGGAGGAATCGACGACATGTTTGGCGCCGATCTTGTGCAGGATGTCCGCCTGCTCCTTGTTGCGCACGATGTTGACGAGGCCGATGCCGTCCTTGAGACAGATCTTGTTGAGCATCTGGCCGAGATTGGACGCCGCCGCGGTGTGCACCAGCGCCTTGTGCCCCTCGCGCCGCATCGTCTCGGTCATGCCGAGCGCGGTCAGCGGATTGACGAAGCAGGACGCGCCTTCCGCCGGCGTGGTGCCGTCGGGCAGCGGCAGGCATTCGTTGACGCGCAGCGTGCGGTATTGCGCATACATCGCGCCACCGATCATCGCGACCGTGCGGCCCATCAGCGCTTTCGCCGCATCCGATGAACCGGTCCTGATCACGACGCCGGCACCTTCATTGCCGACCGGCATGGACTCATCGAGCCGTGCGGCGAGGCCCGGCAATGCCGCTTCCGGCACGCGCGCAGCCACCACAGGCAATTCCTTGCTGCCGGAGACCTTGGCGGCCGACATGTCGGCCGGGCCGATCAAAAGACCGAGGTCGGACGGATTGATCGGGGTCGCCTCGACCCGGACCACGACCTCGTCGGGGCCGGGCTCGGGGGTCGGGACATTGACCAGCGATATCTCGAGCTCGCCATTCTTCTTGAGCAGCGAACGCAGTTGCAGACCGCTCTTGCCATCGCTCATCCCGACCTCCCTTTTGCGTTTTGTTGGATCCCGTTCAAGCTGGGGCGCTACGCCAGCGCCTTCAAGGCCGCCCTGCCCGCGTATTTCGCCTGGGTGCCGAGCTGCTGCTCGATGCGCAGCAGCTGATTGTACTTGGCGGTACGGTCGGAGCGCGCCAGCGAGCCGGTCTTGATCTGCCCGCAATTGGTGGCGACCGCAAGATCGGCGATCGTGGAATCCTCGGTCTCGCCGGAGCGGTGCGACATCACGGCGGTGTAGCCGGCCTTGTAGGCCATCTCGATCGCCGCAAGCGTCTCGGTCAGCGTGCCGATCTGGTTGACCTTGACCAGGATCGAATTGGCGCGGCCGTTCTTGATGCCGTCGGCAAGCCGGGTGACGTTGGTGACAAACAGATCGTCACCGACCAGCTGACACTTCTTGCCGATCGCATCCGTCAGCTCCTTCCAGCCGTCCATGTCGTCCTCCGACATGCCGTCCTCGATGGTGACGATCGGATAGCGGCCGACGAGATCGGCGAGATACTTCACCTGCTCGGAGCGCGAGCGGGTCTTGTTCTCGCCGCCATAGACGTAGGAGCCTTCCTTGAAGAATTCGGTGGAGGCGCAGTCGAGGCCGAGCACGACGTCGTCGCCCGCCTTGTAGCCGGCCTTGCCGATCGCATTCATCACGAACTCGAGGGCGGCGTCGGCCGACGGCAGGTTCGGCGCGAAGCCGCCCTCGTCGCCGACATTGGTGTTGTGGCCGGCCTTCTTCAGCTCGCCGCGCAGCGTGTGGAAGATTTCCGAACCGCAACGTAGCGCCTCGGCGAACGACGTGGCGCCGACCGGCAGGATCATGAACTCCTGGAAGTCGATCGGGTTGTCGGCATGCACGCCGCCATTGATGATGTTCATCATCGGCACCGGCAGCGTCCGCGCCGAGGTGCCGCCGACATAACGATACAGCGGCATGTCGAAGGATTCGGCGGCGGCCTTGGCGCAGGCCAGCGAGACGCCGAGGATGGCGTTGGCCCCGAGCCGGCTCTTGTTCGGCGTGCCGTCGAGCTCGATCATGATCTGGTCGATCGCGACCTGCTCCTCGACCGCCTGGTCGCTGAGCGCCTCGAAGATCTCACCGTTGATGGCGGCGACCGCCTTCTCGACGCCCTTGCCGAGATAGCGCGCCTTGTTGCCGTCGCGCAGTTCCACCGCCTCATGCGCGCCGGTGGAGGCGCCCGACGGCACGGCCGCGCGACCGATTGACCCATCCTCCAGCACCACATCGACCTCGACCGTGGGGTTGCCGCGGCTATCAAGGATTTCGCGGCCGATGATGTCGACGATGTCAGTCATGACGTGCTCTTTCTCGATATGGGGTTGGCTGATGCGCCGCGTCATACACGGCGCGCAAGCAAATGTGAACGGCCCGCCCGCCCGGCCCGTCTGACGGTGCAATGTGGTGGGTTTATGCTGTCGGGATTACCTTCGCGTGCTGGCCCATTGTTTCACGAAGCCGGGATAACGCAATGAACCGTCGCCAGTTTCTCGCCTCCACCACTGCCGCGATTTTGACCAAGAGAGCGCAGGCGCAGGATGCCCAGACGCCGTTCCGGGTGAAATATTTCAACGTCGACGCCGGGACCGGCCTGCACGATGTCACGCCGGCGCCCGATGGCACCGTCTGGTTCACGGGCCAGCGCAGCGGTGCGCTGGGCCGGCTCAATCCGCGCGACAGTGCGTTCAAGCTGGTCAGCCTCGGCAAGGGTGCGGCCCCGCACGGCGTCACGATCGGCCCCGACGGCGCGCCATGGGTAACCGAGGGCGGGCAGAATGCGATCGCCCGCGTCGACCCCGGCGACCACAAGGTGACGCTGTTCCGCCTGCCTGAGAAAGCCGCTGACGCCAATCTCAATACCGGCGTGTTCGACAAGCGCGGCGTCTACTGGTTCACCGGCCAGTCCGGCTTCTACGGCCGGCTCGATCCGAAATCCGGTGAGATGAAGGTGTTCGAGGCACCGCGCGGCGTCGGCCCCTACGGCATCACCGTGACCCCAAACGGCGACATCTGGTACGCCTCGCTTGCCGGCAGCTATATCGCACGGATTGACCTTGCGACCGGCAACGCCAGCGTGGTCCAGCCGCCGACGCCGAAACAGGGCGCGCGACGGGTGTGGTCGGATTCGCGGGGGCGGATCTGGGTCAGCGAATGGAACAGCGGCAACGTGTCGGTGCACGATCCCGCCGACGGGACGTGGAGGGCCTGGAAGCTGCCCGGCAGCAATCCACGGACCTATGCCGTCTATGTCGACGACAAGGACAAGGTCTGGCTCACCGATTTCTCGGCCAACGCGATCATGCGCTTCGATCCGGTGGGCGCGACCTTCAACGCCTTTCCGAGCGACCGCGCCGGCGCGAATGTCCGGCAACTCGATGGCCGGCCCGGCGAGGTCTGGGGCTGTGAATCCGGCCAAGACCGCTTGGTCCTGATCCAGACTGCCGCGCCCGCGTAGCACCCTGCCCCCGCACGCGGACGGTTGACGAACCGCCCGCTTCCGTTCATTTCGGCCGCTCCCACAAGGATGAGGCCCATGGCGAAGAAAACCCTGCAACTCGGCCGTGCCGTCGCGTGGCCGGATAGCCCGGACAAGGCGGTGCTCGACCGCGTCCCCAATCCGCAGGCCGGCACGGATTATCTGGTGCGCTTCGCTATCCCGGAATTCACCTCGGTCTGCCCGATCACCGGCCAGCCGGACTTCGCCCATCTGGTGCTCGACTATGTGCCGGGCCGATGGCTCCTGGAATCTAAGTCGCTGAAACTCTATGCGGCGAGCTTCCGCAATCACGGCGCCTTCCACGAGGATTGCACCGTCATGATCGGCAAGCGCATCTCGGACGAGATCAAGCCGAAATGGCTGCGCATCGGCGGCTATTGGTATCCGCGTGGCGGTATCCCGATCGACGTGTTCTTTCAGACCGGCCGACTGCCGAAAGGCGTCTGGGTTCCCGATCAGGGCGTCGCGCCCTATCGAGGCCGGGGCTGATCCGGCGTCTCAATAGGCGCTCAGCAGATCGACCTTGGCATTGGCGAGGATGAGGCGGCGCGCCAGCAGTGCGGAAAGATTGCGCATGATCTTCATCGAAATCTGCGGGTGGAGCTGACGATAGTCGGCAAAGCTGTCGATCGGTAGCTCGAGGCATTTGACCGGCGTGTCCGCCCAGACGTCGGCGCTGCGGTGGCGCTCGATGATCGCCATCTCGCCGAACTCCATCCCCGGCCCGAGGGAGGCAAGCCGCACGCCGCTCGGCAGCTTCACGCTCACCATCCCGCTTTGCAGGAAGAACAACGAATTGGCCGGCTCGCCGGCCACGACGATGCGTTGGCCGGCGTCGTAGCGGCGCGGCGTCGAGAGTTCGGCGAGCGCAGCGATCTCCTCGGGCGCGAGATCGGCCAACAGCGCCTGCTCGCCGAGATGGGCGGTCTCCTTGGTCTCGGTGAAGCCGCCATAGCGGTAGATCAGTTGATCCTCGGCCCATTCAACGGCGTCGTCGAGCAGCGGAAAATGCCGCAACCGCTTCGGCTCTTCGATCTGCGCGCGGATCGTGGCCCAGACCGGCGACGTCGTCTCGACACCGGAGATGATCGTGGTGACACCGGAATTTCCGAGCGTGGCGATTTTCTCAGCCAGCAGCTGGGCGCCGGCTGCCGTGATGTCGGGCACGCGGTGGAAATCTAGGATCAGCAGCGGCGCGCCGGGCGGCTCGCTGGACAGCCGGCGAGTGACGTAGTCGATCGACGCGAAGTTGAGCGCCCCCACCAGCTCGATGACGCGGGTGTCACTGTGGCGGTCATCGAGGATCTGCTGTTCGTGCGGCTGGCGGCTGCGGCGGGAGGTGATGCCGAAGATGTCGTAGTCGGCGATGATGCAGGTGCGGACGTCGCCGCTGCGGTTGAGCATATGCAGATCAAATCGCGCCGACAGCGCCTCGCAAACCTTCAGGCCTCGCACGCTGTTGAAGTGCCCATCGAGCAGCGGCGAAAAGGTGCCGAGCCCCAATTGCGACGGGAGCGCTGCGACGATGCCGCCGCCGACCCCACTCTTGGCGGGCATTCCGACGCGATAGATCCACTCGCCGGCATAGTCGTACATGCCCGAGCTCGTCATCACCGACAGCGTGCGCGCGACGACATGCGGCGTCACCACCTGGACGCCGGTGACCGGATTGACGCCGCGATTGGCGAGCGTTGCGGCCATCACCGCGAGGTCGCGCGCGGTGACGAGAATTGCGCATTGCCGGAAATAGACATCGAGCACGGCATCGACGCCGTCCTGCAGCACGAGGTAGTTGCGCAGCAGCCAGGCGATCGCGCGATTGCGGTTGCCGGTCGCCGTCTCCGACGCATGGACCGCGTCGTCGACGTCGAGTTCGCGGCCGGCAAACTGGCCGAGCTTGTCCCGGATGCGCTCGAATGCGGCGCGGCCATCGACCTCGTGGATCAGCCCGGAGCAGGCAATCGCGCCGGCGTTGACCATCGGATTGAACGGCTTGTTGTCGTTGGTCAGCCGGATGGAGTTGAATGCCTCACCGCTCGGCTCGACGCCGATCGCCGACGCGACGCGCGCTTCGCCGACGAGATCGAGGGCCAGCGCAAACACGAACGCCTTCGAAACGGACTGGATGGTGAAAGGAGCGGCGCTGTCGCCGACTTCGTAGACATGGCCATCGATGGTGACGAGGCTGATGCCGAAATGCGCCGGGTTGGCCCGTTTCAGCTCCGGAATGTAGTCGGCGAGCGCGCCGGAATTGTCCGATTTGAATTCTTGGTGGCAGGAGGCCAGAAAACGTTGAAGTGGAGGCTCGGTGCCATATCCCGTTGTCCTGACGTCCGCATTCCCTCGAATAGGCCAGCCAGTCTGGACGTCCACGCTCTCACCTCAAATGGCGAGAAATAAGCAATCCTCATGCCATGCGCGGTCGTCCGAACGCTGCTGCGACATGCGTCATCCTGACGCTGCACCCCGCTTCCCTGCTTGTTGTGTCTGCCACCGCCGGTGGGCCCGTGGACGCCTAGGTTGTCTGCGCATCGGCGGGCCTGGTCTGCCGCAGAAACCGCGCGCAGATAAAGCCGAGCACGACCATCACGGCGGCGGCTGACACCAACGTCGCGGTCTTGCCGACGTGTTGCAGGCCGAAGCCGTAAGCGATCGGGCCGACGGTCTGGCCCATGAAGAAGAAGAACGAGTGCAGCGACAGCGCGGTGGCGCGCGCTTCGACCGACAGCTCGCTGGCGAACACCTGCAGGCAGCCGTGGATCATGTAGAAGCCGAGGCCCATCACCAGGAGGCCCGCCATCTGCAGCTTCCAGTGCGGCCCGAAGGCGACGCCGACCAATTGGATTGCAACCAGCGTCGCGCCGACGACCATCATGCCCCTCACCCCGATCCACGGCAGCAGGCGCGACACCGTCAGCGTGTAGAGCAATCCGCCGATCGCAAAGCCTGCGATCACGATGCCGGCGATCGACAGCGAGGTCTCGCCGAGCTCGAACAGGAACGAGGCGATGAAGGGAAACAGCCCGAGCACGCAGCAGCCTTCGATGAAGACCGCCGAGTAACAGATGCGGGCATTCGGATTGGTGAAGATGGTGCGATAACCGTGGCGAAGCGCCTTCAGGCTAGTGCGCGGCGGACGGTTCAGCGCGGCGCCGCGGAAGCCGGAGGCAACCGCCAGCGCGACGATGATCACGAGGCCGCCGAGAACCGCGAGCACGCCGCGCCAGCCGAGGAAGTCGCCGATCAGGCCGGATGCCGTGGCACCGAGCAGATTGCCGGTCATCGAGCCCGCCAGCGTTCGCCCGATCGCGAGCTGCCGCTTATCCGGACCGACCAGATCGCTGGTCAGCGACAGCGCCACCGGAAACACGCCGCCCGAGCCGACGCCGGCAAGGATGCGGGTCACGAACAGCATCGGAAACGAGGTCGAGAGCGCGCCGAGAATGTTGGCGACGCCGAGCAGTCCGAGGCAGATCGTCATCAGCCGCGCCTTGCCGAACAGGTCGGCAGCGGCGCCGATCGCCGGCTGCACCGCGGCAAAGGTAAAGGCGAACACCGCGGCAAAGCTCGCCGCCGTCGCGATGCTGACGCCGAAATCCTCAGCGACATGCGGCAGAACCGGATCCAGCGCGCGCACCGACAGGCTCGCTGCGAAGGTCGCCAGCGTGATCACGTTAAGGGCCTGCGGCATGCCGCTGGTTGCGGTCATGTCGTTGTCCGCCGGTCAGGCCGCCGTCTTGGCCAGCGCGTCGAACTGCATCAGCCGCTTGACGAGGGACTCGAAGTCGCGGAGCGGCACCATGTTGGGGCCGTCCGACGGCGCGTGATCCGGATCGGGATGGGTCTCGATGAACACGCCGGCGACGCCGACCGCGACCGCGGCGCGCGCCAGCACCGGCACGAATTCACGCTCACCGCCCGACGAGGTGCCCTTGCCGCCCGGCTGCTGCACCGAATGGGTGGCGTCGAAGATCACAGGCGCGCCGGTGGTGCGCGAAAGAATCGGCAGCGCGCGCATGTCCGAGACCAGCGTGTTGTAGCCGAACGACGCGCCGCGCTCGGTGACCAGCACATTGGCGTTGCCGGCGCCGGTGATCTTGCTGACCACATTGGCCATGTCCCACGGCGCCAGGAACTGGCCCTTCTTGACATTGACGACCCTGCCGGTCGCGGCCGCGGCCAGCAAGAGATCGGTCTGCCGGCACAGGAAGGCCGGGATCTGCAGCACGTCGACCGCCTGCGCCACTTCGGCGCATTGGGTCGCCTCATGCACGTCGGTCAGCACCGGCAGCCCGAGCGAAGACCGGATCTCGGCGAAGATAGGCAGCGCCTGCGCCAATCCGATGCCGCGCGCCGCCGTCGCGCTGGTGCGGTTCGCCTTGTCGAACGAGGTCTTGTACACCAGACCGATCTTGAGCCGCGCCGCGATCTCCTTCAGCGCGGACGCCACTTCAAGCGCGTGCGCGCGGCTCTCGAGCTGGCAGGGACCGGCGATGATCGAAATCGGCAAGGCATTGCCGAATTTGGCCGATCCGACGGCAACGATCGGCGCGGCGGCCTGCGCGGAAACCTGATTGGTCAAAATGCTGCATCCTTTTGCCGGCGACCATGCAGTCCCGCGCGGGACGGATCAAGCCATCCCGCACGATGAGGGGGTTGCGCTGACGCCGTGGGTGCGCCGTGCTAACACAATCCCGCCCAAACAGCGCCTATAAACTGGCGCGGAACAGATTCCCATGAGGAAGCCATGCGCATCCCGCTGATGATCGGAGCCGTCGCCGCCCTGTCGGCGATGTCGGGCCTCGCCTACGGCCAGACCAGCAGCCAGCCCGGGGTCGTCACCAGCGGCGCCACCGGCGTGACCGTCAATGGCAAGCCGGCGGCGCGCAGCGGCGATACCACCAGCAATGGCGGCCCGCTCGTCGAGGGCGTGCCCAACGTCCTGATCAACGGCAAGCCGGCGGTGGTCATGGGCGATCGCACGCATTGCGGCGGCAAGACGACCTCCGGCAGCCACGGCGTCTTCATCAACGGCAAGCCGATGGTGACCCAGGGCGATCAGACCTCGGGCTGCCTGCAATAGCGTCGCTGCAACTTTCCCTCCCCAAGGGACCGAGAAAAGATGCCTCCCCGTCATTGCGAGGAGCTCGCGACAAAATTGCGAAGCAATTTTGCGCTGAAGCGACGAAGCAATCCATCGCTCCGCATATGCAGTACGAATGGATTGCTTCGCTTCGCTCGCAATGACGGGAACATGGCCGCAGCGGGCGTCACTTGACCGACGAAAACGCCGTCGGCACCAGAAGCTGGTTGACGATGGTGAGAACGATCTGGCCGTCCTCCTCGGTCTTGGCGCGTGCGGCGATCCATTCCGGATCGGTCGCGAACGCGGTCCACTTCTTCTCGCGCTCGGCGAGCGATTCCCAGGCCAGCAGATAGGTCAGGTCCTGGTTGGATTCCCCGACCAGCGTCGTGAAGAAACCGGCCTGCCTGATGCCGTGCTTGTCCCAGAGCTTCAGCGTGATGGTCTCGAAGCGCTTGAGCAGCGCCGGCAGCCGTCCCGGCAGGCAGCGATAGACGCGGGTCTCGTAGATCATTGGCAGTCCTCCCAGATTTGTGTGCGGGCGGTTATAGCCAGCGCCTTCCGGACTGTCTTGAGGGGGTGACAACATGGCACCCCTGCTCGCGACAGGCAGCCATTTCCGCAATGTTGTTGCAATGTTACTTGCCCTAAAACCTGCCTTCAGGAGCTGGACCCACAAGGACATGCGGATACTGCTGGTTGAGGATGAGGCCGAAATGGCGGCGGCGCTGTCACAGGCGCTGAAGGGCTACGACATGGTGGTCGACCACGTGCCGAACCTTGCCGAGGCCGAGGAAGCGATCTGTGCCGACGTGCATGGCGCGGTCCTGCTCGACCGCCAGCTTCCGGACGGCGACGGCCTCACGCTGATCCCGAAGCTGCGCGCCAAGGCCGACGGCGTGCCGATCATCGTGCTGACCGCGCGCGGCGATCTCACCGACCGCATCACTGGCCTCGACAGCGGCGCCGACGACTATCTGGCCAAGCCGTTCGCGGTCGAGGAGCTGATGGCGCGGCTGCGCGCCGTGCTGCGCCGCCCCGCCGGCCTGCAGCTCGAGATCATCAGGGCCGGCCGGGTGGCGTTCGATTGCGGCCATCGCGAGGCCAGTGTCGACGGCCGTCCGCTCGAGCTGCCGCGGCGCGAGCTGCTGGTGCTGGAGACGCTGCTGCGCCGCATGGGCCGCACCGTGCTGCGCGCGACGCTGGAGGAAGCGGTCTACAATTTCGAGGACGAGATCCAGTCCAACGCGCTCGACGCGCACGTCTCGCGGTTGCGCCGCAAACTCGCGGACGCCAACGCCGGCGTCGAGATCCACAGCATCCGCGGCGTCGGCTATCTCTTGAAGCAAACGTCATGAGCGAACAGGCCGAGCACTATTGCTTGCGCTCGCAACTGAGCTGGCGGCTGGTGACGCTCCAGGCGCTGCTGCTTGCCATGCTGATCGTTTGCCTGATCAGCGCGTTGTGTGCCACCGGCTTCCTGATCGTTCCGCGCGATGAGGATCATGTGATTTCCATCGTGCAGGGCGCGGTCGCACGCGACGGCAAGGGCGAGCTGATTTTGCGCCCGACGGCCGAACTGCAAAAGCTTCGTGACGACACGCCCGACCTCTGGTTCCTAGTGCGCGACCGGCAAGGCCGATCGCTGACGGAAGGCGCCGTGCCGCCGGAATTTGCCAGGATCGGCGACGCGCTCGACCAGATCAGCCAGGCGCGGCTCGGCTGGCAGATGTTCGAGGATGATCCGCGCAAGCCGCCGGCGCGGCTGAAGCGCGTCAATTCCGACGCCGGCCCCGTGCAGGTGCTCACAGCGACGCAAGGGCCAATGTCGAGCGTCAAGACCGCGCTCGCCACGACGCTGGCATTCCTCGCCATTGCCCTGCCCGGCCTTTTCCTGATGGCATGCGCCACCTTCATCGCGACGCCGATGGTGGTGAAGCGCGCCTTCGCCGGTCTCGATACCACCGCCGACGAAGCGCGCCGCATCGATTTCCGCCAGCGCGGCAGCCGACTGTCGGCGGACCATCTGCCGCTCGAGGTAGCGCCGCTGGTGACCGCCATCAACGATGCGCTGAAACGGCTCGACGACGGCTATTCCCGGCACCAGCGATTCGTCGCCGACGCGGCGCATGAATTGCGCACGCCGATCGCGATCCTCAACACGCGGCTGGAGTCGCTGCCGCCAGGTCCGGAGAAAACCCGCCTGCTCGAGGATTCGGCGCGGCTTGCGACATTGGCCGAGCAACTGCTCGACATCCAGCGCTTCGACCAGTGCCGCAATCCGTTCGTCCGCGTCGATCTCGTCGCGGTCGCCCGCAATGTCGCGGCCGACCTCGCGCCGCTCGCGATCGCGGCCGGCTACGAGCTGTCGCTCGATACCGCAACCGATCGCGTCGAGACCTTGGGCGATCGCGCCGCGCTGGAGCGCGCGCTCACCAATCTGGTGCAGAACGCCATCCAGCATGGCGGCCGCCGCGGCACCATCACCATCCATGTCGGCAGCGCCGCGACGATCGACGTATCGGATGAAGGCGACGGCATTCCTCAGGATCAGCGCACGCGGATCTTCGATCCGTTCTATCGGCTCGCGCCGCTCGACCGCGGCGCCGGCCTCGGCCTCAACATGGTGCGCGAGATCGCAAGGCTGCACGGCGGTCACGTCTCCGTGCTCGACGGTCCGAAGGGCGGCGCGTGCTTTCGCCTCACCTTACCGCCGGCGCCGTTCGCGTCGTGACTGCCAAAGCGTTTTCGAGCGAAGCCTGTCCCGTACTCGATGCGGGACGGGCACCGGTTCGTGTGAAGGAAACGCGTCGAAACTAGTGTCCTGAACCAAAAGTTCATGGCATTTTATGCCTTGGCGGGCAGATTGTAAGCGCAGAAGCGTTCGATTGAGCCGAGAATGTCGTCAGCTGATTTGGTCCATCGGAACGGCATTGGGTCAGCGTTGTGATGGTCGATGAAGGAGGCAATCTCGGCCCGTAGCGCCGCCACACTGCGATAGATGCCGCGCCTAATCTTACGCTCGGTGATGAGTGCAAAGAAGCGTTCGACCTGATTGAGCCAGGATGAACTGGTTGGCGTCAGGTGGACGTGCCAGCGCGGCCTCTTTGCCAGCCAGTTGCGGATCAACGGCGTCTTGTGGGTTGCGTAATTGTCCATGACGAGGTGGACGTCCAGATCGTCTGGAACCGCAGCTTCGATCTCATCGAGAAACTTGCGGAACTCTTTGGCACGATGGCGTCCATAGCATTTGCCAATGACCCGGCCGGTTGCGACGTCGAGGGCGGCAAACAGCGAGGTGACGCCATGGCGTTTGTAGTCGTGACTACGGCGCGCCGGCTGGCCAGGTCGCATGGGCAGCATGGGCTGGCTGCGATCCAGCGCCTGGATTTGCGACTTCTCATCGACACACAGTACGATGGCGCGCTCGGGCGGAGCTACGTAAAGGCCGACGATGTCGCGAACCTTGGCGACGAAGTCGGGGTCGGTTGAGAGCTTGAAGGTCTCCAACCGATGCGGCTGCAAGCCGAAAGCGCGCCATATACGCTGTACTGTTGAGACTGACAGCCCGCTGGCCCGCGCCATGCTGCGCGAACTCCAGTGGGTGGCCCCGGGAGGCTGGGTCTCAAGGGTGCGAACGATCACCGCCTCGATCCGGGCATCCTCAATCGTGCGTGGCGTCCCCGATCGCGGCTCGTCCCAAAGACCTTCAAGCCGATGCTCGGAGAACCGCCGCCGCCATTTGCCGACCGTGTCGGGATCGACAGCCAAACGGGCCGCCACGACCTTGCTCTGCTCGCCCTCAGCACAGGCCAGGACGATCCGAGCCCGCAGTGCCAACGCCTGAGCAGTGCTTCGACGCGACGCCAACGATGTCAACTCAGCACGTTCCACCTCATCAAGCTCCAGCGGAGCAAAGCGCCGACCCATCGCCAATCCTCCCCAAATCAGGAGAGTCCGCTATCATCGAGTCGATTTGGAGTCCGCCGAACTTTTGATTCAGGACACTAGAGTCCATTCCGATTCAATCGGAACGGGGCTCTCGCGCAATGTTGTCGCAATGCAGCTCCCGCAAACAAGGCGTCACGCTTCGCATCTGAGTCGAAGCGCCGCGACACTTTGCTGGGAATCCCAATGTCACATGATCTGCTGTCTTTCTTCACGGCGTGGATGGCGGCCCCCGGCCGCGTCGGCGCCATCGCGCCGTCGGGCGCCGCGCTCGCCGAACTGATCACGCGCGACATCAGCGCCGACACCGGCCCGGTGCTCGAGCTCGGTCCGGGCACGGGCGCGTTCACCTATCAGCTGTTGAAGCGCGGCGTGCGCCAGCAGGATCTGACGCTGATCGAATACGGCTCGGATTTCATGCGGCTGTTGCAGCTGCGCTTTCCCGGCGCGCGCGTGCTGTGGATGGACGCGGCGCGCCTCGCCTCTGAGCGGCTCTACGATGGCGCGCCGGTCGGCGCCGTCGTCAGCGGACTGCCGCTGCTCAACATGTCGCCGCGCAAGGTCATCTCGATCGTCGGCGGCGCGTTCAGCTATCTACGTCCCGGCGGCGCGTTCTATCAATTCACCTACGGCATGCGCTGTCCGGTGCCGCGGCCGATCCTCGACCGACTCGGCCTGCGCGCCACGCTGGTCGATCGCGCCATCCTCAACGTGCCGCCGGCCGCGGTCTACCGGCTGACGCGACGCCCGCAATACAAGCTGATGACGCGCGACGGCACGCCGGCGGCTGGTGCAAACGTTTCACCGATCAAGAAAGAACGCCGGACCAGCGAGGACTGCGCCGTGTAGCGGCGCAGCTGACGGCCGCTCAGCTAAACCAGCCGGCTCTGCTTGGCTGCCGCCTCGATGAACGACGCGAAGAGGGGATGCGGTTCAAAGGGCCGCGATTTCAGCTCGGGATGGAACTGGACGCCGATGAACCAGGGATGGTCCTCGTACTCCACGATCTCCGGCAGTACGCCGTCGGGCGACATGCCGGAGAAGCGCAGGCCGTGCTGCTCGAGGCGGTCCTTGTAGGCGGTGTTGACCTCGTAGCGATGGCGGTGCCGCTCGGAGATCTCGGTCGCGCCGCCATAGACCTGCGAGACGCGACTGCCGCGGTTCAGCGCCGCGGGATAGGCCCCTAGCCGCATCGTGCCGCCGAGATCGCCGCTCTGCGAGCGCTTCTCGAGCTCGTTGCCGCGCAGCCATTCCGTCATCAGGCCGACCAGCGGCTCCTTGGTCGGGCCGAACTCGGTCGAGTTGGCGTCCTCGATGCCGACCAGATTGCGCGCCGCCTCGATCACCGCCATCTGCATGCCGAAGCAGATGCCGAAATACGGCACGTCACGCTCGCGCGCGAACTGCGCCGCGCGGATCTTGCCCTCGGCGCCGCGCTGGCCGAAACCGCCGGGCACCAGGATGCCGTTGACGTGTTCGAGGAACGGCGCCGGGTCCTCGTTCTCGAACACCTCGCTCTCGATCCAGTCGAGATTGACCTTCACCTTGTTGGCGATGCCGCCGTGCGACAGCGCCTCGATCAGCGATTTGTAGGCGTCCTTCATGCCGGTGTATTTGCCGACGATGGCGATCGTCACCGCACCTTCCGGATTGCGGACGCGCTCGTTGATGACGTGCCAGCTCTGCAGCGCCGGCGGAATCTTCGCGGTGATGCCGAACGCGGCCAGCACCTCGTCGTCGAGGCCGGCGGCGTGATAGGCCTCCGGCACGGCGTAGATGTTGTCGACGTCGCGCGCCTCGATCACGGCGCTCTCGCGCACGTTGCAGAACAGGCCGAGCTTGCGCCGCTCCTCCTTGGGGATTTCGCGGTCGGTGCGGCACAGCAGGATGTCCGGCTGGATGCCGATCGAGCGCAGCTCCTTCACCGAGTGCTGCGTCGGCTTTGTCTTGAGTTCGCCGGCACTTGGAATGTACGGCAGAAGCGTCAGGTGAATGTAGACGGCGTGATCGCGCGGCAGTTCGTTCTTGAGCTGGCGGATCGCCTCGAAGAACGGCAGGCCCTCGATGTCGCCGACGGTACCGCCGATCTCGACCAGCACGAAATCGAACTCGTCGTTACCCGACAGCACGAATTCCTTGATCGCATTGGTGACGTGCGGAACCACCTGGATAGTGGCGCCGAGATAATCGCCGCGGCGCTCCTTGGTGATGATGTCCTGGTAGATTCGCCCGGTCGTGATGTTGTCGGCCTTGGTGGCCGGACGACCGGTGAAACGCTCGTAATGGCCGAGATCGAGATCGGTCTCGGCGCCGTCGTCGGTCACGAACACTTCGCCGTGCTGATACGGCGACATCGTTCCGGGATCGAGGTTGAGATAGGGATCGAGCTTGCGAAGGCGGACTTTGTAGCCTCTGGCCTGCAGCAGAGCGCCGAGCGCCGCTGAAGCCAGACCCTTGCCGAGCGAGGAGACCACGCCGCCGGTGATGAATATGTACCGCGCCATGGGACTTTACCTTTAATCCGACTCCGGCGATTCGCAAAACGAATCGGCTGTTCCCGGCAAACAATTCGCCGGGCTGTGGGTTGCATCAAACTGGAAGCGATTTCAGAGCATTGATGGGGGTTTCTGATGCAGGATGCCAGCGGGGCATCCTGCATGGCCACCCTGCTTTATTGCGACCGTGGCGCCTGCGGGCCGCTCGGGGCCTGCTGCCCCTGCTGCTCGTCGGCCTTCTTCAGCGAATCGAGGATGCCGCCCGAGGTCGGTGCGTTCATCGGCGTGCCGCCGGCCGGCTGCGTCTGTGCCGGTGCGCCGGTGCCGACGATCGAGCTCGGCTTGCGGTCGTAGCCCGCGTACCAGGACAGGAACAGGCTGGTCACGAAGAAGCCCACCGCGAGGATCGCCGTGGTTCGCGTCAGCAAATTGGCGGTGCCGCGGCTCGACATGAAGCCGGCGCCGCCTCCCATGCCAAGGCCACCGCCTTCGGATTTCTGCAACAGCACGGCGCCGATCATGACGGCGACAATCATGAGGTGGACAATGATAACGACAGTCTGCATCGCAAGCCTTCCGTGACAAGCCGCCAAGCGGCCAGACAAACGGCGCTATCGGCTCTACGGTTTTCGTGAAGTCGCGCCCTGTTACACGATTGCACCGGGCATTGTCACCCCCGAGATAGTCGCACTGTCGACGATCACAAGCGGCGCCGATCGCGGCCCGGCCAGGCCTTGCCGGGAATCGGCAATTTCTACTATAGTAGACAGATGGATACTTTGGTAGACGATCTGAGCCAGCGCCTGGCGCAGCGGATCAGGCTCGAACGCGATGGCCGGGGCTGGTCGCTGGCCGACCTTGCCGAGCGCGCCGGGGTTTCGAAGGCGACGATCAGCAAGATCGAGCGCGCCGAGGTCAGCCCGACCGCGGTCGTGCTGGTGCGCCTCGCCTCGGCGTTCGACCTCACTTTGGCCGGCCTGATGTTGCGCGCCGAAGGCCAGGGCGAACGGCTGTCGCGCGCCGCCGCGCAACCGGCCTGGCGTGATCCGGAAACCGGCTATCTGCGCCGCCAGGTGTTCAGCCGTCCCGACCATCCGGTCGAGCTGGTGCGGGTCGAGCTGCCGCCGAAGCAGACCGTGACCCTGCCCGCCTCCTCCTACGCGCATATCCGCCAACTGGTCTGGGTGCTCAGCGGCAGCCTCGTCATCACCGAAGGCGGCGCACGCCACGTGCTCGCCGCCGGCGATTGCCTCGGATTCGGCCCGCCGGCAGAGACGACCTTCGCCAACGAGACCAACGCCTCCTGCACCTATGTGGTCGCCCTGGCCCGGAGCTGATGCATGCCGCAGTTTTCGATCAAGCCACTCGCCGATGAGCCCGGGATTCGCAGCGCGCTCAGCGAATTGTTGATCGAGACCGTCGCCAGCGGCGGCTCGGTGAGCTTCATGCATCCGCTGTCGCCGGATGACGCCGATGCATTCTGGCAGGACTCGCTCGGCGCCGCCACGCGTGGCGAGCGCATCGTGCTCGGTGCATTCACCGGCAATGATCTGATCGGCACCGTGACGCTTCTGCTCAACCTGCCGCCCAACCAGCCGCATCGGGCGGAAATTGCAAAGATGATGACACGCGTCGCCCATCGCCATCGCGGCGTCGCGACGGAATTGATGCGCACGGTCGAGCAGCTTGCGATCGCGCACGGCCGCACGCTGCTGGTGCTCGACACCGCCGAAGAGGATGGCGCCGCGCCACTCTATGAAGGACTGGGATTTCAGCTCACCGGCATCATCCCCGACTACGCGCTGAAGCCGCATGGCGGCCTCACCGGGACGATGATCTACTGGAAGCGGATCGGGGCGGCGGCAGCCTGAATCCGTAGCCAAGCAGAGATGCCGATGGCAACTGTCTGCGCAACACTGCCAATCCCATCACCCTGAGGAGCGCCAACGGGTCCGCGCAAAGCGCGGCCCGATGACAGGCTCCGCGCGTCTCGAAGGGTCGACGGCCACCAGCTGGGCCGTCGATCCTTCGAGACGGCCGCGTTGCGGCCTCCTCAGGATGACGGTGTGAGAGCTCGGTGCGAAAGGGGCAGCCCTAACACCCCGCAGCGATCGCCAAAAAGTCCGACGCCTTCAGGCTGGCGCCGCCGACCAGGGCGCCGTTGACGTTGGCGACCGCCATCAGCTCGGCCGCGTTCGACGGCTTGACCGAGCCGCCATAGAGGATCCTGATCCTGTTTCCCTCGCCCTTGAAGCGATCGGTGAGCTGACCTCGGATAAACCTATGAATTTCCTCGACATCCTTGGCGGTCGGGGTCAGGCCGGTGCCGATCGCCCAGACCGGCTCATAGGCCACCACCAGGTTGGCCGCGGTCGAGCCGTCGGGCAGCGAGCCCGCAAGCTGGGTACCGCAGACATCGAGCGTCTTGCCGGCGTCGCGCTGCTCGCGCGTCTCGCCGATGCAGACGATCGCGGTCAACCCGGCGCGCCAGACGGCCTCCGCCTTCTGCCGAATCAAGGCGTCGGTCTCGCCGTGGTCGGCGCGCCGCTCGGAATGGCCGACGATGATCGCGACCGCGCCGAGATCCCTGAACATCTCCGCCGAGAGATCACCGGTGTGGGCGCCCGATGCCTTGGGATGGCAATCCTGGGCGCCGACCGCGACCTTCGAGCCGCGCGCCTTGTCAGCGAACGCCCCGACCAATGTCGCGGGCGGACAGACCAGGAGATCAGCCTTCCCGGCGACATCGCCGGCGCCCGCCAGCATCGCGTCGAACTCGACAAAAGAGGATTTCAGGCCGTTCATTTTCCAGTTGCCGGCGATCAGCGGCCGGATGGCGTCCGTCATGTCGGATTTCCCATCGTTCAAGCGTGTCCCTGCGCTACCAGAGCCGGGCGGCGACTTCCAGAGCGCGGCTTCGCGCACACCGTGCGACGCTTCCACCCGCGCGGCCAAGGTTGCGGGGGCGCTTCGGCCACTTTATGATGGGTTTTCAATCCGGTGACGCCCTGCTGCGGGACAAAAGCCTCGACTTTCAGCTCCCCATTGGGCACGACCCGGTTCCCCTCCTGTAAAACAAGTTGGACCCATGCTTCGAGGAATGCGGAAAGCCTCATCAAACTGGCTCGGCAAGACGATTATGGCCGTGGTGATGGGCGTTTTGATCGTCAGTTTCGGAATTTGGGGCATTGCCGACATTTTCAAGGGGTTTGGCCAGTCGACCTTCGCCAAGGTGGGCGGGACCGAGATTTCGGCCGAGCAGTTCCGCCAGATCTATACCGACCGCCTGCAGCAGCTTGGCCGCCAGTTCGGCCGCCCGCTGACGCCGGACCAGGCGCGCGCCTTCGGCATCGACCGCCAGGTGCTGCAGCAGACGCTTGCGGAAGCCGCGATGGACGAGGAAGCACGCCGCATGGGCCTCAATGTGTCCGACGCCGAGGTGCTGCGCGCGATCTACAACGATCCGAACTTCAAGGGCCTCAACAACCAGTTCGACCCGCAGCGTTTCCAGGCCGTGATCCGCAACTATGGCTATACCGAAGGTCGCTACATCGCCGAGCAGCGCCGCGTAGGCCTCAGGCGGCAGATCGCCGGCACCATCTCGTCCGGGATCGAGCCGCCGAAATCTCTGGTCGAGGCGCTGACCCGGTTCCAGAACGAGCAGCGTTCGATCGACTACATCACGCTCGGCGCCGCGCAGGCCGGAACCATCGATCCGCCCTCGCCCGAGGCGCTCGCCGCCTATTTCGAGGACCACAAGGCCCAGTTCCGCGCGCCCGAATACCGCAAGATCTCCTTCGTCGCCATCACGCCCGAGGAGATCGGCAAGTGGGAAACGGTGTCGGACGAGGACGCCAGGAAGATCTTCGAGGAGCGCAAGGACCGGCTCAGCACGCCGGAGAAGCGCGAGGTCTCGCAGATCGTGTTTCCGGACGCCGGCGAGGCGCAGGCCGCGCGCGGGCGGATCGCGTCGGGCACGTCGTTCGACGACATCGCCAAGGAGCGCAACCTCAATCTGGCCGACGTCAATCTCGGGCTGGTCGCGAAGTCGGCGATCCTCGACCCTGCCGTCGCCGATGCCGCCTTCTCCCTGCCCGCAGGCGAAGTCAGCCAGCCGGTGCAGGGCCGCTTCGGTGTCGCGCTGGTCAAGGTCGGCAAGGTCGAGCCCGGCGCGACCCCGAGCTATGAGAGCCTCGCCCAGCAGGTGAAGAACGAGATCGCCTCCGAGCGCGCCCGCACCAAGGTCGCCGACCTGCGCGACAAGATGGAAGACGAACGCGGCGGCGGCGCCAGCGTCGTCGAAGCCGCACAGAAGCTGAAGCTGACGCCCGTCACCATCGACGCGGTCGATCGCTCCGGGCGGCTGCCGAACGGCCAGGTCGCGACCAACATCCCGCGCGGCCTCGACGTGGTGTCGCAGGCCTTCAACAGCGACGTTGGCGTCGACAACGACCCGATCCAGTTCAACGGCGGCTATGTCTGGTACGACGTGCTCGGCATCACGCCGTCGCGCGAACGCAGCCTCGACGAGGTTCGCGATCAGGTCGAGGCCAAGTGGCGCGAAGACCAGATCTCCACCAAGCTGCGCGCCAAGGCGACCGAGATCGTCCAGAAGCTCGACAGCGGCGCCAAGCTCGCCGACGAAGCCGCCGCTGCCGGCGTCAAGGTCGAAACCGCGGCGAATTTCAACCGCGAGGCCTCGCTGCCTGCCGTGCCGGCAGGCGTGATTGCGGCCGCATTCCGGACCGCCAAGGACGGCGATGGACAGACTTCCGTCGCCGGCGGCAGTCAGTGGGTGGTCTTCCGCGTCACCAACGTGACGGTGCCGCCGGTCGACTTCGCGTCCGACGCGGCCAAGCAGCTCACCGAGGCGCTGCGGCGGTCGCTCAGCGACGAGCAGGTCGCGCAATATGTCACGAAGATCGAGTCCGATATCGGCGTGACCATCAACCAGGCAGCCTTCGCACAGGTGACAGGCGCAAATAATTGAGCATGATCGGGACAGCGCGACGACGCGCTGCGCGGCGATCAAGCTCCAACAACAGACCCTGAGCCAGCGAATGGACGACCTGAAATCGATCATCGGAAAAGTCGCCACCGGCGCCACGCTGACGCGTGAAGAGGCCGCGTCCGCCTTCGACAGCATGATGTCGGGCGAAGCCACGCCCTCGCAGATGGGCGGGCTATTGATGGCACTGCGGGTGCGCGGCGAGACCGTCGAGGAGATCACCGGCGCCGTCACCGCGATGCGCGGCAAGATGCTGCCGGTCACGGCGCCGGCGGAGGCCGTCGACATCGTCGGCACCGGCGGAGACGGCTCCGGCTCGGTCAACGTCTCGACCTGCGCGGCCTTCATCGTGGCCGGCGCCGGCGTGCCTGTGGCGAAGCACGGCAACCGCGCATTGTCGTCGCGTTCGGGCGCCGCCGACGTGCTGGCCTCGCTCGGCGTCAAGCTCGATTTGACGCCCGAACAGGTGGGGCGCTGCGTCAAGGAAGCCGGCATCGGCTTCATGTTCGCGCCCGCGCATCATCCGGCGATGAAGAATGTCGGTCCGACCCGGGTCGAGCTCGCCACCCGCACCATCTTCAACCTGCTCGGGCCGCTGTCGAACCCGGCCGGCGTCAAGCGGCAGATGGTCGGCGTGTTCTCGCGGCAATGGGTGCAGCCGCTGGCGCAGGTGCTGAAGAACCTCGGCTCCGACAAGGTCTGGGTCGTGCATGGCTCCGATGGCCTCGACGAGATCACCCTCACCGGCCCGACCTTCGTTGCGACGCTCGAGAACGGCGAGATCAGGACATCAGAGGTGACGCCCGAGGATGCCGGCCTTGGCCGCGTCGGCGGCGAGGCGCTAAAGGGCGGTGACGCCGATGCCAATGCGATCGCGCTTTCCAGCGTGCTGCAGGGCAAGCCGAGCGCCTATCGCGACGTCGCCCTGCTCAACGCCGCCGCCGCGCTGATCGTGGCCGGCCGCGCCAAGGACCTCAAGGAAGGCGTCGCGATCGGCGCGCAGTCGCTCGATAGCGGCGCTGCCGCGGCGCGGCTGAAGCATCTGGTCGCGGTTTCGAACGGTTAAGCAAGGCGCCAAGCGATGTCGGACATCCTGACCAAGATCGAGGCCTACAAGCGCGAGGAGATCGCCGCCGCGAAGCGCGCCCATCCGCTCGCCGAGGTCGAGGCGCAGGCCAAATCGGCCTCGGCCCCGCGCGGCTTCGTCCGCGCCCTCAAGGACAAGCATGCGCGCGGCGACTACGCGCTGATCGCGGAAGTGAAGAAGGCCTCGCCCTCGAAGGGCTTGATCCGGGCCGACTTCGATCCGCCCGTGCTCGCGAAGGCCTATGAGGCCGGCGGCGCGGCCTGCCTGTCGGTGTTGACCGACGCGCCCTCGTTCCAGGGCCATCTCGACTTCATGGTTGCGGCCCGCGCGGCGACCAGCCTGCCGGTGCTGCGCAAGGATTTCATGTTCGACACCTATCAGGTAGCGGAAGCGCGCGCCCATGGCGCCGACTGCATCCTGATCATCATGGCCGCGCTCGACGACGCGGCGGCCGGGGAGATCGAGGACGCCGCGCTCGGCTATGGCATGGACGTGCTGGTCGAGATCCATGATCGCGCCGAGCTTGACCGTGCCTTGAAACTTCGCTCGCCGATGATCGGCGTCAACAACCGCAATCTGCGCACCTTCGAGACCACGCTCGCGACCAGCGAGGCGCTGGCGCCGCTGATCCCGCGCGACCGCCTGATGGTCGGCGAGAGCGGCATCTTCACGCCGGACGATCTCGCCCGGCTCGAACGGGTCGGGATGTCGACCTTCCTGGTCGGTGAAAGCCTGATGCGGCAGCAGGACGTCACCGCGGCCACCCGCGCCTTGCTGGCGCGGCAGGCCGCCCCGCGCGCCACCGCAACGCGCTGACGCAATGGCGCGGAACAGCAAGGGCAAGACCAAGGCCGAGCCGTCCGGCTCCGGCACCGCCCTCACCCATATCGACGCCAAGGGCGACGCGCGGATGGTCGATGTCTCGGCCAAGCCCGCGACCGAGCGGACCGCGGTCGCCGAAGGCCGCGTCGTGATGAGCAAGGCGACGCTGGCGCTGATCGAAACCGGCCAGGCCAAGAAGGGCGACGTGCTTGCGACGGCGCGCATCGCCGGCATCATGGCGGCGAAGCGGACCTCGGAATTGATCCCGCTCTGCCATCCACTGGCGCTGACCAAGGTCACGATCGAGATCACACCCGACCGCAAGCTGCCCGGCTGCATCGTCCGCGCCAGCGTCAAGGTGACGGGGCCGACCGGCGTCGAAATGGAGGCGCTGACCGCGGTCTCGGTCGCATGCCTGACGATCTACGACATGGTAAAGGCAGTCGATCGCGGCATCCGCATCGAGGGCATCCACCTCGTCGAGAAGATCGGCGGCAAGTCGGGGCACTATCGCGCCGGCGCTTGAATTTTTTGGCGCCCGACTACTCGAGGAAATCGCATATCTCGGCGACAAAACCGGGCCATGCAGGTTCGTCTGGAAGCAGAATATGATTGCGGCTTTCAAGCGGAACGAACCGCGCATCCGGAATAGCGTGCGCGAGTGCCAGGCCTTGATCGAACGGGACCAGTGCATCGTCGCGGCTGTGCATGACGAGTGCCGGCGCCGCGATGTGTTGCAGCGCCTCGGAAACGTCAATGTCGCCAAAGGCCAGGAATAGCGCCGCAGCGTTCTCCGGCGATGTTGAAATGCGCTGCACTTCGTTGAAGTCGCGCATTTGCTCCTGCGTCGCGTTTGGATGCACCAGCGAGGTGAAGACCTGACGGAATGCCGGGGTGTCTTTGCCCCACCCTTCCCGGATCAGAGTCGCGAGAGCTTCGCACCTGGCAATCTGGTCCGGAGCGCCCCGTTTGCGAAAACCGCGCGAGTATCCGCCGTGCAAGACGAGGCGCGCCACGCGATCGGGATGTCGCGCGGCATACGCGATGGCAACCGCAGCGCCCTGCGATATGCCGAACAAGGCGAAACGCTCCAGCGACAGTGCATCCACGACAGTCTCAAGGTCCTGCACGAGGGCCGCAAACGAGAAGTCGGCGACGCGCCAGTCGGACAAACCGTTACCGCGTTGATCGTATCGAACCAGTTTGTGCCGAGGAGCCAGTTGAGCGAAGAGCGGACTCGAAACCTCCATTTGCCAGTCATGCTCGACATGTGTCAGCCAGCTCGCCGTCTTGACGATGGGAGAACCTTGGCCAACGCTCGCCGCGGCAAGATGGACGCCATCCGCCGATTTGCAGAACGTGATCTCCTCGCGCAATCCAAGTTCCTTGGGCGGCCCCGACGCACCTCTTGGAAAACGGGGCGAGGCATGTTCTGAGGCTGCTCGTGTCTCCTCCTGCTGCACCTCACCGACAAAGCGGATTCCACGCCGCGCGGCTGTCCGAATATATCGCTGGTTGACGCCGTCATCCCCGACGGCGCGGCGAGCGGCGTTGATGCGGCTGGCTATCGTCGAGTCCGAGACGATCCGGCCGCACCAGACCGAGGTCACGAGATCATCTTTGGAAACAATCCGATGACGTTGCCGAACGAGGTACAGAAGCAGATCGAAGACCTGCGGTTCGATGGAAATTGTTTGAACGCCGCATTGCAGCTCGCGTCGCCCCGCATCCAGAACGTAGTCGCCGAACTTGAAGCGCATAAGGCCCCTCAGGGGTGAGCTTGGCTCGCATACAAATCACAAGCTTCTCAAGCGAAAATCAAGGCTTTCTGAAAGGCAATACCACGGTCGTTTGATAACGCTAAGGTCGGGATTTGGCTCGCCCCGCGCTCCGGAGCCATCCACGGCAGCAAGGGGAGAAGACATGAGCAAAATCCTGGTTTGCGGCGGCGGCGTGATCGGGTTGTGCGCGGCGATGATGCTTGGCCGCGACGGCCACCGCGTCACGGTGCTGGAGGCCGACCCCGAAGATCAACCTTCGACCTCCATCGAGGGCTGGGATTCGTGGCAACGCCCCGGGGTTGCCCAATTCAGACAACCCCATAGCCTCCATTCGCGATTTCGGATGATCAGCGATCGTGAACTGCCAGGGCTCACGGACGGCCTGCTTCGCGCCGGATGCGTCTGGGTGGATTATCTCGACTGTCAATTCCTTCCCCCAACGATCACGGACCGGGCGCCGCGTCCGGGCGATGAAGCGATGCGATGCATCGCCGGGCGCAGGCCGACCGTCGAATGGGCGGTGGCCGCGATGGCGCAAACGGCGCCGAACGTGACCATCCGCCGGGGCGTGAAGGTTCGCGAATTGATCACGGGCAGATCGGCCATGTCAGGGGTGTCGCATATCGCCGGGGTCCGCACGACGTCTGCCGAAGAGATCCGCGCCAATCTGGTCGTGGACGCCATGGGACGGGGGAGCCCGGCCCGCGAATGGATCCTCAATGCAGGTGGCCGCAGTCCGATCGAGGAAGCCGAAGATTGCAACTTCGTCTATTTCGGACGCTATTTCTCGGGGCGGCAACGGCCACGCAGGATGGGCAGCACACTCACGCCAATGGGCCTGGTCTCGATCCTGACGCTGGACGGAGACAACGACACCTGGTCGGTCACTCTGTATACCTCGTCGAAAAACAAGGCGATGCGCGCCTTGCGTGATCCGGTCACATTCCATCGCGTCGTGTCCGCGTGCCCGCAGCACGCCCACTGGCTCGATGGGGAGCCGATCACGCCAGTCCTTTTGCTGGCGGGAGTTCTCGACCGGTACCGGCGGTTCGTCGTCGACGACCGGCCCGTCGTCACGGGATTCGCCGCTGTCGGTGACGCGTGGGCCTGCACGAACCCGTCCGCCGGGCGGGGCTTGAGCGTCGGTCTTCTGCACGCGCAGCTGCTCCGCGATGTCGCGCGCCGGCATATCAACGATCCCGAAGCGTTCACCCGGGACTACGACGCGGAGACCGAACGCCAGGTCGGTCCGTTTTATCGAAACCAGATCGCCGCCGACCGCGCGCGCGTCGCCGAGATGAACGCGCTGGACGAAGGTTTGCCGATGCCGGCGCCCAATCCGGTCATGGCCAGGCTTCTTGCTGCCGCATCCCACGACGCCGATGTGTTTCGCGGCATGCTTGAAATCGCGATGTGCGTTGCACTGCCTCAGGAGGTCATCGCCAGACCGCATGTCGCGGCAAAGCTGGCCGAACTGGACGACCAGCCGTTGGCGTCGGCTCCCGGCATCATCGATCGACGTCGGATGGCAGCGCTGCTGGACGGCTGATCTTCGAACTGCCGCGCCGCCCAAGCATTCACTGCCTGACTTCCGGCGCGTGGCAATTCTGTGGAATCGCGACGAGCATGATGCTGAGGCGCACTCTGAGCCGTCGCGCCATAGCGCAAATGCGGCGTGAGCTCTGCTCCCTCGCCGCCCTCATCAACCATTCGTTAACCAATCTCGCTAACCCGCGCTCCATTTCGATTGGATACGACTTTCGCGGGCCGGGGGTGCACGAAACCTACTTCCGGGTGAAACACCTGGAAGCGATTGCGGCACATGAATCCAAACGGCAGCGCCTCGTTCAACATCACCTCGGTGATCGGCAGCGGTCCGATCCGCTGGCTGATCCTCGGCGGCGCCGTGCTGATGGCCGCGATCGCGATCGGCGCTACGCTGATGGCGGAGAATTTCCGCGATCGCGCCTTGCACAACAGCGAGCGTGAGCTCGAGAACACCGTGCTGCTGCTGGCGCGGCATTTCGACCAGCAGCTCGACGATCTCGAGGTCGTCCAGCGCGACCTGATCGCGTTCATGCGCGACAATGCAATCGCGACGCCGGAGAACTACAGGCGCCGGATGTCGGCCGCCGACATCCATGCGATGCTCAAATCCAAGATGGACGCGCTGTCCAATGTCGGCAGCCTCAACGTGTTCGACGCCGACGGCGTTCTGATCAACAGCTCGGGCGCCTGGCCGCTGCCGCAGGCCAGCATTGCCGATCGCCCCTATTTCCAGATCTTCAAATCGAGCCCCTATTCGCCCGACATGCAGGTCGCGCCGGTGGTGAGCCGCGTCACCGGAAACTGGACCACCGTCATCGTCCGCAAGGTCACCGGTCCGCATGGCGAATTCCTCGGCGTGGTCGGCCGCGGCATCGAGCCGGCGACCTTCGAGAAGTTCTTCTCCACGGTGGCGCTCGGCGACGGCGCCGCGATCTCGATGCATCATCGCGACGGCACGCTGCTGGCGCGCTATCCCCATGTCGAGGAGCTGATCGGGAGGAACTTCCGCAACGGTCCGGTCAATCAGCAGCAGGTCTTCGAGCAGCCGCAGAGCACGACGCGGCTCGCCAGCCCGGTCGACGGCAAGGACCGCCTGGTGTCGTCGCGGGCACTGACCAAATTCCCGATCGTCGTCGTCGCGACAAGCACTACCGAGGCAGCGCTCGCCAACTGGCGCGAGCAGATCGGCATCCTGATCGCGGTGACCAGCATCTCGGTGCTGGCGATCGCGATCCTGCTGACGCTGGTGGTGCGCAAGCTGGTGCAGCAGCATCGCGCCCAGCAGCAACGCCTGACGCTGGAGAAGCTGCGGCTCGACACCGCCGTCACCAACATGACGCAGGGGCTGTTGCTGTTCGACGCCGCGCAGCGCCTCGTGATCTGCAACAGGCGCTATATCGAGATGTACGGGTTGTCGGCCGACATCATCAGGCCCGGCTGCAGCTTCCGCGACGTCATCGTGCATCGACACCGGACCGGATCGTTCCAGGGCGACGTCGAGCGCTACGTCAATCTCGTGCTGCGCGACGTCGGCATCCGCAACACCATGGTGATCACGACGCCCGACGGGCGCTCGATCCAGGTCGTCAACGAGCCGCTGGCCGACGGCGGCTGGCTTGCGACCCACGAGGACGTCACCGAGCGCCGCCGCGCCGAGGAGCGCATCACGCATCTTGCCCACTACGATGCACTCACCGACCTGCCGAACCGCGCGCTGTTCCACGAGGAGATCAGGCGCGAGCTGCCGCATGTCACGCCCGACAGCCAGCTTGCGGTGCTCTATATCGACATCGACGAATTCAAGGGCGTCAACGACTCGCTCGGCCACATGGTCGGCGACGAGCTTCTCAAGTCCGTGGCGCGGACGCTGAGCGGCGTGATCGGCGAAGGCGATTTCGTCGCCCGCCTCGGCGGCGACGAGTTCGCGATCGTGCAGACCAGGGTGAAGAGCGAGGCCGAGGTCGCCGACCTCGTCGCGCGCATCTACGAGGTGATCCGCGCGCCCTATCAGTGCCTCGGCCACCAGGTCACGACCGACGCCAGCATAGGCATCGCCTTGGCACCGAAGGACGGCACCGATCTCGACCAGATCATGAAGAACGCCGACCTTGCGATGTATGCGGCGAAGTCGGCCGGCCGGCGCGTCTTCCGCTTCTTCGAGCCGGCGATGGATGCCGACGCCCGCGCCCGCCGCGAGCTCGAGATGGAGTTGCGGCAGACGATCGCCGCCGGCAGCGGGCTCGAAGTGCATTACCAGCCCTGCGTCGACCTGCGCAGCAACGAGATCACCGGCTGCGAGGCGCTGGTGCGCTGGCGTCATCCACAGCGCGGCATGATCTCGCCGGCCGAATTCGTGCCGATCGCGGAAGAGACCGGCCTGATCAACCAGCTCGGCGAGTGGGTGCTGATGACGGCCTGCAAGGAAGCCGTGAACTGGCCCGACCACGTCAGGCTCGCCGTCAACGTCTCGCCGGTGCAGTTCCGCAGCGGCACGCTGGCGCTCAAGGTGATCGCGGCGCTTGCATCGTCGGGGCTGTCAGCGAGCCGGCTCGAGCTCGAGATCACCGAGGCGGTGCTGATCCGCGACGACGAGACGGCGCTGGCCGCACTGCACCAGCTGCGCGCCATCGGGATCAGGATCGCGCTTGATGATTTCGGCACCGGCTATTCGTCGCTGAGCTACCTAAAACGATTCCCGTTCGACAAGATCAAGATCGACCGCTGCTTCGTCACCGACATCGCCGATCCGCAAGGCTCGGCCGGCATCGTCGAGGCCGTCGTCAACATCGCCGCCGAGCGCAGCATGACGACGACGGCGGAAGGCGTCGAGACCGCGCAGCAACAGCAATTGCTGCGCGAGCTCGGCTGCTCGGAGATGCAGGGCTATCTGTTCAGCCCGCCAAAGCCCGCTGCCCAGATCCGCGAGCTGCTGGCCGGGCATCGCCGCGGCCCCGCTGCGGGCGCGAGCACGGCGCGGCGACGCAAGCCGGTCGCCGGCGCGGCGTAAGGCTGCTCGCAAGTCGGAGCCCGAGGGGCGCCTGCACGATTTCGGAATTTTGGAAATATACCCTGTAATTGCCCGACGTGTCAAATTGCCTGGTCGAGCGCTGCCTGGTCGAGCGCCAGCCGCCACCGGCTCCTTTGCATGGGGTTGTTTTCGATATTTTGGCAGCTGCGTAGCCCGGATGGAGCCATCCGGGCTACAGGTTCTAGCACTACTTTGGCAGATTGTTGATTTTGCCGCGTTTTATAGGATTCCCGAATCAATTTTTCAATGATTCATGGGTGGTCGGCTCTTGGAGGGCTGACCATGCCGAGATGGGAAGACGAACTCGAACGCTGGCTAATGCCGTTCTTGGACCGGCTGGGTCATAAGACCCGGCAGCGGATGTGTCCTCTGTATGTTGCGGGATTGATCGGTCCGGGCGATCGCAAGAGCGTTCAGCCGATGGCGGAACGCCTTGCCACGAGCAACTACGACCAGTTGCACCATTTCATTGCGGACGGTGTCTGGGATGCGACGCCGCTGGAGACGGAGCTGCTCAACCAGGCGGACCGACTTGTCGGCGGCAGGGATGCGATGCTGGTTATCGATGACACCTCACTTCCCAAGAAGGGTGAGCGATCGGTCGGTGTTGCGGCTCAATACGCGTCGGCTCTCGGTAAAACCGCAAATTGCCAAACGCTGGTGTCTTTAACGCTTGCACGCGGCGAAGTGCCAGTGATGGTCGCGTTACGTCTCTTTCTGCCTGACAGCTGGACAAGCGACATGTCTCGTTTGAAGCGCGCTCGCGTGCCAGTCGAACACCGAACGCCACGGTCCAAGCCGGAGATCGCTTTGGCCGAGATTGACCGCGCGATGGCAGCCAACATGCGCTTTGGATGTGTGCTGGCGGATGCAGGATACGGCCTCAGCGCACCGTTTCGACAAGGGCTAACAGAGCGCGGGCTGACCTGGGCTGTCGGTATCCCTCGGCACCAGAAAGTGTATCCGGTCGATGTGAAGCTCATTTGGCCGATCACCAAAGTCCGTGGCAAACCACGAAAGCACCACGTGCCCGATATCTTATCGATTGCGGCCGAACAAATGCTGGCCAGCGCCAAATGGAAAACCCTGAGTTGGCGTAGCGGGACGAAAGGTCGGCTCAAAGCTCGATTTGCTGCTCTCCGTGTCCGCACCGCCGACGGCCCTCCGCAGCGAATATGGGATAAAGGTCAGCAGCATCTGCCAGGCGACGAAGCCTGGCTCATTGGTGAGCAACGTGCCTCCGGGGAGAAGAAATACTATCTCGCCAATCTTCCGGCGGCGACGGATCTGCGCACGCTGGCCGCCACCATCAAGGCACGGTGGATTTGTGAGCAGGCGCATCAACAGCTGAAGGAGGAGCTTGGACTTGATCACTTCGAAGGGCGGTCATGGCAAGGTCTTCATCGCCACGCCTTGATGACAATGATTGCCTACGCCTTCCTGCAACATCGTCGCCTCGCATACGCGGGGCGGAAAAAAAAGAATCAACGGGCCTCCGCCTCAGCCAACCATGCCAGCCGTACGTCACGCCATCGTCGATCTCATCCTTCGGCCGCCGCCTCAGCAGTGCCCATATTGCCGAAAGGAAATCCCTGAAAAACAGCGGCGAAAACACAATCTGCCAAAGTAGTGCTAGTTCGGCACCGGCCGCTTCTGCGCGGCCTTGGTGTCGGCGTTCTTGGCATCGGCGTTGACGGTGACGCCGCGCAGCTGGTTGAACGCCGCGGCCAGCGCCTTGTCGTTCTTCTCGTCCGGCGGGACGTAGGACTGCGAGCCGGTCTGCTCGGCGCCCTCGGCGGAGAGATGGCCGCGCATCGAAGCCTCGCCCTTGATCTCCGAGCGGGTCTTGAACTCGTCCGGCACGTCTTGCAGCACCTCGATGTCGGGCTTGATGCCGAGTGCCTGGATCGAATGGCCCGACGGCGTGAAATAGCGCGCCGTGGTCAGCGCCAGCGCGCCATTGCCGGTGCCGAGCGGAATGATGGTCTGCACCGAGCCCTTGCCGAACGAGCGGGTGCCGATCAGGGTCGCGCGCTTGTGGTCGTGCAGCGCGCCGGCGACGATCTCGGAGGCCGAGGCCGAGCCGCCGTTGATCAGCACGACAAGCGGCTTGCCCTTGGTCATGTCGCCGCCATGCGCGGTGAAGCGCTGGGTTTCCTCGGGATTGCGGCCGCGGGTCGAGACCACCTCGCCGCGCTGCATCAAGGTCGAGGTCACCGAGACCGCCTGGTCGAGCAGGCCGCCGGGATTGTTGCGGAGGTCGACGACGTAGCCGGCGAGCTTGTCCTGCGTGACCTGCTTCTGGATATCGCCGATCGCCTTGCGCAGACCTTCGGTGGTCTGCTCGTTGAACGAGGTGATCCTGATATAGCCGATGTCGCCGCCCTCGACGTGATACTTCACCGGGCGGACGCGGATGATCTCGCGCGTAATCGAGACCTCGATCGGCTTGTCGGCGTCCTTGCGGATGATCTTCAGCCGGATCGAGCTGTTGGGCGCGCCCTTCATCTTGTTGACGGCCTGGTCGAGCGTCATGCCCTGGATCTGGTCATCGTCGATCGAGGTGATCACGTCGCCCGACATGATGCCGGCGCGCGAGGCCGGCGTGTCGTCGATCGGCGCCACCACCTTGACGAAGCCGTCCTCCATGGTGACCTCGATGCCGAGCCCGCCGAACTCGCCATGCGTGGTCTCCTGCATCTCCGCCCAGCCCTTCTCGTTCATGTAGCGGGAGTGCGGATCGAGCGAGGAGATCATGCCGTTGATCGCGCCCTCGACGAGCTTGGAGTCCTCGGGCTTCTCGACGTAGTCGGTCTTGACCTTCTCGAACACCTCGCCGAACAGGTTGAGCTGCGAATAGGTGTTGCTGTTGTCGGAATGCGCGGCGGCGTTGGCGACGGCGAACAGATGCGCGCCCTGCGGCGAGGCCACGAGCAGGGTGAGACACGCGCCCGCGACCGTCCCGAGCAAGAAGCCAACATGTTTGCGCATTATCCGTGATCCCTTCGCTAACGGCCGGCAACGTTTCGCAACATTCGGCCCCACCCCGACGCGGGGCACCACACAACGGCTTTTTGGTCGGATCAAGGCCGCCCTGTCACCGGACCATTACGGTCCTGTCACGGTGCCCGGATCGGCCTCTTGTCAGCCCCCTGTCAGCCTTTCGTCGGCCTCTGGCCCAGTCTCCTGCAACCCGTTCTGCCAGGTCGACGGCTGGGTGCCGAATCCGCGCTTGGCCCGCGTGCCCAGCCAGTAGCCGAACTGCGGAGGAACATTGAGGAACGGCCCCTCGACGCCGAGCTTGAGCGCGGCGTCCATCGGCCAGTTCGGGTTATTGAGGATTTCCCGGCCGACCGCGATCAAATCTGCTTGTTTATCACGCAGGATTTGTTCGGCCTGGTCCCCGTGGATGATCAGGCCGACCGCCATGGTCATGATATCGGCATGGGTGCGGACATATTCCGCGAGCGGCACCTGATAGTTGTATTTGATCTCCTTGCCCAGGATCGGCGCCATCTCGCTGATTCCGCCCGATGAGCAGTCGATCACATCGACGCCCTTCGCTTTCAGGATCCTGGCGAGCCGGGCGCTCTGCTCCGGGCCCCAGCCGGCGTTGTCCTCGACCGACAGCCGCACGAACAGCGGCTTGTGATCCGGCCAGTGCGCCCGCACCGCCTCGGTGACCTCGATCAGGAAGCGCATCCGGTTGGCTTCGGAGCCGCCATATTCGTCGCTGCGCTGGTTGGAGCGCCCGGAGAGGAATTCGTGCACGAGATAGCCATGGGCGCCGTGCAGTTCCAGCACCTCGAACCCTGCCGCATGGGCGCGCCGTGCCGCCTGCCCCCAGGCTGCGACGAGGTCCTTCACCTCATGCGTGTCCAGCGCGCGCGGCACCGGCCAGCGCTCGCTATGGGCGATCGCGCTCGGCGCCACCGGCGTCCAGGCATCCCAGTCCTCGTCCTCGATCTCGGCGGTGCGTTCGAGCGGGCGATCGCCCTCCCAGGGCCGACTCGCGCGCGCCTTGCGGCCGGAATGGCCGAGCTGGATGCCGGCGACCGCATTCTGCTGCTTGATGAAGCCGACGAGGCGGCTGAGCGGCGCGATGAACTTGTCGTCCCAAATGCCGAGATCGCCGATCGTGCCGCAGCCGCGCCGCTCGACCTTGGTCGATTCGACGATCACGAGACCGGCGCCGCCGGCGGCGAACTTGCCGGCATTCATCAGATGCCAGTCGGTCGGAAAGCCCTTCTCGGCGGAATACTGGTGCATCGGCGGCACCACGATGCGGTTCTTCAGCGTGACGCCGCTGATGGTCATTGGCGAGAACAGCAGCTTGTCGGACATCGCTTCCTCATTAGGCGTCGTTACCCGGCGCGCGGGACCGATCTTGTATTTGGCGCGGACGATATACGCACCGCGCGATGGCCGATAGAGGCACGCGGGCGGCCGCTCAAACGGATCGCGGCATGGCAGCGCTGTAGCGGGCCGCGGCACCTTCGCCATGCCTGTTCCCTCGCGGCGATTTTTCGCGCGCACAGGAAATGATGATCGCGATGCGTGTTGTCCCCGGCAACCCAGAGGAGGGACACTCATGAGGACCCGCACAATCGCACTGCTCATCGCCGGTGCCATGGCAACCGGCCCGATACTGGCGCAACACGCGGTTGCCCAGAACCTGCAAAACGAGGCCGACAAGGGTGCCAAGACCCGCAACTCCGGTGAATCCGGCTATGTCGGCGATCAGGACAGGCCCGGCGCGGCCGCAACGCCTCCGGGGCGCCCCGACACGGCCGCCGGTTCCCCAAACGCCACGACGTCCCCGAGCGCTCAAAGTTCCGGAACCGGAATCGCCGGCGCGCCGGGCAACAAGAGCGGGCCGCCCGCCAAGCAAGGCACGGTCGGCTCGAACTCGCAGAACCTGCATGTCCAGGAACAGGATTCGTCGAACATCAAGGGACAACCAGGCAACAAGAGCGGCCCACCCGCAAAGCGCTAGGCTACGCGCCATGCTGACCAGGCGGCCGTGAACCGGGATCGAGTCGCTCAGATATTATTGGGCGGCCTTCCGGCTCGCAGAGAGGTCGGTTGGGCAATTTGCGCCGCATTCAATCGATTTCTTCTGGTCAGCAACGCGCCATATCAGCAACGCGACCAGGACAATGATGGTGACGGTGAGCTTGGCCAATGCGTCGTGGTTCAATGTCGGCTCCGCAGAACAATCGGCATAGCGAAAAAAATCAGCTGCAAGCAGAATGCGGTCGCCAGCGCCCGTTGGGGGCCGAAGGCCGACGCTGGGGACGTCCACCGGACCCGCATTCGATTCGGGCCGGCCGACGTCATGATGGTACGGTCCTGGCGCGGTCTGCAAGCTTCTCAGTCTGCATGGCAGCATGGCACGGCCGGCCGCAGCCGGTTGGAACATTGTCATCGGTGTGCGGTTCAGTGGCTGTCCTCTGATTCATTGCCCCAGAGGCACACACCACCTCCTGCGGCCCCAGCCGTCACGCTGGGGCCGCAAATCATTGGAGCTGCACGCGGACTGCTGTTGGTTGCGGGGTGAGTGAACGATCTCCGAGAGCCACGATCGATTTGCGCGGGCGCGCCCGCAAATGACGCTACTTGCCGACCTCGTACACATCGGGATCAAAGCTCGAGCTCGGATGGGCGAACGCGTGGCGCAGCGCCGGCGACATCGGGACGTTGTAATTGATACCTTTCGGCGGGGTCGGCGCTTCCAGCCACTTCCTGTACATGACCTCGATCTCGGGGCTCTTGTAGAGCTCCGCCGTGGCGCGGTCGGCGAGCGCCTTGAACGGGATGTCCTCCCTGCGCAGCATGATGCCGAACGGCTCTGCCTTCGAGAAGGCCTCCTCGCTGATCATGTAGAGCGAAGGCTGCTTCGATCGCGCGATCGCAACCGCAAGCTGGACATCGTCGAGCGCGTAGGCCTGGGCGCGATCGGTCTCCAGCATCAGGAACGCCTCGGCCTGGTCCTTTGCCGGGAGAACGTTGATGCCGAGCTTGCGTTCGGTGTTGACCTTGATGAGCTGCGTGAGGTTCACCGAGCCCGCAACGGCGGTGACGGACTTGCCCTTGAGATCGTCGATCGTGTTGATCCCTGCGGATCTCTTGGCGGCAAAGCGTGTCGCGCTGAGAAAGTGCGTGTTGGTGAAGGTCACCTGCTTCTGGCGGTCCGCGCTGTTGGTGGTCGCCGAGCAATGCAAATCGATCGTGCCGTTGACCATTAGCGGAATGCGGTTCGACGAGGTCACCGGGAGGTAATCGATGGCGATGTCAGATGCGCCGAGCTCCTTCTTCACGGCATCGACGATCTTCAGGCAGATGTCGAGCGCAAAGCCGATCGGCCGCTGATTGTCGTCGAGATAGCTGAAGGGAACGGAAGCCTCCTGAAAGCCGAGCGTCACCTTCTTCGTCTCCTTGATCTTCTGCAGCGTGCCCGACAGCTCCTCGGCCGCCGCGGGGCTTGCCGCGAGCGTGAGGGCGAAGAAGATGGCGGGCAAACGCATCGGCGGCTCCTGTGCGGTGATCGGGCGGCGGTGATAGCGCACGCATGAGCCCGGAGCCAGACGACGGTGTGTCTAGCAGCTATCGCACTTTGCTATGGTCCGCCTGCCAGAGTTGCAGCCGCAGCCGCGAAGCATCCCTAGCGCTGCGCCCCACCTTCGAGCAGGCGATCGCCGACCAGGCGGACCGCGCCACGGGTCCAGGAATAATCGGCGCCCATCCGCAGGCCGCTGTCGCCGCGTGAGACGACCGCGCCGCTGCGGGCGTCGCGCAGCTGGAAGCCGATCGTGTATTCGGTCCGGCTGACCCGCCTGATCACGCCGATCAGCGATTGATCGGCGCCGAGCTGCTGTGCAATCGCGGCCTCGCAGCCATCGCAGTCGCGCAGCGCACGTGCCTTGACGAGCGCCGCGGTCGCGCCGCCGGTATCGACCAGGCGGTAGCGGCCCGACTGCGCAAGCCGGTCACGCACGCCCTTGGTCACATCGGCGAGGTAGGCCGCATCGGCGTCGGCAAGACCGGATGCCGGCGCCGCGGAGGTGTCCTCAAGCTCGAATTCGAACACCGCAAGCCCGATCGGCGCAGCCGTGGCGGTCTGCGTCGGCGGCAACACGCCCGCGAGGACGCTGCGCACCTCGCGCGACACGAACACCCGTGCATGGTCCCATGCCTCGTCATTGTCGCCGCGAAACGTGTAGAGCTTTTCGTACAGCACGCGGCTCCCTTCAACATCGATGACCGCCACCTTGGCCCACTGCACCAGCGTGCTCATCTTCTGCACGCCGCCGACCACCTTGATCCGGGCCTCGCCTGCGGGTGCCTTCGATGGCACCAGGCGATAGCGCGGCTCCGCGGCGATGTCGGCGCGCAGCGCGCGCATGAACGCGTCGAGCCGCTTCTGATGCGCGGCAGTCTGATCAATGATCTCGCCCGAGGTGTCGACATAGCTGAAATCGTCGATGCTGACGCCAAGCTGAGATGCCGCCACCACGCCGGTTTCGGCGCGCAACTGACAAGGTCCGGCCAGAAGGCCGGTCAACGCGAGGGCGTACAAGACAAGACGGGATTGTCGCATGGTCTGGGCCTTTCGGGTGCTGGCGCGGGCGGGTCGGTCGCATCCTGGGCCAACTGGCCGCCGCGCCGCAGCGGAGTGCCTCCCGCCCGGTGCCGGGAAATTTTCACGACGATGGTCCGCGCCAAAAGAACGCCCAAGCCGGCGCTTCTCGGCGCCTCCGTTCTGCCGTTTAATGTGCCTGACAGCCCTGCCCGCGATCGCGCGCCGAAGCCCGCCTTCGATCTTGAGGATACGCCAATGTGGAATTGGTCCGGAAGCGATCTGAAACTGCGGCTGACGTTGCGCGTGGCGATCGTCTCGACGCTCTGCTTTGCCGTCATCTCCGGCTATTTCCTGATCGAGGCCGACCGCTCGGTGCGCGGGCGGATCGCGGCCGTTGCCGATGTCGCCGCCAAGACGCTGGAGCTGCAGCAGAGCAAGATCCAGTGGCTGAACAATGCGCGTTCCGACTTTCCCGATCTCGACAGCGTTGCCGCGACGGTCATGACGCCGGGACTGTGCATCGCCTTTCGCAGCAATAGCGGCGAGATCAGCCAACGCTTCTGCGGCGGCGCGCAGACTGACACGGCCGCGCCGCCGCTGGCCTTCGCGGCGCTCTATCGCCGCCTGTTCGATCCCGGCCGCGAGGCGGTGCGGCAAGTGGTTTCGCGCGGCAACGCCATCGGCGAGGCCGTCGCCTGGATCGATCCGGCGGTGCCGACAGCCGAGGCCTGGCACGATGCCGGCCGGCTGATGGCGGTGTTCATGATCGCGTTGCCGCTGCTCTGCGCTTTGGTCTATGCGGCGCTGGCACGGGCGCTGCGTCCGACGCGGCAGATCCGCGACGGGCTCGAGCGGATCGCGGCAGGCGACCTCGCCGCGCGCCTGCCGCCGTTCGATCTCGCCGAACTGTCCGCGATCGGCAACGTCTTCAACCAGCTCGCCGAGCGCCTCGCCGCCGCGCTCTCCGACCGCAACGCGCTGACGCAGAAACTGATCCTGGTGCAGGACGAGGAGCGCCGGCACCTCGCGCGTGAGCTGCATGACGAGTTCGGGCAGTCGCTGGCCGCAATCCGTGCGCTCGCCGCCTCGGCGCGCCAGACCGCGGCCGCGGATTGCCCGCCTTTGCTCGCCGAATGCGACGGCATCGCGCGGACCGCGACCGACATGATGGAGACGTTGCGCGGCGCCCTCTTCCGGCTCCGCCCGCCCGATGTCGACGAACTCGGACTTGCGGCCAGCCTCGAGGGCCTAGTCGCCGGCTGGAACGGCCGCAGCCGCGGACAGCCGCGGTTCGAGATCGCCATATCGGGATCGTTCGAGCACCTCGCCGCCTCCGTCAGCGCCAATCTCTACCGCATCGTGCAGGAGGCGCTCACCAACGCCGCCAAGCATGCCGGCGCCACGCGCGTGATGCTGCGGCTCGAGATGCGCGAGGCGGCGCCCGGCGGCGGCGACAGCGCGATCGTGCTCGCGATCGAGGATGACGGCCAGCCCGGCGATCCCGATCCCAAAGGCGATCCCCAGCTCAGGTCCGGCCTCGGCCTGCTCGGCATGCGCGAACGGGTCGCCGCGCTGGGCGGGGGGCTCAGCTTCGAGACCGGACAGCCCAGCGGCTCCTCGCTCCGCGTCATCGTTCCCGTCGCGGCCAGCCGAGAGGCCGCACCGGTGGAGCGCGCGGCATGAGCCACGCGGCGCGCACCATCATGCTGGTCGACGACCACGCCGTCGTCCGGGAGGGCTACCGGGCGATGCTGCAGAAGCAGCCGGGCCTCTGCGTCGTCGCCGAAGCCTCCGACGGCGTCGAGGCCTACCGCCTCTACAAGGAGACCGGGCCCGACCTCGTCATCATGGACCTGTCGATGCCCGGCATCGGCGGCATCGAGGCCATCCGCCGCCTCCGGCAGTGGGACAGGCGCGCAAAAATCCTGGTGTTCACCATGCACCAGAACGCGGCCTTTGCCGTGCAGGCGATCCGCGCCGGCGCGAGCGGCTATGTCACCAAGACCAGCCCGCCGGAGACGCTGGTGCACGCCGTGATGGATGCGCTGTCGGGCAAGATCGCGATCAGCCCGGATATCGACCACGAGCTCGCGCTCAGCCACCTTGCCGGCGAGACCAAGGCGGCCGACCTCCTGACCGCGCGGGAATTCGAGGTGCTGCGGATGCTGCTCGCGGAAAACTCCACCGAGGAGATCGCCGAGGCGCTGCACCTCAGCCCCAAGACGGTCGCGAACCTGCATTCCCTGATCAAGGACAAGCTCGGCGTCGGCACCGATATCGAGTTGGTCCGCCTCGCGCTGCGGCAAGGCATCCTCACGCAGATCGATCTCGGCGAACGCTGAGCCCGCGGTGGCACCAGCCAGGCCGCGTACTGGCAAATCGAGCCGCATCTGCCTTCGGGCAAACCGAACATCGAGCCGGCATCGTCGAATGGCCGAGTCTCGAGAAAATCGCGTAACAGACCTCCAGGACAGCCTCGATGCTGGCTCGTCTGGGACATAGTTCAGAACCTGGACTACCTTGGTAGCCCTCGTGATGCTAAAGTTCTCGTCATGAAAGGCTATGGATCATTTTGCCCCGTAGCCAAAGCTGCGGAAATTCTCACGGAGCGGTGGACCCCGCTCCTGCTCCGCGAACTGTTGCTGGGGTCCCACCACTTCAACCAGCTTCGCCGCGGCATCCCGCAGATGTCGCCGACCCTCCTCTCCAAGCGCCTGCAAACGCTAGAAGAAGCCGGGCTAATCTCACGCAGATCAGGCGATAACGGGCATTGGGAGTACCATCCAACCCAGGCAGCCAGGGAAGCCAAGCCAATTATCGATGCAATGGGCTATTGGGGCCACAAATGGGCTCGCAGCCAGCTCACACCCAACGAACTTCACGCGGGCCGGCTCATGTGGAATATGCGCCGTTCGTTCGATCTAAGGCACATTCCATGCGACTTCGTTCTGTACATCGAGATTGCGGACGCTCGGCCAAAGCGCTGGTGGTTTGTTGTGAAGAAGGAGGAAGCCGATCTTTGCTGGGATGACCCCGGCTTCAAGGTCGATATCAGCCTCTATGCGAGTCTGCTGACGCTCGTGCAGATTTTCGTAGACGAGATGCCGCTGCTACGGGCGTGTGAGCTCGGCAAAATCGAGATCGACGGTCCCAGGCATCTTGTGAACAGCATGCGGGCTTGGTTCCCACGCAGCAAATATGCCGATGAGGCGCCGGCGGCCGCAGATCGAGTCTCAGCCAGTTGAGGATATCCAGTCCACTTTCTGGACTAGTGGTTCTGCTTGCCTCGGCTATAGCGTTTGCGAATGCGCTCCCGCGCTAAGCATCTCAGCTAAAGGAGGCAAAGATGAGCCGCCCTTCTCTTCTTTCATGCACCCTGTTGTTGATCTTTACTTGTACTTGCGTCAGTCCCGCAGGGGCAGCCCCACCTGCCGACGAACTTTCCTCGGCGGCTGCCAAATGGGATGCCGCCATCAACAACGCAGACTTCGATGCCCTGTTACCGTTGTATGCCGCTGACGCCAGATTGATGCCGCCTGGTGCGCAGCCAGTCACCGGCCCTTTGGCAATCCGTAATTTCTTTGCCGGGCGGGGAAGAAGCGTCAGAGATCACAAGGTTGAGCTGCTCGATGTGTTGCCCATGGGAAACTACGCCTACACCACCTCGCATTTCACGGCCACGCTAGTAGTAAATGAGAAGGCGGCGCCAATTTCTGGCAGCACCGTGAGATTGCTTGAACGCCAACCCGACGGGCAGTGGAAGATAAAGTCTCATATCTTCGTCAAGGAATAGATTCGCGGGTGCCACAGCCACACGGTCAGCCACCCCGCAAGCCTGACGGGCCGCAAGTGACGGATGGTCATGCACCTTGTTGGCCCTCAGCCGAAGACGGCATTGATCATCGGGACATCGGTTCATTGGGTAAGCCGGACGTCCCTCGGTTTGGTCGCCATTGCCGTGGCTGTCGCCAGATGTTCGATCTCGCCCAACGCTGGGCCCGCGGCGACGCCCGCGATCAACCCTTGCGAGCCCGCCGGGGATTGGATAGCCTTCTGCTCGCGATGAGCTTCGCAGGCTCATTCGCCCCTCGCGCGACTGGCGAGCTTACGTGGAATTGACCACGGTGAAGCGCGAAGGGTTCCAACGCCGTTCGCCTGGGCAACCCGTTCAGCTGATGATTCAGCGTCTTAGGGAGCCCGGACCATGCCGTCATTCCGCAATGAACTCCATCTCAACGATTCGGAAGTTGCCCTTGCGCTCGAGGGCGAAGAGCGCCGCCAGCAAGACGGCGTCGAGCTGATTCCGTCGGAGAACTACACCTATCCCGAGGTGCTCGAGCTGCTCGGATCGGTGTTCACCAACAAGTATTCCGAGGGCTATCCGGGACGCCGCTATTACGGCGGCCAGGAATTTACCGACCAGATAGAGAACCTTGCCCGCCAGCGCGCTTGCGCGCTGTTCCGCGCCGAACATGCCAACGTTCAGCCTCTGTCCGGGTCGCCAATGAACCAGGCCGTGTATCTCGGCCTGCTGCAGCCCGGCGATACGATCTTGGCGATGGACCTGTCACACGGCGGCCATCTCACTCATGGCGCGCCGGTGTCGCACATGGGGCGGCTCTTCAACTTCGCCCGCTACAAGACGCAGCCGTCAAACGGCGGCGCCATCGATTTCGATGAGCTCCGCGCCATGGCCCGGCACGTCCGCCCGAAGCTGGTGCTGTGCGGCTACAGCTCTTATCCGCGCGATCTGGATTATGCGTCCTTCAAGAGCATCGCCGATGAGGTGGGTGCACTGACCATGGCCGACGTCAGCCATTACGGCGGCCTGATCGCCGGCAATGCCTTGCGCAATCCGCTCGATGCGGGTTTCGACGTGATGACGACGACATCGCACAAGACGCTTCGCGGGCCGCGCGGCGGCATCGTTCTCTGTCGCCGGGAGTTCGCCGGCAAGATCGACGCGTCGGTGTTCCCGGGGCTGCAGGGAGGTCCGCACATGAACGTTGTGGCCGGAACCGCGGTCACGCTAAAGAAGGCATCGACGTCCGATTTTCAGGCCTATGCAAGACTGGTCATGCGCAACGCGAAGGTCCTGGCCGAAGCGTTGATGGAACGCGGCATAACGTTGATCACCGGCGGAACCGATAATCACATGATGGTTGTGGATACGGTGGCCAGCGTCGGCGTGGACGGCGGCGCGGCCGAGAACATCCTCGACGCCGTCGGGATCACCGCAAACAAGCAGATCATTCCCGACGATCCGCGTCCGCCGCTCAAGCCGAGCGGCATTCGCCTCGGGACGCCGGCGCCGACCACGCGCGGCATGGGTGAGCCCGAAATGCGCCTGATCGCCGAACTCATTGCGGAGTCCCTCCGGTCGAAGGGAGATGCAGCGGTCGTCAAGCGACTGAGGTCGAACAGCGTCGAGATGTGCCGCGCTTTCCCCGTTCCGGGCATCGCGCCGCCCTCGTAGGCGGCCGACCCGCGTTCCTGTTCCGCGCCCGTCGCGTCACTCGGCAGGTCGTGAAGGTTCCCGGGGGAAGGACCGGAACGGAAATTGATGCTGTTCGTTGGACCGCATGATCTCGAAGACGGAGCGTCCAACGCCGTGACCCGGAAAACCTTGCAAGCACGCTCGGAACAGGCGCTCGTCGTCATCATTCTCAGCACCGGTGCGCTGATCGGTTACCTCGGCTTGGCACTGTCCAGGCTGTGAGAGCTACGTCCGGCGGGCACCAAGCCACCGCGGGCGTCAGGCCGCGGCAAGCATCAAGTCGCTTGGTGCGCTGAAAGCTCGTGCGTGCGTGCCACTGAGTTGCCCGACGCGGCAAGCCAAGCCCCGCAGCAAAAATATAGGGTGAAAAGAGCAAGGCTCGGACAGATCATGTCGCGAGAATGCGGATGTTTGACGCACAAGCGACGACACCCGCCGTCGTCCCGGCGAAGGCCGGGAGCCATTACCCCAAATCTCAATTGTTGCGCGACGCTGGGGCCACAGCTTCCTCTCAACAACCCAACCCTGTGGTTATGGGTCCCGGCCTTCGCCGGGACGACGGTGTGCGCGGGAACAGTCTCGCGATGAATGCAACGCCACGCACAATCCACACACCGGTCACTGAAATCGAGGACATTGCCGCCTGCCCGCAATTCTCGTACACGGTTTCACGCAATGACCTCGCAATTCTCTCCCAACTCCGTCGACGTGCTGCTGTTCGATATCGGCCGCGTCGTGCTCGACATCAACTTTGACAAGGTGATGGCGCACTGGGCGCAGCATGCCGGCTGTGCGCCCGCCGAGCTCGCCACGCGCTTTGTCGTCGACGACAGTTTCAAGCATCACGAGATCGGCCGGATCGACGACGCGGCATTCTTCGAGAATCTGCGCCGGACGCTCGGCATCAACATCACGGACGCCCAGTTCCTCGAAGGCTGGAACGCGATCTTCACCGGCGAGATGCCGGGCATCGCCCCGCTGCTCGCGGCGGCCGCCAAGCGGATGCCGCTCTACGCCTTCTCCAACACCAATCCGGCCCATGTCGCGCATTTCTCGGTCACCCATGCCGAGCTGCTCAGCCATTTCCGCAACGTCTTCCTGTCCTCGAGCATCGGCTTCCGCAAACCCGACGCCGAGGCCTACGATCATGTGGTAAAAGCCATCGGCGTGCCGGCGTCGCGGATCCTGTTCTTCGACGACCTGGCCGCCAATATCGAAGGTGCGCGGGCGCGCGGCCTTCATGCTATCCACGTGACGTCGACGGATGACGTGGCAAGGGCTTTGACCGCACTTGGAATTTGAACATTAAGAATTGAGGAGCTCTGAGCGTGGCCCTGATGCCGGTTGCCGATGCCCTGTCCGCCGTCCTCGCCGGCGCCGAACCGCTGCCGGAGGAGATGGTCGCGCTCGATGCCGCCTACCACCGCACGCTTGCGCACGACCTCGCGGCGCTCCGCACCCAGCCGCCGCAGCCGATGTCGGCGATGGACGGCTATGCGGTGCGCGCCGCCGATGCGGCTGATCTAAAGGCCCGGCTCAAGGTGATCGGCGAAGTCGCCGCCGGCCGGCCGTTCGAGCGGACGGTCGGCGCCGGCGAGGCGGTGCGGATCTTCACCGGCGGCGTGATCCCCAATGGCGCCGACGCGGTGATCATCCAGGAGGACACCGCCGTCGACGGCGACCACATCACGATCACGGAGGCCGCCAGCGTCGGGCGGCACATCCGCCCGGCTGGGGTCGACTTCCGTGAGGGCGAGGTGCTGCTCGCCGGCGGCAGCCGCCTGTCCGACCGCGCGCTGTCGCTGGCGGCCGCCATGAACTATCCGGAACTTGCGGTGCGCCGCCGCCCGAAGGTCGCGGTGCTGGCGACCGGCGACGAGCTGGTGATGCCGGGCTCGCAGCCCGGTCCCGGCCAGATCGTCTATTCCAACGGCTACGCGCTGCGGGCGCTGGCGCGCGCCGAAGGCGCCGAGACCGTCGACCTCGGCGTTGCCGCCGACACGGTAGAGGCGACCACGGCGGGCATCCGCCGGGCACGCGAGGCCGGCGCCGATGTCCTCATCACGACAGGCGGCGCCTCGGTCGGCGACCACGATCTCGTCAAGCGGTCGCTGGAAGCCGAGGGCGTCGAGATGGCGTTCTGGCGGATTGCGATGCGGCCCGGCAAGCCGATGATGCATGGCCGGCTCGGCGCGATGCGGGTGATCGGTCTGCCCGGCAATCCGGTGTCGTCCTATGTCTGCGCCTTCCTGTTCCTGGTGCCGTTGATTCGGGCGCTGAGCGGCCGGAAAGTGATTCATCATCGCCGCGCGAGCGCCCTGCTCGGCCGCGACCTCGCCGCCAACGACCAGCGCGAGGACTATCTGCGTGCGCGGCTCGAAGCGCGCGAGGACGGCACGCTGATCGCAACGCCGGTGACGCAGCAGGACTCGTCGCTGCTCGGGAATCTCGCTGCGGCACGGGCACTTCTCGTGCGTCCGCCGTTTGCAGCGGCGGCCGTCGAAGGCAGCGAATGCGAGATTCTGACACTGCCCGAATAGGGTTTTCGCGCCCCGCCGATTGTGCGTTGCCCGACGCGTTCACCGGAAATTAAGTGGTTGCGGAACACATATCGAACATATAGTGTCCGTTCATGATTTGTTTCGAGTACTGGTGTCTACAATCGGGAAGCCGCGTGGAAGCAGGTGCATCGAGCACATGCTCCTGAGGTCAGGCCCGGCCTGCAGGCCCCACCAGAAGAGTCTCGGAATCGAACGACGCTATCAACCGGGGGAATACTCGAGATGCTCACGCGCAAACAGTACGAACTACTGCGTTTCATCAATGAACGTCTGAAAGAGGCCGGCGTACCGCCCTCCTTCGACGAGATGAAGGATGCACTCGACCTGCGCTCGAAGTCCGGTATCCACCGCCTGATCACTGCGCTGGAGGAGCGCGGCTTCATCCGCCGCCTGCCGAACCGCGCCCGCGCCATCGAGGTCATCAAGCTGCCCGAACTCTCGGCCGGCGGCGGCAACGGCCGCCGCGGCTTCACGCCCAGCGTCATCGAAGGCACCCTCGGCCGGCGCGCCAGCACGCCGCCGATTGCCGAGGACGACGGCAACCGTCCGGTCGCGGTCCCCGTGATGGGCCGGATCGCCGCCGGTACGCCGATCGAGGCGCTGCAGACCCGCAGCCACACCATCAGCGTGCCGCCCGACATGCTCGGTGCCGGCGAGCACTATGCGCTCGAGGTGCGCGGCGACTCGATGGTCGATGCCGGCATCCTCGACGGCGACATGGCGCTGATCCAGCGCAACGACGTCGCCAATACCGGCGACATCGTGGTGGCGCTGATCGACGAGGAGGAAGCCACCCTGAAGCGCTTCCGCCGCCGCGGCGCATCGATCGCGCTCGAGCCGGCCAACACCGCCTATGAAGTGCGCATCCTGCCGCCGAACCGGGTCCGCATCCAGGGCAAGCTGATCGGCCTTTATCGCAAATACTGAATTGCAAATACTTGCGGCGGCCGGGAACGAGCAACACGTCGGATCGTTCCTTGCGTACGGCCTGCCCGATGCGCTCCGATACCTCTCGCGCAGCGTCGCGTGTTTGTGATCGGAGCGATCTCGGACCAGTCGTACAATCGCCCAGAAACGAGCAGACGCTCGTTCGCTATCGTCCACTCTGGTAGAGGCCCTAATGCCTCAAGGAGAGGCACGGGTCGCTACCTCGAAATGAGGAGCCATCCGATGTGTGACTATAGTCTGCACGCCGTGGCATCGCGCCCCGCCATTGTCGGAGAGACGCTGATCACGACGACGTTCCGCGGCACGTCGACCCGCGGCTTTGCTTCGGAGAATGACCCCACTGTCGCGGTCTGCATGCTGCCGGGCACCGAGCTCGCTTTCGCCGAGAACGTTCGCTACGACAGCCGCTGGATCTGGACCAAGACGCTGAACTATCGCGTCGGCGTGTTCAACGAAGTCGAGCCCGACGTGCCTGATCGGCATCATGACGCGGTCGAATTCCCCGACGGCAGCCATGTGCTGGTGACCCAGCTGGTCGAGGGACAGCGCGTTAGCGTGCTGCAATTGCCGGCGCTGCATCCGCCGGTCGAGCAGAAGCCGAAGGTTGTGGAGCGGCGGCCCTCCGCATTCGCAACGCTGTTTTTGGGTTGAGCGCATCGTCGCCGCGGAATGAGCTGTTCGGCGGCGGATGACCTAAGCAATTTCGGGCGACCCCGGACTCCCGCTTCCGGGGCGCAGAAGGAGATTTGCGTCGGCCGGCGCCTTGGCGCATCATCGGGCACGGAGGACGTGCGCGGTGGTCGATAAGGTCACATGGCAAAAGGCTGGACGCGTCACGGAACCGGGCCGCTACATGTTCCGGTTCGGTTGGCTGACGGTAACGGCCGACGACCTGAAAGTCTGGGAGCAATTTCCCGAGGCTTCCTTCACCCTCGTCAAGAAGCCCGACGCCGGCCCCGACTCCGACGAATACCATCTCGGCCTGTTCGAGCTGCCGAGCGGCCCCTCGCCGGACCACGGCTAATCATCGCCCTGCAGATCGGTCTCGGCCGGCGTCGCATCCACCGCAGGCCGCGGCGCGGCGGCGGGCGCGCGCAGCGTCGTTTCGCTCTCGCCGTCGCCGGGAACCGCCGGCGACCACGGCCGGTCGATCCCGCCGGGCTTGACCGCATCGACGGCGTAGCCGTCCCTGATCCTTCGCAGCACCAGCGCGCCGTGGCGGCGCAGCCGCTCGGCATCGATCACCGATGCCGCGCAGCCCTGCGGCGCCGGCCGCGCCGTCACGATCAGGGCTGCGCGCTCGCAGTCGTCCGCCAGCGCCTCCGGCCGGGTCGCCAGCGCGACGAAGACGCCGCCGGGTCCCTGGGTCACGCAGCCGCCGGCATCGCACGAGACGCCCTCGCCGAGCGACGCATCGGTGGCGGTGCGCGCGTCGGCGTCCGCCGCCAGCCACTCCTTGACCAAAAATGCATCCTTGGCGCTGTGCATCAGATGCAGCCACCCGTCACCGCCACGCACCGCGACGTTGCGGCCGTCGCCCGAGATCAGCACGTCCGGCTGCGGCACCCTGAGCGCCCAGACCGAGGCCACCAGCAGCAGCACCGCGCCTGACCAGCGCAGCGGCGTGCGCAGCAGCCCGAGCAGGATGATGCCGGCGCTCGCTGCGATCAGCGGCCCGATGCCGAACGCCGCCATGCGGCCGACCGCGCCCGGGAGTGCGGCGACCCATTGCGTCACCAGGATCATCCAGTCGATGCCAAGACCCATGATCGCCCAGAACAGTCCGTCGAAGCCGACCGGCATGGCGACGAGCCCGAGCAGGCCGGCCGGCATCACGACCGCCGAGACGACAGGCATCGCCGCAAGGTTCGCAAGCAGCCCGTAGGGCGTCACGCGGTGGAAATGGAATGCGGCATAGGGCGTCGTCGCCAGCCCCGCCACCAGCGAGGCCAGCATCAGGCATCGTGAGCTCGCGCCCGCCCCACAGCGCGACGCGCGCGGTCGCCGAATGGTCGGGCGACGCCAGCAGGTTCGGCAGCCCGATCTGCACCAGCGCCACCAGCCCGAGCGTCGCGGCGAACGACATCTGGAAACTGGGATGCACCAGCGCCTCCGGCGCGATCGCGAGCACGATCAGCGCCGCCACCGCCAGCGTCCGGAAGGTGATCGCGCGGCGGTCGACGATCACGGCGAGCAGCACCACGGCGGTCATGAAGAACGACCGTTGCGTCGCGACCTCCGCGCCCGACAGCAACAGATAGAACGCCGCGGCGACCAGCGCGGCCGCCGCGGCCCATTTCTTGATCGGATGCCCCGCCGTCAGCGCCGGAAACAGCGCGAGCAGCGCGCGCACCGCGAAGAACACGACGCCGGCGACCACGGCCATGTGGTAGCCGGAGATCGACAGCACATGGCCGAGCCCCGAGATGAACATCGCATCGTTGACCGGCGTCGAGATCGCATCGCGCCGGCCGGTGAGCAAGGCGGTTGCGATCGCGCGCTGGTCGCCGTCGAGCGTGGTGCGAATCCGCGCGTCGATGGCGTCGCGCAGGCCCTGCATGAAGGCGGCGTAGCGCAGCGCAAAGCCGCCGGTCGCAGGCGGCTCCCTGGTCTTGACGGCGCCCATCACGAAGCCGGAGGCGCCGATGCCCTGGAAATACAGGTCACGGCCGAAATCATAGGAGCCCGGGCGCTGCGGCCCGAGCGGCGGCAACAGCCGCGCCTTCAACTCAACGAAGCTGCCGACATCGGGCGCGGTGCCCTTCTTCACCGAGAGCCGGACCCGATTGAGCTTCGTCATGTCGCGCGGGCTCTCCATCGAAACTCGCGGATGTCGCGCGTCTCGACGAAGCCGGTCAGCGCCACCGAGAACATCGGTCGCGCCAGCACCGTGTGAGCGACGCGCGCCGTCTTCCAGGTCGCCGTCGCAAGGCCCGCGGCGACCGCGGCCAGCATCACGATAACGGGAAACACGCTGCGCCGCCGCAGCAGCAGCGCCAGCAGGCAGAGCAGGATTGCGACGGTGGCCGCGACCGACAGCACCGGCTCGTGCTCGGCCGCGAAATAGAACGCGATGCGGGTGCCGAACGCCACCGGCACCCAGGGCAACAGGCGGCCCGCCCCCGCCTCCGCGCGCGCCGATTGCCGCACTGTCTCGACGAGAGGCTTCCAGATGCCGGCGCGCGCCGGGAGAAAGCCGCCGACCGGCGCAGCCGTGCGCGGCGGCCACGTCCCCGCGTAGCCGCGTTTGCCGCCCGGCGTCGTGCCCTGCTCCGCCATTCCGCTTGCGATCCCTGCCGGGCGGCAGGCTAGCGGATGGCCCCGTCACCCGACTAGCGGAACGGATGCAGAATACGGACCGGCAACGCCCGGGTACCTGGATCGTCGCGCCTTGCCTAGCTCGCGCCGGGCCACGGCTGCCGCCTGCGTCAAATCGATCGAGCCGAAAGTCTCACTAAGATACCGATCACATTAGGAATAGACTGTTCCGATGCCTCCACTCCCAAAGAGACGGGGATGAGGCAGTGACGGCTCGCGGCACTTGAAGGCCGCTGGAGCTCCTCTCAGGTGGCCACAACTCCCCTGAGATCAGGCGTTGCGGACGAACGCGCAAATCTCGCCTGTAACGCCGCGCACCACGCGCACTCCGCGAGCGGATAGATCGCTGAAAAACGCGAGGAGTAGCGTTTGCTTTTGAGAGGAGCAGCACATGGCAATTCAAGTACCAAGCGATTTTCGCCGCGTGATTGTCGCTGCGTCAGTGGGAAACATCATTGAATGGTACGACTTTTATATTTTTGGCAGCCTGGCCGCGGTTCTTTCGGTCAAGTTCTTTGAGCAATCCCACCCTGTCGCAGCCCTGCTGAGCACGATCGCGCTGTTCACTGCGGGATTCCTGATCCGCCCGCTGGGGGCCTTCCTGTTCGGATGGATGGGCGATCGGGTCGGCCGCAAATATACATTCCTCATTACGCTGAGCGGAATGGGCCTAGGAACGGGAGCGATCGGACTGATCCCAACTTATCAGTCGATCGGCCTGACGGCCGCATTCATTCTGTTCGGTTTGCGGATGATCCAGGGTCTGTGCCTGGGCGGCGAGTATGGCGGCGCCATCACTTACGTCGCCGAGCATGTTCCGGACGACAGCCGCGGCTACTACACGGGCTGGCTACAAACCTCGCCGACGCTGGGGATCGTGGTGTCGCTGGCGGTGATCGTTCTGACCCGAACCTGGGCCGGCAATCAGGCCTTTGACGAATGGGCGTGGCGCGTCCCGTTCCTGGTCTCGTTCCTGCTGGTGGCCATCGCCATCTACATCCGCCTGCAGCTCCAGGAGACACCGATTTTCCAGGAGATCAAGGCACAGGGACAGATGACCAGGAATCCCTGGCGGGAAGCTTTCCTCAGCGCCAACATCAAGTACATCCTGATCGCCATCGTCGTCCTGATTGGACAGGGCGTGGTCTGGTACAGTGGTCAATTCTGGGCACTGTACTTCCTGCAGCAGGTCTCCAAGGTCGATGCGGTTACCTCGGCCTACATCGTGGGGGCCGCATTGTTGATCGCAACGCCGAGCCTGATCTTCTTTGGTTGGCTGTCGGATCAGATCGGCCGCAAGTCCGTGATCCTCGGAGGAATGCTGCTTGCCGCGATCACCTACTATCCGCTGTATCTGTGGCTCGGCATGGTCACGCAGCCGGGACACATCAACTATCCGGTCGCCGTCTTCATCATCTTCATCCTCGTCTGCTATGTCGGGATGGTGTACGGGCCGGTCGGCGCGTTCCTGGCGGAGTTTTTCCCGGCCAGGATCAGGTACACCTCGGTCTCGGTGCCGTATCATATCGGCAATGGTTGGGGCGGCGGATTGGTGCCGTTCATCACATCGGCCGCCTTCGCGGCGACCGGCAGCATCGGCTACGCGTTGATCTACCCGATTGTCGTTCCCGCGGTGTGCTTCGTGATCGCCGTCTTCATCATGCCCGAGACACGCAAGACCAGAATTTGGGAGCAGATCGAGGCGAAAGCCGCATCGTGAGGGAGTCACCATGCTGACGGGCGACTAGAGCTCCGTTCCGACGGGATCGGAACGGAGCTCTAGAAGCTTGTCTCGACGCGTTTTCCTTACGCGAGCCGCTATCCACGCCAGTCGAAACCGCTCTCACCCTGGCGCCATGCTGCGGTCCAGCGAGCGCGGGACGACGCTTCTGAATCCGTCCCGTACCCGCCGTCTCTGGCGTGATGTCTCTGTAGAACCTGCATCGGGCGGCAGAGGGGATCCCGCGCCACGCAAATCCCCGCTCCGGCCGCCTTTGGTTGGCGGTCAGGCCAACGTCTCAGTCAGCTTCCTCTCAGCCAGCTCGGTGATGCCAGCGATCGTGCCACCAGGTGGCGAAATCACGATCCATCGTCAGCTCCCAGCACGCGAGCACGATCACCGCGACCCCGGCGAGCACGCTGCTCGTCGTGACCGATCCCTGCTGGTAGTTGAACGTCCAGGGTGCGACCACCAGAGCCAACCCCATCAGCATCTCGCCCCATTCCTCCAGATAGGACGGAATGATGAATGCCTCCAGGGCGAACAGCACGACGCCCAATCCGAGCGCGATGGAGATCCAGAGAGCTGCCCCGGAAAAGCCCAGTGCAAACGGCGATGCGACCAGCCAGGCGCCTACCAACAGGCTGGCAGCATCCTGCCAGTGTTGAATGCGCATGATCCTCACCTCCTTCTTCCGAAGATATGGTGCGGCGCGGACAAAAAAGCATCTGTCCGACCTGCGATGTGTTGCCGCTGCTGATCCGCGAGCCGACGACCATGCTGCCGTCCGGGCGCCCCGAAGCCGCGCTCCGCAGCCTACGACCTTGGTCCCTCCTCGCAATGCAGCGCGATCCGGATAGCCTGCGAGTTGGGTGCAGCCGCGAGGCGCCCGGCCCCGCGCACCCTCCCTGACTACGAGGGCCCGGCCGGCCCTCGACTTTTTTCGTCAGCTCCAGCGCTGAGCCTAGATCAGCGGCGTCTGCGACGAGACGTGGTGGCAGACGATCTTCCAGTCGCCGTCCTCGCGCGCGATCACCCAGGTGATCTTGACGGCGAGCGAGGGCGCATCTCCGTCGAGGACGAATGACGCGATGCCCGCCATGTTGACGAGATCGGCGTTGACCCGCTCTGCCCTGACATCGCTGAACTGAACGCGCGGCGCGTGCCAGCGCGGCAGACCGTCAAAGTAGGCTTTGACGCCGTCGCGGCCGCGATACAGCGTCGGGTTCGAGCCGAAGAAGAACGCGCTCTTCGAATAGAGCGCGCTTAACGCATTCGCATCGAGCCTGCTGAAACCCGCCGACCATCTGGCGATGATGGCGGAGACGATCTCGTCGGATTCATCAGGCATCGATCCCCCGTCCGCTTGTCCGCGCGGGACGCGCTTCCTCTCGGCTAGCCCTTGCCGCCGACTTCCTTGGCGAAGGTGTCGCGCAGGCCGATGGTGCGGTTGAACACCAGCCGGTCCGGCGTCGAATCCGCGTCGCGCACGAAATAGCCCTGCCGCTCGAATTGCACCGGATCGGGTGAATTGCTCTCGGCGATCGCCGGCTCGACGCGCGCATCCTTCAGCACTTCGAGCGACTGCGGATTGAGGTCGGCGGCGAAATCGGCCGCGTTCGGGCTCGGATTGGCGAACAGCTGGTTGTAGATGCGGATCTCCGCCGGCTTCGACTGCGCCGCCGGCAACCAGTGCATCGTCGCCTTGACCTTGCGGCCGTCGGGCGCATTGCCGCCCTTGGTCAAGGGATCGTAGGTCGCGCGGAGTTCGACGATCTCGCCGGCGTCGTTCTTCACCACGCCGGTGCACTTGATGAAGTAGGCGTAGCGCAGCCGCACCTCGTTGCCGGGCGAGAGGCGGTAGAATTTCTTCGGCGGATTCTCCATGAAGTCGTCGCGCTCGATATAGAGCTCGCGTCCGAACGCGATCTTGCGGGTGCCGGCTTCCGGATTGTCGGGATGGTTGATCGCCTCGATCTGCTCGACCTGCCCTTCCGGATAATTCTCGATCACCACCTTGAGCGGCCGCAGCACCGCCATCCGGCGCAGCGCCGTGCGGTTCAGCTCCTCGCGGATGCAGAATTCGAGCATGCCGACATCGACCACGCTGTTGGCCTTGGCGACGCCGATGCGCTTGATGAATTCGCGCACCGCGGCCGGCGGCACGCCGCGCCGCTTCAAGCCGGCAATGGTCGGCATGCGCGGATCGTCCCAGCCCGAGACGTGGCCGTCACGGACGAGCTGGGTCAGCACGCGCTTGGACAGCAGCGTATAGGTCAGGTTCAGCCGTGCCATTTCGTACTGGCGCGGCTTCGAGGGCACCGGCAGCTTGTCGAGCAGCCACTCATAGAGCGGGCGGTGATCCTCGAACTCCAGCGTACAGATTGAATGGGTGATGCCCTCGATCGCGTCCGACTGGCCGTGCGCGTAGTCGTAGCTCGGATAGATCGACCACTTTTCCCCGGTGCGCGGATGATGGGCGTGCAGAATGCGGTAGAGCACCGGATCGCGCAGATTGATGTTGCCGGCGGCCATGTCGATCTTGGCGCGCAGCACGCGGGCGCCGTTCGAGAACTCACCGGCCTTCATGCGGCGGAACAGATCGAGGTTCTCCTCGACCGAGCGGTCGCGGAACGGCGAGTTCTTGCCGGGCTCGGTCAGCGTGCCGCGAGACAGCCGGATTTCCTCCTGGGACTGATCGTCGACATAGGCATAGCCGGCCTTGATCAGACCCTCGGCCCAATCGTACAGGCGCTCGAAATAGTCCGACGCATAGAACAGGTTGGCTCCCCAGTCATAGCCGAGCCAATGGACGTCGGCCTGGATGGAGTCGATGTACTCCTGCTCCTCCTTGGTCGGATTGGTGTCGTCGAAGCGCAAATTGCACTGGCCGCCGAACTCCTGCGCGATGCCGAAATTCAGGGCGATCGACTTGGCGTGGCCGATATGCAGGTAGCCGTTCGGCTCCGGCGGAAAACGGGTCACGATCCGGTTGTGCTTGTGGGAGGAGAGATCGGCCTGGACGATGTCGCGGATGAAGTCGCGCCCTGCCTCTGCCGTCGTATCAGTCGTCATCAAAGGGTTCCCTGGAGGAGTCGGCTCAACCTTCTGCCAAATTCGTGCCGTCCGGCCAAGCCTGGTTTCAAGTCTGGTTTGAGGCCTGGTTTGGTGGGCAAAAGGTCAGCCGGGGGTTTAGTTATGTCCGGTTCCTGATATACACCACCGCCGTCTCAGCATACGTCTCGCTCGATCATGAACAAACCCGTCGTTACCCGCTTCGCCCCCTCACCGACCGGCTTCCTCCATATCGGAGGTGCCCGCACCGCGCTGTTCAACTGGCTCTATGCCAGGAAACTCGGCGGCAAGATGCTGCTCCGGATCGAGGACACCGACCGCGAACGCTCGACCAAGGAGGCGATCGACGCCATCCTGGACGGCCTGAAGTGGCTCGAGCTCGATTGGGACGGCGAGGTCATCTACCAGTTCAGCCGCGCAGCCCGCCATCGCGAGGTCGCCGAGAGCCTGCTCGCCGCCGGGCGCGCCTATTACTGCTATGCCTCGCCGGAAGAGCTCACCGCGATGCGCGAGAAGGCGCGCGCCGAGGGCCGCACCCGCCTCTATGACGGCATGTGGCGCGACCGCGATCCGGCCACCGCGCCCGCCGGCATCAAGCCGACGATCCGCCTCAAGGCGCCGCAGACCGGCGAAACCGTGATCGAGGACCAGGTGCAGGGCCGCGTGGTCTGGCAGAACGAGAACCTCGACGACCTCGTCCTGCTGCGCGGCGACGGCACCCCGACCTACATGCTCGCGGTCGTGGTCGACGACCACGATATGGGCGTCACTCACATCATCCGTGGCGACGACCACCTGATCAACGCCGCGCGCCAGAAGCAGATCTACGACGCGCTGGAGTGGGAACTGCCGAGCATGTCCCACATTCCGCTGATCCACGGTCCCGACGGCTCGAAACTGTCGAAGCGCCATGGCGCGCTCGGCGTCGACGCCTACCGCGCCCTCGGCTACCTGCCGGCCGCCTTGCGCAACTACCTCGTCCGGCTCGGCTGGAGCCATGGCGATCAGGAGATCTTCTCGACCCAGGAGATGATCGACGCGTTCGACCTCTCGGGCATCGGCCGCTCTGCGGCGCGGTTCGATTTCGCCAAGCTGGAAAACCTCAACGGTCACTATATCCGGCAGAGCGACGATCAATCCCTCGTGACCCAGTTCGAGAGCGTGCTGGATTATGTTCCCGAGGGCGCCGCGCTGAAGGCCAAGCTCAACGACACCACACGCGCGCAATTGCTGCGGGCGATGCCGAGCCTGAAGGAGCGCGCCAAGACGCTGATCGAGCTGATCGCGGGCGCCTACTTCATCTTCGCCGATCGTCCGCTCGCGCTCGATCCGAAAGCTGTGGCGCTGCTGACGCCGGAAACGCGCGCGTTGATCGGCCGCCTGCGCACCGCGCTGGAAGCCGTCAACGACTGGACGGCGGAAACCACCGAGACCGCGATGCGGAATTTCGCCGAGCAGAGCAACCTGAAACTCGGCGCCGTCGCCCAGCCGCTGCGGGTGGCGCTGACGGGGCGTACGACGTCGCCGGGCATATTCGACGTGCTGGCCGTGCTGGGACGCCAGGAGTGCCTTGCCCGTCTCGCCGATCAGGCGGCGTGATCCTGCATGGACCCCCTCCAGGGTCCATCTTGCAGCGCACATGGCAATGAGCTACCCAATCCCGGACGCTTTCTCCACAAGCCGTTCCGCCCCGCCACGGGCCGCAATTTAGCGACTGGGCAAGGTCGGTTTTCGCAACGAATTCATCGGGGATATCACGATGGACGCAAAATCCAGCAAGACAGCCACACTCACCATCGGCAACAAGAACTACGATTTCCCGATCCTGAGCGGCACGGTTGGGCCTGATGTCATCGACATCGCCAAGCTCTACGGCCAGGCCGGGGTGTTCACCTACGACCCCGGCTTCACCTCGACCGGCAGCTGCCAGTCGAAGATCACCTACATCGACGGCGACGCCGGCGTGCTCGAATACCGCGGCTATCCGATCGAGCAGCTCGCCGAGCACGGCGACTTCCTCGAGACCTGCTACCTGCTGCTGTACGGGGATCTTCCGACCCCGGCGCAGAAGAAGGACTTCGACCATCGCGTGATCCATCACACGATGGTGCATGAGCAGATGGCGCGGTTCTTCCAGGGCTTCCGCCGCGACGCTCATCCGATGGCGATCATGGTCGCCGCGGTCGGCGCACTGGCCGCGTTCTATCACGACTCCACCGACATCAACGATCCGCGCCAGCGCATGATCGCCTCGATGCGCATGATCGCGAAGGTGCCGACGCTGGCGGCGATGGCCTACAAGTACACCGTCGGCCAGCCCTTCGTGTATCCGAAGAACTCGCTCTCGTTTGCCGAGAACTTCCTCAACATGTGCTTCGCGGTGCCCTGCGAGGACTACAAGATCAACCCGGTGCTCGCCGACGCGCTCGACAAGATCTTCATCCTGCACGCCGACCACGAGCAGAACGCCTCGACCTCGACGGTGCGCATCGCCGGCTCCTCGGGCGCCAACCCGTTCGCCTGCATCGCGGCCGGCATCGCCTGCCTGTGGGGCCCGGCGCATGGCGGCGCCAACGAGGCCGCGCTCAACATGCTCTACGACATCGGCAAGGTCGAAAACATTCCGGACTTCATCGCCAAGGTGAAGGACAAGAACAGCGAAGTTCGCCTGATGGGCTTCGGCCACCGCGTCTACAAGAACTACGATCCGCGCGCAAAGATCATGCAGAAGATGTGTCACGCGGTGCTGAAGGAGACCGGCCACGGCGACGATCCGATGCTAAAGGTCGCGATGGAGCTCGAGAAGATCGCGCTCAGCGATCCCTACTTCATCGATCGCAAGCTCTACCCGAACGTCGACTTCTATTCGGGCATCACGCTGAAGGCGATGGGCTTCCCGGTCTCGATGTTCACCGTGCTGTTCGCGGTCGCCCGCACCGTCGGCTGGATCAGCCAGTGGAGCGAGATGATCGAGGACCCGCAGCAGAAGATCGGCCGTCCGCGCCAGCTCTACACCGGCGTCGCGCGCCGCGACTATGTGCAGATCGACAAGCGCAAGTAAGCTGCATCGCTGAAGAGAATCCGGGACGGCGCCATCATTCCTGATGGCGCCGTTTTCGTTTGCCCCGCGCAACTTCGGTCGCGATCGCGTCAAGGCGCGGCAGCCAGAACGCCCTGAACCGGTCGAGCCAGTCGTCGACCTCGCGCAGCCGCGCCGGCTCGACCGCATAGATGCGGCGCGTGCCCTCGGCGCGCACCGACGCGAAACCGGCGTCCCGCAAGATCCGCAGCTGCTGCGACACCGCCGACTGGGTGATGCCGAACTCGCGCTGCACGACCGCAACGACGTCGCCCGAACTGTGCTCGCCGGTCGCAAGCAGTTCCAGGATGCGCCGGCGGACGGGATCGCCGAGGATGTCGAAGGCGTGCAAGGTCGCTAAAGCGCGATGAGACTGCATCGTCATCCCGCTTTAGCCCTTCGTTTGAGCATGATCTCCGCGCAAACGCTTCGCGTTTGTCGCGAGGGAAAACCGCTTCACACTTTTCCGGATCATGCTCTAGCCTCCGCTCCCCGGCTCCGGCTCGCCGCAATAGGCCGCCGTGGTGTTTGCGGCCGATCTGCGCGCCGCAGCCTCCTCGGTGCCCGCCGCGATCGAGGCGCTGCACCAGTCCTCGCTGGCGCGGCGGATGAATTCCTTGCCGTCGTCGGTGGCTGGCCAGGCGGACGCGGCGGCGCGGTCGAATTGCTCGCCGGGCGGCATGGCCAGATAGAGCGCGAGCCCTAGCAGCGCGAGATCCCAGCCGACGCCGACCGCACCGGCCCCGTAGCGGCCCCAGAAGTCGCCCTCGATCACCGAGAGGTGTTCCAATTCCAGGCGCGTGGCGTCCGGACCGTTCTCGGCCAGCGTCACGGTAACCCAGCTGACCGTGCCCATGGACTCCCACGTGACGGCAAGCCGGCGCGGCGGCTCACACGCCGTGATCTCGCCGCCCGCATGGCCCTGGAACTGATAGCGGCCGCCAAGCCTCAGGTCGCCCGAGATCGGCAGGAACCAGCGCGGAATACGTTCGGGGTTGGTCAGCACATCCCAGAGATCGGCGATGTCGGTGTCGTAGCTGCGGGTCGCGATCACCGCCCGCGCCGGCTTGCCGTCGCGTTCCCGGAACGCGACTTCGCGAACGACGGCTTCGACATAGGCGACCGGGTCGATCTTCATGGCAGGCTCCGTACTAATATTAGCTATTGCTAATATTAGTACGGTCTAAATATCTGGCGCAAGCGGGATCGTCGCGGCGGGATGTCGCTACAGAACGAGGACACGATCGATTGGCTAGGTCGAACGGCGGCCCATTTCCGCCAGCACGATGTCGGCGGCGCGGACGCTCGGCGGCTGGTCGCCGGTCGACATCTTCCCGTCCATCGTCGCGAATCCCACGAGCTGCCGCAGACGATCGGGCGTATCCGCAAGCACGTCGCCCAGCGCCGCTGCGAGCTTGTCCGGCGTGCAGTCCTCCTGCAGGAACTCGGGAATGATATCGCTGCCGATCACGAGATTGGCGAGGATCACCGAGGAGACCCGGATCGCCCGGCGCAGGATGAACGCCTCGGCGGCGCCGACGCGATAGGCCGTCACCATGGGAATCCCTGACAGCGCGAGCTCCAGCGTCACCGTGCCCGACTTCGCGAGCGCAGCGCGGGCGACACGGAACGCGGCGCGCTTCTCGGTCTCGCCGATCGCGAGCCGCGGCACCACCGGCCACGACGCGACTCCCTCGCGCACTATCGCCTCGAGATGCGGCATGGTGGGAAGCACGAGCTCGAACGGCGTTTGCTTGTTGAGCTGGCCGAGCGCCGTGCCGAACAGCGCCAGATGATGCCTGATCTCGCTGCGCCGGCTTCCGGGCAGCACCAGCAGCACCGGAGGCTGCGCATCGCGCCGCTTCTGCTCGTCCTCGTTCGGCCGCAGCGAGGCGAGCTGCTCGGTCAGGGGGTGGCCGACATAGCTGCACGGCGGTCCCTGCAGCTTGCGATATTCCTCCGGCTCGAACGGCAGCAGCGCGAGCACGTGATCGACATAGCCCCGCATCGCGCGCGCCCTGCCCGGCCGCCACGCCCAGACCGACGGCGACACGTAATCGACGATCGGAATGTTCGGGTTGCGGGCGCGGACGCGACGGGCGACGCGGTGGGTGAAATCGGGGCTGTCGATGATGACGAGCATGTCAGGCGCGTCGGCGAGCACGGCATCGGCGGTGCGCCGGATCAATCGCAGGATTTTCGGCAATTGCTTCACAACGGCGGCAAAGCCCATGATCGAGAGTTCTTCGATCGGAAACAGCGGGACGATTCCCTGAGCAGTCATCGCCCGGCCGCCGACGCCGGAAAACTGCACGGCATCGCCGAGCCGCTGGCGCAGCACCTGCATCAGCGCCGCGCCGAGGCGGTCGCCGGATTCCTCGGTGGCGATGAGGAAGATCTTGCGAGCGGTGCTGTGGCTGCGCAGCTGCATCAGCCCGCCAGTCCGATCACAAACAGCCCCCTGGCGTCGGCGGCCTCGACCAGGGCCTGCGGCTCGGCGGCCAGCGTATTGCCGGCGATCACGGCGATGCCGGCGATACCGGCTGCTGCCGCGCCCTCGACCGTCCGCGGGCCGATTGTCGGCAGATCGAAGCGCAGATCCTGCCGGCTCTTCGGAGCCTTCACCAGCACGCCGCGGCCGGCCTTGGCGCGAATGCGACCCTCGGCGCGCAGCCGCGCGACGCGCGCGAGCAGCCCGTCGGTACCCTCGATATCCTCGACCGCTACCACATGACCGTCGATCACCACGGCCGCCTGACCGATGTCGAACGGGCCGAGCGCGTCAAGCACGCCGCGTCCGCGCGCGCGATGTCGGCGAGCGCCGTGCTGTCGGGCGCCGCGCGCGTCACGGCGCCCTCCGGCATCAACAGATCGGGCGCGACATCCTTGATCCCGACCATGCGGAAGCCCTGCTGCTCGAGGATGCGGCCAACGCTCGACAGCAAATGATCGTCGCCGCCGCGAAATGCGCGCACGACGTGGCCGAGCAGGCGCAGCGTGCCCCAGTCGAGCCGGATCTCCGACAGCGCGGGCCGCACCAGGGTGCCGATGAAGATCAGATCGCGGCAGCCTTCGTCGTGGAACAGCCGGGTCGCCCGCCCGAGCTGGCCGACCGAGATCCAGCGGTGACGAAACCGCTGCGCGCGCGCCGGATCGCAGGCGCCGCGCAGCGCGAACAGCACCGGTGTGATGCCGCGCGCAACCAGGGACTCGGCGACCGCGAACGGCATGGCGCCGCCGCCGGCGATGACGCCGACCGGCGAGGAAAGCGAGGGAGCCGCTGACGTCATGCTGGCGGCCATCCCCTGCTCAATTGGTATCGGCGGGAAGGCAGAGCGGGCGCAGCTTGCCGCCCTCGATGAAGGCCAGGATTTCCGCAATCGCGGGATCCTCGCCCGCCAGCGGCTGCACCGAGGCCAGCCGCTCGGCGAAGATGCCGGGACCGTGGAACAGCTTTTGATAGAACGCGCGCACCGTCGCCAGCCGCGCCTTGGTGAACTGGCGGCGCCGCATGCCGATGATGTTGAGTCCTTCGAGAACCGCGTACTGACCGTTGGCGAGGCCGAACGGGATGATGTCGCCACGCACGCCGCAGACGCCGCCGATCATCACCTGCGAGCCGACGCGGGTGAACTGGTGCACAGCCGACAGCCCGCCGATATAGACGAAGTCGCCGATCTCGCAGTGGCCGCCGAGCGTCGCCGACGTCGCGAAGATCACGCCATTGCCGACCATGCAGTCATGGCCGACATGGCTGTTGTTCATGAAGAAGCCGCGATCGCCGACGCGGGTGAGCCCACCGCCCTTGACCGTGCCGACATTCATCGTCACGCCCTCGCGGATGGTGCAGGCTTCGCCGACTTCGAGGCGGGTCGGCTCGCCGCGATAGCTGAGATCCTGCGGCGGCCCGCCGAGCGCTGCGAACGGCGAGATGATGCAGCCGGCGCCGATCCTGGTATGCCCGCTGATCGTGACATGCGCGATCAGCTTGCAGTTCTCGCCGAGCACGACATTGGGGCCGACGATGCAGTACGGACCGATCTCGGTGCCGGCCCCGATCACAGCGCCATCGGCAATCCGCGCAGTCGGGTCGATCATGCTCATGAAGTTTCGGTCCGGAATTCGTTAATGGCGCCAAGGTGCTATCGAGGCGCCAGGCTGTCGATTTGGGCGGTCGTTAGCGCGACTTTGCCTGCCCTGTCCAGTGACGTATGATGACGGCCTGTTGCAAGAGAAGGTCGCAACCGATCCATGGTCCGGGCCGCCGCGCTGATCCTCAGCCTGCTCTCTGCGCCAGTCGGCCCGGAGACGGTCGATCTCGGCAACAGCACGGCGGTCGATCTCTCGAGCTTCGAATGCCACGACATCAACCGGAGCACGATCGTCCAGCGGGTCTGCTACAGCACGGATCAACGCGCGCTGCTGGTCGCGGTCAGAGGCAGCTACCAGCACTATTGCGGCGTCCCTGCCGAAACCTACGACGCGCTGATGAACGCACCGTCGATGGGCATCTTCCTCAATCGCGTCCTGCGGATCGCGGGCGCGGACGGCCGCTACACCTGCACAACGTCGTGAGCCCGGCGCGGACTAATCCGTCAGCATCGCACCGACATCGGCCTCGGCGACGACCTGGCCGTTGACCTTGGCATCGCCGTGAAACCACCACATCGTCTTGCGCCGGCCGAGCGAGCGCATGTGATACTCGATGGTGTCGCCGGGCATCACCGGCTTCCTGAACTTGCACTTGTCGATGGTGAGGAAATACACCGCGCGCGGCTTCTCGGTGCCCTCGACCGACTTGATGCCGATGACGCCGGCGGTCTGGGCCATCGCCTCGATCATCATCACGCCGGGGTAGACCGGGCGGTCCGGGAAGTGGCCCTGGAACGGCGGCTCGTTGAAGGTGACGTTCTTGATGCCGATGCCGCTGTAGTCGGTGCGGATATTGATCACCCGGTCGATCAGCAACATCGGAAAGCGATGCGGAAGCGTCTTCAGGATATCGTTGATATCCACCAGCTCGAATTTGACCGGTGCCTCCTCCATCACTCCTGCCCCTCACCTTTGGCTTCGTTGTCGCGCACCAGACGCTCCACTGCGATAATTTCCCTGAACCACTGCTTGGTCGGCTTGGCGAAATGCCCGCCCCACCGACCGTTGGCCGGGATGTCGTCCTTGACCGCGCTCATTGCCGTCACCTGGGCGCCGTCGCCGATCTTGAGGTGGTTGTTGATGCCCACCTTGGCGCCGAGCGCGACATTGTCGCCGATGGTCAGGCTGCCGGCGAGCCCGATCTGGGCCGCCAGCAGGCAGTGCCGGCCGATCGTCACATTGTGGCCGATCTGGACCTGATTGTCGATTTTGGTGCCCTCGCCGATCACGGTGTCGCGCAGGGAACCGCGGTCGATGGTCGAGGCGGCGCCGACCTCGACATTGTTCTGGATCACCACGCGGCCGGTCTGCGGCACCTTCACATGGCCGGCCGGCCCGAAGAAGATGAAGCCGTAGCCGTCCTGGCCGATATTGCAGCCGGGATGGATCAGGACGTTGTTGCCGATCAGCGCGAACTGAATGGTGGTCTTGGCGCCGACATTGCAGTCGCGGCCGATCTTGACGTCGGCCCCGATCACCGCGCCGGCGCCGATGATGGTGCCCGAGCCGATCTCCACCCGCGGGCCGATCACGACCAGCGGATCGACGATGACGCCGTCCTCGAGGCGCGCGGTGGGATCGATGATCGCCGACGGCGCGATGCCCTCGGTGTCGAACCAGGATTGCGGCCGCAGGGCATCGGCGTGCCATTGCCGGGCGAGCTCGACGAACGCCTGGAACGGCTTCGCCGCCCGCAGCACGGCAGTGCCCTTCGGCACCTGCGCCTCGAAGCGCGGGCTGACCAGACACGCCCCGGCCTTGGTCGCGGCAAGCTGGTCGGCGTATTTCAGATTGTCGAAAAAGGCGAGATGCATCGGACCGGCCTCGTCGAGCGAGGCCAGCCCCCTGATCTGAAGCGCGCCCCTTTCGGGGTCGACCAGTTGCGCCTTCGTCAGCGCGGCTATTTCGGCCAGCGATGACGAAGGAGGACTCTTGTAGAAGATCGGCTGCGCCATTCCATCCGTCGCAGTCCGGTTGGCAATCGGTCTTAGAACGTCGTACCGCCGCCAAACCGGAATTCTTGCGTGCGGTCAAACGCACCCTTGGTCAGCGGCACCGCGTAGTCGAAGCGCAGCGGGCCGAACGGTGACTGCCAGATCAGGCCGACACCGACCGAGGTACGGACAACCTTGCTGTCGTCGTAGCTCAGGCCAAGGCACGTACCCGGAGACGGCGGATTGTTCGTCGGCCTGATACAGCCAGGCACGTTGACTTCGCCGGTCGCCGCCCACGAGGTCGGGCCCTGGTAGTCGTACAGGCCGCCGGCGTCGGCATAGACCGCGCCCTTGAGCCCGACTTCCTTCGGCAGGAACCAGAACGGCATCTGCAGTTCCGCCGACACGCCCCAGTACTTGGTGCCGCCGATGGCGTCCATGGTGCCGTACGGGTTGATGTCACGCGGACCGATACCGTTCGGCGCAAAGCCGCGGACCAGGTTCGGGCCCATCTGGAAGTGATCGAGCATGCGCAGATCCGAGGTCCCGAGCTTGTTCAGGATGCCGCCCTGCGCGTGGATCACGCCGACGATGTCGGAGACCAGCGGGGTGTAGTACTTCGCGTCGATCGCGGTCTTGATGTAGCTGACGTCACCGCCAACACCGGCGAAGTCCTGCTTGAAGTCGACGATCAGACCGTCGGTCGGGTTCTTGTTGTTGTCGAGCGTGTTGTAGTTGAGCGTGTAACCCAGCGCCGATGTGAGGGTCTTGCCGCCCGCCAGCTCCTTGCGGACCGGCAGCGAGGCTTCGCCGTCAAAGAAGCAGCCGAGACCATTGGTCGACACCAGGCTGATCCCGTTCAGGTTCGCATAGGCCGGGCTCGGATTGAACGCGGGGTTGGGCGTTCCATCCGGCAGGGTCGGCACGTTGTTACAGTTGTTCAGCGTCGACGGCAGGGTGATTTCCTGCTGGTAGATCGAGTAGCGCAGCTGCAGCGACAGATCTTCCCGCAGGCTGAAGCCGAGCCGCGGGCTGAAGCCCAGCGTCTTGGTGCCGTAGGCGATGTAGCTGTTGGACAGCTGCTGGCGCTGATACAGGTCGAGGCCGAGCGCGACGCGGTAGTCGAGCAGATAGGGCTCGACGAACGACAGCGAGTAGCCGCGGGCATACTGGCCGTAGGTCACCGACGCCTTCGCGTACAGGCCGCGGCCGAGCAGGTTGCGCTCGGAGACGCTGACTTCGGCCAGCGCGCCGTCGGTGGTCGAGTAGCCGCCCGACACCGAGAAGTCGCCGGTCGATTTCTCCTCGAGATCGACGATCAGGATGACGCGATCGCTGGAGGAGCCCGGCTCGGTGGTGATCTTCACCGTCTTGAAGAAGTCGAGGTTCTTCAGCCGGCGCTCGGCACGGTCGACCAGCGCACGGTTGTAGGCGTCGCCTTCCGAGATATCGAACTCGCGGCGGATCACGTAGTCGCGGGTACGGCTGTTGCCGCGGATGTTGATGCGCTCGATATAGGTGCGCGGACCTTCGTCGATCGCGAAGGTGATCGACACCGTGTGATTGTCGAAGTTGCGATCGCCGCGCGGCCGGACCACCGCGAAGGCGTAACCGCGGCGCGATGCCTCGATCTGCATCTCCTCGACCGACTTCTCCAGCGCCTCGGCGTTGTAGAGCGAGCCGACATTGACGCGCGAGTAGGTGCGCAGCGCGTTCGGGTCGAGCGTTGCGATCGACGACGTATAGTTGACCGACGCGACGCGGTACTGCTGGCCTTCCTCGATCTTGAAGGTAACCAGGAAGCCCTTCTTCTCGGGATCGTATTCGGTCAGCGCGGCCACGACCTGGACGTCGGCATAGCCGTTCTTGAGATAGAAGCGACGCAGCAGGTCGCGATCGGCCTCGACCCGGTCGGGATCGTAGACGTCGTTGCCGCCGAGGAAGCTCAGGATGTTCGATTCGCGGGTCTTGATGACGTCGCGCAGGCGGGACGCCGAATAGGCGCTGTTGCCGATGAACTCGATCGACCGGACGCCGGTCTTCACGCCTTCATTGACCTCGAAGATCAGGTCGACGCGGTTGTTCGGCTGCTCGATGATCTGCGGATTGACCCGCACGTCATAGCGGCCGGACCGACGGTAGATTTCGGCGATGCGCAGGGCGTCCGACTGGACCATCGGGCGCGAGAACGTGCCGCGCGGCTTGGACTGAACTTCAGCGGTGAGCTGCTCGTCCTTGATCTTCTTGTTGCCCTCGAAGGCAACGCGGCCGATCACCGGGTTCTCGACCACGACCACGACGAGGCGCCCGCCCCGCTGGTCGATATGGACGTCCTGAAACAGGCCGGTCTCGATCAGCGCCTTCAGACCGTCGTCGATCTGGGCCTGGGCCAACCGACCGCCCGGTCCGGGATGGAAGTAGGAGCGGATGGTTTCAAGCTCGACACGGCGGTTCCCCTCCACCGTGATCGAATCGACGGTCTGCGCCGACGCAGGCACAGACACAGCTACGGTCGCCAAGGTGGCAACCACCGGCGCGGCGAACATGACCAAGGCGGCGAACAGCCCCCCCCTCACTCGCATTCCAAACATCATGCGCAATGCGCCCTTATCTTAACGATGCCAGATCGTTCCCCAACGACCCGACAGATTCCCAACCTGCCGCTCAGCTTGTAACCAAATTTGCCAAGGGGGCAAACTTACTAGAGCCGAACATTTCCATTTTCGTTCCAAGACGTTGCCCATTGGCAACGCCACAAAAAAGCCTGTTTCAGGACCCGGCGATCCTGAGGATGTCGTTATACGTCGCAAACACCATCAACATCAGGACCAGACCCAGCCCGATTCGGAAACCCACCTCCTGAGTCCGCTCCGACAGCGGGCGTCCCCGCAGCGCCTCCGCGCTGTAGAAAAGCAGGTGTCCGCCATCCAAAAGCGGGATCGGAAACAGGTTCAGCAGGCCGATCGAGACCGACAGGATGGCGCAAAGATTGATCACGAACTGGAACCCGGCGCTCGCGGCCTGCCCCGACAGCTTCGCGATTCCAATGACGCCGCTCACCTCGGCCGGATTGCCGGTTCCAACGAACAGCGAGCCCAGGAACTTGAACGTGCTGGAAATGATGTACCAAACCTGCTCGACGCCGATCTTGAGGGCCTCCAGCACGCCGACCGAGGCGCTGGTCGCTTCGCCGACCTGAGCCTTGTGCTCAATTCCGAGCACGCCGATTCGGTGGGCATTGCCGAAGGGGTCCTTGACCTCCCGGAGCGCCGGCGTCGCCTTGAGCGCGACAATCGCACCATCGCGCTTCACCTTGAATCCAAGCTCTGAACCAGCATTCGAAGCTACAATCCGCTGCATGTCGGCGAAGCTCTGGATCGCGCTGCCGTCGATATCCACGACGACATCGCCGACCTTGAAGCCGGCGTTCGCGGCGACGCTTTCGGCCACCAGGCCGTCGACCCGGGCAATCGTGCTCGGCTTGCCGTAGTAGAGCGCCATGCCCGCGAAAATCAGGGCGCCGAGAATGAAGTTCGCCACCGGGCCGGCCGCAACGATGGCGGTGCGCTTTCCGACCGATTTGTGATGGAAGCTGCCTTCACGCTCTTCCGCCGTCATGGCGGCGAGCGCCTCGGTGGACGGCGTCGAAGCCTCGCTCTCGTCGCCGAAGAATTTGACGTAACCGCCGAGCGGAATCGCCGAGATCTTCCAGCGCGTGCCATGCCGGTCGTTGAAGCCGGCGAGCTCCGGCCCGAAGCCCAGCGAGAACGTCAACACCTTCACGCCGGCCCAGCGCGCGACCAGGAAGTGGCCGAGCTCATGGAAGAAGACGACAATGGTCAGGACAAAGAGGAAGGGAACGATGGTACCGAGAAGCCCATGACTCAACGCATTGATACTATGAATAAAATACTCGGGCATTCGATTTTCCCTCGACAAGAGCCAAAGGCTCCGTCCCCAACCCTCTAGGTTGCCTTTAAGGCAATTTGAGGCAATAGGGCGGCAGCTTTATTTCGCGCGATATGGTCAACGGAAATCGCATCATCCGCCGAGTGCAGTGGTGGCTGATTCCCTGACTTGATCCAATCGTTCATCGTCGCCTCGACCAGCCGGGCGATCGCGCCGAACTTGATCTTGCCGGCGATAAACGCGGCGACCGCGATCTCGTTCGCAGCGTTGTAGACCGTCGTCGCGCCGTGCCCCATCCGCAACGCCTCGTAGGCCAGCCGCAGCCCCGGGAAGCGTTCAAAATCCGGCGCCTCAAAGGTGAGCTGTCCGATCTTGGCGAGGTCGAGCTTGGCGGACGGGCCGACGACGCGGTCGGGCCAGCCGAGGCAATGCGCGATCGGGATCCGCATATCGGGCGTGCCGAGTTGGGCGACCACTGAGCGATCGGAGAACTCGACCATGCCGTGGATGATCGACTGCGGGTGCACCAGCACGTCGATTTCGTCGGGCGTCAAAGCGAACAGATAGGACGCCTCGATCACCTCGAGACCCTTGTTCATCATCGAGGCGGAATCGATCGTGATCTTCTGCCCCATGCTCCAATTGGGATGCTTCAGAGCCTGTTCCAGCGTCGCCTGCTCGATGTCGGCGGGCGCCCAGGTGCGGAACGGCCCGCCGGACGCGGTGATGATCACCCGCGTCAGTTCCTCGCGGTTGCCGGAAGCCAGCGCCTGGAATAGCGCATTGTGCTCGGAGTCCGCCGGCAGGATGCAGGCGCCGGCCTTCCTGGCCCGCTCCATGAAGATATCGCCGGCGCAGACCAAACATTCCTTGTTGGCCAGCGCGACGGTGGCGCCACGATCGACCGCGGCAAGCGCGGGCTTCAGCCCGGCCGCGCCGCTGACCGCCGCCATCACCCAATCGGCCGGCCGCGCGGCCGCTTCGATAATCGCGCTCTCCCCGGCCCCGCATTCGGTCCGGGTTCCGGCCAGCGCGTCCTTCAGTTCCGAAAGCTTCGCCGGATCGGCAATGGCTGCGAACCGCGCGCCGAATTCCTTGGCCAGTTTGGCGAGGCCCTCGACATTGCTGTTCGCGGTCAGCGCCTCGACCCGGTAGCGGTCGCGCGCGCCACGCAGCAGGTCCATAGTGCTGTCGCCGATCGAGCCGGTGGCACCGAGGACGGTTACGGTGCGCGCGGCGGATGCCGCCGCGGCCTTGTTGTTACGCAACGGAACTGCGCTCATCTCATCACCAAACCATAAGACCGCGCCCGACGCCATCGGCGCCACCACGGAGAAAGCCGAAAATCGCCGCCACAATGACGGCCGCGACAAATCCGTCCAGGCGGTCCAGGAGGCCGCCGTGACCGGGAATGATGTGACTCGAATCCTTCACGCCGAACCGCCGCTTCACCGCGGATTCGAAGAGATCGCCAAGTTGCGAGACCACCGACAACACGGCGCCGAGCATCAAGAGCGGACCGGTCGAGCCGATCTCAAGGGCGGCAAAGCCGGCAGCGACCAGCAGGCTCGCCACGAAGCCGCCAACCGCGCCCGCCCATGTCTTCTTCGGGCTGACCCGCACCCAGAGCTTCGGCCCGCCGATGCTGCGGCCCGCGAAATAGCCGCCGATATCGGTGACCCACACGATCAGCAACACGAACATCAGCGCGGCAAAGCCCTTCGCCGTGTCGAGGCGCAGCAGGACCGATGCGATCTCGGCCCCTGCCGCATAGAGCAATCCCGCAATGGCCCAGTTGCGCCGCGCGCCGGACGTCAGCGCCACAACAACCGCACCGGCGGCGAGTACGATCAGGGCCGCATCGATACGGCCGGCCATCAGGCACAGTCCGGCGAGCAGCAACGCGACCACGCCGGGCACCACGACAGGGAGTTCGCGTCCGAGTCCGGTGACACCAAGCCATTCCGCGAACAATCCGGCCGCCGCCAATGTCACGAGGAGCGACCAGGCGACGCCACCCATATAGGCCAGTGCAATCGCAACCGGCGCCAGCACCAGCGCAGCGGCCACGCGCATCACGAGATTGCGCGAACCCTGCTCGCTTGCGGCCGCCGGCGCGGCTTCGTCCTCGGTCACGATCCGGTTTTCGCAGCGAGCCCGCCGAACCGGCGCTCGCGCTTGCCGTATTCCGCAATCGCGCCTTCGAGCGCCGCCTTGTCGAAATCCGGCCAGTGAATCGGCACGAACACGAGTTCGCTATAGGCGGCCTGCCACATCAGGAAGTTGGACAGACGCTGCTCGCCGCTGGTGCGGATAATCAGATCCGGATCCGGAATGTCGGGCGCATCGAGATATTGCCCGAGCGTGTCGGCATCGATGGAGTTGGCGTCGCGCTTGCCTTCGGCGACCTCGCGCGCAAGGCGCCGCGCCGCGGCGGCGATCTCCGCCCGCGAACCATAGTTGAAGGCGACCACAAGGTTGAGCTTGACGTTGTTCTTCGTCAGCTCCTCCGCCTCGTTGAGCAGCGCGCAGATGTCGGCGTCAAGCCCGTCACGCTCGCCGATCACGCGCACCCGCACCCCGTCACGATGCAGCGTCGCCAGATCGTTGCGGATGAAGCGGCGCAACAGGCCGAACAGATCGCCGATCTCGCTCGCGGGCCGCGACCAGTTTTCCGAGCTGAAAGAAAAAATGGTGAGATAGACGATGCCGAGTTCATGGGCCGCACGCACCACGCGGCGCAGCGCTTCGACGCCGCGGCGATGGCCCTCGACGCGCGGCAGGCCGCGCGAAGCGGCCCAGCGCCCGTTGCCGTCCATGATGATGGCCACATGCAACGGACTGCCGGAGCGATCCGGTCCGTCAGTTGCTGGGGCGGCGGCGTTCGACATCGGCTCGTTCCCGTAGCGCCTTCAGACCGTCAGGATTTCCTTTTCCTTGGCGGCAAGCAGCTGATCGACTTCGGCGATCACGCCGTCGGTCGCCTTCTGCACCTCGTTCGACAGGCGCTCGTGATCGTCCTCGGAGATCTCGTGATTCTTCTCGAGCTTCTTGATCACGTCGAGGCCGTCGCGGCGCACGTGGCGTACCGCGACCTTGGCCGCTTCCGCATATTTGTGCGCGACCTTGACGAGCTCCTTGCGGCGCTCCTCGTTGAGTTCGGGAATCCGCAAGCGCAGCACCTGTCCTTCGGTCGCCGGCGACAGGCCGAGGTTGGAGTCGACGATTGCCTTCTCCACGGCCTTGACCATCGTCTTGTCCCAGACCTGCACCGAGAGCAGGCGCGGCTCGGGCACGCTGATGGTGGCAACCTGGTTGAGCGGCATATGCGAGCCGTAAGCCTCGACCTGGACCGGCTCCAACATAGAGGCCGCGGCACGGCCGGTGCGCAGGCCGCCGAGCTCGTGCTTGAGCGATTGCGTGGCGCCCTGCATGCGGCGCTTCACGTCGTTGATGTCAAAACCAGCTGCGGCCATGACGTTTCTCCCTTTCACTAGAAACCGGCTGTCGACGCCCTCGGATCCAAAATCTGGACCCGGAGGCGCGGCAATCAGCCGGCGACGACGGTGCCGTGTCCGGTACCGCGCAGAATCGCACCGATCGAACCGGGCTCCGCGATAGAGAACACGATGATAGGCAGCGACGTCTCGCGGGCAAGTGCGAAAGCGGTCGCGTCCATGACCTTGTAGCCGCCCTCGATCGCCTGCGAATGGGTCAGGCGGTCGAAGCGCTTGGCTTTGGGGTCCTTCTTCGGATCGGCGCTGTAGACGCCGTCGACATTGGTGGCCTTCAGCACCGCCTGCGCACCGATTTCGGCCGCGCGGAGCACGGCGGTGGTGTCGGTCGTGAAGAACGGGTTGCCGGTTCCACCGCCGAGCAGGACGATGCGTCCCTCGGCGAGATATTTGTGCGTTGCACTACGGGTGAACAGCTCGGAAATCTCCGGCATCACGAATGCCGACAAGGTCCGCGCCGGGGTTCCCTTGCGCTCGATCGCCGCCTCCAGCGCGAGGCAGTTCATCATGGTGGCAAGCATGCCCATGGTGTCGCCGGTCGGCCGGGAGACGCCGCGCGAGGACACCTCGACGCCACGGACGATGTTGCCGCCGCCGATCACGACGGCGACCTCGATACCGAGCTTGCGGGCCGCGATCAGGTCGTCGGCGATGCGATCGACCGTCGGTTGATCGATACCGAACCCGTGAGAGCCGGCCAGATATTCGCCGGACAGCTTGATCACCACGCGACGATAGATCGGCTCAGCCATGATGCGATCGCTTTCTTATCCCGCGCAGGCAGGCCTCCGGCGCAGAGCGCCGGACGCCCTGGTGTCAGCGGTTACTTCTTGCCGCTGGCGGCCGCGACTTCGGCGGCGAAGTCACTTTCCTGCTTCTCGATTCCCTCACCGAGAGCATAGTTCACAAAGCCAGCGATTTTGATCGGCCCGCCGACCTTACCCTCAGCTTCCTTCACCGCCTGGGCAACCGACTTGCCGCTATCGTGGATGAAGGCCTGATCGAGCAGGCAGACCTCCTTGTAGTAGGTCTTCAGGCCGGAATCGACGATCTTCTCGATGACGTTCTCCGGCTTGCCCTGCTGGCGGTACTTGTCGGCCAGCACGTCCTTCTCGCGCTTGACGGTCTCCGGATCGAGCCCGGCCGGGTCGAGCGCCAGCGGCTTCGCCGCCGCGACGTGCATGGCGAGCTGGCGGCCGAGCACCGCGAGCTCGTCGGTCTTGCCGGCGGACTCCAGCGCCACGATCACGCCGATCTTGCCGGCGCCCTCGACGACCGCGTTGTGGACATAGCTCGACACCACGCCCTTGCTCACCTCGAGCGAGGCGGCGCGGCGCAGCGTCATGTTCTCGCCGATGGTCGCGATCGCGTCGGAGATCGCGGTCTCGACGGTGACGTCGCCGACCTTGGCCGCCTTGATCTTCTCGACGTCAGCGCCGTTGTGCAGCGCGACCTGGGCGATCATCTTGACCAGGCCCTGGAACTGCTCATTGCGCGCAACGAAGTCGGTCTCCGAGTTGACCTCGACCAGCACGCCCTTGGTGCCGGAGGTCAGCGCGCCGATCAGGCCCTCGGCCGCGACGCGGCCGGCCTTCTTGGCGGCCTTGGAGAGGCCCTTCTTGCGCAGCCAATCCTGCGCTTCCTGCATGTCGCCGTTGTTCTCGGTCAGCGCCGCCTTGCAATCCATCATGCCCGCGCCAGTCGACTCGCGGAGCTCCTTGACCATCGCTGCTGTGATCGTTGCCATCGTTCAATGTCCTTCTTGCCTGTACAGAAACCGCGGCGCCCGATGGCGCCGCTATCTGCGACAGGGAGATCGTTGTTCGTGGAATAGAAGCGGCGGCCGGGCGAGACCCGGCCACGCCGCGTAGCCTTTATTCCGCTTCGGCGAGCGTCTTGGCCTGGGCGACCCAGGCGTCGGCACGGCTCGGCAGACCGACTTCTTCGCCGATCTTGTGCGCGGTGTCGTGGTCGAGCTCGGCGAGCTGCCAGTAGTGGAAGATGCCGAGGTCGTTGAGCTTCTTCTCGATCGCACCGGACACGCCGGTGAGCTTCTTGAGGTTGTCGGCGGTGCCGCGCGGGCCGGCGAGGCCCTGGAAGCCGGACGGCGCAGCCGCCGGAAGGTCTTCCTGCACGGGCGTCGCCGACGCGCCGATGTCGATTCCGGAATCGCCCTGAGCGCGCGAGATGCCGTCGATGGCGGCGCGCGCCACGAGATCGCAATACAGCGAGATCGCGCGGCCGGCGTCGTCATTGCCCGGCACCACATAGGTGATGCCCTTCGGGTCCGAATTGGTGTCGACGATCGCCGCGACCGGGATGTTGAGCCGCTGGGCTTCCTGGATCGCGATGTCTTCCTTGTTGGTGTCGATCACGAAGATCATGTCGGGAAGACCGCCCATGTCCTTGATGCCGCCGAGCGAACGGTCGAGCTTGTCGCGCTCGCGCTGCAGCGTCAGTCGCTCCTTCTTGGTGTAGGAGTTGGCTTCGCCCGACGACAGTACGTCGTCGAGATGGCGCAGACGCTTGATCGAGGCCGAGATCGTCTTCCAGTTGGTCAGCGTGCCGCCGAGCCAGCGCGAGTTGACGAAGTACTGCGCCGAACGCTTGGCAGCGTCGGCAACGCCGTCCTGGGCCGAGCGCTTGGTGCCGACGAACAGGATGCGGCCGCCCTTGGCGACGGTATCGCTGACCGCCTGCAGGGCACGGTGCAGCATCGGCACGGTCTGTGCGAGGTCGATGATGTGAATGTTGTTGCGGGCGCCGAAGATGTAATCCTGCATCTTCGGATTCCAGCGGTGGGCCTGGTGGCCAAAGTGAACGCCAGCTTCAAGCAACTGACGCATAGAAAAATCGGGTAGCGACATAGTGATAATTCTCCGGTTGGTTCCTCCGGAAACGTGTGAGCAGACGCGCCTTATGGCCCGGCTGCCACCGGACGGCCTTTTGAGCCATGTTTCCGTGTGAGATGGCGCGCTGTATAGCGCGATTTGCGCCAGAAGCAAGGAAATACGGCCGGTTGCACCGGCCGGACGGCCCAAAATCGTGCCGAAACGGCCCTGTTTGGCGGCCCGGAGGCCCCCTTTACAGCGTCTGCACGTCGACCACGCCCGCCACCGCCTTGATCGCGCCGGCTATCTGCGGCGAGACCTTGTAGCGGCCGGGCAGCTTCATCTCCACCTCGGTCTCGAGGTCCAGCATCATCACCAGCGAGACGTCGCCATCGGCCCCCGCCGCCGGTGGCGGCGCGGCGGCCGGCTTCACGGCCGGTGCCTTTGCGGCGCCGCCCGGGGCGGGCGCGGCTTCCGGCATGTTGAGCCGGCGGGCGATCGACTCCAGCGGCTTGGTGTCGCGCACGAATATCCGCAGGCCCTTCTGCGTCTTGGCCGCGGCGTGATCCAGCGGCTCGGCGTGCAGCACCCTCGCCCGCACGTCCTCGCCCTGCAATTCGGCGCCGAGCTGCAACAGCACGGCCGCGCCCGGCTCGAGCACGTCGCGGTATTGCGCAAGGCCCTCCGAGAACAGCACCGCTTCGAAATGGCCGGTCGGGTCCGACAGGCCCATGATGCCCATCTTGTTGCCGGTCTTGGTGCGCCGCTCCATGCGCGACACCACGGTTGCCGCGACCTTGCCCGCCGTGGCGCCGGTCTTCACCGCGCGCGAGAATTCCGCCCAGGACTGCACGCGCAGCCGCTTCAGCGCGGTCGCGTAGTCGTCGAGCGGATGGCCCGACAGGAAGAAGCCGATGGCGTCGTATTCGCGCCGCAGCCGGTCCGCGGGCAGCCACGGCTCGATCTGCGGCAGCATAATGCTCGGCGCATCCGCCGCGCCGCCGAACATGTCGTTCTGACCCGAGGTCGCCGCCTCATGGCTGCGCTGGCAGGCGGCGAGGATCGCATCGGCGCCGGCGAAGACGCGCGCGCGGTTCGGCTCCAGCGTGTCGAAGGCGCCGGCCGCCGCAAGGCTCTCGATGATCCGCTTGTTGACGGCGCGCGGGCTCACCCGCGCGGCGAAATCGGCGAGCGAGGTGAAGGCGCCCTTCTTGTTGCGCTCCTCGATGATCTGCTCGACCGCCTGGATGCCGACGCCCTTCAGCGCCGCGAGCGCGTAGTAGATCGTGTTGTCGCTGACCTCAAAGGTCGCGCCGGAGCGATTGATGTTGGGCGCCTCGACCTTGATGCCGAGCCGCTGCGCCTCGGAACGGAATTCGGACAGCTTGTCGGTGTTGTTGAGTTCGAGCGTCATCGACGCCGCGAGGAACTCGACCGGGTAGTGCGCCTTCATATAGGCGGTGTGGTACGACACCAGCGCATAGGCCGCCGCGTGGCTCTTGTTGAAGCCGTAGTCGGCGAACTTGGCGAGCAGCTCGAAGATCGTCTCGGCCTGGCCCTTCGCCACGCCGTTCTTCATCGCACCGTCGACGAAGATGTCGCGCTGCTTGTCCATCTCGGCGCGGATCTTCTTGCCCATCGCGCGGCGCAGCAGGTCGGCCTGGCCGAGCGAGTAGCCCGCCATCTGCTGCGCGATCTGCATCACCTGTTCCTGATAGATGATGACGCCGAAGGTCTCCTTCAGGATCGGCTCCAGGATCGGATGCAGATATTCCGATTCCTCGTCGCCGTGCTTGCGCGCGCAATAGGTCGGGATGTTCGCCATCGGGCCCGGGCGATACAGCGCCACCAGCGCGATGATGTCCTCGAAGCGGTCCGGGCGCATGTCGATCAGCGCGCGGCGCATGCCCTGGCTTTCCACCTGGAACACGCCGACGACGTCGCCCCGCGCCAGCATCTGATAGCTCGGCGCATCGTCGATCGGCAGCGTCGCGAGATCGACATGGACGTTGCGCTGCTTGAGCAGCTTCACCGCGACGTCCAGCACGGTCAGCGTCTTCAGGCCGAGGAAATCGAATTTCACGAGGCCCGCCGGCTCGACCCATTTCATGTTGAACTGGGTGACTGGCATGTCGGATTTCGGATCGCGGTAGAGCGGCACCAGCTCGCTCAGCGGCCGGTCGCCGATCACGATACCGGCGGCGTGGGTCGAAGCGTGGCGCGTCAGGCCTTCGAGGCGCTGCGCGATATCGAACGCACGCGCCACCACCGGATCCTCGTCGCGGAACGCCTGCAGCTTGGGCTCGCCCTCGATCGCCTGCGCCAGCGTCACGGGTGCAGCGGGATTCTGCGGCACCAGCTTGGTCAGCTTGTCGACCTGCCCATAGGGCATCTGCAGCACGCGCCCGACGTCGCGCAGCACGCCGCGCGCCTGCAGCGTACCGAAGGTGATGATCTGCGCCACCTGGTCGCGGCCGTAGCGCTCCTGCACGTACTGGATCACCTCGCCGCGGCGGTCCTGGCAGAAGTCGATGTCGAAGTCCGGCATCGAGACGCGTTCGGGATTGAGGAAGCGCTCGAACAGCAGCGCAAACCGCATCGGATCGAGGTCGGTGATGGTGAGCACCCAGGCGACCAGCGAGCCGGCGCCGGAGCCGCGGCCCGGTCCGACCGGAATGCCCTGCGCCTTCGCCCATTTGATGAAGTCGGAGACGATCAGGAAGTAGCCCGCGTATTTCATGCGGGTGATGACGTCGAGCTCGAAGGCAAGCCGCTTGCTGTAGTCCTCTTCGGTCATTCCCGGCGAGAGACCGTGCACCCGCAGGCGATTCGCGAGCCCCTCCTCGGCCTGGCGCTTCAGCTCGGCGGCCTCGTCGGCGGCGGCATCGGCGCTGGCGGCGGCACCCACCGTGAAGAACGGCAGGATCGGCTTGCGGGTCTTCGGCCGGAACGAGCAGCGCTCGGCGATCTCCACCGTCGAGGCCAGCGCCTCCGGGATGTCGGCGAACAGCACCGCCATTTCCGCGCGGGTCTTGAAGCGGTGATCCGGGGTCAGTTGCTCGCGGTTGGTCTCGGCAATCAGATGGCCGCCGGCGATGCAGAGCAGCGCGTCATGCGATTCGTAGTCGTCATTGCTGGCAAAATACGGCTCGTTGGTCGCCACCAGCGGCAGGCCCTTGCTGTAGGCGAGATCGATCAGGCCGCCTTCGGTGCGGCGTTCCTTGTCGGCGCCGTGGCGCTGCAATTCGATGTAGAGGCGATCGCCGAATAGGCCGGCCAGGCGTTCGCAGCGGGTGATCGCCAGCGCCGCCTGCTCGGCCCGGAGCGCCAGCGCGATCGGCCCGTCCGGGCCGCCGGTCAGCGCAATCAGGTCTTCGGCGTCGTCGGTGAGCCAATCGAACTTGATGTGCGGGGTCTGGTTGACCGGCGTCTCCAGGAACGCCCGCGAGTTCAGCCGCATCAGGCTGCGGTAGCCGCGCTCGCGCGCCGCCAGCAGCACGATTCGCGCCGGGCCCGTCGTCGCAAGGATGCTGCGCGTATTCGGATCGACGTCGCCGAAATCCACCGCCAGCTCGCAGCCGACGATCGGCTGGATGCCGTAGCCGGCCATCTTGTCGGAGAATTCCAGCGCGCCGAACATGTTGTCGGTATCGGTCAGCGCCAGCGCCGGCTGGCGGTCGGCCTTCGCGAGCTCGCCCAGCTTGGCGATCTTGATCGAGCCCTTCAGCAGCGAATAGGCGGAATGAACGTGAAGGTGAACGAATCCGGCATTCGGCATGGCTGCTTACGGAATCTCTTGAGTCAGGGATGGAGCGAGCGCCAGGGCCGGAACTCGAAAGTGTCAGACCCGACTCGCAATCCCATGGTGGGGCCTGACCCCTGCCAAGTCCACGCCGAACGCGGCGTGGCGGCAAGTCCTCCTGCTTTTCCCCAGGGGCAGACCATGCCGCCGGCGATGCCCCTGTCCCCGCGGGCGAATTTTCAGAATTGGGTGATCAGCTGGGCCCACACCGCGATCATCCCGACGAACAGCGTGATCGATGCCAGCGCTGCAGCTTCTTGCACGAAAATCTTCAACATGGCCGCTCTCCCTGAACCGGAACGTATGCAGAACATTGTTCCTTTTTTGTTCTAGGAGTCAAGCAATGCCGGCGACTCAGTTCGAGAAGTGACCCCTGTGGTTAATTCCTGAGCGGCCGACGTCTCGCCGCCGACAGTGATCCGGATGGCGAACTCGTCTTGAGCCTCCGGGGAGCTAGTTACCGCAGCAATTCCCAGCCTGCCTGGGAGGGCAAGGGACCGTTCCGTATGAGCAAAACACGCAGCAATCTCCTGCTTTCGGTTTCAGGCGAGTGCCGCAGCCCTTGCAATCATAGAAGAACTGGCAGGCGTCGGTCGGCATCGTCTCGATGGAGACATGGCCGCAGGATGGGCACGTCAGTTGGGAAGTCAGCTGCAGGTCCGTCATGCCGCGAATATGCGGCGTTGACTGTTCGGTTGGAAAGCCCCGCCCAATCAAACCCGACCCGAATCCCGGAGCGGACGGCAAAGCCCGTCCCCTGCTCCTGGCCGATCGGCGGCGCCGCCAGGCCAACAAAAAACCCCGGGCCAAAGCCCGGGGTTTTCGATGCCGCTTGAATTAAGCGAGCGATCAGTACTTCGCGATGACCGGGCCACCGAACTTGTAGTTCAGACGGCCGAGGACCATGTCGGTGTCGCCACCGGTGTGGAAGCCGGTCACGGCAACACCAGCCGGGGTCACGAAGGTCGCGCCATGGGTGTCTTCGAAGATGTGGTTGTACTCGACGCCGAGCGACCAGCCCTGCGAGAAGGCGAATTCGAGGCCAACACCGACCGTCGGGCTCCAACGGGTGTCGAAGCCGGTCTCGGACGCCAGATTGCCGGCCGCGTTGAGGAACTGGAAGTTGCGATCGGTGACCGCAGCACCGCCCTTGGCGTACAGCAGGACGTTATTCCAGGCGTAGCCGATCTGACCGGTGAACAGGCCGAACGCATCGGTCTTCGAGCGAACGATGCCGCCCGGGACGACCAGGTTGCCGGTGCTGCCGGAGAAGTCAGCCCAGTTACCCTGAGCTTCCAGACCGAACACCCAGCCGCCGGCCTGCCAGCGGTAGCCGATCTGGCCACCGACGGTGCCGCCGTTGGCGTCGAAGCTTCCGACGCCGCCGAAGCCGTCGACCGAACGGTTGTCGTGGCTCTGGCCCCAACCACCGTTGATACCAATGTAGAAGCCAGTCCAATCATAAACAGCGGCAACCATGGGCGGCGGAGCCTTGGTGTAAGGGCGAGCCGCGAGGTCAGCCGCGGAAGCAGCAGTCGCGCTGAGCGCGAGCATGCTGGCGGTGACAAGCAAAATCTTTTTCATTTTCCCGTTCCAACTTTTTCTACAGGCCCCCAAGGCCGCGAGACACCGTCATAGCAGCCCCCGGCGGAATTGCTGTAACTTCGCGGCAACAGGCAGGGCCAAACGACTTCCCTCAAATTTGAAGTTAATACTGTATTACGGGCACTTCCTGGAACTTTTGCCACATAGTTGCCGCACAATCTTCACAATTCGGATCTGCGTGCGCAGCTGCGCGCAAGATCGTTGACCGGAACCGGCTTGTCCGATTTGGATCGTCGCCAAGGTCGAATCTTCGCAGCAAAAGGAATGCACATGCGGACGATGATTCTTGCTGCTGCGGCGTCCGTGGTCGCATTCGCGACGCTGGGGACTGCGCCCGCACACGCCGTCGGCGTGCGTTACCCGTTCTGCATTCAAGGCGACCGCTATCCCGGCCTGAGCAACTGCTCCTATCCGTCGTATGAGGCGTGCCTGGCCACCGCTTCGGGCATCGGGCAGAACTGCATCGCCAACCCCTATTATGCCGGCGACAACGACCCGCGCTCGTATCTTCACGTGTCCCCGCGGGACCGCCGTGAGGGCAATTTCTTCGACCTGTTCATCCACTGATACGCTCGGTCCGGCAACCCCGGCGCGGGAATGTGAGTTGATCCGGCGCTGCGCACAGGTGCCTATTCGCGCGCGCTCGGCATCAGCATTGCCGGCGCCGACGAGGAGATTTCTGATGCGCAGTCTGATTCTGGCACTCTTGCCGACACTCCTGGCCTTGGCAGCCGCGCCGGCCAGCGCCCAGAAATACGATTCGACCTCGCCGGTCTGCAAAACCAACTACCGATGGGGCGGTGAGGATACCGACTGCGGCTACACGTCGATCGCGCAGTGCCAGGCTTCGGCGTCCGGCCTCGCGGCGATCTGCATCAACAACCCCTATTATGCCGGGCCGCCGATCGACAGGCAGCCGAGAGCATCCGGCAGACGGCCTCGCCCCGCTTATTGAGAGCCAGAAGCATTTCGTTCCGATCGAAGCGACACGGAAAAAGGCTCCGGATTCTCTCGTCTTAGCGCGGCTTCTTCACGCGCACCGCTAGCCAGTTCACGCGACGGCGCACTATTCGAGCTCGACAACCTGTCCGTTCGACAGCGACACCCGGCGATCCATTCGCGCGGCGAGATCCAGATTGTGAGTCGCGATCAGCATCGCGACCCGGGTCGCCTTCACGAGTTGCATCAGCGCGTTGAAGACGTGGTCGGCCGTGCCGGGATCGAGATTGCCGGTCGGCTCGTCCGCGAACAGTACCCGGGGCGCGTTGGCAACCGCGCGCGCGATCGCGACACGCTGCTGCTCGCCGCCCGAGAGCTCGGCTGGGCGATGGGTGATGCGATCGCCGAGCCCCAGATAGGAGAGAATCTCGGTCGACCGTTTCACGGTTTCGGAGCGTTTGAGGCCGCGAATCATCTGCGGCAGCATGACGTTCTCGAGCGCCGAGAACTCCGGCAGCAGCCGGTGCGATTGATAGACGAAGCCGATATCGGAACGGCGAATCTGGGTGCGGTCGACGTCGGACATCTGCGAGGTCGGCGTGCCCGCGACATAGACTTCGCCGTCATCAGGGGTCTCCAGCAGGCCCGCGATGTGCAGCAATGTCGACTTGCCGGATCCCGACGGCGCCACCAGCGCCACCGATTGACCGGGCCACAGCGCGAGCGTGGCGCCGTTCAGGACGGTCAGCGTCGCTTCGCCCTGCCGGTATTCCCGCTTGATGTCATGAAGATAGACGACCGGTGTGTCTTCCGCCCCCTCCGCCATGTGCGCTCCTTATTCGTACCGGAGCGCATCGACCGGATCGAGGCGCGCGGCGCGCCACGACGGGTAGAGCGTCGCAAGGAAGGACAGCGTCAGCGCCATGATCACGACGGCGAGCGTCTCGCCAAAATCGATTTCAGCAGGCAGCTTCGACAGGAAATACAGCGTCGGATCGAACAATTCCGTGTTGGTGAGCCACGACAGGAATTGCCTGATGGTTTCGATGTTGAAGCAGATCAGCAAGCCGACCAGCAGACCGACCAGCGTGCCGACGACGCCGATCGATGCGCCAGTGATCAGGAATATCCGCATGATCGAGCCCTGCGAGGCGCCCATGGTCCGCAGGATCGCGATGTCCTGGCCCTTGTCCTTCACCAGCATGATCAGTCCCGAGACGATGTTGAGCGCCGCGACCAGCACGATCATGGTCAGGATCAGGAACATCACGTTGCGTTCGACCTGAAGCGCGTTGAAGAAGGTCGAATTGCGCTGCCGCCAGTCGACCAGGAACACCGGCCGGCCGGCCGCCTCGGTCACCAGCTTGCGATAGGTTTCGATCTTGTCCGGATTGGTGGTGAACACCTCGATCGAGGACACGTCGTTGTTGCGGTTGAAATAGGCCTGCGCCTCGGTCAGCGGCATGAACACGAAGGTCGAATCATATTCCGACATGCCGATCTCGAACACCGCAGTGATCTTGTAGGGCTTGATGCGCGGCGTGGTGCCCATCGGCGTCACCGCGCCCTTCGGCGAGACCAGCGTGATCATGTCGCCGGCATGCAGCGAAAGCTGGTCGGCGAGGCGGCGACCGATCGCGACGCCCTGCCCCTCATCAAAGCCCTCGAGCGAGCCTTGTTTGATGTTCTTGGCGATCGAGGTGAGGTTGTTGAGATCGTCGGCGCGGATGCCGCGGATGAAGACGCCGGCGGCGTTGAACGGCGATGAGCCGAGCCCCTGCCCGTCGACCACCGGTGCGGCGAGGCGGATGCCCTGCACCTGGCTGATGCGGTCGGCGACATCCTTCCAGTCGGTCAGCGGCGATTCCAGCGGCTGCACCAGAATGTGTCCGTTGAGGCCGAGGATCTTGTCCAGCAATTCCTTGCGGAAGCCGTTCATGACCGCCATCACCACGATCAGCGTGGCGACGCCGAGCATGATGCCGAGGAACGAAAAGCCGGCGATGACCGAAATGAACCCTTCCTTGCGGCGCGCGCGCAGATAGCGTCCGGACAGCAGCCATTCGAATGGCGCAAAGGGCGGGGTACGGACTGGCTCGCTCATGGTCTCATCCATCTGTCGATAATCCCATGATTCGGGCCAAATGTGGCCGGATTACCCCGCCGATCAGCACGGCGTGAATAAACTTTAACCCGCGAGCTTCGCGACCACGTCGGCGGGGCTCATGTTGTCGCGTGAGCCGTCGCTGCGACGCTTCACTTCGACCTTGCCGTCCGCAAGCCCCTTGGGTCCGACCAGAATCTGCCACGGGATGCCGATCAGATCGGCCGCGGCGAACTTGGCGCCGGCACGCTGGTCGGTGTCGTCGTAGAGCACGTCGACGCCCTTCGCCGACAGCTCGCGATAGAGCTGCTCGCAGGCGCTATCGACCGCGGCATCGCCCTGCTTGAGATTGAGGATCGCGGCGCGGAACGGCGCGACGGCCTCGGGCCATTTGATGCCGGCGTCATCATGACACGCTTCGATGATCGCACCGACCAGACGCGACACGCCGACGCCGTAGGAGCCGCCATGGATCGGCACGTCGACGCCGTCGGGACCGGCCACCATCGCCTTCATGGTCTCGGAATATTTGGTGCCGAAATAGAAGATCTGGCCGACCTCGATGCCGCGCGTGTTCAGCCGCTTTGCCTCAGGCACTTCCTGTTCGAAGCGCGCAGCCTCGTGGACGTCCTCGGTCGCGGCGTAGACCGAAGTCCACTGCTTGATGATCGGCGTTAGATCACTGTCATAATCGACGTCCGCGCCCGGCACCGGCAGGTCCAGCACATCGCGGTTGATGTAGACGCCGGACTCGCCGGTCTCTGCGAGCACGATGAATTCGTGGCTGAGGTCGCCGCCGATCGGGCCGGTCTCGGCCCGCATCGGGATCGCCTTGAGGCCCATCCGCGCAAAGGTGCGCAAATAGGCAACGAACATCTTGTTGTAGGAGCGCCGCGCGCCGGCCTCGTCGAGGTCGAACGAATAGGCGTCCTTCATCAGGAACTCGCGGCCGCGCATCACGCCGAAGCGCGGACGCTGCTCGTCGCGGAATTTCCACTGGATGTGGTAGAGGTTGAGCGGCAGGTTCTTGTAGGACTTGATGTAGGAGCGGAAAATCTCCGTGATCATTTCCTCGTTGGTCGGCCCGTACAACAGCTCGCGCTTGTGACGATCGAGGATGCGCAGCATCTCCGGGCCGTAGGCGTCGTAGCGGCCGCTTTCGCGCCAGAGATCGGCGAGCTGCAGCGTCGGCATCAAGAGCTCGAGCGCGCCGGCGCGGTCCTGTTCCTCGCGAACGATCTGCTCGATCTTCTTCAGCACCCGGAAGCCGAGCGGCAGCCAGGCATAAATGCCGGCAGCCTCCTGCCGCATCATGCCCGCGCGCAGCATCAGCCGATGCGAGACGATCTCCGCCTCTTTCGGGTTTTCTTTCAGGATGGGCAGGAAAAACCGCGACAATCGCATGGCGTTACTCGGGAATCAGGAAAGCGTGGGAAGAGCTGCAGTGAAACCGGATCGGCTGTGAAAACACAAGGCCGCCAAATAAGAAAAACCCTTCAAATCAGGCGATTTTCGGCCATTTGAACGAATTGCGTACCATCGAAGTGCCGAGCGCGCCGACCGCGGCTTTACCTGACCTCGAAATCGTCTTCCAGTGTCACTTTCTTGAAATCGGTCACCAGGGCGTCGATCTGCATGTGCCAGCGGCCCGGCACCGGCAGCGGCACCTTGCGCACGTGCCAATAGCCATCGGCACCGCGCGCCGCGGCGCGTTCCATCGGTTCGATGCCGCGCTCGGGCAGGCTCAGCGTCAGCGTCGCTTCCTTGGCCGCGAACGGACTGGCATCGCCGTTCATCAGCTGCAGCACGAAGTTGTTCGGCCCGACCTTGCCCGGCGCGATTAGCACCTGGAACATCGCGGCATCAGTGTGAATGTGGACCGCGAGCGGAACATCGGCCGACATCGCCAGCACGCGCGGCGGCGGCGTGAAGCGCCAGAGTGCGACGAGGCCCAGAATGGCGATCATCAGCACGAATTCGAGCCCGATCGAGCGCTGCAGCGGCCGTGTCCGATGAAACTCGCGCGCGATGGCCGGCGTGAACACCAACCGGTTCAGCGCAGCGAGCCCGAGCAGCAGCACCACCAGCACCAGTTTCGCGACCAGGATGTTGCCGTACCCGGTGTCGATCAGCGCGTGAAAGCTTTCGAGCTGGACGATGGCGAGCGCCAGGCCCGACAAGGCGATCAATGCGACGACCGGCACCGCGAGCGTCGAAAAATGCCGCAGCACCCGCAGCAGCGAATCCTTGCGCTGCCAGGCAAGCACTGCCAGCGGCGCCAGCGCGCCCATCCAGAACGCCAGGCCAATGCCGTGGATGAACAGCGCGGTCCGCGTCAGCCATTGCGGCGAGGCGGTGGCGGCATGGCCGCTGACCGCAAACGACAGCCCGACCCAGATCATTGCGATTGCAGTGCGGGTAAAGGCTGCACCGAACGACGGGCTGCGCCAGGCAATCGCCGCGATCAGCATCGCGGCCATCGCGAGCAGCAGCGATGGGAACAGGCTGGTGCCGGCGGCGCTGGCCCACGCCGCCCACGTCACGATGCCCGAGAGCGGCAGGTTCAAGAGGTCGACGCCCTGCAGTCCAAGCGACGCGATCGCGCCGACAAGGCCGATCTTCAGCGACCACATGATCAACCGTTCGCCGGCCGGGCCCTGCCCGATCCAGGCGGCAAAGAACACGCCGCCGACGCCGACAAACAAGCCCAGATAGAGCCCGAGCCGCGCGAGCCAGATCAGTGCATGGAGCACGCCGTCGCTTGACGGCGCCGCCGAGCCGGTGACGACGCCGATCGAGAACAGCAACGAGCCGGCGACCGGATGGCCATCCTGCGACACCACGCGATAGCTGACCACCTGCGTGCCCTGCGGCAGGCCCGCCGGCAGCGTCACCACCACCGACTGGTCGACGGCGCGGATCGCGACGTCGCGCGGCTTGCCCGCAGCGTCGAGCAGGCTGACCGCCGTCGGCGCCACCGCTTCGTTGAAGCGGAGCACCACCGTCCTGGGTGCTTCAGCCATCACACTGCCGTCGGCCGGTTCTGCGCCGATCAGGACGGCATGCGCATGGGCCGAGGTCGCAAGACACAGCGCCACGAGCAGCGTTGCGAGGTTTGCGACCAGCCGCATCGCTTACGACTTCGGCAGCAGCTTGACGCCGGGAGCCGGTGTCTTGCTGCCATGGTCGTGCCGGCCGCCCTGCCCGTCGGCTGGGGTATCGATCCAGCGGCTGACGCCCTGCTCGCACTCCTGCACGACCGGAAAGTACAACGTGGTGTTGGGCTTCAAGGTATCGGTGACAAACGTCTGCATCACGAACTCGTCGTAGTTCTGATCCGCAAGCTTGCCACCGCTCCAGGCGACTTCCTTGACGCCCTCGGAAAGCTTGGCGCCGTGATAGTCGTATTGCGCGGCGTATTTGCCGGTGACCGTATCGAGAGTCCAACCCGCCTTCGGCATTGGCTTAACTCCGATCACACCCTCCGGAATCTGCACCCGGATCTTGATTGTCGCCGAGCCCGCGCAGCCATGCGGCACGGCGAACACCGCCTTGTAGTACGATCCGACCACCGCCTGCTTTCCTTCGAGCGTGATATGCGCGATCGCCGGCTGCGCTGCGAGCAGCGCCGCCGTGGCAATGAGGAGCGTCTGTGATCGCATGGCTGCCTCACATCTTTTTCATGTCCATGTGACCGGAATGACCGCCGCCCGGCCCCTGCGCGCCGACGGCCTGCACGTCCAGCGAGACCGAGACCTTGCCGGCCTTTTCGAACTCGAGCGTGACCGGCACCTTGTCGCCCTGCTTCAGCGGATTCTTCAGATCGAACATCATCAGGTGATAGCCGCCCGGCGCGAGCTTCACGGTCTTGCCGGGCTCGATGGTGAGGCCCTTGTCGAGCGCACGCATCTTCATCACGCCATTGTCCATCGACATCTCGTGGACTTCGATCTTGCCGGCAACATCGCCGGTGCCTGACACCAGCCGGTCGGGCGTCGTCCCCTTGTTCTCGATCGTCAGGTAGCCGCCGCCGATCTTGGCACCGTTCGGCGTTGCGCGCGTCCAGGCCTGCGTGATCACGAGATCGCCGGCCTTGACGTCCTCCGCGCGCGCGGACGTCGAGACGAGTGCAGCGGTCAGCGCTGCGAGGGCAAGGATGCGGGAGAGCGTCTTCATGGCGACGGATTTCCTTTCAAGTTGAAATTCAAGTGTCATCGGGTTGCTGCCGACTGGGCGCTGGACCATTTGTTCAGATCGGCGATTTCGGCCGACCCTTCGATCGTCGTGATCGTTCCATCCCGGGAAATCAGCATGGTTCGCGGGATATCGCCTTGCCAGGCCGGATCGATCTCAAATCTCAACCGCTCGGCAAAGCCGTCGTCGAAGATCCAGTTTTCGGCCGCGCCGAGGCCGGCGCGATCCAGCATCGATCGCGTCGCTTCCGGAAGGTTGGGAACCAGATCCGCGCTGATCGTGACGATATCGATTCCGGGATGATCCTTCATGAACTGGCCAAGCTCCGGCAGCTCGACCTTGCATGGTCCGCAGGTCACTCCCCAGAAATGCACCAGGGTCGGACGACCGGCATGCGCATGCAGCAGCTTCTGCCAGCTGCCGCGTTCGAACGGCTTTGGCGCGCCCTCTCCCGCCGCCAATGCGGACGGCAGCGTTGCGAGCAGGACCAGCGCCGCGAGCAGATAACGCTTCATGGTTCGCCCTCGATCGCTTGAAAATGGTAGCCGTCGGCCTTCGTCATCCACGACAGATAGGTCTGCCGGCTGTCCGAGACGAGCAGCGGATGGTCGGAACTGTCGGCGGTATCCGCGATCACCCTTGGCTTCGACCATGTCGCTCCATCGTCGTGCGATGTCATGAGATCGATTGTCGTCTTCTGCCCGTCGAATTCCTTCCAGGCCATGACAAGCCCCTGCGGCCCCGCGATAATCTGCGGCCGTGACGGGCTGCGGTTCGGCTGACCGACCGGAAGCGGATCGGAGAAGGTTTTGCCGCCGTCGTGCGAGCGCGCATAGAACAATCCCTTGCGCGCCTTGCCGTTGGTGTACCACGTCACATGGTAGGTTCCTTCGCGCGATATCGTCAGGCTCGGACCGTGATGCGGACAGGCCGCGATCTGCCAGTCGTCGTGGCTCACCCGATCGATCTCGCCGGGCGTAGCCAGGTCGGAGAACGTCACGATCGCATGGTCGCGCACGCCACCCTCAAAGATGTTCCGGAACACGACCACCGGACGGCCCGCGCCATCGAATGCCAGCGCAAGGCGGCAGCACTCGCAGGTGTTGTCGGCGACGAGCCGCGCGTCGGAATAGGTTGCTCCGCCATCTCCGGATGACGCGAAAAACAATCCGGCACCATCATATTTCTGGCCGCGCTGCTGCGCCGGCACGCGGTTACGCTTGTCGAGCCACGCGGCAAACACCGCCCCCGCAGGATCGAAGCCAATCGCCTCGAAACGTTGGCTCTCATTGCTCGCGGTGATCGGCTTCGGCGCTTCGAAGCTGCGCCCGCCATCGGTCGATCGCGTGGTCAGCACCTGACCGTTGAAATTCTGATCGCGGAAGATCGAGAAGGCCACAGCGATGTTGCCCTTGGCATCGATCGCAAGCTTCGGCCGCGCATCCGGTCCCCAATCGAGATTGAGCCGCTCCCGGGTGACCTGCACCGGTGTGGAAAAGCTCTTGCCCTGGTCTTTTGAGCTCGCGACGGAGATCTGACCTCCGGCCATCCACGCCAGCCACAATGTCCCATCCTGGCCAAAGGCGGGCGTGACCTTGGTCGCGCAGCGCAGGTCCGTCTCTTGGCAGGCCGCTTCGGAGGCGTGCTGATGGCTCATCTGTGCGACGGCAAGGCTCGGCAAGGCCGCGAGCACGAGCGTTGCAAGCAGCGTCAGGGCGACCGGTTTGCGATAGGTCATCGATGCGCTCCTCATTTGAACGCAATCTTCATACCCGCCACGAAGGCGCGCGGCGATCCGGCATAGATCGAGTTGGTCGAGTTCGCCAGTACGCTCGCGGGATTTTGAATGCCTGCCGCGGTCACCGAATTTGAGATGTTGTTCGCCGACGCCACGTAGGTCCGGTCGAAAACGTTCCTCACCTCGATGTAGAGGTTCAGCGCCTTGAAGTAATCGGAGACGAGATCGGTCTTGTAGTGCAGGTTGAGATTGACCAGCTCATAGCCCGGCGCCTTCAAGAGGTTGGCGTTGTCCATGTAGAAGCTGTCCTTCCACTGCACTTCGACGAACCCGCCAAGTCCCTGAAACTGACCCGACAGCTGGTCGTAGCCCAACCGCGCCGTGAGCTCGTTCGGTGAAATGCCGGGAATCTTGTTGCCGGCGCGATTGAAGCTGAACACCGCGCCGTTCGTGATGTTCTCGACGTATTCCGTGTAGACCTCGTCGAGATAAGTGTAGGCCGCCGAGAACCGCCAGCCCGGCAGGAATTTCCAGTCGGCGGCCAGCTCGACGCCGCGATGCTCCGATCGCGGCGCGTTGAACGTGTAGGAGATGCCCGCAAGCGGCGTGGCCTGAGAAACGAGCTCGTCCTTGAAGAACTCGTAGAAGCCGGTGACGCTGAGCTTGAGCGCGTTGTTCGGTGTCCAGTCGGCACCGACATCGTAACCGAGATTCTTTTGCGTCTGCAGCTGGGTGTTGTTGCCCGAGGCGCCACTCGGCAGGACGAACAGATTGCCGACCTGCGGCGTGCCGTATCCGGTTGCCACCCGCCCGCGGACTTGCCACTCGCTGCTCAGTCGGTACAGCAATGCGAGCTCGGGCGCGGTATTCTGGAATTGCCGGTCCGCCGTCGTGATCGCCGTGGTCCTGGTCCCGGCCGCGCCGGCATAGCTATAGGCGGTGTTTCGCCCCGTCAGACTGGTGGTCTCCCAGCCAATGCCGGCAACGGCGGTCAGCGCAGGTGTGAGCTTCAGTTCCTCGCGTGCGCGAACACCGTAATTTGTCGTCGTGCTGAACAAATTGCTCGACAGGCTTCCGAGCGTCGCATTTCCGCCCGGCATCACATTGCGCGTATCGCTCGAGGCGGTGAGCGTATTGTAGAAGCCGCCGAAATAGGTGGTCGAATCCAGTCCGAACACATCGCCGCGTCTGACGACGTCGCTCATGTAGTTGTAGGACGGGAAGTCGCCGATCGCGCTCGTCGATCCCGTCGGCTGGTTGATGTTGCGGTCGTCGAACACGAACTGGTTGCGCCAGGTGGTCTGGTTGTCGAAGTCGTGCTCCCAGCGGCCGCCGACGATGGTACGGCGGTCGTCGCGCCCAAGGCCCGCCTGAAGCGCGGTCTCCCTGTCGGTCCCGGCCGCCGCGTTGAACCCATTGTTGAACAGCGTCACGGTGGCGCATCCCGGCGCGGCCGTCGCGCCGGTCGTGCAACCCTGCTGGAACGGGTTCTGGTAGAACTGGTTGAGCGAGGAGCGGATCGGCAGGCGCGTCGTCAGGTCATTATTGATCAGCTTCACCGTGAAGCGGTCGTCCGGCGTGACCTGCAGCGTGCCGAGGAAATTGACGGTCTGGGTGTTGAACCAGCTGTTGCCGATGTAGCCGTCGCCGCGCGCGTCGCTCGCGAACAGCGAGCCCTCGAAATTGCCGACCTTCTTGCCCGCCGCGAGATAGTTGTTGAGGTAACCGAAGCTGCCGCCGTCGACGCCATACTCGACGCCGTCGATCGTGCCGCCCGGCCGGGTCCTGAAATTCAGCGCGCCGCCGGTCGCATAATTGCCGTAGAGCGCCGATGACGGCCCGCGGACCACGTCGATGGCGCCATAGGCATGCGGATCGATCAGGTCGCTGCGCGACAGGCCGTCCGGCTGGGTCACCGGGAAACCGTCGTCGAAGATGACGAGGTTGCGGATGCCGAAGCCGTTCCGCGCATTCGACCCGCGGATCGAGATACCGAAATCACGTGGGCCGTTGCCCTGCTTGATCGAGATGCCCGGACTGTCGCGCAGCACATCGGCGACGGAGAACGCCGGTCGGTTGTCGAACTGGCTGCGGTCGATGGTCGTCTGCGTCTGGCCTGTCGGCGCCCGGTTCAAACCGTCGCGGGTCGCGGCAAGCGTCTCCCCCGGCCTCGCGCCGCCCGCCGGGGCCGCCGTCACGGCTGGCGCTGTCGCCGGCTTCGGTGGCCGCCGCACGGACGCCGCACGAGCGCGCGGCTTCAGCGCCGCCGGTTTGGCGCGCACCGCCGTCCGGGGCGCCTCGACGGTGACGGAGGGTAGCTCTGTGCTGGGCGCCTGGGCTTCGGCAGCGGACGGCAATGCGCAAAGCGTCGCGCCCAGCGCGAGCATGCTTGCCGCCTCCAGCGGGTGATAGCGAAACATGGATGAATCCTGACACCGGCACTTCGGCCGGCTTGCTCAAGGGCACTTGCCGGCGCGGGACGCACCGGCAGCGACAAGGTCGTCAGGAAAACAGCGGCGGGGCGCGGGCTTGCGCCGAGAGGCCGGCGCGCGAACGATCGAGCTCGGAGGCGAAATCAAGCCAGGCGATCCGGCTCGGCAGGCGTTCGACAGCCTGGGCCGCAACTTGCGGGCTATCAACGGGCGCACCGGTCTGCAGCACGCTGCACGCCGAGCAGCAGCCGTCATGGGCGTCGTGACCGGTCTGGTCGCCCTGCCCGGCTCCGGAGCCGGCATCGCCGTGGCAGATGGTGGCGGCCGCGAGCGGATCGGACGCGGCAAGGCTCGCCGCCCAGCAGGCCCCGATCGGTGCAAGAATCTGCACCAGCAGGGCAACCAGGACGATGGGCAGAAAATTCTTCAGCCGCCGGCGCATCGCAAAACCATCCGGGACGGAACTAACCACCATGCACGCCGGAAGTCGAGATCGCCGACGCGTCCAGTTTCTTCCAGCCGACGGAAATAACCGAGCGTGGCACTTGCGTCACGGCAACTCCGAAATCAGTCGTATCCCCTTACCCTGCCACGTGTTTTGCATCTCCGGTTACAACCGCCAGTGGCGCCATCCCAATCATTTCGCAAATTGCTCGAAAATTGAACAATCGTTGCCGAAAATGATGACAAGCCTGGAAAGATAGTCTACCAATTCGGGCTCAGGCCAGCCGCGAGGTGTGTCCTGGTGGTCCAAGTCTCGGGAGGAGCCCGACGCGCACAAGCAGCGTCACCCCATCAATCAAGATCAAATCGAATTTTTGGGGCAAATAGGGTCGACACAATTTTTGGAGCAGGGCTTTCAGCCCTGCTCTTTTTTTATGTGATGATCGCAATCCGCTATGACTCCATCATCGAATCCGATCGAACGCAGCTTTGAACTCGCAGCCGCGGCTTGCGATGATCTGACACCGTCAGTCTATCGCCGCCTGTTTGGCGATCATCCCGAAGCGCAGGCGATGTTTCGCACCGAAGGCAGCGAGCCGGTGAAAGGCTCGATGCTGGCGCTGACGATCGAAGCCATCCTCGATTTCGCGGGGGAGCGCCGCGGACATTTTCGCCTGATCGAATCGGAAGTGTTCTCACACGACGCCTACGGAACGCCGCGCGAACTGTTCGTCGCGTTCTTCGCCGTGATTGCCGATACGCTGCGCGACATTCTCGGCGAGCAGTGGACTGCGGAGATCGATGCTGCGTGGCACAAGCTGCTCGGCGACATCGAAGCCATCGTGCTGCAGCAGAAACATCTCGTGGAAGAGAGGCCGTAGCGTCACCGTTCCGATTGTGACACACTCGCTTTATCCGCGGCGCGTGCAATAGACGCCGACGGTCAGAAAAACGAAGAGGGAGCAAGCAATGCCAGGGACCGACAAGGGGATGGACAAGGCGTCGACGACGCGGCGCGACCTTCTGCAGATGGCGGCGGCAGGTGGAGCTGCGGCCGGCCTGTTCGGCGGAATGGGCATGACGACGTCCGCGCTCGCCGCCGAAATGGGACGCTCGGAAAAGCCGCTGAAGGCGGCGTTCTCCAATGCCGGACTGCAGGCGACATGGTGCGCGCAAGGCAAGCAGGCCGCCGAGTTCTGGGGCAAGCTGTTCAACGTCGAGGTGACCTGGTTCGACGGCCAGCTCGATGCCGTCAAGCAGCGCGCCGCGATCGACAACATGGCGTCGCAGAAATGGGACTTCGTCGCGATCCAAGCGTTCGGCATCGGCACGCTGACACAGCCGGTGCAGAAGATGATCGACGCCGGGACCCCCGTGATCGACATGGACACGCTTATTGCTCCTCTCGATCAAATTAACGTCCACTCGTTCCTCGCACCTGACAATGAGTTCATGGGCGCCTCCGTAACGCAGGCGCTGTGCAACGCGATCGGCGGCAAGGGCAAGGTCATCATGACCCAGGGCGCGCTCGGCCATACCGGCGCGCAGGGCCGCGCCAAGGGCTTCAACTCGGTCATCAAGCAGTTCCCGAACATCGAGGTGCTGGATACGCAGCCCGCCGACTGGGACGTCTCGAAGACCGCCCGGCTCTGGGAAACCTATCTGACCAAATACTCGCAGATCGACGCCGCCTTCTTCCACAATGACGACATGGCGCTCGCCGCCTACAACATCATGAAGGCGCGCAACCGCACCAACATCCTGATCGGCGGTGTCGACGCCATGCCGCCGGCGATTCAGGCGGTCAGCGAAGGCCGCATGTTCGCGACCGTCCGCAATCCGTCCTGCCGCATCCATGGCGGCGCGATCGTCGCGGGCGTCGCCGCCGTGGTCGGCGGCGAAAAGAGCGGCCAGGGCATTCCGAAGAATGTCGTGACCGACGGTCCCGTCGTGACCAAGGCCAACGCCGCCGGCATGCAATGGATGGAGGATCATTTCCTGATCTGAGCGGGCCTCATGACGCAGGGACGCTCGGCGATCCTCGAATTGCACCAGATCACGAAGGCCTTCGGCGGCGTCGAAGCCCTTCGTGGGATCGACTTCGCGCTGCACGCCGGCGAGATCCATGGTCTCGTCGGCGAGAACGGCGCCGGAAAAAGTACGCTGATGAAGATCATCGCCGGCGTGCATCCGGAGTTCTCCGGCCGCTTCATGCTGGACGGCAAGGAGACCCGCTTCCGCTCCACCCGTGACGCGCACGCCGCCGGCATCGGCATGGTGCATCAGGAGCTCAGCGTCGCGCCTGATCTCACGGTCGCTGAGAATGTGTTCCTCGGCAACCAGCCGACCAACCGCCTCGGCTTCGTGCAATGGCGGCGGATGGCGCGCGAGGCCGGCGAGCAGCTGGCCCGGTTTGGCATCGACGTCAACCCGATGACGCGGCTCGGCGATTTGCCGATCGGCCTGCAGCAGCTGATCGAGATCGCCCGCGTGCTGTTTTCCGGCGCACGCATCATCATCCTGGACGAGCCGACCTCCGCCCTCTCTCCGCCCGAGGTCGAACGCCTGTTTGCGACGCTGCACAGGCTGCGCGACGAAGGCACCAGCATCGTCTTCATCTCGCACTTCATCGAGGACATTTTGCGGGTCTCCGACGTGGTGACGGTGTTCCGCAACGGGCGGAAGATCGCGGAGACCGCGTCCGCGGACACCACCAAGGGCGCCCTGATCGAGGCCATGATCGGCCGCGGCGGCGAGGCGCTGGAACACAGCTACACCGATGACCTGATGCTCCCGCAATCGAGCGGAGGCGCGGCGGTGCTGAAGGTCGATCAGCTCTCGCTGCGCCGCAGCCTGCAGGACGTCTCGTTCGAGGCCCGCTCCGGCGAAGTGCTCGGTATCTACGGCTTCATGGGCTGCGGGCAGCTGGAGCTGTCGCGCATCCTGTTCGGCAAGCTGCGACCCGACGGCGGAACGCTTGCGGTCGACGGCGCCACGAAGACGTTTCGCAGCACCGCGGCGGCGCGACGGGCCGGCGTCGCCCTGGTGCCGGAAAGCCGGCGCGCCATGCTGTTCCACCAGGAACCGGTCTACAAGAACATCTCGATCAGCATCCTCGAACGGATCTCGGCGCTGCTGCTCAAGCCGGTGCGCGAGCGTGCGATCGCCCAGCGCCAGGTCGAGCAACTGCAGATCCGGCCGCCGGTGGTCGGCCTCGATCTCGGCATGCTGTCCGGCGGCAATCAGCAGAAGGTGGCGCTGGCGAAATGGCTAGCCTATCCGCCGCGCGTCCTGGTGCTGTGCGAGCCGACCCGCGGCATGGATGTCGGCGCCAAGAACGACGTGATCAACATCGTGCGCGATCTCCGCGCCAAGGGGCTGGCGATCATCGTGCTGTCGACCGAGCCGGAGACGGTGCTGTCGCTGGCCGACCGGATCCTGGTGCTGAAGCGCGGCGCGGTGGTGCGCGAATTCGCGGGCGAAGCGGTCAGCAAGGACCGGCTGCTGGAGGCGGCCTAGAGCATGATCCGGAAAAGTGCGAAGCGGTTTTCCGATGCTCAAACAAACAGAGAAAGCGCGATGACCACCTCATCGCGCTTGATGGAGAGACATGATGGCAAGCAGTGACGGCGCCACGGCGCGAGCGGATCACCAGCGGTCGCGCGGGCTGGCGCCCTTCCTGCGCTCGCAGATGCGCAACATTGCGCCGTTCCTGACGCTGATCTTCCTCAGCGCCTTCTTCGCGATCGCGAGCCCGTCGTTTGCCACCATCGACAATGTCGGCAACATCCTCACGCAAGTGTCGGTCACCGGCATCATCGCCGTCGGCCTCACCTTCGTGATCCTGTGCGCCGAGATCGACCTGTCGATCGCCAGCATCGCCAACGTCACCGGCATTGCGGTGGCGTACTTCACGCTGCAGGAATCCTACGTCAACATCGCCAATGTCCCGATGCCGGGCATCGTCGCGATCCTGCTGGCGCTGGCGCTGTGCGCGCTGCTCGGCCTCGTCAACGCGCTGGGGTTGACCATGATCGGCATCCCCTCCTTCATCATGACGCTCGCCATGATGCAGATTGCGGCCGGCGTCTCGGCGCTGCTGGTGCGCGGCCAGATCGCCTACAAGGTGCCGGACCTGATCACGACGCTCGGCTCCGGCTCGATCGGCGGCATCCCCTGGATTGTGATCGTCGCCGCGGTGATGCTGCTCGGCGGCCACCTGGTGCTGACCTACACACGGTTCGGCCGCTACGTCTACATGGTCGGCGGCAACCGCGAGGCCGCGGAATTTGCCGGCCTCAACGTCAAGCTCATCCTCGGCAGTGTGATGGTGATCTCGGCGGTGTGCTCGGGGATCGGCGGCATGCTCGGCGTCGCCCATTTCGGCAGCGCCCAGCAGAACGAGTTCGATACCTATCTGCTGGATTCGATCGCGGCCGTGGTGGTCGGCGGCACCAGCCTGTTCGGCGGCCGCGGCGGCATCGGCAACACCATCGTCGGCCTGTTCGTGCTCGGCGTTCTCAACAACGGCCTCGACCACGTCAATATCGACAGCTTCCTGAAGATCCTGATCCGCGGGTTGATCCTGCTCGCGGCGCTGATCATCAACGTGTACGCGCAGCGGCTGCGGGAACAGGCGGCGGATTAAGGATGAAGGAGCTGAGCACACAGCTCTCTCCATTCGTCGTCCCTGCGAAAGCAGGGGACCCATACGCCGCGGCGGGTATTGTTGAAGGAACTCGTCATTCCAGCGTCGCTCAACAATGATCGTTGGTGGTTATGGGTCCCGGCCTTCGCCGGGACGACGCCGAGTGTGTATCGCTCGTGAGTCAAACATCCGCATTCTCGCGACATGATTTGTCCGAGCTTGCTGTTCGTTCCGCCCTCGCGTTTGAAGAGGGCGCAGGGAAAGCCGCGCTGCGTAGGACGAGTAGAGCGAAGCGAAACCCATCAACTCTTATCGCGCGGTCAGAATGATGGGTACCGCTTCGCTCCACCCATCCTACGCTTCCCGGCTACCTCGCAAAACCGGGCTGCCAGTGGCGCAGCTCGCGGGCGGCGTAGGTGACCGCGCCGATCGTCGTGTAGGACGGCGCCTCCAGCATCATATTGCGGGCGAGCTTGAGGGCCCGCGCCTCGCAGATCGCGCGCTGCTTCTCGTCGGCGATCCACTCGAAGTCGATGTTGTGCGCGAGACCAAGGATGCGCCGGATGGTCTTGGCCGCGGCGAAGCCGACGGTGTCCTCGAACAGCCGCGCCATGTACGCCTGCCGTTCTGCCTCCAACCGCGCGGCACCTGCCTCGCCGGTAAACAGCGACACCGGATAGCCGTCGCCGTTCGCCTCGCTGCGCCACAGCGCCAAGAACTTTCGGGAAAACTCGCTCCAGACGCCCTCCATGGTCGCGAGTAGCCAGGCCTCGAACGAGGCGCGCTCGCCCGGCGTGCGCTCGTGGCCGGCGGAGGCCAGATAGGCCATCAGGAGGTTGCCGATGACGGCGCCGATGTCGAAGCCCATCGGGCCGTAGAAGGCGAACTCGGGATCGATTACCCTGGTCTCGCTGTCTGTAACCATGATCGAGCCGGTATGCAGATCGCCGTGCAGCAGCGCCTGCGGGCTCGCCATGAATTTCAGCTTCAGCCTGGAGATCGCGACATGCAGGTCGAGGTCCTCGCGGAACGCCGCCGCCGTGGCGTCGAGATACGGCGCGGTCCAGCGGTTCTGCTCGGCGATGCGGTAGGGATCGGTGAAGATCAGGTCTTCTGTGATCTTGCAGAGCGCGTGGTTGCCGGCGAAATCGGCGATGCCCTGCTTCTTCTCCGCGGCCGACAACGCAAGGTCGGACGTGAAGAACAGCGTTTGCGCCAGGAAGGTTGAGATATCCTCGACAAAGCGCGGGTACCACGTGGCCTCGATCAGGCCCTTGCGCATGATGATGTGCGGCTCGAGCAGCTCCATCGCGGTGAGCGCGAGCGGCGCATCATGATGCAGCACCGCCGGCACGAGCATCGGCGCCAGCCGCGCCTGATGCACCAGCGCCATGTGCTCGTAATGCGCCCGCGACAGCGGCAGCGGCCAGCTCTCGCCGACGAGGCGCACATACGGCAGCGCCTGCTTGACCGCGAGGCCGCCGCTTCCGCCCTTGACGATGAAGACGAGATTGAGATTGCCGTCGCCGACCTCGCTGATTGACCAGTCCGCCGGCGCGCCGCCGAGCTGCGCGACGATGGCGGGCAGTCCCGCGAGATAAGCCCGCAGATCGGCTTCCCGCAGGATTCGATATGCGCTCGGCCCGGAGCCCGGCTGGGACTGCAGGTTCATCGTGGTCGCCTCCTCCGCATTGCCAGGGCGAGGTTGATCCCCACTCCATTGGCATCAGTTTCTAAGACAGCATCCCCATCGGTTCGTAGCCCGGGTGAGCGAAGCGATACCCGGGAAAGTGATCCCGCATGTCGCTTCGCTCATGCGGGCTACTTCTGATCCCACGAAAACTGCGTATCAGAACGGCATCCCCATCAGCTTCGACAGCCGCTCGATCGAGAGATAGCCGGAATGATAGGCCCACATCGCGATCGCGAAGATCACGGCGGAAATCAGTGTGGTCCACAGCAGCTTGCGGCCCATCCGCGCCAGGATCGGCGCGCCGGGGTCGGTGCCGGGCGCGCCGACATTGTCCTCGTGCTGGCTGCGCACGCCGAACGGCAGCGTCAGGAACAGCACGAGCCACCAAAGCACGAAGTAGATCGCAAGTCCGGTGGAGATTTGGTAAGCCATGCGGCCTCAGGCCTGTTCGATCTCGACCAGGGCGCCGGAAAAGTCCTTCGGGTGGAAGAACAGCACCGGCTTGCCATGCGCGCCGATCTTCGGCTGGCCGTCGCCCAGCACCCGCGCACCCTCGGCGATCATGCGGTCACGGGCCGCGATGATGTCGGGCACGTCGTAGCAGACATGGTGGATGCCGCCGTCGGCATTGCGCTCGACGAATTTCGCGATCGGCGAGGTCTCGCCCAGCGGCTCGATGAACTCGATCTTGGTGTTCGGCAGCGTCACGAACACGGTGATCACGCCGTGTTCCGGCAGCGGCACCGCATCGGAAATCTCGGCATTGAAGGCAGTGCCGTAGATCTTCGCGGCCTGCTTGGCGTCCTTGACCGCGATCGCGACGTGATTGAGCCGGCCCAGCATCTCTCTCTCCCTTTAGTTGAGCATGATCTTTTCGGAAAATCGCTTCGCACTCTTCCGGATCATGCTTAGGCTCAAACCGTCAGAACGTGCACGACGCAGATCGGCTTCTTGCCCCATTGCTCGTTCAGCGCCGCCCGCACCGCGCGCCGCACCGATTCCCCCAGCGCGTCCGGATCGCGCCGCCGCGGCTTCGGCAGGCCCTCGATCGTCGATACCACCACATCGAACACGATGTCGTCGAGCAGTTCGCCCGCCGCATTGTTCTCCGGCATGCCGACCAGATCAACCTCGGGATCGTCGACGAGCTCGCCCTGCTCGGTCATGGCGATGGCGACGAAGGCGCAGCCGGCAAAGCCCATCCGCCGCCGCTCCACCACAGCGCGCGACTTGGCGTCCTCCAGGATGGTTCCGTCCTTGTAGAGCCGCCCCGCCGGCACCTCGCCGATGATGCCGGGCTCGCCGGGCCCGAGCTTGACGAGGTCGCCGTTGCGGCAGGTCAGGACCTTGGGCACGCCGGCGGCGCGCGCCAGCTTGGCGTGTTCGGCGAGATGCAGCGCCTCGCCATGGACGGGGATCAGCAGTTGCGGCCGCACCCAGGAGATCATGTCGCGCAGCTCGTCGCGGCGCGGGTGGCCGGAGACGTGCACCAGATGCTCGCGGTCGGTGATGATCTCGACGCCCTGCATGACGAGGTTGTTGATGATCGAGCCGACCGCCTTCTCGTTGCCGGGAATGGTGCGGGAGGAGAAGATCACGGTGTCGCCCTTGTTCAGGGTGACCTGCGGATGGTCGTCATTGGCGATCCGCGCCAGCGCCGCACGCGGCTCGCCCTGGCTGCCGGTGCACAGCGCCAGCACCTTGTCGGCCGGGAAATGGCCGTAATAGTCGGCGCTGCGGAATTTATGCGAGCCGTCGAGATAGCCGCATTCGCGCGCCACCTGCACCACGCGCTCCATGGCGCGGCCGACCACGACGACCTCGCGGTCGGCGGCGTTGGCGGCGTCCGCCACCGCCCGCACCCGGGCGACATTGGAGGCGAAGGTCGTGACCGCGACCCGGCCCTTGGCCGCCTTGACCAGCTTCTTGATCGTGGCGGCGACCTCGGTCTCCGACGGCGAACGCCCGTCGCGCACCGCATTGGTGGAGTCGCCGACCAGCGCCAGCACGCCTTCATCGCCGAGCTCGCGCAGCCGCCGCTCGTCGGTCGGCTGGCCGATGATCGGGGTCGGATCGATCTTCCAGTCGCCGGTGTGCAGCACAGTGCCGACCTCGGTCTTGATCGCCAGCGCGTGCGATTCCGGAATCGAATGCGCGACCGGGATGAACTCGACATTGAACGGACCGATATCGACCCGCCCGCCCGACGGAATCACCGTGACCGGGATTTTTGGCGGGTTGCGCTCGGCGGCGCATTTGGCCTCGAACAGTGCGGCGCTGAATTGCGTCGCGTAGATCTTGCAGCCGAGCTTCGGCCAGAGATCGATGATGGCGCCGAAATGATCCTCATGGGCGTGCGTCAGCACGAGGCCCACCAGATTGTTGCGCTCCTTCTCGAGGAAGCGGACGTCGGGCATGATCAGGTCGATGCCCGGCAGATGCTCCTCGTCGCCGAAGGAGACGCCGAGATCGACCGCGAGGAAGGACCGCTGGTGGCGGTTGCCGAGGCCGTAGATCGACAGGTTCATGCCGATCTCGCCGACGCCGCCGAGCGGCGCAAAGGTGAGCTCGTCCGGACGCGCCATTAGTTCGCCCTCACCGAGGCTGCGGAGCCGAAATAGACCTCGCCCGCCGTCACGGGGAGGCGCTCGCCATCAGCGGTGCGGACGATCAGGCAGCCGGTGTCGTCGATGGTGTCGAACGTGCCCTCAAGGGTCGCCGAGCCGGTCTGGACCGCGACCTTCTCGCCGAGCCCGGCCGCGCGCTCCAGCCACAGCCGGCGGATCTCGGGGAAGCCGCGGCCGTCGTCCCAGATGCCGCGAAACTCGACCCAGGCGTCCGACAGCGCGGCAAACAGCTCCTCCGTCCCGATCTGGATGCCGAGCGCCGCGAGCGATACGGCCGGCGTCGGCGTCCCCTCGGGTGCTGCGACGACATTGGTGCCGATGCCGACGACGACCGCCAGCCGGCTCCCGATGGCCTCGGCCTCCAGCAGGATGCCCGAGAGCTTCTTGCCGTTGGCCAGCACGTCGTTCGGCCATTTCAGGGTGAACTTCGGGCTGTCCGGCCCGAGCCGCAGCGCCGCCTCGATGCTGACCTTCCGCAGCGCGGCTTCGAGCGACAGCCCGGCGGCAAAGCCGAGCGTGGCGGCGACTGCCGGCTGGACGTCCGTCACCTCGAGGATCGTGCTGGCGAGATTGCCGCGCGGCGCGACCCAGACCCGCTGCCGCCGCCCGCGGCCCGCGGTCTGTTCGGGCGTCACGAACCACATCGGCCCCCGCTCGCCGCCGCGGGCGCGCAGCATCGCCTCGGCATTGGTCGAGCCGATCTGATCGAAGGCGGCGAGCCGATAGCCCGCCGCTATGGCCCGGGGCCCGAGCGTGAAGGTCATGTCAGCGTTATGCGCATGATTGGTTCCGAAAGCCAGCATCCCGATTTCGGAACCGCACGCGTCAAAATAGCGATTTGGCCGCCGCCGTGGCCACACTCACCAGCGGGCTCGGATAGGCGAAGTAGAAGATATTGAAGATGCCGGCGACCGCCAGCACGGTGCGCAGCTCGACGCGGACCGGGTCGAGCTTGCCGAGCGGCTGGTCGAAATACATCACCTTGACGATCGACAGATAGTAGAACGCACCCACCACGCTGGTCAGCACGCCGATCACGGCGAGCGTGAACAGATTGGCCTTGATCGCGGCGACGAACACGTACCATTTGCCGAAGAACCCGGCGAGCGGCGGCACGCCGGCCAGCGAGAACAGCAGCATCGCGAAGATGAAGGCGAGCAACGGGTTGGTGCGGGACAGCCCGGCGAAATCGCTGATCTGCTCCAGCGCCTGGCCGTTGCGCTTCATCGCCAGGATGATGCTGAAGGAACCGAGCGTCATCGCGACGTAGATCGTGATGTAGATCAGGACGCCCTGGGCGCCCTCGACCGTGCCGGAGGCGAGGCCGACCAGCGCAAAGCCCATATGGCCGATCGAGGAATAGGCCATCAGCCGCTTGATGTTGGTCTGGCCGATCGCCGCGAATGAGCCCAGCGCCATCGAGGCGATCGCCACGAACACCAGGATCTGCTGCCACTGGGTGACGATGCCCGGGAACGCGGTCAGCGTCGCGCGGGTGAACACCGCGAGCGCCGCGACCTTCGGGGCGGACGCGAAGAACGCCGTCACCGGCGTCGGCGCGCCCTCATAGACGTCGGGCGTCCACATGTGGAACGGCACCGCCGACACCTTGAAGCAGAGGCCGGCGAGCAGGAACACCAGGCCGAACACGATGCCGATGCTGCCGGTCGTCGCGGCGGCCGCGATGCCGGCGAAGCTGACGGTGCCGGTGAAGCCGTAGATCAGCGAGGCGCCGTAGAGCAGCATGCCCGACGACAGCGCCCCGAGCACGAAATACTTCAGGCCCGCCTCGCTCGACTTGGCGTTGTCGCGCTGGCTGGCGGCGACGACGTAGAGCGCAAGGCTCATCAGCTCGAGGCCGAGATAGAGCGAGATCAGGTCGCCGGCCGAGATCAGCACCATCATGCCGAGCGTCGACAGCAGTACCAGGATCGAGAACTCGAAGTTGCGGCTCGACGGCTGTGACAGGTACTCCGTCGACAGGATCAGGGTTGCCGCCGAGGCGATCAGCGCGAGGACCTTCAGGAAGCGCGCGAAATCATCGACGATGAAGCTGCCGCCGAAGGTCACGAGCTTGCCGGCCGGCAACCAGAGCTCCAGCACGCCGGTCAGCACCAGGAGACAGATCGCCAGCGCCGTGACGAGCCGCGTCGTCCCCTGCCCGCGATAGGCTCCGATCATCAACAGCACCATGGCGCCGACCGCGAGCACCAGCTCCGGCAGCACCGGCTGCAACTGATAACCTGCACTGGAAAAGCTCATGACGAGGGCCTTACTGGACGGTCAGCGCGGCTGCCTTCACGGCAGTCACGGCGGTTTGGTAATTGTTGACGAGCTGCTGCACCGAGGCCGCCGACATGTCGAGCACCGGCTTCGGATAGACGCCGAACAGGATGGTCAGTGCGATCAGCGGGAACAGCGTCACGCATTCGCGGAAGGTGAGATCCTTGATCGACATCAGCGACGGCTTGACCAGCGCCCCGAACACCACCTTGCGGTAGAGCCAGAGCGCGTAGCAGGCCGACAGGATCACGCCGGTGGTGGCGAAGAACGCCGTCGGCAGCGAGATCTTGAAGGTGCCGAGCAGCGTCATGAACTCGCCGACGAATCCGCTGGTGCCCGGCAGACCGACATTGGCCATGGTGAAGACCATGAAGGTCAGCGCGTAGAGCGGCATCCGGTTGACGAGACCGCCATAGGCCGCGATCTCGCGGGTGTGCATGCGGTCGTAGACGACGCCGACGCAAAGGAACAGCGCGCCGGAGACGATGCCGTGCGAGACCATCTGGAACATGCCGCCGGCGACGCCCTGCGTCGTCACCGCGAAGATGCCCATGGTGACGAAGCCCATATGCGCGACGGACGAATACGCGATCAGCTTCTTCATGTCCTCCTGCATCATCGCCACCAGCGAGGTGTAGATGATGGCGATGACCGACAGCACGAACACGAACGGCGCGAAGTCGTGCGAGGCCAGCGGGAACATCGGCAGCGAGAAGCGCAGGAAGCCGTAGCCGCCCATCTTCAGCAGGATCGCGGCCAGGATCACCGAGCCCGCCGTCGGCGCCTCGACGTGCGCATCGGGCAGCCATGTGTGCACCGGCCACATCGGCATCTTCACCGCGAACGAGGCGAAGAAGGCCAGCCACGCCCAGGTCTGCATCGACCGCGGCACCGCGGTGTGCATCAGGGTCGGGATGTCGGTCGTCCCGGCGTTCCAGTACAGCGCCATGATGGCGAGCAGCATCAGGACCGAGCCGAGGAAGGTGTAGAGGAAGAACTTGAACGACGCATAGACCCGGCGCGGGCCGCCCCAGACGCCGATGATCAGGAACATCGGGATCAGGCCGCCCTCGAAGAACAAATAGAACAGCACGAGGTCGAGCGCCGAGAAGGTGCCGACCATCAGCGTTTCCAGGATCAGGAACGCCATCATGTATTCGCCGACGCGCTGCGTCACCGACTTCCAGCTCGCGATGATGCAGAGCGGCATGATCGCGGTGGTCAGGATGATCAGCGGCAGCGAGATGCCGTCGACGCCCATGTGATAGGTGATGCCGGTGGCGAGCCAGGACGCCTTCTCGACGAACTGGAAGTCGGTCGAGGCCGGATCGAAGCGCGCCACCAGGATCAGCGAGATCGCGAAGGTGATCAGCGTGGTCCACAGCGCGATCCAGCGCGCCGTGCGGCTCGCGGTCTCGTCACCGCCCCGCGCCAGCAGATAGACCAGGATCGCACCGACCGCCGGCAGGAAGGTCGTGACCGAAAGGATGGGCCAGGTTGTCATCTACTGGCCTCCCAAGCCGAACATGAACCAGGTGATCAATCCGGCGGCCCCGATCAGCATCGCGAATGCGTAGTGATAGAGGTAGCCGGTCTGCAATTTCACGACGTTGCGGGTGACGTCGAGCACGCGGGCGGAGACGCCATCGGGACCGAAGCCGTCGATGATGAAGCCGTCGCCCTTCTTCCACAGCGTGTAGCCGAGCCACTTCGCCGGGCGCACGAAGATCCAGTCGTACAGCTCGTCGAAGTACCATTTGTTGAGCAGGAACTGGTACAGCATCGGCTGCTGCTGCGCGAGCTCGACCGGTAGGTACGGCCTGCGGATGTAGAACAGATACGAGATGAACAGGCCGAGCGCCATCATCACGGTGGGCAGCGGCGCAAGCCAGCCCGGCATGTGCTCCATGTCCTCGAGGATGTGCGGGTTCATCTTCACGGACTCGCGGAAGAACTCTTCCACGCCGTGCGGGTTGACGAACAGCTCCTTGAACGGCAGGCCCGCCAGGATCGAGCCGGCGGCGAGCACGCCGATCGGCACCAACATCCACACCGGGCTCTCATGCGCCGCCTCGTAGTGCTTCTGGTCGTGCGGCTCGCCGAAGAACGTCTTGAAGATCAAACGCCAAGAGTAGAACGAGGTCAGGCCGGCGGCCACGATGGTCAAGAGATAGGCGTAGGTCGCGAACGGGTTATGCGCCGCATAGGCCGCCTCGATGATCGCGTCCTTGGAGAAGTAGCCGGCGAACAGCGGGAAGCCGGTCAGCGCCAGGGTGCCGATGCACATCACCGCGAAAGTGTACGGGATCTTGCGCCACAGCCCGCCCATGTTGCGGATGTCCTGCTCGTGGTGCATCGCGTAGATCACCGAGCCTGACCCTAAGAACAGCAGCGCCTTGAAGAAGGCGTGCGTGAACAAATGGAACATGCCGACCGAATAGGCCCCCGCTCCCATCGCCACGAACATGTAGCCGAGCTGCGAACAGGTCGAATACGCGACGATGCGCTTGATGTCGTTCTGCACGAGGCCGATCGTGGCGGCGAAGAACGCCGTGGTCGCGCCGAAGAACATCACCACCGCCTGCGCGGTCGGCGACAGCTCGAACAGCGGCGACAGCCGCGCCACCATGAACACGCCGGCGGTGACCATGGTCGCGGCATGGATCAGTGCCGACACCGGGGTCGGACCTTCCATCGCGTCCGGCAACCAGGTGTGCAGCAGGAACTGGGCCGACTTGCCCATCGCGCCCATGAACAGCAACAGGCAGGTCAAGGTCAGCGCGTCGGCCTGCCAGCCGAAGAAGTTGATGGTCTTGCCGGTCAGACCGGGCGCGGCATGGAAGATGGTCTCGAAATCGGTCGAGCCGACCAGCGCGTAGATCGCGAAGATGCCGAGCGCGAAGCCGAAGTCGCCGACGCGGTTGACCACGAAGGCCTTGATCGCCGCGGCATTGGCCGACGGCTTCTGGTACCAGAACCCGATCAGCAAGTAGCTCGCGAGGCCGACGCCCTCCCAGCCGAAGAACAGCTGAACGAGGTTGTCCGACGTCACCAGCATCAACATCGCGAAGGTGAACAGCGAGAGATAGCCGAAGAAGCGCGGCCGGTTCGGATCCTCGTCCATGTAGCCGATGGAATAGAGGTGGACGAGCGCGGACACCGTGTTGACCACGACCAGCATCACCGCGGTCAGGGTGTCGACCCGCAGCGTCCAGGCCACCTGCAGGTCGCCCGAGTTGATCCAGGGCAGCAGCACGACGCGCGCGTCATGGTGCATGAAGCCGACATCGACCAGCGTGAACCACGACAGCGCCGCCGACACGAACAAGAGGCCCGTGGTGATCAGCTCGGCAAGGCGCGAGCCGGCGGCCGCCGGCTCGGAGACATGGTGATCGTCATGGCCATGGTCATCATGGCCGTGATCGTCATGGGCCGCGGAGGCATGGGCGTCGCCATGCGCATCGTCGTGATGGTCGACGGTATCGCCGCTCGGGCAGCGCGCATGGGCACCGACCAGCGAGATAATGCCTGCGAGGATGGCGCCCAGCAGAGGCAGGAATACGATTGCCTGAACCATAACTGCGCCTAGCCCTTCATCAGATTGACGTCTTCAACCGCGATCGAACCGCGGTTGCGGAAATACACCACCAGCACGGCGAGACCGATCGCAGCCTCGGCGGCGGCCACCGTCAGCACCAAGAGCGCGAACACCTGGCCGACGATGTCGCCGAGGAAGGTCGAGAACGCCACAAGGTTGATGTTGACCGACAGCAGGATCAACTCGATCGACATCAGGATGACGATGATGTTCTTGCGGTTGAGGAAGATGCCGAGGATCCCGAGCGTGAACAGGATCGCGGCGACCGCGAGATAGTGTCCGAGCCCGATCGTCATTTCACCCACTCCGCCGCGTCGGCATCCTGCAGGCCCTGCCCCGACGCCACCTTGCGCATCGCCATCGCCATCTCGGGCGTGCGCGCGTTCTGCACGTTGATGTTCTGCCGCTTGACCTTGGCCTTGTGGCGCAGCGTCAGCACGATGGCGCCGATCATCGCAACCAGCAGCACCATGCCGGCGAGCTGGAAGTAATGGATATACTTCGTATAGAGCACGAGGCCGAGCGCCTCGGTGTTGCTGACATTGGTCGGGATCGCCGCGGTGATCGTCTTGGTCACGGCCGGGTTGATCACCCAGGCGCCGACGACGAGCAGCAGCTCGAACATGAAGATGCCGCCGATCACGATGCCAATCGGCAGATACTGGATGAAGCCCTCGCGCAGCTCGACGAAGTCGACGTCGAGCATCATGATCACGAACAGGAACAGCACCGCGACGGCGCCGACATAGACCACGATCAGCATCATCCCGAGGAACTCGGCGCCCATCAGGATGAACAGCCCGGCCGCGTTGACGAAGGCCAGGATCAGGAACAGCACGGAGTGCACGGGATTGCGCGAGACAATCACCATGACCGCCGAGGCCACGCAGGCCGCAGCAAACAGGTAGAAGAACAGCGCCGGAAGGATCATGCCCTCACCTCACCGGTACGGCGCGTCGAGCGCGATCGACTTCGCGATCTCGCGCTCCCAGCGGTCGCCATTGGCGAGCAGCTTGGCCTTGTCATAGTACAGTTCCTCGCGGGTCTCGGTCGCGAATTCGAAATTCGGTCCCTCGACGATGGCGTCCACCGGGCATGCCTCCTGGCACAGGCCGCAATAGATGCACTTCACCATGTCGATGTCGTAACGCACCGTGCGGCGGGTGCCGTCGTTGCGGCGCGGGCCGGCCTCGATCGTGATCGCCTGCGCCGGGCAGATCGCCTCGCACAGCTTGCAGGCGATGCAGCGTTCCTCGCCGTTCGGATAGCGGCGCAGCGCGTGCTCGCCGCGGAAGCGCGGCGAGATCGGACCCTTCTCGAAGGGATAGTTCAGGGTCGGCTTCGGCTGGAAGAAATAGCGCATCGCCAGGAAGAACGCCGAGACGAATTCCGACAGCAGAAGCGAGCGGGCTGTTGCGTTGACATTGACACTCATGACGGCCTCACTTCGGCGCGATGCCGGCGAACTGCAGCACGCCGGCCACGATCACCACCATCGCCAGCGACAGCGGCAGGAACACCTTCCAGCCGAGCCGCATCAGTTGATCGTAGCGGTAGCGCGGCACGATCGCCTTCGCCATCGCGAACATGAAGAACATGAAGAACACCTTCAGGGCGAACCAGACGATGCCCGGAATCCAGGTGAACGGCGGCAGATTGACCGGCGGCAGCCAGCCGCCCAGGAACAGGATCGACGCCAGCGCGCACATCGTGGTGATCGCGACATACTCGCCGAGCATGAACAAAAGATACGGGGTCGAGCCGTATTCGGTCATGAAGCCGGCGACCAACTCGGATTCGGCCTCGACCAGATCGAACGGCGGACGATTGGTTTCGGCCAGCGCCGAGACGTAGAACACGACGAACATCGGGAACAGCGGCCACACATACCAGTTCAGGATGGTGAGCTGCGGCAGGCCGATCAGGTGCGCAAGCCCGCGGGTGTTCTGCGCCTCGACCACAGCCGACAGGTTCAGCGAGCCGACGCAGAGCAGCACGGTGATGATGACGAAGCCGATCGAGACCTCGTAGGACACCATCTGCGCCGCCGAGCGCAGCGCGGCCAGGAACGGATATTTCGAGTTCGACGACCAGCCGGCCATGATGATGCCGTAGATCGACAGCGACGAGATCGCGAAGATGTAGAGAACGCCGACATTGATGTCGGAGATCACCCAGCCGAGATCGAACGGGATCACCGCCCAGGCGGCCAGCGCCAGGATGCACGACACCAGCGGCGCGAGCAGGAACACGCCCTTGTTGGAGCCGGACGGAATCACCGGCTCCTTCAGCACGAATTTCAGGAGGTCGGCGAAGGATTGCAGCAATCCGAACGGCCCGACCACGTTGGGGCCGCGGCGGATCTGCACCGCCGCCCAGATCTTGCGGTCGGCGAGCAGGATGTAGGCGATCGCGATCAGGAGCACGACCAGCAGCAACAGGCTCTCCGCGACCATGATGATCAGCGGCCAGAGGAAGCCGGTCCAGAACGAGCTTGCGAAGAATTCAGCCATCAGGTCACGCTCACTCCGCTGCCGTCAGCATTCGGCCCGACGCCAGCCGCGAGCACTCCGCCATCACGGCAGAGGCCCGCGCGATCGGGTTGGTCAGATAGAAGTCCTCGACGGTCGGCTTGAATGCCGCCTTGTCGACGCTGCCGCCCTTGCCTGCCAGCGCCTTGACGTCGTCGGGCTTGCCGGCCTCGATCTGGTCGAGCCGCATCAGATGCGGGTAGGCCTTGAACATAGCCTGACGCAGCGCCTGCAGCGAGTCGAACGGCAGCTTCTTGCCGAGCACGTCGGACAGCGCGCGGATGATCGCCCAGTCCTCGCGGGCCTCGCCCGGCGGGAATGCGGCGCGGTTGGCGATCTGCGCCCGGCCTTCGGTGTTGACGTAGATGCCGGACTTCTCGGTATAGGCCGCGCCCGGCAGGATGACGTCGGCGCGATGCGCGCCCTGGTCGCCATGGGTGCCGATATAGACCACGAAGGTACCGCCCGGCACCTTGATCTCGTCGGCGCCAAGCAGGAACAGCACGTCGAGCGTGCCGAAGGTCGTCATCTGCGCTGAGGTCAGGCCACCAGCCGCCGGCGAGAAGCCGATATCGAGCGCGCCGGCGCGCGAGGCGGTATCCTGCAACACGGCAAAGCCGTTCCAGCCGTCCTTCAGCGCGCCGACGTCGACTGCGAGCTTGGCGGCCTGCGCCAGCACGGCCGCCCCGTCATGCCTGGTGTAGGCGCCGGCGCCGACCAGGATGATCGGGTGCTGCGCCTTCTTCAAGACGTCGGCAAAGGAGTGCTTGCCCGCCGCGAGATCGGCCAGCGTATCGGTGCCCGCGCCGAGATAGTCGTGGTCATAGGTGAAATCGGCCTTGGCGCCGATCATGCCGACCTTGAGGCCGCCGGTGCGCCAGCGCTTGCGGATCCGCGCGTTCAGCACGGCGGCTTCCTTGCGCGGATGCGAGCCGATGATCAGGATCGCGTCGGCCTGGTCGATGCCGGCAATGGTCGGATTGAAGATGTAGGAGCCGCGGCCGGCCTTGGCGTCGAACGCATCGCCGCCCTGCACGGCGAGATTGACCGAGCCGAACTTCGCGAGCATTTCCTTCAGCGCATACATTTCGTCGACCGCGGCCAGATCGCCGGCGATCGCGCCGATCCGCTTGCCGTCGCTGCGGCTGGCCCTGGCGGCGATGGCGGCGAAGGCTTCCTGCCAGGTCGCCGGCCGGAGCTGGCCGTTCTCGCGCACATAGGGCCGGTCGAGGCGCTGCGTACGCAGGCCGTCGACGATGTGGCGGGTCTTGTCGGAGATCCACTCCTCGTTCACCGCCTCGTTGATGCGCGGCAGGATGCGCATCACCTCGCGGCCGCGGGTGTCGACGCGGATCGCAGATCCCACGCCGTCCATGACGTCGACCGACTGCGTCTTGCCGAGCTCCCAGGGCCGCGCCGCGAAGGCGTAGGGCTTCGAGGTCAGCGCGCCGACCGGGCAGATATCGACGAGGTTGCCCTGCAGCTCCGAGCTCAGCGCCTGCTCGAGATAGGTGGTGATCTCCATGTCCTCGCCGCGGCCGGTCGCGCCCATTTCCGGCGCGCCGCAGACTTCGGCGGAGAAGCGGACGCAGCGCGTGCACTGGATGCAGCGGTTCATCGAGGTCTTGACCAGCGCGCCGAGATACTTGTCCTCGACCGCGCGCTTGTTCTCGGCGAAACGGCTGGTGTCGACGCCGTAGCCCATCGCCTGGTCCTGCAGATCGCACTCGCCGCCCTGGTCGCAGATCGGGCAGTCCAGCGGATGGTTGATCAGCAGGAACTCCATCACGCCTTCGCGCGCCTTCTTCACCATCGGCGAACGGGTCGAGATTTCCGGCGGCTCGCCCTTCGGGCCCGGCCGGCAGTCGCGCACGGCCCAGGCGCAGCTCGCGACCGGCTTCGGGCCGCCCTTCACCTCGACCAGGCACATCCGGCAATTGCCGGCGATCGACAGCCGCTCGTGATAGCAGAAGCGCGGAATCTCTGCGCCGGCCGCCTCGCATGCCTGCAGCAGCGTGTACTCCGGCGGCACATCGATCTCTTTGCCATCGACGATGATCTTGCTCATGTCTGTCTCAAGTCTTTCCGAGCTTGCAGTCGGGCGGTGCGACGCTCGCGGTTTTCAATGAGGTCTTCACCCATTGCTGGGTGTCGGCGCCGTAGGTCGCGAGATAGGCAGGCTGCGCCTGGTTCTTCTCGCAGAGGAACGGCAGATGCGGTTTCAGGTCGTAGTCACACGATGCCTGCCATTCGCGCTTGTCCGCGAAGGCGGCAAAGGTCTCCTCGCAGGCATAGAGGAAGTACGAGACAAAACTCTCATATTGCGATCGCTCCTCGCGACTGGCGGCCTTGATGGCCTCGTAGTCGGGCTGAGCGAATTTCGGATTCTGGAATGCGAGATCGGTGTAGCCGAGAAACGCCGAACGCGCGCTGGAGGCGCGGTTCGAGGTGCGGATTTCGTTGATCTGCAGCAGGATTGCAACAAAGCCGAGCAGCGCCACGGTCGCCTGCGCCATCTGCGCAAGCGTCCCGTATTTCTGCCACCATGCGGCCTGTTGCGTCATCGCCAGCATTACTCCGCGGCTACCATGTGCATGGGATCGCGAACGCCCTGATCGTCGAGATCGGCCTTGTGCGAATACTGGTCGATGCGCTCTTCGATCTCGTGACGGAAATGCGCGATCAGGCCCTGGATCGGCCATGCCGCGGCGTCGCCGAGCGCGCAGATGGTGTGACCCTCGACCTGCTTGGTAACCTCGAGCAGCATGTCGATCTCGCGCTTGTGGGCACGGCCGTCGGCCATCCGGGTCAGGACGCGCCACATCCACCCCGTGCCCTCGCGGCACGGCGTGCACTGGCCGCAGCTCTCATGCTTGTAGAAATAGGAGATTCGCGCGATCGCCCGGATCAGGTCGGTCGACTTGTCCATCACGATCACCGCCGCGGTGCCGAGACCCGAGCGCAGCTTGCTCAAAGAGTCGAAATCCATCGGCGTGTCGATGATCTGCTCGGCCGGCACCATGCGCACCGACGAGCCGCCGGGGATCACGGCTTTGAGATTGCCCCAGCCGCCGCGGATGCCGCCGCAATGCTTCTCGATCAGCTCGCGGAACGGAATCCCCATCGCCTCTTCGACGTTGCAGGGCCGCTCGACGTGGCCGGAGATGCAGAACAGCTTGGTGCCGACATTGTTCGGCCGGCCGATGCCGGCGAACCAGGCGGCGCCGCGGCGCAGGATGTCCGGCGCGACCGCGATCGACTCGACGTTGTTGACGGTGGTCGGGCAGCCATAGAGGCCGACATTGGCCGGGAACGGCGGCTTCAGCCGCGGCTGGCCCTTCTTGCCCTCGAGGCTCTCGAGCAGCGCGGTCTCCTCGCCGCAGATATAGGCGCCGGCGCCGTGCGCGACATAGATGTCGAACGGCCAGCCGTTGATATTGTCCTTGCCGACCAGCTTGGCCTCATAGGCCTGGTCGATCGCCGCCTGCAGCCGCTCGCGCTCGCGGATGAACTCGCCGCGGATATAGACGTAGCAGGCATGCGCGCCCATCGCGAAGCTCGCGAGCAGGCAGCCTTCGACCAAAAGATGCGGATCGTGCCGCATGATCTCGCGGTCCTTGCAGGTGCCGGGCTCCGACTCGTCGGCGTTGACGACGAGATAGCTCGGACGGCCGTCCTTGGATTCCTTCGGCATGAAGGACCACTTCATGCCGGTCGGGAAGCCGGCGCCACCGCGGCCGCGCAGGCCCGACGCCTTCATCTCGTTGATGATCCAGTCGCGACCCTTGTCGATGATCCCCTTGGTGCCATCCCAGGCGCCTCTGCGGCGCGCGCCCTCGAGGCCCCAATCATGCAGGCCGTAGAGGTTCTTGAAGATGCGGTCCTTGTCGTCGAGCATGCTCAAAACTTTCCGAACATCACCGATTGGCTTGCGAATAAGCGAGCCCGGCGGCGCAGCCGCCGAACACGATGGCCCACAACAGGCTGGATTCCAGCGTGGCGCTCAGGCCGTAGCGTTGCAGCAGGAACATGAAGCCCGCCGCGACAGCGGTATGCAGGGCGATCGTGCGCCAGGCCTTCATCGCAGCGCCCCTCCCTGCCTTGTTTTCCTGCCCGTTTGCCAGCACCTGAAAGCTCCGCATCAGGTGATTTCCTTCAGCGTCGTCGGCCCGCCGGCGGGCGCCGAGAACTGACGGTCGATCTGCGGGCCCGGCTTCGGCGGATTGCCGGCGGCAAAGCCGTCGAGCACCTTGCCGAAGCTTTCCTTGGTCAGATCCTCATAGGTGTCCTTCCAGATCAGCACCATCGGCGCGTTCACGCAGGCCCCTAGGCACTCCACTTCTTCCCAGGAGAAGTTGCCGTCTTTCGACAGCTGGAAGGGATCGTGATGGATACGGTGCTGGCAGACCTCGATCAGGTCGGCGGCGCCGCGCAGCCGGCACGGCGTGGTGCCGCACACCTGCACATGTGCCTTCTTGCCGACCGGCGAGAGCTGGAACATGGTGTAGAAGGTCGCGATCTCCAGCATGCGGATATGCGGCATCTCGAGCAGGTCGGCGACGGCGCGGATCGCGGCTTCCGAAACCCAGCCGTCATGCTGCTCCTGCACGCGCCAAAGGATCGCGATCGCGGCCGAGGCCTGACGGCCCGGCGGATATTTCTCGATCTGCTTCTTGGCCCAGGCAAGATTCTCGTCCGTGAACGTGAAGCTCGCGGGCTGCAATTCCTTCGGGGCAAGGCGGCGGACGGACATCGATCAAACTCTCATTGCGCGCGGTTCGGATGCGGACATCGTCACCGGTCGACTTCGCCGAACACGATGTCCAGCGAGCCCAGGATGGCGGAAACGTCGGCCAGCAGATGGCCCCTGCAGATGTGATCCATCGCCTGCAGATGGGCGAAGCCCGGCGCGCGGATCTTGCACTTGTAGGGCTTGTTGGTGCCGTCGGCGACGAGGTAGACGCCGAACTCGCCCTTCGGCGCCTCGACCGCGGCATAGATTTCGCCGGCCGGCACATGCACGCCTTCGGTGTAGAGCTTGAAGTGATGGATCAGCGCTTCCATCGAGCGCTTCATCTCACCGCGGCGCGGCGGCGCGATCTTATTGTCCTCGACCACGACCGGGCCCTGCCCGTCGGGTGCCTTGAGCTTCTGGATGCACTGCTTCATGATGCGCACCGACTGGCGCATCTCTTCCATGCGGATCAGATAGCGGTCGTAGCAGTCGCCGTTCTTGCCGATCGGAATGTCGAAATCCATCTCGGCGTAGCACTCGTAGGGCTGCGACTTGCGCAGGTCCCAGGCCGCGCCCGAGCCGCGCACCATCACGCCGGAGAAGCCCCACTCCCAGGCTTCTTTCAGCGGCACCACGCCGATATCGACGTTGCGCTGCTTGAAGATGCGGTTCCCGGTGAGCAGCCGATCGAGGTCGTCGACCACCTTGAGGAACGGATCGCACCACGCCTCGATGTCGTCGATCAGCTTCGGCGGCAGGTCCTGGTGCACGCCGCCGACGCGGAAGAACGCCGCGTGCATGCGCGAGCCCGAGGCGCGCTCGTAGAACACCATCAGCTTCTCGCGCTCTTCGAAGCCCCACAGCGGCGGGGTCAGCGCGCCGACGTCCATCGCCTGGGTGGTGACGTTGAGCAGATGCGACAGGATGCGGCCGATCTCGCAATAGAGCACGCGGATCAACTGGCCGCGGCGCGGCACCGTAATGCCGAGCAGCTTTTCCGCCGCGAGGCAGAACGCATGCTCCTGGTTCATCGGCGCGACATAGTCGAGCCGGTCGAAATAGGGAATCGCCTGCAGATAGGTCTTGTGCTCGATCAGCTTCTCGGTGCCGCGGTGAAGCAGGCCGATATGCGGATCGACGCGTTCGACGACTTCGCCGTCAAGCTCCAGCACAAGACGAAGCACGCCGTGCGCCGCCGGATGCTGCGGCCCAAAGTTGATGGTGAAGTTACGAAGGTTTTGCGGTTGTTCATTCATGGCTTCGGCTCCGCCTTGGCCTTCTCATCGCCGGGCAGCGGATAGTCCGCGCCTTCCCAGGGCGAAAGGAAATCGAACTTGCGGAATTCCTGGTTGAGCCGGACCGGCTCGTACAGCACCCGCTTCTCCTGGTCGTCGTAGCGGACCTCGACGAAGCCGGTGAGCGGGAAATCCTTGCGCAGCGGATGGCCGTCGAAGCCGTAGTCCGTCAGCAGGCGGCGCATGTCGGGATGGCCGGTGAAGATCACGCCATAGAGGTCGTAGGTCTCGCGCTCGAACCAGTCGGCGCCCGGGAAGACGCCGATGATCGACGGCACCTGCGTGGTCTCGTCGGCCTGCCCGCGCAAACGGACGCGCGCGTTCAGCGTCGGCGACAGCAGATGGTAGACGACGTCGAAGCGCTTCTCGCGGCTCGGATAGTCGACCGCGGTCACGTCGGTGACGTTGACGAAACGGCAGCCGGGATCGTCACGCAGAAACCTGGCGACCTCCACGATTCTGCCAATCTCGACGTCGATAGTGAGCTGATTGAACGCGACCGAGTGCGCCGTGGCCGCGCCCGGAAGCGCGCTCACGATCGTCTGCCCAAGGGCGTCGAGCTTGCCGTCGTCCATACCTGAAACCTTAGCGTTCAATAGTGCCGATACGGCGGATCTTCTTCTGCAGCAGCAGCACACCGTAGAGCAGCGCTTCCGCCGTGGGCGGGCAGCCGGGCACGTAGATGTCGATCGGCACGATGCGATCGCAGCCACGCACCACCGAATAGGAGTAGTGATAGTAGCCGCCGCCATTGGCGCAGGAGCCCATCGAGATGACGTAGCGCGGCTCCGGCATCTGGTCGTAGACCTTGCGCAGCGCGGGCGCCATCTTGTTGGTCAGGGTGCCCGCAACGATCATCACGTCGGACTGCCGCGGCGAGGCGCGCGGTGCGAAGCCGAAGCGTTCGACGTCATAGCGCGGCATCGAGACCTGCATCATCTCGACCGCACAGCAGGCCAGACCGAAGGTCATCCACATCAGGGAGCCGGTGCGCGCCCAGGTGATGAGGTCATCGGCCGCGGCGACGAAGAAGCCCTTGTCGGACAGCTCGTGATTCACCTCAAGGAAAAACGGATCGTTGGCGCCGACCGGCTTGCCGGTCGACGGATCAAGAATACCCTTCGGAGCCATGGCGATCTCAGATTTGGCAATCGCCGGCTGGGAGGTTGCGGCGGTGGGGCTCAATCCCATTCGAGCGCGCCTTTCTTCCATTCATACGCAAACCCGACCGTCAGCACGGCCAGGAACACCATCATCGACCAGAACCCGGTGGCGCCGAGCTTTCCGAACGCCACGGCCCAGGGGAACAGGAACGCCACTTCGAGGTCGAAGATGATGAAGAGGATCGCCACCAGATAGAAGCGGACGTCGAACTTCATGCGGGCGTCGTCAAAAGCGTTGAATCCGCATTCATAGGCGGACAGCTTTTCCGGGTCCGGCGATTGGAACGCGACCAGGAACGGCGCGATCAGGAGTGCCAGACCGATCAGGCTCGCGACTCCGATAAAGACCACAAGTGGGAGATAATTCTGCAGGATGCCGGTCATCGGCGAGGCCTTCTTGCTGCGGTTTCGGACGTGCCGCAGATTCGTTGATTGGAATTGTTCTTGAGGCTTTAGCGCAGCGCAACAGAGGGCGCAAGACAAGCTATTTTGACGCTTTTACCGTCCTTCCCGCGGGCTCTTGGCCTCATCAGGCGGATGCGCTTGCCTCCATGGGCAACGCCGCGGCGGCCATCCGGTGCCCTGCGCTCTCCCCATATCAGCCCAGCCCCCGCTCGGCGGCGAGCATCTCGGCGGCGGTCAGGGTGAGCCGATCGATGTGTCCGAGCAGCAGCTCAAGATCCCCCGGCGCAAGCTGTTCCAGCAGGTGCCGGTTTCGCTCCTGCGCGCCGGCCACGATGGCATCATGGGCGGCCAGGCCGGCCTTGGTGAGAGAGACCAGGGTCTCCCGGTTGTCGCGCGGATTGGCCGCCTTCGCCACCAGCTTGCGCGCCACGAGCTCGGCGAGCGCCCGGCTGATCTGCCCCTTGTCCATGCCGACGGCCTCGGCGAGCCGCACCACACTCATCGGCGGCCGCCGGCCGAGCGAGGCGACCAGACCGAACTCGACCGAGGACAGGCCGGTCAGGCGCTTGTAGCGCAGCATCGCGCCGCGCCTGAGCAGGTTCGCCAGCACCATCAGCCGCGACGACATCATCGCGGTGATCGGTGCCAGTTCGGAATCGACAACGGCCTCCGGCGGCAAGGCCCTCTCAGTCCTGAGCTTCTCGGTCATCACCAACCTCTGCCAACAAAGCCGCGCGCTGCCAAGCTTAACGATATCGTTGACATTGTCATCGATATATCGTTGACTTGGTCAACGATAGATCAGCCGCCGGCGCCAGACCAGCGGCGGGGGAGGACAACATGACGATCACCCAGCGGGACCGCGATCTCGGCACGGCCTATGCGATGAAGCCGTCGAGCACCCGGACCGAGCTCACCTCGGTCGGCCGCGGCACGCCGATGGGCGAGCTGTTGCGCCGGTATTGGCACCCGGTCGGCCTCACCGGTGACGCCTCCGATATCCCCAGAAAAGTCCGCGCACTTGGCGAAGACCTGATCCTGTTCCGCGACCGGCATGGCCGGGCCGGCCTGCTACATGCGCGCTGCTGCCACCGCGGCACCACGCTCTATTACGGCAAGGTCGAGGAAGACGGTATCCGCTGCTGCTATCACGGCTGGAAATTCGACACCGAGGGCCGCTGCCTCGAACAACCCTGCGAGCCCGACGGCGGCCTGTTCAAGGACAAGGTGCGCCAGCCCTGGTATCCGGTGCAGGAACGCTACGGCCTGATCTTCGCCTATATGGGGCCGGCCGAGAAAAGGCCGGTGCTGCCGCGCTACGAGTGCCTGGAAAACATGGACGACGGCGAGTTCGTCGAGGCCGACGATTCCTCGATCGGCGGCGGCGGCCCTGCCGTGATCCCCTGCAACTGGCTGCAGCATTTCGAGAACGTCGCCGACCCCTACCATGTGCCGGTGCTGCACGGCTCGTTCTCAGGGCCGCAGTTCACCAACATGATGGCCTCGATGCCCGAAGTGAAGTTCGAGATGTCGCCGCGCGGCGTCGCGGTGCGCTCGATCCGCAGGCAGGACGACGGCAAGGTGTTCTATCGCGTCACCGAGGCCGCCCTCCCCACACTCCGCGTCGTGCCCAATCCGCGCGTCGCGCAGTTCGCGCGCGTCGAATCGATCGGCTGGACCTTGCCGATCGACGACACCTCGTTTCGCATCTACGTCGCCGGCCGGGTCAAGAACGCGGGCGATATCGGGCGGATGCGCTCGAAGTTCAACGGCAAGTTCTGGTGGGACATGACCGAGGCCGAGCACCAGCAATTTCCCGGCGACTACGAGGCCCAGGTCGGCCAGGGCGCGGTGACGATCCATTCCGAAGAGCATTTTGGCCAGAGCGACCGCGGCATCCTGATGATCCGCCGGATGCTCGCTGAGCAGCTCGAGGCCATGGCCGCCGGCCGCGACCCGATCGGGGTGTCGTTCGACGCCGACACGAGGCCGGTCGAATTCGAGGCAGGGAATTACAGCCGCGAGGCGTAAGGCCCGCGCGCAAGCAACAACAATAAAGAATATCCGGGGGGAGGAAGTCATGGTCGATGTCGCACCGCAAGCGGCCGCGCCAACCCAAGCTGCGGCCGCGCCCTCGGCGCGCCGCTACTACGTCCTCGCCTTGCTCACGATCATCTACGCCCTCAACTTCCTCGACCGCACCATCTTCAACGTGCTGATCGAACCGATCAAGAAGGAGTTCACGCTCAGCGACACCACGATGGGCCTGCTCGCCGGGTTCGGTTTCGTGCTGTTCTATTCGCTGCTCGGCATTCCGATCGCGCGGATGGCCGATCGCCTCAACCGCCGCAACATCGTCGCGGTCGCCTTCGCGTTCTGGAGCGCGATGACCTATCTCTGCGGCCTCGCCTCCAGCGTCACGACGCTGGCCTTGGCCCGGGTCGGCGTCGGCATCGGGGAGTCGGCGGGCACGCCGGCCTCGCAATCGATGATCGCCGATCTGTTCGACAAGAACGAACGACCGCGCGCGCTCGGCATCTACGCGATCGGCACCTATCTCGGCGTCTTCCTCGGCTATTTCATCGGCGGCTATGTCAACCAGCACTATGGCTGGCGAATGGCCTTCTTCACCGCGGGCCTGCCCGGCATCGCGCTCGCCGCCGTGCTGTGGCTGACGATCACTGAGCCGAAGCGCGGCGCAATGGCCGAGAGCTTCAAGGCCGAGCCGATCGGGCCGACATTGCGTTTCCTGGTATCGCAGCCGAGCTTCGTCATCGTGCTGGTCGGCTTTTGTCTGACGACCTACACCAACTACGCCACCGCGGTGTGGATCCCGCCGTTCCTTGCGCGCATCCATCACCTCACCAGCGCCGAGATCGGCACCTATGCTGGCACCTTCAAGGGTCTCGCCGGCATGGCGGGCACGCTGATCGGTGGCATCGTGGTGGCGCAGATCGGCCGTCGCGACGACCGCTGGAAGCTGTGGGCGCCCGCGATCATGTCCGGCCTCGCCGGCCCGGTGTTCGCGCTGTGCATGCTGACGCAAAACTTCACGCTGATGGTCGCGACCCTGGCGCTGACCTCGTTCATGGTCGGCTTCCATCTCGGCCCGATCTTCGCGATCGCGCAGACGGTGGCAAAACCCAGCATGCGCGCGCTGGCCTCGGCGATCGTGCTGTTGACCGCCACCTGCTTCGGCCAGGGCGTCGGCCCCCTCGCCGTCGGCATGATCAACGACGCGCTGAAGGGCACCTACGGTGTCGATGCGGTTCGCTACTCGCTGCTGTCGGCCGCGCTCACGACGACGCTCGGTGCCCTGCTGTTCGTGTTGGCGGCACGCGCGATCCGCGCCGACATCGCGCGCGCGAGCTAGCACCCGTCTCAGCCGAGCCGGCGCGTGATGACAGGCGGCGCTCACGTTAGCTTTCCCGTATATTTCTCCAACGCCGCCCAGGCGTCCGCGCCGTAGGTCTTCTGCCACTGCGTGTAGAAGCCGGCCTTCACCAACGCGGCCCTGAACTGCACCGGATCGGGCTTGTTGAACGTCATGCCCTTTTCGGTCAGCTCGGCCTGCAGCGAGCGATCCATCTCGACCAGATCGGTGCGCTCCTTCACCGCCGCGGCGTCGAACGCGGCATTGATAAGCTCGAGCAGATCGGGCGGCAGGCCGGCCATCGCGCGGCGGTTGCCGAGGATCCAGTAACCGCTCCAGCAATGGTTCGAGAGCGCGCAGAATTTCTGCACCTCGTAGAGCTTGCCGGTCAAAACCTGCGCCAGCGGGTTCTCCTGCCCTTCGACGATGTGGGTCTGCAGCGCCGAATAGAGTTCGCTGTAGGAGATGCTCGACGGCAGCGCACCGAGCCCTGAGAACAGCGACGTCAGCAATGCCGTCACCGGCACGCGGATCTTGAAACCCTTGAGATCGTCGACGCTGTTGAGCTGCCGGCTCGACGACGAGGTGATCTGGCGGAAGCCGTTGTCCCAGGCCTTCTTGAGCGGCACGACGCCGGTCTTCGTGATCGCCTCGCGCACGAGGTCGCCGACGCCGCCGTCCATCGCCGCCCAGACCTGGTCGTAAGACTGGAAGGCAAAGCCGATGCTGGGCAGCCCCGATAGCGGCACCAGCGTCGACAGCGTCATGCTGGGCGCCGCCAACAGCTCGATCCCGCCGGCGCGGACCTGCGACAGCATCTCCGGATCGCCGCCGAGCTGGCTGTTGGCGAACACCGTGATGTTGACCCGGCCGGACGACTGGGCGCCGACCGCCTTGGCAGCCTCAGTCAGGCGGATTGTTAGCGGATGGGTTTCCGGAGTGTTGACACCGAGTTTGAAGTCGAACTCGGCCGCCGCAACGGCGCGCTTACCAAACATCGTGGCGGCGAGTGCCGCGGAGCCGGTTCCAAGCACCCGGCGCCGGGTTAGTCTCATTGTTTTCATTATTGTTTTTCTCCCAAGCGCATTTCCGCGCCTGGGGCAGTTTTAGCCGGCCGGCAGTGTGACGCAAGGCACGGTGAAACCAATCCGCCCGTGGCACGAAACCATTTCCCGGAACTCACGAAACGATCCGGAAACAGATGGGCCTTACCAGTACCTGCCATAGACGGCGCACAGACGCCCGGAGGCGACCATGAACCACTCGATCCATTCAGCTGACCGCGCGACCCATCTCAAGATTGTGGTGGTTGCCCTTATTGCGGGGATCGGGATCGCGGCGCTCGGCATTTCGGCCCGGAACAACGCGGATTTCGCCCAGACTGCCCAGACCACCCAGGTCATCAAGGCCGGCAAACCGGTGGCGATCACCTCGTCGGGCACCTCGACGGTCCGCTAAAGATTTCTGCTGGCTTCCACAGGTAAGACGGCCGCCCTCGGGCGGCCTTTTTTGTTGGTCCTGATCGTCTCAAGCTCGGACCAGCATGGTGTGGCCTTTGCGAGCAAGTTCGGCTACGGCGACTGCAGGACCATCGAGACCGGGGCGCGCGCCATAGGCGTGTGCAACGTCGCAACCCGGCTGAGTGCCGCGAATGACTGAGCCTCGCCTCGCCGGCGACGACACTGCGAAGCCACAGGATGCTTCCCGCCCCGACGGGTCGCCCCCTTTGCTCGGCCTCCCGGCATCGCTGCCGCTGGTGCTCGACCTCGACGGCACGCTGATCACGGGCGACCTGCTCTATCTCAGCTTCTTCTCGATCCTGCGCCGCAATCCGCTGATCGTCGTGTCATGCGCCGCCTGGCTGACGCGCGGCCGCGCGGCGCTGAAGCGCCGGCTCGCACAGCGCCAGCGCATCGACTGGAGCCGGATCGAACTGCACCAGGACGTCGTCGCATTGGCTGAGCGCGAGAACGTGGCCGGCCGCCGCATCGTGCTGGCAACCGCGGCCGACGCGCTGCTCGCACACAAGCTGGCGTCGCGTCTGCCTTGGATCGACCAGGTGCTTGCCTCCGACGGCGAACATAATCTCAAGGGCGCCAACAAGGCCGACCTGTTGCGGAAGACATTCCCCGGGGGCTTCATCTACGCCGGCGACAGCGCCTCCGACCTCGCGGTCTGGGCCCACGCCGCCGGCATCATCACCGTCAATGCCCGCGATGCCGTGCGCGCCGCCGCGGCAGGGCTCGGCAGGCCGACGCTGCATCTGCAGGGCCGCGCGGCCGCGGCGAAATCTTAACCGCGCCCTAACGCGGTTGTTCGATTGCAATCCGCTCCGCGACCCCAGTCTTAAAAGTTGCCCGGCTAAGGTCGGCGTCAACAAAGGCGCAGGCCACAATGAATTTGCAGCAGCAAGTAATTTCAACCGGCTTCAAGATCATCTGCACGGATTGCGGCAGCCTGGCGATCAAGGTCGCCGATCCGGCGCATGCATCCGGCGACACCATCATCGAATGCCGCCGCTGCAACGCTGTGCGCGGCACGGTGGCGGACCTGCACAATTTGGCGCGGCGCGGCCGCGACCTATTCGAATTCTAACCGCGGCCCCGTCAATGCTGTCAGACCCGAAGGCGACTACGCAGAGCGACGTTCCCTTGGACACGGTCTGGTCGATCCTCGAAGCCGCCAACGAATTGGGCGACACCCACACGGTTGACGCCTGTCGCCGCATCATCGACGCCAATTTGCGCGGCGATGCGCCGGGACAATCCGACCTCAACGCGGTCGCCGCATTCTTTGCCTGATCAAGGCAAGGTGTTGCCGTTGTGTGAATTCAATAGGGCATCGCGGTGACGAATGGCCAGGCAGAAACATAACAACACAGACCGAGATATTGCTTAACTTGCTTCGTCCAGGGCCGACCGGCTAGCTGCCTGGCAGCTTTCGGATTCGGACGGACCGATGACATTGACGCGCGATGACCTGGTTGTCGGGATCACCATCCCCGGGTTCTTCGTCCTCAGCGTCGCCTCGATGATCGCCTGCGGGCACGCATTTCCGGCGATGCATGTCTGGCGATCCGGCATCAACGCGCAAGCCGTCCTCGGCACCGCCATCATGGTCGCGTTCGTCCCGGCGTTCGTCGCGGTACGATTCAGCTTCGGTTATCTGGTCGGCTTCTCGCTGCTGTCAGCCGTGTTCGGCTTCGTCTGGCTCAGCTTCTTCAGCGCGTTCGACTATCCGCACGCCATCGCCCGCTGGGCCATGATCGCCGCGCTGGCCGCAGCGATGATCCCTCTGATGTTACAGAACATCCCGGTTTGGCGGCCCGATTTGTCCGAAGCGGCCGTCAAGCGCATCGCGGTTCTGCTACTGGCGTCGTGCCTTGCCGTGCTGATCGGCGACATCTCCTACGGGGCCAATCTTGGCGATCCCTATGGCGCAGCCCGCACCGCCGTGGTGCGGCCGGCCCTAATGAACTATCTCACCGGGATCATGATCGGCGCGGTCCTGCCCTACCTGTTCGCGCATTTCGCATCGCGCAGGCGGTGGATGCCGGCGGCCGGGGTGCTGCTGCTTGCGCTTTGCTTTTATCCCGTCGTCAACAACAAGACCGTCCTGTTGCTGCCGATCTGGCTGCCGTTTCTGTTCTGGCTGTACGGCCGGTTCGACCCGCGGCTGGCCACGGTGCTCGCATTTCTGATCCCGATGATCGTCGGCCTTTTGGCTTTCGCCATTCTCGTCGCCGACAAGACCTACATCGTGTTCAGCACCATCAATCTGCGCTTCGTCGCGATCCCGTCGCTCGCGCTCGATCAATACGCCGACTTCTTCGCGCACCGCGAGCACACCCGGTTCTGCCAGATCACCGTCCTGCGATACATGGCCGCCTGCCCGTACGGCGAGCTTGGCCCGACCCTCGGAGCGATTTATCAGGACGGCAATTTCAACGCGTCCTTCCTCGCCACCGAGGGCATCGCATCGGTCGGTCTTGCGCTCGCCCCGGTGTCGGCTTTCGTCTGTGGTCTGATCCTGTCAGTGGGATCGATGGTCTCAAAGCACCTGTCGCCGCGCTTCATCGCGGTTTCGTCGGGCATCGCAGTTCAGGCGATCATGAACGTGCCGCTCACGACAGGCCTGCTGTCGAACGGGATAGCACTGCTGTTCCTGCTGTGGTGGCTGACGCCCGAACAGCGCGTGGCATTATCGGTCAGGCCCGAGCAGGCCGCTCAACCGGTCAGCGTTGTCGGCCTCGCGGCGTCCTGAGCTGTCGCGGCAGTCGCCAGGTGCAGTGAACAGGAGGGAGGCAACTCGTTATGGCACCGGTCCACAGGGACCAATGGTTTCGGGCCAAACACGCTGCTAAGTCATTGAAATGAATGGCGCGAGAGACGGGACTCGAACCCGCGGCCTCCGCCGTGACAGGGCGGCGCTCTAACCAACTGAGCTACTCCCGCGGATGCCGATCGTCGGATTGATCCGCGCAGGACCGAGGGCATAAAGGCCCGCATCCGGTTAGTCAAGGACGTTGCGGATCCCTGCACAGCGTCGGCATTTTCGCGGCGCGTACGCGGGTTGTCGCCTGTTTTCAGGGGAAACGGCGTAGTCAGCGAAGCCCCGAATCAAATAAGGCCTGATACGTCTGGGTTTCCTGTGGCCGGCCCGGCGCTGCCCGTTCCCGGAACCGGCGGTTTTCAGGACTTTTCCGGACGCATTTTCCCGACGCGAACGGCGCGCCATTCGCGTGAAAAGCAGCAATCCAGCCATTCAGCAACGAGGAGGGCCAGACATGGCGAAGAAAGCAGCGACACCGGCGACGATCACGCTGAAGCATTTGGCGGCGGCCATCGCCGAGGAGCAGGAGCTGTCCAAGAAGCAGGCCGAGGCGATCCTGACCGATATGGTCACCAGGATCACCAAGCACCTCAAGAAGGGCGAGCGCATCAGGATCGTTGGCCTCGGCATCCTCCAGGTCCGCAAGCGCGCCGCCCGCATGGGCCGCAACCCCGCGACTGGCGAACAGATCCATATCAAGGCCAGCAAGAAGGTCGCCTTCCGCGCCGCCAAGGAGCTGAAGGAAGCCGTCTAGCGCCTACTCTCTCCGTTAAGACAAAGCGCCATTCCGGCTCGTGACGCGGCCCCGGAGTGGCGCTTTTCTGTTATAGGATTGTCCTTCGAAACTCGCCTTGACGCGGTTTGCTCGCGCGAACCAACTTCGCCAAAGCGCATTGTTCCTTTCTCCAGTTTTTTGCGCGGTTTTCATGCTGGCACCGGCTCTCGACTTCAAACACACCGTCACCGAGCGCTTCCTGCGCTATGTCGTGATCGACACCCAGTCCGATCCGGATTCACCCACCACGCCTTCCACCGAGAAGCAGAAGAATCTCGGGCGCCTGCTGGTCGCCGAGCTGCAGGCGATGGGGATATCCGACGCGCATCTTGATCCGCACGGATACGTCTATGCGACGATCCCGGCCAACACCGACAAGACAGTGCCGGTGATCTGCTTCTGCTCGCACATGGACACCTCTCCCGACTGCACCGGCAAGAACGTCAAGCCGCAGGTCGTGAAGAACTATCGGGGCGGCGACATCGTGCTTCCCGCCGATGCCTCGCAGGTGATCCGCCCCGCCGAGCACGAAGCGCTAGCCGACCAGATCGGCAACGACATCATCACCACCGACGGCACCACCCTGCTCGGCGCCGACAACAAGGCGGGCCTTGCCGAGATCATGGGTGCCGCGCATTTCCTGATCACCAATCCGCAGGTCAAGCACGGCACCATCAAGATCCTGTTCACGCCGGACGAGGAGATCGGCCGCGGCGTCGACAAGGTCGACCTCAAGAAGCTGGGGGCCGATTTCGGCTACACCATGGATGGCGAGACCGCCGGCCATATCGAGGACGAGACCTTCTCGGCCGACGGCGCCAGCATCATCATCGAAGGCGTCGCGACCCATCCGGGCTTCGCCAAGGGCAAGATGGAGCACGCAATCAAGATCGCCGCCGCGATCGTCGATCGCCTGCCCAAGGACACCTGCTCGCCCGAGACCACCGAGGGCAAGGAGGGCTTCCTGCATCCGGTCGCGATCTCCGGCGCGCTGGAGAACGCGCGGATCGACTTCATCGTGCGCGATTTCACCGAGGCTGGCCTGAAGCAGAAGGAATCGCTGCTGGAAGACATCGTGAAGGACGTCATGAAGGGCTATCCGCGCTCGACTTACCGCATGGAGGTCAAGCAGCAGTACCGCAACATGAAGGATGTGATCGATCGCCACCCGCAGATCGTGGCCTATGCGATCGAGGCGATCGAGCGCGCCGGTCTCACGCCGGTGAAGACCTCGATCCGCGGCGGCACGGACGGCTCGCGGCTGTCCTTTATGGGACTGCCCTGCCCGAACATCTTCGCCGGCGAGCACGCGTTCCATTCGCGGCTCGAATGGGTCAGCCGGCAGGACATGGAGAAGGCCGTGCAGACCATCGTGCACCTGGCGATGATCTGGGAAGAGAAGGCCTGATCAGGCCCGCGCGGTCACGATCCAGATCGCGCCGGGCAGCAGCACCGCATCGCCCTTGACAAACGGCGCCAGCGCCTCGCGCATCGAGGCGATCGCCGCAGCGCGCACCTCATCAGGGTGCCCTTCCAGCGCGCGGCTGGCCGGCCCGATCTCGAGCGCGCCCTGGATCGCGGCATCGATGCCGCGCCCGGTCGCGACATCAAGCTCAACCCGGCACGGCTCCATGGCAATGCCGGAGAAGCCGGCTTCGCCCAGGATCCGCTTCACCCGGGCCTCGGAGGCGAACGCGAACGGGCCGGGATCCTCGGGCCCTAGCGGCGGCAGTTTCGGCACGTGCTTGTAGACGGCAGCAAGCGGCGTCATGAAGAACGGATTTTCACGCGGCTCCTGCCAGCAGGCGAAGGCGAGACGGCCGGTCGGCTTCATCGCCTTGCGCAGATTGGCGAACGACACCACGGGATCGGCAAAGAACATCACGCCAAAGCGCGAGGCCAACAGATCGAAGCTCTCGCTGACAAACGGATAGACGGTCGCATCGGCCAGCGCGAACTCGACCGGCAAACCCTGCGGCGCGCTCTGCCGCGCCCGCGTCAGCATCGGCTCCGAGACATCGACGCCGAGCACGTGGCCAGCGGGCGCGACCTTGGCCGCCAGCGCGAAGCTCGAGGCACCGCTGCCACAGCCGACATCGACGACGCGTTCGCCGGCTTTCGGCGCAGCGCGATCGATCAGGAGGTCGAGCACCGGTTGCAGCACGATGTCCTGCGCGGCCTGCCGTGTGGCCCAGCGCTGACCGCCCGGCCCGTTCCAGTATGCGATCTGATCGGCGTTTTGCGGGTGGCCTGCGTTCATGCGATCCAAACCTTCTCAGGAACCTTCTGTCGTCTCACGTTTGGGTATGCTCTTTCGGAAAACCGCTTCGCACTTTTCCGGATCTTGCCCTAGCAAGTCTCGCGCGTCGCGGCGCGCAGCATCGGCATCAGCTGATAGGTGAATCCGGCATCCGCCTTGGTGACGGGATCGTTGGCGACGATCTCCTGCGGATCGGCGTCGTCGGGCAGTTGCAGCACGCCGAGGCCCCAGACGCCGGCCGGATCGGCGACCGGTCCGAACACCAGCGCCTTGCCGGCCTGCAGCAGTTCGCCGCAATAGGCGACGTGCGCCTGCATGATGGCGGCTTCCTGCGACGTCATGTCCTGCGGAAAGGTCGGGCGCGGTCCGGTCAATTTGCAGACGTAGTATTTCATCGACCTGATCCGCGCTCGGAGATTATTTGGCGGCTGCGCTCGTGGGCTTGGCCGGCTTCGGCTTCGCGGCATTCGCCTTGGGCGCGCCCTGCCCGTCACTGCGCGCGATGCCCCAGGGATCGGTCGGCTTCTGATCCGGCACACCGCTGAGCGCACGCTGATAGGCTCGCTGCTGGCGCGCCTCGTTGGCCGCATCGGCCGGCGACTTCTCGACCTCTTCGCGATAGCGCTGAACGTGATCCGACTGTGCGAATGCGGGTCCGGCAATCATGGTGAGAAGAAAAATCGCGGCGAGTTTGCGCATGCATCAAGTTCCCGGTTAGGCGGACAGAATAGCATCGCTGCAGCGTCGGCATCAAATCTGAGCGCGTGACTTTCGGCACCTTTCGCACCATCGGGGATCGAATGACATTCGGCACGCCAGCGCGGAGCAAGCGCGGTCCCGGCCACCCCATGAGACTAACTACCCCACGGCCGGGATCGCGCCCTCTCCGCGCGTTCACCGAGAGCCGTGCAATGGCCTTGCTCCGTAGGGCTCATCAACCAGAGGCCGCTTTGCAGCTCGTGAAACACCGCGCCACCGTCATCCTGCGCGAGCATGTGCAAGCGGAGGCCGAGCTGGTCGGACGAGCCGCGGTTCTCACCGATGGAACCGCAGGGACCGTCGAGGGCGTGTTTCTGGACGAATCTCATGGGTTGCGCATCTCGATCAAGGGCCACATCGGGAAGTGGCCGATCGCGACCATCAGGATGCTTCAGCCATAGGGCTGGATCCAAAACGGGGAAGCACGCCCGCACATTCAGGCAGCCGGTCCGCCTGCGCTCTTCGAGCTTCGGTGCGACAGCCTTCGCCCTGCGAACCGAACAAGCGGATGAATTCGTGCTCAAAGGCTGGTAGGCGGCGAGAGATTCGAACTCCCGACCCTCTCGGTGTAAACGAGATGCTCTAACCAGCTGAGCTAGCCGCCCTTACCTGCGCGCCTCTTTAGCCTCGCCTGCCCCCGAGGCGCAAGGCCGCAACACCTCAATCCGTCAGCTCCAGTCCTTGGGGTGCGCTGGCAATTCCTTGAGATCATTGATCCATGGCGCAGCGGAGCGGCACCAGACCTGGCGTCGCGGGGTCAATTGGCCGCGCTGGCGAATGCTGCCCCAGCGGATGCCCCAGTCGTCGGGCCCGCCGTCCTCGCCGCTCGTAAACAGCGGCGAACCGCAATCGCCGCAAAAGTGCTGGAAGCGGATTCGGCCGTTGTCGCCCCGCTTGCCGTAGACCTTCGGCGCACCTCCGGTCAGCCGCACCTGTTCGGCGTCGCAGATCACCGTGACGCGGTAGGGCGAGCCGGTCAGCGCCTGGCAGTCCGTGCAATGGCAGATCGAGACCCGTTCCGGGTCGATCTCGGCCTGATAGGTGATAGCCCCGCAATGGCATTGCCCGTCGATACGCATGTAGCGCTCTCCAATTCCGTCAAACCAAGCAACCGCCGTGGGCGCGGTTCCATCGTCCAGGGCCCTGGCTCTCGGCCCACCTCCCTTAACGGAGCAACGTGGTATCCCATAGCCGCCTTGTTTGGGATACCAAATCGGGATACGAAAGCCGCCTGATGGAGATTCCGCGCCCGCCAACGAGCGGCCAAAGGACGGCGCCATGTCGCAGATGCTTCAGATCCATGACCAGCTCCGGGAGATGATCCTGTCGCTCGACCTGGGCCCCGGCGAGCGGCTGACCGAGCGCTGGCTGGAGAGCCGGTTCGAGGGATCGCGCACGCCGATCCGTGCCGCGCTGGTCCGGCTCGAAGGCGAAGAGCTGGTGCGCCGCGACGGCCGCAACTGGATCGTCGCACCGATCGACCTCGGTGAGCTGGAGGCGCTGGCCGAGTTCCGGATTCCGCTGGAGACGACGGCGGTGCGCCTCGCCTGCGCGCGGGCGAGCGCAGCCGATATCGCCGGCGTCGAGGAGATGCTGAATGCCTGCCAGTCCGGCGCGCCGCGCGAGGAATGGCATCGGGTCGGCACCGATTTCCATGTCGAGATCGCGCGGCTCTCCGGCAATCCCTTCATCGTCAAGGCGATCGCCGGCGCCATGACGAGGCTGTCGCGGGCGCGCTGGCTGGAAGTGTGGACCGAGCCCTCGCGTGAGCAGGCCTGGCGCGAGCACCGGCGCATCCTCGGCTTCATCAAGGCCAACGATCCGGAGGCCGCCGCGCGCGAGGCCGCCGACCACATCACCGATACCCGTGATCGCCTGCTGCGTTCGCTGAACGAGGATCGCCGCGGCCTGCGGGCGCGCGGCTTCGCCGTGATCGGGCTGCGCTGACATGAACATCGAAGTCGATCGCGAAGCCCTGCTCGACGCGGGCCCCTGGAAACGCAATTTGATCGTCTGCGTGTTCGGCTCCTTCACGACAATCGTGGGGATGACGCTGCTGCTGCCGTTCCTGCCGCTCTATGTCGAGCAGCTCGGCGTGACCGATCATGCCGCGATCGTGCAATGGTCGGGCTTCGCCTATGGCGCGACCTTCTTCAGCGCGGCGCTGACGGCGCCGCTGTGGGGACGGCTCGCCGATCGCTACGGCCGCAAGCTGATGCTGATCCGCGCCAGCCTCGGCATGGCGATCGCGATGTCGCTGATCGGCATGGCGCACAACGTCTATGAGCTGGTCGGCCTGCGGCTGCTGACCGGCCTGCTCGGCGGCTACGCGTCGGGTTCGACCGTGCTGGTCGCGGCGCAGACGCCGAAAGCGCGATCCGGCTGGGCGATCGGCGTGCTGTCGGCCGGCATCATGGCCGGCAGCCTGGTCGGTCCCTTGATCGGCGGCGTGCTGCCGGGGCTGATCGGCATCCGCGCGACATTCTTCCTGATCGGCGGCGTCATCTTCTTCACCTTCCTCGGCACGACGTTCCTGATCCGCGAGGAAGCACGCCCGAAGACCGCGAAAGGCGGCAAGGCGCGCGGCGGCTGGTCGCTGGTTCCGGACAAGCGCCCTGTCGTCGCGATGTGGGGAACGGGCCTGCTGCTGATGGTCGCCAACATGTCGATCGAGCCGATCATCACGGTCTATGTCGCGCAACTGGTCGAGGCACCGCAGGTGACGTTCGTCGCCGGCCTCGTGATGTCGGCGGCAGCCTTCGGCAGCCTCTTGTCGTCCTCGCATCTCGGCAAGCTGGCCGATCGGGTCGGCCACTGGCGGATCATCACCATCTGCCTTGCTGCCTCCGCGCTGCTGTTGATCCCGCAGGCCTTTGTGGTCAGCGGCTGGCAGTTGATCCTGCTGCGCTTCCTGATGGGGCTCGCGCTCGGCGGCCTCCTGCCCTGCATCGCGAGCGTGATCCGGCACAACGTGCCTGATGCGGTCACCGGCAGCATGCTCGGCTATTCGATCTCGGCGCAATATGCCGGCCAGGTGATCGGCCCGCTCGCCGGCGGCTTCATCGGCGGACATATCGGCATGGCCGCGGTGTTCCTCGGCACCAGCGTGCTGATGGCGCTCGGCGCGATCGGCAACTTCGTCGTCGAGAGGAAAGACTAGTTCCGGCGCCGGCGTACCCACGTCGACAACTCGATCGTTCCGTACCGCAACGACGAAAAAGCCCGTCGGGGTGTCGGAACGCGCGCCATTCGTTCGTCCTTTTGCCTGTGAAGCCAGCAAATGGAGATACCCAATGGCCGACCTGACGCTGACCACCTTCGATTGGGTTCCGGAGATGCCGCGGGGATTTGTGCGCGACCTCCGCGTGCGCTGGGCACTGGAAGAGGCGCGCTTGCCGTATCGCGTTGCGAGCGTGCCATTTCGCGATCGGAGCGCCGAGCACTTCGCGCACCAGCCGTTCGGCCAGGTGCCGTGGCTGACCGACGGCGACATCTCGATCTTCGAGAGCGGCGCGATCCTGCTGCATCTCGGCGAGCGCAGCGACGCGCTGCTGCCGACCGATCCGCACCAACGCAACGAGGCTTTGAAATGGCTGTTCGCAGCGCTCAACTCGGTCGAGATGGCGAGCCTGCCCTGGTCGCTCCTGGTATTCTCGGGCGAGAGCGGCGGCACGTCGGCATGGACACGCTTCGACGGCTTCCTGCAATCCCGGCTCAGGCACATGGAGCCGGTGCTCGCGGGCCGCAAATGGCTGGCCGGGCCGTTCTCCGTCGCCGACGTTCTCATGGCGGATGTGCTGCGCCTGGTCGACCGCTTCGACGGACTGGCGGAATATCCCGCGTGTCGCGACTACGTCGCGCGCGCCACGGCCCGGCCGGCTTTCGCAAAAGCGCATGCCGATCAGATGGCGCACTTTGCCGCCGCGGACAGAGCCGCAGCCTTCCCGACCTGATCGCGAACAGCGAAAACAAAAACGGCGCCCGAAGGCGCCGTTTTCTTATGTCGATCGCAGCTCGCTTCAGTGCGCCGTCAGGCCGCCGGACGCTTCATCGGAAGCATCGGGCTTGACGTCGACCTTGCTGGTCTCCTCTTCCCAGACGATCGGCGCGGGCACGCGGACCAGCGCCTTGGCGACGACCTCATCCAGCCGCGAGACCGGAATGATGTCCATGCCGCCCTTGATCGCATCGGAAATCTCCGTGAGATCCTTGGCGTTGTCCTCCGGGATCAGCACCGTCTTGATGCCGCCGCGGGCGGCGGCCAGGAGCTTCTCCTTCAGACCGCCGATCGGCAGCACGCGACCACGCAGCGTGATCTCGCCGGTCATCGCGACATCGTGGCGGACCGGAATGCCGGTCATGACCGAGATGATCGCGGTGGCCATCGCAACACCGGCAGACGGACCGTCCTTCGGCGTTGCGCCCTCCGGCACGTGAACGTGGATGTCGCGGCGGTCGAACATCGGCGGTTCGATGCCGTAGACGATCGCACGCGAGCGGACGTAGGACGCCGCCGCCGAGATCGACTCCTTCATCACATCGCGCAGATTGCCCGTGACGGTCATCTTGCCCTTGCCGGGCATCATGACGCCTTCAATGGTGAGCAACTCGCCGCCGACATCGGTCCAGGCCAGACCGGTGACGATACCGACCTGATCCTCGTCGTCGATCTCGCCGAAGCGATACTTCGGAACGCCGAGGAACTCTTCGATGTTCGCCTCGGTGACCTTCACCGACTTCTTCTTGGAGATCATCAGCTCCTTCACCGCCTTGCGGGCGAGTGTGGAGAGCTCACGCTCCAGGTTACGCACGCCCGCTTCGCGGGTGTAGCGGCGGATCATCAAGAGCAAGGCCGCGTCGTCGATCGACCATTCCTTGGAGTCCAGACCGTGCTTGGAGAGCGCGCTCGGGATCAGATGCTTGCGCGCGATCTCGACCTTCTCGTTCTCCGTGTAGCCGGCGATCCGGATGATCTCCATGCGGTCCATCAGCGGGCCGGGAATATTCAGCGTATTCGCGGTCGTGATGAACATCACGTTGGACAGGTCGTAGTCGACCTCCAGGTAGTGGTCGTTGAAGGTCGAGTTCTGCTCGGGGTCCAAGACCTCAAGCAGCGCCGACGACGGATCGCCGCGGAAATCGGCGCCCATCTTGTCGATCTCGTCCAGCAGGAACAGCGGGTTCGAGGTCTTCGCCTTGCGCATCGACTGGATGATCTTGCCGGGCATCGAGCCGATATAGGTGCGGCGGTGACCGCGGATCTCGGCCTCGTCACGCACGCCGCCGAGCGACACGCGCACGAATTCGCGCCCCGTGGCCTTCGCAATCGACTTGCCGAGCGAGGTCTTGCCGACGCCGGGAGGCCCGACCAGGCACAGGATCGGTCCGGTCAGCTTGTTGGCGCGCGACTGCACCGCGAGATACTCGACGATACGGTCCTTGACCTTCTCGAGTCCGTAGTGATCGGAGTCCAGCACCGCCTGCGCGGCCTCGAGGTCCTTCTTGACCTTGGACTTCTTGCCCCACGGGATCGACAGCAGCCAATCCAGGTAGTTGCGCACGACGGTCGCTTCCGCCGACATCGGCGACATCTGGCGCAGCTTCTTCAGCTCGTGCTGGGCCTTCTCGCGTGCTTCCTTGGACAGCTTGGTCTTGGAGATCTTCTCCTCCAGATCGGCCAACTCGTCACGACCTTCGTCGTCGCCGAGCTCCTTCTGGATCGCCTTCATCTGCTCGTTCAGGTAATACTCGCGCTGGGTCTTCTCCATCTGGCGCTTGACGCGCGAGCGGATGCGCTTCTCGACCTGCAACACCGAGATCTCGCTTTCCATCAGGCCCAGCACCTTCTCCAGGCGCTGCGTGACGGACAACGTCTCCAGGATCGCTTGCCGGTCGGCAATCTTGACCGCGAGATGCGAAGCAACGGTATCGCCGAGCTTGGCGAAATCGGTGATCGCCTGAACCACGCCGACGACTTCGGCGGAGATCTTCTTGTTCAGCTTCACATAGCTTTCGAAGTCGGACACGACCGACCGCGCCAGCGCCTCGGCTTCGACCGAGTTGGCGTCAGTGTCGGCGAGCGCGACCGCGGTCGCCTCGTAATATTCGCTGCGGTCGGAATACTTCTCGACGCGCGCGCGCTCGAGGCCCTCGACCAGCACCTTCACGGTGCCGTCGGGCAGTTTCAGGAGCTGCAGGACGCTGGCGAGCGTACCGGTCTCGTAAATTGAATCGGGTGCCGGATCGTCATCGGACGCGTTCTTCTGCGTCGCGAGCATGATCAGCGCGTCGTTCTTCATCACCTCTTCGAGCGCGCGGATCGATTTCTCGCGGCCGACGAACAGCGGCACGATCATGTGCGGGAAGACGACGATGTCGCGGAGCGGCAGCACCGGATAGGAGTGGCTTTCGCCGTGGACGATCGTTGGCCGGGGTTTTGAGGTCGTCATGGCCTAATCCTTTTGTTGTGCCCCCTTGCACGCAGTCCGCCTGCTTGCGCAACCGCCACAAGGTGCCTTGGTGATGCGGAATGAGAATGCCGTCGGCAGCCGCTTATTCCGCATCGTGAAGCGACGAATCTCAACGGATGAGATCCCTCACCGATAGCATTAGGTGGCTATCAGGCGGGGGGGTGTCAAGTCTCAGAAGTGTCGAGAAATATAGGCTAAACAAGCATTTGCTGCTACGCCGTAAGGGCGCCGGTGCTGCGCCACGGCGGCCGCCGGAGCGTCCGGCAGCCGTGCATTTTTGGCGGGTCGAGACGAGCGCCGTTTAGGCGCTCGCGCTGCTCTCGACGGCGCGGTCGGAACGATCCGCGTAGATGTAGAGTGGACGCGCCGTTCCCTCGACGACCTCGCGCGAGATAACGACTTCCTCGACGCCTTCCAGGCCCGGGAGATCGAACATGGTTTCGAGCAGGATGCTCTCCAGGATCGACCGCAGGCCGCGCGCGCCGGTCTTGCGCTCGATCGCCTTGCGGGCGACCGCGCCAAGCGCCTCGTCGGCGAAGGTCAGCTCGATGTTCTCCATCTCGAACAGCCGCTGGTACTGCTTCACCAGCGCGTTCTTCGGATCGGTCAGGATCTTCTTCAGCGAGGTCTCGTCGAGGTCCTCCAGCGTCGCAACGACGGGCAGACGGCCGACGAATTCCGGGATCAAGCCGTACTTCAGCAGATCTTCCGGCTCGACGTGACGGAAGATCTCGCCGGTGCGGCGGTCCTCCGGCGCGAGCACCTGCGCCGCGAAGCCGATCGAGGTCGAGCGGCCGCGCGCGGAGATGATCTTCTCGAGGCCCGAGAACGCACCGCCGCAGATGAACAGGATATTGGTGGTATCTACCTGCAGGAACTCCTGCTGCGGATGCTTGCGGCCGCCCTGCGGCGGGACCGAGGCCACAGTGCCTTCCATGATCTTCAGCAGCGCCTGCTGGACGCCCTCGCCCGACACATCGCGGGTGATCGAGGGGTTGTCCGACTTGCGGCTGATCTTGTCGATTTCGTCGATATAGACGATGCCGCGCTGCGCACGCTCGACGTTGTAGTCGGCGGCCTGCAGCAGCTTCAGGATGATGTTCTCGACGTCCTCGCCGACATAGCCGGCTTCGGTCAGCGTCGTCGCGTCAGCCATGGTGAAGGGCACGTCGAGGATGCGGGCCAGCGTCTGCGCGAGCAGCGTCTTGCCCGAACCGGTCGGACCGATCAGCAGGATGTTCGACTTCGCCAGTTCGACGTCGTTGTGCTTGGTCTGATGGTTGAGCCGCTTGTAGTGGTTGTGGACGGCGACCGACAGCACCTTCTTGGCATGGCTCTGGCCGATCACGTAGTCGTCCAGGACCTTGCAGATTTCCTTCGGCGTCGGGATGCCGTCGCGCGACTTCACCAGCGAGGACTTGTTCTCCTCGCGAATGATGTCCATGCACAGTTCGACACACTCGTCGCAAATGAAGACAGTCGGTCCGGCAATCAGCTTGCGAACTTCATGCTGGCTCTTGCCGCAGAACGAGCAATATAGCGTGTTCTTGGCGTCGCTCGTGCCGACCTTACTCATTCATTATCTCCGTCCGCCGTTCGATCTTGTTTGCCAGATCGACCCAATCCGGCACACAACCGGGCTGTTGGGTAGATAGAGCAAATTCCGTACCAAAAAAGACCCTACGCAATACTGACCGTGTGGATCACGGTTTATTCGAATCTCCGCGATCATAGCCGATGCATCACAGCCAACCATGCTGGCACCCGACTATCAAGAATTCGCTAATCGGATGGCCGGCTCAAGACCGTGACAATACCGTGATTTTCAACGATCGCACGTGGAATACGCGTCGAAATCCACGGAACGTTGCGGGATTACCACGTCGGTATATGAGCACGAAAGCGGAACTTTCCGCTGTGCGCATGCACCCGCCGGCGGGTCCAGCACCCTGCTTTTGCCGGTTATGTGAGGCGTCAATGTGGAGATCACACCGACGCCTCGAGATGCCTGCCCAGATCAGGCCGCCTTCGCGGCGGCCGGATCGTCCGGACGCTTGTCGATGACCTTGTCGACGAGGCCGAACGCCTTGGCGTCCTCGGCGGTGAGGAACTTGTCGCGCTCCAGCGCGTCCTCGATCGCCTTGTAGGTCTGACCGGTATGCTTCACGTAGATCTCGTTGAGGCGCTTCTTGAGATTCAGGATCTCCTGCGCGTGCAGCATGATGTCGGTGGCCTGGCCCTGGAAGCCGCCGGACGGCTGGTGCACCATGATGCGGGAATTCGGCAGCGTGAAGCGCATGTCCTTCTCGCCGGCGGCCAGCAGCAGCGAGCCCATCGAGGCCGCCTGCCCCGTGCACAGCGTCGATACCGGCGGACGGATGAACTGCATCGTGTCGTAGATCGCAAGGCCCGACGTCACCACGCCACCCGGCGAGTTGATGTACATCGAGATTTCCTTCTTCGGATTCTCGGCCTCGAGGAACAGCAGCTGCGCGACGATCAGCGTCGACATGCCGTCTTCCACCGGACCGGTGACGAAGATGATGCGCTCTTTCAGCAGGCGCGAGAAAATGTCGTAGGCGCGTTCGCCGCGATTAGTCTGCTCGACGACCATCGGCACGAGGTTCATGTAGGTTTCAACGGGATCGCGCATGAAAGAACCCAAGGGTTAGGGGTGATGCAGAACTTTGCTCAAGACTACTTGGCTCAAGACCACTGCCTCAAGGCTTAACCCAGATATGGGCCAATTTCCGGCCGACAAGGCCGTCAACTCGCCGCACTAGCCACCTGGGCAGGTCGCAGAAGTTCAAGCTGATTCGCGTCTTCGCGCCTAGCGACGGGACCCGTCGCGAGGCGCGCTTTCGCGGTTCATCATTAACGCGAGGTGCCGAAATTAAGCGGCAGTTTTCTCGGCGTCTTCATCCTTGAACAGCTCCTCCTTGGTGACCTTCTTCTCGGTCACGTTGGCGAGCTCCAGGACGAAGTCGACAACCTTGTCCTCGTAAATCGGGGCGCGGAGCTGGGCCAACGCCTGGGCGTTGCTGCGGTAGTAGTCCCAGACTTCCTTCTCGCGGCCGGGCATCTGGCGCGCGCGCTCGATCACGGCGCGCGACACCTCGTCGTCGGTCACGGTAATCTTGTTCTTCTCGCCGATCTCTGACAGCACGAGGCCGAGGCGGACGCGGCGGTCGGCGATCTTGTGGTACTCCTCCTTTGCCGCTTCCTCGGTGGTGTTCTCGTCGGCGAAGGTCTTGCCGGACGAGTCCATCTCGGCCTTGATCGAGTTCCACATCAGATTGAACTCTTCGGCGACAAGCGACGGCGGCGCCTCGAATTTGTGGCTCTCGTCGAGCCGGTCGAGCAGCGCGCGCTTGACCTTCTGGCGGGTGGCGCCGGCGAACTCGGCCGTCAGGCGCTCGCGGGCGGCCTCCTTCAGCTTGTCGAGCGACTCCAGGCCCAGCGTCTTGGCGAACTCGTCGTCGATCGTGGTCTCACCGGGCGCCTCGATCAGCGTCGCGGTGGTCTCGAACTCGGCCGGCTGGCCGGCGAGCTTCTCGTTCAGATAGTTCTTCGGGAACGAGACCTTCAGCGTGCGAGTCTCATTGGTGCCGATGCCGATCAGCTGCTCCTCGAAGCCCGGGATGAACTGGCCGGCGCCGATCACGACCTGGATGCCCTCGCCGGTGCCGCCCTCGAAGGCTTCACCGTTGATGGTGCCCTTGAAGCTGATGGTGACGCGGTCGCCCTTCTCCGCCGCGCCCTCGGCCTTGGCATTGTACGGGCGGCTGCCTTCGGCGATCCGCTTGATGGCGTCGTCGACATCGGCGTCGGAGACTTCGACGACCGGCTTCTCGACCGAGAACGACTTGAAATCGGCGAGCTGGATCGGCGGCACGACCTCGATCGCGACGGTGTAGGTCAGGTCGGTCTTGCCCGACAGCAATTCCTCGACCTGGTCCTTCTCGGTCGGCATCGTGATCTTCGGCTCGCCGGCGAGGCGGAAGCCGCGATCCTCGAAGATCTGCCGGTTGGTGTCGCTGATGGTCTGGTCGATGGTCTCGGCCATCACCGAGCGGCCGTAGATCTTCTTGAGATGCGCCACCGGCACCTTGCCGGGACGGAAGCCGTTGAGACGGACCTTGTCCTTGAGGTCGACCAGCTTGGCGTCCGCCTTGGCATCGAGATCGGATGCCGGGACGCTGATCTTGAATTCGTGCTTCAATCCCTCGTTGAGGGTCTCGGTGACCTGCATGGTATCAATCTTCTTCCGCTTTTGCCGCGGCCCGAGCGGCCGTGGCAGTGTTCAATCTGTTCGACGATGGGCCTTGCGGCCTAACGTCTGTGGGTTCGGCGAACCCTCACCCCATCGGGGCCAAAGGTTCTCCAAGAATTCGTCATGCAAACGCTGTAAGCGCTTGGTGCGGGCGGAGGGACTCGAACCCCCACAACTTTCGTCACTGGAACCTAAATCCAGCGCGTCTACCAGTTCCGCCACGCCCGCGCGAAAAGCATCCCAGTCCGGCCGCGATGCCGCGGGCGGCCGGGCTTATAACATGCGCCCACCGGTTCGCAGCAAAAAAATGGCCGCTGTTGAGCCCGCCCTGCGACCGATCGCGACTGGACAGGTACTCTTGAAAATGGTCCGCATCGGCCGGATGGCAAGTCCTCCCGCAAGTCCCGAATTTTCACTCACCCGGCGCAACCTGATCGCCGCCCTCGGCGCCGCGGCGCTTTGCCCCGCTCTGCCGGCCACCGGCGCGGCGCAGGGCCGGACCGCGGTCGCGCTCCAGGCCAAACCTGACCGCATCTCGCTTCGTCCGGACGGACCGGGTCCTGGCGGACCGGAGACATCGGTCTGGTCGCTCGGCAGCGGCGACCTCCGCTTCAAACGCGGCGAGGTCCTTGACGTGACCTTTGGCAATGACCTGCCGGTCGCGGCCGCGCTGGACTGCCGCGGGCTCGACGGCGTCGCGGCGGCGGAGCCACTGGCCTCCCGGGCGCTGCTTGCCGCCGGGGCCAAGGATAGCTTCCAGCTGCCGCTTCGGCATGCCGGCACCTTCCTGTGCGAGCCGCTGATCGGCGATGGCGGCACGGCGCCGGCACGGCCGCGGCCGCTTATCGTGAGCGGCACCTCGCCGGTCGCGGTCGACCACGACGAGGTCCTGCTGATCGAGGAGTGGCGCCTGCGGCCGGACGGAAGCGCAATCCCGGCCGGCAATGATCCAAAAGATTCGACGCAAATTCATACGATTAACGGGAAAACCTCATACGACATCTCCGCACCGGCCAATGCCCGCCTCAGACTCCGCTTTATCAACGGCAGCCAACGCAGCGTGTTGGCGATCAAGCTGGAGAACCTCGACGTCCGTGTGATGGCCATCGACGGCCAGCCGGCCGAACCGTTTTCGGCCCGCAACGGTGCGCTCGTCCTCGCTCCCGGCAGCCGCACCGATGTCTTCGTCGACGCCGCCGGACCGGCCGGAACCAGCTTTCCGATCCTGCTGCACGACGGCAAACAGGCTCGCCCGGTCGGCAAGCTGGCCGTCTCGAACGACCCGCCGGTCCGCTCGGCGCCGTTCCCGCCGGCACCGCCGCTGCCCGGCAACGACATGCCCGCTCAGCTCGATCTCAAGAGCGCCGCAAGGTTCGAGCTAACCCTCGGCACGCCGACCGAATGGTTCCGGCCGGCGGACTTCAAGCCATCAGCCGCTCCGGCCTTTCAGGCCAAAGCCGGCCGGCCGGTTGTGCTCGCGCTGACCAACCGCGGCCCGATCGCCAGCGTGTTTCATCTGCACGGCCATCACTTCCGTCTGCTCGACCGGCTCGACGACGGCTGGAAGCCGTTCTGGCTCGACACGCTCGCGATTGAGCCGGGCCAGACCCAGCGCATCGCCTTCCTTGCCGAATATCCCGGCCGCTATCTGGTCGAGCAGGTCGCGACCGACTGGGCCGCGCCGCGGCTGGTCCGATGGTACAGTGTCCAATAACAAAAAGAGGAAACGTCCATGAGCCAGACAGTTGCAGCGATCCGCGGAGTTCGTGCGCGAAGCGTCGTGGTGCCGCTCAAGCGCCCTGTGAAGAACGCCTTCGGCGTGATCGATTCCGGCCCGCTGGTTCTGATCGATGTCGAGACCGACCAAGGCGTTACCGGCCGCACCTATATCTTCGCCTACAGCAAGCTCACGCTTAGAGCACTTGCCTATCTGATCGAGGAGATCGGCCGCGAGCTCATCGGCAAGCCGGTCGCGCCGTTCGACCTGATGAAGGCGATGGACGCCAGGTTTCGGCTGCTCGGCTGGCAGGGCCTGGTCGGCATGGCGGTATCCGGTCTCGACATGGCGTATTGGGATGTACTCGGACAGCTTGCCGGCCGGCCGCTGGTCGAACTGCTCGGCGGCTCGGCGAAGCCGATCAAGGCCTATGACAGCTACGGCGTAGTCGATCCCGTCGCCGACGAGCGCGCGCTGCGCCGCTCGCTCGACCAGGGCTTCAAGGGCATCAAGATCAAGGGCGGCGACGGTGATGCCGCCAATGACGAGCGCGTCGTGAAGGGCGTGCGCGCCCTGCTCGGCCCCGACATTGCGTTGATGATCGACTTCAACCAGTCGCTCGATCCGGCGGAGGCGACCCGCCGCATCGCCCGCCTTGCGCCCTACGATTTGCACTGGATCGAGGAGCCGGTGCCGCAGGAGAGTCTGTCCGGCCACGCCAAGGTCCGCGAGACCTCGCCGACGCCGATCCAGGCCGGCGAGAACTGGTGGTTTCCGCGCGGCTTTGCCGAAGCGATCGCGGCCGGCGCGTCCGACTTCATCATGCCCGACGTGATGAAGGTCGGCGGCGTCACCGGCTGGATGCAGGTCGCGGGCCAAGCCGACGCCGCATCGATCCCGATGTCGAGCCATCTGTTCGCGGAAGTCAGCGCGCATCTGCTCGCGGTGACGCCGACCGCGCACTGGCTCGAGTTCCTCGACTTCGCCGGCGCGATCCTCACAAGGCCCGCCGAAATCGTCGACGGCGCCGTGACCGCTCGCGGTCCCGGGCTCGGCATCGAGTGGAACGAGTCGGCCGTCGCGAAGTATCTCGTCAGCTAGCGGCGATCCTGGCCGGTGAGCGCACGCTTCACCTTTGCGACGCATTCATGTAGGTCGATCCGAAATCGGAGCGCCCAATGTCGACCAATAGCAAGCTGACGCTCAAATTCCGCTGTCCGACGGAGCTTGACGGACTGATACCGGCCCCCATACCGGCGGCCCAGGGCGTTCCCGACTGGCTCAAGGCCATGCCGGCGACGGCCTTCTCCTCGATCAACCTGCACGACGAGGACACCATCAAGCGCTGCCCGCCGTTCGTGGATGCGATGACCTGCGGGTTCTTGCTGCCGCTGGTTTGCGATCTCAAGGTCGAGGACGGCGAAATCACCTGGGACCAGGACCTGCCGCCGGGAGGCACGCCGGAATTCCCACGCTCACCGATCGGCTTCCACGACCCGGGTCAGGTCACCGGCACTCCGCTGTTTGAAGAGGGCCGCTTCTTTCTCAAATTCCACAATTTGTGGACCGTCGAAGCCCCGGAAGGCTACGCGATCTACTTCACCCATCCCGTCAACCGCTTCGACCTGCCATTCACCACACTCAGCGGCCTGGTCAATTCCGACCTCTATGCCGACAATTGGGTGCACTTTCCGGCGTACTGGCACGACAGGAATTTCAGAGGCGTCCTCCCCAAGGGGACTCCGATCGCGCAATGTATTCCCGTCAAGCGAGACGACTGGACCGCGCAGGCAACGCCGTTCACCGCCGAAGACGCCAAGCGGGTCGGCGAACTCCGCACCGAGCTCAGACGGCAGCTGAACCTCTACCGGAGAAACTTCAGGGCGTAAGGCATGGCGGAATGCCGTCCGCCGCGCGCTCAATCTCACTCCCCGCCGAGGAACTTCGCAGCGGCGCTCTGGGAGAAGAAGAAGCGGCCATGAGATCCCGAGGCCATGACGAATGCCGCGCGTCCAAACAGCTGGGGCTGACCGCGCATCACCGAGCGCAGCGCTGCCTCGGCAGCATCGCGCTCCCCCTGCTCGAAAAGGCAGGTGGCGAGGTGGGCGCGGGTTGAGCGATCATCCGGGTATTGCGCGAGCACGCGGCGGAACGCATCCGCGGCTGCGGCGTAGTCGCCACGGAGGATCAGGACCCGCCCGAGCTGGTTGAGAATGTCGGGGCGTCCCGGCGCGGCATCACGTGCCGCCGTCAGGACGCTTGCAGCCCGCGCGATGTCATTGGTCTCCTGCAACAGGCGCCCGAGATTGAGCTTCAGGTCGACGCTCTCAGGGGCCAGCGCGAGACCGGCCTCGATCGTGCTGATCGCCTCGTCGTGTTGCCCGGCCTTGGCCAGCTGCCCGGCGAGTTCTTGAAAGGACGGAAAATATGGCGGGCGGCGTGCCGCCGTGCGCCGAAGCTGTGCGATGCCGTCGGTGACGCGGCCCGCGCCGCACAGCAACGCGCCGAGCAACGTCTCGACCTCTCCATCGTCGCCGCGACGGGCAACGCGCTCGAGCGCGGCGATCGCCTCGCCTCCCCGGTTCTGCCCCATCAGGGCATGCGCAAGAAGAAGCGCGGCGTGTCTGTCCGTGCGGTTCGATTTCAGGACGTTCGTCGCAATCTGCTCGGCCTGAGCAAACTGCTGCGCCCGCAACGCCAAGGCACCTTGTTGCAGCGCCTGAGCGAGGAAATTGTTCTGCCTGCCACTCACGAGCGAGATTCACGGTGCCGAGGGAATACCCTGCGCGTTTAGCCCGCATCTTTCGACGCGTCCACCAAAAGTATCGTAAGACGGACGAGACCCGGATGTCCGCATCCGTTGATCACGCGGACATCGCGCGCTTCGTCCCGCTACTCCCCGCCGGCGGCGATCCCACTAGGGCTTGGTTGCAGCTTGCCGCGCACCTCCGCGGATGAGGCTTCGCCGTCCATCGCCTCCGGCCGCAATGCCTCCAGCGGACGCTTGCGGGTCTCGATGCCGAGCACCGCGACCGCGATCGCCTGCACCACCAGGAGCCCGGCTACCACAGAGACGACGCCGGTGACACCGAACCTTGTGAACAGCTCGACCACGATGAACGGCGTCACGATCGACATCAGGCGACCGGCGGTGTTGCAGATGCCGGAGCCGCGCATCCTGAGCTCGGTCGGGAACAGTTCGGGGATGTAGAGCCCCCAGGCCAGCGCCAGCATCACCGCCACCGTGAAGACCAGGAGGAAGCCGATCACGACGAAGGCGACGGGGTTGATGAACATCGGATAGATCAGTCCGAGCCCGGCAGCCGCGAGCGACAGCACGATCAGCGACGGCTTGCGGTCGATCTTCTCGCCGATCCACATTCCCGACAGCGTGCCGAGCGGGCTGCCGAGCGTCATCAGCATGGTGTAGCCGAGCGATGACGACAGGTTGATGCCCTGCTTGACGAAGAAGGTCGGGATCCAGGCGATGAAGCCGTAGACCGCGGTGTTGAGCCCGATCAGGATCAGGCAGCCGACGATGGTCCGCGCGATCAGTGCGCGCGAGAACAGGCGCGTGAAGCGAACGTCCGGCTGCACCGGGGCCGGCTGATAGGCCGGGGTCGCCAGGGTCCGGCCCTTGCCGACCTCCTGCTCGATCGCCGTCAGCACGGCCTCCGCCTCGGCGCTCTTGCCCTGCGTCTCGAGCCAGCGCGGCGATTCCGGCAGCGAGCGCCGCAGGAACCAGACGATCATCGCGCCGACGCCGCACAGCGCGAACATCCAGCGCCAGCCGAGATGCGGAATGACGACCCAGCCGACCAGGGTCGCGACGAACAACGCACCATTGGTGCAGGTCGCGAGCGCCGCGCCCCAGCGGCCGCGCTGCTGCGGCGGGATGAATTCGCTGAGCACGACATAGCCGACGACGATCTCGGCGCCGAGCCCGAGGCCCATCACGAAGCGGGCCCCGATCAGCCAGTTCATCGACGGCGCGAGCGTTGCCGCCAGCGCGCTGAGGCCGAAGATCAGGAGATTGGCCTGGTAAGCGAACTTACGGCCAAAGCGGTCGCCGGCGACGCCCGCCAGCCAGGCGCCGATCAGCATCCCGACAAAGGTCGCCGAGATGAAGCGCGCATTCTGGGCGAGGTCCGAATAGCCGGACTGAACCAGTGCGCCGAGAATGCTGCCGGCGAGGAAGATCTCGAAGCCGTCGACGAACAGCCCGGCTCCGATCAGCGCGAATATCCGGTAGTGAAATCCGGCGATCGGCAATCTATCGAGCCGGCCCCCCGCGTTAACGCCCTTGGTCACTTCAGCCTCCCTGATTTTGATTTTGTTTTGATCGTTGTCTGCGCCGGCGTTCTGTCCCGACCTCATCCGGTCGAGACGCGCGCCTCCTCGTCGGCTACGCCGGCATGCACGGCCTGCGGCCGCGGCAGGCCGAGATTCTCGCGCAAGGTGTCGCCCTGATACTCGCGCTGGAACAGGCCACGGCGTTGCAGCTCGGGCACGACGAGGCGCACGAAGTCCTGATAGGTGCCGGGCACATGGGTGGCCGCCACGACAAAGCCGTCGCAGCCGCCTTCGCAGAACCAGCGCTCCATCTGATCGGCGACCGCCTTGGGCGAGCCGACGAAGGTCGGCAGTTCGGCGAGCGTTCCCCTGCCGCTGAACTGCACGAAATCGCGCGGCGTCGGATTGGGCTTGCCGCAGAGATTCATCACGCGGTCGCGGATCGCCTGCAGCCCGCTGATCGAAGCCAGCTCATCCGACGTGAACGGCTCGTCCATCGGCTTGGCCGCGAAATCGTAGTTCAACACCTCCGACAACAGCGTCAGCGCATCGATCGGCTTGGCGAGCCGGTTGATCGCCGCGAACTTGTCCTCGGCCTCGGCCTGGGTCTCGGCGACGACTGGATAGACCGCCGGCGCGATGCTGATGTCCCTGCCCGTCTTGGCCAGCGTCCCCTTCAAGTCCGCATACTGCTTCTTCGCGATGTCGAGATTGGGATAGATCACGAAGATCAGTTCGCCCCAGCGCGCCGCGAAGGTCTTGCCGCGGCCGCTCTGGCCGGCCTGAATGATCACCGGATGGCCCTGCGGCGAGCGCGGCACCGTGAACGGGCCCCGCGAGCGGAAGAACTGGCCGTGATGGTCGAGCCGGTGCACCTTGGCCGGGTCGGCGAATAGCCCGCTCTCGCGGTCGAAGCTGACGGCGCCGTCCTCCCAGCTGTTCCAGTGGCCGAGCACGACCTCCATGAACTCGTCGGCCCGGTCGTAGCGCAGATCATGGCTGAGGTGCTGCGAGGCGCCGAAATTCGCCGCCTCGGAGTCGTTCAGCGAGGTCACCACGTTCCAGGCGGCGCGGCCGTTCAGCAGCAGGTCCATCGTCGCGAACACCCGCGCGACGTGGAACGGCTCGTAATAGGTGGTCGAATAGGTCACGCCGATGCCAAGCCGCTCGGTCGCCAATCCCATCGTGAGCGCAACCGAGACCGGATCGAGCTTCGCCGCGCGCACGCCGTGGCGGATGGTCTCGCGGAAATCGTCGCCGAAGCGATCGGGGATCGCGAGCCGGTCGTCGAAGAAGGCGAGATGGAACTTGCCGTGCTCCAGCGTGCGCCCGATCTCCTGGTAATAGTCGCGCGAGAACCAGTTCGGCTTCGAGTCGGGATGGCGCCAGGAGGCGGGATAGTTCGAGCAATTCTGGGCCTGCAGGAAGCCGATCAATTTCATCTGCCTGGTCATGGCGTGGTTCCTTCGTGGCCGCGGGAGAATTGGGGCATGTCAGATCACCCCGTCGCTGCGCAGCGCGGCGAGCGCCGCCGCGGTTGCGCCGGCAAGTGAGGTCAGGACTTCGTCGGTGTGCGCGCCGAGCGCGACGCCGGCATGCTTGAACTGCGGCGGCGTGCGCGACATTTTTGGGATCGCGCTCGGCACCGCAATCGGCCCGGCGCGCGAGGGCACCTCGGCGATGTTGCCGCGGGCGCGGTATTGCGGGTCGGCGAAGATGTCACTGATGCTGTAGATCGGCCCGCAGGGCACGTCGTAGCGCTCGCACTCGGCAAGCGCCGTCTCCAGCGGCTTGGAGCCGATCCAGTCGGCGACCATCCCGTTGACCTCCTCGCGCCGCGCCAGGCGGCCGGCCATGGCCGCATAGCGCGGGTCGGTCGCGAGTTCGGGGCGCTGCATCGCCTGCGCCAGGCGCTCGAACATCTTGTCGCTCGAACAGGCCAGCGCCACCCATTTTCCGTCGGCGGTCTGGTAATGGCTGTGCGGCACGACATTGACGGTGTCGGCACCGAGGCGTTCGCGGACGAAGCCGGTCTTGGCGAACACGGTCGCCATCTCGTCGAGCAGCCGAAACACCGATTCATAAAGCCCGATATCGACCACCTGCCCGTGTCCGGTGGCTTCGGCATGGCGCAGCGCCAGCAGCACGCCGAGCGCGCCCCATAGCCCGGAAATGTAATCGGCGAGCGAGGTCGATCCCGGCATCACGGGTTGGCGTCCCGCCTCGCCGGCAAGATAAGCGAGCCCGCTGAAGCCGTGCGCGATCCGGGCAAAGCCCGGCTTGTCGCGCAGCGGGCCGTCCTGCCCATAGGCGCTGATGCGTAGCATCACGAGTTTTGGGTTGATCTCGCGCAGCGCCTCGAAGCCGAGCCTCCATTTTTCCAGCGTGCCCGGCCGGAAGTTCTCCAGCACCACGTCGGATTGGCGGACCAGCTCGCGAAACAGCGCGGCACCTTGCTCGGTGCGCAGATCGAGCGTCACCGACTTCTTGTTGCGGGCCTCGCTGAGCCAGACATAGGTGTCGCCGCAGTCGCTCGGGGTGCCGAACCGGCGCAAGGGATCGCCTGTGCCCGGCTGCTCGATCTTGATCACCTCGGCGCCGAAATCGGACAGCACCGTCCCGCAGAACGGCGCCGCCACGAAGGTCGCGATGTCGAGCACGCGAATTCCGGAGAGCGGTGGCTCATGCGACATCCCGCACTCCTTGTCTGCCTGCCGCCTGAATTGCGTCATGGCGCTCGATGATCGCCTGCGCGCGCTTGAGCACCGCAAGATCGATCAGCACGCCGTCCTGCCCGAAGGCGCCGTCGCCGCCGGCGCTGGCGGACTGGATCTTGGCCGTGATCTCGCGCGCCCAGCCGATCTCGCGTGCGGTCGGCGAGAACACCTCGTTGGCGGTCTCGAGCTGCGAGGGATGGATCGCCCATTTGCCCTCGAAGCCAAGCGCGGCCGCCCGCGCCGCACTGGCGCGAAAGCCTGCGGCATCGCCGAAATTGGCATAGGGGCCGTCGATCGCACGCAGGCCGTGGGCGCGGCAGGCATTGGCGATGCGGGCGAGCGCGAAGTGCCACTGGTCGTTCCAGTGCATGCGGCGCGCGCCGCCCTCGACCGCATCGGTGAGCACGGCATAGCGCGGATCGGAGGCGCCGATGATCTCGCCGCAGGTACGCAGGTCGATCGAGTAATCGCCGATGCCGAAGATGACCGCTTCCAGCCGTTCCGACGCCTGCACGATGTCCTCGACATTGGCGAGCCCAAGCGTGGTCTCGATCAGGATCTCGATGCCCAGCGGCCTTGCGCGCGGGAACTCGCGCTCGAGCCCCGCCAGCAGCGCGTCGACGAAACGGACGTCGAACGCGGTGCCAACCTTCGGCACCATGACGAGGTCGAGGCGCGGCGCGCGGCTGACGATCTCGATGACGTCGCGATGCGCCCATTCGGTGTCGAGCCCGTTGATCCGCACCGCCAGCGTCTTGTTGCCCCAGTCGATCCGGTTCAGCGCCTCGATCGCGATCTCGCGCGCCTCGGGTTTTCGCGGCGGCGCAACCGCGTCCTCCAGATCGAGGAAAATGAAATCGGCCGCGCTACTCGCTGCGCGTTCGAAGAAATGGGTCGAGGTCGCGGGAACCGCGAGTTCGGAACGCTGGACGCGGCGCGTGCGCGGCTTGGTGACGGTGAAGGACATCGGAGCGTCTTTTCTGGAGCATCTTTTCTGCATCGCGCCGCAGGATCGTCTCCCACGGCCAACAACAATCATGCTAGATGTCCGACACTGATCTTTCTAACGAGATTATCTTAAGAACTGTTCAGTTCTCCGGGACAATCGTCTGCAGGGCAAAACGATGTCGCAGATCAATTTCAAGCTGCTGCACATGTTCATCGCGGTCGCGGAGAACAAGAGCTTTCGCCAGGCCTCCGAGCAGCTCAACCGCTCGCAATCCGCGGTCAGCATGCAGATCAAGCTGCTGGAGGATCAGGTCGGTGCCGCGCTGTTTCATCGCACGACGCGACGCGTCGAGCTGACCGCGGAGGGACTGCAACTGCTGACGCATGCGCGGCGCGCGCTCGGCGAATGGGAGAACGGCCTGCGCGAGATCCGTGAGGTCATCGACATCCAGCGCGGCACGCTGTCGCTGGCCTGCGTCCCGACCATTGCCGCGACCATCCTGCCGCAGGCGCTGCACGCCTTCCAGGCGAGCTATCCCGGCATCAACATCAATCTGCGCGAGCTTGCGGCCGAGGACATGCTGGACTGCCTGCGCCGGCGCGAGGCGGATTTCGGCATCGGGCCGGAGATGGACGGCTCGACCGAGTTTCAGTTCGCGCCGCTGTTCAACGACCCGATCTATGCGTTGGCGACAAGAGCGTTTCCGTTTCGCAAGCGCAGCGCGGTCGACCTCACCGAACTGTCCGCCTATCCGATCCTGCTGAACTCAAAATCGGCGGCGCTGCGCTCGATGCTGGAGCGTGCGCTCGCCACGCGCAATCTGCAAATGAAGATCAAGTTCGAGGTCGAACACAGCTATACGCTGGCCGCGTTGGCCGGCGCCGGCCTCGGCGTCGGCATCCTGCCGAAGGTCGCCTTGCCGCGGCCGGTCAGGAAGACGATGCAGGCGCTGCCGATTGTCAATCCTGTGCTGGAGCGCACGGTCTGCATCGTCTCGCTGCGCGGACAATCGTTCTCGCCGGCCGCCGGCGCGCTGACATCAGTGATTCACAAATTCCTCAAGCCGCGCCCTTAGGTCCGCCGGGCCAACCCGCAGAACGCGCCACCAAAATAGATTAGCGGCGTCTCCCCCTCACGCAGATGCATCGCGCGGACCGCGCCGACGAAGATCGAATGCGTGTCGTGCGCATGCTCGTCGATCAGCTCGCAGTCGAGCCCGATCAGCGCATCCTTAAGGATCGGCGCGCCCGCGGCCAGCGACAGCCAGCCGTCGGCGTCGGAAAAGCGATCGTCCCGCTCGATGCCGCGGCGGCCGGCGAACACGTTGGCCAGTTCGGCCTGGTCGGCGTGCAGCATGTTGACGCCGAACGCGGCGGTGCGCCGGATCAGGCCATGCGCGCTCGCCGAGAGGTTGACGCAGGCGATCAGCCGCGGCGGCGTGTCCGACAGCGAACAGACCGACGTCGCCGTCATCCCCGTTCTGTCGCCCGGGCCGCCCGCCGACAGGATCGTCACCGCACCGGCGTGGTGGCGCATCGCCGCGCGATAGGACGCGGGGTCGACGCTCCCGTGAGCCGGAGCGGCGGCGGTCCGTGAGGCGGTCGAAAGCAGGCTGGTCGGTGCATTCATCTGGCTGTTCCGGGCGAGAGGCGACGGTTTTGAATCGTATAGGCCAGCCGGATCGATCGCAGAAACGCAAATATCTAACCAGTTGTTCAGATCATCCGATCAATGCCGGGCGTGTGCAGGCCGGCGAGCCGCGGCAGCGCCTGATCGAATGCCGCGCGATGCACGCGCGCGGCAACATCCATGTCGGCCAGCACGAGCCGCCTAATACTCAATCCCGAACTCGTCATAGAGACGGCGGAACACGGCGGGCAGCACTTCGGTGAGATCTTCCGCGATCAGGCCGGGGCCCGCCTCGCTCGCGCTCTCGCCGTGCATCCAGACGCCGATGCTGGCCGCCTCGAAGGCCGCGACGCCCTGGGCCAGGAAACCCGCGATGATGCCCGACAGCACGTCGCCGGCGCCGGCGGTGGCGAGCCACGGCGGCGCGTTGGCGGCGACAGTGGCGCGGCCGTCGGGAGACGCGATCACCGTGTCGGCGCCTTTCAGCAGCACCACCGCGCCGGAGCGCTCGGCCGCCGCGCGCACGCGCTCGAGCTTGGAGCGGCCGGGATGCTTGTTGGAAATATCGCTGAACAGCCGCGGAAACTCGCCCTCATGCGGCGTCAGCACCACCTGCTGACCGGCGCTTGACTTGATCGCCTCGAACAGCCGGTCCGGCGCGCCGGCAAAGCTGGTCAGTGCATCGGCGTCGAGCACCAGATGCCGCTGCGCCGACAGCGCGGTGTGGACGAAGTCACGGGTCCGCGCGCTGACCCCAGCGCCAGGACCGATCACGCAGGCATTGAGGCGCTTGTCGCCAAGCAACTCGGCGAACTGGATCGGGTTGTCGACCGCGCGCACCATCACCGCGGTCAGCGCCGCAGCGTTGACGGCAAGCGCGTCGCGCGGCGAGGCCAGCGTCACGAGGCCGGCGCCGGCGCGCAGCGCGGCGCGCGCGGCGAGCCGTGCCGCCCCGGTCGAGGCGAGATCGCCCGACACCACGACGGCGTGCCCCCGCGCGTATTTGTGGCCGTCGATCCGCGGTACCGGAAACGACCATCGCCAGGCCTCCGGCGCATTCTCCGCGGTCAGCGGCTTGATCTCGTCGAGCACCTGCGCGGCGATACCGATGTCGGCGACGCGCACCCGGCCGCAATACATCCGGCCCGGCAGCAACAGATGCGCGGGCTTCTTGCGGAAGAAGGTGACGGTCTCGGTGGCCTGCACGGCCGTGCCCATCACCGCGCCCGATGTGCCGTTGATGCCGCTCGGCAGGTCGACCGCCAGCACCGGCGTACCGTTGGCATTGATCGCCGCGATCATCTCCAGCGGATCGCCCTTTACCGGCCGGTTGAGGCCGGCACCGAACAGCGCGTCGACGATCAGCGCCGGCTTGCCGAGCGCCTGCGGGTTGAACGGCAGCACCGGATATTTCCAGCCCTTCGCCGCCAGCGCCGCGTCGCCCTGCAGGCTGTCGCGCTCGCAGAGCAGGATCACCGAGACCTCGCGGCCGCGCGCGGCAAGCTCGGCGGCAGCGACAAAGCCGTCGCCGCCATTGTTGCCGCGGCCGGCGACCACCACGATCGGCCCCTCCTCGACCAGGTCCATCGCGGCTTCCGCGACGGCCTGGCCCGCGCTCATCATCAGCGCAAAGCCCGGCGTTCCGGCTGCGATGGTCAGCCGGTCAGCGCGCTCCATCTCGGTCGTGGTCAGAACGTCCATGCCGAATCCTCAATCGCTTCGCCTTTTCGAGAGGCAATTCCTGTGACGTTCGTGGGGTTTCTACTGGCCGACTGCATACGGATTGATCTATTTGCCTATTTGTTAGGCTTGGATATCATAGCCCATGTGGTTCGATATCAGCCGATTGCCTGTTAAAAGGCTGATAACATTCTGAAATCGGGGACCTTAACAACTTGGCATAGACCCTGCTTTTGAGGAAGCCGCGCGCAAGGCCGCTTCATGCGACCATTGCGCGTGTTTCCGGCCACCGGCCGGAAGCCTTAAGACCAACCAGACTGCGCCCCACGCGCATCGAACTCGACCCTGCAATCTGCAATGCCCGGGAGGCGCTCAGTGAAGAAGATTGAAGCCATCATCAAGCCCTTCAAGCTCGACGAGGTGAAAGAAGCGCTCCAGGAAGTCGGACTGCAAGGCATCACCGTCACCGAGGCCAAGGGATTTGGCCGCCAGAAGGGCCATGCCGAACTCTATCGCGGTGCGGAATACATCGTCGACTTCCTGCCCAAGGTGAAGATCGAGATCGTGATCGGCGACGACCTGGTCGAGAAGGCGATCGACGCGATCCGCCGCGCGGCGCAGACTGGCCGGATCGGCGACGGCAAGATTTTCGTCTCCAACATCGAGGAAGCCATCCGCATCCGGACCGGCGAATCCGGGCTGGACGCTATTTAAGGGCGGTGCTATCCGGATTTTCTGACGGCAAAAGAGAAAAAAGGCTGCTTCGGCAGCCTGATTTCGTTTGTGTAGTCACACGAACTCGCCAAAAGCGGGAATAACGTCGCTCTCCGCTGGAAACCGACCCGCACATCCATAAGGGGTATTCATGAAGACCGCCAAAGACGTCCTGAAATCGATCAAGGACAACGACGTCAAATACGTCGACCTGCGCTTCACCGATCCGCGCGGCAAGTGGCAGCACGTCACCTTCGACGTCAGCATGATCGACGATGACATCTTCGCCGAGGGAACGATGTTCGACGGCTCGTCGATCGCCGGCTGGAAGGCGATCAATGAATCCGACATGTGCCTGATGCCCGACCCGGTCACCGCGACGATCGACCCGTTCTTCGCCGAGACCACCATGGTCATCACGTGCGACGTGCTCGAGCCGACCACCGGCGAGCCCTACAACCGCGACCCCCGCGGCATCGCCAAGAAGGCCGAAGCGATGGTGAAGTCGATGGGCGTGGGCGACACCGTGTTCGTCGGCCCCGAGGCCGAGTTCTTCGTGTTCGACGACGTGCGCTATTCGGCCGAACCATACAACACCGGCTTCCGCCTCGACTCCTCCGAGCTGCCGATCAACTCGGCGACCGAATATGAGGGCGGCAACCTCGGCCACCGCATCCGCACCAAGGCCGGCTACTTCCCCGTGCCGCCACAGGACTCGGTGCAGGACATGCGCTCGGAGATGCTCGGCGCGATGGCCAAGATGGGCGTCAAGGTCGAGAAGCACCACCATGAAGTCGCTTCGGCCCAGCACGAGCTCGGCATGAAGTTCGACACCCTGACGCTGATGGCCGACCATATGCAGATCTACAAGTACTGCATCCACCAGGTCGCCCACATCTACGGCAAAACCGCCACCTTCATGCCGAAGCCGGTCTACGGCGACAACGGCTCGGGCATGCATGTGCATCAGTCCATCTGGAAGGACGGCAAGCCGACCTTCGCCGGCAACAAATACGCCGACCTGTCGGAGACCTGCCTGCACTACATCGGTGGCGTCATCAAGCACGCCAAGGCGATCAACGCCTTCACCAACCCGTCGACCAACTCCTACAAACGTCTGGTGCCGGGCTATGAAGCCCCCGTGCTGCTCGCCTACTCGGCGCGCAACCGCTCGGCGGCCTGCCGCATCCCCTACACCGCGAACCCGAAGGCCAAGCGCGTCGAGGTGCGTTTCCCGGACCCGATGGCCAACCCCTATCTCGGCTTCGCCGCGATGCTGATGGCCGGTCTTGACGGCATCAAGAACAAGATCGATCCGGGTCCGGCGATGGACAAGGACCTCTACGATCTGCCGAAGGAAGAGCTGAAGCAGATCCCGACCGTCTGCGGCTCGCTCCGCGAGGCGCTCGAGAGCCTCGACAAGGACCGCGCGTTCCTCAAGAACGGCGGCGTGTTCGACGACGACTTCATCGACGCCTATATCGAGCTGAAGATGACCGAGGTCGCGCGTTTCGAAATGACCCCGCACCCGGTGGAATTCGAGATGTACTACTCGCTGTAAATCTTACGGCACCGACGACAAGCGAAGGGCGCTTCCACCGGAAGCGCCTTTTGTTTTTGGGTGAGAACGGTGCGTAGGATGGGTAGAGCGAAGCGAAACCCATCGCACCGGTGCAAGCCTTGAGATGATGGGTTTCGCTTCGCTCTACCCATCCTACGAAGGGCGGTTACACCTTCGCCTTGGCGAGCCGCCGTCCGCCGGCGTCGAGCGCGCCGAAGGTACCGGCGATCATGTCGGGCGTCGGGATCATGCCGCCGAGCGACCAGCTCGCCGGCTCACCCTCCTCGATCTTGACCCAGACGTTGCGGCGGAAGTCCGGGTTGCCCTGCCCCTCGATCTCGACCATGAGGTCGGTGACGCGCTCCAGCAGCGCCTGCTTCTGCGCGACATCGAAGATGCCGCGGACGGTGGAAATGGTGACGTAAGGCATGGTCTCTCTCCATTGCTGAGGGTGTGACAACGCAGCGAAGATGGACCGGCACGGCACAATCAGGCAGTGGCCGATCGGACAGAGATCGGGCAATATCTGCCACCGCCCGATTGCGCTGATCGGCTAGCATGACGGCAAATTCCGGAGGTCCCATGAAGCTTGCGATCCTCGCGCTGGAAGGCTGCATGCAATCGGCGGTCGCCGGCATCGCCGACATCCTCACCCTCGCCAACCACGTGATGCAGCTGCGCGGCGGCAAGGCGCGCTTCAGCTGGCAGACGCTCTCGCTCGACGGCAAGGCGGTGCGCGCCGGCGGCGGCAAGTTGCTCGCCGTCGATGGTGCGGTGGGCAGGCGGACGGCGTGCGACGCGATCATCGTGCCGGGCAGCCTGGTCGATCATCTCACCGCCGAGCGCCTGCAACCGCAATATGACCGTGCTGGCGCCTGGCTGCGCCGGCAGCATGCCAGCGGCCGGCTGATCGGTGCATTCTGCAGCGGCGTGCTGCTGCTCGCCAATGCCGGCCTGCTCGACGGCCGCCGCGCCACCATCACGTGGTGGCTGCAGAGCGAGCTGCGCCGCCGCCATCCCAAGGTCGATCTCGCCGGTGATGCCGTGATCACGCAGGCCGATCGCCTGGTCTGCGCCGCCGGCCCGATGTCGTGGGTCGATCTGTTGCTGCGGCTGATCGAGCTTGTCGAAGGCGCGGAGGTCGCAAAAATTTGCGCCGACTATGCGGTGATCGACACCGCGCAGCGCACCCAGGCGATCTTCATGCCGCTCGGCTACATGCTCGGCCAGGATCCGCTGCTGATCAAGGCGGACATGCTGGTGCGCCGCACCGGCAAGGCCCCGATCACGGTGCGCGGCCTCGCACACGCGCTCGGCCTCAGCGAACGCACCCTGAACCGCCGCTTCCGCGAACTGACCCACGAGCCGCCGCAGGCCTTCATCATGCGCCGCCGCGTCGAGCACGCCCGCACGCTATTGGAGACCACGGCGCAGCCGATCAAGGCGATCGCCCGCGCCACCGGCTATGAGGACGAGAGCAGCTTTCGAAAAGCCTTCCGCAAGCTCACGCTCACCTCACCCCAGGCCTACCGCGTGCAGCGATCGATGCGCGCGGCCTGATCGCGGGAAGCCCCGGAAGACTACGGTCAGCAACGCTGACGAACCTGATGACGTGATGCGAACCGCACACAAGGTTGTGTTTCCGGGATCGACAACGCCTGGGCTCGGGTGTTCACTGCCTGCAAGGACCCGAAAGCGGCCTCCGATAAAACACGCAATCATTTTCTGCATGGGGAGAAACGAGATGTCTTTCGTCGCTCGACGAATGGCGGCGCTTTCGACCGCCATCATCATTTTCGCTGTCTGTGCTGGCAGCGCATTGGCACAGAAGAAATACGACATCGGCGCAACCGATACTGAAATCAAGATCGGCAACATCATGCCGTATAGCGGGCCCGCATCCGCCTACGGCACCAGCGGCCGGGCCCAGGCGGCCTATTTCCGCAAGATCAACGCCGAGGGCGGCATCAATGGCCGCAAGATCAACTTCATCTCCTACGACGACAGCTACAGTCCGCCGAAGACGGTCGAGCAGGCGCGCAAGCTGGTCGAAGGCGACGAGGTCTTGCTGATCTTCGCCTCTCTCGGCACGGCATCCAACGGCGCGATTCAGAAATACATGAACGTGAAGAAGGTACCGCAGCTGTTCATTCAGACCGGTGCCACCAAGTGGAACGATCCGCAAAGCTTCCCATGGACCATGGGCTGGCAGCCCAGTTATCAGAGCGAGGGACGGATCTACGCCAAGCACATATTGAAGGAAAAGCCGAACGGCAGAATCGCGGTCCTCTACCAGAACGACGATTATGGAAAGGACTATCTCAAGGGCCTGAAGGACGGCCTCGGCGACAAGGCTGCGTCGATGATCGTGATCGAGGATGCCTATGAGGTGGCCGAGCCGACCATCGACACGCACATCGTCAAGATGAAATCGATGAATGCCGATGTATTCGTCGACATCGCCACACCGAAATTCGCGGCGCAGGCCATCAAGAAGGCGGCCGAGATCGGCTGGAAACCGCTGCACATCCTCAACTCGGTAGGTTCCTCGCTCGGCGCCGTGATCCAGCCTGCCGGCTTCGAGAACGCACAAGGCATCATCTCGGTGGCCTACCTGATGGATCCGCTCGATCCGCAATGGAAGGACGATCCCGGCATGAAGGCGTTCGACGAATATCTCTCCAAATATTTCCCCGAAGGCAATCGGGCCGACAGCCTGATTATGACAGGGTACAATGCGGCTCAGACGCTGGTTCAGGTGCTTAAGCAGTGCGGCGACGATCTCACGCGCGCCAACGTCATGAAGCAGGCCGCCAACCTGAAGGCCTTCCGCACCACCAACCTGCTGCCCGGCATCACAATGAACACCAGCACGATCGATTTCGCGCCGATCAAGCAGATGCAGCTCAGACGACTCAAGGGCGAGCGATGGGAGCTGTTCGGGCCGATGCTCAGCGCGGAAGTGGGAGGTTAGCCGACCGCAGCCCCTCACTGCGCCGCCCGGCGGTCCGAGCGTTATCCGCGTCATTGCGAGGAGCTCGCGACAAAATTGCAAAGCAATTTTGCGCTGAAGCGACGAAGCAATCCATCTCTCCGCGTATCCGGAAAGATGGATTGCTTCGCTTCGCTCGCAATGACGCTAGTAGCCTTGGATCTGTAGGATGGGTAGAGCGCAGCGAAACCCATCATCTCGCCCCCTGCACAAGCGATGGGTTTCGCTTCGCTCTACCCATCCTACGGAGCTTGACCTACACCCGGAACAGCTTCGCGTACCTCGCCTTGATCTCCTCCGACTGCACCTGCACCTGGGCCGGATCGGCCTTGAGCATTTTCAGTTTGTCGAGCGGCGCGTGACCGGCCTTCTCCTTCACCTTGGCGTGGAACGAGCGGTGCGCGAATTCGTCAGCCAACATCTGCTGGGTCTCGGCGCTGAAAAAATAGCTCTGGAACAGCCGCGCCGCATTCGGGTTCGGCGCGTTCTTGAAGATGCCGCTCGGGACGATGATCAGCGGCGCGCCCTCGGCGGGATAGACCACCTCGACCGGCTTGCCCTGATCCTTGGCCAGCACGAGGTTATAGTCGTTGCCGTCGGCCATCACCGCACGCTCGCCGAGCAGGATCTTCTTCGGCGGATCGGCCGCCGACTGCACCTGCATCACGCGCTGTTGCGAAAGCTTCTCCAAATACGGCCAGCCGAGGTCGCGCGCCAGCACGAAGGTCGCGGTCATGATCGCGCCGGAATAGCTCGGGTGGCCCTTGACGATCTTGCCGCGCCACTTGGGATCGAGCAGGTCGGCGTAGCTCTTCGGCGCCTCCTCGCGCTTCACCTGCTCGGTGTTGTAGCCGATTACCTCGAACCAGGCGCAGGATGTCGCCGAGGTGCCGTCGGGATCGATCTGGTCGGCCGGAAAATGCCTGGCGACGTCCTCCGGCACATAGGCCGCGAGCCAGTCGTTCTTCTTCCAGTCGAGGTAATGCGCGGGATCTGTGGAATTGGCGACGTCGACGGCGTTGATGCCGCTGCCCTGCTCCTGTGCGATGCGCTGGAAGATACGCTCCGCGCCCGAGCGCTCGACGCGGACGCTGATCCCGGGATATTTCTGCTCGAAGTCACGCGCGAGACGCTCGGCCGTGTTCAGCTCCAGCGCGCTGTAGAACGAGATCTTGCCTTCCTTCTTGGCGGCTGCGATCAGCTCCGGCGTCACGGCTTCCGCCGGCGGCGCCGCCGCGTGCAGCGGCTCCGCGAATACCATGCCGGCGGCGGTGGCCGCCGTCACCTTGAGCCAGTCGCGCCTCGACCATTTGCGGTCCTGCATTCCATACTCCCTGAAATCGGGCCGTTGACCGGCCGCGCCTTTGTCGCGGGAGCTTAGCGCGTAGGATGGGTAGAGCGAAGCGAAACCCATCAAATAGCGGCCGCATCAGGGATGATGGGTTTCGCGCAGTTTATCATCGGGCCGCGCTTGCGGACCCGTTGGCATCCAGGTCACGCCGCGGCTACGTCTTCGCGGGCGGATTCTCGCGCAGGAAGCGTTCGAGATCGGGCTGCACGGAATAAGGCTGCGGAACCGGATCGCCCTGAAAGTCGACCTGAAGATCAAGGCAGCGCCGCAGCATCCGCGCCAGCTCGCCGCGCCGATAGGGCTTGGTCAGCAGCGGAATGCCGTGGCCGCCACGCCCCTGCTGCGCGGGCAGCACGCCGTCACTGTAGCCCGAGGTGAACAGCACCCGCAGTGCCGGGCGCCCGGCCATCAGCGTCTCCGCCAATTGCCGGCCGTTCATGCTGCCGGGCATCACGATATCGGTGAACAGAAGGTCGAACGCGGTGCCGCGTTTGACGATCTCGAGCGCGGCGTCCGCGTTCGCCGCAACCAGAACGTGGTAGCCGAGGCTTTCGAGCTGGCCCGTGACATAGTCCCGGATCGTAGGATCGTCCTCGACGCACAGGATCGTCTCGTCGCCGCCCCTGACGGGCAGATCGTCCTCCTCCGCCGCGCGCTGTGCGGTGCCGTCGGCCTTCGGCAGATAGATCCTGAAGATGGTGCCGCGCCCCTGCTCGCTCTTGACCTCGATACCGCCGCCGCTTTGCTTGACGAAGCCGAACACCATGCTGAGCCCAAGCCCGGCGCCCTGCCCGACCTCCTTGGTGGAAAAGAACGGATCGAAGATCTTCTCTAGATGCGTCGGCGAAATGCCGGTGCCGGTATCGGTCACCTCGATCACGAGATGATCGCCGGCGCGCTCGACGCCGCACGCCACGGCGTCGGGAATCCCGAGCTGGATGTTGCGGGTCGCAAAGCTCAGCATGCCGCCGTCGGGCATGGCATCGCGCGCATTGATGGCGAGATTGACCAGCGCGGCACCAAGCTGGCTGCGGTCGACGAAGGCGAGCCAGGCGTTGCGGCCGAGCTCCGTCCTGATCTCGGTCTGCGAGCCGAGCGTCTGCGACAGCAGCCGGACCACCTCGCCGACCAGGTCGTTGACGTCGGTCTCGCCGGGCTGCAGCGGTTGCTTGCGCGCGAATGCCAGGAGGCTCGAGGTGAGCTGCGCGCCGCGATCGGCGGCATCGCTGATCAGCTTGGCGATCGCGGCGAGTTGCGGGTTGTCCTTGACGCCGTCGGCAAGGATCTCGATCGTGCCGGTGATCACGGTCAGCATGTTGTTGAAGTCGTGCGCGATGCCGCCGGTCAGCCGCCCCAGCGATTCCGACTTCTGGGCCTGGATCAACTGCTCCTCGGCGATCCGGCGCTGGCTGACGTCCCTGACAAAGGAATTGATGATCCAGCCGTCACCGCGGCGCAGCGCGTTGAGGGACACCTCGACATAGAACCGGTGACCGTCGCGGTGCAGGCACGCCGTTTCAAAGCGCATGCCCATGCCGCCGGCCGCGGTCTCCTGCAGGAAGCGGGTGATCCGCTGCCGGTGCGCGAGGCGCAGCTCCTCCGGAAACACCAGTTCGACCACCCGATAACCGACCGCCTCGGAGCGCGTCCAGCCGGTCAGCGCCTCGGCCTGCGGGCTCCAGTCGAGAATGACGCCGTCCTGGTCGGTCTGGACGAAGGCGTCGAGCGCGGTCCTGACGATGGCCTGCGCCATCTGCTCGCTTTCGACCAGCGCCTGGTGTGCCCGCCGCTGCGCGGTGACGTCATGCAGTACGGCGACCGCGCCCCGCAGATTGCCGGTATCGTCGCGCAGCGGCCGCGCGTTGACGACAAGGAAGACGGCCGGTTGCGGCGGTTGCGGTTTGACGATCAGCTCGAAATCGTCGACGTCATCGCCGCGCAGCGCACGCGCCATCGGCGTGTCCGGGATCGGCATCACGGTGGTGCCGTCGGCATAATAGTTCTGGAAGGTGCGAACGCCGGTCAGGGTATCAAAACCGGGTTCGACACTGTACAGCCGTCGCGCCGCGGCGTTGACGATCACGATCATCCCGTGCTCGTCGGCGACCACCACCGGATCGCGGATGCTCTCGACGGTCTTCTCCAGCAGGTGCTGCCTGCTGCCCAGCTGCGCCGACAATTCGGCAAGCGTCGCCGCGAGCTGAGCGGTCTCGCCGTCATCGCTTGAGCCGAGCGAGACCTGCTGGCCGCGCGACAGCGCCTCCGCCGCCCGCACCAGCTGGGCGGGCGTCCTGGACAGCGATCTCGCAATCACCTCAGCCGTCATCAATACCACCGCAACCGCGCCACCCGCGAGCAGAACGCCCGGCCAGGTCACGCCATGGATGAAGCCCAGCGCGAGCAGGAGCGCGGCGACGGGAAACAACATCCCCATCGCCAGACGGCCCGACAAATTCATCCCGACCAACCCCTCGTGTCGGCTGCACCCGAAAATGGAAAAGGAAAAGCAGTATTCGGAAAGGGGCGTCGGCGCCGGAGCAAATATCCCTGTTGCTTAGCCGAGTCCGGCGCCGCAATCCGCCACTTTCGTATCCGTATTAGTACGGAGGGAGGCCGATTCCGGCGCACGCGCAATACCGGAAGTATAGCTGCGACCTGTCGACCAGCGGTACATCTCGCCGGCAGCACAACTCAATATACCGAGAATTTGCAGGAGGGCCCCGGAGTACATGTTTGGCGCCGTGGTCAGCCGTCGGCCGAACGCGCCAGGCGGGATGCCGACATGGTCGCTCGCCAAACATGGAACACTCCCGCGTTTCAGGGTCCAGCCCAGCCCTCGCCGGCGCTTGGCGACGCTCTCAACGCCGACTTACGACACCTCGAAGTAACGTGCCTCGGCTGCGAGACGCATCGTGAGGCGGCCGAACAGGACCTCGATCCACGAGCTCGAGCGCCCCGTGGCAAGCGGTGTTCCCGATTGCGGACGAACAATATCTCGGCCAAAATCGTCGGGACAGTTCAGGAAGGATGAGCTTACAAAAAGAGAGACGATGTGACGTGCAGGCCGCATCCTCATCCCTCGTAGGCTTAAGCTGCAAATACCGATCTGGGTCCCGTTGAATGTTAGCGCGCCGAAGAGCGGATCTGCTCTCAAGGCGGGTGACCTTGCATTTGCTACGGAGCACAAAATGGATTCCATGCTGAATGACAGGGTCGCGGAAGGGCGGCTCGTGAGCTTGGAAGAGCAGCTTTCGAACCTCGCGCGCGAAGCAGGAGTCAGCCCTTCCGGCCCGCCGACCGGCAAGAAAGCGTTTCACGCGCCGCTAGAAGCGGTTCATCGATTGGCGGATTGGCGCCACCTGGCCATTGTCGGTTCCGTGCTGGCAGCATGCATTGGTGGCGCTGCTTGGTGGTGGTCGTCACCCAGCGATACGGCGATGGCGGCCTCCCCTGGCCACTCCTCACCTCCTGCGCAAACCCCGCCGAAGGACGCCGCGCCGAAAGACGTTGCGCCGACTGCCGCCGCACTTTCTTCCGACTTGGCGCAGCAGCTTCAACCGATGGCGCGCGATCTCGCTGCCTTGAGGCAAGCGGTCGAACAGCTTGAGGTGAGGCAAGAACAATTGGTCCGCGACCATAAAAATGTCGCAAGCCAACTCGAGGCGAGCCAAGCAGAAATGGCACGCAGCAAAGATATCATCGACCAGATCAAGGCGACCCAGGATCAGATGGCTCGCGAAAGCGAGACGGTCACCGAGCGGCTCAACGCAAGCCAGGACCAGCTGGCCGGTGTCATTGCCAACGCCGCAGAGCCGAAGGTGAGCCCCGAACAGCCAAAGGTAAGCCCCGAACAGCCAACGGTAGCCCCGGAAATACCACTGCCGCGTCCGCGGCCGTCGACCGATGTTGCCCAGGCGCGCAAACCGGCGCCAACCCCGACGCGGCCGCACGCCACCAGCAAACCGCAACCGCCGGCATGGCCATGGTCAGTGCGCTAATGCCGTGACGTGCTGCTTCCTGCGTGCCGTCGACGCGGCAACGGCCGATACCTGCACTTTGCGATCAATGAAGCAACACGAAGAGGCCGCTGGCGCTGGTCAGCGGCCTCTTGAACCTGATCTTAAATGAACGTCTTGGTGGTAAAATCTTTGCCTCAGGTCCGCCGTTATTAGACTGGGAATTTGCCACACAGTGAAGCCCCAACAGGTACGATGCTCAACGGAACTCTTGTGACGTTGCGGGGACAACACACTTTGCGTTCGTGACGCCCTGAGTGGACGATCCACTCGCCTGCCGCTCGGCTCGCATGGATTGGCAAAGGAAAGCTCCACGTCTTTCATTGCTTCCCGAACCGAGGTGCCACAAACCGACCCGACGGACAGACGACGCCACACATTCGGTGTCGTCCCTGCGAAAGCACTAGGCGGTGTGGACTCTAAGGATTCCCTTTTAGGAGCAAATCAGATTCAAGGCTGCTTTTGGGAGGCAGTCTTGGGTGTGATGGATCGTCTGGTGTTGAGCGATGCGGCTTGGGAGCGGATGGCGCCGCTGATCATAGGCCGGCCTGACCAGAAGGGCTCGACCGGGCGCGACAATCGGATGTTCGTGGAAGGTGTGCTGTGGATCGTTCGCACGGGCTCTCCCTGGCGTGATCTTCCGGAAGCGTTCGGGGATTGGAACAGCGCGTTCCGGCGCTTCAGCCGATGGAGTGCCAAAGGCGTCTGGTGGCGGATCTTCGAGGCAATGTCCGACGATCCGGACTTCGAATATCTGATTGTCGATTCCACCATTGTTCGAGCCCATCAGCATGCTGCCGGGGCCAAAAAAGGGGGTCTGAAGATCAGGCGCTTGGCCGTTCGCGCGGCGGCCTGAGCACCAAGATACATATGGCCGTTCGCGGCTTGGGATGTCCGGTACGGTTCACGATCACCGCAGGCCAGAAGGGCGATGCACCGCAAGCCGCCACATTGATCGAGGGATTGCCTGCCGAGGTTTTCATGGCCGATACGGCTTATGACGCCGATCACCTGCGCCAGGACATTGCAGCCAAGGGCGCGCTCGCCGTCATCCCCAACAACCCGTCACGCGCGCTCAAGTATCCGCTCGACAAGCATCTCTATGCCCAGCGCCATCTCGTCGAATGCTGCTTCTCAAAGCTCAAGCAATTCCGCCGCGTCGCAACCCGCTTCGAAAAGACCGCCCGAAATTACCTTGCCGTCATCACTCTCGCAGCCATCGTCCTATGGCTGCGATAACTGTCCACACCGCCTAGGGCATGCACACATTTCTGAGGCTCCATCCGAGAGCGACGGCGCGGAAGTAATCGAGACCGTTTTTGAAGGTGATGGGGCCTGGTGGCTTGGAGGACGGATAGCCGTCCCATCCTCCAATGCGGCCGATAATCCAGGCCGCCCAGGCAAGACGATCGGACGGATGCGGGTTCTTCAGTCGTCTGTTCCTGGCTTCAAGCTGCTGATTGAGGGCGGTCAACGCATCGATCTCGCTGGGATTGAAGGCAACGTGAAGCGACTGCTGGCTCCCGTTGCGCGCTTGCAGGAGCTGGATGGTGATGATCGCGGCCTTGGCAGCGATGGCAACCAATTTGAGAAGCCGGCCGGCGGTGCCGATCTGGCTATCCTCGAGCTTGAAGCCCTGCGTCTTGAGGACGCGGAAGAACTGCTCGATGATCCAGCGCTGCTTGTACCAGGCGACAATGCGCCAGGCATCGTCTGAACTGGTGACCTCGTGAGAGGTGAGAAGACGCCAGTGCAACGGCTCGACGTTGGGATCGGCATTGATCTCGCGGACGTCAACGATGGCCAGATGCAGGCTTTTCGGCAAATGGCGCAGGAACTTGCTTTGCGGCCGGGCCAGCTCGATTGCGCCGAAGCGAAGTTCGAGGTCCATCGGACGTGCAGGCCGCCCCGCACGCGCAGGCAACTCGATGATGCGACGCTCTACCGCCGTCATGGCGTCGATCGCCGCATACAAACCCGTCGTGTCGGCCAGCTTGCGATCATGCATGCTGCGGGCGATCACGCGGTAGTCTTGCTCGGCTGCGCTGGCATAAAGAGCAAAGATGTCGCTCTCGCGGTCACCAAGCAGGGTCACCATTGCAGCACCGGTAAGCAGCGGCTTGGCCGCAAGGGCGGTGGCAATCCAGCGCTGCGATTCCTTGTCCGACAGGTCGCGGCTGTCATGCGAGACGCTCCGAGGGCCTTCACGCGTCCACACCTCGCCGCTCAAAAGTCCCAGGCAGGTGCCATTGTCCGCATCCACCGCCAGCATCGGGTGCAGCAGCACGCCGTGGTGATTGCCCTTGCCGATCTCCCCGAGCCCGCGCCGGCGTTGCGGCGTGGTGTTGAAGTGGATCTCGCTGGTGTCCTGGATCGCCAAAACATGGCGGCCTGTAACCGCCGCAGCCGTGCTTTCGCTCCAGCTTTCGATGATGCGCTCCTTCGTCACCTTGGAGTTACCGAGAAAGCGGTTGAACCGCACCTCCAGCGCGCGGTCTCCCTTGGAAAGCCGCCGAAGGCATACATCCTTGCCCGCGACCATGCGTCCGATGAGCGCCGCCCCCCTTTATCGAGACGACCATCCTCGAACCGGCCCAACGTCCAGTCAATCCGCGACAACATGCTGGCACCTCCGCCCAAGCCGAAGTGCCGTAATAGAAGTCACCGAGACCCCCGATTCTGGAATCCCCAATCTCTGACCCGAGTCAATCCGTCGCACCAGATGTGTGCATCCCCTAGTGCGAAAGCAGGGACCCAACCACCGATGGTCATTGTTGAGCAGTGCTGCAATGACGAGCCCCTCCACAACAACCGCTGCGGAGCATGGGTCCCTTGCTTTCGCAAGACGACAGCGCGTCGTCGTCGTGATTAACGGACAGGGACGGAGGCGGTGAAACCGTCCTACGCCGCCCGCCGCCGTTCGCGCAGCGCGTCGCCGAAGGCTTCGAACAGCGCGCGGTTGATCGGATTGCGCTGCGGATCGTATTCGGCGTGCCACTGCACACCCAGCGCAAAACCCGGCGCATCGGCGATGCGGATCGCCTCGATGGTGCCGTCCTCGGCGATGCCCTCGATCACGACGCGCTTGCCGGGCTCGAGGATGCCCTGGCCGTGCAGCGAATTGACTCGAATGGTCTCCCGGCCGAGGATTTTTGCGAACGCGCCGCCCGGCGTCAGCGCGACGTCATGACGGTCGGCGAACACAACGGTCGGGTCAGGATGGATCTCGCCGTTCTCCAGCCGCGGCATCCGGTGGTTCATGCGGCCCGGAATCTCGCGGATCTCCGGATGCAGCGAGCCGCCGAAGGCGACGTTCATCTCCTGCAGGCCGCGGCAGATGCCGAAGATCGGCACACCGCGCGCGACGCAGGCTTCCGACAGCGCCAGCGCAACGTCGTCGCGGTGGATGTCGTAGGGCTCGTGGGCGGCGCAAGGTTCGGTATTGAAGCGGGTCGGATGAACATTGGCGCGGGCCCCGGTCAGCACCACCCCATCGACCACGTCGAGCAAGGCGCCGACCTCGGTGATTTCGGGGCTGCCGGCGAACATCAGCGGCACCGCGCCCGACACCTCGGCAACCGCGCGAAGGTTGCGCTCCCCGACCATCTGGACTGTGAAACGATTTTCGATGCGATGGGCGTTTCCGATCACGCCGACCACGGGCCGTCTCATTATTGAAGTCTCGCGCAATGATTCTTCTAAGTTTGCGACGTTGCGGAGACGATCATGCCTTCGAGTTCCCGCTGGATCAACTGTCTATATCTGCACAGGGGGGCTTGCAGTCCTGCACAGATTCGCACCCCTCGGGACCCAAAGCCGGCCAGATGCCCACCGATCGCGCCGGGCGCCGCGGCGCGTCAGCGGCGAACCGGCATGGCCCCGCCAGCTTGATCCCGGCGCGGTTTTCGCCAAAGACTGCTCGAAACACCGTCGCGAAGGGGGAATCACCCGTGACAGACTCGGCTGACAATCGCCTGCAGGCCCGCAACGACTTGGCATGGGCGATCGCCGTCGGCGGCATCGGCGTGGTGCTGTTCGCTGCCCTGCTGACCTTCGCCTGGCATTTTGCCGCGACCCTGTTCCTGCTGTTCGCCGGCATGCTGCTCGGAGTCGCCCTCAATGCCATGACCACCCTGCTCGGCCGGCTGACCAAGCTGCCCCACGCGTTGCGTCTTGCGATCGTCTGCCTGGCGATGGCCGGGCTGCTGTCCGGCATCGTGTTCCTCGGCGGCACCACGATCGCGCAGCAGGCCACGGTGCTGAGCAACACGATCAAATCACAGCTCGGCAGCGTCAAGGACTTCCTCGAACAGCACGGGGTCGACACCAGCTATCTCGATTTCACCAATGCCGCGGGCGAGGCGAAGGGCGAAGGCACCGCCGTGACGACGACAACGACGACGCCCCCATCGTCCCAGTCCCACGGCATCCCCGGCGCCGGTGCGCTCGCCTCAAGCGGCGGCGCCATCATCAGCCAGACGCTGAAGGTGCTGCTCGGCACAGTCAGCGTCGTCGGCAACTTCTTCATCGTGCTGTTTCTCGGGCTCGCCTTCGCGGCCCAGCCGAGCATCTACCGCGCCGGGCTGTTGTTCATCGCGCCGGCGAAGTACCGCGCGCAGGCGACCGTCATCGTCGACCGCATCGGCGAGACGCTGGAGCGCTGGCTGATCGCGCAGATCATCACGATGACGGCGGTGTTCCTCGTCACCTGGATCGGGCTTGCCATCATCGGCATTCCGAGCTCGTTCATCCTCGGCATCCAGGCCGGCCTGCTCGCCTTCATTCCGACCGTCGGCGCGATCCTCGGCGGGCTGATCGTGGTGCTGGCGAGTCTGGCGACCGGATGGATCGCGGCGCTGTCGGCCTTCATCCTGTTCCTCGGCGTGCACGCGCTGGAAAGCTACGTGCTGACGCCGATCATCCAGCGCCAGGCGCTCGACATCCCGCCGGCCACGCTGTTCGCGTTCCAGATCCTGCTCGGCGTCGTGTTCGGCATCTGGGGGCTGGCGCTGGCGCTGCCGCTGATGGCGATCGCCAAGGTGATGATCGATCACTTCAAGACCGAGGATCCGGAGCGGGCCGCGTGACCGCACGTCAGGAGAGCAGCAGCACCGTTCCCGCGACCATCAGCATTACGCCGGCCAGCATCACCATCGGCCAGCGACTCTTCGGCGGCTGGTATCGCCCCTGCGCGCGTCGTTCAGCGATCAGCGCGGTCTCGTATTCATGGGAGTCCGAGAACAGGCAGGCGAAACCGCTGCGCGCCGAAACCGCGTCGGCTTCGAGCGACATCAGGGCTGACTGAGGATTGCGGGTGCGGATCGACTCCATGCCCGAAAGCATGGGATCGAATGGTTAACCACTCGTTACCGCACTCATGCCCGGACGCTTGCCGGCTTTTGCCGCGCCGAAGCCGGCAGGCCCGCAGTCTTGCGCCGCCAGTTCTCAAGCGAGAGCGGCAATTCCTCCGCCGCCTCGACGCGGTTGCGGCCGCCGCGCTTGGCCTGGTAGAGCGCGGTGTCGGCCGAGGCCAGCAGCACCTCGAGCTCGGTGCCGGCGGGGCCACCGGCGACGCCGATGCTGACCGTGGTGTCGACCGCGCCTTCCTCGCAGGTGATGTTGCTGTTCTCGAAGGCTTCGCGCACGCGCTCGGCGACCAGCACACCTTCCTCCAGCGAGCACGGCAGCAGCGCCGCGAATTCCTCGCCGCCGATCCGGCCCGACAGATCGCTGATCCTGAGGCTGTTGACCACGACGGCGGAGAACAGCTTCAGGATCTCGTCACCCGCGGGATGGCCGAAGCGGTCGTTGATCGACTTGAAGTGATCGATGTCGAAGATCATCACGGTGACCGGCCGGCCGGCAATGGACTCGCGCTCGATCACCCGCGCGCAGGCCTCGGTGAAGCCGCGGCGGTTGAGCATGCCGCTCAGGGGGTCGATCGACGCGGCCGTCTTGTGCACGGCCACCGCGCGGTCCGACACCATCATGAAGATCACGAACACCGTGCCGATCGCGTACAGCACGAGTTCGATCGAAAACAGCGTGACCCAAAAGCTGGAGACGAAATTCTGGCCGTTCAATCGCAGCAGGTCGCCGACCAGGATCGGCAGCATCAGGACGCAACCGTGCGCGACCGGGATGACGATCGCAAGCCAGCGCCGTTGCATCGCGCGGCGGCGCTCGCTCCACAGTTCTGATGCGGTCAGCGCGGCGTAGATCGCGACGATCCCGGCGCCGATCGTCAGGCGCATCGCGGGATCCTCAACCGTCGTCACCGCCCCGATCCATGCGATCGGGCCGAGCACGAGGCCCAGCAAATTGGCCTTGCGGCCGTGGAAAATGCGCGCGGCATTCCAGACCAGCGCCGCAGGCGGCGAAGCCGATCGCATTGAGGCCCAGCAGAACCATCGGATCGAGCGTCGAACTGCCGACCGTCCAGACCGCAACCGAGGCCGCGCCGAGCAGATAGGCGGTGCCCCACCATTTCAGCGCGGAAATGTTCTCCTGCCTACCGAACAACCACAGCATGGCGCCGAGCATGCCCGCGACCATGGTGGCGAACAAATAAAGTGTCGATGGATCGAACGACATAAACTCACCCCAGCCCGGTGTGATGCAACGTTCGCAGGCGCAAATAAATACGGTGATGCAGCGCCATTGCGAGCCCGCAAGCTAGAAGGTGCGAGTTCCAATTTCGTTTGCACGCACACGCAAGTTTTCATGAAAAACTGCGCTAATTCGCGCCGAAGCATCGCCGGTCGGACGCAGCAAAAAGGGCGCCTCGCGGCGCCCTCTGCAACTCGATGCCCGCGGCAATTGCCGCGAATTTTAGAACTCGAATTAGCGCTTCGAGAACTGGAAGGACTTGCGGGCCTTCGCCTTGCCGTACTTCTTGCGCTCGACCGAGCGGCTGTCGCGGGTCAGGAAGCCGCCCTTCTTGAGGACGCCGCGCAGCTCGGGCTCGAAGTTGGTGAGCGCCTTCGAGATGCCGTGGCGGACAGCACCGGCCTGGCCGGAGAGACCGCCGCCGGCGACGGTGCAGATCACGTCGTACTGGCCGTTACGGGCGGCAGCGACCAGCGGCTGCTGGATCATCATGCGCAGCACCGGGCGGGCGAAGTAGACTTCGAACTCGCGGGTGTTGACCGAGATCTTGCCGGAGCCCGGCTTGACCCAGACGCGGGCGACCGCGTCCTTGCGCTTGCCGGTGGCGTAGGCGCGATTGTACTTGTCGACCTTCTTGACGTATTTCGGCGCGTCGGGAGCGGCCGGCTTGACCTGCGAGAGCTGGTCGAGGGACTGCAACGTATCGGACATTATGCGGCCCTCGTGTTCTTGCGATTCAGGGAAGCGATATCGACCTTCTCGGGGCTTTGCGCTTCATGCGGATGATCAGCACCGGGATAGACGCGCAGATTGCCCATCTGCATGCGGCCGAGCGGACCGCGCGGGATCATGCGCTCGATCGCCTTCTCGACGACGCGCTCGGGGAAGCGACCCTCGAGGATCTGCTTCGCGGTGCGCTCCTTGATGCCACCGATGAAGCCGGTGTGCTTGTAGTAGGTCTTCTGGTCGCGCTTGCGACCGGTCAGCACCACATGCGCGGCGTTGACGATGATGACGTTGTCGCCGCAATCGACATGCGGGGTGTAGGTGGGCAGGTGTTTGCCGCGCAGGCGCATCGCGACGAGCGTGGCGAGGCGACCGACGACCAGACCCTTGGCGTCGATCACGACCCACTTCTTCGTCACTTCGGCGGGCTTGGCCGAGAACGTGCTCATGTGTGAAATCCGTGAAAAAGAAATCGGCGCCGTATGCGCCGAACTGGCAGCTTTCTAGAGAAGCCGCGATCGCGCGTCAACGCCCACGCGCTCAAATTACATCAGAAAAAACAATGGCTTGCAATTATGGTGCAATAATACCGTAGAAAAGCCTATTGATTTGGAATGGAATAGGTCGCCGTGACATGGGCGATGGGATCGGGAGACGAGCCGGACAGCAGGTTGACCTCGCCGACCGCGAGCCGCTTGCCGAGCTTGAGCAGCCTCGCCACCGCAAGTACGTCCTGCCCCGGCTGACCCTTGCGCAGGAAGTTGATGTTGAGGTTGGTGGTCACGGCAAGGCCAACCGGCCCGATCGCCGACAGCAGCACCACGTACATCGCGAAATCCGCCAGCCCCATCAGGGTCGGCCCGGACACCGTACCGCCCGGCCGCAGCATGCGCTCGCTGAAGCGCTGGCGCAGCAGGGCCGTCTCGCCGTCGGCGCTTTCGATCCGGACATCGTCGTGGACGAACGCCTGCGGGAATTCCCTCCGCAGGAACTCCTCCACGTCAGCCACGCTCATTTTCGCAGTCGCCATGCCGTCCCTGCCCTCGCTTCAGCCTGCCTGTTACATTAAGTTGTCACAGAGACCAAAGTGGAATTTCAGCATGTCCGCCCAAGCCGCCCGCGCCGAAGCGCCGCAACACCAGCCGATCCTGCTGCGCGAGACCGTCGGCAGTATCGCGCTACTGACGCTCAATCGCCCCGGAGCGCGCAACAGCCTCTCCGAGGGCCTGATCGCCGAGCTGCACGCCGCCCTGAACGATGTCGGCGGTGACAAGCGCATCCGCGCCGTCGTGCTCGCCGCCAACGGCCCGGCGTTCTGCGCCGGCCACGACCTCAAGGAACTTACCGCGCGCCGCAGCGATGCCGACCGCGGCCGCGCCTATTTCGCGCAAATCATGAACGCCTGCAGCGCGATGATGCAGGCCATCGTGCGCCTGCCGAAGCCGGTGGTGGCGTCCGTCCAGGGCATCGCCACTGCAGCCGGCTGCCAGCTCGTCGCAAGCTGCGACCTCGCGGTCGCCTCCGAAGCGGCGGCGTTCGCAACGCCGGGCGTCGACATCGGGCTGTTCTGCTCGACGCCGATGGTGGCGCTGTCGCGCAACGTGCCGCGCAAGCAGGCCATGGAGATGCTGCTGACCGGAGAGCCGGTCTCGGCGGCAACGGCGCAGGGCATCGGCCTCGTCAACCGCGTGGTATCCGCGGGCACCGAACGCGACGCTGCGATCGCGCTGGCCGAGAAGGTCGCGCTGAAATCGGCCTACACCGTCAAGCTCGGCAAGGAGGCGTTCTATCGCCAGGCCGAGATGAGCCTCGCCGATGCCTATCGCTTCGCCGCCGAGGTGATGACCGAAAACATGATGGCGCGCGACGCCGAGGAAGGCATCGGTGCCTTCATCGAGAAGCGCGATCCGAAGTGGCAGGACAAGTGACGACCTGAGGTCGTCATTCCGGGATGGTGCGTTAGCACCAGACCCGGAATCTCGAGATTCCGGGTTCTCGCTGCGCGAGCCCCGGAATGACAAACCCGGAAGAAAAATGAATCACGACGCCTACGACGACAATTACATCCGCAGCATTCTGAACAACGTCAAGACCATCGCGATGGTCGGCGCCTCGCCGGTCAATGTGCGGCCGAGCTATTTCGCGTTCAAATATCTGGCGCAGCGCGGCTACGACATGATCCCGGTCAACCCCGGCCATGTCGGCAAGACGCTGATGGGCAAGCCGTTCGTCGCCTCGCTTGCGGACATCGATCGGCCGATCGACATGATCGACATCTTCCGCAATTCAAGCCACATCATGCCCGTGGTCGAGGAGGCGCTGAAATTGTCGACGCCGCCGAAGGTGATCTGGATGCAGCTTGGCGCACGCGACGACGCCGCGGCCGAGAAGGCGGAAGCCGCGGGCCTCAAAGTGGTGATGAACCGCTGCCCGAAGATCGAGTATGGCCGGCTGTCGTCGGAGATCTCGTGGATGGGCGTCAACTCGCGCACGCTGAGTTCCAAACGCGCGCCGATCCCGACGCAGGGCATGCGGCTGTCGCTCAATCGCACGAGCTTCGGCGGCGGACAGACCGCGGCGTCCGACCGCGCGGCAAAGAACAAGACCGAGACGACCTGACTTCGCGGCGGAATAATCGCTGCGATCATCCGGTATAGCGCGGGATGCCCCTCCAAAAACTGGCGATGCGCCCAACTCGCTTGACGGCGGGCGCCGTCGCCATCAGCATGCCGCGCGTTTCGACCAGGCCACAACAGGATACTAAAGAATGACCGATCGCCTTCCGGGATTTTCCACCCTCGCCGTGCACGCCGGCGCGCAGCCTGATCCCACCACCGGCGCACGGGCGACGCCGATCTACCAGACCACGTCATTCGTCTTCAACGACGCCGACCACGCGGCCTCGCTGTTCGGCCTGCAGGCTTTCGGCAACATCTATACCCGCATCGGCAACCCGACCAATGCCGTGCTCGAGGAACGTGTCGCAGCCCTCGAAGGCGGCACCGCGGCGCTCGCCGTCGCTTCCGGTCACGCGGCGCAGGTCGTCGTGCTGCAGCAGCTGTTGAAGCCCGGCGATGAGATCATCGCGGCACGCAAGCTCTATGGTGGCTCGATCAACCAGTTCACCCACGCCTTCAAGGCGTTTGGCTGGAATGTGGCCTGGGCCGACCCCGATGAGATCGAAAGCTTCGAGCGCGCGGTGACGCCGCACACCAAGGCGATCTTCATCGAGTCGATCGCCAACCCGGCAGGCAGCATCACCGATATCGAGGCGATCGCGGCCGTTGCGCGCAAGGCCGGCGTGCCGCTGATCGTCGACAACACGCTGGCCTCGCCCTATCTGATCAAGCCGATCGACCACGGCGCCGACATCGTCGTGCACTCGCTGACCAAGTTCCTCGGCGGTCACGGCAACTCGCTCGGCGGCATCATTGTCGATGCCGGCACCTTCGACTGGTCGAAGGACAACAAATACCCGATGCTGAGCGAGCCGCGCCCGGAATATCACGGCATCCGGATCCAGGAGACCTTCGGCAACTTCGCCTTCGCGATCGCCTGCCGCGTGCTCGGCCTGCGCGACCTCGGCCCCGCGCTGTCGCCGTTCAACGCCTTCATGATCCTGACCGGCATCGAGACGCTGCCGCTGCGCATGCAGAAGCACTGCGACAACGCCAAGGCGGTGGCGGAATTCCTCTCCACCCACCCCGCCGTGTCAGCGGTGAACTATGCCGGCCTGCCCGGCGACAGGTACAACGCCCTGCAGCGCAAATATTCGCCGAAGGGCGCCGGCGCGGTGTTCACCTTCAGCCTGAAGGGCGGCTATGACGCGGGCGTCAATCTGGTGTCGAACCTGCAGCTGTTCTCGCATCTCGCCAATGTCGGCGACACCCGCTCGCTGGTGATCCATCCGGCCTCCACCACCCACAGCCAGCTCGACGACGCCGCCAAGGTGAGGTCGGGCGCGGCGCCCGAGGTGGTGCGGCTTTCGATCGGCATCGAGGATAAGGAGGACCTGATCGCCGACCTCGACCAGGCCCTGCGCGCCTGATCCCGCAATTGTTCCGGAGCGGTGCGCCGTATCGCTCCGGCAACTTGCCCAAAGCGACCGACCTCCCGTTAACGCTTAATACCGACGGGCCTCTCGTTAACGTTCAATCCGGCTTAAAGTGGCAGTGATAGGCTCCGGATGATTCGGGAGACCATTGATGCTGCGCTGGACATTGCCGCTCGCGATCGCATTGTTTGCGATCCCGCCTGCTGACGCCGCCGACGGCCCGGCCGTCGCCAAGAGCGCGACCGTCAAGGCCGCGCGCCAGCTGCCGGCGGGCCTGCCGCACCGGCATTACGCCTACCGCACCACGATCACATCGCCGACCTATGTGCGGCGCGGACGCCAGCTCGTGGTCGTCGAGCAGCCCGTGGTGATCCCGCTCAATTCCGAGCCGTATATCCCGTTCGTGCCCGGCGAACCGCTGCTGCCGGGGTCGTCGTCGCTGCCCGGCTATTACGGCAACTGGCACTCCTACAACTATTTCGGCCCGTACTACGGCGGTGCCTATGTGACCTATTGGGACCGCCTGCCCTACGCCTGTGGCGTCTACGGCTACTGCTAGCGCGGACCGATCGGGTGGCCAGATCGCCGCAGAAATCCAGCACACCGGCTTCGGGGAATGCGGTGACCGCCGATCTCGTCGCGGTGCTGGTCGCCGTCACCGAGGGCACGCCGAAGATCATGACCATCGCCGGCGGCTCCGCGCTGCCGAGCGGCCCGTTCGAGTTCACCCATCGCTCGCTGCAGACCGCGCTGCGGGCCTGGGTCGAAGCGCAGACCGGCCACCCGCTCGGCTATGTCGAGCAGCTCTACACCTTTGCCGACCGCGGCCGCTCCGGAGACACCAAGGGGCCGCACAGCGTCTCGATCAGCTATCTCGGCCTGACCCGCGAGGATCGTGTCGGCGAAGGCTTTGAGGCGGACTGGTCCGGCTGGTACGACTACTTCCCCTGGGAGGATCATCGCGCCGGCGCGCCGGCCTTCCTGGCCAAGACGATCGCGCCGAAGCTCAAAACGTGGGCGAAGGCGGCGCCGTCACCGACGCTGCAGCGCGAGCGCTGGCAACGTTGCGCCATCACCTTCGGTCTCGATGATCGCGACTGGAACGAAGAGCTGGTGCTGCAGCGCTATGAGCTGCTCTACGAGGCCGCGCTGATCCCGGAAGCCGGCCGCGGGCATGGCCGCGAGGCGCCGATCGTGCCGGGCAAGCCGATGACGGCGGATCATCGCCGCATTCTCGCGACCGGGATCGCGCGGCTGCGCGCCAAGATCAAATACCGTCCGGTGGTATTCGAGCTGATGCCGGCCGAGTTCACCCTGCTGCAACTGCAACGCAGTGTTGAGGCGCTCGCAGGCCGGCTGGTCCACAAGCAGAACTTCCGCCGGCTGATCGAGCAGCAGGAACTCGTTGAAGAGACTGGCGCAATGGCCGCCGATACCGTCGGCCGGCCGGCCAAGCTATTCCGCTTCCGCCATGCCGTGCTGGCCGAACGGGCCATCGCCGGCACCAAGCTCCCGCTTTCGCGCACTTGACACGCCTTATGCTCAGGATAAGTATAAGCCATCTTATGCTCACGGAGAGTATAAATGGTTGCACTCGATACCGATCTGCTCACCCGCACCGCGCCGCTCTATGAGCGCGTCAAGCGCGTCATCCCGCCGTTCGAATGGGCCACATTCGCCGAGGACGTCGATGCGATCCTCGCGCTGAAACGCCGCCGCAACGCGGTGGTGCTGGCGCATAATTACCAGACGCCGGAGATCTTCCACGGCGTCGCCGATATCGTCGGCGACAGCCTGTTGCTCGCGCGCGAAGCAACCAAGGTCGATGCCGATGTCATCGTGCTCGCGGGCGTGCATTTCATGGCCGAGACCGCGAAGCTGCTCAATCCGGCCAAGACCGTGCTGATCCCCGACCTCAAGGCCGGCTGCTCGCTGGCGGATTCGATCACGGCGGAGGACGTGCGGCTGATGCGCGCGCGCTACCCGGACGCACCGGTCGTCGCCTATGTCAACACCTCGACCGCGGTGAAGGCCGAGTCCGACATCTGCTGCACGTCGGGCAATGCGCTGAAGGTGGTTGAATCGCTCGACGCCGAGCGCGTCATCATGCTCCCTGATGAATATCTGGCGCAGAACATCGCCAAGCAAACCAGCAAGAAGATCATCGCCTGGAAGGGCCACTGCGAGGTGCACGAGCTGTTCACCGCCGATGACGTGCGCCAGCTGCGCGAGGATCATCCCGATGTCACCATCCTGGCGCATCCGGAATGCCCGCCCGAGGTGGTCGCCGAAGCGGACTTTGCCGGCTCGACGGCTGCGATGCAGTCGTTTGTCGAGACCAAACGTCCGCCGCGCGTCGTGCTGCTGACGGAATGCTCGATGAGCGACAACATCGCTGCGCTAAATCCCGGTGTCGACTTCATCCGCCCCTGCAATCTCTGTCCGCACATGAAGCGGATCACGCTGAAGAACGTCCGTCACGCGCTGGAGACCAACCAGCACGAGGTCACCATCGACCCCGCGATCGCCGATCGCGCGCGCAAGAGCGTCGAAAGGATGCTGGCGATATGAGCACCGATATCTCCGATCTCAACGGCCGGCCGGTGATCATCGGCGGCGGTGCCGCCGGGCTGATGACCGCGCTTCAGCTCGCACCCGAGCCGGTCGTGCTGCTGTCGAAGTCGCCGCTCGGCGCGGAAGCTTCCAGCATGTGGGCACAGGGCGGCCTTGCCGCACCGGTCGGCGCCGACGACAGCCCTGCCCTGCATCTCGCCGATACGCTCGCGGCCGGCGCCGGCCTTTGCGACGCGGCCGCGGCGAGTCGGATCGTCCACGCCGCGCCCGCCGCCGTCGAGCAGCTGGCGAGACTCGGCGTCGCCTTCGACCGGCACGCCGACGGCAGCTGGCGCCTCGGGCTCGAGGCCGCACACCGCCGCAACCGCATCGTGCACGCCACCGGCGACGGCACCGGCCGGGAGATCATGCGCGCGCTGATCGCGGCGGTCCGCCAGACGCCGTCGATCACACTGCTGGAAGGCGTCGAGGCGCGCCGGCTGATCGTCGAGGACAATGCAGTCAGGGGCGTGCTTGCAGCGAGCGACCGTGGCGCGCTGACGATCACGACCAATCGCGTGGTGATCGCAACCGGCGGCATCGGCGGGCTGTTCGCCGACAGCACCAATCCCGGCGGATGTTTCGGCCAGGGGCTCGCGCTTGCCGCACATGCCGGTGCAAAACTGTCGGACATCGAGTTCGTGCAGTTTCATCCGACCGCGTTCGACGGGCCGTCGCGCCCGATGCCGCTGCTGACCGAGGCGATCCGCGGCGACGGCGCGGTCTTGATCGACGAGACCGGCGAGCGCTTCATGGCCGATCAGTCCGGCGCCGAGCTTGCGCCACGCGACATCGTGGCGCGCGCCGTGTGGCACCACCGCGCCGCGGGGCATCGCACCTTCCTCGACGCGCGCCAACATCCGGGCGCGGAGTTTGCGCAGCGCTATCCCGTGATCAGCGCGTTCTGCAAGATGGCCGGCATCGACCCCGCCCATGATCCGATCCCGATCCGGCCGGCGGTTCACTACCATATGGGCGGCATCGCGGTTGATGGCTATGGCCGCAGCACGGTGCAGGGCCTGTGGGCCTGCGGCGAGGCCGCGCGCACCGGGTTGCACGGCGCCAACCGCCTCGCCAGCAACTCGCTGATGGAAGCGATCGTCTGCGCGCGCTGGGTCGCGGAGAGCATCGAAAGCGTAAGTGCGGGCCCGCGCGCCATGCTGCGCGACGATGCGATGCCACAGGCTTCCGATCACTCCGCCGTGCGACCGATCCTCACCCAGGGACTCGGCGTCCTGCGCGATCGCGACGGGATCGCCCGCGCGATCCGCAGTCTCTATCCACTCGCATGCGGTCACAGTGCGGCGTCCGACGCAGCATTGGTCGGATTGATGGTCGCGGTTGCCGCCATCCGGCGTGAGGAAAGCCGCGGCGGCCACTTCCGCACCGATTTCCCGCACATTGCTGCGTCGGCCGTTACGTCGTCCCTTACCCGCGCCGATGCACTCGCCGCCGCGCGCGACATCGTCGAATCCACGCCATTTGCCAGGAGTGCCCTGTCATGACCCTCACCCCCCTGTTGCCGCTGATCTATGAGCCGATCGTGCAGACCGCCTTGCGCGAGGATCTCGGCCGCGCCGGCGATATCACCGCAGACGCCATCGTGCTGGCCGGCCAGCAGGCGCGGCTGGTGATGCGGGCGCGGCAGCCCGGCGTGATCGCCGGGCTCGATGTCGCGCGGTCAGCCTTCCAGACGGTGTCGCCGGCCATCACGCTGCGCGCCGAACGGCCCGACGGCAGCGCGGTCGAACCCGACCAGGTCATCGCGATCATCGACGGCCCGGCCCGCAGCCTGCTCACCGCCGAGCGGACCGCGCTCAACTTCCTCTGCCATCTGAGCGGTGTCGCCACCGCAACGGCTACGCTGGTCAAGGCCGTGGCGGGCACCCGCGCGCAGATCGTCTGCACCCGCAAGACCACGCCGGGACTGCGTGCGCTGGAGAAATATGCGGTGCGCGCCGGCGGCGGCGGCAATCATCGCTTCGGGCTGGATGACGCGGTGCTGATCAAGGACAACCACATCGCGCTCGCCGGCGGCATCCGCACCGCGATCGAGCGCGCCAAGGCCAATGCCGGCCATCTCGTCAAGATCGAGGTCGAGGTCGACACGCTGTCGCAGCTCGAGGAGGCGCTGACGCTCGGCGTCGACGCGGTGCTGCTCGACAACATGACGACCGAGCAGCTCAGCCAGGCGGTCGACATGGCGCGCGGCAAGGCGATCACCGAGGCCTCCGGCCGCATCACCGCGGCGACGGCCGCAGCGATTGCCACAACCGGCGTCGATCTGATCTCGGTCGGCTGGGTGACCCACAGCTCGGCCGCGCTCGATATCGGGCTCGACTACCTGTCCTGATCGATCAACCGGGCTGGCCGACCGCAACGAGGGTCGGCTGGTCCCGCTCGGTCCGGCGCGCGGCGAAGCGCTCGGCCTGCAGCACCGCGAGCGTCAGCACGACGATGGCGACGGCCTGGTGCGTCAGCGCCAGATCGATCGGCACCTGATGCAGCAGCGTCAGGATGCCGAGCGTCGCCTGCAGCGTGATCGCCGCCACCAGCCACCAGGCGCCGGCGATCACCGCGCCGCCGGCGCGCGCGCGCATGGCATCGATCGCATGCGCGATCGCCAGCGCGAACAGCAGATAGGCGGTCATGCGATGTTCGAACTGCACCGTCAGCGTGTTGTCGAACAGATTGCGCCACCACGGTGTCTCGAACCAAAGCCGGTCAGCCGACGGAATGAAGCCGCCGTCGATGTCGGGCCAAGTATTATAAACCCTGCCCGCGCGCAGCCCCGCGACCAGCGCGCCGAAATAGAGCTGCACGAAGGTCAGCACGAGCAGCACCGCGCTCGTGAGCTTCAGCCTGAGCGGCGCGATCACGCTTGGGCGGTCGGTCAGGCGCCGCAGCGTCCAGACGATCGCCGCGAAGATCAGAAGCGCCAGCACAAGATGCGTCGCCAGCCGATACTGCGATACCTCGATGCGTTCCGAGAGGCCGGACGCGACCATCCACCAGCCGACGCCGCCCTGCAGCGCGCCGAGGCCGAAAATCACCCACAATCGCCGGCCGAGTTCGCCGCTCACCGCGCCGCGCCACAGGAAATACAGGAACGGCAGCAAATAGGCCGCGCCGATCACGCGGCCAAGCAGCCGGTGGCTCCACTCCCACCAGAAGATCGTCTTGAATTGCTCGAGCGTCATCCCGGCGTTGAGCTCGCGATATTGCGGGATCCTCTTGTAGCCCTCGAAGGCCTGGGTCCACTGCGCCTCGGTCAGCGGCGGCAGCGTACCGGTCACCGGCTTCCATTCGACGATCGACAGGCCGGACTCGGTCAGCCGCGTGGCGCCGCCGACCAAGACCATCAGGGCGATCAGGGCGGCCACCGCGACCAGCCATACCCTGACGGCGCGAAGCTGCGATGTCTTTGCGGAAATACCGGCCATTTCGCCCTGACTTGATTGGATTTTCGGGCCCCTTATAGTCCGCCGCGCCCGCGGCGCAAGCCGCCGTCCGGAGCCTCGTTTCCGATCAAGTCGGAAGCAAGCTCCAGAACGTTGTTTTGACGCGTTTTCTTTGCGCGAACCGGTGCCCGCTTCGCTCGAAAAAACGCCTTGGATCACGAGTTGCAAATATCCGCCATGGCCATACGCACCCGCAAACTGCTCGGAACCATCTTCCTGCTGATCCTGGTGGTGGTGTGGTCACTGCTTGGCATGACGGTCGCCCAGACGCCGTGGCTTGCCAATTCGGGGTTGCTGCAGGCGATCTTCTACGTCGTCGCCGGCCTCGGCTGGGTGCTGCCGGCGATGCCGATCGTCGCCTGGATGTCGCGGCCCGATCGCGCCTAAGTCACGTTCTGGTCGCGCGCGCTGCGCGTCGGCCGCACCGGCGCGAACATCACGCCCGACAGCAGCACCCGCATCATCCGCAGCGAACGCACGCGGCCGTCCCATGCGATGCGCGGCAGCGCGTGGAGGTTGGTGCGCCCCTGCGCCTCGACGACCCCTGGTATGGTCGACACCGCGCTGGCAAAGCCGGCCTCCTCGGCCATCACGACATGCGGACGGCCGAACGCATCGCGGTCCCCGAACGGGAATGCGAAATGCCTGACCTGCCGCCCAAGCGCGCTCTCGGCCACCGCCTTGCCCATCGCCATCTCGCGCTGCGCGTCGGCATCCCTGAGGCTCGACAGCGCCGGATAGTTCACCGTGGCGCTGCCGAGCGTCACGTTCGGATCGGCGGCAAGCTTCGCCAGATCCTGCCAGTCGAGTGACGCATTGCGTGACAATTGGGCTGCGTCGGCCGAATAGCGCCTGGCGAGATCGTTCAGCGCGTAGGACAGGTCCGACGGCGGCAGCTTGCGCAGCCAGCCGGACAGGAAATCGAACAGCTCGTATTTGTCCGAGAGATTTGAAATCGCGAAGTGCCGCTCCCGGCCGTCAATCATCATGCTGATGCGGTTTTCGCGCGCGATGATGTCCTCCAGCACCAGCCACCACGCCACGCCGACGCCATCGGGAAAGGCCGTCGGCAGGTACAGCGCGAAGGGAACGCCGTGCCTGGCGAGCACCGGCCAGGCATGGGCGACGATGTCCTTGCTGGCGCCGTCAAAGGTCAGACAGGCAAAGCGCCGGCGCTCCGGCAAAGTCACCGCGCGGCGGCAAGCCTCGTCAATCCCGACGAGGTCATACTGCCAGCGCTTCAACGCGCGGATCGTGCGATCGAGGAAAGCCGGGGTGATCTCCTGGGACTTCAGCGGCTGAAACCGGCCGCGTCGCGCGGGACGAACGCGGCCGAAGCGCAGGATCACCCCGGCGCCGCCGCTCTCGCGTTCCCGCAGCTTGAAGGCGCCACTGAAATACGCGAGCTCCATTCGGGCCCGTCGTAAAATCCCGCTGTCCGGCGCCAAGATCCCCGTCCTTGTCAGGCGGTTCCCGCACACCGCCGCGGCATTGTTCTTACTCTTTGTTGACATTTCCCTGCGAAGGTCGGCCCCAGCCGAGAACTGTAAATTAATACCCTAAAATTTCGGGTTCCGAGATGACCATGGCGGCGGCAATCGAAGGCCAGACGGCTGAGACGCGGGCGTGGCCGAACGCGATCCGCGTTGCCGGCGTCGACATCTTTCATGATCTCACCGCGGCCGAAGCGACCTGGCGCGGCTTCGAGACATCGCAGCACAGCTACACGCCCTATCAGCGGTTCGATTTCCTCGCCAGCTGGCAACGCCAGGTCGGCGAGCGCGAGGGCCTGCGGCCCTTCATCGTCGTCGCTCATGACAGCGAACGCCGGCCGCTGCTGCTGCTGCCGCTCGCAATCGAGTCCCGCCTCGGCGCGAACTGCGCGAGCTTCATGGGCGGCAAGCATACGACCTTCAACATGGCGCTGTGCGAGAAGGATTTCGCCGCCAACGCGACGGAAGCCGACATCGCGGCTCTGATCGGATCGATCGCCGAACGCTCCCGCGCCGATGCGCTCGTGCTCTGCCAGCAGCCGCTGCGCTGGCAGGACCTCCCGAATCCGCTGGCGCTGCTGCCGCGTCAGCCTTCGGTCAACGACTGCCCGGTGCTGGCGATCGAGCCCGGCGCGGCACCGGCGACGCTGGTCAGCAACTCGTTCCGCCGCCGCCTCAAGGGCAAGGAGCGCAAGCTGCAGGCGCTGCCCGGCTATCGCTATTATGTCGCGAGCGAGAGCGCCGATGTCTGCCGCCTGCTCGACTGGTTCTTCCGCGTCAAGCCGCAGCGCATGGCCGAGCAGAAGCTGCCGAACGTGTTCGCCGAGCCGGGCATCGAGCAGTTCATTCGTGCCGCCTGCCTCGCGCCGCGCGCCGACGGCAACGGCTATGCGATCGACATCCACGCGCTGGAGTGCGACGAGGAAGTGATCGCGATCTTCGCCGGCGTGTCCGACGGTCATCGCTTCTCGATGATGTTCAACACCTACACGATGTCGGCCAATTCCAAGTTCAGCCCCGGCCTGATCCTGATGCGCGATATCATCGATCGCCATGCCGGCCTGAACTACCGCGCTCTCGATCTCGGCATCGGCTCGGACGAGTACAAGCGGCTGTTCTGCAAGGACGATGAAGCCGTCGTCGACAGCTTCATTCCGCTCAGCTTGCGCGGCAAGCCGGCGGCCAGCGCGCTGTCGGCCATCAATCGCGCCAAGCGCGCCGTGAAGCAAAATCCGGCGCTGTTCGAGATTGCCCAGAACCTGCGCAGCATGTTCCGCTGAGTGTTCAGCTCGCCGCGTCGCCCTGCTCTGCACCGCCATTCGGTACGCCGAGCCGTTTCATCGCGTCGAACAAGAGTGTCGCGGCGGGTGACAGCGCGCGCTTGCGCAACTTGATCAGGCCGTAATTCTCCAACAACAGCCTGTCGCGCAGGCGCAGCACCTTGAACCGCTGCGGATCGACCAGATCGAACACCAGCATGGGGACCGGCACGATCGCGTCGATGCCCGCCGCAATTCCGACCGAGGCGAAAAACGACTCGGTGTTGATGACCCGGCGCGGCGGCGTCACGCCGCGGCTCATGAACAGCCTCTCGAGCGCCTGGCGCATGAAGGATTCGCGCGGCTGGCAGATCCATTGCTGGTCGGCCATGTCCTCCAGCTCGACCGTCTCGCGGCCGGCCAACGGATGCTCCGCGCGAACGAGCAGCACCGCCTCCTCCGCGCCGATCTCGTAATAGTCGAATTGCCGGGGGTCGATGCCGGCGGGAATCCTGGCGACGACGAAATCGAACTCGAGCGCCAGCAGTCGCGTGATCAATGGCGGGCTGGTGCTGACATCGAGCGAGATGTTCACCCGATGCAGCTTTTCGCCGAGATACTGGATGACGTCGACGACGAGGTCGATGCTCGGCTTGGCGACTGTTCCAACGGAGACGGTGCCGAGCTCACCGGACTTGTAACCCGCGAACTCGTCGGTGACCTGGTCGAGATCGGCCAGCACGCTCTTGCCGCCACGGATCAGGATCGACCCATAGGCCGTCGGTTCGACGCCGCGCGCCGTGCGCTCGAACAAGGGAACCCGCGCCAGCGCCTCGATTTCGGCAAGCATCTTCGATGCCGCTGATTGGGTGATGTTCAACCGCTCGGCGGCGAGCTGCAACTTGCGCTCATTGTCGAGAGCGACCAGCAGGCGCAGCTGGCGCAGTTTCAGATTACTGATCACGGCCCGCCACCATCCTGCCCGGAAAGAGCCTCTTCCGCTCCGGCTAAACCGGAACGGGGCTCCAGATTCTGCTTTGAGGCGTTTTCTTGACGCGAGCCGGCAGCCACTTCGCCGGAAAACGCTCCAGGGTTCCCGCGTTTATACCGCGGTGCATCATGACAGTTTCGCCGTGGCTCCATTCCCAAATGCCATTAGTCACGCGGCAGTCGATTACACAACAATGAAGAAGACTTGCAAGAGCAACGCGACGAACCGCTGCGGGTGCGCCAGGTGCCGCCCCGAACAGCGCAGTGATCGTCTGCCGAATCGAAAAACAGGAAGGGATGGGAACGATGAGCGACGATGTCGAGAAGCGCGCGATCGGAAAGATGATGCGGCGGCTGATTCCGTTCCTCATCCTGTGTTACTTCGTGGCCTATCTCGATCGCGTCAATGTCGGCTTCGCCAAGCTGCACATGAACGCGGCGCTCGGCCTCAGCGAGGCTGCCTACGGGCTCGGCGCCGGTCTGTTCTTCATCGGCTACTTCTTCTTCGAGGTGCCCTCCAACATCCTGCTGGAGCGGTTCGGTGCGCGGCGGTGGATCGCCCGCATCATGATCAGCTGGGGCATCGTCTCGGCCGCATTTGCCTTCATCCCGCAGATGTCCGCGGCGAGCGGCCTGTCGAGCGAATGGATCTTCTACTTCCTGCGCCTCCTGCTCGGCGCCTGCGAAGCCGGCTTCTTCCCCGGCATCATCTTCTATCTGACGCTCTGGTTCCCGTCGGTGTACCGCGCGCGCGTCATCAGCCTGTTCATGCTCGCGATCCCGATCTCGAGCATCATCGGGGCGCCGATCTCGGGATTGCTGCTCAACCTGTCGGGCGCCGGCCTGACCGGATGGCAGTGGCTGTTCGTTTGCGAGGCATTGCCGTCGGTCCTGGTCGGCTTCGCTGTCCTGACCTTCCTGCCGGACTTTCCGCGTCAGGCAAGCTGGCTGCAGCCCGACGAGGTCAAGTGGATCCAGACCACGCTTGAGCGCGAGCGGCAGCAAACCGAGGCCGTGGAGCATATTTCCGTTCTGCAGTCGCTCACCGACTCGCGGGTCCTTGCCTGCGCCTTCGTGTATTTCTGCCTCAACGCGGCAAGCTACGGCGTCGCATTCTTCCTGCCCACCATCATCAAGGCGTTTGGCGTCACCGACACCCAGACTGGCTTGATCGCGGCCCTGCCCTTCGTGTTCGGCGCGGTCGGCATGGTGCTGCTCGGCCGCCATTCCGACAAGACCGGCGAGCGGCGATACCATGTCGCCGGCGCGCTGACGCTCGCCGCCGTCGGTATCGGCCTTGCCGGGCTGGTATCGAATCCGGTGCTGATCGTCGCCCTGCTCTGCCTTGCGCAGATCGGCGTGTCGGCAGTGCCGCCGATGTTCTGGCCGATGCCGGCCGGCATCCTGACCGGCGCCTCGGCGGCGGCAGGCATTGCGGCGATCAACTCGCTCGGCAACCTGTCAGGCTTCGCCGGCCCATTCGCCGTCGGCTATCTGAAGGACCTGACGGGCAGCTTTACGGCAGGGCTGCTGCTGCTCGCCGTGATGGGACTGATCGGCGCGCTGGTCACGATCAGGCTGCGGATCGATCCGGTGCTCGAGCGAACCGCGCGCGAGCCGATGATGGCGCACTAAACGCGCCTGCGCGGAACGGCGCCTGTAATATCCGTCATTTGCCGGCGGCCGCCTTGCTTGCGGCCGCCTTGGCGATCTCACGGATACAGGCGATGAAGATCTCGGCGGTCGGGCCCAAGGTGCGGCCTTTCAACGTGACGATCGCGGCCGAGACGGCGGCCGCCCGCGGAAGCTGAACCGGAAGCACCTTCAGCCCGAGATCGCCGCCGGCAAACCGCGCGACCGAGCCCGGCAGCACCGTAATGAAGCGGCCGGTCGCGGCGAGCCGGCAGCACAAATGAAGCGACAGCGTCGTGATCGGCGCGCTTGGCATCTGCATTCCGAATTCACGAAACGTCTCCGCCACTGCGGCGCCCGGAAAGGTGTCCGGCGGAGGTAACACCCAGCGCTCGTGTGCGAGGTCGGCCAATTCGAGCCTGGATGCGCGCGCCCATTTGCTTCGCTTTCCTGCGACAACGACGCGCTGATCATCGAGCAAGGGCTCGACCGCCAGGTCTGTCTCGTCAAACGGTGTCGGCGTCCATCCCAGCAACAGATCGATGTTGCGCTCGCGCAGTTCGCGGTAGCGCAGATCGCTGAGAACGGTCTGCGCGACATTGATGCGGATGCCGGGATGCTGCCGCGTGAAGCGGTCGATCGCCACCGGGAGCAAGCCCGCTGCGATGCTCTCCGTGCTGCCGATGCGCAACTCTCCGATGCTCGGATCGGCCAGAAACTCGAGCTCCTGCAAGCCTTGGGTAAGCTCGTCGAAGATCGAGACCCCGCGTCGCACCAGAGCATGGCCATAGGCCGTCAGTTCGATGCCGGTACGGCAACGATCGAGCAGCCGACGGCCGAGCGCGTGCTCCATGTCGCTGACCGCCCGCGAAATCGCCGGCTGCGACACCGCGAGCTCCGCGGCAGCCTTCGCCATGCTGCCGCGCTGCGCGATGACGAGCAGGATGTGCAGGTCGCGCAGCTTGATCCGGCGTCGGGCACGCTCGATGTCCTGCATCAGCGATCCTTACCAAAACGGTTATGGAAGCCTCAGACACTAGCATTGGACGTTTATCCCCGCCTCACGCATCCTCCGCGTGCGATGACGCAGATCGTCGCGCCCCGGACGGCGCGACTCCATGACCTTGGAGGCATGCATGTTGACCCGTCGCGACGTCCTGACCGCGTCAGCGGCAGGTGCCGCGCTCGCCGCCGCGGGCCTGGTCCGGCCAGTCGGCGCGCAGCCCCGCCTGAAGACCGCCCATATCCTGACCGGCTACACGCCCGGATTGCCGGACGCCGTCGCAAGGCTCATCGCCGGGCAGATGCAGGATTATGCCGATTCCATCGTCGTTGAGACCCGGCCCGGCGCAAGCGGCCGGATTGCGATCGAGGCCGTCAAGAACGCCGAGGCCGATGGATCGGTCATGCTGCTCGCGCCGCTTGGATTCATCGCGCTGTTTCCGCACACCTACAAGTCGCTGACATACGCACCGCAGGACTTCACGCCGGTATCAACCGTCGGCTCATTCGCGACGCTGCTGGCGATCGGCCCGAAAGTCCCGAACGATGTCAGGAGCCTCGCCGACTTCGTCGCCTGGTGCCGCGCCAACCCGACACAGGCGACCTACGGCACGCCGGGCGTTGGCACCACGCTGCATTTCATCGGTGCGATGCTCGGCCGGACCGCGGGCTTCGACTATCTCCACGTGCCCTATCAAGGCAGAGGGGCGGTCCAGGATCTCCTGAAAAGCGAGATCGCGTCGGCGGTGATGCCGATCGACAGCCTGCTGGGCCAGGTCCAGTCCGGACAGCTTCGCGCTCTTGCGACGACCGGTCCCAGCCGTCTCAAATCTCTCCCCGATGTGCCGACGGTGGCGGAAGCCGGTTACCCCGCGCTTCAGGACGTGACCTGGTTCGGCATCTTCCTGCCGGCGAAGACGCCTCCCGCAATCGTCGCGCAACTCAACAGCGCGATCCAGGCGTCATTGCGCAGCGACGAGGTCAAGTCCGGCATGGCCAAACTGTCGGTCGACGTCGACGCAATCGCGATGAATGACTTTGCGCAACTGCTCGCCACCGAATCCGATCGCTGGAAAGGGATCGTGCGGGCGACAGGATTTACCCCGACGGGCTGACGGCGGCGCTCAGGCAGCCACCACCCGCGGGCTCCTCACAGCCGCTTCCGACGCCGCGCAGGGCTTGCTCAGCATCGTCACTTCGGCGAAGCCGACCGCCCTGAGTTGCTCGACCATCGAGTGGCGGGCATCCTGCGCCATGGCGGCGTCGGGCACGACGACCGCCTGCGCCTTCGCGGTCAGCAGTTCGGCCGGAAGGTCGACGGCCGAACCGGCGTCGAGCAGCACGTGGTCGTAGACCCTGAGCAGCGCGTCGATCGCAAGTGCGAGCCGCGGCGATTGCAGATGCGAGCGATCGAAGCCCGGACGCCCGGCGCTGACGATCTGAACACGCGACTGCCGATCCTTGGTGATGATCTGCGCGAAGGTCGCCTCGCCCTGCATCAGCTCGGCAAGGCCGGGCGCCGCCGGATCGACGGTCGCCGACGTCAGTACCGGCGAGGACGCGACGAGATCGACGACGACGACCTTGGCCTGGCGCGCCATCAGACGCGCCAGCGTCAGGGTGGTCAGCGTAACGCTATCAGCCGCGGCCGGGCCGAGCACGGTGACCTTGTGGGCGGCGGGACCGGCGGCGGCGAGGCGCTCGGCGAGCTCATCGATCTCGTCGGCGGTCTGGGCGGAATCAGGCTGCGGCGGAGATTCATAGGCAGCCGCAGGCTCCAGCGGCAGTTCGGGCTCCACCGCCGGCTTCGGCGCGACCGGCGATGCGAGCGCGGGTTCGGGCGACAGCGCGGGCTGGTCCACGGTTGCGGCATCCATGACCGGCTCGCGGCGCCTGATCACGGCAGCCGCCGGCGCGAAGGCGCGGCCAACCGCACCGGGCGCGGAGATGCGCAGCAGCTCGCCGGTAATGATGATGCCGGACGACAGCAGCAGCGTCGCCAACGTCGCGATCAGCACGATCGGCAGCTTCTTCGGATAGGCCGGCGTATTCGAAACCGAGGCGCGCGAGATGATGCGACCGTCGGTCGGCGCGGCCTCGATGTTCTCGCGCGCCGTCGCCTCGCGATACTTGGCGAGATAGGCCTCCAGCAGGTCGCGCTGCGCCTTGGCTTCACGCTCCAGCCCGCGCAGTTGCACGTCCTGGCTATTGCTAGACGACGCCTGCCTCTTCGACTGGTCCAGGCTCGCCTGCAACGCCATGACCCGGCCATCGGCGACGCGGGCGTCATTGTCCAGCGAGCGCGAAACCTTGCCGGCTTCCTCGCGCAATTGCCTGTCGAGATCGGCGATCTGCGCCTTCAATTCCTTGATGCGCGGATGGTTGTCGAGCAGCGTCGACGACTGCTCGGCAAGCTGCGCGCGCAGCGTGCCGCGCTGTTCGGCGAGCCGGCGGATCAGCTCGGAATTGAGGACCTCGGACGCCTCGATCGGCTTGCCGCCCTGAAGCATCTCCCGGATCAGCCGCGCCTTGGTCTCGGCATCCGCCTTCAGCGCGCGGGCATTGTTGAGCTGCGTGTTCAGCTCACCCATCTGCTGGTTCGACAGCGGGATGTTGTTGGTGCCGACGAACAGGCTCGACTTCGAGCGGAATTCCTCGACGCGCGAATCCGCCTCCGCGACCTTGGTGCGCAGCTTGTCGATCTCGCCAAGCAGCCATGTGCTGGCGGATTTGGCCTGGTCCTGTCGCGCGGCCTGCTGCAACACGAGATAACCGTCCGCGATCGAGTTGGCGACGCGCGCCGCAAGCTCGGGATCTTCCGACTGGAACTCGATCACCATGACGCGCGACTTGTCGACCGCAAAAGCCTGGAAGCGCTCGTAATAGGAATCAAGCACCCGCTCTTCCGGCGTCAGGCTGAACGGATCACGGCCGATGCCGAACAGCGCCAGCAGCGACTTCAACGGCGAAAAGCCCCGCAACACCGGATCGAACTCCGGACGCTCGGCCAGCTTGTTCTTCTTGATGATGTCGCGCGCGAGATCGCGCGACAGCAACAGCTGCACCTGACTCGTCACCGCCTCGGCGTCGAGCGAGGTGCGCTCCAGGTCGCGCTCGCCGTTCGGACGCAGGAAGGCGTTCTCGCGATTGTCGATCAGGATTCGCGCTTCCGACTTGTAGCGCGGCGTCACGACGTTGACCGCGGCAAGCGACAACGCGAACACCAGCACCGTCGGCACGATGATCCAGCCGCGCTTGCGCGCCAGCGCGCGGCCGAGCACGTGCAGGTCGAGATCGGCCGCCTCCGCCGGGCGCGCCGGCTTGTCGGGCGCAGGCTTGTCAGGAGCAGGCTTGGGCGCAGCCGGCTTCACGACAGCTTCGTCGGCGACGGGCGCAGACTTCGGCAACGCCCGTTGCACGACGGCCTTATCCTTGCCTCTACGCCAGAATGCAAAACGCATAACGAACCCCCGCGGACACCGCGACTCCATCTCAATGGGGCGATTACAGTCCATTAAGGTTGCCGCTGGGTTAATCGGTGGGGTTGACGGGCATGGCCGCCACCACCCGCCCCGTCATTCTTTGTTAACCATGGGTGCCGTTAATCGGAGCCGATATTGTCGCGGGATTCCTTGCATGCGCGATCTGCGCGCTCCCCTTATTTGTCTGGTCGCTGCGCTCGCGCTGTCGGGCTGCATGGGCCGAACGTCGCCGCTTGCCGGCGACCCCGGTCTCGAACCGATGGCGTATGCTGCGCCCGTGGCCTATGCCGATCCCGCACCGACGCGCGAGGGCTATAATCTCGGCCCCGGCGACAAGCTCCGCGTTGTGGTCTATGGCCAGGAAGGGCTGACCAACGCCTATGCGATCGACGCCGCGGGCGCGATCACCATGCCGCTGATCGGCTCGGTGCCGGCGCGCGGCCGGACGCCCGCCGGGCTTGCCGCCGAGATCACCGCGCGGCTGCGCAACGGCTTCATCCGCGAGCCGTCGGTCGCAGTCGAGATCGAGGCCTACCGGCCGTTCTTCATCCTCGGCGAAGTCCAGGCCCCCGGCCAATATCCCTATGTGCCCAAGATGACGGTCGAAAGCGCGATCGCGATCGCCGGCGGCTTCTCGCCGCGCGCCAGGCGCGACGAGGTTACCGTCACCCACACCAATGCATCCGGCGCCGGCCGCTTCGTCGCTCCCCTGGGCACGCCGATCGGCCCCGGCGACACCGTGTTCGTCGGCGAGCGCTGGTTCTGATCGATGGCGCAGGATCAAAATCAGCAACCGCCCCTCCGCATCCTGCACGTGGTGCGTGCCCCGGTCGGCGGCATCATTCGTCACATCCTCGACGTCGCCAACGGCCAGATCGAACGCGGCCATCATGTCGGCATCGTCGCCGACAGTTTGACCGGCGGCGCGCGGGCCGACGCGGCGCTTGCCGAGATCGAGCCGCGGCTCAAGCTCGGCGTCCACCGCGTGGCAATACGCCGCGAGCCGCGCTTCGCCGATTTCATGGTCTGGGCCCACATCGCCGGCCTGATCCGCAAGCTGAAACCCGATGTCGTCCACGGGCATGGCGCCAAGGCCGGCGCCTATGTCCGGCTGCGGCGGCGGTCGAGCAAGGTGATCCGGGTCTACACGCCGCATGGTGGCTCGCTGCACTACCCGCTCGACACCTGGAAGGGCCGCTTCTACAGCCAGCTCGAGCGCACCCTGATGAACAGCACCGACCTATTCCTGTTCGAGAGCGCGTTTGCCCGCGACACCTATCAGCGCACGGTCGGCAAGCCGGCAGGCCTCGTGCGCTGCGTGTTCAACGGCGTCACCGCGGAGGAATTCGAACCGGTCCCCGGCGCCGACGATGCCACCGACGTGGCCTATGTCGGCGAGTTCCGGCGCATCAAGGGCGCCGATCTCCTGATCGACGCGGTAGCGAAGCTGCGCGCCGAGGGCAAGCCGGTGACGTTGACGCTCGGCGGTGACGGCGAGGAATTCGAGCGCCTCAAGGAGCAGGTGACGCGGCTGTCGCTCGGTGAGGCAGTCCGCTTCATCGGTCACGTCAAGGCGCGCTACGGCTTCTCGAAGGGCAGCCTGCTCGTGGTGCCCTCGCGCGGCGATTCGATGCCCTATGTGGTGATCGAGGCGGGCGCGGCGGGCGTTCCGATGATCGCAGCCGATGTCGGCGGCATCCCGGAGATCTTCGATACCCACACCGACGCCCTGTTCGCGCCGAGCAATGCCGGAGCGATGGCCGACGCGATCAAGGCCGCGCTCGACGATCCCGCCGCGACCGCGGCGCGCGCCGAGAGACTGCGCGAGCGGATTTCGGAACATTTCTCGCAAAGCGCGATGGTCGAGGGGGTACTGGCCGGCTATCGCGACGCATTTGCCAAACGTTAACCACTTCTTGCACACGTAACCGTTTCTTCCGATTTGTCCCCTTAAGTCACGCCCGGGGGAATTTTCGTGCTGCGCGCGGATGCCCATCTGCATGCGCAGGAATGGACGTGGACTCGTGGAACCGTTTAACGCACGCTCGATGCTGGATGCCGCTGCGTCTGCGACGGCCGCTCAGCCGCAGATCGAACGGCGCCGGCGCCTCTCGCCGGCCGCGCTCGCCGTTACCAACCAGAAGGTTCGCGGCGCCTACTCGCCGGTTGTGATCGCCGGCGTGGTTCGCCTCGCCGACTTCGTGCTGCTCAGCCTGGTCGGCGTCGGGCTCTATCTCGCCTATGTCAGGCCGCTCGCCGGCGGCAGTATTCACTGGGGGTACATCGCATCGATCCTCGGCATGTCGGCTGCCGCCGTGGTCTGCTTCCAGGCCGCCGATATCTACCAGGTGCAGATCTTCCGCGGCCAGCTTCGCCAGATGACGCGCATGATCTCGTCGTGGGCCGTCGTGTTCCTGCTGTTCATCGGCATCTCCTTCCTGGTCAAGCTCGGCGGCGAGGTATCGCGGGTCTGGCTGTCGTCGTTCTTCTGCGTCGGCCTTGCGGTGCTGATCGCCGAACGGCTGCTGCTGCGATCGATGGTGCGCGCCTGGGCGCATGACGGCCGGCTCGACCGCCGCACCATCATCGTCGGAGCAGACCACAATGGCGAGCAGCTGATCGAGGCGCTGAACGCCGAGGATGATTCCGACATCCATCTGCTCGGCGTGTTCGACGACCGCAATGACGATCGCGCCACTAATACCTGCGCCGGCTCACCGAAACTCGGCAAGATTGATGACATCGTCGAATTCGCCCGCCGCACCCGCGTCGACCTCGTGCTGTTCGCGCTGCCGATCTCGGCGGAGACCCGCATCCTGGAAATGCTGAAGAAGCTCTGGGTGCTGCCGGTCGACATCCGCCTGTCGGCCCATACCAACAAGCTGCGCTTCCACCCCCGTTCCTATTCCTATATCGGCAAGGTGCCGACGCTCGATATGTTCGAGGCGCCGATCACCGACTGGGATCTGGTGCTGAAATGGCTGTTCGACCGCGTGGTCGGCGGTCTGGCCTTGCTTGCGGCGCTGCCAGTGTTGGGATTGGTGGCGCTCGCGGTGAAACTCGACAGCCCCGGCCCGGTGCTGTTCCGCCAGAAGCGCTTCGGCTTCAACAACGAGCGGATCGACGTCTACAAATTCCGCTCGCTCTACCACCACCAGGCCGACCCCACCGCTTCCAAGGTGGTGACCAAGAACGATCCACGCGTGACCCGCGTCGGCCGCTTCATCCGCAAGACCTCGCTCGACGAATTGCCGCAACTGTTCAACGTTGTGCTGAAGGGCAATCTCTCGCTGGTCGGCCCGCGCCCGCACGCCGTGCAGAGCAAGCTGGAGAACCGCCTGTTCGACGAGGCGGTCGACGGCTACTTCGCCCGCCACCGCGTCAAGCCCGGCATCACCGGCTGGGCGCAGATCAACGGCTGGCGCGGCGAGGTCGACACTGACGAGAAGATCCAGAAGCGCGTCGAATACGACCTCTATTACATCGAGAACTGGTCGGTGCTGTTCGACCTCTACATCCTGCTCAAGACCCCGTTCTCGCTGCTGACCAAAAGCGAGAACGCGTACTGAAGGTTGAGACTTACTGACGTCGTTGCGAGCGCAGCGAAGCAATCCATATCGCGGCTCGGGGATAGATGGATTGCTTCCTCGCTTCGCTCCTCGCAATGACGAAGCAATGTGTTGAGTGCTTGTACCAAGTTGCGTGAGTATCCGATGGCCTATGCGGCGACAGCCGGGACGTCCCATTCGCTGACATCAGCACCAACGGGCGTGCTGGCGCTGCAGCGGGCGCTGGTGTGGCTGGCCGGCGCGTCCGGCGCCATCGTGTTCATCGAGCCGAGCCCGTATGAGCTCGTCACGCTGACCGCCTGCGTGCTGTTCTTCGCCACCGGCCTGCGCATGCGGCTGGTGTTCATGCCGCTGCTGTTCACATTGATCGTGCTCAATGTCGGCTACAGCATCGGTGCGGTGCCGTTCCTCGACAAGCCGGAGGTGGTGAACTGGATCCTGACCTCCTGGTACATGGCCATCACCGTCATCTTCTTCGCGATGGTGATGTCGGAGGATACCGAAGCCCGCCTCGACATGCTGCGCCGCGGCCTGATCGTCGGCGCGATGATCGCTTCGCTCGCCGGCATCGCCGGCTACTTCCGTCTGGTGCCCGGCGGCTACGACCTGCTGACGCTGTATGACCGCGCCCGCGGAACCTTCAAGGACCCGAACGTGCTCGGCGCCTTCCTGATCCTGCCGGCGCTGTTCACACTGCAGAGCGTGGTCTCCGACCGCTTCGGCAAGGCGCTCCGCAACGCCATCGCCTTCGGCATCATCTCGCTCGCGATCCTGCTGTCGTTCTCGCGCGCCGCCTGGGGCGGCCTCGTGATCACCGCGGCCTTCATGCTGGCGCTGATGGTGTTCACCAGCCGCTCGCAGGCGCAGCGCTCGCGCATCATCGTGATGACCTTGATCGCCGCGATCCTGGCCGTGGCGCTGATCGCTGTGCTGCTCTCGATCGGCTCGGTCGCCGACATGTTCAAGCAGCGCGCGAGCTTCGACCAGAGCTATGACGAAGGCCGCTTCGGCCGGTTCGGCCGCCACATCCTCGGCGCCCAGATGGCGCTGGAGCTGCCGTTCGGCATCGGGCCGCTGCAATTCCACACCTACTTCCCCGAGGACACCCACAATTCCTATCTCAACGCCTTCATGTCGGGCGGCTGGATCTCGGGGATTTGCTATCCGGCGCTGGTGTTCGTCACCGCGATCATCGGCTTCCGCTACATCTACATGCGGGTGCCGTGGCAGCGCGGCTATCTCGCGGTCTTCTCGGCGTTCCTCGGCTTCGTCGGCGAGAGCTTCATCATCGATACCGACCACTGGCGGCACTTCTGGATGATGCTGGGCACGATGTGGGGCATGTATGCGGCAGCCGAGCACTACCGCGCGACGTCGGCACGGATCATCGACGAGTCTTCGGCGGCATCTTGAGGCTGGCGCGCTGCTCCGGCGGCATGTCGATCACCGCCTTCAATGCTCCGGTCGCTTCCAGCACGCCCTTGTAGCCGTCATTGGCGAAACGCAGCAGCAAGCGCAGCTCGTCGTCGGTGTAGCTACTCCACAGCTTGAGCATCGCCTCCTGCATCGGCACGTAGAACTTGCCGATCTCCGCCGCTTTTTCCTCCACCACCGAGATGAAGACCTTGCGGCGGTCGCTCTCGTCCCGCTCGCGGCGCACGTAACCCGCTTTCTCCAGACGATCGACCACGCCGGTGATCGCGCCGGTGGTCAGCCCGGTGACCTCGGCGAGACGCCCCGCGGTTACCCGCCCCTCCAGATGCAGGATGTCCATGCATTCCATGTCGGAATTGGAGATTCCGGCCATGTTTGCAACGGCTTGGCCGTACATCACGCCCTGCGCGGATGACCGGCGCATCGCCTCCTCGAGTTCCTGCATCAGCGTTTCGCGCGACGTCGTGCTTGACAAATCGGCTCCTATATCTTACTCGCCTAATATCTTATATACTAAGATAATTAGCAACTGACCTTTCCTATCCCACACGGATGCATGGAGCAAGGCATGACCTCACGTCCCCGTAAAGCTCTGATCATCGGCGCCGGCATCGCAGGTCCTGTCACTGCGATGTTCCTGACCCGCGCCGGCATCGAGACCGAGCTCTATGAAGCCTGGCCCTACTCCACCGGGGTCGGCGGCGGGCTTCAGATCGCGCCGAACGGCATGCATGTGCTGGCCGAGCTCGGCCTCGCCGACGAACTGATCCGAAACGGCTCGATCGCGGAGTCCTTCGACTTCTATTCGCAGGGCGGCAAGAAGCTCGGCTCGCTCAACCAGAACATGCAGCAGCGCTTCGGCCAGCCCGCGGTGAACATGTGCCGCGCGACGTTGAACGAGACGCTGATCGACAAGGCCTGGGCCTCCAACGTCTCGGTGTTCTTCGAGAAGAAACTTGTAAAGATCGAAGACCGCGGCGACCAGCCCGTGATCGCCTATTTCAACGACGGCACCACCGCCGAGGGCGATTTCGTGATCGGTGCCGACGGCGTGCACTCTGCGGTGCGGCGCCACGTGATCCCTGACGGCCCGACGCCGTTCGACACCGGGCTGATCGGCTTCGGCGGATTCGTGCCCCGCGCGGTGATCGAGAAGCTGCCGATCGGCCAGAGGGTGGCGACCACGTTCGGGCAGAGCGGCTTCTTCGGCTATGGGATGTGCAGCCCCGATCCGGACACGGGCGCGATGTGGTGGAGCACGCAGCCGTCGCACGGCATGACCGCGGCGGCCTACCGCCTGCGGAGCCAGGACGCGATCAGGCAGCATCTGCGCGATTTCCACGCCGGCTGGCACGCGCCGATCCCCGAGATCATCGAAGCCGCCCAGAATATCGTGGTCACCGACACGCTTGACGTCGCGACGCTGCCGACCTGGTCGCGCAAGCGCACGCTGTTGATCGGCGACGCCGCGCACGCCACCAGCCCGCATGCCGGCCAGGGCGCATCGCTGGCGCTGGAGGACGCGCTGCGGCTCGGCATCCTGATGCGCGGCGGCCAGGAGCTCGGCATGACGTTCCAGGCTTTCGAGCACGAGCGGCGCCCGCGCGCCGAGAAGATCGTGGCGATCGCCCGCCGCAACGGCAACAGCAAGCGTGAGTTCAGCCCGACCGGCGCCTGGCTCCGCGATCACATGCTGAAGCTGCTGCTGCCGGTGTCGTCCAAGGGCATGGACTTCATGTACGCGTATGATCCGCGGGCGGCGGCGTAGCGCCTCTCCCTCTCCCCGTCCTTCACGGGGTCGAGACGAGCGAAGCTCGCTCTTAGAGGGTTGGGGTGAGGGGCTCTTTCCACGAGCAATGCGATCGGACGGACCTGTACCCTCACCCGGATCGCATCTGACGAAGCGATCCGACCTCTCCCCGCAAGCGGGGCGAGGTAAGCGAAGCTACTTCTCGACCTCGAAGGTCAGCCCGGCGTGATCGACCAGGCGCCTGATGAGCTTGTGCTGCATCGCGGCTCCCGGCGTCCAGAAGCCGGCGGCGACGTCGGGTGTATCGCGCAGCAGGCAGATCGCGCATTCCGAGATCATCTTCGAGGTCGAGCCGTAGCCGGGATCGCGATCGCCCTTGATGCCGGCGCGGACCATGCGGCCGTCAGGCGCGACCGCGAGATAAAGCAGATCGTAGCGGCCGTTCTCGCGCTCCTCCTTTGACGGCCCCTCGCCCGGCTTCGGCGCGCTTGGGCCGGTCTTCTCGGAATTCAACGCCATCACCTTCTTGGCGTTGGCCTCGCCCTTCTCGCCCGGGCCGGTCAGGACCATCTCGTCGTAGACGAAGTCCTGTCCGTAGGGAAAGCCCATCAGCATGTTGGAGCGGTGCACGTTGCGCGTGTTGATCAGCGCCATCATGAACGGCGCGGTCCAGGAGTGCAAATCCTCCTCATAGGCCGGCTTGCTGCCGCGCGGCTGCTTCGGACCCTCGAAGCCCGGCGTCAGCGCGAACGGGTTGTTGAGGATCGCAACCAGGCTGAGGTCCTTGGCGACCGCATCGAAGGTCGCCTTGGCGCTCGCCGCGGTGCCGCCGGACAGCGTGCCGCGCATGTCGCGCACGCGGCCCTTGATGCGCGGCGCCGGCGCGCCGAACACGCGCCTCGCTTCCTCCTGCACGAAGAACGCGCCCAGTTCGAACGGCACCGAGTCGAAACCGCAGGAGAACACGATGCGCGCGCCGCTGGCCTTCGCGGCGGCTTCGTATTTGTCGATCATCTGCCGCATCCAGATCGGCTCGCCGCAGAGATCGAAATAGTCGGTGCCGCTTTCCACGCAGGCCGCGATCAGCTCGTTGCCATAGAGCTGATACGGTCCGACCGTCGAGATGACAGACCTGGTTTGCGCAAGCATCGCCTTCAGCGAGGCGGCATCGCCGGCATCGGCGACGATCAGCGGCGTGTCGGCGGGCGCGCCGATCGCGTCGCGAACCGAGGCGAGCTTGTCCTTGCTGCGCCCGGCCATCGCCCATTTCAGGCTGCCGACGCGATAATGCGCCGCGAGATATTCGGCGACGAGCTGGCCGGTGAAGCCGGTCGCACCATAGACGACGATGTCGAGTTTCGACGAGGACATGGATCAGGCTCCCTGCGCAGCGAATTGGGCGCCCTTTTGTCATCGCGGACGCGGCGACGCAATCGGCTATTTCTTGTACGAGACGCCCATGCCGGCGCGCACGTCGGCCTGGATGCCGTAGGGCGCGATCGGGTAGCGCAAACCGTTCTTGGCGAGCTGCTTCATGCCGGCGATCGCCTTCACCAGATAGGCCGGCGGCAGTGCCATCAGCATCTCCTCGTCCGGCACGCCACCATAGCGGCGCTCGGCGAAGCACGGCAGCGACAGGCTCGGCTCGCCGGTCTTCAGCGCCCGCCCCCACGAATCCGCGCAGGCGGTCTCGCCGACCACGCCCCATTCGAACTTCTTGTAGCCGGTGTACTGCAGCCCGTTGATCAGGATGATCATCTGGCCCGGCGTCGCATAGACCAGGCAGATGTCGGGCGGGTTGAGCCGTCCGCTGGTCAGCGGGCTGACCGCCATCGCCTGGTACTGACCGTACGGCACCACGTCGAGCGCCTCCTGGCGCTTGCGCGCGTCTTCGGCAGTGCCGTGCCAGACGCCGACATAGTTCTCGCCGGCAAGCCATTTCTCATCCTGCGGCGCGAGCCCGATCACGGCGCGGCATTGCGCGCCGACCAGATCGTCGCCGGTGATGCCGACGGTCCAGCCGAGCCGCGAGGCCATGCTGACGATCTGGTCCGTGGTGTGGACCGCCGACGGACGGCGAATCTTCGGGATCGCCTCCATCTCCTCGGCGCGCGCGAACATCTTGATGCCGATCACCGTGGTCTTCAGCCGCAGCAGATTGTTCAGATCGGTGACGATTGCGCCGAGGTCGAACTGTTCCGGCGGTGTCTGCTGTTGCATGGCGTGAACTCCCGTGATCGGCGGCTTGGCGCCGCCTGTTGCGTCGATGTTAGGATTGGCCGTTGGAGGCGACAAGTGCCTACGCCTCAGCGCGCGGCCGGCCCCGGCAGCAAATCATCGGTTCGGCCGGCCAGGTGATAGGCCAGAAGCCCGATCCACTCGCGTGTGCCGAGATCGGTGCGCGACAGGCCCTCGATCGCAAGCGTCGCGAAGCTGAAGACATTGCCGACGCGCCAGTCGACCGGATAGGCCTCGACGTTGAATCCCGCCTTGCGGAACAGCCCGACCGAGCGCGGCATATGGTAGGCCGAGGTGACGAGCAGCCAGCGCTCGCCCGGCTTGGGATCGACCAGTGCCCTGGAGAACTCGGCGTTCTCCACCGTGTTGCGGGAGCGGCGCTCGATGATCAATCGCGACCTGGCAATGCCGAGCCCCTCGAACATCTCGGCGGCATAGTCGGCTTCGCGCGCATCGTTCGAGATCAGGTTCGCGCTGCCGCCGGTGAACACGAGGCGCGCATTCGGATATCTGCGCGCGAGCGTCGCCGCCGCGATGACGCGATCGGCCGCGCTGCGCACCACCGGCGTGCCATGCGCAACCGACAGATCGGCATCGATCGAGCCGCCGAGCACGATGATGCCGTCCGGCACGCCGCGCGAGGCGTCCCATGGCGGGAAGCGCTGCTCCAAAGTGGAGATCAGGACATTGCCGAGCGGCGAGAAGCCGCAGATCGCGAGCAGCAGCAGCGCGGCCACCATCAACCTGCGGCCGAGGCGCGCAAACCGCGTCAACAGCAGCACGGTGCCGATCACGCCGATACCGATCAGGAAGTTGATCGGCAACAGCATGATGCCGAGCGTCTTGGAGAGCACAAAAAACAAGAGAAGCCCCTGCGAAGTTCTGCTACAGCGTCATACGCTGCTGGGAAACTAATCAAAAGCCGTCACATGACCCATCATCATCTGAAGTCGAGCCCTGAAACCTGCCATTGGGGCTTCTTTGAAGCCAAGCTGAAACCGGTTCTGACCGTTGCGAGCGGCGACGAGATCACGATCGAGACCGTCAGCGGCGGCCCGGACGTGGTGCCCGACCGCGGCAAATTCTTCGTTCCGCCGGAGCTCGACGACATCCATGCGAAGTGCGAGCGGATGGTACCCGGACACATTCTGACCGGCCCGATCGCCGTTGCCGGCGCCGAACCTGGCGACGTGCTCGAGGTCGATATTCTCGACGTTCAGCTGCGACAGGACTGGGGTTACAATCTGATCAAGCCATTGTCCGGCACCCTGCCCGACGATTTCCACGAAACACGCGTCCTCAACATCCCGCTCGATCGCGGGCGCATGGTCGGCCGCATGCCCTGGGGGCTCGATCTGCCGCTCAAGCCGTTCTTCGGCGTGATGGGCGTGTCGCCGCCGCCGGCCTGGGGCCGGATCTCCTCGCTGATCCCGCGCGCGATGGGCGGCAATCTCGACAACAAGGAGCTCGGCGCCGGCGCCAAGCTCTATCTGCCGGTGTTCGTTCCGGGCGCGCTGTTCTCCTGCGGCGACGGCCATGGCGTGCAGGGCGACGGCGAGGTCTGCGTCACCGCAATCGAGACCGCGCTGACCGGCCGCTTCCGCCTCACATTGCGCAAGGATATCAAGCTCGCCTATCCGCGCGCAGAGACCGCGGATCATTACATGACCATGGCGATGGATCCCGATCTCGACCAGTGCGTGGTGCGGGCGCTGCGCGACATGATCGTGCTGCTCGGCGAGAAGCGCAATCTGTCGCGCGAGGATGCCTACACGCTGTGCAGTCTGGCGGCCGACCTGCGCGTGACGCAGACGGTCAACGGCTCCAAGGGCATCCACTGCATGATCGCCAAATCCGTGGTCCACGGCTGAGATCGTCATTCCGGGATGGTCCGAAGGACCAGACCCGGAATCTCGAGATTCCGGGTTTCGACGCTGCGCATCGCCCCGGGATGACTGAGTGCTATGGCCGCACTTGTGTTCCGCGAGCACGGCTCGATACAATCCCCGTCCCAACGAACAAGAATGGACGGGGACGGATATGCTGAAGGACAGGCTTTCGCCGGCCGACGAGGCTGCGCGCGACAGGGAGATGCAGGAGACGCTCGCCGCCTGCCCGCGCATCCTCGACCTCATTGCCCGCGGCCCGCAGGGCGCGCCGGACGCTGAAGCCGCGATCTATCTGCGCTCGCCGCTCGATCCCAATCCGGTCGTGATCTCGAACGATCACTTGATGGGCTGCATCAAGGCCGCTGAAACCTATTTCCGTAAGCACGGCATCGGCAAGGACGACGCGGTGGCTGTCCTGCTCCCGGCGTGCCCCGCGACCGTCGTCGCGATCTTCGGCGCAGCCGCCTGCGGCGTCGCCGAGCCGCTCAATTTGCTGTTCACGCGCGAAGCGATCGTCGCCCAGCTCAATGCGATCCACGCGAAGCTGTTGCTGGCGCCGCCGCCGGGCATGCCAGGCGGGCTCTATGAGAGGGTCGAGGGCCTGCAGCGCGAGGTGCCTTCCCTGAAGCACATTGTGATCGTGCCGCTCGACGGCAGCATCGCCTTCGACGGTGAGGTGCTGCGGCCTGATCCCGCCTGGCGCGACGACTACGGCAAGTCCAAGGACATGAGCGAGGCCGACCGCGTCGCCGTGATGCTCCCGACCGGCGGCACTACCGGCCATCCCAAGGTGGCGCGGCTCACCAACCGCGCGATGGTCGCCTCCACAGTATCCTCGCGGATGGCGCTCGATTTCCATCGCGGCGAGCGCGCGATGATCACGATGCCGCTGTTCCATGTCGGCGGCCTTTTCTGCACCACGGCCAATTCCCTGGCGGCCGGCACGACTATGGTCATCCCCGGTCCCGCCGGCGCGCGCGATCCGGCGCTGGTCCGGCACTTCTGGCAGATCATCGAGCAGTACCGCATCAACATCGCCGGCAACGTGCCGACGATACTTGGCGCCCTCGCCGATATCCCGGTCGCGGACAGCGACATCTCGACCCTGCGCGTCACCGCCACCGGCGCCTCGATCTGCCCGCCGGAGATCGAGCGCCGTTATCTTGCGACCTGGGGCGGCCCCTGCATCCAGCAGCTCTACGGCATGACCGAGCTCGCCGGCGCCATCACTCACGATGTGCACGGTGTGAAGCCGCGCGCCGAGAGCGTCGGCACCCGCAATCCGCTGGTCGAACTCGCGATCCTCGACGGCGGCAAGCTCCACACGGGACCGTGGCCTTCGCCGGTCGGCGAACTGCTGACCAGGGGCCCGCAGGTGTTCGCCGGCTATGTCGACAAGAAGCAGACCGAGGAGGCGTTCCGCGACGGCTGGCTGCGCACCGGCGACATCTGCCGGATCGATGCTGACGGCTTCGTCTACATCATGGGCCGCGCCAAGGATGTCATCATCCGCGGCGGCCACAACATCGATCCGCGCGCGATCGAGGACGCCGCGCTGGCGTTTCCGGGCGTGGCGCTTGCCGCGGCCGTCGGACGTCCCGACACCTACGCCGGCGAAGTGCCGATGCTGTTCGTCTCGGCGCAGCCCGGCACCCATATCGATCCGAACGCGCTCGCCGCCTTCGTGCAGGACAACATCCTAGAGCCGCCGGCGCGCCCGCGCGTGGTGTCGGTGATTCCGGAGATGCCGGTGACTCCGGTCGGCAAGATCTTCAAGCCGAAGCTGCGCGAGATCGCCGCCGGCGAGGCGGCGCGCGAGTTGCTGGCGCTGGAAGGATTGTCCGGCGAGGTCACTGTCGACGCGATCACCGACCCGTCGCGCGGACTGTACCTGAGCGTGAGCGCGCCTCCGGAAAAGGCCGAGAAGGCTGAGCGGCTTCTCAAGAAGTTCCCGGTCAAGGTCGAGTTACGGCCCTAACACCTTCATCTATCTCAATAATTCGATGACACCCGCGCGCTGGAACTCGCTTCCAGCGCGCTTGGGCGCGGCTGGCTGTTTCTTGCCGCCCACGGCTTGACGAACCGCCTCATTCCTAAATAGACTCTAAATAGATACTTTTCAGTACAGGCGTTCGGGGTTAAGCGTTTCACCATGGCTACGGAAAAGGCCGAAACCGACCGCGTCCCGGTCACGCTGGCGCTCTCGACCATCGGATACCTCGAGAAGCTGGTGAGACAGGGCACCCACGGCACGAGCGTCCCGGGCGTCGCACGGACATTGATCGAGGAAGGCATTCGGCTCGCCATCAAGGACGGGTTGCTTGCAATCCGCGACAACGGCCGCACGCCCTGAGAGCATGATCCGGAAAAGTGGAAACCGGTTTTCCGAAAAGATCATGCTCAAGAACTAAGGGCGCGTGTGCCGGCGCGGCGGTTCAACACAGAACGTGGAACCGTCAGATGATTGCCATCCAAGAGACCTGGACGCCGGAGCGCGTCGACCAACTCAAGATCTACTTTGAAGCCGGCCTCTCCTGCCGCGACATCGCCGTCAATATCGGCGTCAGCCGCAATGCGGTGATCGGCAAGCTGTCGCGGCTGAACCTCACACGCACGACGCCGGACGAACGTCGGGCGCGGCGCAAGAAATCCGCCGCCCACGCCGCGCAACGGGCGACTGCCAAGCAGCAGCTCCGGTTGCTCCAGGCGGTCTACGAGCAGGAGCCCGACGACGCCCCGATCGTCAGCGCCAACAGCTGCTCGCTGTTCGAGCTGAGCGAGCAGCGCTGCCGCTGGCCGATCAGCACCCCGGGCGCCGATGATTTCTGCTTCTGCGGCAACACACCGCTCGGCGGCATGCCCTATTGCTCAGGGCATTACCGCCTCGCCTATCAAGCGGGATCGCGCCAACGCGCGATGCGCGGATAGCGCTTGAGTGAAGCCGTCCCCACGCGATGCGGGACGGCCGTTCAGCCGACCTTCCACCCGGTTGCTGCCACGAGGTCCTGATAAAACTCCGGCGTGTAGGCCTGTTCCGGCGTCTTGCGCACGCGCTCGTCGAGCAGATGCGCATCGTCGCCGACCAGGATGCGCCAGCGTTCGGCTTTCACACCGTCGAGGATGATCTTGGCGGCGGCCGCGGCCGAAGTCGGTGCCTCGTCGTGGAAGATGCGGGCACGATCGAGCGCGAGCTGCTGGATGTCGGCGTCCGACATCTTGGCGACGTCGATCCCCTGCCCCTGCAGACGCTGACGGGCCTGCTTGAGCTCGTCGGCGTTGAGCTGGTCGGAGCCGTTCTGGACCTTGCGCGAGTTCGACACGATCGAGGTGCCGATGTGACCGGGCATCACGACCGAGCACTTCACATGCGGCGCGTTGAGCCGGAGATCGTTGATCATCGCCTCGGTGAATCCCTTCACGGCAAATTTCGCCGCGCTGTAGGCGGTGTGCGACACGCCCATGCCGACCGAGGCCCAGAAGCCGTTGACGCTCGAGGTGTTGACGATGTGCGCCTCGTCGGCCTTCACCAACAGCGGCAGGAAGGTGCGGACGCCGAGATAGACGCCGCCCCAGCAGATGTTGAAGGTGCGCTCCCACTGCTCGCGCGTGTTGGAGAACAGGCTGCCGCCGCCACCGATGCCGGCGTTGTTGAACAGCAGGTGGATCTTGTCGGTCGCCTGCTGCTCGATCAGCTCATCGCGGAAGCGTTTGTAGTGATCCTCGATCGAGATGTCGGCAATGTGGGTCGTGATGCGCAGGCCCTGCGGCAGCTTCTCGACCTCGCAGAGCCGCTTGGTCTCGGCCATCGCCTCGGCCGAGACGTCGCACATCGCGACATTGCAGCCCTCGGCAACGAGCTGCCGTGCCAGCTCGCGCCCCATGCCCGTGCCGCCACCGGTGATGACGGCAATCTTTCCGGCGAAATCCTTCATGTGAGATCCGTTCCTTCCCTTATTTTTCTTGCCCTGTTCTTCTTTGTTTCGGCCGGAGCGCGGATCGCAACCCCAACCGCTTGGCTGCGGCACCTTACATCACCGAATTGTCGCCCAGCAACGGCGCCGCCTCACGCGCAAGTGAGCCGCCTGCAGCGGGTTGAGACGGTGGCCGCGTAACGAAATCATTCCGCGTTGCGAACAATCCGACATCGACAATCGGAGACCATGATCGTGCACATCCTGAACAGATTGGTCGCGACAACGCTGATGGCGATCGCGGCCGAAATTTCCACCGCGGCCGCAGCTGCCGAGGTAAAACCAGCGAAGCAGCGCGACAGCACCTGTGCAGATGGACCACGTTGATCGCAATCGGCGCATAGCGCAGCGCGCTGCGTGGCACACCGCGCGATCGTCATAGGCGAAGCTCTGACAATGTTGCGATCACGTCGTCCGAACTCGAACACTTGTTTGCGAAGCGCGTGAGCCTCACGCGATGATCTCGCGCATCCTGGCTGCAGGCCACGCCGCGTCATGACGCGGCGTGGCGCTATTCGGCTGTCTCGATGCGCACGGATGCGCGCCGCCGCAGGACGCCTGCACCCGCACTCAGGGCCAGCTTGAGCAGGCCGCGCCACGAGAAATCGATGATCACCTCATGGTGCCGCAATCCCTTGCCGCCCTTTACCAGCCCGAGATCCCGGATCAGGCAATAGTGGCCGCTGCTCATGCGCGCCAGGCGGCTATTCTTGAAGCGTCCCATGAATGGCGAGAATGCACTGCGGATCGATTCCGTCAAATCCTGACGGCGTCGAATCGGCAAGGCGACGGCAACCCGATCGCCGGCCGCAGCTTGCGCGGGCCGCGCGCGCCACCATCGTCGACGCCGGCTGGGCCCTTGAATCAAAAACCTCCGGCAGGGCATTGCCGGAGGTTTGGGAGGCTTAGCAGCTAGCTAAGAGCCATCATTCAATGTGTTGGCCGTGGCGTATATAGTTTAGTAGATCAGGTAAGTAAATAAGTCTGCGGCTAATGAATCGCATGGCTCGTCTTCGTCGTTCGCGTGGACCGAAATGACGCAGCTCAGCTCTCCTTAGAATCTTTCGCAAAGAAAAACCCCGGCAGTTGCCTGCCGGGGTTCTGTTGGATCGTGATCAGATCAACCGGAATTACCAGTTGCGCTGAGCGCGGAAGAGCATCTGGACAGTGTCCTGATCCTTCAGCTCGTAGGTCGCGGTCGGCTTGCCGATAGCAGTCGACGACGTCGTGATGATGCCGGCATACTTCTGATCGAGGTGCGAGTAGGTCACGTCGGCCGAGAAGGTCAGGTTCTTGACCGGGGTCCAACGGGTGATCACGCCGATCTGCGCGATGTTGTAGTCGGGGTTGCAGGCGGTCACGCCAGCGCCGCCAGCGAATGCGGCACGGAACGAACCACCGACGCCACCAACGCCGCAGATGAGCGACTTAGCCGCATCGTTGTACGAAACAGCGGCGAACGCACCGTACAAGCTGGTGTTCCAGTAGGGATCCCAGTTGTGGGTGTACGCACCGCGCATACCCCAGGTCTTGATGGACTGCTGCTGACCGCCGGGGCCGAACACCGTGTCGGGTGCCGTACCGAAGCCAACGCTGCCATAGACGCCCGGCAGGCTCGAACCGCCGAAGATGGCGATCGCGCCGGCCTGGCTGGCCAGTTCCTGGATGTTGTAACGGGTCGCACCGTCGGTGTAGACGCCCTGGATGTTGATGGTGTCACCGGGTCCGGTCGGGATGTTCTTGATCGACAGGGCCAACGCACCAGCCCAACCCCACTTGTCGTCGGGATGACCGGTCAACTCGGTGCCGCCGTAGTAGGCAGCGTGGTTGTCATGCGCGGCGACTGACGCCTGGAAGATACCCCAAGCCTGGTCAACCTTGAGCGAAGCGACGAAGTCCGGAGCGATCGTGCCGGCGTAGTCGCTGGAGCCGTAGGCACCACCGACGCCGAGGTTGTTCACGCCAGCCTGCATGTAGGCAACCTGGTCCTGCGCCGACAGAGCCAGCGACACGCCGTTGCCGAACTGCGCGGTGTAGGTGAACTGGTTGATGCCGTTGGTGGTGTTCACGCCACCGACGAGTGCGTCGTAGTTGTTGCCCGGATAACCGTTCCAGGGGGCAGCGAACTGCGAAACCGCCTTACCCATCGTGAAGCCGGCGAACTGGATGAAGGCGTAGTAGACGCCGACCGTACCGGCAGCCACGTTGCCCGAACCTGCGTTGTTCGGCGCAGAAGACGAGCCGATCGCCGAGTACACAGTCGAGCCGTTGCCCTGGCCGGCATAGGTGTCGGAGGTCCAGGTGAACACCGCATCGAAATAGGTGCGGACCACGCCGTATTCGGTCGCGGTGCGCGTATCGATGTTGAAGTCTTCACGCGAACGCCAGGTGTAGCCGTTCGTGAAACGGTTGTTGGCACCGCTGGCGCCGTTGTAGTTCGCGCCGTACACGCTGTTGCCGTTCACCACGACGTCAGCACGCACATAGCCGCCCAGCTTGATGCAGGTGTCGGTGCCGGGGATGTAGTAGAAGCCCGGACCGTAAAGCGAGCAAACCTTCACGTACTCGACCGCTTTGGCCTTGACGGGAAGATCGGCCGCCTGTGCCCCGCCGACCGCGACCAGCGCAGCCGTCGAGCCCAGGATAAGGCTCTTCAAATTCATATTAAACCTCCAAGTTGCTCATATGCGGAGAGTCCGAGGCCGCGAGCGCCCCGTGATCCTCCCGCATTGTCCAAGACCGTTTTCCCCAAACCCCGCACCCTCAGATCAATCTGTGGTGTGCGACGGACTTGAACGATCACCGCAACGGGACGATCGAGATTCCCCTACCGCCGGGTTCAATATGCATTGGCGAGTTCGCCAATCAAAATAGTTTATAAAGTCAGGAATGCGAATGCGGCCACACTGTGTCTCGCCGGCAACGCTGCCTGTAAGCCCTTTGCCGACCTGAGAAAACTTGTCACACCCCAAATAGTCCAACCGTCATACGACCATCATAATTACTTTACGTTCACTTGCGTTCGTTGGCGGCTTGCGGGAAAAAACCTACTGCAGCGCGGAAAACAAGAAATAAATCAGCACAAAGCTGAGTCGGCGCCCGAGGGAAGAGGAAGCTGTGTCAGTGACAAGGAAGGATTCGACGCGCCAGCGCGCCATCGAACATCTCGACATCATCAAGCGGTTCACGCTCGAGATTTCGGCCATCAACTCGCATCTGGAGCGCGTCCGTCAGTTCTGGGGCAAGTCGCTTGGCGTCAGCGGTCCGCAATGGATGATTCTCATCGCGATCTCGGATCTCGACAAGGATGACGGCGTGCCGATCAACGTGGTGTCGAAACTGCTGCACGTTGATCCGTCGTTCGTGACCACGCAGTCCAAGCTGCTCGAGCAGAAGGAGCTGCTGCGGCGCGCGCCCTCCCCGGCCGATGCGCGCGTGGTGCGGCTGTCGCTGACCGACAAGACCAAAAGGCACCTCGCAGGCCTCGCCGAGCAGCACAAGGCGTTCAAGAAAACCGTGTTCGAGGAGTTCAGCGAGGCTGAGCTGGCCGAGTTCACGGCCAAGCTTTCGATGCTTACCAACCGCCTGGAAAAGGCCTGCCTGATTGTTGCGATGGAGGCCGAGGCCTGAGGCGACCGGCTCTGCAGCAGACGGGACGACTGGCAACCGGCATGATCGCGCCGCTCACCTCGCGAAGCGTTGGAAGCGGAGACTTATCGGTGTCCGCGCCCCGGCGACTGGAACGCCAGGAAGGCGAGAACGCTCAGCAGCGCAGCCCAGACCAGAAAGTGTTCAGCAATCATGTTGGCCCCCCATTTGCCCCTCAATGGAAAGCATGAAACGGGCCAAGCCGCGGTCGATCCGTGAACGGGCCATGGAAAAGGAGCCCCGGCGCTGACGGCCGGGGCCCCGAAAAACTTAGAGTGTAACTATCTGGACTTGGTCGGGCTGCCTCCGGTCATCCCGCTGCCCGACCCCGTCGTCTGACCAGGGGCGTAGCCAGAGGCCCCTGGGCTCCCGGCTTTCGATCCTCGTGCCTGCATCTCGTGCCCGGGTGCATAGCCCGAAGCGCCGTGACTGCCTTTCTTGGAGCCCTTCTTTTGCATCTCGTGTCCAGGTGATTTGCTCGAAACGCCCTGTGCAAAAGCAACCGGGGTGGAAGCCATCAGGCATGCCGCGGAAAGGACGATGATTGCGTGCTTCATTTTGTCCTCCAAAATGCGCCCCGCAACTAACCGCCTGAAATCAGTGACGTTCCATGAACGCTTGTTCATCGACAACGACAGCCGCCGATGCGATCGGCTTGGTGCTGCCTCTTCAACGAGCGTTTGCTCGATATTAACGACAGCGTGTTGGCTTCCGCGCACAGCTTTCCGCGACTGGCGAACAGCATTGGCAACCAATCGCAAGCCGACGGCGAGCGATGCGCGCCCGCTTCAAACCACACCGAACGAATTTTGAGAAAAATGGTCGGAGCGAGAGGATTTGAACCTCCGACCCCTAGTCTCCCAGACTAGTGCGCTAACCGGGCTGCGCCACGCTCCGATGCCGTTCCATTAGCTGCGATCCTGCGTTCGCGCAAGGCGGGGCAGGCTCTCAAAGACTGTATTCCGAGGCCGGTTCCCTTGGCAGGTTTCCTTGAAAGGGCTTCCTTGCCTCAGCCGTCCTTCATCGCCGCGTCGATCATCTGCCTGCAGGCGACCAGCTCCTGCAGCACGCGTTCGAGCCGCTCCCGATCGACTGACGGAACGGAGGGACGAACCGGCGGCGCGGCGGCCGCCTTGCCCGGCTGGGCGTGCGCCTTGTAGGTCGACAGGATCGGATCCTCGTCGGGATCGACGAATCGGTAGTCGATCCCCTTCTCGTCGCCATCCCCCTCCTCGCCGTCGAAATCGAGGCCGTCGCTGCTCTCGAGATCGTCGGGCTCGGCCATGCTGTTGCCGACGGCTTCCTCGACCGCGCCGAACGAGACCGCCGCGGTCTGGTCGGCGATGCCCTGCACCGATTTGATGCCGTGCTCCTTCAGGATCCGCTGCACACCGCGGATGGTGTAGCCCTCGCCGTACAGCAGCCGGCGGATGCCCTTGAGCAGGTCGACGTCGTCGGGGCGATAATAGCGGCGTCCGCCGCTGCGCTTCATCGGCTTGATCTGCGCGAAGCGCGTTTCCCAGAATCTCAGCACATGCTGGGGAATATCGAGTTCATCAGCGACCTCGCTGATGGTACGGAACGCATCCGGCGCCTTGTCCAAATGCCCGCTCCTTTGAGCTCAATGCCTGGAGCCTTTCCGTTCCGATTGAATCGGAACGGGGCTCCGGATTCTAGGTTTGCCGCGCTTTCTTCACGCGAACCGGGTATCCACTTCGCTTGAAAACGCTCTAGTCGGCCTTGCTGCCGTCGCCATTGGTGACGACGTGGCCATTGATCCGCTGCTTCAGGATCGCCGACGGCTTGAACACCATCACCCGCCGCGGCGAAATCGGCACCTCGGTGCCGGTCTTCGGATTACGGCCGATACGCTGGCCCTTCTTGCGCACCATGAAGGAGCCGAATGAGGACAGCTTCACCGTCTCGCCCTTTTCCAGGCAATCGGTGATCTCCTTCAGCACCAACTCGACAAATGCCGACGATTCCGTGCGCGACAGACCCACCTTTTGGTAGACCGCCTCACACAAATCGACGCGCGTAACTGTTTTTTCCGGTTCCCGTGGTCATCGCCTGCCCCGCACTCTCGGCGAACAATTTCTTGACTGAAATTAAAAGCTTAGCGCGCAATGGTCAACAGCGACCAGCACCCAGGCGCAGGAAAGATACCGGCAACCTGTCGATACTGTTTGGCGATACGCTACCAGCGCACGAGCGCCGAGCCCCAGGTGAAGCCGCCGCCCATTGCCTCGAACAGCACCAGATCGCCCTTCTTGACGCGCCCGTCCTTCACGGCGACCGACAGCGCGAGCGGGATCGAGGCCGCCGATGTGTTGCCGTGCTTGTCGACCGTCAGGACCACTTTCTGCGGCGCAATATGAAGCTTATGCGCCGACGCATCGATGATTCGCTTGTTGGCCTGGTGCGGGATGAACCAGGTGATGTCCTCGGCGGTAAAGCCGGTGGCGTTGAAAGCGTCGACGATCACGTCGGTGATCATGCCGACGGCGTGCTTGAACACCTCGCGGCCCTCCATCCGGAGGTATCCGACCGTCCTGGTCGAACCGGGCCCGCCATCGACGAACAGCTTCGCCTTGTGGCGGCCGTCGGAGCGCAGATGCGTCGTCAACACGCCGCGGTCGCTGGTGGTGCCGGACTGCTGCTGCGCCTCCAGCACGACCGCGCCGGCGCCGTCGCCGAACAGCACGCAGGTGCCGCGGTCGTTCCAGTCGAGGATGCGTGAGAAGGTCTCGGCACCGATCACCAGCGCCCGCTTGTGGGTGCCGGCGCGCAGGAAATTATCGGCGGTGGCCAGCGCGAAGACGAAGCCGGAGCAGACCGCCTGCAGGTCGAAGGCGACGCCATGGTTGATGCCGAGCGCGTGCTGGACGGCGACCGCGGTGGCGGGAAAGGTGTTGTCCGGCGTCGAGGTCGCGAGCACGATCAGGTCGATCGACTGCGCATCGACTTGCGCGTGGGCGAGCGCGGCCTGCGCCGCCTTGATCGCCAGATGCGAGGTGAATTCGTCGTCGGCCGCGATGTGGCGCTCGCTGATGCCGGTGCGCTGCACGATCCATTCGTCCGACGTGTCGATCCGGCTGGCCAGTTCGGCATTGGTCAAAACCCGCTCCGGCAAATAGGAGCCGCAGCCGAGCACTACCGAACGTATCGCAGTCACGAGACAGCCTCCTGCGCGGTCTGCGCCTGCACCAGCGCACTGCCGTCGCGATTAAGCATCTGATTGATCTTGGTGAGGAGATCGTAGTGGGCCATCTCATAGCCAACATCGACCGCGTAAGCAAAGCCTTCCGTGTTGACGCCGCCATGGCTCTTGACCACCACGCCCTTCAGGCCGAGCAGCAGGCCGCCATTCGACTTGTTGGGATCGAGCTTGTCGCGCAGCTTCCGGAATGCACCGCGGGCCAGCAGATAGCCGATGCGCGAGATCCAGCTCGAACCGATCGCCTCGCGCAACAGGTCGAACATCTGGCGGGCAGTGCCTTCGGCGGTCTTGAGCGCGATATTGCCGCTGAATCCTTCGGACACGATTACGTCGGCACGCCCCTTGCCGATGCCATCCCCTTCGACGAAGCCGATATAGTTGATGTCAGATAGGGCGCGCAGCATTTCGGCGGCCTCGCGGATTTCCTCATGTCCCTTGACCTCCTCCTCTCCGATGTTGAGGAGGCCGACGGTGGGGCGTTCGATGTTGAACAGCACGCTGGCCATCGCGCTCCCCATCACCGCCAGTGTCGCGAGATGATGGGCGTCGCCGCCGATCGTGGCACCAAGGTCGAGCACCACGGAGTCACCGCGCAGAGTCGGCCAAACTCCGGCGAGCGCCGGGCGGTCGACGCCCGGCAGCGTCCGCAGATTGATGCTGCCCATCGCCATCAGCGCGCCGCTGTTGCCGGCGGAGACCGCGACATCGGCCTCGCCATGCTTCACGGCGTCGATCGCGAGCCACATCGATGACGCCCGCCGGGTCCGCCGCAACGCCTGGCTCGGCTTCTCATCGTTCTTCACGGCGACGTCGGTATGGATCACTTTCGATACCGCCTTCAGCGCCGGATGCTTGGCGAGCTCCGGCTCGATCTGGGCCCGGTCCCCGATCAACAGGAATTCGCTGTCGGGATGACGGCTCAGCGAGATCGCAGCGCCGGGAATGACGACGGCAGCGCCGACATCGCCCCCCATGGCGTCAAGCGCTATTCGAACCTTTTGAGGCATGAACGTCCCGGAAGCCTGCTTTCCCGCAGCCCTTCAGACGAGGACCGCGAGCTTGAAGTCACCGCCGTTAACGGCGCGCGGCGAAACACCAACTCGCGTCCCGGCCGGGCCGCGACAATAGCGTGTCCTCGGTCCGACACAACCTCTTGACCGCAAATGAGGCAGCTGCCGAACCGTCACGCAACACATCAGAGCATACCAGAAATACATTGTATTTCAATGTATTGTGACACGTATTTGAAGTAACAAGGAGCAGTGCTCGCGCAAGCTTGCAGGCAAGCCATCCCCGCAAATGTGGCGCCAGGCGCCCTCAACTTCCCTTTGGGCTTCTTGCCGTCCGGCTTTTCCTTCAGCGCCTTCAGCGCCGCGAAAGGATGATTTTCCGGGTCAGGGGCTTCAGCCTTCTGTTCAAAGACCGCATCCATCTTGCGCGGATACGGGTCTATGCCGAGAAACAGCGCATCGGTGGCGAGCCGGCCGATGTCGATGAAGCCGCCGACGATCGGCTCCGGCGGGTCCGGCGTTTCCTCATCGCTGTCGTCGGCGTCGTCGACCAAGTCGGCCATTTGCGGGATCTGCTCGGGCGGCGCGAACACCACATCGATCGGCTCATCGATCTCGTTCTCGATCGGATCGAGCGTCACTACGCAGGTCTGCCCGACCCTGGCCTTGACTCTGCCGGTGACGTGGTAGCTGCCGTCGCGTTTGGGCTGCAGGTCGAACTCTGCACGCGCGGAGACGACCTCCCGCAACTCGGCAACTTCGGCCATCGCCTTGCGCGCCGCCTCGTCGGCTACGATCTCGCGATGCAGGCCGGTCTCCGGAATCTGCGCGACATTGACGAGAACCCGCCAGGGGTCGCGGTCGCGCCGTGCATCGGGCTGCCCTGTGGTGCCGCCGCTCATGCCGCCGTCCCCGCAGCCTGTGGTACCGGAAAGCGCCACGCGCCCTTGGCCAACGCCGCGAGATCGGCGCGCGCCAGCTCTTCGATCGCCTCCCTGGCATAGGCGGCGAGCTCGCGGGCCTTGTCGATGTTCTGACCGTTGAGGATGTTCTTGCAGAACGACTCGGCCAAGGCCGCCTCGCTGTCGGTCAGCGCCAGATCATAGGCCGCGGTGCGGCCATAGAAGGCTTCACCGAACGCCTGCATGCGCTTCGGCACCGTGAGGTCGCCGACGCCCATTTCGCGCAGATTGTCGTCCATATCGATGCAGAAATGATCGAACAGGGCCTGGGACAGCGCCACGCCGCCCTCGACGGATTTCAGTCGCCGCAGCACCAGCCACAGATGCATCAGAAGCAGGTCAAAACGGCCGTTAACCGTGTCCGGAACGCCCAAGTCACGGTAAAACAACGGTTCTCGCGCCTGCGTCACGATCATGCCATAGATGATCTCAATGGTGCTGCGCGCGGGCACCCGGGGTCTTCTGAAGTGATTGAACGGCCAAAGCATGACGGGTTCCGGCTGCCGGTCCCCAAAGGGTCGCCTGTTGAGAGGTCGCCCATTGGAGCTCGGCATGATTGCAATCCATTGAGCTGCCCGGTACGTCAATGCCTCGGCCGATGCAAGGGGACGGATCAGTTCCGCCGATGAACCACACTCTTTCACGACAGTCTCGCGCCGCTTCCGCGCGCGGGTTCTTTTCGCGTCTCCGCGCCGTCGCGGCGATTGGCCTCGTCTGCGCCGCACTCGGCGGCTGCGCCGGGGAACAATTCCAGAAGGGCTACATCCTGCCCGAGGGGGCGCTCGAGCAGATCCCGATCGGCGCGAGCCAGGACCAGGTGCTCATCGTGCTCGGCACGCCCTCGACGGTCGCAACGCTGGACGGCGAGGTGTTTTATTACATCTCGCAACGGACCTCCCGCCCGGTCGCCTTCATGAATCAGCGGGTGATCGACCAGCGCGTGATCGCGGTCTATTTCGACAAGAACCGGCAGGTGCGCCGACTGGCCAATTACGGCCTGAAGGACGGCAAGATCTTCGACTTCGTCAGCCGGTCCACGCCGACGTCGGGCCAGGAAATGTCCTACCTGACACCGCTCTTCAAGCTGCTGAGCTTCAACTAGAGCGTTTTCGAGCGAAGTGGGCTCCGGTTCGCGTGAGACAACGCGTCAAACCGGAGTCCAGAGCATGAGCCGCTGCGCCAAGTTGTCGCTTGCCCGAGGGGCAAGCGGTCCCCTAGTTTGCTCGCAAACAAGAGCCTGAGCAGGGGGTAAACGCATGAGAGCCAAGAGATTTTCCCGTCGTACGGTATTGTCGGGCACGGCCGCATTGACGGCCGCGGCGATCCTGCCGCGCGCGAGCCTCGGCGCCGGCGACTGGCGGCCGACCGAGACCGTCCGCATCATCGTGCCGGCGGCGGCCGGCGGCTCGACCGACGTGATGGGGCGGCTGCTCGCGGCGCATTTGCAGCCGCTCTGGGGCCAGTCGGTGGTGGTGGAGAATCGCTCCGGCGCCGGCGGCACCATCGGCACATCCGAGGTCACACGCGCCAAGGGCGACGGCCACACCATCCTGATAGGCAATCCCGGCCCCAACGCGATCGCCTACAGCATCTTCCGCAACCTGACCTACACGGCCGACCAGTTGCAGCCGGTCTCCAACATGATCCGGATTCCGAACATCGTATCGGCGCATCCGTCGACCGGCCTCAAGTCGATCCCCGAATTAATCGCCTTCCTGAAGAAGAATCCAGACAAGCTCACCTACGGCTCGTCCGGCACCGGACAAAGCCCTCACCTCACCGGTGCCTGGTTCCTGCAGCTCACCGGGCTGAAGATGACGCACGTGCCGTTCCGCGGCGCCGGTCCCGCATTGCAGGCCGGGCTCGCCGGCGACATCCAGATCCTGTTCGACAACCTCTATCCGTCGCTGCCGCAGGTGCAGGACGGCAAGCTAAATGGCCTCTGTGTCACCACGCCGGAGCGCAGCGATTCCGCACCGAACCTGCCGACGATGCGCGAGGGCGCGCCGGAACTGGCAAAGTTCGACGTCTCGTCCTGGTTCGGCGTGTTCCTGCCGAAGACCGCGCCCGCCCCGGTGCTCGACGAGTTGAACCGCCAGGTCAAGGCGATGCTGGAGCGCGACGACGTCAAGAAGAACATCGCCGGCATGGGCGCGCGCGCCGACTACGGCACGCCCCAGCAATTCTCCGATTTCGTCGATGCCGAGACGAAGAAGTTCGCGGCGATCATCGAGAAGGAAGGCTTGCAGATGGAGGTCAAGTAGCAGCCGCCGTCACGATCTTTCCTGACCACGTTGCGGCCAATGCTACGACGACTTGTTGATCTTCTTGACCTTGGCGTCGGTCGCTTCAATCGACATCGCCAGTTCCATGATCGCCTTCGAGAGTAGCTCGATGGCCTCCTTCTGATCCTGCGATTTGGAGGCGCGGAGCGCGTAGTTCCGTGCGGATGAGAGCGACATCGATTGATCTCCGTGTTGTTCGCGTCTGGTTCAAAAATAAAACCCCGCGGCTTTCACCGCGGGGCTTCGTTTCAGTCGTGTCCGCCGCTCAGTGCGCCAGGATCGCCAGCAGCAGCAGCGCCACGATGTTGGTGATCTTGATCATCGGATTCACCGCCGGGCCCGCCGTGTCCTTGTAGGGATCGCCAACGGTATCGCCGGTCACTGCGGACTTGTGGGCGTCAGAGCCCTTGCCGCCGTAGTGGCCGTCCTCGATGTACTTCTTGGCGTTGTCCCATGCGCCGCCGCCCGAGGTCATCGAGATCGCGACGAACAAACCGGTGACGATGACGCCGAGCAGCATGGCACCGACCGCGGAGAATGCCGCCGACTTGCCGGCTGCGCCACCGCCCGCGATCGCGTAGATCAGGAAGTAGACCACGATCGGCGACAGCACCGGCAGCAGCGACGGGATGATCATCTCCTTGATCGCCGCCCGGGTCAGCAGGTCGACCGCCTTGCCGTAGTCCGGCTTGTCGGTGCCCTGCATGATGCCGGGCTTCTCGCGGAACTGACGGCGCACTTCCTCGACGATCGCACCGGCGGCGCGACCGACCGCGGTCATACCCATCGCACCAAACAGATACGGCAGCAGGCCGCCGAACAGCAGGCCGACCACGACGTAAGGATTGTTCAGGGAGAAGTCCGGGTTGACGCCCTTGAAGTAGGCATGGGCGTTGGCGTCGCTGATGAAGAATTTGAGGTCCTGATTATAGGCCGCAAACAGCACCAGCGCACCGAGACCGGCGGAGCCGATCGCGTAGCCTTTGGTCACCGCCTTGGTGGTGTTGCCGACCGCGTCGAGCGCGTCGGTCGACTTGCGCACCTCCTTCGGCAGCCCCGCCATCTCGGCGATGCCGCCGGCGTTGTCCGTGACCGGGCCGAAGGCGTCGAGCGCGACGATCATGCCGGCCAGCGCCAGCATGGTGGCGGTCGCGATCGCGATGCCGAACAGGCCGGCAAGGCTGTAGGTGACGAGGATGCCGGCGATGATCACGATCGCGGGCAGCGCGGTCGCTTCCATCGAGACCGCGAGGCCCTGGATCACGTTGGTGCCGTGACCGGTGACCGAGGCCGAGGCGATCGACTTCACCGGGCGATAGTCGGTGCCGGTGTAGTATTCGGTGATCCAGATGATCAGGCCGGTGACGACGAGACCGACCACGCCGCACCAGAACAGCGCCATGCCGGTGTAGTCGACGCCGTCGAGCTTGCCGAAGCCGACCAGCCAATTGATCACGAGCGCGACGCCGACCAGCGACAGGATGCCGGTGGCGATCAGGCCCTTGTAGAGGGCGCCCATGATGGACTGGCTGGCACCGAGCTTGACGAAGAAGGTGCCGATGATCGAGGTGATGATGCAGATGCCGCCGATCGCGAGCGGCAGCGTCATCATGTTCACCAGGATCGGCGTTTTGGCGAAGAAGATCGCCGCGAGCACCATGGTGGCGACCGCGGTCACCGCATAGGTCTCGAACAGGTCCGCCGCCATGCCGGCGCAGTCGCCGACATTGTCGCCGACGTTGTCGGCGATGGTGGCCGGGTTACGCGGATCGTCCTCGGGGATGCCGGCCTCGACCTTGCCGACAAGGTCGCCGCCGACGTCCGCACCCTTGGTGAAGATGCCGCCGCCGAGACGGGCGAAGATCGAGATCAGCGAGGCGCCGAAGCCGAGCGCCACCATGGCGTCGACCACGGTGCGGCTGCCCGCTTCCAGACCCATGAACTTGACCAGCACCATGAAGTAGATGGTGACGCCGAGCAGCGCGAGACCGGCAACCAGCATGCCGGTGATCGCGCCCGCTTTGAAGGCGAGCTCGAGGCCGCCGGCGAGCGAGGTGGTTGCCGCCTGCGCGGTGCGGACGTTGGCGCGCACCGAGACGTTCATGCCGATGAAGCCGGCAGCCCCCGACAGGATGGCGCCGATCGCAAAGCCGATCGCCACCGGCAGGCCCAGGAAGTAGGCCAGCACCACGAAGATCACGATACCGACCATGCCGATCGTGGTGTACTGCCGCCGCAGATAGGCCTGTGCGCCCTCGCGCACCGCGGCCGCGATTTCCTGCATGCGCGGATTACCCGCATCCGCGTTCAAGACCGACTGCGTCGCCCAGATCGCGTAGACGATGGAAAGCGCCCCGCAGAGCACAATCAACCATAAAGCTGTCATGTTGCCTCAGATCCTTGATGTAACCCCCGCGCCTTCTTGTGCCGCTAGGGGGCGGCAGGCGCTTATTTTGCGAGGACAATCCTCCCCAAAAACGGATTGCCTCAAATCGGGCGCGACCTTGCCAAAATCGTTACCGCTGTGCAACGCCACCTGTGGCCGAAAACGCCGATATCGGCAGCTATTTAGAAGGAAAATCGGCGCGATCAGGCGCGGGGAGTCTAGCGCTGCTTGCGTTCCGACGCGTTTTCTTAATGCGAACCGGTGCCCGCTTCGCTCGAAAACGCTCTAGAAATGGCTGTAGGACAGCCGCTTCAGCTTCAGTTCCCGGCCCTGCCCGTCGAGGAAGCTCGGTGGCGACAAGCCTGCGATCAGGCCGCCGATTGCGGTCACCGCGACCTTTGCCTGCCGTGCGTCGCGCAGAAAGGCGTCGACATGATCGCTCGGGACCGCGCACAAGAGCTCGTAATCATCACCGCCGGCCACCAAGGTCTCGATATCGATCGCCTTGCGTGCGAGCAGCCCTGCGGCCGCGGACGACAACGGGATACTCGGCACGTTGATCACGCCCGCCACACCACTGGCTGCGCAAAGCTTGGTCAGATCGCCGGCAAGACCGTCGGACACATCCATCGCGGCGCTGGCGTGGGTGCGGACGGCCGTGGCCAAGGCGTTGCGCGGCTGCGGAACACGGTAACGGGCGGCAAGAAAATCCCGCCCGACGACATCGTCCGCCAGAGCCGCGGCGACCGGGCCACCCCGGAGCACATCGAGGCCGAGCGCGGCGTCTCCGATCGTGCCGGTGACGAACACACGGTCGCCCGCCTGTGCTCCCGCGCGATGCACCATCGTGCCCTGCGGCACCCGGCCGAACGCAGTGATCGAGATCATCAGCGGCCCCGGTGTCGAGACCGTGTCACCGCCGAGCAGCGGGCAGCCGAAATGCGCGGCGTCCTCGCCGAGCGCCCGGGCAAACGGCTTCAGCCAGGCCTCCTCGGCGCCGCGCAGCGCCAGCGTCAGCACGAAGCCCGCCGGCACCGCGCCCTTGGCGGCGATGTCGGAGAGGTTCACCCGCAGCGCCTTGCGCGCCAGCGTGTCGGGCGGATCATCGCCGAGGAAATGCACGCCCTCGACGATGGCGTCCGTGGTGACCACAATGTCCTCGCCGGCCGCCCTCAGCGCGGCGGCGTCGTCGTCGAGCCCGAACGCACCCGGATCGGTCGCGAGCGGCTTGAAATAGCGCGCGATTAGGGAGTCTTCGCCGGAGGTATGTTTACTTGCTTGGGTCATCAACCCGTCATCCTGAGGTGCGAGCGAAGCGAGCCTCGAAGGATGCACGGCCCCGATGCGACCGTAGCGCCACGCCGTCGCCCTTCGAGGCCTCCGCTTCGCTACGGCACCTCAGGGTGACGGCTACGGAGGTGGGCGGCATCGCGGCACCTAGCTCCGCACAAACTCGTCGCCGCGGAACTGGCGCGCGATCTGGTCGAGCACGGCGTTGACCATGCCGGTTTCGTCCTTCTCAACGAAGGCATGCGCGACGTCGACATATTCGGAGACCACCACGCGGCCCGGCACGTCTTTGCGGTGCTCGAGCTCGTAGGAGCCTGCCCGCAGCACCGCGCGCAGGATGGCGTCGATCCGCTTCAGCGGCCAGCCCTTCGACAGCGCCTCGTCGATCAAAGGATCGAGCCGGGCCTGGTCGCGCACCACGCCGGAGACCACGTCGCGGAAGAACGCGGCTTCCGCCGGCAAATATTTCTCGCCCTCGACCTCGTTGCCGAGCCAGTGGCTCTCGAACTCGGCGAAGATGTCGTTGATGCCGGCGCCGCCAATGTCCATCTGATAGAGCGCCTGCACCGCCGCGAGCCGTGCCGCGCCGCGGCGGTTGGCTTTTCTGTCGGGGGCTTTCGCGGGCTTCTTGTTGTCTGCCATGGTCAGGCCTTTGCCAGGCGGCGTTTGATCCGCAGCATCGCCAGCGCCGCACGCGCCGCGTCGCCGCCCTTGTTGAGTTCGCTGGCGCGCGCCCGCGCCCAGGCCTGCGCCTCGGTGTTGACGGTGAGGATGCCGTTGCCGAGCGGGAATTTCCGGCTGATGGCCAAATCCATCAATCCGCGCGAGGACTCCTGCGAGACGATCTCGAAATGGATGGTGTCGCCGCGCACCACGCAGCCGAGCGCGATCGCCGCATCATACGGCTTGCCGTTCGCTTCAGCCGCATCGATCGCGATCGCAATCGCCGCCGGAATCTCCAGCGCGCCCGGCACCGTGATCACGTCGTGCGTCGCACCCGCGGCCTTGATCTCGGCCAACGCGCCTTCCAGCAGCGCGTCCTGGATGTCGTCATAGAACCGCGCCTCGACGATCAGCACGCGTGCGCCGGTAATGTCGGTCTGGTCCTTCAGGGGTGCGCGCCGCGCGTCAGCCATCTACGTATCCATTTCATATTGTTGACATTTACCGATAACGTTGGATGTCAACGTTTCGCGAGTTTGTAGTCGCCCCGACGACTGAAGCCAAGCACGAATGCCTCAGGCACTGTCATTCCGAGATGGTCCGAAGGACCAGACCGCAGGTGCACAATAGTGCACCGGGGAATCTCGAGATTCCGGGTTCGATGCTTGCGCATCGCCCCGGAATGACCGCCATGCCGTCATTTCATCTCCGACAGCCGCGCCGCGTAGCGGGCCATCAGATCGACCTCGATATTGACCTCGCTGCCCGCCTTCCAGCCGTTCAGGGTCGTCACGGAAAGCGTGTGCGGGATGATCAGCACCGAAAAGCTGATGTCGTCGACCGTATTCACGGTCAGCGACACGCCGTCCAGCGTGACCGATCCCTTCGCCGCGATGAAACGCGCCAGCTCCCGAGTGGTTCGCAGCTCGAAGCGCGCCATGTCGGGCAGATCGTCGCGCTTGACGATGGTCGCGATGCCGTCGGCATGCCCGGCCACGATGTGACCGCCGAGTTCGTCGCCGATCTTGAGCGCGCGCTCGAGATTGAGCCGGCTGCCCTGTCCCCAATGCTTGGCGGTGGTCATGCCGAGCGTCTCGGCCGCCGCATCGACATCGAACCAGGTCTTGCCATCGGCGGTGCCGGAGGCGACGACGGTGAGGCAGACGCCATTGCAGGCGATCGAGGCGCCGTCGGCGATCGTGGTCTGGTCGTAGTCGCAGGCAATCCGCATCCGGTGCAGCTGCCCCTGCGCCACCTGCTTCAGGCTGGTGATCTCACCGATATCGGTGACAATTCCCGTGAACACAACAAACCTCTTACTCTTCGTCATGGCCGGGCTTGACCCGGCCATCCACGACTTACTTCACTGCTGGCGACCAAGACGTGGATGCCCGGGTCAAGCCCGGGCATGACGACCTAGGATCGATCGTAGATAGTCAAAACATCTTTGGCCAAGGCTTCGCTAGCACGAAGGCTGAAGGCGGGCGACTGCGTGATTGCGTCGAGCGGCATTGCGTCCAGCGCGGGAACGCCGTCGGCACCGATCGCATCAGGCCCGCGCAACAGCCAGATCTCGTCGACAAGGCCGGCTGCCACGAAAGAATTTGCCACGCGCGATCCGCCCTCGACCAGCAGGCGCGAGATCCCCTTCTCCGCCAGCGCATGCAGGACGGACGGCAGATCGAGCCCTTGGGGCGCGCTGGCGGCGACGCGGATCACCTGCGCGCCGGCGGCACCTAGCTTCACCGCGGCAGGCGCCTCCGCCATATCAGATGTCAGCACCCAGAGCGGCGTCTCGCGCGCCGAATGCACCAGGCGGCTGTCGCCAGAGATCCGCAGCGCGCGGTCCAGCACCAGGCGCACCGGCGAGCGCACCGCCATGCCGGGCAGCCGGCAGGTCAAGAGCGGATCGTCGGCCTTGACCGTGCCGATGCCGACCAGGATCGCATCGCTCTGCGCGCGCAGCAGATGCACGCGCGTCCGCGCGGCCTCTCCGGTGATCGTAACCGGCTTACGGCCGCTGGCAGCGATCTTGTCGTCGGCGGACACCGCGAGCTTGAGGATCACATGCGGGCGCTTGTCGCGGATGCGGCGGAAGTGCCCGGCATGGTCGCGCGCGGCCTCTTCCGCGCACAGCCCGACATCGACCGCGATGCCCGCGGCACGCAGCTTGGCGTGCCCCTGCCCCGCGACTTCCGGATTGGGATCCTCGATCGCCGAGACGACGCGGGCGAGCCCGGCCGCCACAACGGCGTCCGCACAGGGCGGCGAGCGGCCGAAATGCGAGCAGGGTTCGAGCGTCACGTAGAGCGTGGCGCCGCGCGCGGCACCGCCGGCGCGCCTGAGTGCCTCGACCTCGGCATGCGGCCGGCCGCCTGCTTGCGTCCAGCCGCGGCCGACGATCACGCCGTCCTTGACGATGACGGCGCCGACCGCCGGATTGGGCCAGGTGCGCCCGAGCCCGCGCCGGCCAAGCGCCAGCGCCAGCTGCATGAAGCGCAGATCGGCCGCCTTTGCCGCTTCCTTGGCCTCTCTGGCCTTCTGCGCGAACTGGTCTTCCAGAATGCGGAAGATCATTTGCGTAGCGTCGCGAGCCGCGGGTCCTCTTCGCCGGTCAATTCGTCGAGCACGGCCTCGAAGTCCTTGGCCTCGCGGAAATTGCGGTAGACCGAGGCGAAGCGCACATAGGCGACGTCGTCGAGCTGGCGCAGATGCTCCATCACGATCTCGCCGATCGCCTCAGAGGAGACCTCGGCCTCGCCGCCGCTTTCGAGCTCGCGCACGATGGTGGACACCATCTTCTCCACCCGCTCGGATTCCACCGGGCGCTTGCGCAAGGAGATCTGCAGCGAGCGCACCAGCTTGTCGCGGTCGAACGGCACGCGGCGGCCGTTGCGCTTGATGACGGTCAGTTCGCGCAGCTGCACCCGCTCGAAGGTCGTGAAGCGGAAGTTGCAGGCCATGCAGACGCGACGCCTGCGAATGACCGCGGAGTCCTCGGTCGGACGCGAGTCCTTGACCTGCGTGTCGAGAGAATTGCAGCTCGGGCAGCGCATCCGACGGGACCTCTAGCAACGACCTTTTACTGATAGATCGGGAAGCGATCGGTCAGCGCCTTGACGCGCTCCTTGATCGCGGCCTCGACCAGCGGCGCCTTGCCGTCCGGCGACTGCGCCAGCGCGTTCAGCACTTCCGCGATCATGCCGCCGACCTGCTTGAACTCGGCGACGCCGAAGCCGCGCGTGGTCGCCGCCGGCGTACCGAGCCGCAGGCCGGAGGTGACGAACGGCTTTTCGGGATCGAACGGGATGCCGTTCTTGTTGCAGGTGATGGCGGCGCGCACCAGCGCCTTCTCCGAGATGTTGCCCTTCAGGCCCTTCGGCCTGAGGTCGACCAGCATCAGATGGTTGTCGGTGCCGCCCGAGACGATGTCGAGGCCATGGCCGCGCAGCGTCTCCGCCAGCGCCTTGGCGTTCTCGACCACGTTCTTGGCGTAGACCTTGAAGTCCGGCCGCAGCGCTTCGGCGAACGCCACCGCCTTGGCGGCGATGACGTGCATCAGCGGACCGCCCTGCAGGCCCGGGAAGATCGCCGAGTTCAGCTTCTTGGCCAGCGTCTCGTCATTGGTGAGGATCAGACCGCCGCGCGGGCCGCGCAGCGACTTGTGCGTCGTCGTGGTGGTGACGTGGGCGTGCGGCACCGGCGAGGCATGCACGCCGCCGGCCACGAGGCCCGCGAAATGCGCCATGTCGACCAGCAGATACGCGCCGACGGAATCCGCGATCTCGCGGAAGCGCTTGAAGTCCCAGGCGCGCGAATAGGCCGAGCCTCCGGCGATGATCAGCTTCGGCTTGACCTGCTCGGCCTGCTTCTGGACTTCGTCCATGTCGATGATCTGGTCCTCGCGGCGCACGGTGTAGTGCGCGGCCTTGAACCACTTGCCGGACATGTTGACCGGCGAACCGTGGGTGAGATGGCCGCCGGCGGCGAGGTCGAGGCCCATGAAGGTGTCGCCGGGTTGCAGTAGCGCCAGAAACGCCGCCTGGTTCATCTGGCTGCCGGAGTTCGGCTGGACGTTGGCGAAGCCGGCGCCGAACAGCTTCTTGGCGCGCTCGATCGCCAGCGTCTCGGCGACGTCGACCCACTCGCAACCGCCGTAGTAGCGCGCGCCCGGATAACCCTCCGCGTATTTGTTGGTCATCACCGAGCCCTGCGCCTCCAGCACGGCGCGGCTGACGATGTTTTCGGAGGCGATCAGCTCGATCTCATGACGCTGCCGGCCGAGCTCGCCCTTGATCGCGGCAGCGATCTCGGGATCGGCCTCAGCGAGGGTCGCGGTGAAGAAGGAATCGGGCGCGGAAGCGGTCTTGCTGGACGAGGTCATCGGCGAAATATCTCCACCGCCGCAAGCCTTTAGGCAGGATGCGGACGGTCACGAGTGGCGGTCGAAGCTGGTTTCAGAGCGTTATCACATCGCCCCAAAATGGCCAAGCGGTTGCGGTCCCTGCCGGTCAATTATGCCAGATATGGTGGGGATGGCGGGGATTGCCAGCCGGCCGGACGGCCGCCCCCCCGGTTCCCGCCGCTCGGCCAGCACGGCTGTGGCAGCCGCCGAATGGAACGTGACACCCCTTCCCGACCGCGCGGGACCGCGGAACGAGACAACTATCGCCTCGAGGTTTCAACGCGTTGCTCGCGCAACCGCGCGACATCGGACTGGCTTGATCATGTCGCGCGCGATCGCGATGCATCGACTCACGAGATGACGAGACAATTTTTGAATCGTTCGATTTTTGAATCGTTCAACACTGGATCGATTCAAGGCTCTCACGCGATGCGTGCAATTGCGCGTCATACGCCGTTGTCTCCCGGTCACCCAGCCAAGCTTTGCGTGCAACTTCGACAGCTTCTAACCGCGTGCAGGCTGCTCGCGAAAATCACCGTGATAACGACTCGCTCAAGATTTTTTTTACGGAGCGTGGAATAAATGTCGTGCAGGTGGATTCGGCCGCAGCGGTTTGCTGCTTCGGCTGTCGTTGTGTTTTCGGTTGTTGGTGCGGACGATGTCTTCGCCCAGACGCAATTGCCGTCCGTGACGGTCGAGGCGCCGCAGCGGCAAGCGGCGCGATCGCAGCAGCCTTCGCAACGGTCCACGCGCGCACGCAGCGCCTCGCGCCGCGCGACGGCCGCCCCGGTGGGCGCGCAGCCACAGACCGCTCAGCAACCCGCGGGCGCCAGCGGCGGGCACGAACGCGCCAACGGCCCGGTCACCGGCTATCTGGCGCGGCTGAGCGCCAGCGGCACCAAGACCAGCACGCCGATCATCCAGACGCCGCAATCGGTGTCGGTCATCAGCGCCGAGCAGATCCGCGACCAGAAGATCGTCAGCAAGTTCGACGAGGTGCTGCGCTACACGCCGGGCGTCATCGGCGGCACCTATGGCGCCGATTTCCGCAACGACTGGTTCATGATCCGCGGCTTCCCGGCGCAGAACGAGTCGCTGTTCCTCGACGGCCTGCAGCTGTTCTACACCTCCTATGCGAGCTGGAAGCTGCAGCCCTTCAATCTCGAGCGCGTCGAGGTGCTGCGCGGTCCGTCCGGCATCCTGTATGGCGGCTCGGCGCCGGGCGGCCTCGTCAACGCGGTGAGCAAGCTGCCGCAGGCCGAGCCCATTCGCTACATCGAGACCGGCGTCAATAATTTCGGCAACGCCTATACCCAGTTCGACATCGGCGGCGCGACGGCGCAGCCCGGCAACGGCCAGGTGCAGTACCGCCTCGTCGGCCAGGCCCAGGGCGGCGGCACCCAGACCGACTATGTCTACGACAACAACTTCTTCTTCGCCCCGTCGGTGACCTGGCGGCCCGATGCCGACACCAGCCTCACCGTGTTCGGCATGGCCTCGCACAGCAACACCCGCGCGCTGAACTTCCTGCCCTATGTCGGCACCGTCACCAACGCGCCGTTCGGCCGGATTCCGACCAGCCTGTTCGTCGGCGATCCCAGCGCGGACCAGTTCCGCCGCGACCAGCAGATGGTCGGCTACCAGTTCCAGAAGAGCGTGACTGACAGCGTCGATTTCCGCCAGAACGCGCGCATGGCGCATGTCGACGTCTATTATGCCGGCCTCTATGGGCTCGGCTACGCGACGACGCCGGCCGCCGCCGACATCACCCGCGGCAATTTCTACACCCGCGGCATCGCCACCCAGCTCAACCTCGACAATCAGCTCGAATACCGCTTCACCACCGGCGCGCTGCAGCACACCGCGCTGGTCGGCGTCGATCTGAAATATTACGGCATCGACGACCGCCAGGGTTTTGGCATGGGCACGAATCTCAACGTGCTCAATCCGGTTTATGGCACCAACCTGCCGTATAGCGGCCCGCTCTATCAGAACGGCTATCTCGCCCAGGGTATGGCCGGCCTCTATCTGCAGGATCAGGTCAAGCTCGACCGCCTGACGGTGGTGCTGTCCGGACGCCAGGACTGGGTCGATCTCACCAACAACAACCGGATCGGCGTCTCCCAGGGCCGCGACGACAGCAAGTTCTCCGGCCGTGTCGGCGCGATCTACAATTTCGACAGCGGCGTTGCGCCCTACGTCTCCTACATGACGGGCTACAATCCGGTCATCGGCACCACCGCGGCCGGCCAATTGCTGCTGCCGGAAACCTCCGAGCAGACCGAGGTCGGCGTCAAGTACGAGCCGGTCGGGCTCAACGCACGGTTCGGCGTCGCGTATTTCGACCTCAAGCGCAAGAACGCGCTGACAACAGATCCGAACAACCCGCTGTTCCAGACCCAGAACGGCGAAGTCACCTCGCGCGGCGTCGAGCTCGAGGCGGTCGCGAACATCACGCGCGATTTCAAGCTGGTGGCGAGCTACACCAATTACGAGCTGTTCGTCAGCAAGGACCTCAATCCCGCGCTGATCGGCACCGTGCCGACCAACGCGCCGCGTCAGCTCGCATCGGCGTGGACCGACTACACCTTCCGCGACGGGCCGCTCACGGGCTTCGGCTTCGGCGGCGGCGTGCGCTATGTCGGCTCGTCCTTTGCCGACACAGCGAACACCGCACGCGTCCCGGGGGTCGTGCTGGGCGATCTCGCCTTGCATTACGAATGGGACAACAACTGGCGCGCGGCGCTCAATGTCGTGAACGTCACCGACAAGATCTATGTCGCGAGCTGCGCGACCATCAGCTCCTGCTACTACGGCGATCGCCGCCGCATCACGGCGAGCCTCGCCTACAAATGGTGAGCTGAACTTTCAGTTCACGGAAAATCATGTGACCGAGAGGCGGTATCCGGCCGCCTCTCTTTTTTCGCTGTCGTCAGGGTGGTGTCAGCTTGTCGCGCTAGGTTTCGCGTCGCGGCGATATTTGCCGTGCCCAGACTGGCCCGCTCCGAAATGCGAGCCCCGGAGCGGGCCTTTTACGGTCTGGTCGCGCCCTAATCCTCGTTCGCCTTGAATCGTCCCAATCCCTTGAGCACAAACGGTGCCAGCAGCGCGATCAGCGCGATGCCGAGCAGCGTCGCCGACATCGGGCTTTGCAGCAGCACCATGGGATCGCCGAGGCTGATCGCCAGCGCGCGGCGCAACTGGCTTTCGGCGATCGGCCCGAGGATCAGCCCGATCACGACGGGCGCGATCGGGAAGTCGAACCGGCGCATCAGAAAGCCCATGACGCCGAACGCCGCCAGCATCGACAGCTCGACGACCGACGGCTTCGCAGCGATCGTGCCCATGGTGGCGAACACCAGGATGCCGGCATAGAGCCAGGGCTGCGGGATCGCCAGCAGCCGCACCCAAAGGCCGACTAGCGGCAGATTGAGCACCAGCAGCATGCCGTTGGCGATGAACAGGCTCGCGATCAGGCCCCACACCAGGTCGGGCCGCTCCGCGAACAACAGCGGCCCCGGGTTGAGGCCGTATTGCTGGAAGCCCGCCAGCATCATTGCAGCCGTTGCCGAGGTCGGCAGTCCGAGCGTCAAAAGTGGCACCAGCGTGCCGGCGGCGGACGCGTTGTTCGCCGCTTCCGGCCCTGCGACGCCTTCGATCGCGCCCTTGCCGAACTCCTCCGGATGTTTGGTCAGCCGCCGCTCGGTGGAATAGGACAGGAATGTCGGGATCTCCGCCCCGCCGGCCGGCAGCGCCCCGATCGGAAAACCGAACAGCGTGCCGCGCAGCCACGGCTTCCACAACCGCCGCCAGTCCTCCCGCGTCATCCACAGCGAGCCGCGCACCGGCTCGAGCTTCTCCTCGGCGTGATGCCGGCGCGAGGCGACATAGAGCGCCTCGCCGACCGCGAACAGGCCGACCGCGAGCGTCGTCACCTCGACGCCGTCGAGCAGTTCGGGGATGCCGAAGGCAAGCCGCGCCTGACCGGTCAGCTTGTCGATGCCGACCAGCCCGAGCGTGAGGCCGATGAACAGGCTGGTGAGGCCGCGGACCGGCGAGTCGCCGAAGGTCGCCGACACCGTGACGAAGGCAACGCACATCAGCGCGAAGTAATCCTCCGGCCCGAAGCGCACGGCGAAATCGACCAGCCATGGCGCGAGGAATGCGAGGCCGATGGTGGCGATGGTGCCGGCCACGAACGAGCCGATCGCCGAGGTCGCCAGCGCCGGGCCGCCGCGGCCGGCCTTGGCCATCTTGTTGCCCTCGAGCGCGGTCGCCATCGACGCGCTCTCGCCCGGCGTATTGATCAGGATCGCGGTGGTCGATCCGCCATACATGCCGCCATAATAGATGCCGGCGAACATGATCAGCGAGCCGCCGGGATCTAGCTTGTAGGTCACCGGCAGCAGCAGCGCGACCGTCAGCGCCGGTCCGATGCCCGGCAACACGCCGACCGCGGTGCCCAGGAACACGCCGATCAGGGCGTAGAGCAGGTTCATCGGCTGCATGGCGACCGCCATGCCGTGCGCCAGCGCGGCGAAAGTGTCCATCACAGCAGTCGCTCCAGCGGGCCGGCGGGAAGGCTCAGCGTCAACAGCTTGTCGAACGCGAGATAAATCAGCGTCGTGATCACCAGCGCGATGGCGGTGTCGGCCAGGACGGCGCGGCGGCCGAACGCCGCCGACGTGGTGACGAACAGCGCCGAGGTGGCGAGGATGAAGCCGCCGCCAAAGCCGATGATGGCGATCAGGAGCACCAGGCCCCCGATGATCAGCCACACCGGTTTCGGATCCATGCTCTCGCGCGGCGGCAGCTTGCCGCGCAGCGCGTCGATCAGATTGCCGACCGCGAGGATGACAAGGCCGATCGCGATGACGACCGGCATCGCCTCCGGCCCCATGCCGTACATCGTGGTCGACGGCAGCTTGCTGGCGTCCCACACCAGCACCGCAGCAAGCCCGGCAAGCGCGGCCGCGATGACCACGCCGGCGCGATCGACGCGGCGTGCCGGCGCCGGCCGGAGGTTTTCAGACGCCGCGTCCGGCGTCATGACTTCACGAGGCCGACGGACTTCAGCACCTCGGTCACGCGCGTGATCTCCTTCTTTAGGAAATCCGCGAAGGCGTCGCCGCCGAGATAGGCGTCATCCCAGCCCTTCTGCTTCAGGATCTCCTTCCAAGAATCGGACTTCACCATCTTCTCGACAGCATCGCTCAGCACCTTGCGCTGCTCCGGCGTGATGCCGGGCGGTGCGACCACCGAGCGCCAATTGGCCAGCACGAGATCGATGCCCTGCTCTTTGAAGGTCGGGATATCGACGCCCGGCAGTCGGTTCGCCGACGTGACGCCGAGCGCGCGTAACTTGCCGGCCTTGATCTGGCCTTCATATTCGCTGAGGCCGGAAATGCCGGCCGTGACCTTGCCGCCGAGAATGGCTGCGAGCGACTCGCCGCCGCCCGAGAACGGAATGTAGTTGATCTTCTTGGCATCGGCGCCGACCGTGCCCGCGAACAGCGCCGCCATCACGTGGTCGACGCCACCGGCCGAGCCGCCGGCAAAGGTCACCTTGGCGATATCGGCCTTCACCGCGGTGGCGAGATCCTGCGCCGTCTTGATCGGCGAGTTCGCCGGCACCACGATGACCTGGGTCTCCTCGGTGAGGCGCGCAATCGGCGTCACCTGATCCAGCGTCACCGGCGACTTGTTCATGGCGAGTGCGCCCACCATGACGAAGCCGTTCACCATCATCTGGTTGCCGTCGCCCTTGGCGCCGTTGACGAACTGCGCGATGCCGACGCTGCCGCCGGCGCCGGGAACGTTGGTGACTTGGACGCTGCGTGCGACACCGGAGGCGACCAGCGCCTGCTGCATCGAGCGCGCGGTCTGATCCCAGCCGCCGCCGGGCGCCGCCGGCGCCATCAGCTTGAGCTCGAGCTGCTGCGCGGGCGCCGGACCGCTCGCCCCAAGCAACAGCGCGACGACCGCGCCGACCAGGCGCATGTGGGACGGGATCATGAGGCTTCCTCCTGAATTTTCGGAAACAGCCTGCCGATCGCCGGCTGCATCCGGTCACGTGACCGCATCGCCATTCGGACAGCGCGGTCCCTTCGGGTCAGGAATCGCTCGCCGATCTCGCGTCTGCGTATCCCTAGCGACCATTCGCCACAGCCTTCGGCAAGCCGGAGGGCGCGGCTAGCCAGTGCTGCAAATCGCCGCACCATCTCCGATCATTTTTCGCTTGCTTTGATTCGGAGCGTCTCGCCAACGCAAGCCTGTTCTAGGAACCTTCGCCATTTTCTCCCGTTCCACCTCCGCCGATTGGTACGGCTATTGGAGGAGAGAACATGAAGTTTAAGACCATTGTCGCGGCATCTTTGCTTGCCGCTTTCGTCACGCCGGCATTTGCAGCGGATGAATTCTACGTCGTGCAGGACGTGAAGACGAAGAAGTGCACGATCGTCGACAAGAAGCCGGTCGACACGACGACCACCGTCGTCAGCGCGTCGGGCACTGTCTACAAGACGCGCTCCGAGGCCGAGACCGGCATGAAGAGCGTCAAGGTCTGCACCTCGAACTAGAAGGCGATCGCATGCCAGTCATCATTCTCTGGGCTGTGCCGGCGATCATCGTCATCGGCGGCGGCATCTACCTGATCGGCCATATGCACTGAAGCAAGGAGACCTCTTATGAAGAAGTTGGCTATCGGCTGCATCATGGCTGCGGCGTTCGCTACCGCCGCGCATGCAGCAACCACCATGCCGGCCGCGCCGGCGGACAGTTCGACCATCACCAACTACTACAAGCAGAATGTCTACGACCCGAAGGAATCCAAGATCGGGACAATCGACGACGTGCTTGTCGACAAGTCCGGCAAGGTGACCGGTCTCGTCGTCGGTGTCGGCGGCTTCCTCGGCGCCGGCGAGAAGGACGTGATCGTGCCATTCACGGCCGTCAAGTCTCAAAAGAAGGACGACAAGTGGTGGCTTACGCTCGACGAGACCAAGGACAGCCTGAAGGCCGCGCCCGGTTTCAAATACGATCGCGCCAGCACGACGTGGAAGCCGGAGAACAAGTAACACCGACGTCCCGTCTGCTCACTGAGGGCAGACGGGACGCTGCGGCAGATCACTCACGGGATGGTGGCGCTGTCGAAGCTCGCCCGAAACGCATCAGGTAACGCGCCAAACCACGAAATGGCCCCAGCACCTTTGGGGGCCTGGAGGCCGGTGCTGGGGCCGTTTGCCTGATCCGGGGCTGAGCTATTGGAGGCAGGCTCCCCCATCCATCAAGAACCGCGCGGTTCCAGCATTAGCTTATGTAAATCGGCGATCCGATTTTCCACGGCGATGTCCTGTCTGCAACACGCCTCCCGCGAGGCGGGCTGATCGCAGGCATTCAAACGGCGCGGCCGCAGGTGGCAGTTCTGACGCGGCAACCGCAAAAATTTTTCGGCCGGGTTCTTGACACGATTTCTCCGGTTTTTATTTTCTTCCGCGCCAGCCCCCATCGCGGAGGCTGGGGCCTGGTCGCCTCTCGGGGCCAGGCGAGACGGGCACCGGTCGTGTCCGGTGCCGTTCATATCCATCTTGCTCTATGGAGGATTTGGCTATGCGCACATACGACTTCTCTCCCCTGTTCCGGTCGACCATCGGATTCGACCGGCTCTTTGATCTCGCCGAAGCAGCCCACCGGGCCGGCGAAGATCACTACCCGCCCTACAACATCGAACGGCTGTCCGAAGACAGCTATCAGATCGTGCTCGCGATCGCCGGTTTTGCGCCGGATGAGATTTCCGTCACGGCAGAGCAGAACGTTCTGACTGTCGAAGGCGTCAAGGTCGAGAAGGCCGAGCGCGAATACATCTATCAGGGCATCTCGACGCGCAGATTCAAGCGCCAGTTCAGCTTGGCCGACTACGTCGAGGTCAAGAGCGCGGCGTTCGACAACGGGCTTCTCAGGATCGAGCTGGCGCGCGAAGTGCCGGAGGCGATGAAGCCGCGACGCATCGCGATCAACGCGGCATCGAACACAGCGCCCCGACAGCTCGAAAACGTCGCCGCCTGATTGAACCGGCGAAGCCGCGTCCGACGAACAGGTCGCGGCTTCGTCTTCTCACTCTTCTCAGCAACTCGTCTTTCGAACGGAGGTATCCATGCGGCCGACGACCGCGCCTGCTCATAACGTTATTGGCTTTCATCTGCCGATTGGCGATCACCACCAATATGAGGTCCCGCACGATGTGGTGCGGGATTCTCGCCTGAGCCTGGCCGAGAAACGCGCTCTCCTGGCATCCTGGGCCTCGGACGCCAGCGCTGTAGCGTCCAATCCCGCTTTGCGCGCACCCAAGGGGCTCAAAGCGCCCGTTCCTGTCAGCGACATCCTCGAAGCGCTTCGCGCGCTCGACAGCGATCCGCACCATCCGCCAGGCGGCCGGCCTGCCCGCCTGCGCTCCGTCGACCGCTGCCTGGCTGCATAGGAGCGCGAGATGACAGACATCAGGCTACCGAAGCACGTCATCGACCGCCTCGAGGGACGCTGGCGGTCAAGATTTGGACAGGCAAGGCGCCGGAGCTCAGAACTGTTCGACCACCGGCTTGAACAGTTGCGCGCTCATCGCAACAATATTCATCGGTATCGGCGATTGCTGCAGACCCAGCTCTCCGACCTCGAGCGCGAATTCATCGAAAGACGGCTGTCCGAAGAAACCACGGCAATGCAAGGCCTCGCGGCCGACATTCCATCCCTTCCCTCCTCGTTCGATCGCGCAGCTTGCGAGGAGATCACGCCATGAATGGGCTGCAACAACTGCTTATAAGAGGCAGCGAAAAAGTCATCGGTCACTATCAATTCCTGCTGGATAGCGCGACCTCGGAACAAGAGCGCGAACGCTATCGACGGAGGATCGAGGAAGAACGCCGGATGCTAGGCCGGTTGCTCGACGATTCCGATCGGTCGTCACGCGCGGCGTGAGCGATTCATGGCGGCGGGAGAGCAAATCCGCTCGTGATGCCCGCCGCTCGCCTCGCGCGAAGGCCGCAAAGCCACCCGCGTGCCTTCGAACCATCAAAGGACGCGTCCGTTATCCGGAGGCTTGGTACGCATCCGGGAGAGGTTGCCTTATGTATCGGATCTACTATTTCGCTGTCTTCCTCGCTGTGACCGGCGCAATCTTTGGCTCATTGGTCACGCTGGAGAAGATCTTTCATTCCATGGGTTCCGCCTAACGATCCCGATCGAAGGTCTCGGATCGGAGCCCTGGTTCGGAATTTTACCCTAGCAAAAGCCAGGCCATGGAGGCGATGAGAGCCACAAGCGACACGGTCGCAGCGCTGACAAAGGCAATCTCCACACCGTCGATATGGTGGTGGTTTGTTTGCATTGAGCGTCCTCCTAGATGGGTGCCCGCGGACCTTGAGACAGTAGCCACGCCGCCAAATTGGCGGTGGTTTCGTCATGCCGCGCCTGCCTCAACAGGGTCTCTCGCTCTCGACAGGGAGGAAGGTTCTTGGCCCGTTGACGTAGCCGTTCGGCTTCTTGGGCGAGGCGTTTTTCAAGAGGGAAAATCTGCCTAACCCGGCGTCGTCGCTTCATGGCTCCTCTCTCCAACGCTGACGTTTGGCTGCCCCAAAAGCAAAATCAAAAAGCCCGGGAAGCCTAAAAAGTTCCTGCCAGCTTCGCGTCAATGAGATCAGACGGATGGAACTGGCGAAACGGCATGGACGTTACAGGGCATGGGCATGGCCAAGGACCTGAAGAAACAGGCCAAGACCGCCGAGCAGGCGGCGGTGCGGACGGCTGACGAATTCGCGGCCGAGCAAATGAAGAGCCTCGCGCAAGCGTTCCGGGCTCAGGCCGAGGTCGTCAAGCGAAACAAGAAAAAGAAGAAAGATGAGCTTCACCGTAAAAGCTAGGTGCAAGTTTGGAGAGATCGTGCACCGTCGTGGCACGGCCGAGGCAGCTCTACGCAAGGCAAAAGAGCTTTCACGGTCGCAGTGTTACGACATCCACATCGTGACACCTGAAGGCCGAGACTACGACTCGTCCGAGTTTGGAGATCTTCCCCGCACGCCATTGGCTGTGCGCGTTGCTCAGAAAGGCCACACCTATCCATAGGGTGGTAGAGGTTTCAAAACGGCAGGCTCAAAGAGCGGCCCCGGCTAACCGCATCACCCTTAGGGTGCGCCCTTCCCCATCCGTCTCGCACGCGCCATCGGCGAGACAATCAATAGCGGTCGCGATATCCCCGCCGCTGCTGACCATATGCGGCGCGAGGATTGATCCCGCAGGTCACGTTCCTTCCGGAAGCTGACGCAAGACACTGGGCGCGGGTTTGGTACATGCAATCGCCGGGATAGCCGACGCCGCGCCCCTGCACGCACCAGCGATAATCCCGGGCGCTGGCTGGGCTCACACTTGCTAGTCCTGCAACGCCGAACGCCAGGACGAACGCCAGGACAGCGAATAGGACGGTTGTGCGCATGATCGGCTCCTCGCAAGCAATCGAGGACCAACGGAGCAGCAAGATCAGCGTTCCCTTCGATAGTGGCCGGCCGGTTAGCAAGATCGCAAGCCGCAGCCGGAGCGGCCGCGCCGAGCGCGAGCGCAGGAACCATGCTCCGTTGGGTCGGTTGTCGGAAACCATCCATCCCACACAAGTCAATCGGCATGCCGTCACGACTGCTTTGGTTTTTAGGGTTTCCGGTTCTGGTTGTTCTGGGTGGTTGCGGCGATCAACTCGAGTGCGATTCAATCGAAACCCGGAAGGCCGTGCTCCAGACCATCTCCAACGATCACCGCAATCCGCTTGTCAATTTCGCCGCCAGGGAATCGACGGCGAAGCCCACTGCGGAAAACGCAAATCCACAATACCTCCTCGGTGAAAAGATCGTCACGACCTCGGCAAGTGAGGACAAGCGAACATTGCAATGCAGCGGCGGCATCTCGGTTTCCGTGGGCGACATCAAGGCTTCCAAGGAAGTCGAATTCACCGTGCAGAAATCGAGCGACGGAAAGTTGGCGGTTTCGGTTGCTCCATTTCAGTTTTGAGTTGCGACAAACTCAGTGTCGTCCTGGCGAAAGCCAGGGGACCCATTACCCCAAATCACTATTGTTGCGCGACGCTGGGGCCGCGATCCCGCTCATCGCCAAATGCGGTGGTTATAGGTCCTGCTTTCAGGACGACGATCGTGCGCGAGGAACCTGCACCGTCATCGCGTCGTTGCGAGCAAAGCAAATCGCCGCCGAGGAAGCCTTGCCGACGACGCGGAATCAGACCGCGAAGCCAGGCGCGCCGCTACAGCCCGGTATAGCCGGCCTTCACGTGGTCGGTACTACCGTCGAGCTGGCGCAGATAGGTCAGCCCGCACACCGTCAAGCGATGCGGATCGCGCTCGCCGGCGTCGAACAGCGTCTGCACGTACTCTGTCACCTTCGCCCGCGCTTCCTCGCTCGCAGCGGGCGTGCGGTTGAGCAGCAGATCATACGTCTGCATGATCCGATCGATAGCGGCTTCCATTGAAGTCTCCGGGTTGACGCTCAGGCGACCACCAGCGTCTCGGCCTCGAACTTCGCGATCGCCTTGTTGGCGAGGCGGAGGCGATTCATCTCACCACGCTGGAACAGCTTCACGATGATGCCGAGCAGGCGCTCATTGGTGGCGAAATTGTCGGGAATGGCGCCGGATTTGCGCAGATAGTTCGAGGCGATCGCGTAGGCGTCACCGACGACCTCGACATTCAGCACCTCAATCCCGCGTTCGAGCAACATATCCCTGCCTCTCCGTTGGCTAACGGATAAGCCGCCGGGAACGCCTTGGTTCCTCGCCGGGGCCCATTTATTTTCGCAGGTGCAGCATGAAAAACGCATCGGCCGGGCATGACCGATGCGTTGACTGGAGCAAGGCTGGACTGAAGGAAGGCTGCCGGTCTTCTCGCGCGGCCGGCTTGGCCATCAGGCGAAAACGGGAAGGCTCAGAGGCGATACAGGATCTGGTCGGTCCAGAAGCGCTCGAGGCGATGCAGCGACTTGTTGAGGCTCGCGAACTCCTCGTTCGAGATGCCGCCAACCTGCTCCACCGTCTTGACGTGCTTCTGATAGAGCGCGTCGACGATCTTGCGGACCTCCTGGCCCTGCGGGGTCAGACGGATACGGACCGAGCGGCGATCGACGCGCGAGCGCTGATGATCGAGGAAGCCGAGCTCGACGAGCTTCTTCAGATTGTAGGAGACGTTGGAGCCGAGATAGTAGCCGCGGGTGCGCAGCTCGCCGGCGGTCAACTCCTTGTCGCCGATGTTGTACAGGAGCAGCGCCTGCACCGAGTTGATGTCGGCGCGGCCACGACGATCGAATTCGTCCTTGATGACGTCGAGGAGCCGGCGATGCAGCCGCTCCACCAAAGTCAGGGCTTCGAGATAGAGCGGCTGCACCGGAGCTTGACCGGTAGCGCGATCAGCGGCATCCGCCGCCGTTGTCGCAACGGCTTTCATCATGACACTTCCCCTGTTTGTCGTTTTTATCGACTTTATTCGACGAAACTTGTGTCCCGCCTGATAGGTCCAACGTAAGGGGGCCGTTTGAATATCCGCTTAAATAAGAGAATAAAGAGATCATGAATTTAAGACAGTGAATCGTGGATTAAGCCCATGGATCAAAGGCTTTTCGCAACTTTTCATTGACGGTGGCGGACCCTTGTTCACGCTTCGTCTGCCTGCCCTGTCACATTCGGAAACAGCATCGTCTGAATTCGAAACGGTGGCGTAACGGGTATGAGGGAACCCTTTACGGTGACCGATTGGTTACCGGAAAATTCTTTGAAAATTTTATCGGAGTGCAGCGGCGAGACGTGCACGCGATGCGCGCAAGCGGGTGCAGATCTGTTGCGGAGAGCAAGACCGGTTCCGCCGTCGGCCCGCGCAAAGCCGGCCGGCACACGCGCCGAGGTCCGGTGAAATGGGCCCCGACGGCAGGTCCCGTAGAGACGGTCCCGCAAGGGAGTGTCTCAAACGGATGCGATCTGTCGGCACCCACCTATCAGAACCAGCAGAGCTGTCTTCTCGTTGCGCGCACGGCTGGCAAATATTGCCGGCCGCGGCCGGCTATTCGTGGCGCTGTCGCCACGGGGCAACAGTGCATCAGGCCAGCGCTGCACGCCGGCCTATGGCGGGCGTTCGCGCGCCGACATCCAGGCCAGCGCGAGATAGGCGGCGAGCATCAGCGCCTCGAGCCCGACCACGGTGAGACTGCCGCCATAGATGCCGGGAAACATCAGCTCGATGACCGCCATCGACACCACGGTGGTCAGCCACACCACGGCGCCCCAGGGCGTCGCGAGCCAGAGCCCGACGGCGGCGACGAGCTCTATGACGGCGAAATAGATCGTGGCGGTCTGCCAGGCCATCGACTGGTTCTCGAAGGCCTCCTCCTCGCCGCCGACGAAGCCGGTTACCTGGGCCCAGTGATAGAGGCCCTTGGCGACCGAGACGACAGCCATGATGCGCAGGAAGATGACGAGGCGCCGCGTCCACGCATTGTCGTCCGGCTCGATCCGGTCGGACGAGATCGCGCTCACCGAGATGGCATTGTCCCGCGCCTGATCGCGTGCAGAGGTGTCAGACATCCGAATCGCCGCAGAGCGGCTGCAAAATGGGGTTCATGGGCGCAGTCTTGGCCCGCCGGGGACGCAAAATCAATTGCCGTTGCGGCAAATCAAGGGCGCCACGGATGCAATAGCGGCGCAATGACGGCGGCCCTGACAGGTGCTAGAACCGGACTTATATCAGGTCCAGACCAGCCGTCCGTCGAGGAGAAGACAACATGGCGATCAAATTCGGGCGCCCGATCGAACTGCGCGATGCGCCGCGGCGCCAGACTGACGCCCTCGCCTCCCCCTCGCTCGACCTCACGATCCGGATGCGGCGCAACCGCAAGTCGGAATGGGCGCGCCGCCTGGTGCGCGAGAACGTGCTGACCACCAACGACCTGATCTGGCCGATGTTCGTGGTCGATGGCCACAACACCCGCACGCCGGTGGCCTCGATGCCCGGCGTCGACCGGCTCACCGTCGACCAGATCGTCCGCGACGCCGAGCGCGCGGCAAAGCTCAACATCCCCTGCATCGCGCTGTTCCCGTTCACCGAGCCGTCGCTGCGCGACGAGCAGGGCTCGGAGGCGCTCAATCCCGACAATCTGGTCTGCCAGGCGGTGCGCGCGATCAAGAAGGAATTTCCCGACATCGGCGTGCTCTGCGACGTCGCGCTCGATCCCTTCACCAGCCACGGCCATGACGGGCTGATCGAGGACGGCAGGATCCTCAACGACGAGACCGTCGCAGTGCTGGTGAAGCAGGCGCTGACCCAGGCCGAGGCCGGCTGCGACGTGATCGCGCCGTCGGACATGATGGACGGCCGGATCGGTGCGATCCGCGAGGCGCTCGACGACAGCGGCTTCGGCGACGTGCAAATCATGTCCTATGCGGCGAAATACGCCTCCGCTTTCTACGGCCCGTTCCGCGACGCGATCGGCTCGGCCAAGACGCTAACCGGCGACAAGCGCACCTATCAGATGGACAGCGCCAATTCCGACGAGGCGCTGCGCGAGGTCGAGCTCGACATCGCCGAGGGCGCCGACATGGTGATGGTGAAGCCCGGCATGCCCTATCTCGACATCGTCCGCCGCGTGAAGGACCATTTCGCGATGCCGACCTTCGTGTACCAGGTGTCCGGCGAGTACGCGATGATCGCGGGCGCCGCCGCCAATGGCTGGATCGACGGCGAGCGCGCGATGATGGAGAGCCTGGTCGGCTTCAAGCGCGCCGGCGCCGACGGCATCCTCACCTATTTCGCGCCGAAGGCCGCCGAAAGGATCAAGGCGGAGAGCTGACGGCCGCCGCCCGTTATTGCGACAAGTGGATCGCTTCGCTCCGCTCGCAATGACGGCGTGAAGGTAGAACCGCTCGATCCAGCCCCCGAATCGCCGGAATATTTCGGCTAGTTAATGTTCGCGCAGGCTTGGCGAACTAGCCTCCTGTTCCCATGTCCTGCGCGGGACTTTCATCGGAGGCTGGTCATGTCCTACGGCAATGACGGCGGCACCTGGCGCAATGAGGCCTGGCGCAACGACGGCGGCGTTCCTCCGCATGCGTTCGACCCAATGATGCAGCCGGACCTGTTCCGCGGCGTGCTGACGCGCCGTGTCTTTGCGTTCCTGATCGACCTGTTCGTGCTGTCGGTGCCGGTGATCCTGGCGGTGATTTTCATCGCGGTGTTCGGCCTCGTCACGCTCGGTCTCGGCTGGGCGCTGTTCTGGCTGGTCTCGCCGGCCTCGATCGTCTGGGCGATCGTCTATTACGGCGCCTCGATCGGCGGGCAGCACTCGGCCACCATCGGCATGCGCATGATGGATCTGGAACTGCGGACCTGGTACGGCGCGCGCGGCTATTTCGTGCTCGGCGCCACCCATGCGGTGCTGTTCTGGGTGACGATCTCGTTCCTGTCGCCGCTGGTGCTCCTGATCGGGCTGCTCAACGGCCGCCGCCGGCTGCTGCACGACATCATCCTCGGAACCGTCATTATCAACAGCTCGGTCCGGACCCCGGTCGCCCCGGCCGCGCGGACCTCCTATTAGGCCCGCCTAAACCAATTGACCGTTAGCCTCAGGGGGGCGATGTTAACTCGGCTGCCTGTATTGTTTGTGGAGCCCGACGATCTGACGTGACCCAGCATTCGCGTGATACTCCTCAGTTCTATTTGACGGCGCCGTCGCCCTGCCCGTATTTGCCGGGCCGACATGAGCGGAAGGTTTTCACGCACCTGGTCGGCGACAAAGCGGGCGATCTCAACGACTTGCTGACCCATGGCGGCTTCCGCCGCAGCCAGTCGATCGCCTACCGCCCGGCCTGCGACCAGTGCCGGGCCTGCGTCTCGGTCCGGGTGATCGCCAACGAATTCCGCCCCTCCCGCAACTTCCGCAAGGTGCTGGCCCGCAACGCCGACGTCATCGGCGAGCAGCGCACCGCAGTGCCGACCTCGGAGCAATATTCGGTGTTCCGGGCCTATCTCGACCGCCGCCACCGCAACGGCGGGATGGCCGACATGACCGTGCTCGACTACGCGATGATGGTCGAGGACAGCCATGTCGAGACCCGGATCATCGAGTACCGCAAGCGCAATGCCGACAGCGCCATCACCGGTCGCGGCGACGAGCTGATGGCGGTGGCGCTGACCGACGTGCTCAGCGACGGGCTGTCGATGGTCTATTCGTTCTTCGAGCCGGGGCTGGAGGCGCGCTCGCTCGGCACCTTCATGATCCTCGACCATATCGCCCGAGCCCGCCGGCAGGGCCTTCCTTACGTCTATCTCGGGTACTGGATCGAGGGCTCCAAGAAGATGGACTACAAGGGCCGTTTCCTGCCGCAGCAGCGGCTCGCGCCGTCGGGCTGGCTGCGCGTCGACGCATCAGGCGAGGTGCTCGCCGAGCCGCAGGACTAGCTGCCGAAGAACGTATCGATCAGCAGCTTCACGTTCAGGACCACGATCAACCCGGCGACGATCCACGCCGCCACCGCGACGGGGCGTGAGATCGCGAACGCGCCCATCTTGCGTTTGTCGGACACGAACCGCACCAGCGGGATCACCGCGAACGGCAGCTGCATCGACAGCACGACCTGGCTGAACACCAGCAGCTGCGCCGTGCCGCTCTCGCCATAGAGCGCGGCGACCACGATGACAGGGACGATCGCGATGCCGCGGGTCACCAGCCGCTGCAGCCAGTCGGGCAGCTTGAGGTCGAGGAAGCCCTGCATCACGATCTGGCCGGCCAGCGTCGCCGTCACCGTCGAGTTGAGGCCGGAGGCGAGCAGCGCCACGGCAAACAGCGTCGAGGCGATGCCGAGGCCGAGCAGCGGCGACAGCAGCTCGAACGCCTGGTCGATCTCGGCGACATCGGAATGGCCGCTCTTGTGGAAGGTCGCGGCCGCCAGCACCAGGATCGCGGCATTGACGAACAGCGCCAGCATCAGCGCGATGGTGGAATCGGTGGTCGCCCATTTGATCGCGTCGCGCCGTCCCTCCTCAGTGCGCGGATAGGCACGCGTCTGCACGATCGAGGAGTGCAGATAGAGGTTATGCGGCATCACGGTGGCGCCGATGATGCCGATCGCGATGTACAGCATCTCCGGATTGGTGACGATCTCGCGCGACGGGATGAAGCCGCCGAGCACGGCGGCCACCGGCGGCGCGGCGGCCGCGATCTGGACGACGAAGCAGACCGCGATGACGATCAAGAGCGCGATGACGAAGGCCTCGAGGAAGCGGAAGCCGCGATTCATCAGGAGCAGCAGCAGGAACGCATCCAGCGCCGCCAGCAGCGCGCCGCCGATCAGGGGAATGCCGAACAGCAGCTTGAGCGCGATCGCGGTGCCAATCACCTCGGCGAGGTCGCAGGCGATGATCGCGGCCTCGCAGGCAAGCCACAGCAGCAAATTCACCGGGCGCGAGTAGGTCGCGCGGCAGGCTTGGGCCAGATCGCGGTCGGTGGCGATGCCTAGCCGTGCTGCGAGCGCCTGCAGCAGGATCGCCATCAGGTTGGAGAGCAGGATGACCGACAGCAGCGTGTAGCCAAACTTCGATCCGCCCGCGAGGTCGGTGGCCCAGTTGCCGGGGTCCATGTAGCCGACCGAAACCAGATAGCCCGGCCCGGCGAACGCCAGCAGCCGCCGCCACCACAGGCCGCCTGACGGCACCGCGACGGTCGCATTCACCTCCGGTAGGCTGCGCACATGTCCGGCATCGCCCCGCCAGCCGCCGCCTGGCACGGAATTGGGAACGGAAACGGAAGACAGTTCAGGGGTCCTAGCATCCATCCGACAAGGATGGCCGATCTGTCCCGTTATTGCAACTCATTTGCAACTGCATCTAGGCTCACGAAAATGATATCAGCCGTCCTGCTTGTAAAGTACTGAGGAAGTGCTTTACGTTACATGTATGATCAAGCTGCCCGTCGAGACGCCGACCGCAACCCTGCGTTACGCCCTCGCCCCTGACCCTTCAGGCATCGAGGCGATCGAGGCGACCTTTGCGGCCTATGACCGGATGATGGCGATCCTCACCGAGGTCGCCCCCGTCGGCGCCAACCTCGTCTCGCTGCACGCCCAGGCCTACGAGAAGATCCGCAAGGAGACCGGCCTCCCCGCACGGCTGGTGACGCTCGGCCTGCGCGACCGTGCCAATTACATCGCAGGCGCCGCCGTCCGCCGGATACCGCTCGACGACAAGTTGTTTGCGATCAAGGGCCCAACTTCACTGACCATTAGCACTGTTAGCGGACGCGTCTTGGTGCCGTTCGATGTGCCGGGATATGTCTCGGGCTGGGAAAGCCCCTTCCCGGCGCATTTGATCTCGGATGGACGCGGCTACGAAATCCACATCGCCGTCAAATCGAAATCAGCACAACCGGAGGAGAAGACCATGCTTCACGAAGGCATCCTTGCGCGCATGGGCCGGCTTCTTGCCGCCATCGCGAGCCAGACCATCGACAATGTCGAGAACAACAACAAGGTCGCGCTGGTCAAACAGGCGATCCGCGAGATCGACGCCGGCGCCGACGAGGCGCGCTACGCGCTCGGCAAGTCGCGCGCCGAAGAATTCCGCCTGAAGAAGCGGCGCGAAGAACTGGATACCGAAACGGCTGGTCTGAACGAGAAGATTCGTCTCGCACTTGCGGAAAATCGCGAGGATCTCGCGCGCGCCGGCGTCGCACGGCAAATTGATCTGGAGTCGCAGGTGATCGCGCTGGAACGCGCGATGGATTTTATCGAGCTCGAAATCGACGAGCAGACCAAGGCGCTGCAGGCCATGCTCGGCGCGCGCCGCGAGGCGGAGACGCGCTTGGCCGATCTCGAACAAAGCCTGATCCGCGAGGCCCAGGACGAAACCAGCCGGGGCCCATCCGCGACCAATACATTGAGTGCTGAGCGCGCCATGGCGGCGATCGCCCGGGTCACCGGTGTTCCCGCCTCCAGCGTGCTCGGCGACAAGGAGCTTGACGAACTCGATCGCCTGCATCGCGAGAAGGAAATCGCGGCGCGGCTTGAAAGGATCAAGTCAGAAAAATGAGTGCAGTTGGCGACATTCTGCTCGCCCCCGACGTGCGGCCCTTCGCGGTCGCGGCTGCGATCATGATGGCACTTGGCGGTATCGAACTGCTCAGCACCATGGTCGGACTTTCGATCAGCGAATTGATCGGCAAGGATTTCGCGGTCGAGGCCGAGAGCCACAATGCTCTCAGTGGCCTGTTTCTCTGGATCAACGCCGGGCGGCTTCCCCTCCTGATCCTGATCATCCTGATCCTCGGCATCTTCTCGATCGGAGGCTTCCTGCTTCAGGGACTGGCGCACGCCGCAGGCACCGCCATCCCGGTCTCGCTTGCCGCGGTGGTTGCTGCCGCAGGCAGCATCCCCGTGATCAGAAATACCAGCCGTGGCCTCGCCCGCATCATTCCGCGCGACGAGAGCTATGCGGTCAACGACAGCGACTTTGTCGGCAAGGTCGCAACCGTGTCGGTCGGCCCGCTCGATCAGGGCCTGCCCGGCCGGGTCCGTCTCAAGGATGTCTTCGGCAACTGGCACACCGTGTCGGCGCGTGCCAGCGCGGAGTCCGAGGCATTGCCGGTCGGCGCCAGCGTGCTGCTGGTCGATCGCGATGCCAAGGGCTTCATCGCGATTGCCGCTCCAGCCGACCTCGTCGAACAACAACGATCTTCCAACAGGGCATAACACATGTGGGAACTTGCTGTACCCGTCGTTATTGGCGTCATCGTCATCCTCGTTATCGGTCTCCTGTTCGCAAAGCTCTACAAACGCTCGACGCGCGACGAGGCCTATGTCCGCACCGGCCTCGGCGGCCAGAAGGTGGTGCTCGACGGCGGCTCGCTCGTGCTGCCGATCTTCCACTCCACCGCCGCGGTGAACCTGAAAACGCTACGGCTCGAGGTCGCGCGCGGCGGCCCGGACTCGCTGATCACCAAGGACCGCATGCGCGTCGACATCGGCGCCGAGTTCTACCTGCGGGTCAAACCCGACTCGTCGTCGATCGCGCTCGCCGCGCAGACGCTCGGCAACCGCACCAATGACGCGGCCGAGCTGCGCGAGCTGGTCGAGGCCAAGTTCGTCGATGGCCTGCGCTCGGTCGCCGCGACCATGAACCTCGAGGAATTGCAGGAGCAGCGCGCCACCTTCGTCAAGGCGGTGCAGGACGCGGTCGGCGCCGACATCCAGAACAACGGTCTCGAGCTTGAATCGGTGTCGCTGACGAAGCTCGACCAGAGCGACATCAAGCACTTCAACCCGAGCAATTTCTTCGATGCGCATGGTCTCACCACGCTGACCAAGATCACCAAGGAGCGTGAGCAGGAGCGCAACCAGATCGTCCGCACCACCGAGGTCAACATCGCCCAGCAGGACCTGGTGGCGCGGCAGACCACGCTGACGATCGAAAGCACCAAACGCGAGGCCGAGCTCGCCCAGCAGCGCGACATCGCCAACAAGACCGCCGCGATGCGCGCGCAGACGGCGCAGGTCGAACAGACCGCGCTGCAGAACGAGGCCGAATACCGCATCCAGCAGGAGCTCGCGGTCGCCAACAAGCAGACCGAGGCCAACCAGGCCCGCGACACCCGCAAGATCGAGGCCGATCTCGCGGTCAAGCGCCGCAACACCGAGATGGAGCGCGACCTTCAGATCGTGGCGCAGGAAAGCGCGATCGCGGTCGCGGCCAAGAGCAAGGAGCAGTCGGAAGCCCAGACCATCGCCGAGACCGCGCGTGCCGTCGCGATCGCCGCCGAGGAAAAGGTCACCACCGCCCGCGCCACCGAGATCGCCGAGCGCGACAAGATCATCAACGTGATCGCGGCGCGCAAGGCGGCCGAGACCGACGCGATGCCGATCACGGTGATGGCCGAGGCCGAACGCCAGGCCGCCGCCAACAAGGCGGAAGCCACCAACGTGCTGGCCAAGGCCGATGCGGCGGCTGCCACCACCCGCGCTGCCGGCGTCAAGGCGCTCGGCCAGGCCGAAGCCGAGGTCGCGACCATGAAGGCGGAGGCGCGCAACAGACTGAGCGCCGACATGATCGCCTACGATCTCAACCTCGCGCGGATCAACGTGATCCCGAGCGCTCTCGCCGAGGCGGTGAAGCCGATCGAGAAGATCTCCGACATCCGGATCTTCGACACCGGCAGCATGCTCGGCCGCGGCGGCGCCAACGGCCACGCCAACGGCAATGGCGGCCTCGGGCTCGGCGACGGCCTCGCCGCGCAATTGCTGTCGGTCTCGGCATTCAAGCCGATGATCGACAAGATCCTCTCGGAGGCCGGCTTCCCGGCCGGAGCCGACGCGCTCACCAGCCTGACCAGCGCGCTGGCGCAGCGCAAGGCCGAGGTCGCCGAAACACCGACGGTGGGCATCGAAAGCGCGCCAACCGCGCTGGTCGGCACCATTACGGGCCAACTGGCGCCTGCTCCCAAACCGCAGTGACGGCTTTCAGCCAAGTCTGACTCTGGAAGAGCCCGTCGATCCCCTTCGGCGGGCTTCTGCTTTTGGCGTTATCGGGAAACGGGTGGGATCGGGCCTCTTCCAACCACACACTATGGGCAGTCGAATGATCAAGGATTCCGTCATGTCTGCCGATACGCCTCGTCTGCCGGCCACCTTCAACCGCCTGGCCTGGTCCAACCTCGCCGCGCAATCGGCCGAACAGATTGCGCTTGCGGCTGCGCCGATCGTCGCCGTGCTGCTGCTCGGCGTCGGCGAAGGCCAGACCGGCCTGTTGCAGACCGCGCTGACGCTGCCCTTCATCCTGTTTGCGATTCCCGCCGGCCTGCTCGCCGACCGCGTGTCGCGGCGCTGGGTGATGGCGGGCTCCGAAGCGCTGCGCGCGGCCGCGCTTGCCGCGATCCTGCTGCTCTTGTGGCTCGGCCTGATGACGCTGCCGCTGCTCGCTTTGCTCGGCTTCATCGCGGTCTGCGGCACGGTCGCCTACAGCGTCGCTGCGCCGGCGCTGGTCCCTTCGCTGGTGACGTCACAGCAATTGCCGGCGGCGAACGCCCGCATCGAGCTCGCGCGTACCGTCGCGTTCGCCAGCGGCCCCGCGCTCGGCGGCGTGCTGGTCGGCTGGGTCGGGGCCGCGCCCGCATTCGGCTTCGCCGCGGCATTGTCGGCGATCGCGGTCGTGCTGCTCGCCGGCATCTACGAGCCGGCGCGGCAGCCTGCCCCGCGGCGCCATCCGTTGCAGGACATCAAGGAAGGCGCGGCCTTCGTGATGCACCACGCCTTGCTGCGGCCGGTGTTCATTACCCAGTTCATCTTCAACACCGCGTCGTTCCTGCTGCTCGCCGTGTTCGTGCCCTATGCGGTGCGCCATCTCGGGCTCAGCGCCACCGGCGTCGGCACCACGCTTGCGATGTACGGCGTCGGCATGGTGGTCGGTGCGCTGTTCGCGACCCGCGTGATGAAGCGGCTGGCGTTCGGCACCGTGATCGGGCTCGGCCCGGTCACCGGCTTCGTCGCCGCGGCCGTGATGGCGCTGACGACCTGGATTGCGACGCCGCTGCTCGCGGGCCTCAGCTTCTTCCTGCTCGGCGTCGGCCCGATCCTGTGGGTGATCTCGACCACCACGCTGCGGCAGTCGGTGACGCCGCCCTCGCTGCTCGGGCGCGTCTCGGCGATCAACATCATGAGCTACGGCGCGCGCCCGCTCGGCTCCGCGCTCGGCGCGGTCGTCGGCGGCCTCTACGGCGCCGAAGCCTGCCTCTATCTCGCGGCCGCGATCTTCGCCGCCCAGGCGCTGGTGATCCTGATGTCGCCCGCGGTGTCGCTGACGCGCCAGCCCGACATGGTCGGCGAACCCGCGCGGTGCTGAACGGACTCTCCACCCACGTCATTGCGAGCGAAGCGAAGCAATCCATGTCTCCACTTGCGGAGGGATGGATTGCTTCGTCGCTTCGCTCCTCGCAATGACGGGAAGGTCTAGCTCGCCAGGTACCGCTCGTATTTGCCGCCGACGACCTCGTCGGCGGCAATCGCCGGATCCAGCGTGTATAGATCCTGTGCATGGCCGATGCCGCGCAGCACGAAGCGGCCGGTGGAGACCAGATAGTTGCGGCCGGCGACGTCGAGCCCGGTGCGGAAATCGGTCGAGGTCAATAGTTCGCGGTCGACCGAGGCGCACATCGATGCGATCCGGCTGACCTCGTTGACGGCGGGCCCGACCACCGTGAAATCCAGCCGGTCCTCGCTGCCGATATTGCCGTAGAACACCTGGCCGACATGGAGCCCGACATAGGCCGTGGTGGTCGGCCGGCCCTCGTTCTCGCGGCGATCGTTCAGCACGCGGATGTTATGCCGGAATCTGTGCTCGGCCCGCAGCGCCGCTCGCTTGGCGCCTGCCACGTTCTCTCCGGTGAACATCGCCAGCACGCCGTCGCCGATCAGCTTCAGCACCTCGCCGCCGGCGTCATGGATCGCGTCGATCGAGGCCTGCGCATAATCGTTGAGGAACGGAATGATCTCGTCCGGGCCGATCCGTTCGCTGATCGCGGTGGAGCCGCGCACGTCGGAGTACCACAGCACGGCCTTGATCTTCTCGGTGATGCCGCGCTGCATGCGCCCGCGCAGCACCTGCTCCGCGGTGTCACGGCCGAGATAGACCCGTCCGAGCGTGCGGGCGATCTCGACCTGGGCGGCCGATTTGATCGCGAGCCCGAGCACCGGCACCAGGTCGCGCAACGCCGCCATGTGGTTCTCGTCGAACCCATCCGAATGGCGGGTGGTGTAGTAGGAGTAGAAGCAGTCCATCTCGCCGATCGTGCCGGCCTCGCCGAAGCGATGCACGAAGGCGGCGAAATGCTTGTGGCCCTTCTCGGCCAGCTCGCCGATCATCGAGAAATCGTGCGAGGTGTCGGCGAGATCAATCACTATCTCGTCATGGCCGTTTTCGAGCATGTGATAGAAGGCCGACCGCCGCCAGGTCTGGCTGGCTTCGCCGGTGCTGGTCGAGCCGTATTCGAAGATGTCGGCCTCGTTGCTCTCGCCGTCGTTCCAGCGGAAACCGCGTCCCTCGAAGATCGGATGCAGCGTATCGATGAAGACGATTGCCCGCGACAGCGGCATGCCGGCCGCCCGGCAGCGCTCGCAGAAACCGCGCAGCAGGTCGTTTTCCGGCAGGCCCGTCAGACCCTGGCGGACCAGCCAATTCATGAGGCGCAAACGGGGCGTCAGTTCCATAAGCTGGATTATGCCGGGCAATTGGTGCGGGAGGAAGGGTTGGTGGTCGCGTGACAGATGCGAACGCCAATGCGGCATTGCAAGGCCGCCCGCCTCACCATTTCGCGCGGAACACGGCCGCCGAATGGCGCCGATTCCGCTTCCTTTTGTCCACCCCTTCGCGCACAACAGCGCATGGACAACGACGCTGGCCCGCCAAACCCGATCCGACGCCTCATGCAATGGGCGATCACCCCGCCGCAATCCTATGGGGTCTATCTTGTCGGTCTCATCCTGGTGTTCGTCCTGTCGTTCTACGCCGGCACGCTGAAGCCGACGCACTCGCCTGCGCCGCCGGCGGCCACGCCTGCCGCCCCGCGCAGCTGATCAGCCCGATTTGGTTTCCGAGGTCGCGATCCAGATCCCGGCGAAGACCGCGATCAGGCCGACGACCAGATTGGCCGTGATCGGCTCGCCGACCAATTGCTTCGCAAGCAGCCCGGCAGCGATCGGATTGACCGTCATGGTGTTGGCGACGCGGGTCGGCGAGGCCCGCTCGAGCGCCAGCACCCACAGGATGAAAGCCAGCGCGCCGCCGGCTATGCCGAGATAGAGTCCCGCGATCCATTGCGACGTGCCGAACTCGCGCATTGTCGCCAGACTGTCAGTGAACGATCCCACCGCCACCAGCGCCGCCGCGCCGGCGCCCATGCCGACGGCAAGGAAACCGAGCGCGCTGGAGCGGCGGATGAACGGCCGCGACAGCACGTTGTAGAAGGCCATGCAGAGCACCGCGGCGGCCATGATCAGTTCGCCGCGCCATGCACCGACTGGCGCCGCCGCCAGCCCGGATGCCAGCGCCGCCGCCACGCCGAGCACCGCGATCGAGACCCCGATCGATTTGCGCATCGTCAGCGGCTCGATGCCGAGCATGGCGCCGACCACCATGGTGGAGAGCGGCAAGGTCGCCAGCGCCAGGCTGGCGCGCGCCGCCGTCGTGTAGGACATCGCGAGATTATAGAGCACGAAGAACACGCCGAAGAAGGCGACGCCGAGCGCCGCGACCGCCGGCCAATCCGCGCGTCGCGGCCACTTCGCGCCGAGCAGGACCGCGGCCGGTAGCACGCAGAGAAAGCCGATCGCCCAGCGCAGGATCGCCAGCGTGATCGGGTCGGCATTGCCCGCCAGATAACGCGTGATCGCCGCGGCGGTGCCGCCGAGGCAGCTCGAGACCAGTGCAATCGCAACGCCGATCCACTCGCCCATCCCGATCCCCATGCGTTTTCGGTTCGTTTGTGGCATCTTGCCCGGCGAGATCATTCCGGCAACTACTTCACAGGTATTCATGTCGCAGCAGCGCGATTTTTCGGCCAGCCTGCGCTGGTGGCGGCAGCGCAAGGGCCACTCGCAACTCGAGCTCGCCGGGCGCGCGGATATCTCCCAGCGCCATCTCAGCTTCCTCGAGCTCGGCCGCGCCGCTCCGAGCCGCGACATGGTGATCCGGCTTGCCGCGGCGCTCGACGTGCCGTTGCGCCAGCAGAACGCACTCTTGGTCGCAGCCGGCTTCGCGCCGGTCTGGCGGCAAACCGACCTCGCCGCGCCGGAGCTCGCCCAGATCCGCTACGCGCTCGATTTCATCCTGGCACAGCAGGAGCCCTTCCCGGCGGTCGTGGTCGACCGGCACTGGAATCTGCTGCTCGCCAATGCAGGCGCAAGCCAACTGGTGGAATTCCTGGTCGGGCCGCTGGCGCCAGGCACGGCGGTCAACCTCGCCGACGCGCTGGTCGCGCCCGGCGTATTGCGCCCCTATCTCACCAACTGGACCGAGGTGGCCGGCTACTTCATCCGCAGCGTCGAGGCCGATGCCGCCGCCGACGGCACCACCGCGACGGCGGATTTGCTCAAGCGCCTGCTGGCCTATGACGGTGTCGAGGCCGCGTTGGCCGCGCCGACCGGGCCCGCATCCGGACCGGTGCTGCCGATGCTATTCCGCAAGGGCGACGTCAGCCTGCAATTGTTCACCACGATCGCGACGCTGGGGACGCCGCAGGACGTCACGCTGCAGGAGCTGCGCATCGAAAGCTTCTTTCCGATGGACGATCAGACCGCGCTGATTTTTCGAAACTGGTCGAAAGCGAACGCCGCCAAGGCGGCTCAGTCGTAGAACTCCGGCGACATTTTCAGCCCGTCGCGCTGCGCCTTGTCGTGGTTGATCCAGAGCTGCGCCTTCTCTTTCGTCAGCGTGTCGGCGATCTTCTGCATCGAGGCCAGCGTCTGCTCCTTGCTGGCGTTCATGCTCGGCGCGCGCCGATTGTCCCAATTATCCCTGAAGTGAACGGCATCGCCGGTCAGCACGATCGCGCCGGTCTTCGGCAGCTTCACCAGCAGCGACTGGTGGCCGGGCGTATGGCCCGGCGTCGACAGGATGGTGACGCTGCCGTCGCCGAACACGTCGCGGTCGCCTTCGAGCTTCGTCACTGGATGCTCGGGCTTGAAGCGCGGCGCGTTGTTGGCGCCCGGCCATTCATATTCCGCCTTCTGCACATACAGCATCGCGGCCGGGAACAGCTCGACATTGCCGATGTGATCGGGATGGGTGTGCGACACGGCGATCGCCTTGATGTCCGACGGCTTGACGCCGAGCTGGTCGAGCTGCGCGGCGAGCGTCTTCGGCCGCCGCCAGGTGACCGCCTTGGGGTCGGCCGGCGCAAGGCCGTTCGGCATTGCCGCCACCGCGTCGGGAATCCCGGTGTCCCACAGGAACCAGCCCTGGGCATGCTTGATCAGGTAGCAATTGTCCACGAAGTCCATCGACTTGCCTTCATTGACGCCGGGCGACCAGCGTGAAATGTCGCCGGCAACGCCTTCGCCGCAGTTGAGGATGTAGAGCTTCTCGACGCCCGATTTCGCCGGCTCGGCGTCCGCATGCGGCAGCGCGCCCACAGTCCAGAGCAGCATCGCAAGACCGATTGCCTTCTTCATGTCGCCCCCCGTTTGATCGCGCCGGTGATTTGAACGCGTGCGGTCGCAATGTGCCGTGTCGTCGCCGCCCGTGGAAGACGTGGACATGGGTCGATCGATCAATTGAATGCGAGTGGATCGCGGCTGCCTAGGCTAGACCATCTCCGCCGGCGCCAGCCGGCAGGTCTCGCTGCTGATCTCGACCTGCAGCGTCGCGTGGTGGATGCTGAAGCGCTCCGAGAGCTCGGCGCAGACGTGATGCAGGAAGACATCATCGTGTCCGCCGGGCCGCACCAGATGCGCGGTCAGCGCGGTCTCGCTGGTGCTCATCGCCCAGATGTGCAGGTCGTGCACCTCGGTGACGCCCTCGAGCGCGGCGAGGTAGTCCCTCACCTGCTTGAGATCGATCCCCTTCGGCACCGCGTCGAGCGCGAGGTTGACGCTGTCGCGGGCAAGCTCCCAGCCGCTCAGCAGCACCACCACCGCGATGACCAGGCTGATCGCCGGATCGAGCCACTGCCAACCGGTCGCCATGATCAAGAGCGCGGCGATCACGACGCCGAGCGAGACGCCGGCATCCGCCGCCATGTGCAGATAGGCGCCGCGGACGTTGAGGTCGCTGTCGCGGCCGCGCATGAACAGCAGCGCGGTGCCGCCATTGATCAGGATGCCGAGCGCCGCGACCCAGACCACGGTCCAGCTTGCGACCTCGGCCGGCTCGCGCAAGCGGTTGATCGCCTCGACCGCGATGCCGCCGACCGCGATCAGGAGCAGCCCGGCATTGAACAGCGCCGCCAGGATCGAGGCGCGACGGTAGCCATAGGTGTGAGTATCGGTCGGTCGCCTGCCGGCGAGCCATGCCCCGCCCCAGGCCAACAGCAGCGCGATGACGTCGGAGAGATTGTGAACCGCGTCGGAGACCAGCGCCAACGAGTTGGCGGAATAGCCGAAGATCAGCTCCGCGACGACGAAAGCGGTGTTCAGCGACGCGCCGACCGCAAAGGCCGTGCCGAAACTGTCGGGCGCGTGGCTGTGCCCGGCATGGGAATGCCCGGCATGTCCGTGAGAATGACCGCTGTGGTCGTGGTCGTGATTGTGCGCCATGGCAACCGTCGCCCGATGTCGTCGGCGACGGTTATAGCGCGGTGAAATGTGGATACTATCACACCGCGCACTGAGCCCCCGTAGCCCGGATGGAGCGCAGCGCAATCCGGGATCACTGGTGATCCGGCGCGAACTCCCGGATTTCGCTTCGCTTCATCCGGGCTACAACACCGTTACTCCACGCCGCGATTGAACTTGTTCGACTTCGGCAGGCCGTGGGCGAGCCGGCCGGCGTCGGCGCGGTTGCCGCGCCAGTCGGCCAGTTCCTTCATGGTCATGCTGTGCTCGCGGCCGGCGGAATCCTTCCAGCTCAGGCCGGCCTTGGCGTCGAACACCGCAACGTCAGACAGCGACGCGCTGGTGTATTTCTGCAGGCGCACGCCGCGGCCGCGCGCCATCTCCGGCACCTGGTCGAGGCCGAACAGCACCATCTTGTGGTTGGTGCCGATCACCGCAACGGTGTCGCCGTTCACGGTCGTGATCGCGCGGGCCTCGTTCGGCATCTCGACATTGAGCACCTGCTTGCCCTTGCGGGTGTTGCCGACGCAGTCCTCTTCTTTGACCACAAAACCCTGACCCTCGCTGCTCGCGATCAGGAACTTGCGCTCGCCCTTGTTGACGAACAGCGAGATGATCGCGGCGTCCTGCTCGAGGTCGATGAACATGCGGATCGGCTCGCCATGGCCGCGGCCGCCCGGCAGTTTTGCCACGTCGAGCGAGTAGAACTTGCCGTTGGTCGCGAACAGCAGCAGCTTCGAGGTGGTCTCGGCGAAGAACGAGTGCTCGAGCTTGTCGTCGGTCTTGAAGGCAAGCCCCGAGAGATCCTCGACATGGCCCTTCAGCGTCCGCACCCAGCCCTTCTCTGATATCACGACGGTGCACGGCTCGCGCTCGACCAGCGCTTCCTCGATCGCGGCGAGGTCATGCTCGGGCGCATCGGCGAAGGTGGTGCGGCGCTTGCCGAGCGGCGTCTTGGGCCCGAAGATGTCGCGGACCTTGCGCACCTGATCGCTGACCTTGGCCCACTGCTCCGTCTCGGAAGCGAGCAGGCCCTCGATCCCCTTCAGCTCCTTGCGAAGATCCTTGTCCTCGGTGCGGATCTCCATCTCCTCCAGGCGGCGCAGATTGCGCAGGCGCATGTTGAGGATGGCATCGGCCTGGATCTCCGTGAGCTTGAAGGTCTTCATCAAGACCGGCTTCGGCTCGTCCTCGGTCCGGATGATCTTGATCACCTTGTCGAGGTTCAGATAGGCCACGAGGTGGCCGCCCAGCACTTCCAGGCGGTGCTCGATCTGGGTCTTGCGGAATTTGGTCCGGCGGACCAGCACGTCGCGCAGATGGTCGAGCCATTCGCGCAGGCACTCGGCAAGGCCGACCACCTTGGGGATGCGGCCCTTGATCAGCACGTTGAGGTTCAGCGAGATCTTGCTTTCCAGCTCGGTCAGCCGGAACAGCGACTCCATCATCAGCGCCGGATCGACGGTGCGCGACTTCGGCTCGATCACGAGCCGGACGTCCTCGGCCGACTCGTCGCGGACGTCGGCGACCAGCGGCAGCTTCTTCTCGTTGATGAGCTCGGCGATCTTCTCGACGATCCGCGACTTCTGCACCAGCCACGGGATCTCGGTGACGACGACCACCCAGGTGCCGCGGGCGCCCTCCTCCTGGATCCAGCGCGAACGGGTGCGGAAGGAGCCGCGCCCCGTGGTGTAGGCCTCGACGATCGCTTCCTTGGAATCGACCACGATGCCGCCGGTCGGGAAGTCCGGGCCCTTGACCCATTTCAGCAGCGCCTTCGACTTGGCGTCGGGCTTCTCGATCAGATGCAGCGCGGCGTCGCAGAGTTCGGCGGCGTTGTGCGGCGGGATCGAGGTCGCCATGCCGACCGCGATGCCCTGCGCGCCGTTGGCGAGCAGGTTCGGGAAGCCGCCGGGCAGGACGACAGGCTCTTTCGACTGGCCGTCGTAGTTGAGGCGAAACTCGACGCCGTCCTCGTCGATGCCTTCGAGCAAGAGGCGCGCGACCTCGGTCATGCGCGCCTCGGTGTAGCGGTAGGCGGCCGGGTTGTCACCGTCGATATTGCCGAAATTGCCCTGGCCGTCGACCAGCGGGTAGCGCGAGGAGAAATCCTGCGCCAAGCGCACCATGGCATCATAGATTGCCTGGTCGCCGTGCGGATGGAACGATCCCATCACGTCGCCGACGATCTTGGCCGACTTCTTGAACGCGGCGCGCGGGTCGAGCCCGAGCAGGTCCATGCCGTAGAGGATGCGCCGGTGCACCGGCTTCAGCCCGTCGCGGGCATCAGGCAGCGCGCGGTGCATGATGGTCGAGAGCGCATAGGCGAGATAGCGCTCCTCGAGCGCGTCACGCAGCGGCACCTCGTGAATTTCGGCCGGCTCTTCCGGCGGAATCTGTCGTTTTCCCATGGGGAGGCGTTAAACCTTGGCGGTGAATCGGGCAAGCCGCGAATCAGCGGGAATTTAAGGCCCGAATCGGCCTTACGGAACCGCGCTCCGGCCCCGTCGCCTCGTTACGGCGTTGATAAATCCGTCGCGGGCGTCGGAATGGCCCTGGCCGCGGGGCTCCAGCACGTGGCGGAGCAAGAACAGGCCGGTGATCTGGAAGCCGTCGAGCAGGTCCTGGTCCGACCAGCTGTTGGCGCCGCCCTCGCCTTCGCGCAGGAACGCCGGCAGCGGCAACAGCCGGTCGCGCCATGGCTCGCCGGCGGCGCGCGACACCGCGCCGCCGGATTTCGGCGACACGTAGATCAGGTCGGTGGTCTCCCCGGTGGCTGCGCAGTTTTCCAGGTCGAGCCCGAAGCCGAGCTCGGTCAGCATCGCGAGCTCGAACCGGATCAGGTGCACGGCGGCAACGCCGGCGTCCTCGAAATCGTCGAGCGTCCCCTCCAGCATCTCGTAGATGTCCTCATGCGGATCGCGCTCGGGCAGCAGCCGGGCCAGCGCCGCCAGATGCGTGACACCATAGACCGCATGCGACGAGCCGAGCAGCGTCGCAGCGCGCAGTCGCGTGCCTTCCAGCGCATACATGCCGAGATGCTCGTCGAGCCGCGCCCGCCACACCGCGGTGACGCTGTTGCCGGGCTGCAGCAGCGGCCGCATCCGCGAGCTGGCGCCGCCGCGCACCAGGCCGAGATGGCGGCCGTGCTCGCGCGTCAACAGCTCGACGATGGCGGAGGATTCGCCATGCCGCCGCACGCCCAGCACGATGCCTTCGTCGGTCCATTCCATGTGCGGAGTCTAGCAGGATTCCGCGGATGAACGCAGCTTTCCGCACGCGTCATTCGCTACGCGTTGAACCAGCCCCGCGCGTCGCCGGTGAAGGAATAATACAGCCCGGCCGTGGTCAGGATGCATGACACCACCTCGATGGCGCTGTCGATCTCCATGCCCCTTGCGCCGATGACCTGCACCAGTGACATCACCGACAACACAAGCACCGCGAGCAGCGCCCAGCGCGGCCAGTTCTTGCGGTGCTGCGCGGCAAGCCGGACGAAATACATCAGGAGCAGGATCATGCAGCCGGCCGTCAGGGTCTCACCCATGATCACCTGCTCGGTCTTCAGGACGGTCGGCGTGCGGTCCTGGAACGCCACCGACAGCGCATCCAGCGTCAGCGACAGATAGAGCAGAACCTCAAACCACAGCACGTTTCTGGGCACGTTCATGCAAGCGTCGACTCTTATTCCTTGGGGAATTCCAGTCCCATTTCCTTGTAGCGGTCGGGATCGTCACCCCAGTTCTCGCGCACCTTGACGAACAGGAACAGATGCACGGGGACGCCCATGATCTCGGCGATCTCGGCACGCGCCTGCGCGCCGATCGACTTGATGGTGGCGCCGCCCTTGCCGAGCACGATCTTGCGCTGGCTCTCGCGCTCGACAAAAATCGTCTGCTCGATGCGGATCGACTTGTCCTTGCGGTCGGTCCAGCTGTCGGTCTCGACCGTCGACTGGTACGGCAGTTCCTGATGCAGATGGCTGTAGGATCTTCTCGCGCGTGATCTCGGCCGCCAGATGCCGCATCGGCGCATCCGACATCTGGTCCTCGGGATAGAGGAACGGCCCCGCCGGCACTAGCTTGGCGAGCGTCTGGCGCAAATCGGCAACGCCGTCGCCGGATAGCGCCGAAATCATGAAGGTGTGCTCGAAGCGCATCCGCTCGTTGGCGGCCTGCGCCAGCGCCAGCAGCTTCTCGCGCTGCACGAGATCGACCTTGTTCAGCACCAGGATTTTCGGATGCGCGACGGTTTCGAGCTTGGCCAGGATCGCATTGGCCTCTTCGTCGAGGCCCGACTTCGCATCGAGCAGCACGCAGACGAGATCGGCGTCGTGCGCGCCGCTCCAGGCGGTCGACACCATGGCGCGGTCAAGCCGGCGCCGCGGCGCGAAGATGCCGGGCGTGTCGACCAGAATGATCTGCGCGTTGCCCTCGATCACGATGCCGCGGATCAGTGCGCGCGTGGTCTGCACCTTGCGCGAAACGATCGTGACCTTGGAGCCCACCAGCGCATTGACCAGCGTCGACTTGCCGACATTGGGCGCACCGATCAGCGCGACGAAGCCACAGCGCGTCGCGTCCCCTTGCCCTTTGGCCTCGTCAGTCATTGGTGCCGACGCCTTCGCGCTCGATCATCGCGGATGCCGCCGCCTTCTCGGCCGCGCGCTTGTTGCCACCGAGGCCCTCGGCGGAGGCCAGGCCCGGCAGGTCGACCGCAACGCGGAATTGTGGATCGTGATGCGGACCGGTGCGTTCGACCTCGCGATAGACCGGCGTCGGCAGCCCCTTGCCCTGGGCCCATTCCTGCAACACGGTCTTGGGATCGCGCAGCGGCCGGCGCAGCTTGTGCATCCGTTCGGTCCAGTTGCGCTCGACGAACTGGCGCGCGGCCTCGTAGCCGCCGTCGAGAAAGATCGCCCCGATCACCGCTTCGCAGATATCGCCGAGCACAGACTTGCGCAGCCGGGCGCCCTCGACCGCCTTCACCATGCCGAGCTTGATGTCCTCGAGCAGCCCGAGCGCCTTGGCGACGTCGGCGCAGCTCTCCTTGCGCACGAGGTCGGCGAGCCGCTTCGACAATTCGCCCTCGTCGGCCTTGGGGAACGACCGGAACAGCATGTCCGATACGATCAGCCCGAGCACGTGGTCGCCGAGGAACTCCAGCCGCTGGTAGCTGTCGGCGCGGTTGCGGGTGGCGGGCTTCAGCGCGGACACGTGGGTGAACGCAGTGGTCAGCAGCGCGGGATCCTGGAACGTGTACCCGATCCGCGCCTCGGTGCCCGCGATCGCGGCCTTCTCCTCAGCGGCCTTGACCGCCTTGCTGCGCCGCTTCTTCGGCGCGGCTGTGCTGTCGGCGGCAGGCGTCTGGCTCGGCTCGCCGGTCGGCGCTTGATCGTTGATGGATGCGGTATCGTCGTTCATCGCACGATAGAGAATAGGCGATTCCACCGCACGGCAAGCGGCCAGCGCCAGATCATCCAGGCCTGCTCGCCCTCGGCGATCGAGAAGAAGATCATCTGGGCTCGCCCGATGATGTTCTCGAACGGCACGTAGCCGACCTGCGACAGGAAGCGGCTGTCGGTGGAGTTGTCGCGGTTGTCACCCATCATGAAGAAATGCCCGGGCGGAACGGTGTAGACGATGGTGTTGTCCATGTAGCTGTTGTCGGTGCAGTCCAGCGTCTCATAGCTGACGCCGTTCGGCAGCGTCTCCTTCCAGCGCTTGACGCGGGCGGTCGCATCCGCCGAGCCGCAGGGATCCTCGCCGACGAAGTCGCTCAGCCGCTCCCGCTTGATCGGCTCATCGTTGATGTAGAGCAGCCCGCTCTTGACCTCGATGCGGTCGCCGGGCAGCCCGATGACACGCTTGATGTAGTCGGTGGAGTCATCCCGCGGCAGCCGAAACACCACGATGTCACCGCGGTTCGGCTCCGAACCGAAGATGCGGCCCGAGAAAATGTTCGGCGAGAACGGGATCGAGTAGTGGCTGTAGCCATAGGAATATTTCGAGACGAACAGGTAGTCGCCGACCAGGAGCGTCGCCTTCATCGACCCGGAGGGGATGTTGAACGGCTGGAACAGGAAGGTGCGGATGACGAGCGCGATCAGAAGAGCATGGATGACGACGCGGATGGTCTCGCCCAAGCCGCTTTCAGATTTGGTCCCGGTGGTCACGCTCATTGCTTTCCCAATTCCCGTGGACTGATGTCCACGCGGTGGCAGAACGTTCTCTTCGCGCGAAGCGTTCGGCCTTCGCGTGAGGAAAATGGCCTTGATTCTGATCTTGAGGGCAAATTCCGGCCTAAACCCGGAATCAGCGTCTCGCTCGATATAACCCTGCGGCGTTTTAGACGGTTGTTCGCAGGGGCGCAATCAATCGCCGCCTCAAAACTTCGCAATTCATTGAAATATCAATGATTTTTTAGTTTGCTGAAGTTTTCCGGCAGAATCCGGCACCGCGGGATCATCTGGCGGGGGCAACCGCCGAAATTATGACGAAGGCCTGGGCCAACGGCCAATCGTCGGTGATCGAAAGGTCGATCTGCGCCTGCATGCCCTCGGGCGTCAGTTCCTGCAGCCGGGCCAGCGCCCCGCCGGTCAGCCGCATCGACGGCCGCCCGCCCGGCAGGTTCACGACGCCCATGTCCTTCCACCACACCCCGCGCCGGATACCGGTGCCGAGCGCCTTGGAGCAGGCTTCCTTGGCGGCAAAGCGCTTGGCGTAGGTTGCGACCACCATCTTCTCGTTGTTGGCACGGCGCATCGCCTTGGCGCGCTCGGCATCGGTGAAGATGCGGTCGAGGAATCGCTCGCCATGGCGCTCGATCACCTTGGCCACCCGGGTGATGTCGATCAGGTCGGAGCCGATGCCGATGATCATGCGCTGACCGCACCCTGCGCCCTGGCGCGGCCGCGGTCCATCGCCGCACGCATCTCACGCACCGTCCCGGCGATGCCGACGAACAGCGCCTCGCCCATCATGAAATAGCCGATGTTCAACTCCCGGATTTCGGGCAGCGCGGAAATCGTCTCCGCGGTGTCATAGTCGAGCCCGTGGCCGGCATGGACCTCGAGCCCGGCCGCCTGCGCGAGCCTGGCGCCGGCGACGATGCGCTTCCATTCAGCCTCCGCCTTGTCCTGGTGGCTGTCGACCACGGCGTCGCACCAGCCACCGGTGTGGATCTCGATCACCGGCGCCTTCAGCTTCGCGGCCATCTCGATCTGCCTGGGATCGGCAGCAATGAATAGCGAGACGCGGATGCCGGCGTCATTGAGCCGCGCGATGAACGGGGCCAGCGCGTTGTGCTGGCCGACCACGTCGAGGCCGCCTTCGGTGGTGAGTTCCTGGCGCCGTTCCGGCACCAGGCAAACCGCGTGCGGCTTGGTGGCGAGCGAGATCCGCAGCATGTCGTCGGTCGCCGCCATCTCGAAATTCAGCGGCTTGGAGATCTCGGCCTTGAGCCGCGCCATGTCCTCATCGCGGATGTGGCGGCGATCCTCGCGCAAATGCGCGGTGATGCCGTCGGCGCCGGCCGCGATCGCGGCAAGCGCCAGCCGCACCGGATCGGGCCGCGCTCCGCCCCGCGCGTTGCGCAGGGTGGCGACGTGATCAACATTGATACCGAGACGCAGCGGCGGAGTTTTGGACATCTCTTTGACCTGCAATCTAGCCCGTCATGCGCGGGCTTGACCCGCGCATCCATCCTTTTGGAAAGATGGGCTGCCGGGTCAAGCCCGGCAACGACGAGACGTTACCCATTGACGCGCTCGACCCGAGCGACGACGGCCTTGGCGCGCAACTGGGCGATGATAGCGCTGAGATGCTTGAGGTCATAGACCTCAAGATCGATGGTCAGCTCCGTGAAATCAGGCGATTGGCGCGACATGTGGATGTTGTCGATATTGCCGTCGTGCTCGGCGATCACGGTCGCGATCTGGGCGAGGCTGCCGGGCTCGTTGACATTATGGACCAGGATGCGGGCCGGGAAACGCTGCGGCATGGTCTCGTCGATATCCCAGCGCACGTCGAGCCAGCGCTCCGGCTCCTCCTCGAAATCCTTTAGCGCCGGCGACTGGATCGGATAGATCGTGATCCCCTCGCCCGGCGTGACGATGCCGACGATCCGATCGCCCGGCACCGCACCGCCGTTCGGCGCGAACTTCACCGGCAGGTCGGAATTGATGCCGCGCACCGGGATCACCGAGGTGGCGCGCGCCGGATGCGGCGGGTTCTGCGTCTTCAGCTTGGCGGCGAGACCCTTCTTGGCGCCATAGCGCACCAGCCGCTCTTCCTTGTAATCGGGATACATCGCGCGCGCGACGTCGGAGGCCTTGATCTCGCCGCGCCCGACCGAGGCCATCACGTCCTCGATCGAGCCGCGCGCGAGCCGCGGCAACGCGCCCTTCAGCTTGTCGTCGGCGTATTCGATCTTGGCGCGGGCAAACAGGCGGTCGACGATGCGGCGGCCGAGGCCGGCATATTGGTCGCGCACCGCGTCGCGGGTGGCACGGCGGATCGCGGCGCGCGCCTTGCCGGTGCGGGCGAGCGCTTCCCAGGCCGACGGCGGCGCCGACTGTGCCTTCGAGGTCAGCACCTCGACCTCGTCGCCATTCTGCAGCTCGGAGGACAGCGGCGCGAACTTGCCGTTGATCTTGCAGCCGACCGCGCTGTTGCCGACGCCGGTGTGCACGGCATAGGCGAAATCGATCACGTTGGCGTTGCGCGGCAGCGCGATCAGCTTGCCTTTCGGCGTGAAGCAGAACACCTGGTCGTGGAACAGCTCGAGCTTGGTGTGCTCGAGGAATTCTTCCGGATTGGCGCTTTCCGAGAGGATGCCGATGGTGTGGCGCAGCCAGGCGAAGGCGTTGGACTCGTGCTTCAGCCGCTCGTGCGGCGAGCCCGCGCCCTCCTTGTAGAAGGCATGCGCGGCGATACCGAACTCGGCGATCTGGTTCATGTCCTCGGTGCGGATCTGCAGCTCGACGCGCTGCTTGCCCGGCCCGATCACCGTGGTGTGGATCGAGCGGTAGTCGTTCTGCTTCGGGGTCGAGATGTAGTCCTTGAAGCGGCCCGGCACCACCGGCCAGGTGGTGTGGACGATGCCGAGCGCGCGGTAGCAGGCGCCGACATCGTCGAGGATGATGCGGAAGCCGTAGATATCGGACAGCTGCTCGAAGCCGACCGACTTGCGCTCCATCTTGGTCCAGATCGAAAACGGCTGCTTGCGGCGGCCGAACACCCGCGCGGTGATGCCGTTCTTCTGCAGGTTCTTGGAGAGCTGGGTTTCGATCTCGCCGATCAAATTGCGGTTGCGCTCGGCCAGCGAGTCGAGCCGCTGCTTGACCACCGCATAGGCCTCTGGATCGAGCACGAAGAACGACAGGTCCTCGAGTTCCTCGCGCATCTCGTGCATACCCATGCGACCGGCCAGCGGCGCATAGATATCCAGCGTCTCCTCGGCGATGCGGCGGCGCGAGGCCGGCGGCACGAATTCCAGCGTGCGCATGTTGTGCAGCCGGTCGGCGAGCTTGATCAGCAGCACGCGGACGTCGTCGGCGATCGCAAGCAGCAGCTTGCGCAAATTCTCGGCCTGCTTGGCCTCGCGCGACACCAGTTCCAGCCGCTTCAGCTTGGTCAGGCCTTCGACCAGCGCGCCAATCTCGTGGCCGAACACATTGTCGATCTCGGCCCGCGTCGCCTCGGTGTCCTCGATCGTGTCGTGCAGCAGCGCCGCCACGATCGTGGCGTCGTCGAGCTTGAGGTTGGTGAGGATCGCGGCGACCTCGAGCGGATGCGAGAAATAGGGATCGCCGGAAGCACGGGTCTGCGTGCCGTGCGCCTTCATGGCGTAGACATAGGCGCGGTTGAGCAGGTCTTCGTTGGTGTCGGGGTTGTAGGAGCGGACGCGCTCGACAAGGTCATATTGTCGCATCATTCGCGTCCGCGGCTTGGCCGGCCTCTCCGCCATGGACGACGTCGGCGCCACCGCGACCGTTTCGGTTGCAGCCTGCATCTGGATGGAACTGCGGCGTCGATACGCCATGGACTCGCTGCCTCTCGCGCGGGACCGGAACGTCCCACCTTTCCTCAATCTAGTGCGCTTTCCAATGAAGCAGCACCCCGCGCGGGCCCTGAAACCATTCAATTTCCCGCGTCCGCGTAGGACGCACCGTAACAGCAAAATTGTCAACAAAAGCAAAGGCCCGGAGCAATGTCCGGGCCTTCGGCAAACCTGTTCGAAACGACGGCAAGCTTACTCGTCTTCCTCGGGCTGCTCCTCAGGGGGCGCCAGACCCTCGAGGCCCTTCAGCAGCTCTTCCTCGGTCATCCGCTCGACCGCGACCTCGGTGTCGTCGGCGTCGACGCTGGCACCGGCGGAACCGATCAGCGGCACGGTGTCGGGCTCGGGCTCGTCGACCTCGACGAACTTCTGCAGGGAGTGAACGAGTTCCTCTTTCAGGTCTTCCGGCGAGATCGTCGAATCGGCAATCTCGCGCAGCGAGACGACCGGATTCTTGTCGTTGTCGCGATCAACCGTGAGTTGCGACCCCGAGGAGATCATCCGGGCGCGATGCGCGGCCAACAGGACGAGGTCGAAACGATTGTCGACCTTGTCAATGCAATCTTCGACGGTGACGCGAGCCATCTCGAGGCGCTCCGTGGTAAAAGGGACCGAACATGTAGGTTATGAGGGTTAGTTATAGGGCTAGCCCCCGTTTCGCAAGGTAAAATTTGTGATTTGCCTTCCGAACAGGCTCTGATAACCCGGTCTGACGGGGGCCAGAAGGGCCGGAGCGTCTGACGACATGGCCAGGTTGCTGTCCCAGGCGAGTAAATCTCTTCATTGCAATGTCAAGGGTCTGGGCTTTTTGCCCTCGCCTCACCATAATTGCGGTGGTGACTGTCGTGGGGAAAGATTCACAGAACTTTAGGCAGCAACGCCGGAAATTGCGCGCGGTTGATCACCGCCGCGCTAAGAACACTAACAACCACGCGAGAACACTTTGATGTCGTCACCTGTTTCCAACAAGATCGCGCTCTTCATCGACGGAGCGAATCTTTACGCCACCGCAAAGACGCTGGGCTTCGACATCGACTACAAGCGCCTCCTCAAGGAGTTCCAGAGTCGCGGCACCCTGCTCCGTGCGTTCTACTACACGGCGATCATCGAGGATCAGGAGTATTCGTCGATCCGCCCGTTGATCGACTGGCTCGATTACAACGGCTACACCGTCGTCACCAAGGCGACCAAGGAATTCATCGACGCCAGCGGCCGCCGCAAGGTGAAGGGCAACATGGACATCGAGCTCGCCGTCGATGCCATGGAACTCGCCGAGCACATCGACCAGATGATTCTGTTTTCCGGCGATGGCGACTTCCGTTCGCTGGTGGAAGCAGTGCAGCGCCGCGGCGTTCGCGTCACGGTCATCTCCACCATCGCCAGCCAGCCGCCGATGATCGCCGACGAGCTGCGCCGCCAGGCCGACGTCTTCACCGACCTCGTCGAGTTGCAATCCAAGCTTGGCCGTGATCCGTCCGAACGCCCGGCCCCGCGCGAACCGCGCCACCACTCCCCGCAATTCCTGCAGCGCGCGACCACCATGGCCCCACGGGGAGCCGATGACGATTTCGACGAGTAATCTCGTCGCTGCTGCTACGCGCCCCGACAGCAACTGTCAGCTTTGTGTCAGGCTGGCCGACTTCCGCGCGCAGGCGCGCGCACTGCATCCGGACTGGTTCAACTCGCCGGTGGAATCGTTCGGCGATCCGAATGCGCGGTTGTTGATCGTGGGCCTCGCGCCGGGCCTGCAGGGCGCCAACCGCACCGGCCGTCCCTTCACCGGCGACTACGCCGGTGATCTGCTCTACGCGACCTTGCTCGAATATGGTTTTGCCAGCGGCGTCTATCAGGCGCGGCCGGACGACGGGCTGAAGCTGGTCGACGCCCGGATCAGCAATGCGGTGCGCTGCGTGCCGCCGCAGAACAAGCCGCTGCCGGCCGAGATCAACACCTGCCGGCAATTCCTCCGCGCCACCATCGCCGCGATGCCGAAGCTGCGCGCGATCGTGCTGCTCGGGCGAATCGCCCACGAATCGACTCTCAAGGCACTGGATGTTCGTTTGGCTGCCGCGCCCTTTGTGCACGGTGCCGTGCATAGTGCGGGCAAATTCAAGCTCTACGACAGCTACCACTGCTCGCGCTACAACACGAACACCGGCGTGTTGACGACCGATATGTTCCGCAAGGTGTTCGCGACCGTGCGCAAGGAGCTCGGCTAGCGCCCCTTCCGGTATCCGCTTTGCGAACCGCTATCCAAAGCATGCAAATGCTACAGGACGCTCGCGCGACTTCGGAATAATAGAAAATACCCCTGAATTGCCCGACGTGTCAAGTTGCCTGGGTGAACAGTTGCCTGGGTGAACGCCGGCCGCCGCCGGCTACTTTGCATGGGGTTGTTCTCGATATTTTGGCAGCGCCCCCTGCAACGACCCCATGACTTCATATTGCTCTAGTCCGTCCGCGGATTGGCCTTCAGCCATTCCAGCACGTCTCCGGCGTTCCGGTCGGGCGGGAACACCGGATAGAACACGTGGCTGATGCGCGCATCGTCGATCACAAGGGCGAGCCGCTTGATCAGGATCAGCCCCGCCACCGACATCGTCGGCAACTTCAGCGTGTGCGTCAGTTCCAGCGCTTCGTCGGACAGCACCGGAAACGGCAGATGCAGGCGCGAGGCCATCTCGGTCTGGTACGCGTTGCTTTGCGTCGACAGCCCGAACACCTGGGCAGCGCCGGCCGCCTTCAGCTCGGCGAACAGGTCGCGGAACGCGCAGGTCTGCGGCGTGCAGCCGCGGGCGCCCGGGATCATGTCCCAATCGTCGACCAGCCCGATCTTGCCGGGCTCGCCGGTTCGCGGATAGGCGAACACCACGGTGCGGCCCTTGAGCGCCGACAGCGCCACCGCGGTGTCGTCGGTGGCGCGCAGCCTGACCGGCGGGATCGTCATGCCGACGAGGTGCGCCGCGCCGCCGTCATCCGTCGGCGCCGGGATCTTGCTCCAGTCGACGTCAGTGAGGCTGCTTTGGCTCATCGGACCCTCTCCATCCGCCGTCATCGCAATGACGCCGTTCCGCACCGTGCTATCCCCGCGCCCGCATCAGGCGGCCCTTCTCGCGGCTCCAGTCGCGCTTCTTCTCGGTCTCGCGCTTGTCGTGCAGCTTCTTGCCCTTGGCGACCGCAAGCAGCAGTTTGGCACGGCCGCGCTCGTTGAAATACAGCTTCAGCGGAATGAGCGTCATGCCCTCGCGGTCGACCGCTCCGAGCAGCTTGTTGATCTGCTTGCGATGCAGCAGCAGCTTCCGCGGCCGCTTTGGCTCGTGGTTGAAGCGGTTGGCCTGCAGATATTCAGGAATATTGGCGTTGATCAGCCAGATCTCGCCGTTCTTGGAATCCGCATAGGATTCCGCGATCGTGCTCTTGCCGTTGCGGATTGATTTCACCTCGGTGCCGGTCAGCGAAATGCCGGCCTCGATCGTGTCCTCGATTGCGTAGTTGAAGCGGGCCTTTCGGTTTTCGGCAACAACCTTGATCGGGCGTTCGTTCTTCTCGGCCACTTTAGCTCTTCTTGAGGAGGTCGCGGATTTCCGTCAGTAGCACGACTTCGTCGGACGGCTTCGGCGGTTCGGCGGGCTTGGCCTCATCCTTGCGTTTGAACTGATTCATGAAGCGGACGACCATGAACAGCACGAAGGCGACGATCAGGAAATTGAGCGTCAGCGTCAGGAAGCTGCCCCAGGCCAGCACCGCGCCCTGCTTCTTGGCGTCGGCGAGGTTGGTCGCGTTCACGGCCTTGGAAAGCCCGGTGAAATAGTTGGAGAAGTCGAGCCCGCCCGTAATCGCGCCGATGATCGGCATGATGATGTCGCCGACCAGCGAGGTGACGATCGCGCCGAAGGCTGCACCGATGATGACGGCGACGGCGAGGTCGACGACATTGCCCTTCATGGCGAATTCGCGGAATTCCTTCAGCATGCCCATCCCCTTCTGCTCGACGTTGCGCACGGCACTGTTCACGGCGGTCGCGGTCCGGCTCAGTTGATCAGGCCGGCATGGACCATGGCGCTGCGGACCGCCTGGCGGGTCGCTTCGGTGACCGGCACCATCGGCAGGCGCAGCTTCTCGTCGAGCTTGCCGAGCAGGGACATCGCGTACTTCACCGGCGCCGGATTGCTCTCGATGAACAGGTTGGTGTGCAACGGCATCAGCTTGTCATGGATCTTCAGTGCCGTGGTGACGTCGCCCTTCTGCCAGGCGGTCTGGAACTCCGAGCACAGCCGCGGCGCGACGTTCGAGGTCACGGAGATGCAGCCATGGCCGCCATGGGCCATGTAGCCGATGATGGTGGCGTCCTCGCCGGAGAGCTGGTTGAAATCCTCGCCCATCGCGGCGCGCTGCTGCGAGACCCGCACCATGCTCGCGGTGGCGTCCTTGACGCCGGCGATGTTCTTCAGCTCGAACAGCCGCTTCATGGTGTCGACCGACATGTCGATCACCGAGCGCGGCGGGATGTTGTAGATGATGATCGGAATGCCGATCGCATCGTTGATCGCCTTGAAGTGCTGGTACATGCCTTCCTGGGTCGGCTTGTTGTAGTACGGCGTCACGACCAGCACCGCGGTGGCGCCGGCCTTCTCGGCGTGCTCGGCGAGTTCGATCGCCTCCTTGGTCGAATTCGAGCCGGCACCGGCGATCACGGGCACCCGGCCCTTGGCCTCCTCGATGCACCACTCGACCACCCGCTTGTGCTCGTCATGGCTCAGCGTCGGGCTCTCGCCGGTGGTGCCGACCGGCACTAGGCCGTGGGTGCCCTCGGCGATCTGCCAGTTCACAAGGCCGCGGAAGGCGGCTTCGTCCACCGAGCCGTTTTTGAAGGGCGTCACCAAGGCAGTGAATGATCCCCGGAATTTTGTCTTGGCTGCCATGGACTTCCTCCAAACGCTTCAGGCTAAGGGCTAGGTCGACGGACCTTTGTTGTTGGCGCGCTTCACGTCCGTGCGACCGGCACCCGGTTGTTGCGAAACGCCATGAAAGGCAATTCATATCGGGTCTGGCGGACAGGCGAAAGGGCCGTACCGTACCTATTCCCAGCGGTAATCTGCGGCGCGCGAAATCGTTTCCAGCCGCGATTTTGCCGTTGTGCTGGCGCAAACAGCCGCACCGGCAGGCTTCTTAGTATTTTGTGTACGTTTTCAATCAAATAAGAACCCATGGCCCAAACGACCAGATGATTCGGGGCCGCAGAGGACTTCTGTGATCCGTTCCGTTCGTGCAGGCACATTGCGGTCGACGGCGCTGGCGACGAGCCTGGCGCTCTTTGTCGGCCTTGCCGCCATCACGGCCGATGCCTGGGCCGCCGAGGATGCTCCAACCGCAAAGCCGGCCACCCAAGACACCGCTTCCAAGAGCGCTGCCTCCAAGACCGCACCGAAGTCCACCGCTCCGAAGACTGCGGCTTCAAAGCCAGCGGCAACCAAACCCAGCGCAGCCAAGACTGACGCGGCCAAGTCCGACGCGGCCAAGGCTGACACTCACAAGACCGAGGCTCACAAGACAACGTCTCCCAAGTCCGGCGCGGTCAAGACAGTCGGAGCCAAGGCCGCTCCTGCGAAGACCGAAGCTCACAAGCCAACGGCTCCGAAGCCCACGGAATCCAAGGGTACCACGTCCAAGACCACCGCGGCCAAGACCACCACGTCCAAGCCCGCCTCTCCGGTTGCAACGGGAACTGTATCGAACAGGTCAGTGCCCGCGCCCGCACTGGTTCCGGCAACCCGCCAGCATGCCGCGCCGATCGCGCGCAAGCCGGTGCTGCCTGCGGCCGTGGCCGCGACATCCTCGACGTCGCACTCGGACAAGGAAGCGCTTGCAAGCGTCGTCGAGCTGCTGCGCAAGCGCAAGCCGGCGGACGCCACCGAGGCCGAGGCCTCGATCTCAGATCCGGTCGCGCGCAAGCTTGCCGAATGGCTGATCCTGCGCAGCGAGGACAACGGCGCCTCGGTCGAGCGCTACCGCGCCTTCCTCGATGCCAATCCGAGCTGGCCGTCGCAGACCTTCCTGCGTCGCCGCATCGAGGCTTCGCTGTGGGACGACCACCGCGACGACTCCGCGGTCTGGGCCTGGTTCCAGAATGAATCGCCGGTCTCGGCCAAGGGCCGGCTCGCGCTCGCCAAGGTGATGATCGGACGCGGCGACCGCGGCAATGCCGAGCGCCTGGTCCGCGAGGCCTGGCGCAACGACGGAATGAGCGAGGATACCGAAAACACCGCGCTCGAGCTGTTCGGCTCCTTCCTGACTGCCGGCGACCACAAGGCACGCATGGACACCATGCTGTACGGCACCGACAACGAGGCCGCCGGCATGCGCGAAGCCAAGCGCCTTGGCTCCGGCTACGTGGCGCTCGCGAAAGCACGCATCGCCGCCACCCGCAAGGGTTCGAACCTGCGCGCGCTGCTGGAAGCCGTGCCGAGCGAACTCTCCGGCGACACCGGCTACTTGTTCGCCAGGATCCAGTTGCTCCGCCGCGAGGAGAAATTCTCCGAAGCCGCGCGGCTGATGCTGAGCGCACCGAAGGAAGCTTCCCGCCTCTACAACGTCGACGAATGGTGGATCGAGCGCCGGCTGCTGGCGCGCAAGATGATCGACACCAACGAGTTTCGCACCGCCTATCTGATCGCGCGCGACGCGGCGCTACCGGCCCGCGACATCTACAAGACCGAGCAGGAATTCACCTCGGGCTGGATCGCGCTGCGCTTCCTCAACGATCCCGCCCTCGCCGCCCAGCATTTCGCGCGGATCGGCGTCGGCAGCGCTAATCCGACCGCGCTGGCGCGTGCCGGCTATTGGCAGGGCCGCGCCGCCGAGGCCGCCGGCCGCGGCCAGGAGGCGCGCGCCGCCTACGGACGCGCTGCCGAGCAGTCCACCAGTTATTACGGCCAGCTCGCGCGCGCCAAGCTCGGCCTGCCGCAGATCGAGCTGAACAGCGCGCCGCGCGGCCGCGGCGCCGAGCGGCTGGAGATCGTGCGCGCGGTGGCGCTGCTCTACGAAATCGACGCGCGCGAGCTTGCGATCCCGATCTTCGGCGACATGGGCGACAATGGCGATCCGGAGGCCCTCGCCGGCCTCGGCGAGCTCACCGCGCGCCATGGCGATGCCCGCGGCATGCTGCTGATGGGCAAGGCCGCGCTCAACCGCGGACTGCCGTTCGACCACTACGCCTATCCGGTCAACGGCATCCCCTCGTTCCGCCAGGTCGGGCCGGAGGTCGAGCAGAGCGTCGTCTACGCGATCGCGCGCCAGGAGAGCGCGTTCAATCCTGCGGTGGTGTCACCGGCCCAGGCCTACGGCCTGATGCAGGTGACGCCGGACGCCGGACGTTACGTCTGCAAGCGCGCCGGCATCGGCTTCGACCTCAACCGGATGAAGACCGATCCGGTCTACAACGCGATGCTCGGCGCCGCCGAGCTCGGCGGCCTGCTCGAGGACTATCGCGGCTCCTACATCCTGACCTTCGCCGCCTACAATGCCGGCCGCGGCAGCGTGCGGAAGTGGATCGAGCGCTATGGCGATCCGCGCGATCCCAAGGTCGACGCGGTCGACTGGGTCGAGCTGATTCCGTTCTCGGAGACGCGGAACTACGTCCAGCGGATCATGGAAAACCTGCAGGTCTATCGGGCCCGGTTCGGCGGCGGCACCAAATTGCAGATCGAGGCCGATTTGCGACGCGGCGCCAGCGTGGAATGAGCCGGCGCAACCGGTTTTCAACAGGCTGGGCGACCGCAGCTTCCAGCCTCGACCAAAGATCCAGCTAATCTATTGTTATATCTTGCATTTTAAGCAACCGCGCGCTCTGATACGAGCCGATCGGCGCGGTTTATAAAGGCTTGGGGACGGCCGGCGGCCGAGCTGCCCTCAAATCACCTTGGCGCAATCTGAATCTGCCGCTTGCGGCTCAGCGCCCTCTCGGGCATATCGGCGCCATTGGAGACGTGGCCGAGTGGCTGAAGGCGGCGGTTTGCTAAACCGTTATAGGCTTGTAAAGGCCTATCGAGGGTTCGAATCCCTCCGTCTCCGCCAGCCAACTATGTGTCCAGCCCGGAGACATGGGTAACAGGTCGTACCTCAGACATGGGTGACAACCTCGTGCGAGAGCATGGTCAAATTCATCTCTCAGAATCGCGCCGATTTTCCGAAACTTGAGACGGCGATCAGTTCGACCGTTACTGCAAATATGACCAAGGCTGGATAAAGAAGCGCCGCCGGGACAATGCCATTTCGAGCCCGGCGGCGTACTTTTGGCGTGCTGAACGGCGCTCCCTTAAAGTTCAATCTCGATTGCCATGTTCGCGCGCACAAGGGTGGTCAAGCCCGCTTTCAATCTCTTCGCTTGCCAGGTCTGGAAAGCTGGATCGGCGTTCAGCTTGTCAACCGCCGCGCCATAAGCCGAAAACGTCTCAAAATTTACTGAGAAAACGAAATTGCCGGCTTCACCGACGGCGACAGACCAGAACCTTGGTTTGCCACCATGCTTGCGCCAAAGCCCGGCACTCTCCTTTGCCAATTCGAGTATTCCTGCGAGGTCACCGCCTGGATTCGGCTTGACCACGTACTGCACGACTACTGCCATGCTACCCTCCATTGAAATTACAGGAGGAGCGCATGCGAGGCTGTTTTTCGGTCGTGGGGTTTGATCTAGGTCAAGCAATCCAGCGACGCGACATGGGTACTTAGCTGCCCCGGCGCGAACCGCGATGGCATAGTGCCTGCACTCTGGACCGTGCTGGGGATTTCAGTGTCCCAGTTCAGGAAGGAAACGCCGCCGGGCGTGTATTTTTGAGACCGGCGGCGTACTTTTTGGGGATTCGATCAGATCCAGTCGGTTGCCCAGCCGGGCAGACGATCCGGAAGCGGCCTATCGAGCAGGCCAGCGAACAACACGGCGAGCGCCGCACCTTTGATGGCGCCTTCGCCGTTGCTCCATCCGAAATGGGGGACCGCCGAGGCAATCGCCCACATCCAAAACGGTGTTGGCGTGCGACCCGCTGACTGTGACTTCGAAAGTATTTTCCAGATCTCTTGTTCGCCCGGTATTGTCCATAAGCCGCAGAAAAAGCAGCCCTTTACTCACTCTTGAGCGGCGGTCCTAAGAGGGTCGTCCTGGAGGAATGCCGGCATCGGCCCCTGGCCTGGACCGGTTGTCACCTCCGCGTGAATGAAACATCATTCCCGGCTCCGCGAAGCGAGCACGCAACAAACCGCGCCCACCATCCCCGCATTGTTTATTTCACCTGAACATTTCCGGGGTAAAGCCATGCAGCAAGACAGTGGCATCCACTTCCAGGATACCGACCAGGTTCTGCGTAACGCCCAGCTTCGCCGATCCGCCGACTTGGGTCCCTGGTTACGGCAGCGCTTCTCATCCAAGGCAGGCAGGCTCGTGGTCGCAACTTCGCTGGCTTGCATGGTTGTTGTGCTGGCGATCGCTGCTGCCCCGCGGCCGGTCTCGAGCGCTGCGCTTGGCAGCGAGTGGCAATGTAGCAAGGCAGCGTTTGTCCTGACGACCTGCCGTCAAGCCGACCCCGCCCGTTCATAGCAAGCAGCCGCATTGGGGACGTACGGTAGCGACGTCAATTGGCTCTGGTGAAACCATTTGTCCGGCGACTCCGTAACTGGAGCGCCGGCCTATTTCTTCCATTTTGGCACTACGGGCCGGCTGGGGCCGTTCGGTCTTTCCCAGTCACGAACGGCCCCACTTTTAGGCCCATCCATGAACCGCGTCAGCTTTCCCTCGGCTTGATTATTTGGCATCAAATGATCAAGGCGCCCGCGCGAAGAATCCGTCGGCCGGTCGAGATCGAGCTGAAGGCGAAGAAATAGATGGATGGCCCAAGTCGCGGTCTCAGGTTAGCGATCTGTTTCGCGCTGGTTCTCGTTCTGCCTGCTGCGCAGACGCCGCCGACGCTGCATTCGCGGGACGAGTGGCGTGTGGTTGACAAGGAATGTCGCGACGTCTTGCCTGCGCAGGCAAAGATACGGGCGTGTCTCAACCTGCTGAGCGATCGACGCCTCTCGACCGCTTATCTTGCGTCGATCACCGGCGAAATATCGAGCACCTTCCAAGGCTTGCGGGACTACGGCAACGCCATCAAGTACAAGAAGATCGAAATTGAACGCACCTCGGCGAGGCAACCTTCTTCGTCGGGTGACGCACTTCCTGCCAGTTTCGGCGCGATGTCTCTGCGTTACACGGAGCTCGGGACACTCCAGGCGCTCAATCGCCAAACCAATTTCGGCAGTCAGTCGGATGAAGCACGCCGAGGCGCCACTGAGGAGCAAAACAGCTACAACCTTGCGCTTCGGTACAACCCGATGAACTACAGGGCATATCGATACCGGGCTGAAATTCGCAGCCAATTCTGCGACAGCGCGTCCGCCGCTCAAGACATGGAAGCAGCGGTCAGGTTTGCCGAACAGGCAGGAGATCAGGACGCCGCGCGAGACTACAAGCGCGTCACGCTAGGTGCTTGCGTTCCGGCGTGGCGGCGAGAATAGTCCGAGCCATCAGACTGTCGCCAGCCGGCGGCACACGCCGCGCCGCACCGCCCCGACAGTATTCTTACGGACCCCCAACTGGCAGGGAACTTGCGATGTATCCGTGAATAGTTCGGCGCCAGCTGTTCTCGGTGTGCCGAACTCAGACATTCGGAGCACGCAAATGAACATGCATCATCGTTTTGAGACAGCTGGCGGACGTAGCGGACGCGAGTCGACGGTCAGCAAGATGCTGTCCGATCTCGTCCTGGCCTGCCGGCAGATCGAAGCCGACATCGCGACCGAAGAAGCGCGCGTGGGAATTTATGACCGATCGGACGCGAGGTATCCGATTTTGGCAAGGTCGCTCAATGAGCGGCACGCCAATCTCAAGGGAACGATTGCCACGCTCGAAAAGCGTGTCGCCGAGAGATCTCAGCACAAGCTGGTGACCGACGCAGCATAGCTCGGTCTTTGACCAGCTCCTTGCACGCGGGCAGAGCGATCGATGCGATGAAGCATCAGTGCGGCGGCGACGACGTCAGCCGCTGCCGCGGGTGGATGGATCGAGGTTTCGGTTCTCGCCGGGCGGGATCGGGCCAAAGCCCGGATATACGTACCGGTCCGGAGACACGACCTGTTCACTTGGACGGATGATGAGGTGCTGTCGCCCGCGACGATGATGCGCCTTTGCGGCGTCAGCATCCGCACTCCACAGGACCACAAGGGGCAACGTCAGGGCTAAGGCAACAGGCAAGCAAACACGCAAGGCAACACGCATCACGATCACTCCGTTTCACCGAACAGGTGATCGCCGAACGTAGCGCTGTATTCTGCCCTGGCTTCTCACATGCGATCAAAACAGCGAGATCGGCGATCCGTCACTTCGTTATCGCGCACCGATCGTGATCTTTAGCGGCCGCGGCAAGGCTTGCGCGCAGGCGACACCGAGCAGCGCGAGGCCGCCGCCGATGACGTGGAACGGCCTGACCGGCTCGCCGAGCATCACGATCGCGGCCGCGGCCGTCAGCACCGGCAAGAGATTCATGAAGATCGCGCAGCGGTTCGGGCCGAGCTGCGCGACGCCGCGGATCCAGAGGAACGGCAGCACGACCGAGGCGAGCGCGCCGGCATAGACGATCAGCGGCAAAGTCTCGGCGTTGACCTGACGCAGCGGCGCCGGCGTCGCGAGGAACGCGGGAAACATCACGGCCAGCGCGCACAGCGCCTGCATGTAGGTGGATTGCCATCCAGTGATCGGGAGATTCCAGCGTTTCAGCAGCACGCCGTACAGCGCATAGACAATCGCGGCCAGCAGCATCAGCGCGTCGCCCGCATGCACGCCGTTCTGCAATAACGACGACAAGTGGCCGCCGCTGACGAGATAGACGAGGCCCGCAAACGACAGCGGCGCGCCGCAGATCATGCCAAGCGTCGGCGGTTCGCCGAGCAGCGCGGCACTGAGGGCGACCGTCAAGAGCGGCGTCAGCGCGGTGAACACCGCCATGTTGGTCGCGGTGGTGGTCTCGGCCGCCAGATACGACAGGCTCTGGAACAGACACATCGCAAGAAAGCCGAGGATCGCGAGCGGACCAAGATGCGGCCAGATCGCATGCCGATTGCGCCAGGCGCCGCGCGCCACGAACGGAGACATCAGCAGCACCGCGACCAGCAGGCGATAGAAGGTGATCGCCTGCGGACCGATCGTGTGCGCCGAGAGGCGAGAAACGATGACGTTGCCTGCCCACAGCACGATGGCAACGAAGGGATAGAGAAGTGCGACTTTCTGCTTGAACATGACCCGGCAGCGCGTTGGTGAAGGACACACCAGCAACTACCTGTCGCGCCGACGTCCGTCTCACGCTAGAATGACCTCACCTAGCGAGATTGGGACATACGAGATGAAGACGTGTTGGACGAGCTGATCACACGCCACCTCGACTATCACGCCACGGCGCGGCCGATGGCGGCGATGGAGATCGACTATCCGAGCGGCGCGTCGACCGGCCTGCACGCGCATCCGCGCGGCCAGCTGCTCTACGCGATCGAGGGCGTGATGGTCGTGCGCTGCGCTGAAGGCACCTGGGTGGTGCCGCCCAACCGGGCGGTGTGGCTGGTGGCCGATCTCGCGCACGAGGTCCGGATGTGCGGCGCGGTCAAGATCCGCACCGTGTTTGTGGACGCCGACGCGGCTCCCAATCTGCCGCAGGCCAGCTGCGTGTTCGCGGTCTCGCCGCTGCTGCGCGAATTGTTCGTCGCCGCGATGCGCGTCCCGCTGGACTATGCGCCCTCGACCTCCGATGAGCGCCTGATGCGCGTGCTGCTCGACCAACTGCGCGAAGTCGATGTGCTGCCGCTGCACCTGCCGATGCCGCGCGACGAAAGGCTCGCGCGGATCTGCGCCGCGCTGGTGGCCCACCCGGACGACGGCTCCACGGCGGAGCACTGGGCGCGCCGGCTGAAGCTGACGTCGAAGACCATCCATCGTCTGTTCGCCAGGGAAACCGGCATGACGTTCGGCGAATGGCGTCAGCAGGCCCGCCTGCTGTTCGCGCTCGAACGCCTCGCGCGCAGCGCCCGCGTGGTCGATGTCGCGCTCGATGCCGGCTATGCCAGCCAGAGCGCCTTCACCGCGATGTTCCGCAAGCATTTTGGCATGCCGCCCAACGCGTTCTATCGGTAAGCCGTCCACTGCCGCTGTGCTCCCTCTCCCCGTTCTTACGGGGAGAGGGTTGGGGTGAGAGGCTGCATCCGCAAAACAACTTCGAGTTAGACTCGCGGAGATTTCCCCCTCACCCGGATCACATTGCGCTTCGCTCCATGCGATCCGGCCTCTCCCCGCACACGCAGGGGTGTCCGGGGAATGATTCACTGTGTCGCGGTGCATGCTCGGCAGGACCGAGGCAAATCGGTCTTTTCTGGTTGTCGAGACACAGAGGGCCGAGCATGCGATATCGCGGTAGCATTTTTGGAAGGCTGCTTGAACCGATCAATCGACGGCAGTTTCAGACGGTTGTGGATCGTCTGGACGGGGATGCCTACGACAAGTCGTTCAGGAGCTGGGATCATCTGGTGGCGCTGATCTATGCCCAGCTTAGCGGCAACAGCAGTCTGCGCGGGGTGGTGACTGGCTTCAACGCCAATTCGCAGCATCACTATCACTTGGGAACCGGCAAGCTGTCGCGCTCGACGTTGTCCGATGCCAATGCCCGCCGTCCGATCGGCATTTTCGCGCAAACCTTTGCGGCGCTGTCGGCGATGGCGCGTCGCCAGCTGCGGAGTGAAGGCATGGAGATGGTGCGTCTGATCGACGCCAGTCCGATCCCGCTCGGCAAGGTCTGCAGTTGGGCGACGTGGAACGGCCGCATCCGCGGCATGAAGCTGCATGTCGTCTACGACCCAAGGAGCGATGTCCCGACCTGCGTCGAGATGACGGCCGCGAACGTCAATGACATCGAGATCGGCCGACAGACCCCAATCCAGCCCGCCACCACCTATGTGTTTGACAAGGGCTATTGCCGTTTCGACTGGTGGCAGAAGATCAATGATAGCAAGGCTTTCTTCGTTACCCGGGCGAAGACGAGCATCCGTCTTCGCTCGCTCAGGCATCGCGCCATCCGCAAGCGTAACGGGGATGGCTTCGAAATCCTTGCCGATGACGAGGTGAAGCTCACCAGCAAGGGCGATTCGCGCCTTCCAATCCCGCTCCGCCGCATCAAGATCAGACGCGAGAAAGGCGGCAAGATCACACTCCTGACCAACGACCTTGCCCGTAGCGCCGTCGAGATCGCCGCCCTCTACAAGAGCCGATGGCAAATCGAGCTGCTGTTCCGCTGGATCAAGCAGCATCTCGATATTCGCAAGTTCCTCGGCGCCAACGACAACGCGATCCGCCTTCAGGTGCTCGCTGCGATGATTGCCTACCTGCTGCTGCGCATCGCCGCTCACACCAACTGCATCAAAATGCTCCCGCTCAGGTTCGCCGAACTCGTCGGCCAGCTCCTGCTCACGCGTCGATCCCTCGCTGCCATCGACAAACCTCCGCCCATCAACCCCAGCCGTCGGAAATCAACCATCTCACCTGACCAGATGGAGCTCCGCTATGCCTGAATTTCCCCGGACACCCCTGCCGCACACGGGGCGAGGTGAAGCAGAGTCCGTTGCTCGGCCTGACATAATCTCGTCGCGCTTTAGTGCTCCGCCGCCGACTGAGCCTCCGGTCCCAGGATCCATTCCCTGAACGCCGCGATCTTCGGAAGCGACTGCCGGTTGTCGGGACAGACGAGATAGTACGCGAACTCCTCCAGATGCGCCGTCTCGAGCAGCTGGACCAGTTCACCGCTCGCGATCTCAAGTGCCACCATCGCGGCCGGCAGCAGGCCCGCGCCCTGCCCCGTCAGCACGGCCTTCAGCAGAAGGCCGCTGTCATCGAACGAGGGTCCGCGCGGCGTGCGAACCTCCGCGATGCCGTTGGCCTGAAACCACAGGCTCCACCCCTTGCGATCGGCGTCATGCACCTGCGGCCAGCCCGCGAGTTCGCCCGGAGATGCCGGCCGGCCAAGTTGCTCCACCAGCGACGGCGATGCGACCGCCACCATCTCCACGGTGACGACGCGGTCGCTGCGCAGCCCCGGATAGCGGCCAAGGCCGTGGCGCACCGCGACGTCAACGCCGCTGCGCGAGAAATCGACCACCGTGTTGCTGGTGACGATCTGCAGATCGATCTCGGGATGCGCACCCTGAAACGAGGCCATGCGGGGCACCAGCCAGGCCGACGCAAAGAACGGCGTGACGCTCACCGTGAGCGTACCGACATCGACGGATGCCGCGACGCGGCGCGAGGCATCCGCGATCTGGCGAAACGCGTTGCGAATCGACGGCAGATAGTCGCGGCCGGCGTCGGTGAGATAGATGCCGCGCGGCACCCGCTCGAACAGCTTCACGCCGAGATCGGCTTCGAGCGTCTTGAGCATCTGGCTGACCGCGCCCGGCGTCACGCATAGCTCCTCGGCCGCGAGCTTCACCGAGAGATGGCGAGCGGCGGATTCGAACGCCTTGAGCGCGTTCAGCGGTGGAAGCCTGCTTTCCATGATTTAGATTTTCTAATCTTAATCGACCAGCAAATCTGGTTTGCCAACTCGGCGTTCCGGGCGCCCTATCAGCTTAATCCGATGCTGAAAGCCGCGTCAACGCAGAGAAAGTCGAACCATGGAACTTAGATTTTCTAACCTTCTTTGCCGCTCCCGACGGCTCCGTTTTCTTGATGGAGCCAAGCCATGACTGAGGTCGCAAGCAAGCTCGCCATCCGCGAGATCGCTGCAGGCGGCCAGACCGGCCCGCTCGTCGAGCGCATCAACGCGTCGCAAGCCGGCAGCCTGCCCGGCCGCTGGATTTTCAATGGCTCGAAGGCGGACGCGGCCAGATCCGCGGCCGCTTCGAGATTGCCGCAAAGCACTTCTCGCCGCACGGGCTGCTGCACGGCGCAAGCATCGTCGCATTGGCCGATACCGCATGCGGGTTCGGCTGCCTCGCCTCGTTGCCGGACGGCGCCATCGGCTTCGCCACCGGAGAGTTGAAGATCAACTTCATCGGCGCCGCGCGCGAAGGCGGCATGAGCTGCGAGGCGCGCCTCGTTCACGCCGGGCGCACCACCCAGGTGTGGGACGCCGAGATCCGCAGCGAGGCGACAGGCAAGACCATCGCGCTGTTTCGCTGCACGCAGATGCTGCCCTACCCGCCGAGCAAGGCCGGTGGTTACGCGGCACAGGGAGAACGATCATGAGGAATGCCGTCATGCACGCCGGTTATCAACGAGCCAGACCGTTCTACGGCTGGTACGTCGTCGCAGCAGCCTTCGTCGTGACGCTGATCGGCTTCGGCAGCGCCTACACATTCTCGTCCTTCGTCGAGTCCCTGCAGCGGGAGTTCGGCGCCTCGCGCGGCTCGGTGTCGCTGGTTTTCTCCTTCGCTGGCTTCCTGTATTTCGGCCTGGGGATGATCTCCGGTCCGCTTGCCGATCGCTGGGGCGCGCGCAGGCTCGCTAGCCTCGGAATGGCGCTGGTCGGTCTCGGCATGGTGCTGGCGGGACAGGCCCAGACCATCCTCCAGGTCTATGCCGCCTACAGCATCGGGATCGGCGCCGGTGTCGGTTGCGCCTACGTGCCGACCTTGGGCGCCGTGCAGCGCTGGTTCGTCAGGCGGCGCGGTTTTGCGTCGGGCCTCGCCGTCAGCGGGATCGGGGTCGGCACACTGGTGATGCCGCCGCTTGCGACCTGGCTGATCACGAGCCTCGGCTGGCGCGATGCCTATGTCGTGCTGGGCGTTGTCGCCGCCCTCGCCGGGATCGGTGCATCGCTGCTGATCGCGGACGATCCGCGCCGCTACGGCACCGGACCGGACGGCGATCCGCTCGAGACGGTATCGGGCGCGCCGCTCCGCCAGGGCGTCTCGATCCGCGCTGCGGTACGGAGCGCGCGCTTCGCCGGGCTCTATGCTGCCTGCCTGATCAGCGCGTTCGGCGTGTTCGTGCCCTTCGTTCACCTCGTGCCGTTTGCGGTCGATCATCAGGTGGCGCCGACGCTTGCCGTGCTGCTGCTCGGGATGATCGGGGTCGGCAGCACCGCCGGCCGGTTCTTCCTCGGCGGCATCGCCGACCGGGTCGGCCGCGATGTATTCCTGGTCGCGATGTATCTCGGCATGGCCGTCTCGCTGGCGATCTGGGCGATCGCCGGCACCTTCTGGTCGCTCACGGCCTTCGCGCTGCTGTTCGGCCTGTTCTATGGCGGCTGGGTCGCGATCCTGCCCGCTGTCGTCACCGACCATTTCGGCGGCCGCAATGTCGGCGGCATCATCGGCATCCTCTACACCAGCGTCGCGGTTGGCACGCTGCTGGGCCCGAGCGCCGCCGGCTTCGCCTACGACATCAGCCACAGCTACTTCATTCCGGTGGCGATCAGTGCAGCCGCCAATCTCGTCGCCGTCCTCATTGCAATGGCGACCATGCGAACGGCCTCGCCGATCGCCTCGGTTGCGCAGCGGTGACGTCCCATGACGGGCGGTGATCCCCCGTGCTACGCTCGGAGATCACCGCCCCATCGTTTCGAGCCTCTGTGATCACGCGCCTCGTCATGACCAATGCCTGGACTTATCAGCGAGCCGACAGGGAAGACATCGTCGAGCTGGCATCGTGGCGCGGCGCCGGCTCGCTTGGCCTCAAGCCGCACTTCCATGACGAGAGCCAGATCGTGCTGGTGCTGTCGGGGTCGCGCGCCTTTCGCATCGGCGGCGCGACCGTCACCGTGCCTGCCGGCCATGCCGCGCTCATTCCGGCGGGCATGCTGCATGCGCCGATGACGATGTCGGACGAGGAAACGGTCTGCCTGAACGCCTACGTTCCAGCCGGCCGCGTCTGCTCGTCGGTGCGGATCATCCGTTTCGGGCAGCGTTGGCGGAACGTCGACGAGATCTCGCCTGAGCACGTCAGCGAGATCGCCGACGACATCCTGTCGTGCGCGCCGTCCTACCCCGCCGGGTACACCGACAGGACGAAGCTCGACATCGCGCTGACCGAGAGCGTCGCGCCGATCGGCGCGATTGCCGCCGGCTTCGGGCGAAGCCGCGAAGGGTTCAGCCGCATGGTCAGCCGCGAGCTCGGCATCCCGCCGCATACCTTCCGCCTGCTGGCCCGCCTCAATCTTGCCCGGCAATTGCTGCGCGCCGGCGAGCCGATCTCAGCCGTCGCGGCCGATGCGGGCTTTTCCGACCAGAGCCACCTCACCCGGCTGTTCCGCCGCACCTTTGGCACGACGCCGGGCGTCTACTGGCGCGACTGAAGTGACGTCACAGACGTTCCAGACCGATTGGCGCGCCGCCTGCTAGCCTGCTCACCCTGAAGAGGGTGAAGGATGGATACCCAGACAAGTCTTCTGCTGCTGGCGGCCGGGATTGCCGGAGGGATCATCAATGCGCTGGCGGGCGGTGCGACGCTCATCACCTTTCCAGCGATGCTCGCGGCGGGCCTGTCGGCCGTCATCGCCAACGCGTCGAATGCGGTGGCGATCTCGCCGGGGCATTTGATCGCCGCGCTCGCCGATCGCGGCAAGCTGCCGCCGCCGACGCGGCGCACGATCAGCTACGTCGTGATCGCCACGGTGGGCGGCGCGGTCGGCGCCGGCGTGCTGTTGCTGCTTCCCGAGCGGCTGTTCCTGCTGCCGGTACCGGCCTTGATTGCATTCGCAACGCTGCTGTTCGGCTTCGCCCCGCAGATCCAGGGATGGACCGTCGGGCGCCACAAGGCCGCGGCCTTGCCCTCGACCGGCGCGAGCGGTGCTGGGCTGGGGCTGGCGTGCATCTATGGAGGCTTCTTCGGCGCCGGTCTCGGCGTCATCCTGACCGCGGTGCTGTCGATCACCGAGCCCAACGACATCAGGGCGATCAAGGCGTTGAAGAACCTGCTCGCGACCTGCGTGTCGCTCGCTGCCACATTGATCTTTATCTTGCAGGGAGCGGTGCGGTGGCCAGAGACCTTGGCGATGCTGCTCGGCGCCATGATCGGCGGCTATGCCGGAGGCTTCCTGATCCGGATCCTTCCCGGCCACACCGTCCGGCAGTTCGTCATCGTGGCCGGAGCGCTGATGACGGTGGTCTACGCGGCGCGATACTGGTTCTAGGTGGAGCGAGGGAGCCGAGGCTCCCATCGATATCGGTTGGCTTAGTGCGTCGTCATCCAGGCGCGGGCTTCACGCTGGGCGACCGCGATCTCGACATCGGACATCTGCTCGGCGACTTCGCGGCGGTGCGCGATCGCGTCAGTACGTCCCTTGAGCGCCGCCAGGTTGAACCATTTGTGCGCCGCGACGAGGTTGACCACGCCGGAGCGGCCGCTCGCCCAATACATGCCACGTTCGAACAGCACGTCCTGGATCGCCGTTGCAGCAACCGGGACAGCGCCTTCCTGATCGATGACCCCCTGAAACATTCTCATTCCCCTTTTTGTTGCTGGCCGCCCTCCCCCGAGCGCGGCCCCCGTCCACTGTTGAAACTACCCTGTCATTCCCGGGCTGATCTCTTGATCATGCCCCGCGCCGATCCTCGGGATCACCGCGTGCCGTTTGCCGGCTTGTTGGGATGATCATGGCCCATCAAATTTGAAGAGCGGTTTAAGTATCGCGATGAACGGGATGTAAATCGGCGTCGCCGAGGGCGCATCGAGGAATCGCAGAAGTGCCTGTGCCGCAGGCACTTCCTTGCATTCGTGAACGCCGGTTTACCCTGGTGTTTGGGACAACGATAACCATGGCGGACATTGGCCGCGGCGCCGGCGGGTCCCACCAGGCAATCAGTTTCGAAATTGACGGAGGGGCGGCGCGACCATGGACGAGCCGCGGAACGGCGTGCGGTCGGGTGCACAGACAAAAGCAACGCGAGGCCGTCAGGCCCAGCGTCGATCCGGAACGGGGATGGATGGGGAAAGTGGCTGCCGGGCGCGGACTGCGCGGGCCGCCGGAACGAGGGGGTCGGCGAACACGTCAGGACCAGATTTCAGCTCGGCATTCTCGCCGGTGAAATTGCGGAACCAAGCGGGCTCCGCACCGAACGAAGAAATCTCTGTTTCTTCTGCCGGACCGGTTTTGGGAAGGTTGCCCTCTCCGAAATTCGATCCAGCCGTTTGACCTGATGTCTCGCCGACACCCTCTTTCGTCAGCCAGAGCCTTGGGGGTGGGATGTGCCTCTCAGCAGTCCGTCCGCTGGCTCTCGCGACGTGCCGGCGTCAAGCCGCCGGCAATCCTCTCGAGGCGAGAGGCTTACTTCTTCTTGGCGACCTTGCGGGTCTTCTTCGCAGTCTTCTTCACTGCGCTCTTCGCCTTCTTCGCCTTCTTCGCCTTCTTTGCCTTCTTAGCCATGTTGCCCTCCAGTATGTGAGATGGCTCTACTTCGCTGCGTGCACTCGGGAATCGATATGCACTACTTCCCGAATACACCAACAGACCGAAAAAAACAGTGTCCCGCTTAAGGAAGTGTTGACGCAGCGGTGGCAACGCGCACAGCGCGCGTCGCCGTTCAAATCGACGATGCAATCGCGCGACGATGCAAGAAGTGCAACAGCCGCCGACATCGGCATTTGTCAACTTTGCAGGAAACGCTTGTATTGCAGGCCTTTCTTGAATTCGCATTGAAGCGATCGACACGCGACCGTCATTGCGCTGAGTCGCGAGCAACGACAAAAAGCGGCGCGACGCCGACGCCGAGTCGTAATTTTTGGCAACGAAAAAAATTTCGTGGGTAAGACGGGTTTTGCCTCGTTTGAGGTCATCCGAACCGGATTTGCGAACGAATCGCGGCTTCTGCGATTCGGCGCCGGTGGCGCCGGCGCGCCACGAACGGAGGGTGTGAGGCAGGATCACGCCGCGTTCACGCGCGCGCGACGACACCGAAGGTGACGGCAAAGGAGCATGCAAGGGAGCATGATCCGGTTGGATCATGCGCCAAGGACAACATCATTGTCCTGTTGTTCAGATGCCGAGCTTCGACTTCAAAAGGTCGTTGACCGCCTGCGGGTTCGCCTTGCCGCCCGACGACTTCATCACCTGACCGACGAACCAGCCGACCAGTTGCGGCTTCGCCTTCGCTTGCTCGACCTTGTCGGGATTGGCCGCGATGATGTCGTCGACCACCTTCTCGATCGCGCCGAGGTCGGTGACCTGCTTCATGCCGCGCGCCTCGACGAGCGCGCGCGGATCGCCGCCTTCCTGCCAGACGATCTCGAACAAGTCCTTGGCGATCTTGCCGGAAATCGTTTCCTCGCCGATCAGGTCGACGATCGCGGCGAGCTGCTCCGCCGACACCGGCGAGGCCGCGATCTCGACGCCTTCCTTGTTGAGACGACCGAACAGTTCGTTGATCACCCAGTTGGCGGCGAGCTTGCCATCGCGCGCCTTGTCGGCAAGACCCGACAGCACCGTCTCGTAGAACTCCGCGCTCTCGCGCTCGGCAACCAGCACGCTCGCATCATAGGGCGACAGGCCGAAGCCCGTAATAAAACGGGACTTCTTCTCGTCCGGCAGTTCCGGGAGCTGCGCCTTGAGATCGTCGACGAAGGCCTGGCTGAACTCGAGCGGCAACAGATCGGGATCGGGGAAGTAACGGTAGTCGTGCGCCTCTTCCTTGGAGCGCATCGAGCGGGTCTCGCCCTTGTTCGGGTCGAACAGCCGGGTTTCCTGGTCGATCGAGCCGCCGTCCTCGATGATCTCGATCTGACGCCGCGCCTCGTACTCGATCGCCTGGCCGATGAAGTTGACCGAGTTCATGTTCTTGATTTCGCAGCGGGTGCCGAGCGCGGTCTCGCCGTGACGGCGTACCGAGACGTTGACGTCGGCGCGCAAATTGCCCTTCTCCATGTCGCCGTCGCAGGTGCCGAGGTAGCGCAGGATCGAGCGCAGCTTGGTGACGTAGGCCTTGGCCTGCTCGGCGTCGCGGATGTCGGGCTTGGAGACGATCTCCATCAGCGCAACGCCGCAACGGTTGAGGTCGACATAGGACATCGTCGGCGACTGATCGTGCAGCAACTTGCCGGCGTCCTGTTCCAGGTGCAGCCGCTCGATCCCGATCGTGACGCTGCGGCCGCCGTCGAGCTCGAGCGACACCTCGCCCTCGCCCACGATCGGCGACTTGTACTGGCTGATCTGGTAGCCCTGCGGCGAGTCCGGATAGAAATAGTTCTTGCGGTCGAACACCGAGCGCAGGTTGATCTTCGCATTCAGCCCGAGACCGGTGCGCACGGCCTGGCGGACGCACTCCTCATTGATCACGGGCAACATGCCCGGCATCGCGGCATCGACCAGCGAGACATGGGAATTGGGATCGCCGCCGAACGCGGTCGATGCGCCGGAGAACAGCTTCGCGTTCGAGGTGACCTGGGCATGGATCTCCATGCCGATCACGACCTCCCAATCGCCGGTGGCGCTCTTGATCAGTTTGTGCGGGGCGGCAGATGCGGTCATGGATCTCGGTTTCCGGATAAAAGGATATCTGGGATGGCTTGGGCTTCGCGCAACCGATCGCGCCAGTCAAGCCGCCTTGCAGTCCCCTTCCAGCCCGCCGCCGTCGCCTGAGGCGGGATCAGAGCCCGCGCCGGAACTGCTGGTAGGCCTTGCTCGAGCGCAGCGCGTCGGCACCGCCCGCGATCAGCTGGTCGACCTGCTCCGGCGGCAGCGACAACCGCGTCGGGATGGCGTTCAGGATGCCGGCGCGGTCCGGTCCGAGGCGGTCGAAGCCGAGCCGCTCGACATAGATCGCGACGTCACCGCATTTCCAGCCGGCGCCGACGCCGAGCCGGCTGCGCTCCGCCGCCGACAACCCGCAGCGCCAGCGCTTCAGCTTGCCGGACCAGTCCTCGGCGAGCGCCGTGAATGCGGCGTAGCTGGAGCGCACGCTGGCATCGATCGCGGTGTCGGCGGCCGCGGACACCAGTTCGACGCCACTCGGCCCTTCGAGCGTCTGCACGAAGTCGCCGGAGATGCCGCGGCCGGCGTCGACCACCAGGAACAGGATGCGCTTCAGCTTGGCCGCCTGCCGTTCGTTCAGCGGCTCGTAGGGACGCTGAGCGGCGAGCAAGCCGATGCTCAGCCCCGACAGACCGTAATTGTCGACGAGGCCGCCATCGAGCAGCTTGACGTAGCGCATCGAGCCGTCGCGGTAATGTGCCTGGGCCTCGGCATAGGCGCGCAGCAACGGCTGTGCGTTCGGATCGTTGCGCACCCGCTCGAGCCAGGCCGGCAGTGGCGCGGCGCAACCGCCGGGATAGGTTTGCAGCACGATCGGGGCGAACGCCAGCGGCACCGCGGCGGATGCCGCCACCGCTTCGGCGACACGATACGATCTGATGTCGCTGCACAAGGCATCGAACGACGTCTTGCCGAACACGAACGGCGTGCGGTTGTAGATATCAGACGCGTTGATCCAGACCCGCGGCCGGCGATCGTCGGCCAGTGCGTCGAACCGCGCGCCATCGAACAAATTCTGATCGAGCCAGTCGGTGAACTGGCTGTCGTTGACGCCGCCGCCGAGCGCGCGCCCGATATTGCCGAGCGAGATCCGGGTCTTCAGTCCCTCCTCGGCATTGCGCAGCAGGAAGCGCTGGCGGAAATCGTCGAGCGCCGCGCGGCGCTTCAATCCGAAATAGGCGGCGGTGACCGATCCGCCGGAAACGCCGGAGACGAAGTCGACGCGGTCGAGCAGCGTCTTGGTGCCCGCCGCGCTCGAACGCGTGTGGTCAAGCTCCTCCAGCACGCCGAAGGAAAACGCCGCCGCGCGGGTGCCGCCGCCGGAGAACGACAGCGCGAGCAGCAGATCATCTTCGTAGGCCGGAATGTCGCGAGCGCTGCTGTTGTCGGCGAGCGCGGCGCCGAGCGGCACATTGCCGGGCAGATTGTAGACGGAGGCGCAGCCGGCAAGGCCCGCCGCCACCACGGCCACCAGCATTGCTGACAGCCATCCCCCTATGCCCGACCCACGCACGAATACTCTCTTTTGCCGCTGGCCCCCGCCCGGTTCCATTAGCCTATCACGGCCAATCTGGGCGGCGGCATGGCGGCCGAAACAAGGTTAATGCTCGCGGTGCCTCCGCACCGGCGTCCTTTAGCCGCGCTGCGCCAGCAGCGTGGCTACGATCCGCTCCCACTCGGCCTCGAGCGTGTCCTTTGCGACCGGCTGGCCGGCCTGGCGGTACCAGTAGCCGGCATTGCCGAGATCGCCCTCGACGCGATGCAGATGGGCATGCACCCAGGCCGAATTGGCGTCGCCCTCATCCTGCACGATGCGGTGCGCCTGGTCCCAATCGCCCTTCTTCGCCCACCATAACGCGGCGAGCGGCGGCGACAGCGCCGCATCGGGCGCGGTGTCAGCGAGACTGGCGCGGAAATCCGCCATCGCTCACCACCATCTGGGCGCCGTGAACCGGCCGGCCGCCTGCTCGATCACCTCGCCGAGCGAGAACAGCGTCTCCTCGTCGAACGGACGGCCGATCAGTTGCAGGCCGAGCGGAAGGCCTTGCGAGTCCTTGCCGGCGGGCACGGCGATGCCCGGCAGGCCCGCCATGTTCACGGTCACCGTGAAGATGTCGTTGAGATACATCTCGACCGGATCGGCGCCGCCCTTCTCGCCGATGCCGAACGCCGCCGACGGCGTCGCCGGCGTCAGGATCGCGTTGACACCCTTGGCGAAGCAGTCCTCGAAGTCCTTCTTGATCAGCGTCCGGACCTTTTGCGCGCGCAGATAATAGGCGTCGTAGTAGCCGGCCGACAGCACATAGGTGCCGATCAGCACGCGGCGGCGCACCTCGTCGCCAAAACCATCGGCGCGGGTGTTCTCGTACATCTCGATGATGTTCCTGCCCGGTTCGCGCAGCCCGTAGCGCACGCCGTCATAGCGCGCGAGGTTCGACGAGGCCTCGGCCGGCGCAACGATGTAATAGGCCGGCAGCGCGTATTTGGTGTGCGGCAGCGACACCTCGACGAGTTCGGCGCCGGCCGCCTTCAGCCACTGCGCGCCCTCGCTCCAGAGCTTTTCGATCTCGGCCGGCATGCCGTCGAGCCGATATTCCCTGGGGATGCCGATCTTCATGCCCTTCACGGACTTGCCGATCGCGGCCTCGTAGTCCGGCACGGCGATGTCGACCGACGTGGTGTCCTTGGGATCGTGCCCCGCCATCGAGCGCATCAGGATCGCGGCATCGCGCGTCGAGCGCGCGATCGGGCCGGCCTGGTCGAGCGAGGATGCAAACGCGACGATGCCCCAGCGCGAGCAGCGGCCATAGGTCGGCTTGATGCCGACGGTTGCGGTGAACGCGGCAGGCTGGCGGATCGAGCCGCCGGTGTCGGTTGCGGTCGCGCCCATGCAGAGAGCAGCCGCCACCGCCGAAGCCGAGCCGCCGGACGAGCCGCCCGGCACCAGCCTGGTGTTGGAGCCCTCGCGTCGCCACGGGTTGGTGACCGGGCCGAAGCACGAGGTCTCGTTCGACGAGCCCATCGCGAATTCGTCATTGTTGAGTTTGCCGAGCAGCACCGCGCCGTCGCGCCACAGCTGCGAGGTCACCGTCGACTCGTAGGGCGGAATGAAATTGCCGAGGATATTCGAGCACGCCGTGGTCCTGATGTCGCGGGTCGCGAACAGGTCCTTGATGCCGAGCGGGATGCCGGCGAGCGGTCCGCCCTCGCCTTTTGCAATTTTCGCGTCGGCGGCCTTCGCCATCTCGCGGGCGCGGTCGGGCGTTTCGAGCACATAGGCATTGAGCACACGCGCGGCTTCGATCGCGGCGAGATGCGCATCGGTCAGTTCGCGGGCGGTGAAAGACTTGCTCGCCAGGCCCTCGCGAGCCTCGGCGATCGTCAGCGATGTCAAATCAGTCATTTATTGATCGGGCTGCAGAAGAACGGAGACAGGGTCTTGTCGTTGGCGGGGTCGTCTTGGCGCGCCAGGTTATTTGCCTTGCCATTTTCCTTGGCGCGCTCGGCGTCGAGCGCCTCGAGATGGTCGAGCACGGCGTCCATCGCCGCGTTGGGATCGGCGACCTTCCCCTTGCGCTCCATGGCATCGAGGAAGTCCATATAGGCCTTGTAGGCCTTCTCATCGTCGCACAGCAGACACATTGGACTTTGTCGCTTTTGTTTGACGCGTTTTCTTCACGCGAACCGGTATCCACTTCGCTCGAAAACGCGATGCTTGGGTTACTCGACCACCTTCGGCACCAGGAAGAAGTCGTTCACGGTGTCGGGCGCGTTGCGGACGATGACGTCGGCGATCTCGCCGTCATTGACCACGTCGGCGCGCTTCTTCATCTCCATCGGCGTCACCGAGGTCATCGGCTCGACGCCGTCGACATTCACTTCCGACAGCTGCTCCACAAAGGCTAGCATCGCGTTCAGCTCGCCCTGGAGATGGGGAACTTCGGCGTCGCTGACCGCGATCCGCGCCAGATGCGCGATGCGGCGGACGGTCGTGGCGTCTACGGACATTATATAGGGCCTCGGGGCTGAAAGGTCAGCCTGCCGTATAGCAGAGGCCGGTTTTGCGCCGCAACCGCGCGGATTTGCCCACCCGACGGGGCTTTGGAGCCCATCCGGCGACCGACAAGACATCCTGCCACGGATTCCGGCTGCGAAACGCACGACGAAACCAGTTCGCGGCCGCCGCGAAGTCGTCCCGAAACATTCACGGCGCCTACTCGACCCAAACAGAAAAGTTCGGAGCGCGTCATGTCAATGCTCAACGGCAGCCCCCGCCCGGAGGGCTGGGACCCGGCCCTCTGGTCGATCGGCACGGCGCTGGGGGTCGCGATCCTCTACGTGGCCTGCCTGGTCTGAACGAGGCCGCGCGTCAGGCCTGAGACAGAGCCGCCATCCGCGCCAGTGCGGCGCCGGCCAGCGCGCGGGTCAACTCGGCCGCCGGCATTTCCTTGCCCATCCGCACCGCCTGCCCGGCCCACAGATTGGTGAAATCGACCTTCCCCTGTTTTTCGGCAGCCGCCTTCAGCGGTCCGAGGGCGGTTGCTGCGTGCGGGAACGCCGGCGCGTCCGGCGAGATCGGCCCGACCTCGCGCATCACACGGTTGGCAACGCCGCGCGCCGGGCGGCCGGTCATCACATTGGTGATGACGGTGGATTCGTCGCTCGCCTGCGCCAGCGCGACGCGGGCCTGCGCCGTCACCTTGGACTCCGGGCAGCGCAGATAGGCCGAACCGACCTGCACACCGGAGGCGCCGAGGGCGAATGCCGCGGCGATCCCGCGCCCGTCGGCGATGCCGCCGGCCGCGACGACCGGCACCTTCACCGCATCCACCAACTGCGGCAGCAGCGAGAACGTCCCGGGCTGCTCGGCGATGTTGTCGGTCAGGAACATGGCGCGATGGCCGCCGGCGTCGGCGCCTTGCGCGATGATGACGTCGGCGCCGTTCTCCTCGAGCCAGATCGCTTCCTTCACCGTCGTCGCCGACGACATCACGGTGGCGCCGGTGGCTTTCACCCGCTGCAACAGATTTGGCTCCGGCAGGCCGAAATGGAAGCTGACGACCTCCGGCTTCAGCTCCTCGATCACGGCGCAGAACGCCGCATCGAACGGCGCGCGGTTCGCCGCATTGATCGGCGCGTTCGGATCGAGACCATGCTCGCGATAGTAGGGCGCCAGCCGTCGCCGCCAGTTCGCCTCGCGCGCCGGATCGGCGTCGACCGCCTTGTGGCAGAAAAAGTTGAGGTTGACCGGCGCAGAGACGCGTTGACGGATGATGTTGACCTGCTCGCGCGCCTTCTCGGCCGACAGCATCGCACATGGCAGCGAGCCGAGCCCGCCCCCTTGCGCCACCGCAATCACCAGCTCCGCATCCATCACGCCGGCCATCGGCGCCAGCACGATCGGGAATTCGGTCTTGAAACGATCGATCAATCGACGGTCCGGCCACATGGCGTGTCTCTTTCCTGGCTTGCTCGGAATTACCCTCTCCCCTTGCGGGAGAGGGTGCGCTCGCAAGGCGAGCGCGGGTGAGGGGTTTCCCTCCGCGGGGACAGACCCCTCATCCGTCGCGGACTGCGTCCGCGCCACCTTCTCCCACAAGGGGAGAAGGAAAAAAGTTGCGCCGGCCCTGCAGCGACTGCTCGGCCTCGGCGACGATGCGGCCGACGATCTCGGCCGCCGGAACGATATCATGGATCAGGCCGACGGACTCGCCGGCAAACACCGCGGCGACATCGAAATTGGCCGCGGCCTTCGCGGCGGCGTACTCCACCGCGACCTCGTCAGCGCGCTGCATCAGCTCGATCTCGCGCCCGCTCCAGCGCCGCAGATGATCGTTGGCAAGCGAACGCGCGGTGAACGGCGCCGGCCACATCAGCTTGCGCGACCAGTCGAACACCACGCCGCGCACCGTCTCGCCGCTCTTTGCCGCACAGATCAGCTGCTTGGCCTGCTCGGCCGCGTCGGCCTCGACGCTGGCGTAGAAGCGCGTTCCCATCAGCACGCCGGATGCGCCGAGCATCATCATCGCAGCTAAGCCACGCCCGTCCGCGATGCCGCCGGCCGCGACCACAGGCACGCGCCCCGCCGCGAAATCGATGATCGCCGGCACGATGTCGAGCGTGGTGCGCGATGCGCCGTGACCGCCCGCCTCCGTGCCCTGCGCGATCAGGATGTCGGCGCCGCAATCGAGCGCCTGCCGCGCCATCTCCTCGTTCTGCACCTGGCAGATCAGCAGCGCGCCTGCGGCCTTGATCTTCGGCGCGAACGGCGCGGGATCGCCGAATGACAGCATCACCGCGCGCGGCCGCGCATCCAGCGCGATGTCGATCAGCTCGGGCTGCCTGGCGAGACTCCAGGTGATGAAGCCGATGCCGAACGGCTTTGCAAAACCCTTCAGCTTCGCGGTCTCGGTCTCGAGCCGCGTCTTGTCGCCGTAGCCGCCGCCCAGAATGCCGAAGCCGCCGGCGGCGCTGACCGCCTTGACCAGCCCGCTGCCGGCAATCGTGTCCATCGGCGCGAGCAGGATCGGATGCTCTATGTCCAGACGTGCCGTCAATTCGGTGCTGATCGGCATGCGCTTGCTCCCTGTTCTGGACTTGCTGTTCTGGACTTGCAGCCTAAGCGGGCCTAACATTCTCGGATAATGAATACTAGAGAACGCTACCATCTCTAAATCAGAACGGTGGTCCCAGATGGAATTGACCGACCTGCTCACCTTTTCCACGGTCGCGCGGCTCGGCGGCATCACCCGGGCCGCCGACGAGCTGAACACCGTGCAGTCGAACGTCACCCAGCGCATCAAGGCGCTGGAGGCCGAGATCGGCACCGCGCTGTTCGAGCGCCACAGCCGCGGCATGTCGCTGACCGGCGCCGGCCGCCGCCTGTTGCCCTATGCGCAGCGCATGGCGGCGCTGTCGCGCGAAGCCGTGCTCGCCGCGCGCGACGATGGCGAGCCGAAGGGTCCGCTGTCGATCGGTTCGATGGAAACCACCGCTGCGGTGCGGCTGCCGACGCTGCTCGCCGAGTTTCATCGCCGCTATCCGGCGGTGCGCCTGACCTTGCGCACCGCGCCGACCGCCGACCTCGTGGCCGCCGTGCTCGACGGCACGCTCGACGGCGCCTTTGTCGCCGGCCCGATCGAGCATGCCGAACTGTCAGCCACATCAGCATTCACCGAGGAACTGGTGCTGGTCACTGCGCAGCGCTGGAAATCGCTGGCCGCGTTGCGCGCCGGCACGCCGGAGTCGGGCCCGACCGCGCTGGTGTTCCGCACCGGCTGCACCTACCGGCAGCGTCTCGAACAGGTGTTCACCGAGTTCGGCTGGCCGTCGGCGGTCCGCTTCGAGTTCGGCACGCTCGACGGCATGGTCGGCTGCGTCGCCGCCGACATGGGCGTCACCCTGCTGCCGCGCGCCGTCGTCGATCGCGATCACGTCCAGCGCGACATCAACATCCACAAGCTCAGTCCGCAGCATGCGCATGTCGAGACGCTGTTCATCCAGCGCCGCACCGCGCATCAGTACAGCGCATTGCAGGGGCTGGCCGCGTGCCTCGGTGGCGACGAGCGGGTGATCGCCGCCTGACCGGCGTTTTCGCATGGACGCCACGGCAGTGCCGGGCTTTGCCTCGGCGCGCGGCTGCGTGCTAAGCGCTAGCGCCATGCTCGCCCCCATCCTTCCCCTGATCGAAGCTGCGCCGCACTGGCCCGAGCGCGGCGCGCTTGTCGGCCTCGACCTCGGCACCAAGACCATCGGGGTTGCCGCCTCCGATCCGGACCGACGGCTGGCGACTGGCGTCGAGACCATCCAGCGCAAGCAGTTCAAGGCCGATGCGGCGCGGCTGCTCGCGATCGCCGCCGAACGCAATGCCGTCGGCTTCGTGCTCGGCCTGCCGATCAACATGGACGGCAGCGAAGGCCCGCGCGCGCAGTCGACCCGGGCGTTTGCCCGCAACCTCGCCGGCCTCACCGCGCTTGCGATCGGGCTGTGGGACGAGCGGCTCTCGACTGCGGCGGTCGAGCGTGAGCTGATCGGGATGGACGTCAGCCGCGCTCGTCGCGCCGAGGTAATCGACGAGCACGCCGCGATCTTCATCCTGCAGGGTGCGCTGGACCGGCTCGCGAAGCTGCGCGGTGAGCGCTGACCATGGTCGTGGTGATCGCGGCGCTGCTGCCGGTGTTCCTCTTGATCGTGCTCGGCTTCGTCCTGAAGCGCACGCTGATGCCGCTCGATACGCAATGGCACGGGCTGGAGCGGCTGACCTATTACGTGCTGTTCCCGGTGCTCCTGGTGCAGACACTGGTGAAGGCCGACCTGACCACGGTGCCGGTCGCGGGCGTCGGCGGCGCGCTGCTGCTCGCGGCGCTGGTGATGTCGCTATTCTGCCTCGCGCTGCGCGGCCCGCTGGCGCGCGCCGGCGTCGACGGCCCCGCCTTCACCTCGATCTTCCAGGGCGCGACCCGTTGGCAGACCTATGTCGCGCTGTCGGTGTCGCGCAATCTCTATGGCAGCACAGGCCTTGCCCTGGCTTCGGTCGCGATGGTCGCGATCATCCCGCTGGTCAATGTGTTCAGCGTCGCCGTGTTGGCGAAATATGCCTCGTCCGAGAAGCGTTCGACCGGCGCCATCGTGATGACTGTCGTACAGAACCCGCTGATCTGGGCCTGCGTCATCGGGCTCGTCATCAATGTCGCGCACATCCCGCTGCCACAGATCTGGTATGACGTCGCCGACGCGCTCGGCGGCTCGTCGCTGGCGATCGGCCTGCTCGTCACCGGGGCCGGGCTGCATCTGGAAGGCATCTTTCGCCCCAGCCTCGCTGCCAGCGCGGCATTGGTGCTGAAACTCGTGCTGATGCCGGCGCTGACCGTCGCGCTCGCGGTGTGGTTCGGCGTCACCGGGTCCAACCTCGCCATCGTCGCGGCCTGCGCCGCGGTGCCGACCTCGCCGTCAGCCTATGTGCTGGCGCGCCAGATGGGCGGCGACGCGCCGCTACTCGCCCAGATCATCACGCTGCAGACAATTCTGGCCGCGATCACGATGCCGATCGTGATTGCCGCGGTGGGGCTTTAGAAGGCGTACCCGATCGGCCTTGAATATCGCCGCGCAATCGGTCGCTACCAGACTTCGCGATAGTTCGCGAATTTGCGCAAGGTCTTGTCATAGCGGGCCGGTACGATCCAGGGCAACAGGAGCCTGAAGATCGCGTTCGGAAGCGGAGAGCGAAGCCGCACATAGAGGTCGAGCGGATCGAGGTCATGCCGCATCCGGAATTTCGGTTCGTAGCTGAGACCCGTGCTTCGAAGCCACCTGTAACCGTTGGCGATCGCCCAATTCATCATGTCGCGAATGGTGTAGTAATAAAGATGAAGGTCGAGTGCGACAGCATAGTCGAGGCCGACATACTCCCAGAACAGACTGTCGCCTTCGACCATGCAAAGGCTGAAGGCGATCACCTTCCCGCCACGGCGCCAGATGAAGAAGCGGACCTTGTCCTTCATGTCGCTGCCGAGCCGGCGAAGATAGTCGGCTGTCAGTTTCTCGAAACGGAATTTCGAGCGGTCGAAGACCTGCAGGTAGAGCGGATAGATCTCGTCGACGGCATCCCTTGCGTCGTCGGTGACGGTAAGGGCTATGGTTTCACCATCGGTTGCCTTGAATTTCTTGCGGAGCTGCCAGCGTGCCGATCGCGGCAGCGCATTTTGCATGTAGGCATCGAAGTCGTCGTGCTCGATATTGAGCGCCGTCATCGGCATGCTCGGCGCACGGGCGAAGCCGCGCCGGACGAAGCAATCCAGCACCGGCCGGTAGCGCGCAGGAAATTCCTTCAGGACGATGAGTTGCGCCCCGCACGATCGGGCGAGCGTGACGATTTCGCCGCAAAGAATCTCGGCGATCTTGCCGGACGGCACCGTGCTTGATCCGGCAAGATGCCCTTCACCGGCGAAGCATCCGACCATCAGGGTTCGCATTTTGAGAAACCCGGGAACGAAGCCTCGGATGCGCGCCAGCAGCGGCTGCCATTCCGCTCCAAGTCCCTCGAGAACGTCCTGGTCGAGAAGAAAGAACGGCTGGACGGCGTGGAGACAGCCCGCCCGGTCGATGATCGCGAAGTACCGGTACTCGACACGCTCGCGGAGCGTATCCTCCAGGATCTCGTAGTAACGGTGATCCTTGCGCAGGTCGGCGAAACTGGCAGCCCAAGCGGGACAACCGGCGATTTCGTCGCGCGTCACGATCTTTACGCGAAAAGGCGCTGTAGCAGCCGCCGCGTCCGCTACGCTTGTAGTATCAGCCAGACTGACTGCGTCTGACGCCAACGCAATGCTCCGGGTGATGAAAAGTCTTTCAATACAGTATCAATGTACCTGATTTGGCCGCGGGCTCCTGTGCCATCCGCGCAACAAGTCATCACTTTCGAAGTCGCGTCTCTTTTGAAGCCCCGTCGGCGCCGAGCGGCGCGCGCCCTCCCGCAATAGACCAGCCCGCGAGTCCCAGCGACGTAGCGCCACAACTCGCCCTTGCGCTTCAGCAAGAGCGAGGGCCTGCAACGACTGGGTGCAGCTTGTACGGCTTCTCCTGATCGCCGCTATTTCCCGGCCGAACCGGCGAACGCCGTATCGAGCACATCCCCGATCGGCTGCCAGCTACGGCCATCGAACTGAAGCAACCGCAATTGCTCGACCGGTCGGAACTGAGCGGTGTTGATCTTGATGCCGGGGAGCAAGGCGGACGCCTGATAATCCCTGAGCGCCGCGGCCTGCTTCATGACGTTCTCGCGCGACAGGTCGTTGCCGCATTGCCTGAGCACCTCGACCATCGTTTCGGCGGCGGCATAGCCGTAGACTGCGGCCGCGTCATCCTTGCCGCCGGCTTTGGTATACTTGTCCAGGAAGCTGTACCAGGCGCCCTGCTCCGCCCTCCAGGCCGGATCGCTCGCATCCTTCAGGAACGCGGCGGTGATGACGCCGGTCGCATTCTCCGTGCCGGCCCGCTTGAGCACCGTCTCGATCGATGACGCCATCTGGTTCACGACGAACACCGGCCGCCAGCCGTGGTCGGCCGCCGCGCGGATCACCTTGGCGGCATTTTCCGGTACTCCGGCAAACACGAAGACCTCGGCGCCAGATTGCTTCAGGATCGAAACGTGGCCGTCCAGGTGCTGATCGTCGACATCATAGGCGATGTCGACCCTGATGTTGTGGGCGACGTCGCCCAGCCCTTGCACCAGTCCCTTGAACAATTCGCGCCCGAACTGGTCATTCTCCCAAAGCGCCACGATTTTCTTGCCGGGATAGAAAGCCTGGATGTAGTTCGCGTAGATGCGTCCCTCCTCGCGATACGAAGGCTGCCAGCCCATGGTCCACGGATAACGCGACGGCTCGCTGAGCTCGTGATCGCCGGAAGCAACGAAAAGCTGGGGGATCTTGCGTTCGTTGAGATACTTCCGCACCGCGAGATTCCCCGGCGTGCCGAACGAACCGAACATCAAGAGCACATTGTCGGTCTCGACCAGAATTCGCGTGAGATCCATGGCGTTGGAGGGATCTGACAGATCGTCATAGGACATGAAGCGGATCTTGCGGCCATTGATGCCGCCGCGTTCGTTGATCATCTCGAAATAGGCGGCTTCCGCCTTGCCGATCTGGCCGAAAATCTCCAGCGCGCCGCTATACGGCATGACATTGCCGATGCGGATTTCGGTGTCGGTAACGCCCTGGTCGCGCACCTGCTGCGTGATGGCGCCGAGAGACGCCAGCGCGACGACGCCGGCCAGGAGTGCTCGGATCAAGATAGCCATGAGAAGAGCTCGCACGACGGCAGCCGCCGCTGCCTGGTTTCAGTCCGGCCCGCGCTCATTCATTGATCTAGATCATAGCACTCGAGGGGGCCGCTGGCATCCTCCAACCTTCCGATGGCTGGCGACGCACCGGCGCTGGTTCCGGATGATGATCACGCCGCAGACGATCCCGGACATCACGATGCCAATCGTGATCGCAGCCGTTGGGCCCTAGACATACGGGCCTGTCACGAAAAAGATGAATGTGTTGAGGGCGGAATGGATCATGACCGTCAGCCAGGTTGAGTTGCTGCGCCAACGGCAATAGCCCAGCGCCAATCCCATCCCGAATATCTCCAACTTCCCATAAACGTCATAAAGTGTGTGGGTCATAGCCCAGACGGCGGCGGTCAGAACGATCGCTCCGATCGGACCCAGAAACGACTCCGACCAGCCGCGATACAAGAAGCCACGAATGAGGAACTCTTCCATGATGGGTCCTGCAATGCAGGTACCGATGAGCAGGATCATCAAGCCGTTCGCGCCCTTGACCACGAAGACCGGGTCATCCACCGCGGCCCCCTCGCCACCAACACTCGAATTGATGACCGATTCACCGAGCAGAATGCCGGCAAAGATTGCAAATGCGCGCATGGCTTCGGCCGGGCTCGGCCAGTTGAGCGCGAGATATTCCTCGAACCCGCGGCGAGCCTTCCGGATCGCGATCCAGAGCACGCCGATCGTCAAGGGGCTCGCGATGGTAAGGCCAGCGCCGTACCATCGCCCCTGGGCGGCGAAATCCCGCAATTGAGCCGGCGACATTCTGGCTACGCCGTCTTGCGCCGCGATGATGATCGTCATGGCCCAACCTCCAACCAGCGTAAAAACGCCGTAAGCGATCAGGATGACGAATGCCGTCTCCACGAAATCCCAGGTCCGCTGCGGCGGTGCCGGTACCGGCGCGTTGGCATTCTCGAAGTTCGACATATGGGATTCTTCTGCAACAACGTTGCAGCGAAGGTGGGCCTAGCTTCAACCTAGCATAGGGAACTCTCAGCCAGCCAGCCACCAGGTCTGGATCGTCGCCGCAAAATTGTTCAGCCCGTGCAGCAGGATGGTCAGCCAGGTCGAGCCGGTGCGGAAGCGCAAATAGCCGAACAGGAGGCCGATCGTCAGCACCTGGCAGAGGAAGAACCAGTCGTACTGCAGGTGCATCACCGTCCAGACGATCGACGACAGCAGGATCGCGCCATAGGGTCCGAGCGCGGATTCCGACCAGCCGCGGTAGAGCCAGCCGCGTGCGAACAGTTCCTCCCAGAGCGGCGCGGCCACGGCGAAGGCGATCACCAGGAGCCACAGTGCACTGTGCTCCTGCGCCGATTTCAGCACGTCGCCCATGAAGCCCGGCGACACCTCGCGGCCGGCGGCGCGGGACACCATGTCCCAGGCTCCGACCAGCACGACGAGCGCGACGATGCCGATGATCACGTTCTTCCACGACGTCCCGCGCAGCCCGAGGTAATCGGCGAACGGGATCCGGGTCCGGCGGATCGCGAACCACAGCACCAGCAGCACCATCGGCAGGCCGGCGAGGACCGAGAGCGAGATCGTCAGGCCGTCGGCGACCACATGAGTGATGCCGGCCGTCGACACCTCGCCGCCCTGCGCGACGATGCGCCAGACGATGACCGTGACCTGGCCGACGAACATCGCGGCGAAGATCAACAGGCCCCACAGCGCGGTGCCCCAGAATTTCCAGACCCGCGGGGGGAGCGGCGGCGGTTCGATCGCGGCAGTCGCGTCTTGCGGCGTGAGAGAATCCATCAGCGAACCTCGGCTCTATCAATTCGTCATGGCCGGGCTTGTCCCGGCCATCCACGTCTTTCCTTGCCCTGTCGAAGCAAAGACGTGGATGCCCGGCACAAGGCCGGGCATGACGGTGGTCAATGTGGTCATGGCAGCGCCCGCGCCAGCAGCGCGCGCTGATCGGCATCGGATAAGTCCACCGCGCCGTACATGCCGGCGTGGCGTTCGGCAAGCCGTGTCACCGCGAACAGTTCGGCGTTTTTCGGCGAGACCTGGTTGAGCGCCGCGGTTGCCGCCAGGAGCGCCAGCTGCTCGACCGCAAGCCGCGCGACGCGCTCGCTGTCCGGCCGCCGGAACGACTGCCCGATCGAGGCAACAGCCTCGGCGGCGCCGGGCAGGCCCCTGGTCTCCTCGGCGAGCGCGCGCAGCACCGCGAGCGCGGCATCGGCCTCGCGGCCGAGCGCGCGCAGCACGTCGAGGCACATCACGTTGCCGGACCCCTCCCAGATCGCGTTGACCGGCGACTCCCGGTAATGGCGCGCCAAAATGCCTTCCTCGACATAGCCATTGCCGCCGAGGCACTCCATCGCCTCATAGAGGAAGCCGGGCGCGCTCTTGCAGGTCCAGTATTTGATCGCCGGCGTCAGCAGCCGCATATAGGCGGCCTCACCCGCATCGCCCGGTGCGCGATCGAAGGCACGGCAGAGCCGCATCACCAGCGCGATGGACGCCTCGACATGCAGCGCCATGTCCGACAGCACCGCCTGCATCAGCGGCTGGTCGGCGAGGTGTTTCTGGAACACGCTGCGATGCCGCGCGTGATGGTGCGCATGCGCCAGCCCCGAGCGCATCAGCCCGGCGGATGCGATCGCGCAATCCTGCCGCGTCAGCTGCACCATCTGGATGATGGTGCGGATGCCCTTGCCTTCCTCGCCGATCAGCTCGGCATAGGCGCTGTGGAATTCGACCTCCGACGAGGCATTGGAGCGGTTGCCGAGCTTGTCCTTCAGGCGCTGGAAGTGGATCGCGTTGACCGTGCCGTCGGGCGCAAAGCGCGGCATGAAGAAGCAGCTCAGCCCATTCATGGTCTGCGCCAGCACCAGGAAGGCGTCGCACATCGGCGCCGACATGAACCATTTGTGCCCGGTGATGCGCCAGGCCCCGCCGTCGCGCTCGGCGCGCGTCATGTTGGCGCGCACATCCGTGCCGCCCTGCTTTTCCGTCATGCCCATGCCGAGGGTCATGCCGCGCTTGGTCCACCACGGCGCGAAGGTGGGATCGTAGGCGCGCGTTTCGATCACCGGCATCGTCTTCGCCAGAATGTCCGGCTGCGAGGCCAGCGCCGCGACCGAGGCGCGCGTCATCGTGATCGGGCAGAGATGGCCGGTCTCGACCTGCGCGGCGATGTAGAACCTTGCCGCGCGCACCACCTCGGCCGCCCCGCCGGCCGGCCTGCCGTCGGCGCTCCAGGTCGAATTGTGCACGCCGGCATGCGCGGAGTGCGCCATCAGCTCGTGATAGGCCGGGTGAAACTCGACCTCGTCGCGGCGATTGCCCCTGGCATCGAACAGCCGCAGTTTCGGCGTGTTCTCGTTGGCAACGCGGCCGCGCTCCGCCATGGCGGCGGATCCCCAATGCTTGCCGAAATCCGACAGCTCAGCCGTTGCCGCCGCCCCGCCATTGGCGGCAACCGCCGCGGCGAGCGGCGCATCCACCGTGAACAGGTCGATATTTTCGAACGGCGGCGACTGGTTGAAGACGTCGTGGGTGGCAAACGGAGCCTGCGTCATGGTCTCCTCGGCAACTGGTCTGCACGCATGCGGCCTGGACAACCGGCCTCTTCCGGCCGGGATCACGGGCCAGCCGCGGCGCAATGGAATCGGAGGATCATAAGCCTGCGAGCCGACGCGGGGCAGCGAAAAGTACACGTCCGCTGGATGCTTCCATGCTTTAGATGCTTGCGCGCTTGGGCGCATGGCGGCCGAGCCAGCGGTCGACCCAGTCATTGACGCGGGTCCGGTTCGCCTCCTTCCTGGAAGCCTGGACAGGAAAAATGTCGCCGCTGCTCAATTGCCGGTTATCGGGATAGGCCGCCAACTGCAGGTTGGACTCATGCGCGGCGCCGTCCACCGGCGAGATGTAGGCAAACCGGATCTCGATCTTGTGCTTGATGTCGGCGCCCTGCCACTTCGGATGATGGCGTGCCAGCAGCTCGGTAAGCTCGCACGGCAACAGATCGGAGGTCGAGCTTCGCGCCCCCTCGGTCTTCTCCATGTAGCATTGTTCCTTGACGCTGCTGACGCGCGCATCGATCGGCCGGAAGTTCAACCGCTTGTCGAGCTCGCTATAGACATAGAAGCTCGCGACGGCGACAGCGATCATAGCGTAGAGGCCAAGGCGCATGGTTGTGCTTCCGTCCTGTCGAACAGCGTCGGTCAAATCGAACGCGTCTTGTCCGCCTTGGTCTTGGAGGCGAGGACAGGAAACACGTCCCCGGCGCGCAGCGGCTTGCCGTTGGGGAAATAGGACATCTGCAGGCTCGACTGGTGGGTGGCCCCGTCGACCGGCGAGACATAGACGACCTTCACCTCGATCTTGTGCTTCACGTCATAGCCCTGCCACTTCGGATGCTCCTTGCGCAGCAGCTCGGCAATCTCGCAGCGAGTCAGATCGGAGGTCGACGTCGTCTTGGTGATGACCCCGCGCTCGACCTTTTCCAGATAGCATTGCTCGCTGACGCCGCTGATGCGGGCATCGACGCGCTGATAATTCGCGCTCTTGTCGTGTCGATCGTAGATCAAGACTCCGGCGACGCCGACGACGACAATTGCAATGGCTGCGAAACGCATGCTGCATGCTCCCGTGTTGCCCGCACTTCATACGGCCACAATTAAGGAGTGTTGAAAGTGCGCTCGGCTACTTTTGCGATGGCAAGCGTCGTCTTGCGAAAATGTTTCGGATTTGAGGAAAATCCTGCACTAGAGCTTCGCGCCAACCGGCGTCCATTTCGCTCGAAAACGCGCTACCGCGCCCGGACGATCGGGAAGTCGTAAGCTGGCCGGCCTGCCCCCGGCAGCGAAAAGTGCCACCATTCCTTGGCATAGTTCGCGAACCCTTGCCGGGCCATCGCCGCGACCAGCATGGCGCGCCAGCGCCTCTGCGCAGGCGTGATCGAGCCCGTCGCGGTGTGGGCCTTCAGGTCGGAACAATCGTAACCGGTGCCCATGTCGACGCTGCCCTCCGGAGCGCGCGTGGCGGCTGGCGCGGTGCAGTCGGCATAGTCCCTGGCCGGATCGAACTTGCGCGAATTGTCGGCGCCAAGATCGACCAGCGTGAGATCGACCGCGGCCCCTGTCGAATGGCCCGAATGGGTGGCGATGTAGCCGAGGCGGAACAGGTCCGCCTTCGAAAAGGCCGGGTTGTAGCGCCGCTCGGCGGCGGTCTCGGTGTCGTTCTTCGACCATGCCACCATGTCGGCGACGGCGCGAGCCGGCCGGTAGCAATCGAACATCTTCAGCGACAGTCTTTGCCGGGCCAGTTCCTGTTGCACGGCCTTGAGCCTAAGCCCGACCTCCCGCTTCACCACGCATTCCGCCGCGCCATAGCCCGCGATCGGCCGCCCCATGAAATTGTTCGCGCCGGCGTAGCGGATGTCCTGGATGATGGTCGGATCGATGTCGCGAAGGAACGCGAAGTCGCCGGGCAAGTTCTGAGCGAAGGCAGGCGAGATCGCCCCCGGGATCAATGCGATGGCCATCCATGCGATCACGACAATTTTCACGAGGTCTCGCTCCGGCGTCACGGCCGGGTATAGCCCGTCAGGAGGACGGCGTCGCTGCCGCTCCGCCTGTGCCCCGCCATCCACGTCTTGTTCCGGAAACCCCCGCAAAAGCAAGGCGCGGATGTCCCGCGGCGAGCCCCGGCAGGACCGCCGGGAAGGCGGCGATATCTTACTCGGGGAAAACTCCCGCGAGCCCTCTTCGCGCTTGCCCCACCGGCCATCCGCGCCTATAGCTCTCGCTTTAATGACCCCATCATTGAAATCGACTTTTGTCCTCGGTCACCGGCATCTGCTGGGCATCGAGGGCCTTTCCGCTGACGACATCACGGGCCTGCTCGACCTCTCCGAGGAGTATGTCGAGCTCAACCGCCAGGTCGACAAGAAGCGCGCCAGCCTGCGCGGCCGTACCCAGGTCAATCTGTTCTTCGAGGCCTCGACCCGGACCCAATCCTCGTTCGAGATCGCCGGAAAACGCCTGGGCGCCGACGTCATGAACATGTCGGTGTCGTCGATGTCGACCCGCAAGGGCGAGACCCTGATGGACACCGCGGTGACGCTGAACGCGATGCACCCGGACATCCTGGTGGTGCGCCACCACGCCTCCGGCGCGGTCGAGCTCCTGGCGCGCAAGGTTGACGGTTCCGTGATCAATGCCGGCGACGGCAGCCACGAGCACCCGACCCAGGCGCTGCTCGACGCGCTGACGATCCGCCGCAACAAGGGCCGGCTCGAGGGGCTGACGATCGCGATCTGCGGCGACGTGCTGCATTCGCGGGTGGCGCGCTCCAACATCTTCCTGCTCAACACGATGGGCGCACGCGTCCGCGTGGTGGCCCCCTCCACCCTGCTGCCGCCCGGCATCGAGCGGATGGGCGTCGAGGTCGCGCGCGACATGCGCGAGGGGCTGAACGGCGCCGACATCGTGATGATGCTGCGGCTGCAGCGCGAGCGCATGAACGGCTCCTTCGTGCCGTCGTCGGGCGAGTATTTCCACTATTTCGGCCTCGACCAGAAGAAGCTCGGCTATGCCAAGCCGGATGCGCTGGTGATGCATCCGGGCCCGATGAACCGCGGTGTCGAGATCGACACCTTCGTCGCCGACGGCGCGCAGTCGCTGATCCGTGAACAAGTTGAAATGGGTGTGGCAGTGCGTATGGCGGTGCTGGAAGCGCTCGCCCGCAACCTGCCAAACGCGTGAGACCGATGCTGACCGACCGCCGCCCCATCCTGCTCGCCAACGCCCGCGTCATCGATCCGTCGCGCGATTTCGACGGTCCGGGCGATGTCCTGATCGCCGACGGCGTCATCCGTGACGCCAAGCGCGGCATCGGCGCCGCCGGCGTCCCCGAAGGCACAGACATCGTCAATTGCGCCGGCAAGATCGTGGCCCCCGGCCTGATCGATATGCGCGCCTTTGTCGGCGAGCCCGGCGCCAGCCACCGCGAGACTTTCGCCTCCGCCAGCCAGGCCGCCGCGGCCGGCGGCATCACCACCATCATCTGCCAGCCCGACACCTCGCCGGTGATCGACAATTCGGCGACCGTCGACTTCGTGCTGCGCCGGGCCCGCGACACCGCGATCGTCAACATCCATCCGATGGCGGCGCTGACCAAGGGCATGCAGGGCCAGGAGATGACCGAGATCGGCCTGCTCAAGGCCGCCGGCGCCGTCGCCTTCACCGACGGCGACCGCAGCGTCACCAACGCCCAGGTGATGCGGCGCGCGCTGACCTATGCCCGCGATTTCGACGCGCTGATCGTGCATCACACCGAGGATCCGAATCTGGTGGGCGAAGGCGTGATGAACGAGGGCGAATTCGCCACAAGGCTCGGCCTCGCCGGCATTCCCACCGCGGCCGAGTCGATCATGCTCGAACGCGACATGCGGCTCGCAGGCTTGACCGGCGGGCGCTATCACGCAGCCTCGCTGACCTCGATCGAGTCGCTGGAGATCCTCAAGCGCGCCCGCGACGCCGGCCACAATGTCTCGGCCTCGGTCTCGATCAATCACGTGACGCTGAACGAGAACGACATCGGCCCCTACCGCACCTTCCTCAAGCTGGCCCCGCCGCTGCGCACCGAGGAGGACCGCAAGGCGCTGGTCGCGGCGCTGGCCTCCGGGCTGATCGACGTCGTGATGAGCGACCACAATCCGCAGGACGTCGAGGTCAAGCGGCTGCCGTTCGCGGAAGCGGCGAGCGGCGCAGTCGGCCTGCAGACCATGCTGCCGGCGGCGCTGCGGCTGATCCACAATGGCGAGATGGACTTCAAGACGCTGATCCGGGCGATGTCGACACGGCCGGCGGAGCTGCTCGGCCTGCCCGGCGGCACGCTGCGCGCGGGCGCGCCGGCCGACGTCATCGTGATCGACGCCGACACGCCCTGGGTCCTCGACCGCGACGATCTCAAATCACTGTGCAAGAACACGCCGTTCGACGACGCCCGCTTCTCGGGCCGCGTGACGCGGACGATCGTCGGCGGACGGACCGTTTACGAGCACGTCTGAAACTGGGGTGGAACTTAGCGCGACGCGAGTTGCGACATCGCTTCCATCGTTGTGCCAACGACGATGGCCGCGACGTAAACGACAAAGAAAAACTGCTCCAGCCGCCTGCGAACAGAAGCCATGATAAGCTCCCTCATTACCAAGGCCATGGTGCGGATTTATGGTTAATATTTCATTGACGGCACTGCCCCGTTCGGGCCGGACCGCTCCAGGGAACCACTGCGATGTCTGCTGATGGGCTGCTGCCGCTCGCCTTCCTGATCGGCTACCTGCTGGGCTCGATCCCGTTCGGCATGGTGCTGACCAGGATGGCCGGCACGCAGGATCTGCGCACGGTCGGCTCGGGCAATATCGGCGCCACCAATGTGCTGCGCACCGGCCGCAAGGGCCTCGCCGCGGCGACGCTGCTCGGCGACATGTTGAAGGGCACCGTCGCCGTCATCATCGCCGGCACCATCGACGGCCCGAACGCGGCGATGCTGGCGGCGCTGGGGGCTTTCCTCGGCCACCTCTTCCCGGTCTGGCTCAAGTTTCGCGGCGGCAAGGGTGTCGCGACCTATCTCGGCGTGCTGCTCGGCCTGTTCTGGCCGGCGGCGCTGATCTTCGCCGTGATCTGGCTCGGCACCGCCTACACCACGCGCTACTCGTCGCTGTCGGCGCTGATCGCCGCGTTCGTGACGCCGCTGTTCCTGTGGTGGTTCGGCCATAACGCGCTCGCCTCGCTGTTCGCCGTGCTGACGCTGCTGCTGTTCTACATGCACCGCGAGAACATCCAGCGCCTGCAGGCCGGTACCGAGGGCAAGATCGGCGAGCGGAAGTGACGTATGTCATTCCGGGGCATCGCGCAGCGATGAACCTCAGGTGCGCAGTTGCGCACCGGGGAATCCAGAAGTTGTGGGGCGAGATTCCGGGTTCGATGCGGCGCATCGCCCCGGAATGACCAAGCCTACCGCTTCAGCGCGTCCTCGACAAAGCTCGCGGCCGCCAGCGCTTTGGCATCATTGCCAAAACCCGCGATCACGGTCACGCCGACCGGCAATCCGCCCTCGGCGGTCAGCGTCGGCACGTTGACGCAGGGCACGCCCAACAAGGTCCAGAGCCGGTTGTAACGGGGATCGCCGGTCGACGCCAAACCCTCGGGTGCCGCGCCCGGTGCCGACAGCGTCACGAGCACGTCGACCTCGGTGAGAACAGCAGCCAGCGCCTGCCGTGCGCGCAGCGTGACGTCCATCGCCGCGTCGTATTCCGCCGGCGTGCCACCCTTGCTCTCGTCGAGCCGGCCGCGCAGCAGCGGCGGCATCGCATCGTAGTTCTGGCCGTATTCCCAGGCGAACGACTGATGCGCCTCGAACTCCTGCACCACCGGATGGATCCGCCACGCCTCCGCGACGACCTCAGGCATCGCGAGTTCGCGCACGGTCGCACCGGCCTGCTCCGCCGCACGCGCGGCCTTCTGCAACGCCTCCGCGCCGGAAGGTTCAGGCGCGCCGGCGAAGGCCTGCGTGACGACGCCGATGCGCGGCGCGGAAACCTTCGACGGCACCACCAGCTCGGGCCGCTTCGTCATCGCAGCGAGCCCCAGCGCGACGTCGCGCACGCCGGCGCCGAACAGCCCGACGGTATCGAGCGTCCAGGAGAAGCATTTCACGCCGACGGTCGGCAGCAGCCGGTAGCTCGGCTTGATCGCGGCGACGCCGCAGAACGAGGCCGGTCGGATCACCGAGCCGCCGGTCTGCGTGCCGAGCGCGAGCGGGATCATCCCGGCGGCGACCGCGGCGGCCGAGCCCGACGACGATCCGCCCGGCGTGTGCGCGTGATTGTGCGGATTGAGCGTTGCGGTCGGATCGTTCGCCGCGAATGCCGTTGTCGTGGTCTTGCCGATGATGGTGGCGCCGGCCTGCTTCAGCGCCATCACGACCGGCGCGTCGGCGCGCGGCTGATGCCCGCGATAGATCGCGGCACCCATCTCGGTCGGGAGGTCAGCGGTATCGATGATGTCCTTGATGCCGACCGCAATCCCGCGCAGCGGTCCGGAAGTTTGCGCACGCGCCTTCTCGTCGAGGCGGACGAAGGCGCCGATGGTCTTGTCCTGCGCCGCGATGGCGTCCCGCGTCTGCGCAATGGCGACATCGGTGGACAATTCGCCGGAGGCGATGCGGCGTTGGAGATCGGCAAGCGAAATCATCGGCGGATTCCTGTTCCTTGACGGTTTTTGGCGGCTTCTTGCCCAGCGCTTTTAGCGCGTCGCGCGCGGCTGCGCCAATGTCGCAGTTGATCACAATCTCAGGTTGGGCGAAGCTGCGCCCCGCATGCATGACCGCTCGCCCAGCCCTACAAGACTCACCGACACCGAACGGCTCAACCGCCTGCGGCTGATCCGCTCCGACAATGTCGGCCCGCGCACCTTTGCATCGCTGCTCCGCCATTTTGGCGATGCGGCGCACGCGCTGGAGCGCCTGCCCGACCTCGCGCGCCGCGGCGGCGCCTCCGGCCCCGGGCGGATCTGCAGCGAGGCCGACGCCGCCGCCGAGCTCGCGGCCTGCCGCAAATTCGGCATCGATCTCGTCGCGCCGGAGGAAGCGCATTATCCGGCGCGGCTTGCCACCATCGACGACGCGCCGCCGCTTCTTGCCGTGCGCGGCGCGCGCGAGGTCCTGATGCGGCCGATGATCGCGATCGTCGGCTCGCGCAACGCCTCCGGCGCCGGGCTGAAATTTGCAGGCACCCTTGCGCGCGATCTCGGTGACGCCGGCTTTGTCGTGATCTCGGGCCTCGCCCGCGGCATCGATCAGGCAGCGCACCGCGCCACCGTTGCCAGCGGCACGGTCGCCGTGCTGGCCGGCGGCCACGACAGGATCTACCCGCCGGAGCACGAGGATCTGCTGGCCGCCCTCCTCGAGCGCGGCGCGGCGATCTCGGAGATGCCGCTCGGCCACGTGCCGCGGGCGCGCGACTTTCCCCGTCGCAACCGTTTGATCTCGGGCGCCTCGCTCGGCGTCGTGATCGTCGAGGCCGCGCATCGCTCGGGCTCGCTGATCACTGCGCGGATGGCGGCCGAACAGGGCCGCGAGGTGTTCGCGGTGCCAGGCTCGCCGATCGATCCGCGCGCCGCCGGCGCCAACGATCTGATCAAGCAAGGCGCCACCTTGGTCACCGAAGCCGCCGACGTCATCAGCGCGGTGACGCCGATCATGGAGCGGCCGGTGATGCTTGGCGCGCGCGAGGACGACGAGCCGCTGGACTTTGCCACTGATAGCGGCGATCGCGCCCGCATCATCGACCTGCTCGGGCCGAGCCCGATCAGCATCGACGATCTGATCCGGATGGCCGACGTGTCGCCGGCCGTTGTCCGCGCCGTGCTGCTCGAGCTCGAGCTCGCCGGCAGGCTCGAACGCCACGGTGGCGGACTGGTGTCGATGATCTAGCACGGGCTTGCGCCGACCTCCCCGTCATTGCGAGGAGCGACAGCGACGAAGCGATCCATCTCCCCGCTCGCGGCGCGATGGATTGCTTCGCTTCGCTCGCAATGACGCGGATGGAACTGGGTGCTTAACCATCGCTGTTGCGCGCATCGAAGTCGTTTCGTGCGCCTTCGATCTCCGGCAGATGCGCGAACGCCCACTGGCCGAGCGCCTTCACGGGTGCCGCCAGTCCGCGGCCGAGATCCGTCAGCTCATAGTCGACCCGCGGCGGGATGGTCGGAAACACCGTACGCGTCACCAGGCCGTCGCGCTCCAGCCCGCGCAGCGTGAGCGTCAACATCCGCTGCGAGATGCCATTGATCATGCGCTTCAACTCGTTGAAGCGCTTCGGCCCGTCGATCAGCATCATGATCACGAACACGCTCCATTTGTCGCCGACCCGCGCCAGCACGGAGGCGACCGCGCGGCAATCGCTGTGGTCGGGGCTGGGCCGCGGCGGCGGAGCAGTCACATCGATGTTCTCGGGTCTCATTTCTGTGCTCGGGTTTCAAAAATGTGCGTTCTTGCGGAGATTTAGGGCGGTCACTCATATAGCGCCAGTTACAAACCTATACCAAAGGTGACCCCAGCCATGAAACTTCTGCACATCGATTCCTCGGTCCTCGGCCCCCACTCCGTCAGCCGCCAGGTCTCGGCCGCTGCCGTCGAGCGGCTGCGCCAGGCCAATCCGGGCCTCGTCGTCAGCTACCGCGACCTCAGCCAGACGCCGCTCGCCCACCTCTCCGGCCTGCACCTCGCCGCCAGCCAGAGCGCGGCGCCGGACCCGTCGGTACGCGACGACATCGCGACCGGCCAGGCGGTGCTGGACGAGTTCCTCGCCGCCGACATCGTCGTGATCGGCGCGCCCATGTACAATTTCACGATTCCGAGCCAGCTCAAGGCCTGGATCGACCGCATCCTGGTCGCGGGCAAGACGTTCAAGTATGGCGCCGGCGGCGTCGAGGGACTGGCCGGCAACAAGCGCGTCATCATCGCGATCTCGCGCGGCGGCTATTACGGCGCCGACACGCCGATGGCCGCGCTCGAGCACCTCGAGACCTACCTGCGCGGCGTGTTCGGCTTCATCGGCGTCAGGAATGTCGAGTTCATCCCCGCCGACGGCATCCAGGTCGGCCCCGAGCATCGCGAAAAGGCTGTTGCGGGCGCGCTGCAGGCCGCCGGTAGCCTGAACGCAGCCTGATGTGATTCAAAGCGCCTGCCGTCGCTTGGCGGCGGCAGGCCGTTCAGGTGGAGGAACTCAGAACCAGACGCCCTGAATTCCGAGGATGACGGCGACCAGCGAAATCAACAGGCCGATGCCGGAGAACAGCGCGACCGTCACGAACTGCGTCGTATCTGAACTTTCGGATGCGGGCGAAACCGGGATCGACGTCGAAATGCGGGCTGCTTTCGGCATGGCGGCACTCCAAATGATTCCGTGGTGAAAAATTCCCCGCCCAATCAGGAGTCCGGGCAGTACGCCAAAGGTTCAATGCGCGCGATGATAGTCGCAAGCGAAACCGGCCGGTATGAAACGCTTCACACCGGCCGTTCGTTACAATGAGAAACAAACCAGAGCGTTTTCGAGCGAAGTGGATATCGGTTCGCGTGAAGAAAACGCGTCAGAATAAAACCAGAGCCCCGTTCCGATTTAATCGAAACGGAAAGGCCCTATCCGCGATAGATCGGTGCGCCCGCCGGTGATGCCGTTGCACCGCCATCGATGAACAGCTCCTGCCCCTGCACATGCGCGGCGTCGTCCGACGCGAGAAACAACACGGTCTTCGAAATGTGATCGGGCTCGCCGATCCGCCCGAGCGGCGTGGTCTTGCCGATCCGCTGCTCGAAGATCTTCTCGGCCTCGGGCGTCGCGATCGCCGCGCCCCAGATCGGCGTACGCACGGCACCCGGCGCCACCACGTTGACGCGGATGTTGCGCGGCGAGAATTCTGACGCCATCACCCGCGCCATCGCGCGCACGCCGGCCTTGCTCGCGGCATAGGCCGAGTAGCCGGGATTGCCCAGCACGGAAATCACCGAGCCGTTGAGAATGATCGATGCGCCGTCGTTGAGATACGGCGCGACCGCCTGCACCGTGAAGAACACACCGGTGAGATTGGTCCGGATCACATTCTCGAATGCGGCCAGCGTGGTGCCGCCCACCGGCGTCTGGCCGGGAATGCCGGCGTTGGCGAACAGCACGTCATACTTGCCGAACTTCTCGGCGCCCTGCTTCACCGCGGCTTCCAGCGCCGCGACGTCGGTGGCATCGGCCGCCACCGCGAGCGCGTTCGGCCCGAGCTCCCTGGATGCCGCCGCAAGCGTCTCCTTGTTGCGCCCGGTGATGACGACCTTGGCGCCCTCCGCCACGAACAGCTTCGCTGTCGCGAGCCCGATGCCGCTGTTGCCGCCGGTGATCAACGCCGTCTTGTTCGCCAGTCTCATGTCCGCCTCCAGTTGGTTGCATTATTAAACTTCGTTGCTTAGCTAGGGCATACGGTTTAATATTGCAACCACACAAGGTCGTGATGGCCCAAATCCCTGGAGACGGTCGGTGAAACGAACCAGCCTTGCCGGCGACAGCTGTCCCGTCGCGCGCGCGCTCGACGTGTTCGGCGACTGGTGGTCGCTCCTGATCATCCGCGACGCCAGCCTCGGCCGGCGCCGCTTCGGCGAATTCCAGGCGAGCCTCGGGCTTGCCAAGAACATCCTTGCCACCCGGCTGCGCGCGCTGGTCGAGCGCGGCATCCTGAAGACGGTCCCCGCCTCCGACGGCAGCGCCTATCAAGAATATGTCCTGACGCCAAAGGGCCACGGCATCTTTCCGATCCTGGTCGCGCTGCGGCAATGGACCGAGGAATTCGACGAGCATCCGGACGAGATCGCGACCATCCTGGTCGACCGCGACAAGGGCAAGCCGGTGAAGAAGCTCGCGCTCTATTCGCAGGACGGACGCGTGCTTGGCGCGGCCGACACCGCGCTGAAGCCGCGGCCTGCAGCAAAGCGCGCGCGGCGCCTCGTCAGTGCGTAGGATCGGTGTTGCTGGTACGACACGACGGGCAACTCACCAAAAACTTGTCAATCCTCGCCCGCGAAAATATTTCGCTTTATCCGAATACGCCTCGCGTCGCGAGGATGCGGATGTATGACTCACATACGACGACCCATATTGGGTGTCGTCCCTGCGAAAGCAGGGACCCATAACCACAAATGCTGGTTGTTGAACGATGCTGAGACGACGAGTCCCATTCACAACACCCGCTGCGGCGTATGGGTCCCGGCCTTCGCCGGGACGACGGCGGTGGATGTGGCGCGAGCTAGCGTTCTTCCTTTCTCCAGGAAGCGTGGCAAATCACGCCTTCTGTTTCGCCGCGGCCCTCGATTCAAGCACGGCCGTCTCTGGAATACTGGATCACCTGCCTTCGCCTTCGCGGGTGATGACACCGCGCCGTTTGACATCATGAATCGAGAACCATCCCCACCGTCGTCCTGGCGAAAGCCAGGACCCATTACCCCAAATCTCAATTGATGCGCGACGTTGGGGCCACAATCTCGTTCATGGTGGTTATGGGTTCTGGCTTTCGCCAGGACGACGAATGGAGAGAGCTCCGCTCATAGGCGCCCTGCTTCCCGTAACGCCCCTCACGACAGCTTCCTCCGGCTGCGCGAGCGCAACTGCTCGTCGGCCTCCAGACGGGCCATCGCGAATAGGCGCTCGAGGACTTCGAATTTGTGGCGCTGGGCGAGTTTGGCGAGTTCGGTCGCCGCCGCTGCGATCAGGACCAGGGCGTCGTCCGGGCCGCCCTCCCCAGTCGTCTCGTCGCCCGCCGGTCGCCGCCGCCGGACGCCTTGCGCTTCCGGCCGCCCCCTGTGCTGCTCAAAAGGCCTAATCCGATTCCTACCCTATATATATATAAAGAGATACGCCCTTTCCGGCCGCAACTCTAGGACGCATTTTGCAACCCCTGGGATAGAAACTCCACAGCTTGGCGCCTCCCTTCAATATCTGGCGATTTGACAGGGACCGCCCCAGCACCCATGTTCGCCCCGACACGGCGGGCCGCGAGTCTAGCGGAATCCGTCTTCAAGTTTTCCCGTAAGCTATTGGAATGACATGAATATCGTCATTGTGGAGTCGCCGGCCAAGGCCAAGACGATCAACAAATATCTGGGGTCCTCCTATGAGGTCCTGGCGTCGTTCGGCCATGTTCGCGACCTCCCGGCCAAGAATGGTTCCGTCGATCCCGACGCCAATTTCCAGATGATCTGGGAGGTCGATGCCAAGGCCGCGAGCCGGCTCAACGATATCGCCAAGGCGCTCAAGGGGGCCGACCGTCTGATCCTCGCAACCGACCCTGATCGCGAGGGCGAGGCGATCTCCTGGCACGTGCTGGAGGTGATGAAGGAGAAGCGCGCGCTGAAGGACCAGAAGGTCGAGCGCGTGGTGTTCAACGCCATCACCAAGCAGGCCGTCTCCGAGGCGATGAAGGCGCCGCGCCAGATCGATGGCGCGCTGGTCGACGCCTATATGGCGCGTCGTGCGCTGGACTATCTGGTCGGCTTCACCCTCTCCCCGGTGCTGTGGCGCAAGCTACCCGGCGCCCGCTCCGCCGGCCGTGTGCAGTCGGTCGCGCTGCGGCTGGTCTGCGACCGCGAGCTCGAGATCGAGAAGTTCGTGCCTAAGGAGTACTGGTCGCTGGTCGCGACGCTGCTGACGCCGCGCGGCGACGCTTTCGAGGCGCGGCTGGTCGGCGCCGACGGCAAGAAGATCGCACGGCTCGACATCGGCTCCGGCGCGGAAGCCGAGGATTTCAAGAAGGCGATCGAGGCCGCGCTGTTCAAGGTCGCGACCGTCGAGGCCAAGCCGGCGCGGCGCAATCCGCAGGCCCCCTTCACCACCTCGACCCTGCAGCAGGAAGCGAGCCGCAAGCTCGGCTTCGCGCCGGCACACACCATGCGCATCGCGCAGCGGCTCTATGAGGGCATCGACATCGGCGGCGAGACCACCGGCCTCATCACCTATATGCGAACCGACGGCGTGCAGATCGCCCCCGAAGCGATCACGCAGGCGCGCAAGGTGATCGGCGAGGACTATGGCAACGCCTACGTGCCGGACGCCCCACGCCAGTACCAGGCCAAGGCCAAGAACGCGCAGGAAGCCCACGAAGCGATCCGCCCGACCGATCTGTCGCGTCGCCCGGCCACCATCGGCCGAAGACTCGATGCCGATCAGGCGCGGCTTTATGAATTGATCTGGAAGCGCACCATTGCGAGCCAGATGGAGTCGGCCGAACTCGAGCGCACCACCGTCGACATCGAGGCCAAGGCCGGCTCCCGCGTGCTGGAATTGCGCGCCTCCGGCCAGGTCATCAAGTTCGACGGCTTCCTCGCGCTCTATCAGGAAAGCCGCGACGACGAGGAGGACGAGGATTCGCGCCGCCTGCCCGCGATGAGCGAGGGCGAGGCGGTGAAGCGCCAGAGCCTCGCCGTCACCCAGCATTTCACCGAGCCGCCGCCGCGCTTCTCGGAAGCCTCGCTGGTGAAGCGGATGGAGGAGCTCGGCATCGGCCGCCCCTCGACCTACGCCTCGATCCTGCAGGTCCTGAAGGACCGCGGCTATGTCAAGCTCGAGAAGAAGCGGCTGCACGGCGAAGACAAGGGCCGCGTCGTGGTCGCGTTCCTGGAGAACTTCTTCTCGCGCTACGTCGAATATGACTTCACCGCCGATCTCGAGGAGCAGCTCGACCGCATCTCCAACAACGAGATCGCCTGGCAGCAGGTGCTGCAGGACTTCTGGCGCGGCTTCATCGGCGCGGTCAACGACATCAAGGACCTCCGGGTCGCCGAGGTGCTCGACGCGCTCGACGAGATGCTCGGCCCGCACATCTATCCGCCGCGCGCGGATGGCGGCGACGTCAGGCAATGCCCGACCTGCGGCACCGGCCGGCTCAACCTCAAGGCCGGCAAGTTCGGCGCCTTCGTCGGCTGCTCGAACTATCCGGAATGCCGCTACACCCGTCCGCTCGCGGCCGACAGCGCCGAGAGCGCCGACCGCGTGCTCGGCACCGATCCCGACACTGGCTTCGATGTCACGGTGAAGGCCGGCCGCTTCGGCCCCTACATCCAGCTCGGCGAGCAGAAGGATTACGCCGAGGGCGAGAAGCCGAAGCGCGCGGGCATTCCGAAGGGCACCTCGCCCGCCGATGTCGATCTCGAACTGGCGCTGAAGCTGTTGTCGCTGCCGCGCGAGATCGGGAAGCATCCGGAAACCGGACAGCCGATCACCGCCGGCCTCGGCCGGTTCGGGCCGTTCGTCAAGCACGAGAAGACCTATGCCAGCCTCGAGGCCGGCGACGAGGTCTTCGACATCGGGTTGAACCGTGCCGTCACGCTGATCGCGGAGAAGATCGCGAAGGGCCCGAGCGGCCGCCGTTTCGGCGCCGATCCCGGCAAGCCGCTCGGCGATCACCCGACGCTCGGCGCGGTCGCGCTGAAGAACGGCCGCTACGGTGCCTATGTCGCGGCCGGCGGCGTCAACGCGACGATTCCGAGCGACCGCGCGCCCGACCAGATCACGCTCGCGGAGGCGATCGCGCTGATCGACGAGCGCGCGGCCAAGGGCGGCGGCAAGAAGGCCAAGAAGGCGAAGGCGGAAAAGCCCGCCAAGGCCACGAAGGCCAAGGCAGCAAAGGCTGAAGATGCCGACGGTGACGCCGACGCCAAGCCCGCCAAGAAGGCTGCGTCGAAAAAAGCCGCGGCGAAGCCGAAGACGGATGCGACCAGCAAGGCGCGCGCGCCGGTCGCCTCCGGTGCCAAGACGTCGCCTGCAAAATCATCGGCACCAGCGAAAGCGCCCGCGAAGAAGAGCGCCGGCAAGGCACGAGGATAAGTGAAACGAAAACCCGACCATGGCTTTCCGGGCCGGGATGCCATCGTCGCCTTCATCCGCGCCAATCCAGGCAAGGTCGGCACCCGCGAGATCGCGCGCGAGTTCGGCCTGAAGAACGCCGACCGCGTCGAGCTGAAGCGGATCCTCCGCGAGCTCGCCGACGATGGCACGATTGCCAAGCGCGGCCGCAAGATCCACGAGCCGGCGGCGCTGCCGCCGACCCTGCTCGCCGACATCACCGGCCGCGACAGCGACGGCGAGCTGATCGCCACGCCCGCCGAGTGGGACTCGGACGAGAACGGCACCGCCCCGAAAATCCGTATCGAGACGCCGCGGCGGCCGAAGCCCGGCACCACCGCCGGCGTCGGCGACCGCGCGCTGCTGCGCGTCGAAGTCACGGACGAGCAAGACGGCACACCCTATCGCGGCCGCGTCATCAAGGTGATCGATCACGGGCGCACCCGGATCCTCGGCATCTTCCGTCGCAATCCCGATGGCGGCGGGCGCCTGATCCCGGTCGACAAGAAGCAGGCCGGCCGCGAGCTCAACATCGCCAAGGCCGACAGCGGCGGCGCCGAAGACGGCGATCTCATCAGCGTCGACCTGATCCGCACCCGCGGCTACGGCCTCGCCTCCGCCCGCGTCAAGGAGCGGCTCGGTTCGATCGCCAGTGAGAAGGCGATCAGCCTGATCGCGATCAACACCCACGATATCCCGCAGGTGTTCTCCACTTCTGCGCTGCGCGAAGCTGAAGACGCCAAGCCCGCAACCTTGCAGGGCCGCGAGGACTGGCGTGACGTGCCGCTCGTCACCATCGATCCGCCGGATGCCAAGGATCACGACGACGCGGTGCATGCGGAAGTCGATCCCGATCCGAACAACAAGGGCGGCTTCATCGTCCATGTCGCGATCGCCGACGTCGCCTTCTATGTGCGGCCCGGCTCGGCGCTCGACCGCGACGCGCTGCAGCGCGGCAACTCGGTGTATTTCCCTGATCGCGTCGTGCCGATGCTGCCCGAGCGCATCTCCAACGATCTCTGCTCGCTGGTGCCGGGCGAGCCGCGCGGCGCGCTCGCGGTGCGGATGGTGATCGGCGCCGACGGCCGCAAGCGCTCGCATACCTTCCACCGCGTGCTGATGCGCTCGGCCGCAAAGCTCCATTACGCGCAGGCACAGGCTGCGATCGACGGCAGGCCCGATGACACCACCGGCCCCATCCTCGATCCGATCCTGAAGCCGCTGTGGTCGGCCTACGAGCTGGTCAAGCTTGCACGCAACGAGCGCGACCCGCTCGATCTCGATCTGCCCGAGCGCAAGATCCTGCTGAAAGCCGACGGCACCGTCGATCGCGTGATCGTGCCGCAGCGGCTCGACGCGCACCGGCTGATCGAGGAGTTCATGATCCTCGCCAACGTCGCCGCGGCCGAGATGCTGGAGAAGAAGGCGCTGCCGCTGATCTACCGCGTGCACGACGAGCCAAGCCAGGAGAAGGTGCACAACCTGCAGGAATTCCTCAAGACGCTCGACCTGCCCTTCACCAAGCAGGGCGCGCTGCGTCCCACGCAATTCAACCGCGTGCTGGCGCAGGTTGCCGGCGAGGACTACGAGCCGCTGGTCAACGAGGTGGTGCTGCGTTCGCAGGCGCAGGCCGAATACTCCGCCGAGAACTACGGCCATTTCGGCTTGAACCTGCGTCGCTACGCGCACTTCACCTCGCCGATCCGCCGCTATGCCGATCTGATCGTGCATCGCGCGCTGATCCGCGCGCTCGGGCTTGGCGAAGGCGCGTTGCCGACCGATGAAACCGTGGAGACGCTCGCCGAGATCGCCGCGCAGATTTCCGTCACCGAGCGCCGCGCGATGAAGGCGGAGCGTGAGACCACCGACCGCCTGATCGCGCATTTCCTTGCCGATAAGGTCGGCGCCTCGTTCCAGGGCCGCATATCCGGCGTGACGCGATCCGGCCTGTTCGTGAAGCTCGACGACACCGGCGCCGACGGTCTGATCCCGATCCGCACCATCGGCAGCGAATATTTCAATTACGACGAAACCCGCCACGCGCTGATCGGCACGCGCAGCAACACCATGTATCGGCTCGGCGACGTCGTCGATGTGCGTCTGGTGGAGGCCGCGCCGATAGCGGGCGCGCTGCGGTTTGAGTTATTATCCGATGGTCAGGCAATTCCGCGCGGCAGAAAACGCGACAGCGTAACGGCCGAGCGCCGTGCCGCCGGATTTGGCAATGGACCGAAAGGATCAGGCAAGAAGGCGCACAAGGAGCGGAAATCGCGCAAGAAGGATCGCAAGCCGGCGCAGCAGAAGTCCGGCAAATCGAAGCGAGGCAAGTCATGGATGTGACACCGCCGACGGTGGTCTGGACTCGCGAGGCGGCCGAGCCCGAGAAGCGCGACGTGTGGAGCGCGATGAAGCGCGGGTTCCGCAGCCGTTGTCCGCGCTGCGGAAAAGGCAGACTGTTCCGCAAGTTTCTCAAATGCGACGGCCATTGCCCGGTCTGCGACCTCGACTTCACGCCGCATCGCGCCGACGATCTGCCTGCCTATCTCGTCATCGTTATCGTCGGCCATATCGTGGTACCGATGGCGCTGTGGATCGAGACTAATTATTCGCCGCCGGTGTGGCTGCAACTTGCGATCTATCTGCCGTTCACGCTGTTCGCATCGCTGGCGCTGTTGCAGCCGGTGAAGGGAGCCGTGATCGGCTTGCAATGGGCCCTGCGCATGCATGGCTTTGACGAGAATCCCCCTAGCGACATCCCGCCGGTCTAGCTAAACCGGGCCGCAAGAAGAAATGAAAGGGATGAAATGACTGAAGCTGCCGCGCCCGCCGCTGTCGTCCACCAGGGCGAAAAAGAAGCCGACCATCATGCGTATTTCCGGCCGAAGGATGCGGCGACGCTGATCCTGATCGATCGCTCCGGCGCCAAGCCGAAGGTGCTGGTCGGCAAGCGTCACGACAAGGTCGTGTTCATGCCCGGCAAATTCGTTTTCCCCGGCGGCCGCGTCGACAAGGCCGACAACCGCGTGCCGGTCGCAGCGCCGATCACGCCGGAGCTCGAAGCCAATCTGTTGAAGGGCAGCCCGAAGATCACGCCCGGCCGCGCGCGTGCGCTTGCCAACGCCGCGATCCGCGAGGCCTGCGAAGAGACCGGGCTCTGCCTCGGCCGCAAGGTCGAGAAATCGCACAAGCTCGAGGGCCCGTGGGCGCCGTTCGCCGATGCAGGTCTGTTGCCCGATCCGTCCGGTCTGTTCCTGATCGCGCGTGCGATCACCCCGCCCGGCCGCGTCCGCCGCTTCGATACACGCTTCTTCACTGCCGACGCGTCGACCATCGCGCATCGTGTCGAGGGCGTGGTGCATGCCGATGCCGAGCTGGTTGAGCTGGTCTGGGTCGAGATCGGCTCCGAGCCGCTCGCCGACGCGCATGCCATGACCAAGAACGTGCTCGCCGAGCTCGATCGCCGTCTCGCCACCGGCCCGCTCCGCCACGACGCGCCGGTGCCGTTCTTCCATTTCTACGGCGGCAAGATGCAGAAGGACGTGCTGGGGGCGTAGTATGATCCTCGTCATTCCGAGGCGATGCGCAGCATCGAACCCGGAATCCCGAGATTGCGGCGCGAGATTCCGGGTTCATCGCTGCGCGATGCCCCGGAATGACACTGTCGAGAGAGCGGCCAAAAACAAAATAATCTTCCCGATGGCGCGCCGCGAAACGCCTCCCTATCTGTTCCGCTAACGACATCAAGAACGGAACGGGGCAATGGCGAAGCGTCAACTCAAGCTCGGCGCGTTCATGCGGCCGATCAGCATTCACACCGGTGCCTGGCGCTATCCCGGGGCCTGGCCCGACGCCAATTTCAACTTCGACCACATCAAGACGCTGATCCGCAAGCTCGAGGCCGGCAAATTCGACGCCTTCTTCATGGCCGACCATCTTGCCGTGCTGAACATGCCGATCAACGCGCTGAAGCGCAGCCACACCGTGACCTCGTTCGAGCCGTTCACGCTGCTATCGGCGCTCGCCGCCGTGACGGAGAATATCGGCCTGATCGCGACCGGTTCGACCACCTTCGACGAGCCCTATCACGTCGCGCGGCGCTTCGCCTCGCTCGACCACATCTCCGGCGGCCGCGCCGGCTGGAATATCGTCACCACGTCCAATCCGGACGCGGCGCTGAATTTCGGGCTCGACGACCATATGGAGCACGCCGAGCGCTACAAGCGCGCCCGCGAGTTCTACGATGTCGTCACCGGCCTGTGGGATTCCTTCGCCGATGACGCGTTCGTGCGCGACGTCGAGTCCGGACTGTTCGTCGATCCCGACAAGATGCATGTGCTCAATCACAAGGGCAAATATCTCTCGGTCCGCGGTCCGCTGAACATCGCCCGCCCCGTGCAGGGCTGGCCTGTCATCGTGCAGGCCGGCGCTTCCGATGACGGCAGGCAGCTTGCGGCCGAGACCGCGGAAGCCGTGTTCACCGGCGGCGGCAGCCTGGCCGACGGACAGAAGCTCTATGCCGACATCAAGGGCCGCATGGAGAAGATCGGCCGCGATCCCGAGCATCTGAAGATCCTGCCCGGCGCCTTCGTCGTGGTCGGTGACAGCGTCGAAGAAGCAAAAGAGAAGCGCGCGCTGCTCGACAGCCGCGTGCATTACGACAGCGCGATCGCCTCGCTGTCGGTGATCCTCGGCACCGATGCGTCCGGCTTCGATCCCGACGGACAGTTGCCGCCGATCCCCGAAACCAATGCAAGCAAAAGCGGCCGGCAGCGCCTCGTCGATGTCGCGGCGCGCGACAAGCTCACCGTGCGCCAGCTCGCGCAGCGCGTCGGCGGCTATGGCGGGCTCGCCTTCGTCGGCACGCCGCAGACCATCGCCGACCAGATGGAGGAATGGCTGACCGGCCGGGGCAGCGACGGCTTCAACATCATGTTCCCCTATCTGCCGCAGGGCCTGTTCGAGTTCGTCGACAAGGTGGTGCCGGAACTGCAAAAGCGCGGGATTTTCCGCACTGAGTACGAAGGTCGGACCCTGCGCGAGAATTTGGGCCTGCCGCGGCCGAAAAATCAGTTCTTCGAGGGGTAATAGGCCCGGAATCGGGGTGATCTTGGCTCAGAAATCCTTGACTTTGGGCTGTTTCTGGCTAGTTTCCGGGCCAAACGCGGGCCGATTTGGCCGGCTCCCGAATTCCCCCGATTTTCGAGGTTTTGCACATGGCCAAGGCGGTCACCATCAAGGTCAAGCTCGTGTCGACGGCCGACACCGGCTTCTATTACGTTGCCAAGAAGAATTCGCGCACCATGACCGACAAGCTGGTCAAGAAGAAGTACGACCCGGTCGCGCGCAAGCACGTCGAGTTCAAGGAAGCCAAGATCAAGTAAGATCGGCTGCTTCCGACGTTTCAAACGGGGCCCTCGCGGCCCCGTTTTTGCTTTCTAGGCTTGCGTCATCCCTCATGATTCCCGGAGCAGTCCCGGGCGCAGGGCTCAGATGATCGTAACCTTGGACGAGGGAAACGTCGGCGGCTACTCGGTCGCTTACGGACGCGAGGACATCTACTTTCCGGTCTATGTCACGGCAGCCCTCGCCGCGATCTTTCTGACCGCGACCTGGATCACGGGCGCGATCTATTGGCTGGCGCCGGCAGCGGCAGCGGGCGGCTTCACCTATTACAACATCCCCCTGCTGGAGGCCGGTCGTCCGACGATCGGGGCCAACCAGTACGGCATCTTCATCCAGGCCTTCGGGCTGATCCGCTGGCGCGCTATCACACGCATCGACCTCGTCGAGATCGCCGAGCGCGCTATGACCGTTCACGAATTGCAGATCGCACTCAGCGGGCCGCTCGGCAGCGCGCTGGTGGCCGATTGGCGCAAGCGGCCACCCTACCGGCGGCTGATGCGCCTGCCGTGGCGCATGGACCATCGTGGCGTAGTCCGCGTCAATCTGGAGCCATTCGACCGGACGCCCGACGAGATCCACCGGACGTTCCTCAGGATGTGGCGTTACTACCGGAGCTAACCCTTGAACGCCTCGTCACGCAGATGCGCGTCTGCGATCTCTGCATCCGGATTGTGTGTGATCGTCATGAACCAAATGAGGCTGAAGAACAGCGACCACGCTGTGTTCCAATAGAACCAGTTCATCGGATCACCTCGAACAGCTTAGATCCGCGCCAGCCGGCGAAGATCGCTGGCTGCGCGGAATGCCGCCAAAGTCTACTGCACGACCTCGCCGTGCAGTGCCAGATCCAACCCTTCGCGCTCGATGTCCCGCGTCACTCGAAGCCCGACGAAGAGATTGATCACGAACAGGATGATCAGGCTCACCACGGCATCATACACGAAAACCGTCGCGACGCCGATGCATTGATTGAGGAACTGCCCGGGATTTCCTTCCAGAACACCTGCCGTTCCACCATACTGCTCGACCGCGAACACCCCGGTCAGCAGCGCTCCGACGATGCCGCCAAGGGCATGGACACCGAAGCAGTCCAGCGCATCATCGTAGCTGAACATGCGCTTCAAGCCGGTGCATCCCCAGTAGCAGCAGACGCCGGCGGCGATGCCGATCGCGAAAGCGCCGACCGGCCCGACGAAACCGGAGGCCGGCGTGATCGCGACGAGGCCCGCCACGGCACCCGAGCAGATTCCGACGACGGTCGGCTTGCCCTTCAACGCCCATTCCACCAGCATCCAGGTGAAGCCCGCCACCGCCGTGGCGATCTGGGTCACCAGCATGGCCATGCCCGCCTGCATTCCGGCCGTGACAGCGGAGCCGGCGTTGAACCCGAACCAGCCGACCCACAACAGCGAGGCGCCAATGAAGGTCAGCACCATATTGTGCGCCGGCCCCGTCTCGACGCGCTTGCCGAGCATGATGGCGCACATCAGGCCCGCGACGCCGGCGTTGATGTGCACAACGGTGCCGCCGGCGAAATCGAGAACCTTGACATACGCAGCGTCGTTGCCGGCCGAGAATATGCCGTCAGGGCCCCAGACCCAGTGCGCGATCGGCGCATAGACGAAGATCGCCCACAGCCCGATGAACCAGAGCATCGCGGAGAACTTCATGCGCTCGGCAAACGCGCCGGCGATCAGCGCCGGTGTGATAATGGCGAACGTCATCTGGAAGCAGATGTAAACGGACTCGGGGATCGTCGCAGCGAGCGGATTGGGATTGCCGATGCCTCCCTTGCCGATGTCGCTCAGGATGTCCTTGAGGAACAGGCGATCGAGGCCGCCGATGAACGGCGTGCCGGCACGAAACGCCAGACTGTAGGTAAGGACGGCAAACAGGATCGTGACCAGGCAGGTGACCGCGAAGCTGGTCATCACGGTATCGCCGACATTCTTCTTGCGCACCATGCCGCCATAGAACAGGCCGAGCCCCGGGATCGTCATCATCAGGACGAGCGCGACTGACGTGAGCATCCAGGCGGTGTCGCCGGAATTCGGCGTGCACTTCTCGAGAATCTTGCCGCCACAGGCAGGCGGCGCCGCCGCATCCTCGGCCAGCGCGAGATCGTTGAACAGCAGGCAAAGGAACGCCACGCCCAACAAGGCAACCACGATTCTCACGAGCTTCTGGCGCGTGTGTGTCGCAGACTCCATCATCGACCTCCCATCACAAGAGAAATGCTGGCGTTCGGAATGGGCGCGGCGCGTTCGCAGCGTGAGCGCCGAAGGACAGCGCGCGTCCGGCTATCGGGATGTCTCGAAGTGCCGCGGTGCGGGTGGCCGGATGCAGCGAAGTCGCAGCGGCATCAGGCCCGACGCAGGGCACAAGGGCCTCCTGCTCGGCGGCGCGGCAAAGGCCGTGGTGCGCGGATGGCTGGAGAATGACGGCGACTAGCCCCATCGCGGCCAGCCCTTCCCAAAGTCCCCAGGCCGGAACCCTCAGCGAGGGTTTCCGGCACGATTTCTAGCCAAATTGAAACAAGATTCGTGCCACCACTGCGCGCCGCGTAACACTTTGAAAACGCTATCGCTTCGATCCGCGGCCGGAACAGCATCGCGCTCCATTGCACGCTCTTGCGGCAAGTGGCCGGTCAAAAACTAGGCAGCATCTGGCGACTGCCCTCGCAAGGAGCAGCCGCCAGCTTCGCAGGGATTCTGCTAAGCGGCCTTCAGCAGCGGCGGCTGCGCCGGCCGGATCAGCGCGAAGGCGAGCTGGATGATGCCGCCGGCAAGGCCCAGCGCGACGCCGATGCGCCAGGCCATGGTGTAGGAGCCGAGCGAGTCGTAGATCAGCCCTCCTCCGTAAGCGCCGAGGAAGCTGCCGACCTGGTGGCTCATGAAGGCGAGGCCCTGGATCATCGCCTGCCAGCGCAAGCCGAACATCTCGGCCACCGCGCCCGCGACCAGCGGACCGACACCCATCCAGAGGAAGCCCATGATCGCGCCGAACAGCAGCGTCGAGCCCGGCGTTGCCGGCAGCATGAAGTACCAGGCAAGCGCCAGCGAGCGCAGAATATAGATCGCGCCGAGCAGCGCCAGCTTGTTCCAGCGCTGGCCGGCCCAGCCGAAGAACAGCGAGCCCAGCACATTGAAGCCGCCGATCATGCCGAGCGTCTGCGCGCTCAGCATCGGATCGAGCCCGCAGATCGCGAGATACGACGGCAGATGCGTGGTGAGGAAGACGAGCTGCATGCCGCAGACCATGTAGGCGCAGGTCATCACCACGAAGGGTGCGTTGCCGAACGCGGTCTTCGCCGCCGTCGCCGCGGTGGCGTTGCCGATGTCGTCGCCAGCGGGCTTCGGCAGCGGAATCTTGTCGACGCGCCCGGCGTACAACGCCGCCGGGATCATGAAGATCGAGAGAATGACAAAACCGGCAAGTCCGACGCGCCAACCGAAACCCTCATTGAGCATCTGGCCGATCGGCGCCGACAGCAGCGCGCCGAGCGAGCCCGCGGCGGAGACCATGCCGAGCACTGTCGAGCGTACCGTCTCCGGCACCGCGCGCGCCGAGACCGACATTGCGATCGCATTCGCGGTGCAGGCGAGCGAAAGGCCGATCAGGACACCGGCGCCGATCATGATGGCAACGAGCCCATGCGCCGTCGTCATCAGCACGAGGCCCGCGATGTAGGCCAGCGCGCCGACCACCATGATCGGGCGGAAGCCGTAACGCACCGTCATCGCGCCGGCGACCGGCTGCAGAAAACCCCAGGCGAGGTTCTGCACCGCGAGCGCCAGCGTGAAGTGGGATATCGAGATGCCGATGTCGTGCGTCAGCGGCTGCATGAAGATGCCGAGGCTCTGCCGCAGCCCCATGCTCAGCGTGAGCATGATGGAGGCGCCGATCAGGATGGGAAGGGTGGGACGCAGGACCTGCAACAGGGGCATTGTTCTTATTCTCCCATAACGGCACGGCACGCGTGCCATGGCCTGCGATTCATGCATGTTTTGGTTACACAGACCTGTGTACTTAGGCTATACAGGGGGCTGACTGTCAAGCGAAGAGGATCACGGCTGGCGCATGGCTTCCCCGCCTCCCAAACAGACCATGAAGGAGCGGATCCTCGAGACCGCCGACAAGCTCTTCTACCTGCAGGGCATTCGCGCCATCGGCGTCGACACCATCGCGGCCGAGATCGGCATCAGCAAGCGCACGCTCTACAACCACTTCCCGTCGAAGGACGCGCTGATAGAAGCCTATCTGCAACGCCGCTTCGTGCAGCCGCGTCCCTCCGACAAGCCGCCGGCCGAGCAGATTCTCGCAACCTTCGATTCGCTGGAGCGGCGCTTCTCGGCGAAGGACTTTCGCGGCTGCCCGTTCGTGAACGCGGTGGCCGAGCTCGGGCCGGAGGACGAGGATCGCACCTTCAGGAACATCGCAATCGCCTTCAAGGAAAGCCGCCGGCTCTGGTTTCGCGATCTGCTGCGGCGGCTCGGCGTCGCCGATGCCGAGGGACTTGCGACCCAGCTCACGCTGCTGGTCGACGGCTCGATCGCGCAGGATCTGGTGCGCGACGATCCGGCGATGGCGCGCGCGGCCAAGGAAGCCGCGCGCGTGTTGCTGGCAAATGCAGGCGTCAAGGTCGGCAGCCCCGCCCCCGCCGGCAAGAAACGCGCCGGATAAATCCGGTTGCGTGCGGAAGTCAGGTTTGGTTGTTAACACCGACCGCAGGCCACGGCATTCCCGGCTGGATATTCCGTCCGGCGAGATTGGCAGCGACCGCGCGAAGACCTGCTACTTAGAAGACTTGCGGCACAACAGGGGAAACGACCATGGAAGATCTGAAGGTGACGGCCACCGGCTATGATTTCGCGCCGGCGCGCGCGGCCATGCAGCGCTACATCGACAACGATCTCCTGTCCGGCATCTCCTGGACGGTTCTGGTCGGGCGCGACATCGCTGACACGGGCTGCGTCGGATGGGCCGACAAGGAAGCGCAGATTCCGCTGCGCACCGATCACATCTTCCGCGTCTTCTCCAACACCAAGCTGATCACCTCCTGCGCGGTGCTGCTGCTGGTCGAGGAAGGCCGCTTCCGGCTCGACGATCCGATCGAGACCTTCATCCCGCAACTCAGAAACCGCAAGGTGCTGCGGCCGGGCGCGACGTCGGTCGACGACACCGAGCCGGCGCAGCGGTCGATCACCATTCGCCATCTGCTGAGCCACTCAGCCGGCCTCAGCTACGGCCTGTTCGATCCGGGCACACCGATTTTCAAGGCCTACAACGAGCGCAAGATCCTCAATCCGATGACGACGCTCGCTGACATGGTCGACGGTCTGTCCGATCTGCCGCTGGTGTTCCATCCCGGCTCGTCATGGGAATATTCCGTTGCCATCGACGTGGTCGCACGGCTGGTCGAGGTGGTGAGCGGCCAGCCGTTCGACAAGTTCATCAAGGCCCGCATCCTCGATCCGCTCGGCATGGTCGACACCGGCTTCCATGTTCCGGAGAAGGATCACAACCGGCTCGTCGCCTATTACGCCGGCGCCGATCTGATGGACCCGATGAAGCCCGGGCTGACGCGCACCGACAACGCGCCCTATCCTGGCGCCTATCTGCGCCCGGTGCCGCGCTTCAATGGCGGCGGCGGCCTCGTCTCGACGCTGCATGACATGGTCGCGCTGATCCGCAGCCTGCTGCCCGGCGGTCCGACGCTGCTGAAGCCGGAGACGATCGCAGAGGCGATGACCAACCAGCTCACACCGGGCCAATGGATCCGCTTCGCGATGATGGGCGAGCAGCCCGGCAAGACCTACGGCCTCGCCGGCGGATTGATCCTCAACCCCTCCCCGATCGATCATCCCGACGCCGCCGGCGAGCTCTATTGGGGCGGTGTCGCAGGCACGCAGTGGTGGATTTCGCCCAAAACGGGCATCGCCGGCGTGATGATGGCGCAGCGCCAGATGGCGTTCGTCCATCCGTTCTCGTTCGAGTTCAAGCGGATGGCCTATGACGCGGTGAGACGCGGCCGCTAAGGGCATTTCGTAGCCCGGATGGAGCGCAGCGAAATCCGGGAAGCTGGTGCAAGCGGCGCGATACCCCGGATTGCGCTTCGCTGCATCCGGGCTACGAGATCGCGCTACGCTGCCGCAGACACCACGCGGTTGCGGCCGTCATGCTTGGCGCGATAGAGCGCAGTGTCGGCGCGCTTGAGCACATCGGTGACCTGCTCGCCCTTGCGCTCCAGCGTGGTGAGACCGATCGAGATCGTGACGGTGATCCGCTTGCCGCCCTTGTCGACGGTGAAGGGCTCGCCCGCGATCGAGCGGCGCAGCCGCTCGGCGACCATCCCGGCGACATGCAAGTCGGTCTCGGGCATCACGATGACGAACTCCTCACCGCCATAGCGGCAGGCGAGATCAATGCCGCGGATCGACTTGCGGATACGGACGGCGAATTCGCGCAGCACGTCGTCGCCGGCATCGTGGCCGTAGGTGTCGTTGATCGCCTTGAAGTAGTCGATGTCGAGGATCATCAGCGCCAGCGGCTTGCCGCGGATCGAGGCCTGCTCCGCCAGTGTCGCGAGGTGGCTTTCCATGTAGCGTCGGTTGTTGAGACCGGTCAGCGCATCCGTGATCGCCATCTCGATCGAGTTCTGCACATTGTCGCGCAGATGATCGGTGTAGCGGCGGCGGCGGATCTGCGTGCGCGCACGCGCCAAGAGCTCGTTCTTGTCGACCGGACGCAGCAGGTAGTCGTTGACGCCGATCTCGAGCCCGCGCATGAGCCGCGTGTTGTTGTCGGCATCCGAGATGGCGAGGATCGGGACCTGGCGCGTGCGCTCCAGCGAGCGGGCCTGGCTGCACAGCCGCAGGCCGTCGTAATTGTCGAGGCTGAGCGACACGATCAGCAAGTCGTAATTGCCCTCGGCGGCGTGGAACAAGGCTTCCGACGGATTGATCTCGACGTCGACGGTATGCTCGGCCGAGAGGATCGGCGCCAGCTTCTCGTAGGACGACGGCCGGTCGTCGACCAGAAGAATGCGGCCGCCGGTGCCCTTGTCGGCGATCGCGCTGCGCTCGGGCGCCTGCATGCCGATCTCGAGCGAGGTGATGGCGCGCATGCGCAATTCGTCGGTCATCATTTTCAGCCGCGTCAGCGAGCGCACGCGCGCGATCAGCACGACGTCGGACACCGGCTTGGTCAGGAAGTCATCGGCGCCGGCTTCAAGGCCGCGCACGCGATCGGCCGGGCTGTCGAGCGCGGTGACGATGACGACCGGAATGAAATGGGTCGCCGGATTCGACTTCAGCCGGCGGCAGACCTCGAAGCCGTCCATGTCGGGCATCATGACGTCGAGCAGGATGATGTCGCATTCGGCGCGTGCGCAAATTTCCAGTGCCTCAGTCCCGTTGGAGGCAGTCAGCACATCGAAATATTCGGCTGACAGACGGGCTTCCAACAACTTGACGTTCGCCGGAACGTCATCGACCACGAGGATACGCGCGGACATTGCACCACAACTCCCCTATCCGATAAAGCGTCGGACAGTCTCAATAAATTTGCCGACCGAGATCGGCTTGGACAAATAGGCTTCGCACCCGCCCTCGCGGATGCGTTCTTCGTCACCCTTCATAGCGAAGGCGGTGACCGCGACCACCGGAATCGCGCGCAGATCGGGATCGTCCTTGATCCAGCGCGTGACCTCGAGACCGGAAACCTGGGGTAGCTGGATATCCATCAGGATCAGGTCGGGGCGCAGCTTGCGGACAAGGTCGAGCGCTTCGAAGCCATTGCTGGTGCCCGAAGTCTGATAGCCGTGCGCTTCCAACAGATCGCGAAAGAGCTTCATGTTGAGCTCGTTGTCCTCCACGATCAGGACGGTTTTGGCCATCCCGTCCCTCCCAAACCCAGGAGACGGGCCCGGCTGCGGTACCTCACGCACCGCGCTCGGGGCGCGTCGAAAATGTGAATTCAAACTAGCGCCAGAATCGCTCTAACCCGTTAACCCGAAGTCCAACTTCCGCAGCGTGGTTTCCGTTGCTTGAACACATGAGGAAGACTCGGGCATGATGGGCCTCTCAATAGAGACCATAAGTTAACGGAAAGGCAAACCGGCGCGTTGAAAAAGCCTGTTCACAACCCCCGGGAAGTTGCTGAAATCGTTGCGATTCAGGCGCTCGGCTTCATTGCCGGCGATCCCGAGCGGCTGGGCCTGTTCCTGGCTGAAACCGGAATCGGTCCAGAGACGCTGCGGAACGCCGCGTCCAACCCTCAATTTCTTGCGAGCGTGCTCGATTTCGTGATGCGCGACGACGCCACCGTGAAGGCGTTTGCCAAGGCCTCGGAACTGCATCCGACCAATATCGCCGCCGCCCATCAGGCGCTGGGCGACCCGAAATGGGAGCGCGACGTGCCGTGACGACGGCAGCGGCAGCTTCCGACGGCCCCCTCAGTTTCTGCCGAGACTGCCTCGGCGATCTCGATATCAAGGTGAAGCGCTGCAGCCATTGCGGCTCGCCGCGGCTGGTGCGTCATCGCGCCCTGCCCGCGCTGGCGCTGGCGCATATCGACTGCGACGCGTTCTATGCCACCGTCGAGAAGCGCGACAATCCCGAGATCGCCGATCGCCCGGTCATCATCGGCGGCGGCAAGCGCGGCGTGGTGTCGGCCGCCTGCTATATCGCCCGCACCTACGGCGTCCGCTCCGCGATGCCTATGTTCAAGGCGCTGGAACTCTGCCCGGACGCGACCGTGATCCCGCCGGACATGGCGAAGTATGTTCGGGTCGGACGCGAGGTGCGGCAGGCGATGCAGGCGCTGACGCCGCTGGTCGAGCCGCTGTCGATCGACGAAGCCTTCCTCGATCTCGCCGGCACGCAGCGCGTCCACGGCATGATCCCGGCCAAGGTGCTCGCCAAATTCGCCCGCGATGTCGAGCGCGACATCGGCATCACGGTGTCGGTCGGGCTGTCCTGCAACAAGTTCCTCGCCAAGATCGCCTCCGACCTCGACAAGCCGAGGGGCTTTGCCGCGCTCGACCAGGACGAGGCGCGCGAGATGCTCGCCAGCAAACCGGTCGGCTTCATCTACGGCGTCGGCCCTGCGACCCAGGAGAAGCTGGTGCAGCGCGGCTTCCGCATCATCGCCGACCTGCAGCGCGCCGACGAGAACGAATTGATGAAGCAGTTCGCGAGCGAAGGCCGCCGGCTGTGGCGGCTCGCGCGCGGCATCGACGACCGCAGCGTGGTGGCCGATCGCGGCGCCAAGACGATCTCGAGCGAGACCACCTTCGAGACCGACATCCGCGACTTCGCAACGCTGGAAAGACTGCTCTGGAAACTGTCCGAGAAAGTCTCGGCGCGGCTGAAGACCAGCGAGCTCTCGGGCTGTACCATCACGCTGAAGCTGAAGACCGCGGACTTCCGCCAGCGTACCCGTTCGCAATCGATCCAGACCCCGACCCAGCTTGCCGCCAAGATCTTTGCGGTGTCGCGCGAGATGCTCGCGAAGGAAATTGACGGCACCGCCTTCCGCCTGATGGGCACCGGCGTCAGCGCGCTGCGCCCGGGCGCGCAGGCCAACGATTCCGACATGCTCGACCGCCGCTCGGCGCACGCCGAACGCGCGATGGACAATCTGCGCAAGAAATTCGGCAATGCCGCCGTGATCAGGGGCATTGCCTATGAGGGGCCGCAGAAGAGCGCGGAGGAGTAATTCATCGTTGACGTCATCCTGAGGTGCGAGCGGGGCGAGCCTCGAAGGATGACCGGAAAGACTCGGGCCGTCGCCCTTCGAGACGCGCGCGATGCGCGCTCCTCAGGGTGACGGTACTCAGCGTCACGATGCCCCCCTCAATCCGCGACCGCAACCGCCTCGATCTCAATCAGCCATTCCGGCGCCGCGAGCGCGGTGACGCCGACCAGCGTAGAGGCCGGCGGCTCCATGCCCTCAAAGAACGCCGAGCGTGCCTTGCCGATGATCGGGCGGAGCTCCGGCTTGTAGCCGACGACGAAGGTCGTGATCTTGACGATATTGGAATAGCTGGCCCCGGCGGCCTTCAGCGCCATGCCGATGTTCTGCATCACCTGCGTCGTCTGCGCGGCGAGATCGCCGGCGCCGACCACGCGGCCCTCCTCGTCGACGGAGACCTGTCCCGAAATGTAGATCGTGCGCGCGCCGGAGGCGACGACGACGTGGGAGTAAGCCGGATTGTGATGCAGGCCGCTGGGGCGAAGATGGTCGAGCTCGCTCATGAGGTGCCTCCCTGACACGCGTGTTTAGGGAAGCGTACTCGTGTCGGACGGTTCAGGCCAGTGCGGTGTCGTGGAGTGCTCGGGCTTGCTCCGCCGCCGTCCCGGCGAAAGCCGGGACCCATAACCACCGAAGGTGATTGTTGCGCGACGTTGGGGCCACAGCCCCTTTAACAATTCAACCCTGTGGTTATGGGTCCCGGGTCGCGCTTCGCTTGCCCGGGACGACGCTGTGTGGGTGGCGATAGCCAGCCCTCACTTGCAGGGCTTGGAATCCCTGACGTCGAATTTGTCCAGCGCGCCCGAGATCACGAAATCGTTGTAGTCCAGTACCAGCGCGCGGGAGACGCCGTTCTCGTACAGCTCGAACGACATCGCGTAGACCGGCGTCTGCTCGCCGTCCTTCGCGCGCGCGTCGCTGTCGTAATAGCTCACCGTCACCGGCCAGCGCGTCATGGTCTTCATCGCATTGCTCGCCGTCGACGGATCGGGTGATGACGGCGCGCGGTCGCCTGTGATCGGCCGGCCGATCACGGTCAGCGTGTTGTAGATCTTCTCGCCGTTGTCGGAGCCGTCATAGACGGTCTGCTCGAGTACCGACTTGCCGTCGCGGGCGGCAGCGATGATGTGCTGGATCTGCTCCGTCGGGAACACGATCTTGCCGTCGATATTGAACGTCTTCTTGACCGGCTGGGTCAGCTTCACGGTGATATGATCGCCGACCCGCTCGGCGATGCCGTCGACCGGCGACGATTCGCTGTCGTTCATCCGCGTATCGATCTTGAAGCGGTAGCTTTTGCCCGACGCGTCCTCCCAGGACGTGGAGCGAAGATCGGACAGCGTCACCTTGCCCTCGCCGCTGTCGAGCTCGGACACCTGGCGGAATTCGGAGGTATAGCCTTCGCAGGAGTTGCCGGAGAAATTGTAGAGGATGCGCCCGCGCGCATCGCTGACCGAGTTGGAGCCGCGCGACTTCACCAGGCTGAGGTCGTAGAGCGCCTGATGCGCGAGAAACGGCCCGCTTGCCGCAGCGACTGCGGACCCCTGAACCAGGCCGGATCCTGCGGCAACGGCGATCGCAAACACCAGGGCACGCGACGGAGTCCGGAACGGCAGGGTCATATGGTTTCCTCAAGGAGGCAGGGATTCGCCACAATAGTGACGGTGGTATTGCGCCGCAACTGGGGCAAGTCTGACAAAATGGCAATGTACGCAGCGAAAATGCCGTCATTTTCGGCAGCTTTCCGTGCGATTCGGCACCTCATGGCCGCGTTGTCCTCACCTTACCGTCGCTTGCAACCGGCGGCATGATGCGCGAAACAATCGAAACAAACTTGGCCCTGACCGCGTTTCAGGCTTCGTGCAATCCAATTGGGGGACCAAAAGATGGCGGGTACCGTCGAACAAAAACTGGCGTCACAGGGCATCACACTTCCCGAGCCGACCTCCCCGGTCGCAAACTATGTCCCCTTCGTCCGCAGCGGAAACCTGCTGTTCGTGTCGGGCCAGGTCTGCTTCAACGCCGAGGGCAAGCTGATCGCCAAGGGCAAGCTCGGCGCCGGCGTCACGCTCGAACAGGGCGCCGCTGCCGCGCGCGGCTGCGCAATCAACCTGCTGGCCCAGATCAAGGCCGCGCTCGGCGACCTCGATAAGGTCGTGCGCGTGGTGCGGCTCGGCGGCTTCATCAATTCGGCGCCCGACTTCTTTGACGGGCCGAAGGTGCTGAACGGCGCCTCCGACCTGATGGTCGAAGCATTCGGCGACAAGGGCCGCCATGCCCGCACCACCGTCGGCGTCGCCTCGCTGCCCGCGGACGCTGCGGTCGAAGTCGAAGGCGTGTTCGAAGTCGCCTGATCGATGCGCGCTCCTGATTGGCTGACGAAACGGCCGGTCGCCCATCGCGGCCTGCATGATGCAGCGCGCGGTATCATCGAGAACATGCCGGCCGCGGCCACCGCCGCGGTCGCCGGCAACTTCGCCATCGAGTGCGATATCCAGCTCACCGCCGACGGCGAGGCCATGGTGCACCACGACGATGCGCTCGGCCGCCTCACCGAGGGGGCGGGCCTGCTGGCAACCAGGACCGCGGCCGAGCTGAAGGCCGTCAAGTTCAAGGACACCGCCGAGCAGATGATGACGCTCGGCGATCTCTGCGCGCTGGTCGCCGGCCGCGTGCCGCTGGTGGTCGAGGTGAAGAGCCATTTCGACGGCGACCGCAAGCTGGTGCGGCGGATGGCCGAGGTGCTGGCGTCGTATTCCGGCCCGGTGGTCGGCATGTCCTTCGATCCCGACCAGGTGCTGGCGCTGCGCGAGATCATGCCGAACCTGCCGCGCGGCATCACCGCCCAGCGCACCTATGACGACGGCCATTGGGACAAGCTGACGCCGGCGCAACGCGACAGCATGCTGTACCTGCGGCACGGCTTTACGACCGAGCCGCATTTCGTCGCCTATTGGGTCAACCAGCTGCCGGCGCCGGAGCCGTGGATCGCCCGCAACGTGTTCGGCTGTCCGCTGCTGGCCTGGACCGTGCGGACGGTGGAACAGCGCGAGCGCGCGGCGCGCTACGCCGACCAGATGATCTTCGAGGGGTTCGTGCCGGAAACCTGACATGTCCGAGACATGCCCTTGCAGTCTTGAACTCGTCGCTGCGACGCACGATGTTGGCGAGGGTTGGCCGTCATCGGCGATGGCGGAATGCGGGGCATGATCCGGAAGTGGAGCCAGCTGTTCCGGAAAGATCACGCTCAAACGAGGCACCGGTCTTCATTCTCGATGGCGTCTTCTGAAATCACCCTAGAGGCTGTAGCCGACATCGGCGGCATTCCGGCCGCCGAATGGGACGCCTGCGCCAATCCCAAGGCGGATGCGGACAGCATCCATCACCTCGACACGCTGGCCTCGCCCGGTTCCGCAAAGGATTGCCAGACCACCGCAAGTTCGAGCTATAACCCATTCGTTTCCCACGCCTTTTTTGCCGCCGCCGAAGCCTCCAAGTCGGCCTGCCCGCGGACCGGCTGGGGCCCGCGGCATCTGATCGCGAAGCTCGATGGCCGGATCGTCGGCGTCGTGCCCTGCTATCTGAAATCGCACTCGCAGGGCGAATACGTGTTCGATCGCGGCTGGGCCGAGGCCTACCACCGCGCCGGCGGCAGCTATTACCCGAAGCTTCAGGTGTCGGTCCCCTTCACGCCCGCGACCGGGCCGCGGCTGTTGATCCGCGACGGCGTCGACCGCGAGGTGATCGGCTCGGCGCTGGCGCGGGGCCTGCGGGCGCTCTGCAACGCCACCGAGGCGTCCTCCGTGCATGTGACGTTCGCCCGCGAGGACGAGGCCAGGTTCCTCGGCGCCCACGGTTTCCTGCAGCGGACCGACCAGCAGTTCCACTGGCACAATCAGGGCTACAAGACCTTCGACGACTTTCTCGGTTCGCTGAACTCCCGCCATCGCAAGGGCATCAAGCGCGAGCGCCGCGAGGCGGTCGCCGCCGGGATCACCATCCACTGGCTGACCGGCTCGGACATCACCGAGGACGCCTGGGATGCGTTCTTCGAGTTCTACATGGAGACCGGCTCGCGTAAATGGGGCCGGCCGTATCTGACCCGAGAATTCTTCTCGCTGATCGGCGAGACGATGAGCCGGGACGTGCTGCTGGTGATGGCCAAGCGCAACGGCCGCTGGATCGCCGGTGCGATCAACTTCATCGGCTCCGACACGCTGTTCGGCCGCAACTGGGGCGCGATCGAGCACCACCCGTTCCTGCATTTCGAGGTCTGCTACTACCAGGCGATCGATTTCGCGGTTCAGCGCGGCCTCAAGGTGGTCGAGGCCGGCGCGCAGGGCGAGCACAAGCTGGCGCGCGGCTACCTGCCGCAGACCACCTATTCGGCGCATTTCATCGCCGACCCCGGACTGCGCCGGGCGATCGCCGATTACCTCAAGCGCGAGCGCGACTATGTCGCCGAGGTCGGCCGTGAGCTCGCCGAGGCCGGCCCGTTCCGCAAGACGGTCGACGACGACGCTTGACGTCTCCGCCGCCACCTAGGCAATAAAAGCAGCATCATCGAGGAGCCGCCACCATGCCCGCCGCCTACGACAGCAACAACATCTTCGCAAAGATCCTGCGCGGCGAGCTGCCCTGCTACAAGGTCTATGAAGACGAGCACGTGTTCGCCTTCCTCGACATCATGCCGCGCTCGCCGGGGCATACGCTCGTCATTCCGAAGGCCCCTGCCCGTAACATCCTCGACATCAAGCCCGACGACTACGCCCATGTCGCGCGCGCCTCGCACAAGATCGCCGCCGCCGCGATGAAGGCGTTCGAAGCCGACGGCATCACGGTGCAGCAATTCAACGAGCCCGCCGGTGGCCAGGTCGTATTCCATCTGCACATGCACGTCATGCCACGCAAGGACGGTGTCGCACTGCTGCCGCCTGCGAGCCACAAGGAAGATGGCAAGGTGCTGGAGGCGAGCGCGGCAAAGCTGAGCGCAGCGTTGAAGTAATCCCACCGCTGTCATTCCGGGGCGTGCGGAGCGCGAACCCGGAATCTCGAGATTCCGGGTTCGCGCTTCGCATCGCCCCGGAATGACGGTTGAGAGATTCTACTCCGTATCGAAGTCCCCGGCCTGCGGCGGGGCGAGCGGGGTGAACTCGCAACGGTCGGGCTTGACGTCGATCAGCGGCGTCTCGTCGAGGCAGTCGAGGCCGCGCACCAAAATGACGTTGCCCTCGACGCCGACCAGCTTGACGACCGAGGTGCCGATCGGATTGGGGCGCACCGGCGAGCGCAGCGAGAAAGTGCCGCGGGTGTTGCCGTTGTTCTTCGGGCTTTGCAGCACGATGTCGCGGCGCGACTGATGCAGCCAGTACAGCACCTCGAGATTTGAATAGAAATCGACGCCCTTGATCGCGGCGACCCAGGGCTCGAAAATCTCGAGCCGGCACACCGGGCCGTCATGCCGCCCCTGCCGCGGCGTCGCCAGCCGCGAGGTCCAGGGCGTGCGGATGCGGCCGATGAAGACGAGCCCGGCATCGCGCGCCGTCGGCATGTCGACGGCCACCTCGCCCTGGCGCAGTTCCATTTCACGTACCATGTGTCAATCCAGCGATATGTTCAGCGCCTTGACCACGCCCGCCCATCGCGCGCGATCGGTATTCACAAACTTGTCGATCTCGGCCTGGCTCTTCGCGCGCAGCGGCGGGAAACCGATCTTGAGCAGCGAAGCGCGGAACGCTTCGTCGTTCAAGGCCCGGTCGAGGCTCGCCTTGATCTTGTCGGCGATGTCGTCAGGCACCCTCGACGGCGCTGCGATACCATACCAGACGCTGACCGCATAATCGGGATAGCCGCTCTCGGCGATCGTCGGCAGATCGGGCAAATCGGGGATGCGCTCCGTCGAGCTGACGCCGAGCGGCCGCAGCATGCCCGATTTGACCGGCGGCAGCGCGGTGCCGAGCGTGTCGAACATCAGCTGGATGTTGCCGGACAGCAGATCGGTCAGCGCGGGTCCTGCGCCCTTGTACGGCACGTGGGTCATCTCGACGCCGGCCATCTGCTTGAACATCTCGCCGGCGAGATGAACCGTGCCGCCGGTGCCCGCCGATCCGAAATTGAGTTTTCCGGGATTCTTCTTCGCGTAAGCGACGAACTCCGCGATCGTCCTCGCCGGCACCGACGGGTGCACCTCCATGATCATCGGCGCGTCCGTGATGACGGACAGCAGGTGAAAATCCCTGGCCGGATCGTAGGGCAGCTTCTTGTAGAGCATCGGATTGAGCACGAAGATCGAGGCGGCCGTCACGAACAGCGTGTAGCCGTCGGGATCGGAGCGCGCCACGGCCTCGGCGCCGATCGCGCCCTGCGCACCGGCCTTGTTCTCGACCACGACCACCTGCTTGAGATCGCGCCCGAGATATTCGCCGACGATGCGGCCGAGCACGTCGGTCGGCCCGCCCGCGGCATAGGGCACCACGAGCTTGATCGGCCGCGTCGGATAATCCCCGGTGCGCGCCGGCAGCGTCGCCGCCAGCAACGCCGTCAGAGCAACAATGAATAGCGATGATGCGCGCCGCTGCATGCCGTTTCCCCGTTGTCTTGTTCTTGGGGAGCGAGAGTAGCGGATAATGCGGACGCCGCAATCAGCCGAGCCAGTATTTGCCTGCGATCATGACGATCTCGCCCGCGATCACGCCCGCGAAGATCGATTTCCTCGCCAGCATGAACACGACAAAGCCCGCGGCGACGGCGCCGTAGCGCAGCCAGTCCGGCACGCTGGCGAGCGCGCCCGGCGGCTGCACCACGATCTGCGCGATGATACCGGCGAGGATCGCGGTGGCGACCGCCCTCACCCAGACCAAGAGCTCGGAGTTCTCGTCGATGCCGCCGCCGAACCACAGGCCGAGCATGCGCCAGATCTGGTTGGGGATGACGCCCGCGACGAACAGGATCGCGAGCGCGTGCCAGTCGCCGATTAAACCGCTCATGCGCGCGCCCCGATGATGCCTGTCCTCGCCCGGTGCACGGCATAGGCAATGGTGCCCGCGACGACCCCGCTGACCAGGATGTCGACGCCGCTGTTCAGCATCGCCGCCAGCGGGAACAGCAATAGGCCAAGCACCAGCGCGATGACATCGGCGAGCTCGCGGCAATTGCGTGCGGTCTAGAACAGGAAGGCGAGCGGCGTCAGCATCAGCATGCCGGCGGCGAACAGCGGCGTGAGGTTGGCCGCGAGCATGTAGCCGATCGTGTTGGCGATCAGGCAGACCGTGACCAGGCCGCAGCCGAGCCCGTGGATGAAGGCGATCCGCCGGTTGCGCGGCACCTGCGGCAGGAAGCGGAAGCATTCGACCCACAGCGTCACAGCGGTGAGATGCGCCACCAGGATCAGATGCCGGCGCTTGGTCTGTTCGGTGCGCATCATCGGCAACACCGACACCACCATCGGAAACAGGCGGATCGCGCTGACGGTGACCGCGATCGCCGATTGCAGCACGGTGGCGCCGGAGCCGAGTGTCGTGATCACGATGATCTGCGCGGGACCGGCCCAGACGAACGCCGTGCTCGCCAGGGTCCAGCCCAGCGAGAAGCCGGAATCATGCGCCAGCGCGCCGATGCCGAGATAGGTCGCAAACAGCACCAGGGTCAGCACGGTCGCGCCGATCGACCGTGCGCCCCACAGGAAGGCGCGGAACGAGGTGTGCCATTGCGGAGAATCGAGCGGAGGAAGCGCCACGGGGAACCGGATGGTTTTGCAATCGCGGCGGCTTAGGGCGCTGACAACGCAGGGTCAAGCAAGAGACGGCACAGGGCGGGTATGCGCCTTGGTAGCCCGGATGAAGCGCCAGCGAAATCCGGGGCCGCTCTTGCAACCGGCGAGAGCTGTCCCGGATTGCGCTTCGCTTCATCCGGGCCACCGATCCACGCAATCACGCCCTGTTCTTCAGCACGAAGCACGCCCCGCCCGCCTTGCGGATGCGGTTGCACAGGCCGTCGGCCTCGGGGCGCGTGTCGGCGCCGATGCGCACCTGGTAGAAGGTCGCGCTGCCGCGGGTGCGCAGCCGCGAAGAAAGCAGGCTCGGATCCTGATCGCCGATCACATTCGACAGCCGCTTGATGGCGCGGGCATACATCGCCAGCGCCTTGTCGCGGCTGAAGCCGGCGGCGAGCTGGACCCCCCACACCTTGGCCGCCGACAGCGTGACGTGCTGCTCGAGCCCTGCGACGAACGGGTTCGGCGCGCGCTTCAGCAACGCCATCAGTTCGCGGCAGCTCTTGGTCGGCGCGCGCTGAGGCATCTTGCCGTTGCGCCCGGCGGCGGCCCAGTTGTCGACGCTGGAGCCGGTGATCGCGGAGACGTAATTGCGCGTCTCCTGCGGCATGTATCCGGAGCCGGCGAGCCAGTCCTGGATCCGGCGCGGGCCGGCATTGTAGGCCGCCGCCGCGAGGCCCAGATTGCCGAACTGGTTGCGCAGCTCACTGAGGAATTCGGCCGACTTCGGCAGCGCCTGCACCGGATTGAACGGATCGAGCAGCCCGCGCTCGTTTGCCGTGCCCGGCATGAATTGCGCGATGCCCTGCGCGCGCTGGCCGTTGCGCGTCATCGGACCAACCGCATCGGCCTGGAAGCGGCTCTCCTGCCAGATCACGCGCGCGAAGAATTCGAGCGGCAGATCGTTGGCCCGCGCCGCCGACTCGATCATCAGGCACATCGCCTCGCGGGTGTCGCTCTCGCGCACATCGTCCGCGGGCTTGTCGGTCGCCGCCGCGGGCTTCTCGGCCGGCGCTGCGGGCGTATCCGCCGGGGACGCGGCAGGTTTGTCGGCCGATGGTGCGGCCTGCTCTCCCGGCGGTGGCGCAGGCGGCTCCGCCGGCGCGGCCGCGGGCTGCTCAGCGGGCTTATCCGGGGGCGGCGCTGCCGGCTGCTCGGCGCCAGGCGGCGGCGCCGCGGCCGCGGCCGGAGCGTCCTCCGCGCCGACGCGGGCCGGCGGCACCAGCAGGCACAAGCATGACCAATGCGGCGCAACGACCGGTTCGCATGGCAATTCTGTTCCCGTGCGGGCGCGGCTTGACACCGCAAGCTCGTGGTCTAGCTATGGACTGAAATGATGGCGCGCAAAAGGGAGCGCAAAATGGCCGCAGCATCCGACGATCAACTCGGCTTTGCCCCCGACGACGACGCCCCGATCGGCTATATGAAGCGGACCCGCGATTATTACGCGGCGATAGGCTACACCACTCCCTACCGGTGGGCGCATTACACCTCCGCCCCGTTCCAGCCCTTGAAGAGGTCGCTGAACCAGTCCCGGGTCGCCATCATCACGACCGCGGCGCCGTTCGATCCGGCACGGGGCGACCAGGGTCCCGGCGCGAAATACAACGGCGGGGCCAAGTTCTATGCGGCCTATGACGGCGACACGTCAAAGCAGCACGATCTGCGGATTTCGCACATCGCCTATGACCGCACCCACACCACGGCGACCGACAGCGGCACCTGGTTCCCGCTGGCACAGCTCAAGCGCCTCGCCGCGGCCGGCACGATCGGCGACGTCGCGCCGCGCTTCTTCGGCGCGCCGACCAACCGCAGCCACCGCGTCACCATCGAGACCGACGCGCCCGAAATCCTCAAGCGTTGCCGTGACGACAAGGTCGACGCCGCGGTGCTGGTGCCGAACTGCCCGGTCTGCCACCAGACCGTCAGCCTGGTGGCGCGGCATCTCGAGGCCAACGGGATTTCCACGGTCGTGATGGGCTGCGCCAAGGATATCGTCGAGCATGCCGCGGTGCCGCGTTTCCTGTTCTCCGATTTCCCGCTCGGCAATTCCGCAGGCAAGCCGCAGGACGTCGCCTCGCAGGCGTTCACGCTGGAGCTGGCGCTGCGCGTGCTTGAGCAGGCGCCCGGTCCGCAGACCACCGTGCAGTCACCGCTGCGCTGGAGCGAGGATGCTTCCTGGAAGCGCGACTACAGCAACGCCGATGCGCTCAGCGCCGAGGAGCTGGCCCGCCTGCGCCGCGAGTTCGACGCGCAGAAGGAAGTCGCCAAGGGCCTGCGCGAGCGCGTTGCGTAAGGCTCGGCGCTAGATACGAGCACTTTGCCAGCTCAAGGTGTCGTCGCTCGGGCGACCTGTACGGCGGTGAGCATGCCGGTCCGTTCATGGCAGCCGAGATATTCGAAGAACTGCTCGTCGGCGCCTGCCAACGTGACCTCGTGATACAGCCTGAGCTTGGCGTTCGGCCCCAAGGTCGAGAGATACTTCATCGCCGCGCCAAAAATCCTGACATGGGTCGGGTGCGATTCCGCCCAGCGCTCGAGTGCCGCAAGGCTCTTCCACCAGCTCTGGCCGTAAGACTTTTCGGTCGGCCTGCCCTCCGCATCGACAACGCGCATATATCGGTTGGCATAGCAGCCGATCGGCACACCGTCGTCGCGCAGGAAATCCATGCCCTCGCGCAGCACCGGCTCGACATCGTCGAGATACATCTTGCGTTCCGCTGCCTCGGTATCGCTCCAATCCTGTCCGGAACGGATCAGGCAGAGATTGTCATGCGCGACCACACGGATGCGTGCGCCGTCGCGGATCACGCGCGGCTCGCCGCCCGGCGTCATCGCGTCGGTCTGCGACAGCGGGATACGGTCGCGCATGCCGCCCCAATAGGCATGCTCCTGCACCTCTCCGCTCATGCCGTCGGCGAGCACCGCGACACCCTCCGGACGGCCCAGCGACGAGAACAGCGTCTCGTAGCGCGCAACATGCGGCCGCAGCACCTCGATGAAGCGGCCGACGCCGTCGCTGGCGCCGCTGCCGGTCCAGGCCTCGCGCGCGCCGTCGAACCAGGCGTCGAAACGCCCGGCATCGTCCCAATAGGCGACCGAGACGACGTTGGTGAAGCCAGCCTGGTCGACATATTGTGCGCGGTCCCAATGCGTCGGGCCGTTCTCGCCGGCAAAGCGTTTTGCGATCGATGCCAGCGCCTCGTTCGCCGCCGCGCTCCGCTCACCGCGATATTGCACGCCGAAATAGGCCATGATCACGCGCGTGATCGCGGGCTTGTGGCGCGCAACGAAGGACGGATAAGGCGGCGCGTAATCGTCGGGCACACGCCGATGACGCGACCGGGCTGTCTGCAGATGAGAAGGAATGGCGGATTCCATGGCAGTCGCCTCTGGTTCGATGTCGCCCAAGGCATGATCCGGAAAAGTGCGAAGCGGTTTTCCGAAAAGATCATGCCCGTAGTCTGTTCAGCTCGCGGCCGCGTCGATCTCTTCGACGTCGAGCGGCAGCGCGAAATGCTCGACGCGCTTCGAGGGCTTCTTGTTCAGCAGCAGACGCGTGACATCGGGCCGCGAATAGTGCCCGGCCGGATCGGCGGCGTTCTTGGCGATCCCGATCGCGCCGAGATCGATATCGGCGAGCAGCAGGCCCTCCTGCTCGGGCGGCAGCTTCTCGGCGATCGAGCTGCCGTCCGGCCCGTAGATCGCGGCATGTCCGCCGCCGACATGCAGCAGCGCGTGCTTGTCGTCGCGGTCGCACATCTCGTCGACCATCGCCTGCGAGACCGTGGCGCAGGGCGCCAGCACGAAGCACGAGCCCTCGACCGCATAGACCCGCGAGGCCGCATTGTTGACCTCCCAGCCGAGCGCCGGCGCGAACGGATCGTACAGCGAGAAGCTCGGCCAAGCCGCGACATGGACCTGCTCGTTCTGGGCGTACATCGCGTATTTCGACAGCGGCTGCAGATGCTCCCAGCAGCACAGCGCGCCGAGCCGGCCGATGCCGGGACGGTCATGCACCGCAAGGTCGCTGCCGTCGCCCTCGCCATAGACGGTGCGCTCGGCATGGGTCGGCCGCAGCTTGCGCCGCTTCGCGATGGTCTCGCCGTCGGGCCCGATCAGCCATTGCGCGAGGTAGAGGCTGCCGCCGTCGCGCTCGGACAGGCCGAGCACCGCGGTCATGCCGGCCTTCTTCACCGCGAGCCGCAGCTTCTCGGCCTGCGGGCTGTCGTAGCTCAGCGAGTTGTCGAAATAGCGCTGCACGAAGCCGCGCCCGATCGCCCAAGCCGGCGAGTCCAGCCAGATGTACCAGGGATAGCCAGGGATGAAGGCTTCGGGGAACGCGATCAGCTTCGCCCCTTTGGCGGCGGCCTCCTCGATCAGCGCGATGGACTTGGCGATGGAGGCGTCGAGGTCGAGCCAGGCTGGTGCGGCCTGCACCACCGCAACGCGGTATTTCGGATGTTCGATGCCCATGATGTCCTCCTCGCGGCCGACGCTTCCGGCCGGTTCGTGCTTGATCGGCCATGGCGGCCTCTGACATCATGCTGCCCCGGGACCGGGCACGCCGTTCGACCAGGACGGAAGGAAAATTCGACTGCGGAGGAGATTCCCCGGCCGTCCCCGGTATGAAGCTTGCTTTGTTTGCGTGGCCAGCGTTTGCACTCGTGAAGGGAGGAAATCATGCCGGCGCTGTTCACCACGGAAGACGCGCCCACCCATCGGCGCCTTGCGCTCTGGCAGGACATCGTCTGCGACGTGTTCGTGCAGCTCGACTGCAAGTCCGACCTCGGCACCGCCTTCCACGGCGCCATCACCAGCGCGCAGCTGGGCGCGGTGAAATGCTCGGTCGTCTCGTCGAGCCGGCAACGGGTGCTGCGTACCCCGTCGCGGATCGCTCGCGCCAGCGAGGATTTTGTTCTGTTCGCCCTCGGCCGGAGTGGCGCGGGCGCCGTAGTGCAGGACGGCCGCGAGACCGTGATCCAGCCCGGCGAGTTCGCATTCTACGACACCACCCGGCCCTATGAATTGCGCTTCAACGCCGACTTCACGCAGACCATCTTCCAGGTGCCGCGCGCCATGCTGCACCGGCGCTTTGCCGGCACCCAGGGCTTAACTGCGGCCACGTTCACATCGGATCGTCCCGTGCAGCGGCTCGCCTGGCAGTTCATCGCGGGGCTCTCCGAGATCGCCGACAAGCTCGATCCTGACAACGCGATCCGCCTTGCCGACCAGGCCGCCGACCTGCTGGCGATGGCGATGAGCGAGCGACTCGGCGGCGCCGCGCTGCCCGCCTCGACCCACCGCTCCGCGCTGCTCTACCGGCTGAAGGCGCATGTGCTTGCGCATCTGCCGAACCCCGAGCTCAACCTCACCGAGACCGCCGCCGCGCTCGGCATCTCGCCGCGCTACGTCAACAGCCTTTTGGCCGACGAGGACACCTCGTTCCAGCGCTTCGTGCTGGCGCAGCGGCTGGAGCGCTGCAAGCGCGACCTCGCCTCACCAGCGCACGCGCATCGCCACATCGGCGAGATTGCATTCGCCTGGGGCTTTAACGATCTCTCGCATTTCGGCCGCGTGTTCCGCGACCACTACGGCCTGTCGCCGCGCGACTGGCGGCAAAGCCGGCTGCCGAACTAAAGCTTTTCGAGGGAAGCCATAGGTCTCTTGCGGCGCAAAATAGCCGGGAATCCACGCCCTCACGGATGCAAATATTTACACTAACTGCAACGGGTTCCCCGGCGCCCTTCTTTTCGCTGGGGCGGACCGGTACAGTCGTGCCGTTCATTTGGAGGATTTCCCATGCAGGACCGGCGCCAGAGCGTACGCGAGAAGGTGTTCTATGGTGCGGTTGCGGAGATCAATGAACGCGGCTCGACGATGGATTGCGTCGTCCGCAACATCAGCGAAGGCGGTGCCTGCGTTGAATTTAGCCATGCCGCGCACTTGCCCGAAGAGATGAATCTCAGCGTCGCACGCAAGGGCCGCTCGTTCCTGGCCCGTCTGATCTGGCGCCAGGCCAACAAGGTCGGCCTCGCCTTCCGGATCATGACTTCCGACACGCCGGTCAGCGATCTCGACGAGCGGGTCCGCCGCAGCGAGATCAAGAAGCGGCAGCTGCAGCGCCGCATCAACGAATTGCTCGGCCAGGGCTGAGCCGCCTCGGCTCGGAGCCTTCGTTTCGGTCGCGGCCGGCATCCGGCATTCGGGGTTGCAAAGGCCGGGCTAATCCAGCATGCGGTAATCCCCGCAACGCCGGAACCGAGAGCCACTCCACGACATGTCGTCCGCGATCATTGAGCATCCCGACGGGCTGCCGCAGCCGCAGCGCAATTGGGCCATTCTCACGATCGCGCTCGGCCTCGTGATGGCCGTCGTCGACGGCTCGATCGCCAACGTTGCGTTGCCGACCATTGCCCGGGATCTGAACGCTAGCCCCGCGTTCTCGATCTGGATCGTCAACGGCTATCAATTGGCGATCACGATCTCGCTGCTGCCGCTGGCCTCTCTCGGCGAAATCATCGGCTACCGCCGCGTCTATCTGGCGGGGCTGTTGCTGTTCACGCTGGCCTCGCTGTTCTGCGCGCTGTCGCACACCCTGCCGCTGCTGACGGTCGCCCGCATCCTGCAGGGGTTTGGCGCTGCAGGCATCCTCAGCGTCAACACCGCGCTGGTCCGCTTCATCTATCCGCATTCGCTGCTCGGCCGCGGCATCGGCGTCAACGCGCTGGTGGTCGCGATCTCGGCCGCGGTCGGCCCGACCATCGCCTCGTTCATCCTGGCGGTCGGGACCTGGCCGTATCTGTTCGCCATCAATGTCCCGCTCGGTATCGTCACGCTGGCGCTGGGCTGGCGCTTCCTGCCGCACACCAGGCCGGCGGTTCACGCCTTCGACTGGCAGAGCGCCGCGCTGAGCGCCATCGCGTTCGGGTTCGGCATCAGCGCGATCGACAGCGCCGGCCATGGCGGGTCGCTGTATCTCTGCGCATTGGAGTTCGCGGTCGCCGCGGTCGCCTCGCATTTGCTGTACCGGCGGCAGCAGCATCTGCCCTCGCCACTGCTGCCCGTCGACCTGCTGCGGATTCCGATCTTCGCACTCTCGATCGGCACCTCGATCGCCTCGTTCTGCGGCCAGATGCTGGCCTTTGTCGCGATGCCGTTCTATCTGGAAAACCATTTCGGATATTCGGCGGTTCAGATCGGCCTGTTGATCACGCCGTGGCCGATCGCGGTCGCGTTCGCCGCACCGCTCGCGGGCTGGCTGGTGGAACGCTATCCGGCCGGCCTGCTTGGCGGCATCGGCCTGCTGCTGTTCGCGACGGGATTGGGCACGCTGGCCTTGATGCCGGCCAACGCGACGCCAATCGACGTGATCTGGCGCATGGCGCTCGCCGGCGCCGGCTTCGGCCTGTTCCAGACCCCGAATAACCGCACCATGATCGCCGCCGCTCCGCGCGAGCGGTCGGGCGGCGCCAGCGGCATGTTAGGGACCGCGCGCCTGCTCGGACAGACCATCGGCGCCGCTCTGGTGGCGCTGCTGCTGGCGCGCTATCCGGCTGACGGCACCCGGATCTCGCTGATGGTCGGCGTCGGCTTTGCCGTGGGGGGAGCTGTGCTCAGCACGCTCCGGCTGTCTTCGGCCGGCAGCCGCGGCGCCGACCGGGTGCGGGTCCAGGAGGGCCAGCGGCTGAAGGGCGAGTGACGGCGCGGAGACGCGCCTCCCACCGCCAGAAACAAAAAGGCCGGCTGTTCAGCCGGCCTTTTCGTTTGGTTGTTCGCTCGCGCCTCAGACCTTGACCATCGGTCCCTTTGAGGCCGGCCCCTTGGTGCCGCCTCCGCCGCCGTTGGGACCGCCCTTCGGCGGCTTGCGCTTGCGCGGCGGCAGGTTCTCGGGCTTCGGCGTGACCGGGCCCTCGACATATTCGAAGCCGATCTTGTCCTTGGCGGTCGCCTCGTCCTTGACCAGGATGACGCGGACGTGTCCGCCGCCCTTGAGCTGACCGAACAGCACCTCATCCGCGAGCGGCTTCTTGATGTGCTCCTGGATGATGCGCGCCATCGGACGTGCGCCCATCTGCTCGTCATAGCCGTGCTCGATCAGCCAGGCCTTTGCAGGCTCGGACAGCTCGATCGTGACGTCGCGGTCGGCGAGTTGCGCCTCGAGCTGCAGCACGAACTTCTCGACTACCATGCCGATCACCTCGGCATTGAGGTGCGAGAAGGAGACGATCGCATCCAGCCGGTTGCGAAACTCCGGCGCGAACTGGCGATTGATCGCTTCGTGATCGTCGCCTTCCCGCTTCGAGCGGGTGAAGCCGAAGGCCTGCCGCGCAAGATCGGCCGCGCCGGCATTCGTGGTCATGATCAGGATCACGTTGCGGAAGTTGACCTGCTTGCCGTTGTGGTCGGTGAGCCGGCCATGATCCATGATCTGCAGCAGCACGTTGTAGAGATCCGGGTGCGCCTTCTCGATTTCGTCGAGCAGCACGACGCAATGCGGATGCTGGTCCACGCCATCGGTGAGCAGGCCGCCCTGGTCGAAACCGACATAGCCGGGAGGTGCGCCGATCAGGCGCGACACGGTGTGCCGCTCCATGTATTCGGACATGTCGAAGCGCAGCAGCTCGACACCGAGCGACGCCGCCAGTTGCTTGGCCACCTCGGTCTTGCCGACGCCGGTCGGACCCGAGAACAAATAGCTGCCGATCGGCTTCTCCGGCTCGCGCAGGCCGGCTCGCGCCAGCTTGATCGACGCCGCCAGCGACTCGATCGCCTTGTCCTGGCCGAACACCGTGCGCTTCAGGGTCTGCTCGAGATGCTTCAGCACCTCGGCATCGTCCTTCGACACGCTCTTCGGCGGGATCCGCGCCATGGTCGCGATCGTGGTCTCGATCTCCTTGATGCCGATCGTCTTCTTGCGCTTGCTCTCGGCGACCAGCATCTGCGCCGCGCCGGATTCGTCGATCACGTCGATCGCCTTGTCGGGCAGCTTGCGGTCGTGGATGTAGCGCGACGACAGCTGCACCGCCGCCTCGATCGCCTCATTGGTGTATTTCAGCCGATGGTAATCCTCGAAATAGGGCTTCAGGCCCTTGAGGATCGCGATTGCGTCTTCCACCGTCGGCTCGTTGACGTCGATCTTCTGGAAGCGCCGCACCAGCGCGCGGTCCTTCTCGAAGTGCTGACGGTATTCCTTGTAGGTGGTCGAGCCCATGCAGCGGATCGTGCCCGAAGCCAGCGCAGGCTTCAGCAGATTGGACGCATCCATCGCGCCGCCGGAGGTGGCGCCGGCGCCGATCACGGTGTGGATCTCGTCGATGAACAGGATGGCGTTCGGATGCGCCTCCAGCTCCTTCAGGACCTGCTTGAGCCGCTCCTCGAAATCACCGCGATAGCGGGTGCCCGCAAGCAGCGTACCCATGTCGAGCGAGAACACGGTCGCGGCCGCCAGCACTTCCGGCACATCGCTGTCGACGATGCGCTTGGCGAGGCCTTCGGCGATCGCGGTCTTGCCGACGCCGGCTTCGCCGACGAACAGTGGGTTGTTCTTCTGGCGGCGGCACAGCACCTGGATCGCACGGTTGATCTCGGCATTGCGGCCGATCACCGGATCGATCTTGCCGTCGCGCGCCTTCTTGTTGAGGTTGACGCAATAGGTCTCGAGCGCCTCGCCCTTCTTCTTGGCGTCCTCGTTGCCCTTGGTCTCGGTTTCCTCGTCGACGCCGCGCACCGGCCGCGCCTCGGACACGCCGGGCCGCTTGGCGATGCCGTGGCTGATGTAGTTGACGGCGTCGTAGCGCGTCATGTCCTGCTCCTGCAGGAAGTACGCGGCATGGCTCTCGCGCTCGGCGAAGATCGCGATCAGGACGTTGGCGCCGGTCACTTCCTCGCGACCGGACGACTGGACGTGAATCACCGCGCGCTGGATCACGCGCTGGAACCCGGCGGTCGGCTTCGCGTCATCGGCGCCGTCAGTCACCAGGTTTTCGAATTCGGTCTCGAGATAATTAACGAGGCTGGTCCTGAGCTTGTCGAGATCGACGCTGCAGGCCCGCATCACAGCCGCCGCATCCGAGTCATCGATCAGCGACAGCAGCAGATGTTCGAGCGTCGCGTATTGATGGTGACGCTCGTTTGCGATCGCCAATGCACGGTGCAGCGACTGTTCAAGGCTTTGGGAAAAAGTTGGCATTCGCGTCCTCTATGGCCCCCTGCCATCATGATCGCCATTACCGGGTCAGGCAATAACAACCTTCGTGATCGCCTTTGATATAGTTACGACGGATCGTGGCGAAAGACCGGTCCCGCGATGATGGTTTTCTTCTAAATTCGGGGCATCGGGGCGTCGCGCGGCGACGCCCGTGATCGTACGGGAACGCCGTTCACCACCATCAAAAACCGCGATGCAAGACCCGTTCCGCGCCTCGCGGCGGGTCAGTCGTTCCAGCGACCTATTTCTTTTCCATCACGCACTGCAGTGGATGCTGGTGCTTGCGCGCGAAGTCCATGACTTGCGTCACCTTGGTCTCGGCGATCTCGTAGGTAAAAACGCCGCACTCGCCGATCCCGTGATGATGAACGTGCAGCATGATCTTGGTCGCCGCCTCGGCGTCCTTGTTGAAGAATCGTTCCAGCACGTGAACGACGAACTCCATCGGCGTGTAGTCGTCGTTCAGGATCAGGACGCGGTACAGGTTCGGCCGCTTGGTCTTCGGCTTGACCTTGGTGATGACCGAGGTCGACGGGCCGTTGCCCGTCCCATTGCGGTTGTCATCATTGTTCATTTTCGGCGCCGGCGCGGCGGCCACCGCCGGCATCGACGAAACCGGCTCGGAAATCGGGACTGTCAACGTGGATCGCAACATGGCTCAGGCGTTCGAATTCCCCAAGGGAAGCCGGATGGCGGGAAACCGGATGGCAATTGGACGGTGGTCGCGATTGCCGCAAGACTGATCGCGGAACCCCCAGCAATGCTTTCCAGATTGCCGCTCCCGGTCCGATCCGGCGGCCGGATCGACTTCCCGAATATGGGCCTCGCGAGGTCCTGCCGCAAGCGCAGACCCGGCGCGGCCCACCGGTCCGATTCCCGGCACGGCAACCTTCGGAAGGTTAATCATTTCTGCCCGATTTGACAAAGGAGTCGGGCCACCAATTTAGACGTCATTGAGGATAGCGAGCGCTTTTGCCCGGCTTTTGAGCCTCCCCCGCGCCGCCCTGCCGGGTTTCCGGCGCCCGATTCACCATCTGTTTAGCGGCGCCGGTCGAGATGCCACCGCAATCCATTTCGACGAGAGTGCCATGCTTGGTTCAGCCATTTCCGATCGCGTCTGCGCGGTTGCTCGCCGGTTTTCCAGGGCAAATAACGGCAATGTCGCGGTGATCTTCACCTTCGCAATGCTGCCGCTCCTCGCTTTCGTGGGAGCCGCGATCGACTATACCCGCGCCAACAACGCCCGCTCCGCGATGCAGGCGGCGCTCGATTCGACCGCACTGATGCTGTCCAAGGATCTGACCATGGGCAACATCACGGCTGCGGAGATCCCGAGCAAGGCGCAGACCTATTTCACCGCGCTTTACACCAACAAGGACGGCCAGGGCATTTCCGTCACGGCCAACTATACCACCCCGACCTCGAGCGCGGCGGCCACCATCCTGCTCGGCGGATCCGGCCACATCAAATCCGATTTCATGCAGCTGGCCGGCTTTCCGACGCTGGGTTTCAAGAGTTCGACGACCACCACTTGGGGCAACGTCAAGATGCGCGTCGCCCTCGCCCTCGACAACACGGGATCGATGGCGCAGGACGGCAAGATCACCGCGCTGCGCAACGCCGTGGCCGGAACCGGCGGACTGATCGACCAGCTCAGCGCGCTGAGCAAGAACAACGGTGACGTCTACATCTCCGTCATTCCGTTCGCCAAGGTCGTCAATGTCGGCACCAGCAATGTCGGCCAGAGCTGGATCGACTGGACCGACTGGCTCAACCCGCCGACCACGCAGCCCGCCAACGGCACCATGCAAGCAAGCCTGCCGATGAACTGGCACGCGGTCGGACCCAGTGCGCGATGCCCCTGGACCAACAACAATGGCGGCTTCACCTGCACGAAGAACCCGACCAGCACGTCCAACGCGAACTATATCCCCTCGAGCGGGACTTATTCCGGCTACATTTGCCCCAGCGTCGATGCGAACTCGCACACGCGCTACAATGGCTGCTGGGTGAGCACCGCGGCCGGCACAGGCGTGTTCTGCAGCGGCTCGAACTCGTGTGCATGTCCGACGGACTCCACGGGCAACGCGGTGTCCGGCTGCAGTTGCAAGACGACCGGCGGCGTCTATCAGTGCACCGGCAAGCTGTATACCCACGACTGGACGCAGCCGGGCCCCAACGACACGGTGGACAATACGAGCCAGCCCCGGGTCAGCGCCGTTGTCGGGTGGACCAACAACCAGTGGACCTCGACCAGTCAGACCCCGACGGTGAAGAACGACTGGCGGCAAGCCTCCACCAATCCGATCGGCAACTGGACGGGCTGCATCACGGACCGCACCCAGCCGAACGATGCGACCGGCGTGCTGCCGGCGTCGTCCGACGTCACCACGCTGTTCCCGGCCAACGAGTACTATGAGAACAGCACATTCTATTGCAGCAGCAGCGCCTCGACGCCGCTCGAGCCCATCATTCCGCTGAGCTACAACTGGAGCGCGCTCAAGACGGCGGTCAACGCGATGCAGCCGACCGGCGGTACCAACCAGGCGGTCGGCTTGGCGTGGGCGTGGCAGTCCCTGCTGGTGGGTGGTCCGCTGAACGCGCCGTCGGAGGACACCAACACGACCTACAACCGGGTCATCATCCTCTTGTCCGACGGTCTGAATACCGAGGACCGCTGGCCCGACTACGGCGACGGCAGCTCGCAAGCCTCAGGCAATCCGATCGACGCAAGGCAGGCATTGATGTGCCAAAACCTGCAGAACGCGAAGGATTCCAACGGAGCGCCGTTGTACACGATCTACACGATCCAGGTGAACACGAGTTCGCCCGCCGATCCGACCTCGACCGTCCTGAAGAACTGCGCCAGCACGCCCGACAAATTCTTCATGCTGACCAGCTCGACCCAGATCCTGACGACGTTCAACACGATCGGAACCGCCCTCAGCAAGCTGCGGCTGGCCAAATAGTCGCCCGCTTCAGGCACAACAAAAAAGCCCGGCCAAACGGCCGGGCTTTTCGTTTGTCTTGGTCGGCAACGCTTACTGAGCGGCGGGCGCAAACTTGGAGACCAGACCCTCATAGGGCTTGAAGGTCTGCTTGGCGCAGTCGCTGTACAGGCCGGCGATCTTCTGCGATTCCGCAACGAAGGTCTCGTAGGACGAGCGCAGGTACTCGGTCTGCGCCTCGAGCGCCTTGTCGAGCGACTTCACGCCCGACAGCTTCTCGACGAACGACTTGGTGTCCTCAAAGGACTTCTTGGCGTAGTCGCCATAGGCGGTGGCGATGGCCTGAACGCCGCTCTGCAGGTTGTTGGCCGACGCGGTGACCGACTCGAAATGCTCTTTGCCGTAGTTCTGAATGTCTTCGATCTTGACCATGGATGGAATTCCTTTTCCCAGACTTGAAGGCGCAAATTCCCATTGCCGGGAAGCTCCCGGCCCCCTGACGCCGATAGCCATATCGCATCGCACAATAGAGTCAATGAATATTGTGCATCGCACAATCACACACACACACCCGAATCTCCGGCATTTGCGATAAACCCCGGGGGACTACGCAACGGTTGCTTAATCTTTTGGAAACTCGGTCCGCCTAACCTGATTCCCGGACTTTGTTCGCCTTCCGACAGACAGCCTCGAAAGCTATTTATGAACAACACCTTAGCTAGAAGAGCGACCTGAGCCGCCACGTGGGCCGATGGTTCTGCCCGAAGTGGTTTGTTGCGCAGGCAAGGATCGATGGCCGCTGGGCACAATTTCGCCTCACGAGCCAGTGATCTAGATAGAAATTGGGACGGGGAAGTAGATGCTTCGAACAACCTTGGCCTCCTCGCGGGCGCTGCGAGTTGGCGTTCTTGGGCTCGTTACCGTCACGACGGCGATCCTGATCACGAGTGATAGCGCCGAGGCGCGCCGTCACCGGCGGCACTACGCCCGTCACCACCACAGCCAGGAAGCGCGCGAAAGCTACAGCCCGCAATTCGCGTCGATCATCGTCGACGGCAACACCGGTTCGGTGCTCACCGCCACCAGTCCCGACGGCCTGCGCCACCCCGCCTCGCTGACCAAGATCATGACGCTCTATCTGCTGTTCGAGCGCCTCGATTCCGGAAAGATGAAGCTCGACACCGAAATGCCGGTGTCCGAGCACGCCTCCGAACAGGACCCGACCAAGCTCGGCCTGCGGCCCGGCTCGACCATCAAGGTCGAAGACGCCATCAAGGGCCTGGTCACCCGCTCCGCCAATGACGCCGCGGTCGTGATCGCCGAGGCGATCGGCGGCAGCGAAGACGATTTCGCCCGGATGATGACCCGCAAGGCCCGTGCGCTCGGCATGAGCCGGACCGTCTATCGCAACGCCTCCGGCCTGCCCAACGATGAGCAGGTGACGACGGCGCGCGATCAATCGACCCTCGGCCGCGCGATCCAGGACCGCTTCCCGCGCTATTACCGCTACTTCTCGACCTCGGTGTTTAACTTCCGCGGCCAATCGATCCGCAACCACAACCATCTGCTCGGCAACGTCGAGGGCGTCGACGGTATCAAGACCGGCTACACTCGCGCCTCCGGCTTCAACCTCGTGACCTCGATGCGCCGCGGCAATCGCTTCCTGGTCGGCGTGGTGCTAGGCGGCCGCAGCGGCGGCTCGCGTGACGCCATCATGCGCAACCTGCTCGCCGAGAACGTCGGGAAGGCCGCGACCACCCGCACTGCCGCCGCTATCACCGAACGCAATCCGGCCGATGCCAATGTGGAGGTCGCCGACGCGGATAATGCGCGCGCGCCGGACACCTCGCCCGTCGCGGCATCGGAGCCCGCCGCTGCAGCTGCCGCGATCCAGGCGCCGCGCCCGGCCAGCAAACCCTCGCTGATGGCGGCGGCCGCCGCCGCGCTGCCGCCGCTTCCGGCCAAGCCGGAGCCGCAGGCCAAGCCCGAGCCGGCGCCGCTGACCTCAGGCGTGATCCAGACCCAGCCGATCGCCGCGATCCCCGGCTCGGCTGAACCGATGAAGCCGGTCAAGGTGAAGACGGTGCAGGTCAAGGCCGGCCAGATCAAGCTCGCCGCGGCCGGCCCGGCGCAGTCCGCGCCTCCGATCACCAACACGATCCCCTCGCGCGGCGAAGTCCCCGAGACCTCCAATGCGATGATGGCGCGGGCCGCCGAGACCTCGAGGCCGGAAATGCCGCCGCAGCCGGCCAATTTCGGCACCGGCAACGGCATCCTCGGCGTGCTACCGGCCTCGGCCGTGCATGCACCCGCTGCCCCGGCGCCACAGGCCGTGGCGTCGATCGAACCCGCAACCCGCAGCGTGCAGGCCGCTCCACCGACCAGCTCAGCAAGGTCGGGCGCCGCGCATACCGGCTGGATCATCCAGGTTGGCGCGCTGGAGTCCGAGGGCGAGGCCAACAAGCGTATCGACCTGGCGCGCAGCTCGGCCCGCGGCCTGCTCAGCAAGGCGGATCCGTTCACCGAGGTGGTCGCCAAGGACAATCGCAAGCTCTATCGCGCGCGCTTTGCCGGCCTCGAGCGCGATCAGGCCGAGGCGGCCTGCAAGACGCTGAAGCGCGCCGAGATCTCCTGCATCACCGTTCGAAACTGATCGTCAGCATCTTCTGATTTCGAAGGGCCGGCGCCGCAAGCGCCGGCCGTTTTGTTTTTTGCCGCCGCGGAAACGGCCGGCCGTCAGAGCGCGGCGCAACCTTGAAACTTCTCGTCAAGCTTTTACGGTTAAGTTTTCCCGAAAGAGCGATCGGCCACGCCGGACAGCGGCGGGCCAGACGGGGCATCAATCAGAAACGGAAGGCAGCTCTCGGCTGTGGCGTTGGTAGCGTAGCCGGAGTTAGAGATGCGTGCGAAGCAGAGTGTCCTTGGCCTCGTTCACACGGGCCGCGAGGTACGTCGAGCCCCCCTGGTCGGGATGGAGTTTCTTCATCAGGGTTCGGTGAGCCCGGCTGATGTCGTCGCGCGACGCTCCCGGCTGCAGGCCAAGGATCTGATAGGCCTCCTCGTTCGTCATTTTGCCGCCCGACGCCGCACGGCCCTGCCCCCGTGCCCGGTCGCCCTGTGCGTCCTGACGCCAGGCGGGAAAGCGGCGGTCCAGATAGCTTTCAAGTAGCGCGACGCTCTCGGCGTCGAAGCTCGGGACCATCGCCAATAGCTGCGACAGGTCGAACTCATCGAGCATGCGGCCGGCCTGCGGTCCGGCCACGATCTGGCCCCTGAGCACGCCGCTGCCGTGATCGAGGGTCATATCGAGATATTGCGAGCGCACCCGCGAGCTTTGTCCCTGGCTGCGCGAACCGCCGAACATGCCGCCGAGATTGGGAAATCCGGTGCTTCCGAACGGCGACCAGCCGAGCAGTCCGGCGCCGAAAATGCCGAGCGGAATTGCCACCGCCAGTTCGCCCCGCACACCGGTAAAGGCCGCGACCGCCAGCGCGAGCACCCCGCCGCCGATCTTGATCGCGCGCGCAAGCACGGCGGGATTGGCCGCACGGAACATCTGCAGCGCGGAATAAAGGACGACAACGGCGATGACGCCGGCGATCAGCGTTGGCATGTCGGGAATATAGGCGGCCCGGCGGCAAAAAGCATGCGAAGCTTCGTCTCACCGGCATCAGGCGGAGCCTGACGCGACGCGGCGCTATTTCATCTGGCCGATCAGCTTCGCCGCGCCGCTCGTCGTCTTCGCCAGTTGCAGCAGCGCCTCGCGGCCGCCGGCGGCATAGGCTGCGGCGGCACGCAGCAATTCGCGGAGCTGGGCGGCCGCGCCGGGATCGAACCTGCACCAGGCGCCGCCGGTCAGTCGCGCGATCTCGCGAAACGTTTGCTCGGCGGTCGCATCCCTGCCCTCCTGGAACATGAAGACCGGCACCTTGAGCAGGCCGAGCTCACCGGCTTTGGCGCAGAGATCGTCGGCGCTCTCCTCCATCGCGTCGCCGACGAACACCAAGGCGCGCACCCCTGCCTCGACCGCTTCGCGACGCGTCTCGGACAGCACCTTGCCGATCTGGGTGTTGCCGCCCTGGCAATCGATCTTGCTCATCAGCCGCGCGAGCTGCGCGCTGTCGGAGATCCAGCCCGACGCACGGCATTCATTGAAGCCGCGATAATAGACGAGGCGGATATCGAGACTGCCGAGCGCGCCGGCCTCGCGGAACATGTCCGCCTGCAGCGTGCACGCCATGTCCCATGTCGGCTGCCGGCTCATCGTGGCGTCGAGCGCGAACACCAGCCTGCCGTGGGCGCCGGCGCGATGCGGCGACATCGCCCGCGCCTTGGCGACGAATGCCGCGATGTCGTTCGCGCTGGATGCCGGCACGCCAGGCGCATGGGCCGGGCGTACATCGCTTCCGGATGTCGGTTTGATCGTCTTGCCGGCCATCAGCGCTTGCCTCGTACAGCAAACACTATGTGGGCCGCGGCAGTGGATTGGTCAACGTGACCGGCCAGCCTGGACCGCGGGCCGCCCGGTCAATTCGTGACCGACGGATCCTTCTTCGTCTCGGTCTTGGTCAGCGAGAGCGACTTCTTGAGCTTATCGGTCAAGGTCTGAGGTTTCTCGACCGGCACGTAGAGCGAGACGGGACCGGGCTCCAGAATCTTCGGCGGCGCATTCCTGGTGTCGACCGGCGCGACAGCGCTGTCGGTGTCGGCGAGGAATTTATCGAGCATGGCCTGGATCGAGTCCTTGGCCTTCTCGGGCCCGGTGTCACGCATGTCGTTGTGCTGGAAGTTGGTGTTCACCACGGTGATGCCGGCCTTCTCGCATTCGTCGGCATCGGGAACGACACCCGGATCGGGCTTGAACTGCGAGTCATGCGAACGGAACGACAGGATCTTGAACTTGCCGTCGGTCATGAACGGCACGCGCAGATTGTCCAGAGTCACCACCTTCTTGATCTCGTCCGGATACTGCTTGGCGAAATACATCGCGATGTCGCCGCCATTGGAATGGCCGACCATCGTCAGCTTGCTGTAGTCCGCGTTCGGCTGGCGCTTCTTCATCTCCTCGATCGCGAACTTGATGTTGGTGATGCCGCGCTGGTACTGCGGCAGGCGGCCGACATAGAGCTCACCGACCTTGGTCACCATCGGTCCGTCCGACGGCAGGTCGTTCTGAATGCTGATGGTCAGATAGCCGCGCGCCGCGAACACGTTCGCGAGGAAGGAATATTCGGTGAATTTGACGGTATTGCCATGATTGAGGATCGCAACCGGCAGCGTGATCATGCCAGCGTCGGCCTGCATCTCCTTGTCGAAGCGCACGGCAACGTCGACCGCGACCGGCCGCTCATCGCGCGTCGGGTCCTTGAACATGAGAGTTTCGTGACGGATCGCCCACTTGCTCGCGGTGAAATAGGCCGCCGTGATCACCACGGAGAGAGAAAGCAGAACGAGAATTCCACGCTTCATGACGTCCTCGAGGTGCCCGCCTTTTCAGGGCTATTCTTGGCCGGAGACTCTTCGGCCTCCTTTTGAGAATATATGTCACAGCGCTGTGACAGGAAGTCTAAAAGTTGGGACTTCGCAGCACGTTCATTGTGCGGTGCACACAACCTTTGTGCATTCGCTTCTGGCGCCATGGCTCTGCGGCACGATAATACCTCAAGACCAACCGACGGGGAGCGGAAACGCGGCTGGCTTGGGAAAACCGGATCTGGCCAGCTTTGTTCCGGCATATTGGCGACGGAGTGGCCGAAAACCCCGCAAGACTACCGTACTTCTGGACGGGCCAGGAAGTGACGATAGTCACTTCCTGGACGCCCGACGCCCTGGAACCTGCCAGAAGGAGTGCCCGGCGGTCTAGCTGCCGATGATGTCGTCGACTTCCAGCGGCTTGTCGACCTGGCTGAACCATTCGGCCCGGTTGGCGGCCCTGCGGCGGCCGCGCTCGTCGAGCGGCAGCTTGAGCTGGCGCAGCAGGCTCATCACCTCCTCGCGGGCGGTGACGTGACCGAGGCTCGGGCGGGTGCCGAGCGTCGCCTCGTCGATGTCGTCGAGCGCCGTCAGCCCGCGCGGGAAGAATTCGCGATAGACCACCCGCTCGGCAAAGCCGTCGACCGCACGGAACCCGAGCCGCAGCGAGAGCTGTTTCAAGCCGTCGGCCACCAGCTGCTTGTTGCGCGAGCCGAGCATCGAGAGCCGGTTGCGCACCACGATCCAGTCGGTCGAGGCGCCATCGAGCTGGCGGCGCTTGCGTCTGGTGTCGCGCACCATCTCCGCATAATGGCTCTCGCCGGTCACCGCATAGGTCGCGGGATCGACGGTGCCGAGCACGTCGAAATCGAGGAAGCTGTCGTTGATCGGGGTCACCAAAGTGTCGGCCATCGAATGCGCGAGCCGCATCAGGTAGCTGTCCGCGCCCGGGGTATCGATGACGATGAAATCGCAGGCGCGTTCCACCGCGCTCACAGCGGCCATGAACTGCTGGAATTCCGCGTTCTCGTTCTCCTCGATCTGCATCGTCTCGCCGTACTTGATGCAGTGGTGTGCCGGGAGCTCGAGGTCGAGCCCGGTGCGTCGCGCCCAGGCCTGGCGATTGCTGATGTAGCGGGTGAAGCTCTGCTGGCGGCAGTCGAGATCGATGCTGGCGACGCGTTGCCCGGCCTTCAGCAGCGCGACGGAGATATGCAGGGCGGTGGTCGACTTTCCCGATCCACCCTTCTCGTTGCCCAGCACGATGACATGTGCGGAGCCGGATTGACCCTGACGAGCCTGCACCAACATGATTCAAATCCCCGCAATGATCTTCAAAGCGAGCGCCGCTGCGGTCAAGTGAAATGCATCGCTGCGACAGGAAATCGATTGCGGCCGTGCTGATGAATCGATCAAGCAAGACTGCTGCGTCGATCGGCGGCTTTGATCCGCGCACGTTCGAGATCGTGTAAGGCTTATCGGCCGGTTTGCCGATCGTGGTTCGGACTTGGTAAGCTGCGTGACCTGCCGAACGCCAACCCGTCCCGCCCAGATTCGTTCCCACCCGGATTGCCCCACGAGCCGAGACCAGATGCCGAGAAATCCCACCGTCGTCCGTACCGTCCCCGCCCTTCGTCGCGCCGTCGACACGCTGCGCGCCAAGAAGGCAACCGTCGCGCTGGTCCCAACCATGGGAGCGCTCCATGACGGCCATGTGTCGCTGGTGCGGCTCGCCAAGCGCCGCGCCAAGCGGGTCGTCGTCTCGATCTTCGTCAACCCGACCCAGTTCGCGCCGACCGAAGATTTCGGCTCCTATCCGCGCACCTGGAAAGCCGACGTCGCCAAGCTCGCCGCCGAGGGCGTCGACCTGATCTGGCATCCCGAGGTGAAGGCGATGTACCCGGACGGCTTCGCCACCAGGATCGTGCCGGAGGGGCCGGCCACCGCCGGGCTCGAGGATCGCTTCCGGCCGCATTTCTTCGGCGGCGTCGCCACCGTGGTCGGCAAGCTGTTCACCCAGGTCCGGCCCGACGTCGCGATCTTTGGCGAGAAGGACTTTCAGCAGCTCCGGGTCGTCACTCAGATGGCCGCGGACCTCGACCTCGGGGTCAAGGTGATCGGATCCAAAACGGTGCGCGAGCGCGACGGTCTCGCGATGTCGTCACGCAACGTCTACCTCTCGCCGGAGGAACGGCGCGCCGCCCCTGAGCTTCACCGGGTGATGAAGCAAACGGCCGGCCGCCTGCGCGCCGGCGAGGATACCGCGACCGCAATGGCTGACGGCGCCGCGGCGATCACCAGGGCCGGCTTCGTGCTCGATTATCTCGAAGTGCGCCACGCCGCCTCCCTGGCGCCGATCGGCTCGCTGAAGGACGGCCCGATGCGGATGCTGGTGGCGGCAAAGCTCGGCAGCACGCGCCTGATCGACAATATCGCGGTCTGAGACCGGACCGGAAAAGTGTGAAACGGTTCATGCGCAGAGAGGATGCGAGCCTGTAATGAGGGCTCGGCCTCATCTGTGCGGCCGGGTGCTTGCGCCACGCTCGCGACGCATGGATGATCGCGCCTTTCAAGGGCGATCGGAATGAACCATTACTTCAGGCAAGGCATTGTTCTTGGCATCGCGCTGCTGGCCGCGGCTGGGGCGCAGGCACAGACCCGGCCGCCGGTCGGCGGCGTCAATTCGGCGCCCGGCGCCATGATCTTCTACGTCGCGCATGGTGCGCCTGATGCCTGCGGCCCCGGCTGCTCGGACTGGATCGCGGCCGAAGGCGCGGTGCAATGGGACACCTACAAGCGCCTGCTAGCGATCCTCGACCGGCAGAACGGACGCAAGCTGCCGGTGGTGATCAATGTCAAACCGGGCTCCGACCTCACCGTCGCTGCCAGCCTCGGTCGCATCCTGCGCGGTCGCGGCATCGATGCGGCGGTGGCGGCAACCGAGGTCGAGGCATGCAACGGAAAACCCGAGGAGGAATGCTTTGCACTGAAGCGGCCTGGCGGCCCGCTGGATGCGAAGGAAAAGCTCTCCGGTGTGCCCTGCGAGCTTGCATGTGTATTGATGCTTGCGGGCGGCGTGCATCGTAACCTGCCGCCCGGCAACCGCGTCATCCTGACCGCAAGGATGCAGATCTACGACCGGCTTGCACCCAACGTCTCTGCCGAGCACCGCGAAAGCCTTACCACAATCTTCACCGATCAGTTCCGGAGATATCTCAGCGAGATGGGGATCGGCCATGAACTGTTCGACGTCACCGCCGACAGGGCGGGTGGCCATTATGTCGAGGTCCCGGCCTCAGAATGGGCTCGGCTGCATCTCGTGACCCAGTGATCCCGGATCACTGCCGTTCGATTGCTCAGAGCAACCCGATTGCTTACAGCAAGCCGAGGTCGCGCAACTCGCGGCGCATCGGCTCGGGCATCGATGCCACGCTGGCGGCGCTCGACTTGGTGAGATCGGCCGGCGCGGAGTCTGCGGTCAGGTAGCGCCAGCCCTGGAACGGCCGCATCGGCCGCGGCGAGACCGCGATCACCTTGGGCTGCATCACCAGCCGGCAGCGTCCGATGCCGTCCTTGTCGCGGAACGGCTCGATGGCGATGATCTTCTCGCGCGCGGCGATCTCGCCGCGGATCACCCAATAGAGCGAGCCGCCGGCAAGGATCTCCTCCTCGCGCTTCGGCGTCATCCGCGTGATGTGGACGTGACGGAGCGGCAGGCCCTTTTTCTTCGCGGTCGCCATCCGTTCGGCAACCCAGCCCTTGAGTTCCTTGACGGAGTCGCAACCGACGGCGAGCTTGATGAGATGAAGCGGCATGCGCCGGATGTAGCGGCCGGCGAGCGCTTTGAAAAGGGAGCGCTCTCCGCGGCGGTGGATATCGGGACTAGAGCGCTTTTCGAGCCAAACGAAGCCGGAACAGCGCAACGACGGCGGCTCAAGCCGCCGTCATCACGCTCATTGCTCGTTCGCAGCCGCCGGTGCGCTGGCGGCGGCAGGAGGCGACGCCGGCGCGGCCGGGGCCGGCGCGATCTGGACCGGGCGCTTCGCCGCCGGCGGACGCTTCGGGGCTGCGACGGGCGGCGCGGCGGCGCGCGCGGCCGGCGCTGGTGCGGCGGCGGCCGGCTTTGCCGGCTCGGGCGTCATGATGCTGACCGGCGGCGTGTTCGCTGAGCTCGGAAACTCCGCATTGGTCGGCTTGCCGGTGGGCAACGACTGCGGCAGCGCCGCGACCAGGCCGGAGGCAGCCGATGCCTGGGCGCCGGCCGGCGCGTTCCACGACCCTGCGTAGCGCGTGATCAGGTTCTCGTAGGTCCGCTCGTTCATGTTGGCGATGATCTGATGGTTGTCGCCGAGCGAGCGGAACGCGGGGCACGCGGTCGGCGTGCAGTGGTCGCGCGCCATCAGCGCATAGGCGACCAGGCCGTAGCGGTCATGCTCGATGGCGCGGCGCAGCGCCTGCAACTCGGTGGTCGAATTGCGCTCGGCGGTCGCGAGGTCGCCCAGCGCGGTCAGGCGCGAGACCTGCGCCGCCGCATAGCTGACCGCCGCCGCGGCCGTATCCGATGAACCGAACAGCACCTTCTCGCAGGCGTTGAGAACGGCGTCTCCGGCGAGGTCGTCGACGCAGGCCAGCGCCGGCACCGTCTGGCTGGCCAGTTGCGCCGTCCGTGTCTCGGCCGGCGCCGCCTGCCCGCCCGGGCCGAAGCCACGGATCGTCGCGGCGACCGCAACCGCGATCGACAGCAGCGTGATCACGGTCAGCGCGCCGTTGGCGACGGATTTTTCCGCACGCAGCAGCGTGACCAGAACGACGATCCCAAAGAACCCCGCAGCGGCCAGCGTCAGCCACATCGGGAAGGTCGGTGAGCGCCAGATCTGATCCAGCGAGGAAGCCCAGTTCATGCGCGATGTCCCTCAACGCAGCGTAAGCACAATCGGCGACGGCGAACGCCGCCACCCCGACGTCCAACCTTCAGCACAATGGTTCTGCGAACAGGGCCTTTTGACGGCGGCGGCGCGGAACCCGCTCCAGCCTCCGGCTTGCGCACAACTCCTTCAGGACAGCGCGAGCTGACTCTCCTTGGCCACCCGTTCGAAAGCTTCGGTCGAGCTCTTGATGCGATATTGGCAATCATCACCGTCGGTCGGCAGCAGACGGATCACTTGATAGGTGCCGCTCGCGGCGGGGCGCGCCACGTTGCTGGCCGTGAAATAGACGGTCTCGCCAATCGAGTACTTATGCTTCAACGCCCTCTCCATTTTCTTAGAGATTGCTGGCTGAGCTGACAGTCCCGATAGCTCAGGCCGGCATTTTGAGAACCCTGCGGCAAGCTAGCACATCGCACCTCCCCAAATCCAGCAAGATTGGGGCATAGCGAAGGTGCGATTTTGCAGGTTTTTCAGGGCGATAGGCAGCAATTTGCGTGCCAGCCGGAAATTGCCCACCGAGCCCGGTTGGAACCCTGATTCCACCGGCTCAAGCGGTCTGCGGCAGCTTGCCGCCCGGGCTCGCGCCGTCGACCGCAGCCGGAAGTTGTTGGGCGAGCACCTTGGACAGCTGGTCCACCGGAATGTTGAACCTGGCGGCGAGCTGCTTGACCGTGTCGCTGCCGAGCACCTGCTGGAGCTGCTCAGCGGTGATCGGCAGGTTCTTACCGGTACCGATCCAGGATTTGACCTGCTCGCCGAGCCCGGCCTGCTCGAGCTTGGCGACGATCGCGGACAAGCCGCCCTGCCCGCCATTGCCCAGGACCTCGCCGAGCACGACGGGGATCACCGCCGCGCCAAGCTGGCCAAGCATGCCTTTCAGCTCCGGCGAATTCTCCAGGGAATCGAGAATGCCCATGGTCTAAGTCCTTTCACGACTTGCAAAACCAGCCTTCCGGGATTCGACGCCTTCGGCCCCGCGGCGTCAAGCCGCGATCTTTGCGACCGCTGTCACAATTCGGAAGCGCAGCAACCGTCAGACATCCTCGAATCGGGCGATCCGCAGCGTCTCGGCAACGCCGTCGCGGGTCCATTCCTGGAACGCCGGAAGCTGCATCATGGCATCGACATAGTGCTGCACTTCGGCCTTCACCGGGATCGCGTAGGTGCGGAAGCGATGCACCACGGGCGCGTACATCGCATCGGCCGCGGAGAATGCGCCGAACAGGAACGGACCCTGCTTGCCGTAGCGCGCATGGCACTCGGCCCAGATCTCCTGGATCCGCGCCACGTTGGCGCGCGCATCATCGGAGAGCGCAACGGCGCGGATCGGCCGGTGCAGGTTCATGCCGCATTCGTTGCGCAGCGGCATGAAGCCGGAATGCATCTCCGCCGAGATCGCGCGGGCATGCGCGCGCGCGGCGCGATCCGCAGGCCAGAGCTTCGCCTCGGGAAATCTCTCGGCGAGATATTCGATGATCGCCAGCGAATCCCACACCGTGACGTCGCCATCGATCAGCGTCGGCACCTTGCCGGCCTTGCTGAAAGATAGGATGCGGTCCTTGTCGACCTGGTCCGTGTAGAGCGGAATGAAGACCTCTTCGAACGGGATGTTGTTGGCGCGCAACGCCAGCCAGGGCCGCATCGACCATGACGAATAGTTCTTGTTGCCGATGACGAGCTTGAGCATGTCCGGGAATCCTGTTGCCTCGGTAGTTTGCCATAGTGCATTGCACGCGTTCAACCTGTACATGACGCGGATGCGGCCCGGCGCGGACAGTCAGCCGCGCGCTCACGAAGGAAGGCAACATGACCGGCTATTGGACCGACATCCTGGCCGTCGGCTTCTTTGCGCTGGAATGGCTGGTCTACGCCATCACGCTGGAGCACACCGCGTATGGACGCGACAGCCTGTCGGCGCGGATGCACGTCTATCGCGAGATCTGGGTGCGGAATCTGCTCAACCGCGACGCACGGATGGTCGACATGCAGATCATGGCGAGCCTGCAGAACGGCACCGCGTTCTTTGCCTCCACCAGCCTGATCGCCATCGGCGGCGGGCTGGCGCTCTTGCGTGCCACCAATGACGCGCTCGCCGTGCTCGGCGCGCTGCCGGTCAACCTCACGCCCTCGCCCGCTTTGTGGGAGGTCAAGTGCATCGGGCTGATCCTGATCTTCATCTACACCTTCTTCAAATTCGCCTGGGCCTATCGCCTGTTCAACTATGTGGCGATCCTGTTCGGCGCGATGCCGCCGGCCGACCAGCGCGATACGCCGGAGGCCGAGGCCCATGTGATCCGCACCACGCGGCTGTTCGAGACGGCGGGCCGGCACTTCAACCGCGGCCAGCGCGCGTTTTTCTTCGCCCTCGGTTATCTCGGCTGGTTCGTCAGCCCCTGGGTGCTGTTCGTCACGACAGCCGCCGTCGTGATCGTGATCTGGCGCCGGCAGTTCGCCTCGAATGCCTGGCAGGCGATGGGAAGCTGACGCGACGGTCGAGGCCGTGCTGCGCTCCCTCTCCCCGTTCTTACGGGGAGAGGGTTGGGGTGAGGGGCTGTTTCCGCATCGACGGAGAGAGACGCGTTCGCGGAGACTCCCCCTCACCCGGATTGCATCTGGCGATGCAATCCGGCCTCTCCCCGCACGCGGGGCGAGGCCGAGTGCGCCGCTCGTCCCTGGTCTACGACGCGAAATCGCGCGGGCTGAAATCGAGGTCGAGCACCTTCCATTCGCCATAGCGATCCCGCGGCAGCATCGCATAGGGCTGGCAGGCCTGCAGCGCATCGGTCGCGCTCTTCAGCAACAGCGGCCCCTTTTCCGAGGCGGTGGCTTCGATCAGCAAGGGTGACGCGGCGAGCTTGCCGTCAGGCTTCATGAACACCCTGAGCTTGATCTTCACGTCGTCGCCCGCGCTCAGCGTCGGCGGGAGCTTCAGGCAGGTCTTCAGGTGACGGCGGAATTCGGCAACCACGCTCGAGCCGACATCGGCCTGCTCGGTGGCGGCCGCGTCGAAATTGTCCTTGCCGGGTCCGGGGCCGGACGGCGCGCTGGCTGGCGGTTTCACGGAGATATCGGGCGGCAGGCCGAGCATGACGTTGTATTTGACCGAAAGATCAGGCTCGGGCTGCGCATAGGCAGGCGGCGACGCTGCCGCCTGTTGCTGCGCCGCTGGCTGGGGCATCGGTGGCGTTTGCTGTGCCGGCGTGGGCGGCGGCTCGGCCGCGGCACGTTGCGGTGCCGGGCTGGGCTTGGGCGCCGGCGGCGTCGCCTGCTTCTCCGGCGGCTGCGGCGCGGCCTGCTGCTTCTGCGGCGCGGGCGCCTGCGCCGATGGTTCGGGCTTGGCCGAATCCACCGGCTTATCGAGCGACGGCAACTGCAACTCGGGCGTCGGCGACGGGCTCGGTGCCGGTTCGGGCTTGGTCTCGACCTCGGACTTGGCGACCTCCTGCGGCGTCACGATCTCGACCGGCACCGTGTCAGCGGCAACGGGATCGAATTGATGGACCTCCGAATAAAGGAAAATCAGCGCGAGCAGCATCAGGTGCACGAACACCGACGCCATCAGATCCGCGTTTGGCCGAAACTTCATCCCACTCGATCACATCAGTGACGTCTCTCCCCGCCGGGCTACAATACCGGCCGGAACCCGCCTGCCTCAATCCCCATTCGGTCCAAAGCCGCAATCGGCCAGCGGGGCATTAGCATGATCCGGATCAGGACCCAGCCATTTTTCCAAAACTTGATGCTTTCCAAGACTTGATGCTCAGGCAAAGACCCATGCATCGCGGGGCTCATCATCGCGCGTCAGCGCTCCCGATCGCCGAGATCTCGCGCATGTCGTCAACCGACAGTTCGAAATCGAAGATGTCGATGTTCTCCTGAAGACGTTCGAGCTTCGAGGTACGCGGGATCGCGGAGACATTCTGCTGCACCAGCCAGCGCAGGCTGACCTGGGCAGCGGTCTTGCGATAGCGGTCGCCGATCCGCGCCAGCGCGCGGTCGCCCTTGACCCGTCCCTTCGCGATCGGGCTGTAGGCAACGAACGCCATGCCGTGGCGTCGACAGGCCTCGATCACATTGGCCTGGTCGAGATAGGGATGGTACTCGACCTGGTCGCACGCCAGCGGCTCGGGACATGCCGCCACCGCCTCCTCGATCAGCGCCACGTTGAAATTCGAGACACCGATATGCCGCGCCAGGCCCGCCTGCCTGACCCGCGCCAGCGCGCCGAGCGTCTCGGCAAGCGGCACCTGTGCATTGGGCCAGTGCAGCAACAACAGATCGACCTCGGTTAGGCGCAGCCGCGCCAGGCTCTCCTTCGCCGACCGTTCGAGATCCTTCGCCATGAAATGCGTGGTCCAGACCTTGGTGGTGACGAACACGTCGTCGCGCTTGATGCCGGAGGCACGCAGCCCCTCGCCGACTTCGCGCTCATTGTCATAGATCTGGGCGGTGTCGATGTGGCGATAGCCGAGCCGCAACGCCTGCTCGACGATGCGGGCGCAGGTCCGCCCGCGCAGCTCCCATGTGCCGAGCCCGATTGCCGGGATCCTGGCACCGTTGCCTTCGACGACATTCATGCGCTCATTATGCGCGCATGACGAGGCCCTGCCAACTCGCAGTTCGGTTCCGCGATGGAACGTTCACCGCTCCGGCTGGTAGCCGTCGGTCAACGTCTTCAGGAAGGCGACAATGTCGGCCTCGTCCTGCGCCGTCATCGCGGGCGTGTCGCCGAGATGGCGCTCGAACGGCGGATCGCTGACGTCGACATTGCCGTGATATTTCTCCGGCAGGTCATCGTACTTGCGCACCGTGCCGTCGGCGCTGCGCGGAAAGACCTTCTCCGGATTGGTATCGCGGAAGTTATAGAAGTCGAGCACCTGCTCGAGGCTCGTGAAGACACCGTTGTGGAAGAACACGCGACGCGTTGCCGTGTTGCGCAAGGTCGGCGTCAGAAACATCCCGCAATATTGCGTCTGCTCGGCAATGTCGGTGCGGTACGGACCGCAGACCCCGAGATCGAAATGATCGGGATCGCGGTTGCCGGCGAGCGCGGCGTTGCGCGGCGCACCGAGCGCCTCATATTGGTGATCGGTGAACAGCGGCGGCAGATCGTCCCGGGTCGGCTGCGACGTATGGCAGCCGCCGCAATTGGCCTTGTCCGGATCATTGAACAATTGCAGGCCGCGCAATTCGCTCTCGTTCAATCGCGCCCTGCCCTCCAGCCAGTAGTCGAACTTGCTGGTGTAGGGATGGAAGCTCGGCTCCTCCACCTGATAGCGCGCGACGGCAAACATCGCCTCCGCGACCAGCAGCCGCGTATTGTCGAAGACACCGGCGCCGAACAGCTCGGCGAAGCGCGGCGCGTAGCTCGCCTGGCGCAGCTTCTGCGCCACGATTTCGATGCTGCCGCCGTCCATCTCGTTGGGATCGAGCAGCGGGAAGATCGCCTGGTCCTGCAGCGTATCGGCGCGGCCGTCCCAGAACAGTCCGCCCTGCGGCACGATGTTGACCGCCGACGCGGCAGTCCCGGTCGCGACCTTCTTGGCGCGCGGAGCCTGCTGGCCGAGCGCGGCCCGTTGCGCGAAGTCGACGACATTGTCGTCTTCGTCCTTTTCCGGCCCGATGCTGAAATTCGGCTGCCGCTCGAGATAGGTCAGGCCCGGCACGGCGCGTGTCCCTTGCCGGGATTGCGCGGGCCCGCCGAGCATCACCGGCCCATCATTGGGTGGCCCGTAGGCGTGGTCCGGACTGTGACAGGACGCGCATGACAATGCGCCCGACGAGGACAGCGACGCGTCGAAAAAAATCTTCTGGCCGAGCTGCGCCATGGCGGACAGCGGAGCAACAGGCGGACGCCTGAGCTGCACCGGGTTCGGATTGGTCCCCGGAAGTCCCTGCGTCTCGACGGCCGCAACGGCGCCGGCCATGCACAGCAGGCCGGCGCCGAGAAGCCACAAGGTGCGGCCATTCATATCAGATCCAGTGTCGTTAAGCGTTTTCGCGCGAACTGGAGACCAGTTCGCGCGAGCAGAACGCGTCAGGGCAGAGCTTCGGTTCTGATTGGATCAGAACCGAAGGGCGTTAGTGGTGATGGTGATCGTCCGGCGCGCTGACGATGACGGTGCCGGCGGTCGGATCGAGAAACAGCGTGTCCTGCCGGTACTCGTGGTCCTGGCCGTGGCCGCGCTCGAAGTCGAACATGTCGGCGATCGATTCGACGTTGTCGTCGAACGAGCCGCCGCCGAGACGCTGGCCGTGCAGCCAGTTGTCCTCGATGAAGCGAACGACGGAGGCCTGCGAGATGCGGGTGTGGCTGACGTAATTCCGCTTGGCGAAGGGCGAGATCACCAGGAACGGGACACGCGTACCGGGACCGCAGCGGCCGTTTACCGGCTGGCCGTTGAGGCCGTTCGGCGGCGTCTGCCTGCCGATACCGCGACCGCACTGGCCGGGACCGTTGACCTGGTCGGCGGTGGGATCATACGAGGCGCTGATCGGTGCAAGGTACTGGTGGTCGTACCAGCCGTCGGAGTCGTCATAGGTGATGATGACGGCGGTCTCGCCCCACTCCTTCTGCTTCTGCAGGAAGTTGATCAGCTCGACATTGCCGGCCTGCTCATCGAGCGGATCGGAGTTGCCAGGATGACCGTCCTGATAGGCCGGCATCTTGATGTAGGAGACGGCCGGGAAGTTGCCGGCCTTCACCGAAGCATAGAAGTCCTCGAGATCGTAGGCATGATTGGCCGGATCGAGCGTCTTGCTGCCGGGCATATAGGAGTGTCCGACCGCATTCACCGAGCTCGGTCGCGCATGGGTCGGGTTCGCGGTCGACTTGTAGTACTGGAACCAGGCGTGGTGCGGGATGTAGTCCACGACGGTGCCGTTGACGTTGCTCGAGAACGTGCTGCGGCCGCAGTTGGTGGTGCCGTTGCTGTTCTTGAGCGTCAGGTCGAAGCCGCCCATGAAGCTGCCCCAGCTGATCTGCTCGGCATTGAGCAGGTCGCCGATGTTCTTGCTGGTCATCAAGACCTGGCTCGTCGTGCTCGAGCAGGCATCGTAGGCAGGGTCGGTATCACCGATGAGCGTCAGGCCGCCCTGGCCGTCGGCGATCGACGATGACGAGCCGACGATGTTCTGCGCGCCGTTGGTCTGGCCGGACACGACCTCGAGCGCGCCGGGCGTCGACGGACCAAAGGTGTCGGTCCAGCTGTTGTCGCTCATCGCGAAGTTCTGGGCGTAATTCCAGAACGCGGTGACGGTGTTGCCGTCGAAATAGCCCATCACCTGCCCGTTGGTGCCGAACGCGCCGACGCCGCCGGCGCTGCCGCGACCGGTGAATTTCGGAAACAGGTCTTCCTTGCCGTTGTCGACCGCCTGCTGCTCGGGCGTATAGGCGTGGTTCTGCGACTTGGTGTTGGCCTGGGTGCGGTCGAGGCGGAACGGATTGGTTGCGCCGGTGCCGTTGGCCGGATTGGTGTTCGGGTTATTGGTCAACAGATTGGCGCTGGCGAGATTGTTGACCTTCGGCGTATGCGGCTTCGCCGTGAACGGAATGGAGCCGGTCGGGTTGGTCGCAACCGGGTAGGTTGCGAAGTAGTGATCGAACGAGCGGTTCTCGTTGAAGATGACGACGAGATGCTTGATCGGCGTTTGGGTGTGGATGTCGTGCGGATGATGATCGTGGCCGTTATTGCCCTTGTTGTCGTCCTGAGCGGCGGCGCTGCACATCACCGCAGCGGCAGCAACCAGACAGACTCCGACCGTCGAAAGAAATTTGGCTTTCACCGTAGTGCCCCTTTTTATTTTTAAGGATTTATGACGTCGACCTGCGACAAGTTATCCACCACCGATGACAGCGCTGTGTCGGTCGAATGAATGCGACGAACGATGATGCGCGCTCATGTCCGCATCGGTTGCAGATATCGGGGGACCAATCTTTGCGCGCATGACAGACGCCCTCCTCTTCCGTCTCACGCGATCGGCTATCTGTGGACGCGGTTTCGGTCACAAGACATGGAATTGAACGGATCGCGTTGGAGATGACTGCAGCAGTCAGCAATCATGCGAACAGGTTGTGCACCGCCGGCTGTCGCGACTTGCTCACGCCCGAAAAAAATCCGCGCCTTCCGGGGATGTGTCCCGAAAAGCGCGGATGCTTGGTCTGGTGGCGGATGAAGGCCGCGATTCAACTCGGCGTGAAGCCTACCCCTTCATTCCCGTGATCGAAGCACTGACCGCGCGCGGATCGCGCTGCGGCCAGCGGCCGCTCTCGACCTGCGCCAGGAATTCGCCGACGATCCGGTTGTATTCGTCGGGCTCCTCGATGTTGATGGCGTGGCCGCAGTTCGGCATCACCGCGAGCGCGGCCGACGGGATGCTCTGCTTCATCAGGATGCCCGGCAGCAGGCAAGGCCAATCCTCGTCGCCGGTGATGATCAGCGTCGGCACCTTGATCCGCTTCATCTCGTCGACCAGCGTGTAGAGCGAAGGGCGCTCCTTCTGTACGCCCTGCTGGGTGTTGGCCGATCCCACCGCCGAATGCTCGGCCAGCATGGCCTTGAACTCGGCATGGCCGCGCGGGTCCTTGTTCTCGTACTGCACGCGGGTCGGCCCGTAGGCGTAGCGCTCGGCGAAGGTCGGAATGCCCTCCTTGCGGATCATGCCCGCGATCACGTCGGCCTCGGCGCGAAACGTCTCGCGCTTATCGAGCTCGGCGCCGTAGCCGCAGCCACCGATGCATAGCGACAGCGCCCGATCAGGGTGACGTAATCCGAAATGCAGCGTCGCAAAGCCGCCCATCGACAGACCAACGATATGCGCCTTCGGCGCGCCGATGTGATCGAGCACGGCCAGGATATCGTCAGCGGCGCGCGCCTGCGAATAGGACGAGACCTGCTCCGGTACATCCGACGGCGGAAAGCCGCGCGCATTGTAGGCGATGGTCCGGAAGCGCTTGCCGAAGTGCCGCATCTGCGGCTCGTAGCTGCGCAGGTCGCCGGCGAACTCGTGAACCAGGATCACCGGATGCCCCGATCCGGTCTCCTCGAAATAGAGCCGCACTCCGTCGTCTGTCACAGCATAGGGCATGTTGATCTCCTGCCTTCTCTCTTTGCTTGTTACGGATTGGTCGCGTTACGGAATGGTCGCGGCCTTCAGCGGCTTGGCGCGCGGCAGATAGGTGCCGTGCTCCTTGCCGCCGATGAGCGTACCGTTATCGACGACGACCTTACCGCGCACCATGGTCAGCACCGGCCAGCCCGTGACCTCGAGCCCCTCATAGGGCGTGTAGTCCGCGCCGTCGTGGATCAACTCGTGGCGAATCGTGACCTTGCGCTTCGGGTCCCACAGCGCGATGTCGGCATCCGAGCCGACCGCGATGGTGCCCTTGCGCGGATAGAGGCCGTAGATCTTGGCGTGGTTGGTGGCGCTGAAGGTGACAAAGCTGTTGAGGTCGATCCGTCCCTTCACCACGCCTTCGGAGAACAGGATCGGCAGCCGCGTCGCCACACCCGGGATTCCGTTCGGCACCCAGCGGAAGCTGGTACGTCCCTTCGGCGCAAGCTTGCCCTGCGGGTCGTCGTAACGGAACGGACAATGGTCCGACGAGAACACCGAAAACACCTTCTGCTGCAGCCCTTCCCAACAGGCCTGCTGGCTGGCGACGTCGCGCGGCGGCGGCGAGCAGACGTATTTTGCGCCTTCCATGTTGAGCTGATCGAGATCCTTTTCGGTCAGCATGAGGTATTGCGGACAGGTCTCGCCCATGACCCGCAAGCCCCTTTGCTGCGCGCGCCGGATTTCGTCCATCGCCTCGCGGTTCGAGACATGCACGATCATGATCGGCACGTCGACGAGCTCGGACAGCGAGATCGCGCGATGGGTGGCCTCGCGCTCGACCGGGATCGGCCGCGAGGTCGCATGGAAGCGCGGCGCGGTGTTACCGGTCCGTTCGAGCCGGTCGGTCAGGAAGCGGATGGCGTCGAAATTCTCCGCATGCACCATCAGCATGGCGCCGGTCTCGCGCGCGACCGACATGGTCTCGAGCAGCTCGCGGTCCGACAGCGCGAGGCCCTCATAGGTCATGAAGACCTTGAGCGAGGTGTAGCCGTCCTCGACCAGGGCCGGCAGCTCCTGGCCCAGCACATGCTCGGTCGGATCGGTGAGGATGAGATGGAAGGCGACGTCGACATGGCACTCGCCTTCGGCCAGCGAATGGTAATGCTTCAGCGCCTCGCGCAGGGTCTGGCCCTTCTCCTGCAGACAGAACGGCAGCACGGTGGTGTTGCCGCCGAAGGCCGCCGATCGCGTGCCGCTGGCAAAACCGTCGGCCATTACGATGCCGTCACCGGACGGCTGGGCGAAGTGGACATGGCTGTCGATGCCGCCGGGCAGCACCAGGCGGTCGGTGGCGTCGATGATCGTGGCTGCATCGCCGAGATCATGGCCGAGCGCCGTGATCTTGCCGCCACGGATACCGACGTCGCAGGCGAAGGTGTCGGCCGCGGTCACCACGGTGCCGCCGCGGATAATGGTGTCGAAGGACATCAGTTTGTTCCCTCCTTCGGTGAGCGGTGTTCGATGATTGCGGCGAGTGGCTCGGCCAGCCCGCGCGTCGGCTTCGGATCGGGACGGCGGAAGGTGCCGGCCACCGCCTTGCGCGGCTTGAGCACGGCGAGCGTCTCCGCCTGCCGCACCGCCGCCGCGACCGGATCGACCACCGGCACCGGAATGCGGTCGCGGACTTTTGCCGCGAGTCCGGCAAGCGGTGCGCCCGACAGAATGACGACGTCGGCGTTGTCCTGATCGACCGCACGGTTGGCGAGCGCGACCAGCAGCTCCTCCTTCTCGGCCTGCACCTGCGAGATCGACTGGAAATGACCGTCAAGCGTGCGAATGCCGGCGCAGCGCGAGCTCAGCCCGTGCATGGCGACGCATTCCTCGTACCAGGGCGCCAGCGCGCCGGCGAAGGTGACGATACCAAACCGGCGGCCGAGCATGCAGGCCGTGAGCATCGCAGCTTCGGCCAATCCCACGACGGGGAAGGCGAACAGCTCACGCGCGCCGAACAGGCCGGGATCGCCGAACGCCGCGATGACAGCGGCATCGACGCCGGGGCCGGCTTCGGCCAGCATCTCCAGCGCGATCGCACCACCGATCTGGGCCTCGGCGCGGGTCGCGATATAAGGCACGCCGCGCGCGGCGGTGAGCGGCACGAGCTCGGTGCCGGCGGATGCCGCCTTGCTGCCGGCGGCATGGAGCAGATCCGTCACATCAGCCGTCGTGTTGGGATTGAGCAGCAGGATCTTCATGGCGCAACGTTCCTCGTCTTGCGGCCGCGCGGCCTTGCCGGTGCCTCCGGTGCCGCGGCGTCGTCCGCCTTGTCGTTCATTGCCTTGGCATCCAGCGTCTCGGCGACGATCTCGCCAGTGCGGCGCACGTGGTGGGCCAGTATCTGTCCGGCCCGGGCCGCATCACGCGCCTTCAGCGCCGACAAAATCTCCTGATGCTCTTGCACCGATTCATCCCAGCGGCCGAGCACCGACAGCGCGAAGAAGCGCGCCCGCTCGGCCCGCGCCAGCAGCGCCTCGTGCGTCGCCTTCAACACGGCATTGCGGGCGAAGCCGACGATCGCCGAATGGATCTGCTGATTAACTTGAAAATAATCGCGCAGCTCGCCGCGGCCGTGATGCCATTCGATCTTGTCCTGCAGCGCCGCGAGCCGTTCGAAGTCGTCCGGCTCCATGCGCAGCGCGGCGAGCTCGGCGGCGCAGCGTTCGATGCCGCTGACGGCCTCGAACAGTTCGGCGAGTTCGGCACGGCGGAACGGCGCCACCACGGCGCTGTGGTTGAGCCGCAGCTCGACCAGGCCCTCGCTCGCCAATTGCTTCAGCGCCTCGCGCAGCGGCGTGCGCGAGACGCCGAGCGCGTCGGACAGGTCCGCCTCCCCCAGCGATTGCCCCGGCGCCAGCTCGCCGCGCACGATCATGGTGCGCAGCCGCGCCGCAGCCTGCTCGTGTAGCCCGACCCGCGGCACACGCAGGCGGCGCCGTTGCAGCGCGGTCATCGCGCGCTTGGGTTCCTTGTTACGTCTGGTCGCCTTGGGTTCAGTCACCGCTTGCCTTCACTGTCATGATTGGAGATCGCGCCCTCCCACGTGGATCGCGGCGGCCGCGCGCAGATCGGGGTTCGAGAACAGGCTGCCCCAGCCCTGCACGCGCGACGGATCGCAGCCGGCCGCGGCAAGGCATGCCCACAGCGTCACCGCAATCGAATCCAGCACCGGGACGCCAAATCCGCGCTCCAGCCGCTCGGCCGCGCCGGCGCCGCGCATGTTGGTACAGAGCACGACGGCGGCATCGCAGCCCTCGCGCACCACCTCCTCGATCAGCCGCGCGACCTCGGCCTCGCTGACCTCGGCAAAGGAGAAATTGTCCTGCAGCGACAGATGCCGCTCGGCAAAACAGTGCAGCCCTTGCGAATTCCAGTTGGCGACGATCCGCTCCTGCACGTCCTTGCGATACGGCGTCACCAGCCCGATGCGGCTGGCGCCGATCCGCCGCAACACGTCGCGATAGGCCAGCACCGTGGTACAGGCCTTGATACCCGTTGCCGCCGTGATCTCTTCGCACAGGCTCTCGTCGCGGTCGAAACCGAGCCAGCTTGCCGAGGTGCCATTCCAGGCGATGACGTCGACCTTGGCATGCGCCAGCAGCTCGGCCGCGCGAAGAATCTCGCTGGCGTCGAACTGGCGCAGCGCCTGCTCCGACAGCGCGATCTCGGTCACCTTGAAGCGCGAGAAATGCGCCGAGACGTCGTCGACGCCCGATAGCATCGCGCAGGTGATCGGCTCGAGCGCGGTATTCGACGACGGCGTCAGCATGCCGAGCCGGACGGGACGTGTCATTGGTGAGCCTCATCAAGCGGGCGAATCCTTGGCGGATTCGGCCGCATCCGTTTTAGACCGGGAGCTTGCGGCTGTAATCGATCAGGGTCGAGCAGATCAACAGCGCAATGCCCGCGGCGGCGAAATACATCAGGGCCAGGAAATAGGAGCCGGTGGCCTGCACGATGAAGCCGACGATCAGCGGCGTCGTGATGCCGGCGATGTTGCCGCCGAGATTCATGCAGCCGCCGAGGAAGCCGGACTTGCCGCGGCCCGCCAGCGCCGACGGAATCGCCCAGTACATGCCGCACCAGCGCAAGAAGAACAGCGTCGTCGACAGCAGCACCACGACCGCAACCGCGTTGGTGACGTAGGCGACGAGGAAGATCGACACCGTCGCCATGATCGCCGCGATGCCGAACAGCGTGCGGAACACGGTGTTGGGCGACCCGCCCCGCTCCCGCCAGTTATCGCCGATCCAGCCGCCGACCAGTTCGCCGACGAAGCCTGCGAAGAAGATGATGAAGGACGCGCCGCCCAGCGCCTTGATGTCGAAGCCGTGCACCTTGAACAGGTAGGTCGGCATCCAGGTCAGCAGCCCGTAGAACGTGGTGTTGAAGAACATCCAGCCGAGGCACATGCACCACACCGAGCGAAACCGGAAATACGCCATCCAGCTTGCGCCCGAAGACGGCGGCGTCGCCGCATCCTCGATCGCGTGCGCCTCCTCGAGATAGCGCGCCTCGGCTTCATTGACCGACGGATGCTCGCGCGGCACGTTGCGGATGTAGTACCAGGCCCACAGCCCGCACAGCATGGTGCCGACGCCGGCGATGACGAAGGCGACGCGCCAGGAGCTGAACGCCGCCATCAACCAGGCGATCACGATCGAGCCGAGCGCCGCACCAAGCGGCGCGCCGCCGTCCAGCAAGGTGGCGCCGCGGCCGCGCTCGGTCTGCGTCATCCAGATCGCGTTGAGCTTGCCGCCGGCCGGATAGATCGGCGCTTCCGACGCGCCGAGCCCGAGCCGGGTCAGCAGCAGCAGCATCCAGCTGGTGGACAGCGCCGCCAGCGCCTGGAAGAAGCCCCAGAACAGCGTCGCGAGCGCGATCACGATACGCGGCTTGAAGCGATCGGCGAGCATGCCGCCCGGCACCTGCATCAGCGCATAGGTCCAGAAGAACGAGCTCAGGATCAGGCCCTGCATCGCCGGATCGATATCGAACTCCTTGGCGATGACCGGCATCGCGACCGAGAGCGAGGCGCGATCGATATAGTTGATCGAGATCAGGAACAGCATCAGCAGGAAAATCTTCCAGCGCACGCCTGAAGGCTTTGCCGTATCTGCCATTGCGATGGTGGACACCTGATCGCTCATTGCTTGCTCCTCCCGACAGATTGTTTTGCCCTGCCGCGCCCCTCGTCCTTGACGGTCGCTGGCCTCTCCTGCCCTGCGTGAAGTCTGCTTCAAGGCGGCAAACGGGAAAAGCACATTTTGTATTCTGCATACAATTTAGTTTATCTTATTGATATAAGTCGATATTTTATCAATCTTGCGCTTCAATTGAGCAGCCGATGATCAGGAATTGGGCGTCAGGTCAGCCGCACGAGGCAGGCGATTGCAGGGAATTGGCCCGGCGTCGCCGCTGCAACAATCGCCCGCCTCGGTGCTCTGCTCACTGCAAAAACGAGCCTAGCCCGCATGAGCGAAGCGACATGCGGGGACAAAACCAGCCCCGGATATCGCTTCGCTCATCCGGGCTACGAAGGCACGGACAGCGGCGCCCCGGGGCCGTTGCCCGGGACGCAGTGAGTGAGCTAGCGACGGATGAAGGCCGCCACCACCGCGCTGGAGGTCGCGCAGACGGCGACCACCAGGAACACCAGCGACGTCTGGTTATGCTTGTCCATGAAGTGGCCGATCATCGGCTCGCCGAGACCTGCGAACAGATAGGCGAAGAAGTTCATCACCCCGGTCGCGGTCCCTGCCCGCTTGTGGCCGACCAGATCCGGGCATAGCGCCCAGAACGAGGATTGCGGGCCGTAGGTGAAGAACCCGCACAGGAACAGCACGGTCATCCCGAGAACGATGTCCGAGGTCGGGATCGCGTACATGCACAGCGAGGTGACCGCGGCGAGCGCCATGTAGAGCACGATGGCGAGGTAGCGGCGCGAGCCGAACACCTTGTCCGAGACCCAGCCATTGCTGAACGCGCATGCCGACCGGCAGCGCGATGCTGATCCAGCGCGGATCGATCACCGAGGCGGCGCCGGCCTTGGCCCAGTTGCCGCCGAGGAAGTGGACGGGCACCCACACCAAGAGGCCGTAACGCGCCGCGTTCTGGAAGCCGATCGCGACGCCGGCGACCAAAAGGCGCCAGTTCGACAGCACCGCCTTGTAGCGCGCCAGCGAGCCCTCATTGGCGCTGACCGCAGTTTCCGCAGAGGTGACATCGTCGGCCTCGTCATGCGGCGAGGCAAAGCCCATGTCCTCGGGCTTCTCGCGCGCGATCAGATAGAACGCGATGCCGCCGAGCAGCAGCAGCACGACCGGGATACGGAAGATCCAGCGCCAGTCGAGCTGGAAGTAGCCGACCACGACCAGCGAGGTGACGAACGACAGCACCGAGGCGAGACCGGCCGCGAATGTATAGAGTCCGTAGACCGTGCCGCGCTCGTGGCGGCCCCACCAGTTCGACAGCAGCCGGCTGCCCGGCGCCCATCCCATCGACTGGAAATAGCCGTTGATGCCCCAGAACGCGGTGAGGCTGACGATCCCGGTCGAGAGGCTGGTGGCCCAGTTCATGATGAAGGAGAGGATCGCGCCGGCGCTCATCACGCGCCGGCCGCCGAACTTGTCGCCGAGATTGCCGTTGATCGCCTGCCCGACCGCGTAGCACCAGAGCAGCGCCGCGCTGGCCCAGCCCAGCGCCTCCTTGGTGACGCCGAACTCGGCCTGGATGCCGGGAATGGCGAAGCCGAAGGTTTGCCGCCCGGTGTAGAAGAACAGATAGCAGAACATCGCCGCGAACAGCATCCGCCACTGCGCGCGGCGGAACGATGTCGCAAGCTCCGGATTCTGGACTCCGACCGAGCCGACGCCCGACGGACTGAACGTGATCGACATTAAGGCCTCCCCTGATTGATTGGTGATTGCAGTCGGCCGCCGCGTTGTTCTTGTTGTCCGCGTGCGGTCCTCGTCGAACGCGCTGCTCTAGACCGGCCAGGGCAGCGAGTAGGTCTTGACGTTGGTGAAGCTCTTGATCGCCTCCTGCACGCCTTCCTTGTAGCCAAGGCCGGAATCCTTGATCCCGCCGAACGGTGACATCTCGATCCGGTAGCCCGGCACTTCCCAGACGTTGACGGTGCCGACGTCGAGCTCATTGACGAACCGCGTGATGTAGTCGAGCCGGTTGGTGCAGACGCCAGACGACAGGCCGAACGCGGTCGCGTTCGAGATCCGGATCACGCTGTCGATGTCGTTGGGCACGCGGATGATCGGGATCACAGGTCCGAAGGTCTCCTGCATCACCAGCTCGCTGGTGTAAGGAATCCGGTCCACCACGGTCGGCGGATAGAGCGCGCCGTCACGAGCGTTGCCGTGCAGCAGCTCGGCGCCGTCAGCGACGGCGGCGTTGACGCGGCGCTCGAATTCCTTCGCCGCGCCCTCATGGATCACGGTGCCGACGTCGACCATCGGGTCCATCGGGTCGCCGCATTTCAGCTTGCGCGCCTTCTTCAGCACCAGCGCGGCGAAATCGTCGGCGACCGCCTCGACGCAGAGGATGCGCTTCACCGCCGTGCAACGCTGGCCGGAATTCTTGGTGGCGCCGGTGACCGCGAGCTCGGCCGCCTTGTCGAGGTCGGCGTCCTCCATCACGATCAGGGGATCGTTGCCGCCGAGCTCGAGCACCAGGCGCTTGTAGCCCGCCTTGGCGGCGATGTGCTTGCCGACCCTGACCGAGCCGGTGAAGGTCACGAGATCGGCGTCCGGATCGGTGATCATCGCATCGCCCATCGAATGCGGATTGCCGGTCACCACCGACAGCATCTCCGGCGGCAGCCCGGCTTCGTAGAGCACGTCGGCGAGCGCGAGCGCGGTCAGCGGCGTCAGCTCGGTCGGCTTCAGCACCACGCGGTTGTTGGTCGCGATCGCCGGCGCGATCTTGTGGCTCACCATGTTGAGCGGATGGTTGAACGGTGTGATCGCCGAGATCGCGCCGAGCAGCGGGGTGCGCGTCGTGAAGATCTTGCGCGCCTTGCCCTGCGGGCTGATGTCGCAGGAGAACGTCTCGCCGTCGTCCTTGATCGCGAGCTGGCCGGCAAACGAATAGACGTCATAGGCGCGCCCGGCCTCGTAGAGCGAATCCTTCCAGCACAGGCCGGACTCGGCGGTGATCAACCGCGCGAATTCCTCCTTGCGCCCGGCCAGGATCTCGGCGGTGCGCAGCAGGATGCGCTGGCGCTCGTAGCGCGTCAGCTTCGGCTTGAACGCGGCCGCCTTGGCGAAGGCGCTGCGCACATGCTCCGGCCGCGCCGCCGGCACCGTGCCCACCACCTTGTTGGTGTAGGGACTGAAAACCTCGACATGCTCGTCGGTGTCGACGAGGATGCCCGCGATGCGCATCTGCTCATGGCGAACGGCCGGGCTCTGGATGTTCATGGCACTGTCCTTGGGGTCCGAATGCGTCACTGGATGCGGTTGAGCGCGACGTCGAAGGCGTCGAAGTTGCGCAGGGCGTGGCCGGCGGGCAGCGCGATCTTGCGGTTGGCGATCAGCGGCACCCGCTCCTCGGTCAGTCCGCCATGCGAGCGCAGCGGCTCGGTCAGGCCCGACAGATCGTGACGCGCCTCGCTGGTGCCGAGCACCTTGTGCCTGGTCGAGATCACGACGATGTCGCCGATCCGGTCCGGCGGCAGCTCGAACCTGGCGCAGGCCTCGTTGCGCGTCAGCGCGACCTCGATGCCTCCCGTCGCACGCAGCCGCGACAGCAGCGTGTCGACGTTGGCGCCCTCCGGCGTGTAGATCGTCGCGAACGAGCCGAGCGAGCCGTGATGGGCGACATAGGGATCGGTGATCGGCAGGATCACGCGTGCGGCACCCGTACCCGTCCAGTCGTCCATGACGTCCTGGAGGTAGATCACGTCGGGCTTGCCGTCGGGCAGGAACTTGTCGTTCATGCCGTGGTCGGCGGTCGCCACGATGTTGCAGCCGAGCGCATCGAGCTTCGCGAGATAGCCGTCGATCATCGCGTAGAAGTCGTTGGCGATCTTGGTGCCGAGCCCGACCTTGTGCTGGATGTAGTCGGTGGTCGACAGGTACATCAGATCGGGACGGTAGCGCTCGACCAGCTTGACGCCGGCCGCGAACACGAAGCGCGACAGATCGGCGGAGTAGACCTCGGGCAGCGGCAGGCCGACGAAATCGAGCACATCATCGATGCCGTTGGCGGCCTTGGTGGCCTGGTCGGCCTTCTCCGACGAGAACGCGATGGCGCGGCCGCTGGAATAGTCCAGACCGTACGCAAGCAAGGTGCGCAGCTTGTCCTTGGCGGTGACGGCGGCGACCTTGTAGCCGGCGTCGTGGACACCGGCGAGGATGGTCGGTGCGCGCAGGAACTTCGGATCGTTCATCATGACTTCGGCGTTGTTCGCCGTGTCATAGAAGTAGTTGCCGGCGATGCCATGCACCGCGGGCGGCCGTCCGGTGATGATCGAGAGGTTGTTCGGATTGGTGAAGCTCGGGATCACGCTGGCGGCATGGACATGCGCGCCCTCCTTCATGAAGCGCGCGAAGGTCGGCGCGACGCCGGCCTCGATCGCCCGCTCGATATAGCCAGGCTCCGAGCCGTCGAGGCAGATCACGACCGTCGGCCGCGTCGGCGCGTCGTAACGGCGCCCGTTGACGGTGATTGTCTTGCGATTGTCTTGCATGATACCTCTCCTTGTCACTGCGCCGCCGTCACGCGTTCACCGCGCTCGGCATCCGCTGCGTCTGCGCTGCCTCGATCAGCCGTTCCTTCGACCCTAAGAAGTTGCGGCCGCGCTCGCCCTCCAGCGAGTCCGCGATCAGCGCGTGCCATTCGGCGCGCTCGATCCTGTAGGCGGCCGGATTGCAGGAGATGCCGAGCCGCGCCATGAAGTCCTCGAGATCGTCGGCCGCGCGCGAGAGGTCGGCGCCGAAGATCTGCCTCAAGCTGTCCTCGCAGAGCCCGCCTGCCCCTTTGACGCTGCGCAGCACCATCGGCAGCGAGAACGAGCAGGCGATGCCGTGCTGCACGCCGTGCCGCAGCGTGATCGGATAGGACAGCGAATGCGCGATCGCAGTCTTGGTGTTGGAGAACGCAAGGCCTGCGAACAATGCCGCCTGCGCCATGCGGCTGCGCAGCTCGAGATTGCCGAGGTCATTGGCGAGCTTCGGCAGCACGTCGAGGATGCTGCGCGCCGCGGCCACGGCGTGGTTGGCCGACACCGGGTTGTTGTTGACGTTCCAGATGCTCTCCAGCGCATGCGACAGCGCGTCGAGCCCGGTGCTGATGGTGAGGAGTTGCGGCTTGCCGAGCATCAGGCACGGATCGATCACCGCGTGGGTCGGATAAAGCGACGGACGCGCCAACGAGTATTTCTTGCCGTTGGCCCCGTCCCAAACGGTGCCCCAGCAGGTCACCTCGCTGCCGGTGCCGGCAGTGGTCGGCACCGCGATGATCGGGATCGCCGCGAGGCGCTCGGCGCCCTGCTGTGTCTCCAGATAGGTTTTGACGGTCGCGAAGTCACCGCCGGCGGCCGCGAACACCTTGGCGGAGTCGATCACCGAGCCGCCGCCGAGCGCGACGATCACCTCGGGCTGCCTCGCGAGCCCGGCAAAGCGCGCGGTCTGTTCGGTGAGCAGGCGGTAGTCCGGATTGGGCGCGACGTCGCGGATGGTCAGGACCGACGGTCCCGCCGCGGCGCGTAGCCGCCGCTCCAGCTCGTCGAAGACCGGCTCGCCATAGGTCACGAGCGCGTAGGCGCGCTTGCCGATCAGTCCCGGCAGCTTGTCGAAGCTGCCGGCTCCGAATTCGATCCTCACCGGGTTGGAATAAGTCCAGTCCATCAGCGCGTCCTCCGTTTGGCGCGAAGGTACGGCGCCGGCTGCTATTGACAAATTCATTCTACGGATGCGTTCTATTGATTATGTCAATAGTGTTCAGCCAGCTGCGCGCCTTCCATGCGGTCGCCGCCCATGGTGGCTTCACCGCGGCCTCGCGCGTGCTCAACGTCGGCCAGCCGACATTGACCATCCAGGTCAAGGAGCTGGAGGAGAGCTACGGCGTCGAGCTTTTGATCCGGAAGCCGCGGCATACCGAACTCACCGAGGCCGGCGCCGCGCTGTTCGAGATCACCCGCGGCATCATGACGTTCTGCGACGAGGCCCACGACCTCCTGGCCGCGCACGGCAAGGCGACCAAGGGCCATCTGCGGGTCGCGACCGTCGGACCGTTTCATGCCACCGAAATCATCGCGGCGTTCAAGCGCGATCATCCGGAGGTGCAGATCTCGACCCTGCTCGGCAATTCCGAACGCACCTTCCGCCACATCGTCGACTTCGAGGCCGACGTCGCGATCCTGGCGGAGGTGCCGGAGGATCCGCGCGTCACCATGATCCCCTACCGCACGCACCGCGTGATCGTGTTCGTCAACCGCGACCATCCCTGGTTCAAACGCAAATCGGTCAGGCTGCGCGAGCTGGCCGACCAGCCTATCGTGCTGCGCGAGCGCGGCTCGACCACGCGGCGCGCGTTCGAGGCGACGATGCAGGCCGAGGGCATCAGGATCGAGCCGGTGTTCGAGATCGAGAGCCGCGAGGGCGTGTGGAAGGCGGTCGAGCGCGGCCTCGGCATCAGCGTCGTCGCCGACTTCGAATTCGTGCCGCATCCCAACCTGCGCGCGCTGGAGATCAGCGACCGCACCATCAAGACCCAGTACAGCATCGCCCATCACAGCGGGCGCGGTCATTCCCCGATCATCAAGGCGTTCATCGACACGGTTCGGCGGATGAAGGGGCGTGATGCTACCGCGAGGGGGTCTTCGGCCCGGCCTTGAGTGCGAACAGCGCCAGAAGCGCGGCCAAGCTCAGAGCCGATGTGACCGCAAGCGTGTAGCCACCGAGCGGCGAGATCAGGAATCCGAATATGAGGGGCGCGAGGGCTTGAGACAGTCGCGACGGCGCGCCGAGCAGTCCCAGGCGGTAGCCGTAATCCTTCGGACCGAATATCGCCAGCGGCAGCGTGCCGCGCGCGATGGTCAGGATGCCGTTTCCGGCACCGTGCAACAGCGCGAACACCCCCGCGAAGCCACCGCCGAACAGACCGATGACGCAGGCGCCCAAGGGATGTGTGATGCAGGCCAGGCGCGCTGACCAGAGCGGATGGAAGCGCTTCAGCAGGCTCGCTTCGACAATGCGTGCCGCCACCTGCGCCGGGCCGATCAGTGCGCCCGCCGCGATCGCCTGCGCCGGCGTCGCACCGAGCGACTCCAGAATTCGCGGCAGATGAACCGCCATCGCCGACGTCACGCTCCAGGCGGCGGCGAAGGCAAAGGCGAGCAACACCATCGCGCGATCGATGGCAATGTGCGGCTTCGGCGTGTCGGCCGCGATCCGATGCTCCCGCTTTAGCCCGGGGATCAGGAGGCCGTTGAGCGGCAAGCAGATCAGGATGTGCGCAGCGGCCCAGCCGAAGCAGGTCCAGCGCCAGCCGATGGTTGCGAGCCCCCACGCACTCAGCGGCCAGCCGATCGTGCTGGCAAAGCCCGCGATCAGGGTAATGCCGGTGATGGAGCGACGGGCGGCGTTGCCGTAGATGCGCCCGAGCGCCGCGAAGGCTGCATCATACAGGCCAAGACCCATGCCGACGCCGAGCAACAGCCAGCTCACCGCCATCAGCACGCCGCCCTGCGACAGCCCGAGCAGGATCAGACCGGACGCCAGGATGAGGTTGGACGCGCAGAGCACTTCGCGTCCGCCCATCCGGTCGATCTGGCGGCCGACGCGCGGACCGAGCAGCCCGGAGATCACGAGCGCCATCGAGAACGCGGCGAACAGCCAGTTCGTCGAGATGCCGAGGTCCCGCGCGATCGAGTCCGCGAGGATGGCAGGCAGATAATAGCTCGACGCCCAGGCAAGGGTTTGCGTGGTCCCGAGCGCAACAATCAGGACGTTGTCTGCACGGCGGCTCATCCGGCGCGCGCACCCGGCGTCCTGGACGGAACCACTTCTCCGTCTTCCTTGACGAACTGGCCAATGTCCGTGGCGAGAAGGTCAAGCACGACCTCGGACGGCCGGCACAGTTTCACGCCGTTCGGCGAGACCACGATCGGCCGATTGATCAGGATCGGATGCGCGATCATGAAATCGATCAACTCGTCGTCGCTCCATTTCGGATTGGCAAGGTCGAGCGCTGCATAAGGCGTGCCTTTCTCGCGGAGCAGCGCGCGGGGCGTCATGCCCATGGCCTTGATCAGGGAGATCAGCGTGTCGCGCGCGGGCGGCGTCTTGAGATACTCGACGATCTCCGGCTCCTCCCCGCTTTGGCGGATCATGGCCAGCGCGTTGCGCGACGTCCCGCAAGCGGGATTGTGGTAAATCGTGATCGTCATCGGATTGCTTCCATCTTCGTTTCGCTCTGCCGCAGGAGCCACGTCATCAGCGCCAGCGCGGCCATCGCCCCCAGAATCTCGGCGACGATGAATCCCGGCAGGTCCTGCGCGCGGATACCGGAAAACGTATCGGTGAATGATCGCGCGATGGCAACGGCTGGGTTGGCGAAAGACGTGGAGGCGGTGAACCAGTAGGCGGCGGTGATGTAGAGCCCGACCAGCCATGGGATAGCGGCCTCGCGAAACCGCACGCCACCGATGATCGTTGCAACCAGTCCGAACGCGGCAACGAATTCCGCAAACCACTGCGGGAACCCGGTCCTCGCCTTGGCGGAGAACTCCAGGAGCGGCAGGCCGAACATGGCATGCGCGATCATCGCACCCAGGACTCCCCCGAGCACCTGCGCCGCGACGTACTGCGCGGCGTGCGGCGGGCGGAGCTCGCCCTTGAGCGTGAACACCAGCGTCACCGCCGGATTGAAATGCGCGCCGGATATCGGTCCAAGGATCGTGATCAGCACCACCAGGATGGCACCGGTCGGCAGCGTATTGCCGAGCAGCGCCAGGGCCACGTCCTTGGTCAGGGTTTCTGCCATGATGCCGGAGCCGACGACGGTCGCGACCAGAAGCAACGTGCCGAGACATTCCGCCACAAGGCGCCGTGGCAGATCGAAATCGCGCATCACGCACGCGCCTTCTTCTTGCTGGTGGAAGGCTTGCACTGGGCGGCGGCGAGCGCCGGCGCGCAGATCTCCGGGTGGCCCGCGCAGCAATCCTTCATCAGGAAGGCGATGAGGTCACGCAAACCGGTGAAATCCGCCGAGTAGATGATCGAGCGCGCCTCGCGGCGCGGCACGATCATGCCGGCGTGCTCGAGGTCCTTCAGATGGAACGACACGTTGGATGGCGACACCTCGACCGCCTCCGCAATCGCCCCCGCGGCCATCCCCTCGGGACCCGCCTGGACCAGCAGCCGCACGATCCGCAGCCGCGTTTCCTGCGACAACGCGGCGAAGGCGGTTCGGGCTTGACGCTCCTCCATCTTTCGATAATCCTACAATTCAACAATCGTTGAAATGAGGATAGCAGCCATGGACACGCTTGCCAATACCCGTTCGATCGTCGGCGCCCTGCTTCCGGTGGAAGAGCTGTCATCCGCGGCCCTCCTTTCCGGCCTTGAGGCGCACAAGGAGAAACCGCTGATCTTCAGCTACGACGGCCGGGACGTCCGCCCCAGCTACCACGTGACCGAAGTCAAGACCGGTTCGTTCAGGGCGCTCGATTGCGGCGCGAACCCGGAGAGCTGGAGCGAGACCTTCATTCAGCTCTGGGACATCGAGGAGGAAAACCGCGGTCACATGCCGGCCGGAAAATTTCTTGCGATCATCCGCAAGGTCGACGAGGCCGTCGGCTTCGACCCGCAAGCCCGGCTGACGTTCGAGGTGAGCGACGGTGTTCGGCCGATGCAGATCTATCGCGCCGAACGCATGGATGCCGGCGACGCGGCGATCCGCGTCTATCTCTCGGCGCGTCCGTCGAGCTGCAAGCCGCGCGACCGATGGCTCCAGGAACAACAATCCTGCTGCGCACCGAAAGCCAAACAGCCGTGCTGCGGGTGATGGATGCTTGAACGCCTGATATGGCCAGACGTGTCACGCGGATTGGCGCTCGCGGCAAGGCTGCCCGGAAATTGCCGATCACTGAGTTGCCCGACAGGTCAAGCCTCCGAAGCAAAAATATTTCGCTTTATCCGAAGCGCAACTCAGTGTATGAATAACGCGTCTCACCCGATCGAGGGGCGCTGCGCATCGTCACGGGTGTTGCGGTGAGATGCGGAGGACGCGGCAAGCGCAACTGACGAGTGCGCATGATGCGGACGGCGAAATCGTGCAGGCCTGACGCCCTAGCGGCAGGTGTCCTCTCGCAAAGTGCGCAAGCGTTTGCGAGGGCGGCGACAAAAAAGCCCAGTCTCGCCGGGGAGAGCACGTATAAGCCGTAACCCATCGCGCAGGGAAAGCCGGGTTGTTTCCGGTTACACCTGTGGTCCTACCCCCGAGCTTTCTACCTTTTGCTCGGGGCCCATGGGTGCGATCGGCACCCGGCTTTCCCTGCGCCCTCTGTTCAAGAGAGGGCGGAACAAAAAGCAAAGCTCGGGCAGATCATGTCGCGAGAATGCGAAAGTTTGACTCCCGGTCGTGCAACACACTCGCTGTCGTCCCTGCGAAAGCAGGGACCACCACAGATCGGCATTGTCGCGGGATGGTTGAACGACGAGTCCCGTTCACAACACAGGCCGCGGAGTATGGGTCCCTGCTCCCGTGCGCAATTGCGCACTAGGCAGGGACGACACCGAGATTGCAGCGATGATGGAGCGCGCCCTACCCGCTCAAGCCGCCGTCGGCTCGCTCGACAGCGCGGCGAACACCGTCTCCGGCGAATGGGCGATCACGGCGAGCAGCGCGCGGGCAGGTCCGCGTGGCGCGCGCTTGCCCTGCTCCCAGTTGCGGATGGTTTCCACGGGCACGCCGAGCTTGGCGGCGAATTCCAGCTGGGTGAGCTGGGCCCGGCGGCGCAGATCGCGTACGGCCGGCTGCGCGGCCGCAGGCTGCATCGCCGCCCGGTCGGGATGTGCGGGCACGAGCGGGATTTCCTGCCCGTCGCGCAATTCGACGATCCGTCCGTCCGCCTTGAGCCGCAACCGCTGCATGATGGCCCCCGTGATGGCCCCTTGGAGATAGCGGCATCATCGATGAAGCGCGTTAAGTTCGGATTAACGATAAGCGGCCCGGCGCGGCTCGCGCCCGAACCATGCGCCGCCCTACCCGCGAGCGCGTTACTTGAGGCCGAACCACAGCGTGGCGATGCCGAGGAACGAGAAGAAGCCGACCACGTCGGTGACGGTGGTGACGAAGGTGCCGGAGGCGACCGCGGGGTCGGCCCGCACCCGTTCCAGCACCATCGGGATCAGGATGCCGCCGAGCGCGCCGGCGACCAGATTGCAGATGATCGCAAGCCCGATCACGATGCCGAGGCCGGGGATCTTGAACCACGCCACCGCGGCAACGCCGGTGATGACGGCAAAGGCGATGCCGTTGACGAGCCCGACCATGGTCTCGCGCAGCACCACCCGCATCGCGTTGTACGGGCCGAGCTCGCGGGTGGCGAGCGCGCGCACCGCGACCGTCATGGTCTGGGTCGCGGCATTGCCGCCCTGGCTCGCCACGATCGGCGCCAGCACCGCGAGCGCCACCATCTTCTCGAGCTGGCCCTCGAACAGACCGAGCACCGACGAGGCCAGGAACGCGGTAGCGAGATTGACCAGGAGCCAGTTGAAGCGGCCGCGGGCGATGGTCCACACCGTGTCGGACAGCTCTTCGTCGCTGGTGACGCCGCCGAGCGCCTTCAAGTCTTCGTCTGCCTCCTCCTCGATCACGTCGACGACGTCGTCGATGGTGATCACGCCGACCAGCCGGTCGATGGTGTCAACCACGGGAGCTGCGACCAGGTTGTACTTGCCGAACATCCGCGCGACCTCTTCCTGGTCTTCCAGCGCGGAAACCCGGCGACGGTCCTCGTCGATCAGATCCTTGATCGGGACCGGGCGGCGCGCGCGCAGCAGCACGTCGAGCGGCACGGCGCCGAGCAGGTGCTTGTCGGCATCGACCACATAGATTTCGTAGAAGCGATCCGGCAGGTCCGGCGTGTCGCGCATGTAGTCGATCGCCTGCCCGACATTCCAATCTGGCGGCACCGCGATGAACTCGGTCTGCATCCGCCGGCCGGCGGAATTCTCCGGGTACAGCAGACTGCGCTCGATGTCCTCGCGCTCGGCCGCCGGCAGCTTCTCCAGGATCTCTTCCTGGTCCTCCTCGTCGAGACTCTCCAGGAGCTCGACGGCGTCGTCAGATTCGAGCTCGCGGACGCCCTCGGCAACCGTCTCCGGCTCGAGTTCCTCGAGGATCTCCTCGCGGACGGTCTCGTCGACTTCGTTGAGCGCCGAGAAGTCGAAATCGGTGCCGGTGATCTCGACCAGGGTGACGCGGTCGTCCGGCTCCAGCGCCGCGATCAGGTCGCCGAGATCGGCCTCGTGCAGTTCCGCCACCACCTCGCACAGCAACGGCCGGTCGGCGGCGTGGATGGCCCGGGTGATCGCCGCGACGAATTCGCCGCGGAGCTCGCCCTCCTCGTCCCGCATCGGCATCCGGGCCAGCGGATCGGCCTCGGCGGGTTCGGCAACGTCGAAATTCTCGGCCATGCCGTGTTTCGCCGGTTTGACAGGAGGGGAAAAACTGGTTGGATGAGTGCGGAACGGATTACCTAATCGGTGGGGCCCAGTGCAATGAGAAAGATGTCGAGCGCACCGCGACCGCTCCGGAAGGCTTTCGCGGCGCTGGTCGCGCTCGCGCCTATTGCACTGTTCGGCTCGGCGCACGCCGCCGAATGCCAGCGCAAGGACGCGCTCGGCACCTCACGTGTACTCGAGGTCGACCCCGCGACCTATCCGCGCGTCGGGCTGAAGAGCTTTCCGCAGACCCTGCCGCTCAGGGATGGCGAGGTCGTGCTGACCTTCGACGACGGACCGACGCCGGGGGTCACCGACAAGGTGCTGACGGCGCTGGCGGCTGAATGCGTGCAGGCAACCTTCTTCATGGTCGGCCGCAACGCGGCCGATCATCCCGATATGGTCCGCAAGATCGCGCGCCTCGGCCACACCATCGGCTATCACAGCTGGGACCATCCGCATCTCAACAAACTCCCGCCGGATCAGGCCGAGGCGAACATCAACCGGGGGATCGAAGCGGTCCAGAAGGCCCTGCGCGGCACCGAGAGCAAGATTCCGAGCACGCCGTTCTTCCGGTTCCCCTATTTCGAATCGACACCCGCCCTGCTGGACCACCTGGAAAAGCGCGGTATCGCGGTGTTCGGAGCCGATTTCTGGGCCAGCGATTGGAACAAGATGACCCCCGAGGAGGAACTGAAGCTGCTCACCGGGCGGCTCGAAGGCCACCGCAAGGGAATTGTCCTGCTGCATGACCCGCAAATGCGGACAGCCGAGATGCTGCCCGCCTTCTTGAGGTACCTGCAGGAGCATAAATACCACGTCGTCCACGTCGTCCCGGCGGCGCTGAAAACCGTGTCCGACCGGACACATTGAACCCGGGACGCTAGGTGGATTACAGACCGTTAAGGCGGCATTCATGGCGCCGCACCTAAGGATTCGTCAGTGCGTTTGGAATGCGGCCGAGATTCGATGATTGCAAACGTCCTGGTGATGATCCGGAAGCGGTCGCGGACCGTGGTCCGCGCGGCGCTGCTGGGCTGCGGCTTGATGACTCCGTACGCCGCCCTCGCCGCAGACTGCCCTAACCCCAACGCACTCGGCACCTCGCGGACCCTCGTCGTCGATCCCAAGGAGCATCCCCGGATCGGCACCATGCAGTATCCGGAGACCTTGCCGCTCGCCGATCACGAAGTGGTGCTGACCTTCGACGACGGACCGCTGCCTAAATACAGCAACCAGGTGCTCGCCATTCTCGCCAGCCAGTGCGTCAAGGCGACCTTCTTCACCATCGGCTCCCAGGCCCGGTTCAATCCGGAGGGCGTGCGCAAGCTGATCGCGGCCGGACATACCGTCGGCACGCACAGCCAGAACCATCCGCTGACGATGAACAAGATGCCGCTCGAGAAGGTACGGCAGGAGGTTGACGACGGCATCGCCTCGACGCTCGCCGCCCTCAACGGCGACAAGAGCAAGCTCGCGCCGTTCTTCCGGATCCCCGGCCTGATGCGCGCCGAGATCCCGGAGGCCTATCTGGCGTCCCAGGGCATCCAGGTCTGGAGCGCCGACTTCCCGGCGGACGACTGGCGCCACATCTCGCCGCAGCGGGTCTATGACCTCGCGATCCAGCGGATCGAAGCCAAGCGCAAGGGCATCCTGCTGCTGCACGACATCCAGCCGCGCACCGTTGCGGCGCTACCGCGCATCCTCAACACGCTGAAGGAGCGCGGCTACCGGATCGTTCATGTCGTGCCTGCAACGCCCGATCGCCCGGCGACGCCGACCCAGCCGCAGCAATGGTACCTGCATCCACCGACCGAGACGGTGGCGACCACGCGCTGGCCCAAAATTCCGAACTTCGTGTTCACCGCGACGCGGGCGCTGCCTGCCCCGGTGTTTGCCGACATGGATTGGCGCGATGCCGACATCCTCGACCACGCACAGCGCACCCGGGTCGCGATGCCCGTCCGCACGCTGTGGCCGCAGCCCCAGCTTGCGCCGTTCGCATCCGTCCCGACATTGCCGGTCCCGGCGCCCGACGTGTTCCGCGTTCCCGAAGCGCTCGACCTGACCCTGCTCGCAGCTCGATCGGCGGCCAATCGCCGCCTCGTGCAGCGTACGACAATTGGCGTTGGCGTATCGCGCGCGCAGGCGTTCTCCGCGCGCCAGGCCAGGCATCCGAAGCAGGCTGCGCATCAGGGGCCCGCCCCGGCGCACGGCCGAGGCCACGGCGCGCCCTTGCATGTCGCGCCGCCGGCTGCCGACAACGCGTCAGTCCACGTCGCCAATAATGTGAAGAAGCGTACGCCGCGCGCCGAGGCGGCGGCGACCGGCAGGCGCGTGCCTGATTGACGTGATCTAGGACGAATCCACATTCAGCGGAGCCAAATGCAGATTGCGGCGAGGTGGACGAATGCGAGGAAGTAGTCTGCTCGTCGGTCATATCGCGTGGCAAAGCGGCGGAAGTGTTTGAGCTTGTTGAAGCAACGCTCGATGCGGTTGCGTAGCTTGTAGATCGTCTCGTCATGCGGGATGGGGATCTTACGAGAGCGGGTTGAGGGGATTACCGCTTCGGCGTTCATGTCCGCGATGGTCGTGCGTAGATCATTGTTGTCGTAGGCCTTATCGGCCAACACGGCCTCGGCCTTGAAGCCTTCGAGCAGGGCTTTTGCGGTGAGGTTGTCGTGTCGTTGTCCGGCGGTGAGCATGAAGCGCAGCGGCCGACCGAGGCTGTCGCAGAGCATGTGGATCTTGGTGGTCAAACCACCTCGGGAACGCCCCAGTTCCTGAGTTTTGGCCCCCCTTTTCCGCTCGCAGCCTGCTGGTGGACACGAACCAGAGTGGTGTCGAGCATCAGGTATTTGTTGTCGCGATCCTTGATCAGCTCGGCAAACACCTTCTCCCAAACGCCAGCCTTGGCCCAGCGGGTGAAACGCGCGTGTACGCTCTTCCACTTGCCGTAGCGCTCCGGCAGGTGCTGCCAGTAGGCGCCGGACCGCAGAACCCACAAAACCCCGTTCACGAACAGGCGATTGTCGACACCGCTGCGGCCGGGATCGCCCACCTTGCCTGGCAGCAGAGGCGCAATCCGAGCCCATTGCGCATCACTTAGCTCATAGCGCTTCACACCCATCAGCACGCTCCGAATCAAAACGTCCGGAACGCATTGATTCAGCATCATTCAGCTATGGGAATCCTGAATGTGGATTGGTCCTAGCTGGCCACGATCTTGGCGACGCAGAGCAGGATCACCAGCGCCAGGAAGAAGATATCGATATAGGATTTGATCTCGCCGGCATGCCTGAGCGCGGTGACATTGGCGACGATCTGCCTGCGCGAGGCGACAGCATTGGGCCCCTCGCCGGCCGCCGCGGCGAGCCGTCGCGTCTCGCCCTCCAGGCGCTCGATGCGCTGGAAGAAATAGAACGAGCGCAGCCCGGAAAAGGCGTGCATCGCCGCATAGACCAGGACCAGAATTGCGACCGTCGCGCGCTGCTCGTACTTCTCCAGAAGGTTCAGCGTGAAATAGACCAGCCCCAGGAACACGAAGTTGGAGACCACACGGTAGGCGTAGCTCGCAAAGATCATCAGGCGCTCCGGTAAGGCAAGCTTGCAGCCGCGCGATTGGGGGAAAGCGGTCGGCTTCGGTCGGCAACACCAAACCGGTAAGGCCATGCATCCGCGAATCTACCTGACCGGTGTTACATGACCGCATCGACCTGCACCTCCACGTCACCCGCCTGCACTCGTCGGACCTGCCTCCGGAGGCACGGGCCGGCATAGCCGGCGAGCGGCCATGCTCCGAAAAGTCCAGCGATTTCAAGGATCAGCTGAGGTGTGGTGCGCTCGGAGGGCGTTCGCATTTGATGCGATTTCAATGGGTTACTGAGGCCAAGAACGAATTGAGGTGCATTTCGTGGATAAAGGTGCCTTTTGGCCCAACCGCTGAATAAGAGCCCTGCCCTTTACGAGATCAGGTTGGCCCCGCCGCTCATAACGGTCTGGTTGCAGGGTCGAGTCCTGCCGGGCCCACCAATAAAATCAATGACTTAGGAATTTCCAGTTTTCAGGGGACCAGTTTGGGGACCAGATTGGTTCATCGTTCGTTCCGCCAACTTATTCGGAAACGGCGCAGCATTCTTTAGTTGTGTTTTACTTATTCATGTACTTTACCGCGACGGCTTCGGCTCCTCGGTGACTCAGTTCTATTCGAGACGAGCGCTAACAAGTTGGCCAGAGCAATTTCGCCAGCATCCGTCGCGCTCACATTACTCGACCGTTCAACATCCCTGCCCGACAGCTTCTTTGGGATCACGCGGCATCGCTCGCGCATTTGAGCGATGGCACCGAGTGTAGTGAATAGCTTTCCGGCAATAAGTTCGACTTCGAGTCGTCCCTTCGCGATCTCTCTCCTAAGGCCTGCGACGGTGATCCCACCTGCAGGAAAGGCAAGCCTCACCGCGGCCTCTAACCTCAATGGCGTACTGTCTGAAAAGTCGCTCGCTGATTGATCCACCTGATGGCCCCGGCATTCTGAGAATGCTTGAATACTATAGTCTGTAGCTCTTTAGTATTCAAGCCAAGACTATCGGGGTGTGAAAAACCCCAACGTAGCATTCGGAAGAAACATTGCGTCGCTAAGGAAATCTGCTCGGCTCTCGCAGGAGGAGCTAGCGGAACGCGCGGCTATTCACCGGACCTACGTGAGTCAGATCGAACGAGGACTGAAATCGCCGACCATCGTCATGCTCTTTCGGTTAGCGCGAGCGCTTGATACAACTCCAAGCAGAATCATAAAGCAATTAGAAGCTGACATTAGTTCGGGCTAATTGGCGTCCACATCGCGAAATTGAGGTCCCTGCGATGGCAAAACTTTCTACAGTCGAATTGAAGCTCATCGACAGCCTGTTTGGGATGTATGGTGGCTACGTACTCAATTTTAGCAACAAGACCTTCGCATCGTTCTTCTCGCAGGATATCGGCATCGACATCTACGACGAGGCTTACGCCATACACGGCAATTCGAAAGGCAAGCGATTGTGGGCCTTTTTGGAGGTCGGTCAGACCAATGCGATTATTAAGGCAATGCATGCTCTGTGGGAGATTCGTGAGACGGAGCGCATGGAGCGCGGCGACGAGGAGAAAGTACCGCAAGGCAGAGCCAGGCTCAGCGCGCTGATCGTGAGATTAGGCGGACGACCGCTTGCTGCCGATCCGATAATTGCCCCCCCGGTATCGCCGGCGAAACTGATCCTCCCGAGCGAGAACAGACTGGGCGCATTGGAGACCGAGTTCATGGCGCTAACCCAGATGCAAGAGGCTCCCCAGCAACGTGGCTTTGCGTTCGAGCGATTTCTAAAAAGCTGGTTCGATACGTGGGGTCTTGACGCACGCGCATCGTTCCGAACCAACGGTGAACAGATCGACGGCTCTTTCCAGCACGACGGTGCAACCTATCTCGTCGAAGCCAAGTGGCACAATAAGCCGGCTGACGCGAACATGCTTCACGGTTTCCAGGGTAAGTTGTTCGAGCGCCCCGATTGGACGCGAGGGCTTTATGTCAGCTACGGTGGCTTCTCAGTGGAAAGCTTCGACGCATTCACGGCACGTCGTCTCATCATGATGGACGGGACCGACATCTATTTCGCCCTTAATCGACGGCTCGATTTGGGGCGGATCATCGCTGCGAAGGCGCGACATCACAGCGAGAAGCGACAGCCATTTGCCAGAGTGACGGATATCTTCCCCTGCTAGGACAGGCTCCTCCTTGACGGCCCTGCTTCGCCAACCAGATACATCGAGCGCAATTTGGCGCAAACCACGTGCGGTAAACAATGACTGGACTAATCGTATTCATCCACGGCTTCCGAGGCGGAGAAGAGCATTGGAAGTATGTTCCTCAAATAGTCGCTCCCGCATTCGGGAGCTTCGAGGTCAAAAGTCTCACCTACAGTGCCGAATACAATAGCTTCGCGGACATAACACGCAGCGCCGACCAAATTCTCACTACAATCAAGGCTGAGCACGCAAGCTCAGACCCCGTCTTTCTCGTTGGCTATAGTATGGGCGGGCTCGTAGCTCGCGAAATTTGCTTACGGCTATTGGAGGACCCTGCAGAGAAGAAGTGGCTCCAAAAAACGCGGGGGGTAATCACGGTAGGTTCCCCCCTTTGCGGCCTTCAAGGCGTGCTTCACTACGGGAGCAAGCCGTTCAGCGCTCTGTTGTCGGAGAAGGTCCAGCAGGTCAAGGATGGTGAGTTTGTCTTCGGTCGCTATAAAAAGGCGATCGAGGCTGCGAAAGAACAAGGGATAAACGGTCCCAAACAAATTCACATCGAGATCGAAAATGATGGGGTGTGCGCTCCGCATGATGTCAAGCTGTACAGCTCTGACGACCGTAGGCACGGAGTAATACCAGGCACTCACACAGACTTCATTCCCACGAAGGACGACGAGTCGCGGCTCGCCAACATAATCATTGAAATAGTTAGATCCCTTCACAGCGCCCTGGGGCCAGCGATAGCAGCGTTTAAGTCGGATTCCGACAGCAAGTTGCCTGACCGTCTTTTGCTGATCGCGTGTTCGCATGCGAAGCGGACGGGTGGTGATAAGGCGTATGGCGGCCCCGGAGCGGCCAATTGGATTTCCGATAAATCAGTGCGGGACAAGCTGCTTTCGAACAGAACGCAGGTTTTTAGACTTCTGAAAGATGCCGGCATCGATAACGGCTTCGAAACTGCCGAGAACCGGCTTCACGAGAGCGCAAATAGAGGTCTTCAACGAGGACCTGACTTCGGAGGAGTAGAAGAGGCCAACGGGGCTTCCTACCTTCCTGCATACCAGCGGTACTCTGGAAAGAGCTATACTCAAATCGACAACCGCGCGTGGGATCATTACTACGCGAATAACCAACATAAACTTTGCGTACTGATCATGTCCGGGCTGTATGGGCTCTTAGAGGCATCCGAATGGATACAGGAATACGATATCCATTTGACCGACCGCGTGCGCGATACGGGAATGCCGCTCACCGGACTTTGGCGAGACTTTTTCACGGAGTTGCTGGTTGGCTATGTCAAGGGCGCCCACCGCGCGGGCAGGAAAGTACAAATCGTCAATTGTCTGTGTGACACGCACTACGTCGACTCGATAAGGTGGCGCGACCTTCCCCCAGAGTCATCCGTCTACCATCTGGCGTCTCCTGAATATGAACACAAAACCCTGCTGCCACTTGCAGGCACGGTGAGCAATTCGTTGCTGATGGATCCGGAGCGATTGGACAAGATCGAGCGTACCACGCGAGAGAAGAAGGTTCTCTATTCGATTGCCGATTTCGGCCAGCCCCCTGAAACGCACGCTCGCACGCAAATTGCATTCGAGTCTCGGATCGGTGATCTGAGGACAACAGACTAAGCGCTGGTCCATAATGCGACGCACTCAAGAAAAGCCCGTTGTCTGGCTCGGACAAAGTGTAGACACGAGCAGCCTCTGTTCTTCGTACCCAGAACTTCGAGACAGCAATTTTCTTACAAGCCTCGGGTGCGCGATCAGACGTCCTTCTTTGGTGAAGACCCACTTCAATGGAGGTTTACGCCGGAAACTCGGAGTGACAGGCCCACTAATGCTGGATTCCGGAGGCTTCGCCCTGTTGAATAATCCACAGGCGAAATGGACTGCCTCCACTGTGGCGCAGCTGATCGACGAGGTCAGTGCCGACGTTTATGTGAGCCTCGATTTTCCTCCTGTAGCGTCCGATACCGAAAATGATCGGCGCCACAAAATTGTACGATCATTCCGAAGCTACAGGTTTTTGGAAGATAGATTTCGGCAAAAGATCATTATGCCCGTCGTTCATGGGCGGACTGACCGCGAAATTGAATACTCGATTGAGTTAATTGCCAGAACGAACCGACAGCCCTCGTGGATCGGGCTTGGCGGGATAGTCCCGTTGCTTCAGCATAGATTTCTTAGTGGGGATGTCTTGAGGATCGGGGCAGAGATTTTCATTGCCACTGCTCTTTTGAAAATCAAGCGAGCCTTTCCAAAAGCGAAGATCCACGCATTCGGTGCTGGCGGCACTAGGACATTTCCGGCAGTTGCGCACTTCGGAGCCGACTCGGCGGATTCTATTGGCTGGCGACAGGCAGCTGGATATGGCTCGATTTTCCTTCCCCTGAAGAGCCAACGAGTCATCACTTGGAGGAAAGCGAGTAGCCCACCTAGAAAATTGCTAAATGATGCAGATCGAAATTGGCTTGCAAGTTGCGTGTGTCCAGCTTGCAACGATCGCGGCTCAATTCGGCTGCGACTAAGGGCTCTCCGTCAGAGCTTTGAGAAGCGATCCATTCACAACGCCTGGACAGTGCGGACGCAGCATGAAGCTTGGCCTAAGACGCAATCCGACTTTGAACGGCTTATCGCGGGAGGCGAGCTTGGCCCGAACTGGGCTCGGGCCCTAGAAAAGACGAGGGCGATGGGACACCACTAGAACGCAAGCGATATTGCTGACACGCAAGATGATCACGAAATGAAAATGCACGAATGCAAACGAAACGAGACAAAACACCACGATTTGCATTTTGGCCAGAAAATGCAAATCTGTAATTAGTTAATTTTATTGATCTTTTTAAACCTGCGCGAGAATGGCCGCTCATAACGGTCTGGTTGCAGGTTCGAGTCCTGCCGGCCCCACCAATGAGATCAATAGCTTACCAGGATGGCGTGTTCGCCTGCGGACCGGTTCGCGGACCGGCGAGATTGGACCTCATTTCAGGAATCAAAATCAGGCAGGGCACGTTGAAATATCAACGACCAACGCTCCACACAGCATGCGCCAAGACAGGATTAGCTAGCAAACGTACTCCGGAAATTTTTGGTTACATCTCCCAGAACTGAGCAGCTACCGTGAAGGACCACCTACCCCAGGTTTGGCTCTATCGAATTCGCCCTGCGACGCCTAGATGACGACACGTCTTCCTAGTGATTGGCCAGCCGCTGTCCGAAAGAGCAATCGTGCCCGTGTCCGTCGAAAGCTAACGCAAATGAGATCGATACTGCGCTTCCACTAACGACAAGCTTACTATGCTGCCGACGCCGTACGCCGATGGGATCAACCTTTCCCGCGGCGGCGCCGCCGCCCGATGCGACGGGATCTCCGAGGTGGATCAGATAGCTTCGCCGCATTCACAACGGCGGCTTTCCCCGAGCAGGAGACGGAGACCGATCGGCAGCGCAGCGAGCCCGAGATGGACGATGCGATAGCCTACTAGCGCCAAGCCCCTTCAATGGGGGCTTTGCCGCGAGATTGTCTTTCGCACAACCCTTGGTAATCTGCGGCTCCCGGGGGGTTTCTATGGACGCTTTCATTCGCCTTATTGAGGCGGTCGCCAAGCTCGTAGGAGCATTTGCATGGCCGGCTGTCGTCTTGGTTATTGTCTGGTGGTTTGCCGACGCCTTCAAACAGTTTCTTTCCAATATATCTGAGGGGTCGTTCAAGGCCTTTGGCTTCGAGGGAACGGCAAAGCGCAGCGTCCAGGAAGCGGTCGTGAGCGCCGACCTGACAAAACAAGCCAATGAGCCTTCCCAAATCCGGCATCTCCCACAATCAGTCGGAAAGTCGCTGAGCGCCGCGGATTTTGCTGCGCGTCTGCTTCTGACCCCTCATCATTCGACCGATCGACGACGCCTCCTCTGGGTAGACGATCAACCGACAAACAATGTCCTCGAGATGAGGGCACTTGAAGGACTTGGCTTCACGATTGACATGGTCGTGGATACTGACGAGGCTTTGAACGACATTTCGAAAGTGCAGTACGACGCAATCATCTCTGACTCGTCTCGCCCAGGTGATCCCGACGCAGCCAAGACCCTCGTAAGACGGCTGCGAGAACGCGGCAGCGAAACGCCTGTGATCATCTACAGCTCAAACGACTCGGAGCAGTTTGCGTCGGAGATGAAGGACACCGGGGCGTTCGCAGTTACGCACCGGGCATCTGACCTCGTCAGACAGGTCGCAGAGGCTGTCGCGCCTCAGGGCTTTGCGCGGAGCAGAATCCGTGACTGGATCACTCGCGTCCGCCACATACGCTCGTCGTCTTAGTGCCTGCGGGCGGCCTCCATGGCCACATCCAGCTCAGTCACCTTAGATACCCGAAGGGCCGAGACCCTGCGTAGCCTTGTGCGAAACAGAGGCTCGGTGAGCGAAGCGAATAGAGCCCGTTTCCGGCGAAGCCGGATGCCCCCAATAGTTGTTATGGGTCGCAGGAATCGCGTGCTGCTGACAGAATGGAGGATGGATCTCGGGAAGATAAAGGCTGAACTCGATGTCCTGCGCGAATTCATAGACTTCGTGAACCGGCAGGTCGGTGTCTATTGCGATTGCTTGGTCGGATTTCAGGGAAACAAGGCGCGTATCGAGCGGCAGATGCCCCGGGTGCAACGGCCTACCAACCGCCGCATTGTCGATGGCCAACCCGTCATTACCTGGGCGAGTGTAGAAGATGATCCCAGCAGTCCCGACGTGCTGCATCATCGCATCATTCGGGCGGATGAATTCATGAAGGTCAATTCCGAGGCTGGCTTCAACGAGCAGCAGGTCTGCTGGGCGATCGTGGTATTCATCTTTGCGACATGGGACGAAGAGACGAGGCCTCGCATAGCGCGCATTCGCGGTGTTGAACCGAATGCTATCAGGATCGACGAAATGGGCGATCTCCGCACCCTGCGCAGGCGATCATTCACAACGGTGGCGTTGTCACGGCGTCCGAACATGCAAAGCTCAAGGTCATGACTGACATGGCTCAGCCGGAAAAGCCGCTAACGTTCAATCACGACCAGATGCACGCGCTTCTTGTGCACGTGAAGCGGGCTATCGGCAGACTTATTCTCGAACATACCAGGCATCTCCCCGTCGTACCTGACGCGGACTCCATCGTCGGCATTGCTATCTCAAACCATCGGTGACGCGCTCTAGGTCCACGCGTTGTCTTTCGGCATATCCAGCACCACTAGGCATCACCTGGAAGTTCATTCATGTCGAAGTCGACAAGGGTAACGCGAACACCGAGGATGGCGTTCTGAATATCTGTCAGGCTGGTCGGTTGTTGTCCGTCGGCAAATCCTGACAGCAGTCGCCGTGCAAGATCGACAGCCGGCCTTGCATCTGCGGACCTATCTTCGGCGGTAAATATAGTATTCAACTCAGCAAGAAAACTAACGCTTAGAGCGCTCATTTTGGATGGCTTCTCGGAAACGATGGACCGAAACCGGTCGAAAGCGCTCTGCGATGTTTGACCGGCGCGCTGGATATATTGGAGCTCCACGTCGTGCAACTCCTTTCCGCTCAACAATTCCCGCGCGGCGTAAAAGGAAAGCATGTTGCCAAACGCGTCTTCAAACGCCTGTAGTGCTACTCCTTTGAAGCAAGCAGCGTCCAGCTTCCCGCACCACCTCGATTCAAATTCACGCGCCGGAAGCAGGCCTACCGAAGACAGCACCTGCATCGCACAGGAAACAATCGCTCTTCCGTTTATCAGGGGGGCAATCATCAAGGAACTCAAGTGCTGACTTTCGGCTTGAAGCGCGGCTACGTGCGATGCAATCCATCCTAGAAACTCAAGATAAGTTTCGCATTCTACAAGCATGGCCGCCTCACAATCAGGCCACGCGTTCTTACCCGGAGACGAGACCCCCACCGTGGTAAGCACCTTCATGTTCCCGGTGGACAGTTCCCGGTCAAGCCGCTCCTTGGTTTCTGAAAACTTGCGCGTGCGCTGCGCGTTGGTCCTCTCGAAAGCTCTGCTAAGTCCCACACCCTTCGGCCAAGTCTGGTGCGACGGCATGAGTATCAAAGACGCCGGGACTCCTCCCTGCTTACTGAGGGCACTAAAAATCATACAGAGCTTATCTGCGGTTTCCTCGATCTGGGTTAGAGCGTCATCCGGTGCACCGCCAACGTAAGACCAACGGCGATCCTCCCGACTTTTCCTTGCACCCTTTGCGAGAGATTCCATATCGGATGCGAGGAGATAACCATCAACCTTCGGGTCATACATCTTCCGGCACGCGGCCACGACATCGCGGATAAGCTCGCCCGTCGGATTGGATAGTTCGGGATTCGTGTTCAGGCCAAGCGCCACTTCTGGCTTGTCCGTTGGAAGACGTGGGAAAAAGTCTTGGAGTAGGTCCAAGGCTTTCAATTCGGCCTCCTTACGCGAGGTAAGCTTACGTCCTCGGCATCTCCGATCGGCGTGGAGCGCCAACTGGCCGGCCGCGATAGCGACACTTTCCTTGAGGCGATGCATGCCATCGGTCGTCGAGCCAGCCTCGTACCGAAGCGCCACGGCATAGAGCAGGAGGCGATTCCATGTAATGGTCGCCTGGCTTGAACTGTTCCGGCGAGGAAAGCTCTTCACCCCGTGAGAGAAGCCGTTGATTGTGACTGGCAGCCCGGTCATCTGAACAGGGCGCGACGTTACGCGCTGGGCGTCCGGACACAGCGCCAGTATGCGGGAAGCATATTCGAATACGATCGGGTCGGGCTTTTGCGCTAATTCACCTTCAACAGCCAGAAGATCGGCTTCTAGCTCCTGAGCACCATCATCCACCTGACGCAATATGGGACGGATCGCCCATGGCGTAGACCGCCACAGCTTGTCGATCAACGCGTCACCGCCCCCAAGCTCGGCGACCATCAGCTGCACAAGGTCTATCGAGATGTCTTCGGCAATCATGAGCGCCGCAGCGGCTTCGGAAAGATCGACGCTCTCTAGCGTTGCCGACAGCACACGTAATAGGGCAAGCTTGCTGCCCAGATCCAGGCCAGCCAAAGACCGCAACAGCGCAAATGTCAGATCATAGGAATCAATACGGGCAAGAATGTTCTGAAAGAGGGTATCATCAATCGCCGACAGAAGGTCACGGCGAAAATCCTTGCCACGATTGGCTTGAAATTCGTCTCGCACGTTCGCGAGCCTGCCGAGCGGACCTTCTTCATACTTCTCATCGCCCATCACCATCACGACGGCGATCAGGAAATAAAAGCGCGGTTCAATCCCACTCTTGTCGGCAATTCTCTTGAATGTATCAGCGTCCCGATCAAGTGCGCATAACTTAAGCCCCTCAAGCGCGCCGATAAGGACAGGCGGCTCTTGATTAGCCTGCAACCGTTTGACGGCTGCCGAAACGATTTCGACCTCCGTAAGCTGCCCTAACCGCATGGCTGCAGCCGTCAGTATCCGGAGCCCTCCTGCGCTGACCACAGAAAGAGCTTCCTGGCGTGCATCGGCGGCACTCCCCGGCGCCAGGGCAAGGCATGATTCGAAAATGCATTGCGATCGGAGTTCATGCAGGCCAAGGATATCGTTCTCTCCGGTGCGGCGAATGAGGTGCTCGTCGATCAGCCGCTGCAAGGCGCGCGCGCATTCAGCCGGCGTTAGCTTCAAATGATCCGCAAGGAGCTTTGTGCTGATACTGGCTCCTAATGAAGCGGCTGCGCTTGTGAGCCTCAGCACTTCGAACTCGTGATCACGCTTTTCGTTGAGCCGTTGCCGCACTTGATCAGAGACCACCTCACTGAGGCGTCGGCCTTGCGTCAGAATATGGGCAAATTCGAGCAACAAGCCCTGCGATTGTTCAAGCGGCTCCTGCCATGACAACCAGCCCGTCGCATTTTCCTCCTTAAGCTGGCGCCACATTGCCTCGGCAAACGCGGCGTCTAGCTCGGGTCGGATTTTGGTGAAGTGCTCGATCCCGGGCAGGATCGCTAGATTTTCCTCGCGCGCCGTGACGACAACAAACACGTGCGGCATAGAAAGGCTGATATCGACCGCAGATTTCCACGGCGGAGCGCTCGCCCCACCTGCGTCATCCAGAAAGAGAACGACCGGGCTGGACGCGGTCGGCGCCTGCGCAAACAGGCTCCGTCGCAAGCTTTCATAAACGTCTGTTGTCGATCCTCGGAGTTGTATCCATCGAAACGCATGGCGGGTCTCAAACGCGGCCATCAGGGCAACAGCGCTTTTGCCGGTGCCGGATGGGCCCGTGATCAGCACACGCCGGTTGCTAAAGACGGCTTCTATGACGGCGTTAACCTCGGCATTGCGAGGAAACGTAAGACCGGCGGCAACGTGGCCAGCCTGGGTTGATACGCCGAGGTAGTAAGCAGACTCAAGGGTGGGCGTGCCGAAATCTATGTGCTCAGCGACGCCGCTACGGAATGCGGGTTCGATGGCGCTCCAGTCGATGAGGGACAGGACGCTATCGATCTCTTTATCCACCTCACCGGCCGTAACGCGGGCGCGCTTCTCAAAAGTCGCCGATGCGTTGAAATCGGCTCTGCTGCCCATGAGTGCGATAAGGCTGTGCGCGCAGCTTCGGGCGGCTGCCAGCGGCACCTTCTTTTTCTCGGCAATTACGCGCGTGGCCAGGTCTACCGGTGCGATCCACGTAATGAATGTGCCGTGGGATAAAATCTGACTGACTATGCCCGTATCGACTATGTTTGCGGCGATCGACGGCTGAAACCTTGCGGCCAGCGCTGGGTCACCCGCAATTCGGCAATCCCAGTCCTCGAAGGATTGACCGCCAAATCTCCTGTCGATCAGGACAGCCCTGATCGCCTTACCCGGTTCGGCCTCCAAAAAAGGGAGCGGTGGGTTCGCAAGAACCGCGGCGATGTCGGCGGTCGAGAATTCTCGATCATCGCTCGTCTTCGACTTCGTCTGGACATAGAGTTCGCCGTCGCCGGACTCGATGACGAAGTCGTCGAACCCCTCGGGCACCACCGCGTTGCCCCGAATGCGTCCCGCCCAGCATAGAACTGCCGCAGTGGCCGCGGCGGCATCCTGAAAGCGGAAGCCCCGCCCAGCGCGGGCGCCCGAGCGGCTACGCTTCCAAAGTTCTTCGGCATCGGCGATCCTGGTCATTGCATTCCAACAAGGGGGGCATCCACCATGGCACAAACGGTCAGCGGCCGCATCGCTGCCAAACTAGCCGTTACGTTCTGAACATATCAAGAACAATACTTACGGCCTCAGAGATGCATTGTTGTGAATTAGAGTTGCACGCAAGATACCGAATCATAACCCAAGCTCATTTGCCGTGACCAAAAAGCCGACACCAAAAGCCACTAAGGCCGCGAAGAAACGGCCAGCGAAGAAAGCCAAGAAGCAGACGCGGCCAAGCACGACGCGGTCGACGGCTGGGCCCGGCTTTGACTTTGAGGATAGGGTCGCGGCATGGCTGCTTCTGAAAGCGCTCACAGGGGAAGTGTTGCCCTCCGTTGAGGGTACGGCGACGCGGCTTCAAATGCAGGTCGAAGCGCTGCATTGGACGATCGACGACATTCTGCTGACCACACAGGTACCGCAGGATGATCGGCGGTATCTTGCCATCTCATGCAAGGGTAATGTGCAGGTCACGGCATCGGCTCTGCCTGCCGATTTTGTCGGACGGTGCTGGGAACAATGGGGCAAACCCGATCCGAACCCAATGCAGCGAGGCAACGATCGTCTGCTCCTGGTAACGCGCGGACAGAACAACGCCTTCATGGCGACATGGAGCGAACTTAAGAGTGCAGCCGGTGGCGCCGATGATGCGCTGGCCCTCGGGCGGATGCGCGCCAGTGCCAAGCATCGCGCGGTTTTCGACAGCGTCAAGAAGCCGGCCACGGGTGCGGGCGTGAACGTAAGCGACAGCGATGTTGTTGCGATGATCCGCATTATCGATGTCGTGCCCCTCGATTTTCACATTGCGCTTTCAAAAGACGAGGCCAGCGCCATTCGTCAGGCACGCTCGCTGCTCGTCAGCGGCAGCCAGACCGACGGCAAGAAACTATGGGAGACGCTGATCGCTCTAGCCAGAAACACGCGTCTGGGCGGCGGGACACTGGATCTGTCCGAGATGTGGCGCCAACTCCGTGTCGCTTTCGTTCTTAAGGATCATCCCGACTACAGCGGCTCTTGGACCCGGCTTCGCGCATTGACCTTGGACTATCGAGCGATAGTCGAGACATCATTACCGTCGGGGATATCGATCGATCGCGGTGACGAGGTGAGTGCCGCCGTTGCCGCAATGGGGACGGAAGCCGAATGTGTTGTCTTCGGGGAGTCGGGCGTCGGCAAATCGGCTCTCGTCAAGGCGATGCTGGACGAACGATTTCCGGATGCCGAGCAGGTGTGGTTCGGCCCTGATACGTTGGAACCCGCGCTGAGTGAAGCTGCGCGCGTAGGTATGGGACTTGCACACCCGCTTGTGGAGATACTTCATGCCTCCGCGCGCGCGGAGAACGTTTTTGTTATCGATGCGGCCGAACACATCAGCGAGACTGGAGCACGCAAGGCTAAGGCTCTGATCGCGGCATTGATCAGCAAGAATGCCCCGGACGCCAAAGCGACGTGGCGAGTGGTGATCATCGGTCAGACCGAGGCGTGGATCGGTGGCACGATTCAAGCCTTGGCCACCGGCGCGACGCCGAAAAATCATGAAGTGAAGGCGCTGCCTGATGCCACAGTAAGGCAGGTTTTGCGTTCGGTGAAAGAGCTACAATGGCTTGCAACGCACGATGATGCGGTTTCAGCGCTGGCCAACCTTCGTACCTTGGCCTGGGTGATCGAGGCGGCTGCCAGCTTTAAGGATGGCAGCGGGGGCGCATTGTCGCTTACGGCCATTGCGGACCGGCTATGGGCTCACTGGACAGACAGGAAGCCAAGCGTTCATCGGCTTCTCGTTCAGCTTGCCATGCGCGAGGCCGCATTCGAGCACAGCTTCGCCATCAGCACGCTTGAGAGCGGCGATGTCGCGGTGCTCGATACCTTGCCGGATGCCTGTCCGTTACGTCGGAACGACGCGAGTGGGCGTATTCAGTTTCAGCACGATCTCGCGGCGGATTGGGCGCGATTTCAGCGATTAAAGGAGATTGCTGGCGATACAGCGCAATGGACACCCTTTGCGGGCAATCCCTTTTGGCACGGCGCCCTCCGCATGCTGGGGCAGCTTCTTCTACGCCAGCCGGTAGGATCACGCACGGCTTGGGATGCCGCCTTTGAAGAAGCCGAGAAGAACCGCGAAGCCGTGCCGCTGGCCGATGACGTGCTGCTTGATGCACTCTTTCTCGACCCGAACGCCGAGACTTTCCTGAACGACCGCGCCGATATGCTTTTTGCGCACGGCGGTGAGCGCTTATTGCGCCTTGTCAACCGCTTTGAGTACATCGCGACCGTTCCCGGCGTCAGTGCAGAGATGTTGGAGCGCTATCGTGATCTTAGCCTCTACCTTGAGACGCGAATGCGCATGCCGATCCCGGGGCGATGGCCTGCCATGGCGCGTTTCCTGGTCAAACACCGCGACCGCGTGGCCAAGATGACTTCGCCCGCCATCGCAGGGTTATGCGAGCGCTGGCTGACCAATATGCCGACGGCGTTTGCCAATGGCGTCGCAATTCCTTACCGCGAGGAGTTCGCCTCGATTGCTTTGGCGAGCGCCCGGGAAGCGCAACTCATTCACGCCAAAGGCATTCCCGTCCTCGGCGAAGGAGAGATACGGATTTACCAGGCGACCTTCGCGGGCGCTCCCGATCTGCCGGCCGAGATATCCGAATGGGCCCTTGAGATGGCGGGGCGACGGCCGGTCAGCGCTGATATCCGGCAACAAGTGCGCGCCTACCACCTTGAACAGGCCAAGGCGCATAAGGAACGCCTTGCCAGTGATCCGCAATACCGCAAACGGCAAGAGCGTCGTGAACACATACCGGTATCTATCGGCTCCTACAGAGAGAAGCTTCCGCCGTGGCCGCTCGGCGCACAAAGACGCATCGAAGGACGGTTTCGTGAAGCGGTCTTGCGATCCGTGGGTTTCCAGGCTCTGATGCGCTCCGTCCCTGCCGTTGCTGGGGAGGTGCTGTTTGCATGCCTTATCGAAGACGAACCGGGGCGTGATTACGGAAGCCGCGGCGATATGGATCGCCAACTCGGGGGTGAATTCGACAACGAGGGCTATCCGACTGCACCTTGGAAGAGCCCATTCTACATTTTCCTGCAGATTAACCCCGATGTGGCCCTCGGTTTTCTTCACCAGTTCGTTGATTTCTGCACGGAGCGGTGGGTGCAGGAAGTTGAGCGGCATGAGGAAGCGAAGCCTCGCGCTATCACGCTGCACTTCAGCGACGGCAGCGAGCGTTCCTATTTTGGCAACTATTGGGTCTTCGCCTGGTCTAGCGAAGATTCGAATTTCATTGGGCAACTCCACAGCGCCCTCGCAGCCTTGGAGCGCTGGCTTTGTGATCTGATCGATGCCGGCCACGATATCACGGCCCGTGTCGACGCAATCCTGCGTGCGACCTCCTCGGTGGCGGTACTTGGCGTCCTTGTCAGTGTGGGAAAACATCATTCTGACCTCTTCAAGGGCCCGCTACGTCCTTTGCTCGGCCTGCAAAAGATGTACGAGTGGGATCTTCATCGCGCCAAGGTGAACGCGTCCGGCTTCAATGCCATGGCGTGGGTGCGAAGCGGTGAGGCCGTATTCGAGATGGCAAGACGCTGGGCTACGGCGCCTTACCGGCAAATGAGGCTGCGCGCGCTTGTACCGGAGATGATTGTTTCGGATCGGCCTTTGGCCGAGTTCGTCCTTGCCGCGACCGGTCAATGGGTGTCGCCGGAATCGGACAAGGGAGCCCTGGAATTCAGGATATTGGTCGCGGAGCTCGACTACCGCAACTATACGGTCGAGCCCGATCCCGCGACAGGCAAGCCCGTCGTTGAATTATCGTATCCCAAAGACATTGCAGTCGCGATTGCATCGTTTGGACAGGGCAACGCGCGAGGCAATCAAGCCCTGCTGTTCCCCGACCGGTGCAGAAAGGTGCTCACCAGCGCCTATCAATTGACCGAGCAGGAAGCCGCTGGTGTAGCAGGGCTCATGTCGGCGCTGAACGGCGCCGAGGACGTCGATCTTCCGGACGATATGAAGAGGGCCCCTCTGGTCGCCGCGGCGGTGGTGCTTTTGCTGCGCGCAAAATCATGGCTGGGAGAACATGCTGCCGTTGCGCAAGAAGCCGAATCCATCGTCGATGCGGCGTTGGCGGAAGTGGCCGACGACAAAGTGAGACGTGGTCCACACTTCCTGACGGCACCGAGTCATATCGAGTTTGCAGGCTATTACGCTTTTGAACGGTGGGCCGCTGCATCATCGCAGGAGAATGATAGACGGCTGTTGTGCGTGCTGACGGGCGGCGATGAGGTGGCGGTGCGCGCCATTGCATGGGCTGGATACGCCAACCGTGAGCACCTTGGTGCGCGGTGGTGGCAGCTTCTTTACGTCGCCTTGCTGTGGTCAGGTCTTAAGATGCTTGCACCACGGTACGGCGACGATGATCGCGCCGAAATCCGGTGGATCAAGTGGCGGCGATGGCTACGGTCACGCCGCCTTTCGGCTGAAAATGGTTCCGCATCAATTATCAATCCGCTGGCGGTGGCAAAGCGCGTCGAGCGTTTGGAGGTCATACGGTGGCAACGCCGATACGCAAGCGACGGCCGTCGCTTTACGAAGGAGAAAGGGCGGCGGCTCACCGGCAGTCTTGAGACGCATTTTCTCGGGTTGGTTTTTGCTTGGCTATTTCGCGACGGCGATGCTGCCATTTCCGCCGAGGAATGGGAGACACACCGGCAACTTGTCTCGTCATTATGGGAGCATCAAGTGTGGTGGTTGTTAGGCAGCGGAGAAACTGACCGGGACGATTACCAGCCGATGCAGCAATATGGCTACGCCATTATTGACGAACTGGCGAGACTGGCCCTCGAGAGCCCGGTGGAAACCGCACCGGGACTATGGCAGCCGATCTTTGCGCTTGGCCCCAAGGGACATTACTCGCTCGGGCACTTTTTCACGACTTATTTCTCGCAACTTTCCGAGACGACCGATGTCAACGAATTTGGGAAACGCTGGCGACCAATGGTCGAGGCGCTCGTTCTGAACGACGCCTGGGCCAATCAGGGCTTATGGTTTCATGCGGAGCAGATCGAGCGGCATGCGCTCGGGTTTGGTGCAACGAATAGCCTTAGCAAGCCAAAACATGCTGCAGCGCTCGTCCTTCATATGCGTGACTGTTGTGAGGCTTGGGCCAAGCGGCGCCTTACTGGCGATGAAGACAACCTTGCGGGATTTTGCGGGTTCCTTGCCACGGCGGCCGGTCGGCCCCTTCGATTGGACGGTGTGAGTTGGATTGCCGACGCGATGAAGATTAAGCCTGAGGCCAGAAAGTGGTATCGGGAGCGCACTTCGAATGCCTTCATGTCTTTTCTTGATGTCCTGGTATCGGAGCACGCGGCCGAGTTGGTGAAGGACGAAACGGCGCGACAGGCATTACTTGATCTTGCAGCGCATGCGGTGTCGTGCCAGTTCGACGCCGCGCACACTCTCCAAGAACGTATCCGCCGGCTGTTCTGACGGGCCGACCGTCTTACTTGCGCTATAATCACGAATCTGGGCGGCCAGCCACACCGCCACCGAGATCCGTTGAGCGATCCGCCCCTCTATAGGTCCCAACTTGTTAAGCGCAGTACGCAGATCACTACTCGCCTCCTTAAAAAACAAGCTTGGTGTACCTGGTATTATATAACCCCCGCCGGGCATCCCACGCAGTCCCACCCTGAAGGCTTCCCGACCTAACTTAGGATGAGAAGCACTGTCGGGGTATGCCATGGCCGAAACATTCGTCCGCACAGGCATCATCCTCTTGGGTCTTTGCCCTATCGCAATCGCTGCGATGCAATCGCTGCGATTGCGATGCTCCTGTAAAGCTGGCAGCATCTCAGTTGCGAGTCGGCTGGCATTGGACCAGCCGCATAGAGAGCCCCGGCAATTGCCTCCTTGGCCCCCCAACGATTGCCGGGGGCACTCGCCAATTCCGTAAATAACGAGCGATGAAATACATTGGCGACCGCCCCTACTCCGACCCGGTGACCCGGAGAAAGCTGCACGCAGACTCATGGAGCACGCTCGAGCGTTTGAGCCAATCCAGGATGGCCGAATCTACATCGAGAAGATCAACCGCCCAATGCTTGATGAGGACAAGGCGACGCCGGCCGAATACTGGGCTGGGCTACAGTACGCGTCCGAACAAATGAAGTGGCTCGATTACCACGAGAGTGGAACGTTCGTCAGAATGACGCCGGCTGGAAAAGATCTGTTCGCTTGAAAAAACACCAGCGCCTCTGCGCTGGTGTTGCAGTTTCCGAGACGTGTAGCGTGCTCGTCCCGTGCGGTGAGTTACCGCAAACTCGTCGACGCAAGGCAATGCGTCATTGGTCTACTAGGAACTCGCAAAACCGGATTCTGGTACCCTATGTTCCGGAGATGCCGATCACCCGGAAACCGCTAGAAATCCCGCCAGAGGTCGCCCGGCAGTTCGCCGAGAAAATGGGGCTGTTCCACGCTGAGAACAGCCCCCTCAAGCGAGACGAGATTGCCGCGGATACCGGGCATCTGCTTCTTCAGCACATGCCGAAGGGTGCCAAGTTGTGGCTTGCCGACGTGCTCGAACTGTTCAGGCTGATGCGATGACCGAGCCGGCATGCATCCTTTGCGACGATACTGGCTGGGTCCGTGTGAACCACCCGAACCAGCCGTGGACCGGCAATCTGCTTGCCGGTGTGGCGGCGCCGGTGCGCCCTGCCCGAAGTGCAATAGGACGAAACCGGATGATGAGTTTCCGCGGCTGCCACGCGGATTTCGGAGCATGTTCAGCAGGCGCGACCGCCGCTGAAATTCGTTGAGCAAGGCGCCGGTTCAGAGCGGCCTGGCCGTACGGCCTACGCTTTCAAAGCAACGATGCTGCCCGAGCCAACGGCTGGCCTCGATTGGCGGCCGGTCACCAGCTTCAACGCTGGCAACGAGGTGCTGAAAGACCCCACTCTGAAGACTATTTTTCAGACCGCGATCAAGCGAGGATTTGCGATCGCGTCGCGCGATTGAGCATCGCCGCATCGTTCAAGTCGGGATCGCTCGACTGACCGTCACGCGCCATTGCGGTTCCTCAAAAATACGGCGTCTGCTTCCCGGTCGACGGCGGCGCCGCGGCCGCGTCCGGCGACGAATGCCCCAGCGACCCAGGGCCGCTTCCGATATTGACAGTCCAGGCGAGCCGGATCGCGACTTGCGCTTGCTTCACGACTCCCCGAAGGCGCGCATCCGGGATAACTAATGACCCCGCCTTCGGGCCAACAGGTGACATTGTCCCGCCCGCGAGGCCGCGCCCGCCGTGAAGTGGATGAGCAGTTGTCGTCGGGCCGTACGCGAAAACTCACGATCCTCAGCCATCGCCAGCCTCGGTAATGTGTGATAGATCGCGGAATGTCAGTGGGTTGCGTGCAGCGCGCACATTGTTGCCTAGGCAAGCACCTTGCGCGGTAGGCGGAAAACTCAAAACGGTACAACCGACCGACCGCGGCGCACATTGCGCCCTTTTATCTCGCCATCACTCGGTCGTCTTTAAGCATCCGGTCCCTGCACGACTCTTCCATAGTGTGTTCTCGTTCCATTTCGGGTTCTCTGCTGCAGTGGAGGATCTCTGATGGCTGCCTCGTCGTTCGTGGGCAAAGGCCAACAACCCCTACTGGTCGTCGCACGTTGAGAGCTGGTACCGGAGCAACCAGGATGCGGAGGAATGTTGCGGCCGGCGCAAGCTTTCGATGGCGACGTTTGAGCGTTGGTTCGCCATCGGGTGAGTCCGGAAGGCTTACGCAAACGTGCGGAAGAGCTGCGGAATTTGCGCCGAGCGATGGCAGAACGTCAGCGCAAGAAGGGGCAGCCGAAGCGACGCAAGGGGCCCACGCGCTATCGCCACTGCGTGCGCACGAACTCCAGTCCGATCGCGCTTCGAGTGTTCTGGAACATGCATGTCGAGGCGATGAGCTGGACGGCATCGGGCATGCCAGGTATGCCGCGAGCCTCGGTCTTTCGCGCGATTCGTTGCGGATCTGCCGCGATCGTCTCGAAGAATCCGGCGGCGAGATGGACTGGCGATTGCTGCATCATCCGAGTACCCGGCTCAATCAAGCAGCGCTGCTAATTGCGCGCGACGCACACACCGCTTGACACCGGAAGCGGTGGACGACCGGTCGAACCGGCGTCGGTTTAACAACAAGCAGAAGCTGGCGATCGTGCAGCAGACGGAGAAGCCCGGCGTCAGCGTCGCGCAGGTTTGCCGCCGCCATGGCGTCGCCACCAGCATGGTGTTCCGCAGACGGACCGTGTTCGGCCTGACCGCTCGCAAGGTACCGCGACTTGCGACGGTGACGCTCGCCGACGGCGCGGCCAATGAGGTTCCGGCGCTCGCGGCCTTGCACGATCTGGTGCAGCCACCGGACGGCACGATAGCGATCGAGCTGGCCGATGGACGGCGTGTCTCTGCTCCGGCCGGCAACACCAGATCACGAAAGGCCGAGCCTGCCGCGCGCCGTTCATCGCCCACCAACGCCGCCACGATGCAAATGCGCGTTCTTCGAAATCACCGTCAAGCGGCAGCTCGGCGGTGTAGCGAGCGCCGACGGCTGGCGGCTCATTGGACCAGATCGGTGGTCCAGGGGGCAGATGCGCAGCACAGCGTGCTACCCCTCAGCGGCGCGGCGGACCTCGTCAGCCGCGAGATCGAGCAACGGCTGAGCTGCAGCGCCAGTGCTAAGGGGCGACGCGGTCACTGCGACCGGCACAGCGGTCGAGAGAACCTCGGGCGCCCAAAAGATCGCCTGTTCCTTTAAGGACCTCAGTGGGTCAAGGGCGAAAGTAGATGCCCCACCTCCTCCGAAATTCGGCGGTCACTTGGCCATTCGGACTGTTGGCGATCATTGCTTCATAGTCGCGCCGGTAGTCCGCGTTATGACGAAGACATTCCCAGGCGATGTCGGTGATCTCTACGCCGCGAAGACTCGTGCAAGGTTCGACCGCCAGTCGAACTCAGGCATTGCTTCCACCCCGTACGCACGCAGCTAACAATGATTGCGGTGCAATAATTGTGAACGATGGGATTGCAGGAAGTCCTAGTTTAGCACCACGTGGTACCCCCAGGTGACCACGTATTGGCTCATGAAGACGATTCTAAATCGACGCCCTGATCGAGGGATTTCTTCTAGTTGGCCCCCTTGCCGCGCAAGAGACGCCCCTGTTCGGTCATCCACTTAGCGCGAGCGAGATGACTCTGGTATGCGTTCCGCGCGCGGTCTTGTTCACGCTCCGGATCGATGTGCAGGATTATTCGAGACGCTTCCCGCCAATCCGCTCCCTCGCCCTCGGCCTGCAGAAGGCGCATGTAGGTCACCACATGCAGCTCATCATAAGCCGTCATCGCTACGTCGGCCGGCGCGACGTCGGCAACCTCGAGGATTGATCGGAAGTTTTGGCATGGCGCTTGTCGGTATCGTGCCTGATTGAAGGTTCGGGCCGCAACTAACCCTGCCAATCGGACAGGATGGCGTGGATGCGGAGCGATGACGGCCACATCTCGTTTGACATTGCTGTTTCTCCTTCCGTTTGCCCTAGGTCGAGCTGAACTTAGCGCTCAAGCCTGACGCCAGCCCATTATCTGGTCATCGTGGGACGAATGTCGGTTTAATCCGGTGGGGTTATATCAGACATAAGGCTTGGGTTAAAGACATGGATATTCGCCATGTCTTCGCAGCCAACTTGCGCCGGCTTCGGCATGAAAGAGGCTATTCCCAGGAAGACTTGGCTTACGAAGCCAACATCAATCGGACCTACATGAGTGCGCTGGAGAAAGGCAGTCATTACGTTGGACTGGAAATCATCGAAAAGCTATCGAAGGTCCTAGCAGTCGAACCGGCAGACTTCCTTAAGCCAACTCCCAAACCTTCTCGAAGGCGAAAAGCCGCCTCGGTCTGACGCGGCCGGACTTCCACCTGCAGATGCGGCATTTTGTGAGCAGTCTTCGGAGACTTTTGAGCTTTTGAGCCGCATGGAAGCCTCGGTTCAGCTCTCTAACAGCGCCGCCTACTCTCGCAGATAGTCACAAAATAAAACTCCGTAGCGGTCCCCTCACCGTCCAATTCCGGTTCGACGGCCAGGGCGACCCGAGCGGAGGGGACTCCCCACCTCTTTCAAGCGTTATTTACCCTCATATCGCTCATTGCTATTTCGCTTCCAATCCTGCCTTTGGGCGAGGGTTCGCAGCGCTGCGCTGCAACCCTTGCCTCGCGGCGAGCAGCGGGTGTGCAAGCAGAGTGGGCGCCTTCGCGGGGAACCGGCTGCACGGAGCGCGTTAGCGCGGAGGAAGCTGGGCGGAAGGCGCGACGAAGCGCGCCGAGGGCGGAGCCCTGAGCGTTTTCGAGTCCAGATGTGGAGCGTGCTACGTGCTACGCACGCGAGTCCGGTATTATGGCGCAAACGCCACAAGGGTCACTCGGGGCCGATTCCTAGATCACGGGAGGCATCCGTGACTAGGAGAAGAGTCGGGCGGCGGCGCGTAGCTTGGGCCACTTTATGCAGATTGGGGCGGCACATCGGTGCCGGATGGCGCCGGCCGATATACGTAGTGGTAGTTATAGGCGTCATTGTCTTCGGGGTAGAAGTTCCGCCCCGGCATGTAACGCCAACAAAACCCTATCTCATTGATGTTGCCGAAAATGTCCTCGAACTTGATGAATCCATAGGCGTAAAGGCTTCGTCCGCCCATGACAGTTCCGACGCGAATGTCATTCAATACTTGCCCGTCGATTGGGGTCTTGAGGGGATAGGTAAGACGGATGCCTTTCTTCCCGGGGAGGATCATTCGATTCGAACGGTAAGCAGTCTCCGGGCGATACTCTGGCTTTCCAGGCAACGCAGCAACACAGGCCGAATCCGCGCAAACAAGCATGATGGTTGCCGGTGTGCTCCCATGGTTTTCAACCATGTAGTCGACGGTTGGCCACAGTGGTGCCCCTGCAAAATCGAACGTGGCAGGATCGAGGGTGTGATTCAGTTCGGCCTTCGTAACGAAGATGTATGGCCTATTCCCCATGAAGAGGGCTTCGTCAGCGACCTTGGCGGATTTTATCGCCGCTTCGGCAGATCGCCTGCTGACAGCTATTTGCTTCTCGCCAGTGAAATACAGACCAAGCGTGGCCCCTCCGAGTCCGATTGTGGCAACCGCCAAAATGCCGGTAAAGATCATCAGCCAAAGCGTGTAACGAGCGAGGGCTTCGTCAGTTTCCTCTTTTTTGGACTTGGGCTCGTGATCAGTGGAGGAATGCTCGGAGGCTTGGCTTACCCGCTCTATCGTCGTGTTCGGTCCATATAGCCCCCAAAACACGCTACCCCCGAGCGCGAAACCAAGAGTGAAAGCAACTATCGGCCCAACCAGCCAACGCGGCACAACCACGGCAATACCTTTTCCCAATATGCAGCAATACTACCTTTTCGAGTTTCAGGGGCGCAATACCACCTACCTCCTTGAACCTAACGAATTCGGGACCTAACGAAAACGCATTTGCGCCATAATACCGCGCGAGCCGGCACCGCCGATTGCTACGCTGGCCTAGCCAAATACTCCATGCGTAGATAACTGGCCTTTCGCCATTCCAACGTTCGATGCCAGACTTTCACCGTCACGACGGCTATTCGACGTTCTAGGTCATCCCATTCACACTCCAGCGGTCGTTCCTCTCGCCAACTCTCTCAGGAAAGTAATGCCCCGACGCGCCGCCAAGGTCACGCAAGCAGATATAACCCGCGCCATCCGAGCAGCGAGGGCGACCGGGGCTAGCGCAATTGCTATCGACGGCGACGGCACTATTCAGATTGTGCTCGCTCCGGTCGCAATACAAATCCACGATGCTGCCGAAACATGGACGCCGTCCGAGGCGTTGCAGCGTTACTTGAAACGCACCGAAAGCGGGTGAAACGCACCTTATGCAATTGATGCGGAGTCACCGCATCGCTAGACTCCAAGCATTGGTCCACGGAGAGAGCCAATGCCTGGAACGGAAAGACTCGACCCCCGCGCGCCCGGGGATCGGCGAATGTACCTTTACTTCAATTACTCCCAGTCAGGCTCGCTGCGCTGGTACGTGAAGGTTAGCCGCAAGGGCCGCAGGATTGGGATCAGTGAGGAATACGGGACGCCAGCGTTCGACGCAGCCTATGACGCGGGTGTTGTGGCGCTTGGGGGAGTGATGCGCATGCGCCGCGTCAAGGCGACCACGAAGCCGTGCCAACCCGAGCGCCGCTACCTGCATGTCGACGTTAGCCAGCGCGGGCAACTGCGGTACTATGTGCAGCTACGAAACAAGCTGCCGAAGATCCGGATCAAGGCCGAATTCGGCACAGCCGACTTTGACGGCGAAGTCGATGCCGCGATCGCTGCCCAGATAGCGCTATTTGGCAACGAGGGCGACTACATCCATGCGCAGAAGCAGCGCAACGAAGAGCACCCCGCTCTGCCAGCGACGCCGGCCGCCCCCGGCACGCTCCGCTGGTACTGGAACGGCTACAAGCAAAGCGATCACTGGCTCGGCGATCTCAGTGTCGGCCATGAGGGTTTAGCGGAATCGACCCGGCTCCAGCGGACTGGCCTGATCGAGTCGCTACTCCCCGAGAATGGCGAGAAGCCGTTTGCGGTGCTGACGCGCAAAGTGATCAAGGCAGAGATGAAGGCGCGCACGCCGTCACAAGCGGGCAACTTGCTGTCGGCAGTGCGCGGCATGATCCGCTGGTTGATCGACGAGAACCATCTCGATGAAGACGACGATCCAACCATTGGACTGAAATCCGGCAAAGCGAAAGCAAGCCGTGAGACCGGCGGCTTTCTGCCTTGGACCGAAGATGACATGGCCAAGTATCGAAAGAAGTGGCCGCTCGGCACCGAGGCACGCCTGATGTTCGATATCCTGCACTACACGTTCCTGCGGCTCGGCGATGCGCACCGTTTCGGACCACCTCACCTGCGCCAGATCGTCCGGAAGATGGCGGTGCAGATTGCGACGGAGAAAAGCCAGGGCAACACCACCGTCACAGTACCCGTGCATCCAGAGTTCGCCGAAAGCCTGCGGGCGGCTCGCGCTGCGGGCATCGTCGGCGCGGAGGTATTTACCGGCAAGACCGTGCGTGGTCGCATTCAGCCGATGAACAAGAAGGCCTGGGCGGCCAAGTTCAAGAAGTACGCGGTCCTGGCCGGCGTCAAAGAGCCGAAGAAGAGCTGCCATGGAGTCCGCAAGGCGCGCGCCGAAGTCGCCGCCTACGCCGACTGCACCGAAAGCCAGATGATGGCGATGTTCGGCTGGACCGATCCGAAGATGCCCGCGCACTACATCGCCCAGGCGAATCGGGAGAGGCTCGGAATGAGCGGAATGGAGAAGATCGTGACTTACGATCAGAACCAGTTGCTAGACGACCGCCTGCGAGGGCCTGAGGCAAACAGAGCGCGAACGCCGCGCCAGAACGGAGTGGTAACATTCCCGGGTAACTCCCGGAAAAAAGTTTAGCGATTTCAATGCTAAACGTGGGTTTATGGTGCGCTCGGAGGGACTCGAACCCCCACGGTGTTACCCACTGCCACCTCAAGGCAGCGCGTCTACCAATTCCGCCACGAGCGCTTGGGATACCGGATGGAACCCCGAAGGCCCCGCCGGATCGACGGGGCCATGTAACAAATCACGGATGCAGGGACAAGGCGATTAATGCGGGAATTAGCCGCGAACCCCGGGAGATTTCGGCAGCATCTGCTTGACCTCGACCGCAATCCGGTTGCGGTCGACCAGGACCACGCCGCTGGCCACCGGCAGGTTGTTGGCGAGGATCTTGACCTCGTCGGCCTCGGTGGCATCCAGTTCGATGATGGCGCCGCGGGACAGCCGCATGACCTGGTGAATCGGCATCGTCGTGGTACCGAGGACCACCATGAGATCAACGCTGACTTTATCGAGGGTGGGCACTTCTGAGCCGCCGAACGGGAACTAGATTGTAGGTTCACCTGACCACGTTAGGGTTAGCTAATGGTTAACGACCGCCAAAGCCTCGATTTGACGACCTTTGCGCGCCCTCCGGGCGGCGAAGCGGTCGAATGGCGGATTTCCGACCGCGCGGTGCCCTACCCCGATTCGCTCGCCGCAATGGACGACCGGGTGGCGAAGATCGCGGCGGGCTCGGCCCCCGAACTGGTATGGCTGCTGGAGCACCCGCCACTGTATACCTCCGGCACCAGCGGCAAGGCCGACGATTTGCTCGCGCCGCGCTTTCCGACCTTCCAGAGCGGACGCGGCGGCCAGGTCACCTATCACGGCCCGGGCCAGCGCGTCGCCTATGTGATGCTCGATCTCAAGCGGCGCCGGCCCGATGTGCGCGCCTATGTCGCCTCGCTGGAAGAATGGATCATCCGCACCCTCGCCGCCTTCAACGTCCGCGGCGAGCGCCGCGAGGACCGCGTCGGGGTCTGGGTGCGGCGCCCGGACAAGGGACCGGACCATGAGGACAAGATCGCCGCGATCGGCGTGCGGCTGCGCCGCTGGGTCTCGTTCCACGGCATCGCGATCAATGTCGAGCCTGATCTTGCGCACTTCCAGGCCATCGTGCCCTGCGGCGTGGTCGATCCGCGCTATGGCGTCACCTCGCTGGTCGATCTCGGATTGCCGGTCACGATGGCCGATGTCGACGTCGCGCTCCGGCAGGCCTTTTCCGAGGTGTTCGGCGACACCGCAGCGCGCCTGCCGGAAGCGACGTCATAGGCTTCACGCCGCCTTCTGCGGCGCGACCTCGAGCTTGCTGGCGATGTAGCGGCGCTCCTGGGTGAGGCCGCCGAAGCCGTAGGCGTCGCCCTTCACCTCGTCGACATGGGCGTAGCTCTCGGTGTGGAGCGGCCCGAGCAATTCGCCCATCCGCTTGAACAGCGCCGCGAGATAGGCCGCCTTCTCGTCCTTGGTGTTGGTGCCCTCGGTGACGTGGATGTCGAGCCAGTAGCTCGCGAGCCCCTGCTCGGCGAGCGACTTGCCGCCCGCGAACCAGTCGGCCGCATCGGCGGACTTCACAATGATCGCGGTGACCTTGGGATCCTTGTGCAGAATCCCGGCGGTCAGGTCCGACACGGCGGCGGCGATGTCGGATTTCAGCGACGGCCTCTCGCGCGAGGTCGCGTAGGTGACGGTGATGAGCGGCATGATCGGTCTCCTTGAATCCGGTTGGCGCGGGTCAATCGCGCCTCCTCTAGCTAGACCTTCGCTCATCATCTTGGTATCTTATCTATATTGATAGCAATGATAGCGATCATTGATCATGACCGCCACGCTCGATATCGACACCGTGCAGGCCTTCCTCCTGGTCGCCGAGCTGCAAGGCTTCACCCGCGCCGCCGAGGCGCTTGGCACCACGCAAGCGGCGATCAGCATGAAGTTGCAGCGGCTCGAAACGGTGCTGGGCAAGCGGCTGGTCGAGCGCTCGCCGCGCGCGGTGCGGCTGACCGCCGACGGCGCGACCTTCCTGCAGCACGCCCGCGCGCTGATCGAGGTGCATGATCGCGCGCTGGCCGGCGAGAAACCCGCGCGGCAGCAGCTCACGCTCGGGATCAGCGATCACGCCGCGGGCCCGGAGCTGGTGCCGCTGCTGGAGCGGCTGCACGCGATGGCCTCCCAGCTTGCCCTATCCGTGACCATCGGCTTCTCGCGCGAAATGCTCGACGCTTATGATGGCGGCGAGCTCGACGCCGTGATCGTGCGCCAGGAAGGCAGCCGGCGCGGCGGCGAGAAGCTGACCGAGGACGAATTCGGCTGGTTCGCCGCCAAACGCTTCGTCTGGCCGCGCGGCGATGCGCTGCCGCTCGCGACCCTGGCGCCGCCCTGCGGCGTGCGCGCCCTCGCCGTGCGCGCGCTTGACAAGGCCGGCATCGCCTGGACCGAAAGCTTCGTCGGCGGCGGCGTCACCGCGGTGGTGGCGGCCGCGCTTGCAGGGCTTGCCGTCGCGCCCCTCGTCCGCCGCATCGCGCCGCCGGGCCTGGTCGATATCGGCCCTGCCCACAAGCTGCCGCGGCTCGGCACGTCGAAGGTGATGCTGCATTCGAAAGTCAGCGATCCCGCCAAGCTCGCGGCACTCAGGACGCTGGCTGCGACGTTTCGGAGCGTGGCGTCTGCGGCATAGGTTGAACATCGTAGCGGTTCACATCGAGTCTTCGCTTGCCGCCAGTTCGCACATGACGAACCAGTAGGTCAGGCCGGCGACAAACCCGGCCACGACGAACAGGCAAACCAGTCCGGATGTCCAGACAGCCGGGGATCGTAGAAGGACAGTGATGCTCAACGCACCGATCGCCGCGCCTGCGCAGGCGAAAAATCCCGCGGCCCTGATATGGAACTCCTCAGTGAACCAGACGACGATCGCAGTGGGAATTGCTGTGAGCAGACAGGTGATGATGAAGACCGCGGCCGACGGAAGCAGCATCATGACGATGCCGTAGAGCAGCCGCGCGACATCGCCGTGCGACGTCATCATCAGAACGGTCTGACCGACTGCGGAAATCACCGCGGTCGCGGCGCCACAGCCCGCAAGCCAGCCTCCGAATGCACGGGAACAGGTGCTGCACATCGAGGCCTCCTCACAGGATCGCATCGAACGCGCTGCGCAAGGTTTCGTGACGGAACACAAAGCCGTTGCTCAGCGCCTTGTTCGGCAGCACGCGCTGGCCGCCGAGCAAGAGCTCGTCGGCGAAGTCGCCGCCAACGGCGCGGAGCAGCGCCGCCGGCACGCGGAAGATCGCCGGCCGGTGCAGACGGCGTCCGAGCTCCTCGGTGAATTTCGTGTTGGTCACCGGGATCGGCGCGGTCGCGTTGACAGGACCGGACAGCTCAGGTCTCGCGATCACATGCGCGATCAGACGCACGAGGTCGTCGCGCTCGATCCACGACATCCACTGCTTGCCCGAGCCGAGCGGGCCGCCGAGGCCGAACTCGAACGGCGTCAGCATCCGCGTGATGAAGCCGCCATCGGTGCCGACCACGAGACCGATGCGCAAATATACCACCCGCACGCCGTGATCCGCGGCCGGCTTCGCCGCATTCTCCCAGGCCTCGCACAATTCGTGACTGAAGCAGGCGTGGGATTTCGCCGACTCCGTCAGCACCTGGTCCTGCCAGAGCCCGTACCAGCCGATCGCGGAGCCGCTCACGAGTACCGACGGCTTGCGTTCGAGGCGCGCGATCAGCTTGACCACATCAGACGTCATCTCGATGCGTGAGGCGACGATCTTGCGGCGCTTGGCCTCGGTCCACAGGCCGTTGCCGATCGGCTCGCCCGCGAGGTTGACGATGGCGTCGATCCCGGAGTCGGCGGGCAATTGGTCGAGGCTCGTGATCAGCGTCACCGGCGGCAGCAGCATGTCGGCCTTTGCCGGATTGCGGATCAACGCAATCACCTGATGGCCGGATGCGGTGAGGCTCGCGACCAGGCGGCTGCCGATGAAGCCGGTGGCGCCGGTGACGAGCACGGTCTGCCGCGCCGGCAATTTCTCGACCAGAGTCGCGGCCGGCACGCTGGCCATCCGTCCGAGGCGCCTCGTCGCGGCAAAGTCGCGCGCGCCGAACAGCGCGACGCCGAAGGCCGCAGCCGTCGCGAACAGACTTAACGGACCCGCATAGGCCGGCGCGACGGCGGTCGGCAGCATCGCCCAGCCGATCAGGACCGGCACCAGCAGCACGAGGATGGCGCCGTAATTGATCGCCAGCAGCGTGTGATTGATCCGCTCGCTCGGCGGCAGCTTTCGGCTCAGATCCTCCTCGACGAAATCCATCAAGGTGATGACGACCTCGACGACGAGGACGGCCATGATCGCGATCGCAAGGATGCCGTGCACTTGCAGCCAGCCGAGCACGAGGAACAGCAGCGCATAGAGCATGTTGCGCACGCTGTGCAGCTGCAGCTCGTGGCGCTGCGAGGGACGCCAGGCCAGCCGCTCGGTGAATTCGTGGTGATAGAACGTATCGAATGCGCCCATCGCAATCTGGATGGCGACAAGTGTCCAAAGCAGCGGCGTCATGGAGTGGCCTCCCTGAACACGGCGGACTGACGGATCAGCCTGCCGAAACGCGGGTGGATGATCTCCAGCGTGAAGCGGAAGTCACCGCAGCCGAGATCGGAATGGGTCACGGTGAGATCGCCCGGCGTAAGCCATTCGGGCAGCGGCAGGCGAAACGGACCGAGTTGCAGCGAATAGCCGACGCTGCGAAACACCAGCGCCTCGTGCTCGACCGCGATCCGCAGCGCCATGCTGACGCCGAAGCCGACATATTCCTCGAGCCCGGTCGAACCGGCAAAGCGCTTGGCGGAATGAATCACCTGCGGGAAGCCGTCGCGGCGCGCGCAGATGCGGGTCCAGACCTGGCCGCCGCTTGCCGCGTCCTCGGTGACGGTGACGATCATCGCCACGCGCGTTTCGGTGCCGGTCGGGAACGGTCCGCCGATCAGCCGTGCGGCCTGCGCCAGCCACCAGCCGATGCGGCTGCACGCCGCCTCCTCGACCTCGCCGACATAGACGACGGTGTTGCCGTCCTCGAACCGTTTCGAGAAGCGCCGCCAGATCGCAACCGGCAGGCGGCCCCAATCCTCGTCCGACAGCAATGCGCGGAAGCGATGGTCGTCGAGCAGCTTTGTATCGGAAGCCGGTGCTGTCTTTAAGGTGGATATCCTTGCTGACGCCATCGCACGCTCCCGTTACGCCGCCGCCTTTATTTGGCCCTGCTCGTGGGCAGGAAACTCACGATCTTCTCGCCGAGCTTGATCAGCGCGACCAGGCGCGGCCGCGGCACGTTCAGCATCTGCGTGTACCAGCGATCGACCAGCTCGGTGAATGTCAGCATCTCCTTCAGCCGCTTGCTGGCGAGCGGGCTGATCGCGGGATCGTCGGCCGCGTCGGAGACACAGGCGCGCAGCGCTGCGAGCGCGGGATCGATCTCGCGCTCCTTGCGTCCCGCCGCGATCTTGGCCGCGACCTCCCAGATGTCGGTCTCGGCCTCGAAGTGGTCGCGGCGATCGCCAAGGATCGGCACCCGCCGGATCAATCCCCAGGACAACAGCTCCTTGATCGAGTTGGAAACGTTGGAGCGCGCCATGCCGAGGGTGTCGGCGATGTCTTCCGCCGTCATCGGCGCTTCGGCAAGGTAGAGCAACCCGTGGATCTGGCTGACCGAACGGTTGACGCCCCATTCGTCGCCCATGTCGCCCCAATGCAGGATGAAGCGCTCGACGACGGCGGGAAGTTTTTTCTTGGCGGTTATTTCTGTCATGACAGAAATATCAGACGGTTCGGAGCAGAAGTCAAGGCTGGCCATGCTGTCCACGACGGCGCACGAGACATGGCAGGTCTCCTGACCTATCCGGCGCCTCGGCGAATGCCGTGCATCGGAGGTGAGGAGTTTTCCTTTGTGGCCCCCGAGCTCTTCGTCCAAGTTGATCCGGGTGGATGTTTTTGGGCCGTGCACCGGGTCGCCCGCGTCACGGCCGCAAGGGAGATTGCGCATGCCAGCGTCCGACAAGGAGTTCGTTGGGTCCATTCCAGAGCTTTACGACCGGCTCCTCGTGCCGATGATTTTCGAACCCTACGCACGCGATCTGGCGCAACGCGCCAAGGTGCTTGGCCCGCGCGACCTGCTTGAGACGGCAACCGGCACCGGCGCCGTCACCCGCGCGCTGGCGTCCGCGCTCGGCAGCGACGCCAGGATCGTGGCGACCGACCTGAATGAACCGATGCTCGAACGAGCGAAGTCACAGATGCCGGGCCGGACCGCAATCACCTGGCGGCAGGCCGATGCGCTGAACCTGCCGTTCGACAACGCGAGCTTCGACGTCGTCGCCTGCCAATTCGGCGCGATGTTCTTCCCCGACAAGCCCAAGGGTTATTCGGAGGCGCGCCCGTGTGCTGAAGCCAGGCGGCCGTTTCCTGTTCAGCATGTGGGGTCGCATCGAAGACAACGAGTTTGCCGACGTGGTGACCCAGGCATTGGCGGAGGTCTTTCCGGCCGACCCGCCGCGCTTCCTGGCGCGCACGCCTTATGGCCACTACGCGGCCGACCCGATCCGGGCCGATCTTGCAGCCGCGGGCTTCAGCAAGATCGAGATCGACGACGTTCGGCTGCAAAGCCGGGCGAATGCGCCGCATGATCCTGCGATCGGCTTTTGCCAGGGATCACCGTTACGCGGCGAGATCGAGGCGCGCGGCGGTATCGGCCTTGATGCCGCGACCGAGCACGCCGCGTCGGCGATCGCGCGCCGCTTCGGCAACGGCGCGATCGAAGGCCGGATTCAGGCGCTGGTGATCTCAGCGGTCGCGTAACGACGCGCTTCAGATCGTGGGCAGGACCGAGAACCGCTCCCCTGCCCGGCGCTGGTTCAAAAGATCGGAACTGCCAGATGCGGCGTGCACGGCAGCGACGCGCGCCGAGAACGGACCGCGGCCACATGCCGTGATCATTTCAGTGACGACGTCGTCGGGGCCGGCGAACACCGCCTCGACGCTGCCGTCACGGCGGTTGCGGACCCAGCCTTCGAGGCCGCGCGCGTTTGCCTGCTCGTCGACCCAGGCGCGATAGCCGACGCCCTGGACGCGGCCGCTGATGGTGACGTGGCGGATCACACCGCTCATTTCTTCAGACCGAGAAACTCGCCGCTGCGCGCCTTGGTCTCCGCCTCGCGCATGACGCGGCCGGTCAGTTCGGACGAGGCGATACCCTTGAGGTTCTTCGGCGAGGTGCCTTCGCGCAGCGCCTTCAGCGTCTCGTAGACGGCCTGGGTTGCGGCCGCGAATGGCGCGTGGCCTTGCAGCGCGATCCTGACGCGCCGGCTTGCCAGATAGTCGAGCGCGGTCATCTCCTCCGGCGCGCCGCCGAGCACGATCGGCAGCGTCGTCGCGGCCGAGAGCGCCTCCAACTCGCCACGCGATTTGATGCCGGTGAAGAACAAGCCATCGACGCCGACCGCCTCATAGGCCCTGGCGCGTGCGATCGCATCGTCGAGACCGGTGATCGAGACGGCACCGGTCCGGCCCAGGATGACGAGCGACGGATCGCTGCGGCCGTCAAGCGCCGCCTTCATCTTGCCGACGCCTTCCTCCAGCGAGATCAGCTGGGTCTTGGCCTGGCCGAACGCCTGCGGCAGCAGCGTGTCCTCGATGGTGAGGCCGGCCGCGCCGGCGGCCTCCACCTCCTGAACCGTGCGGCGGACATTGAGCGCGTTGCCGTAACCGTGGTCGGCATCGACGAGCACTGGCAGCGTCGACGCACGCGACATGCGGCGTATCTGCTCGGCGAATTCGGTCAGCGTGATCAGCGCAATATCGGGATCGCCGAGCACGGCGAGCGACGCCACCGAGCCGCCGAACATGCCGAGCTCGAAGCCGAGATCCTCCGCAATCCGGATCGAGGTCGCGTCATAGACCGAGCCCGGGCGGATGCAGGTCGATCCGGTGAGAATCGATCGCAGGGCTTCGCGGCGTTTGCGGAAGGCCATTTGCTATGTCCTATTCTCCGTCATTCCGGGGCGGTGCGAAGCATCGAACCCGGAATCTCATCTCGCTCTCAATCTCGAGATTCCGGGTTCGCGCGTACCGCGCGCCCCAATATGACAGGGTTACGCGAACTCCAGGATCAGCGCGTCGACCGCGAGCGTGGCGCCGGCGGCGGCGTGGATCTTCTTGACCGTGCCGTCGCGCTCGGCGCGCAGCACGTTCTGCATCTTCATGGCTTCGACCACCGCCAGGGTCTCGCCGGCCTTGATCTCCTGCCCCTCGGTCACCGCGATCGACACGACGAGGCCCGGCATCGGGCACAGCAACTTCTTGCCGGTGTCGGCGGCCGAGACCACCGGCATCAGCCGCGCCGAGGTCGCTTCGGTCTCGGTGAAGACATAGACCGGCACCTCAAAACCCTGATGCGCGAGGCGGAAGCCGCTGTTGATCGCCCGCACCTGCACGGCAACAAAGTTGCCGTCGATGGTGCCCTGCCAAACCGGATCGCCCGGGACCCAGCTCGATACGAGGTTATGAGGGTTGCCCGGCAGCCCGTCGGCGCCGATGAAGCGCACTGCAATCGCGTCACCCTCGCGCGCCACGTCGAGCGCGATCTCGGCACGGTCGAGCCACACCGCGCGGCGGCGCTCGCGCAGCACCACGCGGCCGCCCATCTGGCCGGAGATCTGCCGCTTGCGCTCGCCCAGCACGTGATCGATGGCGGCACCGACCGCGGCCAGCCGCCGCGCGATCTCGCCCTCGGGCGCGCGCGCCGAAAACCCTTTCGGGAATTCCTCCGCAATGAAGCCGGTCGACAGCCGGCCCTCGCGCCAGCGCGGATGGTTCATCAAGGCCGACAGGAACGGAATGTTGTGCCGGATGCCGTCGACATAGAAGGCGTCGAGCGCGGTCGCCTGCGCCTCGATCGCCGCGGCGCGCGACGGGGCGTGGGTGACGAGCTTGGCGATCATCGGATCGTAATGGATCGAAATCTCGCCGCCTTCCTGCACGCCGGTGTCGTTGCGGATCGTGATGCCGTCATGGCTGGCCTCGGCCGGCGGACGGTATTTCACCAGGCGCCCGATCGACGGCAGGAAGTTGCGGAACGGATCCTCGGCATAGACGCGGGATTCCACCGCCCAGCCGGTCAGCGTCACGTCCTTCTGCGCGATCGCGAGCTTCTCGCCGGCGGCGACGCGGATCATCTGCTCGACGAGATCGATGCCGGTGATCAATTCGGTGACGGGATGCTCGACCTGCAGGCGGGTGTTCATCTCCAGGAAGTAGAAGCTCTTGTCCTGGCCTGCGACGAATTCCACGGTGCCGGCCGAATCGTAGTTCACGGCCTTCGCCAGCGCGACGGCCTGCTCGCCCATCTTGCGGCGGGTGGTCTCATCGAGCAGCGGCGACGGCGCCTCCTCGATGACCTTCTGGTTGCGGCGCTGGATCGAGCACTCGCGCTCGCCGAGATAGATCACATTGCCATGCTTGTCGCCGAGCACCTGGATCTCGATGTGCCGGGGATCGACGATGAATTTCTCGATGAAGACGCGGTCGTCGCCGAACGACGACTTCGCCTCGGCCTTGGCGAGGTTGAAGCCTTCGGCGACCTCCGCCTTCGAATGCGCGATGCGCATGCCCTTGCCGCCGCCGCCGGCGGAGGCCTTGATCATCACGGGGTAGCCGATCTCGTCGGCGATCTGGACGGCGTGCTTGTCGTCCTCGATGACGCCGAGATGACCCGGCACGGTCGAGACTTTCGCCTTCGCCGCGGCCTTCTTGGATTCGATCTTGTCGCCCATCGCGGCGATGGCGCCGGGGTTCGGACCGATGAAGACGATGCCGGCGGCTTCCAGCGCGCGCGGAAACGCCTCGCGCTCGGACAGGAAGCCGTAGCCGGGATGCACCGCCTGCGCGCCGGTCTTGCGGCAGGCCTCGACGATCTTGTCGATCAAAAGATAGCTCTCGGCCGCGGCGGGCGGTCCGATCAGCACGGCCTCATCGGCCATCTCGACATGCAGCGCGTCGCGGTCGGCCTCGGAATAGACGGCGACCGTCTCAACCCCCATACGGCGCGCAGTCTTGATGACCCGGCAGGCGATCTCGCCGCGGTTGGCGATCAGGATTCGTTTGAACATGCTCTTCTTGCTTGGGCTTTTTCGGACTTCGAATTGTCCATTTGGCAGGATTCCTCCCCGCGCAATCTGGCACGGGCGATTGGGCGTAACCACTCCGTTGGTACAGCAAATTGCCCCGGAGGCAACGGTCTAATGCAGACCCTGCCTACTGCCCGGCCAGTCCAAGGTCAGTCCTCGGCAGTAGCCCGATCGGTATTTCAGCCCGAATAGGTCTTGAAGCGGCCACGCGAATGAGCCTTCGCGACGGCCTTCATCAGCTCGCTGACCTCGTTCTCCAGGAATTCATTGGCCACGATCAGCGCCCGGATAGTGGCACGCAGATTCCCCCCGCAGGCGGAAATGGCCTGATCGACAGCGGCTTCCAGCCCGTCATCGTCGTCAGATTCGGGCCGTGCAGACATCATGGGGTATCCGGGATTCAGGTGGCGCATCATGTTCCTATTTTGTTCCCATCAAGTCAATTGGATCTTTGATCGGGCGCGGCCTCCTGGGCCGTCTTTCTCTTCCGCCGCCAGCGCGCGAAGCATTGCAGGCTCCAAATGCCGGTGATGATTTCGGCGGAGGACGTTGATAACGAAACTTGCCCATGCGCACCGCTTCAATGGCAATTGTCCGGCCGTTCTACGTCGCGGAATGCCGATCGGGACGTGACGGTGCGCACGCCCCCACTCGCGAACAGTCCTTGGTTGGATCGTACCGGCTTGTGCTAGAAGTTCGGCTGCCCGCCAAAGATCTGAAGTTGAGAAAATGCGGTTTCGAAATCCGGTCGCCACGACGCTTCTCCTGGCCTTCCTGTCTGCAACTACCAGCCTGACTGCAACCGCAGGCCCCACGGCCACTGCGGTCATCAAGGACGCCGGCACCATTCAGCTCGGCAACACGACCTATCGGCTCGACGGCATCGACGCGCCGGCGGTCGATCAGCTCTGCATCGACGAGCACGCCGACGCCTGGACCTGCGGGATCGAGGCGCGCGACCAGCTGACCAGGCTGATCGGCGGCAAGCCAATTCACTGCGACGATATCGGCGTCGATCCGACCTTCAAGAAGCGCCGCCTCGGCGTCTGCAAGATCGAGGGCGACCCGACCAGCCTCAGCCAGGTGCTGGTCCAGAAGGGCTACGCTCTCAATGTCGAAAACTCGGCCACTGGCCGATTCAAGCCGGATGAAGCCACCGCCAAGGACAATCGTGCCGGGCTCTGGAAGGGCTGCTTCGTGGCGCCACGCGATTTTCGTACGGCCAGGAAGGACGGCGCCCTGCTCGGCAACGCCTGCCCCGCCGACCGCGACCAGCAGATCCGCAACGCGCTCTTCCCCGACGACCTGCCGATGCCGGCCAGCTGCAACATCAAGGGCAAGTACGCCGTGCGGGCCCGCGTCACCGGCAATGTCGGCATCTACCACCTGCAGGCGTGCCGCAGTTATCCAGGCCTCGGCAATCCGGATCGCTGGTTCTGCTCCGAGGAGGATGCACAGGCCGCCGGGTTCCGCCGGGCCTATAATTGCCGGCCGCCCAAAGCCAAGTGAAGGGCAAGTGATCGCGATAAATCAAGCTGGCAAAGCCGCCGCGTCCTGTGTGAGACTGCACCGAGAGGTTGCCGGCGCGTATGACCCCATCCGATCCCGCTGATGTGCTTCCCGAAGCTGCGGCAGCCGAACGGCTGCGGCAGCATCTTGAGGAGATCGCGCGCGAACGCGATCGCGCCCATCGCGAGCTCCAGGAGCGCGAGGCGGAGCTGGCGCGGATCCAGCGCATCGCGCGGGTCGGCGGACTCGAGATCGATTTCCGCGACGGCGTGCGCAACCGCCGCTCTCCCGAATATCTCCTGGTGCATGGGTTGCCACCCGAAGAGGTCAACGAGACCTATGAGAACTGGGTCGCGCGCATCCACCCCGAGGATCGCGAGCGCACGATCCGGCACCTGTTCGGCGTGCTCAAGGCCGGCGGCGAAGACTACACGGCCGAATACCGCATCATCCGCCCGAACGACGGCGAGAGCCGCTGGATCCGCGTCGTCGCCAAGATCGAGCGCGACCGCAGCGGCCGTGCGCTGCGGCTGGTCGGCGCCGATCTCGACGTCACCGATCAGATGCTGGCACAGGAGACCCTGCGCGAGAGCGAAGAGCGCTTCCGCCTGATCGCCGACAGCGCGCCGGTGCCGATCTGGGTGACCAAGCTCGACCGCACCCGCTCCTTTGCCAACCAGGCCTATCTCGACTTCCTTGGACTGCCGTTTGAGGAAGCGATCGTGTTCGACTGGCGCAAGGCGCTGCATCCGGATGACCTGCCGCAAATCCTGCAGGAGCAGATCACCGGCGAGCTCTCGCTGAAGCCATTCGTGCTCGAGGCCCGCTATCGGAACGCCGCAGGCGATTGGCGCTGGCTGCGCTCGGAATCGCAGCCGCGCTGGGACCCGAACGGCAAGCACATCGGCTTCATCGGCGTCGCCCACGACATCACGGCGGCCAAGGAAGCCGAGATCGAGCTTCGCAAGCTCAACGAGTCGCTGGAGCGGCGCATCCTGGAGCGCACCGCGCAACTCGAATCCCGCGAAGCGCAGACGCGCGCGATCCTGGAAACCAGCCATCAATACCAGATGCTGCTCAACCGCAATGGCGGCCTGCTCTACAGCAACCAGACGGCGCTGGCCGGTATCTGTACCGATGCCGCCGACGTCGTCGGCAAGCCGTTCTGGGACACGCCGTGGTTCGCCGCGACCGAGGGCATGCCGCGCGTGATCCAGAATGCCTTCGCGACCGTGATGCGCGGCGAGGAAGTCAAGATCGAGATGCAGCTGCGCCTGCCGATCGGCGAGCGCTATTTCGATTTCGCGATGCGGCCGCTGCAGGACCAGCACGGCACCATCGTCGGCGCCGTTCCGGAGGCCGTCGATATCACCGAACGGCGCCGCGGCGAGGAAGCCCTGCGGCAATCGCAGAAGATGGAAGCCGTCGGCCAACTCACCGGCGGCGTCGCGCACGATTTCAACAACCTGCTCACCATCATCCGCTCCGCGACCGACTTCCTGCGCCGCCGCGATCTGCCGGATGACCGGCGCCGCCGCTATATCGATGCGATCTCCGAGACCGTGGAGCGGGCCTCCAAGCTCACCGCCCAGCTATTGGCATTTGCGCGCAGGCAACCGCTCAATCCGGAAGTGTTCAATGTCGGCACGCAGGTCGACAGCGTGACGCAGCTGATCCGCCCGCTGGTCGGCGCGCGGATCCACATCGAGGTCAGGATCGAGGATCCCGACTGCTTTGCGATCGCCGACATCGGCCAGTTCGAGACCGCGCTACTCAATCTCGCGGTCAACGCCCGCGATGCCATGAGCGGCGAAGGCCAGCTGACGATCGGCGTCCGGAAGGTCAAGAATATCCCTGCCCTGCGCGCCCAGGCCTCGCGCAGCGGCGATTTCGTCACGGTCTCGATCCAGGACACCGGCACCGGCATCTCGCCGGAAAACCTCGACGCGATCTTCGAGCCGTTCTTCACGACCAAGGAGGTCGGCAAGGGAACGGGTCTCGGATTGAGCCAGGCCTTCGGCTTCGTCAAGCAATCCGATGGAGACATCGAGGTCACCTCTACGCCCGGGCACGGTGCGACCTTCACCATCTATCTGCCGCACGCGATGCGCCCGGCGGACGCCAAGGTCGCAGCCCGCGCGGGCACCGAGCAGGCTTCGATCGGCCGCGGCTATCGCGTCCTCGTGGTGGAGGACAACGACGATGTCGGCCAGTTCTCCACCGAGCTGCTCGAGGATCTCGGCTATTCGGTCAAGCGCGCGGCCAATGCCAATGCCGCGCTCTCGATCCTCTCGGAGAACGAGTTCTCCGCCGACTTGGTGTTCTCCGACGTGATCATGCCGGGCATGAACGGCGTCGAGCTCGCCGGAATCATCCGCGATCGCTTTCCTGGACTGCCGGTGGTGCTGACCAGCGGCTACAGCAACGTGCTCGCCGAGAACGCGCACAGCGGCTTCGAGCTGATCCAGAAACCCTATTCGGTCGAGGCGCTGTCACGGACGCTCCGCAAGGCGATCGCCGAACAGCGGGCGACTGCTTCCAGGCCCTGATCCTGCCGCCGGCCGCGCTCTACTGGATCACGACATGCGCGACGCCGAGCTGAAGGATGCCGAGCGCGCGGGCCGCCGTGGTCGACACATCGATGATCCGTCCACGAAGGAACGGGCCCCGGTCGTTGACGCGGCACCGGATCGATTTTCCCAGATACGAGACGGTGATCATGCTGCCGAATGGCCGCTTGCGATGCGCGCAGGTCATCTCGCCACTCCTGCCGATGCCACGATAATAGGACGCAAGGCCACTCTCTGCGTTTGCCATGCACGAGGCAAACAGCAGCATGGCCGCGGACGTTGCTGCGGTTTTCATTGATCGCCTGCCGGTCGAGCCCCGCAAGGGAACGCGGTTCCACGGGTTCGGTTCCGCGCCTCAGCGTCGGCAGGTCGATTTTTAGGAACTTTTCGGCGGAAAGCGTCAGGCGGTCGCGGCTGGATCGATCAGGGCGATGCCGAGCTCGGATCGCTTCCGCCGGCGAAGCCTGGCGGGGGCTTCCGTGACCACAACCTCCAGCGTCGGCCGAACGATGCCGGCAAGCAGATGGCCGCCGCGTGTCGATCCATCCGACAGTCCGAGCACGATGTGAATATGCAGGCTGGCCTTGCCGTCGTCGCCGGTCGCGATATCGCCGATCGCGCACAGCAATTCGCATTGCTCGTTGATCTCGATCTTCCGGTAGCTCTTGGATGCGAAATCGAACCAGCCGACGGTTGCCCGCTCGAACGCGCCGATCGCAGTGAGCGACGCCGCCGTCACCTTCGCATCATTGGCGAACTTCGTCAGCGCGCCGAACGCTTCCTCGCCGCTGTCGAGCACGACGACGTGAACCTGCGCGCTCGGCGCATCGGACACGAGCTTGCTCTTCATGGACCGCCTCGCCTCTCAAGAGCTTCCACTCTCAATCGGAGACGGCGACGATTGTTCCTGACGGACCGGATCGGCAGGCGCTCAGGCGGCGACGCAATCGGCCGCGAGCAGCGTCCGCAGGTCCCGCGCAGGAACCGGCCTGCTGAACAGGTAGCCCTGCATCTGCGTGCAGCCGAGCATCTGCACGGTGTCGCGCTGCTGATCGGTCTCGACGCCCTCGGCAGTGGTGATCATGTTGCGGTCGGCTGCGATCGAAACCACGGCGCGGATGATCGAGGCCGAGCCGCTGTTGCGGGTCACTTCCTTGACGAAGCTGCGGTCGATCTTGATCTTGTCGAACGGGAAGCGTTGCAGATATTGCAGCGACGAGTATCCGGTGCCGAAATCGTCGAGCGCGATGTGGAGACCGAGCGCGCGGAGCTGGCCGAGCGTGACCAGCGCCGCATCGTCGTCGGCGATCAGCACCGCCTCGGTGATCTCGAGCTCGAGCCGGCGCGGGTCGAGCCCGCTGTCGGCAAGCGCATTCGCAACCTTCAGCGCCAGCGTCTCCGACTTGAACTGGATCGGCGAGACGTTGACCGCGACGCACACATGCGCCGGCCAGGCTGCCGCCTCGGTGCAGGCGGTGCGCAGCACCCACTGCCCGATCTCCTCGATCAGCCCGGTCTCTTCGGCAACCGGTATGAACTCCGCCGGCGAGATCATGCCGCGCACGGGATGCCGCCAGCGCAGCAACGCCTCGCAGCCGGTCACCTCGTCGCTGCGCAGGTCGACCAGCGGCTGGTAGTGCAGCTCGAAGCCGCCCTCGGCCAGCGCGATACGCAAATCGGCCTCCAGCACGCGGCGCAGATTGGCCTGCGCCTCCATCGCCGGATCGAAGAAGCGATGGGTCCTGCGGCCCGCCGCCTTGGCGGCGTACATCGCAAGGTCGGCACATTTGAGCAGGCGGAACAGATCGGAGCCGTGGCGCGGGGCGATCGCAATGCCGATGCTGGCGTCGCTCGACAAATGGTGGCCGAGGCAGTCGAACGGCGTGCGCAGCGACTGATAGATGCGTGCGACCAGGTCGCCGACGTCGTCGTTCGAGGTGATGTCGTGCTGGACGATCGCGAACTCGTCGCCGCCGAGCCGCGCGATGAAGTCGTTCGACCCGACCGACTGGCGCAACTTCTCGGCCACGCGCCGGAGAAACTCATCGCCGATCAGATGGCCTAGCGTGTCGTTGATCCGCTTGAACTCGTCGATATCGATGTAATGGATGGCGAACTCGCGCGTGGCGGCCTCGAGCAGCAGCCCTTCCGCGTGGCGCTGGAACAGCGTCCGGTTTTGGCAGATTGGTCAGCGCGTCGTAATGCGCGAGATACTCGATCCGCGCCTGCGCACGCCGCCCGTCGGTGACGTCCTCGAGAGTGGTGGCCCAGCCGCCGTCGGGCGCACGCTTATAGATCAGGCGGATGCTGCGACCGTCAGGCGTCATGATCACGGAGTCCCGAACCTCATCGCCCCTCGGGTTGGTGAAGCGGGCGCAGTACTCGTCGACGTCGCCGACAAACGAGCCGATCGCCTGGCGATGCAGGATCAGCTCGCGCAGATGGCAGCCCGGCCTCGCGACATCAGGCGAGAGGCCGAACATGTCGATGTATTGCTGGTTGCAGATCACGAGCCGCGCCGAGGCGTCGAACAGCAGCAGCCCCTGCGTCATGGTGTTGATGGCGGTGTCGAGGTGCTGGCTCTTCTCGGACAGCCGGCGGCTTGCCGCATCGTGCTGCCGCTGCAATTGGCGGACGATCAGGAAGACCGCGAAGCTGATGATCAGTACCGCCAACACGGCCGCGCAGAATTGCAGTTTGGTCTGGGTGCGCCAGTCCTCCAGCGCGCTCGATGTCTTCGTGGTAGCGAGGATCAGGATCGGAAAATGCGACAGCGATCTGACCGCGCCGACGCTCTCCTCGCCCGAAGCGCCAACGAACCGTCCCGAGGTGTTGCCGCCAAAGCTGATGACCTTCTGGAACACCGGCAGGTTGATGATGTTGCGACCGATCACGCTGGCATCCTGCGGATAGCGCGCGATGATGGTGCCGTCGCGGTGGATCATCGAAATCACGGTGTCGCCGCTCAGTGCCAGCGAGGCGACGAAATCCTCGAAATGGCTCGGCTCGACACCGCGGCTCGCGAAGCCGATGATCTCGCCGTTGCGCCCGGTGATCTTGCGCGCAAAGATCGTGGTCCAGTTGCCGGTCACCTTGCTCATTGCGGGCTCGACGATCACGGGTGAGGTCGGACGCCCCGAAGTGAACTCGTGGAAATAGCGCCGGTCCGCAACGCTGATGTCGGGCACCGGCCACATCTCGGATGAGTTGATCAGCCATCCCTTGGCGTTGAACAGATTGAGCCCGCCGACATGCGGCAGCGCCGCCAGCCGCGTGCGCAGCATCTCGTGCGCGCTCAAGAGCGACATATTCTTTTCGAATTGATCGGCGGTCTCGACCTGCTCGGCCCGCAGGTAATTCACGATGTCGTCGTGGACATGCTGGAGATCTGTAAGCTGCTGGTCGAAATGCCGCGACAGCAGCAGCGCAGTGTTGTTGAGCTCGCGCTCGGACATCTCCAGCGCGCGCTCGCGAAACTGCAGCGCGAGATAGCCGGTGCCGAGCGTGATGGCGAGCACCAACAGCGCGGCGCTCAAGACGAGCCACTGGATCGCGCCCATCCTGCTGGCGCGCAACACACCCTTGATCGACAGCCGCCGGTATTCCGGCACGCTGCTCGTTGAGACAACCGACATTTTCCTGCCCCTGTGGATGCCCTTGTACGGGAACACAACCCAAGGGGTGGTTAGGAAAATCAGTTATCGGACGGTTAAGGCCAACGTGGACTCGCGCAGAGCCGGCCCCTCGGCCGCTCCATACTCACGAGCTGCAGCAAGCCGAAGCCTCCGGCGGCGCGGCCTTGGGCTGTGGGGCGCAACACGCGCTCTGTTTGTCTTCCTGCTTCTCGTGCGCCACTCGCGCGGTCCGCTCGCCGGTGCCGTCGCCATAGACGATGCTCTCACAGGTCGTATGGAACGTCTCCCAGGCGATCCCCGCGGGATCGTCGATCCACGACTTCTCGGACTTGGCATAGCAGCACACCGTCTGGCCCTGCTCGATGACCTCGCCGCCGGCCTTGCGCAGCCGTCCGTACACCTCGCCGAGCTCTTCAGCGCTCTCGACCTGAATGCCGAGATGGTCGAGGCCCGGTTCGCGGCCGCGGCTCGAGATCGCGAAGTTGACGCGGGGATCGTCGAGCATCCATTTGGCATAGTCGGATTTCACGACCGTCGGCTCGGCCCCGAACAGCGCCGAGTAGAAGCCGACCGATTGCGGGATATCCTTGACCGCGACGTGAACATGCATGCGCTTCATGGGGCAGTCCTTTCAGGGCGGCGACGCTGGATGGATATTCCATCCCAAGCATGCTCAGATATCAACAGCGTTACAACAGGAGTTCTGCTGCGGAATGGATGCGCTGACGCTGTTCGGGTTATTCGCCGTGACCATGATGCTCGTCTGCTATGCGGCCGAAGATCGCAGCCCCTGGTTCATCCTGGCCTTCGCTGTCTCCTGCGCGCTCGGCTCGGCCTACGGTTTCCTGCAGGGCGCCTGGCCGTTCGGCCTCGTCGAAGCGATCTGGGCGGTCGTCGCGGCGCGCCGATGGCTGCTGCGCCGAACCGCAGACAGCGCGTAACGTTATAGTATCCACGGCCAATCTGTCGCGGACGCGAACTTGAATGCGCGCTAGCACGGCGCTAAGTAGGCCTCATGGACGCTTCGCGCACCATGATTCAGTCTTCCCCTCACGCGACGGGATCGCGCCGCTGGCGCAGCCTGCTTGCGGGACTGATTTCGCTTGCGCTGGTGCTGTCGTTCTTCCACGGCTGGACCTCCGACGGCGATGCCGACGCGGCTCCCGGTTTCTCGATCGCGCAGCCGATCAACGACGCCGGCGGCAAGGCTCCGGCGCATCCCGCCTCGCCTCACAGCGACCATTGCCTGACGCACGTCGCCTCCGTGGCTCCGCAGGAGGCCGCGTTCCCGATCGCCTATGCACCGCACAGCTACGGCGACACCAACATCGGGCTGCCGGCTTCGGCCGATCGCCGCTCGCCCTTCAAGCCACCCCGCGCCTGATCCGGTCGACATGACCGGCCGTGCGCTGCTGCCATTCGGCAGCGCGCACCCTTCCGCACAGATCGATGTCGCGACAGCGCAGGGCCATCGGCCTGCGCTGCGGAGAGGCGCATATGAAACGGGTTGTTCTATTTTTCGCCGGCGTGGCCGCCGGCATTGCACTGGTCGTTGTGGCGGCCGGATGGATCGGTTGGCCGGTCAGGTTCCCGGCCGCGATGCAGGAGACTGCGACGACAGACACAAAGGCCGAGGCCCGGCACGAGGCCCCCGGACATATCGAGCTGAGCGAAGACCAGGTTCGCGAAGCCGGCATCACGTTCGCGCAAGCCAGCGGCGGCATGCTGAAGCGGCATTTCCTCGCGCCGGGATCGCTGATCCCCGATGCGGATCACATCGGCCGGGTATCGGTGCGCGTGCTCGCGACGGTCACGGAACTGCGCAAGCGCCTCGGCGATGTCGTCGAGAAGGGCGAGATCGTCGCCGCGATCGAAAGCCGCGAGGTGGCCGACGCCAAGAGCGAATACCTCGCCGCACGGCTCACCAACGATCTGCAGCAGACCCTCTACGCGCGGCAGAAGACGCTGGTCGAGACCCGCATCGTGTCGGAAAACGAGTTCCTGCGCACGCGGCTGACCGCGAACGATGCCCAGATCAAGCTCGACGGCGCTCGGCAGAAGCTGTTTGCGCTTGGTCTCTCGGAGGCCGAGATCGCCGACCTGCCGAACCAGCCCCCGGAGAGCCTGCGGACGCAGTTCTTGCGCGCGCCGATCAGCGGCCGGGTGTCCGAGCGGCGCGTCGATCTCGGCGGATTGATCGGGCGCGAGGGCCAGGAGAGCGAGCTCTATGTCATCGTCAATCTCGATGACATCTGGGTCGACCTCGCGGTCTCACCCGAAGACATCGGCGCGGTCCGCGAAGGCGTTTCGGTAAGAATCCGGGCCATCGGCACCGAAGATGAAGCCAATGCCGGTGTGATCTTTGTCAGCCCCCTGCTCGACCGCGAGACCCGCAACGCGCGCGTGATCGCGACCATGCCCAACAAGGACCACCGCTGGAAGCCGGGTACCTTTGTCACCGCCGAGGTCCCGCTGTCAGGCGCGCCGTCGACCGTGATCGTCTCGAAGAAGGCGCTTCAAACCATCAAGGGAACGCCGACCGTGTTCGTGCGCGATGCCGACGGCTTCGAGGCGAGATCGGTGCGGACCGGCCGCGAGGACGACGACGATATCGAGATCGTTGCCGGCCTCACAGCCGGCGAGACCATCGCGGTACAGAACACCTTCACGCTGAAGGCGGAGTTCGAGAAGGACGAGGCGGAGCACGACCATGATTGAGCGCATCATCGGTCTTGCGATCCAACGGCGCTGGGTGGTCGTCACATTGGCGGCGATCGCGATGTTCCTCGGCGGCCTTGCGCTGACCAGGCTGCCGATCGACGCGGTGCCCGACATCACCAACAAGCAAGTCCAGATCAACACCGTGGCCCCGGCGCTGTCGCCGGCCGAAATCGAGAAGCAGATCACCTTCCCGATCGAGACGGCCCTGGCCGGCGCGCCGGGGCTCGAGAGCACGCGCTCGCTCTCCCGCAACGGCTTCTCGCAGATCACGGCGGTGTTCAGCGAGGCCACCGACATCTATTTTGCCCGCCAGCAGGTTGGCGAGCGCCTGACCGAGGTCCGCGCGCGGCTGCCGCAAGGCATCGAGCCGCGGATCGGCCCGACCTCGACCGGCCTCGGCGAAATCTACATGTGGACCGTCCATTATTCCGGGCAGAAAGTGCAGGCCGACGGCGCGCCGGGCCTGCAAAGCGACGGCCGCTTCCTGACGGCGGACGGCCAGATGCTGCAAAGCGAGGTCGAGAAGGACGCCTATCTGCGTACCGTGCAGGACTGGATCATCAAGCCGCAGATCAAGATGGTGCCTGGTGTCGCCGGCGTCGATACGATCGGCGGATACCTCAAGCAGTATCAGGTCCATCCCGATGCGGCGAAGCTGATCGCGCTCGGCCTCACCTTTGCCGACGTCGCCAAGGCGATCGAGACCAACAATGTCAGCCGCGGTGCGCGCTATATCGAGCGCAACGGCGAAGGCTTCGTCGTGCGCTCCGGCGGCCGGCTCGAGAACATCGACGAGCTCGGCGCCGTCGTCGTCACCACCCGCGGCGGCGTCCCGGTCCGGATCCGCGACCTCGCCACGCTTTCGATCGGCGGCGAGACGCGCACCGGCAGCGCCAGCGAGAACGGCCGCGAGGTCGTGGTCGGCACCGCGCTGATGCTGATCGGCGCCAACAGCCGCACCGTGTCGGCCGCGGTCGACGCCAAACTGCTGACAATCATGCCGTCCTTGCCGGCCGGCATCGAGGTCAAGACGGTGCTGGATCGGACCCAGCTGGTTGATGCAACGATCGGCACGGTGGCGCGCAACCTCAGCGAAGGCGCATTGCTCGTGATCGCCGTGCTGTTCGTGCTGCTCGGCAATTTCCGCGCGGCATTGATCACGGCGCTGGTGATCCCGGTCGCGATGCTGATGACCGCGATCGGCATGTGGCAAGGCCGGATCAGCGCCAATCTGATGAGCCTCGGCGCGCTGGATTTCGGCCTGATCGTCGACGGCGCCGTGATCATCACCGAAAACAGCCTGCGTCACCTCGCCGAGAAGCAGCATGCGCTCGGCCGCGTGCTGACGCGCGATGAACGGCTGGCGACGGTGCAGGCCTCCGCGGTGGAAATGGTGCAGCCGAGCCTCTACGGCCAGGCCATCATCCTCCTGGTCTATGTGCCACTGCTGACCTTCACCGGCGTCGAAGGCAAGATGTTCGAGCCGATGGCGCTGACCGTGATCCTTGCGCTCGCGGCCGCCTTCGTGCTGTCGCTGACACTGGTTCCGGCGCTGATCGCGATCGGCATCACCGGCCGCGTGCAGGAGCAGGAAAACCGGCTCGTTGCCGCCCTGAAGCGCTGCTACAGCCCGCTGCTCCGGCGCGCGGTTGCAACGCCGATCCCGGTCATCGCGGTGGCGGTCGTGCTGTTCGCGACCGCCCTGTTCGGGTTCTTCCGCCTCGGCCAGGAGTTCATCCCCTCGCTCGACGAGAAGAACATCGCCATGCACGCGCTCAGGATTCCGAGCACAGCACTGTCGCAGTCGCAGGCGATGCAGCTGTCGGTCGAGAAGGCCGTCAGCCGCTTTCCGCAGGTGTCGTTCGTCTTCTCCAAGACCGGCACCGCGGAGGTGGCGAGCGATCCGATGCCGCCGAACGCGTCCGACACCTTCATCATCCTGAAGCCGCGCGAACAGTGGCCGGATCCATCGCTGACCAAGGAGCAACTGATCGAGGACATCTCGAAGGCGGTTGGCCGGCTGCCCGGCAACGTCTATGAATTCACCCAGCCGATCCAGATGCGCTTCAACGAGCTGCTCGCCGGCGTTCGCGGCGACATCGCGGTCAAGGTGTTCGGTGACGAGTTCGGGCCGATGCAGAAAGCCGCCAACCAGATTGCATCAGCGCTGCGCAGCGTGCGCGGCGCGACCGACGTCAAGGTCGAACAGGCCGGCGGCCTGCCCGTGCTCGAGATCAAGGTCGACAAGGGGGCGATCGCCCGGCGCGGCCTCAGCGTCTCTGCCGTGCAGGACGTGATCGGTGCCGCGGTCGGCGGCCAGGATGCCGGCGTTGTGTACGAAGGCGACCGCAGCTTCGACATCGTGGTGCGATTGCCGGAGAGCGTGCGCTCCGATCTCGAGGCGCTGAGCAATTTGCCGGTCGCGTTGCCGAAGGCAACGCCGAGTTCGCCGGTGCAGAGCCTGCCGCTCAACCGCGTCGCCCAGTTCTCCTTCACCGAAGGGCCGAACCAGATCAGCCGCGAGAACGGCAAGCGCCGCATCGTGGTGACAGCCAATGTTCGCGGCCGCGATCTCGGCTCGGTGGTCGAGGAAGCCCAGGCAAAAGTCGCGCAATCGGTGCAGCTGCCGCCGGGCTATTGGATGACCTGGGGCGGCCAATCCGAGAATCTTGCCGCGGCGCGACAGCGCCTGGCCGTGGTGGTGCCGGCGTGTTTTGCGATGATCTTCCTGTTGCTGCTGGCGGCGATGGGCTCGGCCCGCGATGCGCTGCTGGTGTTCAGCGCGGTGCCGCTAGCGCTCACCGGCGGCATCGCCGCACTTTGGCTGCGCGGCATGCCGTTCTCGATCTCGGCGGCGGTCGGCTTCATCGCACTGTCGGGCGTTGCGGTGCTGAACGGGCTCGTGATGCTGAGCTTTATCAGGCAATTGCGCGAGCGCGGCGTGCCGATGCGGGAAGCCATCGAGCAAGGCGCCCTCACCCGCTTCCGCCCCGTGGTGATGACCGCATTGGTGGCCTCGCTCGGCTTCGTGCCGATGGCGTTCGCCACCGGCACCGGCGCCGAGGTGCAGAAGCCGCTCGCTACGGTCGTGATCGGCGGGCTGATCAGCGCGACCCTGCTGACGCTTGCCGTGCTGCCGGCGCTCTATGCCCGGTACGGGCATGCCGGCAGTGCTGCGCGCAATGGGAGAACCGCGATTCAGCCTGCCGAATGACGGTGTGTTGACCGACCGTCCGCGGGAGAAATCCGGCCGTTACAGCGCCGAACAAGCGCTGTAACATTTCTGTCATATGGCAAAACTAAACGAAGACTGCGGCGGGCTGCCGCGGGGCTTCATCAGGGGGAATAACAATATGCGTCGTGCCATTACCTTACTGTCCGCGAGCATGATCGCGCTTTCGGCGGGCGCCGCCTCGGCGCAGAACGCTAACCCCCGCAACCTCATCCTGTTCGTCCCCGACGGTCTGCGCGGCGGCATCGTGACGCCGGAGACGGCACCGGCCATGGCCGAGATCCGCGACAAGGGCGTCAATTTCAAGAATTCGCACTCGCTGTTCCCGACCTTCACGATGGCTAACAGCTCGGCGCTGTCGACCGGCCATTATCTCGGCGACACCGGCACCTTCTCCAACACGATCTATACCGGCTACACCTCGGTGCCCGCCGGCGACACCGTGGTCCCCTTCATCGAGAACGACGCGGTGCTCGCCGATGTCGACGATCACTTCAACGGCGACTACCTCAACGAGGAGACGCTGCTGAAGATGGCCCGCGGCCAGGGTTTCAGCACCGCCGCCATCGGCAAGGTCGGCCCGACCCTGCTGTTCGACCACACCGATCGCGGCAAGAACACGATTGTGATCGACGATTCCACCGGCGGCAAGACCGGCGTGCCGCTCTCCGACGAGATGAAGGAGGCGCTGACCAAAGCGGGCCTGCCGCTCGCCACCCCGAGCCGCGGCGACAACGCCAAGGCGGGCGACGCCAAGACACCCGGCACCACGGTCGCCAACGTGGCGCAGCAGGCCTACATGGCCGACGTCGCGACCAAGGTCGTGCTGCCGATGTTCAAGGCGCGCAACAAGCCGTTCGTGCTGGTGTTCTGGTCGCGCGATCCGGACGGCAGCCAGCACAACACCGGCGACAGCCTCAACACCATCACCCCCGGCATCAACGGCCCGACCTCGATGGCCGGCATCAAGAATGCCGACAACAACCTCGCGCAGCTGCGCAAGGCGCTCGACGAGCTCGGGCTTTCCGCCGACACCAACATCATGGTCTCCTCCGACCACGGCTTCTCGACGATCTCGAAGGAGAGCAAGACCAGCCCCTCGGCCAAGATCGTCTATGGCGACACGCCGAAGGATTTCCTGCCGATGGGCTTTCTGGCGATCGACCTCGCCAAGGCGCTGGACCTGCCGCTGTTCGACCCCAACGACAAGAACGCGAAGGTCGCCGACAATGCCCACCCGAAGGCCGGCAACGGCGTGCTCGGCCAGGATCCGGCCAAGCCTGACGTCGTGATCGCGACCAATGGCGGCTCGGATCTGATCTATCTGCCGAACCGCGACAAGAAGCTCGCCGACCGCGTCATCAAGGCGCTGCTCGAGCAGGACTATGTCAGCGGCCTGTTTGTCGACGACAAGCTCGGCACCTTCCCCGGCACGCTGCCGAATTCGAACCTCAATCTGAAGGGCAAGGCGGTGACGCCGAACCCGTCGATCGTGGTCAATTTCCGCTCCTGGTCGAGCGGTTGCGAGATCCCGACCAACTGCTCGGTGCAGGTCGCCGACACCGTGCTGCGCCAGGGCCAGGGCATGCATGGCAGCTTCAGCCGCGGCGACACCTTCAACTTCACCGCGGCGATCGGCCCCGACTTCAAGGCGGGCTATGTCGATCCGCTGCCGGTCAGCAACGCCGATGTCGGCATGACCGCGGCCCAGCTGCTCGGCCTGCGCGCGCCGAACAATGGCGGCTTGATCGGCCGGGTGATGTCGGAGGCGCTGCCGAACGGCATCGTGCCGAAGATGGCCGAGGGCACCATCATGTCGAAGAAGCCGTCGGCCAACGGCCTGCGCACCGTGCTGAAATTCCAACGCGTGCTTTCGACCCGCTATTTCGACGTCGCCGGGTTTCCGGGGCGGACGCTCGGGCTCGAGGAAACCGGTGGCAAACAGAAAACGGCGGGGAAGTAATCCCCGCCGCTCTGCTCGAATTCCAGTCACGCGGGATGATGGTTTACATCATTCCGATGTCGAACACGTTGGGGAGCTGCGCCGCGAGCGGCAGCGCAGTCGCGCCGACCAGCGTCGCCACCATCGCCGCCAGCGCGCGGCCGGTGCGGCGCTGACCGCGCATCTGGCCCGCGATCCACTCCAGAACCTTGGTGTCCATCTTGGCGCCCTGCCTCGGCGCCCAGCGATCGATCTCGGTGTCGGGCGACAGCGCCACCGTGCGCGGCGGCACCGGCAGGCCGGACTCGGAGGCGGCATGATGGGCGATCGCCTTGGCGAGCAGATCGTCGAACCGGCCGCCATCGCTGCGCTCGGCGGCGGCCTCGTTGATCGCGAACAGCGCCTCGATCTCGGCCCGGCTGACCGGCTGATGCTCAACCGCGGCCGCCGTCAGGATGCGCGCGCACCAGGCAGCGTCATCGGCATCGAGCGACCGGGAGAAATGGATGCGGCCCTTGGTGGTCGGGCCTTCGCCGGTGATCACGCCGTCGCGCACGATGGTGAGCGCATGGGCGGCAGTCTTGCGGCAGGACGGATGCAACGCACCGCTGAGAGGCTCAGCGGTCTTGGTACTTGGGGTAGACATTGTGGGAGCTTTCAATTCCTATCTCAGGCCAGCTTTTCCATGCGGGCGTAAACGAGTGGTTAATGATTCGGAACTTGCGTTCCGAGATTTTTAGATGGTTGCTATTTGGTCGCTTTAAACGTCGTCACGGTTCAGTCCTATAGCAGCCAGGGCCGGCGTGATGACTGCGATAAGCGGCATTATCTGGGCATTTCCAAGCCTTTGTGCCGCAGCTGATATTTCGCCGTAGGGATCCGGATCAAAACAAGTTGCTTGGAATTCCACCCTCAAGGAGAAATGTTTCACCTTTTTTCAGAACCCGTTCACTTAAGCCTTATCCCGTCCTATACTGGAACAGACAGCCTCAAATACAAATTCAATCGCAACTTCAAAGAGATGAGGTAAAATCATGGCACTTCAGATTGGCGCCGTCGCCCCCGACTTCGAAGCCGAGACCACCGAAGGAAAGATCAAGTTCCATGACTGGATCGGCAACAGCTGGGCGCTTTTGTTCTCCCATCCCAAGGACTTCACCCCGGTCTGCACCACCGAGCTCGGTGCGCTCGCCCGCCTGAAGCCTGAGTTCGACAAGCGCGGCGTCAAGCTGATGGGCTTGTCGGTCGACCCGGTGGACCGCCACGCCAAATGGTCCGACGACATCAAGGAAACCCAGGGCGCGGCGCCGAACTATCCGATGATCGGCGACACCGATTTCAACGTGTCGAAGCTCTACGACATGCTGCCGGCCTCGACCTCGGGCGATCCCCTCACCCGCACCCCTGCCGACAACCAGACCGTCCGCAACGTGTTCGTGATCGGACCGGACAAGAAGATCAAGCTGGTGATGGTCTATCCGATGACCACCGGCCGGAATTTCCAGGAGATCCTGCGCTCGATCGACTCGCTGCAGATGACCGCCAAGCATCGCGTCGCCACCCCTGCCGACTGGAAGCAGGGCGAGGACGTGATCATCGCGGGCTCGGTCAGCGACGACGAGGCCAAGACGATCTACCCGCAGGGCTGGAAGGCGCCGAAGCCTTACATCCGCATCGTGCCGCAGCCGAAGTAACGGCAGGCTCACTGCGTCCGGGTGACCCGCGCACAGCCGATCATCGTCTGGTTTCGCGACGATCTGCGGCTGTCGGATCACCCGGCGTTGCATGAGGCGGCGGCAAGCGGCGCGCCGGTCGTCGGCCTCTATGTGCGTGACGAAGAGAGCTGTGCATTGATGCCGCCGGCCGTACGTCGGCTCGGGGGTGCGACGCGCTGGTGGCTGGCGCAGTCGTTGCGCGCACTCGGCAAGAGCCTCACCATGGCAGGCGGATCGCTGGTGCTGCGCACCGGACCGGCCGCGTCGGTGATCGCCACGGTGGCGCGCGAAATCGGCGCACGCGCCGTATTCTGGAACGACATCGCGCAGGCACCGCATCAGGCCGTTGCCAGAGAAGTCGAAGCCGCGCTCGCAAGTGACAGCATCGACTCGCAAATTTTCCGCGGCGATCTGCTCGTCGAACCGAAGGCGATCCGCAACAAGGACAACCGGGCCTTGCGCGTGTTCACGCCGTTCTGGCGGCGCGTCCAAGGCCTCGGCGATCCGCCAAGGCCGTTGCCGGCGCCGAAGAGACTCACATCCATCGGCGGCATCGCGAGCGACGCCCTCGATGACTGGGGTCTCGAACCGACACGGCCGGATTGGGCCGGCGGCCTGCGCGAGACCTGGACACCGGGTGAAGCCGCGGCGCAGGCGCGGCTGAAGCGATTCCTCGATGAGGGGATCAGCGGTTACGCCGACGACCGCGATCGGCCCGACCGCGACGGCACCTCGCGCCTGTCGCCGCATCTGCGCTTCGGCGAGATCAGCCCGCGGCAGGTCTTTCACGCGGCCCGCTTCGCCGCCGCGGAAGACTCGCGCCTTGCCGGCGACATCGACAAGTTCCTCAGCGAGCTCGGCTGGCGCGAATTCTGCCGCCATCTGCTGTTCGACGTCCCCGATATGGCGGATCGGAACTTGCAGGAGCTGTTCGATGCCTTTCGGTGGAGGCGCAACGCTCTCGCCCTGGAGGCGTGGCAACGCGGACTCACCGGCTATCCGATCGTCGATGCCGGCATGCGCGAGCTCTGGCACAGCGGCGTGATGCACAACCGGGTGCGAATGGTGGCGGCCTCGTTCCTGGTCAAGCACCTCTTGATCGACTGGCGCACAGGCGAACAATGGTTCTGGGATACGCTGGTCGATGCCGATGCCGGCTCCAACCCCGCCAACTGGCAATGGGTCGCGGGCTGCGGCGCTGACGCCGCGCCCTATTTCCGCGTCTTCAATCCGGTCCTGCAGGGCGAGAAATTCGATCCCGACGGCGGCTATGTCAGGCGCTGGGTGCCGGAGCTCGCGCAGCTCTCCAACGAGCTGATCCATCAGCCCTGGACAGCGACACCGATCGAGCTGGCGAGCGCCGGCATCGAACTCGGCAAGACGTACCCGCCGCCGATCGTTGATCACAAGCAGGGGCGCGAACGCGCGCTTGCAGCTTACGCGAAGATCCGTCGCAAAGACTAAGCGCGGCGATTGACCAGCAGCACCGCCGCGGCGCAGGCGGCCATGCCGGCAATGGCGACATGATCCAGCCGCTCGTCGAACAGGACGTAGGCCATCAGCGCGGTCACCGCCGGCACCAGATAGAACAGGCTCGCGACCGAGGTCGCGGCATGGTGACGGATCAGCCAGTACAACAGCCCGATCGAACCGATCGACAGCGCGAACACGAGCCAGGCCAGCGCCAGCACGAACTCGCCGGTCCAATGCACCACATTGGTCTCGAACACGAAGGCGCCGATACCGAAGAAGATCGTCACCGCGATGTACTGCACCAGATTGCCGGCGCGCCAGTCGATCCGGTTGCAATAGCGCCGTTGGTAGAGCGTGCCCAAGGTGATGCTGATCAGCGAGACGCCGGAGGCGAGCCAGCCCCACCCCGCCTCGCTCGTCATCGGCCGGTTGTGCAGGATCAAGACGACGCCGGCGAGGCCGAGCACCAGTCCGCCCCATTGCAGCGGCGTGACGCGCTCGCCCAGCCAGCGGTTGGCAATGGTCGAGGTCAGGATCGGCTGCAGGCCCGGGATCAAGGCCGAGAGCCCCGCCGGAACCGAATGCGCGATCGCAATCGCGGTGCCGCCGAGATAGAAGCCGTGCACCAGGATGCCGGCGACCGCGCTGTGGAAAATACCAGTCCGGTCCGGCCAGTTCGGCCGCGCGATCGCGGCGATGACCGCCATCACCACCACCACGAACGCCATCCGGATTGCCAGATAGGTCAGCGGCTCCGCATTGTTGATGACGTATTTGGTGCCGATGAATCCGGTGCTCCACAGCACCACAAAGATCGCCGGCGCCAGACGAGCGGCAGTTTCCTCGAAGCTCTTGTTCATTGCAGGCTGTCATTGCCCGAAGATGAGGCAGCCAGCAATCGCGAATTTTGGCGGGGTGCCGCGCCCGTTTCCGCAAGCACACTTTCGTCCCGGCGCAAGCAGGGACCCATACTCCGCGGCGGTTGTTGTGAACGGGACCCGTCGTATCAGCATCGCGCAATAATCAGCATTCGTGGTTACGGGTCCCTGCTCCCGTGCGCAATTGCGCACTAGGCAGGGACGACACTGAGTGTGTTGCGCGGTCAGTGGTGTGCGCGAGGGGTTGCCCGTCGGGTCGACTTGCCGCGGTAACAGCGGCTCGCGAGCTCGCCGGCTCGTCAGCCCTCTCATGCGATGCGAAGCGCCGGCCGCACGCGCTGCCAATCACGACGATTTGTCCTCAGGGATGCCATGCGCGTTTGTCGGATGCGACATGCCGCCCTCGCCGATACGCTTCGGTAGAATCTCGCAGCCGTCGGTCGCGGCACGTTCCGGATTGCACTGGAATATACCGTCGCCGAATACCGGCGGCCAAAAACACTGCACAAGAAGAACCGGCCACGAGCCGGACAAGAAGAAAAACAATGGATCAAGTGGCGTTGGTCGTCGTTCGGGCGGTCGAGAGCGGCGCGACGACGACGAAAGATATTATCGGCGTGACCAGATTGTCGCGTCTCAAGGTCGAGCGTGCACTGAGCACGCTGGAGAAGCAGAAGCTGCTCCTCCGCGAACGGCAGGGCTCGTGGGCCCTCGGCTTTCCCGTGGCTCCGACGGTCAGGCAATGTGGATCATGCACCCTCTGCTGCAAGGTGCTTGAGGTGACCGATCTCGGCAAGCCGGTGAATACGGTCTGCAGCCACATCCTGGCGGGCGGCGGATGCGAGATCTACCACGAGCGTCCCCGGCAGTGCCGCTCATTCAGCTGTGCCTGGCTGCAAGGCCACCTCGATGATGATTGGTTTCCCGAGACCACGGGCATGGTGCCGCATTTCGGGCTCGACGCGCTGAATGTGCAGGTCGACCTCGATGATCCCGACCGCTGGCGCGAGGAACCCTATTTCAGCAAGCTGTGCTAACTTTCGTTGAAGGGCCTCAGGGTAAGTGAAGGGCGGCCGTATGCCACCCTCGTCATCGTCGGTCAGGATCGCTACCTGCTGCTCGGGCGGACCATCGTGCCCGATCCAACCCTGTTCGGCACCGCCTTCGTGCCGATTTCGCTCGACACCTTCCGCTACTGGAAGGCAACATCGCTTGAGCATCTGCAGCGGTTGAACGATCGGGTCATGGAGATCCAGCGCATCCAGCAGGAGTTCGGCCATTGCGCCATCCCTGACGACGACGATCCCTCCCCGCCTTACCGGCCGGCTCTGCTCCAACGGTCGAAGGAACTGGGCGTGATACGCACGACGTGACGACAGCCGGACACAGCGCAGGTCAGCTCGTCATCTCAGGTGATACTTCCTGCCGTTGGTGTTCGGGTCGGTGTTGTCGCTTGTCGAGAACATCAAGGCCGGGCCGAAGTAATTCCAGGTGTCCCGGTAAAATGCGAAGCGGCCGGCACCCTTGTCGATGATCTCTTGCTGGGTGGTGTTCGCGGGGCCGAGAAGCCGGTCGTCTTCGTACAATCGGGCAGTCTCGAGCGTGCCGTCCACGTATTTGACGGGGATGAGATACGCATATCCCTTGTAAAGACGGAAGGCGCCACGCAACAGGTTCCTGTCGATCGGACTCGGAGGAACCAGAAAAAGGAATGCGCTCGACGCCAAGGCAAAGAGCGTCGATCCGATCGCGATGCGCGTGCTGGCAGATGTCCTCAACGATACTTTTCCCTTGGCTCTTGCTTGCGAGGCTTCCCGCCTTCTGTAGCGCGCGCCTGCGGCGCAGACAACCGACCGCCCGCCGCCACGCCTTGTTGCGAGCCGGATCTGGCTCGCGATATTTCCGCATCGAAGGACAATCAGATTGTCGCCGCGCGGCCGGCTGATCGGCCCAGGACTGCCATCAACACCGTCGCGACGGCGCAGCACGCGAGCGCAACCTCCCAGCCTCCGGTCGCATCATGGGCAAGTCCGGCGAGCGGCGGGCCCGCGGCGGCGAGCGAGTAGCCGAGGCACTGCGCCATGCCCGACAGCACGGCCGCCTGCTGGCTGTGCGAGGTTCGCAGGCTGACGAATGTCAAGCCGAGGATGAAGGCTGCACCCGCCCCGAAGCCGAACAGCGCGACCCACAGCATTGCGAGCGACGGACACTGCCACAATCCCAGCAGCGAGAGGCAGGTCGCAAGCGACACGGTGATCGCAATCCCGCGCTGGTCCTTCATGCGCCGGACCATCGGCCCGAGGATCAGGCCGGGGACCGCGGTCGCCAATTGCAGCACACCGTGCAGCGTACCCGCCGTCGCCGCCGCGTAGCCTGCCTGAACGAGGATGGCGGGCAGCCATCCGACGATGATGTAGAACACCAGCGAGGTCAGGCCGAGGAAGCCGGTCACCTGCCAGGCGAGCAGCGAGTGCCAGATGCGCCCGCGATGCGGCGAGGAGGCCGGCTCGACTGTCGGGGCCGAGTGCGCCCCCAGCTGGGGTGCCCAGGCCATCAGCGCCACCAACGGAAAGATCAGCGTGCTGGCAAGCGAGAGATGCCAGTTCGATCCCAGCAATTGCGCGAGCGGGATGGCCACGACCGACGCGAGCGCCTGGGCCAATGCGGACGTGATCGCGTAAGCGCCGGTCAGGCTGGCGATACGGGTCGGAAAGTCCCGCTTGAGCAGGCTCGGCAGCAGCACATTTCCAACGGCGATTCCGGCACCAATGGTGGCGGTGCCCGCGAACAGCGCCCAGACCGGACCGGACGAGCGCAGCGCGATCCCGGCCGCGATGACAAGCAGCGCACCGAACAGCGACCGCTCGATGCCCCATTTGCGCCCGAGCACAGCTGCAACAGGTGAGATCGCGGCGAACGCCAGCAAGGGCAGCGTCGTCAGGATTCCGGCCTCGGCCGCGCTGACCCCGCTGGTCTCACCGATCATGCCGAGCATCGGCGCGACGCCGGTAATGGGCGCGCGGAGCGTCGAGGCGATCAGCAGGATCCCCGTCAACAACAGCCCCTGCCCGCCCAGCGTGCGCATCGGCGCTATCATCGTCATCGCATGCTCCTGCCCATCTGCATCGCCAGGCTATCGACTTGGCTGTCGGAAGAATTTACATATCTCTTCTATCGATCGCTAAATTCGGTCACTCGACGGGTTTCCGGCTCCCTTATGGGCTTTCAACTTCGCTATCCCTGGCCGGACCTTGATCCGGATGACGTCGCGGCGGCGGCCATCGCCGTGCGCCTCGACGTCACCGAAAACAAGGTCGAGGCGGCCGAGCATGCGCACCGGAAGGGACAGCTCGTCTTCGCGCTCGGCGGCGGCGTGATGTGCCGCGTTCCGAACGGGTTGTGGATGGTGCCGCCGCATTGCGGCGTCTGGCTTCCCGGCGGCACGCGCCACACCAATATCGCAACCGCCAATGCACGAATCTTCTTCGTCTTCATCGAGCCCGGTGCGGCCGACCTGCCCGACCGCTGCTCCACATTGTCGATCTCACCCTTGCTGCGAGAGCTGATCATCGCGCTTTCCGACCGTATGCAGCAGGACCACGGCACTGAAACCCTCGTTGCGCAATTGCTGCTGAGCGAATTGCCGCACATGCCGCTGCAGCAGCTGCATCTGCCGATCTCGCCCGAGCCACGCTTGCGACGGATCGCGGCAGCGCTCGCCGACGATCCGGCCGATCGCCGCACGATGGCCGAATGGGCCGAACGCGTGGCGCTGAGCGAGAGCAGTCTCGCGCGGCTCATCCTGAGGGAAACCGGCCTGACATTCGGACGCTGGCGTCAGCAACTGCATTTGATCGTCGCGTTGCGCGAACTCTCCGCCGGCGCGAGCGTTCAGCAGGTCTCGTCCGAACTCGGTTATGGATCCGTCACAGCCTTCATCACCATGTTCAAGAAGGCGCTCGGCAAGCCACCGGCGAAATATCTCAGCGATATCATGCAAGGGAGCGGCTCGGCGTTCGCGGCCGGCGGGCGAATTTAGGAACACCGGTCGGCAACGGACGTTTTCGACATATCGGGCGAACGACAAGCGAGCCGCCTGCGCCAAGCCAATGCAGCGAGGATGCCAGATGCCCTACGCGCTGTTCGATCGCGACAGACAGATCGACAAGGCTTTTCCGACGGAGAAGCAAGCGTGGGAACATGCACTGATCTGCGGGCTGGTCTTCGACGTTCCGGTCGCGGATGAAGCGCCGGGCCAGGTGCTGCCGACCGGCTATCACATGAAGCGAATTCCCGCCGATAGCGAAGTGTTCGAACCGGCGCCCGAATGGAAGTTACCGAACGAAATTTCGTGATCGGCCCGCGGCAGGGTTGCCGGTTGCGATCGTGACGTTGCGCGATAAGTAACGCCGAACCAGACCAACAATTCAGGATGAGCGCATGGCCGAAACCGGCAAGATTTTTCACGTTCGCTGCGTCGACAACACGTTGCAGCGGGATACGCTCTCGCTCGGGCGCGTCTACGAGGTGACAAGGGATATCGAACGTGACGGCTATTACGAGCTCAGCGGATTGGGCCGCTTCAGCCGATCCAGATTCGAGGTTGTCGAGACGAGCGACGACACGGCCGAAGTCCGGCAGACGTCTCGATCAAAATAGACAGGAGAGCGCGATGCCCAGAGGCGACAAGTCGAGCTATACCGACAAGCAGAAGCGGCAGGCCGAGCACATCGAGGAAGGCTACGAGACGCGTGGTGTTCCGGATCGCGAGGCCGAGCGGCGCGCATGGGCGACCGTCAACAAGGAGACCCACGGCGGCAAGAAGAGCGGCTCCGGCCGCGGCACGCGCGAGGATCATTCCCCGTCGCGCAAGGGCGGCAAGCTCGGCGGCAAGGCAGCCGCGAGCCGCCCCGCGGCGGAGCGGTCGCGTTCGGCGAAAAAGGCGGCACGCAGGCGCCGGGCCGCCTGACCGGCACGGACGTGGCCCCACAGACAGGAAGACAATACCGCAAGCCGGAGCATGATCCGGGAAATGCGCGGCGGTTTTCCGAAAAAATCATGCTCAAACAATGAGCTAGAGCGCGATGACGACGGCACACGATCTCATCGCGCGTTAGGCGACGGCTCGCAAATGCGTGATCGGGCGCCACCACCGGTTGCCTTCATTTCGGCACCTATCGGGAACAGGCTGTCGGCCCAGGAAGCAAAAGCGAAGCAAAGAAGCAAAGAAGCAAAAGCGAAGCAAAGGCGGCCGCCGCAGGGGGTGCCTGCAATTGACGTATCGGTCCCATAGCAGCTGGCAGGACGTGGATCTGCGCAATCTCGTCCGGGTCATATCGGCCTGCACCCTCGGGCTTTGGGCATTTGCGGCCGGCCTCCTGATCGGGACCTTCCTGCTTTGATGAATCGGCGCAGCACGCGCCGCCTTCCTACCCGCCGCTCAGGTGATGCGCGGCGACGAATAGGACGAGCGCGCTAAGCACCAATGCCGATGTGGCGCCGGCAACGCTACGCGCGAGTTCAGCCTTCGAAAGATTGGATCTGGTTGCCATTGCAGCCTCCCGTTCGCGCGAGCTGAGCCATAGCCGCTCCGGCGGTCAGGCTCGCTCATGGAGACATTCGCATCACCAGGATGAACGCATCATGAGCGAAACGAACCGCCGGTGCGTCCGTTCCAAAATCTGACCCAGTGGATCGCTTTCGGAACCCGGGCGTTGACCGCATGCGGCAAGCCGGCCGAGCCGCGCTGGAATTGGAAATCGGAGATGCCATGGTGATCCGCTGGGGGCGGCTTCAACCGGCGATTTGGGCGACCGTCATCCTGCTCGTGAGCATCACGGCAGCCGACGCTGCGGGCGACAAGGCGAGCAAGCCATCCGAGTTCATCCTGCTCGTCCAGATCGCGCTCCTGATCGCGGTCGGGCGCGGTCTCGGCGAATTGATGCAGCGGATCGGCCAGCCCTCCGTGGTCGGCGAACTGCTGGGCGGCCTGTTGCTCGGACCATCGCTGTTCGGCTGGCTGTGGCCATCGGCGCACGGCGTGATCTTTCCGCCATCCGGCGAGCAGAAGGCGCTGATCGACGGCATTGCGCAGTTCGGCATCCTGCTCCTGTTGCTGCTAACGGGCATGGACACCGACCTCAAGCTGGTGCGGAAGGTCGGCCGCGCCGCGACCACGATCTCGGTCGCGGGCATCGCGGTGCCATTCGTGTGCGGCTTCGTGCTCGCCGAATTCCTCCCCGACGGCCTGCTGCCGCATCCCGAAGCACGGCTGATCGCCTCGCTGTTTCTCGGCACGGCGCTGTCGATCTCCTCGGTGAAGATCGTCGCCGTCGTGGTGCGCGAAATGAACTTCATGCGCCGCAATGTCGGCCAGATCATCGTCGCCAGCGCGATCATCGACGACACCCTCGGCTGGATCATCATCGCTGTCATCTTCAGCCTCGCCTCGCGCGGCAGCCTCGACATCCTCTCGGTCGCGCAGGCGCTGTTCGGCACGCTCGCCTTCCTCGCGGTCAGCTTCACGATCGGCCGGCGGCTGGTGTTCCGGCTGATCCGCTGGGCCAACGACAATCTGGTCTCTTCGGCGGCGGTGATCACCGTGATCCTGCTGCTGATGTGCGGGATGGCGATGATCACGCATCTGATCGGCGTGCACACCGTGCTCGGCGCTTTCATCGCCGGCGTGCTGGTCGGGGAATCCCCGATCCTGACCCGGCAGATCGACGAACGGCTGCGCGGGCTGATCTCGAGCCTGTTCATGCCGGTATTCTTCGGGCTCGCCGGCCTCAGCGCCGACCTCACGGTGTTGAAGGATCCGTCGGTGCTGGGGCTGACCGCGGCGCTGGTGCTGATTGCGAGCATCGGCAAATTCGGCGGCGCCTTTGCCGGCGGTGCGCTCGGCGGGCTGACCCGGCAGGAGTCCTATGCGCTGGCGAGCGGCATGAATGCGCGCGGCTCGACCGAGGTGATCATCGCCACCATCGGCCTTTCGATGGGGGTACTGAGCCAGACCATGTTCTCGATGATCGTGACCATGGCGATCCTGACCACGATGGCGATGCCGCCGATGCTGCGCAGCGCGCTGGCGCGGCTGCCGCTCGGCCAGGACGAGAAGGATCGGCTGGAGCGCGAGGAATACGAGCAGCGCGGCTTCGTCGCCAATCTCGAGCGGCTGCTGGTCGCGGTCGACGAGAGCAGCAACGCGACATTCGCCGCGCATCTCGCCGGCCAGCTCGCCGGCGGGCGCGGTCTGCCGATCACGGTGCTGCATGTCGGCGCCAACGCCAAGCTGCAGGAGAAGAACCGTGCGGATGAGGAGAGCCCCGAGGCGGCGGTCATCAACGCGGCCAAGGCGAGCGCCGAAGCCGATGCCGACGGCGGCGGCAATGTCGACGTCATCAGCCGCGCCCGCGAGGAGACGGCGGCGGAGGCGATCGCCGAGGAAGCCAAAAAAGGTTTCGACCTGCTGGTGGTCGGCATGGACGCGGTCGCCGGCCCCGATGGCGGCTTCGACCGGCGGCTCGACGACCTGACCTCCGGCTTCGACGGTCCGCTGGCGATCGCGGCCGCCAAGGGCGTGCACGAGAAGGAGCCGACGGCGAATGCGCGGAAGATCCTGGTGCCGGTCTCGGGCAGCAACGTCTCGCGGCGCGGAGCCGAGGTCGCGATCGCGCTGGCGCGCCTCTCGAGCGAGCCGCTGCAGGTGGTCTACGTCTCGACCACGCGCGACAAGGGCGCCCGCCGCACCAGCCCCAGCATGTCGCTGGCGCATGAGGAAGCCATCCTGAAGGACATCGCGGCGACCGCGGCGCGCTACGACATCAACGTGACGACGCGGCTACGTGCCAACACCGCACCAGAGGTCGCGATCCTGCAGGAGATCGCGTCAAGCCGGGCCGACCTCGTCGTGATCGGTGTCGACCGCATCCAGGGCGACAGCCTGAATTTCGGCAGCGTCGCCGCGGCCGTGCTCGGCAAGTCGAAGGCGTCCGTGCTGCTGGTGTCGGATGGCGACGTCAGGCCCAAGACCTGAAACCCCACACCTGAATCTCCCAAGACTTGAAACAAAGACCTGAGCAAGGAGGTTCGAAGCGCGAGCGCGTCCGCGCCTACCACTCTTCCGGACAGGGATCGACGATCTTCCAGAGATCGACCCCGTTCTTGATCTTCTTCATCTCGGTGGTGAGCCCGCCATTGCGGCGGATCCAGTCCTTCACCGTATCGGGGTAGTAGGACATCAGATCGGAGGTGCCCTCGAGGCTGGTGACCTTGATGCCGAAGGTGAAGGCCTTGTCGTAATAGGCCTGGTGGAAGCCGATGCTGGCCCGCGGCGTGACGCAGATCTTGTTCAGCGGCACGATGCCGAACACCAGCGTGCAGGCCGAGTTGCAGATGCCGTCGATCACGACGCGCTCGCGGCGCTCGCGGATCTGCTTGTACTTGGCCTTGTACTCCTCGACATAGCCGCCATGGTCGCGCGTGATGTGCAGCACCGCCCGCGCAGGCGTCGCGGCCAGAACCGAGAGCAGCAAGGCGACAAGGGGCGTGATGCGCATGGATCGTTCGAAACCGCGGGAAAGGCCGGGCCCGGGCGGACCTGACCGCAAGACTCTGGCCGGACTGTGTTGGCAATCCGTTAAGCATCCGCAAAAAGGCAAAATTTGGCGCGCTGTGACTGATTTCCCGCAGCTTTTGGCCCCGATTCCGGGTTAGATGGGCCCCCGGGGCGGCCCACAATGCCGATTCCCGTAAATGCCCGGAGGCCGCCCATGACCAAGACCAAGCTTTTCGCCGCCCTCGCTGTTGCCGTGATGGCCCTGACCCCGGCGGTCGCGGCCGATCTCACGGCCCATCCGCGCCACCACAGGCATCACCACCACGCCCATTGGGGCCTGCCCTACCACATCAGCTATCTGCACAATTACGGCCCGGGCCCGACTGCCGGCAGCTTCGCCTATTACGACGGCTCCCCGCGCAACAAGTGCTACCAGAGTGCGGCCGCCTATATCGGCCAGGACCACCGCCGGCATCCCTGCTTCTGACGGCTGTAGGGGAGACGGCGGGACGTGCCGGCACCGCCGGGTGCCGCGCTCCGTGCCTGCTGGCCCTCCCCGCCCAAGTCTGATAATCGACCCGCGACGCGCTCGTAGCTCAGCTGGATAGAGCATCGGATTTCGATTCCGAGGGTCGGGAGTTCGAATCTCTCCGAGCGCGCCAAGCCCGCTTTTGCCGCCCTTCGCTCATCGTCGCCCGCGGCCTCCACCAACCAACTAAGCGCCTGTTTTACATCTCATTTTCGCGTCGCCGAGCGTCGTCGTCCGTCGCTCGTCGTCGCCGGCGATCCCGCGCCGGAACGCCCCTTTTGCTGTCCCTCGATCTGAGTTAGAATCTCCCATCGCCGAGAGCCGCATTATTTTGCGAGGGACAGGAGTTCGAATCTCCCATGCAGATTCCAACTGAAAAACCGGAGATCACCGCAAAGAACTACCTTTCCGTCGGTCCCGGCGAGTACCCGTGCGGCAACAACCTCTATCTGATCGTCACCCCCAGCGGCGGCCGGCGCTGGGCGTTCCGTTACCAGCGCAATGGCATCGTCAGAAAGATGGGTTTCGGCTCGGCCAAAGCTGCAGGCCTCAAGCCCTCAGAGGCCAAGGACAAGGCGATCGACGCCCTGCGGCTTCTTGCCAAAGGGACCGATCCGCGAGATCAGCGCGACGAGGACAGACGCCGCGAGCAAGGATCGCGTCTGTTTGGTGAATTCGCCGAGGAATGGCGGCAGACTTATGAGACCGGCCTGAAACACAAAGCTGCGCGCAACAAGCTTCGGCGCATCGTACAGGTTACCTGCCAACCGCTGCACAAGTTGCAACTCGACCAGATTGAAACCGAACATGTTAGCGGAGTCCTGCGGAAGGTCTGGCATCAGCGCGAGATCTCTCGCGATGCACGCCAGCGGATCAAAAAGATTCTGGACGCGGCGATAGCGCTGAATCCACGGCCGAAACACAACCCGGCGGACTGGGACAGCCGACTGAAGCCGATTATGCCGAAGCAGCGAAAGCGGGGCACGATCCGCGGCAGTCATAAGGCCATGGACTACCATGATCTGCCGGCATTCATGCAGAAGCTCAACGCTGATCCCGATCAAAGCGCGCGGGCCCTCGAGGTCGCAATCCTCACGCTGGCTCGAACCAATGAAGTGCAGAACATGCGCTGGCCGCAACTCGATCTCGAAGGCGGGCTTTGGGATCTGAACACGCTTGATACCAAAAACGAACGGCCCAAACGGACGCCGATGCCCCGACAGACCTTAGCCTATCTGCGCGAGGCCTATCAGAGCCGCGTTAGTGACGAGTTCGTATTTCCAGGTCGCAGCCTAAAGCAGCCGATCTCAAATATGACCATGCTCAAACATCTGAAGGAGATCACCGGAGACGAAACACTGACGGTCCACGGCTTCCGGACCACGTTCCGGACCTGGGCACAGGAGGAAACCGACTTCGAGGAGGAGATCGTCGAGCATTGCCTACATCACATCACCGGCGATGATGCTGAAAAAGCCTATAAGCGCGGTGAGGCGCTCAAGAAGCGTCGTGTCGTGATGCAGGCGTTTGCTGACTTCGCGACGCGACCACCAAAAAACAACGTCAAATCGATAAGGGCCGCCTAACTGGCTGTCTCCGCCCGCCGCTAGGTATCAGGCTTCGAAGCCATCGCGACCATCGGGTAGGTTCTCCAAGAAGGACGCCAGGTCGGCACGCGTGATGATGGTTCGTGTGCCGTACTTGCGAATTCGCAAGCGCCCTTCCCTAATCGCCTTATAGACCGACGTCTGGCCGAGTGAGGAAAGCACTGCAGCTTCTGCAACAGTAAGACCGAGTCTTTCCAAGGTAGGCCGGACGGGTGCGTCGCGTTTTGCTATCGTCATCGATCTTTGCTTTGAAAGCGGCTCGTCGGTCGCGTGTGTTCGCCTTACCGATGCATGAGACCTTCACTGCGGTCTCTTCAAGAGAAGCGGAACAGCCATAGATTCAAGGCGAGCGCTCGACAACGAACCGATACAAAACGGCGCAGTTTCGGACGCATTTGCGTACAATTCGGATGGTTATCAAAGGGTACTGCGATACGGTGCACGAGGACGCCGCTTGAAAGACGCCTCATAAGTCTCCCCATGGACGAGGTAGTTTCGCTTTGTCTTGAGAGCCCGCATGTCCGCGTAGATGCGCGTCAGCTCGCTCGCCGGCCGTTTGTGAACCAGTTCACAAATCGTCCCCCGTAAAACCACGGCATCGCACTCCCTTGCGCTCGACCAAGAGGTCTATCGATCGTTGTCGGCGTCGCCGCGAATGCGCGCGGTCGCAATGGAGCAGGATGGTTCATCCTTGCGTTAATCATCTCCCCACTGATCGCGCTTTTGCTGGTGTTGGTCATAGAGCGCAAGATGAGCTCAGGCAGTGACGCAGGGCGCAAAGACACGCCCAGCCGTTCTGAGGTGATCCGCCGGCTGGTCGAGATCAGTCTGGGGAAGGCCAAATGAGGCGCGCGCCCGCGGGTCACGCAAACTCGGGGTACCGTCCTAGTTAGGACACCCGCAGATCGGAACTAGGACACCCTTCGGTTGTTAATGGCCACAGCGGTCATTTTATCGCTGGGGAATTTCAATGCGGCTGTACTCTGATCTGATCGGATAGACAGCGTGGAGATCGCCCTCGCCAGCACTGTAGCAGTGTCATTCATTGCGCTTCTTGCCAGTATGGCGTGGCTTCTGTTTGGCTGACATGCTGATCGGTTCCGCTCCTCGGAACACCGTGCTCTCCCGGAATCCTCAAGCCTGTGGATAAGAGTAAAGTAGGTTCTTGCCGAGGTGAGAGCATTTCAGTGCGTGAGATTTTCGAGAATTTCCTTGGCTGGGGGCCGTAAGACGCGAACGGCCCCCTCTCGATTCAGCCGGCGCGGTGAGACGGCCCCAGCATTAAGCTCCAAGGGTGCTCGGGCCGTTTCTTTTGGAAAAAAGTGACGCGCGAACCGGAACGGCCCATGTACGCTCCCGGCAGTGAGCGACTTATCCCGCCCTTCAACACGCAACGCATTAACGATTTGGTACCAATTGGTGTCAGGCTAGGCTCACTGCAGACGACAGCGAATTCGGAAAGGCTTAACCGACTAGCCCAGTTGGCGGTCTCTCAATGGGGCCCACTATGATCAAAGGCTTCGCAATTGCAGCAATCGCGGTGTTAGGCACATCGCAAGTAGACCAGTATTTGACCCACGGTTTTTATACCGATGCCGTGCTAGCGATGCTGAGGCAGATGAGGCATTGGTTCGGAGTTTGAACCACGCGGATCGATTGGGCTTTCCAAGCGGCTTAAGATCGGTGTGAACTCAAGCCGCCGATTGATTATTCTCCGAATAATCGGTGTTGCAGGCCCTGAAATGCGCTGCAATTTCGGCCTCGGCGATCTGCTCCCAACGCTCAGCTTGGCAGAGCCACATCGATCTTTCGGTAGGACGCAATGCCGCTTTCTGGCGGCACAACGTGCTGAGTGCGCGGTAGCTCCGAATATTCTCCATTGCCACACTCCTCGCTGAGACCTTCGAGCATATTTCAGCTTAATACGTCACGGCGATTACAATTGTCGGACAGCCTTCCGTGCGCACCTTGAGGGTTTAGCGGGACCGCCTGCCTTGCTTTAAAATTCAGGCGGCCCCTACCGGCCACATCAATTATCCTGGCAGCGGCCATAGCCGGCCGACAAAAGTATGAGCAAAGCTATTTGACCCTCTTATGACAAAGGCAACGCATGGGCCCATGTGTCAGGGCTGCGGAATAGTATCGGACACCGAACAGACTGCTAGTTCTACATGTTGCAGCCTTAGCTGCCGGGATTTTGCAGAACCTTCCCGGGGCTGGACCAACGCCGCTCGCGATCATTTCAAGCGGGCGGCGTTGTTGTTTGAGTGAATCCGCATGTTGCCGATCGGCGGCTGATTGCCTCAGCCGGGCGGAAGGTAACCGCCGGGCTGCAGCTGCTTCACCATCGCAAGATTCTTGTCGATCGCCGCCAGCAGCTTGTCGTAACGCATTTGCAGGAACTCTGACCGGGCTGGACGGCTTACCTCCCGAAACTGCTCCCGGCTCGTCGGCTGACAGTTCACGAATGCTCGTCATCTTCATCTGCTCTCCCTCCTGTTGCCGGCGGCTCCATTGCGACCGGTGCAGGATGGATATGAACTCCAAGCGTCCATCGCTGTGACGTAAGCCGCGGAGGCCCCCGCTGAGTTGATGGGTGCGTCAGGGAGCCTTCGTCGTGGTGTTGGAGGGGCCAGCAACTAAGACCGACGTGAGGCGTTTCCAAGTCGCCCCTACCGCGGCGGCCGGTGTGCGCACTGGATCAAGGTCAAGAACCGAATTCACCCGGCCATGTATCGACAGCTCGAATAATGGAAATGGACCGGTCCTTCTATCTCGTGGGCTTTGCGCTCGTCCTGATCATCCTCGTCTATGGCCTGTGTGGCAGCCTCAGGAGAAGAAGAGCGCGGCGGGACGAGGAAATACGTCGGCTGATCGACGAACGCATCGACCGCATGGACATGAAGCGCGACAAAAAGCACGATTAATCGCATTAACGCATGTCAGTCAGCGCTGGTGTCTAATCTCCGCCAACTGAGACGGTTAATCTGGATTCTCATATCAGCGGTGACGCAGACCGCCGTGCACATTCTGAGAGTGGGCCGTGACCAAGTTTTTGCGGTGCTTCCGGGCCGCCGCTTCGGCCTCACGGGCCAGTCGTTCAGCCTTTAAGCGCTCGCGGTTTGCATGAAACGCCGCTTGGGTGCGTTGATACTCGGACATCGCCGGCTTGGCATCGGTTTCCTTGAAGACCTTTTGCGCCTCACGTTGGGCGGCAGTAGGCGGCCTCCATCCGGAATTATGAGCGGTCATTCCCTCCTCCTTCGGTGATAGCCGTGGGGCTTGTTGTGGGTTGATAGCGTGCGCCCTGCGTACCGCTAGGGCGCATGCGCAACTTCTAAAGCCGCGGGGACCATCAAATTCTCTGCCTGTTTTCCAGTTGCCGCAATCGAATATTTGCCTAGGGTTCGCAAATCCAGGGTCCGATAATTATCTGTCCAGACATGCCCATCCGGAGACCGCTGGAAATCCCGCCTGCGGTAGCCCGGCAGTTCGCCGCCAACATGCGGGCGTTTCATGTCGAGCACGATCCGCTCAAGCGGGACGAGATCGCAGCTGATACCAGTCATCTCCTCCTCGAGCAGATGCCCAAGGGCGCGAAGCTGCGGCTTGCCGACGTGCTTGAGCTGTTCAGGCTGATGCGATGACCTGAGCCGGCTCGCATCGTTTGGGACGCAGGTGGCGCTTAAAACTTTCGTCTGTCGGCTTCCATTTTTTTGTATTCCCCGTTGCAACATTCCTCGAGGTGAGTGCCACAGGGCCGTGCCCACAACGGCTGATCGCTTGCACCAACTACCTCCCGTGCTAGAACGCCGCCACGAAAGTGGATGAAGGATCGATGCCTTGGTCAAAAAGAAAAAGAGTGCTCGTCGTGAGTGGACGAAGGATGATGTTAAGACGCTGAAGTCGCTTGCCAAGCAAAAAGCTGGCGTCAAAAAAATTGCAAAGACGCTGAAGCGAACTCCCGCCGCCACAGCCGCGAAAGCGCATATCCTCGGGGTATCGCTCAGCACGCAGTAGGTGGACGCAGTGTGAATGGTTTGGCTGCACCGAGCCTTAGGGTGCTTAGAACCAGCCCTACATCCCTCAACATTGGTGCCCCGGAGACGGGACCACGGACGTGATTGGACAAGCTCAAATATTCAGCGCACCGGCTAATGATCGTCGGAGCCCCCAGGGCGGCATTGTGCTGAGCAGCAGGCCCAAAAAGGCCCTGGCGATGGGGCCGGGGCCAGTTGTTCCTATGCCGAATCGGGAGCGAGCCCCGACCGCCTACGCTACGTGACATAAAACCTTGGCACGTTTTGTGCTGAATGATCGGCACCGGGTTTTGCGTGACCCTCCCGGGGGCTGGGAAGCCGCCGCTCGCGATTTATTTCAAGCGAGCGGCGATTTTTTTGTCTCCAAAGCTCTTCACCGCGCCGCCGATCTCCCGAACGACAGCTCGCAAGATCAAGGCGACAAATTTGATTGACTGACCTCACTGCCAGCCCCTCGACTTGCCCCTCGAACAAAATCGAAGCAAAAATTCATTGGTGCCTGAACGACTTAGAGGGAAAATTCGAACCTCTCCGAGCGCGCCAGCGATTTTACCGATAGATCAATAATTTAAGCCGCGCTCATTTCGTTCTGAGTGAGCGTTTTCGCGTTGCGAGCCAGCTCAACTCGCTGCAAGTAAAATCAACGCGCTACCAGCCGCTACAAATCACTCCGCGCAACACGGGCGCAATACGGCGGTTTAGCGTCTGTTCTGAAGCGACGCTGCAAGATGAGAACGACCCCGACGCCACGCGCCGAGGCCGCCCCTGTGGCTCCCAGCCGGGTTGGGGGTATAGAGCCGGGAGCCGGAAGACACTACTTCCAAAACCACCGCTCGTTCCTGCCGCCAATAGCACCAATAGGGATTACCTCCCGGCCAGGCTCGCCGAAAAACGATATCGGAACTCGAGTGATGGTATCGGCCGCCCTGCCGACGAGAGGGACGGTTAGCAAATCGGCAACTAGATCGGCGCAGGCTTCTCTGAGGGACGGGACCGTTGGGGACGCAGCACGGTCACGTTTCGGAGGAGCTGACGTGTAGGCCCTGGCGTCGGCTCCTCTCTTAGAAGCTTGTGTGAGTTCGGCAACAGCCGTCTCTCCGCGGATCTGCTAAGGAAATGACACTGGGAATTTCAGGGCCCTAGCGCTGGGAATGACAGGGCGCCGCCGGGACAAACCATTTCGGGCCCGGCGGCGTAGCTTTTAGGTCGGCGTCACAGTATCGATGCCGAGCGATCCGAGCACCGCGCGAGCTCGATCCGGCAGCCGATCGTTGCAGCGATCCTGCCGCGAAACCATTTTCATCAGCGGACGAAACCGGGCGGAAACAATTGACCGGTACCACTTGTCCCAAACAATAATGGGGAAGTGTCATGATGGAAGCGACCATTGTCGCGCTGCTGCTCCTCAGCGCCGCTGTGTTTTTTGCCCACGCCTACGACGCCCTGCATACGCATTGACGGGATCGGCATCGTTTAGGTCTGCGTACCGTCCACCAGGGTCTGTGGACTTGCGCGAGCCAACAATCGCGCCCTAACCCCGCCCGTTCTTCTCGCCGAACCACCGCCGGCACGCCCGGCTGAAGCTCGTCGCATCGGTGTAGCCGAGCGCGGCCGCCATTTCGTCGCGCGATTGGGTGCCGGCCGCGAGCATGATCCTCGCGCGCTCGCGCAGCACGCCGTCGAGCAGCGGGCGGAAGGCGCTGCCGGTCTCGGCGAGCCGCCGCACCAGCGTTCGCCGCGAGGTGCCGATGAGGCGCGCGGCCTCCTCCTCACCAAGACGCTGCGGCAGGCGCGCCGCGATCAGGCGCTCGACGATCCCCGCCAGCGCCGTGGTGTCGGGCTGCGGATTCTCGATCGCCTCGAGCGCTTCGATGGCCTTGGCGTGCAATTGCGGATCGGCAAACGGCGACGGCCGCGCGCCAAGCGCTTTCGGCACCTCGAAGATGAAAGCGGCAGCGTTGAACTTCACCGCGCAGGAATAATGCTCGAGCAGCCGCGCCGCGCCCGCAGGCGGCGGCCAGGGAAATTGCAGCGTCGCCTGCCCGATCGAATCCTCGAGCAGCTGGACGTACACGGCGTGCACATTGAGGCTGACCGCCAGCGCCACGGCGTGCCACAGCGCTTCATCCATCGCGACGGCGGGAGAGATTTCAATCTGGATCGCTCGCGCGGTCTTGCGCAGCCGGTTACGGACGAAGGGCGCGCGGGTCGACCCGAAGCGCGCGCCGGTCGCCAGCGCGTCCGCGATGGTCGGCGCCGTCCTGGTCGCGACGTCGAGCGCGCCTTGCAGCGATGTCGACCACACCGCCGCGGCCGACAACGGCCACAGCTCGCCATGCCGGCGCGTGATGTTGGCCGCCAGCACCACCAGCGAGGATACCGGCATGTGAGCGCCGGGCTGGTCGAGCGCCTCGAGCCGAATTCCGGTGCCCTTCAGCAGCTCGTCGCGATCGCTTCGCGTCTGGCCAAACGCCCGCACCAGGGCCCGCGCATAGGCCGCGGAGACCGGCGAGCGAAGGGCATCGGATTCCGATCCGTGCATGGCGTCGGCGACCTCCCCCTCGTGAACGTCCGGCCGAACAAGCTTGGCGCAAAATGCCACAAAATTGGCCTGTTGTGAACTGGCGGCGCAGGCCCGCCTCGCGGCATGCTCGGCCCAACAATGGCGAACGCCGCCTCGCAAGAGATGCTGGAGGGAATGCGATGATCTTCACGGGCACCAATGCTGCTGGCGAAACGATCACCTACCGGGACGGCAAACGCTATCTCTGGATGCTCTCGTTCATTCCGCCGCTGATCCCGCTGTTGTCCTACTGGCTCTTCCTGCGGACGCACAATCCGCTGGTGACGCTGATCCCGTTCGTCTTCATCTTCATCCTGATCCCGCTGCTCGACGTCGTGTTCGGCGAAGACACCCACAATCCGCCGGCGGAAGTGGTCGCCGCGATGGAGGCCGATCCCTATTACCTGCGGCTCGCACGCGTCACCGTGGTGTTTCCCTGGATCAACTACGTCGCGCTGATCGCCTTCTTCGGCACCCAGGATCTGCCGTGGTGGTCCTATGTCGCCTTGCTGCTCGGCGTCGGCACCATCAATGGCGGCGCGCTCCTGATCGGGCACGAGCTCGGCCACAAGCCGGACAGGCTCAACATCCTGTTCGGCATGCTCGCCAACTGCGCGGTGGGCTACGCGCATTTCCGCGTCGAGCACAATCGCGGCCATCACACTTGGGTCGCAACCCCCGAGGACCCCGCCAGCGCGCGCTTCGGTGAATCGATCTATGCGTTCGCAACGCGCGAGCTGCCCGGCGCGTTCAAGCGCGGCTGGCGCAATGAAGCCGAACGGCTGACCAGGCGCGGCGAGCCGGTCTGGTCGGTCAACAACGAGATCCTGCAGGGCTTTGCGCTGACGCTCGTCGTCGCGGCCGTGCTGATTGCGCTGTTCGGCTGGAAGGTCGCGCCGTTCATCGTCGCGCACCATTTCCTCGGCTGGTACGCGCTGACCCAGGCCAACTATGTCGAGCATTACGGGCTGCTGCGCGAGAAGCTGCCGAACGGCCGCTACCAGGCGGTCGAGCCGCGCCACTCATGGAATACCAACCACATCGTCTCGAACCTGATGACGTTCCACCTGCAACGTCACTCCGACCACCACGCCAACCCGATGCGCCCCTACCAGTCGCTGCGCGATTTCGACGACATCCCGCGGCTGCCGAACGGCTACACCGGCATGTTCGGGCTGGCGGCGATCCCGCCGCTCTGGTTCCGCGTGATGGACCCGAAGACCCTGGCCTGGGCCGGCGGCGACAAGAGCAAGCTGAACCTCCGCGATCGGCCCGCGAGCTCGTGATCGCGGCGATTGCCCGGCTCCCGGTCCTACATCTGGGCCGAGCGCCGCTTCATGGCGCCGATGCCGAGGAATGAGCCATTGATCGACAGATACTGGCTGGTGAATTCGAACGTATCGAAGCTCGGCGCCTCGAACTGCTTCAGCGCCTTCCAGAGCAGCGTGGTATCCGGACAGGCTTGGGAATGGATGTCATGATGCACGATGATGCGGGCGTGGGAACGCACCAGCAGATGATCCTGTAGCGCACCGCGCAGGCTGTGATCGCCATCGATAAAGACGAAGTCCGGCTTCAGCCGGTCGACATGCGCACCGACCAGCGGCGAGGTCGAAAAATCCTGGATGTAGATCGGCTCGATAGCGGCCTGCTGCTGCAGCAGATCGAAATAGGTCGAGATAAAGGGCGTCGGCGCGATCGGATCGAGTGCAATCACGGTCTTGAGGTCGGCGCCGCTGTTCCTGAGCCACTCCGTAACCAGGACGAACATGCCGCCCCAGCGGCAGCCGATTTCCATGTACGAGGAAACGCCGGACGAATTGCGCGCAAGCCAGGCGAGGTATGGCGCAAGCTGGTTCGGGTATTGCCAAAGGTGGAGGCCCTTGCCGAAGTTCGGCGCCAGCTCCGGCGGCTGCTCATGAAGCAGTTCGTCATTGAGCCCCAGCGCCGGGATGAATTCGCGTTCGAGGAAGTCCACGTCTGTACGCTGAGCCGGATTCAACCCGGCGATCGCATTGATCGCGTCACCGACGGTGACAGCGAGATCGGCGAAACGCTGGTATCGGTCGGCTTGGTATCGGTCGGTTTGGGCTGGCTGGGCGTTGAGCATCGGCGCAATCAGATCGGTGGGCTGAAGAGGACACAGAGAGGCCGCAGGTCGTCGCGCCCCGATGATTGAACGGATGGGACATCCGTCTCGGGCGCGAAATCTTGCGTTCGGTCGCGAATAGTCCGCCTTCCCCCACCGGAAGAGCGAGCCGCTTCGGCATGGCGCGCCCGGCGTGCAGCCGGCATTCCTTTCAGCCACTCGGAATCTTCCGACGCACGGCCTCCACGCCGGCATCGGTCACGTTGTATCTGCGCCCCATCTCCGGGACGATCCAGCCCTTCTCGATCATTCCGGCAATGGTGCTCGGGCCGACGCCCGCGGGAAACGGACGGCGGTTGCGGATCGCGTCGATCGCGACCCGCTCGAGATGGGTGGCGACATGCGAGGGGCGCGCGCGAAACGCCTTTGCCATGATCAGGACCGACAGGACCTCGGCGCGCCGGCGCACCGCCGAAGCGCTGCGGGTCAGTTCGTTGCTGATCTCGAGAGCGTTCTTGCCGGCCCTGGCGAGTTCTCTGAGCTTCTCGTCCTCGTCAGGGCTCCAGCGCCGCACGATCCCCATCTGCCCCTCACCGCCTGGATACCCATCTCAAACCGATGCATACGCAGGCGGCGCTGATTTGCCATGTGACTTTCGGCACCTCTTGATGCGACGTCGGGGCTGTCGCCATCAGGACGGCCGATCGCGGTGTCGCACGATGCAGCACAAAGAGCACGATCCGATTGAATCGGATCATGCTCTCAATCCCCTTGCTTGGTGGCGTTTTGGTTGCGCGAACCGGTATTCACTTCGCGCTGGAACGCTTCAGTGCTTGCTGGGTTCAAGCGCGATGAGCACGCCGGTCGGCTCGGGCTCGTGCGGCCGAAGCGAGGTCAGCTCCGGATCGCTCCACTCGGCGAGACTGACGACTTCGCCGGTCTGCCCCGGCATGTCGGAGGTCTGGGCCGGTTCAAGCACCTTGAGCCCGCTGGTGTCGACGAAGAACGTGTGCTCACCGAACACGCTGTTCAGTTGCGCCACGGCCGGGTGATCGTCCGGAAGCACCTGGGCATTCAGTTGCGTCATGGTCTGCTTGACTTGCGTGGAATTGAGTTTCATCCGCTGCTCCTTCTCGTTGGTTCCGGCCGCGATGGTTTCCTTGACAGGTTTCCTTGACAAGTTTCCTTGGCTGGTTCCTCCCCGCCCGCACCCCACATCGGGGGCTTCAAGGTCTCGAACCAATCAGGCAACGAAACGTTCCGCACGCGCGACGCATTGACCGCCTGCGCAGCGGTTCCCCGCGTATCAGATGTGAAGTGCGACTCTGATGTCACGCCCATCGCTACGAGACGGGAGGCTTCTTCCTTGCGAGCCCTTCCAGGTGCACGCGGCGCGCGGCGGATTTGCGCGCGCGCTCCCTGGTGCGGCAGGCCCGGCAGCGCACTGCCGCGGTAAATACATCGCCCTTGGCGGTCTCGTACCACCATTTCTGCTGCAACGGCGTCCAGACCTCGGCAACGCCGCAGTCCTTGCAGATAAAGGGCTCCGGTCGATAGGTTCCGCGCAGCACGAAATCGGGAGTCGAATAGCTGTTCGATGGCGCGAGCCGCGTCGTATCCACGGCAACCTCGTCGCGCGCCAGCGCAATCTTGTAGTCGCGGAGACGTTGCCGTTCAGCGGCGCGTTGCGCCTGGATGCGGCGCCATTCCTCGGCCTTGCGCCGCCTGGCTTCGATCTCTCCGTTCGTCTGCTTGCTGCGTTTCACGGCGGCACATCCGTCTGGGTCGAATGCCTTCGGCGCATCGACGAAGTAAATACCGGGCAGCACGACCTCGTCGATGATGACGTCATTGATGCGCTGCCGTTCTGCCGCCGGCTTGTCATAATTGCCGCAACATTGCGCGACGACAAGGTCCCGTGCGGGGAGCACGTAGAGGCGCTGACGGCCGTCCGAGGCGGATGACTTCGGGATGCCCCTCAGGCCGCGCCTATACCGGCCCCTGCTCCGCCGGCCGCATGCGGATCAGCGCGTCGAGCACGAGGACAAGAACCGGGCGCTGCTCGTCGTTGACCAGCTCCGTCTTGAAGATCACAACAGCGTCGCGCCGCTCCGGCCTGATGGTGATCTTCTGGATCTGGGATTGGCCGGTGAGCGTGGCGCCGGGCCGAACCGGGCTCGGCAGGCGGATCTCGAAGCTCCGCCCGACGATCCCCGCCACCTTGGTCCAGATCGCCTCCACGACGAGCCGCTGATAGATCGCAATGGTGTTGAAGCCGCTTGCGATCAGTCCGCCGAACGGGCCTGCCGCAGCCGCGACGGGATCGGCATGGATTGGCACCGGATCGTATTTGCCGGCGAACTCCAGGATCTCGGCCTCGCCGATCGTGTAGCTGCCAAGCCTGAACGTCTGGCCCTCGGTGAGATCTTCCGCATACAGCATCGCGCGCCTCCATCTGTCGCGCGACGATAGACGAATGGTGCGGGCTTTCCATTACCCCGGACGTCATGAACTTCGCGCGTGATGCGCGAGCGACACCCACCGCTCGCATATCGCCGCAGGTATCCCGCGCTAATGCAGCCGCGCCGCCCTCGCCTTTGCCGCCTTCAGCGTGTTCTCCATCAGGCAGGCGATCGTCATCGGGCCGACGCCGCGCGGCACCGGCGTGATGGCGCCGGCGACCTGCACCGCCTCGTCGAACGAGACGTCGCCGCACACCGCATAGCCGCCGTCCGGCCTCTCGACGCGCGTGGTGCCGACGTCGATGACGATGGCCTGGGGCTTGATCCAGTCGCCGCGCACGAGGCCGGCCTTGCCCACCGCACTCACCAGGATGTCGGCCTCGCGGCAGATCCTGCTGATGCCGCGGGTGTGGATATGGGTCTGCGTCACGGTCGCGTGCTCCTGCAGCAGCAACGCGGCCATCGGCTTGCCGACGATGTTGGAGCTGCCGATCACCACGGCATGGGCGCCGGTGAGGTCTGATCGGACCGACTTGATCAGCCGGAGACAGCCGAGCGGCGTGCACGGCACCAGCGCGTCATCGCCGTGAAACAGCCGGCCGGCGTTCAGGGCGTGCAGGCCGTCGACATCCTTGGCGGGATCGACCGCCGCCATCACGCGCAAGGCGTCGATATGCGCCGGCAACGGCAGCTGCACCAGGATGCCGTCGATATCGTCGCGCGCATTGAGCGCCTCTACTCCGGCAAGCAGATCGGACTCGCTGGCATCATCCGGCAGGCGTGCGACCTCGCCGCGCAGGCCGAGCCGCTCGGCCATCCTGACCTTGCTCTGCACATAGATCTGGCTCGCCGGGTCGCAGCCGACCAGCACGACCGCAAGCCCCGGCGCGCGGGGCAGCCGGTCGAGTTCGCCAGCAATCTTGTCGATGACAATTTGGGCATGTGCATGCCCATCGAGAATGTTCGCCGTCATGGCACCTCCGTTTCGAAGCGGTGCCCAGGCGCGCGGCGTTCAGTCTCTACGCTCCCCGATGGTGGTCCATCCAAGCGCCAGTCGCGCAGATGGCGTGGTCATAGCCGCCCCGCCGGGCAAAGGCAATTCACGCTCTCCCCGCGGGTCGAACGGCGACGAATTGCCCTCACTTTTGCCGGTGGATCGGTGCCGGGCGGGTCACCTCTGGGGGTAGGATTCGGGCAAGACTTGCGTTAAGTCTCGGCGCTTGCCGGGCTTTTCCGATCCCCGGCGCCATCCCTTCCGGTCATCACGCCATTTCGGACATTTTCGACATGAGACATATCATCCTCGCGCTGGCGCTCTTCTGCCCGGCTGCCGCGCTCGCCCAGGGCACCACGCCGGCCCCCGCCGACGCCGACAAGCCGGCAGCGACCTCGCAGCCGATGGTCGGCGACAAGCCGCTGGTCCAGGTCGGCAAGAAGTCGGCCGCCAAGAAGGGCGAGAAGCCTGCCGCGCCCGGCAAGCCGCAATCGGTCGCCCAGAAGCTTCAGGCCTGTCAGGACATCGACGATGCCACCAAGGAACGGCTGATCTGCTACGACGAGATCTTCAAGCCGCAGCCGAAGCCGAAGGCCGCCCCGGCCAAGGGCGTCAACGATTGCCGCTTCGTGAAGGAAGAGGACGAGCGGCTGACCTGCTACAACGGCTTCGCGGACAAGATCCCGCGCCTGCCGCGCTAAAGGTAGCGGGCGGCGCTCGGACGCCTTCCCGCATCCGGCGACGTGCCTGATCGCGGACATGAAAATGCCGCCGCAAGTGTTTGCGGCGGCGGATCGATTGCCGGCTGCGGCAGCCTTTTCTTACCAGGTCCCGAAGCCGCCGAAGAAGCCCATGCGCGGCTGCTGCTGCGCGACGCGGTAAGGCTGATACATGCCGGGCTGCGCCAGCCGCATCGGCTGCTGGGGATGGGCATGGTAGCGCGCGACCTTGCGCTTCTTCGGCTGCTGAGGCTGGGCCTGCGCCGGTTGTTCAGCCGATTTTGCCTCAGCCGCGACCTTCTGCGCGTCAGCCTTCTCCGGCGGAATGAACTGGGCGAACGTATTGCGGACGCGGGCTTGCGCCGACGCATCGCCCGTAGCCGACGGGATGGCCGCGGCGACCGCGTTGACCTGCGCCGGAACAATGGTCGGCAAATTGGTGTCGTAGACCACCCGCTCGGGCAATTTCTGGGTCGACTTGATGCGCACCATGGTCTTGTCGACGCCCGGCGACGACAGTCCCTGGTTCTGGCCGGCGACCACGGCCTCCTGCGGCACGATGGCATTGACGACGAAGAGCAGCGCGAGCAGCACTCCACCAACGAACAGGAAATAACGCGCCACAGGCATTTTGGTAGCTCCCCCCGCGCAGCAGGGCGCGGCTCATCTCGGCGCGACGACATCAGTCATCGCGCGGGCGATTTCATCGTCTGCGCATGATCACCCGGACGCTATCCGCGCTCCCGGGTCGTTCATCAACGGCTGGTTTATTAGTTAGTTCCTGTCCGGCCGTTACGGTTCACCCGGCAGGTCAATTCGCGGTCACTTTTTCGAGATGCCGGGAATTAGAGGCGGCTCGCCGTCACGACCGAACATTTCGCCTTGTTTGCGTTAACGTTGACGAACCCGACCAACATTTGCGAGTAGGTCTTGCGGCTTTTCATGGCGATAGTGTCGGAGATCAGCCGCTTGCGCTCGGTCAGCGGCCGACCGTCGCGGCGGATGAAGGCGCAGGCGATCTCGATATCCTTGACGGCGAAATCATTGGCATTGCGCAGCGTCAGGGTGACCAGCGCCTTCGAACCCAACCCGCCGCGCCGCCACGATTGCGAGGCGATCCGCAGCTTGTCCAGCGGCGGCCTTTCAGCGCCGGGCCCGAACGGCTTGGCCTCCTCTGCCCCCTGTGGGGCGATGGCCACGCCGACGGTGGTCGGCTCGTCCGCCGGTGCGGCTAGCGCATCCCTCGCGGTCTGATTTGTGATTTGGGCTGGTTGCGCGCCGGTCGGGGCATTCTGCGCGGTGCGGATCATGGACGACACCGGCCAGGCATCCTGGTCTCCGGCGTCGCTCGGCTCGGGGAGCATGAACCATGCGGCGATCCCGGCGAGCGCAATCAGCGGCAGCAGCAGGCTGGCGTAGAAGCCCCCTTCACCGAGACGTCCGGCGGCCAACCTCCGAAACGACGCCAAGCCGATCCGCATCGTCGTGCCCTCACCCTGGCGGCCTGATCGGGCCGCCCCCCACACAGAGAGGAAGCCGCACCGCGCGGCTTCCGGGACGGCCGCAGGTCGAGCGGCCACGCGAAGACAATCGCTGACGGCCGCAATGGTTTCATTCCGGGACGACAATCTTGGGCAGGCATAACGGAGGGATGGTATCCCAGCAGACCGCTCGCTAGATTTGCGCCGCCCGGGAGCGAGTGCCGCGCACCGAACAGCAGCACGACAACAACAAGGAGATCGCAATGCCTGTCGTCACCTGGGACCACGTCCACCTGCGCAGTCCCGATCCCGAGGCTACCGCGACCTGGCTGCGCGACATTCTCGGCGGCGAGATCATCCGCGGCCCCGGCCGCATCGACGTCCAGCTCGGCGGCGCCAAGGTGTTCATTGCGGAGGTGGCCCAGGGCGACGGCGTCAACGCCGCGCCGGTGACGCCCTATCAGGGGCTCGATCATTTCGGGCTCACGGTGAAGGACATCGACGCGGTCGCCGCCGAGATCAAGGCCAAGGGCGTCGAATTCACCAAGGAGCCGACCACGATCCGTCCGGGCGTGCGGATCTGCTTCATCCGCGGCCCGCAGGGCATCTCGATCGAACTGCTCGAGCGCGACCAGAAATACGTCTGAGCCACGCGTGCGGCGCTAAGTCATGCTGCCAGGCATGAAGCAGCGGATCGTCACGCCCATGTAGCTGGGAATCGGCCAGACCATAGCGCGGCCGACCCGGTTGGGCTCGGTGACCACGGCCTCGTCGGGGACATCGATCCACGCCCCGTCGAGGCGCACACGATAGTGCCCGTCCTTGGATTCCCAGTCGACATCGCTGACCGCTGTGCCGTCGGCATCCGAACAGCACGGCCCTTTGCCGCTGCGCAGGCCGTCGAACCATTCCTTCAGCGGCGAATTGGCGTAGCGGCCGTCGGGATCGCGCGCCTGCGCGATTCGCATGGCCGCGACCAACACCAGCGTTATCAGCACGAGGGATACGATCATGTGGCCCGTATAGCGGGCCGGAGTTCCATTGAGCCTGCGAGGGCGTGCCCAATGGCCGCCGGATTCAATCCAGTCAGACATGTGTTTGCTCCAGCACTCACCGGCCAGTGCAACCAGAGCCATGCATTTCGCGGGCCACTTTGATTCGCGCGTACGGTCCGCTGTCATTGCGCCGTCACACTGCCTGGCAGGAACCGAGGGTCACCCGAACGCGGGACACCCGGGAATCAACCTGCCGCATTGCACGAGGTTGCTCGCTTTGGCATAAAAAACCAACTGGCTTGCCGTGGGCGTGGCGGCCAGCAATCGGGACGTCATGAAGAACGGACTTTACTCAATTCACGTCACCCTGCTGGACGGTCGCGTCGGCAAGGGCAGCGGCGTCATTCTCTTCCGCGACGGCCAGATACTGGGCGGCGACGCCTATCTTTACTACACCGGCAGCTACTCGGTGAAGGGCGATGCCTTCAAGGGCGAAATCCTTGTGCAACGCCACACGACGCCGCGCGACACCGACAAACCCGCTGTTCGGCGGGCCCGCGCCCGTCGGCATCGGCGTCTCCGGCACCTTCACCGACACCCGCGGCACCATGAGCGGGACCGCGCTGGTCGGCAAGGCGAGCCTGATCTTCGGCGCCACGCTGCACAAGCTCGCGGATATCAATTAGCGGTTTGAAACTCGCTGCTAGATCCGTCACCCCCGCGCAAGGGCTTCGCCTTTGCGCGGGGATGACGGATCGAGAGCAAACGCGTGGTTGGCCACTACGCTTCGCGCTACTCCGCGGCCTGCTCCAGCGGCGCGACGCGCGGCAGGATCATCTGGATGCGTGTGCCGTTGCCCGGCGCGGAATCCAGCGAGAGCCGGCCGCCGAGCCGCGTGGTGACGATGCTGTAGACGATGTGCAGGCCGAGCCCGGTGCCGCCCTGATCGCGCCGCGTCGTGAAGAACGGATCGAAGGCGCGGCGGCGCACGTCGAGGCTCATGCCGCAGCCATTGTCGGCGAAGATCACCTCGACATTGTCGCCGCCGGCGGCATGGACCTGGATCTCGACCTCGCCGGCCTTGCCGTCCGGGAACGCATGCGCGACCGCGTTGAGAAACAGATTGGTCAGCACCTGGCCATACGGTCCCGGATAGGAATTCATGATCAGGTTCGGCTCGCAATCGACATTGAGCGTCAGATTGTGCTTGCGCAGGCCGGGCCTCAGACTCATCACCACCTGCTCGGTGAGATCGCCGAGGTCGAAGGTGCGCTGGTCCGAATAGTTGCGGTCGGCGGCGACCTGCTTGAACGACTGGATCAGCTCCGCGGCGCGGTTGAGATTGGCGACGAGTTGCGAGGAGGCATCGCGCGCCGTGTTCAGGAAATCGTTGAGGCTGGAGCGGCGCAAGTCGCCGCGCTCGACCTGGGTGGCGAAATTCGCGGTCTTGCGCTCCAGCGCGGACGCCACCGTCAGGCTGATGCCGACGGGATTGTTGACCTCATGGGCGACGCCGGCCACCAGGCGGCCGAGCGCGGCGAGCTTTTCGGCCTCGATCAGCGAATTCTGGGTTTCCCGCAGATTGCGCAACGCGGCCTCCGCGGAATCCCTCGCCTTGCGCATCTCCTGCTCGGAGCGCTTGCGCTCGCCAATGTCGAGCGCGACCGTGACGATGTTCTCGATCTCGCCTTGCGCGTCGAGGATCGGCAGCTTGTTGACCAGCCATTGCCGCATGTTGCCGGCGACGTCCTTGTACTCCTCTTCATAGAAGCCGAGCTCGCGCCGCGCCGACAGGACGCGCTTGTCGTTCTCATCGGTCTTCGCCGCGCCATAGCGCGACATCAGCTCGCCGGTGGTCTGGCCGATCGCGTCCTGCGGCTCGATGCCGAAGATTCCCGCCATGTAGCGGTTCATCAGCACGTAGCGCAGGTCGCGGTCCTTGACGTTGATGACGGCGGGCACGGTGTCGATGACCATCTGCAACAGCCGACGGCCTTCGGCGATCGCGTCTTCGGCGCGCTTCTGGTCGGTGATGTCGCGCACCGTGCCCTCGTAGCGGATCACTTCGCCCTCGTCGTTGCGGACGACGGTCGCCGAATCGGACAGCCATAGCACGGTGCCGTCGCTCGCGCGCACCTGGTACTCGTAGTCGCGCACCGTGCCGTCGCGCTGCATCAGCTGCTGGTACTGCTCGCGCGCCGCCGGATCCACGTAGACGGTGGTGGCGATGTCGTCGATGCCCTTGATCAGGTCCTGCGGCGCGGCATAGCCCATCATCCGCGCCAGCGCCGGATTGGCGTTGAGCAGCGCGCCGCCCGGCGTCGTGACGTAGATGCCCTCGACCGACGCCTCGAACAGCTTGTGGTAGCTCTCCTCGGCAAGCCGCTGCTCGGCGAGCGCGCGCAGCGCAGCCTCGCGCGCGCTGTCGGCGTCGACCAGGGTCTGGCGGAACACTTCGGCGGCGCGTGCGATGTCGCCGATCTCGTTGTCGAGGTCGGCGCCGGGAATGAACGCGCTCTTCTCGCCGCCGGCGACCTTGCGGATCGAGCCCGCGATCCTGGCCAGCGGGCGGACGGTGCGGCGAACCACCAGCACCGACGCGAACAGGCCGATCAGCACGCCCGCCGTGCCGAGCACGATGCTCTGCCATTTTGCTTCAGCCAGCGTCCGGGCAAAATCGCGCGACAGCACATGGCCGCGGCGCGAGCTGAGCTCGCGCAGCAGCTCGGTGACCTTCTGGATCAGCCGGCCTTCGGCGCCGAGCACCTCCTTGTCGATGTCGGCGATCTGGCCCTCACGCACCGAGACCGCGATGATCGCCTCGGCATAATTGTCGACGGCGCCGCGCAGCGCGGGATCGGAGATGGTCATCGCCCGCATGCTCTGCGCGGCCTGCTCGGCGGCGGACGTGTTGTGCGCCAGCAACGCGGTGGCAATCCGGCTCTGGGATTGCGACAGCGCATTGGCCAACGCCGCATCGTTGCTCGCGGCGACCGCCTTGTCGAAGGCGTCGCGCAGCGGCGGCAGCCCGGCGACCAGCTCGGCGCGGCGGCTGAGCAGCGCCGAGATGCGCTCGATACCGTTGCGATAGGTCGCCAGCCGCTGGGTGACGCCGTCGATCATGTCCTGCTGCTCGGGCGCCAGCTTGATGCGGGTCTTTTTCAGGATCTCGCTCAGCGACTGGGCCGCCTCCGCGACCTGGACCGACTGGCTGCCCGGCTCGGTGACGAAATCGCGCGCCGCCAGCCGCAGCTCGTTCATGCGGCGGTCGATATCCTCGGCGATGTCGCCGACGCTCTGCAGCCGCTGCAGCTCGGCGAAGGTCGTATCGATGTGACGGATCGCGATCACGCTGGCGGTGGATGTGATGATGATCACAGCCAGGACCAGCAGGAAGCTGCCGAACGTGAGCTGGCCAATGGAGAGGGAGAACGCACGCGGCGCTTGCGAATTCGGCGGCAATTCAGCGGTCATGTCATCAAGGGCCGGGGTCCAATGCGCCCTAATATACGGGAAATTACGGGCTTTGGGGAAACATGCTGCACGGCCCAACCCGCCGGAGGTGTGACCGGCGTCACCCCGGGCGGGTGCCGGTGGCCGATTCCGGCACAGGGCGGCGGGGCTCAGTCCGGCGGGATGCCGGCCTCCTTGACCACCCTGGCCCAGAGCGCAACGTCCGCCTTGATGATATCGGCGAACTGCCTCAGCGGCGCGCTACGGGCGTCGCAACCGGCGACATCTAGCTTCTTCCGCACCTCAGCGGAGGCCAGCGCCGTCTCCAGCGCGGCGCTGATGCGTTCGACCACCGGCTGCGGCGTGCCTGCCGGCACCACGAAGCCGAACCATGGCGTCACCTGCGCTTCGGCAAAGCCTTGCTCGGCCATGGTCGGCACGTCGGGGAAATACTTCGAGCGGCCGTCGCTGATCGCCCCGATGATCCGGATGCTGCCGGACTGCACCTGGGCCAGCGCCTGGTTGGCCGACAGGAAGCTCGAGGTGATCAGGCCGCTCGCGATATCGGGCACCATCTGCGGATAGCCGCGATAGCCGATCGCGGTGACGTCGATGCCGGCGAGCCGCTTGAACAGCTCGAAGCCGAGATGGCCGGTCGAGCCCTTGCCGGGATGGCTGTAGTTCAGCGTCCCCGGCTTGGCCTTGGCCAGCGCGACATAGTCGGCGACGGTCTTCACCGGCAGCGAGGTCGGCACGATGAAGAAGTTCGGGGCGAGACAGATCTGCCCGACCGGCACGAAATCCTTCACGGGATCCCAGCGCAGCTGCGTGTTCAGCGCCGGGCTTGCGGTAAAGAAGGTCGTCACCAACAGCCATGTGTAACCATCGGGAGCGGCGCGTGCGACCTCCTCGGCCGCGATCGAGCCATTGGCGCCGGATTTGGCCTCGACGACGATCGTCCCCTTCCACTGCTCCTGCATGTCCTGCGCCATGATGCGCGCGAACACGTCGGCGACGCTGCCCGGCGCGTAGGGAATGACGATGCGGATCGGCCGGCTCGGGAAGTCCTGTGCGCGCACCGTGCCGGCCATCGCCAGCAACGCCATGCACGCACCGGCAATGAGGCTGACCCGCCGCAACATCGTCCGTTTCCCGCCCAGTGATCTCGTTGCGGGCAGCATGCAGGCATTGGCCGGCGGCAGCAAGGCGCCGGTTTCAGCGGGCGAAACTTCAGGCTGTAGCGATCTTACGCGCAGGAATCGTCATCGCGGCGATGACGTCAGGCTGTGGCGATCCTTCGTGCAGGAATCGTCATCGCGGCGACGCCGATCACGACGCAGGCGAGGCCGATCCACGCCGTCGGGCTCAGCCGTTCGCCCAGCACCATGACGCTGAGCGCCACCCCGATCGGCACCCGCAAGTAAGCTTGCGCGGTGGTGCCGACCGAGCCGAGGGTCTGGATCAGGCGGAAGTAGATCACGAACGCGATCGCGGTCGAGAACACGGCAAGCGCCAGCAATGCGGTGAGCGATGTCGTCGACGGCGAAAGCGTCCAGGGCCGCTCGACGACAAGGCTGAGCGGAACGAGGATCGCGGCGCCCGCGAGCAGCGAACCCGCCGCCGGCGCCATCGGATCGAGCTCCTTGAAGCCGCGGCTGAAGATCGCGGCACAGGCGTAGCAGATGGTGGCGGCGACGATCGCGACCTCGGCCACGATCCCCTGCCCGAGATCGCGGAACGCATCGACGCCGACGATCAGGCAGATGCCGGCCATGCCTGATATCACCCCGAACAGCTTGCGCGGGCTCGCCCCCTCATGGCGGGTGATCGCGGCGGTGAACAGGAAGGTGAAGATCGGCGAGGCCGAATTGAGGATGGTGGCGAGCCCGGCATCGACGAAGCGCTCGCCCCAGGCGATCAGCGTCCACGGGATCACGCTGTTGAGGCAGGCCTGAAAGATGAAGCGGCGCCAGGTCGCGCGATCGGCCGGCATCGATACGCCGCGCATCCGCATGATGACGAGCAGCAGCAGCCCCGCGATCGTGGTGCGCGCCGCGATCAGCGTGATCGGCGGGATGGTCGCGACGCCAAGCTTGATGAAGGTATAGGAGCCGCCCCACAGGGTGGCGAGCGCGAGCAGCAAGGCGAGCTCGAAGGCCATGCTCGGCTGTCGTGGGGCGGTGGTCATTGGCGGGATTCCGTCTCGATGGTTGAGACGGAAGCTACATCGCTGCGAGGTGATGATATTTCGATATAAGCCGAAATGTGGAGAAGCGACTCTCCTTCCCCCGTCGTCCCGGCGAAGGCCGGGACCCATTACCACAGGGTTGTGTTGTTGGAAAAAGCTGCAGCCTCGGCGTCGCGCAGCAATGCAGTTCGGTGGTTATGGGTCCCGGCCTTCGCCGGGACGACATAGCGCTGCCTGTGAGTCACGCACTCGCCGTCTCTCAGGACGACGGACCTACCCCAGCGTCCCGACGTCGAACACCTCGCCATCGTACCCCGCTTCCTTGGGGATGCGGAGCTGGCGGCCGGTGGCGGTCTTGGTCATCATGGGCATTACGGCGACAATCGACTTGCCCTTGCTGTCGGCGAGCGCGGCGCTGACGTTCGGCTGCTTGCCGAGCCTGATCAAATTGCGCGTGGTCGGGAACGGCAGCTTGAAGCGGCCGCTCTCGCCGCCCTCCAGCGCCTCGCGCGTCGACACCCAGATCGAGTCGGTCGATTCCTTGCCGTCATGGGCGCCGAGCTGCTCGGGCGGCGCGGCGGCCAGGAAGAACCAGGTGTCGAAGCGCTTCGGCATGCCCTCCGGCGTGATCCAGTGCGCATACGGCACGAGTTCATCGAGCGCGAGCACCATGCCGTTGTCGGTCAGCACCTTGAGGAAGCTGATCTTGCCTTCGTTCAGCGCCGTGCGATGCGCGGTCGCGATCTCGTTCGCGCGCTTCGCATCGACCAGGTCTTTCGAGCCTACCGGCCGCGCCAGCAGGATGCCGCTCTCCTCGAAGGTCTCGCGGATCGCCGCGATGCGGAAGCCGAGCGCGTCGCCGTCGAGCCCTTCGCCGCCGGAATAGAGCGCGGGATCGGCGGCGATCTCCTTGTCGTTCTTGTCGACGCTGCCGCCCGGAAACACCAGCGCACCCGAGTTGAACTCGATCTGGTGATGGCGGACCATCATGAAGACTTCGATTTCGCCCGATGAGCTGCCGTCACGCAGCAGCAGCACGGTCGACGCAAGGCGCGGGGCAACGATCTCGGTCATGATTAGCCTGCTGCACTGGATTGCGGTTGCAGATTGGCGCGGCGGTCGACGCGCGCCACACGGGACAAGAGATAGTCGACCTCCGCCCTTGCCTGCGGCGTGATGACAGCTCCGGGCTTGCGCTGCGCGCTGGAGGAGATGATGCCGCGCTTCTGCAGCACGTATTTGCGCACGGTGAGACCGACGCCGGGCTGCTGCTCGTAGCGGATCAGCGGCAGATGCGCGTCGAACAGATCATGCGCCGCATCGCGTTTTCCCGCCTTGGACAGGTTGACGACGTCGATCAGCAGTTCGGGGAAGGCATAGCCGGTCATCGCACCATCGGCGCCGCGCTCCATCTCGAAATCGAGGAAAAGGCCGCCATTGCCGACCAGGATCGACAGCGGCCGCAGCGAGCCGTCCTTCTGGAAGTTGCGCAAGGTCGAAATCTTCTCCAGGCCCGGCCAGTCCTCGTGCTTGAGCATCACGCAGGACGGCGAATCCATCACGATCTTGCGGATCACGGCCGGCGTGAACACGACGGTCAGCGTCAGCGGATAGTCCTGCAGCACCCAGGGAATATCGTCGCCGATCGCTTCCTGCGCCTGCTTGAAATAGCCGATGATCTGGTCGTCGGTACGCAGATGCGGCGGCGGCGCGATCATGACGCCGGCGGCGCCCGCATCCATCGACTTCTTCGCCAGCGAGCGCATCGTGGCAAAGCCCGGCGCCGAGACACCGACGATGACCTGGAGCTTCTTGGCGCGCTTGACGAAGCGCAGCGCGACCTGCTCGGCCTCCGCGGCGTCGAGCTTCGGCGCCTCGCCCAGGATGCCGAGCACGGTGACGCCGTCGCAGCCGACATCGGTATAGAAATCGGTCAGCCGGTCGATCGATGCCTCGTCGATGCGGCCGTCGTCGTGGAACGGGGTCGGCGCGATCGCAAAGGTTCCGGCGGCCTGGGCGGTGAGTTTGGTCATGGGTGCCTCGTCTGTTTCCGCCCTCTATACAGCGTCATTTCCCGATGCGCCATTGCGCATCGGGAAGCCGTCCCCGCAGTCGCGGGTGCCAATCCTTACTTGAACCGCCGCGCCGACTTCTTGATCTCTTCCTCGGAGAAGAAGATCTCCTTGGCGTGGGTGACGATGTCCTCCGCCTTCCATCCCGTGAATGGCGGCGTCCAGCCCTCCATTTCCATCATCCGCATCTCGCGGACGCCGCGCGGGCCGGAGACGCCAAGCACCTTGCCGGTCTGGTCGCCCGAGAGATCGCTGACCATGTAGAGCACGGCCGGCGCGATGCCATCGGGCCCGAGCGCCGCACCCGGGTTCTCCTTGTAGCGCGGCAGGTCCGCGGTCATGCGGGTCAGCGCGCCCGGCGCCAGGGTCCAGATCCGGATGTTGTACTTGCGGCCCTCGATCGCCAGCACGTTGGAGAGGCCCCAGATGCCGCCCTTGGCGGCGCCGTAATTGGTCTGGCCGAAATTGCCGATCAGGCCCGAGGTCGAGGACGTGTTGACGATGACGCCGCCGCCATTGTCACGCATCCATTTGAACACCGGCTGGGTGCAGCAGAAGGTGCCCTTGAGGTGCACCTTCATCACCTTGTCCCAGTTCGCTTCCTTGGCCTTGTGGAAGGTCTCGTCGAGCAGGATGCCGGCATTGTTGACCAAGATGTCGGCGCGGCCGAAATGCTTGATGGCGTCGTCGAACACCGACTGGCCGCCGGCGAGCGTCGAGATGTCGGCGCCGTTGGCGACGGCGCGGCCGCCCTCGGCCTTGATCGCGTCGACCACCTTGTCGGCCATCGACTTGTCGGAGCCCGAGCCGTCGCGCGGGCCGCCGAGATCGTTGACCACCACGGCCGCGCCCTCGCGCGCAAACAGCTTCGCATAGGCTTCACCAAGCCCGCCGCCGGCGCCCGTGATCAGCGCAACCTTGCCGTCGAGTAATCCCATGGTTGTTTTCTCCGTTTTGTTCTTGATTGCCGTCATTCCGGGGCGCGCGCAGCGCGAACCCGGAACCCAGAAGTTGTGGCGCGAGATTCCGGGTTCGATGCTTCGCATCGCCCCGGAATGACGGAAAACTACGCCAGCACCGTCTTGCCGCTCTTGATCACGGTGACGCCGCGCGACTTCACCTTGGCCTCGAACGACACCACATTGCCGTCCTTCCACAGCTCCATGGTCACGGTCTCACCGGGGAACACCGGCGAGGAGAACCGCGCCACGTGCTGCTTGAAGGCGGACGGATCGTAGTCGGCATAGGTCTGCAGCACGCCGCGGCAGGTGATGCCGTAGGTGCACATGCCGTGCAGGATCGGCCGCGGGAAGCCGGCCTTCTTGGCGAACTCCGGATCGGAATGCAGCGGGTTGCGGTCGCCGCACAACCGATAGACCAGCGCCTGGTCGGGCCGCGTCGTGATGTCGACGACCTTGTCCGGCGCGCGCTCCGGCACCTTGTGCGGCTCGGGCTGGCCGTCGGACGGGCCGCCGAAGCCGCCATCGCCGCGGGCGAAGCGCGAGGCGACCAGCGTCGCGAGCTTCTCGCCCTTTTCGTCCTTCAGCACGGTCTGGTGGCGGATCACCGCGCCCTTGTCCTTGCCCTTGTCGAACACGTCGAGCACGGTCGAGTCGGCCGTGATGTGCGCGGCGGTCGCGAACGGCTTGTGGAAGGTGATGTCGCGCTCGCCGTCGACCACCATGACGCGGTTGAGATTCATCTCGCCGGGACCGGCGCCCCAGGCCGCGACCGAGGCAAACGTCGGCACCACCTTGAGCGGGCGCGGCGTCAGCACGCCCTCATTGACGAAGGCGAGCTCGTTCTCGTCCATCGGATCGGCCCCCAAGCCGATGCCATAGGCATAGAGCATCACGTCGCGGTCGCTGTAGCTGTATTTCTGGCCGAGATTCTTCAGGGTCATCAGCTGTTCGTACACGATCGGCATTGTTGTCTTCTCCCCGAATGTATTCTTAACGGCACGGTGCCCATTGCTGCGCCCTCTCCCCTTGTGGGAGAGGGCAGCACCGGCAGTCGTCTCAAACTCGTTTCGGTGAGGGGTTCGCGCCACAGAGAGATTCTCTACGCGGAGAGAGACCCCTCACCCGCCTTCGCTTTCAGCGAAGGCACCCTCTCCCACAAGGGAGAGGGTAAAATCAGGCCGGCGTGAAGAACGGCAGCGGGGCGCCGTCGGTCGGCTTCCACACCACCTTCACCTTCTGGCCGATCTTCACCTTCTCCAGATCGCAATCGACGATGTTGGTCTGCAGCGACGGACCTTCCTTCAGCGTCACATAGGCGATCGCATAGGGACCGGTCGGCGATTTGCGCATCAGGCTGTAGGTGTAGACCGTGGCCTCGCCGCTCGACTCTTCCCACACCGTCTTGTCGGAGAAACAGAACGGGCAGATCGCGCGCGGGAAGTAGTGCGCCTCGCCGCAGGTGTTGCAGCGCTTGATCATGAACTTGCCCGCCTTCGCCGCTTCCCAGAACGGCGCGGTCTCCGGATTGGTCACCGGGGCATTGTACTTCTTCGCTTCAGACATCACGCACGCTCCAGAATGCAGGTTGAGGCGGCGTGGCGAACGCCGAGCAGACCGCCGGTGCCGTGGGCGATCGCGAGGTCGCAGTTCTTCACCTGCACCTTCGGATGCGCCTCGCCGCGCAACTGGCGCACAGCCTCGAGGATCTTCGTCATGCCGCCGCGATTGACGGGATGGTTGCTGCACAGGCCGCCGCCATCGGTGTTGAACGGCAGCTTGCCGACGCCCGAGATCAGATTGCCGTCGGCGACGAACTTGCCGCCCTCGCCCTTCTTGCAGAAGCCGAGATCCTCGAGCTGCATCAGCACCGTGATGGTGAAGCTGTCATAGATCGAGGCGTATTTGATGTCCTTCGGCGTCACGCCCGCTTCCTCGAAGGCGCGCGGACCGGACCACACGCCGGCGGAATAAGTCAGGTCGAGATCCTTGCCGCCACGCGGGCCCTTCATCGCCTCGCCATGGCCGATCAGGCGCACCAGCGGCTTCTTCAGGCTCTTGGCGATCTCGGGCGTCGTGACGATCATCGCGCCGCCGCCGTCGGTGACGACGCAGCAATCCATGCGATGCAGCGGATCGGAGATCATCGGCGAGTTCAGCACGTCCTCGACGGTGACGACCTCCTTCAGCATCGCATGCGGATTGTATTGCGCGTGATGCGAGGCGGCGACCTTGATCCAGGCGAGCTGTTCGGAGGTGGTGCCGTAGTCGTGCATATGGCGCATGGCACACATGCCATAGGCATTGTGCGTGGTAGCCCCGTAGGCGGATTCGAAATCGGCCTCGGCGCCCGACGCGCGCGGCGGCATCGGGCCGGTGCGCGGTTTGCCCGCCAGCGTGACCAGCGCGACCGAGCATTTGCCCGCGGCGATCGCCTCGGCGGCGTGGCCGAGATGGATCAGATAGGAACAGCCACCGGTCTCGGTGGAGTCGACATGACGCAGCTTCTTGGTGTTGAGGCCGAGATAATCGACCATCGGCCACAGCCCGCCCGGCGCGTCGCCGGCGCAGAAATAGCCGTCGATATCGTCCTTGGTGAGCCCGGCATCCTCGATCGCGCCCTTGGCGACCTCGGCGTGCAGCTGTGCTGTTGATTTATCGGGTGCGTGCCGGGTGGGATGTTCGTAGATCCCGGCAATGTAGGCCTTGCCCTTGATGGTCAAATCGCTCTCCGCTGGCGTTTCTTCGCTCGAGCGTTTTTCTGAACCGACGACGCGACCTTGGCAAGCGCGGAAATATTCCGTCAGGCGAGACTGCAGCATGTGCACAGTGCGCGCGCCAAAAACACAGTTGTCGTCCCGGCGAAGGCCGGGACCCATAACCACAGGATTGTGTGGTGAGAGTGCGCTGTGGCCCCATCGTCGCGCAACAGCGAACGACGGTGGTTATGGGTCCCGGCCTTCGCCGGGACGACACCGAATTTGTGGCACGCTATCGATCGCGCAGCCCGGACCGATTGCCAGCGGTCAAGTCCGGCTGCGCCGACCTAAACTCGTCCGATGACCCCGGCGCCCACGGAAACTCTCCGCCTCGATCCGGGAATATGATCTGGTGGCATTCAAAGTTGTCGTTTCCGTAAAACCATCTGCTCCACCCGAGATGGGATCGATAATGCTCGACAGCGACCGGGAGCAGCACCGCGGAGGCATTCTCGAATATCTCTTCCGTTAGCTCGCCAACGGGAAACCGTCGTCCAGCCTCGAGTTCGCGATAGATGTGCCAGAATGTATCCTGGGCGTTCTCCATCGACATTGAGAACAGGATCAATTCCGGAAGCTTGAATTTCAGCCAAAATCCGGTGGTGTACGAGAAGCCCGGGCCTACGTCGTCCGATGCGACATGCGTACCGAACCAACCATGTCGTCGGATCCGCTCGACGAAGTTCTGCTCGTGTTTGTCGAGCCGCTCCGGAGCAGCATCGAGCGCTGTGAACACCCCCTACTCCGCCGCCATCTGCCGCGGCGCGGGCGGCGGGTTGGCGAGGTCGGCGGCGAGTTGCGCGTAGCGAACCTTCGCTTCCTTGATCGCCATGTCCTTCACCGGACCGTAGCCGCGGATGCGATCGGGCAGCGCCAGCAATTCGACCGCAATATCGTGGTTGAGTGGCGACAGCAGGTTCAGCACGGTCGCGACATCCTTCTCGTAGCCCGCGATCAGATCGCGCTCCAGCTTGCGGTCGGCGTTGTAGCCGAAGATGTCGAGCGGCGTGCCGCGCAGGAAGCGGAATCTTGCCAGCACCCTGAAGGCCGACATCATCCACGAACCGAAGGCGCGCTTCTTCGGCCGGCCCTGCGCGTCGAGGCCGCCGCCGAGGATCGGCGGCGCCAGATTGAAGTTGAACTTGAACTCGCCCTCGAACTGATCGCGCAGCTGCTTCTCGAAGCGGCCGTCGGTGAACAGGCGCGCCACCTCATACTCGTCCTTGTAGGCGAGCAGCTTTGCGTAGTTGATCGCGACCGCGCGCGGCAGCGCCTCGCCATAGCCGCCCTTGGTGGCGGCATCGCGCACCTGGTCGACCAGCTTGCGGTAGCGTTTTGCCAAACGCGCGCTCTGATAGTCCGTCAGAAGCGCGATACGGTGAGTAATGATCTCGTCGAGCGACATCGCATCCAGCGACTTGACCGGGGCTACGTCGTCATCCTGCCCCTTCATCATCGCGGCGAGGCGCGCCGGATCGGCCGCGGCCAGGCGACCGAGCTGGAACGCCTGCGTGTTCATCTTGATCGAGACGCCGTTAACCTCGATCGCCTGCAGAATCGCCTCCGCCGACAGCGGCAGCAACCCGCGCTGATAGGCAAAGCCCATCATCATGATGTTGGTGGCGATGGAGTCACCGAGCAGCGCCTCGGCCGGCTTGGTGAAGTCGAAGAAGGCGGAGTCCTTGCGCAGCTCGGTCTCCAGCACGGTGTTGACCTTGCGGCTCTGGAAGTTGAAGTCGCGGTTCAGGATGAAGTCCGCGGTCGGGATCACGTGGCTGTTGATGATGCCGACGGTGCGGCTCGCATCGCACAGCGTGATGGTGTCCTTCGACGCCGCCACGACCTCGTCGGCCGCAAGCACCAGATCGGCCGTTCCGGTCACGATGCGCGAGCAGGTCACGTCGGCGGTGTGCTCGGAGAGCCGGACGTGGCTCAGCACCGCGCCGCCCTTTTGCGCGAGACCTGACATGTCGAGGATCATCGAGGCCTTGCCCTCGATATGGGCCGCCATGCCGAGCAGCGCGCCGATCGTCAGCACGCCGGTGCCGCCGACGCCGCCGACCGCGATGTTGTAGGGCCGGTCGAGCGCGGGCTTGGAGGCCGGCTCGGGCAGATTATCGATGCTGCCGAGCTCGGGCGGCGCGCGCCGCCTGAGCTTGCCGCCGTCGACCGTGACGAAGGACGGGCAAAAACCCTTCAGGCAGGAATAGTCCTTGTTGCAGGTCGACTGGTTGATGGTGCGCTTGCGCCCGAGCTCCGTCTCCAGCGGCTCGACCGAGATGCAGTTCGACTGCACCGAGCAGTCGCCGCAGCCTTCGCAGACCGCGGGATTGATCAGCACGCGGCGCCGCGGATCCTCCATCAGGCCGCGCTTGCGGCGACGGCGCTTTTCGGCGGCGCAGGTCTGCACGAACACGATCGCCGACGTGCCCTTGGTGTCGCGGCACATCTTCTGGACGTTCTCGAGCTCGTCGCGGTGATACAGCTTGACGCCGGGCGCGATCGTATCGGCCGGATAGGCGTCCGGATTCTCCGAGACCAGATAGATCTCGCGGATGCCTTCGGCATGGAGCTGGAAGGTGATCTGCTGCGGCGAGAGATCGCCGTCGTGGCGCTGGCCGCCGGTCATGGCGACCGCGTCGTTGTACAGGATCTTGTAGGTGATGTTGGCCTTGGAAGCGATCGACTGGCGGATCGCGAGAATGCCGGAGTGGAAATAGGTGCCGTCGCCGAGATTGGCGAAGATGTGGTTCTCGTTGGTGAACGGCGCGATGCCGACCCACGGCACGCCCTCGCCGCCCATATGGGTGAAGGTCTCGGTTGACCGGTTCATCCACAGTGCCATGAAGTGGCAGCCGATGCCTGCCAGCGCGCGGCTGCCTTCCGGCACCTTGGTCGAGGTGTTGTGCGGGCAGCCCGAGCAGAAATACGGCGTGCGGCTGACAGGCGCGGTCGCCTGCATCTGCGTCGACTGACGGCCGTTGAACCAGTCGGCCTTGGCGCGCAGCATCTCGGCGATTTCAGGATTGAGATTAAGTCGAAGCAGCCGTTCGGTGAGCGAGCTCGCAAGCGAGGCCACGCTGAGCTCGGCGGCGAAGGTCAGGAAGCGCTTGTCGTGATCGTCCATCTTGCCGACGATGCGCGGACGCACGTCGTCGCGCCAGTTGAACAGCTCCTGCTTGACCTGGTTCTCGACGATCTCGCGGCGTTCCTCGACAATGAAGATCTCCTCGAGGCCGACCGCGAAGTTGCGCACGCCTTCCGGCTCCAGCGGCCAGGGCATGCCGATCTTGTAGAGGCGGATGCCGATCTTGGCGGCGATCTCGGGCGTGATGCCGAGCTCGCGCAACGCCTGGCGGATGTCCTCGTAGCTCTTGCCCGAGGCCATGATGCCGTAGCGCGCGTTCGGCGAATCCATCGTGACGCGGTTGACCTTGTTGGCGCGGGCGAAGGCGATCGCGGCAAAGCCCTTGTAGTCCTGCAACCGCCGGTCCTGCTCGAAGCGGTCGTCGGGCCAGCGGATGTTGAGGCCGCCCGGCGGCAATTCGAAATCGGTCGGAATGATGAACGGCGTCATCTCGTCGGTGAGGTCGATCTCGGCGGTCGTCTCGACCGTCTCGGTGATCACCTTCATGCCGACCCAGCAGCCGGAGTAGCGCGACATCGCGATACCCAGGAGGCCCATCTCGATCATTTCATGGATGCTGGAGGGGTAGAGGTAGGGCATCAGCGCGGAGATGAAGGCGTGGTCGGACTGATGCGGGACGGTGGAGGATTTCGCGCCATGGTCATCGCCGGCAAGGCAGAGCACGCCGCCATGCTTGGCGGAGCCGGCCGCATTGCCGTGGCGGAACACGTCGCCGCAGCGGTCGACGCCGGGGCCCTTGCCGTACCAAATGCCGACCGCGCCATCATATTTGGCGCCCGGCGACAGGGCGAGCTGCTGCGAGCCCCAGATCGCGGTGGCCGCGAGGTCCTCGTTCACGCCGGGCTGGAATTTAATGTTGTACTGCTCGAGATGCTTGCGGGCGGCGAACAGCTGCTGGTCGTAGCCGCCGAGGGGGGAACCGCGATAGCCGGAGATGAAGCCTGCCGTGTTGAGGCCCGCGGCGCGGTCGCGCCTGATCTGCGCCATCGGCAGGCGGACCAGCGCCTGGATGCCGGTCATGAAAACGTGGCCGGTGTCCTGGGTGTATTTCTGGTCGAGGCTGATAGGCCCTTGGTTGATTCCCATTTAGCCCTCTTTTCGCTGGTCGCGACGACTGCTTTTAGCTAGTCATCCGAGCTTGTTAGAACCAGTCTATGTCGGATTTTCCGGCCCGCGCAGCACAATTCTGGGCGACCAGGCCCATCGCTCAAAAATCGCAATTTCGTGCCGGGAATATTGCAGGGCCGTTTCGGTTTCTGTCGCAGGACAGGCCCGTGGCGAAATGGCGTGACGCGTCTTGTGGACCGGAAGGTGATCGGATGCGGCGACGATTTCGAACGACGGGTGCGATTCTGGTTGCAGCGCTGTTGTGCGGCGCGCTCGCGACCCGCGAATGTGCCGCCGCGCCGACCGACGACGTCATCGCCCGCGGCAAGGCGCTCACGATCGCCGGCGACTGCGCCAGCTGCCACACGGCCGATCCGGCAAAGCCTTTTGCCGGGGGGAAGCGGATCGACACGCCGTTCGGTGCGGTGTTCTCGCCGAACCTCACCCCCGACCGCGATACCGGCATCGGCGGCTGGAGCGACGACGATTTCCTGCGCGCGCTGCGGATCGGCGTCGCGCCGAGCGGCGCGCATTATTATCCCGCCTTCCCCTACCCCTATTTCACGAAGCTGATCCGCGACGACATCCTGGCGATCCGTGCCTATCTCGCGACGCTGGCGCCGGTCAGCAACAAGGCGCCGCCGCCGGAGCTGTGCTGGCCATTGAACTACCGCGTGCTGATGCGGGCGTGGAACGCACTGTTCTTCACGCCGGGCATCATCCAGCCGGACCAGGGCAAGGGTACGGAATGGAATCGCGGACGCTATCTCGTCGAGGCCCTCGCCCATTGCGGCGCCTGCCACACGCCCAAGAACGCCTTCGGCGCCGACAGGCGTGACCAGGCGCTCAGTGGCAGCACGGTGCAAGGCATGTTCGCGCCAAGGCTCGATGGCGCAGCGCGCAGCGGGCTGAAATCATGGAGCGTCGCTGACATCGCCGAATATCTGCAGAGCGGCCGCAACGTGCACAGCCATGCCGGCCCCCTGATGTCCGAGGTGGTGCTCAATTCGACCTCGAAGATGAGCGACGCCGACGTGCGCGCCATTGCGGTCTATCTGAAGGACCTGCCCGCCGGCGCGCCGGAGCCGGAGGTCACCCCGCCCTCGCCGGCGCAGATGAGCAATGGCGAACGCATCTACCGCGGGGCCTGCATCGCCTGCCATGAGCTCGACGGCTCCGGCGCGCCGCGGATCTATCCGCCGCTGCCCGGCAACGCCAATCTGCAATCGGCCAATCCGGCAAGCACGCTGCGCATCATCCTCGACGGCGCACAGACCGTGACCACGCTGCGCGCCCCGAACGGCGGCTCGATGCCGGCCTATCCCAAGCTCACCGACCAGGAGGTCGCGGACGTTGCGACCTACATCCGCAATGCCTGGGGCAACGCGGCGCCGGCCGTCACCGCGGACGAGGTCGCCAAGGCGCGGACGGCGAAATAGCCGTTCAGCGCTCCTCGTCGCTGAACACGAATTTCGGCATCTCCCATCGGTAGCGGATCGCGAGCATGCGGAACGTCAGCCCGAGTGCGAAGGTCAGCGCGGTCCAGAGCTGGGCGTTCACCTGCAGCCCGGAGCCGGTCACATAAAACAGTCCGGTCACCACGGAGACGCTGGCGTAGAGCTCGCTGCGAAACAACAGCGGCACCTCGTTGCAGAGGATGTCGCGCAGCACGCCGCCGGCGCAGCCGGTGATCATGCCGGCGACGATCACGATCGGCAGCGGGACGTCGATTTGCGAGGCCACGTCGCAACCGGCCATGGTGAACACCACAAGTCCGATCGCATCGAGCACCAGGAATGCGAGGTTGAGCCGGTGCACCAGCCGCGCCAGGAGGATGGTGGCGAAGGCGCCCGCCGCGGCGACCGCAAGGTAGATCGGGTGCGCGACCCAGAGCAGCGGATAATGTCCGAGCAGCACGTCGCGGATGGTGCCGCCGCCGAGCGCGGTGATCGCGCCGAGCATGCAGACGCCGGCCCAGTCCATGCTGCGCCTGCCTGCCGCCAGCGCCGCCGTCATCGACTGCGCCGCAACCGCAATGAACGAGAGCAAGTGCAGCACCGAATCGGTGGGCGGCATGGTCCACATTGAAAAGGCCTCATGAAACAGGTTGGAACCCGAGGAATCGGCGGTTCCTGCATGAACAGGTTGCAACATTGGCGCGGAACATCCTCGCGCGCCAGCCATTGTCCTCTGCGTTTAGCTTTCAGGTGCTAACGGAGGAACTTTGCAATGACCCATCAACCTGACGATCCGTATCGCGCCAACCTGACCGAGGACGAAATGCGCCGTCAGGCGCGCTTCAACAGCCTGGACAACGAGCTGCAGCCGGACCCGGAACTCCAGGAGGGACCGGCCAGCACCACCAAGATCGCGATGTTCGCAGTCGCGGTGGCCGTGGTGCTCGGTGCGTTGTTCTACGGCTTGAACAATACCTCGGTGCATGAGGCGGGTACCACGCCGTCAGCGCAGACCGCGCAGCAGCAGCCGGCCAATCCGGCCGCGCCGCCTCCGGGCATGCGCGACGTGACGCCGAAGCCGAACAGCCAGCCCGGCACGACCACGGGCGCGGCACCTGCGCAGCCGGCCTCTCCGTCGGCCAACAAGCCGACCGGACAGGACATCGACCGCTCGGCGGCGCCGTCCGACTCGACCGGCGACAAGAACAAGTAATCCGCTCGCTATCGTGAGCGACGAAGCAGCGGGCCCCGGCGGCCCGCTGCTTTTTTGCGTGTGAGTCTACTTGAACATCTTGTTGAGCTCGCCGCCGGGATAGCCGTTGGCGAATTCCGTGAAGGTGCCCTTCTCGGCCATCTCCTTGGCCGCCTTCATCACGCCGGTCCAGGCCATCCGAGCAAGCGCTCCGCCGACGCTGATCCGGCGCACGCCGAGATCGGCGACCGATTGCAGCGTCAGCTCCGACGCGCCGCCGATCAACAGATTGACCGGCTTTGGCGCCACCGCCTTCACAACCGCGGAAATCTCCTCCTTGGTCGCGATGCCCGGCGAATAAAGGACGTCCGCTCCTGCTTCCGAATAGGCCTGCAGCCGTTCGATCACCAGATTGAGGTCCTTCTTGCCCCACAGGAATGCCTCACAGCGGCCGGTGAGCAACACACCGCTGTTGTCGGCATCGATGGCCTTGCGCGCCGCCTTGATGCGCTCCACCGCAAGCTTGTGCTCGAACAGCGGGTTGGCGGCGTCTCCGGTGGAATCCTCAATGGAAAGCCCGGCGACGCCGGTCTTGACGCCGCGCGCGACATTGGCGGCAACCCTGTCGGGCTCGACCGCGAAGCCGCCCTCGAAATCCGCATTGACGGGAATATCGACCGCCGCGCACAGTGCGGTCAGGTGGTCGCAGACGTCATCGACGGTGACGCGGTTGTCGGCCTTGGCGATGGTCCATGCAAAGCCCGCGCTGGTCGACGCCAGCGCCTTGAAGCCGAGATGCTGCAAGGCGCGGGCGCTGCCGACATCGAACGGATTCGGAATGATGAAGCAGCCGCTCTCATGCAGCTTCCTGAAGGCGGCGCGTTTGTCAGCAGTTGGCAGTGGCATTGGTCGCTCCCTAGAGTCATTGGCCGCGCACAGATAGGCACCCACGCATCCGCTCGCTAGTGCGGCTCATGCGCCGCGCGGCTGTCCTTCGGCGCCTGATCGCGTTCGTTCAGGCCGTAATCACGGATCACGCTTGCCACCCGCAGCCGGTAGTTCTCGAAAATCCGCGCGCGGCCCTTGGCCTGGGTCCGGCGATGTTCGATCGTGTTGCGCCAGGCGTCCACCGCAGCCTCGTCGCGAAAGAATGACAGCGACACGAACTTGCCCTTCTCGGTAATGCTCTCGAACCGCTCGACCGAGATGAAGCCGTCGATCTCCTGCAGGATCGGCTTCAGCTCGGCGGCGAGGTCGAAATAGAGATCCCGTTGCTCAGGCTTGGGCCAGACTTCGAAGATCACTGCGATCATGGGCGCCTCCCGCACATTGCTGTTGTGGCCCTACTATACCTCGACCTTGCGGAGAAATGTCCGTTCCTCGGCGAGGATGAAGCGGTTTTCTTCCGCGAAGTTGAAGTTCGCCACGCCCTCCTTGTCCTGGCGCAGCCGTGCGCGATAGGCCTCATAGGCGGCAAGGCTGTCGAACGAGATCAGCGCGAAGGCGATGTTGTTGGTTCCCTCATGCGGCATCCAGTAGCCGATGAGGTCGCCGCCGCAGCGCGGGATGATCGAGAGCCAGTTTCTCGAATACTCCTCGAACATCGCGCGCTTGAATGGATCGAGCTGGTAGCGGATGAAAACGGTGACGGTCATTGATGGCCTCCGGTCATGTTTCCGTTGTTGCGAGCGTCAGCGAAGCAATCCTCGCAATGACGGCACGGTGAACAATAGCGGCTTGTCCGACCTCGATGCTTCGTCTATCATCGAACTATGAAAGCAGGACCCGATATCTCCCGGATCGCCGCTCTGGTCGGCGATCCCGCACGCTGCAACATGCTGACCGCGCTGATGACCGGCCGCGCGCTGACCGCGAGCGAGCTGGCGCAGGAGGCCGGCATCACGCCGCAGACGGCGAGCTCGCATCTCTCCAAGCTCGAGGTCGGCGGGCTGATCGAGCCCGAGAAGCAGGGCCGCCACCGCTACTACCGCCTCTCCGACCCCGACGTCGCCGACGTGCTGGAAGGCCTGCAGGGCATTGCCGCTCGCGCCGGCCATATGCGGGTGCGCACCGGGCCGAAGGATCCGGCGCTGCGCCGCGCCCGCATCTGCTACGACCATCTCGCCGGCGATCTCGGCGTGCAGATGCTCGACAGCATGAAGCGGCAGAAGCTGGTCCGCCAGAGCAAGCAAGCGATCGAGCTCACCGGCGAAGGCAAGCGCTTCATGGCCGAGGAGCTGCAGATCGACGCCGATGCGCTGACGCATCCGCGCCGGCCGGTGTGCAAGGCCTGCCTCGACTGGAGCGAGCGACGGCATCATCTCGCCGGCACGCTCGGTGCTGCCATGATGGACCGCTTCACCGAACTGAAATGGGCCGCACGCGACCCTGCGCCGGGCAGCCGCGTGGTCAATTTTTCGCGCAACGGCGAGAAGCGATTCGCTGCGCTGTTCGGCCCGGACCAATAGCGGCGCGCCTTCGGGCAAGCGTCGATGAACCGCCGGTCTCGCTTGCCTCGCCTTCCGATGTATTTTCGTACGCTCGCCATGAGCGCGCGGCTGCCCGCGTCCGCGAAATATTTCGAAGTGATGCTGAGCCGGCTTGCGGCGTGCTGACGCAGCTGTGAGCTGCAACATTCATGTCGCATTCAGGCCGCAACATTATGGTCGGCGACATCGGGCACGCCTTCTGCAATGATCCGGCCGGGCGAATCGGTAGACGAAAGTTTGTTGCGGTGCCGCAGCGCGGCCCAAAATAAAAAAGGAGAAGACATGAAGTATCTTTTTGCTGCAGCAGTTCTGGTGACGACCGCATTCGCCGGCATCAGCGCCGCTGATGCGGCCGGTGGCTGCGGCCCCGGCTGGCACCGTGGCCCCTATGGCGGCTGCGTCAGGAATCGCGGCGTCGTCGTCGCGCCGGGGGCCGTTGTCGTGCGCCCGCCGGTCGTGGTCGAGCGCCCCGTCGTGGTGGCGCCGCGTGTCCGCGCCTGCCCGTACGGCTTTGTCTGGCGCTACGGCCGTTGCCGCCCGATCTGATCGCGGCAGATTCCGAACTAACAAAACCCCGCCTGGCGCGGGGTTTTTCTTTTCGTCATGGAGTCGACATCACCAGCGGCGCCAGTGATGACGGCGCCAATGGTGGCGACGCCAGCCCCAATGCCTGCGGTGCCAGTGCCGGTGACGCCAACCCCAATGGCGATGATGCCAGCGTACCTCCTCGGGCTTCATGCGGCCGACCTCGTCACCCGTGGTGACGGCCGGATGCGCGTCGCCAGCCGCCGGCGCGCGTGCATCCTGGTTGAGAGGAAGCGGCGCGAGCGGCGCCGCCTGCGCCGGCGCTGCGAAGGTGACGGCTCCGGCGGCGACACCGAAGGCCATCTTCAGAAAATCCCGGCGTTCCATGAGCGTTCCCTTTGTTGCTGAGTTGGACCAACTGCAGCAGCGAGTTTTTGCCTCGCGAGCTGAACGCTCGCTGAACCGCGCGTTCACGTTTCATGGAACTCGAGGGTTGTCGACGTCGTGACGTCACGCAACCATCATGCCGCCGTCGCCTCCTCCGCCAGCACCAGGAGATCGCGCGTGCGCGTCACCTCCGGCCAGTCACGGTTGAAGTCGGCGACCAGCCGCTTCATGTCCTCACTGCTCACCGCGCGCTCGAGCGCCTTCTCGTCGGCGAACTGACTGGTCGCCTGGTGCAGCGAGGGATCGCTCAGGCTCCAGCATCGCCAGGCGCGCTCGGCGCCGAACGATTTCATCGCGTCCGGCAGATGCGCGCGCGAATACCAGGCGTCGAAGGCGGCACGCCGGGCGGCGTCCGTGACGGTGGCGCGGACGACGAAATAGGCTGCCGGCATTGGTTTTCCTCTCCATGGTTTCATTTCGCACAGGCGGCCGGCACATGCTCCGTGATATGTCGGCCTGCTGACAATGCCCAATCAGCGGGATCACCCATGCTTGCCCGTCACCGCACCGCGCTGCTCTCGTTCCTGCTCGCCCTCGGCGCCGCGCTGCCGGCTGCCGCCGGGGAGATCGCGCTACCGCGCGACGCACAGCTCGGGCCGCGCCCGTTCTATCTGGTCGACAGGATGAAGGACGGGCCCCTGAAGCAGCAGCTCAGCCAATGCACCGGGCCGTTCCACAAGACCGACTTTTCGATCGGCCACCGCGGCGCCGCGCTGCAATTCCCCGAGCATAGCCGGGAATCCTATCTCGCCGCCGCGCGGATGGGCGCCGGCGTGATCGAATGCGACGTCACCTTCACGCGGGATCGCCAGCTGGTGTGCCGGCACTCGCAATGCGACCTGCACACCACGACCAACATCCTGACGGTGCCGGATCTCGCCGCAAAATGCACGCAACCCTTCAGCCCGGCCGATCCGGCCGCCGGCAGGAAGGCCTCGGCGAAATGCTGCACCAGCGACATCACGCTCGCCGAATTCAAGCGGCTCACCGCGAAAATGGACGGCTTCAATCCGGATGCGAGGACGCCCGAGGGGTACCAGAACGGCACGCCGCGCTGGCGCACCGACCTCTACGCCAATTCCGGCACGCTGATGAGCCATGACGAGAGCATCGCCTTGATCAAAAGTCTCGGCGCAAAATTCACGCCCGAGCTGAAGGCGCCGGAGGTGGCGATGCCGTTCGACGGCGACTACACCCAGGAAACATATGCGAGCCAGATGCTCGCCGCCTACAAGGCCGCCGGCATTCCGCCGAGCGACGTGTTCCCGCAGAGCTTCAGCCTCAAGGACATCCTCTATTGGGTGAAGACCGAACCCGACTTTGCCGGCCAGGCGCTCTATCTCGAGGACCGCTACGAGAAAGCAGGCCTCGATCCGAACCGGCCGGAGACCTGGAAGCCGTCGATGCAGGAATTGAAGGCCTCCGGCGTCGCGATCCTGGGGCCGCCGATCTTCGCGATGCTGGCGCTGAACGACAAGGGCGAGATCGTCCCGTCGGCTTACGCCAGGGCGGCAAAGGCCGCCGGCCTCGATCTGATCGGCTGGTCGCTGGAGCGCGACGGGCCGCTCAACCGAGGCGGTGCGTTCTACCACAAGTCGGTGAAGGCTGCGATCGACCGCGACGGCGACACGCTGACCGTGCTCGACGTGCTGGCAAGACAGGTCGGCGTCCGCGCGATGTTCTCCGACTGGCCGGCGACGACCACATTCTATGCGAACTGCATGGGGATGAAGTGAGGTCTTGCCGGGCGGCGCGTTACGGCTGTCCCGCCCTACGCACCGTGCGCGCCCGCCATAACCATTCCGGCCGTTCCGCGCGCGGCAGAACAGGACTAGCATCATCGCCTTCCCGCCCGACGGGACAACACCACAGGGAGGCCGCCATGAAGCCAGGACAACCGGTCAAGGACGCCAGCCATCTCTACGAAGTCGAGCGCCGCGCCCAGCACGCCGCCCGACCCGGCTTCCGCATCATGGAGCTGCAACTCTCGCCGACCCAGAAGGTGCCGTGGCACACCCACAGCAACATCTCCGACACCTTCTATGTGCTGGAGGGCCAGATGCGGCTGTTCCTGCAGGAGCCCAAGGAGGAAGTGAACCTGAAGGTCGGCGAAGTCTACGCCGTCCGCCCGACCCGCCCTCACCTCGTCACCAATGCCGGCACGACGTCGCTGACCTTTTTGATCCTGCAAGGCGTCGGCGAATACGACTACGTGCCGCTGGCGGCAGGCTGAGGACACGCGTCGCTTGCTCCGCCGTCGTCCCTGCGGAAGCACTAGGGGATGCACACATCTGGTGCGACGGATTGACTCGGGTCAGAGATTGGGGATTCCAGAATCGGGGGTCTCGGTGACTTCTATTACGGCACTTCGGCTTGGGCGGAGGTGCCAGCATGTTGTCGCGGATTGACTGGACGTTGGGCCGGTTCGAGGATGGTCGTCTCGATAAAGGGGGGCGGCGCTCATCGGACGCATGGTCGCGGGCAAGGATGTATGCCTTCGGCGGCTTTCCAAGGGAGACCGCGCGCTGGAGGTGCGGTTCAACCGCTTTCTCGGTAACTCCAAGGTGACGAAGGAGCGCATCATCGAAAGCTGGAGCGAAAGCACGGCTGCGGCGGTTACAGGCCGCCATGTTTTGGCGATCCAGGACACCAGCGAGATCCACTTCAACACCACGCCGCAACGCCGGCGCGGGCTCGGGGAGATCGGCAAGGGCAATCACCACGGCGTGCTGCTGCACCCGATGCTGGCGGTGGATGCGGACAATGGCACCTGCCTGGGACTTTTGAGCGGCGAGGTGTGGACGCGTGAAGGCCCTCGGAGCGTCTCGCATGACAGCCGCGACCTGTCGGACAAGGAATCGCAGCGCTGGATTGCCACCGCCCTTGCGGCCAAGCCGCTGCTTACCGGTGCTGCAATGGTGACCCTGCTTGGTGACCGCGAGAGCGACATCTTTGCTCTTTATGCCAGCGCAGCCGAGCAAGACTACCGCGTGATCGCCCGCAGCATGCATGATCGCAAGCTGGCCGACACGACGGGTTTGTATGCGGCGATCGACGCCATGACGGCGGTAGAGCGTCGCATCATCGAGTTGCCTGCGCGTGCGGGGCGGCCTGCACGTCCGATGGACCTCGAACTTCGCTTCGGCGCAATCGAGCTGGCCCGGCCGCAAAGCAAGTTCCTGCGCCATTTGCCGAAAAGCCTGCATCTGGCCATCGTTGACGTCCGCGAGATCAATGCCGATCCCAACGTCGAGCCGTTGCACTGGCGTCTTCTCACCTCTCACGAGGTCACCAGTTCAGACGATGCCTGGCGCATCGTCGCCTGGTACAAGCAGCGCTGGATCATCGAGCAGTTCTTCCGCGTCCTCAAGACGCAGGGCTTCAAGCTCGAGGATAGCCAGATCGGCACCGCCGGCCGGCTTCTCAAATTGGTTGCCATCGCTGCCAAGGCCGCGATCATCACCATCCAGCTCCTGCAAGCGCGCAACGGGAGCCAGCAGTCGCTTCACGTTGCCTTCAATCCCAGCGAGATCGATGCGTTGACCGCCCTCAATCAGCAGCTTGAAGCCAGGAACAGACGACTGAAGAACCCGCATCCGTCCGATCGTCTTGCCTGGGCGGCCTGGATTATCGGCCGCATTGGAGGATGGGACGGCTATCCGTCCTCCAAGCCACCAGGCCCCATCACCTTCAAAAACGGTCTCGATTACTTCCGCGCCGTCGCTCTCGGATGGAGCCTCAGAAATGTGTGCATGCCCTAGTGCGGAAGCAGGGACCCATAACCACCGCGTTGCGTTGTTGAAGCAAGCTGTGGCCCCAACGTCGTGCAACAAGATCGAGCTGTGGTTATGGGTCCCGGGTCGCGCTGCGCTTGGCCGGGACGACCCAAGGATAGAAGCCGATTCACATATCAAACAGCATGAGGATATGCGCGCCCGCTTTCTCGCGACATGATTTGTCCGAGTTTGCATTCGTCCGGATTTGATTTGCGCCCCGGCCAAATCAAAACATGGTCCGCGCCAGCGGATCGTTCAATAAATGTGCGCCCCGATGATAGACGTCGCGATACCGAGTTGTGTCGCGCGGATCAAGTCTCGGGCGCCGCGCGATCTAATTCCTATCGCAGCGTCTGGCCAGGAAGTAACCTGACCGGTGCTTGGCGTTGCAGCAGAGTGTTCAAGTTGGGATTACTGAAAGTACGCGTCGCCGATGAACTTATTCGAGATGCGGCTCCGACCTTGTGCGTTGTGTCACCAACAATGATTACTTTTTGAGGACCCACATGAGGAGACAGCCCTACTACGAGCTGGTTGGTTTTCGTGCCTTGAACAGAGGCGCCGACATCCAAATTGATCGGAGCGAACACCCAGCCAAATCGCGCTCCTGCGTTCGCCTGCAATTCCAGAATTTTTGTATAAGTAAGACCGCCATTGCTGTCTCTGGGAATCGCCGTAAACACCGTTTCAATCCAAGCGGCCAGACCAAGCCCAGTACCCGATGGATCGATATCCTTGGGCTGGCACCAAGCGGGCGGCGGCGTCGACAAGACCGCTGCGAGGTCCGTCGAGAACGCAAGGTGCGCCGTGATCGTATCCTGAGCATGCCCGCCAACGCTCGGCGTCAGCGAATAGTCGACTGGAATAGCCCAGGAGACCTTGCCGTCAGCATCGACCCGACTGACTAACGTCAAGTCGAGCGTCGAGCCAATGTCCCACACGTCCGGAATTTTCGGGTTCACCTCCGCTGGAAGGAAACGGCGAACTGCTCGCAATTCGCATTCGACTATCTCTACAAAGTGCCTAACTTCGACGACACGCTCCCGATTGATGGTCGGATACGCGCACGCCGACGCGAAAATGCAGGCTGACAAAATCAGCAAACCACGATGAAAATTCATTGATTATATCCACCCCAGGTTGAGCAGATCAAACCACGCAGCCTAAGTAAAGATATGGCATGAACGGGAAGCCGGTTATTCAGCGAGCCGTTGCACAACTGCAACAATTGGCCCGTTGTATCGAACAAGCAGGGCCGGCGTCGCTGCCCAGGCTCGCAGGGCATCTAAACGGGCGCGCGATCCCGTCGACAATTAGGAGAGATCGATACTCCGTCACATCAGCTTCAGCGGCGCGTCGTGAACCAGCCGCAGGTCGATATTGCCGATCAAACGCGCGCGCCGCGCCTCGGCGGTGCTGATCGCAGCCTCGGTCTGCCGCAACGTGCTGACATTCGATCCGAGCGACACGATACCGCCGAGCACCAGCGCGATCGATCCGAGTGCCGCGGTCTGACCGGCCCCGAACAGGCCGAGCAGCGCAATGAGTAACAATCCGAACCCGCCTGCGATCGCGATCTTCGAGCCGAGAATGATCCGCCGCGATCGCTCGGCGCTCTCGGCAAGCTCCTCGATCTGCGCCTCGATCTCGGAGATCTCGTCGGTCGGCTCGTCTTCGGTCATCAGGTTCGGACCTGTCGGGCGGGTCAGGCCCGCCACGGATCGTGCGGAGCGAACGCGGCGGGTCACGCTTGCGCTAACCCACCCTACGCTCTCCTCACAACGGCAGATTGTCGTGCTTCTTCGCGGGGATCTCGACCTTCTTGTCCTTCAGCATCGCCAGTGCCCGCGCGATCCGCCGCCTGGTCGAATGCGGCATGATGACGTCGTCAATGTAGCCGCGTTCGGCGGCGATGAAGGGGGACAGGAAGCGGTCTTCGTATTCCTTGGTGCGCGCGGCGATCTTGTCGGGGTCGCCGATGTCAGAGCGGAAGATGATCTCCACCGCGCCCTTGGCGCCCATCACGGCGATCTGGGCGGTCGGCCAGGCGTAGTTCATGTCGGCGCCGATTTCCTTCGAGGCCATGACGTCGAAGGCGCCGCCATAGGCCTTGCGGGTGATGATGGTGACGAGCGGCACCGTGCACTGCGAATAGGCGAACAGCAGCTTTGCGCCGTGCTTGATCAGGCCGCCATATTCCTGCGCGGTGCCCGGCAGGAAGCCCGGCACGTCGACGAAGGTGACGATCGGGATGTTGAAGGCATCGCAGAACCGGACGAAGCGCGCGGCCTTGCGTGAGGCGTCGCTGTCGAGCACGCCCGCCAGCACCATCGGCTGGTTGGCGACGAAGCCGACGGTGCGGCCGGCGATGCGGCCGAAGCCGGTGACGATGTTTTTCGCAAAGGTCTCCGAGATCTCGAAGAAGTCGCCCTCGTCGACGACCTTCAGGATCAATTCCTTCATGTCGTAGGGCTTGTTCGGATTGTCGGGGATCAGCGTGTCGAGCGACATGTCGACCCGGCCGATATCGTCGAAGCTCGGCCATTCCGGCACGCCGTCGGTGTTGTTCGAGGGCAGGAAGTCGATCAGGCGGCGCATCTGCAGCAGCGCGTCGACGTCGTTCTCGAACGCGCCGTCGGCGATCGAGGAGCGCGTGGCGTGCACCGAGGCGCCGCCGAGTTCTTCCGCGGTCACCACCTCGTTGGTGACGGTCTTCACCACGTCGGGGCCGGTGACGAACATGTAGCTGGTGTTCTTCACCATGAAGATGAAGTCGGTCATCGCGGGCGAATAGACGTCGCCGCCGGCACAGGGGCCCATGATGACAGAGATCTGCGGGATCACGCCCGAGGCCTGCACGTTGCGGCGGAACACGTAGGAATAGCCCGCCAGAGCAGCGACGCCCTCCTGGATACGCGCGCCGCCGGCGTCATAGAGACCGATGATCGGCGCCCTCGCCTTCATCGCCATGTCCTGAAGTTTCGTGATTTTCAGCGCGTGGGTTTCGGAAAGCGAGCCGCCGAACACCGTAAAATCCTTGGCAAAGACGAACGTCTTGCGGCCGTTGACCGTGCCCCAACCGGTGACGACACCGTCGCCGGGGATCCTGGTCTTCTCCATGCCGAATTCGATCGAGCGGTGCTCGACGAACATGTCGAACTCCTCGAACGAGCCCTTGTCCAGCAGGAGCTCGATCCGCTCGCGGGCGGTCAGCTTGCCGCGGGCGTGCTGCGCCTCGATGCGCTTTTCGCCGCCGCCCAGCTTGGCGCCGGCGCGCCGCTCTTCGAGGGTATCGAGGATATCTTTCATTTGTTTCCGCCCGTGTTAGCTACAGTCCGCGTCCCGGCGCGAGCCGAGGTCCGCTTCGTTCGGAAATGGCTTAGCACGGCCATTTCGGAACCGGAAAGGCGGTTGTGGACGGGTTCGGGCGCAAAAACGGTAGGATTTTCCGATATCTGGGGAGATGGCGATGACCGACACGAGCACGGCCACGGTCGAGACCGGCGCACCGACCGGCGGGGTGCGCACCCTGCTCCGGCTGGAGGGCCTCGTGCTGTTCCTCGGCATGACCGTGCTCTATGCCCAATGGGAGGGCTCGTGGCTGGTCTATGTCCTGCTGTTCCTGGTGCCGGATTTGAGTTTCGCGGCCTATCTCGCCGGCCCGCGGGTCGGCGCCATCGTCTACAACGCCGCCCACAGCTATCTGGCGCCGGTCGCGCTGATGACGCTGGGCTTTGCCGCCGCGGCGCCGCTGGTGCTGTCGATCGCGATGATCTGGCTCGCCCATATCGGGATCGACCGCGCGCTCGGCTACGGGCTGAAGTATTCGAAAGGCTTTGGCTTCACCCATCTCGGGCGGATCGGGAAAGCGCAGGAGCCCGCCTAGCACCCGCTTCCTGACGTCACGCACGGCCGGTCAAATTGACAGCGTGCGCGTCGATTGCTGGCGTCTCGAAGGATGCAGGCCCGCCTGTGGCCTCATGGTTCGAGACGCGCGTTCCGCGCTCCTCTCCGTGAGGAGAGACAGACGTCAAGCAAAGCGGCGCGCGAACACCACGCAGACGACGACGAGCATGGTCGCCACGATCATCGACCACGGCACCTGCTCGTGCAGCAACAGGCCGGCCAGCGCGAGGCCGAAGAACGGTTGCAGCAGCTGCAATTGGCCGACGCTGGCGATGCCGCCGATCGCAAGGCCGCGATACCAGAACACGAAGCCGACCAGCATGCTGAAGATCGAGACATAAGCGAGCCCGAGCCAGGCCGGCGCACCGATGCCCTGCCAGCTCGGCGGCAGCGTCATGATCGTCATCAAGAGCACCACCGGCGCCGACAGCACCAGTGCCCAGGAGATCACCTGCCAGCCGCCGAGCCGCCGCGACAGCGCCGCGCCTTCGGCATAGCCGAGGCCGCAGACGATGATGGCGGCGACCATCAGGAGGTCGCCGGTCAGCGACGCCGATCCGTCGCTCGACAAGGCGAACGCGCCGACCGTCGCGCTGCCGATGCAGGAGAACAGCCAGAACAGCGGCTGCGGCCGCTCGCCGCCGCGCAGCACGCCGAACACGGCGGTCGACAGCGGCAGCAGCCCGATGAACACGATCGAATGCGCCGAGGTGATGTGCTGGAGCGCGAGCGCGGTGAGCAGCGGAAAGCCGATCACGACGCCGAGTGCGACGATGGTCAGCGACACCAGATCCTTGCGCTGCGGCCAGGGCTGGCGCAGCACCGCCAGCAGCGCGGCGCCGAGCAGCGCCGCGATCGCCGCCCGCGCCGAAGTCAAGAACAGCGGCGAGAACCCTGCCACGGCCACGCGGGTCGCCGGCAGCGAGCCGCTGAAGATAATCACGCCGAGCAGGCCACTGCCCCAGCCGTCGATCGAAGCCTTGTCCATCGTACTTTGCTTCCCAAAACGTAACTGCGCCCCCTCACCCCGCTCTTGCGGGGCCGAGACGAGCGAAGCTCGCTCTTAGAGGGTTAGGGTGAGGGGCGGCTCCGCATACTCGGTAACGGCCGAACTCGTGGAGACTCCCCCTCACCCGGAACGCATCTGGCGATGCGTTCCGACCTCTCCCCGCAGGCGGGGCGAGGTGAAGCCGAGTCCGACCTCGCACCGACCATAGCCGGCGGAGGCTCGCCAAGGCAGCTACAGATCGGTACAATATCGTAAAACTGTATGGGCAAAGGTAGGCATACACTTGCAACAGCAATCCGATGCGCCAAAGGCGATGCGGACCACCGAGGTGATGAACGCGATCCGCGCCAAGGTGGCGAGCCGCGCGCTGGTCGCCGACGACCGCCTGCCCTCGATCCGCGGCCTCGCCGCGACCATGGGCGTCTCGCCCTCCACCGTCGTCGAGGCCTATGACCGCCTCGTCGCCGAGGGCCTGATCCGGGCCCGGCCCGGCTCCGGCTTCTATGTCTCGTCCGCGGCGCTGCCGCCGCTCGCGCTCGCAAAGGACCAGCCGCAGCGCGACCGCGCGGTGGATCCGTTCTGGGTGTCGCGGCAATCGCTCGATGCCGAGACCGGCGCGCTCAAACCCGGCTGCGGCTGGCTGCCCGCCGAGTGGATGCCGACCGAGGCGCTGCGGCGCGCGCTGCGCGGCCTCGCGCGGGCCGACGACGCCGTGCTCTCCGACTATGGCGCGACGCGCGGCTCGCTCACGCTGCGCCGGATCCTGATGGCGCGGTTTGCCGACGAGGGCCTCGAGGTGCCGCCCGAGCAACTCTTGCTGACCGCGTCCGGCACGCAGGCGATTGATCTCGTCTGCCGCTTCCTGCTGCGGCCGGGCGACACTGTGCTGGTCGACGATCCCTGCTATTTCAATTTCCGGGCGCTGCTGCGCGCGCATCAGGTTCGCATCGTCAGCGTGCCCTACACGGCATCGGGCCCCGATGTCGCCAGCTTCGAGGCGACACTCGCCGCCGAGCGGCCGCGGCTCTATGTCACCAACTCGGCGCTGCATAATCCGACCGGTGCGACGCTGTCGCCGCAGACCGCGCACCGCGTGCTGAATGCTGCGACAGCCTACGATCTCACCATCGTCGAGGACGACATCTTTGCGGACTTCGAGCCGGGGCCTTCGGCGCGGCTCGCCGCGCTCGATGGCCTGAGCCGCGTGATCCGGATCGGCAGCTTCTCCAAGACGCTGTCGGCATCGGTGCGCTCCGGCTTCATCGCGGCGCGAGCGGACTGGATCGAGGATCTCGTCGATCTCCAGGTCGCGACCGGTTTCGGCGGCCCCAGCGCGGTCGCCACCGAGATCATCGCCGGCGTGCTGTCGAGCGGTTTCTATCGCAAGCATGTCGAGGAGTTGCGCCGGCGCCTTGCCCGCGCCCGCCGCGACGTCGGCGACAAACTGCAGCGCATCGGCGTTACACCCTGGCTGATGCCGCGCGGCGGCTTCTATCTGTGGTGCCATCTGCCCGACGGGTGCGACTCCGCCGATGTGGCGCGGCTGGCGCTCGCGGACAATGTCGTGCTGGCGCCGGGCAACGTGTTCAGCGCCTCGCAGACGGCCGCCGCCTTCATGCGCTTCAACGTCGCGCAATGCCGCGACCCGAAACTGATGTCGACCTTGCAGCGGGCGATCGGGCGCCAATAGCGACGGCGCCCTACTCCCTCTCCCCGTTCTTACGGGGAGAGGGTTGGGGTGAGGGGCTGCTTCCTCTTGCACGGTGATAGCTGTGCCTGAGGAGAGTCCCCTCACCCGGAACGCATCTGCGATGCGTTCCGACCTCTCCCCGCACGCGCAGGGGTGTCCGGGGAATGATTCACTGTGTCGCGGTGCATGCTCGGCAGGACCGAGGCAAATCGGTCTTTTCTGGTTGTCGAGACACAGAGGGCCGAGCATGCGATATCGCGGTAGCATTTTTGGAAGGCTGCTTGAACCGATCAATCGACGGCAGTTTCAGACGGTTGTGGATCGTCTGGACGGGGATGCCTACGACAAGTCGTTCAGGAGCTGGGATCATCTGGTGGCGCTGATCTATGCCCAGCTTAGCGGCAACAGCAGTCTGCGCGGGGTGGTGACTGGCTTCAACGCCAATTCGCAGCATCACTATCACTTGGGAACCGGCAAGCTGTCGCGCTCGACGTTGTCCGATGCCAATGCCCGCCGTCCGATCGGCATTTTCGCGCAAACCTTTGCGGCGCTGTCGGCGATGGCGCGTCGCCAGCTGCGGAGTGAAGGCATGGAGATGGTGCGTCTGATCGACGCCAGTCCGATCCCGCTCGGCAAGGTCTGCAGTTGGGCGACGTGGAACGGCCGCATCCGCGGCATGAAGCGGCATGTCGTCTACGACCCAAGGAGCGATGTCCCGACCTGCGTCGAGATGACGGCCGCGAACGTCAATGACATCGAGATCGGCCGACAGACCCCAATCCAGCCCGCCACCACCTATGTGTTTGACAAGGGCTATTGCCGTTTCGACTGGTGGCAGAAGATCAATGATAGCAAGGCTTTCTTCGTTACCCGGGCGAAGACGAGCATCCGTCTTCGCTCGCTCAGGCATCGCGCCATCCGCAAGCGTAACGGGGATGGCTTCGAAATCCTTGCCGATGACGAGGTGAAGCTCACCAGCAAGGGCGATTCGCGCCTTCCAATCCCGCTCCGCCGCATCAAGATCAGACGCGAGAAAGGCGGCAAGATCACACTCCTGACCAACGACCTTGTCCGTAGCGCCGTCGAGATCGCCGCCCTCTACAAGAGCCGATGGCAAATCGAGCTGCTGTTCCGCTGGATCAAGCAGCATCTCGATATTCGCAAGTTCCTCGGCGCCAACGACAACGCGATCCGCCTTCAGGTGCTCGCTGCGATGATTGCCTACCTGCTGCTGCGCATCGCCGCTCACACCAACTGCATCAAAATGCTCCCGCTCAGGTTCGCCGAACTCGTCGGCCAGCTCCTGCTCACGCGTCGATCCCTCGCTGCCATCGACAAACCTCCGCCCATCAACCCCAGCCGTCGGAAATCAACCATCTCACCTGACCAGATGGAGCTCCGCTATGCCTGAATTTCCCCGGACACCCCTGCCGCACGCGGGGCGAGGTGAACGGAGTCCGCGCCGCCCCTACTTCTCTCCCACCTTGAACGGCTCCTCCTTGCCCGGCGGCACCGTCTCTTCGGCCATCGCCAGGATCATCGCCACCATCACGTAATTGCCGGCGACCGCGGTGAGGTCGACGATCTGCTGATCGTTGAAAATCTTCCTGGCCCGCGCATAGGTCTCGTCGGAGACCTTCTTGGTCGTGGTGAGCTCGGTGACGAAGTCGTACACGACCGCCTCGTCGTCGGCCATCTTCGACGGCCGGTTGCCGGCCTTGAGCTCGGCGATGACGTCGGGCGGCAGGCCGGCCTTGGCAGCGAGCGGCGCGTGCGCGAACCACTCGACCTGCGAGCGCCACTGCCGGCCGATGATCAGGATCGCGAACTCGTTCAGCCTGGTCGGTACCGAGGTCTGCCAGCGCAGATAATAGAACAGATCGTAGAGGCGCTGGCCGAGCACCGGGCTCCGGATCATCGGATTGTAGGGACCACCGATGCCGACGCTCGACACCTTCATGATCTGCTCGCCGAGCGGTTTTTGCAGGTCGCTGAGCTGCTCCATCGTGAGCTGCGGGAAGCGCGGCTCCTTGCTGGTGGCCGGCGCTGAAAACACCGTTGCCGCAAGCCAGCCGCCGGCCGCGGCCAGCGTGAGCGACGAGAGCCAGACTGTTGCTGAATGCATGATTCCTCCGCTTTGATTTATCGGAGGATGCTAGAGCATGGCGTCGCGCGCGACAAACGCAAAGCGTTTGCGCGGAGGTCAGCCCGTCACAGCGCGACGATATCGGTGAGGCATTGCTGCGTGACGCTCATCCGCGCGTCGGTCTGCGCCTGCGTCTTGCAGTCCATGTTCATCGCGAACACGGTGATGTCGGTGCCCTTCTCGGCCCAGCCGACCAGCCAGCCGAGCGAGCCGTGCTCCTTGTCGGTGAGGCCGGTCTTGGCGCGGATGACGGTCTCGCCGACTTTCGTCACCGGGAGAATGTCGCACACCAGCTGCTGGCTGCGCTTGCCGACCGGCAGCACGCCGCGGCGCAGCCGGTCGAGGAAATCGATCTGCTGCACCGGATCGATCCGCAAATTGCCGGTCACCCAGAACTGGTCGATGCCGCCGCCGATGTCGCGGTTGCCGTAGTCGATGATCTCGAGATATTTCTTCATCCGCTCCTCGCCGATGCGGCGGGCGATCTCCTGGAACACCGGAAACGCCGACACCGCGAGCGCGGAGCGCAGCGTGTGGTCCTTGTTCCAGGCCTCGATGCTGCGGGTTGTGCCGTCCCACTTGAAGACGTCCTTGTCGGGGTCCTGCACCACGCCGGTATCGAGCGCAATCAGCGCGTTCGCGATCTTGAAGGTCGAGGCCGGCAATTTGCCCTCGCCCGAGCGGACCTTGTCGCTGGCGATGATCAGATAGTCCTCGACCTTGTAGCCGACGAAGGTGCCCTCGGTTCCGAGCTCGAAGAAGCGCTTTTGCAGCTCCTCGCGAAACTCGCTGCGCTGATAGGACACGTTGGCGAAGCTGCGCGACGGCAGGATCGTGGCGGCAGCAAGCAGACCGAGCGCATGACGGCGATGGATCACGACAAGTCCTGGGCAGGTTCGCGTTGACGACGATGGTGGATGCCATCGTGGTGAAAGGATGGCAAGAAGACTCACTTGTCTGTCGCGTTTTCTTCACGCGAACCGGTGCCCGCTTCGCTCGAAAACGCGCCCGCTAGCGCGCCCGGCCCGACATCCGCAGCACGAACACCAGCACCTCGGCGACGGCCTTGTAGAGCTCGGCCGGAATCTCGTCGCCGAGCTCGACATTGGAGAGCGCGCCGGCGAGCACCTCGTTCTCCTCGATCGGGATGTCGTTGGCCTTGGCAACCTCGATGATCTTGGCGCCGATCGCGCCCTTGCCTTTTGCCACCACGCGGGGCGCGCCGGCGTGGTCGTAATGCAGCGCGACCGCGAGCTGGTTGTTGGCGTCGCTCACGATGCGCGGTCCAGGAAATGGCCGGCGCGCGCGGGCGCAGGTTGCGGCGGAGTGCCGTCGCGGATCTCGATATCGCCGGGCGCGAGCTCGGCCCTGGTCAGCGCCTGGCTCAGCTCGGAGACGCCGGCGCGCAGTTGCGCGGCGGTCGAGGGACGCTCGGCCCACATCCGCACCGAGGTGCGCTCGCCGTTCAGCGAGACCAACGCGTGCACCGGGCCGGCCGGCTCGACATCGAGCGTGAAGCGCGCGCGCCACACCCGCTTGGCGGCTTCGACCTCATTGCCGCCGCCATCGCGGGAAATCTCGAACTGCGCCATCGCCGTGCCCTGCGGGGTCAGGAACGGGATCTCGAAATTCCAGCGCGGCAGCATGGCGTCGAGCTGCGGGCGCGACCCGTCGCCGCGGTCCGGCAGCGAGGCGACCTGCAGCAGCGTCTGCCGCGCCAGCGCGGCGTCGGTGTTTTCCAGCAGGCGATGCGCGGCGGTCGCGAGCGGCGTGTTTGGCGCGATCGACGGCCCGGCGACGGCCTGCGCCGACGGCAACGCGCCGTGAAACGGCGGTGGCGGTGTGTTGCCGCGTACGGACACCTCGCCCGGCAGCAGCTCCCTCGGCACAGCGCCCTGCCGTGCGGGGTTGCCGAGCTCGTGCAGCGCTTCCTGAATGAGATTGAGCGCGCCGCCGGAGGACGGGCCGGCATCGAGCGCATCGGCGAGCGCCCCTGCGAGCCCTGTGGTGCCGCGGCCGACATCCTCGGCGACCGGCAGGCGAGCCTGCGGCAGCAGGATCTCCTGAACGTCGAGGTCTGGCGTGCCGGATGGCACGAGGCTCGGCGCCGTGGCGGCGCTGGCCTGCGCCGGTTGCTGGAGCGATGTGGTGGACGCCGGTCTGCCGGCATCACCGGCGCCAAGCGAGGTCAGCGCCTGGCGCAGCACGATCAGCGCGGCCTTCAGATCGGGCGCGCTGCCGCTCGCGGGTGCAATGCCCGCCGCGAGCGTCGCCTCGAACATCAGGCCGGATTTCTGGAAGCCGGCTTTCACGGCATCACCGCTCAGACCGTCGTCGAGGCCGGTCTGCTGCGCCAGTACCTGCGCGATCGCAGCTTGCAGCTTCGGCGGCAGATTGGCGGAGGCGACCGCGGCGAGATTCGCAAACAGCGGCGCCTGGCTGCCCTGCGCCGCAGCCGCGGTCTGGGCCGTCGCGGTGATGGTGACGCGCTCCAGCGGCGTCAATACAGCCTTCGGTGCCGTGGCGATCGGCTGGGCGGCATCGATGGTGTTGGCCGCTGCCGGCGACAGCCGTACGGCATCGCCGGTGTCAGGGCCCTGCCCGACCAGCTGCAGGCGGATGCCGTCATTGGTCTGCGACACCGCGAGCTGCAGGTTCTGGCCCTGCTGCAGCGGCACTTCGGTCTGGACGTCGATCGACAGGCTCGCGATCGCGATCCGCACCAGATCGGCGGACAGCACCTTCAGCACCCGCGCATTGACGACGCTGCCGGCCTCAAGCGTGAGGTCCGGCGCAACGCTGTCCGCCTCCTTCGAGGCGAGCACCGGCAGCACGGGATTGATGGCGAGTGCCATGTCGGAGGTCTCGGCCCTGCGCGAGGAACGTGCCGCAGGCTAGCCCGGCGCCGTAAACCCCTCGTTAACCGGCGGCCGGCTTGAGCTCCCTGAGCACGCCGGCGGCGGCCTTGAAATCGAGCTGGCGGGCGGCGCGGCGGGCGGCGACCTCCTCGTCGACGCCCCATTTCTCGATGTTCCAGTCCTCGTCGACATGGGCGGCGGCCCAGACCTGGTCCTCGTCGCGGACGCCATGCGCCAGCGCCAGCGCCAGCAGCGCCGAGCCGGTCAGCGTCGTCACCACATGGAGCGCCGCGACCGACCATGGGTCGGTCGGGAACGCCGCCCGCGCCGCCTTGATCGCAGGCTCGGGCTGGCCGACATGCATCACCCCCTCGGCCATCACGAAATGGGCGCCGAGCGCGTCGGCGGCCCAGAACAGGATCGGATCCCAGTGTTGGGCCTCGCGCGCCACCAGCGTCTCGGGATGGCCGGCGCGATAGAACAAGAGGTCGCTGCCGAGGAACTTGGCCGCATCGTCGGCGACCTCGTCGACGCGATCGATCACCCCCTCGATCACGCTGTTGGCAAGCCGCGTCAGCGGCATGGTCATGGGATCGATGGTCTCGCCCTGCGCATTCCATTCCGCCGCAACCGCGTCCGCAATGGCCCGCGTCGGCACCGCGATCGGCTTGCCGGACGGCGTGCGGATCGGCTTGCCGTCGAGGGTGATCGAAAATCCGCCATCGGCCTCGGCGACGCCGGCGCTGGTGTAGAACCGCTTGCGCTGGGGCGTGCGGATGTGGCGCCGCACCGCCTCCTGCGGATCGAACGGAGATTGTTCTGGGACATCGTCGAAAAGTTCGCGCATCGCGCCGGGTAGCTTTCGTTCAAAGGGATTTCCCTGCAAGATATGTCAGGGGCAACGGCAAATAAAGCTGATGGGACGCGGCAAATTCCTTGCGGGTTTTTCGCTGGTTGCGGCGGTTTTCGCCGCCGCCACAGCCTGTGCCGGGTTCCGTTCGCCGGAATCCCTGATCCGCAACGTCTACGCCCATTATGGGCGAGGCAGCGCCGAATATTCCAACGGCCTGCCGCGCGACGAGGAAACGGCTCGCCGATTCTTCGATCCCACCCTGCGCGGTGCCTGGACCGCGCTGCACGATGCGCCCTACGATTTTCTGGTGCAGAGCCCGACCTGGCGGCTCGGCCCGATCTCGATCGCAATCCCGCGCCGGCAGTTCGACAAGACCGACGTGACGGTGACATTCGACAATGAAGGCCGCGCCGTCACGCTCAACTTCATCGTCGTCAACGGTCCCGACGGCTGGGTGATTTCGGATGTCGAGAGCCCGCACGATTCCTTGCGGACGTTTCTGACGCAGTTTCGGCGGTAGGAGACTGCCCTTGCCCTTCCGGCGATCGCTGCTCCACCGGCCAAAAGTCGGCAGCCATATCGGCTACAAGCTTATGCTTGGACGCTGCCGCTTGGCCCGCCTCGTGATCATGTCCGCCTACCTGTTCCGGTCACCACCAAGAAGATTCTTGTAGACCTTCCCATCTTTCATGATGACCAAGAAGTTCTTCGCCGGATCCTCGATCAGCTTGATGTTGTCGATTGGATTGCCATCGACCAGCAGAAGGTCGGCGAACGCGCCTTCCTCCACCACGCCCAGCTTGCCTGGATATGGATTTCGAAGCCCGGACAGACCGAGCAATTCTGCATTCGTCGATGTCGCCATGATGAGCGCCTCAGCCGGCGTGTACCATCGCGTGAGGGCTGACAGCATGGCGCCTTGCCGGTCGGCGAGTGCCTTCGAGAACAAAACGTCGGTACCGAAGGCCGTCTTCAACTTGTACTTCTTGGCAAAGCCGTAGACCCGGTCGGTGCCGGCAACAACCTGCCGCATCTTGTCCTGCTCCGCAGGTCCAAGGGCGCTGGCGCCCGACATATCGAGGAAGGGCTGGGTGCTCAGCCAAATTCCCTTCTCGGCCATCAGGCGGGCCGACGCGTCGTCCATCAAATGACCATGCTCGATACACTTGACCCCCGCTGCGATCGATCGCTGGATCGCGACCGGCGTGTAGGCGTGTACGACGGCATAAGTACCCCAGTTCTCCGCAGCCTCGACCGCGGCGCGCAACTCCGGTTCAGTGAACGTGGACACATCGAGCGGGCTGAACGGCGACGCCACCCCACCGCCCGCCGTGAGCTTGACCTGCGTAGCCCCTTGCATGAGCTGCTCGCGCGCGCGCACGCGAACTTCATCCGGGCTGTCCGCGACCATGGCGCCGCCTATCCTCTCCATGCGGCTGAGCATGCCGCCGATTGTTCTGGGCAGATCGGACAGCGGCCGGAAGTCGCCATGGCCGCCGGTGATGGTGATCATGGCACCGGATGGGTAGATGCGGGGACCGACGACGAGACCTTCGTCGATCGCCCGCTTGAGGGAAAAGGCCGGCCCGCCCATGTCGCGAATGGTGGTGAAGCCACGCATGAGGGTGGCCGTTGCCTCGGCGGCCGCAAGAAGATTGATGTAACCGATGTCGCTGGCCATCACGGCCGCCGGCGTCGGGCGTACCAGCAATGCATGCCAGTGCGCGTCGATCAGCCCGGGCATCAGCACCCGTCCGTCGCCGGCAATCACCTGAGCGTCGGCCGCAATCGGCCCAGTCGAAATTTTCTCGATCTTGTTGTTCCGGATCAGCACATTGGACGGCCCGGACAGCGCGCCATTCCTGCCGTCGAAAATGCGCACGTTCTGAAACAGTACGCCACCATCCTGCTGAGCTTGCGCTGGCAGCAAGGCGATGAGGCTCATCACAATCGACGCAACCAGCGCCGAAACTCTCACGCCCTTCCTCAAACCTGACATGTCCACTCTCCGCCGATGGCTCATCGCGCGAGACCGTCATTGATCTCGCGAGGAGCCGACTTGATTTCAGACGATTAATGAGAGTTCTGCTGCTCCCTGGAGGATCGACGGCCTATTGAGCCGCTCTGGCGGCAGGCTGTAAAGCGTAAGTCAGCCATCCGATGCCATGAGACAGCAGATCGATCCCCAGCAGCAGCCCGAGCACCCACAGCCCGGTCGCCGGAAATCCCGTCAGAATGACGAGGCCGGCCAGAACGCCAAACAGCCCGGATGCGAGCATGATCCAGCCGGACTGCTGCCAATGGCCGATGCCGACCAGCATGCGCACAATCCCGGAGACTAAAAGCATGAGACCGAGGGCATAGGTCAGGAGCAGCGCGCTCGCCACCGGTTGACTGAGCAGAACGATTCCGCAGGCAAGGTAGAGCACCCCCAGCACAAGCTGCCACACGAATCCACCCCAGCCCTTGGTCCAGAAGGCGTGCAGGATTTCGAACCCGCCGGCAACAATGGCCGTCCAGCCGATAAAGATGGCGCTGATCACGGTGAAAAGCACGACATCTCCCAGGACCAGAAGGCCCGCGGCGATCATAACGAGGCCCAGCAGCACGCAGACCCATAAGGGCGGGCCAGGCAGGCCGCGGAGCATCGTGGAACTGTTCTCATAGGTAGCCATGTCGTCCTCCTTGATCCCAGGCAGCCATGGCCCGGTCGCGCGCAACCGGGCCACTCGAGCTGCCGGAGCTTGTGCCTGCCCTCACCAGCGCCATCCACAGCGGCGGCGACCTCTGTGCCACCAACAGACCCAGCGGCGCCGGCGATGCCAGCGGCGGCGCGGTGGCGGAGGACGCGGGCGCGGTGGTGGTCGGGCGACGACCATATGAAGCGGCCGCACGGGACCACCCGTCTTCGCGACGAGGGCATCTTCAGGGACGAGTGGCAGCGCCTTGGCCGCCTGCGTCAGCAAGCCGGTTCCGAGACCAACGGCTGCGACGCCGCCGAGCATTTTCCTGAGCACGATGCGACGATCGAGTTCATCCATATCTGGCACCTCGTTCTTGCAGAGACCTTCTTGCCCCGCGGCGCCCGACATCCGATCAGGTCGATCGCTCGCGCTCGCCGGTCGCTCCGTCGTCCGGTATTTCGCCTGGCCGATAATTCGGCAGCCGTCCCGCGGGAATGACCGCAAGCAGTGCGAGGCCGGCCATGATCAGCAACCCGATCTTCAAAGCGCGCAGGCGCGCTTCGGTGTTGACCCGGACGGCTTCCTCGACCTGCTGTGGCGTACCGCTCGTGCCTTCGAGTACGCTGCGCAGCCGGTCATTGCTGACGAAAGTGATGTTGCCGAGATCAACCTGGCTCTGAAGCTCCTTGGTCAGCACCGGACTGGCCGCAATCCTGCCGAGCGCGATCGTGCTCAAAAGACCGACCAGAAGAGCTCCGGCGACCGCGGTGCCGACTGCGGCCGCCAGATTCTGTGTGGTTCCGCGCAACGACCCGACGTCCCCGGCCAATGCCTTGGGTGAGGCCGTGACCAGAACGTTGAACAGCAATGTCACCAGCGAGCCCTGGCCGATGCCGAACAGCACCAGTCCGAGCAGAACGGGAATCTCGCTCCAGTCGTTGCGCACGACGAACGCGAGCCACAGCAACGCGACGGTACAGAGGCCAAAGCCGAAGCGTCCGATCTGGCGAGGCGTCAGCTTGTCGTAGAGATTGACGATCATCATCGCCGAGAGGAAAACGGTCAGATTGAAGGGCATCATCGCGATCGCCGTCGCGATTGGTGAACGTCCCTGCACGATCTGGATGTAGAGCGGCACCGTGAAGTTCAGCGCGGCCTCGAGCGCCACGACCGCGAATAGCGCGTAGACGGCGCTCCTCTCCTCCGGTGAATCGATCACCTCCAACGCCAGCAAAGGCGTCCTCCCCGCGGCCTGCTGGCGATGGGTCCACATCAGGAATGCCTGCCCGAGCACAATGCCAAGCACGATCAGGACCGGCGCCGGCGAGACGCCCAGCAATTCGAATGGCGCGTTAGCGGTCGCCAGGATCACGCCCCAACTGTTCAGATTATTGAATCCGAAGCTGATGAAGATGATCGCGCTCGCGGCAAGAGCGACCCCGATCAGGTCGATCTGGACATCCGCGCGACCGCGGTCCGGCCGCAGGCGGAAACTCAGAGCGAAAGCGATCGCCGAGGCAACGATGAGAACTCCAAACGCGGGGCGCCAGCCGATATAGGTGCCGAGCAACCCGCCGACGACAAATGCCAGCACGCCGGCGGCAGCCCGCGCCGAGCCAAGCGCGCCAAGGGCCGTCGCCTGCTGGCGTCCGGCATAATTCTCGGCAATCAGCGCGACGAGCGAGGGCACGATCACCGCGCCCGCAGCGCCGCAAAGCGCCTGAGCGGAAATCATGACGGAGGCCGTGGGGCTGAACGTCATCGCAATCTGCGCTATCAGGAAAAGCACGACGGCGGCACGAAATACCTGCACCGCCCCGAACCTTTGGGCGAGCTTGGCGCCAAGCATCACGAACCCGGCGACAAGCATCGAGTAAGCCACGATTCCAGTCGCGACGGTGGTCGGCGGCACGCCGAAGCTGGCCACCATTCCCCCCATCGCAACCGGCAACGACGCGACGTTGAACGACATGATCATCTGGCCGAACGCAATCGCGACCATGGGCACCCATGATGCGCGCTCTTCCTGATGAATGTCGCCGATCGAGATTGCTTGCGTTGCCATCGCGTCCTCCAACCTGCCCGACGTTGCGATCGATCGGGCCACGGCTCGACCGATCTTCAGTGCCTCTTGTTCACTCGTCCGGTTGGGACACGAACAGATCCATGCCCAGTCTTTGCGACAGGAACTTCGCGGCGAGCTGCCCTCGCACGCTGTTGCCGGCCGCATCCAGTGGCGGCCCGAAAGTGCCGAAACCACCCTTTCCCGGAGACACCGCGACGATGCCTCCACCAATGCCGCTTTTGCCGGGCAGACCGATGTCGTACAGCCAGTCGCCCGACGTCTCGTACAGTCCGGCAGTGACCATGACCGCCAATGCATAGTGGCACACGGCCGCATCGACCACCCGCTGCCGGGTCACCGGATTCACGCCACCATCGGCCAGCGTCGCACCCATCACGGCGAGATCCCTGGCGCTCACATTCAGCGAACACTGCCGGGTGTAGAGATCGGTCGCCTGCCTGGCGTCGCAGTAGATCCGGTCGTAGCTCTCCAGCAACCGCGCGATGCTTCGATTGCGAAAATTGGTCTTGGATGCCGATGCGTAGACTTCCTCGTTGAGCGAAAGCTTGCGGCCCGCGAAGCGCGAGAGACCGTCATGGATGAACCGCCATTGCTCGTCAGCGCTCGAGCCCGGCACAAGGCTTGTGGTCGCGATCGCGCCTGCGTTCACCATGGGGTTGGTGCGCCCGGCTCCATGCTCGATCGCCGCCAGTGAATTGAACGGCAGCCCGGTCGCGTTCGCGCCCAGTTTTGCACGAGCCTCTTCAGGGCCGATGGCCTCGCACACCAATGCGAATACGAATGGCTTCGATACACTCATGATCGAGAATTCGTATTCGGTATCGCCCGCGCCGTAGACACGTCCGCTGGTACCGGCCACGCAGACGCCGAACAGTTCACTCGGCACCCTGGCCAGGGCCGGATAAACCTGCGAATTGGTCCCTTCGCTGTTCGACTTGAAGCGCTGATGCGCTTGAGACACGAGCTCCTGCACCATCTCGGGTTCGGGCAAGTGCCCGGTCGAGATGTAGGGCCGCTCCGCTTGTTCCGCGATCGAAGGCGGCCGCATTGGCTGTCCTTCCGGATTTCGACCTTATTGCTTCAGGTCTTCTAGTCGGCAACCAGAAGTAGGCGCCCAAAAATCCACGGAGTCAACGATCCGCTCCCGCAGCCTTTGCAATGCTTGCGTTGGTCCAGAACACTTTACGACAAATGCGCTGAACGCATTGCGTATCGCGGAATCGCAGCGCCGTTGCGCGATGCACATTCGATACAGTCATGCGACGTTTCGGCGCGGCTAGGTAAGCAAGATTGTCCAATCGCCCGCGGCGCAATTGAATCAAAAGAGAAGTCATCATGGCAGCAACGAGCGATTTCCATCATTGGCACGCGAGAGTACGATCATCGTGTGCGGATGTGAGCCCGCCGCTTGTCCAAGCAACACCGGCCCGCGGCGACGGTGGAATGACCGCATCACTTGCAGAGTGAGGTTGATCATGGTGGCGCGCGCAAGCGACGGACAGCTTCTGTTGGTAAAGAAGCTTGGTGGGCTTATTGCTATCCTTGTTGGCTGCTTGCTGACAGCAGTCGGTGTGACATTCGAATCGACAAGCACAATTGTCGTCGGTGTCCTGCTTCTTGTGCTCGGAGCGGCCCTGCTCACGCTCAAGATCATGAGACGAAATCAAAGCGGTCCGTTTGGATAGCCAGACAGATTCGCAATTTCGACAGCCCTGAACCGGATCGCCGCGCCTTCGCCGGCCGATGCCGCTTGCCCGTTCGAACTCGCACCGGCGCGATAACAATTTCCTCCGTTTTGTTCGGAGGACTGCTCGCCTTCGTGAGGGGAATGCAGGACCGTCACTACGTGAGGCCCTGCCGTCGTGAATGACGACGCGAGTTCCGCCGGTTGCCGTGGCCCGCACGTCTCGTGCATCGACACGGTGCGTCGATCAGACCATGCCCCGCCGTCGTCCGACGGTTGGCGCAGGACCGCGAACAGGTGGCAGGATCGGCACACCGAAAAAATTTTCGTCGATTGCCTGCGCGTCGCCGTATCTCCGCAATTCAGTCGGTGAATGCCCATCCGATTGATCGCTCAGCAGGTTTGAACGTCGCGCCCATTTCTGCGTCGAAGTGCCGCAAGTTTCTGTCATCTGCGTGTTAAAAACCTGCCAGATTCCGGCAACAACGCACCGCTAGCCTCACGGCACCAAACAGAAGCATTTGCCGACCCTTGCGGTCGCAAGACGTGGACCGACGTCACGCGTGGCGCCGGTAGCGCGCTTGCGCGCCTGTGGCGGCGTATTGGCGGGGCGGCGTGGCACGACGACTTTCGACCGTTTGTTGTGTCATCGTCGCGGCCTGCCTCGGGCTCGCCGCGAGCGGCATGACGGCATGGCTCGGCGCGACGGGCTTGCAGGATGCGCCGCGCATGCAGCAGGACGTGTGTGCGCGGCCCGAACCCGGAAGCGCGATCGCGGAGCCGGCGGAATTGCGCAGCCGCGACGGCGTTCTCGAAACCGGCCTCACGATCCACGATCAGAAACTGCCGGATGGCACGAGCCGCTACTGCTATTTGACGCCGGACGGCAAACCGTCGCCGACGCTGCGCGTGAGGCCCGGCGATCAGCTGGTCATTCATCTCAAGAACGACCTCGTCGACCTCGACACGGCAACGCCTGCGATCGACCGCCCGCTCGCCGGCGCGCCGATCTGCACGGCGAAAAAGCCGGCAGACATTTGCGAGAGCGGCGCGATGACGCCAGTCTCGACCAATCTGCACTTCCACGGGCTGACCGTGCCGCCGGTCTGCCACCAGGATGAGGTGCTGAACACCTCGATCCAGCCTGATGATGCGCCGTTCGACTATCGCCTGCGCATTCCGGGCGACGCGCCGCCCGGCCTCTATTGGTATCACCCGCATCTGCACGGCCACAGCAAGACGCAGGTGCTCGGCGGCGCTTCCGGCGCCATCATCGTCGAAGGCATCGAGCGCGCCGATCCACAGCTCGCCGGCCTGCCCGAGCGCGTGCTCGTGATCCGCGACCAGGATCTGGTCAGTCCCGACGCGCCGCCGTCAAAATTCGAGCCGGTTATGACCAAGAGCCAGCTCGACAATGATGGCGACGTCGCCAATTCCGGCACCGGCTTCGGCAAGCCGTCGAAGGATCTCTCCGTCAATTTCGTGCCGGTGCCCTATCCGAACTATCCGCCGGCCAGGCTCACGATGAAGCCCGGCGAGCGGCAGCTCTGGCGCGTGCTGAACGCGTCCGCGATCACCTATCTCAACCTCGTGCTGCTGGTCGGCCGCGCGCCGCAGCAAATCGGCATCGTCGGGCTCGATGGCGTGCCGTTGCAGTTCGACGGCAGCCCATCGCCGTCGGTGCAATGGGTCAACCATATCGGCCTGCCGCCGGGCTCGCGCGCCGAGTTCATCGTCGAAGGACCGCCGGCCGGCGCACAGGCCTTGCTGGTGACGCGCGCGGTCGACACCGGGCCCGCCGGCGAAAACGACCCCAACCGCGCGCTGGTGGCGATCACGGCATCAGCCGATGCAAGCGAACCGCAGGCCGCACTGGCCGCGCACGCTGAGCCGCTGCCCCGCTCCGAGCGGCCGTGGCTCGGAAACGTCGCCCCGGTGCGCGTCAGGAAACTGTTCTTCTCCGAGCAGCCGGAGAACCCGAACGATCCGAACAGCCCGACCAGGTTCTTCATGACCCTCGACGGCGAGACGCCGAAGCCGTTCGATCCGCATTCTGACGTGCCCGACATCACCGTGCAGCAGGGCGACGTCGAGGATTGGATCATCGAGAACCGCTCGATGGAGCTGCACGATTTCCATATCCATCAGCTTCACTTCCAGCTGCTCGACTGGTCCGGCGTCGCCGTCAACGAGCCGTTCCTGCGCGATACCGTCAATGTGCCCTACTACAACAGCCGGATGCTGAAATATCCGAGCGTGCGCCTGCGCATGGATTTCCGCGATCCCAACATCGTCGGCACCTTCGTCTACCACTGCCACGTCCTCGAGCATGAGGACGGCGGCATGATGGGACGGATCAAGGTCGTGCCGCGAGACGCCGCAAGTTCCATCAAGCCGCCCAATCAGCAAAAAGGAGAGCTCTAATGCGCGACAGGCACAAGTCACGTTGGCTGCAAGGTTGCCGCCTTACCCTCAGCGCGCTTGCGCTAGGCCAGTTCACCGCCGGCCCGGTGCTTGCGGAGGATTGGAATCATCACGGTGGACACGAGGCGCGGTCGCCGATCAAGCACGTGATCGTCATCATCGGCGAGAACCGCAGCTTCGACCACGTGTTCGCGACCTACGTGCCTGAACGGCGCGGCGAAAGCGTGTTCAACCTGCTGTCGCAGGGCATCGTCAAGCTCGATGCCAACAAGAACGCGATCCCCGGGCCCAACTTCGAAAAGGCGCATCAGCAGGCCGCGACCGATACCGGCCTGAACGATGCGTTCCTGCTGAGCCCGCCGAAGCAGGACTTCCCCAGGGATCAATTGCCGGCTCCGCTGGTCGGCGGCCCCAAGGTCTCCTACATCCCGAACCAATGCGGCAGCTCGCCGATCACCACGTGCGAGGCATCGCTGGCGCTGGCGCAGCAGTCGGAATCCGGCCTGCCGTCCGAATACTACCAGTATCTGCTGACCGGCGGCACCGGCCAAACCTCGCAGACCCCCGACCAGCGCATCACCAATGTCAGCGCGCTGCCGGCCGGTCCGTTCCAGCTCACCAACAACGATGCCATGCCCTACGACGCCTATGCGGCGAGCCCGGTGCATCGCTTCTACCAGATGTGGCAGCAGCTGAACTGCAACCACTCGGCGGCCAGCCGCGACAATCCGTCGGGCTGCGGCAACAATCTGTTCGCCTGGGTTGAAGTCACCGTCGGCGCCGGCGCCAACGGCGCGGCACAGCCCTCCAACTTCTCCACCGACTATTCGCCGACGGCAACGACCACGGGCGAGGGTTCGACCGCGCTCGGCTTCTACAATGTGCAGAAGGGTGACGCGCCCTACTTCACCTCGCTCGCGCAGAAATATGCGATGAGCGACAACTTCCACCAGTCCGTCAACGGCGGCACCGGTGCCAATCACATCATGTTCGGCCATGCCGACATGCTTTACTTCAGCGACACCTACGGCAACGCCGCCGTGCCGCCGAACGGCGTGCAGGTGTTCGGCGGCACGCCCGACGCCGGCATCGTGCATCAGATCGAGAACCCGAATCCGGCCATGGGTACCAACAACTGGTACACCGAGGACGGTTACGGCGCTGGCGGCAATGGCGGCTTCGCGCCGCCCTACCAGACCAATCCGGTGTCCGGCGGCGGCTCCTACAGCGACTGCTCGGATCCGGGCCAGCCCGGCGTCAAGCCGATCCTCGACTATCTGAAGGGACTCCGGATCAATCCGAATTGCGAACCTGGCCACTATTATCTCTTGAACAACTACAACCCGGGCTATTTCGGCAACGGCAAGAACGCCTACACCGACACCAATCCCTCCAACACGCCGTTCACGATCCCGCCGTCGACCCGCAAGAGCATCGGCGACAGCCTGAACGAGCGCAACATCTCCTGGAAGTATTACGGCGACCAGTGGAACAACTACGTCAACGACCCCTACCAGCTCAACTGGGGCGTAGCCGGACCGAACGCCGACGAGTACTGCAACATCTGCAATCCGTTCCAGTACGACACCTCGATCATGACGCACCCGGAGCAGGTCGCAGCCCATATCAAGGACTCGGTTGATCTGTACTCCGACCTCTCCAAGCACGCGCTGCCGGCGGTCTCCATCGTCAAGCCGAGCGGCTTCACCGACGGCCACCCGGCGTCGTCCAAGCTCAACCTGTTTGAGGGCTTCGTGAAGAAGATCGTCGACCAGGTCGAGGGCTCCGACTACGCCAAGGACACCGCGATCTTCATCACCTTCGACGAAGGCGGCGGCTACTTCGACTCAGGCTATGTGCAGCCGCTCGATTACTTCGGCGACGGCACGCGTATTCCGCTGATCGTGGTGTCGCCGTTCGCGCGGCAGGGCCATATCTCGCATGAATATTCCGATCACGTCTCGATCATCAAATTCATCGAGCGGAACTGGGACCTGCAGCCGATCACGCATCGCAGCCGCGACAACTTCCCGAACCCGGTTGCGACACCCGGCAATCCCTATGTTCCGGTCAACAGCCCGGCGATCAGCGACCTGTTCGACTTCTTCGACTTCGACGGTGGCGGCCATCATCATGGTGACGGCAACGATCAGGGCGGCAACTGGAACCACTGAAGACGTACCTCGCCACACAACAATCCGCCGGCCCAAAGGCCGGCGGATTTCATTTTGCGCCAAGCAGGATGTCAGATGTTCGGATCAGGACCGATATCGGTCCAAGCGGCATCGGGTGCCGCCCTATTCCGCTGTCGAGGTTCTAATCGCGGTGGTTGGCGCAGGATCGCGAATAGGCTGCACGCTCGGCCTGGTTCAGGCCGGCGGCGGCGGCCTCGTCGAGGCACCGGCTGACGCGGTCGCCGAACGAGCTGCGCGGCCGCGAACGCAGGCTCGGCTGCGTCGGCGCGTCCATCCTGGGGATCGCCGGCACCTCGATCCGCGGCGGAGGCGGAGGCTGAGGGACCGGCGGATCCCACGTCGAGCGGCCGGGCGCAAGAATTTGCGCGCTTGCCGCGCCGATGGCCCAGAGCAGAATGCCGGCAACAATCAGGGATCGCTTCATAGCCTATATGTCGTGACGCGGCAGCAACGGTTCAAGTGAACGCACCAAGCGTCAATGCTGCCCCCGAAATGCGAGTTCCCCGCCATCGTTACGGCTTCTGGTAGATCACGTGACCGGCACGGATCGTGCTGCTCACTTTCGCAAGATTGCCGACGTCGCCGAGCGGATCGCCGTCGAGCACCACGAGATCGGCGTCGAAGCCCTGCTCGACCCGTCCCTTCTTCGCGGCCTTGAAGAACCGCGCCGGATTGGTCGTCAGCGAGGCCAGCACCTGCCGCTCCGACAACACGCGGTGCATCAGCTGAAATTCCTGCGTGGTGTCGTACAGCGTGGTGAAACCGACATCGGTGCCGAACAGCACCGTGCCGCCATTCTCCGAAAATTGCTTGAGCTGGTTGACGGTCGAAGCCACCAGACGGTTGGTGACATTCTGATCGAGCACCACCGTGGTGAACAGCGACAGTGTGGGAACGAGCGCAGTCCCCTGTGCCTTGAACCGCGCCAGCTGATCCGCGGTGTAGCTGGGTTCGCCGGGCGTGGTGTGCGCGAGCACGTCGACGCCGGACTCGATCACCGTCTCGACGCCGACCTTGTTCTGCGGATGTGCGAACACCGGCCTGCCCTGCGCATGCGCGACGTCGACAGCCGCCTTGGCGATTGCAGGGTCCATGTTGACGACGGGCTTGTCCCCCATGAACGCGCCGGTGAACAGTTTGATACCGTCCTCACCCATGCCGAGCCAGTCGCGCGCCCATTTCGTTGCCTCCTCCGGCGTTGCAACTTCGGGAAGCTGCACTTCGCGCGGGATGTAGACGGGGTGCCCGCCCTTCGGGAAGATGTTGCCGGCGAGCAGGATGTTGGGGCCGGCGACTTCGCCCGCGACGATGCGCTTGCGCAGCGGCAACGTGTCGCTCGGATCGGAGCCGAGATCCCAGACCGTGGTAAAACCCCAGCGCGTCAGCATCTCCTGCATGTGCTGCGTCAGCGCCGCGGCCGGCGCTGCGCCGCAATTGCGCCAGACTTTTTGCGTGAAATGGACATGGCTGTTCCAGAAGCCGGCGACGATGGTCTTGCCGCTGCAATCGATCACGCGGGCATCCGGCGGCGCCTGGATGTCGCCGGACTTGCCGACCGCGCTGATGACGCCGTCGCTCATCACGATCACCGCATCCGGCAGCGCCTGCGCATCGGCCGATGCGTAGAGCGTGCCGCCGCGGAGCACGATGGTCTCGGCCTGCGCCGTCATCGAGGCGACAGCCGAGCCGATCAGGAAAAGCGTGACGCGCAGCCAGGTGCCGATCATGGAGAGTCTCCGTTGCAGGCCGGCAAAGGCCGGCGCGCGAAGATAGCCGCAAAGCGCGGAGCCGTTTGATCGTTGTTGCTGTCCGCGCCGGATATCGGCGCCCGTCCGTCACTCCTCGGGCGCGTTCTCGATCGGGTCGAAGCGGTCGGCCTCGAGCCCGAGCAGATTCCAGGATTGCAGCATGTGCGGCGGCAGCGGCGCGGTGGCATCGATCACGCCGCCCCTCGGGTGCGGAATCACGATGCGGCGGGCAAGCAGATGCAACCGGTTCTGCAGGCCACCGGGCAGCTGCCAGTTCTCCTTGTTGAAATATTTGGGATCACCGACGATCGCGTGATCGATATGCGCCATGTGGGCGCGCAATTGATGGGTGCGGCCGGTCACCGGCTTGAGCGAGACCCAGGCGAGCTTGGTCGCCGAGGTCTCGACCACGGCATAATAGGTCACGGCGTGGCTCGCGCCCTCGTCACCATGCTCCGCGATCCGCATGATGCTGTCCTCCTCGCTCTCCTCCTTGGCGAGATAGGTCGAGATGCGGCCCTGCTTCGGCTTCGGCACGCCGGCGACCAGCGCCCAGTAGATCTTGCGCGCGGAGCGATGGCGGAATGCGCCGGTGAGATGCGTGGCGGCGAAACGCGTCTTGGCGACCAGAAGGCAGCCCGAGGTCTCCCGGTCGAGCCGATGCACCAGCCGCGGCTTCTGCCCCTTGGCGTCGCGCATCACCTCGAGCATCTGGTCGACATGGCGCGTCATGCCGGAGCCGCCCTGCACGGCGAGACCGGCCGGCTTGTTCAGCACCAGCACGTCGTCGTCCTCGTACAGCGTCATGTCCTTCAGCGCCTGCAGCGTCTTCGCCTCGGCCTCGGAGAGCGTGCCTGATGTCTTCGGCGTATCGAGCCGCAGCGGCGGGATGCGCACGCTCTGGCCCTCCTCCAGCCGGTCCTTGGAATCGGCGCGCTTGCCGTTGACCCTGAGTTCGCCCTTCCGGACGATGCGCTGGATGTGGGAGAACGACAGGCCGGGAAAGCGTGCCTCGAGGAAACGGTCGACGCGCATGCCGTTCTCGTCGGCGGTGACGACGACGGTCTGCACCTTGGTCGGCAGCGGCTGCTCGGCCGCGGGCTTCGTAGCGGCGGGCTCAGCCCGCTCCTGCCGGTCGCGACGCGACTCGGCAAAGCGCGGCGGCTTTCCGGCCGCACGATGCGCGAACGGACGCTCTCCAGACTTGCGCTCACCGAACTTGCGATCGTCCGGCTTGCGGGTGCGCTCCGCCGATCCGCTCTTGCCACGATCCTTACCACGATCCTTGCCGCGATCGCCGGCGCGGTCCCGGTCGCGGCCCTTGTCGCGCCCTTTGGCGCGGTCGCCCGGCGATGTAGTTCTCTTGATGCGGCGGCTCATGGTGATTTTTCGGCTCCAGACCTGCATTGTGCCTAGCGCAAATGCCGCGAATCGTCACGGCGAAATCGGTGTGAATCCGGTGCAACATCGGCCATGTTCGGCCGCATACGGCAATCGACGGGGGCCCTGGAATGAGACTGGCGATATCGGCTTTGGCGGCGGCCCTGATGCTCACGGACCCTGCGCTCGCCCAGCAAAGCCCGATGCCCGAAGCCGCGATGCCGGAAGATCTGGCCTGGAAGCTCCTGGAACTCGGCCGCGTCATCGACCCACCCAAGACCGCTGCACTCTACGCGCCGCTGCAACAGAAGGAGCCCTATCAGGGCGTCAAGGTCGAGCGCGACCTCAAATACGGCTCCGCCGACCGCCATCTGCTCGACGTGTTCACGCCGGAGACGGCGGCGCCGGCACGGCCCGTGCTGATCTACATCCATGGCGGCGGACTCATTGCCGGCAACAAGCGCGCGCCCGGCAGCCCGTTCTACGACAACATCATGCTGTGGGCGGTGAAGAACGGCTTCGTCGGCGTCAATGCCACCTATCGCCTGGCGCCGGCCTTTCCGTGGCCGGCAGGCCCGGAGGACATCGGTGCGATCGTGCAGTGGGTTGCGGAAAACATCGCCTCCCGCGGCGGCGAGCCCAGGCGCATCTTCCTGATGGGCCAATCGGCCGGCGCGATCCATGTCGCGAGCTATGTCTCCCATGGCGAATTCCACAAGGTGAAGGGCGGCGGGCTTGCCGGCGCGATCATGGTGTCGGGCATCTATGATCTGACGGCCTCGCCGGCCGGTGACGCAGAGCTCGCCTATTACGGCTCCGATCCCTCGCGCTATGCCGAACGCTCCTCGCTGCAAGGGCTGGTCGCGAGCCCGATCCCGTTCCTAATCACCGCGGCCGAGCTCGATCCGCCGCGCTTCGTCGAGCAGTTCGAGCTCATGAAGCAGGCCAGCTGCAAGCGGCCGAGCGGCTGCGCCCGCAGCTTCATGCTGCCGCAGCACAGCCACATGTCGGAGGTCTATGCGATCAACACGCCGGACACGCGGCTGACGGACGAGATTTTGGAGTTCGTGAAGAGCGTCAAGTGACGCGCCAGCGCAATATGAGGTTATGGGCCGTTGCAGCGGGCGCTGGCAAAATATCGAGAACAACCCCATGCAAAGGAGCCGGCGGCGATCGGCGTGGCACCAAGCAACTTGACACGTCGGGCAAATCAGGAATATATTTCTAATATTCCGAAGTTACGTAAGTATTCCTCGCCTGAAGGTGTTGCATATGGCATTGGCGAGCCTCCGCAACTGACGCTTTCACGCCGCAGGTGGAAACGGGAACGTGCGTTATTCGCGGCCACGGCCCAATCTCGTCTTGCCCTAGCTCCCGCCCCGTTCCTTGCGCAGCCGCTGCCAGTAATCCAGCCGCTTGCGGATCTCGCGTTCGAAGCCGCGGTCGGGCGGATCGTAGAAGGTCTGGCGGCCCAGCGCTTCCGGGAAATAGTCCTGGCCGGAGAATGCGTCCGGCATGTCGTGATCATATTGATAGCCGGAGCCGTAGCCCTCCGACTTCATCAGCTTGGTCGGCGAATTCAAAATGTGCTTCGGCGGCAGCAGCGAGCCGCCCTGCTTTGCGGTCTGCATCGCAGCACCAAACGCGGTGTAGACCGCGTTCGATTTCGGCGCGGTGGCGAGATAGACCACGGCCTGCGCGATCGCGAGCTCACCCTCCGGCGAGCCGAGGAAATCGTAAGCATCCTTGGCGGCGTTGCACACCGCCAGTGCCTGCGGATCGGCAAGGCCGATATCTTCGACCGCCATGCGCACCACGCGCCGCGCCAGGAACAGCGGATCCTCGCCGGCATCGAACATGCGCGCGAGATAATACAGCGCCGCATCCGGATCGGAGCCGCGCACTGACTTGTGCAGCGCCGAGATCAGATTGTAATGGCCGTCGGCCGATTTGTCGTAGATCGGCGCCCGGCGTTGCAGGATGGCCTGCAACTGCTCGGCGTTGAACACCTCGCCCTTGCGGGCGGCGCGCCAGACCTCTTCGGCCAATGTCAGCGAGGCGCGGCCATCGCCATCGGCCATCCGCACCAGCACGGCGCGGGCTTCGGCATCGAGCGGCAGCGGCTTGCCCTCGATCTTCTCGGCATTGGCGAACAGTTTCTCGATCGCCGCCGTATCGAGCGAGTGAAACACCAGCACGCGGGCGCGCGACAGAAGCGCCGCGTTGAGCTCGAAGGACGGGTTCTCCGTGGTGGCGCCGACCAGCACCACCGTGCCGTCCTCCATCACGGGCAGGAAGGAATCCTGCTGCGCGCGATTGAAACGATGCACCTCGTCGACGAACAGCAGCGTGCCCTTGCCGGTCTCGCGGCGGGCACGCGCGGCATCGAACGCCTTCTTGAGATCGGCGACGCCGGAGAACACCGCGGAGATCTGCTCGAAATGCAGCTCGGTGGCGTCGGCCAGAAGCCGCGCCACCGTGGTCTTGCCGGTGCCGGGCGGTCCCCAGAACACCAGCGAGCCCAGCGTGCGCGTCTCCAGCATCCGCGTCAGCGCGCCGTCAGGGCCGAGGATGTGATCCTGGCCGACGACATCGGCCAGCGTGCGCGGACGCAGCCGGTCCGGCAGCGGGTGCGGCGCGTCCTGCTCCATCCCCGCCGCAGCAAAGAGGTTGCCGGCCTCTCGCGGTTGCTTGGGGCTCATCCGCCGAGCGTCACGTTGATCTGCTGGCCGCCGCGCACCAGCGTGATGCGCCAGACCCGCGTCCCCGTCTTCGATGCCTTCTCGAGGTCGCTGGTCCGCACGATCTTCTCGTTGTTGACCGCGAGGATGATGTCGCCCTTCTGGAAGCCGACATTGGCCGCGGTGCCGTCACCGGCGAGATCAGTCACCACCACGCCCTCGGCACCGGCGTCGAGATGCAGTTCGTCGGCCAGCGCCGGCGAGATGTTGGCGACCCTCGCGCCCTGGAACGGCGAGCGCGCGGTCAGCACGATCTCGTCGCGGTTGGTGTCGGGCGCGGTCTCCAGCGGTATGGTGAGCTTCACCGGCTTGCCGGCGCGCTGCACCTCGATCTCCGCGTTGCCGCCGAGCGGACGGGTCGCGAAGCGGTAGTCGAACGCGTTGGGATCGTCGATCGGCGTGCCGTCGATCCCGACGATCAGGTCGGAGAGCTTCAGGCCCGCCTTCGCCGCCGGGCTGTTCGGCGCGACGTTGGCGACCAGCGCGCCAGACGGCAGCTTCAGCCCGAGCGTCTCGGCAATCTCCGGCGTCACCGCCTGCAGCCGCGCGCCGAGCCATGGCCGCTTCACATTCTTGCCGCCGCTCTTGGCGGAGGCCACCACGACGCGCACCATGTTGGCGGGGATCGCAAAGCCGATGCCCTGCGAGCCGCCGGAGCGCGAGAAGATCGCAGTGTTGATGCCGGCGAGCCGGCCCGTCATGTCGACCAGCGCGCCGCCGGAATTGCCGGGATTGATCGCGGCGTCGGTCTGAATGAAGAATTGATAATCCGTGATCCCGACTTGAGTGCGCGCCAGGGCCGAGATGATGCCGTGCGTCACGGTCTGGCCGACGCCGAACGGATTGCCGATCGCGAGCACGACGTCACCGACCTGCAGTTGGTCGGAATTGGCGAAGTCGAGGGTCGCGAACTTCTCCTTGTTGGTGTCCTTCAGGCGCAGCACCGCGAGGTCGGTACGGCTGTCCTTCAGCACGATCTCGGCCTCGTATTCGCGCTTGTCGGCGAGCGAGACCTTCACCTGATCGGCGCCCTCGATCACGTGATTGTTTGTGACTACGAGGCCGGAGCCGTCGACCATCACGCCGGAGCCGAGCGAGCGCTGCATCTGCTCGGGCTGCTGTCCCGGCACGCCGAAGAAGCGGCGAAAAATCGGGTCATCCAGAAATGGATTGCGGTTTTGCACGGTCTTGGCGGCGTAAACATTGACCACCGCCGGCTGCACCCGCTGCACGATCGGCGCATAGGACAATTGCAGCTCGGCCTGCGAGGACGGCACGCGGCGGTCCTGGGCCGCGGCTGCGGAAAGATTCCCCATGAAGGCCAACGTGCACAGAGCGGATACGGCAGCAAAGCGGACAGGTCGGAGCATTCTCACCTCTCGTGGAAACGCCGGAATATAGGCGTGTTCGCCGGGCAATTGAAGGGCGCCCGGCCGGATAACTGGCCCCCCGCCGTACCGGTGCACAACCCGCAGCGGCCGCGTTGAAGCGCGCCGCCAAGCTTCTATGATGGCTGTCATCTCACTGCGCCGCTCCGCTTGTTGCCTGCGGACCACAAGCGGAACTGCGATGCCCGGAAGCACTGTCGTGCGTCAGTCACGATACGCTCCTAGGACCGTTCAGTGAGTGAGTGGGGAATTCAAACACAACAGGGGTGCACAATGGGTGCAACAAAAGTCAGTGCAATCGCCATAGGCCTGGCAGGGGCGCTTGCCGCCTCGCCGGCCTATTCGCAATCGGCCGGAGGCGGCAGCGATGCGGAGATCGCGCTGCTGAAGCAGCAGCTGAAGATGCTCGAGCAGAAGCTCGACAAACTGCAGAAGCAGACCAACGCCAATACCGCAAGCGCAGCCAGCGCAAACGCCAATGCGAAGGCGGCGGATGCCAAGGCCGCGCGGGTGGCGACCGCCAACGCCGCGATCCCGGTGAAGGGCCCGGTCGCGCCGTCCGGCGTCGTGGTGACGATGCCGAACAACCGGCCGACGATCTGCACCGCGGACGAACAGAACTGCGTTGCGATCACGAGTCGCGTGCACTGGGATGTCGGCGGCTATGACTATCGTCCGAACACCGCAGGCACCTCGCCGCAAAAGCTCGACAGCGGCGAGAACGTCCGCCGCGCACGCATCGGCATCGTCGGCAAATTCTTCGGCGACTGGAATTACTCGCTGATCTACGATTTCGGCGGCTCGTCCGACGGCTTCGGCGGCGCGGCTCCGGGATCACTGCCCGGCGGCGGCACCTCGGGCATCGAGAATGCGTATCTGAGCTACACCGGCTTCAAGCCGTTCGGCGGCAAGATGGCGATCGAAGGCGGCATCATGGACGTGCCGTGGACGCTCGACGAAGCGACCAGCTCCAACGACATCCTGTTCATGGAGCGCGCCTCGGTCGGCATCATCGCCCAGAACATCGCCGCCGGTGACTTCCGTTCGGCCGCCGGCACCCGCTGGTGGAACGACCAGTTCTGGATCGGCGGCTATGTCACCGGACCGACGTCGGGCGCCATCCACTCCGCGTCCTCCGCCTCGCCGGCCGGCACGTCCGAGCAGTATGGCGGCGTCATCCGCGTCGCCGGCAATCCGATCAGCGGCAAGAACTATTCGGTGCACATCGGCGCCGATGCGGAATGGCTGGTGCAGCCGCCGCGCAACCAGCTCACGCAGGCGCAGACGCTCACGCTCAGCGACCGGCCCGAGCTGCGCATCGATCCGACAACACTGATCTCGACCGGTGCGATCGCCAACGTCTCCGGCGCGCAGGTGTACGGCGTCGAGGCGGCAGCGACCTATGGCCCGTTCATCGCGCAGGGCGAATATTACTGGTTCAATGTCGATCGCTCCGCGAACACCGGACTGCCGCCGTTCGGCGCGCCGAGCCTGAAGTTCGACGGCGGTTACGCGCAGGTCGGCTACGTGCTGACCGGCGAGAATCACGCCTACAATCCGGCGACGGCCTCCTATAGCGGGATCAAGCCGCACGATCCATTCTCGCTCGCCGGCGGCGGCTGGGGCGCCTGGGAAATCGCCGGCCGCGTCAGCACGATGGACCTCAACGATCAGATCGCGCAGGCGGTCGGCATCGCGGGCGGACGGCAGACCGTCTACACCGCCGCGCTGAACTGGTACGTCAACAACAACGTCCGCTTCATGCTGAACTACCTGCACGGCGATATCGCCAAGCAGGCCTCGGCGACCTCGGCTGCGGACGTCGGCTCGAAGTTCGACGCGGTCGCGCTGCGTACGCAGGTTGCGTTCTGAGCTGATCGGAGCTGAGACCAACTCATAGACGGCCGGGGCATCGCTCCGGCCGTTTTCATCGAGCGTTTGGTTCACGCGTTTCTAGCTGAATGAGATCGGTCGAATATTGACAGGACGGCGCCGCGCTCCCTCTCCCCGTTCTTACGGGGAGAGGGTTGGGGTGAGGGGCCCTCTCCGCGTATTCGGCAGCAGCTGCGCTTGCTGAGGCTCCCCCTCACCCGGAACGCATCTGACGATGCGTCATAGCCGAAGCACCGCTTCGGCGTTCTTGAGAACGGCCGCCGTAGGCGGCCTATGCCTCTCCCCGCACGCGGGGCGAGGTGAAGCGGAGCGCGTCGCGCGAACATGCTTTCAGGCCGCGCGCTTCGACTTCTTCACAACAACCTCCGGCGCCGGCGCGCAGGACAGCCGCTCCTGATGGCCCTCGCCCCAGGCTTTCAGAATATCGATCACCGGGCGCAGGCTCTCGCCGAGTTCGGAAAGCGTGTACTCGACCCGTGGCGGCACCTCGGCATAGACCTTGCGGATCACGAGGCCGTCGTCCTCGAGCGCGCGCAGCTGCTTGGTCAGCATGCGCTGGGTGATGCCGGGCATCCGCCGCCGCAACTCGCCGAAGCGCTGGGTGCCGGCCTGCAAGTGGTACAGGATCACGCCCTTCCACTTGCCGTCGATCAGGTCGAGCGCCGCCTCGACCGCGCAGCCCGGCCGGCGCGCGAAATTCTTCCGTTTCATCCAGTATTTTCCCAATAGTATACAAACAGGGACTAGTTCCCTGTTTTTACAGTACTTGCCAAATGGAAGCCAGCGCGACAGTTAATCGGCAGGCAATCGCCCACCACGGAGACCAGGCATGAAGGCCGTCGGATACCAAAAATCGCTGCCGATCGAGGCGGCGGATTCGCTCGTCGATTTCGAGATCGCCAAGCCCGAGCCGAAGGGGCGCGACATCCGCGTCGCGGTAAAGGCCATCTCGGCCAATCCGGTCGACTACAAGGTGCGCAAGCGCGCGGCGCCGACCGACGGCGGATACAAGATCCTCGGCTTCGATGCGGCCGGCGTGGTCGACGCGGTCGGGCCCGACGTCTCGCTCTTCAAGCCCGGCGACGAGGTGTTTTACGCGGGCTCGATCCTGCGCCAGGGCACCAATTCGGAATTTCATCTGGTCGATGAACGCATCGTCGGCAACAAGCCGGCGTCGCTGTCATTCGCGCAGGCCGCCGCCCTGCCCCTGACCTCGATCACCGCGTGGGAGCTGCTGTTCGACCGGCTCGGCGCGGTGCCGGGCAAGAGCCTCGATCCGCGCACGCTTCTGATCATCGGCGGCGCCGGCGGTGTCGGCTCGATCCTGATCCAGCTTGCGCGCCGCCTGACCGGACTGACCGTGGTTGCGACAGCAACGCGGCCGGAGTCGCAAAAGTGGTGCCGCGATCTCGGCGCCCATGCGGTGATCGACCACTCGCAGCCGATGAAGGAGCAGATCGAGAGCTTGAGGCTGCCGCCGGTCGGCCTCGTCGCCAGCCTCACCTTCACCGACCAGCACTACAAGTCGATCGCCGACTTCATCGCGCCGCAGGGCAAGTTCGGCCTGATCGACGATCCGCCGGAATTCAACGTCGCCGCGTTCAAGGGCAAGGCGGTCTCGGTGCACTGGGAATCGATGTTCACGCGCTCCTCGTTCCAGACACCCGACATGATCGCGCAGCATCATCTGCTCAACGATGTCGCCGACCTGATCGACAAGGGCGTGCTGCGCACCACGCTCGACCAGACCTTCGGTACCATCAACGCCGCCAACCTCAAGCGCGCCCACGCTCTGCTGGAAAGCGGCAAGTCACGCGGCAAGATCGTGCTCGAGGGCTGGTAAGGCTCCTAACGTCCGCTTCCTCATGCCCAGGCAACATCCCGGGCATGATATCCCCACAGGCCGGCGGGTGGCTTTTGCCAAAGCCGCCAGCGCCTGTATGATTTGCGCAACGATCACCCCGTCCTCAATCCGGCCGCGCAGGACGCGGCCGGAGCGGTGGTGACGCCCACGGGGATGGGAGGAAACCGATGAGTTTGCTCACGGCCGATCCGTCGCGGATCGATCCGGAGTGGATGACGCGGGCGCTGCGCGAAGCCGGTGTGATCGACCAGGTCAGGGTCGTCGATCTCGCCTGCAAGCCGGTCGGCAATGGCCTCGTCGGCGACAGCTATCGATTTCGTGTGACCTATGACGGTGACGAGCCGAACGCTCCTTTGAGCGTCGTCGGCAAATTCCCGGCCGCAGATCCCGACAGCCGCCGCTCCGGTTCCGCGCACACGCTTTACGTCCGCGAGGTCGCATTCTATCGCGAGCTGGCCGCCACCGTCGCCATTCACACCCCCCGGCCGATTCTTGCCGAGATTGATCCGGCGACCGACGACTTCACCCTGATCCTGGAGGACCTCGCGCCCGCACGTCCGGGCGATCAGCTCGCCGGATGCTCGATCGCCGACTGCCAGATCGCCATGACCGAGGCCGCGGCGTTGCATGCGCCGCGATGGAATGACCCGAGCCTCGATGCGGTGCAATGCTTCGTGATGGCCGCAAGCCGGCGCAGAGACCTTCGCTCGGTGCTGCCCGGCATCATCGGTCACTACAAGGAGCGATATCGCGGCGTGATCGAGCCTGAATTCCTTGATCTGATCGACCGGCTTCCGGACGCGCTATTGCGCTACCAGTCCGATCGATCGGCGCCGCGAACCCTCCAGCATGCGGATTTCCGGCTCGACAACATGCTGTTCGACGTCCGCGGCAATACCCATCCGATGGCGACGCTGGACTGGCAGACGCTGACAGTGGGCCCAGGAATCGTCGACGTCGCCTATTTCCTCTCGGCCGGCATCGACCCGATCGAACGGCGGCTTCATGAAGCCGACCTGGTGCGGTTCTATCATTCGGAACTGATCCGGCGCGGCGTGCGGGACTACGACTGGGATCGTTGCTGGCAGGATTACCGGCGCTACACGCTGCACGGCATCATGATGGGCGTGGTCTCCGCGCTCAGCGTCCAGCGCTCCGAGCGCGGCGACGCGCTGTTCCTGAAAATGACCCGCGGCGCCTGCGCGCAAGCCCTGGACCACGACAGCTTTTCATACTGGAAGGACTGACAGCGAAAGGGATCGGCGTGCTCAACAAACTGGACGATTTCCCCATCCACCAGACGCCGGAGCCGATCGCGGTTCCCTCGACCAGCGACCGCAATGTCTATGACCGGACCTGGTTCAACGGCTACACCGCCGACGGCGCGTATTATTTCGGGATCGGCATTGCGATCTACCCGCACCGCAAGATCCTCGATTGCGCCTTCAGCGTCGTGGAACGCGGCGGACGGCAGCACTGCTTTTACGGCTCGCGGCGCGCCCCGCTCGAGCGCACCGAGATGCAGGTCGGTCCGTTCAGGCTCGAAGTGCTCGAGCCGATGCTGCGGACCCGGGTCGTGCTCGACGACAATGCGACGGGCCTCGCCTGCGACCTGACCTTCTCCGCGCGCACCGCCGCGATCCAGGAAGCGCGCCAGACGCTTTGGTCGGGCGGCCGCCGCGCGATGGATTCGACCCGGTTCGACCAGTTCGGCCGCTGGAGCGGTGTCATCAGCCACCCCGACGGCGGGATCAAGGTCGACGATCGCACCTGCTACGGCACCAAGGATCGCTCCTGGGGCGTGCGCAATGTCGGCGAACGCGACGTCGGAGGCGCGCCGATGCCGCCGCCGAGCGTGTTCTTCCTCTGGGCGCCGCTGGTCTGGGACGACCACATTTCGCACGCGATCTTCTTCGACGGGACGCAGGGCGAGGCGCTGGTCCGCGAGGGCATCACCGCGCCGCTCTACCGATGCGAGGCCGAGATTCCCGGCGTGGTCGACGGCCTCGACCGCCGCATGGCGACCGCGCGGCATCGCGTCAAATACGTGCCGCACACCCGGCTGGCGCAGTCGGCTGAAATCGACCTCGTCGATATCGACGGCCACACCACGACCATCGCGCTCGACCCGATCCTCAAATTCCAGATGAAGGGCCTCGGCTACGGCCATCCGCAATGGGGCCAGGGCATGTGGAAGGGCGAGCTCGAGATCGGCGGCGAGTCGCTCGATCCATCGACGCTGGATCCGCTGGCCCGCGAGAATGTGCACGTCCAGCAGGTGGTCCGCGCCCGCCAGGGCAGCCGGACGGGGATCGGCGTTCTGGAGCAGATTTGCTTCGGTCCCTACCGTCCCGCAGGCTTCAGCGAGTTTCTCGACGGCGCGAAGGGATAGCTAGGTCGGCGGCACGCCCTCGACGAACAGCAGGCGTCGCTCCAGCGCGGTTGCGCGAAGCTTCAACGCTTCGGCATATTCCGGTGACGCATACCATTCGCGCAGGCGCGCCATGGTCGGAAATTCGACGATGACGATCGCGTTCGGTGGTGGACCGCCCTCCACCACCTCGACTGTGCCGCCGCGCACGACGTAGCGCCCGCCATATTTTGCGATGGTGTTCGCCGCCAGCGTGCGATAGGCCTCGAACGCCGCGGCGTCCCGCATCTCGACCTCGGAGATCACATAGGCCGGCATGCGGCCTCATGCGATGGTGTTGACGATGCCGCCTTCGGCGCGCAGCGCGGCGCCGTTGGTCGCGGATGCCTGCCTGGAGCAGACATAGACCACGAGATTGGCGATCTCCTCGGTGCTGGCAAAGCGCTGCAGCAGCGAGGTCGGCCGGTGCTGCTTGACGAAGTTGGAGGCCGCCTCCTCGACCGATTGGCCGTTCTGCTTGGCGAGATCCTTGACGAAGGTCTCGACGCCTTCGGACATGGTCGGTCCGGGCAGCACCGAGTTGACGGTCACGGCGGTGCCTTTGGTCAGCTCGGCGAGCCCGCGCGCGATCGCAAGCTGCGCGGTCTTGGTCATGCCGTAATGGATCATCTCGGTCGGAATGTTGAGGCCGGACTCCGAGGAGATGAAGACGATGCGGCCCCAGTTGCGCTTCAGCATGCCCTGCATGTAGCCGCGCGACAGCCGGACGCCCGACATCACATTGACCTCGTAGAAGCGGCTCCAGTCCTCGTCGGGAATGTCGAAGAACGGCTTCGGCTCGAAGATGCCGGCATTGTTGACGAGGATGTCGACGTCCGGCAGCGCCGCGAGCAGCGCCTTGCAGCCCGCCGCGGTCGAGACGTCGGCGGCAATGCCGCGGAGCTTTGCGTCCGGTACTGCCTTCGTGATCGCGGCAATCGCGGCATCGACCTTGGCCTGACCGCGGCCGTTGACGACGACCTCGGCGCCGGTCTCGGCCAGCCCCCTTGCGATGGCATTGCCAATGCCCGCGGTCGAGCCGGTCACCAGCGCAGTCTTTCCGGAAAGGTCGATTTTCATCTGTCATCTCCATTGATGTCGACGGACATATCGGGCGCGGCATGCAGCGCCGCAATTGCATCTCACCGATGCGTGAGGAAATAGAACACACCTCGTCGTCCTGGCGAAAGCCAGGACCCATTACCACCGCAGGTGATTATGAGAAGGATTTGAGCCCCAGCGTCGCGCAACAATTTAGATTTGGGGTAATGGGTCCCCTGAGTTCACAAACGAAGTGCAACACTTCCTTGAGGAGGTGTTGCCATGGGGCGGACTTACAAGCAGCTCTCTCTGGACGACCGATGCGAGATTGCCTGCCTATCGGCCAATGGCAGCTCGGTCCGGCAAATCGCGGCAGCTCTGGATCGCTCGCCATCAACGATCTCTCGGGAACTGAGGCGCAATCGGGGGAGCCAGGTCGGCTACAAGCCGAGCTATGCCCAGCACCAGATGCGAGCGCGGCGCTGGACGGGCGGACGCCTCGAACGGGAGCCCGGCCTGCGCCGCGCGGTGTTGCAACGCCTTCGCCGCGGCTGGTCGCCCGAGCAGGTCGCTGGCCGGCTGGCCCGCGAGCACGGGCGCAAGGTGATCTCCCACGAGACCATCTACCGCTTCATCTATGGCCAACTCAGGCGCACCACGGACTTCAACTGGCGGCGCTATCTGCCGCGCGCCAAGAGCAAGCGCGGCTGCCGCGGCAAGCGGGGCGGCAGCCCCGCAAGCTTCATCGAAGGCCGTGTACCCTTGGCAAATCGGCCGCTCGAAGCGGCCGACCGCAGCGTGCCCGGACACTGGGAGGCCGACCTGATGATGTTCTCGAAATACGGTCAGGCCGTGCTGACCGTGCACGAGCGCACCTCGCGGCTGCTGCTCGGCATCCGCCTTGCCAGCAAGGTCGCGCGCGGTGTCGCCCGCCATCTCGTGGGCTTCTTCGCGCCCCTTCCACAAGAGCTGCGCCAGAGCGTTACCTTCGACAACGGCACCGAGTTCGCCGGTCACCTGGCGCTGCACCGCCTCTCGATCGCGACCTTCTTCTGCGATCCCCATGCCCCCTGGCAGAAGGGTGGCATCGAGAACGCCATCGGCAGGATGCGCCGCTTTATTCCCCGCAAGACGGATCTTCTAACCCTCTCGACCGCCAGGTTCCGCCAGTTCATCGCCGCCTACAACAACACCCCGCGCAAATGCCTTGACTACCGCACGCCTGCCGCGTCCTTTGCTCAAGTGTTGCACTTCGAATGTGAATCCACCTCCTGGCTTTCGCCAGGACGACGGGGATGGAGCGTGGCCACCAAATAAAAACGGCGCCCGAAGGCGCCGCTTTCAAATCCTGGCGCGAAGCGGGGCTTACGCCGCCTCGGCTTCCTTGTCCTGCGCCGGACCGGAGTCCTGGCCCTTGGCGTCGACGTCGCGGTCGACGAACTCGATCACGGCCATCGCCGCGTTGTCGCCGTAGCGGAAGCCGGCCTTGATGATGCGGGTGTAGCCGCCCTGGCGGTCCTTGTAGCGGGTCGCCAGCGTGTCGAACAGCTTCTTGACCTGGTCGACGTCGCGCAGCTCCGAGATCGCCTGACGGCGCAGGGCAAGGCCGCCCTTCTTGCCGAGGGTGACGAGCTTCTCGACGATCGGCCGCAGCTCCTTGGCCTTCGGCAGCGTGGTGACGATCTGCTCGTGCTTGATCAGCGCGGCCGCCATGTTGGCGAACATCGCACGCCGGTGTTCGGCGGTGCGGTTGAGCTTCCGATGAACCTTGCCGTGACGCATTGACTTCTTCCTTCTTCAATTCTGCCGCGGTGGTTCAGCGACAAGTTTTGCAGGTGGGCATCCTGCGTTCGCCCGGACGTCATTCCGGGGCGACTCGCAGAGCCGAACCCGGAATCTCGAGATTCCGGATCGCCGCTTCGCGACGTCCGGAATGACCAAAGCTTAGTAGTGATCCTCGAAGCGCTTGGCGAGCTCGTCGATGTTCTCCGGCGGCCAGCCCGGCACTTCCATGCCGAGGTGCAGACCCATCTGGGCCAGCACTTCCTTGATTTCGTTCAGCGACTTGCGGCCGAAGTTCGGAGTACGGAGCATTTCCGCTTCCGACTTCTGCACGAGGTCGCCGATGTAGACGATGTTGTCGTTCTTCAGGCAGTTTGCCGAACGCACCGACAGCTCGAGCTCGTCGACCTTCTTGAGGAACGCCGGGTTGAACGCGAGATCGGGGATGATCTCCTGCGTGACTTCCTTGCGCGGCTCTTCGAAGTTGACGAACACGTTGAGCTGATCCTGCAGGATGCGCGCGGCGTAGGCCACCGCGTCCTCCGGCGTGATCGCGCCGTTGGTCTCGATCGTCATGGTCAGCTTGTCGTAGTCGAGGATCTGGCCCTCGCGGGTGTTCTCGACCTTGTAGGAGACCTTGCGGACCGGCGAGAACAAGCTGTCGACCGGGATCAGGCCGATCGGAGCATCCTCGGGACGGTTGCGCTCGGCGGCGACATAGCCCTTGCCGGTCGTGACCGTGAACTCCATGCGGATCTCGGCGCCGTCGTCCAGCGTGCAGAGCTGCAGGTCGGGGTTGAGCACCGTGACATCGCCGACGGTCTGGATATCGCCGGCGGTGACGGCGCCCGGGCCCTGCTTCTTCACGACCATGCGCTTCGGGCCTTCGCCCTGCATCTTGATCGAGATGTCCTTGATGTTGAGGACGATGTCGGTGACGTCTTCACGGACACCGGCGATCGAGGAGAACTCGTGCAACACGCCGTCGATATGCACCGACTGCACCGCCGCGCCCTGCAGCGAGGACAACAGGATGCGGCGCAGCGCGTTGCCGAGCGTCTGGCCGAAGCCACGCTCGAGCGGTTCGGCGACCACGGTGGCGAACCGGCTCGCGTCCGAGCCCGGCGTCACCTGCAGCTTGTTCGGTCGAATGAGTTCTTGCCAATTTTTCTGGATCGTCACTGTTTCACCCATTTGCCGGTCACAGGGCCAAATCGAATGGCCGAACCCGGCGTTGGAGATCGCGGATCAGTCCGCGCGGTCAATTCCAAAAACCATCGCAGGGCGGCCAGAGGCCGCCCACGACTTACAGATCAAACGCGCCGACGCTTGCGCGGACGGCAGCCATTGTGCGGGATGGTGGTCACGTCGCGGATCGAGGTGACGGTGAAGCCCGCAGCCTGCAGCGCACGGAGCGCCGACTCACGGCCCGAACCCGGGCCGGCCACTTCAACCTCCAGCGTGCGCATGCCGTGTTCCTGCGCCTTCTTGGAGACGTCTTCCGCCGCGACCTGCGCGGCATAGGGGGTCGACTTGCGCGAGCCCTTGAAGCCCATGGTGCCGGCCGACGACCAGGCAATGGTGTTGCCCTGCGCGTCGGTGATGGTGATGGTCGTGTTGTTGAACGACGAATTCACGTGCGCGATGCCGGAGGCGATGTTCTTGCGTTCGCGGCGGCGTACGCGGGTGGCTTCCTTGCCCATTTCAAACCTTTCCTGTGATCTCGACGCCGCCGTAGTGCCAGCGGCTACACCTCAAAACGCAAATGGCGAGTAGCGAATTTCCATTCGCTACTCCCCACCTGCAATTCGCAAAACTTACTTCTTCTTGCCGGCGATCGCCTTGGCCGGCCCCTTGCGCGTGCGCGCATTGGTGTGGGTGCGCTGGCCGCGCACCGGCAGACCGCGGCGATGACGCAGGCCGCGGTAGCAGCCGAGGTCCATCAGCCGCTTGATGTTGATGCCGACCTCACGACGGAGGTCGCCCTCGACCAGATAGTCGCGGTCGATCACTTCGCGGATCTGCAGGACTTCCTGGTCGGTCAACTGGTTGACGCGACGGTCCAGCGGGATCTTGACCTTCTCGATGATGTCGGCCGCGTTCTTCTGGCCGATGCCATGGATGTACTGAAGCGCGATCAGGACGCGCTTGTTGGTAGGAATGTTGACGCCGGCAATACGGGCCACGGACTTCTCTCCTGTCGCCGATCCATCACGGATACGGGCTTCTCAAGTGCTTGCTCTCTCGGGCTTGTGTCCACAAACGCGAACACGACGCCCTCCCCTCATGTCCTTCGGGGCCCGGCATCGTCATCAAACTATCCAACTTGGATGCGGGGCTTATTAAAGGATTCATGTCGGTTTCGTCAACCGCTCCTAGCGTTTAGCTCGCTTTTTCGTGAGCTTTTTTGCCGCCTTTTTGGCGGTCTTTGCTCCCTTGCGGGCTTTCGCGGCGCGGGCGGCCTTCTTTACCGCCTTCTTCGCGGCTTTCTTCACGGTTTTCTTGGCCGCTTTGGCCTTGGAGGGCGCCTTGGCAGCCTTCCGGGCCGATTTAGCGGCCTTTTGGGCTGGTTTAGCTGCCTTCTTGCTGGCCTTCATGGCCGCCTTGGCGGCCTTTTTAGCCGTCTTGGGGACGCGATCCTCGTGTTCCCTGGGTTCCAGCGCGCCGAGCGCGGTCAGGATCCGGTTGATCTCGCGGGTGACGTGCTCGATGGTCATCATGCCATCGACCGTCAGGAGCTTCCGCCGCTCCGAATAATAGTGAATCAGCGGCTCCGTCAGCGAACGGTACTGCGCCAGGCGCTTGGTCAGCACTTCCGGCGTGTCGTCGAGGCGGACTTCCTCGCCGCGCGTGCGGGTTTCCTCGGCACGCTTCTCAACGCGGGCGAGCAGCGCGCTCTCGTTGACGCGGAGCTCAACCACCGCGTCGAGCTTGAGGTGCTTTTTCCGGAGCAGATCGTCGAGCGCCTCGGCCTGCGGCACAGTGCGCGGGAAGCCGTCGAGAATGAACCCCTTCTTGGCATCGGGCTCCTCGATCCGGTCGGCGATGATTCCCACCACGACCTCGTCTGGAACCAGGCCGCCATTGGCCATGATCTCCTTGGCCTGTAGGCCGACCGGCGTGCCCGCGGCGACCGCAGCGCGCAGCATCTCACCGGTCGAGAGCTGGACGATGCCGTGCTTGTGCACCAGCCGCTGCGCCTGGGTTCCCTTGCCCGAGCCCGGCGGCCCCAAAAGGATCAATCTCATATCTGTTTCGCCCCCCGGCTAGGTGGGCGACGTCCGCACACCTGTGTTTTGAGTTCGAAGCCAAGCCGCGATCAGCGGCGGCGGCCTCCCCTGAGCTTCGACTTCCTGATCAACCCCTCATACTGATGAGCGAGCAGATAGCCCTGCACCTGCGACACCGTATCCATCGTCACGCTGACGACGATCAACAGCGAGGTGCCGCCAAAGTAGAACGGGACCGATGCGTAGGAAATCAGAATTTCAGGAATCAGGCAGACGATCGCGAGATAGACCGCGCCGAGCACCGTGATGCGCGACAGCACATAGTCGATGTACTCGGCGGTGCGCTCGCCGGGCCGGATGCCCGGGATGAAGCCGCCATGCTTCTTCAGGTTGTCCGCAGTCTCGGTCGGATTGAACACGATCGCGGTGTAGAAGAACGCGAAGAACACGATCAGCGCGAGATACATGAACAGGAACAGCGGCCGGCCGTGGCTGAGCTGGGTCGTGATCCACTGGAACCATTCCGGCCCCTTGCCGGCGTTGAAGTTCGCGACCGTGGTCGGCAGCAGCAGCAGCGACGAGGCGAAGATCGGCGGAATCACGCCCGAGGTGTTGAGCTTGAGCGGCAGATGCGAGGACTGGCCCTCGAACATCTTGTTGCCGACCTGGCGCTTCGGATACTGGATCAAAAGCCGGCGCTGCGCGCGCTCCATGAACACGATGAAGGCGATCACGGCGACCGCCATCACGATGACGATCAGGATCAGGCCGGTCGACATCGCGCCCTGGCGGCCCAGTTCCAGCATGTTGGCGAGCGCCGACGGCAGCTCGGCGACGATGCCGGACAGGATGATCAGCGAGATACCGTTGCCGATGCCGCGCGAGGTGATCTGCTCGCCGAGCCACATCAGGAACATGGTGCCGCCGGTCAGCGTGATCGCGGTCGAGATCCGGAAGAACATGCCGGGGTCGCTGACGACATTACCGGCGCCTTCGAGGCCGATCGCGATGCCATAGGACTGGAACAGCGCCAGGATCACGGTCAGATAGCGGGTGTACTGGTTCAGCGTCTTGCGGCCCGCCTCGCCTTCCTTCTTGAGCGCCTCGAGCTGCGGCGACACGGTGGTCAGCAGCTGCACGATGATCGATGCCGAGATGTACGGCATGATGTTGAGCGCGAAGATCGCCATGCGGTGGATGCCGCCGCCGGCGAACATGTTGAACATGCCGAGGATGCCGCCGGACTGGCTGCGGAACACCTGCTCCCAGATGTTGGGATCGATGCCGGGCAGCGGGATGTAGGTGCCGAGCCGATAAACAAGCAGCGCACCCAGGGTGAACCAGATGCGCTTCTTCAGCTCGTCGGCTTTCGCCAGCTGTCCGAAATTGAGGTTGGCGGCAAGTTGTTCGGCTGCTGAGACCATGTTTCGGCTTTCTCCCGGAGCCCCATTCGCCGGCGCCCCCAAAGAGATCAATTCCCTGGGCGCCGGCAGACACCGGACATTATCTGGTGCTCGGCCTCGATAAGTCCATCATTCGATCTGCGGATTGCCCGCGCGTCGCGGGCAATGACGCAGATGTTACGCCGCCTCGCCTTCTTCCTTGGCGGGGGCCAGGATCTTGACCGAGCCGCCGGCCTTCTCGACCGCGGCAATGGCCGACTTGGAAGCGCCGTGCACCTCGATGGTCAGCTTGGTCTTGATCTCGCCGCGGCCGAGCAGCCGCAGGCCGTCCTTGGCGCGGCGCAGCACGCCGGCCTTGACCAGCGATTCGGCGTTCACCGTCGCGCTCGCATCGACCAGCTTGTTGTCGATCGCTTCCTGCAGACGGTCGAGATTGATCTCGGCGAAGTCGAGCCGGAAGATGTTGTTGAAGCCGCGCTTCGGCAGACGGCGATGCATCGGCATCTGGCCGCCTTCGAAACCCTTGATGCGGACGCCCGAACGCGCGGTCTGGCCCTTGCCGCCGCGACCCGAGGTCTTGCCCTTGCCGGAACCGATGCCACGGCCGACACGCATGCGCTTCTTGCGCGAGCCGGCGTTGTCGGCGATATCGCTGAGCTTCATCGCCCTTCTCCTTATCTCTGCTTACTCGCCGACGACGCGGACGAGATGCTGAACCTTGCTGATCATGCCGCGAACTTCAGGGGTATCCTGCAGCTCGGCAACCCGGCCGATCTTGTTGAGCTTGAGGCCGATCAGCGTCGAACGCTGCGAGTGATGGCGGCGGATTGCGCTGCCGATCTGCTCGACCTTGATGGTCTTGCTGGCCTTGGCCATGACAGTAACTCCGAATAGCGCTTCGAGAAGCGCGCGTTGTTATTCCGCCACCACTTCGGCGTCGCCGCCGACGCGGCGCGACTGCAGGGTGGAGACCTTGATGTTGCGGCGTGCCGCCACCGAGCGCGGCGAGTCCTGATGCTTCAGCGCGTCGAACGTCGCGCGAACCATGTTGTAGGGATTCGACGAGCCGATCGACTTCGCCACCACGTCCTGGATGCCGAGCGTCTCGAACACCGCGCGCATCGGGCCGCCGGCGATGATGCCGGTACCGGCCGGAGCGGCACGCAGGTAGACGCGGCCGGCGCCGTGACGGCCGGCGATGTCGTGATGCAGCGTGCGGCCTTCGCGAAGCGCGACGCGCGTCAGGTTGCGCTTCGCCGATTCGGTCGCCTTGCGGATCGCTTCCGGAACTTCGCGCGCCTTGCCGTGGCCGAAACCGACCCGGCCCTTCTGGTCGCCGATCACGACCAGCGCCGCAAAGCCGAAGCGCTTGCCGCCCTTGACGACCTTCGCCACGCGATTGATGTGGACGAGCTTGTCGACGAACTCGCTGTCGCGCTCCTCGCGCTCCCTGCTCCGTTCGCGTCCGCCGCGTTCGCGTTCACCTGCCATGGTGTTTTCCAATCTCTAGGAGGCCTTGCGCCTCTTTCCTCGTCATCGTTCGTAAAGTTTAGAAGCTCAATCCGCCTTCGCGCGCCGCATCCGCGAGCGCCTTGACGCGCCCGTGATAGATGTAGGCGCCGCGATCGAACACGACTTCCTTGACACCCTTCTGCGCCGCGCGCTCGGCGAGCAGCTTGCCGACCGCCTTTGCCGCATCGATGTCGGCGCCGGTCTTGCCGGCGTCGCGCATGGTCTTCTCCAGCGACGAGGCGGAAGCGAGCGTCTCGCCCTTCTGGTCGTCGATGACCTGGGCGTAGATGTGCTTGGACGAGCGGAACACCGACAGCCGCGGACGGCCGCCTGCCGAGCGGCGAAGCGCAAGGCGCACGCGCTGCTTGCGCCGGGCATTCGTAACCTTGAGTGACATGACCGGCTCCGTTACTTCTTCTTGCCTTCCTTGCGGAAGATGAATTCGTTGGCGTACTTCACGCCCTTGCCCTTGTAGGGCTCCGGCGGACGGTAGGCGCGGATCTCGGCGGCGACCTGGCCGACGCGCTGCGGATCGTTGCCGGTGATCGTGATCTCGGTCGGCTTCGGCACCGCGATGGTGATGCCTTCCGGGATCGCGTACACCACGTCGTGGCTGTAGCCGAGCGCGAGCTGCAGGTTCTTGCCCTGCATCGCGGCGCGGTAGCCGACGCCGGTGATCTCGAGCTTCTTCTCGAAGCCCTTGGTGACGCCCTCGACGAGGTTGGCGACCTGCGCGCGCGCGGTGCCGTACATCGCCTGCGCGCGGTTGGTCTTGATCCGCGGAGCGACCTTGACCTGGCCGTTCTCGAACTTCACCTCGACGTCGTCATGCACGACGAACTGAAGCTGGCCCTTCGGCCCCTTCACCTTGACGGTCTGGCCCTCGACGGTCGCCGTCACACCCGACGGGATCGCCACCGGCCTTTTGCCGATACGTGACATCGTAAAATCCTTCCTCAGAACACCGTGAAGAGAACTTCGCCGCCCACGTTGGCGTCGCGCGCCTGGTGGTCAGCCATGATTCCCTTCGGCGTCGACAACACCGAAATGCCGAGACCGTTGTTCACGCGCGGCAGGTTCTTCACCGAGGCGTAAACGCGGCGGCCCGGCTTCGACACCCGCTCGATCTCGCGGATGACGGGCTCGCCGTCGAAATACTTCAGTTCGATCTCGAGCTCGCTGCGGCCCGAGGCATGCTCGACGCTGGCGTAGCCGCGGATGTAACCCTCGGACTTCAGCACCTCGAGCACGTTGGCGCGCATCTTCGAGCCGGGGGTCGAGACCTTGGACTTGGAGCGCATCTGCGCGTTGCGGATGCGGGTGATGAGATCGCTGATCGGATCGTGCGTAGACATGGTTCCGACCCTCCTTACCAGCTCGACTTCACTAGGCCGGGAACCAGGCCCTTGGAGCCGAGTTCACGCAGCGCGATGCGCGAGAGCTTGTTCTTGCGATAGTTCGAGCGCGGGCGCCCGGTCAGCTCGCAACGGTTGCGGATGCGCGTCGGCGACGAGTTGCGCGGCATCTCGGCGAGCTTCAGCGTCGCGGCGAAGCGCTCTTCCATCGGCTTGGTCTTGTCGGCGATGATCGCCTTCAGCTTCGCGCGCTGCGGAGCAGCGTTCTTCGCCATCCGCTTGCGCCGGTTGTTCTTCTCGACTGAACTCTTCTTTGCCATGCTTGGCTCCTGGGTATCCGCGTTTGAGTGGCTTTGGTTCAGCTACTCACTGCCGGAACGGGAAATTGAAAGCGGTCAACAAGGCGCGCGCCTCGTCGTCGGTCTTGGCGGTGGTGCAGACCGTGATGTCCATGCCACGCGCTTCCGAGACCTTGTCGAAGTCGATCTCGGGGAAAATGATGTGCTCCTTGATGCCGAGCGAATAGTTGCCGCGGCCGTCGAAGCTCTTCGGGTTCAGGCCGCGGAAGTCACGGACGCGGGGCAGCGCCACGTTCACCAGGCGGTCGATGAACTCGTACATGTGGGTCTTGCGCAGCGTGACCTTGCAGCCGATCGGCTGGTTCTCACGCAGCTTGAAGGTCGCGATCGCGATCCGCGAATAGGTCACGATCGCCTTCTGGCCGGCGATCTGGGTCAGCTCGGCAGCGGCGGTCTCGGCCTTCTTGCGGTCGTTGACCGAATCGCCGACGCCCATGTTGAGCACGACCTTGTCGAGGCGCGGCACCTGCATCACGTTGGCATAACCGAACTTCTCGGTCATCATGCCGCGGATCTTCTTGTCATACTCCGCGCGCAGACGCGGCGTGTAAGCTGTATCAGCCATCGATCTCTGCTCCCGAGCTCTTGGCAACACGAACCTTCTTGCCATCGGCCTGAATCTTGAACCCGATGCGGGTCGGCTTTCCGTCCTTGCCGACATACGCAATGTTCGAAAGGTCGATCGGCATCTCCTTGGAGATGATGCCGCCTTCCTGGGTCTGGGTCTGCTTCTGGTGACGCTTCACCATGTTGATGCCGCGAACGAGCGCCTTGTTCTCGTCCGGACGCACCTCGAACACCTCGCCGGTGCGACCCTTGTCGCGGCCGGTGAGCACCATCACCTTGTCGCCCTTGCGGATCTTGGCAGCCATCACAGCACCTCCGGCGCGAGCGAAATGATCTTCATGTGGTTCTTGGCGCGCAGCTCGCGCGGCACCGGCCCGAAGATACGGGTGCCGACCGGCTCGGACTGATTGTTGATCAGCACGGCGGCGTTGCGGTCGAAGCGGATGACCGAACCGTCGGCGCGGCGGATGTCCTTGCGGACCCGGACCACGACGGCCTTCATCACGTCGCCCTTCTTCACCTTGCCACGCGGAATGGCTTCCTTGATCGACACAACGATAACGTCGCCCACGGTGGCATAGCGGCGCTTGGAACCTCCAAGAACCTTGATGCACATGACACGGCGTGCGCCTGAATTATCGGCCACGTCGAGGTTGGTCTGCATCTGAATCATTGATGCACCTCGTCCTCTTTCTGCGCTTTAGCGCGCTCAAAATTTCCCTGAATTTCCTCGGCCAAGCCGAAGTAATCAGGCCGTTTTCTTGTGTTCGCCCCGGACCACGGTCCAGCGCTTCAGCTTCGAGATCGGCTTCGATTCCTCGATCCAGACCATGTCGCCCGGCTTGAACTGGTTGTTCTCGTCGTGCGCGTGGTAGTTCTTGGAACGGCGGATCGTCTTCTTGTAGATCGGGTGGGTGAAGCGGCGATCGACGCGCACCACGATGGTCTTGGCTTGCTTGTCGCTGACGACCACGCCCTGCAGAGTACGTTTCGGCATAGCTGGCCCCTTACTTCTTCTTCGCGCGCTGCTGGGCAGCGATGGTCTTGATACGAGCGATATCGCGGCGGGCTTCCCGCATCCGCGAGGTGTTCTCCAGCTGCCCGGTGGCGCGCTGGAAACGCAGGTTGAAGCGTTCCTTCTTCAGATTCAGGATCGCGTCTTCCCGCTGGTCGTCGCTCATCGCGCGAATGTCTTCAACTTTCATCTCGGCCATGGCGATTACTCCGCAATGCGCGCAACGAAGCGCGTCTTGATCGGCAGCTTGGCGGCGGCGAGCGACAGCGCTTCCTTCGCGGTCTGCACCGGCACGCCGTCGATCTCGAACATCACGCGGCCCGGCTTGATCCGGACCACCCACAATTCCGGGGCACCCTTGCCGGAGCCCATGCGGACTTCGGCGGGCTTCTTCGACACCGGCACGTCCGGGAACACGCGGATCCAGACGCGGCCGGCGCGCTTCATGTGACGGGTCAGCGCGCGGCGGGCGGCTTCGATCTGACGGGCGGTGACGCGCTCAGGCTCCATCGCCTTCAGGCCGAACTGGCCGAACGCCAACGTCGCGCCAGAGGTCGCAACGCCGTGGATACGGCCCTTATGCGCCTTCCGGAACTTCGTTTTCTTAGGTTGCATCATGGCTTTAAGCCCTCAAATTCCTGCTTTGCCTCAAGCGGCGTCGCGGCGCGAACGCGGCGTGCTGTCGCCTTCGGCCATCTTCTTGTCCTGGGCCATCGGATCGTGCTCGAGGATCTCGCCCTTGAAGATCCAGACCTTGACGCCGCAGGTGCCGAAGGTCGTGAACGCGGTGGCAACGCCGTAGTCGACGTCGGCGCGCAGCGTGTGCAGCGGCACGCGACCTTCGCGGTACCACTCCATGCGCGCGATTTCGGCGCCGCCGAGACGGCCCGAGCAGTTGATGCGGATGCCACCGGCACCGAGACGCATCGCCGACTGCACGGCGCGCTTCATGGCGCGGCGGAACGCGACGCGGCGCTCGAGCTGCTGGGCGATCGATTCAGCGACCAGGGTCGCGTCGAGCTCAGGCTTGCGGATTTCGACGATGTTGATCACGACGTCCGACGAGGTGATGTCGGCAACCTTCTTGCGCAGCTTGTCGATGTCGGCGCCCTTCTTGCCGATCACGACGCCCGGACGGGCCGAGTGGATCGTCACGCGGCACTTCTTGTGCGGACGCTCGATCACGATGCGGGCGACGGCCGCCTGCTTGAGCTCCTTGTGCAGGATCTCGCGGATCTTGACGTCCTCGTGCAGCAGCTTGCCGTATTCCTGCTTGCCGGCGAACCAACGGGAGTCCCAGGTCCGGTTGATGCCGAGACGCAGCCCGATTGGATTGATCTTTTGACCCATCGTCTTCTCCTGCGCCCTTCTTAGGCGCTTGCCTCGGCCTCGACCTGACGAACCACGATGGTCAGGTGCGAGAACGGTTTGAACACACGGCCCGAACGGCCACGGCCGCGCGGAGCAAAACGCTTCATCACGATGCCATTGCCGACATGCGCCTCGGCGACGACCAGATCGTCAACCTCGAGGTCATGGTTGTTCTCGGCGTTCGCGATCGCCGATTCCAGGCACTTCTTGACATCGACCGCGATCCGCTTACGCGAGAACTGCAGGTCGGCGAGCGCAGCGGACGCCTTGCGGCCGCGGATCAGCTGCGCCACCAGGTTGAGCTTCTGCGGGCTGACGCGCAGCATGCGGGCGACGGCCTTAGCCTCATTGTCCGCGAGGCTACGTTCGCGCTTTGGTTTGCTCATCGGTTAATCCTCAAGCCTTCTTGGCTTTCTTGTCGCCCGAATGGCCGTGGAAGGTCCGGGTCGGCGAGAACTCGCCGAACTTGTGACCCACCATTTCCTCGTTGATTGCCACCGGCACGTGCTTGTGGCCGTTATAGACGCCGAACGTCAGGCCGACGAACTGCGGCAGGATGGTCGAGCGGCGGCTCCAGATCTTGATGACGTCGTGACGGCCGGACGAGCGCGCGGCATCTGCCTTCTTGAGCAGAGAACCCTCGACGAACGGGCCTTTCCAGACTGAACGAACCATGTCCGGCGTTCCTTACTTCTTCCGCTTGTGGCGGCTGAGGAGAATGAATTTGTTGGTCGACTTGTTGGTGCGGGTCTTCTTGCCCTTGGTCGGTTTGCCCCACGGAGTAACCGGGTGGCGACCGCCCGAGGTACGACCTTCACCACCGCCGTGCGGGTGATCGATCGGGTTCATGACAACGCCGCGGTTGTGCGGACGCCAGCCGAGCCAGCGGGTACGACCGGCCTTGCCGATCGAGATGTTCATGTGATCCGGGTTGGAGACCGCGCCGATCGTGCCGCGGCAACGGCCGTGCACCAGACGCTGCTCGCCCGAGTTCAGGCGGACGATCACGTAGTCCTGGTCGCGGCCGACGATCTGGGCGTAGGTGCCGGCGGAGCGCGCCAGCTGACCGCCCTTGCCGATCTTCAGCTCGATGTTGTGCACGATCGTGCCGACCGGCATGTTGCCGAGCGGCATGACGTTGCCCGGCTTGACGTCGACATAGTTGCCGGCGACGACGGTGTCGCCCGCCGCCAGACGCTGCGGCGCCAGGATGTAGGCCAGCTCACCGTCCTGATACTTGATCAGCGCGATGAACGCGGTGCGGTTCGGATCATACTCGAGCCGCTCCACGACCGCCGGCATGTCCACCTTGTCGCGGCGGAAGTCGACGGTGCGGTAGGCCTTCTTGTGGCCGCCGCCGCGGAAACGCACGGTGATGCGACCGGTGTTGTTGCGACCGCCGTTGCCGAGCTTGCCCTCGGTCAGGGTCTTCACCGGCTTGCCCTTGTAGAGCGCCGAACGATCGACCATGACCAGCTGGCGCTGGCCCGGCGTCGTGGGATTGTAGGTTTTCAATGCCATCGTCGTTGCGCCTTATAGTCCGGTAGTCACGTCGATGCGGTGGCCCTCTTCCAGGGTCACGATCGCGCGCTTGGTGTCCGACTGCGAGCCGAGATTGCCGCGGAACACCTTGGTCTTGCCCTTGCGAACGAGAGTGTTGACGCTCTTCACCTTGACGTCGAACAGCTTCTCGACCGCTTCCTTGATCTGCGGCTTGGTCGCCTTGCCGGCGACCTTGAACATCACCTTGTTGTGCTCGGAGGCGAGCGTCGCCTTTTCCGTCACGACGGGAGAGATGATGACGTCGTAGTGGCGCGGATCGATGTTCTTCATTTGAAGCGCGCCTCCAGCGCATCAACCGCAGCCTTGGTCAGCACCAGCTTCTGGCGGCGGAGAATGTCGTAGACGTTGATGCCCTGGATCGGCAGCACGTCGATGTTCGGAATGTTCCGGGCCGCGGTCGCGAAACCGGCGTTCAGCTCGGCGCCGTCGATGATCAGCGCGTTGGTCAGTCCGAGGCCGGAGAAGTGGCCGAGCAGCGCCTTGGTCTTGGCGGCCTCGAGCTGCGCATTGTCGATCACGATCAGCCCGCCGTCCTTGGCCTTGGCCGAGAGCGCATGCTTGAGCGCGAGCGCGCGCACCTTCTTCGGAAGGTCGGTCGCATGGGAGCGAACGACCGGACCGAACGCACGGCCACCGCCGCGGAACTGCGGCACGCGGGCCGAGCCGTGACGGGCGCCGCCGGTGCCCTTCTGCTTGTACATCTTCTTGCCGGTGCGCCAGATCTCGGCGCGGCCCTTGGCCTTGTGGGTGCCGGCCTGACGCTTGTTCAGCTGCCACTGCACGCAGCGCTGGATGATGTCGGCGCGCGGCTCGAGACCGAAGATCGCGTCCGAGAGCTCGACGGATCCGGCGTCCTTGCCTTCAAGGGTCGTGACTTTCAATTCCATCTCACACGCCCTCCTGCTCGGCCACAGCCTCGGCAGCTTCGCCACCTGCAACCTTGAACTTGCCGGGCTTCGGGGCGTCCTTCGGCAGCGGCTTCTTGACCGCGTCGCGCACCGAGATCCAGCCGCCCTTGGAGCCGGGAACGGCGCCTTCGACGAGGATCAGGCCGCGCTCGACGTCGGTCGAAACCACGCGCAGATTGAGCGTGGTGATGCGGTCGACGCCCATGTGACCGGGCATCTTCTTGTTCTTGAAGGTCTTGCCGGGGTCCTGACGGCCACCGGTCGAACCGATCGAACGGTGCGAGATCGACACACCGTGGGTGGCGCGCAGACCGCCGAAATTCCAGCGCTTCATGCCGCCGGCGAAGCCCTTACCGATCGAGGTACCGGTCACGTCGACGAACTGGCCGACCACGAAATGGTCCGCCTGGATTTCCGCGCCGACCGGGATCAGCGCATCCTCGGACACGCGGAACTCGGCGACCTTGCGCTTCGGCTCGACCTTGGAGACCGCGAACTGGCCACGTTCGGCCTTGGGCATGTACACGGTCTTGCGGGCGCCCGAGCCGAGCTGAAGAGCGACATAGCCGTTCTTCTCGGTCGTGCGGTGGCCCAGCACCTGGCAGTTGCCCAACTTCAGCACGGTCACAGGGATATGCTCGCCGGTCTCCGTAAAGACCCGCGTCATCCCGACCTTTTGTGCGATCACTCCGGAGCGCATCGGCGTGCTTCCTGTCTTTCTGTCCGCAAGCGGCGGACGTAAAAATCCAAAACCTTAGAGCTTGATCTCGACGTCGACACCGGCGGCCAAGTCGAGCTTCATCAGCGCATCGACGGTCTGCGGGGTCGGGTCGACAATGTCGAGGAGGCGCTTGTGGGTGCGCATCTCGAATTGCTCGCGGCTCTTCTTGTCAACGTGCGGCGAACGGTTGACGGTGAACTTCTCGATGCGGGTCGGCAGCGGAATCGGTCCGCGAACCTGCGCACCGGTGCGCTTCGCCGTGTTCACGATCTCGCGGGTCGACGTATCGAGGATTCGATGGTCGAACGCCTTGAGACGGATGCGAATATTTTGGCCGTTCATTGCCGTATTCTTTCTTTAGTGAGTGGCGAGTAGCGAATAGCGAATGGAGTGACCCACTCGCTACTCGCCATTCCCTATTCGCGTAGTTACTCGATGATCGCGGCGACGACGCCGGCGCCGACGGTGCGGCCGCCTTCGCGGATCGCGAAGCGCAGCTTCTCTTCCATCGCGATCGGCACGATCAGGTGCACTTCCATCGCGATGTTGTCACCCGGCATCACCATCTCGGTGCCTTCCGGCAGGTGCACGACACCGGTCACGTCGGTGGTGCGGAAGTAGAACTGCGGACGGTAGTTGGTGAAGAACGGGGTGTGGCGACCGCCCTCTTCCTTGGTGAGGATGTAAGCCTCAGCCTTGAACTTGGTGTGCGGCTTGACCGAACCGGGCTTGCACAGCACCTGGCCACGCTCGACTTCCTCGCGCTTGGTGCCGCGGAGCAGTGCACCGATGTTGTCGCCGGCCTGGCCCTGATCGAGCAGCTTGCGGAACATTTCGACGCCGGTGACGATGGTCTTCTGGGTGTCGCGGATACCGACGATTTCGATTTCCTCGCCGACCTTGATCACGCCGCGCTCGACACGGCCGGTGACGACGGTGCCGCGGCCCGAGATCGAGAACACGTCTTCAACCGGCATCAGGAACGGCTGGTCGATCGGACGCTCCGGCTGCGGGATGTACTCGTCGACATTGCGCATCAGCTCGAGGATGGCGTCGTGGCCGAGCTTCTTGTCCTTGTCTTCGAGGGCGGCGAGCGCCGAGCCCTTGATGATCGGGATCTTGTCGCCCGGGAATTCGTACTTCGAGAGCAGCTCGCGGACTTCGAGCTCGACGAGCTCGAGCAGCTCCGGATCGTCGACCATGTCGCACTTGTTGAGGAACACGACGAGCGCGGGCACGCCGACCTGGCGGGCGAGCAGGATGTGCTCGCGGGTCTGCGGCATCGGGCCGTCAGCAGCCGACACGACCAGGATCGCGCCGTCCATCTGGGCGGCACCGGTGATCATGTTCTTCACGTAGTCGGCGTGGCCGGGGCAGTCGACGTGGGCGTAGTGGCGGTTGGTCGTCTCGTACTCGACGTGAGCGGTCGAGATCGTGATGCCGCGGGCCTTCTCTTCCGGCGCCTTGTCGATCTGGTCGTAGGCGGTGAACGTCGCGCCGCCGGTTTCTGCGAGCACCTTGGTGATCGCTGCGGTCAGCGAGGTCTTGCCATGGTCGACGTGACCGATGGTGCCGATGTTGCAGTGGGGCTTGTTACGTTCGAATTTAGCTTTGGCCATTTGACTCTCCGTTCAATCGTTGACTGCCATCAACGACAATCAGGCAAACTTCTTCTGGACTTCAGCCGACACGTTCGCCGGAGCTTCGGCGTAGTGATCGAACTGCATGGTGAAGGTCGCGCGACCCTGGCTCATCGAGCGCAGGTTGTTCACGTAACCGAACATGTTCATGAGCGGCACCATCGCGTTGATGACGTTGGCGTTGCCGCGCATGTCTTGGCCCTGGATCTGGCCACGCCGGGAATTCAGGTCGCCGATGACCGAACCGGTGTAGTCTTCCGGGGTCACCACCTCGACCTTCATGATCGGCTCGAGCAGAACGGACTTGCCCTTCGTCAACGCTTCGCGGAACGCAGCCCGCGATGCGATTTCGAACGCCAGTGCCGACGAGTCGACGTCGTGATACTTGCCGTCGACCAGCTGCACCTTGACGTCCACGACCGGGAAGCCGGCAACGACACCGGAGCCCATCACGCTGTTGAGGCCCTTTTCGACGCCGGGGATGTATTCCTTCGGCACCGCACCGCCGACGATCTTCGACTCGAACTCATAGCCCTTGCCGGGCTCGTTCGGCTCGACGACGATCGACACTTCGGCGAACTGACCGGTACCGCCGGTCTGCTTCTTGTGGGTGTACTTGACTTCGGCCTTCTTGGTCACGCGTTCGCGGAACGCCACCTGCGGCGCGCCGATGTTGGCGTCGACCTTGTAGGTGCGCTTGAGAATGTCGACCTTGATGTCGAGATGCAGTTCGCCCATACCCTTGAGAATGGTCTGGCCGGACTCCTGGTCGGTCGACACGCGGAACGACGGATCTTCCGCGGCGAGCTTGGCAAGCGCCACGCCGAGCTTTTCCTGGTCGGCCTTCGACTTCGGCTCGATCGCGATCTCGATCACCGGCTCCGGGAATTCCATCTTCTCGAGGATCACCGGCTTGTCGGGATCGCACAGCGTGTCACCGGTGCGCGCTTCCTTCAGGCCGGCCAGCGCGACGATGTCGCCGGCATAGGCTTCCTTGATGTCTTCGCGGTTGTTCGCATGCATCAGCAGCATGCGGCCGATACGCTCTTTCTTCTCGCGGGTCGAGTTCACCACGCCGGTGCCCGACTGCAGGATGCCGGAGTAGATGCGGCAGAAGGTGATGGTGCCGACGAACGGGTCGTCCATGATCTTGAACGCGAGCAGCGCCAGCGGCTCCTTGTCGTCCGCCTTGCGCACGACTTCGTTGCCGTCATCGTCGGTACCCTTGATCGCGGGCACGTCGATCGGCGACGGCAGATAGTCGACGACGGCGTCGAGCAGCGGCTGCACGCCCTTGTTCTTGAACGCGGAGCCGCACAGCACCGGATAGAACGCGCCGGTCAGCACGGCCTTGCGGATCAGGCGCTTCAGGGTCGCCTCGTCCGGCTCCTTGCCGTCGAGGAAGGCAGCCAAAGCGTCGTCGTCGAGCTCGACGGCGGCTTCCACCATCTTCTCGCGATACTCCTTGGCCTGCTCGACCAGATCTTCCGGAATGTCGACATAGTCGAACTTGGCGCCGAGCGATTCATCGTTCCAGATGACGCCCTTCATCTTCACGAGGTCGACGAGACCCTTGAAGTTGTTCTCGGCACCGATCGGCAGCTGGATCGCGATCGGCTTGGCGCCGAGGCGGTCGACGATGTCGGACAGGCACTTGAAGAAGTCGGCGCCGGTCTTGTCCATCTTGTTGGCGAAGACGATGCGCGGAACCTTGTACTTGTCGCCCTGGCGCCAGACGGTCTCGGTCTGCGGCTCGACGCCCTGGTTGGAGTCGAGGACGCAAACGGCGCCGTCGAGCACGCGCAGCGAACGCTCGACCTCGATGGTGAAGTCGACGTGGCCGGGGGTGTCGATGATGTTCAGGCGCTTGCCGTTCCAGAACGCGGTGGTCGCAGCCGAGGTGATCGTGATGCCACGCTCCTGCTCCTGCTCCATCCAGTCCATCGTCGCGGCACCCTCGTGCACTTCGCCGATCTTGTGGCTCTTGCCGGTGTAATACAGGATGCGTTCGGTGGTCGTGGTCTTGCCGGCGTCGATATGCGCCATGATACCGAAGTTGCGGTAGTCCTCGATGGCATGTTGGCGGGGCATGAGACTGTTCCTTAAATTCCGTTGTTCGCCTTACCAGCGATAGTGCGAGAACGCGCGGTTGGCTTCCGCCATCCGGTGCACGTCTTCCCGCTTCTTGACGGCGTTGCCGCGATTGTTCGAGGCGTCGAGCAGCTCAGCCGAGAGACGCTCCGTCATGGTCTTCTCGTTGCGCTCGCGAGCGGCCGAGATCAGCCAGCGGATGCCGAGCGCCTGACGGCGCACCGAACGGACTTCGACCGGAACCTGGTAGGTCGCGCCGCCGACGCGGCGGGAACGAACCTCGATGGTCGGCATCACGTTCTCGAGCGCCTGCTCGAACACGCCGAGCGGGTTCTGCTTGGTCTTGGCCTCGATCATGCCGAGCGCACCGTAGACGATGTTTTCGGCAACCGACTTCTTCCCGGCGTACATCACCGAGTTCATGAACTTCGTAATGATGATGTTCCCGAACTTCGGATCCGGAAGAACTTCACGCTTCTCGGCAGAATGGCGACGCGACATCTGATCGGTTCCCGCTTACTTCGGACGCTTCGCGCCGTACTTCGAACGACGCTGCTTACGGTTCTTGACGCCCTGGGTATCCAGCACGCCGCGGAGGATGTGGTAGCGCACACCGGGCAAGTCCTTGACGCGGCCGCCGCGGATCATGACCACCGAGTGCTCCTGCAGGTTATGGCCCTCACCCGGGATGTAGCCGATCACCTCGAAGCCGTTGGTCAGGCGCACCTTGGCGACCTTACGAAGCGCCGAGTTCGGCTTCTTCGGGGTCGTGGTGTAGACGCGCGTGCACACGCCGCGCTTCTGCGGCGACTGCTGCAGCGCCGGCACCTTCTTACGCGACTTCTGCACTTCACGCGGATTTGCGATCAGCTGGTTGATCGTCGGCATGCAGCCTTCACCCTTTAGTTCGCGCGAAAACCTTGAATGGCTCCGCAAATTTCTTCTCAGGACTAGCCGTCCCGCACGGCCCGCTCGACACGGAACAAACAACCGCGCAAAGCGAAATCGCGCCAACCACTCATCGCTGAGCGGAAAGCGCATCGACGCCACAGAGGACCGCGATCCCGAACCGTTCAGCGTTCGCTGTTCGGTCCGCCACCGAGGTCATGCATCCGAATTCACTCTCAAGAGGACGTGCTCAAGAGAACTAATATCGTCCTGGCATTGCCTAGCTATCATCGACAGCGTTTGAGCGGCATTCGTCGAGGTTGGTGCCCGTCCGGCTCCTCAAAAAGGACCTTCGGGTGTTCCGTTCCGACGCTGGCGTAGCTCACCGCCTGTCGTTAAGTGGGCGCCTTGTATAATCGAGAGATAGTGAAGTCAAGCAAAACGACAAGCGAAGAAACGCCTCTGGCACTTGCGGATTTCGCATTTCACCGAGGTTCGGCGCAAGGCGAAATGTGACGGCCGACCGACCTCCCCGCGCACTTCATCCGAATCTTCGGACGCGTGCGGAATCATATTACATCCGGGTAAAATATGAATAGAAACAACTCTCCCCAAGTTAGTCCCGAAGGCAAACTTCGAAACTAAGCCTTTATTTGCCATTCGCAGCGCAAAAATCGGGGTCACAGCCACGGAATTCTCATGCGGTACACCGACATCGCGATCATCGGCGGCGGTCTTGCGGGCTCGACCGCAACCGCCATGCTCGGCCGTGCCGGGATACCGACGATCCTGATCGACCCCCACCGGGTCTACCCGTTCGATTTCCGTGTCGAAAAGATCGGCGGCGACCTCCAGCTCGAGCGATTCGCCAGGACCGGCCTCGCCGAGTCGGTGCTCCGCTCGGCGACGCTGGACGGCGAGAACTGGATCGCGCGATTCGGCCGGTTGCTCGACCGGCAGCCGAGCCGGCAATACGGCATCATGTACGACGCGCTGATTGCGGCGATTCGGAACGAAATCGCCGGGCCGGCGGAATTCATCTGCGACAAGGTGATCAATGTCGCGACCAGTTCCGAGCGGCAGCGGCTCGTGCTTGCCAATGGCGAGGAGATCTCGGCGCGCCTTGTGGTGCTTGCCAACGGCCTGAACGTCGGGTTGCGCCGGATGCTCGGCATCGAGCGGCTGGTCACGAGCTTCTGCCACTCGATCTCGCTCGGCTTCGATTTCGTCCCCGTCGGCCGCCCCGCCTTCCCGTTCGCGGCCATGACCTACTTCTCGGAGCGGCCGAGCGATCGCATCCCCTACATCACGCTGTTTCCGATCGGAAACCGGATGCGCGCCAACCTCTTCACCTATCGCAAGGCCGACGATCCCTGGCTGCGGGCGATGCGGCGCAATCCGGTGGAGACGCTGAACGCCGCGCTGCCGCGGCTGCGCCGGCTCACCGGCGAGTTCGACATCGCCGGCGATATCAAGATCAGGCCCGCCGACATCTTTGTCAGCACCGGCTATCGGCAGGCCGGCGTGGTGCTGGTCGGTGATGCCTTCGCCAGCACCTGCCCCGTCACCGGCACCGGTACCGACAAGGTGTTCACCGACGTCGCCCAGCTCTGCAACGTCTACATCCCGGCCTGGCTGTCGACCGACGGCATGGGCGAGGAGAAGATCACCGCGTTCTACGACGATCCGGTCAAGACCGCCTGCGACGCCTGGTCGAACGCCAAGGCATTCAGCTTCCGCGAGGTGTCGGTCGGCAGCGGGCCCACGTGGCAGGCCCAGCGCTGGGCGCGCTTTTTCGGCTATCTCGGCCGCGGCTGGCTGCGCCGGCTGCACAACCCTGCGGCGGCGGCGTCAACGACGCAGCCGGCCAACCACTTCCGGCAACGTCCGCACGCCGCGGACCGGGCGTAACGAAAAATCTGGCGCTCGACCATCGCCCGCGACGCGGGCCTCACGCCTCCTCATCCTCGTCTTCGTCCTCATCTTCATCATCGTCATCATCGTCATCATCCGCGTCGTCGGCGTCCTCGTCGTGATTCAGATGTCCCTGGTCGTCCCACAGCTTGCGATAGACGCCATTGCGGGCCAGCAGCTCCTCGTGCGAGCCGCGTTCGATCGCCCTGCCGCCGGAGATCACGATGATCTCGTCCATCTCGACCACCGAAGTCAGGCGATGCGTCGACCAGATCATGGTGCGGCCCTCGGCGACCTTGAGCAGCGTGCGATTGATCGCAGCCTCCGTGGTCTGGTCGAGCGCCGAAGTCGCCTCGTCGAGCAGCAGCACGGACGGGTTACGGATGATCGCGCGCGCGATCGCGATGCGCTGGCGCTGGCCGCCCGACAAGGTATCGCCGCGCTCGCCGACCGGCGTGTCGTAGCGCTGCGGCAGGCTCATGATGTAGCGATGGATCTCGGCCTTGCGGGCAGCGTCCTCGACCTCCGCGTCGGTCGCGCCTTCCTTGCCGAGCCGGATGTTCTCGCGGATCGACATGTTGAACAGCATGTTCTCCTGGAACACGACCGCCATGTTGGCCCGCAGCGACTCGCGCGTCACCCGGCGGATATCGACGCCGTCAACGGCGACGCGGCCCTCGTCCGGCACGTAGAGCCGCAGGATCAGGTTGATCAGCGTGCTCTTGCCCGAGCCGCTGGGACCGACGATCGCAATGCTCTTGCCGGCATTGAGCTTGAGGCTGAGATTGTCGAGCACCGGCGTCTGTGCCCCCTCATACTGGAAGGTGACGCGATCGAAGGAGATGTCGTTGGTGATGCGCGGCAGATCCGGCGCGCCGGGACGGTCGGCGCCGCGGGTCGGCTCGTCGAGCAGTTCCTGGATGTGCCGCACCGCCGCCGCCGACTGGATCGACACCGGGATGAAATGCATCAGATGGGCGATGTTGTACGACACCTCCCAGAACGCACTCTCGAAGGTCACGAAGGTGCCGACGGTGATCTGCCCCTTGGTGGCGAGATAGGCGCCGATCGCCAGCACCACGAGGTGGAGCAGCAGCACCGCGATGGTGACGGTGCGCTCCACCATGGTCGACAGGAACATGGCTGACGCGGCCTTGGCCCGGACGTCGCGGTTGCGCATCGTGAACCAGCCGAGCGCCCGGCGCTGCAGATTGAACGCCTTCACCACCGCCTGCGCGGCGACGTTCTCCTGCACGGTTCCGAGCAGCGCGGCCTCGTTCTGCTTCTGCTCGTAATTGGCCTGCACCGCCTTCGGCGTCAGGATGCGCGGCCCGATCAGGGTGATCGGAAACACCAGCAAGGCGACCACGGCAAGCTGCCAGTTCAGGAACAGCATCAGGATGATGCCCGCGACCAGCTCGAGGCCCGGCAGCGCCGCGCTGTTGGCGAAGGTCTTGACCGAGCCCTCGAACGCCGACAGATCGATCGAGAAGCGCGACAGGATCTCGCCGCGCTTGGTGCGCGCGAAATAGGCCGACGGCAGGTTCTGGACATGGTCGAACAGCCGCGTCCGCACGTCGGCGATGATGCCGGCGCCCAGCCGCGCATCCCAGCGCTCGTACCAGACCGCGATGATCGAGGTGACGATGCCGGCAACCGCGAGCACACCGAGGATCTTGTAGAGGGCCCCGAAATCCTCCTCGCCGAGCGCGTCGTCGATCAGGAATTTCAGGCTGAGCGGCATGATGACGTTGAACAACGTCTCGACCAGCACGCCGAAGGCGACGCAGGCGAACGGCTTCCTGTAGTTCGCCAGGATCGGCCTGACGAAGCCAAAGATCGTGGAGAGCGCGCCGGCGGCTTCCTTGGCGGTGAAGACGACGAGGTCCTCGTCATCATCGTCGTCATCGAGCTCGAACTCGTCGTCCGCGTCGTCTTCCTCTTCGTCGTCAGCCGGCGCCGCGGACGGCTTCGTGGAGGCGGCCGCCGCGGGCGGACCGGACGCGGGCTTCTTCTTCAGCTCGGGATTGTCGGCCGCCGCTCTCGTCGGATCGTCTGATGCAGGAGGTCTTGGCGCCATGAAACCAACCGATGCTCCACGGCCGGCATGACCGCAAATCGAAACCGCAGCTGATAACACTGCGCCCGTAATCCTATGCGATCACGACGAATTCGGCAAAGCGTTTGGAACGGCCGACGCGCCGCGGCGCGCTCGCGCGGATTCGCGGAGCAAAGCATTGCCGCCGTTTGACAGCTGGTTGACACGAGGCCGGTCGGCTCGCGGCAAAAGCTTCCGGTCGGTCCCGCTAGTCGTCGAGGTCGGCTTCGACCTTGTCGAAGAAGGAATAGCGCAGGCTGTCGGAGTCGGCGTACCACTGCCCTGGCCCCTTGTTGGCGGCCAGCGTCAATGTCCACAGCGCATCGGTGCAGTCGCGGCGGTGCATCGACAGATCGAAGCCGTTGCCGAAGAACAATTCCGACCACTCCCACCAGGTGCCGAGCTTCTTCACCCCGCGCAGCAGGTCGTAGCGATCGATCACTGCCGCCGCCATGTCGGAAGTCACCGACGCGAACACGACGCCGGTCTTGACCACGCGGTTGAGCTCGCGCACCCCGCGCACCACCTGCTTCTCGCCGAGATGGCACAGCGAGGTCTCGAACACGAAGTCGAACTCGTTGGCCTTGAACGGCATGTCGGCGATCGAGCCGAGCTTGTTGTACTTCTTGAGCGCCTTCGGCGTCTTGCCGTGGATGTAGCGGTTGTTCTCGATGCCCCAGGCATCGATGCCACGTTCGCGCAGCGCGCCGACCAGTTCGCCGCTGGCGGAGCCGGCGATCAGCAGCTTGTAGCCCTTCGCCCTGCCCCAAACCGTCTTGATCAGGTCCGTCAGATAGGCGGGGTCGGTGAAGTTGCGCCAGACCTCGCTGTAAGGGCCGACGCCGCGATAATCGTCGAAATAGCTGCGGTCGATCTTGTCGGACAGCGAGCTCTCGTCCTGCGCGCGGCTACGGCGCAGCCGCATCATCTCGGTGACAATGATGTCGGTCGCGGCATCGGAGGAATCGAGCAGTCCGTTCAGCGTCGAATCGAACAGATAGTCGCCGACCACCACGATGCCGGGATGCTCCTTCGGCTCGGGCCGGTGGTTGGTCATGACGTCGCGCACCGGCAGGCCGCCCGGCAGCGCGTTGACCGACGACAGCCAGCGATGGATCTTGCCTTCCAGGAAATGCTCGCGCGCATCGCCGAGCGAGGCAGGCAGCGACTTCAACGCGGCATCGATCAGCTCCTGATCGCTGAGATTGGCGAAGGCCAGCGCATCCGAGCCTGCGATCAGCCAGTTCAGCACGCCGTGCTTGCCGACATCGTGACGCGCGCCCTCGTTGTAGACGCAGCAGCCGCCGAACGCTTCCGACATGAACCAGGCGCCCGGGATCTTCTCGCCCCAGAACGGCTCGTCGAACAGGATCGAGACCCGCAGATAATGCGCGGGCCGGTCGAAATAGGCGACGTGCTTGACCATCGACTTGCGCAGCTGTTCGCCGTCCCAGCGCATGGTCGCGAGCCAGGAGTGCGGCAGGCAGACCAGCACGAGATCGAAGTCGCGCGTCTCCGGCCCCTTGCCGTTCATCATGTTGAGCTGGTAGCGGCCGCCAGCGGTCTTGCCGACCTTGAGCACACGATGGTTGAGCTGGATGTCGGCGCTGACTTCCGAGCGCAGACAATCGATCAGCTGCTCGTTGCCGTTCTGGATCGAATACAGGCCGATATAGCCGTCGACGTCCATCACGTAGTTCTTCAGCGCGTTGAGGCCGTTGGTGTTGTGGCTCTCGGTCGCGATGTCGGAACGCGCCATCACCTTGAAGAAACGCTTGGCGGTCGCGTCCTCGACCTCCTCGTCGAGGACCTGCTCGGCGGTCTTGTAGGCCCACGGGTGTTCGTTGTCGTGGGCGCCGACGCCCTCGTAATATTCGATCGGCGACACCAGGTCGCTGCAGCGCTTGCGGAACGCCTCGATCGCGGCCGCGGTCTTCGCCCCGTATTTGCGGCGCATGCCGGGAACGTCGGCAAGCAACTCGCCGTCGAGCTGCACCTGCTCGGCGTCCATCGGGATCGTCTGCAGGCCGAAATGCTGGATCAGCTCGCGCAGCGGGTCCGGCCCCGTCATCGAGTAATCATAGATCTCGGCGACGCCGGCCTCATACATCGCGGGCGCGGTGTCGAATTTGCGCGTGACGATCTTGCCGCCAAGGCGGTTCGACGCCTCGAAGATGGTAACGCGGCAGAGGTCGCCGAGTTTGCGCTTCAAATACCAGGCGCTCATCAGCCCCCCGGGGCCGCCGCCTACGATAGCCAAGTCGAGCATATGGATTCCGTCGTCTCCGGCGCGAGCCAAACAGCCGGTCTAAGTCACCCTAGCAAAGGCACTTTTTTGCCTGAAGGAAAGATGAACAAACTGCGTCCCTGCACCGCAGCAAGCAAAGAAAGCAGCAAAAAGGCCGGCTAAACGCCGGCCTTCTCGCCATACCCGTAGTCTTGCGGATGCCTATTCGGCGGGCGGCAGCGCCAGCGGCTCCGCTTCCGGAGCCGTCGGCACGATCGCCGCCTGCTGCTTCTCGCGCTCGTCGAGGATCAGCTTGTCGCGCTTGACCGCGACCTCGCGGATCCGCGCCATCGAGGCGCCGGTGCCGGCCGGGATCAGGCGGCCGACAATGACGTTCTCCTTGAGGCCCTCGAGCGGGTCCACCTTGCCGTTGACGGCAGCTTCGGTGAGCACGCGCGTGGTCTCCTGGAACGACGCCGCCGAGAAGAAGGAGCGGGTCTGCAGGCTCGCCTTGGTGATGCCGAGCAGAACCGGCGTACCCGTGGCGGGCTTCTTGCCCTCCTCCTTGGCCTTGGTGTTGAGCGCGTCGAACTCGATCTTGTCGACCTGCTCGCCCGAGATCATGTCGGTGTCGCCCTGATCGGTGACCTCGACCTTCTGCAGCATCTGACGGACAATCACCTCGATGTGCTTGTCGTTGATGAGCACGCCCTGCAACCGGTAGACCTCCTGGATTTCGTTGACCAGATAGGCAGCGAGCTCCTCGATGCCCTTGATCGCCAGGATGTCGTGCGGCGCCGGATTGCCTTCGACGATGAAATCGCCCTTTTCGACGATGTCGCCGTCCTGAAGGTGGATGTGCTTGCCCTTCGGGATCAGGTACTCACGCGGCTCCTCGGTCTTGTCCATCGGCTCGATCGAGATGCGGCGCTTGTTCTTGTAGTCGCGGCCGAAGCGGATCGTTCCCGCGGTCTCCGCGATGATCGCCGCATCCTTCGGCTTGCGAGCCTCGAACAGTTCCGCCACCCGCGGCAGACCGCCGGTGATGTCACGCGTCTTGGCGCTCTCGGTCGAGATACGCGCCAGGATGTCGCCCGGCATCACCTTCCCGCCGGTGTCGACCGACAGAATGGCGTCGACCGACAGCATGTAGCGGGCATCGCCGCCACGCGCGAGCTTCATCACCTTGCCGTCCTTGCCCTTGACCACGATGGCCGGACGCAGGTCCGAACCGCCGCGCGTCGTGCGCCAGTCGATGACCACGCGCTTGGCGATACCGGTCGACTCGTCGAGCGTTTCCGAGATCGACTGTCCCTCGACCAGATCCTCGAAACCGATCGTGCCCTCGACCTCGCTCAGCACCGGGCGGGTATAGGGATCCCACTCGGCGATGCGCTGGCCGCGCTTGACCATATCGCCTTCGTCGACGTGCATCTTCGAACCGTACTGAATACGGTGGGTCGCACGCTCGGTGCCGTCGGCATCGACGATCGCAACGACCATGTTGCGCACCATAGCGATCAGGCTGCCTTCGCTGTTGCGGGCGATCGCCTTGTTCTTAATCACGATCTTGCCGTCGAAGTTCGATTCGACGAACGACTGCTCGTTGAGCTGCGCGGCACCGCCGATGTGGAACGTGCGCATCGTCAGCTGCGTGCCGGGCTCACCGATCGATTGTGCCGCGATGACGCCGACGGCCTCACCGTGGTTGACCGGGGTGCCGCGGGCCAGGTCGCGGCCGTAGCACTTGGCGCAGATGCCGTTGATCAGCTCGCAGGTCAGCGCCGAGCGGATCTTCACTTCCTGGATGCCGGCCTGCTGGATCGCGTCGACGTGGCTCTCCTCCATCAAGGTGTCACGCTTGATGACGACCTCGTTGGTGGCGGGATCGCGCACGTCATCGCAGGCCACGCGGCCCAGGATGCGCGAGCCGAGCGAGGCGACCACGGTGCCGGCGTCGACGATGGCGCGCATCTTGATGCCGAGCGTGGTGCCGCAGTCGGTCTGCGTGATGATGCAGTCCTGCGCTACGTCGACCAGACGGCGGGTCAGGTAACCCGAGTTCGCGGTCTTCAACGCGGTGTCCGCGAGGCCCTTGCGGGCGCCGTGGGTCGAGTTGAAGTACTCGAGCACCGACAGACCTTCCTTGAAGTTGGAAATGATCGGCGTCTCGATGATCTCGCCCGACGGCTTGGCCATCAGGCCGCGCATGCCGGCGAGCTGGCGCATCTGGGCCGGCGAACCACGCGCACCGGAGTGCGCCATCATGTAGATCGAGTTGATGTCGGCATCCGCGCCCGCCGCCGTCTTCTTGGTGGACGAGATCTCCTTCATCATCGCCTTGGCGACTTCTTCACCGGCCTTCGACCAGGCGTCGACGACCTTGTTGTACTTCTCGCCGTGGGTGATCAGGCCGTCATTGTACTGCTGCTCGAAATCCTTCGCCAGCGTACGGGTCTGATCGACGATCTTCCACTTCGACGCCGGCACGACCATGTCGTCCTTGCCGAACGAGATGCCCGCCTTGAAGGCGTTGTAGAAGCCGAGCGCCATGATTCGGTCGCAGAAGATCACCGTCTCCTTCTGACCGCAGTGCCGGTAGACCTGATCGATCACGCCGGAGATCTCGCGCTTGGTCATCAGCTTGTTGATGATGTCGTACGAGATCTTCGGGTTCTTCGGCAGCAGGTTGCCGAGCATGACGCGGCCCGCAGTGGTTTCGATCCAGCGCTTGGAGTGCTTGCCTTCCTCGTCGAGGCCTTCCCACCGGTACTTGATCTTGGTGTGGAGGTGGATGACCTTCGAATGCAGGGCGTGCTCGAGCTCGGCCATGTCGCCGAAGATCTTGCCCTCGCCGGGCAGGCCTTCGCGCATGATCGAGACGTAGTAGAGGCCGAGCACGATGTCCTGCGACGGCACGATGATCGGCTGGCCGTTCGCCGGATGCAGGATGTTGTTGGTCGACATCATCAGGACGCGCGCTTCCAGCTGCGCTTCGAGCGACAGCGGAACGTGCACGGCCATCTGGTCGCCGTCGAAGTCGGCGTTGAAGGCGGCGCAGACCAGCGGATGCAGCTGGATCGCCTTGCCCTCGATCAGCACCGGCTCGAACGCCTGGATGCCCAGGCGATGCAGCGTCGGCGCGCGGTTGAGCAGCACCGGATGCTCGCGGATCACCTCGTCGAGGATATCCCAGACCTCCGGACGCTCCTTCTCGACCAGCTTCTTGGCCTGCTTCACCGTGGTGGACAGGCCCTTGGCGTCGAGCCGCGAGTAGATGAACGGCTTGAACAGCTCGAGCGCCATCTTCTTCGGCAGGCCGCACTGATGCAGGCGCAGCTCGGGACCGACCACGATCACCGAACGGCCCGAATAGTCGACGCGCTTGCCAAGCAGGTTCTGGCGGAACCGGCCCTGCTTGCCCTTCAGCATGTCGGCGAGCGACTTCAGCGGACGCTTGTTGGCGCCGGTGATGACGCGGCCGCGGCGGCCGTTGTCGAACAGTGCGTCGACGGCCTCCTGCAGCATGCGCTTTTCGTTGCGGATGATGATGTCGGGCGCACGCAGCTCCATCAGCCGCTTCAGGCGGTTGTTGCGGTTGATGACGCGGCGGTACAGGTCGTTGAGGTCCGAGGTCGCAAACCGGCCACCGTCGAGCGGCACCAGCGGACGCAGGTCCGGCGGAATCACCGGCACGACCGTCATGATCATCCATTCCGGCTTGTTGCCGGAAACGCGGAAAGCCTCGACGATCTTCAGACGCTTGGCGAGCTTCTTGTGCTTGATGTCGGAGTCGGTCTCCGCCATGTCGGCACGCAGCGTCGCCTCGAGCTTTTCGAGCTCGAGCCCCTTGAGCAGCTCGCGGATCGCCTCGGCGCCGATCATGGCGGTGAAGGAATCCTGGCCGTACTCGTCCTGCGCCTTCAGATACTCGTCTTCCGACAGCAGCTGACGGTCCTTCAGCGCGGTGAGACCCGGCTCGAGCACAACGTAGTATTCGAAGTACAGGATCCGCTCGAGATCCTTCAGCGTCATGTCGAGCAGGAGGCCGATGCGCGAGGGCAGCGACTTCAGGAACCAGATGTGGGCGACCGGCGCCGCCAGCTCGATATGGCCCATGCGCTCGCGCCGGACGCGCGACAGTGTCACCTCGACCGAGCACTTCTCGCAGATGATGCCCTTGTACTTCATCCGCTTGTACTTGCCGCACAAGCATTCGTAGTCCTTGATCGGCCCGAAGATGCGCGCGCAGAACAGGCCGTCACGCTCCGGCTTGAAGGTGCGGTAGTTGATGGTCTCCGGCTTCTTGATCTCGCCGTAGGACCAGGACAGAATCTTCTCCGGAGACGCGATCGAAATCCGGATCTGGTCGAAGACCTGGGCCGGGGTCGTCGGATTGAAAAGATTCATAATCTCTTGATTCATGGTCTTCTCCTCGCGTGCCGATCGTCACCGGCAGCAAATTCGAAACTTTTATTCAGCGCGCGCCCCGCCCAACGTCCGAGCGGGGTGCGGAGGCCCGGCGCGTTTGGCGCCGGGCATGATCACAGCGTTACTCGGCCGCTTCCGACGTCGACGCCGGTCCCACCTTGGAATTGTGCAGGTCGACGTTGAGGCCGAGCGAGCGCATTTCCTTGACCAGCACGTTGAACGATTCCGGAATACCGGCCTCGAAGGTGTCGTCGCCGCGCACGATCGCCTCGTACACCTTGGTACGGCCGGCGACGTCGTCCGACTTCACGGTCAGCATCTCCTGCAGCGTGTAGGCGGCGCCGTAGGCTTCCAGCGCCCAGACCTCCATTTCGCCGAAGCGCTGGCCGCCGAACTGCGCCTTGCCGCCCAGCGGCTGCTGGGTGACGAGCGAGTACGGACCGATCGAACGCGCGTGGATCTTGTCGTCCACGAGATGGTGCAGCTTGAGCATGTAGATGTAGCCCATCGTCACCTTACGATCGAACTGATCACCGGTACGGCCGTCATAAACGGTCGACTGGCCGGAGGCGTCGAAGCCCGCGAGCTTCAGCATCTCCTCGATGTCTGCTTCCTTGGCGCCGTCGAACACCGGCGTTGCGATCGGCACGCCGTGGCTCAGATTGCGGCCGAGTTCGACCAGCTCGTTGTCGTTCAGCGACTTGATGGTTTCATCCTCGCCGTAGATCTTCTTCAGGGTCTCGCGCAGCGGCTTGAGATCCTGCTTGTGATAATAGGCGTCGATGGTCTGCCCGATGCGCTTGCCGAGGCCGGCGCAGGCCCAACCGAGATGGGTCTCAAGGATCTGACCGACGTTCATGCGCGAAGGCACGCCGAGCGGATTGAGCACGATGTCGGCGTGCGTTCCGTCCTCGAGGAACGGCATGTCCTCGATCGGCACGATCTTCGACACCACACCCTTGTTGCCGTGACGGCCGGCCATCTTGTCGCCGGGCTGGATCTTGCGCTTCACCGCGACGAAGACCTTGACCATCTTCATCACGCCGGGCGGCAGCTCGTCGCCACGCTGCAGCTTCTCGACCTTGTCGAGGAAGCGCTGCTCGAGGCCCTTCTTCGACTCGTCGTACTGCTTCCGCATGGCCTCGATCTCGGCCATCAGCTTGTCGTTCGGCGAGGCGAACAGCCACCACTGCGACTTCGGATACTCGTCGAGCACCGCGCGGGTGATCTTGGTATCCTTCTTGAAGCCCTTCGGGCCGGCGATGCCCTGGCGGTTCTCCAGCAGCTCGGCGAGGCGGTTGTAGACGTTGCGGTCCAGGATCGCCTGCTCGTCGTCGCGGTCCTTGGCGAGACGCTCGATCTCCTCGCGCTCGATCGCCAGCGCACGCTCGTCCTTGTCGACGCCGTGGCGGTTGAACACGCGGACTTCCACGATGGTGCCCTGCACGCCCGGAGGCACGCGCAGCGAGGTGTCGCGGACGTCGGAGGCCTTCTCGCCGAAGATGGCGCGCAGCAGCTTCTCTTCCGGCGTCATCGGGCTCTCGCCCTTCGGCGTGATCTTGCCGACCAGGATGTCGCCGGCGCGGACTTCCGCACCGATATAGACGATACCGGCTTCGTCGAGGTTCTTCAGCGCTTCTTCCGAGACGTTCGGAATGTCGCGGGTAATTTCCTCAGGACCGAGCTTGGTGTCGCGGGCCATCACCTCGAACTCTTCGATGTGAATCGAGGTGAAGACATCGTCCTTCACGATCCGCTCGGAGAGCAGGATCGAGTCTTCGAAGTTGTAGCCGTTCCACGGCATGAACGCGACCAGCACGTTGCGGCCGAGCGCGAGCTCGCCGAGATCGGTCGACGGACCGTCGGCGATGATGTCGCCCTTCTTGACGATGTCGCCGACCTTCACCAGCGGACGCTGGTTGATGCAGGTCGACTGGTTGGAGCGCTGGTACTTCATCAGCCGGTAGATATCGACGCCCGACTTGGTCGGATCGAGATCCTCGGTGGCGCGGATCACGACGCGGGTGGCGTCGATCTGGTCGATCACGCCCGAGCGGCGCGCGGCAATCGCCGCGCCCGAGTCACGGGCGACCACGCCTTCCATGCCGGTGCCGACGAACGGCGCCTCGGCGCGGACCAGTGGCACCGCCTGGCGCTGCATGTTCGAGCCCATCAGCGCGCGGTTGGCGTCGTCGTTCTCGAGGAACGGGATCAGCGCCGCGGCGACCGAAACCAGCTGCTTCGGCGACACGTCCATGTAGTCGACCTTGTCCGGCGTCACCGGCAGCACTTCGCCGGCGTGACGGCAGACCACGAGGTCGTCGGTGAAGCGGCCCTTGGCATCGAGCGGCACGTTGGCCTGCGCGACGCGGTAGCGGCCCTCTTCCATCGCCGACAGATAGATCACCTCGTCGGTGACCCGGCCGTCCTTGATCTTGCGATAGGGCGTCTCGACGAAGCCGTACTTGTTGACGCGCGCGAACGTCGCCAGCGAGTTGATCAGGCCGATGTTCGGACCTTCCGGCGTCTCGATCGGGCAGATGCGGCCGTAATGCGTCGGATGCACGTCGCGGACTTCGAAGCCGGCGCGCTCGCGGGTCAGACCGCCCGGGCCAAGCGCCGACAGGCGCCGCTTGTGGGTGATTTCCGACAGCGGGTTGGTCTGGTCCATGAACTGCGACAGCTGCGATGAGCCGAAGAACTCGCGCACCGCGGCAGCCGCGGGCTTGGCGTTGATCAGGTCCTGCGGCATCACGGTGTCGATATCGACGCTCGACATGCGCTCCTTGATCGCGCGCTCCATGCGGAGCAGGCCGATCCGGTACTGGTTCTCCATGAGCTCGCCGACCGAGCGCACCCGGCGGTTGCCGAGGTGGTCGATGTCGTCGATCTCGCCCTTGCCGTCGCGCAGGTCGACCAGCGTCTTGATGACCGCCAGGATGTCTTCCTTGCGCAGCGTGCGATGGGTATCGGGCGCATCGAGCTCGAGGCGCATGTTCATCTTGACGCGGCCGACCGCGGAGAGGTCGTAGCGCTCGGCGTCGAAGAACAGCGACTGGAACATCGCCTGCGCCGAATCCAGCGTCGGCGGCTCGCCCGGACGCATCACGCGGTAGATGTCGAACAGCGCGTCCTCGCGCGTCATGTTCTTGTCGGCAGACAGCGTGTTGCGGATGTAGGCGCCGACATTGACGTGGTCGATGTCGAGCAGCGGCAGGTCCTTGTAACCCTGCTCGTTCAGCACCTTGAGCGACTTCTCGGTGATCTCCTCGCCGGCTTCGGCGTAGATCTCACCGGTCTTCGGGTTGACGAGATCCTCGGCGAGATAGTTGCCGACGAGTTCCTCGTCCGACATGCGCAGCGCCTTCAGGCCCTTCTCCTGAAGCTGGCGCGCCTGGCGCACTGTCAGCTTCTTGCCGGCCTCGAGCACCACCTTGCCGGTGTCGGCGTCGATCAGGTCGTTGACGGTCGAATAGCCGCGGAAGCGGTTGGCATCGAACGGCACGCGCCATCCGTCCTTGGTCCGCTTGTAGGTGATCTTCTTGTAGAAGGTCGACAGGATCTGCTCGCCGTCGAGACCGAGCGCGTACATCAGCGAGGTCACGGGCAGCTTGCGGCGGCGGTCGATGCGCGCGAACACGATGTCCTTGGCGTCGAACTCGATGTCGAGCCAGGAACCGCGATACGGAATCACGCGCGCGGCAAACAGCAGCTTGCCGGACGAATGGGTCTTGCCCTTGTCGTGGTCGAAGAACACGCCCGGCGAACGGTGCATCTGCGAGACGATGACGCGCTCGGTGCCGTTGACGACGAAGGTGCCGTTCATCGTCATGAGCGGGATATCGCCCATGTAGACGTCCTGCTCCTTGATGTCCTTCACCGACTTGGCGCCGGTTTCCTCGTCGATATCAAACACGATGAGGCGCAGCGTCACCTTGAGCGGCGCAGCGAAGGTCATGCCGCGCTGGCGACACTCGTCGACGTCATATTTCGGCTGCTCGAACTCGTAGCGGACGAATTCGAGCATCGAGGTGCCGGAGAAATCCGAGATCGGGAACACCGAGCGGAACACCGCCTGCAGGCCCTCGTCGAGCCGACCGCCGGTCGGCTCGTCGACCATCAGGAACTGGTCATAGGACGCCTTTTGTACCTCGATGAGGTTCGGCATCTCGGCGACTTCCTTGATGTGACCGAAAAACTTGCGTACGCGTTTGCGACCGGTGAATGTCTGCTGCGCCATCGTGGCCTCTCATTTTCGTCGCCTTTGTGGGGCGAACCTTCCGGGAGCGACTGCCATCGGCCCCGGGTTGAATTTCGAATCGTCTCGAAGGAACGAAGCGCAAAGTCAGGAATTAAATCCCCGTCCCGGCCCCGACCACCTCCAAAACGCAAAACAACGCGCGGGGCGCATCACTGCACCCGCTCGTCCAAACGCTCCGCTTTACGGACTGAAAAAGCCCGAAATCTGACTGTCTCCCAACGGCTTCCGCCGAGGACCCTGCCGTCCCCGCCGCCTACCGTGTTTTTCCGCTGCCAACCCGATATGGGATGGCAATAAAGGAGATTCGAGGGTTAAGTCCACGGATCCCCACACTTTTTTGTGTCCGGCGTGCCACGCGACAACCTGTCGCACGCCGTTTGCATGGCCCGGGAGCGCCCTGCGGCGCTCCCGGATCGCGCATTACTTGAGCTCGACCTTGGCGCCAGCCTTCTCGAGCTGGGCCTTGATCTTGTCGGCTTCTTCCTTGTTGACGCCTTCCTTGACGGGCTTCGGAGCGCCTTCGACGAGGTCCTTGGCTTCCTTCAGGCCCAGGCCGGTGATGGCGCGGACTTCCTTGATGACTTCGATCTTCTTGTCGCCGGCCCCAGCCAGCACGACGGTGAAGTCGGTCTTCTCTTCAGCCGGAGCAGCGGCACCGCCACCACCAGCAGCCGGGCCGGCAACCGCAACGGCGGCAGCGGCGGACACGCCCCACTTTTCTTCGAGGAGCTTGGCGAGTTCGGCCGCTTCGAGCACGGTGAGGCTCGAGAGGTCGTCGACGATTTTCTGCAAGTCAGCCATTGTTCAGTTCCTTAAACGTTTGGTTCGAACCAGGTTTGAGATTAGCGAAGGGTCAGGCCGCTTCGCCCTTTGAGGCATGAGCCTGAATGACGCGTGCGAGCTTGGCCGCGGGCGCGTTGGAGAGCTGAGCAAGCTTGGTCGCCGGCGCCACGAGGAGGCCAACGATCTTGCCGCGCAGTTCGTCGAGCGACGGCAGTGAGGCAAGCGCCTTCACGCTGTCGACATTCAGGACGGTTTTACCCATCGAGCCGCCGAGGATGACGAACTTCTCGTTCGCCTTGGCGAATTCGATGGCAACCTTTGGCGCCGCAACCGGATCGTTCGAAGTAGCGATCACGGTCGGTCCCTTCAGCAGGGAGCCGATGGCAGCGACGTCAGTGCCTTCAAGAGCAATTTTGGCGAGACGGTTCTTCGAGACCTTCACCGACGCACCCGCCTGCTTCATCTGCATGCGCAGCTTCTGCATCTGGGCCACGGTGAGGCCGGAATAGTGAGCAACGATCGCAACCGACGTGGTCTTGAAGACCTCGTTAAGTTGTTCGACCGACTCTTTTTTTGCCGCTCGTTCCACAGCAAGCTCTTTCCGGTTGGCGGCCTTTCCGCGAAGGCAGGACCGCCGGGTTGCACCCATCGTCCCGCCCTAAACCTGATCCTTGGGGCGCAAGACCCTTCGGACATGCCGGGCAAGACGACATCTAGAAGCCTGCCCTCCCAAGCCTTGCGGCCATGGGCTGTCGAGGTTCGAACCAAACCAGCCTCCCGGCCGCGAACTGATCGCGACGTGGAGTGCAAAATCCGGTCTTCACCCGTCTATGCAGGCCATGCGATTAAGCCGTTGAAAACACGAAGTTCTCGCGGGCGCCTGCAGTCTTGGACAGGATCGAGGCACTTCAGCACGCTGAAGGCCCCTGCTCTCATTCCTCTGAAGGCGATGGGTCTCCTTCCTTTCGAGCATCCTTGCGGGCATGCGGAAAGGAATGATCTCCTATCATCTCAGGTTTTCGGATTGCGAGCACGGACATGCCAGCAAGTGCCAGCACGCCCGGAAGGCGCTATGTAGCCGGTCCTGCCCTGCTTGCCAAGAGCAAATTTCAGACCAGTTCGGCGACCTGCCCGGCCCAGCGAAAAATTTCTTCCCGGACGGCGTCACGCTCCAATGCCGCCGCTCGTCTGGGCGCTGGAGGCTCGCATGAAACGATGGATTGCAGGAATTCTCGCCCTCTTCAACCTCGCCAATGGGCTGGTGATGCTGTCGGCCGGTTCCCTCTGGTGGCAGCTGGTGCCCGGCGCCGCCGATACCGGTCCGTTCAACCCTCATTTGGTCCAGGACGTCGGCATTGCCTTCATCGCGGCCGGGCTCGGCCTGGCCGCGCGAGCCTTGTGGCCGGCCTGGTGGCCGGCAGCGGTCGCGGGCGCCGCGTTCCTGGCCGGCCACGGCCTGCTGCATCTCGTGATGATCGCCGGCGGCCACGACCGCCATGCCGCATCCGATCTGGTGGCGGTCGTCCTGCCCGCGGCGCTCGCCCTCTATTCCGCCCTGCCAAATCAAGGAGAACGACATGCGTAGCTTCATCGCGCGCCGCATGCTGCGCGCCTATTCCAGGCGCTACGGCTACGACACCACCTATCTCGAGATCATGCTGAAGGAATCGCCCGCCGCGTTCTTCAAATTCGCCGGCGCGATGAAGGCCGCCGCCTACCGCGCGGTCGCGCCGGTTGAGGCCTTCTATGCTGCCAAGCTGACCGGCGCCCTGGCGGAAGATTGCGGTCCCTGTGCGCAACTAGTCGCCGACATGGCGATCGGAGCCGGAATGGCGGAACAGCAGGTCACCGCCGTGCTCCGTCGTGACGTTGCCGCCATGACCGCGGACACCGCGCTCGGCTTCCACTTCGCCGACGCCATCGTGCAGCGCTCGACCGACGATGACGCCTGCCGCGACGCCGTTCGCGCGCGCTGGGGCGAAAAAGGCGTGATCGACCTCGCCATGGCCCTACAAATCGGCCGGATCTTCCCCATGATGAAGCTGGCGCTGGGATATGCCAGGGAGTGTCGCCGCGTGACCGTGGCCGGCCATCAGATCGATGTCATCAAGCAGGCGGCCTGAGCGCGACCCGCTGGCGCCGTATCGGGCGCGGCTGACCGGGCTTGCCTATCGCATGCTCGGCAGCCGCGGCGATGCCGACGATGTGGTCCAGGACGCCTGGCTGCGGTTCGCCGCGGTCGACGACGTCCGCAATCCCGAGGCGTTCCTCGTCACGGTGGTGACCCGGCTTTGTCTCGACCGGCTGAAGAGCGCCCGCGCCCAGCGCGAGGTCTATGTCGGTGCCTGGTTGCCCGAGCCGGTGTTCGACGAGGCGCTGTCGGCCGAGGCGGCGACCGAACTCGCCGACGATCTCTCCTTCGCGCTGATGCTGGCGCTCGACGCCCTGACGCCGCTCGAGCGCGCCGCGTTCCTGCTGCACGACGTGTTCGACCGGCCGTTCGCGGAAGTCGCCCGCACCCTCGAGCGCAGCGAGGCGGCCTGCCGGCAGCTCGCCGCGCGCGCCCGCCGATCGGTCCGCGACAACCGCCCTGTTCCCGCCGAGCCGCCCGAAGGCCACGCACGGCTGCTGACGGCATTCTGCAAGGCCGCGGCCAGCGGCGACGTCTCCGCCCTCGCCAACCTGCTGCGCGAGGATGCCATCGCGATCACCGACGGCGGCGGCCGCAAGCTGGCGGCGCTGAAGCCGATCAAGGGGGCAGAGAAGATCGTCCGCTTCATCATCGGCATCGCCGGCAAGAACGCCGGCAGCGAGGTTCGCGTCGAACCGATGATGGTCAATGGCAGCGCGGGCGCGCTGATCTTCCTCGATGGCGAAGTCGACCACACATTGAGCATGGCGATCGACGGCGAGACCGGCCGGATCGCGGCGATCTACATCGTCCGCAACCCGGACAAGCTGCGCCACGCGCCGCGCCGGAGCTGAAGCTCCGGTCAGGCCGCCGTCGCCACCGGATAGGCGAGCGGCTTGCCGGCAAAGAACGCGTCGAGATTGGCCAGCACGCAATCCTGCATGGCGACGTGCGATTCCAGCGTGTGGCCGCCGAGATGCGGCGACAGCACCACGTTCGGCAACGCCGTCAGCGCATCGGGCCCATGCGGCTCCCTCGCGAACACGTCGAGGCCGGCACCGGCGATCACGCCGTCGGTCAACGCTGCGACCAGCGCCTTCTCGTCGATGACCGAGCCGCGCGCGATGTTGACGACGAACCCGTCGCTGCCGAGCCGGCGCAGGATGTCGGCATTGACCGCATGCTCGGTCTCGGCGCCGGCGCGGACGGCCACCAGCAGCACGCAGCACCAATCGGCGAGCGCCTCCAGCGTCGGAAAGTATTGATAGGGCACGTCCTGCTTCGAGCGGCTGAAATAGCCGACCTCGGTCTCGAAGGCCGCGACGCGGGCGGCGATCTTGCGGCCGATCTCGCCCATGCCGTAGACGCCGACCTTGCGGCCGCGCATGCCGGCCTGCGGCCGCATCATCGGCGACGGCTTTGCACCGGCCCAGTCGCCGCTCCGCACGTAATTGTCAGCCACCAGCAGCCGCCGCACCGACGCCAGCATCAAGGTCACCGCCGTGTCGGCGACGGAGGCCGCATTGGCCCCCGGGCTGTGGCCGACCGCGATGCCGCGCCTGGCGGCCGCGGCGAGATCGACGCCGTCATAACCGGTGCCGTAGCAGACGATTGCGCCGAGCTTCGGCAGCATGTCCATGGCCTCCGTGCCGAGCGCCGTGCCGCCCGCGGTGATCATGGCGCGGATATCGGCGAGCTCGGCCGCCGGGAACGCTTCATCCAATCGCTTGCCCGCCGCGTTCAGCAGCTCATAGCGCTCGCCGAAGCGGATCAGCTGGGCCTTGGGAAAGCGTGAATAGACCAGGACCTTATCGGGCATTGTTGTTCTTTCTTGCGAGAGGCTTCAGATCTTGTCTTGGCGCGTTTTCTTCACGCGAACCGGTAGCCACTTCGCTCGAAAACGCTTTGGCAAAACAAAGGGCGGAACCGGTTGCCCGGTCCCGCCCCTCTTTATCTCGTCACGGCCAGAGACCTCAGCCGAGGATTGTGCCCGGCTCGACCTTCACGCCCGGGCCCATGGTGGAGGAAACCGCCACGCGCTGGATGTAGGTGCCCTTGGAGCCCGCCGGCTTCGCCTTGGAGACCGCGTCCGCGAGCGCCTTGACGTTCTCGACCAGCTTGTCCTCGGAGAACGAGGCCTTGCCGATGCCGGCCTGCACGATGCCCGCCTTCTCGACGCGGAACTCGACCGAGCCGCCCTTGGCGCCCTTCACGGCGTTGGTGACGTCCATGGTCACGGTGCCGATCTTCGGGTTCGGCATCATGCCGCGCGGACCGAGCACCTTACCGAGGCGGCCGACCAGGGGCATCATGTCGGGCGTGGCGATACAACGATCGAAATCGATCGCGCCGCCCTGCACCTTCTCGACCAGGTCTTCCGCACCGACGACGTCGGCACCGGCGGCCTTGGCTTCCTCAGCCTTGGCGCCGCGCGCGAACACGCCGACACGAAGCGTACGGCCGGTTCCGTTCGGCAGGTTGACGACGCCGCGGACCATCTGGTCGGCGTGGCGCGGGTCGACGCCGAGATTGATCGCGATCTCGATCGTCTCGTCGAACTTCGACTTGGCGCGCTCCTTGACCATCTTGATGGCATCCGCGAGCGGATAGAGCTTCTCGCGATCGACGCCCTCGCGGGCCTTCTTCAAACGCTTTCCGATTGACATGGCCCGTTACCCCGCAACTTCCAGACCCATCGAACGGGCAGAGCCCTCGACCATCTTCATGGCCGATTCGATGGTGTCGCAATTCAAGTCCTTCATCTTCTTCTCGGCGATCTCGCGCACTTGCGCCTTGGTCACCTGGCCGGCCTTGTCACGGCCCGGCGCCTTCGATCCGGACTGGATCTTGGCGGCCTGCTTGAGGAAGTAGGACATCGGAGGGGTCTTCATCTCGAAGGTGAAGGACCGGTCCGCATAGATGGTGATGATCACCGGGATCGGGGTGTTCTTCTCTTCCTTCTGGGTCTGCGCGTTGAACGCCTTGCAGAACTCCATGATGTTGAGACCGCGCTGACCAAGCGCGGGGCCGATCGGGGGCGAAGGATTCGCCGCACCGGCCGGGACCTGAAGCTTCAGGTATCCGGTCACTTTCTTTGCCATTTATCACTCCTGTTGTGCCGGACGGGCCGGCGGTTTCAGGTTCCGTGGTTCGGTTGAAGGGGCTGGCGACCGCCTCCTCCCTCCCACGGCCTCTCGACTTGACGCGAGGCATATACCCCGCGCCGTCCGGTCAGACCACCTTTTCGACCTGACCGAATTCCAGTTCCACGGGCGTCGCGCGGCCGAAGATCGACACCGCGACCTTGACGCGCGAGCGCGCCTCGTCGATTTCTTCCACCACGCCGGAGAACGAAGCGAACGGGCCGTCGGCCACGCGTACGTTCTCCCCGATCTCGAACGACACCGACGCCTTCGGACGCTCCACGCCCTCCTGCACCTGGTGCAGGATCCGCATCGCCTCCGCTTCCGAGATCGGCATCGGCTTGTTTTCCGCGCCGAGGAAGCCGGTCACCTTCGGGGTGTTCTTGATTAGATGGAACGCCTCGTCGGTCAGCTTCATCTTCACCAGCACATAGCCCGGGAAGAACTTGCGCTCGGCGTCGATCTTGCGGCCGCGGCGCACCTCTGTGACCTTCTCGGTCGGCACTAGAATCTGCTCGAACAGTTCTTCCAGCCCACGCTGCTTGGCCTGCTCGCGGATCGATTCCTGAACCTTCTTCTCGAAGTTCGAATAGGCGTGGACGATGTACCAGCGCTTGTCCATCAATTGAGTTCCCATGCTCATCAGTGGATGCCCAGTATCAGGGTAATCAGATAGCGGATGATCTGATCTGCGGCGAAGAAGAAGACCGAGGCCAGCGCCACCATCACGAACACCATGATGGTGGTGATGGTCGTCTCGCGGCGCGTCGGCCAGGTGACCTTGGCGGTCTCCGAGCGCACTTCCTGCAGGAATTTGAACGGGCTGAAAGCCATCGTGAGATCCGCGTCCGTCTCCGGACGATTGCAACGTTTCAAGGAATCCGAACAGCCGACCTTGCGGACCCAGCCCTCGTTTGGAAGGTTGAGCCGATAAACGAGCTCGAATGTTCGGGGAATTAGGCCGCGCCGGATATCCGCCATCAAAGCGGGCCGGCTGCGAGTGGCGAGTATCTACTGCGAGACCGGCCAAACGTCAAGGTCGGCGGGGTCGGGTCCGGCTCCCGCCCGGTTCGGGCAGATCGGGCATTGGTCTCTCCAAATCAAGGGCTTAGCCGGCGCCCTGCGATCCCCTGGCGTCCTGGCGCGATCAGCGTCGTTCGTCTCGCCCCTCTAGGCCAGGCCGGGTTTTGGCGGCAGCAGCATCGATACGAGCAGTCCGCTCGGCTCCCGCAGCCTCAACGCGATGCTGCCGCCATGGCGCTTGGCGATATCCTGCGCGATCGATAGCCCCAGCCCGAAGCCCCCCTCATGCCGGGCGCTGTCGGCCTTGAAGAAGGGCTCGAATACCTTGTCGTGCAGCGCAGGTGGGATGCCTGGACCGTCGTCCGCCACCTCGATCTCGATGTGGCCGGCCTCCATGGGGCGAAGCGTCACCACGACCTTGCTGCCGTGCTTGACCGCATTCTCCACGATATTGGTGACGGCGCGCGACAGCGCGCGGGGCCGGCAGGCATAAGGCAGACGCGCCGGCCCAGCATAGGATACCGCGTGGCCCATGTCGGCGAAGTCCGAACAGATGGTCTGCAGGAAGCTCGGCAGGTCGATGAACAACGCCGCCTCCGAGCGGGCATCCTCGCGCAGATACTCCAGGGTCTCGTTGATCATGCGCGTCATCTTGGCGATATCGCCCAGCATCGCCGGGCGCAGGGTGTCGTCGCCGACGCGCTCGGTACGCAGCCTGAGCCGGGTCAGCGGCGTCCGCAGGTCATGACTGATGGCGGCGAGCATGCGGGTGCGGTCGTCGAGCAGCGCTGCGATACGCGTGCGCATGTCGTTCAGCGCGTCGGCGACCTGGGCGATCTCGAGCGGACCGCGCCGGCGCAGCACCTCGGGAGCCCGCGGCGAGCGGCCGAACGAGGTCGCGGCACGCGCGACGTCGGCCAGCGGCGCGATCACCCAACGCACCGCATAGACCGACAGCAGCAGCATCGAGATCAGCACGATGATCGTCCCCCCGGCCAGCGGGCGGAGCAAAGTAGACCAAAGGCCGCCTTTGACCGCAACGTCGGCCATCAGCGCGTGGCCATCGTCGAGTCTCACGATCACCTGTGACGACGAGCCTGCGGGATGGCGCAGATCCTCCATTAATTCAATTCCGGGCTCGGCAGCCAGTTGCCGGAACGCTCGCATGGAAAACGACCGCGTCTCTGCGGCTGTTCGAGGCACCAGTTCGCCCAAGGCGACGCGCCTGACGTCGAGACCGCCGCGCCTGGCTGCGGCCAGCAGTTCATCCGCGTCTGCCGGCGTCTTCGTGGAACGCACAAGCTGCGTGAGCTCCGCGACCTGCCCGGCAAGAAACTTCTGCGTGTCGGTGATCGAGGGAGAATCGAACAGAAAAATGATGGTCACCGCCGCGAGCGTGATGCCGATCAGTTCCGAGAGCGCGACGAGGCTCATGAGTTGCGCAGCGACGCTGCGCGGCATCAGCCGCTGCGCCCATCCCATCATATCTGCTCGACCGCAGGCGTGAAGAGGTAGCCGCCGAGCCGCACCGTCTTGATCATCGAGCGGTCCTTCGGATCCGGTTCGATCTTCTGCCTGATGCGGCTGATATGAACGTCGACGCTGCGCTCGACTGAGGCGATCAGGCCGCCGAAGGCCTGCTCGATCAATTGCTCGCGTGACAGCACCTGCCCAGGATTGCGGCAGAACGCCAGCAGCAGATCGAACTCGGCACCGGTCAGCGTGATCCGGACGCCCGCGGGGTCATGCAGCTCACGGGTGGTGGGGTTGATGCGCCATCCGGCAAAGGTCAGCGGACGCGGCCGTGACCGCGACGTGGCGCCGCTCTCGACGCGGCGCAGCAGCGCCCGGATGCGGGCGACCAGTTCGCGCGAATTGAACGGCTTGGTGACGTAGTCGTCGGCACCGAGCTCGAGGCCGAGGATGCGGTCGATGTCCTCGCCGCGCGCGGTGACCATGATGATCGGAATCGAAGACGACATGCGCAGGCGCCGGCAGATGCTCAGCCCATCCTCGCCCGGCAGCATCACGTCGAGTACGACGAGATCAAAGCTCTCGCGCTTGAGCAGCGCATCCATCTCCACGGCCGAGCCGACCAGCACCGGCCTGAAGCCGTTGTCCTCAAGCACCTCGGCCAGCATGCGCGCGATATCGGCATCGTCCTCGACGCAGAGGATGCGTGCGTTGGTGACGGGGAAAGCCACGAGGTCGTATTCCAGGATTTGCATCACGGCATTTTAGAGGCCTCGGCCCCGGATGCGCAGTGCGCAAATATAGCGTTTTGTTAAGCCTGCACGGCCAAATGTGGCTCAAATAGGTCGCGCGGTTTCGCGAGCTACATCTGACTTAATATCTCTTAATCCCGACCCGGGCGGCCCTGCCCTATCGTGACGTGCGATCGTTCGTGGGGTGAGCGGTCGTTCGAGGGGTACATGAGAATCGAATTTCTGCCGGGCGCTGCGGTTGTGGTGGCGTTGTTGTCGGGCTGTGCCAGCGCACCGATGACGCGGGGCGGGTCACTGGCATCCTACGACAATCTCACGCCGTCCGACGGCGTGCTGGCGAAATCGCTGGTTCGCGTCAACAAGGACGAGGTCCTCGCTGCGAAGACGGTGCGGATCGTCCCGACGACCTTCTCGCAGGCAGCGTCGCCGACGCTGTCCCAGGAGCAGCGGCACCTGGTGGCCAACGCGATCGATCGTTCGCTGTGCGTCGGCCTAAGCGAGCGGCTTCAGGTCGTTGGTGCCGATCAGCCTGCGGATCTGTCCGTGCACGCGCTTGTCACCCAGGCGGCGCCCACCGACGAGGTCGCGGCGGGCACTTCCAAGGTGGTCAGCTTCCTGCCGAGCGCGCTCGGCGCAGGCGTGCCGGTGCCGGTGCCGCGGTTGCCAGTCGGGCTTGGCAGCCTGACCGTCGAAGCCGAGGTGCGCGATCAGGCCAGCCGCCAGCAGGCGGCGATGATCTGGGCCCGCGGGGCGAATTCGTTCACCAACTCGCCGATGGTCTCGAGCGCCGGTGACGCCTACGATCTCGCCCCTTCCTTCAGCGACGACTTCAGCAAGCTCGTCGTCACCGGCAGCACGCCATTCGGAAAGGCGCCGGAGCTGCCGTCGTTCGACAAGATTGGCGCAACGCTCGGCGGCAAGCCGAAATACGCGGCCTGCGAGGCGTTCGGCCGCAATCCCGGCCTGGTCGGAATGGCCGCCGGCAAGCTCGGCTTGCCGCCGGAATGGTCGGACAAGGCGCCGGCGACAGCTGGCCAATAGACAGCCTAGCCGGCGAAGCTCTTCTGCACCGCCTGGTCGAGCGTGGCGCCGCCGAGATAGCGCTGGCGCAGCTCGCGCTTGAGCAGCTTGCCGCTCGGATTCTTCGGCAAGGCATCCACGAAGATGACCTGCTTCGGCACCTTGAAATGGGCCATCGACGCCGCGCAATGCTTGATGACGGCGTCGGCATCGAGGCTCTGGCCGGCCTTGACCACGACGATCGCGGTCACCGCCTCGATCCAGCGCGGATCAGGCAGCCCGACCACCGCGACCTCCGACACCGAAGGCAACCGGTAGATCATCTCCTCGACCTCGCGGCTCGCGACATTCTCGCCGCCGCTCTTGATCATGTCCTTCACGCGATCGACGACGGTGATGTAGCCGTCGGCATCGATGGTCGCGAGATCGCCGGAATGAAACCAGCCGCCGGCGAACGCGGCCGCAGTCTTGACCGGATCGTTGTAATAGCCTGACAACAGATGCGGCGAGCGATGCACGATCTCGCCGACCTCCCCCACCCCGACGTCGGTCATATCAGGCCTGACCACCCGCGTCTCGACATTGATCGCGGGCTTGCCGGCCGAGCCGGCCTTCGGCAGCTGGTCCTCCGGCGACAGCACGGTCGCGAGCGGTGCGATCTCGGTCTGGCCGTAGAAATTCCAGAACTTCACGTCGGGCAGCCGGCGCTGCAACTCGAGCAGCACCTCGACCGGCATGATCGAAGCGCCGTAATAGCCCTTGCGCAGGGTCGACAGGTCGGTGCGGTCGAACGCGCCCGAGCGCAGCATCGCGATCCAGATCGTCGGCGGAGCGAAGAACGAATTGATCTTGTGGGCCGCGATCAGCGCCAGGACATTGTCAGGCACCGGCTTGCCGGTAATGAGGCTGGTGGCGCCGAGATAGATCGCGGGCCCCAGAAAGACGTCGAGCTGCGCACAGTGATAGAGCGGCAGCGCGTGCAGCACCGTGTCGTCCGTCGCCATGCCGCCGTCGATGATGCAGCTGACATACTGCCACATGACGGCTTCGTGGGTGAGGATCGCGCCCTTCGGCAGCGACTCGGTGCCGCTGGTGTAGATGATCTGCGCGGGATCGAGGCTGTCCACCGACGCCTCCGGCGCCGACGCGTCGCTGTGCAACAGGCTGTCGAACGTCGTGATGCCGTTGGGCGCGGTGGCCGGATCCTCGCCGGGCAGCCAGACCAGGGTCTCGACCGCCGAGCCCTTGGCGGCCGCAGCGTGCGCCGTCTCCACGAAATCGGGGCCGACCGCGAGCAGCCTGGCGCCGGAATTGGCGAGGATGAAATTGATCTCGTCCGGATTGAGCATGAAGTTGATCGGCACCAGGATGGCGCCGATCCGGGCCACCGCAAAGCGTAGCGCGGCGAAGCCGTGCGAGTTGCGCGACAGCACCGCGACGCGATCGCCCTTCGCAACGCCGAGCGCGAGCAAGCCGCGGCCGAGCCGATTGCAGATCGCGTCCATCTCCGCAAAGCTCCAGCTCACCGCGCCGCAGATCAGCGCGGTCTTGCCGGGGTAGCGCTTCGCCGACCGGCGCAGCAGATCGCCGATGCTGTGCTCGCGGGCGCGCTGGATGGTTGCTGCGATGTCTCCGCTCATTTGTCCCTCCCGAATGTGCTTGTTGTCGTTGTCTTTGTCTTGTCTCGGCCGCGCCGTCGCTATTGCCGCGCGGCGTAAGCGTGTTCCATGTAGGTGTGCTCGACCGAGCGATCGAGCGAGGCGATCTTCTCGAAACCGCGCCGCCAGTCCTGCAGGTGCCGCCGCGTCCACAGCACGCCGGCCTCCTTGTCGCGCCGCTTGATCGCGTCGAGCAGATGATGGTGCGCCTCGACCAGCCGCGCGCCGCCCTCAGGCACGCCGCCCACGATCATCTCGGTGGTCGGAAAGAACAGTTGCGCGGCGGGCTCGCGCGCCAGCTGCAGCACGCGGTTCTGCGAGGCCTTGGCCATCAGCACATGGAATTCCGCATCGAGCTCGGCAAGCGCAGCGGGATTGCCAACGACAGCTGCGCTGCGCTCGAGATTGCCGGCGAGCTCGGCGATGTTCTCCTCGGTCGCGCGCTCCACCGCGCCCTCGACGCTCGCGACCTCCAGCGTCATCGAGGTCTCGAACAATTCGCGGAACGTCACCTCGTGCAGGATCAGCGCGCGGGACAGTCGCGTCGCGAGCTTGTTGTAGCGCGGCAGGCAGGCCTGCAGCCGGCGGCTGGAATCGCGGCGGATCAGTCCGCCCTCCTCGAGCACGCGAATGCCTTCGCGCACCGTCGAGCGGTTGACGCCGAACTGCGCAACCAGCTGCTGCTCGGTGCCGATCGGCTCGCCCGGCTTGATCCGCCCGTTGATGATCTCGCGTTCGATCGCGTCGGCGACCTTCTGATAGGCCGGCGCGACATCGATGCGCCGGAACAGCGGCGTGGTGGGCATCTTCAGCTCCCCGGGGCTCCCGATTGTCGTTTGTCGGACAAAGGATAGGCGAAGGCCTTTGGGGCGTCAAATGAGCGATATCCAGCCTGATTGTCGCACCCAGGCGGGCGGAATTGACACCGGAACCAGGCAAATCTAGCTTTGTCGGACAAACTGATAAGAGCACCTCGGGGAGGCACACCATCATGAAATCCATCGTCACGAGTCTGTCCGCCGCCGGCCTGATCGCGGCTGTGCTGGCAGGGCCGGCGCTCGCCCAGCAGGCGCCGCTCAAGATCGGCGTGCTCACGGATTTCCAGTCGGTCTATTCGGACATCGGCGGCGCCGGCAATGTCGAGGCCACCAAGATGGCGATCGAGGAGTTCGGCGGGTCGATGTTCGGCAAGCCGATCGAGCTCGTCACCGCCGACGCCCTCAACAAGGCCGACGTCGCCGCCACCATCACCCGCAAATGGTACGAGGCCGAGAATGTCGACATGATCATCGACATGCCGACCTCGGCGACCGCGCTCGCCGGCATGGAGATGTCGAAGCAGTTCGAGAAGATCATGATCGTGACGGATGCGGCGAGCTCCGACATCACCGGCAAGTCCTGCTCGCCCTACACGCTGCACTGGACTTACGACACCTACGCCAACGCCCACACCGTCGGCAGCGCGATCGTGAAGAACGGCGGCGATACCTGGTTCTTCATCACCGCCGACTATCTGTTCGGTCATTCGATCGAACGCGACACCGGCGACGTGGTCCGCGCCGCCGGCGGCAAGGTGCTCGGCAGTGCGCGGCATCCGCTCAACACGCCGGACTTCTCGTCCTTCCTGCTGCAGGCGCAGGCCTCGAAGGCCAAGATCATTGGCATGGCCAATGGCGGCGCCGACACCATCAACACCATCAAGCAGGCCTCCGAATTCGGCATCGTCGCGGGCGGCCAGAACCTCGCCGGCATCGTGATGTTCATCTCGGATATCCACAGCCTCGGGCTCAAGCTCGCGCAGGGCCTGATCATCACCGAGGCCTACTACTGGGACCTCAACGACCGCACCCGCGCCTTCGGCAAGCGCTTCTTCGAGCGCATGAAGCGGATGCCGACGATGAACCAGGCCGCGACCTACAGCGCCACCCTGCACTACCTCAACGCGGTGAAGGCCGCCGGCACCAAGGAGACCAGGCCGGTGCTGGCCAAGATGCGCGCGACCCCGGTCCGCGACGCCTTCACCGACAACGGCGTGGTGCGCGAGGACGGCCGCATGGTGCACTCGATGTTCCTGTTCGAGGTCAAGAAGCCCGAGGAATCGAAGGCGCCGTGGGATTACTACAAGGTGCTCGCCGAAGTGCCCGGCGACCAGGCGTTCCGGCCGCTGAAGGACGGCGGCTGCCCGCTGATCAAGTAGGCAAACATGATCATGGCCGGGGTCCGGGACCTCGGCCAAGACATTAAAATGATTGGGAAAAGGCTGGCAGGAGTGGCAGGGCTCGAACCTGCGACCCCCGGTTTTGGAGACCGGTGCTCTACCAATTGAGCTACACTCCTGCAGGGAACCGGCGTCGCCGCCGGTTCGCGCCGTTTCAAGCACAGGGCATGGCCGGTTTGCAAGGGCGAAGCGGTGAAGCTTCTGTTCATTGCAAAACTTCTGCGCCAGACTTCGGCGATCACCCCGTGTCGGCACCTCGCCGCAAGAATCAAGAACCAGGGAGAGACCATGAACGCCCAAACCGCCACCAAGCACGCCGCCAGCCCGACCACCCCCTCTCTTCCCCTCGCCAAGCCCGAATCGATCGGATTGTCGAGCGCGCGGCTGCAGGCGATGTCCGACACCTTCCGCCGCGAGGTCGACAAGGGAACCGTGCCTGGCGTGACGGTGCTGGTGGCGCGGCGCGGCCAGATCGGCTGGTTCGACGCGATCGGCCGGCAAAGCCCGACCGCCTCGGCGCCGATGGCGCATGACACGATCTTCCGCATCTTCTCGATGACCAAGCCGATCGCCTCGATCGGCATCATGCAGCTGCTGGAGGACGGCCACTTCCTGCTCAACGACCCCGTCGCGAAGTTCATCCCCGAATTCGCCGAGACCAAGGTCGGCGTCGACAACAACGGCAAGCTCGAGCTGGTACCCGTGCAGCGGCAGATGACGATCCAGGACCTGCTTCGCCACACGTCTGGGCTTACTTATGACCACACCGGCAACGGCCCGGTGCAGCAGCTCTACCAGCAGTCGCGGCTGCGCAGCCGCAAGATCACCAATGCCGAGCACGCCACCATGCTCGCCGGCATGCCGCTGGTTTGCCAGCCCGGCGCCGAGTGGAACTACAGCCGCTCCACCGACATACTCGGCCGCATCATCGAGGTCGTCAGCGGCAAGACGCTCGGCGCGTACCTCACTGAGCACATCCTCTCGCCGCTGCAGATGACCGAGACCGCCTTCCACACCGGGGAAGCCAATGCCGGCCGCCTCGCCGAGGCCTTTGCCAACGATCCCTGGACCAACGAGAAGGTGCAGCTGTTCAACATGCTGGAGAAGCCGGCGATGGAATCCGGCGGCGGCGGCCTGGTTTCGACCACGATGGACTATGCCCGCTTCGCGCAGATGCTGCTGAACGGCGGCTCGCTCGACGGCACCAGGATCATCGGCCGCAAGACGCTCGAATTCATGGCCTCCGATCACCTCGGCGCCGGCGTGGCAATCCAGGGCACGTTGGTGTCGCCCGGCCACAGTTTTGGCCTCGGCTTCGCCGTGCGCATGCAGCAGGGCATCGCGCCGTTCTCCGGCTCGGTCGGCCAGTACTTCTGGAGCGGCATGGCCGGCACATTCTTCTGGATCGATCCGAGCGAAGACCTGATCGCGGTCTTCATGATGCAGGGCCCGGGCCAGCGCGAATATACCCGCTCGCTGGTGCGCAACGGGGTGTACGCGGCGGTGGAGTAGTCCGTCATTCCGGGGCGCGAACCTAAGATGCGCAATCGCGCATCGGGGAATCTCGCGCAACAACATCGAGATTCCGGGTTCAGCCCTGCGGGCTGCCCCGGAATGACGAGTGATGCTCAGCTGATCGTCGCGCCGCCGTCGATCACGATGGTCTGGCCGGTCATGAAGTCGCCGGCCCGCGAGCCCATCATCACGGCGGCGCCCGCGATCTCGTCCGGCACGCCGATCCGCAGCAGCGGCGAGCGCGCGGTCGAGGCCTTCAGATTGTCCGGATTGTCCCACAGCGCCTTCGCAAAGTCGGTCTTGATCAGGCCCGGCGCGATGCAGTTCACGCGGATATTGTGCTTGCCGTATTCGCAGGCGAGGTTGCGCGCGAGCTGCATGTCGGCGGCCTTGGAGATCGCGTAGGCGCCGAGGATGGTCGAGCCCTTCAGGCCGCCGATCGAGGACACGATGATGATCGAGCCGTCCTTGCGCTCGATCATCTGCGGCACCACCATCGAGATCAGCCAGTTGTTGGCGACGATGTTGTTGTCGAGGATCTTGCGGAACTGATCGTCGGAGATGCCGGCGAGCGGACCGTAGTAAGGATTGGACGCCGCGTTGCAGACCAGCACGTCGATCTTGCCGAAGGCGCGGTTGCTCTCGTCAACCAGGTTCTGCAGGTTTTCCTTCGACGAGATGTTTGCCGCGATCGCAACCGCGGTGCCCTTGCCGTAGCTGTCGTTGATCTCCTTCGCCACCTGCTCGCAGACGTCAGCCTTGCGCGAGGAGATCACGACCTTGGCGCCGTGCTCGGCCATGCGCTCGGCGATCGCGCGTCCGATGCCGCGCGTCGAGCCGGTGATGACGGCGACTTTTCCCTTCATGTCGAACAAGGTCATGTTTCTCTCCCTGATGTTAAGTGTTCGTCTTAGCGTCATTCCGGGGCGACGCACCAGCGTCGACCCGGGATCTCGAGATTCCCCGATGCGCAATTGCGCATCTGCGGTCTGGTCCTTCGGACCATCCCGGTATGACGATCACGCAAGCTTGCTCGCCGGCCTGACTTCAGGCCCGGACGGCTGATGCATCGCGGCGTGGCGCGGATCGGCAATCCACGGCTGCTGGTTCACCATCGGCAAGCGCCAGGTCGACAGGCCGGCGCTCGCGATGTGATCGAGCCGCGTCACCGAGACATTATCGATATCGAACGACAGCCCCCTGTCCGGCTGGCCGCCGAGCGCCAGCCCGACCGCGGCCTTGATCACGCCGCCATGGCCGACGGCGATGATATTCCTGCCCGCTTCCGCGGCGGTGATCCGCACAATGGTGCGGCAGACGCGGGTGTAGAGATCCATGTAGCTCTCGCCGCCGGGCGCGGGATCGTTGACGTCGGCGAACCAGGCCGTACCCGGCGGGCGACTGGCGAGAAACGCGGCGCGGTTCATACCCTGCCATTGGCCGAGATGCTGCTCGGCGAAGTCGCGTTCCTGCGTCATGCTTTCAGGCTTTGGAAACCCGGCAGCCCAGATCGCGTCCGCAGTCTTGTGTGTGCGCTTCAAATTGCTCGAATACCAGACCGCATCGCGCGGCAGCATCTTGGCGACCGCCTCGAACACCTCGACATCGCCGGTGTCGCAGTCGATATCCTCTTGTCCGTAGATGTTGCCGCCGTCGCTGCGCACCGGCGCGTGACGAACCCACCACCACCGCGTCACCGTCACCTCAGGCTTGTCTGGATTGGACATCGGATGAGCCCTTCAATAGTGTCCCGTCTCGCTGTACGTCACGCCGCACACCGTCTCAAGTGCTTCGGACGTTTGAAATTTTGTTTGAATTCCGTCGCGCGGCAGACGCGCCAAGGACCACCCGAACTAATCACGTGAACAGGGAGAAACTCATGGGCCGCCTCGAAGGCAAATCCGTCATCATCACCGGCGCTGGCAGCGGCATCGGCCGCGCCGCCTCGCTGCTGTTCACCAGTGAAGGCGCCAAGCTGATCGCGGTCGATCGCACCGAGGGCGTCAACGAGACCGCCAAGCTGGTGCGCGATGCCGGCGGCACTGTCGAGGCCGTCACCGCCGATGCCGGCTCGGAGAGCGACGTGAAGGCCTTCATCGAGAAGGCGGTCTCGAAGTACGGCAAGCTCGATGCGATCTGGGCCAATGCCGGCGTCAGCGGCGGTCTCGTCCCACTCGCCGACCAGACCGTCGAACACTGGCAGGAGGTGCTGCGCGTCAATCTGATCGGCCCATTCCTCGCGATCAAGCATTCGATTCCGCATATGACGAAGCAAGGTTCCGGCTCGATCGTCTGCACCGCCTCCGTCGCGGGCCTGAAGTCGGGTGCCAGCGGACATCCCTACGGCGCGAGCAAGGCCGGCGTCATCAGCCTGGTGCAGACCACCGCCTACTCGCTCTCCGGCACCGGCGTCCGCATCAATGCGGTGTGCCCGGGCCTGATCGAGACCGGCATGACCAAACCGGTGTTCGATCGCGCCAAGGAGCGCGGCACCCAGGACAAGATCGGCCAGCTCAATCCGCTGAAGCGCGCCGGCCAACCGCATGAGCTCGCCGCGATGGGATTGTTTTTGGCGAGCGATGAAGCGTCCTACGTCAACGGCCAGGCCATCCCGGTCGACGGCGGCCTCACCGCATCGATGCCGTATACGGGCAAGCCGATCTAGCGAGGGCAGTCTCCGTGGTTATCCCGGCTGCGGCCCCGATGGCTCCACATTCACGACCGTCGTCCCGGCGAAGGCCGGGACCCATAACCACAGGGTCGAGTAGTTGAAGAAGGCTGTTGCCCCAGCGTCGCGCATTCATTGGCATTTGGGGTAATGGGTCCCGGCCTTCGCCGGGACGACGCTGGAGATGGTTCGCATTCAAGGTGCCAAACAATGCGGTGTCATCACCTGCGCATACGCATGCGGGTGATCCAGTATTCCAGAGACCTCTGTGCTTGAGCCGAGAGGCCGCGGCGTACTGGATCGCCCGGTCCGAGCCGGGCGATGACAGCCGAGAATGGGGATACAGTTTCGCATTCTCGCGACATGAATCGCCCGAGTCTTGCCTTTCGTTCCGCTCTAGGTCCGCGCAACGCGCGACCCGATGATAAACTCCACGAAACCCATCATCTCACCGCGCGGATATATTCGATGGGTTTCGCTTCGCTCTACCCAACCCATCCCACACGCCTGGACCGCAATAACCGCCGGCAACGGTCCGAATATTGCTTGGCCTCGGCAGGCCAACCAGCTGTTATACTTCGCTGGCAGGATCGCTCGCACACTCGTCATTCCTCGCACAATCCCTCGCAAACGAACAGGCAATGCAAAATCAACGTTCCGACCGCATCCGCAAGCTATTGGCCGACCTCGTCGCGTTCGACACCGTCAGCGACCGCAGCAATCTGCCCCTGATCGACTACATCGAGCGCTACCTCGCCTCGCTTGGCCTCGCGGGGCAACGCATCGTCGATGAAACCGGGCAGAAATCCTCGTTGTGGGTCACTGTCGGCCCTGAGGACAAGGCCGGGCTGGTGCTGTCGGGGCATACCGATGTCGTGCCAGTTGTGGGACAGGACTGGAGCCACAACCCGTTCGAGCTCGTCGAGCGCGACGGCCGGCTGTACGGCCGCGGCACCACCGACATGAAGGGCTTTGTCGCCGTCTGCCTCGCGATGGTTCCCGAGATGCTCGCGGCCGATCTGAAGACGCCGATCAATCTTGCCATCTCCTATGACGAGGAGATCGGTTGCGTCGGCGTACGTCCGATGCTGCGCGAGGTCGCGCGCAAGCCGATCAAGCCGCTCGGTTGTTTCGTCGGCGAGCCGACCCAGATGCAGGTCATCATCGGGCACAAGGGCAAGCACGGCGTGCGCGCCACGTTCCGCGGGCTTGCCCGCCATTCCTCGATTGCGCCCGACGGCGTCAACGCCATCGAATATGCCGCTGACCTGATCACCGAGATCCGCCGCCGCGCCGCGTTGCTGACCGCGGATGCCGAACAAGGCAGCCTCTACGATGTCCCGCACTCGACCCTGCTCACCAGCATCGTGCATGGCGGCGCCGCGCTGAACATCGTGCCCGACCAATGCGTGGTGGAATTCGAGTGCCGCGGCATCGGCATCACCGAGTCGAGAGAGGTGACGGACGCGATCATCGCCTGGGCCAAGGCCGAGATCGAGCCTGACATGCGCAAGCGACATCCCGAATGCGGCATCGAATTCGAGGAGATCCTCGACTACCCCGCGCTCGACACCGCCGCCGACGCCGCCATCGTCACGCTCGCCAAGCAATTTGCCGGCCGCAACGACCACGCCAAGGTCGCCTTCGGCACCGAGGCCAGCCTGTTCGTCAGCATGGCGGACGTGCCGTCCGTTGTGATCGGCCCCGGCTCGATCGCACAGGCGCATACGCCGGATGAGTTCGTCGAGATGTCGCAGCTCGAGGCGTGCGGCGCATTCGTCGCACGGCTGATCGCACATTGCGCCAAGTGATTTGCAAATGATTGCGTAGGATCACGGACGCCTCACAACCCGTCCGGCGGTAGCCCCGGTCCCGTTGCGGCGGGACGGAGCTTGTCGCGCTTGCGCTCGCGGTAGAAGGCATAGAGGCCGGAGGCCACGATGATCGCGGCACCCGCGAGCATCGGACCGTCGGGCTTGTGGCCGAAGGCGAGATAGCCCGTCAGCATCGCCCACGGCAGCGCGGTATAGCGGAACGGCGCCACCGCCGAGATGTCGCCTGTGCGCAGCGACACGATGATGCACTGATAACCGATCAGGATCAGGACCGCGGCCAATATGAGCAGGCCGAGCGCGGTGCCGGACGGCGGCCGCCAGCCGCCGAGCGGGACAAGGACGACAGCACCCGCCGTCGTCACGGTCACGGTGGTGAGCAGCGTGATGAACACGGTCGGCAGCTCTTTCGGGATACGGCGGGTGGCGAGATCGCGCACCGCGCAGAAGCCGACCGACGCCAGCGCCAAGAGCGCAGCCTGGCTAAAGCCTTCCGCACCGGGCCGAACGATGACAAGCACCCCGATGAAGCCGGCCGCGATCGCAAGCCAGCGCCGCCAGCCGACCGGCTCGCCGAACACCAGCGCCGCACCGAGCGTGATGACCAGCGGCAGCGCCTGGAAGATCGCCGAGGCGTTGGCGAGCGGGATCTGCGCGATCGCGGAGAGATAGGTTAGCGTGCCGCCGATCTCGCCAAGGACGCGCAGCCCGACCGGCCAGATCAGCAGCACGCTGAAACTGCGCAGCGCGTCACGGTACCAGGCGAGCGCCGCGACCAGCACCATCGCAACCAGGCCGCGCACCAGCAGGATCTCGCCGATGTTGAGCTCCGCCGACACCGCCTTGGTGATGGTGTCGTTGACCGTGAAGCTGGCCATGGCCGCAGCCATGAACAGGCTGCCGCGAAGATTGGAGGAAAGAGCCAAAATGAAAATGTCCGATCAGGACCAGGGCGGGCGTTGACCGGACTGACTTGCCAAAGCGGCAGCGCGAACTCAAGTCACAGATGGCTACAATGCGGAAACATGCCGCACCTTGCAGCGGCGGCGCGAGCCTTTGGAATCGCGATCGGCCTGCTGCTCCCTCGCGCCGCTCTTGCCGGGTCAAGACGAGCGCAGCTCGCTCTTAGTGGGTTGAGTGAAGGGCTTGCTCCGCACAGACGGCGGCAAACGAGTTGCGGAGACTCCCCCTCACCCGGATCGCACTTCGCTTCGCTGCATGCGATCCGACCTCTCCCCGCAAGCGGGGCGAGGTAAAAAGAAAAGCGGCGCGAGCCCTGTTGGATCGCGCCGCATTCTTGGATCAGGTTGCGCCGGCCTTCTGCGCGTATTCCCATGACGCCTGCGACAGCGGCACGGTGCGCTTGGCCGACTCGAGGGCCTTGGCATTCGCCGCGGTGCCGTCGCGAACCCGGCCCGCGATGCCCTGCGTGATGCCGGCAAGGCGGAACAGGTTGTAGGAGAAATACCAGTTCAGGTCCGGCACCGGGATGCCGGTCACGTCGCAATAGATCTGCGCCGCTTCATCCTGGCTCGGAATGTTCAATGCCTTGAGGTCGGCATTGACGAGGCCCGGCATGGTCCACTGCATCAACAGGTAGGTGAAGTCGGCCATGGGATCGCCGAGCGTCGACAATTCCCAGTCGAGCACCGCCTGCACCCGCGGCTCGGTGGCGTGGAAGATCATGTTGTCGAGGCGATAGTCGCCATGCACGATCGAGACGCGCTTCTGCTCCGGAACGGTTTTCGGCAGCCACTCGGCGAGCTTCTCGAATTCGGGAATGTGCTGCGTTTCGGAGGCGCGGTACTGCTTGGTCCAGCGATCGACCTGTCGCGCAAAATAATTGCCGGGCTTGCCGAAATCGCCGAGGCCGATCGCCTCGGGATTGAACAGATGAAGCTTGGCCAGCGTCTCGATCTTGCTGGCGAAGATCTTTCGGCGCGCGTCGGGCTCCTGGGTCGGCAGCGTCGGATCCCAGAACACCCGCCCCTCTTCCATCGACATGATGTAGAAGGCCGAGCCGATCACCGCGTCGTCGGTGCACAGCGCGTAGGCTTTCGCAACCGGGAAATTCTGCTTGCCGAGCGCCGCGATCACGCGGAACTCGCGATCGACCGCATGCGCCGACGGCAATAATTTACCGAACGGCTTGCGCCGCATCACGTAGTTGCGGCCGGGGGTCTCGAGCTTGTAGGTCGGGTTGGACTGGCCACCCTTGAACTGCAGGACCGTGAGCGGCCCCTGATAGCCTTCGACGTGTTCCCTCATCCAGGCGTCGAGACTAGCCTCGTTGATACGATGGCGCTCCTCGACTTCCCTTGTGCCGGAAAATTCTTCGTCTTTCCTGACGCCGTCCGCCACGATGACGCTCCCTCAACTCGATTTTTCAAAGAGCGCGTCGGGGCGCTCCATCAATCAGGCTGGCACGCCAGCCTGATCTCTCTTTTTCATTCTGAGCACGATGTGCGCGCGAACGCCATGCGTTCCGCATCATGCTCAGTGCGACGTGTTTGCATACTTCCGAAGTTCAAGTCTGGCAATGGCGCGATTGTGCACCTCGTCCGGACCGTCCGCCAGGCGCAGCGTGCGGATGTGGGCATAGGCGCGGGCGAGCCCTGCTTCGTCGGCGACGCCGCCGCCGCCAAAGGCCTGGATCGCCTGGTCGATGATCTTGAGCGCCATGTTGGGAGCTGCGACCTTGATCATCGCGATCTCGGCCTGTGCGGTCTTGTTGCCGACCTTGTCCATCATGTCGGCGGCCTTGAGGCAGAGCAGACGGTTCATCTCGATGTCGGTGCGGGCATCGCCGATGCGCTGCTCCCAGACCGAATGCTCGATGATCTTCTTGCCGAACGCGGTGCGCGAGGCGAGCCGCTTCACCATCTTCTCCAGCGCCTCCTCGGCCTGGCCGATGGTGCGCATGCAGTGATGGATGCGGCCCGGACCGAGACGGCCCTGGGCGATCTCGAAGCCGCGGCCTTCGCCGAGCAGGATGTTTTCCTTCGGCACGCGGACGTTCTCGAGCAGCACCTGGGCGTGGCCGTGCGGCGCATCGTCGAAGCCGAACACCGGCAGCATCTTCTCGACCTTGATGCCGGGGGTATCGAGCGGCACCAGGATCTGCGACTGCTGCTGATGCTTGGCGGCGTTGAAGTCGGTCTTGCCCATCAGGATCGCGATCTTGCAACGAGGATCGCCGACGCCCGACGACCACCATTTGCGGCCGTTGATGACGTAGTGATCGCCGTCCTTCTCGATCCGGGTCTCGATGTTGGTGGCGTCGGACGAAGCGACCGCCGGCTCGGTCATCAGGAAGGCGGAGCGGATCTCGCCGTCCATCAGCGGGCGCAGCCATTTGCGCTTCTGCTCCTTGGTGCCGTAGCGGATGAACACTTCCATGTTGCCGGTATCGGGAGCGGAGCAGTTGAACACTTCCGAAGCCCAGGAGATGCGACCCATCTCTTCCGACAGCAGCGCGTATTCGAGATTGGTCAATCCCGCGCCGTGGAATTCATCGTCCTCATGCGAGGACGGCGGCATGAACATATTCCAGAGGCCTTCGGCCTTCGCCTTCTTCTTCAGATCCTCGAGGATCGGGATCACCTTCCAGCGCGGGCCCTCGGCATCCTGCTTGTCGTAGATCGGCACGGCGGGCCGAACGTGCGTTTTCATGAAGGCCTGAACGCGCTCCAGCCACTCCTTCTGCTTGGGCGACATCGTGAAATCCATGGGACGCTCCTCGTTTCCTAGACTTGGGCCGCTGACCTGGGCCGATGACCTGGGCCGTAGCCATTTGCCGACATTGTTGACCCCGCCTCCGCGGCTCGCAAGGGCGTTCGCGAAAGGGCGGCGGCGGTGTGCCAGAATGCTGCCCCGCGATCCGCGGATTGACATTTCCGACCGTTCAAACGATAGTTTCATACAAATGTTTGAAATGCAACCTTGCGTTCGTCATTCCGGGGCAGCCCGCAGGGCTGAACCCGGAATCCGGAAATTGTGGAGCGAGATTCCGGGTTCGATGCTGCGCATCGCCCCGGAATGACCGGAGGCTCTCAGCCATGGCCAGCGACCAGACCCGATCCGCCATTCTCGCCGCCGCCGAGCGGCTCTATGCCGACCGCGGCTTCGGCGACGTCACGCTGCGCGACATCGTCGCGGAAGCGAACGTCAACCTCGCGGCGGTGAACTATCATTTCGGCTCCAAGGACGAATTGATCGCGGAGCTGTTCGTCACCCGCAGCATCCAGACCAACCGCGAGCGCCTCAACGAATTGCGGGCGGCGGAGGAAAAAGGCGGCGGCCGCGCCGCGATCGAGGACATCATGCGCGCCCTCGTCGGCCCCACCCTGCGCGGCTGCCTCGGGCCGGATCGCGAGGGCTCGACCGCGGCGCGGTTCATGATCCGCGCCTCGATCGAATCCGTGCCGCCGATCCGCCGCATCAAGAATCGCGAGGTCGATCACCTGCGCAAGTTCGCCGCGGCGATGCGCCGCGCGATGCCGGCCAGCAGCGACACCGAGCTCTATTGGGGCCTGCACTTCGCGCTCGCGATGGCGCACCACACCATCCGCGAGAAGGAACGCCTGCTGCGGCTGTCGGAAGGCAAATGCGATCTCGACGACGTCCGCGGCATCATCGATCGCGTGGTCACGGTCTCGGTGATGGCGCTGACGATGGGCGACGTGCCGAGCAAGCCGGCGCCGCGACCGGTCGCGATGCACGGGCGGCTGACGCGGCAGGATTTGTGAAGCGAGGGCGCCGCTGCGGCGCCCTGCCCTTACACCATCGCGATGCAGTCGATCTCGACGTCGAACGGCCCGGTCCATTCCGGGATGCAGACGAAGATCCGCGCCGGCGGCTGGTGTGGGAAGTACCTTGCATAGACTGCATTGAAGGTTGTGAAGTGCTTTGCCGAAGTGCAGAACACGTTGCACTTCATCACATTGTCGAGCGTGGCGCCGGCCGCCTCGAGGCATTGCTTGAGCTGCTCCATGACCAGCTCGCTTTGCAGCTCGATCGACGCGCCGGCGGCGAACTCGCCGGTCGCGGGATCGAACGGCGGCAGGCCGGAGACGAACACCATGTTGCCGGCCCGGGTCACCGGCGACGCCGGCGCCTTCCAGCGCTCCAGCCAACTCGAGATCGGTTCGACGCGGACCACTTCCCGTTTCATGATTGGCACCTTCGATGAGGGATCGATGGCGCCAACCTAGCAGGCGGATGTCAATGATGCCTCGATGCTGGTCGAAGTGTTGTTGCGGAATGACGACCCTGGTCCCGTCACCCTGAGGAGCGCGCCCTTGCGCGCGTCTCGAAGGGTCGACGGCCACCAGCGGGGCCGTTCATCCTTCGAGGCTCGCAAGAGCTCGCACCTCAGAGTCTGACTCATAAATCACCCAACCTTAGCTGCAGCCGCGAGTCTGCGGGTCAGGAGCCTGATGTGTGCAATCAGCAGCCAGGCAGCTTCGGTTGCCACCGTCGCCTCGAAGTCCTTGGCGAGGCGGCGGCATCTGCCGAACCAAGCGAATGTGCGTTCAACCACCCACCGCCTCGGCAGAAGCTGGAAGCCTTTGACGCCTTGAGGCCGCTCGACGATCTCGACAGTCCATGGACCGCAGTCTGAGAGCGCGTCGAGGAGTTGATTTCCGCGGTAGACCCGGTCGGCAAAGACGTGGCGCAGCCGGGGGAAGTTCATCCGCACGTTCTTCAGCAGCGGTACGGCGCCATGGCAGTCCTGAACGTTGGCCGGATGAACATGAACCCCGAGGAGGAGGCCATTGGTATCCGTCACGATATGCCGCTTGCGGCCGTAGATGCGCTTGCCTGCATCGTAGCCGCGCGGTCCGCCAGCTTGCGTGGTCGGCGCACTTTGACTGTCGATCACGGCTGCCGTCGGCTTCGGTGTCCGTCCAAGCTTTTTTCGCGCCCGTCGGACAAGCACGCTGACAATCCTCTGCCACCGGCCTGTATCCCGCCATCTATAAAAATAGCCCTGCACCGTCGAATAGGGCGGGAACTCCTGCGGCAACGCCCGCCACTGGCAGCCGGTCGAAACGATATAGAGGATCGCTTCGATCACACGACGCAGCTCCGTCTTACGCGGCCGGCCGCGCCGGTTCGCTCGCGGCAACAGGCGTCTGATCACCGCCCACTCCGCATCGGTCATATCGCTTGCATAACGCAGATCGTCCCGCCGATATTGCTCCCGAGTGATCTTGGTCCAGGGCATCGTGCTCTCCCTCGAATCTTTGCAAATCCGATGGAATCACACCCCACTGAGATCACTCACCCATTTTTCAGTCAGGCTCTCAGGATGACGGAGAAACTCCACCGCCCGCGGCCTCGAAGTCAGTGCCTACAGAATCCCCTGCGCCTTCAGTCCCTCGACCTTGGCGTCGTCATAGCCGATGGTCGCCAGGATCTCCTTGGTGTCGGCCCCCAACAGCGGCGGGGCGCGGTATTCGGTGATCGGCGTGCCCGAGAAGGTCAGCGCGTTCCGGATCAGCGACAGGTTCGGCTCGAACGGATGGTCGACCTTGACCCGCATGCCGCGCGATTGCACGTGCGGATCGCTGAACACCTGCTCGAAATTGTTGATCGGGCCCGACGGCACGCCGGCCTCCTCGAGCTTCTCCAGCCAGTAGGCGACCGGCTTCTTCAGGAACAGCCCGGCGAAGATCGCCATGATCTCCTTGCCGTGCACGACGCGGTCGTTGTTCTTGACGAAGCGCTTGTCGTTCGCGAGCTCGGGCTCGCCGAGCACGGCGCAGGTGCGCTGGAACTGGCCGTCATTGCCGACCACCAGCATCAGCTCGCCATCAGTGCAGCGGAACACGCCGGCCGGCATGCCGCCATTGCCCCAGGTGCCGCGGCGCGGCGGGGTCTTGCCATTGACGAGGTAGATCTGCAGCCAGTGCGACAGCGATGCGATCACCGTGTCGAACAGGCAGACGTCGATGTGCTGCCCTTCCCCGTTGTTGGCGTCGCGATGGTAGAGCGCCGAGAGGATGCCGATCGAGGTGTTCATGCCGGTCATGTAGTCGACGATCGAGGGGCCGACCTTCATCGGGCCCTCGCCCGGCTCGCCGTCGATATGGCCGGTGACGCTCATCAGGCCGCCCATCGCCTGCAGGATCGCATCATAGCCCGCGCGCGGCGCGTAAGGTCCGGTCTGGCCGAAACCCGTCACCGAGCAATAGATGATACCGGGGTTGAGCTGCTTGATGGTCTCGTAGTCGAGACCGTAACGCTTGAGGTCGCCGACCTTGTAGTTCTCCATCATCACGTCGGCCGTCTTGGCGAGCTCGCGGATGATCGCCTGCCCTTCCGGCTTGGCGATGTTGACGGTGACCGACTTCTTGTTGCGGTTGGCGCAGAGGTAGAACGAGTTGTTGTTGTTCTGCTTGCCTTCGGGATCGGTGAGATAGGGCGGGCCGAAGGCGCGGGCATCGTCGCCGCCGCCGGGCCGCTCGATCTTGATCACCTCGGCGCCGAGATCCGCCAGCATCTGGGCCGACAGCGGGCCCGCGAGCACCCGCGTCAGGTCGAGAATCTTGATGCCCGAGAGTGGCAGAGCCGACATGAACCTTCCTCCAAATCTTGCGATATCTTGATTGTGTCGCACCGGGCCGCTGCCCGCGCGCGCTCAAGCCTGCCGATACACCATTTTGGTGTGACGAGCACTGCATTGTCGGCATGAAGCCATCCCCGGGCGGCCTATGTGCGGCGCACCGGCGGTATTTGGCCGGAACCGGCCGGCCCCCGCCCCGATTGCCGCCACGCGAAATTGTGAAGATGGCCGACACCCATTTGCCTCAGCGTCAGCGGTATTTTGCCGCGACGAGGAGGAAAACATGCGGACGATCACGACGGTCGGGTTGCTGCTGACGCTGCTTGCGGCCGCGATGCCGCCGGTGGACGCGCGCGGCAGCCACGGCCATGGCGGCGGGCACGCGATGCACGGCATGCACGTGGGCGGCGCCACTGGCGCCGGCAGTTTTGCCGACGACAAGCGCCACGGCAACGACCCCTACACCAAGGCGGCCTCCGACGAAGAGGACCGCCTGCTCAACAGCAAGCTGAAGAGCATCTGCCGCGGCTGCTAGGACGACGTCCAGCGAAGCCGCGCCAGGATCGCGCGGCCCATGATCCAGTCCTTGTCGCTTTCGCTGAGGAACGGAAGCTCCTCCGTGAATTGCGTCACGCGCTGCCGGTAAGTGGCCCGGGCGAATGAGTTGGTTAGATCGGTCCCCCAGTGGCAGCGCTCCGGGCCGTAGGCGTCGAACAGGCGGTGGATGTGCGGGATCACGTCGCGGAATGGATATCGCTCAGTCGAAATCAGCGGGACCGACGACAACTTCACCGATACATTCGCATATTTTGCGAGCGCGGCCGCCTGGACGATAGCCTCCGGCACCATGTTGTTTTCCGATGAGCCGGGACGAGGGCGAAGTCCCGCGCCGACGCCCATGTGATCGATGATGAGCGTAAGTTGCGGGTGCCGCTCGGCGATGCGGGCGAACAGCGACGTCTGCCCCTCAGTGAGAAACATCACCGGCAGGCGGGCCTTCTCCGCCGCCGGCCAGAACCAGTCCGCGGTTCCGTCTGTCAGCCACGCCGCTTCGCCGGGGCCGACGTTCAACCTCACGCCCAGTACGCCGGGCTGGTCGCGCCAAGTCGCAAGCCGTGCCGCGCGGTCGGGCTTGTCGAGGGCGACACGCGCCATGATGGCGAAGCGGCCCGGGTACCGTCTGACTGCCTCCTGGGCATAATCGATGCGCTCACCTTCAAGCGACACTGGCGGAACGATGACAACGCGATCGACGCCAGCCTCGTCCATCAGTGGAATGACTCGCTCGATGGTGAAGGGCTCCGGGAGCTGCGGCTTGGCACCGGGGAGCCAGGGTCTCTCCGGAGTGCTTGCCGGCCACAAGTGAACCTGCGAATCGACGATCACTCGTTTTTGCTGCGCGACTGCTACAGTGGCGCGTTGCATTGACAGCGCGACACCGGTCGCGACGGCGCCGGTCAGAAGATGACGGCGTGAAGGCATGTAATGTCCTTCCTGTTCTATGGCTTTGGTCACGACATGATGGTGATCGGCACGGCGCGCCTCAGCAGGGGTAACCGCAAACTGGCTCGCAATATTGAAGATCACATCAGGAAATTGCGGCCGTAGAAATAGGGCTCACGGTCAATTTGCGCCGCAACAATCTTGAATCGCGCATTTCTCGGCTGGGCCCTGGCGCGGCGACCTACGACGCGATCGCCTGCCGCGGCTGCGCGGTGGCGCCGATCAGCTTGCCGATCTCGGGCTTGCAGCCGCCGCAATTGGTGCCGGCCTTCAGACAGCGGCCGATCGCATCGACGCTGTCGGCGCCCTTTTTGATCTCGGCGGTGATCTGGTGCCGTCCGACGCTGAAACAGGAGCAGACGATCGGGCCGACATCCTCGCCCGCGCCGAACGGCCGTCCCGCGAGCAGCGACATCCGCGCATTGGCCGACAATTGCTGCTCGGCGAACAGCCCGGTCAGCCAGGCCCGCGACGGCAGCGCGTGATCGGGCGCGATGAACACGCAGCCCTCGAGCCGGCCGTCGCGCACCGCCGCGTAGCGGAAGCGTCCCGCCGCCGGATCGCGATAGGCGATCCACTCGATCTCGACACCTTCGAGGCCGAGCTGCGCCCTCGCCCAGTCGCGCCAGCTCTCCGGGCGAGTGTCGAGCGCGAGCTCCAGCCGCGTGCAATCGCCGGCCTTGCCGTAGACCCAATAGCCGCTTGCCGGACGCCTGATCGCGTCGCGGCTCAGGATGAAGGCGTGCCATTTCGGCGTATAGCGATCGGCCTTGACCGGCGTGTGCTTGGACTCCGGCTGGCCGGACACTGGATCTGTCGCCGGATTGACCAGCGCGTTGACGCGCCCCTCGCCGGCGAACTCCGCGTTCCAGTGCATCGGCACGAACACGCAGCCGCGGCGCTGGTCGGCGCTGACCACGACGCGCGCGATCATCTCGCCCCAGCTGCTGGTCAGCCGCACCAATCCCTCGTTTTGCAGCCCGGCCTGCCGCGCATCCTCGGGGTGAAACTCGGCATAGGGCTCGAACACATGCGCCAGCAGCCGGCCGGTTTTGCCGGTCCGGGTCATGGTGTGCCACTGATCGCGCACGCGGCCGGTGTTGAGCACCAACGGAAAGTCGCGGCTGGTGGCGTGGCGCGCCGCGCGCGGCGCCACCGGCACGAAGCGCGCCTTGCGGTCCGGCGTGAAGAATTGCTGGCTCTCGAACATCCGCGACGTGCCGGCCGGATGGTCCGACGTCACCGGCCACTGCACCGGCGCCAGCGCGTCATAGGCGGTATCGTCCAGCGCCGCCAGCGCCGAGATGTCGAAATCGCGCCGGCCGCTATTCTCGAAGCCGGACAGTTCGGCGTGCTCGCGGAACACCTCGGCCACCGAGGCATAATCGAAGCCCGAATATCCCATGCGACCGGCGACGTCGCAGATAATGCGCCAGTCGGCGCGCGCCTCGCCCGGCGCTGCGAGAAACGGCCGCTGCCGCGAGATCCGGCGCTCGGAATTGGTGACGGTGCCGTCCTTCTCGCCCCACGCCAGCGCCGGCAGCAGCACGTCGGCATGGCGCGTGGTGTCGGTGTCGCGCATGCAATCCGTCACCACGACGAGCTCGCAGGCGTCGAGCGCGGCGCGCGCGCGATCGGCATCCGGCAGGCTCACCACCGGATTGGTCGAGATGATCCACACCGCCTTGATGCGGCCGTCGGCGATCGCGTCGAACATGTCGACCGCTTTCAGCCCGGCCTTCTCCGCGATCACTGGCGCACGCCAGAACCGCTGCACCAGCTCGCGATGCGCGGGATTCTCGATCTCCATATGCGCGGCGAGCTGGTTGGCGAGCCCGCCGACCTCGCGGCCGCCCATCGCGTTGGGCTGGCCGGTCAGCGAGAACGGCCCCATGCCGGGACGGCCGATGCGTCCAGTCAAGAGATGGCAATTGATGATGGCGTTGACCTTGTCGACGCCGCTCGACGACTGGTTGATGCCTTGCGAATAGAGCGTGACGACGCGCTCGGTGCGCGTGAACCAGTCGAAGAACAGCCCGACCGCGCCTTCGGTCAGGCCGCAGGTCGCCGCGGTCTGCGCCACGGTCTGGCCGCCGACCTGCTTCAGCGCGTCGACCACACCCGTCGTGCAATTGCCGACAAAGCCGCGGTCGACCGCGTTGCTGCCGGCGAGGAAGGCGAACAGGCCGTTGAACAGCACGGAATCGCTGCCCGAGCGCAGCGGCAGATGCAGATCGGCGCCCTCGCAGGTCGCGGTGCGGCGCGGATCGATCACCACGATCTTGCAGGCCGGATTCTTCTCCTTCGCCGCCAGCATGCGCTGGTGCAGGATCGGATGGCACCAGGCGGCGTTGGAGCCCACCAGCACCAGAAGCTCCGCCTGCTCGAGATCCTCGTAGCAGCCCGGCACGGTGTCGCTGCCGAAGGCGCGCTTGTGCCCGGCGACGCTGGAGGCCATGCACAGCCGCGAATTGGTGTCGATATTGGCGGTGCCGACGAAGCCCTTGGCGAGCTTGTTGATGACGTAATAGTCCTCGGTCAGGAGCTGGCCGGAAACATAGAACGCAACCGCGTCGGGCCCGTGCTCACGAATGATCCTGCTAAAGCCATCGGCGACGCGATCGAGCGCGTCGTCCCACGCCGCCGGCGCGCCGTCCACCATCGGCTCGAGCAGACGCCCGTCGAGATCGATGGTCTCGGCGAGCGCCGAACCCTTGCTGCAGAGCCGGCCGAAATTGGCCGGATGCTGCTTGTCGCCCTCGACCTGGACGGCGCCCGCCGCGTCCTTCGACGCGATGACGCCACAGCCGACACCGCAATAGGGACACGTGGTCTTGACGGACATTGCCTGACCGCTCAGCTCACCGCCGCCGCCTGCCGCACCGACAGCCAGACAACGCCGTTCTCGACCTTGGCCGGGTGGGTATGCGTGCAGCCTTCGTCGGGCGCGACCGCCTGCCCGCTCGCCAGCTCGATGACGAAGTTATGCAGCGGACAGGTCACGCGCTTGTTGTGCACGATGCCCTGCGACAGCGGCCCGCCCTTGTGCGGGCAGCGGTCGTCGAGCGCGAACACCTCGTCGCTCTCGGTCCGGAACACCGCGATGTTGCCGCCCGGCGTGCGCACCACGCGCGAGCCGAGCCGCGGAATGTCGGTCAATGCGCCGATTTCGATCCACTGGGTCATGCGAGCTCCAATTCGGCGAGAGGCGCGAACTCGTTGCGATCGACGCCGCGGCTGGCACGCTCGGCCCACGGATCGGTCTGCGCGAACTGCTGTGAATAGGCAAAGCGAGCGAACAGCGCCTTGCGGTTCGCAACGTCATCGACCACCCGCTTCCTGATCTGCTCGAGACCGACGCGGTCGCACCATTTGTACATGCGCTCGAGATACCAGCCCTCCTCGCGGTAGAGCTGGGTCAGCGCCACGATCACCTCGAGGCATTCGTCTTCGGTCTCGACCTTGGTCAGGAACTCGGTGCCCTTGATGTGCAGTCCGGCGGCACCGGCGAAATGGATCTCGTAACCGGAATCGACGCAGACCACGCCGACGTCCTTGCAGGTCGCTTCCGCGCAGTTGCGCGGGCAGCCGGAGACGCCGAGCTTGACCTTGGCCGGCGTCCACGAGCCCCACATGAACTTCTCGAGCTTGACGCCGAGGCCGGTGGAATCCTGGGTGCCGAAGCGACACCATTCGGAGCCGACGCAGGTCTTCACCGTGCGCAGGCCCTTGGCGTAGGCATGGCCCGACACCATGCCGGCGTCGTTGAGGTCGGCCCACACCGCCGGCAGGTCCTCCTTCTTGACGCCGAGCAGGTCGATGCGCTGGCCGCCGGTGACCTTTACCGTCGGGATGCTGAACTTCTCGGCGACGTCGGCGATCGCGCGCAGCTCGCTCGGCGTCGTGACGCCGCCCCACATCCGCGGCACCACCGAATAGGTGCCGTCCTTCTGGATGTTGGCGTGGACGCGCTCATTGATGAAGCGCGACTGCTGATCGTCGCGATATTCGCCGGGCCAGGTCGCGAGCAGATAGTAATTCAACGCCGGACGGCAGGAGTGGCAGCCGTTCAGGGTCTTCCACTCCATGAAGCGCATGACCGCGGGAATGGTCTTGAGCTGCTGCTCGACGATCACGCGGCGAACGTCGTCGTGGCTGTGATCGGTGCATTTGCACAGCGGCTTGACCTTCGGCGCCGCCGAATAGTCGCCGCCGAGCGTGAACGCCAGCACCTGCTCGACAAGGCCGGTGCAGGACCCGCAGGACGACGATGCCTTGGTGTGAGCGCGGACATCATCGAGCGTGAACAGCTTCTTCTCGCTGATCGCCTTGACGATGGCACCCTTGCAGACGCCGTTGCAGCCGCAGATTTCGGTCTCGTCGCTCATCGCGGCAACCGAGCTCTGGCCGCTGACGCCGCCATCGCCGAGATTGGCGGCGCCGAACACCAGGCGCTCGCGCATATGCGAGACGTCGGTGCCGTCACGCAGGTGCTGGAAGTACCAGGGACCGTCGATGGTGTCGCCATAGAGCACGGCGCCGACGATCTTCTTGTCCTTCAGGATGATGCGCTTGTAGACGCCGCGGTTGGCGTCCTGCAGCACGATCTCCTCCTTGTCCGGCCCCGGCGCGAAGTCGCCGGCGGAGAACAGGTCGATGCCGGTGACCTTCAGCTTGGTCGAGGTGACCGAGCCGTCATAGGTGGCAAACCCCTTCATCGCGAGGTGGTTGGCGCAGACCTTGGCCTGGTCGAACAGCGGCGCGACGAGACCGTAGGTCTGGCGGCGGTGCTGCACGCACTCGCCGACCGCGTAGATGCGGCCGTCATAGGTCTGCATGGTGTCTGAGACGACGATGCCGCGCTCGCAGTACAGCCCGGCCTTCTTGGCGAGCTCGAAATTCGGGCGGATGCCGACCGCCATCACCACGAGATCGGCCGGCAGCTCGGTGCCGTCGCCGAAGCGCACGCCGGTGACGCGATCCTCGCCCAGGATCGCCTGGGTTTGTGCGGGCATCTTGAACACCATGCCGCGCTCTTCCAGCGACTTGCGCAAGAGACCGCCGGCCACCGGATCGAGCTGACGCTCCATCAGCGTGTCGAGCAGATGCACGACCGTGACGTTCATGCCGCGCTTCATCAGCCCGTTGGCGGCCTCGAGGCCCAACAGGCCGCCGCCGATCACCACCGCGTTGCGATAGTCGGTCGAGGCCTTGATCATGCGATCGACGTCATAGATGTCGCGGAAGCCGATCACGCCCGGCAGTTCCTTGCCCGGCAGCGGCAGCATGATCGGGTTTGAGCCCGTCGCGATCAGCAGGCGGTCATAGGGCACCCGTTCGCCGGCCTCGGTGACGACTTCGCAGGTCCGGCGATCGATCATGGTGATCGTCTCGCCCTTGCGCAGCGTGATGTTGTTGTCCTCGTACCAGTCGACGGTGTTGAGCATGATGTCGTCGACGGTCTTCTCGCCGGCGAGCACCGGCGACAGCAGGATGCGGTTGTAATTGCCGTAGGGCTCGGAGCCGAACACCGTGATGTCGTAGAGATCGGGCGCGCGCTCCAGCAGCGCCTCGACCGTCCGGATGCCGGCCATCCCGTTGCCGATCACCACGAGCTTCTGCTTGGTCACTTTGTCGAGCATGGTCTGCCTTTCAATTCCGACGGCGCTGCGCAGCGACGCGGCGTGCGTCGTTGATGGGCACCGATAAAGGTTTGGAGTTGTAGGAAGCCCAGCCGCGGGCGCAGACCGTCTTCGATGACGACCAATGTTCCGTTATTGATTGATATTCAAAACGCGTGCCAACTCGTGGCGGGCGAATCCGGCTGCAAAATCAATAGGTTTCCGGCCGATCAAAATCCACCGGTCCGCGCGCCGCGCCGACAGCCGGCCGAAATTTTAGCCACGCCGATGATCTCTTGTGCATCACAGCATCGCGGGCCGCGATGGCGATCGCGAAATCGCATTTGATGCGCGATCGCACGGACTTGGCGCATCGCACAAAAAAGCACCAGCATGCACGTTTGCGCAGCGGCACTTGCCGCAAGCCACGCCACGCGCGGCGGCGGAACGCTGTTCGCGATTGCGCGGCAACGTCTTGCGACTGCACGGCAAAGCGACGCGACCTGATCGATGGCACGGTAATTGCTGACCCCAGCTGTTGACGGAGTGCGTCTCAACGACGAGCGCACTCACGATTCACCAACATTCCATTTGTCTGCGCCTGAGATGGCCGCGCTTTCGCGGCTGCCTCCGCCGCATCAACGCGAGATGCTTGCGATGAAGCTAGCCGAGTTCAAGAAGGCAGGTCACTGGCCGACACTGCTTGCCGCGTTCCTGTACTTCGACATCAGTTTCATGGCGTGGGTCGCGCTCGGACCGCTGATCGTCTACATCGCGCGAGACATGAATCTGGCCGTGAACGAGAAGTTCACCCTGGTCGCCATTCCCGTGCTGGCCGGCGCGCTGCTGCGCGTGCCGATGGGCATTCTCGCCGACATCATCGGCGCCAAGCGCACCGGCATCATCGCCCAGCTCGTCGTGATCGCCGCGACTGCTGCGGTGTGGCACTTCGGGCTGACCAGCAAGCTCGCGATCGAGCTGTTCGGGCTTGCGCTCGGCGTCGGCGGCGCCTCGTTCGCCGTCGCCCTGCCCCAGGCGAGCCGCTGGTATCCGCCGCAATATCAGGGCGTGGTGATGGGGATTGCCGGTGCCGGCAATATGGGCGTCGTGCTCGACACGCTGCTCGCGCCGACCATTGCCGAGCATTGGGGCTGGCAGGCCGTGTTCGGCTGCCTGCTTATTCCGATGCTGATGGTGCTCGCCTATTACGCGGTCGCAGCCAAGGACGCGCCGGGCGAGCGCAAGAAGGTCTCGCTGCAGGCCTACGGCGCACTGCTGAAGGATTCCGACAGCCGCTGGTTCATGTTCTTCTACTTCATCACCTTCGGCGGCTTCGTCGGCCTCGCCAACGCGCTGCCGCTCTATTTCACCGTGCAGTATCATGTCTCCGGCGTCGCGGCCGGCATGCTGGTCGCGCTGATCGTCGCGTTCGGCTCGGGATTCCGTCCCGTCGGCGGCATGATCGCCGACCGGATCGGCGGCATCCGTTCGCTGTCGATCCTGTTCGGTGTCGTGGTCGCGGCCTATCTCGTCATTGCCTTCATGCCGGAGGGCCCGACGGCGCCGACGCAGGCCGGCTGGGCGTTGACGGAACTGCCGCGCATCGCCTGGATCTCGGTGCTGCTGTTCTCGATCGGCGTGCTGGCGCTCGGCATGGGCAACGGCGCGGTGTTCCAGCTAATCCCGCTGCGCTTCCGTCACGAGATCGGCCTGATGACCGGGCTGGTCGGTTGCGCCGGCGGCGTCGGCGGCTTCTTCCTCGCCCAGACGCTCGGCGCCGCCAAGGGCATGACCGGCGGCTTCGGCGCCGGCTTCCTGTTCTTCGGCGGGCTGGCGTTGCTTGGCTTCATCGGACTTGCCATGGTCAAGGTTCGCTGGCGCACCACCTGGGGCGCGGTATCGGGAGCGCGCGTCTGAGGACTCCGCTCCGCAACATGACGGGGCCCGGACGTGGCGAACGGTTCGCAACGGGACTTGGGGGTGCGCGTCGGCTTTGCCAGCGAGACCGGCAAGCGCGCCGCCAATGAGGACTATGTCGCGGCCTGCTTGGGCCAGCCGGGCACGCTGCATCGCGATGTGGTCGCCGCGGTCGCCGACGGCGTCGGCGGCCACAAGGGCGGGCGCGAGGCCGCGGAGGTTGCGGTCCGCAGCTTCATCGACGCCTATTATTCGTTGCCCGAGACGCTCGGTGTCCGCCGCCGCGCCGCGCGGGCGCTGGAAGCCGCCAACAGCTGGATCCACGGCCAGGGCCGCGTCGATGCCGCGCGCAGCGGCATGGCCTGCGCGTTCTCCTCGATCATCCTGTCACGGCGGCAATGCCATGTGATCCATATCGGCGACACCCGTGCCTATCGCCTGAGCGACGGCCGGCTGGAACGCCTGACGCAGGACCATATCGCCGGCCGCGGCGACCTCGCCCACATGCTGAGCCGCGCCATCGGTTTCGAGGAGTTCGCCCGCTTCGACTACACGTCCCTCGGGCTCCGGCAACATGATCGCCTGCTGATCTGCAGCGACGGGGTTCACGGCGCGCTCGGCGATTTGCGTCTCCAGCAATTGCTGGAGGAACGCACGCCGCCCGACGAGTCCGCGCGCAGCATCGTCGACGCCGCCCTCGCGGCCGGCAGCAGCGACAACACGACCGCGCTGGTGCTCGACGTCGTCGACCTGCCGCCGGCGGACCGCGACGACCTTACCCACGCGATCGCGACGCTGCCGATCCTCGATTTGCCGGTGACCGGCGATACGATCGACGATTTCAGCCTCGGCGACGTCTTGTCCGACGGACGCTACAGCCGCCTGTTCAAGGCGATCGACAAGCGCGCCGGCCGCGACGTGGTGCTGAAGTTTCCCCATCCACGGGTCGCGAGCGAAGGCTCCTACCGCCTCGCCTTCGTGCGCGAGGCCTGGGTCGCCGCGCGCGTGCGCAGCCTCTGGATCGGCGAGATCATCGAGGTGCCGGCGGAGCGGCAGACCAGGCTCTATTCGGCGATGCCGCTCTACGAGGGCGAAACACTGGAGCAACGGCTTGGTCGCGCGCCGCGGCTGTCGCTCACCGACGGCATCGCGATCGCAACCAAGCTGGTGCGTGCGGTCACCGCGCTGCACCGCGCCGGCATCATCCATCGCGACATCAAGCCGGACAACGTGATCCTGCTGAAGGACGGCGGGTTGCGCCTTGTCGATCTCGGCGTCGCGCGGGTGCCGCTCTTGGAGGATTTTCCCGCCGAGGACATTCCGGGCACCGCGAGCTACATGGCGCCCGAACTGTTCGGCGGCAAGGCCGGCGACGAGGCCTCCGACCTGTTCGCGCTCGGCGTCACGGTCTACCGCATGTTCACGGCGAACTATCCGTTCGGCGAGATCGAGCCGTTCTCGCGGCCGCGCTTCGGCAAGCCCGCGCCGCTGTCGCGCTACCGGCCGGATCTGCCGGCCTGGCTCGACGCGGTGATCGGCAAGGCGCTCAGCGTCGACCCGGCACAACGCTTCGGCGATGCCATCGAATTCGCGCACGAACTGGAAAACGGCGCGACCTGGGCCGGCCCCGCCGTCACCACCCGCAAATCGCTGCACGACCGCGATCCCGTGACCTTCTGGAAGGTGCTGTGCGCGATCCTGGCCCTGATCGTCGTGGTGCTGCTGGCTCGGCATTAGAGTAGCTCCGTCATGCCCGGCCTTGTGCCGGGCATCCACGTCTTCGCTGCAATCGCGTAAGAAAAGACGTGGATGGCCGGGACAAGCCCGGCCATGACGAAAAGAAAGAGAGTCATTTTAGATCAGTTAGGCAGCTGAAATTTGGCTATTTCAGTTTGCAGCTCAGGACCCGGCGCGGCGGATCGTGATGCGGGTCTCGTCGGTCATGTCCTTGAGCTCCTTGTTCGGCTCGCGGTAGAGATGGCGCTCGATCTCGACCGTGCGGCCGTCGATCGTCTTGGTGCATTTCTCGTCGACAAATACGCCGCCGACCTCCTGCTTGTCGGCGCCCGGCTGTGCCTTGGAACAGGTCCAGCCGTCCTCGCCATAGCGCGACCTCGCCTGCAGGCCGAGCAGGAAGGCCTTCTTGCGCAGATAGAGCCGCGCCTTCGGATCGGTCTCGATCATCAGCGCCGCGATCTTGGCGTCCTTGTCGATCATGACGGTGAGGATCGCGGGATGGCCGCCGACCATGGTGCCTTCCCGCCCACTCTCGCGATCGTACTCGAAGCGGATGCCGCGCAGCTGGTCCGGTCCGGCCTGGCAAGCCTGCCATTGCGCCCAGTCAGCCAATCTGTGGGTCTTCTCGCCGATGCAAGTCAGGTTGATGTAGCCCGCGTCCGGCACGCTGCTGATCGCCATTCCGACGCTGATGTCGCGCAGGTCTCCCGCGGTCGCCATCGCCGGCACCGCTGCCGTGACGGTGACAGCGAAGACCAAGCCACGGATTGCCGATCCTTGCTTGCTCATGGCTTTGCCTTCTCGCTCTGATCGGACGGCGCGGCGGCGTGGCCGGCCTCCTTGTAGATGTTGCAGACCCGCGAGCCATCGCCGAAGAACGCGATGCATTCATCGTAGGTCGGCTCGCCCTTGCCCTTGACGCGGGCGAGCACGTAGTCGGCGACGGCCTCGATCTCGTTCGGCCGCAGGAACACATTCGCTTCGGGCGGCATGCGGTCCGCGACGTCCTGCCGGGTCATCTCGTAGCATTTCGTGGTGTCGTAGGAGCCGCGCACGAAGAACGGCATGCCGGTGCCCGGCCGGCCGCACGTCACGGTCTCGATGATCTGCTCGCGGGTCAGCTCGGTCTTGCGCAGCGACAGCGCGTCGCCGCCATAGCCGCCGCCGCCATTGCCGTGCCATTTGTGGCAGCCGACGCAATTGCCGCGCTTGAACACCGCCTTGCCCGCATCGGTCGGATCGCTCGCCGACTGCGCTTGCGCGGTACCGATAAATCCCATCACCAGCGCGCAGCCGAGCCACGCGCCAACCAGCGATATTTTTTTCATTTGTCTTGTTTCTTGTCTTTTTTCTTGTCTTTCTCGGCCAAATCGACGCGGGAGGCCTCGGTGAGAGGCCTCCCGCGCTTGCGACGTCAAAGGGCGAACACGTAGAGCATCGAGCCCGGCTGCATCCGCTTCAGCTCGGGCGTGGCATCGATGAACCACTTGTCCCAGGCACCGCCGAGGCCGACCAGGATCGCGACATACTGCTTGCCGTCCACCGAGAACGTCATCGGAGGCGCATTGACGCCGCCGCCGGTGTTGAACTGCCAGAGCTGCTGCAGCGATTTCGCGTCGTAGGCGATCACCTCGCCGGACGGCTGTCCGGAGAACACGAGGTCGGGCGTCGCCAGGATGCCGCCGAGGTTCGGGAATTCGGTCTCCGCCTTCCCTGCCACCTTGCCGGTGGTAACGTCGATCGCGGTGACGCTGCCGGTGATCTTGACCGGCTGGCTCGGTCCGCCGCCCGTGAAGAACTCACGCTTCTTCAACTTGTCCGGCGTCGTCTCCTCGACCGTGATCCGGTTGCAGCTCTCGATCACCGGGATGTACCAGAGCTTCAGGTTCGGATTGTACGCGGTCGGCGGCCAGTTCTTGCCGCCCATGTTGCCGGGGCAGATGTCCGTCACCTTGTTGGTCCGGCTTGGCGTCACCGCCGCGTTGTAGCGCTGCACGCCCTGCTTCGGATCATACTCCACCGGCTTGCCGGATTCGGGGTCGAGACCCTTGGTCCAGGTCACCTTCTTGACGAACGGCAGACCCCAGATGAACTTGCCGCTGTTGCGGTCGATCGCATAGGCAAAGCCGTTGCGGTCGGCCTCGAGCGCGAGCTTCTGCGTCGTGTTGTTCGGACCGGGGACGTCGACCAGCACGTTCTCCGCCACGCTATCATAGTCGTAGGGATCGTTCGGCGTGTGCTGGTAGTGCCATTTGATCTTGCCGGTGTCGGCATCGAGACCAAGCGAGGAGTCGGTGTAGAGGTTGTCGCCGGGCCGGTACTCGTTGTCCCAGTCCGGTCCGGGATTGCCGACGCCCCAGACGATGGTGTTGGTCGAGGGGTCGAAGCTGCCGGTGACCCAGGTCGATCCGCCGCCGCTCGCCTTGGCGTCCTTGTCGTCCTTCCAGGTCTCGTGACCCGCCTCGTCCTTGCCCGGGATGGTGTGGGTGCGCCACACTTCCTTCTGGCTCTTCAGGTCGGTCGCCGCGATCCAGCCGCGAATGCCGTATTCGGCGCCGGCCACGCCCGTGATCGCCATGTCCTTGACGATCAGCGGTGCGCCGGTGATCACCTCGCCCTTGTCGGGATCGGCGACCTGGCGCTGCCAGGCGACCTGCCCGGTCTCCTTGTTGGTCGCGATCAGGCGGCCGTCGAGCGTGTGCGAGACGACGAGGTTTCCCCACAATGCGACGCCGCGGTTGTCGACGCCGCAGCAGGCGACTGCACCGGCCCAGTCATGGTCGGTCTTCGGATCCATCTTCCAGAGCAGCACGCCTTTGCCGCCATGCGCATCGATCTTGTAGACCGAACCCCAGCCGTCGGTGACATACATGAAGCCGTTCTCGACGATCGGCGTCCCCTCCAGGCCGCCATGCGACCAGATTCCGCCGCCCTCGACGCCGCCGAGATGCATGGTCCAGGCGACCTTGAGATTCTTGACGTTGTCCTTGTTGATATCGGCCAGCGACGAGAAGCGCGTCGCCGAATAGTTCTTGTGGTGGTGCAGCCAGTTGCCTGCTTCCTTGTCAGCATTGAGCAGACGGTCCTGGCCGACATCGTCGGCGAGCGCGAAAGAGCCCGCGAACGTCGCTGCGGATGCTACTGCCGCGGCGAGCATATGCGACTTTACCCAATTCAACCTTGTCATGAGTTCATTTCCTCCGGATCTAGCATTCTTCATTGATCGAACCGCCCGTCACACACGGGCGATCACGCGAGAAGCCTTGAGTCCCGGCGCATGGCTGTGCACCACCCGCCGTCTTGTTGAGTCATTTCTGTGAGGTCACTTCTGGACCTGTACCTCCGTCTCGATGGTGCCTGCTTTCTGAAAAACGATCGCGCATTTGAACGTCTCGCCCGGCGTGAGCGCCTGACGCATCTGCAGCAGCATGACGTGATAACCGTCACGCTTCAGCTCGAGCATTGCCTTTGCCGGTACTGGTATATTGGATATCGAGCGCATCGCCGGTGCGCCCTCGCCGCGATCCACAGTATGACGCTCGGAAAAATTCGCAACCGGGCAGCGGACACGAAGCAGCGCATCGGCGCTGTCGGCCTCGTTCTTGATCGTCATCGTCAAGGGAAGGTCCCCGCCCGCTTTGTCGACCGCCGGCACGCGCGCGTCCACAATCTGCAAGGACTCGTTCGCGGCGGCGTTATGCATCACTCCGAACGTGCTGATCAGGCAGAATAATGGCAACGCGATCCATGATCGGCACGCAACGGCGCAATGCAACTCCCGCTCGAACGACATCAAGTTCTCTCCCAACATGATTTTTGCAGCATTGTTTCATGCTTCGTCGTGCGCTGCCAGCAATAGATCGCGAACGCTGCATTAACGCGATTTTGGGCACGCATAGCGGCCATGCTAGCTTCTTGCGCATGAGTGCTCTCGATAAACTTCCGCCGGCACAGCGCGACGCAGCACATGCCGCACTGCGTCAGGTGATCGGCACCGCGGCGATCGACGCGGTCACATCGGTCTCGGGCGGCGCAACGTCGGCGCAATTGTTCCGGATCGATGCAGGCGGCGAGAATTATTTGCTCCGAATCGAAGGAATGCCGAGCCCGCTGCGCAATCCGTTTCAGTATGTGTCGCTCAGGATCGCCGCCGAGGCCAGCATCGCGCCGCGACTCCATTATGTCGACGAGGCCTCGCGCGTCGCGGTGATGGATTTTGTGCAGCGGCAGCCGCTCGGCCGCTATCCCGGCGGCCTGCCGGCGCTGGCGAAGGCGCTCGGCGAATTGCTGGCGCGCCTGCAGGCGACGCCGACCTTTCCCGCTTTCGTGCGCTACCCCGACATCGTGGCCCGGCTCTGGGCCCATGTCGGCCGCACCGGCCTGTTCGCGCCCGGCGTGCTTGAGCGCTGCAACGAGCACCTCGCGCGCATCCGCGCGGCCTATGCCTGGGATGAGGCCAACTCGGTGTCGAGCCACAACGACTCGCTCCCCGCCAACATCCTGTTCGACGGCAACAGGCTCTGGATGATCGACTGGGAATCCGCCTATCGCACCGATCCGCTGGTCGACCTCGCGATTGTCGGCGACAGCCTGGCGCGGACGCCGGAGCTGGAAAGCATTTTGCATCGTGCCTGGCTCGGCCGCCGGCTCGACGAGGCGCGGCGCGCACGGCTCGCACATGTCCGCGCGCTCACCCGGCTCTACTATGCCGGCGTGCTGCTCAGCGCATCCGCGACGGCGCCGCGCACCGTACCCGATACGAGCCTTGCGGCACCGACGCTTGCCGAGCTCGCAGAGGCCACACGCGCCGGCCGGCTCAAGGCCGGCACGCCGGCGGCCAAGCATGTGCTGGGCAAGATGTTCGTCGCCGCGTTCCTGACCGAAATCGCGACGCCCGGCTTCGATCTTTCGGTCTGACGTTCACCCCGGCGGATTGAACGTCGACGGAAAGAACTGCAGCGCAGCTCACTGCGGCACCGGGTGCAGCCTTGCGAGCTGGTCGAGCGACAATTCGGCCTCGCGATCGCTCAGGGGAAAACGCACGATCACGTCCTGACGCGCCAGCTGGCCCCACAGCGCATCCGACGACCATTTCTGCGGCTCGGGTCCGCGCGGACCGTCGACCCAGATGAAATACCATTCCGGCATGGACGCGACCAAGCTCCTCGCCGGAACATTGGTCCTTCGCCGGCCAATCCGCAACGCCCGATTTCGTGCGCGGCGCGACAGGTGGGGCTATTCGTACGGCGTGCCGTCCTTGTGCAGGAAGCGGCCGTCGGAGCTCGGGCTCATCATGTCGATGTCGGAGCAGGTGATGACGTCGGCGCGCGAGCGCGAGCCGACCTCGAGATAGGTCGCCGTCATCTGCGACCTGTTGATCAGATGATGCCCGTTGCCGGAGTTTTTCGGGAACGCCGCGCAATCGCCGGCCCGCAGCACCGTCTCGCCGCCGTCCTCCACCAGAACCACCTCGCCCGCGAGCACATAGACGAACTCGTCCTCATCCGAATGCCAGTGGCGCTGGCTCGACCAGTTGCCGGGCGGCAGCCGCATCAGGTTGACGCCGAAGTCGGCGAGCCCGCCGGCATCACCGAGACGCTGTCGCACCCGCTCGGCGCACGGCGCGGCGAACTCCGCCGGATAGCCGGTCCCCTTGCGCTCCGGCACGTTTGCAAGGTCGACCTTGGGCATGGCGTCTCTCCGGCGGTTGGCGGGCGAACGAGCGATCGGGCCGACTGCAATTGGTTTCATGGAAGGCGGCAGCGAGGAGGTTCCGCGGTCAGCCGCCAAATCGCTTCACCAGTTTTGAACCTTTGGCCGTGCTGATCTGCTGACCGGTCAAATCGCTTCCCACGCTCAATCCCTTCGTCATCAAGTTGCTGCGCAGGGCGGCCTGCTTCTCATCGGCGTAATCTACGTCGACGTGGTCGAGACTCATCAAATGCCCAAGTTCATGAGCCCACGCGCGTCCGTTGGCAAAGTCATTGCCATACCATTGGACAAAGCTTGCCGGCTCGGGATCGCTATGAAGATACGAGCCGCCACCGGCCGAGAGATTGACTATCGGATTGACGAGATAGATGTGGACCGCATTGTCGGGAGCATGCCGGAAACTGAGAACATCCAGCACGCGCTGGTCATTGTTGCGCGCGCTCTTCGCCATATCGAGCGGTTTATCTTCCACGTAATCATTGATCACGAACCCGATCTTGGCCTTCGCCCAGATCTTATTGACCACATCCAGTGCCTTCTTGGCGGCCTCGCCACTCCATTTTTGCGGCTCGGCGACACCTTTCTCGGCAAATGGCGTAATGTAGATTTTCAGTGGAATAGACATGTGCGTCTCCAGAGATTTCGACGACACCTGCGGTGGGCGTCCACACGTCGACGTCCGGATCCCGAGGACGCAGATTTCGATTCTTTCGGGACTCGCACGTCTCAGCTCGAACGGATCGGCGTTGCTTCCAGATAGACGCAGTTCGCGCTCCTATGGAAGAGGCCCGAGGCTGCGACAAACGGCCGAGACGAACGGGCTGAACCCTGTCGACGCCACCGAGACTAACGACGCGGCCGTCACACGCTGACGATCCGGCACGAGCATCGCTTGAGCATGCGAGTTCAATTCCGAGATCACTATCGAGAGATGGAACTTCGCTTGGCGAAGCCCAGGCGGATGCCGGCACTGCCAGCCATTCCGGCGCTAACGATAAAAGACAGATATTTCAATATCTTACAGGTCAATTGACATTTGTTCGGCCGTGCACCACCGGCCCTACACGCTTCGGTGTATCCTTGAACAATCTCGCTGCCCCGGACGACAACATCAGGAATGGATTGGACTCAAGTTTGTTCTCTACGGAGGTATGCCGGCGCCCGTAACGCTTGACGCAGTGGAGTTTGCGCGCGGCCACCTTCGATAAAGCTGCCGTTGTTTCGAGCCGATTTTTGGACGTTCGCCATGCGCTACACGCTCCTCCGAGTTCTTGTTGTTCTTGCTGCTTCGGTTCTCCTGGCGTCTCAGCCAGCCTGGGCAACGAAGCGAGTGGCTTTGGTGGTCGGCAATTCGAACTATCAAAATGCGCCATTACTTCCGAATCCTGCCAATGATGCCACCGCTATCGCCGCGACCTTGAAGGGCGCCGGGTTCGATTTGGTGGAGTCTCGGCTGAACCTGACCTCGAGCGACATGCGGCGGGCACTGAGGGATTTCGCCGATCAAGCTCGCGATGCAGACATCGCCATCGTCTACTATGCAGGTCACGGAATCGAGATCGACGGGACGAATTATCTGATCCCGACGGATGCCAGACTTGAACGCGACACCGATATCTATGACGAGGCCTTCTCGCTCGATCGTGTCCTGCTGGCCATCGAGCCCGCCAAGCAGCTCCGCGTCGTGATCGTTGATGCCTGCCGCAACAATCCTTTTGCCGACACCATGAAGCGAACCGTCGCTTCGCGCGCGATCAGCCGCGGGCTCGCCCGGGTAGAACCCGCCGTATCCAATACGCTGATCGCGTTTGCGGCGAAGGCCGGACTGACCGCGCTCGACGGCAACAGCACGAACAGTCCCTACGCGACGGCGCTGGTGAAATATATCGCAAAGCCTGGACTGGACCTGCGCAGGGCTTTCGGCTTCGTCCGCGATGATGTCTTGCAAGCGACCGGCAACCGGCAGGAGCCTTACGTTTACGGCTCACTGGGCGGTGAGGACGTTGCGCTCGTGCCAAAGGCAGAAGGGCCGGCGCCGCCGGCGGTTAACGCCTCGTCGGAGATCCGTCGCGACTACGAATTGGCCCTGCAGGTCGGCAATAAGGCCGCCATGAGCGCGTTCCTCGCCCAGCATCCCGACGGCTATTATGCAAATCTGGCCAAGCTTCAGCTCAACCAGATCGACGCGGAGGACGCGCGCGTTACCGCCACCAGGAAAGCGCAGGAAGCGGAGCAGCAGAAGGCGCGGCTTGCGTCCGAAGGTGCCCAGCGAGCGGAGCAGGAAAAGGCGGCCGCAGAATTCAAGGCCGCGGAGGATGCCCGTATCGCGGCAGAAAGAACAAAGCAGGCGGCGCAGGACCAAGCTGCTGAGGCTGAACGGAAGCGGACCGCATCCCAAACCTCAACGGTCGCCATGCTTTCCGCGAACGGACCCGCGCCCGACAGCGCCAAGCCGGATAATATTGCAACCGCTACCCCATCGCAGAATAGCGAGGGCGCGAAGGTTGCCGCCCTGAACACGGCGCCGCCGCAGGAAGATCTTGCCAAATCGGTGCAGAGCGAATTGAGCCGGGTTGGTTGTTTCACAGGCTCCATCGACGGTGAGTGGAACGCGGCCTCGCGTCGCTCCCTGACCTTGTTCAACCGGCACGCCGGAACCAAATTTGACGTCAAGCTTGCAAGCCTCGATGCGCTCGATGCGATCAAGCTGAAGCCGGCCCGGGTTTGCCCGCTGATCTGCGAACATGGCTACAAGGCCGACGGCGACCAGTGCCGCAAGATCACCTGCGCCGAGGGCTCGTTCCTGAACGAGGATAACGAATGCGAGAAGCGGCGCGGGAAAAAGCCGGTGGCGAAGCGCAACACGGATGAGCGGCCGTCGCGCGCCGATCGTCCGGTCCGTGAGAGGCCCGAGCCGCAAGCCGACGTTCCCCGACGACAGGCGACGGCCAGACCCTCTGGTGGCAGCGGCCAGATCGTGTGTGATGCTTATCTATGCCGCCCGGTCCGTCGCGGGTGTCATCTCGATTACCGTGGCGGCGGAGGTCCCGGCGGCGGTACCGGCAATGTTGAGGTCTGCAACTAGGACGGCATGCAAGGCGGCACGCTCGAGATCGGGCCGCCGTCTCCTCCCCGCAATCGGCAATGCCGGGGGCAAGGGAGCCAAACCGCGGGGCCCTGCACGCAAGACGCCGGACAGCAGCTTCGGCCACAAGAATATTCACCACATGATCGCGCGGGACGGTCTCCTCGACCGCCCGGGCAGCCTGAGCAATGCGATCGCTGACCTACTTGATGGAGTATGATTTGATGTCGAACGACCAATTGTTCGGCAACAGTCTTCCGCCGCCAGCTGTCCGGTATCCGCAGCTGACTGGTCCAATCCGACAGATAGCTCAACGTGTCGGCCGGCCCCTGAAGCTTGCGCTGAATGTCCGGCAAATCGAGCAATTGCACACGTCGCTCGCTCAGGATCGCAACGATCACGGCGGACCCGGCCGGCGGCGCGACGACATATTCAAATCCACGTTGCTGTGCCGCCGGGGTCGGAACGATGAATTGGACGCCAGGCTTGACAAGATTCATGTCGGGTCCGACCGACTGCGCCAATAGCTCGGCAGTCGGGAAGATCTGGCTCATCCGCCCTTCCGCATCAACATCCACCAGCATCAGATAGCCGGGCTTCCTGGCGGTTACGCCGAATGACACCTTGCCGCCAATGTTGACGGTTGGACCCGGCAGGATTTCAAGCGCCACGCCGGCGGCATTTGCCGGGCCGCGCGGGGTCTGTACGCGCCAGAGCAACGGAGCGTTCGTCGCTCCTGCCGATGGAGCGGCCGATGGCGGCGGCGTCGCCCACGCGGCCCCGCTTCCTGCCAGCAGCAGCGCGATCGCGAACCAGGATTGCTTGCGGGAAACCAGTTTCGCTGGCGACATGACCGGCTGTCACAGCTTCGTCAGGGAACGCTGAAAAAGCCGATTGACGCGATCCGCGCGTCCGCCGGCAGGTAGCGCTCCAGACTCTTGATCACCTGCCCCGAGGCACGGCGCCGGTTGAGCTGCATCAGGACCGTCTCCAGATCCACCATCCGCTGCTGCGAGGTTACCGCGACGATCTGCTCGGCGCCGAACGGCTCGCCTACCCGAAGCGGCAGCCGCAGATTTGCTGACCGAGCCATCGCGGCATCGGAACCCACCGGATACAGCATTTGGATGGTTCCATCACCGGACACGTTGAATAGCAGCACCGCCCGCGAACCGACGTCGGACAATTCGACCTCGACGGTCTGTCCGCTGCGCTGCTGTCGATCATCCGGCCAAATACGCATCAGCTGCGGCGATTGCGTCGCCATGCGCTTCAGCTCGCGAATTGCCGCGGTTCGGTTGACCACCGTCGTCAAGCCGCCAACGTCGACGCCATAGGCGACCACGTCGCCCCAGGCGATCACGTCATGGGACACGGGGTCCCAGATCAGGTCGGGATTATCAGTCGGTTGAACGGCCTGCACGCTGGCGTCCTGCGGCTTGACGCTGGTGAAATAGCTCATCTTGCCGTCAAGCGCTGCCAAGCGGATCGGCGTGGTGAGGCGGAAGGGCGGCAGTGCGGCACTGGGCGCGGCTGGGGCGGTCGCAGCGGCACTGGTTGGAGCGGTTTGCGACTTGGCCGTAACGGCCGGCGGCGCAGGGGTCTGCTTCTCGGCGGACGCGACGGTAGCGACCTGGCCGGAGGCAGCTCTCGCCGCCGTCCCCTGGATCAGCACCACGCCGCGGGTCAGTTCGAACGCGACCTCGGTTTCCGGCATCTGTGCCGGCGACGATACCGTCACGATATTCTGGCGCTGGTCGGACAGTTGATAGACCACCTGCCGAACATTGCTGAAAAGCTCTTTCAGGGTCACCTTGCCATCATGATTGATGTCCGCGTTGCCCTCCACGGCGCGCGCAACGGCATAACTCAGGGCGCCGCGCAGGCCGTCGATCCCGGGAATCCGCACTTCCGGCGCCTTGGTGTGCCGATCGACCGCGGCGATGAACGCGGTGTGGTCGAGATCGAGTTCGGACTTCGGGTCGTCGCTGCTCGACACCGGCTTCAATTCATCGACCAGCAGCGTGTAGCGGGGCACCTGCCGAAAACTCATCTCAGCCGCCCGCGGATCGATATCGCGCACCATTCCGCCGCCATGGCAGGTATCCGCGACGAAAATCACCCTTGCGCCGCGCAATTCGAACTGCCGGATGAAATGGTTGAATTCGCTTCCCAGAATGCGCTCGACAGATCCTGCCGGCGTGGTCGCGAATTCAGGCAGCAGGAACACGTTCTCCATTCCGTCCGGTTCCGAGCCCTTGATCCGCTCCGGCTCCTGCGTGCCGTGACCTGCGATCGACAGGAAGACGAGATCGTTGCTCTTGGTCCGCTCCACCAGTGAGCTGATTTCGCGCAGCACGCTCGCCCTGTCCGCCTGTGCATTGGTCAGCTCGACCACATCGCTGACACCCATGGTTCTCAAGCTGGACACGATGTCATTGGCGTCGGCGACCGCGCCCTTCAACTTGCGTACATGCTGGTAGTCGTCGATGCCGATGACGAGGGCCCGGAGCGCCGCACCGTCGGGATTGCTTATCGACAGTTCACCCGCCGCATGCGCGCGCTGGAGTGGCAGGCCGATCAACGCGGCGAGCAGGATGGCGGCACACAGCCAACCGGTCCTTCGATCAAAGCCCCTGAGCGTTCGCATCGCGATCCACCTCGATATCAAGCAGGTCCGCCCTGGAACCGCACCGGTAAGACAGAAAGGCAAATGCCGTCCGGACCTCCGGAAACCAGCGCGCAGGCGGTGATCCATGTTCATCTGTAGCCTTGGCAAGACTTCAGGTTCAGCGCCGTTTGTTCGCCGTCTTGCGGCCTGTCGGCGCCTCGGTCTCCTGATAGGCGTTCGCGGAAACGGTCGTCTGATCGTCTGCGAACGCCCGAAAGCGGACCGGAACGTAACCGCGCGCAAGCAGGCTCGCGAGCGGGTAGACGTTGCGGCAGACCCGACCGTTGCAGCCACCCGTCGAGGATTCCATGACCTCGGCCTTGCGATCCGGGGTGAACCGCAGGAACAACATCACGTGGGAACCCGGTTTGTTCAGGGCGTCACCAGGCTTGAGGTCCCAGGGATTGGTCACGGGCGCGGCGATCGCGGGGATGGCGGCGGTCGTGTAGTGGACGGAAAGTCCCCACGTGGCACTGACGAACGCCGAACAGTCGACACCGGCCACATCCGGCCGTGGCTCGTTACGGGTGCAGACATTGCCCGCCAGGGTCCCGCTGTCGATCCGCTGCCGGAAATTCGCAAGCGAACCGTGGCAGCCCCAGCAATAGGGCACGCCGCGCACTTCCTGGTTTACCTTGCCCTGCAGATACCACGGCCGGCGAATACGACTGAAACCGGAGCATTGGCTGTCGGGATCGCTACCGTAGTTCGCCGGTGTCAGCTTCCATTGAATGCCCTCAAAGGCGAAGGCCGTCTCGATCGCCTGCTGGCGATTGGACGGCCGCACAGCGGCGGTCGCATTGAACTTGATATCCGGCTGCGCCGCCGCCGGCGCGGCAGCCGTGCGCGACGGCCTGACGTCAATGACGGATACCTTCCCCAGGGGGCGGAAGCCGACACCGACCACCTCGACACCATCCGGCTTGGTGCGCAGAAAATAGACGTCGCCGTCGCCCGAGACGGTGACGAACCGCCGGGTCACGGGCGTATTCTCCAGCGGCAGCTCGTAGATGCCCTCAAGGCGTCCGTTCGCGGCATAGCGTGCGACGAAGGTGGAGGCATTCTTGCCCGACGGAGGAATGTCCTCGGCCAGCACGTAGAAGCGGTCGCTGTTGTCGATCTCGAGAAACTCCACGGTGCCGAGCTGGTTGCGGACGCGCAGGCCGAGCTGACCGATGGTCTCGTTGGAGACCATGGTCTGGATTTCGACCCGAACGCCGGCATTGCCCTTGTCGGGAATGATATCGGCGATCACCGATCCCTTGCTGCGCGAGGCGATATATTGCCGGTCGGGCTGTCGCGTCGTCCTCACGATGGCCGCGCGCGTATTCTGATCCAGCAAGTCGGTCGGGCTGCTCAGCGCCTGCGAGCCCATCTGTGCGAAGGCCGAAATGGCGACCTGGTCGTCGGTTCCGCGGGATGAGACTTCCTCCAGTTGGATCACGTCTCCGCCAAGCCCGCGTGTGGACTGTCCTGCTGCCGCCTTCAGCATCCGCACGCCGCCGTCCCAAACCATGATGTCGTCGTTATGGACGACGAGGTCGGTGGGCTGCACATCGCCAGGCATCTTCAGGATATCGGGAGCCGTGTTCGGTTGTTTCGGGTCGAACTGCAGAATGCGGCCATTGATCTGATCGAGCACAAACAGGTTTCCCTGTCCGTCAGCGCTGAGCGCTTGCGGGCCCGCGAGTTCGACGTCCTGGCTGGCCGCGACGATCCCCACCATGGATGCAGCCGAACCGCCGGCAAAGCTTCGCACGACCGCGTCGTCGGCCCTAGCCCCGGTGGCAGCTATGGCCGCGCCGACGATAGAGAGCCAGATCCAGCTAGATCGACGAAGCATATCCGCCTCAATGTAACCGAACCGAATGCGGCGTCAGTCCGACTAATCCAAGACTGCCTAATCCAAGACTGCGCGAGTGCAGCGTCAATTAGTGGCGAGCAACCCCGATCCCGTTCAACTCTTTCACTGGACGGTGATAGTCCGAACTCCTTCAGCTTGCAGTGCAAAATCATGGCCAGAAACAGATTTGAGCAAGTCAGTGAAATCCAGCCCGACGCGATTACTCTGGTTTTGAGACGCGACAATGCCGGCGCCTCCGGGTCAATCGTGTTGCCGGCCGCCGCAAGCGGGGGACGCCTGAGCAGCGACCAGGTCAGCGCCCATATGCCGGCCCAGGATGCCTTTCGCGGCGCAATCCGTCTCGCCAATGACATGAAGCTCGCGATCGTGGTTTGCGACCCCGATGGCGTCTGGAAACCGGAATGGGGCGACCTTTACCAGGCGATCGATTGACCCACACGGGCAGACGCTGGGGCGCCGCATGGAGGCCGGCATGGCAAATGGAGCGTTAAGCGGGCAGTCGTTGAGGTCGCGAGCCTTGATGATCGCCCTGTTGGCCGCAACCGGCTGGCCTGCGCGGGCGAACGATTCGGCGGCCGAATTGTCCATCGGCGGGCTGCAATTCGTCCGCACCAAGGACGTGGCCATGGCGAGCGAGGAGCTTCGTATCGGGCTGGACCGGGTCAGCGTTCGCTACCAATTCGTCAACCAGACGAGCAAGCCGGTTGCACTCACGGTCGCCTTTCCGCTGCCCGACATCGACCTGTCCGAAGCCGAGAGCATTGCGCTTCCATCGAGCGATCCAGTCAACTTCGTCGCGTTCGAGACGAGGATCGACGGCAACCCGGTGCCGCTGGCCATCGACCAGCGCGCCATGGTCGGCAACAAGGATGTCACCGCCCTCCTCCGTCAGTTCAAGCTGCCTTTGCTGCCGCTCGGTGATCGGGAGATACGGGTGGCCGACCTGCCGGCGACAACCCGCACGAAGCTGATCGATGATGGCCTTCTGATGCCTGCCGGCATGAGCGACAACGGTCGCCAGCAATACACGCCCGGCTGGATAACCAGGACGTCGGCTGTTCGCGAGCAAGTGTTCCCAGCGGGGCGTACCGTCACGGTCGAACATCAATATCGCCCGAGCGTCGGCTCCAGCCCCGACACGGTCCTGCGCTCCGGTCTGCGTCACAGCGCGGCGCTAGGCCCGGAAGTCGAGCGATACCGGAGAGATTATTGCGTTACGGATGCCTTCCTTGCCGAATTGGACAAGCGCACAGGTGACAGCCAGGCTAACACCGCAAAGCTGCAGGAGCGGCGTATTTCCTACGTGCTCAAGACGGGTGCGAACTGGGCGGGTCCAATCCGGTCCTTCACGTTGACGATCGATCCGGGCGGCGACGACCGTCTGGTCAGTTTTTGTCCAGGGCGGCTCAAGCCGTCATCTGCCGACAACGCGCGGCAGTTCACGGCGAGCGACTTCAAGCCGGATGCCGACCTGAAGATCCTGATGATCGGCAAGTTCTGAACGGCAGCTCAATTGGTGAGCATCACATAGCGTCCAGCCGCGGTGATGGTCACGTTGCCGCGTTGAGCTTCGCTGGTTGCCTGCAGGAAGAATGTGTCGGCAGCCATCGGTCGCGGCTGGCGCAATGAATCCAGGACCCGCGGGGCTGCGACGGCCAACAGGAGTTGCGGACCGGTCGTACGCTCCATCGGCAGGGCAAAGGAAAGCGAGTCGACGCCCGGCTTCAGGAGGTAGGACAAACTCCGCACCTCGCCGCGATCCGAGACCATGAGCAGTTCCACCACCCGGTTGGCAAAATTCTCGACGGTCCCATTGAGGGTCTCGCCGGCCTTCAGCTCCGTCGCCGACAGGTTGATGCGCGGCGCCCGCGCTTGATCGCTTCCGACCTGACTGAGGAATTTGACGGCCGGACATTGTGCCTGATTCACCTGCCTGACGCCGACCGAAGCCTCAAATCCCTGCTCCTTTCGAAACGCCTTGTCGAAGGTATCGAACGGGGCGGTCGAAGCGCCGAAGCCTTCAATGACGGCTGCGCTTGAGCTCACGGCAACAGGCAGGATGAAGAAGCAGTCGCCGCCCGCATACTGGGCAACATATTTGCGGATGCGCTCGGCTCGACCCGGCCCGTCGAGGGACGGAGACGGCGTCAACGTCGGCTGAGACGGCAGCTTCACCGGCTCCTGACGTGCCGGCGGTGGCGGAGCAGGCTCGCTCGTCGGCGCGGATGTCCCGGCGAGTTTCGGAGGCGGCGGCAAGGCCGCCAAGCCCGATGTCTTCCAGACAAATTTATAGAAGGTGTACCCACCGCCGCCCAGCAGAAGCAGCAGCCCCGCGACGCAAGCGCTGAGCCAGATGCGGCGAGAGTTCCGTGTGGTTGATGGCACCCGCTCCTGCCGCGCAGACGTCCCGGCTTCCGGCTTCCCCAATGGATCGAAGCCGTAGAGCGGTGCCGCGGACGGCTGCGCCGAACCCGCCGGCGTCCCGTTGGCGACCTCCGCCATGGTCGGGCGCAAGGCCGGGTCCGGCTGCAGCATCCTCTCGAGAAGCGGCCTGATGCGCATGTCCACTGCGCCGAGATCGGGCACGCGCCGACGCTTCTCGACCAGTTGAAACTGGCTCCCGCCCATATCGAGCTTCTGTCCGGTCAGGGCATGGAACAGCACGAGACCAAAGCTGTAGACGTCGGATTTCGCGGTGACATCATTGCCGTACAAGCCGACCTGTTCCGGCGACGCGTAATTGTCCTTGCCGGCGAAGCCGGAGCCGATGATGGTCTTGTCGCCCATCTGCGTCGATCGGGCGATCCCGAAGTCGATGATCTTCGCCCGCCTTACATCGTCGAGCGGCACGATGATGTTATCGGGGGAGACATCGCGATGGATAATGCCGTGCTCGTGAGCGGCCTGAAGGCCCGATGCGACCCGCCGCATCAATTTGATCAGCGCTTCGAAGGTCAGCGGCCCATCGTCGAGCATGTTCGACAGCGAGCGTCCGTTCACAAACTCCATCGCCAGATACGGGCGCTGCAGTGCGGGCTCGACCGTGAACAGGAAGTAGCGAACGATTGCTTCGTGCGGAAGATTGTGAAGCGCCGCCGCCTCCCGGCGGAACAGCGCAAGCGCCGCCTCGTTGTCGACCATGTCGGGGAGCAGCATCTTGACCGCGACGGGCGATCCGGTCTGGATCTCGCGGCATCGGTAGACCTCCCCCATGCCGCCTGCCCCGATCATCGCCTCGATCTCGTAAATGCCGTTGAGCCGGGTGCCGGCCGGCACACCGCGGTAGGATGACCGAAACGGATCGTTCGCGGTCATGGTCGCGGCTCCTGATCAAGCGGCGTCCTCGTCGGCTCTGAGGATCGTGGCGCGAGCAATCGCACGATCACGATCGTGACGTTGTCGAGTCCGCCGCGATCAAGTGCGAGCGCGAGCATGTCGTCGCAGGCGGTCTGGGCAAGGCGGGTGGCCGCGTGCTGCTCGATCTCGTCGTCCCGCACGTGCCGTGTCAAGCCGTCACTGCAAATCACGAAGATATCTTCCGGTTCGGCCGGACCGGTCACCACCTCGAGCTCGGGGTCGGCGACGACACCGACAGCACGGGTGATGGCATTGCTCGGCCAGTCCTGGACCTCTTCGCGCGACAGCGCGCCATCGGCGATCAGCTCCTCCAACTCGCTGTGATCGTGCGACACCTGTGTGATGCCGTGGCGGTTGATCAGGTACACCCGGCTGTCACCCGCCCAGATGCAGGCATAATGGCCGTCGCGCACCAGCAGGACTGCCGTCGTGGTCCCGACAATGGCACCCTGCCTTTCATGGCTGAGTGCCAGGATCTGCTGGTTGGCGCTGAACAGACGCGCCTCGCATTGCGCCAGCAGGTCCGCCGCGGAGTCCGGCGCGCCGATGGAATCAAGCGACTCCACCACGATGCGGCTGGCAAGATCGCCCGCCTCGTGACCGCCCATACCGTCAGCGACGGCCCACAGGCCGACGTCGGTTCTTACCAGGCACGCATCCTCGTTCCGCGCCCGCACCCGTCCGGCGTGAGTGACGCTACCGACATCGAACAAGGAGGGGACGTGTGCCATCGCGCGTCATCCCGTCCCGGATACTTCGCGGCCAACGTCGCCGGTCAGCAACGTGGAATAGCGAAACGGATCCGGCAATCCGCGGCAACACAGTGCGGTCGGCGAGAACCCTTCGCCCCCGGCGGTCCACCAGAAACTAGCCGCGGCATAGACTTGAGGGTTGGCGCCGCAGAGCGTGCCGAACGACTCGGCAAACCCATCGACCGTCGAAACCATTCCCAGCGTCGCATCACTCAGCGACACGACCGGCGGTCGATCGGTCCCCGGCGTCCGCAGACGGGGAAGCGCGAGACGATCCAGTGCATCGGAGATCTGCTCGAACGTCGCAGCCCGGTCCAGGGTCGAGAGCAGGAACGTCTCCACTTGCCCATACCACTCGTCCTGCGGGTCGATCTGCGGCGGCGACAGCGCGGCGTCACCATCCGGCACCGCATGCAGCGTCAACGGATAGTATCGCCCCACACCGTCGAGCGAGGGCATGATCGCTCCCGCGACGGTGGTGCCGCAGATCGCGGCGCCAAGCCAGAATCGCCAAATCGGCGCGGTCAGGAACGCTTCCTGCCAGCCGGCGCCGAGTTGATGGCGGCTTGCGGAGATGGCGGCCTGCACCCACGGCTCCCAGACTTCGAGGAAGCTGCGCGGCGTCGCGATCGCGATGAAATCACGCTTCGCGCCGATCTTGCCGAATAAGCCGCATCGCATGGTCATATTCCGGTCGGGCAACGAAACTCGCGGAGCACTGACAGGTTTAGCGGATTGCGCAGCGATCCGGTCGAAATCTGATAGTTGAGCTCACGTCCGGCAACAATAAACGTTGCGCTGGCGGATTCCGCCTTGGCGACCAGCGAGCCGGCCTCCAGCATTCGGAACAATGACCAGGGGCCGATGCGCTCGAGTACGGACGGCGAGCCAGTCTCGTTGCTGACCGAAATTGCCGTCCGCGGCGATGGGCCGGGCCAGAGCACCGTCGTCGGTGAATTGCTCTGCGGCGGCGGAGCGGGTTGCGGCGCACCAAACATGGAGGGAGCTGCGGCTGGTCCTGGTGTGGTTGGGCTCGTGATCGTCGTGCCGCCGATCTCGGTCTTGACTGTGATGCCGGGTCCGGCCGCGGCCGGCGGCCGGATCGCAAAGGACACCGCCGGCACACCGCCGCCAGTCTGGAAAAAGGCATCGCGGATATAGGCTGCGTTCTGGAACTGCTTTAGCGTATCGGGCGAGAACGATCGGCCGACGGGGCTCTCCTTCCGCCAGACCCATTCGGATCGCGACGTATCCGCATAAGGCGCCAGGAACTGAGTGAAGAACTTGTCCATGACACCGTTCGGGCTGAACAGTTTGGCAAAGTCCGCGAGCGGGACTTCCTGACCGCTGCTCCGTACGAACGGGTAGCGGTTGGTCACCGTCTGCTGACAGACCGGCGTGACCTGATCGCGCAACGACTGCAGGATCTGACCGGCCGTGGAGGCGGCGATGCTGCCTTCGAACTCCGCGGCCGCCGCCCGCAGCATATCGGAAAATGGTGGCGGCATACGCGAGGCATTGTTGCGCAGCGCCGCAACCTGGGTCTGAAGCCCCGCCGTTGCTTGCGCCGTCAGCTGCGGATTCTCGACCATCAGCGTCAGATTCTGCGCGATGTCGTTCAGGTTTGCGATCGTCGAGTCGATCGGCCGGCGGGTGCTCTCCCCTTCAAGCACTGCATGGTAGGGTTTGAACTGCGACTCGATCGCCGCACCGGGCGTACCATCCTGGGCGTTGTTGAACAGCGCCGGCGCGGTCACCGCGGGCGGCGCGGCCGGCGTGCCGCCGCTCGCCGGCTTCGGGCGTTCCTTGGTCAGCATCGTCTCATCGCGCACCGACTCCAGGATTTGCCGCATCGGCGAAGTCGGCGCCGAAAGCGCCCTCAGCACCTCGTATTTCGGCTTGTCCGCGAGCAATTTCTTCAGACGCAGACTGCCGAGCGCGGTCCGCCACGTCGTCACGAACTCATTGGAGTAGATGCTAAGCAGATCGCCAGCCAGATTGTCATACTGCTGGTCGATTGCCGATTGCTGGCCGGCGTCACCCAAGACCCACCGCTCCCGCTTCATGCGCTCCGACAATCCGGGCAGTCGAGCGATGAACTTCTGATTGAAGCCGTTGTAGGTGAAGAACTCGGGTACCCGCACGTTGTCCAGGGGCTGCCCAGTCGTGGTTTCGAAGACAACTGCCACGTCCGGACCGCCTCGGCGGCTGGCGATCCAGTCGCCGGCGGTCGATCCTCGAGCCTCCGACTTCAGGAACTCGTAGGCGCGTTGCGAGACGCTGAGGCGCGCCAATGAATTCTGGGCCTGCTTGATCAGCCGTCCGTCAAGCTCGACCAGCGGCGGCTGCTCGGTTTCGAGGTCGAACATGGCGACGAGATTTTCGTCGAGCAGACGCCGCCCTTCCGCATTGGTCGCGCCAGGATAGAGGTTGTCCGCCCAGTCGCGCTGCATCCAGGAACGGATGAGCTCGCGGTCCGGGGATTGCAGGCCGCCGAGCATCAGGTAGACCTTCAGCGCCTCATAGACGAAGGCAGGCTCGTTGATGCGCGCATTGAGCTGCTCTTCCAAACGGTACAGCAAGCGAGGCCTGAACATGCGCTCAAGCGCGGTGTGATAGGCTGCCTTCGCGGGCGACAACAGGCGCGCGTGCTGACTGAGCCCGTAGCGCGCCGACAGTGCGACCGGCTCATTCCGTGAGGCATAGCCGGCCGGGGCGTTCCGCAGCCGATAGAGCAGCGGCAGCACCTTGTCGAGATCGTGATCGGCGATCAGCGTTTGCTTGATGAGCGGCGCCCCGGCGGCCGCATACTCGTTGTCCGCCTGCAAACTCTGCTCGATCAGGTCGGAGTTGCGCTTGTAGCTGGTCAGCCACGCACCGACCAGTCCGATCGCCACCAAACCTATCAGCGACAGCGCCGCGGTCTTGAGGATCAAGGCGCGGCGCACCGCAGCGCGGTCGGTCGAGACCCAGTCGGCCTCGCCGATGATGACCTTCGAAATCAAATCGGCAAGGAAATAGCTCTTGCCGGTTCCGGAGTACGATCCGGCACCGACTTCCTCCGCGCCGAACGTACGCGCCAACGATCCGATCAATTGATCGATCGGCGTGCCCTGCTGGGTGCCCGACGTGAAATAGAACCCACGCAGATTGGCATTCACGTGATACCGTGTCGGCTCAAAAATCTGGTTGAGGAAATCGTGTATCTGCGGCTTGAGCCGCGCCATCTGCGCCGGGAAGCCGAACAACTGCACCCGGTGCTGCGGCGTCGGCTCGTCCTGCAGACGGTCGAGCGTTTCCTCGCTCAGACGCTCCAGCAGGCGATCGAACTCGACCGGGACCTGTCCCACCAGATTCTGGGTCTTGTCGGCGGTCTGGAACGTGGCGCCCCAGACCTGGCGCCGGCCGGCCTCGCTGAGATAGGCGAAATATTCGGTGAAACCGGCAACGAGATCGGCCTTGGTGAACAGCGCGTAGACCGGGAAGCTCACTTTCAGCCTTTGATGCAGCTCGAGGAGCCGCATCCTGATGGCATCGGCATGAAGCGCGAGTTCCTGCTTCGGCAGCGTCAGCACGTCTTCCAGACTGATTGCGACGAGAACGCCGTTGATCGGCTGGCGCGACCGATTTTTTTTCAGGATGTCCAGGAAGGACAGCCAGCTTTCCTTGTCGGCCTTGCTGTTTGAATCCTGGGTCGTATAGCGACCGGCGGTATCGATCAGCACCGCTTCCTCGGTAAACCACCAATCGCAGTAGCGAGTCCCGCCGACCCCGGCGATCGCCGCCGGCGTCGCCCCGCGCGCGAGCGGAAACTTGAGCCCCGAATTGACCAGCGCAGTGGTCTTTCCCGCACCTGGCGGACCGATAATGACGTACCAGGGTAGATCGTAGAGATATCCGGACTTGTTGCCGCTCGCGGTCTTGAGCGTTGCGAGCGCATCCTTCATGCGCTCCTTGAGCACCGGCTCGTCGCTGACAGCCTGGTCCGCAGCGCTGACGCCGTCGGCGATCTCTTTGGCATTCTTGCGTCGCTTGAAGAAATGAAGGCCGGTGATGCCTGCCGCCGCCGCGCCGAGCAGCAGGATCGCGATCTGGCGAACGATGTGATTTTCCAACGGATGCCAGTCGCCGAAAGCAACGAAGGGACCGGCAAGGTAGATCACTGCTCCAAGCGAGCTGAGCCCGACTCCATAGAGAACGATGCGTAGAATGTCCTTGGCGAGCATATTGACCGGTACCTGTCGCTTATCGCGTGAGCTTCTGGCGTCCGCTTATTCGCTACGTTCGATGAAAATTTCGACCCGACGGTTTTTGGCACGTCCCTCGGGTGTCGAATTGCTGGCAATTGGTGAATCCGATCCCTTGCCGTCGACATCAACGCGCGAACCATCGGCCAGGCCGGGTTTCAGCGCGGCGGCAACCGCCTTGGCGCGCTCGACCGACAATTCGAAATTCGAGGGGAAACGCACGGTGCGGATCGGCGAGCTGTCGGTATGGCCAACCACCCGGATTCGTCCCGGCTCCTTGTCGAGCGTCGCGGCAACGCGGGCCGCGATCGGCTTGAAACCATCCAGGATGGTTGCCTGGCCCGAGGCAAACAATGCGAGATCGCACACCCTGATCACGATGAAGCTCGCGGTCTGATCCGCGGTCATGGCGCACGCCGTCTTCTCCTGCGCAAGCGCGTTGCGAATGCGCTGCAGCTGGGTGATGCGGTCCGGCGGTGGCGGCGGAGGCGGTGGTGGCGGCGGCGCAACGACGCGGCGCTTGAGCTCGATCGGATCGCCGGGATGCAGTGCCAGCGCGACTTGCGCAGCATTCTCGGCGCGGCCAGCCAGCAACGTTCGCAGAACGAAATAGGATCCGGTCAGCAGCGCGGCGACCACGGCCGCCACCAGCCAGACCGGAATGCGCAAGCGCTTCCGCCGACCGGCCAAGGCCTGTCCGCGCCAGTGCGGCGACAGATCGTTGGTCGGCTTGGGCCGAACCCGGCGTAGCGTTTCATAGAGGTTGCGCTGGATCATCTGGAGGTTCGCAAGTCCGCCCGGCGACGTCCGGTGGATGCCCTGGAATCCGAGCGCAAGGCAGGCGTGCTGAAGCTCGAGCACCGGATAGTTGACGAGCGGATCAGTCTTCAAATGGTCGAGAATCTCGAAGAAGCGTACGCCGCCCACGCGCTCGCCGAAGAACCGGCTGAGCATCGAGTATTGGGCCCAGACGTGCCGGTCGTCGGTCGGAATGTGCTGCACAATATCGTCGGCGGTCGCGCACAGGATATACTTTGCCGTATTGGCCTGGTGCTCGGAAATGCCCGCCGAGCGGATATCCTTTTCGAAGAACTTGATGGCGTCGGCGACCTGCTCCATCAGGCTCGCGAATGACGCCCGCATCAGCGCGACGCGCAGCCGGCCGAGCAACTGCAGCAAAGGGCCGCCGGCGCGCATTACCGGATTGGCGTTTGGCGCAACCAGATCGTCGACACGCAAGGGCGGTCCGGGCGGCAGCATCGGTTGCGGCGCCTGAGCCTGCGCCGGCGTCGAAATCCATTCCTCTGAGGGCTGGCTGGTCGGCGGGGCGGCGTAGCTTGCGCTCTGCGGTGTGGGAGAAAATGAGGGCGGCGAGGGGGCACCAGGCGAAGCCATGGGCGATGGTGAGTACGCTGGACGGCTGGCAGGTCCCTCGCCTGCCGGAGGTTGAGGGGCCGGAGCCGGCGGCATCTTCCCGCCGGGGTTCGGACGGATGATGGTCCGCTCACCCCGACCGAAAGGATTAACCGGCTTGTCCCTGTCGGTCATGGCCGCTCTTCCAGGATGGCCCAAAGGTACAACTCAAGCTCCGGCCAGTCGCCGGAAAAATGCATCCCGATCGAGGCCGCTGTGCTGAACTCGGGCCACAGCGGCGACTTGCGATCGAGATAGAAATAGACGTGGTCTGTGATGGCTCGGATGTGCGGTGGCGGCGTCGGCAGATGCACCAAGGTCAAACCCGGCAGGTTTGCGTGCACGATCTCGGTCATTTTCGTGTTGGGCCCGACCTTGAACAGATGCGGGAATTCATTCTGAATCTCCACGAGAGGTCGCCGCGCGGCGACCTCCAGCACCAAGGTCGCATTTCGGAACAACGCGCGATCGCGGATCGGCGATACAAATGCGTTCTGGGCGCGTTCGATGATCTCCAGACGAATCGCCCGCCTGCCCAGCCGCGCGCTCAGGAAATCCTGGATGTCGCGCACCAGGGGCGTGAAGACGTATTCGAGGTTGTCGTGATCGTATGCCGGGTAGTCACGTGCGCGTCGTTCGGTGGTCGCGAAGGTCGCAAGCTCACCGGCAAACCTCAGCAATTCCTCGTACAGCCGCTCGGGATGTACGCTGCCGGATCGCTTGAAATGAGTCAGCACCGGAATGGTCCGGTTCAGTACCTGCAGCACGAGATAATCGACGCTCTGCAAACCGCCGCCGGACGACGGATCGACTGCGTAGCGTGCAAGCTCGTCGAGCTTGGTCTCGACCCAGCCGATGATTCGATTGAGCCAGCCATCGACAACCGGATGCGCGGCGCAGACCAGCATCGGCGGCACAAACTTGTCGTCGAACAGGATATTCTTGTCGCGCACTTCGAGGATGCGAGCGATGCCGAGACCCATGTATCCCGGCTTGCTCGTCTTGCGCAGCTCGAACGACAGGCGTGGATAGACAACGTCGATCTCTTCTTCGATGCGCAGCGCCGAGGTTGAATCGATAAACGTTTCGGCAGTCCGAACGTAGCGACTTGCGCTGTCGGTGCGATCCTCATCCACCTCCCGCGTATTGGGCGCCGCGACCGGCATCATCAGCCAGACGATCTGGCCTGCGGCCGAATCCGGCACTTCGATGGCTTCCGGGATCGGGCTGTCGGCAGGAATATCGAACGGCGTTCCGTCCGGCATGACGCCGGTCGCACTGCGCACGGCGAATTTGCTCTGCTGGGTAAGATCGTTATCGATCTCGAGCTGGGCAAAGCCCCAGGGATACGGTGTCGTGTAACGAACGCGCTTTTCCAGCAGATGCTCGAGATAGCGATCGTTCTGCTGCAAATGATGCGGTCGCAGGAACAGGCCTTCCGACCAGAAAACTTTGCTGTACCAGGACATTCCTACATCCACTTGGCAATGATCGGCGACTGCATCGTCACCGACAGTTCACTTTGACCCCGACTTGTCTGCGCGGTCGTAATATTCGGAGAAATGCAGCATGAAGGTATCGATCGGCGCGCTTTCGTCGCGACCGAGATGCGCGTTCCAGCGCGTCAAAAATTCGTCCCAGAGCTTGCTCTTGTTCGAGCCAAACAAGGATCTTGCGCCGCGCTGAAGCTCGAGCTCGCGCGCCATCAGCGTCGGATCGATACTGGCGATCAGTCCCCGGACGGCATGCTGCATTGCCGCATAAGTCTTCAATTGATGGGTTTTGAGGTCCTTGAAGCCCTGGGCGAAGGCATGCGGCGCATCGAGGTAACTGCGGGTCGGCGGCCCGAACAGGATACGCATCGCGTCTTCCGCGGTCGGCGAGAATTTCAGCGGATTGTTCTCGATGGCCTGGATGGTGGTTTGACTGGTGCTGCGCGTCAGCTGCTTGGCCTGGGTGCGCGCCTGCAGCAGGGCCATCAAGTTTTCCACGGTCATGCGCAGGATGACGCCGAGCTGTTCCGCGAGTTCAGCTTCGGTCTTGTCGGCGAAGAAACCGTCCGGCAGCCCGGCAGCACGTGCGACCAGGCGCGCAAACTCCGGATTGCCGATCGACGCGGCCGTGGCCGGTGCCGGCTCGGCCAGTTGCGGCCGCGGCGCTCCCACATGCCCTGCCGGTGAAGGCGCCGGCGGTGGCGGGGCAGCCGCTTCGTCGTCGGCCCATACCGACGGTCGGCGCGGCGTCGGCATCGCGTGCAGCACGTCGACCGGCGGTTTTGGCGTGGCGACCGGACCGGCTGCCCAGCTCATGTCGTCGTGCAGCGGCGGCTCGCGTTGAGGCATCTGCGGCGAATGGCGGACAGGATCCACACCCGCCGCGGGAACGCTCGCTGCCCAGTCCAGGAATTCCGGATTGACGGGCCGCGCGGCCTCGCGCGGTTTTCGCAACTGCTGCGGGTCGATTGGCGGCGGCACGTCGCGACCGGGAGCCCACAGCTCGTGGTAATCGGCGTGCTGCTGAGCGAGCGGAGCTTGCTGCTGCGCACCATGGCTCGGCGTGCCCTCGGCAGGCTCATCCAGGTCCAGCGAAACGCCAATGACATAGTGGCCGATGACGAGCCGATCGCCGTTGCGCAGCCGATGCGCTCCCCGCATACGCTGGTCGGCACCATTGAGAAAGGTGCCGTTGGTCGAGACGTCGTGCAGCCAGTAGCCGCCGTCGCGATAATGGACCTCGCAATGCTTCCCCGAAATCATCCGTGCCGGATCGGGCAATGTCCAGTCGAGATGGCGGTCCCGGCCAATGTCGACCGAACGCCTTCCGGTGACAGTAAATGACACAGGGCCGCCGTCTGGAAGGTTCGGCTCGTTCTCGATGTTGAAGCGAAGCACCATCACATCGTCTCGTCAGCGTGGAGGGCGCGGTTCGCCGCGTGCCAATTGAATACCATCCTCCAGGCAGGCCGTCATTATCCGGTCCCTGGACTCACGGGTAAGCCGGCAGAGGCCGATCAAAAGGGCTGCGCGAACCGCTCGCGCTGTCTGGTCCGGCTTGGCTTCGACCGGTGCAAATTCCGCGGGAACCACGCTTCCGCCAGACCAACCCGCCGCCAGCGCCAGCCAGGTCGCCGGCTGCTCGGGATCGTTGGCGTTGCCGACCGCCAAAGCCTTGTTGCGCGATTGCTCGTCCGGTTGCCGGACCCAGGTCTCGGCAAAACTGAGCGACCTGCCTTCATTGCCGTCGAAATGGTCGAACATCTGCCGCAACGAGCGACAGCCCCAGGCGACGGCCACGCGCCTGGGGAGCAGATACGCGCAGAAGGATACAGCCTGGTGCCAGTTGCCCGCATCGGCCGCCTCCTGCAGGAAATCCAACGACAGTTTATCCGGAGCGGCTTTGCCGACGTCGTAGCGCGCCAGCGGATAGGCTTCAAAGAGATCGTGGACTGTGCTGAACCGAACCTGATTCATGGCTGTCAGCCGACAATGGTTGGCGTGCCGTGGGCAACCAGCGGGCCGCCGGCCGCGAGCGCCATGGCGGCCTGCGCGGTCATGGTGATGGTTGGCGCGTTGATGACGATGCCGGCTGGAGACAGGATGATCTGGCTTGGGCCAACCTGCAGGGTGATGTTGACGTTGGCCGTGAGGGTGATGCTCAGGCCCGCATCGACGGACTGATCCATCGCCAGCTTGACGTGCTGACCGCCCAATTGGATATCAAGCTTGTCGTTGCCGTTCTTGAGCGTGGTCTTACGAGTATCGCCGCCGAACGCCGCCTCACCGATGGTCCTGGTCTCGGTGTCGCGGACCGTGACGTCGTAGTCCTTCTCGGCGTGCACGGTGATCTTCTCGGACCCCTTCTTGTCCTCGAAGTTCCATTCGTTGTAGCCGCCTCCTCCCTTGGTCGAGTCGGACTTCAGACCCGCAATCGTCTTCTTGGACGGCAGGTCGTAAGGCAGCTTGTATTCATCGTTGTAGACGGTCCCTATCACCAGGGGCCGGTCGGGATCCCCTTCCAGGAATTCCACGACCACCTCCTGCCCGACGCGCGGGATGATCTGACCGCCCCAGCGCTTGCCGGACCAGACTTGCGCCACGCGCAACCGGCACGAGCGCTTCTTCTTCCGATCCCAGAAAAAGCGAACATAGATTTCGCCCAGCGACTCGACGTCGATCTCCTCGCTCGAATTGTCGTCCTTGGTCACCACCTTGGCTGTCTGAATGCCGTTGATCCTCGGCTTCGGCGTCGTCATGGGAGTTCGAAACGGCCGATCGCTCGGCAGAAATTCGTAGCTGCCGAAGTAGACATGCTGTCCGGCGTCGCCGGGGCCGCCAGTGCGATAGGATTCGATGGAAAACGAATGCGCGGCTCGTACCACGAGATATTCGACGTTCTGCGAGTCTTTCGAGTGCTTCTCGAGCTTGGTTAGTCCGCCGGGGAAAAGGTTGACGGCGTCGCCGTTGCCCCGACGGCGCCGATCCATCGCCTGCTCGGCCTGGAGCTGGATCTTCGCATATCGCTCGCCGTCGGACTTCTCCTTGAACTTGCCGGGATAGTCGTAGAACTCCATCTCGGATCGTGTGTAGTGCTCGGAGCCCTTGGCGTCGCTGATCATCTGCGCGTTGGGCTTCTGGTAGTTGTAATCGTTGAGCTCGATCTTCCCGGTGCGGAACCGGCGCTCGGACGCCCATTCATAAATATGCTGCTCGCCGCGACGATCGGAGCCGGTGAGCGGGATGTAGGGGATCTTCGCGAGGCCGTTGATTGGACTGTGCGAGGACTTGGAATCGGCCAGCACCAGCGTGTGCTTGCCGCCTTCATGCTTGAAGAAGTAGTAGATCCCGTGCTGTTCCATCAACCGGCACACGAAATCCAGATCGGTCTCGCGATATTGAACGCAGTATTCGAGCTTTGGACATGAGCCCTCTTCGGTAAGCTTGGACTCATAATCAGTGAAGCCGCGCTCGTTGAAGACTTCCTTGATGATGTCGGGCGCCTTCTTGTCCTGAAAGATCCGGCAATCGGTGGTCCGCGACAGCAGCCACAACCAGGGCCTCAGCACGATCCGGTAACTGAAATAGTCGTTCTTCACCCCCAGCCATTGGGCTTCCGTGAGAATGCCGCTGAACTCGCGTTCCTTCTCGTGCAATTTGATGGTGAGGGTGCACTGCTTGCCGATGGCCCGATCGAAGTCGAGATCGGCTTCCTCGCTGAGACATTCGATGCGGTATTCGAACAGTTCGCTCAGACCTTCGGCGGCCTCGAACCGGGCAAAAACCAGAACGTCCTTGCCAAGGGGGGTCTTGAGCTCGCAGAGGCGGGTATCCTGGGTAAGCTGGCCCATGTGGGCGTTAAACTCCCTCGTTGACCGCACGAGCTGCGCAACCGGCGCATCGGGCGGTCAAGCACGAACGACCGAAATCCGAGCCGGCCATCGGTGGGATGGCCGGCAAGTCCGCTCGGTGTCACCTCTCCTGACGCGGCAACGCACCCGCCCGGGGAAGCCACTGCGGCACTCATATAGTCGGTTCCAAGCGCTTGCTGGTTCACGGGAAACCGCCATCATCGCGGGAATGAACCGAGGCCGGCGTTGATCTGACCTACCAGTCAATCGGATCATGATCCCCCGCGTGATCCGCTAGATGTCATGGACCTGGCAGAGGGGCCAGGGGCCCGCAGACGGATCCTCTTTGCATGCTCGACGTCGTATCCCTGACCCAGCCCATCGACCCCGACGATCCCTGCGGGCCAGACCTCGATGCGGCCGGCGACGTCCAGTACCTGAACTTCTTCGCAGCTGCGGAATCGCTGCTGCCGATGTCGTATTTCGAGGTCGTCAACGCGAATGGAGAGCGCGGACGCTTCGACCCGAAGGCCATCGATATTGCCGGCCAGTTCGCCGCTGCGCAGCCCCTGTTGGCTCGCACCCGCGATCTGCGCCTGACCATGCTGCTCGCCAAGTTTTCCATCCTGAACCGCGATCTCGACGGCTTCCTCGGCTGCCTGCGGGCAACCACCCTGCTGCTCCGCGAACAATGGGAAGCGGTTCACCCGAGGGGCGAGGACGGCGACTATGCCTTTCGTGCCGTCACCATCGAGGCGATCGACGTGTTTCCGACGGTGATCAACCCGCTCCAATTCCTCCCCCTGATCGAAAATCGAAGGCACGGCAGCCTCAACTACCGTGCCTATCAGATTGCCAAGGGCGAAATTCCCGCCGGCGATGCCGATGTCGACACGCCAGATCTCGGAACCATCGAGCGCATCGTCAGCGAGACCGATCTCGACACCCTCAAGGCGGTGAGCGCCCGCTGTTCCGCGGTCGCTGCCGAGATCGCCGGCATCAAATCGGTTTGGCACGAAAAGTTGAACTCGGGGCAACCCATCAGTCTCGACCGGCTGGCGGGTGTCGCGAATGGCATGGCCGGCTGGCTCGCGACTCTGGTCGCTGCACGCGATCCGGCCGCAATTGCCCCGTCTCCGGACGAGACTGCTCAAGACGGCCCGCAGCCTCCGATCGAAATCGCCGGCGCAGTGATGTCACCCGGACAGGCGTCCGCGGCGCTGGCGGCGGCTGCCGACTATTTCGCTCGAAAGGAACCGTCGAGCCCGGCGCTGTTGCTGGTGCGGCAGGCGCAGGACATGGTTGGCAAATCGTTTATCGAAGTGATGCGGATGCTGATGCCGGCCCACGTCGAGAGCGCCGCCATCAATATCGGTCGCGACAAGGTCTTCGACCTGCCGATCGAGCGCATGGCGGAGTTCGCCACCTCGCTCCCATCCGCGGCCGAAAACGAGGCTCAAGACGCTGTTTTTGCAGCCGAAAACAGAGCCCAGGCGTTGGACCTGCTGAGCAAGGTCGCGTCGTTCTTCCGAGCCGCGGAGCCGTCCAGCCCGATCCCGTTCCTGGTCGATCGCGCACGCGAACTCTCACAGCGAGACTTCCTCAGCCTGCTGAACGAAGTGCTGCCCGAGGGCGCTCTGAAGGCGATCGACAAATCGAATTGAACCCGCCTTCCGTTCGACGGGACTAACTGAACGGAAGGAAGCTCCGCCGACGAAAGACCGAGGCACTTCCCTGCCTGCGTCGTGCAAGTCGGCTTCCGCAGAGATTTTTTTGTGAAGAGGGCAACCCAATGGCAACCGACAGCGGTCAAAAATTCATTCGCCGAAACCGCGCACCGCGCGTGCACATCACTTACGAAGATCCCTACGATGCCGAGCGGCTGATCGAACTGCCGTTCGTCATGGGCGTCCTGTCCGATCTTTCCGGCAACAACCCCGGCATCGAGAAGACGAAGGTCGAGGAGCGCAAGTTCCTCGAGTTCGACATGGACAATTTCGACAACCGCATGGCGGCGATCCAGCCCGGCGTGACGGCGCGCGTCGCCAACCGTCTCAGCGACGGGTCCGACGAAAAGATCTCCGTCAACCTGCGCTTCAACAAGATATCCGACTTCACGCCGGTGGCGGTCGCCCGCCAGGTGCCGGCGACGGCCAAGCTGCTCGAAGCGCGTGAACAGCTCGCCAACCTGCTGCGCTACATGGATGGCAAGGTGGGTGCCGAGGACCAGCTGAAGAAGCTCCTCGCCGATCCTCAACTGATGGCCGCACTGCGCGAGCGCGCGACCAGCCAGTCCACCGAATCCGACAGCAACAGCTAAGGGAAGGAATGGGGACCATGGCAAAAGAAGCAATCCACAAAGAGACCACCGCCAAGGTCGGGACCGTCGAGGCTGACGAGTTCGCCGCCCTGCTGAAGCAAAGCTTCAAGCCGCGCACCGAACGTGCGGCGACCGAAGTCGAGAACGCGGTGTCCACGCTCGTTCAGGAAGCGCTGAAAGATACGAGCGTCATCAAGTCGGACGTGCTCGACACCATCGAGGAGATGATCGCGCGGATCGATCAGAAGCTGACCGCGCAGATGAACGAGATCCTGCACGCGCCCGAATTCCAGGCGATCGAAAGTGCCTGGCGCGGCCTCCACTACCTCGTCTTCAACTCCGAGACCGACGCCAACCTCAAGATCCGGGTGATGAACGTCTCCAAGAACGAGCTGTATCGGAACCTGCGGCTCTATCCCGATGCGCGCTGGGACCAGAGCCCGCTGTTCAAGCAGATCTACGAGTACGAATTTGGCCAGTTGGGCGGCGAGCCGTTCGGCTGCCTGATCGGCGACTACTATTTCAGCCACCTCCCCACCGACGTGCAGTTGCTCCGCGATCTCAGCAAGATCGCCGGCGCCGCGCACGCCCCCTTCTTCAGCGGCGCCGAGCCTACGCTGATGGGAATGGACTCGTGGACCGAACTGTCCAACCCTCGCGACATCGGCAAGGTGTTCGACACGCCGGAATACGCCGCATGGAAGGGACTGCGCGATCAGGACGACTCGCGCTATCTCGGTCTGTGCATGCCGCGCGCACTGGGCCGCCTCCCCTACGGCGCCAAATCGGAGCCGGTGGAAGAGTTCGCCTTCGAAGAGGAGACGGACGGGCACACCGGTGACAAATACGGCTGGATCAACGCCGCCTATGCGATGGCGGTCAACATCAACCGCGCCTTCAAGGAGTTCGGCTGGTGCACGCGCATCCGCGGCGTCCAGTCCGGCGGCGAGGTCATCAACCTGCCGACGCATACGTTCCCGACCGACGACGGTGGCGTCGACCTGAAATGCCCGACCGAGATCGCCATCAGCGATCGTCGCGAGCACGAGCTTGCAAAGGCGGGACTGATCCCGCTGATCCATCGCAAGAACACCGACAAGGCCGCCTTCATCGGCGCCCAGTCGCTCTATAAGCCGAAGAAGTATTTCGGCGACAAGGGCGTGGATGCAACCGCGTCCGACAACCTGTCGTCACGCCTGCCCTACATGTTCGCAGTATCCCGCTTTGCGCATTATCTGAAGTGCATGGTTCGCGACAAGATCGGATCCATGAAGGAAAAGGATGAGCTGACGGTCTGGCTGCAGACCTGGATCAACGAATACGTTGATGCCAATCCGGCCTTGTCGTCAGAAGCTCAGAAAGCGCGCAAGCCGCTGGCCGCTGCGAAGGTTGAGGTCATAGCAAACGAGGAGAACCCGGGATATTACAACGCGCGCTTCTTTCTCCGTCCACACTTTCAACTGGAAGCGATGGACGTCGGTCTCAGTCTCGTTTCGCGCCTGCCAGGCCCGAGCTCCTGACGCCGCGCTATTGCAACCGTCACTCATCAGAGAATTTTGAAAGGGCTATGCTATGGCTGTCGACATCTTTTTGAAACTCGATCCGATCAAGGGCGAGTCGCTCGACGACAAACACAAGGACGAAATCGACATTTTGAGCTGGTCGTTTGGCGAGAGCCAAAGCGGCACGTTCCACAGCGGGTCGGGCGGCGGCGCCGGCAAGGTCGCGGTTCAAGACCTCCACTTCACGCACTTCGTGGACAAGGCGACGCCCGAGCTTTTCAAGGTCTGCGCCAATGGAAAGCACATCGACAGCGCCATCCTCACGGTACGCAAGGCCGGTGAACACCCGCTCGAATATCTCAAGATCGAGATGAAGCACGTTCTGGTCTCGAGCGTCTCGACGGGCGGATCGCACGGCGAGGATCGCCTCACCGAAAACGTCAGCCTGAACTTCCAGAAGGTCAAAATGACCTACAAGACCCAGACGGAAAAAGGCGGCGCCGGCGCGTCTCCGGTGTTCGGATGGGACGTTGCGGCCAACAAGGAATGGGCCTGATCGCAGGCTTCCTGCCCGGCGCCGGTTGTCCATAGCGGCAATCGGCGCCGGCTGTACGGGGACCGTCAATGACCGTTACGCCAAGGAAGGATCGGCTCTCTCCGCCATTGATGCTGGCCTTTCGTGCGGCTCATGACGCGCGCGATGCGCGCAAACCACTCGAACTGCGCGATCAGTTCGGTGAGCGAGTCATAGCGGGACGGCGCAGCGCCGGTCGATTCCCGATCTCGGAGACGCTGCTAAGGCGCGAGGTTTCGCAGGACGTCGAAACTCTCCTCAACACCATTGCCCTCGAATCGACGCTTGACCTGACGGGTCGCAGCTGCGTCCGCACCTCGATCTTGAACTATGGTTTCCCCGATATCGCAAACCGTTCGATCGACGAAGTCACCGACGAGGAGCTCAGCGATGCCCTGCGCATGTCGCTGACGACTTACGAGCCGAGACTCGATCGCAAGTCCATCCGGGTGCGGCGCGACACCTCCGTGGGCCCCGAGCAGCTCAAGCTGCGCTTTGTCGTGCATTCCGACCTGAAGTGCGAACCGCTCAACGTCCCCGTGGAATTCGTCGCAGACGTCGACCTCGACAGCGGCGATATACAGATCAACCGATTATAGCATGAACCGCGAATTCCTCGACTTTTACAATCGTGAACTGTCGCTGCTGTACGAGCACGCGGAAGGTTTTGCCGAGGAATATCCTGGTATCGCCGAGCGCCTCGGCGGTCTGGTCCGCGACCGCTCGGATCCGATGATCTCAGGCCTGCTGGAAGGCGCTGCATTTCTCGCCGCCCGTGTCCAGCTCAAGCTCAAGCACGAGTTTCCGGAATTCACGGCGAACCTGCTTGAGCAGTTGGTTCCGAATTATCTCGCGCCAACTCCGTCCGCCATGCTGGTCAGGATTCAGCCGACCTACGCCGATCCGGCATTGCGCGACGGCAAGAAGATTGCGCGGGGCGCCTATTTCGACGCGAACTATCGCGAAAGGGAACGGAGCCTCGCCTGCCGATTCCGGCTTTGCCGCGATATCGTGCTTTGGCCTTTTGACGTCACCGGCGCCGAATATTTTGCGACCGCGGGCGCGTTGCAGGCCCTCGGGATTCCAGTCGGCGGAGAAGTTATCGCTGGGCTCAGGCTCTCCTTGACGCACCGTACCGCCGCGCGGCTCGACGAGGAGCCGGCGGACGCCGAGACTCGCAACAAACCGGAGACCTGGTTCGCCGGCTGCCGCACCAGCGAACTGCCCATCTACCTGACCGGCGCCGAGTCGGATGCCATCGCACTCTACGAGCAACTGACCTCGAACTGCGTCGGGCTCTATTTTCGCTATCTCGACGATTTCGGCGATCCGGTCGTCATCCGGGCTCCGAACGACTGTGTGCAGCAGGTCGGCTTCAGCGAGAACGAATCCCTGTTTCCGAACGACAACCGGGTCTTTCGCGGCTCGGAGTTATTGCGGGAATATTTCGTGTTTCCGCGCAAGTTCCTTGGCGTCAATCTGACGCAGCTTCGCGCTGTGATGCCGCGGTTGCGCAGCAAATCCATCGATATCGTCTTCGCGTTCGATGAACACAACTCGCGTCTCGCCGCCTCGGTCCGGGCGGATACGTTCAGTCTCTACACCGCCCCGGCGATCAACCTGTTCGAAAAGACCAGTGATCGCATCCCGATCAAGTCGAACACCTACGAATACCACGTGGTGCCCGACCGAAGCCGCTACCTCGAATACGAGCCGCACCAGGTGCTGGAGGTTTACGCGCACTTTCCGGCGGAAAAGGACAAGCGGCGCGTGCGTCCGCTGTACTCCGCCGCCGTCGACAGGACGGCCGGATCGGTCGAGGGACTTTATTACACGGTTCGTCGGCTGCCGCGGCGGCGCACCGTCGAAGAGAAGACCTATGGCGCGGCCTCGGACTATACCGGGACGGACATGTTCCTCTCGCTGCTCGAGCCCGGCGACCCGAGCGGCGACGGATCCGCCGCCGAGCTGAGCGTCCGCGCGCTGTGCTCCAACCGGCATCTCACGGAACATCTGCCGGTCGGCCAGGGCGGAGCCGACTTTCGCCTGCTGGACGACACCTCGCTCGAGCTGATGTGCATCGCCGGCCCCACCCGACCACGCGAGCCGGTGGTGGCGCAGTTGCGCAGCCGCAGCGAAATCGCCAATAGCGGCGTCGTCAGCTGGCGCCTGATCAACATGCTGAGTTTGAACTATCTCGGCCTCGTGGAACGCAGCGGCGGCAAGAACGCCGGAGCACTGCGGGAGATGCTGTCATTGTTCGCCGACCAGTTCGACGACGCGACGGAGCGAAAGATTCGTGGTGTGCGCAGCGTCGAGAGCAGGCCCGTGGTGCGGCGGGTGCGTGAGCGTACCGGCAGTGGCGCAGCGCGCGGCCTGGAGATCACGGTCACGCTTGACGAGAAGGCATTCGAGGGCAGCGGCGTGTTCCTGCTCGGGGCTGTGCTGGAACGCTTCTTCGCCGACTATTCAGGCTTCAACACCTTCACCCAGACCGTCATCTCGACCCCGGAGCGCGGCGAGATCATGCGTTGGCCGGCCCGCATGGGCACCCGGAGGCCGCTGTGACGCTGATCGACCAGATGAAGGCCGAGCCCTGGCGGTTCGATTTCTTTCAGACGCTCCGCCAGCTCGAGCGATGCAATCCGGATCGACCGCGGATCGGCGACAGTGCAGCGCGTCGCGAGGAGTTTGTCGACCTCGGTCAAACCCCCTATCTGGAATTTCCCGCCTCCAATCTGAGCTCGGTCGACGATCGTGATGGCAGGCTCAAAATTCTGGTCAAATTCCTCGGCCTGCTCGGACCGCAGGGCGCGCTGCCGCTGGCTACCACCGATGAGAGCGTCGGCTGGCAGTTGATGCGGGACGACGCTTTCCCCCGTTTTCTCGACCTGCTGAACGGACGCTTTCTGCAGTTGTTCTTTCGAGCCTGGGCAGACGCACGGCCGATCGCCCAGCATGATCGGCCATCCGACGACCGCTTCATCGCTTATGTCGGCTCCTTCGCCGGCCTCGGCTCCGATATTTTTGCCAATCGGGATACCGTGCCTGACATGGCGAAGCTGAGCTTCGCCGGGCTGGTTTCACCGAGAGCGAAATCCGCATCACGACTGGCGCGGCTGCTGCAAGGGCTGTTCGATGTCAGGGTCGAGATCGACGAGTTCGTCGGCACGTGGCTCCCATTCGACCCAAGCCATTGCAGCCGGCTCGGCGGGACGCACGCCAAGCTTGGTCACGACGCGCTCCTGGGCTCGCGTGTGTTCAGCGTCGAAGACAAGATCAGGGTTCGCGTGTTCGTGAAGGATTTTGCTCAATACGAGCAGTTCCTGCCCACCGAAGCGCCGAACCTGTCCGAGCCCCTGGCTGACGCCGTCTACTTCTACATCGGCGACGAACTCGAGTGGGAGGTGGAACTTGCCATTCCGGCGGGAGCGGTTGTCCCGATGAAGCTCGGGCAGAGCGGACGCCTTGGATGGACCAGCTGGGTTTCGCCGAACTGGGCCTCGACCGAGGAGTATCGGCGCGATGCACGCTTTCACCTTGCCGAGCGTCTCAGAGCCCGGCGCAACGCTGCGACTGATCAGCAGCCGATTTGAACCTAAGCATCGCTCCGATTGTCCTAACATCATGGGAATTCGAGCCGATTTCCGCGACGACCCGGCATCGTCCGGGATTGAGCAGGAGGCGCCATCGTGACCGACATCAGCCTTGAGGCCGTGACTGGCAAACTGAACCGGGCCGGCTACGACGCCTTCATACAATCCCTTCGCCACGCCAAGAGCGTCAGCAACCGTAACGTGGAGCTTGCGCACTGGCTGTTTCACATCCTGCAACAGGAGCGGACCGACCTCAGCCTGTCGGTGGATCACTACAAGCTCGACCGCGCGCGGCTGCTGTCGGACCTCGCGGGCGTCATCAACGGTTTCCGCAAGAACGAAACCGACATGCCGGGCGTCGCCAATTCGGTCATCGATATTCTCGACCGTGGCTGGCACTACGCCACGCTGTTCTTCGGCGAGACCCAGATCCGCACCGGACATCTCCTGGTCGCCGGATTGAAATCGAACGAGATCCGTCGTGCGCTCAACAACATCTCGCAGGAATTCGCCAAGATAAATGTCGACGCATTGGCTGCGGAGCACCGCGCCATCTGGGCAGGCTCCGAGGAGGAGACCATGCGTCCGATGGACGGCTCCGGATTGGCCGGTGCCGGTACTGACGGTACGGACCGGGCGAATCCCAAGGGGACGACGCCGCTCGACCGGTTCTCCCAGGATCTGACCGCCAAGGCCAGATCGGGCCAGATGGACCCGATCCTCGGTCGAGACGACGAAATCCGCCAATTGATCGACGTGCTGATGCGCCGGCGGCAAAACAATCCGATCCTCACCGGCGAGGCCGGCGTCGGCAAGACTGCCGTGGTCGAGGGATTTGCCCAGCGCATTGCCGCCGGCGAGGTGCCGCCGCCGCTGCGCAACGTCAGGCTCTGCGCGCTGGATATCGGCCTGATGCAGGCCGGTGCCTCGATGAAGGGCGAGTTCGAGCAGCGCCTGCGCTCGGTGATCGACGAGGTACAGAACTCGCCTACCCCGATCATCCTGTTCATCGACGAAGCGCACACGCTGATCGGGGCCGGTGGCGCCGCCGGCACCGGCGACGCGGCCAATCTCCTCAAGCCTCCCCTCGCCCGCGGCACGCTGCGGACCATCGCCGCCACCACCTGGGCAGAGTATCGCCAGTACATCGAAAAGGACCCCGCACTCACACGGCGCTTTCAGCCGATCCAGGTCGATGAGCCGGATGTCGAGACCTGTTGCATCATGCTGCGCGGTCTCCTGGGCCCGATGGAGAAGCACCACGGCGTTCGCATTTCGGACGCCGCGATCGTGACCGCGGTCAACCTGTCGCATCGCTACATTCCGTCCCGACAGCTGCCGGACAAGGCGGTCAGCCTGCTGGACACAGCTTCAGCACGGGTAGCCATCAGTCAAAGCGCGACGCCGGCCCTGATCGAGGACGCTCGCGTCGCGATCGCGGCCCGCGAGGCCGAACGATCAGCGCTGGTCAGCGACGGCGATCTCGGGGACGAGAACAGCGAGCGCATCACCACAATCGACGGCGACATAGCGACGCTGAAGGCCAAGCTGTCCGGCCTGGAGGCCGACTGGGCCAAGGAACAGGAGCTCGTCAAGGACATCCGCAGCATTCGCGAAATCCTCTCCGAGAACGGCGACGAAGATCGAGCGACGAAGCGCGTCGAGTTGCGCGGCAAGTTCGAGACACTGGAAGGCATCAATCCGGAAAAGCGGATGATCTATGCCCATGTCGACCAGCAGTCGGTGGCCTCTGTCGTGTCCGACTGGACCGGTATCCCGACCGGCAGAATGATGCGCGACGAGATCGAAACCGTCCTGAAGCTACCCGAAATTCTCAATCGCCGCGTGGTCGGCCAGTCCCACGGGCTGACGATGATTGCGAAACGAATCGAGACCAGCCGCGCCAAGTTGGACAACCCGTCCAAGCCGATCGGCGTTTTCATGCTGGCCGGACCGTCCGGCGTGGGTAAGACAGAAACCGCCCTCGCGCTTGCCGAAACCCTTTATGGCGGCGAGCAGAACATGATCACGATCAACATGTCGGAGTTCCAGGAGGCCCATACGGTCTCGACCTTGAAGGGCGCACCTCCGGGTTACGTCGGCTATGGTGAAGGCGGCCGGCTCACCGAAGCGGTCCGGCGCAAGCCCTACAGCGTTATCCTGCTCGACGAGGTGGAGAAGGCCCATCCCGACGTCCATGAGATCTTCTTCCAGGTGTTCGACAAGGGAGTCATGGAGGACGGCAACGGTCGGCGAATCGATTTCAAGAACACATTGATCATTCTGACCACGAACGTCGGCACCGATCTCATCATGAGCCTGGCGCGCGATCCGAAGTATCGCAACGAGCCGGAAGAACTCGCCAGGCTGCTGCGGCCGGAATTGCTGAAGGTGTTCCCTGCCGCGTTGCTTGGGCGCATCGTCTCGATCCCCTACTTTCCGCTTTCGGACGAGATGCTTGCCGGCATCGTCAGATTGCAGCTCGACCGGATCGGACAGCGCCTCCGCGATAATCACAAGGCTGCCTTCGGCTACGACGATGCAGTCGTCGAGCACATCGTATCCCGTTGCAACGATCCGGACTCCGGCGGGCGGATGATCGACAACATCATCACCAACACGCTGCTGCCCGAACTGTCGCGCGAATTCCTCAGCAAGTCTCTCGCCAAGGAGGAGGTCAAGCAGACGCGCGTCTCGATCGTGAACGACAAGTTTGCATATTCGTGGAACTGACTGCGATGAACATCCAGACCGAGCACCGCCAGCCGACCACCGGCACCACACCATACGATGAGGTGTATTATCCCGGGCATGTCTACGGGCTCACCCACCCGAACCATCTGGCAACGCTCGCTGCGGTCTACGGCATGCAGCCGGCTCCGGTCGAGCGCTGCCGGGTCCTGGAGCTCGGCTGCGGCGTTGGCGGCAATCTGTTGCCGATGGCTTTTCAATATCCGGACAGCGAGTTCATCGGTATCGACCTGAGCGGCGTTACGATCGAACGCGGACAGCGGAACATCGCCGCATTGGGCTTGAGCAACGTCAGGCTTCTGCATTGCGACATCATGGATGTCGACGCTGCCTTCGGACAGTTCGACTACATCATCGCCCATGGCGTGTATTCATGGGTACCACCGATCGTGCGCGAGAAGATGATGTCCATCTTCAAACGGAATTTGGCGCCACAGGGGCTCTGCTACGTCAGTTATAACGCGCACCCGTTCTCGCATCTTCGCGACATGGTCCGCGACATGATGCGCTACCACACCCGGCGCATCACCGGGATGAAGGAGAAAGTGGGACAAGCTCGCGCCATCGTGAAATTTCTCAGCGAAGGATCGAAGTCCAGCTCGGTGCACGGTACAGTCATGCGCGACCAGTGCAACCGCGTGCTCAAGGCTCCGGACGAGTTGCTTTTTCACGACGATCTCGATTCTGGCGCGACGGCGTTCCTGCTGCACGAAGTCGTCGAAGACGCCGGCCGACATGGGCTGCAATATCTGAGCGACGCCGATTTCTCACGACGCTATCTTGCCGGTTACACCGAAGAGGTCCGCGCCACGCTGCAGCGCTTTCCCGAAAGCGAGTTCATGGCGCGCGATCAGTATCAGGACTTCATCGACGGCAACGGGTTTCGGCGTACGTTGCTCTGCCACGAAGGCATCTCCCTTGACCGCAAGGTCGATCTCGACTTCATCACCGCCTTCTATCTGCTGAGCACCACCAGCCCACGTCGCCCCGACGCCTGCCTGACCGACGATTCCGAGATGGAATTTGAAAATCAGGACGGCAGCCGAATCACCGTGACCAATCCGCTCCTGAAGGCCGCACATCTTTGTCTCGGCCGGGCCTGGCCGCGCGCACTCTCGTTCACTGAACTGCTCGATGGCGCCCGGACGCTGCTGGAAGGCCGGCAAACAGCCGATGACCAACGGATATTGACGGAAGCGCTCTATATCCTGGCCTGCAGCGGCGAGGTCTCCTTTCTGAAATCACGGCCGTTTCTCGTGAAAGAAGTCACGGATTGTCCGCAGGCGAGTCTCCTCGCCCGCAGACAGGCGCAGAGCGGCCCGCTGGTCACCAATCTGCTTCACCAAACCGTGCAGTTGGAGGACGACAGGACGCGCCACTTTCTGCAACTGCTCGACGGCTCCCGGACGATCGAGCAAATCACAGCCGAAATGACTGAAACCTTCGGACCGACCATCCAGGTCAAGCAATTGGATGATGCCGGGCAGCCCGCCGAGCCGTTGCTGCTGTCAACCCGACAAAGCGTTGACCGTTCGCTGGCGACGGTCGGCAAACTGGGTTTGCTGGTGGCCTGAGGACGGGCGGCAAGGAGCCGGCCCGTCATTTTGTGGAGCGGACGCCCCACGTCCCATCAGCCGTCGTGGGTGTATTGTTGGCCGAGCAGCCACCCGGTGAGAATGCCGCCGGGTCCGCTGGCATAGACCGCGCTAAGGCCGACACCGGCGCGCAGCATCTGCCATTCATGCTCGCCGACCCAGGGAATGCCGGGATCACCCTTCTGATATTGCGACAGCAACGTTCGGGCGACTTCCGCGGCATTGGCGTAGATCGGGCCGTTCGCCCAGCGGGGTCGCGGCAGGCCCGTCATGCGGCAGTAGAGCGCGGTACAGACATAGGCGGACGCCTCCTCCGCATTGCCGTCAAGGCCAGTACGCAGCAGATCGTAAGCCGCATGCAAGGCCTCGTGGACGATATAGGCTTCGTCCATTCGCCCCGTCGCCGACACGACCTCCAACGTATTCGCCGCGACGACCGTACCGTCCGCCCGGGTCCGCGCGACGTCGTTATATTGTGCCGCAACATTTGCCGCGAGGTCCGTCGGAACTCTGACGCTGACCTGTCCCAACCGGATCGCGCGAGCGACGTGATGGAACGTTTGCGGTGCAATCGTCACGTGGCTGCCACGGATCGGAAACCGGAAGCGAATGCGTGCGACCGCCGGGCCATTGAGTACGTCTAGCACCCTGCTCCGAAGTGACATCGGATCGTCCTTGCTGTTGACACTGCTCCACGAATGGTGGTCGGCGTTTCCGGTTGGGAGGTTCAGTTGAACCCGGCCCCGGCCGGATCAGACAAATCGGGGACTGGCTTTCACTCGGAGGGCAGCCCCGTGACGACCACCGACCCGACCACGACCGACACTTACCGCAAGATCGCGGCGCGGCTGACCATGCTCCGGCCGCAGATCGATCTGTCGAAATATTTCGCGGGGCCGAATCCCAATGTCCGCCTCTATGACGAGAAGGCCTATATCCGACGCCAATTGGAGAAGTATGGCGTCGCGGCCGCGACGAGCACGCTCGACGGCGTCACGTTCCTGCCCAAGGACTGGGAAGACCTGATCAAGACGCTGCGCATTGCCAAGACGTCGGACGGATTCGACGCCTTCGCCGAAGGCAAAAGCCCGGAGAAGCCGTCGCATTGGGCCCTCGATCTGTCGATGGCAGCCACAATCGGCAAGGGATTCCGGGAGATCTGGCGCCCAAAGCTATCCGACCGGCCGCTCTCGACGCGAGACCTTCCGGGCCGGCACGGCTTCGGGCTCGGGCGCGGCCGAGGGCAATGGAGCGACGACTATAGCGCGCAGTTCGGCAAGGACCCGCAGCCGCAGGACATCACGTCGCTGCATTTCGCGGTAGCGCCGGACCGGGTCAATGTTCACATCGACGAGACCGGCTTCGTGTTTGAGGGCGCAGACGGCGCCCTCACGGTCGGACCGAATTTCGGCCACCACGCCGTCAATGAACTGTTCTGGAAGAGCAATCCTCACCTGCCGCGCTGGGCGATCGATCACATCGACCTGATCCTGCCGAACAGCGCCAACGATTTTTCGCGATTTGGCGTTTCGGTCGACCTGTATCAACGCAAGGACTTGCGCGTCACCGTCACCGGCTCCTGCGGCATTTTCGGAGGATTCGAGTGCTCGGGAACGTTAAGCGTCAGTGGAACGCATGATCTGCTTGGCTCCAAGCCGAAAGGCGCGCGCTGACGATCGCATGTCTGCGATCGAGGGTGCGGCAGAGCCGCTTGAACCGGCGCTTCAGCAGACGCGACTGAGGGATAGGCTCGCCGACGCAAAATGCGTCCTACAGTTTATGCCAATGGTGTTGTTGCAATGGCGCCCTTAAAGCCCCCCGTCTGGCTCGATACCAATATTCTTATAGACATACAGAACGGGCAAAGAGCTGCGGCGAGCACCGCCGAGAAAGCGCTCAGCCGACGCTTCGAGAATGAAATTCTCAATCTGGCCAAGGACGGTCACGAGGTTCTGATCTCACCGCGGGTCAAGTTTGAATTTCTAAAGGGAGCGCGTGCTCAGTCCGGCGAAAAATTGCTCACTGACTTGCGGATCGTCGAAGACAAAATGATGACCCAGGTGCCCCGCGCGCAAGTTTGGAAGTGGGGCAATGAGGATTTGAATCACGGGCTTTCCGCGTTCGATTCCGATGTTGTTGCCCAGGTCAGGGCAGGCGGAGTGGCTCGCGGCATCAAGAATCCGGTGTTGCTGACCAGGGACAGCGGAGGAACGCTCATTGCGATGCGCAGGAGAGGCGTTCAAGCGCTCGACTTCCGGGCACCGGAGGTGAGACTGAAGGTCCCGCGGAACACACCGACCCCGCCAGAGGTCCCGCCGCCGCCGGCAGGCTCCGTCGCTGGCGAAGGATTTTGGAGCGCGGCCAAGGCCGGCTTCAAGGCGGGTTTAAAGGAGGCTTTCAAGGCCGAGAACATCGCTGCGATGATCCCCGATCTGGTCCTTATGGTGGCTGACAAGGTCGCGGCCCGAGAGGCACTCAAGAACATTCAAGTCAAGTTCATCAAGGAGGGGTTCGCAAAGGGCGTTGCAGCGGGCGTCATGGGTTGGTCCGAGGAGGAAGTTGCATCAAATCTGCTGAACCGCATCACCGCGTTCAGAGTTCAAGGTCTGGAAGACCCTGCTGGCATCCTGACGCGCGCGACCATTCTGCAAGTGGCCGAAGCGTACGAAAACTATGCGGTGGTGATTGGATTTCAGTTCAGCTCTGCCAAGGACCTGAAATGGAAGCGCGAGATGGTCGCCAAGGGCTCCAAGATTCTGCATCAGTATGGATATTATTTCGGAACCGATCCGCAGGCGCTATTTGAGTACGAGTTCATCGACAAGCTAGCGTGGACGCTTCAGCCGACCACCAATGCGATAGTTGAACCCGCAATCCGCCACTGAAAACGATCATATTGCTGGTGATTGCTCATGCCGCAATTGAAAGACAAAGTCGGTCGGTTTGCCGCGACGGGTCGCAGCTGCCAGAACTGGAAGCAAGACCAGGAGCTGGTCATCTCGCTCCTCAACAAGATCGCCATTTCCGACGGAGGAGCCGAGACCACGCTCAAACCGCAAATGGTCGTGACGGGTCACGCCAGCGACAGCCTCTACAACTCGATCCTGTATTTCCAGCAGAAGAACTTCCCGGGCACGCCGGACGGCTATATCCGGCCCGGCGGGCCAACATTCACTCGGCTGGTCGACCTCGCGACAAAGGCAGCCGCCAAGCCTCCTCCTCCCAAGGGTCAATGGGACGGGATCGCGACGCCATCCGTCGATGCCGCACTTCGCAAGGGTCTGCTCGACGATTCCAGGCTGGACTACGCGGAAGTCGTCGACATCATCAGGGCGACCGTCACGGACGGCATGGTCACCGCATTCGAGCTGGACGACCTGACCACCATTGCAAACACCTCCAGAACGCTTTCTCCGACTTCGAAGAAACTCATCACGCTCTTCGTCGGCGACGAAAAGAAGAAGTGGCTCGGGGTTGGACCGTACGACCTCAACTCGGATCAAAAGAAGCTTGCCGCGGAGATGGTCTGCGATTTCCTCAAGAACACGAGGACCACGTTCTTTCCGAAGCTCGACCCGCACCGCGTCGGGATAGGTATTCTCAGGCGAATTGCGAAGCCGAGCCTCATAGATCAGGATCAAGCGAGCATGTGCGGTCCGTCCGCGCTGATGTTCAGCTACGCATCCGACAAGCCGGGGCAATATGCGCGGTTCGCCATCGATCTGTATCAGAAGGGGCAGGCAAACCTCGGCCGCCTGCTGATCAAGCCGGGAAAGGACGTGAAAAACTACACGCCGCCCTACTCGCTGGACCACGTCGATTGGCTGACTTGCGCCTCCATTCGCGACTCCGAAAATTGGTTCCTCGATTTTGACGACACCGGCAGAGTAAGCGACGTCGCGGGGATCACCTTGCCGAGCGAAATGGAGCAATGGTTCCGCAAGGCCGGATACCAGGACGTGCGCGAGGAGACCAATCTGAAATTCAGCAAAGGCATCGACAGCGTCAACGAAGCCAACGCCCTGCTCGCCAGTGGATACCGCGTATGCCTGTTCATAAGCGCCAACATGATCGAATATGACGACCAGTCGGACGAAGGCTCGGTGTTGACGCGGCACTGGGTCGTCTTGCGTGACAGGATACAAGTGTCGAATGGAAACGTGACGACAACGATGTTCACATGGGGCAAGGGAGATTACGCGATCCCGCATCCGGGCAAGGGTGGCGCTCAGAAGCCTCTCTCGATTGGGGACTTCCTTATGAATTATTACGGGTACATTGCTGCCAAAGCGTGAGCGGAGAACGAGCGCTCTCACCACGCGTTGAGGTCGGTGACGAGTTGCTTGTCCAGGGACAGGCTTTCCATGCCGCTGGAAAGCAAGATGCCGCTTCGATTATGGTGCCCATTGCCGGGAATGTTCCGCTTGTGGCGCAGGAAGTGACCGACCTCGTGCGCCATGACGCCAATGAACGCCTCGCCATAGTCGAACACGGGTGGATTGCCCTGATCGACAACCACGAAGACCTGCTCGTCGGGCAGATATTCTCCAGCCGCCTCGTTATCCATTGCGTCATAGTCGCCGACGAGAAAACACGTGAGATCGGCGCCGCGTACCTTGAACGGGACGATCTCCTTGCGGAAAACATCCCGCGAGATTTTTGGCCCCAGGGCTTTCCGGACCGTCATCCAAGTCGCCTCTGCCGGGGTGAAGAAGATATTTGCCTGAGCCCCGAACGTCCAGTTCAGCTTGGTGAGGAACCAGGGCACGTCGTCCGGCGTCCATTTCGTGGCGTTGATCAGATTGCCGGATTGATCGAGGTACTTGAGGAATTTGAACGCGATCGTGAAATCCTTGCGCGGCAGAATGGCGACATCCAACTTGATGCTTGTGCTGCCGCGTACGGCTTTAAGCTCGGGAATGCCTTTATCCTTGGGCGAGACCTTGAGGCCGCGCGCAGGGCCGTCCGGCCGTGCAGTGGCATACAGCGCTGTACGCAGACGCAGCAACTGGTCGTCGCGCTCCTGGCCTTTTTGCTCCCTGAAGCGGGTCTTGATGTATTCCTGAGCGACACGTTCGACGTCATCGAGCCGCACATCCTCGACCAGTAATCGATTGCGATCATACGACAGGCCAACGTCCTTGCTGTCGCGGAGACAGACCAGGTTGAAGCCTTCCCGAGGAACGATCATGAAATTTTGCGCAGCGTACACACCCGAATTCTGCAGGAACTGAACGAAGCTCGGCATGGCTCCCCCCCCTCCTAATCCACGGACGGGATCTCGCACGGTCCATCGCGCCGGGCATATCCATCCGGGATCATCTTGTCCGGTTGAGCGAGCAAGATAGCGGAAATTGGCCTTGCGAGGCAGTTGATTTCGCTTGGTGTCGTGGAGCAGCAAGGGCGAATGCCGACTCAAGCCGAGCGCATTCGGCCTCGCGATCGCTCAGGGGAAAACGCACAATCACGTCCTGACGCGCGAGCTGGCCCCACAGCGCGTCCGACGACCATTTCTGCGGCTCGGGTCCGCGCGGACCGTCGACCCAGATGAAATACCATTCCGCCATGGACGCGACCAAAGCTCCCTTGCCGGAACATTGGTCCTTCGCCGGCCAATCCGCAACGCCTGATTTCGCGCCCGGCGCGGCTGGTGCGGCTATTCGTACGGCGTGCCGTCCTTGTGCAGGAAGCGGCCGTCGGAGCTCGGGCTCATCATGTCGATGTCGGAGCAGGTGATGACGTCGCCGCGCGAGCGCGAGCCGACCTCGAGATGGGTTGCCGTCATCTGCGATCTGTTGATCAGATGATGCCCGTTGCCGGAGTTTTTTTTGGAAACGCCGCGCAATCGCCGGCGCGCAGCACCGTCTCGCCGCCGTCTTCCACCAGCACCACTTCGCCCGCGAGCACATAGACGAACTCGTCCTCGTCCGAATGCCAGTGGCGCTGGCTCGACCAGTTGCCGGGCGGCAGCCGCATCAGGTTGACGCCGAAGTCGGCGAGCCCGCCGGCATCGCCGAGACGCTGCCGCACCCGCTCGGCGCACGGCGCGGCGAACTCCGCCGGATAGCCGGTCTCCTTGCGTTCCGGCACTTTTGTCAGATCGGTCCTGGGCATGGCATTTCCTCGGACGATGGCAGCAAGCGAATGCGCGACCATAAGCGTGGATCTGCGCCTATCGCAATGGCCCGCCCCGTCTCGCAAAGCTCATGGCCACCACCCAGCGACGCGGATCACGCGCCCGGACTACCCGGACCTTAGCAGCGTCGCCGGATCCAAACGCGCAGCCCGTTCGGCGGGCAGAAGACCGAAGACAATACCGACGAGACTGGAGCAGGCGATCGCGATCAACGCCATCTGTCCATTGAACTCGACAGGCCAGCCTAGAGCGGAGGGGATCACGCGTGCGCAGAGGTAACCGACAACGAGTCCCAACAGTCCGCCGATGGTACACAGGAGTACCCCTTCCAGCAAAAACTGTGCGCGGATGTCTTGTGGGCGGGCGCCGAACGCCAACCGGATTCCAATCTCGTTGATCCGTTCTGTGACCGATACGAGCATGATGTTCATCACGCCAATGCCGCCGACCAGCAGGGAGATTCCCGAAAGCGTGGACACCAGCAAGGTGAACTGGCGATAGGCCCGGTCGCTCGTCTGGGCGATCTGGATGAGGTTCTGGATGCGAAAATCGTTAGCCTTGCGCCCCACGATCTTGTGGCGCAGCCGCAGGACTTGCGCAATTGCCGCCTCCGCGGCTTGCATCGATTGAGCGGACTCCGTCTTCACGAGAATGCTATGCACGGCATCCGGGTTAGCCTGGCTGCGTCCAATCGTGAAGATTTTCGCGGACGACAACGGAATGAACATGACGTCGTCCTGGTCCCGACCGGTGAAGTCCTGGCCTTTCTCGGCGAGCACTCCGATCACGAGATAGGACGAACGATCAATACGGACGAAACGGCCAAGCGGGTCGCTGCCCTTGAACAGTTCACGGGCTAAAGTGCGGCCGAGAATTGCAACTTTTGCGGCCGATACAACGTGATCGTCGCTAAGCAGTTGGCCCTCCGCGAGCCTCCACCCCCGCGCTTCAAAAAAATTCGGCGTCACACCGGCTACGAGGGTCGACCAGTTCATGTCCCCTGATATTGTCGTCTTTTGCTCACCGACGAACGGTGCCGCAACGACAATATCGGGCACCTCGCGAGCGATCGCCAGCGCATCAGCCGTTGTGAGCGAGAGAATGGTGCCGGCCTGATGCCGGACGCCCTGCGCGAGTTGCGCACCGGGCTGCACAAGCATCAGATTTGAGCCAAGCGAATTTATCTGCTTCGAGATTTCAGCACGCGCGCCTTCCGCCACCGCAACGACGACCACGACGGCGGCAATGCCGATGACAATGCCGGTCACAGCGAGAATGGAGCGCAATATGTGCGCACGTACCGACCGAAACGCCAGAGCAACATAGCCGAACGATCGCATCGAAATCCCATGTGGATCGAGGCTCATGACGTGACGTGGCGTTCCGGTTCGCCGACGACCGCGCCGTCCCGTAACCTGATGATGCGCCGCGCGCACGCTGCGACCTCGGGGTCGTGCGTCACCAGCACTACCGTGAGTGCGGTGCGCTGCAACTGGCAGAGCAGCGCGAGAATGGCGTCACGCGTGCTCGTGTCCAGCGCGCCTGTCGGTTCATCCGCCAGCAGAAGGTCCGGGCCGTTGACGATGGCTCGTGCGATTGCAACGCGCTGCTGCTCTCCCCCCGACAGTTTTGAGGGCACGTGGTGCATCCGAAGGCCGAGCCCGACCCTTTCGAGCACGGCGCGCGCACGCGCCAGCGGATTGCGCAGCGGCTCGGTCCGGTAGAAGAGCGGCAGCGCGACATTCTCGAGCGCGGTGAGGCGCGGCAACAGGTTGAAGTTTTGAAAGACAATTCCAACGCGTCGATTGCGCAGCTCGCTCAGGCGGATCTTCGACTGCGCAAACACATTCTCGCCGTGGAGAAGGTAACGCCCGCGCGACGGCTGGTCGAGGCAGCCCAGGATCGAAAGCAAGGTCGACTTGCCCGATCCCGATGGACCCACGACGGCGACGAATTCTCCGCGATCGATCTCCAGACAGACGTCCGAAAGCGCCTGAACGGCTTGGTTGCCGAGCCGATGTTGCTTGTGGATATGATCGAGGATGACGAGCGGACTCATGCGCTAACCGCCGGGCGGCTCCACTAAGGTTTGCTCCGATAACCGATGGCGACCCGTTCGCCGATCTTTATATCTGGCGACAGAATCTGGGTCAGGGAATCGCCGCTGGCGCCCAGTGAAACGGCAGTGGACTTCAAAGCGCCCGATTTCATGCGAACCCAGATCACCCCTGTTCCGGGAGTGGGGTGGCTTGCGCCTTCCTGCCTTGGCCGAAAACTCAGCGCAGCATTGGGAACGACTATCGCGTCTTGCTGCTCCTGCACCACGATGCGGACGTCTGCAGTCATGCCGGGAAGCAACAAGCCTTCGGGATTGGGCGCTGAAATCATCACGGTGTAGGTCACCACGTTTTGCACCATCCGTGCCGCCTTTCGGATCTCAAGCACGCGCCCTTCGAACGTGCGCCCGGGATACGAATCGACGCCGAATCGAGCGCGCTGCCCGGTTCGCACCGCACCGATGTCGGCCTCGCTCACCGATGCGTCGACCCGCATGTCCGAAAGATCGCGCGCGATCGTGAACAGCGTCGGCGCCTGCAGGCTCGCGGCCACGGTTTGACCGAGTTCCACGCTGCGCCGGATGACAACGCCATCGATCGGCGATTTGATGATGCTTCGCTCGAGATCGAGCTGAACCCGTTCGAGTGAAGCCCGCGCGGCCGTCACTCCGGCCGCGCGTATCTGCTCGCGCGCCTTGGCCGCGGACAATTCGGAGGCGAGCGACCGCGCCGCCATCTGGGCGCGCTCGGCGTCACGCTGGGAAACGCTGCCGTTTCTGCTGAGCGTGCTCTTGACCTGAAGATCACGCAGAGCGTCATCGTGACGTGCCTGTACGCCCTCGATCACCGACTTGGCCTCCTCGTGCTGCGCCAATGCGACCTCAAGGGCAGCATCCGCCTCCTTGACCTGGACTTCAAAGGTCGCGCTGTCGAGCGCCGCAAGCGGCTCGCCGGCCCGGACGGGGGAATTGTGATCGGCCATCAACCTCGCGACCTGACCCGACAGCTGGGAGCTGACCTCGACCGTGTCGACCGCTTCGAGCGTTCCGGAAGCGGTGACATTCTGCACGACGTTGTCGCGGGCGATGCTGACATAGCGCAGGTCATCCTGACCGTCCCCGATCGCGGAGACCGGACTATCCGGAGCCCACAACGGATAGGTTGCGGCAACCGCAAGAACTCCCAGCGCTCCACGCACCAGAAGCTTTCGCGGGACGTTCGGTTGATCGACCTTACGAATGATGATCTCACCGCGCCGACCGATGCGGTCCTCCGTGCTGAGAGCAGGCGTAGCTGCCGCGCTTTCCGATGCCGCAGACGGCGCGACGAGACCCAGATAGCCTGGGACGTCGCCACGCCGCCGCGGCCGCGATCCGAAGTGATCGCCCTGGGCCGGATCAGGGCATGAAGACCGCTGTATGTGGACTGTTGGCTGAGGGCGCCGTCTTTCCGGCCGTGACCGGTGGAGGCGTCTTCAGGGTGCCGTTGCCGGGATTGGCATTGGTGTTGGGCTGAGTGAAGTGATGCGTGAGCAACGACTCTACTTCGGCCGCCGGGGTGGTGTGATCTGCGCCGGACAGCGGACTTCCCTGCCCCGGCACGATGTCGGCTGATCGACCATTGGTTTTGACGAACGGATTGCTGGAGGTCGTCAGGCCGCCCGCACCGACCGCCGTGAACAGATGGTCGGATGCCTGGCCGGGGTAAGTGCCCGCGAGCAATGATACGCCCGCCGCAAGGATTGCGAGTTTTCTCATCATCAACTCCTGTTTGGTTTGCGTCGCCGGGGCGCCAAGTTGGCTGACGGCGCCGAACGCTTGAATGCCGTTGACCCGCCGCGGTTCCTATTTCTCGCCGGAATCGAGCAATGTCCGAGATGACGAATGAGATAGTTTCTGACAGGGAAGTCAGAATCGTCGAAGTCGCGAACGGTCTCTTCTTCTGAAATCAAGAATTCGTTGAGCACTGCCTACGGACGTGACTCGTCCCGTCGACATTTGACAGGTCCTCCGTGAAATCGGGTGGCGTTACGGCCAGGGCCATCTCACGCCCGAAGGTCGTCTCACAAAGCTGTTCCGGAAGTTGGCGCAGGACCAGCAGTTGCGATCCGGGCGCTGAGCTGAGCCAGCCATCCGTCGAGATCGGTCTGTGTTTCGAGGAGATCAGCCAGCGAGCGCGGCGTCCAAAGCGCGCCAAATGCACATGACCGTACCGCAAGCGGATGTTGGAGCGGGTGAAGGGAATCGAACCCTCGTATTCAGCTTGGAAGGGGTTCGGCGGCTGCATGCTTTCAAAGGCCGTTCGGACAAATCGATAAAAAATCGCTCACTGAACTCAAACGGGTTTTCCGTCCTGTCCGAACGTGGACCGGTCGACAATGGCGCGGTTGCGGCCCAGGCGCAACATCTCCGGCGCACCTTCGGATTGCCCCTCCCCACCGCGACGCTGCTCGCTGAGTTGGCCTTCGACGCGGGGCCGCAGCGATGAGCAGCGCAGTTCAAAAGGCCACGCGGGCGATCGGCGGCACCGTCTCCATCGGCTTGGTCCGCAATCCGGCCGACGGTGGCGCGCGGTGGGCCGTCCTCTACACCTCGAAGGCGACCCATTGGCAGTCGCCCCAGTTCGATGAAGTTTCTCAGGCTGAGGCAGCGGCGTTAGTACTCGCGACCTTTTTGGGCGCGAGGTTGTCGCTGTGAATGTGCTCACGTTTCCGCCTCTCGCCGACCTCACCCCCGTCAAGGCGCGCAATGAGCTAGCAAAATGCGGTTACTTCCTTCGCAATATGGAAGGCGACCAAGCGCTGCTCGGGTTTGTCGACCTCACCAAGCGCTATGCTCGATTGCAGCACCACGGCCTTCTGACCGACGAGGAGGATATCCCCGGGCGTCTTTGGGCGGCTGCTGAGACCGCTGGGCTCGTCGCCACCCACGGGCCCGACACCATCGAAAATCTGATGGCCAAAGCGATCGAGGCCGCCCAGTCGTCGCCAAATGATGACAGCACCAAGTCGCAGGGCGCCCTGCAGACCATCACGCCGGCGGCATGGAAAGGAACGGAGCCGATCAAGCAGCGCTGGCTCGCCTACGGCCGGATTCCGAGCGGCGATCTAACCCTCTATTCGGGCAACGGCGGCGCCGGCAAGACCGAGACAGCGGTGCAGCTGTTGGTTTCGGTGGCCGCGGGTCTCGGCGACTGGCTTGGGTGTGTTGTCGAGAGCGGTCCTGTTTTCTTCCTGTCGTGCGAGGAGCCAGAGGCAAACATTCGCGACCGGGTTGAGCGCATCTGCAAGCAGCGCGGCATTGATCCCAACGCAATCGACAACCTGCATCAGCACTATCCCGACCTTGAGGAGACATGGTTAGTCACCGTCGACCGCGCCGGCCGGGTGCTGAAGACACCGCTGTTCGACAAGGTCGAGAAGTGGATCGCGGCAAACAAACCGCGCCTGGTCGTCATCGACTCCATCGCAGCGGTGTTCGACGGCGAAGCCATCGCTCGGCGACAGGTGCGCGCCTTCCTAGCAATGCTCCGGAAGGTCGCCAGAGAGCACGACACGGCGATCGTGCTCCTGGACCACCCCAGCGTCCGCGGCATGTCCGACGGCTCCGGCACCGCCAACAGTGTCGACTGGCGCAACTCGGTGCGGTCGATGTTGCATCTGAGCGACCCCGAAAAGGAGGACCAGGATCTTCGGGTCTTGGAGGTCAAGAAGTCCAACTATGGCCGCTTCGGCGAGAAGGTTACCCTGCGCTGGGATGGCCTCACGTTCGTTCCGGAGGGCATGGGCGGCGCTCCGTCGCACCATAAGGCCGCTGCCGAGCGGGACGTCGACGAGCTGTTCCTGCGCCTCCTGGACAAGCGCAACGCGCAGGGTCGCACCGTTCACGCCAGCAACGCCAAGGGGAACGCGCCCACCGAGTTCGCGATCGATCCGGAAGCGAACGGCACCACGGCCGACGCGTTTCGCCGCGCGATGTCGCGGCTGTTTGATGCCGGCAAGATCAAGAAGGTCGAAACCGGTCCCGCCAGTCGGCGCCGGGAGCACATCGAGAGGGTCACGCAGTGACCTTCCAACCCCCCTACCAACTCAATTTTGGACCTTCCAACCCCCCTACCAACACCCCTGCCAACAAGGGTACCAACCGCTTCCAACCCTCCTACCAAGCTTGTGCTTCCAACCCCCCATACCCCCCGGGCGTTGGAAGCGCCCAACGCGGCCCTTTGGGAGGGCCGCAGGCGCTCCCCTCGCCTCAAGAAAGATCGGTAACGCCGGAGAGCCAATCTTTCGACCTTCACCGCCTCGCCGAGGCGCTCGCCGCCGGCGCCGACCTGACACCGGAGGAGCGTGCCGCGGCCGCGGAGGCGCTGCGCGCCGCCTCGCTGGTGCTGATGCCGACCAAGCCCGGCCAGCGCAGCGCGTCGACCAGGATGGCGCAGGCCGAACACCAGCAGCTGCTGCGCACCATGATGTCGACCTTCTACGCCGGCCAATCTGCCAGCGCGGCCGCCGACGGCATCGCCCAGAGGCTGGCCCGGTATCGGTCCGGGCCCGATTGGAAGCGCGACCGCACCGCTGACAGCATCGCCTACCGGGACACGCTGCGGGGTCACTGCTGGGCCGTCCTCAGGGTGATCGACCGGCCCCTGTCTGCCCGGCGCATCCGTGCACTGTTGGCCACGAGCTAGGGCAGCTCATGGCCAACGATGTGAGGCAAGGTCAGGACGAATCACCGAGGAGACAATCGATGGACGACCACCGCGACGAGCCGCTTGATCTCGAGAGGCTGGCCAACGAGGCCCGGTCAACGGCAAGAACGCCGGCCGAAAGGGCGACTTTCGCCCGGGTAGCACTCGCCGCGCGCACGGCGAACGCAAGTGCTTTGTCGCCACAGGCGGAGGCCGCCTACAGCCGAGCAGCGCACGCGTTTCAGGAGCACGATGCAGCCGCAGCAGCTCGGACTGCCGAAGTGCAGGGATCTCTCGGTCGTAGCATCGAGGCGCTGGCACCGTCGACCGCGCCGATCACCAACGCCAGCTTCGCGCTGGTCCGTGATCGGCTTCCCGACTGGGTGCAGGCGATCTTTGAGCGCTTGGACGATCAACTCGATGAGGTTCGTGCGAAGCGTCGCGAGTGGATGGAGGATTTGCAGGCCGCCATCTATGAGCGCGGGCAGATCGTCGCCAAGATCAAGACCTCCACTCAGCCGCATCCCGGCTACAGCAATCTTCTTCTACTGCCTGAAGATCATCCGACCGTAATCAAGCTTCAGGCCGAAAAGGCAAAGCTCGACGTTCGGATCGAGAAGCTCAATGCTCGAATGGAAGACACCAAGCCGCAGTTTGAGCATCTGGACCGACTTCAGGAGCGGTGCCGCGCATACTCACGCCAATTGCTGAGCCATTCAGTCGAGTTTGTTCCGCACGACGGCAAGCAGGCCAAGAGGCCGGCCGGCGCAGACCTGAAAAAGGCGATCGCCGATATCCGGCAGGAGATCGCCGAATTGTTCGCCGACCTCCGCGAACTCCAGGCAAAGCCCCGCCCATCGGCGCAGGTGAAGGGCAAGGTCCGCCAGCTGGTCGAAGCCACTGCCAAGCCTCCGCGCGTGCTCGGCGCTCTCGAGTACGGCGAGGACATCCTCTGGCCGACCGTCGGCGTGCGCGGCAATCACCATGTTTCGCGGGAACTGGTCGGCTCAGATCTCACGGTCCCGCCGGAAGCCTATTCGGTCGGCGGCGTGTCCGATGCCCTCGGCGTCCTGTGCTTCGCGTTTAAGGACACGCTGATCACGGCGATCGACGCCGAAGTTGACCGGTATTCCGACGACGCGAACGCGATCACTGACGAGCAGCGAGCCCAAGGCGAGGCAGACATCCGGGCCAAGATCATCCTCGCCGAGCGCGAGGAGGAGCAGCTGATCCGCCAAGCCGAGGAGCGTGAGTTGCCAGTCTACCGTCGCGGCGACGCCGATCCGCGCGTCGTGCTCGGACTGGCCAGCAGCATGCCGGCAATGCCGGAGGATGTCATCTGATGCAGTACGTCCACAGCGCGGCAATGAGGGGACCTTCTCCCCCTCGGCGGCGGACTCCCGCTGGTGGACGCGGGGAGCGCCATTCTGACCGGGGTAGCGCTCCCCCCTCGATATCGCAGGGGCGTTCCCTTCCCCTTCGCGTCAGCCAGAACGAACAGGACGGGGCGAGCGTCTTCGGGCTCTCGCCCCCGAGTTCCACCCAGTGCTCAAGCTACCTTCCAGCGTTTGGATTAATGCGGTGACCGTGGCTCAGATCCTATCGGAGGCCATCTGCGTCGACCGATCGAGGATGGGCCAGCCCGAGCAGAACCGCGTTGCACGGTGCCTGCGGGCCCGTGGCTGGCTGCGCGTCCAGGTCCGCACTGGGGACAAACGAGCTTGGCACTATCGGCGAGGTGCCTAAGGAATGGCCTTCGCTTCGCCCTCGGCACAAGTCAAAGCCGGTGACAGCAAGCGCAGCGGTGACGCGGAAACCATCGGCCAATCCTGCATTGTCACCACTGTCACCACAGTAACTAGTAATACAAACATACAACGTGCGCACACGCGCGCAGGAGCAGGTTTCAAAACCACCGATGTCACCGGTGACGTGGTGACAGACCATTCTCCCCGCAGTGCCGAGCGGGACAAGAATTGTTCCGACGGCGAACAATTTTTCCAGGGGTACGATTCGGCGGCCGAAAACCTGCGGATTGCCGCAGCGATCGAGGCCGGCGCCGAGTTGTCGGTCTCGGACAGGGCAGCGGCCGCGGAGGCGTTGCTGCGCGCGGTGGTGATGCCGGCGAGGCACGCCGAGCGGGACGCGCTAATCGTCGACTGCCGGCGCCGATACTTCGCCGAGCTCGCTGACCACGCCGCGGCGCATGAGATCTCGCGCGGCCTGAGCCGCTATGCGGCGGGCGCTTGGCGCCGAGATCGATCCGCAGCGACGCCACCAGCAACAGGTAGGATGGGGCTGTACTGGATGATCCTTCGGACAGCGCCGCCGAATCCGGACACTCCAAGTCCATCAACGATAAGGCGAATTCTTGCCAAGTTGCGGTGAGCAATGCGATGCGCGACGAATTCGGCAACTGATTTGGGAGCAAAAAACATGAGCATCATTCGCGGCGCGACGTTGTCGGAGGGAGTGGAAGCCAAGGCCAAGGCTGATCGCAGCGAGGCCGGTGCCGAGCCGCTCCGCTTGGCACCCGACATCGCCGACCGTATTCCGCACCAGATCCGCGATAAGCTCCTCAGCTTGCGCGACATCAAGGGCGATCGACACGCGGCCTTGCGCCGGGTTTCTGACAGTGTCTCGGAAATGCGGCTGCACCTGCAGACCTGGGAAGGTCGGCTGCAAAACCTTCGCACCAATATGCCGCCCGAACATCGAAACGACGATAGCCACCCCGCGTTCATCGAGGCCAATACAGAGATCAAGAATGCGACCGCGGCGCTGGCCCGCTCGACCGAGCGCAATTCCGAGCTGAGCACGTCCTGGCAGTCCGCAGCTCGGCTCGTGACCAACCTCGAACGGTATCTGCTCGATGCCGAGGATGGCGGCATTCGGCTGTATGATGGCGATGCTTCGGCTCTCAAATCAGGTGAAACCGCCATCGACGCACTGGAGCGCGCCGCGCGCCGCACCCGCACCCTCAAGGCTGACAGGCAGGCGGTCTTGGCATCACCGTTCCCGGTGGCTCTCGCCAAGAAACTTATCCGCGAGCAGCTCGAGCAGCGCATCGAGGCGGCTCGACCTGATGTGTCGCCGCTGATTGACCGGCTGGAGCCGATCGAGTTTCCCCAAAAGCGCGTCGGTGTTTCCCAGCACGGCGGCAGTGCGGCCGCGGTCTATCTGACAGACCCGATCGGGCTGCTTGCCTGGCTGTTCCCGAAGGAATTCATCGCGGCGATTGATCGCGAACTGGCCAGCGCCGGCGACGATGCCAGCGCACTCACCGTTGAGCAGCGCATCGCCAAGCTCGCCGAGATCGATGCCGACACGCTGGCATCCGAACGCGACGAGGCGGCCTTCAGCGAACTTGCTGGGCTGTTGCCGCGGGCAGATCTGGATCCGCGCGCAGCGCTCGGCCTTGCCAGCGATATGCCCGCACCGAAGAGGGATTGAAGCTATGCCGGCCGTCGGGCGCACCGAAGATGGAGCGGTGTTGTGCCGGCATTTTGCCGGGGACGCGTGTGTTTGTTCCTTTGGCCGCGCGTCCCCGGGCCTTCTCCACGCAGCGGAGATTTGAACGTGGATGGATACTACATGAACGCTCAGCGAAAGAGCCGACCGGCCTCGCCGCCCCGCAAGCAGCGAGCCCGGCCCGGTTCGGTGGAGTGGGTCGCTGCAACGTTGCACCTGGACTGGTACGACCGTGAGCAGCTGGCACGCGCCGCGGCGATCGAGGCAGCGGCCGAGCGTCGCGACCTCATCACCAAATCCATGTTCGCCACCGGTCCCATGAAGGCGGCCGCCGAGCACTTGGCGGACCACACCGACATGCCGGCAAAGGACGCCGTCGCCTGCCTGAGCATCGCCAGCCAGTCGACCGCCCAGCAAGCGCCACCCCTCGCTGAACGGTGCAGCACTGCCCTCGGCGCTATCGGCGTCGTCACGCAAGCGGAAGCAGCGGGCATGAACAACCGCATGAGCTGGAACAATCTCGCTGCAGACATCTACGGATCACGACGGAAAGGACAGACGAAATGACCCTCGACGCCAAGGCAATCTTCAACCAGCGCCGTCAGCAGCGCGAGACCACCCCAAAGCCCACCCAGAGGGCCCCAAGCGTCCCAGCGGCAAAGAAGAGCCCATTCGCCCCCGAGTGGGTAGCGTCGATCTACGAGCAGCGCAGGCAGGCCCGGGAGGGTCGGCAGCACCCATCGGGCGACTAAGCGTTTCCGGGTCCTGTCACGCGGAAAAAAACAATACGGGACAGCTGAGGGCTCGACATCGCTAGCGTCAGAACTGAAAACTTATGCACCGGGTTTGCGCAAGCATGCACACTTTGACCGAAAAGCTGCTCGGCATCTCTGAGGCGGCTCGCGAGATCGGCATCTCGCACAGCACGTTGTCGCGGCAGATCGCGAAGGGCCAAGTCCGCAGCCACGACGGAAAAGTGCTGTTGTCTGAGGTGCTTCAGGATCGGGACCGCAATCTCGATCAATCGATCTGGCGCGGTCGACGTCGGCGAGCTGAGGCTCGATCAATCCAAAACGTGCATGCCGCGCAAAATGTGCATGCTGCGCAAAGTTGTGCGCAAACCGCAAACCTACACCAGCAGGCACCGGACGATGCACCGATAGGCCTGCACCTCTTCACCACCATCAATGAGGTCCCGCTCACCCGCGGCATGGTCCGCGATCTGGCGCGGACGCTGAACTCCGAGGATCCGGACGACCTTTGTGAGGTGGCCTATGACATGGCGACCACGGCCATCAACATCCTGCAGCAAGAGATCAAGCGCCTGAAGGCAAAAGCCGGCGAGCCGGAATAGAGGAGAACAACGCAATGGCTGATCGGATTGTTCAACGCATCTCGCTCGAAGGAGCCGAAGACGTCCAGGCCAAGTTGAGGCGTACCGAGATCGGCGCCAAGGCGCTGGAAGCGACCAACAAGACGATCGAGGACTCTAAGTCAGGTCTCGGTGATTTCGGCGACTTCTTCGCTGGGATCACTGGCAAGACTGAAGAGAGTAAAAAGGCGATCGAGGGTATCAAGAAGGCGCTCGAAACGATCAAGCCTGCTGCAGAGGATGCCGGGCTCGAACTGGGGCGATCGGCGAGTTCGGTAAGATCGGCCGCGCCGGCGGTATCGCTGGTCTTGTTGCGGCGATCGGCGGCACGCTGGTTGCCGCGCTTCGAGGATGTATTTGACTACAAGGGCGGCGCCGACAGTTCACCAATCTACCCTGATGCGGTCACCCAACTAAGCGCCGCTGCCAATCAGGCGAAGCGCTATTCCACCGGCGCAAAGCCCAATTGGTATGGGAGCGCCAGGCGATGAGTATCCTGCGCTCAATGACCACGCCGACAGCAGCCGAACTCAAATCGATTTTCGATGCAGCCTGCGACGCCGAACTCGAGCGCTTGCGGGCCGAGGGCCTCACGGAAGGAGACGTAGAGCTGGAAATGACGGCGGAAATGGCTTCGCTGTTCGAGCAGTACCAGGCCGCGCTCACCGCCGAGGAAAAAGGGAAAACGCTGATCGAGATAATCGAGGGCGTCGAATGACGAACAGGCCAGAGTCTCGCAAAACGCATGTTACGCGGATTGTCGGCACCAACAAAAAGGGTGAGGTGCTGCAGGACATTTGGGTCGACGTCGAGCGCATCGACCGCGCGAAGAGCGACACAAAGTCGACCCATGGATTCTGGCAGGGCGTCGTTCGTCTATTCAAGTGGTCGGATGACCCGACGCAGGACGGCTACGAAGAGGAAGGGACGCCGTCGCGCAAAACGGTAGTGGTCAAGGTATGCTCGCCTGACGAGGAGGATGTCAACGACCCAGAGGAATGGGTTCCGGTTCGCGCCATCAGATATATGAAAATGCGGAAGGGGGATCATAACTATCAGGAATCCTTCCTGCTCGACGAGACGGCGCAGTCTCGAAAAGTCGAAGTCCGCAAGATCGTGCATTACGATACCAGCATCGATGACGCCGCGCAGGCGGCGTTTGATGCAGACCCGACGCTGAAGGCGTATGTAGTGCCTGGAGCGGATTACGTGAAAAAGGACGGGTCCGACGGCAGCGACACAACTAAGGATGCGGGCCAATATGTCGAGCACGAGATCGTCGAGACCTATAAGCCGCGCATCAATGCCCTTGATGAAAAGGTCAGCCAGGTCAATCTGAACGCTCAAGTCAAGCTGTTGAATCAATACCTGATCGACGAGAGCGACGAGCCTGAAAGCAAGGTGGTTGGTAACAACGGGATCAATCCGCCATATCGGCTCGATCCGTTTCAGAACATCGTCAATGTGCAATTCGTCTCGCAGGAGGCTGTGCTCGGCATAGACAAAACGCCAATTGTCGACGACGACCTCTCCATGACGATCACCACAATTTCGAAAGACGGAACGACGTGGGATGAGGGGTTTGGGAAATCGTCCAATGCTGCCAGCGGTCTCGGCAATACGGTTGTCTGCAAGGGCCGGAGGTTTGTCGCTTTTGGGAAAACGAGGGACGGTGGCAGCTGCTTCATCACCGTCGCGGATTCTGGTGGCGCGATCGAGCGCGGCATCGAGCGCGGCGTGTTGGATGATCAGGGCAAGCTGACATGGACTCCCGTCACATCGGTAGCGGCCGATCGCGTGTGGGCTTGCAGCTTCGCTGGCGGGGCATTCTTCGTCTCGTACTCAAAGGATGACAATGCCCTCCTTGCGGTATCGTTCGACGGTCAGACCTTTGCAAAGGGCAACCCTTTCCCCGGCGTGGCTGAAGCTGCAATCGGCACCGGCTATGACCCCGGCGACAGATCACCTGATCCATTCATAGGTTCGGTGGCCTACGATAAGGATAACAGCCGATACGTGGTCACGGGTGGGTACACGCGATCCTATATCGGAACATTTACCCTGTCCGGTGGTACGAACTTCTTCGCGACTAGCGACTTCAACTTCATGTCGTCGACATCGAGCGATGGCAGGTCGTGGACACCATACTTCGACAGATCAGAGAGCGAAGGTGATGCGGGCACCGCCACGAAAAAGACGATACAGGCATCGAAGGAGTTCGCGGCGACGACGTGCTTTGGCAACGGTGTCTTTGTGGCAAGCTCTGCTTACAAGAAGCGACTGCTTTCGACAGGGCTGCCGATCTGGGTCAATAAACCGATCTGCAGTGTTGCCGTGTCCAGCAATGGAAGAGACTGGACAAATATCCAACTACCAGATGCGACGTCGAGCTTAACGCGGAGCGGCAGCGCGTTGTCCGTCGTGTTCATCAAGTCGCGCAAGGTGTCGAATCCTGACAGCAAGGGGTTCTTTATCGCCAGTGGCTTTCAGGGCGACGATGCCAGCGGTGTGTCCCTATGCATGGTCTGGAGGTCGGAGGATGGTGTGGTCTGGACCAAAGTTCAGACTCTCGACCACAAGTACGGCTGGGTCCTGAGCGCGATCAACAAGTCGCGCGGTACGGTTGTCTTTAAGTAAGTGACGCCGAGCAGCGCGCCGCGGATATTTTTCCGCCGAAATGAGACTCGCCATCAGCGCGAAGGCCGCTCCTCAACCATGAATTTGAACTTCCCGTCGGGCGCTAACTCGCAATAGGCGTCATATGCCAGTTCAAGCCCGTAGTCGTTCTTCGCAGTGAACGTCTGCTTTGTGAGCCGCCGCCCGTCCGGGGTGGTTGATGTGGCATAGCCGGTGAAACCATGGATATCGACGGTCGAAGGATGTTTTGCCTGATCGACAATCGCCTTTCGGCAAAGCTCGCGCGTCTTGTCCGCCGAGGCGACGACCGACTCGGCGGTGCTGTTGCTCCTGTTCGCAATGAACAGGGCTGCAAACCCGACCACGCTAAGGACGATCACGCCTAAAATCTTGAGGGCGTTCTGCATCGCGGTTCTACTATAAGGGGTAGAAAACCGCATTTTCCCGCAAACGGTAACGGGACGCAAGCTAGGCTTTGGACTTCAGCCCGATCTCGACCAACCGGCGGATCGCCTCGGGACGAGACGGATCATCCTCTTGGCCCTCGCGCCAATGATCGATGGCCTTGGTGAGGGCATCATCCATCCGGACGAGCTGCGGCGGCTTGCGGCCGCCTTGCGACGGAGGGCCGCGCTTCTTTTTTGGGATATCCCGGTTTGACTTCGCCATGAAACTAGGATATCCCAATTGCGAGCCGAGGGGAAGGGTTCAGCTTCCCGCCCGGCTCTGACCCACAACCTTGGAGCTTGATCCATGTCGCAGGCTGAAATCACGAATACCACATCCCGAAGACGCTTTCTCGCCACTGCGGTCGTCGCCGCCCTTGTCCCTACCGGTGCCGCGGCCGCACCGGTAGCTGCCGACGCCGCCCTGGTCGACGCCGCGGCCGGCGTGGCAGCGCTCGACGAGGCCCTCTTGGCATTCCTCGATGCCAACGAGGACGATGATAAGGCCGACCAGCGGCCCGAGTACGAGGCGATGGAGAGCCAGAGGGCTGCCCACATAGAGACGTTGGCCACGGTCCCCGCCGTCAGCACCGCTGGCCTTTTGGCCAAGGCCCGCACGATGCTGTTTGACCAGTTCGCGCGGACTGACATCGCATGGTCGCTCGCCGAGGATATGGAACGGGTGCTCGCATGAGGAGGTCCGCAAGCAGCCGGCGCGCGCCGGAGTTCACCGCGACCCAGCTCAACAAGGTCGAGCCGTGCGGCGCCGGGCTGGTCCGCCTGCACTTTAGCGTCGAGCGCGACGCGGCTTGGGACACGCAGGTGACGATCCTGATGCCCTGCGTCGCGGTGGATGGCGCCCTTGGCTTTGCTGTGCAGGCGGTCCGGGAGATCGCCCGCGAGACCGGCGGCGACGTCCAGCAGATCGAGCACCGCGGCACGGTCAACTGATCGCCGGGCCGTCCCGCCCCTCCCCCTGTCGGAACCGCTGGGTTATCCCCCGGCGGTTCCTTGCATTCATTTGACATCTAATCTGTCTGCAGGCACTTTAATGTCAGATGACATCTAGGCGAGATAGCCGGGACCCATGACCAGCCCCAAGCAAGTTGAACGCGCTGTCGCGAAATTGGCGGACAAAGACCATCCTTTGTACTGGTTCATGTCCTTTGCGCAGAAGCCACTCTTTACGCCGGCCAACGTCATCAAGCTGGCCCCCGGCCTGACTGCGTCTACTCTCCAAAACTGGGCAAACCGCGAGATAGTGGAAGCTCTCTACGACATGAAGGAAGAGCGAGGCAGGAGATATTTCGATTCATCGGCGACCGCTCGAGTAGTGTTCGGGCATCGGTTGATCAGCGAGTTTAAGCTTCAGCCGGTCCACGCGATGCTCCTTGCAGAAATGGCGAGGATCCGAGTCATCGCAGAATGGTTGGGCGAGGGCATCTCGCCGAATGCGCCGCCGGATGCGAAGATTCCTATTCATTGGGATCACATCGAAAACTATTGGTTTCTATACGCGGATCGAAACCAAGCGGAACGCAATTACTGTACCGCGGTGACGACAGAGAACCTCGGCAGTGCGCTTACCGATTTTGGCGGCGCAATCGTTCTCCCATATGGTCGCGACGTGCTTGACCTGGCAATTCGGGCGAAAAAGCTCTTTCACGAAGGCAAAGAGTGAAGCAAAAAAATGTCCCGCAGCCCGGCATCGTTCAAACAGGCAGACGTCACCAAGGCCGTCAAAGCTTGCGTGAACGCTGGCGTGAAGGTCGGACGTGTCGAGATTAGCGCGGGAAAGATCATCGTCATCGCGGATCACCCGCAAGCTGTAGATCGCGACATTGAGACATCGGAGGAGCTGCGTAAGCTACTATGAAACCGCGTCGCTCTGCCCTGCCCTTGCCGCGCTACGTCGAGCGAAAGTCGCTAAGAAAAGGCGGCTGGGGCTACTTCTTCCATGTTCCATCGTGGGCGAAGAAGGCCGGCTGCAAGGTGCAGAATGCGCCGCTCGGCACCGACTACGAGAAGGCAGTCGAGCGAGCCGAGAAGGTGTTCCTGCCGGCATTCGACGAATGGCGCGCTGGGGGTAAGACGCTGGAGACGTCCTCCGCAGTCATTGCGCCGGGCACGCTGGACTGGGTGTTTGCTGAGTACCGCGCCGATCGACGCTGCACCAAGCTCGACCCCAAGACCAAGCGCAACCATGAGGTAGGATTCAAACTCGTCGGCGGCTACGTGCTGAAGGACGGAAAGCGTCTCGGAGAAAAGCGGGTCACAGCAATTGATACCGCCTTAGCCGACGAACTCTACGAGAAACTGCTTGTCCTCAAGACAACCGACAAGAGCGGCAACGTTGTGGAGCGCGAGCGCCGGACGACAGTGAACCATGCGATGAAGTCCTGCCGCCGGGCGTGGAATATCTGCTCACGTCGCAATCCAGGCAAGATGCCGCTGGTCAATCCCTTCGCAAAGATGGGCCTCGTGTCGTCCGATCGAGAGACCCCAACTGCGACCTACGATGAGCTGATCGCGTTCCGTGCCAAGGCTGTCGAGATGGGCATGTCGTCGCTCGCCACGGCCGCGCTGATCGGATGGGAGTGGCTTCAGCGTGAGACTGACATTTTCGCAACGTTCGACATCTCCCACTATCGTCCGAAGGACAAGCCTGACCTTGTTCGCGTGGTTGACGAGAAGACAGGCGTCGAGAGTTGGGTGCCGCTCTTCGACGATGCTGGCGCCTCGCTATATCCAGAATTGATGGCGGAGCTGGACGCGATCAAACGGGCACGCATCGGCGGACTTATGCTGGTCCGGGATTGGGGTAAGCGCGGACCTTGGCCGACATGGCCGAAGCCGGACCTGCCAGACTTCACGCACATGAGTCGCAAGGTGAAGGAGATCATTCGTGCGGCTGGATTGCGTGACGAGTTGTCGTTCACATCGTTCCGCCATGGAGGCCTGACCGAGACAGGTGACGCGGAACTAACCGACCGCGAGATCCTCGCACAGAGCCGGCACACCACCGTCAAGGTGCTCCCGAAGTACGTCAAGCGCACCACGAAGCAGATCGCCACCGGCACAAAGAAGCGCCGCTCAGTGCGAACGAAAGGCGGACATTTGTCCGAATGAGCAACAGTTCTGATGTCCGAATGGAAACCGCGGAATGAGAAAAGTACCTGAAATCATTGGAGCGGGTGAAGGGAATCGAACCCTCGTATTCAGCTTGGAAGGCTGCTGCTCTACCATTGAGCTACACCCGCATCTCGGGTTCACCTAACACGGCCGGGCGGCGGCCTCAACTGCCCCGGCGTGCGTTGTGTTCTCCGGTAAACGAAACCATTTCGCCGCAATCCGGCCGGTTTCCCGGCGCGGCTGGGCCGGAGGCGGCCTTAACAGCGGCGGATTCGGCACCTATATTCGAAGTCCCATCAACAAAGAAAGGAGGTGATCTAGTGTCTTGTCTCAAGCGCTGTCACCTCGCTGGGATCGCCCGCTAGGCCCTGAGCAATCAGCCTGGCATCGGGGCGCTCTCAGCCCTGGACCAGCGAGACATCAAAATCGGGGGCGCGGCGGAAGCTCATCCGCCGCGCCTTTTTGCTGTTTTGGCCTGCGCGATTCGCCGCTGCCATGCCGGACGGCGGGATACCTTGTCGCACCCCAGAGACCGTCCGATCCGCTACAGATGAAATGTCGGCTCGGATCGCCGCGAGACGTCCTTGGGCCAGTCGCATCAGAAACAAGGAGCACATCAGATGCTTTATGCCATCCTGGCCTATCACGTCGAAGCCGAGGTCAAATCGTGGAACGCCGAGGAGGACGCTGCCGTGATGACGGGTCTGCGCGAGGTCCATCAACGGCTGAAGGGCAAGCTCGGCCCGGCTGCGCGGCTCGGCGATACCCGCAATGCCAGCACGCTGCGTGGGCCCGGCCACGGCATGGTGATCGACGGGCCGTTCTCCGAAACCAAGGAGCAATTGCTCGGCTTCTACGTGATCGATTGCGCCGATGAGGCGGAGGCGATCGCCGCGGCGCGCGACCTGCGCAGCGTCAACCCGTCGGCGGTCTACGAGATTCGCGCGCTGAAGCTCTACATCCCCGGCGCGCCGTTTCCGGAGACCGCGGGCCCGCGCGACGCGTAGCGCGTGATCCCCGCGCAAACGGCTTTGGCGCTTGTCGCGAGGGAAAACCGCTTCGCACGTTTCCGGATCATGCCTTAGCGGCCGGAGCGTTTCGGCAGCTTCGGGAGTTTGCTGGGGTCGAACTTCGGCAGCGGCAGATCCGGCGGCGGCTCGGGTGCCACCTCCTGGCTCGGAATCAGCGTCACCTCGAAGGCGAGATCGGGCACGGCATCCGCCCTGCCCGTGCAGGTCGCGATCGCGCCGGTCCAGATGCCCTCGAGCCGCACCACGAGGTCGTCGGTGCCGAACACGGTCGTGCCGTCCCTGGAGTGCCGCTGCGTGGTGAGCACGGCGGAGAAGCGCTCGCCGTCGACCTCATAGGTGCCGCTGTAGAGCATGACCGCGTCGCCGCCCCACAGCCTGCCATCGGCGACGTGCACGATGCCGGTACCGTCCGCAAGCGACGTTCGAAACCACGCCGCGTAGGTGCCGTTCTTGAGCATGGAGCCGGTCTCCATCTGCTCCCGTTTCACAGCGCACGATCTGGGCATCGTTGCGTTAACAGGCGATGAAGGAACTCGCGCCTGCGCTCATTGGCCGTCGATCTGCCGTCCCATGATGGCGATCGCCTTCTGGTAGACGCCTGCCGCGTTCCACGCCTCGATCGCGGCGAAGTTGGGTTCCCCGGGCTGATAGCCGGCGCCGGCGCGCCAGCCATGGGCGCGCAGGAAGTTCGCCGTCGAGCTCAGCGCGTTGGCCGCGACGTCGAGATTGCCGGTGCCGTAGGCGAGGACGTTCTTCGGCATGAACTGGGTCTGGCCGATCTCGCCATGCATCGATCCGCGCGTGCTCCCGGACAACGTGCCGCGGTCGACGAGCTTCAGCGCCGCATAGAGCTGATCGGTGAAGAACTCCGGACGGCGGCAGTCATAGGCAAGCGTTGCGATCGAGGACAGCATGTTCTGATTGCCGCGCTGGCTGCCAAAGCCGCTCTCCATGCCCCAGATCGCGATCAACGGTCCCGGCGGCACGCCATAGCGCTGCTGGATCGAGGCGAACAGCGCGGCTTGCGACTGCTTCAGCGATCGGCCGCGCGCCACGATGGTCGCAGATCCCCGCTTGGCCATGAACTGCTCGAGCGACAGGCCGAAGCTGCGCTGGCCGCGATCCGCGGCAATCGTCGCACTGGCATAATGGGTCTGCATCAGTGCGGCGATCGCGGTGGCGCCGATGCCCTTGGCGCTCGCCTCGCCCGAGAACTGCTGCTTCCAGGCTTCGAATCCGCCGGGCCCGTTGCCGCACTGCGCCGCGTTCGCCTCAGCCCCCAGCGTTGCAACCATCACGACGATGGCGAGCGCCGACGTCGCAACCTGCCAGCCCCTGATCATCCGAAACCTCCTCCGCAAATATGCCGCCGCCCTCGCGGGCGCGGCGCTGACGATGGCCGGATGGACATGACCCGGCGATGAACGGCCCGCCTCAGATTCGGCCTCGGACCGTCACGATATGTCGCTGGCAGCGGATTGGCCATCCCGCCCGCCTCAGGCAGGCCGGGACATTTGGCCCCTGCGCCCGGAAGGCGTCACGCGCCGGGCATGACGACGAACACAGCGTGCGTGACGATGCGGATCGCGCATGAGACCCGCGAAATCCGGTGGTGAACGGCGTGCGATGTAGTAGGTTCTCGGCGGGGACGGCGGCCCCGCTGTCCTCCAACTTGGGAGGCGATGGCTATGATGAAGACCCTGTCACTTCTAGCGGTCCTGCCCTTTATCGGCGTCCTGTCGATGTCGACGGGCCACGCCGCATCCACATGCTCGACCAGCAATTTCGGCATCTCTGCGGTACCGTGCGGAAAGCGGTACGCGGTCAGCTACGAAGCCTGCCGGAAGTACGTGATCGAGCATGGCGCATCGCCCGCCGAATCCTGGTGGTACTGCAGCAGTCAAGGCTACACGAAATAGTCGGCACTTCCTGCGAGAGGCCTTTCGCCGCCGCGGACAGCACGTTGAGCTACCGCGACGTCGAATGCGTATGCCTGCCGGTCAGCGTGTTAGGGCACGTCGCCTCGCCTCACCGGGCCGACGGTCTGCGGCCGGTTGAGGAAGAACTCGCGGTTGCCGAGCGCGGCCTCGGCATACTGGTCGATCGCCACGATGATCGCTTGCACGTGGTGAAAGCACCAGCCTTCCCGCGTCGCCATGTGCCGGACCTCGGCCAGCGCCTTGATCCAGGGCGCGTGATCATCGCTGTCGTGGAAATACCGAAGCGGCTCTCTCATCTTTTCCTCCGGCACATCACGTCTTGCAGCTCGGCGCGCAGCCGCCGCGTCCCGAGCACTCGGTCATGCACGCGCTTCGCCGGCGGCCAGCTCTCGCTTCGCCGGGCGAATGAAGGCTGACGTCGCGGCGCGACGGCGCGGTGCAACGCTCGCATGCACGATGATCGGATCGCGGTCGCCCAGGACCTCCCGCTCCTCGACCAGGCGGCTCATGACCAGCCGCATCTTCAGGAGATCCCCGGCGACGAAGGCGCAGTCCTCATCGCGGTTGATCTGCTGGCGCATGATGGCTTCGGCCTCGAGCATGCTGACGCGCAGCGCCCTGATCTGCCTGCGAATTTCGCTGATGCGGTTGTCCATGGCGTCCTCCAATTCCCGGTGGAGGGCAATTAGAACAAAACAAGAACATTGAGTCAAGCAGTGAAAGCTGCCCGCCATGGGTATCGTTATCACGACGCAACCGGGTGAGTTGCAGTCACCGGCCGTAACAGCTTTCACGAATTCAACGTGAGGTACCGGACATCAAGCGAGATCAAGGAAGCCACGGCCGATCGCGCGCAGCGAAGATCGCAGCCGTCAAAGACAAACAGCCGACATACGACTGTGGAACAATGTGGCATCGAACTTGTCTACACAAATAGACAAGTTAAAATGGGTCGATTCTATTTCGATCATTGCGCAGCAAATGCCCAAGTACTCCAATGCCCAAGTCCTCCAAGCTGGTAGCCGCGAAGCGCGGCAAGGTTCTTCTGGTTAGACGCCGATCTGACGGGCTGTGGATGTTTCCCGGCGGGCGCAGGCGCGCGCGAGAAACCGGGAAGGATTGCCTCAAGCGCGAGATCAAGGAGGAGCTGCCGAAGCTCAAGCTCGGCAGGCTGAGCCTGTGGAAGGAAGTGACGGCCAGGAACAAGCGTTCCGGCCGCAGGATGAGCGACGCGATCTTCATCGCCAAGAACGCCAAGGGCCGACTGGCGATCGGCGACAAGAAGGAGATCGACCGCGCCGCCTGGCAGAAGCCGCGGGGCCTTCGCCTGACGCCGACCTCCCGCTACATCCGCGACCGGCTGTTTCCGAGCAAGCAGCGCCGCCGGAGATAGGCGGCGGGACCATCGCTGCTTGAATGCGCCGCGCTTCCACCCCAAAGAAACGGCCCCAGCGAGGGGGCACAAGCTGGGGCCGCGAGTTTACCTTGATCGTCCAGACACTGCCGGCAGGGACAGCACCGAACGTGTGACAATCATGCTCCGCCGCGTCGGTTCCTGGACGGCGCGCCTGGACGCGATCCCGGAAGGATGGGCCGTGAGCCTCACGCAGCGACAGCTCACGGCTGAGCACATCTCGATGCTCAACATGATGCTTGGCGAAGCGCGGCGACATGAGTTGTCCTGATTCCCCGCGGCGAATGTCCTGATGGGGGCGGCACCCTCTCCGGTGCGCCATCATTGATCGTCGGATACACATCCGCAGACCAAGAGTTCCACCGCAGGAACACCGTACTGATCCGGATTTCCGGAGAGATAGGACGGTCGTAATACCAACCCTGCCGGCGTTGCCGTTCTTTGCAGAGCATTTTTTCACGACTGAGTTTTTTGCAGACCTATTATGACCGGCAGAAAAGGGCCGCCGATGCGACGGCCCTTTTCGATTCAGTGCCCCATGTCATTCGCGCGGCAATGATCCCGGTAACGTACCCAACTCGGTACCAGGCAAAGAATGAGGACGCCAACCGGCGGCCTCCATGTTGAGTGGCCCCAGCAACCTATGGGGGCCTGGGAGGGCAGGCGCTGGGGCCGTCTACCGGCCCGGTTGGCGCGGTCGGGCCAGGTGAGCTTCCATCAAATGAACAGAGCAACGGCAACCATTGCGATTGGGCAAAGTCCCAATACGACGATGCCCGCTCGAACAATCACTTCGGACATGACATGCGCCCTTCAATGGGGCGGTCAAAATACGCCGCGGCGGAAGCCGCGCAAAGTGCAGTTTGTGCCAGTTTTTCCGCGTCCCTCAATCATGCGTCACGGCGGGAAAGTACGCGCCAAGGCGGAGTCGTTGAGACAGCAAAACTCACGCGCGAACCTCCCGGAGGTCGCCGAAGAGTGAGGCCTCAGGCGGTAGATTTCGGCCCTGGAGTTTGGCGGCTGCGCCGGCACACCGTGCTGATTTCTTCAGCTTCGCATACCGCCGACGCGTGCTAGGAATGACGTGATCCGCTGCGTATCGGACCACGACATGAGCCAGAACTCGTCAGAATGACCTTCCCCTCCAACCGCCAGAGGCGGCTGTTCAGACTGGTCTCCGCGCGCTGGCAGCGCCGCGCCCTGTTCTTGCTGGGCGGCATTGCGGTCGGCGCGGCGGCCGTCGCGCTGGCACAGCTCGCCGATCTGGCGCAGATCGCGTTCGGCGCGGTGGTATCCCGTTTCCATTATGCCTCGCTGGTGCTGACGCCGGCCGGGTTCGCGCTGTCGGTGTTTCTGACCAACCGCTTCTTTCAGAACGCGCAAGGCAGCGGGATCCCGCAGGCGATCGCCGCACGCCATCTGACCGATCAGACCGCGCGCGAAAGCCTGGTTTCGCTGCGCGTTGCGGCCGGCAAGATCCTGCTCACCCTGTTCGGCCTGTTGTGTGGCGCGTCGGTCGGGCGCGAGGGACCGACGGTGCAGATCGGCGCCTCGATCATGTTTGCGCTCGGCCGCTTCTCGCCGCGGCGCCAACCCGGCCTGATCCTTGCCGGCGCGGCCGCAGGTGTCGCGGCCGCTTTCAACACCCCGCTGGCCGGGATCGTGTTCGGCATCGAGGAAATGAGCCGTGCCTTCGAGACGAGAACCAGCAGCCTGATCATCGGCGCGGTGATCGCTGCCGGCCTGACCTCGCTCGCTCTGATGGGCAACTATACGTATTTCGGCACCAGCGCGACGGCCCTGCGCAACGGCACCGACTGGCTCGCGGTCCCGCTCTGCGGCATTGCCGGAGGTCTTGCGGGCGGCCTGTTCAGTCGCATCCTGATCACAATGGCACGCGGGTTTGCCAATCCAGTCGGAAGCGCGATCAAGCGTTATCCAGTCGGTTTTGCCGCAGTCTGCGGATTAGCGGCTGCGATTTGCGGGATTGCGTCCGACGGCGCGATCTATGGCACGGGATATCAGCAGGTCAAATCCGCGCTCGAAGCCGGAGCACAATTGCCGGCGAGCTTCAGCGTCTGGAAATTCCTCGCGACCACGTTCGCCTCGATCAGCGGCATGCCGGGCGGCATCTTCGCGCCCTCGCTCGCGGTCGGTGCCGGGCTCGGCTCCAACATCGCGCCGCTGTTTCACGGCGCGCCGCTGTCGGCCATCATGCTGCTCGGCATGGTCTCCTATTTCGCCGGCGTGGTTCAGGCGCCGATCACCGCCTTCGTGATCGTCACCGAGATGACCGACAATCACGCGATGGTCGTGCCCTTGATGGCCGCGGCCCTGATTGCGCACGCGAGCTCGCGCCTGATCTGCAAGGAAGGCGTCTATCACGCCCTCGCCAAGGGCTTCGTCGAGCGCGCTGCGCCGGCGCAGAAGATCACCTCGATCTGAACTCCCGGCACCACGGGAAAACGGCCCCGGCATCTCGCGTTGCCGGGGCCGTCCTATTCCCATGCTCACGCCGAACCGCCAGTGCCGATAATCAGGCGGACCCTCTGGGCCTTTGAAAATTTCCTTAATGAAAAAGCCCGCCCAGCATCCGAAGATTCGCGCGATCCGGCGTTTCGGAAAATAACGCGTGTGAATCCAGCTTGAATAAATTTCGTCTGGAACAAACGGAATGTTTCAGTGACTCTTCATGCGTGAACGCCAGTTCCGGGTTCCTCGGGGAGCGGACTTGTCGCGGCGACGTTGGTCTATGGGCAATCCCTGAGAAAGGGGGAAGCACCATGGTCGAGAACGTCATGACCAACGCCGGCTATTGGCGGGATCGAGCCGCCAAGACACGTGCCAAGGCGGAGTTGTTCAGATACCAAAACTCACGTGCGAATCTTCTGAAGATCGCCGAAGAGTACGATCGTCTGGCCAACTATGCCGAGCAGCAATTACTGCGCGCACCGAGAGTAAACCTGTCCGGCCAATCTCCTTAACGGCAGGAGCCTTTGGACATTGGGCCGTCTCAGCCGGTGCGTGCGCCGCACGTCACGCTGCTTTGGCCAATCGAGCCTCAGCCCCGATAGGCAAACAGCTCGATCGGCTCGCTGAAACCGCGCACCGAATGCTCGCCGACATGCTCGAGCGCGAAATCGTGCGAGACCAGATCGGCGAAGGCGCGCGACAGCAGCACGTTTCGTCCCAACTGCTTGGTCAGAGCCTCGAGCCGCGAGGCCATGTTCACCGCGGGGCCGATCACCGTGAAGTCGAGCCGGCTGCGCGATCCGATATTGCCGTACATGACGTCGCCGACATGGACGCCGATGCCGTAATTCATTGGGGCGCGGCCCATCATGCTGTTCTTTTCGCTGAGCGCCGCCATCGCTTGCCGCGCCTCGGACACCGCGTGCAGCAGGTTGGCGCAGGCCCTGGGATCGCTGAGCGGGAAAATCGCAAGCAGACCATCGCCGATGAATTTCAGGATTTCCCCGCCGTGCCGCGCAATCGGCTCCGACATCGCGTCGAAATAGTCGTTGAGGAGATCGATGACGTCGTCGCGCGGCCAGGAATCCGAGATCCGGGTGAAGTCCCTGAGATCGCAGATCATGATCGCGGCGCGGACCGTGGTGCCGCTGCCCCGCCGCGTCGCGCCTGCCAGGATCATCTCACCAGCATGGGTGCCGACATAGGTCTCGAGCAGCGTCCGCGCCAGGCGGTTCTTCATCCGGATTTCGCTGACCAGCGCCAGCACCGGCAGCACCTTGCGCAGCTCGGCGATGTCAGCGTCATCGAAACCGCCGGACCGGTCGGTCGCGAAGGTCACGACATGCCGCTTGCCGAGCGTATGCAGCAGCGGCCACGCCACATAGTCGGTCAGGCCTTGCGCGCGCATCTCGTCAAAGAGCGCATGCGTGCGGCCAGGCGCCCGTTCGAGCCGCTCGCGCACTTCGCCGGCGCCCTGGTGGATTTCGTAGACCGGGCTGCCGATATATTCCGAGCGCTCCCTGACCTCGTAGTCGACCCGCGTGATCTCGGCCTCGCGCTTGCCGTCGCCCCAGATGATCCGGGCGCCGAGCCATTGCGGATGCTGTATCAGCAGATTCATCGTCGCCCGCTTGAGCGGAATACCCGTTTGCTGCAACCGGATGCACAGCTCGGCGAAGATATTGTCGATGAAGCGCTCGTCGCGGGTCTCGTTGGTCAGCCAGGCCACAACGTCGCCGCCAGACTGCGGCGTGACGGACTCGATGTTGGGGGCGTTCATGGCTTGCTCCGGAGCGGCGGGTGGGATCAGGAACCGATATGTCGTGCTTCTGCCCGGCAACGTCAACGCCACCAGCGGTAACGTGATCGGGCGTGTCGGTGGTCGGCCGCCCTGCCCGGCAACCTTCACATCCGCTTCCGCACGCTATCGCGCCCGGCACGGACTCAACTGGTTAGCGATCGATTAATTGCAGCGCGCGGACGTTGCATCGCGGGCACACTGCTTCCTGTTTCGCTTGGGGAACGCCAAGCTTCATTTGTTTGCTCACAGTGAGTCACATACCGTGCCGCCCATCCGCTGCCGGCGAATGTTTGCCGGAATGCAACCTGTCGGGCAGCGGCAAGAACAAGGGGCTGAGCGCCATGCGCGAATGCATCGGGGCTGCGACAATCGCACGACACGTTGGTGACACCACACTCAATCCACGCCGGACTGCATCGCAATCCCGCACCCGCGCGGACTTCCAGCGCCTGCTGCTGCTGAGCGCCTCGGTCGCCACGCTCGCGGCGCTGATGCCGGGCTCGGCGGCGGCGCAGACCTGGACCGGCGCCACCAGCAACGACTGGACGGTGGGCTCGAACTGGAACACCGGAGCGGCTCCGGCCGGCGGTGCTACGGTGGTTATTACGCCGGGCTCAAACGTCGTTCTCGGCGTGACCCCTGGGGCGATCGGCACCGCCGGCAGTTTCAATGTTCAGAGCGCGGCTGGCGGAACGACCCACCTCACAATTCAAAACGGCAGCACGCTGACAAGCGGCACGTCCGGGATTTCCAATACCACAGGCGGTACGGCGACCGTCACAGTAACGGGAGCCGGATCGCAGTGGAACGCCACTACGATCACCGTCAGCCTTTCCGGTACGGGCACCCTCAACGTCACCGACGGCGCGACCGTCAACTTTACAAGCCGAATCATACTCGGCACCGCGGTTGGGGGCGGCACTGGCACGCTCAATGTCAGCAATGCCACACTGATAAATCACGGCTTCGGCATCAGCGTCGGCAACGCGAACGGCCGGGTGAATTTTGACAACGCCACGTTCCGCGCGGCCATCAACACCCCCATTGTCTCCAGCGGAACGGCTGCCCAGAACAACCTCGCCGCGGGCGGACTGACCATCGATAGCAATGGGTTCACCGTCCTCCAGGCCAATGGCTTCAGCGGCGTCGGCGGCTTGACCAAGACCGGCGCCGGGATCTTCAACTTCACCGGCGTCGGCAACAGCTACACCGGCGACACGGTGATCCAGCAAGGCACGTTCCGGCTGTCTGGCGCCGCCGGCTCCGGTAATGCCGTCGCCACCTCGAGCCGGGTGGTCGATAACGCCGACTTCGATATTTCGGTCATCTCGGACCCCAACGCGCACATCAAGAGCCTCGCCGGCAGCAGCGCCGGCAGCGTCACGCTGGGCGCCAAGGACCTGATCATTACCAATGCGAACGATACGTTTGCCGGCGCGATCAGCGGCATCGGCGGGCTGCAAGTGAGCGGCGGCACGCAGGCTCTATCAGGCGTGCAGGCCTATAGCGGCGCGACAACGATCGCGGGCGGCACGCTGGCGCTGACCGGCGGCGGCGACATCGCCGCTTCCAGCCAGGTGATCGCGAACGGCACGTTCAGCATCGCCGGCCTTTCCGGCGCAGGCACCAGCATCCAGCGGCTGTCGGGGTCAGGCAGCGTCGACCTCGGCGCCAAGACGCTGACGCTGACCGCCGCGAACGACACGTTCGCCGGCGTGATCGGCGGCAGCGGTGCCCTGACGCTTGCTGGCGGCACCGAGACACTGTCCGGCGCCAACACCTATAGCGGCGTGACCACGATCTCCGCGGGCACGCTGGCGCTGACGGGCGCAGGATCGATCAGCAATTCCAGCCATGTGGTGGCGAATTCGGCGTTCGACATCTCCGGCCTCACAAGCGCCGGCACCAGCATCCAGAGCCTCGCCGGCAGCGGCAATGTCGCGCTCGGTACCAAGACGCTGACCATCACCAATGCCAGCGACACGTTCTCCGGAGCCATCGGCGGCACCGGCGGCTTGCGCTGACCGGCGGCACGCAGATCCTGTCCGGCGTCAACACCTATAGCGGCGCGACCACGGTAACCGGCGGCACGCTGCAAGCCGGCGCGGTCAATGCGTTCAGCGCGGCGTCTGCCATCACCGCTGGCGCCGGCGCCACGATCGACCTCAACGGCCTCAACCAGACCATCGGCGGATTCAGCAACGCCGGCGCGTTGCGGTTCGGCGCGGCGCCCGGCACGACGCTGACGGTCGCCGGCAATTATGCCGGCAATGGCGGCACGCTGCTGTTCAACACCGTGCTCGGCGGCGACGGTTCGGCGACCGACCGCCTGGTCGCGGCAAGCACGTCGGGTACTTCGACGGTGCGGATCAACAATGCCGGCGGCGGCGGCGCGCAGACCGCCGACGGCATCAAGCTGATCGACGTCACCGGCGCCTCCAACGGCGTCTTCGCGCTGGCGGGCAATTATTCGTTGCAGGGTCAGCAGGCGATCGTCGCCGGCGCCTATGCCTATACGCTGCAGAAGAACGGCATCGCGACGCCGGCGGATGGCGACTGGTATCTGCGCTCCAGCCTGGTACCGTCGAGCGATCCAACCGCGCCGACGCCGCGGGGCGCGCCCGCGGGTCCGCTGTACCAGCCCGGCGTGCCGCTTTACGAGAACTACGCCCAGGTGCTGCTCGGCATGAACGCGCTGCCTTCGCTGCAGGAGCGCGTCGGCAACCGCTATTGGGGCGGCAATAGCGGCCCGAGCGAAGCGATGGCGCGGATGGGCGTCACGCCGGCGGCAACGGCCGAGAGCTCATGGACGCAATCGGCGTTCTGGGGGCGCATCGAGGGCGGTCAAACCAGCCTGCGGCCGTCGAACACCACGGGCTCGACCTTGAGCAGCGATGACTTCAAGGCGCAGGCCGGACTCGACGGCCTCGCGCTCGAGAACAATTACGGCCGCCTGATCGTCGGCCTCACGCTGCAATACGGCCTGACGACGGCATACGTGAATTCGTTCTTCGGCAACGGCCGCATCCGCGCCGAGGGCACCGGCGTCGGCGCCACCGCGACCTGGTACGGCGACAACGGCGTCTACATCGACGGCCAGATGCAGACCATGTTCTATCGCGGCGATCTCACCTCCGATCTCGTCGGCAGCATGACTCACGGCGATGAAGGCCTCGGTTACGCGTTCAGCGTCGAGGGCGGCAAGCGGTTCACTATCGGCAACGGATTTTCGCTGACACCGCAGGCGCAGCTCGCCTATTCGAAGGTCGATTTCGACGGCTTCACCGACCGCTTCGGCGCGCTGGTCTCGCTCGGCAATGCCGACAGCCTGCTCGGCCGCGTCGGGTTGTCGCTCAATCACCGGAAGAGCTGGAGCGACGGCGCCCGCTCCGACCTCTACGCGATCGGCAACCTGCACTACGAATTCCTCGACGGCACCAACGTCGACGTCGCGGGCACCGGCTTCGCCAGCGCCAACGACCGGCTCTGGGGCTCGATCGGCGGTGGCGGCAGCTACAGCTGGGCGGGCGGCCGCTACACCGTGTTCGGCGAAGCGACCTACCGCGCCAGCCTGCAGGACGCCGGTGACAACCACAGCTACAAGGGCACCGCCGGCCTCCGCGTGGTGTGGTGAGGCCGCTTCACCTCGCCCCGCGTGCGGGGTCGAGACGAGCGAAGCTGCATGATTTCTGTATAATGGAATAATGCCGCTGATTTGCCCGACGCGTCAAGCTGTCGTGTTCGCCGGCAGGCGCCCGCTACTTTGCATGGGGTTGTTTTCGATATTTTGGCCGTGCGCCCCTGCGGCGGCAGGCTAGCGTACCCTACCCGCCCAACCTATCCACCTCGGCCTTGCCGGCCTTCATCACCAGCGGGATTTGCTCGCCCTGGCCGAGCAGGCATGTCACGTCGCGCAGCGGGTTACCCTCGACCACCAGCAGATCGGCAAACGCCTCCGGCGCGATGCGGCCGAGCTTGCCTTCCATGCCGAGCACCTCGGCGCCGACAATGGTCGCGCTGGCGATCACCGCCTGCGGGCCGAGCAGCTCGGCCCGGATCCGGAATTCGTCGCTCTGCAGGCGCTGCGATGGTCCGAGCAGATCGGTGCCAAATCCCATCTTGACCCCGGCCTCGCGGTAGATCGCGAGCGAGCGCAGCCCGGCGTCGCGCACGTCGGCGATCTTGGCGACGCTCGCCGCAGGCAGGCCGTATTTCGCGCCTTCGTTTGCCAATGCTTCGTAGGTGACCAGGGTCGGGACCACATAAGCGCCCTGCTCCGCCATCAGGCGCGCGGTCGGAAGATCGACCAGGTTGCCATGCTCGATGGTGCGCACGCCGCAGCGTATCGCCCGCTCGATCGCCTCCGCCGTGTAGGCGTGGGCCAGCACATAGGTGTGCCGCGCCCTCGCCTCGGCGACGATGGCGCGGATCTCGTCCTCGGAATAGCCGTAGGCGCCGATCGGATCGGTCGGCGACGCAACGCCGCCGGACGCCATGATCTTGATCTGGTCGGCGCCCATCTGCAGTTCCTCGCGCACCGCCTTGCGCACCGCGTCGACGCCGTCGACGACGCGCGCGATGGCGCCGACCCGCACGCAGCAGGAGCAGGTCGGGTCGGCCAGATAGTCCGAGCGGGCGCGCCCGTCGCCGTGGCCGCCGGTCTGGCTGAGCGCGCGGCCGGAGACGAACAGCCGCGGACCGTCGGTGAGGCCGGTGTCGATCGCCTGCTTCAGCGCATAGCCGGCGCCGCCGGCATCGCGCACGGTGGTGAAGCCGCGCTTCAGCATGCTGCGCAACAGCATGGTCGAACGCAGCGTCACCAGCACGTTGGCCATCCGCGCCTGCTGCGACAAATCGAGTTCGACCGCAACCGCATGCACATGCAGGTCGATCAAGCCGGGCATCAGGGTCTTGCCCTTGAGGTCGACGACCCGATCGGCGGAAGCCTCGATCGGCCGATCCGACACTTCCTTGATCAGGCGGTCCTCGACCAGCACGTGGTGGCCCTCGAGCAGATCGGGCCGCAGCGGATCGAGCAGCGCGGCATTCTTGAAGAGGGTCGTAGCCATGATGATCTCCCAGGCGCCGCGATCACGCGGCTTCGCTTGCGATGTCTTCCAGCGACCGGCCGCGCGTCGGCACGCCCATCAGCACCACGGTCAGCGCGCCAATCAGGAGGACGGACGTGGTGACGCCGAACACGCCGGCAAAGCCGAAATTCGGGTAGAGGTAGCCGACCAGGATCGGCGCCACGATCGCGCCGATGCGGCCGATCGCGGAGGCAAGCCCGGCACCCGTGGTCCGGATCGATGTCGGAAACACTTCGGCCGTGTAGGCATAGACGCCCGCATAGGTGCCGTTCATGAAGAACGACAGCAGCAGGCCGGCCGTCATGATCTCCGCATCGCTCTTGGCAAAGGCGAGCCCGAGCGCGCTGACGCCGCCGAGCAGCATATAGGTCGCAATCGTCGCCTGCCGTCCGATCCGCTCATTGAAAAAGGCGGCGGTGAAATAGCCCGGTACCTGCGCGCAATACATCGCGAGCGAATAGCCGAAACTCTTGGTGATGCTCATGCCGTTCTGCACCAAGAGGCCGGGAATCCAGACGAAGAAGGAATAGTAGCTGAAGGTGATCGACAGCCACATGATCCAGGTCATGGTGGTGATGCGCGCCTGCCGGCCGGCGAGCAGCGCGGCAAAATTGCTCGACAGCGTTCCCGACGAGGCGACTGGCGTGGCCGGCTCGGCGACCGCAGGCGGCAGCGCACGGCCCTCTCGCGCGAAGCTCGCCTCGATCCGGTCGAGCACTGCTTCGGCTTCCTTCGCCCTGCCCCGGCTTTCCAGCCAGCGCGGCGATTCCGGCAGCGATCTCCGCCACCACAGCAGCATCACGACAGGCACGGCCGTGATGACCAGCACGATGCGCCAGCCGTTCTCGTAGGCGGGCACGATGAAATAGCCGAGCAAGGCGGCGGCGACGAAGCCGAACGAGAAGAAGCCCGCCAGCGCGCCGGTGAAGGCACCGCGGTAACGTCGCGCCACGAACTCCGCGAGGTACGGTGCGATGATCGCGCTCTCCGCGCCGGTGCCCATGCCGGCGACGACGCGGGCGGCAAAGAACGCCGGCCAGCTGTCCACCGCCGCGCTGACCAGCGAGGCCGCGCTGTAGAGCGCGAGCGCCGACATCATCACCGCGCGGCGGCCGATCAGATCGCCCAGCGTGCCCGCGAGCAGCGCGCCGAACAGATAACCGACGAAGGTGCTGCTGCCGAGCACGCCGGTCTCGACATTGGTCAGCCCCCAGGCGGTGCGCAGCACCGGCAGGATGAACGCCAGCACGGCGGCATCCATCGCGTCAAAGAGATAGCCGAGGCCGCCCATCAGCAGCAGGTGCACATGGAACCGCGCGAACGGCAGGCGCTCGATGCGCGCCGAGATCATCGACATGAAAGTCCCCCTCGCCCCGCAGCGGCACGCGCCACAGGGGCAGCCGGGGAATGATAGACAAAGCAATATTATCCGAATAATTTATAATCGTTATCTAGCACATCACCCCCGTGAATATTGCTCGTGTCCTTCCGCACGCTCGACCTCAACCTGCTGAAAGTCTTCGAGGCGCTGATGACCGAGGGCAGCGTCACGCGCGCCGCCAGCGCGCTGACCATGACGCAGCCCGCGGTCAGCAACGCGCTCGCGCGGCTGCGCGACGCGCTGGCGATCCCTTGTTCGTGCGCACCGCGAGCGGGATCCGCCCGACGCAGCGCGCCGTGGCGCTGTGGCAGCCGATTGGCGATGCTCTCGAACATGTCCGCCACGCGCTCGACGAGGACGCCTTCGATCCGCGACAGACCCAGGCCGAATTCATCCTGTCGATGTCGGACTACGTATCTTCGCTGGTGATGCCGCGGCTGCTCAACCGCTTCAGCGAAGTAGCGCCGTCCGCGCGCATCCACACCGTGCCCAACACCATCCTGGAGATCGGCGACCGGCTCGAGGACAACCGCGTCGATTGCGTGCTCAGCGTCTATGTCAACGAGGCGCAGCAGCCGCCGGCCGTGATCCGCTCACGCTCGCTGTGGACCGTCGAATATGCCTGCATGATGCGGCGGGACCATCCGCTGGCCAGGCAGAAGCGGCTCAACACCCGGAGCTTCCTTGCCGCCAAGCATGTCGATGTCAGCCTCGCCGGCAAGACGCTGCCGACCTACGACCAGTTTCTCGCCTCGCGCGGGCTGTCGCGCAATCTGGTCGCGACCGTCAACCACTACAATGCCGCCTACGAGATCGTGCGCCAGTCCGACCTGATCGCCGTGCTGCCGCGCGATCTCAGCGCCCAGTCCCGCCACGCGCCCCATCTGCACGCCATGCCGGTGCCGCTGCCGGCGCCGCCGCGCATCGTCAGCCTGTTCTGGCACCAGCGCAACGACACCGTCCCCGCGCAACGCTGGCTGCGCGAGACGCTGGTGGAGATGTTCGCAAGGATGGAGTGACGCGGTGGGATTGGGGCATGCGGACGAACCCGGCTCCCGGACACCGGTGATCCCCGTAGCGGCACGGGGATGCTGATTAACGCTCCCACAACCCGGGTTTCGTTTCCGATTGACGCCATCGGGGACCGGGGTGGTAGGCTGTCGCCATTTCACGTGGCCATTTGAATGCGCGAGTTATTGGAACAATATCAGCTTTTGCTGGCGCCCCTGATCTTCGTGCCGTTCGAGCAACTCTTTGCAGCGAGGCAGCAGAAGATCTTCAGGCGTGGTCTTTCGACCGATATGGCCTTCCTGTTTCTCAACGGCTGGCTGGTGTTCATCGGCGTGACCGCGATCATCGCACTGGCGACGCTGGTCAATCAATCGATCCTGCCCTCGGCCGTCAAGCAGGCGGTCAGCGATCTCCCGTATTGGGCTCAGGCGCCGATCGCGATCGTGATCGGGGACCTCGGCATCTACTGGACCCACCGCATCCTGCATGTCGTGCCCGCCATGTGGCGCATCCATGCCGTTCATCACGCCGTCGAAGAGCTGGACTGGCTCGCCGCGATCCACCAGCACCCGCTTGACGTGACCTTCATGAAGGTTGGTTCGCTGTTCCCGCTGTTCGCGCTCGGTTTCTCCGCGGAGGCGATCGGGACCTATCTTGCGATCTACTACTGGCAATCCTGGCTTGCGCACGCCAACGTGCGCCTGGGCTACGGCCCGCTACGCCATGTCCTGGTGTCGCCGGAGTTTCATCACTGGCACCACAGCAGCGAGCGGGAAGCCAGGGACAAGAACTACGCCGGGCTGTTCTCGTTCTACGATGTGCTGTTCGGCAGCCTCTATCTTCCGGAAGCGCAGAAGCCGACGGCATTCGGCGTCGATCATCCGATGCCCACGAGGTACCTGGCGCTTTTGGCCTATCCATTTTTCGCCTGGGCCTCGATGCTCAAGCGCGACGATCCGTCGGGCACCAGGCACCCGGTTGGCGCGGAGGCTGTGCCCGGCACGGCAACGCCGCCAGCGCAGCAGGACGGCTGATCCTAATGATCTTCGCGACTGTTCGCGATCGGAACACTAGCCTCCGACGGTCGCGGATTTTTGCAACTCCTCGCCTGTAGCTGTCTCGCCGGCCTCTTGCCGGTATCTCATCCAGATCAGCGCGATCACGGTTGCGCACATCATGGGGCCGAGAGGCGTGCGCACGAACGGGAAAGCGTATCCCAATACGAAGACGACGCTGACAGCGATCCGGAAGGCGCTTCGACCCGAACGCGACGCGAGGCGGCCCGCGCTGGCGTTCATGAGAAAGAGCAACGCGACCACCAGGATCGGCATATCGTAGATCGCGAAGTAAGGAGAAATCAGCGGCGTTGCCGCCAGGAGGCTCGCGGCCTTTACGGCGAAGCTGACATGGCCGCGCCACAGGATCAGCACTCCAATCGCAACCACGGATGCGATGGCGACGTGGACCGCCATCGCCAAACCGTAGCCGAGGCCGGCGTCTCTCAAGAGCCCATAGATACTCTGCAGTTTGTACCATGGCAGCGCGCCACTGAGGTGGAATTGCGTCGTGGCGAAGGTGGCGGCGGCGCGGAATCCATCGAAGGTATCCCAACCGAAGATCAGCCCGGCGAGCAGCAGGAGGACCGGAATCACCAGAGCGGCGGTGATGACGACGCGCCAACGTCCGGTGGCGATCAGCACGAAGGGAAGCAGCACGCCATACTGAGGTTTGAAGATGAGCAGCGCGATCAGGATTCCACTGAGAAGCGGACGCCTGTCCAATGTCAGCAGGATGCCGCCGAGCAGCGATGCGGCGAGCAGTGCGCTTTGGCCGGAAATGAAGTCGTAGAATACTGGCGGAGCAGCGAGTGCCAGCAGCAGCGCGGCGGAGCGTGGCCGGATGGCATGAGCGACAAGCAGCCAGCAAGACAGCTTTGCCGCGCTCCAGACCCAGAACGCAACCGGAAACGGCAGCAGCGCCAGCGGCGCCAGAACCAGGAAAAACACCGGCGGATAAAAGAACGGAACCGGCACCTGATCGTAAGGATACGGAGCGTGATTGAGGGATTGCACCCGGAGAACAAGTTGCTGATGCAGCTGCTCCCAATCGTAGGCCGCCGCCGCATGGCCTTCGAGCGCCATCGCGCCCGCGCCCCAGAAACATGAAAAATCGATTCCGGCCTGGCCGCCACCACCGACAAATGCCGGTATCGAAACCAGGATCGAGACCCCGAGCAAGATGACGCAGGCAACCATCAGCGCCGGGTCATCTCCTGCAGAAGCGTCCCAGTGCAAAATTTTCTTCATATCCTCTGAAACGGCTCAATCATGAAATGGCGCAATCTACCATTGCACTCGCGGGCCGAGCAACGGAACGCCGGCGGCGGCTGGAGCTGTTTGCGCGGATAGGGTGAAGAAGCGGGTGTCGAATGGATGAGCGGGCTGTGGCCTAGCTTCGCTCACGTCGCTACGATGGAGTTTTCCGGGCTTGCAGAGCCGTGGGTCGCGAAGCGCCTCATGCCTCGCCGATACAGCCCGCCGTCGCCCTTCGGGCTATGGCGTGGCAGCCTTCACTCACTTCGCTACGATGGAGTTTTCCCGGCCTGCCGAGCCGTAGCTCGCGAAGCGAGCGAAGGCTGGTGGGGGAGGCAGGACTCGAACCTGCGAAGCCATGAGGCGGCTGATTTACAGTTATCCTGGGTCATCAAAATCAGCTGCTCCAAATGCGGAGATTGGGCAGTAAATCGCGATTTACTGCCCAATGATTTCAACAGCTTAACCTTAAATCAGCTCCCTCAACCGCTAACGACGGTCCCGTTCTTGACTCTGGGTCAGGTTGGTCATTCTTTGACCCAAGTTCGCCCCAGCTTGGACGTCAACAGCGCATGACCCGGAGTGAAAATTGCCAGAGTTGATCACGCTCAACACGGTGAAGGCCGCCTTGCGCCACCAGCGCGAGGGCCAAAAGCGCTATGACAAGACGGATTCGAAGAGCCACGGATTGCAGCTTCGCGTGAAGGCAACCTGCGTCCGCTGGTCCGTGCGCGTCATGCTTGTCGGGCACCAGCGTCGCTACGATCTCGGCCCTGTCGTGGAGGGCGACGAGAGCGTGGGAGGGCTCTGCCTGGATGACGCCCGCAAGCGGGCCAACACTGTCAACGAGATGGCGCGCAATGGGCAAAACCCCGCGCACTTTCTCGCAGCCTGTGCGGCCGGAATTTCGGTAGAGGCGCATCTGAAGCGTGAGGCTGCCCGTCCAAAACCCTCATGGACGTGGGAGCAAGCGAAGGGCGAGTTCCTGGCTGCAGCAGTACGCACAAATCGCGAGGGAACGGTCATCGACTACAGGAAGAAACTGCAGCCTCGCGAGCTTTGTCGTTTCAACGACAAGATGGTCAACACCATCACGCGAAATGAAATGGCGGAAGCCGTCGCTGCAGTCCATGCGCGTGGAGCAGAAGCCATGGCGGAAGGCATGGTTCGAACAATCAGACGTTTTTGGAACTGGCTTGCGGAAGCTACCCGCCAGGATCAGACGAACGTGGCGGATGGTGTGATGTTGAAACTGCGAGCTCCTCCACGCACACGAATTGAAATTGGCGAGAAGGAATTCGATCCGGAAGCTGAGCACGGCGATGCGCCTCCCGAAATCGAGGTTGGGCGAGCTCTCGTAATCGCGCGTCAGGGATATTTCCCCGAGCGCATCTCCCTGGGCATACAGCTGATCATCGGCACGTGCCAGCGTCGCCGGGCGGTCACCGGCGCACATACAACGCGCTTCCATGCGTACTTGGAAATCGAGGGTGAGGAAGCATGGTACATGCCACCCTACTTTCGCAAAAGCGGAACGAAGCGCGGCAACCGCTTCCACTTGGTCCCCTGCGTTGGGTTTGCCGCCGAGGCGGTTAGGCGCCTTGATCCACTTTCAGATTTTGAGGGCAGCAAGGGTTGGCTGTTTCCAGCGCACAAACGTTCCAAGGCCAGCCGTGGACATGCCGAGGCCGGCCTTTTCAATGACTATTTTTCAATAATGCCCGGCGTCAGCATGTCTCCCCACACGGTTCGGTACGCCCTCGCCACTTACGGAGAACGGGATCTTGGCTTCGCGAAGGGAGAAGCTGCCGTCATTTTGGACCATCTCGAGGGGGTCGACCCTAAGGACGTCACGGCGCACTTCTATTCCTCCGATCCGGCGGTCCGCCGGAAACGCGAAATGATGCACGCTTGGGTCGCCTGGTGCGAGAACTGGGCGGCTCGCGCGATCGCCGCCGACCCCCTGCTCCTGGATCGCGACTACATGGCGGAGATGTTCTATCGAGCTCGATACGGAGAAGAGCGGTTGCAACGACGTATCGAATTCCGCAAGAAGCGTGGTTGGCCCCTTTGGGGACCTGCAGTCCACGCGACGGACGATCTGTTGCAAGCGGCGGAGTGACCAGACCGGCGGATCGAGTTAGAAGTGGATAAGGCTTGCGAGAAGTGTGAGATCCACGGATCGACGAAGCTTTCAGCTTTCTACATCGAGGAGCTGCAATGTGCAGCTGCAGCCGTGCAGCCGTCGGCAAAGTTGGTCCCCAATAAGTTGGTCCCGTAATCGGGGGTGCGGGGTGCGTGCGGTGGGTGGGATTGGTTGGCCCCTAGTCTGAAACACAAAAGCCCCGCCAGCACGGCGTGGCTTTGCTTCAGGCCCGATGGTCAGAGTGTCCTCAACTCGGACTCGCCGATCGCCTTCAGAACATGCTGCTGCCGGTTAACGAGGAGTATGGTCGCTTCTTACAGCCGGAGACGCGGTCGAGGCCTCACATCGAGCGTATCGTAGATCTCGTTCAGTGTGATGGATGTGCCCAGCGTCGGAAGTGGAATGCCGACGTCAAATTCCTCGAACTTTTCCTCGGTCCACTTTCCGTCCTCCTGCCGTCGATGAACCTTAACGAGCGCAATCTCGGACTCGATCTGAATAACCGTGACGACGCTCTTCAAATCTTGGTATTCGCGCAGTTTGTCTCCGTAGTCAAAGACGGCGGTGCCCGGCGAGGAGACTTCGACGATCAGGGTCGGCTTGGAGGCCATCATTGCGGATGCATTGGGCGGGCCACAATCCACCACGACTTCGGGATATCGGATCGTGTCCGGACCGGTCTGAACGGCCGTGTCGCTTGATGTGGTACGACAGCCATTCTTCTTCCCGGCCGGAACGAAGGCTGTCTGGACGTTGCTGCAGATGACGTTGTGCCCTTCTTTGGCGCCGGCCATGGCATAGGCTACGCCGCCTACGAGCTCGTAGCGAACCTCGCTGCCGGAAATGGCATCGAAAAAATCGTCTATCGAGAGCTTGTCGTGCTCGGGAATACCCATTGCGCCATCCAGATCATCGCCCCTACCAATCCTATAGCTGCAACCCTCTACCGAAAAGTCGGCTTCATGGAGGAAGGCGTCAAACGAGGCGCGATCCTGATCGATGGCACATACCACGACGAGATCATATTGGCGCGGCTCAAGCCTAGCATTGCGTCTACGGTTGTCGGCCTTCCGGTTTGGGTCAAACGCCGCCCTGGACCACCAAACCGGGCGACGTCCACTCAACCCCAATGAGCTGACGTGAACATGGTCGAGCAGACCTTCAGCTAGAGGCCATTATCGGATTTGCGGTATTGCTGAACCCTGCTTGGTGTCACGCGGGGGGCTCTGGCTATAAGCAAAACAAGAACACAGCATCGCGGCCCCCGTATGAAAAAGGCAGCCAAACGGCGGCCTTGAACCTGATCCCACACCTCAGGTGATTACATGGGACTAAGCCCTCCGGCGCTCCTGGTGCTCTGCGGGAGCCGGCTTCTGCCGGGCAATCTTGTGAGCCTTGATCTCAGCCAAGCGTGTGACGTGCTTCTTGCTGGCGGGCGTTCCGGACTTCGGACTATCCACCTTGCGAGACGCTTCCTTGCTGGCCTTTACAATCTGATCGCGGGTCATGGCGTACAACTCCTATCCGTACGTCGTACGTACATAAAGCACTTTTCCGGTAATCTTAAACCTGCTTCGTAAATAACCAGTGGTCCATCCGAGTAGCTTCGGCGGCGCACATCAACGGCAGGAAGGCTCGGAGTGGTTCTCCGGATGCAGTATTCCCACTGCGTCGGCAGAGAATCCGGAGGCAATGACTGCACGTTTGGCGGCGGCGAGAAACACGTCGTCCGGAACGGGAATGAGTTTGAGGAAGTCCTCCCGGTCCCTAGATTCCGTATTGGACTCGTATTTCACTGAATTCATCATTTCCTCCCAATATATCGCTCGAAGATTTCCATCGTCTCCGGATCATCCAATTCGAACGTGCCATACCATTGCTCTTGAGTTTCAAGCAGTAAGGCCTGTCCGAGCGGCACCTTCTCTGGAAGACCGGTGTCCTTGTTGAACCTTACGATGCTTGTGACAGGATCACGCCAACTCACGACTTCGCGGATGAGCTTCGGATTTTCGCCGTCCAGGACGTCACGGTACAGGCCCATAGCGGTTGGGGAAATTTCAGCGGTCGCCATCTTGAGACGCCGACGAGCTTCGACCCTTACGCTCCGCATCCAGGCAGTACGGTCGGGTACGAATCCAAATCTTGCCCAGGCATATCGCCCAATGTCCTGCGCTTCGATAGTGATCGTGTTTATGCCGAATCTTGCCGCGGTATCGATCAGATCGGCCATGAGCATTCGGCCTTTGCCCTTTTGTCTGTCTTCGCTCGGGATGAGCATCCGCTGCGCTTCGAACAGTGGACCGCTGAGATCCAGCTTGCGTTGGGTCCACCACGCCTCGCCGCTATCACTCGGAAATCCCTTGATGCGGACGACGAACGAGCCGACCTTCGGGTCAAGATCGACGATGGTTATGGCTTTGTCGCCGGTCGCGCTGGCAGAAAGAAGTTCTCCGAGGTCTTCTGGGTAAAGTCCGTGTTGCGCATAAATATGATCTCGCCACCAGTCGATTGCCACATCCGACAAAGGAGGATCGAAAGACAACAGGTTTGACCCGGAAAACCGGTTTCGATCGAACTTATTGAGGACGTCCCACACTTCAGAGCCTCCGCACGATCGGTCGATGCATAATCAGGTTTGCGGTGTCGCCGACAATTCCTTCGTTCAATCCGTCGCTCATTGCTTGAACCGGCCTCAATTCCCGCCTTAGCTGACTCCCGGTGAACCTCTTTCAAAATATAGATAACCAGCCTGCAACAAGAAAGAGCACCAAAGGTTCGCGTCGTCCTTCGCTTTACAGTCTTGCGAAACATAATGCGCTCCTCGTGCCAACCTGGGCGCCGCGAAGATCAGACGGCGTTCAACCCGATCAAGCTAGGCTCTATCGCCAGAGCCCCAGCGCTTTACGTTTGCTCCTACTCCCCCGAACACTTATCTCCACCCGGCTTGTACTATACCACAATTGGGATATATATGTAGAGAGAACTAGCGGAGACTCATCTTCCGCGCGGCGCTCCTAAGGAATTGATCGCCTCCCTAGATGAGTACCTGAGACGTCGGATCGGGTTTGCCCCTTGGCAGGCACAACCAGTACATCAATCGGATCGTCCAGCGCATAAAGGCGCCCCAGAAAGATTGAGAACATCCAGAGACGAAGGCGCAGATCGAAGAATTGCTGGCTTGGCACGCGCTACGGCAGCGGGTCATCGACGAAAACGGAAGAAGCGAAATGAATCGAAATAGCAAGCGCACCATCACTTCCACCCTCGGACGCGTCGGTTCGGGCAACGTGTTCGTCGACCTCAGACTCCCTAACGCTGAAGAGGAACTGCTCAAGGCCAAGCTTGTCTCCAAGATCGCCGGCGTCATCGAAAAGCGGAATCTGACCCAGATCCAGGCCGGCCAGATCATGGGCCTCGCGCAGTCGAAAGTCTCAGAACTGTGCAACGGGCGCACCGAGACCTACAGCGTCGAAAGGCTGTACCGCCTCCTCACGCGACTGGGCGTCGGGGTGTCTGTTGTTCTGGAAGAGCAGCCCGATTGGTCCCTTGGCAGGATCGAGGTTATCGAAGCTCCCAGCCCCGAAAGCCACCATGAGCTCGGGCCGGGCCTCGGGATGTAGTTAACGATGTGACGTTGGCGCCGGTTGAGCCTTTCTCGGAATGGCACCATATTCGCAGCTTGCGCCATGTCGCCCTTTTGTTCGTAGGTAGAAGCGTCGGAGTCAGGTGCCTGGAAAATGTTGGAAAGCGCGTCGGAGAATCTGACCGCAGCCGTGACCACGATCAATACGCCGATGCCGGTCCGCATCGACGAAGGTACGCTGCTGGCATGTTTGAGGGGCGAGATTTCCGAGCGAAAATGGCGAGTGTACGTGCAAGCGTTGTTCGACGAGGTCGATGTTTCCGTCCTCCACAATCTCGTCATCGATCATTTCGTGACGTTCAACGATCTATTGAAGGCAATCGACACCTGGCAGGTCACGGAGTCAGAGAATGAAAGATGGGTCAGGGAGATGGCTTCCTTCGAGATGGGAAGATCTCATGCAGAAAGCGCTGGTCGCGCTCGATAGTCTGGATGGGGGCCCCGGACCGTGGACGTTCGGCGGCGGCACCGCTTTAGCGCTACTCTTGGGACATCGGATCAGTTACGACGTCGATATCTTCTTGGACTCGAGCGCCGTTTTGAAGAACCTGGCGCCGAATATGAACCCGGTCACCAAGTCGCTTTGCGATACGTGGCAATGGCCTGGTAAGTATCTGAAACTCACCCTCAACGACGTTGGCGAGATCGATTTTCTGAACGCGCCTTCGTACATCGACAATCCGACGTATCAGCTGAAGATTGGCGAACGCTCCGTTGCTGCGGAGCGATCAGCGGAAATCGCGACCAAAAAGTTGGTCTATCGAGCATCCACTTACACGGCACGCGATGCCTTCGACCTAGCCGCGATCTGTCTGTACGATCGTTCAGCCCTGGCTGAGATTGCCCAGTGTCCGGCAATCACTCAGCATGTCGTGGCGTCAGCGCAAAACCGGTTGGTTCTTACTAAGCACAAGTATCAATCGGAAATGAGACAGGTGATCAACTCTACCCCGCGGGGTGAAGAATTCATCGACAAAGCCTGCGAGATTGCTTTGGAAGCCCTTGGGGAGATTTGGAACTTGATCCCCAAAAATGAGACTTAACCAAACAACGGTATGTCGTCTCCTTGAGACTGCGTACCTCATAAGTCGCTCTGAGAGCTGCACGGGGCGCGCATTCCTACCCAGAAGCAAGTTAGGTCGAACCGTAAAACTGGCAATCACACCGTTTTTCGCACATGGCGAGCAAGCCCATTCAACTGACTCTGATGCTGCGAAAAGCCACAGGGAACGTGGACGCGGTCGGTATCCAGTTGAGTGCGGTCGACATCGTGCCCGCCGATGGAGAGCGGTGAGATCAGGGTAGCCCGCGCCCCGGTAATCTGCGCAAGATTTGCGCAGGTTCAAACCGCCTTGAATTGGAGTCTGGCCCATGGCGTCAGTCGATAAGCCAACTGAACTGTCGAGCGCTAGAACACTCGCCAGAGCCGAGGGACGCATGGCGGCCAAAGCGCGCAAAGCCGTACTTGAGAGCGGGGATTGGCTGACTGCCGCGCAGATCGTCCAGATTGCGGGTTTCGGCGACAGCAATCCCCTCTCCGACCCGAACAGGTGGAAGGAAAACAAGCAGATCTTCACCGTCCGCCATCGCGAGGTCGACTACTTTCCTCGCTACGCTTTGGATCCCTCGATCGGCTATCGGCCAGCCGAAGGACTGGCAAGAGTGCTTAGCGTGTTTCGCAAACGGAAGGATGACTGGGGCATTGCTTTCTGGTTCGCCTCGGTCAACAGTTTTCTGGGTGGGAAGAGGCCGCAGGACTTGCTGACAGATCAACCTGATCGTGTCGTTGCAGCGGCAGAGGACGAGATGGCTGGAGTGGTCCATGGTTGACAAGACGGCCGCCTCAACCATCAAGCAAAAACCCACACAATGGAAAGATGCTCCCTGTCGCGGGAGTACTTCCTTGTCCAACGGTCCGGTTGAGGCGACCGATCGTGTCAGTAGCGGTCAAACTGGGGCATGTACTATTGAGCAGTTGGCCGGCTGATGTCCGGCACCCCGCACAGCGGCCCAAGAGCGGACAACTCCGAGGTCGCAGATGGGCCGAAAGCGATCCTTAGCCAGCCAGAGTTGTTGGCCCGCCTAGCAGGCACGGCTACTCAACCCGTTCCAGTGTCGCGATAAAGACAATTTCATCTCCCGTCGCAACACTCTTAGTCGGAGCAGATGTGAGCGTCATCTTGTTGCCTTCGATTTCAATCTGACGCTTCTGAGACCGCCCCGTCCACCATTGGTTCCAAGAGGCGTCCCAAGTGACGGTCACAGAGTCATCGTCTTCGACTTGATATCGTCCACCGCAGGAGCTGGACGATGAAAACAAAGCGATCTTCTCGGGGGCGGATGGGTTCGGACTATTCGGTACGTCCCGATCACCCACAAGGGTGAATAAAATGTGCCCACCCTTCGTGTAAACAATGTAGCCGCTTGGGCTCTCGCCGAAAGGCTTCACAATCGCTCCCGTCTCGACGTACCTGTCGAAGAAGCTGACGTACTTCCAAACGCCCACAATTGAATTCGCCAAGCTCATCTGGCTGCCTTTCCATCGATGTCAGGATGATCCAATCCGAACGAAGGTAAGGCTTCACTACTGCCAACGTTGTGTCAGCAGCCCTCCGAAGCAACATCGAGCGCGGCAAACAGTGAGGTTGTGCCATGCCGCACATAGCTGTGCGTGCGACGTTCCGGCACGCCAGGCATCATCGGCAAGACCGGCTGCTCGCGATCGAGTGCCTGAATCTGACTTTTCTCATCGATGCTGAGGACCAGGGCTCGGTTTGGTGGGGATAGGTAAAGCCCAACGATGTCGCGCACTTTGTCGACGAACAGCGGATCGCTCGACAGCTTGAACGTCTGGCTACGGTGCGGCTGCAAGCCGAACGCCGCCCACATTCGGCGGATCGTGGTGTGGGAAAAGCCAGTTTCGGCAGCCATCGAGCGGATCGACCAGTGCGTCGCATCGGCCGGCGTCGTCCGCAACGTCCGCTCGATCACCGCAGCAACCTGATCGTCGTTGATGGTGCGAGGGCGGCCAGGGCGGGCCTCGTCGAGCAGGCCATCACAGCGATCCTTCAAAAATCGGCGGCGCCACTTGCCAACAGTGTGTTCGTGGAGACCGAGTTCGGCAGCGACGGACTTGCTTGGCAAGCCATCCGCACATCGCAGGATCGCGCGGCATCGCTCAGATCGCGACCGGGCAACACGATGACGACGAACTTGCCTCTCCAAGTACGTCCGCTCCTGCTGACTCAGCACCAGCGGCGCGATCGGCCGGCCCTTTACACCTGCATTCGCCACAACGCTCTCCTCTATAGAGATTCGAGCCATCAACTAATGTGACGAACTTTCGTTCCAGATGACTAGCTAGCCATTGCGGTCTCCCGTTGCATTCGACTTAAATTTACAAATCTCACAATACTCGCGGCTATCTTCGCCGAAGTTACAGCATCCGCGATCGTCTAATGATCGCCATGCGGTCCCGATGGTCCCCTGCAAAGTGGCATCGCTCGGCATCTGAGTTGCAGTGGTCGGATCGAAACTCGGATTGTTGGTCTTGTAGGTCGCCATCGCGGCGACCAGCTGGTTGATCTGGCCATCAAGTTCGAGGCCATCCGCACCGACGATCTCCTGCAGTTGCTGGCCGTGCCGCGAACATGACATGCGGCACAGACACAGATGCGCGCGCAGGACACGTAACGCTTGAACTTTGGTGCGCCACGCCGTCATCGGCTCCTGCACCTTCGTCGAGCCATATCGCTGCGCTGTTGGCGTCTTGCGATCGACTGTTAACGGACACAGAAGCGTTGTCATCCTTATTTCTGAGCGAAGTGATCGTCTGCACAAATATCCGGAATGACTATTGCCATGTCACGGAGTGCGTATCCGATCTTCTGAACGCCGGGATCAAGTTTCCCCGTTTTATCGAGGATAGCGCGTTGCTCGAGGATGGCATCATAAAGGGCATGACTTGACGAAACGTATCGCTGCACAAAGTCCTTTTGGTTGTCGATCAGCGCCCGCGGAGGCCCCTGTAACAAGGCCACCTCGCGATTGAGGCGCTTGGCGTCGTTCTCCGTGTCAAGCAGTTGATTCCAAGAGGCAGATTTATCGTTGCTGATGCTGTAGTTCCTGTTTTCCATATGGCCCAATATAGTAAGAGCTTCGTTGCAGTGAACTGCGAGTATCGAAGCCAAGCTCGCTTTCGCAACATCCGATCGTCCCTCCCAAGAGACATAGGCCTGGACCGATGCTGCGAAAGCAGCCAAAGCCGCGAAGAAGGCTGCGATCGAAGCGACGACCACAGCAGTGAATTCGCGAGACTTTACCGGAAGATTATCTGACATCGTTCTGTCCCTAGATCGCTAGCGCGGAGACCGATCATGTTATCGATCGAGCAGACAAGCCCGAGAAAACTCTTCTCCTCCGGAGATGTGATCAGCCCACCAAAGAACACGATACCACCGTCCGCGATAGATCTGGCCGAGAAGCTTCCAGAGAAAAACTTTCTAGGACGCTCTATCGTCCCAACGAATCCCTGTCGAGAAAGCTGACAACGCGCTCGATCTTTTCGTGATCCGTACTGGCTGGGCTCTCAGTGGCCCTAATCTCGGCTTTAGCAACCTTCACGTCATACCCGACCTTGGTGGTGGCGCCTTCCCAAAATGGCTTGGACACCTGAGGAAAGTAGATATCCAGCTTGCGCTTCGACAAATAGACGTAGTTGCGTAGTCGCATGGTCCACCGCACAGTTGTAGAACCTTACGCTCGGCCACGAACACCAAGCTGCCTCAAAGAGTCTTCAGATATTCCACAAGGGCCCTTCGATCAGATTCACTTAGATCGGTGCCGTATTCGTGGCCCGAATTGTAGTTGCCAAAAATCGGCGACCCGTCCGGCGCTCGAACCTCGAATTTGAATTCGGCAGCCGGTGATTGTGACTTGAATCCGACGTGCTCGGGATCAAATTCGTGGCTTCCTACGTAAAAGAAATCCGGCCGGACAGTCGAAGGAGGCGCGCCGTTGGCTGAACTGCTCGCCGAAGTGCCCGCGGCCGGCAACGGTGCCGTGTTTCGAAGCGTCGTTGGCAGCAGCAGATCGTACAAGGTCGGAACAGAACCATTATGAAGATAGGGCGCCGTTGCCCATATTCCATTGAGGGGCCTTGCCTTGTAGGCGAGCTTCTTTGTCTTGAAGTCCGTGCGCGCCGCCAGCAGGCACCGCTCGGCTCGCTTCTTCAATTCCACGTCGGTCACGCCAGGCAAATACTCAACAGAGGGACCAGGCGGAGGAGCAGCGGAAATCTCAGGTCGCGGTCGCGGGGTCAGGAGGTCCTTGATGGCTTTCTTTGCCAGGGCTTCACGGCCGCCAATGACGGAGCCTGCGATTAGGTTCTGCAGGATCGTCGCCGTCGAATCGGTGGCGGCGATCGAAGCGCCAACCACGATGAGGGTTTTGCGGCCCTCCAGCCACCCGGACTTCGACTGATGGAAGAACGTGTTGCATGCCAGCGCCAGGTCCGTCCCGACATCCGAGATCGATCGCATATCGGCGACGATCGGCGTCTTCAAATCGTCGGACGCGAGCGGCGTATGACACTCGACGCAGTGCGCTTTGAAGGCTGTCCTCCCCTGATCGAGCAGCTCAGTTTTGATCTTCCACTCCGGACCAAGCTCCTGGGGCCATTTTGGGGATTGAAGTAGCCCGAGCCGGCGCTCGATATCGATCAGATTCTCCAACTGCACACTCGACCTGTAACCGCCAAGCCAATCCGACCTCGACGGATCGAGTTGGGCGAATACGCCTATCACCTCCCCCACGTTGCGGGCCAGCGCCCCGACATTGGTTTTGCGGCCGTTGATCGTGTATTCGAGATTGTTCTGCGCAAGTCCGTTCCACTGCACAAAGTCGTGCTGCGGGGCGTTCCAGATGTGGGGATAGCTTGCCGGAGCGTCGGCTGGGAATTGCAATTGAGGATCGACCCCGAGAAGCAGCGACGCCTTGTTCAGAATATGCCCCTGCGCGTCGAGGCGGCCGAAGCCGTACTGGACACGGGATGCGTTCTTGTCACGAAGCGCTTTTTCCCAAGCAATCACTTCCTGTAGCTCGCCGCGTAACTTCTGCGCGAAAACGGCGTTTTGATTGCCAAGCACAGCGTCTGCGAACCGCTGGAATTTGCCGTTGTCTGCTTCCGTTGCAATCAGTGCGTCCAACATCTGGGAGAACAAGCCCTGGAAGTCGGCCAGCGTGGGAGCGCCGTCTACTCTCAACGTCTTGCCCTGATAGGTGATCTCATTCGTGTGGCAGGCCGAACAATTGAGGCCCACCCACGGCTTCTGCATGACCTCCCCGGCGCACGATTTGGGCAGCACCTGGCACATCGACGCCTGCTGACCATTTCCGGAATCGACAACGAACCCGACAGGAAGGCCGTACGGGTTGGTCTCTGATTTGGCATTGGTCAGATAGTTGAAGCGACGAATGTTGTCGTCGGACAAAAACATGCCGCGGCCATTGGGCAGTTCGAGAGCCTGGATCCAGCCGAGCGGCAGTAGCCGCGACCCCTGCGTGACGGTGTACCACCAGTCTCGGTCGCACTGGGTCCAACCTTGACCAAGATCCTTGCCACAGCTCTTGCTCTTATTCGCGCCTTGGACTGGATGACAAATAATGACAGTCAAAAGCGCCGCACAAATCATCAACCGCCGAATCATGGCCAATCACCTCAAAAAAAGCGCAATCAGAATCTGCCTGAACAGACAGGCTTCAAAACTTGACGAGTGGCTGGAGCTTCCTGAACACATCATTGAGCGGCTGAGAGTCGGCGCCGCCCGTCAACGCCTTGCCCAATTCGACCTTGAGTGGATCGACCGTGTCCGCTTTCAGCTTCGGCGTCGAGCAGGCGCCGCCCAGGCTGTTGCAATATCGCAGATCAACATCCGGATCCCTCGACGGGTCGGCCGGATTCGCCGACTTGACGATGTCCAGATTGATCGGGGTTCCTGATTGGTAGACCTGCGCAAGCGCGGCACGCGTCTTTCTATCGAGTGGAAGACCGAGAATGGTCATGCGCACGGAGCCCGCCGCGACGCTCGCTTTGTCCTTGCTTGCCCGCACGGCAATGTAGAGCTGGCTCTTGCGGTTCGGCTCATGCGGTGTCGCGACATCGCTGACAAATTTCGCGGCGCCCGATGCTCTGGCAAAACCTAGCGTCCCATCCGTGTCCGGGTATTCAGCCACGGCATCGACGATCGCAACGCCGCCCAGCAGTCCGTACGCGCCAAGCAACTGAATCTTGGCGTTTTCGTCCAGCTCAAATTGGTTGGGTTGGAACGTCACGAGCTTGCTCAACTTCATCAGCGCCGCCTCGATCAGATCGCCCGAGACATATCCCGAACCCAGACTTGCATGCTTGACCAGCAGCCAGGTTCGTCCAGGCGATGTACTCATGACCTGGAGAAACTCTCCGGCAGGAATGACCGCTTTTGGCGGCGATTGAGGATCGGCCATCTCCCGCAGGAACAGATTTACCTTCGCCACGACAGCCTGGTCGAGCGGCACATCGGGCGGCGGCAATGCGATCGGCGGTGCATTGGCCACAAGCGGCGATTGCGAGATTGCCGTCGCGGCATCGCCAAAGTCTGGCTTCTTCTGAACCGTCACCCCGCCCGTCGAACTGTCCGGGGTCGAAAGTTGAGCGAATACATTCGACGACCGCCCTGATGGCGCAGGCGCCGGCGTAGTTAGCTCGGCCGCTGGGACAATGCGGCCGATCTGCAGCTCCGATGCGATCCTCCAGCCGTCGATACCGCGCTGCAATCGCTCACCCCGTTGACCGGTTTGTGACCGCACCTGCGAAGGCAAGGCGCTTGGGCCCGACAAGCTTGGAACGTTCCATTTCCCCGCGTCCTTGGACGCGGGCGCGGCCGCGCCAATTTGACCTCCACCCAATGACTGTACCGCTGCGCAGTCGAGCGGTCCCCAGGCGGGGGGCCGGAACATCTCGTCAATGACGCGTTGCGAGTAATACGAATATTCCGAAATCTGAAAGAGCATTTCGCGGAGATTGCAGACGCGCCTGTCCCAGGCCGCTCGCGCACTCACGCCGGCGTCAAGCGTGGTGCTGTCATAGGACGCCCGCTCCAGCTTGAACTCGGTGACGGTCGGAAGCAGATAGAATGACGATCCGAAGCTGTCATCGAACAACGGCTTTTGCCATTTGCCCGTCACAGCGGTGTCCATCTCGAATTTGGCTCGGTCGAACACCTCCCGAATCGAAACCCGGCTGGTGTCTTCAGCCGCGGAGCGCGCGACCACGGTGCTGAGGGCAGATTTCAAGGCATTCGTGAACCGGCCGCCAGCTCCAGCGGTACCAAAGGCCGGATTGCCGTCCAGGGTCGAATACAAGAAGAGCGAGCGATTTTTTCCCAGCTCGGTTTTGACCGCAGCCCGGCCATGGTTCGGATCGACGGTGCCGCTTATGAGGTCCTTGGTGCCGGGCGCGGCATTTATCGTTGCTGGCGTCGGCGTCCGGCACGCGTCGGTGATGATGATTTGCAGCGCCGGCTCCACCTCATTCTGAAGCCGCAGCACAATGTCTTCCAGCAACGGCACAGATGACGTTTTAAACTGGCTAAGGTTCGTCGCGTAAAGGTCTGAAGGAATTAGATAGCTTGCTCCATCGACGCTAAAGCCATGTCCAGAGAAATACACCAGCAGGACTGGCAGCCGCCCGCTATCGTCTTTTGCTTTCTTGGCACTGCCGATGAAATCATCGATCGCCGCCTCGATAATATTCTTGGTTACAAAAATGTTGCTGTCTGTCCCAATGACGAGCTGGGGCTTTTCGAAGCCGAGCTGCGGCAAGAACGCGGCGATCGCCCGTGCATCCTGTGCGGCATCGGGCAACGGCCTGAGGTACAGTCCGCTGCTGTTCTGATAGTTCTCGACGCCGATGACCAATGCCAGGCGCTTCGGCAGTTGCGTGTCCGCCTCCCCCGGAAATGGCACCGGCTCTGCTTGCGCCGGAAAACAAATCGATAAAAATACAAAAAAAATGGGCCACGGTGAAAATTTCATGTCCGTCAGCCTTCCCGTTTAACGGGCTATACCGTATTGATACTCTTTTTAGGACGCAAGCAGATTTCAGGGGGCGAAAATGATACGCGGGATCATGACAACCTCACGGACCATTTTGTTGCTGACAGCATTGGTCGGCCTGGTGTTTCCGGCGGCGGCCCACGATCTGCACGGACTGGGAGACAAGTCCGTCCGGCTCAGCAAGGACCTCAATGTCAATGCGCTGCAGAAGCTCGCTGAGCCGCTCGATCCCGACGCGAAGTATGTTTACTCCCGGCTGTTGCTGTGGAATCCGGGACAGAAATTGAAGGCCTGTTTTTATGGCGGCAGCAGCGAGGAGAAAGCGCTGGTACTGGCGTCGGTCGCGAAGCTGCTGGACGGGAAGAACGTCAATATCGCAATTGATTTCGGCGCAGCACCGGACTTCAGGTCATGCACAGCGCCCGGAACCAGGAGCGACATTCGCGTCAGCTTCTCCGGAGGATGTTGCGCGGCCTATATCGGCCGGACGTCGCATCATCCGGACGTCAAGGACGGGCCGTCGGTTATGCTCCAAGGCATCGCAACCGACTATTCGCCGGACACGGCCCAGCAAACCACCATGCACGAAATCATGCATGCGCTTGGCTTCGATCACGAGCATCAGTCGCCAGCCGCGAAGTGCGAGCCCGAATTCATCAAGGACGCAGTTCTCTCAGCTTACGGCTGGACCAACGCAGAGTATGAAACCAATCTGAAGCAGCTCAATCAAGACAGCCACAGCTACACCTGGTCTTCCTATGATCCGCTGTCGATCATGAAGTACTTCTTCAAGTCGTCGTTCCTGAAGAACGGCGAAGCCAGCGTCTGTTATTCGAAGGAGAATCTGCTGCCATCGGACCGGGACTATGAGGGATTGCGGCTGGCCTATCCGATGGGCCCCGCCGTCGTTTCGCCGGAACGCGCACGCGGCATCCTCGGCGACGTGAATGGGTCAAGTGCCCCGCAAGCGGTCAAAGACCTGGCCCGCGAACTTCGCAAGCTGGATGATGGGCCGTGAGTGCGCTGGTTCTGAGGCTCCTGTGCCTGCCACCACCGGTATCGTCTTTTGCGACGTCGCATGGCGGTAAGCCGTTGCGCCAATCACGCCGTTGCCTTGCGCGGGACAGCCGCCCGGTCTCGGCGGCACTGAGGTATTGAGGATCGCGGCGCGTCATAGGCCTGCTGGAGCGCCGGCAACGGGCGCCCTTCACCGCGCGCCGGGATTGCCTGTCCACATCCGATCCTGATTGGTGACGGCCGCCAAACCCGCTGTGCGACGTGGATGCGCTTCAACTGATTTTCCGGAGGGCCGGCGGCGAACGCTGTGGTGCCAACGCACCGGCGTCAAAGTCCGCTCCCCGCCCCCGTGATTTTGCCGCGTGGAATTTGATTGTAGCAAAGAACGATACAAGCAGTGCTTGCATTCGCACATCTGTCGTGATTGTTACGTTTGTTGATTGGGGTGCTGGATTGCTATGTTGATTTCCAATATTTCCAAGCTGGCTCACGCCGGTGTTTTGGCGGACAGGAACGCGAAGTCACCAAGTATCGAGTTCAAGCGCTTCAATCTGATATACGGATTCAATGGATCTGGAAAAAGCACGCTCTCGCGCTGCTTTGCCGCCATGCAAGACGATCCGCCACCAACGCGGCTTCCTGCCGGTTGCGAATTCGAGGTTTTGACCAGCGACGGGACGACGATCAAGGCTGGGCCCGGTAACGGCCTCGCCGGTCCCCTCGCCGTCTTCAATGAAGACTTCATCAATCTCAATCTGCAATGGTCCGCGGGTCGGGCCAAGCCTGTGTTTTACATCGGCCGGGAACAGGCCGAGCTGGCAGCGGAGCTCGCGAAGACCGAGGCGGCGCTTCCTGCGGCAAATGAGCGGAAGATCGCCGCCGAGCGCCTGCATCGCACAAAGGAGCAACAACTTACGGCCTTCAAGCGCGACAGCGCCCGGGCAATCTCTGCGGAGCTGCGGCAAGCCAGCCGCAAGTACGAAGCGCCGCAGCTTACATCGGATTACGCCAATCTCGACCTTGGCGCCGATGCGAAACTGGACGACCAGGGCCTGGCCGCCCAACGCGAGGTGTGCCGGCTGGAACAGGCGATGCCCAAGGTCGATCTCTTTGGATTCGGAACGAGTGCGACGGACGATGCGCTGAAAAAAGCAGCCACGTTGCTCCTCCAGACGCCAAGCCTCACGATCATCGCTGAACTGCAAAAGCATCCGGAGATGTTGCTCTGGGTCCAGGAAGGCAGCAGCTATCACCGGGAGCACCGGCTGGAGAGCTGCCTGTTCTGCGGCGGAGAGCTGTCGGATGAACGCAAGCAGTTGCTGGAACGCGCCCTTGACGAGGGCTTCCAGCAGTTTGTGGCGCAACTCGAAAACGTGCGGGACGTGCTGGGCAAGGAGCGGGATCGCTACCTGAAGGCGGCTCTCAACCTTGCACCTTCGAAAGAGATCGCGGCCGATGTTCGCGGCACCTATGAGGATGCAGCGATCCGGGTCAAGGACAGCCTGCAGGAGGCCGTCGAAACAGTGCTCAGCCCAGCCATTGCCGCCATTGAGGCAAAGCTACAGCGCCCGACGATCGCACTGAAAGAGGAATTGGCATGGAATGACGAAAAGCTGATTGCCTCGGCCCTCGGCCTGGTCAATGCATGGGCGGACGTGCTCAATTCGGCCATCGAAAAGCACAACGAATCCTCTGCCAAATTCACCCAGCGGCAGGACGAAGCCCGTCTTGCGCTCAGACGTCACCATCTCGCCGACAAGAAAAGTGAGTTTCAGAACGTAAGCCAAGCGATCAGCGACGCCCAGGCTGACGTCGACACGACGACGGCCAGCTACAATCAGCTTCAGCAGCAAGCGATCGATTTGCGATCCCGGATCAAGGAGCACGGTCGAGCGGCAGAAAAGATCAACCGTCTCATAGAGGCCTATCTCGGCCACAACGAGCTCTCGATTTCCAGCGTCGAGGAAGGCTACGAGATTCATCGCCGCGGGCGGCCGATCGACAGCAGCCCCAGCGAAGGAGAGAAGACCGCAATCGCGATCTGCTATTTCCTCTCCACGCTGGAGGCTGAAGGACGGTCAATCAAGGACCGCATCGTCATCGTGGACGATCCGATCTCGAGCCTGGACAGCAGAGCGCTGAACTATGCCTGCTCGCTGCTCTTGAGCCGGCTTGCGAATGCGGCTCAAGTGTTCGTGCTGACGCACAATCAGAACTGCATGAACGAGTTCAAGAAAGCCTGGAAAGGCCTCCATAAGCCGCGCAATGAAGCAACGGCGCCGACCGCAAGCCTGCTATTTCTGGACGTCAAGATCCCGAAAGGAACTGGCGCGCGCTCATCTTCGATCGTCGAAATGTCGAAGCTGCTGCGTGAATATGATTCCGAGTATCACTACCTGGTCGATCACGTGCTGAAGTTCGATGCCAGCACGGATACGGATTATGAATATGGCTACATGATGCCGAACGTGCTGCGACGCGTTCTCGACGTCTTCCTGGCGTTTCGTTGCCCGGGAAGCGCGGGTTTCGCTTCGAAAATGGGCCAGCTGCGAAGGGATAACGCCACGCTGGACGATGAGCGCATCGCGGCGCTGGAGCGTCTCGTGCAGCTGGAATCGCACTCGGACAGCATCGACGACCTGATCGGGTTCTCCTCGATGACGCTGGAGGAGAGCAAGGCCGCCACGGCCGCCATGGTCGCGATGATGGAAGCCGTTGATCCAACCCATTTGGCCGGCCTGCGCCGACTATGCCGATGAAGCCGCAGACCGTTTTGTGCAGGAGCATACCGGTACCTGCAGCAGCGGCGCGGCGCGCCGCAAACCGGATATACAACTGGCTTGAGCGGATTCACGTCCATATCGGCCAGTTGATGCGGGTTTCGGTGGAAAAGCTGCTGCGCAAGCCCATTGCATTCGACCATTGATGCGGAAATCACGGTAAATCCGCAGCGTAAGCCCGGCGGACCGGCCGGACGGCCTCCATTGCGGCAGCATGGCGACAAGTCAGGCAGGACCATGAATTCGAACGCAACGCCACACCATCCGCCGCATGAACCCACCCTCCACTGCCCGAATTGCAGCCATGAAATCAAGCTGACGGAGTCGCTGGCCGCGCCCCTAATCGAGGCGACACGCCGCCGGTTTCAGGAGCAGCTCGCCAGCAAGGATGCCGAGGTCGCGCGCAAGACCGAAGCCCTGCGGCTGGAACGCGAGCAAATCGAGAGGTCGCGAGAGCAGATTGAGGACCAGCTCGCCCAGCGGCTCGCGGCCGAGCGCATCCAGATCGCCGCCCTCGAGGCCCGGAAAGCCCGCGACGCCGCTGCCGCGGAACTGCAGTCAAAGGGCGCCGAACTCGATGAACTTCGCAAGACCCTGGAAGCCAACAACGCAAAGCTGGCGGAGGCCCAGCAGGCTCAGGCTGAACTGATGCGCAAGGAGCGCGCGCTGGACGAGGCAAAGCGTGAGCTCGACCTCACCGTTGAAAAGCGTGTCCAGGCATCCGTCGACGACATTCGCTCCAAGGCCAGGGTGGAGGCGGATGAAGCCGCGAGGCTGCGCGTACTGGAAAAAGACCAGACCATCGATTCCATGGCGCGCACGATCGAGGAATTGAAGCGCAAGGCCGAGCAAGGGTCGCAGCAATCCCAGGGCGAGGTGCTCGAGCTCGAGCTCGAAGACCTCCTCCGTGGACGCTTCCCGACTGACCACATCGAGCCGGTCGGCAAGGGAGAGCTGGGCGCGGATGTCGTCCAGCAAGTCAACGGTTCCATCGGCCAGTCCGCCGGCATCATCCTGTGGGAATTAAAGCGCACCAAGGCGTGGAGCGATGGCTGGCTGGCCAAGCTCCGCGATGACCAGCGGCGTTGCGGAGCCGATATTGCGCTCATTGTCTCTCAGGCGCTCCCCAGGCACATCGAGCAGTTTGATTTGCTGGACGGCGTATGGGTCGCTCATCCGCGCTGCGCCGTTCCGGTCGCCGTGGCGCTGAGACAGACCTTGATCGAGGTCAACAGCTCACGGCTGGTTCAGCAGGGCCAGCAGTCCAAGATGGAGCAGGTCTATCAGTACCTCACCGGCACCAAATTCCGGCAGCGGGTGGAAGCCGTCGTCGAGAAGTTCAACGATATGCGGGACGATCTCGACAGGGAACGCAAATTCATGGGCCGCCAATGGGCGAAACGCGAGACCCAGATTGTATCCGTGATCGAATCCACGGTCGGCATGGTCGGCGACTTGCAAGCCATTGCCGGCAAGGCCATGCCGGAAATCTCAAGCCTAGATGTGCCGCTGCTGGAAGACCACGACGAGGCTGCGCGAAAGGTCTCCTGAGTTGGGTTGGCACCATGTCGAACGCATCGACTGAGCTGGCAACCACGGCGTTTGTTCTGGCGAGATCTGGAAAATGTCAACGCGTCATCGGGGAGCGGGTGAAGACCGGCTTATCAGAGGCGCCAAGCTCTTCCGCAGCGCGATCCCATGGCAAAACGACTGAATGGATTAGGTCAGGTCGGATTTGCTTGTCGGCCAGCATCTTTAGGACCGCCCCCATCGCATGTCTTGCGTTGCCCTTACCAGTACGAAAGCGGACGCCGCGGCTATACATCGCATACGTTGGGAGTGGCACGTCACTGAAGTAAATACCGACGCTCTCGCAAACTCCCTCGGGCTCAAGCGCCGTAATTGCTCGACGTAGACCGGAGGGATCACACGAAGCGTCAACGCTGAGGTCGAACGTGCCGATCGCATCGTCGGGTAGGCCTGCGTGCGGCGTGACGCCGAGTTGCGTGGCAATCGCTAGGCGACGCTCACTCGTGTCGCAATAGACAACCTCACCTGCACCTAGAGCTCGCGCGAACTCAGCGACGTAGAGACCGATGCTGTTCACCCCTCCGATCACAAGAACGCGCGCCGACGGCTTGTTCTTCAGATGCGGGGCCGTGACCTCCCATCCAATGGACAAGTTGTCGCTGGCTGAAACCGCGGCAACCGGATCGACGCCTTCCGGTAGCTTGAGCAGCATCCCGTCGGCCCAAGGCACGCGAACCAGGTCATCGAACAAGCCACCGCATTCGCCAGGTGGCAAGCCGTAGCAGGATCCAGGAGTAACCTTGCGGCAATGAGCAGTCAGGCCGCTAAGGCAGCGGTCACACGTTCCGCAATTAAAATGCCAGGGAATACTGACAATATCGCCGATCGAAACGGTCTTGACGTCATCGCCTATCTCGACGACCTCGCCCACCGCCTCGTGGCCGATGGAGAATGGTGCACGAATTGGCGTCTTGCCTGCCAAGATATGGTGATCGAGATCACAGGTAGTGGACGCGATCGGCCGGACTATCGCCTCAACGGACGCCTTTATCCGCGGCTTTGCGCGCTCCTGCCACTCAAGGCCGCTTCCAGTGAATACCAAGCTTGCGACTGTCTCGCCCTTGGCGCGTGGAATTGCCGAGCCGTGTTCGGCGGCGGTGGGATGATGGTGCGCTCCGCACCTGCAAAACAGGCCGTGCATATTCATTTCTTCTCTCCAATCTTCCAGTCCCTAGTCGCGATTCGCGCGGCCATGTTGCGGGTGTTCCGAAAATTGCGACAGCCATGTCAGCGCGCGTGGAGCATTGCGGCGTCCCGCTTTCCGTGAAGGACTGGATGCCATGTCCTTCCTCGCGTCTGCGCTCTTCATCGCACGATCGCGAATGTCAGGAATAGACGCGATCGCTGCAGCCCCTGCTCGACATCCTTGGTGACCGCCTCCGTTACGTGAATGGCAAGCCGGCGTTACGCTTGATGAAAGTTTGACGACGTGAGGCTGGCACTTGAGGCCGTGCTTGAGACGGCGATTGAACACCGGGACGATGCCTCGCGGCTCACGAGACCAACGTGACGGGTCATAAGCTTCCTCTCCCGATTGGCGCTCTTGGGCCGGACCGACCTAGGTCAGCATTCGGGTATGATTTGACAGCGCTCCGCGCAAACGACTTCTTGGGTGGGTACCTTGAGTTAAAATCAACCCGCGGCATCCCTACGGGGCCGCACGCTCGTGGCTCCTGTTCGCCCATCGCGCCATCCTATGGGCGCGCGATGCTGAAAGCCGTGCGGCGCGCTTGCGCCGGACGTCCGCCCCGCCGCGGCGTGTAGGCGATCGGCTCGCAGCCGCTCGCCGTGATCGGATGGGGATGCCCCATTGCCCTTGAACTGCGCTACGAAGTTGGCGATGCCAATAGGACATTGTCAATCAGCCGGGTCGAGCCGACGTAAGCTGCGGCACACAGCGCCGCGGGTCGCCGCAATGGACTTTCCGCGGTCCTGAGCGTGTCGCTGTAGACAAGTTCAAGATACTGCACTCGGTCAACTGGCTCCAAATGCCCCATCGCGATCGCGATCAGCTTCTTCACGTTACGCTCACCTGAGCGAAACCCGTCGGCCGCAGCGAACAGCCCACGACTGATGGCAAGGGCCCGCCGACGTTCTTCCTCGCTGAGATACCGGTTGCGGCTACTCATCGCGAGTCCATCTTGCTCCCGAACGGTCGGCACGGCGACTATCTCGATCGGAAGATTGAGATCGATCGTCATGCGGCGAACGACCGCGCATTGCTGAAAGTCTTTCTGTCCAAAAAACGCGATGTCCGGCTGCACCATGTTGAACAGCTTGCATACGACCGTCGCGACACCACGAAAATGTCCAGGCCTAAATGCTCCGCATAGCGGTTTCGCGAGTTCACCCGGCTCGACAAAGGTCTCAAATTGAGTCGGATAGACTTCCTGAACGTCCGGCGCAAAAAGGATCGCAGCACCGGCGTCGCGGCACAGTTTCTCATCCCGTTCAAAGTCGCGAGGATAGGTGCTGAGATCCTCGCTTGGTCCGAACTGAGTGGGATTGATGAAGATGCTGACCACGGTGACGTCGCATTGAGCCCGGCTGGCCTCGACCAGCGCCAAGTGGCCATCGTGGAGATAGCCCATTGTCGGCACAACTCCGACCCGCTTGTTGGCTCTGCGAGCCTCAGCGAGGGAGCTGCGAAGCTCGGCGACCGTTGTGATTGTCTGCATTTTCGGCTCCATCCGTCGACGACCTCAGTTCGATTCCGCGGCTCATTTGGCACGGCTTAGAGCATCAAATGCTTCTAAAGAGCGCGCAAGAAAACTGTCAAGCTGTGAGGCAGGCGACTTCTTTGGTTGGTGGCTTGAGTTAAAGTCAATTCTTGATCTCGCCGCGGCCGCAGACCTGAGTGTCCAGAACCTCTCCTGTGGTTGTGTGCCGAGCCGCTTGAAAATAGTTTTCTGAGCGAGCGATCATTTTTCTATTTTCACAGAAGGTCTGCTGTTTCATCCTGCTTGATGTCGCAGTACGTGAGGAACGGACGTGCTGCAGGACACGTCAATCGCGCAGCAAGGCGCGTGAACCAGAAGGGAGAAATATATGGGCCGCCTCCAAGGTAAATCCGTCATCATCACCGGCGCTGGAAGCGGCATCGGGCGTGCGGCATCGCTGCTCTTCACCAGGGACGGAGCAAAGCTGATCGCAGTCGATCGCAGCGACAGTGTGAAAGAGACCGTCGAGGAGATAAGGCGAGCCGGTGGCATAGCGGAAGCTGTCACGGCCGATGCCGGCTTGGAGGAGGACGTAGTCAACTTCATCGATCGCGCTGTCGCGGCTTATGGCAGGCTGGACGTGGTCTGGGCCAACGCCGGCATCGGCGCTGGGCGGACGCCAATAACCGAACAGACCGTGGAGAACTGGCATGAAGTCCTGCGCGTCAACCTGATCGGCACGTTCCTGGCGGTCAAGCATTCGATCCCGCATATGGTGAGGCAACAATCCGGCGCGATTATCTGTACTGCGTCAGTTGCGGGCCTCAGGGCAGGTGCCGGCGGACACCCTTACTCCGCGAGCAAGGCCGGCGTGATCAGCCTGGTGCAAACCACCGCTTATTCGCTCTCCGGCACCGGTGTCCGCATCAACGCGGTGTGTCCCGGCCTGATCGAAACGGGCATGACCAAGGCGACCTTCGATCGTGCCAAGGAACGCGGCAGTTCGGACAGGATCGGTCAGCTCAATCCGCTCAAGCGTGCAGGACAACCGCACGAACTAGCGGCGATGGGGCTGTTCCTGGCGAGCGACGAGGCGTCGTATGTCAACGGCCAAGCGTTCGCGGTAGATGGCGGCTTGACCGCGTCGATGCCATATACGGGCAAGCCGGTGTAGTTCTGAGCGCAGGAGCGTACGCGACGTGGGGCGAACGTCTCCTGGCTACTGGCTCGGTCAGTTTGACTTGGGGCGCCGCAACAGGATCCGATGGGTTCATGCGACGCCTTCTCTCCTTGCCGCGGTGTGACGGCAAATGTTGCGGATTGCGATATCGAGAATGACAAAAATGGAGGCGCGGCCCAACCGACCACGCCTTCATATTGTCACCCTGCACCCGCCTCTGCGCGAACCGCCACGACCCCTTTGACAGCGGGACGTTGCGCGTGGCGGATTCGAGCGCCATGTTCTTGAAGCCAGTCGACCAATGCTTCGCACCCAGAACCGGTATGTCGAAGTTCGAGGATCGCCCCTCCGATTTCATCGGAACCAAGGGAAAGAAGAGACCGGTCCTGGCAGCAATTCTGATCTGAACAGAGCGAGCTTCGACGGTGTTCGCCCTGAGGATAGGCCGGTATCGTCTATGTAGGCCAGGGTGTGGGGGACTCGTGAACGCCGCGCACCGAAATCTGCGAGCTCTACACTACTGCCCTCAACGGCCTTCATCGTCGAAATGGCGGTGCTACTACGGCCACCGGAGCGAAAGCCGCTTCATCCCCGGGTAGGCCGGAAGGCTGGTTGCCGCGCTTGACTTCGGCATCCGACTTCGCGGCGCTCCGCGCATCGGAACAGTCCTTCGCTACGAACAGTTTGCCAGCGCGGCCATCGCGGATATTTCCCCGACCTTGTCATGGTTTTGGCGGACCCACAATGATCTTGCCAGGCTTTCCGGGACCTGCTCCCTGAACTTGCCGACCTTGATGTTGGCGACAAATGCGGCAACGTCGTCCGGATCGATCTGCTGCATTCCGGCAAGTTTGGACAGGATCGGACGCAGCTCGCCCTCCTTGATCTTGGAAACCGAGACCCCGAGCTCATGCCCGCCAGATTGCAGGCCTGCCATCGCGAGAGCCGCGCTGAAGACCGCGGTCGCCTGCGATCCTCGCCAAAGAAAGACGTGCAGGTCGCGCTCTTCCGGAACCAGCGCCCGCGTCTCCAGATCGAGCTGGTGAAATGTGTCGCGCCCTTCAGCCAGCAGATCTCGCGCCCTGGTGTCGAGATAAGACGGGACGTCATCGGCGAGATAGACCTCGCGCATCATGGCGATCAGCCGATCGTGAGCCGGCTCACCGGCGGCAGGCTCGAAGCGCGGCACAACGCCACCTGGGTGAGGTGCGATCACCAACGTCTTCGTCTGCTCGTCGATGTCCTGGACGATCCAGCGTTGGCCCGCGAAAACGACCAGCCCGTCCTTGTGCACGGGATGCATGATCGGCAGGGTTCCGAGCGTTCGCCCGCCCGCCGTCAACCGCCACTCCTCGTTCGATTCGAACACCGCAAAGAAGCTGCGGGACTGCGCGACCTTCTCGCCCTCCTGGCCGAGCATCAAGGTCCCGTCACCGGCCTGTTCGATGTAACGAACTTCGGGACTGCCGAGATGCCGCAGCAGTCCGGCAAACTCGGCCGTCGAGATCGACGAGAACGGTCCAGCTCCACAGAGCAGATCATACAGAGGCTTGGGCCTGATCCCGCCGCGCTCCATGATCACGGACAGCATCTGGTGGATGAGCGTCGAGGCGATTTCGGGGACGATGCGGGCCTCTTCGACGAACCCCTCTTGCAACAGGCGGACCACAGCGACGGACCGGATCGTGTTGGGACGAAGTCGATCGAGGATACCGGATTTCTGGTCGATGTTCGGCTCGCGCAGATAGATGCGCAGGATCGACGGCGTGCCGCGGCGCCTCCCCGTGCGTCCCAATCGCTGCTTCAATGACGCGAGCGAACGCGGTGCGCCGATCTGCGCAACCGACTTGACCGAGCCGATATCGACCCCGAGCTCGAGCGTCGAGGTGCAGACCGCCGTTGTCGGCAACCTGCCGTCCTTCAGACGGTCTTCGAGCTCCTCGCGGAGTGTCTTGGAAAGGCTGCCGTGATGCGGGTAGAACTCGTTGGGGACATTGGCCGTCTCGGAGCGTCGCCGCAGGCGATCGGCGGTGGACTCCACTGTGCGCCGCGATCCGCCGAACACAAGATTGTTCTCGCCGCGCAGCGTCTCGAACAGGTGGTCGGAGATCGCATCGAGCGCGATCCGGTGCGGCCTTTCCTGTCCGGTTGCGGGCCCGCCTCCTTCGGCATGATCGGGATCGTCGAGGTCGGGAGGTTCGACATATCCTCTGACCTGAAGGCGCAATTCAGGCGCATCGGATTTGGCCTTGAGTTGTTCGACCTTCGCGGGATCGATTGGCCGTAGCCACGAACAGGCCTGATCAAGATCGCCGATGGTCGCGGAAAGCCCGACGCGTCGGGCGGGTCTGTTTGACATCGCATCGATCCGCCGCAACAGGCTGGCAACATGCAGCCCCCGTAGCCCTTGCAGGAAGGCATGAAGTTCGTCGACGATGATGAAGTCTGCGGATGACAGCAGACGTTTGGCGTCGGCAGGGCGACGGACGAACATCGCCTCGATCGATTCCGGGGTGATGAGAGCGATGCCGTCCGGCCGGTTCATAGCTCTCTTCTTGTCGGCCTGGGGAGCGTCCCCATGCCATTTCACAACCGGAATTTCCATGCTCTCGCACAATCCCTCGAGGCGGCGGAATTGATCATTGATCAGCGCCTTGAGCGGACTGACGTAGAGAACGGAGAAGCCTGTGACCTTGCGTTCCGCAATCGACGTGAGGATGGGAAGAAACGCGGCTTCGGTCTTACCGGCCGCCGTCGTCGCTGAAATCAAGATGTCCCGATCGCCCTGCAGCACGGCCAGGATCGTACGCGCCTGGATCTCACGCAGTTCATCCCAGCCCTGATCGCGTATCCAGCGCTGGATCCTGGGATGAAGCAGGTGATAGGCGACTTCAAGTCCCGAGGCGGAAGCTGGTGAGTTCATCGTCACCTCCGGGCTGTGTCCCGCCGTCCGTCATCAAATCTGCCTGTCCACCTGCATCTGCCGGAACCTGCACCTCCCCCAGAAGGTCCTGCCACTTCGCGCCGGGGTTCTGCTCAAGAACCGAGAGCAACTGGACAAAGGCCTTCACCGTGGTCCGCGGCGTGCGAAAATACGCCTCTCCAATACGCCGATCGCAATGAGCCATGAAGGCGGTCAAGGCGTCATCGGGAACCAGATATCTGGACGGATCGCCGGCTGCGAACACCATCCTGATGTTGGACAATAGAACCAGGAGATCTTCCGGCGTCAGGCTCTGAAGATTGATGACCGGGCCCGAAAGGTCGACGAGGCCTTTGGTGGCGAACTGGTTCTCGGCGAGCCGCGATTGCAACGCTTCGTAACTGAAGAGGCCCCGCCGCGTATCCATCAGGAACTGCGGCGTCCCGCACATGACAAAGCCGATATGGGAGGTGTTGCCTTGGAGGGCATCGTTCACGATGCGCAATATCTGTTCGAAATTGGATTTGCGCGCCTGGGCGTTTTGGAGCTTATAGATATTGACCATCTCGTCGAACATCACGAGCAGCCCGGCATAGCCGGCAACCTTCGTCAGACATCCAAGCGACTTGAGCGAGTCATAAACGCTGTCGTCATCGATAATGGTCCGCACACCGAGCGACTTGTTCGCCTCCGTTTTGGTCGTAAATTCTCCGCGCAACCACCGGAGCGCCGCAAGTTTGAGTTCTTCGTTGGTGGTCTCGCTGCCGCGCCAGTAGGCCTTGAGGACGGTCGCGAAATCGTACCCTCCGACAAATTCCTGGATCGGTGCGAGCTTCTCGTCGATCACTTTTTCAACCGAGACCTGCCGTTCCCCAGCTTCCTTGACGGTGTCGGTAATGAGCCGCTCTACCACCGCCGCCAAAGCACCGCCTTCGGGTTTGGTCCGGGTGGCCATGTTGCGGACCGCCTCGGAATAGAGGGCTCTCGCCTGCCCGCCGCTGGCATGAATGCGGCGATCGGGTGCCAGGTCAGCATGAACAGTCACACATTTCCGCTCCAGAGCGATCAGCCTGATGAGGTTGGCAAAGAACGTCTTGCCAGCACCGTAGTCGCCGATGACAAATCTGACAGCTGCGCCGCCGTCCGCGATGCGGTCGACGTCACGCAGCAACGCGCCGATCTCGGCGGCTCTACCAACCTGGATGTGAGCAAGACCGACCCGTGGCACCACGCCAGCGCTGAGCGCCTGGATGATCGTGTCCCGGTCCTTAGGTTTAATAGTCTTCGGCGTCTTGTTCATGCCGCGGTCTCTCTCAGTTCAGCCAGTCGCTCCCGCAAATGCGGAACCATGACGATCTCGTCGCCGTCTTCAAGCAGAGGCTCCTCGAAGTGATCAAAAGACCAATCGTTGATACGCTCGATGGCGCCATCCGCGAGAAGCTTCATGGCGCGGGCCCTTTGGTCGAACTCGCCCCTGCCAATCGCGCCCTTCAGCTCGAGGAGCTCGACGAGCTCCGTATGCGGGCGGTCCAGTCCCTCGAAGGTTGTTCTGTTCGCGGCGGAGGCCACCGGCGTCTCGACCGGAACGGACGTCGGTTCCTCTTCAAATATATTTGCCAGCAATTCCGAAACCGCCGCCGTCTCCCGTTGCGTTCGCGCCAGGCGCGTGGCGTCGATGCTGATACTGGCGGCCGGATTGGGCGGCGCGACGGCAGTCGTCATGACGGTGGCCGGCCTGTCCTCGGGGATCGGCACACCTGCCTCGCGTCTCTCGACGGACAGCGGCACCGGCTCATCACGTCGCGGAACGCTGCGATGGAGTTCGGAATAGACCCTTTCCTTGGGAAGACCTAAGGCCTTATGAAGCCGTTCGAGGAATCTGACCTCATCGGGCCGGACGTTCCGGTCACCGCTCACCACGGCGACTGCGGCGTTGGCGATGGCCTCCCGCTCGGCATCGCTGCGCTCTGCCAGACGCTTCATGACTCTCGAAAGTTTGGGCGGGTTATTGAAAATCGTGACGGCGAACGCGATGAGGCGAGCCCGCTCGACTGCAAGCAGATCCTTCCCGTCCCTAATTCCTGCGATGACCTGCGACATCTCCTCGCCAGTGGAGTCACCGTCTGCCGCCGCGGCGAGAACGGCGACTTCGACCTGGGCCTTCATGGCGCGATAGGCCGGCCGCTCCGGATCGACCGGTCCCCCACCAGACGCCTTGAACAGGAAAATCTGCTCATCGGGCTGAGGGATGGAGCCGCCGAAGCGTCGATCGGGCTCGATCGCGATGTCCATGCGATCGAGCAGCTGCCCGAGCTGATCGGCAAGCCCCGATGGGACCTTGCCATTATCCGGCAGGTCAAAGTTGGCCGCGGCCAACACGGTGGCCATCTTTGTGCTGGCACGCGTCTGACCACCCATGATCTCCGACAGACGCTCGCCAAACCCACGCAAAGCCTCGAATCCTGTCGCCGCCACGAGATCCTGCGGAAGCAGAAGCGACGCCTGCACCGAGTTGCGAGCGTTCGGTTGACGGCCTAGCAGCCGGCTGAAGCCGTCCAACTCGTCGGTACAGTCCTGCACAAGGCGTCGCAATGGTTCGGAGGACATCACGGCCTTGGCGACGTCGGGATATGATTGATGAACGCCCTCCACTGGAACGCTGAACGCACCACTTGCGGCCTCGTAACGAAGATCGATGTTGCCTGAGGTCGCGACAGCTACCCCCTCGGGAAATGCGTTCCGGAACCGGAGATGCCACAGGCCGACAAACTCGCCGAAGCATCGCGCGGCTGCCGTTCGCAGATACACGTCAGGCAATGCAAGAACCCAAAGAAGCGCATCTTCGGACAGAATGACCGGCGATTGCGCAAGACGTCGTCCAAGATGCAGGCGCACCGAAATATCCATCTCGCCGGCGTGCGGTCGCTCGGCCGATGGCTGCGGAACTGCAAGCGGTAAACCGGCGGCGCATTTTGCGACATCCACAAAACGCTTGCCATAGCTCTGAAAGGACTCGTTGTCGGGTCGGCGGGAAAGCAGTCGCTCGACTTCTGCAATCAAGGCCGGCGCGCTCGCAAGGTCCCGATCGACGAAAAGCCTGTGTTCCAGGGCATAAAGGAACATGAAGACGTAGCCGATGCCGTAGTCCGTTTGCTTCCTTCCAGTCGACATCCAGGCGAGAAACGCCCCCCGCGCCGCCGGCTGCACACCAGCATAAGACGGCCAGTAGGGCATGGAATCGCCGGAGACGTCCGGCCGCGAGGTTTGCACCGGAAGCTTGGGATTGACGACGTACTGGTCAATCTGGCGACCATCGAACGATAGCGCTTCGCCCAGATAGAAACAGCCAGCGGCGATGGTGATGCCTTGGACAGTCACCGTTTCTCCAGGCTGCACCCACTTTGCCAGAATCGGAGGCGAACCAGCCCGAGCCGAACGGAAGAGCCGCTGATCACTCGTTTCGGTTTGATTAGAACTCAATGGTGCCCGAGCTGGCTTCGGTTCGGTCGCCGTGGTTTGGTTGCGCCTTCCGATCCTGGAAGAGAAGTAAATCAGGAGAAAAATTAGACCGGATCCCACGCACGTTACGATGACCCCGGCCAAGTTTTCAACGATGAACCGGTAGACGGCATTGAGAGCCGCGAAGAGCAAGCCCAACACGATCAGCAAGCCCATCCCCGCCGATGACCCGCCCTTGCGTCGTCCCATTTCTCCGTCAGCCCATCCCTTCGGCCAGCCCTAGAGCTCAGAGATAGCGTGTGCTGGCGAGGAAGTACAATCGTCCAAGGTCGTACGCCGCAAGCGCTTGCCCCGGGCGCGACGCCTATCAAAAATCGCCAAACGAACAAAAAACGAACGTGGAGCGCGCCGCACGGACCCGGACTTCTGTTGAGTTTGAGTCAACGCTCGAAAAGGTGCATAACGGAAGGATCTTCAGGAAGCGTCGCCCACGATACGTACGTCTCCGCCCTCATGGCTTCGTTGCGGCGACCGAGCGCACCCAGCACGTGGCGCTATACCGGCGCTGTGTTGCCCTAGCATGCAAGGCATACCACCTAACTCGAGATCGAGTGCTCGCGGTGCAAGCTGCCGACAGCGATGCGGCTCCAGCCCGTGCGCCTTCCAGATGCGCCGCACCGCGCCGGCGTTCATGCCGGCCTTCTTGGCCATCATATTCGCGGTCAAGAGCGTCGCCTCGACCGACGGGTCGGCCAGCATCAGAGCCACCATGCGCTCCGCTACCTCGATTCCGAGCGGCTTGACGCGTGAAGGCCGGGTCTTGTCGCGCAAGAGCCCAGTGACGCCAGCCGTTATGAACCGTTCCTGCCATAGCCAGACGCAGGTCTTCGACTTGCCTGTCCGACGCATGATCTCGTTGGTGCCTACCTCGTCCGCGCTCAGCAGCACGATCACCGTCCGCCACTCATGCTTCTGGGCGGCGTTGCGGCCAGCGCCCACCGCCTCAAGGCGATGGCGATTAGTCGGCGTGATCGTATTCGAAACCCCGGTGCGCATGCGCCAAACTCGCATAAGCGCCGACCGATATTCCCGTAAACGACATGAACAACAAGAATATTCGCATTCGTAACGACGGACGTGTGTTGCATGACATGCATCTCTTCCAGGTGAAGTCACCTGATGAGTCAAACGGGCCCTTCGATCTCTATCGACGCTTGGCAACCATTCCTGGAGAGGAGGCCGATCGGCCTCTTGGCGAACGGAACTGCCCGCTGGTTAACCAGTAACAAGGGGACTGGATATTCGCATGATATTGATTGTGGGAACGTTCAATCTCCTCGCCAGCGAAATGCCGTTGGCAACAGACCTCACCAAGACTGTAGTAGCGGCAACTCTCGGAGAACCAGGGTGCCAACGGTACCACTTCTCGGTTGATGTCGCCGACCCAAACAGGATGTTACTCGTTGAGTGTTGGGAAAGCGCCGATGCTCTCGCTACCCACCTGCGTCAGCCACACACTCGGGAGTTCCTTAGCCGGTTTCGCCAGCTTCGAGTCCAGCATCGGCGGGTGCAAGAATATCGAGTATCGGGGACGACAGAGTTTGATCCTCGGCAATATGCCGATCCAATGCCGATCGAGCCCACCTGGTTCGACGGGAGCTGTTCAAACGCAGTGTAAGGTCAGCTTCGCCAAAGCGAGCAGTGTGGTTTACGTTGCCGAGGCATGGATGGCCTGGCGCCGACGGCATCATTTTGGCGGAGGAGTACGGGACTCGGACGCCGATGTCGCCCGACGGGCAAGCGCAGCCTCTGAAGGAGACGCTTGTCGAATTGCCCTACTGCGGCGCGACCCTGGCGGCTCTAGCCCTTATCACCATCTTGCTTCTCTTCAGACGGCAATGCGGTCGACGCCCAAGACCACTTTTCGTGCGCAACTGTTGGAAGGTGTTGAGCAACAGCCGGTGCTCCCAACACGCCAAAACAAATTCGACAGGTTGGGCAACTTAGGAAATCCTTTAGGTGCGCTGCGGTATGTCGCATGCTGCGGTGCCAAAAAGGACTGATGCCATTGTTCGCCTCACGTATACGCGTAATTCTAACGCCTCTGCCGCGAATTCGACTTGGCCTAAGAATCCAGATTGCGCTGCTGGCGATCGTAGGCATCCTTTTGACCGGCTTGATCTGTTTGGGTGGCCTCTATCTCGACGCCAAGGCCCAGGCGGAATCGGATCAGATGATCAGCTTGCGCCAGGACGTGGTCGGCCTGTCGGCCAATTATCTCGAGGCGGGTCAAATCGCCAACGAGTTCTTGCGCAAGCACGACGAAAAGTTGGTCGGTCGGCATGCGGGTATCGTTGAGACTGCGCTGGGACATCTATCGGCGATTGAAGCGTTCGTCGACAAACTTCCGGACGGGGATGCCCTGAAGCAGAGCAGCGCATTGCGATCGGGCCTCAACCTCTACCAGACCCGGTTCAATAATATCGTTTCGATGCAGCGCACGCTCGGATTGAACGAAGACCAGGGATTGCAGGGCAAGCTGCGGACTGCGGTTCATCAGGCCGAACGCAGACTGGCAGACCTCGACCAGCCTCGTCTGATCAATCTCCTTCTGATGATGCGCCGGCATGAAAAGGACTTCATCATGCGCGGTGACGAGAAATATGGCGATGATTTCGACAAGCGACGGTCCGAGTTCGCTGAAGCACTCAAAAGTTCGGGCCTGCCCGAGCCCGTGCGGAATCAAGTGTCGACTCTCATGAAGGCCTATGGCGAGAGCTTTGCGGGCTACATGGTTACTCAAAGCTCCCTCAACGATGAGGTCGCTGATTTCGCAACGGTCTTTCAGCGCAACCGTCCCGCGCTGGACACGTTGGTCAAGGTGGCCGGCGACCGCTATCTGGCGTCGCAAGCTCATGCCGCAGAGCTGCGGCAGATTATGATCTGGACGATCGCGGCGGCAACGATCTGCATTGGCCTCGTTGCGATCTTCTTTGGCCAGCGCATTGCTGGTTCGATTGCCAGAATGACCGGCGCGATGCAAAAGCTGGCGTCGGGAGATTTCGCGGTGGTGCTTCCGGGACTGGGCCGAGCCGATGAGGTCGGCGACATGGCGCAAGCGGTCGAGATGTTCAAAATCCTGGCCAGACAGAAGGCCGACGAAGAAGCCAAGGCCAGGATGAATCAGGAATTCCTCGCAGCCGAAGCCCGAAAGGCTGACATGAACAGGCTCGCGGGCGAATTTGAAGGCACAGTGGGCCAAATTATCGAGACAGTCTCTGCCGCGGCGGCGGAGCTGGAGGCCGCGGCCGGCACGCTTACCGCGGCCGCCCAACGCTCAAGCGACCTGACCAAGATTGTGGCCGCCACGTCGGAAGCTGCCTCCGCCAACGTTCAGTCGGTGGCGTCGGCGAGCGAGGAGATCTCGAGCTCGGTGAGCGAGATCGGTCGGCAGGTGCAAGGCTCGGCTCACATCGCCGGACAGGCTGTGCAGCAGGCCGAGACGACAAACCAGCAGGTCGGCGAACTGTTGACTGCAGCGGACAAGATTGGCGAGGTCGTCCAACTTATCAACTCCATTGCACGGCAAACGAATCTTCTCGCGCTCAATGCGACCATCGAAGCCGCGCGCGCTGGACATGCCGGCCGGGGATTTGCTGTCGTCGCCTCCGAGGTCAAGGCCCTGGCCCAGCAAACCGCGCAGGCGACCGATGAGATCAGCGTGCAGGTCAGCGGAATCCAGAATGCGACGCAGGAGGCAGTCCTGGCCATCAAAGGGATTGGCGTCACCATCGGCCGGATGTCCGAGGTCGCGTCAACGATCGCCGCAGCGGTGGAAGAGCAGGACGCCGCGACCCGCGAGATTTCCCGCAATGTGCAGCAGGCCGCTCAGGGAACTCAGCAGGTGAGCCTCAGCATCACGGACGTGCAGCAAGGCGCCAGCGAGACCGGGGCGTCCTCGGCGCAGGTCCTGTCCGCGGCGCGATCCCTAGCGGCAAACTCAAGCCGCCTGAAGTTAGAGCTCGCAGCATTCCTCAGGACGGTTCGCGCCGCCTAAGCCGTTTGGCCGCTCGCCCGAAGCGAGTAACTAGCATAGCACGGCGTGCTCCAACTTGACGCCCGTTGCTTGAACGACAATTTTCTCGGTTACGAGCATGCCGCGTCCGCGAGGCGTAGAAAATTGCCAAGCAATCGGTATCCCTCTTGGGTCAGTATCGATTCCGGATGGAACTGTACGCCATATGTGGGTTGATGGTGATGCGCGAGAGCCATGATCTCGCCTTCTTCCGAACGTGCCGTTACCGCGAAAGGGCAAGAGCATAATTCATCGAATTCTACGACAAGGGAATGGTACCGCCCCACGCAAAGCGGCGACGGAAGTCCTTCGAACAGCCCTCGCCCATTATGCATAATACGGGCAGCTCGTCCGTGCATGGGGCGCCGCGCACGCGCGACCCGCGCTCCAAAAACGCTTCCAATACACTGGTGTCCGAGGCAGATGCCGAGAATCGGGACGCGACCGGAGAGTTCACGAACGATCGTTGTGGAGATCCCGGCTTCGACTGGGGTGCAGGGGCCAGGCGAGATCACCACCGCGCGAGGCTTTAGCCGGATAAGATCACTGATACTGATCGCGTCGTTTCGAATGACCTCCGCCCCTTCCCCAAGTTCCTGGAAGTAGCGAGCGACATTATGGACGAACGAATCGTAGTTATCGATGATCGCAATCATGACCCGGGGGCTGTCTCGGTATGAAACGCCTCGAAGATGCGCTGCGCCTTGGCGAGCGTTTCCTCGTATTCGGCGTCTGGCTCCGACAGCATCGTGATCCCACCGCCCGCATGAAAGACTGCCAATCCATCGTTGATCGTTACGGTTCGAATTGCCACGTTCGTATCCATGCGCCCGTTGAAGCCGACGAAACCGATTGCTCCGCAATAGACCTCTCGCGCAACACGCTCGATTTCAGTGATGATTTCCATCGATCGCACCTTGGGGGCTCCAGTGATGGAGCCACCGGGAAAGCAAGCCCGCAATAGAGTGACGGCATCTTGATCAGCCGCGAGTGCGCCGGTCACCACCGACACGAGGTGATGCACAGAAGCATAGGATTCGAGGTCGCAAAGCAGAGGGACCTCGACCGAATGAGCCGTGCAAACACGCGACAGATCGTTGCGCAATAGGTCGACGATCATGGTGTTCTCGGCGCGATCTTTCTCGGAGGAGCGCAGGGATGCGGCGCGACGCCGGTCTTCTGTCGGATCAGCCGAGCGCGCGATCGTGCCTTTGATAGGTCGCGTTTCGACCTGTCGTCCGTCGAGCCTGAGGAACCGTTCCGGCGAGCTGGATGCAATTGCCAGCTTGTCGTAGAGCAGCAGGGCTGCAAAGGGCGCCGGGTTCAGGGAACGAAGCCGGCAGTAGAAGGCAAGTGGGTCAAACGAGGCCGACAGCCTGGCGCAAAAGCGCTGCGCGATGTTAGCCTGAAAGATGTCTCCCGCAAGAACCAAATCGATGACGCGCCGTACCTCCGCGATATAGCGCTCGCGACTGAAGTTTGAATGCCACGCGCTCACTGTGTCGCGGGACTTTTCCTGCAGTGGCTTTGGACAGGCGAGCAGAGCGACCAGTTCGTCGGCTCGACGCCGTGCGCGCTCATTGCGATCCGCGGGGTCCCGCTCCGGCCATCCCGTAGAAACGATCCAGCATTTATCGTCTCGATGGTCAAAGGCGAGCACCAGGTCATAAAAATGCAGTATCGACTGGGGGAGCCCTTGACCAGGAATTGCCGGCGGCGACAATCGCTCCAGCGTCCTGTTCAGATCATAGGCAAAGAAGCCGGCGGCGCCCCCCTGGAACGGTGGGAGACCGGGGTAATGCTCTTGCGGATATTTGGCGAGAAGGCTGCGAAGAATACACCATGGATCACCGGCGAGAGTCTCCCCATTCCACATCGCCTGCCCGTCGGCAAATATGAAGGTGCCGAATGGATCGCAAGCCACATACGAATAGCGTCCAAGCCAATCATGCTTCGCTGCGCTATCGAGAAACGTCAGCTGCGGCCGATCTGCGAGAGACCGCATCGCCGTAACGGGTTCGATCCACTGCAGTTCCCGGATATGCATTCGGCCTTGACTTATCGATGAGGCCGGAAGGCGCCGCGCTGTGCTTCTCGTCCAACTGGCAAGAGCGTCGGAGTCAACTCAGGTCGTCTTCACGGTCGAGGCGAAAAGCGTATCCGCTGAGGTGTTGCAGTCAGCCGCAAACCGGAGTTCGCGGAGTGGTCGCACCCGCTTGATCGATTCCTGGTAAAGATCGTGAGCTTTGTAAGCTGCGAACTGCGTCTCGCTGTCGAACTCACCGTAAACAACAACGTCGATGTCGTTTCCGAGCTGATCAGTCTTTCGGTTGCGAGCGACCTCAAGCCGGCGCGCGTGCGGGATCGCGGTGAGAATCGATAGGCCATCGATTATTTGATCGATATCGGCCTTATCTTTGGCGGTAAACAGAACAATGTGACGGATCATAGTTAAGCCGTAGAGATTTGATGCTGGTCGTAATAGCTTGCGATCAAGCCTAACGCAACGTCAACATCGGTGTCCGCGACGTCAGCAGACTCGCGCAATATCGGTCTCAAACTTGGGCATCAGGTAGAACGGCCGATTCGGCGGGGCGTCGGCAGGGTTGATGTCCGTTTCTGCCCGTAAGCGGCGAACCATCGGGCCGAGCGCAGAAGCGTTGCGGAACATCGACTGGCATGCCTTTTCGTACGACAAGGCGCTCACGCCGGCGCGCCAATGCGATGTCTGCTCAGCACAAATACCAGCGACGTACCGAAGGATACGAATCTGACTGCCGAGTAGTGGATTCTGCTCAGCAATAGTCTGTTGGGTTTGTGCCCATGATGCGGATGCGACTCCCGCCTCCTTTAGGCAACGATTGCCTCCTTCAGAGAGTCTGCGGAATCCGGAGCGGCGTGGACCATTAGGTATCGATCGGCCTCGAGCGCGGCCATGCATCCCAGTCCGGCCGCAGTGACGGCCTGACGGTAGACACCGTCCGCGACGTCGCCCGCCGCAAACAGTCCGGGCACGCTCGTCGTCGTCGTGCCCGGCTTCACCTTGATGTAGCCGTCTGCGTGCAGCTCCACCTTACCCTCAAGCAGCGCGCTCGCAGGCGCGTGTCCGATGGCGATGAAGACGCCGTCGAGATCGAGCTGCTCGATGGCTCCCGACGTCCGGTTCTTCAGGGCGATCGCTTCCACCTTCGCAGGGTCGCTCTTGCCTACGAAGTAATCCACCTCGCTATTCCAGCGGACCTCGATCTTGGGATGCGCGAAGAGCCGCTCCTGCAGCACGCGCTCTGCGCGAAGCGTGTCGCGTCTGTGGACCAACGTGACGGAACTGGCGATGTTCGCGAGATAAAGCGCTTCCTCGACAGCGGTATTGCCGCCTCCGACCACCGCGACGCGTTTGTTGCGGAAGAAGAAGCCATCGCAGGTGGCGCATGCCGATACGCCGAAGCCCCGGAAGGCTTCTTCGGAAGGAATTCCGAGCCACTTGGCCTGTGCACCGGTCGCATAGATCAAGGCGTCGCAGAGAAAGTGGTCGCCGCTGTCGCCGATCAGGCGGAACGGACGCACGTCGGTCACGATCTCCACGACATGGTCGTAGATCACCCTTGTGCCCATGTGCTCGGCCTGCGCCTGCATCTGCTCCACCAGCCATGGCCCCTGGATGACGTTGGCGAAGCCCGGATAGTTCTCGACGTCCGTCGTCGTGACCAGTTGACCGCCCGGCTGCATGCCCGTGATCAGGATCGGCTTGCGACTCGCGCGCGCTGCGTAGATCGCGGCCGTGTATCCGGCCGGACCTGCGCCCAGGATGATGATGTCAGTCTTGTACTCGCGAGCCATGTCGTCGTCCTTGTCCGATTAGAACTTCTGCATTCCCCAGCGCCTCACCGTCCGGCGCTCGATCGTGCGGAAGATGACGCTTTCGACGAAGAGACCGATGAGGATCACACATAGCAATCCGGCGAAGACGTTGGCCGTCTCCAGATTGTTGCGGTTTTCGTAGATGAACCAGCCGAGGCCGCCCTGTCCCGAGCTCACGCCGAACACCAATTCGGCCGCGATCAGGGTGCGCCAGGCGAAGGCCCAGCCGATCTTGAGGCCGGCCAGAATGGAGGGAAGCGCGGCGGGGATGAGTATCTCGGCGACGAGCGACAGTCCCTTCAAGCCGAAGCATCGGCCGGCCATCCGCAGCGTCTCGCTGACGGACTGGAAGCCCGTATGCGTGCTGAGAGCCACGGCCCACAGGACCGAGTTCACGATTACGAAGACCAGACTTCCCATGCCGAGACCGAACCACAACAGCGCGAGCGGCAGCAGCGCCACGGCCGGCAACGGGTTAAACATCGACGTGAGAGTAGACAACACGTCACTGCCGAAGCGCGTTGTGGAAGCCAGGATCGTGATCGCCGCGGCTGCGGCGATGCCGACAGTGTAGCCGATCACCAGCACCTTCATCGTCATCAGGATCCGCGCGAAGAGACCGCCCGAAACCAACGATGAGAAGAGTGCGACGACGACCTCCGAAAGGCGCGGCATCATGAGCGGATTGTCGAGCCAGGTCGCGTAGCCCTCCCAGACGGCCGCCAGACCTCCGACGACGACGAGACGGCGGAATATGGTGCTTTGGAGAATCCGTTCATGGAGCGGAAGCGGACGCTCGACGTCGGCCGACGGCTCGGTCACGCTCGACAACTCGAATTCGTCGCGAACCAGAGGAAGCGCGAGCGCTAGACCCGCGGCCTGTTTGATCGTGGTCATCGTCTCAAGCTCCTTTCGGGTGCCGCGGGCACGGCGTGAAGAGCATGTGATGGATGCGACCGCAGAGGTCGCCGAATTCCGTGGTCCCCATGTCGGCGAAGGCGAATTGATGGGAATTGATCTCGGCTCGTACCTGCCCTGGGTGCGGGGTCAGCACCAGGATGCGCGACCCGACGATCACGGCCTCCTCGATGGAATGCGTGACGAAGAGGATGGTAGAGTGCGTCCCGCTCCAGAGTTCGAGCAGATCGTCCTGCATCTTCCGGCGGGTCAGCGCGTCGAGCGCGGCGAACGGCTCGTCCATCAGGAGTATCTTCGGCTCCATCGCCATGGCGCGGGCGATCGCGACCCGCTGCTTCATGCCGCCCGAGAGCGTGTGCGGGTAGGCGTCGCCGAACTTCTCGAGGCCGACCTTGGCCGTGAAGAGCTTAGCCCGGTCCATGACTTCGGCCGCCGACCATCGCTTCGACTTCTGCATCGGATAGGCGACGTTTTGCAGAATGGTCTTCCACGGTAGCAACTGGTCGAATTCCTGGAACACCATCATCCGGTCCGGCCCGGGTGCATCGATTATCCTGTCGTCGAGCCTGATTTCGCCGGCGACGGGTTTCAGGAAGCCGCCCACCGCCTTTAGCAACGAGGACTTCCCGCATCCAGACGCTCCGAGAAGGATGAACCGATCCCCCCGATACACGTCGAAGCTCACGTCGTAGGCCGCGGTCACGATGCTCTCGTCGGTCCGATAGCGGAGCGTCACGTTCTTCAGGCTCAGCACCGGCTTGGATCCGGTTGCGGTATAGGCCTGCTTGATCTGACGCTGATTGATCATGTTCATCTCAGGACCCCTGCCGTTCTTGAATGAACGGGAAGAACGGATCCTGCCACTTCGCCGGCCTCGTCTTGATCTGACCGGTCCGCTGCATGAAGTCCGCGTAAGCCATAACTCCGCCCGGGGCGACACTGAACACGTTCTCCGGGTCGCGGAGGATCTTTTCGACGTATTCGGGGTCCAACGACTTGGACGGCTCCTGCTTGAGGTAGAGCGCGGCCGCCTGAGCCGGGTCCGCCTTAATCCGTTGCATTGCCGTCTCCATGGCCTTGACCATCGCAGCCGAGACCTTCGGGTTCTGGTCGACGAAGCGGGTGCTCGCGGCGAGCAGCACGAACGTCGATGCCTTGCCGAGAACGTCTTCCGAACTGAGCACCCGGTGTACCCGCTTGTCGTCGGCCTCGAACTGGGCGAACGGAGCGTTCGTGAAGTGCGCGGAAACCTCGGTGCCGGACAGCATCGCGGCCATCGCGTCGGGATGTGGCAGGTTCACGACATTCGCGTCCAACTTCTTGGCGTCGCCGAGCGTCTTCTCTGCTGCCATTCGGAGGCATAGATTCTGGGGCGACGTGGTCGCGGGGAGAGCGATCCGGTCCTGAGGTCGGAAGTCGGCGATTGTCTTCACCCCATCGAGCACCGTATTCAGCACCATGGGGAAAGACGAACAGCCCGCGAGCCCCTTGAAGGCTCCGCGCGATTTTTCCGCGAGGATCAGGAGCGACGGAGAGCCCATCACGCCCATGTCCGCAGTTCCAGCCAGAAGCCCCTCATTCACGGCATTCGAACCGCTCACCCGTTGCAACTTGACTTCGACACGGGGATCGCCCTGTTCGACCAATGCCGCGCCGAGCAGCTTTTCTTCCTCGATCATGATCAGCGGCAGATAGGATACGCCGAACTGGATGATGACCCGTACCTCGGTAGCAGCCTGCGCTCTCGCCAGGCCCGATAGAGCCATCGCTCCCGCCATGGCACCCAGCGCCTCGCGTCGTGAAATTCCATTCCTCGCCATGTTTCCTCGCTTTTACTTGTTTGCGCCGTCCGCTTCTTCGTCGGACCTAGGCTCTGTTCTTCGAAACGATTCCCTGCTCTTCCAGCCGGTCCACTTCGCTCACTGCCATCGATAGATCGCGGCGGAGGATCTCTTCGGTGTGAGCACCCAGACGCGGCGGTGCGCCTCCGTATTCGATTGGTGTACGCGAGAACCTGATTGGATTGCCGATCAACTTCGTAGCCGCCCCAGCATCGTGCAGGTGCTGTTCGACGACCAGACCTCTCGCGACGACGTGCGGGTCTTCGAACACCTCGTCCATCTCGTTGATCGGCCCTGCGGGGATCTTCTCGCCGTCGAGTGCGCGTAGCAGTTCCGCCTTGCTCCACGCTCGGATCCTCGAGGTCAGGACGGATAGAAGCTCGGCGCGGTTGCGCACTCGGTCGGCGTTGCGCTGGAATTTTGGATCCAAAGAGAGTTCGGGAGCGCCGAGGATCGCGACGAACCTAGCGAACTGCGCGTCATTGCCGACCGCTGCGACAATGTGGCCGTCACGGGTCGCGAAGGCCTGATAGGGCACGATGTTCGCGTGGGCGTTGCCGTGACGTTGCGGTTTTTTGCCGGACGCGAGGTAGTTCATGCCCGCATTGGCGAGCGTCGCGATCTGCACGTCGAGAAGCGCGAGATCGATGTGCTGGCCCAGTCCGCTCGCCCGCCGCTCGTTGAGACTGGCGAGAATCGCCACCGTGGCGTACAAGCCGGTGAAGATGTCGGCGACTGCGACGCCGACCTTCATCGGCTCGCCGTCCGCCGCGCCGGTGATGCTCATCAGGCCGCCCATCGCCTGCACCAGCAGGTCGTAGCCAGGCTTATCCTTGTAGGGTCCGGTCTGCCCGAACCCGGAGATCGAGCAGTAGATGAGCCGCGGATTCAAGCCCGAGAGGGCTGTGTAGTCGAGCCCAAGGCGCTTGAGCCCGCCTACCTTGAAGTTCTCGACCATGACGTCGCAGGATTTCGCCAGTTCCATGACGAGGTTGCGGCCCTCGGGCTTGCTGAAGTCGATGGTGACGGATTTCTTGCCGCGATTGGCGGCCAGATAGTAGGCAGCGAACACGTCGCCGGCGTCCTTTCCGACAACAAAAGGCGGCCCCCAGCCCCGGGTGTCGTCGCCCTCGCCCGGTCTTTCAATCTTGATCACCTCGGCGCCGAGGTCGGCGAGAAGCTGCGTCGCCCAGGGCCCTGCGAGGATGCGGCTGAGGTCGAGTACGCGCAGTCCTTCCAGACATGCTTTCATGATCGCCTCAGGAGAATGCTTGGATGCCGGTGATGGCACGCCCGAGGATCAGGGCGTGCACGTCGTGGGTGCCTTCGTAGGTGTTCACAGTCTCCAGGTTCTGGGCGTGCCGCATGACCTGGAATTCGCTTGAGATGCCGTTGCCGCCGTGCATGTCGCGGGCGGCCCGAGCTATATCGAGCGCCTTGCCGCAGTTGTTGCGCTTGACCACCGAGATCATCTCCGGGGCCATCTGACCGGAATCCATCAGCCGCCCGACCTGGAGCGAAGCCTGCAGACCGAGGGAGATTTCCGTCAGCATGTCGGCGAGTTTCTTCTGGATCAACTGCGTCGCGGCGAGCGGCCGGCCGAACTGCTTACGGTCGAGCACGTACTGCCGAGCCCGATGGAAGCAGTTCTCGGCAGCACCCATCACCCCCCAGGAAATTCCGTACCGCGCGCGGTTGAGGCAGCCGAACGGACCCTTGAGTCCGGAGACGTTCGGCAGGAGTGCGCTTTCCGGCACAACCACGCCGTCCATCACGATCTCGCCGGTGATCGATGCGCGCAGCGAGAGCTTGCCCTTGATCTTCGGTGCCGAGAGACCATTCATCCCCTTCTCTAGGACGAAGCCACGGATCTGATCGTCGTGAGCGGCCGACTTCGCCCAGACGACGAACACGTCGGCGATCGGTGAGTTCGATATCCACATCTTCGAACCGGTCAGCCGGTAGCCGTCGACGACCTTCTCAGCGCGCGTCTTCATTCCGCCAGGATCCGACCCGGCGTCCGGTTCCGTTAGACCGAAGCAACCGACCCACTCGCCGCTGGCAAGCTTGGGCAGATAGCGTTTGCGCTGCGCATCGTCGCCGTAGGCGTAGATGGGATACATCACCAACGACGACTGTACGCTGTTCATCGAGCGATAGCCGGAATCGACCCATTCGATCTCGCGCGCGACGAGGCCGTAGGATACGTACCCCGCATCGGCGCAGCCGTACTCATCGGGAAACGTCACGCCGATCAGGCCGAGCGCCCCCATCTCGCGGAAGATCTCACGGTCCGTCTCCTCGTTCATATAGGCGTCAGTCACGCGCTGCAGCAGCTTCTCGCGCGCGTATTCCCGGGCCGTGTCGCGGATCATGCGCTCGTCTTCGGTGAGTTGCTGATCGAGCAGGAACGGGTCGTCCCACGCAAATGCGGGATGATGCGTCGTTGAACGCGATACTCGTTCCAATTGGGCCATCTGTCGCTCCGGAATGCCGAGGAGACGACGGTCGGCGGAATGGCTGGTTATATCAAGGAGTTTCTGATACCATCAATAATTGCAAAACAGGTATAAATGGGATGAACACCTCAGGATTACCCGATCTTACTTCCCGCCAACTCGAGACGGTGTTGGCGCTCGCCGAGTATGGAAGCTTTATCGCAGCCGCCTCTCTGCTCAAAACTTCGCAGCCCGCCGTAACGCGCACCGTGAAGCATGTCGAAGAGGTGCTCGGCGTAAAGCTGTTCGACCGCAGCACAAGGTCGGTCCAGATCACCGCGGCGGGAAAGGAATTCGTGGGTGTCGCGGGCCGCATGCTCAACGACCTGAAGATCACCATCCGCAGCATGCGCGAACTCGCGGACCAGCGACGCGGCCAGATCATCGTGTCCTCGATTATGTCGGTGGCGAACGGCAAGTTGCCTGGCCTGGTCTCCGAATATCGTCTCGCCTATCCGGGCATCGAACTCCACGTACGCGACGGCGTCCACGGCACCGTCATCGAGGACGTGCGCAGCGGCGCCGCCGACTTCGGCATAACCTATCTCGACGACCTACCTGATCCCTTCCAGTCGACGTTGCTCGGCAAGGAGGAATTCACGGTGGTGCTTCCGCGCGATCACGCCTTAGCCAGGAAGAAAGCCCTCACTCTTTCCGACCTGAAGGATGCACCGCTCGTCTCTCTTCCCAGCGATTCCAGGACGCGGCGCGTGATCGACAGCGCGGCTTCGTCTCTGGGTCTGACGTTGAATCACGTCGTCACCGTCTCGCAATTCGCGACGATGCTCGGTTTCGTGCGGGCCGACATCGGGCTTGCGATCGCTCCGCACAGCGGCGTCGCCGGCTTTCTCGACAAGGAATTGAGCGCTGTGCCGATCAAGGGAAGACCCCTTGCACGTGAACTCGGCCTCATCACCTTGAAGGAACGCGACCCTTCGCCAGCCGCGTCAGGTTTGATGTCGCTCCTGCGGACGAATTGGAACAAGACGCATCGGAAGTAGCATCGAAGCGCCGATTTATACGAATTCTGTATCAATCGTGGCTATCAGGATTTCCTTGGCATATAACGGATTGGGCATAGGGTGACTCCGGGTTGAAACAGCCGGAGCGAGAGATGGCACTAGAGACATTGGAACAGGTCGGCGCGGCCGCCACCGAGCGGGTACCGACCAATACGGATCTCATCGAACTCTATTACGAACGCGGATGGTCGGACGGACTTCCCGTCGTACCGCCCACCCAAGAAAAGGTCGACGCAGTTGTGGAATTGCTCGGCGGTGACCCGCAGTTCGTCGAATGCAAGGTGGCGCCGCGCTGGGGCGCGCTGACCCGAGAGATACTCGCCATCAACATGGTGATGGCCGGCTGCCGTCCCGAATACGCGCCGATCGTCCGTGCCGCTATGCTGGCGCTCACCGACCGTGCCTTCAATCTCAACGGCGTGCAGGCGACCACCCACGTCGCCTCTCCGCTCATCGTCGTCAACGGACCGCTCACTGCGGAAGTCGGCATGAACGGCGGTCCGAACGCTTTCGGGTCGGGAAATCGCGCCAACGCGACAATCGGACGGGCCGTCCGTCTGATTATGCTGAACGTCGGCGGTGGATGGCCGCCGGATTTCGACAAGAGCACGCTCGGTCACCCAGGCAAGTATAGTTATTGCGTCGCCGAGAACGAGCTCGACAGCCCTTTCGCTCCGTACCACGTCGAGCACGGCTACAGCGCGATGGATTCGACCGTGTTCGCGATCGCCGCGGAAGCGCCTCACAGCGTGACCGACCATCAGTGCAACGACCCGGAAGGAATTCTCGACACGATGTGCTCGGCGATGAGCACGATCGCTTCCAACTCGGCCGTTCTTGGCGGCCACTGCACGGTGGTGCTCGGCCTCGAGCACGCGAAGACCATCGCGAAGGCCGGCTGGACGCGTTCGGACATCCGTCATTACCTCTGGATGAATTCGGGCAACGCGTTTCGCCTGATCTCCCGCGACCACCGCTACGGTAAGGTTTACAACCGCAATCTGCCCAAGTGGCTGAAGCGCGATCCCGATACCCGCATTCCGATCGTGCCCTCCGCCGACAACATCCATCTGTTCATCATAGGCGGACACGCCGGACGCTTCTCGGCCTTCATTCCTGGCTGGGGACACATGAGCACACCGGTGCTCAGGCCGATCAATGCGGCGGCCGGCCCGGCCGACGACGGATGCGCCGACGGCGCATGTGTGCTCTAACGAATGCAGGAGGAACTATCATGTTGATGAAAGTAACTGACGCGAATTCGGTGACGGTGTTCGACCCGCGCGGCGTCGTGGAATTGGCGAATACGCCGATCGCGGCTCGCCCGAAGAGCCTGGACGGTCTGCGCCTGGCGATCCTCGACAATTCGAAGTGGAACGCCAACAAGGTCCTGAGAGCGTCCACGGCGGCGCTCGAAAAGAGCATCAAGTTCGGCAAAGTGAACTACTACGTGAAGGGATCCTTCTCCAAGGACGCCGAACTCGAACTGATCGCCGAGATCGCTGCCAACAACGACCTCGTCCTAACCGCGATCGGCGACTGCGGATCCTGCTGCTCTTGCTGCATCCGGGACTCGGTCGCACTTGAGAAGCTCGGCATCCCGTCGGCGGCGATCATCACGACGGAATTCGAGAAGGAGACTGTGCTCACCCGGACCGCGATCGGCATGGAAGGCTTGATCCCAGTGGTCATCGACCACCCGGTCTCGTCGATCACCCAGGCCGAAGTTGAGGCCCGCGCCGCCATGGTCGCCGAGGCAGCACCAAAAGTCTGGCTCGGCAAATAGTCGACCCGTTCCTCCCAGACTTGGGCCCCGGCCTCGAACGAGCCGGGGCTATTTTTGTCGTCGGCTCGACGACGGTCACTCGCATCACGGCCCGAGCCCAACAAGGAAGCAGGACACGACGCGCACCACTGGATCCGACGCCTTAGGCTTAGCTGCTTCGCCCAGGATTTCAGAAGGACAACTGCGTTTGGAGCCCGTATTCGGTCGCAACCTTCTTGAGATCGGCGAGCGTATCGTCCGGGAGGAGCAGGCCTTCCTTTCTGTTCTTGACGTCGTTGCGCGCTTCGATCTCGCCCGGATAGAAAACCTCTGAGAATCCCTGGGCGAGAGGTACGGACTTGATCTGCGAGATCAGCTCGTCCATCCGCGCGTTGAATTCGATCAACGGCTGCATCGACTCGATGTTGAGCGCGATCATCAGTTGTCCGGCCCGGCTGCGTCGCTCGGCCTGGTAAGGGCCGGCGATCTGGGACCCGAAGCCGCTGCCGGTGAGTACGCCGGACAGCATGTCCATCATCAGCGCGATCGCGTATCCCTTGTGCTGAGCCATGGGAAGGATGATTCCATCGATGGCTTCGGAGGGATCGGTCGTCGGAGCGCCCGCCGCGTTGATCGCCCAACCCTCCGGTATTGATTGCCCCTTCTGCTTCGCAAGGTAGATCTTTCCGCGCGCGACTCCCGTGTTGGCGATGTCGAGCACCATCGGAGGATGGACGCCCGCCGGACAGGCCCAAGACCAAGGATTGGTTCCTACGGTCTTCTTCCGCCCTCCCCACGGAGCCATCGCCGGACTGGCGTTGGTCGAGAGGAAGGCGACGCACCCCTCGCGCGCCGCCATCAGTGTGAAGTAGAACGCCGTACCGAAATGATTTGAGTTGCGGATCCCGACGGCGGCGATCCCGTGCGCCTTGGCACGTCGGACGGCCTCCTGGGCGGCGCGCGCGGTGAGCACCTGGCCCATGCCGTCGCGGCCGTCGATGACCGCGAGGCCGCCGGCGTCGACTACCAGCTCGGGGGTGGCTTTTGGGTCGCAGACGCCGGCCTTCAGACGCGCCGCGTACCAAGACAGCCGCATCACGCCGTGGGACTGGTGACCCCACAGATCCGCCTGCACCAACGTATCGGCGCACAGCTGCGCGTCCTTCTGCGACATCCCGGCCGCGACGTAGACGGCGGTCGCGAAGTTCAACAGGCGGGTCGGATCGATCTTGGTGGCCGTGGACATCGGACTATTCTCCGTAGCTTAGGTGTTCGCCGGCGCCTGGAATGTGAAGCTGAGCGTCTTTCCGAGATACGAAGCGCTGACTTCGCCTTTCGACGCGGACACGGCGAACGGCATCGAAGCCGACCCTGTGGAAATGATGCTTCCCTTCGGCAGGATCATCTTTCGCTCACGGGCGATCGAAACGAGATCGGCCAGAGCGCCGTAGGGGTCGGTAGCGTCGTCTCCCGCGGCCGCGCGGGCCTTTTCCTGACCGTCAACAGACACGACGAGCGAAGACAACAGTTCCGGGATCTGGCGTTCGTCGATGCGTTCGCCCACGATCAGTGCCTCGAAGCCGGAGTCGTCGGCCGCGAAACTCGGCCACCCGACGGAGCGACGATCGACGAAGCGTGCCATGACCAGTTCGAACGTGACGCGTGTTTCCTCGATCGTGCTCTTCGGATCTCCGGCGAACCGATCATCGATGTCTTCGCCGAGGACGAAGGCGATCTCGAATTCGATCGTCACTGGGGCGCCGAACGAGAGCCGGACCGCAGCGCCCGGTTCGTGTCGGCGGGTCTTGAGCACGCGCCCCGCGATCGACCGCCCGACGCCGGATTGCTGCTTTTGCTTGGCGCTGCCGACGCCCAGCTTCCAGCCAGCGACGGGGACGCTCAGCAGGTCGATCAGACGATCCTGAACGTCGTAGCCTTGGTCGATGTTCGCCGGCCTGATGTCCTGCGGTAGTTCCGCGATCTGCTGCGAGCCGTGCCAGACGTGCGCGAGCAGGCGCGCTGCGGGATTGGGATCGAAAGTCGTCATAGCGCGTCACCCTGCGTCAGGAAATCGAAGTCGCAGCCGTCGGGCGCCTGCAGCACCGTCCGCCGGTATAGCGATTTGTAGCCGCGCGTCGGTGCCGGCGGCGGGCGATGGTCCGCCAAACGCCGCTTGATCTCGGCGTCCTCGACCAGAAGGTCGATCCGCTTATTGGCGATCGACAGCCGGATGCGGTCCCCGTTGCGCACGGCTGCGAGCGGGCCGCCGACCGCAGCCTCCGGCGCGATGTGAAGGACGATCGACCCGAATGCCGTTCCGGACATTCGGGCATCCGAAATCCGGACCATGTCCTTGACGCCAGCCTGGGCCAGTTTCTTCGGTATCGGCAGGTACCCGGCCTCCGGCATACCCGCTGCGTGTGGGCCGGCGTTCTGTAGGACCAGGATGTCGTCGGGACGCACGTCCAGGTCGGGATCGTCGATCCGATTGCTGAGGTCCTCGAGACTGGTAAACACCACAGCCCGCCCTTCCGACTCGAACAATGCCGGGGTGGCCGCTGCGCGCTTGAAGATCGCGCCGTCCGGAGCGAGGTTGCCTGTCAGGGCGACGAGGCCGCCATCCTTGGAAACCGGATCGTTGAACGGCCTGATGACCACCGGATTGACCCAGTCGAGAGGTTCCTCCAATCGCTCGGCGAGCGTCTGCCCTTCTACGTCGATGGTGTCCAGATGAAGCAGCGGCTTCAGTTCACGCAGCAGCGCTCCCATGCCTCCGGCCGCATGGAAGTCTTCCATGTAGCCTTCGCCGACCGGCTTCAGGTCCACGAGAACCGGCGTCTCGTCTGAGATCTCGTTGAAGCGCGAGAACGGAATCTTGATCCCCATCCGTCCGGCGATCGCGGTGAGATGCACGACCGCATTTGTCGAGCCGCCGACGGCCTGCAGCACGCGGAAGGCATTTTCGACTGACTTCTGGGTGATGATGTCCCGCGGAGAGATTTTGGTCCCGATCAAGCGGACGGCTGCCTTGCCGGTCTCCTCCGCTGCGACCAAGCGGTCAGCGTGCACCGCAGGGATTGCCGCGGTCCCCGGCAACGACATGCCCAACGTCTCGGCGATGCAGGCCATGGTGGAGGCCGTACCCATGACGGCACAGGTACCGGCCGTCACCGAGAGCCGGCCTTCGACGGTGTTGATCTCGTCCTTATCAACCGTTCCCGCCCGATACTTTGCCCAGAACCCGCGGCAGTCCGTGCAGGCCCCCAACCGCTGCCCCTTGTGTCGCCCTGTCATCATCGGTCCCGTGACGAGCTGGATTGCCGGCAGGTTCGCCGAAGCAGCGCCCATCAGTTGAGCGGGTACGGTCTTGTCGCAGCCGCCGATGAGCACGACCGCATCCATGGGTTGGGCGCCGATCATTTCCTCGGTGTCCATGGCCATGAGGTTGCGGTACATCATGCTGGTCGGGTTGAGGAACACCTCGCCGAGCGAGACCGTCGGAAACGGCCGCGGCAGCGCGCCCGCAGCAAGCACGCCGCGCGAGACCGCCTCGACCAGTTCGGGCATGTGGCGGTGACAATTGTTGAAGCCCGACGGCGTCATCGCGATGCCGACGATCGGCTTGGCGAGCATCTCGCGGGACAGTCCCATCGACCGCGCGAACGAACGGCGCAAGAATCTTGCGAAATCCTTGTCACCGTAGTTGGTAAGTCCGTTGTCTATGCCGTGATCCGCCATCACTTCGCTCCTGACTGTGCCGACGCGCTTTCCTGACTTCGGTAGCCGACGCCGAGCAGCTCTTCGAAGACCGTGACCATCCCGCCCTTGTCCTTGTCGCCGTGCCCCTTCAGCAGAGCCATCTGGTAGGTCGCGGTCGCCGCGGCCAAGACCGGCATGGGGATCGAGAGATTGGCTCCCAACTCGGCGCCGCTGATCAGATCCTTGTAGGCGTGCTTCATCGGGTAACCGTCGCCGAAGTGCCCTCTGAGAATCCGAGGAATGAAAAACTCGGACGCGTAGCTGCGGCCGGTCCCGCTGTTGACGACTTCGCCGACCAGATCGGGATCGAGCCCCATCTTCTTCGACATCGGCAGAATCTCCGCGAGCGCCGCGGCATTGATGTCGAACAGAAGCTGATTGATGAGCTTCGTAAGCTGCCCACTGCCGGGGCCCCCCATATAAAGGATCTTGTTGCCGATTAAATCCAAGAGCGGCTTCACCTTATCGAACACCGTGCGATCGCCACCGCACATCACCGTGAGGGTCCCGTCGATCGCGCGGGCCTCCATTCCCGAGATCGGCGCGTCGAGGAACTGGACGCCCCGTGCCGCCAGCTTCTGGGCGATAGAAACGGTCGTTTTATAGGTGATCGTGCTCAGGTCGATCACGATCTGGCCCGCGCGTGAGCGGTTCAAGAATCCCCCCTCGCCCGCGACGACCTCTTCGACGGCGTTGTCGTTGGGCAAACAAAGGAAGACGACATCAGCGTCGAAGATTGTCGACTGATCCGTCGAAGTAACCGCACTCTTGCTCTCGAATTCGGCGAACGACTTCGGCGTCCGATCCGTCACCGCCAGCGTCGCACCGGACTTCAGCAAATTCAGTGCGATCGGGCGGCCCATCTGCCCGAGGCCTGCAAAGCCTATCTTCATCTGTGGCTCCTTCTTCAATTCGGTGAATTCACGCCGTGTCGTCATGCGCTTGCGAACGCGATGCAGGTCGGACTGCCTGTCTCGACCACGCGCCCCGTCGGCGAGAGAGCGCCGCTCTCGTGATTGATCTCGAAAGTGACGATCGTGTCGGTGAGTTCGTTGGCGACGTGGAGCAGCGTTCCGCTCGGATCGATCGTCATGAAGCGCGGCCCGCGGCCGGCGCACGAGGTCCACCCGGCCGAGGTCACGCGTCCGGACGCAGCATCGATCGCGTAGGCGCCGATCAAATCGTTTCCGCGGTTAGACACGTAGACGAAGCGGCCGGCGGGATCGACCTCCACCTCGGCGGATGTATTGGCACCCACGAACGAGTCCGGCGTCGACGGGACGATCTGGACGGGCGTGATGGTGCCCGTCGCCCGATCGTAGCGGTTCACACTGAGGGAAGAATCGAGCTCGTAGTTCACGTAGACGAACGGCAGGGTCGGATGGAACGAGGCGTGCCTGGGGCCCGCGCCGGGCCGGGTCGCTGCAAAGCCGGGGTCCGTCAGCTTGAGGAGCGGCTTCGCGGGATCGAATTCGAGCGTGAATATGCGATCGACACCCTTGTCCGGAACGACGAGAAAGCGCCCGGCCGGATCGTAGACGACGTGATGCGGATGAGAGCCTGTCTGCTCGACCTTGTGGGGCCCCCCGTTGCCCGGCAATTGCAGCAACTGCGCGAGCGGCTCCAGGCCGCCGTCTTGACGGATCGGGAGCACGGCGAGCGAGGCGGTCGCATAGTTCGCCACAATCATGAAGCGGTTGCTCTGATCGGCGACCAGATGGACAGGATTCCTGCCGCCGGTCGACTGTTGATTGATCAACGACAAGCTCCCGGTCTCCCGGTCAATGCGGAACGAGGAGATCTCGCTGAAGTCGCCGTGCACCGCATACAGAAAGCGCTGCTCCCGATCGAAGGCCAGAAACGACGGGTTGACCAGATTTTCCACGAGCTGCACGTGGGTCCACGCGCCACTCGCCGGATCGACGCGATATCCATTGATGCCCTTGCCACTCGCCCCACGGTCCTTGGTCGTACGGCAGCCCGTATAGGCGAACCGGGCAAAACGAGCAGCGTCCGCCGCACGCGCGGCCGTCTCAAGAGTTGTTGCCGTACCGGCTATCGTCATGAGCAATACTCCCCGCAGGACGTTGCGGCGTTCGAAATCGATCGTTTCCATGCGAGACTCTAGGCCTCCGTCGCGAGCTTCTGCGCAGCGACCGCAGGAATCTCGGCGTCATCTCCCAACGGGCTTCGCGTGAGCGTCAGGATGGACGTGGCACCGACCACGAGCAGCGCACCGGCGATGAGGAAGGCCCGGTCATAATTGCCGGTGCTCTCGACGACGTAGCCCGTCACGATGGGCGCCAGCAGGCCGAACACGTTTCCGCCAACAACGAGGAAACCCATCGCGACGCCGACGTCGCGCGGTCTCTTGAGGAGATCATTGAGCAACGCGAAGTTCAATGACGTCGTAGAGGCAACGCCGGTCAGCGAGATGGCGATGAGGCCGAGGATGAGCCACATGTCTTGGACCAGGGGCGCAAAAAGGATGACGGCGGCCAGAAGCATCGCCAACGCGATCATGTAGCGGCGCTTTCCGCCGCGCACGTCGCCCTGCAGCAATCGGTCGCTGATCCGGCCCACGAAGATGCAGAGCACCACGGCCACCGCATAGGGAATGGCGGCGTAGAAGCCGGTCTTCGCGATCGTGAGCCCCTTCGTCGCCTGCAGGTAGCTTGGCATCCAGGTCAGGAAGAGATACTGCGAATAGACGTTGCATCCCTGGGTGAGGGCCAGGCCCCACAGTGTCGGCCCCTTTCGCAGCAGGCCGATGAGGCCGACTTTAGGCGCCGACGCATCGAGATCGACCTTCTTCGCACCGCGCTCGTTCAGGATCTTCTGCCGCTCCTCCTCGCCGAGCCAGGAAGCATCCTCCGGACGCGCGAACCATGTCAGCCAACACGCCAGCCAGGCGCATCCGATGCCGCCAGCGGCGAAAAACAGCGCCGGCCAGCCGAAGCTCGCGATGATGGGGCCCGCGACGAGCGCGCAGACGGCCGGGCCGGCATATGACCCGCTGTTGAAGATCGCGTTGGTCATGCCCCGCTCGGAAGCGGGGATCCATTCGCGGATCACGCGGGCGCCGGCGGGATTGCTGGTGGCCTCGCCCGCGCCCATCACCAGGCGCGTGGCGAGCAACAACGGGAAGCTTCCGGCGACGCCGGTCGCCGCGGTGGCCGCCGACCAGAGCCCGAGTCCGAAGCCCGCGACCTTCTTTGCCCCGAACCTGTCGACGAGCATGCCCATCGGAATCAGGAAGACCGTGTAGGTCCACAGGAAGGACGAGAACAGGTAGCCGAGGGCGACCGGCGAGAGGCCGAACTCGTTGGCGATCGGAGAAGCCGCGAACGACAGAGTGACCCGGTCGATATAGTTGAGCATCGCCAATGAGAAGAGCATCAGCGCAATCCAAAGCCGCTTCTTCTGCATTACTTCCTCCCTGAAACAGCGTTTCCCTGCGCGGCTTCGCCCGCGCGCTTTTGTTGACCTATGCGAAGACGCCGCTGAGCGTCAGTTTCTCGGCGGCCGCTGCCGGAAACGCAGCGCGCACCGCCAGAACCGCGGCGACGGCCATCGTCGGCACGACGCGGCGCCATGACAGAAGCGCAACCGAATACGTTTTCAGCTTCACGTTCTTCTCCCTGTTTTCTTTCTTTGCGGCGGATGCCGAAGGCGCGGCGTCCGGGCCAGCCTAGGGGGTGGTTTCGGACCTGCCCTGGCGGATTGCAATATATCGCTAAATATGACACTGTCATTTGTCAATAGAAATGACAATCTAGGAGCAGCCGCCCGGTGGCGGCGCGGGCGCTCCCGGCAGACAGCCAGCCGGATCTTTGTTAGAGGCAGAGCCAGTTGAACGCCCGAGTCGGACCGCGCAGCTCGCATTCGAAATGGAACAGTCGACTGATTTTTCTGACAGAGGGGCCGGATCGCCTAACGCGCTCCACCGGGAGATCGCGCAGCGGATCCTGATGCACGTTCGGATGGAGCGCCTTCCCATCGGCGCACACTTGACCGAGACGTCGCTTGCGCAGGTGGTTGGCACATCCCGAGGCCCCATCAGGGGCGCCCTCGGCTACCTGGCTGCGGTCGGGTATCTCGAGCGCCGCCCGCACCAAGGCTTCTTCCTGGCCAGAACCGAGCCTCGTACGGGAAAAGCCGCGGAGGCCTTGGCAGCGGCCAATACCGAGCAGCTATATCTGAAGCTTGCCGAAGACCGATTGCGCGGAAAGCTCACGGACTCGGTGACGGAAGCCGACCTGATGCGCCGTTACGATATTCCGCGGCACACGCTGCGGCGCATCCTGTCGCGGATCGTCAACGAAGGCTGGATGCAACGGCGTACGGGACACGGGTGGGCGTTCCTGCCGATGATCGATTCGGTCGAGGCCTATCGGGAAAGCTACGAACTGCGACGCTTTCTGGAGCCGCAAGGCCTGCGATCCCCGACCTTCAAGCTCGATCGCGCCGTGTTGTCGGAGCAGCGCAAGCGACAGGAGTTCCTCCACACGGCGGGGTACAAGACGCTGGGCCAGGTCGAACTGTTCAAATCGAACAGCGACTTCCACGAGGCGCTGGCTCTCATGTCGGGCAACAGATTCCTGGCCCAGACCGTCGCCCGGCAGAACGAACTAAGGCGCCTGATTGAGTATCGGCAGACCCTCGACCGGGATCGCGTGTGGCGGCAGACGGGCGAGCATCTGGCCATCATCGATCTTCTGGAGAAGGGTTCGCTCGAGCGTGCCGCCAAGCTGCTCGACAAGCATATCGGCGGAGCCTTGAAGGAGAAGGCCCGGCCGGAGCTTTTCGGACCGTAGCTCCGCCCCAAGTTCTCCTCTAACAACATCCGATGGGCGGCGATCCAGGCGTCGCGGCTCGGCGCGCACATCAGTCCGCCGTCCGGATCGCCCAGGCAATACTGATCCCCATTGGGAAGCGCGCCATATCCAATGTCGGAGGAGCTGAGCGCCTCCCGATCAAAGATGAACCAGTGGGCATTTTCCCTCGGCGAGCGGCCGGAATGCCTTCTCGCCCGGAACGGTTCTGATGAACTTGTAGTAGTCCCACGGCTTCTTCGACTCGTCTGGCGCTTTCACCTCGAACAAATGCATGTCGTGGATTTTCCGACCGTCTTCCCGCAACCGTCCTTTGCCAAAAGCCAGGTCGTCGGTCGGCATCTCTTTCATTTTTGTCATAACTGCGGCGCCACTCTTCTTGGCATTGTCGACCCCCAACGCAGCGGCGGCCTTTAGATAATGCAGAACGCCCGAGTAGCAGCCTGCCTGGATCGTGCAGGGTTTGGCGCCGCCGACCTGTGGCGCATACCGCTCCGTCAGCGCGCGAGTGCTGTCGTTGAGATCCCAATAGAAGGCTTCCGAGACGAGAAGTCCCTTCGCGGCCTGAAGACCGAGCGAGTGAATCTGGGGAATGAAGCACAGCAACGCCGCCAGCTTGACGTTGCCGTTGGCGAGACCGAACTCGGATGCCTGCTTGATCAGATTGGACGAGTCGGCGCCTGCACTCGCGAAGCCTATGACCTCCGCGCCACTCGCCTGCGCCTGGAGCAGGAAGGACGCGTAGTCGCTGGTTTCCGGGAACGGATACTTCACCGTCCCGAGGATCTTGCCGCCGGCCGCCGTGATGACGGAGCTTGCGTCTTCGACCAGCGACGCGCCGAACGCGTAGTTCGCCTGGACAAAGAACCAGGTCTTGCCACCCGCCTCGACGACGGCGCGCCCCGTCGTGGCTGCGAGCCCGTAAGTGTCAAAGGCCCAGTGTGCGGTGTTGGGCGTACAGCTGGCCCCGCTCAACGCTGACGATCCCGCGTTGAACAACGCGACCTTGTCCTTCTGCTTGGCTACGTTTGCGACCGCCAAGGCCGCCGAGGAAACAGGAACGTCGATGACGAGATCGACACCCTCGCGATCGTACCATTGGGCAGCCAGGTTTGCGGCGACGTCGGGCTTGGTGGAGAAGTCAGCCGAGATGATCTCCACATTGATGGCCGGGTTCATTTTACGGAAGTCCTCGATGGCGAGTTTCGCCATGACGACAGACCCCTGCCCGCTATCGTCGGCATACGGACCGGCAAGATCCGTCAAGACGCCGATCTTGATGGTCTGCGCGGCCCTCGCCCGGCCAGCGAGCAAGGTTGCGGCTCCCGCCGCCATGAACGTCCTGCGGTTGAGTCTCATGTGTTTCCCCCTGCACTTCTTGATTTCTTGGTGAAGTAATGTGCTCAGGTGCCAAGAAGACTATTCACCATCGCTGAATCATCCTCGGCCCCGATCGGATCGCGTGGAAGCAGCCGGTGCTGCAGCACCATGCGTGCCATTGCCAGGCGATGCGGAGCACCGATCCGCGAAGCCTCGTGAGCCAGCCCGATCGCCGACGTCACATGATAGAGCGATGATCCGACCTGACGCGCCAGCGTCTCGTCTTTCTCGTCAGACACTTTTGCGGCGAAGCGGCAGACCCTGTCGAGCGTTTGCGCCAATGTGTCGTTCAGGGCCCCGTCGAGGCCGGCCTGCGCCAAGAGCTTTTCGTTGGCTGCTTTCAGGACTGGCAGTGTCTCATTGCGGCTTATCGCCCGGACGACGTCGAGCGCAACGATGTTGGACGTGCCTTCCCAGATCGAACCCAGATGAGCATCACGGAGCAGTCGGGCATCCGGCCACTCTTCGATATAGCCACAACCTCCCCGCACCTCCATCGCGTCACCCGTGACCTTGCGGGCGTCGCGGCACGCCCGGAATTTGATGAGCGGCGTCAAGATCCGGGCGAGCTTTTCGCCTTCCGCGTCGCCCTGGTTGGCCCGATGCAGCCCATCCGCCGTCAGGAACATCATGGTTCGCGCCTGCTCGGCCCAGACCGTCATCTTGGCGAGTTGCCGGCGCATCAGCGGCAGTTCGATCAGCCTGCGGCCGAAGGCGCTGCGGCGACGCGCGATGAACATGGCCTCGGTCACAGACCGCCGCATCAGGGCCGCTGCGCGCATGCCGTTCGACAGCCGGGAATTGTTGACCATGTCCGCCATCTGATTGAAGCCGCGCCCGCGCTCTCCGATCAGGTATGCCTCAGCTCCGGACAGCCTGATCTCGCCGCTGGCCATCGAGCGCGTGCCCAGCTTGTCCTTGAGGCGGAGGATCCGATAGTCGTTCGGAAGGCCATCTTTTCTCACTTTCGGCAACAGGAAGAGAGAAACGCCGCCGAGACCCGCCCTGTCTTCGCTGCGGGCGAGCACCATCGCCAGGTCCGCGTCAACGTTCGAGCAGAACCACTTGTCTCCGGTCAGGCGCCACGTGCCGTCGTCCTGAACCTCCGCCCTTGTCTCCGTTGCAGAGATGTCAGATCCGGCGCCCTGTTCGGTCATGAACATGGCCCCCTGCATCAGCTCATCCATGTCCGTGGTCGTGAGCTTCTCGTAGTAGCGGGCGACGAGCGAGGGATCGCCATAGCGCTTGAGCGTCCGGGCGAGCGAGTCCGTCATGCTGACGGGGCACATCAGGCCGAACTCCGCTTGCGTGAAGAGGAACGCGATCGCGTACTTCGCCGCCGGTGGCATGGCTTCGTGCCATCCCAGCGCTGCTCTATGGGAGACGGCCGAGAGGCCGAATTCGCCGAACGCCAGATCCTCCATCTCAAGATAGGCCGGGTGCTTCTCGACCGCATCACAGTCCTGCCCCGTCCGGAGCCGGACCGACAGCGTCGGGGGATTTCTGTCCGCAATCGTGGCCAAGCGGTCCAGCTGGTCTCCGGCAAGGGCGCCGAGGCGGTCGAGCTTGGGCTCAAGATGACGGAAAAGGTCCGCTGGCAGGTAGTGCTGCAGGAGTGGAGCGGCGTCGCGATCGGCCCGATACAGGTTGGTGCCGCGAGCATCCGGAATCTGGGCGACGACGGTCGGTTCCGCTCTCATGAGTTCTCCTCCAAACGATTTGAGCCGATTATCGACACCCCGATCGATATAGTCCAATATCCGAATTGAACCGATTGATATATGTCACATATCGATCCCAGCGTTGGCGACAGCCATGGACCTCAGACAACTCCGGTATTTTGCAACCCTTGCCGACGAGAAGCACTTCGGGCGTGCAGCCAAACGGCTCGGCATGTCGCAGCCTCCGTTGAGCCTGGCGATCCGGCAGATCGAGGCAGAGTTGCAAGCCCCCCTCTTCAATCGCAACAGCCGCAACGTCGAGCTCACCCGCGCTGGCGTCGCCCTGCAGCGCGAAGCACGGCTCCTCTTGCGGCAGTTCGACGAGACCAAGGCGCTGGTGAAGGCCGTCGCCGACGGCAAGGAAGGCCGGCTGCGGGTTGGTTTTGGCGGATCGATGATCTACAGAGGTATGCCGCAGATCGTGGATGTCTTCCGCAAGCAAAATCCCGGCATCGAACTTCTCCTGACGGAGCTGAATTCCGTCGAACAGATCGCGGCAATCAAGCGCGACGAGATCGATTTCGGCTTTGTCCTGGGCGCAACGACAGCTGCAGGACTAAATTGTTTCCGTTTCCACTCCGAGCCGTTCCTCGCCTGCGTCCCCTTAAGCCATCCAGCGGCGAAAGCACGTTCGATAAAGCTCGACAGACTGAAGAACGACGAATTTGTTCTGTTCTCGCGCAGCGGTTCCCCGCATTACTTCGAATCCATCATATCGATATGCGTAGCGCACGGCTTTATGCCCAACATCAAGCATGAGGTCCGTCACTGGACCAGCGTCGTGTCCTTTGTCGAGTCCGGCATGGGCGTGTCTCTCGTTCCAAAGACTTTGAACACACGACATGTCACCAGAGCCAAGTTTATTGAAATCGCTGGGCGACACGACCCCTCCGAAACGTGGTGCGTCTGGAAGGACACCGATCAGCGGCCTGGCCTGAAAGCCATGATTGATGTTGCACGGGGACAAGCACAAAAGACGTTCGAGCCGCGCAGTCGGGGGCCGGGAACGATTTGAGGACTCGCGCGGCAGGCGACAAGCGGCCATGATCGTTGATGTCGCGCTGCTGCGAGTGTCCCCAAAAGAACTAGCATACCCTGTAGGGTGGCCGAGATATCGTAGCCGACGGAAAGCCCAGTATGTCGCCGATCGCATCGGGCGGCGTCGAAGCTCGGCTAGTTCTGGACGGCCGATCTGAGCGCGAGATGTTCGTTCCGGGTGCGGCAGGCACTTTGGCGTGTCTTCGCACCCGCGAGGAACGCACGCGTCTCTTCATAGAGATCGAAACGGTTCACTTCGAAGTGCATGAAATGGGTCGCTCGCGCGATCTTGACGTCCCTCTTGACGGGCGCCTGCGTAAGCGAATCGAACAACCATTTCGCATCCGCATCGGTCGAATAGCTATCCCACTCACCCCGCACGATCAGCGTTGGCACCTTGATGTCAGCAGGCTCAAATAGCTTACCGCCATTCCACAATTCCGAAACGTCCGTGAGGGCGCCCCAGGGGGTCTTGACGCTGTTCGGGGAGCGTTGCCCACTTTCCGTATCGCAGGCAAGATAAGCTTGCCCCCATACCTTGAAGTGCTGCTCATCGAAAACCGGCTCTTCGCCCGAAGGCACGTCGGCCATGAACGTCTTCCACCAGTCTTCGACGGTGATGTACTGCCATGCCGGAACGAACGGGGCTTGGACTCCCGTGTTTGGCCGATGTGTGACCGGACCGAACATCACGAGCATGTCGACCAGTTCCGGCCGGCGGATCGTCGTCAGCGCCGCCGCGTTCGTTCCCCATGAATGCGCGATGATCGAGATGCTCGAGAGATTGCTGTGCTTTACGATGAATTCGGCTGCACGCTCAATCTGCTGGCCAGCCTCTTCGGCACGGCATATCGGCGGATTCGCTTCCGGTGCCTCACCCATAGCCGCGTACCGATCCGATCCGCCGTAGCCGACATAGTCCAGCGCCCAGACGTCCCACCCGTCTGACGCCAGATTATCGCGCCACGACAGTCCATCGAAGCGATGCGCGATGGTAACTGCAGACGCCAGCCTTGCACCGTGCGCATAAAGCACGGCCTTACGTCCAGCACCTTCTACCGTCGCCGGCAGATAGCGAAGGTAAAAGCACAGTCCGCCCACGCCTTCGAACGGAACTCTGAAGCATTTCTCATTTGGATCGAGTGTGGTTGCGGCGACACCACGTTCTTTGAAACCCATGTGGCCTGCATTTCATTCTTGCCCATGAGGATGCGTGCTGTCAGGAGCCAACACCGGAAACGGCATAGCTCTGGTGGCGCCCCCTCACTTCGAGAGACGAACAGTGGGGTGGTAATCCTCTTGCGTCCAATGCATAATAAGCGCCCGTTTAAGACCGAAAGGGTCTGACCGTTGATCGAGCTAAGACACCTGCAATCCTTTCTTACGCTAGCAGAGGAAGGCCATGTCGGCCGTGCGGCGGCTCGATTGGGTATCGAACAGTCACCACTCAGCCGGCGGCTTCAGGCGCTTGAGGATGCGGTCGGAGTGAAGCTCTTCGACAGGACGCCACGCGGCATCACACTGACGCCGGCGACGCGAATTTCGCTCAGGTGTGCTGCCCTTGCTCCGGCAGCTCGAAGACTCCAAGCAACGGGCCGTAGCAACCTCGCGGGGCGAAAGCGGAAGGCTCTCCATCGGTTGCGTCGCAGCGGCGGCCTATGATGGCTTTCTGCCCGACTCGCTGCGAGCCTTCGCAAAGGGTAGGCCGAATGTCACCATTTCGGTTTCCGTCATGGGCACAACCGAAAGCTTCGGTGCGTTGCGTGATGGCATCATCGACCTCGCGCTTACGCATTCTCCGCCTCCGCCGGCCGAAGGGTTCAAGCATCTTATTCTCATGAAAGACCCTTTCGCCGTAGCCTTACCAACGAGAATCGCCGCGGCCAAGGGTACTCGTCCGCTGAGATTGAGAGACCTTGCCGACATATCGTGGATCATGTTGCCGCGGTCCGCGAGCGCCGCCTTCTATGATTCATTTGTAGAAGCCTGCGAGGCGTCAGGGTTCACGCCTAAGATCCGATATGAGACGGTGTCGGCCTCTGTCGCCCTAAGTTTGGTGTCGGCTGGACTTGGCGCCGTACTCAAGAGCTCGAGGCAGACAAGGATGGCGCCAGCCGGCGTGGTGTTCCGCGATTTGTGCGACTATGGGCGAGTCGCGGAGACATTCGTCGTATGGCGGCCCGAACCTCCTTCTCCCTCTGCCGCGCTGACGGCCTTAATCGAATCGTTCGTTACCAACGCAAGGAACAGCGCCATATCCGCCTTAGCCCCTGCGAAATCGCGGAAAAAAGCACTTCAGTAGGGTTGATCGGACGCAACAGCAAGCTTCCTTCTCGAGTGTCGCGACGGACCTGATGCCGTCGAAGAACAGGTCTGAGCTATTTTATGACACCAACATCTCAGGACGCCGTAGCTGTTGTTCAAACTAGGTTAGCCCCGATCGTTGCTAATCTATTGCACTGACCCGCGCGGCAGAGCTCACGCAGGAGGCGCCCGCAACCGATTGGCTTCAGTGAAGCGATCGCTTCTGCCTTTGCTCGCCAGCCCAGGCCCTCTTCAGGATCTTCCGTATCTCCGGCGGCGTGAGCAGAACATCCGAATTGCCCTTGGGATAGTAGGTCTCTGGACGCGTGCTTATAATGTGCGGCAAGGCGACGAATCCGAGCCTGTCACCCCATTTAAGCCGCTCGGTTGGATCGCTTCGCAGCACATCAACACCAGACCTTTTTGGCCTGGAATCCAGCTGCCAGCCCCCATCCATCAGACCTAACGTCATGAACCGGCATTGATAGCGCTCAGGGTCCCGCAGGACGTCGACGGCTTCGTCAAACAATGGGGATACCTGTTGAAATCCCATCGCAGATTGAAGGAGCAGCCGGGACTTCAGGCTTTCGAGTTCTCTGATCAGGTAGCCAGCAAGCCTCGGCTGATCCAGCCCCAACGCCACAAGCGCAATGAGGCGATCGAAAGTTTTCATGGGTTCGTCGACGCTCGACAGCTTAATGAGGTAATTCTCGACGGTGCTCTCCCCGAACGCGACGGCGGACTTTACCGCAGCGGCCATCAGCCAAAGCGTGCGCTCTCGTAGAAGGGGAAAGCTCGGCGTCCATGTGATCCATTCGAACGAAGACGCCATCTCGGAAAGCCATTGGCGCGCTCCGCGTGTGGAAGCAATCGTCAACAAGTGGCCCATGGTATGCAAAATGGTCCAGTAGTCGAGCAGCCCGCGATCGCGCTCCTTCGGTGAGAGGCCGAGTTGCCCGATCAGCGGTTTGCGAAGCTCGTCGAGCAGCATGCCGGCGTTAGTGAAATAGCTGTAGGCGACATGCTCTAACATCGGCGCCCAGTTGAGTAGCAAGCTTAGTTGCGCTCCACTCAAGGAGGCTTTTGGGTTGAAGACCGGTGCCAACAAGTCGACAGCCCGCTGTCGAGCCTCCGGTCGTGACGCGGCTGCCGAGGCCTCCTGCCTGAGTTGAGGATCGCGGTCGATCGTCGTCCACAGATCGAGTTTTCGCACCTCCGGCAAGGGTTCGCGGAGAACCTCTAGCTGCACAGCTATAACAGAAAGCTTCAGCCAGGCTTGCGCACCCGGCGGCCTCACGAGCAGATCTTCTGCCTCCGCGCAACCCGCTAGGCTTCGGAGGCGCGCCTGAAATGCACGATCCGTTTCGACAGCCGTGCAGAACGCAATACGATTAATCAAGTCTTCGGCACCCTCGATCAAGCTAAACCGAAGATCGACAGCGTTCATGCGCGGTCCGCTAACTGGAGACATTGGATCGCCGTGCTTCGGCCAGCCTTGTGAGCCGCCCGTCGCGTTCGATCGTTGGATGGAGCCGGAGGACTGCCACTAGATTGGCGAGCGATCCTCGTGACGGACGATTGGGTCTCGCTTGTCTGGCACGCGCTGATCTCAAAGCTGTTAATCTCCAACGGCGCGAGGAAGTTGCCATCGGGATCATGGTTGCGGTTCGGACGTTCGGACAAGCTAAGCTGTGTACTCATCATAAATCGGGATGGTGCGGATCAGAGCGCGCTTGATGTCTGCTTTGCCCTTAACAGCGGTGCGAAAGCGGGCATCGCCCAGGCACTGAGTCGGGCAAAACGCGATGTTGCTCCGGCCAACTCGGTGGTTTCAGCTCAAGACTCAACAGCGTCTTCCCGCTGTGGGGACCCTTTCAACGGCGCGTGAAGTCGAACGGCAATTGCGCCTGCTCGCTTGCCGTCGCTAGCAATGCTATTGAGAGTTCGGCGGACTTCTTCCAGATTTGGGGGTTGAGCTCTCAGCCAGTTTAACCCAGCCTCTGCATTCATGATCGTCGCTGTGAGCGCGTCGACGACAGCGCTATAGGTTCGCACGAAATCTGCTGAGGCCTCCAATGACGCTTCGCTCTTTGCATCGCCGAGAGTTCCCTTTGGTTCGTTGCAACAGGTGCGATGTACTTTGCGTTGCCTTAGAAGCTGAACGGCGGTTGCAGCCTTGCGGATCACATAAAGTACGAGGTCGGTCTGGGCCAGCTTGGGGACGCGGCTGCCGTTGGTCTCAAAGACAGTTGCACCCATGCGTTTTGCGACGAAACCTTGAAGCTCCGGTTGGACGGTGCTGCCCTCGTCGGCCACGAAGTACCAACTCGGCCTCGACTTCCAGGACATAGCGCGCTCCTTTAGTGGATTATCGGGACGCTTCGGCGTGAGGAGCCGCTAACGTCGACGCAACGAGTCAATTTCCCCCGTTCTTTGTGAGTTCGTGAGAGCATGCTCATATGCTCAGGCACCTGCGTCGTTCTTGAGTACACGCCAAGGCGCCTTTTCAGGCAGCTCGATTCTCCGGAGATTAAAGAAGATCGGATCTTCTCCTGAAGTTGTTTGGTCCAGCCTTTGGAACTAGACCGACCCGTAGGTCTTTCGAGTCGTAATAGGTCGTTCCGAACGAGCCGAACCTTCTTCATTTTGCGGAACATGGCACGATAGCCGCCACAACATTTCTGTGGCTGGCTTATTCAGATTTGCATTTGAGGCCACGTCTACGTTCTTTCTACTACTCGGCAACCCGTTCATGATCGGCGAGTTCGTAGCGCATGATTCGAGCCAGTTCGGGAGTTTGAATCACGGGAGTTCGACTAAATGCATCTGGCTCGGCCCGGTTCGGCGTCTGCGGCAGAGCGAACGTCAACCTGCCGACAATCTGAAGCCGTCGAATATGACGCAACGCGGACGTCGTATAGGGTCGGATAGAAGCCCGTCCTACGTTGAGTTGAATTTTCACAAAATCTGTTCATCATGCGTGTGGTCCGCGTCCGTCGGCGATTGGTGGACTTTCCGGCAGCCAAGGCTTCTCGGCGAGTTCGGCTTGAGTAAGTCGACGCGACTGCGGGGCGATCATGAGCTCGCGACGGCGTCATAACCCCAGACGATCTAACCTGTTTGGACGAGATCGGAATCTGTCTGTTGCGGGTGAGGTCGCCAATCCCAAGGCATGAGTTCGTGGATGCGTTTGGCGGGATGATCCGGCAGGTGGGCAAGCAAAGTCGACCAGCCAAGCCTGTGGATCGACGTCGCTAAGCTTGGCGGTTTATACCGCCCTGTGCCGCGCGCGGCATAGGGCGGTATAAACGATCGTCTCGCAGAGTGGCGCGTCGAATTCTGTCAGAGACTGGCGGCGCACTACAGCCATAACGGGTATTCCTTGAGCATTGTGCGTTTCGTGGATTTCAGACGCGAGCAGGGATGATGACTTGCATCGACTCGTATCCCTTTACGAATGCGGAAAAGGTTCGCTTTGGCTCCGAGAGGACGACAATCTCAGGGAATCTCGTCAGCATTTCTTGCCAGACGAGCTTCAATTGCAGCTCAGCGAGCCGATTCCCAACGCAACGATGAATGCCGAAACCAAAAGAAAGATGCTGCCGGACACGAGGGCGGTCGATGATGTATTCGTCGGCTCGCTCGATCGACTCGTCGTCCCGATTTCCGGATGCATACCAAAGCGCGACTTTATCTCCCTTGCGGATCTGCCGACCGCGAAATTCGACGTTCCGCTTCGCCGTGCGTCGCATGTAGGCAAGAGGGGTCTGCCATCGAATGGTTTCCGAAACCATTGATGGCAGCAGGCTTAGATTCTCCTTCAATTTTAGATACTGATCCGGGAAGCGGTTCAAAGCGTAGACGCTGCCAGTAATCGTGTTTCTAGTGGTGTCATTTCCGCCCACGATCAACAACATCAGGTTGCCGAAATATTCCTGACGATCCATATTCCGTGTAGCAGGCGAATGAGCAAGCATGGAAATCAGATCTCCGCCTGGCTCGCTGTTCACCCGCTTATTCCAAAGATCGACGAAATAGGCGAAGCATTCGGACATCTCAGCGACCTTCTGTTCCGCCGTCTCGACCAGGCCATGCCCTGGTATTGCAGTCGAGACATCCGACCATCGCGTGAGGCGCCGCCTGTCCTCCTGAGGGATGCCGAACAATGTCGCCAACGTCATCGCGGTCAGCTCCATCGATACCTTGTCGACCCAGTTGAATGGCTCGCCGATCGGCAGATTATCCAGGATGTCCGCCGCCCGCTCCCGGATCAACGGCTCGAGCAAAGCAAGGTTTGCCGGCGCAACTGCTGGGCTAACCGCCCTGCGCTGGTCGTCGTGCTTGGGCGGGTCCATCGCGATGAACATCGGAAATCGCTGATAATCCAGCTCACCATCAGGCAAGGCAATGCCCGCTGCGGACGAGAAGGTCTCGTGGTCGATCTCTATGTCCATAATGTCCTTGTACTTGGTGATGGACCAATAGGGACCGATCGGGCTTTCGGCTGTGTAGTGCACCGGGCTTTCGCGGCGCAATCTTTCGAAATACGGCCACACCGTATCGCTTGCAAATAGCGCAGGGTCGTACGGATTCAGTTCCGCCAGCGGCGCGGCATAAGCTGCGGCCCGAGCGTCTTCGGCGGCGCGTGTCGATACGAAATTCATTGGCGTCTCCTTCCAGACCGATTGTGCTCTCGCTTCAGAACTGATTTTCCGGCAGCCTGATCACGAGGCCGTCGAGCGACGCATTCACCTCGATCTGGCAAGCGAGTCTCGAGTACGGACCAGCCGAATCGATCATGGCAAGCATCTCACGTTCACGGTTGTCCGGCGACCCTGCGCGTTCCGCGTCGACGGCGTCAACCATGACGTGACAGGTCCCACAAGCAACTTGTCCTCCGCAGTCGCCATCAATTCCGGGAACGCTGTTTCCAACAGCACCTTCCATGACACTAAGCCCCTCGGAAACTTCGATATCGAACGTTTCTCCGCTGTGCGCGACATAGACGATTTTCGGCATGTCTTTCCTCCTCAATTGTTCATTCCAACGACTTCGTGCCGTGGGCACCAGCCTATGCGCGATGACCTGGTCGCCACGCTCGACGACGCGTCACACCGTTGCGCACCCGTTTTCGAAGAAGGTAGATCTGCTTTCCTTCGAGCACCTTCTCGGCTCTTTGATTGACGACAGGTGTCGTCATCGTGAGAACGCCAGTGGTCCGCTGAGGTCTTAGGTCGCTGACTTACAGTTCGCTATAAGGCGTGTCTCCCACGTAAACCGGCTTTAAAAGCCGACTGCTCCGCTCGAGGAACCCAACAAGCGACTCTTCGACCATATGGGGAGCAGACCTGCCCCGGTCGCGGTCTGTATTGCGCGCCGAAAGCCGTAAGCCAGCATTCCCGGCATCCCACGGGTTTGACAGTATTCGACGTCATAGTGCACGGGATGGCTGTCTCCGCTTGCGGGCTGAAGGCAGCAAAGCGCATCCGTCACTGTGCGCGACGGTAGTGTCGGCCGAGGCCGCCTGCTTCGCTAACGTCTGTGGTCTGTCCATGCTTTCACGGTACTCGTTCCGATCTTGTCGAATCGGACTACAAGGCTCCGTCACAGTCCCAGTACGGCTTTGGCGATGATGTTGCGCTGAATTTCGTTTGATCCGCCGTAGATCGACGCCTTGCGGAAGTTGAAGTACGACGGTGCAATCGTTGTGGTCCAATCCGAAAGCTCGTTGCGACTTTCGTCTTCCGCTACATAACGCGCGCCGAACGGACCAATCACATCGAGCAGAAGCTCGGTGATGGTCTGCTGGAGCTCCGAGCCTTTCACCTTGAGGATCGATGAGGCCGGATCCGGCTTGCCCCGGCCGTTCTTGCTCACGTTGGCGACGACTCGCATTTGTGTGATCTCGAACGCCTTGATTTCGATCTCGGTCGTAGTGAGGCGTTCGAGGAACTGCCGATCCTCGATCATCGGTTTGTCTCCAGCCATCACACTGGACGCCAGCGCCTTGATGCGACCGATACGCTCCTTCAACATACCGATACGCCCGATATTGGTGCGCTCATTTCCGAGCAGGAACTTGGCGTAGTCCCACCCCTTATTCTCCTCGCCGACGAGGTTAGCCAAGGGCACCTCGACGTCGTCGAAGAACACCTCGTTGATCTCATAACCGCCGTCGATCGTCTGGATCGGACGGACCGTGACGCCTCGCGACCTCATGTCGATTAGAATGAAAGAGATGCCAGATTGCTTCTTTGGCGCGGGGTCAGTGCGGCAGAGACAGAATATCCAATCAGCGTGCTGCCCAAGCGTCGTCCAGGTCTTTTGGCCGTTGACGACGTAGACGTCTCCCCTACGCTTTGCAGTCGTCTTCAGAGCGGCAAGATCGGAGCCCGCGCCAGGCTCCGAGAAGCCTTGGCACCACCAATCGTCGAGATTTGCGATACGCGGCAGATAGTGCTTCTTCTGCTGCTCGTTGCCGAAGGTGTAGATCACCGGCCCGACCATGTTGGGGCCGAATGGCAGCAGCGCTGGCGCGGGGGTGGCCTGCATCTCCTCGAAGAAGATGTAGTGCTGCGTCGGCGTCCAGCCGGTACCACCGTAAGCCGTCGGCCAGTGCGGGACAGCCCAGCCCTTCTTGTTAAGAATACGTGCCCAGATGACGAAATCCTCCTTACCGAGCTCACGTCCCTCGATGAGCTTCTGGCGGATGGGACACGGCACGTTGTCGCGAAAAAAGGTACGAACTTCGTCACGGAACGCCATCTCTTCCCTGCTCAAGCTGAGATCCATTGGTCGCTCCCTCTGAACAACGCTCTGCCGGCCCGCGGCACGCGCTCTAATGAGCGCAGCTTTCTCTGTCAGACCGGTACGAGGCTGACAAATGAGGTTTTGTGATAACCCGTTGAGCAAGACTCAACCCGTGCAGCCCAGTACGAGTCAGCGCGCACAGGCAGGTAGCGCAGAGTCGTCATCATCATCCATTCCGTCACCCGGAACGGGCATCGGAGGCACGAACAGAATGTCACGATTTGCAGTCCGCCCTCGTACTCATCCCGTCCTCCGTATTGCGAAGGTTCGAGGATCGAGATGTGCTTTGGCGACAATGCCGTTCACCAAAAGCGAACAACGCGAGGCAAGCTATGCCGGACAATCACCGGCTGGTTATGCAAGTGGTTCTTCCGCCAAGAGGAATCATTCGCTTGCCATACATTACCGACTTGTCGATAAGCGGACGCGAGGATTACGAACCGACACTCGATGTCGCTCAAGAGGCGCTCGGACCTTGCATCCTGGTTCCGGAAAACTGCCGATGGAGGAAGAACATGGTCGCTGCGGTCACGGCCGATCCGGCTCCGATCGTCAAGATCGTGATTTGCCATGCGAACGCTGACGCCGCGCCACCGGCGGATTGCAGGACAAATCCACAGAACGCGACCGCGATGCACGCACCGCAATTGGTTGCGATCGATTGAAGCGCCAGCGCGGCTCCGCGTTCAGCCACGGGCACTCGCACCAGAAGGCCTGCGGTCAGTGCACCAGCGTCCGAGAAGATCGTGCACACATATACTATGCTGACCAGAAAAACGACGATGAAGCTCGAACCGACCACCGCTGCAAGCGCGATGCTCACGATGGCGGATGATGCGGCCGCGCAAGCGATGACTGCATAGCGTCCTCGAGATTCGGCGCGCTTCGCAACGAAGGCGCTGAGCGGCATTGCCAACAGCCCTGTGAAAGCGGTCGCGATCGCGAGATTGACACCCTTGAAATAGCCACTTCCGGGACCAGTGCTGGAAAAGGTAAGCAGCGCAATCCACCATGTCCGGAACGCCATGCCCTCCCAGCTGTTTCCGGCCATCGCGGCCAGCGTTGATGCTACGCCGTTACGGCCAATGACGGCAGAGAACCGACTGAGGACGCTCACGGACTCGCGTGCCACGAGCGGCGATGGCATGCTACCATAAACCACCAATAGCGCGAGCGCCGCGCACGACGCCGCGCCAATGAAAGCCGCGGACCATCCGAATACGAGATCCAAGGCTCCAGACAGACCGAACGACGCCGATAGTCCGAGCGTGAGGGCCGAGACGTAGATGCCCGCCCCGCTCCTCTGACGATCCGGCGGGAGCGTCTCGATGAGCAATCGCAGTCCCGGCATGTATGTTCCAGCCATGCCGAGACCCGTGAGCACCCGGCTAGCAAGCAGCGAAGGAAAGCTCCCATCGATCAAGGGAAAGATCAAGCCGCCGAATATTCCGAATAGGGCTCCGATAATGTAGAGCCGCCGCGGACTGCGGACGTCGGTGAGTGCAGAAAATACCGGCGAGCCAAGGGCGTAGGCCAGGAAGAAGATGCCGCCCGCAATCCCGGCCTGACTTTCCGAAATCCCGACGCCGGCGCGGACCTGAGGAAGAACTGCGGCATAATTCGCAAAGCCGATCGTATTCAGTACGAGCGCAACGCTCATCGTAATCAGCGGAGACATCGATTTCTCTGCAAACGAGTTACCGACTATGGGCGTTGCGAAAGCCAGGATCGACGCTCAGATCGACCCCACCATGGCTCGCGCGCTCCTCAGAATAGGCAACTTGATGATCCGGAGCGCTGGCGGAACGACGAATTTCGGCTCCCGAGACACCGCGGAGAACTCGACGCATGATGCCATGCGCACTCAGCATCGACCGGTTTCCTTCTGACGACATTGGCCTTCCAAAGCAGATCCCCCACTGCGTCACGAAATAACGGCTTTCCGCAGGGTAATCGGCTCTCGCACAACTCCCCATCAAACGCAAGGAAGGGCTCGCGAGGCCAGCGCCGCTGCCCCTGCCGAGAGCACTCCTGATCATTCCGACCAAACACCTTATGCAGCACTACGTTCGCCCGCCCCGTTCTGAAGGAACGACCATCTTCGCCGCTTGACGACAGGAGTATCGGTCCGCTTCTGACGCTCACGTGGACGTCGTTCGACGGTTGGAATTACGGGTACACGCCCTAGCTAGACGACGAACGAAGGGTCAAGGAGGAGGCGGCGCCGATAGCGCAGATCGACGAAGCAGCCCGCGCGTCTGGCCGGTCTCCAACTGGGGCCCTGAAAAGGGATCTGGAATTCAGCAACGACGCGTCCGCGTCGTTGCTGCGCTCATCGAAGCCCCTTACTCGCCCTTGAAGACTCCCGACCGCTTCTCAAAGAACGCCTCCATGGCTTCACGGTGATCGCTCGTCCCCTGCGTCAAGATGTACTGATCATTGTCCATGTGGCAGGTTAAACGGTTCAGCGCTGTTGCCTGTTCGGTGATCGTTCGCTTCGACATTCTTACTCCCAGCGGTGGTAACGCCGCCGCCTTGCGCGCCCAATTCATGGCGCATTCCAGCGCCTTTCCGTCTTCCGCCACTTCGTCGATCAGGCCCCAACGGCAGGCTTCCTCGGCGTAAATACGTTCGCCAAAAATGATCAGTTGCTTCGCCCGAGACGGACCAATCAGATTCAGGACCCGTGGCTGGGCATTCCAATTCAGATTCCAGCCAAGCGGGATCTCCGGCAGACGGAGATGGGCGCTTCGCCCGGCTACGCGGAAGTCACAGGATACCGCCAATGCCAAAGCGCCACCCAAGCAGAAACCTTCGATAGCGACGATCGTAAGCTGGTCCAATCCCTCCCACGCGGCGCAGGTCGTCGGTGCCAACCGAAGCAGCTCCCGTTTTTGCAGCAAGGGCGCTGTACGACGCGCCTTGTGATCAGGATCGTTCAGGTCCGCTCCGGACGAGAAGACCGGATCTCCGGTCAGCACGACGGCGCTGGTGACGAAATCCTCTCGCAACCGGTAAGCGACCTCTCGGAGAGACTCGATCGCCTTGACCGAAAGAGCGTTAAATCGGTCGCCGCGGCGGAGCGTCACGACGGCAATCCGGTCGTCGACAACAACATTTACCGGTCCAACTTCGAAGGTAGTCTTCATTTCAGTGCCTCCTTTAAGTATCGCGCCGGTGCCCAGTGTAGGTACGGCGCGAGTGCTAGCATGACTGGATACTATTGCTGGGAACTACGTGCTGCTCTCATCTCGAAGCCGATGCGAGGAAAATGGGCAGCTACAATGCCCACAAGATCATTCTCAATCGACACTACGATCTCGTCTTCGTCCAGCAACGTAAGCTTCCCAACGATGCTGTCCTTCGCGTAGTCGACTGCACGAATTTCTACGATGCTCCCGAGCTCAGGATCTTCCGGCTGGCGAAATGATGCGCGTGCCGGCGCAGGTTGCGACCGCCGGGCGACCTCCAGTGCGCTTTCGGCGGTCATCGGGTGCGGCCGCCCGTGCCCGACGCTCCGGACACGCGACATCCACGACCGGATCGATTCAAATCGGTCGAGCTCGTGCGCAAGCCTTTCGCTCCGATCTGTCAGAAACCAAAGGGCGTGATAGACCGCGAGGTCGGCTACGCTAAACTGCTCTCCACATAACCAAGGGCGACCGTTGCACAGCATCTCTTCGACCAAAGGGAGCTGCGCCCGAACGAGTGGTGCATTGCGAGCGGCCGCCTGCTCAACCGATGCGACACTTGGAATAGGTAGTCCTCGCATGCGCGCGCGGTCCTCGAACAGTTCCCTCGGCATCAGGTCGTGATTGGTTCCCCAAGCGTAAAGCCTGACCGACTGAAACAGCGGGCCCTCTGCCCAGGCAGCGACAGCGTTCGCCAGACCAACCCGTCCTCGCGGAAAGAAGGTGGGCTCGTTGTGCCTACGCTCGAGCTCCCTGAGTATCAAACGCGTGTCACAGTAGACGTCCGCACCTATCTGCAGGACAGGCGCTCGGCGATAGCCGCCTGTCAATGGCACTAGGTTCGGCTTTGGCAGGACGGGCGGAATAGCCACGCTCCCCCATTCGAGTGACTTGACCCCAAGTGCCACACGAATTTTCTCCGAGTAGTTTGAGAAATCGTAGTGGTGGACAATTAGGTCCGACATCCGCCCTCCCTCGAGTTGCTTGCCGTCTTTAACCGTTTTGGCGTTCGGCGACAGCGGCACGCATTTAGCGTCCTGTTATGTGATTGCGCCACACCCTTAGCACACCGGCGTTTCGCAGAACTACGAATTGCTGGTCGGTTTTGATGAGATGGACCGAACAATCACGTCTGCGAGCGCCCTGAGTGCATCAACCGCGTCTGGCTCCGATATTCTATGAACACCGACCTTGCGCTGAAGCATATGATTTCCACCCATGAATATTGGCGGTCGGAATGTTGCGTATCCCCTGCACAAGCAAAGAAGGTCCTTTATCCGGTCAGCTATCTCGCGATCAATTTCCTGGAGAACGCAAGAGACGTCGAGAATCGTTTCAAGAGTGTTCCCAACGACCTCATGAACGCCGCGCGCAAAAGCTCTCGCACTGAGTTCCTTCTCGATGCAACTTAAGCTAAGCAGCGCCGATCCCAAGTATACTCCGTGAGTGAAGGCTAACCGCGCTTCCCAATAGGTCTGGACGGCATCTTCTCCACCGAAGAATGCGACACCGTTGGCTTCGAATAGTTCTTGCAGAAATTCTGTTCGGCGGATCCTTTGAGGCCTGTTCCTCGCGTCTTCGACACTGAGCTGACGTACCGTTGCTTCATGATCGTTCAATAGACCTCCTCTGTGCGATCAATTGGGGCAATGAGTGCGCTTCACGCACATGGACTTCATCTCTCACGCCTGCCCGGGACGTTGAACATTGAACGGCGCCGGCAGACGACGCAGGACGAGCTGACTTCCTGGGCAGGCAAGCTCCCCGAAACAAAAAAATCCCTGGCCAGAGGCCAGGGATTTGCAGTTTCAAGTCTCGGGAAGACTAAAGCGGAAATGATCAGCTCGTAAGGTCATCGAACGACGTCAGACCCTGCAAGGATCAGATCACCGTAATCATGCATGGCAAGACATGGTCACCGCCATAGCATTTCTGTAGTGGGCTTATTCAGATTTGAATTTGCGGTCGAATGCGCCCCTCACTACCCTCAGACTATCATTCCTTGGCCGCCATGCCGCGGGAGGATTCCAGAAGCTGGCTGCCACTCGCGACAAATGAGCATCATGACAACAAGCCCCCTCTTCGAGCCTTACACCCTCAAGTCGCTCAACGTCCGGAACCGCGTTGTGATGGCTCCGATGACGCGGGCAAAGAGCCCCAACGAAACCCCCGGCGAAGACGTTGTCACGTATTATCGACGACGAGCCGAGGGAGGCGTTGGCTTAATCATCACGGAAGGTGTCGCCGTCGATCGAGCGGGCAGTTCCAACGATTCCAAGATTCCAAACATGTATTCTCCGCACAGCATTGAGGGTTGGCGAAAGGTTGTGGCCGCCGTCCACGCTGCTGGCGGAAGGATTGCAGCGCAGATCTGGCATCAGGGCATGATGCGCAAGCCCGGTACCGGACCTCGGCCTGAAGGCAAGTCGGACGGACCTTCGGGCTTGTCCGCTTCGGGCAAGCAGGTCGGTGATCCCATGACCGATGCCGATATCGCGGACACCATCGACGCATTTGCGCGCGCGGCCGGCGTTGCGAAAGAGATCGGATTTGACGCGGTCGAAATGCATGGTGCGCACGGTTATCTCATCGATCAGTTCTTCTGGTCGCAGACCAATCAGCGCGAAGATGACTTTGGCGGAGACATCGCGAGCCGGACACGGTTTGGCGCGGAGATAGTCAAGGCGGTTCGCTCCCGCGTCGGGCCGGAATTCGTTATCATCCAGCGCTTCTCGCAATGGAAATCGGGCAACTACGAAGCCAAGCTTGCGCACACGCCGGACGAACTGGCCACCTTCCTCTCCCCGCTGGTCGAGGCGGGCGTCGACATCTTTCACGGATCGACCCGGCGGTTCTGGGAGCCGGAATTCCCTGGCTCCGCCCTCAACCTTTCCGGATGGACCAAGAAGCTTACCGGCAAGCCGACGATCACGGTCGGCTCCGTCGGGCTCAAGGGCGCCGACTTTGTCGAGGCTTTCAAGGGCAAGGGCGCCGAAGTCGGTGAGTTGCACGATTTGGAAGTCCGCCTCGCAAGTGGCGAGTTCGATCTCGTCGCCGTCGGACGCGCTCTCCTCGCGGACGCCGAATGGCCGGCGAAGGTGCGCGACAGGCAGTTCGAAAAGCTCACCGCCTTTTCGGCGAGCGCGATGGCAACCCTCTAACGGATCCAGGTATCCGCGCGTCAGATGGTTTTGAGAGCTCGCCGAGCTCTCAAAATACTGATTGTTGTCTCACCTGCCTCAAGAGGTCGCGTGCCATTCCGCTGCCGGGCAGCGGACCGGTTCAGGGGTCAAAGGGGCATTTGCTTGAGGAGAGCACAGGTGGGCTACTCGCGAAACAGGAAGGCAAACAGCCGCCGGCGGATCCTGGATGCTGCGGCTCTACAAATCAGGCAGTCTGGTCTGCCTAGCCTCAGGATTGCTCCATTGATGAAGTCGGCGAAGCTTACCCACGGTGGCTTTTATGGGCATTTCGCCTCGCGGGACGAGCTGATTTCCGAGGCCCTGAAATGGGCGCTCAAGGACGACCAAGCGCCTCACGTTAGCGCGAATGGCAGCAAAGGCGTACGCAGTTTTGGATCCTTTTTGAACGACTACCTAAGCAAGGCCCATCGGGACGATCGCATCTCGGGCTGCGGCATATCTGCACTTGCAGCCGACGTCGTGCGCACCAGCCCGCGCCTGCGCAGGATAATGACCGGACACATCGCGAAGTTCATCGACGGCATCTCGAAGCTGGTTGACGATGAAGACGCTGCTGACTTCGTTCTTCTGGCGGTGAGCGCAATTGTGGGAGCGATAACGCTGTCCCGAGCAATGAGCGGCGAGGAAATGTCAGATAGGCTGCTACTGACCACACGCAAGATGCTGCTGGAACTTGCGGAAGGTCACCCGCAATCCTAGGCGGCGGCGACACGCGAGCGCGCGGGCCTTGTCAAGTTTGCGCTCAATTCACCCTTACGAGGGGACGAGATGCAAACGCTTTCCAGACAATCGTCGCGCCTTCCGCCCGGGATTGCGCATCTCTGGACACAAGACGCTGAGCTTCGGCCGAGGATCAGGCTCCTCCACTCCTTGTTGTCCAAGGAACCATGCGCGCGATCGCGAGAGCTCGCTCTCCAAGACCCGTCGCGCCTGGCGGGTCAGTTTCCGAAGATCGCTTTCGCGGCGACGCAAGAGCCAGATATCCTGCGACGAGGACTCTTCGGGTAGCACCCGTACCAAGCCCTCGGCGTGTGCAAACGGCACGGCCAGGAACGCCAGCCCAAGCCCTTGGGAAGCGGCAGCAAAATGGTTCGTGATCGACGTGACGCGCAACCCATTCTGGGCGCGGAGGGCTTCCCTGAATCGCGCGAGCAGCTTCGTTTGGCGTTCGCTCTGGAGTTCCCGAAGATCCGCCGGCCTGCCGATCAGGTCGTGGTGAGCGAGCTCGGCGAACGATAACGGCGCTGGATACTGTGCCAGGTAGGTCGAAGAGGCAAAGATCCCAAACGCGAGCGTTGCGACTCGCTTTCCAATCAAGTCATCGTCAACTGGATCGCCCACCCTGATGACAAAATCGAGATCACGATCGGCAAGGTCCTGTTGCGTGTTCGTCGAATTGATTTCGAGCCGGATGGGCTCGTTCAACGCTCGCAACTTTCTCACCCGGGGGAGCAACCAGTGCTTCGTCAACCCCTCCGTAGCGGAAATCTTGATCACGCCGGACCGTTGACCCACGCGCGATGACAGGTCTCGCTGAAAGGACTCAAAGGATTCCACGAGACCTCCCGCCACCCGGCGGAGCTCCTCGCCTTCCTGAGTTAGCTTCACCCCGGAAGCGACGCGAAAGAAAAGCGGCGCTCCCATATATTGCTCCAGCTCTTTCAATCGCCGGCTTAGCGTGGGTTGGCTCATGCCAAGTTCACGAGCGGCCCGATTAACGCTGCCTGTCCTCGTGACTGAAAAAAACAATCTGAAGAGATCCCAATTGGCCTCCATCACTCGCGCCTCCGTGGTAACTGCGAGATTCAGCCGATTGCGCCCTCGCAAGACTTGCGACCTGCCTGTGGAACGCCTTCCCGCTTTCTATGCTTTAAGAATTAGTCTTGAGCGTCCGACCAAATATCGGCTCCCGATGCCGTGCCTCTGGACACGAGCTCCGATCAAAGAAGCCCGACGGAAGTCACATATTCATCTGCTTCGTCTGCCGCGGCAATTCAGCATGATTAGCATCATGTGCGTCAAGTTGATACTCCAGCAGGGCAATTTCGCACCAAGGAAATTGCTCGCCCACACTCTCCTGCGCGCTTTGGCAGTCGTCGCTTCGGCTACGCACCGACACGCTTGGCTTTGCTTGCAAACTGAGCCAGCGTCTCTTCAGTTGCTCCGGGGCCGGGCCGATATCGGAGTTCGGTGTACGACAACGCGCGGCCATCCGCCGCCTGCACTGTCACCGGCCGAATGGCCTTCTTTTCCTTTGCATCGAGGATCCGGAGCGGCCCCTCGCCTCCGAAGGCCCACTGATCGCCCCATTGGATCAGCGCGATCAGAATCGGCATCAGAGACTCACCCTTCTTGGTGAGATGGTAAGTGTACCGGTTAACATGGGGCCGGGTTTGCTCGCGCGCCATGATGCCATTGGCCACCAACGCGCCGAGACGTTCGGTCAGGATGTTCTTGGCAATTCCCAGCCCTTCCTGGAATTCGCTGAACGTCGTCGAACCATTGAATGCGTCGCGAACGATGAGCAGCGTCCACCAGTCGCCGATCTGATCGAGCGCTTGGGCTGCGGCGCAGTTCATCTCGGAAAAGCGTTTTCTGGACATGAATGCCATCATATCAAAATCTGTTGCGTTACGCAACCAAATGCGCTACCAGCAATTTGGTTTCGTTACGCAACTAATAAGTCTCGTTTCGGAATCATTTTCTCACCCCCGAGGAGACCTGCAATGCCCATGATCGAAGTGACCGCGCCGGAAGGCGCGCTGGACCAAGCCGCCCGCGACACCCTGATGAAGCGGGCAACGGAAGCTCTGCTGACCCGCGAGGGCGCCCCGCTGGACAATCCCGTCATCCTGGCGAACGCCTGGAGCTACTATCAGGAGGTTCCGATGGCTGGCTTCTATGTCGGCGGATCGCCCGCCAAGACCCCGAAGTTCAAATTCAAGATCACGACCCCCCAAGGCGTGCTGACCGACGAAAGCCGCGCTGGGCTCGTCGCCGATATCGGCAAGATCGTCGAGGAGGTGATCGGGCCGACCGGGGCTGGCGCCAATCACTGGGTGCACCTTCGCGAGATCAAGGACGGCGGCTGGGGCACAGCTGGCCGGATCGTCAAGCTCGCCGACATCCGGGCCGCCTCGCGCGGCAAGGCCGGTTAGCCTTGAGGCTTGAACTGCCCGCATTCATCGTTTGCGGGCAGTTCATACACCCGAGCTGGGACGAACTCGTGCGCGCTATGCGCAGCCGAGCGAAGGGAGGAGCGATGTTGATCGCAATTGGCTTGGGGCTATTCATCGGCCCATTAGCTGCACGGGCCGCCGCTCACTGAGAGAGACGCTCGGCGCTGCGAGAGCCCCTCACTTCCCCTTCCCCGACCTTCTGCTGCCTCGCCGACCGACCATCACCGAGGCAACACGACGTCTGCCTCGCAGGTTCGCGGCAGGCAAATCTGACCAAACAACGAAGTAAAAAGTTACAGGAGAGTAGGATGCCGCAAGGCCTGGATGGAAAAGTCGCCCTGATTACCGGTGCATGCTCGGGGATCGGGTTGGGGACGGTTAGCTTGTTCGTGGCCGAAGGGGCCAGGGTGGTCGTTGCCGACATGCAGGACGCCAAGGGCGCGTTCCTGGAGCAGTGCTTCCCCGGCCAAATTCGCTATATCCATTGCGATGTGACGGTGGAGGCAGACGTTAAGGCCGCCGCCGCTCTGGCCGCCTCGGCATTCGGCGGTCTCGACATTCTAGTCAACAACGCCGGCAACGGCGGCGCAAGGGGAGGCATCGAGCAGATCGAAACCAAGGCGTGGGACGATACCTTTGCCCTTCTGGTGCGTGCCCCCGTGATCGGCATGAAACACGCTGTGCCACTGATGAAGCAGCGTGGTGGCGGCGCGATCGTCAACATCGCCTCGATCGCCGGCCAACAGGCGGGCATGGCGGGCCTCGCCTATTCCGCGTGCAAGGCGGCGGTGATCCATCTGACCAAGGTCGCCTCGGCGGAACTGTCGCCGCAGAATATTCGTGTCAACGCGATCTGCCCCGGACTGATTGCCACCTCCATCATCGGTGACTCCCTGGGCCTTCCGCGTGAAGCGGCTGACCAAATGGCATCCAAGATCGCGCAGGTCGCGCATAAGTTCCAGCCGGTCCCGAAGCCAGGACTGCCGCACGACATCGCCCAGGCGGCACTTTTCCTTTCGACGGACGCCTCCGCCTTCATTTCCGGTACGCATCTGGTGGTGGATGGCGGCTTGTCGATCGGACCGCCCACCGCTTGGTCGCCGACCGCGGGCTCGCCGCTCCTGGATGCCTTGGGCATCACGCCGGAAAAGGCAAAGGGGATTCGTAAGGCACCAATTATCGACGAGCACGTCGAATAACCCGGCGCCCCTACGCCGCTTCGACCGCTCATCTGACCGAACGTGAGATGAGTTGTCGATCGGCTCGGCGGCGTCTGGGCGGGATCGACGACTGATCCCTCAGAGGCATTAGTCAGGATCAAAGCATCTCATTGCTCGAAGCGCCATGCTGAAGCTCAAAGGAAAAATGGTGCCATGAAGGCATTCTGGCGAACTGCACTCCTCGTTGCCGTTCTGCTGTTGACTGCTACGCTGTCGTGGGGTGGCAGCGAAGATGCGGAGAGCTTTGGCATCATAGGGTCGCTCTTGCTTACATTTTGGAGCTTGCCGACGGTCATGATCGTCGCGATCCTCGATGGGATCGAAAGACGTACCGGGCCACGGGTGCGAAACGTAATCGCCTCGCTCGGACTGGTCCCGTTACTGCTGTTTCCGTTCGCGCCGCATCATGACCCCGGCTTCGCAAGCCTCTTCCTCGTTCCCGGCTTGGTCTGGTTCGTTGGTTGGCTTCTTACATCGGCTCTTCTCGTTCCGGAACGCGAGTAGCTGAAGAAGACCACGTCGCCCGGCGGTCTACGGACGAGAGCCGCTGTTGCCGAATGACGAGGACCGACGTCATTTGGGCTCGGTTCTATGTCGGCGTTGAAGGCGCAGCGGACACGGATTTGAGGATGCCGCATTCACGCAAGCGGCGCTCGACTTCCGCTCCCCGCGCACAGATGAGCGAAGGGCCGCCGCCCAATCAGACTGAGATGTGGTAGCCGCCGTTGACGCCGATATGCTGGCCAGTGATGTATGACGCATCGTCCGACAGCAGGAAGCAGACCGCCTTCACCACTTCCTCGGGCTGCGCCCAGCGACCGAGCGGAATCTTGGCCAGAATCCCTTCCCGGAACTTGTCGCCGCGAATTGTATCGGTCATCGGCGTCTCCACAACCCCGAAGCAAATCGAATTGGTGCGGACGTTGAACTTGCTCCATTCCAGCGCCGCCGTCATGGTCATGCCGAGCAGACCGGCTTTTGCCGCCGCATAATTGATCTGGCCGATCGAGCCCTTGCGGCCCGCATCCGACGAGATATTGACGATCGATCCGCCGGTCGCGTCGCCCTCTTTGGCGCGCTGGATCATGTGACGCCCCACCGCCTGCAGCCAATAGAACGCGCCCGTCAGATGCACGTCGATCACGTCCTGCCATTGCCGGGCGCTCATCTTCTCGATCATCGCCGGGCGGATGATACCCGCATTGTTGACCAGTCCGTGCACGGCGCCAAATCGCGCTACGGCATTCTCCACAGTGCGTGCGGCAAGATCGGGATCGCTGACGTTGCCGACCACGCCAAATGTCCGCTCCTTCGGCAAGGCCGCGACGGTTTCGCCTAATGTAGCCTCGTTGAGATCGAGCGCGACGACGTTCCCGCCCAATCGCACCACGAGTTCAGCGGTCGCACGGCCGATCCCTTGTCCGGCACCCGTGACAATGACGGTCCGGCCCGCCAACGGAACGCCGGAGATGGCCGCGCCGGCGCCGTCGTGAACAGGTGTGTTCATTGCTGCTGCCTCGAATTCAGGTTGAGAATGACTTTGAGGGATTTCATTTGAGGTTCACTCCGCGCCCACGTCACGGTTCACTTGAATCGCCATGCCCAATGGGGATCGCCCCGGTCTCGCCGCCCGATCAGGTCGATTTGAATGAACCGATCATGCGCGAGCGCGGCGCCGACCCAGAGCTCATTCCAGGCGTCAAACACGGCTGGCGACAGATTCTCTCGCTCCGACATCAGGCGCCACGTCGACTGACGAACCACTGTCGAAGAACCTTCCTGCAGAAGCTCCGCATCGTCGCCCTGGCCCGTGGCAAGTCGCGCGAACGCCTTGGCAAACCCGGCGGCCCCTGGCTCAACGCCCCCGAGAAGCGCGGCAACTTCGTCGAACGTATGCATGCCTATCAACCTCGCAGCAGCCCCTGCAAGGTGGCCTCCCTCCTCGGGACCGAGGGCAGCAACCGTCTCCGGAACGATCGAGGTAATGTATTCCATCGAATAGTTGCGGAGCACCTTGCCAAGCCGCTCCTCCGGCCAGGTGTTTTCAGGCAGCCTTGGAGCGCATTGCGGATCGAAGCGCGGACATCGCTCACCTGGCGCGAACTGCAGGCGCTCTTCCGGAGCAAGATCGCGGTCCCATTCCTTGTAGTATCCTTCGAGCCCCGGTTGTCCGTCGACCGTCTGGCCCGTGCATACGAAGCCGAGCCGCCGGTTACCGAGAACAACGCCGTTGTTGGCGTGCCATCCACGCAGCATGGCGCGCGATACATCCGACGCAATGCCGCAGACGGCCGTGCCCGACCAGATCCATCGTGGCGGAGGATACCTCACCCAGGCCTTTTGGTCGTTTTCGTAGACGTATTCGACCTTCACGCCGCCGACCTGATTGGACAGATAGTGATACTGGGCACATGCGACCGCATGCGGAAGTTCGTCCAGCCCGAGCTTCTTTAGTCCCGGCAGAAAGCGCGCCAATTGCTGCCGGCGGAACGTTCTGAAGACGACATCCGCGGCCCGCCGCGGCCCCGCACGCGACGACAGCATGAGGATGAGACCCGTAAGATAGGAATGGTAGATCAGGTCGACGGCGCGGTATGCTGCCACATCGGACATCACGTCACTATTGCTTGCCTTCAATTTCTCGCCTCCAGACCCGCTGTCACAAAGTCCGCGATCGACTGAGCCAACTTCTTCCTGTTGGCCTGCGTCTCGCCATCTCGCGGCTGATACCAGCGCGAGGTCCAGTTCAGTGCGCCCAGCAACGGTTTTGCTGCCAGTTTCGCGTCAACGGAGCGAAAGTCTCCAGATGACACGCCATCTTTGATGACGCGGATGTAGAGGTTCTCATTGGCCTCGCGAAGCGCGGCCACCTCCGCGAGCTCCGCCCGCTCGCTCTCATTCGTGCGTTGCAGGAGGTGCATCTCCAGCCCCTGGGCGATCACACGCAAGTATGGAAGGTGATCGATGACGAGCATCGTATGCGCAAAGGCCATGGCGTGAAGCCGCACGCGCGGCGCAGCAGCCACCTCGAACGCTGGGCGGATGGCGGCCTCGGTAAGCTCCATTCCGCGACGATGGACCGCAAAGAACAGCTCCGACTTGCTCCGGTAGTAGTAGTAGATCGCCCCCTTGGTCGAACCGATCTCCTCGCTAACCCGGTCGAGCGAGGTCGCCGCAAAACCCTGCTGCATGAAGGCGCGCGCCGCGGCATCCAATAGTTCGACGCGACGGTCAACTAGCGGCTCACCGGTGTCGACCTTGCTCATCCTGCCCAACCTGTCCTCCTCCGTTAAGCGGCGTTGACAGTCAAACATACTACCAGGTAGGATGCAACATACTACTCGGTATCTTTGGAGGTGCCGCACCATGCTCGACGACTATGCCGGAATAAAAGTGCTCGACGTCAGCCAGGGTTTCGCAGGTCCCTATTGCGGGGGCATTCTCGCGCGTGGCGGCGCCTCGGTGATCAAGGTCGAGCCTCCGTCGGGTGACTGGGCTCGCACGATTGGCGGCGCGATCGATGGTCATACCGCTTTCAGCCTGGTTCCGAATATTGGCAAGCGCGCCGTTTGCGTCGACGGCGCCACGGCGCAGGGCCGTGAGATCCTGGTCGAGCTCGCCAGGAATGCCGACATCGTCATCCAGAACTTCCGGCCTGGCGCCGTGGAGCGGCTGCAAATCGCAGATCATCAACTGCGCCCCGACAATCCAGGCCTGATCTATGTCTCCATTCTCGGATTCGGTCAGGGCCCCTACGAAAGGCGCCCCGCGACAGACACCATCATCCAGGGCTTCACCGGCATGATGATGATGAACCGTGACGGGCACGGCGCGCCGCGACGGATCGGCATGCTGGCCGTCGACACTGCCGCCGGCGTCTACGCCGCCCAGCAGGTCGGCGCAGCGCTTTACCGCCGCTTGACGGGACGCGGCGGCCGGCACATCAAGGTCTCCCTCGTCGAGGTCGCCGCCGCCTTCCAGGCAATGCCTATCGTCGAAGACGCGCTCCGCCAACGCGGTCAGCCGAACGTTCCCTTAAGCGTCCCAATTGGGACATTCGCGACGTCGGATGGGCATATCAATCTGTCGTGCGTCTCGAATGCGATGTTCCAAGGCATCTGCAAGGCCATCGGAAAGGCTGATTGGATCACCGATCCAAGGTTCGCAACCGAAGCGGGACGCCTGAACCACGCCGGAGAGATCACGGCGGAGGTCTCGCGGATTCTCATGGGCGCGACCAGCGCGCATTGGATCGATGAGTTCGAGCGGCAAGACGTTCTGTGCGGTCCCGTCCAGGACTATCGGTCGTTCTTGAACAACGGACATGTCCGCGGACTGGGGTTGGAAGCCACGCTGCAGGGCGGAGCCTTCGAGGGGCTCCCGCTCACGCTGTTGCCGGGCACTGCGGCAGCGGGCACCCGCCTTCCCGGCCCGCCCCGGCTTGGCCAACACACGAGAGAGGTGTTGACCGAACGGGGCTATTCGCAATCCCGGATCGATCGTCTCGTCCGGGACGGCACGATCATCGAGGCACAACAGAGGTGAGGAAACAATGAAGAAGAAAAACGTGGTGTGCGCTGTCGCAATTGGCGCCTTCGCAAGCTTGGTATCGTCGGTTGCGGTCGCGCAGATATCCGACAACGTGGTACGCATCGGCATTCTCAACGACATGACCGGCATCTATGCCGACGCCGGTGGCAAGGGCTCGATCGTAGCGGCAGAACTTGCAACGGAAGATTTTGGCGGAAAGGTCGCGGGCGCCAAGATCGAAGTCGTCTCCGGAGACCACGCCAACAAGCCCGACATCGCCTCAAATCTCGCCCGGCAGGAGTACGATGCCCAGGGCGTCGACGTGATCGCTGACGGCGGATCTTCCGCCGCGGCGCTTGCCATGCAGAACGTCTCGCGCGAACGGAAGAAGATCATCCTGTTGTCGGGCCCCGCGACGGCCGAGATAACAGGAAAGAGCTGTTCGCCCTACAGCTTCCACTGGATGTACGACACCTACGCATTGGCCGCGGCGCCTCCGGCAGGAGTTCTCAAGCGCGGCGGAGACACCTGGTTTTTCATCACCGCCGACTATGCGTTCGGCAAGTCCATGGAAAGCGAGGCCACCAAGCGAATTCAAGCCGGCGGCGGCAAGATCATCGGCGGCGTTCGAGCGCCGCTCGACACCCCGGACTTCTCGTCATACCTGCTGCAAGCGCAAGCCTCGGGAGCCAAAGTGCTCGCGCTGGCGACCGCCGGCAGCGACACGAGCAACGCGATCAAGCAGGCGCACGAAATATAACGTCATCGGACCGAGCACTCAGGTCGTGACGTTCCTGATGTTCATCAACGACGTTCACGCCATGGGGCTGAAGGACGGCCAAGGCCTGATCTCGTCCACGACTTACTACCATGATCTTGACGAGGGTAGCCGCGCATTTTCCAAGCGCTTCTCGGACAAGATGGGGCGCCCACCATCAATCGTTCAGGCCGGCGTCTACAGCTCGGTCGTGCACTACCTCAAGGCGGTCGCCGCTACCGGCACCGATGACGGCACCAAGGTCGCGGACAAGATGCGCGAACTGCCGGTAGACGATGCGTTCACTCACGGCGCCAAGATCCGTGCGGATGGACGCCTGCTGCGCGATCTCTATGTCACTGAGGTCAAGAAGCCTGAAGAATCCAGGGGACCTTGGGACTACTGGAAGATTGTCGCGACGATACCTGGTGAGAAGGCCTGGCGGCCCGCCGATGAGAGCGATTGTCCGCTGCTCAAGACAACCCATTAAGCGGAAAGGCGTGTCGGCACATGGCGGATGCTCCGAAACTATTGGTCGAGGACGATGGACCGGTGACGGTCATCACCATCAATCGTCCGCAAGTCCGCAACGCCCTCGATAACGAGACGGCCGCGGCGCTCTCGAAAGCACTTCGGGATTTCGACCGTGCCGATACCCAGGCAGTCGCGGTCCTGACCGGCGCCGGCGGGCACTTCTGCGCCGGAGCCGATCTCAACGAGCTCGCCGCGGGCCACGAATACAAACCATGGGCCGGCGATCCCGACGGCCCATGCCACGACATCCTCTCGAAACCGATCATAGCTGCCGTCGCGGGTTACGCCTGCGCAGGCGGCCTGGGTATCGCGCTCCGCTGCGATCTCAGGGTGGCTGAGGAGACCGCCACGTTCGCCGTGCTCTCGAGGCGCTGGGGCGTGCCGATGAGTGACGGCACGACGGTCCGCCTGCCCCGCCTGGTCGGTGCGGGACGCGCCCTCGATATGCTGCTGACGGCGCGCAAGGTTTCCGCTGCAGAAGCAGTTGTAATGGGCCTTGCGGACCGCCTCGTTCCGACGGGCCAGGCCTTAACGAGTGCGGTCGAGCTTGCACGTCAGATCGCAGCGTTTCCACAGATCGCGATGCGGTCTGACCGGATGTCGGCGATCCGGCAGTGGAATCTCTCCGAAATGGAGGCCATCGCCCTGGAGACGGAGCTCTCGGTCGAGGCTCGCCGTAAGGAGGCCCAGGCCGGTGCGAGCCGCTTCGCGTCGGGATCCGGGCGTCACGGCGTGATCGGAAAGCACTGAGATATGCGAGCCGTGATTGGCCGCCGATTTGGTGGAATTGACGACCTCGTCTACGACACGACCGCTGCACCTCCCCTCGAGCCAGGGGCTATCCGTATCGCGGTGCGCGCGGCAGGCGTCAGCTTCGCGAACCTGTTGTTCATCGCGGGCAAGCACCAGAACCGGCCGAGCCTTCCCTTCATCCCTGGCACCGAGATCTCCGGCATCGTCAGCGAGATCGCGCCCGATGTCCGCAGCACGCTCGAGATCGGCGACCGGGTGTGCGCGGGCCTGCCGTCCGGCGGCTTCGCTGAAGAAGCGATCGTGGATGCGGCAAACGTCTTCAAAATCCCAGAATCCTTGGGCTTCGCAGGCGCGACGCTATTTCCGACCATCTACGCGACGGCCTATGCTGGCCTGAAGTGGCGCGCCGACTTGCGTGCTGGCGAGGTTCTTCTGGTCCATGGCGCGGCGGGTGCCAGCGGTCTGGCGGCAGTAGAGATCGGCCGCGCGCTTGGGGCGACGGTCATTGCGACCGCCGGTGGTGAGCGCAAGGTCGCAGCGGTCAGAGAATACGGCGCCGATCATGTGATCGACTACCGAAAGGGCCCCTTCCGCGATCGCGTGCTTGAGCTCACGGATGGCCGCGGTGCGGACGTCGTGTTCGATCCTGTCGGAGGCGATGTCTTCGACGAATCCCTGCGTTGCGTCGCACCGCTCGGTCGGCTGCTGCCGATTGGCTTCGCGTCCGGACGCATCCCCGAAATTCCGGCCAACATCGTGCTGGTGAAGAACCTGACGGTGATCGGTCTCTATTGGGGATTCTACATGGCGTGGGGCAAGAGCAAGGCGGACGCCGCTCTGCGTCAACGCGTCCCCACCCTGTTCAATGAGCTATTCGATCTTTTTGAGGCCGGGAAATTACGTGCGCCCGTCGATCGCTCGCTATCGCTTGCCAGGTTCGCGGACGCCCTGCGAAGCGTCGAAAGCCGCGAAGTGGTTGGCAAGATCGCCCTTGTCCCGGAGCCACAATCATGATCGAGCCCCCTCAGTCCAGCCATGAAACACCCTTCCGAGGACTGCGTGTGCTCGACTTCGGCCAGGGCGTGGCGTCCCCCTACGCAGGCTATCTGCTCGCCGCCAACGGGGCGGACGTGATCAAGGTCGAACCGCCCGAAGGCGATTGGTCCCGCCGCCTTGGCACGACCTATGGCTGCCACTCGGCTCTGTCAGCCGTCTACAACCGGGGAAAGCGTGGGATGGCGCTCGATCTCAAGCAGGGCGAGTCGATTGAGATCGCGCGGAGGCTGGCCGCGAATGCAGACGTGCTGATCGAAGGCTTCCGGCCCGGCGTGATGGCCCGCCTTGGCCTGGGCTACGCAGAACTGAGCCGCATCAATCCCCGACTGATTTACCTGTCCATCAGTGGCTTTGGACAAGAAGGTCCCTACGCGCAGCGCCCCTGCTCCGACTCGGTCGCTCAAGCATTCTCAGGCCTGGTCTCGGTGAACGTTGGTGTCGACGGAATTCCGCATCGGGTGGGCGCAACCCTATCGGACGTCTGCACCGGCATGTACGCCTTTCAGGCCGTGTCGACAGCGCTGTTCGCACGCGTCAGCGTCGGCAGAGGCCGCCACATCGATGTCAACCTGTCGCAATCCACAGCCGCGCTGTTAGGCCATAAGTTTGCCGAATACGCCCTCGAAGGCGGAGTACCACGCCTGCTCAATGTTCCGGCCGGAAGCTACCGAACGAGGGACGGTTGGCTGATGGTAACGCTGGTGACAGAGGCGCAATATGTTCGCTTATGCTCGGTGTTATCGCGAGATGATCTCGCCAAGGAACCGAGGTTCGCCAGCTTCGCACTCCGTGCCGACCATGCCGACGAATTGGCCGCGGAGTTGCGCGATGTCTTTGCGACCGACGCCACCGAATCGTGGCTCCAGAGTCTGCGCGCGGCGGACATCATTGCTGACAGAATCCTGAGCCCTTCGGGGTGGCTGGCCGACGAGCATATCCAGGCAACTCAGGCCGCGGTTCAGATCGAGACACCAGGCGTTGGCGCCGTATTCGCCGCAAGGACACCGGGCATGATCGGCGACAACGAGGGGGCACTCTGTCCTGCGCCTGGTATTGGACAGGACACCCAGGCAATCCTTTCAGACGTACGGGGCTCCTGGAGCCATGACCGCTCTTGAAGGCCGAGAGAACGACATCCCCTAGATGAACCTGCCTGAGATTGGGCTGCGATGGATCGATAACAACCCGTGATCAATGCTTCACGGTCTCGCCCATATGGGCATCCCCTTCAACGCCGAGACCTTCAAGAATCGTGATCTGGGATCGGAGAGATTTGCTGAAGCTGTGTTCTTTACCCGCGCTAGCGGTTACAACTCGACCCCGGGCGCTAGAGATCATCCATCTCATGATTGCCATTCCAGCTTGCTGCCGGACCAACAGCTATCGTGACCTCGTCTCGTATTTCGACGCGGAAACCGCAAGCGCTATTGGTAACTAGCGTAAAAAACGCCCGGGTCAGGCTACAAGCCTCGCGGCTAGCCAGACGCGCAGCCGACTCGAGACGTTTCCGACGGTTCGACGGTCAATTCGCCTGTCCCAAAAAAGCCGCACCTAGTTTGGCACGGCGGATCTCTCGCGGCCTCCTTGCTACCGTGGCCATGAGGTCAAAAGCAGCCAAGCTCAAGCGCAATCTCTCGTCCTTGTCCAACGTTCCCGTTGGCAGGTGATCACGCAGTTCAAGCACAATGTCGGCGGCCGCTGCTCGCAGGCCTATTCCGAGCGAGACGGGATTCTGGCCAGCGTCCAGCATCTGCGCGGATGCCGCAGCGCCGGCGCGCGCAAGCTCCAGCAGCCCCGCAAGCCGCCCGGCCTGCAGAAATTTCTGTTCGGTATGCGCCACGTGGTTGAAAGTCCTTCGGATGAGCCAGTCCGTGAGACCAACAACTCCGCTCGCGGCCACCCCGTCTTCGACATCCCTGAAGGGTAACGCCATCGTCGGGTAGACATCTGCGGGACCGCCGATGCGGTTGCCAGCCGGGACGCGACAATCATTCAGGATCATCTCGGCGTGGGTCGACGGCGCTAGCGCCTCCAATCCGGTCATGGGAATGAGATCGAAACCGGACGTGTCCCGGGGCACGCCGAACAGGCCATACGTCTTGCGGCCATCCTCGACGCCGCACACGGCCAGCACCAGGATCAGATCCGACCTCATGCCGTTGGTGACAAAGAGTTTGCGGCCGTTCAGGACGTACGAGTTTCCGTCTTTGGTGGCCGTCGTCGACAGGTGCTTGGGATGCGCGCCGACGTTGGGTTCTGAGATCGCAATCACCGGCCAGAGCTCGCCGCGGGCGATGCTTGGCAGCCAGCGCTGCTTTTGATCGGCATCGGCAAAGCCGGCGAGGAAAAAACGGGCTACCAGCTGGCGCGCCATGAATGCGGACGCGAGACCCGACAATCCCGTTGCCGCCACGATGGCGTAGTCGGCCATCGCCACCGCCTCATAGCTATCAAGTCCGCTCGCGCTCCCCGGCAGTCCAATCGAAAAGAACTCGTTCGGTATGGCCTCGATCGTCGGCTGCTCGGCGAGACGCCGCGCCTGATCCTCGATCGCCGCGATATGCTCTATTTTTATCATGATTCCTCATTCCACGCCGCGGTTGCGATCCAAGCCGCAGCGACTGGCGCCGCCATGCATGCGATCAATTTACAGCGTCTTTCTATACTCGTCGCTCAGCCGCGCGACCAGTTCGGATACCGGCACCACCGTGTCTATGCTGCCAATACCCTGTCCGGCGCCCCAGATGTCCTTCCAGACCTTGACCTGCTTGCGCTCTCCGGACGCATCCGTTTCCCAATTCATCTTCGATTTGTCGGAATCAGGCAGGTTGTTCGGATCCAGCCCCGCCGCTGCGATCGAAGGTTTCAGATAGTTGCCATGTATTCCGGAGAACAGGTTCGAATAGACGATGTCGTCTGCTGTTGACGCGATGATCATTTGCTTGTGCCCATCGACCGCGTTCGCCTCGGTTGTCGCGATAAAGGGAGATCCGATGTAGCAAAGATCGGCGCCAAGCATGGTGGCGGCCCGAATGGCCCTCCCGGTCGAAATCGCACCCGACAGCGCCACCGGTCCGTCGAACCATTGCCGCGTCTCGGTAATGAAAGCGAATGGTGAGATCGTTCCGGCGTGTCCGCCCGCGCCCGCCGCGACCAGGATCAGGCCATCGGCCCCCTTCTCGATGGCTTTTCGGGCAAACTTTTGATTGATGACGTCGTGCAGGACGATCCCGCCCCATGCATGGACGGTGTTGTTGACATCCTCCTTCGCGCCGAGCGAGGTGATGATAATCGGAACCTTGTGCTTTTGACAGGTCGCGAGATCTTCCGCGAGGCGGGCATTGCTGCCGTGAACGATGAGATTGACTGCGTAGGGCGCAGAGGGGCGATCCGGATGGGCCTTGTCGTGTGCGGCGAGCTCTTCGGTTATGCGGGTCAGCCACTCATCGAGCAGCTCCTGCGGACGCGCGTTCATAGCGTTGAACGACCCCACCACACCCGCCTTGCATTGCGCGATGACGAGCTCCGGTCCGGAGATGATGAACAAGGGCGCGCCGATGACAGGGATGGACAGGCGTCCGGCGAGAAGATCGGGAATGGGCATGGCGTGACCTCTTTGACGTTTCCTTTAACTCCCTACGTGGCCCTGCCCCGCCTTGATTTGCAAAGGAGATTATTGCCTGTCGCCTTGAGTTGCACTCAAGGCTTATGCTGGACAACCGATCAGCCTGGCCGGTTGTCGCGATTGGCGCCGAACCCGTACGGGTCATCAGCCCTCATCACGGCTTGCCCGAGCGTTGTACAACAGCAGAATCCCGGTCGAGTTCGAGATGAAATCCCTTCGATGTGACCAGCCATTTGCCGTCGATGCAGTGCCAGGTCAGATAATCAACAAACGTCATCGAGTTGATCTGCAGGCGCACCTTCGCGAATGCCAGGCTGGCAGAAGCAAAGTCGATCAGGAGGATCTCATCCGCGCGAGGCGCGTTCAGCGACTTCGGAGACTGACGCCGGTCAAGAATATCCCGATAGGTTGAGGCGGACCACATCACCATCTGGCCGTCACGAAACCCGTGCAACTGGGCCGTCGACCGAAAGACCTGGTCGAATCGCGAGGTATCGCAGTCGTACATGAGATCGAAGTATCTCTGCAGCGCATGGGTCAGGTCCGGGGAAGATGGACGCCCAGCGGCGCCGGCCGCGGCATCGTTGCCGGGTTGAATGAATTGCGTTGTTTCACTGGGAATGGCGTTCATGGAAAGCTCCTCTGCCGCGAGCCAGATGTCGGTTCAAGCGACGCCTTCGCGACCGCGATTGCAGCGCGTCGACTGTCCCACTACGCCACGGCGCAGGTTGTTACAAATTCATAATAGGCAACATTAATATTCTGAAACGTCATTCGTAGAGTGTTCTCGAGAGCGCCTGCTCCATCGCGTCCAACGGCCGCGACAAGCGCCCGAGCTGGCGGCGGCGAATGAACCAGGTCGAAGCCGTTAGCCGGAGATCGGGAACGTTGAACGCCTTGACCTTCTGCTTGGCTGGAATCTTTTTCACCTGGCTTGCCGCCAGCAGCCCAAAACCTGCGCCGCGCGCGATCACGGAAAGCTGTAGATTCTTGCCGAACGCTTCGACGATAATCCGGGGTGCCCCCGCGCCGGCCCGTTCGAGCGCCTGCGTCAAGGCAACGCGATAACCACAGCTCTCTGGCTGGATCACCCACCCTACTTCGTTCAGCGCACGGAGCGAACGCCGGCGCGCCGCGGTATGACTGGCGGCGCCGATGATCAACACATCCTCTCGACCAAGGCACCGCGCCGGCAGGTCGGTTTTCGGCGGGGCGTCGGTCAGCAGCGTTATGAGGGCAGCATCAAGAGTGCCGGAATGCAGCCGCTCCAGCAGCGGCGCGGTCCAATCAATGGAAATCTGGAGCGTAACTTCCGGAAAGCCGGACCGCAATTGATCGAGCGGCCGCTCCGCCACAATTTCAGCCAGCGCATGAGCCGTACCAATGCGCAAGACGCCCATCGGTGGCGCGGCAGGAGAAAGAGCATCCGAAAATGCCTCTGCGGCATCGAGAACCAGGCGCCCGTGATGAAGCGCCGCATGACCGTCGTGGGTCAGGGCCAACGGCTTGGTTTGGCGATCGAACAATGTGACTCCGAGATCGAGTTCCAGCCGCTGAATCAGCCTCGACACCGCAGACTGCGTCATGTGGAGCTGCCGGGCGGCTCCTTGCACCGAGCCCGTCTGCGCGACCGTCACAAACGTGCGAATCTCGTTCAGCTTCAAGGAAGTCTCCCGCCGTTATTATTCCATAACGGTATCATGTTTTCGAGACTGAAGCGGTTGTGCTGATCCGGACCCGACCTGACCCGCGTCCCTTGCCTTGCGAAACTGGCTTCCCGGCAGCCAATGAGTGGCGCACGCTGCGTTCAAACTCATGGCGTTATTGCAGCCTTGCCGGTCCAGTGCGATCGTGCGGAGACATTTGCCGGACGCGGCTCAAAAATCCGCTGATCAATCCATTACGGATGATCGCATCATCTGGCCGGGGGCGTGGACTGCTGGCGACCTGCAGATCCTCCGAGGTTTGTCAGGCAGAACGCGCCCCCGACGACGTGCAGCAGCGCCAGAAGGGAGGCGCTGATCCGTCAGACGCGCTTCAGCGGCGTTCGCTTGTCGCGATTTGACTGAGTAGCTCCCTCAGGCGGGACGGTCTTGGAATGCGATCCATCCCGCCAAAACCAGCGCGCACAGCACGGCGAGCGGCGCGATAGCGTGCGCGTACTCGCCATGAAACAAGACCGTCGCACCGGCCGCAGTCATGACCGCGCTCCCGAGTGCAGCCCCCCAGAGACGGGTTCGGCGGACGGACAGCAAGGATGCGGTCGTGAGTTCAAGCAGCCCGGTGAGGTAGTGGAACCAGTCGGGATAACCCCAACTACGATAGTCCGCCTTGATGTCAGCTGAAGCGAAGATGTTACCGAAGCCACCCACGACGAAGAAGGCCGCCAGCAACCAGATCACGACAGTCTTCCAGGACAAGTTACGTATCATTCTGACCGCCTACTTCAGGGCCCCGGCAAGGAAGATCTCGACAGCCTCGTCGACCATCCTGGCGATTTGGCCACTTCGGAGCGGCCTCGGATCGAGACCGACCAGTGCCCGCAATTGAGGTTCACTCACCACCATGTTGACGAATTGCGAGGCCAGCACCTCAGAGCTGATGTCGTGGCGGAACTCAGCTGGCTGCCGGCGATCAATCCATCCGGCGAGGATACGGACTGCATTGTTCGGGCCAGCACGCCAAATCGACTGGGCCAGTTCAGGAAAGCGCTGTCCTTCCGCAACCATTAGACGATGGAGCGCAAGCGTCCGTGGCTGCAGAACGAGCTTCAAAAGTTGCCGTCCAAGATCCGTCAGAGCTTGCCTGGCGTGCTTATGGTCTATTTTCAATCGGACCAGAGGCTGCGAGATCTCCTCGCAGAGCTGCGTGACGACTTCGATGAACAACCCCTCCTTGCCGCCGAAATGCTGGTAGATGTTGCGACGAGAGCCACCCACCTTCGCAATGAGGGTGTCCAGCGACACGGCCTCATAGCCCTGATCGAGAAACATATCCGCGGCGGCATCGGTTAACGCGTGCAGGCGTGCCGCTCCCCTGGCGGTTCGATGCTGGACGGGTTCGGAGATCATGTCAGTCATACTTGGTACGGTAACATACCATACCAAAATTGGCAAGGAGGAGTTTGGCGGATGAGGCAGAGGCCCTGTTTATGCCAGCCCATATGCCTCCGGCCGCCAGACGCGTCGGACAAGAAGTAACAACATGGCATGTGCCACGTCGTGCGGTCGGCCCGACCTGGGGCGCGAACCGCATGTCACGCACAGCTTCATTGGCGAGCAATGCGCGTAGTTCGGCCACCGCACACAAGACCTCTTGGTCGTTCTCCAGAGTTGGCGATGAGGCTCCTGCGCGTTCTCACCACGTCCGACGGCCGCTTGGTTCTCAAGCAATGTGACAACACAGCAATACTCGAAACCTATGGGTCGCCTTCGCGAGGCATTAACCGAACTCTTCGGTTTCAAACAACGAACAACCAGGAGTTAAGTCCGAGGGCCTAGGATCGCACGCAGAGGGAACCATTCATGAGCGAACGGGAGACGTTGGCATTTCGGTCGCCCTATCTGGCGACGGCGTCGATTGTGCTCCTGTGCGCGATCACCATGATTGTTTGCGCGACCGCAGGAATGGCCCCGATAGTATCGCTGCTTGTCCTCGCGCTGTTGGCGGCTGCGGTAGTGATTGCGGCCGCGACCGGCTGGCGGTCTGCCAATCGCCAGAGGACCCTTTCGGACGAGATCCGCAATTTCAAGCTGATCGCGGAGAGGTCGACCGACATGGTCATTCGTTTCGCGTTCGATGGCCGGATACTCTACGTCTCTCCTTCCTGCATCAAGATTACCGGGTGGTCAGCTGATCAGCTTCTCGGGACGGATCCGATGAAGGGTATCAATTCGGAGGATATGCCGCACTGCCTAAAACGGATCGACGCTCTCAGAAGCGGAGAGGTCGAAGAAACCAAGATCGTCCACCGCCAGCGGCGCAAGGATGGGTCGGAGATTTGGGTCGAATCCTGTCTTGCCGTGACCAGAGCACCCGCGAATGGAAAGATCGATGGAGCGGTTGCGATAGTCCGCGACGTCACCGAGCACAAAGACCTGCAGCGGGAATTATCCGTACGCGCTAATTCAGACGGGCTTACCGGACTTGCGAACCGGCGCTACTTCGACGAATACCTCGCCGATGAATGGGCCAAAGCCGCCATCGATGGCAGGCCGCTGTCGCTGCTCCTATTGGACGTCGATCATTTCAAGTGCTTCAACGACCGTTACGGACATCAAGCCGGCGACGAATGCCTGAAGGAGGTTGGACGCCTGCTACGTGCGGCCTCCAGACGACCGGGCGACCTTGCGGCACGATATGGTGGCGAGGAGTTTGCCTTGCTGTTGCCCGATACCGATGCGGGGTCCTGCGAACGGATCGGAGAACGGCTCCGAACATCCCTCGAGCGGCTTCATATCCGGCACGAGGGAAATCACCCCCACAAGATAGCAACGGTAAGCGTGGGAGCTACCAGCATAGTTCCGTCAGCAGAGGAAAGCAGAGACTCGCTCGTCGAAGCTGCGGACAAGGCGCTTTATCAGGCCAAAGGGAGTGGCCGTAATCGAATAATCCTGTTCGGGCAGACTGCCGGACTTCCCGATGCCTTAAGCGCATAGTTCGCTTGCAGTAACCTTCGCGGCCCTGACTATCGATAGTCCAGGCGATCTCGGTCCCTACCCTCAGGTTTTGGAAGACCCATCCTTGGGAAGTTCAAGAAACAGCGTGGGAATACCCGCAGTGCGATTGCGGACAGTGAAAACGCGGGTGCCCGGACGGTGACCACGCCGAATCTCGGAGAGCTGGAATCCCAGCCGAGACAACCTTGCGTGCGTCTTGTCGGCATCGCGCGTGCGCCAGCTGAAGCCATACAGAGTATCGCCATCACCGGACAGTTCTTCACGGAGGTTTTGAACGACTTCCAATACCAGATCACCGCATCGGAAGAACATCAGTCTCAGGCCTCGATCGGCCCTTACCGAGTCCAGCCTCATGTCGAGACCCAAGCGTGCGCCATAGAGCGCGGCTGCGCGATCTGAGTGCCTGCTGGCAATCACAACGTGGTCCAGACCAAGTATCTCGCCGCTGCTCCGACTTGAGTCGCCCTCGCTCGTTCTGGCCATCGAGTAACCAAGGGGCACCGAGTAAGTTCCGCTCTTGTCGAGCTTAACTAGCCCCGCCCCCGCTCCGTCCGCACCGTTCTCGACCGTCGCCAAGCCTACCCGCTTTAGCCGGCGGGCCATACGGGCCGGCTCATCGATGGCGAAGCAGATGAGCCCAAGCTGATCGGCTTCGGAGCTTGGCCTAAGAACGATTCTCACATTCCCCAGCCCGATTGCGACGACACCGTTGCCGACGGGCTCTGCGGCGCTATCCAACAGTGCTTCGTAATCTGCGATCGCCCCTTGCGGGACGAGCAGTTCGATATGGTCCAGGCCCGTGACGGGAGACGTCATGTCATCCTCGAGTCGATTGTGAATAGATCGTTACTCTAGAGCATTACTCCACACCTGCAACTCTTTTCCCAGATCGTCCCATCCCGCAATGATCACCCCCATCGCGGCCGGCGCTTTTCGACGAACGCCCGCAGCCCCTCTTGTGCATCATCGGTCACCGCGACATTGCAGAAGTCCTCCACCGCCGCAGCGATGCTTCGTCGGTAATCAAGGTCATTCTGTCTCATAAAGGCCGCGCGCCCCAACCGAAGCACGTTGGCTGACTTTCCGGCAAACGTCGCAGCAAGAGCTCGACCACAGCTGTCAAGCTCGTCGTCCGGAACGACTCTGCTCACCAGTCCTATCTGCCGTGCTTCTTCAGCATCGAACGAACGACCACTGAAGAGAAGTTCGAACGCGCGATGTCGTCCCACCAGCTTTGGTAGGTGGGCGAAATGGATCGCCGGGAGTACTCCGACATCAATCTCAGGATAGCCAAAGGTCGCTGATGCGCCCGCGATGAGGACGTCGCAAGAGATGGCCATAGTCATGCCCCCACCTCTCGCCGCGCCTCCAACCAGCGCGATCGAAGGTTTGCCGAGGTTGTACTGTGCATCGTACAGGGCGACGTAGAGCTCCTGGACAAATTCGCGGGCTTCGTCCCCGGTTCGCCCCAGGAGAATGTCGAGGTCCAATCCTGCCGAGAACCGATCAGGTACTGAGCTGCGCAGCAGTACGGCCCGCACACCCTCGTCGACCGTCGCTCGCCGAAAGGCAGCGGTCACACCCTTGATCATTTGTAGCCTGAGAGCGTTTACGGGCGGCCGCGCAAGCGTGATCACCGCCGTCGTGCCTTTCACTTCATACTCAACGTCGACGCATTTATCCGACATGTTCTTTGCTCATTTTAACTTGCGGAGAGCATGATTCTCTCCTTGACACCACTAACTCGCTAGAGGAATGCTCCAGAGCATAACTCCAATGATCGATACCACCCAAACACGTGAGCGGATACTTGCTGCAGGGCTCCATTTAATCGACGAGCGCGGCTACGAGGCCGCGACCGTTGCGGCGATCCGAACGCGAGCCGGGGTTTCGAACGGGAGCTTCTTTCATTTCTTCGACTCCAAGGAGACTTTGGCAAGAGACCTCTTCTTGGATGCCATTCGGGCCTATCATCAGGCGATGCTTCGTTCCATCCGCGACGACGCCGGCGCTGCGGACGGGGTCGGAGCGCTCGTCCGGACCCACATCGCGTGGGTAACGACGAACCGACCACGAGCACGCTTCCTCTTCGAACAAGCGCGCTCGGAATGGTTTCAGGGCATCGTCGATCCTCTGCGGGCAGAGAATACGATCTATGGTCAAGAACTGGACCGCTGGCGGCTTCCCCTTGTCGAGGGGGGTCAACTGCTGCCGATGAATGCCGTTGTTTTCGCAAATCAGGTGATCGGCCCCGTGCAGATATTTTGCCGCGCCTGGCTTTCCGGACGCGATCGGACCGATCCCGGCAAATATGCACAGGAGCTCATTGACTGCGCGGTTCGGGCAGTCGTGTCTTCGACGACGAAAGCGAGAGGGAGGCGCAGATAGCCGTTGATGCGTGGATGCAACACTCATCGCGGCAGGACCCGCGGTCAGGCTTTTGGTCGAAGCGGCCGGGTGTCGACGATACATTCAAAGGGACGGGTCGAGCACGACCTTGCCGATGACTTCCCGGCGCTCAACGCGCCCATACCCCTCGGCAAAAGAACTCATGGGCAGCACGCGTTCTACTCTCGGACGCAGCAAACCGCGTTCGTAAAGGGCGAACATTTCCTTGAACATTTCTCGCACGCGCAAGCGTAGCGCCGCGTCCGCCTGGGTTTTTCCCCACGCCAGGTAATAACCCCAGTAGAGCCCGATCACGGTCAAACTCTTCACCAGCACTAGATTGGCCGGAATCTGAGGAATGCGACCTGACGCAAAGCCCATCGGGATCAGCCGTGCGAGAGGCGCGACACAGCGCAGCGATCTATCGAACACGTCCCCACCCACCGGATCGAAGACCACGTCCGCACCGCGACCGCCGGTAATCTCCAGAACACGCTCGCGGAAATCCTCGTTCTTATAGTCAATCGCGTAATCGGCTCCTTGCTCCTTCGCAGCAATGACCTTTTCGCGACTGCCCGCTGTCGCGATCACTTGCGCGCCCATCGCCTTGCCAACGTCGACAGCGGCGAGACCGCTTGCGCCTGCCGCCCCATGGACGAGCAGTGTCTCGCGGGCCCGCATGGAGGCGAGCCAGTTCAATCCTAGAAAGGCTGTGGCGTAGATGGACGGAAATGCCGTAGCTATCTCGAAATTCATCGCGTTTGGTATCGCCCAGACGTTGGTAGCGTCTACTACGGATTCTTCCGCCAGCCCGCCGGACGGCACTGCTGCGCAGACGCGATCGCCGACCTTCAGTTCAGTTTTAACGTCCGAAGCGATTTCAGCAACAATACCAGCGATCTCGCCGCCCGGGATAAACGGGAGCTCGGGCTTGTTCTGATGCTTGCCAGCGATCATGAGGAGATTGGCGAAGCTTACGCCAGTCGCTTTCACCAAAACCCGAATTGTCCCCCGCGCGAGTTTCGGACTGGGCAACTTCTCGTACCGAAGGCCATCTATTCCGCCGTAGCGGCGCGCGATCACCCCTTTCATCGCTGTCACCCATTTCCTCTATGCATCAGCTAATCCGCCAAGCCCAATACGCCTCACCGCGGTCACGACGCTCGATCACGTCGAAATGCGTGAATCTGTCATGCGCGAGCGCCAAGCCGACCCAAAGCTCGTTTAGCGCGTCGAAGACGGACGGCGACAGGTGCTCGCGCCCCGTCATTAGCCGCCAGGACGTATGGCGCACGTAGGCCGTTGATCCTTGTATCTCGAGTACGGCATCGTCCCCTTGACCGGCGGCCAAGCGAGCGAAAGCCTTCGCGAATCCTAGTGGTCCCGGCTCGATTCCCCCCAACAGCGCAGCGACTTCATCGTAGACATGCATGCCAGTTAGTCGGGCCGCCGCTTTGGCATAATGACCTCCTGCCTCCGGACCCAAGCGCTCCGTCATGATGGGAACAATGGCGTTGATGTAGGTCCCGGCATAGTTGCGCAGCGACTTCTGCCTTTTCCCTTCCGACAGTCTGGATTCCGGCACCTTTGGAGCATCTTCGATGCGAAAGCGCGGGCATCTCTCGCCGGGCGAGAACACAAGCAATTCACTCGGCAACAAGTCGCGGTCGTATTCCTTGAAGTACCCCTCAAGTCCCGGCTGACCATCTACAGTTTGACCGGTGCAGACGAAGCCAAGACGCGGATTCCCGAGCGCGGGACCATTATTGCCGTGCCAACCCGCAACCATGGCGCGGGATATTTCGGAGGGAATGCCGCAGATCGCGGTCCCCCACCAGATCCACCGCGGGGGCGGATAGCGGATCCACGCCTTCTGGTCGTTCTCATAGACATATTCGACGTTTACGCCGCCGAGACGGTTAACGATGTATAGATACTGGGCGCTCGCGACCGCATGAGGCAGATTCTCAAGGCCCAACTTTTTTAGAGCGGGTAAGAAGTTCGCCTGCTGATGCCGCCTGAACATATGAAAGACAACATCAGCAGCGCTTGACGCACCTGCTCGAGAGCTGATCATGAGGATCAGACCCGTCAGGTACGAATGATATGTCCTTTCCAGGGCCCGATAGGCAGGGATGTCGTCCAAGCCCTCATCTGCCTTGCTCAATTGATGCCTCCGTTGCTTGCGGCGACCAGCGCGCAGCCTACCAGCCTTGAATTGGCACTCCGGCGCTGGGCCGGGGCCCGCTCCTCATCGCCCTCTCGTCGGAATTTTGTTGAAGGGTACGTCCTTGTCGACCCTGATATCGCCAGGGAGCCCCAGCACGCGTTCGGCGATGATGTTGCGCAGCACTTCGTCGGTGCCGCCGGCGATGCGTCGCCCCACCGAAGAGAGCAGCATCTGCTGGAATTGACCGTTCGTCATTTCTTCCGCCTCACCGGTAAAGACGCCGGCGGCTCCTTGCAGATCCATAGCGTAGATTGCGATATCCTGGAGCATCACCCCCGACACCAGCTTGCTGATCGAGTTTTCCGGGCCGGGACGCTCGCCTTTCGACAGCGCCGAGATCGCACGGAAGCTGGTGTATTTCAGACCGTTCGCTTTCGCTGCCCAGTCCGCGAGCCTTGAGCGAACGACCGGATCGTCGATCGCGCAGTGGTCTTCCAGCGTCAGTTTGGAACAGAACTCGATCAGTTCGGGAAGCCCGAGCTCAAGCCGGGCGCCGATGGACATGCGCTCGTTCATCAAAGTGTTCAGCGACACGTTCCAGCCGTCGCCGACGGCGCCAAGCCGTTGGCTGTCCGGGAGAACAACATCGGTAAGAAACACATCATTGAAATCTTGCAAGCCACTGGCTTGCTTGATCGGACGAACCTCCACGCCCGTAGCCTTCATGTCGACGTAGAACGCGGTAAGGCCTTTATGTTTCGGCACGTTCGGGTCCGTGCGCGCGATCAGAAGTCCGTAGTCCGAATAGTGCCCACCTGATGTCCAGGTCTTCTGGCCGTTGATGACCCAGTTGTCACCCTTCTTCTCGGCGCGGGTACGCAGACCAGCAAGGTCCGAGCCGGCGGATGGCTCAGAAAACAGCTGGCACCAGATTTCCTCCCCGGAAGCGAGCTTCGGCAGATAGCGCCGCTTAACCTCTTCACTGCCATAAGTCATCACGGTCGGACCGCAAATGCCGTCACCAATTGCGAAGGGCTGCGTTAGCAGGTTGTAGAGGCCCTCTTCCTGCTGCCAGATCACACGTTCGATCGGTGATGCGTCGCGGCCGCCATATTCTTTCGGCCAGTGGAGGCAAGCCCACCCCGCCTCACACTTCTTCTTCTGCCATGCCTTGCCGACCTCAACCAGGTCATGCTTGGCCAGTCGGATGCGACCGAGCGATGCCTTAGATAACTCTTCCTCGAACTCCTTCGGCGCATTGGCGTCGACCCATTCGCGGGCGCGCTTACGAAATTCAGCTTCCTGCTGCGTATCGTCGAAATTCATGGCGGCTTCCTCTTCTCGTCGTTATTTCGAGGGATGAGAGCGAGCGCGACAAGCTGCTTCCATCATCCCCGGACGGTGCGAAAAAAATTACGCGGCGTTCTTCTTGCGCATGCGATCGATCAGCGCGTCTTCCCAATAGGACAGGCTGCCGAGACCGAGCGCGACCGCGTTGGCGCGGCGGTAGTACATGTGGCAGTCGAACTCCCAGGTGAAGCCCATGCCGCCATGCACCTGGATGTTGTTCTTGGCACAGTGCTGGAACGCCTGGGTAGCGCTGATGCGTGCGGCAGCCGCGGCTTCCGGCAGTTCACCGGCATTGGTCGAGAGCGCCCAAGCGCCGAAATAACAGTTCGAGCGCGCCAGCGTCGCCAGGACGTACATGTCGGCCAGCATGTGCTTGACAGCCTGGAACGAGCCGATCGGGCGGCCGAAGGCAATACGATCCAGCGCGTAGTCGCGGCCCATCTCCAGCGCACGATCGGCGCCTCCGACCTGCTCGAACGCCATCAGCACCGCAGCTCGGTCAAACACCTGCGTGATGACGCTCCAGGCCTCGCCGACCGCACCAAGCGGTTCGGCCTTGGCATTCTTGAATGTGATCTCGGCCTGACCGCGGGTCGGATCGATGTTGGTCAGTGACTTGACCTCGACGCCGCCAGCCTTGAGGTCGACGATGAACAGCGAAATGTCGGAATCCCGCCAGCTCGAACCAGTGCGCGCGGCAACGACGGCGAAATCAGCGATCGCGCCATCGGCAACCGGCTTCTTGACGCCGTTGAGCACGCCGCCATTGGCCGTGACCTTGACCGCCTTCGGCGACGGATTGCCCTTGCCCTCGAACAGCGCCAGCGTGCCGATGGCATCGCCGGAGGCGATCTTCGGCAGCCATTTCTGCTTCTGCGCATCGCTGCCCGCGATCAGCAGCGCTTCGGCGGCCAGATAGACCGTGGAGGAGAACGGCACCGGCGCCAACGCGCGGCCCATTTCCTCCGCGATCACGCAGAGCTCGAGATGGCCTGCACCCGCGCCGCCGAACTGTTCGGGGATCGCAACCCCGAGGAAGCCCATCTCGGCGAGGCCCTTCCACAGCGACTTGTCGTACGGCGCCTTGCCGTCAAGCACTTCGCGCACGGCTTTCGGCGGGCACTGTTCGCTGAGGAATTTCCGCGCCTCGTCGCGCATCTGCTTCTGTTCGTCGGAGAAATCGAAATTCATGAGCGATCTACCTTGATTTACGTATCTTAGAGACGATCCGGGTCGTCAGTTCTTCACGCTCTCTCCGATGTCTGGCGGAGCAGACACCGTTCGTGACGTTCAGATCGTTGCAATATCGGAGCGATCTGCTGGACACATGCCATGGGCGCGCGCTTGGTGACGCGCGCCTGGTTCGACTTCAGAGGGCTACTTGCGCAGTCATCATCGAACCGGAATCGTTGCCGACGCAGCCAAACGGTTGCGTCCATTTCCTGGCGTCAGCGCCCTGATGGCTACCGAGTCTCGACTTTTTCGGGGGTAATGATTTCGATCTTGGGCGGCGCGACGAGACATTTGGCGGCAACGCGGCCGAACGCTTTCATGTGCTCGGTGCCGCGATGCGGAACGAGCGCCTCGGCGTTCTCCCACTTCTCGACAAACACCATCGTGGAAGCATCGCTGACACTCTCATGGAGATCGTAGGAGATGTTACCTGGCTCCTTACGCGTCCCCTCAATGCAGGGAATGGCGGCTGCAATGAAGTCGGCGCGGGTTTCGGGCTTGATGGTCAAGGTGGCAACGATGTAGATCATGTAAGTTTCCTCTCGATTTTTCTGAACTGACAGGGTTATGCAAGCATAGCCTTGCAAGCCACGGCGATGACGCCACGACACCCTTTCCCGGAGGGGTGTCATTGGCATGTTGGACTCAGGTGAGGCATCGCGGTCACGTCCGGACTGGCCCGAACGCGACCGCGTATCATCAACTGCTGTTAGTGCACCACCTCGAACAAGCCGGCGGCGCCCATGCCACCGCCGACGCACATCGTCACGACGGCATGCTTTGCCTTGCGCCGGCGACCTTCGATCAGCGCGTGGCCGGTAAGCCGTGCGCCCGACATGCCGTAGGGATGTCCGAGCGCGATTGCGCCGCCGTTCACATTGAGCTTCTCCGGATCAATCCCGAGCTTGTCGCGGCAATAGATGACCTGCACCGCAAACGCCTCGTTCAGCTCCCAGAGATCGATGTCGTCGACGGTCAGGCCATGCCGCTTAAGGAGCCGGGGTATCGCGAAGACTGGTCCGATACCCATCTCGTCGGGTTCACAACCGGCAGCAACGAAACCACGAAAAACACCGAGCGGCTTGAGCCCTCGCCGTGCCGCTTCCTTGTCGCTCATAACGACGCAAGCGCTGGCGCCGTCCGAAAGCTGACTGGCGTTTCCGGCCGTAATCGTGAACCCTTCACCGCGCACGGCCTTCAGAGCAGCGAGGGCCTTCAGCGTTGGTGTCAGGCCGCGGCCCCTCGTCGGCCGAGACAGTGATCTCCTTGAACGACACGGCGCCGGTCGCCTTGTCGGTCACGGCCATACTGGTCACGATCGGCGCCAACTCGTCCTTGAATTTGCCGCCCTGCTGCGCGGCAGCGGTGCGGCGCTGACACTCAAGGGCGTATTCATCTTGCGTCTCGCGCGAGATGCCATAGCGCTTTGCGACCACTTCAGCGGTGTCGATCATGGGCAAGTAGACGTCGCCCTTGATCTTGATCAGGGCCGGATCCTGCGTATGGAATTTGTTCGCATGCTCGTTCTGGACCAGGCTGATCGACTCGCCTCCCCCGCCGACGGCCACTTCTACGCCGTCGAAGATCACGGATCTGGCGGCCAGTGCGATCGCCTGAAGGCCGGAAGCACACTGCCTGTCAATGGTGGTCCCCGCCACACCGACCGGAAGGCCGGCCCGAAGCAAGGCCTTGCGTGCGATGTTGCCTCCAGTCGCGCCTTGCTGGTGGGCAACTCCCATCACCACGTCCTCAACGTCCTTGGGATCAACCTTCGCCCGGGCCACGGCCTCCCCGATGGCGTGCCCGAGGAGCGTTGCGCCCTCGGTCGCGTTGAATGCGCCACGATAAGCCTTTCCGATTGGCGTGCGGGCGGTAGATACGATTACGGCGTCCGTCATGGATTTCCTCTCAACGATAAAGATGAATGAATGTCTGGCAGCGCGTGGCCCGCATCAGCGACCGCGGAAAACGGGCGCGCGCTTTTCCACAAAGGCCTTGGCGGCCTCGCGATGATCCTCGGTCGAACGCGCTCGCGTCATGTTGCGGGCCTCGAGGTCGAGCAGCTGTGACATCGGCTCGGTTTCGGAGAGATTGAGGCACTGCTTCATGAGTGCGACCGCGACCCGGGGCCCCTTCGCCAGATCCTTGGCATAGGAAAGGGTGGCTTCCCGGAGCTCGGCATCCGGGTAGACCCGATTGACGACGCCGCTCTCGTGGGCAGCCTTCGCCGACAGCGGTTCACTGGAGAAATACAGCTCGCGCGCCTTTGCAGTTCCGACGAGACGCGTGAGGAAGTAGGTTCCGCCGAAGTCGCCCGAGACACCGACCTTGACGAAGGCCGTCACAAGCCGCGCCGACTCGGCGGCGAACCGCAGGTCGCACGCAAGTGCGATAGCCAGGCCTGCTCCGGCTGCGGCTCCGTTCAGCATCGCAATCGTCGGCTTCGGCATCTCGCGCAAGATCCGCGAGATCTCCATCTTCGCCCTCAACTGAGCGGCGGATTCTTCGAAATTTGGCTGGAAGTTCGGTTGCCCGGTGGCCTGGGCCATGCCCTTCACGTCACCGCCCGAGCAAAAGGCACGACCAGCGCCGGTGAGAACGACCGCGCCGACGGATTCGTCGCCCGCAAGTTTCGGCAGCAGCTCCAGCAATTGACCAAGGAGCGCCCCATTCAGGGAATTCATACTTTCCGGCCGATTGAGCGTGACAATCGCGACGCCGTCTTCGATCACGTGCAGCACTTCAGACATGTTCCATCTCCCTATTTTCCTTGCGAGTTAACGATTGAGGTCACGCATAGCTGGCCGTCACCGTGCCGAAGGGACCGAAATCGGCGACGTAGGTTTCGCCAGGCTTCGGCCTCAACATGCCCGTCAGCGTCCCCGTGCTGATGATCTGTCCGGCCTTCATGCCGATACCGGTCCGGGAAAGCTCGTTGGCAAGCCAGGTCAAAGGCACCAGCGGATGGTCCAGCGCTACGCCCGCGCTCCCCTTCCGTCTCGCGACCCCATTGCAGAAGAGCGAGACCTCCTGACCGGGAATGTCGCGCTGCCGCCAATCTGCGATGGCCGGCCCGTATGCAATGGTCCCGCTGCCAGCTCCGTCCGCCAAAATCGCTGGAAGCGGCGGAAACGCGGCGTCGTGCACGAAGCGGCATTCGGCCAGTTCGATGCCGGGATGCAGCGATACGACGGCATCGCGCACCTCTTCGATGGCGTAGAGATCCTTGCGCGGCGGCAGATCGGTACCGAGCACCGCCTGATATTCTACTTCCGGGATCGGGCTACACTGGCGGGCATGCTCAAGCGTAACGGGCGATTGCCTGACCAGCGGCGCGTACACTCGGCCGTAGATGGGCGAGTCGGTGCGCAGTGCCTTCTGCAGATCGGCCTTCATGGCTGCGATCTTCCACCCGGCCACCTCCCAGCCGAGCTCCTCCTCCACCATCCGCGCGACGCGATAGGCCGTTTCCTTGTCCGGAGGAACCAATCGCTGATCCAGCCCGCTCTTCTGACGCCCCTCCTTGCGGAGGGCCGCCAGAAGGCAAGCCAGTTCACGCTGTGACCCAGCATCCATCGGACTAGCCCTGCACCAACGAAGTCGCCTTCGCGAGGGTCACCGGCTCGTCCGCGAGCAAGAGATCAATCGCTTCGTCCTCCCAGCGCTGCGCATCCAAACTCGCTGAAGGACGTTCGGCAAGCCGATGCTCCACGACAAACCTCGACAGCAAGAGGCGCCGGGCATCGCCGCCATTCTTTCCCAAGCGGGCGCCTTCGGACGCCAAAAGCGCCGCGGTCGTCGCATGATAAAGCTTGGCGGCGGCGATCCTGCAGAAGCGTTCATTCTCCGGACGGGCAGCAACATCCTCTGCAAACCGAATGGCATCACTGACGATTCCGGAGAGCCGGGTCCGGTATTGCCCGGCCAGGCCGGGGGCATTCTCCAGACCAATGCCGATGTCTTCCTGCAGGGCCTTGTGAGCCCCGATTTTTCCGACGGCACGCTGCACGGCATCCAGCGCGTTGATATTGCTGGTGCCCTCCCACAACAAGCCGAGATGAGCGTCCCGAATGAGCCGAGCGTTGGGCCAATCTTCGATGTAACCGTTTCCGCCGCGCGCTTCCATCGCGCCCGTCGCGACCGTGACGTTGTCGCGGCACGCGCGGTATTTGACGATCGGTGTCAGGAGACGAAGCACCTTCTCGGGCGCAGTCGCCGAATACAGCAGTGCCGACAGAGCCTGCTCGGTCGGCACCATCAACTTCAACAACTGCCGCCGCATCAGCGGATGATCGACGACGGCTTTCCCAAACGCGTTCCGATGACGCGCAGCGACTGTTGCTTCATTCAGGCAGCGACGCATCATGCCGGCTGCGCGGGCAAGATGCGAGACACGGCTCGAATTGACCATCACAAGCATGTGCTTGAGGCCCTGATCGAGCTCACCCAACTGGTAGGCGACCGCTCCCTGGAACACGATTTCACCGCTCGCCATGGTGCGGCTGCCGAGCTTGTCCTTCAGCCGCATCACCCGGTAGGAGTTACGCTGCCCATCGGGCAGCACCTTCGGCATCAGAAACAAGCCGAGCCCGCGGCCGCCGGCCGGGGCGCCCTCGGGCCGCGCGAGCAGCACCGACAGCTCAGCGTCGACATTGGAGCAGAACCACTTTTCCCCCCACAGCCGCCAATGGTCTCCCTCCTTGACAGCCGTCAATTCAGCCGCACCAACGTCCGAGCCGCCGGTCTTCTCGGTCATGAACTGGGCACATTTGAGCAGGGTTGCCGGATCCTGACTCCACATCCGATCCAGGTAGCGCTGGCGAAGCTCTTCGCTGCCAAATCGGCGAACCAATTCCGAGGAACTGTCAGTCAGATTGACCGGACAAAGAAGGCCGAACTCAGCCTGCGAGAACAGATAGTGGAATACGTATTTGGCGATGGGCGGCATCGGCGTTTCCCACCCCATGACGCCGCCGCGATGGGACATTGCGTGCATGCCAAAACGGCCGAATGCGATGCGCTCCATTTCGCGATAGGCGGGGTGATACTCGATCCACTCCTCGTCACGACCGTACCCGTCCCGCGCATGAAGCACTGGTTGATGCCGCTCGGCCTGGTCCGACAAATCATGCAATCGACCACCCGCCAACTCGCCGAGCTCGGACAAATGCGGCTTAAGATGCGCAACAAGGTCGGCATCCATGTAGAGCGGAAGCAACTGCTGCACGCTCTTGTCGATGGAGTAGTAGTTCAACCCACGACACGTCGGCGCCAGTGCTGCAGCGCGCCGTGCGGCGGCTTCCCGGCTAGTCAGGGCGACGTGCACGTTCATGAGCAATCTCCTCCATTGAATTCTTAGGGGTCGGGGATGAACTCCGGCACCGCTCCGTGAGTATGGTCTCGGAGCGCCGCGCGCAAATGACTTGTTCGGACGGTGTGTTGAGTTTCAGTCAACCTGACAGGTCGCGTCTCGGAGACGAGCCAACTCGCCGTGTTTGGATGAAATTCAAATCGTGCAGCCAGCCTGCGCTCGGTCGTCTGGAGCGTTCATCTGATTGTCGCGGCGGCACCGCCAATCGCTCGATCCGCTGGGGTGGCGCTTTGGGCGCTTGCGGATTCTAGATCGGTGCTCTAGAGCAATAGTCCACACCGCCAACTCCAGAATGGACGGCCTCGATGACCAAGAACGTTCAGGACGAGCTGACTGTTGTCCGGGAGCGGGTGGCGTTACAGGGGTTCACGAAACTCGTCGGAGCCGGGATTCTCGAATTGGCGCCAGGTCATTGCAGGTTGAGCGTGCCGCGGCGAGCTGAACTCTTGCAGAACTGCCCGGCGGCTCATGGCGGCGTGATCGCGTTCCTGGTCGACAATGCAACCACGATGGCGGCTTCGACGACAGGGACAAGCCGAAGGTGACCGGCACCAGCCACCATCGCCACTGCTTCAACTGGCGGCCCAAACTCTCCCGGATTGGTGGGCCGCCAGGCCGTCTTCGAGAGTTAACCCGCGCCTTCGCTAGCCTTGATCAATGTAACTCGAAAGCCACGTGACTCCAATGGAGCTCCATCCTTTCGACGAAGCCACTCGCCTGACATGGAACGACGGTTTCTGGCTCGGTCACACGTCGATGAAGTACTGGGGGTTCATTGGCCCTTATGGCGGCATCACTGCCGCCACCATGCTGCGCGCGATCATGGATCACCCCAACCGTCGCGGCGAGCCGCTATCCATGACAGTCAATATGTGCGACCGGATTGCCGAGGGCCCTTTCCGAATCGACGCGCGCGCGGTGCGGACAACCCGTTCGACCCAGCATTGGATCGTCGAGTTATTCCAGTCTGAAGGCGAGCCACTTGCGACTGCGACGGCGGTCTGCGTCGTGCGTCAAGAGGGTTGGAGCCATACAGTGGCAAAGATGGCCGCGGCGCCAGCGCCAGAGCTCCTGAGGCCCTATTTGAGTCAATCCGAGCCTCCTCCTCCCAATTGGGTGAAGCAGTACGATCTGCGCTTTGCAGGTCCTGATCCGGAGTTGCGCGACGAGCCTCACGCTGCTCCGAAATCAGCAATGTCGGTGCTCTGGATGCGCGACCTGGAGCCGCGTCCGATTGACTATACGTCCATCATGTCCATGTCGGACGCATTCTTCGCTCGGTTGTTTCACATGCTCGGTGTGCTCGTACCGTTTGGCACGGTCACAATGACAACCAACTTTCATATGCCGCTCGCGGAATTGGAGGGCACCTCCTGGATCCTCGGGATCGCGGACGCCAACTCATTCCGCAGCGGATACGGAGACCAGACCGCCCAGCTCTGGTCTCGCGATGGACGGCTAGTGGCGAGCGGGACACAGGCCACCTACTATAGAAAGCTGTAGGCCGGGATGGCACCGCGACGACTTCCCCCATTGCATGCAGTTCGCGCGTTCGAAGCGGCGGCCCGGCACCTTTCGATTACCAGGGCCGCGGAGGAGCTGAATGTCACGGTGGGAGCCGTGAGCCGGCATGTGCGCGCCCTCGAAGCACGAATTGGAACTACATTGTTCCTCCGCGGCCCGCGTGGGCTTGCACTGACCTCAGCCGGCAAGGCGTTTGCGGATTCAGCCGGCGAGGCGCTCGATCGGATCGCCGACGCTGCCGAGGGACTTAAGCTCCGCCGCTTCCGGCGTCTCACCATCGGCGTCTACGGGTTCGTTGCGTCGCGCTTTCTGTTGCCAATCTGGAGGGATCTCAAGGTCACCCAGCCGGCCCTGGAGGCCGACCTCCATACGAGCGTCAATCCGGTCGACCTGCTTCCAAGCCGATATGACGCCGTGATCGCAGTCTCCGATGCGCAACCCCGAACCGGGCTGGTTACGCATCCCCTGCTGCCGATCGCAACCGTTCCCGTATGTTCGCCGGACATGCTCAAGAATGGCCCAATCGATTTCGCCACGGCCTCCCTGCTCCACGCTCGTCCACGACCCGACGATTGGCGGCGATGGCTCGATAACTCCCGTTTCGCTGATGTCTCGGTGCGCGGAGGAAGCAGCTTTGAGAGCCTTAGTCTGGCTCTTGAGGCTGCGGCAGCTGGAATGGGCGTCGCGATGGCGATTGAAGCCTTGCTGGAGCCGGACCTCGCAGATGGCAAGCTCGTCCTGGCGCATTCCAACGTCCGACAGACCCGGCGCCATTTCGTGCTGCAGTACGAACAGCGGATTGCTGAAGACCCGGCGATGAAGGCTTTTGTCGCCTGGGTCTGCTCGGCCAAGGATGAGCTTGCGATGCGGATCCAGAAACCGGAGCCGGCATAGCGCTGACACCCGCTCCTTGATGCTCCTGCCGCAGGCTCGGGAAGGCAAGGACGTATCCACCCGTGAAGAGCGGTGGCAGCGTTGATTGAACACAAGTCGGCGCGCCATCCACTGATAGCCAAGTCTTTTGAATAACCAGGTCTTTTGAAATGATCGATTTTTTGTTGTTCGAGATGAATGTCGCAAAACGCAAACGCTCGACTTGGACCTGGCGAGTGTCCCGGCAGGACGGTGATATGCTGCTCGCGGGAAAAGCGCCCAGTCGCAAGCAGGCAAGATACGCGGCTTACAGAGCCCTGTTCCTGCTCCTGTCGACAGCGTCCTTCCAGACAAAAGCAATTGCAGAGCACTCGGGTACAGCGCGGATTTGCTCGAAGGACTCCCCTTCCGGCGGCACGACCCTCGTGCAGCGCTCAGGGCACTGCGAGTGAGCTCCAGGACGCAGAAAGCGGGCTCAGACCTCTCGCATGCGGCATTGCTGTGACCAGCCCTTGCCCGCCAACAAGGCTGTTCATCCGGGGTGATCGTCGAGGCCAACTGGCCAGCGACGGTAGATGGCAGGTTTACGAGATATTTGGCCTGTAGAGTTGCCAATCAATGGCGCCGACGTTTGGAGGAGATGCAATGAACAACATCATCCTGCTGTTCTTTTGCCTGCTGCTCGGCATTGTGCTCCGCATTGCCCGCAAAGTTCCGGAGAACGGACACATCGCGCTCAATGCATTCATCATTCATATATCGCTGCCGGCGCAGATCATCCTGCAAATCCACAGTGTCAAGCTGCGGACATCGCTGCTGTTTGGCATTGCGATGCCTTGGCTGATGTTCGGCCTGGGGATTGGGTTCTTCTGGGCGCTCTCTGCCCGCTTGAAATTCTCACGGGAAACGACCGGCGCACTGATGCTTGTCGGTGGCCTTGCCAATACATCTTTTGTCGGCCTGCCGATGATCGAAGCTTTTTTTGGTCCCCCCGGCATGGCGACCGGCATTCTGATCGACCAGCTCGGGACCTATCTTGTGCTGAGCACGCTGGGTATCACCGTCGCAGCCATCTATTCCGCCGCAAAGGACTCGAAGGCCGCCATCCTCAAACGGATTATCCTGTTCCCGCCGCTCATCGCGCTGGTGGCAGCCTTTGCTCTGATGCCGTTCGCGTTGCCCGTCTGGATCGCTGACACGCTCAAGCGATTGGGCGATACGCTCGCGCCGCTGGCCCTGGTTTCGGTCGGATTGCAACTCAGGTTTGATCAAGGCCGTGGCCTCGTGACGGCCCTGGCGACCGGCCTGGGGTTCAAGCTGCTTCTCGCGCCGGCTGCGCTTGCGCTGTTGTACTTTGGTATCCTGGGCACGACGGACCAAACCACGCGCGTGACGCTGTTCGAGGCTGCGATGGGGCCGCAAATCGGTGCAGCGATCGTCGCCGTACAGCATGGCCTCAATCCACCCCTGGTATCGTTGATGGTCGGGCTTGGCATATGCCTTTCGTTCCTGACGCTTCCGCTGTGGTCTTACGTTCTGCATCACATCTGAGAATAGGAAACTCATCCCGCATTGGCGTGGCTGTCGAGCAGTGTGTCAGCGTGTTTCGCCACCTGATGCTCCACCGCGATTGGCGCACAATTGGCGACAAGATGAGCGGCATTCCGACGGAACCCGGCACGCTCCCGTTTCTCTAGTTAAATGGTGATCCGCTGCCCGCGATCCCGACCAGCTCCCCGGCAGGAGCACCAACATTTGGCCTTATCGCAGGGCTTATGGACGACGCCGACACTTGGGTCGCCAGGTGCTTCTTCGTCGCTCGCCCTGCTCGCGATGATAAGATGCGGGTTCAAACAGATGCTGGAAGGGTGTTTAAAACTTTGTAGGTGGTGAAACCATCGCGGACATCACGTTCAATGACGAATGCCCCTTACAAGCATGAAAGCGCTCACATGACGACAAATGGCTCTCTCAACACCGAAATCCCGGAGGGTTTTTCGCCACACTTTCGCAACAGCCCCCTCACCGACCCATGGCAGCCGATATATTCGAAGAAGACCGAAACGAGCGTGATCCTTGGGCTGCGTCTCGCAAAGCCACATACCAATAGTCGCGGGCTGATCCATGGCGGGTTGATAGCAACCCTCTCCGACAATGCGATGGGGCTCAGCTGCGCGCAGAGGACGGGCTGGCACTCGTCGTTGGTGACGATTTCACTGGCGGTCGATTACATCGAAAGCGCCCATATCGGGCAATGGCTCTCGATCGAGACCGACGTCATCAAGGCAGGCGGCACCATCTGCTTTGCAACGAGCCTGGTCAAGGCTGACGGCGTCGTGATCGCGCGCGCCAACGCCACCTTCCGCGTATTGCCAAAGAAGGAGCCCGTGGCCTAGCCGAAGCGCCAACCGCCAGTCCCGCTTACGAAGTTAATCCTCTCCTGTGCCGCCAAGCCCCGGTGAGGCCCATCCGCAAGCGATTTCATACCTGGTTACATGAGCGTGCGCAGATCCTTGCGCAGGATCTTTCCAACGTTGGACTTCGGCAGCGTTTCGACGAAGCGCACCTCTTTTGGTACCTTATAGGCGGTCAGTTCGTGCCGGCAGTGGGCAATCACGTCGGCTTCGTTCACGTTGGCTCCCGGCATTCGCGTCGCGAACAGCACGATGGATTCGCCGGACTTCTCATCGGGACGACCGACGCAGGCGCATTCGGCAACGCCTGCGCAAGCGGTCGCGACGGCCTCCACCTCGTTTGGATAGACATTGAATCCGGAGACGATAATCATGTCCTTCTTGCGGTCGACGATCCGCAAATAGCCGCTGCGATCGAACACGCCGACATCACCGGTGCGGAAATAGCCGTCGGCGGTGAACGCCGCTGCGTTGGCCTCGTCCTTCTGCCAGTAGCCGCGCATCACCTGCGGGCCACGCGCGCAGACTTCCCCGGTCTCGCCAAGCGCGACTTCGATATCGTTCTCACCGAGCAGTTTGATCTCGGTTGAGGGCAACGGCAGACCGACCGTGCCGGAGAAGCCCTCGCGCGTCATCGGATTGAGGGTGAGGGTCGGAGAGGTCTCGGACAGGCCATAGCCTTCGAGGATGTCCTTGCCGGTGAGCCGCCTCCATTTCTCCGACGTCGTCGGGAGGATCGCGGCGCCACCGCCGATTGCGACCTTGAGGCGTGAGAAATCCACCTCGCCGATAGTGGGCTGCATCAGAAGCCCCGCAAACAGCGTATTGACGCCGGTCAGGACGGTCGGACGCGCGCGTTTCAGGATGTCGACAAATCCCTCCATGTCGCGCGGATTGGGCACCAGCCAGTTTTCCGCCCCCAACGAGAAGTAGGTGATGAAATTCACCATTAGCGCGAAGATGTGATAGAGCGGCAGCGCCGTGACTACGATCTCTTCGCCAGCACGCTGCGCATCAGGCATGAATGCTTTGAACTGCTCGGTGTTGGCGACGAGATTCCGATGCGATAGCGCCGCGCCCTTGGAAAGCCCGGTCGTTCCGCCCGTGTACTGCAGGAACAGAATGTCATCGCCGGCAAGCCGTGGGGGCGACAAGGAAATCGCCGCGCCTTGCGCCAACGCCAAGGTGAATGGAGTTACATGCTTCAGCCTCGCATCGACTGCCGGATTTACGAGCGGCGCGTTGGTACCGTCGGCGAGGCCAACGCTAACGACTTGTTCGACGCCGACCTGGTCAATGATCTCGGCCAGCGTCGACGAGACGCCGGCAAAGACGATGATTGTCTTCACCCCGGCATCATTGAGCTGATGCGCGAGCTCGCGCGGCGTATAGAGCGGGTTGACATTGACCTGGATGGCGCCCGCGCGGATGATCCCAAGCATGGCAAGCGGAAACGCGGGCACGTTCGGCAACATCACCGCGACGCGATCGCCCTTTCGGACGCCAAGTCTCTCTTGGAGGAATGCGGCAAAGTTGCGCGACAAACGGTCGACGTCGGAGAAGGTGAGCGTCTCGCCAAAGCAGCGGAACGCCGGCTTATCGACGTAGCGCTTCATGGCCGCCTCAAGCACGGCAAGCACGGACGGATGGGCGTCCGGGTCGATATCGGCTGGGATCTGCGTACCGTAGCTGGTTAGCCAGTGCCTCGTCATCGAGGGCCCCACTCCCTAGTTTGCGCTCCGCCTGGAGCTGGTCAGAACACATCCGGTTCAGCCGCATTCCCCTTGGAACGACTGCTTCCAAGCTGGTCGCCCGCACAGCGACGAATTTCTAAACCAAAGGCCGGGTGCTACCGTGGCCGGGATTGGTCGATGATGCACTCGTTGGGAAAGCTGATGCGCCCTCGTCCCGGCTGCACGAGACGCACCACATCACGACCCGATCCGCTACGCTTTTCCTTCCACGGATCTCTACGTAATCGCAGGAGCACGACCGCCTGTACGCAAGCGGTCGGCACCAGCGATCTGGATGGCGCCCTCCGGAAGGATCCTATCTCGAGTTCGATCCTCAACTACGAGATCGCACTTGAGATCGCCGTGTCAGCGCCCTTGAAATACGGCGGGACGCCGCTCGATGAAGGACTGAACCCCTTCGCGCGCATCTGCACTTTTGAGCACCCTATCGCGAATGGTTGGAATGTACGCTGTCGCCGCGGCCTCACCCTGCTCGACAAATTTTGCCGCCGCTTCCTTGGTGACTTGAATGCCAAGCGGAGCGTTGCGTGCGATGATCGCTGCGAGCTCCATGGCCCTATCAATCTGCTGGCCGGCAGGAACGACCTCCTGGACGAGGCCGTCGTCTTGAGCTCGTTGAGCGGTGAACTCGTCGCAGAGGAAGAGATGATACATCGCGTTGCCCCAGCCGGCGCGCGTTAGAAAGCGGAAATGTGCGCCGCCGAACGGCGCAATGCCGCGCTTTGCTTCCATCTGGCAAAACCGGCTGTCGTCGGCGGCCACCACGATATCACCGGCAAGCATCAGCTCGATGCCCATGGTGTAGACGATACCCTGCGTCGCCGTGACGATCGGCTTCTTGCACCGCTTGACGAGGCCGAACACGTCGACATTGCCCTCTTTGAACTCGCGCTTCACTGCATTCGGACCGAAAAACTTAGGCATGTCGAGGCCGGCCGTGAAATCCTTTCCTTCGGCGCAAACGACGCCAACCCACAGAGCCTCATTGTTGTGCAGCTCGGTCAGCGCATCCGAAAGCTGATCCATCATCAGAGGCGAGAATGCGTTCTTTTTCGCGGGGTTATCTATGATGATCTTAAAGATATGCTCATGCGTCTCAGTGCGGATCTTACCCTCGGTAGTCATCTTGACGTCTCCTCTTTCTATCTATCGTATTTGATTGCGAGTGCCGTGCGGATGGCCGATGCTCGCTCCGGCGAGAATACGCTCGCGCCCTGATCGAGCAGATCGAGGAAGGAGATCACGCGGCCGCGGGATCCCCAGCCGCCTTCCTCGATGGTACGAAAGTTGACCCACCAGGTCGGCGACGGCGCCTCAACACCGCAGGCCTGGGTCAACGCAGCCAGGATATTGCCGATCACCGCCGCGCGATCTTCCCGCGTCCAGCAGCACTCCATCGCCACGATATCAACCACCATCACATCGCTCGGCCGGTCGACGAGCAGTTCGCCACCGTGGGCCATCATGTCGAGTTGGCGCTCAATGAAATGAACTTGATAGCCGCGGCGCGCTTCAGGAGCTTGCCGGCCGACTTCAGGGACGAGCACCGCATCAGTCAATGTTTTAGCGAGCGTACGTCGTTGGGCGACGTCGAGGCGCCCCTGGGGTGTCATCACGTAGATGATGGTCATAGGTCAGCTTCCTTGCTCGTCTACCACCCGATCGTTATGTCACGTGACATAGCCTCCAAATTTCTGGATATGTCAAGCGCCATAGTTTAGGTTAGTCGACAGTGAGGATAGCTATGACCTTGAATACACGCGCGAAAATGGTTGCAGGTGCAGCGGACTTGATGAGCCGGAGAGGCGTCAACGCCACCAGCGTTCGCGAGGTAGTGCGGCATACGGGCACCCCTCGCGGCTCGATCAGTCATCACTTTCCACGTGGCAAACAACAGCTGATTGGAGAGGCGATCGTTTTCGCCGGCCAGAAAGCCTCAGGCCCCCTGCGGCAATTGACGATCGAGCACGGCGCGATCGACGGCTTGCGTGCCTTCATCGAGTTATGGCGGAAGGTTTTGGAGAAGACGGATTTCAAAGCCGGCTGCCCGGTTCTCGCGGTTGCTGTCGAGCAATATGTCAGTGACGTCACGGATGAAACAGGCACGTCGGACGAGCCGACGCAGCAACATCTACTCGGGCTCGCCCAGGACGTATTTGTCGATTGGCAGGAGATCCTGTCGTCTGCAATAACACGCCAGGGTGTGGCGTCCTCGCGTGCCCGGCGGCTCGCGACGTTGGTGATTGCATCTATCGAGGGCACTGTAGCGATGTGCCGGGCCTCACGGAGCGCTCAACCGCTGGATGACGTGAGGCTGGAGCTGGAGCTTGTTCTCAAAGCCGCGATTGAATCTGGTACATAGATTGCCCTGACGCGCTGGCGAGCCGAACTCCGCGCGCCAGCGAACCTAAGTCAAAAGAGGTGGATTTCGACGCCGCCGCGGGTCCCAACGCGCACGCATCGTGAGCTGGCTTGCGGTCCAGGCTGACGCTTTGCTGTCACACCATGGCGAGCGCCAGGCGCCGTCGCTGGGGATGATCAGAATTTCGGCCAAGGTCGCAGCGGTGGGCGCATTGCCTCCCACGCATGAGCCATCCGAAGAACCCCAAGGTCGTCGAATCTGCGGCCGGCGATCTGCAGGCCGATCGGCACGCCGTTATCGTCGTATCCGCAACACACGGACGCCGCCGGCTGCTCGCTCATGCTGTAGGGCACCGTAAAGCCGATATGCGCCTGGGTGCTGTCCACGTCCGGCACCGGGCACCCCCATTCCGCGGGGAAGCTCGTATTCGGCGACACCGGAGAGAGCACATAGTCGAAGGGCTGCGTCGCGGCGACGGTCGCGGAGCGCGCGTTTACGGTCTGCTGATATGCAAGGTATACCGCCTCCCCCGAGAGACCTCTCCCGGTCTCCGCCCAGCCGCGCACCAAAGGGAGCAGCTTGTCTTGCTTCTCGCGGCTAAGCGCGCCGATGTCCACGGCGGATCTCACGCGCCAGAACGTATCGATGCCGCGATGAATCTCGGGGGTCATCCAGGGAGTCATCAACTCGACGATGGCCCCTTCGGCAGCAAACATCGCTGCTGCCGCCTCCACGACTTCTCGCACGCGCGCGTGCACAGGCATTCCACAGCCGGCGTCGAGCAGCAGGCCGATCCGCAGCCCCTTGATATCTCGATCGAGCCGGGTCCACTCAATCGCACCGGGGGGCAAACTGCTGTAGTCGCGCGGATCAGGCTGGGATAGCACAGCCATCATGAGGGCCGCATCGCGAGCAGTCCTGGTGATCGGACCTGCAGCGCGCGCCATATAGGGCGGGTCAATTGGAATACGCCCCAGACTCGGCTTCAAGCCAAAAGCCCCGCACCAGGCAGCCGGAAGTCGCACGGAACCGCCGATGTCCGTTCCGATGTGGAGCGGCCCGAACCCTGCGGCGGCGGCAGCGCCGGCGCCAGCACTGGAGCCGCCGGGATTCATCGCAAGATTCCATGGATTCCGCGTGAGCGGGTGAAAACTCGACAATCCGGAGGACAGCATGCCGTACTCGGGCATCGTCGTTTTTGTAATGAAGACGGATCCTGCTTCGCGCAGCCGGGCAGCCGGCGGCGCATCCGCGGTGGCCGGCTTGAGATCAGTCGCGTTAGTACCGAGGGGAACAGGCACACCCCGCGTGGCGATGTTCTCTTTGATCGTCACCGGGATCCCGTCCAGCGTGACATCGCCGCACATCAACGGCCTTCCGGCTCGCCATCGCGCTTCCGAAGCCTTAGCCATGGCAATCGCGGCTTCGGGATCGAACGCGTAAGTCGCCCTCACGAGCGGGTCATACCGCCCCACACGCTCAATAATGGCTTGCGTGATGTCAACCGGCGAGAAGCTTCCTTGGCGGTAGCCTTCTGCAAGATCCCAAGCAGATAGCTCATGGAATTGCTTCACGTTCGTCCTCCCCGTAATTTGTGGCGACAAGGGTTTATCGTGACGACGACTTAGAACGTCAGAGCATGCTTGGCGATGCCAAAATGGCCTAAACAATCATGCGCTCTCTTCGGTCGTTTTGCAGCGCGGCAATCGACTCGCGGTCGGGTATGACTTGACACGACCGTGGGCAAACGACTTCTTTCGTTGGCGGCTTGAGCGAAAGTAAATGCTCGTGCCGAGACCCGTATAGCTCCGCGTACCGCGCTTCTCTTACTTGTTGAATTTTTACGCTCCTCGACTGGGATCAACAATGGCGTCACGACGACTTCCTCCGCTGCATGCGGTGCGAGCATTCGAAGCCGCAGCGCGGCATCTTTCGATCACGCGTGCGGCCGACGAACTGAACGTGACGGTCGGAGCCATCAGCAGGCACGTCCGCGCGCTTGAAGCACGCATGGGCACGACGCTTTTTCTGCGTGGCCCACGCGGACTAGCCTTGACTTCGGCGGGTATTGCCTTCGCAGAGTCCGCACGAGATGCGCTAGATCGGATAGCGGCCGCCGCTGAAGGTCTTCATCTAAGGCGGTTCAGGCGCCTATCTGTTGGCGTGTACGGGTTCTTCCTATCGCGCTTTCTTCTACCAAAGTGGGCGAGCCTGAAGGCTGCACACCCTGAACTGGAGCTAGATCTGCACACCAGCGCAAATCCGGTTGATCTTCTCGCTAGTCGTTATGATGCGGTAATCGCTGTCTCGGACGGGCTGCCTCGGACCGGATTGGTGACCCGGCCTTTACTGCCTATTGCAACCGTGCCGGTATGCTCCCCTGCCCTCCTGAAGAACGGCGCTCTCGATTTCGCGTCCGTCCCGCTTCTTCACAACAGGCCACGGCCTGACGATTGGCGGCGTTGGCTCGACCATGCGCAGCTCTCCAATGTGGCCGTTGGGGGTGGTAGCAGTTTTGAGAATCTCGGCCTTGCGATTGAAGCTGCTGCTGCCGGACTTGGTGCCACGATCGCCATCGAAAGCCTGCTCGAGCCTGATCTTATTCACCTCGGCCTGGTCAAGGCCCACGCCATCGTACGCCCGACAAGACGGCACTTTGTGCTCGAGTATGAGCAACGAATGGCGGATGACACCGCCGTGGCGGCATTCGCCGATTGGCTCTGCAACGCAACCCGGCAGCAGGAGGCAGAGGTAAATACACCGCCAACCCGTAAGGCGCCGCGGGCCAAGGGGCGAAGTAGTTCAAAACGGTGAGCACTAGCGTTGAGTTTTACTCAAGGAGCAATCCCAAAACCTCGTTTGTCAGCCTGAGTTACCTCTGACACAGACGCTTCCATCAAAAATATGATGGGGGGAAGCGATCGATGAGGCGAGCATTCAGATCGGTCATCGCAGCTCTTGCACTCTGCGGAAGTGCGTCAGTTCACGCTCAAATCTCTGGCGACGTTGTTAAGATCGGCGTCCTGACCGACATGTCCGGAATTGCCTCGGACGCCACTGGCGAGGGCTCGGTCGTCGCCGCACAGATGGCTGCGGAAGAGTTCGGCAACCGTGTCGCTGGCAAACCCATCCAGATCGTATTTGCTGATCACCAACTGAAGCCCGATGTCGCCGCCAACATTGCGCGCAGGTGGTTTGAACAAGACGGCGTCGACGCCATCGCCGACATTCCAAACTCGGCCGCCGCGCTCGCGGTGCAGGAGGTTGCCCGGAACCGGTCCCGGGTTATCCTGTTCTCTTCGCCCGGCACCACTGCGCTCACCAATCAGTACTGTTCGCCGACCAGCATCGCGTGGACATATGACACGTATGCGCTGGCGCGCGGAACGGCCAAGGCTGTCGTCGAAAGCGGTGGAAAGACCTGGTATTTCATCACCGCTGACTATGCCTTTGGGCATCAGCTGCAGAAGGATGCCAGCGCAGTGGTCGAAGCCACCGGCGGCAAGGTACTCGGCACTTCGGCACACCCTCAGGGAACAACCGATTTCGCATCCTTCCTGCTCCAGGCGCAAGCCTCAAAGGCGGACATTGTCGGACTCGCAAACGCAGCCGGTGACACGATCTCGACCATAAAGCAGGCGGACGAGTTCGGACTGACCGCGAGCGGCCAAAAGATGGCGGCTATGCTGCTGCTCCTTACCGACGTTCACTCCCTTGGCCTGCACGCGACCCACGGCACATTCCTCACCACCCCCTACTACTGGGACCTCAACGGCGAGACCCGCGCGTGGTCGGAGAAGTTCGCCGCTCGCATGAAAGGTCAGCACCCAACGTTCATGCAGATCGGCGTTTACGAGTCCATTCGTCACTATCTCCAGGCGGTCGAAGCGATCGGCACTGATGAGGCCGACAAGGTGGTCGCAAAGATGCGCGCCACGCCGATCGAGAGCGCATTCACGCATGGGGCCTCTATTCGAGAAGACGGTCGCGTTGTGCGCGACATGTATCTGGCGCGCGTCAAGGAGCCAAAGGACTCAAAGGGCGAGTGGGACCTCTACAATATAATTCGTACCATCCCCGCCAAAGATCTGACTATTCCGCTCTCGGAAAGCACGTGTCCGCTCGTTAAGCGGTGATCATCCCTCATTGAATATAGGAGCAATCATGACCACGCCTGAAGCCGAGTGGCAGTATCCGTACGGCACCAAACAGCGCTACCATCTGCAACACGTCCATCTCTTTGCATCGAACGTCGACGCTACAATCGATTTCTACGAGAAGTGGTTTGACGCCGAGGTGATGTGGGACGGCGACGTCGCCGGCGCCCGCAACGTCTTCATCAAAGTTGGCATCGGCGCCCTTCATCTTTACGACCAGCTCCCACGTGGCGAAGGCAAGAATGCCGTCCATCATTTGGGTATGCAGGTGGTCGGTATCGACGACCTCTACGATCGCATGAAGGCCGCCGGCCTCCACATTCCGAATCCAATTCGTCGACTGGGCGGCGGCGGCGGATACTTCATGCTCGGCGCTCCGGATGGGGTCGTGATCGAGATCTTTGAACCAGGCAAGCTGCGGGAGCCGGTGGTGCGCAAGTACTACGGCTTCGAGGAATAATGCTCGTGGAGACCGCACTTCCCTTCGATACGATCGCCGATGTTGTGGCCGGGCATGTTGACAAACGTCCCGGCCAGACGGCCTTGACGTTCGTGGATGTGAGTTCGGACGGCACGTATCTGATCGAGGTGCGCTCTTACGCCCAGCTGCAGCGTAACGCCGCAGCGCTCGCAAAACGGCTCGCCGCACTGGGGCTGCGGCGGGGCGATACGTTTGCCCTGATGATGGCAAACCAACCCGAATTCGTCGAGGCGATGCTCGCGGCCGCCCTGCTCGGTGCGACCTTCGTTCCGATCGATCCAAGGACGGTCGGCGAGAAGCTCGCCTTCATGCTGCAGCACGCCAAATGCCGCGGCGTCATCTGCTCGGCTGATTGCGGCGCCGCCATCCTCCGCCTTGGCCGCACCGGTCTGTCCTGGGCAATCGTCCTGACCAATCCGGGGGTGGAGCCTACGCCGCTGGCACCCATGCGCCTGAGTTATGTGGCGGCATTGAGCGAGGGCGGATCGCCGACCCGGATCCGGGTCTCGGCGACCGACGCGATGATGTTGATGTTCACGTCCGGGACCACCGGTAACCCCAAGGCCGTGGCAATCTCGCACGGAGCCTATATGAGCCGGGCCCGCGGCATGCATGGGATAGAACTCAACGCCGACGACGTCCTGTATACCGGCCTGTCACTGACGCATATCAATGCCCAGGGTACCCTCCGCATCGGGCTGACATCGGGCTTGCCGGTCGTCATCAGCCGTAAGTTCAGCAAGCGGCATCTATGGGCGATCTGCCGACGCTTTGGCTGCACCATGTTCAATATTCTGGGCGGCATGATCCCGGAGATCTACAGCATCCCCGAGCGGCCGGACGATGCCGACAACCCGGTTCGTCTCATTATCAGCGCCGGCATGCCCCCGGATCTCTGGACCGAGTATGAACGCCGTTATGGCGTGAAGATCTGCGAAATCTATGGATCGACCGAGGGCGGCGGTGCCCTGACCAACCCTTCCGGAGCGGGTCCAATCGGGAGCCTAGGCAAGCCGCCGCCCGAGCTTGAAGCGGCCGTCTTCGACGATGACGGGAGGCGTTGCCCGCCGCTGCAGCCCGGCGAGCTGCGCTTCCGGCGCAAGGACGGCGTTCCAATCGAGGTTTCCTACTTCAGGAATCCGGAGGCGAGCCAAGCCAAAGTCGCGGATGGGTGGTTTCGGACCGGCGACGTCGTGCATATGGACGAAGACGGCTGGTTCTTCTTCCACTATCGAACTGGAGGCGGCGTCCGGCGCAATGGCGATTTCATCAACACGGCACTGGTCGAATCGGCATTGATCAAGTCCGGATTGGTATCCGACGTCTTCGTTTACGGCGTTGCAACGCCGCGGAACGTGGCGGGCGAAAAGACCCTTGTCGCTGCCGTCGTGCCCAGCATTCCGGACTTCACCGAAAGCGCACTGCTTGAGTATTGCCGCGCCACGCTTCAGAAGCGAGACGTTCCCGAGATCATTCAGATCCTCGGCGAAATTCCCAAGACCATATCCGAAAAGCCCATTGAGCGCGCCTGCATCGAGCGATTGGTTGACGGCGGTCTGTTGAATTGAAGTTTGATGAATCCCCGAGCCGAGCTGGGTACTCGGTTCGGGGTAGGAAGACCGATATGGTCTTCCCTCCCAAGACTGGCCGGGATCTAAGAATCCCGGCCTTTTTTGGCCAGCCACTACTGTGGAACTACCCGGAACGCTTCTCGCTTTCGATCTAGACTCCCAACATCGGAGCAACAGCTCAACAATCAAACGGAGGAAGCCAGGCCGATCTTACTTTTTGCGCGGCGGCCTGAGCTCGCCACCAGCTTGAACGAACAAGCCGACCGATGCCGCGAACTCCTGTTCCAGAAAGCGCCTGACGTCACGAGCTGACTTCCGCAGGTCGCATTCTCTCCTCCAAAGCAGCCAGACATCCATAAGCGCTCGCTCACGGGGCAAGACACGAACAAGTCCCTCTTTTGCGGCAAAGGGAGCGGCCAAATAGGCCAGACCGAGACCTTCGACCGCTGCGCCGTAATGGTTGATGATCGGTAGAACCCGAACGGCTGATCTGCCCTGTGCTGCCGCACGAAAATGATCAATCAGCCGTGTCCGCTCAGTGCCGTCGCCTTTGAACGCCGGAAAGTCCGAAGCGCTTCCAATGATCTTATGCTTCTTTAGGTCGGCTACGGAGGCGATAGTCGGCGAACCGTCCAGGTACTTCTGCGAAGCAAATATTCCAAAAGCAATTGTACCGACACGCTTGCCGATAAGCTCCTCGTCATCGGGATTCCCTATGCGAATCACAAAGTCGAAGTCACCCGAGGGAATGTCTTGCTTGCGATAGGTCGATACGACTTCAAGGCTCAAGTCGGTCCTTTGCTTTTGAAGGATGGCGATGCGCGATAGCAACCAATGCCTCGTTATTGCTTCGGTTGTTGAGATACGAACGATTGAGTTTCGTGCGGCCACACGATCGCGAAGGTTACGTTCGAGCGCTCCAAACGCATCTGTCAGCGACTGTGTCGAGTACCGGAGTTCCTCACCTTCCTTTGTCAGTTTCAGCCCGGACGACGATCGGTAGAAAAGCGGTGCACCAATATATCGTTCCAACTCTGCCAGCCGTCGGCTCAGCGTCGGCTGGCTTATGCCTAGCTCGACCGCAGCCCGGCTGGCGCTGCCCGCTCGGACCACACCGATGAACATCCTAAACAGATCCCAGTTTGCCGCTAAGGTCACCAATTGGGCCACTGCTCTCTCCACAGCATCGTGGTCAGCAGCGAACGCTGAGCCGCCCTGGAACTCTACTCTGAGTTCTTTTTCCGGACCAGGTATCGCTGCATTCCATCGAGAACCAGCACAGATGATTGATTGTAGACCGTGCTCTTGATCGCGATCACGCCCGTGGTTTTGTTGGGTGATAATTCGACGACTTCAAGCGAGGGATAAAGGGTATCGCCGCTGTAAACCGGACGAAGAAACCTTGAAGACTGGTCCAGAAAGCCGATTAGGCTGTCCTCCACCATAAAAGGGAAGTCCCCGGCCCCGGCAGCAGTTTGAATCAACACTTGATACCCGTGCGCCAGCATGTGGGGCATCCCCCGCCTGCGACAGTACTCGACATCATAGTGGATGGGATGATTGTCTCCGCTAGCGCTCTGAAACGCCAGGAAAAGCGCGTCCGTCATTGTCCTGCTTGGAAGGATGAACCTCTCTCCGATCTTGAAGTCATCGAACCATCGATTGGGAAAGCGTCGATGCGTAGCAGGATCGAAAGGCGCATTCATCGAAAACTCCGTCATTTTGAGGTCAAGGGGACCGATCCCCATATACGCTGCGATTCCCGTGGGAACGTTCCCATATCTCCGGATCCACGAATTGGCATTTTCCGGCCACTCTCGACATGAGAGGGCTCACGCGATGTTCCGGTCGTCCGCTTGGATTGCGATGCCTTCGCGAACCTTGGCGTCTATCTCTTCTTCGCTGAGACCCGCTTCACGAAGGACGGCGCGAGTGTCTTGACCGAGCGGCTTGGGCTTCGATCGCAAACTACCTGGTGTCCGCGAAAACTTGATCGGAAAGCCAAGCGCCTTGTAATCGCCGTCCGACAAAATCATGGATCGATGGGCCGTGTGCGGAGCTGCTAGAGCCTGAGGCACATCGAGAATGGCGCTGGCGGGAATGCCCTTTCTCAGGAGTTGCTCGCTTATTTCCTTTCCATCGCGCCTCAAGAAGATCTCTTGGAGAATTTCCCTGAGTGCGGTTCGATTTTGAACCCGTTGCGCGTTGGTCGCAAACCTCGGATCTTGCGGAAGGTCCTCACGACGAAGGAAGTCGCATGCCAGTTGGAATTGCCGATTATTGCCGATGCCGAGAAACATCGGACCCGTTTGGGTCTGAAACTCTTCGTAGGGCGCAATGGAGGGGTGCTGGTTACCACTGCGAGCCGGCAATTGTCCCGCTTGCAGGTAGCCGACCGCCTGCGGATGCAAGTAGGCCAAAGCGCAGTCGTAAAGACAAACATCGATCTTCTGGCCTAGTCCGGAGCGCTCACGTTCCAGCGCAGCCATCAGGATCGCAGCCAGGGCGTTCATCCCGGTACCAATGTCGACAATCGACATTCCGACACGGACCGGTCCGGAATCCGGAGTGCCGTTCACGCTCATGCATCCTGCGACGGCCTGAACCACCGAGTCGTAGCCAGGCAAGCCACCAAGAGGACCGTCCTCTCCAAAGCCCGTTATTTGACAGTAGATCAGGCGAGGAAACTCCTTGGATAAGACATCCTCGTACCCGATGCCCCAGCGCTCCAGGGTACCGGCCTTGAAGTTGTGGATGAGTACATCGGCCCCATCCAACAGGCGAAACAGAAGCGCCCTCCCTTCTGGCTTAGCCAGATCAATCGAAGTGTGCAGCTTGTTGCGATTGATCCCGCTGTAGTACGCGCTGCCCTCCGACGTGAACGGACCCCAAGCTCGCGTCTCGTCGCCCGCGGGCGGCTCGATCTTGATCACCTCGGCGCCGTGATCTCCGAGAATCTGCGTGCAGAATGGCCCGGCGAGCACTCGCGAAAGGTCTACGACCTTAAACCCTGCCAAAGCACCGCCCGATTGACGTTTCATTATATGGTCCATATGTTCCGTATATTGAAACTTAATCATGCTGGCGAAACTTGGTCAAGGTTGGCCTAAATCCGATATGAAGCTTCAGCCCGACGTTTTGCGGGTGGAGGACCAGACAGATGCCTGGACGAAGGTCGTCGCCCGCCGTTCAATCTATGGCAACGTCCGCTGAGCCAACCAATCCTAGTGGCGCACTGCTCCGCGGCCTCGATGTCTTGGAAGCTTTCGGCCCGGACCGCGAACTTCTCGGAAATGCGGAGATCGCTGCAGCCACTGGTCTGCCTAAGGCTACGGTTTCCCGACTCACGCGAGCACTAGTCGATGCCGGTTACATCGACTACGACACCGTCCGCGGCAAGTACCGGTTGCGCCCCCGCGTGCTGACCTTGGGCTTTTCACTGCTAAGCAACATGAAGATTCTGCCGGTGGCCCATGAGCAGTTGCAACGATTGGCGACTGACAGCGGCTGCACCGTATCACTCGCCTGCCCCGACCTGCCTCACATGATCTACGTCGACCGCTGTAGCGGCCTGGCGATGCCTTATTTCTTTAGCGTGGGCTCTGCGGTCGATATGGCTCACACGGCAACTGGGCGGGCTTATATTGCGGCGCTCAGACCGGACGAACGGCACGAGTTGATCGCCAGGTTGGCGCCACGCTATCCTGAGGATTGGGAAACCCTCATAGTCGGAATCGATCAGGCGCGGCAGGACGTCGCGGAACGCGGCTTCTGCATGGTCGATAGAAAATGGCGCCAGAACATTCGGAGCGTCGCAGCGCCTCTAGTGTCTCGTGATGGTACCGCTCGCATGTCGATCAACTGTGTGGCGCAGGCATTCGCTATGGATCGGCGAACCCTGACCAACAAATGGGGGCCGGCTCTGGCCAAGCTGGCTCAAACATTGTCGACGTACCTGTAGCTGAACTGCCGCCGACCCAGATTGCTTCGTTCCAACAAACGCCATAGCATTATTGTGGGGGCCCTATTCAGCTGTGAATTTGCAGTCGTGTCTACCACCGACTAGCGTTGTCTAAAGGACAACGGGACTGCCTCGATCATAAAGTACGGCGCTCTCCCCAGAGAGAATCATATGCCGACAAACCGACTCTTCGAGCGCTTTGAGCTCACGCTGCTCAAGAACGCTGACGTGAAGTGCGGCAATCAGTTCCCAGAACAACATCGATAAGAACATTAGTTAATGACGAGCAATCACTGGCTCGCTCGAGCAATTGGTGATGCCTCAAGGAGGGTTGATGACGATTTTCAAGGGTCTAAAGGTGATTGACTGCGGCAGCTATATCGCCGCGCCAACCTCCGCCACGATACTGGGCGACCTCGGCGCCGATGTGATCAAAATTGAACCGCCTGGCGCCGGCGATCCTCTTCGCGCTTTGCAAAAGATTCCCGGCCTTCCCAAGTCCGAGCATTCCTATAGTTGGATGCTTGACAATCGGGGCAAGCGAGGGCTTGCGCTCGATCTGGCCAAGCAGGACGGCCAGGCCGTCCTGCACCGATTAGTCACGCAAGCCGACGTCTTCATCACCAACTATCCACTGGCCGTGCGTCGAAAGCTCGCGATTGATCACCTCCGCCTAACCGCAATGAACGCCCGGCTAATCTACGCATCCTTCACTGGCTACGGCGAGAGCGGTGATGAAGTTGGTAAGCCCGGCTTCGATGCAACTGCCTATTGGGCACGCTCAGGCTTGATGGATATCGTCCGCAGCGATGCAAGCGCTCCACCAGCCAGGACTAGCACGGGCATGGGTGACCATCCCTCGGGGGTTTCGCTTTTCGCTGCTATCGCAGTCGCCCTCTATCAACGTGAGCGGACCGGACACGGTACGCGAGTCGGCTCGTCGCTATTGGCCAATGGTGTTTGGTCGAACGGCGTCATGGCGCAAGCGGCATTATGCGGTGCCACCTTCACGCCACGACCACCACGAGAGACCTTCTTCAATGCCTTGAGTTGTCACTACCGCTGCCGCGATGGACGCTGGCTGCTGTTGGCCATCGTGAGCGAGGAGCGGGATTGGCCGACATTCGCCCGGTGCATTGGCCGACCGGACCTGATTGAGGATCCGAGGTTTGCCAGGCAAGCTGACCGTTTTGGGCAGTCGGCCGAGTTGATCGCGGTTCTGGATGCCGAATTCGCAAAGCGTGATCGAGACGAGTGGCGCCGGCGGCTCGACGAGGCCGGCTTGGTCTTCGCGAGCGTCGCCGAGGTGAATGATCTTCGCACGGACAAGCAATTAATCGACGCCGGCATTCTTAGGCCGTTCGAAAGCGAAACGATGATGACGATCGACAGCCCGTTCTTCGTGGATGGCGCTGATAAAGTGAAGCCTCGGCAGGCGCCGGCTCTTGGGCAGCACAGCGAAGAAATCCTCAGAGAAGCCGGTTACGATGACACCGCCATCGATCGGCTACGGAGCTCAGGAACCATCGCGTAATAGATCCCCCCTCACATCGCCTCGTAATTCGGACCCCGCCGCCGCCCTCCGGAGGAACCTAGGTGACGTTGCCATTGGGGTCCTCCACGTTGCAGGTTTTTGCAGTGGACGCAGTTCCGGGCGTTGATCTGGTCGCGCGGGGCTGCGCCCTCCTCGCCCCACTGGCGAGTCTTTCAAATCTGAATTGACCATCTGCGAATTTTTTGTGGCCGTGAGAGTGCCCTGATGATTGCGTCGATCGCCTGTACACCCCCTGCGCCGTGGTGGACGGAGGAAGGCGCCATCCTTGCGATGGCGGTAAATCGTCAGACTGAGCGCAAACTTTGAACCGCCGGGAAAAGAACCATGTCACTGATGCGTCGCCAGTCGCTCGTCAAATTCGACGCTCCGCTCTGCGAAACGATCGTGGAGACACCGAAACCACAGGGCAAGGAAGTACTGGTTCGAATCGAATGCTGTGGGTTGTGTCATTCCGACCTGCACATCCAAGACGGCTATGCCGAAATCGGGGGCGGTAAGCGCCTCGACACCACCCGCGGCATGACCCTGCCCCTCACGCTCGGCCATGAGATCGCTGGCGTGGTCGAGGAAGTCGGCCCCGACGCCTCGCCGGGATTGATCGGCAGCAAGAAGGCGGTGTTTCCGTGGATTGGCTGCGGCAAATGCCCCTATTGTCTCGGTGGCGATGAGAATCTCTGCTTCAAGAACCGGTTTCTCGGGGTTGCGGTCGACGGCGGGTTCGCCAGCCATGTGCTGGTGCCCGACGCGGAGTACCTGCTGGACTACGACCCGCTCCCGGTCAATCTCGCCGCGACGCTGATGTGCTCGGGCGTTACGGCCTACGGCGCGCTCAAGCGTCTGGTGGATCGGCCGCGCCAGCGCAACCTGCTCCTGATTGGGCTCGGCGGCGTCGGGATGATGGGACTGTCCTTTGCCAGGGCGATGTTCGAGCAGCAGATATCGGTCGCCGACCTCAGTCAGCCGGCACGCGAAACGGCGCTCAAGAACGGCGCTTCCTCCGCCTACGACCCTAGCGAGCCGGATATCGTCACGCGCATCCTCACTGAGACCGGTGGCGGGTTCGACCAGATCGTGGATTTCGCGGGCAACGAGAAATCGATGGCCTTCGCAATGTCGGTTTTGGCCCGTGGCGGCAAAATCGTGGTGTCGGGCCTGATGGGCGGCACCTTCAGCGTGCCGCAAGTGCAGTGGGTTTACAAGCGCATGACCATCGAAGGGTTCATGACCGGCACGCTGAAAGAAGCCAAGGAACTCATGGCGTTGGCGCGGTCCGGGAAGGTTACGGCACCTCCCATCGAGGAGCGAGCGATGGCCGACGTGCAGAAATGGATCGATGCCTTGCGTGCCGGCCAGGTTGTCGGGCGGATCATGCTCGTGAACGGGAGCGTGGACTGATAGAGCGCAGCTACAGAACGTCGTTTCAACGGGATCGACGCCTACAGCGACCAAGACTGAGGCGTGCGCGGAGATTGAGACAGCTTGGTAGCGTATCCAAGAGATGCCACAGGCAGGAACGTTGAGATGACAAATTGCGTAGTGATTGTTCAATTTGAACTGCCGAGGCGAACGAAGGAGCAGGCCATCACCGGAGGAACCAGCTCGACACCGATCTTTCGCGGGCTGGCCGGGAAAGGGTTGATCCGCAAAGATTACCTCAACGGGGAGACCGGCATCGGCGGTGTTTACTTGTGGGAAAGCCGCAACGCCGCGGAAGAGTGGTTTACGGAAGCTCGGCTCACCGAGCTGACAGAGCGGTTCGGTGTGCGCCCCCGGCTCACCTGGTATGATACGCATATCACGGTTGATAATGTGAAAGACGAAACGCGCGTTGACGGCGTGCCGTTCTTGATAATTGCCGCGGAATGAAAGCCGAGGGCCCGCGGAGAATACAATGCAACGTGGCTAGCACTCTTGGACACTGCGGGAGATCGGTCGATCAGCCGCAGTGATGCGAGGCATCCAGTCTAGTTGTCGGCATGTTGCTTCGACATGCACACCCTTGGATCGGGATGCGCGACGCTCACGGCGCTGAAGACATCCTTGGCAACATCGCTCCATCCTCTGAGCCGTGTTGCGCGGATTTTGGCTTCGAGCAGCTTGCGCCGTTCCTTATCGGAAGAAAGCCGCCAGATCGCCTCCGCGATGCTTGCAACTGATGTGGGGTCGCAATATTCGACGAGGTCTCCACCGACTTCAGGGAGGGAAGTCGAATTGGCAACCACCGACGTCTTACCGTAAGCGAGAGCCTCGCCCACGGGCAGCCCCCACCCTTCGAAGAGACTTACTGTAACGGCGAACTCGCAATTCCGGTAAAGGAACGCCAATTCGTCGTCGCTCGGCCCCTCGATGACGCGAATCCATCCAAACAGATTTCCGGTGCTGGCCAGGAAGTCTTCCAGATCATCCCTCAGCGCCCCCCTTCGTCCAGCCAAGACCAGCTTTGGAATGTCGCATCTACCGCTGTCGATCAGCGTTTTCCAGGCGGCCGCCAAACGCCAAAGATTTTTCCGCGCCTCGATCGTCCCCACGCACAAGACATAAGGTGACATGGCCAAGTGCCGAACGCTTGCGCCGAATTGGTGCGTCACGGATACGAGAGGATAAAGCTCCCCGCAAGTCTCCAGCCATGTCCGCTTCCCGAGATCGTTTCTCAGATGCCCGGTTCCGCTCGGAACGCCTTCTTGCGCCAGGGGAACGGTCGTAACAGTCTTGTATTTCTTGTGCGCTTGCAAAAAGGCGACCAGGTCACGGTGGGTCGCTTTCGAATTGGCAAGATACCGGGTCGTGTACTCGGCCGAATTCAAAAGCCAGTCGTAGAAATTTTCGGACGCTGCACTCGACACTGCGCCGGCGGCTGTCAGCGGGATCAAATCGTGGACAAGCGTATAAATATCGACGCCCCTGCCCTTCGCTTCCCTGAAAGCTTTTGTATGGCGAGGACTCCAAGCACTGTCGAGGACGAGCATCTTGTCAGAGGGTGACGCCACGGACGAGAAATCCCTCGGCACGACGGCATTGGTTGGCGGCAACGGTTCTCGGGAATCGAGCCCGGCCAACTCTCTTATCGATGCTTCCGCAGACGAGCCAAATTGCCGAACCACCCACTTGCGAGTCGTCGCGTACATGGGCGCGAGATTTAGTTTATAGAACAGATACTTGATAGGATGTCGCCCACGACGAAATAGAGCCAGTGCCACCGGAGCTCTTTTGGACTGCCGAGGGAAAAACGCCGCTCTCATCCGTGCTGGAGATTCGAGGACGGCTCGTCCCAATTGACCATAATCCACGCACAGGTGGCGTCCGGTGTTCTTGTCAACGTATGACAAGTATAGGCTCTTCGGATCCTGATAGTCCGTCATCCGGCAGACAAGCGTCGTTACGACACGCTGAATGCCGGAGTATCTATCAGTATACTCGACATATTCGACGATGGACGAGATATCGAAAAATACTTTCGGCGCATCCATGTGCGCTGTCTCGTTATACATTGGCGGCGCCCCTCAAGGTTGACGTTTTGCGTGCAGCTGATGCGCCAAGACGGTTCAAGAATCGACGCCGTGGTACGGTCGCGGATTCTTGGAAGGAATGGCTCTCAGACCCGCACCGCGCTTCGTCGTAGCCGCTAGGGCTTTGAATCGTCGCGAGATATGCTTCGTCTTCTACGCAGGATGGTGGTGGCATCCGTCGACCATGCATTTCTGTACTGCAGATGAGTGCCCACACTTGGCCGCCGGCTGCCGCCACAGATCGTCGAGAACCGGCGCTCGGCGCCGATACCCGCGATGGCAAGACTTCGACCGGCGTTTTCCAGCCACGCGGAAGCGGTTGGGCTCGATTGAAACTAGTTTCTGACGACATACTGAGACAACTAGCGGGCCGTTGCCCTCCTGTCCGGAAGGGATTGCTGCCAGAGCTTTGGCGTTTGGTTGCGGCGATAATACGTGGGATTATTTCCCACGTCAATCGCACTGACAGCTGACCGGGCTCGACGCCAAATAAGCCAAGCAACCCTGCTTCGTTTGCTGATGGCGTGGAGACGGCGCGTACGAGGAGCCGTAGCGCGCCGCATAGACGTCCAGGTAAGATCAGCATGGCGCATGCAGGGCGCACCAGCCGGCACGCGAAACGGCACTCAAGAACGGCGTCTCCTTCGCCTACGACCCGAGCGAGCCGGATGTCGTCAAGCGCATCTTTGCCGAGACCGGTGGCGGGTTCGACCAGATCGTGGATTTCGCGGGCAACGAGAAATCGATGGCCTTCGCAATGTCGGTTTTGGCCCGTGGCGGCAAGATCGTGGTGTCGGGCCTGATGGGCGGCACCTTCAGCGTCCCGCAGGTGCAATGGGTCTACGAGCGCATGACCGTCGAGGGCTTCATGACCGGCACGCTGCAAGAGGCCATGGAACTGATGGGCGCTGGCGCGGTTCCGGGACGGTTACGTCACCTCCCATCGAGGAGCGAGCAATGGCGGACGTGCAGCAATGGATCGATGCCTTGCGTGCCAGCCAGGTTGTCGGGCGGATCATGCTGGTGAACGGAAGCGTAGACTCGCAGCGCGCGGCTACACTACACCGCCTGCAACGAGCAAGAGCGAGGCGAACGCGCAGAGAATTGAGACAGATTGCGGGTCCAACAGATTGCGGTTCCAACAGATGCCGTTCGCGCGCCGGGTTTGCGCGGACAACGTGATCGATCGGTCCCCACGACCTGGGATTCTCTCGTGAGAGCCCGCCCCTCCTTCGTCAGTCAAAACACAGCTTCAGCCGATGTTCGCATTAAGCATTGAGGCCGGAGTCACGCCGACTGGGGACATCTCGCTCAGCGCCTGATGTAGACAGGCTTTCGTTTCTCGAGGAACGCCCTGATTCCTTCCTGGAAATCCTCCGAGCGGTTACAGAGAATCTGATTGCGATCCTCCATCGCGATCACGGCCTCGATCGAGCCGGCATCGACGCTCATGTTGAGGCATTCCTTGGACAGCCGCAGGCCCAACGGCGAAGCCGTCGTCATCGCGTCGACATAAGGATTCGCCGCGGCATCGAGATCGGCGGCATCGACCACTTCAGACACCAGGCCGACCGCGAGCGCGCGGTCGGCATTGATGAAGCGCCCGGTAAGGATCAGCTCGGAAGCAACGGAGACACCGACGAGGCGCGGCAGGAAATAGCTGGTGCCGAGGTCGCAGCCGCCCAGGCCGAGCTTGATGAAGGCGCAGTTCATCCGCGCATTGCTGGCCGCGATGCGGATGTCGGAAGCGAGCGCCAGCGCGAAGCCGCCGCCTGCGGCCGCGCCCTGCACCAGCGCGATGATCGGCTGCGGAGCGCGCCGCATCAGCATCACGATGTCGGCAATACGGCGCTGCGAGTCCAGGGATTCAGTGACGCCGGGCGACTCGGTCCGGCCGCCGCGGCGCGCCATCGCATGCTTGAGGTCGAGGCCGGCGCAGAAATTGGCACCGGCGCCTTTCAGCACCACGACGCGGGTGTCGCGGTCGCGTTGCAGGCCCTGGAAGTAGGCGTTGAGCGCATCGATCAGCGCGGGATCAAGCGCGTTCAGGCTCTCCGGGCGATTGAGCGTGACCCAATCTGTCCCGTCGTGATGTTCGATCCGCAGTGGAAAAGACACGCGGGTGTTCCTCCTCACCGTCGTCCCGGCCAAGCGACGCGCGAGCCGGGACCCATAACCACAGGTTTTGCTTTCTGCGCGGCGTCTGCGAGCTCGCCCGTTACAGACGCCGCGGAGTATGGGGCGACCTTTCGCTGGGTACTCTCGCAAGCTGCAGTTGCATGCTCAGCGCCCGCACGGCTTTCATTCCGCGGCGATCGAAAGCGGCACGCCGTTGACTCGCGTTTCGCCGCTCAAATTATCGACCGTCACATGTGTGTCATACCAGGTGAGCCGGGGACGCACTCCGAACCGCTCCGTCAGCTCAGCCAGTCGAGCTTCCGTAAACCACTCCTCCGCGGCATCGCGGCTCTCCCACAAATAGACGCCACCGGTGCCGGCCTCCCCATTGAGGTAATCTTTGCGGATCAACCCTTTTTCGGCCAGCCCGCGAAAGATCGGTGCCGAGCTTGTGCCTCCAGCAATGGCCTGCTCCTGCGTTCGCCTCGGCAGGTCAAATTGAACAATCACTATGCAATTTGTCATCTCAACGTTCCTCCCTGGGGCCAGCTTAATCCTGCATAATGAGCAGTCAGATTTTTTAGCGCGCCTGTTTGAGCGCGTCGCGATCCTCAAGCGAAGAAGCAGAGCCGCTTCGCAGAGGCGTAAGGATTGCGCCTTTTGAGGCACCGCGGAGCGAACGCCTCTCCCCGGTTCTTCATGCTCGGTCTTTCACGAGATTAGACCAAGCCGAAGTGCGAATGTCTCATTCAATTCTGAATAGGCCGCCTCAAAACTTTTTATGGCCATGACGGCCTCCGGAATGATTGCTGTCGGTTGGCGATGCGCGTTCGGCGAACAAGCCACGAAAAATGCAGCGGATCATCTGCTCCAAATAACTCTGCCGCCGAAGCGCGCATTAAATTCCGCATCGTAAAACTGAACAAAGGATGATCTGCCGTGAGCGAAGTAGTCAAACTCGAGCGTCATGACGAAATCGGAATTGTCACGGTCAACAGCCCTCCCGTGAACGCGCTGAGCGCGGCCGTCCGCGCCGGCATCCTGGAAGGCGTCAAGGCCGCGGTTGCTGATCCCGCGATCAAGGCCATCGTGCTGGCTTGCGACGGCCGGACCTTCATCGCCGGCGCCGACATCACCGAATTCGGCAAACCGCCGCAGCCGCCGGCCCTCAACGACGTGCTCCTCGAGATCGAGAATTCGCCGAAGCCGATCGTTGCGGCGATCCACGGGTCGGCGCTCGGCGGCGGCCTCGAGGTCCCGCTGGCCTGCCACTATCGCGTCGCCACCAAGGACGCCAAGCTCGGCCTGCCCGAGGTGAAGCTCGGCCTGCTGCCGGGCGCCGGCGGCACCCAGCGCCTGCCGCGCGCGGTCGGTCCCGAGCTCGCCGTCAAGATGATCATCGGCGGCGATCCAATCAACGCCGAGCTGGCGCTCAAGGCTGGCCTGATCGAGGAGATCGTCGAAGGTCCGGCATCGGGCGGCGCGGCCTTTGCCCGCAAGCTGCTGGCGGCGAAGTGGCCGCTGCGCCGGCTGCGGGATGATGACTCCAGGCTCGCCGCGGCCAAGGCCGATCGCTCGATCTTCACCAATGCGGTCGCCGCGATGACCAAGAAATCGCGTGGCCTGGAGGCGCCGTTTGCGGCCGCCGACGCCGTCGGCGCCGCAATCGACCTGCCGTTCGACGAAGGCCTGAAGAAGGAGCGCGAGGGCTTCCTGAAGTTGGTCTCGAGCGACCAGTCCAAGGCGCAGCGCTATGCGTTCTTTGCCGAGCGCGAGGCTGCCAAGATCGCAGGCGTGCCAGACGGTACCAAAGCGCGTCCGGTTGCCCGCGTCGCCGTCCTTGGCGCCGGTACCATGGGCGGCGGCATTGCGATGTCGTTTGCCAATGCCGGTATTCCGGTCACTCTGATCGAGACCGGCGAGGAGCAGCTCAAGCGTGGCTTGGGCATCATGCAGAAGAACTACGAGGCCACCGCCGCGCGCGGCGGCATTCCGGCGGATGCACCGGCCAAGCGCATGGCGCTGATCAACGGCGTCGTCGGCATCGAGAACGTCGGCGACGCCGATCTCGTGATCGAGGCCGTGTTCGAGACCATGGCGATCAAGAAGGAAGTGTTCGGCAAGCTCGATCAATACGCCAAGCCGGGCGCCGTGCTCGCCTCCAACACCTCCTATCTCAACATCGACGAGATCGCGCAGTCGACCAAGCGTCCGCAGGACGTGCTAGGCATGCACTTCTTCTCGCCGGCCAACGTCATGAAGCTGTGCGAGATCGTGCGCGCCGACAAGACCGCGCCGGACGCGCTGGCCACCGCGGTGTCAATCACCCGCAAGATTGCGAAGGTACCGGCCGTGGTCGGCGTCTGCGACGGCTTCGTTGGCAATCGCATGCTATCGCAGCGCGCCAAGCAATCAGAGAAGCTGTTGTTCGAGGGCGCGCTGCCGCAGCAGATAGACGCCGTGGTGACGAAGTTCGGCATGCCGATGGGCCCGTTCGCGATGAGCGATCTCGCCGGTCTCGATATCGGCTGGCGCTCGCGCAAGGATCGCGGCATCAAGTCGGAGATCGCGGACGCGCTCTGCGAAGCCGGCCGTTTCGGCCAGAAGACCGGCAAGGGTTACTACAAGTATGAACAGGGCTCGCGCGCGGCGCTGCCCGATCCCGAGGTCGAGAAGCTGATCGACGAGACGCTGGCGCGGCTCGGCCGCAAGAAGCGCGTCGTGAGCGACGATGAGATCCTCGAGCGCATGATGTACCCGATGATCAACGAGGGCGCGAAGATCCTCGCCGAAGGCATCGCGGCGCGTCCGTCCGACATCGATGTGGTCTGGCTCTATGGCTATGGCTGGCCAATCTATCGCGGCGGCCCGATGTTCTGGGCCGACACCGTCGGTCTCAAGCACATCGCCGATCGCCTGGCCGTCTACGCCAAGGAGACCAACGACCCCTCGCTCGAGCCGGCGCCGCTGCTCAAGAAGCTCGCCGACGAAGGCAGGACCTTCGCCTCGCTGGCGGCCTCAAACGCCGCGTGATGACCGCGGGCCGCGCTCCCCCGGTTCCCTGGAGCGCGGCCTCAACTGAGACGATAACAAGAACAGAGCGACGCTCACAGGAGGATTCGATGGATCTCGCTTTCACCAAGGACGAGATGGCGTTTCGTGAGGAAGTGCGGGAGTTCTTCAAGAACAACGTGCCGCCGGACACGCGGCGCAAGCTGCAGGAAGGCCGCCATCTGTCGAAGGACGAGATGGTCACCTGGTGGCGCATCCTGAACAAGAAAGGCTGGGGCGTCACCCACTGGCCAAAGGAATATGGTGGCACCGGCTGGAGCACCGTGCAGCACTACATTTTCAACGAAGAGCTGCAGTCCCATCCGGCACCGCCGCCGCTTGCCTTTGGCGTCAGCATGGTCGCCCCCGTGATCTATACTTTCGGCAATGACGCGCAAAAGAAGCAGTACCTGCCGCGCATCGCCAACGTCGACGACTGGTGGTGCCAAGGCTTCTCCGAACCGGGCTCCGGTTCGGACCTCGCCTCCCTCAAGACAAGGGCCGAGCGCCGTGGCGACAAGTGGATCATCAACGGTCAGAAGACCTGGACCACGCTCGCCCAGCACGCCGACATGATCTTCTGCCTCTGCCGCACCGACCCGGCCGCCAAGCAGCAGAAGGGCATCTCCTTTATCGTGTTCAGCACGAAGTCGAAGGGCGTCACGGTACGCCCGATCGAGATCATCGACGGCAGCTACGAGGTCAACGAAATCTTCCTCGACGATGTCGAGGTGCCCTATGAGAACCTGATCGGCGAGGAGAACAAGGGCTGGGATTACGCCAAGTTCCTGCTCGGCAATGAGCGCACCACCATCGCGCGGGTCGGCGCTTCCAAGGAGCGCATTCGCCGCATCAAGACTCTCGCCGCCAGGATCCAGTCAGGCGGCAGACCCATCATCGAGGACCCCGCCTTTCGCGAGAAGCTGGCTGCCTGCGAGATCGAGCTGAAGGCGCTCGAGCTCACCCAGCTCCGGGTCGTCGCCGACGAGGGTAAGAACGGCAAGGGCAAGCCCAACCCGGCGTCCTCGGTCCTGAAAGTCAAGGGCTCCGACATCCAGCAAACCATTACTGAGCTGCTCATGGAAGTGGTCGGCCCATTCGCGACGCCCTACGACGTGCACGGCGCCGAAGGCTCCAACGAAGCCATGGATTGGACCGCCCAGATCGCACCGATGTACTTCAACGCCCGCAAGATCTCGATCTACGGCGGCTCCAACGAGATCCAGCGCAACATCATTGCCAAGGCGGTGCTGGGATTGTGAGAGCCGGAGCAAAGTAACAATGGCGCCGTCCGCTGCGAAGCCGGGCGGCCTAGTACGCCGCGGCGGCCACGTGTGCCTGCCGGCTGCGATTACTCGATCCCGCCTTCGCGGGATCACGTTTGAGGTAGGGGCGACACCACCCTCGATCTTGGAGAGCAACGTGGATTTTGACTTGTCTGAGGAACAGCGGCTTCTCAAGGATAGCATCGACGGTCTGCTGACCGATTCGTATGATTTCGAGCAGCGCAAGAAATACATGACGCAGACCGGTGGCTGGAGCAAAGCCGTCTGGAGCAAGCTCGCCGAGCAGGGCCTGCTCGGACTGCCCTTTGAGGAGGCCGATGGCGGTTTCGGCGGCGGCGGTGTCGAGACCATGACCGTGATGGAAGCGCTCGGCAAGGCGCTGGCGCTCGAACCCTATCTTGCGACCGTGGTGATCGGCGGAGGCTTCCTGCGTCATGGCGGCTCGAACGGGCAGAAGGCAGCCTACCTGCCCGGCATCATCAACGGCAGCAAGACGCTTGCCTTCGCGCAGCTCGAGAAGAACGCGCGATATGATCTGTTCGACGTCACCACGACGGCAAAAAAGAAGGGCGCGGCTTACGTCATCGACGGCGAAAAGTTCGTCGTGCTGAACGGCGAGAACGCCGACACCTTGATCGTCACGGCGCGCACCAGCGGCGAGCGCCGCGACAGGACGGGCATTGGCGTCTTCCTGGTGCCGGCAGATGCCAAGGGGATCAGCAAGAAGGGTTATCCGACCCAGGATGGGCTGCGCGCCGCCGACCTCTCCTTCACCGGCGTCGAGGTCGATAGCCGTGCGGCGATCGGCAATCCCGAGGACGCACTTGCCTTGATCGAGCGCGTGGTGGACGACGCGCGCGCCGCGCTTTGTGCAGAGGCGGTCGGCCTGATGGACGAATCACTCAAGACGACGGTCGAATACCTCAAGACACGCAAGCAGTTCGGCGTCGCGATCGGCTCGTTCCAAAGCCTCCAGCACTGCGCCGCCGACATGTTCGTGGCCGTGGAGCAAGCCCGCTCGATGGCGATGTTTGCGACCATGGCGAAGGATTTCAAGGATGCCGGGGAACGCTCGAACGCGATCGCAGCCGCCAAGGTGCAGATCGGCAAGTCGCTAAAATTCGTCGGTCAACAGTCAATCCAGCTTCACGGCGGCATCGGCATGACCATGGAGGCGAAGATCGGTCACTATTTCAAGCGCCTGACCATGATCGAGAACACCTTTGGCGACACCGCCTACCACCAGCGCCGTGTTGCCGAGGCTGGCGGGTTGAGCTGAGCCACGACGAATAGCGCCCTCGCACGAGGGGATCGGGCGCGCCGCCGGCTACGCGGCGCCGCTGCAATGGTTGGTTCGGAGAAGCCGGCCCATGACGACTGAACAATTCAAATCAGGAGCTGATAATGAAAAACACCCCCTTCGATCTCACCGGCAAGGTCGCCGTCATCACCGGCTCCAGCCGTGGCATCGGCCGCTCGTCCGCCGAACTGCTCGCCAAGCTCGGCGCCAAGGTCGTGATTTCCTCGCGCAAGGCCGACGCCTGCAAGGAGGTTGCCGACGGCATCAACGCCGCGGGCGGTGATGCCATCTTCATTCCCTGCAACATCGCTCGGAGGCAGGATGTCGATGCGCTGGTTAACGGCGCGATCAAGCACTACGGCAAGATCGACATCCTCGTCTGCAACGCCGCAGTGAATCCCTACTACGGCCCCCTGCTCGACATCACCGACGAGGCCTTCGACAAGATCATGGGCTCGAACGTCAAGAGCAATATCTGGCTGTCGGCACTTGCAATTCCGCAGATGGCAGAACGCGGGAGTGGCTCCGTCATCATCATCTCCTCGGTCGGCGGCCTGCGCGGTTCGACGGTGATCGGCGCCTACGGCATCTCGAAGGCCGCCGATTTCGCGCTGTGCCGCAGCCTCGCCGGCGAATGGGGGCCGAAGGGCGTGCGCGTCAATTGCGTCGCGCCGGGCCTTGTCAAGACTGATTTCGCCCGCGCGCTCTGGGAGGACGAAGCACTCCTGACACGCCGCACCGCCGCCGCGCCGCTCCGCCGCATCGGCGAGCCGGACGAGATCGCAGGTGCGGTGGCATATCTGGCGTCCGACGCCTCGACCTTCATGACCGGGCAGACCATCGTCGTCGATGGAGGCGTGATCACGGCAGCGGCATAGCCCGCGCCGCAACCGTTCAGCTGAACGCTGAGTCGGCGCCCCGGGCGGCGCCGTCATGGTTCGATCACCCGTGCGTCGGAGGACCACTCGGGGCCTCCGACGCCTCATTCAATTCTGAATGGACCGTATTCGTATTTTTTGTAGCCGCGGAAGCGCCCGGATGATTGCGTCGATCGACGTCGCCCGGCCGCGGCGCGATAGAGGAGGAAGAATGCCGAGCATTGTCTACTGCACTCACGACGGCCGTTCGTTTGAGGTCGACGCGCCGGTTGGCACGAGCGTCATGGATGCAGCGGTCCAGAACAATATCCCGGGCATCGACGGAGACTGCGGTGGCCAGGCTGCGTGCGGGACATGCCACGTCATCGTTTCGGCCGAGGACGCCGCGCGGCTGACAGCTCCGAGCGATCGCGAACTGGAAATGCTTTCGATGGTGGACCTGGCTGAACCGAATTCGCGGCTTTCGTGTCAGATCAAGGTTTGCGCCTCTCCCGCCCGGCTCATTGTCCGGCTGCCCGCAGGGCAGCACTAAACCGTCAACCGACCGACTTACCAGAGAGGCTTGCCATGACTTCCGTGTCCAACGCCGCCGCCGATCAGGCGCGGCTCGCCGCTTACGCCATGCCGCTGGCCGACATCAATCCGGCTCGTGCCAAGCTTTTCGCGACCGATACGCTATGGCCGTATTTCGAACGATTGAGGAAGGAAAGCCCGGTTCACTACACGGCCGAGAGCCAGAACGGCCCATACTGGTCGATCACGAAATACAACGACATCATGGCGATCGAGCTCGATCACGGCGCGTTCTCTTCCGCCCCGGCCATCACCCTGGCCGAGGCCAGCCTGGACGTTGAGCGGCTGGAGATGTTCATCGCAATGGACCCTCCCAAGCACGACGCGCAACGCCGGGTGGTCAGCCCCGCATTGGCGCCCCCCAATCTCAAGGAGCTGGAGCCGCTGATCCGACAGCGTGCGGCCCGCATTCTCGATGACCTTCCCATCGGCCAGCCCTTCGATTGGGTCGACAAGGTCTCGATGGAGCTGACGGCCATGACCCTGGCCACCCTGTTCGGCATGCCTCAAGAAGACCGGCGGCGGCTGACGCGCTGGTCGGACGTATCGACCGCGATTCCAGGATACGGAATGGTCGACACGGCCGAGCAGAAGCAGGCCGAGATGACGGAGTACTTCGCCTACTTCACGGACCTGTGGAATTCGCGCGTCAACGCCGAACCGGGAAGCGACCTGATCTCCATGCTGGCGCACTCGCCGGCAACCCGGAACATGGACCGTCGAGAGCTGCTGGGTAACGTCGTGCTGCTGACCGTGGGCGGCAACGACACGACCAGGAACACGATCACCGGCAGTGTCTACGCCTTGAGTCAGAACCCCGATCAGTACCGGAAGCTCAAGCACAACCGCGACCTGCTTCCGTCAATGGTGTCGGAAACAATCCGATGGCAAACGCCCCTCGCCCATATGAGGCGTACGGCGACCCGGGATGTCGAGTTTCGGGACCGGACGATCAGGAAGGGCGACAAAGTCGTGCTCTGGTATGTTTCGGGCAATCGCGACGACGAGGTTATCGAGCGCCCCGATGAATACATCATCGATCGACCGCGGGCGCGCCAGCATCTGTCATTCGGTTTCGGGATCCACCGCTGCGTGGGCAATCGCCTGGCCGAACTGCAGCTGAAGATCGTTTGGGAGGAGATCCTTGCCCGGTTCCCCGAGATCGTGGTTCTCGCCGAACCACGCCGCACGTTTTCGTCCTTCGTGAAGGGTTACGAGTCGATGGAAGTGGTCATTCCATCTCGACACTGAGTTTTGAACCAAAGCCACCTGGACAGACCGACCTGGCAAGAGAGCTGCGAGCGGACCTATGAATCTACCCTTCAACAAGCCAGCCCTTTCCAAGGCTGTGACGGCCGAGCATCTTGACGTCGTCATCGTCGGAGCAGGCATCTCGGGCGTAGGCAGCGCTTATCAGCTGACCAAGCAGCTTCCGGAGCTGTCCTACGTCGTCCTCGAGGCCCAAGACAGCTTCGGCGGCACCTGGCTGACGCATCGATATCCGGGTATCCGTTCCGATAGCGATCTGCACACCTTCGGCTACAGCTTCAAGCCCTGGGTTGGGCCGCCAATCGCGACCGCGGCCGAGATCAAATCCTATATGGGCGAGGTGATCGCGGAGAACGGCCTCGCCGGGCATATCCGTTACGGACACAAGATCCTGTCGGCGAACTGGTCAAGCGACAAAAATCTCTGGAGCGTTGAGGCACAACGCAGCGACACCGGCGAGACGCTGTACTTCACCTGCAACTTCCTCTGGATGTGTCAGGGCTACTACCGTCACGACCAGGGCTATACGCCTGTATGGGCGGACATGGACAAGTTCAGGGGCCAGATCGTTCATCCCCAAACCTGGCCCGACGATATCGAGACCGCCGGCAAGTCCATTATCGTGATCGGTTCCGGCGCGACGGCGGCAACGCTGGTGCCCGCGATCGCCGGCAAGTGCCGCCACGTCACCATGCTGCAGCGCTCGCCGACTTACTTCCGCACGGGCCGCAACGCCATCGAGCTCGCAGAGGAGCTGCGCAGGTTGGAGATCAACGAGGAATGGATCCACGAGATCGTGCGTCGCAAGATCCTCTACGAGCAGGATGCCTTCACCCGTGCCTCGTTCGAGAAGCCGGAGAAGGTGAAGCAAGACCTGCTTGACAACATTCGCAGCCTGCTCGGCCCCGATTACGACGTCGACAAGCACTTCACGCCGAGATATCGGCCGTGGCGCCAGCGCATTGCCTTCGTTCCCGATGCCGACCTGTTCGAGGCGATCAAGGGCGGCAATGCCTCCGTCGTCACCGACGAGATCGATCGTTTCACCGAAACCGGCATCCTGCTGAAATCGGGCGAGGAACTGACCGCCGACATCATCGTCACGGCAACCGGCTTTCACCTCAGCATCATGGGAGAGATCGCGTTCACCATCGACAACAAGCCGCTCGACTGGGCTGAAACCGTCACCTACCGCGGGATGATGTTCACGGGCGTTCCGAACCTCGTATGGGTGTTCGGCTATCTTCGCGCGAGCTGGACGCTGCGCACCGACATCGTGGCGGACTTCGTCTGCCGCCTCTTGCCGCACATGAAGGACAAGCAGGCCGCATCGGTCACGGTCGCGCTGCGGCCCGAGGACAAGGACATGCCGATCCTGTCCTGGATCGATCCTGAGAACTTCAACCCCGGCTACCTGATGCGCGACATGCACCTGCTGCCGAAGCGCGGCGACAAGCGCGAATGGCAGCATACGCAGGATTACTGGGCAGAAAAGGACGACTTCCCGGCGATCAAGCTCGACGATCCCGCCTTTGTTTATCGGTAAGGGCGCAGCAGGAGCTTTTCACGAACGGATTGCGGGGCGCCGCTCGCTTCCAGGCGGGTGATCGCCCGCGCAGGAACGATGGGGGCGTTCCGGCTACACCGGCGAGTGGCCTCGCTTGCGGGCCTCCGGGGGCAGTGGCTGGACGGTGAGCCGATAGGCAACAAGCCTGTTGCCGTCCATGACTTCAAGCGTGGTGCCGCAGGCTGGACAACGATACTCGCCCTTGGTGCCAGGCTGAGACCATAGCTCCAACCGCCGAAACCACGCCCTGCAATGCGGGCACGTCACATCGGCCTTTTTCATAACGTCACCCAGATCATCCCCGTCGGTGTTGTATCGCATCAGAAGCGATCGGCCGATCCGGATTCGGCGCGGCGCCGGCCGAAGCTGTCAACAGCTCGCTACTCGACCAAGTTGCAAGTCAGTTTGCACGACCCGGGCCACTGAGAACCGCCATCCTTCCACCATGGCAGATGACGTCAAGGTCAATCCACGGTCGAGCTGTGACCGCGACCAACACCGCTTCCGAATAGCGCCGTCGTTCTCCGCCGCCAAGGGGCCAAGAGACATTACGACAAGCGAACCGAACCAAATCCGTTTCGCCGCAGTATTCGGCAGTGCACGCGTCGCAGAGGCCGTGCCCCATCGACCAAGCGCCCGCCAATCCGCCCGCATTCGGCGCACGCGGCACAGCCGACCGTGACGACACGAGCTACCGACAAATGGGGCAGCTAAACTGTCCTGCTCAGGATCGTTATCAGGTCATCGACCTTTGTCACGGGCAGAGACAGCCATCCGTCACCAAACCGCCCATCTTTGGCGTGCTCCGAAAAGTGGGCATTCATTTCCCGCGCAAGAACAGACAGACGAAGATCGGCGTGCCGTCATGATCTTCGAATTGGATCAAGCAAGATGGACGCCCCGGAGGGACAATGTTTCGCTCCCCATCCTTCCTGGTGCTGGAATAGCCGCCCCTCAAACCGGTTCAACTGGTCCTTTGACAGAGAGCGCCCGGCTCCCCCGTAAGCGGGAGCCATTCCGGCAATCAGCGCTCGCTGCGAACATCAACTCACGAGCTCGCCGCCATCGGCCACGATCGTTTGCCCCGTAACGTAATTGCTTGCCGGCGACGCGAGAAAGACAGCGACGCCCGCGATGTCTATTGGCTCGCCGATACGCCGCAGAGGCGTTCTTTCCTCGGCCCGGCGCAACCGCTCAGGATCCCTGGTCAGCACTTCAGAAAAGCGGGTACGGATCAGCCCCGGCGCAATCGCGTTCACCCGAATGTTGCGAGGTCCCCATTCAACGGCAAGGCTGCGCATAAGTCCGAGCTCCGCGGTTTTTGATACGCCGTAGACGCCCAGACTGGCACTGCCGCGGAACGCGCCGATGCTCGAAATCAGGATCACTGATCCAGCACCGTTCTGCGCCATATGGGGCAGCGCAATGCGGCACAACGTGAAGGCGCTGTTGACATTGGTGTCGATGACCTTGCAGAACGTTTCATCCGATAGATGTTCCAGCGGCCCATAAACCGGATTGATCGCAGCGTTGCAAACGAGGATGTCGAGGCGGCCCCACCGCGCTATTGTGGCGTCGACCAGCGCCCGAAGCTGTGCGCGATCGCCGATATGACAAGGCACCCCATGCGCCCCGATCCCTTTCGCCTTCAGCTGATCGGCGACGTCCGCCACATCTGCTGGGCGCTCGCTCGACACAACGATCTTTGCACCGGCGGCCCCCATTTCCTCAGCGATTGCCAGCCGATACCGCGAGTGGACCCCGTGATGACCGCGACCTTGCCGTTGAGATCGAATATTGCCGACATTGACTATGCTCCAAGGTCATTTTCATGAGCGGCGCGCCGATCGCTTTTTGAGCGAGAGCGCTTTAGCCGATCTCAGCATCCGAACATCACCGGCGCGGTGCAGTCCTGCACCGTGACGCTGACCGAGCTTGCTCATCTGCGTCCCAGCAGTTCAATTCGACGCAGGAGGCAGTACGTCTTCGATCTTGTCGCCGAACTTCTCCCAGCGCTCACCGTTGAACCTGATCATGTAGAACTGCTTGTTGACACGGTAGTCGGTCGCCGACGTGCTGATCGTTATTCCCGGCAGATGCATATCGGTCGTCAGATTGTTCAGTGACGTCGCAACGTGCATGATGTGCTCGCGCGTCAGATCGTCACCGCATTTTTCCAGCACCTGGACCATCAGGGACGCGATGCTGTAGCCGTAGGTATTGAACGTGCTACCCTTGTCGCCCTCGGGATAGTATTTCGTCATGAAGTCAACGTAGTTCTTCAATCCGGCGTCATCCTTCAGCGCCGGATCCAGAGGCTCCTTCAGGTAGCTGATGCTCATGATGTCCTTGGACGCCTCGAGGCCGGCCGGAACCAGGACGCCGTTCACCGAGATCGAGTTCAACGTCAAGAATTGGACAGGCTTCCAGTCGAGTTCGGCCGCGCGCTTGATCGCCTGCGCGGCAAACTTCGGCGTGCTGATATTGACGAACACGTCGACGCCCATTGATTTCAGCAGCAGCACCTGCGAATCCACCGTCGGGTCGGACGACTCATAAGAGAGGGCGCCGACGAGTTGCTTCGCCTTGTCGCCCAATCCTTCCTTCAGCCCCGCGAGATAGTCTTTGCCGAGGTCGTCATTCGCATACAGAATGCCAACCTTGGCATCTGGATAGTGCTCCAGGATATATTTTGCATAGATCCGGGCTTCGCTCCGATAGTTCGGATTGTAGCCTATGGTCCACGGGTAGTTCTTCGGGTCCTGGAATCGGCTCGCGCCGGTGGATGAGAAAACCTGGGGTATCTTCTTTGCGTTCAAATACTTCTGCACGGCGGCGTTTGGCGGCGTGCCGAGCACCGAAAACAGGAAGAGGACATTGTCGCTCTCGACGAGCTTGCGCACCTGTTCCACCGATTTCGGCGGCGAGTACGCGTCGTCATAGGCGATCAACCTCAGTTTCCGGCCGTTGACGCCCCCCTTCTCGTTGATCATGCGGAAGTAAGCCGCCTCGGTCTTCCCGATGGTCGCATAGGCCGATGCCGGTCCGCTGAATGCCATCGTCTGGCCGATGACGATCTCCGTGTCGGTCGCGCCGGGATCATACTTCGGTTCGGACCGCGCCGGCACAATCGCCGACATGAAGGAAAACGCCGCGACGATCGCAACGATGCTGCCTTGCTTCGCACGTGCCGTGAGCATTGATCTTTTCTCCCCTGTCCACCGAGCCCGAACGGACCCGGCCCCTATCCTGCCAAAATGTTATTTACGGATAACAATCGAGTCAATGCCGAGGAGATCAGGCCATCCGCAACGCACTGAATATGTCCGACCGTTGTTCGCCTGCCCTGCGCTTTTAGAGCTTCCGGGCCACCTGCTTGCATGGCCGGTGCGCGCAGCCTATTTTGCCAGCCATCAACTGTGGACCCGACCTGCCCGTTCCTTCTGTCCAGATTGTCCGATGAAAACCGACAAAGTCGCTCTCCTTGAGACTGCCCTGAAATTGTTTCACGAGCGCGGCTTCCAGTCGGTGACAATCTACGACATTGGAGCAGCCGTGGGGGTGACAGGCGCCGCTCTCTATCGGCATTTCCGATCGAAGGGCGACGTGCTGGGGCTGCTGTGCGAGATGACGCTCGACAGATTGACCGAATGCACCGGTCCGCGACGAGAAGATCCGCGCGATGAACTGCGCGCACTGATCCGTGGCCAGGTCCATTTCGTCGTTCAACACCCGAAACTACTGTTAGTGACGATGTTTGAGGGACGCGCTCTCGAAGAACCCTGGCGCGCCACGATTGAGCGGCGCCAGCGAGCGCATCTCAAGCGTTGGAAATCGGCGCTTGCCGGCCTCCATCCCGACGAGGACCTAGTCAACCTCGATGTCGCGATCTACGGCGCCATCGGCCTTATCAACTCCGCCACACGTTGGCCACCGGCTCTCCGATCGCGACCGGACTTCGAAAGCCGTCTTGTTGCGGGGGCACATCTCGTCATCGACACATTTGTCAAGGTACACGCGCCCGACGACGCGTGATCTGCGATGCGGGGGGCCGGCGATCCGATATCGATCGCCTGTGCTGGCCCGTGGCGGCGCGGCTTGCTGCGGTTGCGGCTTCGGCCGATTTCCTGGCCCTCAATGCACCGCGGCGTACAGGATCTTGTCCTGGGTCGCATCCGCCGCGTCGAACTCGGCGACGATGCGGCCGGTGCGGGCGACCAGGATGCGGTCGGAGACGGCAAGGATCTCCGGCAGATAGGACGAGATCACCACCACCGCCTTGCCTTCGTCGGCGAGCCGGCGGATTTCGCCGTGGATGTGCGGGATCGTGCCGACATCGACGCCTCGCGTGGGCTCGTCGAAGAAGATGATCGAGGGCTCCTGCACCAGCGTCTTGGCCAGTACCACCTTCTGCTGGTTGCCGCCGGACAGTTCGATGATCCGCGCCTTGCGCTGCAATGCGCTGATCTTGAGCCGGTCGACCCAGTAGTTGGCGAGCTTGCTGCGCCTGGCGCGCGACAACAGGAAGCTCCAGCCCTTCCTTGTCGCGAGACTGCCGATGTAGACGTTGTCGTCGACCACCATGGTCTCGAAGAAGCCGTTGGCCTTGCGGTCCTCGGTGATGTAGGCGATGCCGTCATTGATCGCCTGGCGCGGCACGCGATAGCGGATCGGTTTTCCCCGCAGTCGGATGGTGCCGCCATTGACCAGATTGCGCTTCAGTGCGCCGTAAATGATCTTGGCGATCTCGGTACGGCCGGAGCCGATCAAGCCGGCGATGCCGACCACCTCGCCGGCATAGACCGAGAACGACATGTTCTTGACCGCCATGCCCATGGTGACGTTCTCGACCGTCAGCACCTTCTCGCGGCGCTGATGGGTCTTGGCCTTGCCGCCATAGACCGCCTGCGCCACCTCGCGGCCGACCATGTGCTGCACCAGCGCGTCGCGCGTGAACTGCTTGGCGGGCGCCGTGATCACCAGCTTGCCGTCGCGCAGCACGGTGATGCGGTCGGCGATCTGCAGCGATTCCTCCAGCGCATGCGAGATGTAGATGATAGAGACGCCGCGGGCGCGCAGATCGCGCACCAGATGGAAGAAGTGGACGATCTCCTCGGGCGTCAGCGATGCGGTCGGCTCGTCGAAGATGATGATGCGCGCCTTGTTGTAGATCGCGCGCGCGATCTCCACCATCTGCTTCTTGGCGGTGCCGAGCAGCGCCACGGGAGTAGCCGGATCGACGTGGAAGTTGAGCGACTGCAACAGTTGCTGCGCCTGGATGTTCAGGGTGCGGAAGCGCGTCAGCAGCTTTTCGTTGCCGAGCTCGATGTTCTGCGCCGCGGTCATGGTCGGCACCAGGCTGGTCTCCTGATAGACCATGCAGATACCGGCATCGAGCGCGTCGCGCGGTTGCTCGAAATTGGCAGGCTTGCCGTCGAGCAGATAGTCGCCCGAGGTAAGATTGATCGCGCCGGCGATCGCCTTGCACAGCGTCGACTTGCCGGCGCCGTTCTCGCCGACCAGCGCATGCACCTCGCCGGGATAGAGGTCGAAATTGACGCCCTCGATGGCGTGGACGCCGCCATAGATCTTGGAGCCGTTGCTGATCCGCAGCACCGGCTCGCGGTTTGCGGACGCCTCAGCGCCTTTAGTCGCGGTCGCAGCCTGCATCACACCGTCATTCATCGCAGGTCTCCCGTGGTGAGCAACAGGCGTCCGGCGCCACGCGCGGCGACCACAATGCCCGAAGGCGTCGCGCAGGCGGCGGTGATGCCGTGGAAGCGGCCGCCGGCGCGGCTGTGCAGGCTGTCGCTGACCTCCCCTTCGGCACCGAGATGCAACAGCAGGCCATAGGAGCGCGGCGGCGCCCAGGGCTTCTGAATGCCGAGCGCCTTGACGCTGCCGATCTGCATCGGCTCCAGGCAATCGCTGCCGCCGACCAGCGCCGGTGCCACCCAATAGTCGGCCGGCATCGTCGCCATCATCTCCTCGCGGAAATCGTCTTCCTTGAGCACGAACTCGATCAGATGGGTGCGGCGCGCGAACATGCCGAGCAGGAGCCCGCCATGGCCGTCCGGATGCAACCGCGCCGGATAGCCCGGCATGTTGGCGGCGATGGTTTCTCGCGGGCCAAGCCCGTTGGCACTGAGCGCGAAGCGGCTGAGGCGGTGCGCCCAGCTCTCGGTGAGCCACAAGCTGTTGCCGTCGGCCGAGACCATCACGCCGTAGGGATATGGCAGGTCACGCAGCAAGACCTGGGGATTGTCGAGTCCGGCGCCGCAGCCGATGAGGCGGCCGCTCGCGCGCTTCTCCATCAGATCGTGCCGCCACTCGCTCGGGCCGCGGCCGGCGCTGCCTTCGACGGCATAGATGCGGCCATCGGGCGCCGCCATGACCGACAGCAGCCCGGTGAGCGCACTGCCGCCGGCAGCCTCCAGCCAGCGCGGCGCGGGCTTCGCCGGATTGATCGCGGCAAGCCCCCTGCCTGCAACACAGACCAGGAGGCGGCCGTCCGGATGCAGCGCAAGCCCGCCGGCATCGTCCTCGAACTCGGCAACAACCGCGCGGGTCGCGAAATCCGCGCCGCTGAGCTTCAGCACCTGGCGGCCGGCGGAGACGTAGATCGAGCCGTCGCCGGCGGCGATCACATCGTCGACGCCGGGTAGCGGCTCGCCGATCGGCACGGCGGAATCGAGCCGGTCGTTCGGGCTCAGCGCGCCATCGAGCGGCGGAATCGCGTTCTGGCCGCCGTCGCGATCGACGACGCTCCTGATATCGCGCAACAGATGATCGAACATTCCCACAGCGCTACCTCGTCATCCCTTGGTTACACGACTCTTGGCGCCCCAATAGGCGTCGTATCCGCTCCAGTCCTCGTCGACGCCGTCGAGCTTGATGCGGCCGATCCGGTTGTTCTCGAGGCCGCCGAGATAGAGATAGCCCTTGTGCTCGCGCATCGACGTCAGCACAGAATGCGAGGTGCCGGTCGGATCCCACCACGACTCCAGCGCCTCGCCCTGCTCGTTGAACTTCAGCACGCAGCCATGATTGAGCCCCGGCGCCAGCCACTCGTCAGTCGGCACCTGCTTGACCATGCGCAGCCGGAAGCCGGGCTTGCGCACCGAGAGGTCGAACGTGGGCGTGCGGATGCCGACCAGCGCCAGCCAGTAAGTGCCGTCGGAGGCGCGGTTGATGTTGTCGGGGTTACCCGGCAACTCGTCGATCAAGACCTCGGTACGTCCCTTCTTCGGTCCCTCGATCCAGTAGCGGAAGATCTTGCACAGCGAGGTCGACGCGATCAGGATCGATTTGCCGTCATGCGAGACGCAGACGCCGTTCGGGAAATAGAAATGATTGATTACGGTGCGCGTGGTCTTGGTCGCCGGATCGTAGCAGACCAGCCGGCCGTTCGGCCGCGCCTCGAGGAGGTCGAGCGTGTTGGTGGTCATCTCGTAGCGCGTGGTGCAGTCGCTGAAATAGATCTTGCCGTCGGGCGCGATGTCGAGGTCGTCGGCCATGCGCAGGCGACTGTCGTCGTTCAGCTTGTACCAGGTGCGATTGGTCTCGTCGGTGACCTTGAAGATGCGGCCATCGGGCGCGATGCCGTAGACGCCCATGCCGGCGACCGCCACGATCAGGTTCTCGTCGCGATCGAACTGCATGCCGAGCGGCCGGCCGCCGATATGGGCGAACACCTCGCGGGTCTCGAAATTCGGCCCGGAGAAGCGGATCACGTTGCCGTCGCGGGTCGAGCCGTAGACGCGGCCCTGGCGGTCGACGATGACATCCTCCGGTCCCTCGACCTGATCGAGGCCGATCGCCTGCGCCTTGATCAGCCGGTCGTTCTGGGCGTAAGCCGAGCCGGACGCCCGCTGCACCGACGGCGCCGGCGACAAGGCCACATAGGCCGGGTTGACGTAGATCTTCTGGATTGCCTTGCCGCGGTTCTTCGACCATTTGACGTCGATGCCGACCGCCGCGAGCAGGATCATGCCCGTCACCGCCGAGGTGACGTAGCCCGGGATGCCCATCCGCACGAGGCCGTTGATCAGGAGGAAGATGATCAGCGCACCGATCATCGCCCGCCACACCGTGCCCTTGCCGCCGGCCAGCGAGACGCCGCCGAGCACCACGGCGGTGAGCGCCTGGAATTCCCAACCCATGCCGGTGGTGGAATCAGTCGAGGCCTGACGTGCCGCGTAGAAGATGCCGCTCGCCGCACACAGCGTGCCCGACAGCACATAGGTCATGAACAGCATCAAGCGGACGCGGATGCCGGCATGGCGCGCCGCCTTGCGGCTGGCGCCGATCGCGGTGAGATGCCAGCCATAGCGCGAGCGCGACAGGAAGATGTGGCAGATCAGCAGCACCACGAACAGCGTCGCCGCATTGACGGGAATGCCGAGCACGCTGCCGCCGCCGACGAAGTCCCAGGCATCGCTGTCGATCGAGTTGGTCGCGAACACCTGGGCGTAAGAGGTGTTGAGCAGATTGACCGAGGCGCGCAGGATGATCAGCGTCACCAGCGTGGTGAGGAACGGCCGCGTCTTCAGGAAGCCGATCAGGAAGCCGTTGATGCTGCCGAGCAGCGCCCCGACCAGCAGCGTCGCCGGAATGGCGAGGCCGACCGGCCATTCGCGCACCAGCAGGAAGTAGAGCGCCGCGAAATTGCACAGCGCGAAGATCGCGCCAACCGACAGGTCGATGCCGCCGGTGACGAGGCAGAAGCCCATCGCCAGCGCGACGAAGCCGAATTCGGCGAACAGCCGCAGCAGCGACACCGAGTTCTGCACCGAGGCATAGTCGGGATTGGTGAGCGCGAAATACGCCCACAACCCGATCATCACGGTGAACGGCACGACCGGCTCGAACCACTGTTTCAGCAACAGCTCCGACAGCAGGAGCCGGGGTGAGAACCGCCGCACCGATGCGGCAAAGGAATCGACAGCCATCGACATCGCCAAAGAACTCCCTTGATCGTGATGCGACGAGACATCGCCTCACGCCCCTTCGAGCGGGCACGATCTTCCGGAAGGCTGGATTCCACCCTTCCGGATCATGCCGTTGATACGGCCGGTTGGCCCCTGCTAATTTTTCTTGGGTAGTGCGAAGCAGTTGGCGCCTGAGGCGTTGGATTTATCGAGCCAGATCGGCTGCGTGTAATAGACGAGATTGCGGGAGCCCGCCTTCTCACCTGATACCAGCAGGGTCTCGGCCGCAAACATCAGGTCGTGGCCTTGCTCGGTCGCCTTGTAGCTCAGGAACTTGTAGAAATTGCCGGAATTGACCTGGTCGCAATCGAGCTGCGAACCCTCGCCGGAGGCGTACACCTTGACGTCGTCGATCTTGCCGGCGTTGCGGATTGCCTGCGCGGCGCCCGACTCCATGATGCCCCAGAAGCCGATCGATGCGCAGAGATCGGGATGCTGCTGGATCACGGTGGCGGTGACGTTGAGCGCGGTGTTGGCATCCCAGTTCGCCGCCTGGTTCGACACCACCTTGATGTTGGGATCCTTGTTCAGGACCTCCATGATGCCGCCGACCTGATCGACGCTGGCGGCCGCGGTCAATTCGCCCTGCACGATCTGCACCTTGCCGGACTTGCCGGAACCGGTGCCGCAGGCCTTGACGGCTTCGCTCGCGAGCATCCTGCCGATCTCGCGCCAGTCGGCGCCGACAAAGGCCCCGGACTTGTAGTTCGAGGACATGTTGATCTGGATCACATGGGTGCCCTGAGCCTCGGCGCGCTTGAGGTCCTTCATCAGCAAGGTCACGCTCGGATTCTGCACGATCAGCACGTCGGGCTTCTGGTCGACCAGCGCGGTCAGCGCCTGCTGCATCGCCGAGGGATTGTTGTTGGGATCGCGCACGATGTACTTCATGCCGCGCCACTCGGCCCCTTCCCGCACCACGCGGCCCCATTCGTCCGACAGCGGTACACCGAGCGCGATCGGCAGATAGGCGATGGTCTTGCCCTGCAGCGCCTTGTCGTAGACGGCGCGCAGTTCGCGCGCAGTCCTGGTGCCTTCCTCCTGCGCCGATGACGCAAACGGCATTCCAGCCAGCGTCGCGCCGACAAGCAGGATCGTCCAAAACTTCGTTATCCTCATCATCTCCTCCACGCTCCCTGTTTTGATTGGTCTTGATCGATCATATCGGCGCGCTCAGGCGCCTTGTTTCAGTCGCCCTGTTTCAATCGCCTTGGCGTGCAGTCTCCTCGTCGCGGGGATGCAGCCAGTTGTCGAGCACGATTGCGGCCAGCAGCACCACGCCCTTGACGATGTTCTGCACCTCGCTATTGACGTCCATGATGGTGAACGCGTTGAGCAGCGTACCGATCAGGATGCAGCCGACCACGACGCTGAACACGCTGCCGCGGCCGCCAATCAGGCTGATGCCGCCGATCACGACGACGAGGACGACGTCGAAGATCATGGTGCCCTGCGTGATCGCCATCTGCAGGCTGCCCGTGGTGCCGACCCAGACCAGGCCTGCAAGCCAGGAGAGAAAGGCAACAATCATATATTCGAGCACGATCAGCGGGCGCAGCGGAATGCCGGTTAGCCGCGCCGCTTCCGGGTTGTCGCCCTGCGCATAGATGAAGCGGCCGATCGAGGTGCGCGACAGGAACAGATGCATCGCGATCGCCGCGACTGCGAACACCAGGATCGGAACCGGAATACCGAACAGCCGTCCGGCGCCGGCGAACATCAGACCCGGCGCGTCTTTCGGCGCGTAGACCACCCAGGCGGGTGCCAGCCAATACGCCAAGCCGTAAATGACAAAGCCCGCAGCCAGCGTCACGAACAAGGGCGGCGCCTCGACAAACGCCACCATGATGCCGTTGGTCGCTCCGATCAGAAGAGCGATCGCAAGCGCGAGCATCACGGCAACACCGATCGGTACGCCACGCTGCATCTCGATCAAGCCGATAATCCAGGGCCCGGCCAGGATCGCGACTGCGCTCAGATCGATACCGCGGCTGATCACGATCAACCCCATGCCGAGGCCGAGCACACCGAGGATGGAAATGCTGCGCAACAGATTCAGCAGATTGGAGAGGGTCGCAAAGCCGTTCAGCGAGAGGCTGAACACGATCAGCAGAATGACCGTTATGAGAAGAACGATCTGCTCCTGGCTCGGCTTCGCGATGCGAAAGCGGGGAAGAGATGTTCGGCCGGACATCGAATCTGCGTACTGCTCAACGCCACGTGACGGCAACGGCGAACGCATCACTTCCTCCAGAATGTTTGGTCCGAGTTTAGGTACGTCGAGAAGTTTTCGTCAAATGCATTTCGCGCGAGTGGCGCAACAACCGTGCTTCTTGTCGGAGACATGCCGCCACCTTCCATCGAACGGAATTAACTTCATCCGCAGTTCGCGCGGCGATTGCTTCGGCCGCACACTGCTTTCAAATCGTGCTTCGATCATCTCTCCCGGGCAGCAGATTGATCGCGGGGGCTACGGCATCGCTTGTTTCAAACGGTGTTTGACTTGATCGTGGCCGATGCGTTGAGCCACGAGCGGCCTCTTTTTCAAGAACGTCACACGGCTCAACGCGAGCATCTTCAAACGAAACTCAACGAGCAGTCCGTCTTCCTTGGCGCTAATCGCCGATGATCGCGGTCTGGCGCAGCCTCGCAATCGAGGTCGCGTCATAGCCGAGTTCGGCCAACACAAGATCGGTATGCTCGCCGAGGATCGGCGGACGCCGCGCGATTTCTCCCGGCGTCTCCGACAATCGCACGGCAGCTCGCGCCACCGGCGCAGGCTTGGGCAAGCCCGGGTAATCGATGTCCTGCATGAAGCCGGTCGAGCGAATATGCGGATGATCCAGCGCCTGTTGGGGGCTCAGAACGGGTCCTGCGGGGATCATCGCCTTGCCCAGCGCGTCGACGGCCTCCTGCGTGGTGCGCTCGGCGCACCAGCGCGCCATTCGCTCGCTGACGATCGGGCCGTTGTCGCCGCGCCTGGTATCGTCCGCAAAGCGCGGATCCTTCACCCACTGGTCCTCCTCACCCATCAGCCTGGCCCAGCGAATGAATAGTGGATGACCGGTGACCTGGCACAGTACCCAGCCATCTTTGGTGCGATAGATGTCCGACGGCGCTGAGGTCTGGCCGAGATTGCCGGTCGGAACGCGATTGACGTTGATCACGGCCTGCTCGATCAGCGTCGCATTTGTGAAGGACAGCGCGGTTGCAAGCAGCGCGCCTTCGACGATCTGCCCGCGTCCGGATTTGCCGCGCTCGATCAGCGCGGCGAGTGTCCCGAACGCGCAGTGCAAAGCCGTTCCGAAATCAACCCAGTTCACCGCGGCTCGGTACGGTGGATCGCCCGCGCCGGTCATGTACACCGAACCCGACATGACCTGCCCGACGCCGTCGAAGCCGACGCGATCGGACCACGGCCCCGGTCCGCCGAAAGCGGTCGCCGTCGTCAGGATAATGTCAGGCTTGATCGCCTTCAGCGACTCATAGTCGAGCTTCATTGCGCGCAGGGTCTGCGGCGGCAGGTTGGCAACGACCACATCCGCTGTCGCAACCAGGCGACGCATCACGTCCTGCCCTTCCGGTTTCATCGGATCGAGCGTGATGCACTTCTTGTTGCGGTTGATCTGCAGAAAAAGGGCACCTTCGCCACCCTCGCCGACTGGCGCAACGAACCGATCCTCGCTGCCGTCGCGCTTTTCAACACGAATAACCTCCGCGCCGAATTCGGCCAGCAGTGTCGCGCAATAGGGCCCTGCGATATAGCGCCCGAAATCCAGCACCCGCACGCCCTCGAGAACTCCCCCCATCGAACCTTTCTCCCTTTTTTTCCTCCGCGCGGCTGCGATCGCCAATGGCTCAATCCGAAGCCGGCCTTCGACGCGTCGCGCAGACAGGTTTATGCATGCACGGCCCACCCCTCGCGCGGGCGGGACCGATCGAAAGTCAACGCACGCGAGCGTATCTGGATGTTCTCCTGGTTGGATGCTTGGAGCCGGGACCTGGCACATACAGGACCGCCACGATACGATTCCCCCAAACGGTCAACGCGGCGGTTTCGCAGCGGCGCGCCCCCTCCACTCAACTCCCATGGAGCCCACGCCGCTGTATTCCTGCAATACACAGCGATGAACGGTCGAGCGACGCTTGTTCGGCTGTCGCTTGCCCGAACCTGCCGATTTTCATTCCTTACAATCGGTCGCGGAGCGCTGCAATTGAGGAATACGGCAGACGCCTTGAGTCTAAGTCAATTGAGGCTTCTGGATCCTGATGAAAGCTCAACTCAACGCCGTCGCGCAGCCACTGCACGGCTTCGGTGACAAACTGCGATGCCCCCGGTGTGCGGCGTGCGCAGCACATAAGCCGAGCGAGCGCACCATAGTCCGCGACCTCAGCCCCCAAAACCCGACCCGGCAGTCAGGCTTCGGGCTCTTGCGACACCCCGTCGCTCCGCGCGACCAAGCAGCCAACGTTCCAGGTTGGGGACTCGACAGCGCAAGGCGCGACCTCGATCGGATCGCGCCTTCGCTTGGTCTACACTGCGCCCGCCTTCTGCGCGAATTCCCACGACGCCTTTGACAGCGGTACGTTGCGTTTGGCGGATTCAAGCGCCTTGGCGCTCGCGGCGGTGCCGTCGCGGATCCGGCCCGCTATGCCTTGCATAATGCCCGCGAGGCGAAAGAGGTTGTAAGAGAAGTACCAGTTAAGATCGGGCACGCTCATTCCGGTTGCGTTGCAATAAATCTCCGCCGCCTCTTCCAGGCTCGGAATATTGAGGGCCCGGAAGTCTGCGCCCTGCAGACCCGGCATGGTCCACTGCATCAACAGATAGGTGAAATCGGCCATCGGGTCGCCGAGTGTCGACAGCTCCCAATCCAGCACGGCCTGCACCCGCGGCTCGGTGGCGTGAAAGATCATGTTGTCGAGGCGATAGTCACCATGGACGATCGAAATGCGCGCTTGTTCCGGCACGGTCTTCGGCAGCCATTCAGCGACCCTCTCGAACTCCGGGATATGTTGGGTCTCCGAGGCACGATACTGCTTGGTCCAGCGGTCGATCTGCCGCGCAAAATAATTGCCGGGCTTGCCGAAATCGCCAAGGCCGATCGCGGCTGGATCGAACATGTGGAGTTTCGCCAGCGTCTCGATCTTGCTTATGAAGATTTGTCGGCGCGCATCCGCGGTCTGGCTCGGTAGCGTCGGATCCCAGAACACCCGGCCTTCCTCCATCGACATGATGTAGAAGGCCGCGCCGACGATACTGTCGTCCTGGCAAAGCGCATAGGCCTTGGCGACCGGAAAGCCCTGCTTGCCAAGCGCTGCGATCACCCGATATTCGCGGTCGACCGCATGCGCCGACGGCAGCAACTTGCCGAACGGCTTTCGGCGCATCACGTAGGAGCGGCGGGGTGTATCGAGCCGGTAGGTCGGGTTGGACTGCCCGCCCTTGAACTGCAGCACGACCAGCGGTCCCTGATAGTCTTCGACGTTCTCGCGCATCCAGGCATCGAGACGCAGCTCGTTGAAGCGATGCCGCTCCTCGACCGGTTTGGTGCCCGAGAACTCTTCGTCTTTCTTCACACCTTCAGTCACGATGACGCCCGCCAATCCTGCTATCCGAACCGCGACGTGCAGCACGGAGCCTCAACCCAAGAAATCCCTTCAATCGGAAGCAGGTCCTTCGGACCGTCCCGAAACGACCGCGTGGCCGCCGCGCCGCGCGGTCCTCCCCCGCACTTAACGCGCGGCGTTTGCATATTTCCGGATTTCGAGTTTGGCAATGGCGCGATTGTGCACCTCGTCGGGACCGTCCGCCAGGCGAAGCGAGCGGATGTGGGAATACTCCTTCGCCAGCCCCGCCTCATCGGAGACACCGCCGCCGCCATAGGCCTGGATGGCGTCGTCGATGATCTTCAACGCCATGTTGGGGCCGGCCACCTTGATCATGGCGATTTCAGCCTGCGCAACCTTGTTGCCAACCTTGTCCATCATGTCGGCGGCCTTGAGGCACAGCAGGCGCGTCATCTCGATGTTGGTGCGGGCCTCGCCAATGCGCTGCTCCCATACCGACTGCTCGATGATCCTCTTGCCGAAGGCAGTGCGCGACATCAGCCGCTTCACCATTTTCTCCAGCGCCTCCTCGGCCTTGCCGATGGTACGCATGCAGTGATGGATGCGGCCCGGACCAAGCCGGCCCTGCGCGATCTCGAAGCCGCGGCCCTCGCCTAGCAGGAGATTCGATGCGGGAACGCGGACGTTCTCGAGCAACACCTGGGCATGGCCGTGAGGTGCATCATCGAAGCCAAACACCGGCAGCATCTTCTCGACCTTGACGCCGGGAGTGTCGAGCGGCACCAGGATTTGCGACTGTTGTTGATGCGTCGCGGCCTTCGGATCAGTCTTGCCCATCAGGATCGCGATCTTGCAGCGGGGATCGCCGACGCCTGACGACCACCATTTGCGGCCGTTGATCACATAGTGATCGCCGTCGCGCTCGATCCGGGTCTCGATGTTGGTGGCGTCGGACGAGGCGACATCAGGCTCGGTCATCAGGAAGGCGGAGCGGATCTCGCCGTCCATCAGCGGGCGCAGCCATTTGCGCTTCTGCTCCTTGGTGCCGTAGCGGATGAAGACTTCCATGTTGCCAGTATCGGGTGCGGAGCAGTTGAAAACCTCCGAGGACCACCCGATGCGGCCCATCTCCTCCGCGAGCACGGCATATTCGAGGTTGGTCAATCCCGCACCACGAAATTCATCATCCTCATGCGAGGACGGCGGCATGAACATGTTCCAGAGTCCCTCGGCTTTCGCCTTCTTCTTGAGGTCCTCGACGACCGGAATGACCTTCCAGCGCTCGCCCGCTGCGTCCTGCGCCTTGTAGACCGGCACCGCCGGGCGCACGTGCTTGGTCATGAACGACTGCACACGTTCGAGCCATTCCTTCTGCTTTGGCGACATATCGAAGTTCATCGGACGCTCCTCGCTTCTACCTGAATAACCTTTTTGCCGGTCTTGTCTTTCCACCTTGCGCGAGCTGCAAGCAAGGCTGCCCATTGCGCTGTCCGATTAGGACGCTGATCGGAGCAGCACGAGAACTCCATCGCACGAATTGACTTTTCTCGACCCGCAAATGAAAGTTTCATACAACTTTTCGAAATGCAACTCTCACTGCCTGAGGGCTTCATGGCGCGCGATCAAACCACCAGGTCCGCTATCCTCGCGGCTGCAGAACGGCTCTACGCCGCTCGCAGTTTCGCAGACGTCACCTTGCGCGACATTGTTGCCGAGGCAAAAGTCAACCTTGCTGCCGTGAATTATCACTTCGGTTCGAAGGACGACTTGATCGTTGAGCTGTTTGTCAGCCGCAGCGTTCAAACAAATCGTGACCGTCTGCGCGAGCTGAAAGCGGCGGAAGAAGACGGCGGCGGCCTCGTATCCGTCGAGGTCATCTTGCGCGCGCTGGTCGGTCCTCACCTGCGTGGTTGCCTGGGCCCCGAGAACGAATGCTCCAACGCGGCGCGCTTCATGATCCGTGCGTCGATTGAATCGGTGCCGCCGATCCGCCGGGTAAGAAACCGCGAATTTGATCACCTGCGCAAATTCGCCGCTGCGATGCGCCGAGCCTTGCCTGACAGCACCGACGAGGAGATCTATTGGGGTCTGCATTTTGCGCTGGCGATGGCTCACCACACCATCCGCGACTCCGAACGTCTGACAAAGCTGTCGGAAGGCAAATGCAAACTCGATGATATCAGCGACGTCATCGAACGCGTGGTAAGCGCCGCAACGACGGCGATGATGAAGAACACGCGGGCCGGCAAGCCGTCAGCAGGACGCATTACTTGCTGACGATTGCACCTTCCATCGTGCGATGCCGGCCGAGAGATCAAGAGGCCCACCTGAGAGACTCGATTTGATTGGAAGGACGCCCGAACTTCCCCTCGGGTGCCTCTCCTCGGATCACAGTCTTGGACCCGCAGCCCACCATGCTGCCGCGACTGCCGACGAACGCATTCGATGAGCGCCGGTTCGCGACGTTCTTGATCATCCTCCCCTGCGTGCGTCGCATAGGCCCATGCAGTCACATCAGCTCTGACAATCCGCATTTTCACGACTGACTTGATTGATGCTCAAGGCACCAACACTGATGTTCAACACAGGGCACCGCAGCCAGCCTGACTTACGTTCGTCAATCCGTCGACAATCGCATCTCCGCAAAAGTACGACTCGCGACTCCTTTCAGAGAGGAAGAGCCGTGTCGGTGAGGAAGAGCCGTGTCGGAGAGGCAGAGCCGTGCCGCTGTTACCGGCAGACTTTTTCCCGGCGCGCACACGATGACCGTGTGTTTGATGACATTCTCATTTCGTCAAAACCAATTTTCAACGCTCAACAGTTTGGACCAAGGAGATAAATGATCGGGGTATTCGGTATTGTGAGTCCGGCTGTGGGCTTCGTCCTGGCCTGGTGCGCGAATTGGCACATCGAAGGCGCAACTCACAAATGCGCAACTCCTTAGAAGCGCAACTTTTGGAGCCGTGCGCAGGTATGCTGCTCGTTCCTCGCCTGTGTGGGTGCAGCACTTCCAATCGAGTAGCCGCAGTCCGGCGGTGAAGAGCATCGAGCCTCGCGGCGCGGCCCTAACGATCGACCAGATGCTCTCCGTCATGCGGAACGCAACGCCCACGGCCGTCACACAACATTTCTGTCGCCAGGCCTATTCAGATTTGAATTGGCGGTCGAGGCTGCGTCTGATTACGGTCAGCGGCAGTGCCCTGATGCGGGGCGATGCTGAATCCAAAGCTGACCACTGCCCGAGGAGCCAGGCATGACGTCGACAAGTCCTCTCTTTGAACCCTTCACCTTGAAATCGCTTAGCCTTCGAAACCGCGTCGTGATGGCTCCGATGACGCGCGCGAAGAGCCCGAACGAAACACCTGGAGAAGACGTCGCCGACTATTACAGCCGGCGCGCGGAAGGCGGCGTCGGCCTGATCATCACGGAAGGTGTGGCCATCGACCGCGCCGGCAGTTCCAACAATTCCAATATTCCAAACCTGTATTCGCCGGACAGCATCGAGGGCTGGCGCAAGGTCGTGGCAGGCGTCCACGCCGCGGGCGGAAAGATTGCGGCTCAGATCTGGCATCAGGGCATGATGCGCAAGGCGGGCACCGGCCCTCGCCCCGAAGGCAAGTCGGACGGACCGTCAGGCTTGTCGGCAACGGGCAAGCCGATCGGCGAACCGATGACCGATGCCGACATCGCGGACACGATCGACGCCTTCGGGCGCGCCGCCGGCGTTGCAAAGGAGATTGGGTTCGACGCCGTCGAACTGCACGGCGCCCACGGGTATCTGGTCGATCAGTTCTTCTGGTCGTTCACCAACCGGCGTGAGGACAGCTTTGGTGGCGATATGGTGCGGCGGACGCGCTTTGCCGCCGACATCATCCGCGCAATGCGAACCCGCGTCGGGCCGGACTTCGTCATCATCCAGCGCTTCTCGCAGTGGAAGGGATCGGACTACAACGCGAAGCTCGCCCACACGCCCGACGAACTCGCCGCCTTCCTGGCACCGCTGGTTGATGCCGGCGTGGACGTTTTCCACGGCTCGACGCGGCGGTTCTGGGAGCCGGAGTTTCCCGGCTCTGACCTCAACCTGTCCGGATGGAGCAAGAAGCTCACAGGCAAGCCCACCATCACCGTCGGATCTGTCGGCTTGAAGGGCCCTGATTTCAAGGAAGCGTTCGAGGGCAAGGGCGCCGAAGTCGGCGATCTGGCTGAACTGGAAGCTCGCCTCACAGGCGGCGAATTCGACCTGGTCGCGGTCGGACGCGCCCTTCTGACCGATGCGCAATGGCCCGCGAAAATCCGCGATAAACAGTTCGACAAACTTGCGGCGTTTTCACCGACCGTCTTTGCAACGCTCTGATCCGTCTTCTGATCGCCCGCCGGACAGCCGAAGCGGCCGCTGCAGATGGTGTCCTGAACAGCACTTCGTGTCCTGAACACCACTTCGGACGCGATCTTGTCGCAGCGCCGAGGGAGAAATGCCGTGAAATGCTATGAATTGCAGGGACCAGGCGGGATTGACGATCTGGCGTTGGTCGAGAGGGCTGTGCCGCAGCCGGGGCATGGTGAAGTGCTGGTGCGGCTGACCGCCGCAACGCTCAACTACCGTGATTTGCTCACCATCAACGGCCGCTACGGTGCGCGGCAAAGATTTCCTCTCGTGCCCGCCTCCGATGGGGCCGGCCTGGTTGCGGCGATCGGCCCGAACGTGCAGGACTTCGGCGTTGGCGACCGGGTGGTCGGCAGCTTCTTCGAGAATTGGCTTTCCGGCGAACCAAGTGAAACCAAGATGCGTGCCGCGCTCGGTGGCGGTGTCGATGGCGTGCTGACCGAATACCGGGTGTTTCCTGCCCATGCGTTGGTGAAGACGCCGGAGCACCTGATTGATGTGGAGGCGGCCGCGCTCCCTTGCGCCGGCGTCACCGCTTGGAGCGCGGTGGTCAAGCTTGGCGGCCTCAAGCCAGGGCAGACGGTGGTGACGCAGGGTACTGGCGGCGTCTCGCTGTTTGCACTGCAGTTCGCCAAGATGTGCGGCGGGCGAGTCATTGCGACTTCGTCCAGCGACGCCAAGATCGAGCGCCTGAAGACGCTCGGCGCCGACGTCACCCTGAACTACAAGACCACGCCGGATTGGGGCAAGAAAGTTCGGGAATTGACCGGTAGCGGTGTTGATCTCGTCGTCGAAGTGGGAGGCGTCGGCACGCTGAACGAGTCGATCCGGGCCACACGCATCGGGGGAACCATCGCCTTCATCGGCGTGCTGGCCGGGCAGCCCACATCGGACCTGCGGATTCCGTTGATGGTGATGCAGCAGCAGCGCCTGCAGGGCGTCACCGTGGGATCAGTCGAAGACCTGCGCACCATGGCCGACGCGATCACCCTCAATCAGGTGAAGCCGGTGATCGACAAGACGTTTGCATTCGCCGACGCGAAGCAGGCTTTCGCGCACCTAGCGAGCGGAACACATTTCGGGAAGGTTGCAATCGCAATCGCGTAGGCAGTGCCGTCAATGGTGCGGCGATCGCTTCCAGCATCGGTATCCGTCGCCTTTTGGACATGAGTTCGCCCGGTTGCACATCTGACAGATTGGGACGGCGTGACGACGAAATTCCGATCGATTGATTGATTGATCGCAGGCTTGCTCTCTCCGCACCTGATCCCTCAGGCGGTCTGCGCCCGCGACAGCGTTTCGCGCGACAACTTGAAGGCGGCGATCGTGAACCTAGCCCAAACGCCGGATCGCACGAAGGGATCGCCTGCATGAAGGCCTCGACGGCGGGACGTGCTTCGGTCTCGAAGATCAGCAGGCTGCCGGTACGTTGCTGTCCGTTGACGAAGCTCAGGGGGCCGGCCAGAACGATCCGAAACGGCGCGGTATTGAGGTGCTCCGAATGAGCTGCGCCGTGTTGGCGGCGCAGCTCAGCGACATCGGTACCATCTTCACACCAAACAGCCCACAACATGTGTCTTCCCTCCTTGAATGCCGCTATTCCGCCGGACCTGTGGCCTTGGCCGGCTGTCGCGCGTTTCCCGCCAGGAGCTTCTTGAGTGCGCCGGACGAGATCATGACCCCGGTGATCACGACGATCCCCGCGCTGATCTGCTCGATTGTCACCATCTGGCCAAAGGCAAAGGATCCGAGCACGGCAAAAACCGGCACCAGATGGAAGAACAGCGCGGTATCGGCGACGCCGATGGCGCGGAAGCCGCGGTTCCAGAAGATATACGCAAGCACCGAGCCGAAGACGCCCATGAAGATCAAGGCGGCCCACGCCTGCCAGGACAGATTGAGCGTCATCGCGCCGGGCTCGATCCACGCGGCGATGACGAGCAGGATCGCCGCGCCGACAATGGTCGTGATGCCGGTCGTCGTGAGCGGCGTACTGTCCTTGACCCAACGCTTGTTGATGATGCCGTACAGAGCCATCGCGATATTGCCGCCGATGATCAGCAGGTCACCGATATTCACCTCGGTGATCACACCGCGGGAGCCGAACATGACGAGCGCGGTAACCCCGATGAAGCTGATGGTCGTGCCGACCTTGTGGTTGCCGCTGATCGGCTCGCCGAGGAAGAGGCGAGCGATCAGCGCGGTGAGCAGCGGATTGGTCGCCATGATCAGCGCACCATTGGTCGGCGACGTATATTGCATGCCGAAGAAGAAGAAGGTGTTGAAGCCGACCACGCCTGCGACCGCCATGGCCAGGAAAGCGAGGAAGTTGCGCTGCAACGGAGCAAGCCAGCCCGTCTGCATCGTCAACAGGATGACGATCATCAGAACTGCCGCGATCGCGAAGCGCAGCGCAGCGGCGGTCATCGGCGGCAGCGAACTAACCGTCAGATGGGCGGCGTTGAAGGTGAGGCCCCAGAACAGGGCAGAACAGGTCAGTTCCAGGTAGATCAGCAGATGACGCATGGCGAGTGTCCCTGCCCTGGCGAGAGTCGAGGGCTGTCAGGGTCGATCATCTCCCCGCCGCGCGCCCTCGCGAAGGCCACCATCGCAGGGTCGGACGAGACTATATGCGGATGGCCGACGACCTCCTCAAGCATCGGCAGATCGGAGATGTGGTCGCCATCGGCCGAGCAGGACGACTTGCGCTTGTCATCGACGCGTGCGGCAAAATCGTCGTAGTTGATTGTGTGGTCGTTCCAGATAACGATGGGAGCGGACCCGAACTCCGAAATGACCTTGGAGATTTCCGTTTGGCTCATCGCCTAACCTCGTGATTGACGAGGTCAATGTGCCGAGCGGAGCCGAGGAAGTCCCGTATATCTCGACATATATTTCGCAAGTGCAGCAAAGCCGTTTCCAGCGCTGCAGATATCCGTGAGCCCCAACGATTGACAACATCAAGTGCACAAAAAAGGGCGGAATCGATCGCGGGGCAAGCCCGCAGGTCGGCTAGATGAGTGGCAATGATCGGCCCTGTGCTTCCTGGCCGGACTGGAACGCCACCGGGCATCGCCCTGATCTCACGCGGTCGAGAGAGCACCGCCCTTGCCGGCCTCTGGCGTCGTCAAGGGCGAAGCCGTTCTGCATCCGATACAAATTGTCGAGGCGCGCTTTTCCGGCTCGCGAAAAGAACCCGGCATGGAAGCTTTTTCTCCATGGTTGCGTGACGACGATCTTGCAATCAAAATACAAAGCAGACATAGCTCGGCCTTCGCAAAATAAGGTCGCCATACGGTTAGCGACCTTCGATCAATGCGCTATCGACGTGAAATAGCCGACTGCTCTTGTTTGGGCCTCGCTGCCTTTGAGGTCTGGAAATCGGCTGAGACTATGGCGCTGGAGGCACGAAACAATGCATACGCTCAAGGTCGTCGATCGGACGTATCTGAAGCTCAAGTCGATGGTGATCAACTACGAAATTCTTCCCGAGCAGCAAATATTCATTGAAGGGGTTTCGAACACGCTTAACGTCAGTGTGACGCCGGTACGTGAGGCGCTGAACCGGCTTCTCCACGAAGGTTTGATTCTTCAGACAGGCAGCCGCGGATTTCAAAATCGGGCGATTGATCGGGCAGAATTGGAGGACCTGCTTTTCCTGCGAGGATCGTTGGCGATCAGTTCGCTGCATTTCATGCTGCGAACCGCGCTTCGTCATCGGGTCGACGAGATTGTCGCTGAGAGCCGGCGTATCAATGTTACGGATGCCAGCCTGTGCATCCCGGTTTGCCGGTTGGTTCTGCAGGCGGTTGGAAACCGGGAGATTCTGCGCATTTACCAAAATGTGACCGACAAGCTCCACTACATCTGGATGGTGTATGCCAGTTCCGCTAGCGGCGCAGCGCAAATCAAGGATTACGTGAGCCGCCTGGAACAGCTCCTTCTCGATCGGGACCTTGAAGGGGCGCTCGGCGTAGTCGATCAAAACGTTCGAGTCCAGACCAAGGCACTCGACGATGTCATTCCGCAAGCGCTTGCTCGACTGAACTCGGCGAGCGCCGAGGCACGCGACCGCGCGCCCGGCAATCGGCTCTCACGTTTGGGATCATCATGGTTTCCATCCCAGCCATTGGCTAGGGGGCAGACTTGACCAGCGATGGCAGCCACCCCTTCCCGGCAAGATGCGCGGCGGCCTCCGGAGAAACACCCTCGCGCACAGCCTTGAGAATCCCGTCCTTGCTGCTTCGCTCGAGATAGCCCTCGGCGGTCGGCTGCCAATAGCGAAGCATATCGTGCGGCATCGCCCTGACGACGGTGTCCGCGGAACAGAGGGCAGCCTCGCGGAAATGCCCGCCCGTGCGCCAGCAGGAACAGCCGCCTTCCATTACGAGGTGAGCGATGAATCGCCAGAGCCCGTCGGCGTCCTAGGGCAAGCGCAAGACGATGCCTCGTGCCGCGCGGCAACACCCTGCCCCGCATGAGAGCGAGGAGATATTGAGCGTGATCTCAAGGCAGGACGGTTGGCAAAGCGATAGAACGCGCGCGCCGCCAGCGCATGCGTGACCGCGATCAGCGCCAGTTCAGGCGCTTGCACGAGACCATTGCGCAGGGCCATCGTCCGGTGTGCGCTCAGTTCCGCGACCTGAGCCGCCGCAAACCTGTTCTGGCTTGCTGCGGTCACGCTCTCCGCCTTCCCGGAGCTGCCACCCTCACCTCGTTTCGGCAGTACGTCTTCAAGCCGCAGATGGCCGCGTTCGATGCGGGCATCTCCACCCGTGTCCGAGCGCGACGAACACGCCCGCCCGGGCGATGTCCTCAAGTGCGAACACCTCCTCGGTCGGCGCGGCGATCTCCTGTTCGAGGCGATCAATCTCGGAAGCCTCGCCTCGCCCGGATCGTCCTGCTCGGCCTCGGCGTTGAGCTTCTCGAGCTGGTCTTCAAGTGCATCCAGCTTCTGCTGCTCCGGCATGTGGATTGAGTAACCATTCAAAGCCATTCAGGATGAATCTCCGCGATAACCTTTCTCAAGATGGACGGCAGCGTGACAATAACGTTGTTGACGTTGCGCGGCTTCTCGTAAACGTATCGAAGATCGACGAAGGTATTGGCTCCAAACTTAAGAAGCGTGGTGAAATTTCGCGGTATCGTGTCCTTCCCGATCTTTGCTTGAAATTGGTCCAACATCTCGCGGGGTCCTTGTTCCCAGATTTCATGGTCCCAAAGTGCCTTGATGCGATCCTGGGGAGGCAGTTTTTGGTACAGGTCAAACAGATTGTGCAATCTCCGCAGTTCGGCAAACGGCGTACCGAATATGACGAGAAGGCACTTAAAGTAGAGCTCGGAGGCGAGTGCCGAAATCACAAGGCACGGATCACCCAAATACCAGATCTCTGTTTCGGACTTGGCTATGTCTGTCTTGCGTAGACGCTCATCGGTCCATTGAAACTTCCCCGCGTGCTCAAATATCTTCTGCGGATTGAGATCACTAGGTTTCTGGATCATGACGAAGTCCCCCGATCGGACTGCGAAAAGTCCCAGGTCGACAAGCTCCGTGAAGTTGCCCGGAAGGCTGGGAAGCAACAGCAACAGGTTGCCGGAGCGGCTGATCGCTACGACGGGCTTGCCGATCCACGAACGGCTGTCCGTGCTGCATTTTTCGCAGTAATCTTGTATCGCTGTCATGCATCTCATAGCACGGAGTTTCCTCATGTCCGCTCGAATTCTGCCCGCGACCGAACCCTTTCCTCAAGTCATTCAAGAGCGACTGAGCCAACGGAAGCGGAGCGATGATGCTCGACCGCACCTAACGTTGTTTACAACGCTTGCACGGGATGAACGGCTGTTTCGCATGTTCTTCGCGGGTAGCTTGCTTGATCCTGCCAGCACACTAAGCCTGCACTACCGCGAGATGGTCATCGACCGCATATCCGCGCGGTCCGGCTCTGAGTACGAATGGGGCGTGCATGTCTCGATTTTTGCCAAGCAGGCAGAGTTGACCGAAGAGCAAATCGTCTCGACCGCGCGAGGGAATGCCGATGACCCCTGCTGGAATCCGAAAGAAAGCGCCCTGATTGCAGCCTGTGATGAACTTCACGATACCTGCAATCTCAGTGATGTCGCCTGGGCAAGGCTCTCGGATCACTTTGAAGAAACCGCGATCATGGAGATCCTGATGCTGGCGGGGCGTTACCGGGTTGTGTCCTATCTCACGAACGCCATTCGCATGCCTCTCGAAAGCTGGGCACGTCGCTTTCCCTGAGCAAGGACGGTTGCTTCCTGCTGGAAGTTTCGCTCTAGCGGCGTGAAGCCTTGGCCCTCTGCTTCACGTCCGCTATTGCCATCCACGACGTTGCTGCCGAACAGGCGGCCGCGAGGAGCGACGTGTTTCCAGCTATCAACGCGGTGGTGGCACGGACTCTTGAGCAGGACCGGACAGCTGCAGGGAGTCGGCCAGGCCAGGAAGGGACGATGGATAGGTTGCGACCCAGGACGCGCCGAAGCCTATGTTGTTGCATCCGTACGGCAGCAGCATGTAGCCGCCATCGCCCCAAGACGTTCCCCACGAATTCTTCAGGATCCAGGCGCCGAGGCCGTCGTCCCAGCCGATCATGGTCACTTCGTGGTCGACATTGTTGGGATCATTGTCGGAGCGGGTGCCCTGGAAGACCCCCTTTGGAAAATCGGTATACCAGGACGGATTCTCAGCGCCCGCCTCGCTTGTCTTCCAATAGCTTTCCCAATAGCGCGTGCCAACGCCAGTCGCGAGCGGTCCATATTGGCGGATAGCGGTCTTCAGGGCTTGATCGCTGGGAATAAGTTGCGGCACCCGATTGTCCTGTTCACCGACATAGCCCCAGTTCAACGCGAAATAGGTGCGCTGGAAGTTCGCCGTGCACGCCCCCTTTGCCGCCGTATAGTAGTATCTGTAGGAATCCACGAGGCCCGCATATTGGAGATACATGAAGGCGGCCTGGTGCCAGCCGCCTCCGACACAGTTGACGTCGCCGAACGTGCAGTCGAGCAGCTCCTGCTCGGATATGTCGATCATCTGCTTGTTGTTCGTGATCGCGTAAGACGATTCAAAGGCTGCCGCCGCCGCAAACGCCCAGCAACTTCCGCATGATCCCTGATTCTTGACGGGCGTGACGCATCCCTGCTCACGCCAGTCCCAACGGCTCTCCAGTCTGGCCGGAGACTGCGCAAGCCGTGGCTTGGTCTTGAGAAATTCTGGACTTGTCGCAAGCAGCCTGTTGAGTGATTGGGCGGCCTCCGTCTGTGCCTGGATCAGCGCCTTGATGCGTGGCGGGACTTGTGCACCGCGCGGGTACCTTGCGGCGACCGGTCGTTGCTGCGCCAAGGCAGGCGCGGTCAGAATGCTCGCCGCAAGCCCGGTCAGGACCTTTCGCCGGCTCGGTGATCTTGCGGACATAGGTCAGCTCCCGTCATCGAACGCTCGGATTGCTCGCAGCCTCACCACTTGTAGGCGTATTGATCCCAGTTCCAGTGACAGCCGGTGCCATGGAAAGCCCAAGCGTCGGTGTCAACGATCACCACATGCCCGCCCCAATAGACGGATTCATCGAGCTGGAAGACTGCCCATATCCCCGTGTTATGAGCGAGCGCGCGCGATGTGGTCGTGGCCTTCGACTGAAACCATTGCCACATGTCGCGAGCCCGAATGGGCCGCTCGGCATGGGTCCCGCAACGGGCGTGGAAGTAGCCGTCGGCCGACTGTCCCGCCACCAGCTCGTTGGTGCCCGAGCGAATGAAAGCATCAGACAGGAAATGGGCGCAGTTGTTCGCGTAGTGGTCACCACCGACGCAAGCGCCGTTATAGGCGGCCGCGGCAGCCGCGATCGAGCTTGCTCCTGGAGCAAGTGCCTGCAGCCGTTGCCGGTGGAGATCCGACGCCTGCACCGGCATGCCGGGCACAATCACTGTCGGCGGCTCCGGCAGATCCTCCATACCGATCACGGTTTCCCGAAGGCGGAGCGCCCCGCCAATCGCTATTGCGCCAGCCTGCCATGCGCGCGCCCCTCGCCTGACCCATAGCCGAACTCTGCTGCCGCCAAGCGCCTCCTGGTCGACGATATCGGACGCCTGAAAGGAATAGAACTCGTCTGCGCTGACGACGAGCAGCATGTTGCCCGGCAAATTGAGATCGCGCGAGCTCACGCCTTCGTACGCCACGGCGTTCGCGCGCTGCCCAAGAGTCTGCAGAATCCCCTGCAGCGCTGGGGCAGGATTCTGCCTTGCGAGAACTTCGACTCCGGCGGCGGCAACCTCGGCGCCGGTAAAAACCTCCGTTGACGACAAGACCTCCCAAAATTCGTCGGGAGCTTCCTGCCAATCCCAGAAGCCATAGCCGGGATACTTGTTCGGATTACCATGATGCAGCTGCGACACCAGATCGATAAACTGGGCGGCCCGTTGCGCGCAATCGGTGTCGCTCGCGCACCCTCCGTCACCGGCGGCCACAGGACTGACAAAGGCGGCTCCGACAGGAAAGAAAGGCGCGTTGATGCCGGCATTCGAGCTGATGGCACGACCAAGCCGGTTTTGAACGGTCGGCGATCGCCCGTAGTAGACCTGCGGACCATTGAGATCGATATGTTGACCGATGACAGAGCCATAAGAATTGGGATGCGCAGAGAGGATGTCATTGCTCGACATCACAACAATCTTGCTCCTGGCGCGCATGGCCGCCTGAAGGGCTTGGCCGTAAGCTGCCGCCGTTTGCGCATTGCCGGTGAAAAAGCCGGCCCCGTCTTCATTGTCCACCACGATGCCGGCAAGCCCGAAGGTGTCGACCGCGTTGGCGCAAAGAGTGACTTCGCCCTGGACGGAGGCGGCTGTCGGGCAGTGTGGGACGTGATAGCCGAGGACCACGATATTGGTGGCGCTACATTGCGCGACCAGATCGTGCAAGATGGCAATGTTGGCGTCCTGGATATTTGCAAACGGACTGGCGCCATCGCCAATCTTAACCCACAGGCTCGATAGCTTGGCCGACTGAGCCTTGGCCACCAGCTGGGCCACCGTCCCTCCCTTCAACGACGGCTGCAGCTCCCAGATATACATGGCGCGGCCGGTCAGCATGTGCAGCTCCTATCGCTCAAAGGAAACATCAGGACGGCGTAAAATGAAGGCGGGTCGAGAAAAGCAAACTCAATAATTGTAGGGGACCACGGTCACGCCCACCGAGGGCGACGAACGAGGCACGAGGGATTTGTTTGAGCCATTTGGCATGCCGCGGACCGCATTACTGACGACGAGATCTGCGGGCAGCGCCGGCTTGGATGGAATATTGTTTTGCTGATTATCGATGTCAGCGAGCGCGGCCAGCGTGCATTTCAAGGCAAGCTGCTGGACAAGGCTGTATGCGTAACAGGCATTCGATGGCGGCGACTGCCGTGCCAAATTGACGTATTGGTCCATCGAGTCGTTGGCGATTTGCCTTATCTTGGGCAAGTGGGTGCCGAACGCATAGACACTTGCAATCTGATCCGCGAGGGCCTTCCCGAAAGTGACGCCCGCCGTAGTCACCGCTATCGCCTTTGCGGCGGAAGCGGCCGAGCTCGTGGCCAGGAAGATCGATTGAGCGCCGGCAAGCCCGGCGTTCAACGTGTTGTCTGTCATGATCTGGTTTTGCAGAACGCGCGTCGCGCCCACGAAGAAGCTTTCACATGCAGCCCTGACCTTCGTGAAGCCAACCTCCATGACGGAGATAGCGTACTGCTTGTTTTGATCCGCCGTGAAGGAAGGTTGGTAGCATTCGGTAACGACAGGAACGATGACCTTGTCGTAGTCGATGTCGGGAGCATCGCCCAGCAATGCTGTGCAAGCGCCGAGAGGAAATAAACACAAAAGAAAAAACCAACGCACGGCCACACCCCTAAACCGCACACTACAACTTCAAATTTTGAAGGCGTAACTAAAGATCAAATGCGCGTCAAGGTAGAATCTTGTTGTCGGCAGCCCGGAGTTGAGGAATGATCTGCACGCGCGCTTAGAAGCGGCAGCGACCGTGATCCGGGGATTATTGATCTTCCGTCGCGCTGTTATTGACGACGAGTAAGCTTACAAGCAGCTGACAAGTTGCGTCTCAATTCGTTTCCGACAGGTCGATCAATTGCGATTGGCAAGATCTGCTCTTTCAAATTTCGTGTTGCAGCATTTCAGGAGTAATTCATGGCCCCCAGGAAGATGCCACGCGGCGCCCTCGCAAGTCCAAGGCATGTGCTCGCCGCCGCCGTACCCCACCAGACAATCGGCATAACCCCGCCAAACTATATCTATATTCCCCAGCAAATATCCTATTGGGGCAACGAGACCGACGGCGATTGCGTCACCGCCGAGGAAGCGTTCGCCAAGGCGTGCTACCGCCCGGAAATATTCATAGCGGAGCAGCAAGCGGTCGCTTGGGCGACGCAAAATAACTTTCTGAACGGCGCCGTCATCAGCGATGCGCTGAACGTGATGCTTCGGAGCGGTTTCCAGCAAGACGAGCACATGTATTGCGACGGCGGCGCGCGCTCGGTCGATTGGACCAACGCTGGCGTTCTACAGAATGCAATTTTTCAAGGCCCTGTAAAACTGGGAATTGCTGGAGACCAGCTCAACGATGCGTGGAACGCCTACAATGGCACAACGGGCTGGGTCGCGACCGGCTTTCACGCCGACAGCAACGAGGACCATTGCGTCAGTCTATGCGGCTACGGATCGCTGGCATGGCTAGCCGAACAGCTCCAAGGTCAGGTGCCCGGAGGCCTCGATGGGACCCTACCCGCCTATGCCGTATTCACGTGGAATAGCACTGGGATCATCGATGTGCCATCGCTCTTGGCCATTACTCACGAGGCTTGGCTGCGAACCCCGACGACCGTCGTGAACTGAGTCCGCTTTGCACTTCGACAATCGGACGCGATTGACGACGCTCTTCGCCGCGTTTAAGCGTGCGACCGCTTCCTCAACTGCACGCCGGTTGCGGCCGACAGCCGCACTATGCGAGCACCATCTCATTCTGGACCGACATACAGGATGAACAAGGGTGTCGAGTAGTGAGGACCAACGTCGGAAGCGAAGCGCCGGCCGTGCTGCCAGCGGCCGACATTCATGCACTTAGCTAGCTCTGGTCAAGCGAGCTCAACAGTCTTGCATGCCAGCGACGAGCTGCTCAACCGCCGCTGCTGGAAGCAAGGCTACGCCGCCAAGCACAGCGTTTCCATTAGCAGTGCGCTCTCGCGGCGGAGTTATTGAAGCGGAACCGCGAAAAGGGAAGCGACCAAGTAAGATCATCGAACGTCGAGAGAGGCTTCTATCGGACATTGACCCATCGGGCTTGTGGTCTTGCCTCAGGGGATATCAATCTCGCTCAAACTGGGGGCCCCACGAACGCCATCGAGACCGCGCCCAGTCCAGGCGCGCACCTCACGATCGAGCGCCATCGCTGCCGGGCCACCACGATAGGCTGCACCGACGTCGGCGGCAAATGGCTCACAGTCTCGGAGCTTTTGACGTGAGCCGCTCCCGATAGCGACGATTGGCGTGTCTGCTGGCACGCCTTCTACTTTGCTTCCCTCATCCCACCCGATCAAAAGAACGCCAGCGATCCGCGTCTTCGGCCCGGGAGAAATACGCCAAACCACAGAGTCATACGTGTGCAATACGAGCACTACGTAACCGGAGCTGTGAACGCGCACATCGACAGGCAAGTCCGTGCGGTCGTGGCCGCCAAGAATTTGTCCGCCAGTCGCATTGTGTATCGAGACTGCCTCAATGACGGCGTCAGCTGGAGCAGGAAGAAGGCGGCACGCTCCTCGAGCGTCGACCTTCATAAGGTTACGCAACTCGCGTATTTCGTGGTTTTCGCGAAAGCAAAACTGATCGTCGCTGATGCGAAAGCCATCCATGTAAGCGATGCAGCCAGAATGTGGCTTGGCATCGCCAGCCGGGTTTGTCACCCCAGCGAGAAATAGATAATTCCTGCCGATTCCAGCCGGCAGCTCGACCGGACGGAGAACGGAATAATCAAAACCGATTGTGAGACGGAAGTCGGGCGAGAACTTGTTTCGATAGGCCTGGCTGGCACCGTCGATCCAGCGTGTTATCTCCTCCGTCGTAGCCGGTCGAATGTCACCCCGTTGCAGGAGCTGGATGAGGCCTGCTTCCGCCGGGAATGTCGCGGGACGCAGAACCTTGACGGGTGATACAAGGGACGCTGGATCGAGTTCGCGAAATCCAGCTGGATGCCGGTCGTATAGCGCCCGCTCGGCTCCCGTCCGGCGCCGGCGAGCTTGATCCGCCTCGGCTCTCCTTGATGTGACGGTTCCTTCCGGTAACCCCAACTGATCAGCCCTGACGTCGTCGATTTCTCGATCCGGAGCTCGACCGAACATAACGGCAAGCGCGGACCAGCGCTCCTCGCGCGTCTCACCGCCGTAGTGCCCTCGCGAATACGGGAGATGGCAATCACGAAAATTGGGAAATTCGACACGGGCCGCTGCGATCCCGCGTACGGCTGCGGTATTAGGTCCAACCACAACGCGCCGAACTCGCTCCACGTCCCCGGTAAAGTCAAATATCGTCGGGGAAGTCGTAATCAGAAAGACGTCGATCGGCTTTTGACCGGCGGCGACCTCCACATACAAAATAGAGCTAGGGATATCTTCAGAAAGCAGGACATTCGCAAGCGTCTCGCCGCTCGGGGCGAACGCAACAACGAACTCATCTTGCGTCTGAACCGATTCAAGGGCACAAGCGGCGCGTTGCTCAGGTGAAGGAGTGGCGCCCGGTGTCTGGCCGAGCGCAAATGCGCCCCATAGCATCGCAGGCAACGCCAAGGTCGCGGCTAGGACTACGGCTCGCATTCTACCTCCGCTTAGCTCCTTCGCACCCGCACGTCGTGGCGCAAAACTTTGAATAAACACCTCAGCGCACACTGACGACGCAGACGCATCTAGTCAGAGATCGCAAACCATACTGCCAACATCGCTCGTCTTGTTGGTCGTCGCGCAACTTAGATTCTCCTGCGACGCGGTTACCCGACCGCGCTATCAGTTCTCTCATCGGCGCAAAATGCAGCGTCTGAGGTCGCCGAGCCCGAATGGTCAAGAGCTCATCGAACTGACGTTTCGACCAAGCATCTAGATCGTCCGATCATTCCGAGGCTGGATGCCGCGGGCTAGGTGATCCGGCTGAATTTGCATCATCGCTCGAACTATCTTCGAAGTATTTTTTCGCCTTGAGATGGTTCTGCAAGGCGACTGGTCTGTAGGGGCCGAAGCTCGTGTAGTTCCGTACCGATTTCATGGCGAGACGTTCGTAGACTGTCTCATGAAGTTGCGCTGTTATGGGAACTTCGCGAACCGCCTTCGACCAATGAAGCACGGTCCCTCCCATACCAACCATACATTCGTCATGCATCATTCCGTCGGCCGATGGATAAAGCCGCAGCAGATCCGTATCGACAACGACGCGGTAAGGCACTGGAATCTTGTCGGTGATGAACTCCACCATCCAGGCGAGAGTAATGTCCGACAAGCGGGATTCATTTTCGGGATAGCTTCCACCGATATCAGCGTGGTTGCCGGCGAACCAGATTTGGTCGAATTGCTCGGGCTCGTTTTGCCTGTCAGGCCACGTCACGGTTCCGCTCCCTCCCCACGGGACTCGCTTGAAGTCCTTCCGGCCTTCGTCGATCGATTGGAGATGCCGGGCATACTGCACGTCCGAAGCGAAATGTCGGTCGTACAACCAATCGGGGAAGACGCGTTGCCAGCCGATCGCCGCAACGGCATCCCAGATCCCGATGAAATAGGCGGAAGCACCTGTAGCGCGTCCAAGGTCTGATTTGTACGCCGATCGGAACTGCTCTGCTCGCTTGCTCGCCTCGTCCCTATCCCGCGGCATACCGAACCAGTACACGCAGTCGGCCGCCTCGCCAGCGACCCGCCGCAATGATTTCGGATCGAGGCTGATGGATTCGCCCCCTCGCTCGTTTCGCGGAATGCCGCAGAGCTCGAGCACATGAGCGAGGCACCTCGCGGTGTAGGCACCTCGGCTGAAGCCGAACAGATAGATGCGGTCCCCTGGCTCCCACACCCCTATGATCGCCACGTAGCAGTCGATGATCTTCTTGGTGATGCCGAACCCGAACATCTGCTGGACCGTTTCCTTGAGCCGGTCGCTACCACTGTAGTGTCCAGGCGCCGGCGTTCCGATGCCGGGAACGTAGAGCGCCAATTGTTTCTTGGGGTCGATGATCGAGTCAGGACCGGTCCGCGTCGCGCGGTACAGCTTATAGACGTTGGTGCGACTCTCGTCCGGCAGAAGGCCACCCTCGTTTCCGGTGCCATCCGCGAATAGCAGGATATTCTTGGCCACATTCCCCCCTTAGGTCACGAGAGGCTCGAGCGACGCGTCTGCGATAGCGATGCCAGTCGCATCTGTGAAGATCGCGGCGACGTCTCTCGCCTTCTGCTTGAACGCGTCGTAGGCGTCGTGCCCCATCAACGGAATAGCTTCGGCGACACTTGCGGGCTGTCCCTGCATTTTCGCAACGACGGCAGCCTTGAGTTTTTGCTCGTCGGAGCGAAGGCCTGCGATGGCGGTATTGAGGTCGGAGATATTGGTGGGCGTCACCAGCTTGCCGCCGATATAGACCACCTGGCTAAGGCCGACGATGCCCAGGATCGTGTTTGGAACTACGAATGTCGACAATTGATTGCCGCCTGCGGCGACCAAACCGCCGATCACGACCAACCCGAATATGAAGCTTTGGTACCGGTACACGTCGAAAACGCCGTCCGTGGTGAAGAAGTCCCGCCACGTTGCGTTCGACGGGTCGACTACGGCCTTGGCCATCGGGATCCAGCCACGCCTCAGGAGCCACGCCCGGTTGTCAGCTGAAAGCGTGTTTCGCTGGTTGTCGGTCCCCTTTGCGATCGTTGCTCCGATTCCGCTGATGCCAAGCAGCGTCAAGATCGAGCCAGAAAGATCTACCAATGTCCCTGTCTGCAGCAGCAGGAGCGTTATCAGGGCGGCCACGGCCAGTGAGAAGGCAAGTGTCTGGAATGTCGAAAGACTGCCTTTTCCGTCCGGCCCCGCGGAAACCTGCGCGGGATTCAATGCTCGGAGAAACGAACCAAACGTGTGATCCCGTTTGCGAAGCGCAAACGCAATCCAAAAATAGAGCACGAAGACTTCCACGACGACAGAAATGATGCTGAACCAGTAGGGGCTTAGCCTGACACTCATGGACGAAACCCGCCAGGGAGATTGGCCAACCGGGCTGTTGCACGTGTAGAGATAAAGATCAGCTCTGCTCCAAAACCAAGCCAGATCGTCGCCCATGTTCAGTGTAACAATGGTCTGATCAGCCTCGAGTAGACGCTTCTGAACTAACGGATCGGACTCCGTCGCGCGGTGCGTGACGACGTCTTGTCTCTTGAAGAGGTACGTTTCGTCCCCGTAGTCGATCCCGGCAAAGTACCGGATGCCATCGACGAACGGTGCACGCACGCCGACATCCACGCGTTGGTTTGTCGGCAGGAAATTTGTGGCGAGCACAATGGGCGCGCCGACCGGATTGCGGCCAGACCGGAGCTCCACGGCAAATTCGCCGAGCTTCACGCACTGCTTCTGAGGGTCGCTCGGCGTGGCCGCGGCTTCGGGCCCAGCTACGGGCTTCTGAGCCTGCTGGTCAGCGCGCGGTTGCTCGAGCGTCGGGGTATGATCCGCAACCGGGCCATTTGCCGGAGCGGCGTGCTGTTGGGCTCTCGCCGGGGAGCAGAAGGCGGCACTTGTTAGTGCAGCGGTGCAAAGGACAACGAAACCCAATCTAAGCATTCGCCTGCCCCCAAAGCCCGGACCATCGACCTAGTTTACCAAGGGTTGTATCTGGCTAGCAAGCCAACCGTCCGCTTGTCCCCGGCTCTACGTTCCCGGAACGAGATATTATGCGGCGTGACGGACGGAGAGGTCTGGACGAGGGCCCGTAGATCGTGGCGATCGGTGAGAAAAACGATGCCAGCACTTGATCCAGAGTAAACCTCCTTGCTCCAGAGTAAACCTCGGCTGCGGCCGAGCGCCAATCGTTACTCGTCACGAGAGTATCGCGCAGAAGAGTAGCGCCAAGCTTGTGCGTCGGCTATCAGGTGAAACTCAAAAACGCAGAATCACTTTCGGTAGGACGGGTTTGGAAATCACCGACGAACAGTGGAGGGAGAATGCCTATGGCATTCCTGCCGAACTCCGGGCTGTGCCTCGTACGGAGGACGACGACGGCTTGCGACAAGCAATGCTGATCGTATGGGCGGCTCTCGCGAAGGCGTCGGGGACAATCAAGCATCTATACTCGCTCGTCCGAGAATCGGCGATTCTCGGATTCGCCGCGACGCTCGACATGCAGGCGCCCGACTACGGACTTTCGTTCAACGGCACGGAGGCATACCAGGAAGTCGTAAAGCGGCTCGGCGGATGTCTTCGCGCCATGGAGCGCGAATATACCGAGCAGGATCTGGGCTCGAGACCTTCCGATTTGACCGCATGGCTCGTCGAGCATTCTGGGCATCGCGCGTATCTCATCCCGATGGGACGCGTGGCTTGGAGAGAGCCGAGAGACCCTGCTCAAGACATGCGCAACTTCGACCAGCGGGGATTGCTACGCCTTCGGTTCGTGCCCGCCGTCGTCGACGGCGCGACGGTCCAAATCGTCAAGGCGGACCGGGTAGCCAAGCAAAAGTTGGCAACATTCGGCGCCGTGTTGTTTCCCGATTCGACCTTCGATTGCGACGAAACGCCGACGAAGTTTTTCGTGCGGGCAGTCGGCATTCCGAATGGCGAGACGATCATCTCCGAAGCATGCAAGGCCGCTCACATCGAAGTCTGTCTGACAACTGTTTTTCCGGAGCTCATGATCGACCCGCAGTCGCGTCGACTTATTCAATCCGAACTCGCCGAGAAGCCTTGGCTGCCGGAAGGTGAGATGCCAGAGGCACCGGGCATTGTGGTCGCGGGCTCGTGGCATGAAGTGGAAGACGGACAGAGGTACAATATCGCGACGATCTACGATGGGCACGGCGTCGAGCTCGCTCGCCATAAGAAGCGGATGGCTTACAAGGATCCCGAAGGACGCGTGGAAGACATTCAGCACGGGACCGAGTTCGTCGTCCTGGTCCTGGAAGAAGCTCTTTTCGGTTTCGGTATCTGCCTCGATTTTTGTAATAGGTGCTATCATACCCCTTACGGATGGCTCGACGTGGATTTCGCAATCGTGCCGTCCTGCGGCAACGACGCGACCATGGATGGGCACATCCGTACGGCAAAAGATCTGCGCAATGAGCGAAATACCCGCAGTTTCGTGGTCCAGCAGGCCTATCCGCCGCTGCGGCAGGGCGCGGGCTACGTCCTCAACCCGGACGGGAACACATCAAGCTGGGCGGTAGATCAGCTCCTTATCAAGGTCCCCTGGAGTGTTTTCCGCGGCTAAACGTTGCACAACCATTGACTCGGCGTTAACTCACACCAATGTAAAGTGTCCTAAATTGAGTTCCGCCGGATCTTCAACCACCGGGCCCCATGTCCTCCGCAGATCGCAAAACCCTCGAAGCCTCGCTCGATCGGATTGGGCGCGGCGATGCGACGCCAGCCGAGGCGGCAACCACCATCCGAAAAGCGCTGACGGCCGAGCCGTCGCTCGCTGAGCGGGTCTATGACGCGCTGCGCGACGTTACATGGCGAACACTGACGTCCCGATCCTTCGGCGACGAACTCTCGCAGTGGTTCGAAGTCATGCGGCACGCCGCGGCGCTCACTGGTAGCAAGAATGCTGCCAGCATCTCCGAGAAGATGCGAGCCTTCGCGGACCTCATCTCCCAGTCGGCCAGGTTCGCCGAGCTCCAACCGTTGGAAGAGGTACTCAATCGAAAGCACACAAAGTCGCTCCTGAGCGCAATCGCGGGTGCCGGCAAGGCCGTAAGCAATATTGCACTGATGAGCATTCTAGGTCTTCGGGAGTCGAACCTGTCGAGGGTGACCGGTGCGCTCCAGGGAACGGGATTGATCGAACGATCGTCGTCGGGAAAGGAAGCGAGTTTCGCGCTAACCGACTTGGGCCGTCGGGTGGCTAAGAAACTCGACATTTTCATCAACGATCCAGGCGCGGATCGCGAATGGTGGCATGACGCGCCCTATCCGCTGGCGATCTGGAAAGCAAACGGCGAGCCCGTCGGCGCGAATGCTGCGTTCCACCAACTGACTCGTTCGCGGGATCCGTACGTCCTTCCGTCCCTGTCCGACTGGAAGCTGATAATGACGAAGGGGGCGCGCGACGATCAGATGACGTCAAACGATACTTGGCGGCTGCAAATCGACGACGCGACTTGGATACAATTCGCTGAAGCCGTGATGTCGGACGGTCGTTTGTGTCTCTTGGGATCGGACGTGTCGGTCGTCATGAGAGCGATGAGTGACGTCGAAAATGCGCTGAAGATCGCAAGGGAGGCCGAGGCTCGGGCCCGGCACGAGTTCGCAGAGACAATGAACCGCCTGGTCGCCTACCAGTCCGCGAACTCGCACATCAGAGACGAGATCATGAGCGTCGCCGCGCGGTCGAACCAGCGTGTGCGCGATACTATAAACGTTTGGGGACACGCCGCAGTAGGTCAGATTGTGCCGCACGAGTTACACGCCGTGGAGAAAGACCTAGGCGCAATGCAGCTCGCAGTGCGCAACCTCATGTACCCCGTCGACGTCGCGACACATGGAAAGACCGCGTCAGTTTGGATCGACCCGAACCGAATCGTGACGGAGGCCATAAACACAGCGAGAGATCTCGACCCGGGTATCCATGTGACGGCATCGTTCGCCGGTGTTCCCAGAGTTCGCGGTGCCGTATCCCCGCTGCGTACTGTCCTCAATTATATAGTGATCATAGGCGCCCGTCATGGCGCGTACGATTTTCACGGCGCAGTGAAGGGATCCAACCTGGTCACAACGGTACGCGTCAAGGCTCCTGATGAACATCCATATCTCGACCCCGTCGAGGCGGTGACGAACTCAGGTCTGGGCTATTGCCGCGCGATCGTAGAAACGAACGGTGGAGCTTTCGAAGTGCGTGAAGCCGAATCGGGATCCGATACCACGATCGTCTTTTCCTGGCCCGTCGAGGAGACCACACCACACGGAAGCAGAATAAAGTTCGGCCCGCCGGCCAAGACTAACAAGCCACGCAAGCTGCCCCCGCGGAGCCATCGATAACGCACTGATCGGTGGTGAACGCCGAAGAGCATCGCCCTGCTCTGCGCTGAGCCTAACGCACGAGGCGTATCTGCTTCGATGTGGCTCGCCTTTACGAAGAAGAACCAGGCGATGCGCTGGCGAGGCTGAGCAATTTAGTGACGGCTCGGCGTCCCGTATCGCGAGCCGTGGAATCAGGATAATGTTCCGGAACCTGTGATGCTGCCCAATGGGCCAATCATGAATGGGAGCCCCTATGGCAACGTTCCGAGTTCAGCTCGCTGATGGCGAAAAGCGCCTCAAGACTGATCTGAAAGCGGCCAATGAGGATTCGGCCCGTATTGTTGCAGAGAAGTGCTTTGACGGTGCTCGCTGGCGCATCGTCGAGATTCGGAGGCTCGCCGACTGATTGCGCGGCTGGCCCTAAAGACTGAGTAACACGCGAGACAATCAGCGCTCGCTTTGAAGAAGCGTGAAGAAGCGTCTTGAGTTCGTGCTCGATCAGATTTGCGTTCCGGCGGTAGCCACGAAATTCGCGGCTTCATTGCGAAAAGCCAGGCGCGGATAGCCATACGGGCAGACGCAGACATTAACTTGCCGACAACTCCCGAAAATGCCCAAAGATGCCGTATCAGTGGGCGGCGGGCTTTCGCGTCATCTCTTGCAGCCGAGCCAGAGCTTCATCGGCCCTGTTATGGGGTACAAACAGGTGATCGTGGTAAAACGCCGATACCGCATTCACGCTTATTCCGGCTTCAGCAAGCCGCGCGGTGATCGCTGCCAGAAAACCGACCGCCTCAAGCGAGGAATGAACGGTCAGAGTGATTAGACGCGATACAAACTGGTAAGCGAGACCCAGGCTTTCGGCTTCCTCCTGCCGGACGATAAGTGTCATTCCCTCGCGCTCACGGAAAGTAAGGAGCGGCCTGGTCGTCGCTGGAATTTCCCTCTCTTTCAAAACCGTACAAAATACGAAAATGCCCGGCTGCATTTCCGGCTTCATGTCGATCAAGAGCGCTTGAAGATCGAGTTCGCTCGCCATTTGCAATTGAGCCGCCGCTGTTCGTTTTCGAGTTTACAGCCCAACTAACCCCATACAACAGGATATCTGCAGCTGGCCCATTGCGACATACTGCGATGTCGTAAAAACCTAGTCGCTTTGAGGACAAAGCGGACGTAGCCTTCGTCGCATCACACCGACGAGCTTATGGGTACACCGCCATACCAAGTCAGCATAGTCTCGAAGGCAGATTAGCGCTGTCGCCTCAGCAGGCGCTGACCTCGTGATCTGCCCTCGCCTGCGCGTCATAGATCTTGACCTGAAGCCGCGGAAAACGTCGCTTTAGGTCCCTTGCACCGTTCTCGACGCCATCTCTCGTCGCAAATTCAGTCTTCACACAGCCATCGATCAGAATTGCGTAACCATTTGCAGGAAGGTCTCGAACTGCTTTCCGCATTTTGCGCCCCGATTGGTGAGAGAAGGTCTTCGTCCCGTTGGACCTCGATCTGCTTTGGATGAGTCTTTCAGATCGAGCAATCCCGGCCGAGCTCCGGTGTTTGATCAGCCACAGTTCTGAAATAGAGCTGGAAGTGTCTCTGCAAGCAGGACCGCCATGCTTGCCAGCGTCGAACCAGCGACGACGATGTAGACAAGGCACTGTGCGCACTTTGAGTCGCTGTTCGTCCTACTGACGACCGACATGGCAGTTCCTCTCTTCAAACCGACCCTCAAGACATACCCCGAGTCGCGAAATCATCCGCGCGCCAAATCTTTCGGTCGATTTACCAGTGCTTAACGACTCGGAGACGCCGGCCGCCGATCAAGTCGTCTCGGCGAGCCCTCGAGCCCAAATGTGCTGCTGATCGCCACGCCCGCGGACCAACGCAACGGATAGTCCGGTTCAACCGAGCTCAGCGAAATCGCAATATGTGATACATCATATGGACTAACCAACTTGGAGTTCCGACCGTGCCCAACGATGGCACGATCAGGATTCGATCAGCGATTCCCGGCAAATAGCTCGCCTGTCGCCAAGGCGCTGGGTCGCAACGTCAGGCGTCTGCGTAAAGCCAAAGGCTGGACCCAGGACGAGTTGGCCGCCAAAGCTCAGATTGAGCAGATGGCGATTAGCCTGATTGAGAACACCCGCGCCAACCCTACCCTTCAAACCCTCGAGACTATCGCCGGCTGCCTGGGCGTGCGCTTCATCGACCTGTTTGATCCACGCCCCCCAAAGGCAGGCGACGAGTAGCACCTGTCCTTCTGGAGCGAGCACCTACACATTGTGATGGGCCGCCAGGCCTTTCTGCGGACAGGTCGATGCCGAGCCGACCTAGCCGTTTGGCAGGACGATCCTGTCCGCCGGCTGAAAAGAGATGCCACTCGCCTTGCGTTCATTGAACTCAAAGCCGACGCCTTCGGCTTCGAAAGCCGCGCGGATCTTCGCTAGCGTGCCAGAGTGCGGCACAGAGACACCAAGCTCGAACCGAGCAAGCGATCGCTGGCTGACCTGGGATCTTCGAGCGAGTTCGTCCTGGGTCCAGCCGAGCCAGCCCCGCGCCGCCCGCACCTGGGCCGCCGTGATTTCCGGCGCGTTAACCATAACTCACTGTAGAACAGGACATTTCGGATTTCCGTGCTAAATTTAAGGAAATCGTAAACCATACCCTTCCGGTGCCGCGGGGCGGCCTGGAGCGGATACCAAGATCAGAACCGCATTTTTCGAGGATACATTCGAATCCTTGAAAGGGACGTTATCCGGCTCGGAGTAGCTGGAAGAAATCCCCCGCGCGGCTGTACGATGAAGCTCTGGCGCAATCGCTCTGATCCTACCCACCTGGGAATCCACAACTTGATGAAGGACTGCGAATGCTTGATTGCATTCGAAGGTCAACTGCGTTGCGACCCATATGATTTATCACATCTGAAGGGACACCGTCATGCGTCGCCTACTTCTGCCGAATGCATCAAAACTCCCGAACAAGCCCTCGCGTTGGCACACACTTAGTCCCCGGAAATCCGGAGGCACCGGAAGGCGCATGCCGGATCGCAAGTCTCTTCCCCACCCTCTCAGTTGGTGGCGAACTCGAGTTGCGAGCGACTTCAAAAAGGTCGACGTCACCATCGCACGACACTTCCTGAGCCGGACAGGTGTCATCGGTGAACCGCACTGGCACCTCGCAGCCTCCGGCGATCCAGCAGTGGCCCTCGGAGTAGCGCTCCGCATCCGCAGGCGTGGGATGTCGCCCTTGTTAATGGACCTTGCGATGACTGCAGTCCTCTGCACTGCGATTGAGGGCAACGCGGCGGCTGCGTTGCTAATCGCAGCCGTTGTACCGCAAGTCGGCGTAGGGTCCTTTTCCAGCCAGGTGATCTCGGACAGTTGGCTCACTCGTCAATCGAAATTGACTTCAGTGCCAGAAAGCTCTTCCTCAGGATCAGGCCAACCTTCCCTCTCTTGATCTCTCCAGCAGGTCAAAATGAGCCACGTCGCATAATCGCGAACTCCACCTGACGGAAGAGTCCCGTGCTCCTACTGGAGTTTGGACACAGCCGGCTTTTGCTGCCGGCTTCGTTCAAATTCGGGGAGTGATGGTCGCGTACGTCGCGAACTTGGAGCTGCGGTCAACGAACGCGGCAAATGCGCGCTGCAAGCAGATGAAGTCATCGGGTTCAGTCGTTGTCGAGGTCGGAAAATGTCACGCCAGCGGTCAAAGCACATTTGTCAGACGCAACGCTTCTCAGATGCCGGCAGCATCCCTCCTGACGGCGCGGCAAGTGGGACGTGCGTCGAACTTGCATACCGAAAGTTCTGGTATGATGCCGCACGCTTTAGGCGTAGCGCGGGTTCCACCAATCCCGACCCGAGGGCCGATTGGACAATGGTCGCCCCCGGCAGGATCGCGGCCGGTTTGTTGCTTGCTCGCGCGATCGACAGCAGGGCCGGCCTCACGGACGCCTTGCGCACTGCCGCGCCGGTGATCACGATCGACGTCGCCGATCTACAAACCTTCGATTGTGTAGCATCCGTTTGGCAGGACATCCTCTTTGCCGGATCACGCCCCCTCCTGAATGTCATGACAGATGCGCCATCCCGTCAGCAGGTCGATGCTGTCTTCCTGATCATCAATGAGCCTCCAGCGCCCTTGACCAAACGTATGATCGAACAGAGATCCGCTCGCGCGCTCTCCATGGGGCTCCCTTTCATCGCAATCACGCCGCTTGCAACCACGCATTTGCCGGCCGTTATTGTCAGGGCGGCGCGTGAGCGGATCGCACTTCCTCAGCTTGATCCTCTTACAATCAGCCGGACGATCAGTATCGTGACTGGAAAGCCGTGCAAAGCGACCTTGGATGCCGATCTAGCAGAGCGGATTGGCATCGAGGATCTCGTCGTCGCGCTCCGGTTTGGCCGAACGCCGGAGCAATGCATCGAGGAGCTTGGCCGGGTCATCGCCCTCAAGGATACGACGCGAGCGTCGCGCGACATCGCACTCTCCGAGATACACGGCCTTGGGGAAGCGCGCACCTGGGCCGAGGCTGCTATCGCGGACCTGACCGCGTGGCGAAACGGGGACATTCCCTGGAGTGAAGTTGCTTCGTCGGTGGCCCTATGGGGTCCACCCGGTACGGGAAAGACGCTCTTTGCCAACGCATTCGCCCGCGCCGCAAATTTGCGGCTAATCGCCTGCTCCTACGCAAAATGGCAGGGCACCGACGAAGGGCACCTGGGTCATTTCATGCGCGCCATGCAGGCCGACTTCGCAGCAGCCCGAGCCCAGATCCCCTCTCTCGTCTTCATCGACGAGATTGATTCATTTACCGACAGAAATAGCGATGACCGCCACGGGCATCGGTATCTAAGAAACGTCATAAACGGGCTGCTTGCCGAAATTGACGGAATCGCCGGCCGTGAAGGACTAATTCTCATCTCGGCAAGCAACGCGCTTGATCAGTGCGACCCTGCCCTCCTGCGCGCCGGGCGCTGCGACAAGATTATCCGTATCGGGCTCCCGGACACCAACGAACTCGAACAGATGCTGCGAGTACGACTGCGTGAAGACCTGCATGCCGCCGACCTGAAGCCCCTGGCCGAAGCGGCCGCCGGCCTCACCGGCGCCGACATTGAACGCGTCGTGAAGGACTCGCGGCGCATTGCGCGGCTGACCAAACGCGCTCTGACCGTGGACGATCTCCGACGAGCGCTCGTTGGCGACGATCGTACCCCGCAGATACTCTGGCGCCACTGCATTCACGAAGCCGGACACATTCTTGTCGACGTCCTTCGTTGCGGACCCGAGGGAATCCTTGCAACCTCCGCGGCTGCGGGCGGGCGCGGCGGCAACACTCTGCGCCGGCGAGCAGCCGAACCTGATGGTACCCGGGCGGATTATGTGCAGCAGCTCGAGATAACGTTGGCCGGACGTCTGGCGGAAGAAACTTTACTGGGCGCTGCAGGGCACGGCGCCGGTGGCGCAACCGACTGTGACCTCGATCTGGCAACCAGGCTCGCAGCCACCATGGTCGGATCGCTTGGGCTAGCTGGACATCTCACTTATCTCGGATCGAGCGCAACCGCCCGCTTCTTCCTGCAATACCCTGAAGTCCGTACCGCAATCGCTCGTGAACTCCAGTTGGCTTCCAGGTCCTGTAAGGCTCTATTGAAGAGGCATCGACAGGCGCTCTCCGGCATCGCTGATCATCTACGGAGCAATGGGCGGATCGACGGCCACGCAGCTGCCGCTCTCATTGCGGCAGCCGCCGAACCGCGGGGACGAGCATAAATATCGGCGAGCCCCCAACAGAGCGAAGCCAATCCGTCAAGCGGAGACGTCCCTCTGGACAACGCCCACGGACTACTCCGTGCAGGCGAACACCTGCTCCCGAATCCCTGGGTCGACATCAGAAAAACCCCACAAACACACTAAATGCTACCAGCACCGTCCCCAACCACGGGCATTTGGCAGTATTACGCATCTTTCTTGCAGAATTTGTTTGTTCGAAAAGCCCAAGGTCCTCCAACGTACCTTGCCGTTTTCGAACAGCTGAATCAGCAAAATTCCAGGGTGCGCGCAGCCCTAGCCGCTCTGTTTATGGGAGGAGGAATACGGCGCGGACGCCGGTCTCGACGAGTTCGAGCTTACTACGGCCCAATGGGAGCTATCCTCAGTCGAGAACAGTGTCCAAGTCGAAGCGGGTGGGTACGCGGCAGATGGCCGTCGGGTCGAGGGCGCGCGGCTTCTTTAGAAGATTTCGCCGATCAAAAGCACTGGGAATATTCTCGAATTTTCCGCTCCGACGGCCTCTCATCCGAACGTTGATGCCTTCCAACAATCGAGGTGCGCGCTCGCCAGCCACGTCAGCAAAAAGATCAATGACGTGCCAATAGTTGGCTACCTCGATCGCGAAACGAAGCAGGCGAATCGACACCCCCATGAACACAGAGGCCCGCCGGCTCGCAAGCATATCGGAAAAGTCGACGTTCTTCCTTTTCCTAAAAAGATGCAGGTTCAAAACGGTGCGCAGCTCGATGGGCTCAGGATGCCCTTCGATCCAAATTGGTTCGCGAGGAAGATGGGGCGCCATCGCCCGCCATTCATCATCGGTGATGGCCAAATCAGCAAATCTCACTTCCTTTCGAAAGCGCTCTTTCTCAAGTTCGGCCCGCCCCCGAGGTACCTTAAGCTCCACGTCGCGCGCTGAAATTCGGAGGGTCGGATTGGATTCCTTGCTGCCGATGTGAGCGAGTGGCCCACGTATCGTTAGATCAAAACTCCTGGAACTGATCGGCTTTACTTCAACGCGCTCGATCAGCGCCTGGAATTGCGCGACGAGGGTCGCTTCCTCGAGGTCTGTGCCGTCAAAATCTTTGCAATAGGGGAACTGCTCAAGGAAGTGCCGGATCTTTCCGAAGTCAGCCTTTAGCAGTGGGTGATCGTGGACCTCAGCGACCGGCACCGCGGCGAGTTCAAAAGCGTTCCGCTCGAACTTCGCGTTCAGATCCTCGCGAAGCGATCCAATTGCGAACTCCGGCATCGACTTGGTGTATGCGGCCTCGAATGTCGCTTTAAGCTTTTCAACAATCTCGTCCCTCGCCTTTTCAAGGCGAATGCGCTCTGCGTTGGAATCCTTGAAACGTCGTCCAAGCGATTCCTTGTGAGCCTGCTCAACGATCGCATGTACCCCACCAACAGCTAACCTTTCTGCGGCAGCGTTAAGGACGACGATCTCAATACACTGCAGAAGAACGGTCGTACTAGAACTACAGCCCTTCGCTTTCTTCTTGTAGTTTTCATCCCGGCTCCGCGCGCGATCGGAGCAATACATTCTCACGTGTTCAGTACGTCGTGCGTGAAAATGCAGAGGACTGTCGCAATGACCGCAGTATAGGAGACCCGACAAGATTCGCTTGGCGACTCGTCTTCGGCCTTTGCTCCGAGGTCGCAGGTGGCGCTGAACGGTATTCCAAACTTCGACGTCGACGATACGCCAGTCCACTCGTTCCGCAATTCGCCATTTTGAGATTGCAGTCTTTTCAACCTTCCTCAGAAGGCGATACGTGTCGGTTTCAATCGTCTCGGTCTTCGTCCGGAAGTAAAATATCAGTCCGATGTAGATCGGATTGCGCAAGATTGCGCACACCTGAGTAATCGACCAAAGCTTTCCTTCAGGCGAAGGAATTCCCTTCGAATTCAGAATCCTCTGAATTTCAGCCGGGGGAATTCCAACGTAGTTCCAGCCAAACATATCTCTGACAACATCAGCTTCTTCGTCGACAACCTCCATTTCCCCCGGAAAGCCAAGGACCTTCTTGAAGGCGTATGCTGGGCGGCCGGGCCACTTTGCGTCGAGAACGCAGCGCTCAATTCCCGCCCGCGTCCACATCTTGAGTTGCTCTCTGGCCTCCTCCCCCATGACACCATTGAATGCCGCATGAAGCAGATGCCACTTTCCTTCCTGGGGCGTGTGAATTTCAACGCCATAGCTTCGCAACTCCCTAAACACCGAACTTGTCAGGCCAAGGTCACGCGCAAGCCGGTTGCCGAACTCGAGTATCAGCTTCTTGAATAGTCCCTGTTTTGCGTCCCTCATCATACGCAGCAAGCCGTCCCGCCCGGCTTTGTATGCACCACTCTTCCCTTTGTCCTCGTAAAGGAAGCGGATGTAACCATTGTTATTTCGGGCGTAGTTCTCTACGCCGCCCGCCTGCCGGTCGAACGAACTCTCTTTCTGATCTAGCGTGGAGTACCGGCGGTATAGCGCCATCGGCTCTGGGCCTGCCATTTCGGCGGGCTGGGGATCATCCGGCACATCGCCCAGCCAACCAGCAGGCATTCTGGCAAGTGTCTTTTGCTTGAAGTTTTCCTCTCTTCCGCGCCTTGCATGCAAATCTTTGATTTGCGGAGCTGTTTGCGGCAAGTCGGGCCGTATCGGTTCCGGCTTCGCACGAGGAACTACGCGCGTCTCTCCAGGCTTCGATATGGCCGACATGTCGACCGCACCGAACCCCACGGGCGCGTTTATCGTAATCGCATAAGCCATGATTTGTGAATACTAACTCAATAAAAGTAGCTCCGCCACCCCCTGATTTGCGTACATTCGGCGCCAGGAGCGTGATCCAAATGGTCTGGGACTGGAAGAAGGTGGCGGTCCGGGCGAGGCAAAACCTTCGCTCGGCGCGGCACGGCGATATTGAAACGGCCCTCCGGCGAGCCGGAAGAAGCGTGGACGTGAACACGGTTCGTCGAGCGATTGTAGCTCTTGAGTTTCTAGAATGGGCCGAACAGTTGCATCCGAACATCTATGAGGTGCTCAAGGACTCGCCTATGACAGTAGTCGAGACAGTTGCGCGTTGGTGGTCGTTCAGCCCGATGCGCGCAACGGCCGCTCTCGACGAGTGGCGCCTAGGAAAGCTAAGCGCTCGCCAGCTTGCGCAGGAGATGCGAAGCAGCAAACGAGCCGCGCCAAAACTCGCAAAAGGCGAATCCTTGGCTCGTTCTTTCAAAGAACGCGTAGAGCCTTTCGCCAGGTTAGAAATAGAGAGACGAATCGGCCCGGGTCTTTCAACGAAGGACAAGGGCATCAAGGACGACTTGCATGTAGACTTTCGATATACGCATCCTGAACACGGCAAAATTGCTGTGCTTGTTGTCGGCCCATATCAGAACCGAACGATCTACCAAAAGCGGCGGCAAGACTGGATGCTAAAGGCGGTAGGCCTAACTTACTTCTATAACTTGGTGTTTGTAGTGGTGCCTGATCCCGACGCTGCCAAGGATTATTCCCGCTGGAAGTCGAACGCATCTCGCGTCGATCGGACTTCTCTCCTTAAACTCAAGAAAAGAAGCCCTGTCGATCTGGATCAAGTCGAACTACTGAATGTTGCAGTTGGAAAACTGGCGCCAGCCTCAGCGACCTGACTACGTTGATCAAACCCACGGCCCCTTTACCCCGGATTGCTCCTCGCTTGCGTAGCCGAACTGCACAGCCTTCTATGCATCGAGATAAGCCATATACTCGCCTAGAGCTTTCGCGAAGGCATTTAGAAGCTCCTCCGGCGTAGGCTTTGTGAGATCGACGCTCTGCTCGGGCATCGGATCGTAGCATCTGAACTCGATTCGAACATTGTAGTGATTGAACATAACACACCTCTATTTTCCAAACGTCAGCGAGAAGGCATCCACTATGGCGGACCTGGCAAGAGCGGAGGGAACTCGCGAATGATCTGGGCCGACGGAAGAATCGTTTTTTCTCGTGTGAGCATGAACGCCGAATCCTCTTAGGACGAAAGACACCTCTCTCTCGCGCGCCTATGAAATATGCCGGCCGCGCATTGAGGCTGACGCGATGACAGCATCGTATCGCGTCGATGATACCTGCCACGCACAGACGGATTGCCACTTGAGCTTGTACCACCGGCGAGCCGACCAAGGATTTGACTGGAGCCGGCGGAAGGGGCACGCGCGATCAAAACCAAGGCCTAGGCGCGGAGCCTGGGACAGCCGTGAAGTCTTCCAAGGCGACGCGGGGCCAATTCAGCCGAATCCTTCAAATCCAGCCGAGGCTCCGTCGACTTCCGCTACGATCGTCGCGACGCAGACAAGCGCTTTGAAACCATGCAGCCGTAGTGTTTGGCCCCCCATCAAGATCCTCTGGTCTACGAAAAGCGGCGGCGAGACTGGCTACTGAAGGCCCTTGGCTTCTCGTTGTTCTACGATCATGTTTGCGTGTTGCTGCCGACGATAGTTCAGGTCGACGACTACCAATCCTGGTTGACCAGCGCGGAGCAGAAGATCCAGCCCACAACAGCCTCGGGCTCCAGGGTACACGTATTGCACTCGGGTCTCGGCGTGAGCTCACGGACGAAGAGGTAGCGTCCCTCAAATCTGCCGGGCTCTTAGACTAGGCTCAGCTGACGCAATTGCCCGCGGCAACCGTCTACTCTGCCGATGAAACGGGACAGGCTCGCGATTTGATCCTTCGCGTCGCCGGCGTCGACGCCTCTGCGACAGAAGCAATGCGGTAAGGAGAGACAGCTCTCGGCCCCCTCCTCTCGCTCGCAAAGCACGTGCTTTTCAAAACTTTATATGTTTTATCATATCATGACTTTTGCATGAAGTCTAGCGCATCAGGTCTCACCGTGCGTCGACCTTCAAATCGGCAGGAGCATGCAGACTGTCACCCTGCCATACCGGTGCTCCGTCGAGGACCGCGCATTCCTGAACGACTGCCGGCGTGACGGCCTGCGGAAGGATCTCGCGCTCGCCGAAGCCGGAGCTTGGGAGGACGTCCACCAGGCCATCAAGCAGCGAGGATTAGCGCTCGCCGCCCGCACCCCAGGCCTTGCCGCCTCGGATCCCGGAGGTCGCCTTTCCCGGCGGCATTGCGGTGCAACAGCTTGGCCGACATGATGCCCTCCTGGACTTCAGGAAGTCAGCGTGGTTGTGATGCAGGACGGCCAAGCCGGATTGCGAAGGAGGTTTGATATGCCCCTTAAGACAACCAAGTTCGACGTCCAAGACTACCTGAAAACGCCGGATCAGCAGGCCGCCTATCTAGCAGCAGCGCTTCAGAGCGATGACCCTTCGTTCATTGCTGTCGCTATCGGAGACCTAGCCAAGGCCCGGGAAGGTTCGAAGTTCTCCGATTCGGAGAAGAACTGAGCCTTTTGGGCTCTACACAGAGCGCGCCAGCCGCAGGAAGCAGCGAAGGATGCGCTCGCGGCCAGCCTACGTGTGGCCTCGCTGAAGCCGAAAGGAAGGTGAAAATGACCATTGCCAAGCGACGCGAGCAGATCGAAACTGAAGATCTCACCGCGCACCGTGGGAGTGGCAATTTCCTCGCCGACCGTAACGCTTCTGGGCAGCGCATTTAGCAAATTCGCATGAGCCTTTCTCAACCTATCCCCGCCAACGCTCCGATCCCGATCATTTTTGCTCGCAACGCAAATGAAGCTATCGCAGCGCAGATTCAATGTCCCGCGGTTGCAGTGATCCCTGATCACAACACGTTCAACAACTTCGGCAACTACCATTATGCCCGCCTCGTCGTGCTTCTTCCTCAGCAAGCCCCCGAGCAGATTGGGATGCACTTCATGTTCTCGGGTGCGTCCAACACTGCGGCCGTTCTCGACCAACTACTTGCCAATTACCTATGGCTACCGAGCTCGTCTGTCCTTATTCCCTACGTAAGCATCCTCGACAAGGACCGTTATTACCGGAGGATCGTCGACCTGCTAGGATTTGAGCGAGCCGTCTCGGCACTGAGGCAACTTGGCGACGCTGTCGTGCTGCGCCTCGAGGGCTCTGACACGGAGCGCCTGAAGCTCATCGATAGTGACAATTTCCATCTCGGCGTACTGCGATCCAGTGCGAGCTACATCGCGTTTCGTCATGGTAGCCGCTATTTGCGGCGCGAGCCGCGTCCTGAGGTGATCGATGCGGCGAGCAGCTTTTCCCTGTCCGCCAATCTACTTTCAGCAGATAATCCGTACCTCGTCGAATTCGACTTTCATCCCGACGAATTGCATCGCGATCGCGTCTCTGTTTTGATCGGTCGCAATGGTACCGGCAAGACTCAGCTTTTGCTGAAGTTGATCGAGTCTCAGCGATCGATCGATGGGCAGATCGTCCAAGCAATTTTATCTCCACCGCCGACCTTCAATCGACTGCTCGTATTTTCGTCAGTCGCCTCCGATTCGTACCCCAAATCAATTCCGCCCTGGCAAGGCGTTGACTACCAGTACTTCTCGACGATCGGGAATACCGACATTGAAGAAGATGCGCTAACGGGAGCTCTGATTGACTGCCTCCGCGATGATACGCGGTTCGGCTCGCTCGAGATCAACGCGCCGTTTGCCGCATCCACGCGGATGACTTTATTGCAACACGCTCTCGCACGGCTTCCGATGTCATCGTCAATCCATCTGCCTCTGAAGATTCAATCAGACCGTCATGACTTGCCTGGAACGAGATATTGGGATGGCCGAGAATACTTCCCGCTGTTTCAATCTCTGAACGAACAGCGCAGCCTGCTTTTGGTACGGAACGTTGATTGGTCCAAACCTCCAGTAACGTTTGGCTTAGGGGAAGCTCCGAGAACGCTAAGTAGCGGCGAGCTCGCTATGCTGAGATTTGCAGCGCAAGCGGCTGGATCAATCGAGATGGGCTGCTTATTGCTGTTCGATGAGCCAGAAACGCATCTGCACCCCAATTTCATTTCGGATTTCATGTCAATTCTACACACGCTGCTAGCGGCAACGCGGTCTGTTGCGATTGTCGTCACGCATTCAGCCTATATCGTCAGGGAAGTTCCGCGCCAGCGCGTGCGGATTTTGTCACTCCATGGCCGGACCGTCGAAGTTGATCAACCTCGGCTCCAGACCTTTGGCGCTAGTATCGATTCCATCTCTCAGTTCATTTTTGGCGATAGTGATATTTCGCATCGCTATGAAGATTTGCTCAAAACCTGGGTAAGCCGGCTTGATCCTGGGGCCACTCTTGAGAGCGTCATTCAAAACTATGGAGAGAAGTTGAATCCGGAAACTCTATCTTATGTGGCTCACCTGCTCCGAAATCGCTTGCAATGATTGCCTTGGGTGCCCCCTCCTCTGTCGAGGACGACAGTTATTTGCTCAGCATTTGCAAAGAACCACCTTGGTCCGCGCTGCATTCCTTATGGACCCAATGCTATCAGGAGTACCGTACGCACGGCGGGAATCCGTGGTCACTTGATCAATCAAAGTTTGCTCCAAACATCGGCAACGAGCAGCGGTTGCTCTATGAGAACCGGAAGGCCGGAAAGCGCCTCAAGGATCTCCGTCAGCAGCAACTGGCAAGCTGTCCAATGTGCGGATCTCCGGGTACTGGGACTCTCGACCACTTTCTTCCCAAGGAAACATTCCCCGAATTTTCGGTCATGGCAGCCAACTTGGTGCCTGCATGCACGCACTGCAATTCCGGGGCAAAAGGTCGCAAATACCGAGGAGCGAGTTCGGACGAGTGGCCCCTACACCCCTATTTCGATACGTTGGCTCAGTCCGCCATCTGGCAGGTACGCGTCGTTTCTCCGTACCAAGCAGCTACGTTCGAGGCGATTCCCTATTCAACTCACCCGCCGGCTGTTCTCAAACGTCTAACGTTCCACTTAGGCTTCGTTCTTGGTCCTCAGTTTACCAGGGCGTGCACCAATCTCTGGGTTACGCTGCCCCAGATCATTCGAAATCTCACGGACATGCATGGTCCGGTTTCCAGGCTAGACGTTTATTCGGGTGTTGCGACGCTTCTGAAGATCAGCCAAGTCTCTATGGGGGTGAACGCATGGCAAACTGCTTTCTATCGAGGCATCCTCGGAGATTCAGCAGCGCATGTATTCATCGCGTCACAGGCCTCGGTGCTGACTAAATCTTAGCCGGAGAAATGACGCCAACTATCATCCTAGGGCGGTGTCGTTGCGTCCTGCCGTCTTCGGCTCGTTCGCCGCAGTGTCACGCTAGCTCCGCGCCCATTCGGCAAGACGGATGGCGATTGCCTGATGCGTCGATCAAAAGCAATTCGATCGAAGGACCGCGGCACCTCCCACTACGAAGCGTATCGCAACCTAGCGCTCCGCTGCACAGCTATGCTGCCGAGCGTTCGTTGTCGTCATTGTCCCTGCGATCGAAAGATTGATCAACGCTTGCAATCTGCATCCCGCAGAACCGATATAGCGCGACAAGGTCACGCAGCTGCCGTCTCCTGACGAACAAGACGTTGCGCTTGGTGAGGCGAACGATCCAATCCTCGCTGGGCCCGAGATCGGCGCTGTATTGTGCACAAACTGCTAGCATCTGCTCAACGGTCACGCCGTCGTGCCCGTAGATTTCCTCTGCGTACCAGCACAATTCTGCGAGTTTTCGTCGCTCGTTTTCCGAGAAAACGTACCCCTGCGGTTTGCGTAGCATGCTAGGCAGAAACCTCCACTCCTCCCATGGCTTCCAGCCTGCGTCAGGTAGATCGTAGAGCTCCCTGGCGATCGACAGAAAGACGTCGGGATCTTTGGCCCGCCTTAAAACGTCGGCATAAATCGGCATCGAGCGGCTCCAAGTAGGTTGGATACGCCAAACTCAACGACACGTTGGACAAGTGATTCGATAACCAGTGGACAGCCTGAATCCGCGGTTGCCAAATCGCCAGCGAAATCAGCGCTTAAGCACTTCAAAAAGCTGTCGAGAAGGAGACGAAGGGCTTGCGGGGAAAATTCCTCACCTCCAACAGTCACTCCCGAATCAGCGGGCAGGAACGGTGAGGCTAAGCAAATGTCCAATCTGGATAGGCTCTACAAACTTGAAAACGGCAAGCTTTCAAGGTGCAACGCGCCGGAATGGCATCGCGAAGCTGTCGACAATGACGATGCCTCGAATGACTGGCATGAGGTTCTCTCTAGCTGGCGTGCGTGGCCTCGAGACTTTTGGCGAAATCGATACCCTCAACGTCTACAGGACGCCTGAGGACGCTTCCTGATCGAGCATGTCGACGTCGAAGAGCTGGTCATATCAGTATTGATCCCCTTGCGCGTCGCAAACCTGGCCCTTCAGGGCCGGGTCAAGGCGCGCCGTTGGCTCTCGATATATTGCCGAACGATGGCGATTGGCGGGCCTCCGCAGGAGGCGGCAAATTAGCTCGGACTCCAGAGATGGCTCCCCAAAGCTTGGAGGTCGCCTCTAACAGACGATGTGCGCGCAGGCGTCGCGACGAAGATCCTTTGAGGCGGCTGACGAAGTGGCTGAGTTGTAGCGTCGGAGCATATTTGACAAGAAGATGGACATGGTCTTCTTCGCCGTTAACCTCGATCAGCTTCGCTCGTGAAGTTGCGCAGGCCTCTTCGAAGTCCTTCCGAAGTATAGAAAGGGCTCGGTCGCTCAATACCTTCCGTCGATACTTCGTCACAAACACGAGATGAACGTGCAGCGACGTCACGGCACTGCGGCCTTTTCGGTACTCCACAGTTTCGAGCATCGTCTCGCTTGCCCCTTGCTAGTCCGCCCAACATGGTCCGCCCATGTTGTAGCGCAAGGCCGATCGCTTCAGGATCTACCCCGACGCCTCCCAGGAAGAGCTCTTCCGGCGGACGATCGGCTGTTGCCGGTTGGTTTACAATCTGTGCCTCGACCAGAAGATCCTCGAGCGTGAGCGCAGCGATGCCAGACGGCTCTCGCAGTTCGATCAGATCAAGGAACTGACCGGCCTGAAGGAGCAATGCGGCTTCCTCCGTGAGGTGCCCATCATCCCCTGGCTCAGGCGGTGATGGATCTGCACAAGGCATTTGCCAATTTCTTCGGGGGTCGCGCTGGTTTCCCCACTTTTCGCAGGAAAGGCCAGAACGACAGCTTCCGCTATCCGGACCCGAAGCAGATCAAGTTCGAGGAAAGGCGCATCTTCCTGCCGAAGGCGGGCTGGACGGGGGGCGTGATGCACCGGCCTATCCGAGGCAAGGTCAAGAATGTCACGATCTCGACGGTGGCCGGCGAGTGGTTCGCCTCGGTGCAGACGGAGCTCGAGGCGGAGATCCCTACCAATCGGGGGCCAGCGATCGGGATCGACCTCGGAAGCGCTCAGCCGATCGTTTTGTCCGACCGGACGGTCATCGACCTGCCGCGCACGACGCCCACCGACCGGCGGCGGCTAGCGACCGCGCAGCGCACGGTCGCCCGAAGGCAGAAGGCTTCGCGCAATCGCGAGAAAGCCAAATGCAGAGTGGCCAGGTTGCAGGCCAGATGTGCCCGTCGCAGGAGGGACGCGGCGCATAAGGCAACCACGACCATCGCCAAGAACCACGGTGTGGTCGTCATCGAGGATCTGAAGGTCAAGCAAATGACCAACACCGGGCGCGGCACGGTCGAGGCCCCGGGGACGTTGGTCAGGAAACGGGCCAACGAGAACCGGGTACTGCTTGAGGTCTCGCCGCGGACGATCCGGACCATGCTGGAATACAAATGCCAGTGGTATGGTTCGAGGCTCATCGTCATTGACCCAGCCGAGACCTCGCGGCGCTGCAGCTGCTGTCAGGCGGTCGATGCGGCCAGCCGGATCAGTCGTTCCCACTTTGTTTGTACCAATTGCGGAGCGATGTCCGATGCCGACATCAATGCGGCAAGGAACATCCTCGCACTCGGAATCAACTCAACCGGAGGACCTCCGGGGATGGCCTGTGAATCGAGCCGGACTACCGGCCGGAAGCAGGAAGAAGACGCCCGCGAGGGCGGAAGCTCGGCCCCTCAGGGCCGAGAGTAGTCACGACGATCATCCTCTAAAAGGGCCGTGGGAGGATTATCGCGGCTGCCATGTACAGGGCGATTGGTGTTTGATTTATCAGAACAGCGCCAAAGAACTCGTCCTAGTCCGCACAGGCACGCACTCCGATCTATTCGGGGAATAAATCGTCCCATCGCACTAGCTTCGAAGTGAAGCCCTTATCGCGGCGGACTGCTTGCGCGCTTCCTCGAGTTGCCTCCTACTTTCCCGCTTGCGCGCCCGGTCTTGCGCAAAGCCGCTCTGGGGACGAATCTCGGCATCGAGGTCTTCGATGACCGCTTTCGACATGTTGAAGTCCGCATTCGGCGTGTCGTAACCGAGATCATCGATAAACGTCTTGTGCTTGAAACCCAAATGCAAGGCAGCTGCAATGAGCATACCGTTTGGCACATAGGCTGGCCCAAGCTTTCCACCTTCGGGATAGGTGCAGGCATAGTTTTCGGCGATGTGCTTGAGCCGATAGCTGCCGGTGCCGGAGCGGACGGTCTTGGTTTCCTTGACCCGAGCGAGCAGCGCCAACGCCCGCAAGAAAGCTTCCGCCGCGTAGGTGTCGAGACATTCCCCGCGGCACTCCAAGAATTCCGCATAGTGTTGTTGCGGGGTCTGCCGCGAACCATCGGCATTGCGCCCGGGCCGGCCGAAGCCTATGCCGCGAATATTCAATCTCGGCGCCTTATCGAGCACACCTTGAATCGCCACTTGTGCCGTCGCCCGGTAGAGATGCACTGGATCCACCTCAAAACCATGGGCTTTGAGGTAAACCGAAAAGGAGGCCCCGGTCACAGCGACAGACAGGGGCGCCGGGGCTTCGACGGCCGCTCGCAACGCAGCATAAGTGCGAAACCCAAGCCCGCGCCCCAGCGCTTCGACCCGATGGGATGACTTAACGTTTGGAAGAGTGGTGGTGAGTGTCGCCTTGATCTTCTCAACAACAGGCAAGGTCACGGAAATGCGAAGCACAAACATGTGCATCCTCCTTATGGGCCCAGCTGTTCGCCGATTACGCAGCAGCCCACGGGGTGAGATGCGGTTTGCGATGTAGTCTTGAAACGAGCGTTTGACCCGGCGACAGGTCGAAGGTGCCCTACCCTTAGGCATCAAGCGTCGCTGAGTCGTACATTCTTGACAAGTGCCGTCATCAGGCCGCATTCACGCAAGCATTGGTGCCACGGCTACGGCGTGAGGCTGTCTTGATATGCCGCTATTAGAAAGCTGCCCGCCGCAAGAACGAAGGGCCGGGTAGTGGAATAGATCGGGGCCGCAGCATCTACAGCGTTCGAAATTCTGCCCGCCGCGGCCCCGCAGAGCAGCAACAAACGCTTTCAGAATCTCAGCAGAGGCGACGGATTATCCTTGGAAAGCACGAGGGTCAGTTCTTTCTTGGCGCGGCTCATGCCGACATAGAACAATCGCCGCTTGTACAACGTGCCCGAAAAAGCGGCGCGATCACACAGCACCATCAGCGCGTTATCACACTCAAGGCCCTTCGACTTATGAATCGTGCTCAAGCAACGGCGCGGGGGTTGGGGATGCGAAAAGGTTCTTCGCCGGGTGATTTCCGCAAACCCATCGTCGACAGTCGGGAACTGGCCAAGACGAATGGCGTCACGGATCTCGCTCTTCAGGTCTAACTCGACCTCGCCGAAGCCGGTTTCCCGTCGATCCACCACGTCAACCAAATAGGCAAGCGCGCGAGCGACGCCGCAATGATCCGGCTCTGCGATCAGGAGCCTCGCAACTGCCTGGAGGTGGGCCGGCTTCACGCCGCTCGTGGTCTTGGAACAGCGCTCTTTCACCTCGGTCCTCAGCCGGTTTCCGTGGGAGTACGGCGTGAAGCCTTTTCCTGTCGCCTCGACGAACGTAAGAAATCCGTCGACGATCGCATCAATGTTGCCAGCACTCTGTCGAACGCATGTGATCAGGCGAGCCAGGTTTTCGCGCGCGTGTCCTTCCCAAATTCTCATCGAGCGATCAAAAAACGCGTTGAGATGCGCCACTCGATCATTGCTTTCGGTCAAGACGAGCAGCTGGCCGCCGCGGCGCCGGAGATCGTCAATCGGCCTTCTGTGCGCGCTCGTCATGCTGAACGATTTGTGTGGAACACGCGCGGAGTTCTCGGCGAAATGGACCGAAAGGCCCTTCGGCAATCGCCCTGTCAAATCGACCTTCCCCCCATCCTTCAGCGCCTTGCGAGCCGCCAAAATCCACGCGCCAAGATCCGATGAACTCGACCAACGGTGCGGCGTGAGGAGCTCGCCCGATGCGCCACTGCCCTTCAGATCGTCCCAACGTCTGAGCGTTGTCCGAACGCCGGAATCGTTGCCCCCAAAAATCACCTGCATCGGATCACCGAAGACACGCAGGCGGGCCCCAGCCTTGTGTATCGCCATGATCGCTTGGTGCTGATCAGAGCTCGCATCCTGATGTTCATCGCAAAGAATGACGGGATAGCGCTGTGCTGCCGCTTCGGCGACCAGGGAGGAGCCTTCCAGAAGGTGACGAGACCGGCTTGCCACCTCATCGTATCGATTATTCTCGCGCGCCCACGTTCCGACATCAGAGGGAAGGTCAACGGCCCGATGGTAGATGCTTGCGATCTCCGTCAGAAAACTATCGATCGTCCTAATCGCGACGCGGCCAGATACCGCTTGCGTCCGCTGCGCGAAGACTGACCGCGCGGCGTGCGTATGCGTCAGGATCAGGACCCGCCCGACGTCGAGGTGCGAGGCGGCATCAGTCGCATACAGAGCTCCCTGATGGGTTTTCCCGCACCCTGCAGCGGCCTCCACGGTCACGAGTGACAGGTCGGATCGCAACAGCTCTGCGACGGCCTTGTCGCTCACAGCTCGAGCCTTCCGGTAGCCAGCGCAGGCTGTCCAAGCGCAGCACGCAGCGCGTTGACAAACGCCAGCAGCTCGGGCTCGAGCTTTGGCCAGACGCCAAGCTCCACCATCTTCCGACCGAGCTCGCGACCGCCCTCCTCGGATTTGAACCAGCGCCGGCTGTGTTTGGCCCAGTCCTTTCCAGTATCGACGTCCGGCGCCCCCTCCTTGTTGCCGGTCGCCGCAGCAACGATGAGCGAGCGAAGTTTCGAGAAGCGCTGCTCGGGCGCTCCGCACGCAGCCAGGATGCTGGCTTCGTCCTTGGCTTGCAGACCGAGGCGATCCGCCAATGTCCGCAGTCTTTCACCAGAGGCTCCGTCGGAATCGCGGGCCAGCAAGAACAATGAAGTGTCTTCCACGTGCGCGATGACATTCGCTTCCAGACAACCGGTGCGCCACTGAAAGCACCTCGACCCGAGCCCCTCGGCTACGTTTTTCCATCGTCCGGTCGACTTGCCCTCGTTGTCGCAGAAGGCCCCGAGCATGAGCCCCGCGTCACGTAGGGCCACCAACAAGCCAAGCATGGCTTCGTTGCCACCGCCGTCGCATAGACGAATCCCATGATCTTCATGCGCGGCGGTGAAAGCATTCCGCAGCAGGAATCGCAGGAAACCAACCTCTGTCACCCCCTCTGCTATGATAGGGAGCTTCGCAAGGAACGTCTCGGGATCACGCGCTTGCTGCTGGGCGATGGCAACGGACGGCAGGGCGCCGATCGCCCCCTTTGCATCGATGAACCAGAGTGCGGCCTGGGTTGCCGCCTTGATCGCGACAGGGCTGTGCGTCGTGACGAAACATTGGCCATCGTCCTTGACCAGTTTCGCAAGCAGTTGCCGAAGCCTATACGGCTCCAGCCCTCGTTCGATCTCGTCGATGACTGTCAGCCGTGATGAGGCCTCCGTGACGCCGGCCACCTCCAATGCGGACATGCGTCGCGTACCGGCCCCCCAGCTGGAGAGTGGCAGCTTGACGCCACCCCTATCTGCAAGAAGTCCGATGAGTGCTCCGATCGAGAGTCCTTGGCTGCTGGTCAGCCCAAGCTCGAGGTCGTGCGGCAGCCCTGCCTTTCAAACGTTGTGCCCAGAGCCTCGAGGGCTATCGTTTCTTCCTCGAGCAGCGCGCCGGAAAGATCGGTTTCGGCGACCTGGCTGTTCAGCCGCGATTTGAGATTCCCCTTGGACAGCAATCGATCCAGGGCAGAACCTGTTACCAGCCGGAGATCGCGATCGTTCCGGTCATCGTTCGCCAGCCGCACGACGCCGATCCGGCGGCGCAAGCCGGTGGACAAGGCGGCGATTTCCGCATTCGGCTGCACTACCTCCCACACCAATTCGAGTTCCTCGGTCCCACGGACACGGAACCGAAAAACCGGGTGATTTGGCTCCTTTTCCGCGTCCGGGTCGGGGAGAACCGCCACGCTGCCGTTCCATTCCCACGGCCACAGCGAAGAAAAGTCCGCTATCCCCACCTCAGGCGGGATGTCCACCACGGCTTCGATGGAGAAGCCCTCGCCGGTCGATCGATTGAAATAGTCGGTCTCGAGCACCTGGACCGCGTTGGTCGGACTGAACAGCAGGGCGATGGCGTGAAGCACCGTGCTCTTGCCAGAATCCCCGCCACCAAGCAGAACATTGATACCGGCACTTGGGCGCCAATCCAGAGCCTCGACGCCCCGAAATCTCCTGATCGCCAGGCTCTTGATGCGCGGTTGTTTCGTCATGCCCCATCCGAATCCTCATACACGACAACAATCTTAAGCTGTTCGAGGTAAGGCGCAAAGCTTCTGGCAGCCGCCAGGAGCATTGGTCTCGACAGGACGCGCAAAATGACAATCGTACGGCTCGGCCAACTCTTCGATTGCACCGAGGGTGGCGGCGCCTTGATCGCCGAGTCAGCTGATGGGGTGCTGCTGCACGTCGATGACGTGCCGTCTGGTCTGGCCTGCGACTGTTACTGCGTTGGCTGCGAACGGCAAATGGTGGCCAAGAAGGGAGCTATCCAAGCCCATCACTTCGCTCATCACTCTGCGCGCGACGGCAGCTCCTGTTCGTCAGCGGGAGAGACCGCCCTTCATAAGTTTGCGAAGAAGACTCTCGATCAGAGACTGGAAATCGCCCTTCCCGAACTTTACGTGTCGTCCGACGACGACCGCGAATTGGTCGTCTCCGCAATGACACTGGGGTTTGACAGAGCGACGCTCGAACTGAGGAGCGGCCCGATTGTGCCCGACGTGGTGCTGGAGCTATCCGACCGCAGGCTCCTTGTCGAGTTCAAGGTGACGCATTCCTGCGAAGAGGCAAAGATCGACTACATTCGCGCGATGGATGTTGGCGCGATTGAGATCGACCTGTCGCAATATCGAGATCGCCCACTGGATGAGATCGGCGACGACATTCTCTACAACGCGCCACGGGTCTGGCTTCACAATCCGCGACAAAGCGAAGCGCTAGCTCGCCTCGAACAGCGGGCCCAGCAGCGTCATGCAGAATTCAAGCGCGAGATTGCGCGTCTTCATATGAATTATCACCACCTTCTGCCCGCAAGTGAGCCGGGAAACGGGACCTGCGAGACGACCATCCGTAGGAATGGCCTCGGCGAGGCCATCAATCTGAAGGTCAACGGTGCCGGCTGTTTCCTTATTCGTGTCGCCGAATGGCAGGCCGCAGTCATGCTCGATCTGATCAAATCGCGACAGCCGTTCAGGACCCGCGACGGCTTGGCGGGCTTGGCCCGTCGGGGTTGGCTCAGCCCCCGGTATGCTTCGTTGCGGGATGACCAGGTGCAAGCGCTCAAAGACACAGGGCTACCGTTTGAACCGCCCGTGAGAGCGGTCGAGCTTTATCTCAAGCAGCTTGAAAATCTCGGCTTGGTACATTCCGGAAAGACCGAGACCTGGAAGCCCGCCAAGCTCCTGTGGAGCAAACTTCAAGCGGCCAAGGAGCTTCGCGAGAAGCCTGCCAGGCGCAGAGCTGAGATCGAAGCCATCGTGAAAGAGCAAATCGAGGATCTCCCAGAAAGCGAAACGACATCGTTCGACTTCGACGCGTGGATCGCAAGCCCATTGCCCGGCCGCCATGGATCGGTCGCTGATGCCATTCGTGGCGAAGAAGCCGCGTGGACGGCCCTGTGTCGCAGCATCTCGCACATCCGGACCGACATCCGATTTTCCCCGCGAAGCGACCTGCAACTCTTTGGCCTGCCCTGCGCCGGCGAGCTAGGCAGAATGCTCAAGCGGAAGGCTGAGGAAACCGAGCAACGCGAACAGGCCAGGCGGGAAAAGGAGCAGGCAGAGGCGGACGCACGATTGGCTAAACTCAATGCTTGTGCGCTACGCGATATCGGCGATCTCGCTGCGACTTGGCTGAACACGGGTCATCCGGCGCTGAACGGCCTTTCGCCACTCGAGGCAGCATCGAACGCGACGGGTTTCGACGCCGCGATCGAGGCGCTCAATCGAAGAGCACGCGAGCTCGCCCTCGAAAAAAGGGCGCTGCAACGCAAGCAGAAAGCCGTCGCGGAATTGGAGGAATTGGCGCTCTCACGCTACTATGATCAAGAGTTGGCGGCGTTGTGGATGCGAAGTTCGCGGCCCGAACTCGGTGGGAAATCACCTTCAGAATTCACTTGCGACGATGCAACCCGCGACCGGTGCGCGAACTACCTGCCAAAGAAGCGATCACGACGCTAAATTCATTGTCACTTCTTGTTCATCGCCAACGTGAGGAGCCGATTGAGGTCGCCATGGCTTCCCCAATTGTTCTTTGCGGTCAGCCGCTCCGCCTTCGGCCATTTTCGCGACGAGAAGTAAATTGCACTCTGCATGTAGGACGAAGAGGCGGTATAGACGCCCAGCAGCGCATGACGTCGCGAATGATCTCCAAACCGACCAACGAAGATCGCAGCGACAGCCCTTAACGTCTCGTGCCGGGAGGGGTCCTGCAGAATATCCAGCGCGATCTTGACCGACGCATCCCTATGCTTCTCTGCTTGGGATAGCGCCGCAAGGATCCACATTTTCTGCCAGTCTGACAGCTCGATGTCGACGAGCAGTGCCAGCAAGGCGTCGAGAACGTTTGTGGAGCGTAGGAACTTGGCGACATATGATGCATAGATCTGAGCCATCGACGGCCGCTTCTTGAACGACTCAAGGACATGTTGCAACGCGTAATCAGATTCCGCTTTCGCGAAGAGTGGCAGACAGAAGCGCTCGATGTTTTCTTCCTGACCCAGGTACTTTCCGATCGAATTGAACAATAGCTTTGTCGCCTTCAAATCGAGATCGTCTTCGTCGTCATCTTCGGTCTGGTCATCATCATCGTCGTCGTCACCGTCTTCCCATTCGGACTGAAACCCGTAGTCCGCGTCAAAGTCTTCATCGCTCATTTGATCCCTGATCTCTTCGACGGCGTCGTCGAACAGCGCCTGGAGATCGGGTTCCTCAGTGTGAAGCTGCCGTTTCGGGATAATCATGCACTTCGCCTCGTTCAGAACGAGATCGTAGTAGCGTAGCTTGGCAATCAGCTGGCCGAGCAGCCTGTCGGCGGCTTCCACGGAGTCGAGGAAGACGTAGATGTCGTCGACATATCGCGCAGCCCTCACCCCGTATTCCTTGAGGAAGCGATCGATCGGCTCCATATAGAAATTTCCAAACAAATCCGACGGGAACATGCCTTGAAGGATTCCCCGAGAACTCCGTTGGCTCGTATAGCAGGTCAAAACCGCTTCAAGACGGCCAGATAGCTCACCGACATATCCAGAGTCGTTCAACACATTGATCAAGGTATGCAGGTTCATCGAACCAAAATAATTCGCGACGTCGATCTTCAGGATGTATTTGACTTCCTCCGCCCTTGAATGCTTCAGCAGCGCTGTTTGCAAGGCATTCCAGCACGTGCGGGTGGCCAAGAACATGGACACGCTCTCTGGACTTGCAAGCTGATGGCTGAAGGATCGTGAGTGATCGGTTTTCTGAGCAACGATAGGCGCCGCCTGATCCGCCAGGGCCTGATAGAGCAGCCGGTCATGTGGAAGCAGGATGCTGCCCGGGCGAGAGAAACTCGGACCCAATCGTTCGGGCTTGACCGCAACCCGGATCCGAAACGACTTCGGAACCTCGATGGTGATCGGCACGCCCGGACTGTATTTGCCACTCGCCAACGCGCCTTGGACCTCTTGGATCAGCTCCTCGCCAGCCTTGGCATAAATGAAACCGATGTGGGGGGCGTAGATGAAATCCGACCGGAGATCGTGGGTGACCCGCGCAAGAGCCAACTTCCAATCGATCTTGGACATCGCGGCGCCGTCCAGGCCGAAAGGTATCTTCAGTTCAGCCACTGCGATCCCTCGCTGCTTCGCGTGTATTCATCATACAGGTCCGTCCGGCAGACCTCGCATCGTAACTGCGCCGGCCGGGCGAGGTTCTCACCGCTGCCATGGTCGAAGCAACCCGCCGCCGGACGTCCAATGCTCGATGGAAATGGGAGTAGAGCGAGCCAAATGCGGGTGCGTGACTACCGATTGGGCGGGCCGTATCGCGGTTGGTCCAAGGATTAGAATGCGGCGGATCGCTGCCCCCCCAAGGACTAAGATTACATCGACGGGCCGATTTGAGCTCGGCGTCGTTGCGCGATGACCAGGTCCTCCTAGGGCGTACCGGCCCAGAAGCGAGAGCCCTCATCTCCGCAGCCATCGTTCAAGGACTCGAATACGCAGTGGATAACTGCTGCCCTCAGCAAGGATTCGATAACACCGATGCAAATTCTGACCCAGCGCTGACCTGGCCCCATTGGGTCAAGCGCCTGTGCCTTTTGCGTCATCGCGGCCAAGAAAAACACGAAGCATGTCATATAGATAATGGTGGGGGAGGCAGGACTCGAACCTGCGAAGCCATGAGGCGGCTGATTTACAGTCAGCTCCCTTTGCCACTCGGGACACTCCCCCGTCCAACAGCATCAGACCGGCCGCGCGAGTGGCGGCGGACCGGTCATCGAAATGACGCTGATAACCGGCCGACCCGAAGCGGGTGCGCGGTCGGGCGCGTTTATGGGGGAAGGCGGTCCCCAAAGTCAACCAAGCCAGCCATCTAATTGGGATACTTTTGCAGGCTCGGGCGATCTCTGTTCCAAAGTAGTGAGTCTTGCGGCTAGATTCTTGTTTTGTCGCGTTTTCTTCACGCGAACCGGACCCCACTTCGCTCGAAAACGCTGTGTAAAATTGCCAATATTCAGGAGCCGTGACACAAGCCTCACATGAGCGATCGCGACCGCAAACCCAATTTCCGAGGCAAGGGCGGTAAACCCTTCCAAAAAGGGCCGAAATTCGGCCGCCCGCCGGCCCGGCGGGAACGCGAATCCGGTTCCGACGGGCCGGTGATTCTGTACGGCTGGCACACCGTGTCGGCGGCGCTTGCCAACCCCGACCGCCATATCCGCAAGCTTTACCTCACCGAGAACGCGGCCAAGCGCCTCGCCGACGAAGACATCGCGACCCGCGTCACCCCCGAGATCGTCCGGCCCAGCGAGATCGACCGGCGCCTCACCCCCGATGCGGTGCATCAGGGCCTCCTGGCGGAGGCCGATCCCCTGGCCTCGCCCGGCATCGACACGCTGGCGCTGGAGGGCATCGTGCTGGTGCTCGACCAGATCACCGATCCGCACAATGTCGGCGCCATCCTGCGCTCGGCCGCGGCGTTCGCGGTGAAGGCGATCGTCACCACCGCCCGTCACAGCCCGGAGGCGACCGGCGTGCTGGCGAAGTCCGCCTCCGGCGCGCTCGAGTTGGTGCCTGTTGTCACCGTGCAGAACCTGGCGCGCGCGCTGAACGAGTTGAACGAGCGCGGCTTCCAGACCGTCGGCCTCGACAGCGAGGGCACCGAGGATCTCGGCAAGGCCGCGCTGCAAGCGCCGCTCGCGCTGGTGCTCGGCGCCGAAGGCAAGGGCTTGCGGCAATTGACGCGCGAGACCTGCCGCCTCGTCGCCCGCCTCGACATGCCCGGCGAGATCAAGAGCCTCAACGTGTCGAACGCCTGTGTGCTCGCGCTCTATATCGGCGCCAGCCGGCTCGGGCTGATGTGAATCGGGATAGGGGGGAGCCTCGCAGCCCCTCCCCTCCCACACCACCGTACATACGGGTCCGTATACGGCGGTTCGCTGGATTAAGCGGCAAGAGTTGTTCTGTTGCCGCCGTAGTTTGGGTGTCAGCAATCGTCGCGCCAGCTTCGACTCCTCTGATCAGCGTCAGTCAGGGTTTCACCCCTTCCCGCCGTTCCGAGGCCAGTTGCCCGGAATTCAGTCGCATGGCCGATGCGATATCGCTGCATCTACTCGTCACTTCCAGCGTTCAGGCCTTCGGCGAAACTCGTTCCGCCTACTATGCCCTCTGCTGACTTCTGCACTGCGGTCAGATCGCCTTACGACGACCTCAGTCTCGTTGCCGAGACGCAGCGCAGATCTCCCGAGGTAAGATCGACCGCCTTCGCCGCACGCCCGCCGGATTTACCACCCCGGCCCTTGATGACCATGGACTTCGCGATCACGTGCTCGCTCGTCCGGCCGGGTAGGCCTCGTTATCCGGTTTTTGTCCATCGGGCCGCGGCTTTGCTCCACGCTTCCTTCAGACCCCACCTCGCGATGACGCCCTTGCGCTTCGCTAATCCTTCACCGTCATCAGGCTGGATAGAGGACTTCCACCTCCAAGCTGCCGGTCATGCTCGGCACACACGACAAACGCCCGCTCGCGTGACGCGAACGGGCGCTGATGTCTCGAACTGACGATCGGATCAATAGTAGCGGCGCAGCACCGGATGGCCGTAGCGGCCGTAGCGATAGCCGTAGTGCGAACGATAGCCGTAGTGATGGCGGTAGCCGTAGTGACGGTAACCATAGCGGCGATAGCCGTAATACGGGCGACCATAGCCTTCGCGGTAGTACGGACGCGGTGCCCAGTTGCCCGGACCGGTGTAGGTCGGTCCCTGGTTGACGTAATAGTATTGCTGCGCCGCGCTGGGATAAGCGGCATCCGGGTCGGGCAGACGTTCGACGGCGCCGTAACCGTAACCGTAGCCATAGCCACCGCAACCACCGCAGCCGTAATTCACGACGGGCGCGGAATAGCCGCAAGGGTTGAAACCGCACGCCATTGCGGGCGCGGCCACCATGACGGCCACCGCCGCAATCAGTCCTTTGATCATTTGACGCATTACTCTCTCCTGTAGGTCTCTCTGTTCGTCGTCGCGTAGCTCTTGATGGCTATTCAGGATCCCCGTTTCGCGGGGCTCTTGATTTCGGGCAGTCGATTTCAGAATCCTCGGGGTCGCGGTGGCCGCGGGAACGGGCGCGGCAGCGGCCGCGGCCCGTTGAACTCCGGCGCGTAGATCACCGGCGGCGGATCGACCGGCACGTTGGACTGTGCCGGCAGCGGAGCCGATTCCGCGCCCCACGATTGATGGTAGCTCTCGGCCGGCTTGGGCAGGCGGCGGTTGGCCGGCGGCTCGATCTCGAGGCGGCCGTAACCCGGCATGCGGCCGAGGCTCGGATAATAGTGGCCGACATTCGGCTGGGGATCGATCGGGCGGCCGCCATAGACGGTCGGCACCATCGACTCGTTGCGAGCGAGCCCCATCGCGCTTTCGACCACGGCGTAGGAGGCGTCGACGCCGTTAATGATGATCGGCACGCCGGGCCGCACCGGCACGACAATGTCGAAGCCGCCGCCGGCCAGCGCCGTCGAGCTCATCGCAGCCAATATCGCCAGCGCAAGACTTGCGCGCATGTTCACCCAGCGTCCCGAATTGTTCCACCACAACCTAATCCAACGGCTTGGCGGAAGGGTTAAGGACGCCGGCCAAACTGCCGGTAAGCCTAACGCGTAAGCATCGGCATCCGGTCAATGCGGCCGTGCGGAATCAGAAATCGTTAACGGGCGCCCGGGAGCATGAGCCGGAAAAGTGCGAAGCGGATTTCCCTCGCGACAAACGCGGGACGCGTTTGCGCGGAGATCATGCTCAAACAAAGAGCCGCCTACCCGTCAGGTGAAGGCGTTCTCGACGATCGCGTGGACGCCGATCGCGATCGTGACCGCGCCGACCGCCATTTGCAGGCCGCGATTGGCCCAGGTCAGCCAGCGCGCCGAAGCTGCCAGCGGCACCGCGATCACGCTGGACAGCACGCCCATGCCGATCATGGAGCCGATGCCGAACAGCGCGACATAGCCGAGCCCGATCACCGGACTTGGGGCCTGCGACACCGTCAGCACCAGGAGCGCCGCCGAGCCGGCCATGCCGTGCATCAGGCCGACCAGGAGCGTGCGCCAGCGGAAGCCGTGCGCATGGCTGTGCGCGGCGCGGACGTGCGGCACGGTGGACGCACGCGCCACGGTGGACGCAAGCGCCACGGTGGATGCGGCTTCACCGGCATGGCTGTGGGCGTGGAAGTGCGTCGTGCCGTCGCCGTGCGAATGGGTGTGGAAGTGCACGCGGTCGCGCCACAGCCGCCACCACACATGCGCGCCGAGGCCGACCAGCATGATACCGACCGCGGTCTCGATCGGCTGTGCGACCGTTTCCGGGATCGCGCGCCCGAGCAGGATCGCGGCGCCGGCAAAGATGAACAAAGTGAGCGTGTGGCCAAGTCCCCAGGTCAGCCCGTGCTTGACGATGTCACCGACATGGCTGCGGCGGGCCGCGATGCTCGATACCGCCGCGATATGATCCGGCTCCAGCGCATGCTGCATGCCGAGCAGAAAGCCAAGACTCAAAATTCCGAACATCAATCCCCCGCGTCGGCACCGACATCAGTCCGTTCACCGCTGTACACGCAATTCTCGTCAAAGGCAGCATGCTCCGGAACGCATCATGCGCACGAACCTGGTGAACTTCACACTGCTTTGAACACAGGGCAAGGCCGCGCTGGAACAGGCACGGCACCGCGAGATTAGCTCTCGACGACGAGAGGAGATTTCGCATGACACAATTCAAAATCCTCGGCGCAGCAGCCCTGCTCGCCTCGGCGCTGGCGAGCCCGGCGATGGCGCAACAGACGATCGGCACCCCCGCGCGCTGCTCGAATGCCTGGCCGGACGCCCGATGCCAGGCGATGGCACCGGGCACCACCCGCACCGCCTATCACCAGCGCATCGGTCGGCGGGACCAAGGCTGGCAGGGCAGCTACAACCGCTATGACCCCGGCCCGTTCGCGCCCGTCGACGCCGCGGCCCGCGTGGCCGGTGGCGTCGTCGGCGGCGCGGTCGGCACGGCGGCTGCGGTCGCCACCGCCCCGTTCGGCGGCCCCGACTATGCCCGCGCCCCGATCGGCGGCGCCGAATATGCGCGGCAGAACGGCTTTGTCTGCACCCCCGGCACCTGGTTCCGCGGCAGCGACGGCCGCCAGCATCCCTGCCAGTAGCTCAGCTGATTAGGCCGACGGCGCAAAAGGCGGCCCGCGGGCCGCCTTTTGCTGTCGGGCCGATACGGGGGCGCGATCGCTTCTCGCCTGCTCGGTTCAAGCCTTGGTTCTGGCTCTGGCGCGCCAAGTCTGCTATGCGAGCGCGCAAATCATTCCCAATTCGCCGGCTTAGCTCAGCGGTAGAGCAGCAGTTTTGTAAACTGAAGGTCGGGGGTTCAATCCCCTCAGCCGGCACCAATTGGCTTGGATTTCCGGTGCTGTCTTGGCCATGGCGAGATAGCTTCAGTCTGCCGAGATCGACCGTCGACCGCAGCAGCCGCGCCAGCTCGCAGGCGAATACGGCAGTTCCGAGCATGGGGAAGCGTGCTTCGACGCTGCAGAGCCGTCCTGAGCATGCTTCTTCGATGCCGACGCCGAAGCAGTCCGCTGCTGCAAATCCCTTGATGACCCCGTGAACGCCGACCGTCCTGCGGCCGATGCTGCCTTCAAACCGAAGTGCCTGGGCATCGCGTCCTCCATCAGATATGCGCGGCCTACGCCGCGTCGTTCCCGGCTGCGATTCGAACACGTCGTCGCGATTCAATCAAAGCGCTTCGCCTGATTGCCCACAATGTACAAAGCGAGCCGTAGTATTCCGGTTGTCGGGAGTGCCACATCGTCGATCGCACTCACCGCTAGCCAATACAACGACCCTGCGCTTCGCAATGTTTTGCAGGAAACGCTAGCGATAACGTTGAGCACTCTCGCGACGACTACTTGTGATTTTGTTCCCGCTGGCTATTGTTCCGGCACTTTCACCTTTGGGAATTTCAAAATGAAGATTGTTTTCTGCACCGCGATTGTCCTGTCCACACTCGCCGTCGCTCCGGCGAACGCCAGGGAGCGCAATGACAGCCCTCACTCCCAGGCCTGCATGGCCAAGAACGGCTTCAATCTCGACATGTGGCGCGCTCACTCCGCGGGCACCGACGCGCAGGTCCTGAGGTACATCCAGTGTCGGGATCGGGTGTCCGCAGCACAGGCCAAGGCGATCGGCATTCGCGACCATAACTTCAGCGCGGGCTATCGATGAGCCTCGAGGGTGAGATGAAAATCGGACTCGCCCTTGCCTTCCTTGCCATCGGCTGCATCCCGGCAAGCGCCGCAGGCTGGACCTGCTCCGCCCCGGGTCTGATCTCCGGGTCGTATGATGGCGGCGATAGCGCCTACATCCATCTCACCGGCTTCCCGAACGGCAACAACTATCCTGTCGCGAAGAAGGGCAGCCGGGCCACCGGCACGACGAAGATCGGCACCCGCTTCGTCTGCACCCAACGCTAAGGCACACCGCCAATCCTGATCGGCCTGAAATTATCGCCGACCAGACTTCACCATTTTGAGGAATCACCATGAGATTGCTGATCTTGCTCGCAACCTTCGCCGCCACCATTTCGGCGGCCACCGCCGAAACCGCTGTCGAGCGCCAATGCGCGTCGGGCAAATGCACCTGCACCTACATCGCGTCGACCTGCAAGACCTGGAATCGCACCCATGGCGGCGACCTCGCCATCTGCGACAGCTACCGCGAGAGCTGCCTGCAGAGCGGCCGATGGGACGACAGAAACCGCCACATCGACGTGGTGGTGAAGCGCTGAGGCAGTTCGCCCTTTCCGAACCGGCGCTGCGCCGCAGGGCCGGTTCGGAAAGCCGCTGCGACACTCCCCTGGCAGGAATCGTGGGATCCTTCCCGTAAGATCACCCATCCCTCGCCTTGCTTCTGTTCTTGCGGCCCCAAACGGGGTATGCAGAATGCGGGGTGGGACTCTGCCAATGACCTATTTGATCCTTGCCCGAGATGGCACCAGCCGAATCGTGCTGAAGCGCGACAGCGAAGACGCGGCCGAGAAGAAGGCTCGCGAGCTGAAGGAGATGGGCTGGTTCGAAGTCGAGGTCCGCGAGGACAAGACGGCGCCGGTCACGTCGGCTCCCCCGGCGGATCGTCCACCGACGCTGCAATGACGCTTTGATGAACCTTTGCCGGGTGGCCCTTACAGATATGTGAGGAGCCGCCACGATGTCCGACACAGCACATTACCGCTTCCAATCCGATCAGGCGCGACGGCTGGCCCGGCAGGTGACCGACGCCGCGGTGCGCGACAAGTTGCTCGAAATGGCCGAGGAATATGGCCGCTACGCCGACCTGATCGAGGCCCGCAGCATCGAGCAGGTGCCCGCCGCGATAGCGGCTCATTAGGCTGGCCCCCGCCCCGTTCCGGACGGCTCACCGGTTCGTCCTCTCCTGATGCTCGTCCTCAAGGTGAGGCCAAATCCGCTCGACAACGCCCTGAGGATTTGTTCGGAACATTATGCCCTTTCACGCGATTTTCCTCGCATGAGGGTCCGCGAATCCGACCGCAATCTGCTGCTTCTGGGCACGTTCACGCTGCTCAGCGTGGCCGCGGCCGGCCTCGTCGCCCTGCTCGATCCGGCACCCGCGCCGGCGAACCCCACGCCCCGGCCGCCCGCGAATCACGCGTCGGCATCGGATCAGGGATTGGCCCAGACCCCGGTCCGGATCGTCGGTACCCCGTTCGTCCCGAACACCAATCCCCGTCAACGCTGACCGTCCACGCCCGCGCGGCGTGTCACAATTATGTCACCGCGCCTACCAAACAGGCGTCTTCGTCAACCATCATGATGGCGAGCGCTTGATTCCGCGCGGTTGCTTTGCTGGAATCCGCGCGCTCAGGGTGCGCCATGAAGTGGATGAAAGAACGCGATCTCCTGATCGCGCAGACAATGGCTTTCGTACAGTCGGTGAAGGGCAAGCTGCCCGACGCCGAGCTGCCGGCGCCTGCCCCACGGACGGCGACGGCGACGGCGCCTGCAGTCCAGCCGGCCGCCACGCCGCCCTCCGCTACACCTGCCCCCGCCGCCGCGTTGCCGATCGCCGCTGAACAGGCCTTGGCCGAGGCGGTCGCCACGCTCAGCGTCAAGGCTGAGGTGCGGGCTGCGGTCGTGCCGCCTCCGCTTCCGGCGCCGACCGTGATCGAGGGCCTGCCCCCCGCTCCGTCGCCTTTGGCGGTGACGGTCGTCGAAATCCCGCCTCAACCGGCGCAGCTGCCGCACTTTGCCAGGCTCGACATCAGCGGCGACTTCGGATCCGAGGTGCGGGAGCGGGTTGCCAATTTCCGCGCACAGCAGCAGCGCTTCCTGAAGGAGCGCGAGGAATATTGCACCACGACCATGGCCAAGGTCCGCGCCGCGATCAACGAGCTGCCGCGCTCGGGCAAGTAACGCAGCCCCATTAGACCCCGGACTGTGCGTTGGGCATCAGCCGCGCGCGCCCGATTTCACCGGCTCGGTCAGGAAGCGTCCGCTCGATCGCGTCAATGCCGGCTCCTCCACTGCATCGAGGGCGGGCTGCTCCCCTTCCAGCATGGATCGCAATCCGGCGATCGCCTTGGTCATGCGTTCGGCATATTTCACCGCGGCGCCGTCGACGAACTCTCGATCCTTTGGTTTCGGTTTGGCGACCCGCAGCTCCAGATGCGTCATTCCGTTTGGACCGTCCAGAACGGCGCGAGTCATCACGATCCGCGGCGCGCCGGGAATCGGAAGCGTGATGCCCACCGTGAAATAATCGGTCGGACGCCAATCGAGCATCTCCTCAACGACGGTATGGTTGCCGTGCATACAGTGGTTCCTGGTGCCGGGACCGCGTCGTCCCTTGCCGGAATCCTCGACGATGGTGTCGGCGTCCCACCATTTCTGCCATTGCCCGGGCACGGTGAAAAACTCCCAAACAGTCTGCCGCGGCGCGGCGATGTCGAATTCCAGCATGACGTAGGCATCGTCGCGCGTCACCTGCATCCGGGTTTGCGCGTCTTCCTGCCGCCACGCCGCTTCCAGATCGCGCGCCCACAGCGTGACGTCGCCGATGACGTCGATGGTTTCGCGATGGGCGATGAGACCCTGGGCGACCGGATCGACACCCATCGCGCGGATGGCCGCGTCGCTGTAGAGCGCGTAGGCGCGTCCGCCGACCTTCTCACCAACCGTGTTCTTGAGCAGCCGGTGGACCAGAATGACGTCGCGCCCGGCGAGCTCCTCCCTGCCGCCCATCTTCTGCTTCACCATCTCGCCATGATGGACCACGAACTTGAAATCGAGATCGCCCATCGCGACGCAGGCCTGACACTCGCAAGTCGAGGCCTGGCGCACGTTGCGCAGGCGCCGGCGGAATTTGAAATAGGCGCCCTCGATCGCGTCCTGCAGCAGCGAGCCGTCGATCTTTTCGGCGGTGGTGTAGACGAACGCGGCGTCGCCTTCGAACTTGGCGAGGCGGAATGGCGGGCGCAGCGCTTTCACCACCGTATCCATGAAATCGGCGATGATGTCCTGCGCATGGTCGAGCTCGACCGCCGCAAGGAAATTGGTATAGCCGGAGATATCGGCAATCGCGAAATAGGCCGCTTCAGCCTTCGGAAGCATGGGGACCTCCTGCGCAACCGGTTCACGCCCAATCGTGCGGATGCGCAGTCTGTCATACCGCGCCGCCCGAGGTCGAGGACCAAAGCAACCCTGGGCGTGCGCTAGCGGCCGCCGATCTTCTCCAGCACCGGCAGCAGGTGCTTGAGAAACTCGCCCGGATTCTCGCTCATCGGGAAATGGCCGAGGCCCTTCATGATGGTGGCCTCAGCCCCGGCAATGCTGTTCGCCACCGCCAGCGTCTCTTCCGGCGTGCAGGAATAGTCGTACTCGCCCGACAACAGAAACAGCGGGCAACGTCTGGTGTCGATCTCGGCGATGCGGGCGCGGATGTCGCCGTCGACCTTGTAGAAATAGAGGTCGCCCTTGAACACGCCGGGCCCGCTCTGCATGTAATGCCACAGCGTCTCCCACCGCTCCTTGTCGGGCGCGTCGGGGCCGACGAGGCCCGAGACGATGGCGGCGGCGACCTCGCCGCCATGCACGTCCGGCCGGTGCAGGAAATTCAGGTCGTAATAGGGATCGACATGCGCGCCGGCCTGCAGGCCGATGATGGCGCGGAAGCGTTCGGGATGCTCGAGCGCGAGATGCAGCGCGATCCGGCCGCCGATCGAGCAGCCGATCACGATCGGCCTGTCGAGGTCGAGCGCGTCCATCACCGCCAGGATCATGGTCGTATATTGCGCGGAGGTGAGCTGGTACTCCTCGTCGTGCCAGCCCTGCGGCGGCGACGACTTGCCGTGCCAGGGCATGTCGAAGGCGATGACGCAATGGTTGCGCGTGACGCGCGCATCGTTCATCAGGCCGCGATATTGCCGCCCGTCCGCGCCCGCGGTGTGCAGGCAGAGCAGCGGCGTGCCCTCGCCCGCCTCCTCGACATAGACGCGGTGGGCCCGGCCGAACAGCTCCAGATGCATGTAGCGACCGACGATCGGTTCGAACCTGGCGCTCATGCGGCGACTCCCTCGCGGCGCAGCTTGCCGAGCGCCTCCTTGAAGTAGCGCAGGTTCGCCATGAAGATCTGCAGCTCGCCCTCGGCCTTCAGCACACGGCGCTTGATCAGCGCCATCAGGTCGTTCGAGCCCGGCGGCGGCCGCCGTTCGCAGAACCGGTCCCACTCCTCGTCCGAGGTGCGCAGCGCGAACGACGACGAGGGCATCACGAACGGCCCCTTCGTCACCGCGACGATCCGGCCCTCATGGATCGCGATCAGCCAGGCGGCCGCGCCGATCTCGAGCAGGAATGTCGTGGTGAGATAGCGGCCGCGCCGCACCAGGCCGGCGTCGCCGTTGACCCGTTCCTTCAGCGTGTCGATCATGTCAGCTCCCCGATCGCGGCCCGTCCGCGCAGGGCGCAGCGGGCGCTTGTTCTGCCGACAATGATGGGAGCAATGCCGGTGCCGTCAATCGCCAGCGGCGCCGCGCGGCCCTCGCGTTTTCGGGTGGCCACCACATACGAATTTTGGCGGGAGCCGGGAGATCTAAAGCCAGGACCAGACCAGCGCCACGTTGGCGGCGCAGGCCGCAAGCAGCGCAACCGCAAGCGTGAGCTGCACGCGTTCGTAAGGGGGCTGGTGGATCGCTCTCATGGCCGGAGCATCCGGCGATTCTACCCGGAGAGTCCCGGGGATTCTTTTTTCGGGGGTTTACCACCCGTTAAGGACTCAGGGCCATTCCGTGAAAGGGCCGAAATGACTCATATTTTCAGATACTTGCCGCAAATGCTCGCTCACGGTTCCGTGATCGGAACGGCGATATTGCCTGAAACCCAAAACGGAGGCTGGCGTTGTCGGTTGTTTGGGGAACGACGAATGCCGTACGCGCTGTTTTATCAGGACGCCAAGCTGAGCAAGGCCTACCCGACCGAGGCGGATGTCTGGACGCTGGCCAGGAAATCCGGCCTGGTGGTGGATGCCATCTCCGAGGAGAAGTCCGCGCCCCGCCCGGTGCTGGATAACGACTACGAGATCCGGCCCTGTCAGCTCGAGCCGAACGAGGATCCGGCCAAGAACAAGGCCGATGCCGATCGCGAAGCGCGCCTGGAGCCGCGGTTGAACTGATCAGACGTTAGGCTGGCCGGCGGCGCGCAGCGGCGGGCCGGGAATGCGATGGGTGCGGTCGCCCCGCGCCTATGGCGTTGCCGTCGCCAGCGAGGCCTGTTCGGCGGCGAGCGAAACGCAAATCTTCCGCCGATGCAGACCCCGGATCGCGCCGGTCACCTTGAGCACCTTGCCAGCCGAGCAGGACGCATCCTGCACGAACACGACCTCATAGGGCGCGAGCGCCAGGGGTTCGGATTTGAGGATGGTCTGGGCAAGGCACGGCACGGAGACCGCAGAGAGGATCAGCCCTAACGCAAAACTACGCATGTTCGTTTGTCCACCAGCCCGGCGATCGCATAATAGCGCAGCACGATGAAAGTTCCGTGCAATGCAGGAATTATTTTTTGCATTGCACGATCAGGCCTGAACATCAGGTGAATGTGGGGTCGTAGCTCCGGTGGAGCGGAGCGAAATCCGGGGACTTCGCTCGTCGGATCGGCTGCCCCGGATTACGCTGCGCTCGATCCGGGCTACGGCTATACCGCATCCGCCGTCATTCCGGGGCGAGCGGCTGGCCAACAAAAAAGGCCGACCCGAAGGCCGGCCTTTTCATTGATGCGATGAAGCCGCGATCAGTAGCGGGAGCCGACCGGGCCACCCCAGCCGAAGCGGTAGTTGACCCCGAGCTTGACGGTGTGCTCGTCGTTCCGGAAGCTCGTGCCGACGAGGTCGGCCGGGCCGCTGGTGAAGTTGGTCTTGCCGAAATTGTAGTACTGGTATTCGGCCTTCGCCGACCAGTTCGGGGCGAACATGTATTCGAGGCCCGCGCCGACCGTATAGCCGTCCTTGTGGCCGCCATCGGTGGTGAAGGACGCCGGCACGCCGCCGACCGACGCAGTGATGTTGTTGTTGTCGCGCCAAGCATAACCGCCCTTGGCGTAGAGCAGCGCCGGACCCCAGGTGTAGCCGAGGCGGCCGGTCACCGAACCGATCTGGTCGGTATTGCCGGTCACCAGCGTTCCGCCCGGGAGCAGCACGCCATTGTTCGAGGAGCTGGGCAGCCAGGAATACTGCGCCTCGGCGCCCATCACCCAGTTCGGGGCGAACTGATAGTCGAAGCCGCCCTGCACGCCACCCATGAAGCGCGCGTCGCTGCCCATCAGGTTGTTGCCGTCGGTGAACGCGCCGCCGACATGGCCGCCGATATAGAAACCGGTCCAGTTGTAGACGACGGCGGGGGCGGTATAGGGCGGCGGTGCCTTGGTATAGGTGCGGGCCGGCATGTCAGCCGCAAACGCAGGGCCCGCAAGGGCGGCCAGCGCGACTGTGCCGAGCAAAAACTTCTTCATTTCTGATCCCCGTTACTAACGCTGCGCTGTTAAGCCAAACAACGTGACCTCAATTAGGTTGCTTTGGGGCAATGCCGCACCCGTGATGTTTCCGAGTTGTGACAGGGTCGCAACAACGCCCGTTTGTTCCCTGGCACAGCAAGATTTTTCGCCGGTTAAGCAACCGCATCTCGGCTGGATGTAGGTCGCAGACGGCTAAGTTGAAGTTCAACGCTCCCCGAAAAGTGATCGGAGTTCGCTAACGTTTCGATCAGGCTTGCGACAAGCCGCCGCGCAGAAGCGCGATCAGATCGCGCTTCTGCGTCTTGTTCGGGCATGATCTTTTCGGAAAAACCGCTTCACTTTTCCGGATCATGTCTTAGCGCGACATCTTTTCCAGTTCCGGAAATGCCGCGTAGGTCGCGCCGGCGCAGGGCTCGGCGGGGTTGTCGAGGATGCGGTCGAGCCGGCCGTCGACAAACAGGACACCGCGCTCCCGGGCGGCGCGGTAACTGCCGTCGGTATCCTTCGCGCTGTAGCGCAGGCACACGACGTAACGCAGCCGGCCGCCGACCGTGCGCTGCGCCGGCTCGGCGATAGCAGCCTCGCGGACCCCGACCGGATTGTTCAGGTAGGTCCGCATGAAGGCTACGATCTGGTCGCGGTAGCGGTCCGGGAACGGCTGGTTGGCGACGCCGCGATCGTCGGTGAAGGTGGTCGGCCCGCCGCCGTCATCGCTGGTGAGGCAGCCGGCGAGCGGAAGCGAGAGCAGCAGGATGGCTGCCAGTTGTGATGAAATCCGCAAACGACGCTGTTCCCTGAGTCCCCGGAGGCGTCTCATAAACTGCCGGGCGGCCGAAGGGAATTCGCAACTCGGTTATTCCTCGCCCGGGTTCACAACCGGAGCCAGACGCACTCCGGCCCGTCGCCATTGGGGAAGCAATGGACGGACGGGCCGGTTCTGCATCCAAAAGGCGCAGCGGGGCAATGTGGATCGAAACTACGCCCCTCGGATCAGATTCAACCGCGCTTGGGTCAGCCGCGTTTGGCCGGCGCGACGTGCTTGGTCGCGACCTTCGCGTGGACGTGCTTGGTCGCATGCTTCGGCGACTTCACCTTCAGCATGCCCATGTGCTTGTGGTGGCGGTGATGGCGATAGTGCTTGTGGTGCATCTTGGCGTTGGCGTTGCGCACCTTCGACGGCAGCTGCTCGCTCTTGATCACGGGAGCGGCCTTGGTCGCCGGGGCAGTCGTGGTCGCCGGCGCGGGCGTTGCGGCCTTGCCGGTCTCGACGGCGAGCGCGGGCGCTGCGATCACGGACATGGCGAGCAGCGCGGCGGAAATCGTCTTCAGCATGATGGTCCTCCTCGTCGGGATCGAGAGGTCTCCGGCCGGATGGTCGGCCTCACCGATCAATGCACGTGACCTTATGGGCCGCGCACTGAACCCGTTCTGAAGGACCCTGACGGACTTCATTCATGTGCATGACATCTCTGTCATGTTTTCTCCTCTACGGCCGGAAAAGCAGGATCACGCAATCGTGGGATCGGCCGGGAATGTTCTGCACCCCTGGGTGTTCAAGTCATCAGGCTTCGGTGTAGGATTACCGAGCACGATCAGGAACGATCAGGAGCAACCAGGAATGAGCAGGAAGACGAAGTTTTTGGGCCTCGCAGTGCTCTCGATGACGCTCGCCTCCGGGCCGGTCATCTCGGCCTACGCCGCGGGCAGCGACAATCCCTCGCCGCCGGCTTCCGACAGCGGCAGCAGCAAGGGCAAGAAGGCGAAGAAGGACAAGAGCTCCGCGATCGACGATCAGAAGTTCCTGGCCGGCTATCGCGCCGCCTACACCACGATCTACGACAAGCACGACTATACCGCCGCGATCGAGCAGCTGAAGGCGCTCGGCCAGGATGATCGCGCCGACGTCGCCAACCTGATCGGCTACTCCTATCGCAAGCTCGGCGACTACAAGGTCTCGCAAATCTGGTACGAGCGCGCGCTCAAGGCCGACCCGGCCCATGTCCGCACCTGGCAGTATTACGGCCTCTGGCAGGTCGAACAGGGCAACCGCGATCAGGCGCAATACCATCTGAACCGCATCGCCCAGCTCGCCGGCACCAGCAGCGACGAATATCGCTCGCTCGCCGCAGCGCTGGAGAAGCCCCCGGGCACCGGCCTGGTTTACTGAGTTAAGGCAACCGCTTCCTACATCGAGCCGGCGTGGCCACGACGACCGCGCCGGCTTTTTGCTGCGTAGCTGCGTAGCGCACAGCGAAACCCATCATGCTTCCGCGCGGATCGGAGGTGATGGGTATCGCTTCGCTCCACCCATCCCACGGATCAGCATAAACGTTACGGATGAAGATTACGGATAATGCTCGAGGCGACGATCGGGCTTTTGCGGGCGGCTCGCCCCCACCGTGTTGCCCGCAGCGCCGGCATCCGGCTTGGCCGGACGCGCGGCCTTCTCCACCGGCGGCCCGCTGTCGCCGGTCTTCTTGGCGCTGTTCAGCGCCTCGCCGGTGGTGGTCACGTTGGCGGCCTGCCCGGCCCCCGCCGAGCCGGCCGAAGGGCCGGAGCTTTGCGCCAACACGGTTCCCGATAGCACCAATGCCGCCATCAGTATTGCCGCGTTGATTGTCATGGAGGGGGCCTTCTGCACTCGAATGATGCACAGCAACGCGCCGCTGCCGCAGACGTTCCCCCGGTGCCATGATTTAAGGTAAATGCAAGGCGAATGTCCGCGCCCACCTCCGGCGGGAGTGCGCAGGCGCTTCCAGCTCAGTCAGCCATGCGCCGCCGCCGGGTCGCGCTGCGCAGCCTCGCGATATTCGGCCCATGCCTGCCGCAGGATTTGCACCGACGAGGTGAGGAATATCGTCGCCATCACGGTGGCGACGGCAAGGTCAGGCCAGGCCGAGACCGATCCCCACACGCCGAGGGCGGCCGCCATCACGATGAGGTTTCCGATCGCGTCGTTGCGCGAGCAGAGCCAGACCGAGCGGACATTGGCGTCGCCGTCCTTGTACGGCAGCAGAAGCAGAACCGATCCTAGATTGGCCGCGAGTGCCAACGCGCCGATGGCGCCCATCACCTCGGCTTTCGGCACGCCGAGCACGAACGTCTGGTAGACGGTCGAGCCGAACACCCACAGCGCCATCAAGCTCAGCGACGCGCCCTTCAACAGCGCTGCGGAGGCGCGCACACGCAGGCTGGCGCCGATCACCGCAAGGCTCAGTCCATAGGTGACCGTATCGGCAAGGAAGTCGAGCGCATCGGCCTTGAGCGCCTGCGATCCGGCAAGCTGACCCGCGATCATCTCGGTCAGGAACATCGCACCATTGATGCCGATGACCGTCCAGAGCACGCGCTTGTAGCGCGGATCGAGACCGTCAAAGACCGGAACGCCGCCTGAGCAGCCGCACGAAGCGGCCGCGCCATCGCGGTCCCCTGCCCGCACGCGAGCCTTGATCGGCAGCGTCAGCGGCGGTGGCGCGCAGCATTCGGTCGTCTTCTGCCCGCAGCAATCGTTCATCGCTCGTCCTTCCAGACGACAGGATAAGGCCAGCCACGTAACGCATTCAAGCCGATCCATCTGGAACAGCTCCGGCGATCATGCGTCGCGGGTTCAAGGGCTGCCGGCTGCGTTTGGCCGACAGCCCAACCTGCTGATGCGGGCCGTCGCCTCATTTCGCCTTCTGAATCGCGGTGACGGTGTAGCCGCTGTCGCCCTCCTGGGCCTCGAACCGGACCTTGTCGCCGACCTTGACCTGCTTCAGCAGCGCCGGATCCTTGACCCGGTAAACCATCGTCATCGGCTCGTCCATGCCAAGGGTCTTGGCCGGGCCGTGCTTGAGCGTGATCTTGCCCGCACCCTCGTCGATCTTCTTGACCTCGCCATTGATCGCGGCGGCCTGCGCGAGCGCCGCGCCCAGGGTCAGAGCCAGCGCGAACGCGCCGGCGCCGGCAAGTTGGATCATCCTGTTCATCATTGTTGTGCTTTCTTTCATTGCTGGTTTCATTTCACGATGACGCGGCCGGTCATCCCGTAGTCGCGGTGATCCGGGATCAGGCAGGAATATTCAAACGTTCCGGCCTTGGTGAATTTCCAGACGATCTCCGCACTCTTCTTCGGTGCGAGGCGAACGCCGTTCGGATCGTCATGCTCCATGTGCGGATGCTTCTTCATCACTTCGGCATGCTTCAGATTCTCTTCGGTGGTCGCGAGCAGGAATTCATGATCCTCGGTGCCGGCATTGCGGATCACGAAGCGGATCTGCTCGCCGCGCTTGACCTCGATGCGGAACGGCGTGAACTCCATCTCCTTCATCTCGACCTCAACCGTGCGCGAGGGCTTGCTCGGATCGCCGGGCTCGCCGGCCGAATAGGATTCATGGCCGTGCTTCTCGTGGCCGCGCGACGGCGCGGCGGTGACGGACAGCGCAATCAGCACGATGCCGATGCTGGTGAGTTGCTTCACTGGATTCTCCATTCTGTATTTGATGCTTGCTGGTCGTCGGATGGCGCTTTGATCCGCTACATCTTCATCCCCTTCATCGATGGCTTGGCTTTTCGCCCGGGCGCCGCCGGCGGCTGGCGCGCGGGCTCGGCGGCGGGCGCCTCGACCTCATAGGCAACCGTGCCCGGCGGATATTTGTACGGTCCGGGATCGGCGTAATCGTCGCGGCCGAGCCCTTCGCGGATCTTCATCACCGTGAACATGCCGCCCATCTCGATCGGCCCGAATTGTCCGGTGCCGGTCATCATCGGCAGCGTGTTGTCGGGCGCGGGCATCTCCATGTTGCCCATCGCCATCCCGGTCGATCCCATCGCCATCGCGTCGGGCGCGAGCTTGCCGACCGCCTTGGCCAGATCCTGGCGCGACACGCCGATGAAATTTCTGACGTCGTGGCCCATCGCGTTCATGGTGTGGTGCGACTTGTGGCAGTGGAACGCCCAGTCGCCCGGATTGTCGGCGAGCATGTCGAACGCCCTGACCGCGCCGACCGGCACGTCGGTCGTGGTCTCCGGATACTGCGCGCTGTCGGGCACCCAGCCGCCGTCGGTGCAGGTCACCGCGAAATTGTGCCCGTGCACATGGATCGGATGGTTGGTCATGGTCAGGTTGCCGATCCGCACGCGGATCCTGTCGCCGAGCCGGATCGGCATCGGATCGATGCCGGGATAGACGCGGCTGTTCCAGGTCCACATGTTGAAGTCGGTCATCTCATTGACCTTCGGCAGATAGGTGCCGGGGTCGATGAGGTAGCTGCTCATGATGAAGACGAAGTCGCGGTCGACGGGCCGGAACGCCGGATCGCGCGGGTGCACGATGAACATGCCCATCATGCCCATCGCCATCTGCACCATCTCGTCGGAATGCGGGTGGTACATGAAGGTCCCGCTGTGCTTCATCTCGAACTCGTAGACGAAGGTCTTGCCCGGCTTGATGTGCGGCTGGTTGAGCCCGCCGACGCCGTCCATGCCTGACGGCACGATCATGCCGTGCCAGTGCACCGTGGTGTGCTCCGGCAGTTTGTTGGTGACGAAGATGCGGACCTTGTCGCCCTCGACCGCCTCGATGGTCGGTCCCGGAGCCTGGCCGTTGTAGCCCCAGAGATTGGCCTTCATGCCGTCGGCGAATTCGCGCACCACGGGCTCGGCGACGAGATGGAATTCCTTCCAGTCGCCGTTCATCCGCCACGGCAGCGACCAGCCATTGAGCGTGACGACCGGCCGGTAGTCCGGCCCGCTGGCGGGATGTAGCGGCGGCTGCATCACCGCCTTGTCCATGGTCGGCGCTTCGGGAATGGCGGCGGCCTGGACGCGGCCGCTGACCGCGCTTGCCGTCACCAGCGCCGCGCTGCCCAGAAATCCTCGTCGTGAAAACATGTGCTGCTCCATTCAATGACCGCCACCGGCCGCGGGCTGCGCGGCCGAGGCGATGGAAGACGGTGTCGATGCTGCGCCGGCCGAGCCGCCGCCGTTGATCGCGGTCTGCAGCTCGGATTGCGCCAGAAGGAAGTCGCGCTTGGCGTCGATCGCCGCGCGCAGCGAGGCGAGCCGCTGCCGCGCTTCGGTGAGCAGCGCGAACACGTCGACCTGCATGCTGGAGAAGCGCAGCTGCATCTCCTCGGTGATGATCTGGCGCAACGGCAGCACCTCGCGCTGGTAATGACGCGCGATGTCGTAGGTCGAGCGGTAGACGCGGTAGGCGTCGCGCGCCTCGGAGCGGATGTTGATCGCCTTCTCGGTCAGGCGGTTCATCGCCTGGCGGTAGGTCTCCGCCGCCTGGCGCACCCTCACCTCGCCGCCGTCGAAGATCGGAATCTGGAACTGGACGTCGAAGCCGCGCTCCCTGAACGGCGGAGCTTCGGGATCGTGGGTGCGCTTGTCGATGCCGGCGACGTCGAGCAGTGTGACGAAGCGCGTCGCCTCGGTGAGATCGAGCGCCTTGGCGAGCGCCACGATTTCCATCCGCGCGATCTGCAGGTCGACGCGATGGCCAACCGCCGCGACCTCGATCGACGGCTGTTCCAATGGGCCGCTTCGGCAGCAATGGCAACTTGCCGGGAATCCGGAAGCCGAGATCGCCGTCCCACAATCCGAGCAGGCGCGCCAGCCGCTCGCGCGAACTCGTCGCATTCTGCCGCGCGCTGGCGAGGTCAGCGGTGATCTCGGCGTAGAACACCTGCTCGCGGGCCTGGTCGAGCTTGTTCATGCCGCCGGTCTCGCCGAGCTTTTTCGCGAGCTGCGCGGTGGACTCCGCGGTCGCCTTCGCATCCGTCAGCAGCCCGACCATCTCATTTGCCGCGACGGCCGCGACATGGCTGCGCCGCACCTCGGCGGCAAGCCGCAAGGTGGCGAGCGCGGCCTTGAGCTGCGCCTGGCGGAAGCGCTCGCGCGCGATCTCGGAGCGGGCCGGAAGGGTCGCCAGCGCCAGGATGTCGCCGACGACCTGCCGCTCGACCTCGCTGGCGCCATTGCCGGTGATGCGCGAGACCGAGAAGGTCGGGTTCGGCGGCAGGCTGTCGGCGACGTAATCGGTCTCCGCCAGCGCCAGCTCGTTATAGGCGGCCTGCAGGCCCTTGTTGTTCAAGAGCGCGACCTGCACGGCGGCATCCGCCGTCAAATTGCGCGCGAGCAACTGCTTCACCGCCGCGTCGACGGTCGCGGCCCCATCTCCGCCGCGAACAAAGGCGACGTCCTTGCCGATCGCCTGCCCGGTGACCTCGGAGACCACGCCCATGCCGCTGTCGGACGAGAACGACGCGCATCCCGCGAGCGCTGACGTCAGCAGCAAAAGCGGCGCGATGGCCAGATGTCGCATGGCGCCCTCCTAGTGTTCTGACTTGGCCGGCGGCGTCACGCCGTCGTTGCGCTCGTGCCAGGGCAGCGGCGTCGCCGGACGCAGGCTGCTGTAGGGCGCGATCGTCGAGCGGTAGCCGACAGCGGCCGTCCCCGCCGCCGGGTTTGCCGGATCGCCTGCGACGGCGACCGGCCGGCCGTCGGTCATGCAGCCGGCGAGCGGCGCAGATGCGAGGATGGCGGCGGCCATCCGCGATAAAACTATCGATGGCACGCGCTGGCCAAGCCTGGTGGCCACGGCGGCGAGCCTCGCCCCGAGATGCGAAAACATGGATCTGTCCCGATCATCAGATGAGCAACAGGCATGCGCACGCGAGCGCGCGGCGCAGCCACGATGTCAGCGAGAGATCAGGCGATGGGGGGACGATAGAGCCGCGCCGGAGCCTCGCTCCACAGGCCCCGGGTGGGCTCGGCGAGACGGGTCGCGATCGGGTGCAAGGGACTGGCGACGAAAGGAAGATCGGCCGGCAGCGCCGACACGCACATCAAGGCGCAGCACGGCCCCGGCGCGTTCTTGCCGTCGTGGCTGTGCTTGGCCGGCGGTTCGGCGGCATCGGCGGCGTGGTGCAAATGCGTGCCGCCATGATCGCGCGCGGCAGCATCGGCGTGTGTCACCGGCATCGCGCCATCATGCACATGCGTCATCACAGCCGGCTGGACCTCATCGGTGAGGCACGGAAACGGCGCCCCGAACGCGAGCGCAAAGGACGGCGCGAGCACGCAGAACAGATAGGCCAGGATGATGGAACATCCCGCCCGCACCCGCCCCGACCTCGTCAACCGCACCAACACCCGCCTCGCGTCTCCAACCACCTGCAAGCTGACCGCAAATCAGCCTGCCGCAAACCGCCATCAGCTATATACCCCCTTGGGGTATCATTCAATCCGATTTGAAACCACCAACAGGCGTCATGTTTCCATCACATCCTTGCCTGCTGGCGCGGCACAGGAAGCAACTTCGCGCGCCGACACTCTCGCTTTGATCTCGATGCCCTTCACGACGGCGAAGATCGCGGGAATCACGATCAGCGTCAGCAATGTCGACGAGATCATGCCGCCGATCATGGGCACCGCGATGCGCTGCATGATCTCGGAGCCGGTGCCGGTGCTCCACATGATCGGCAACAGCCCGGCCATGATGGCGACCACCGTCATCATCTTCGGCCGGACGCGCTCGACCGCGCCCGTGATGATCGCGCGATTGAGGTCGTCACGATCGATCGCGCGTCCCTCGGCGGCGCGGCGCGCCGCGACCTCGCCCAGCGCCTGGTTGAGATACATCAGCATCACGACGCCGGTCTCGGCGGCAACGCCGGCGAGCGCGATGAAGCCGACGGCGACCGCAACCGACAGGTTGAAGCCGAGCGCCCACATCAGCCAGAAGCCGCCGACCAGCGCGAACGGCAGCGACAGCATCACGATCATCGTCTCCGCCACCGATCGGAAATTGAGGTAGAGCAGCAGGAAGATGATCGACAGCGTCACCGGCACCACGATCCTGAGCCGCGCGGCGGCGCGCTCGAGATATTCGTACTGCCCGCTCCAGACCACGTAGGTTCCGGGCGGAAACTGCACGCCGGCCTGCACCGCGCGTTGCGCGTCCGCGACATAGCCGCCGAGATCGCGATCGCGGATGTCGACATAGATGTAGGTCGCGAGTTGGCCGTTCTCGGTCCGGATCGTGGTCGGCCCGCGCGCCGGCGCGATGTCGGCGACCTCGCCGAGCGGCACCGCGCCGCCCGCCGGCATCGGCACCAGGATGTCGCTGGCAATCGCGCCCGGATTGTCGCGCAAATCGCGCGGATAGCGCATGTTGACGGTGAAGCGCTGGCGTCCCTCGACCGTTGTGGTCACGCTCTGGCCGCCGAGCGCGGTCGCGATGGTGTCCTGCACGTCCTGCACCGCGATGCCGTAGCGCGACAAGGCCTCACGATTCGGCGTGACCTCGAGATAGTAGCCGCCGAGGCTGCGCTCGGCATAGGCCGACGAGGTGCCGGGCACCCCCCGCACGACCTGCTCGACCTGGCGGGCGAGCTTGTCGATCACGGCAAGATCGGGACCGATCACCTTGACGCCGACCGGCGTCCTAATCCCGGTCGAGAGCATGTCGATGCGCGCCTTGATCGGCATGGTCCAGGCGTTGGAGACACCGGGGAATTGCAGCGCCTTGTCCATCTCGGCGATCAGGCGGTCGAGCGTGAGGCCGGCGCGCCATTGCACTTTCGGCTTCAGATTGATGATGGTCTCGAACATCTCCGACGGCGCCGGATCGGTTGCGGTCGCGGCGCGGCCGGCCTTGCCGTAGACCGAAGCGACCTCCGGAAAGCTGCGGATGATGCGGTCCTGCATCTGCAACAGCTCGGCCGCCTTGGTCACCGAAATCCCCGGCAGCGTGGTCGGCATGTAGAGCAGCGTGCCCTCATTGAGGTCGGGCATGAACTCGGTGCCGAGCTGCCGGGCCGGCCAGATCGAGACGGCGACGGCGCCGAGCGCCAGCAGGATCACCAGCGTTTTCGCCCGCAACACGGCGTGGATGACCGGACGGTAGATCCAGATCAGGAAACGGTTGATCGGATTTCTGTGCTCGGGGACGATCCTGCCGCGGACGAAGATCACCATCAGCGCCGGCACCAGCGTCACCGACAACAGCGCCGCCGCCGCCATCGCGAACGTCTTGGTGAACGCAAGCGGCGAGAACAGCCGCCCCTCCTGCGATTCCAGCGTGAAGATCGGCATGAAGGACACGGTGATGATCAGCAAGCTGAAGAACAGCGCCGGTCCCACCTCCGCCGCGGCCTCGATCAGGATCGCGACCCGCGACCTGCCGGGCTCGGCGCGCTCCAGGTGCTTGTGCGCGTTCTCGATCATTACGATCGCCGCATCGATCATGGCGCCGATCGCGATCGCGATGCCGCCGAGGCTCATGATGTTGGAGCCGATGCCGAGCAGCTTCATTGCGCCGAACGCCATCAAGACGCCGACCGGCAGCATCAGGATCGCGACCAGCGCGCTGCGGACATGCAGCAGGAACAGGATGCAGACCAGCGCGACCACCGCGCTCTCCTCCAGCAATGTGCGCTTCAACGTGTCGATCGCCGCATAGATCAAATTGGAGCGGTCATAGACCGGCACAATCTCGACCGACTTCGGCAGGCTGGTCGCGATCTCCGTGAAACGCTTCTTGACGTTCTCGATCACATCGAGCGCGTTGACACCGAAGCGCTGCAGCACGATGCCGCTCGCGACCTCGCCCTCGCCGTTCAGTTCGGCGATGCCGCGCCGCTCGTCGGGGCCGAGCTCGACGCGGGCGACGTCGCGCAGCAGCACCGGCGTGCCGCTGTCGGTCTTCAGCACGATGTTGCCGAGATCGTTGATGTCCTTCAGATAGCCCTTGCCGCGGATGACATATTCGAACTCGGAGAGTTCGACGGTGCGGCCGCCGACATCGGCGTTGCTGGCACGAATCGCGTCGCGCATTCGCTGCATGGTGATGCCGCGGTCGCGCATCCGCTGCGGATCGAGGATCACGTTGTACTGCTTGACGAAGCCGCCGACGCTTGCGACCTCGGCCACGCCTTCCGCCCTGGCAAGCGCGAATTTCAGGTTCCAATCCTGGATCGTGCGGGTGTCCGCAAGGTTCAGCTCTTTCGACATCACGGCATACTGGTAGACCCAGCCGACCCCGGTCGCGTCGGGCCCGATGGTCGGTGAGACGCCGGCCGGCAGCCGCGACGCCGCGCCGTTGAGGAATTCGAGCACGCGCGAGCGCGCCCAGTAGATGTCCGTGCCGTCCTCGAAGATGACATAAACAAAGGACACGCCGAAGAACGAGAAGCCGCGCACGACCTTCGACTTCGGCACCGTCAGCATCGCCGTGGTCAGGGGATAGGTGACCTGGTCCTCGATCACCTGCGGCGCCTGGCCGGGATATTCGGTGTAGACGATGACCTGGGTGTCGGAGAGATCGGGGATCGCATCGAGCGGCAGATGCAGCAGCGCGTAAAGGCCCGCGGCTGCCGCAAAGCCGGTGCCGAACAGCACCAGCAGCAGGTTGCGCGCCGACCAGGCGATGACACGGGCAATCATCGCCGGTCCCCCGTCCTGTCGCCCTCGCCCGCCTGCGCAGCACCGGCCTCGGCGAAGCCCTTGATCGCCGCCTTCAGGTTGCTTTCGGCATCGATCAGAAACGTCGCTGATGTCACGACCGCATCGCCCTCGGCGATGCCGTCGCGGATTTCGACATAGCCGTCGCCGCGCCGCCCGAGCTTGACCTCGCGCGGCTCGAACCGCCCGTTGCCGCGGTCGATCAGCACGGTCTGGCGGCTCCCGGTATCGAGGATGGAGTTCTCCGCCACCGCGAGCACCGGCGCCGGGCTGCCGGTGTCGATCTCCGCGTCGACATACATGTCCGGCAGCAGTGCGAGGTCGGCATTCTGCAATTCGATCCGCACCCGCGCGGTGCGCGTCTCCTTGTTGACCTGCGGATAGATCACGCTGATCCGGCCGACGAAACTGCGGCCCGGATAGCTGCGCGCCCGCACGGACACGTTCTGCCCGACCACGATATTGCCGAGATCGCGCTCGGCAACGTCGACCAATGCCCACACGACAGAGACGTCGGCAATCCGAAACAGCACGTCGCCGGGCTGCGCGCGCATGCCCTCGATGGCGGCGCGCTGCAGCACGATGCCGTCACGCGGCGACAGCCACTGGATCGCGATCGGAACCGTCCGGCTCTTCTCCATCTCGGCGATGACGGGTTCGGGAACGTCGAGATTGGTCAGCCGCTGCTTGGAGCCGCGCCCGTAGGGCTCGATGTTCGCAGTCGCCTTCGACGTGATGGTCGCGACATATTCGGCCGCAGCGGACGATATTGCCGGGCTGTAGATCTCCATCAACGGCTGGCCCTTCGTCACGCGGCTGCCGGTCGTGACGTCGGCGACTTTCTGCACATAGCTCTCGGCGCGCATCGCGATGACGGAGACGCGCCGTTCGTCGAGCTGGATCGTGCCGGGTGCGCGGACCAGCGTACGGATGCGGCGCATCTGCGCGGGCTCGGACTTGACGCCGCTGCGCTGGATCCTGCCGGGCGACAGCGTGATCGAACCGTCGTCGCTGTCATCGCCGTCATAGACGGCGATGTAATCCATTCCCATGGAATCCTTCTTCGGCACCGGCGAGGTGTCGGGAAGTCCCATGGGATTGCGATAATATTTGACCTTGCGCTCGCCTTTCGCGGCGGGCGCGCTCGCGTCTGCCGATTGCCCGGCCCCGCCCTCGTCATCGGCAAACACCGGCAGATAGTCGCGCCCGTCAGGCGTCTTCTTCGGTGTCGCCGAATAGAGCGACTTGCCGTCGGGATCGCGGTAGTAGATCGGCGCAGCAGTCTCCGCCGCCCGCGCGACGGAGACGACCGCAGCGGTTGCCGGCCGCGGCGGCAGGTCGCGGCCGATCCATGCGGCGCCTGCCGCTGCCGTGATCGCAGCGGCAGCGCCGGCCCATGTTAAGGCGCCCATTGCTCGGCGGCTCATTGCTCGGCCGTGACGACGAGCTTGTTCTCGACCGCGCCGGTCTCGCCCTGCACCTTGGCGCCGAGCGACAATTGCCAGCGGCCGGCCATGCCGAAGGTCGCCTTGAACCGGTAGGTGCCGGGTTCGGTGCCCGGCATCGGCGTCACCTTGGTGGCCATCTCCTGCATGCCGTCGGGCGCCATGTCGAGCCGGGTCGAGAAGATGACCGCGTCGGGCACGGCTTTCCCGCTCGTCTTGTCGACCAGCCGCACTGTGACGATGCGATCGGCACCCGCCTTGACGGTCGGCTGCACGAGCTGGAATTCGTAGTTCTTGATCTCGGCGTGGGCAGACATGCCCGTCACGGCAACGCCGATCAGCGCGGCGGCGGTGGCGCGCGCCAGGTGGAAAGACTTCATCGTGATAATCCTCGATACGTCTGATGAGCCGCGTGAGCGGCATGCAAAGGCACGCGCGCCATTGGCGCACGCGTCAGCGATCAGGCGCTGGCGCGCCCGTCAGACGGTGGTTCGAGGCGGATGGTCGGGAGGTTTGGCGCCAAGGCCGTCGAGCAGACGGTCGTCATGGGCGGCGATCCGGCTGCGCAACGGATCGCGCTCGATCAGCGACATGGCGCCGGCGGGCACCGGCAGCGAAACGCTCAACATGCAGAGCGCGAGGAACGGACAGTCGTCGCAGCCCTTGCTCTTGCCCTGGTCCGGACAGCACGGCATGTCGTCGGCCAGCGCCTGCTCGGACATCGCCTGTCCAGACATGGCGTGATCGTCCGGCATCGCCTGCATCGCAGCGGCCGAGGCATCCGGCATCATCCGGGCAAATGCCGGCGCCACGGGCGCGAGCAACAGCCCGGCTGCGACGAGCAGCAGAATCCAGAGATTGGCGAGCCGCCTCAGATGCATGCCCGCTTCTCGCACGGATCAGTGCACGGCGCAAATCCGTCCGGCTTCACGATCGCGCCAGCACCCGGGGGAGGCTCTCACTCGCCCCTAGGTCTGCTTCAATACCGCCGGATCGACCGGCATCTTGCGCAGCCGCTTGCCGGTCGCCGCGAAGATCGCGTTGCTGATCGCCGGCACGATGCCCGAGGTTCCGGTCTCGCCCATGCCGCCCGGCGGCTCAGTGCTCGGCACGATATGGACCTCGATCGCCGGCGCCTGATCGATGCGCAGCATCTGGTAGCTGTCGAAATTGCTCTGCTCGACGCGGCCGTCCTTGAGCGTGATCTCGCCGTAGAGCGCCGCCGTGACGCCGAAATTGATGCCACTCTGGAGCTGCGCCTGCACCGTGTCGGGATTGACCACGGTGCCGCAATCCATCGCACAGACGACGCGGTGGACACGGACCGAGCCGTCCTTGGCGACCTCGACCTCGGCGACCTGCGCGAGGTAGCTGCCGAACACGAATTGCAGCGACACGCCGCGTCCGCGCCCGGCCGGCAGCTTGCCGCCCCAGCCTGCCTTGGCCGCCGCGAGCTCGAGCGCCGCCTTGGCGCGCGGCGATTTGCCGAGCAGCGCGCGGCGATAATCGACCGGATCCTGCTTCGCCGCCGCCGCCAGCTCGTCGATCACGCTTTCGGTGACGAACACGTTGTGCGAGGGCCCGACGCTGCGCCAGAACGCGGTCGGAATGCCCGGCGGTTCGACCCGGACATATTCGACATGGAAGTTCGGAATGTCGTAGACGAGATCGATCGCGCCCTCGGTCGTGTCGGGATCGAGCCCGTTGCGGAACGCCGGCGGCGCCCATCGCGCCAGCACCGACGAGCCGGCGAAGCGGTTGTTCCAGGCAACCGGCTTGCCAGATGCATCGAGGCCGACCGCAATCCGGTCGCACCAGTAGGGCCGGTACATGTCGTGCTGGATGTCCTCCTCGCGGCTCCACACCACCTTGACCGGCGTATCGACCTGCTTGGCGATCTGCACCGCGCGAATGACACCATCGACCTCGAGCCTGCGGCCGAAGCCGCCGCCGAGCAGATGATTGTGCACCACCACCTTCTCCGGCGGCATGTTCAGCACCTTTGCGGCTACCGCCTGGGCACGAGAGAGCGCCTGGCTGCCGACCCAGATCTCGCAACCGTCGGAACGCACATGCACGGTGCAGTTCATCGGCTCCATCGTCGCATGGGCGAGGAATGGCAGTTGATAGGTCGCCTCGACTTTCGTCGCTGCGCCCGCCATCGCCTTGTCGGCGTCGCCGATATTTTGCGCGACCGTGCCCGGCTTGGTGGTGGCGGCTTCGAGCTCGCGCGCGATATCCGATGTGGCGAGCTTGGCGTGAGGGCCCTCGTCCCACTCGATCGTGAGCGCCGCCAGACCTTTCTTCGCCGCCCCCATGTGGTCGGCCACCACCGCGACTGCGTCGTCGAGCGTCACGATCTGACGCACGCCCTTGACGGCTTTTGCCGCCGCATCGTCGACGCGCTTCACCCGCCCGCCGAACACCGGCGACTGCGCCAGCGTCGCGACCTTCACCCCGGGCGGCCTTGCGTCAATGCCGTAGACCGCCGTGCCGTTGATCTTGGAGGGCGTATCGAGCCGCTTGGCCGGCGTGCCGATCAGCTTGAACTCGGCCGGGCTCTTCAGCGTGACATTCTCCGGCACCGGCATCTGCGCCGCGTCAGTCGCGAGTTCACCGTAACCCAGCTTGCGTCCAGAGGCCGCGTGATGCACCTCGCCGTTCTCGGCGCGGCATGTCCCAGGCTCGACGTTCCAGCGCTTCGCCGCGGCCGCGACCAGCATCGCTTTCGCGGTGGCGCCGGCTTTGCGCATCGGCTGCCAGGCGCCGCGCATTGCGTTCGAATTGCCGGTGGCCTGCACGCCGAGCAGCGGGTTGGCGTAGAGCTTGTCGCTCGGCGGCGCGTGTTCGAGCCGGACCTGCGTCAGGCCGATCTCGAGCTCCTCGGCGATCAGCATCGGGATCGAGGTGTAGGTGCCCTGCCCCATCTCGACATAGGGCATGGTCAGCACGACCTTGCCGTCGCCGCCAATCCGGACGAAGGCGTTCGGCGCGAAGCCGTCGGAGGCCGCCGCCTCGCTCTCGCGGCCCGCGAACGGCAGGCTCACGCTGAGCAGCAGACCGCCGCCCGCGATCGCGCCGGCGCGGAGGAAATTGCGCCGCGACAGGTCGGCAGCGCGCTCAGACAGATTGTCGATCAGCGTCATGGCTCAACCTCCCGACTGCGCGGCTTGCTTGATGGCTTCGCGAATGCGCACATAGGTGCCGCAGCGGCAGATATTGCCCGACATCGCTTCATCGATATCGGCATCGGTCGGCTTCGGCTTGCCCGCGAGCAGCGCGGAGGCCGACATGATCTGCCCCGACTGGCAGTAACCGCATTGCGGCACCTCATGCGCGAGCCAGGCGTCCTGGATCTTCTTGCCCGCCGGCGTCATGCCGACCGCCTCGATGGTCGTGATCCTGGAGTCGCCGATGCTGTCGATGGTCGTGATGCAGGAGCGCACCGCCGTGTCGTCGAGATGCACCGTGCAGGCGCCGCACAGCGCCATGCCGCAGCCGAACTTGGTGCCGGTCATGCCGAGCACGTCGCGCAGCACCCAGAGCAGCGGCGTGTCGCCATCGGCATCGACCGAATGACTGGTCCCATTGATCGTGATCTGGAAGGGCATCGTGACACTCCTGTCTGGTTCAGGCTCCGGCGAGATTGCGTCCCTCCGGGCGAAATCGGCAGCATTTCGAAGCAATCGGACGCATCATCGCGCCGATTGCTCACTTATAGTAATAAATATAGTTCCAGCACCCCATAAGTAGCGCCTTGATGCGCAGTGAAATAACCATTGGTTTATAATCATGGATCGACTGACCAGCATGTCCGTGTTTGCCCGCGTCGCCGATCTCGGCTCCTTCACCGCGGCGGCCAAGGAGTTGCGGATGTCGCCGACCATGATCGGCAAGCATATCCGCTTTCTCGAGGACCGGCTCGGCTCGCAATTGATCAACCGGTCGACCCGGCGGCAGGGCCTCACCGAGCTCGGCCGCAGCTATCTCGATCACTGCAAGCAATTGCTTGAACAGGCCGAGGCCGGCGATGCGCTGGTCGAGGAGGCCCTGAGCGCGCCGCGCGGCAAGCTCCGCATCGCGACCTCGGTCGCCTTCGGGTCGTACAGCCTGGCGCCTGCACTGGTCCGCTTCATGAAGAAATATCCGGAAGTCTCGGTCGACCTCATCCTCAGCGACAGGATGGTCGATCTGCTCGAGGAAGGGCTGGATGCGGCGATCCGGGTCGGCACGCTGACCGACTCCACCATGATGTCGCGCTCGCTGTCGCCCTATACCGGCGTGGTTTGCGCAGCGCCGAGCTATCTCGCCGAACGCGGCACGCCGACCCATCCGGCAGATCTCGCCCGCCATGAATGCCTACGCTACCCCGGCTGGTCGGACGGGCAACGATGGACCTTCTCCGGGCCGGAGGGCGAAGTGCATGTCGATGTCGCGAGCCGCCTCTTCATCAACAGCGCGTTCGGCATCCGTTACGCGGCGCTGGCGGGCGCCGGCATCGTGCTGATGCGCGACGAGCTGCTGGCCGAGGATATCGCCGCGGGACGGCTGCAGGTCCTGCTGCCGGACTACGCGACGCAGAGCCGCGCGCGCCAGATCTTGTGGCCGAAGCATCGCAAGATGACGCCGAAGCTGCGCGCGCTGATCGACTTCATCGTGGAGACCTACGGCTGAGACAGATCGCCGCGGCCAAACCGCTCAACGCGACTGGCCAAGGTTGTAACGTCGCGACGGAGCGCGTAGGATGAGAACGTGCAATGAGGCCGTCGCGCCGATGCCGGGCGGCTTCCGTTCAAGTGAGGCGCGACATGCTGCCTGCCGAGGTTTGGACGCGCCTTCCCATCTCGAGAATTGAAGATCTGAGCGACGCCGTTCGCGGCGCGGGCCTTGACGCGACCCAGATGTCCAGCGGTCATCTCTCGGGCAGTCTCGTCTTTTCGAGCTCGGACGGCATCGAGTGCAGCAGCGGATTGATCGACGGAGGACAGTGCCGCGCCCACCGGATCGATCGGTGGACGTAACCGAATTCAACAGGAGATACATCGATGCTTGACTTGATGCGTACAACGAGGCTTGCAGCGTCCATCCTCACCGCCTCGATCATTGCGGCGATGCCGGTTGAATCGGCGTCTGCAACGCTGCTCGGCGCGATGCCGATCGGTAATCACGCCGCGCAATCATCCGACGTCGTTGCAGTCCGCGCGGCCGGTCGCCGTGGCGGCGCAGCGGTCGGTCCGCGCGGAGGTGCCGTCGTTCACCGTGGCGGCGCAGCCGTTGGGCCGCGCGGTGGCGCCTATCGCGGCCGCACCGCAGTCGTCGGGCCGCGCGGCAACGTCGCGGTTCGCGGCCGGACGGTGGTGGGAGGCGGCGGATGGGCGCGTCCGGGCCGGTATTACTGGCCAAGGGGCGGCGCAATCGCGGCCGGCGCAGCCATCGGGGTCGTGACGGCGGCAACGGCCGCGGCGTGGGCCGGTGCTGCGCCGGCGCCCGGCATGTGCTGGTACTATACCGATCCGTCTCGCACGCAAGGATTCTGGGACTACTGCCAGTAATCGCCGCAGCGGGCGAGCCGATGCGAAGCCAGTGATGTCTCGCGCCTGCCCTGGCGGAGGCACCACTGGTGTTCCTCGCTACTTCGTGCTTGCTATGATCAGAAGATTGTTGAGTACGGGCGTGGAGCAAAACGCCGCCACGATCGCGATATTGTAGGGGTTGTTGCTGCGCCAGAGCAGCCACATCATGAAATAGGTCAAACCGAGCTTCGGGATAAGCCACCAGGGGCCGAGCCATGTCTGAGCGACATGCATGAACGGGTTCAACTCGCCGAGGCCGAGATTCAGGATCGTGTTGGTGGTGTAGAGATCGGCGATGCCAAGAAGCAGGACGGACAGCACGAGGAGCGTCTTGGCGAGGTAACGTGGCCCCAGAATAATCTCGTAAGCAAATGCGGCGCCCCCCGGGACGTTTCGCTTGAACCACGACTGCGCGGCGTCATTGGTCGCGAAAATCTTCAGATGCTCCGGCTCGCCAACGGGCTTGCTTGTGTCGGTATAGACCCAGACTTTCATTCGATTGCTCAAATATCTCTTTTCAAATCACAAAAAAGTATCATCTGCCGAGATGGTCATCTCGGGAGACCAAGGTAGCTCTGCCGTCGCCGTGAGGATAATTCCGGAGAGTGGCGTTGCGTTGGCCTCGAGGTGCCGCTTCAGGGCGGTTCAATCGTTGCGGCGCTTCAGGTCCAAGCGTCCGATGCGTTCATCAATCAGTCGATTTAGTTTCTCGTCCCGCCGTGAATTCTTCCTAAACAGCCCGCCATGCAGCCGATAGGCAAGAAGGAGCAGGACAATGGCAGTGCCCCCGAGATAGTAGGACCAGTCCATTCTTGAACCGCGCCTGGTTGCTGCAACGGCCGAAGCTTAGGGCGAGCCTGTCCTACTTGTCCAACGCTATCCCGTGCGCCGCACCTGTCCGTGTCCGAATGGATTGGCCTGATTTATGCTTGGAAATGGCCGCATACGGAGGACGCGCGATGAGGCGGGACCTTTTGGTTATTTGCGGCGGAATGCTGGCCACGGGCGCCATCGCCTGGATCCTGTTGGGCAACCCGGCGAGCGGGCCACATATGCACGGGCTCCAGACGATGTCGGCAGATCAAGACTTGAGGCTCGTCTCCCAGCGAAGTCCATATATGCGGGACGAGCGCTAGGGCCGTCCCTGGCGGGTGCCTGCGAACTTCAATCACCGAGCTGCCCGGCGGCGCAAGCCCGCTCGGCAACAATATTCGATTTTTCCGAATAACGCCCAGCGCGGCTGTCGATTCGAATGCGTCCAGTCAGTGGGACTGAGCGTAGGGTGCAGCATTCATCAGCAGCCCCCCAAAAAGCAGGACCAGATAGAGCATCGAAAACACGAACAAGCGACGAGCAGGCCGCCTCTTCTTGTCGTCGCTCCGGCGCAACTGCCATGCGAGAAAAATCATGATCGCTCCCAGCGTCGCCGCGGCCGCGCCGTAGACGGCTCCCGCGAACCCCAGCGCACAAGGCAGCAGTGAGATCGGAACCAAAAGCACGCAATAGAGAAGGATCTGGCGCTTTGTTTCTGTCTTGCCAGCCACGACCGGCAACATCGGCACACCGGCACGGGCGTATTCTCCAGCAAGATTGAGCGACAGTGCCCAGAAGTGGGGTGGCGTCCAGAGGAAGATGATCAGAAACAGGATGAGCGGCTCGAGCCCAACATGTCCCGTGACCGCAGCCCAGCCAATCACCGGAGGGAGCGCGCCGGCGGCACCGCCAATAACGATATTCTGCGGCGTTCGGCGTTTGAGCCACATCGTGTAGACGACGACGTAGAAGAAGATTGTGAAAGCAAGCAGCGCAGCAGCGGCCATGTTCAGCAAGGTGCCGAGGGCGAGGACCGCGCACGTGCCGAGCATCAATCCGAAGACCAATGCTTCCGGGCGCGATATGCGGCCGCTGGGAATTGGACGGATGGCGGTGCGCGCCATCACCGCATCGATGTCGGCGTCGTACCACATATTGAGCGCAGCTGCGGCGCCAGCTCCCGCGGCTATGCAAAGAAGAGCGGCGAACCCGGTGAAGGGATCGATGCCGCCTGGTGCGACCATGAGACCGACCAGTGCGGTAAAGACGACCAGCGACATCACGCGCGGTTTCGTCAGTGCGACGTAGTCTCCGATGTTGGCATAGCTCCGGCGAAGAATTGAACGATTGATTTGCACGAGACTAATTCCTCGTCGGTTCGAAAAAACCATCGGCCAAAGGCCTGCATCGCAGGGTTCCGGACGATCTGGCGAGTCCTCCGCCTTCAGGACGCCTTGCCTTGTCCAGCATGACCCACGCGGTCATGGCCGTCCCATTCTTAGCTTGCTGACGCGAAGAACATCACCCGAAGCAGATGCGTATAGTCGGATTCGAACATCATGATCCCGACAAAAACCAGCACCAGCACCGGCGGCAACAGGATGGCGTAGGCCAACGCCAACCGCTCCCAGGCCATGTGCATGAATACAGCGACGATCAGGCCGGCCTTCAGCACCATGAACAGCAGGATCAGCGACCATCGCAGGTGGCCGTGGATACCAAAATAGTCGACGAGATAGGAGCAAGTGCTGAGCACGAACAACCATCCCCAGACCACGAGATAGAGCTTGATCGGGTGCTGCTGGCCCTCTGCATGCGCGGCGCCCGATGCCACCGCACCATGCACATAGCTGTGTAGCGCATGCTGTGCTGCCTGCCCTTCCACATGTACCGCTGCTTCTGTCATGCGCGACCTCACCAGAGATAAAAGAAGGCAAAGATGAACACCCAGACCAGATCGACGAAATGCCAGTACAGGCCCATGATTTCGACGATCTCGTAGTAGCCCTTGCGGCTCGTGAAAAAGCCGCGCCGCTCGACGTCGAAGTCTCCCCGCCAAACCTTTCGCGCGATGGCGATCAGGAAGATCACGCCGATGGTCACGTGGGTGCCGTGGAAGCCGGTGATCATGAAGAAGGAAGCGCCAAATTGCGGTGCGCCCCACGGGTTGCCCCAGGGCCGCACGCCCTCCATGATCAGCTTGGTCCATTCGAAGGCCTGCATTCCGACGAACGTCGCGCCGAATGCCGCGGTGGCCAGCATCAAGGCGGCCGTTTTGACGCGATCCCGGCGGTAACCGAAGTTGACGGCCATCGCCATCGTCCCGCTGCTGCTGATCAGGATGAAGGTCATGATCGCGATCAGGATGAGCGGGATGTGCTGACCGCCGATATTGAGCGCGAATACTTCGCTGGGGTTGGGCCACGGCACGGTCGTCGACATTCGCGCCGTCATGTACGACAGCAGGAAGCAGCTGAAGATGAAGGTGTCGCTCAGAAGGAAGATCCACATCATGGCCTTCCCCCAGGACACGTTCTTGAACGCGCGCTGGTCCGAGGCCCAGTCGGCGGCGATGCCGCGCAATCCGGGTATCGTTCCGGGCAGCGCCTTGGGGGTTGCGAGTGTGGTTTCTGTCATCGCTTCCTGCCTCGCTAGGTGAGCAACTGGCGACAGATGTCGACGAAATTCTCGGTCCAGCCCGTCAGCAGACCGAGCAGGACCAGCCACACTAGCAACAGGAAATGCCAGTAGATGGTACAAAGCTCGACGCTCAGGCGCATCTGCGTCATCGGCGCGCCGCGCCACAGTTTTACGGTCGCCCTGCCGAGCGCCACCAGGCCGCCGGTCACGTGCAGCCCGTGGAGCGCGGTGATCAGATAGAAAAAGGAATTGGCCGGATTCGACGCCATGACATAGCCGGCGATGTTGAGCTGCTGCCACACCACGAGCTGCCCGATCAGGAACATCACGGCCGATGCACCGCCGGCCAACAGACCCGCGATCAGGCCCTCACGGTCGTCGCGGCGCGCGGCCATCAGCGCCCATTGCAGCGCCACGCTGCTGATGACGAGGACGCCGGTGTTGAACCACACCAGCCTCGGCAGCGGCAGCTCGCGCCAGTCCACCATGGTGGTGCGCATCGAGTAGGCGCTGATCAGGAGCGCGAACAGCGAGCCGACCACCGCGAGAAAGACACCGAGGCCGATTTTCGCCGCCGGCACCGAAGAGCCGAGATCGCCGCGAAGATCCACGGCAATGCCCTGCTCCAGCCACGGCTTGGCGGCCAGCCGTTGCTGCGAGAGCCACCATCCCGCGATCGCTGCAATCGTAGCAATGAACAGGACGATGGCACTCACGGATGGGCTCCCTGAGCCAGCACCTTGGCCGGCGGTTCATTCTGCGGGATGAAGTCTCTCGCGGAACCGGGCACGCTGTAATCATAGGCCCAGCGATAGACGACGGGGAGCTCCTTGCCCCAGTTGCCGTGCCCCGGCGGGGTCTCCGGCGTCTGCCATTCCAGCGAGGTGGCACCCCAGGGATTGCCGCCCGCCTCTCTCCCCTTGAACAGGCTCCAGACCAGATTGAACAGGAAGACGAGCTGGGCGAAGCCGACAATCAGCGCCGCCACGCTCATGAACGCATTGAGGTCATGGGCGGAGGCCGGGACGAACGAGGTCTCGCCGATGTCGTGATAGCGGCGCGGCATCCCGAGCAGGCCGAGATAGTGCATCGGGAAGAACACCGCATAGGCCCCGATGAACGTCACCCAGAAGTGGAAGCGTCCGAGCGCGTCATTGAGCATCCGCCCGGTGACCTTTGGATACCAATGATAGATCCCGCCGAACACGGCCATGATCGGCGCAATCCCCATCACCATGTGGAAGTGCGCGACGACGAACATCGTATCCGACAGTGGAACGTCGACGACAACGTTGCCGAGGAACAGCCCCGTCAGGCCGCCATTGACGAAGGTGACGATGAAGCCGAGCGCAAACAGCATCGGCACCGTGAGATGGATGTCGCCGCGCCAAAGCGTCAGCACCCAGTTGTAGACCTTGATCGCGGTCGGGATCGCGATGATGAGCGTCGTGGTGGCGAAGAAGAACCCGAAATACGGGTGCATGCCGCTGACATACATGTGGTGCGCCCACACGACGAAGCTCAGCGCCCCGATCGCCACGATCGCCCAGACCATCATGCGATAGCCGAAGATGTTCTTGCGCGCGTGCGTACTGATCAGATCCGAGATGATGCCGAACGCCGGCAGCGCGACGATGTAGACCTCGGGATGGCCGAAGAACCAGAACAAATGCTGGAACAGGATCGGGCTGCCGCCGCCATACTTGGTCAGCTGGCCCATCTCGACCAGTGTCGGCATGAAGAAGCTGGTTCCAAGGAGGCGGTCCAGCAGCAGCATCACCGAGGCCACGAACAGCGCCGGGAACGCCAGGAGGGCCATCACGGTCGCGGTGAAGATGCCCCACACCGTCAAGGGCATGCGCATCAAGGTCATGCCGCGTGTGCGGGCCTGCAATACTGTTACCACGTAATTGAGCCCGCCCATCGTGAAGCCGATGATGAACAGGATCAGCGAGGCCAGCATGAGAACGATGCCCCAGTCCTGCCCGGGGGTACCGGAGAGAATCGCCTGGGGTGGATAAAGCGTCCAACCGGCGCCGGTCGGCCCGCCCGGCACGAAGAACGTCGCGGCCAGCACCAGCACCGCGAGCAGGTAGACCCAATAGCTCAGCATGTTCACGTAGGGGAAGACCATGTCCCGCGCGCCGACCATCAGCGGGATGAGGTAGTTGCCGAAGCCGCCGAGGAACAACGCCGTGAGCAGGTAGATCACCATGATCATGCCGTGCATGGTGATGAACTGAAGGTACTGGTTGGCGTCGATGAAGGAGAATGTGCCGGGAAATCCCAGTTGCAGCCGCATCATCCACGACAGCACCAGCGCAACCATTCCGATCGACATCGCCGTGATCGAGTACTGGACGGCGATCACCTTGGCGTCTTGCGAAAAGACGTACCTCGTCCACCAGCTGTGCGGATGATAGAGCTCGACCTCACCTACTTCGGCGGGCGGGATGCCTGCGACCTCATCAAACGGGATATCGACCATCGGAATACCCTCCTTGGTCTTCCGCTCAGCGACGAGTTCACTTCATATCCGGCCGAACATCCGGCCGATCCTCGTCGGCATGTTCATTCGCTGCCAGTCTTGTACGCGGCCTTCGCGACGTTGCGCTGGCCGGACAAGGCGGCGAACGTGTGCTGCTTGTCCAGCCACGCGTGATATTCCTTCTCTTCTTCCACGACGACCTTGCTGCGCATCTGTGCGTGCGCGGCACCGCAAAGCTCCGCGCAGAGGACGTCGAAGGTTCCGGTCCGGGTCGGCGTGAGCCAGTAGTAGGTCACCGAGCCAGGGATCATATCCATCTTCGCCCGGAACTCGGGCACGTAGAAATCATGCAGGACGTCGATCGAGCGGAGCAGCACCTTCACCGGCTTCCCGACCGGCAGATGCAGATCCTCGTTTTGCACGACGATGTCGTCCTGCCCGTTCGGATCATTGGGATTCAACCCGAGTGGATTGTCGGAGCTGATCAGGCGCGCATCTGACGTGCCGAGCCGGCCGTCCTTTCCCGGAAGCCGATAACTCCACATCCACTGTTGTCCAACGACCTCAACGTCGGTCGCGTCGGCGGGAACGGTGACGAACTGGTGCCAGACGATGAGGCCCGGCGCCAGCATGGCGACGACGCCGATCGCGGTGCCGATGCTGAGCCACCATTCGAGCTTCTTGTTCTCGGGATTGTAGTGGGCGCGCCGTCCCTCGGTGTGGTGAAAGCGCAGGACGCAATAGGCCATGAACACGATCACCGCGCAGAACACCGCTCCGGTGATCCAGAATGTCAGGTTGATCGTGTGGTCGATATAGCTCCAGTTCGAGGCAATCGGGGTCCACCACCAGGGGCTGTAGAGGTGGAACAGCACCGAGGCGACGGCAACCAGGAGCAGTAAAATCGCTACAGCCATCCCTCATTCCTCCTTGCCATTGAAGGCTGCGGAGACGAACGAAAGGGCGGAGCTCACGTCAGAGGGATGGTCTCACGTTCACCATCACCGTGGCTTTTGCCTCGCCCATTCTGCCGGTCGCGATGCTGGGACATGACAAAAACTCAACGTCACGGCCGCAACCTCATCGGAGCTGGGGGCGTCAAGCATCAACATGGTACCCATCGAGCCAGACGTCAATAGAGGAGTAATGCCCACCGCTGTCCGGCGCGTGTTGGCGGGAATGCATTGGATGCCGCGAACACTGATCGGCCCTCCCCAATCGCATGGTGCATCGCAAGACCTCGTTTGTGCATCTGCACAATTCTCCCGACCGCATTCGCCACCTTGCTTCTGCCGCGCATCGGACTAGTTTTACTTGACCGGTTGCGACAGGCGTCGTCCGGCAAGCTCCTTCTGGTTGAATCTGATTTGCCGGACTCAGTCGCGATTTTCGCGCATGAGGCGGATGTGCGTGTGTTGATGGCGCTCCGTTCCCCTGCGGCCACAAGCAAGGAGACCGGAACCATGACCACGGTGTTCGCACGACCCAAGCTGCAATTGTTTGGCGTCTCTACCGCCTTCGTCGTTCGCAAGATCAGCCTTTCCGACCTGGGCGACGCGTTGCGCCTCGGCTGGGAAGACTTCAAGGCCATCCCGACCCACGCAATCGTCCTGTGCGTGATGTATCCCGTGCTCGGACTTGTCCTGTTCAGACTTGTGCTTGGCTATTCGGTGCTGCCGCTGCTGTTTCCGCTCGCCGCCGGCTTCGCCCTGATCGGTCCTTTCGCCGGCCTCGGCCTCTACGAACTGAGCCGACGGCGCGAACGCGGAGAGGAGCCAGGAGCCTGGGATGCGATGCAGGTGCTGCGCGCGCCGTCGTTCGGCGCCATGTTCGAACTTGGCGTTCTTCTGTTCGTTCTGTTCGGGGTCTGGATCGCCACCGCGGACGCGATCTACATCATGACGTTCGGTTATGCGCCGGCTGCGAGCATCCCTGATTTCGCAAAGCGTGTGTTGACGACGCCCGAAGGCTGGTCGCTCATCATCGTCGGATGCGGCGTCGGCTTCCTTTTCGCCTTGGTTGCCCTATGCGTCAGCGTCGTCTCCTTTCCACTGATGCTCGACCGTCATGCGACCGCGATCGATGCGATCCGCACCTCGATACGGGCCGTGATGATGAATCCAATTGAGATGGCCGCGTGGGGATTGATCGTTGCGGTATTGCTGGCCGTGGGCTCACTGCCATTCTTCGTCGGTCTCTGCGTCGTTCTGCCGGTGCTTGGTCATGCGACCTGGCATCTTTACAGGAAGGTGGTCGAGCCTGACCGGAATCCCCCGCAAGAAGAGCCCCGCCCGCCGATCGGTCACCGCTACGCGGCCGATTTCCCGGCCTCCCTCTTCCCGTGGAGCCGTGAGCGCTAAGCGTTTTCGCGCGAAGCGGCTACCGGTTCGCGTGAAGAAAACGCGTCAAAACAAGAACCGGCGCGAGCTTGATCGCTCCCGCGGCAAGCGGACGTAATTTATTGTCGCGCCGCGCCGCGGCCTGGCCGGCGACGAACCCCGACATTCCGCGAACCATTGCGCGATGTTGGAACGACGAGGTCCGCTCCCAACTTCCGCTGCGGACTTTCGCCGGGACGACGAAGGTGGATGTCGGCCGTGTCACACTATCGATGTCGTCCTGGCGAAAGCCAGGACCCATTACCCCAAGCGGAATTTGTTGCGCGACGCCGGGGCCGCGATCCCGTTCACAATCGAATTTGGTGGTTATAGGTCCTGGCTTTCGCCAGGACGACGACCGTATTTGCAGCGACGGCGCAATCCACACCGCCACATCCCCTTACCTCATCAGCGCCTCGACCTCCTTGCGGAACGCCTGGCGCGAGCCGTCGCGGGAGTAGAACATGTGGCCGCCGGGATAGACCGCGAGCCTGGTGCGGCTCGGGCCCGCGAAGGCCGGCAACTGATCGAGGATGATCTTCGAGGCGAAGTACGGCGTGGCGAGATCGAACAGGCCGTGGCCGACCAGGAGTTTCAGGTTGGGGTCGAGCGCCAGCGCCTGGCGAAGCTGCGTCACCGACTCCGCCGGACTGATGCCGTGACCGAACTCCCAGGCCTTGTTCACGCTTTCGCTGAGCAGATGATAGGAGCCGTCCGGCCGCCAGTTCAGCTTGCGCGTGGTGAGGTCGACGGCGGCGCTGGTCAAAGGCGCCATCAGCGGATCGCCGGACGGATCGTTGAAGCGGAAATAGCTGGAATCCGGATAGGGATCGAAGCCCTCGATGGAGGCGTCGTAGCGGCCGGTCACCTTGCCGCTCTTGCGATCGAACTCGCGGCGGAATTCGCCGATGTCGAAGCGGCCGGCCAGCCTGCGGCTCACCACCTGATCGATCCCGGTCAGGCTTGCGACCTTGTCGGCGAGCCGCGTGGTGGCCTCGGTGTCGGCCTGCCCCTTGACGAGGTCGAGCAGGAAATCGCCGCGCGCGTAGCTCTCGACGTCGGCGAGATCCTCGCGCGTCACCGGGCCCTTTGCCTGTCGCGCCACCGCCGCCATGGTCGGCAGGCTTGCGACATATTGCAGGAGGCTGGAGCCGGTATATTCGCGGAAATCGAGCACCGGCGAGATCAGCACCAGGCCGCGGACGCCGACGCCCTGCTGCATTTGCAGATTGCGCACCACCTTGGGCCCGCGAATGCCGCCATAGCTTTCGCCGACGAGATATTTCGGCGAGGTCAGCCGGTCGTATTTCTCCAGCCAGCGGCGGATCACCAGCGCGACCGAATTGGCGTCGCCGTCGACGGTGAAGAAACGCTTGCGCGCCTCCTCCGACGTCGTGACAAAGCGACTGTAGCCGGTGCCGACCGGGTCGATGAAGACGAGATCGGTGAAATCGAGCCAGGTGTCGGCATTGGCCTGCAGCTCGGGCGCGGCCGAGGACACCGCGCCGTCGAACGGCAGCCGCCATGGCCCGACATTGCCCAATTGCAGCCAAGCCGACGCGGAGCCCGGACCGCCGTTGAACAGGAAGGTCACCGGCCGGTTCGCCTTCTCGGCGCCGTCGAGTTGGTAGGATGTATAAGCGATGTCGGCGAGCGGCTCGCCCTTGTCGTCGAACACGCGGATCGAGCCCGCGGTCGCGCTGAAGTTCAGCGTGCGGGTAGGCAGCGCGACCGATTGCTTGGTCGTGGAGTCCGGCGGCAGGCGGTGCTGCTCGGCGGTCGAGCCGCTGGCCGCAGCGTTGGCGCCGGAGCCGGCCTCGCTGCCGCGCCCTGCCCGCCCCTTCTGGCCGCTCGGGTTCTGACCACCTGGGTTCTGGCCGCTTGGGGCCTGCGCGCTCGGCGACGGCGATGGCTGCGGGACGTCATCGTCGGCTCGCGCCGCGGTCGCAAGGCAGGCCACCAGCAACGCCGCGGCGAGCCGTGTCGCAAGACTGTTAGCCATATCGTTCACTCCCTGCGCCCCGATTTACGCAATCGAGCAGCAAACTGCGCTAGTTTGGCGGCGCCGGCGTGGCATGCGGTCCGTTCCCGGACCATCTCGACAAGGCCGCCCGGGATGTATAGACGAGCGCGGCGTGTTCCGTGCCAAACGAGTTCGTGAGCGAATGGCCAGCTCCAAGCGGTATGACAAGATCGCCTTCGTCGCCAGCGCGAGCGTGGAAGCGCAGTCGGCGCTCGAGCAGCTGACGGAAATGTACGGCAACCATCTACCCGCGGATGCCGACGTCGTGGTCGCGCTCGGCGGCGACGGTTTGATGCTGCAGACGCTGCACGCCAACATGCGCAGCGGCAAGCCGATCTACGGCATGCACCGCGGCACGGTCGGCTTCCTGATGAACGAATATTCGACGCATGATCTGCGCGCCCGGCTTGCCGCCGCGCGGGAGTCGCTGATCAATCCGCTGTTGATGCGCGCGACCGACATCCACGGCGCCGTGCATCTGCATCACGCCATCAACGAGGTCGCGCTGTTCCGGCAGACCTACCAGGTCGCCAAGCTGCGCATCCTGATCGACGAGCACGAGCGGATGCCCGAGCTGATGGCCGACGGCATCCTGGTGGCGACGCCGGCCGGATCGACCGCCTACAACCTCTCCGCCCAGGGGCCGATCCTGCCGATCAACGCGGCGCTGTTGGCGCTGACCCCGATCAGCGCGTTCCGGCCGCGGCGCTGGCGCGGCGCGCTGCTGCCGAATTCCGCCTTCGTGGTGATCGAGGTGATCGAGGGCGAGAAGCGCCCGGTCGCCGCGGTCGCCGATCATGACGAGGTCCGCGACGTCCGCCGGGTCGAGGTGTTGTCCGACAAGACGATCGCGATGCGGATGCTGTTCGACCCCGGCCACTCGCTGGAAGAACGCATCCTGCGCGAGCAGTTCGGCTACTGACGGCGTCTGCCTCCTTGCCCGGCAACCAATCATTAACCCCGGGCGGGATATGGTTAACGTCGGGTAATACCGCATTGGCCCGGTATGCCCTATCAGGGCCGGACCATGTATCGCATCGATTTCAACAAGCTGCGATTTTTGATTTGCGACGACAATCCGCACATGCGCCGCATCCTGCGGACGCTGCTGCATTCGTTCGGCGCGCGCGAGGTGTATGAGGCCGAGGACGGCGCCACCGCGCTCGAGATGAATACGCACTACGTGCCCGACATCGTCATCACCGACTGGTCGATGCCGATCTTCGACGGGCTCGAGCTTGCGCAGATGATCCGGCAGCCGGAATCCAAGGGCAACCCCTACGCGCCGATCATCATGCTGACCGGGCATTCCGAGAAGCGCCGTGTCACCGTGGCGCGCGATGCCGGCGTCACCGAATTCTTGGCCAAGCCGATCTCGGCCAAGGGCCTCTACCAGCGCATCATGAACGTGGTCGCCAACCCGCGCCCGTTCATCAAGACCAAGACCTATTTCGGCCCTGACCGCCGCCGGAACACCACCAACACCTATATCGGCCCCGAACGCCGCGGCAGCGGCGAGGTCGAGGTGCTGCAACAACCGTCGCTGCTCGAAAAGGCGCGCTCGGCCATCTAGGACATCGCCATGGCGAAAGACAAACCCGGGACGATCGAGGTCAAGAGTTTCAGCACGCACCACGTCATCACGCAGCCCAATCCGCTGCGCAAGATGCTGCTGCGCGTCCCCGAGAGCGATCTCGACGATCCTGTCGGCCGCGCCGAAAAGGCGCTCGCCGGGCTGTCGGGCGAGTTCAAGGAGTGGATGACGATCGAGGCCGACCGCCTCTCCGCCGCACACGCCACCGTGCTGCGCGAGGGCTTCAGCGACAAGACGCGCGAGGAGCTGTTCCGCGCCGCGCATGACATCAAGGGTGATGCCGCGACATTCGGCTATCCGTCGGCGGCCGCAGCCGCGGAGAGCCTGTGCCGCATCATCGAGCACGCGCCGGATCTCGGCGCCGTGCCGCCGCAGCTGATTGCGCACCACATCAACGCCGTGCAGGCGATCGTGCGCAACCGCACCAAGCTCGACACCGCGGTCGTCGCCGGCGTGCTGAGCAAGCAGCTCCGCGGCATCGCCGACGAATTCCTGACCCACGCCAACCGCGACCGTCCCGAGCACCTCGAGGCGATCCTCGCGCCGAGCATCGTGCCCGGCGAATAGCCGCGCGGCCGGCTGCTCGCGTTGCGACAGCCCACTCAAGCATCCATCGATGGGAAGGAAACGCGGCCCTCAGGCCGCGATGAGATCGTCGTCGTAGGGCAGCACCGCGATCGCGTCTTCCGCGGCGAGCTCCTCGCAGAACATCCGTGCGTCCTCGCGGGCCGATTCGGTCGCGAAGCGGCGCAGCAGGACCAGGAGCGGCTCGGCCGCCGAATGATCGGTCTCGCAATGCGTCAGCACCCGCTCCACCATGCTGCGATGCAGCCGCGCCGCGCCGTCACCGCTGTCGACATAGCCGACCTCGTGGCTGGCCTCGAGCGCGACGCGGAACGCGGCGTAGGTGGATTCCGGCAGGCCGGCGCGGCGCAGCAGCGCCTGCAGGCCGTTGCCGCCGCGGTCGTTCAACAGCGCGGTGACGCGGCCATAGGGCAGTCCGGACAGTTCGGCGAGCGCCGCCCCGAACAGATCGAGATTGCCCGACAGCAGCGCGCGCAGGATCAGCCCGGCGGTCAATTGCCCGGTGGCGCGCAGATGCGTGATCAGGTTCTGCATGTCGTCGCCGAAGGCGCGCGCGGCGATGTTCACCGTCGAGCGTTCCCTGGCCTCGCCGGCGATGCGGTCGGCCCGATCGGCGCCGAGCCAGTTTCGCGCGACGACGAACTGCGCCAGCGTGTCGGAGAGCTTTGCGACCAGCGCCAGCCGCGTTGCCGACGGCAGGTCCTCCAGCTGTAGCATCGATTCCCTGATGGCGGCGAGATGGCCGTGGCGTTCGACGATGCGATCCCAGGAGAACGGCGCGAGGCCGGCGCAAGGATTCTCGATCAGCTCGAGCGCGGCCGCCGCCGAGCCGACCTCGGCAATCGCGGCGCCGACGGAGGCCGGCAGATTGGTGCGGCGCGCGATCGCGCACTGCATCTCGTCGGAACCGGTGGCAACGATGTCGACGAGGTCGGCATCGATCAAGAGCGGTGAATGCTCCAGCACCGGCAGCGCGATCGCCGGCTGGTCGGCCGACAGCGCCTGCACGATTGCGGCAGGCGCGTCCACGCTGCGCGCGAACACCTCGGCCATCGCCTGCCGTACCAGCGGCGACGGGTCGTCGAGCAGCATCAGCAGCGCGCCTTCGGCTGCGATGCGGTCGTCCTCGGTGAGATCCGAGATGAGCCAGGCCCGGGCCAACGCCCGTGTTGCCTCTGCTCGCTCACCTGCTGGAGCGGTCCTAATCCAACTAATAAACTGCCGAACGATCATGGTCCTTCCGGCTTACGCAACGAAACGGCATCGACATACGACGCCACTGCAAGGAAAAATAAACCATGACGCTTAACAAAGGGTTCACCATAAACGTTTGGGATTATTGACGTTTCGTTAAAGCCGCAACGGCGCGCGGCTTCGCGCGCGCAGCAAGACAGCGCTAGCCGTTGCTGTAGGTGCCGCTCGGATCGCTGAACAGGTCGAGCCGTCCGGGCGCGCGGACCTTCGGCGTCGCCGATGACGTCAGCGAGGCGGAATTGCCCCACAGCTCCTGCACCGCCGGCGAGATCGGCTCCGAGCGGTCGCCGGCCTGGTAGAGCGAGCGGAAGGTCGGCGCCGGCTGTGCCGATGCCACAGCCGAGGTCGCAGCGACGGGCGCGGCCGACCGGGAGTCCGGGAAGGTCGAGAGATAGGATGCGGTATCCATGGTCAGCGCTGTCGTCGGCGCGGCGCTTGCGATCGCGTAAGGCGACATGGTGTCGCCACCCGCCGCCGCGAAGGCGGTGCGCGTGTCCTTGGAGTTCGCGGCCGCCGCGTAGCGCGTGGTCAGCACCGAATAGACCTGGCTGACGCTGCGTGCGCTGCCCGACTTGTCGTAGAAGATCGACTGGTTGGCGGCCGCCGCCTTCGGGAACATCGTGGCCGCATTGGCGCTCGGGCTGTCCTCGGCGCTCGAGATCAGCTTGCCGGCGCCGCCGACGCCCATGAAGTGGGCCATGTAGAGTTCGGCATCGGCCGGACGGCGGCCGAGCTTGCCGGTAAGCTTGAAGCTGTTGGACTGCGTCAGCACCGCCGCCATCGAGGACGCCGCGTCCGGATCGTCGCGCAGCTTCATGACCGCGGCGCGCGCCGAGGGATCGCTGACCGAATAGCTGCCGTCGGAATTCCTGCTGATGGCGTCGGCATACTGGCCATAACCGAGCTGGCTTCCAGCCTCCTTGACGGTGCCGAGCCAGGTCTGGTCGATGAATTGATAAAGTCCATGCGCCGACGAGGTCGTGGCGCCGGCCCGCGGGTTGAAATTGGATTCCATCTTCGCGGTCGTGAGCAGATATTCGAAGCTCGTGCCGGTGGTCGCGGCCGCCTGCTTGATCGAGCTTGCGACCTTCAGGCGCGAGGAATCGACACCTGCCGAAGCCGTCGCATTGAAGAGGTCGACCGCCATCTGTCCGGGTGCCTTGCCGGGCGCCGGCAATCGGCACCCATGTCCCGTCAAGGTGCCGTAATTATAGTTAATGGCGCGTTAATAGCGCCGGTTCAGGGCTGGGCCTCGTAGTAATGCGCGACCTGGTCGATCTCCTCGGCCGTCATCTGGCGCGCGATGTTGCGCATCTGCTGACTGATATCGTTGCGGCGGGCCCCGGATGCAAAGGCCTCGAGCTGCGCCTTGATGTAGACCGCCGACTGGCCGCCGAGCCAGGGGCTTCCCGCCTTGTTGTCGACATCGCCGTGGCAGGAGCCGCAAGGCGCGATGTTGCGCATCGGGGCGCCCGTCACCACGATCGCCGGCGCGGGACGCCCGGTATCCAGATTGTTCGAAGGCACCCGCGGCAGATAGGCGTAATAGGCCGCGACATCCTTCATGTCCTGATCGCTCATCGCCGCCGCGAACGGGCTCATCACCACGCTGACCCGCGCGCCGGTCTTGAAGTCGTTCAGCTCCTTGTAGGTCACCGCAGCAAATTGCCCGGCGAGGTTCGGTGAATGGGCGTCGCTGACGCCCTGCGGTCCGTGGCAGATCGCGCAGCGCTGCGCCAGCGTTGCGCCCCGCCCGATCGAGACCTGATCTGCCTTGGTCAGCATCTCCGATGTCATGACGACTTTGGACGTCTTGAAATCCGGCTTGATGCCGGCCTCCTGCACGGCGGCACGCGGAACGCCGGCAGCGCTGCAGATCGCATCCCAGACGCCGGCAAGCTTCAAATTGGGTTGCGCCAGCGGCAACCAGATCAGGCCTGCGACGGCCGACAACACAGCGATGGCAACCGTGATGCCGACGCTGGCGCCGAACCACGGATTGCGAAGCGAGAACAGCGGCTGGTCGCTCATCGGCCGGCTCCGACATAGACCGCGGGCACGCTGGTCTCGTTCAGCGCCATCAGCTGCGCGATCGGGAAACCATAATTCACCACGGTGAGACCGACCATCAACGCGAGCCACAGGCCGAATGAGTTGAGCGCGACCGGAATCCGCGCGGGCATGTGCAGCGGCACCGCGAAGCGGTACGCACCCGCCTCGCCTCGCGCGCCGAACTGCCCGCGGATCAGCACCAGCAGGAACAGCAGGCCCGATATCAGAAGAATGAACCCGCCGATTGCCGACATCGTGACCGACAAGGCCTGCGGCGAGATCGCCGGGTTGGCATAGTCATAATAGGCCATGCGGCGCGGCATGCCGAGAATACCGACATAGTGCCACGGGAAGGTGGTCACGATCATGCCGATGAACCACAGCCAGAGCTGCGTGCGCATCAGGCCAAAACTGTCCAGCGCCCGGTCGGTCAGATGCGGCCACAGATCATAGGCGATGGCGAAATACATGATGACGATGGCGCCACCGAAGATCAGGTGGAAATGGCCGGTGATCCACTGCGTGTTGTGCACGGTGGCATCGAGCTGATAGCTCATGTTGATCAGACCGCCGGCGCCGCCGAAGCCGAGCATGACCAGCGACAGCGCCGTCGCCAGCATGATCGGATTGGACCATGGCAGCGCGCCGATCCAGCCGAATGCGCCGCGGCCGCCACGCAGGCGGCTGGCAATCTCCGCCGACGCGCAGATCGTGAACACCGTGAGCAGCGTCGGCAGCGCGACGAGGCCGGTGAACACGGAGTGCATGAACTTGAATCCGGCGCCGACCTGCGGATCGGCAAACAGGTGATGCACGCCGATCGGCATCGCCACCACGACGAACAGGATGAACGAAATCCGCGCCATCGGGTCGCTAAAGAGCCGGCCGCCGATCGCCCGCGGGAAGATCGTGTAATAGGCGATGTAGGTCGGGATCAGCCAGAAATAGACGATGGCGTGCAGCGTCCAGGAGAAGAAGACGCGGGCCAGCCCCGCATCGATCGTCGACTTCAGCCCAAGCGCCACGGGCAGGATCTGGAACAGGATCTCAAGCGCCGCGCCGACCGCGGTCCAGCCCCAGAGCAGTGAGCCCGCAACATTGGCATACATCGCAAGCGGCACCGGCTTGCCCGGGTTCTCGCGCTTCCAGATCGCGAAATTGGTCACCATCAGCGCGACCCAGATCCATGAGCCGACCACGACCATGACGACGCCGATGTAATAGAAGGGATTGCCGACCATCGGCGGATAGAAGGTGTAGAGCACCGAGGCGAGCCCGAGCGACACCGGGATCATCGCGACAACGGCGCCGACGGCGACCAGGAAGAAGCCCACCCAGGCCCAGCGCCGTCCAACCAGCTCTTTCTCGAGCGAGGCTTCGGTGATCGCGTAACCGAATCCCATCGCGATCAGTGTCGGGAATACGTATCCCATCGCCGAGCCATGGGCGGTGACCGAGCGATAGTAGAATTCCGGATTGAAATGCCAGGCGTTCAACGGGCTGCGCACGAACATCTGCCAGGCGCCGAGCACCAGCGCGACGCCGAACACGATGAAGGCAAGCCAGAAATGCACCGCGATCAGCCGCTTGTTAATCAACACAGGTCAGCCTCCGCTTCGCTGCCGCCATGTCACGGAACGCAGCCTTGTCGACCACCTTGACCTTGCCCCACATGCCCTGGTGGCCGATGCCACAGAATTCCTGGCACGGCATCACGTGATCGCCCGGCGCCTTGAAGCGCACCGGCAGGTCGGTGACGTAGCCCGGCACCAGCATCGTGTTGATGTTGGTGCCCTCGATCAGGAAACCGTGGACGACATCGGCGCTGGTGGCGCGGAAGGTGATCGGCGTCTCCGCGGGCACCACGATGCATTGCGGTGTGAAGGAATATTGCTGGCCAATCGCACGCACGGTGACCGATCCGTCGGCCAGCATTTCGCTGCCGAGATTGCTCTCGACGAATTCGCCCGACAGATGCAGCGTCTTGGGATCGGCGGTTTCGACCCGGCCCTGCGGCATCGTCGCCTGATGGATGCCGATATAGGTCGCCATGCCGACCAGGACGCCGACAATGACGATCGACAGCGTCGCCCAGCGCCGCTCGATCCGTGCGGCAACGGCCTCGCCGAGGCTGTGGTCAGTCTCGCTCGCCATCAGGGAACGCTCCGCGGCAGGAAGACCAGCAGATAGAACGCAAACCACAACCCGACCACGACGGCCGTCGCAATGCCCGCGACCGCGACCGCGCCACCTGGACCGGCGCGTACGATGGTCTCGACATCATCGTCTTCCGAGCCCGATGCCGGCGGTTGCGGCGAAGACGAGTTGATCATGATCGCGCTCCCCTTAACGCGAGACGAGACGAGGTTGACTAGTCATCGCGCTTTAGCTCCTTTGTTTGAGCATGATCGTTTCGGAAAACCGCTTCGCACTTTTCCGGATCATGCTTTAGTTCAGCGTTGCTGCCCGCAGTTCGTTGGCCTGCCGCGCCGACACCGGCTCGCCGCGATTGCCCCAGGCCGTTCGAATGTAGGTCACGACAGCCGCGACCTCGTCATCCGACAGTTTCTGCGCGAACGGCGGCATGCCGTGGGGCATCGGATTGCCCGACGTGCCCGGCGGATACCCGCCATTGAGCACCATCCGGATCGGGTTCACTGCGGAGACCATCTGGATCGACTGATTGCCGGCAAGCGGCGGATAATCCGGCGGCATGCCCTGCCCGATCGCGCCATGACAGCTTGCGCAGTCGCGGTCATAGATCGACTTGCCGAAGGACAGCAGCAGACTGCTCTCGGCCGACGGCAGCGAAGTCGACGCCTTCTCCGGAGGACCGCCCTGCGCAAGGCCCTTCAGGTAGACCGCCATCGCGCGCGCATCATCATCATTGAGATATTGCAGGCTGTTGTAGACGACCTCGGCCATCGGTCCGTACACGGCGCCCTTGGCGGACACGCCCTTGCGCAGATAGTCGACGATCTCCTCGATCGTCCAGTCGCCGAGCCCCGTCTCCTTGTTGGAGGTCAGCGACGGCGCGTACCAGTTCTGCATCGGGATCAGGCCGCCCTCGAAGGCCTGCGACTGCTTGCTGCCGCCGAGCGCATTGATCGGGGTGTGACACATCCCGCAATGACCCAGCCCCTCGACCAGGTAGTTACCTCTATTCCACTCCGCCGACTTCGTCGGATCAGGCTTGAACTCGCCTTCCCTGAAGAACAGCGTGCGCCAGCCGAGGATCAGCGAGCGGTTGTTGAACGGGAATGTCAGGTCGTGCGGCTTGTTGAGCTGCCTGACCGGCGGCACCGTGCGCAAATAGGCGTAGATCGCGTCGCTGTCCTCGCGCGTCACCTTGGTATAGGAGGCGAACGGCATCGCCGGATAGACCAGGCCGCCATCGGGAAAGCGGCCATTGTGCATCATCTGGTAGAACTGATCGGAGGTCCACGTGCCGATCCCGGTCTGCGGGTCGGGCGTGATGTTCGACGTGTAGAGCGTGCCGAATGGCGTCTTCATCGGGAGGCCGCCGGCGAAGGTCTTGCCTTCGCGCGCGGTGTGGCAGGCGATGCAATCGCCGGCGCGTGCGAGATACTCGCCCTTGGCGAGGACGGCCGGATCGGCCGCCTTCTGCTGCGCCGATGCCCCAATCGGCGACAGTGCCAGCATCAGTCCGACAAGCAGTCCTGTTAAGGTTCGCGACATCGGCACGATCCCTTCAATGCGGTTCGCTGCCGCATTCGAGCGGCATCGGAAGGCTGCCTCGCGGCGCGAAGGATGGATCCGCCGGCGCCGGACGCGAGGACAGATAGGCGGCCACCGCCTTCACGTCGTCCTCCGTCAGCAGGCTCGCGACGATCTGCATGCAATCGGGAGCGAACGCGGTCCGCGTGCCGTAGCGCCAGCCGCCGAGCTGGCCGCTGATATAGGCGGCGCGCAGGCCAAGCAGGCCGGGAATGCCGGGCTCCATGCCGCCCAATGTGGGACCATGGCAGGCTGAACAGGGCGGAATGCCGTGCTGCGGATCGCCGTTCTTCACGATCGTCTCGCCGCGCGCCAGGATCTCCTTGCTGTCGACCGGCGGGACCAGCGGCGGAAATGCCGGCCTGAGCGAGGCGAAATATTCGGCGATCTTCTTCAGGTAATCGTCGGTCTGAAACTCCAGCAGGTAGTTCATCGGCGGATATTTCCGCCGTCCATCCCGGAATGCGATGAGCTGGTTGTAGAGATAGCCCGCCGGCTTGCCGGCCAGCCGCGGGAAATAGGCGTCGCTGGTGCCCTCGCCTTCGGCGCCGTGACAAGGCGCACAGGCAAGGACGCGCGCGGCCATGGTATCGGGCGCACGCTCGGTCGTTTGCGATTGCGCCTCGCCGATCGGCCACACAGCCCAGGCAAAAAACCCAACAAGCGGTATCAGGCGATGCGCCACAGTTCACCCCCAGTGACGACCATGCGCAACGGCTTGCGCATGGCGTAACAGGGGCCACGAAGTACACGACTTCGCCGCGCTGTACTTGATTCAGATCAATGATCTATTTGCGATAGACCTGCGCCGGATCGAACAGCTTCTCGGCGTCGACAAAGGACAGGCTGACATGCCCGCCCTCGTCCTTCACCGCGCGATAGAAGCAGGAGCGCCGTCCGGTGTGGCAGGCGGCGCCGATCTGCTCGACCTTGATCCACACCGCGTCCTGATCGCAATCCATCCGGATCTCGACCACGCGCTGGGTCTGGCCCGAGCTCTCGCCCTTGCGCCACAGCGCATTGCGCGAGCGGCTGAAGTACCAGCCTTCGCCGGTCGCGATCGTCTTGCGCAGGGCCTCGTCATTCATGTGCGCGACCATCAGCACATCGCCGGTCGCGGCATCGGTCGCGACGCAGGTCACAAGGCCTGCCGCGTCGAATTTGGGCTGGAAGGCCAGCCCCTCCTCGCGGTCGTGATCGTGGGTCGCTGCGGACACGGAAAACCTCGCTCAGGAAAATGCGAGGTTACCGGTTCGGTCCTCGCACCAGGGACAGGAAACGCTGCTGCTCCGCCGGATTGTCGCGGAACATGCCGGTGAAGCGGCTGGTGAAGGTCGATGCACCATGCTTGGCAACGCCGCGCACCGACATGCAGGTATGCTCCGCCTCGATCAGCACTGCAACGCCGCGGGGCTTCAGCACCTCGTCGATCGCAGCCGCGACCTGCGCGGTGAGATGCTCCTGGGTCTGCAGACGGCGGGCGAAGATATCGGTCAGCCGCGCCAGCTTGGAGAGGCCGACGACGCGCTCCACCGGCGTATAGGCAATATGCGCCTTGCCGTAGAACGGCATCATGTGATGCTCGCACTGCGAGGTGAACTCTATGTCGCGGACGAGGACGAAATCGTCGTAGCCGGCGGTCTCGCCGAAGGTGCGGTTCAGCACCTCGGCCGGGCACTGGTGGTAGCCCTGATAGAGCTCGTCATAGGCCTCGACGACCCGGCGCGGCGTGTCGAGCAGGCCCTCGCGGCCGGTGTTCTCGCCGATATAGGCGAGCAGCGTCTTCACGGCGTCCTCCGCCTCCGCCCGCGACGGGCGCGGCTGGTCGGCACGGACGGCCGCCGTCATGAATTCTGAGGGGTCGAGCTCGCCGGGCTTCGCGTCGGTCGGCTTGCTGGGGCGAATCGATTTGATCAAGGCGTCCATGTCTTCTCCGTTCGACCGGCCCTCGGATTTGACCTTGGTCCGGATGTGTCACCGGGCAGACGGGGCGGATGGTTCGACCGCCGGGCGCCTGAGTCCCATAATTGTAGCACCGCCGCGGCGGAGGTGGGCCGCGGTGGCTGCATGGCCGGGCTATGTTTCCGGCGTTGCCGTCCATATATAGGACGGTGCAACCCAGCCGCCAAGAGCGCCCGGCACCGCCGGAACCAGGCATCTGTCCCCATGCTGAACGACATTTACAACAAGCGGATCATCGAGTTGGCCGGCAATATTCCGCGCCTCGGACGGCTGGCCGACCCGGACGCCAGCGCCACCGCCCACTCCAAATTGTGCGGTTCGACCGTCAAGGTCGACCTCAAGATGGACGGTCCCGTGGTGACGGATTTCGCCCATGACGTGAAGGCCTGTGCGCTCGGCCAGGCCTCCTCCTCGATCATGGCGAGCCGGGTGGTGGGCTCGACCGCGGACGAGCTGCGCGAATTGCGCGAGACGGTCCGCAAGATGCTGAAGGAAAACGGCCAGCCCCCGCAGGGCGGCAAATGGGCCGATATCGCGCTGCTCGAGCCGGTGCGCGACTACAAGGCCCGCCATGCCTCGACCCTGCTGACCTTCGATGCCGTGGTCGATGCGATCGGTCAGATCGAGGCCAAGGCGAAGCAGCCGGCGTAAAATTGCATGTCAGGTCATTCCGGGGCGATGCGCAGCATCGAACCCGGAATCTCGAGGTTCCCCGATGCGCAATTGCGCATCTGTGGTCCGCTTACGCGTCCCGGAACGACGCGACAATGTGCGTTCTTACTGCGCGGGCTGGACCGGCGCCGGCGCCGCGCTGCCGCCGGTCGGCACCACGACCTCGGCGGTCTTGGTCGCTCTCGCCTGCGACGCCTCGCCCTCCATCGCGCTGCTCACGAAGCGATCGTTGTTCTTCGGCTTCGCCTCGGCGACGGGAATTGCGTTGTCCTTGCTGTTGTCCTGCCGCGGCAGCACGTCGGCAACCGCATCGGTGGTGATGAGATTGGTCAGCCGCAATTCGGCCGCCGACAATTCGTGCAGGTCTTCCCACGGCGGCACGCTGAGCGAGAGCGCTAGCAGATCACCCGCGCCGCCCATATCGAAGGTGTACTTGGCAAGACGGCCGATATCGCGCTCGACGATCATCAGGTCCTGCGCGGTGTAGCTCGCGGCCTTGGCGTCGTCGGCGCGATCGCCCATCCAGATCTGATGCACGCGGACATGGGCGGCCGGCGGAACGTAGCGCGTCTTGCCCGACAACAGCAGGAACACGCACATCGACTCGCAATAAGCATCGGGCAGAACGCTCGCGCGGCCGCCTTGCGCGGCCTGATTGACGACGCTGGTGCCGACCGTGGTCAGCACGCCGAGACCGCGGAAGCGGCGGCCGAGCGCGATCGCGTCGTTGACCGAGCCGCCGCTGGAGTCGAGCACGATGGTGGCGCCGTTGAGCTGGCGGCCGCGCGCGAACTCGTCGAATTCCCTCGGACTATCGGCCGTGATGATGCCGACCGCGGACACCCAGCCGCGGCAATTCGGCTGGCAGGCGATCCAGCTGAACTTCATCGGCAGCTTGCGCTCTTCGAGGGTCGAATTGGCCTGCGCAGAACCGCCCGCCATGGCGGCGGTGCCGGAAGCTGCGAAGCAAAGAGCAACGGCGCCGGTAAGCGCCCAACTGCGCAACGAGAGCGACTTGACGAGCCTCAATTTGGTTCCTTCCCCCAAGCCCTTGGTGATGCGAGCGGTGGCAATGGCCCCATGGCAGTGCGCCACGATTCTGTCAGCGGCGCGTTATGGGAACGGTAGCGTTGCTGACCCGGACCGTCCATAGAGCCCTTGCTGCAGCGCCATCGGTGCTGTGCAATAATAACGAACTGTGGCGTAAATATCTGCAACAAAACAGTTCCTTGGCTTGGAACCCCCGCAAGACTACGTACATACTTGCGTATGCCGCCGACAAACCATTCAACGACACACCATCCACGATGCATGGACTGTGCCAGCACCATGCGCCGCTTGCCGCGCAACCTCGGCCGCGCCCTGATCTGGATCTACCGGCACACGCTGTCGCCGCTGGTCGGCTACAACTGCCGGCATCTGCCGACCTGCTCGGTCTATGGCGACGAGGCGATCGAACGCTTCGGCCTGTGGGGCGGCGGCTGGATGACGCTGGCGCGGCTGCTGCGCTGCCAGCCCTGGGGAACATCCGGGATCGATAATGTCCCGCTGACGAAGCCGCCCGGGGCACGCTGGTACCTGCCCTGGCGCTATGGCCGCTGGCGCGGCGTCAACGAAGGCTGACGCGGCGCCAACCACAATTGATCGGTTGCTGCGGCACGTCCAAGCGCAGCGCGCATTGCTGCCCGGCGGAACTGTGGCGATAGTTGGCGCATTGTTTCATTGCCCCCTTTGGGGAGGAAACAACAATGCGCTGGAAAATCAGCCACAACGGTCATGATCCCCGGCAGATCGACTTGCTGGCCGTGCTTGCCTTGCTCGTCGTGATCGTCGCCGCCTACGGCTACTTCACCCACAATCCGAACAAGCCGAGCACGACGGCGTTCATCGTGCCCAGCCAAAGCGTGAGGTGGTGACGCGCAGTCGAGCTCCCTGATGTTCCGCACGCGGATCGTTGTTGGGATGCTCTCGCGAACACAAACGTGAAAGCCAACCGTTCACTCGGCTGCGGCGGTGGCGGCCGTCCGTCGCGGCCGCGTGACGACCACGACCGCGAGCGCCGCCGCGACGAAGGCTGTAGCCACGTAGCCTGCGCTGTGCAGCCATTCGCGGGCGAACAGCAAGCCGCCGATCGCGGAGCCGATGGCCTGGCCGATATACAGCACCGAGGTATTGAGCGAGACCGACGCCGAAGCGAGCGCCGGCGCCGCACCGACCAGGCGTACCTGCTGCATCGAATTGGTCGATGCAAAGCCGAGGCCCCACACAGCGACGGAGGCGGCCATCAGGGCGTAGGCGCCGGCGCTCAGCGCCCAGCCGGCGACGCCTGCGAGCAGCAGCACGGTGAACAGGACCGAGGTTTTCCAGGCGCCCCACGAGTCCACCACGCGCGTTGCGATCACGATGCCGACGAACCCGAAGATGCCGTAGAGCGCGAACACGATCCCGACGGCGTCCGCATTGGCGCCGGTCAGTTTGGCGAGCAGCGGTCCCATGAAGGTGAACACCACGAACTGGCCGGACATCTGCAGCGTCGTGATCGACAGCAGCAGAATGACCATCGGATTGCGGCCGAGATCGACCCAGGTTCTGAGGTCAACCGGCGCGCTGTGCAGTCCGCCTGGCAGCCGCCACCACAGCAGCAGGGAGCTGACGAGCCCGGTCAGCGCGATCGCGCCATAGGTCGCGCGAAAGCCGTAGCGGCTTGCGATGAAGGTGATCAGCGGCAGCCCGATCGCGGCAGCAAGCGACCAGCCGAGGAAGATGTAGGCAATCGTGCTGCCGCGCTTCTCCACCGGCACGATCAGTGCCGCGGTGCCCGCCGCCTGCGGCGTGTAGAGCACGCCGACCGCGAGCATCACCAGCCGAATGATCAGGAGGCTGTCGTAGTTCGGCACAAAGGCGGATGCCGCATTGGTCAGCGTCAGCACCAGCAGCGTCGCCGTCAGCAAGGCCCGCCGCTCGATCCGGCTGGTCAGCCACGCCGTCGCCGGCGAGCCCACGCACAGCACGATCGCGCCGAAGGTGATCAGGAGACCCGCGGTGTGGATCGTGACGCCGAGTCCGTCGGACAACTCCGCCAGCATGCCGGCCGGCGCCAGCACCGAGCAGCCGGTGACGATGTTGCCGAGCATCAATGCGGTGGGAGCGAAGCGTTTCACGCCGCGTTGTTAGCAGACGCCGAGATCGATGCAACTGCATCTAAATGCATGGCACCTGATCGAACGGCGCCTCTTGCGCTCATGGCGACGGCGATGCCGCCGGCACGGCGCTGACGCTCGGCGACGCGGCGGCCGGCAACGGGCTCGCAGGCTTCGGGCCGGCGGTCGCCGCCGGGCATGATGCCAGAAGCTGCGTCCACCCCTGCTCCAGCCCGGTGGTGCCGATATCGAATGTCGCAAGGCCGGACTTGGTGTCTGACTTGACGTCAGACTTGGCGTCGAGCTTGGCGTCGGTTGCCGGCGGGCTTTCGCCGATCTGCAGATGCGGGGCCGCGAGCATCGCCTTGACGATGTCCGAGGTCACCGCCTCGCTCCAGACCTCGTATTTGCCGAACCGCGCCGACCGGCCGAATGCAACGGTCCTGGTCGCGCCGGCCATCATCAGCACCGTGCTCTTGCCGGCTGCCCCCTCCTCGAACTCGCGCACGAACATCAGCCGCCCGCGATCCTTGCTCTCGCAGAACAGCCGCCACTCCATCATGCGGAACGCACTGCCGTCGGCCCTTTTCTGCTGCACGATCTTGCGAACATAGGGCCGTGTTTCCTTATCCACCGCCCACAGGGTTTCCGGCAGCGGCCGCGTATCGATGCCGAATCGATAAAGCTCCGGCCGCGTCAGCACGTGCAGGTCCTCGAACTTCACGGACTTGATGAGGTCGCTGAGCTCATGGCTGATGCCCATCGCCGCGAGGAATACATTGCGGTCGCGATCGGCGCTCACCATCTCGCGCCGCCTGAAGTCCGCGACGACCTGCGCAGGCGGATGTCCGTGCACGACGAACATCAGCTTGGAGTTATGCACCGCGAGCACCGAATCGGGCGCCACTTCGCGGCTGGTCGCGCCCAGGAACAGATAGGCGCAGGCCGACACGCACATCGCGTTGCGCGTGGTGAGCTCGGCCTCGACCTCCCCCTTGGCAGCCTTGATCTTCAGGCAGGCGGCGTCGATCTGCGTGCCGGTGGAACAGGCCGGCACGATGGTACGGCCGACCCGGGCGATTGCCTTGTGCGCGCGCAGGAACCGCGCGATCCCATAGGACTGCTCGACGTTTCCGCCCGGCGAATGAAGGTAGATCGGAAGCTGCCTGTCCTTGTTGGCAAACAGGAAGGTGCGAATCCGCTGCGCGGCTTCCCGATCGATCTCGCCTTCGATCGCGATCCAGCGATCGCAGCCGGCGCCGCAGGCGTTCGCCGGCCCATGGGCGAGATAGATGGTCAGCTTCTTCGCAAATCCGGCCTTCTGGACCGGTGTCTCTTCCGCCCGCAACACGCCCGGGATCAGAAGCAACGCCACGAAAAACAGGAGACGGGAAAACATGAACCTTGCGGATCGCGCGATGGCGGAAAATGGAGGCCGGACGTTAGACGATGATCGGCAGCGTCGCAACGATCCGTGGCGTCGCCTGCAGCCGAGCCTTGTTCAAATCCGCGCGGCCGGAGGCCCATTTTCTTGATATTGCCGGATTGCAGGCGTCAAATCCCCTGCTATACCGCTGCTTTCCGCTTACCTGCGCTCGTTCGCAGGAGTGAGCTACAGGAGACACCATGGCCGATACGCCACCCAAATCCGAATCCGGATTCCAGTACAGCCTCTCTAACCTCAAACCCGCAGAACCCGTGAACAAGATCGTCCTCACCTTCCCTGACGGAGCGAGGCGCGATTTCCCGAAAGGGACCACCGGTCTCGACATCGCCAAAGGCATTTCGCCCTCGCTCGCCAAGCGCACCGTCGCGATGGCGCTCGACGGCACGCTTGCCGACCTCAATGATCCGATCGAGGCCGACGCCAAAATCGAGCTGATCGGCCGCGAAGATCCGCGCGCGCTGGAACTGATCCGGCACGATGCCGCGCATGTGCTGGCGGAGGCCGTGCAGTCGCTGTGGCCGGGCACCCAGGTCACGATCGGCCCGGTGATCGAGAACGGCTTCTACTACGACTTCTTCCGCAACGAGCCGTTCACCCCGGAAGATTTTGCCGCGATCGAGAAGCGGATGCGCGAGATCGTCGCGCGCGACAAGCCGTTCACCAAGGAAGTCTGGGATCGCGAGAAGACCAAGCAGGTGTTCCGCGACAAGGGCGAGGCGTTCAAGGTCGAGCTGGTCGACGCCATTCCCGGCAACGAGCCGATCAAGATCTACTTCCAGGGCGACTGGTTCGATCTCTGCCGCGGCCCGCACATGACCTCGACCGGCAAGATCGGCAACGCGTTCAAGCTGATGAAGGTGGCGGGCGCGTATTGGCGCGGCGATTCCAACAATCCGATGTTGACCCGCATCTACGGCACGGCATTCGCCAGGCAGGAAGACCTCGACGCCTATCTCAAGCAGATCGAGGAAGCCGAGAAGCGCGACCACCGCAAGCTCGGCCGCGAGCTCGACCTGTTCCACTTCCAGGAGGAAGGCCCGGGCGTGGTGTTCTGGCACCCCAAGGGCTGGACCATCTTCCAGCAGTTGATCGCCTATATGCGGCGCCGGCTGCTCGGCGACTACGACGAGGTCAACGCTCCGCAGATCCTCGACAAGGCGCTGTGGGAAACCTCGGGCCATTGGGACTGGTACCGCGAGAACATGTTCGCGGCGCAGTCCGCCGGCGACGAGGCCGAGGACAAGCGTTGGTTCGCGCTGAAGCCGATGAACTGTCCGGGCCATGTGCAGATCTTCAAGCACGGGCTGAAGAGCTACCGCGACCTGCCGTTGCGGCTCGCCGAGTTCGGCGTCGTGCATCGCTACGAGCCGTCGGGCGCGATGCACGGCCTGATGCGGGTGCGCGGCTTCACCCAGGACGACGCCCATGTGTTCTGCACCGAGCAGCAGCTCGCCGACGAGTGCCTCAAGATCAACGACCTGATCCTGTCGACCTACGCCGATTTCGGCTTCGACGGCGAGCTCACCGTCAAGCTCTCGACGCGGCCGGAGAAGCGCGTCGGCACCGACGAGATGTGGGATCACGCCGAGCGCGTGATGGCGACGGTCCTGTCGGAGATCAAGGCCAAGGGCAGCAACCGCATCCGGACCGAGATCAATCCGGGCGAAGGCGCGTTCTACGGACCGAAGTTCGAGTATGTGCTGCGCGACGCCATCGGCCGCGACTGGCAGTGCGGCACGACCCAGGTCGACTTCAACCTGCCGGAGCGGTTCGGCGCGTTCTACATCGATCATGACGGCTCGAAGAAGGCACCTGTCATGGTGCACCGCGCGATCTGCGGTTCGATGGAGCGCTTCATCGGCATCCTGATCGAGCACTATGCCGGCAACTTCCCGCTCTGGCTGGCGCCGACCCAGCTCGTGGTCACGACCATCACCTCCGAAGGCGACGAGTACGCCAAGGTGGTGGCGGCGACCGCGCGCCGCGCCGGGCTGCGGGTCGAGATCGACCTGCGCAACGAGAAGATCAACTACAAGGTCCGCGAGCACTCGCTGGCCAAGATCCCGGCCCTGCTCGTCGTCGGCAAGAAGGAAGCCGAGACCCACTCGGTCTCGGTCCGCCGTCTCGGCAGCGAGCGGCAGACGGTGATGCCGACCGATGAGGCGATCGCCGCGCTGGTCGATGAGGCGACGCCGCCCGACGTGAAGCGGGCGCGATCCGTCGCCTGATCTTCACAATCGGTCTAAACTGGCTTTCATTGGCTCGGTCGTGCCCCCATCTTGGGGGCACGACTCCCCTTGAAGGACATCTCCGTGCCCGATGCCATTGAACTCCTGAAGACGCGCCGCTCGATGAAACCGCGCGAGATGACCGGCCCGGGCCCGTCCGCGGCCGAGCTCGAGACCATTTTGACGATCGGCGCACGCGTACCCGACCACGGCAAGCTCGCGCCCTGGCGCTTCATCGTGTTCGAGGGCGATGCCCGCGCGCGGGCCGGCGACGTGATCGCAAAGGTCTTCGCCCGGAAGAATCCCGGGGCGCCGGCCTCCGACATCGAGGTCGAGAAGAAACGCCTGACCGACGCGCCGCTGGTGATCGGCGTGGTCTCCTTCACCAAGCCGCACCCGAAGGTGCCGCCGTGGGAGCAGGAATTGTCGGCGGGCGCCAGCGCGATGAACATCGTTACCGCGGCGACCGCGCTCGGCTACGGCGCCTGCTGGCTGACCGGCTGGTTTGTCTTCGACCGCGACGTGCTCGACGGCCTCGGCCTGAAGCCGGACGAGAAGCTCGCCGGACTCATTCACATCGGCACCCCGACCAGGCCGAGCGAGGACCGCCCGCGCCCGGCCCTGTCCGATATCGTGACGCGGTTCTAGGGTATAGCCTTGTAGCCCGCATGAGCGGAGCGATATGCGGGACACTCGTCCCGGGTGTCGCTTCGCTCACCCGGGCTACAAAAGCCCTCGCCATTGTCGGGCATGACGACTACGCCGCCTTCGACGCACGCTCCCCAAAGCCGCTCAGCAAGGCCGCGATCTCGCCGGCCGGTCTCGCCGCGCTGAACAGAAATCCCTGCACCTCGTTGCAACCTTCGGCGCGCAACCAGTCGAGCTGGTCTGTCGTCTCGACCCCTTCCGCGGTCGTGGTGATCCTGAGGCTGCGGCCAAGGCCCGAGATCGCGCGCACGATCGCGAGGCAATCGGAGCGCCGCGCCAGATCCTTCACGAAGGAGCGGTCGATCTTGATCTTGTCGAACGGGAAGCTGCGCAGATAGCTCAGGCTGGAATAGCCGGTGCCGAAATCGTCCATCGAGATGCTGACGCCCAGCTCGCGCAGCTGATGCAGGATCGCGAGGTTGGCCTCGGTCTCCGCCAGAAACACCGACTCGGTGATCTCGAGCTCGAGCCGCCGCGCCGACAGGCCGGAATGCGCCAGCGCCGAGATCACGGCCTGGACCAGATTGCGGCTGCGGAACTGCACCGGCGACAGATTGACGGCGACCTTGACGTCGGCGGGCCACTTGATCGCCTCCGAGCAGGCTTCGCGCAGCACCCATTCGCCGAGCGCGACGATCAGGCCGATGTCTTCGGCAACCGGGATGAACTCCGCAGGCGAGACCATGCCCTTCTGCGGGTGCCGCCAGCGCAGCAGCGACTCGAAGCCAGAGATGCGGTCGGCCGCGATGTCGACCAGCGGCTGGTAGTGCAGCTCGAACTCGCCGTTGCTGAAGGCCGCGCGCAGATCGCGCTCCATGTCGCGGCGCTTCTGCGCCTGCTGATCCATCTCCGGTTCGAAGAAATGATGCACGCCGCCCCCCTCGGACTTGGCGCGGTACAGCGCCATGTCGGCATTGCGCATCAATTCTTCCGACGTCGTGCCGTCGCCCGGTGACAGCGCGATGCCGACGCTGGCGCCGACCACGACCTCGAGCCCGTCGATGTTGTAGGGCGCGCTCAGCGCTTCGATCAGCCGTTCGGCGAAAGCGCTCGCCTCGTTCGGCGAAACGTCGGCCGCAAGCACGATCGCGAATTCGTCGCCGCCGAGGCGGGCCGCCACATTGTCGTCGCGGACCACCTCGCGCAGCCGCTCCGCCACCAGCTTGAGCAGCCGGTCGCCCATCGGATGCCCGAAGGAGTCGTTGACGTTCTTGAACAGGTCGAGGTCGATGCACATCACCGCGACGCGCTTGTTGCCGCTGCGGCCGCGCTCCAGCGCCTCGCGCAGGCGCTCCTGGTAGAAATCGCGGTTCGGCAGATTGGTGAGCCCGTCATGGTGCGCCATATGTGCGATCCGCGCTTCGGCGGCGCGGCGCTCGGTGATGTCGACCACCGCGACCAGATAGCCGTCGCGGCCCTCGAACGCCACCTTGCGTCCGAACGTCAGCACATGGATCTCGCTGCCATCGGCCCTGATGTGCCGCCAGTCGCGGCTCGATTGATAGACGTCGCCGATCTCGCGCAAGGCGGCGCTGTGCACGCTCCACTCATCCACCGGCCAGATCTGGCGCAGCGTCATGCCGAGAAACTTTTCCCGGCTGTATCCATAGTGCTGAACGGCGGCGTCGTTGACGCTGAGGAATTCCATCGTGCCGGCGTCGAACACCCACATCGGCATCGGGTTGTTCTCGAACAGCAGGCGGAACGACAGCTCGCGCTGCTTCAGCGCGGTGACGTCGGAGACGGTCAGCGACAGCATGTCGCCGAACGCCGTGACGCCGAGCCGCAGGCAGCGATCACCGCTGTCGATCTCGAACTGCCCGCCCGGGCCGCCGCCGACAAATCCACGCAGACGGCTCATCACCGATGACGCCGCAAGCGGGTTGCCGCCGGCGCTGAGCCGGCGCCACAGCAATTCGGTCGCAGGCTGCATCAGCAGCCTTGCGGCGCCCTGGTTGAGATGCACGATCTGGAAGTCGGCCGGCTCGCCGCGCGCATCGCGGATCGCGGCGAGCGACAGCACGCCCTCGTCGGTGGCCGAGAAAATCGTATCGAGCAGATTGTACTGCGCATTGCGCTCGTTGACATAGACGCCGACCAGGATACCGCCCCAGCGCGACCGCGTCGGCAGCGCCAGCACGTCGAAGGTCCGCACCAACCCGTCGCGGACGCAATGCGCCGACGCCAGATAGGGCCGGCAGTTCTCGCGCGCGTTTGCGGCGGCTTCGGTCAACGCGGTGGCGCAATCCGGCGGCAGGGCGCTGAGCGGAATGTCCCAGCGCTCGTCGTTCAGCCATGTCTGGACATAGCGGCCGGCGTGCGAGACGCTGAGCATGCCATCTACGCTCCGCAGCAGCACGATATGATCCGCGAGCCGGCCGAGACTGCCGAGCATCACGTCTTCATAGTGCGGCAGCTTTTCGCCGGGACGGACCGCGGCCTGCCACTTGCGTTGCAGAACCGGTACGTCGGCGAACATCTCGGAATTGAATTTGGCCGATGCTTTTGCTGATTTCTTGTTGGCCATGACCATGGCGCGCCCCACGCAAACACTAGTCCCCGCGACATCCAAGTCATGCCGCGGCTTAACGTCATGTAAAAATAGGCAGGCCCGGCTTCGCCGCGAGCGATTATGACGGCTCAAATTCGCGCGATGGTTAGTTCACATTAGAGACTATGACAGCTGCATGAAATGCAGGGCCGGCCGGACGTCAGCGCGCCACGACCTCGACTTCGCCATCGACACCGTTGACGACATTGAAGGGACGCTCGAACACCTTGCCTTCGTTCTTGGCGATCGCGCGATACTCACCCTCGGAGAGCACGACGCGCGGGAACGCGCCGATCGATTCCTTGATCACGTCGCCGCCCGGCGTGATCACCGACCAGGCGGTGTTGGCGAGCGCCTCGCCGCCCCGCTCGCTGACCAGCTTGAGCGTGATGACGGCGGCGCGATGGGTGACGGTGACGTCGGTCAGCTTGCCCGCCGCGACGCGAATGTCGGAGCGCACCACCGAGTTGGCGTCGCCATAGTTGGAGACGATGTAGTAGGTGCCCTCGGGCAGCAGCGCGACGTCGCCGGCTGCAACGTTCGGCACCATTGGTCCACGGTCCGAACCGTCGAACTGGCTGCCCTTGTAGATCGCGAACGAGATCTGGTTGGCGGGGATCTTGCTGCTGCCGACCCGACCCTCGATCCGCAGGCCCCCGGCCGGGAGCACGAAGGACTCGCGGTCGGTCTCCGACTTCAGACTGACGGCGCGCACCGCGCTGACGAGGCCGAGCGCGACATGGACGACATAGTTGCCGGGCGGCAGCACCACGTTGGGCGTCGCCCCGCGCTCTTCGCGGACCAGCTTGTAGGTGCCGTTGTCGTCAGGCTTGTCGGCGAACACCCGCCACACCAGCCCGGCATTGATGACCGGCAGGTCCTTGCCGTACCGCGCCGTCAGCGACAGCACCGCCTGCCCCGCGGCCGGCGAGCCGGCCGGCGGCACAGCTACCACCGGCGGCACGGTCGCAATCGAGGGCTGGACGATGGTCGGCTGGTTCAGCGGACCGGGCAGAACGGGCCCTGAACCGCCGCCCGATGGCGGCGCCAGGTTGAGTGCCGGACCGGACGGCACCTCCGGGACAGAAGCGGGCGGAATCGGCGGCGGCCGGTCGCTGAAGAACTGTGCAGATACGGAACCGGGGATCAGAGCCAGCAAAAATGCCGCAAGCGTCAGCAGCGGAAGGAGCCGCATGCCCCGCCCGCATCCGCCGATGCCGTTGCCCCTCGAAGTCATCTCCATGCTTTTCAACGAAAACGCGGCAAATTCAAGCCTTCGTCCAAGGGGATCCAAGGGGCGTCCAAGGCTTTGTCACAGTCCGGGCGGGCGGCGTCCGCCATTTGGAACCGCGCGATCAAGCCGATGTTAGCTCTACCGTCGCGGTCCAGTCACATTCCCTGCCTACCGCGGACTACCCGGGGCATGAATCATGCCTGTGGGAATAACCATGAAGACGGACGACGCTGGCGCAGCCATGCTGCGCAGCCTAGTCTCGCGCTGGCAGGAGATTTGTCGTGTTGGATAGCTGGATGGGCCGAGGCCACAAGAGCTCCGACGGCCCCGACAAGGTAGGCCTGGGAACGGTTCGCCGGCCGGTCATCGGGCTTGCGCTCGGCGGCGGCGCCGCGCGTGGCTTTGCCCATATCGGCATCATCAAGACCCTGCTGGCCCACGGCATCGTCCCCAATGTGGTGGTCGGCACCTCGATCGGCTCCGTGGTCGGTGGCGCCTATGCGGCCGGCCATATCGAGACGCTGGAGCAATGGGCGCGCGGCCTGCAGCCGCGCAGCGTGCTCGGCTACCTCGATATCCGCCTCAACGGCTCCGGCCTGATCCGCGGAGCCAAGCTGGCCGCCGAGATCGAGGCGGCGCTTGGCCAGGTCATGATCGAGGACCTCACGGTCAAGTTCGCCAGCGTCGCCACCGAAGTGCGCACCGGGCACGAGATCTGGCTGACCCAGGGCCGCGTGGTCGACGCCATGCGCGCCTCCTACGCCCTGCCCGGCATCTTCGCGCCGGTCCTGATCGGCGACCGCTGGCTGGTCGACGGCGCGCTGGTCAATCCGGTGCCGGTCTCGGCCGCGCGCGCGCTCGGCGCCGAAATCGTCATTGCGGCGAACCTCTCCAGCGACGTGTTCGCGCACTCGACCACGATCTACAATCACGGCCCGTCCGCCGCGCCCGAAGTGACGGTTGCGATGACCGCCGAGGCCGAGCTCGAGCCGGAGCCGCCGAAGCGCCGGTTTGGCCGCTTCTTCTCCGCCGAACGTACCGTGAAGCGGGAGTTTTTCGGCAGCGCCAGCCGGCCCGGCATCTCGAGCGTCATGGTCGACGCCTTCAACATCATGCAGGACCGCATCACCCGCGCACGCCTTGCCGGCGATCCGCCTGACATGCTGATCTCGCCGCGGGTCGGTCAGATCGGCTGGTTCGACTTCCACCGCGCCGACGACCTGATCGCGCACGGGATACGCGCCGCCGAACGCTCCATCAGCGCAATCGAGGAGGCAATCGACATCCTGGCGCCGCCGTCGAGCGGCGCGGGCAGCACCGGGAAGTAGCGCTCAGGCGGTCTTGATGTAGTCGCGCAGCGCCTCCTGCTCGCGCTCATATTCCTCGACGCGCCGCTTGACGATGTCGCCGATCGAGATCAGCCCGACCACCTTGCCGTCCTCGACGACAGGAAGATGGCGGAATTTTCCCGTGGTCATCATCTCCATGATGCCGCTGACCGTATCGGACTCGCGGCAGCTCACGACCTTCTTGGTCATGACCGCGCTGACCGGTTCGTCCAGCGCGCCCGCGCCGCGCTCAGAGAGCACGCGCACGATGTCGCGCTCCGACAGGATGCCCTCCATGCGGCTCTGCTCCATCACCAGCACCGCGCCGATCCTACGCTCGCCGAGCAGCTTGACCGCGGCCGAGAGCTTCGCGCCGGGCGCGACGCTCATGACCTGATGGCCTTTTGCATCGAGAATGGAACGTACCGTCATTGTCGGCCTCCCTGAATCCGCTCGTGCCCCGCTTGAGCGGAGCCGAGCCTGTTCGCCAGAGTCTTCAATCAACAGTTCCGCGCCGATTTCGGTTCCGAGGCGCGGTGAGTAGCAGGGCTCGATTTGTCGGCCCGCTTTGTTTCTGCGTCACAAAGATGATGGAGGAATTCGATCCAGGCCGCAAGCGGCGATCAGACGCGCCCCGACTGATCCACCGACGACGCATCTGCAGCATCGTCCCGCGTGCGCGGCACCGGATCGAACAACGAGAACAGCAGCAGTCCGGCAAGGAAGCCGCCGATATGCGCCTGCCAGGCGACGCTCGCGCCCTCGCCGCCGAGCGACAGCGAGGTGGCGCCGAACAGGATGTTGACGCCGAACCATATCGCCAGGAAGGCGAGCACCCGTCCGTTGCGCAGCGCCCGCCACAGCGACAGCGCAGGCACCTTGGCCGCCGCCTCGGCATCGCCACGGCTGAACGACAGGAAGCTGCCCTTCACAAAGGCAAAGCGGATCGCCGCCGCCATCGTGCCCGACACCGAAGCCGACGCTCCGATCATCGGCGCGATCGCGTGCTCATGGGTTAACAGATGTGCAAGCGCGCCGGCGGCGGCCGTCACCGCCATGAAGACGAAGAAACGCAGCGCGCCGAACCGCCGCGCCAGCGCGCTGCCGAACGGCAGCAGCCACAGCACGTTGAAGCCGATATGGGTGAGGTTGGCGTGCAGCAGCGAATAGGTGACGAAGGTCCAGACCTTGGCGCCTTCGCCGCCCGGAAAGGTGATGTCGAGCAGCGTTGAATCGTAGCGCTTCGGGATGAAGCCGAAGACGTCGATGGTCCAGTTCTCCAGCTCCGGCGGCAGCAGCACCCGCAGATGGATCACCGCGATCAGGAGGATGTAGGCGGTGAGCGCCGGCGGCAAGGTCAGGATCGGCTCGCGCGGCGCCTCCGGCGGCGGCGCGAGCGGGGATTCGGGATGGGAGTCCAAGGGGTCGGCGACCTCGATGCGGCGGTGGATCAGAGATAGGCGGCTTTCGCACCCCTGTGCAAGTGCACAATCCCAAAATCGGACACCGGGTGTCGCGCAGTGCGGAATCGGGACAAAAGAAAAGGGAGGGCGCTGAGAACGCCCTCCCTGATCGGCTGGTCTTCTCGTGCCCCGGAGGGATCGGGAGAAAATCCCCACCCCTCCCCGCACGGTGACCAAACTGTTTGACGCCACCTGTGTACCAACGGCGCCGGCGCTTGGGGCAGCCGGCGCGAACGAGAACGCGCGGACCCTACCCACTGGTTCCGCGGGGGCCAAGGACATAGTTAAATTTACGTTAACAACACAAAGCTGCCGATAAGCCGCCCAAAGCGCGGCCACGGCATGGACGCTGCACAGCCTTCCCTGCACAACAGAGAAGGGAAGGCGCCTGAGCAAAACCGGGACAGATGTGTCCCGCCGAGACAGGTGCCGGGCAAGGTTTAGATGAAACACAGCTCGAGCCGCGAGTTCTTCGCATATTGGAATGCGAAGCGCGGCACCGCACGTGCACCTGACCGGAGTGAGTTCGAGCCGTCCGCGGTACGCGAACTGCTGTCCGACATCTTCGTGCTGTCCTATGACGGCGAGACCCGCTTTCCGTTCCGCGTGGCCGGCACCCGCACCTCCGCCCTGCTCGGCTGCGACCTCAAGAACCGGAGCTTTTCCGCCCTGTTCACCGGTGCGAGCCGCGGCGAGATCGAAGACATCATCACCTGCGTCGTCGAAGAGACCCTGCCGGCCATCGCCGGCATCACCGCCACGACCGAGAGCGGCGCCAAGGCGCATCTCGAACTGCTGCTGCTGCCCTTCACGAGCCGCGTTCATATGCCGGCGAGCCTCACCGGCCTGCTCGCCCCGTTCGAGGACGACGTCGGCCGGCTGCACGACCTGGTGCTGACCTCGTGGCGTTACCTGCATCCCCAGGAGCGGTTCGTGCCGCGGACCCTGCGCAAGCTGGCCATCGCGCGCGGCCTGATGGTCTACGAAGGCCTCCGCTAGCTGCCGGCGCCCGCCTTGGGACGGGATGGCAGGCGCCGGTCGCTTGCACCCCGCCCCGCGGAACTCTATTAGCTGTCTGGCCGTCACGGCGGGGTGGACCCGCTCATTGCAGCTGCGGCCGGGCTGGGCATGTTTCGGAATTCGATCAGGCAGAAGATCGTCGGCATTGCCGCGGGACTCATCATCCTCGCGGTGATCACGTCGCTGCTGTCGATGGTGATGGCGGGCCAGGTCGGCCATCTCCTCGACGAGCTCACCAACCGCTACATCCCCGCCTATGGCCACCTCGCCCGCGTCAACATCCGCGCGCTGGAGCGGTCGCTCGCCATGCGCCGGATGATGATGGCGAAGATGCAGGCGCCGGGCGAAGACTCCGGCTACGAAAGCGCGCGCAAGGCCTTCGACGAGATCGAGCCCCTGATCAAGCGCGAGGCCGACGCCGCACGCGTGCTGATCGATGCGATCATCGCCGATCCCTCGACGCCATCCGACAACGCCGCGCTCGGACGCCTCGATGACCGCATCGACAATGCCGTCAACGACCTCTTGATGCGCCTGAACGCAGAGAACAAGACGCTGCTCGAGCAAATCGACGCCAAGGACTTTGCGGCGGCGAAAGCGACCACGCTGCGCGCCGACACCCTGCGCGACGACTTCAACACCAGGATCGAGGGCATCCGTGCCGACATGCTGGCGCAGGTCGCTTCGGCCGCCGCGAAGGTGATGAGTGCGCAGCAGCGGGCGATCATCATCTCCGGCGTCGTGACCGCGATTGCCGCGATCCTCGGCTTCGTGTTCGCGATGCTGGTCGGCAGCGGCATCACGCGTCCGGTGATGCGCCTGCTCGAGAGCACCCGCGAGGTCGAGGCCGGCCGCCTCGACGGCGCCATCACCATCACGACCCAGGACGAGATCGGCCAGCTGTCGGCCGCCTTCAACCGCATGATCGAGACGCTGCGCCACAACCAGCGCATCCGCGAGACGTTTGGCCGCTACATCAATCCGCGGATCGCCGAGGGCCTGCTCGAACAGCCGGCGATCGCCGCGACCGAAGGACAGCGCCGCGTCATGACGGTGATGTTCTGCGACATGAAGGGCTTTACCAGCCTGAGCGAGGGCGTGACGCCGAGCGGCCTCGTCAAGATCATGAACCTCTACCTGTCGACGATGTCGGCGCCGGTCCATGCGCATCGCGGCATCATCGACAAATATATCGGCGACGCCATCATGGCCTATTGGGGCGCGCCCTTCGTCGAGGAGGCCGAGCAGACCCATCTGGCCGCGCTTGCCGCCATCGACATGATCGGCCAGGTCAACCAGCTGCGCAAGGATCTGCCGGAACTGCTCGGCGTGCGCGTGATCCCGGCCGATTGCGACATCCGGATCGGGATCGCCACCGGCGAGGCCCTGGTCGGCAGCATCGGCTCCGAGTTCATGATGAGCTACACCGTGCTCGGCGACACGGTGAACCTCGCCTCGCGGCTGGAAGGCGCCAACAAGTTCTACGGCAGCCGCAGCCTGATCTCGGAGGCCATCGCCGCGGCCTGCGCCGCAACCATCGAGCTCCGCGAGATCGACCGCCTCGTCGTGATGGGGCAGACCCAGCCGGTCGCGGTGTTCGAGATCCTCGGCAAGAAGGACGAACTGACGCCGGCGCAGATCGAGTTACGGCAGCGTTACGCGGACGGTCTCGCCGCCTATCGCGAGCGCCGCTGGGATGACGCCGAGCAAGCCTTCGCCGCCGCGCTGGCTGCGGCGCCCGGCGACGGCCCGTCGATCGCCATGAAGGCGCGCGTCGCAGCGTTCAGGCAAGATCCGCCAGCGGCCGACTGGGACGGCGCCTGGCATCTGGAGCGGAAGTAACCGCGTCACCCGCATCCAGGCTCCGCCGCTACAACTGGGCCTCGATCGCAACCTTGTCGATCACCGACCAGACCTGCACGATCCTCCCGTCGCGGAAGTCGTAGAACACGTTCTCGGCGAAGGAGACGCGCTTGCCGTTGACGCCGAGACCGAGGAACGCGCCCTTCGGCGAACAGTCGAACGCCAGCCGGCTCGCGACATGGGACCCATCCGACACCAGCAGAACGATGTTGAAGCGAAGGTCCGGGATGTCGCGAAAGTCCCCTTCCAGCATCGCGCGATAGCCGGATAACCCGAGCCGCCGGCCGTTGTGGCACACATCCTCGTCAACGAACTGACCGAGTTGCAGCCAGTCCTGGCGATTCAAACAGGCAATGTAGTTCCGGTAGATCTCGGCGAGGTCCGTTTTCATCATCGATCGTCCTCCTTGCCGCGGGTCCAGATGACTATTGAGCATGGGAGTGTGATTCTAACACCGATGTTAGTTTCGACTCCGATGTCCGATGGCGCGAACAAAACACTCAGCCGGCGTGCACGTGAAAGCGCGACGTCCCGAAGAGACAGTGCGATTGCCGCTTCGGCAAACAATTTCTCAAAACGCGCGGAATGTCTCCCGCGATCGGGAGTTAGTGCTTCAGGTCAATAACTGTCCTTGTCAAATCGGAGGCGTACATGATCAAGTCACCGATGATGCTTGCGGCATTCCTGACAGCGCCGATCATTCTGTTCCCACCGCAGACCGCCGTCGCGGCTGGCGGAGGTGGCGGCGGTGGTGGTGGTGGCGACCCATACGGGTCGAGCTACGGCACTCCCGCGCCGTCCTATCCCCAGCAAAAGGACAGAAAGACCACGCACAAGATCAAGAAGCCCGTCAAGCAGTCCGGCTTCGAAGACCCGGCGTTCCGCGACGGCTATCGCGCAGCCTATGCGACAATCTACGAACGCAACGACTACACCGCCGCGATCGATCAGTTGCACGCACTCGGCCGCGATGATCAGCCGAACGTCGCGAACCTGATCGGCTACTCCTATCGCAAGCTCGGCGACTACAAGCAATCGCAGGTCTGGTACGAACGTGCGCTCAAGGCCGATCCGAACCACGTCCTGACGTGGAACTACTACGGCCTGTGGCAGATCGAACAGGGAAACCGCGACCAGGCGCAGTATCATCTGCAGCGGATCGCCGAGATCTGTGGCACCGACTGCGAGGAGTATCGGACGCTGGCGGCGGCACTGGAAAAGCCGCCGGGTACGAACCTCGTCTACTGAGCGCGTCGCGTAGCCCGCATGAGCGGAGCGACATGCGGGGAAGGACCGGCCCCGGATGTCGCTGTCGCTCGTCCGGGCTATGCCTGTGAGCCGCATTGTTCGCGTGTCCGTTTTTGCGGGAATTTCGCCGTTTTGGTCGACGTGGCCGGCGAGTAGCTTGCGTGCCGGGCGACGCACGCGGATACGTTGAGATCGATCATCATGACCTGGCGGCTTCTCGCGTGGAGCGGCATCGCCGTTGCCGCGCTGGTTCCAATCATCGGCGGCATCTGGCTCTTCACCCTGCCCGCCGCATCGGCGTTCCGCGTTCCGCCTCCGATCGCCAAGGCCGAGCAGGATGCAACGCTCGCGGCGCTGAAGCCGCCGAAGCGGTCGCGCCCGCTGATCGCGATGCTCGGCATCAACGACATGACCGAGACCACCGACTATCTGATGCCCTACGGCATCCTCAAGCGCGCCGATGTTGCCGATGTCGTCACGCTGGCGACGGGACCCGGTCCGGTCGCGCTATTCCCGGTGCTGAAGGTCGAGCCTGATGCGACCATCGCCGCATTCGACGCCGCACATGGCGACGGCGCCGACTACGTCATCGTGCCGGCGATGAGCCGCGACGACGATCCGGCGGTCATGCAATGGGTCCGGCAGCAGGCGGAGAAAGGCGCTGTGATCGTCGCCGTCTGCGCCGGCGCCAAGGTGCTCGCCTCGACCGGCCTGCTCGACGGCCGGCGCGCCACCACGCACTGGTTCTACCTGAAGAACTGGCGCAGCAAACATCCCGCCATCCAATACGTCGCCGACCGCCGCATCGTGGTCGATCGCGGCGTCGCGACGACGACCGGGATTTCGGCCTCGATGCCGATGTCGCTGACCCTGATCGAGGCGATCGCCGGCCGTACCAGGGCTGAGGCCGTCGCGCGCGAGATCGGCCTGCCCGGCTGGGACGCGCGGCATGACAGCAACGCCTTCAAGTTCACGCGTCCCTTCGCGCTGACCGCCATCCGGAACACGCTGGCGTTCTGGAACCGGGAACAGCTCGGCCTCGCGCTGGCTCCCGGCGTCGACGAGGTCTCGCTGGCGCTGGTCGCCGACAGCTGGTCGCGCACCTACCGCTCGCATGCCGTGACGTTCGCCGCGACCGGCGACGCGGTGACGACCCGCAACGGCCTGCGTATTTATCCGCAAGTCGTGGCGCCGGATTGGTCCGCAGATCGTCTGCTGCCCGCGGTCGGCACCGCGTCGCCCGCGCAGGCGCTCGACCGGGCGCTCGCCGGGATCGAGACACGCTATGGCCGTGATACGGCGGACTTCGTCGCCATGCAGCTCGAATATCCACGGGCTGACGCCGTGCAGTGAGGGATTGCGTCCCCAACAGCCTATTCGATCCTCCATCGACCCCATTGTCATCTGCCTGTCATGAATTGTGCCGACACGTCAGCGTCGGACCAGTTCGGGGACACGCATGGACTATTTCAAACGCTTCAACTTCCTGTTCGCTGCGCCGGTGTTCGAGGCCGACGACCTCGAGGGCATCCGCTTCAACCAGATCATCGCCGAGATCGAGCGCTCCGGCTTCGAGGTGGTTCGTGCCCGCAAGCTGGAAGATGCCGAGATCGCGGTGCAGACCGACGCCGCGATCGGCTGCATGGTGGTCGATTGGGGCAAGAAGGGCCTTGAGGGCAAGACCGCGGCGCTGATCAACCTGATGCGCCGGCGCGGCCTCGACTTCCCGATCATCCTGTTGATCCGGCGCAAGCGGTTCGAGGACCTGCCGGTCGAGGTGCTCGATTTCATCGACGGCTACGTGTTCCTGTCCGAGGAAACCCCGCCCTTCATCGCCAAGAACCTGATCTCCAGGCTGAAGCAATATGCCGAGAATTTGAAGACGCCGTTCTTCGGCGCGCTGGTCGACTATGCCGAGGAAGGCAACCAGCTCTGGACCTGCCCGGGCCACAATGGCGGCGTGTTCTACAGCCGCAGCCCAATCGGACGGGTGTTCGTCGAACACCTTGGCGAAGCGGTGTTCCGCGACGACCTCGACAATTCCGTGCTCGACCTCGGCGACCTCCTCACCCACGAAGGGCCGGCGCTGCGGGCGCAGAAGGAGGCGGCCCGGATCTTCGGCGCCGAGAAGACCTACTTCGTGCTCAACGGCACCTCGACCTCCAACAAGGTCGCGCTCGGCTCGCTGGTCACCGACGGCGACCTCGTGCTGTTCGACCGCAACAACCACAAGGCCGCGCATCACGGCGCGCTGCTGATCGGCGGCGGCATCCCGGTCTACGTGCCGACGGTGCGCAACGCCTGGGGCCTGATCGGGCCGATGCGCTGGGACCTGCTCGACGAGGGCACGCTGCGCGACCACATCCGCAAGCACCCGCTGGTCAAGGACGAGAACGCCTGGAAGAAGGAGCGTCCGTTCCGCGTCGCCGTGGTCGAGCAGTGCACCTATGACGGCACCATCCACTCGGCCGAGATGATCCTCAAGCGGATCGGCCATCTCTGCGACTACATCCTGTTCGACGAGGCCTGGGCCGGCTTCATGAAATTCCACCCGATCTATGCCGGCCGCTTCGCCATGGGACTGTCCGATCTCGGCCCCGAGGCGCCCGGCATCATTGCGACCCAATCGACCCACAAGCAGCTCGCGAGCTTCTCGCAGGCCTCGCAGATCCACATCCGCGACCGCCACATCAAGGGCCAGAAGCGCCGGGTCGAGCATCGCCGCTTCAACGAAAGCTTCATGCAGCACGCCTCGACGTCGCCGTTCTACCCGCTGTTCGCCTCGCTCGATGTCGGCGCGCAGATGATGAAGGGCCGCTCCGGCGAAGTCTTGTGGGACGACACGATCCGGCTCGGCATCGAGCTGCGCAAGAAGATCCGCGCCGTGAAGCGCGAGTTCGAGGAGAAGGAGACGCGCCCCGAGCGGCGCTGGTTCTTCGAGCCGTTCGTGCCGGACCGCGTGAAGATCCCCGACGTCGCGCGCGAGAACGGCGTGCACAATGTCGCCTGGGAGACGATCTCGACCGATCAGCTCGCGACCAATCCGTCCTACTGGCAGCTCAGTCCCGGCGAGACCTGGCACGGCTTTCCCGAGCTGACCGCGGGCTTCGCCATGACCGACCCGAACAAGCTCACATTGCTGACGCCGGGCTTCGATCACGCCACCGGCGCCTACACCGATCACGGCATCCCCGCGCCGGTGGTGGCGCAATATCTCCGCGAGAACCAGATCGTCGCCGAGAAGAACGACCTCAACTCCCTGCTGTTCCTGCTGACGCCCGGTGTCGAGGCCAGCAAGGCCGGCACGCTGGTGTCGGGGCTCGTCGCCTTCAAGAAGCTGCACGACGACAACGCGCTGATCGAGGACGTCATCCCCGAATTCTTCCGCCGCCGCCCGCAACGCTATAGCGGGGTGCGGCTGCGCGACCTCTGCGGCGACATGCACCGCTTCTTCCGCGACGGCGGCGTCAGCACGCTGCAGGCCAGGCAATTCCTGCCCGAGCACCTGCCCGAGATCGCGATGTCGCCGCGCCAGGCCGCACAATATCTCATCCGCAACGATGTCGACTACCTGCCGATCGACCAGATCTTCGGCCGCGTCGCCGCGACGCCATTCGTGGTCTACCCGCCCGGCATCGCCACCATCGTGCCCGGCGAGCGGCTGTCGGAACGCAGCAAGCCGATGATCGATTATCTCAAGATGTTCGAGGCGAGCTTCAATGCGTTCCCCGGCTTTGAGGTCGAGGTCCAGGGCATCTACAAGGAGATCGACGACTCCGGCCGCGTCCGCTTCTACACCTATGTCGTGTCCGAATAGGCGAACGGGCGCAACACAATGGAGAATGATCACAAGATCACCGTCCGCCCATCCCGCGACAGCGACGTCGACGCCATGCTGTCGATCTACCGCCACCATATCCGCCGCGGCGTCGAGGAGAGCGTCGACGACAGCGGCACGCCGGAGCCCGACGATCTGCGCGACCGCCGCAAGAATCTGCGCAACACCCGCCTGCCCCACCTCGTCGCGATCTCTGACGGCGAGGTGGTCGGCTATGCCTATGTCGTGCTGTTCCGCAAGCGTCCGGCCTACCGCTACACGGTGAAGCATTCGATCTATGTGCATCACCGCTTCACCGGCCAGCGGGTTGGCGGCCGGCTGCTGCAGGAGTTAATCGACACCTGCGCCGCCGCCGGCTTCCGCCAGATGATCGGCTACATCGACAGCGACAACGCCGCCTCGCTCGCGCTGCACGACCGCTTCGGCTTCGCCCGCGTCGGGCATTTGCCCGGCGTCGCCTATCGCTATGGCCGCTGGTCCGACACCATGATGGTGCAGCGCTCGCTCGCCGCCGGCGCCACCGCCCCGCCGCCCCCCGCGCCGCTGTCGCGACGGTGATGGGCACGACACTTTCCATTCGTCGTCCCGGCGAAGGCCGGGACCCATAACCACAGGATTGGATTGGCAAGGAAGGCTGTGGCCCCAGCGTCGCGCAATAATCACCTTCGGTGGTTATGGGTCCCGGCCTTCGCCGGGACGACAGCGAATGTGTTGCGCGGCCGGTGAGTCATACACCGGCATTCTCGCGGCCTCTGCAGCGCGAGTTTTGCATTTCGTTTCGCCGCTCTGATGACAGAGGGCGCAGGGAAAGCCGGATGCCGATCGCACCCATGGGTCCCGAGTAATCCTGCAGGCTGCAAGGCGCAAGCGACCTGAACGCCCTACTCCAGCGTAAAGCCGACCCGCAGCGCCACCTGATAGTGCCGGATCTTGCCGTCCTCGATATGGCCCCGCGTCTGCACCACCTCGAACCACTTCATTTCCCGGATCGTCTTTGACGCGCGGCTCACGGCGTTCTCGATCGCCGCCTCGATGCTCTTGTCCGATGATCCGACCAGTTCCAGGATTTTGTAGACGTGATCCTTGTCGTGCGTGGCGGGCATGTCGACCTCCTCTGTGGATGCGCGATCCGGACCGCTTGCGCTGCGGTTCGGACAGTCCATCGTCCGATGCGGGCCGGCCATCGTCAAAACCGACGAATGCTGCGCGGCAACACGCCGGACGAATTGAATCAACGTGTCGCGGCGCCTTTGGTGCCAGCATGCATTTCGTGCCAGCTGCGCACCCGCCCTTGTCCGTGCCTTGACCTATGGTAGCATGGTTTCATCAAGTATTCGGGAGCGATACGATGTCCACTGCGTCCAGCTCACCCGCCACACCTCCTCACAGCCTCGGATCCGGGCTTTCCAACCTCCGCGCCAAGTGGGGCTGGATCGTCGCCCTCGGGGTGATCTACCTGATCGCCGGCGTGCTCGCCTTCGGCAGCGTCTTCTTCGCCACCGTCGTCAGCGTGCTGTTCGTCGGCGCCATGATGATCGTCGCCGGCGTCGCCGAGATCATCAACGCGTTCCAGTTCAAGACCTGGGGCAAATTCCTGTTCTGGCTGCTGCTCGGCGCGCTCTATGTCGTGGCGGGCTTCATCACCTTCGAGAACCCGCTGCTCGCCGCGGCGACGCTGACGCTGTTCCTCGGCATCGCGCTGGTGGTGTCGGGCATCGTCCGCATCTTCCTCGCGTTCGGCATGAACTCGGAAGCGCCCTGGGGAATGGTCGCGATCTCCGGCCTGATCACGCTGGTGCTCGGCGCCATGATCCTGGCGCGCTGGCCGGTCTCGAGCCTCTACGTGCTCGGCATCTTCCTCAGCGTCGACCTGATCTGCGCCGGCGTGAGCTGGATCAGCATGGGCATGGCGCTGAAGCGCAGGGCGTGAGGCGCGATCGTCGCCTCAGGCACGATCGACGGGTGGGTTAGCCAACGGGTCCGCTCGCAGGGCGGCCCGATGGCAAGCTCCGCGTGACGCGCCGCACGTTTCATGCGCGGAGAGATGGCGGGTTACGCTTGCGCTAACCCGCCATACCCTCAATCCACCTGCAAGCCTCAGGGCTGCGCGAGGTGCCAGGCGCCGTTGAGAAAACCGTCGCCGGTGATGTCGCCGGCCTTCTGGTCCTTGGCGAAGGTATAGAGCGGCTTGCCCTTGTAGGCCCACTGCTTGGAGCCGTCGTCACGCGAGATGATGGTGTAGCCGCCTTCGGCCTTGTCGCTGGCGTCCGCCTTCAAGACCGGCCAGTTCGTCGCGCACGGGCCGTTGCAGGCCGACTTGCCTTCGGAATCCTTGTCGAAGGTGTAGAGCGTCATGCCCTTGGCGTCGGTGAGGACGGAGCCCTTCGCGGTGGTTCCGGTCTTGGTCGGCGGCGCGGCAAAGGCCGCCGAGGCGAACGCAAGCGACACGGCGGTGGCGAGCGCGAGCGAGATCGATGTCTTCATGATGTCTCCTGTTCGAATGCAAATGGCTTGCATGCGTAAGGACGCCGAAGGGCGCGCACTATTCCGCTGACGGCGCGCGAAGAATTTTCGGGACGGCGATCAATGCGAGGGGAATAAAGCCGCAGGCGCGTGCCGATACCGTCCCGTAGCCCGCATGAGCGGAGCGACATGCGGGAGCCGCCCCGGATATCGCGGAGCCTGTCATCGGGCGCGCGTTCGCGCGACCCGTTGGCTCATCCGGGCTACAACACCGAATATGCTACCGCCTGATTTCCTCGACCGCGCGCACCAGCGGGCGGTCGGAGAGCTGGATCGGGCCGGAGAACGGCGTGCTCATTTCGAGGATCAGGTAAATCGCGGCCGAGATCAGCGCCGCGGCGGCGACGGTGGTCGAGATCACCACTGCGTTGCGCGGCGCGCGAAAGCCGAGGGTTGCGAACATCAGCGTCAGCCACCCGACCAGGATGCAGATCAGCGGCGACGGAAACGAGCCGTCGGACTGCTCGACAAAGGTCCAGCGCTGCTGCACCGCCTGCCGATAGACCGAGCGCGCGTCGTTCCACAGCGCGACCTTCTGCTCGTCGTCGAACCGCAGCTCGCGCAGGCTGGTGCCGACCTCGTCGAGCAGGCGCTCGGACACCGCGCTTGCCCTGGAGATCGGAACATCCTTGAGCACCTGCTCGACATAGGCGAGCAGCCGCTTGCGCGGCTCGTCGGCGCTCGGACCGAGCGGCCGCAGGCCGCGATCGAGCAGGATGAGGTCGGTGGCGAAGACATGCAAATTGCGGTCGACCGCCACATAGGTGTTGGCGGCACTATTCATCATCAGGCCGAGCAGCAGCGACGGCATGGTGACGAACAGCGTCGCGACCAGGCGTACCGAGGTGTTGGTCTCGTCGCTGCGGTGATGATCGGCGAGCCGGGCATGGATCGCCATGGTCGCAAGCGCGGCGCCGCCGAGCAGGGTGAAGATCAGGACGGCGACGATGAATGCAACCACGGCTTGCGAAAACCTGCGAGAGAATCAGGTCCGCAGGATAGCAAGGGACGCCCAATGGTGCATGTCCGGTTGACTAGCCGCCCCCACGCGCTATCCAGTCCGGACAGTTTGGGGGACGCCCGGCGAGAGCGCGAGGGGCGCTCCAGAGGAGATACCACGTGCATATCGTCGACGACAGCGAGGTCAACCGCGTCCTGAGCTTTCCGATCCTGATCGAGGCGATCGAGGCCGCGCACCGACGGCCGAAGATCGCGGTGCACGACGGCTATCTCGGCGACGACAAGGGCCAGCAGCTGGTGACGCGCAGCGCGGTCGATGCCGGCCGCTTCATGATGACCAAGCTCTACACCAGCTTTCCCGGCAACCTCGCCCACGGCAAGCTGCCGGCGGTTCAGGCGGTCTGCGTGCTGTTCGACGGCAATGACGGGCGTCCGCTCGCGGTGATGGACGCCGCCGAGATCACCCATTGGAAGACCGCCGCGGACTCCGCCCTCGGCGCAAAACACCTGGCGCGGCCGGATGCCGAGACGCTGCTGGTGGTCGGCGCCGGCGAGATGGCGCGCTGGCTGGTGCGCGGCCACCGCACCGTGCGGCCGCGGCTGAAGCGGGTGCGGGTCTGGAACCGGACAGTTGAACGCGCCCAGGAGCTCGCCGCGCTGCTGGAAGGCGACGGCATCGCGGCCGAGGCCGTCTCCGATCTCGACGCCGCGACACGCGAGGCCGACATCATCACCACCTGCACCCGCTCGCGCGAGCCGCTGGTCAAGGGCGCCAACCTTAAGCCCGGCACCCATCTCGATCTGGTCGGCGGCTTCACCCCGGAGACCCGCGAGTCCGACGACGAGGCGGCGCGGCGTTCGCGCATCTTCGTCGACCGCCGCGAATCCGCCTTCGATGGCGTCGGCGACATCCTGCAACCGATCGCGAGCGGTGCGATCACCGAGAGCGACGTGCTCGGCGATCACTACGATCTCGCCGGCGGCAAGGTCGCCGGGCGGCTGTCGGATAGCGACATCACCTTCTTCAAGAACGCCGGCGGCGGGCATCTGGATCTGATGACCTGCGAGACGGTGCTTGCGCAGCTGGGGAAGGAGCTGCGGTAAGCGGAACTGTTCTGTAGCCCGCATGAGCCAACGGGTCGCACGAATGCGCGCCCGATGACGGGCTCCGCAACATGCGGGATCAGCCTCCCCCGGATATCGCTTCGCTCATCCGGGCTACATCTACATCTCGCGCAGCCAGACCTCGCCGATCGAGTGATCGGCGCGCTTGCGCAGCACGACGTCGGCCCGCGTCCGCGTCGGCAAGATGTTCTCCCTGAGATTGGCGCGATGATGCTCGCGCCACAGCCGCTCCGCGACCTCGCGCGCGTCACCCGGCGGCAGGTCCCTGTAGTGGTGGAAATAGGAGGCGGGATTCCGGACGCTGTCGGCTGCAACCTGAGGAAGCGTTCGACATACCAGGACTGGATGTCGGCCTCATCGGCATCGAGATAGATCGAGAAGTCGAAGAAATCCGACACCACCACCGGCGCCGTGCCGCGCGCCAGCAGCACGTTGAGGCCCTCGAAGACCAGGATGTCCGGCTGCCGGATGACCTGGCGTTCCGACGGCACGATATCGCCGATCAGATGCGAATAGACCGGCAGCTCGAGCTCGCGTTCGCCCGCCTTCGCCGCCGCGAGAAATCGCAGCATGCGCGGCAGGTCGTAGCTCTCGGGAAAGCCCTTGCGCCGCATCAGCCCGCGCTCTTCGAGAACACCGTTGGCATGCAGAAAGCCGTCGGTCGTCACCAACTCGACCCGCGGATGATCGGCCCAGCGGGCCAGCAGCGCGCACAGCACGCGGGCAAAGGTGCTCTTGCTGACGCCGACGCTGCCGGCCAATGCAACGATGTAGGGCGAACGGCGTGCCGGGCGGCCGAGAAACTCCGCCTTGACGTGCGCGAGGTTGCGCGCCGCCGCGAAATGCAGGTTCAACAAGCGCGTCAGCGGCAGATACACGTCGCTGACTTCGGCGGAATTGATCGGCTCGTTCAAGCCGCGCAACGCCGCGAGATCGGCGTCCGAGAGCGTCAGCGACGTGCTGGCGCGCAAGGCCGCCCAATCGCTGCGGCCGAAGATCATGTAGGCGGACAGCTCGTCGGGGTGGGTCATCTTAGCCGTTCACGGTGAGCCTGATGCGGCGAGTAGCCCGCATGAGCGAACCGACATGCGGGAAGCTCTCCCCCGGATATCGCTTCGCTCATCCGGGCTACACGGTAACCGCTGTAGAACCGCAGGGCGGCTTGCGAACCGCAACCCGCCCTACGTTCCCTACTCCGCGGCCTGCTGCGTCGGTGCGTCCAGCACCTCCGACACTTTCGGCGGAGACATCGGCAGACTGTAGAAGCGTTTGCCGAGCGCGTTGTGGACGGCGTTGGCGACCGCGGCCATCACAGGCACCAGCGGCACCTCGCCGACGCCCTTGACGCCCTGCGGATGCTTCGGGTTCGGCACCTCGACCAGCGCGCAGTCGAGCATCGGCAGGTCGGAGCAGACCGGCATGCGATAATCGAGGAAGCCGGGATTATCGACCTTGCCGTCCTTGTTGTAGATGTACTCCTCGTTCAGCGCCCAGCCGATGCCCTGCGCGACGCCGCCCTGCAGCTGGCCCTCGACATAGCTCGGATGCACGGCGCGGCCGACATCCTGCACGGCGGTGTAGCGAACGACGCGGACGATGCCGAGATCGACATCGACCTCGACGTCGCAGATATGGGTGCCGAAGCCGCCCTCGGCGCCTTGGGTGTTGAGCTGCACGCTGGCGCCGATCGGACCGCCCTGCGACGGCGCCTTCTCGGCGAGATCGGCGAGCGTCAGCGGCTCGAACTGGCCGGCATTCGGGCTCACCGGATGCGCGGCGCCGTTCTCCCACTTCACGGCTTCAGGGTCGATCTCCCAGACCTTCGCCGCGCGCTCGCGCAAGGTCGCGATCACCTTGTCGGCCGCCTGCGTCACCACCATCGAGGAGGCGAACAGCACGCGGCTGCCGCCGGTCAGGTTGGAGAAGCCGACGGTCTGGGTGTCGCCGATGATGACGGAGACGCGCTTGTAGTCGATGCCGAGCAGCTCGGCGCAGATATTGGCGATGCCGGCGCGCGAACCGCCGATGTCGGGATGCCCTGTCGTGACGACCACGTTGCCGTCCTCGGTGATGTTGACCTGCGCGGAGGATTCACCGCCGGCGTTGAACCAGAAGCCGGAGGCGACGCCCCTGCCCTGCAGCTTGCCGAGCGGCGCGGCATAATGCGGATGGTTCCTGGCGGCTTCCAGCGTCTCGATATAGCCGATGCGCGGGAACACCGGGCCGTGCGCCGCTTTGGTGCCTTCCTTCGCCGCGTTCTTCAGCCGCAGCGCTAAGGGGTCCATCTTGAGCGCCTCGGCAAGCTCGTCGAGCACGCATTCCACCGCATAGGCGCCGATCGGCGCGCCGGGCGCGCGATAGGCCGCGACCTTGGAGCGATTGGAGCAGACGTCGAACCCCTCCGACAGCACATGCGGAATGTCGTAGGGCGCGAAGCTGCAGCCGACCGCACCGCGGATCGGCGAACCCGGGAAGGCGCCGGCCTGCAGATAGAAGCTGCCATGGGCGGCGACGATGGTGCCGTCCTTCTTGGCGCCGATCTTCACCGTGCTCTTCGAGCCCGAGGTCGGCCCCGTGGCGCGCATCACCTCCTCGCGCGTCATCACCATCTTGACCGGGCGACCGGATTTCTTGGCGAGCAAGGTCGCGAGCGGCTCGAGATAGACGATGGTCTTGCCGCCAAAGCCGCCGCCGATCTCGGCGGGGATGGCGCGGATGTCACTCTGCGGGATGCCGGTCAGCATCGAGGTCATCGCGCGCACCATGAACTGGCCCTGGCTCGACGACCAGATCGTGGTCTTGCCGTCGGCCGCGACCGAGATCAGGCAGGCATGCGGCTCGATATAGCCCTGGTGCACCGGGCGCGTGGTGAAGGAGCGCTCGATGACGACTTCGGCATCCTTGAAGCCCTGCGCGATGTCGCCCTTCTTGGATTCGAGGCGGCCCATGATGTTCGAGGGCTTGCCCTCGAATCTGTTGAACTCGTGCAGGATCGGCGCATCCGCCTTCAGCGCGTCGTCGATCTCGATCGCCCAGGGCAGCACCTCGTAGTCGACCTCGATCAGCTTGCAGGCTTCCGCCGCGATCGCCTCCGTGGTCGCGGCGACGGCGGCGACGGGATGGCCGGGGAACAGCGCCTTGTCGCGCGCCATCACGTTGCGGCACATCCAGCGCATGTCCTGGATGCCGAGCATGACGGCGCCCTTCTCGATCGTGAAGTCGACGATGTCGCGCGAGGTGACCACCGCCTTGACGCCGGGCAGCGCCTCGGCCTTGGCGGTGTTGATCGACCTGATGCGGGCGTGCGGATGCGGGCTGCGCAGCACCTTGCCCCAGATCATGCCGGGCATGGTGGTGTCGGCGGCAAACGCCGCGCGGCCGGTCACCTTGTCGACGCCATCGGGCCGGATGGTGCGCTGGCCGATCCATTTGTTGTTGACGACGTTCATGGGCGGGTCTCCACCATTCCTTGCCGCATTTCAGCCGCGGTCTCCATCACCGCGCGGACAATCTTGTCGTAACCGGTGCACCGGCAGAGATTGCCGGCGAGCCAGAAGCGGACTTCCTCTTCGGTCGGGTTGGAATTTTTGGCGAGCAGCGCCTCGGAGGCGACCAGCATGCCCGAGGTGCAGATGCCGCACTGGAGCGCGGCATGCTCGAGGAACTTCTGCTGCAGCGGATGCAGCCGATCGCCCTTGGCCATGCCCTCGATGGTCCCGATCTCGTGGCCCTCGGCCTCAGCCGCGAGCATCAGGCAGGAGCAGACCAGGCGGCCGTCGAGCGTGATCGAGCAGGCGCCGCAATCGCCGGACGCGCAGCCCTCCTTGGAGCCGGTGAGCCCCAATTGCCCGCGCAGCGCGTCGAGCATGGTCTCGTACGGCTCGCACAGGAACTCGACCGGCTCGCCGTTGACTGAGGTGGTGACGTGCAGTTTCGCCATGGTGCTAGTGTCCTCCCGCGCGCTGGGCGGCGATCGCGGCGGTGCGCTTGAGCAGCACGCCGGCGGTTTTGGTCCTGTAGGCGATGGTGCCGCGCTTGTCGTCGATCGGACGACAGGCGGCGCGGCACGCGGCAGCGGCGGCTTCGAGCGCGGCATCGTCGAGCTTCGAGCCGATCAGCGCCTGGGCGGCAGGCTCAACCAGCAGCGCGGTCGGTGCCACTGCACCGAGGCCAACGCGGGCCGCGGTACAGACGCGATCCTTCAAGGTCAGGCTGACGCCGATGCCGACCACCGCGATGTCCATCTCGGTGCGCGGGATCATCCGCAGGTACGCGTCACCCGAGCCTTTCGGCCGCGGCGGTAAAGTGAAGCTGACCAGGATCTCGCCCGGCTTGAGGTTGGTACGGCCAGGTCCGGCCGGCACATCCTCAACCTTCATGTCCCGCCGGCCGTTCGGACCCTGCACGGTGACGACGGCACCCGCCGCGATCATCGCCGGCACGCTGTCGCCGGCCGGTGAGCCGTTGCAGAGATTGCCGCCGGCGGAAGCGCGGCCTTGCACCTGCTTGGAGCCGATCAGGTTCACGGCCTCGAGCACGCCGGGCCATACCTTGCCAAAGCGCGCATGCTCGGCGAGCTCCATGCCGGAGACGGCGGCACCCACGCGGAAACCGCCATCGGCGGTTTCGCTGATTTCGGTCATCTCGCCGATCTTCTTGATGTCGACGATCAGTCCCGGCCGCACCAGGCCGGAGCGCATTTGCACCAATAAGTCGGTGCCCCCTGCCATAACGCGGGCGGCACTCCCGGCGGCAGCAAATGCGCCAATCGCTTCGTCAAGCGTGCGCGGTGCTACGTATCGGATATCGGTCATGACGGTTCTTTCGGTCTCCCTCGACTGCTTGTTCCCTTAGGATTTGCGGGATGTGGCCTTATTGCTGGCCGGCAGACCGCGAGCCTACACGGCGGATCGGGGTCCGAACAGCCTGCGAGGTGCGGCAGGAAGCGCAGGCTCCTATGCAGGATGCGGACTTGTGCGTGCCGGCGGCGGCGCGCGGCCTATGCTTCGTGGCGCTCGCGACCGGCCGCGACGAGGCCGCCAACCAGATCGGTCAGGCCTGACCGCGTTTGCCGGAGCCGATACCAAGCATCGAGAACATCCCGATGATGAGCAGCGCCGCCGGAATGCACCACCACAACACATAGCCGAACATGTATTCGAAGATCGTGCGCCGGTAAGGGGGAAGCGGATTGGGCAGCGCGCCGGCACGCTGCATCTGCTCGATCTTCTCCTGCGAGAGCTCGTGGTAAACGTTGAGCGGGCGGCCGTTGAGGTCTCTGCCGGAGCCCTTGACCATCAGGGCATAGTAGCCCGTCATCTTGTAGGGCAGGATGAAGGAGTGCGTGAGGCTCACATAGCCTAGCGCGAGGGCTTCGCCCTTGGGACCCTTCTCGGTCAGGTCCTGCAGCTGCTGATAGCTGTATCGCGTGCCGAACTCCGCGGCGCGTACGTCCTGACCGGACACTGCCATGCCGATGAACATGAGAAGAACGAGCAGACCGCGGCGCATGGCGTCTTGCCTCTCAAAGGGACGCGGCGGTTCGACCGCCTAATACTCATCAGGCAAGCTACCGGAAAGGTGTCCAACCCCGGCTAACCCAGGCGATACAAGTGTCAGCAGCCGGTTAAGTCCTCCTCAACCTCGTCGGCGCGTGCTGCTCGCGGCGAAGCCCGGAACCAACGCCTGCTCGGCGACCTGCTCAAGCAGTGAGCGCACACGGCTGCGCAACCTCGCAACCGGACCAAACGCGATGGCGCGGCTCTTGCTTGCTTTCAACAACGGATTGGTGAAGCATGCCGGCGCAATGACAGATCGGGAGACGGCGAATGGTCGAATTCTCGCGCAGAACGCTCCTCAAGCTTGCGGCCGGCGTACCGCCGGCCATCGCGGCGCCGGCCATCCTGTCATCGCGCGCCCTTGCCGCGGGCAAGGGCAAGACCATCACCGCCGTGATGCATTCGGACCTGCGCATCATCGATCCCGGTTTCACCACCGCCTACATCACCCGCGACCATGGCTACATGGTCTACGACACACTGCTCGGCATCGATTCGAGTTTCAAGGTCCGCCCGCAAATGGCGGACTGGACGATCGCGGACGACAAGCTCACCTACACCTTCACGCTGCGCGACGGCCTGAAATGGCATGACGGCGCGCCCGTCACCGCGGAGGACTGCATCGCCTCGCTGAAGCGCTGGACCGCCGTCGACGGCATGGCGCAGAAGCTGGCCGAATTCACCGCTTCCCTCGAGGCGAGCGGGCCGAAGACGATCGTGCTCAAGCTCAAGGAGCCGTACGGCCTCGTGCTGGAGTCGCTGGCAAAGCCTTCCTCCTATGTCGCCTTCATGATGCCGAAGCGGCTCGCGGAGACGGCGCCGGGCAAGCAGATCGCCGAGCAGATCGGTTGCGGGCCGTTTAAATTCATACAGGCGGAATTCCAGCCGGGCGTGAAGGCCGTCTATGAGCGCAACGCCGACTACGTGCCGCGCAAGGACAAGCCGGATTGGCTGTCGGGCGGCAAGGTCGCGAAGGTCGATCGCGTCGAATGGGTCACGATGCCCGACGCGCAGACCGCGATCAACGCGCTGCAATCCGGCGAGATCGACTTCCTGGAACAGCCGTCGGTCGACCTGCTGCCGGTGCTCGAGGCGAACTCCGACCTCACCGTGGCCGTGCTGAACAAGTTCGGCTTCCAGATCGAGGGCCGGATGAATTTCCTGCACCCGCCATTCGACAACGCCAAGGTCCGCCGCGCCGCATTCCTGGCGATGAACCAGAAGGACGTGCTCGACGCCACCGTCGGCAACGCGAAATATTACGAGATCTGCGGCTCCTATTTCGCCTGCGACACGCCGCTCGCCAGCGACGCCGGCGCCGAGACGCTGATCAAGGGCAACGGCATGGCCGAGGCGAAGAAGGCGCTGGCCGCCTCGGGCTATGACGGCACGCCCGTCGTGATCATGATCCCCGGCGACGTGCAGACGCTGAAGGGGCCGCCGACGGTCGCGGCGCAGCTGTTGCGCGCGGCCGGCTTCAACGTCGACGCGCAGGTGACGGACTGGCAGACCGTAGTGAGCCGCCGCGCCAGCCAGAAGCCGCCCAAGGAAGGCGGCTGGAACCTGTTCTTCACCTTCACCGGCGCGACCGAGGTGATGAACCCGATCGTCAACAACCAGATCGCCGCCAACGGCAAGCGGGCCTGGTTCGGCTGGCCCGAAGACGCCAAGCTCGAGCAGATGCGCGACGCCTATGCGCGCGCCACCTCGCCCGAGGAGCAGAAGAAGGTCGCGGTCGAGATTCAAAAGCAAGCCTACGAGCAGGTGATCTATATCCCGCTCGGCCAGTTCCGCTTGCCGAGCGCCTGGCGCAAATCGCTCACCGGCGTGCTGGAAGGCCCGGCGCCGCCGGTGTTCTGGAACGTCGACAAGACCGAATAGGATCGGCGGCGCAAGCGACACGCGCCGCTGATCAACGTTGGACCAGCCGAGGCACGTCGGAAGGTTCATCGTTTCACCGCCGAGGCGCTTCACTGCTCCCCCTTGCGGGCGCCGCAAAATATCGAAAACAACCCCATGCAAAGTAGCCGGCGGCTGCCGGCGTTCGACCGGGCACGTTCGACCGGGCAACTTGACACGTCGGGCAAATCAGGAATATATTTCCAATATTCCGAAATCAGCCTCCCCCTCCAGCCGAACCATTGGCTGCTACTGCGCATCATTCGCAGCACCCCAGCCTTGCCGATAACGAGGGCGTGGGCTCACAAAAGTCCGCTTCCGACGGCGACGCAGCAATTGCCATGCTGGATCGTCGTCCACTGCTTTTGACCGATTCCGTTGAAAAAGGCCGGCAGTTTTCGTTGTAATAGCTCCGTCGCGACGTGGCCGAACTGCTCTACCGACCCTATGCGAGCCTCGGGCTGGGCATCGGGATCAGCTTGGCCATCTTTCGAAGGTTCTGGGCGGTGGCTGCGAGGATGAACTCGTCGCGCGCGCCGTTTGGGCCTCGTAAACGCAAACGGTCGAGCTTGAGAATGCGCTTGAGGTGCGCGAACAGCATCTCGATTTTCTTGCGGAGCCGGCGCGAGGTGCCTCCCTCCCACGACCTTGCGATCTGGCGCGCCATGTCGCGAGCGCCCTCATAGATCGAGCGCGGCACTCTCCGTGAAGCCTGCTTGGGGCAACACCGAGCCTTCAATGCGCATCGATCACAATCGCGCTTGCTGGCGAGGTAAAGCATGGTGGCACCATCATTCACCAACGTTCCGGTCGTGGTAAGAACTTTGCCACCAGGGCAACGATGGATGTCCCCAGCATGGTCATAGGCGAAGTCGTCGCGCGAGAAGATCCCATCTGTGCGGGCCGACTTGTCGAAGACTGTAACGTGCGGCTCGATGCCGTGCTCATAGACCAGCCAGCCGAGCATCTCGGCCGAGCCATAGCCGCTGTCGCCGAGGAGCCGGCTCGGATAAAGATCGAACCGTTCGAGCGAGCGCTCAATCATGCGCTTGGCGGCCAACACCTCCGCCTGCCGGATTGCCGTCGTTGCCTCAACATCGACGATGATCGCATTCTCGATGTCGATCAGGTAGTTCGTCGAGTAGGCGAAAAACGCTTGGCCGCCGTGCGCCCCCGTCCAGCGCGCCGCCGGGTCGGAGGGCGACACGAACTTCGGGGTAACCTCGGTCGCGGCTCCGAAAGCGGCATCATCGAGGACAGCCAGATACTCATCGATTGCTCGGCCGGCAGCCTCCGGCGGAAGTCCCTTGTCGCCTTCGATCCCCTTCTGCCGATTGGCATCGGCCTTGATCAGGCTCGCATCAACTGCAAATCCTTCACCGCCGACCAGTCGCTCCTCGATGCAGCGGCACAAGACGCTCTCGAACACGTGACGGAAGAGGTCGCTCTCCCGGAAGCGGCCATGCCTGTTCTTGGAGAATGTCGAGTGATCCGGCACCGCCCCATCCAGACCGAGCCGGCAGAACCACCGATAGGCCAGATTGAGGTGGACCTCATCGCACAGCCGCCGCTCCGATCGGATGCCGAAGCAGTAACCGATCAGGAGCATCCGGATCATCAGCTCGGGATCGATCGAAGGTCGGCCGATCCTGCTGTAGAAAGGCGCCAGCTCCTGCCTGACCCGTTCAAGGTTGACAAACCTGTCGATCGACCGGAGCAAGTGGTCGGCGAGGATATGTCTTTCGAGCGAGAACTCATAGAACAAAGCAGCCTGGTCGACTTGTCGATGCCCCATCATGATCTTCAGTCCTGCCAACTAGACAGACTGAATCACTGATATCACTGCGTCGCAACAGCCGTCTTTTTCAACGGAATCCGCCCGTTCGAGACATCCAGCGATATCCGCTCTGTGGCCGCCATCGGGGGAAAGCGGAAGTCCCCCGGCGCGCGCAATTTTGGGCACAGACTGGCACGGCTATCCAGTTGCCGCGGGTCGGTTACCGGCTTCTCGCACGAGCGTTCGCGCGCCATCGCTCCGGGAGGCTCTGCGGCGAGGCGGCCGGTTTCCACTGCAGGGACACGACCCAGTTGTCGAAGACCGTGTTGAAGCTCCCGGACTGGTACGAGAAGTTCTCGCCCGCCGGCCAAAAGTAGCCGGCCTCGGCTGCGTAGGTAAAGAGCGTCCAGGTATGGGGCTTCTTCCAGAACGCGTTGCCGCCGTCCGGGTCCCCGTCGAGAGCGCTGAAATCGAGGAAGAGCCAGAGAGGTGCATTCTTGGTGCCGAGGTTCGTATCCGGCGAGTTGAACTGCAGCGCGTTCCAGTAGATCCCAGGTCCGGCTCCGGGATCAGCATCGTCCACGAGCTTCTGCAGCCGCCAATAGAAGCTCGCGTCGCCGGTCATAGTGGTCTCGCCGGTGAACGTGATTAGGCCAGCCTGCGGGCCTGCCTGGATGATGCCGCTGATTGAGGTGGTCCCGCTGATTGTTCCGCTCCCTTGTAGTGTGCCGCCGGGAGCAGGCGAATCGGTGCCGGTCGCTGCAATGGTGACCGGGCCCGAGACCGTCCCACCGTTCATGAACAGTGTGCCCGACTCGCCGACAACAACCGCGCCGGTCACCGTGCCGGCGACCTCCAGCGTCGCCGCGTAGGATACCAGCACCTCGCCGGCACCCGTTGCTGATCCACCGGTACCGCCGGCAATCAGCGTACCCCCATTGACCCTGATCAGACCGGAAAGCATGCCGCTGCTGTCTGCACTCAGGGTCAGCGTGCCGGGACCGAACATCGTCAGGCCCGCCGATCCCTCGATGGCGGCTGCGATCTGCGAACTACCGCCGGTAGCATTGGTGTAGATCAGGCCTTCTGCCGCGCCGAACGAAAGGCTCGCAGTAGCGATGCTGCCGCCGTTCATGATGAGGCCCGCGGCGTCGCCGCTCGCCTGGCTTCCGACCAGAATGCTCGCATCGCCGCCCGTAATCGCCCCGCCGTTCACTTCGAGCGCCGCCACCTGCGGCACACCGCCGCTCTCGACCGCCTGGCTGTCGACGACCTCGTAGACGGCATCGGCCGGAACATCGTTGATGCTGACATTGGTCGACGACACGGTCGCCGCGCTCGCGAAGCCCTCGGAGGGCGAATAGGTCAGGAACTTGCCCGAGCTGGCCGCGTCGTCGTCCTCTCCGAGAATGTAGGGAGCGACGATCCCGTTCATGACGACGGGCAGGTTTGCTCCCGTTCCTGCCACGAACACCTGTTGCGTCAGCCCAAGCTGGGCCATGCCGCCGCCCGGCACGATAACAAGAGTTCCGCCGGAGTTGCGGACAATGTTCGTCAGGGTACCGTCGTCATTGCCCCCGATTACGACGCGATAGTTGCCGCTTCCGAAAAGCTGCAAGGCGCCTCCCGTAGAGCCGATGACGAACGTCGCCAGAGATCCCGAGGCGATCTGCACATCGACCGTCGCGCCGTCCGAACGAAGCTCGAGTATTCCGCCGTTCGTCACCGTCACCCTGAAGCTGCCAAATGGTGTGCCGGATGTCCGGGTACTTGCCAGCGTCCCAGCGCCTACGGTGTTGTGTCCTATCAGCTGGTTCGTGTTGGTGAGCAGGAGCGTGCCTTCGCCGTATTTGTGGAGGCCGCCCAGCCCGGAGATCGGCGCGACGACGGTCAGCGTGCCGCCGTTCGTATTGATGACCTTAGGCTGGTTGATCGTCCAAGTGCTGGGTTCATATCCGGATGTCGAGGGCAGCGCCGACGGCGAGATCGCCCAAGCTTGCCCCTGCCAGAGCACGGCGTAGACGCCCCACCCGGTGAGCGCGTCGGTGACGACCTGGCTGTAGTCTTCGGAGGGTAGCGGCAGATTTTCCAGCGTCCATCCGCTGGGCATTTGCGCGATCTGGACGGTCTGCGGATTGCTAGACGGGAGGTTGGGTACGTTCTCGAACGAGGCGGGGAAAGCGTTGTTGATGGTGATCGTGCCGCCCGTCAGGTTCACCGTGAGCGGCGCGAGGACGTGGCCGCCGTTATTTTCCATGTATCCCTTCGTCGTCTGGGAAACGGAATACCAGCCAACCGCGAAATTGGCCAAGACGATCGTCTGCGGACTCTCGGACACGTTCGTGGCCAACTGATCGGCAAGCCACGCGAGGTCCGGATTAGAAGTGCTCGTCAAATTATAGAGATCAGGCCCGATTCCGCAGGCCGACAGATAGTCGGCCATCCCGCTCGTCATGCCGTCCACGAAGCTGCCGCTCTCGCTCGACGTCCGCACCAAGCCCGCGACCACCCTTTCAAGGTTGATCGCCACGGGGTCGTCTTCGCCATCGTAGACCACAGGAGCAACCTGCGTGAAGCCGTTTGCCGACAGCCAGTAAAGGCCCATGACCATCGACGTCGGGCCGCAATAGGCTTCACCGTCCCCCGGCAGGCTCTGCCCGAAGGGCCCGAAATCGGTCTGGATGATCGAAGGCGTGCTCTTGATGGGGTCTTTCCACATGGGGCTGGTCCACTCCTGTCCGACAAGGCCACGGTACGCGCTTGACCCGCAGGTTAATGTCCCGTTAATTGCGAGACACAACTTGTGAATACTTTAGCGTGTAGATACACTCCAAGAGTGTAGAGCGGAATCTTGAAAGTACGCAAGCTGGGTCTCCAGCCTGGCCGGCAGGGACGGCTTAGGAGTTCAAGCGCGGGCGCCGAGCGGCAGCATGTTCATCGTGAGTGGCGCATATCTGCCACCAGCGGCGATGTCCTGCGCAGGGCCTGATAACAGGTGGTGTCGCGGCCGGTCCGCGTAACGCGAACGTCTACTTCTGAGGCGTGCTGCGAATCCTGGAAGTAGCACCTTTGAGATATGGCGACCGGCTCTGAAGATGTCCGTTCATTGGGGTAGACCGGAAGTACCCGACTGATTGCTAAAACGGCGCCTTTGACCCTGGCTGTGTGAAAACGCTGGGCTGCTGTTATGATTCTCCTGTGATTCTTTGGGGGAATCGATGAGGCGCTTCGTTGAAGAGGCGGATCGTGGACAGCGGTCGCTGTTGCCCGAATGCCTCGATGACTTCATTGACGAGAGCAACCCTGTTCGCGTGATCGACGTATTTGTCGATGCGCTCGGTTTGGCTGAGATGGGCTTTGAGGGTGTGGAGCCGGCGGCCACCGGTCGGCCGTCGTACCATCCCTCGGTGCTCCTGAAGCTTTACATTTACGGTTATCTGAACCGGGTACAGTCGAGCCGGCGGCTGGAACGAGAGGCCGGGCGCAACGTCGAGGTGATGTGGCTGCTGGGTCGGCTCGCTCCCGATCACAAGACGATTGCGGACTTCCGCAAGGACAACGGCCTGGCGCTGCGCAGGGTATGTGCGCGCTTCGTCGAACTCTGCCGAGAGATGGGTCTGCTGGCGACGGCGAGCGTCGCCATCGATGGCAGCAAGTTCAAGGCCGTGAACAACCGGGACAGGAACTTCACGCGCGCGAAGATGGAGCGACGGCGTGCTCAGTTGGAGGAGAGCGTCGCGCGCTATCTGAGCCAACTTGACACGGCCGACCGCCAGGAGCCGACCGAGGCCCTGGCCACGAAGGTGACGAGGCTTACCGAGAAGCTGACGAAACTGAAGGAGGAAATGGGCAAGCTTGCCGTCTACGAGAAGCAGATGCTTGCGTCACCCGACCAGCAAATCTCCCTGACCGACCCCGACAGCCGCTCGATGGCGACGAGCGGGCGCGGCTCTGGTGTTGTCGGCTACAACGTACAGGTCGCCGTAGACACCGAACACCATCTGATTGTGACGCACGAGGTGACGAACAGCGGCTCGGATCGGGCACAACTTGCCAATATGGCCAAGCGGGCGAAGGCTGTTCTGAAGACTGAGACGCTCGAAGCTGTAGCCGATCGCGGCTACTTCAACAGCCCAGAGATCCTTGCGTGCCACGAAGCGGGCATCACGGTAACTCTGCCCAAACCGCTAACGTCCGGCGCTAAGGCAGACGGACGCTTCGGTAAACAGGACTTTGCCTATTTGCCAGAGGAGGACGTCTATCGCTGCCCGGCCGGGGAGCGGCTATCATATCGCTATACGAATGAAGAAGACAGCAAGGTGCTGCGGCGCTACTGGACCACGGCCTGTCAAAGCTGTTCGCTCAAGACCCAATGCACGCCTGGGTCAGAACGGCGGATTACGCGATGGGAGCATGAGCATCTGCTCGAGGCTGTGCAGCAGCGCCTTGATGCAAGCCCGCACGCCATGCGTCAGCGCCGCGAAACTGTCGAGCATCCGTTCGGCACCATGAAGGCCCGCATGGGAGCGACACACTTCCTCACCAAAACGCTTCCGAAAGTGGCGGCCGAAATGGCGCTCTCCGTCCTGGCCTACAATCTGACACGGGTCATGAACATCGTCGGGATCAAGCCGCTGATGGCTGCGATCGCGGCATGACACCAATCCAGTCCCGACTGCCTCGGGACTGGCGTTTTTACACGACCAAGACCCAGAGCGGAAATCAGAGCTCGATCGCTGGTGAAAATCACCGAACGCAGCAGCACGCGCCGTGTCGGGTTGCTCGCGGCCGCGCGTTGCGGTCGGGCAACACTTTCTGGAAAAGCGTAGCGCCTACGGCTTCCGCCCATTGCGCATTTCCATTTTGATCCGAATGATCGATGCCGTCGCGTGCTGGGCGGTGCAACAGGGCTCGGATCGAGCCTTTGGAGGCTACGGGGTGATGAACCCGCGGCGAATTGCGACTCCGGAGTTGTGCGGGACGGTCGTTCTCGCAGGTTGGCTTTTTGCCTGGCTTGCCGGCTCTGCCGGCATCGGGAACAGCGGCGCAGTGTCCATCGAGGACCTCGCACCATCTCTCGCCGCCAACGCCGAACTGGCTGATACGCGACAGGCCACGGCAGTCGACAACGTCACCAAAGTGAATGCTGAAGCAGCGATGGCTGCAGAACCCCTAACGGGGCCGGCGTCCGACACGATGGCCCCGCCGCAGGCAGGCGTCATGGGTAACGCTGTCGCCAACGCCGATGCGGCGATGGCGGTTGAATCGGTGCCGGCGACGCCCCCTGATGCGACAGCAACCTCGAGCGAGCCGAAGTCAATCGTCGTGGCTGCCTTGCCGGATTCGTCGCAGACGCTGCCGGTCGAAACATCGCCGGTGCAAGCGGCGACGGCGAGCCCGCCTCCAGTGTCTGGTGACACCGAGGAGGCCGCGAGACCCCTGGGATATTTTCGAGGAGTGCCTCGTCGTCGATGTCTGCATCGACCGGTACCTGTGGGCGCTCTACCAGCGGACGCCGAAGCAAGACACCATCAGCGTACAAGAGCAGCGGAAAGTGACCGTCAAGAAGAAGCGCAAGACGGTGACTGTCACCAGGACGTTCACCAGGCGCGTCGATAACGATTTCACGTGGAAAGATCCGAAGGCGGCGGAACGAGTGGGCATGCCGATGATCGACTACGTGATTGGAGGGGTGGATCGAAACTTCAAACTCAAGCTGTTTCACGCACTTTACGCGGCGGAGCAGGCCGGGTTGGCGCCCGGCATCACCAGCGCGTTCCGCGATGACTACCGTCAATCGATCGCGAGCGGCCTGAAGGCGGCGTCCGACAAGTCATACCATGGAGGGAGCTTCCGCGGCGGCTATGGCCACGGGCTTGCCGTCGATGTCGTGAGCGTCAAAGGCGCGACGCGGGCGGAGCGTTGGGTCTCCACCGAGGCCCTTTGGAAATGGATCGATGCGCGTGGACCGGATTTTGGAATCGGGCGACCGTATCTCGATCGAGATCCACCGCATGTCGCGCCGATCGACGGCAAGGAATACGCCGCTCACCGCGGCGGGACGAAAGCTCAGCACGCGGAAGCGGATCGCAAGAAGCGCGACCGGGGCGCTGTGCGGGTCATGGCGAAACGATCAAAGACCGCAAAGGCGTCGAAGGGGAGAACGATCTGATCGGGTTCAGCTGCGCCTTCCAACACGACGCGGGCAACAATGCCTAGCAATTCCATCATCGTGCAAAAATACGGCGGCGTCTGTCTCGAAACACCGGCAAGAATCCGCGCGGCCGCGAGCAGTGTCGCCGATTTGCATGGCCGTGGTCATCGTGTCGTGGCGATCGTTTCCGCGATGGGCAAGACCACCGATGAACTCGTCAGGATGGCCTATCAGGTCAGCCCGTATCCCAATCGCCGCGAACTCGATATGCTGTTGACCACCGGCGAGCGCATCAGCATGTCCTTGATGAGCATGGCGCTGTCTGATCTCGGCGTGCCGGCGATCAGCTTTACCGGCAGTCAGGCCGGTGTCATGACCGACGGGTCCCATTCCTCCGCACGCATTCTGGACGTGCGGCCCATTCGCGTGCGCGAAGAACTCGATCGTGGACGCATCGTGGTTTTGGCGGGCTTTCAGGGCGTGAACCCGCTGACCAAGGAAATCACGACGCTTGGCCGAGGTGGCAGCGATACCACCGCGGTCGCCATGGCTGCGGCGCTCAAGGCGGAGTGCTGCGAGATCATCAAGGAGGTCGACGGAGTTTGCTCGGCTGACCCGCGCATCGTCGCGGACGCAAAACCCTTGCGTCAGCTGGATTTCGCATCCCTATCCGAAATGTGCTTCTGGGGCGCCAAGGTCCTGCACTTTCGCAGCGTGGAGCTGGCCCACAGCCAAAACGTGCCTTTGGTCCTGAGAAAGTGGGGCGGCGCGCGACACAGCACGCAAGTGATGAAGGAGGTCGCAGACATGGAGAACGGAAGAGTCCTGGCCGTCAACTCGATGGCTCGCATCGAGCATGTGGAGATCGATTCGGCGGACCTCAATCAAGGCTTTGAGAAGTTCGCGCAGCATCTCCAGCAAAATGGCTTGCCTTGGCCGCAACTCCTCGCCTCGGCTTTCACCGCCGAAAAAACCCGCATCATGATGACTTGCGATTCGGAAACACTCGACGCGTTGCTGCGCACACTGGATCGGAGCAAAGACCTGCGCAAACAGCGCGAGACGCTGAGTTCGGTGAGCCTCACTTGCTTCGGCGGCATTTCCTCGGACCTGCCATACAAGGCTGTTCAGATTCTGCAACGTCACGGAATCATCGCCGACAAGTATGTTTTGTCATCGCATTCAGTAAGCTTCTTTGTTCCGGTGGAGAGCCGTGAGGCCGCGGTCATGGCCTTGCATTCGCTGATCTAGTTGAAATTTGGCAAGGGTCGGGAGTATTTCCACGCCGCTTCGGGCAAAACGCCCGATGACATTGCGAGACCGCCTGCACGCGCGAATGCTAGGAGTCTGTTACGAGGGAATGCTTGCGCGGCAGCAGGCAGCCAAGCGCCGGCGCCTCCTCGACGGTCGTACCACGCCTGCCACAACCCGGTGCGCGGATGACTCGCCATCATGACTGCCGACCGTGGAGCCGCGCGATGCGCAAGGGCTGGTTCAGGCCGACAATCGGAGTGGCGATCATCAGCCTCGGTCTGCTTGCTGCGGCCGACCTGTTTGCCGAAGGCCGCAAATACGATCCCGGTGCCAGCGATACCGAGATCAGGATAGGACAGACGATGCCCTATAGCGGCCCGGTGTCGGTATTCTCCGTCATCGGCAAGGTGCAGGCCGCCTACTTCCGGATGATCAACGAGCGGGGCGGCATCAACGGCCGCCGGATCAACCTGATCTCCTACGACGATGCCGCGACGCCGGCGAAGACGGTTGAGCAGGTCCGCAAGCTCGTCGAAAGTGACGAAGTCCTGTTCATGTTCCAGTCGGTGGGCAACGCCCCCAACATCGCGATCCAGAAATATCTCAACGACCGCCACGTTCCCCAGCTCTTCGCGGGCGGGCGGTCGATGCGGTTCGAGGATCCCGTCAACTTTCCCTGGACCATGGGATTCGCGCCGAACCTGCGGACCGAGATCCGCGTCTATGCGCGTTTCATTCTCGACAATTACCCGAACGCCAGGATCGGCCTGCTCTACCAGAATGACGAGAGCGGAAAGGAATATCTCGCGGGGCTGAAGGACGCGCTCGGCGCGCGGGCGCCGGCCGTGCTGGCGTCCGAAGCCCCCTATGACATGACGGACCCGACCATCGACTCGCAGGTGGTCCGGCTCAAGGCTGCGGCGGTCGACGTGCTGATCGACATGGCCGCGCCGAAATTCGCCGCGCAGGCCATCCGCAAGACCGCCGAGCTCGGTTGGAAGCCGCTGCATTTGCTGGGTGTCGGCTCGTCCTCGATCGACGCGGTGCTTGTGCCGGCGGGGATCGAGCACGCTCGCGGGCTGATTTCGGCGAGCTCGTTCAAGGAAGCCACCGACCCGACCTGGGCCGACGATGCCGGCATGAAACGATGGAGCGCCTTCATGGCCTCCTACTACCCGGAAGGCGACCGGAACAGCCTCTTCACGACCTACGGCTACAGCGCCGCCGAGCTGCTGGTGCGCGTGCTGCACCAATGCGGCGACGATCTCTCGCGCGACAACATCGTGCGCCAGGCCGCGAGCCTGAAGGATGTCAGACTCGATCTGCTGTTGCCCGGCCTCGCCATCAATACCAGCCGCGCCGACTATCGCGTGGTGAAGGAGTTCCGGATGATGCGCTTCACCGGTGAGCGATGGCAGCCCTTCGGGCCGGTCGTCGCCGACTAGAGCCTTCCCCGTTCCGATTGAATCGGAACGGGGCTCTAGGCTCTTGTTTTGACGCGTTTTCTTAACGCGAACCGGTATCCACTTCGCTCGAAAACGCTCTAGAGCGCCGTTCCGATGGAATCGGAACGGGATTCCATATCCATGGTTCAAACGCGTTTTCTTCACGCACACCGGTACCGACTTCGCTCAGGAGCGCTCAAGGTCGGATCATCGGATTGATCGACCAGCCTTCCCTGAGGAAATCCGAACCTTTTATCAATGCCCGAGCCGCGCCTCCGTGCCGGCCAGCAGCCGCTGAATGTTGGCACGATGGCGCACGATCACGTAGATGCCGCCTGCGATCACCAGCAAGCGATAGGGCAACGGTTGCTCCAGGCCGCAGACGAGGACGATCGCCGTCAATGCCGCCAGCATCGAGCCGAGGGAGACAATCCGAAAGACAGCCACCACAGCGCCAAAGGCCGCCGCAGCGCCGAGGCCTACGGGCCAGGACATCGCCAGCAACACGCCGAGCCCGGTCGCAGCGGATTTGCCGCCAGTGAAATTCAGCCAGATCGAACGGCCGTGCCCTAGCAACACGGCAAGCCCGGCCAGGCAGACAGCCCAGGACACGCAGGTTTGCGGATCAAGCGCTGCCGGCGGCGTGACGGATGGCAAGGTGTACAACCAGGGATAAAACCAGCGGGCGAACAGGATTGCCGCTACGCCTTTCAGCACGTCGACAAGGAGCACAGCCAATGCGGGCCACTTCCCCAGGGTTCGCAATACGTTCGTTGCCCCGGTGGATTTGGAGCCATGCTGGCGGATATCGATGCCCCTCAGCAACTTCCCCGCCAGATACCCCGTCGGCGTCGAACCGAGCAGATAGGCGATCGCCAGTCCAGCCACACTCGCGATCCAGAAGATCATGCCAGTCACCTCGATGCCCGCGGCGGCGATCAATCCTAACGCGGATGCCACCAGCGTCCGCCGATCACGACGCCTTCGGATGCGATCTTGCGATCGCCCGTCAAATGCTCGCCGACCACATCGACATAGTCGAACTGCCCTTCCCTGACGGAGATGAGCGTGGCGTCGCCGACGCTGCCCGGCTTGAGGCTGCCGAGCTCCGGCCGCCGCAACGCCATCGCGGCATTGACGGTGGACGCCGCGATCACGTCCGGCAGCGGCATCCCCATGCAGAGGAATTTCGACATCGTCGTCACCTGGTCGAATGCCGGGCCGTCGATGCAGAGCTGATGGATGTCGGAGGAGATGGTGTCGGGATAGAAGCCGTTGGCGAGCATCGCGCGCGCCGTCCTGAAGGCGAACGAGCCCTTGCCATGGCCGATGTCGAACAGCACGCCGCGCTCGCGCGCCTCCAGGACGACCTTCTTCACCGTGCCCTGCGCGGTCGCGGGCGTGTTGGGGAACGGACGGAACGCATGGGTCAGCACGTCGCCCGGACGCAGGCGCGCGAGCACCTCCTCATAGCTCGGCGGCGGATGGTCGATATGCGCCATCAGGGGCATGCCGACCTGCTCGGCAACCTCGAGCGCGATCTCGAGCGGCACCAGCCCCGAGGTGCCCGAGGCGAACAGGCCGACCCGCACCTTGATGCCGACGATCAGGTCGCGGTTCTCGTCGGCGACGCGCGCCGCGTCGATTGGATTCATCAGCCGCAGCTCCTCGCTTTCGCCGACCATCACGCGATCCGAGAAGCCGAAGATGCCGGCATGCGAGACGTGCAGATAGGCGAGGATGCGGACCTGGCTCGGCTCGATCACATGCTTGCGGAAGCCGGCAAAGTTGCCGGGGCCGGCGCTGCCGGTGTCGACCGAGGTGGTGACGCCGGAGTTGCGGCAGAACTCCTCCGCGTCGATGCCGAGCGAGGTGCCGCCCCAATAGACATGGGTGTGCAGGTCGATGATGCCCGGTGAGACGATCAGCCCGGAGACGTCGCGGACCTCGGTGGCGGGATCGGCTTGCAATTCGCGGCCGTGCGCAGCGACCTTGCCCGCGGCAAAGCCGACATCGGTCACGGCATCGAGTTTCTGCGACGGGTCGATCACCCGTCCGCCGCGCAGGATCAAATCGAAAGGCATCGTGTTCTCCGGATTCGGTCCGGCACGATGGTCGACTTCGCCGGCGCCTGCAAGCCGCTCAACCGACCCGGGCCTGTTGGGAAACCGGCGCGGTCGTTGTCGCGCGATCCGCGCCCTCGTCGGCGACCATGTCCGATCCCTTGTCCGCTCCGTTGGCCGACGCGACGATGGCCGCAATGGCGGGATTATGCACCGCCTCCGAGGCAGCAATGGTCTCGCGGGCCCAGCGGTACGAGGATTCGAAGATTTCCTGATGACGGTCGAAATCGGTGACGTCGATGCCGTCGGGCGTCGGCGGACGCATCACCATGTCGAGCGGCGTGGTCGGCAGCGTATCATAGCGCTGATGCGCAACGAGGCTTCGCCACAGCACGTTGACGGCGCTCGGCGCGGCCGGAAGCAATTTCTTGCGGAACGGCGTCAGCAGCGATGCAAGCAGCTCAAGCCGCCCCGGCAGCGCGGCATAGTCGACGTCGAACATCTCGGTTGCCGGGTCTCCGAAATGGACCACCAGATTCGGTCCGCTCTTCATCTGGTGCATCTGCGCCAGCGGAACGTTGTCGACGAGGCATCCGTCGACCAGCATCGAGCCGTCCCTTGTATAGAACGGCGGCAGCAGACCGGGGATGGCGCTCGACGCCCGCACCGCGTGCCACAGCAGACCGGTGCGGATCAATTCGAGACTGTGCGTCGACAGATTGGTCGCGACCGCCGCGAACGGCCGCCAGCAGTCCTCGATCCGGCAATTGTGGCCGTACTGATCGGCGAGCGCGGCATCGAACGCCTTGTGGTCCAGCAAGGCGTAGCGCGGCCAGGTCGGGCGGCGGAAGCTGCGACTGGAGACGAAGATCTCATGTGTGCCGCGCTCGAGATGCTCGGCGTCGTAGTTCTTGGCAAAGCCCGCCGCCATCGCCGAGCCGACGCTGGTGCCGACAAAGATGTCGAACATCGCGCCGCGCTCACGAAACGCCTTGTAGACGCCGACATGCGCGGTGCCGAGGCTGCCGCCGCCGCCGGCGACAAATCCGACGGCGCGACCGCACAGGAAGCGAACCAGGCTGTCGATGTCGAGCTGGTCCTCGAGCGCGACATGATGATGCATGAAGCAGGGCAGCCGCGCCAGCCACGCCGCGGTGCCGCTGACTTCGTGGCGCCTGACGTCATGAACCCGGACGAGGCGCCGCGTCGACGCCGGATGCACGGCGCAGGCGAAGCGTTCGATCTCCGTCAGATCGGGCGTCGGCGCATGGCCACGGCAGGCGAACACGACAAGATCGGCCTGGCGGATGGTTTTGCGCGCCCACTCCGATGCGTCGGGACCACCGAAATAAGCCACCAGCGGCGCGTCGTACTCGATCCTGTTGAGCCAGTCGGCGACCTCGGATGCGTCGAGCGCGCGGCCGGGAAACATCGCCTGGACCCGCGCGAGGTCGACGATTTCGGCACCCGCAGCGGCAAGGCCTTCGCGCAGCCTGCGCTCAAAGGCGGCAGGCACCGGTTCCCGTCCGCCCGGGATCAGCGCGACCGTGCGCGCCTTCGGCGACGCCCGGAGCGGCAACAGACGCGCGGTCTCGGTGGCAAATCGCCGCGCGAGCGCAGCCAACAGCGCCTCGACGATCTCGGGCGTTTCCCGCGCCAGCGTCGTATAGGCGGCGCGCGTCAACACCAGCACGCTGGTGTCGCGGATCGCAATCACATTGGCCGTGCGCGGGATATTGGCAAAGAACCCGATCTCGCCGACCAACTCGCCGGCGCGAAGTTCCGCGATCGGTTCGGGATGACTGGTCCGGTACACCGCGAGCGCGCCATGCAGCACCAGGAACAGCGCGTCGGAGGCGCCGCCCTGCTCGACCAGCAGCTCGCCGCGCACGAGGTCGCGCCGGGTCATTGCGCCAAAGGCGATCAGCCGCTGCTCCGCGCTGAGGGTTCTGAACAGCGCGAAGTCCTCGGATACGTTTCCCCACGCAAACGTCGCGCTCGGCGGCACACGGTTCGAATGCATGATCCGATGTTAGCGCCGGGCCATCGTCCCGGCGAGCGATATCAGGGCCCAAACGGCCGCACCCTGAACACAAATCCTTGGGAGCACTGCAGCAGGATTTGCAGCATCCGCGATCTGCTTCACCCGACCAATTCCGGCCACGGCACGATGGTCGACTTCACCGTCTTCATCGCCATTGCGTCGGCGACCGCGCGGGCGACGCCGTCCTCGGTGAACGGATAGATCGTCTGCATGTCGAGCCAGGGATATTTGTTGCGCGTGCGGTAGAGCATGTCGACGCCGAGCGGCAGGTCGTTGCCGGTAAAGCCCCAGGAGCCGAGCACGTTGAGATCCTTGGTGCAGATGCGGTGCCACGAGGTGTTGATCGAGCCGGCATCGGTGAACTGCCCCATCTCGACATAGGTGCCGCCGTCGCGCAGCATCTCGATGCCCTCGGGGCCGGCGGTCGGATGGCCCGAGCAGTCCATGACGAGGTCGGCGCCGAAACCGCCGACGATGTCACGCACCGCCTTGATGCGCTGCTCCGGCGTCTTGAGCTGCTCGATATCGACGGTCGCCTCGGCGCCGAACTTGCGCGCCAGCGCAAGGCGCGGCGCCTCCGGCGCGCCGACGCAGATCACGCGCCCCGCGCCCATTTCCTGCGCGGCGGCGACCGCGAGGATACCGATCGGCCCCGAGCCCTGGATCACCACCGTGTCGCCCCAGCTGAAACCGCCGGCGCGGGTGGCGCGGTTGAAGGCGCGGATGCAAGAGGTCAGAGGCTCGGAAAGCGCACCGAGCCGCAGCGACATGTCGTCAGGCAATTTGTAGATCTTGGTGCCGGGCAGCATGTCGAGATCGACATAGACATATTCAGCCCAGCCGCCCCACATGTGCGGCGCCTTGTCGAAGCCGAGATAGCGGCCGTAATAGACCGGCGTCAGACACTTGTTGGCGCTCTCGGGATAATGGATGCAGTAGTAGCAGCGGCCGCACGGCATCAAGGGCGGGATCATCACCTTCGATCCCACCTGCAGCGGCTTGCTCATGAAATCCTCGGTGAACTCCGCGCCGCACTCCACGATCACGCCGCCGAGCTCGTGGCCGAGCGTGAACGGCCACGGCAACGGCTTCGGCCAATGTCCCTTCAGGATGTGCAGATCGGTTCCGCAAACGCCACAGGCGCCCACCTTGATCAAGGCCGCCTTTTTGCCGATTTCCGGCCATGGCACTGTCCGTATTACCGGCTTGGCTCCAGGTCCATCATGCGTGCAGACGCGGATCTGCTCCATCGGTTCGCTCTCCCTGTCCTTGTCGTTGGGCCGGGTTCGGCCGAGCCGACTTTAGGTCAGGACGATTGGGATGTCATGAAGGCCTGTCATGAAGGTCTTCATGACAGACCTTGGCGGAACGAGGCGCTTCTAGTCCTGGCGGAGTAATTTCCGCAAGGAGGCATCGATTGTGAAAGCAGCCGAGGGCGAATTGGCTGGTAGCATTGCGGGGAACGACACCATGAATCCTGGTATCGAAGGCATCGTCGGCATGTACGTCAAGTTGGGCGAACTGGACACGCTGCAACGGATGAAGGAGCATCGACAGGGCTTGCTCGACCAATGCGTCGATACGGCGAATTTCAGCTTCGATGTGACGAGATCGATCTACAGGAGCGACCTCGAGGTGATCGAGGCGGGCATCGAGAGCCTGTATGGCGAGATCATCGGCCATGTCGACGTCATCAACGAAAAAAGGATTTCCGGCTGGGCGCTGTACAACCAACACCCCGACAAGAGGGTCGCGATCGATATCTACTTCAACGGCAACCTCGTTGGCGAGGTCGTCGCCGATCAGTTCCGCAACGATCTTCTCAAGCTCAACAAGGGCGATGGACACCATGCCTTCGTCTTCGTGCCGCCAAGCGGATCCTATCAGCCGCCGCTGCAGATTGAGGTCCGCGCGGCGAAGCGAAAGGTGCTGAAAGCCGTGGCTGTTGAACCACCAGCGGCGGCAGTCGAACCGGAAACGGGTGTCGAACCGGAAATGGACGCCGAGGCCAAATAACCTCACCGCGCCGCTTCCGCACACCCCGGATCCGCCGGGTGCCGCCACCCGGCTGAAGCCGCCGCAGACGCCAATACGGGCTGCGACATGACGGACGTGCGCGGCCGATTGACAGCGACGATCGCTTCACCGCAACCTGCGATGCAACCTCAGGTGACGGAATGAAGCCGCAACCCGGCTCGGAGCGAATCTTCGTGGACGCCAGCACCGATCCACTGGACGGGCGCGTGCGATGGGCGCCGGCGAAATCGCTGTGGCTTGGCAGCATGACCGCGGTCGCGATCATCCTCGGGCCGCTGCTGTTCACGTGGAGCGCGTTCGCATTATTCATCGTCACCAGCGCGATCACGCTGTGCTTCGGGCATTCGGTCGGCATGCACCGCCGCCTGATCCATGCGAGCTTCGACTGTCCGCTGTGGCTGGAGCGGCTCTGCGTCTATCTCGGCACGCTGGTCGGGATGGCCGGCCCCTACGGCATGGTGCGGCTGCACGATTTCCGCGACTGGGCGCAGCGCCAGACGGCGTGCCACGACTACTCCTGCCACCGCGCCGGTTTCTGGCGCGACGCGTGGTGGCAACTGCACTGCACGCTGGTGCTGAAACACCCGCCCGAATTCCGGCTCGAACGGCGGCTCGCCGATGACCCCTTCTACGCCTTCGTCGAGCGAACCTGGATGTGGCAGCAATTGCCCTGGGCGATCCTGTTCCTCGCGATCGGCTCGTGGAGCTGGCTGGTCTGGGGCATCTGCGTCCGCGTCGCCGTCTGCGTCACCGGTCACTGGCTGATCGGTCATTACTCGCATCGCAAGGGCGGACAGACCTGGATCATCGAAGGCGTCGCGGCCCAGGGCTACAATGTCGGCATCGCGGGCCTGATCAGCATGGGCGAAAGCTGGCACAACAATCACCACGCCTATCCCGGCTCCGCGAAGCTCGGGCTGCTGCCGGGTCAGATCGACCTCGGCTGGTGGTTGATCAAGGCATTCGAAGCCGCAGGACTCGCGAGCAACATCAAGACGCCGGACAATCTTGCGCCCCGCCCGGGCGCGCGCCGCGTCGACGAACCAGGCAACGCCGATGCAGTCGCGCCGCGACATCGCGGCCGCGCATTGTTCCAGTAATCCGCAGCCGCGCATCTTCCGTTGCGGATCGAACGCCACGCAGCTATATACGCCGCGTCGGAAAAGGCAGACTTGGTTTGGTAAGCCCAAGTCCTTTCGGATCGAAGTCCTTTCGAGAACGAAAGCTCTGGTCTTCTGCCTCATGCATGAGATCCCCACGACGAACACCGGACGCCATCCAGGCGCCCAATGTTCGTCCGTGTGGTTCTCAACCCGACGAACCGCTCCGGTCGAACACCGACAAAGGAGCAGTTCATGCACGCCAGCCGCCCCCTTCCCCATGATGTCGTGATTGCCGGTGCCGGCCCGGTCGGCCTGCTGCTTGCCTGCGAGCTGCGGCTCGCAGGGTGCTCGGTGCTGGTGCTGGAGCAGGCCGCCGACCCGCATTCGCCGCTGAAACGGCTCCCCTTCGGGATGCGCGGCCTTTCGGCGCCCAGCATCGAGGCGTTCTATCGTCGCGGGATGCTGGATGACATCGCGGCACGACAGCACGCAAAGGATGGCTCGGGCAGCAGCGCATCGAATGGCGCGCATTGGATGCAACAGCCGCGCCGCCCGGCCGGCCATTTTGCCGGCATCCAGTTCTTTCACGATGATCTCGACACGTCGAAGTGGCTGTTTCGTCTGCCGAGCCCGGCAGGCACCAGCATGGCGGTCGAGATGGAGGCGCTCGAATCCGCCCTCGCCGCGCGCGCAACCGCGATGGGGGTTGAGATCAGGCGCGGCACAGGCGTCGAGGCGTTCGAACAATCGGATGATGGCGTGATCGTTCGCGACGGTGCCGAGACGTTCCACGGACGCTGGCTGGTCGGCTGTGACGGCGGCCGCAGCATGGTGCGCAAGGCCGGCGGCTTTGAATTCGTCGGCACCGATCCCGAGTTCACCGGCTATTCGGTCGAGGTCGATATATCAGATCCGGACAAGCTCCGCACCGGCCGTCACTACACGCCGACGGGCATGTATACCTACGCACGGCCCGGCACGATCGCGATGGTGGAGTTCGACGGCGGCGCCTTCCACCGAACCCGGCCGATCACGCGCGAGCACGTGCAGGCGGTGCTGCGCCGCGTCTCCGGCACAGACGTCACGTTGACGGCGCTCCGGCTTGCCACCACCTGGACCGATCGCGCCTGCCAGGCGACGGATTACCGCAAGGGGCGCGTGCTGCTCGCGGGCGATGCCGCGCACATTCATTCTCCGCTCGGCGGCCAGGGGCTCAATCTCGGGCTTGGCGATGCGATGAACCTCGGCTGGAAGCTCGCGGCCACGATCCGCGGCGACACACCGGTGGACCTGCTCGACAGCTACTCGCGTGAGCGGCATCCGCTGGGCGCGCAGGTGCTGGACTGGTCGCGCGCCCAGGTCGCGCTGATGCGGCCAAGCCGAAGTTCGCGCGCGCTCGAAGCCATCATCCGCGACCTGATCGCGACATCAGACGGCGCGACCTACTTTGCCGAGCGCGTGTGGGGCGTTACGCTGCGCTACGATCTTGGCAGCAACCATCCGCTGGCGGGCCGCAGCGCCCCCGACTTCGAGTTCGTTTGCGGGGCTAAGCTCGGCGAGCTGCTCAGAGATGGTCGCGGCCTGCTGCTGGACTTTGATCGGCGCGCGCCCCTGCAAACGCTTGCCGATCGCTGGCATGGGCGGATCGGCTATGTCGCAAGCGACGCGCGGGATCGGCTGGGCCTTAATGCCGTGCTCGTACGCCCCGACGGCTTCGTCGCATGGGCCGCCGACACCGCCCCCCACATCGATGAAGCCGCTCAGGTCATGTCGCGGTGGTTCGGCGAACCTGATGTGCGGCCCTGCCCCTTCCACTCACACTTCTCTTGCACCGTGTGCGAGTTCCCTGCCTCAACCGTAACGCCCCGTTAACCCTATCAGCCTTAGGGTCGTCGGGGCTCCGAATGGACGGTGGCCGGGTTTGTCGTGATGTCGTTTGCACAGAAGAAAACTACCGTCGTCCCCGTAGCCGAGGAGCGGCGGCGCTTCCAGCGCGTCAAGGTGCACCTGCTCGGCCGCTACATGCTGCCCGACCGGCGCGAGTTTCCCTGCCAGATTATCAACATGTCGCCGGGCGGCCTCGCTTTGCTGGCGCCGGGCATCGGCAATGTCGGCGACCGTGTGATCGCCTATCTCGACCATATCGGCCGGGTCGAGGGACGCATCACCCGCATCATCGACAACGGCTTTGCGATGACGATCGGCGCCACCGCGCGCAAGCGCGACAAGCTCGCCGCGCAGCTGACCTGGCTCGCCAACCGCGACATCCTCAATCTGCCCGAGGATCGCCGCCACGACCGTATCGTGCCGCGCAACCCGATCGCCCTGCTGACCCAGGAAGACGGCACGCGGATGACCTGCCGCATCATCGACCTTTCCTTGTCCGGTGCTGCGATTGCTGCCGAGAACCGCCCGCCGCTGAAATCGCTCGTGATGCTCGGGCGGGTACAGTCCCGCGTGGTGCGAAATCTCGAGGAAGGCTTCGCGCTCGAGTTCGTCCACGAGCAATCGGCGGAAACGCTCGAAGAGAGCGTTACCGCGAGGTAAAGCGAAAAACCGCTCAAAACCGCTTTTTTTGCCCGCGAAGGCGGCCACCGGTGCACCGGTGGCCGCCGTCGGCGCGTTTGGCCCGGTGAAAATCGGCGGTTAACGGCCGCAGCGTTTGGCGCAACAAACCGCGCTGGCGCAGCGCGCGCGGCGTTAATGCATAAAATTTGAATCAATTGCAGTTGTTTCAAATTTTACGCGAATTCGATTCAAGTACAGTTCGAATTCGCCGCAGGTTTTACCAGTATTCGCGTCAAATCTACTTTGCGTACTTAGCGGCGGCGCAAAAGCTTTGTGCGAAACGTGGTCCCAACAAGAAGAACGGGGGCCACGATGTTTGGGTTCAGGGGACAGGGGAAAGGTTTGGCGGTTGCCGCCATTCTGTTTGCGACGTGCGTGTCGGCCAAGGCCGGCGACGTGGTCTACGCCAGCCTGGGTGACGTTGCGCGTTCGCCGATCGGCTGGGTCGAATTCTGTGCCGACAATCCGGGCGAATGCCGCGGCGGCGCGACGCAACCACGCGACATCGTGTTGTCGCAGACCGCTTGGCGGGACCTCGTACGGGTCAACAAGTGGGTCAACGAATCCATCAAGCCGATGACCGACATGGATCATTGGGGCCTGATCGAGAAATGGTCGTTGCCATCCGACGGTTACGGCGACTGCGAGGACTACGTGCTCCTGAAGCGCAAGATGCTGATGGACGCCGGCTGGCCCCGCGAGGCGCTGTTGATCACGGTGGTCCGCGACAAGAAGGGCGAAGGCCACGCGGTGCTGACGGTGAAGACCGACAAGGGCGAGTTCGTGCTCGATAACCAGAACGAGAGCATCGTCGCCTGGACCGACACTGGCTACCGCTTCGTCAAGCGGCAGTCGCAGGGCGATCCCAATGTGTGGGTCTCGCTCGGTGACAACCGCCCGGCAGTTGCAACGGCAAGCTCGCGCTGAGCAGAACAGGAAATTTCGAGTTCGCGACCCGGTCACATCCCCACCCCTCCCCGTCCCAGACCGGTTCGCGCGCGGCCACCCTTCCCCCAAAGGGTGGCCGCACCTTTTTTGAGCGGCGTCGACCGACGCCTAGTGTGCTGAATGCGAAGTTCGTGCGATTTCGCGGCAGCCACTTTCACGAACTTCGCATTCATAAAGCACACTAGAATCATAAGTTTGCTAGTGTCCTTATCGAATCCGAAGTTCGCTCCGAAGGTGCGGCAAATGATGCGAACTTCGGATTCGGGACACTAGAAGAACCGCTCGAGAAACGCCGCGGTCTCGTCTGAGATGCCGACGATCTTGTTGGTGGCCTGGCGATAGAATTTGAAATTCAGTTCGGTCTCGGGCCGGCCGTCGCCCCAATCCTTGAAGCGCCTGAGTTGGTCGCGCCCGAGCAGCCGCGCCGCGGATGCGGTGCGTCTGACCGTGATGCTGACGCGCGGCGTCTGCCTGATGATGCCGACCTTGCGCGGTGTCGCGTCGGCCGACGCGACGATCGCGCGGGCGATCAGGCCGTTGCCGCCCTCGTTCTCGCTCGCGAACACGAACACGATGTCATCGGCCGCGATGTGCTTGCCGCCATACATGGTCTTCTGCGCGGTGAAGGTGAACACCTTCGCCCGCGCATTTCGGATCTCGGTCTTGATCGCAAACGCCATCGCATCCTTTCACCGGCTCGCTTTGTCATCCGCGTCGGCGGCTTGACATCCTAGCATCGGAGCGATTGAATTGAATTGAATTGAATTCAATTCAGCGAAGGGCCCACGATGGACGCGGCGAGCCTCGGGACACGGGAACGATTGCTCTCGGCAGCGCAGGCCGAGCTCATCGAGGGCCATGGGCACCTCGAGATGCAGGCCGTCGCAAGGCGGGCGCAGGTCTCGGTCGGGCTCGCCTACCACCACTTCGGATCGAAGGCGGGCCTGATCGCCGCCGTGGTCGAAGGCTTCTATGAACAACTTGATGCAGCGGCGTTCGGCGGTGCCAAGCTGTCCGCCACGGACTGGGCGGACCGGGAGAAGGAGCGGATCGGCGCCTATGTCGCCTTTCACTATGACCACCCGTTTGCGCCCCTCGTGATCGGACCGCTCAGCCCCGCGCCCGAGGTGCTCGATGTCGAGACCGCCTTCACCGGCCGGCAGCTTGCAGCCGGCGCCCGCATGCTCGAGGCGGCCCAGCGCGACGGGATCGTGCCCGGCGGCATCGACCCTCACCTCACCATTGCGCTGATGATCGGCGGCATCCGCCAGGCGCTGATCGGCGCGCTCATGAGCGAAAGACGGCCTGATCCGGCAAGGCTGACCGGCGACATCTGGGCCTTCATGGCCGCCGCGCTGCGCTTGCCTGCCAAACCCCTGTCCGCGCGGCCAGGAGCCACGCGGCGCAGCCGCAGCTAAGCTTCACCCAGAACCCAAACATCGATGGCCATCTTGTTCAATCCGCACGATTTTCACGCACCGCAATCGTCCTACAGCAAGCACGATCTGCTGCGCTCGAGCGAAGGCGGCTATTTCGGCCCGGGCAATGCGCAGCTGCCGGCACCGCCGATGCTGATGATGGACCACATTACCGAGATCAGCCTGGACGGCGGCGCGTTCGGCAAGGGCCACGTCGCCGGCGAACTCGAGATTGCGCCGGACCACTGGTTCTTCGCCTGTCACTTTGCCGCCGACCCCGTGATGCCCGGATGCCTCGGCCTCGACGCCATGTGGCAGATCATCGGCTTCTGGCTCGGCTGGTCGGGCTCGCCCGGCAAGGGCCGCGCGCTCGGGGTCGGCGAGGTCAAGTTCAGGGGGCACATCACGCCGGATGTCAGGCTGGTGCGCTATGAGGTCGACATACGCCAGGCCAGGCGCGGCCGGCTGGTGCTGGGCATCGCCGACGGCCGGGTGCTCGCAGACGGCGCTTGCGTCTATCTGGCAAAGGACATGCGGGTCGGCCTGATCGCGCCCAGAGGCTGAATTCGGGGAGGTTGAGTTCGGGTCGGCCAGAGACCGATCGTGCCTCGAGCAGGCCGGGCAGCACGGCCGAAAACTAACATATGATACAAATTTCGCTGCTGCCGCAGTGGTCTACACACCCCCCCGGTTTTGCCCGCGCCGGGGTTTGTGCTATTTCGAACCTTTCAATTGATGTCCGGTTGTTGGTCGCATGGTCGAACTTGCCCCCCGGAATTCACAAGCCAGCAGCCTGATTGGCGTGCAGCCGATTGCGATCGGCGCCGTGGCGCTGGTGCTCGTGCTGTTCGGGATCGGCTCGATCGCGCTGTGGCGCGCCTACACCGGCAACGTGCCGGAGACCGACCGCATGGTCGCCGCGCGGCAGTTGCAGGCGCGGACCGCGCAGGTCTCCGAGGCCCTGGTGGAAAAGACCAAGGGCATGGAGGCGACCCAGCAGGAATCCATCGACCAGCTGCAGGAGGTGCAGGACCAGCTGCAGACCATGCGCAAGCAGCTCGCCTTGCAGGCGGCCGATGCCAAGAGGCTCTCCGACCAGGTCGCCGCGCTGACCGAACAGGTCGAGGGTTTGCGCCAGTCGCTGGCGAGTGCGCAGGCCAACGAGCCGGCCGCCGAGCCCGCGCCCCGCAAGCGCTCGAAGGCCACCCGTAGCGCCAACCGGAAGCGCCACAGGTCGCGCGGTTGACGCCCCCGCAGACCCCGCCCACCCAGGTGACCAGCCATAAAAATGCGCCAAATCCCGAGCAAGATCATCATCTAACGGGAACTTTCGCGCTCGAGGGCTGCCGGCGGCGGCCGATCATGAGTGCCCGTTACCGTGAATTAATCCTGACTTTGTGAACTGGTTCACATATCGGCCTTCGAATCCGAGTCATCTTCGAATGACCGGATGGCGTGAGCCGATTTCAATATCCGGGGCTGGCAAGGTCGTTGACGGTATACTACGTCGACGGCCTTGTTTTTTGGGGTCCTTGAATCCCGCTCGCGACCGCCCGGCAGGAAAGCTCCGGCTCGAGATCCCGAAGGCGGCCCTCGCCGCGCGAAAGATGCAGACCGCCTGAAGAAATACGGCGTGCTCGGCTGACAACTCTGGATGCGCAGCGTCACCGCGGCCAAAGCCGCGGCGAACGGAATTGCCGCCCTATTCGGTGCGATCGCGCGAGACGCGACCACCTCGCAGTCGCAGCCGCGCAAGCTTCGGCTCGAGCTCGCGCAGCATGTAGATCAGCGCAACGGCAAGGCTCGCAACAACCACCATGAGCAGCAATGTCAGGTCCGGAATGGTCAGCATCTTTGATGTCCTCTGGGCCCGGCTTCAATCGCGGCCGGGCCATCTGTTTTCGCGGCGCGCTCACGCACGGACTTCTGCAAGGCGGTGCAAGCTGCATACCAGTGTCCCGAATCCGAAGTTCGCATCATTTGCCGCACCTTCGGAGCGAACTTCGGATTCGATAAGGACACTAGCAAACTTATGATTCTAGTGTGCTTTATGAATGCGAAGTTCGTGAAAGTGGTTGCCGCGAAATCGCACGAACTTCGCATTCAGCACACTAGTGCGCGACAGAGAACGCGGCGGCCGGGCATCGAAACGCCGGCCGCGCCGATCATTGCAAGACCATCAGCATGGCGAGCGAATGGACCGGCCATGCATGAGCGAATGGCTCAATTGCAAACCTGCACCGGCCGAACGCGCCAGCCATACGGTGTCATCACGCCGCGGCGCACGACGTAACAACCGCCGTAACCGTAGCCGTAGCCGTCGTCATAGCCGTAGCCCGCGTAGTATGGATTGCCATAGTAGCCGTCATAGTAATCGTAGGCGCCATAGCCCAGCCCGAAGCCGACCGCTGCCGCCGCGAGCGGATAGCCCCAGCCGCCGCCCCAGCCGCGCCGATAGTAGCCACCGTTCCAGCCGCCACCACGCCAGCCTCCACCGTGCCAGCCGCGGCCGGCCCAACCGCCGCCGCCGATCGCAGCCGACCGGAAGCCACCGCCTCCGCCCATCGCCCGGAATGCAGCGCCGCCGCCGTGGAAGCCGCCAAATCCGCCGCCGCGGAAGCCGCCACCACCATGAAAGCCGCCGCCACCGAAGCCACCGCGTGCCGACGCAGCATCGACGGTGAACAGACCGACCGAGGCCGTCGCCAGCAAGGCAATCATCGTTTTACGCAACATTACCCGTTACTCCTCTTTTCAAAGGCTTTGTTTTCAAGCCTCCTCCGCCGCGTCCTGCGTATGCTAGCTCAATCTAGGACCGCGGCTTCTACCGCGCGCCTATGTCGCGCTCACATCTGCGCGACCCGCGTTCATCAAAGCACGGCCGTCAGAAGTTAACAGCCGCGGCAGATGCCTTTCGTACGGCGCTCGACTTTTTCGTTCTCGTCGGCGATGGCCTTGTCGACGCTCTCGGTCGTCGTTGCCGATCCGGTGGTAACGCCTCTGCCGGTATTGGGGCCGCCGGAGGATTGCGCGGTCCCGGCGCTGTTGGTCCCGGCCGGCGGCGACGTGGCTTGCGGCGATGTCGGGCTGGCTGACGAAGGGCTGCCGGTCCCGGCGCCGCTCCCGGTACCTTGGGCGACGGTAACCGCGGGCGTCAGCACAATCGCGATTGTCGCGAGCGCGGTGGTGACAGATAATTTGCGCATGGCAATTCTCCCTTGCGGACGTCAACGAGTCCGCAAAAGGCCGGTTCCCGCAGGCGTTGGAGCAATACAGTTTGGGAGCAATGCAATTTGCGCAAGCTGATCGAGTTTGACGACGACACTTTCGACAAGCTGAAACAGCTGGGGCGCGACCGGATGGCGACCTGGCAGGAGCTCGCCGACGAAGCTTTCGCCGACCTGCTCAAGAAGCACGGCATTCCGATCGACCTGAAGGATGCACTGCGCAAGAGCGCAAGACTTCAGGAGGCAACGAGACCGCAAGACGCAGCGAAGCCTCGCACCACGGCAGCGAACGCCGCGCGCAAGCGCGGCCGCAAGCGCTGAGGCCTCAGCCGATCTTCTTCAGTCCCGCTTTGTATTGCGGACCCCTGATCGCGTAGGACTTCGCCGGCCGCGACAACGCCTCGGCCTGCGCAGCGTCAAGCGTACGCACCACACGCGCGGGCGCACCGATGATCAGGGAATTTTCCGGAAACTCCTTGCCCTCGGTGATGACGGAGCCGGCACCGACCACGCTGCCGCGCCGGATCCGCGCGCCGTTCATCACGATCGATCCCATCCCGATCAGCACGCCGTCTTCCAGCGTGCAGCCGTGCACGATCGCATTGTGCCCGATGGTGACGTTGTTGCCGATGCTGAGGGGAAAACCGGGATCGACGTGCAGGGTGGAATTGTCCTGGACGTTGGAGCCCTCGCCGATCTCGATCCACTCATTGTCGCCGCGCAGCACGGCGCCGAACCAGACGCTCGCGGCGGACTTGAGGCGGACCTTGCCGATTACAACGGCATTGTCGGCGATGAAGTAGCTGCCGTCGGCGGGAAGATCGGGCGCCTGCCCGTCGAGTTCGTAGATCGCCATTGAGGTCTCCCTGGAGCGTTTTCGAGCGAAGTGGACACCGGTTCGCGTGAAGAAAACGCGTCGAAACGAAAATCCAGAGCTTCGGTTTCTGATTCAATCAGAACCGAAGCCCTGATCGCAGGAGACCTTGGCACGACGGCCGACATGGTTTCAAGCAAGCGCGACCGTGATCGGCCGCGGATCATGATCGGATCAGGCCAGCACGCCCGCAGCGCGCAGCGTCATCACGAAGAAGGTGCCCGACATCAGGCTCCAGAAGCCGGAGATGACGGTTGCCATCATCACGAATTCGAAGCGGCGGCGCTCGATGCGCGCCCCGCGCAGCGTGTTGCGCATGATGATGAACGGTGCGGCGAAGACGAGGAACGGGACCGCGGCGAAGGTCTTCGGCGCCGCGCCCTCCTGCAGCAGACCGAAACCGGCCGGGCGCTCCGCCATCGCCTGGTAACCGTTGGCCAGCGCGCCCGCGAGCGCGAAACCGATCAAGAGCGAGAACAGGGAATTCAAGGTATCGGGCGACATCGGAACTTCCGCTACGCAACAGGCCACCCGCCCTGCTTCGCAGAATTGGCAGCCTGCCGCCACATCATCCTTAAGGAAAGGTTAACCGGACACATTAGGCGCGGCGTTTGCGCATGGCCATTCGGTCCCGGATTCCATTGGAATCGTACGGAAATTCCCCGCTACGTGGCATATTCGGCAGATGATTCGGCCACTCCCGACCTGATCTCAGCCTCGCTCATGACGCTTCTCTCGACCGCCCAACATCTCGCCCGCGACACCCGCCGCAACCCGCGCGCGCATCTCGTTCCGATCATCGCCTCGGCGGTGATCGCGGCGGGCGCGGTCGCGCTTGTCGCCTATCTGCTGTGGCCGACCTACACGACCATCCCGCCGAGCGATCCGTCGCGGCTGCCGGTGAGCGTCGGCGGCACGCTGTTCAACGTGCCGACGATGGCGGTGCGCATGAAGATCCAGCGCCACTCCGGGCCGCAGGAGCGCGTCGATTTGAGCTTCCTCTATCCGTCGCTGGACGCGCCCGCCGCGCCGAAGCACTACAGCGCCGATACGGTCGATGACAAGGTGCAGCCGATCGACAGGATCTTCGTATCGATCGCGGCGCACCACGATTCACTCGCGCCGGACATGCGCCTGCGCACGATCTATCCGCGCTATCTCGACGAGCGCGCAAACATTGATGACGGCCTGACGGCGCGCGCGTTCCGCGACGGCACGCCCTATGGCGGCGAGGACCTGTTCACCGCGAGCGAGCCGCAGCTGACCGCGCGCTGCACGCGCGACACCTCGACGCCCGGCATGTGCCTGAGTGAGCGGCGCATCGACGGCGCCGACCTGATCTTTCGCTTTCCGCGCAGCTGGCTCGCGCAGTGGCGCGACATCGCCACCGCGATGAACCGCCTCTCCGCGCAGATGCACAGCGCGAAGGGATGACACAGTCATTGCAAGCGGAGCGACGTGTCCGCGAAGGACGGTCGCTCCAGCGCAAAATCGCTCTGCAATTTTGTCGCGAGTTCGTCGTAACGACGTGTGAAGGCGAGGCTGTTCCGCCTTACTCGGCCAGATCCTCTTCCAGGATCGCCATCTGGAACTGGAACGAGCGATCATCGTCCTCGTCGTCGACGAACAACACGCCGATGAACTCCTCGCCGATATAGACCTCGGCCGAGTCGTCCTTCTTGGGCCGCGGCACCACGCGGATCTTGGGATTGCTGAACACGCGTTTGAGATACGCGTCGAGCTTCCTGACTTCCTGAACGTCCACGGCCGTCTCCAATCGGGTCGATGATTTTCGGGGGAGTTTTAGGACGAGACGGCAAAGATCGCCAGAGCCTTTTCAGGCTTTGGCGACGTGATGTTGCGCACACGACTCTTGCTTGGGCGCTTTTTCGCCGCGATCAGAAAGCGAGTGAAATCAAAGCCCGATCGCGCTGAGCATCTGGTCCATGGTACGCGACGGCTCGGCACAGCCGGCCTCGCCGACGATTTTCGCCGGCACGCCCGCGACCGTGACGTTGTGCGGCACCGGCTTGACCACGACCGAGCCGGCCGCGATGCGCGCGCAATGACCGATCTCGATATTGCCGAGGATCTTGGCGCCGGCGCCGATCAGCACGCCGTGGCGGATCTTCGGATGGCGATCCTCGTTCTCCTTGCCGGTGCCGCCGAGCGTGACGCCATGCAGGATCGAGACATCGTCCTCGATGACCGCCGTCTCGCCGCAGACGAAACCGGTGGCATGATCGAGGAAGATGCCGCGGCCGATCCTGGCGGCCGGGTTGATGTCGGTCTGGAACACGGCCGAGGAGCGGCTCTGCAGGTAGAAGGCAAAATCCTTGCGGCCCTTCTGATAGAGCCAGTGCGCGAGACGGTGGGTCTGCAGCGCGTGAAAGCCCTTGAAGTAGAGCAAGGGATCGATGAAGCGCGAGGTCGCCGGATCGCGGTCATAGACGGCGACGAGATCGGCGCGGAACGCGTTGCCGATATCGGGCTCATCGCGCAGTGCCTCGCCATAGGTCTGGCGGATCAAGTCGCCCGACAGCGCGGCGTGATCGAGCCGCTCGGCAATGCGATGGACCACCGAATCTTCCAGCCGCTCATGATGCAGCACGGTCGCATAGATGAAGGATGCGAGTTCCGGCTCCCGCCGCAGGATGTCCTCCGCCTCCCCGCGGATTCGATCCCAGATCGGATCGAGCGCCGCAAGCTTGCCTCCCTGCGGATTGACCTGATGAACTGCCATAGCTGCTCTCGCAATTCGGTTGTTCTGATGTGCGTTATAGCACGATGGACCCAGCGCGTCCCGGGATGGCTCAGTACGGTAAACCCCAGCCGAACACCCCCGGGCCGGCGTCTAGGGGAATTGGTCGGGATTTTGCCGAAATCAAGCCGTGCTTCTGCAACTATTGGCGGATTTCGTCCCCCGTGTGGTTTTGGGCATGGTCGGCCCCAATAAAAGGGGGAAACATCATCAATACCCGGAGTTTAGGTGCCCGCCTGACCGATGCACGGTCGGTCTGGATCGCGACCATTGCCATCCCCCTCCTGCTGCTCGCCCCTGCCTTCTGGAACGGCTATCCGCTGCTCCAATGGGATACCGGCGGCTATCTGGCGCGCTGGTATGAGGGCTACCTGGTGCCGAGCCGGTCCACGGTATTCGGCATCTACCTCCATGTCGGCGAGACATCGGATTTCTGGCTCAACCTCGGCATCCAGACCCTGGCGACGCTGTGGATCCTGCAGCTGACGCTGCGCGTGCTCGGCCTCGCCCGGCCGGTCCGGCTGATCGCGATCAGCCTCGCGCTGATCGCAACCACCGCTTTGCCCTGGCTGGCCAGCATGCTGCTGACCGACATCTTCGCCGGCCTTTCGGTGCTCGCGCTCTTCATCCTCGTCCTGCACGGCGAACGGATCTCGACGCTGGAGAAGGCGGTGCTGTTCGGGTTCATCGCGTTCTCGGCCGCCACGCACAGCGCGACGCTGGCGGTGCTGCTCGGCCTGTGCTGCGTCGGCTGGATGCTGCGTCCGTGGCTCGGCCGCCGCATTCCGGTCGCGGGCCTGGTACAAGGCAGCCTGACCACCGTCGCCGGCGCGGCGATGCTGCTGGCGGCGAACTTTGCGCTGTCCGGACAGCTGGCCTGGACGCCCGGCGGCTATGGCGTCGCCTTCGGCCGCATGCTGCAGGATGGCATCGTCGCGCAATACCTGCACGATCATTGCGCGACGGAGAAGCTGAAGCTCTGCCCCTATCGCAACGAGTTGCCGCCGACCGCGGACGACTTCCTGTGGGGCCACAGCATGTTCAACACGCTCGGCCGCTTCAAGGGACTGAATGACGAGATGGGCACCATCGTGCTGCGCTCGCTGGCCGAATATCCGGAATGGCAGGCAAAGGCGGCGCTGACGGCAACCGCCGACCAGCTCATGCACGTCGCGACCGGTGAAGGCACCAATGGCTGGATCCCGCATACCTACGGCATCATCGAGCGCTACATTCCCAAACAGGTCCGGCCGATGCGCGCGGCGCGGCAGCAACGCTGGCATCTCGACTTCACCGCGATCAACCGCATCCACGTGCCGGTCGCGCTGGGCTCGATGCTCCTGGTCGTCATCCTGTTCGGCCGCGGACTGTGGCAGCGGCGGCTCGACGATCTGACGTTGCTGGCGGGCACGGTCACGCTCGCCTTGCTCGGCAATGCCTTTGTCTGCGGCGTGATCTCGGGACCGCACGACCGCTACGGCGCGCGCATGGTGTGGGTCGCGACCTTCGTGGTGCTGATCGCGGCCGCGCGCGCCTTCGCCAGGGATGAAGCCGACGATCTATTTTCGCCGCGACAGGAAGTCGGTGACCCCGGTCTTGTAGACCTTGTCGCCGACCGCCCGCATGTGATCGCGGTTCGGAATGTCGAGCACCTCCGAACCCGGAATGATCCGGCCGAGCGCTGACGCCGAGCCCGCTATCTCGTCCTTGCTGCCGACCGCGATCAAAACCGGCACGCGGATGCCGGCCGCCTCCTCGCGCGTCATCAGGCGGCGCGAGCCGCGCAGGCAGGCGGCGAGCGCGCGGCGGTCGGAGCGGGTCTGATCGGCAAAGGCGCGGAAGGTACGGCCGACCGGGTCGGTGACATCGTCGAGCGACGGCGCCTCCAGCGCCAGCGCGACCGCCTCGCCGGGGCCGCCGCCCTCGATCAGTCCGATGCCGATCCCGCCAAGGATCGCCGAGCGCACCCGATCGGGATTCTCTCGCGCCAGGATCGCGGTCATCCGCGAGCCCAGCGAATAGCCCATGATGTCGGCGCGCGCGATTCCGAGATGGTCCATCAGCGCGATCACGTCGCCGGCCATGGTCGCGATCTCGTACTGCGCGGCATCGTAGAGCTTGGCGGATTCGCCGTGGCCGCGATTGTCGAGCGCGATCACCCGACGGCCGGCCTTGACGAGATCGGACACCCAGGTCGGGTAGATCCAGTTGACGTTCTTGCTCGAGGCAAAGCCGTGCACCAGCACGATCGGTTCGCCCGCGCCTTCGTCGATAAAGGCAATTTCAACATCGCCGTGATGGAAACTCGGCATCATCCATTCCGTTTGTTCTTGGGATTTGCGATTGGCGATCGACAGGCGACCGCAAGCCTAACCCTGGGCGGGCATACTCGCCAAGGTAGCCTGAGCGGCCATCTGCCGCTTCAGGCGCAGCACCTTGCTTCGTCTGAGCCACCAGGCGGTGGCCCGTTCGGTGGTGGCCTTGATCGACGACAGGAAGCCGAACAGCGCCAGCAGCGCGCCGAACAGCCACATGGTGAGATTGAATGCGCCGGCCGCCAGCAGCAGCGCGCCGCGGCCGAGCAGCTTCAGGATCGCGCGGGTCTGGCCGCCCTTGACCTCGGCGATCCGCGCCGCCCGCGCGATCTCCCTCGGATTCTCGGCGACCTTCAGCGTATCCCGCGCAGCGCGAACCCCGGCCGCCTCGCCGATGCGCCCGACGTCCTTGGCGACGCGCACCAGCGCGCCGGCCTTCTCGGCGCGGAAGGCCGCGCGGATCGCGGTTGCGGTTTGCACCGGCCGCAGCACCGAGCCGGATACGACCGCCTCGCGCAGCGCCGGCTGATTGACGACCTCGCGGGTCGAGCGTCCGGCCCATTCGATCATCCCCTCGCTCAGCCGTCCGGCCTTGCGCGTATCCTTGACCAGCGTCAGCCCGGCGCGCAGCGGCCCGGCGCCGCCGACCGACACATAGGTGGCCGCGGTCACCGCGAGCCCGGCGGCCGCGAGGCCGAGCACCAGCTGGTCGGTGTCCTCGCCCATCACGAGGTGCTTGCCCTCGCGCACGACATCCCTGACATCGCCGAATACGAACAGGTCGCCGGCGACCGTGCCGGACAGGCTTGCGACATCGTCGGCATTGCCGGTCACCAAGCCCGTGGCGAAGCCCTTGGCGAAATGCATGCTGGATGATTGCTCGGCGCGCGCGTCATCGACGCGCTTGGTGAGGTCATCACTGAGCGCGATGTTCTTCTCGCCGGCGAGTTCGACAAAGCTGGCCGCAAGGTCGGCATCGCCGGAGGCCAGCGCCGCCTCGATATTGTCCGAGATCAACGCCGGGTTGTTGCGCAGCACGGAATTGAGCCTGATGTCGGCGAGCGCAGCGGGATCGTCCCGCGCCGCCAGCACGGTGCCGGCGTCACGGGCGTGCGGCCAAATAGCCGCGCCCACGGCAGCACTTGCTGCCACGCCGACCACCGCCAAGCTGACGCGCACCCGATTCATCCCGATAAAACCTCTAGTTTTATTCGCCTTGGAGATAGTGTGCCGTTTTTGCGACACAACGGCTCCGACCAAAGGAGGGCTTCTCTGGGACGACAAGATTGTGTCGAATTTGCATGAGCAAATGAGCCATCGGGGCTCTAGGAATCAACTGTTCCCGCCAGTATGGTGCGCGGCATTTCGCGATGCCGCATGCTGTTGATTGCGTCTGCCCATCGTTGCCATCAAGGTGAGAATATGTCCGACCACGTCGTCCCGCACTTCCATAACGATGCCGGTGTCTCGGTGATCGAAATCGGATCGCAGGAGTTCATGTGCGTCGGCGCCAACCCGCCGTTCGACCATCCGCACGTGTTCCTCGACCTCGGCAATGACAACGAGATTATCTGCCCGTACTGCTCGACGCTTTATCGCTTCGCATCCGACCTCGCGGCCGGCGAAGCGCGGCCGCCGGAATGCGTGCTGAAAGACAAGGTCGCCTGACCGCTCCGTGGCGCTGACGCGAACCGTCATCGTTGCAGGCGCCGGGATCGGAGGACTGACGGCGTCGCTGACACTGGCGGCACAGGGCTTTCGCGTCGTCGTGCTGGAGAAGGCCGAACGGCTCGAGGAAGCCGGCGCCGGCATCCAGCTCTCTCCCAATGCCAGCCGCATCCTGGTCGAGCTCGGGCTCAAGGAACCGCTTGCGCGGCGCGCGGTCACGCCTGAATCCGTCAACATCCTGAGCGCGCGGGCCGGTGGCGAGATCGCACGGATGCCGCTTGGCCAGGCCGCCGAGTTCCGCGCCGGCGCACCCTATTGGGTAATCCACCGCGCCGACTTGCAGGCCGCGCTGCAGGCCGCCGCGAGCGACCATCCCGATATCGATCTGCGGCTCGGCTGCCAGTTCGAGGATGTGACCAAGCATGCGCGAGGCCTCACCGTCGTCCAACGCCGCGGCAATTCACGGCAGGAGGAATTGGCCGTCGCGCTGATCGGCGCCGACGGCATCTGGTCGTCGGTGCGCGGGCATTTGTTTCCGGATGTGCAGCCGCAATTCTCCGGCCTGATCGCCTGGCGCGGCACGCTGGACGCCACCGCCCTGCCGCGTGAATACACCGCACCGCGCGTGCAGCTCTGGATGGGACCGGACGCGCATCTCGTCGCCTATCCCATCTCGGCCGGACGCCAGATCAACGTGGTCGCGATCGTATCGGGCACCTGGAACCGGCCGGGCTGGAGCGAGCCCGGCGACATCGACGAGATCAAGGCTGCATTCGCCACCGCGCGCTGGCCCACTACAGCGCGGATGCTGATCGGCGCGGTCGACGGCTGGCGCAAATGGGCGCTGTTCACCCTGCCCGACATCGGCCGCTGGAGCGAAGGCGCGGTGACGCTGCTCGGCGATGCCGCGCATGCGATGCTGCCGTTTGCCGCCCAAGGCGCCGGCATGGCGATCGAGGATGCGGCCGTGCTCGCCAAGGCCTTGAGCGACAGCACCGGGGAAAACACCGCGGGCATTCCCGCCGCGTTGAAGCGCTACGCACGGGTGCGGCGCGGGCGCGTGCTGAAAGTGCAGCGCCTGGCGCGACAGCAGGGCCGCATCTATCATTTGCGTGGGCCCGCGGCGATCGCGCGCGATCTGGCGATCCGCGCCATCGGTCCGGAGCGCATGCTGGCGCGGCAGGACTGGATTTACGACTGGCGCGCCTGAGCTCGGCCAATCACGACCGACCCGTCTGGAAACGCCGGCTTAGTGGACGAGGCCCCGTGGCGCGCGCGGGCCCTTCGCCGCCGGCGTGGGGGTAGCGGGGGCAGCGGCCGCAGGCGTGTCCGGCGGGCTTTCATGGCACTTGCCCTTGCGCCAGGCCTCATCCGCCAGCTTCTGCTGGGAGTGGATCGAGATCAGCTCGTTGCGATAGACCATCTCGGAGACGACAGTACCGCCGACGCCGGTCTCCGCCTTGGCCATCAATTTTTCCTGATCCGCCGCGCGGGTCTTGAGATTGCTGCGCTCGTTCTCGAGCTGCTTGCAATCATAAAGCTCGTACTTGGCGGGATCGGCGAATGCCGACGGCACGGTGTCGCCGATCTGCGCGCAGCCGGAAACGCCCGCGGCCGAGGCGAACAGCGCGATGACGGCCGCCGCGCGCGACAGCTTCAGGCGGCGTGGGAAACGAACGGACATTCAGCTTTCTTAACCGGACAGTGTTGAGATTGCCTAAAGCAGCCACCGGTGTCCGGATTGAGGCTCAATCGCGGCGGCGCGCTGCTTATCCCAATGCCCGGCCGCCGAGGCAAATGGAATTGCGGGCCGCCGCTTAAGCCTTTGAAAGCTCACCTGTTAGCACCGGATAATGACAATTCCACTCGGCGCCCAAACGCGCTAGAAATCGGCGCGCCTGGCGCAACGCGGACGTGGCGGAACTGGTAGACGCAAGGGACTTAAAATCCCTCGATGGCAACGTCGTGTGGGTTCGAGTCCCACCGCCCGCACCAACCTTCGCATGCCACGCGCACCCGAGCGGGCCAGCGTCGTGTTTTCCGGCTGTGGCGCAGTTCACACGCCGCGGTCGCTGTCTGTCGTAGTCTTGCCCGCATTGGAAATTCCGGCCGCGCATTTTCGCGGCTGTTGCATTTCGAAATCAATTTTTGTCGGAGATCGGCGATGGAGATTGCGAAGCGCAATCGGATTGCAAACTGCAATCGGATTACCAGCGAAACGGCGCGCGATCATGGTGCCTTTACTCTCGAACACTGCGACGATGCGGCTCATTGCAGCAACGGGCTCGATGCCCAGAATTTCCGCGACGCTGCGCCCGACGACCGCGCGATCTACCGGCGATGGATCCGCGGCGCGATCATGGTGTACGGACTGCTCGCGTTTGCCGCTGGAGCGGTGGTCTGGATGAGCGGAACCGGCATCGGACAGACACAGCTCACGAGCTTGTCGAGCCCGAGCAGCATGAGACCAGACCACGGCGATTAGCGGTCGCCGGTTCGGAACTCGCACCCTGCGTATTCGTTGTCATGCCGCAATTGGAGCATGACGATGCCGAACGACGATCCATCCGCGCAGCGCGCAACCGACCAACCCGATCAGCGCAAGGAGCGCCCCTCCCCGCCGCAGCACGCACCACAAGGCGGACCACCGCTCAGCGACGGACTGGAGCAGCTCCGCGACAGCCACACCTGACACGCGACAGCGCGAAAAAGAAAAATGGCCGGGACAAGTCCCGGCCATTTGTTTTGCGTCAAGCCGCAAGCTTACTCGGACTTGTCGATATTCCAGAAGATCGGCGTTGCCGGGCCGTCGAGCACACCGGTCAGCGACTTCCGCCATGCGCTCGGAATGGTGTACTGGCCGAGCGGAACGTAGATCACCTGATCGTAGGCCTCGGTCTGGATTTCCGCGGCGATCTTCTTCTTTTCCTCAGCCGAGCCGGCGCGCGCGAACTTGTCACGCAGCTCCTCGATCTTCGGGTCTTCGGCCCAGCCGAACCAGCCGCCATTCTTGCCGCGACCGGTGATCGACGCGTTGACGATCGGATCGGAGACGTCGGCCGCGACCCAGTTGGTGAAGAACATGTTCCAGCCGCCTTCCTTCGGCGGCTTCTGGCTGGCGCGGCGGGTCACCACGGTCTGCCAGTCGGTGGCCTGCAGGTCGACCTTGAAGCCGGCCTCGCGCAACTGCTGCGCAGCCACGACCGGCTGCGCCTTCAGCGTCGTGACGTCGCCCGGCGCCATAATCACCACGGGGGTGCCGTCATAGCCGGATGCGGCAAGCGCCTTCTTGGCTTCCGCCAGGCCGTTGCCCTTCACCAGCGTTTCGGCCCCGACGTCGGTCTCGAGCGGCGTGCCGCAGACGAAGAAGGCGCCGCAGACCCTCTGGTACTTGGCGTTGCCGACCAGCGCGTCGAGCACGTCCTTCTGGTTCATCGCCAGGAACGCAGCCCGGCGCACCTTCGGATTGTCGAACGGCGGATAGAGAAAGTTCATGCGTCCGAGGGTCTGGAAGCCGAACTTGTTGAGGACGTCGATCTTGAGATCCGGATTGGCTTCGAGCACCGGCAGCATGTCGAACGGAAGGTTCTCCATGAAATCGATGTCGCCGGATTGCAACGCGTTCACCGCGGTCTGCGCATCGGCCATCGTGACCCACTCGACGCGGTCGACCTTGACGACCTTGCCGCCCGCGGTCCAGCTCGCCGGCTCCTTGCGCGGCACGTAGTCCTTGTTCTTCTCATAGACCGCCTTCACGCCCGGCTGGAATTCCGCCTGCACGAATTTGAACGGTCCGGAGCCGATCTGTTCCGGGATCGGCTTGTCCGGCGGCGTCTCGGCCAGACGCTTCGGCATCATGAACGGCACGCGCGATGACGGCTTGCCGATCGATTCCAGCACGAGGCCGTAGGGTTCCTTCAGCTTCAGCGTGATGGTCTTGGCGTCGGTCGCCTCCAGGCTCGCGACGAAGTCCATCAGCTTCTGGCCCATGCCGTCGACCTTGCCCCAACGCTGCAGCGAGGCGACGCAGTCTTCCGCGGTGACCGGCGCGCCGTCGTGCCACTTCAGACCGTCGCGCAGTGTGAACGTGTAGGTCAGCTTGTCGTCGGAAACCTTCCAGTCCGCCATCTGCGGCTGGATCTTGAAATTGGAATCCGTCGCCAGCAGCGTGTCATAGATCATGTAGCCATGATCGCGGGTGATGTAGGCCGTGGTCATGATCGGATCGATGACGCGCAGATCCGAGTGCATCACCGCGGTGATGGTCTTGCCCGCGGCCATCGCCTGCGGCGCGAATGACAATTCCTGCGGCGCGAACGACAGCGCGAGCGCCGTCAACGCGGCCGCTAGCGTGCGGTGTTTCCAACGCGAGATAGGGAACATGCAATCTCTCCTGACGTGTAACTGGTCAAAGCCGGCTTATTCGTTATGCATGTGGTTCGCTATTTAGGCGAACTAACATGCTGTATGGCTTGTGAAATCGAGACTTGCACCAAGCGCCAAGCGCGTCAATCGGTTTCAGGTCGCATCGGACGTACACAAACGAATGAGGCCGCGCGCCAGATTTTGGCTTTACAAAATCGTCGGCTGAGATTTTCGTAACGCGCGCGCGATGCCGGCGCCGTCAGAACAACAAGAGAGAACAACGATGAACCCCGCCAATCTCCCCTTTGATTCCGAAACGATGCTGCAGGGCCTGCGCAGCTGGGTGGAATGCGAAAGCCCGACCTGGGACGCCGCCGCGGTCGAACGCATGCTCGATCTCGCCGCCCGCGAGATGGCGATCATGGGTGCGACGATCGAGCGCATCGCCGGACGCCAGGGCTTCGCGGGCTGCGTCCGCGCCCGTTTTCCCCATCCGAAACAAGGCCAGCCCGGCATCCTGATCGCCGGCCATCTGGACACCGTTCACCCCGTCGGCACCATCGAGAACCTGAAGTGGCGGCGCGAAGGCAACAAGTGCTTCGGGCCGGGCATCTTCGACATGAAGGGCGGCAACTACCTGTCGATCGAGGCGATCAGGCAATTGGCGCGCGCCTCTTTCACGACTCCGCTGCCGATCACCGTGCTGTTCACCCCCGACGAAGAGGTGGGCACGCCGTCGACGCGCGACATCATCGAGGCGGAAGCCGCGCGCAACAAATATGTGTTGGTGCCGGAGCCCGGCCGTCCAAACAACGGCGTCGTCACCGGCCGCTATGCGATCGCGCGCTTCAACCTGGAAGCCACCGGCAAGCCCAGCCATGCCGGCGCAACGCTGTCTTCCGGCCGCTCCGCGATCCGCGAGATGGCGCGGCAGATCATCGCCATCGACGGCATGACCACCGAGGACTGCACCTTCTCGGTCGGCATCGTGCATGGCGGCCAGTGGGTCAATTGCGTCGCAACGACCTGCACCGGCGAAGCGCTCAGCATGGCCAAGCGCCAGGCCGATCTCGACCGTGGCGTCGAGCGCATGCTGGCACTGTCGGGCACCGCCAACGACGTGACCTTCAAGGTGACGCGCGGCGTCACCCGCCCGGTGTGGGAGCCCGATGCGGGCACCATGGCGCTCTATGAAAAGGCAAAAGGCCTTGCTGCAGCGATGGGTCTCGATCTGCCGCACGGCAGCGCCGGCGGCGGCTCGGACGGCAACTTCACCGGCGCGATGGGCATCCCCACGCTCGACGGCCTCGGCGTTCGCGGCGCCGATGCACATACGCTCAACGAGCACATCGAGGTCGACAGCCTCGCCGAACGCGGCCGCCTGATGGCGGCACTGCTGGCGACGCTGGACTGACATCGATTGCACTGCACAACACGTTGGCACTGCCGGATCGAAATTTAGCCTTGTCCATTTTTAAGGCTTCGCCTACGGTCCGGCCGTCCAACGCGACGATGCGGGAGAGATCGAAGCGACAACATTCGTGTTGTTGGCTTCGGCGCCGACGGAGCAACCGCCCCGGAAACTCTCAGGCAAAAGGACTGTATCGTCAGGACGATCTGGAGAGAGACGAACATGGCCGCACATCAAGGGCCATGACGTCCACCGAAGGGGATAGTTCGCTTCTGGCCACAGCCCGATGCGGATCAAGCTCTCAGGTACCGTGACAGATGGGGCGCCGAATGCCGGTTTGACCGGTGGTTCGGCGACTCTAACCCACGGGAGCCTGACAACCATCATGCCACATATCGCGATTATCGGCGCCGGCATCACCGGCGTAACGACGGCCTATGCCCTGCTTGAACGCGGCTACAAGGTGACTGTCCTTGACAGGCATCGCTACGCCGCGATGGAAACTTCGTTCGCCAATGGCGGACAGCTTTCCGCCAGCAACGCCGAAGTCTGGAACAGTGCTGCGACCATCCTGAAGGGGCTGCGCTGGATGCTCAGAAGCGACGCCCCGCTGCTGATGAACCCGAAGCCGAGCTGGCACAAATATTCCTGGATCAGCGAGTTCGTCGGCCACATCACGCGCTATCGCGGCAACACCATCGAGACCACGAAGCTCGCCATCGAAGCGCGCAAGCATCTGTTCTCGATCGCAGAGCGCGAAAACATCGCCTTCGATCTCGAACGCCGCGGCATCCTGCACGTCTATCACGACAGGGCCGGCTTCGAAGCCGGCCTCAAGGTCAACACGCTGCTGCAGCAAGGCGGGCTCGACCGCCGGCCGGTGACCCCGGACGAGATCCGCGTCATCGAACCCGCGCTGCAGACAACCTGCTATGGCGGCTTCTTCACGCCGTCCGACGCGACCGGCGATATTCACAAATTCACGCGTGGGCTTGCCGACGCCTGCATCCGCCGTGGCGCGAGCTTCGTCCATGAAGCCGACGTCGACACGATCGCACACGGCGATGACGGCTTCCGCATCGGCTGGAACGAAGCTGCTTCACATGATGCTGCGGTCGCGACGCGACAGCAGCTACAGGCGGACGGGATCGTGATTTGCGCCGGCGTGGCGAGCCGCCACTTCGCCAGCCTGCTCAACGACCGCGTCAATGTCTATCCGGTGAAGGGCTATTCGATCACTGTGCAGCTCGATGCGCCGCAAAGCCGGAATGCCGCCCCAACCGTCAGCCTGCTCGATGAAGCTGCGAAGATCGTCACCAGCCGGCTCGGCGCCGACCGCTTCCGCGTCGCCGGCACCGCCGAGTTCAACGGCTTCAACCGCGACATTCGCGCCGATCGCATTCAACCGCTGGTGGACTGGGTGCGGCATCATTTCCCGGAGATCGATACGTCGAAAGTCGTGCCATGGGCGGGCCTGCGCCCGATGATGCCGAACATGATGCCGGTGGTTCGCGCCGGACGGATTCCGGGCGTGTTCTACAATACGGGCCACGGTCATCTCGGCTGGACGCTGTCGGCGGCGACGGCGCAGATGGTGGCCCAGGCGATCGACGATTGGCGCGACCTCGACACGCCGCCGATGGCGCCGTCGTTCGGCGCCGGGCTCGATGTGCCCGCCGACGCGCGCAAAGCTGAAATCAATCCACCTTCCAGTGGACTGCTTCGAACTTCACCGGAGGAATAATCGCGGCCAACAGGACTGATTAGCTGCACCGCAAAATCCGCAGCACCGATGGCATGGGACTTGCTCAAGTTCTACCGTGAGTCTGCTACCATCTGTGCTACGGTCTGGTGTGCAACGGTCCCGCTGGGGACTTCATCGACCACAACCCAACGGATCAAATTTGCTCGGATATCTGCTTCGCCGCATCCTCGCCGCCATTCCCGTGATGGGCGTGGTGGCTCTGTTCGTGTTCCTGTTGCTGCGGCTGACGCCGGGCGACCCGGCCGCCATCCTCGCCGGCGACAACGCGACGCCCGAACAGCTCGAACGCATTCGGACCTCGCTTGGTCTGAACGAGCCGATCTACATCCAGTTCTACACCTGGATCGCCAAGTTGCTGCACGGCGACCTCGGCGTCTCCCTGATCTCGAACAAGCCGATCCTCGAAATGATCGTCCCGCGCCTCGAGCCCTCGATCTCGGTCGCGCTGGCCACCATCATCCTCTCGATCCTGGTGGCGGTGCCCCTCGGCGTGATCGCGGCGTGGAAGCACGGCACCTGGATCGACCGCTTCGTGATGGGGCTTTCCGTGCTCGGCTTCTCGGTGCCGGTGTTCGTCATCGGCTATGTGCTGATCCAGATCTTTGCGATTGATCTGCGCTGGGTTCCGGTACAGGGCTTCAAGAGCATCTCGGCCGGCTTCGGTCCGTTCTTCCAGCGCCTCATCCTGCCGACCTGCACACTCTCCTTCATCTATGTCGCGCTGATCGCACGCATGACGCGGGCCTCGATGCTCGATGTGCTCGGCGAGGATTACGTGCGCACGGCGCGGGCCAAGGGCATCGGCGAGACCGGCGTGCTGCTGCGCCATGCGCTGCGCAACGCCGCCGTGCCGGTCATCACGGTGATCGGTTCCGGCTTCGCGCTGCTGATCTCCGGCGTCGTCGTCACCGAGAGCGTGTTCAATCTGCCCGGCATCGGCCGCCTCACCGTCGATGCGGTGCTGGCGCGCGACTATCCGGTGATCCAGGCGATGATCCTGTTGACGTCGGGTATCTACGTCGCGGTCAATCTGTTGATCGACCTCGCCTACACCCTGCTCGATCCTCGTATCCGGTACTGAGCAATGGCGATCGAAACCCTTCCCGAATCCTCGCTTCCCGTCACCCGGCCGTTCCGCGTCAAGTTCGGCTTCCTGACGTCGACGCCGATCATCGCGGTTGCGACGATCAGCCTCGCCCTCATCATCCTGATGGCGATCTTCGCGCCGCTGCTTGCGCCGCACGATCCTCTGCTGCTGACGCCGTCGCAGCGGCTGAAGCCGTCGAGCGCGCAATATCTGCTCGGCACCGACGCTTATGGCCGCGACCTGTTGTCGCGCATCATCTACGGCGCACGGATCTCGCTGGTGATCGGGCTCGGCGCCGCCGTCTGCTCGATCGCCATCGGCCTTCTGATCGGCCTCGTCGCCGGCTTCTTCCGCTGGGTCGATGCGGTGCTGATGCGCGTGATGGACGGCTTGATGGCGATCCCCGCCATCCTGCTCGCGATCGCCGTGGTGTCGCTGTCGGGCGCCAGCATCTGGACCGTGATGGTCGCGATCACCATCCCCGAGATCCCGCGCGTGGCGCGGCTGGTGCGCTCGGTGGTGCTGACCGCACGCGAGGAACCTTATGTCGAGGCCGCGATCTCGCTCGGCACCAGCCTGCCGAAGATCATGTGGCGGCATTTGATGCCGAACACGATCGCGCCGCTGATCGTGCAAGGCACCTATGTCTGCGCGTCCGCGATCCTGACCGAGGCGATCCTGTCGTTCCTCGGCGCCGGCATCTCGCCGGAAACGCCGACCTGGGGCAACATCATGGCCGAGGGCCGCGCCTATTTCCAGGTCAAGCCGTCGCTGATCTTCTGGCCGGGGCTGCTGCTCTCGATCGCCATTCTCAGCGTCAACCTGATCGGCGACGCCGCCCGCGACGCGCTCGATCCCCGCATGAAGCAGCGTGAGGGCAAGTGACGGCTTCAGCTCTTCTGAAGCCGTCATTCCGGGGCGATGCGAAGCATCGAACCCGGAATCTCGAGATTCCGGGTCTGGTGCTGGCGCACCATCCCGGAATGACAGTGGGTAAATTCCTTCACAGCGCCAAGAGACCCTGACATGACCAACGTCGTCCTCGACATCAGCAATCTCGTCGTCGGCCTCGGCCGCAAGGCGGATGCGCATCGCATCATCGACGACCTCTCGCTGCAGGTACGTGAAAGCGAGACGCTGTGCCTGGTCGGCGAAAGCGGCTCGGGCAAGTCGGTGACATCGCTCACCGTGATGGGCCTGCAGCAGAAGGGCACGCTGGTGCCGTCTGGCGGCAGCGTCAAACTGGTCGGCGAGGAACTGCTCACCGCCAGCGACCGGCGGCTGCGGCAACTCCGCGCCACGCGGATGGCGATGATCTTCCAGGAGCCGATGACCGCGCTCAATCCCGTGGTGCCGGTAGGCCGCCAGATCGACGAGGTGCTGCGCGCCCACACAGATCTCGATGCCCGCGCGCGGCGCCAGAAGATTTTGGCGATGATGGAGCATGTGCGGCTGCCGGACGTGGAGCGCATCTTCTCCTCCTACCCGCACCGCCTGTCGGGCGGCCAGCGCCAGCGCATCATGATCGCGATGGCGCTGGTGCTGGAGCCGAAGCTCCTGATCGCGGATGAGCCGACCACCGCGCTCGACGTCACCACCCAGAAGCAGATCCTCACCTTGATCCGCGACCTGCAACGCGATCACGGCACCGCGGTTCTGTTTATCACCCACGACATGGGCGTGGTGGCCGAGATCGCCGACCGCGTCGCGGTGATGCGGCACGGCCGCCTGGTCGAAACCGGCCCGCTGCAGGACGTGCTGCGCAATCCGAAGATGGAGTACACCCGCAACCTCTTGTCCTCGGTGCCGAGCCTGGTGCCGCGCGCGCCGCGCCCGGAGACGACCGAGCCCGTGGTGCTGGAAGCCAACGAGCTCAGTAAGGTCTACCGGGAGCGGTCGCTGTACGGCAAAGCCCGCGAGGTCGCCGCCGCCAGCAACGTCACGCTCACTCTGCGCAAGGGCCGCACCCTCGGCATCGTCGGCGAAAGCGGTTCCGGCAAGTCGACGGTCGCGCGATGCATCGTCCGCCTGATCGATCCGACCTCCGGCGGGGTGCGCCTCGCCGGCCGCGAGATCTCCGACCTGTCGCGCCGGCTGTTGCAGCCGCATCGCCAGAAGATCCAGATCATCTTCCAGGATCCCTACCGCTCGCTCAATCCGCGCGTCACCGTCGGCGAGAGCATCGCGGAAGGCCCGGTCAATTACGGCATGCCGCGCAAGGATGCGCTGGCGCGCGCGCGCGAGCTGCTCGAGCTCGTCCATTTGCCGCCCGACGCGATCTCGCGATATCCGCACCAGTTCTCCGGCGGCCAACGCCAGCGCATCGCGATCGCGCGCGCGCTGGCGCTCGATCCCGACGTGCTCGTCGCGGATGAGGCGGTGTCCGCGCTCGACGTCTCGGTGCAGGCGCAGGTTCTGGATCTGCTTGACGAAATCCAGCGCCGGCTGGGCATCGCGCTGCTGTTCATCACGCATGATTTGCGCGTCGCCGCACAAATCTGCGACGACGTCGCCGTGATGCAACATGGCCGCGTTGTGGAACAGGGACCGGCCGCCGAGGTGCTGACCAATCCGCAGCAGGCCTATACCCGCGCGCTGCTCGATGCGGCGCCCGGACGCGGCTGGGATTTTGCGAATTTCCGCCCGGTTTCGGAAGGCATTGTGGCGACGGCCTAGGTCTTTAGCCTCAAGCCTTTCCGCCCACAGGGCATGCAAATCCGCTGGTGCTCCCCGGCTTGCGCTGGGCGCGACGACACGCTTAACGTCGCGCGCTAGAGCGTGGCCCTGAAGGTGGACGCCGGTCTTCCCCGGAGATCACGCTCCAACCAACGAGATGAGATCATGACGCGCGTCGTTATGATCGCATCATGATCGAAGAAACGTATCGAGACCGACTTGATGACCCGCATTGCCGTTGGCGGCTTCCTGCACGAGACCAATACCTTCGCACCGACGAAGGCAACCTATGACGATTTCGTGCATGGCGGTGGCTGGCCGTCGATGACGCATGGCGCCGACGTGCTCAAGGTCATGCGCAAGATCAATGTCGGCCTCGCCGGCTTTGTCGAGGCGGCGGAAGCCAATGGCTGGGAGCTGGTGCCGACGATCTTCGCCGCGGCGAGCCCGTCGGCGCATGTCAGCAAGGATGCGTTCGAGCGGATCGTGACGGAAATGGTCGACGGCATCGCCGCGGCCGGACCGATCGATGCCGTCTATCTCGACCTGCACGGCGCCATGGTCACCGAGCATTATGACGACGGTGAAGGCGAAACGCTGGCCCGCGTGCGCAAGGCGATCGGCAACGACCTGCCGCTGGTGGCGAGCCTCGATCTGCATGCGAACGTCTCGCCAAAGATGATCGAGCATGCCGATGCGCTGATTGCCTACCGCACCTATCCGCATGTCGACATGGCCGAAACCGGCCGCGCCTGCGCCCGGCATCTGGCGCTGATGCTCAAGTCCAGGCAGCGCTTCGCAAAGGCATTCCGGCAACTGCCGTTCCTGATCCCGATCAGCTGGCAATGCACCAACGACCAGCCGACCAAGGGCATCTATCAGAAGCTCGCCGCACTCGAGAGCGACGCGGTGCCGACGCTGTCGTTTGCGCCGGGCTTCCCGGCCGCCGATTTCAGGGATTGCGGGCCGAGCGTATTCGCTTACGGCCGGACCCAGGCCGATGCGGATGCCGCCGCCGACAAGGTCGTCGCCCTGGTCGAGAGCCATGAGGACGATTTCGACGGCCGGATCTATTCGCCCGACGAAGGCGTGCGGCTGGCGATGGAACTGGCGAAATCGGCCAGCAAGCCGATCATCATCGCCGACACCCAGGACAATCCCGGCGCCGGCGGCGATTCCGACACCACCGGCATGCTGCGCGCGCTGGTGCGCAACAAGGCGAGTGCCGCAACCGGCGTGATCTACGACCCGCAATCCGCGAAGGCCGCGCACAGCGCCGGTGTCGGGGCATCAGTCACGCTCGAGCTCGGCGGCAAGTCCGGCATTCCCGGCGACGCGCCATACCGGGAGACTTTTGTCGTCGAACAGCTCTCGGATGGAAAATTCGTGGCTCCCGGTCCCTATTTCGGCGGCCGCGACATGGACATGGGCCCCTCGGCCTGCCTGCGGGTCGGCGACGTCCGCGTCGTGGTCGGCTCCTACAAGGCCCAGCTTGCCGACCAGGCGATGTACCGCTATGTCGGCATCGAGCCGACGGCACAGAAGATTTTGGTCAACAAGAGCTCGGTGCACTTCCGCGCCGATTTCGAGCCGATCGCCGAGAAGCTCTTGATCTGCGCCGCTCCCGGCGCGATGCCCGCCGATACCGCCACGCTGCCGTGGAGACATTTGCGTCCCGGCATTCGTATCAAGCCGAACGGCCCTACTTTCACACCCACCTCCCCATCACGCACAAACGGATAGAGAGCCATGCCGACCATTGAGCGCATCGACAGTTTTGCCGACGAACTCACCGCCATCAGACGGGATCTGCATGCACATCCCGAGATCGGCTTCGAGGAGGTCCGCACCTCGGGCATCGTCGCCGACAAGCTGACGAGCTGGGGCATCGAGGTGCATCGCGGCCTCGGCGGCACCGGCGTGGTCGGTGTGCTCAAGGGCAAGGGCAACGGCACCAAGAAGATCGGCCTGCGCGCCGACATGGACGCGCTGCCGATGGAAGAGAACACCAATCTGAAGTGGCGTTCGACCATTCCCGGCCGCTTCCACGGCTGCGGCCATGACGGCCACACCACGATGCTGCTCGGCTCGGCGCGCTATCTCGCCGAGACCCGCAATTTCGACGGCACCGTGCATTTCATCTTCCAGCCGGCCGAGGAAGGCCTCGGCGGCGCCCGCGCCATGATCAAGGACGGCCTGTTCAAGCAGTTCCCCTGCGACGAGGTCTATGGCCTGCACAACGCGCCGGACCTCAACCATGGCGAGATCGCGATCCTGCCGGGCCCGGCAATGGCCGCAGCCGACTTCTTCGACATCAGGATCCAGGGCTATGGCGCCCATGGCGCGATGCCGGAGCGTTCCAAGGACGCGGTCGTGATCGCAATGACGCTCGGACAGGCGTTGCAGTCGATCGTCAGCCGCAACGTCGATCCGCTGCAGGCTGCGGTGCTGTCGATCACGCAGATCCATTCCGGGTCGGCGTACAACGTCATTCCCGGCGAAGCCTGGATGTGCGGCACGGTGCGCTGCTTCTCCGACGAGATTCGTGAGCTGATCCGCAAGCGCATGCGCGAAATCTCCGCCGGCTTTGCGGCGGCATATGGCGCCGAAATCTCGGTCGAGATCCGCGACGGCTTCAGCGTGCTGGTGAATCAGGAAGAGCAGTCCCGCGTCGTCGAGGAAGTCGCGCGCACCGTCGTCGACCCCGCCAAGGTCATCACGCGCTCGACGCCGAAGATGGGCAGCGAGGATTTCGCCGACATGATGCAGGCCATTCCCGGCGCGTATTTCTGGGTCGGCCATGACGGCTCCGTGCCCGTTCACAATCCCGGTTACGTTCTCGACGACAAGATCCTGCCGATCGGCGCCAGCATGTTCGCCCGCATCATCGAGAAACGCATGCCGGCAGGTGCGCATGCATAAGCCCAAAGGGGACGCCATCACGTCGCTGCACGATCTCTCCGCCGTCGACCTGCTCGCCGGCTATCGTGCCAAGCAGTTCTCGCCGTCCGAGGTGCTGGAGGAAATCATCTCCCAGGTCGCGACCTGGGAGCCGCACATCAAGGCGCTGTATCTGTACGACCCGGAAGGGGCGCGGAAGGTCGCCAGGACCTCGACCGAGCGCTGGCAGCAGGCCGAGCCGGCCGGCACGCTCGATGGCGTTCCCGCCACCATCAAGGACAATGTCGCGACCAAGGGGCAGCCGGTGCCGCTGGGCGCGGCGAGCGTCAAGCTGGCGCCCGTGGAGAAGGATGCACCGCCCGCGGCGCGGTTGCGCGAGGCCGGCTGCGTGATCTTCTCCAAGACCACGATGCCGGACTACGGCATGCTGTCGTCGGGCCTGTCGTCGTTCCATCCGCTGACCCGCAATCCCTGGGATGTCAGCAAGAACCCCGGCGGCTCGAGCGCCGGCGCTGGCGCGGCAGGTGCCGCCGGCTATGGTCCCTTGCATCTCGGCACCGATATCGGCGGCTCGGTGCGGCTGCCGGCCAACTGGTGCGGCCTCGTCGCATTGAAGCCGAGCCTCGGCCGCGTGCCGATCGACCCGCCCTATGTCGGCCGCGTCGCCGGTCCGATGACCCGCACCGTCGATGACGCCGCGCTGATGATGAGCGTGCTGTCGCGTCCCGACCGCCGCGACGGCATGAGCCTGCCGGCGCTCGAGGTGAACTGGAAGGCGCTGGAGAAGTCGCCGCGCAAGCTGCGCATCGGGCTGATGCTCGACGCCGGCTCCGGCCAGAAGGTCGAGAAGGAGGTTCGCGAGGTCGTCGTGAAGGCTGCGAAGGCGTTCGAATCCGCCGGCGCCGTCATCACCGAGATCGACGGCATCCTGACGCCCGAGATGCTCGAAGGGCTCGACAATTTCTGGCGCGCCCGGACCTGGGATGAGCTGTCAAAACTGTCGCAGGCCGACCGCGGCAAGACCCTGCCCTACATCCTCAACTGGGCAGAGGCCGGTGCAAAGCTCTCCGGCGTCGATGTGGTGCGCGGCTTCAACATGACGATGGCGATCCGCGCGGCCGCCGCGAAATTGTTCTGCGAGGTCGACTACGTGATCTCGCCGGTGTCGCCGGTGGTGAACTTCCCGGCGGAGTTCGCAGCGCCGCTCAACGACCCCGCAAAGCCGTTCGAGCACATCTGCTTTACCGTGCCGTGGAATATGTCGGAGAACCCCGCGCTGTCGATCAACGGCGGCTACGACAAGAAGGGCTTTCCGATCGGCGTCCAGATCATCGGCCGCCGCTTCGACGACATCGGCGTGCTCGGCATGGGCAAGGCGTTCGAAAGCCTGCGCGGCCCGCAGAAGCCGTGGCCGACGCCGCCGAAGAAGTAGCGCCTCGGCCTTCCAAATTGTCATGCGCGGGCTCGACCCGCGCATCCATCTTCTTCATAAAGAAGAGATGGATTGCCGGGTCGAGCCCGGCAATGACAAATAAAAGGAAGGAAATCATCCCCATGGCGTATGAGACGATCAAGTACGAGGTCGCCGAGCAGATCCTGACCATCACGCTGAACCGGCCCGACAAGCTCAACGCCTTCAACGCCACGATGCAGCAGGAGCTGATCGACGCGTTCGACAAAGCCGACAAGGACGACGACGTCAGGGCCATCATCGTGACCGGTGCGGGCCGCGGCTTCTGCGCCGGCGCCGATCTCTCATCCGGCGCCAACACGTTCGACCGCGATGCGCGGCGCGGCCCGGTCAAGCGCAATGCTGACGGCAGCGTCGACTACAGCGATCCGCAGGTGCGCGACGGCGGCGGACAAGTGACGCTGCGCATCTTCAAGTGCCTGAAGCCTGTCATCGCTGCGGTGAACGGCCCGGCGGTCGGCATCGGCGTCACCATGCAGCTTGCGATGGATATCCGCATCGCCTCCGACGCCGCGCGCTTCGGCTTCGTGTTCTCCCAGCGCGGCATCGTGCCGGAAGCCGCATCGAGCTGGTTCCTGCCGCGCATCGTCGGCATCTCGCAGGCGCTGGAATGGTGCTATTCCGGCCGCGTCTTCCCGGCGCAGGAAGCGCTCGCCGGCCGGCTCGTCAGCAAGGTGGTGCCGCCGGCCGATCTGCTGCCGACCGCGCGTGCACTCGCCAAGGAGTTCGCGGCCAAGACCGCGCCGGTGTCGGTGGCGCTGATCCGCCAGATGATGTGGCGCATGATGGGCGCCGACGATCCGATGGAGGCGCACAAGGTGGACAGCCGCGGCATCTATGCCCGCGGCCGCTCCGACGACGTCAAGGAAGGCGTGGTGTCGTTCCTGGAAAAGCGCCCCGCGCAGTTCAAGAACAAGGTGTCGTCGGACATGCCCGACTATTTCCCGTGGTGGCAAGAGCGCGACTATAAGTGAACGAACGGCGTCAAGCGGCGTCCACACTTGACGGCGTCGTCCTGCTGCACGGCATCAGCAGGACGGCGCGCTCGTTTCGCAGGATGGAGCTGGCACTGAAGGCTGCCGGCTTTGCCACCCTCAATCTCGACTATGATAGCCGGCGCAAGCCACTCGACGTGTTGGCCGAGGACATCCGCCCCTCGCTCGATCGATTCGCAGAGAGCCTCGACGGCTCCGTGAACTTCGTCTGCCATTCCATGGGCGGGCTTCTGGCGCGCGTCTATCTGGCAAGGCATCGCCCGGCGCGGCTCGGCCGCGTCGTGATGCTGGGCACGCCGAACGGCGGCAGCGAGATCGCCGACCGCCTGAAGAACCTCGCGGCTTATCGCGCCTATTTCGGTCCGGCCGGGCAGCAGCTCGTCACCCGCCGCGATGCCGCGACCAGCGCGCTGCTGCCGCCGATCGATTATTCCGCCGGCATCATTGCCGGCAACCGTTCGGTCTATCCGATCACCTCCATGGCCCTGCCGCGGCCGCATGACGGCCGGGTGTCGGTCGCCAACACCAGGCTCGAGGGTATGGCCGATCACATCGTGATCCGGACCTCGCATCCCTGGCTGGTGCGCAACGCCGATGCGATCGCGCAGACCATCGCGTTCTTGCGAGAGGGGCAATTCAGCACAAATCGTCAGGTGGACTAGGCGTGGGCGTTACCCATCCTGTGCAGCTTGAGCATGGCATAGACCGCATTGTTGGCTGGCGTAGGAATGCCAAGCGGGCGGGCGAACTCCACCACCTTTCCGGCGAGCCAGTCGAGTTCGAGCCGGTTGCCGCGTTCGAGATCGTGCAGCATGGAAGCCTTGAAGGTGGGCGGCGAGGCTTCCGCGAATTTCATTCGGTCCTCGGCAAAATTCTCCGGAATGGGAACGCCCCTGGCACGGCCGACCGCCACCACCTCGCTCATCAGGCTGTAAAAGAACGCTCGCGTATCCGGGTCGGCCAGGATCGGCCCCAGCGGCTGGCGAGTCGTTGCGGTCGCGCCTGATAGTCCGACGAGGAATACAAATTTCTGCCAGCGCTCGCGGTCAATCCCGTCGGACACCGAGATGTCGATGCCGGCCGCTTGAGCGGCGTCGGCAAAGGCCTTGAGGCCGTCATCGGGCTTACCGTCGGTTCTGCCGCAGACCATGCGCGCGAACTGGCTCGTGTGGGTGACGACGCCAGGCGCGGACAGCACTGTAGCAATGTAGGCACTTCCGGCGACCACATTGTCGGCGCCGAGAATCGGGGCGATCCTCTCGGCGCTATCGACCCCGTTTTGCAGCGGGATCACCCGGGTGCGCGGTCCGACCAGGGGGAGAGACAACCTGGCTGCCGTCTCGCTGTCCCAAAGCTTGACCGCGAACAGCACGATATCGACCGGACCGACCGTGGCAGGATCATCGGTCACGTTGGGTTCGGGCAAATGAAGATTGCCGAGCACACTCTCGACCTTGAGACCGTTCTTTCTGATCGCCTCGAGGTTGGAGCCGCGTGCGATAAAGAACACGTCGTGCCCTGCCGCGGCCATACGTGCTCCGAAATAACCGCCGAGGGCACCGGCCGCCATCACAGCGATACGCATGTCATATCCTCCCCCCTGCAACGACACTCAGCCGGCAGAGGATATCACGCGACGGACCTGGGTTCGATTCCTTGAACGCCGGGCCCATCGCGTCATTTGGCTGCACTGCAGAATTTGGTCTGCTATCGGTGCATGGCGGACGCTGGCAAGCCGCCTGCCCGACGGATCTATGGCTTCACGGCCTCGTCAGCAGCGCCACACGCCCGATCGCCTTGCGCTCGATCAACAGCCGCATCGCCTTCGCATAGTCTTCCAGCGGCAGCCGGTGCGAGATATTCGGCCGCACCCGGCCGGCCTCGGCCCATTCGCTCAGCGCCTTGAACCTGACCTCGCCGAGCGCGGGATCCTTGCGCACCGCCTCGCCGGCGCGAACGCCGAGCACGCTCGCGCCCTTGATCATCAACAGATTGGTGCGGGCAAGACCGATGCCGCCGGTGAAGCCGACGACGAGAATCCGCGCGCCCCAGTTGATGCAGCGCATCGAGTTCTCGAACACCTCGCCGCCGACAGGATCGAACACGACATCGGCGCCGCGACCGTCGGTGAGGCGCTTGACCGCATCGCGGAACGGCTCGCGCGCATAGAGCACGAGATGGTCCGCGCCACGCGCCTTGGCGATCGCAAGCTTCTCCTCGCTCGAAGCCGCGGCGATCACGGTGGCGCCGAGCAGCTTGCCGATCTCGACCGCGGCAAGTCCGACGCCGCCGCCGGCGCCATGCACCAGCAGCACCTCGCCCGGCCTGATCTGCCCGCGATCGATCAGCGCATGATAGGCGGTGCCGTGCGCGGCCAGGAAGGTCGCGCCTTCCGCGTAGTCGAAAGTCGACGGCACCGGCACGAGCTGCGACGGCGTTGCAACCGTCTCGTCGCAATAGGCGCCGAAGCGCATCTTGACGATCACCTTGTCGCCGACGGCGACACCGGATGCTCCATTGACCTCGACGACATCGCCGGCGGCTTCCGACCCCGGCGTGAACGGCAGCGGCGGCTTGAGCTGGTACTCGCCCGCGGCCATCAGGATGTCGGGAAAGTTGATCCCGGCGGCCCGGATCGCAACCCGCACCTGGCCCGGCTGCAAGGGCACCGAGGCAAAGTTCTCGAGCTGCAGACGCTCGGGCGGGCCGAGCTCGCGGCAAACGACGGCTTTCGGCATCAGGCGGCCCGCGCCTTGAGGCGTGCCAGCGCCTCGCGGATCAGCGGCAAGCGGTCGTTGCCGAAATACATGTCGGTCTTGTCGAGATAGATCGTCGGCGAGCCGAAGCCGCCGCGCGCCATCACCTCCTCGGTGTTGGCCTTGAGTTGATCCTTGATCGCCTGGTCGCCGATGCCGGCAAGGAATTGCGCCGGATCGATCCCGAGTTTAGTGCAGATCTCGGTCAGCACCGCATCCTGCGAAATGTCCTTGTCGTCACCCCAATAGGCCTCGAACACCGCGCGGGCGAACGGCACCATCTTCTCGTTGCCGAGAAGGATGCAGCCGCGCATCGCCTTGACGCTGTTCACCGGGAACACGGTCGGCGGCATCTTGATCGCAAGGCCGGCCGAGCGCGCCCAGTCGGTGAGATCCTTCTTCATGTAGCGCGCCTTCAGCGGCACCGGCTTCTCGCGCTGCGCGTAGACCGACGGGTTGACGGTGTTGAAGATGCCGCCGACCAGGATCGGCCGCCAGGTGATCGGAGCGTCGAACTCCTTCGCGAGCGGCTGGATGTTGTGCCAGGCGAGATAGGTCCACGGGCTGGAGCAGTCGAAGAAGAATTCGATCATGGCGTTTCCCTTTGTCTTTTCCACATTCATTCTCGTCATTCCGGGATGCACCGCAAGGCGCAGGGCTCGCGACTGTGTCGCGCCGCGGAATAACGGGCATCATTTCTTCTCGACCAATTCCTTCGCACGCTGGCCGAACATGTTCTTGCGTGATTCCTCGTCAAACGGCTCCTTGACGAATTTTCCGATCGCAAGCCCCGCCTGCACCTGCGGGCGGGCGCGCACGGTGGCGTACCAGCGCTTGATGTTCGGGAAATCGTCGAGGGTAAAACCCTGCGCCTTGTGGGTCATGGTCCAGGGGAAGCAGGCGATGTCGGCGATCGAATAGTCGTCGCCGGCGATATAGGCGCCGGTCCTGCCGAGCTGGCGGTCGAGCACACCATAGAGCCGCGCGGTCTCGTCGCGGTAGCGCTCGATCGCGTAGGGAATCTTCTCGGCCGCATAGAGCGCGAAATGGCCGTGCTGGCCGAGCATCGGCCCGAGGCCGCCCATCTGCCACATCACCCATTGGATGACGTTCGACCGCGCACGCAACTCCCGCGACAGGAAACGGCCGGTCTTGTCGGCGAGATAGATCAGGATCGCGCCGGTCTCGAACACCGAGAACGGCCCGCCGCCGTCGGCCGGTTGATGGTCGACGATGGCGGGGATCCGGTTGTTCGGGCTGATCGCCAGGAATTCGGGCCGAAACTGCTCGCCGGCGCGGATGTTCACCGGGATCACCTTGTAGGGCAGCCCCAGTTCCTCCAGCATGATCGAGATCTTCCAGCCGTTCGGCGTCGGCGCGTAGTGCAGATCGATCATCGGCGTTCTATTCCCATCACAAAGACTTTTGTTGTTCTGTACCTCCACCTTAGGACATGGCACACAGGCCCTCAATCAGAACCCAACGGGAGGCACCCATGCTGTTTCCAACGACGATCGCAGGCTCGCTGCCGAAGCCGGAATGGCTGGCGGAGCCGAACATGCTGTGGGCACCCTGGAAGTCGGAGGGCGCCGAGCTCGCCCGCGCCAAGCGCGATGCCACGGTGCTGGCGGTCAAGCTGCAGGAAGATGCCGGCGTCGACATCGTCACCGAGGGCGAGCAGGCGCGCCAGCACTTCGTGCACGGCTTCCTGGAGCGGATCGAGGGCATCGATTTCGCCCACAAGGTCGAGATGGGCATCCGCAAGGACCGCTATAAGGCGATGGTGCCGCAGGTGGTCGCACCGCTGCAGCTCAAGGGACGCGTCCACGAGAGCGAGGCCCGTGCGGCCCGCGCGCACACCAGGAACCGGCTGAAATTCACCATGCCCGGCCCGATGACGATCATCGATACCATCGCCGACAAGTATTACGGCGACCGTGTGAAGATGGCCTTCGCTTTCGCCGAGCTTTTGAATCAGGAGGCGAAGGCGTTGCAGGCCGACGGCGTCGACATGATCCAGTTCGACGAGCCCGCCTTCAACGTCTACATGGACCAAGTGCGCGACTGGGGCATCAAGGCGCTGGAGCGCGCCGCCGAAGGCCTGACCTGCGCCACCGCCGTGCACATCTGTTACGGCTACGGCATCAAGGCCAACACCGACTGGAAGCAGACGCTTGGCGGCGAGTGGCGGCAATACGAGGAGACCTTCCCCGTCATCGACAAGAGCACGATCCAGCAGGTCGCGATCGAATGCCGCAACTCGAAGGTGCCGATCGAACTGCTCGCGGCGCTTCCCGGCAAGATCGTGCAGGCCGGCGTGATCGACGTCGCCAGCGACGAGATCGAGACCGCTGAGGACGTCGTCAAGGTGATCGAGGCGGTCGCGAGGCACGTGCCGAAGGGCAACATCATCGCGACCACCAATTGCGGCATGGCGCCGATGCGGCGGGACATCGCGGAAGCCAAGCTGATCGCGCTGGGCGCCGGTGCCAAGCTGGCTCGGCAGCGGCTGGCGTAAGGATGACGCCGGCCGATCAACCCAGAACGGCCATCGCGCTCGGATGCAACACCGGCCGGTAGCCGGCCTGGAAGGCGCGCAACGTCGATGGCGGCGTCAGCAGCATTGCCGGCTCCGGTACGTCGGCCCGGCCGTAACCGGCAAACGACCAGCGCAACATGGCGCCGTCGGCGACGAGGTAGCTGTCCCCGCTCGCCTGCACCATCGTCCCGTCGGGCAAGTCGCGCAATCGCGTCGGCAGCGGATGCAGCCGCTTCTTGCCGCGGTCGAGCCGCTCGGCATGCAGCACCGCATCCATCGCCTTGGCGCTGAGATCGCTCACGCCGTTGCCCTGCTCCCAGCAGCTGCGAAACCGCTTGGCATCGTCACGGCGGCAGTAGAAGCAGGGCCGGTGTCCGGCCGCAAACGCGGTGGCCTCATCGAGGAAGAACAGCTCGGTCCAGCTCTGACGGCTCATCACCTTGCGCCGCCGTCCCCTGAACTCGCAGACGCAGGTGAGCCAGGCCGGGCTCGACCAGCGCTTGTTCAGAAGCGTGCGCGTCGCCGGATCGTGGATGATGCCGCGATTGCCGGTGAAGGTGCCGCGATGGTCTGAGGCGACGATGTCGCCGGTGGGCGTGACGCGGTTTTGCAGGGGCATGTTTCTTACTTCCCCCTCGCCCCGCTCTTGCGGGGAGAGGGTTGGGGTGAGGGGCTTGTCCGCAAAGATAGTGAGAGATGAACTCGCGGTGACTCCCCCTCACCCGATCGCTCCGCGATCGACCTCTCCCCGCAAGCGGGGCGAGGTGACTCCTCACGCCGCCCCGTCGCGGATCGGCGGCTGGAACGACAGCGCGGTATCCCAGGGAAAGTAGATCCAGGTGTCCTGCGACACCTCGGTGATGTAGGTGTCGACCAGCGGCCGGCCCTTCGGCTTGGCGTACACGGTCGCGAAATGCGCATCGGGCAGCAATTGGCGCACCAGCCTGCCGGTCTTGCCGGTATCGACGAGGTCGTCGACGATCAAGAGCCCCTTGCCGGTGCCGCCGCCGAGCTTGGCAGTCTGCTCCGAAATGCCCTTGAGCACTTTCAGGTCGCCCTGCTTGTCGTGGTCGTAGCTGGCGACGCAGACGGTATCGATCACCCGCAAGCCGAGCTCGCGCGCCACGATCGCTGCGGGCACCAGCCCGCCGCGGGTGATCGCGATCACCGCTTGGAACGGGCCGACCTCATTGAGCCGCCAGGTCAGCGCCCGGCAGTCCCGATGGAATTGATCCCACGAGACCGGAAACGGCCTGCCGGCTCGCTCCTGTGCACTCGGTTCGGAATTTCGTTCAGCCATATCGTCTCAACCCGCCGGCTTCTTCTGCGCGGCCTGCACTTGCTTCAGCATCTCCTTCACCGCGATCATCACCGCGGCGAGCTTTTCCGGATCGCGCGAGCGGACCACGAGATTGGTGTTCGGCTTCTGGTTCTCGTCCTGGAACGGATAGCTGCCGATGATGGTGTCCGGATTGGCTTCCGCGATCGCCCGCAGCGGGCCGCCGATGTCGCCTTCCCGCGCGTCGGCCCTGACCGAGTCCGACAGCATCCGCACGCCGGATTTCAGCGTCGGCGCCACGATGTCCATCATCGCCTGCATGATGGTGGGGATGCCGGCCATCACGATGACATTGCCGAGCTTGAAGCCCGGCGCCAGGATCGTCGCGCTCTGAATCAGCTCGGCGCCGTCAGGCACCCGGGCCATCCGCAGTCGCGCCTCGTTGAGGTCCTGCTCGCTCCAGCGCTCCCTGAACCGCGCCACCACCTCGGGGTGATGATGGATATCGACCCCGAACGCCTTCGCCACGCTGTCGGCGGTGATGTCGTCATGGGTCGGCCCGATGCCGCCGGTGGTGAACACGTAGGTGTACCTATGCCGCAGCGCATCAAGGGCGGAGACGATGTCGGCCTCGTCATCGGCGACGACGCGGACCTCCTTCAGGTCGATGCCGATGTTGGTCAGGTATTCGGCGATGAAGCCGATGTTCTTGTCCTTGGTCCGGCCGGACAGGATCTCGTCGCCGATCACCAATATCCCCGCCGTGACGATCTCGCTCATGGTCTCATTCCCTAACTTGATCCCCTGACATTGCCGATCCAATGCCTTGATGTCACGGGGTTTTGCCGCCGAATTAAGCAGACCTCAGCCGGTTTTTCGGGCAGGCCTTCCACTTCACCCATAGCAAATGCCGCAAGCCAATGCATATCGCGCTGGCCCGCCCCTTGCTACCATCCCATCAAGTCATGCACTGTGTCACATGGCTTGGGAGGGCAGTCGGGCTATATGGCAGTCGCGTTCGATGAGATGAATGGCCTCGGCGAGGATCTCCGCCCGGCCTACCAGGAGCTCTCCCGCTGGCTCAAAGAGACGCCGCCGGATGCGCTCGAATATCGACGCCAGGAAGCGGAGCTCTTGTTCCGCCGGATCGGCATCACCTTCGCGGTCTATGGCGACGCCGAGGCCCAGGAGCGGCTGATCCCCTTCGACGTCATCCCCCGCATCATGTCGGCGACCGAGTGGACGCTGCTGGAGAAGGGCCTCAAGCAGCGCGTGCTCGCGCTCAACATGTTCTTGAAGGACATCTATCACGGCCGCGACATCCTGCGCGCCAACGTCATCCCCGAGGACCTGATCTTCCAGAACCCGGTGTTCCGGCCGGAGATGAACGGCCAGGACGTGCCGCACGACATCTACGTCCACATCGCCGGCATCGACATCATCCGCACCGATCCCGACAATTTCATTGTGCTGGAGGACAATGCGCGCACGCCATCCGGCGTGTCCTACATGCTGGAAAACCGCGAGATCATGATGCGGCTGTTTCCGGACCTGTTCGCGCGGCACCGCGTCGCGCCGGTGGACCGTTATCCGGACGAGCTGCTGTCGGCGCTGCGGTCGGTCGCGCCGCACAGCGCCTCCGCCGAGCCGACAGTCGCGCTGATGACGCCGGGCGTCTACAACTCGGCCTATTACGAGCACTCCTTCCTCGCCGACAAGCTCGGCATCGAGCTGGTCGAGGGGCGCGACCTCATCGTCAAGAACGACGAGGTGTTCATGCGCACCACCGAGGGGCTGAAGCGGGTCGACGTGATCTACCGCCGCGTCGACGACGATTTCCTCGATCCCCTCACCTTCCGGCCGGACTCCGCGCTCGGCGTCCCCGGACTGATGTCGGCCTACGCCGCCGGCAACATCACGCTCGCCAATGCAGTCGGCACCGGCATCGCCGACGACAAGGCGATCTATTCCTACATGCCGGACATCGTAAAATTCTATCTCAGCGAGGAGCCGATCCTGAAGAACGTGCAGACCTGGCGCTGCCGCGAACCGCAGGATCTGTCCTACGTGCTCGACAACCTCGCCGACCTCGTCGTCAAGGAGGTGCACGGCTCGGGCGGCTACGGCATGCTGATCGGCCCCGCCGCAACCAAGGCGACGATCGAGGCATTCCGCGACAAGCTCAAGCGCGAGCCGGAGGGCTTCATCGCCCAGCCGACGCTGGCGCTGTCGACCTGCCCGACCTGCACCGACAAGGGGCTGGCGCCGCGTCATGTCGACCTCCGCCCGTTCGTGCTGACCGGCTCCAGCCACACCACCATCGTGCCCGGCGGGCTGACCCGCGTCGCGCTGAAGGAAGGCTCGCTCGTCGTCAATTCGAGCCAGGGCGGCGGCACCAAAGACACCTGGATACTGAGTGAGTGATTTGAAGCCAAACGCGCTGCGCGAGCCCTCCCTCCCCCTGAAAGGGGGAGGGTCGGGGTGGGGGTCGGCCGCATACGCCGAATGGAGAGAAAACCCCCACCCGCCGCTGCGCGTCGACCTCCCCCTTTCAGGGGGAGGTGAAACACGTTTCGCCTTGTAGGGACTATCGCATGCTGTCGCGCACCGCCGAAAACCTGTTCTGGCTGGCCCGTTATGTCGAACGCGCCGAATATCTGGCGCGCACCATCGATGCGACCTTGCGCGTCACCGCGCTGCCCGCGGCCTATATCGGCAAGACCAATGAGTGGGATTCCGCACTGCTCACCGCCGGCGTCGGCGCGAGCTTCTACGATCACTATGAGGAAGCCGACGAGCGGAACGTCATCGAATATCTCTCCTTCTCGTCGGACAATCCGTCCTCGATCAAGAATTGCATCGAGGCGGCGCGGCTCAATTCACGCTCGGTACGGACAGCACTGACGTCGGAGATGTGGGACACCATCAATTCGGCGTGGATCGAGCTGCAGGCGGTCTGGAACAAGGGTCCCGCCAACCGCGAGGAGCTGGCCAAATTCCTGCGCTTCGTGCAGGAGACCTCGCTGCGTTTCGACGGCTCGGCCTACCGCACCATGCTGCGCAACGACGCCTACTGGTTCTCGCGGCTCGGGGTGCATCTCGAGCGCGCCGACAACACGGCGCGGATTCTCGACGTGAAGTATCACATGCTGTTACCCGAGGAGGAGCATGTCGGCGGCCCGCTGGATTACTACCAGTGGACCTCGATTCTGCGCTCGGTGTCGGCAACGACCGCCTATCACTGGGTCTACCGGGAAACCCTGAAGCCCTGGCTGATCGCCGACCTGTTGATCCTCAACGATACGCTGCCGCGCTCGCTTGCCAGCTGCTACAGCAACCTAGTGCGCAACCTCGACCAGATCGGCGTCGCCTATGGCCGCCAGGGCGCCTCGCAACGCCATGCCCGCGGCATCAGGAACCGGCTCGAGCACAGCAACATGGACGATATCTTCCAGCACGGCGTGCACGAATTCATCCAGGAGTTCATCGCGGACAACTCACGGCTGGGTGAGATCATCACCAAGCAATATCTGATCTGACCGGTTTTGAGGCAAAATCTCGTCATGGCCGGGCAAAAGCGCGAAGCGCGTCTTTCGTGACATAGGTGACCCCCGGCCATCGACATCTTGATTTCGCGGCCGATTAGGAAGAAAGACGTGGGTGCCCGGGAAGGGTCCGGGCATGACCCTCCTGCCCTGAAAAGACCGATTGAACACCGGTTGAGCCATGCGCCTGCGGATAGCCCACACCACCACCTATCGCTACGAGCCGGCGGCCTCGGGCGTGATCCAGATTCTGCGGATGACGCCCGGCAGCCATGACGGCCAGTATGTCGCGGATTGGCAGATCGACGTCTCGACCGATTCCCGGCTCGACACCCATGAGGACGCCTTCGGCAACGTCACCCATGTGCTGACGCATGGTTCGATCAGTGACCTCACGATCCATTGCGAGGGCCTGATCGAGACCCAGGATACCGGCGGCGTGCTGCGCGGCAGCGACGAGCGGTTTCCGCCGAGCCTGTTCCTGCGTCCCACACCGCTGACCGACCTCAACCCGGCAATGACGGCCGTCGTGCGCGAGCTGCGCGCGGAAGCCGGCGCCGACGTGCTCGGTTTCCTGCACGCGCTGATGGTGCAGATCTACGAGCACATGACCTTCGACGAGGACCCGACCAACAGCGCCACCTCGGCCGCCGAGGCGTTCGCGCTGAAGCGCGGCGTCTGCCAGGACTACGCGCACATCCTGATCGCCTGCGCGCGCGCCGGCGGCGTTCCGGCGCGGTTCGTCTCCGGCCACTTCCTGCGCTCCGATGGCATGGTTAACCAGCAGGCCGGCCATGCCTGGGCCGAGGCCTTCGTGCCCGATCTTGGCTGGATCGGCTTCGACGCCGCCAACGGCATCTGCACCACCGACGCCCATGCCCGCGTCGCGATCGGCCTCGACTATCTCGGCGCCGCCCCGGTCCGCGGCACCCGCTATGGCGGCGGCAACGAGACGCTGACGGTCGCGGTCAAGGTCGACCAGGCCGGCCGTCCAGGACAGTGGCAGAGCCAGACGCAGTCGTAGGGCTGATCCCTCTCCGCGTCCGTCATTGCGAGCCAACGGGTCGCGCGAACGCGCGCCCGATGACAGGCTCCGGGAAGCAATCCATCTGATCGCTTGCGGAGGCATGGATTGCTTCGCCGCTTCGCTCCTCGCAATGTCCGCAGGGGTGCTATGATCGCTGCTTCAAACCACACCAGCGGGACAAGCCATGGCCACCGTAAAACTGCTTTCCGACGACGAGCTCTCGGCGGAAGCACGCGCCGTCTTCGACGACATCCGCAAGACGCGGAACTCGGACTTCGTCAACAATTTCTGGCGCGCGCTGGCGCATGATCCGAAGACCCTGCGGCGGACCTGGGAGAGCATCAAGGAGGTGATGGCACCCGGCGCGCTCGACCCGAAGGTCAAGGAGATGCTCTACGTCGCCGTCTCGGTGGCCCACGGCTGCAGCTATTGCATTCACTCGCACACCGCGAGCGCCCGCGCCAAGGGCATGACCGACGCCGAATATCAGGAAATGCTGGCAATCGTCGGCATGGCCGCCGAGACCAACCGGCTGGTCACGGCGCTTGGCGTGCCGGTCGACGAGGCCTTCCTCGTCGATGCACCTGCGGGACGAAGCCAGGAGCCGTGACGCTCCTGCCTGTCTCGCGGATGAGTGATGTCACGAAATGCGCTCAACGTCGGATTTGAGGACAACCAGGAAACGGGCAGCTTCGCCGCCCGTCACCACCCGATGATCGAAGGTCAGCGATAGCGGCAGCGTGCGTCGGACCGCAACCTGCCCCCGAAGCGCGACCACGCGCTCCGAAATCCGCCCGGCGCCGACGATCGCCGTCTGTGGCGGCACGATAATGAGATTAGCAAACCGGCCTCCGATCATGCCGAAGTTCGACAACGTGATCGTCGCACCGCGCAGTTCCTCCGGGGGTATCGCGCGCGCGATTGCGTCGGCTCGCAGACGGTCGAGTCCGGCCCGCAGGTCCGATACACTCCGCTCCGCGACATTGCGCAGCACGGGAACGATCAGGCCGCCGCCGGTGTCGACGGCGATGCCGAGATCGATGCGCTCGATCAGGCGCCGTTCTCCTGTACCGGAATGATACCAGGCATTGAGCGCGGGCTCTGCCTTGCAGGCAGCGGCGATCGCCCGCGCCAGGCGGATTGTCACGTCCTCGCCCTGCCGCCAATCGTCGATGTCGGCCTCATCGGTGACCGTCGCGGGGACGATTTCCGCATGCGCTGCCGTCATGCGTTGGGCCATCGCGCGGCGCAAGCCGCGCAGCGGCTCGGCGGGTCCGCTGTGAGACATCCGCTTCGCCGCCCTCTCAACATCGGCCCGCGTGATGGTGCCGCCGGGCCCGGTCGCCTCGACGAGATCGAGCGCGACGTCAAGCTTGCGCGCAAGGGCGCGCACTGCCGGAAACACTTGGGCTCCCTGCCCGCTGGGCGGCGAAGCAGTTACTGGCGCCGGCCGCTGCTCGCCGGTGTCGAGTTCGCCCACAATCGTGCCGGTGTCCTGCCCTGCGTCCTCGGCAAACTCGACGAGCGGCGCGCCGACCTTCACGATATCGCCCTTGGCACCGAACAGGCGCGCGATGCGTCCGCTCGACGGCGCCGGTATCTCGACCACCGCCTTGTCGGTCTCGACCGAAACGAGCGGCTGATCGGTTACGACGTGATCGCCCTCGTTGACGTACCAGGTGACGATCTCGGCTTCTTCAAGACCTTCACCAAGGTCCGGCAACGTGAACTGGCGCATGGCACAAGGTCCGTTGGTGTTCAGTTGTACTGATGCGCCTTTCGGGCTGCGGTCACGATGCGTCCGACCGACGGCATGTAGCGTTGCTCGAGGCGGGCCATCGGGACGATCGTGTCGTAGCCGGTGACGCGGGTCACGGGTGCGAGCAGCGAGGATAGTCCGCGCTCGGCGATCATGGCTGCGATCTCCGCGCCAAATCCGCCGGTGTGCGCGGCCTCGTGCACGATGACGCAGCGCCCGGTCTTTGCGACCGACCTGAGCACGGTGTTTTCATCGTAGGGCTTGAGCGTGGCGAGGTCGATAACCTCGGCAGCGATGCTCTCGTCGGCGAGCGCGTCCGCTGCGGCCATCGTTTCCTTCAGCATCGCACCCCAGCTGATCAGCGTGACGTCGCGACCTTCCCTCTCGACAAAGGCGCGATCCATCGGCAAGGCTTCGCCGTTGTCCTCGACCTCGCCTTTCACGGCGCGGTACAACCGCGTCGGCTCCAGGAACACCACCGGATCGGGATCGCGGATCGCGGCGAGGAGAAGTCCATAGGCGCGCTCCGGCGACGAAGGCATCACGACACGCAAGCCCGGAATGTGGGCCAGCATCGCCTCAGTGCTCTCGGAATGATGCTCGGGTGCGCGAATGCCGGCACCATGCGGCGTGCGCAGAACCATCGGACAAGTGAGCCGTCCCTGGGTACGGTTGCGCATCCGTGATGCGTGGTTCACCAGCTGATCGAGACAGGGATAGATAAATCCCATGAACTGGATTTCGCCGACCGGCTTCAGTCCCTGCGCGGCCATGCCGACGCAAAGCCCGCTGATCAGGAGTTCGGCAAGCGGCGTATCGAGGACGCGCTCCGGACCGAAGCGCTCCTGCAAGCCGACGGTCGCGCGGAAGACGCCGCCGTTGACGCCGACATCCTCGCCGAGCACGACCACATCGGGATCATCCGCCATCGCGCGGCCGAGCGCCTGATTGATGGCTTCGACCAACGTGAGTTCAGGCATCGTCCTCTCCCGCGAGTTCGCGACGCTGCGCGGCATACGCCTCGGGCAGATCGGCATAGAGGTTGTCGAACATGGTTTCTGCTCGGCGTGGCGGCGTCTTCAGATAGCGCTCCACCGCCGCCTCGATGCGCTCATGGCACTCGGCGGCAAGCCGCTCCTCATCCGCCTTGGTCCACATCTTCTGACCCACAAGATAGGACCGGAGGCGCGCGATCGGCTCTTCCTTCCAATGCGCCTGGACTTCTTCGGCCGAACGATAGCGCAATGCATCATCTGACGTCGTGTGATCGCCGAGCCGATAGGTGACCGCTTCGATGAAGTGAGGGCCCTTGCCGTCGCGGGCAGCGGCAATGGCCTCCTCGGCCGCTGCACGCATCGCCACCACGTCACTCCCGTCCACCTGCTCGCCGCTGAACCCGGCGCCGATAGCCTTCTGCGCCAGCGTCTCGGAACCCGTCTGCAGACGCAACGGCACCGATATGGCCCATTGATTGTTGGTGGCGACGAACACGAGCGGCAATTTGTGAACGCCGGCGAAATTCATGGCCTCGTAGACATCGCCTTTCGAGGTGGCGCCGTCGCCGAACATGCAGACGGCCACGCGCGGCTCCTTGCGCAACTTCAGGGCGTAGGCAACGCCGGCGGCATGCGGCGCCTGTGATCCGACGGGAACGCAGAACGGGAAATCGTGCACCGGACCGGAGAATTGATTGCCGCGTTCATCGCCGCCCCAGAACAGCAGGATCTCCTCCAGCGCGACGCCACGCCAGAGCAACGCGCCGTTGTCGCGATAGGAGGGCAACAGAACGTCATCCTCCCGCATCGCACTCGCGATGCCGACCGACACCGCCTCCTGGCCGAGCGAAATGGCATAGGTTCCCAGCCGACCGGTGCGCTGCAATGCAACAGCCTTTCGGTCGAACAGACGCAAGAGCACCATCGACCGGTAAAGTTCGACCAGCAGCTTGGCATCGGTGGCGAAGGCAGGAAGCGGCCGCTCTATCGAGCCGTCGGGCGCGAGGTAATTGCGGCGGCGCACCTCAAAGCGCGCAATGACGGGGAGCTCTTCGTTTGCTCTTTTGCTGGCCACGCGCTCATTCCTGGAGCGGTTCTGCCTCCCACATTCAGTTATTTGGTGTTAGGGCCGCGACGATGCAATACCGTGGCAGCATCGCTCTTGGCGCACGCGTCAGCGGCCGGGTCGTGAGGATCGATCGACAGGATCCGTGGAACAGCGCCGCGACTGCGGTATAAGAGAGCATGGCAAATGGTCAGGTTGTCCTCGTAACAACTGCACCGTTGGACGGCGGCCCGCCGGTCCGCTCGGTCTTCTTCGTAGCCGAAGGAGACGCGGCAAAGGCTACGGCGATCATTGCGGACGTGATGGCCCCCAATGAAACGGTCGAAGCGTTGGGGCCGCTTCCCGAAGCGGCTGTGAAGGCGCTCGGGTTGAAACCCGGTGACTACACCCACACCTGACTTGCATCGGATAGCTGTCCGGCGCGCGATGGTCTGCGGCCGCATCCTTGCGCAGAGGGTGTGATCTTGACGCGGCACCCTCGCTTACGCGGTCCCGATCACAACGCGGGGAGCCCTCTTTCTCGAGCAAGGGACATGGCGTAATCTGCAGCGAGCTGCCCTTGGACGGGACGGGCCGACGTCGCCGTTTGAAGTAACGGGCAGCGGTCAGGCCGTCGGCAGGCATCGCAGTCTGAAAGCAGCGCCTGCCTTATGTGGCGCTCCCTCAACTTCAACATGAAGCAGGTTGGCCTGCCGCGCGCGCGGCAGACAAGGGCAGTGCTTAACCCTTGGAGGACGACATGGCGACATTCATATTGAGGATCGACTGGACCGACCAGGGAATTCGTAATGTCAAGGAAGCTCCCAAGCGCAGCCGAGCGGCGAAAGAACTCGCCAAGACTCTCGGTGTCGAAATCAAGGAGGTCTATCTCACCTCCGGCGAGCATGACATCCTTCTCCTCGCCGAAGCACCGCTCGGCGACAACATCACAAAGCTCGCGCTTGCCCTCAGCTCTCTGGGAAACATACGCACTTGCACCTCACGGGCCTGGCCGGAGGCGGAGTGGACCAAGCTGATATCCGAGCTCCCGTAGCTACGTCGGATATCCCGATGGATCTCTGCGCGGCCTGACTGACGGGCGCCGTCGCAGACTTGCCCCGGCGATCGGCGCGGGAGTGCGCGCATGCGCAGGACCAGCCGCGGCTTTGGTCGTGTGAATAAATAAGGATACGAAGCGCACGAGGGCAACGGCACACGTCGTCGCCGGCGGGCCACCACGCGCTACTTATCCAGCCAGACATCCTCGAAGCGCAGATTGTTGTACTGGCTGTTGTCGTGCGGATGGAAATTCTTCACGTAGGGCTGCCAGCAATTGCCGGCCGATGAGTGCAGGATGACCGGCCGCGCGGCGTCGTCGACCAAGAGGTGCTCGATGTCGAATACGATCTTGCGGCGCTTGTCCTTGTCGACCTCGCGCGACTGCGCCGCCAGCAGCTTGTCGACTTCGGCGTTGCAATACTGGGTGTAGTTGCGCTCGGAGTTGCAGGAATAGTTCTCGACCAGATTGCCGTCGGGATCGTCGACGCTGACGCCGGTGACGTTGAGGCCGATGGTGTAGTCCTTGCGCTGCAGCCGCGAGTACCAGCGCGGCGTGTCCAGAATGTCGAGCTCGGCTGTGATGTAGATCTTCTTGAGCTGGTCGCCGAGGATCACCGCCGGGTCGCGATAGGTCGGCAGATTGCGGGTCTGGATCTTGATCGACAGCGGCTTGGCGTCGCTGTAGCCGAGCTTCTGCATGATCGCCTGTGCCTCGGCGAGGTTCTTTCCGGTATCGGGGCCGTATCCCATCAGCGTCGACAGGATCTCCGGCGGCATGCCCCACTCGCCTTCGGGCTTGGCCTGCATCGCGCCGCCAAGCCGCCCGCTGCCCTCGAACAGGATACCGTTGAAGGCCTTGCGATCCAGCGCCAGCGACATCGCCTTACGGATCTCCGGATTGTCGAACGGCGGATTGACGCGGTTGACCAGAAGATTGATCTGCAAATTGGTCGAGGTCATCTCGCAGATCGCGTTCGGCGCCCGCGCCTTGACGTCCTTCATCAGGGGAATGCTGACGTCGGACGGAAAGGTGATGTCATAGTCGCCGGTCGCGAATGCCAGCATCCGCGTGGCGCGGCTGTCGATCGAGCGCACCGTGATCTCGTCGAGATATGGCCGGTCCTTCTTGAAGTAATCGGGGTTACGGACCAGTCGGATAGAATCGCCGCGTCGGAACTCGACGAACTTGAACGGCCCGGTGCCGACCGGCTTGGTGCGCATCACCTGCTGCGGCACGTGGCAGGGATAGACCACCGAGAAGGCGCTGGCGAGCAGCGCCAAGAGACCGGGCTGCGGCTCGGTCAGCTCGAAAGTGGCCTCATCGTCGCCATTGATGCTGACATCCTTGAGCTTCGAGTACCAGACCTTGCGCGGGTTGCGCTTGAAGTCCGGTGTTTTGACGTCTTGGGTCTCGCTCTTGCCGATCAGCATCCGCCAGGTGCACTGCACGTCCTTGGCCGTGAACGGCTGACCGTCATGCCACTTCACGCCGTGCCGCAGCTTGAAGGTAAGCTTTGTGTTGGTCTGATCCCACGACCAGCTCTCGGCGAGATCGGGGATCACGGTGTCGATGCTTTCGTGCACCTTGGCCGGATCGAATACCACGAGGTTGTTGAAGACGGCCGCGAACGGCATCACCGAGGCGATGGTGGATTCCTCGAGCAGCGAGGTCGAGGGCGGATTGTCGTTGTGATAGAGCCGCAGCGTGCCGCCCTGCTTCTGCGCCGATGCAGGGCTCGCGGCCATCGCCGCGATACCCAATGCCACAATGCACGCGGCCAGTTTGAACGACATTCCCGCCTCCCGAAATTTCTTGTTGTCGTCGGTTGCAGGCAGTCGAGCACAACACCCCGCCCCTCGCAACGACGCGAGGCCAAGATCATTGCCGGCTGCGCGCCACGCAGAGCGAGACCGGAATGCTCGCGACCTCGATGGCCGGAACAGGGCACCCGGACGGACCATCGCCAGGACCGGCGCCCGGCCCACGTGACCGGCCATCGCACGTCCCGTCACGGGGAATTGGGGTTGGATGCATCCTCGAAATTGGCTACTAGTTTCCCGCCGAGAAACTCGGACCGTCTGAGGGCTTTAAATGACCTATTGCTGCGGAATTCTGGTGCGCGACGGGCTCGTCATGATCGCCGATACCCGCACCAATGCCGGCCTCGACAATGTCTCGACCTTCCGCAAGCTGCACATCTTCGAAAAGCCCGGCGAGCGCATCATGGCGATCGCCAGCGCCGGCAATCTGGCGATCAGCCAGTCGGTGCTGTCGACCCTGACCGAGGGTATGGAAAATCCGGACACCGGCGAGCTCGAGACGCTGATGAACGCCCCGACCATGTTCCAGGCGGCGCAGCGGATCGGCCGCGCCATCCGCTCGGTGCACGCCACCGAGGGCGACGCGCTGCGTGCCGAGGATGTCTCCTTCGACGTCTCGTTCCTGTTCGGCGGCCAGATCAAGGGCTCGCGGATGCGCCTGTTCATGGTCTACACCGCCGGCAACTTCATCGAATGCACCACCGACACGCCGTACCTGCAGATCGGCGAGCACAAATACGGCAAGCCGGTGCTCGACCGCGCCATGCATTACGACGTCGAGCTCTACGAGGCGCTGAAGACCGGGCTGATCTCGATGGATTCGACGATGCGCTCCAACCTCGGCGTCGGCCTGCCGATCGACGTGCTGGTGGTGCGCACGGACGCCTGCGAGGCCGATCTCAATCACCGCATCGAGGCCGGCGAGCCCTATTTCCACGACCTGCGCTCGCGCTGGTCGGCGGCGCTCCGTGCGGCGCACCAGAACATTCCACGCCCACCCTACAAGAACGAAACCGAAGCAAAAACCAAGTAAGAGGAAACTCGGATGACTGAGGCAACCAGCAAGATCGCACTCGTGACCGGCGCCGGCACCGGCGTCGGCCGCGCGGCGTCGCTCGCTTTGATGGACAAGGGCTACACCGTGGTGCTCGCCGGGCGCCGCATGGAGATGCTGGAAGAGACCGCCAAGCTCGGTCCCGCCGGCAAGAGCCTGTGCGTGTCGGCGGACATGGCCAACCCGGCCGCGATCGCGGCGCTGTTCGACAAGGTGAAGGCGACCTATGGCCGGCTCGATGTGCTGTTCAACAATGCCGGCATGGGCGCGCCGCCGGTGAACTTCGAGGACCTGCCGCTCGAGCAGTGGCAGGCCGTCGTCAACACCAACCTGACCGCGCCGTTCCTGTGCACCCAGCACGCCTTCCGCATCATGAAGGACCAGACGCCGCGCGGCGGCCGCATCATCAACAACGGCTCGATCTCGGCGCATGCGCCGCGACCGTTCTCGGCCGCCTACACCTCGACCAAGCACGCCATCACCGGCCTCACCAAGTCGTCCAACCTCGACGGCCGCATGTATGACATCGCGGTCGGCCAGGTCGATATCGGCAATGCTGCGACCCCGATGACCGACCGCATGGTCAACGGCCCCGGCGTGCTGCAGCCGGACGGCACCAACAAGCACGAGCCGCGCATGGACGCCAAGGCGGTCGGCGACGCCGTCGCCTACATGGCCGGCCTGCCGCTCGACGCCAATGTGCTGTTCATGACGGTCATGGCGACCAAGATGCCGTTCGTCGGCCGGGGCTGATCTTCGCCTTCTCCCTGCTTGCGGCAGGACCATCACGACGCCCGGCCGGGCCTGTCCCGGCCGGCCGTCGCCGGGGCGCGCTGCCAAAATATCGAAAACAACCCCATGCAAAGGAACCGGCAGCTGCCGGCGTTCGACACGGCGACTTGACACGTCGGGCAAATCAGCGATACTTTTCCATTATTCCGAAATCATGAAAAGCTTGCCCCGGGGCTCATCTTCCCCTTCTCCCCGCGCGCGCAGGGGTGTCCGGGGAAATTCAGGCATAGCGGAGCTCCATCTGGTCAGGTGAGATGGTTGATTTCCGACGGCTGGGGTTGATGGGCGGAGGTTTGTCGATGGCAGCGAGGGATCGACGCGTGAGCAGGAGCTGGCCGACGAGTTCGGCGAACCTGAGCGGGAGCATTTTGATGCAGTTGGTGTGAGCGGCGATGCGCAGCAGCAGGTAGGCAATCATCGCAGCGAGCACCTGAAGGCGGATCGCGTTGTCGTTGGCGCCGAGGAACTTGCGAATATCGAGATGCTGCTTGATCCAGCGGAACAGCAGCTCGATTTGCCATCGGCTCTTGTAGAGGGCGGCGATCTCGACGGCGCTACGGGCAAGGTCGTTGGTCAGGAGTGTGATCTTGCCGCCTTTCTCGCGTCTGATCTTGATGCGGCGGAGCGGGATTGGAAGGCGCGAATCGCCCTTGCTGGTGAGCTTCACCTCGTCATCGGCAAGGATTTCGAAGCCATCCCCGTTACGCTTGCGGATGGCGCGATGCCTGAGCGAGCGAAGACGGATGCTCGTCTTCGCCCGGGTAACGAAGAAAGCCTTGCTATCATTGATCTTCTGCCACCAGTCGAAACGGCAATAGCCCTTGTCAAACACATAGGTGGTGGCGGGCTGGATTGGGGTCTGTCGGCCGATCTCGATGTCATTGACGTTCGCGGCCGTCATCTCGACGCAGGTCGGGACATCGCTCCTTGGGTCGTAGACGACATGCAGCTTCATGCCGCGGATGCGGCCGTTCCACGTCGCCCAACTGCAGACCTTGCCGAGCGGGATCGGACTGGCGTCGATCAGACGCACCATCTCCATGCCTTCACTCCGCAGCTGGCGACGCGCCATCGCCGACAGCGCCGCAAAGGTTTGCGCGAAAATGCCGATCGGACGGCGGGCATTGGCATCGGACAACGTCGAGCGCGACAGCTTGCCGGTTCCCAAGTGATAGTGATGCTGCGAATTGGCGTTGAAGCCAGTCACCACCCCGCGCAGACTGCTGTTGCCGCTAAGCTGGGCATAGATCAGCGCCACCAGATGATCCCAGCTCCTGAACGACTTGTCGTAGGCATCCCCGTCCAGACGATCCACAACCGTCTGAAACTGCCGTCGATTGATCGGTTCAAGCAGCCTTCCAAAAATGCTACCGCGATATCGCATGCTCGGCCCTCTGTGTCTCGACAACCAGAAAAGACCGATTTGCCTCGGTCCTGCCGAGCATGCACCGCGACACAGTGAATCATTCCCCGGACACCCCTGCCGCGCGCGGGGAGAAGGTCGGGATGAGGGGGAGTCTCCACAAGGACGGTGAGAGACAAACGCGCGGAGAGTCGCCCTCACCCGGATTGCTGCGCAATCCGACCTCTCCCCGCAAGCGGGGCGAGGCAAGGGAAGCGCCCTACTCAAGCTTCTCGACGTCCCGCAGCGTCGGAAACAGCTTCATCCAGAGCAGCGCGACCGCGACTGTGGCGACGCCGCCGAGCACGGCCGACGGCACGGTGCCGAGCAGCGCCGCGGTGACGCCGCTTTCGAACTGGCCGAGCTGGTTCGACGCGTTGATGAACAGGAAGTTCACCGCGCCGACACGGCCGCGCATCTCGTCGGGGGTGGCGAGCTGCACCAGCGAGAAGCGGATCACGACGCTGATCGTGTCCGCGGCGCCGAGCACCGCGAGCGCCAGCGCCGACAGCCACATCCAGTGCGACAGCGCGAACACCACCGTCGCGACGCCGAACACGATCACCGCCTGGAACATGCGCATGCCGACGCGGCGGTTGATGGTGTGCCGCGCCAGCACCATCGTCATCAAGAGCGCACCGACCGCGGGCGCGGCGCGCAGGATGCCGAGGCCGAGCGGGCCGGCTTGCAGGATATCGCGCGCATAGATCGGCAGCAGCGCGGTGACGCCGCCGAACAGCACCGCGAAAAGGTCGAGCGAGATGGTGCCGAGGATCGCCGGGTTGCTGCGAACGAAGGTGACGCCGGCAAACAGGTCGTCCGACGACCCGCCGTTCTTCACCGGCGCCTGCTGCAGCCGGCCGATGCCGCCGGTGAGCAGCGCGCCGAACAGCCAGAACACCATCATGATGCCGTAGGGCGCGCCCGGCATCAGGGCATAGGCGAAGCCGCCGAGCGCGGGTCCGGTGATGGTCGCGACTTGCGCCGCGCCGCTCGAGATCGCGGTCGCCCGCTGCAGCGAGCCTTGCGGCGCGATCAGCGGCAACAGCGCGGCGGTCGCCGGACTCTCGAACGCGCCGGCGATCCCGAGCACGAAGGTCGCGACGAAGATCTGGATCTCGGAGATGGTGCCGGCAAAAGTGCTTCCGGCGAGAAACAATGCGGTCAGCGCCTCCGCGATCTGGCAGGCCTGCACGACGCGCTTGCGCTCGAAGCGGTCGGCGGCGTGGCCGGCGACGAACACCAAGAGCGCCGTCGGCAGGAACTGTACCAGTCCGACCATGCCGAGGTCGAACGCGCTGCCGGTCAGATCGTAGATCTGCCAGCCGATCGCCACCGCGCCGATCTGGCTGGAGAAGCGCGACAGGCTGCGCGACGACAAGAAGAACAGGAACGGTCTGTGGCCGAGCAGATCGCGGGCGCTGGCCGGCGTGGCGGAGGACATGGATGATTGCGTGGCCGAGCGCCTGCAACTTGTCAATGGATACGAGATGAACGCGCAACAGCATTGCGCTGCGCGAGGCCCCTGCCCATAATCCCGCGAAGTTTCTTGGGGGCGTGATGCTGCAGTTGCAATCGGCGTTCGGCGTGGTGGCGTTGCTCTTGATCGCCTGGGCGCTGAGCGAGAATCGCCTGAAGGTGTCGCTGCGCCAGGCGTCGATCGGGCTTGTCGTCACGATCGTCACGGCTCTGGTGCTGATCAAGGTGCCGCTGGTGACGCAGGCCTTCGGCGCGATCAATGACGCGGTCGGCACGATCGCGGCCGCGACGCGCGCCGGCACCGCCTTCGTGTTCGGCTATGTCGGCGGCGGCCCCGCGCCGTTCGATCCCAAGGCGCCCGGCTCGGATTTCATCCTCGCCTTCCAGGCGCTGCCGATCGTGCTGGTCATGAGCGTGCTGACGACGCTGTTGTTCTATTGGCGCGTGCTGCCGCCTGTTGTGCACGGCATGGCCTGGCTGCTCGAGCGCACGCTCGGCGTCGGCGGCGCGGTCGGGCTCTCGACCGCGGCCAATATCTTCCTCGGCATGGTCGAAGCCCCGCTCTTCATCCGCCCCTATCTGGCGCAGCTCACCCGCAGCGAATTGTTTCTGGTGATGACCGGCGGCATGGCCGGAATCGCCGGCACGGTGCTGGTGCTGTACGCGACGCTGCTGGCGCCGCTGATCCCGGATGCGGCCGCGCATTTCGTCATTGCCTCGGTGCTCGGCGCGCCGGCCGCAATTTTAGTGAGCCTGATCATGGTGCCGGAAACGTCCGGCAAGCGCACCGGCGGATCGCTCGACAATCCCGATATCCAGGTGTCGTCGACGATGGACGCCATCGTGAAGGGCACGGCAGCCGGGCTCGAGCTCTTGATGAACATCATCGCGATGCTCTTGGTGCTGGTCGCGCTGGTGTATCTGGCGAACGCGATCATCGGCCTGCTGCCGGAGATCGGCGGCGCGAAGATTTCGCTGCAGCGCCTGCTTGGTTACGTCATGGCGCCGGTGTGCTGGTTGATGGGCCTGCCCTGGCCGCAGGCGATCACGGCGGGAAGCCTGATGGGCACCAAGACCGTGCTGAACGAGTTGATCGCCTATGTCGATCTGTCGAAGCTCGGCCCCGACGCGCTCGATCCGCGCTCGCGGCTGATCATGCTCTACGCGATGTGCGGCTTCGCCAATTTCGCGAGCCTCGGCATCATGATCGGCGGCCTCGGCATCATGGCGCCCGAGCGGCGCGACGAGATCAACGCGCTCGGACTGAAGTCCATCGTCTCAGGCACGCTGACGACCTGCCTGATGGGCGCGATCGTGGGGATGCTGACGCAGCCGTAGCCCGGATGGAGCCAACGGGTCGCGCGAACGCGCGCCCGATGACAGGCTCCGCGCAATCCGGGGCGGTGCTGACGCGGTGAAGCTTCCTGTCAAGCGGATCGTTGTTGGGCCGGCCGACGGCGCGGACGCACGTAGCTGCGCATTGAGCCGTCGCTTGCAATAACGCGATGACAGGGGATCGATGGGTCGTCATTCGTGCGCATTATGGCACCAACCGCGCGTGCAGCCTTCGGATTGCCGGCTTTAGCAGCGACAGCTTTGTACGTCATGGCCTTCCCCTTTGGGATCTTGCGCACGATGTCGCGGACCTTATCTGAAAAGGTTTTCATAGGCCGAGTGTAGCAGATTTCTCAGAGGGTTTTCGCCTTTTTACTTGCGGTTGGAACGAGCGCGTCGCGTTGGCACGGAAGATTCGACCGGACGTGCCGGTGTTTAGTTTCGAAGTGCGCGCCGCCGTCTTAACATTGCGGGGCAGCTATTGGCCCCTAGCGTCGTTTGCCGCGCAGTGCCGGCGTGGACGCAAACGGAGCATTGCGGACATCGACCGGCGGCTCCGCCCGATGCGATTCGACGTGAATGACCCGCTGTGGACATTGCCATACTTCTGAGGTGACTTTATCCGCTGACCCCCATAGTTCAGCCGAGGAGAATTGTCGGGTCTCGCGAGGACCGGAATGGATGTCAGAGTTCGCCTTAGCCGAAACCAGATATGCTCTGAGCGGCGAGGTCAATATCGCCTGTCAAGTGATGGGTGAAGGACCTATCGACATCATCATGGTTCTTGGCGGGTTCTCGCACGTCGATTTTCAGCACGAAACGTCCGGATATACGGCATTCTTGCAGCGGCTTTCAGCCTTTGCGCGTGTCACTACATTCGACAAAAGGGGCGACGGACTATCCGACCGGATTCCGATGCTCCTTCCCTTGAGCAACGCATGGACGACGTTCGCGCCATCATGGATACAACAATTGGCGCATCACAAGCGGTGATCATGGGGAATTCCGAAGGCAGCGCGATGAGCGCACTGTTTGCAGCCACCTATCCTGCGCGGGTATCGCGGCTGGTGATTTTCGGCGGCTTCCGGGTCGCGAGCAGTTGGCGAATGCGATCCAACACGGGGCGATAATTCAGCTTCTTCGCTGCCTGCGGGCCTTCCTCGCAAAGGTCACCCGCGAGCGCGAGGACCTTGCCGACCGTCGCGCCCAGCATTGTCTTCACAGTTGGGTAGTTGCTCCGTATCCACGCAGAAAGAGCAAACCCAGAGCCGGTGGGGCCGCCTACGTCGATCAGGGCGACTTCGATACAGTGTTTCCCGCCTTCGAGGCATTCACGTGCCTCATCGTGTTGAGTTGCTTCCACCACGCGATAGCCGCACTCACGAAGGTACTCCGCCAGCGGATGGCGCACGAGCACGTCCTGCTCGACGATCAATACAGTTGTTGCTTGCATGCTTACTACAGCGCCGGGCCGAGCATCTCCGCGATCAGCATCGCGATCTGCTTGGGATCGTAGGGCTTGCTGATGAACCTACCTACGCGGCTCGCTGCGCTCTCCAATTCTGTGCTTCCAGAGGCAACGAGGATAAGGAGCATCGGTTGCATGACGCGGACCTTCCCAGCCAACTCCAGACCATCAAGGGTTCCGGGCATCCGGATATCGGTTATCAGCGCGTCAATCCGCTCGCCTGATGAGATGTAGTCCATCGCGTCATCGGCGGTCCTCGCCTCAATAACCTCAAACCCGCGCCTCGAAGCTGCTCAGCTACGTCAAATCGGATGAACCATTCGTCCTCCACGAACAAAACTCTGATCCGTTCGCTCTTTTGCTGCGCTTGGGGGACCATCGTTGGCTCCTCGGATGCTGGTCAGCCAACCTACAGAGGGGTACAACGTTCCAAGCCATTGAGTTCTTTTGCTAATTTGGCGTCGTGGCGGGAACATTCTCGGCCGACCGCCGACCTACAGCGGCGGTTGATGACTGCTTATGGCCCGTTGCGACAGCTCGTTATGCCCATCTCGTCGTTGCTCTGTTGACATCAGGGTTTCGTGGGCCATTGTTCCCGATTCCAATGTTTGCTTTGTTGATCGCCATGGGCACTGTTCGAGAAGTAAAAGGCGATTTTCCGCGGGCTGAGGGCGAAGCTGCCGCACTCATCCGGTCTTTCGACTGGTCCACCACCAGCTTGGGACCAATCGTTGGGTGGCCAACGCACCTCAGGAGCGCGGTGAGCCTTATGCTGCCGGCCAAAGCACAAATCGTGCTGTTTTGGGGAGCCGAATTTGTCGCTCTCTACAACGACGCCTATGCTCCTACGATAGGTCAGAAGCATCCAAAGGCACTTGGGCGACCAGCACGCGATAATTGGGCCGAGCTGTGGGACGATTTAGGACCGCTTCTCAGGCGCGTCCTCGACACCGGCGAAACAGTCTTCGCGAAGGACCGCCCCTTCTACATTGAGCGGCACGGCTACCCAGAGACAGTTTATTTCGACATCTCGTATTCTCCAGTTCAGAACGAGGCTGGCGAAACTGGCGGTGTACTCTGCATCGTTAGTGAGACGACCGAACGTGTAATTGCGCAAGAACGCCAACGGTTGCTCGCTCGGGAAGCAAACCATCGCGTAAAGAACATGTTTGCCGTTTTCCACGGCATCATAAGTCTGAGCGCTCGGTCAGCCGGAACTCCGCAAGAGATGGCTCAATCGTTACGAGGCCGTCTCGACGCTCTAATGCAGGCCAAGGACCTAATCCGTCCTGGAATCATGGGTACGGAGGCGCATAGCGAGCGAACGACGGTGGGAGACGTGGTGCGAACGGTCTTGCGGCCGTATGAAGATGACGCGTCCAGCGAACGCATCATGGTAAGAGGACCAACTGTCCCCGTGGGTGCTATGGCCGTTACAAGCCTCGCACTCGCGCTGCATGAAACCACTACGAATGCGGCCAAGTATGGGGCGTTGTCGGAACCAACCGGTTCAATAAACATCGCATGGGACACGCAAGGCGGGGACTTGCATCTTGAATGGGAGGAGACAGGCGGCCCAGTGATTGTTGCTGCGCCTTCGGCAAAGGGTTTTGGGAGTGTGCTTGCGGAGCGCAGCATTGCCGCTCAACTGGGCGGCAAGGTGGAATATGATTGGTTACCGAGCGGGCTCAGGTTAAGGGTTTCGATTCCTTTGGATCGTCTTGCAGTCTGATTGCGGGGATAGTCTGTTTCGGGCTACTTGACGCCGCTCCTCCAATAGCGCCGACAGAATAACTGTTGGTGGTCTCATTCACTTTGGAACGTCGGCAGTTGGCCCATCGCGACATCTTGCATTGCCGCACGAACTTGGTCGCTATCGGGGCAACGGACGTAGAGTCACGCCGACGGTTTTATGGGTACATGGCCTAGCACTACTTTGGCAGATTGTTGATTTTGCCGCGTTTTATAGGATTCCCGAATCAATTTTTCAATGATTCATGGGTGGTCGGCTCTGGGAGGGCTGACCATGCCCGGATGGGAAGACGAACTCGAACGCTGGCTGATGCCGTTCTTGGACCGGCTGGGTCATAAGACCCGGCAGCGGATGTGTCCTCTGTATGTTGCGGGATTGATCGGTCCGGGCGATCGCAAGAGCGTTCAGCCGATGGCGGAACGCCTTGCCACGAGCAACTACGACCAGTTGCACCATTTCATTGCGGACGGTGTCTGGGACGCGACGCCGCTGGAGACAGAGCTGCTCAACCAGGCGGACCGACTTGTCGGCGGCAGGGATGCGGTGCTGGTTATTGATGACACCTCACTTCCCAAGAAGGGTGAGCGCTCGGTCGGTGTTGCGGCTCAATACGCGTCGGCTCTCGGTAAAACGGCAAATTGCCAAACGCTGGTGTCTTTGACGCTTGCTCGCGGCGAAGTGCCCGTGATGGTCGCGTTACGTCTCTTTCTGCCTGACAGTTGGACAAGCGACATATCTCGTTTGAAGCGCGCTCGCGTGCCAGTCGAACATCGAACGGCACGGTCCAAGCCCGAGATTGCTCTAGCCGAGATTGACCGCGCGATGGCAGCCAACGTGCGCTTTGGATGTGTGCTGGCGGATGCAGGATACGGCCTCAGCGCACCGTTTCGACAAGGGCTAACAGAGCGCGGGCTGACCTGGGCTGTCGGCATCCCTCGGCACCAGAAAGTGTATCCGGTCGATGTGAAGCTCATTTGGCCGATTACCAAAGTCCGCGGAAAACCACGAAAGCACCACGTGCCCGATATCTTATCGATTGCCGCAGAACAAATGCTCGCCAGCGCCAAATGGAAAACCGTGAGTTGGCGTAGCGGGACGAAAGGTCGGCTGAAAGCCCAATTTGCTGCTCTCCGTGTCCGGACCGCCGACGGCCCTCCGCAGCGGATATGGGATAAAGGTCAGCAGCATCTCCCAGGCGACGAAGCCTGGCTCATTGGCGAGCAACGTGCGTCCGGGGAGAAGAAATACTATCTGGCCAACCTTCCGGCGGCGACGGATCTGCGCACGCTGGCCGCCACCATCAAGGCACGGTGGATTTGTGAGCAGGCGCATCAGCAGTTGAAGGAGGAACTTGGACTTGATCACTTCGAAGGGCGATCATGGCAAGGTCTTCATCGCCACGCCTTGATGACAATGATTGCCTACGCCTTCCTGCAACATCGTCGCCTCGCATACGCGGGGCGGAAAAAAAAGAATCAACGGGCCTCCGCCTCAGCCAACCATGCCAGCCGTACGTCACGCCATCGTCGATCTCATCCTTCGGCCGCCGTCTCAGCAGTGCCCATATTGCCGAAAGCAGATCCGTGAAAAACAGCGGCGAAAACACAATCTGCCAAAGTAGTGCTAGAAAATCGTCATGCCCGGGCTTGACCCGGGCATCCATCAAAACTGAAAGAGTCTTGCGAAGCAGGATGGATGGCCGGGTCAAGCCCGGCCATGACGACCGCGAAAGGCCTACGCCTTCAGCTCCACCGTCTTGAACTCGGCCGGCAGGATCACTTCCAGCAGTTCGACGCCGTCGGAATAGTCCAGGATCATGTGCCGGATGCGCGGCGGCTGGGTCCAGGCACTGCCTTGCTGCATCAGCGTCTCGCCCTCGCCTTCCATGTAGGTCTTCACCCAGCCCTTGAGCACATAGACCATCTGGAAGTCGACATCGTGGAAGTGCAGCTTCGACACTTCATCGGGATTGCACGGTCCCTGCAGCCGGATGACGTGCGCCTGCGCCAGGCCATGCGAGGCGGCTGATATGCCGAGGTCGCGGTACTTGGCGTAGGCGCGCAGCCCGTCGGCCTTGAAGTCCTCTTCGCGGTGATGGCTGATCGCCACGCGCTGCTTCGGCCGCGCCTTGGTCGCAGCTTTCGGCGCGCTCGTCTTGGCCGCCGAGACGCGGCCTTTCGACTTGATGGTCTTGCGCGCGGACGATTTCGCGGACGTCTTCTTGGCGCCTGCGCCAAGCCCCGACCATTTCTTCTTCACCGCGGTCTTGGCTGCCGATCTTGATGCCGCCTTCTTGGCCATTGTTTCGCCTCCCGTCTTTTTGTGACGGAGACAGGCTAACACAAGTCGCGCGCCGCGAGGCGAGCAAAGGCGCAGAGCCGCGCCCTGCCACGTTTGCGGATCAATGCAGCCGGAACACGCCGTCGACGGCACGCAGCTCGGCCGGCTTGACCAGCTTGGAATGCGCCACCGTCACCGAAAACAGCGGGCCTTCGAGCTTCGCCTGCCAGAACGCGAGGAAATCCTGCAGCGCCGGGAATTTCGGAAACAGGTCGTAGTTCTGCCAGACATAGGTCTGCAGCAACGAGGGGTGATCCGGCATCCGATAGAGGATTTGCGCCGTCGTCAGCCCGTACCCCAGCAACTGCTTCCGGAAATCGTCGGAAACAACCCCACCAACTCGCGAGACCATGCCAACCTCCTGTGACGGAGCGCATTCACGTGGTGGCCGACCTCCCCGCCGGACCACCGGCAATGGATGCGCTCACATGAGAGAAATGTGACGCACGCGACTAACCCATCTCAAGCCTAAATGTTTAATAGGTTGTTGAAATTTCTTGCGTTGGCAGCAGCTTACCGCATCTGCTAATAGCCGCAGCGCCCCACGGGGCGGTATTAAGGATGCCGAAATGATCTCGGTATCCTTTTGGCAGCCGACACTTACGAGTGCCAATTTTTCTGCTAGAGGCACTTGCCCGCCGCCAAGGCTTGGCCTATCTCCTGCCCAGCCAGTCTGGCACTCGCTGGACTGGACTGCTAACTCTCCAAAAATCTACAGCATCTACAAATGTTTAGGAGGACTGCATGAAATTCCGTCCGCTTCACGACCGCGTCGTGGTCAAGCGTATCGACGCCGAAGAGAAGACCGCTGGCGGCATCATCATTCCGGACAGTGCCAAGGAAAAGCCCTCGCAGGGCGAAGTCACCGCCGTCGGCCCGGGCGGCCGCGACGAAGCTGGCAAGCTGATCCCGATCGACCTTAAGGTCGGCGACCGCGTCCTGTTCGGCAAGTGGTCCGGCACCGAGGTCAAGATCGACGGCGAAGACCTGCTGATCATGAAGGAAAGCGACATCATGGGCGTGCTCGACGTCCCCGCTTCCAAGAAGAAGGCCGCCTAAGCGCCTCTTTCCCTCCCAATAAATCATTCCAAGGAAAACCCAGATGGCAGCTAAAGAAGTCAAATTCTCCGTTGACGCGCGCGACAAGATGCTGCGCGGCGTCGACATCCTCGCCAACGCGGTGAAGGTCACCCTCGGCCCCAAGGGCCGCAACGTGGTGCTCGAGAAGTCGTTCGGCGCTCCCCGCATCACCAAGGACGGCGTCACCGTCGCCAAGGAGATCGAGCTCGAGGACAAGTTCGAGAACATGGGCGCGCAGATGGTGCGCGAAGTCGCCTCCAAGTCCGCTGACGCGGCCGGCGACGGCACCACCACGGCGACCGTGCTCGCCCAGGCGATCGTGCGGGAAGGCGCCAAGTCGGTCGCCGCCGGCATGAACCCGATGGACCTGAAGCGCGGTATCGACCTCGCGGTCGAAGCCGTCGTTGCGGACCTCCAGAAGAACTCGAAGAAGGTCACCTCGAACGAGGAGATCGCCCAGGTCGGTACCATTTCGGCCAACGGCGATGCCGAAATCGGCAAGTTCCTCGCCGACGCCATGAAGAAGGTCGGCAATGAGGGCGTGATCACGGTCGAGGAAGCCAAGTCGCTCGAGACCGAACTCGACGTCGTCGAGGGCATGCAGTTCGACCGCGGCTACATCTCGCCCTACTTCGTCACCAACGCCGACAAGATGCGCGTTGAGATGGACGACGCCTACATCCTCATCAACGAGAAGAAGCTCTCCTCGCTGAACGAGCTGCTGCCGCTGCTGGAGGCCGTGGTGCAGACCGGCAAGCCGCTGGTGATCGTCGCCGAGGACGTCGAAGGCGAAGCCCTCGCCACCCTCGTCGTCAACCGCCTGCGTGGCGGCCTGAAGGTCGCGGCCGTCAAGGCTCCGGGCTTCGGCGATCGCCGCAAGGCCATGCTGCAGGACATCGCGATCCTGACCGGCGGCCAGGCCATCTCGGAAGACCTCGGCATCAAGCTCGAGAACGTCACGCTGCAGATGCTCGGTCGCGCCAAGAAGGTGATGATCGACAAGGAGAACACCACGATCGTCAACGGCGCCGGCAAGAAGGCCGACATCGACGCCCGCGTTGCCCAGATCAAGGCGCAGATCGAGGAGACCACCTCGGACTACGACCGTGAGAAGCTGCAGGAGCGTCTCGCCAAGCTCGCGGGCGGCGTCGCGGTGATCCGCGTCGGCGGCGCGACTGAGGTCGAGGTGAAGGAGCGCAAGGATCGCGTTGATGACGCGATGCATGCGACCCGCGCGGCTGTCGAGGAAGGCATCGTCCCGGGCGGCGGCGTCGCCCTGCTCCGTGCCTCCGAGCAGCTCAAGGGCCTGCGCACCAAGAACGACGACCAGAAGACCGGCGTCGAGATCGTGCGCAAGGCGCTGTCGGCTCCCGCTCGCCAGATCGCGATCAACGCCGGTGAAGACGGTTCGGTCATCGTCGGCAAGATCCTGGAGAACAAGACCTACAACTACGGCTTCGACTCCCAGACCGGCGACTATGCCGACCTCGTCAAGAAGGGCATCATCGACCCGACCAAGGTCGTGCGCACCGCGATCCAGAACGCTGCCTCGGTTGCCGCGCTCCTGATCACCACGGAAGCGATGGTTGCCGAGCTGCCGAAGAAGAACGCCGGCGGCCCCGCGATGCCTCCGGGCGGCGGCATGGGCGGCATGGACTTCTAAGCGACGAAGTCGTCCCGGACGCGGTGCAGCGCAAAGCGGTGCACCGCGGAGCCGGGATCTCGCTCAGCGACAACGAAATGCAAAACCCCGGCAGCGATGCCGGGGTTTTTGTTTGGGGCAGGCTCGCCGGGCGACTTACCGCAGCGCGGCCAATGCGAATACTTCCACAACCTCGCGCTGATGCAGGCGCCTCACGCTGCTCACGGCATGCAGGTTATGCACAACACTCTCCGTAAACATACGTTGGTCTGAGTTGACAATTTCAAAAAAAATTCGTGCGAGAGTCGCAAACCGAACCGACAGCGTCATCTTCGTCCCGCACAGTAGGCTCGGGACAAGATAGAAGTTCACTCAAAAATCTGAACTGAGCACGGAGCGTCAGCTCCCGTGACGCGAGCAAGCGTTGCGGAGAATGCTTTCACTTGCGAGGGAGGCAGTGCAGTGAGCGAAAGCGACAAGGTTTTCAGCCGAGCCGCCTGAAGAAGCGGCGTTGAAGTCACATCGAGGATTCGTTCAAGGAGGGACCTGGCCGGTTGGAAGAAGCCCAGTGACGAGAGCATGCAGCCCCCACTGCCCGATGCTCCGTCAACCGCCGCAGGTGCGCGATGCCCCCCCAACTACCCCGCGCACCGATCAGGCCAATCCAACCGGCCGGACTATTCTGCAAGGCAACAGGCAAAAAGCAAAAGGCAATATGGGAGGGAGGCGCTCATGGGCATGGTGATGGTCAGATGTCCGCAAACCGGGCACGCGATTTCCACCGGAATCAAGACCGATCGCGAGAGCTTTCGACGCAGTACCGTGTTCTTCTCGCGCACGCCCTGTCCATTTTGCCGCGCGGATCACGCCTGGTTTGCGCGGGACGCCTGGGTCGACGAGCCGAGCATCCGCGTGCGGCGACGCCGCGGCGGCGGTTCACCGGCCTGAAAGTGGCCACCACTTTTGACGACCGCGATGGAGGGACACCATGGCGCAGGTACAGATCTCGACCGAAACGTCTGCCTGGCTGCTGCAGGCCAAGGACTTTCTCGATGAAGCACGACGGCTGAAGCCCGGTCCGAAGCGCAATGAGTTGCGCGAGACCGCAAAGGTGCTGCGTGAGATTGCGGAGCTCGAAAAGGTATCCTCCCCGACACGGGAGCTTGATCGGCGGCCGGGAAGCTGATCGCAGCAGGGAACGCGCTCACACGGCGTCGTCAGCCTCGATTTCCGGGATACCCGGATCGTTAGCCGGCGCCATTCCTCGCGTTCGAACCCTGTCGCCCGAGAAGATCTCCTCGGCCTCGATACGCATGACGCGATGGCATTCGCACGCCGCCGCCAATAGCCGCGCCCGGTCGATCTCGATCTGGCCTCGTTGATCTGACCTGATCGCACCGCGCTTGCGCAGATTGCCCATCAGCAAGGTCACCGTCGTTCGTCGCACGCCGAGGATTTGCGACAGCGCTTGCTGGGTCAGCGGGAGGACGTCGCTGTCGACGCGGTCGCGAAGCTGAAGCAGCCAGCGCGCCATCCGCGCCTCGACCGGGTGGAGCGCATTGCAAGCGGAGCCGAGCTGAAACTGGATCAGCATCGATCTGACGTGCTTCTGGATTGCCTGCCGAATCCCCGGACTGCGCCCGAAAGCGGCGTGAAAGCGCACCGCCGGAACCCGCGAGGCGGTACCAGCCGCACGAACGACGGCGGTAATGCCTGACGGCGAGGCTCCGAGAACCGAAAGACTGCCCACGGCCCCTTCGCATCCGACCACGCCGGTTGCGACCGTCTGCCCATCCGCCATGTCGATCATCAACAGGATCGCGCCGCTGTGAGGAAAGAAGACGTAGTCGATCTCGTCACCGGCGCGCGCCAGGACTGCATCCTGTTCGAGCGCAACGGTCTCAAGTTCGGGTCTCAGGAGGTCCAGATCCGCCGGCGACAATGTCGCGAGAAGGCGATTACAAGTTCCACCGGAAATGCTCACCTGCGGGAACGTCAAGGGTCGCACAGCATACTCACTCAAACACGGGATCAAAAACATATTCCAAACGTTTGACCGCAAGGCGGAATTCTCCGCGGCGGCGTCCTTAAAGTTAGATGCAAATGCGCCGCCGGACGCAATAGCAAAATGCGCATCGTCGCACCGTAGAACTTCGGGAACCCAACAGTTCCAGTTTCGCATCGCTCGCGCCGCGCGCGACATCCGAACCTGCTCTTTCACTATCTGCGCGGGCGCAGGAAGGTGGCGACGCGGTGTGACCGCTCGCTGCGGCACCCGTCAAGACGCGCGCGAGTGCCGGTCCGGCCACCGACGCGCCTGCGCGAGCAGTTCCTGCGCGTCCTTGATCTCGGCAAGGTCGAGCGCCGGATCGAAACCGGCGAGCACCGGCGCCAGCAATTGCGATATCTCCTCTGCCCGGCCGCTGCGGCTGTAAAGACGTGCAAGTCCCAGCGCGCTGCGCAGCTCGAACGTCCTGGTCTGCTGCCTTCGAGCAATCTCGAGGGCACGGCGGAAGGCATCCTCGGCGCCGGACATGTCGGGGCTGTGACGATGCGACAGCAGCCCAGCCTGCACGCGGTACAGCTCGGCATCCAGCCAGTGCTGCCCGGACTGCTCCGTCGCCTCGATCAACTCATTGATGATGTCGAGCCCGGCATCGACATGCCCGGCCTCCGCATTCGCCACGGCAATCTGCAATCCCCAGAACGGTTCACAGAGGTAGCAGTCGTTCTCGTGAAGCAACGACCAGCCACGTTGCATCTCCGCGAGACCTGCGGCGCGGTCGCCGGCACGCCACTTCTCCAGACCATTGAGATAGGTGCCGGCGGCGACGTACAACGGCATCGTGTGGTCGCGCGCCAGGCCGAGGGCCAGGATCGTGTCGGTCTGGCGCAACCTGCTGCCGCACAGCCCGTCGAAGACGGCCTTGTGAACCAGCGCATTGGCGCGCGCGAGCGCGCGCTGCTTCCCCGCGACGTCCACTGCCGCGCCCGCGAGCTGCCGGGCCCGATCGATCTCGCCGCGCGGCCAAAGCACCAGGGCGAGAAATCTCATGATGACGAACGGCAAGTCGAGCGTCGACGCCTTGAAGGTTGCCGGATCCGGCTCGGTCGCATAGGCCGCGAAGGCCTGCTCGAGATGGATGCCCGCGTTCACGTACTCGCCCGCGAACCAGGAGGTCACCCCGCTGGTCCAGCGCGCGACGATGGTCGCCACCGGCGACTGCGGGTGCCGCTCCGCTGCGCCCATGATCGCCTCCGCCAACTCCCGCATCGGCGCGAGCTCGCCGTGGGTCAAGCAGGCGTTGAAGAGGCCCGACTGGATCGGCGCCATTTCGATCGGATCATCGATATCGGAGGCGAACTGCCGGGCGCGGGTCCAGGCGGCGACCGTCTCGGGGGCGCTGTGCCCGAGACTGCCCCGCAGCGCGCGGCCGTAGGCGATTTGCAGATGGAGCCGGCCGATCATCCGATCCGGCTCGTCGGGCAGTTCATCGGCGATGGCGACCGCCTTGCCGAGATGCGCGATCGCCTCGCAATAGGCCGAGCGCTTCAGCGCCTGCTGACCGGCCTTGCGCCACCACGCCAGCGCGGTCTCGCCGAGCCCAGCCTCGGTGAAATGGAAGGCGACGACTTCCGGCTCGATCTCGGCCATCTCGGCAAACTTGTCGCGCAACACATCGCCAATATGCTTGTGAAGCAATTGCCGGCGGCTCTTGAGCAGGCTCTCGTAAGCCGCTTCCTGGACCAGCGCGTGCTTGAAGCTGTAGCTTGCGTCCGGCGGCACGCCCCGGCGCAGCAGCAACTCGGCCTCTTCGAGCTGGGCAAGCGCCGCGGCAAGCGTCAGATCATCGCGCCCGGCCACGCTGCGCAGCAGCGCATATGAGAACTCACGGCCGATCGCGGCACCGATCTGCGCCACCTCCTTGACCGGCGCCAGCCGGTCGAGCCGTGCCATCAGCGAGTCCTGCAGCGTTGCCGGGATCGCCAGCGGCGGCAGCGGATTGTCGAGGCGATAGCGCCCGGCATTCTCGACCAGCAGCCCCGACTCCATGACCATCTTGGTCAGCTCCTCGACGAACAGCGGGACACCATCCGTCCGCTCGACGATCTGCGCCATCATCTCGCCGGGCAGCAACCGGCCGACGGTCACCTGCTCGATCAGCGCCCGCGTATCCTGCCGGTCGAGCCGATCGAGCCGCAGCAGGCTGACATTGGCGAGCCCTGCCCATGGCGGCTCGAACTCGGGCCTGAACGTCATGAGCATCAGGATCGGCAGTCCCCTGATCCGGTCGACCGCGAGGTCGAGCAGTTCGAGCGACGTGGCATCGGCCCAATGCACGTCTTCGCAGACGACAAGCACCGGCTGCTGCCGGGCGAGGCCCTCGAGCTGGTCGAGCAGCGCTGCGAATGTCTGCCGCCGCTGCTGCGCCGGGCTGAGGCCGAGCGGTGGATAGCGGTCTCCGGTCGCGATCGACAGCAGCGCTGCGATCAGCGGTGTCACGCTGGGCACGTGCTGCGTGCCGAGCGCCAGCATGGCTTCGAGCTTGTCCAGCTTCTGCTCCGGCGCATCCTCCGACCTGATGCCGGCGGCGCGCTCGAGCTGGCCGACAAAGGGATGCAGCGCGCTGTTGGTGTGATAGGGCGAGCATTGATACCGCACACGGCGGTGTGTTCCGGCCGCCAGGCTGTCGGAGAGCATCGCCACGATGCGCGATTTGCCGATACCCGCTTCGCCCGATATCAGCACCGCCTGGCCCTGGCCCTGCCACGCCAGTTGCTGGCGCGACAGCGCAAATTCGATCTCCGCCTTGCGGCCGACGAAGCCGATCGAGCGCGCGGTGCGCACCGCCTCGAAACGGCTTTCCGATGCCGGCTCGCCTTCGACGGCCCACACCGCGATCGGCTCGGAGATACCCTTGACCTCGCGGCGGCCGAGGTTGCGCAGCGTGAACAGATTGCCGAGCAGCCGCCGGGTCGAGGCCGCCACGACGACCACGCCCGGCTCCGCCAGGCTTTGCAGCCGGGCGGCGATGTTCGGCGCATCGCCGACCAGCGCCTGCTCCTCAGACGCGCCGCCGGAGACGAGGTCGCCGACCACGACAAGCCCGCTCGCGATCGCGATCCGCACCGCAACGCCCTCGTCCGCGCGGGTCTCGAGCTTGCCGATTGCGGCGATGACATCGAGGCCGGCGCGCACCGCGCGCTCCGCATCATCCTCGTGGGCGCGGGGATAGCCGAAATAAGCAAGGATCCCATCGCCGATAAATCTGGCTACGGCGCCGTCATATGTCGTGATCACCTGCGCACAGGCTGCGCGATAGGCGCGGATCACCTCCCACATGTCCTCGGGATCGAGACGTGCCGATAACGCCGTCGAGCCGACCAGATCGCAGAACATCACGGTGAGGTGGCGGCGCTCGGCATCGTGCGGTGAAACCGGCGCGGCGATCAGTTCGGCTTGATTGAGATCGGCGATCGCGCGCAGCATCTTGCGGCGATGGCCGAGCAGGACGCCGAGCCTGTCGAAGTCTTCATCCGTCAATTCGGGAAGAACGCCGAGGTCGATCCCGTTCTCGGCAAAACGCAGCGCGTATTGCCCAAGTCCCAGCTTCTCGAGCCATTCCGCAATCTGCTGCACTGGCTTCACCGACGGGTTGACGGCTGGCCGAATGGACCACGGTGCATGAACGTTATCGCAATCTGACCGGAGTGGCACCTCTGTTTTGCGGCCCGGAGCCGGATATGCGAATTGGGCCGTGGCGGTGCCCCGTTACAGCCGTCTGCACGCTAACATTCGTACGATTGCCGTCGGTCCGTCCCGGCTAAAAAATCGAAGGGCCGCCCGTGGGCGGCCCTTCCTGTCTTACGCGCTCTCGGGCGCCTTGAGACGCACCAGCTTGGTCAGCAGCGCATCGAGGCCCTGGCCCTCGCCCGCATGCAGGTCGATGCGGCCGACCTTCTCGACCAGACGCTCGAGCGACTCCAGCTCCTTGAGCCGCAGCAGCAGAGGGTTCTCCTCCATCAGCCTGGCGGTGTTCAGGAGAGAACGCGTCGCCGCGGTCTCCTCCTGGCGGCGGATCAGGTTGGCCTTCGCCACCCGCTCCGCCTCCACCACCTTGTTGACCAGCTCGCGGATCTCGCCGGGCAGGATCACGTCCTTCACGCCGAGCTCGGTGACCTCGACACCGCTGTCCGCGACACGATCGCGGACGAAGTCGCGAAGCTCCGTGTCGAGCGCCGTCTTCGCGGACAGCACCTCGTCCAGCGTGCGGCCGGCCACCGCCTCGCGGATCGCGAACTGCACCAGGCGGTACAGCCACGCATCCACGTCGGGCACCGTTGCCACGACCCGCTCGGGATCGATGATCCGGCGGAACGCGGTCAGCGTCACGCGCAGCGCGATGCGATCCTTGGTCAGCATCTCCTGCGCCGTGATCTCGACCGCCTGGGGACGCAGATCGAGGCGCTTGACCTCGATCTTGCGGCCCGCGATCCAGAACGCGTGCCGACCGGGCGCGAGCCGCTCGACCAGCTTGCCCTCGACCGTGAGCAGACCGGCCTCGTGGTTCTCGACCACCGCCTCGGTGATGACGCCGGCCCGGTTGGGCTGGATCATCGCGAGGTGGCGTGCCGTGACCCTGGGATCGCTGGTGACGTCGATGCGCTCGACCTCGACCGACGTCGCGACCTTCCAGTACACGCGCGTCTGCCAAGGCGTCATCAGTTGCACGGGACGGCCGTCGAGGCTGACGATCGCGATCTCGTTCGCGCGGGTTTCCACCGCCTCGAACAGCTCGTCGGCGAGATCAGGCCGCGCGGCCTTGATCACCGCGAAGCGATCCGCGGGGAATTCGGTCCGCACGACGCTGAACAGCTCGGCCTTGAGCTGATGCAGGGGATCGAACAGGCGGTGACGTCCGGGCGCGAGCACCTGCTCGAGCCGGCCGTTGCGCGTCAGCAACGCGCGCTCGCCATCCTTCACCGTCAAATTGGTCGTCAAGAAGTGCCAGGTCATGACACGCCTCCATCGTTTGCCTTCAGGCCCATGGGCCTGAGAGCGGGTTGCATTTGGCAAAGGACGTGAGGACGCGAACGCGGCTTCCTGTCAGCCAAGCGGGCCGTGGCTTAAGGCTTGCGCGATGACGGGCGCACGCGCGCGTTCGCGCGACGAATGTCGCGCGGCCGAGCGGAGCCACCCGGCATCAGCGCAAGCGGTATCCACCGCGGCGCAAAGCCGGTCTCACAGTGTCGATGTTCGGACGAAATGCCTTGCGGCAGGACGGCCGGACTGCGACTGAAGCGCGCGTCCGGTCCCCTTCAGAGGTATCAGCTTTACAGGCTGAAACGGAGCGCTTGGAGCGGGAATCGAACCCGCGACCCGATGAGTATCATTCACCTGCTCTAACCAACTGAGCTATCCTTTGTGAGAGACCGGATTCGAACCGATGCCTTCGGGATTTCATCCCCGACGCTCGACCATGAGCTTCATCTCGCGATCTTCATTTCGGCGGAACACGACACCGCAAAGCGGCTCGCGCCAGTCGGGATCTCAACGAGCCCGAACCCGTGGCCGAAGCGAAGGAGCGGGCTAATAGACGAAGCACGTCCGGGTTGCAAGAGGGCTGCGTGTGATTTTTTCATGACGGGGCGCTGCTGTGACCCACGCGTCGCGGCACGTCCCGTCATTGCGAGGCACCTCACCCCCTCTGCGTGGCATCCTGGAAGCAGGCGCGCAGCCAGTCGATGGTGACGCGCGTCGCCGCGTCGCGCTTGAGATGGTTCTGCACCAGGAGCCAGACGTCGCGTCGCTTCGGCAGCAGCGTGGCGCGCAAACGTCGGTCGGTCAGCAGGTCGGCACAGCTGTGCTCCGGCAACACGCCGACCGCGTGATGCGACTGAATCAGCGTGTGGATGATCCGGACATTGTCGGTGACGCAGCGCGCGCGAAGTCGCTTCGTGCGCAGGAACTGCATTTCCGGAATCCCTCCAAGCTCGTCGGGATAGGCGCACAGCATCGCTTCGCCCGCTGTCGTCGCGGCCGGCTCGAAGAAATACGACCTGACCTCGGCAAGCTTCGAGATCGCAAAGTCGCCCTTGTCCGGCTTGCGCAAGCGGATCGCGAGATCGGCCTCCCAGCGCGAGAATTTTACATTGTCGCTCGACGTCAGAAACTGCAGCGTCAGGCCTGGATGGGCGCGCAGGAATTCACTTGTGCGCGGCGCCAGCACCTCCTCGGCGATCGCGCTGGTGGAGGCGATGCGCAGCCGCCCGACCGGACCAGGCAGGCTTTCGCCGATCCGGCCGATCTCCTCGGCATGCGCCGCCATCGCCTCGATATGCGCGAGCACCATGTCGCACTGCCGAGTCGGCTTGCGGACGCCATCGACGGCCTCGAACAGGCGCAGGCCGAGCGCGCGCTCGATCCGCGCCAGCCTGCGCCCGACCGTGGTCTCGTCGATGCGCAGCCGCGCGCTGGCGCCCGCGTAGGTGCCCTCGTCCCTGACGGCCGCGATGATGCGAAGATCGTCCCAGTTCATGGCGGCAGGCTACATCGCGCGGCTGCCGCCTGCAATAACGCAGCCACTGGCTGCAATATCCCTGCATAACAGCAGGCCGATCTCGGGCTATGTTTTCGGCGACACATCCGCTGGAGAACGACCATGACGTCAGCCAAGACATTGATGCAGCTTGCCGGTATCGACCTCACCCCGCCCCGCCTCGGCGACAGCTGCCTGGTGCTGATCGATATCCAGAACGAATATCTGGCCGGTCCGCTGGCGCTGCCCGACGCCAACCCGGCGATTGCGCGCGCCACCGCATTGCTCGCGCGCGCCCGGGAAAGCGGCGCCGCGATCATCCACATCGCGCACAAGGGCCAGCCGGGCAGCCTGTTCGACCGCAGCGCGGAGCGTGGCGCGATCGTCGCGCCGCTGGCGCCGCGGCCGGGCGAGATCGTGATCGAGAAGCAATTGCCGAACGCGTTCGCCGGCACCGACCTCAACGCGCAGCTTGCCGCGACCGGCCGCAAGGAGCTGGTGCTGGCCGGCTTCATGACGCATATGTGCGTGAGCTCGACGGCCCGCGCCGCGCTCGATCTCGGCTTCCGCACCACGATCGACGCCGACAGCTGCGCCACCCGCGACCTGCCCGACGGCGTCGGCGGCACGATTGCCGCAAGGCTGATTCACGACGTCGCGCTCGCCGAACTGTCCGACCGCTTCGCGATCATCGCCCGCGGCAACGCGCTCGCCTGAGGGCCGCTCCGCTCTGCGTTCGCTACTGAAACGCGACCTCGGCAAAGCTGCGCAGCTTGCGCGAATGCAGGCGTTCGGATTCCTGCTGCTTGAGCCGCTCCAGCGCCCTGAGACCGATCTCAAGGTGCTGGCCGACGCGCTGGCGGTAGAATTCGCTGGCCATGCCTGCGAGTTTGATCTCGCCGTGCAGCGGCTTGTCGGAGACGCATAGCAGCGTGCCGTAGGGTACGCGGAAGCGATAGCCGTTGGCGGCGATCGCCGCCGATTCCATGTCGAGCGCGACCGCGCGCGACTGCGACATGCGCCGGATCACCTGCGGCCCGCTGATCTCCCAGTTGCGGTTGTCGACGCTGGCGACCGTGCCGGTGCGCATCAGCCGCTTGAGCTCGAAGCCGGTGAGCCCGGTCACCTCGCCGACGGCTTCCTCAAGCGCGACCTGCATCTCCGCAAGCGCCGGGATCGGCACCCAGAGCGGCAGCTCGTGATCGAGCACGTGGTCCCCGCGCACATAGCCATGGGCGAGCACATAATCGCCGAGCCGCTGCGTGTTGCGCAGTCCGGCGCAGTGCCCGATCATCAGCCAGGCATGCGGCCGCAGCACCGCGACGTGATCGGTGATGTTGCGCGCATTGGACGGACCGATTCCGATATTGATCAAGGTAATGCCGCGATAGCCGGGCCGGACCAGATGAAAGGCCGGCATCTGCGGGACGCGTTCGGACGGGGTCCCGGTGGTGCCGCCGCCGAGCCGCGCATTGTGCATGATCACATTGCCGGGCGCGACGAAGGCCTCGAGACCGGCCTCGCCCGACGCAAGCCGCTGCTGGGAGAGCTGCACGAAGGCATCGACATAGAACTGGTAGTTCGTGAAGATCACGAAATTCTGGAAGTGCTCCGGGTCGGTGCCGGTGTAGTGGTAGAGCCGGCGCAGCGAGTAATCGACCCGCGCCGCGCGGAACAGCGCCAGCGGCTCCGGTGTGCCCGGCGTCAGCTCAAAGGTGCCGTCGGCGATCGCATCGTCCATCGCGGCGAGATCGGGCGTATCGAAGATGTCGCGCAGCGACCTTGTGAACGCCGAACTGTCGGCGATGGTCAGCGCCGCCTCGATATTGATGTCGCGGCGGTAGGCGAAATGGATCGGGATCGGTTCGTTCGACTCGCCGATCTCGACCGCCACGCCATGGTTCTTGATCAGGAGCCCGATCTGCTCGGTGAGATAGGTCCGGAAGATATCGGGGCGCGTGATGCTGGTCTCGTGGACGCCGGGTCCTGCGACGAAGCCGTAGGCAAGCCGCGAGTCGAGCCGCGCATGTGACGAGGTCGTGATACGGACGAACGGGTAATGTGCCCGCACCCGCGTCGTGAACGGCACGCCGTTGACATAGGCCTCAAAGCGATTGCGAAGGAAGCCGGTGTTGCGCTCGTAGATCTCTTCGAGACGGACAACGGCGGCTGCGGCATCGACGAACGCTTCGGTCGTGATCGGCGGCGGGATTTCGATGGAGGGTGTGGGAGACATGTTCGCGTTGCACCAGATCCGTTGCCGAGCTTGGACTCGCTCTGGATCAGTGCAGTATAGCGACTATGGCATCCAGTTCCAGACGTCGATCAGGCCGCAGCGGTGGGCCGCTGCCCGCTCTGACTACTGAATCCGCGCGAGCACCGCGAGACGGCGGATGCCCTTGTTACGGTAGGCGTCGAGGAACGCGTAATAATCCTTGAACGAGACGCAGCCGTTGGAGTCGCCGTTCGGACCGAGCATGAAGGTGTGCGCGAGCAGGCCGTCGCGGTTGAAGATCTTGCCTTCGCCGCCGATTGGATTGAGCCGCAGCGCCGGCACGCCGTGGAACAGCGCCTCGCGCGGCTTGAGCTCGTAAATGTGCGGCGGCGTCACGCCGACCATCTTCAGATGCGAGGACCTGGGGTCGTCGAGCCTGGAGCCGAGGCCCGAATGCGCCTCGAGGCGCGTGCCGTCGGGCAGGTACACGGTCTTGGCTGAGATGTCGTAGACCGCGGTCTGACGGTCATAGGGCGGCGAGCCGCCGAGCATCGGGTTCTGGTCCAACGTCGAGGGGATGCTGCCGGTCACGTTCGCGTCGGCTGAAGCGAAGGAGAGCAGTCCGCCGCTCGACTCCCGCTTGCCCCACAGTTTTTCGACCATGGTCTGCCGCTCGTTCGATGCGATCGACATCACCGCGGCCTTGGCGCGCGCGGCCATGTCGCGAACGCCGCCGGACTTCGCAGCCTGCTTGGCCTCGGCAGGCTTCGCCTCGGACGCCTTCTCGGCCCCCTTGGGCTGAACGTCCGCGGTGGGATCGTTGAGCGCCACCTTCAGATTGGCGGCGGCCTGCTTCTTCGCGGTCTCGACCGACTTCGGCGCCGGCAACGGCTTCGATGTCTCGGCAAGCTCCGCGGAGGCGACCGCCCTCGCCGCTTCGGCGACCTTGGGAGCAGCGGCCTGCTTGATCGGGTCGATCTGCGATGCGGCGTCAGCCACGACGCTGGACGCGACGCCCTCGGGCGAGGCGGCCGCAAACCGATCGTTAAACATAAGCGACGATGCCGGGACTTCCGACTTCGCGACCTCGGTCTTCGCGGGCGCCGCCGGTGCGGGCGTCAAGGACGCGAACACCTCGTTGAAGGCCGGCGTCGGCCGCGCAGCGACCGCGACGGGCCGCTTCACCACCGGCGCATCGAACGACGCATCGCCCACGGAGGGATAGACGCTCGCCGCAAAAATGTTGGCGTAGACGGTCCAGGCGCAGCCAAGCACCAGCCCCGCCACCGCGGCGCTGCCGAGGAAATGCTGTGGGAGAATTTTTCGGGAGGATTTCTTGCGGCTTGGCGCCCCAAGAACATACGCACTCGCACTCGTACCCATACGCCCGGCGCTCAAAACAGGTCCACCTTTGTCCCTCACTCGACGCGGGGTCGAACGGGTGTTCGGCTCAACGTCGCGCGGGGGCACAGACGGCCATTAAGGCGACTTTTAGTTAAATGCGACTTAACCGGATGCGATCCCCTGCAGCGCGGGAAGTGCCTGTGGCGTAGGGCTTTTTTAAGATGACATTGGACCGCCAAAGCGGCTTTTCTGTCCCATCATGGGACATTCCGGTATGCCGCTCCAGCGCGGCATACCGGAATATATTCAGGGGAGAATTTCCTTGCCGATCGCCCCGTAATCGCGCGGGGATCGAGCAAAAACCATCTCTCAGTAGCTGAGCTTCGGATACCAGTCCTTGCCGCGTCCTTCAGGCGTCGTGTCGAGCAAGGTCCACAGCGGATCCATGTCCGGTGCGCCGCGCGGGTCCTGGCCGGGGTCCATCGTGCCCGCACCCATTTCGCCTGCCCAGAAATGACGGATCGTGCCGTTGTGGCGCGTGAAGACATTGTAGCCCGGCAGGTCGCTGTCATCCTTGCTGACATAGTCGCGCGTGTAATCACCCGACGCATCCGAGTAGATCCTGTGACGCGTCCAGCCGCGCGCCTTCTTCGCCTCGATCAGCCGAGCGATCGGCGAGCGCGCCACGAACACGAACGACACGCGCTGCTCGATATCGGGCAGCTTCTCCTCCCACGTGCTCATGAACGACGTGCACATCGGACACGGCTTCTCGCGCTGCGGGCCGTACATGTAGCTGTAGATGATGAGGGTCGGCTTGCTGCCGAACAGATCGGCGAGCGATGCCGCACCGGCCTCTCCGATGAACTCATAGGACTTGGTCACCTCGCCGCCCGGCGGCAATGCGCGGCGTAGCGCGGCGACGCGCTCGATATGCCGGCGCAGCTCGATCTCTTCGACGAGCAATTCCTGGCGGGCGCTTCGATACTCGGCGCTCTCATTGGGAAAGCGCCTGACATTGGTCGTGGCGAGTTCGGCAGCAGGCTTGAGGACGGAACTGGTCATGTTGGAACCTCGCGTGGTTGACGGGCTGTCTGGAAGACGACCCGGACCCGGACGATCCGACACTCAACGGCGAGGATTTATTGCAGTTCCGGCGGCGGGGAACGGTCGAGGATCTCGCCCTTTGCGCCTTCCAGCAGGTCGAGCGCGTAGGTCTCGATGGTCAACGGCCCCCGCATGCGTTTGGCCTCGGCCACCGTTTCGACACGGGCGAAATTGTCGCGCAGCGAGGCCGGCATCGCCTGCTCGACCTCATGCACATAGAGCAGCTTGCCAGCCAGTTGCGCCGGGCTCGGCTCTTGCATGTTGACCCAGCGAATGCGCTGGCCCTGCTGGGCGACGCAGGTGCCCTTGGGGAGATAGAAGGCGAGCCAGCCGGTGGTGCCGTAGTCCGCCGCCAGCACGCAGCTCGCGCCGGTCCGGACGCGGGTCGCCTCGATCTCGTCCGTAAGCTCCTGCCAGCCGACACCGACGCTGCGCACGGTGGCGTCGCGGCGGTAGCCCGAGAGCAAACCGGTGTTGGCCTGCACGATCAGCAGCGCGAACAGCACGACGCCGACGGGTGCGGCCCAGCGGCGGCAGAAATCGACCGTGCGCTGCTCGCGCGACGCCCACTGCACCTGGACTGCCGCGACCGCGGCCGCTACGGCAAAGGCGGGATAGACCGGCGCGAACCAGTTGGCCTCGACCCGCGCATGCAATGCGTGCCAGGTGAAGTAGACCACGATGGTCCAGAACATCGTGTTGACCAGCACGCGCGCCTCCAGCGCGCCGGCGCGGCGCCGATAGAGCGCGTAGAGGCCCATCACGCCGAGGATGAAGACCAATGGCGTTGCGAACGCAAACTGGGTCGGGATCAACTCGGCGATGTAGGTCGGGCGGAAATCCTCGATCCGCGCGCGGCCCATCTGCTTGATGAAGGACACCCAGTGATGGTCGGCATTCCAGCGGATGACCGGGCTGAACAGGCCGAGCGCGACCAGGCCGCCGAGATAGAGCCAGGGCGACAGAAACCAGCGCCGCAGCTTCGGCACCATCGCAAGCCAGATCAGGATCGCCGGACCAAAGAACAGCGCCGAGTATTTCGACAGCAGCGCCGCGCCGGCGCTGGCGCCGACCGCAAGCCACCATTCGCCGCGACCGCTCTCCAGCACCTTTGCCAGCGCGTACAGCAGGAGGCTGGCAGCGACCAGCAGCGGCGCATCCGGCGTCACGATCAGCGTGCCGACGGCGGCCATCAGCGTGACATTGAGCAGGATCGTTGCGCTCGCGGCGATGCGCCGGCCGCCGAACAGGAGGCCGGCCGCCCGGTAGATCGCCCAGCTCATCGGCAGTGCGAGCAGGATCGACACCAGCCGCACGCCGAACGGCGTATCGCCCGCGATCATGGTGCCGAGCCGGATCACCACCGCCACCATCGGCGGATGGTCGTAATAGCCGCCGGCGAGCGACTTCGACCACATCCAGTAATAGGCTTCGTCGAAAGTCAGCGGCGTCCATGCCGCGGCGGCCAGCCGCAACACGACCAGCGCGCACACCGCAAGCGCGGTGTTTCGGGCCAGCCGCGCCTCGCTCGCGTTCATGCCGCCGTCATCGCTTGCGCCAGACGAACAGCCCGGACATCGCGTAGTTCCAAACCACGCCCATCAGCGCGCCGGCTGCGCCCGCCAGCCACCAGATCGGCTCCTGATCGTAGACCGAGAACGCGACGCCGACATTGGCGAGCAGGCCGACGCTGCAGACCAGATAGAACAGCAGCAGGCCGCGCAGGATGCCAAAGCCCTTCAGCCGCTGATCGCGATAGGTCAGGAAATTGTTGAGGATGAAATTGCTGGTCATGGCGACGATCGCACCGGTGGCCTGGGCCTCCGGGAATGGCGCCTTGAACAGTTCGAGCGCGATGAACAGCACGGTGAGGTGCACCACCAGGCCGAGCCCGCCGACCGCCGCGAACAGAATGAAGCGCAGCGAGATCAGATCATTGGTCAGCTTCGCCAGCACCAGGCCGAGGAAGTCGAGCGCGACCATCGAGTCGAGCTTGCTCTCGCCATGCTGGCGGGCACCGAAGGTGTAGGGAATCTCGACCGCGCGCAGCTTGCCCTCCGCAGTCGCCACGACGTCGAGCAGAATCTTGAAGCCCTGCGTCGACAGCTGCGGCGCGAGCTGCTCGAAACGGTCGCGGCGGATCATGAAGAAGCCGCTCATGGGGTCGGCGATCTCGACCTTCAGCGCGCGGCGCGCGATCTCGGTGGCGAACGCGCTGGCACCGGCGCGCTGCTTGTTGAAGCCGTCGGCCTTGTAGCCCTCGATATAGCGGCTGCCGACCACGAGCTCGGCCTCGCCGCTCTGCAGCAGCGCCACCATCTTCGGCAGCTGGGTCTCGTCATGCTGCAGGTCGGCGTCCATCACCGCGGCATAGGGCGCGCTCGAGGCCAGGATGCCCTCGATGCAGGCGCCGGACAGGCCGCGCCGGCCGATCCGGCGGATGCAGCGCACGCGGGAATCCTTCCGCGCCAGCGCGCGCACCACGTCCCAGGTTCCGTCGGGCGAATTGTCGTCGACGAAGATGACTTCCCAGGACACGTCCTTCAGGATCGCGTCGAGCCGGCGGTACAGCACCGTGACATTGTCGCGTTCGTTGAAGGTCGGGACGACCACCGAAAGCAGCGGCAAGCTTGCTGCCTGCGATGAGGTTTCGGGGCTCGGCTTGATGGCTTGGTTCATGAGCGCCAGCGTATAGCCGCAGCCTCTCCCGCTGCCAAGGCAGGCCGACCCAAACGCACGCTCGGAAAACGGGAAAACGGGGCAAAACACCCCTGAAAATGCCAACGACCACGAACAAGGGGCGCGCGTACATCCGGCGCAGCCAATCAATGTCGTGGTCGTCCGGCGCCGGAGCCCTGAAGCTGCAACGTCGCCGTTGCAAGCAAGATAGGAAGGCCCCAGGCGGTCCGCAAGGGGCGCGGGAGGCGCTAGTTGTTCGGGACTTCCCGGATCACCGGGCCGCGTGGCGCCGGGGCTGCCGGCGCGGCCTCGGCAGCTGGAGCCGCCTGCGGCTGTGCGGCGGACCGGCTCGGGTTACGGAGCTGGCTCGGCGACGGCCCGTAGATGAACGCCGCCGCCAGCGCGACGGCCGCGACCAGTGCGCCCAAGAAACCTGCCGTCGATTGTGATCTCATGCCGATGATCCCCTCGCCTGCGCGGATTGATATCAAAAATCGGCCGGCCGCAACAGGATTTGGGAACCTATTTGGCCGCGGCCCTGCGCCGGGTGAAGGCGGTCACGATGTCCTTCTGCGCGAGCTCGATCGCACGGTTGGCGGTCGTCAGATTCGCGTCGGCGTCCTGCTTCGGAAATTGCAGCGACAGGAAGTCGATCAGCGACACACGGAAGTTCTGCCGCTCCGACGGACAGACATTGGCGATCAGCGAGGTGAACTCCTGGTCGGACATCGCCTTGTTGCTGTCGCGGGGATATTCGCGGGCGAGACAATTCCAGTAGGCGTCGCGGCCGGTGATCGCGAGCTTGTGCGCATCGTCGACCTCATCGGCCATTGCAGCGGAGGATATGGCGGCGGAGGACATGATCAAGAGGGCGGCCGCAACCAGCATGCGCATTGTTGTTCTCCATTTTGGCGCATCGTAGCGAAGAGCGACAGCGACGATAAGCGCCGCCGTGCCGATCTGGCAAACTGGCCAATCACGATTATTTTGATTAGTCTTGCTTCCTGTTCCCTCCCTCACGATGAGTGCAGTCGTGGCCAAAGCTCCCACCAAGGCGACCAAGACAGACACCAAGGCAACCAAGACCGACGCAGGCAACATCTATATCGGCATCGGCGGCTGGACCTTCGAGCCGTGGCGCGGGGTGTTCTATCCGGAGAAGCTCGCGCAAGCGAAGGAGCTGTCCTACGCCGCCTCCAAGCTGACCTCGATCGAGATCAACGGCACCTATTACGGCTCGCAGAAGCCGGAGAGCTTTCGCAAATGGGCCAGCGAAGTGCCCGACGGCTTCATCTTCTCGCTGAAGGGACCACGCTTCGCCACCAACCGCCGCGTGCTCGCCGAGGCCGGCGATTCGGTGAAGAGGTTCTATGATTCGGGCGTGCTGGAGCTGAAGGACCGGCTCGGGCCGGTGCTCTGGCAGTTCGCGCCGACCAAGAAGTTCGACGGCGCCGATTTCGGCAAGTTCCTCGAGCTGCTGCCGCGCAAGCTCGACGGCCGCGCGCTGCGCCACGTCGTCGAGGTCCGCCATGACAGTTTTTGCGTGCCCGAATTCGTCGCCCTGATTCGCGAACACGAGGTGCCGGTGGTGTTCGCCGAGCACGGCAAATATCCGGCGATCGCCGACGTCGCGAGCGACTTCGTCTATGCCCGGCTGCAGAAGGGCGATGACGAATTGAAGACCTGCTATCCGCCGAAGCAGCTCGACGCCTGGGCCAAGCGGTTTCAGGACTGGGCCGGCGGCAGCGAGCCCGACGACCTGCCGAAGGTCGACAAGGCCGCGCCCAAGAAGGCGCCCCGCGACGTGTTCGCCTATGTGATCCACGAGGGCAAGGTCCGCGCGCCGGCCGGCGCGATGGAGCTGATCGAACGGGTGAAGTGAGCGAGAACCGATGGCGAAGGCCAGGAAGCTGTTCACCATCGGCTACGAGCAGACGCCGTCGAAGGCGGTGCTCGACGAGCTCGAGCAGGCCGGCGTCAAGCTGCTGGTCGACGTCCGCGCCATCGCCTCCTCGCGCCGGCCCGGCTTCTCCAAGACCCAGCTCGCCGCCGGTCTCGACGAGCGCGGCATCGGCTACGTCCATCTGCGCGGTCTCGGCACCCCGAAAAGCGGACGGGAAGCGGCACGCAGCGGGCAATATGCGCTGCTGCACAAGATCTATTCGGCGCACCTGAAGACGGCGCAGGCCAAGGAAGAGCTCGACGAGCTGTCGGCGCTGGTCAAGCAGTCCGGCCCGGTCTGCATCCTCTGCTACGAGCGCGACCACCAGCACTGCCACCGTCGATGGATCGCCGAGATCATCGAAGAGCGCGACGGCGTCAGGATCGAGGACCTGGCGGCACCGCAGCTCTAGCCTGCCTCGCCCGGCACGTTCAGCGTTCCCTCCATCATCGTCACGCAGCCGCCGCCGACATGCACCGAAGTGATCGCGCCGCCTTGCTTGCGCACGCGCGTCAGCAACAGGCTCGGCCGGCCCATGTCGACGCCCTGCCCGATCCGCAGCCGCAATTCGCCATCGCGCGCGGGATCGATATCGGCGAGCAGCGCCGCGCAAGCCGCGGTCGCGCTGCCGGTGGCGGGATCCTCGGACAGGCCGCTGGCGCCCGGATGGAACATGCGCGCCTGCAGGTCGAGCGGCTGCTCGCTCGCCGGCACGTCGCTTGTGTAGAAATAGACGACGTCGCGGCCGATCTCGGCCAGCGTCCTGGCGAACGCCGCAGCATCGGGCCTGGCGCGCCTCAGCGCCTCGCGCGAGGCGATCTCGACCACCAGGAACGGCAGCCCGACCGAGACGACCTGCGGGGCATGCCGATCGGTCTTCACATCAGCCGCCGTCAGCGACAGGCACGCGGCGGCCGCGGCCGCGCTCACCTCGTTGGTCCGCTGCAACGCCTGCGGCGCGGTCAGCTCGGCCCCGATCACATTGCCGCCGTCGGACAGGATCTCGACCGGCACCAGCCCCGCCTTCTCCTCGAACCTCAAGCGCGCCGGCGCCTTCGCGGCCCGGCTTGCCAGCACGAAGGCGGTGCCGACATTGGGATGGCCGGCGAACGGAATTTCCGAGCGCACCGTGAAGATGCGAACCTGGGCGTCGTTGGCCTTGTCCTGCGGCGGCAGCACGAAGGTCGTCTCGGAATAGTTGAACTCGGTCGCGATCGCCTGCATCGCTTCGGTCGACAGCCCTTCGGCGTCGAGCACCACGCCGAGCGGGTTGCCGCCGAAGGCGCGGTCGGTGAAAACGTCGACGGTGATATAGCGCCGCTGCATCTTGCTTGTCCTCGTGCTCCGGTCATTCCGATGACGTCATCGTAGCACGGCGCGCGCGATGCCCTTCAGAGCACTCGGTGCAATCGCGGGTAGTCACATGCAGGCAGCTCGCGCGGCTTGAGGAGCCGTGCGTGATTGCCTCGGATCATGTGAGCGTCGCCGCCTACCCCAACTGCCAGACGTGCACCGGGTGCTCGTAGCCCCGCACCGGGATCTCGCCGCGCGACACCGCGTCCTTGCAGTCATCGCCGAGCGCCTCGCGCACCGCGGAGGAAATTAAAAACTGCGAGCCGAGCTCCTTGTTCAGCGCCTCGAGCCGCGCGGCAAAATTCACGGTGTCGCCGATCACGGTGTACTCCTTGCGCCGGGGCGAGCCGATATTGCCGGCGACGACCTCGCCGATGTGGATGCCGATGCCGATGCGCAGCGGCCAGCTCGTCGCCGCGTTGGTGCGCTCGTTCGCGGCGAGCATTTCACGCGCGGCGGCGACCGCCTGATGCGCGGCGTCGCCGGTCTCGAACGGGGCACCGAACAGCGCGAGAAAGCCGTCGCCCAAAAACTTGTTCACGATGCCGCCATGGCGATCGAGGATATCGACCAGCACGGCAAAGGCGCCATCGAGCCTGTCGACCACCTCTTGCGGCGAGCGGGTGCGCGCACCGGCCGTGAAGCTACGGAAATCCACGAACATCACCGCAACACGGCGGATGTCGCTGCCGGTGCCGGCACCCTCCGTCATCAGACGTTCGACCACCTGCGGCGAGACGTGCTGGCCAAACAGATTGGTGATGCGATCGCGCGCGGTGGCGGCCGCGATGCTAGCCGCGAACTGCCGGCGCAGCTGCATGCCGACCGCGCCGGCCAACATGCCGCAGATCAGGATGATCGAGCTCCGCGCGGCGTGATAGTAGATGCTGGTCTCGGCCGCGCCGCCGCCCGAGGGATGGAAGAACACCGCCATGTAGAACAGCTCGACCGCCGCGACGAAGCCGGTGAAGGTCGAGAGCCAGAAGTCGAGCCGTAGCGTCGACAGGATGATGAAGACGAAATAGATCAGCGGCGCCACGAAGCCGAGCGCCTCTTGCGGCCCCATGCTATTCATGTGCAGCGCCAGCACGACGGTCGGCAGCGACGTCTCGACCAGCACGCCGATGTAGCGCCGGACCACCGGCAGGTCGCGCCCCTTGCGCATGTGCCAGCTGATTGCCCCGTGCACCCAGAGCTCGAACAGGATCAGCGGAATGGTGACGTAGAAGACGTAGACGGGGCTGAGGTTGCCGTGCCAGACGCGGCTGACCGCGTCGGGCGCAAAGAAATACACCAGCAGACTGATCGCCGCGAGAGCAGCGGCGGTAGCGATCAGCACCTTGATGCGGAGCAGCTCGGTGGTCATCACCTCGCGCATCAGGGCGTGATGGAAATCGGCGGATACGGTTGTGTCTGCCGCTGCGCCGCTTTTGTCCGAAGATTCCGCCATGCCTCCCACCCCGTCATCCCGGGGCGCGAAGCGAACCCGGAATCTCGAGATTCCGGGTTCGATGCTTCGCATCGCCCCGGAATGACGATCATTGATGGCATCCATCATAGCCTCAATCGAGCGTGCGGCGGAAGCGCGTCACCGCGATCGTCATGGCGAACAGCATCAGGGCGACCAATGCGACGGTGTCGTATTGCAGGTTCTGCATCGCCGCCCCCTTCAGCATGATTGCCCGGACGATGCGCACGAAGTGGGTCAGCGGCAGCCCCTCGCCGATATATTGCGCCCAGACCGGCATGCCCGCGAACGGAAACATGAAGCCGGACAGCAGGATGCTCGGCAGGAAGAACATCATCGAAAGCTGCATCGCCTGCAGCTGGTTCTGGACGATGGTCGAGAAGGTGTAGCCGATCGACAGATTGGTGGTGATGAACAGCGTGGTGAGCAGCGCCAACAGCGTGAGGCTGCCGAGGACCGGCACGCCGAACAGCAAAATGCCGATGGCGATGATCAGCGTGGCCTGGATGAAGCCGACCAGCACATAGGGGATGATCTTGCCGAACATCACCTCGACCGGCTTGATCGGCATCGACAGCAGGCTCTCCATGGTGCCGCGCTCGATCTCGCGCGTCACCGAGAGCGCGGTGAAGATCAGCATGGTCATGGTCAGGATGGTTCCGACCAGGCCGGGCACGATATTGAGACGCGAGTCCGCCGCCGGGTTGTAACGGGCGTGAGCGCGGATCTCGAACGGCATGTCCGGGGGATCGCCGACGTGCAGATCATGCGCCAGCGCCGATTGCACCAGCGGCCCGAGCGCGCCGAGCGCCGAGCCCGACGCCACCGGGTCGGTGGCATCCGCCGCGACCAGCAGCGCCGGCCTGTCGCCGCGCCGCACCGCGCGCTCGAAGCCGCGCGGGATCTCGACGCCGAACAGCACCTTGCCGGATTGCAGCAGCTCGTCGAACTCCTCGACGGTGTGGACCTCGCGGACAAAATGGAAATAGGCGGTGTTCTCCATCGCCTTCAGGATCGAACGGCCGAGATCGCTGTCCTCCTGGGTCAGCACGGCGGTCGGCAGATTGCGCGGCGTGGTGTTGATGGCGTAGCCGAACAACGTCAGCTGCATCACCGGCAGCATGATGATCATGGCGAACGAGACGCGGTCGCGGCGGAGCTGGATGAACTCCTTGACCAGCATCGCGTAGCTGCGCCGCCAGAAGCCGAATGCCGGCTCCCTCGCCTCGCTCTTCTGGATCGTTTCCGTTGCGCTCATCGCAATTATCCCTGGAAATTATCCTTGAAAGTTATCCTTGGAAATTATCCTTGGAGCGCCCCATCAAATCGATGAAGACGTCTTCGAGCGACGGCTCGCTGGCCTGCCATTGCCATTTCGAATTGTCCCGATAGGGCGCAATCGCGGCCTCGAGCGCCGCCTTGTCGCGGCCGGAGACGTGCAGGCTGGTGCCGAACGGCGCCACCATGTCGACGCCGGGCTTGTCCGTGAGCTCGGCCATCAGGCCGTTGAAATCCTCGCCCGTCACCGTCCAGGTCGATAACGCGGAGGCGGCGATCACCTCGTCCACCGTGCCGTGGGCCAACAGATGGCCGTAGGCGATGTAGGCGATCTCGTGACAGCGCTCGGCCTCGTCCATGTAATGGGTCGAGACCAGCACGGTGAGGCCTTCGGCGGCGAGCGCGTGGATCTCGTTCCAGAAATCGCGCCGCGCCTTGGGATCGACGCCGGCGGTCGGCTCGTCGAGCAGCAGCAATTGCGGATTGGGCAGCGTGCAGGCGCCGAGCGCGAGCCGCTGCTTCCAGCCGCCGGAGAGATTGGCGGCGAGCTGCTCCTCGCGGCCCTTCAGCCCGATCCGCGCGATCATGTCGGCCGCGGCGCCGCGCGCGTCCGGCATGCCATAGAGCCGCGCCACGAATTCGAGATTCTCGCGCACCGACAGATCCTGGTAGAGGCTGAAGCGCTGCGTCATGTAGCCGACCTTGCGCTTGATCTTGTCGGCATCGCGCCGGATGTCGTAGCCGAGGCAGGTGCCCTCGCCGCTGTCGGGCGTCAGCAGGCCGCACAGGATGCGGATGGTCGTGGTCTTGCCGCTGCCGTTGGGACCGAGGAAGCCGTAGATCGAGCCGCGCTTGACCTGCATCGACAGGTCATGGACGACCTCGCGTCCGCCAAACGACTTGGTCAGGCCCTTCACATCGATCGCGATGGAGGGTGCGTTGGACCGCGCGCTGGTGGAGCCGCCGTTCATCTGCGCTCCGCCACCGGCGTCTTGGGATTGAGGTAGATGCTGATCGGCTGACCGACGCGCAGCACATCGGGCCGGCTCGGCCGCGCCTGGATCAGATAGACCAGCTTGTTGCGTTCATCGAGGCTGTAGATGACCGGCGGCGTGTATTCCGCCGTGGTGGCGATGAAGTAGATCTTTGCCGTGAGGTCGGCGGCGCAATTGTCGCAGGTCACCCTCACCTCGTCGCCGAGCGCGAGCTTCGGCAGCTCGGCCTCCGGCACGAAGAAGCGCAGCTTCATGTTGCCGGGCGGCATGATCGACAGCACCGGGCGCTGCGCCTGCACCATCTCGCCCTCGCGGAAATAGATCTGCTGGATCGAGCCCGCGATCGGCGCAAAGCCCTTGCGGCGGTCGAGCCGGGTCTGCGAGGTGTTGACCCGCGCCTCCGCGACGCGCAGCGCCGAGACCGCGGAATCCAGATTGGCCTGGGTGCCGGCGCCGGTGCCGCGCAGCGAGGCCGCGCGGTCATAGCTCTGCCGCGCGTTGGCAAGGGTCGCGTTGTTCTGGTTGAGATCGGCGCGCTGCAAATCGTCGTCGACCGAATAGAGCAGATCGCCGGGCTTGACCTCGTCGCCCTCGCGCACATTGAGCTTGATGACGCGGCCGGATTCATCGGGGCTGACGAAGATCATATCGGCCTCGACCCAGCCCTGGAAGCCGGGATCACGCTTCTCCTGGCAACCGGCCAGCGCCGCCGCCAGCACGACTGCGGTCACGAGCTTCATCATGCGCGAGACGGTCATGACTTGCTCCGTTCGCCGAAGATCAGATCGAGATGAACCTTGAACATCGCGAGAGCATCGAGCGGCGCGTGCCGGGCAAACAGGCTCTGCCAGATCACCGCGACGATCGCGGGCGCCACGACGAGTTGGGGAAACTGCGCGAGCTGGCGCTGCCTGATCTCGCCGCGCGTGATCGCAAGCTGGATCAGCGCCTGCATCGCGGCCATCCCCTTCGACACCACCTCGCGGAAATAGAAGTCGGCGATCGTCGGGAAGCGCGGCCCTTCGGAGACGATCAGGCGGACGATGTCGCCGCGCCGGGTCGACACGATCTCGCGGATGAAGGTCTCGGCAAACCTCTCCACCGCATCGCGCACCGGACCGGTGATGGTGGGCGGCGCGGCCATGCGATTGACCAAGGGCACGACTGCGGTGCGGATCAACTCCTCGAACATCGACTCCTTGTCCTTGAAGTACAGATAGAGCGTGCCCTTGGCGACGCCCGCCCGCTTAGCGACATCGTCGAGCCGCGTCGCGGCGAAGCCGCGCGCAATGAACTCGTCCATCGCCGCCTCGACGATCGCAGCGCGCCGCTCCGCCGATTTCTCGGCGCGGTTCGCGGCGGGCTTCGGCTCAGGCAGCTTTGCCGAGGCCACCTTCGGGATCTTCGCCGCGGCAGCCCGGATCGCGGTGGTCCGGCGCCTGGCAGGCCGGGAGCGGCTCGTTTCTTCGATGCGCTTTGTCATGGCCATAATATGACTGACCAGTCAGTCATTGTCAATGCGTTCAGAGAAAACGCCTGCCGGCCGGAAGCGTTCCTGTCGGCCTTTCCGGGTCCTCAGGATGCGCATAGATTCGCGATCTCGCGGCGCAAATGCCCGAATTTGCTGCTTATTTCCGCCCTTCTGGGAACAGTGGGCGCAGGGAAAGCCGGGTGGCGATCGCACCCGCGGGCCCTGTGCAACAAAAAGGCACAGGGGTGGCACCACAGGTGTAACCGGAGCAATCCGGCTTTCCCTGCGCGATCGGCTACGGCTCACCTCGTGCTCTCCCCGGCGGGATTGGGGGGATTTTGATACAAGTGATCGGCTGGGGGAAACACCTATGAGCGATTGGTTACACAACCTTTCTGTGCCGTGGATGGCCTTCATCGTCTTCGGCTTCACCTATCTTGTTGCCGTTCTCATTTTCGCAGGCGTTGCGATCCTGTCGACCAAGGAGCGCGCAACGTCTTTCAAATCGATCTCTCCCGGCATGTTGCCGGTGCTCGGCATCCTTTTCGGCCTGTTTGTCGCGTTCACCGCGGCACAGGTCTGGAGTGACAGCGATCGCGCCACCGCGGCGGTGAGCCGCGAAGCCAGCTCGTTGCGGGCGGTCATCTTGCTCGCCGGCGGTCTGCCGCCGGAGCAGGAGGCGCGCCTGCGCGGCCTCGTTCGCGACTACGTCGAGGAAACGGTCGCCGTGGAATGGCCGATGATGGCGCGCCAGGCTGCATCGCTCAAGGCAGCGCCTCCCGCGCTGACCGCGGCGTTGCGCCTTGTCGTGTCAACGCCCGCGCAAAACCCGGGCCAGCAGACGACCCAGCACGAGATCATCACCAATCTGAATTCGGCACTCGATGCGCGACGACAACGGATCATCGTCAGCCAGACCGAAGTCGACTCGATCAAATGGTGGTGCCTCTACCTTCAGGCCATCTGCGAGCTATTGGTCATTGCCCTTGTTCACTGCGACAACCGGTTGGGATCCGCCATCGCGATGGGCCTGTTCGCGACCGGCGTGGCCACATCGGTTCTGCTGATTGCCGCGCATGATCGACCATTCACCGGCCAGATATCGATTGCGCCGACGCCGTTGCTGCAGATCATGCCGGACAAGGAGGCGAGCCGATAAGCGCCGGACCGCACTACGCGCGCTGTCCGCTACGTGTGAAACTTCAGCCCGTCGAGGATCTTGTCGACCACCTTGCGCTCGGCGCGAATGGCGAGGCCGACCAGGTTGAGCTCGCTGCGCACGACCGCCTTCACCACCTCGCGGTTGGCGGCGTCATGCGTGGTCTTGAACATGTCCTCGGTGTAGAGCGCCGGCTGCACGTTGCGCGCCAGCGCGCGCTCCAGCGCTCGCGATAGCGCAGGCCCGTCGGCGCCGTAGATCAGAATCGGCTGGCCTATCAGGGAGAGATATCTGGTCCCCGAGCCGTCCTGGTAATTCTCGCCGATACATTCGGGGAAGGAAGCCGCGATGCCGCCGGCAAGAAACGACGCCACGTTGAGCTTCTGCCAGACTTCCAGGTCGGTGCGGATCACGACCGCGATCTTGGTGTCGAACTGCATGGCGATAATTCTATCCGCAGGTTGACGACAAACGCCAGTTCTGACCGCGCATCCCTCATCTGCCCGCCAGGCGCTGACGTTAGTTTTCTTGAGCAACCCACGGGCGGACCCTGCCCGCCTGAAGGGCGACGTCGCGGCTGGCGAAGCTGATATCGCTGCGGCGAAGAAGCTCAACCCACACGTCGACCGCTAGCCGTGCGACGTCGCAAGGGCCCGATCCCTGCCGGGACGGAAAGCGATAGTCAGCTCCTGCGCCGCGTAGTAGGCTTCGGGCGTTCGATGACCATCAGCATATTTCAGGGCATTGCATCATGATCAGCAAGGCCGATGTTGTTGTTATTGGTTCGGGCGGATTGGGCGCGGCCACAGCCTATTACCTGAGCAAGCGTGGAGGTCTCAGCGTCGCCCTTGTCGACAAGCATGAGATCGGATCGCAAACCTCGCCCCGCGCGGCAGGCATGGTGAGTTGTGCGCGCAAGAGCGACTTGATGATTGGCCTCATCAAGGACGCATGCCGCAAGATCGAGGCGTTCACGGAAGAAACCGGCCAGCCGCTCGACTGGGTGCATTCGGGCAGCCTCAAGATTGCGCGCCGGCCGCAGGACGCCGAAGTGATCGAGGACGATTTCGAGCGCGGACGCCGCACCGGCCTCGACGTCGAGCTGATCTCTCCGCAAGAGGCGAGCAGTCTCAATCCGTTCTTGCAGCCGGCGGGCGTCGTTGCGGCGATGCGGATCGGCGACGACCGGTATTTCGACCCGGCGCAGGTTGCCGTCGGTTTCGCCACAGCCGCGGCGGCCAACGGTGCAATCTTGCTGCCGAAGACCGACGTGCGCGCCGTCAACATCGTCGGCGGCACCGTGATCGGCCTGACCACCGCGAACGGCGTCATTGAAAGTCCGGTTGTCGTCGATGCGGCCGGCGCGTGGACACGGCAGGTCGCGGAGGCGAGCGGGATCCGCGTGCCGCTGGTGCCGACCCGGCAGCAGTTGATCGTGACCGAGCCTTTGGATGGCGCGCGGGCCGACCTGCCGATGATCCGCATCATGGATGCCGCGGTGTATGCCCGTCCGTGTCAGGGCGGTTTCCTGTGGGGTGTCTACGAGGAAACGCCGCGCTTCTTCGATATGCAGTCGCTTGGGGCCGGCTTCGACGTCAAGGACATGCCGCTCGACATCGGCGTGCTTCATGCAGCCGCCGATGAGGTCAAGGACCAGCTCCCGTTCCTGCAAACCGCCAAGGTGCGGGAGTTTCGCGGCGGCATTCCGACGATGACTGCCGACGGCCATCATATTCTCGGCCCAGCCATTGGCGTGGCCGGCTTCTATTTTGCAAGCGGGTGCAACGTCGCCGGTCTGTCGATCTCGCCGACCGTCGGCGAGGCGCTTGCGGCCTGGATCGTGGACGGCAAGCCGCCCGTCGATCTATCGCCGATGTCGGTCATGCGGTTCAAAGACCAATCGTGGTCTGAAGATCAATTGGAGCGCGACGCCGCCTGGCAATACCGACACTTCTATGGCGCCGTCTGAGCGCGGCTCGGAGTGCAGGCCATCAGCGCTTTGCCCGCCAGGCGGATTGTGGCGGCCGCCCTACCCCTTGGCGTCGCAGGCCCAGGCGCGGATCACGCATTCCTTGCCGCCATAGTCGTAGCACTTCTTGGTCGCGGCATTGAGCGAGCTCGAGATCTTCGGCGCCACGGCATAGCCATGGGCGCCGCAGGGATTCTTCATGTCGATCGAGAGCGCGGCGCAGGCCCGCTTCATGGTCACGGTGGTGCAATCGCCCTTGCACTGCTTCAACGCGGCGGCACGCGCCGCGCCTTCCGCCGGATAGTCGTAGGCCTGGCCATAGGCCCCGCACTTGCCGACCGCGAACGCACCGGCCGCGCGCGCCTTGGGCACGAAGGTTTCCACGGAGAAACGCGTGGCGCCGAGCAGCAATGTCAGGACGAGAATCGTCAACGCGCGACGCTGCGCGACGGCGGTCGAAATGATCAAGCGGAAATCCCCCAAAGCCCGGCGCGGACTGTACGCAGGGGTCGTTTCCAGATGGTGAATGACGGGTTGAGAGCGAGTTCTATCCACTCGTCGTCCCGGCGAAGGCCGGGACCCATAGCCACCGATGGTGATGATTGCGCGAGGCTCTGGCCGCTGTCCCACCAACAACAACGATTGGTGGTAATGGGTCCCGGCCTTCGCCGGGACGGCGCGGAGAATGTTCAGCCCTGTCTTGCGGCTTCCAGCGCCTGCGGGGTGTCGATGTCGAGGAAGGCGCTGTCGCCGTCGACCGGGACCTCGGCGACCACCTCGGCATGCTTGGTGATCAAGTGACGGGCGCCGATGTCGCCGTCGAGCGTCATCAGCTCCTTGAAGAAGCGCCTTGACCACAGCACCGGATTGCCGCGGCGGCCCTCGCTGACGGGGACCGCGATCAGATGGCCGCGGTCCGGCGCGAAGGTCTCGATCAGGCGATCGATCAGCTTCGCATCGATCAGTGGCATGTCGCCGAGGCAGACGATCGCGCCGTCGGCGCTGTCGGACACCGCCGCAATTCCCGCCTTCACCGAGCTGGCGAGGCCGCCGGCGAAATCCGGGTTGCGGACGAATTTGACCTTGAGGCCATCGAGCGCCTGCTCGACCAGCTCGGCCTGATGCCCGGTGACGACGATGACCTCGGAAGCCTTCGAGGCCAGCGCTTGCTCGGCGACGATGCGCGCGAGCTTCTTGCCGTCGAGCTCGGCGAGCAGCTTGTTCGGGCCGCCCATCCGGGTCGAGCGGCCGGCGGCAAGCACGATCGCGGCGACGTTGCGGTTGCCTTCGGTGTCCGGCACGGTGCGCGGCTGCGGCCGCGTCACGATCTCCATCAACAGGCCGCCGACGCCCATGCCGGTGAGATCCGATCGCGTCACCTTGATGCCGGCGAGCAGCCGCATCAAGACCCAGTCAAAGCCGTTCTCGATCGGCGAGCGCGCGCAGCCCGGCGCGCCCAGCACCGGCACGCCGCCGGCGCTGCCGATCAGCAGCAGATTGCCGGGATCGACGGGCATGCCGAAATGCTCGACCGCGCCGCCGATCTCAGTGATTGCAGCAGGAATGACATCGCGGCGATCGGCGATCGCGGACGCGCCGAACACGATGACGAGCTCGGCGCCGAGCTCGAGCAATTCCTTGATCGAGGCCGCCAGCACCGTCTCGTCATGCGGCACGCGGCGCTCGGCGATGATGGTGGCGCCCGGCCGGCGCGAGCCGTTCGGCGGTGACGCGCAGCGTCTTGTCGATCACCTTCGGCGCAAGACCCGGCAGCAGCGTCGAGACCACGCCGACCTTCTGGATCACATAGGGCGCGATCCGCAGCGTATCCTTGCCGGCGACCGCGACGGCGGCATCGCGTAAGCGCCCCTCGACGCCGAACGGGATCAGCTTGACGGTCGCGATCATCTCGCCCTCGACCACCGGCTTGAACGCGGCGAGGGTTGCGAAGGTGATGGCCTCGTCGACGTCGTTGATACGGTCGACCGCGGCGCGATCGATCACCAGCACGCCGGGGCGCGCCGCGAACAGATTGGCGCGGCCGGTGAAGGCGCGCTCGACATTGACGCCCTCGCCCGCCACAGCCTGCGCGATGCTGGCCGCGGCGGCGTCCTCGGAGACGTCGCCCTCGTCGAGCCGCACCACGACGATCTCGTCGACGCCGGCCTTGGTCAGCGCCTCGACCTCGGCGGGGCCGATCGTGGTGCCCTTCTTGAGCACCAGCGCGCCCTGGCGGAGGGTATGCACGGTGACGCCGCCAATCGCGTCGGCTGGACTGGCGGGACCGAATTTCATGCCGCTTCTTCTTTTTCTTTGGGGGGCAAGCGCAGCTGCGCGGTGATCTCGGCCATGATCGCGACCGCGATCTCCGACGGCGACACCGCGCCGATATCGAGGCCGATCGGCGCGTGGATGCGCGCGATGTCGCTGTCCCTGGCGCCCTGCGCACGCAGCCGCTCGGCGCGCTTGGCGTGGGTCTTTCGCGATCCGAGCGCGCCGATATAGAAGCAGTTGCGGTCGAAGGCGTGCAGCAGCGCCGGATCGTCGATCTTCGGATCATGCGTCACCGCGACGAAGGCGGTGTAGTGATCGACGTTGAGCGGCGGCAGCGCGACGTCGGGCCATTCGGCGACCAGCGGCACGTCGGGGAAGCGCTCCGGGCTCGCAAACGCGGTGCGCGGATCGACCACCGTGACGTCATAGTCGAGCGAGCGCGCCAGCGGCGCCAGCGCCTGGCTGATATGGACCGCGCCGATGATCACGAGCTTTGCGGTCGGCGCGTAGACGTTGAGGAACAGCTTCTTGGTCCCGACCTCGACATTGCCACTCTTGCCCATCCGCAGCTGCTTTGAAAGCTCGGCGCGCAGCGGATCGGCGGCGATGTCCGCGGCCTTGACCAGGCGCTGATCGCCATTGGCGGTGTCGGTGACAATGATGACCGGGCGGCGCGCGGCGCGCTCGGCGTTCAGCTCTTTCAGGATCTCGAGTTTCACGGCTAACCAACCTTCTCAACGAAGACGCGGATGGTGCCGCCGCACGACAGGCCGACATTCCAGGCGGTCTCGTCGGCAACGCCGAATTCGAGCATCTTTGGCTGGCCGCTCGCGATGACGTCGAGCGCTTCCGTCACGACGGCGCCCTCGACGCAGCCGCCGGAGACCGAGCCGAGGAAGGTGCCGTCGTCATTGATGACCAGGCTCGAGCCGGCCGGGCGCGGCGCCGAGCCCCAGGTCTCGACCACGGTGGCAAGCGCCACGCCATGGCCCTCCTTCTGCCAGGTCTCGGCGGCCTGCAGGATGTCTTCGTCGCGGTTCAGCATGGTGGCCTCCTGCTATCGGGTCAGGCTTCTTAGGCTACAGAGCGGATCAGGCTGCGGTGGTGCGCCGGCGGCGGGGATGACAGCGCCCCGATCAAGCCCTTGATGGACGTCAAGTTATGCACCGGGCGAAATTCGTCAACGTGGGGCAACATCATTTTGATGCCCTGCGCCTTGGCCTCGAAGCCGGAGTAGCGCAGCAGCGGATTGAGCCAGATCAGGCGGCGGCAGGAACGGTGCAATCGATCCATCTCGAAGGCCAGTTTGGCATCAGCCTCCCGTTCTAGTCCATCGGATATAAGGAGGACGATGGCGCCCTGCCCGAGCACCCGGCGGGCCCAGTGCTGGTTGAAGCTGTGCAGCGAGGTCGCGATCCGCGTCCCTCCGGCCCAGTCCTCGACCGAGGAGGAGCAGCTCGCCAGCGCCTCGTCGGGGTCACGCGCCCGTAACGCCCGCGTCACATTGGTCAGGCGGGTGCCGAACAGGAACACCGAGACCCGCTTGCGGGCATCGGTGATGGCATGCAGGAAGTGCAGGAACAGGCGGGTGTACTCGCTCATCGAGCCGGAGATATCGAGCAGCGCCACGATCGGCGCCGGCTTCTCGATTCGGCCGAGCTTGCGGATGTCGATGATCTCGCCGCCGGTGCGCAGCGAGTTGCGCACGGTGCGGCGCATGTCGAGCCGCAAGCCCCGCGCGTCCGGCTGGTAGCGGCGGGTCACGAGCTCGGCCTGCGGCAGCCGCATCTTGGCGATCTCGCGCGTCACCTCGGCGATCTCCGCCGCGGTCATCTGCGCAAAATCCTTCTTCTGCAGGATCTCCTTGTCGGAGACCGAGAGCTTCAGCTCCTGCTCCTGGGCCTGCGGCCGCTCCTCGCTCCGCGCCGGCTGCGCCATCGCCTCCTGGACGCGGCGCGAGGCCGGCGGCGGCTTCTTCCTGGCGTGGTCCGGCAGCGGCACCGAATCCAGCATGCTCTTCCACTCCTCGGCGGCGCGGAAGAACAGCATAAAGGCCTGGCGGAAGATCAGCGCGTGCTCGTGGCGCTTGACGAAGATCGCTTCCAGCGTGGCGTAGAAATCGGAGCGATGGCCGACCTCGATCAGCTGCAGCGCGTCGAGCGCATCGATCACCGAGCCCGGCCCGACCGGGAGCCCGGCCGCCCGCAGCGCGCGGGCGAAGCCGATCACGTTGTCGGCCATGTGGCCGGTCGGAGGCGCGAGGTGGTTAATCGCCATCGTGATCCATTTCCCGTCGTTCCGGGGGCGCGCGCGAAGCGAGCGAACCCGGAACCTCGAGATTCCGGGTTCGATGCTGACGCATCGCCCCGGAATGACGGACGTTGTTATGACGCGCGACTTACGTCTCGCTCGTCGCTTCCTTCAATGTCTTCTGCAACGCATCGCCCTGCATGCGCGCGATGTCGTCCTGATACTTCAAGAGCGCGCCCAGCGTGTCGCCGACGACCTGCGGGGTCAGAGAGCGGGCGTCGAGCTCGGACAGCGCGGTGGCCCAGTCGATGGTCTCGGCGACGCCCGGCGACTTGTAGAAATCCTGGTTGCGCAGCGCCTGCACGAAGCGGACGACCTGCTGCGACAGCTTGGCGGAGATGTTCGGCACCCGCGACTTGACGATCGCAAGCTCGCGCTCGGCTGTGGGATAATCCACCCAGTGATAGAGACAGCGCCGCTTCAGCGCGTCATGAATCTCGCGGGTGCGGTTCGAGGTGATGATCACGATCGGCGGCGCCGGCGCCTTCACGGTGCCGAGCTCGGGAATCGTGACCTGGAAGTCGCTGAGGATTTCCAGCAGATACGCCTCGAACGCCTCGTCGGCGCGGTCGAGCTCGTCGATCAGCAGCACCGGAGGACCCGCGACATCGGGCTCGAGCGCCTGCAGCAGCGGCCGCTTGATCAGGAAGCGTTCGGCGAAAATGTCGCTGGCGAGCTGGTCGCGATCGGTATCGCCGGAAGCCTCCGCAAGGCGGATCGCGATCATCTGCGCCGCACTGCTCCACTCGTAGACCGCGGAGGCGACGTCGAGGCCTTCATAGCATTGCAGGCGGATCAGCTTGCGCCCGAGCGCCGCCGACAGCACTTTTGCGATCTCGGTCTTGCCGACACCGGCCTCGCCTTCGAGGAACAGCGGCCGGCCCATCCGCAGCGCGAGATAGGTCACGGTCGCGAGCGACCGCTCGGCGAGGTAGCCGCGCGAGGTCAGGAGATCCTCGAGCGCATCGACGGAAGTGGGTAACGCCGATGCACTCATGGAATAGCCAGTCTTCGAACAGAGGTCAGCAAAGTCACGCCTTGGTACTTAGTCCTTGGCGTTCGCGGCTTCCACCGCCCTGCGCGTCAAAACGCCGATCAGATGCGCGCGGTATTCGGCACTGCCGTGCAGGTCGCTGTTCAGCCCGTCGGCCGAAACCGCGATGCCGTCGAGCACTTTGTGCGAGAAGCGCTTCTTCAGCGCGTCCTCGAACGCAGTGACGCGGAAGACGCCGTCGGAGCCCGCACCGGTGACCGCGACGCGCACGTCGGACGGACGCTTGGCCACGAACACGCCAACCAACGCATAACGCGAGGCCTGGTTGCGGAACTTGACGTAGGCCGCCTTCTTCGGCACCGGGAACATCACCTTGGTGATGATCTCGTCGGCCTCCAGCGCGGTCGAGAATAGGCCCTTGAAATACTCCTCGGCCTTGAGGCGGCGCTTGTTGGTGACGATGGTCGCGCCCAGCGCCAGTACCGCGGCCGGATAGTCGGCGGTCGGGTCGTTGTTGGCGAGCGAGCCGCCGATGGTGCCGCGGTGGCGCACGGCGGGATCGCCGATCAGGCCGGCAAGCTCGGCCAGCGCCGGGATCGCCTCGCCCACGACCGCGGAGTTCGCGACTTCGGCATGCTTGGCGGTGGCGCCGATGACCAGCGAGCGGCCCTTCATCTCGATCGTGTCGAGACCTTCGATGTGGGAGAGATCGACCAGATGCGGCGGGCTGGCGAGCCGCTGCTTCATGACCGGCACCAGCGTGTGGCCGCCGGCGATCAGCTTGGCGTCCTCGTTCTTCACCAGCAGATTGGCGGCCTGCCGCACGGTGCCGGGACGGTGATATTTGAATTCGTACATTGGAATGTCCTGATCGCGCTCGCGATGAATTGCTGACTAGGCGAGGTCCGACTTCGCCATCGCCTTGGCGCCGGCGGCGATCGAAGCAACGATGTTCTGGTAGCCGGTGCAGCGGCACAGATTGCCTTCCAGCTCCTCGCGGATCACCTCGTCGGAGAGCTCGTGGCCCTTGCGATGGACCAGGTCGACCGCGGTCATGATCATGCCCGGCGTGCAGAAGCCGCACTGCAGGCCGTGATGCTCGCGGAAGGCCTCCTGCATTGGATGCAGCGGCGCACCATCGGCTGCAAGCCCCTCGATGGTCTTGACCTCGTGACCGTCGGCCATCACCGCAAGCGTCGTGCAGGACTTCACCGCCCTGCCGTCCAGATGCACGACGCAGGCGCCGCACTGCGAGGTGTCGCAGCCGACATGAGTGCCTGTCAGCCGCAGGTTTTCGCGCAGAAACTGGACCAGAAGGGTACGGGGGTCGACATTCGCGTTCACGGGGTTGCCGTTCACGATCATTGAAATCTTGGCCATCAGCACTCTCTTATCTGCGCCACCGCATATCGGCGAAGCAGGCGGTTTTAAATCATTCCAGACGGCATAATATGGGCGCGCCCCGCGATGGGCAACCTTTCGAGCCACCCCTCCAGGACATGGCCGGACCTGAATAATCCAGCCGAAAGGCGGGGCTAACCCTGCACCGCCTTGGCGAAATTTGCAAAGAATTCATCGGCCAGCTTCTTGGCGGCGCCGTTGATCAGGCGCTGGCCGAGCTGGGCGAGCTTGCCGCCGATCTGCGCCTCCACATTGTAGCTCAGAAGCGTACCGCCATCCTTGTCTGCAAGGCCCACGGTGGCGCCGCCCTTGGCAAAGCCGGCGACCCCGCCCTCGCCTTCGCCTGAGATCTTGTAGCCGTTCGGCGGGTCGAGATCGCTCAAGGTGACCTTGCCCTTGAAGCGGGCGGAGACCGGGCCGACCTTCATCTTGGCGGTAGCGCGGAAGCCGCCCTCGTCGGTCTTCTCCAGCTCTTCGCAGCCGGGAATGCAGGCTTTCAACACTTCGGGATCGTTGAGCTTGTCCCACACAGCCTGGCGCGGCGCTGCAAGCTGGACTTCGCCGGTCATTGTCATGGCCATGGGGGATCTCCTCGATCGCTAGAACCTTTATCCCCCAAGTAAAGCAGCCGGGGCGCAAAGGAAAGGGCACCTTCGGAGGATGAGCGATGCATATTCGCAACCGCAGCAAGCCAAGCCGATCGTTCACGAAATCGCGCAATCCCCGGTGTTGAAAATGCAGGCAGCCCCGGGGCATTGGCATCGACGCGCGGGAGTGGTTAGGTCGCCGGCCATGAGCACAGCCCTCTCTCCCCTGCTTGCGCCGATGCTGTCGAGCGCCGCGATGCGCACGGTGTGCGACGACGCCGCCACGCTGCAGAACATGCTGGATTTCGAGGCCGCGCTGGCCCGCGCCGAGGTGGCCTGCGGCGTGATTCCCGCAGCTGGCGCAGGACCAATCGGCGCCGCCTGCAAGGCCGAATCATTCGACCTGGCCGCGCTGGCCGACGCCGCGACGCGGTCCGGCAATCTGGCGATCCCGCTGGTGAAGGCCCTGACCGCCAATGTCGCCAGGGCGGACGCTGAGGCGGCGCGCTACGTGCATTGGGGCGCGACCAGCCAGGACGTCATCGACACCGCGACCATGCTGTCGTTGCGTGCGGGGATCGACGCGCTGCTGGCCGACCTCGACCGCGCCGTCGCCGGCTTCGCCGGGCTTGCGCGCGCCCATCGCAACACCGCCGTGGTGGCGCGGACCTGGCTGCAGCATGCGCTGCCGATGCCGTTCGCCCTCAAACTCGCCGAATATGCCGCGGCGCTGCATCGCTCCCGCAAGCGCTTGCTGCGCCTGCGCCGCGAGACGCTGGCGCTGCAATTCGGCGGCGCCGCCGGGACGCTCGCAGCGCTCGGCGACAAGGGGCTGGCGGTCGCCGCCGCCCTTGCGCAAGAGCTTGATCTGCCGCTGCCGGATGCGCCCTGGCATACCCATCGCGACCGCATCGCCGAGGCCGCGTCGGTGTTCGCGATCCTCGCCGGCAGCTGCGGCAAGATCGCGCGCGACGTGTCGCTGATGATGCAGACCGATGTCGGCGAGGCCTTCGAGCGTGCCGGCGCCGGCCGCGGCGGCTCCTCGACCATGCCGCACAAGCGCAATCCGGTCGCTGCCGCGAGCGCGCTGGGGGCTGCGACCATGGCGCCGAATCTCGCCGCGACGATCTTCGCCGCGCAGGTGCAGGATCATGAGCGCAGCGCCGGTCCGTGGCATGCGGAATGGCCGACCTTACCGGGCCTGATGCTGGTGACCTCGGGCGCGCTTGCTGCCATCGTCGATCTCGCCGAAGGGCTTGAGGTCGATGCGGCGCGGATGCGCGTCAATCTCGATGCGACTCAAGGGTTGATCATGGCGGAAGCCGTCACCTTTGCGCTCGCCGACAAGATCGGAAAGAGCGACGCCCATCATCTGATCGAGGCCGCCAGCAAGCGCGCGGTCGCGGAGAAGAAGCACCTGCGCGAGGTACTGTCGGCGGACGCCAAGGTCACCGCGCATCTCGACGCGAAACGAATCGCGGAATTGTTCGAGCCGATGGCCTATCAGGGCGCCTCGCAAGCGCTGATCGACCGCCTGCTGGCTTCACTGGATGAAAAATAGCGACGATGTCATTGCCGGGCAACAGCGCGAAGCGCATGTTCGCGCAGATGACCCAGCAAGCGCATGACGAGAGGGACAAGACGATGCCGATGATCAACGCCGACGGGTGCCTGCTCAACGTCCAGGTGGACGGCCGCGACGGCGGACCGACCTTGATGCTGTCGAACTCGCTCGGCTGCACCTTGCAGATGTGGGAGCCGCAGATGCGGGCGCTGACGCAGCTGTTCCGCGTCATCCGCTACGACCGCCGCGGTCACGGCAAGTCCGGCGTGCCGGCGGGCCCCTACTCCATGGAGCGCTTCGGCCGCGACGTGCTGGCGATCCTCGACGACCTCAACATCGAGAAGGTGCACTGGTGCGGCCTGTCGATGGGCGGCATGGTCGGACAGTGGCTGGGAGCGAATGCCCCGGAAAGATTCGGCAAGATCATCCTCGCCAACACCGCCTGCTACTATCCCGATCCGACCAACTGGCTGAACCGCATCAAGGCGGTGAAGGAAGGCGGCATCGCCGCGGTCGCCGATACCGTGATCGCGGGCTGGCTGACCGCAGATTTCCGCGAGCGCGAGCCGGAGACCGCGGCGCGCATGAAGGCGATGCTGGTTGCCTCGCCGGTCGAAGGCTATCTCGCCTGCTGCGAGGCGCTGTCGACACTCGACCAGCGCGCGCTGCTGCCGAAGATCAAGAGCCCGACCCTGGTGATTGCAGGAAAGCAGGACATGGCGACGCCGGTGTCGGCAGGCGAAATGATCCGCAGCGGCATTCCCGGCGCCAGCATGACGCTGCTCGATGCCGCGCACATTTCCAACGTCGAGCAGTCGCACGCCTTCACCGAGGCCGTGGTCGGCTTCCTGACGCAACGGTAACGGTCATCGTCATTTCCGGGGCGATGCGAAGCATCGAACCCGGAATCTCGATCCGCATCCATAACTTCGAGATTCCGGGTTCGGTCCTGCGGACCGCCCCGGAATGACGTAACCGGGAAAGATGCTCTATGGGCGACAATCAGCACGTAGCCCGGATGCAGCGAAGCGAAATCCGGGACAAGTCCTTCGGCCAACGCTGAAGCCCCGGATTGCGCTGCGCTCCATCCGGGCTACGATTTCATGAGGAGACATCCATGGACGACAATCAGCGCCGCGACGACGGCATGACGCAGCGCCGCAAGGTGCTCGGCAATGAATGGGTCGACAAGTCGATCAAGAACCGCAACGCGTTCAACACCGACTTCCAGGACCTGATCACGCGCTATGCGTGGGGCGACATCTGGACCCGGCCGCATTTCGATCACCGCACCCGGCGCGTGCTTGTGATCGGCACCATGGTCGCGCTCGGCCAGTGGGACGAATTCCGCCTGCATGTGCGCGCCGCGCTCGCCGAGGGCGGCTTCACGCCCGAGGACATCAAGGAGATCCTGCTGCAGCAGGCGATCTATTGCGGCGTGCCAGCGGCCAACCACGCCGTCAAGGAAGCCGGCGCGATCATTGCCGAGCTAGGAGCATGATCCGGAAAAGTGCGAAGCGGTTTTCCGAAAAGATCATGCGCAAAAAACGACTAAAGCGCGAAGACTATCGCGCTTTAGGGCTGCTGAAGGGATAGCTGGCCTGCGGGCGTTTCGGTGGTCGTTGCTGCATTGGCAGACGCTTGAGCTCGCTTCGGCGAGGTCTCGAACAGCATCACGATCGCGGTCCCGAGCAGCATCAGAAGCTCGGACGCATGCATGCGCATCGCTTCGACCTCGCCGACCTTGGAAGCCATCATCATGCTGGCGAAGCTCAGCACGCTGCCAAGGCAGAGAGCCACCGCGAGCGCCTCGTCGGCGCCACTGCTGCTCTTGCGCAGCGGCGAGAAAGCGGCCATCGCGAGGAAGACTGTGAAGAACGCCACCACGGTGATCCGCGCCAGCGCGAGCAGCCACGCGAGGCGCACCGTCGCGATCTTGCCGAGGTGCAGATAGTCGCTGGCATAGAACGCGATCGACACGCTCGGCCGCTCATAGAGGCCGTGGATCGGCGACACCATGATGCTGAAGGCGATGATGGTCCAGACCGGAATGAAATAGGCCGCAAGCAGCGCGCCGTTGAAGGAGCTGATCCGCCAGTTGTTCGACATTGCCGCTTCCCGTGCATCCCGCGCCTTTCAGACCGGCGACGGTTCAGGGCGCGAGCTAACGCCGATCAATTGCCGGCAGCAATTTAAACCCTTTGTTAAGGTTAATGCGATGCGATGGTTCCGGATCGATGCGATCGGGCCCGGCCGGGATCTGCGCAAGATCGGCGCCGGCCGGGGATAAAGGGGGTAAAACGACCGAAAGAACGCGCGTTTTCGTCGCAACGCCCTGCTTCGGCGGCGATCTGAAGATGGCCTATGTGTTGTCCGCCTTGAAGCTTCAGGCTGCCGCCGCCGCCCGGGGCATCGACATCCAGTTCCATCTGATCGGAAACGAATCGCTGATCGTGCGCGCCCGGAATGAACTGGCCGACCAATTCCTTGCATCCGGCGCCAGCCATCTCCTGTTCATCGATGCCGATATCGGGTTCGAACCCGAGTCCGTCTTCCGGCTGCTGGATTGCGGTGCCGACGTTTTCCGCCGCGGCCTATCCGCTCAAGCACATCGATTGGGCAAAGGTGCAGCGGGCTGCGGACGCCAAGCGCAACAACCTCGCGTCATCCTCGCTGGACTATGTCGTCACATGGGAGGGCAACCAGATCACATCTCGCGGCGACGGCTTCGCCAAGGTCCGATATGCCGGAACCGGCTTTCTCATGATGAAGCGATCCGCCCTCGTCAGGCTGTGCGACGCCCATCCCGAACTCAAATATCGGGCGAACCACAAGTCCAACGACTTGAACACCGGCGGCCTGGTTCGCGCCGACCTCGACCGCGTCTCGCTGTTCGAATGCATGATCGACAAGACAATCGGCGAGTATCTATCCGAAGATTACGCGTTCTGCCGGCGCTGGATCGATCTCGGCGGCGAAATCTGGCTCGACCTTCGAAGCGAGCTCACGCATTTCGGTTCGTACGCCTTCCGCGGCCGCTTCGCCGACCAGTTGGCCTGAACAAGACAGCCCAAGCGAAAAGGGTCTAAGCCTGAACAAGGAAGGCCTCGCCTTTCGGCGAGGCCTCCGTGCTAGCTCGGCTCAATTGTCCGAATTAGCGCTCCGGATTGGGCTTCTGGCCCTGCCGGCCCGGATCCTGCTGTTGCTGGCCGGGCCTCTGGCCGCCGCCCTGCTGCTGCTGGCCGGGCTTCTGATTGGGGTTCTGGTTCGGCTGTCCCGGATTCTGATTTGGGTTGCTCATTCAGCTACTCCCTTTGCTTTCATCAAGCTGGGGACAACGCGCGCGTCGGAAGCGCGGTTGCTCGGGGAACACGGGTTCCGGCGTGATCATTGCAAGGCAAGGCCATGTCGGCCCTGTGACATCGGAACCGCATCCGCCAAACTAGTTATGTACAAGCCCTTTCTGCTGCTGCCACGCTGTTGCCGCGGCCGGGGTTCCACTGTTAGAAAACGACACGACGCGACGGATCAGGCTGCCGGGGCCCTCGCCGCGTCACCCTCGACGTAGCGTTTTCGAGCGAAGTGGGAACCGGTTCGCGTGAAGAAAGCGCGTCCAGATCAACACGAGAGCCTGGTCGGTTCTCAACCGAACAGGCTCTGACGGCAGCGTATGGATTATTTCGCCCAGCAATTGATCAACGGCCTCGTGCTCGGTTCGATCTACGGCCTGATCGCCATCGGCTACACGATGGTCTACGGCATCGTCGGCATGATCAACTTCGCCCATGGCGACATCTTCATGATCGGCGGCTTCATCGCGCTGATCTCGTTCCTGGTGCTGGTGTCGCTCGGCCTCACCGCGATCCCCCTGATCCTGCTGATCGTGCTGCTGGTCTCGATGGCGATCACGGCGCTCTACGGCTGGACCATCGAGCGCATCGCCTACCGACCCTTAAGGCATTCGTTCCGCCTGGCGCCGATGCTGTCCGCGATCGGCATGTCATTCGTGCTGACCAATTTCTCACAGGTGTCGCAGGGCGCGCGAGTGAAGCCGGTGCCGCCGATCATCACCGGCGGCTACACGCTGCATGAAGGCTCGTCGGGCTTCGCCGTGCAGCTCTCCAACATCCAGATCATGGTCGTGCTCGCCACCATCGTCGTGCTGGCGCTGTTCACCTGGCTGGTCTCGCGCACCCGGCTCGGACGCGACATGCGCGCCTGCGAGCAGGACCAGACCATGGCCGCGCTGCTCGGCGTCGACGTCGACCGCACCATCTCGATGACCTTCGTGATCGGCGCCGCGCTCGCCGCCGTCGCAGGCATGATGTATCTCCTGTATTACGGCCTGGTCGATTTCTTCATGGGCTTCGTCGCCGGCATCAAGGCGTTCACCGCCGCCGTGCTCGGCGGCATCGGCTCGCTGCCGGGCGCGATGCTCGGCGGGCTCGCAATCGGCCTGATCGAGACGTTCTGGTCGGCCTATTTCTCGGTTGAGTACAAGGACGTCGCCGCGTTCTCGATCCTGATCGTGGTGCTGATCTTCATGCCGACCGGCCTGCTCGGCCGTCCCGAAGTCGAAAAAGTCTGACAGGCACTTCGTGAGCGCGACCTCAGCCCGCCCCTCGCACGCCGCGCAGCCCTCGGGCAGCGCCTTCATTCTCAAGAAGGCCCTGATCAGCGCCCTTGTCGCGCTGGTGCTGTTCTCGCTGATGATCGGCATTCGCACCGAGGCCGGGCCGCAGGGCGGCTTGATCTACTGGACGCGGTTCGGCGACCTCGCAGCCCTTGTCGCTACCGTGTTCGGCGGCAGCATCGTCGTCGAGTTGCTGCGGCAATGGTGGGGACCGGTCGACAAGGACCGCATCGTGCCGAAGCCGGTGCAATCGGCGATGTCGTTCGCCGGCCGCTGGCTGGCGCCGGCGCTCCTGGTGTTCACCTTCCTCGTGCCTGTCATCTTCTACAACCAGCGCTACATTCTCGACCTGTCGATCCTGGTCCTGACCTATGTGATGCTGGGATGGGGATTGAACGTCGTGGTCGGCCTCGCCGGCCTGCTCGACCTCGGCTATGTCGCGTTCTACGCGGTCGGCGCCTATTCCTATGCGTTGCTTGCGACCAATTTCGGATTGTCGTTCTGGGTCTGCCTGCCGCTTGCCGGCATCCTGGCGGCGTTCTGGGGCGTGCTGCTCGGCTTCCCGGTGCTGCGGCTGCGCGGCGACTATCTTGCGATCGTGACGCTCGCCTTCGGCGAGATCATCCGCCTCGTCATCATCAACTGGCAGAGCCTGACTGGCGGCCCCAACGGCGTCTCGGGAATTCCCCGCCCGACCATGTTCGGCATTCCGCTGACGGCGGGTGAAGACGGGCTCGCCGCCAAGCTCGGCATCGAATTCTCGCCGACCCACCGCCTCGTCTTCCTGTTCTATCTGATCCTGGCGATGGCGCTGATCACCAACTGGGTGACGATCCGGCTACGGCGGCTGCCGATCGGCCGCGCCTGGGAGGCGCTGCGCGAGGACGAGGTCGCCTGCCGCGCGCTCGGCATCAACACCACGACGACCAAGCTGACGGCGTTCGCGACGGGTGCGATGTTCGGCGGCCTCGCCGGCGCGTTCTTCGCCACCCGGCAGGGCTTCATCAGCCCGGAATCCTTCACCTTCCAGGAATCGGCGCTGGTGCTGGCGATCGTGGTGCTCGGCGGCATGGGCTCGCAGCTTGGCGTGGCGCTCGCCGCGCTGACCATGATCGGCGGCTTCGAGCTGTTCCGCGGCCTCGATCAATACCGCATGCTGGTGTTCGGCATGGCGATGGTGCTGCTGATGATCTGGCGGCCGCGCGGGCTGATCGGCCATCGCGCGCCGACCGTGTTCCTGGAACGCAACCAGGCGATCTCGTCCGACCTCGTCAAGGAGGGCCACGGATGAGCGGCGACCCTATCCTCACCGTCGACCGCCTGATGATGCGCTTCGGCGGCATCGTCGCGGTCAACGAGCTGTCCTTTGCGGCCGAACGGCGCAAGATCACCGCGCTGATCGGGCCGAACGGCGCCGGCAAGACCACTGTGTTCAACTGCATCACCGGGTTCTACCGGCCGAGCGGGGGCGCGATCCGCCTCGCCCATGACGACGGACGCACCATCCAGCTCGAGCGGCTGAACGATTTCCGCATCTCCAAGCAGGCCAAGGTGGCGCGGACCTTCCAGAACATCCGGCTGTTTCCCGGCATGACGGCGCTGGAAAATCTGATGGTCGCCCAGCACAACGCGCTGATGCGCGCCTCGGGCCTGACCCTGCTCGGGCTGCTCGGCCTGCCGTCCTGGCGCGAGGCCGAGCAGCGCGCCATCGATCTGGCGCGGACCTGGCTCGCGCGCGTCGGCCTGCTCGACCGCGCCGACGATGCCGCGGGCAACCTGCCCTATGGCGACCAGCGCAGGCTCGAGATCGCGCGCGCGATGTGCACTGAACCGGTGCTGCTCTGTCTCGACGAGCCGGCGGCCGGTCTGAACGCGCGCGAGAGCGGCGGGCTCAACGAGCTGCTGCTGTCGATCCGCAACGAACAGGGCACCTCGATCCTCCTGATCGAGCACGACATGTCGGTCGTGATGGAGATCTCCGATCACGTCGTGGTCATGGATTACGGCGTCAAGATCGCCGAAGGCACGCCGCAGACGGTGCGCGACGACCCCAAGGTGATCGCCGCCTATCTCGGCGCCGACGAGGAAGAGGCGATCGCCGTGATGGAGAGCGGCACGTGAGCGCGGCACAGGCAACGACACCCCTGCTCGCGGTGCGCGGCGTGCGCGCGGCGTATGGCAAGATCGAGGCGCTGAAGGGCGTCGATATCGAGATCAATCGCGGGGAGATCGTCGCCCTGATCGGCGCCAACGGCGCCGGCAAGTCGACGCTGATGATGACGATTTTCGGCAGGCCGTGCGCCCGCGCCGGCGCCATCGAGTTCGACGGCCGTGACATCACCGGCGTGCCGACCCACGAGATCGCGCGGCTGCGCATCGCACAATCGCCGGAGGGCCGGCGGATCTTTCCGCGCATGAGCGTCGCGGAAAACCTGCAGATGGGCGCCGATGCCACCGAATGCAGCGAGGCCGAACGTGCAGCCGGGCTGGAGCGGGTGTTCGCGCTGTTCCCGCGCCTGAAGGAACGCGTCGCACAACGCGGCGGCACGCTGTCGGGCGGCGAGCAGCAGATGCTGGCGATCGGCCGCGCCTTGATGAGCCGGCCGCGGCTGTTGATGCTGGACGAGCCCTCGCTCGGGCTCGCGCCGCTGATCGCGCGCCAGATCTTCGACGCCATCCGCACGCTGAACCGGCAGGACGGCCTCACCGTCCTGATCGTGGAGCAGAACGCCAACCATGCGCTGAAGCTCGCCCATCGCGGCTATGTCATGGTCAACGGGCTGATCACGCTGGCCGGAACCGGCGCCGAATTGCTGCAGCGCCCGGAAATCCGCGCCGCCTATCTGGAAGGCGGCCGCCGCGGCTAGCTTGACGTTCCGTGCCGCCCCCGCAAGCAAGACGCGGCGGATGCAGCGTCGATTTGCCTGAAAATTGCCGGTGACTTCGCCGCGAAATCAGCTGAGAATGCCCGCGGTTTTGGGGCCCGGCGTGCCGGGCCCTTCCGCAAGAGGCAACGACCACGAGGGACGTCTCATGAAATCACTGAAGCTGATCGGCCTGGCACTTGGCGCTTCGTTCGCATTATCGGCGAGCGCGTTCGCGCAAGACATCACCATCGCCGTCGCGGGCCCGATGACGGGCTCCGAATCCGCTTTCGGCCGGCAGATGAAGAACGGCGCCGAGCAAGCGGTCGCCGACATCAACGCCGCCGGCGGCGTGCTCGGCAAGAAGCTCGCGCTGGAAGCCGACGACGATGCCTGCGATCCGAAGCAGGCGCGCTCGATCGCGGAAAAGATCGGCTCTTCGAAGATCCCGTTCGTGGCCGGCCATTTCTGCTCGTCGTCCTCGATCCCGGCCTCCGAGGCCTATGCCGACGCCAACGTGCTGCAGATCACCCCGGCCTCGACCAACCCGCTGTTCACCGAGCGCAAGCTCTGGAACGTGGCGCGCGTCTGTGGCCGTGACGACCAGCAGGGCCTGGTCGCCGCCGACTACATCATGAAGAACTACAAGGGCAAGAACGTCGCGATCCTGAACGACAAGACCACCTACGGCAAAGGCCTCGCCGACGAGACCAAGAAGGCGCTGAACAAGGCCGGCTTCCAGGAGAAGATGTTCGAGTCCTACAACAAGGGCGACAAGGACTTCAACTCGATCGTCTCCCGCCTGAAGCGCGACAACATCGATCTGGTCTATGTCGGCGGCTACCATCAGGAAGCCGGCCTGATCCTGCGCCAGATGCGCGACCAGGGCCTGCAGACCGTGCTGATGGCCGGCGATGCCATGAACGACAAGGAATTCGCCTCGATCACCGGCCCCGCCGCCGAAGGCACGCTGTTCACCTTCGGCCCCGACCCGCGCAACAAGCCGACCGCGAAGGCGATCGTCGAGAAGTTCAAGGCCAAGAACATCGACCCCGAGGGCTACACGCTCTACACCTACGCCGCGATGCAGGTCTGGACGCAGGCCGTCGCCAAGGCCGGTTCGACCAACGCCAAGAAGGTGATGGACACCATCAAGGCCGGCGAGTGGGACACCGTGCTCGGCAAGATGGCCTTCGACGCCAAGGGCGACATCAAGGCGATCGATTACGTCGTCTACAAGTGGGACGCCAAGGGCAACTACACCGAGATCAATCCGAAGGGCTCCTGAGCCTCTCGCGCGTCTGATCCAATCAGAGATACGAGAACGCCCCGATCCGCCGGGGCGTTTTTCTGTTTGCCGGATGCCTGCAAGTCTTACCGCACGTCTCCGCCCGCCCGTGCCCGACGGTTGATGCATCCGTCGCGGCTGCTATACCGGATCGATCGGACAGCAGGCGGATGGACCCATCGTGAAAAACCTTCTCACCGATATTGCCGGCGTTGCCGTCGGCCATGCCGACGATCCCACAGTCGCCTCCGGCGTCACCGCCATCCTGTTCGAGCGGCCGGCGGTCGCCTCGATCGATGTCCGCGGCGGGGGTCCGGGCACCCGCGAGGAAGCGCTGCTTTCGCCGCACAACGTCGTCGAGGCAATCGACGCCATCGCGCTGTCCGGCGGCTCGGCGCACGGGCTCGACGCCGCCGGCGGCGTGCAGGCCTGGCTCGCCGAGCGCGGCCGCGGCTTCCGCATCCGCGACGCGGTGATCCCGATCGTGCCGGGCGCGATCTGCTTCGACCTGCTCAACGGCGGCAACAAGGCGTGGGGACGCTTTCCGCCCTATCGCGACCTCGGCTACGCGGCGGCCAATGCCGCCTCCGATGACTTCGAGCTCGGCAGCGTCGGCGCCGGCATGGGCGCGACCACGGCCAACCTGAAGGGCGGCCTCGGCTCGGCGTCCGATATGACCGACGACGGCGTGACGGTCGCGGCGCTCGCGGTGGTCAACGCGGTCGGCAGCGTCACGGTCGGCAGCGGCCCCTGGTTCTGGGCGGCGCCGTTCGAGGTCGGCGGCGAATTCGGCGGGCGCGGCCTGCCGCCCTCGTTCACGCCGGACATGCTGAAGGCGCGGCTGAAGGGCGGCGCCGACGCCAGCGCCGCCGAGAACACCACCCTCGTCGTCGTGGTGACCGATGCGCAGCTGACGAAGCCGCAGGCGCGGCGGCTTGCGATGATCGCGCAGACCGGCATGGCGCGCGCGATCTATCCGGTGCACGCCCCGCTCGATGGCGACGTGGTGTTTGCCGCCGCGACCGGCGCCAAGCCGATCGATCCGCTGTTCGGCCTCACCAGGCTCGGTGCGCTCGCCGCCAACACCGTGGCGCGCGCCATCGCCCGCGGCGTCCATTCAGCGACCGCGTTGCCATTCGCCGGCGCGCTGCCGAGCTGGCACGATCGGTTCGGTTAGGCGAAGGGTTTTACAGCCCGGCGCCGCCTTCGTCATTGCGAGCGAAGCGAAGCAATCCAAATCCATCTCGCCGCTTGCGGAGACATGGATTGCTTCGTCGCTTCAGCGCAAAATTGCTTTGCAATTTTGTCGCCGAGCTCCTCGCAATGACGGCTAGTAGCAAATTCGCCTTAGGCCCTGACCGAAATCGCAGCGAAGTCCTGCGCCGAGATCGCCTTCGCCTGGCGCTGGATCAGCTGCTCGACGATATTGTAGGACGAGGCCGCGTTGAGGGTCGCGGAGGATGCGGCCGGCGTCGTCATCGCCACCTTCGAGCCGTCGGCATAGGTCGTCGTCGTCGTGGTCGAGCCGTCGCTGTTGGTCACCGACGTCGAGGTCGCACCGTCGAGCGCCTGCATCAAGGGATCGGAGCTCGATCCGCCCGCGCCGGAGCCGGATCCGTCGGTCGAGCCGCTGGCCATGTGATGGCGATGATGGCCGCCGCCCTTGTGGCCCTGCAAGGCCTGGGACATCTCGTCGAGGCTGACGTTACCGTCGCCATTGCTGTCGAGCTTGGAGAACACGTCGTCGGCCTGCGCCGTGTTGGTGCCGCCGGCGCCGAGCGCGTTCTCGAATTCCGACTGGGTGATCTTGCCGTTGCCGTCGGCATCGATCTGCGAGAACAGGTCCTTGAGCGCATCCGAGCGGCTGGCCGCCGTCGGGCTGTTTGAAACCGCGGTCTGGGACTGGCTTTGCGCGGAAATCAGCGCGCCCATCGTCAGCGGCGAGATCTGCGGAGAGCCGCTGCCCGAGCCGGTACCGGTGCTGCTGCCTGTCGACGTCGATGTACCGGTCGAGGGGGCGAACAGGCCGGTGGTCTTAGTCCCCTGACTGGAGCCGCCGGTCTGGGTCGTCGACTTCGACGACATCAGCGAGCTCAAGAGGTCAATGGCCGACGACGCAGCGCCAAGGGCGAACAGCATGGCAATACTCCAACAGGGCCGCGCCTGGCGGCTCTAACGCTGGTCAGTGGCTGAGCAAAGGGCGTGCCATGGCAAAAACCCAGTAAAACCAGGCGTTCCCACTTCGAAGCGGGTTCCGCGCACCCGGCAAGAGCTGCCGCCGGCGGAAGAATTTTCCGGTCGCAGAGCGCCGTCCGCTCGCATTGCCCGCCACGCGTCCGCATGTTAGGCGGACTCACCCGTCGCCCCCTGAAGTCTTCCGGAACAGCTGACATGACTCAGTCATTCACCCCGCGTCCCCTCGTTATCGCTCCGTCGATCCTGGCGTCGGATTTCTCAAAGCTCGGCGAGGAGGTCCGCGCCGTCGACCAGGCCGGCGCCGACTGGATCCATCTCGACGTGATGGACGGACACTTTGTGCCGAACATCTCCTACGGCCCCGACGTCATCAAGGCGATGCGGCCGCACACCAAAAAGATCTTCGACGCCCATTTGATGATCTCGCCCTGCGATCCCTACCTGGAAGCGTTCGCCAAGGCGGGCTGCGACCACATCACGGTGCATGCCGAGGCCGGCCCGCATTTGCACCGCTCGCTGCAGGCGATCCGCGCGCTCGGCAAGAAGGCCGGCGTCTCGCTCAATCCGGCAACGCCGGCGAGCGCGATCGAATATGTGCTCGACCTGATCGACCTCGTGCTGGTCATGTCGGTCAATCCCGGCTTCGGCGGCCAGGCCTTCATCCGCTCGGCGATCGGCAAGATCAGCGATGTCAGGGCGATGGTCGCGGGCCGCCCGATCGACATCGAGGTCGACGGCGGCGTTGCACCCGACGTCGCGGGCCAGCTCGCGGCCGCCGGCGCCAACGCCTTTGTCGCGGGATCCGCCGTGTTCAAGGGCGGCACGGTCGAGGCTTACAAGACCAACATCGCCGCGATCCGCCATGCGGCGGCCGAGGCACGCGGCGAAGCGATCTGATGATCCGGGGGAGCTAGAACACTGCGGCCGGCGTGGCCGCGGCATTCGCCGCTTGCTCCGCCGCCTCATCGCCCTCGCCGTCGTCCGCTTGCGACGCCAGCCGCGACGGCCGCACCACGGTCACCGTGCACGGCGCTTCCCCCGCGACCCTGGCGGACACGCTGCCGAGCAGCGCGCGCCGCAGCGAGTTCTGCCGCGCGCCGATGATGATGTGGTCGACCAGGTTGACCGCGGCGAATTCCAGGATCGCGGCGGCGGGATCGATCGCCTCCAGCACATGCACGGTCAGCCGCCCCTCCTCGAGCCCGAACGGCCGCGCCCAGTGCTGCAGCGCCACCAGGCGGTCGACATGCTTGTTCTGGCCCTGCTCGTCATGGGTGCGGTCGATCGCCAGGCGATTGAGCTTCAGCACATTCACGCAGGCGAGCCGCGCCGACGGCGAGGTCGACAGCACCCGCTCGGCGGTGACGCGGATGGTGTCGTTCAGTGCCTCGGCACCCTCGCCGATATCGAGCGCGACGGCCACGATCGGGCTCGAGGCGAGCTGGGCCGCGACATCGGACTTCGGCCGCGGCGGCACCGCGCCGAGATTGAAGCGGCGGCGCCAGACCGTGCTGAGCGGATCGCGGCGCAGCCGCTGCGCCCGCGCCGTCAGCTTCACCTGATCGGGATGGCCGAGATCGAAGGCAAGCTGCGCCGCGGTCGGATAGCGCGCGGCGGGGTCGATCTCCAGGCAGCGCAGCACGATCTCCTGCAGCCAAGGCGGATAGTCGGGCTTCAGCTCGCGCGGCGGATAGGGGTCACGCCACAGCCGCCGGCGCATGCCGCGCAGGCTTTCGGTCTCGCCGAACGGGCGCACGCCGGTGGTGAAGAAATAGAGCAGCACGCCGAGCGAAAACAGATCGCTGCGCGGATCGTCGCGGACGCCGAGCAGGCGCTCCGGCGCCATGTAGGGCGCGGTACCGTAAGGCAGCCGAAACTCCTCCTGCAACAAATCGGGCAGATGCCGGTGATGCGAGAGGCCGAAATCGATCAGCACCGCCGAGCCGCGCTCGCGGAACATGATGCTGCTCGGCTTGATGTCGTGATGGATGACGTTCTGCCGGTGCAGGCTGGCGAGCGCGGTGGCGACCTTGCCGCCGATCACCCTCACCTCCTCATACGGCATCGGCAGCTCGCCGAGCCGCTTGTAGAGCGTCTGCCCGGGGATGCGCTCCATCACGACATAGGCCTGGCGTTCGAAGTCGCCGGTGCCGAAACAGGCCGGCACGTGCGGCCCCGACAGCCGCGGCAGGATCATCTGCTCCATCTCGAAGCTGACGATCGCGGCCGGATCCTCGCCCTCCGAGGTGAGCGGCACCTTCATCAGCAGCGGCACGGTGATGCCGGGATGGGTGACGCTCCACAGCGTCGCCATGCCGCCGCGGTGCACGCGTTCGCCGATGGTGAAGCCATCGATCTCGGCGCCCGCCTGCATCGCCAGCGCCGCCATCGGCGTCACCGGCCGAGCGGCAGGCGGTCGGCGAGCCAGTGCGGCAGGCCGTTCGCCTTGATCCGCGCCGCCGCGGTTGCGACGTCGTAGGGCACGCGATGAAAGGTAATCTCGCGGCTTATGGTATCGAACATCGCAAACGACGCCGCGGGATCGCCGTCGCGTGGCTGGCCGACCGAGCCGAGCACCGCAAGCCAGCGCCGCCCCGGCAGCAACTGAACGGCGATGCCCGAAGTCGGAACGAAGCTCGTCATCTTGGCGGTCGAGGACATCGAATAGAGGCCGGGACGATGGATGTGGCCGCAGAACGTGATCTGCAGCTCGGTGGCCATCATGCTGCGCGCGGCGTCGGCGGTGTCGCGCACGTAGCGCCACCTCGCAGGCTCCGAAGCTTCGGAGTGCACGTAGAGCCGATTGTCCTCCTCCCGCGACATCGGAAGCTCGGCGAGGAACGCCTTCTGCTCGCCGCTGAGCCGGCCGCGGGTCCAGTCGATCGCGGCCTGCGCCTCGGCATTCATGCTGTCGCTCGGTACGCCGATCGCATTGTCATGATTGCCGCGCACCGCGACCGCGCCCTTCGCGACGAGGTCCATCACCGTGTCGACGGCCCATTCGGGATCGGCGCCGTAGCCGACGATATCGCCGAGGCAGATCAGCCGCTCGGCGCCGCGCGCATGCGCAGCGTCGAGGCAGGCGGCGAAGCCCTGCCGGTTGGCGTGAATATCGGCGAACAGTGCAAGCCGCATCGTGATCCGCGTTGCTGATCCCTATCCGATATCAAGCACACGCGGCCCCGGGCCGGCAATCGGGCCAAAGGCATCAGGTGGTCAGGGGATGTCGGCAGAAAGCTCAGCTAGGGCTTGCAGACCCGCAGGCCCTTCAGCAGCAGGGCCAGCAGCGCATCGATCCGCCCCGGGCATTCCGGCTTGGCCCATTCCTCAGCATGCGCCGGGTGATGGTAGCGGACGGTGGCGTCGAACACAGCGCGCGCGGTCGCCTTCACATTGTCGATCTCGAACACGCCCTGCGCGACACCGTCGGACAGGATTTTCGCGATCAGATCGACCTGCTTGTCCTTGTAGGCTTCCACCACCTCGCGCGCGTCCTGCGCCAGCGCCAGGTAGGTCGCGAACATCTCGGGATCGTCACAGACCTTCTTCTGCTTGATCGTGAAGGCGGTGCGCAGCCATTGCTCCAGCCGCTCCGGCGCCGGGCCATCGCCGGCTGCGATCTTGCACAGCGGCTCGTTGGCGCGGTCGAGCCAGCGCTTGGCGACGGCATCGCGCAGTGAGGCTTTGCTGGGGAAGTGACGGTAGACGCTGCCGTGGCTGACATCCAGCGCGCGGGCAACGTCGACAACGGTGGCCTTGGTCAGCCCGAAGCGCCTCAAGACATCCTCAGTTGCCTCAAGGATCCGCTCGGGTGTCAAAACCACCGCCTCGTTCATGCGTTTACCGTCTGGTTATCGCTGTCCTGCCCGCGGGTGAACTTGGCGGCCTGGGCGGCCAAGTGGCGGGCGACGCGAAGATTGAGCCACTGTTGAATCTGGGCGGTCAATTGAAAGATTTCTATGGTCATGGAGGTAGTCCTTCGAGGTAGTCAAATTAAGTCCGGCTCCGCCGGCCAAACGCCGGAACAGCCACTGGGCGCCCTCCTCCCTTGGGCTGATGAGTATATACACCATCCCGCTGACAGATTTCAATATCTGTCAGACAATATTTTGTGAAATGACAGCGATCCTCCCGGGCAAGCCCCCGGCTGATGGGCGCTACAACGTTCCGTGAGCAGCGGGGGCGATCTGCCAATCCGCGCCTATGTCTCGCTCGGGGCTACTTGGGAGAGACTTGCATGGACCGGCCAGTGACCTTGAAGGAGATCGCCAAGATCACCGCGGGCGCGGTGGTCTCGCTTGTCATTGTCGGGTGGCTGATGGTTCTTGCGATCGCATTCCTGACGGTGCTGTGAGCCCGCCTCGACGCGCCGGCCCCTCGCCGTACCTTGCCACCGGAATCGAAAGGGGCCGCTTCACGCAGCGGCCCCTTTGCCGGGAAAAATGGCTTGGGGATAAAATCTAGCCCCGGTTAGCTCCAAGAGTACACGCTTCAGGCAATTGAGGAATTCCGGATGATTACTGTCCATCCCGCTGACTGATTATTCCCGATCCCTATTTTTGTGCCACCCTCCCGGGGAGGCATCCCGCTATCGCTGCTCGTCCTTGGGCGGCATCCGGGGCGGCGGCAGCGGCGTGAACACCGACCCTTGCGCGCCGGCCGGCGGGGCCACGAACGTCCCCGTCGTGGAATCACCGCCGGTCGTCTCCAGGATCGTCTTCGGCGTGATGTACTCCCTGACGAAGTCCATGATGGTGCCGTCGCCGCCGCCGAAATCCGCCGCCCGTCCGCCTTGCGGGTGCCCGGCCTTGATCTCGTTCTCGGCGGTGTGGGTCTGCTCCGCCAGCGCGTCGCTATAGGGAATGCGGAAAGCGCGCGGGATCGCGCTCGGCCGGTTGTCCTCGTCAAGCTCCTCGACCCAGAGATAGATCGAGCCGGGGTCGCCCTCCAGCGAATGCGGCTCCACGATCCGCGTCGACAGCAGCTTGAAATTCGCCGGCAATTTTTCCGCGGACGCCCAGCCGAGCAGATCGCGCATGCCGCCGAAGCTGACGAAATAGAACGCGCTGGTCACGACGATGACGACAGCCTTCAGCGACCAGTGCAGCCGCGCATAGACCAGCACGATCAAGAGCAGCGCACCGACCACCGCGTATGCGACCGCAAGCGTGAGGATCACCGACTGCAAGCTAATCATTGCGGAGCACCCTGACGCCGGATTTCGGGACGCCGGTGTTCGGATCGAGGTCGCCGCCGTTGCGCCAACTGCTGCGGAAGGTCTCGAGCAGCGATTTCGGCCGCCGGTCGACGTTGATCACCTTGCCCTCGGCATCGAGACGAAACCTGACCGCGGTCTTCTCGTCGCCGGTGTGATCGACGGTCAGCTTGTCGTCGAAGATCACCTGCGCGGTCGGATTGAGCTTCTGCACCTTCACATTGGCCTGCACTGGCTGGCCGGTCGTCGCCTGGAAATGCGAGACGTTGACGGTGTATTCGCCGGCGACGACGCCGCGCAGCGTGACGATCTCCTCGCGGATCGGCGATGCGATCTTTTTGCCGTTGACCACGATGAAGTCGTTGGCGCCGCCGCGGTCGTCGCGATCGAGCGTCAGGAAGCCGGCCTCGCGATGCCGGTACCAGGCGATGTTGCCGGCCGGATCCTGCACGAACAGGTCGAGATCGTCAGGATGGTTGTCCGGCCAGTCCATCGTGATGATGAACTCCGCCTTGGATTCGATCTTGCCTTCCTTGGAGTCCGGCGACACCGCAAGCAGCGCCAGGAAGAACAGGAAGGCGATGACCTGCAGCGCCTTGAACAGCATCACGCCGAGCGGATCGAACGGCTCCTCACGCGGATAGAGCCCGAACTCATCCATCATGACGGCGTACCGAGGCGACGTTCCAGGGCCGGCGTGACGTGCGTCTCGGTCAGCACGACGGCGTCGGAAAACACCCGCTGGGTCGCGGAATCGAGCATGTAGTACTGGATCCGGACCAGGATCGATCCGATCAGCCCGGCCAGCGTCGTGTACATCGCGACCGCCATGCCGTCGCTCATCAGGCCCATCGACGATTTCATCGCGACCTTGTCGGCGGCATCCAGCGAAGCGATCGGCGCCAGCATGATGATGAAGCCGATGATGGTGCCGAGCAGGCCGAGCTTCATCAGCGTGTCGGAGACGAAGGCGCCGAAGCCGTTGGACCCGCGCAGCCGGTCCGCCAGCGTCCGCAGCAGCAGGGTCTGGTCGATGCGCCCCTTGGCCTGCGCCTCGGCCTTCTGCACCAGGCTCTTGATGTGATCGGTGACGAGCCCGCCGGGCAGGCCGCGGGCATTTGATGCGAGCGCCCCTGATGCAAGGATCTTGGCGCCATCTGGCGCGGCGAGGATGGTGCGGCAGGAGCGCGCGACCTCGCCTTCCCGCGCGATCGCCCGCGTCCGCCAGAAGCAATGGATGCAGGTGACGATGTAAAGGACGGCGATGACGCTGGAAATGTAGGTGCGGTCGGAACTGATCATGAGGCGGATCAGCCCGTAGCGCCACAGCAGGAATGCGGCGAACACCGAAAGGCCGGTGAAGATCATCCAGAGCAGCAGGGCGCTGCGCTCCGCCGCGTCCGTGCCGGCCGATGCGGCCGCGACGTCGACCTTGGCATCCATGCTGCGTGAGCTCCCTGTGTTCCGTGAGGCGCGGCGCGGGCCTCACCTTCCGTTAGAGCAGAGCCGGCCTGCGCCGTCCAAAGACATCTGCCCAGATTCCGTCAGGCAAATTTCCCGACCTGCATAGCTTCGCATGCTTGCGATTGGCGGGGAACAGCGGTGCTGTTAGCATCGCACCTCTCGTTTGAGCATGACCAGCCGCTTCTCTCCGTTCCGGATCATGCTCTGGCCGTGGAGTGATCGCATGCGCCTTGTGCTTCAACTGGTCGCCCGCCTGCTCGTGATCGTCGCGCTATGCCTCGGCGCGGCCACCGTCTGGGCCACGATCGACGCCTATCGCAGTGTCGATCGTGCCACGCAGGCATCCGCCGAGCGGGTTTCGCAATCGCTCGAGGCGCTGTACTGGCGCGAATTGCTGCTGCGCAGCAACCGGATGCGCGAGCAATTGCTGCCGGCACCGGACTGGCGCACCATCGAAACCATGGGCCTGATCGCGCCCGGGATCTGCGTGCAGTTCGAACCGGCCGGCGCCTTCGAGAAGCCGCTCTGCGGCCAGAGCAAGGGGATCGGCAAGGCGCCGCCGCGCTGGTTCGCGGCCACCGTGCAGATGATACTCGGCGATCACGCCACCGTGGAGCGGCCGATCAGCGCCCGCGCCGCGACCGCGGGAACCGTCCGCGCCATCGCCGATCCGGACGCCGCGATCGCGCTCGCCTGGCAGCACATTCTCGACAACATCCATGTCGCGCTGTTGATGGCCCTCGCCATCGCGCTGCTCGCTTCGCTTGCGATCGCGCACACGCTGGCGCCCGCCCACTCGATCGTGTCGGCGCTGCGGCGGATGGCCGACGGCGAGTACCGTACGCCGCTGCCGCGCGTCCGCTCGATGGAGCTCGCGATGATCGGGCGCGCCGTCAGCGATCTCGGCGACCGCCTCGCGCTTGCCGAGGAGGAACGCACGGTGCTGACCAGGCGGCTGCTCGAAATCCGCAACGACGAACGCCGCACGCTGGCGCGCGAGCTGCACGATGAGTTCGGCCAGAATCTCACCGCGATCCTCGCCTTCGCCAACACGATCGAGGCAAGCGCCGGAGACAAGTACGCCGCCGGCACCGAAATTGCGCAGGATGCACGGATGATCTCGCAGGCGACGCGCCGCATCATGGCGTGCCTGCGCGATACACTGAACCGGCTGCGCCATCCGCCGGCCGAAGAGCTCGGGCTGGAGGCAAGCCTCGTCGATCTCGTCGACAGCTGGCGGTCGCGCACGGCGCAGCCGATGATCCAGCTCGATCTGCAGGGCGACCTTGCCGACATCAGCGGCACGGTCGCCGCCACCGCCTATCGCGTCGCGCAGGAATGCCTGACCAATGCGCTGCGCCACAGCTCGGCGCGCGAGATCGTGCTGCGGATCGAGCGGCGCACCGGAAGCGAGAACGCCCTGCTGGTGCGCGTCGAGGACGACGGCGGCGGCGATGCGGCCAAGGTGGCGCAATCCGCGGGCTTCGGCCTCACCGGCGTCAGCGAACGCGTCACCGCCCTCGGCGGCTCGCTGTCGATCGCGCGCGCCAGCCGCGGCCTGTCGGTCGCCGCCACGATCCCGCTCGCCGCCTGAGATGACAACCGTGACGACGACAACGGCGAAGATTCGGGGCATCTCGATCCTGCTGGTGGACGATCATCCGGTGGTCCGCCAGGGCTACCGGCGCGTGCTCGAGCATCAGGACGATTTCCACGTGGTCGCCGAAGCCGACAACGCCGCCAGTGCCTATCGCGCGTTCAAGTCGCACCAGCCGGACGTGGTGGTGATGGATATCTCGATGCCGGGTGCGAGCGGACTGGAAGCGATCCGCAACATCCGCGCCCGCGACGCCGACGCGCGCATCCTCGTCTTCAGCATGCACAGCGAGGCGGCCCAGGTGAAAGCGGCATTCGGCTCCGGCGCCAGTGGCTTCGTCACCAAGGGCAGCGAACCGGCCGAGCTGATCGCGGCGATCCGCTCGGTGGCGCGCGGCGAGCATGCGATGAGCGACGACGTCGCCCGCGTGCTGGCGATGGAAAGCCTGGTGCCGACCCGATCGGCGCTCGACCAGCTCGGCGAGCGCGAGATCGAAATCCTCCGGCAGCTGGCCGCCGGCAGCACCAAGGAGCAGATCGCCGCCAACCTCAACCTCAGCACCAAGACCGTGCAGAACTATCACTACCTCATCAAGGCCAAGACCGGCATGCGGACCGACGCCCAGCTGGTCCGCCTCGCCGTCGAATGCGGGCTGGCGAATTTGTAGCCCGTTCCCGTAGCCCGGGTGAGCGCAGCGACACCCGGGGCTGGTTGTGCATATCCCCGGATATCGCTTGCGCTCATCCGGGATACTGACGCCATTCCCGCGTGACAAGTCGGCGGGTTACGCTACGCTGACCCGCCCACCAAAGTTCACAAGAAACGGACGCTCCCCATGCCCATCGTCAATCGCGTTGCCGCCCTCTCGGATGAAATGGCCGCCTGGCGCCATGACTTCCATGAGAATCCCGAACTGCTCTACGAAGTCCACCGCACCGCCGGCATCGTCGCCGACAGACTGCGCGAGTTCGGCTGCGACGAGGTGGTGACGGGGATCGGGCGCACCGGCGTGGTCGGCGTGATCCGCGGCCGCAAGTCCACTTCGGGAAAGACCATCGGCCTGCGCGCCGACATGGACGCGCTGCCGATCGCGGAGGCCTCGGGCGTCGCCTACGCCTCGAAGATTCCCGGCAAGATGCACGCGTGCGGCCATGACGGCCACACCGCAATGCTGCTCGGCGCCGCCAAATATCTCACCGAGACGCGCAATTTCGACGGCACCGCGGTCGTGATCTTCCAGCCCGCCGAGGAAGGCGGCGCCGGCGGCAAGGCGATGGTCGACGACGGGCTGATGACCCGGTGGGGCATCCAGGAGGTCTACGGCCTGCACAACATGCCCGGCCTGCCCGAGGGTTACTTCGCGACGACGCCGGGCCCGATGCTGGCCTCGTCAGACACGTTGAAGATCGTGGTCCACGGCAAGGGCGGCCACGCCGGCGCCGCCCCGCACGAGGCGGTCGACAGCGTGCTGATCGGCGCCCAGATCATCAATGCGCTGCAGTCGATCGTATCGCGCAATGTCGACCCGCTGAAATCGGCGGTCATCTCGATCACCATGTTCGAGGCCGGCACCGCGTTCAACGTGATCCCGGAGACCGTGACGCTGGGCGGCACCGTGCGCACGCTCGATCCCGGTGTGCGCGACCTGGTCGAGCGCCGGATCGGCGAGGTCGCCTCCAGCATCGCCAAGGCCTATGGCGGCTCGGCCGAGACGGATTATGGACGCATGTATCCGGTGACGTTGAACCACGCGCGCGAGGCCGGCGTCGCCGCCGAGGTCGCCCGCGATGTGGTCGGCGCCGACCGCGTCAACGACAATCTGGTGCCGGTGATGGGCGCCGAGGATTTCGCCTTCATGCTGGAAGCGCGACCCGGCGCGTTCGTCTTCCTCGGCATGGGCGACGGTCCGATGTGCCACCACCCCGCCTACAAGTTCAACGACAACATCCTCGGCCACGGCGCCTCCTACTGGGTGCGGCTGGTCGAGAAGCAGATGCCGGCGGGCTAGCGCCGCTCGTGCAGCCACGGCCCGGTCGCCCGCTTCGCGACCGGGCCGCCAGCTTTCACAAGCGCGGCTGCTGCTGCGTCACGCAGTGGATGCCGCCGCCACCGGCGGCGATGCCGTCGATATCGAGCTGGATGATTTCCCGGTCCGGGTACAGGTCGCGCAGCTTGTCGCGCGCGTTGCGGTCCGCTGCCGCATCACCGAATTCCGGCGCGATCACGGCACCGTTGCAAACGTAGAAATTGATGTAGCCGGCGGCGAAGCCGTCGTCGTTTCCGTACTTTGGACGGACCGTCGACGGTCCCTGCAACTCCACGACCTTCAGGTGTCGACCTCTTGCGTCTGTCGACTTGCGCAGGATTGCCAGGTGTTCTCTCGTCACCTCGTAATCGTCGAACGACGTATCCATCTCCAGGCCCGCGACAACGACGCCCGGGCTGGTGAAGCGCGCGTAGAAATCGGTATGGCCGTCGGTAATGTCGTCTTTGTTGTGACAGCCGGGTAGCCAGATGATCTTGTCCAGTCCGAGCAGGCGAGACAATTCGTCTTCGCATTTCGCCTTGGGGACGTCGGGATTGCGATTTGGGTTGAGGACGCAGCTCTCGGTGATGATGGCCGTCCCCTCGCCGTCGACCTCGATCCCGCCGCCTTCCAGCACCAGATCGGCCTTCAAGAAGATTGCCTGCGCGGCTCCGGCCAGATGCTCTGCCACCTTGGCATCGCGTGCATATAGATGCTGCTTGCGTGCATACGGTTGCGGCTTGTTGCCCCAGCCGTTGAAATTGAACCCGACGGCGCCGAGCTGCCCGGCCGGATTGGTCACGAAGACCGGTCCGGTATCGCGCAGCCACACATCATCGAGCGGTTGAACGACGAGGCTGACCGAGGGACCGCACAGCCGCGCGGCGATGTCGTAGTCCTCCTCGCGCACGAGCATCTTCACCGGCTCATAGACCGCGATTGTCTTGGCAACGCTGGCGAGATTATTTCTGATGACGGGAAGCAGCTTCGTGCCCCAGAGCTCCACGTCGGCGCCAAAGGCCATCCAGGTGGCGGCATGCGGGGCGCCCTCGTCCGGCATGCGCCAGTTCGTTTGATGTCGTGCAGAATCGTTCATGAGCATTCGAACCGCGATGGCCGCCCCCGTTCGTCACAGGGTAGCGCAGGTGTCCCCGCGCGGGCGACCATTTTTGGAACGCACAGAGCCGGCCGCCCCCGCCTAGCGGGCGGGGTCGACCTCGCTTGTCCCCACCATCCGCGCGGCGACACGGTCGCGCTTGACGAAGTGGTGGAGGGCGACCGCGGCGAGGTGCAGCACGATCAGCGCCAGCAAGACATAGGCGAAGAAGATGTGGCGATCCTCAAAGGCATCCGCCGCCGCCTTGTCGGGCGAGGTGATCTGGGGAACGTGAAACAGGCCGAAGAAGCTCGAATAATCCTGGGCGCGGGCGCCGGAATGCGACCACCCCAGCATCGCCACCAGGAGGGTGACGGCGTAGAGCGCGCCGTGGCTGACCCGGGCGGCGATCCGCTGCCAGGAGGGCATCTCGGCCGGCAGCGCCGGCGTCGGGTTGACGCCGCGCCAGACCAGCCGCAGCACGGTGAGCAGCAGCACCAGGTAGCCGATATCGGCGTGGATCGAGCGGTAGAAGAACTTGTCCGCCCGCGCCGGGACGTGGTTCATCCACCAGCCATAGGCCAGCATGCCGATGATGGCGATGCCGAGCACCCAGTGGAACGCGCGGGCGAGCGAGCCCCAGCTCGCGGCGGTATTGCGGATCATGTCGCGTGGCCCCCTTGCGGCCGCATTTTTGGATTTCACACGTCGCAGCAATAGTTTGCCGTGATACTTGCAGCTATCGGTCAAGGCCATGTGAAATTCCCGGCTTCACCGCCTTTTGTCGGCCGAAGCGGCCGGATAGCCAAAAACAACTGAATGGTAACCCTGCTTCGGATAGAGTTTTCGCGTGTCCACTCCCCCGACCATCCTTGTGTTCGATTCCGGCCTCGGCGGCCTCACCGTGCTGCGCGAGATCGTCCGCGCCCGGCCCGACGCGCATTACGTCTATGTCGCCGACGACGCCTTTTTCCCCTATGGCCACCACGGCGAGGACGAGATCATCGCCCGTGTGGTGCCGCTGGTCGGTGAGCTGATCGCGGCCCACGCGCCCGACCTCGTCGTGATCGCCTGCAATACGGCATCCACCCTGGTCATGTCGCATCTGCGCGACGCCTATCCTTTGCCCTTCGTCGGCACCGTGCCGGCGATCAAGCCGGCCTGCGCCTCGTCGAAAACGAAGCGCGTGTCGGTGCTCGGCACAAGGGGCACCGTGAAGCGCGAATATACCCGCAAGCTGATCTCGGACTTTGCGCAGGGCTGCGAGGTGACGCTGGTCGGCTCCGGCGAGCTCGCCTCGCTGGCGGAGGCCGCCCTCAGCGGCGCGAGCGTGCGTGACGAGGATATCGCGGCCGAGCTCGCGCCCTGCTTCGTCGGCGATGGCGCCCACGACCCCACCCGCACCGACACCGTCGTGCTCGCCTGCACGCATTATCCGCTGCTGCTGGAACGCCTCAGGAGGCTCGCGCCCTGGCCGGTCGACTGGATCGATCCGGCGCCGGCGATCGCACGCCGCGTCGCCGACCTGCTCGGCCCTGCCGGCCACGAGAGCGACCAGGCCGGCGCCGAGATGATCTTCACCTCGAAGCGCCCGCACGCGCTGACGGAAGCCTTGACGCCATTCTTCGGCGGCCGCGTCCCGGCCTGATCCTTTTCGCCGTCACAACGCGCTGCTAGCCTCTGCTCTCCTTCGAAGGAGGACCGAATTTGACCGCAGCCCCGCTGACGCCGCTCAATCGCCTGCGCGAGGCGTGGCGCGACAAGCGCCCGACCTTCGGCGCGATCGCGACCATTCCGAGCATCCAGACCGTGCAGATCATGGCGCAGTCGCTGGACTGGATCATCGTCGATCTCGAGCACGGGCCGATCGATCTCGGCACCGCCCATGCGATGATCGTGGCGACCTCGGGCACGCCCTGCGTGCCGATGGTGCGGATCGCCGCCAACGAGCCGCATCTCGCCAAGGCACCGATGGACATCGGTGCGCTCGGCATCAATTTTCCGATGATCTGCAACGCAAGCGATGCGGTGAAGGCGGTGCGCAGCGTGCGCTATCCGCCGCAAGGCGACCGGCTCTGGGGACCGTTCCATGCGCCGTTCCGCTGGGGCGTCTCGATGAACGACTACATGGCGACCGCTGACGACGACATGATCTGCATGATCACGATCGAGCACGTCGATGCCGTGAACCGCATCGACGAGATCATGGCGACACCGGGCATCGACCTCGCGGTGATTGGACCCGGCGATCTCGCCACCTCGATCGACAAGCGCGGTCTGCCCGACGATCCCGAAGTGGTCGCGCTGATGCAGCGCGCCGAACAAGGCATCATGAAGAGCGGCGTGCCGATCGGCGGCGTCGCACGCACCGCCGAACAGGCCAATGCGATGATCGAGCGCGGCTACCTCGCGCTCGCGCTCGGCTTCGACTGGTCGCTGTTCCAGCGCGGCATTGCGGCCGCGTTCGCGGGGATCAAGCGGTAGGCGTCGAACGCGGCCGCGCGGCGCTCCGCTTGTTCACAGCTGCCGGCGAGCAGGTTCCAGTCACGTCGTGAAGGAACCGCGGGTGCAACTTCCGGCATCGCGCCTGCGACGGAGTGAACGATGCGTGTCGCCGATACAGCTCGTTCGCCTGAGTAGCTCATGAATAAGCTGCGCAAACCTGCGCTATTGGATGAACCGACTAATCCCAACGTCGCAAGTGCACATCACACATCGCCCGCTTTCCGCCGCGATTCCGCGCTGCTAGAGATTCGCGGGTTGGGAAGAAAATCCATGTTCAGGAAATTACTGCTTGGTCTCACCGTGATTGCCCTTGCCGGTGCCGGCGCTGCGCTGGCGCAGCAGAGCGGCATCAAGCGGACGGCGCTGCAGAAGGTCGATTTTCCGCCGGGCTACAACACGGTCACCGCGATCGCCGAGGTTCCGGCCGGGGGTGCGTCGGGACGTCACACCCGTCCCGGCGCTGAAACCGGCTATTTGCTCGAAGGCGAGCTCGAGCTTCTGATCGACGGCAAGCCGCCGCTGAAGCTGAAGGCGGGCGATTCCTACCAGATCCCGGAAGGCGCGGTGCACGACGCCAAGACGTCCGGCGACCAGCCGCTCAAGGTGCTCGGCGTCTATGTGGTCAAGGCCGGCGAGCCGTTGGCAAAACCAGCGCCGTGAGCAGAACCCCTTGGTCTCCGACCAGTTGGTTCATCTGAGCTTCAGGTGCGGCGAGCAACCATTTGAGCTCGCCGGGCCTTTGATTTTTTGCCTGTTTGCTAAGGAACTGAACCGAACGGATGCGCGGTAAATTTCGTCAAATTTCATTGCCGCGCCGTCTCGTCGCCGATCTGATGCATGCATCGGCCGGCGTGCCGCTGGTCTCCCTGAAGCGCACCCTGAACGTGCGGGCAATCGTCGAGGCTCGTGCACGTGCGGCGCAGGCACCGGGCTGGGCCGCCATCTTCGTCAAGGCATTCGCGCTGGTCGCCAGGACCGAGCCAACCTTGCGCACGCTGCACGTCAAATGGCCCTGGCCTTGCCTCTACGAGTTGCCGCGCAGCGTCGGCATGGTGGCGATTGCCCGCGTCGAGAAGGGCGAGGACTGTGTGCTGTTCGAGCGCGTCTGTGCCGCCGACGAGATGCCGCTCGCCGAGGTCGACGCGCTCATCCGCCGCGCCAAGACCGCGCCGCTGCACGAAATTCCCTCGTTCCGCAAAATGCTCTGCGTGACCCGCCTGCCGCTTCCGCTGCGCCGCCTGGCGTGGGCGATCGGGATGAATTTTGGCCGGCAGCGCGCCAATTTCTGCGGCAGCTTTGGCGTGACCTCGGTCGCGGCCTATGGCCCCGGCGAATTGCACGCGCTGAGCCCCGGGCCATTCCTGTTGAGCTATGGCGTGATCAGGCCGGACCACACCGTCGACGTGGTGGTGCGCTGGGACCATCTGGTCTGCGACGCCGCCCTGATCGCGCAGACCTTGATCCGCCTCGAGCAGGTGCTGGGCGGCGAAATCGCCGCCGAACTGGGCGCGGGCCGGCCGCAAGCCGATGCCCGGCTGGTCCGGGCGGCCGGAAGCCGCCTCTAACGGACGAAATTGGCCAATTTTGACGCCGATTCGGCCCAAAATGCCCTGCGTTTTGTTTGACAGAACCGGACTTTCTCCTTAAGACCACCTTGCTCGCGGGCCGGTTTTGGCCCGCGATGCGTTTCGCGACCCGTGGTCCTCCCCGAGCTTTCGAGGCGGACCTGTCGGTACAGGCCTTTTGGCCGGTACACAGGAGGGCGCGTCTCCTCAAACCCTAGACTGACAAAACGCCGGGCGCTGGGTGCGACGGCTGTACAAAGAGGACGCGATGACAAAGCGCAGTGAGGCGAAGTACAAGATCGATCGCCGCATGGGCCAGAATATCTGGGGCCGCCCGAAGAGCCCCGTGAACCGCCGCGAATACGGCCCCGGCCAGCACGGCCAGCGCCGCAAGGGCAAGCTCTCCGACTTCGGCGTGCAGCTGCGCGCCAAGCAGAAGCTCAAGGGCTACTACGCCAACATTTCCGAGCGCCAGTTCCACGGCATCTATGTCGAAGCCAGCCGCCTGAAGGGCGACACCGGCGAGAACCTGATCGGCCTCCTGGAGCGCCGTCTCGACACCGTGGTCTACCGCGCCAAGTTCGTCTCCACGATGTTCGCCGCGCGCCAGTTCATCAACCACGGCCACATCAAGGTGAACGGCCGCAAGGTCAACATCGGCAGCTACAAGCTGAAGGTCGGCGACCTCATCGAGGTCAAGGACTCCTCCAAGCAGCTGACGCCGGTGCTGGAAGCGGCCCAGCTCCCTGAGCGTGACGTGCCCGACTTCATCGAGGTCGATCACTCCAAGATGACCGCGACGTTCGCGCGCACCCCCGGCCTCTCGGACGTGCCATTCCCGGTGCAGATGGAGCCGCATCTGATCGTCGAATTCTATTCGCGCTGATCACTGCAGCATTGCGATATCCGAAAGGCCCCGGTTTTGCCGGGGCCTTTTTGTTTGCCCACAAGACGACTATGATATTCGGGACTTGGCAGATGACTGCCCGTTGAGGTTTCTTGCCGATGACCCGGTTACTGGAACAGGCCTTCGAGACAGTTTCAAACTTGCCTGACACAGAGCAGGACGAGCTCGCGCGCATCATGCTGCAGCTTGCCGGCGTCGACCAACCACCGCTTCAGCTCGCGCCGGAAGAAGACGCCGATCTGGCTGAAGCCGACTCCGAGATTGCACGCGGCGAGCTGGCAACGGCCGAGGAAGTCCGTGCGATGTGGGCAAAGCACGGGCTGTGAACGTCCGTTACACGCGACGCGCTCTTGTTCAGATTGATCAGGCACTCTCCTATATCGAGACACGATCGCCCCAGGGGGCGGTCGACGTGCGGGACCGCATCTTGGCACTTGTCACGCTGCTGCAAGAGCAGCCGCGTGCAGGGCGCCCGACAAGCCGCTCAGGCGTCCGCCGGCTTTCGGCGACACCTTATCCCTACCTGATCGACTATCGCGTGACGCCCACCGAGATCATAATTATGCGGTTTCGTCACGCTGCCCGGAGGCCTATACGCTAGCGGCGATTCCGCACGCCAGCGGAGCGATGAGGAAAGCCCATGCACTACACCCCTGCCCGGCCCGATCCCAAGGCCCCGCCCGTCCGCATCAACCTTCTGTCCGATACGCAGACCAGGCCGACGCCGGCGATGCGCGAGGCGATGGCGAAGGCGGAGGTCGGCGACGAGCAGGTCGGCGACGATCCGACCACCAATGAGCTCTGCGCCCGCGTCGCCGATCTGCTCGGCAAGGAGGCCGCCGTGTTCATGCCGTCGGGCACGATGTGCAACGTCGCGGCGACGCTGGCCTATTGCCGCCCCGGCGACGAGATTTTGGCGCATGCGACCGCGCATATCATCGCGCGCGAGGGCGGCGCCCATGCCGCGCTCGGCGGTTTCCAGATCACGCAGCTGCCGGGTGATGACGGCCAGTTCACGCCTGAGACCTTCCAGGCCGCGCTGCATCCGCGCACCCGCTACCAGCCGCCGCAGGTGCTCGTCAGCGTCGAGCAGACCGCCAATATCGGTGGCGGCACGATCTGGAAGAAGGCGGTGCTCGACGAGGTCGTGCGCATCGCCAAGGCCCACGGCCTTGTCACCCACATGGACGGCGCGCGGCTGCTCAATGCGACCGTGGCGTCCGGCATCACGCCGCGCGAAATGACGGCGGGCTGGGATTCCGCCTGGATCGATTTCTCCAAGGGCCTCGGCGCGCCGATCGGCGGCGTGATCGCCGGCACCCGGGCCTTCATCGACTATGTCTGGCGCTGGAAGCAGCGGCTCGGCGGCTCGATGCGGCAGTCCGGCGTCTGCGCCGCCGCCTGCATCCATGCGCTCGATCACCATGTCGACCGCCTCGCCGACGACCACGCCAATGCCCGGGCGCTGGCGCGCGGCCTGTCGCAGATCAACGGCATCGCGGTGCAGGCGCCGGAGACCAACCTTGTGTTCTTCAAGCCCGACGGTGCCGGGGTATCAGGCGACAAGATGGTCGCCGAGCTGCGCAAGCGCGGCGTGACGCTGGCGATGATGGACGGCCGGATCAGGGCCTGCACGCATCTCGATGTCACGGCAGCGATGATCGAGGAAGCGATCGGACACGTCAGGGACATCGTGCGCGCGGCGTAACTCCCGTAGCCCGGATGGAACTGCACGAAATCCGGGCTGCCAAACTACGGCAGCCGCTTTCCGACATGGTCAGTTCCTTCCTGGTGAAGGGTCACTTGCATTGCCGCGTTCCGACCGTCCGTGTCGAATGACAGCACGGCATCGACGACTTTGAAAAAGAACTTGCGATCGCTGGTGGCGAAGATTTCACGCCGCTCCTGCCCTGTCGCCTCGCTGAACAGGCGATTGCCCTCCCTCGTGACGCGGATCGAAAATTCCGGCGTGAACCGATAGGTTCCGACCAGACGATCCAGCGCCTGCGGGCTCACTGCAATGAACTTGCCGACCTTGGCCTGGCGATCCGGCCAGCGGTACTCGGCCGCGATGCTGCGCAGGATCTCGTCGACGAGGATCCGACCGCCCCAACCATTCGTCATCACGACGGCACCATCGCCGTTCTCGAAAATGACCATGGTGTCGATGAAGCCCTCGTTCACCCCGTTGTGCCAGAATTGCCGGTTCGGCGCCGAGCCGCGAACCAGCCAGCCCAGCCCGCGTCGTCCGATCCCAGGGGGTAGCCCGTCGGCACTACCGAGTACCGGCGAGAGCATCGCGGCCGTCATCGATTGCGACAGAACGGGATTGCTCCGACCGGCTAACGAATCCAACACGCCGAGCAAGAGACGGGCGAGATCGGTCGGCGTCGTCCATAATCCCGCGGCGGCCAGTTCGGGATAGACATGCGGGCCGCCAGGCACCGGCGCGCCGTCCGACCGGTACGGTGTGGCGGCCATCGTCAAACGATCCGCAGGCAATGGTTGCGCAAAGCTGGAATGCGTCATCCCGAAAGGCTTGAGGACGACGTCGTCGAGCAGCGCGGGAAACGGCCGTCCCGTCACATCGACGAGCAGTTGCTGAACGATCGTGTAGCCGCTGCCGGAATAGCGGTCCTGCTTGCCGGGCTCGTGCTCGACCCGGACAGGCGCGCTGTTCGCAGGCGGCGTGCCGTCGAGAATCTGGAGGAGCGAGGGGACCGGCTGGCCCGCCTGATAGCCCGGGTAGAACGGCACGTTGGTCCCGGCCGTATGGCTCAGCAACCGCCGAACTGTCACCCGAGATTGGGGATACGGATAGTCCGGAATCTTCCAGCTCTTGAGCGCAGTGTTGACGTCCGCATCGAGATCGAGCTTGCCAGCCTGGGCCAGCGCCAGAGCAGCAATGGCGGTCACCGGCTTGCTGATCGAGGCCGCCTGGAACAGCGTTTCCGGCACCACGGGCGGACCGCCGATGGCGACCGAGCCAAAGCCGCGCACCCATTCGATGGCGCCGCCGTGAATCACCGCGATGCTGACACCGGGAACGTGCAGCTCGTTCATGCGATCGGCAAGCGTCATTGGCGCATCGCCGTCGACGACGATCGCCGTCCTCAGGCCGTTCAAGACATGGTCGATCCGCTGCATGACGTCGGCATCACTGGGGCGGCGAGGTTCTTCGGCCAGAACAGGCCAGCACGCAGTCATGGCTGCAGACGTGACGGCCGCGAGGATGAGCTTGCGGAAAGTGAATGTCATCGCCTGCATGACCACCTCCGCGCGCCACGTCTACCGCCCCATCGCCCGGTAGATCAGCGTCTTCAGCTCCTGCTGGATTCGGCCGCGCTGCGACGGCGTCTGCACCATGAAGATCCCGAACAGGTCATCCGCGGGATCGATGAAGAAGAAGGTACCGCCGACGCCGTCCCAGCGATACTCGCCCAGCGGCCAGTCTGTGTTCGCCGGCACCGAGGTGCGGACCGCGAAGCCGAGGCCGAAGCCGGAATTCGGACCGGGATAGTAGTTCTGGTCGCGCACGACGCCGGTCTCCGGACCGATATGGTCCCTCGCCATCAGCGCGATGGTCTCCGGCTTCAGATAGCGCCTGCCCTCATAGCTGCCGCCATTCAGCAGCATCTGCGAGAAGCGCGCATAGTCGCCGATGGTGCCGACCATGCCGCCGCCGCCGGATTCCCATCGCAGCGGCTTGCGCGGATTGCGGACGTCGGCGACCGGACTGATAGTGCGATCCTTCGGCATCGGCTCGGCGATCAGCGGCCATTTCGCCCGGTCGGCGACATAGAACGCGGTCTCGTTCATCCCGAGCGGGCCGAGCAGCCGCTCCTTCTCGACCTGAAACAGCGATTTCCCCGTGATCACCTCGATGATGCGGCCGAGCACGTCGGTGGAATGGCCGTAGTCCCATTGCGTGCCGGGTTGTTCGGCGAGCGGCAATGCCGTAAGCCGCGCCACGAATTCGGCATTGTCGGGATCGTTGTTGAACAGGCCGGCATCGGCGTAGGTCTTGTTCACGACACCACCGCCGTAATAGCCGTAAGGCAGGCCGGCGGTGTGGCGCATCAGGTCTTCGATGGTGATGGGGCGCCTCAGCGGCTCCAGCGTCATCGCCATCTTGCCCTCATCGCCGCGCTTTTCCACCCCGACCTTCATATCGGCAAAGGCCGGGATATATTTCGACACCGGATCGCCGAGGGCGAGCTTGCCTTCCTCGACCAGCATCATCGCGATGACCGTGGTGATCGGCTTCGACATCGAATAGAGGCGGAAGATGGTATCGGCGCTCATCGAGAATTCAGTGGCGACATCGCGAACCCCGAACTTCTCGTAGTAGACCGGCTTGCCATGCTGCTGCAGCAGCAGGATCGCGCCCGGAATCTTTCCGGTCGCGACCTCGTTTCTGACATAGTCGGAAACCTTGGCGAGGCCTTCCGCCGAGAAGCTGTGCGCGGCCGGCCCCGCGGAGCCGGCCTTCGCAACCGTTGCGACCAACGCGAACGCGAGTACCGCGACGAACGCGCGGCGCCCACGCATGCAAGCGCATGAGCCGATCCGCCTGAATCGGATCATGCCGTCATTCCCTTCTTTTCAACGCGTTTCTTCACGCGAACCGGTATCCACTTCGCTCGAAAACGCTCTAGTTTTCCATGGCTTCATAGACGAGCTGCTTCAGCGTCCGCTGGATGCGCTGACGCTCGGTCGGCGTCTGCTCCAGCAGGACGAAGAAGAAGTCCTGCTTGCGGTCGATGACATAATAGCAGCCGCTGGCGCCGTCCCATTTCAGCTCGCCGAGATCGCCGGGCGGCGGCGGCTTCGCAGTGCCGGGATCGGTGCGCACCGCGATCCCAAGCCCGAAGCCGAAGCCGTCGCCGGGGAAGTAGAAAAAGTCGCGCTCGACGCCGGAGCCCGGTCCGACGCGGTCGGTCGTCAGCTCCTTGAACGTCTCGGGCTTCAGGATGGTCTTGCCGTCGAGGGTGCCGCCATTGAGCAGCATCTGCGCGAAGCGCGAATAATCCGCCATGGTCGAGACCATGCCGCCGCTGGCGGACTCCCATTTCTTGACCTTGGTCGGATCGTTGACCCGGCCGACCCGGAAGTCGCTGTCGTTCGGCATCGGCTCGGCCATCAGCTTCTGCTTCTCGGGATCGGTGACGAAGAAGCCGGTGTCCTTCATGCCGAGCGGATCGAGTAGCCTTTCGTACTCGATCGCCGAGAGCTTCTCGCCGGTGGCCACCTCCATCACGCGCGCCAGAATGTCGGTGGAATGGCCGTATTGCCAGAGCGCGCCGGGCTGGTTGTGCAACGGCAGCTTGGCGATCCGCTCGGCGAATTCGGCGAGATCAAAATCTCCGCCGTAGATATTGGCTTCCTTGTAGGCTTTGCGGACCAGGCTGTCGCCATAGAAGCCGTAAGTGATACCCGACGTATGCGTCATCAGATCGAGGATCGTGAGCGGCCGCTTTGGCGGCACCAGCTCCAGCGTCTTGGTGCCGTCCTCGGCCTTCTTCTCGACGCCGACCTTCACGTTGGCAAAGGACGGGATGTACTTCGAGACCGGATCGTCGAGCTTGTATTTGCCCTCCTGCAGCAGCTGCATTGAGACGACGGCGGTGATCGACTTGGACATCGAAGCCAGCCGGAAGATGGTCTTGTCCGTGATCGGCACCTTGCTGACCACATCCTGCACGCCGAAGGCCTCGTGATAGACCGGCTTGCCGTGCTGCTGGATCAAGACGATGGCGCCGGGAATCTTCCCGGTCGCGACCTCGTTCTTGAAGAACTCGCTGATCTTGGCGAGCTTGTCGCGGTTGAAATGCGCACCCGCCGGAATCTCGTAGGTGCCCTCGGTGCGCGGGTACGCCGGCGCCGCCAGCACCACCGCGGCGGCCGCGGCCGCGCACGTCAAACGAAATGAATGCATTTGGATTATCCCTCCCCGGAAATCACGGGGAAGTGTAGCGGCGGTATCATCAGGCACAAGGGCTGCCAAAGGCCCCCAGGGCCTTCTGATGAAGCTCGCCGCTTTGGGCAGAAAAGCAGCAAAAGATCACCTGCGCGAGGCCGGGTGCGGCGGCCAGGGCATCGACGACGGCCTTGACCGCGATGTCGGCGGCGCGGTCCGGCGGGAAGTGATAGACGCCGGTCGAGATGGCGGGAAATGCAATGGAGCCAAGCTGATTGGCGTGGCACAGCTCGATGCCGCGGCGATAGCAGGATGCGAGCAGCGCCCCCTCGTTTTGGGTGCCGCCGTGCCAGATCGGGCCGACGGCGTGGATCACGTGCTTGGCCGGGAGCCGATAGCCTTTGGTGATCTTGGCGTCGCCGGCCTTGCAGCCGTGCAGGGTGCGGCACTCGGCGAGCAGCTCGGGGCCCGCGGCACGATGGATCGCTCCGTCGACGCCGCCGCCGCCGAGCAGCGATGAATTGGCCGCGTTGACGATGGCGTCAACGCGCAGGGTCGTGATGTCGGTAACGATGACTTCGAGCCGCGCCTTGCCGATCTGGCGCGCCGTCAAGGTCAGGCAGCCACGTCGACCGGGATGCCCTTGTCGGCAAACAGCTGCTGCAATTCGCCGGCCTGGAACATCTCGCGGATGATGTCGCAACCGCCGACGAACTCGCCCTTCACATAGAGCTGCGGAATCGTCGGCCAGTTCGAATAGACCTTGATGCCGTTGCGCAGCTCGGCGGATTCGAGAACGTTGAGGCCTTTGTAGCCGACGCCGATGTGGTCGAGGATCTGCACGACCTGACCGGAAAACCCGCACTGCGGGAATTGCGGCGTGCCCTTCATGAACAGGACGACGTCGTTCGACTTCACTTCGTTGTCGATGAATTGCTCGATGCTCATTTTCGCTTCCTTCGGGGGCGGCGCTCTCAGGCCTTGACGGGCCGGCCCACCCTTCTAACCCGTGACTGACTATATATGTAGCTCAAACCATTGTGCATCCAAAGCAAAATGGCGGAAATCTGGCATGCGCCGGGCGCTGCGGGCGCCCAAAATGGGCCGGGATTATCTGACGGCCCCAATATCATCGCGGGGGGAGGCTTTTTTCCCGTAACGGAGCCCCTATCTAGGACGAACTGTCCGTTGGGAACCAGTTTGCCGAAGCAACGTTCTCTCCATTGAATCGGAGACCCCTGTGACGAAACCAGCCTCTGCCGCGGCCGCCCTTCCCGCCGTCCCCCCGTCACTGTCCTCCGAATCCGGCCCGCTCGCCCAGCGCTTGGTGGACGCCTATCGCGCCGTCCGCGACGAGACCGAACGGCGGGCCGCGCCGCTGTCGCCCGAAGACCAGCTGATCCAGTCGATGCCGGACGCGAGCCCAGCCAAATGGCACCGCGCCCATACCACCTGGTTCTTCGAGCAGTTCCTGCTCGGCGAGCACGTCAAGGGCTACACGCCATTCCATCCCGACTACGCTTATCTGTTCAATTCTTATTACGTCAGCGCCGGTCCGCGGCACGCCCGCCACCAGCGCGGCCATTTGACCCGCCCGACCGCCGACGAAGTCACCGCCTACCGCCGCCATGTCGACGCCGAGGTGGTGAAATTCTTCCAGACTGCCGGAGCCGACACGCTCGAGGCGCTGGTGCCGCTGGTCGAGGTCGGGCTCAATCACGAGCAGCAGCATCAGGAGCTGATGTACACCGACATCCTGCATGCCTTCGCGCAGAACCCGATCCCGCCGGCCTACGATCCGACGTGGCGCTTCCCGGCGTCGCAGCACGGGCCTGAGGAATGGGTGACGCTCAACGAAGGCATCCACACCGTCGGCCATGGCGACGACAGCTTCCATTTCGACAATGAGAAGCCCGCGCATCGCGCCTTGGTCGGCCCGGTCAAGCTCGCGAAGAACCTCGTCACCAATGCAGAGTGGCTCGCCTTCATGAAGGACGGCGGTTATTCCACCGCCACGCTGTGGCTGATGGATGGCTTCGGCACCGTGAGCAACGAGGGCTGGCAGGCACCCGGCCATTGGCGCGAGATCGACGGCGAATGGAGGATCATGACGCTCGGCGGCCTGCAGCCGATCGATCCGTCCGCGCCGGTTTGCCACGTCAGCTATTACGAGGCCGACGCCTTCGCCCGATGGGCCGGCAGGCACCTGCCGACCGAGATGGAATGGGAGGTCGCCGCGCGCGCCGGCCTGCTCAACGACGCCTACGGCATCGTCTGGCAATGGACCCGTAGCTCCTATTCGCCCTATCCGGGCTACCGCGCGATCGAAGGCGCGCTCGGTGAGTACAACGGCAAGTTCATGGTCAACCAGCTCGTGCTGCGCGGCTCGTCGCTGGCGACGCCTTCAGGTCACAGCCGCGTCACCTATCGCAACTTCTTCTATCCACACCATCGCTGGCAATTCACGGGGTTACGCCTCGCAGACTATGCCTGATTGAGTCCTGTCGACATCAATAACGCGTCGGTAAGCGCGTTCGGGAGAGTATCATGAATGTGCATGCCGCCGCTTTGGCCAAAGCGTATCCGTTCGACGAAGCGACATCGATGTTTGCCGGCGACGTGATTGGCGATCTCGCCCGTCACCCGAAACGGCTGTCACCGAAATATTTCTACGACGCCACCGGCTCCGAGCTGTTCGAGCAGATCACGGTGCTGCCGGAATATTATCCGACGCGCACCGAGCTTGGCATCCTGCGCGACCGCGGTGACGAGATCGCCGCGATCATCCCTGACGGCGCGGCGCTGGTCGAGTTCGGCGCCGGCGCGACCACCAAGGTGCGCCTGCTGCTCGAGCATTGCGAATTCGGAGCCTATGTGCCGGTCGATATCTCAGGCGATTTCCTCAAAGCCCAGGCCGACGGGCTGCGGAAGGATTTCCCCGGCCTCGGCATCTACCCGGTCGCGGCCGATTTCACCACGCCGTTCACGCTGCCCGAGGCCGTCGCCGCGATGCCGAAGGTCGGCTTCTTTCCCGGCTCGACGCTCGGCAATTTCGAGCCGAGCGAGGCCTTGGCCTTCTTGCGGAGCGCGCGAAAAATCCTCGGCCACGGCGCGCAGATGATCATCGGCGTCGACCTCGAGAAGGACGAGCGCGTGCTGTACGACGCCTATAACGACGCGGCCGGCGTCACCGCGCGGTTCAACCTCAATGTGCTGGTTCGCATCAACCGCGAGCTCGGCGGCAATTTCGATCTGTCGGGCTTCACGCACCGCTCGATCTACAACCGCGATCGCCATCGCATCGAGATGCACCTGATCAGCCGCAAGGCGCAGACCGTGCGCATCCTCGGCAATACCTTTGCGTTCCGTCCCGGCGAGAGCATCCACACCGAGAACAGCTACAAATACTCGATCGAGCGCTTCACCGCGCTCGCCCGCAGCGCGGGCTGGACGGTGCGCGAGAGCTGGACCGACGCCAACACGATGTTCTCGGTGCACGCGCTGGTCGCGGACTAGCGCCCAAACCAAGAGACGGGGCAAATCATGGGCAGGCGTCCGCTGCAGATCGCGACGGCGTTGCTCGCCCTGGTCCCGATCCTGACCGGCATCATCACCATGCTGGGCGTCAGCGATCCGCTCTACGCCTCCGCGGGCGTCCCGGCACTGCCGGTGCTCGACAGCAATCTGCGCTTCTTCGGCGGGGTCTGGCTCGGTCTCGGCCTCGCGCTGCTCTGGCTGGTGCCGCGGATCGAAAGCGAGAGCGTGCTGTTTCGGGTGGTCTGGGGCGGCATCTTCCTCGGCGGTATCGGCAGGCTTTTGTCGATGCTGATGGTCGGCCTGCCGTCGCTGCCCTTCGTGGGCTTCACCGCGCTCGAAGTGATCGGCGCACCGCTGTTCGTCTATTGGCAGCACCTGGTAGCAAAGGCCGGCCGCAAGTAACGGCGGCCGCTATTCCTCTTCCCCCGTTGATCGCAGCGAGATCGACTCCCACGCGGCGACCACGATCATGATCGCGGTGGTGACGATCGAGAGCACCAGCGGCGACATCTCGCGCGCGAAATAGGCCGTGATCGCCAGCGCGACGATGCCGACGCCGTGCGACAGCTGCAGGAAGTTGCGGATCACATATTTGAACAGGATGGTCCCGACCAGGAACAGCATGGGCCCGCCCACCGAGCTGACGATCGTGTTCAGATCGGAATGACCGGACGGGTGCTTCAGCACCAGTTCGTCGGCCACCGCGGTGAGGATGATGCCGCCGACGATCGGCATGTGCAGATAGGTATAGGCGATCCGTGCTACGCGGCCGGATTCCTCTGACCTGGAGATCATATCCGAGCCAGCCTCGGCGCCCTTGTGGAAATAGATCCACCACATCGCGATGCTGCCGACCAGCGCCGAGATGAACGCGGTGACATTCTCCGGCGTCCAGGTCAGCTCGGCAAAGGTCGCGCCATCGACCACGATGGCCTCGCCGAGCGCAATGATGATGAAGCCGGCGCAGCGCTCGGCCATGTGGCCACCCTCGACCGACCACGCCTCGATCGAGGAAAAGCCGAGCCCAGGGGTCCAGAATCGCGCGGCCGGCGCGATATATTCGATGGTCAGCGCCGCAATCCAGAGCCACATCCGCGTCTCATGTTCGGCGAATCCGCCGAGAATCCACAGCACGGCCGAGCAGGACAGCCAGGTCAGGATGCGGATGGCGTTGTGGCGCACCGCCGTCCGGCGCCGCGGCGTCGCCAGCAGCCAGAACGTGGTGCGGCCGACCTGCATTGCCGCATAGGTCCCGGCGAACCACAGCCCGCGGCCCTCGAAGGCGGTCGGTATGGAGGTCGACAGCAACAGCCCGCCCAGCATCAGCACGAACAGCAGCAGGCGGACCGGCGTCAGCTCGGGATTGAGCCAGTTGGTGACCCAAGTGGTGTAGACCCACACCCACCACACCGCGAGGAACAGCAGCGTGACCTGCACCGCCCCAAGCAGGGTGAAGTGGTGCAGCAGCGTATGCGACAGCTGCGTGACGGCGAAGACGAAGACGAGGTCGAAGAACAGCTCGGCATTGGTGACGCGGCTGTGCTGGTTCGGCACGATGACGCGAAACATCGCGCCACGCGGATTGTCCACCATGCTTGAGGCCCCCGCCCGCAGCTCTGCCGGGCCCTAGCCTTCCGGCACGCCGGTCTGCAGGGCCAGCGCGTGCAGCACGCCGCCCATCTGGCCCTTCAGCGACTGGTAGACGATCTGGTGCTGCTGGACGCGGGACTTGCCGCGGAATGACTCGGAAATAACAGTGGCGGCGTAGTGGTCGCCGTCGCCGGCCAGATCGCGGATCGTCACCTCGGCATCGGGAATCGCTGCCTTGATCATCGATTCGATATCACGGGCGTCCATCGGCATCCCAGTCCACCTCCGTCAGGTCGTTCGAATCAGGGCCAGATCGGCCAGATAAACCTAAGGATAAAACCTAGCCCTTGGGGTCTTCTAGGTCATCCCGGGCACACTATATTCCCATTCCCAGCGATTTAAACCTGCATCAATCGGTCACAAGCCATCACACCGAAATGACCAGAAGAGGCGCAGAATCATGAAGCTCCCCGGCCCCGATCATCCCATCACGATCACGCCCAATGCCAAGCGCGTCCGCGTCATCGCCGACGGCGTCGTGATCGCCGAGACCACCCATGCGCTGACCTTGAAGGAAGCGAGTTATCCGGCCGTGCAATACGTCCCCCGGCAGGACGCCAACATGGAGCTGTTGACCCGCACCGAGCGGACCACGCATTGCCCGTACAAGGGGGACGCGAACTACTTCAGCATCAAGGCCAACGGCAAGACGCTGGACAACGCGATCTGGACCTATGAGGAGCCCTTCCCGGCGATGACCGAGATCGCCGGCCACCTCGCCTTCTATCCGGACAAGGTGAAGATCGAGGAAGTCGCCTAGGGTCGCCTGCCGCAAGCGCCGGGCCTCGCCCGGCCTTTGGTCGCGCGCTGACCCAGCCTGCAGAACGGCAATGCCCGGGCGAGGCCCGGGCATGACGTCGGGAGCGCTTGGCCCCGATCCCAGCTATACCCTGAATATCGTGAGCCCGAGGATCAGGAGCACCAGGAAGATCACGACGAACACATAGAACAGAAAGCGCGCGATGTCGGCGGAGGCGGCGGAAATGCCGGTGAAGCCAAGCAAACCCGCGATGATCGATACGACAAGGAAGATCAGCGCCCATTTCAGAATTGTCATTACCCGCTCCTCATCACCGCGCGTGTCCGCCAGGTCGGACGAGAACGCCCGCACCCGACCGCAGTTCCAAAGACGAAACAGCTTCGCCGAGATGACCGACCTCGATACTCCCCCGTCCGGCCGATTGGGCCTTGCTGAATCAGGTTCCCGACTGCAACATCAGGGTGCAGACCCGGCTGGTGGCACCATGAAATCGATTGCTCACGCGGCTCCGGCCGTCGACATCCAGGCAGCACCGAAGCTCCACAAGCGCAATGTCGCGCTGGACCGCGCGCGCACCTTCCTGACCCTCGTCGTGCTGCTGCACCACGCGGTGATCCCCTACACCTATTTCGGGCACACCGACCCGACATCGTGGATCGGCTTCGACTGCGTGGTGCTCGCCACCGACAGCTTCTTCATGGCGATGTTCTTTTTCCTGTCGGGGCTGTTCGTCTGGCCGGGGCTCGGCAACAAGCCATGGCTGATCTTCCTGCGCGACCGGCTGCTGCGGCTCGGCCTGCCGTTCGTGATCTGCGCTGTCACGATCATTCCGATCGCCTATTACGCGATCGCGCTGCGCGCGACGCCGGGGCTGAGCTTCTCCGAATTCTGGTGGAAAACCATGACGGTCGGGCCGTGGCCAAGCGGCCCGATCTGGTTCGTCTATGTCCTGATGGCCTTCGACCTGACGGCGAGCATGCTGTACCGGGTGTCGCCGCGTCTGCTCGATCCGATCAACCGTCTGTCGATCAAGGGATTTCAACGTCCCTCGAAGTTCTGGCTGTTCCTCGTCATCGTCAGTGTCGCCGCCTACCTTCCGATGCTGGTCCATTACGGCCAGAACTACTGGTTCGAGTTCGGGCCGTTTTCGGTGCAGGCGAGTCGCGTGCTGCTGTACGCGTCCTATTTCTTCATCGGCGCGGGAATCGGGGCGGCGAACCTCGAGGGTGGCGTGCTCAGCGCGCACGGACGGCTGACCGAGCGCCGCTGGTTCTGGACCGGCATCACGCTGATCCCGTACTGTTTGATGTGGGTGATGATCTACATCAAGCGCATGATCATCGGTAACCCCGATCCGCTGCCCGGCTGGTATCTCGGGATCTACGGTACCTTCTATGTGCTGTTCAGCGCCTCGATCCTGTTCGCGATCCTGGCCTACTTCCTGCAATCGAAATCGTCGGGCCCGACGCTGCTCGACCGGATGCAGGGCGACGCCTACGGCATGTTCCTGGTGCACTATCCGATCGTGCTGTGGCTGCAATACTGGCTGTTCGATATGGATCTGCCGGCCTTCGCCAAGGCCGCGATCGCGTTCTTCGCCACCGTGGCGCTGAGCTGGGCGGTCACGGCCGTGTTGCGCAAGATTCCCGGCTCGAGATACGTGCTTTAGTTCGATGAAGCCGTAGGATGGGTAGAGCGCAGCGAAACCCATCACTTTCGTGCCGTGCATCGAGATGGTGGGTTTCGCTGCGCTCTACCCACCCTACGCCTACGCAGCGATCTCGCCCCTCGCCGCCACGCTTTCCAGCCGCGGGGCGGCCGCGGCGCGATGGTCGCGGGCGATCAGGATGTAGAAGGTCGGCAGCACGAACAGCGTGAACAGCGTGCCGATCAGCATGCCCATCACCACGACGATGCCGATGGCGAAGCGGCTCGCGGCGCCGGCGCCGTCGGCATAGAGCAGCGGGGCAAGGCCCGCGACCATCGCGGCTGTCGTCATCAGCACCGGCCGCATCCGCACCGCGGCCGCCTTCTGGATCGCGGCGACCCGGTCGAGCCCTTCGTGGTGCTGGATCTCGTTGGCAAAGCTCACCATCAGGATGCCGTGCTTGGAGATCAGCCCGATCAGGGTGACGAGGCCGATCTGGGTGTAGATGTTCAGCGTGGTGAAGCCGAAATACAGCGGCAGCAGTGCGCCGCAGACCGCCAGCGGCACCGTGACCATGATCACCAGCGGATCGCGAAAACTTTCGAACTGCGCCGCCAGCACCAGGAAGATCACGATCAGCGCCATGCCGAAGGTGACGATGAGACGGTTGCCCTCCTGGACATATTGCCGGCTGTCCGACAGCCAGTCGACGGTCATCCCCGGCGACAGCTTCTGCGCCTGCATGAACGACACCGCCTGCCCCATGGTGACGCCGGGCCTCAGCACCGCCGAGATCGTCGCCGCGTTCATCTGATTGAACTGCGGCAGCCGGTTCGGCTCCGGCTTGACGTTGACCTTGATCACCGTCGACAGCGGAAACATCTGCCCCGAGCTCGAACGGACGTTGAAGTTTCCGAGCCCTTCCGGCGTGACCCGGTCGGCCTGGCGCACCTGCGGGATCACCTCGTAGGAGCGTTCAAAGAAATTGAAGCGGTTGACATAATTCTCGCCGACCAGCACCGCGAGAGTGTCGGCGATGGTCTGCATGCTGACGCCGGCCTCGGCCGCCTTGGCGTGATCGATGGTGATCCGCGCGGTCGGGCTGTCGAAGGCAAGATCGCTGTCGACGAAGGCGAACAGCCCGCTCTTCCATGCGGCCCCCTTCAGCGTCTCGACCTCCTGATAGATGGTGGCGAAATCGCCGGCCGAGCGCACCACCATCTGAAACGGCAGGCCGCCGGTCGCCGCCGGCAGCGCCGCCGGCTGGAACGGCGTCACGCTGGCGCCGAGCACGCCGTAGGACATGCCGTAGAGCTGGTTCTGGATGTCGTTGGCCGAGCGCTTGCGCTTGTCCCAATCGGTCAGGGTGATGCCGCCGAAGGCATGGTTCTGCCCGTCGGTACCGTTGATGAACCAGCTCGCATGGTATTCGGGAAACGAGCGAAACAGCTGCTCGATCTGGTCGGAGGAGCGCGTGGTGTAATCGACGCTGGCATATTGCGGCGCGCGGAGCACGGTGAACACATAGCCCTGGTCCTCGGAGGGCGCGAGCTCGCGCTGGCTGCCGAGGAACAGCACCACGATCGCCGCCAGCACGCCGAATGCCACCAGCAGCACCGCTGCGCGCATCTTGAGCGTCGCGGCCAGCAGCCGGCCATAGCCACGCGACAGCCTTGAGAACTGATGCTCGACAAAACGGGCAAATCGGCCGTGCGAGGTGGCTTCGCCGAGCAGCTGCGCGCTCATCATCGGCGACAAGGTCAGGGCGATGACGCCCGAGACCACCACCGAGCCCGCCAGTGTGAAGGCGAACTCGCGGAACAGGCTGCCGGTCAGGCCACCCATGAGGCCGATCGGCGCATAGACCGCGGCGAGCGTGATCGTCATCGCGATCACGGGACCGATGATCTCGCGCGCGCCAATCAAGGCGGCGTCGCCGGGGCTCCGCCCTTCCTCGATGTGACGATGGATGTTCTCCACCACCACGATGGCGTCGTCGACCACGAGCCCGATCGCCAGCACCATCGCGAGCAGGGTCAGCAGATTGATCGAGAAGCCGAGCGCCAGCATCATCGCGGCGGTGCCGACCAGCGACAGCGGCACGGTGACCACCGGGATCAGCACGGAGCGGAACGAGCCCAGGAACAGCAGGATCACCACCACCACGATCGCGATGGCCTCGGCCAGCGAATGCTGCACCTCCGATATCGAGGCCTTGACGAAGTGCACGATGTTGAAGACGTCGGCGACCTTCAATCCGGGCGGCGCCACGCGGTTGAGGTCCTCGATCACCTTGGCGGTGGCGGCGACGATCTCCAGGGGATTGCCGTCGGGGGTCGGCTGCACCGCGATGTAGACGGTGGGCCTGCCGCTGTCGCGTGCGTTGGAATCGTAGTTCTCGCCGCCGATCTCGAGGGTGGCGACGTCGCCGAGCCGCACCAGGCCTCCGCCGCCGGCGCCGGTCTTGATCACCATCTTGCGGAAATCGTCGAGATTGCGCAGATCGGTCGCCGCGGTGATGTTGGTGACGGTCATCTCGCCGCGCAGCCGCCCCGGCGCCGCCTGCACGTTGTTGGACCGCAGCGCGGCGGAGATATCGGCCGCGGTCAGCCCGCGTGCCGCGAGCTTGAACGGATCGATCCACACCCGCATCGCCAGCGACGATCCGCCCGAGGTGTCGGCCGACGCCACGCCGGGCACCGAGGTGAGCAGCGGCTGCGCCACGCGGGTCGCGAAGTCGGTGATCTGCGCCGGCGTCAGCGTGTCGCTGGTGAAGGCGATGTACTGCACCGCCGAGGCGCCGTCGGTGATCTTGGTGATGACAGGGTCGAACACGCCGGTCGGCATCCGGTACTTGACCTGCTGCACCTTGGCGAGCACCTCGGTCATGGCGCGGTCGGCATTGGCGTTGAGCACCAGCTTGGCCTTGATCTGGCTGAGGCCAAGCGTCGAGTTCGAGGTCATGTACTCGATGCCGTTGGCGGTCGCGATCGACTGCGCGATGACGGACGTGACGAAGCCCTGCATCACGTCCTGGGTCGCACCGGGGAACGAGACGTCGACCTGGATCGTCGCGCTCTCCATGTTGGGATATTGCCGCACCGGCAGCGAGACCATCGCTGCGGTGCCGATCAACAGGATCAGCAGGCTGACGACCGTCGCCAGAATCGGCCGGCGGATGAAGATGTCGGTGAAATGCATGATGCTTGCCTTTGGTCGCCTACCGCTCGCGGGTCAGCGCCCCTTCTCCGGCGTCTCCGCCATGGTCGTCTGGACGGCCGCGCCGGGCATGACGCGGAGCTGGCCCGCGGTGACGATGTGATCGCCGGGCGCAAGCCCCTGCTCCACCACGACACGCTCGCCGATCCGTTGCCCGGTCTTCACGGCGACGCCGACCGCCTTGTTGTCGCGCACCACAAGCACGCTCTCGCCGGATGCGCTGGTCTGGATCGCGGTGACCGGCACCACGATGGCGTCGGCCTGCGGCGGCAGCACGACGTTCACCATCACGAAGAGGCCCGGCCGCAGCAGCCGGTCGGGATTAGGAAACAGGGCTTGCACGAGGACATTGCGGGTGTCCTCGGCGACCTGCGGTTCGATGGCGTTGATCTTGGCCTCGAACACCCGATCGGGGAAAGCATCGGTACGGATCGTCACCGCGCCTCCGACCTTCAGATTTGACAGGCGCTGCTGCGGAACGGTGAAATTGGCATAGAGCTGGTCGAGCGCGGTCAGCGTCGCGAGCGCATCGCCGGCATTGACGTATTGGCCGAGATTGACCTTGCGCAGACCGACCTGGCCCGCGAACGGCGCGCGGATCGTCATCTGCGCGATCTGGGCATCGAGCTGATCGAGCGAGGCGTCGGCCTGCTTCAGATCCTCCTGCCGCTGCTGCAGCGTCTCCTGGGTCACGAAGCCGGACGGAGCGAGGCCCTGCGAACGCTTCTCCTGCAATTGCGCGAAACGTCCCTTGGAGACCGCAACCGCACGCGCGGAGCGCAGCGGCGCGTCATAGAGCTGCACCAGCGGCGCGCCCTCGGCGACATCGATGCCGGCATCGAAATTGATCGCGGTGACGCGGCCGGCAACCTCGGGCGCCAGAATCACCTGACGCACCGCCTGCAGCGAACCGATCGCCTCGATCGAGCGCGGCAAGGTTTCGGTCCGCACCACCATCGCCGCGACCGGCGTCGGCGGGGCTTCGGCGGTGGGCTTGGCCGAGGCGCTGGATCCGCCTGCGCGCCAGGCAAACAAGCCGGCCGCGGCACAGGCGAGCAACAGAACGGTGATGCCGAACGGCCTGGCACGAAGCCCGAGCCAGCGGCGCGACGAAAATGATGCGGACGGCATATTGCTTCCAAGAACGAACCCCGGCGTGTCGGCCGGAAGCTTACCCCTGCAAGCCCGCAACTGATATAGAACCTCAAGTATGGTTGAGGTCAAGGCTGGGAGCTTGCAGGACTTCTAATCCAGGATTTGCAATGACGCTTGCGCAGGAGCTTTCAGTCGGCGAGGTGGCGCGGCGCAGCGGACTTGCCGTCTCCACCCTTCACTTCTACGAGAGCAAGGGACTGATCGCGAGCCGCCGCACCGGCGGCAACCAGCGCCGCTACATGCGCGGGGTGCTGCGGCGGATCGCGGTGATCAGGATCGCGCAGCGCGCCGGGATCCCGCTGGAAGAGATCAGGCAGACCTTCGCCGCGATCCCGCTCGATCGCGCGCCGACCGTGCGCGAATGGGAGCGCGCGATGCGGGCCTGGACCGAGACGCTGGAGCAGCGCATCAACGATCTCACCGACCTCCGCGACAAGCTGTTCAACTGCATCGGCTGCGGCTGCCTGTCGGTGACCGATTGCCCGCTGCGCAACTGCGACGACAAGCTCGGCGCCCAGGGGCCGGGCCCGCGCATCCTGATCACCGCAGCCGAACGCCGGGCACGGCGCAAGCGGCGGGGCTGACGGCATTTTCGCGGCCGACAAGTTGCGCACAACCTGCCTTTGGTCACATCCCGCCAGGTGATTCTCAGGTATGCTGGCCGGACTGCTTGACCCTAGGGAGTCCTGAGATGAACGACCCTCAAGTTGGATGGATCGCCGCCATCATCGTCGGCGGACTGGCGGGCTGGCTCGCCGAGATGTTCATGAAATCCGGAACCGGCATCTTCATGAATATCATCCTCGGCATTGTCGGCGCCGCGCTGGCGAACTGGCTGTTGGGTCTGCTCGGCGTATCGCTCGGCGGAGGCTGGCTCAGCTATCTCGTCGCCGGCTTCATCGGCGCCTGCATCATCATCTTTGCCTGGCGCGCGGTCCGCGGCGCGACATAAGGCATGATCCGAAGGGATCACGTTCGGAATAGAAATGGCGCGATGATGGGTTCATCGCGCCATTGAATCGTTGCTCGCGGCGCCTGATCCAGCCGGATCAGGCGGCAGTGCCGTGCATGTAGTTCGGCAGCCAGTGCTCGAAGGCGCGCGACAGGCTTTCGACCGCAACCGGCGACTCCCCAGCCACCGCAATCGCGTCGCCGCCGGTGGTGCCGATGCGCGCGCAGGGCACGCCGGCGCCCTTCATCTTGGCCAGCACGAGGCCTGCGTCGGCGGCCGGCACGGTGACGATGTAGCGGGCCTGATCCTCGCCGTACCAGTAGGCATGCGGCACGATCGAGGATGGCGCCGCCATGAGCTGCGCGCCGATGCCGCTGGCGATCGCCATCTCGGCGAGCGCGATCAAAAGACCGCCGTCGGAGACGTCGTGCACCGCGGTCGCGGTGCCGGCATGGATCATGCCGCGCACCACGTCGCCATTGCGCTTCTCGGCGGCGAGATCGACCGGCGGCGGAGCGCCCTCCTCGCGGCCGCAGACGTCGCGCAGATAGACCGACTGGCCGAGCCAGCCCTGCGTGTCGCCAACCAGAAGGATCGCCTCGCCGGCCGCCTTGAACGCCAGGGTCGCGGACTTGGTGAAGTCGTCGAGCAGGCCGACGCCGCCGATCGAGGGCGTCGGCAGGATGCCGCGGCCGTTGGTCTCGTTGTAGAGCGAGACGTTGCCGGACACGACCGGGAAGTCCAGCGCGCGGCAGGCCTCCGAAATGCCCTTCAGGCAGCCGACGAACTGGCCCATGATCTCGGGCCGCTCCGGATTGCCGAAGTTGAGATTGTCGGTGATCGCGAGCGGCCGGCCGCCGACCGCAGTGATGTTGCGCCAGGCTTCCGCGACCGCCTGCTTGCCGCCCTCGAACGGATCGGCCTCGCAATAGCGCGGCGTGACGTCGACGGTGAGCGCAAGGCCCTTCGGTCCGTCCTCGACGCGAACCACCGCGGCATCGCCGCCGGGGCGCTGCATGGTATTGCCGAGGATGACGTGGTCGTACTGCTCCCACACCCAGCGCTTCGAGCACAGCTCGGGCGTGCCGATCAGCTTTTCCAGCGCCTCCGCGATGCCGAGCGGCGGCTTGACGTCCTGCCCGCGGATCACCGGCAGCGCATTCGAGGCGACGTGCGGACGGTCGTAGACCGGCGCCTCGTCACCGAGCTCCTTGATCGGCAGATCGGCCATCACGTCGCCAGCATGCTTGACGACGAAGCGCTTGGTCGGCGTCGTGTAGCCGACGATGGCGAAATCGAGCCCCCATTTGCGGAAGATCGCCTCGGCCTCTTTTTCCTTCTCAGGCTTCAGCACCATGAGCATGCGCTCCTGGCTCTCCGAGAGCATCATCTCGTAGGCGCTCATGCCGGTCTCGCGGGTCGGCACCGCGCTGAGGTCGAGCTCGACGCCGAGATCGCCCTTGGCGCCCATCTCGACCGCCGAGCAGGTCAGGCCCGCCGCGCCCATGTCCTGGATCGCGATCACGCAACCCTTTTCCATGATCTCGAGGCAGGCTTCCAGCAAGAGCTTCTCGGCGAAGGGATCGCCGACCTGCACGGTCGGGCGCTTCTCCTCGGAGGCGTCGTCGAATTCGGCCGAGGCCATCGAGGCGCCGTGGATGCCGTCGCGGCCGGTCTTGGAGCCGAGATAGACGATCGGCATGTTCACGCCGGAGGCCGCCGCGTAGAAGATCTTGTCGGCGTCGGCGAGGCCGACCGCCATGGCGTTGACCAGGATGTTGCCGTCATAGCGGGTGTGGAAACGCACCTGGCCGCCGACCGTCGGCACGCCGAAGGAATTGCCATAGCCGCCGACGCCCGCGACCACGCCGGACACCAGATGCCGGGTCTTGGGATGCTCGGGCGCACCGAAGCTCAGCGCGTTCAGGCAGGCGATCGGCCGCGCGCCCATGGTGAAGACGTCGCGCAGGATGCCACCGACGCCGGTGGTCGCGCCCTGGTAGGGCTCGATGTAGCTCGGGTGATTGTGGCTCTCCATCTTGAAGACCACGGCCTGCCCGTCGCCGATGTCGATCACGCCGGCATTCTCGCCGGGGCCCTGGATCACCCAGGGGGCCTTGGTCGGCAGCCCGCGCAGATGGATGCGCGACGACTTGTACGAGCAATGCTCGTTCCACATCGCCGAGAAGATGCCGAGTTCTGTGAAGGTCGGAACCCGCCCGATCAGCTTCAGGATGCGCTCGTACTCGTCCGGCTTCAGCCCGTGGGCGGCGACGAGTTCGGGGGTGATTTGGGGCTCGTTCTTGGGGTCGTTCTTGGGCGCGTTCATGGGACCCTTAATAGGTAGATAGAACGGGGGCGAAAAGGCCTTTTAGGGCCCATTTCCGGCCTGTCCAGAGCTTTGCGGCAGCTGACCGCGGCCCGGGATCTGCTCCCGGGATTTGCACAATGGGGATGGATCGGATTTAAGGACCCGAACCCGATAATTGAAGGCCATATTTCGTGAACGAGCTCGCCAAAACTGCATTCAACCGCCGCCCCGACCTGCACGTCGAAACCGAGGGCGAATTCGCCGGCTGGCGAACCTGGACCCGGGACAATTTCGAGACCCATACCGGCCCGTTTTACCACCGCATGGACGAGAACGGCCGCATCACCTGCGCGTTCCGGGTCGGCAAGAAGCATCTCAACGGCTCCGGCAACGTCCACGGCGGCTGCTTCATGACCTTCGCGGATTACTGCCTGTTCGCGCTCGCCGGCTCGGTGCTGCAGGGCCCCGGCGTCACGGTGTCGTTCGCCTCGGAATTCCTCGACGCCGCCCGCGAGGGCGACCTGATCGAGTGCACCGGCGAGGTCACCCGCGCCGGCATGTCGCTGATCTTCGTGCGGGGCATGCTGACATCGGCGGAGCGGCCGCTGTTCACCTTCTCCGGCACCATCAAGCGGGTGAAGCGCAGGACGCCGGCGCAGGCAACGGCGTAAAGCGTGTGACGTCTGTGGACGCACGCCGTCATCCAGCCGTTACATCGCCACGGATTGAATCGACAGCACAGCTCTAGCGCGTTGTGTTCACGCGCGTTCTTCGCGTGAGGCAATACGAACTGCGGTTGTGACGCATCGACGCACTGTCGTTGCGTCGTCGCGCGCGCGTCACATGCGCGTCAGGCAAGCCCCCGAAGATTGCTGAACGGTTTCCGTTTGTGCGTTCGCGCAGCGAAGTTGGGGCATTCTCATGAAATTGAAGACGTTCGTTTCCGTTACGACGGCGATGTCGCTTGTCGCATCGCTGGTGTGGACTGCAACTCCGGTGCGCGCCGGTCAAGACGGCGATAATGGTGATCGCGGCGTTGGCGATGCTCGCGGTCATGATCAGGATCAAGACCAGGATCATGACGGCGGTCATCACGGCCGCGAGCCGCGCGTGGTGATGATCTCGCTTGACGGTGCCAAGCCCGATTTCATCCAGAAATTCATCGAGGAAGGCGTACTGCCGCGCGACGGCGGCCTCGCCCGGCTCAGCCGACGCGGCGCAGTGGCGTTGCAGAACGTGACGGCGTCACCGTCGCTCACCGCGGTGTCGCATATTGCCATCGCGACCGGTTCGACGGCGGTCCACAACGACATCCCCTCGAACACGTTCGAGCCGATCGTCGGGCCGATCTCCGGCAGCATCAGCGGCTTTGCGGCGCCGATCGGCGGCTACAGCGAGAATCCGCTCGGGCCGTCGCCGCACCCGACCGCGGTGCCGTTGTGGGTGCAGCTGCGCCAGCAGGGCAAGAAGGTTGTCACGGCGACCTGGCCCGGCGGCGACGGCGCCGACATCTCCATCAACAAGACCGTGGTGCAGCCGGCCCAGCCGACCCGCATCACCGACTTCACGGTCCCGTTCGGCGCGTTCGGCGGCATCGGGGCCCAGGGCTTCTCGCTGTCGCGAGGCGACTTCACGGCCGACCCGAGCATCGTGACGGCGCTGCAGGCTGCCGGCCATTTCTCGTTCAGCCCGGTGCTGGTGACCTCGGCACCGATCGAGACGTTCTCCTGCTCGGCCGCGGCAACCGCGACCTGCACCAATGCCTCGACGCTCGATGTCAAATATTCGATCCGCGTCGCCGCGATCGACACCACCAACGATCGCAAGGTGAACTACGACACGCTGGTGTTCTTCGACGCCAACCGCGGCATCACCGCAGGACCGTTCCACGCGCCGTCGACCGGACCGGCCTATGTCAAGTTCGGCGGCGAGAACGCACCGTTCTTCTTTGAAGGCAGCGGGGCGAAGGTTGGTGCCGCGTACTTCGTCTCTGCGCTGTCTCCCGATCTCTCGGTGGTGCGCTTCGCCCGCTACGGCGCCAATTACATCCCGCGCAATACGCCTGTGCTCGCCGACGTCGACGACATCAACAACAACATCGGGTTCTGGCGTCCGCAGGCCGACTTCCGCATTCCGGAGCGCCTGAGCCCCGGCTTCACCAGCTTCTCCGACGTCGAGATCGAGACGATGTTCGAGGACATGGTGAAGACCTTCGTGCGCTACCAGGCCAATATCGGCGAGCGCGCGATCAAGACCCATCCGGACGCCGACCTCGTCATGGTCTATATCGAGCAGCCCGACGGCTCCGAGCACCAGTTCCTGCTGACCGATCCCCGCCAGGGCACCAACCCGACCGATCCGAATTCGATCGGCGCCAACCAGGATGCTGCCAAGGTCAAGCGCTACGCGTCCTACATCCGTTTCGCCTACCAGACGGCCGACAAGGCGGTGAAGCAGATCGCCGATGCGGCGGGCCGCGACAGCAACGTGATCGTGGTGTCGGACCACGGCTTCGCGCCGTTCCACACCTCGGTCAATCTCACCAACATCCTGCGCAACGCCGGGATCGACACCAGCAAGGTCGGGATCCGCACCTCCGGCCCCGCCGCCGACATCTACATCAACCTGCAGAACCGCGAGCTCGGCGGCACCGTTGATCTGGCGACCTACCGCACCCTGGTGGCGCAGATCACTGACGCGGTGAAGAACGCGGTCGACCCCAATGCCCGCTTCAACTACTCACTCAAGGACCAGCGCATCTTCACCGTCGTCGAGACCCGGCCGCTGCAATGCGACGCCGGAACCGGACAATGCATGAGCAAGACCATCGGCCAGGACTATGGCGACGTGTTCGCGCTGATGGCGCCCGGCTACAATTTCGACGGCATCCAGAACCCTGGCGTCGCGCGCCAGGGCGACGCGCCGTTCAACGCGGCAACCACCATGCTGTCGATGCCGAACTTCTATGGCGCCCACGGTCACGACCCCGAGCTTCCGGTGATGAGCGCGACGTTCATCGCCGCGGGCCCGCAGATCCGCAAGGACTCCGTGGTGCGGCACATGCGCAATATCGACGTGGCGCCGACCATCATGCGGATCCTCGGTTCGGCACCGCAGCAGGTCGACGGCGAGGTGCTGGGCCAGGTCCTGCGCTAGAGCATGGTCCGGCATTTCAGGCACAGCTCACGCGATGGACGCCGGAGCGGCGTCCATCGCTGATTCGTTCTCGCCAATCCTGCGCCACTGGCGTTCACCGAACGGAAGTGTCAAAATCAAATTTATTCGCCGTTATTTGAAATGACGCCGTGGTGAACCCCTGCCACCCTCCCGGCGCACCAGGCCCGAACCAGGGGCGACATGTTCACCCGGCTGCACCAGCAGTGACAACCAATTGGGATCAAGTCATGAGCGCGGCAACACCGGAACATATTATGCAGATTGGTCTGGGCTTTTGGGCGTCCAAAACGCTCTTGAGCGCCGTCGAACTGGGCGTGTTCAGTACGTTGGCCGATGGCCCCGCTGACCTGCCGACGCTGCAAAGGACGCTTGCGTTGCATCAGCGATCGGCCCGCGACTTCCTCGATTCGCTGGTGGCGCTCAGATTGCTTGAGCGCGAGAACGGCATCTACAGCAACACCCCGGACACGGACCTGTATCTCGATCGCGCCAAGCCATCCTACATCGGAGGCATTCTGGAGATGGCGAATGCCCGGCTCTATGGCTTTTGGGGATCGCTCACGGAGGCCCTGCGCAGCGGCGAATTGCAGAACGAGGGCAAGGGCGGAGGAGAAGACTTATTTGCGGCATTGTATGCCGATCCGGATCGGTTGCGGGGATTTCTGACCGCGATGAGCGCAATAAGCGCGGGTGCGGCGCATGCTATTGCCGGCAAGTTCCCTTGGAGCGAGTACAAGACTTTCATGGATCTCGGTTCGGCTCAGGGCATGGTGCCTGCCACGCTCGCACACGACCATCCGCACCTCACCGGCATCGGCTTCGACCTTCCCGCGGTCAAGCCGGTGTTCGAGGAATTTATCGCTCAGCGCGGGCTGGAGGATCGGGTGCGGTTTCGGGGAGGAAACTTCTTCGAGGACCCGCTGCCGGAGGTTGACGTCATCATCATGGGTCACATCCTTCATGATTGGGACCTTGCCAAGAAACGGGCGCTTCTCGGCAAGGCATTCGATGCGCTTCCGAAAGGTGGCGCAATCATTGTTTATGACGCCATCATCGATGACGATCGCCGCGAAAACGCTTTCGGGCTTCTGATGAGCTTGAATATGCTGATCGAAACCGCCGGTGGGTTTGACTACACAGGCGAAGACTGTCAGACTTGGATGCGCGACGTCGGATTTTCCCGAACGCGGGTCGAACCGCTCGTTGGCCCGGATTCGATGGTGATCGGATTTAAGTAGCGTATCCGCGTGGTCTACCGATCAGTCCGCTTTCCGGACGCCGCTGCCGACGCCGTAAGCGCCTCGAAATTATGCTGCCAATACTGCTCGATCTGCTCGACCAGCGTGGCCGGCAGGGGAACGTAGTTGAGCAATTGAGCCTGCGGCTTGCCGCTCTGCAATGACCAGCGCAGGAAGTCGATCGCGGTTGCCGACCCGTCGGGCGATTTCGGCTGCTTGTGCATCAGGACGAAGGTCGTGGCCGTGATCGGGTATGCGTCCTCGCCGGGAGCGTTGGTGAGGACCTGGTAAAAATCCTGCGTCGTCGTCCAGTCCGCACTCGACGCCGCAGCCTGGAACGATGCGGCGTCCGGAGTGACGAAATTGCCGGCACTGTTCTGCACCAGACCGAAGGAAATCCGGTCAAGCCGTTGCAGCGCGTAGGCATATTCGAGATAGCCGATCGCCCCGGGAATCAAACTGACGAGCGAGGCGACGCCATCATTACCCTTGCCGCCGAGCCCTACCGGCCACTCGACCGACGAGCCCTCTCCGACGCTTGCCTTCCACTGCGCACTGACCTTCGCAAGATAGTTCGACCAATTGAACGTCGTCCCCGACCCATCGAGGCGATGCACGACGGTGATCGCCGTGCGCGGCAGCTTCAGATCGGGATTGACCGCCTGGATGGCCGGATCGTTCCACGATTTGACCTTGCCGAGATAGATGTCGGCGAGCAGCTGTCCGGTGAACTGGATCTGGCCGGGCTTGACGCCCGCGATGTTGACCACCGGCACGACGCCTCCGATCACGATCGGGAATTGCACCATGCCGAGCCTGTCCAGCTCTTTCGGATCGAGCGGCATATCGCTCGTCCCGAAATCGACGGCGGCCTTCTTGATCAGGCCGACGCCGATGCTCGAGCCCACCGATTGATAGCTGACCGTGTTGCCGGTCTTGGCCTTGTAGGCATCGATCCATTTCGCCATCACAGGCGACACGAAGGTTGAGCCCGCGCCCTTGGTCTCCGCAGCAAAGCATTGCGTTGCGACGACGAGTGCAGTGAAAATGATCGGTAATTTGAAATGCTTCGTCATGCTGTTGAGCCTAGCAGGACGAGCCAGACGCCCGTGTGGGCCAAGTCACAAAACGGTAGCATACGCCGGAGGCGTCGGATTGGCACCCGGACGACGCCAGCCTCAGTCCCACAGACGCAGCCCGCCAATTCCTCCAAGCGGGATATCGGCGTAAATTCAATACCCTAGCCTTGCATCGCGCCGCCGCGCTAGATTGCTGCTTCGCGCGCCAATGCGCGAAGGGAGCCAAATCAAGGTGCCGAAGAGCACAGCGAAAACGGGCGGCGTGACGGCTCCCGAGAAAGTGCCCACCTCGTCCACGTCAGCGCCGGGCGCGCGCGGCTGGCGCGACTATGCGCTGCTGCTGGCGCTCGCCTGCTGCTGGAGCTCTACCTATCCATTGACCAAGATCGGGCTCGGCTCGATCCCGCCGGTGACCTTCATTTCCGCGCGCTCGCTGGTGGCCGCCGCCTTCCTGCTCATCGTGCTGCGCATTCGCGGCATCCGCATCCCGACCGACCTCAAGGCCTGGAAGCTGTTCGCCTTCCAGCAGACCATCAACTCCACGATCCCGTTTTTGGTGATCACCTGGGCGCAGCTTTACGTGCCGGCATCCAACACCGTGGTGCTGGCCTCGACGACGCCGATCTTCGCCTTCCTCATCACCTGGGCGATCACGCGACACGAGCCGGCCTCTCTGCTCAAGCTGGTCGGCGCGATGCTCGGCCTCGCCGGCACGGTCGCGATCATCGGCCTCGACGCACTCTCAGGCTTCGGCAAGGAGATCTTCGCCGAGATCGCGATCCTGCTCGCCACCGTCTCGTTCGCCTGCGCCACGATCTTCGGGCTTCGGCTGTCGGACTATGATCCGATGGTCGTGGCGGCCGGCTCGCTGTTGTTCGGCGGCACCGTGCTGCTGCCGGTCGCCCTGATCGTCGACCATCCCTGGACCCTGCACCCGACGCCGCAGGCGCTGGTCGCCACCGTCGTGATGGGCATCTTCTCCAGCGCGTTCGGCCTGATGCTGTTCTACATGTGCCTGACGCGGCTCGGCACGCTGACGACGAATGCGCAAGGTTATCTTCGCATTCCGATCGGCGTCGCGCTGTCGGTGATCCTGCTCGGGGAATCCGTGCCGTCGAATCTCGCGCTCGGCCTCGTGCTGGTCATGGCCGGCGTCGCCGCGATGACGGTGCCGGGCGAAGCAGTCAAACGGTGGCTGCGCAGGCTTTAGCTGCTGCTCATCGAATCTGACAGACCCGCTATTTGCGGTCGCCTATCTCGCTTCACAGCGCGCTTTGCGCTCCTCTTCGGCGCGCTTCGCACGCTCCGATCTCGCCTGCTTTTCCTCCGCCGAAAGCACCTCCTCGATGACCTTCGTCTCTTGTGCGGGTCCATCGTAGGCATCAGCGAATCCGGCGAGCGGCACGGTCAGGCTGATCGGCGAATTGGCCTTATCGAAGGCTTCCAGAGTGAGCGCATGCGCTTGCTTGAGCTGGTCGACCATTTCCGGTCCGGCGTCGTAGTCAGCCGTGCAACCGTAGGCAAAGCAGCCCGCGTAGGGCCGCTCAATCGCTTGTCCCTGATCGATAATGATCCGAACACCACGTTCGACTATCACCCGGGTCGGCAAGAAAACGCGCAACGTCTTCCTTGAATCTCCGGTGCGCGCGATCAGCGCGGCTGCCACGACTGCCCCGCAGTCTATGTTCTCTATCTTCGATCGCCCCTCTCGCCCGACAATGCAGGTGTCGGCTATGCAGAACTTCGTCCAGGGGGGATAAGTCAACGTAGCCTGTTCGCCGGCTGCTGGGCCGGCAACCAGCCAAGCAAGCGCCATGCCGGCGCAGCAACGCAAGATCACACGGCGCATGGCCGCTTTCCCCGATCAGACCTGAACTCAGGCTCGTCGCGGACTGTGTCCGCATCAGGGCGTTGCACGCCGCAGAAATGCTACTTCTTGTCGTCCTTCGCAACGTCGCGGGTCACGAGTTGCTGCAGCACCTCGGCGCGCGAGTTCATTGGCGTCGGGTACGACCGTCGACAGGTCGACGAATCGCTTCTTCACCGCTTCGCTCGCACTCGGGCGCAGCCATGCGGGCGACGATGCTGGATCCCGGCTTATTGCACGCTGACCAGCGTGAGGTCGACGAACCACGATTGGGGCGACACAAAACCCTTCACCTTCGGACTCATCGCGCGAGGGTTCAGATCGTGGACAATATAGAGCCAGGGCGGATCGTCGACGAGGCGCTCATGCGCCTTGCGGTAAGCCGCCGAGATCACTTTCGGATCGGTCGCTTCCGAAATCGTCTTGAGTGCGGCTTCGAACTCGTCGTCCTTCCATTGCTCGAAATTGAAACCGTTCGGTGAAAAATTGGCGGCCAGGAAATAGCGCGCCATCACGCCGGCGTCCGACGAAGGCGAGCTGATATTGAGCGCCATGGCGCCGCGCAAAGTTGGGCTGTCGGGCGTGGCCCGGGCCGCCGTCAGAAGCACCTGCCACTCGATGACGTCGAATTCCACATCGACCCCGCAGGCTTCCTTCAGGTTCTGCTGCAGGAATTCGTTCATCGGCAGGGGCAGCATCTGCCCCGAGCCTGAATTCGAGATCAGCACCTTGAACGCCAATGGCTTCGCCGACGTGTAACCCGCCTCGGCAAGCAGCGCCTTGCCCTTGGTCGGATCGAACTTGTAGTGATTGACCGGCGCGCCGAAATCGGGATCGCTGGCCTTGAGCCAGCCGACCGACGGCTCTGCGGTCCCGTTGAGCAGGGACACCAGCCCGTCCCGATCGATGCAGTAGTTCAGGGCCTGGCGAACCCTGACGTCCTTGAACGGGCTGTTGGCGGCGCCGATGTTGTAGAACCACGGCCAGACATGCGGATAGGAGCCGGTGGTAATGGTGAAGCCGGCGGATTTCAGCGAGTCGACGCCATCGGCCGGCGGCACTTCGATCCAGTCGACCTGGCCGGCACGCAAGGCGGCCAGCCGCGAATTGGCCTCGGGGATCGGCAGCAACACGACATTGTCGACCTTCGCTGTCTTGCTCGTGTCCCAATACTTGTCCCAACGCGCCAGATCTGCCTCTTGCCGCGGCACAATCCTGGTGATGCGGAACGGCCCGGTGCCGGCAGCCGGCAACGTCGCGACCTTGGCCCAGTCGCGGCCGGCCTTTTCGAATGAGGCGGGCGAGGTGAACAGAAGATAGACCGCCATATAGGGAAAATAGGATGCCGGCTTCGTCGTCGAGATCGCCACCGTTGCGTCATCGATCTTCCGGTAACTGCCCATCACCGGGACCCGCGCCCGCGACATCGCCGAACTCGGCGGCTCAAATTGCGGGCTCTCGCTGTTGAAGTAGCGATCGAGATTCCAGATCACGGCATCGGCATTGAAATCGGTACCATCGTGGAATTTGACGTCCTGGCGCAGATGGAAAATCCAGGTCTTGTTGTCGACGGGGTCCTGTTCCCATTTCTCCGCGAGTCCGGGACGCAAAGTCGCCAAGCGGTCGGTTCCGCTCAGATTCCACAGCACCAAACCTTCAAAGATCGGATAACCGAGAAAGCGCATGCCTTCGAAGCCGTTATTCGGCAGCCCGGTGGCCGTCGGGATATCGGACGCCGTCATGGCGATGCGCAACGTGGTCTCGGCCATCGCCCAATGCGACCACAGCAGCGCGCATAGGAACGCAATCGTGCAGTGAGCCTTGCGAATGAGCATGATGCGCTCCCGTCCTGATCGATCGGGAGATCACCAGCAAATTTCAGGCCAGTCTGGCGAGCGGCTGACGCAAGGCTCGCCGCCTCGGCGACCGCGTCGAGGGCAGAGCCAACGCAGCGACGATGACCCTCTACTTCTTATCGTCCGCCAGCAGCGTGCGGTATTTCGCGACGTCGCGGGTCACGAGCTGCTGCAGCGCCTCGGGCGCGAGCTCATTGGCGTCGGGGGCGACGGTCGACAGGTCGGCGAAGCGCTTCTTCACCGCCTCGCTCGCAACCGCGGTGCGCGCGGCGGCGTTGAGCTTGGCGATGATCTCGGGCGGTGTGCCCTTCGGCGCGAACAGGCCGTTCCAGCCCTGCGCCTCGAACTCGGGCAGTCCGGCCTCGGCCGAGGTCGGCAGTTCCGGCAGCGAGGCCAGCCGCACGGTCGAGCCAACGACGACCGCTTTCACCAGCTTGTCGTCGATCGCCTGCGACACCGAGGCCGCGGCATCGCAGACGCCGTCGATCTGGCTGCCGATCGCGTCCGTCAGCGCAAGCGCTGCGCCGCGATAGCCGACCAGCTGCACGTCGATGCCGGCGGCATGAACAAAGCTCTTGCAGATCAGGTAATTCGAGGAGCCCACGCCGGCATGGCCGAGATTGACCTTGCCCGGATTGTTCCTGGCGTAGTCGATGAATTCCTTGAGGTCCTTGGCCGGAAAATCCTTGCGCAGCGCGACGATGCCGAAGGTCTTGGCGACCACGGCGATCGGCGCGAAGGAGTCAGGCATAAACGGCAGCTTCGGATAGATCGTGTAGGTCGCGGCGTTGGTGCCGGCATTGCCGATCGCGATGGTGTAGCCGTCCGGCTCGGCGCGCGCGGCGCGGGCGAGCGCGGTCGAGCCGCCGGCGCCGCCGACATTCTCGATGATGATGCTCTGGCCGAGCGCAGCGCTCATCTGGTCGGCGACCGCGCGGGCGATCACGTCGGAGGTGCCGCCGGCCGTGAACGGCACGATCATCGTGATCGGACGCTTCGGGAAGTCCTGGGCGTAGGCCGACGTCGCAAGCACAAGCGCCGCAGCCGCGGCAACGCACCACCGCCGCAGCATTTTATTCTGACGCGTTTTCTTCACGCGAACCGGTCCCCACTTCGCTCAAAAACGCTATGGTGATTACGCCGCCTTTTCGAACTGCTGGACCAGGCCTGCGAACAGGCCGCGGCCGTCGGTGCAGCCCATGATCTCTTCGACGTGGTTTTCGGGATGCGGCATCATGCCGAGCACGTTGCCGCGCTCATTGACGATGCCGGCGATCGAATGCGCGGCGCCGTTCAGATTGGAGGCCTCGTCGACCACGCCCTCCGGCGAGCAGTAGCGGTACAGCACCCGCCCGTCGCCTTCGAGCCGCTTCAGCGTCTCTTCGTCCGCCTCGTAATTGCCTTCGCCGTGAGCCACCGGCACGCGGATCACCTGGCCGGCATTGTAGCCGCGGGTGAACGGCGTGTCGGAACGCTCGACGCGCATATGCACGTCGCGGCAGATGAACTTCAGCCCGGCATTGCGCATCAGCACGCCCGGTAGCAGCCCCGACTCGCAGAGGATCTGGAAGCCATTGCAGACGCCGAGCACGAGCCCGCCCTTGGCGGCGAAGTCGCGCACCGCGTCCATCACCGGCGCGCGCGCTGCGATCGCGCCGCAGCGCAGGTAATCGCCATAGGAGAAGCCGCCGGGCACCACCACGAGGTCCGTGCCTTTGGGCAGCGCGGTCTCGGCGTGCCAGACCATCGCGGTCTCATTGCCGGATGCGAGCTTGAGCGCGCGCGCCATGTCGCGCTCGCGGTTGATGCCGGGGAAGACGAGGACGGCTGATTTCATGGAGTTGGTACTTCGTTCAATTCGAGACGTGTCTCTATGCGGTCAAGACGCCCTTCGTGGCGAACCAGCGTCGCGTGAATACCGGAAATCTCCTGGAACACGCCGGTAATTTCCTGGCGGATACCATTCTGAGACGTTCGCGATGCCTGCATTTGCTTCAACTCATCGATCTTGCCGTCGACCTGAGCCAAACGCGCCTGGACCGATTTCATCACTTCGAACATCAGCTCCATCGTCACGTCGGCCATTTGCTCGCCCCTTACGCCTTCAGTTCGATGGCATAATTCTCGATCACGGTATTCGCCAACAACTTGTCGGCGGCGGCCTTCAGCGCCGCTTCCGCCTTGGTCTTGTCGGTCGCGGCGAGCTCGATGTCGAACACCTTGCCCTGGCGAACGCTGGCGACGCTGTCGACGCCGAGCGATTTCAGCGCACCCTCGATCGCCTTGCCTTGCGGATCGAGGATGCCCGACTTCAATGTCACAGTCACACGTGCCTTCACGGTCGTCCCTTCAGCTTAGCTCTTCACCAGCACCGGGCCGCTGCCGGCCGGCCGCTCGTTCTCAATCAGAATGCCGAGCCGCTTGGCGACCTCGGTATAGGCCTCGAGCAGGCCGCCCAGATCCCTGCGGAAACGGTCCTTGTCGAGCTTCTCGTTCGACTTGATGTCCCACAGCCGGCAGGAGTCCGGCGAGATCTCGTCGGCGACGATGATCCGCATCATCTCGTTCTCGAACAGCCGTCCGCACTCCATCTTGAAGTCGACGAGGCGGATGCCGATGCCGAGGAAGAGGCCGGTCAGGAAGTCGTTGACGCGGATGGCCAGCGCCATGATGTCGTCGATCTCCTGCGGCGTCGCCCAGCCGAAGGCGGTGATGTGCTCTTCCGACACCATGGGGTCGTTGAGCTGGTCGTTCTTGTAATAGAACTCGATGATCGAGCGCGGCAGCTGGGTGCCCTCCTCGATCCCGAGCCGCTGCGACAGCGAGCCGGCGGCGACGTTCCGCACCACCACCTCGAGCGGCACGATCTCGACCTCGCGAATCAGCTGCTCGCGCATGTTGAGGCGGCGGATGAAGTGGGTCGGCACCCCGATGTCGTTGAGGTGCTGAAACAGGTACTCCGAAATCCGGTTGTTGAGGACGCCCTTGCCCTCGATCACCTGGTGTTTCTTGGCGTTGAACGCGGTCGCGTCGTCCTTGAAGTGCTGGATCAGGGTTCCCGGCTCGGGGCCTTCGTAAAGCACCTTGGCCTTGCCTTCATAAATACGGCGTCGACGGCTCATTGGGATGTACCGTGTTTTGTTGAAATCCATGGATTTGGGTGCTCCGGATGACTTGGGGTTACGACCCACGACGGAGCTGCCGCGGAGGCCTGGAACCTGGGCAATCCAACTGGAAACAGAACAAGAACCATGCCTGTTGGCAACCTATCCGATTGGCCCATCCAGCACAATCGATAGTGCCCCCTTGAGGGCACTTATACCGCCCTATCATAAAGGGCCGATTCCGCCAGTTTTGCCTGCGGCTTAACGGCTCGTTGTCTTGCCGATTCCTCCCACCTATCTAGGCAGGCACAGGGGCTGCCGCAACGCGCGGCGGCCCTCATTCAGCAAGGGAATTGGAACTTCAGCCATGAGCGAATTCAACAAGCGCGAGGAAGGTTTCGAGAAGAAGTTCGCCCTCGACGAAGAGCAGAAGTTCAAGGCTGAAGCCCGCCGGAACAAGCTGCTTGGCCTGTGGGCCGCCGAGAAGCTCGGCATCACGGGCGATGCCGCCAGCGCCTATGCCAAGGAAGTGGTCGCCGCCGACTTCGAGGAAGCCGGCGACAACGACGTGCTGCACAAGGTTCTGAAGGACCTCTCCGCCAAGGACCAGGCCGTCACCGAGCGCGATATCCGCGCCAAGATGGACGAGCTGCTGGCGGTGGCCGCGGCCCAGGTCAAGGCGGGAAGCTGAGTTCCCGGTACACCCTACCAAGTCGACTTTTACGCGCGCCGGACACCGTTCCGGCGCGACGTATTTGTGCCCCTCGCCTTGGTGAAGTCGGCACGGAGGATGTCGAACAGACGGCGTGAGGCGGCGCTAAGGAAGCCGCCATGCCGCGTCACGGCGACGACCTCGTGACTTGCGGCGAGATCGCCGACGCGGATCGTCGCGATCCTGGAGCTCCCCAATTCCTCCGCCGCATTGCTTTGTGACAGCAGCGCGATCCCGAGCCCGGCCTCGACCAGCCGCTTCTGCGCCGTGAGGCTGTCGACCGGCGTCCAGGCGACCTCGCCGAGCCCATGCGTCAGGAACAGCGCGAAGACGTGCGAGGCGGTGATTTCGCGACGTCCCGGCACTTCCGGGAAGGCGATCCACCGCTCATCCCTGAGATCGGCAAGCTTGCCGACCCGGCGTCCCGCCAGCGGATGGTCCGGCGCGCAGACCACCCCGAGCGGCTCGGCAAACAGCACCTCACAATCGAGGTCGCGCGAGCGATCGCGGTCGTAACGCAACCCGATCGTCGCCTCGCCGCGCCGGATCAGGTCGCTGACCTCGGCGCTGGTCGCGGTGCGCAGCGTCAGCGCAACGTCCGGATGCCGGCGGGCAAAGCGCTTCAACACGTTCGAGAGCCGCTCGCCGGCGAGCGTGCCGGTCACCGCCAGCGCCACCGGGCCGGAATTGTCGCGCAGCAGCGCGCGCACCGCGTTCTCGGCATCCTGCGCCGCCGCCACCGCGCGTTCGGCATAGGGCACCATCACCCGCCCGGCATCGCTCAGCCGCGTCTTGCCCGCGATCCGCTCGAACAGGGGCACGCCGAGCTCCTGCTCGAGCAGCGCTATGCGCCGCGAAATCGCCGGCTGCGAGCGATGCAGCGCCTTGGCGGCATGCGAGATCCCGCCGCGCCGATGCACCACCAGGAACGTGTTGAGCGCGTCGCTGTCCATCGCTCTCCTCATGCAAAAAGCTGATGATATCGAGAGAAATAACAAATTTGTCTGATGGGCGAAACCGCCCTATCGCTGCTTTCAGTCGCTTTTGACAACAGCAGGAGTTCACATGCGCACCCAGGCGGACAAGGCAGCACGGTTTCGCGAGCTGCATCAGCGGCCCGGCGCCTTCATCATTCCAAATCCGTGGGACGCCGGAACGGCGAAGCTGCTCGCATCCATGGGCTTCGAGGCGCTCGCAACCACCAGCCTCGGGCTCGCCAACACGCTCGGCCGTTCGACCGTCAGCCTCGACGAGATCATCGAGAATTGCCGGGTGATCGCCGAGGCCACCGACCTGCCCGTCAATGCCGATCTGGAAAAATGCGGCGCCGACATGCCGAAGCTCGCGGCCGAGGCGATCCGCTTCGCCGCCGAGGCCGGCACGGTCGGCGGCTCGATCGAGGACTCGACCGGCGACCCGCAGCGCCCGATCTACGATTTCACGCTCGCCGTGGAGCGGGTCCAGGCCGCGGTCGAGGCCGCACGGGCGCTGCCCTTCCCGTTCACGCTGACGGCGCGGGCGGAAAACTTCCTGCACGGCCGCAAGGACCTCGACGACACCATCAAGCGGCTGCAGGCGTTCGAGGCCGCCGGTGCCGACGTGCTGTATTCGCCGGGCCTCTACGATCTCGCCACCATCAAGGCCGTGGTGTCGTCGGTCAACAAGCCCTTCAACCTGGTGATGGGCTATGCCGATCCGACCCTGACGGTCGAGCAGCTGTCGGCCGCCGGCGTCAAGCGCATCAGCGTCGGCGGCGCGATGCAGCGCCACGCGCTGGCTGCGTTCCTGCGCTGTGCCCGCGAGATGAAGGACAACGGCGCATTCAGCTTCGTCCGCGACATGGCGCCGGTGAAGGAGGTCCGCGCGGCATTCGCCGCAGCTAAAGGCGAATAGGAAGCAGCGAATAGCTAATCGGAAAGCATCCATTCGCTATTCGCGCTTCTCTCATCTCCTCGAAATCCGTCTTCCGACAAGTCGCCACTCACGTCGCGGCGTGCCTTGCGCGGCCGCGATTCTCAGTCTGCGCACGACATATTCAGTCTGCGCACGACATATATGGTCTCCTCCTCCAGGGTGAGTGAACGGCTTCACACAACCATCGGTGAATCGGACGTAGAACACGACGGGCGCAGGCGTACGATCAGTTCATTCCGTTCGATCCTGCGCACGTCGATCAATCTACACCGATGGTCAGAGGCGGCGTCTCGTCGCCATGGGGGATTTCCAAAATGAAGAGCTGGTTGTTTTCCCTGCACAAGGGCGTTGGAAACAGTCCGCAATTTTTTACGAACGTCTTCAACGGCGAGGCCTGGAGCGGCGATGTCCCGATGCCGGGGAACACCTGGATCAGCAACACGCCGGCAGCCGTCGTCTTCAACACCAACCTGTATGTGTTCTATCCGATCAACCAGTCCCTCTATTACAGGGTCTATGACGGCGAGCTGTGGACGGCGGCAGCCCAGGTGCCCAACATGGCCGGCGTCGGCGGCGGAGTGGCGGCCGCCGTGTATGACGGCCTGATCTATCTACTGTACTCGAATCCCGGCCAGTCCGACCTGATGTACAAGACCTACGACGGCACCAGCTTCGGACCCGAGATCAACACATCCGGAACCAACCACCTCATCTCCGTCGCCTACCAGAACGTCGACTCCCCGGCCGCGGTCGTGCGCGGCGACACGCTCTACGTGTTCGGCCGCGGGCCCGGCTATAGCGAACCCGGCAACATGAACCGCTTCTGGTACGCGACCTTCGACCGCAGCACCTGGCGAAGCAATCCGGTTGCCGGCACGGAAGGCCTCAGCAACGGTCCGGGCGCGGCGTCCTACAAGGACTGGATCTACCTGTTCTTCAACGACCCCACGGGTCTCTTCTTCTTCAAGCGGTTCGACGGCATTGGCAGCTGGGGAGCCGACCGCCAGGTCCCCGACACGCCGGGCAATTTCGGCAATGCCGCGCCGGTCGTGTTCAACGACACATTGTACGTCCTGCACCAGGGACCCGACGGCCAGTTCCTGTACAAGACCACTGACGGCGAGGACAACTGGACCAGCGACACGGCCGTGCCGAACACGGCCGGCCTGAGCTGCGGACCCGCCGCAGTGACCTTCTCGCTCTGACGCGGGGCGAAGCATGCCTGCGCCGCCCCGGATTGCCCGAGGCGGCGCCTTCCTGAATCTGGTATGCTGGCGCCAGCACCGCAAGCCCGGCCGAGCGTTACCAGACCTGACGATTCATCGCAGGTCGCGGCTTGCAGCCAGCCTCAGGCAATGCCAAGAGAGCGGGATGTCCCAAGATCACATTTCCAACGTCCTCGCCGAACGTTACGCTTCGCCCGCCATGCGCGCCATCTGGAGTGGCGAAGGCAAGGTCCGCCTCGAACGCGACTACTGGATCGCCGTGCTGAAGGCCCAGCGCGATCTCGGCATCGCGGTGCCGGATGGCGTGATCGAAAGCTACGAGCGCGTCAAGGACCAGATCAACCTGGCCTCCATCATGAAGCGGGAGCGCGTCACCCGCCACGACGTCAAGGCGCGCATCGAGGAGTTCTGCGAGCTCGCCGGTCACGAGCACCTGCACAAGGGCATGACCAGCCGCGACCTCACCGAGAACGTCGAGCAATTGCAGGTCTACCGCGCGCTGCAGCTCATCGAGACCAAGAGCATCGCCGCACTCATCCGCTTTGCCACGCGCGCGAAGCAATTGCGCGACATCCCGTTCACCGCGCGCACCCATAACGTGGCCGCGCAGGTCACGACGCTCGGCAAGCGCATCGCCATGTCCGGCGAGGAGATGCTGCTGGCGCATCAGAGCCTGGTCAATGTGCTGCAGACCTATCCCGCCCGCGGCCTGAAGGGCGCGGTCGGCACCCGTCTCGATCAGATCACCCTGTTCAACGGAGATGCCGGCAAGGCGCGCGCGCTCGAGCAGCGCGTCCTCGTTCACCTCGGCCTGCCGAAGGCCCTCGATGCCGTCGGCCAGGTCTATCCGCGCAGCCTCGACTTCCGTGCGGTCAGCGTGCTCACCGAGCTCGCCAGCGGGCCCGGCAATTTCGCCAAGACCATCCGCCTGATGGCAGGCCACGAACTCGCCAGCGAAGGTTTTGCCAAGGGCCAGGTCGGCTCCTCCGCGATGCCGCACAAGATGAACAGCCGCTCCTGCGAGCGCATCAACGGCCTGCATGTGATCCTGAAGGGCTATCTCGCGATGGCCGCAGGCCTTGCCGGCGATCAGTGGAACGAAGGCGACGTCTCCTGCTCGGTCGTCCGCCGCGTCATGCTGCCCGATGCCTTCCTCGCCATGGATGGCCTGCTCGAAACCTTGCTCACGGTGCTCGACCAGATGGAGGTGTTCGAAGCCGTCGTCGAGACCGAGCTCAACCGCTATCTGCCCTTCCTGCTGACCACCACGGTGATGATGGAAGCGGTCAAGAAGGGTGCGGGCCGTGAAGGCGCCCACGAGGCGATCAAGGAGCATGCCGTCGCGGCCATCGGCGACCTGCGCACCGGCAAGATCGTGCAGAACGATCTGCTGCAGCGCCTCGCCGCCGACAAGCGTCTTGGCTTGAGCGCAGCCGAATTGCAGCACGTGCTCGACCAGGGTCGCGCCAACTCCGGCGACGCCGGCGCCCAGGTCGATTTCTTCGCCGAGCAGGTCGAGGCTCTGGCCAAGGCCAAGCCTGAGGCGGCTCGCTACAACCCGGGCACGATCCTGTAGCGAATGGTGAGGTGCGAGTAGCGAATGGGCAGGAATCCATTCGCTACTCGCCATTCGCCCCCTCGCCTCACTCTTCCTTGAAGCCGTATTCCGGCACGTTGCCGCTGGCGCCGTAATATTTGTACGGCAGGAACTTGCCGCTCATGGTGATCTTGACGCGGTCGCCCTTCGGATTGGCGACGCGCTCCAGCGCCATGTCGAAGTCGATCGCCGACATGATGCCGTCGCCGAATTCTTCTTCGATCAGCGCCTTCCAGGCCGGACCGTTGACCATCACCATCTCGTAGAAGCGGTAGATCAGCGGATCGGTCGGCGGCATCGGCGTGCCGGTGCCGCGCATCGGCACCTCGTTGAGCATCGCGATCTCGGCCTTCGACAGCCCGAACAATTCGCCGGCATTCGCCGCCTGCGGCTTTGTCAATTTCATCTGGCCGAGGATCGCGCCCGTGATCAGCACATCGGAATAGCCGCCGATCTTCTCGCAGATGTATTTCCAGCTCCAGCCCTTCTCGCGCTTGATGTCGAGCAACTTCTCGGTGAGGTCTTCGCGTTTCATCAGGTTTCCTCCTTGGGCTTCAGCGCGCAGCGCTCTGCGCGGGATTGAGTTCGACGGCGCGTGGCGGCGAGACGATCACCGGCTCGCCGACGCCGGGCCGCACCGTCGGCACGTGGCGCGGATCGTGACCGGTCATCTCGGCGGCAAAGCTCTTGCTGCGGCTGACCAGGAAATCGACGATATGGTTGCGCAGCGCATAGTAATAGGGATGGCGGTGCAGGTCGACGCGGCCGCGCTCCTTCGGCAGCGGGTTCTCGACGATCTCGGCCAGCACGGCACCGGGACCGTTGGTCATCAGGAATATCCTGTCGGCGAGGAAGATCGCCTCATCGACGTCATGCGTGATCATGAAGGTGGTCTGCCCGGTCTCCAGGCAGATCCGCCGCACCTCGTCCTGCAGCGTGCCGCGGGTCAACGCATCCAGCGCCGAGAACGGCTCGTCCATCAGCATGATCTTCGGGGTGATCGACAGCGCCCGCGCGATGCCGACGCGCTGTTTCATGCCGCCGGAGAGCTCGGACGGATGCTTGTGCTCGGAGCCGGTGAGCCCGACGAGATCGATGAACTTCTGCGCATGCGCCTTCACCCGCGCACGGTCCCATTTGCGCCATTTCGAGCTGACAGCATAGGCGACATTGCCCGACACGGTGCGCCACGGCAGTAGCGCATGGCTTTGGAAGATCACGGCGCGGTCGAGGCTGGTGCCCTCGATCCCCTGCCCGTCGACGATCACCGTGCCCTCGCTCGGTTCGTCGAGGCCGGCGAGGATGTTCAGCACGGTGGTCTTGCCGCAGCCGGAATGGCCGATCACGCAGCCGAACTCGCCGCGCGCCATCGACAGCCAGAAATTCTCGAACACCGTGGTGACGCCGCCGCCGGCGCCGGGATAGCGCCGCGCAATGCCCTCGATCGAGATGAACTTGTCGGTCATCCGCGGTAGCTCCACGAATGGACTGCGCTCCCTCGCCCCGCTCTTCGCGGGGAGAGGGTTGGGGTGAGGGGCTTCCTCCGCGAGCACGGCGGCAGATAGACCCGCGGAAACTCCCCCTCACCCGATCGCTTTGCGATCGACCTCTCCCCGCAGGCGGGGCGAGGTGAAGGGGCTGCAATGCGGCTGTCGGTCATCGCTACTCCGGAAACGTTACCATGCGCGTGAACCGCGCCAGCACCTGGTCGAGCAGCATGCCGACAAGGCCGATCAAGAGGATCGCGATGATCACGTTGGTGATCGACAGGTTATTCCACTCGTTCCAGACGAAGTAGCCGATGCCGGTACCACCGACGAGCATCTCGGCGGCGACGATCACGAGCCAGGCGATCCCGATCGAGATCCGCATGCCCGTCAGGATCGTCGGCGCCGCCGCCGGCAGGATCACCGTGAAGGCGCGCCTGACGGTGCCGACCTCGAGCGTGCGCGCAACGTTGATCCACTCCTTGCGCACACCGGCGACCCCGAACGCGGTGTTGAGCAGCATCGGCCACACCGAGCAGATGAAAATGACAAAGATCGCCGAGATCGAGGAATCCTTGATCGTGTAGAGCGCGAGCGGCATCCAGGCCAGCGGCGAGATCGGCTTCAGCACCTGGATGAAGGGATCGAGCGCCCTGCTGATCAGCGGCGACATGCCGATCATGAAGCCGAGCGGAATCGCGACGACGACCGCGATCAGATAGCCGAGCCCGACGCGCCCGATCGAATAGGCGAGCTGGATGCCGAGCCCCTTGTCGTTCGGGCCATTGTCGTAGAACGGCCGCTTCAGATGCTCCCACAGCTTGGCACCGACATCGAGCGGCCCGGGCATCGCCGACTTGCCCTGCGTCGCGGTCAGCCCCATCAGCCTGGCGTATTCGGGGCTCATCGCCGCCGTCGTGCCGCTGCTGCGGGTGGCGAGGTGCCAGGCGCCGAGGAAGCCGGCAAGCAGCGCGATCGAGACGATGGCGGCGCGGAGACGGAGGGAGAAGGTCACGCGCACTCCCTCCCCGCGTCGTCCCTGCGAAAGCAGGGACCCATAACCACCGGCCCCAATTGTTGCGCTAAGTGTCTCCCCGCGCGCCTAACCGAGAGAGCACGGCGTATGTGTCCCTGCTTTCGCAGGGACGACGCCGTGGAGAAAGCCTCGCCCGTCACGACGATTTCCTGATCTTGAAGCTCGCGAGATAATCGTCGGGCTTGGCCGGATCGAAGCTCTTGCCCATCACCGAGAACGACTTGTACGAGGTGGCGGGTGGCGCGAGGCCCATCTCGGCCATCACCTTCCTGGTATCGGTGGCGAGATAGACCTGCTCGGCGACCGCCTTGTAGTCGACGTCGCCCTTGATCTGGCCCCAGCGCTTCATCTGCGTCAGCATCCACACCGCAAAGGACTGCCAGGGGAACGGATCGAAATCGACGCGCTTCGGATCGGTTTTCACGCCACCGAGCCCGTCGGCATAGGTGCCGGTCAGCACCTGCTCCAGCACCGTCACCGGCGCGTTGATGTAGTTGGCCGGCGCAATCGCTTCCGCGATCTGCTTGCGGTTCTCGGCCTTCGCCGCGTAGCCGGTGGCATCCACGATCGCGCGGGTCAGCGCCGCGAAGGAATTCGGCGCCGTCGTGATGAACTCGCGGCTGGCGGCAAAGCTGCAGCAGGGATGGCCGTCCCAGATCTCCTTGGAGAGGATGTGCAGGAAGCCGACCCCGTCATAGATCGCGCGCTGGCAGATATTGTCGGGCGCGAGGAAACCGTCGATGTTGTCGGCGCGCAGATTGGCGACCATCTCAGGCGGCGGCACCGAGCGAAGCTGCACGTCGGTATCCGGATCGAGCCCGTGCTCGGCGAGGTAATAGCGCAGCAGGTAATTGTGCATGGAGTAGTCGAACGGAATGGCGAACTTCATGCCCTTCCAGTCCTTCGGATCGCGCCTGTCCTTGTGCTTCATCGCCAGCGTGATGCCCTGCCCGTTGATGTTCTCGATCGCAGGGACCGTGAACGGGATGGCGTTGGCGCCAAGGCCGAGCGAGATCGCGATCGGCATCGGCGCCAGCATGTGGGCGGCGTCGTATTCCTTGTTGATGGTCTTGTCGCGAATGACCGCCCAGCCGGCGGTCTTCACCACCTCGACGTTGAGGCCCTGCTTGGCATAGAAGCCGAGCGGCGCCGCCATGATGATCGGGGTCGCGCAGGTGATCGGGATGAAGCCGACCTTGAGGTCCTTCTTCTCCGGCGGTCCGGCGTCGGCGAACGCCTCTGTCGCCGTCTTCAGCGGGAAGAACTGTGACAGCGCGGCGAGCGCCGTCGCGGCGCCAACCGATTTCAGGAAAGCGCGGCGCGCGACATCCTGCGGAAACACCGCCCGCATCACCGCCGACGCGACGATGCCTTCGTAACGCTTCTGTTCGCTGAGGTCGGCGACCGGCTCGCAGCGCAACGTGCGCGCGGCCTGCTCATGCTCGGCGGCTGAGCGATGCCAGCCGCAGGCGCAACCCGATCGCGTGAGCACGCGGTCGGCGTCGAAGGGATCATCTGACATGGACATACTGCGCCCCATTGTCGCACCGAAACGCGGAGAACTCCGCGATCCGGTTCATTGATCGGCGTCCGGCCGCGTTTTGCGCCGCCGGACACCAACAAACATGCAGGTTCTATGCCGCCTTGCCGGTGACGACGGCCGCGGTCGGCAAGCCCTCGTCGATCGGCAGCGACGGGTCGCGCGACCACTCGTTCCAGGAGCCGAAGTACATCCGCACGTCCTTCACGCCGGCGTTCTTCAGCGCCAGGAAGGTGTTCGAGGCGCGTGCGCCCTTGAAGCAGTAGAGATAGACCGGCGTGGTCTGCGAGATGCCGACGGTGGCGCACTCCGCCAGGATCTCGTCCTTCGACTTGAAACGCGGGCCCTCGGCGGTCGGCTTCATCATGCGGTACCATTCCAGCCACACCGCACCGGGGATGCGGCCCTTGCGCGGGCAGAAATCCTTGCCGTAGGGCGAGGAGCTTTCGCCGATCCACTCGTCGACGTCGCGCACGTCGAGGATCGCAACACCGGGCTTGCCGACCGCCGCCAGCATCGCCTTGGCGTCGATCATGATATCGCCGGCCTCCGGTACGATCGCAAAGGAGGCCTTCGCCGGCACCGCCACGTCGGTGGTCACCGGCAGGTCGGCCGCCTTCCAGGCATCGAAGCCGCCATGCAGCACCTTGATCCTGGGATAGCCCAGCATCGTGAGCAGGTAGTAGCCGCGGCAGGACTGGCCGAAGCCGGAATTCATCGACTGCTCGTAGATCACCGCGGTCTCCTTGCCGGAGAGACCGGCGGCACCGAACGCGTCGGCGAATTTTGTCTTGAGCTCGTGGATGCCTTCCGGCGTCGAGGTCGCGAGGAAGGTGAAGATGTCATGCACATTGACGGCACCGGGCAAATGGCCGGCCGCATAGGCATCCGGATTTCGCGTGTCGATGATGACACACGGGTCTTTCTTGACGAGCTCGGCAAGTTCGCCGGCGGTGATCAGAACGTCCGTCATGGCAGCCTCTCCTGTCTGTGGTTGCAGTTGTGGTGGTCCCGAACTTGTTTGAGCATGATCTCCGCGCAAACGCGTTCCGCGTTTGTCGCGAGGGAAAACCGGTTTCCACTTTTCCGGATCATGCTTCAGCCGTCCGCCAGCATCTTGCGCAGCTGCTTGGTGGCGGGCGTGACGATGGCGACAAAATAGGCCTCGCGCAGCCTGCGCTGGGCGCGGTGGCTCATCAGGTAGCCGCGCGCGCCGCAATGGAGCATCGCGGCATGTGCGAATGCGACGCTGGCATCGCCGATCCGCAGTCGCAGTGCGACGACGCGGCGCCAGTAACTGTCATCGGCATTGTAGGGATCGCTTGCCAGCGCCATTGCCTCCTTCTCGAACTCGGCATGGAGCTCGCGGAATTGCAGCGGCTGTTGCGGCAGATAGCGGTTGACGTGTCCGAGCGGCGCATGGACCTCGTCCATGATATTGATGCAATCCTTCATCAGCCCAAGACCCATGCCGGCCTGCAACAGGATGAAGCCGGCGCGGATTTTCTTGACGAACGGCGCGGCCGGCTCGGCCAGGATCAGTTCGTCAGGCACGAACACGTCGCGAAACTGGACGCCATAGGTGCCGGTGCCGTCCATCGCCAGGAACGGCTTGCAGGGCGTCAGCGTGATCGCGGGATCGGAGCAGTCGGCGAGGAACATCACGGTGCTGCCCAGCTCGCCGCTTGCGATGCTGCCCGGCTCGCCGCTTGCGATGCCGCCCGGCTCGCCCTTGGTGCCCTCGTCCTCGCGCTCGAAGATCGTGCCAAAGTAGTGGCCGGGCCCGAGGTTCGACACCCAGGGCAGCGCACCGCGGACGATGTAGCCGCCATCGACCTTGCGGCCCTTCAGCTTCAGCCGCTCGATGCCGAAGAAGCTCTTCATCGGGTTCGAGAGCCCGGTGCCGCCGAGCGCGCGCCCGCGGGCGAAGCAGTCACCGAAGCGCGCGGCGAGCTTCATGTTGGTGGAATTGGCGACGTACCAGACCAGCGTGTTCTGGCACCACGCCATGAAGGCGGTGGCGCCGCAGACCTCGCCGAGCGCCGCCATCGACTGGATGGCCCAGCGCAGGTCGGCAGGCCCCTCCTGCGGCACATGGCTGCTCCAGGCGCCGACCTTGCCGAGCCGGCGCAGGAATTCGCCGGGATAGACCGAGCCGGCATCGATCGCGGCTGCGATCGGCGCCAGCTCCTGACGGGCAAGGCGGGCAACCTCGTCCGCAATGGTCGGTGCGGGATCTTGAGCTGCGACCCGCGATAAAGCCAGTGAACCCATGGATGATCTCCGCACCTTGAATTGCCGGTCGGGCGTTTACGCGCTGACCTCGAGATTGACGGGACGGGTGAAGGTGTTGGCGACCGGCGACCACTTCTTCACATGCGCCACCAGCGCGTCGATCTCGGCCTGCGAGACCCCCTCGCACTCCATGTCGACCTTGACGCGGACGTCGGTGAAGCCGACCGGCTTCTCGCTGACGTCGCCGGTGCCCCACACCGCGGTGATATTGAGATCGCCCTCGAGCTCGAGCTCGAGCTTGTTGACGATCCAGCCGCGATGCACGGCGTTGGCGTGCAGGCCGACCGCAAGGCAGGAGCCGAGCGCGGCGAGCGAGGCCTCGGAGGGATTGGGCGCGGTGTCGTCGCCGAGCAGGCCCGGCGGCTCGTCGACGATGTAGGGCGCGAGGTTGCGGATGTAGTTGGCGTGACGGAACTTGCCCTCGGCCACCGTCTTGCACTTCAAGGTCTTGATCACCTTCGGGTTGGCCTTGCCATTGGCAATCAGCTGCTCGAGCCCGCCTTTGTCGATCGGCGCGAGGCAGCCGGTCAGTGCGGTTTTCTGGGCGACAGCGGTCATCAGTTTTCTCCCTGGGAGCGATGGATTTGGTCAGGATACCGAACGGTCTGTTTCCTGCACGAAGCGTGCCAGTCCCGCCGCAAATCAAAAGGCGAAATCCTGCAGGCGCTTAAGCGGGCCTGCCTGCGGATTGATCAGCGCGCGGCTGCTCAAACGCGGTGCATCTGCGGCGCCGCCGCGATTATTTTGAGCGCAGGACGGCGCACATGCCCGCCCCCGTGAAGATGCGGCTTGATGATTTCGGCGCGCTCCGATTTACTGCCGCGCATGGCCAAATCGCTTGCGAAGAAAAAACCTGCCGCGGCGTTCACCGCCGGCGACAATGAATCGGCGCGCGGGCGCCTGCTGAACGCCGCAACCCATCTGTTCTGCAAGAACGGCATCAACGCCACCGGCATCGATGCGATCATCGACGAGGCCGGAACCGCGAAGACCACGCTCTACAAGCTGTTCGGCTCGAAGACCAACCTCGTGCATGCGGTGCTGGAGAGCGAAGGCCGCCAGTGGCGCGAATGGTTCATCGGCGCGATCGAGGCCGGCGGCGGCGATCCGCAGACCAAGCTGTCGCGGATCTTCCCTGCCCTGAAGACCTGGTTCGCCGAGGAGCGCTTCTACGGCTGCCCCTTCATCAACGCGGTCGCCGAGCACGACAAGGACGCCAAGCAGTTCCGCAACATCGCGCTGAAGCACAAGAAGGTGGTGCTGGCGCATATCGAGAAGCTCGCCGGCGAGATGGGCGCGGCCGAGCCGGCCGTGCTGGCGCACCAGCTCGCGCTGCTGATCGACGGCGCCATCGTCGCGGCCATGGTGTCGTGTGATCCGACCGTCGCCGACACCGCGGGCCTTGCCGCGAGCAATCTGTTCGCGCCCGCCAAGGCGAAGAAGCCGAAGCGCGCCGGCGGCGCGGCGGAACAACAGCTCCTCGCCGTGTAACGCAACGGCCGCCGCAATCCGCGGCAGTCCTGCCCTTCTCACATATCGTAGTCTGCCGACGCGGCGTCCGCGCTGTTTCGGCGCGTCCGCCACCCTGGCAAGGCCGGCATTGGCGCAGACTTCATCCTTCTCGCCGCCGGCCGAACCGATCGTCGCGACCTCCGGCGTCGGTATTTCTGCGGCGCGATCGCCCGCCGGGTTTACCTGCCGTCAATCACGCCGCGCGATCGGCGCCGGCCTTAAACGCCTGTTAGGTCGGGCCGGGTCAGTTGCGCGGTGAAAGTACGAGGCAAGAACAATGCAGTCCGAAAAAGGACGATACAGCCAGCCGCGCTGGGGCGTGACGCGCTGGCTCGCCGACGCCGGACCGGGCGTACCTGACGACATCCGCGCGGCGCTGATCGGGGATCTCTACGGCTCGCTGCCGGTGTTTGCGGCTGGCGCGGTCAATACGGTCGCAGTCGCAGCCGTGATCGCGATCCGCGAGCCGACCGCGCTGTTCATCACCTGGGTCGTCCTCGAACTCGTCATCTGCCTCTCGCGCCTCGCCGTGCTCGTGGTTGCGCATCGCGCCGCGCGCGAGCAGCGGCCGACCCCGACCGATCTGCATCTCGTGCTTGCAGTCGCCTGGAGCGCCAGCGTCGGCTTCGGCATCCTGATCAGCCTCGCGAGCGGCGACTGGGTGGTTGCGCTGCTGGCTTCGCTATCGGCGGCGGCGATGGTCGGCGGCATCTGCTTCCGAAATTTCAGCGCCCCGCGCCTTGCCGGCACCATGATCCTGCTCAGCCTCGGCCCGATCGTTCCGGGCGCGGCCCTTGCCGGCGAGCCGCTGCTCTTCATCGTCGTCATGCAGGTGCCGCTGTATCTCACGGCGATGACGGTGGCAGCCTTCCGCCTCAACAAGATGCTGATCGCCACGATGCGCGCCGAGCGCGAGAACGGCCATCTTGCCCATCACGACACCCTGACCGGCCTGCGCAATCGCGCCGGCTTCGTCGCGGCGCTGAACGCAAAGCTGGCGGCCCCCGCCGAGAATGGCGGGCCCTTTGCGCTGCTGTTCTTCGACCTCGACAATTTCAAGCCGGTCAACGACACCTATGGCCACGCCGCCGGCGATCAGGTGCTGATGCTGACCGCGGAGCGGCTGCGGCGTGCGCTGCCCGAAACCGCGGTAATCGCACGGCTCGGCGGCGACGAGTTCGTGGTGCTGGTCAACGGCGTCACGGCGGAACAGGCGCTCACGGCCGGCCAGCGCATCATCCAGACCGTCACGATGCCCTATCAGCTCGCGGGCGGCATCTCGGCCGAGGTCGGTGTCAGCGTCGGCATCGCGGTGTCGCCTGAGCACGGCACCGAGGCCGAACAGCTGCTGGCGTCCGCCGACGCCGCGCTGTACGAGGCGAAATCCGAAGGCAAGGCGCGGTGCCGGATGGCTTCCGTCGCGACCAATGTCGCCGCGCTGCGCCGCCTCACGCAGCACGGCCACGCGCCCGCCACCGATCGCAGCGCCGCCTGAGGCGCGGCGCTCGCCGTTACAGGTCGAAATTCGTCGGCAGCATCACGACGTCGCGGATGGTCATGCCGCGCGGCCGGGTCAGCATGAACATCACGACCTCGGCGACTTCGCTGGCCTCCAGCAGGCTTCCGGCCGCCTTGGCCTCCGCAAGCTTCTCGGGCGGCCAGTCCGCCAGCAGCGCGCTGATCACGGGTCCTGGCGAGATCGAGCCGACACGGATGCCGTGCTTGAACACCTGGCGCCGCACCGTCTGCACGAAGCAGTTGACCGCCCATTTCGACGACGCATAGACCGGCTCCCACGGCGTCGGGAAATGCGCGGCGAGCGAGCTCGTCACGATGATGTCGCCGGTGCCGCGCGTGATCATGTGCGGCAGCACGTCGTGCACGTTCTTCATCACGACGTTGACGTTGAGGTTCAGCATCCGGTCGATCGCAATCGTATCCGCATCGACGAGGTCGCCGCCGACATAAATGCCGGCATTGGCGTGCAGGATGTCGAGCTGGCCGGTCTTCTCGAGCACCTTGGGCAGCAAGGTTGCACACTGCGCGGGATCGAGCAGGTCGATCACCAGCGGGACCACCGCATCGCCGTGCTTGCGGGCGAGCGCTTGCAGCGCGGTGGCATCGCGGTCGACCATCACCACGCGCGCGCCCGCGGCCAGCATCGCCTCGCTGCTCGCCAGTCCAATCCCCGACGCCGCCCCGGTCACGGCCGCCACCTTGCCTTCCAACACTTTCGCCATCGGTCCACCCTGCTGAGATCACCACGACAGTCGCCGCAGTATAGCAATCCCGGACGGCATGTCGGTAACCGAGGATGGTGGAACGCGGCCTCCGCGGCTGACATCGTGCGAAAATTTCAGATGGTAGCGACTGCACACAAGTCCCAAAGCACCGCTGTGGAATGCTGCGCGCCGACATGCCCGTCAGAGGCTGCCAAACGGCCAACAAGAAGAAGCGGAGGACTACAATGACAAGGAACCGTTCGCCCCGGCTATCGCGCCGTCATCTCATCAAGGGCGCCGCGGCCACGTCAGCCGCGCTGCTGCTCGGCAGGCCCGCGATCGCCAGAGGCAAGACGGAGGGCAAGACCGAGATCGTCATCGGCAACATCGACGCCTATTCGGGACCGGCCGCGGTCTATTCGTCGATCGGCCGCACCCCCGGCGGCTATTTCAAGATGATCAATGAGCAAGGCGGCATCAACGGCCGCATGATCAAGTACATCACCTATGACGATGCCTACAGCCCGGCCAAGACCGTCGAGCAGGCGCGCAAGCTGGTCGAAGGCGACGAGATCGACGTGCTGTTTGCGCCGCTCGGCGCGCCGACCAATGCGGCGATCATGAAGTACATGAACCAGAAGAAGGTCCCGCACCTCTTCATTGCCTCGGGCGCGACCAAGTTCGGCGACTACAAGAATTTCCCCTACACCATGGGTTTCCAGCCCTGCTACCAGATCGAGGGCCGCGCCTTCGCGCAGCATGTGCTGTCGACACAGAACGATCCCAAAATCGGCATCGTCTACCAGAACGACGATTTCGGCCGCGACGTGCTGAAGGGCTTCAAGGACGGACTTGGCGCCAGGACGTCCGCAATCGTGGCGGAGCTGTCCTATGAGACCGCCGACCCGACCATCGACAGCCAGGTGGTCCGCTGCAAATCCGCCGGCGCCAACGTGTTCATGAGCATGACCACGCCGAAATTCGCCGCCCAAGGCATCAAGAAGATCGCCGAGCTCGGCTGGCAGCCGGCACATTACATCGGCAACAACGCCTCCTCCGCCGGCTCGACGCTGAAAGCCGCGGGCTTCGACGTCTCCAAGGGAATCATTTCGAGCGCCTACCTGAAGGATCCCGTCGACGCCGCCTGGGACAGCGATCCCGCCATCCAGAAATGGCGCGCGTTCCTCGACAAATATGATCCGGCCGCCGCCAAGAACGACATCTACGCGGTCACCGGCTATCTCACCAGCCAGATCCTGGTCCAGGTGCTCAAGCAGTGCGGCGACGACGTCTCGTCCGAAAGCATCATCAAGCAGGCGGCCAACCTGAAGGATTTCGAATCCGACATGCTGCTGCCCGGCATCCGGATCAACACCTCGCCATCAGACCATTATCCGCTCGAGCAGTTGCAACTGGTGCGCTTCAGCGGCGAGCGCTACGAGCCGATGGGACCGGTGATCGACGGCGGCATCTCGAAGGCTTGATCGTCCGGGGCGTGCACCGCCGACGCAAAATGCGCCCGTAGGCTTTGTCGAAACCGCGCGCCCGACCCGGGACAAGGACGACAATAAGACGTCAACTACGGATTGTAGGCAATCGTTTCAGGCGCTGCGACGCAACAGGCGGCCTTGCCTGCCTGACGTATCCAACCGACGGATTCTGAGGTAGCGTGTAGCGACCTCGAACGTGGCGAGCCATCATGCTCACGCTCTATTCCTATCCGCCGCTGTTCGGCGTCGCCGACAACAATGGCTATGGTCTGAAGGTGTTCGCTTTTCTGAAGCTCGCCGGCGTACCGTTCCGGCACGAACATATTTTCGATGCATCGAAGGCACCGCGCAAGCAATTGCCCTATGTCGTCGACGGCGACGACACTGTCGGCGACAGCGAGACCATCCTCGCCTATGTCACCGGAAAATATGACGTGACGCTGGATGCCGCGCTGACGCCGGCGCAGCGCACGACCAACCTCCTCGTCACGCGGACGCTCGACGATCTCTACTGGGTGATGTCCTATTCGCGCTGGCAGGACGCGCGCTATTGGCCCCAATTCCGCGACGCGCTCAAGCGCGAGCATCCAGCCCTCACCGACGACGGCTTGATGAAGGCCAAGGAGTTCAACGCGCAGCGCTATTATTACCAGGGCATCGGCCGCTTCGAGCCCGACGCCGCGATGGCCCGCGGCCTCGCCGATCTCGCCGCACTGGCGAGCCTGATCCCGAGCCAAGGCTATGTGCATGGCGACAGGCCGACGACTATCGACGCCGGCATCTATGGCTTCGTGGCCAATATCTACTTCTACGACATCGAGACGCCGTTGAAGCAATTCGTGGTCTCGCACGACGCCCTGGTACAACATTGCTGCGCCATCCACGCGGCAGTGAGTACGTGAGCCCGGGCGAACTCAACCTCTAACTCGATAGTTACCTTCGCGGCGGTGAGCGAACAGGCCGTTGCTCCGTCCACGGCGCAGGTGGAAATATCTGCGCTGGCGTGTCGCAGCCGGCCTCTCGCCAATAGATCGATTTCGGGGGTAGTATCCCGTCCTTGCGCTAACTGCGGAGCCGGTCATGGCTTCAAAACTGTCTTCGGGCATTATCGCGTTAGTCCTCGTTGGAGCAGCAGTGCTTTTGGTTGCAGGTCCGCCACCTGCATGGGGCCTGCTGTTGCTCGGCGCCTTCGCACTGGCGGCGCTCTATATTTTTGCGAGAATGAGGTCGCGCTACGATCCGCTCGATCCACGCTTCGGTAGCTGCATCCCTCCGATTTCCAAGCCGAAGGGCGGCGGCAATGAATCCACCACCTGAGCGCCGTCCAGCATCGATCAGATGCGGATCGCGCGAAGACGTCCTGATGGCCTAGAGCCGAGATGCAAAGCACGTCGGCTGCAATTCGCTAATGCCCGGTACGGAGATTCAGCTTCGCGTTCGATCTGGAATTTTGTGCAGTTTGTTTCAGACGACACTCCATTTTCAGCACCAGGAGATTGATCAAATGCAGACGCCCACGCCAAACCCCCGAGGAGCAGAGTTCTGGAACAGCACCATGGGGCACTCATGGGTTTCGCAGCAAGCCGTGATCAGCGAAGTCTTCACGTCGGTCACCAACGTCAGCCTGGGTGCCGCGGCGGCAAAGCCGGGTGAGCGTGTCATCGATATCGGATGCGGCACCGGTGACACAGTGTTGGCGTTCGCCAAGGCTGTTGGTCCGTCGGGTGCTGTGGTGGGTGTCGATATCTCGGTCCCGATGCTGGATCTGGCCAAGCATCGTGTCGCCGAGGCGGGATTTGGCAACGTGACCTGTGCGCTGGCCGACGCAACGATCTACGGCTTCGAACCGCGCTGGGCGGATCTGATGTATTCGCGTTTTGGCCTGATGTTCTTCGATGACCCGGTCAAGGCCTTCACCAACATCCGCGGCGGCATGAAAGCGGGCGGGCGGCTGGTGTTCGTCTGTTTTCGCACCATGCCGGAGTCGCCGTGGTTTCGCGTACCCATCGAGGCGGCCCGACCGCACGTGCCGCCACAGCCGCCGCTCGATCCATTGGCGCCCGGGATGTTTTCGTTCGCGCGCGAGGATCGCGTTCGCGGTATCCTGACCGAGGCCGGGTTTCACGAGATTGCGCTCAAGGCCACCGACGTACCGATCCATGGCGGCGACATCGCGCAAAGCATGGCCTTCATCACGCAGGCCGGCCCGCTGCCTGCGCTGCTCGAGAATGCCACGGACGATCAACGTCATCGCGCCATGGAAGCGGTACGCAACGCGCTCGCCGCAAGCCTCGGAGCTGATGGCCGCGACCTGCATGTGGGTCTGTGGCTCGTGTCGGCACTAGCCTAGCGAGATGCTGCCTTCGGGATTGTGACGGCAGAAATCGTGCCATCTGCGGCGCACCAACACGGTGTCGTCCTGGCGAAGGCCAGGAGGTGGATTCACATTCGAAGTGCAACACTTGAGCAAAGGACTCGGCAGGCGTGCGGTAGTCAAGGCATTTGCGCGGGGTGTTGTTGTAGGCGGCGATGAACTGGCGGAACCTGGCGGTCGAGAGGGTTAGAAGATCCGTCTTGCGGGGAATCAAGCGGCGCATCCTGCCGATGGCGTTCTCGATGCCACCCTTCTGCCAGGGGGCATGGGGATCGCAGAAGAAGGTCGCGATCGAGAGGCGGTGCAGCGCCAGGTGACCGGCGAACTCGGTGCCGTTGTCGAAGGTAACGCTCTGGCGCAGCTCTTGTGGAAGGGGCGCGAAGAAGCCCACGAGATGGCGGGCGACACCGCGCGCGACCTTGCTGGCAAGGCGGATGCCGAGCAGCAGCCGCGAGGTGCGCTCGTGCACGGTCAGCACGGCCTGACCGTATTTCGAGAACATCATCAGGTCGGCCTCCCAGTGTCCGGGCACGCTGCGGTCGGCCGCTTCGAGCGGCCGATTTGCCAAGGGTACACGGCCTTCGATGAAGCTTGCGGGGCTGCCGCCCCGCTTGCCGCGGCAGCCGCGCTTGCTCTTGGCGCGCGGCAGATAGCGCCGCCAGTTGAAGTCCGTGGTGCGCCTGAGTTGGCCATAGATGAAGCGGTAGATGGTCTCGTGGGAGATCACCTTGCGCCCGTACTCGCGGGCCAGCCGGCCAGCGACCTGCTCGGGCGACCAGCCGCGGCGAAGGCGTTGCAACACCGCGCGGCGCAGGCCGGGCTCCCGTTCGAGGCGTCCGCCCGTCCAGCGCCGCGCTCGCATCTGGTGCTGGGCATAGCTCGGCTTGTAGCCGACCTGGCTCCCCCGATTGCGCCTCAGTTCCCGAGAGATCGTTGATGGCGAGCGATCCAGAGCTGCCGCGATTTGCCGGACCGAGCTGCCATTGGCCGATAGGCAGGCAATCTCGCATCGGTCGTCCAGAGAGAGCTGCTTGTAAGTCCGCCCCATGGCAACACCTCCTCAAGGAAGTGTTGCACTTCGTTTGTGAACTCAGGGGACCCATTACCCCAAATCTCAATTGTTGCGCGACGCTGCGGCCTCGATCCCTTTCACAATCCAATGCGGTGGTTATGGGTCCTGGCTTTCGCCAGGACGACGTGTGGAAAGAGTCGCTTACTCGAATCCCGTTCTTGCTCCGCGGACAGAGCAATTGCGTAAGCTACCGCTCCTGCCGCAGCCCCGCCTCCAGCCGGGCGAGCTCGGCGTCGAGGTCGCGCTCGACATCGGCCACCCGCATGTCGACCACCCGATAGTCGCGCGCCTCGAGCCAGGCTCTGCGCTTGGCACGGTCGGCACCGATGGCCTCGCTCTCGTTCGGGTTGACCAGCTCGATTGCAAGCCGGTGCACGAAGGAGACGAAGTCGGGGATGTGGCGGCCGACCGGGGTCTGGCGCTTGAACTGGCCGGCGAAGCGGCGGTCCCGCGTCAGCGCCTGCCACAGGGTCCGTTCGGCGTCGGTCGGGTTGCGGCGGAGCAGCCGGGCGAGCCCGCGCACGGTGCTGCTGCTGTCGGCGGTCGCGCCGCCCTGCCCCTGCTCGGCAAGCAGCGCCCGCAAGCGCGTCGCCTGGGCGCCGTCGAGCACGCCGCCCTTGGCCGGGCCCTTGCGGCCCTCGGCGATCGCCATCACCACGCCGTGCAGCGTGTGCATGTCCTGCTTGGTCGGATCCATCCTCGTGAAGATGTTGCGCAGGTTTACCAGCATGGTGTCGCGCTTCTCCGCCGGCCGCAGGAACTCGACCTTGTCGAGCTCGGCGACGAGATTGTCGAAGAACGCCTGCATCTGGTGCTGGGAGGCCGGCTCGGACCGCTCGGGCATCGCGAACGGCAGCGCGCCCGCGGTCGAGAGCTTGAACCACTCGTAGCCCATCAACAGCACCGCCTGCGCCAGATTGAGCGAGGCGAAGCCCGGATTGACCGGGAAGGTGATGATGCGGTTGGCGAGCGCGACCTCCTCATTGGTCAGGCCGGCGCGCTCGCGCCCGAACAGAATGCCGGCGCCGCCGCCGGATGCGACATGATCGACGATCTCACTCGCCGCGCCTTCCGGCCCGACCACCGGCTTGGCCTGGTCGTGGGCCCGGGCGGTGGTCGCAAACACCAGCGTGAGATCGGCGATCGCCTGCTCGACGGTGTCGAACAGCTCGACGGAACCGATGATGTGGTCAGCACCGGCGGCCGCGCGCTGGGCGGCAATGTTCGGCCAGCCGTCGCGCGGGTTGACGATGCGCATCCTCGACAGCGCGAAGTTGCCCATCGCGCGCGCGGCCATGCCGATGTTCTCGCCAAGCTGCGGTTCGACCAGGATGACGACGGGACCGGCAAGGTCGTGCCCTGCCTTGGTCTTGTCGGTGCCGGACATCTCACTTCACTTTCTGATTCAACGTCTGAAGATTTTGAATCAGCTTCCGAGGAGGCTGATTCAAAATCTCATGCAGGGGCCCAAGACCGCACCGACCAGCTTTGCACCGGTTTTGCGCGAGACCATTTTCTCCAAGGGGATAACAGGGTTAGCGGCGTTTGCGAATCCTCAATCGGAGTCCCAATCGCACGAAGCGAAGGCTGCCGCTTGCGCGCACTTGGCCTTCGGATAGGCTATCAACCACAACCAAAGCGAAGCTGTAAAGGCACGCTTGAGACGCCGGGTTCAACGGCGAGGCACCTTGGGGGGACGACGATGCGGGGCAGATGGACGCTGGCGATTGTGGGCTTGATCTTGGTCGTGGCGGGGGGCCTGCTCGCCCACCTCACGCAGACCGCCGGCGGCATCCGGATCGAGGATGTCCGCTTCAAGGGCGCCAAGGGCAATACGATGAGCGCCCTGCTCTACATCCCGCCGAATGCCACGCCGCAGATCCCGGCGCCCGGCATCCTCGCCGTCCACGGCTATATCAATTCGCGCGAGACCCAGGACGGCTTCGCCATCGAGTTCGCCCGCCGCGGCTACGTGGTGCTCGCGCTCGACCAGACCGGTCACGGCTATAGCGACCCGCCCTCCTTCGCCAACGGTTTTGGCGGACCTGACGGCCTTGCCTATCTCCGCAGCCTCCAATTCGTCGACAAGGAGAATATCGGGCTCGAGGGCCATTCGATGGGCGGCTGGACCGTGCTGGCGGCTGCCGCCGCGATGCCCAACGACTACAAATCGGTGGTGCTGGAGGGCTCGTCCACCGGCAAGCCGTTCGCTGCCGAGGGCACTGCGAGCTGGCCGCGCAATACCGCGCTCGTGTTCGCGCAGTACGAGGAATTCCCCGACCTGATGTGGGGTGTCCAGCTGGCGCGTGACGTCACCACGAGCCCGAAGCTCTGGGCGCTGTTCGGCACACAAGGCGCGGTCGAGCCGGGCAAGGTCTATGGCGATCCGGCCAACGGCACGGCCCGGGTGCTGTACACCCCGGCGATGACCCATCCGGCCGAGCACATCTCACATGAGGCGATCGGCTACAGCCTCGACTGGTTCGCCAAGACATTGAAGGGCGGCACGGCGCGGCCGGTCGACGACCAGATCTGGTTCCGCAAGGAGATCGGCACGCTGGTCGCGCTGATCGGTTTCATTGCCCTGGTCATCGGGACGTTCGACGGGCTGCTGGAGGCGCCGATGTTCTCCCGCCTGCGGCTGCCGGCGGTTGCCGACGGCACCATGCCGCCGCATGCGGCCGCGAGCGGCCGGCGCTGGACCGCGGCGTTCATCCTGTCCGCCTTCATCCCGGCGCTGACCTATTACCCGGCCTTCGCACTGGGCGGCACCTTCGTCACCCCCAGCGCGCTCCTGCCGCAGGGCATCACCAACCAGATCCTGGTCTGGGCCATCATCAACGGCCTGATCACGCTCGCCCTGATGCGGTTCGCCCCGAACCGCGCCAGCCGGACCGGCCTCGTCGGTCAATCCGTCGTGATCGCGGTGGCTTCGGTCGCGGTCGGCTACGCCGCGCTGTGGCTCGCCGACCTCGCCTTCAAGATCGACTTCCGCTTCTGGATCGTCGCACTCAAGTTGATGAGCGCGAAGCAATTCCTCATCTTCCTGATCTATCTGATTCCGTTCACGACGTTTTTCGTCGTGGCGCTGCACGTGCTGCACCGGAATTTCTCGACCATGGATGCGCCGCGCGGGGCGCTGTACCTGACCAACATCCTGGCGCTGACGTTCGGTTTCATCGTGTTGCTGGTGCTGCAATACGGCACGCTGTGGCTGACGGGGAAGCTGTTCAACCCGGTCCCGGACCCCGGTTTCGTGCCGCTCTCGACCATCGTCGCGATCCAGTTCGTGCCCCTGCTCGCGATCGTCGCCGTGATCGCGACCTTCACCTGGCGGCGGACCGGATCGAGCCTGCCGGGGGCCCTGATCGCGGGCCTGTTCGTGACCTGGTACATCGTGGCCGGGACGGCGACGCAGGCGGCGTTCTAGAGGGTTTTCAAGCGAAGTGGGCACCGGTTCGCGTGAAGAAAACCCGTCAAGAACAAGGGCCGAGAGGCGCTATTCTGGTCCGTCCAGAATGGCGGTTCTCGGTGAAAAGATGGGCTGAAAGTGCATAACCCCTCCGCTTCCGCCCGCCCCCGGGCGGTGCTATAGCGCAGGCGTATTTTCCACCCCCGCCGTCAAAAGCGCGCCGTTCCCAAGAGGGCCTCCCCGTCATGGCAAAAATCAAGGTATCCAACCCCGTCGTCGAACTCGATGGCGACGAGATGACCCGGATCATCTGGCAGTACATCAAGGACAAGCTGATCAATCCGTTCCTGGATGTTGAACTGCTCTATTTCGATCTGGGCATGGAATACCGCGATGAGACCAACGACCAGGTGACCATCGACGCCGCCGAAGCCATCAAGAAGGTCGGCGTCGGCGTCAAATGCGCCACCATCACCCCCGACGAGGCCCGGGTGAAGGAGTTCGGCCTGAAGCAGATGTGGAAGTCGCCGAACGGCACCATCCGTAACATCCTCGGCGGCTGCATCTTCCGCGAGCCGATCATCTGCAAGAACGTGCCGCGCCTGGTTCCCGGCTGGACCAAGCCGATCATCATCGGCCGCCATGCCTATGGCGACCAGTACCGCGCCACCGACATCAAGTTCCCCGGCAAGGGCACGCTGTCGCTGAAGTTCGTCGGCGAGGACGGCACCGTGATCGAGAAGGAAGTGTTCAAGGCGCCCGGCGCCGGCGTCGCGATGGAGATGTACAATCTCGACGACTCCATCACCGATTTCGCCCGCGCCTCGTTCAACTACGGCCTGATGCGCAACTACCCGGTCTATCTGTCGACCAAGAACACGATTCTGAAGGTCTATGACGGCCGCTTCAAGGACATCTTCCAGGACGTCTTCGACCGCGAGTTCAAGAAGGAATTCGAGGCCAAGGGCCTGACCTACGAGCACCGCCTGATCGACGACATGGTGGCCTCGGCGCTGAAATGGTCCGGCGGTTATGTCTGGGCCTGCAAGAACTATGACGGCGACGTGCAGTCCGACACCGTGGCCCAGGGTTACGGCTCGCTCGGCCTGATGACCTCGGTGCTGCTCACCCCGGACGGCAAGACCGTGGAAGCCGAGGCCGCCCACGGCACCGTGACCCGCCACTACCGCGAGCACCAGAAGGGCAAGGAGACCTCGACCAACTCGATCGCGTCGATCTTCGCCTGGACCCGTGGCCTCGCCCATCGCGCCAAGCTCGACAACAACGAGGCGCTGGCCAAGTTCGCCACCACCCTGGAGAAGGTCTGCGTCGCGACCGTCGAAGAGGGCTACATGACCAAGGACCTCGCGCTCCTGGTCGGCGCCGACCAGCGCTGGCTCTCGACCACCGGATTCCTCGACAAGGTGTCCGACAACCTCGTGAAGGCGATCGCGGCCTGAGGCCGTCATCCTGGGAAGACAGGTGCGAGCATGACCATGGCCCTTGTCAGAGCCGTCGTGCTCGCATCGTTCTCGCTAACCGGGTCGGCGGCATTCGCTGCCGATCCCCTGCCCGACGCCATCGCGGCGCCTGGCGAGTCCAAGATCCTCACCGTCCATGCCGAGGGCGTGCAGGTCTATGAGTGCAAGCCGGTCAGCGACGGCAAGCTCGCCTGGTCGTTCCGCGAACCGATCGCCACCCTGATCGCCGACGGTCGCACGGTCGGCCGGCATTATGCGGGTCCGAACTGGGAGCATGTCGACGGCAGTGTCGTGACCGCCCGCACCGCCGGCAGCGCACCCGGCACCAACGCCGCCGATATTCCCTGGCTGAAGCTCGAGGTGATCGCCCACCGCGGCAACGGCCTGCTCTCCGGCGTCGCAACCGTGCAGCGGATCAACACCTCGGGCGGCGAGCTCAGCGGCGCCTGCGACAAATCAGGCGCGCTGAAGAGCGCGGCGTATTCGGCGGATTACGTGTTCCTGCGACGGGACTAAGCGTTTTCAAGCGAAGTGGATACCGGTTCGCGTGGAGAAAACGCGCCAAACGAAGAATCGAGAGCCTCGTTCCGATTCAATCGGAATGAGGTTCTAGTCGCGGATGCCGCCGTCGGTCTCGCGCGGCGCCTGGGCGATCTCCGCGGCGGCCAGGTCGCCGCCGGCCGCGAGCGGATCGGCAAGCCGCGCCTCCGCGGTCTCCCGGACATGCGCGGCGAGCGCCGGCATGCGCTCGATCAGGGCATGGAAGTCCTGCGCATCGAGCACCAGGAGCTTGGTCTTGCGCGTCGCCGTCACCGTGCCGGAGCGGCTGGTCCGCCGCAGCAGCGCGATCTCGCCGAAGAACGCGCCGTCGGAGAAAGCCGCACAAGCTGGCTCGGCAGGTCGATCTCGACCTCGCCCGCGGTGATGAAATACATCGATGACGCCGCATCGCCGCGCCGCACCAAGACCTCGCCGGCCTCGATGGTCTGCGACCGCAGCAAGCGCATGATGTCGGAAATATCGGCAGCGCCAAGATGTGAGAACAGCGGCACCCGCGCCAGCATGCCCCAGGTCACGACGAAGTCGCGGCGCCGGACCTCGTCGGTCGCGGTCGAGATGATCGCGACCGGCAGCGCGATCATCGCGAAGCCGACCACGATCGCGACCACCGTGACGGTCCGGCCGAGCGGCGTAATCGGGACGACGTCGCCGTAACCGACGGTGCCGAGCGTCACGATCGCCCACCACATCGCCTGCGGCATGGTGCCGAACTTGTCCGGCTGCACCCTGTGCTCGATGGCATAGAGCAGCGAGGCAAACAGCAGCACGGCGCCGGTCAGGATCACCACGCAGCCGAACAGCGTGCGCCGCTCGGCATGTAGCGCCGCCAGCAGCGAGCGCATCGCGGTCGAATAGCGCACCAGCTTGAGGAACGGCAGCATGCCGAACAGCACCAGCGCGGTCTTGTCGCCGGTCGCAAGCGCGACGGCCGACGGCAGGAAGGCCAGCAGGTCGATCACGCCGAGCGCCGAGAAGGCGTATTCCAGCCGCGCCCGCGCCGGCGTCATGTCGCGCAGCGAGTGGCCGACCACGCTCCAGAGCCGCGCGGCATATTCCAGCGCGAAGGCGATGACCGCCGCGATCTCGATGGTCGTCAGCAGCCAGCCGAACTGCGCGTCGATCTCGGGCACGGAGGCCAGGATCGCCGCCAGCACATCGACGGCGATGATGGCGACGATGACCCGGGCAAAGCGCAAGCCGCCCGAATGCGGCAGATCATCGCGTTCGAGCAGCTCGTAGAGACGGTCGCGCAGCCCGGGATCGCTGATCGTGGGCTTGAGCGGAGCCGTCGCCACGATCAACCTCTCCGTCAGGCGCCGGCCGATGCCTGTTGAGTCATGGCCTGTTCGATCGCCGACAGCGCGGCGTCGGCCTTGGCGCCGTCGGGCCCGCCGGCCTGCGCCATGTCGGGCCGGCCGCCGCCGCCCTTGCCGCCGAGCACCTCGGAGCCCTTGCGCACGAGCTCGACCGCGTTGAACCGCGCGGTCAGATCGGCGGTGACGCCGACCACGATGCCGGCCTTGCCGTCCTCGGTGACGCCAACGATCGCGACCACGCCCGAGCCGATCTGCTTCTTGCCGTCGTCGACGAGACTCTTGAGATCCTTGGTCTCGACGCCCTCGACCGCGCGCGCCAGCAGCTTGACATTGCCGACCTCGCGAACGGCTGAGGCGGCGCCGTTCGACGCACCGCCGCCGCCCATCGCGAGCTTCTTGCGGGCGTCGGACAAATCGCGCTCGAGCTTCTTGCGCTCTTCCATCAGAGCTGTGATGCGCGCCGGCACGTCGTCGATCGTGGTGCGCAGCTCCAGCGCCGCGGTCTTGGCCAGCGCGATGGTGTCGTTGGCGTGCTTGCGCGCATGATGCCCGGTCAGCGCCTCGATACGGCGCACGCCGGACGCGACCGCGCCCTCGCTGGTCACGGAAATCATGCCGATGTCACCGGTGCGGCGGACATGGGTGCCGCCGCAGAGCTCGACCGACCAGCCAAGCGCGTTCTGGCCGTGATCGCGGGCGCCCTTGCCCATCGACACGACGCGAACCTCGTCGCCGTATTTCTCGCCGAACAGCGCGCGGGCGCCGGCCTCGCGGGCATCGTCGACGCCCATGACCCGGGTCGTGACCTCGTCATTCTCCAGCACGACATCGTTGGCGATGTCCTCGATCCGGGCGAGCTCTTCCGGCGTGATCTGCTTCGGATGCACGAAGTCGAAGCGCAGCCGGTCCGGCGTGACCAGCGAGCCGCGCTGCGCGATGTGATCGCCGAGCACCTGGCGCAGCGCCTCGTGCAGCAGATGCGTCGCCGAATGGTTGGCGCGGATCGACGAGCGCCTGGTGTGATCGACCTCGAGCTGCAATGTGGTGCCGACGCCGAGCGTGCCCTGCTCCACCGTGCCGAGATGCACGAACAGATCGCCGGCCTTCTTCTGCGTGTCGGTGACGCGGAACTTGACGCCCTCCCCGGTCAGCACGCCGGTGTCGCCGACCTGGCCGCCGGACTCGCCGTAGAACGGGGTCTGGTTCAGCACGATCGCGCCGCTCTCGCCGGCCTTCAGGCTCTCGACCTCGGCGCCGTCCTTGATCAGCGCCGTCACCGCGCCTTCCGCGCTCTCGGTCTCGTAGCCGAGGAATTCGGTCGCACCGAGCTTCTCGCGCAGCGGGAACCAGATCGCCTCGCTCGCCGCCTCGCCCGAGCCCGCCCACGAGGCACGCGCCTTGACGCGCTGCCGCTCCATCGCGTCGGTGAACGACGCCTGGTCGACGCTGATGCCGCGCGACTTCAGCGCGTCCTGCGTCAGATCGAGCGGGAAGCCGTAGGTGTCGTACAGCGTGAACGCGGTGTCGCCGTCGAACATGTCGCCCTTCTTGAGGCCGGCGCTCTTCTCGTCGAGGATCGACAGGCCGCGCGCCAGCGTCTTGCGGAAGCGCGTCTCCTCCAGCCGCAGCGTCTCCTCGATCAGCTTCTCCGCACGGACCAGATCCGGATAGGCCTGGCCCATCTCGCGGACCAGCGCCCAGACCAGGCGATGCATCAGCGGCTCGCTCGCGCCCAAGAGCTGTGCATGGCGCATCGCGCGGCGCATGATCCGGCGCAGCACGTAGCCGCGGCCCTCGTTCGACGGCAGCACGCCGTCGGTGATCAGGAACGCGGACGAGCGCAGATGGTCCGCGATCACCCGATACGACCCAACGTTCTGCTCGTTCGGACCGTGCCCGAGGGTAGACGCGGCGGCATCGATCAGATTGCGGAACAGATCGGTCTCGAACACGCTCTCGACGCCCTGCAGGATGCAGGCCATGCGCTCGAGCCCCATGCCGGTGTCGATCGAGGGACGCGGCAGCGCTACGCGCTCCTCCTTCGTCACCTGCTCGTACTGCATGAACACCAGGTTCCAGAATTCGAGGAAGCGATCGCCATCCTCATCCGGGCTGCCCGGAGGGCCGCCCCAGATGTGCTCGCCGCGGTCGATGAAGATTTCGGAGCACGGTCCGCACGGGCCGGTGTCGCCCATCGCCCAGAAATTGTCCGAGGTCGGGATGCGGATGATGCGGTCGTCCGAGAAGCCCGCGATCTTCTTCCAGTAGCCGGCCGCCTCGTCGTCGGTGTGGTAGACGGTGACCAGCAGCTTGTCCTTCTTCAGCCCGAAATCCTTGGTGATCAGATTCCAGGCGAGCTCGATCGCGCGCTCCTTGAAGTAATCGCCGAACGAGAAGTTGCCGAGCATCTCGAAGAAGGTGAGATGGCGCGCGGTGTAGCCGACATTGTCGAGGTCGTTATGCTTGCCGCCGGCGCGCACGCACTTCTGCGACGTCGTGGCGCGCTGGTAGCCGCGCTTCTCGACGCCGGTGAAGACGTTCTTGAACTGCACCATGCCGGCATTGGTGAACATCAAGGTCGGGTCGTTGCGCGGAACCAGCGGCGACGAGGCCACGATCTCGTGCCCGTTCTCCTTGAAGAAGTTCAGAAATGTCGACCTGATGTCGTTGACGCTGCTCATGTTCATCCAATCGGAAAAAGGGGCCGGCCAGCCGCAAAAAGGCGTCATTTTCCGGCCGAACGCTTTTAGACATTGCCAGCTGCGGTGTCCAGAAACTGTGCAGGCGGATCATGGGCTTGCCGCGGCAGCACAAAGCCCATTGGATAGTTGCTGCAGCTGCGTTGACAGTCTTGGTGGCGCCGTGTTTTCTACCTACCTATACCTAGTCACGTCGGGAGAGACCGGCCTTACCGCCGGCGCCGAAGGAGCAACCGCCCCGGAAACTCTCAGGCAAAAGGACCGCGTGACGTCTGACATCTGGAAAGAGACGCTGGGGTTCGCCCCGATGCGTCCGCCGACGGGATAATACTCTCAGGCACAGCGACAGATGGGGCTTTCTGCAGGTTTCTCAAGGGGAAATAGGTCCCCGGCGGGAACCGCGAGGGCCCTGTGATGCTTGCGCGCGAAACCTCCCCGCTGAAACAGACCCCGCTGCACGCGCTGCACCTTGCGCGCGGCGCCAAGATGGTGCCGTTCGCCGGCTATGACATGCCGGTGCAATACGCGGCCGGCGTGCTGAAGGAGCACCTGCACACCCGCAAGGAAGCCGGCCTGTTCGATGTGTCGCACATGGGCCAGCTCGTGCTGAGGGCCAAATCTGGCAAGGTCGCGGATGCCGCGCTCGCGCTGGAAAAACTGGTGCCGCAGGACATCGTCGGTATCGCGCCGGGACGGCAGCGCTACGCGCAATTCACTAACAATGACGGTGGCCTGCTCGACGACCTGATGGTGGCGAATTTCGGCGATCACCTGTTCCTGGTGGTCAACGCCGCCTGCAAGGCCGAGGACGAGGCGCATCTCCGCGCGCATCTCTCCGACGCCTGCGAGATCATCTCGCTGGCCGACCGCGCGCTGATCGCGCTGCAGGGCCCGAAAGCCGAATCGGCGCTGGCGAATCTTTGTGCGGATGTCAGTTCGATGAAATTCATGGATGCCGGTCCGCGCGGCGTCGGCGACGTCGACTGCTTCGTCTCGCGCTCCGGCTATACCGGCGAGGACGGCTTTGAGATCTCGGTGCCCGCAGACAAGGTGGAAGCCCTGGTCACCGCGCTGCTCGACAATCCCGACGTGTTGCCGATCGGGCTCGGCGCGCGCGACAGCCTGCGGCTCGAAGCCGGGCTGTGCCTCTATGGCCATGACATCGACACCACGACGACGCCGGTCGAAGGCGCGCTGGAATGGTCGGTGCAGAAGGTTCGCCGCAGCGGCGGCGCCCGCGCCGGCGGCTTCCCCGGCGCCGACAAAATTCTCGCGCAATTCGCAGATGGCGCTGCGCGCCGACGGGTCGGCCTGAAGCCTGACGGCCGCGCACCGGTGCGCGAAGGCGCCGCGCTGTTCGCCGATGCCGGCTCGACCGAGCAGATCGGCAAGGTGACCTCGGGCGGCTTCGGCCCGAGCCTCAATGCGCCGGTTGCGATGGGCTACCTGCCCACGGCCCTTTCCGCCGTCGGCACCACCGTTTTCGCCGAAGTGCGCGGCCAGCGGCTGCCGCTGAAAGTCGCCGCTACGCCCTTCGTCCCCAATACCTACAAACGCTGAACGCCAAAGGATCGACCCCATGACGACGCTGTACACGTCCGACCACGAATGGCTCCGCATCGAGGGCGACGTCGCCACGATCGGGATCACCGACTATGCGCAGTCGCAGCTCGGCGACGTCGTGTTCGTCGAACTGCCCAAGGTCGGCCGCAGCCTGAAGAAGGCCGAGGCCGCCGCTGTCGTCGAATCCGTCAAGGCCGCTTCCGACGTCTACGCGCCGATCGCCGGCGAGGTGGTCGAGGTCAACGACGCGCTCGCCGCCGAGCCCGCGCTGGTCAATTCCGACGCCGGCGGCAAGGCCTGGTTCTTCAAGCTGAAGATTGCCGACAAGGGCGAGCTCGGCGGCCTGATGGACGAGGCCGCCTACGCCGCGCACACCGCCTAAAGGATCACCCCGAGGATCACGTCATGAACGCGCCCTTCAAGCCGATCAACGAAGCCGCCACCGATTTCGTGCGCCGCCACATCGGACCGTCGCCGCGCGACGTCAACGCGATGCTGGAGACGGTCGGCGCCGCGAGCCTGCAGGCGCTGATGAACGAGACGCTGCCGGCGTCGATCCGGCAGAAGGCGCCGCTCGATCTCGGCCGGGCGCTGAGCGAGACCGAGGCGCTCGCGCATATGAGCGAGCTCGCCGCGCAGAACCAGGTGTTCACCTCGCTGATCGGCCAGGGCTATTCCGGCACCATCCTGCCCGCGGTGATCCAGCGCAACATTCTGGAGAACCCGGCCTGGTACACCGCCTATACGCCGTACCAGCCGGAGATCAGCCAGGGCCGGCTCGAGGCGCTGTTCAACTTCCAGACCATGATCTGCGATCTCACCGGGCTCGACGTCGCCAACGCCTCGCTGCTCGACGAGGCGACCGCCGCGGCGGAAGCGATGGCGCTCGCCGAGCGCCACTCGCAGGTCAAAGCGAAGGTGTTCTTCGTCGACAAGGAGGTGCATCCGCAGACGCTGGCGGTGATGCGCACGCGCGCCGCGCCGCTGGGCTGGGCGCTGGTGGTCGGCGATCCCCTGACCGAGCTCGACAACGCCGATGTGCTCGGCGCGCTGTTGCAATATCCGGGCACATCGGGCGCGGTACGCGACCTTAAGCCTGCGATCGCGTCGCTGCGCGCCAAGGGCGCGCTTGCGATCGTCGCGGCGGACCTGCTGTCGCTGACGCTGCTCGCCTCGCCCGGCGAGCTCGGCGCCGACATCGCGATCGGTTCGGCGCAGCGGTTCGGCGTGCCGACGGGGTATGGCGGACCGCACGCCGCCTACATGGCGGTGCGCGACACGCTGAAGCGCTCGCTGCCCGGCCGCATCGTCGGCCTCTCGGTCGATTCGCGCGGTGCGCCGGCCTACCGCCTCGCGCTGCAAACCCGCGAGCAGCATATCCGCCGCGAGAAGGCGACCTCGAACATCTGCACCGCGCAGGTGCTGCTCGCCGTGATCGCCTCGATGTATGCGGTCTATCACGGTCCCGAGGGCCTGACCCATATCGCACGCAGCGTGCATCGTCGCGCCACCGTGCTCGCCGCCGGCCTGCGCAAGCTCGGCTTTGCGCCGACCAGCGAAGCGTTCTTCGATACCGTGACCGTCGAGGCAGGTAGCAAGCAGATCGAGCTCGTCACCCGCGCGCAGGCCGAACGGATCAATCTGCGGATCGGCGCGACCACGCTCGGCATCGCGCTCGACGAGACCTCGACGCCGGAGACGGTCGAGGCGGTGTGGCGCGTGTTCGGCGGCAAGCTCAGCTATGCCGAGATCGAGGCCGGCGCGCACGAGGCGCTGCCGAAGGAGCTGCGGCGCACCAGCGCCTTCCTCAGCCATCCGGTGTTCAATACGCATCGTTCCGAGACCGAGCTGCTGCGCTACATGCGCAAGCTCAGCGATCGTGACCTCGCGCTCGACCGCGCGATGATCCCGCTCGGCTCTTGCACGATGAAGCTCAACGCCACCACCGAGATGATCCCGCTGACCTGGCCGGCGTTCGGCAATCTGCATCCGTTCGCGCCGGCGGATCAGGCCAAGGGCTATCACGCGCTGTTCAAGCGGCTGGAGCAATGGCTGTGCGACATCACCGGCTATGACGCGGTCTCGCTGCAGCCGAATTCCGGCGCGCAGGGCGAATATGCCGGGCTGCTGGCGATCCGCTGCTATCACCTCGCGCGCGGCGAGCCGCACCGCAAGGTGTGCCTGATCCCCTCCTCCGCGCACGGCACCAATCCGGCCTCGGCTGCGATGGTCGGCATGGAGGTCGTGGTCGTCGCGTGCGATGCGCGCGGCGACGTCGACGTCAATGATCTTCGCGCCAAGGCGGAGAAGCACTCCGCCAACCTTGCCGCGGTCATGATCACCTATCCGTCGACCCACGGCGTGTTCGAGGAGCATATCCGCGAGATCTGCGACATCGTGCATGCCCATGGCGGCCAGGTCTATCTCGACGGCGCCAACATGAACGCGCAGGTCGGACTGTCGCGGCCCGGCGATTACGGCGCCGATGTCAGCCATCTCAACCTGCACAAGACCTTCTGCATTCCGCATGGCGGCGGCGGCCCCGGCATGGGCCCGATCGGCGTGAAGGCGCATCTTGCGCCCTATCTGCCGGGCCATCCCGCAACCGACGGGGCAACTGCGCACGCCATCGGCCCGGTGTCGGCCGCGCCGTTTGGCTCGGCGTCGATCCTGACCATCTCCTACATCTACATCCTGATGATGGGCGGCGAAGGTCTGACGCGCGCCACCGAGATCGCGATCCTCAACGCCAACTACATCGCCGCACGGCTGCAGCCGCACTTTCCGGTGCTGTACCGCAACGAGCGCGGCCGCGTTGCGCATGAGTGCATCGTCGATCCGCGGCCGCTGAAGACGACCAGCGGCGTCACCGTCGACGACATCGCAAAACGCCTGATCGACTACGGCTTCCACGCGCCGACCATGAGCTTCCCGGTGGCGGGCACGCTGATGATCGAACCGACGGAATCGGAATCGAAGTTCGAGATCGACCGCTTCTGCGACGCCATGATCGCGATCCGCGACGAAATCGCGGAGATCGAGAAGGGCCGCTGGAAGGTCGAGGCCTCGCCCCTGCGCCACGCGCCGCATACCGTGCACGACATCGCCGACGATGTCTGGAACCGGGCCTACACCCGCGCCGAGGGCTGCTTCCCGGCCAGCGTGTCACGGTCCGACAAATACTGGAGCCCGGTCGGCCGCGTCGACAACGTCTATGGCGACCGCAATCTGGTGTGCTCGTGCCCGCCGGTCGAGGATTACGCGCAGGCGGCGGAGTAAGGAGCTACTGCAGCTATGTGGCGTTGCGTCTCTGACGCCTGATTCACTCGGTGTCATTCCGGGGCTCGCGAAGCGAGAACCTCAGGTGCGCAACTGCGCACCGGGGAATCTCGATCCACGACCTCTGGATTCCCCGATGCGCCCATTGCGCATCTGCGGTTCGCGACTTCGTCGCGCCCCGGAATGACGGACTGGCCCGCCCGCGGCAGGAGGAAACATGCGCGAGGAATTCTGGTTCCATTTCCCGTTTCGCGTCCGCTATTCGGAGGTCGACGCACAGGCGGTGGTGTTCAACGCCCACTACCTCACCTATTTCGACACCGCCATCACCGAATATTTCCGCGCGCTCGGCTACGACTATCTCGGCGAGGTGGCGCGGACTGGCATCGACTTCCACACTGTGAAATCGGTCGTCGAATACAAGGCGCCGATCCGGTTCGACGAGGACATCGAGGTCTGCGTCCGCGTCGCGCGGATCGGCCGCTCCTCGATCAATCTTGCGCTCGCGATCTTCGCCAAGGGCTCCGATGAACTGCGCGCCACCGGCGAGATCATCTGGGTCGCGACCGATCAGAAGACCCATCAGTCGGTCGCGGTGGCCGAGGATTTGCGGGCACTGATCGCAAGCCGGGAGAAGACGCTGGCATAGGCATAGGCTGATTGCGCACACACGTTGTGCGGATCAGGCTTACGGGGCAACCAAGGCTCGGCTCTCGGCGTCCCAGCGCCACAGCCGCTCATTGGTCAGTTCGGTGCCGCCCCACCAGCGATGGATCGTGTTGTATTGGCTGAAGTCGAGCTCGCGATCCGACACTTCCTGGCCGAAATCGGTGAGCGACAGCCGACTGTGCAGGAGTCGGTTGTTTCGGGCCTTCAGATCGTCGGGCGCTTCGATCTCCGCGGGGAATCCGGTCAGGACCGGTGATGGACAATAGGCGAGCCGGTCCAGGATCAGCTCCGCTTCCTGAAAATCGAACACGCCGCGTTCCCTGTTCAGCTCGCTTGAAAGGACCTGTGGGCTTGTCTCGCCGTCGGCGACGAGATCCAGCATCCGCAGTTCGGACGCGCCGAGGCCGGTGTCTTGCCCGGGTAGCTCCTCGAGCAACGCAATCAGTGCCGCGCGGAGCTGCGGGATGGCCGACAGATCCTGCATGAGAAGGTCGAAACAGGGCTCGGGCGTCGGAGCGCGATAGGCAGTCCAGGCGCGACCGGCCAATTCCAGCCGATCATCGGTCACCGCAAGTGCAGGCAATCGCCATTTCGCCAAGCTCTCGCCTCGGTACCTGCCGATCTCGACATCGGTCTGGACCAGCTTGAGCTTCGCTACGATGTGGCGGTGCGGGCGGAGCACGTCGAGCAACCAGGCCAGCACCAACTGGTCATTCGGCTGGGGATCAGCCCATAGCTCGACGCTATCGCAACGCTCGCACAACTCGACAAGCCCAATGTCCCGACCGATCGAGCCGGTCCATCTTGAACTGGCGAAGTCGAGCCAGTGCGTGTCGAAATCGACGTGCTTTGCGGAACGCGGTTCCAGCAGGGTCGTGAGGTCATCCGACGAGGGCATTTTCCCCCAAACGAAGCGCGGCCTCAACCCGACGACGATGTCCGCCCTTCCCGCCTGCCTCAGGCGATAGCTCGCGAGTTCACTTGTCGCCAGGATCAGACTTGTCACGATGCTCTCCGGCTACGCGGGATGGCATCAGCACCGCAAGCTGAGGATCAACTGCTTTACAAAAGACACACAAAACCAAACGGGCGCCGAGGACGTCGGCAACTCAACGTCCTCAGCGCCCGCTTGCAGGGAAGTCATGTGATCGCTTGAGCATGATCTCCGCGCAAACGCTTCGCGTTTGTCGCGAGGGAAAACCGCTTCGCACTTTTCCGGATCATGCTGGAGGCTTACTCTTCCGTCGGCTCCTCGCCCTCGGCGTCGCGCTCGGGCGTGCCGGCGAGGATCTGCTCGGAGATCAGGCCGGAGTTCTGCCGGATCGCGGCTTCGATCTTGGCGGTGATGTCGGGATTCGACTTCAGGAACGCCTTGGAATTCTCGCGACCCTGGCCGAGCCGCTGGCTGTCATAGGAGAACCAGGCGCCGGACTTCTCGACGATGCCGGCCTTGACGCCGAGGTCGAGGATCTCGCCCATCTTGGAAACGCCCTCGCCATACATGATGTCGAACTCGACCTGCTTGAAGGGCGGCGCCAGCTTGTTCTTCACCACCTTGACGCGGGTGGTGTTGCCGACGACTTCGTCGCGCTCCTTGATCGCGCCGATGCGGCGGATGTCGAGACGAACCGAGGCATAAAACTTCAGCGCGTTGCCGCCGGTGGTGGTCTCCGGCGAGCCGTACATCACGCCGATCTTCATGCGGATCTGGTTGATGAAGATCACCATGGTATGGGACTTGTTGATCGAGGCGGTCAGCTTGCGCAGCGCCTGGCTCATCAGGCGGGCCTGCAGGCCCGGCAGCGCATCGCCCATCTCGCCCTCGAGCTCGGCCTTCGGCACCAGCGCCGCAACCGAATCGACCACCAGCACGTCGACTGCGCCGGAACGCACCAACGTGTCGCAGATTTCCAGCGCCTGTTCGCCGGTGTCCGGCTGCGAGATCAAGAGCTCATCGATGTTGACGCCGAGCTTGCGTGCATAGACCGGGTCGAGCGCGTGTTCGGCGTCGATGAAGGCGCAGATGCCGCCCTTCTTCTGCCCTTCCGCCACGGTGTGCAGCGCCAGCGTGGTCTTGCCCGAGGATTCCGGCCCGTAGATCTCAACGACGCGTCCCTTCGGCAGACCGCCGACGCCGAGCGCGATATCGAGCCCGAGTGATCCCGACGACACCGTCTCGACATCCATCGAACGGTCGTTCTTGCCGAGCTTCATCACCGAGCCCTTGCCGAACTGGCGCTCGATCTGGGAGAGCGCGGCTGAGAGGGCCTTGGACTTGTCCATGGAGGATCCTTCGACGATACGCAGTGCAGTGGCGGACATTTGGGATGTGCTCCTTATTGCGGGGATTCGCTAGCGGGACAAACGGGCGATGAGATCAGGCGGAATGCATTGTTGATGGGAACCTACGTACCACGTTTGTTCTATGTTCGCAATATGTTCTTCGAGCAGACCGGTGCTGTCCGTATTTAAGCCCCCGTGTCCTAAATTGAATTTCAGAGTGTCCTAGTTCGGATTAAGCGAACGGAAACCGTAGCTTGGCGGTTGTTCTCAGTAGGACTACCGAGAGCGCCATTGGATGTTCTGGCTCCATCAATTTCCGTGGGACGCTATCTGTTCTTGATTTAGCTCAACGAGCGGAACAGCCGGCGTCTGTTAGCGCGGTTTGTAAATCGCAATGACTTGGCGGAATTCGTCGTCGTCATCGACGGTCAGTAAACCGACGACCATCCAGCCTGCGCATAAGCCGAGAACCATCAGCGCCGTTTTTAGCCACTGTCTCATAAAGGCTAGTATGCTCCGAGAACCAGGCATTTTACCACCCCATGGCGCGTTGCCGTGGCACAAATTGCACTAGCGGCTATCCGGCATTCAGGAATAGGATTTCAACCCCAACCGCAGGGGTTGTGTCATGGGCAGTGACCTACCTTTCAATGCGCTCATTGTGGCGCTCGGGCTGAGCCCCATCGCAATAGTGGCTATCGTCCTATTGATGTGAAAAACGGAGGCCGCCTCAGTTGGCGGCCTCTTTCGGTGCATCAGGCGGCAACGGGATTGGCAACTCAAGCTGATGTTCGAAACCAAATCGTTTGGCGATTTTGTTTTCGTATTCCTGTTTATCCTCGGAGGACTCTGCCATTTCCAGCACTCGCCCTAGGTGCCTGCCCAGCGCGCGCGCTCCGATGATATTCAAAAGCTGAAATAGCTTCTTCGCTCGATCTCCTCCGCGCGTCTTATGCGCCTTGAGAAGTTCGAAGATTTTCCCGCTGCTCTGAGCAAGTGGATAATAGACATGGTTCACCATGCCGCAACGGTGAGCCTGTACGTGGCCCACTACAATCTGTGCCGCGTACATGAGGCACTGCGGACCACGCCGGCGGTCGCGCTGGGCATTGCTGAGCGGGTCTGGACGATTGGTGATTTGCTGGACGCCGTGCTGCCGTTGGAGCCCAACCGGCCGGTTCGCGTACAGCGGAACTTCCGGGTAATTGATGGGGGCAAAGGCCAAAGCTAGATTGGAGTTGTGTGACGAATTGAACACAACTCATTAACTATTGAAGAAACCGTAATTTTTCAGGAACATTTAGGTGTTGACAACTGTTTACACATGCCTAAGTTCTGGGTGTGTCGATGGCCGGTAGGCCAAGGCATCCAAACAAGGAAATCGAGGGGGCCGTTCAATATGCAGAAGCAGCAGGTTGGACGGTTACAATCTCTAATGGGCACGCGTGGGGCCGAATGTATTGCGCCCATCATACACGCGAAGGATGCCAAGTCAGTATTTGGTCAACTCCAAAAAATGCAGAGGGGCATGCAAGGTCTTTGAAGAGATCAGTTGATCGTTGTACGTGCGGGAGATGAAGATGAAAAAGTATGAGTTCACCATCATCGCTTCGGGTCTCGATCCAAACTCTCCTGATTTCGAGGATAAGTTTTTCGAAGCTGGATGCGACGACGCCACTATTGCATTTGTGAAGGGCCGCATTCTTGTTGAGTTCGAGCGCGAGGCTCGGAATTTTATCCACGCCCTTGTCTCAGCCATTGTGGACGTACAAAAGACTGGCGCGGTCGTTGAGCACATTGAGCCGGACTATCTTGTGAGCCTGTCAGACATCGCCGACAGGACCAACATGTCGCGGGCCGCCATCTCTCTATTTGCGAAGGGCGAGCGCGGTCAGGACTTCCCTGCCCCTGTTTCGCGCATCACAAGTGAGAGCCCGCTATGGGACTGGTTCCATGTGGCTCGATGGATGTACAAGCGCGGATCGCTGACGTTAGAAAGCGTAATCCGCGCGAAGATGGTAAGGCAGGTCAACCGCGCCGTCTCAGAAACAGGTGGCCGGCTAGAGCAGTCCCGATACGGTCGTAAGCTATTGCAAGAGATTCATGCAGTAGCCGCATGATCCGAGAGCCCGGCGCGAGCCGGGCTTTTTGGGGCCCCAAAGAAACGGCCCCAGCGAGCGGAGGGTTAATCACGCGAACAGAAGCCACACTATGCTGGCAAGAAGCGAGATGAACGAGACCGCCACGAGACCGACGAGAGCAATCTCCACACCGTCTATCCGATCAGAATACAGCCGCATTGAAATCATCCCTCCCAGCGATAAGGGATCGACTTCTGTAACGGATCGGAAGGTGTCCTAGTTCCCGGCAGCGGGTGTCCTAATTAGGACAGCACCAGCAGACCAAGTGCTGTCCGTCTTTAAGCCCCCGTACCCTAATTTGATTTTTGGAGTGTCCTAGTTCGGATTAAGCGAACGGAAACCGTAGCTTGGCCGGTGTTCTCAGTAGGACTACCGAGGCACCCCATCGGATGTTCTATCCCCGTCCCGCCTTTGACCGAGATCAGGGAATTTAATCTTGAGAGAACGAACCGGGGGCAACGGAACGTGATACGATATCACCATCACCGGCCAAGGCTTTGCCCGTAGGCGTCGGTGGCTGAGAGACCAACAGCGCTCCCGCCTGCATAGGAAGGGAGCGCGGCCATGCCGAACCATTCCACAATAGCGCACCGCGAGATGCAGCTTCGCCATTTGGAGCAAGCCGAGCAGCATATTGCCCAAGGCGAGCGACACATCGCCGAGCAAGAGGAACTGATCGAGCACCTTGCCAATCACGGGCATGATCTAGCGGAAGCGAAGAAGCTTCTGGATAACTTCTACTCATGCCAGGTTTTGCACGTTCAGCACCGCGACCGAATCCGCAGAGAGCTGGGAGAGTAAAGGGCCACCTCAGTTGACGGCCTATTCTCATCTAGCGCACGATTAATTTCCTAGCGTGGCACAAACTGCACTTTGTTTTGGTGGTCATCCCGAGTTAGATTCCAACCTCACGCAGAGGTTGTGTCATGACCAGTGACCTACTTTTTAGAGCGAGCATTGTGGTGCTGGGGCTGTGCCCCATTGCTATCGCTGCGATTGCAATACTCATGTGAGAAAGAGGCCGCCCCACCTTGGCGGCCTCTTTCATTACAGGCCCTTCCCGTCGAATCGCTGCGACATATGACGTGAATCCCGGTCGCGTGAATGAGGTGCTGAAAGGCTCTCGACATCGCGGCAGTCGAGAAGCGGCGCTATCTCGCAGGTCAGCTTGAACTATGAAGCCCGGCGCGAGCCGGGCTTTTTTCTTAGTCCAAAGAATGGCCCCAGCGAGGGGGTACACGCTGAGGCCAAGGCGGTTGGATCATCCATGAGATGACAGGCTCACCCGATCAACAGGGCGCCTATGCCTACGATGAGCGCTACGAACGATATCGCCGCCAACGCCCTGAAGCTGTACTCGACGCCGTCGTGGTGACTGAGCCTGAACACACAGGGAGCTTGCGCCACGGCCTTCGTGTCCGCATTAAAGTAGGCATGTCAGCGTCAGCGCCCTAATTGCGGTTCCAGCCTTAACTTAAGCGAAGATTTTTGAAACGATTCCCACGATGCCGCTTTTATTGCTCATGCAACAGGCGACCGAGGTTCATCTAGTCCGCGTGACGACCGATGACGGCGAGGTCCAAATCTGGCTCGCCGCGACCTCGCGCGAAGAAGCCGTTGACCGAGTGCTGGATGCAATCCCGGAGGGATGGGCTGTTAGCCTCATTCAGCGACAGGTGGCCGCCGATCACATCCCAATTCTCAACATGGCGGTCGGAGAAGTTCGCCGGCATCAGGCGTCCTGAAGAAACGGCCCCAGCGCGTTGGAACGAACGCTGAGGCCGCCTCACCGCGCCGCTACTGGGCAGGGACCGCTCCGAGTGTTGCGGCCCCAGCTGAACTGGATTCTACATAAACAAACGGCCCCACCACCCCGACAGGGAGGCTGAGGCCGAGGAGCGCCCGTGGGGTAGGGAAAGATTCTGGACACCCCCACCTCAAGCTAGAACCTCCATGGCGCGGAAGGGCATTTGCATAAGTGAATGAGTGTCCTGATTTCCCCAAGCGAGCGTCCTAACTAGGCCAGCACCAACGGACCGGTGCCGGCCTGTTTCCATTCACAGTTTGATTTTTCGAGTGGCCCGGTTTGGGTTTAACCCCGTCGTAACCAAGGGTTAGCCGATGTTCTCGGTAGGACTACTGAGAAGGCCCTCAGATGTTCTGGCCCTATAATTTCCTGCGGGTCGCGATCTGTTCTCGCGGAATGTTTACTGGAACAATCGACCCGGCAGTGCCCTTATTTCAGGGCCCCCAGCCAGACAGGTAGCCCCCCGACTGCTGGAGGAAAACCCGCCTCCGGGACGGGTTGGCGGCCCCCTGTCGGGGCCGTTTAAAATTCCGTAGTTCTCCGGCCAAGAACAAAGTTCCGGGCCATGCGACATGCTTCGCGCCCGAAGTTCCCCTGATAATCAACAGGTTAACCTGACAGGCTCGACGGCGTCCGATAACGGCTGGCACAATCTGCATACTACCTTCGTACCCCTCCTGAGCCCTGGAAAAACTCCGTAGCGTTCGACGGAAGACTCAGGTTCCGCCAGTGTTCGTAAGATTGGCCTGCCCAACCAACGCGAATTGCGCGGCGCTGGGCAGCCAACATTGCTGGCGACCGTTCCGTGGCGACGCTGCCGGCGGACGAATCCTTTCCGGAATCCACAACAACGGCTCGAACGGGCGCGGCCTTTCACACGATCTTTTCACGGGTGCTGATCATTACTACAACTAATGGTTTAAATATCGACGACCGCCCTTCATTCGCGGAACCGTTACAGATGATCCACAGGGGCATCGAGTTCAGCGTCACTCAGCTGATGGCCGGCGTCTGGAAATGGCGCTTCCAGATCGGCGATCGCGTCTTCACGGGCAAGACCGAAGCAAAGCTCGATCTTCTGGCAATCCGCCGCGTGCAACTGCGGATTGATCGCGAGCTGAACAATCTGGGGCGGAAACGGACCCGCGGCAGCAATGGGGACTGAGGCACAGTCTATCGTGCACGCCCCGGTGCCCTGACGCGCTGGCCTGCAGAGCTTCGGTTCTAATTAAAATTAGAACACACGAACCGGCGCCCGCTTCGCTCGAAAACGCTTCAATCCGCGCTGGCCAGCCGCCGCATCGTGAACTCGATGTCGCCGCCGGGAAGCTCGCGCCAGCTCTCGACGGCGCTCATATAGGCCGCCTTCGGGTAGCGCTTGAGAAAGTCACGCGCCCTCACGCGGGCCTGATCGCGTGGCAGGCTGAAGGTCTCGCGCAGATAGCCGTCGTCCGGCTTTCGCCGCTCGGCCATCCGGCTGGCGAGATCGCGCGGACGAGACACCATTCCGCAACTCCGGACCAACTGACGACACCCCAATATAGGGGCGGCGGCGGGAGAATCCGAGTCTGCGGGAGACGGACGACGTCGCTCCGAATGGGCGTTACTGGCTGCGCGGCGCGGCGCTTCCCGGCTGCGCCGAGCTTCCGGTCTTGGTCTTCGGCTTGGCGGGATGGGCGGCCGCTTTCGGCGGATCGCTGCGCACGACGCCCCAGGGATCGGACGATCCCTTGGCATCGGGAATCTTGCTGAGCGAGTCCTTGTAGGCCTTGTCCCTGACCGCGTCCTGCTCCTTCTCCTCCTGGGTCCTGGTCTTGACCTCAGGCATCAGGTTGACGTTCGGCATCTGCGCATAGGCCGGCGCCGACAGCAGCACCGCAACCGCAACTGCGCTCAAAACTCTCATAAGAACACTCCCTGCGTTTTCGTCGGCGGTATATCACCGCAAGAAAGCCGCCGCCAAGCGCGCCCGCCCCGGCCCTGGATCATGATGCGTTTCCACGGAATCGCATCATGATCTCATCTCTTTGTTTGAGCATGATCTTTTTCGGAAAACCGGTTTCCACTTTTCCGGATCATGCCCCTAGAGATGGTCTGACTTGCAGGATTTCGGCGACTGCATCCAGTCGTCCCAGATCGGACCGCAGCGCGTGCAACCGCTGAGCGCAAGTCCGATCGCAACCACGCCGCCGAGCACCACCAACCTGCGGAACATGTACGCCCCCACCACTCGCGAGCAGGCGACTGGGCGCCGAAACTGGGGCATTTTCAAGCCGGGCACGGCGCTTGCAGCGCAGCGCAGTGCGCGTCGGAGCGCAGCGCAGTGCGCGTCGGAGCGCAAGCGCGCGTCGGACGGGCTGCCGGCGCGCACTGGTTTGACCGGGCGGCCGCGCAAATTACACTGCGCAACAAAGCAGAAAAGGAATCGATCAAATGACTTTGGCGATGAGCTGGGACGAGTGGACGCAGCACGACGGGACGGCGCTCGCGGAGCGCGTCCGGAACGGCGAGCTGACGCCCCGTGAGCTGGCGTCGCAGGCAGCCAGCACCGTCGCCAAGGTCGATCCCGCGCTCTGCGGCGTCGTCGAGCTGTTCGACGATGTGATCGCCGATCCGGCACGCGACGGCGCCGACCTCGACGGCCCGTTCGCCGGCCTGCCCTTCCTGATGAAGGACCTCGGCCCGACCTTGAAGGGACGGCTGCAGGAGATGGGCTCGCTGATGATGCGCGGCAATCGCGCCGCGGCGGATACCTTCCTGACGGCGAAGATGCGCAAGGCCGGCCTCAATCTGATCGGCCGCACCACGACGCCGGAGTTCGGGGTCTGCAGCTCGGCGGAAAATCCCGCGGTCTATGTCACGCGCAATCCCTGGAACACCGACTACACCACCTGCGGCTCGTCGGCAGGCAGCGCGGCGATGGTCGCCGCCGGTGCGGTGCCGATCGCGCATGCGACCGACGGCGGCGGCTCGATCCGCATTCCCGCCGGGGTCAACGGCAATATCGGCCTGAAAGTCTCGCGCGGCGTGTTCTCGCTCGCGCCGCATCTGTCCGATCTCACCGGGCTGGTCTCGATCCAGGGCTGCCAGTCGCGCACGGTGCGCGACACCGCTGGCTTCGTCGATGCCTGCCGGGGACCTGCGCCCGGCGAGTTCATGCCGTTCTGGACCTCGCCCGAGCCATATGCCGCGATGATCGCGCGTGATCCCGGCCGGCTCAGAATCGCGCTGTCGCACACATGGGGCGACTATCGCGCGACGCCGCACATCACAGCCGAGCTCGAGCGGGTCGGACGTTTCCTCGAAGGCCTCGGCCATCAGGTCGATTACGCACTGCCGGCGATCGACTATCGGGAAGCCTTCGCGGCGCAGACCACCTGCTACATCAGCAATTTCGCCGTCGTGATCGGCAACATGCTCGCCGCGCGCGGCCTCGAGCGGCCGCCGGCGGAGCTGATCGAGCCGATCAACATCCGCATCTGGGAGCATGGCCGCGACTTCAGCTTCGCCGATCGCGCACGCATGCAGGCCGTCTTCAACACCACCTCGCGCGGCTTCGGCGCCTTCTTCGAGGACTGGGACATCATCCTGACGCCGATCACGGCACTGCCGACGCCGAAGGTCGGCACCACGGAATATCTCACCATCAGCGACAATCCGTCGGTGCTGGACTGGTTCGGCAATCTCTGGCGCAACTTCGCCTTCACGCCGCTCGCCAATCTCTGCGGCATCCCCGCGATCTCGCTGCCGCTCGCGACCAACGAGCACGGCCTGCCGCTCGGCATTCAGGCGATCGGAAAGCAAGCGAGTGACGGGCTGTTGCTGCAGCTCGCCGCCCAGATCGAACGGGCGATCGACGGCAAGTGGAATGCGGGCAACACGCCGGCCGTGCATGTCACGCGCAACTAGAACAAGATAGATAGCATCAACAGAGGGAACGGGACGTCATGCAGCAGCAAGCCGAGGAATTCGGGATCGACGACGCGAAACGCGTGCTCGGCGACGTCTTTGCGCCATGGGTGCAGGACCTCAATCTGTCGATCGAGCAGTTCGACATCACGCCGCCTGCCGGCGATGCCGACTGGCAGCCCGGCGCCATCCTGCGCATGCCGTTTTCCGAGCGGTTGTGCCGCAATGGCGGCATCGTCTGCGGCCAGGCGCTGATGGCGTTCGCCGACACCGCGATGGTGCTCGCCAACCTCGCGGCCAACAAGGGCTACCGGCCGATGACGACGGTCGACCAGACCACGCATTTCATGCGCGCGGTGACGGCGTCCGACGTGCTGGCCGACGCTCGCGTGGTCCGGCTCGGCCGCACCATGAGCTTCGGTCGCGTCACGCTATCTTCCGCCACCGACAACAAGCCGGTGGCGATGGTGTCGAGCGCGTTCGCGATGCTGCCGGGATAGGACGCTGAGGCGACGCGCGTGGAATGAACTACGCTGCCTCACCGTCATCCTGAGAGATGTGAGGCTTTGTCCGCATCTACTGTTGTCGTCGCCCGGCTCGACCGGGCGACCCAGTACGCCGCGGCCTATCGGCTCAAGCACGACCGTCTCTGGAATACTGGATCACCCGCATGCGCGGGTGATGACACTGAGCAAGCTGAGTAAACCAATTCCGTCGAGACGCGCGTTCCGCGCTCCTCACCATGAGGGTTCAGGCTAATCACGCTGCAAGATTTACTTGCCGAGCACGGCCTCCGCCGCATTAACGATGCTGATCGTCGGGTTCTTTCCGCAATAGGTGCCGAACTTCTTGGCGTTCTCGGTGAACACGTCGGTGTCGATGATCGCTTCGTCGGAATCGCCCTTGTACCAGCCGTCCATCCACACCAGCACCATCTTGATGGTGTCGTCGCCGCCGTCGACGAACTGCTTGCAGGTCATGGTCGAGAGATCGAGCACGGCCGCGCTGGCCGGTGTCGACGACAGCGCGAGCGCGGCGGCAAGCATGATCGAGGCAGTGATCTTCATCGCAATCTCCATGGGCAATGATCTGGAATGAACCGGTCGCTGGGAAAGCCAGCGTGTCCGCCCGCGACCCGTAAGCGATGCGTTACATCGAACGCAAGCACGGCATCGCGCAAGTTTGCCTGCACGTCGCTTCAGTGCACGGATTGAGAATTCGTGTTTCTGATTTGTGACGGCGCCGCGCTAAAGCGTGATGAGAACAGGGCGTGTAGTCGAGAATCCAGTGTATGCGAGCGGGGATAGCGAGGTCGGTGTCGCTCTCAAAAGCCGACATCGGCGATGCTGCGGTGAATGTCCGCTCGAGGCCATCAGGCGATATTAGCAGTGTAGCCCGATCTCCCGATCCGTCGTACAATATCTCGTCGGTTGGGTTGAGAGCCATGGTGCAGGAGCGGCCATTCCCTGTCGAGCGGAGGTTGTCGGCGATATTAGCCGCCGATGTGGCTGGCTATTCGCGGCTCATGCACGATGACGAGGAGACGACACACGCCAAATTGACAGCGCTCCTGGCGGACGCTGTTGTGCCAGCAATCGCTGAACACGGCGGACGTATCGTGAAGAACACTGGCGATGGGTTCTTGGCGGAGTTTACAAGCTCAGTTGAGGCTGTCCGAGCCGCCATACAGTTTCAGACCCACATCAAGGAACTAACAATCCAAGAGAAGAAAGAAAGGCGCGTTGCCTTCCGCGTGGGAGTCAACATCGGCGACGTAATCGTCGAGGCCCATGACATATTCGGGGACGGCGTTAACATCGCGGCGCGGCTTGAAGGTTTCGCAGAGCCGGGCGGCATCTGCATCTCGTCTTCTGCCTACGATCAAGTGCGAGGCAAGGTCGGCGTTGAGTTCGTCGATTTGGGCGATCAAAACTTCAAAAACATCACCCGCCCGGTCCGGACCTATGCCGTGACGTGGGATGAATCCGGCCCAACGACACGATCTCACCGCACGGAATCGAGCGCGCTTTCACCGCCTCGTCTTTCCATCGTTGTGCTGCCATTCGCCAACCTCAGCGGCGATCCTGAACAGGACTATTTCGTCGACGGTGTAACCGAGAACTTAACGACAGACTTGTCGCGCATCAGTGGCTTGTTCGTAATCGCCCGGAACAGCGCGTTCTCGTACAAGGGCAAAGCAATCGACGTACGGCAAGTCGGCCGCGAGTTGAACGTCCGGTACGTGCTTGGAGGTTCCATGCAGCTCAGCGGCAAGCGGCTTCGAGTGAACGTGCAGCTCACCGATGCAGAAAGCCGCAAACATCTTTGGGCCGAGCGCTTCGAAAAACCTGTCGCCGATCTTTTCGATATGCAGGACGAAATCGTATCAAGGCTCGCCAACTCGTTAGGTGTCCAGCTCTTTGTAGTCGAGGCACGAAAGGCGGAGCGGTTGCTGCACCCCGACGCAATAGACCTGTTCTTTCAGGGTACTGCCTGCTTCTACAACGGGCCGACCCTTGAACACGCGACCCGGGCGCGCGGCTTTTTTGAGCGTGCTTTGGTGATCGATCCCCGAGGGGCCGGAGCGATTTGGGCGTTGATCGGCATGGCAAACGTCGATCTGACAGTGGGAGCCGACCTGCTAACGGACGAGCGAGCCGCGCTTCTTTCGGCAGCCGAAGCGAACGCGATCAAAGCACTTTCACTAGCTCCCAACATTGCCGCGGCCCGTCTGATACTCGCACTCGTCTACATTAACACAAACCGCGCCGCGCAAGGGATTACCGAATGCGAGCAGGCATTAGCACTTGATCGCAATTTGGCTTATGCTCATGGCGTTATCGGTTTAGCCAAACTCTATATGGGTTGTCCTACCGAGACTGAAGGCCATGTACTCGAGGCTCTCCGTCTGTCCCCTCGCGATCTCGTTGCCAACCGGTTGATGCGTTTTGTGGGCACTGCAAAGCTACAGCTCGGTGCGGATGCCGAAGCGGTCAGTTGGCTGCGACGAAGCATTGAGGCCAACCGCACTCATCCTCTTGCCCATTTTTCGCTCGCCGCTGCCTTGGGCTTGCTCGGCGCGCTGGATGAGGCGCGAACTGCTGCGAAAGCGGGATTTGCGCTCAACCCAGGCTTTACGATCCGCCGCTTGCGCGCCGCCAAGATAAGCGACAATCCTATTTATCTCGCGGGACAAGAGCGCCTTTGCGAGGGCATGCGCGTAGCCGGGGTGCCGGAGGGATGATGTCGGAGATGGGTCAAATGCGGCGGTCGAGGATCGTTGATGAGAAGTCCGGACTGCACCCAATACCGGACCAGTCAGAGGCGGCGAAGAACCTGAATTCATCGCGCTTTAGCGGAGCGAGGCGATGCTTGCACAATTTCGGAATAGTGGAAATATAGCCCTGATTTGCCCGACGTGTCAAGTTGCGTTTCGAACGTTGCGTTTCGAACGCCGGCAGCCGCTGGCTCCTTTGCATGGGGTTGTTTTCGATATTTTGGCGGCGCGCCTGCGGCAGGCCGCACCTAAGCGGATCGCGAGCGACGGCTCCGCCGCCAGCGCCACAACAGCGCGACGATGGCGACGAGCACAAGACCGCCGGCCACAGCCTTGGCGGTGAACCGCCCGCCGGGACGATCGATCAGGCGGGGTCCACAGCGAAGCATCCTCGCCCTGGCGCGGCAGGCGAAACGCCACCACGCTATCGCCGATTGAGGTGCCGGCTTCGGAATGGCCGCCGGCGCCGATCACGACGTACTGCTCGCCCTTCCAGAGATAGGTCATCGGATTGGCGACGCCCGGCACCGGAAGCCGGCCGAGCCACAGCTGCTTTCCCGACCTGGCATCGAACGCGCGCAGATAGGCATCCATCGCGCCGGTGAACACCAGGCCGCCCGCGGTGATCGCGACGCCGTTGACCAGCGGCGTGCCGGTATTGAGCGCGATGCCGAGCGGCGCGAGATCCTCGCTGGTGCCGACCGACGAATGCCAGAGGATCTTGCCGGCCTTGAGATCGACCGCCACCGTCTCGCCCCATGGCGGCTTGTTGCAGGGCGACCCGACCGCCGACTTCGCCAGCGCCCGCGACATCGCGAACGGCGCCCCTTCCTGCTGGCCGAATTCATGACCCGGCGGCGGATTGAAGCCCTTGGCCTGGTCGCGCGGAATCAGTGTGACGATGTGCGCCGCATGACTGACATTGGCGTAGAGGAGCTGATTGACCGGATCGAACGCCGCGCCGCCCCAGTTCACCCCGCCGCCTGTCATCGGATAGATCACGGTGCCTTGCGTCGACGGCGGCGTGTAAAGGCCCTCATTACGGGATTGCGCGAGCAGCGTCTCGCAAGCCGAGCTCCCGGTGCCCGGCAGCAGGCCGTCGACATCGTCGGCCGTCATCCGCTGCGTCAGCAGCGGCGGCACATGGGTCGGGAACGGCTGCGTCGGCGACAGCCTCTCGCCCTCGGCACCGTTCTGCGGCACCGCGCGCTCCTCGACCGGCCACACCGGCTTGCCGGTGTCGCGATCGAGCACGAACACAAAGCCCTGCTTGGTCGGCTGGATCACGACGTCGCGCTGACCATCGCCGGTGTCGATCCGCGCCAGCGTCGGCTGCGCCGGCAGGTCGTAGTCCCAGACGTCGTGATGCACGGTCTGGAATGCCCATGCGAGTTCGCCGGTCTCGATCCGCAGCGCGACCACGGAATTGGCGTGCTCGTCATTGCCGGCGCGCTTGCCGCCCCAGAAGTCCGGACTGGGCGATGTCGTCGGCAGGAACACCAGGCCGCGCTCCTCGTCGACCGACATCGGCGCCCAGACATTGCTGTGGCCGGCCTCGACGCCATTATGCACGAGCGGATCGAAGCTCCAGCGCGGCTGGCCGGTTCGCGCATCGAAGGCGCGCACCGCGCCGAGCGGCGCGTCGACCCGCCGGTTGTCGCCGATCGCGGACCCCACCACGACCACGCCGCGTCCCGTCACCGGCGCCGACGTGATCTGAAACTCGCCCGGCCATTCCAGCTTCATGCCAACGTCGATCTTGATCTCGCCACCGTTGCCGAAATCGGCGCAAGGCTTGCCGGTTCTGGCGTCGAGCGCGATCAGGCGCCTGTCGTTGGTGCCGGTGAAGATGCGTGACTTGCAGGCGGCGCCTTCCGCCGCGCGATCATCCGTCCAGTACGCGACGCCGCGGCAGACAAAGCGATTGGCCGGCCGTTGCGCCATGCTGATCTTCGGATCGAAACGCCATTTCTGCGCACCGGTGCCGGGATCGAGCGCGATCACTTCGTTGAACGGCGTGCAGAGGATCAGGCTGTCCTCGACGAACAGCGGCGTCACCTCGAACTTGGTGCGCTTCATGACCTCGGGCGGGCGAGTATCGAGATCGCCGGTGCGGAATTCCCAGCCGCGCAGCAGCTTGCCGACATTGTCTGATGTGATCTGCGTCAGCGGCGAGAAGCGTTGTCCGCCGCGGTCGCCGCCCCAATACTCCCAGGCGCGCGCCGGCTGACCACACAGCAGCAGCGCGGCAAGCAGGCAAAACAGCGACCGCATCGCGTCCTCCCCCAGGATGCGATCACCGGGCGCCGCATCTCATGCGGGAAAGCATTTACGCGATCGTCGCGTCAGTATCCACCCCGGCGATAGCCGCCGCCGTAGTTACCGCGATAACCACCACCGCCGCCGCCGATGCCGATCCCGATTCCGATTCCGATCGGCGGTCCGGCAGGCTCGTAGACCACGGTTGGAGGCGGACGGCGCACCACCACGACGTCGTCCTCAACGACGACGCGCTGCGGGCGCTTGCCCGCGCGCCGCGGCGGATCGGGATCGGCACGCTTTTTCACCGGCACGTTGGCCCTCTGCTGCAGCGGCTGTTGCGGCGGCGCCGCGTTGCAGGGACAGGTCGGTGCCGCCAGCGCGACGCTGGTCGCGGGCACGCTGAGCGCGACGGCGGGCGCCGGATCGGGACGGTAGCGCAGCCGTTCGATCATCTTGCGCGCGGTCGCTGTCAGGTCGGTGTCAGGATATTGCGCGAGGAAGCCGCGATAGGCCGCCGCCGTGTTGATGAGGATCGCGTTATTCCACGCTAGCATGCGGCGATGCCGGTCGAGCCAGTCGCGCGCCTGCAGGCCGCGCGGCGTGCCGGCGAAGATCGCGGCGAAGGCCTCATAGGATTCGTCGGAGCCATCGATCACCATCAGTTCATTCGCGGCCTCGATCGGCTTGCCCTGCAATTCGCGCTTCCATTCGTCGACGGTGCGTTTGGCCGCGGCCGGCGGCGGCGTCACTGCGGGCGACGCCGCAGCACCCGCCATGAAACGGAAGTCGTCGGTGAGCGAGGACGAGTCCCACGGCGTCTGGCGGCCGTCAGTTGCCTTGTTCACCGCCAGGCGAACGCGCTTGAAGGTGTCCTCGATCGGGATACCCGGCTCCTTGGCCGAGGCCAGCAACGCGGTGGTGTAGGGGCTGTTGGCGCCGCTGCCGTCCTCGGCTTCCGCTCCCGGCGAGGTCGAGAACGAGACAAACGTGCCGGGCGCGCCGACCCTGGCATCGACGATGGCGAGCCCATGCCCCGCGGTCTTGCTGAGTTCCGGGAATGGATTGTTGCGGCAGGCATCGAGCAGCACGATGCGCATCCGACTCGGAACTGAGGTGAGCGTATTCAGGACGTCGTTGAGCCGAACCGCCTGGATCGGGATATCAGCCTCGCGCTTCGGATCGACATCGACCGGCACCAGATAGTTCTCGCCGTCGATCTGCAGGCCATGCCCGGCATAGAACACCAGCGCCACGGTATCGGCGCCTTTCGCCGCCACCTGGCCAGCGAAATCGCTGAGCCGTGCGCGCATCTCGTCCTGCGACAGGTCCGATGCGGCCGTCACCGCAAATCCGGCATCGGTCAGCATTTGCGACACAGCCTTGGCGTCGTTGGCCGGATTCGGCAGCGCGGGCACCGACTTGTAGGCCGACTGCCCGATCACCAGCGCCAGCCGGTTTTCCGCCGACGCCGGCACGGCGCCGAGCAGGATCGCTGCCGGAACGATCAGGCTGAGGAGCGAACGGCGAAGCATGGCGACCTCCGACAATGACATCGAAGATGGGTCGGAGGCCGTCAGGCCAAGGTTCATGCCTTGCGGCAAATGTGCTGCCGACCGACGCCGGTCGAATGTCGAATGGCCGCCGAGACCTGGTGAGGCCGGCTATTTCGGCTTCTTGGCCGGATCCGCTGCCGGCTTGGTGACACCCCAGGGATCGTATTTCTCCTTGGGCTCGGGGATCCGATCGAGCGCGGCCTTGTAGGCCTTCTCGTCGACCTTGGGCTTCTGCTCCGTCTTCGTATCGCCTCCACCGCCCCCGCGCCGGCCCTGGGCCAGGGTGGGTGTCGCGAGCAGCGCCAGAATGACGGCAGCAACCGTGAAGCGTTTCATGTCAGTCTGTCTCCCCGCCGCCGCAGCAACATCCGGTAATACCTCTACCCCAACGATAACTTGTCGCTCGACATTTGTTGATCGACAAAGCGCCGCCTGATGCGAATTCAGCGCCACCAGGGGGCGCAATCCTGACGGCGGCACATTAAATGCGCTGAATGGGACAGGGACAAGTACATCTGGCGGCGCTGCTGGCCGGCGTCGCCTTAATATTGAGTGGCTGCGGGCTGGCGGACAGCCACGCCGTGTGGCCGGAGGCCTTGAAGGTCAAGGCCGCCGAGCCGGCGCCGCTCGAGATGCCTCCGGACGTCAAACGGCTGGTCGCGGGCAAGCTGGATTCGGTGTTCACGGCCGGTTCACAGCCGACCCATGTGCGGGTCTCCGCCCCGCTGCACGACCCGCGCGGCACCGGCTGGACCGCCTGCGTGCGCGCCGAACTGACATCGGTGATCGGCAAGCCGCTGGGGACGCAGACCTATCGCGTCTTCATCAATGAAGGCTCGATCTTCGATCGCCGGCAGGTCGGGGCCGACGACAATTGCGTGACGGAGACTTACGAACCGGTCGAGAGCACCGTTGCGGCGGAAGCGCAACGGAGCGCCAAACCCTAGCGCTTGAGCCGGCGACCCGGCCGGGCCGCCGCGCACCGGTATGCTGAACGGCCCGTTAACACGACCGTTCAAATTGCGCGGTGGCCTCAACGGCATTTTCCATTTCTTTCCACTAGCGTTGCCCTGACGAACGCAAGGCCAATCAGCCTCGCGGACTGGGGAAACAGGGACGTGGCCGATATTGCTGACCAGGCAATGATCCACCGTGCATCGCGCAAGGATGCCACGGACGATCGCACCTTGCCGCCGTTGTCGGCCACGCCGCTCAATGCATGGCGCGCGCTTGCCGCGCGCGCGATCGAGGCCAATGGCTACTATCAGGCGGACTGGGAATTGGCGGTCGATGCCTCCGCGCGCGGCCGCACCGGCGCGGCGCTGCTCAGCGCCGCCGGCGATGCCGGGCAACTGATCGGGCTGTTGCCGGTCGTTCCGATGCGGCGGATCTACCGGATTCCCCTGCCCGCTTTGGTCGGCGCCGAACCTTATGGCACGCTGTGCACGCCGCTGCTCGACCGCGACGCCGCCGAGGAAGCGGTGGGCAAGATGCTGCGGCAGGCGCGCAATGCGGGCGCGCATGCGCTGATCCTGCGCACCATGTCGCTCGAGGGCCCGGCCATGGCGGCGATCCGCGCGGTGCTGGCCCGAGACGGGTTGCAGCCGCGCATAGTGAGCGCCTATCAGCGCGCCCAGTTGGATGCGACGCGCGATGCCGACGAATTGTTGCGCGACGCGCTCGGGCCCAAGAAGCTGAAGGAGCTGCGCCGCCAGCATCATCGCCTGTCCGACCACGGCGCGGTGCGCTTCGATGTCGCCTGCACGCCGCGCGAGGTTGCGACGGCGCTCGAGACTTTCCTTGTCCTCGAAGCCGGTGGCTGGAAGGGAAAGCGCGGCACGGCGCTGAGCCAGCATGCCGGCGATGCGGCCTTCATCCGCCGCGCGACGTCGGCAATGGCCGAAGCCGGCCGCTGCGAGATCATCACGCTGCATGCGGGCGACACGCCGGTCGCGGGCGGCATCGTGGTGCGCCACCAGGACCGCGCCTTCTTCTTCAAGATCGGCGTCGACGAGCGCTTTGCGAAACATTCGCCCGGCACGCAGTTGACGCTGGAGCTGACGCGCCATCTCTGCGCCGATCCCGCGATCAATTCGGCCGATTCCACCGCGGCGCCCGGCCACCCCATGATCGACCCGATCTGGCGCGGCCGCTTCGCGATCGGCGACGTCTTGCTGCCGCTGCGGCGCCGCGATCCGCTGGTGCCGGCCATTCACGCCGCGCTGACCCTGAACAACTTCGCCTACGAAGGGGCGCGCGGCGCCGTCCGCTTCATCCGCAGCCGGCGCGGCAAGCCCGAATAATGCGGTTTACCCTTTCGTAGGCATGCAGACACATCGGGAAACAAGTGACTGCTGCCGTCAGGTTGGTGTCAGCTGGCCCGACTAGCGTTGCGGCGCGCTGGTTCTCAGACGGCGCGCGCCCTTGCTTCGAAAGCCTCATCTGATGGAAACATCGGATGGGGCTTTTTGCCGGCGCTCGCGACGTCCTGACGGCAAACGAAAAGGCCGCCTCAACCGGCGGCCTCTCTGTCTCGCGCTCGGCGCATCATTGGGAAACGCGGCGCGACCAGCGCCTGCCCTTACTGCAACGGCGAGTGCGGTGCCGGCAGCATGATGGTCGAGTGCATCTCCTCGAGCACCTGCGTGCCCTTGCTCAAAAATTCCAGCCAGGCCGGATCCTTCATCGCATTGCCGCGTGCGGCGGCGCGGGCGTTGAGATCGGGATAGGCCCAGATGTGGCAGACCTCGTTGGGCTGCCCGGCTTCGGTGGTCCAGAGACCGACGATCTTGGAGTATTTCTCGCGCTCCGGCATCACGCCGGTGATCAGATCGAGCCATTGCTTGGCGCCGCCGACCGGCTTGGCGCGGTAGTTGCGGAATTCGTAGATGTTGCCTGATGTCGCCGGCGCCACCGGCGGGATGATTGCATTGAGCAGCCGCACCTCCTGCCGCACCAGCAGCGGACGGATCACCGGAATATACTCGCCGGTCCAGCGCGGGTTCTTGGCGAGCTCGGCGCGCAGCCGCGTCCGCTCGTTGAGATCGGCGTAGCTCCACATGTGCATGACCTGATTGAGCGGACCGATCTCGGTGATCCAGTAGCCTTCCAGCTTGCCGAAATTGTCGGCGCGGATATCGCGCGAGATCGTGCTCGCCGCCTTCACCATCTCGCCGACGGCGCCTGGACGGACCGTATAGGTGCGCAGCTCATAGATCATGGTGGTCTCCCCTGATTGTTTCCGATGGATGATGTGGGCAAACGAAAAAGCCCGGCATGAGCCGGGCTTTCGATAGGGATTGCGGACTACTCCGCAGCCTCTGTGTTGATCTCGGCCGAGACCTGGCGGATGGCGCGGGCGAGCTGCTCGGCCGGCTGGGCGCCGGACACCGCGTATTTCTGCGCGAACACGAAGGTCGGCACGCCGGAAATACCCTTCTCGGCGGCCTCCTGGGCCTGCGCCGAGACCAGGGCGACATCCTCGTCGGTGGCAAGACGCTTGCGCACGTCGTCGGCATCGAGCCCGACATCGCTTGCCGCCTGCACCAGCACGTTGCTGTCGGTGAGATCGCCGCCGTCGCGGAAATACAGCTCCATCAGCCGCTGCTTCATCTCGGCCGCCTTGCCCTTGGCCTCGGCCCAATGGATCAGGCGATGGCAGTCGATCGTGTTGGGCTGCCGCTTGACGAGCTCGGGATGGTAGGTGAGCCCCTCCTCATTGGCGGCCGCGACCACGCGGCCGGCGATGCCCTTATAGGCATCGACCGAGCCGAACTTGGCGGTGAGATATTCCTCGCGGCTGATGCCCTCGCGCGGCACCCAATTGTTGAGGAAGAACGGCCGCCAATGCACCTCGACCGGCACATCGGGCACCAGCTTGAGCGCATCCTCGATCCGATGCTTGCCGATATAGCACCAGGGGCAAACGACGTCGGAGACGATGTCGAGGCGAAGCGGCTTCAGATCGCTCATGGCGGGGTTCCCGGCGGAAAATGGAACCCCAAGGTTAGGCCGAACGCGCCCCAAGACAAGCCGCTATTTCATACTGGCTGCCATCTGCCGCATCCGCTCGGCGGTCAGCTCATCGGCCGGGAAGAAGGTCTCCAGCGCCAGTTCCTGCAGCGTGATGTCGACCGGCGTGCCGAACACCATGGTGGTCGAGATGAAGCTCAGGATCTCGCCATTGAGGCGGAGCTTGAAGGGAAGCGCGACGTTGTTGTCGGTGGTGATCGGGGCCGACCGCGCCGGGATCGGATAGGACTTCAGGTCCTGGTAGAGCTTGAGCAGCTCCGGATCGGCCGTTGCCTCGCATTGCCGATGCAGCCGCTCCAGAAGATGCGCGGCCCATTCCGCGAGGTTCACGGTGCGCGGGGCGAGGCCCTCGGGGTGGAAGGCAAGCCGCAGGATGTTGAAGGGCTGGCCGAGCAGCCGCTGCGGCACGCCCTCGAGCAGCGGCGCCACCATGCGGTTGGCGGAGACCAGATTCCAGTGCCGGTCATAGGCCAGCGCCGGATTCGGCTCGTGCGCCTTCAGCACCAGGTTGATGGCCTCGCGCGCCGATTTCAGCGCCGGATCATCCAGCGAGCGTTGCGGGAATGCGGGCGCGAAACCCGCGGCGACCAGCAGTACGTTGCGTTCGCGTAGGGGCACGTCGAGGCGCTCCGCCAGTTTGAGGACCATGTCGCGCGACGGCGCCGAGCGGCCGGTCTCGACGAAGCTCAAATGCCGCGCCGAGATCTCGGCATCGACGGCAAGGTCGAGCTGGCTGAGATGACGGCGCTGCCGCCACTCGCGCAGGTGCTCGCCGATCGGGACGGGTTTGGCGGGCTCGGCCCGCGCCATGGATGCATGTGCGTTCATGGTGCAAAACCTACCATGCGGAATTCGCCCGTTCCATTACGCCTGAGGTAATCGAATTGGCGCGCCGGCCGGATCATCTTCGACGACACAGGAGATGACCATGCTGATGCTGTCCCTTGTCCGCGTCCTCGCCGTCCTGCTCCCGTGGCTGGTGCATCTGGCCACCTGGCTGCTGGCGCGCTCGCTCAACATGCCGCAGCCGCTCGTGCACGCGACCGGCGTGTTCGTCTTCGCGCAGGTCTATGCGGTCGAGATGAGGGTCGGCAAGGCGCTGTGTCCGCTCCGGCTGTGGCGTCAGCTGCAGTCGCAGTTCCGCTGACCACCCCCATCCCAACCAGAGGAGACACTGCCATGATCCATTCGTCCCAGCTGCTGCGCCGCGCCTTGCTTGCCGACGCCGTCTTCAGCGGCGTATCCGCCATAGCCATGGTGCTCGACGCCGGCGCGCTGGCATCGCTGCTCGGCCTGCCGGAAGCGCTGCTGCGCGAGACCGGCCTGTTCCTGATCGCTTATACCGCGCTGGTCGGCTGGCTCGGCACGCGCATGTCGGTGCCGAAGCCGCTGGTGATGCTGGTGGTCGTCGGCAACGCGGCCTGGACGCTCGCCAGCATCGCGCTGCTGCTGTCGGGCGCGGTGTCGCCGAACCTCTTCGGGACCATCGTGATCCTGGCCCAGGCGATCGCCACCGGCGTTTTCGCCGAGCTGCAATATGTCGGGCTGCGCCGCAGCGGTGAGGCGGTCGCGGCGTAAATCGAATACCGGACGTGACGAGCGGCCGTCGCGGCAAACGCGGCGGCCGTTTCCGTCAGCTCAGCACGACCGCGACGATCATGCCGGCAAAGGTCAGCGCCAGGCCGATGATCAGCATCGGCACCAGACTGCTGCCGGAAAACGGATCGGCCTGATCCTGATGAAACCACGCGCCGTCGATGGCGCGCGCAATTGCCTTCGCCCTGTTCCTCATTGCACTGCTCCTGCTTCGCTTCGCCTGTAACGCTCGCCGACCGCCAGCATCACGCCCTGTCCGCTGGCGACGCCCATCTCGAGGCTCGAGGCGATGCGCCGCGCGCGATCGATGAAATGCGCCGCCGCGTCAGGCGGGCACAGCTCGGCCGCGGTCGCTTCGAACAGTTCGAGCCAGCGGTCGAAATGCGCGGCGTCGATCGGCAGTGGCATATGCTTGATCATCGGCGTGCCGTGATAGCGCCCGGTCATCAGCGCGACCGAGGACCAGAACGCGCACATCTGCGCCAGATGCGGCTCCCAATTGCTGATCCTGGTCTCGAACACCGGCCCGATCATCGGGTCCTTGCGGACCTTGGCGTAGAAGGCGTGCACCAGCTGCTCGATCATGGCCTCGGTGATCCCGGTCCGCGCGACAATCCCGGCGGTGATCTGCTCGCGGCGCTCTGCTCCTGTCATGGCTTACATCCTAAATAGGTATTTCAAATGCCTATTTAGCCTGCTATAGCTGATCCGCCAAGTGCTGATTTCGAAGGGCTTCCATGCGCCTGACATCGTTCACGGATTTTGCGCTCCGCGCCCTGATGCGGCTGGCCGGCGAGCCGGACCGGTCGTTTGCGACCAGCGAGATCGCGGCCGAGTTCGACATTTCCCGCAATCACCTCGCCAAGGTGGTGCGCGACCTTGCCGACGCCGGCTTCATTGCCACCCAGCGCGGCGCCGGTGGCGGGTTTTCGCTGGCACGGCCGGCGGAGACCATCACCCTCGGCCAGGTTGTCCGTGCGCTGGAAGGCGACAGCGCGCTGGTCGAATGTTTCAGGGATGATGGCGGAGATTGTCTGCTGCTGCCGCGCTGCCGGCTGAAGGCGAAGCTTGCGGCGGCACGCGAGGCCTTCATGCGCGAGCTCGACGGAACGACGCTCGCCGAATGCGCCTACCTGCCGCGTCCCGTCCGCCATCCCGCGAGGGCATCATGACGACGATCACATTCTCGGACGGCGCGTTCGAGGTCGACGCCAACATCGTCGCCGAAGGCCTCGGCATCGCGGTTCCGCTGCTGCAGGCCGGGATGCGCTCGGGCGCAATCACGACGCGCTCGGAGCGCGGGCTCGACGCCGATCAGGGGCGCCATCGCCTCACATTCTTCTCGGGGAGCAAGCGTTTCCGTCTCGTTATCGACGAGCACGGCACGATCATCCAGCGCTCGACGCTGGATTTCGGCAATTCCCCGTTGCCACGCGCGGCGCACCGGCCGAGCGGCTAGAGCGTTTTCGGGCGACGTGGTATCAGGCGTTCAGCGCCCGAGCGGTGCCGCGCTTCGACGAGGCAGCCTTCTTGCCCGCCGTGTTGATCAGGCTGTGACCATTGAGGTGACTGCCGTTCAGCGCCGTGCCGTTGGCGAGCTTGCCGTTTGCTTTGGCAGCCTTCTTCGCCTTGCGCTGCCTGGCCCGCTCCTCGGCGAGCTTCTCGGCCTTGCGCTGTGCCTTCCGCTCGGCTCTTTCCTTCAGCCGCACCCGCTCCGCCCTCGCCTCCGCGCGCTTCTTCTTGCGCTTCTTCTCGCAGGCATCGCACTTGCAGCCGATCGGCTTCAGATAGGCTTTGAAATAGTCGGTTCCGTAGTCGTAATTGATTTCGTCGCCCGGCTCGATGTCCTTGATGGCGCGGATGAACACCTTGCGCTTGCGTGGGCGAACGTCGGATTCCGCGTTCGGCCTGCAGGCATGGTTGATGTAGCGGGCGACGTTTTCGCGGATCGAGCCGTCGATGGTCCAGCGGTTGGTGAGCTCGAACAGATATTTGTTCTCGATCTCGTCCTCATCCTTCTTCTTCGAGTCGAGCAACGGCCCGAAATAACGGATGATCTTGGTGCCTTTCTTGATCGGCTTGGTGGCGAAAAGGCCAAGACCGGTACGGGAACGGCCGACGCGATAGGGCTTGTTGGATGATATCGTGGGCATGACGATCGAGGTTACGGCACGCAGGTGCACGCGACAGAAGTTGCGAAGCCGCCCTTCTAGGACGATTCCGCGCGCCTGTCAGGTGTTTCCCGCGTGTCTATTGAACCTTCCCCAGATTGCATATGTCAGACACAAAGTAACGTCCGGATCGCAGGTTTCCCCCGATGAAATACCTTGCTTTTGCAACAGTCTTTATGGCGGCTGCCAGCGCAAATCCCGGTCATGCCGGCTCCGAGACGATCAGCAGCAGCTACACATCGACCGCGCCGAAGGCCTGCCGCATGATCGGCAAGCCCAGCGAAGAGGACGGCAGCACCACCAGGGTCTGTCCGGGAAAATCCGGGCTTGTGGTGCTGATCAACGAGGGCGACCTGCGTGAAGTGGTCTCGGTGGGCCGAAACGGCGAGGCAGCCGCCAGGGAACCGGCCGCGCAGGCCTGGTTCGGCCCGTTCAGTTCGACCGGCGACAGGGTCGAATGGCGTGCAGCCGGCGGCAGGCCGTTTGCGATTATCCAGCGCTGGCAGATCGCCGACAACAGCGAACAGGACAAGCGCGGCGGTCCTGTCTCGCGGGCAATGCTCGCCGTGACCCGGCTGCCGCCGGGCGATGTCTGCCATGTCGCCTTTGTCGACGTCGCGGCCAATCCCAACGCCAACGCGCTGGCGCGGCAGGCCGCCGACGATTTCGCCCGCGATTTCAAATGCGGCACGGATACGGTGAAGACGATCGGACAGAGCGGCCGGACCACGTCGCTTGTGAGGCGCTAGTGTGCTGAATGCGAAGTTCGTGCGATTTCGCGGCAGCCACTTTCACGAACTTCGCATTCATAAAGCACACTAGAATCATAAGTTTGCTAGTGTCCTTATCGAATCCGAACTTCGCTCCGAAGGTGCGGCAAATGATGCGAACTTCGGATTCGGGACACTAGTCCACGGGCAGCACCGGTTATTGCCGCGCCGAGCGGCCCGCCGACAATCGCAGCATTGCGGTCAACAGCGTTTCCGCGGATGTGCCCTCGGGCGACCGATCCAGGATCGTCTTGAGGCGTCCGTCGAGCAGCAGCATGGTGAAACCATGCACCAGCGACCAGGCCGACGCGATCGCGGCGGCCTGATCCAGCGTAAGCTGCTCCTTGGAAATCTGCTCGTGCCGGCTGGCGCCGACGCCGCGGGTCAGCCCTGCGAACGAAGCCTCGGATGCCTCGTGCAGCGACGGGCGCGAATGATCGAGCCGCTCGCTGCGGAACATCAGCCCGTACATGCCGGGATGTGCCTGCGCATAGGCAACATAAGCCTTGGCGCTCGCCACGCCCTTCTCGGGCGTCGTGGCCGCCGAAGCGTCCGCAGCCGCCATCGCGAGGCCAAATTGCCGGAAACCGATCGCCGCGAGTTCGCTGAGCAAACCGGTGAGATCGCCGAAATGATGCGTCGGGGCGGCGTGCGATACGCCGGCCTCGCGCGCCACCGCACGCAATGTCAGCCCCGCCAATCCATCACGCTCGAGCACGCGCTCGGCGGCCTTCAACAGTGCCTCATGCAGATCGCCGTGATGATACGGCGTGTCGTTGGCGCGGCGCCGTTGGACCGGACGAGCTGCCACAGTCCGTCCAACCCGGCGGGTCGGAGCCCGTGCCGGGCGAGTCGCCTTGTTTTCTTTGGAGATTCTTGCCATCGGGCCCTTATAGGTCGCAATTTTTACACTGTAAAGATTTTGCTTGACGATCGGCGGCGTCATCCTTACTGATATCTTTACGATGTAAAGATCATAATGCAGGGAGATGCGGAATGCTCGACCAGGTCACATCCAACGCTGCGCGCACCAATCTGGCGCCGATCCCATTCGAAGCCGACGCGCCGTTCCTGAAGATCTCGGGCGAATTGCCGCGCGAGCTGAACGGCACGCTCTATCGCAACGGCCCCAATCCGCAGTTCGAGGCGCCGGGTGCGCACTGGTTCGTCGGCGACGGCATGCTGCACGCCTTCCATCTCGAGAACGGCCGCGCCAGCTACCGCAACCGCTGGGTCCGTACGCCGAAATGGCAGGCCGAGCACGATGCCGGCCGCGCGCTGTTCGGCGGCTTCGGCCGCAAGATGCCGGATGCGCCGGCCACCACGACGACGGACGGCGGCGTCGCCAACACCAACATCATCTTCCATGGCGGCCGGCTGCTCGCGCTGGAGGAAGGCCATCTGCCGACCGAGATCGAGCCCGGCACGCTCAATCGCCTCGGCTATTGCGACTACAAGGGTGCGATCTCCGGCCCCTTCACCGCGCATCCCAAGATCGATCCGGCGACCGGCGAAATGGTGTTCTTCGGCTACAACGCCGCGGGCCCGCTGACGCCGGCGCTGTCGTTCGGCGCGGTGAGCTCGTCCGGCGTGGTGACGCGGTTCGAACGCTTCGAGGCGCCCTATGCCAGCATGGTGCACGACTTCATCGTCACCGAGAATCATGTGCTGTTTCCGATCCTGCCGATCACCGGCAGCATGCAGCGCGCGATGCGCGGACAGGCGCCCTACGCCTGGGAGCCGGAGAAAGGCGCCTATGTCGGCGTGATGAAGCGCAGCGGCGCGTCAAAGGACATCGTCTGGTTCCGCGCCGAGACCTGCTACGTTTTCCACGTGATGAACGCATGGGAAGACGGCAACCGCATCATCGCCGACGTGATGCAGTTCGAGGAAGCGCCGCTGTTCAATCATCCCGACGGCTCGCCGACGGACCCTCGGAAGAACCGCGCGCGCTATTGTCGCTGGACCTTTGACCTCTCCGGCAACACCGACCGCTTCACGCAAACCTATCTCGACGACCTCACCGGCGAATTTCCCCGCGTCGACGATCGCCGCGCCGGATTTGCCAGCAATCACGGCTGGTACGCCTGCGCCAACCCCGATCTGCCGATGTTCGGCGCGCTGTCGGGCATCGTGCATGTCGACGGCCGTGGCAAGCGGCTCGGCCACTATCTGCTGCCCGCCGGCGATACGATCTCCGAGCCTGTGTTCGTCGAGCGCGGCGCTGACGCCGCGGAAGGCGACGGCTGGCTGCTCGCGGTGGTCTGGCGCGCCCGCGAAAACCGCAGCGACCTCGCCGTGTTCAACGCGCAAGATGTCGAAGCGGGCCCGACCGCGCTGGTCCATCTCGGCCACCGCGTGCCCGATGGATTCCACGGCAATTGGGTGGGGGCGGAGTAGCCAACGATCACCCCGGACGTCAGTGCGCCAACCTCTCCACGCGTCGTGCCCGGGCTTGTCCCGGGCATCCACGTCTTTGCCGCCGCCGACCGAAAACGAGCGGTCGCCACTTTATGTCATTGGCAAATCTTTTATTTTTCCGCCACCTCACGATTTTGACACTGTAAAGATTTCGCTTGACGCCTCCGTTGCTCACCGTTAGGGTATCTTTACATTGTAAAGATAAGCCGATGAGGCTCACCATGACGATCTTCCTGATCCTCGCTCCCTACGGCGCCTTCGCCATGCTGATGCTGGTGACCTCGGCCACGGTGAGCCTGCTCAGTGCTGCACTGATCTGCCTTGCCGTGATCGCGTTCGATGTCGCGCGCGGCCGCAGCATCAAGATCCTCGGCGTCGGTTCGGTCGTCATCTTCGCCGCGATCGGCTTCTACCTCACCTTCGTCGATGCGACGCCGAGCAACACCGCGGTGAAGATCGCGGTCGATGCCGGCATCCTGCTGGTGTCGCTCGGCTCGATCATGATCGGCCGTCCCTTCACGCGGCAATATGCGCTGGAGCAGGTCGATGCCGAGACCGCGAAGCTGCCCGGCTTCCTCCATGCCAACTACCTGATCACCGGCGCCTGGACCGCCGCGATGCTGCTCATGCTGATTGGCAACGTTGCGGTGCTATACGTGCCGGCGCTGCCGCTGTGGACCGGCCTCTTGATCGCCTTCGCCGCACGCAATGCCGCGGTCGGCTTTACCCACTGGTATCCGCACTATCGCGCGGTCAAGGACGCGACGCCGCCGGCCGGCGCGCTGCCCTCACGCTAGACGCTGCCATAACGACATCACCACGATCATCCCGAGGAAACGGAAACCACGACGATGAAGAGCGTATTTGCCAGGCTTGCGAGCGACTTCCTCTCCACCATCGTCTTCCTGGTGGTCTATTTCGCCACCGACAATGTCCTGATCGCCACCGGCGTTGCGATCGCGGGCGCAATCGCGCAAGTGGTCTATGCGCGGGTCAAGGGACAGTCGCTCGGCTACATGACCTGGGCGAGCCTTGGGCTGGTGATCGTGCTCGGCGGCGCGACGCTTTTCACCAACGATCCGCGCTTCGTGCTGGCGAAGCCGGCCATCGGCCACATCGCGATCGGCGCGATCATGCTCAAGCGCGGCTGGATGCTGCGCTATCTGCCGCCGATCGTGACCGAGACAATTCCGGAATACGCCACCCTCGCCGGCTACGCCTGGGCCGGGCTGATGTTCATTCTCGCCGCCGGCACCATTGCGATCGCGGCGACCGGCGACATGAAGCTGTGGGCGTTCTACGTGTCGGTGGTGCTGGTCGGCGCCAAGATCGCCGCCTTCGCGATCCAGTATGTCGCCTTCCGCGTCCTGGTCGGAAGCCGGCTGCGCGCCGCCGCCCGCGCCTGATCGCAGCAAGCCGCGAACTAGGCGCGCGCGGCAAGATGGGCTATACCCGCGCAAGCGTTTTCTTCACGCGAACCGGTAGCCATTTCGCTTGAAGGCGCTTCACCTGGAGGGGAGACATCAATGGCGGTGGACGGAAACTGGAATCTCACGATGACGACGCCGATGGGCGAGCGCAAGGCGACGCTGTCGCTGGCAAGCTCGGGCGGCACGCTCACCGGCACGCAGGGCGCCGAGGGCAACTCCACCGAAATCTTCGACGGCACCGTGAACGGCGACGACGTCGCCTGGAAGGTTTCCATCACCAACCCGATGCCGCTGACGCTCGAATTCACCGGCAAGGTCGCAGGCGACGGCATCTCCGGCGAGATGGGCATCGGCCCGATGGGCAGCTTCCCCTTCACCGGCACGCGGGCATAACCGCGGCACACGCACACGCATGCGCATCCTGGCATCCGTTACCGTCCTGGCGTTGTCAGCCACGACGGCTTCCGCACAGCAAGCAAGCGAAGCCGAACCGGCGTGGCGCGCGAGCGCGGTCGCGCTGGTGCCGGCCGGATATGTTGCGGGCAGCTCTTCCAGCACGGATACCGCCGGCACCACCGGCTACCTCGCGGTCTATGCCGCGAGCGCAGACGACCCGAAGACGCCGGCAAGCGTCTTCGCGCCGCGTCAGATGATGGTTGTGACCCTAAGCAAGGATGGCACGACGGCGCTGTCGGCCGAATTGAAGCCGCGCGGTCCCGGCGACATCGCGACCGGACATGCCGACGGGTCGGACAATGACTTTGCCGCACGCCAGGCCGAGCTTGACGCGAACCGAAACGCACTGCCCGCTGGCACCGAGCCATGCGACCTCGGCGCCTGGTCGGAGGACAAGGACCTCGCGGGCCTCAACGTGCGCGCGGAGCCGTCGGTGAAGGCACGCGTGCTCGGCAAGCTGCCGCCACCCTACCATCTCAAGATGGGCGGGGCCGAGAACACGCCGGAGGGCGGCTGGCTCACCGAGTTTCGTATCATCGGCTTCAAGGACGGCTGGTTCCTGATCGAGGGCGCGATGCCGCCGGGCAAGGCCTATGAAGATGACAAGCGCTATCCGCGCAACGCGCCAAAGCCTTATGCCGGACGCGGATGGGTTGCCGCCAACAAGGTCGGCGCGAGCTACGCCAACGGCTACACCCGGATGGGCGGGCTGTTCCAGGCGCCCTTCGTCGATGCCAAATGGACGCCGGCGCTGCGCAAGCTCGGCGGTGAGTTCGATACCGACGATGGTCCGAAACGCATCCTCGCCTGCAGCGGGCACTGGGCGCTGGTGGAGAGCCATGACGGCGTGCGCGGCTGGTGGCGCAGCCTGTGCTCCAACCAGGTGACGAACTGCAGCTAGAACCAGATCTGCATCGGCAGATCGTGCGCGTCTCGCGGCGGCGCTTCGGGAACGCTTCCGCATGGTTCGCGCGCAGCCAGCGCCACTGCACACGCATCCAGCACATCGTCGCGCTTCGCGCCGGTGCCGATGCGCACCTCGATGAGCCAGCGATCGATCTCGCGGAAGCCTGATCGCTTCAGCAGCCTGCAGCGCAGCGCATCGCCCTCCTCCGATTTTTTGCGCGGCAACGGCTCGCCGCCGTTCAATTGCAGGAACACCAGCTCGGGATGCACCTCGCGGATATCGCGCGTGGCGTTCGCGCGCACGAACCCGTCGACCTCCATGATCTTCTTGCCGAGATGCCAGAGCTGGCGCGACACACGGGTCTGGCCGCGGCGCAGTGCTTCCGCATTCGCGAGATCGGGATCGTCAAACTGCTGCCACAGCCAGCGCCGCGCGCCGGTGAAGACGCGCGAGGTGTGCGGGCGCAATCTTACGCGCGCGAGAAGGTCGCAATCGCGCTCGCCGTTATCGGTCAGACCGATCGGGATATCGATCCCGGCCCGATCGAACGGACGCGAAAGCGCGTCCGCAATATCGCTGTGAAAGGAAATCGTACGCTGGTCGCCGTCGATGGTGACGGCGACCCAGCCCTTGGAGAACCCGTCGAGGCCGACCGCAATCAACCCCGATCCTCAACCGAGATTCAATTCCTTGAAGAAGTCGTTGCCCTTGTCGTCGATGATGATGAAGGCCGGGAAATCGACCACCTCGATGCGCCAGATCGCTTCCATGCCGAGCTCGGGATACTCGACCACCTCGACCTTCTTGATGCAGTGCTCGGCGAGGTTCGCCGCGGCGCCGCCGATCGAGCCGAGGTAGAAGCCGCCATGCTTCTTGCAGGCCTCGCGCACCGCGACCGCGCGGTTGCCCTTGGCGACCATCACCATCGAGCCGCCGGCCGCCTGGAACTGGTCGACGAAGGAATCCATGCGTCCCGCCGTGGTCGGGCCGAATGCACCGGAGGCGTAGCCGTCGGGCGTCTTGGCGGGACCGGCGTAATAGACCGGATGGTTCTTGAAATAATCCGGCAACGGCTCGCCCTTCTCCAGCCGCTCGCGCAGCTTGGCGTGCGCCGAGTCGCGCGCCACGATCATGGTGCCGGTCATCGAGACGCGGGTCTTGATCGGATATTGCGACAGCGTCGCCAGGATCTCCTTCATCGGCTTGTTGAGGTCGATCTTGACGACCTCACCGCCAAGCGACTGCTCCACCGCAGGCAGATACTGCGCCGGGTTGTGCTCGAGCTCCTCGAGATAGACGCCGTCCCTGGTGATCTTGCCGAGCACCTGGCGGTCCGCCGAACAGGAGACGCCGAGCCCAATCGGCAGCGAGGCGCCGTGGCGCGGCATGCGGATCACGCGCACGTCATGGCAGAAATACTTGCCGCCGAACTGCGCGCCCACCCCCAAGCTTTGCGTCATCTTGAGGATTTCCTGCTCCATCTCGAGGTCGCGGAACGCATTGCCGTCGGCCGAGCCGTGGGTCGGCAGCGCGTCGAGATAGCGGGCCGAGGCAAGCTTCACGGTCTTCATGCAGAGCTCGGCCGAGGTGCCGCCGATCACGATCGCAAGGTGGTACGGGGGACACGCCGCGGTGCCGAGCGTCAGCACCTTCTCCTTCAGGAAGGCGAGCAGCCGGTCCTTGGTCAGCACCGAGGGCGTCGCCTGGAACAGGAAGCTCTTGTTGGCGCTTCCGCCGCCCTTGGCCATGAACATGAACTTGTAGGCATCATCGCCCTCGGCGTAGATCTCGCACTGCGCCGGCATGTTGTTGGCGGTGTTCTTCTCCTCGTACATCGACAAGGGAGCGACCTGCGAGTAGCGCAGATTGCGGCGCAGATAGGCATCGCGCGCGCCTTCGGACAGCGCAGCCTCGTCGTCACCGTCGGTGATGACGTTGCATCCCTTCTTGCCCATGATGATTGCGGTACCGGTGTCCTGGCACATCGGCAGCACGCCGCCGGCCGCGATGTTGGCATTCTTCAGGAAGTCGAAGGCGACGAACTTGTCGTTGTCGCTGGCTTCCTTGTCCTCGAGGATCGAGCGGAGCTGCTTCAGATGACCCGGCCGCAGATAGTGGTTGATGTCGCCGAAGGCGGCCTCGGAGAGCGCGCGCAGCGCCTCCCGCGACACCACAAGCATGTCCTTGCCCAACACCTTCTCGACCCGGACGCCCTCGCTCGTGACCTTCTTGTAGGGCGTGGTGTCGGCACCAAGCGGGAACAGAGGCGTGTGCTTGTAGGGCGGAACAGGCTTTTGCTGGTCGGGAAAGGCTGAGGGGGCGTTCATGAGCTGCTCGTCGGTTTCGAAAGGCCGGTGCCGGCCGCGGGGCCGCCGGCAATGTAGAGCCGTTCTAAGCCTTTTTCCGACAAAGGAAAGGGAAGCGGGCCGCCTTCCAGCCATGCGCGGGACTGGCAATCCACGTGCTATGTTTCATGCCATCGTAATCCCAAGTTGCCACAACGCCGGCAAGCCGCGGAACGGCCAAGGAAACCATCAGGAAGCCATCAGGAGACCTTCATGAAGACAGCGCTTTTCGTCCGGTTCGCGGCGCTGGCCTTGTTGATCGCGATCCCGACCGGCGCCGATGCCGCCCGCCTCGGCAGGCCCTGCGGCGGCCTTGCCGGACTGCAATGCGGCAGTCGCGGCCAGTTCTGCCAGTTCAAGCCCGGGACCTGCGGCCGCTTCGACCAGACCGGCACCTGCGCGTTCCGCCCGACGATCTGCAACAAGATCTTCAAGCCCGTATGCGGCTGCGACGGCAAGACCTACGGCAATGATTGCGAGCGCCGGGCCGCCGGGGCTTCCAAAGCGCAGGACGGCAGGTGCGCGTCCTGACGTGGCCGTATTGACGCGCTCCGCGGGAGCCTGCATGTAGCTTCGCGTACTTTCATACCGCGGGGGGTATTTCGTGACAGCATCGTTGCGCCGACGCTTGCCTTTGGGCATCCGCTCCACTCTGCCGGCCGCGCTGATCGCGCTGGCGACGGTTTTCGTCGCAGCGCCTGCGCATGCCGATCCCTGCGTTGATATCGCCAAGCAGCTCGCCGGCCAGATCGACGGACTGAAGGTCAATTTCAGCGCCGCCAACATCACCTACCTCACGCATCCGGCGGCAAAGGAATTGTCGCTCGGCTGCCGCGGCAAGGATTATTCGATCGAGCTCTACGCCAAGACCGATCGCAAGATGAAGCCGGAGTTCTTCAACCTGGTCGGCTCCGCCACCGCGCTGATCTTCACCGTGCCGAAGGACGACGCCGTCACCGGCACCTCGCGCTGCCTGAAGCGCATGGGCATCTTGCGCGGCAACACCATCACGATGCGCTATCGCCGCCTCAACCTCGAATGCACCCGCAACAAGACCGACGCCTCGATCACGGTTCGCCGCGGCAACAACGAGTGATCAGCCTTCGCTGGTGATGCGCGCGATGGCGTCGAGCACCCGGCCCCATCCCGGGCTCATCATGTCGAAGGCGAAGCGGTTGCCCGGCAGCACGAAGCCGTCATGCACCATCCGCAGATGGGTGCCGCCCTCGACCGGCGTCAGCGTCCAGGTGACGATCGTGTCGAGCTTCGAGCCGTATTCCGGATTGGTATCAGCGCCGCCCTTCCAGGAGTAGCGCAACAGGCGCGGCGGATCGCAATCCAGCACCTCACAATGCACGACACCGTCCCAGTCGCCCATCGGCTTGGTGTGGAAATTGAAGCGATGGCCAACGGCCGGCACGAAATCGTTCGGCATCAGCCATTTCGTGATCCGATCGCTCGTCGTCAGCGTCCGCCAGATCTTCTCGGCCGCGTAGGGCAGCACCTTCTCGACCGTGATCGCGTGCGTCTCACCCATCACTCACTCTCCTTCAACAGCCGTTCCAGATTTGCGAAGCGCTCGGTCCAGAACGTCTCGTAGTGGCCGAGCCAGTCGATCAGCGGACCGAGCCCCTTCGGCGCGATGCGATAATGGATATGGCGGCCCTCGCGCCGCTCGGCGACCAGCCCGGCATCGCGCAGCGCGCGCAGATGTTGCGACACCGCCGGCTGCGACACCTTTGAACCCTGCACCAGGCCGGTCGCGGCGATCTCGCCTTCCCGCGCGATCCGCTCGAACACCGCTCGCCGCGTCGGGTCCGCGAGGGTCTTCAACACATCGGTCAGCTGCGTGGCGACAGGCATGAAAATATATAAGCAATTGCTTATATGATTGTCAAGACAGTCGCGACGCTGGAACGTCTCGCCTGCTCCGAAAGTTGATCGCTGCGGTCGCATGTTTGCCGGGAAAACGGTGCGATAATATCAACTGGAATCGCGCGGAGCCGCTCATGATCGCAAAGCTCCTTCTGCAGAATACCTTCTTCGTCATCGCCATGGCCGTGCTGCTGTTTGCCTTCGCAGGTACGCTGCACTGGCCCGGCGCATGGGCCTATCTGATCGCCTCGGCCGTGATCGGCCCGGCCTGCGGGCTGTGGCTCGCCAAGGTCGATCCCGGGCTGCTGGCCGAGCGCATGCGCCTCACCGCGCGTGAAGGCCAGCCCACCGAGGACAAGCGGTTCATGCTGGTGTTCCTGGTCGTTGCCGTGCTGTGGTTCGTCGCGATGGGGCTCGAGCGGCGCTTTGGCGACGTCAATGACGGCGTGCCGCTGATCGTGCTCGGCCTTGTGCTGTATCTGGTCTCGACCGTGGCGATCCTGTGGGTGTTCCGCACCAACTCGTTCGCCGCGCCGGTCGTGAAGGTGCAGACCGAGCGCGACCATCACGTCATCTCGACCGGTCCCTACGCGCTGGTCCGCCATCCGATGTATACGAGCGTGATGCTGTTCTTCATCGGCGTGCCGCTGACGCTCGGCTCCTGGTGGGGCCTCGCCTTCGTGCCGGTGTTCTTCGTGATGTTTGCGATCCGCACAGGGATCGAGGAGCGCGCGCTGGTGACGGGGTTGTCAGGCTACGCCGATTATGCGGCACGGGTGCGCTACCGCCTCGTACCCGGGCTGTGGTGAGGGATCATCATGGCAGAGAGCAAGACCTACACCGGCGGTTGCCATTGCGGACAGGTCCGCTTCGAATGCACCACCGATATGGCCATGGTGACGGCCTGCAACTGCTCGATCTGCACCAAGAAGGGCCTGCACTTCGTGTTCATGCCGCCGTCGAGCTTCCAGCTTCGCGCCGGCGCCGAGAACCTCAAGGAATATCTCTTCAACCGCCATGCGATCCGCCATCAGCTTTGCGTCGATTGCGGCGTCGACGTGTTCGCGCGCGGCAAGAAGCCCGACGGCACCGACATCGTGGCGCTGAATGTCAGCTGCATCGATGGCATCGATCTGTCGAGGATCGCGATGACGCCGGTGGATGGGCGGAGCCGGTAGCCTTCCACGCCGTCATTCCGGGGCACGCGGAGCGTGAACCCGGAATCCAGAGATTGTGGCGCGAGATTCCGGGTTCGCTTCGCGCCCCGGAATGACGGCGATCACAAATCCAGTGCCTTGTAGCGCCGGAAAATGCCCTCTTCGTTGAATGGAATCCGCCGCTCGCTCGCCAGATACGCCTTGATGTTCGGCCGCTCGGCGACGCGATCGCGCAGCGCGATCAGGCGCGGGATCTTCTTCTCGAACGCCGCCATCCGCTTCGGAAACGCGTAGCGCAGGCCCTCCACGATCTGGAACAGCGAGAGGTCGGCGTAGGTCAGCCGGCGTCCGGTGACGAACGCACCGCGGTTGGCTTGCACGAGATCCTCGAAATAGCCGAGATATTTCGGCACCCGCGAATCCCAGAACTCCGCGGTGCGCTTCTTCGCCGGAGCCTTCTGGTCTTCGTAATACAGCGATGGCCCGAGCGGATGATGGGTGTCGTGGATCTCCACCACGAAGTCCGCGATCGTCAGCTGCAGCTGGTGCACCCAGAGCTTTCCGCCCTCCGCCTTCGGCGCGAGGCCGTGGCGCGCGCCGAGATAGAGCAGGATGTTGGCGGTCTGCCCGATCACGAGACTGCCGGCCTTGAGGAACGGCGGCGCGAAGGGCGGCGTGCCCTTGTGTGCCTCCATCATCTTCGTCATGGCACCCATGCCGCTCTTGGCGCGCGCGACATCGGTGTAGCCGGCGCCCGCATCCTCGAGCGCGAGGCGGACATATTCGCCGCGGCCCTGGATCATCGGCCAGTAGTAAAGTTGATAGTGCATGCACTTACCTCCGAAAACTTCGCCGCATCGCTTCGCTTCACCTCGATCGTAGCCACGCCGCGGTCAGATCGTCCATCGCGCACCGCTGCCTGTGCGAACCGCACAGAGGCTGCTAAGGTTCCAACGTCGAATCTTTCGATGAGGGATCATCTTATGGCGGACAGCAAGAAGAAGCGGGGCGCGGCAGATCGCGCTCTGATCGCGTTGAGCGAGTCCTACGAAGTTGCGTACTGGTCCAAGAAGTTCAAGGTCACGCCGGCGAAGCTGAAAGCTGCCGTCAAGAAGGTCGGGCATTCCGCCAAGAAGGTGGAAGCCCATTTCGAGGAGCAGCGCCACAAGGCCGCCGACCGCGCGCGGATCGCGATCAGCGAGCCCTACGAGGTCCGCTACTGGTCGAAGAAGTTCAAGGTGACCCCTGCCCGGCTCAAGACCGCGGTCGCCGCGGTCGGACATTCCTCGAAGAAGGTCGAAGCCTATTTCGCGGCGAAGAAAAAAACCGCGAAGAAAAAGAAGGCCGCGAAGAGGACCGCAAAGAAGACCGTCAAGCGCAGGAAGAGCTGAGCGCGATCGTGCTATCCCGTCATTGCGAGGCGCGAGGCGACGAAGCAATCCATCGCTCCGGGCCTATGGTAGGATGGATTGCTTCGCTGCACTCGCAATGACGAAGCAGATGCGCTCTCTCAGTTCGCCGCGAAGCAGTACAGCAGGCCGTCGCCGCCGGTGCTCTTCAGGTCAGCCTGCGAGCAGCCGCCGTCGGGACCGCGCGAGGGATGCGACGTGTTCCAGGATTTTGACGGCTCGTCGTCGCGCAGGCCCTTGCGGTCGAAGTGCCCGAGCATGGCGGCGCCTTGTGTGCTGCTTGTCCAGTTCTTGCAGGTGCGGTCCTCGCCGGCCGCAAACGCTGTACCGTCTGCTTGCGACCCCGTCAGCACGTCGTGGCGGTTCGGCGTGTCGCCGGCACCGTTGACGACCTCGCCCTTCTCGGACAGCGCGGTCTGCTTGGTGAGATTGTTGCCGGCGCTGTGCAGGTCGGCGACGTCCTTGGCGACCACGACGCCCTTTACATTCTTCCACGGTCCCTTGCCGATACGATCGCGCGCATTCTCCGCTGCCTTGCCGTCGGCCGCCTGGGTCGAGAGATAGGCGCGCCAGGTCTTCGGCGCACCGAAGCCGGCGGCCTGCGCCAGCGTCTGGCAATGATTGTCGGCGCCGGCGAGCCCGCCGAGATTGCCGCCGTTGCCGATGCCGTTGCTGGTCAGGAAGAAGCTGGTGTCGGCGGTCTGCGCCGCCGCCGGCGGCGCCGCCACGACGACGAACGCAAGACAGGCCGGAACCGCAATATGCGCAACGATCTTCATCTCAATCCTCCCGATGGTTGTTATGGTCCGCTGAGATCAACCCGCAGGCCCTCCGGATATTCCGGCGCCGCGACATGTGAATGAAGGCACAAAACAAAGGCGCCGCGGACGAGGCCGCGGCGCCTTGTATCTGCCATTCTCCGGCAACCGATCAGTTGGTCTGCTGGATCGCCGAAAGCTCCCAATTGCCGCCGCGCTGGCGTACGAAGGTCCAGACCTCAGTGACCTCCTCCGGCTGCGTGCCGCCGCCGACCTGACGGCCGGTGCCGCGCTCGAGCACGGTGTCGACCAGCGAGTAGCGCATCGCGACCGTCGCATACTCGCTGTCGCCTTCGCGCCAGGCTTCCGCCAGATCGCCCTGCAGCAGCTTCACATTGGTCACCTTGTTGGTGACGTTGCGCGCCTTGTTCTCCTCGAGATCCTTCGAGAAGTACGACACCATCTCCGGCGTCGCGAGCGTGTGCAGCTTCGCGATGTCCTCGTTCGACCACGCGGTCTGGATGTCGCCGAGCAGCCGTTCGAACGTCTCATAGTCGCCAGGCGCGATCTCGACCGGCGCATTCGATCCGCCGCCAAGGCCGAAGCCGAAGCCCGAGCGGGCGTTCGCCTGCGGACCGGGGCCGACGTCGGGGCCACCGGCATAGGCGGCCGCCGGCGTGTTGCGGCGCTGCCACCACGACATCGCAAGGCGAACCACGAGCACGATCAGACCGATCTGCAGCAAGAGGCCGAGCATCGACGACAAGCCGCCGAGACCCGAGAACAACCCGCCGCCGAACAGCATGCCGAACAGGCCGGCGCCAAGGAAGCCCGCGGCCAGGCCGCCGAGCAGGCCGCGGCCCATTCCGCCGCGACCAAACAGGCCGCCGGAATTTGCCGCCGCCGGCGAGCCCATGTTCGGGCTACCAGGCTGGCTGAAGGTGCGGTTCATCGGCGCAACCGAGCCCGGCGCCGTGTTGGTCGAGGGCGGCGCGGAGAATGTCCGCGAGCCGCGCGAGCCGCCGCCGCCAACGCGGGCGTCGGCCGCCGAAACGGTCATCATCACGGGCAGCGCCAGTGCCATCGCGACGGCGATCGCCCGAACAATTCCACGCGTGCGTTGCGAGAAATTCATGTTGGTTTCCTCAAAGGATTCCCCGGCATGGGGAAACGCCCCTAAGATGGGCAGGGACGGTTAAAAGTGAAGCGGGAAACGGGAACCGCGGCTGCGGCCCTCGGTCGCGGAGATGTGACACTATGGTCCTTGTGGATGCGACGGCGCGTCCTACCGCGGGATGAGGCCCGGTTTCAACCACAGTTACCGCGGAATTTCGCCTCGCACTTGCGAGAAGTAAAGCCGGTTGCCGCGGCAACCGGCTAGTTCGCCGTCATGGTTTCCTTCACCGCGGCGACCAGCTGCGTCAACGTGAAGGGTTTCGGCAGGAACGCGAACTGCTGGTTCTCCGGCAGGCTCTTCTCGAAGGCGTCCTCGGCATAGCCTGAGACGAAGATGATCTTCAGCTCCGCGTTGCGGCTGCGCATTTCCTTCAGCAGCGTCGGGCCGTCCATCTCCGGCATCACGACGTCGGAGACGACGAGATCGACGGCGCCGTTCTTCTCCTCGAACGCCTCCAGCGCCTCGACGCCGTTCGCCGCCTCGATCACGCTGTAGCCGCGCGAACGCAGGCCGCGCGCATTGAGCGAGCGCAAACCGTCCTCGTCCTCGACCAGCAGGATGGTGCCCTGCCCGGTCAGGTCCGGCTTCGGCTTGGCGGCTTCCGTGACGGCGGCGGTTTCCTTGGCCGCACCGTTGCCGGCATGGGCCTCCGGTGCGACCTCCTGCTGCTGGCGATGCCGCGGCAGATAGATCCGGAACGTGGTGCCGCCGCCCGGCACGGAATCGACATAGACGAAGCCGCCGGTCTGCTTGACGATGCCGTAGACCGTGGACAGGCCGAGACCGGTCCCCTTGCCGACTTCCTTGGTCGAGAAGAACGGCTCGAAGATCTTGTCGATGATCTCGGCCGGAATGCCGGTGCCGGTGTCGGCGATCTCGATCTTCACATAGTCCGCCGCCGGCATGCCCTTGTTGGCGAGTTGGGCGGCTTCCTCGGTCGGCACATTGGCGGTGCGGATGATCAGCTTGCCACCGTCGGGCATCGCATCGCGCGCGTTGACCGCGAGATTGACCACCACCTGCTCGAACTGCGAGACGTCGACCTTCACCGGCCCACAGGTCGCGGCCATGCACGAGGTCGAGCTTGACCTTCTCGCCGATCAGCCGGCGCAGCAGCATGGTGAGGTCGCTCAATGCATCGCCGAGATCGAGCACCTGCGGCCGCAGCGTCTGGCGGCGCGAGAATGCAAGCAGCTGCCGCACCAGCGTCGCGGCGCGGGTGGCGTTCTGCTTGATCTGCATGATGTCCTGGAACGACGGGTCGGTCGGCTTGTGCGCGTTCAGCAGGAAGTCGTTGGCCATCATGATGGCCGACAGCACGTTGTTGAAGTCGTGCGCGATGCCGCCGGCGAGCTGGCCGACCATCTCCATCTTCTGCGACTGGTTGATCTGGTTTTCCAGCGCGCGCCGCTCGGTGGTTTCGAGCATGTAGACGATCGCGGTCTCGGCGTCGCGCTCGTCCTTCTCGACGGTGGTGACGAAGAACTGGGCAAAGCGCTCCTTGGGCCCGTCGAGCATCACCTCGACCGGCGCGATGTCGCCCTGGCCCTCGGCCGCCTGGTTGATCGCGGCGATCAGCAGGCCGCGGTCGCGCGGATTGACGGCGCGGAAGATCGACTTGGCGGCGCCGCCGTCGCCGTTCAGGCCCTGCGCCAGCTTGGCATAGCGCGCATTGGCGCCGACCACATTGCCGCCGCGATCGACGGTCGCGATCGCCATCGGCGTATGGTCGAAGAAGCGCATGAAGCGCACCTCGGCGGCGCGCTCCGGATCGGAATGCTCGTCGCGGGCGCGGCTGATCACCAGCGTGCGCGAGGCGCCCGCCGCGCCGTCGGAGCCGAAAGCGAGCTTGTGATAGAGCCGCACCGGCACGGTCTTGCCGCCGCGCATCCGCAGGTCGATGTCGAACACCTCGGTCTTGACCTCGCCCGGCACCGCCGCAATCGAGGTCAACAGCGCCGCGCCGTCGCCCGAGACGATGTCGGTCAGTTTCAGGCCGCCCGAGCCGATCTCGGCCAGATCGTAGTCCAGCCAGTTGGCCAGCGTGGCGTTGACATAGGCGATCTCGCCGGCCGGATTGACCGAGAAGAAGCCGCATGGCGCGTGATCGAGATATTCGATCGCGTGCCGCAGCTCCTGGAACACGTCTTCCTGGCGCTCGCGGTCGCGGGTGACGTCGGCGATCGACCAAACCGCATATTTCGCATCGCGCTTGCCCTCGCCGAGTGGGCGTACCCGCAGGCGCAGCCAGCGGCCCTGGCCGGCCTCCTGGCCGGCGACGCGGACCTCCTCCTGCTGCCGCTTGCCCTCGCGGGCAGCCTTCAAAAGGCGGAACACGGCCTCGGAGACGTCGGGGTTGCCGATGAAGACGCGCTCGACCGGACGGACGTCCTGCGGCCCGGCCGCGCCGGTCAGCGTGAGATAGGCGGCGTTGGAATAGACCACGTGGCCGCGGGAGTCGGTGACGACGAGCCCTTCCTGGGCCTGGTCGGCGATCCGCGCCATCACCGGATCATCGGTGGCACGGTCGGAGAAGCGGATGATGCCGGCGGCAAGGGCGAACAGGTTGAACAGCCCGACTGTGGCGAGCAGCGCCAGCACGCCGAGGATATAGGGCTGCGCCTCGGTGCGGCCGATGGTCATCAGCCAGACCGCCACCGCGACGATGCCGGCGGCGATCAGGACCACCAGCAGGATGCTGCCGTTCCGCCGCGCTGGCCCGTGGGCCACGAACGGCTCGGTCACGGAAGGATCGTTGCTATCGGCGGTCATCTGGAGAGACATGGCTCGTCTGCATCACGAAGGCGACCGGCCGGCCACCTCGCCCTTGAGTGCCTGAATCGGACCCGAAAACGCAAGTCCAACAGGCGGCAATTTCGCAAGTTACGCGCATTTCAAGCGGGTTTTTCCGCCCCTTACTGCCGCAGGCCGGACAGGCCGCGCCTCAGCCGCATCACGTAGCCGATGATTTCGGCAACCGCGTGATAGTGCTCGACCGGGATCTCCCGGTCGAGCTCGACCGTCGCATAGAGCGCCCGGGCCAGCGCCACGTTCTCCACGATCGGAATGTCGTGCTCCTTGGCGATCTCCCGGATCTTGAAGGCAAGATTGTCGACGCCCTTGGCGACGCAGATCGGCGCCGACATGCTGCGGTCGTAGGCCAGCGCCACCGAATAGTGGGTCGGGTTGGTGATGATCACCGAGGCCTTCGGAACCTGCGCCATCATACGCTTCTTGGCGCGCTGGACCCGCAATTGCTTGATCCTGCCCTTGACGTGCGGGTCGCCTTCCGACTGCTTGAACTCCTCCTTCATCTCCTGCAGCGACATCTTGTGACGCTCGTACCAGGTCCGGTACTGGAAGAAGTAATCGGCGATCGCGACCGCAGCGAGGATGGCCACCACCGCCGCCAGCAGATGCACCGTCATGCCGGTGATAGCGGGCAGCAGCTCGGCCGGATCGACCCGCAGGAAGGATTCCATCCGCATCCGGTCGGGCCACAGCACCGCGACCATCACGGCGCCGAGCGCAATCAGCTTGAACAGGCCCTTCAGGAAATTCGCCACCGCCTGTTTGCCGAACAGCCGCTTGAAGCCGGCAGCCGGCGAGATCTTGGAGAATTTCGGCTTCAGCTGCTCGCCCGACCACACCAGCTGATGCTGCACCATGTTGCCCGCGATCGCGGCCAGCGCCAGCAACAGGAACGGCACGCCGATCGCGGCGACCACCGCGTAGCCGAGCGACTGGGTCAGCGCCAGCAGGCCGGCGCCGTCGGTGCGGATCATCCATGAATTGGCAATCAGGTTACGCAGCGGCATCAAGATGCCGCTGCCGATCGAACCCGAGAAGGTCGACAACACCAAGGTGCCGCCGGCGATCACGAACCAGGTATTGACCTCCTGGCTCTTGGCAACGTCACCTTTCTCGAGGGCTTCATCGAGACGTTTTTGCGTAGGGTCTTCTGTTTTGTCTTCGGTATCGTCCGCCACTTCTTCTCCCCCTAATTCATCGGAGCGAGCTGGCGCATGACGCCGAGGAAATAGTCGAGATAGGTGTTCATCATCGCGGCGAGCACGACGCCGAAGATCAGGAACCCGACCATGATCGAGAGCGGCACGCCGACGAAGTAGACCTGCATCTGCGGCATCAGCCGCGCCAGCACGCCAAGCCCGATGTTGAAGACTAGGCCAAACACCAGGAACGGCGCGGACAGCTGCAGGCCGATCTTGAAGGCGGCCGAGAAGGCCGAGGTCGCAAGCGCGGCGACATCGCCGGTTGGCATGATCTCGCCGGGCGAGAAGATGCGGTAGCTCTCGCTCAGCGCCGCAATGACGAGATAGTGGCTGTCGGTCGCAAACAGCAGCGTGAGGCCGAGGATGGTGAGGAAGTTGCCGATGATCTGGCCCTGCTGCCCCTGGGTCGGATCGACGGCGGTGACGAAGCCGAGGCCGAGCTGCTGCGCGATCACTGAGCCCGCGACGTTGAGCGCCGACAACGTCACCCGCGCGGTCGCGCCGAGCACGATGCCGATGATGAGCTCATGCACCATCAGGACGCCGAGCGAGGAGATCGACGTCAGGTCGACATGATAGGCGTTGCGATGCAGGGGAAGGATGATCAGCGTCAGCAACAGCGCGATCGACAGCTTGACCCGCGCCGGGATGTTGCTCTCGCCGAAACCGGGCAGCAGCATCACCATCGCGCCCACGCGCGCGAAGACCAGCACGAAGATCGCGGCCAGCGCCGGCAGCAGGGAGACATCGATGCGCATGACCGCGGCATTAGTGCATCAACCGCCGATGATTCGCGACGAAATCCGCATCATGTGGCTACTGAGCGAGTCCGCCATGAACGGCAGCGCCAGCAGCAATGTGACGAAGATCGCGAGGATCTTCGGCACAAAAATCAGGGTCTGTTCCTGGATCTGCGTCAGCGCCTGGAACAGCGACACCACGACGCCGACCACGAGGCCGACCACCATCAGGGGCGACGACACCACCACGATGGTCCAGATCGCATCGCGCGCCACGTCGAGGGTTTCGGGGCCGGTCATTGTTGAGTTCTCGCTGTCAGTTGTTTGCACCGTCGTTCCGGGGCGATGCAACGCATCGAACCCGGAACCTCGAGATCTTTGATGTGCAATTGCACATCTGAGGCTCGATGCTGCGCATCGCCCCGGGATGGCGTCGCAAGCGACGTCAGATCGGCATCTTCATGATGTCTTCATAGGCCTGGATCACGCGGTCGCGCACCGAGACCAGCGTCGACACCGCAACGTCGGTGTCGGCGACCGCCGTCACCACATCCATCACGTTCGCCTTGCCCGAGGTCATCGCCATGGTCTGCGCGTCGGACTTCTTGCCCGCCTCCAGGACGCTGCCGACGGAGTCCTTCAGCAGCGCGCTGAAGGATGGGCCGGCGACGGCCTGCCCGGCCTTCTCGGCGCCGCCGCGCTCCATCATCTTGGCGAGGTTGGCGTAGGCGTTGGCGGCGACTGTCGGTGAAGCCATGATTTACGTTCCCTGTTCTTGTTGCGTCAGGACTTGAGGATGTCGAGCGTGCGCTGGATCATCCGCCGCGTCGCGCTGATGATGTTGAGGTTGGCCTCGTAGGAGCGCTGGGCGTCGCGCATGTCGGTCATTTCGACCATCGCATTGACGTTCGGATATTTGACGTTGCCCGAGGCGTCCGCCGCCGGATTGCCCGGCTCGTGCTTGACACGGAACGAAGACTGGTCGGGGCGGATCCGGCCCAGCGCCACGACCTGGGCGTCGAGCGTGCGATCGAGCGTGGAGGAGAAGGTCGGCACCTTGCGGCGGTAAGGGTCGCCGCCCGCGGTCTGCGCCGTCGAATCGGCATTGGCGATATTTTCCGAGATCACCCGCATGCGCCCCGCCTGCGCCCGCAGGCCTGAGGTCGCGATGCTCATCGAGCGGGCGAAATCGCTTGTTCCATCTGCCATGGGATCCTCCTGCCGCCGTCAGGCGGGCTACCCTTGCTCTAGCCCTTGCCGATCGCAGTCTTCAGCAGATGCAGGCTGCGGCTGTAGAGCGAGGTGACGGCCGCATAGTCCATCTGGTTGGCCGACACTTTCAGCATCTGCTCCTCGAGATTGACCGCGTTGCCGGCCGGACGGGTCTGGAACCCGCTCTTGCCGCGATCGTTGTCGAAGCTGTCGGGCGCGCCGGACGCCGCCATGTGGGTAGCGCTGGTCTGCATCATCGGCAGCGTCCCCACGCCGCCGCCAACCGTGGCGCCGGCCCGGTCGAACTTCGGCTCGACCAGGTCGCGCGGCCGGAAGTTCGGCGTGTCGGAATTGGAAATGTTCTCGGCGAGCACCCGCTGGCGCTCCTGGTGCCACTGCATCTTGGTGCGCAACGCCGACAGGATCGGGAGATCGTTCATGGCCATCGCCGCGGCTCCGTTAACCTCTGGGCTCTTCCGAGGTAGGCAGAATTTGCCCGGTGTATGGTTAACGGGTGGTTAAAATGCCGGACGGATCCGTGGAGAACGCCGCAACTGCAGCCTGCGAGCGCATTTTCGCCACGAATGCTGCGTTAACCAGCACAAACCAAGACAGTGTGGGGCACTGAGAAGTCGTTTTGGGACAAGCGATTCTTGGTTTATTAATAGAACAGTGGGCTGCAAGCCGCTGGGAATTAAGAAATAAGGCGAATCTCGGGCGCGATTCGCTGCGCAAACCGCACCTATCAATCCGCGCCCGTTGATGGCGAAAGCTGAGGAAGGCCAAGATGGCCGGGGACTCCAATATGCAGGTCATTACATTCGTCTTGGCATTCGTTGTCGTGCTGGCGCTGATCGGCGTGACCGCATGGCTCGTCCGCCGCTTCGCCGGAAACCGCCTCGGGGCCAACGCCAACCGAGGACGCATGCCGCGCCTGGCGGTGATCGACGCTGCCGCCGTCGACGGGCGGCGCCGCCTGGTGCTGGTCCGCCGCGACAATATCGAGCATCTCCTGATGATCGGCGGCCCCACCGATATCGTTGTCGAGCCGAATATCGTCCGCGCGATGCCCGCGCGCGATCAAATGTCGACCCGCCCCGCTGTCGCAGCCGATGCCGCGCCGCCGCGCGTGGCGCCGCTTCCGGATGCAGCCTGGAACGAGAGCGAAGCCGCCCGCTCCGACAATTTCGACCTTCCCGAGCCGGAGCTGCCGCCGCGTCAGACGCGGCCCTCCTTCGCCGACGAGCTGCGCCGGCCCCCGTCGCCGATCGCCGAGCGTCGCAGCGATCCGCTAGCGGGCTTCACGCCCGAACGCGGCGAGCCGCGGCCCGATCCGATGCCGCCACGCCTGCCGCCGCGCTCCGAGCCGGTCGTCCCGCGTCCGCCGCGCGGCGCCGCCGAGCCGCCGAAGGCGCCGCCACCGCTGCGCACAACCGAGCGCGCCGTGACGCCGCCGCCACCGCCTCCCCAGGCACCGCCGCCGGCTGCAACGCAGGCGCCTCCGGCTCCGCCGCCACCATCGAACGCCGACGCCAATCTCGCCGAGATGGCGCAACGGCTCGAAGCGGCGCTGCGCCGCCCGACCGGCGCCGGCGAGACCGTCGCGCCGCCGGTTGCGCCCGAGGCGCCGCCGGCGCGCCCGCAGCGCAGCGAGCCGCCCGCCCCGCCCGCCGGCGGACAGAAGAGCGGGTTCGAGAATCTCGAGGACGAGATGGCCTCGCTGCTCGGCCGACCGAAGAATCCTTCGTGAGGCCAGGGGCAGTCCCGCGTAGAGTTTTTTTCATCGCTGTCCTGATCGCCGCCGGATCCCTCGCTGATCCGGCGATGGCGCAGGATATCAGCATCAATCTCGGCGGCGGCAATGGCGGCGTGACCGAGCGCGCGATCCAGCTGATTGCGCTACTGACGGTGCTGTCGATCGCGCCGTCGATCCTGATCATGATGACGTCGTTCACGCGCATCGTGGTCGTGCTGTCGCTGCTGCGCACCGCGCTCGGCACCGCCACCGCGCCGCCGAACTCGGTGATGATCGCGCTTGCGATGTTCCTCACCGCCTTCGTGATGGGGCCGGTGCTGCAGAAATCCTATGACGACGGCATCAAGCCGCTGGTCGCCAACCAGATCGGCGTTGAGGACGCGTTGCAGCGCGCCTCGGTCCCCTTGCGCGGCTTCATGCAGAAGAACGTCCGCGAGAAGGATTTGAAGCTATTCATGGACCTCTCGGGCGAGCCGCCGCCGGCGACGCCGGAGGAGATGTCGCTGCGCATCCTGGTGCCGGCCTTCATGATCTCCGAGCTGAAACGCGCCTTCGAGATCGGCTTCCTCTTGTTCCTGCCGTTCCTGATCATCGACCTCGTGGTCGCCTCGGTCCTGATGTCGATGGGCATGATGATGCTGCCGCCGGTGGTGGTCTCGCTGCCGTTCAAGCTGATCTTCTTCGTGCTGGTCGACGGCTGGGCCCTGGTCGCCGGCAGCCTGGTGCAGAGTTACGGCGGGTAGCGCCCTGCGAAACATTCATGGCCCGTCAGCTGGATCGGCCACACCGTTGCACTATCATGCGCGGCACCGCATCCAGGGAGCCGCGCCGTGCAGCAACCATTCGACCGCGCCGCAGAAGATCTCGGCAACGCCATCCATCTCGAACATGTCAACGTGCAGGTGCCGGACCAGCGCCTCGCCACGCTGTTCTACGTCGCCGGCATCGGGCTGACGCGCGATCCCTATCTGATGGTCTCCGACAGCAACATGTGGGTGAATGTCGGCCGCAGCCAGTTTCACCTGCCGAGCGGCCGCCAGCAGGTGCTGCGCGGCCACACCGGCATCGTGATCGCCGGGCGGCAGGCCCTGCTGCAGCGGCTCGCCGCGGTCGCGCCCAAGCTCGAGGGCACCGCGTTCAGCTATCGCGAGCGCAACGATCACGTCGAGGCCACCTGCCCCTGGGGCAACCGCCTGCGCTGCTTTGAACCGGACGCCGAACGGTTCGGGCGCATCGCGCTCGGCATGCCCTATGTCGAGTTCGAGGTGCCGCGCGGCACGGCTGAGGCGATCAGCCGGTTCTATCCTGAGATCATGGGCATCCCCGCCAGCGTTGTGAACGGCGACGACGTCGTCGCGCGCGCAAAAGTCGGCAAGGATCAGTATCTGCAATTCCGCGAGAGCGACGCGGCGCAGGGCGAATTCGACGGCCATCACATCCAGATCTACATCACGGACTTCTCGGGCCCCTACCAGCGACTGCGCGAACGCAATCTGGTCTCCCGCGAAGACAATCAATACCAGTACCGCTTCTGCGATATCGTCGATCCAGCCGACGGCCGACATCTGTTCACCGTCGAGCACGAGGTGCGCAGCGCTACCCACCCGATGTATCTGCGGCCGCTGGTCAATCGCAATCCGGCGCAGACCAACCGCACCTTCGCCAACGGCTATGACCAGGCGCCTTGGGCGATGGGGCCGGACCAGTATGACGGATGAGCGCGCGCTCTTCGGCGTCACGTCATGATCCGCAAATTCCAGCAAACGAGACGACATGCTTCCCTCCCAGCGCCATCTGTTCGAGATTCCACGCGAGGTCTGCTACCTGAATTCGGCGTCCTACAGCCCGCTGCCGCTGAAGACGCTCGATGCCGGCCGCGCGGCGGTGGGACGCAAAGGCCAGCCATGGACCATCGATCCCGGCTTCGCCGGCCGGCAGCATGAGCGCGCCCGTAGCGCGGCGGCCCGCCTGATCAAGGCCGCGCCCGACGATGTCGCGCTGATCCCCGCGATCAGCTACGGCGTCGCGACGGTGGCGAAGGCGCTGAGCATTCCGCGCGGCACCCGCGTCATCGTGCTGGAGAACGACCATTCCTCGCCGGTCCTCGAATGGCACGCCCGCGCCGAGGCGCAAGGGTTCGTCGTCGACACCGTGCGCCAGCCCGCCGACGGCGACTGGACATCGGCAGTGCTTGCAACGATCGAGCGGCCGGGCGCGCCGCCGGTCGGCCTCGCCTCGATCTCCTCGGTGCACTGGTCGGACGGCGGCATGATCGACGTCGACAAGGTGCAGGCCGCGCTTCGGCAGCACGGCGCAATGTTCGTGATCGACGCGACGCAGAGCGCGGGTGTCGTGGCGATGGACGTGACGAGGCTCGACCCCGACGCCGTGATGTTTCCGACCTACAAATGGCTGATCGGCCCCTACGGGCGCGCCTTCCTCTACATTGCAAAACGCCACCAGAACGGCGTGCCGCTGGAGCAGACCTCCAGCGGCCGCCGCAACGTGAACTCCGAGAATCCGGTCTATTTCGGCGATCTCGCCTATGTCGACAACGCCACGCGTTACGACATGGGCGAGCGCGATCATTTCATCACCCTGGAGATGGCCTCGATCGGCATCGAGATGATGGCGGAATGGGGCGCCGCGGCCGTCAGCGCGCGGCTCGCGATGCTGAACGAGCGGATCGCGGGCGGCGTGCGTGATCTCAAGCTCGATATGCTGGCGCGCGACCTACGTGCGCCGCACATCCTGAGCCTCGGCATGGCCGGCGGCATCCCGAAGGAGCTGATCGCGCGGCTCGCCGCCGAGAACATCCATGTCGCGCTGCGGCTCGGCCGGATGCGGATCTCGCCGCACGTTTTCAACGACGAGGCCGATGTCGATCGCCTCGTCGCGGTCTTGACCAAAGCGCTGCGCGGTTAGCCGGACTTGTGCCGCAGTCCGACGACGCCGAACAGTTCGATCGCCAGCGCGACGACCACTCCGGCCGCGCCGATCGCGAACAGCAGCGCATAGTCGCCGCCGCTGCGTGCGAACAGCCAGGACAGGCCGTAAGCGCCCGCCGCCTGGAACAGCGCGAAGGTCGTGGTGGCCTGCGCCCAGGCTGAACGCTGGCTCGCCGCGGAATGCGGGATCAGCTCGTGGATGCGGCCGATCACCAGCGGCACGATGCCGGGCGTGAAGCCGCCGACGATCAGGCTCGACGCGATCAGCGCAGCAGGCGAATTCGTCACGGCGGGCAGCGCAACCGCAACGGCCTCGATCAGGAACGCCGCGCGCAGCGCCGCGGCAAAGCCGGCGCGATCGGCGAGGTGTCCCGTGAGCAACGGTCCGATCACGGCGCCGATACCGTACAGCACCCAGTAATGCGATCCCGCCGCGATGCCCTGCCCGAGGCCGCGCGCGACGAAGTCGACCAGGAACACCATGTGCGGCACCAGCGCCAGCGCGTTGAGGCCATATTCCAGGCACAGCGCGATCACCAGCGGCGAGCGCAGGCCATGCGACGCGACGGGCTGCTCGACCACGCCACGCGCGGCAGGAGCTTCGGCGGGCCACGCCCTCCAGCTGATCAGTGTCAGCACCGCCGACAGCACGCCAAGGCCGTACCAGGCCTGCTTGACGCCCTGCTGCAGCAACAGCGGCACCAGTGTGCCGGATGCGGCGACGCCGAGGCCAACGCCGGCGAAGATCACGCCGCCGATCAGGCCGCGCTTGCTCGGCGCGGTATGCGGCAGGATCGCGGTTGCCGCCAGCACCATGATCACGCCGCCACTGACGCCGGCGAGAAAGCGGAAGCCGAAGAACCACACGAAGGAGATCGGCACCGCGCAGGCAAAGCAGGTGATCGCGGCGAGCACCATCATGCCGCGCAGCGCCCACACCGAGCCGATGCGCGCTCCGAGATCGCCGGCGATCAGCGCGCCGGCGAGATAGCCGGCAAGGTTGGCCGCACCGAGATAGACCGCTTCCGCCGGCGTGAACCACTTTGCGGCGATCAAAGCCGGGATCAGCGGCGTGTAGGCGAAGCGCGCCAGTCCGAGCCCGACCAGCGAGGCGCACAGCCCCGCGGCCGCGGACAGCCAAAACGGCCCGCCTGCATCGCGATACGGCGCGGCGTGATGATGGCGCGGCTGATGATTGACGTTGGCTGACATGGACATCGCAGTAGGCCCTCCGGCCGTTCGTGAAAAATGATTAGTTGCGATCGCAGCAATCGCTCGCAGCGATCACGGCTCACCTCTCCCGATCGGGAGAGGTGCACATTCGGTTTGGGGGAAGCCTTCAGCGGGAAGATTTGGACGCCGCAGCTGCAGCGAGCTTCTTGCGATAGTCCAGCGCGGGCAGCCCGCCCCAGCCCCAATTATCGGTATCGACTTCTTCGATGATGACGAAGGTCGACTCCATCGGCTTGCCAAGCACGTCACGCAGCAACTCGCTGGCGCCCTTGATCAATGCAGCCTTCTGCTCCGGCGTGGTGGACGACGCCCCCGGCGCCGTCCCCTCACGCGTGACCTGGATGGTGACGATAGGCATGGCACTCTCCGGATCGTGCTCGTTAATGACCGGCGCTCTGGCCACCGTCGACATGCAGGATCTCGCCGGTGACGAAGCCCGCGCCTTCCAGGAACAGCACGGCGTCGACGATGTCCTTGGCTTCACCCATGCGTCCGACCGGATGCTGCTTGGCGAGGAAGTCGTGCGTTGCCGGCGCGTGCATCGGTGTCCTGATCACACCGGGCGAGACCGCGTTCACGCGGATGCCCTTGGCGGCATATTCGATGGCGAGCGACTTGGTGGCGGCGTTCAGGCCGCCCTTGGTCAGCGAGGCCAGCACCGAGGGAACGTTGCTGTTGGCGTGATCGACGAGGCTGGTCGTGATCTGCACGATGTGTCCGGAGCCCTGCTTCTCCATCTCCCCGGCGGCGCGCCGGGTGATGTAGAAGAAGCCGTTGAGATTGGTCGCCAGCACCTGCGCGTAGTCCTGGTCGGTGTAGTCGGTGAACGGCTTGGCCAGGAAGATGCCGGCATTGTTGACCAGCGTGTCGATGCGGCCGAAGCGCCCGAGCGCCTGCTTGACGATGCGGTCGGCAACTTCGGGATCGCCGATGTCGCCGGCGACGGTCAGAACGTCGCTGTCGGTCGACGGCTTGATGCTGCGGGAATTGGCGACGACGCGCCAATTGCGGTCGCGATAGCCCTTGACGATGGCCTCGCCGAGGCCCTGCGACGCACCGGTGATGATGGCAACCTTCTGCTCTGCACCCATGATCTCTCTCCATCTGTTGCTGAAGCGACCCAGCGCCGCTTCGATGGAGAAGAAGCTAGATACATCCGCTTTCCGCGCGAATGTCCGCTATTCGGCAGACACTCTTCCGCGGCGCGAACGAATGGCGCCAGCCTTGCTGGCCTCGCGCGACAGCCGCTCGAAATAGCGTTTCAGCCGCGGCGTCGCGAAATCGACGAAGGCGCGCACCTTGGGCACGTCGAAGCGGCCCTGCGGCGCCAAAAGATGCACCGGCAGCGGCGGATGCTCGTCGCCGGGGAGCAGGATCTGCAACCGCCCGTCACGGATTTCGTCGGCGATGTGATACGAGAACAACCGGGTGACGCCGTGTCCTTCGCTGGCGGAGGCCACCGCCGCGCGCACCGTGTTGACGACCAGCCGCGGCGTGAACTGGACCGCGCGCGCGATCTTCGACTTCGCGGCCGGCGGGAAGCTCCAGGAGTCGAGCCCGAAATGCGTCATGGCGATGATCTGGTGCTTCGTCAGATCACCCGGCTCGCTGATCAGCGGATGCTGCGCGAGATAGCCGGGCGATGCCGCCACCACGCGGCGCACCTCGCCGAGCTTGATCGCGATGAAACTGGAATCGGCGAGATGGGCGATGCGCAGCGCGACGTCGATCCCCTCGTCGATCAGATTGACGGTGCGATCGAGCATCACGAGCCGCACCGACACCGCCGGATAGTCCGTCATGAAGGCATCGAGCACCGGCCGCAGCAAATCCTCGCCGACCACGACGGGCGCGGTGACGGTCAGCGTGCCGCGCGGCACCGACCGCTCGCCACCCGCCGAGATGTCGGCTTCCTCGAGCTCGCTGAGGATACGACGGCATGCGGCTGCATAGCGCTGGCCGGCATCGCTCAGCTTCAGCGAGCGCGTCGTGCGATGTAGCAGCTCGGCGCCGACATAGTGCTCAAGGAAAGCGATCGCCCGGCTGACCGCCGCCGGCGAGCGCCGCAGTTTCCGGCCGGCACCGGCGAGGCTGCCCTCGTCGACCGCCGCAACGAAAACTTTCATGGCGTCGATGCGGTCCATGACGGCTCCTTCGCTGGAGACACCTTGGACGACATTGACGTCGATCTCTCACTTGTCGCCGAACTGTATCTTGCCGATGACATCGAAATTCGTCCCATTGGGCCGAAGTACAAAGAAATCTCCCATGGCGATCGATGGTTCAAGAACGATGTTTGAGATGTTGAGATCGTGGGTAATCATCACCAGGTTTGCGGAAGACCGATACTCAAGGATGTCTTGCAAGACCCGCTCCTGATCCGAATTCGCCTGGCTTTCGGACAACACACCTGGAGGCATCAGATATTGGACAGGCGTCGCGCGACCGAATGCAAGCTTCCCAGTGTCGATGCAACGGCAATACGGGCTGGTCAGGACCTCTCCGACCGCAATCCCGTGGGCACGGAACGCTTCGCCGATCCGCTTGGCTTGCTCAATGCCGCGGGCGGAAAGGTTTACTTCCTCGGAGCAGTTTCCGGGCGCGAGGTGCCCGATCCCTTCTCGCATATCGACGTGGGTATGGCGCAGCAGGACAACCATGCCGCCTCGCTTCAATGCCACCCAGGCCTGTTCGTCATCGCCAAAGGCGTGACCGGCCGAGATCGCCAGCGAACATGCCAAAGCGAGGAGGACCATTGCTATTCTGCTGCTCAAGACTGAAAGCATTGGTCGGGAATGCTTGGGTTCAACGAGCCCTTAGCGATACCATGGATTCGGTTGAATGATCGAGATCGGGAATGTCGCCGGTTGGCCCATGGCGTCAACATAGGCGTGGCTGCCTGGCGCCGCTCTCGGGGCAAGCGGCCACAGGCATTCGTCGATGCAGGCCTTAGTCGGCCTCCACGTCATACTGCTTGCTGAGATGGTCGCCGATCTGCACCAGCATCGCGACGCATTCGGGATAGCCAGGCCTCGCCACCGTGGCGTCATCGGCGCTGGCGCGAAACTCCCAGCTGTCGCCGTCGCGCAGCACGGAGATGTCGATGCCGTCGGGGCAGTCGGCATGGGCCTTCAACTCGGCCCGCGCCATCGCGATCAGTTCGGCTTCGGTCTTGATCGGCTTGCTCATGTAACGACGTCCTCCCGGCGCTGTGCAACGGACGCCATGGTTGCCGATTTGACGGCACGATGTCGAGAGCATCGCGTGCGATCACAACCAGTTGCAATTGACAAAATACTCGTCCCCGGCGAACATTTGGCAGGGTCGATACCACCCGCCGCTTGCACCCCGCCCGGGGACGGTGAAGGTATCAAGCCATGCTTCAGGCTTCCTTTGCCCGCACGAACGGGTCAGCAACGCAAGCCCCTGACGCTTTCCGTTCGTCGATGCAAAGGTTGATCCCATGCGCGACTTTCGTGATGCCAAGGCCATGGCTCAGACGCTGCGCGAAGCGCTCGGCGCCAAATCGATCCCCCTCACCCACAGCGACAGCCTGGAACTGATCGCCAAACTATTCGGCCAGCGCGACTGGAACACGCTGGCGGCACGGATACGGGCCGCCGGCGGATCCGCCGATGTGCTGCCTTCCGCTCAGCAATCGCCGCCGGACGTCATGCGGCAAGAGATCGCAGTCGCTGTGGCGGTGCTCGACCGCTATGCCGGCTTCTACCAGCTCAGCGAGCAGGCCGTCCTCAGTGTGATGCGCGAGGATCACCACTTGGCTGTACAGCTCACCGGGCAGCGTGCCGTACCGTTCTTTGCGGAGAGCCAGACCGAGTTTTTCGCCAGGGAGGTCGACGCGCAGATCAGCTTTGTCATCGCGGCTGACGGTCAGGCGACGTCACTGATCCTGCATCAAAATGGCGACAAGCCGATGCCGCGCATTGACGCTGCAAGTGCGAAACAGATTGCGGATCGCACCGCAGAGCGTGTGAAGAAACAGTCGCCGGCTCCAGGAACCGAGGCTGCGGTCCGCCGCCTGATCGAGGGGGTCGCATCGGGACAGCCCGACTATGCGGACATGACCCCTGCGCTCGCCGCGGCGACCCGCGAGCAATTGCCACACCTGCAGCCTTTCCTCGCCGACCTCGGCGCGATCGAAGCCACCCGCTTCCTCGGCGTCGGCGCGCAGGGCGAGGATGTCTACAGTGTGCGGCACGCCAACGGCGCCTCGCATTGGCGGATCGCGCTCGACGCCACCGGGATCATTTCGACCGCGTGGGTGTCTGCCGGGCCGTGAGACCCAGCGCGGCTACGGCGCCGCGCTGGCGCGGCGCTCGCCCTTGATCGCCGGCAGCGCGCTCACCGGCGCGACCTTTGGCTTGTCAGTCACCGATCCGGTCGCGACCGGATCGGGCAATGGCGCGCGGGCGGTGGCGTCGGGGAAGCGGGTCTTCATCTCGCGGATGAAGCCGTCGAGCGTGTCGACGCTGGCGGCCATTCGCGCGATCTGGGCGAATTCGGCGCTGGACGTCGCCACCGGCTTGCTGGCCGAGTCGAAGGCGAGCTTGTCGGGATCGCCGGACATCAGCGGCGCGTATTTCTCGCGGAACCGGGACAGCCCGATGGCGTCCTCGGCAAGCGCGTAGCCGACCACGGCGCGGATGATATCGGCCTTCTCGCCCGGATTGAGCGGGGTGAAGTCGCGCCAGCGGTCGCCATAATAGAGCTCGATCTGCTCGGACGCCTCGCGCCAGCGCCGCGACGCCCAATAGATGTCGGAGCGCAGCCGGATTGCCTCGCGGCCGGTGATGTTCGAGATGATGTCGAGCGCGAGATCGTGCCGGCCAACGTCGCTCTGCGCGCGCGCCTCGAGCAGCAGCCGCTGCTGGCGCAGCTCGCCGGAGAGATCCGCGATCCGCGTCGAGCGCAGCGCGGCAATGGCGCGGTCGGGCTTGCGGTTCATCAGATAGACCATCGCAAGGCGCGCCGCGACCTGGGCGCGGGCCGCGCCTTCAAGCCGCTTGTCGACCTGGTATTGCAGGAGGTCGGCGGCCTGGTCGAGCAGATCGACGCCGACCAGGCGGTCGGCGAGACGGCGGATCATCTCGTCGCCGCGGCGGCCGATCGGCGTCAGTTCGCGATATTCGTAGAAGGTGCCGAGCGCATCGATCGGCGACATCTCGTCGCCCCTGGGGCCGAGGTAGAGCTGCACGAACAAGGCCGAGGCGCCATCCTGCGCCTGGCGCGATTCCGGCGCATTCGGCTGCAGCCGGGTCGCCGCACGCGTCACCGCGAAGGCGTCGGCATAGCGCGCCGTCTCGGCGTAGATCTTCGACAGCACATACAGCGTCTTCAGCTCGATATTGTCGCCGCGCCACAGCATCGACAGCAGCTCGAGCTCCTTCAGCACATCGTCGCGGCCGATCTCGCCGCGCTTCTGCTTGAGCAGCGTCTCCAGCAACCTGCCTTCGGCGGCAGCCTGGCGATCGGCCGAATTGGCGGCGAAGCGATAGGCGTCGAGCGCATCCTTCTCCTGGCCGAGCGCCTCGGCCAGCCGGCCGCGCAGCACCGCAACCGCGGGCTTCAGTTCGCCGGGAACGCCGACTACGTCGAGATCGCTCTTGCGCCGCGCGGCGCCGGCATAGTCCTTGACCTCGAGCGAGGCCTTCATCGAGTCCATGGTGACGATGCGCTGCAAATCGGGCGGCAGCGTCGCCACCGCGAATTCGGCGTTTTTGAACTTCTCGCGCGCCTCGGCCCATTTGCCCTCGCGGGCGAAGGCGAGCCCCTTCCACAATTGGGAATCGTAGCCGTTGCCGATCACGGGATTGGCGAGATCCTTGAGGCCCTGCGCCGGGTGGCCGATCAGGATGCTGGCGACCGCGTGCACCATCACCACCGACGCCGTCTCGCTGCCGCGCTTGCTCTCGGACAGGATCAGATTGGCGACACCATGGGCTTCCTGGTACATGCCGCGCGCCATGTAGAAGTCGGCGAGATCGAGCCGCGCCTGCGGCAGCTGCTCGGCATTGGCCGACGCGGTCGCCGCAATCAGGCCGTCGAGCTGCTTGAGGAACGTGTCTGACTGGTTCTTGCGCCACTCGTCCGGATCGAACAACGGCTTCACCGCCGCGGTCGCGCGCTCGGCGGCGACGTCGGCCGATGACAGCGTCAGGCCGCCCGGCCGGCCCAGCATCACCTTGTCGGCGCCGACCTCGGCCTTGACGTCGTCCGCGTTCGGATGAACCACGACGCCGTGGATCGATTCCAGCAGCGAGAGCTCGACGAAATCCTGCCGCTTGATGATGCCGCGGGTCGGCGGCGGCGCGGTCACCACCCAGAGCGTATCGCCGGCGTCGGGATCGACCAGTCTGTGCAGCTGGCCGGGATTGGCGAGCGGTACGCTGACATTGGCGAGCGAGGGCTCCGAGATGTTGCGCACCACGGTGAGCGGCAATGGCGGCTTCTGCACGCGGTCGGCAAAGGTCAGCGTCCAGCTCACGCCGCGCGAGCGGTCGTCGCTTTCGAGCGACGGCATCTGCGGCCGGTTGAGGCGGAAGCGCACCGCCTGGCCTTTCTCCAGCGCGATCCGGCTGACATCTGATATCAGCGAGCCGGCCTTGGCGCGGACCGGATCGACGTCGATTGCCTCAGCCGTGTCGAACACCATCCAAACCGTGTCGGCGCGGCGGAACAGCGCCGCCGGCGTCGCGCCGGGGAATGAGAACGTCACGCGCAGGCCGTCGCTGTCGCGCTGGGCCTCGACCGCGGGCTTGCCGCCGGCACGGGCCTCCGCAGCGGGCGGCGATGGCGCCGCAGCCGCCTCCGGCGCTTCCATCGCCGGCGCGGCGGCGACAGCAGGCACCGGCCGTGGTGCGTCGGTCACGGGCGCCGTGTTCTGTTCCGCCGCAGAGCCGGCACCACCGTCGTGCGGCGGGGTCGGCGCAGCAGCGTTCTCGGCGTTGGCCGCAGGTGCCGCCGCGATTTTCGGCAGCTCGGGATCGGACGGTTCCGATCGGGGCTGCTCCGTTTTGGCGGGCGCGGCCGCCGGTTGCTCGCTCGTGGCTTGCTCCGGCTTGAGCGGCTCGGAGCGCAGCGGTTCGGACTTGGCAGGCTCGGACTTCGGCGGTTCGGTTTTGGACTGTTCAGGCTTGATCTCGATCTTGGCCTGCTGGGCGATGCTTTCCGACGTCACCGGCGCGATCGCCGCGGCGCCTTTCGGTTTGGCGCGCGGCGTCGGCAACAATGAGCTCAGCGAGGGCTTTGCCGCCTGCTGCTCGTTCTGCTGGAAGGCGACGTCGACGATGTAGTTCTTCTCGTCGCGGAACGAATGCACGTCGACATCGCCCATCAGCGACACGTCGACTGCCGACGTGTCCGTGTCGGCGCGCGCGCTGATCGACGCGACATTCGGTGGGGCGGCGACCTTGGCATCGGCAAGGTCGAAGGTCAGGACCGAGTTGAAGGACAGTGTCAACTTCTGCTCGTTCAGCACCGAGGAGACACTGACCCCGTCGGGCACCTCGAACACGAAACGGACGAAGGTGGGTTGCACCAGCGCGCGAACCCGCACCGGCGGCTTCTTCTTGGCGGCGTCGGCGGCACGCTGCATGCGCAGCAGGCGCTCGGCGGCGCGGGCGCGCTCGGCAAGCTCGCGGATCACCTCCTGCGGCAGCGACGGCGGCGGGCCGGTCCAGCTGTCGGGCAGGAAGTCGATGAAGATGCGCTCGCCGGCGGTCATGGTGTTGATGGAGACGCGGCGCGCCAGCGACAGACGGATCGCCGAGCCGTCGGGATCGCGGCGCGCGGCGCCGACATAATCGGGCACCGCATCCTGCAGTTTCTCGACGGGGATATCGACCGGACGTTTGAAGCGGATCACGATGATCGAGCCGGCGGTCGTGACCTCCGACTCGACATCCTCCTTCAGCTTCAGCACCAGCCGGGCATAGCCGTTCGCGGCAGAGAATGTCGCCTCACCTGGCACCGCGTCTTCGGCCCGCGCCGCAGTCGGATAGGTAAGGGTTGTAAGCGCAAGGGCGGTGGCAAGCAGGCACAGACGCGCGGTCCGCGCCCAGGCGCGGCCTAGCGACCATGTTCCAGCGGCAGCCGTTCGCGCCATCTCGAAACGTTTTCTCGGGACCCCAGCCATACCAAGCGCGAAGCGCCCTCGCCCACGCTTCCCGATCTTGGATCGGGCGGCGTTAAGGAGCTGTTAACGTCAACGGATTGTTTCGGACCGGCCCCTGCCACGGAATGACTGTGTACTATAGTTGACAAATCGACCGCGTTGTGTATGATAATACACATGATCCAGGTCGTTCAGACCGACGCTTTTGCGCACTGGCTCAACTCGCTAGCCGACATAAAAGCGGTCGCCCGGATCGGCGCACGCATCCGGCGTCTCGAACTCGGAAATCCAGGCGATGTGAAATCGGTGGGCGAAGGCGTGAGCGAGATGCGGATCGATTACGGCCCCGGCTACCGGGTATATTTCACGCGTCGAGGCAAAACCATCGTGCTCCTGCTCTGCGGTGGCGACAAGCGAACCCAAAGCAAGGACGTCAAGGCGGCCCAGACGATGGTGAAGGAGATTTGAGATGCCGCTCAAGACGACCAAGTTCGACATCAAGGATCATCTGAAGACGCTAGAGCAGCAGATCGCCTATCTCGAAGCGGCGCTGGAAGAGGACGATCCCTCGTTCATCGCGACAGCTATCGGCGACATCGCCAGAGCTCGCGGCGTATCGCAGTTTTCGCGCGAAACTGGCTTGAGCCGCGAAGTGATCTACAAGTCATTCCGGCCCGGCGGCAATCCGACTATTGAAACCCTGAACAAGGCGACAAAAGCGCTCGGTTTGAAGCTGAAGCTTGTTCCGAGCGCCGCCTAGCTGCGCAGATAGCGGTGCGCGCTATCCTCGCAGAATTGGAGTCAGCCAGGGGCCCGCTGCGCGGCTGTGACCGGACAGGATTTGGCCTTGCAACGAGCCTTACTCCGCGCTGCCGGGTACCGTGCGCAAATACGCCACGATGGCATCGAGGTCATCGGAACTGATCCGGGCGTAGTAGTGGTATCCCATCGGTCGACCGAGACGGCTGCCATCGCGGCTGACACCGTCGGTGATCGCACGCTTGATCTCGTCGTCGCTCCATGTGCCGATCCCATTGGTCTTGTTCTGCGTGATGTTGCGTGAGACCGAGATACCCCACGGCCCGGAGAATTTGACGCCACCCGCGCCAAGACTGCTCTTGTATTCTCGTCCCCTCGGTCCAATCGGCGTATGGCACGCCATGCAATGCGCGATCGTGACAAGATAGAATCCCTTCTGCACCTTGTCGCTCATCATCGGTTCGGCGAATGGGTTCTCGCCGCCCGGCGGAACGTTCTCGACTTGAGGCACCTTGTAGATCGGATCGGGCACCTTGTTGTGGACCGGCGTGACCGTACGCAAATACGCGACGACCGCGTCGAGATCATTTTCCGTCAGGATGTGATAGAAGCTGGTCGGCATGACCATCGCGGTATGCACACCCTTTGGGGTCTGCCCGGTCCGCAGCAGTTTCTTGATATCGGCATCGCTCCAGTTTCCGATGCCTGTTTCCTTGTCTGGCGTGATGTTGGCGGCATGCACTGTGAACGGCGGCTCGTCCCAGTATCCTCCGCCCGAGAACGCCTTCTCCAAAACATCGCCGTTCGGTCCCTTGGGCGTGTGGCAATTGCCGCAAGCCAGAATGCCGTTGACAAGGTAATCGCCCCGCTTGACGAGTTCGAATTGGGCCCATGCCAGATTGGTGGTGGCGATGACGACAAGCATCATGAACAGGCTACGCATATCGGTTTCCTCGAAATTTCTTGGTGATGAAAAATTCAATTTCTGATCGGGCGCAGCTTCGCGCCCGGCACAAGAGCATTCAATCAATCAACTCAAGCGGCGGTCCATGCGATCGCAATCGCGGAAGGCTCCAAAACAGCGAAGTCACGCTGGCCTTCCTCACGCCAATGCTAGACCCGCATCAAGCACTTTGGCAATGTCCGCGATGGCTCGGTTGCAATGGCCTTGGCGCCGCCAGCGTTGTTCTGCGCCCTTGCTCCCGCGCCAATGGCAACGCGACTGATTTATCGCGGCGGTGGATGCTCCGCCGAATCAAAGCCCAGCAGCCCAGCACTGGACACTCCCCGCGATGTTACGGAGGTCCGCGTGAGGTGCTCCGAACTCAGACCGTCGCGACCTCTCGCTCGCCATGCGCCGCTTGCCGCGTCTGCATGCTCTCCCGGACCAGCAACCAGCAGAACAGGATGATGACCGGAGAACCAAAAGGCAGCGGCTTCACGACCGACAGCTGATAGAGGACAGGTAGGTAGAAGACCATCGGCGCGAGAAACGTCACGCCAAGGACCATTTTCGACCAGGCCGGAAAGCCGACCCTCAACCATTCGCTGAGCATCCAGGCCAGCGGCAGCGCCATGATGAGCATGTCGTAGAACAGGCAGAACGGCGTAATCAGGAGGCAGGTGAGCACGATGATCGAGCGTTCAGTCGCAGCACTGATCTTCTGACGCAACATCCAGACCAGCACACACGTCATGCCCAGCGCCACGAGGCCGTGAATGATAAAGGCCGTGTTGACGCCGGCGCCGAGCAGGCGCGCTGTCGCGTACACGCTCTGCAGCAATGAAAACTCGACGTCGCCGTTCTCCAGAGCCTGACGGGCCGAGTGAGAGACGTCGAGGAAGTTGAGCCATGTATCGAGGCCGAACAGCAGCGCGGACAGCACGACGAGCGAAATCGACGACAGGCCTGCCCAGATCAGCGTGCGCCAGCGACCTGTGACGATCAGGGCGATCGGCACGGCCAGCGCCAAATGCGGCTTGATCACCATCAGCCCGAGGATCGCGCCCGCGAGCTTCGGCCTCCGGTCCATGATGTTGAGACCGCACCCAAGGATCGATGCCGTCAGAAAGGCGTTCTGCCCCGCCACGGCATTAAGATAGACCGGCGCATAGGCAAGGATCGCGACCAGGCACCAAGGCGTTCGCAAGATACGCCAGATCACCGCGGCGAACGACGCCGCCGTCATACCAATGAACACGAACAGCGAGGCGAAATACGGCGCGAGCGCGAGCGGCACGCACAAAAGCAGCATCGTCGGCGGATAGAAGAACGCCTCGTAGCCCTCTCGCAGGTATGGAGCTTCCGCGAGCAGATGCAATTCGGGCACATAAACCTCGGCGGGATGCCCGGCCAACACCTGGAGCGACGCGGCCCAGAAGGTCAAAAAGTCCGAGCCGAGCAGAAAGTTATTCGCGCCATAGCCGCCATCGCGGTAAAACAGCAAAAGCGACCTCGCAAGGGTCAGCACCAGCACAATTGCGATGCCACTCACGTATAATCGGGCGCGCGGCGCGGTGAGCCATGGCATGTCTTTCAGCATTGGCAATTCCCAAAACACCACCTTGAGACATAGCGACTTCAATTCCAGAATGACAAATCGGTTGCAACTTAACGCTACCGTTTAAGACTACCATAACCGGCGTACACTTCTCGGCGTCGATAGGCGTTTGGCTTCGCGGAGACCTCGTCGAGCCCACACCATCGGAGGAGGCGAACATCCGCGTCTGCCAGCCGGCACATGGCGCTGCAGCGCCTCCGGACGGCGCCGGCTTCGGCCTTTGCACGAGAGGATTAACCTCGATCCACCGGGCATCCGCGGAACTTCCAGCGATTAACCCAACGCCGCAGGGAGATCGGCCACTCGCTTGCGCCACCGCCAGTTGCGGTATACAACCGCTTGCATTTCAAGCAATTCTTAGTTTCTGGCAGTTTCATGAACGGATTTGGAATGGTGCGCGCCCGTGCGGAGCGCAGCGGATACGACCGTGCATTGGCCATTGCCTGCCTCATCGTGTTGGGCTTTACGCTGTACTGCGTGTTACCGAAAGTCGTTGACGGTACCGGCGCGACCGGGCTCGACTTTTCGTGCTTTTGGAGCGCGGGGAAAATGGCCCTCAATGGCCATGCCGCCACCGCCTACGATTGGCCGCGGTTGCGGCAAGCGATCATTCAAATACATCCCAGCTTGAACGACGCTCCGTTCCCCGTTTACGAAGTACCGATACCGTTTTTCTACCCGCCGTTTTTTCTCTTTGCGGCGGCACTGCTGGCACTATTGCCGTTTCCGACCGCGTTCTGGATCTGGAGCACCGCAAAGCTGCTGTGCTGGGCGCTCGTTGTTTCCGCCATCCGGCCGCGCTTCGCCGTACTGCTGCTGGCATTCGCCGTGCCGGCCGTCCTGTACGATTTCATCGTCGGCCAAAGCTCCTTGCTGGCGGCATCGCTGCTCGGCGCGATTCTGCTGACGCTGGACCGGCGTCCGATCGTCAGCGGCTTCCTGATCGCGCTGCTGATCTTCAAGCCGCAATATGGCGTCCTGCTTCCCCTCGTTTTGATAGCTACTGGACGCTGGACCGTCTTCATCACAGCCAGTTTGGTGACACCGGTGCTCTTGCTGCTTACCGGGCTTACCTTCGGCTGGGACACTTTTGAGGGGTTCCGTGAGGCCGCCGTCTTCGCAACGACGCAGTTCCATCTCACCGGCACGCTGGCTTGGTACAAACTGCAGAGCGTCTACGGCGTGCTTCGGTTTGCCGGTTTTGGCTATGGATCGGCCATGGCACTGCACGTCGCGGTCGCTGCGGCAGCCGCGACGTGGACGCTGATCATATGGCGCCGCAACGTCAGCTTCGCCGTCAAGGCCGCGTGTCTGCTCGTCGCGACCCTGCTCGTCTCTCCCTACTTCGCGATCTACGATACGGCGCTACTGGCTCTCGCGATCATCTTTCTCATGAACGCGCCCATGGCCGAACATGGCGCGCTTCTCTCGAATCGCTCCGAACTACGGATCGGGTTCGGCGTGCTTGTCCTGGCGGGGTTTACCTACCCGGTCGCGCTCGTGCCCGTCGGTCCGTTCATGTGCGCGACCCTCGTCGCGATGATATGGATGCGATGCAGGCAACCCGGTGTTAAGTCGGATCTGGCTTACGGCTGACCAGGCCACCGCCAATTGGCGGACTTTCCGATAGCTCCCATCAATTCGTCTTCGGCGTGAGCATCTTGCCTTCGATCTTGGGAAGATCGTCGGTCGAGGCCGACTTGTCGCCGCCGGCACGGCGGGCGAGTTCGACCGTGAGCCGTTCGGCGGCTTCCGGCTGCATCAGGCCGAGGATGTCGGACATCTTGCGCGGCTGGATCTGCGAGGCGATCTGGTAGAGCACATTCATTTCCAGGCGATCGAACACCTTCGCGGCGTCCTTCGGCTTCATGTTCTCGTACATGGTGACGATGCCCTTGAAGCGCGCGGCATCGGCTTCCGCCTTTGCCGCGGCATCGGCATTCGTCTTGGCATCATTGGCCTTGGCCTCCTCGACCTTGGCCTCGATGCGCTTCTCGGCGGCCTTCAGCAGGCTTTCGCGGATCTCGACCTCGCGCGCACGCGTCTCGAGCTCCTGGCGGCGCGCCTGCAGCCGCTCCAGGATCGCGCGCTCGGATGCCGACACTTGCGGCGGCGCATCCAGGTTGACGACGACGCCATCGGGCTTGGACGGCTCCGCGGCCGGTGCGGCCGGCTTCGGCGCCTCGTCCTTCTTGGCGTCCTTGTGCTCGACCGATCCCGTGATGTCGCCGGGATCGGCCTTGATCTTGCTGTCAACCACCGCCTTGCCGGCGCCGGGGAAGTTGAAATTCTGTTGCGCCCAAGATGGGCCAGCCGGGCCGGCCGGCGGCGTATCGTCGGCGAACACGTAACCGCCATCGAGCACGAGGCCGGCGACCTTCAGCACCATCAGGCCGAAGATCGCGACCAGCACCACGGGCATCACTCTGATGTCACGAAGCAACTTCATGCAGCGAGACCGCCGGCCCTCCTGCGCTCGGTGAAGGCTTCAGCCGCCGCGGCAACCGCGTGCGCGGCCGAGACCCTGGGCGCCGGCGCCACTGGCGCGGCTGCTTGCGCCGGTGCCTGCGCGGGCTCGGACGGCCGCGCGGCCATCGCGATCTTGGACAGGCGGCGCACCACGTGGTCACCCTCCGCCAGCTGGTTCTTCAGCAGCGCCGACATCTGCGTCGCCGCATCGAGCTGATTGCCGAGGTTCTCGTTGACGTCGCGCACCGCGTGCTTCAACCCGCCGATCGCCCGCTCGGCGATCTCGGTCGCGGTGATCAGTTCGGCGATCGTCGCCTTCAGCGAATGTTCGTCGGCCTTCAGCCGCTGCAGCCGCTTGTTGAGCAGCCAGCAATAGCCGATCGTCAGCATCAGCAGCACGGCTACCAGACTCTCGATTGCTAGTCCAAGCACATGACTCATGGTGCCTCCATCATCTTGGTCCGCTCGTCCGCCTTCTCGAACATCGCGAAGGTGGTTTGGGGTTTACGCAAATTCTTGGTGACGCGGATCGCGACACGGTCGCCGACCCGGCCCATGCGCCCTTCCGTCAGGGTGACGTTGCCGCAGCGCACCGAGACCAGCGCGTCGGAGCGGATATCCAGCGGAAGGGTGTCTCCGACCTTGAGCTTCATCAGCTCCTTCAGCGGAATGTCCGCTTCATAGAGCACCGCGTCGACCGAGATCTCGGCCTGCGCCACTTCGGTGGCGAAATGGCCTTCCCAGATCGGGTCGCGACCGAATTTTTCGCCCATGAACATCTGCAACAGCACGTTGCGGATCGGTTCGATGGTGGCGTAGGGCAGCAGCAATTCGACATTGCCGCCGCGGTCTTCCATGTCGATGCGCAGACGCACCAGGATCGCGGCATTGGCCGGGCGGCTGATCGCGGCAAAGCGCGGGTTGGTCTCGAGCCGGTCGATCGTGAAGGTCACCGGCGACAGCGGCCGGAACGCCTGCTCGGCATCCGACAGCACCACCTCGACCAGGCGCTTGACGAGGTTGGTCTCGATCGTGGTGTAGGGCCGGCCCTCGATGCGCAGCTGGGTCTGGCCGCGGCGGCCGCCGAGCAGCACGTCGATCATCGAATAGATCAGGCTGGAATCGACGGTAGCGAGCCCGAAGTTCTCCCACTCCTCCGCCTTGAACACCGAGAGCACCGCCGGCAGCGGGATCGAGTTCATGTAGTCGCCGAAGCGCACCGAGGTGATGCGGTCGAGCGAGACCTCGACGTTGTCGGAGGTGAAATTGCGCAAGCTGGTCGTCATCAACCGCACCAGGCGGTCGAACACGATTTCGAGCATCGGCAGACGCTCGTAGGACACCATCGCGGAATCGATGATGGCGCGAATGCCGGAATGGTCGTCGAGGCTGACATCGCCGACCGTAAAGCCGAGGAGATTGTCGATCTCCTCCTGCGACAGCACGCGCTCGCCATTGGTGCTCTTGCTGCCGAAGTCGCGGCTGCCGTCCTCGACCATGGCGGCCCATTGCAGCGCCATGTTTTCGGTGAGCTCGTTCTTGGCCGCTTCCGCCGCGGCCGCCGCGGGATCCTCGGAATCGAGCGAGGCTTCCCACTGCGCCGCAATGGCGTCCTGGTCCATCTGGTCGTTGCCGGCCATGGCTTTACATCCACCCCGTCACTGGATCACGACTTCCTTGAACAGCACCGCGTTGACCTGGTTGGGTGCCAGCGCGAGATTGACGCGCTTGGTCAGCTCTTCCTTGAGGCGGAACAGGCCGGCCGAGCCGTTGAGGTCGCTCGGGCGCAGCTCGCGCATGTAGGTCTGGAACAGGTCGGTGACGCGCGGCAGCGCCGGCTTGATCGCCTCGACCTGTTTCTCTTCCTTGACCTCGAGCACGAGCTTCAGCTTGAGATATTGCACGCGCTCGCCGGGCGCGCCGACCAGATTGACCAGCATGTCCGGCACGTCGACGAAGCTCGGCGGCTTCGGCGGCGGCGCTTCGGCGTGCTGCTCCTCGCCGTGGCCGCGCATGAAGAAGAACCAGCCGCCGGCGCCCGCGCCGAGCACGACCAGGAAGCCGACGACGGCAATGATCAGCTTGAGCTTGCCCTTCGTCGGAGCGGCCGCGCCCTCGCCGCTGTCCGTCTTTTCCTCGTCCGCCATCGTCCGCCCGCTTCACTCTGAAGGATGCGAACGCGATTTGCCCCAGCCTTGGCCTGAAGACGCGATACAAATGCCGCCGGCGCACACGCGCCCCAATGCCGGCAACACTGGGGTCATAATGGTTAACGGAAGCTTAGGATTTACCTTCCACTAGGAAAAAACTGCCGGGCAAACATGGTCAACAAGACCTTTCTGCCGCCCTACCGGGCCTCCAGACAAACACCTAAGTCATTCAAATATTTGAATATTCTAAGTTGGCACGGCTTTCGCTGAGAGGACGGCGTAACCCGCGGGTTTGGGAGAACCCAATGGTTACCGACGGTCCGGCGTGAAGGTTTGGGAGAACCTGCATTCGGATCACCTCACAGGGGAGAACCACCGATGCAGAATACGCTTCTGGTCGGCCTATCGAAGCAGATGGTGCTGGAACGGCAGATGGATGTCGTCTCCAACAACATCGCGAACATGAACACCAACGGCTACAAGGCCGACCGGTCGCTGTTCCAGGAATATCTGTCCTCGAACGCACATGAGGACAATTTCGCCTCCTCCGACCGCCGCGTCTCCTTCGTGCAGGACCGCGCGACCTTCCACGATTTCTCGCAGGGTCCGACCGAAGAGACCAAGAACCCGCTCGACGTCGCGATCGACGGCAATGCCTTCCTGGTGGTGCAGACGCCGGGTGGCGAGCGCTATACCCGCGAAGGCAGCCTGCAGATCAACAATCGCGGCCAGCTGGTCACCGCCTCGGGCTATCAGGTGCTCGGCACCGCCGGCCCGATCACCTTCCAGCAGACCGACCACGACGTCTCGATCGCCGCCGACGGCAACATCACCGTGCTCGAGGGCACCTCCCGCCTCGACTCGATCCGCGGCAAGCTGCGCCTCGTCTCGTTCGCGCAGGCCCAGCGCCTGCTGAAGGAAGGCTCCAACCTCTACGCGCCGGGCGAAGGCACGCAGGCGCTGCCGGACACCAAGGCCCAGATCCGCCAGGGCTTCATCGAGAAGTCGAACGTCAATTCCGTCGTCGAGATGAGCCGCATGATCGAGATCACGCGGACCTACACCCAAATCGCCTCGCTGCTGCAGCAGCAGAGCGACCTGCACAAATCGGCGATCGAGAAACTCGCCGACGTGCCGAACTGATCGGGGGGATTGACCGATGCGCGCACTTTATACAGCTGCGACCGGAATGGCGGCACAGGAACTCAGCGTTCAGGTGATCTCCAACAACATCGCGAACCTGCGCACCACCGGCTACAAGAAGCAGCGCGCCGCGTTCCAGGACCTGATCTACGATCATGTGCGCCGGGTCGGCGCGCAGGCCTCCGATCAGAACACCATCATACCGATGGGCATCGACCTCGGCGGCGGCGTCAAGACCGTCGGCACGCCGCGCATGATGACCCAGGGCACGCTGTCGCCGACCGGCAACGATCTCGACATCGCGATCCGCGGTGAAGGCTTCTTCAAGATCCTGATGCCGGACGGCACCTTCACCTACACCCGCGACGGCTCGTTCCAGATGGACAATCAGGGCCGCATCGTCAACGCGCAGGGCAATTTGCTGCAGCCGACGATCACGATCCCGCAGAACGCATCCGGCCTCACCATCAATGCGCAAGGCCAGGTCTCGGTGACGCTGCCGGGCCAGACCGCATCGACCAACATCGGCCAGATCGGCCTGACCCGATTCATCAACAAGGCCGGCCTGATGCCGATCGGCGACAATCTGTTCCAGGAAACGCCGGCCTCCGGCCAGCCGCAGGACGGCACCGCCAACACCGACGGCTATGGCGACATGCAGCAGAGCAACCTCGAACAGGCCAATGTCGAGGTGGTCTCGGAAATCTCCGACCTGATCGCCGCACAGCGCGCCTATGAGATGAACTCGAAGGTGGTCTCCGCCGCCGACCAGATGATGCAGTCGACCTCCAACCTGTTCCGCTGAGGATGATGTCGATGATCGCCCGCTCACTCCTGATCGCAGCCGCGCTCCTCGCCGTCACCGTGGCACCGTCCGCCGCGCAAAGCCGCCGCGAGACCATCGCGGTGCCGACGCTGCGCGCCAGCATCACGGTCGCCGACGACATCGTGCGGGTCGGCGACCTCATCGACAACGCCGGCAGCGCCGGCAGCGTCGCGGTCTACCGCGCTCCGGACCTCGGCACGACAGGCACGCTGCCGGTCGCGCAGGTGCTGAACGTGTTGCGCTCGCACCAGGTGATCGGCGTCGATACCCGCGAGCTGAAGGAGATCACCGTCACCCGGCTGGCACGCACCATCGACAGCAAGGAGATCGAGCAGCAGGTGTCGCGCGCGCTGGAGGGCCGCCACGGGCTCGGCAGGGCCGGCAACATCGCGCTGACCTTCGACCGCGATCCCGGCGACATCCGCCTCGAGGCCACCAATACCGGCGCGATGCAGCCGATCGCCGTGCGCTACGACCCGCGCTCGACGCGTTTCGACCTGACCTTCGAGATCGGCAACGACGCCGGCGCCGCGCCGTCGAAGCTGCGCTTCACCGGAACCGCGATCGAAACTATCGAGGCCGCCGTGCTGACGCGCAATGTCGAGCGCGGCGACGTGTTGAAGGCCTCCGACGTGATCGTCGAACGCCGTCCGAAAGCCGAAATCGGCAACGACGCGGCGGTGCGCGACAGCGCCGTCGGCATGCAGGTCCGCCGCCAGCTCCGCCCCGGCCAGGCGCTGCGCGTCGCCGACCTCGCGAAGCCCGATCTCGTCACCCGCGACCAGAATGTCACGCTGATCTATCGCACTGCCGGCCTCTACCTGACGATCCGCGGCAAGGCGATGGATGGCGGCGCCGAGGGCGACACCGTCAGCGTGATGAATCTGCAGTCCAAGCGCGCCGTTTCCGGCGTCGTCACCGGCCGCGGCGAGGTCTCGATCTCGGTCGCGACCCCGCGCCCGGCGCCGACCGCCGACGCCACCGAATCCAATTCCGCTTCCGTCAAGCTGAGTTCAGTCGCACCAAACGCCGAGTAAAGTTCATGTCCCAGTACCGCATCAACCGCCTCGTCCTGACCGGTGCGCTGCTCGCGCTCGGAACGATCGCCAGCGGTTGCTCGTCGATCGACCGTCTCTCGCAGATCGGCGAGCAGCCGAAGCTGTCGTCGATCGACAATCCGACCACCCAGCCCGGCTACAAGCCGGTGCAGATGCCGATGCCGAAGCCCGAGGTCGCCTCCTACAGTCCGAACTCGCTGTGGCGCAGCGGCTCCCGCGCCTTCTTCAAGGACCAGCGCGCCGCGCGCGTCGGCGACATCCTGACCATCACGGTGAACTTCACTGACAAGGCCGCGATCGCCAACGAGACCCAGCGCAGCCGTACCAACTCCGAGGATTCGGGCGTCACCAACTTCCTGGGCTCGCAGACCATCACGCAGCCGAACAAGATCCTGCCCGGCCGCATCCTGACCGCCGACTCCACGGCCTCCAGCGACGGCAAGGGCTCGGTGAACCGCCAGGAAGCGTTGCAGACCAACGTCGCCGCGGTCGTCACCCAGGTGCTGCCGAACGGCAACCTCGTGGTCGAAGGCAAGCAGGAGATTCGCGTCAACTTCGAAATCCGCGAGCTGATCGTGGCCGGCATCGTGCGCCCGGAGGACATCCAGAGCGACAACACCATCGATTCCTCGAAGATCGCGCAGGCCCGCATCGCCTATGGCGGCCGCGGCCAGATCACCGACGTGCAACAGCCGCGCTACGGCCAGCAGGTTCTCGACGTGCTGCTGCCCTTCTGACGGCATGATCCCGAAGAGTGGAAACCGGTTTTCGGAAACGGATCATGCCTGAGTAGGACTTTTACGAGCTCCCACATCTCGTCGCGAACCTAGGCGCGGCGCGGTGTACCAACACGGCCCTCGCTAGCTCCCCTGGCGAGGGCCGTGGCTTTTTGTGACCGGTGGCGTGCGCCGGCGCGGTCGCCGCGCGCAGTCCGATACCGCTTCACGAAAGTCGCGCCATCGCCTTGTCGGTTCGTTAACCCTCGCAGCAGCGCACAGTAGAAGTCCCGGCGCTTGCAACGTAGGGAGACGACAACGCAGGGTTTTCTGTTTGTATGACGGTCATGCAAAGAGACGGACGATATGCGGCGTGGTTCCGGACGCCGCGGGGCGAAGGCACCGGAATAGTCCAGCTTGCAAATGGCAGGATCTCGGGCGGTGACGCCATGTTCATTTATGGCGGCACCTACCAGCTCGATCAGGACCGCTTCACGGCGACGCTGACGACGCATCGCTATGCCGACGGCCCGTTCACCACCGTGTTCGGATGTGACGAGGTCGAGGCGCAGCTGACCGGCTCGTTCAACGGCAACCGGGCGGTGTGCTCGGGCACGGCCAAGCAGGCCCCCGGCGTGCTGTTCGAAGCCACGCTGTTTCTGCAGCAACAGGAGCCGGAGCCCGCCCCCGGCCCAAGGACCACGACTACGCGCGCGGATGTGGCGAGGCTGCCGAAGCTCCCCGGCCGGCGCACGACGGTCGTGAGCAGGCGTTTCAGCTAATCCGTCCGCAATCCCGATGGCGTCGCCACCCGGTCCGGCGTACGATCGCGCATGCGCGAAGCGCAGCCCGATCGATGCAGCCGGAAGGAGGAACGCATGTATGCCGCCATCCGTCACGCCAAGGCGAAGACCGGTAGCGCCGAGGAACTCGCGCGCCGGATCAAGGAAGGCGCAATCCCGATCATCAGCGACGTTGAAGGCTTCATGGCCTATTACGTGGTCTATGCCGGCGACGATACCGTCACCGCGATCAGCGTCTTCAACAACCATGCCGGCGCCGAAGAGGCCAACCGCCGCGCGCTGGCCTGGATCGATGACAATCTCGGCCCATTGCTGGTCGGCCAGGCCACCGCGGTTGCGGGTCCAGTGATCGTGCATACCATAGCCTGAAGGCCGCAACCGGCAAACTTCGCCCGGCAGAAGCTGCCGGCTGCGCGTCGTGCGCGCGTGGCGGCGTCGCGATCCCGTTGAAATCACGGCTGCAACGGATGGCACGCCATTTGCTCCACGATTGCAGCATTGCAATGGGGACTGCGCGCGCAGATGACGTCGATCTCGGCCCTTGGATCGGTCACCGCCAGCATGACGACTGGCACATTGAAGAAACCGCTGACCGCCGACGCCACCGGCGGCAGCTCGCTCGGCGACACCGTCGAGCAGAAGTTTCTCAAATATGCGCAGATCAGCCCGATGGACCGGATGCGCGCGAACATCCTCAAAAGCATGGGCATGTCGGAAGAAGATCTCAAGAACATGACGCCGGATCAGCGCGCCGCGGTCGAGCAGAAGATCAAGGAGCTGATCGAGCAGGCGTTCCAGAAGAACGCCGGCAAGGCCGGCCAGGCGGTCGACATCTCGGCCTAGCTTGCCTGCGCGGGAGCGCGACGGCCGCATTCACGCGTCGGGCCTGTCGCTCAGGACAATGAAGACCTTGCCGCCGAAGTCGTATCGCGCGACCTCGCGCATGCCGAGCCGCAGATGCGCCTTGAGCGAACGCGGGTTGTCTTCCCTGATGAACAGGATTGCCTCGCGGCCGGGGAACGTCGCCTGAAGCTTCGCGTACAACGCATCCAGCACGCCAAGGCCGCGCGCGTCCCGCGAGACGCACACCGGACCATAAACATACGCATCTGCCCGCCCCGGCCAGGCCTTCAGCATGGCCTGCACCGGCGGCGCCTCGCCATATCCCTTCTCCGACGTCAGGAGCGCGCCGAGCAGTCTGCCCTCATCGTCGGTCGCGACGACGATCGATTGCCCGCTTGCAATGCGCGTCTCGATCACGTCGCGCGGCCATTGCCCGAGCAGCATGCCACCGTGCTCCCCGTTGTTGGCCGTCAACAGCGCGGAGATGGCGTCCGCATCGGACAATGTGGCGAGCCTGGTCTTGATCATCGCGGATGGATCGCGAGCACCATGGCGGCGCAGCTCACGCCTTCTTCTTTGCGGTCGCGCGGGTACCCGCGGCCTTCTTTGCCGGCTTCTTCGCAGATTTCCTGGATTTGGCCTGGTTGAGTTCGATCGCAGCACGAATGAGCGTCTTCAGCGCAGGGGCGTTGATCTTGTCGCCCTCGAACAGATCGATCGCGCGCCGCGCATTGCCCTCGAAGCCGGTGTTGAACAGCTTGTCGGGGTCGGGCAGCTGCGCGCCATACATGAAGGTCAGCTTGACCTTGCCCTTGTGGGCGTTGCCGACCGCAATGATGCCGTCGCGCGACCACACCGGGCTGCCCATCCACTTCCACTCCTCGATGATCTCAGGATCGGCGGCGAGGATGCTCTTGCGCAGGCTGGCGAGCGTCTTGCCGCGCCAGTCGGTGAGGTCCTCGATCATCTGGTCGATACGTTCCGATGCCGTCATTGCTGTCTCTCGCGCCTCATCCGCCCCAAGTCGTCACGTCATGCAATCACACTTGGGACGCGGACGTCGATCCCCCATGCTGACGCCGCGGCGACAGATATGGCAACGCGAACAGATAAAGGCCGCTGAGCAGCATGAAGATCAGCGGGAACAGCGCTAGCAAGCCGATCCAGACCGCCTGCTGCTGCAGGACCATGGCGACGATGTTGATGATGACGGCGACCGTGAAGGCGATCGAGAGCCAGCGGTGCGATTGCCGGATCCAGTTGTTCCAGTTCAATGTGACCTCCTGTTGGTGAGTGAATGATCCAGCGTCATTGCGAGGAGCTCCCGACAAAATTGCAGAGCAATTTTGCGCTGAAGCGACGAAGCAATCCATCTATCCGTGTATGCGGCACGATGGATTGCTTCGCGGAGCCTGTCATCGGGCGGCGCTATGCGCCGACCCGTTAGCTCGCAATGACGAGAGAGAGAGGCCGTCAACCTTGCCGCGCCATCAGCTGATCGAGATTCTCGAGGAACTGCTTCCATCCGGCATGAGCGCCGCCATAGGCCTGCTTCTGATGCGGCTGGAAGCCGGACTGCTCGACGCGCAGATGGGTGCCGGTCGCCGTCGGCGTCAGCGTGAAGACCACAACGCTCTCGAGATTGTAGGCGGCATCCGCATGCACGAAATTCCAGGTGTAGGACAGCGTCCTGTGCGGCTCCACAGCGAGCACCTTGCAGTCCAGCACGCCGCCCCACTCGCCGCGCAGGTTGAAGCTGTGCCCGACCTCGGGCTTGAAGTCGTTCTTCATCAGCCACTCCTCCATCAGATGCGGTTGGGTCAGCGCGCGCCAGAGCTTTTCCGGCGGATGAGGAAATTCACGCTCGACGATCGCGGAACGCGTTTCAGCGGTGGTCTTGTTCATTGGTCCATCCTTTTGAGGAGATCTTCGAGGTGGTCGAACCGGTTCTGCCAGAAGCCCGCCATCTGGCTGGTCCAGTCGATCAGCGGCGCCAGCGCGCCGAGTTGCGCGCTGTAATGGGTCTGCCTGCCTTCATGGCGGTCGCGCACCAGCCCGGCCTGCTTCAGCACGCCGAGATGCTTCGACACCGCCGGCTGCGAGATCCTGGCGCGGGCCGTCAGCGCGCCGACGGTCTGCTCGCCCTCGCGGCACAGGCGCTCGAAGATGGCCCGGCGGGTCGGGTCTGCGAGGGTTCGAAACAGGATGTCGTGAGCGTCTGGCATTTGCGATCAATAACCCATTGGTTATGGATTAACGTATAACCATCCAGCTATGGATAAGTCAACCGCAAACTTCGGCGGCTCTACAGCGGCCGCGCCACCTGAGGCTTTCCGGCTCGATGGCACAACAAGACCGCCCGCGCCTTTCATAACCCGCAGGTTATCCGGTGGCGGCGATCGGCCCGTCGGGCAAATCCGGGCGGAACGAAGAGCAAAGCTCGGGCAAATCATGTCGCGAGAACGCGGAAGTTTGACTCACAACGCGCGCAACACATTCAATGTCGTCCTGGCGAAAGCCAGGACCCATTACCCCAAATGAGAGTTGTTGCGCGATGCTGGGGCCACGATCCCGTTCATCATCAGGTGCGGTGGTGGGTCCTGGCATTCGCCAGGACGACGATCGTGTGTGTGGAATCCGCTCTGTTATCACCCGGCTCGCCGCCTCCGCTGAAGCTTCGGCGCGCCAAGGATGCGTGGCCTCGTCGAAGCCTTGGCGAAGACGGGACCGGGCGATCCAGTACGCCGCGGCCTCTCGGATCAAGCACAGCCGTCTCTGCAATACTGGATCACCCGCTTTCGCTTTAGCGGGTCATCACACCGCGCTGTTTGACATCTTGAATTGCGACTCGTCCTCACCGTCATCCCTACCTAGTGCGCAATTGCACATGGGAGCAGGGACCGAGCATGAAACCGTGTCGTTGCGGTAGCACTGCGCATGATCTACAACCTTTGCACGGACGCGATTGCTATTCCCGGATAATTTTACGGAGATTTTTGATGTGCCAGCTTTGCGAAATCACAGCTCCCACCCAGACCTCCCGGCGCCGCTTCCTCGCTGCCGCGGCCTGCACCGCAGCCAGTCTCGCCCTTGCACCGCCGGTTTCCGCCAAGGAAACCAAATCGCCGCCGAAGCCGCAGAATGTGCTGGCGCCGGACGCGGCGCTGGAGCGGCTGGTGAAGGGCAATCTCCGCTATGTCGAAGGCGTCTCGCGGCGGCATGATTTCAAGCACGAGCGCGAGGCGCTGGCCGGCGGACAGAATCCGTTCGCCGGCATCCTGAGTTGCGCGGACTCCCGCATCGCACCGGAATACGCCTTCGACACCGGCCGCGGCGATCTGTTCGTCTGCCGCATCGCCGGCAATTTCGCCAGCGACGAGACCATCGCGAGCCTTGAATATGCATCGGCCGTGCTGAACGTGCCGCTATTCATGGTGCTCGGCCACGACAGTTGTGGGGCGGTCGACGCCGCCATCAAGTCGCTGAAGGACAACACCACCCTGCCCGGCCATCTGCCCTCGCTGGTCAATGCGATCGCACCGGCGGTGAAGGCGACCGAGGGCAAGGGAGGCGACCGGCTCGCCAACGCCATCAGGCAGAACGTCATCGACAACGTCGCGAAGCTGAAATCGGCGACGCCGATCCTTAGCGCCGCGGTCGATCAGGGCAAGCTCAGGGTGGTCGGCGCGGTCTATCGGCTGACCGACGGCAAGGTCGAGCTCGTCACGGACGCCAAGCGGCCGACGACTTGAAAGTCAGGTGAATTCAGTAAAGTCAGGTCAAGGTCGCAAGGTCGCGCTGCACACTCGGTGTCGTCCCTGCGAAAGCAGGGACCCATACCCCGCAGCGGCTGTCGCGAACCGCGCTCGTCGCTCCCGCGCCGCGCAACAATCAGCATTTGTGGTTATGGGTCCCTGCTTTCGCAGGGACGACGTCCTTATGTGGAGGCAGGCTCGCACAACGTCACCTCACGTAAACGCCGCTTCCACGTTGCCGAGACCGTCGAGCTCCATCACGACCGTGTCGCCCGCGTTCAGCCACACCGTCTTGACCAGGCTGCCGGTCAGCACGATCTGGCCGGCATGCAGGCCACGGCCCTCAGTGGCGAGATGATTGGCGAGCCAGGCGAGCGCGTTGTGGGGATGCCCGAGCACGTCGGCGCCGGTGCCGCGGCCTTCTTCCTTGCCGTTGTTGACGATCGCGCGTCCCGCGACCGCGCGCAGATCGGGCACGGTGATGCGCGGCACCTCCTCCCCGAGCACACAACCGGCGGCGAAGAAGTCGTCGGCAATCAGCGTCGGCGCGCCCAATGTCTCCCATTTGACGTAGCGGTCGTCGACGATCTCGATCGCGGGATAGTAGGCATCGATCGCTTCCGCGACCCATTCGGCGGTAAACGGCGCCTCGCTGGGAGCGAGATTGCGGGCGAGCCGCACCGCGATCTCGCACTCGACGCCGACATGGACGAACTCGGCCGCCGGCAGCCGCACGCCACTGTCATGCACGACCTTCTCGAACACGCCACCGACGCAGGGGTGCGGGATGTTGATATATTCCTGCATCACCGCGCTGGTGCAGCCGATCTTGTAGCCGACGAGGCTGCCGACGTGTGGCTGCATCAGAGCGTGCAGCGCGTACTGCACCTGATAGCCTTCGGCCTCGTCGCGCGGCACCACGTCCTTCGGAAGCGCCTTGAGCGGCGCCCGGCTGCGGCGCGCGCTGGCAATCGCCTTTGCGGCCGCGAGGACCCGATCCATCTGCGCAGCCTCCCTGGTGTTCTCGGCGGCGCGGTGGCGCCTCCGTCTGCTCGCTGCAATTCAGCACTCGCCGACGCGTCTGGCAAGCACGCTGCACGGGAGCCGCCGTCAGGCCTTGACGAGGCCGAGCCGGATCAGGCTCTCGGCGGTCGCGACGATCATCTCCTCATTGCCGCGCGGGCGCCAGCCGAGCAGGTGCTGCGCCTTGGCGCTGGTCGCGCGGCGCACCTTGCCGAGCAGCGGCAGCGCGGCACGGGCCATCGGGTTGCGCCGTGCGGCGAGCCGCATCATCCAGTCCGGCGCCTGGAACCGCGGCACGCGCCGCGCCTTGCTGCCGAGCTTTGCGCGCAGCACCCGGGCGACCCCGAGGATCGACATGGTCTCGCCGGCGACCGCCAGGAAGCGCTCACCGCGGGCCTCGGGCGACATCATGGCGCGCAGATGCAGGTCGGCGACATCGCGCACGTCGACGAGCCCGAAATGGATCCGCGGCACCACCGGCATCGCGCCGTCGAGCAGCGCCTTGATGATGCCGATCGACTCGGAGAAATCGGCACCGAGCGCCGGGCCGAACACCGCGGTGGGGTTGACCACGGCAAGCTCGAGGCCATTGCCTTCGCGCCCCACGAAATCCCAGGCGGCGCGCTCGGCCAGCGTCTTGGATTTCGGATAGGCCTGCACGCCCTCGCCATCGAGATTGGACCACACGGTCTCGTTGAACGGCGCCGCCTGAGGCGGATGGCCGTAGCCGATTGCCGCGAACGACGACGTCACGACCACGCGCTTGACGCCTGCGTCACGCGCGGCGCGCAACACCCGCAGCGTGCCTTCCCGCGCCGGGACGATCAGCTCATTCTCGTCCTCGGGCACATAGGCGCCGAGCGGTGATGCGACATGCAGCACGTAGTCGCACCCGGTGGCCGCCTCGCGCCAGCCATCGTCGCGCAGCAGGTCGGCGGTGACGAAGCCGACCTGGTCGGGCGCCAGCGCGCCACCCTCGCGCAGCATCGCGATCACGTCGTTGCTGCGACCCGGATTGCGCACCGTCGTTCGCACCGCGTGCCCGTCGGCGAGCAGCTGCAGAATCGTATGCACGCCGATGAATCCCGATCCGCCTGTGACCAAAACCGTGCTCATGTCCCTGCCCTCTTCATGGTTCGGCGGATGGGCCCAACATTGCACTGCCCGCCCTGCACAGGCCGCATCTGGTCACTATCTGACCTTGGACAAGTAGGATGAAATTCGAGACCGGTATGGAAAACAATACCAGCGATATGTGTGACGGCGGTGAATGCGAGAGCTGCCCCACCGACCCCAATGTGCTGATCGAATTCAAGCACGCGATCCATGCGCTCGGGGGGAAATGGAAGCTCGAGATCCTGTTCACGCTGATGAATGGCGGTGTGCGGTTCGGCGCGCTGCGCCGCGCGCTCGCGCCGATCACCCAGCATGCTGACTGCGCAGCTGCGCGAGCTCGAGCGCGACGGCCTGGTGGCGCGCAGGGTGCTCGCCGAGAAGCCGCTGCAGGTCGAATACGAGCTGACGGATTCGGCCTGGAGCCTGACGCCGGCTTTCCGCGAATTGCTGGCATGGTCGAAGACGTTCGGCCCGCGCCGCAATAGCGCGGCAAGCTGAACGTCGTCTCGCCATAAACCGTTTCGGCATAGGAATTACATTCCCTCTCCCGCTTGCGGGGTCCGAGGCGAGCGAAGCTCGCTCTCGAGCCTAGGGTGGGGGTATCTCCACGAATCACATCGCGGAAAGAGCCCCCACCCGCACTGCATCTGTCGATGCAATGCGACCTCCCCCGCAAGCGGGAGAGGTGCAGCGAATGCGTGGCAAGGCTTGAGCACGCGTCATCGCGCCTCACCCCATGCCAAGTGCGCGCCGGATCGCGATCTCGACCGGCGAATACGCGCCGTCCGCACGTTCCAGCCGGTACGGTTCGCCGGCAGCGAGCGACGGCTGGGCCATGAAGCGCGGTGTCGTGCCCCGATGCTTCTGCGCGGCATGCACCAGCAACGGATGGCACAGATAGACCGTGCCGGCCTCCCCGGTCGCGAGCGCGACCTCGCAGTCGGCGCCGACATCGTCGAGCACCATGCGTGCGCGCCCGGCCTCGCCCGCCGGCGCGAGGTAGCGGGCCATCGGCCAATGCGAGCCGACCCTGATCCGGGTCGGCGCGTCGTCCTCGCCGACGTCGGAGAACAGGAACAGCAGCAACAGCGCCCGGCCGCGCGAGACGACATTGGCCCGCCAGGCGGAGAAGTCGCTGCGCTCGTTGGGGTCGCAATCCTCGCCGGGGAAGCTGACGTCGATGTGCCAGCCGGCATCGCCGGGATCGTCCGGATGCGGGAAGCGCACCGGAAAGGTTCCGATGTCGTCGCGCGGGCGCCAGCGGCCGGGACCGGCGATCTGATCGAACGCCCGGTGCAGCAGCGGCGTGTTGATCGCCTGCCGGAACGGCGCGCCGCCGTAGCCGGGCAGCCGGATCACCGGGCGCGTCCAGGTCGCAGGGTCGTGCTCGCTGCACGGCAGGTCACGCCACATGATGGCGCGTCCCTGGTCGGCGAGTTCCCGGGGAAAGGCGCTGTCGATCCGGACAAAGCCCTGTTGGATGAATTGCTCGATCTGCGCGCCGTCAAGCGCACGCGCGTCGTTTCGATGGGTCATGATTGTCTCTCAAACTGTCGCCAGCCATCGATGCTCCGCGATGCGCGGAACCTGACCGGCTCATTCGGTTTCACTGGAATCCCAGGAGCGAAAGCTCGTGGGGCCGCTCAGCGCTTCCAGGAGGAAGCGGGATCAGCCCAGCAAAAACACCGAAGCGATGCTGAGAGTGCGTGTCATCATGGCGGCGCGAACGTACAACCGGTACGCGCCGGCAGCAATCCGTGGCGATCCGTCGCCACTATTCGTCGCGATAGACCTTCTCGCGCTTCTCGTGGCGTTCCTGCGCCTCCACCGACAGCGTTGCGATCGGGCGGGCTTCGAGCCGCTTCAGCGAGATCGGTTCACCGGTCTCTTCGCAATAGCCGTAGGTGTTGTCTTCGATGCGCTGGAGCGCCGCGTCGATCTTGGAGATCAGCTTGCGCTGACGGTCGCGGGCACGAAGTTCGATCGCGCGGTCGGTTTCCGAGGACGCTCGGTCCGCGAGGTCGGGATGATTGACGTTCTCTTCCTGCAACGTCTGCAACGTGACCTTCGATTCGCGGAGGATTTCATCCTTCCAGGCCAGCAGCTTGGCGCGGAAATAATCGCGCTGCCGCTCATTCATGAAAGGCTCTTTTTCAGTCGGCCGGTAGTTCTTCAGCTTTTCCAAAGGCAGCCATGTCCCTGTCAGGCGGAGGGAACACAACTCCTCCGCGCGGCGCCTTATATAGCCACGTCATGTGACAGACAATATCTGCCACCGCGAAAGGCGGGCCGCCCCCAAGGCCTTGCACAGGCAAACTTATCCGCCCTGCCCGGGGACAGCCCTGCCCCTTCAATAACCGACCGTGAAACGCCGGCGGATATGGGCCGGACGCTCGATTTCATCGGCGAGTGCAACTGCGAAATCCTCGAAGGAGATCGAGCTTTTGCCGTCGGCGGCGGTCAGGAGCTGGTCGGTTCCGAGGCGGAACTTGCCGGTCCGCTCGCCGGCCACGAACAGCGCCGAGGGCGACAAGAAGGTCCAGTACAGGTCCTTCTCCTGGCGCAGCAGGTCGAGGAATTCAGCCCCCTTGGAGGCCTCGGCCTTGTATTGGGGCGGAAAGTTGGGGGTGGTCACCAGGCGGACGCCCGGCGCCACCTCAAGGCTGCCGGCGCCGCCGACCACGAGATAGCGGCCGACCCCGGATGCCTTGGCCGCCCCGATCAGCTTGGCGGGGTCGCTGGCCAGGAAATGGATCGAACTGACCGCGGCATCGTGGCCGGCCCACAGCGCGGCCAAGGCGGCCTGGTCGTTCGCGTCACCCTTGCGGGCGGTGACATTGGGCAGGCTGGCGATCTTCTCCGGGTTGCGGGCGATGGCGGTGACGGCGTGGCCGCGGCGGGCGAGTTCCGCGGTGATGCGCGAGCCGGCCTGGCCGGACGCGCCGGCGATGGCGATCTTCATCTCAAGTCTCCGATTGATGGTTTCCAATGGTGACTAGATAGCGAAAAGGATGTAGGTGTGAAGAAGGCACTCTCGCCTCACCTGATCACGCCGGAGTAACCGCGATGAAAGCCACGAGCCTCAAGCCGGACGCCTATGCCGCCAATTGCCCGACGCGCCAGATCCTCGACCGGGTCGGCGACAAATGGGCGGTGCTGATCCTGCTGCTGCTGCGCAGCGAGCCGATGCGCTTCAACCAACTCCGACGCGCCATCGAAGGCATCTCGCAGAAGATGCTGTCGCAGGTGCTGAAAAGCCTGGAGCGCGACGGGCTGCTGCGCCGCCGGGCGATCGCAACGGTGCCGGTGACGGTGGAGTATTCAATCACGCCGCTCGGATCGACGCTCGCCGAAGCCGTCGACCCGCTGCGCGACTGGGCCGAACGGAATCTGAAGGACGTGCTGGCCGCGCAGCGCCGCTACGACGCGCAGCGCAAGGCGCTGGCGGCCTGAGGCACCTGCAGGCACCGGCGGCGTCGGACAGGTGAGTTGATCGGGAGGAGCCTAGTATTGCCCGGCCTTGGCGAGCTCGACCTCGACGCGCAGTTCGATCTCACCGAGCACGGCATCGAGACCGGGATCGCCGGAAGATTCCTTCAGGCTCGCCGCGGCGTCACGCAGCCGGTTCACCGTGGAGGAATCGAAATTGCCGGACAGCAGACCGAGCTTGAGCGCATCGAGCACGTCGAGCGCGCCCTTGCCGCGGGCCACCGAGCGCTTGCGGCGCTCGGTCGGGTCCTCGACGCCCTGCAATGCGAGTAGCGCATCGAGGCTGGCGGCGGCCTTCGGCGCCGCGGTGGAGCGGACCTCCTCCTGCGCGGTCGTCGCATCCGGCAGCGAGAAGCCGCTCGATGACGTGCGCCGCGTGGCGCTGGTGGACGTGCCAAGCGTGGTGCCGTTCGGTCCGTAGATGCGCATCGTCGTGATGATCCCGCAGGCCTGAATGGGCCGAGCATCGCTGTTTTATGGTTAACGGCGCGTAAACGACCCGGCAATTTCTGCCGCCGCGCGGCAGTTTCGCGCTCCCTGGCGAACCGGAGCAAAATGACGGCCAGACAATTTCGATAAATATATCAACGCATTGCCCAAGCGAAGCGGAGTGGCACGCAGCTCGCATGGTTAATGGCGGATCGCCGTCATGGGAGTGTCGTTTGATCCGCGAGTTCAGTTCGAGGGGAGCATCGGGATGCCCGGCATCCGCATCGCAAATCTGTTCGGAGTGGCCTGCGCCGCGCTGCTGGCGCTGGCGGCCTCCGTCATGCCGGCGGCCGCGACGTCGCGGATCAAGGATCTCGCCAATATCGAGGGCGTGCGTCAGAACCAGCTGATCGGCTACGGCCTCGTGGTCGGCCTCAACGGCACCGGCGATACGCTCAACAACATCCCCTTCACCAAGCAATCGCTGCAGGCGATGCTCGAGCGCATGGGCGTCAACATCCGCGGCGCCACCATCCGCACCGGCAACGTCGCCGCCGTGATGGTGACCGGCAATCTGCCGGCGTTCGGCACCCAGGGCACGCGCATGGACGTCACCGTCTCGGCGCTCGGCGATGCCAAGAACCTGCAGGGCGGCACCCTGCTCGTCACCCCCCTGCTCGGCGCCGACGGCAATGTCTATGCGGTGGCGCAGGGATCGGTGGCGGTCGCCGGCTTCGCGGCCGAAGGTGCCGCCGCCAGCGTCGTGCGCGGCGTGCCGACCGTCGGCCGGATCGCCAACGGCGCCATCATCGAGCGCGAAATCGAATTCGCACTCAACCGCCTGCCCAATGTGCGCCTCGCGCTGCGCAACGCCGACTTCACCACCGCCAAGCGGATCGCCGCCGCGGTCAACGACTATCTCGGCGTCAAGACCGCCGAGCCGATCGATCCCTCCACGGTGCAGCTTGCGATCCCGACGGAGTTCAAGGGCAACGTCGTCGCCTTCCTGACCGAGATCGAGCAGCTGCAGGTCGATCCCGATCTGGTGGCCAAGATCGTGATCGACGAGCGCTCCGGCATCATCGTGATGGGCCGCGACGTTCGCGTCGCCACCGTCGCCGTCGCGCAGGGCAATCTCACCGTCTCGATCTCCGAGAGTCCGCAGGTCAGCCAGCCCAATCCGCTGTCGCGCGGCCGGACAGTCGTGACGCCGCGCACCAGCGTCGGCGTCAGCGAGGACGGCAAGAAGTTCGCAGTGGTCAAGGACGGCGTCTCGCTGCAGCAGCTGGTCGACGGCCTCAATGGCCTCGGCATCGGACCGCGCGACCTCATCAGCATCCTGCAGGCGATCAAGGCCGCCGGCGCGATCGAAGCCGACATCGAGGTGATGTGATGGCGAGCCTGATCAACAGCACCACCGGCAGCATGCCGAACAAGGCGTTGATGCCGATGTTCAACGGCCGCCCCGATCCCGTGCTGCAGGACGCGCTGAAGAAGGTGACGCCGCAGCAGGCCGCCAAGGCGAAGGCGACCGCGACCGATTTCGAATCGATGTTCCTCAATTCGATGTTCTCGCAGATGACGACCGGCCTGAAGGGCGATGGCCCGTACGGCGACACCGTCGGCACCGGCGCGTGGCGGTCGATGCTGACCGACGAATACTCGAAGAATTTCGCCAAGGCCGGCGGCGTCGGCATTTCCAACGAAGTGTTCCGCTCGCTGATCCTGCAGCAGGCGAACAAGGGCTAGGGTTTCAAGGAGCAGCGCGATGAACCAGCGTCCACAGCAGCCGCGGCCAGTAGCATCCGCCTCCGCCGCGCGGTCCGCGACGTCGACGCCGCCGGACGTCGCGCGTCTCGCCAACGAGCTGACCGAGGTGATGGGCGGCCTGCTTGCCGTGATCGAGCAGGAGACCGAGTTCGTCCGCGCCGGCAAGATCCGCGAGGGCATGCGGCTCGAGCCGCAGAAGTCCGAGCTGTCGCGGCGCTACATGCTCGCGGTGGAGCATCTGAAATCGATGCAGAAGATGCTGTCGCAGACCGATCCCGAGCTGCTCGCGACACTGCGCCGTCATCACGAGACGTTCCGCGCCATGCTGCAGGTCAATTTGACCGTGCTTGCAACGGCGCACGCCGTCTCCGAAGGCATCGTGCGCGGCGTCAATGCCGAGGTGCAGCGCCGCAACATTCCGAACACCTATACCGCAAGCGGACAGCGCGCCACGCCGGGCCCGCGCAACATGACGCCGATCGCGATCAGCCGCACACTCTGACGCCTACGCCTACAATTTAGCTCAATTCGACGCCGCCCCGGCAGCGCGGCATTCAGCGTGTTTTCTAACAGCCTGTTGAGAGGTTCCCCGTAGAGTTGCGGACCGTGAGGGGTTGGGATTTGACTCAAGCAAACTAGTGCCTGTGCACTACGAGGCTGCCATGAGTACAGATTTCAACATCAAGCCGGTGGGGGCACCGGTCGCGGCGCCGATGGTCTCTCCCACGAGCGATACGGCGCAGAAGGCGGTCAAGACTGAACTGCCGGCGAGCCAGAGCGTCACCGCTCCGGAGCCGAGCGTGCGCGTCACCATCGATCCCAACGCCGTCAACGCATCGATTTCAAATCAGGCTCCGTCGGTCAGCGACCAGGTCATCATCGACCGCGACGCGCGCGCCGTGGTCTATCAGGTGGTCGACAATCGCACGAATTTGGTGGTGAGGCAGTTTCCGGAAGAAGCCGTATTGCGCCGCCGCGCCTATTTCCACGCGCTCGATCTCAGCAAGGACGCGCCGACGCGGGTGCGCGCCACCGATCGCCGCGCCTAGGCGCGGAGCAACGACCGCTCAGGTCTTCTGCGTGGCGTAGGCCTTGTCGAGATAGGTCGCTCCAGTAGCCGGATCGGTGACGACATTGGCGATCAACGCCGTCCCCTGCTGCACCAGCGCGAACTTGGTATCGCCGATCCGGAACCCGCCATCCTTGATCAGCACGTCCTGATACTTGCTGGTGCCGTCGCTCTGGTAGTGGACCTTGGCGCGGAAGCCATCGACGTTCGACACCGAGATGTTGAACGACTTGTTGTTGGCGTACTTGCCGCTCCAGCTGCCCTCATAGAGGTTCGGATCGACGGCCACATAGGGCGTCTTCGACGGGACCGTCAGGCCGGCGGCCTTGTAGTTGGCCGACAGGATGCTCAACACGTCGGCCATGCCGAGGGCTCCGTCAGGAATCGATCGATCAGCCGCGACCCGAGAGGCCGGCGGCGATATTGCAGTTGATATCGATCAGCGACTTCAGTTTCGCCGGATCCGGATTCATCTGGATGTCGACGGTCTGCTTCATCACGAACACGCCGATATTGGCGATGTTCTGGCGAATCTCGAGCGGGCTGCGGATTGTCGTCGCCCTGCGCGGCGCTGAGAAAGATCGACCACAGCCGGCGGTTGAACAGCAACGCGTGATCGAGCGCCTTGTCGGGACCGTTCCAGTTCGTCTGGACTTCCTGCAGCTGCCGCGCGGCCTTCAACAGCGCCTGCGCTTCGATTTCACGTGGGGACGCCGTCGTCGTGGAGGTACGAGCGTAGGCCTGGGCTGCATTCGACATTCAATGACCTCGATGGGATGCGGATTTCTCGAGCCGCGAAGACGCAATTCTAGCGCCCGATATTTATGCATCCGGCGCCTTTAAATATGGTTAGCAGCCGTTACGAAATGCGTCGTTCTGACGGCATGGACAGACACCGTAATATCCCGGAGACAAAAGAAAACGGCGGGGTTTCCCCCGCCGTTCTCGAAGCACTTGCCGGCGCGCTTAGCGGAGCAGCTGCAGCACGCTCTGCTGGCTCTGGTTGGCGAGCGCCAGCGCGGAGACCGCGATCGACTGGCGGGTCGACAGCGCCTGGCTGTTGGCCGCTTCCTCGTTGGTGTCGGCCAGCGTCAGGTTGGACGAACCGGTCTGCAGCACGTTGATCAGGTTCTTCGAGAAGTCCTGACGGATCTGCACGATCGACAGGTTCGAACCCAGCGTCGAGGCTTCGCTGCGCAACGCGGAGCTCGCCGAGCTCAGCGACGAGATGACGCTGTTCGCCGAGTTGTTGTCGAGGAAGTCGGTGCCGGCGGTCAGCGCCTTCAGTCCGAGGCCGCTGGCATTGAAGGTGACGCCGGTGATGCTGAGCGTCGACTTGCCGGTCTCGTTGAAGGTCAGCTTCAGGCTGTCGCCGTTCAACAGGTTGATGCCGTTGAACGAGGCGTCCTGCGCCGTGGTCGTGATCTGCGCGATGGTGTTGTTGTACTGCGTCACCAGAGCGGCGCGCGCCGACTGCGAGGCCTGGTCGGCGACCGGCGCCGTGCCGGCCGCGCTGAACGTCGCGGTGCCGCCGCCGGTGTTGGTGAAGGTCACCGCACCGATCGTCGAGGACGCCGCGTCATTGGTCGTGGTGATGACAAGCTTGTTGGAGCTGTCGAGGCTCGCCGTCAGGTTGCTGGCCGCCAGCGACGTGTTCAGCTGCGCCAGCGACGTGCTGGCCCCGAAGGTGAAGCTGAAGGCGGGTTGGCCGGCCGAAGCCGCGATCGCCAGCACGTCACCGCTCTTGATCGTGGTGCCGTCGACGAGGTTGGCAGACGTGCCGCCGAGCGCCGCGGTCGAGGTGACCTGCGACCTGGTGGTGTAGCCGGTCGGGCTCTGCAGCACCTGGTTGGCGATCGACTTCGCGGTATCGACCAGCTTCTGCAGCGAGGTGATGCCGGTGTTGGCGGCCTGCAGCACCTGCACGCCGTTGCCGATGCCATCGAGCAGGTTGTTGATGTCGCTGGCGCGGTTGTCGAGCGACTGCGCGGTGAAGAAGTTGGTCGGGTTGTCGAGCGCCGTGTTGACCTTCTTGCCGGTGGCAAGGCGGTTCTGCGTCGTGGAGAGCAGATCGGCGGTGGACTGGAGGGAGAGGAGGTTCTGACGAACGGAGGAGGAGAGAATGATATCGGACATTTTCATACCTTTCTGGTGTGAAACTGAGGAAAAAGCCGCTCCAATCCTTTCTGATCGGGCGGATGGCCGGATCCTGCGGTCAAGCCGCGAAGGAAAAAGAAATCTCCAGCACGGCATTTGAGACAAAGGCCGAAGAATAAAATTATCGCCATCGGGCGAGGTTCGTCCCGAAAACTACTGAGACGATTGACAATTCCGGCCAGATAACGACGCCAGCGCCCGCCCCTCGTTCACCAAGCATTAACCATCATGGGAAAGGATCGCTGTCGCATCGGCCCCTGCCCGCAACGGCGGCTGCTAAGCAGTGCCGAACCACTTCGCTCCGCCAGCGAAGACATCGCGCGACTGCAGGCAAAGGAGAACGGTCATGGCCCTGAAGGTCGAACTCAAACCGAACGAACGCATCATCGTCGGCAATTGCGTGATCACCAACACCGACCAGCGCGCCCGCCTGCTGATCGACGGCGACCGCATCCCGATCCTGCGCGAGAAGGATATCCTGACGCCCGAGACCGCGGACACGCCGGCAAAGCTGATCTATCTCGCCGTGCAGCTGATGTATCTATCGCCGGACCCGATGGCGCACCACCCGACCTATTTCAGTCTGGTGCGCGACATCATCACCGCGATGCCGAGCGCCTGGCCCTTCATCGAAAGCGTCAACAACTTCATCCTCAACGGCGACCTCTATCACGCGCTGAAGGAATCCAAGAAGCTGATCGCGCACGAAGAGAAGCTGCTGGAAGCCGCGCGCGACCAGCAGAACGCCGAGCGGGACGACACACGCAAGAGCGCGTAGAGCTTCTTGTTCGGACGCGTTTTCTTCACGCGAACCGGCGTCCGCTTCGCTTGAAAACGCACTAGCACCACTCGCCTCAATCGGGATAGGGGGGAGCCTCGCAGCCCCTCCCCTCCCACACCACCGTACATACGGGTCCGTATACGGCGGTTCGCTGGATTAAGCGGCAAGAGTTGTTCTGTTGCCGCCGTAGTTTGGGTGTCAGCAATCGTCGCGCCAGCTTCGACTCCTCTGATCAGCGTCAGTCAGGGTTTCACCCCTTCCCGCCGTTCCGAGGCCAGTTGCCCGGAATTCAGTCGCATGGCCGATGCGATATCGCTGCATCTACTCGTCACTTCCAGCGTTCAGGCCTTCGGCGAAACTCGTTCCGCCTACTATGCCCTCTGCTGACTTCTGCACTGCGGTCAGATCGCCTTACGACGACCTCAGTCTCGTTGCCGAGACGCAGCGCAGATCTCCCGAGATAAGATCGACCGCCTTCGCCGCACGCCCGCCGGATTTACCACCCCGGCCCTTGATGACCGTGGACTTCGCGATCACGTGCTCGCTCGTCCGGCCGGGTAGGCCTCGTTATCCGGTTTTTGTCCATCGGGCCGCGGCTTTGCTCCACGCTTCCTTCAGACCCCACCTCGCGATGACGCCCTTGCGCTTCGCTAATCCTTCACCGTCATCAGGCTGGATAGAGGACTTCCACCTCCAAGCTGCCGGTCATGCTCGGCACACACGAAAAAGGCCTCCGCGCGGAGGCCTTTTTGCTGGCTGGAGTTCAGGGGCGCGTGATCAGCTGATCGGCAGATATTTCAGCAGCGTCGTCTGATACAGCATCGACGTGGTCTGGTACGACGCCTGCAAGCTGGTTTGCAGCGCCAGGATCTTGGTCGCGACCTCGTCCTGATTGACGCCCTCGACCGAGTCGAGCATCGTTTCCGCCATCCCCTTCAGCTGGGTCTGCCGATCGGTGGCCGCCTTGGTCGCGGTCTGCGCACCGGCGAATTCGGCCTGCACGTCCTGGATCTGCTGCTGACCGTTTTGCGGGGCAAGGTTGGCGCTCACGCGCTGCGCGAGCGCCGTCACCTGCGCGCTCGCATTCGGGTTGCTGGCATTGGTGGTGACGGCTGCGTACACCGCGACGTTCTGCAGCAAATAGCGGAAGGCCTGCTCGTTGGCGCGCGCGCCATACTGCACGGTGATGGACTGATCGACCTGCGCGACCGCGGTGCCGCGCGCCGACCCCGGGCCATTCTCGCCGGTGTACCAGTAGACGGTGTTGCCGGGCGTGCCCGCGACCAGGTGGGTCGCGGTGTCGAACGGCGGTCCCCCTACCCTGAGCGGCGCCGGCGCTGCGGTGGTGTTGTTGGCGATGCCGAGCGCGCCGAGTGCGGCGGTATTGGAGCTCGAGATCGACAGGCTCTCGCCGTCGGCGCCGTGCAGGGTGATCGCGCCGTTGCTGATGGTCGACGGGTTCTTGGTGCCGCTGATCTGGTCGATCTTGGCCATCAGCGTCTGCACGCTGTCGGTGACGTTGACCTGGTTGCCGGTGGCGCCCGAGGCCACGAAGGTGATCGGCGTGCCGTTCACCGTGATGGTATCGCCGGCGGCAAAGCTCGTCGACAGCGAGTCGGTGCCCGTCGCCCCCGACAGCGCCGTGGCGCCGCTGATCGGCGCCGGCGGCGTGTTCTGGTTGTTGACCGCGGCGCCCGAGACGGTCGCGACCGGATTGAAGAAATTGTTCGACGCTGCGACCGCGGACGCCGCGACCAGCGACGTGTCGCTCAACGTCTTGATCGACGAGGTCAGCGTCGACTGCAGGTTTGCCGTCGTCGCCGCGGTGTCGGTGCCGATCAGGAACGAACCGGCGGGCGGCGGGTTCGTCGTGGTCGCCGTGAGTTCGATCGCTTCGGTGGTGCCGTCGGGCAGCGTGAAGTTGAACTTGATCTTGTCGCCGTCCTTCGGATTGACGGCGCCGAGATCGACCGACGCGGTCTTCGGCGTGCCGGCCGGCTGCGTCACCGTGGCGCCACCCGTCAACGACGACTGCACCGACAAGAGCTTCAGGCCGAACGGCGAGCCGTCCTCGGCGATACTCGTGACCGTCGTGGTCGCCGGCGGCGACGAGACGCTCAGGCGTCCCATCATGCCGGCGCCCTGATCGGCCTGCTTGCGCTCATTGATGAGCTGCGTCAGGCCGGCCTGGGTTGCCGTGCCCTTGAGCATGGTATCGGCGGACACCGTGGCCGGCGTATCCATCGCGCGGCCGGAGAACAGATAGCGGTCGCCCGACTGGCTGTTCAGCATCGCGACTGCGTTGGCGAAGGCCGCCTGCGCCGTGATCTGGCCCGAGGTCTGGCCGCTGTCGTTGAGCGTCAGCGTCGCCGTCGTCGCGGCGTTTTTCACCTGGGTCCCGACGTCGGACAGGCCCTGCAAGGTGAGGTTCGCGACACTCAGGCGCGTGTTGAGGTTGGTGGCGGTATCGGAGAACGCGTTGATGCCGCTGATCTGCGCGCGCAGGCTGAGCGCGAAACCGCGATCGAGCCCCTGCCCCGCATAGGTCGTCGATACCTTGCCGGTCGCAAGCTGCGTCGTCAGGTCATTGAGCTGATTCCGCAGGTTGAGGATCGTGGTGCCGATATAGGAAGTTCTGCCGCTTACGCCGTCGATCGACATGTTACCCTCACGTGAGCTGCAGCAGCGCGTCGTACATCTGCTTGATCGACGACATCACGCGCGCATTGGCGGAATAGGCGTTCTGCAGCGAAAGCAGATGCGCCATCTCCTCGTCCATGTTGACGCCGGAGGTCGAGTCCATCTTGGTCTGCAGCGTGTTCAGCACGACGTCCTGGCCGTCAGCCAGTTGCTTGGCGACGGTCGCGGACTCGCCCTGCTGGCTGATGAACTGCTTGGCAAAGTTGAGCAGCGTGCCGGTGAACGGCGCGCCTGACGTGCCAAGGCCGGTCTGCGGCGAATAGCTGTACGAGGCGTTCGACAGCTGGTTCAGGACGAGGTTGGCGCGCGTGGTGTCGCCGGCCGGCGTCTGCGGATTGGTCGAGTACACCACCATGCGCGAGGGATCGCCGATCAGGCCGGTGTTGACGCTGATGCGCGCGGCAAGGCCGGTGGTCTGCGAGCCGTTCGCGGTGATCGCGCCGGTGTAGAGCCCGCCATTGTCGGTAAACAGCGGAAGGTGCGGATCGCCCGAGGTCAGCGACGAAACCGTCGACGTGACCGACGCCGCGGTCACATCGGCCTTGTTGGCGGCGCCGTCGTCGAGCACGCGCAGCGTCGACCCCGACGGATTGGAGAATTGCAGGCCGGTTCCGCCGAGTGCGCCGTTGAGCTGCGACAGCACCGAGCTCATGCCACCTGAGAAATCGATGCCCAGCACCTCGTCGTTCGGATCGACGGTCGCGGTATTGCTCAGTGGCAGCACGCTCGGATCGTCGACGCGGATGATCGACAGATTATGCGTCAGGCCGGTGGTGTTGTCCTTGTAGGAGACGTGGATGGTGTTGCCGTTCTGCAGCCCCGAGAGGTCGAGGTCGAAGCCGGACTGCGCCCCCGCCGTCGCCGCGGTGCCTGCGGTCGTCTTGTCCGACAGCGCGCTCGACATCGCGGCGGCGAACTGATCGATCTGTGTCTGGGCCTGCGCCAGCGTGTTGTCGCGCAACTCGAGATAGGCGGCGATCTTGCCGGAGCGGATCGAGTTGGTCGACACCATGTCATAGGTGCCGCCATGCGGGAACGTGATGGTGATGGTGCCGACGGTGCTCTTGGTCGGGTCGGTATTGTACAACGTGTTGGGCGTCATCGTGCCCTGGGCGTTGAAGCTGAGCGTCGCGGCCTCGGTGCCGACCAGTTGCACGCCGGAATTGGTGAACACGCTCACCTGGTTCTGGCTGTTGGTGACCGTGCGGATGTCCATCAGCTGCGAGAGCTGCGTGACGTAGCGGTCGCGCTGATCGAGCAATGCCGCGGTCGAGGCGTCGGTCGTGCCGCCATTGGCCGCCAGCTGGACATTGAGGCGCGCAATCTGCTGCAACGCATTGTTGGCGCTGTTGATGGAGTCGCTGATGCCGGCCTCGGCGTTGGCGCGCAGCGTCTGGATTCCCTGCGAAGTCGCGTTGAGCTGCTGCGCCATCGATTGCGCGGCATTGATCACGCCGATGCGGGCCGACTGCGATTCCGGGCTGGTCGACAGCCCCTGCAGCGCGGTCAGGAACTTGTTGTAGGCGTCCTCGATCGTGCCGGTGGAGTCGGGATTGCCATACACGCCCTGCAAATTGGCCAGAAAATCCGAGCGGACGTCGGCATAGGCCGCGCCCGACGTCTCGGTTCGGAGTTGGGTCTGCAGGAATTCGTCGAGCTGGCGGTTGACGCCGGTGATGAGGACGCTCGATCCGTACTGGCCGGTGGTGCCGGTGACCTGGTTGAGCGTCTTCCTGACGTAGCCGGGCGTCTCCGCGTTGGCGACGTTCGACGACACGAGCGAGAGCGAGGCCTGCGTGGCGCGCAGGCCCGACATCGCGGTGGAGAGGGCTTGGCTCAAACCCATGATGTGTACTCGCCTTTACTTCTTCACACGTGCAACAACGATGCGATCAGCGCACCACGTTCAGGAGATCCTGCACCATCGAATTGGTTGTGGTGATCACCTTGGTGTTCGCCGAATAGGCCTGCTGGGTCACGATCAGCTTGGTGAATTCGTCGGCGATATCGGTGTTCGAGCTCTCGAGCGAGGAACCGACGATGGTGCCGGCCTTGCCGAACAGCGCCGCACCGGACTCGTCGGTCGCCTCGAACGCACCGCCGTCGATGCGCTTGAGGAAGTTGGTGCCGTTGAAGGTCGCCACCGAGATTTCGGCGAGGTCGATGTTGCGGCCGTTGGTGTAGTTGCCGACGATGCGGCCGTTGGTGGAGACGCTGACCGACTGCAGCTGGCCGGCGGGGAAACCGTCCTGCTGGATCTGGTTCACCTGAACGTTGCCGTTGGCGTCGGCAAACTGGGTCACGCCGCCGGAGCCGAAATTGATCACCGGGCTGCCGAGCGACACGCCGTTGACGACGGCATTGGTGAGCGCCACCGAGGAGATCGCCGGCGACATCTGGCCGTTCGAGGCGAAGGTGAAGTTGACGTTGACGTTCTGCCAGGAGACCTGCGTGCCGGTCGCATTGGGATTGACCTGATAGAACAGGTTCCAGGTGTCGGTATGTCCGCTGCCCAGCGAGGAGCTGTCGGTCTTGGCCCAGCGGAATTGCAGGTTCACCGGCGCGCCCGACACGTCGTAGGCCGTGACGGCGCCGCCCGAGACGGATTCGTTCAGGAAGGTCGAGTTGTCGTTGCCGATAACCTGACCGGTGCCGACCGTGCCGCCGCCGCCGCGAACCGCAACCGCCGACCCGGTGAAGCCGAGCGCCGCAAAGGCGGTCGCGTTCGAGCTCGTCACGTTGAGATCGGCCAATTTGCCGGAGTGCAAGGTGATCTTGCCGCCGCTGATCGTCGATGACGTCGTGGTACCGGTAATCGAGTCGATCTTCGCAAGCAGCGTTCCGATGCTGTCGGTGACGTTGAGCTGGTTGCCGGTCGCCCCCGACGCCACGAAGGTGATGACGGTGCCGTTGACCGTGATCGTGTCGGCGGGCACGACGGGCGGGCCCGCAGAGCCGGCGCTGAAGTTGGTATTGATCGAATCGGTGCCGGCTGCGCCTGAAAGCAGGGTCGCGGCGGTAATGGCCACCGACGGCGTCGCCTTGTTGTTTTGCGCGGTGCCGGTGATCGCGGAATCGGTATACGGCGCAGCCGGCGTGCCCAGCACCAACGGATTGTTTCCACTGCTGAACGCGCCCGGCCGGATCAGCTCGGAACCGGGAACCGAGGTGTCGTGCGCGGTGGTCAAGGGATAGGACGCGAGGTTGGCGCGATAGTCGATCTTGGTGGTCTGCTGCGCCGGCAGGAAGTCGTTCTTGAATTGCAGCACCTGCGGCGATGAGCCTGCCGGGTTGCCGGTGGTCGGGTCGATCGGCACGCCCTCGAGATAGTAGCCGGCACCGTTGACGAGATAGCCGTCCTTGTTGAGCTGGAAATCGCCGCGGCGGGTATAGCGGTCGACGCCGTCGAACACCGGGGCGCCGTCGGTGAAGCTGCCGGGCTTCTGCACCGCGAAGAAACCGTTGCCGTTGATCGCCATGAAGGTCGCGACCGATGCCGACTGGACGTCGCCCTGCACCGAGTTGGTCGAACGGGACTGCGCGGTGACGCCGCCGGCAAGTTGCGCGGTCAGCGCGGTCTGCGGGACGAGGTCAAGGAATGAGGTATCGATGCGCTTGAAGGCGGTGGTCTGAGAGTTGGCGATGTTGCCGGAGATGTTTTCGAGCGCGTACGACCCCGCGCGCAAGCCACCGACAGCCGTCGTGAGAGCGCCGAAGATACCCATGACATGTTCTCCAATTCGATTCCCGGCGGCTGGCAATCACAGGAATGGCCGCATCGGCGGAGCATGTCGCAAAGGTCGTGCCACGAAACAAAACGTAACAAAATCATCCGCTTGAAAAAAATGCCCCGGTCGTTCGACCGGGGCACATTTGCCGGGAGCGGCAACAATTGCCGGGAAGGAATGTCAGGTCGCGGATGGCGCCGCCGGGTGAAACACCAGCGCGAAACCGTCCATGCAGTAGCGCAGCCCGGTCGGTTTCGGGCCGTCGTCGAAGACGTGGCCGAGATGGCCGCCGCAGCGGCGGCAATGCACCTCGGTGCGCACCATCCCGAAGGTGCGGTCCGACGTCGTGCCGACCGCATTGTCCAGCGGCTTGTAGAAGCTCGGCCAGCCGGTGCCGCTCTCATACTTGGTCTCGGACGAGAACAGCGGCAGGTCGCAGCCGGCGCAGGCGAAGGTGCCCTTGCGGTGCTCCTTGAGCAGCGGGCTCGATCCCGGCCGCTCGGTGCCCTGGTTGCGCAGGATCTCGTACTGCTGCGGCGTCAGCTGCGCGCGCCATTCGGCGTCGGTCTTCTCGATCTCGAATTTCTCGGCGGCCTGCGCCGGCGAGGCGCGCAGCCAGCGGAAGGCGGCGAAGCCGAACAGGCCGGCGGCGGAAGCAAGCAGGATGCGGCGATCGATCATCAATCATCTCCGGTGCGGACGGCTCAGGGGGCGCGCCCGAGGTTCGTCAACAGATACGAACCCCGCCGCCGGACGTTACATCCGCCCGTCGGAGATCCGCTCACTTTCTTGCGAGGCATCCGGATACGGCGCCTCGCCGTCCTCGATCGGCCTGGGCGCGGACGGACGCGCCGGCCGCACAGCCGACGGGGGTGGACGGCGGGGTGCGGGTCCCCTGGTTCCCGCCCTGAGATTGGCCTCGGCGAGCCGCGCCTCGCGCAGGCGTTCCTTCGCACGTGCACCCTCGCGGTAGCGCGCCAGAACACCCGCCACGGACGAGGCCCCCCTCGCCCACAGGCTGACGAAATGACCGGCGACGCGGCCGGTGGCGCCGCCGGCCCAGACCAGCTCGAACGGCGAAAACAGCCGCCAGCGATCGTCGCCCCACAGGATGCTGCGCGCGATCAGCTGCCCGGCGAGCGCCGAGGTGTTGAGTCCCTGCCGGCCGAAGCCGCTCGCCACCCACAGGCCTCGGCGCAACTGGCCGATCTGCGGCATGCCGTGCACGGTAACGCCGACCGCGCCGCCGAACATCTCCGCGACCGGAACCTTGCCGAGTTGCGGAAACACCGTGGCGACGCGACGCTGCACTGCGGCGCCGAGGCGCTCCGGCCGTGCGTTCCAGGTGGTTTCGGGGCTGGCCCACAACAGCCGATCGCCATCGACGACACGGAAATGGTCGATGCCGTCGCTGTCGACGACCGAGCCGGGAAAGGCGATGGACTCCGCCAGCCGCTCCCCGAGCGGCTCGGTCAATGCCGCGTAGCGCCACACCGGCAGCAGCGTATCGGACAACCGCTTCAACGGCGCACCGAGATGGATATTGCCGGCGAGGACAATATGGTTGGCCCGCAGCCGCGCCGTCGGCGTCACGATGCGTTTGCGGATGCCCGAAAAATCGATGCTGACGACTGGCGTCTCCTCGAAGATCCGCACGCCCGCCCGCATCGCCAGCGCGGCGAGGCCGTGCACATATTTGCGGCCATCGATCTGGAACGCCTTCGGATAATAGATGCCGTGGAAATAGCGGCCGGTCCTGAGCACGCTGCGCACGCGATCGACCTGCCAGCCCTCGACCTCGGTCGCGAAATCCTCGCCCAGCATCTGCAGACGGCCGATCAGCGCCTCGCCGACATCGACATTGGAGACTTCCAGCGCGCCATCGCTCGGCTTGATGCCCGGGATCAAATCCTCGGTAGCGGTGGCGCGGACATAATCGGCGCCCTCCTTCGATAGCGCCCACAATTCGCGGGCATCGTCGAGGCCGACGCGCTCGATCACATCTGATATCGGCAGGCCGAATCCCGGCATCACGGTGCCGAGATGATGACCGGAGGCGTTCCAGCCGATCTGGCGGCCCTCGAGCACCGCAACGCTCGCACCGAGCCGCGCCGCCTCACGCGCCACGGTCAGGCCGGCCAGCCCGGCCCCGACCACGCAAATGTCGACGTCGAGGTCGAACGCCAGACGGTCGCGGAACGGCGAGGCCGCCTGATCGGGGCCGTCCGCCGCACTTGTGGAACTCTCGCTCATGGCGTTTCTTACGGACCGCTGCGGCGCTTGTCACCTTGTCCAGGGCATGAGCCTGTAGAATTAATTCGACCTGACCGAATCGAGAATGGAAGTCCATGCGCCGTTTGCTGCTGCTGCGTCACGCCAAAACCGAACACGACGCGCCTTCGGGGCACGACCAGGACCGCCGTCTCGACGAGCGCGGCCACCGCGACGCAGCGGAGATCGGCGGCTGGATCGCCCGTCATCCGCCCCTGCCCAATCTGGCGCTGGTCTCGCCGGCAGCCCGCACCAGGCAGACCTGGGAGATCGTGCGCGAGGCGCTGAAGGGCGCCGGGCCTGCGCCGAAAGTCGAATTCGTGCCGGACCTCTACGGCGCCGATCCGGCGCAATTGCTGACCGCGATCCGGATGGCTTCGGTCACCGATCCGAAGCGGCTGATGCTGATCGGCCATAACCCCGGCATGCACGAGCTCGCGCTGACCTTGACCGGCAGCGGCGACGAGGCCGCAAAGCGCGCGCTCGGCGACAATCTGCCGACCTCGGGGCTCGCCGTCTTCGACTTCGCGACCGACGACTGGAACGACGTCTCGTTCCGGCGCGGCAAGCTCGTCCTGTTCGTCAGCCCTAAACTGTTGAAGCAGGCCTCGCGCAGCTGACGCAAGCGGACAGCGCCGCGCCGCCATGCTATATTGACGTCTGCGCGACAGGGGGACCGGTTCGCGTCGATACCAGACCGACTTCAAGAAAAAGAAGGCGCGCGTCCCGGGCACAGGGACCAAACGGCTCCAGACCAATCGCGGACAGGAGGCGCAGATGTACAAGTCCATTCTCGTTCCGATCGACCTCGCCGATACCGACCTGGCGAAACCGGCGATCGCAACCGCTGCAACATTGTCGCAAACATGGAACGGGACGGTTCGTCTGCTCAACGTGCTGCCGATGACGCCGGTGATGCTCGCCGAATATGTGCCGGCGGATTTCGACAGCCAGCAGCGCGAAACGTCGGAAGAAGCGCTTGCGATCGTGGCGCGCGAATCCGGCATCGCGCCCTCCCGCATCTCGGGCGTAGTCCGTCAGGGCGGCATCTATCACGAGATCCTCGAGGAGGCCGCGACCATGAAGGCCGACCTCATCGTGATGACCTCGCACCGGCCGGCGATGCGCACCTATTTCCTCGGCTCCAATGCCGGACACGTAGTGCGCTACGCCAAATGCTCGGTGCTGGTGGTGCGGCACTAAAGCGGGTTGAGTTATGGGGCCGTCGCAGGCGGCGCTGCCAAAATATCGAAAACAACCCCATGCAAAGTAGCCGGCGGCGGCCGGCGTTCGGCCAGGGCGACTCGGCCAGGGCGACTTGACACGTCGGGCAACTCAGGAATATTCTTCTAATATTCCGAAATTGCGCCCACGTCCCTTCGCCCTACACGTCGCAGGCGGGAAAAGGGAACGCGCCCAATTTGCGGGCGCAGCCTAATCTCAGCCTGCTTTAATCCAACCAGGACGTGGACTCATTAGCGCGTAGCCACAGCCGGATTGACGCGAGTTGGACGAACCCGAGGTAGTTGGCAGCGCGTTTGTCGTAGCGCGTTGCCACACGCCGGCAGTGCTTGAGCGGACTTCGCTGACGAGTTTGGAATAGTGGTCCGATACAGCTGTTTGTTCGCTATCTCCTTAAGGTTGAGGCAATCAAGCCACGCTATTGTCTCGCCCGTGTCCTTCAAGATGGTAACGGTTGGCACCAAGGGTAATGTCTGGTTACTTCCTCACGGCCTGTCTGATCGTGGTAGCCTTGAGTTTCGAGGTGTCGTTTCGCCGATCCTGGAATCTATCACGGAACTCCGAGCTGCTTGGCCCGGCCCAGCGGCTCGCAGTTCGGCGGCGTGCGATGTGGCCGGCAGGCTGCGGGCTAATCTGCATGCTGCTGGGGTGGATCGTACTTCATTTTGTTCAAGACAAGCTTGTTCTCTCCGTGACGGGCAGTCTAATGATGCTTAGTGCCTCTTTCTTCACCGGATCGTTTATCGGCTTTATGGCCGGGACAGTGAATCGGGTTTGAAGCGCCGCGATCAAGGCAAGCGAAAAGCGCATCAGGCTATGGCCGCCGACAAGCTGCCGTGGCTTTGGCATCGTCCTGTTGATGTCCCTGTTTTGGCCCCAACCCGGACATGTCCGCACGCTCGCGGAGTGTCCATTGGCTGATTGCGTCGCTACCGCCGCGCGAGATTGAGCCTTCGGCACGACACCGGTGGCAACGTTACCGGCGCTGCTATTTCGTGAATCTGGGCCTTGTGGATGTCGGCGGCGTTGGCGCCGTGGGCTGAAGATTGAACGTCAGCCAGACGTTCCAGCCTGCTGGACGATTTTCATTGGCGAATTCGCCATAGCCCTTCAGGTTCAGATATCCCTGCATGTCTCCGACCGGGAAAATGTAGCCGACCTGCGGGCCGACACCGGCCACGCGCGACCGGAAGCAGCCGACGCGATCGCCGGAGCCGCTGTCGCAGCCGAGCTGCTGATAGAGGTAACCGACGAGGCCGACCTGCCACTGCTTGGTCAGGAATTGCGATGCGCCCCAGTCGAGGTGCATGTCGACGCCGCTTTGATATTGGGTGGAGGGGTTGACGAAGTTGTAGGTGAATCCCAGCACCGTCGAAAATTCATGCCCGGTCTTTGGATCGAAATAGGTGTAGCCGCCGCCTGCGTCGACTGTCCAGTGCCCAAGCCCCAGATTCGCCAGGCGGCCCGACTGGTAGGCGCCGACCGGAAGGTCGGCGGTAACGTACGTCATGTAATTGTTGACACCGGCATTCCAGCGCAGCGCGAACTGCGGGATCAGGTCGCCGAATGCAATGAGCGAGCTGTCGATGCTGTCAAACCGGGAGAAGGGGAACGTGCCGCCGCCTGGTCCCGTCAATGTCCCAACGAGCGATCCCGCCAGCGACGTGGAGTTGGAGCCGTAGGTCGCCAACAGGCTGGCAGAAGCCTGACCGCCCAGCACGGGTGTTGCAAAGGTGTAGGTCCCGGCCACAAGGCCAAGGTTCACATTCGCATTGACGTTCGCGTTGACGTTGGCCGTTAGATTCGCGGGAAAGCGACCAAGCGTGATTTCGCGCGACCGTGCCACGTCGCCGCCGGCGGAAACGGAGGTGTGATAATAAACCGTGGTTACCGACCAGCCCGGCGCCTGCTGAGGAACGGCCGCGAGGCTGCCAAAAAATCCGGGTATCCAAAAGCTGATGCCATTTTCATCGGCGCGAGCCGCTTGGGTGAAAAGCGCCAGCAAAGCGGCAAGCGCCCCGACACTCAAATGCCACTGCGAAAAAAATCTGCGTCCCAAATTCGGTTTAAAGTACCGCATCGCCGATTCCCCGACTCTCGCGATCCCACCATTGCTCCGGCGAGGTAGAAACTCGGAAAGAATAAGCTGACGCCGCCGTTCGTCCACGCGAATTCGGCACACTTGAGTTCAGCTGGAGGTTTATTGGAAGGTTGTGTCCTTGACGCCACAACCCTGGCACTTTTTGCATAGCCGTCAGGGGCTCTCGGCAAAGACGAGGCGGCCTGGCTCGATTGATCTAGATCAATAAATGAAGGATGCGTTACTGGAAGCATCTCATCTTGCTAGGTTCGTAGGCGCGGCGTTGTGACTTGGACCTGCGCCTTCCATTTCTATCGACCATCTTCTCGGACGTTGCCCAAGATTCGCTTTCTCTTGAACGACGGGCCAGTCGTTATGGCCACGGCTGAAAATCTTCTGCTGGATCCGCCGCATCACGGCGCGGATCGGCTTGGATGACGGGCGGCTCGCATTGGGCAGCCCGGTATTGGAGAGGATATCCCATGCACCCAGCAATCATGGCCATGGCGGCGGCTACCCAATTGCTGACGCCCATTTCCGATGCTGTCCCAAAATTCAACGTCGAGGCTACTTGCAGAGCGTCGGTAGAAGCCGACAAGGCGATGAATTTGAGCTTGCCTCAAAGTTTAGGCAAGTGTTTGAGCGATGAGAACTCAGCGCGTGAACAGCTGAGCCCGATTTGGTCTTCGTACTCCCCGGCAGTCAGGACCCAGTGTGAGGCCGAGGCGACGATAGGCGAAGCGAGCTATGTCGATCTCTTGACCTGTCTTCAAATGACTGATGGATCAGTCACGACCTCGGCAGCAGCTTTGCGGGGCGCGAGCAAAAAGAAAAAGGCTCCAAACTAACCCGCACTGTCGCCGCGGCGCCTGCAGCCGGGGGATAGATCGGACGTCCTCATGACTTGATCCAGGATGTTCTGGGTTGTAGTCGCGCCTTCACACTTAGTTGTTACAAGCATGATTGCCTTTGCTGCCCGGATTGCAAACCTTTGCTGCCCGGCTACAACGTGATACTCTAGGTTGTGCCGCTGCGAACGGCGTAGTCGGCCTCGCGCTCCAGATACTCGATCGTCTTTTCTGACTGACCAAGGCGTTAAACGCTCCCCCGACGAATCGGCGAGCTAGAAAGCTGCCGAGAGATTCTCGAAATTGCTCGGGGCGGCGATCGTAACTTTGAAACTCGTTCACTGCGAGTAGCCCATGCACGACGTTGGCGTTGCGGCAGGCGTACCTTTGTCGGATGGGCCCAGTGAGAGGGGCATGGTCTGGATTCCGGGCGGCACGTTCCGCATGGGCTCAGACAGGCACTATGCCGAAGAGGCGCCGGTCCATCGCGTCTCGGTGAGCGGCTTCTGGATGGACCGGACGCCGGTCACCAATCGCGATTTTCGCAAGTTCGTCAACGCAACCGGCTACGTGACGTCAGCGGAGACGCGGCCTGACGCAAAGGACTATCCGGGCGCACTGCCGCACATGCTCAAGGCAGGCTCGCTGGTTTTCACGCCACCGAAGCGTCCGGTCGATTTGCGCGACTGGTCGCAATGGTGGAATTTCAAATTTGGCGCCAACTGGCGCCGGCCATATGGCCCCCGCAGTTCGATCAGCGGCCTCGACGATCATCCCGTGGTCCACATTGCCTATCGCGATGCCGAGGCCTACGCGACATGGGCTGGCAAGGACTTGCCGACCGAAGCCGAATGGGAGTTTGCCGCGCGCGGCGGCCTCGACGGAGCCGAGTTCGCCTGGGGCGACGAGCTGATGCCCGGCGGCAGGCCAATGGCGAATACCTGGCAAGGTGTTTTTCCATACCAGAATCTTGGCGACGATGGTCACGCGCGCACCTCGCCGGTGATGGCGTTCCCACCGAATGGCTACGGCCTTCATGACATGATCGGCAACGTCTGGGAGTGGACCACCGATTGGTGGTCCACCAGGCATGCGCCCGACGCGGCCAAGGCGTGCTGCGTTCCTCAGGATCCACGCGGCGGGCGAGAGCAAGACAGCCACGATCCGTCTCTGCCCAAGATCAAGATTCCCCGCAAGGTTCTCAAAGGCGGCTCGCATCTCTGCGCGCCGAACTACTGCCGTCGCTATCGCCCGGCTGCGCGCCATGCGGAAGCGGTGGATACGTCCACGAGCCATGTTGGCCTTCGATGCATCATAAGGAAGGGAGCAAGTGATGAGCGACGACAAGGATAACGCCTCACGCGATATGAGCCGTCGAAATGTTTTGCTCGCGACGACAAGCCTGGCGGCGGCATCCGCATTAGGCGCCGCCGCATCGGTCGAAAAGGCACTGGCCCAGGCGCAGCAGGCACCGAGCGGCCAGCGGCCCAATATCGTCGTCATCATGGGGGACGATATCGGCATCTGGAATATCGGTGCTTACCATCGTGGCATGATGGCCGGCCGGACGCCGAACCTCGACAAGATCGCCGCAGAAGGCATGCTGTTTACCGATTATTACGCCGAGGCGAGCTGCACCGCAGGCCGCGCCAACTTCATCACCGGCGAGCTGCCGATCCGCACCGGCATGACAACGGTCGGCCAGGCCGGCGCCCCCACAGGCTTGCCGGCGGAGGCTGTGACCATTGCCACCGCGCTCAAGGGCATGGGCTATGCCACCGGCCAATTCGGCAAGAACCACCTTGGCGACAAGAACGACTTTCTGCCGACCGTGCACGGCTTCGACGAGTTCTTCGGCTATTTGTATCACCTCGACGCGATGGAAGATCCGGCTCACCCTGCCTATCCGCAGGAGCTGTTGAACAAGGTCGGCCCGCGCAACATGATCCATTCGTGGGCAACCAATGTGGACGACGCCACCGTGGATCCCCGCTGGGGCAAGGTCGGCAAGCAGAGGATTGAAGACGCCGGAACGCTCTATCCCAAGCGGATGGAAACGGTGGACGATGAAATCCGAGACTTCGCCTTGTCGTTCATTGAAAGGGCCAAGGCCGATAACAAGCCGTTCTTCTTGTGGCTCAATCCGACCCGCATGCACATCGTCACGCATTTGTCGCCGAAGTACGAGGCGATGCGCAACTCCAAGAACGGCTGGTCGATTCATGAAGCCGGCATGGCGCAGCTCGACGACGATGTCGGCCTCGTCATGAAAAAGCTCAAGGACATGGGCGTGGATGACAACACCATTGTCATCTTCACCACGGACAACGGCACCGAGGTCTTCACTTGGCCGGATGGCGGACAGACGCCTTTCGCGCAGAGCAAAGGTACGGTGATGGAAGGCGGCTTCCGCGCGCCGGCGATGATCCGCTGGCCGGGCAAGGTGCCGGCGGGCAAGGTCGAGAACGGCATCATCTCCGGGCTGGACTGGTTCCCGACCTTGCTGGCGGCTGCCGGCAACCCGAACATTGCCGAGGAACTGAAGAAGGGCAAGCAAATCGGGGATCGCAACTACAAGTGCCATCTGGATGGCTATAATCAGATGGACATGATCACCGGCAAGGGGCCGTCGAATCGACACGAAATCTGGTACTTCGGCGAGAGCGAACTGGGGGCCGTGCGCATCGACGACTACAAGTATCGTTTCATCGACCAGCCCGGTGGCTGGCTGGGCGAAAAAGCCAAGGTTGACGTCCCCTACCTGATCAACCTCCGCCTAGATCCGTTCGAGCGAACGGGCTGGCCCGACAGCGGGACCAAATACGGCGCCCAACAGTACTTCGACTGGTTCAAATATGAGTTCTGGCGCTTCGTGTTCGTTCAACAGGAGGTCGAGAAGCTGGCCATGACCGCAATCGAGTTTCCGCCGATGCAGAAGGGCGCGAGCTTCAACCTCGATTCCGTGAAGGCTAAAATCGAGGCCGCCAGGACGGCAATGGCAAAATGAGATTCATGATCGTGTTGGGCGGCGTCCATGCCGCCCAACACCGTCTCCTCCGGCCTTTCGGCCGGCGTTCGACCAGGCGACTTGACACGTCGGGCAACCCAGGGACATTCTTCTAATATTCCGAAATTGCGCACGAAGATGCCATTGAGGACGCGGCGGTCATTCGCTCGTCGCACGCCGCGCGGCTTGTTGGGCAGCATCGGCTCGGCAGTCCGGCTCAATCAGGCGCTGACCGACGGCGATTGGTCACTATACCCCCGAAAGCGGATGCATTGTGTTCACATCGAGTTCTTCAGCTTCTGACCAAAGCGGTCGCGAGACCCGGTTTTGGCCCGAAGTACCAAGGGGCCCTCCGTTGATCTAGATCAAGGGAACAAAGCGGCGCTTCCATTTCGATCCCCCAATGGTTGTACAGCGTCGGGTGAGCGGGGTGACACCTCTCCGTACCACACGTTAGCGGAGGCGTCCGAAAGCCCAAGCGGGTAACAGAAGGAGAGGCATCGATGAATCGCCGTCAGCTTTTTCTTTCCACCGCAAAGGGCGCGCTTGCGTCGGCACTCGGTTGGTCCTGGCTTCGCGAGTCGGCGCAGGCTCAAGAAGTGCTGCCGCTTCCGCAGCCGCCATTCAAGGGAAAAATCGGCACCACCTATAAGGACTCGTTTCCGGACAAGATACCGATCATTAGTGCACCAAGCGGCGCGCCGAACGTCCTGCTCGTTCTGATCGACGATTGCGGCTTCGGACAATGGGGGACTTTCGGCGGCCAAATCCCTACCCCGAACCTGGACCGGCTCGCAAAGGCCGGATTGCGCTACACGCGCTTCCATACCACGGCGCTATGTTCTCCAACGCGGGCCGCGCTGCTCACGGGCCGCAATCATCATTCCGCCGCAACAGGCAACATTACCGAATTGGGCGACGGCTATCCCGGCTACAGCGGACAGATTCCGAACAGCGCCGCCATGGTGGCAGAGCCGTTGCGCCAGCATGGCTACAGCACAGCCTGGTTCGGCAAGAACCACAATATTGCGGATTGGGAGACCAGTGTGTCGGGTCCCTATGACCGCTGGCCAACCCGGCAGGGATTTGATCACTTCTACGGTTTCTTGGGGGGCGAAGCGAACCAGTGGGTGCCGGCGCTCTATCGCGACAATACGCCAATCGAGATGGAGGTCCCGAGCGGCCGGAAAGCCGATTACACCCTGAATGAAGCCCTCGCCGACGAGGTGATCAGTCACATCAACAAGCAAAAGTCGGTGACACCGGACCGGCCATTCTTCATCTATTACGCGCCCGGTGCCACGCACGCGCCTCATCACGTGCCGAAGGAATGGATCGACAAGTTCAAGGGGCAGTTCGATCAGGGGTGGGATAGATATCGGGAAGAAACATACCAGCGACAATTGCGCCTGGGCGTGATCCCTGCCGACACCAAGCTGACCCCGCGGCCGGCGGAGATTCCTGCCTGGGATTCCCTTTCCGCTGATCAGAAGCGCATCGCCTCGCGGCTGATGGAGACCTTCGCCGCCTACACGGCCCAAACCGACTTTCATGTTGGGCGCGTCCTCGATGCTCTGGAAGCAGTCGGCCAAACGGACAACACGCTGATCTTTTGGGAGATTGGCGACAACGGCTCCTCGATGGAAGGTACCCTCAATGGCACCTTTAACGAGATGGTCGGCGTTAACGGTCAGCACGAGGACCCGAGCTATATCCTGGCGCATCTCGACGAGATCGGCGGTCCCAAGTCCTACAATCATTTTCCCGTGGGATGGGCGTGGGCCATGGACACACCGTTCCAATGGGGCAAGCAGGTCGCCTCGCATTTCGGCGGTACGCGCAATCCGCTCGTCATCTCATGGCCCAACAGGATCAAGGACAAAGGCGGCATTCGCACTCAATTCCATCACGCGATCGACATCGTTCCGACGATCCTGGAGGCTGCTCAAATCGAGCAGCCCTCGTCGGTCAACGGGGTTGCCCAAAAGCCGATCGAAGGCGTCAGCATGGTTTACACCTTCGACAACCCGAAGGCTGAAGAGCAGCGTCGCGTTCAATATTTCGAGATGTTCGGCAACCGTGCGATCTACAGCGACGGATGGGTTGCGTGCGTCCGCCATGGACGGCTGCCTTGGCAAAACATCGGCTCGTATGATTTCGCCAACGACAAGTGGGAGCTTTACCGGATTGAGAGCGACTTCAGCGAGGCCAACGACTTGGCGGCTCAAGAGCCCAAGCGTCTGCGCGACATGCAGGACCTGTTCTGGGTCGAGGCAGCAAAATACGACGTGCTCCCGCTGGACGACCGGTTCATCGAGCGCGCCGACCCAAGCTTGCGTCCGAGCCTGATCGCGGGACGCACCGATTTTACTTATTACCCCGGCGCCACGCGGATCCCCGAAAGCTCATCGCCCAACGTGAAAAACCGCTCGCACAGCATCGCGGCGTATATCGATGTTCCGCAAGCAGGCGGTGATGGTGTGTTGATCGCGGCTGGCGGCACCGTTGCCGGCTACGCTCTCTACATCAAGGACGGTAAGCCGACTTACGAATACAACTGGTTTTCCTTGCAACGATACAAGGTCGCCAGTTCGGAGAAGCTCGCACCGGGTCCGGCAATCATTCGCGTGGACTTCAAGTACGACGGCGGTGGGCTCGGAAAGGGTGGCGTAGTCACGCTTTTCGTCAATGACACGAAGGTTGGAGAGGGGCGGGTCGAAAAGAGCGTCTTGGGCCGGTTCTCGGCCGATGAAACTTTCGACATCGGGATGGATACGGGATCGCCGGTCAGCGATGATTACGCGTCGCCCAATCCCCATACAGGCAAGCTCTTAAAAGTGGAGATTCACCTCGCCCCGGTGAACCACACCGAAAACGACATCAAGACGCTACGCAAGGCCGAACTGGCTGCACAATCGGCCATCGAATAGGGATCGATGAGATCGAGGTGCAAGTCAGGAGGCCCGTTGGCTCGCGGCCAAGTATCGGTTCGTGGCCCTTCTCGAACCTCCGGCGACGTCCGCTTTCTCGCGGCTGTCAGGGTGAGAGCGGACATCAAGCGTCCCTCATCCAGCTCCGCTTTATGAGTACACGGCCCAGCTGATTGGTCAGCTGCCACCATCGAGGCAAAGCCACGGGCAAAAGAACGCTGCCAAAGCGGTGTTCGGCTAGAGGCGATTCCGTTGCGGCTGCATCCGGCGTGCCTCGCGCTCGATGCTGGCGGCGACCAGCGGCGCCTTGTCGGCGGCGATCGGCGGGGAAAACACGAAGCCCTGCACCAAATCGCAATCGAGCCCGCCGAGCACGTCCAGCTCGGCGGACAATTCGGCGCCCTCCGCCACGACCGTCATGCCGAGCCCGTGCGACAGGGCGATGATGCCGCCGAGCAGCTTGCGCTTCTCCGGCGCGGTGGAAATGCCATCCACGAAGGCCCGGTCCACTTTCAGGCAGTCGAAAGGCAGGCGCGTCAGGTAGCCGAGCGAGGAATAGCCCGAGCCGAAATCGTCCAGCGCCAGCCGGGCGCCCAAGCCGGACAGCGCCGTCAGCGTGCGACTGATCCGTTGCTCGGTATGATCCACGAACAGGCTTTCGGTCAGCTCCAGGCAGAGCAGCTCCGCCGGAAAGCCGGTCTCTGCCAGGATGGCCGAGACCGCGGTCTCGAAATCCACGCTCCAGATCTGCGCCGGCGAGACATTGACCGAGATGGAGCGCGGCGGCAGCCCGGCATCCAGCCAGGCGCGGCCCTGCCGGCAGGCCTCGCGCAGCACCCACAGGCCGAGGTCGACGATGAGGCCGGAGCTTTCGGCGATCGGGATGAACTCCGCCGGCGAGATCGGCCCGCGCTCGGGATGGGTCCAGCGCAGCAGCGCCTCGAAGCCGGTGACGCGGCCGGTCTTCAGGTCCACCTGCGGCTGGTAATGGGCCTCGAGGGCGCCGGCCTCCACGGCGTGGCGCAGATGGCGGCCGAGATCGAGCCTTTCATCGACGGCCTGCGCGTAGACCGGCTCGAACAGTTGCGCCCGGCCGCGTCCGGCCTCCTTGGCCATGTAGAGCGCGAGGTCCGCGTTGCGCACGGCGGTCTCCGCCGTCGCACCGTGCTCCGGCAGGCGGGCGATGCCGATGGTGGCGCCGACCGAGGCCTCGCCCTCGGCAAGATCGACGGGGCCGGACAGTTTGCCGACGAGCCGATCGGCAAGCCCGGTCAGCGCGGCGTCGGACGTGTCGCATCCATCCGCCAGCACGGCGAATTCGTCGCCGCCGAGCCGGGCGATGAAGGCGCGCGGCCCCAAGTCCTGCCGCAACGCAGCCGCCACCTTGATCAGCAATTCGTCACCGGCGGCATGGCCGAGGGAATCATTGACCTCCTTGAAGCGATCGAGGTCGATGAGCAGCAGCGCACCAGTCCGGCCTCCCCGGGCGCAGCCTTCGGTCAGGGCGGCGAGCTGGCGCGTGAACAGCGCGCGATTGGCAAGGCCGGTCAACGGATCGCTGTAGGCGAGCTGCTCGAGCTGGCGCTCGGCTTCCTTGCGCTCGGTGACGTCCTGCACGGTGCCGATGATGCCGATGACCTTGTCGTGGGCAACCTCCGCCTTGCAGATCACAGCCAGATCGCGGGGCATACCGTGCGCGTGCAGGATGCGCAGGTCGGTGGCCTCGGTCCGGCGGGTGCGCAGCACCCGTTTCTGCACATCCCGGAAGCGGTCGGCGTCGCCGTCCAGGAAATAGGGCCTCATGTTCTCATCGGTCGGCTCGAACGTGTCGGGCAAGCCGAGGAGCTGGTAGAGTTCGGGCGCCCAGATCGTGCGGCCGCTGTCCAGCCGGTGGCTCCAGGTGCCGATCTTGCCGAGACGGTGGGCTTCCTCCAGCGCCCGCGTGCGCTGGTCGAGCAGCGCCTTGGCCGCCCTGAGCTGGGTGATGTCGCTGGAGGTGCCGCGATAGCCGAGAAAGCTGCCGTCATCGCCGAAGATGGGCTTGCCGCTGGTGCAGATACTGACGCGCGAGCCGTCCTTGCCGATCAGCGTATAGGTGAAGTCGCGAAAAGGGCGATGGGCCTCCATATCGGCCCGGTGCCGCGCCATCGCCTCGCCGTCCTCGGGTGCATAAGTCAGCTCCCAGCGCGCCTTCCTGCCAGCGGCCACCGTCTGGAACGCCGCATTGCCGGCAAGCGATTTGGGATAGGGCAGCAGCCGATGCTCGGCGTCGCTCTCCCAGCACCAGTCCGAGGCGGTCGAGACAAAATCGGCCAGCCGTTGCTCGCTCTCCGCGAGGCGCCGCAGCGCGGAGGTCTCCTCCGTGACGTCGCGGACGATGCCGGACACGCGTCGAACCTGGCCGTCCGCGTCGAATTCCGGCTCGCCATGCACCACGCAGTCGAGCAGGCTGCCATCGAAACTGCGGAGTCTCGCGCGCACCGCATAGGGCCGCCCCTCCGCCCAGCAGGCCGCGTAATGCGCCTCCAGGAGCTTCCGGCTTTCAGGCAAATAGCGCTCGCGCACCGTGGCGATGGGGATGTAGCCGTCGGCGGTGTCGAATTCGTAGAAGGCGGCGAGCTCGGGCGATATCCAGAGATCGGTCGCGGCGGCACTCTGCGACTCCCAGTAGCCCATGCGGGCCAACCGGATCGCACAGCGCAGCGATCGCTCCTCATGCCAGCGGCGACGCGCTTCCCGGGTCGGGGCCTGCCCTTGCGACAATTTGCGAGCGGCCATCGGTCCCCAACTCAACGCTAGCGTACGCAGCTAACAGGCTAGCATAGAGCGTCACAACCTTGGAGCGACGGCGGTGACGAGATGGGGCTCTTCCGCTTCTTTGGTGTAGTTTCGGTGAATTCTGCAACCGGCAGTCGGCGCCCGGCCCTAAGGCGCGACGTGATTGGGTTGAATCGTCATCGCGCTTTAGCTCTTTGTTTGAGCATGACCTTTTTGGAAAACCGCTTCGCACTTTTCCGGATCATGCATTAGCGCAGCACCGGCATCTTAACGGATCCGCACCAGCTCCAGGTCGAAGTCGCCGGTGACGGCGGTCTCGATCTGGCAGCGCGAGAGTCCGATATCGCGCAACGCCCGGTCATCGAGCTGGCGCAGCGTCTTGATCGCCTCGCGGCGCACCCAATAGGTCGCGAGCGCATCGCCCCACACTCGGAGCAATCGGAGCAATCCGCCCAATGTACTAGGCCGCGCGGGCGCTGCGGCGGCTGAGGATATCGCTGACATTGTCATCTCTCCTTCGCTGCCCATAGACAAAGCTACGCCGTTGACGCAAATGCTGTTTCAGCGCCTTCGCCGCCGGGACCTCGGACTGCTTGCGCACTCCTCGGTGCAATCATGGGCTTGTTCCCTCTTAAATGATCCGGTACATTGCTCGGAGCAAGTAAAACATTGCTCTCGGTGCAATAATGTCGAGGTTCGAATATCTGAAGCTGGCGGATGCGGTGGCCGCCGAGATCGCCAGCGGCGCGCTGAAGGCGGGCGACCGGCTGCCGCCGCAGCGTCATTTCGCCTATGACCGCAACATCGCCGTCTCGACGGCGAGCCGGGTCTACACCGAACTGTTGCGGCGCGGGTTGGTAGTCGGTGAAGTCGGCCGCGGCACTTTCGTGTCCGGCGAGGCACGCCGCGGCATCACGGCCCCGACCGAGCCGCGCGGCGCCCGCATCGACCTCGAGTTCAACTATCCGCTGCTGCCGCACCAGGCGACGATGATCGCCAAGAGCCTCGAAGGACTGGAGCGGCCCGAGGTGCTCGAGGGCGCGCTGCGGCCGGCGACCAGCTTTGGCACGCGGGCGGCACGCACCATCTCCTCGGAATTTCTGGCGCGCAAAAGCTGGACGCCAAATCCCGACCAGATCGTGTTCACCGCCAATGGCCGGCAATGCATCGCCGCCGCGCTCGCCGCCGTGGTGCCGCCCGGCGGACGCTGCGGCGTCGAGGCGCTGACCTACCCGTTCGTCAAGGGCATCGCGGCGCGGCTCGGCATCTCGCTGGTGCCGCTCGCGATGGACGAACACGGCGTGCGACCGGATGCGGTGCAGAAGGCGCATCGCGAGGCGCACCTGTCCGCGATCTACGTCCAGCCCACGATCCAGAACCCGCTCAGCATCACCATGCCGGCCGAGCGCCGCGCCGAGCTGTTGCGCGTGGTGGAGAAGCTCGGCCTCATCGTCATCGAGGACGGCGTCTACGGATTCCTCGACGATGAGGCGCCGCTCGCCGCGCTCGCGCCCGACAGCTGCATCGTGCTCGACAGCCTGTCGAAGAAGGTCGCGCCGGGCCTCGCGCTCGGCTTCATCGTGTCGCCGCCGCGGCTGCGCGAGAGCATCATGGCCGCGGTGCGCTCGGGCGGCTGGACCGCGTCGGGCTACGCCTTCGCCGCGGGGCAGCGGCTGATGGCCGACGGCACCGCCGCCGAATTGTCACGGCTGAAACGGATCGATGCCGGCCGCCGCCAGCTTCTGGCGGCCAAGCATCTGGCCGATTTCGAAATCCAGACCAATCCGAAGTCGTATCATCTCTGGCTGACCTTGCCGCCGCATTGGCGCTCGCAGACACTGGTCGCGGCCGCGGCGCGCCGCGACATCGCGCTGACGCCGTCGACGACCTTTGCCGCCACGCCGGGGCACGCGCCCAATGCGGTGCGGCTCGCACTGGCTGCACCGCCGATGGAGCAACTCGACCTCGGCCTGCGGACACTGGCGGGAATGCTGAGCGCGACCGAAGAGGATTTTGACTCGACGGAGTGACATCGCACGTTCACTCCGAAGCAGCGCCGCAGTCCAGAATTGGATAGGAGTGGCACTCGCAGCGGCCCATTTCCAGTGAGCGCCAGGGCATCAAAAGCCACAGGCCGCATACGTCTTTCTCACGAGACGAAAATGCGCGCCCTCGGCTACGAAGTCCACATCCATGCACTGGTTGCCTTTGCGATACTCCCCGATCACGCCGCACTGCAGATATTCGAGGTTTATCCGCCAGCGCTTTTCTTGCGGCGAGTAAGTCGCAAAGTCGTGCTGCGCGACCGGCGTTCCCTTGCAAATTCCGGCAACGTATCGCCGCACGTCGGGCGGCAGATTGTCGACGTGATTGTGATCAAGCGGATCATGTTTGTTGCCCACGCTGCCCTTGGAAAGAGCCGGCGGGATGCTCAGGAGCACAAGGCACAGAGCCAAAAATGGGGTCCGGATTGTCATCTGACGCTCCAGCCAAAAGCAAATCCGTCGCCGAGTTTACAGCGCGTTGCTTACAACCCGCGCGAACCGCTGCCTCACCGATTGCGAACCGCCTTCGGCAGCAGCGCATCGGGCAATTGATCGAAGCTGTAGCGCCGCGGCCGGTTGCGCGTGACGAAACCGCCGACCTGCCAGGTGAACAGCGCGGCAAAGCCGACCAGGAACAGCGCCCCCATCCAGTTCGAGGTCAGCAGCGCCGTCAGCAGCAATCCGATCATTGCCACCGCAAGGCAGGCCAGCAGCGCCAGCGCGGCGGTATACGTCTTCGGTCCGAGACCTCCGACCAGCCTGGCGTTGCTGCCCGCCGCCTGCATCCGGCGATGCAGCTCGACGATGAAGTCGCGGTAGAGATGTCCCTGCGGCGCCACCAGCGTCGCGGTCTGCCAGGTGGTCGAGAGGATCGCGATCCGCCCGCCCCTGGCGTTGTCGATGTCGGCGCGAAACCGCTGCTGCTGCATCGAGACCGGGCGATAGGACAGTTTCACCGCGGAGATGTCGGCATAGTCCCACACGCCCGACCTGCCGGCGATCCGCCACGACAGCCCGTCCTCGGTCAGCTCGAACTGGTGCGCCGAGCCGATCAAGGAGGCCTTGTAGGCGTAGCGCACTGCCGTGCCCTCGCCTGCCTCCGACCGGTCCTGCAACGTTGTTGGCAATCCGCCGTTCCACCTGTTCAAACGCACACGCAGCTTGCGCAGCCTGTCGCGCCTATCCTACAAGCGAGCCATGCCCGAGACGACCTATTTTCCGCGCTACCTCATCCTCGGCGGCGCGATGATATCCGGCGTGCTGCTGGCGCTTGCCGTGCACATGCTCGGCGCGCGCTACGGGCTCGATCTCGGCGGCCTGTGGCGCTCCGATAGCCACGAGTTCATGCCGGCGGGCGCCGCGATTGCGTGGTGGCTGATCGCGACCGTCGCATTTTCGGGCGGCTACTTCACCGCCAATCTGATGCACAGCGCGGTGGCCGGCCAGATCCCGCAGCGGATGCGTAACTTCCTGATCGTCGTCGGCGTGCTGATGCTGGCCGGCGCCGGCCAGGCCGCGTCGGCGCCGAGCACGGTCTCGACCATATCCGCCGTGCTTGCAGGCCTTGCCGCCCTGTGCCTCGGCGCAGTGATGGCGTTCTGCGGCGCCTATTTTGCCCTGCGCAAGAGCTAGAGCGTTTTCGAGCGAAGTGGACGCGGTTCGCGTGAAGAGAACGCGTCCAAACCAGAATCCGGCTCTCCGGCCTTCCAACTCAGGCGACCGACCGTTCCGGCACCCTGCGCAACATCTTGGCGACGTCGGCTGCCGGTCGCGGCGGGCTGAACAGATAGCCCTGCGCCTGCGTGCAGCCCTCCCGACGCAGCAGATCGAACTGGGTATCGGTCTCGACCCCTTCGGCTGTCGTGACGATGCCGAGGCTCTTGCCGAGGCCGGTGACCGCGCGCACGATCGCCATCGAGTCCTCGCGTGTCGCAAGGTCGGTGACGAAGGACCGGTCGATCTTGATCTTGTCGAACGGGAAGCTGCGCAGATAGCTCAGCGAGGAATAGCCGGTGCCGAAATCGTCCAGCGAGATGCGGACGCCGAAGCCGCGCAGCTCATGCAGCACCGCGAGCGTCGCCTCGCTGTTCTGCAGCAGCACCGATTCGGTGATCTCGAGCTCAAGCCGATCCGCCGACAGGCCCGATGCTTGCAGCGCCGCCTTCACCGACGACACCAAATTCGGGTTCTTGAACTGCACCGGCGAGAGATTGACGGCAACCGCGACGGCCTCGGGCCAGCCCGCGGCATCCGCGCAGGCCTTGCGCAACACGATCTCGCCAAGCGGAACGATCAGCCCGGTTTCCTCGGCGACAGGAATAAAATTGTTCGGCGCGATCAGGCCACGCAGCGAATGGTTCCAGCGCGCCAGCGCCTCGAAGGCGACGATCCGATCGCCCGCGACATCGCGGATCGGCTGGTAGTAGACCTCGAACTCGTCATGCTCGAGCGCGAGCCGCAGGTCGCGCTCCAGCAGGCGGCGCGCCTGCGCACGCGCATCCATCCCGGTCTCGAAGAAGCGATAGGTGCCGCGGCCGTCGGCCTTGGCGCGGTACAGCGCGAGATCGGCCTTTTGCAGCAATTCGTCGGGATCCTTGCCGTCTTCGGGCGCGAGCGAGATGCCGATGCTGACGCCGATCACGAGCTGATGGCCGCCGATCTCGTAGGGCGCGGCGATCCGCTCGACCACGAGACTTGCCAGCGACGACACGACGGACGGCTCGCAATTGCTGCAGAACTGCACGATGGCGAATTCGTCGCCGCCAAGCCGCGCCACGGTGTCGTGCTCGGTGACGCATTCGCCCAGCCGGCGCGCCACTTCGCGGAGCAGCGCGTCGCCGATCGGATGTCCGAGCGTGTCGTTGATTTCCTTGAAATGATCGAGATCGAGACAGAGCACGGCCAGTTGGTCGGAGCGCTTGGCCAGTCTCGAGGCCTTCTCGAGCTGCTCGCGGAACAGCGTCCGGTTCGGCAAATTGGTCAGCGCGTCATGCCGCGCCATGTGTGAAATCTGTTCCTGGGCCTGCTGCCATTCGGTGATGTCCTCGAAGGTCGCAACCCAGCCGCCGCCCTTCATCGGCTGGTCGACGACACGGATCGCGCGCTCGTTGCGGCTGACGATCCGCGTCGCGCTGTGGCCGGCCTTTGCCTCGGCGACGAGAGCATTGCAGAACTCCTCGGGATCGCCGTCCCACTCGCCGATGGAATGGAGGTCCTGCAGGACATCGATCAGCAGGCGTCCCTGCAGCGGTATGCGACTGCGCCCCATCATCTCGCTGTAGCGCTCGTTGAACAGCATGATGCGGCCGTCGGCATCGAACATGCACAGCCCCTGCGACATGTTCTCGAGCGCGGTATCGAGCACCACCTTCTGCTTGTGAAGTTCGGTCTTGGCGCGACGGTCGAGGATCGAGGCGATCAGCGAGAGGCCGAGGATCGCGAAGGCCGCAACGGCGGTCATGAACGAGAGCACGCGCGGCGAGACCGTAAGTCCGCCGGAAACGATCGTCGGATCCGGGACGAGCGTCACCGCGCCCATCGCGGTGAAATGATGCGAGACGATCGCGACGGTCAGAAGACCGGTCGCGGCGGCGGTGGTGCCGAAACGTTCGCCACGGGTGGCAACGACGAGCGCGAGCGCGCCGAACAGGCTTCCGAACGCGATCGACGAGGCGACGATGCCGGGCGACCAGACGATGCGCGCGGGCAGCTCCAGCCCGAGCATGCCGGTGTAATGCATCGCCGCGACACCGGCGCCGACGATCGCGCCACCGGCCGCAACCGTCTGCCAGCGTCCATCGAGCGTGGCGACGGCCAATCCGACCGCCAGGATCGCAACCGCGAGCACCAGCGACAGCAGCGTGATGGGAATGTTGTACCCGGCCTCGATGCCGGGATCGTACGCCAGCATGGCAACGAAATGGGTGGCCCAGATACCGCAACCGCCGACCGCCGCATCGAGGCCGATCCAGATCTCGCGGGCCCGCCCCTGCGCAGCGCGGGCACGGTGAAACAGGCTGATCGCGACGGCGCTGGCGAGCAGGCAGATCACCCCGCCGAGGACGACCAACCGCCAGTCATGTTCCAAAGTGAGACAGGTCAGAACGCGATACATATAGGCCCCCTTTATGAACCTATAAGAACAGACGCATTCGTGTAGGAACGGTAACCGCACCGCAGCAAGGTTCCACGCATGGTGAAGAAGCCTTGAATGCAGGCGATCGGGTCAGGGCAACGCGGAGATGCCTCGCTGCGGTTCGTCTCAGCGCCGAGCCTGTGACCATGCGCCGATCCAGATCAGCGCAGCCGCCGCCAGCAACACGCCGGCGGAGATGACGAGGGCCGCATGCAGGCCGGTGATGAAGGCCGCGGACCGGCTGACCATCGAGCCGAACAGCGCGACACCGAGCACGCTGCCGGTCTGCCGGGTCGCGTTCAACACCCCGGCCGCGATGCCGGCATGCTGCGGCCCGGCACTGCCGAGCAGCGCCGATGTCAGGGGCGGCACCAGCAGGCCGAGGCCGCCGCTCATGGCCAGCAATTGCAGGCAGATCGCGAGGTAGCTGGTGCCGGGGCCGATGAACAGCATCGCAAGACATCCGGTGGCGGAGAGAGCGGCGCCGAGCGCGATTGTCGCCGGCGCGCCGATCCGCTCCGCGACATGCGGTGCGATCAGGTTGGCGGGCAGCACGGCGCCGAGCATCGGCACGAACGCGAGGCCAGTGGCGAACGCCGACAGCCCGTTGACCTGCTGGAAGTAGAGGCTGAGCACGAAGATCAGGCCGTAGAACGCGACATTGACCAGGAGGCCGACCAGCGTGGTCAGGGCAAACATCCGGTGGCGGAACAGCGAGAGCGGCAGCATCGGCTGCGGCGCGCGCGCCTCACGCCAGACGAACAGCACGGAGAAGACGGCGGCGAGAGCGAAGCCTGCGATCACGAACGGGTTGCCCCAGCCGAGCGCGCCGCCTTCGATCAGCGCGCCGGCCAACGTGCCGAGCGCGGCGATCGCCGCGACCTGCCCCGGCAGATCGAGCCGGTGTTGCTGATGACGCGTGGTTTCGCTGGCAAAGCGCCAGGCGAGCCACAAGCCGGCGAGGCCGATCGGCAGGTTGACCAGAAAGATCGCGCGCCAGCCGACCAGCGCGATCAGTCCGCCGCCGACGAACGGGCCGGCGGTCAGCGCAAGGCTCGCGCCCGCGGCCCAGACACCGACCGCCCGTCCCCGCGCCTTCTCGTCTTCATAGGCATGGCGGAGCAGCGCCAGCGAGTTCGGCACCAGGATGGCGGCGGCCAGCCCCTGAACGCAGCGGGCGGCGATCAGCGTCGTCGCATCAGGCGCGACCGCGCAGGCAACCGATGCCGCGGTGAAGATCGCAAACCCAGCCATGAAGATGCGCTTGGCGCCGATCCGGTCGCCGAGCGCGCCCGCGATCAGGATGAAGGCCGCAAAGGCGATCGTGTAGGCGCTGACCACCCATTGCAGTTCGGCGACGCCGCCGCCGAGCGAGGCGCCGATCGCGTTGAGCGCCGTGTTGACGATGGTGACGTCGAGCTGCACGACGCCATAGCCGAGACTCATCGCGGCGAGCGTCAACGTCGCCGCGAGCCCGCTCGTTTGCCGATGCGACGTTGCGCGGCGGTCCGGCATGTGCCGGACGTTCAGGGAGGTCTGTTGCATGGTCTCGTCCTTGCTCTCGGCAACCAATGCGAGACATAGGCCTTCGTTTCGCCGCAACACTTCGCCACGGATCGAAGTGTGAAATCTCGTACCCGGCCGATCTGTCCGACGGCGGCCCGCTTGCGCGGCGTTTTGCCTCAATAGACCTACGGACCGCCCTCGCGCGGCTCACTGGCCCGAGCGCAGGGCGCATCATGCGCATGCGCGCGTCGACTTCACACTTTGGTAAACGTCACAGCCGGCTCAGCCGTCCCCATGCTGACGCATATCGTCCATTCGCCTCGCGCCAGCTAACCCGCATCGACGCCGGGACGGCCGCAAAATCGGCAAAAAAGCCGGCGAAACCGCCTGAAACGGCGGAACATGCAGTGGCCCCATCGCGGTCCTGCGACTCACATTCCGCAGAGCGAGAACATATGTAGCCAATATGACAATGACGCTGGACGAGGGCCGAAGGTTGGCTTGTCAAGGGCTGCACAACGCATCGGTTTTGCCTTATGGGTCATCGCGTACGGTGCGTTTGCCCGTCACCCGTCGCCGTCCGTGATCGGGTCCCACTGAAATTTGCCGCCCCGCCGGGAGGATGAATGCTTCGGCTGCTGACCACGCTCGGGCGTGGTTTCAAGGAAAAGATCGGCTGGAAACGGCTCGGGATCGCCGCGAGTGTGTTGATCATCGCGTTCGCGATCACGTCGCTCGTTCACACCCTGAAGGGCGTCGATACCGGCATCATTCTCACCGCGCTCACCAACATCGCGCCGCATCGGATCGCGCTGGCGGCGCTCTGTGTGGTCGGGGCGTTCTGCACGCTGACCTTCTACGACTTCTTCGCGCTGCGCACGATCGGCAAGATCCATGTCCCCTACCGCATCGCAGCGCTGTCGAGCTTCACGAGCTACACGATCGGCCACAATATCGGCGCCACGGTGTTTACCGGCGGCGCGATCCGCTTCCGGATCTATTCCGATTATGGCCTCTCCGCGATCGACGTCGCCAAGATCTGCTTTCTGTCGGGCCTGACCTTCTGGCTCGGCAATTTGTTCGTGCTCGGCTTCGGCATGGCCTGGCACCCGGCGGCGGCGTCGGCGATGGACCTGCTGCCGCCGGCGATGAACCGGCTGATCGCGCTCGGCTGCCTTGCCGGCATCGGCGCCTATTTCGTCTGGCTCCTGACCGGCGAGACGCGCCGCGAGCTCGGCCAGAACGGCTGGAAGGTGGTGCTGCCCTCGGCCAAGCTGACGCTGTTGCAGATCCTGATCGGCGTGGTCGATCTCGGTTTCTGCGCGCTCGCAATGTACCTGCTGATGCCGACCGAGCCGCATATCGACTTCGTCTCGCTGGCGGTCGTGTTCATCCTGGCGACGCTGCTCGGCTTCGCCAGCCACGCCCCCGGCTCGATCGGCGTGTTCGACGCCGCGATGCTGGTGGCGCTGCCGGAGTTCAGCAAGGAACAATTGCTGGCGACGCTGGTCGTGTTCCGCATCCTCTACTTCCTGATCCCGTTCGGGATTTCGATCTCGATCATGGGCATGCGCGAGCTCTGGCTCAACGTGGTGCAGCCCTGGCAAGAGCGGAAACGACTAAGCCAAGCCTGCACGGCTTCGGCGACCGTGCGGCAACCGATCGAAAGCCGGCAGCAGCGGGTCAGGCAGCTGAAACGGTAACGGACAACGTTATCGGCCCTCGTGCGGGCCCCCCTCGATCCCGGATTTTCGATCCTCGCGGCCGCTTCTCTTATTTTCGCCGTACCGCTCGCGTCAAACCGCGCCATGATTGGCTTTTTGGTTCGATTTTCGTTTCGGGTGACGGTCTGCAGCGTGCTGCTCGGCAGCGCGCTGGCCGCGGTCTTCGCATCGGCCGCGGAGGCGCAGGACAACCAGCTGCAGATCTCATGGGAGGTCCGCAACCGCTTCCGCCTGTTCCGCGAGGAACGCGACTTCCGCCTGCATGTCGAAAGCGGGCTTGGCCGCAGCGTGCTGGCCTCGGAACAGACGCTGGAACTGCAAAGCGATGGCCGCGGCTGGGCGCGCAACACCGTGAACCGGCTCTGCATCGACCTGCAGGGCCGCGTCAGCGAGCCCTGCACGCGCGACAACGTCAAGGAAAGCTATCTGACGCCGATCGATCATCCGATCGTCGTGCGGCTCACCGGCCCGGTTCCGGTCGGCGCGACCTGTGCCTGGTCGTTCGACGACGGCGACGGGCCGCAATCCTCGACATTCGATTGCGCCGAGCCGATCAACCTGCGCGTCCGCTACGGCCGCACCACGGTCGCGACCGTCGACGTCGCAAGCGGCTCGGACGCCAACCAGCGTGTGGCGACGCAGATCGAGGTGCGCGACTTGCTGATCGCGGGCCTCGGCGACAGCATCGCATCCGGCGAGGGCAATCCCGACCGCGCGATTGCGCTCTCCGACGAGGGGTTCTGCTTCCGCTCCTATCTCGGCGGGGCGCAATATTACCGGCCGAGCCGCGCCGGCTACAAAGGCGGCCGCGCCTGCGAAGCACCGGATACCCTGACCAACTGGCAACGCCAGAGCGCGCTGTGGCTCAACTCGGCCTGTCACCGGTCGCTGTACAGCTACCAGACCCGCACGGCGCTCGCGCTCGCCGTGCAATATCCGCACATCGCGGTGACCTATCTGCCGCTGGCCTGCACCGGCGCCAGCATCGCCGACGGCCTGCTCGGCTCGCAGCAGGCGCGGGAATGCCTGCCGACGAAGACAGCCAACACCTGCTCGGGCACCGTCAACGGCCAGATCGCGGAGCTGCGCACGGCACTCGCCGCCGCCAAGCGCCGTCAGCCCGACCGCACCCTCGACCTCGTGCTGCTGTCGATCGGCGCCAACGACATCTACTTCTCCGGCCTCGTCGCCAACGTGATCGTCGATACGCCGACCGAGCGCACGTTGTTCAGCCGCGGCGGCTCGATGGCCAGCGTCGAGGATGCCCGTTCGGCGCTGGCGCGCGACCTGCCGGCCGATTTTGCCAAGCTGCGCGATGCGCTGAAGCCGCTGGTCGGCGGCGATCTCTCGCACGTGATCTACACGGCCTATGCCAATCCGGCGCTGGCCAATGGCGGCGCGCCCTGCCCCGGCGGCCGCGCCGGCTTCGAGATCCATCCCTCGTTCAACGCGGATCCCAACCGCCTCGCGTCGGTGTCGAGCTTCGTGCAGAACGAGTTCCTGCCGCAACTCAAGGCGATCGCGCAGTGCCAGTCCGGCATCATCTGCCGCAATCCGCAGGCCGATCGCATGACCTTCGTCGATGCGCATCAGGACGCGTTTGCGAGCCATGGCTTCTGCGCACGCGCCTCGACCGATCCGGAATTCGACCGCGATTGCTTCGCCGCCAACGGCGACAGCTTCGTCTCGGACATCGTCGCCGCGGCCAACCAGCCGCTGAAATGCGGCCGCAGCGCCGGCGAATACCGCGCCTATCTGCCGCGCGCGCGCTGGATCCGCGACGCCAATGACAGCTACTTCACGGCGATGACCTACCCGCAGGGCCTGCCGTCCTCGATGCAGCCAAGCGACATCCACGACGCGACATGGGGCATCCTGTCGGCGGTGTATGGCGGCGCGGTGCATCCGAGCGCCGAAGGCCATGCCGCGATGGCCGATGCCGCGGTCCCCGCGGCCGCCACCGTGCTGCAGCTGAACACCGCGGTGCCCGAGGTGATTACCGAGCCGGTCGCGCCACTGCCGATGCCGATTGCACCGACGGGACAGCGCTGAACGCTCACGTTGCCACGCAAGAGCGGAGCGTGAGCGTGCGCAGATCGGAGCGTTAGAGAGAAGTGCTAAAGCATGATCCGGAAAAGTGCGAAGCGGTTTTCCGAAAAGATCATGCTCAAACAAAGAACTAAAGCGCGATGACGATTCAACCTAATCTCATCGCGCCTTAGTGCCGCTTCGTCGCGGGCACTGGCGCCGCCGGCTTCGCCACCGCGGCTTGCGCCGGCAGATATTTGGCAACGATCGCGGGATCGAGCTGGGCCACCGCGGTGTCAGGCAGCCGGGTCCAGACCTCATCCTTGCCGAACAGCGAGATGCCGAGAAAGCCGCGCATCGTCAGCGTCTGACCATCGGCGCTCAACGTCATCTTGGCCTTGTAGACCTTGCCGTTGCGCGGATCGAGCACGTTGCCGCCTTCATAGGCGAGCCCGTTGCGCTTCATGTCGCGGATGAGGGGAATGCCGAGCCACGGCATGTCCTTGCGATCGTCGGTGCATTTCGAGCAGACCGGATTGGGCGGATCGCCGGGCGATGAGAACATCTTTGCGATCATGCCTTCGAACAGGCCATTGCGCTCGATCACCAGGAACCAGCCCTCGGGCTTGCCGTCTTCGATCTTTTGCCACAGGCCGGCAGCCGACGGATCGGCCGCCGAGGCCGCAAGCGGAGCAGCTAGCGCAAAGGCCGTGGCGATCGCGAGGATCAGCCGAAGTCTGGATAGCGTGTTCCGCATCATCATCACCTGATCAATCGACCAACTCGACTACAAGCAGACTACGGCCATTTCACGGAGTGTTCCAGGCGCCGCGCAGGAAATGGCCCATGCCCCTGGCACTGGTCTCCGCTCGAGTGAAATCAGTTCACCCCGAGCTTCTTCTGCAGACTCGATGACGAGGTTGTGTACTGGAACACCAGCCGCTTGTCCGGATACACGTAGCGGTGCGCCTTCTGCGCCATCAGCGCACCCTCGTGGAAGCCGGAGAGAATGAGCTTGAGCTTGCCCGGATAGGTGTTGATGTCGCCGATCGCGAAGATGCCTGACACGTTGGTCTCGAACGCCGCGGTGTCGACTGGCACCAGATTGTTCTCCAGCGCCACGCCCCAGTTCGCGACCGGGCCGAGCTTCATGGTGAGTCCGAAGAACGGCAGCATCGTATCGCAGGCGATCGTCGAGACCGCATTGTCGTTGCCCTTGAGCGCCGCGCCCGAGAGCTGGCCGTTGGCGCCTTCGAGCCCCGTGACCTGGCCGATCTTCAGATCCATCCTGCCGTCGGCAACGAGCGCACGCATCTGCTCGACGCTGTGCGGCGCCGCGCGGAAATCGTCGCGCCGGTGCAGCAGCGTGATGCGCTTGGCGATCGGATGCAGATTGAGCGTCCAGTCGAGCGCGGAGTCGCCGCCGCCGACGATCAGGATGTTCTTGTCTCGGAATTGCTCCATCTTGCGCACGGCATAAAACACCGACGTGCCTTCATAGGCCTCGATGCCCGGCACCGGCGGGCGCTTCGGCTGGAACGAGCCGCCGCCGGCCGAGATCACGACGACCTTGCACTCGAACTCCTTGCCGGCATCGGTCTTCACCCGGAACAGGGGATCGCCGATCTTCTCGATGCTCTCCACCATCTCGTTGAGATGGAAGGTCGGGCCGAACGGCTTGATCTGCTCCAGCAGCTGTTCGGTGAGGCCCTGACCGGTGACGAAGGGAATTCCGGGAATGTCGTAGATCGGCTTCTCCGGATAGAGCTCGGCGCATTGCCCGCCGATCTTGTCGAGGATGTCGACCAGATGCACCTTCATGTCGAGCAGGCCCAGTTCGAACACGGCGAACAGTCCGCAGGGGCCCGCGCCAATAATCAGCACATCGGTCTTGATCGCTTCGCTCATGTCCGCTTCTTTTCAGTTGAAATCGACTGGACGGCTTTTTCGCCTGTCCAGCCAAGTGGGCCGGATCGCGACATGCATAATAGGGACAGCGGCTGGCGCGGCAACCCCTTGCCGAGCCTGCGCAACTCGGCTGTATGGGCGGGAAACCGACGGAGATCCCCCTCGTGAATGCCCCTGTCCGTGCTGACGATGCGCCGCGCCTGGAAGACTTTCCCTATCGCCTGTCCGACAATGTGCGCTTTGCCGATCTTGACCCCAACGGGCACGTCAACAACGCCGTCTATGCGAGCTATTTTGAAACCGGCCGCGTCACGCTGGTGAAGGATCGCAGCATGGGGCTGATGCCGGCGGGGCTCGGCTGGATCATGGTGCGCCTCGACATCCATTTCCGTGCCGAGTTGCACTGGCCGGGTCAGATCGAGCTCGGGCTCGGTCTCGTCAAGTTTGGACGCACGTCGACCACCTTCGACCAGGTGGTGTTTTCGGAAGGCAGATGCGTGGCGTCGGCGAAGGCGGTCACGGTGATGATCGATGAGGCCACGCGCAGGCCGGCGCCGCTGCCGGCGGAGGTCAAGCAGAACTTCCGCCGCTGGGTCCGTCGCGGAGTGAATCCGGACGGCGAATAAGGGATCCTAGGCCTGCCGCTCCGGCGTCGACACGACCAGTCCGTCGAGATCGTCGGTCACCTTGATCTGGCAGGACAGCCGCGAATTCGGACGCACGTCGAAGCCGAAATCCAGCATGTCCTCTTCCATCGGTGACGGCGCGCCGACCTTCTCGCGCCAGGCTTCATCGACATAGACATGGCAGGTCGCACAGGCGCAGGCGCCGCCGCATTCGGCTTCAATGCCGGGAATGGCGTTGCGGATCGCGCCTTCCATCACCGTCGCGCCGTTCTCGATGTCAACTGTGCGTTTCTCGCCGGAATGGTCGATAAAGTGGATTTTGGCCATGATTGCTCGTGCTGCCGGAATGCGCCGGACGATGGATGGAAAGGTCCCGGGCAGTCGTATAACGGGTCGGTCCGCACAGCGCTAGCGCGGAGACCGAAAACCTGCCCGCCGGTTGGGATGCCGCCCAAGCTGTGGCGGCGGACCGCCGAGACGCCGGACGCCTAGGAGCGGCCCAGGATCAGCTCGATCGCCGTGCGCGCCTCGGCAATCGCGGCGCCGAGCGCGGCAAGCGGCTGGGCCGCATCGGAACCGCCGCTCAGCGCGGTCTCCAGCTGGGCAGCAGCCTCGGCGACGCCGAAGGCGCCGATCGCCCGCGCCGATCCTTTCAGGGTATGGGCATGGGTCGCCGCCTCGGGCGGCAAGGCGGCCAGTTCCCCGAGGATCCGGGCCGACTGGGTCGAGAACATGGCCAGCACTTCCCGCTCGAGGCCCGGATCACCCAGCGTCATGCGCTGAAGATGATCGACGTCGATCGGCCCGGCGCCGGGCGCCAGCGGCGGCGATTGCGTCCATTCGACCCGTTCGAGGTGAAGCGGCATGGCCTGTCCCTGTCGTCTCCGCCGGGCCCTCGCCGGCGGATCGTTGGCCCAGCCAATCACGAAACTGGTTAACGGATTGTTGTTGGGATGATCGGCAAAACCGCCCGATTCTGGACAATTTCCGGACACAATCGGTGCTCTAGAGCGGGAATTTCGAGTGCCCATAAGGCCTTATGGGGCAAAGCTGTTAACGATGATTAAGAAAGTATTAATCGCAAGCATTTCATTCGCATCGCTCTCCCAATAGGATGTTTGCGGATGTAGCGGACAAGCCGCCGAGGGGGCCGGCTTGCGCTCCGCTTGTGGGCACCGGCTTCGAGCTTGCGTGGGGACGATCGCAGGCTCGCCGACGCGTAAAATAGTGAGAGGGCTCAGACTGAACATGGCGAACACTCCCAAGAAGGTCAAAGATCCCACCGAAGTCGCGCTTTCTGCCATCCAGGAAGCCCTCAACATCAGCGAACAGGGCGCGGAGAATGGCAGCCCCCTCAACGAAGGCGCCGCGCCGCCGAACCTGCCGCCCGCTGCCGATTTTTCAGCCACATCGTTCGAGTCGCGTCCGAGTAATTCCGATCGTTCGGCGTTCGAGCCGATCGAAGAACCGCGCGCGCCGCGCCGCGCCGCCAATGATGATCGCGAAACCATCGGCCAGATGCTGCAGACGCTGCAGGGAGGACGCGCGCGCAACGCCTTCACGCTGTTCTTTGTCTGCTCCGGCGCCTGGCTGCTGGGCGGCGTCATCCTCACCATCGCGTTCTGGCCGGCCCTGCAGGCCTCGATGGCCCAGGGCACCGGCGTCCTGGTGCTCGCCGGCCTTGCCGCGCTGTTCGCCGTGCCGATCCTGCTGTTCTACTATCTCGCAAGCCTCGCCGCGCACGGTCAGCGCATGCAGATGATCGCGCAATCGATGGCGCAGGTCGCGATGCGATTCTCCGAGCCGGAAAACGCCGCCGCCGATTCCATGGTGACGGTCGGCCAGGCGATCCGCCGCGAAGTCGCGGCGATGGGCGACGGCGTCGAGCGCGCGATCGCGCGCGCCGGCGAACTCGAGACCCTCGTCGCCAACGAGGTCGCGGCGCTGGAACGCGCCTATTCCGACAACGAGGTGCGCATCCGCGCGCTGCTGCAGGACATCGCCCACCAGCGCGACAACCTGGTCGGCCAGGCCGAGCAGGTGCGCAGCGCGATCTCCGGCGTGCAGATCGACCTGCGCCACGACATCGCGCTGATCTCGGACGCGATCGCCTCGCGCGTCGACGAGGTCGCCAAGAGCATCACCGGCGCGCTGGAAGAGCGCGGCCAGCACATCACGACCGCGCTGAGCCATGCCGGCGACAACATGATCCTCGCGCTCGGCGAGCGCGGCGGCGACCTGCTCGACCGTCTCGAGGAAGCCAGCGCCGAGACCACGCGCGCGGTGATGGACGCCTCCGAACGGCTGACCACCAGCCTCAACTTCAAGACCGGCCATGTCCATGACGAGTTCGTCGATCTGGCCGATCGAGTTCACGAGTTGCTGAACGAGCGCATCGACCGCATCACCGGCGAGTTCGAGCAGCGCTCGTCCGTCATCGTCGACGGCATCTCCGATCGCACCGAAGAGGTCCACGACTCCCTGAAGAACTCTGCAGACTCGCTGCTGCTCGAGCTCGAGCTGCGCAGCAACGACCTCGTCAGCAAGATCGACGACGCCGGCAACCGCCTCGCCGGCCAGATCCTGACGTCGGGCGACAAGGCAAGCGAGGCGCTCGACGTCACCGTCAATTCGCTGGTCGCCAAGGTGGTGGGCCAGACCGAGACCGCGCACGACTCGCTGTCGCTGCAGATGAGCGCGTTCGACGACCTGGTGAAGAACCACGGCAGCGAGCTCGCCGAGAAATTCGCCCGCGACTCCGGCACGCTCGGCGCGCTGATCACCCGCCACATCTCGGAATTCGACCGCACAGTGAAGACCTTCGGCGGCGACATCGTCGAACGCATGGGCCAGCGGACCCAGGACATTGCCGACAGCCTGAAGACCTATGTCGACACTTTCGACCATCGTGTCACCACCAACAGCGGCGAGATCACCGCCTCGCTCGACCAGCGCCTGCTGCAGTTCGAGACCACGCTCGGCAGCCGCGTCACCAATCTCGATGCCTCGCTGACCGACAAGCTGTCGTCGTTCGACAGTTCGCTCGCCAGCAAGATCGGCTCGTTCGACGGCCGTCTGCAATCGCTCGATGACGCGATCGACGGCCGCATGAAGTCCCTCGAAGTCACCTTCGAGAGCCGCGCCAAGTCGGTCACCGAGACCATCGACGGCCATCTCGGCACGCTCGCGACCCAGCTGACCGACGGCGCCTCCCAGGCGATCCAGTCGATCGACTCGCGGCTTGGCCTGCTCACCACCACCCTGACCGAAGGCACCGTGCAGGCGATCGCCGCGGTCGACTATCGCATCAACGGCGTCACCGAGACCATCGACGGCCACAGCATCCGCCTGGTCGACACCCTCAACGGCCACAGCACCCGCCTCGCCGACACCATCAATGGTCACAGCGCGAACCTGACCGACACCATTTCGGCGCGGTTCGCCGACATCCAGCAGGGCATCGAGAGCCGCGTCGGCGTCATCGCCGGCGACATCGATACCCGCGTCGCGCAGTTCGAGGACCTGCTGGGCTCGCGCGTCGAGGCCGTCGCCGGCCGCATCGAGAGCAGCGGCCGCCAGGCGAGCGAGGACCTGATGTCCCGCGCCGAGCTGTTGTCGTCGAGCATCAAGTCCCATGTCGAGGACGCCGAGCGTTCGCTGACCAACCTCGTGGTCAACACCAGCGAAACCATCCAGACCGGCGCGCGCACCGCGCAGCAGGCGCTGCTCACCGTATCCGCGGACGTCGGCAACCAGCTCAAGCTGAGCTCGGCCGAGGTCGAGAGCGTGCTGACCGCCGTCGGCACCAGCGCCGCCAACTCGATCCTCACCAGTGCCCGCGATGCCCAGGTGTCGCTGGTCTCGGCCTCCGGCGACGTCGCCTCGCAGATCAAGGCGCTGTCCGAGGATGTCGAGCGCACGCTGCAGGCGGCCGGCAGCGCCACCGCAGCCTCCGTGCTGTCCGGCGCCCGCGACGCGCAGACCACGCTGGTCAGCGCCTCGGTCGAGGCTGCAAGCCAGGTCAAGTCGCTGGCCACCGATGTCGAGCAGTCGCTGTCGATGGCCGGCTCTGCCGCCGCCGAGGCGATCATGACCGGCGCGCGCGAGGCCCAGACCACGCTGATCTCGACGTCGACCGACGTCACCGGCCAGGTCAAGTCGCTCGCCAGCGACGTCGAGCGCTCGCTCTCGATGGCCGGCACCGCGACCGCGGAAGCCGTCGTCGCCTCCGCTCGCGAGGCCCAGAGCACGCTTGCCGGTGCATCCACCGAAGCCGCCAACCTGGTCCGCACGCTCGCGGCCGACGTGCAGCACTCGCTCTCGACCGCCGGCACCGCCACCGCCGAGGCAATCATGACCGGCGCCCGCGAGGCCCAGACCACGCTGATCTCGACGTCGACCGACGTCACCGGCCAGGTCAAGTCGCTCGCCAGCGACGTCGAGCGCTCGCTCTCGATGGCCGGCACCGCGACCGCGGAAGCCGTCGTCGCTTCCGCCCGCGAGGCCCAGAGCACGCTCGCCGGCGCATCCACCGACGCGACCAACCTGGTCCGAACACTGTCGGCCGACATCGAGCGCTCGCTGTCGATGGCAGGCTCCGCCACCGCGGAAGCCGTCGTCGCCTCCGCCCGCGAGGCCCAGAGCACGCTGGCCGGCGCATCCACCGAGGCCACCGATCTGGTCCGCTCGCTGGCGGCCGATATGGAGCGTTCGCTGTCGATGGCCGGCTCCGCCACCGCGGAATCGATCACGTCAGGCGCGCGTGAGGCCCAGAGCACCCTGGTCAACGCGTCGACCGAGGCTGCGACCAAGGTGTCGGCGCTTGCCGCCGACATCCAGCGTGCACTGTCGATGGCCGGCTCCGGCACCGTCGAGATGCTGACGGCCGGCGCCCGCGAGGCGCAGAACACCCTCGTCACCGCGTCGACGGAAGCAGCCAACCACGTCAAGTCGCTGGCCGTCGATGTCGAGCGCACCCTGACCTCGGTCGGCACCAACACCGCGCAGGCGATCCTCGGCAGCGCCCGCGATGCCCAGAGCTCGTTCGTGGCGACCTCCAGCGAGGCCGCAAGCCAGATCCGCGAGATCTCCGCCGAGATCGAGCGGTCGCTGACCACGGCCAGCGCGGAGACCGCGCAGACCATCCTCGGCAGCGCCCGCGAGGCCCAGAGCTCGTTTGCGGCGACCTCCGCCGATGCCGCCGCCCAGATCCGCACGCTCTCGACCGATATCGAGCGCGCGCTGGGTGCGGTCACGGTCAAGACCACCGACAACATCCAGACCTCGGCGCAGAACGCGCAGGCCGCGCTGATCACCATGTCCAACGAGGTCTCGACCAAGGTCAAGACGACCTCCGCCGACATCGAACGTTCGGTGCTGTCGGCCTCCAGCGCCTTCGGCTCGGCGATGACCGGCAAGACCGACGAGATCGTCACCTATGTGCAGCAGCAGACCGAGCGTCTGTCGCAGATGGTCGACGGCCGCCGCGGCTCGCTGGTTGAGGCGCTGACCGCCAAGACCACGCAGCTGTCGAGCGACATGGATCGCGCCACCGCGGATGCGCTGAAGGCGATCGAAACCCGCGGCCTCGCCTTCTCGCAGTCGATGGCGGCCCATGGCAGCGATGTCGCGCGCAACATCACGTCGGCCGGCGATCAGGCGACCGGCGCGGTGGCGAAGTCGCTCAAGGAGCTCGAGCAGGCCTCGCGCACGGCGATCGACCAGTCGCGCCAGGTCTCGATCTCGGCCGTCACGGAGATGCAGGAGACCAGCAAGATCCTGCGCACCGATACGGTCGCGCTGTTCGAGCGGCTGCGCGAAGGCAACATCCTCTTGCAGGAAGTGTTGACCGGCGCCCACGACAACCTCAACTCGCTGGAGCGCGCGCTGGTGACCCGCGTGGCCGACTTTGTGTCCGCCATGAACGACGTCACCTCGCGCAACGGCGTGGCAACCCAGACGCTGGAAGACCAGCTCACGGTGTTCAACAGCAAGACCGGCAAGGCGCTGGAAGATCTCGGCGAGCTGTCGAGCCAGTTCGAGACCCATGGCAAGGCGCTGATCGATGCGGCTGCCGTGGTCGAGCAGGCCAACCGCTCGACGACGGCCTCCGTCAGCGAGCGCAAGTCGGCGCTGGAAGCGCTGGTCACGACCATCGACCTGCGCACCACCGATCTCGACCAGCGGCTGTCGCGCTTCACCGGGCTGCTCGATGAATCGCTCGGAGCGGCCGAGGAACGCGCCCGCGACATCGCCCGTGTGGTGGCGGAGACCGCAGGCGCCGGTTCGGCTGCGATCAGCAGGCAGTTCGAGGCGGTGCGCCAGGCGGCCGAGAACGAGCGTCAGCAGACCGTCGACGCCATGAACGACCTCTACCAGCAGAGCAACGCCGAGACCGATGCGATGTTCAAGGAATCGACGGAGAAGTTCTCCGCGATGGTCACGGCGATGAAGCAGATGGCGAGCGAGATGCAGAGCGAGCTCGAGGCCACCCGCAACGAGCTGCGCCGCGGCGTGCTCGAGATGCCGCAGGAGGCCGCCGAGAACACCGCGCAGATGCGCAAGGTGATCGTCGACCAGATCGAGGCGCTGGCCGAGCTGAACCGCATCGTCGCTCATCACGGCCGCGGACTCGACGTGGTCTCGACCAACCGCGCCAGCGTTCGCCACGAGGAGCCGGTGGTGGCTGCCGCCGGCGGCCGCGGCGACGTGCGCATGCGGGACAACGGCAACAGCGCCTCGACGCTGCCGCCGCCGGATCTCGGCATGACGAGCTCGCGCCGCACCGAGGCCCCGCCGGTCAGCCCGGCAGGCTCCAACAACAACGGCGACGGCTGGCTGTCCGACCTGCTCAACCGCAGCGACGCACCGCCGCCCGCCCCGCAGAGCCGCGACGCCCAGCAGCGCCCGCGTCCGCAGCAACAGCCGGTCAATCCGCTGGAGTCGCTGTCGCTCGACATCGGCCGGCTGATGGACCGCACGCTTGCGGCCGAGATGTGGGATCGCTACCAGCGCGGCGAGAACAAGGCGTTCTCCAAGCGCCTCTACACGCCGGCCGGCCAGAAGGCCTTCGATGAGGTGGCCCGCAAGTATCGCGCCGACCGCGGCTTCAAGCAGACGGTCGACCGCTATATCGCGGAGTTCGAGCGCCTGCTCGACGAAGTCGCCCGCGACGGCCGCGGCCAGCAGGAGCTGAGCAGCCACCTCACCTCGGAGACCGGGCTGGTCTACACCCTGCTCGCGCACGCCGCGGGACGGCTGGGGTAAGCTGGCGAAGTAAGCGAGTAGCGAATAGCAAATGGAAACGGAGGCCGAAGGGCCTCCGTTTTTGTTTGGGGCGACGCCGCAGAGTCTCGCTGTGGCACCGGCGTGCCAGTAACTAACCGCTGTCATTGCGAGGAGCGCAAGCGACGAAGCAATCCATCGCGCCGAGCATGCGGAACGATGGATTGCTTCGCGGAGCCTGTCATCGGGCGCGCGTTCGCGCGACCCGTTGGCTCGCAATGACGGATGCGGCCGACGGCGAACCCTACTCGCTATTCGCCACTCACCATTCTCACGTCATTGCCGCCGCCGCGGCCCCGGTGCGGCCGGAGCCGGCGCGGGCTCGGGTGCGGCATTGTTGCTGCCGCCGAAGATCACCCGGCTCGGGTTGCGGTCGAAATTGTTCACCGCGCGGCTGATGTCGGACAGCGTCCGGCGACCGTCGTTGATCAGGAGATTGGAGCGCTTGTCGAGGTCCTCGGCGAGTTCGCGGATCGACTTCACCATCAGGTTCAGCTCGCTGCCATTGTTGCCGCCCGCGATCGCATTGAGGCCCAGCATCAGGCTGTCGGCCTTGCCCATCACGCCGTCGACCTTGAGCATGACGTTGTCGATCTTCTCGGAATTGCGCGCTAAGGCCTGGGTGAAGACCTCGAGATTCTTCAGCGAATTCTTCACCGACTGCTGATTGTCGGCGACGATGCGGTTGACGTTTTGCAGGGTGGCGCGGATCGCCTCGGTGACGTCCTGCAGCGCATTCGGGTCGGCGGTCAGAACCGGGATGCCGTCCTCGTCCAGCGGCACCGGCGGGGCTGCCTCCTCGCCGCCCTTGAGCGAAATCGCGGCGACGCCGGTGAGGCCCTGGAACTCGAGACCGACCAGGGTGTCCTTGCGGAGCGGTGCGTTGTTCTCGATCATCGCCAGCGCAACCACGCGTCGCGGGTTGTCGAGCTTCACCGAAACCACTTCCCCTATCCGAATACCATTGAAATTGACGTTGCCGCCGTTGCGCAGGCCTGACGCTGGCCCTTCGAAGATCACCCGCAGGGGGCTGCGCTGCTTGGTCGTGTGCAGGCTCTGGAACCACAGCACGAAGCCGAATGCGGCGGCGATCACCGCCAGCGTGAAAGCCCCGATCAAGACGTAGTTCGCCCGCGTTTCCATCAATTGCTCGCGTTAATCACTCTCGGGCCCTCGCGCAGCCGGCTGCGCTCGAGCCCATCGAATTCCCTGTTGGCGCATGATCTCGTCCGAAAGTCGGCATCAGGTTTCGGGATCATGGGCTAGGCCACAACGGCACGGGCGCGCTTGCCGTTGAAATATTGCTGCAGCCATGGATGCTGCGACGCCTTCATGTCGGCGATCGATCCTGCAGCAATGATCTTACCGTTCCCTAAAACGGCGATACGGTCGCACGCGGTGTAAAGACTGTCGAGATCGTGGGTTACCATGAAAACGGTCAGCCCCAAAGTGCGTTGCAGGGTGCGCACCAGCTCGTCAAACTCGCCGGCGCCGATCGGATCGAGACCCGAGGTCGGCTCGTCGAGAAACACGAGCTCGGGATCGAGCGCGAGTGCCCGCGCCAGCGCGACGCGCTTGATCATGCCGCCCGACAATTCCGACGGATAACGATCGGCGACTTCCGGCTTCAGCCCGACCATCACGAGTTTCGCCACCATGATCTCGTCGAGCAGCCGCTGCGAGACGCGCAGATACTCGCGCGCCGGAAACTGGATGTTCTGGCGCACCGTGAGCGAGGAGAACAGCGCGCCCTGCTGGAACAGGATGCCCCAGCGGCGCTCGACGGCGCGGCGCTGCGAGGTGCTTGCGGCGTCGAGATCGACACCGAATACCTCGATGCGGCCGGCGACTTTCGGCACGAGCCCGATGATGGTGCGCGTCAGCACCGACTTGCCGGCGCCCGAGGGCCCGACGAAGCCGAGGATCTCGCCGCGCCTGACGTCGAGGTTGAGGCCGTCGAGCACCCGCGTGTTGCCGAATTGGACGGTAATGTCGCGGACCCGGATGATGGCGTCGTTGTCCTCTTCCGCCATGATCACATCCCGATCGAGGCGAAGAAGATCGCGAACACGCCGTCCATCACGATCACGAAGAAGATCCCTTTCACCACCGATGCGGTGGTGTGCTGTCCGAGCGACTCCGCCGAACCCTGTACCGCCAGGCCTTCGACGCAGGCGACGATACCGATCACCGCCGCCATGACCGGCGCCTTGACCATGCCGACGATGAAATGGTCGATCGATATGGCATCACGAAGGCGGAGCAGGAAGGCTTCCGGATCGACGCCGCCATAGAGCCAGGCCACCAGGCCGCCGCCATAGAGCGCGGCCATCGCGCCAAGAAAGGCCAGGATCGGCAGCGCCAGCACCAGCGCCAGCATGCGCGGCAGGATCAGAACCTCGATCGGATCGAAGCCCATGGTGCGCAGCGCGTCGATCTCCTCGCGCATCTTCATCGAGCCGAGCTCGGCGGTATAGGCCGAGCCTGAACGGCCCGCGACCATGATCGCGACCAGCAGCACGCCGATCTCGCGCAGCACCAAGACGCCCAGCATGTCGACGACGAAGATGTCGGCGCCGAACCTGCGGAAATGGAAGATGCCCTGCTGCGAGATGATGCAGCCGATCAGGAAGGTGATCAGCACCACGATCGGCACCGCGCGCCAGCATACCTGCTCGAGGTGATGCACCGTCGAGGTCAGGCGGAAGCTGCGCGGATGGATCAGCACCTTCCCGGCGGCCGCCAGCACCGCGCCGAGCATGTCGACGAGGCCGATGATGGTGCTGCCGATCCCGGCCACGGTGCGCCCGATCTGCTCGAGCATGCCTGAGATCGACAGCCGGTCGCTGACGACCCCGGGCGCGGGGCCGACGCGGCGGACCTCGTCGACCAGGCTGGAATAATTGGCCGACAGGCCCGCGATCTCGGCTTCGGCGGTGGCGTCGCTCAGGCTGCGGCGCAGCCGCTCGATCAGCCAGGCGCCGAACGTGTCGAGGCTCGCGACCTGCGACACGTCGATGAAGATGTGCGGCCGGCTGCCGCGCAGCTTCTCCGCGTCGGAGACGATCCGCTCAAGCGCAGGAGCAAAGCGGGCCGTCCAGTTGCCTGCCGCGCACAACGCCAGTCCTTCGCCTTGGGCTATCCGCTCCAGTGTCGGGTCGCCGCTCACCTCTAACCCACCCCTCAAGCCGGCTGGCTGCCGCTAACGCTGATCTCCGGCGCTGCCGGATCGGCTTGTCGAATCTGTCGCTAAACAGCCATAGTTGGTTGCGCGTCGCAAGCTACGGTTCAGGAAATAGTAGACTTTAAAATGACTTCCACCCCTCCCGGAGCGATTTCCCTGAGCAGTCGGATCGAGCGCTGGCCGATCGCGGGGACCTTCACGATCAGCCGCGGCACCAAGACCGAGGCTGTCGTCGTGGTGGCCGAGGTGAGCCAGGGCGGCCTCACCGGCCGCGGCGAATGCGTACCCTACCCGCGCTATGGCGAAACGCCCGAGGCGACACTGCAGGCGATCCAGGCCCTACAGGCGCCACTCGCCAATGGCATGGACCGGATCGCCTTGCAGGCCGGGATGGCTGCCGGCGCCGCCCGCAATGCGCTGGATTGCGCGCTGGCGGACCTTGAGGCCAAACGGGCCGGCAAACGGATCTGGAACCTGCTCGGCCGGCCCGCGCCGGAGCCGCGGACCACCGCCTATACGATCTCGCTCGGGACATCAGAGGCGATGGCGGAGGCCACCGCGAAGGCCGCGCATCGTCAGTTGCTCAAGATCAAGCTTGGCGGCGATGGCGACGGCGCACGGATCGCCGCCGTGCGCAAGGCGGCGCCTGGATCCGAGCTGATCGTCGACGCCAACGAAGCGTGGACCGAGGACAACCTCGCCGCCAATCTCGCGGCCTGCGCCGATGCCGGCGTCACCCTGATCGAGCAGCCGCTGCCGGCGGGCAAGGACGCGGCGCTGGCGCGGATCAGGCGGCCGGTTGCGGTCTGCGCCGACGAGAGCGTGCATGACCGCGCCTCGCTCGCCGGCCTGCGCGGCCGCTATGACGCCGTCAACATCAAGCTCGACAAGACCGGCGGATTGACCGAAGCGCTGGCGATGGCGGATGCCGCCCGCGCGCTCGGCTTCGAGATCATGATCGGCTGCATGGTCGCGACCTCGCTCGCGATGGCGCCGGCGATGCTGATCGCGCAAGCCGCGCGCTTCGTCGATCTCGACGGCCCGCTGCTGCTGGCGAAGGACCGCGATCACGGCCTGCGCTACGAGGGCAGCCTGGTCTATCCGCCCGACGCCGCGCTCTGGGGCTAATCGGTAAGACGCTTACGCGCCAGCCACATCACGAGCCCGCCCGTGGCCGCCATCGCGGCCATCATGTCGTAGACGCCGAGCCCGAAGCGCGCATAGACCATGCCGCTGACGATCGCCGTGGTGCTCGCGACAATGCCGCCGCAGGCGGTGAGATAGCCCTGCGCGCGCGCCATCACGTGAACCGGCACGTGATGCACCATCAGGCCCATGATGCCGACCTGGGTCAGGCCGAAGCTCAGTCCATGTCCGAGCTGGACCACGGCAAGCACCGCAAGCGGCGGGTCCTGCGCGGTGATCGCCCAGCGCGCCGCGGCACTGGAGGCCGCGATCATCACCAGCACAGCCGACGGCAGCGTGAAGCGCGGCGAGGCCGCAAACAGCACGATCTCGGCGATCACGCCGAGCACCCAGAGACAAGCGATCGTCAGGCCGCTGAAACCGGCCTGCTGCCAGGCAATCGATGCGAAGATGTAATAGGCGCCGTGGCTGCCCTGGATCAGCGCCGAGGAGACGATGATGGCGAGGAAGGAGGGATTGCGCAGCAGTTTTGGCGCGCCGGCCGCCGGCGCGGCGGCCGCCACTGGACGGCCCAGCGGCCGCAGCGTCAGCCCGACCAGCGCGCCGAGCACTGTCACGGCGGTGATGATCCAGATCAGGTCGACCTCCGCGACATAGCGGAGCAGGAAGCCGCTCAGCAGCGCGCAGACCGCGAAGGCGGCCGAGCCCCAGAGCCGCAGCGGTCCGTAGCTGAGGCCGAACTGCCTGACGCCGCGCAGTGCATAGGCATCGGTCAGCGGCACCATCGGGGTCCAGACGCAGCAGGTCAGCGCATAGATCGCCAGCAGCACGAACGGCTGATGCTGGGTGCCGATCACGGCAAAGCCGAACGCCGTGGCGAATCCGGTGGCGATGATCGCCCCGCGCAGCATCTGACGCCGCTCCGCCGCTGCGGTGACCAGCGGCAGCACCGTGAAGCGCGTCACCGGCGGCACCGCGGTGATGATGCCGATCCAGGTGGCGTCGATGCCGACCGCCTTCAGCCACACCGTGAAAAACGGCAGATGAACCCCGGTCATGCCGAACAGCGTGGCATAGAATGCCGCTAGGCTGCGCGCGAATCGCCGCGATGCAATCCTTGCTGCAATGGGGATTTGTGATTCGGAAGACATCAATTCAATTGCGATTCGCGCGATATCGTGGTGATCGTTAGCGTAACGCGCAGTGATTTGCGCGGAGAGATTGTGATGGCCGAAGAAGCATTCGCCCTGTCGCCGATATCCGCCCGCGCGGCCCTGCCGAGCGAGGAGGACTATGCCGCGATCAGCGCGGCCTTCATGGAGACCTCGCGGGGCCGCTGGTTCCTCGGCGAATACGCCAAGCGCAACCGCAATGCCGATACCCGCATGGTGCTCGATGCCGTGGCGCGGATCGAGGAAAGCCTCAGCGCGCAGCGGCAAGCCGCCGCCGCGGCGATCAGGGACGAGCAACTGGCGCAGGCGCTGGCCGCCCTGCGCGGCGCGATCGAGGCGGCCCAGGCCTCCTCTATCGCCGCGCTCGACGGCATCAGCTTCGAGCAGAGCCTCGCGCCGGTGCGCAAGGGCGTGCGGGTGATCAGGGAGATCTCCTGGCGGCTGCGCGAGATCGGCAATGACGGCCGGATCTGCGACATCATCGATTCGCAGGTCAGCGCGATCGAGGCCGGCGCCGCCGAGGTGTCGATGAACGACGCCAAGGCTGTGCTGGATGCCGCCTTCGCGGCGCTGGCGCGCCGGCTCAGCGAGTTCGATCCGGACAAGGCGGCGACGCCTGCGGCCGAGCCTGACGTGGCCGAGGCGCCGGTTGCGGAGCCGCCGGCAGCGGCCTCCGCGCCGCCACCGGTGGCCGAAAGTGCAGCTCCCGATATGGCCGCTACGCGGCCAGCGCCGCCTCGGGAGGCCGCTGCGGCGCCGATCGTCGAAGCCGCGATTCCCGCCGCCGTGCCCGGCACTGAGGCCGCTACGGCCGTGATGCCGCAGCCGAGCGAAGCCTGGATCAAAGCTGAAGCCGCGCTGGCCGAAGCCGAAGCCGCGGAACTCGCCCGCGTCACCGACGAAGCGACGGCCGACGCCCATGACGAGGCGGTGCTCGACCTGATCGCGATGGAGATGGGTGCGCCCGATCCGATCGACGAGGAGGCTATCGCCGAGGAAATGCGTGCCGCCGAGGAGATGCGCGTCGCCGAAGCGATGGACGTCGCTGAGGCGATGGCGGCCGAGCCCGAAATGGTTGCGCCGGCCATTCAGCCCGAGCCTGCACCGGCGCCGAAGGTCGAGGTCAGGGCAGAAGTCAAGATCAAGCCGCCGCCGGTGGCTGTGGCGCCGATTGCCGAAACTCTGGTGATGCCGCCGCCTCTCCGGCCCGCCGTTGAGCCTGCCCCTGCTCCCGCAGCAGAGATCTCACTCGGTTCGACCATCATCGCCAGCGGCCTGCTGAAAAGGCCAAGCGTCGCGGCCAACGATCCACTCGCGCCGATCCGCCGCATGAGCCAGGCTGAGAAGATCGCGTTCTTCTCGTAACCTCGACTGTTCATATCCTGTCATTGCCGGGCTTGACCCGCGCACGACGACTGGCGCGCGAAGCATTCATGTCCCATGGACCTGCGCACGCACGTGAACCAGCTCATGTACCGCGGCAGCATCTGTGCCTAACCCGGTGTCAGGCAACCAGTTTCGCGAACAGGTCGGCGTCGACATTGCCGCCCGACAGCACGATGACGACGTTCTTGCCCTTGGCATCGATCCGCCCGGCGAGCAGCGCCGCGAGTCCGACCGCGCCGCCGGGCTCGACCACGAGCTTGAGCTCGCGGTAGGCAAAGGCGACGGCGGCGCCGACCTCGTCGTCGGAGGCGCTGACGCCATTCGCGAGCAGCTTGCTGTTGATGGCGAAGGTCAGTTCGCCCGGCATCATCGCCATCAGCGCATCGCAGATGGTGCGCGGCGCAACCGCATGCGCCTCGCGATGGCCGACCTTGAGCGAAAGGGCATGATCGTCATAGCCCGCGGGCTCGGCGACGATCACCTGGGCCTGCGGATATTTCGCCTTCACCGCGGTCGCAACGCCCGCGATCAATCCGCCACCCGAAGCCGGCGCGACCACGATGTCGGGCGTCAGTCCGAGCGCAGCCATGTCCTCGGCGATCTCGCGGCCGGCGGTGCCCTGGCCCGCGATCACGAAGGGATCGTCGTAGGGGCGCACCAAGGTCGCGCCGCGCTTGCCGGCAATGCCGTTGGCGATCGCCTCGCGGTCGTCGCGATCGCGGTCGTAGAGCACGACTTCGGCGCCATAGGATTTGGTGCGCTCGCGCTTGGTGATCGGCGAGTCCGCGGGCATCACGATGGTCGCCTGCATGTTGAGGATCTTGGCCGCCGCGGCGACGCCCTGGGCGTGGTTGCCCGAGGAGAACGCGACGACGCCGCCGCTCCGCTTGTCCTGCGGGATCGAGGCGAGCTTGTTGAAAGCGCCGCGAAACTTGAACGATCCGGTCCGCTGCAGCATTTCGGGCTTGAGGAAAACCTGGCTGCCGACGCGTTCGTTGAGAACGGGGAAGGTCAGGAGCGGCGTGCGCACCGCGAACGGCGCGACCACCCTTGCGGCGGCATCGATGTCCGCGGCAGCGACGGGTGGATTGAGAACGGTGTCCGTCATTCGCGATTTGTATCGCGGCGGGGCGCAGCCCGGCAAGACGATTTAGCGTGAGTTTGTCTAGTGCGAGATCGGCTGGCTGGCCGGCAGGGCCACAAAATGGTGCTCCTCGGCACCGAATTCGAGCGCCTCCCCCTCGCCGTCCGGCGGCGCGGGGCGGACGTTCATGCAGCGATCGATGAACACCCGGGCCGACGCCTGCCAGGTGTGGAGCGCGGCAAAATCGACGCAGGCCTGCCGCGGGATGCTGAGCGCCTCCAGGCAGGCATGGCGCAGATCCTCGTCGAGCACGCCGACCGGCGCCGCGCCGATCACGTCGCGGGGACCGGTGACCGGAAAAGCGGCAACCGGCAGGCCGCTCGCCAATGCTTCAAGCAGCACCAGACCAAACGTATCGGTACGGCTCGGGAAAACGAACACATCGGCCGCGGCGTAGATCTCAGCCAATTCTTCCCCATGACGAGCACCGAGGAACACGGCGTCCGGATATTTCCGCTCCAGCGCCGCCCGCGCCGGGCCGTCGCCGACCACGACCTTGGTGCCGGGCAGATCGAGATCGAGGAACGCCTCGAGGTTCTTTTCCACCGCCACCCGGCCGACGCTGAGATAGACCGGCTGCGGCAGGCAGAGATCGACGTCGCGCGGATGGAACAGTGAGGTATCGACGCCGCGCGACCACAACACCACGTTGCGGAAGCCGCGTTGACGCAACTCGGCCGCCAGCGCCGGGGTCGCCGCCATCACCGCCCGGCTCGGCCTGTGGAACCAGCGCAGCGCCCGCCACACCCAGGCTTCCGGGACGGGCGTCCGCGCCGAGACGTATTCGGGGAAGCGGGTGTGGAAGCTCGTCGTGAACGGCAGGCCGCGCTTGCGGCAGTAGCGGCGAACCGCAAGCCCGATCGGGCCCTCGGTCGCGATATGGATGCTGTCGGGCCGCGCCGCCTCGATCAGACTTGCGACCTTCGCCCGGTACGGCAGCGCCAGCCGGAGATCGCGGTAGCTCGGCATCGCGAAGGTGCGGAATTCGTCCGGCGTGAGAAAGCTCACCTCGACGCCGAGCGATTTCGCCGCCGGTGCCATCATGGTCAGCGTGCGGACAACCCCGTTGACCTGGGGATGCCACGCATCGGTCGCGACCAGGATATGCGTCATGCAGCGCGTGCCGTCACTCGCGGAACTGGCGCGATCCGGCGCACCGGGTCGGTCCAGGTGATGATCTCGAAATGGCCGTCCTCATGCTCGGCGAGCGCGGTGCAGCTCTCCACCCAGTCGCCGCAATTCATGTAGCGGATGCCGTGCTCGTCATGGATCGTCGCGTAGTGGATGTGGCCGCAGATCACGCCGTCGCAGCCGTGGCGCCGCGCCTCGCCGGCGAGCGTCGCCTCGAACGCGCCGATATAGTTCACCGCCTTCTTGACCTTCAGCTTGGCCCATTGCGACAGCGACCAGTACGGCACGCCGAACATCTTGCGGAAGAAGTTGACGAAGCGATTCATCTGGATCGCGAAATCGTAGGCCTTGTCGCCGAGATGGGCGAGCCAGCGCGCGTTCTGCACCACGAGATCGAAAATGTCGCCGTGGATCACGAGGTAGCGCTTGCCGTCGGCGCCGGTGTGAACGGTGTTCTCCACCACGTCGATGCCGCCGAAATGCGTGCCGTAATATTTGCGCAGGAACTCGTCGTGGTTGCCCGGGACGTAGATCACCTTGGCGCCCTTGCGCGCCTTGCGCAGCATCTTCTGCACGAAATCGTTATGGGTCTGCGGCCAGTACCAGTTCGACTTCAGCGCCCAGCCGTCGACGATATCACCAACGAGGTAGATCGTGTCGGCATCGTGAGCGCGGAGGAAGTCCAGCAGGCGGTCGGCTTGCGAACCGCGGGCTCCGAGATGGACATCGGAGATAAACAAAGTGCGAAAGTGCCGCTCGGGACTTTCTTCACTCAAGGAGTCACTTCCCATGCCTGTGCACCTAACAGATTCCTGTGACAAGGCGATGACGACCCCCGCGACCCAAGGCCCCACAAACAGTTAACGAGAATCAGCAGCACGCCCCCTTCCCTGCGGATAACAGCAGCGTGCGACAATCTGGCGACATCGGCGGTCGAGGCTGTGTGGAAGAGGCGTTGTGTTGCCAACATATTGCGGCGGAACCTGCGCGCAGCCGAAGCAGCGAAGAACGTAGCCCGGATGCAGCGAAGCGCAATCCGGGTGTCGCATCAGCGGATGGAGCGCCCCGGATTGCGCTGCGCTACATCCGGGCTACGAGGCTACTAGCGTCAATAGTACTTGTGGAAGTGATGCACCGGTCCGTGACCGTGTCCGACGGCGAAGCGATCGGCTTCGGCGATTGCTTCGGTGATCCAGGCCTTGGCGTTGCGCACGGAGGTCTCCATGCTCTCGCCCTTCGCGAGCCCTGCTGCGATTGCCGAGGACAGCGAGCAGCCGGTGCCATGCGTATTCGCGGTCGCAATCCGCGGCGCAGCCAGCGCGATGCTGCGCTCGGCGTCGATCAGATAGTCGATGCTCTCGGCGCCGTGGCCGTGGCCGCCCTTGACCAGCACCGCGCGACATCCCATCGCCAGCAATCGCCTGCCTTGTCGCTCGACGTCGGCCTCGCTTGAGGCGACCGGCTCGTTCAAGAGCGCCGCCGCTTCCGGCAGGTTCGGCGTGATCAGCGAGGCCAGCGGAAACAGCAGGACCTTCAGCGCGTCGACCGCCTCGGCGGCAAGCAGCCGATCACCCGAGGTAGCGACCATCACCGGATCGAGCACGACATGGCGCGGCGCCCAGCGCCTCAGCCCATCGGCGATCGCAGCGATCGTGTCGGCCTGCGCCACCATGCCGATCTTGACCGCGCCGACCTCGAGGTCGGAGAACACCGCATCAATCTGGGCGGTGACGAATGACGCGGGCACCGGATGGATGCCGCTGACCCCCGTGGTGTTCTGCGCGGTCAGCGCCGTGATCGCGGAGGCGCCATAGACCCCGAGCGCGGCAAAGCTCTTGAGGTCGGCCTGGATGCCCGCCCCGCCCGAGGAGTCCGAGCCGGCAATGGTGAGCGCGACCGGCGTCATCTTGCAGCGCCAGTGGTTGATACGAATGAGACCATCACGAACAAGACCATGGCCTGTCCTAGCCCGGCCGCCGATCGGCAGCAAGTTCGCCTGACTTTACCGCAAGTTGGCCTCGCCTTGACCCCTTGCCTCGCCCCCTTGCCTTGGCCGCCCGTTTTGGGCCTATAGTCGCGGAAATCCCCGGAGACGACTTTGATGGTTCCTTTCTTCGTCCAGATCAAATGCAAGCTCGGCCAGTCCTACACCGTCGCCAACGCGCTGGCGGAGGCCGAGATTGCGTCCGAGATCTATTCCACCGCGGGCAACTACGACCTCCTGGTCAAGTTCTACGTCGACCACGACACCGACATCGGCCATTTCATCAACGAGAAGGTTCAGGTGATCCCGGGCATCCAGGACACCCTCACGATCATCACCTTCAAGGCGTTCGGCGCGAAGTAGGACGCGCCCGCGAGAGCATGATGAGATTAGGTCGAGCTTGAACGGCGTCGAAAGTTCACCTCTCCCTTGGGAGAGGTGAACCGAAACCGCGGCGAGCCGATTCAACCAAACCCATCCCGCTTTACGATTCCTTCTCCTTCTTGACCGGCTTCGGCGGTCCCTCGACCGGCGGCAGCGACTTGATGTACTCGGCGATCGCGTCGCGGTCGGACGACGACAGTTGCGAGGTGTTGCGGATCACGCGCACCATCGACCCACCGGCGCTATCGCCGTCCGGCATCTGGCCGCTCTCGAGAAAATAGGCGATATCCTTCACACTCCAGTCCGAGATCCCCCTCGGCGTGATGTTGGGCACCCAGCCTTCGCCCTCCGGATTCGGACCACCGGCGAAGCGCTGCGCGGTGACGATGCCGCCGAGGACGTTGCGCGGGCTGTGGCACTCGGCGCAATGGCCGAAGCTGTTGACGAGATAGGCGCCGCGGTACCAATGCGCCGAGCGGCTTGCATCCGCGATGAACGGCTTGCCGTTCATGAACAGGAATTTCCAGACCCCGACGTTGCGCCTGATGTTGAACGGAAACGGCAAATCGTGGTCGCGCACCTTGCCGGCGACCGGCGGCAAGGTCTTCAGATAGGCGAACAGGTCGCGCACATCGCTGACCTTGGCGTGCTGATAGGACGGGTACGGAAACGCCGGGAAATAGTGCGCGCCCGATGGCGAAGTGCCCTTCATGACTGCGGTGACGAAATCGGCCTCGCTCCAGCGGCCGATGCCGTCGTTCGGGTCGGGCGAGATGTTCGGCGCATAGAAGGTACCGAACGGCGAGGTGATCGCGAGCCCGCCGCCGAGCCTCGTGCGGTCGTCCTGCTTCGGCACGGCATGGCAGGAGGAACATCCCCCGGCATTGAACGTTGTGAGGCCGTTGGCCAGGTCAGGCTGATAGGCAGGCAGCGCGTCGGCGGCAACGGTCGCGGGGATCGTCAGCCACCAGAACACGCCAAAGCCGATTACGCCGGCCAGAATCGCCAGGAGGAAAATTCGTCGCAGCATTCACCGATCCGTCATTGGTCGCGTCAGTTCATGGACCAGTATGATGGCAACCAGTCGGACAAGCTCGCATCAAATTTGCCGCACCCACGATCATTTGGGGAATAAATCCGAAAAGCTGCTGTTTGAAGATTGCAACCATCCTGTGCCGTCAAAGGGGAGAGAACCATGTCGAACAAGACCTTGCTTGCCACGCTGACGCTCGGCGCCGCCATCGCCTTCGCCGGTCCGGCCTTTGCCGAGAAGTTCACGGCGAAGCTGGATAGCAAGAGCGAAGTGCCGCCGAATACCAGCACCGCCACCGGCACCGCCGACATCGACTACGATGCCGCCAGCAAGAAGCTGAGCTGGAAGCTGACCTATTCCGGCCTCTCGGGTCCGGCCACTGCCGCGCATTTCCACGGCCCCGCCGAGGCCGGCAAGAATTCCGGTGTCGCAGTCGCGATCCCGAACGCGACGTCGAGCCCGGTCGAAGGCAGCGCCACGCTGACCGACGCGCAGGCCGCCGATCTGCTCGCCGGCAAGTACTATGTCAACGTTCACACTGCGGCCAATCCGGGCGGCGAGATCCGCGGCCAGGTGACCAAATAACAAGTGACGAAGTAATCGTTCGCGACGCAACGCCAACAAGAAACGGCCGACACAAAAAAGGGCGGACGCCCTAAAGCGTCCGCCCTTTTCGTTGATGGAATGGCGATCAGCCCTTCTTGACGCGATAGGTCTCGTGGCAGCCGCCGCACTGCTTGCCGATCACGCCCAGCTCGGCCTTCAGCGTATCGACGTCCTTGATCTTGCCCTTGGCATCGGTGACGACCTTCGCGAAGCTCGCGGACTGCTGCGCGAAGCCCGCCTTGTCTTCCCAGATTTTCGGCGAAGGGGCGTAATCGCCTTCCAGCTTGACGCCTTTCATGCTCTCGGGGAACAGCGTCGGAAGCTGCTTGGCGGTATCCTCGAACTGGGCCAGCGCGGCATTGACGGTCGCCTGGTCGTAGGGCTTTTCGCCCTTGATGATCGCCGACAGCGCACCCGCATTCTTGCCATTGTCCTTCATCATGGCCTGGGTCTTCTTGACTTGATCCTGCTGTGCAACGACTGCACCGGCACCGAACGCCAGCACCGCAGCAACGACGACAATCCGCTTCATCGGCAAAACCCCTCAATTCCGCTCTGTCCCGGTCCGCGATCTGCGGCCGGCCTGGTTTGCAAAACACCGCAGGCGGAATCTTCATTCCGCCTGCGACAATTTATCAGAGATTATGGCGGCGCTGCGCCTCGCGGATCGCGATCCAGACCCGTTCCGGCGTGGCGGGCATGTCGATGTGGTCGATCTTGTACTCGCGATGCAGCCCCTCGACGATCGCGTTGACGACCGCCGGGCACGAGCCGATCGCGCCGGCCTCGCCCGCGCCCTTCACGCCCATTGGGTTGGTCGTGCAAGGCACGTTATGGGTCTCGAACACGAAGGACGGCCCGTCGGAGGCGCGCGGCAGCGCATAGTCCATGAAGGTGCCGGTGACGAGCTGACCGTCGGTCGGGCTGTACACCGCCTGCTCCATCAGCGCCTGCCCGATGCCCTGCATCGCGCCGCCGTGAACCTGGCCCGCCAGCATCAGCGGATTGAGCGTGACGCCGAAATCGTCGACGATGACGTAGTTGATGATCTTGATGATGCCGGTGGCGGGATCGATCTCGACCTCGGCGAGATGGGTGCCGTTCGGATAGGTGCCGTCGACGCTGGCGAAGGTCGCGCTGGCATTCATCTTCGACGTGTCGCCGCCCGGTCGTTTGGCGAGATCGGCAAAGCTGATCGAGCGGTCGGTGCCGGCGATGCGGATGCGGCCGTCGGCGATCTCGAGGTCGCCGGCGCCGGCTTCCAGCGCCTGCGCCGCGAGCTCCTTCAGCTTGTTGCCGAGATCATGCGTTGCCCGCTGCACGCTGACGCCGCCGGACGGAATCGATGCCGAGCCACCGGTGCCGAGGCCGGTCGCGATCTTGTCGGTATCACCCTGCAGCACATGGACGCGCTCGGGCGGCACGCCGAACTGCTCGGCGACGATCTGCGCATAGGCGGTCTGGTGGCCCTGCCCGCTCGACTGCGTGCCGATCAGGACCGAGATATCGCCATTGGGATCGAGCGCCACGTTGGCGGTCTCCTCGCCCATCGTGCCGCAGACCTCGACATAGCTCGCCATGCCAATGCCCCGCACCAGGCCCTCTTTCCTGGCGGCCTTGGCGCGCTTCGGAAATTCCTTCCAGTTGGCAATCTCCATCGCGCGCTTCATATGCGCGACGAAGTCGCCGGAGTCGTAGACCTTGCCGGTCGCGGTCGTGTAGGGCAGCGACTTCGGCGGAATGAAGTTCTTCCGCCGGATGGCGTCCGGCGTCATGCCGAGCTTGCGCGCAGCGGCATCGACGAGGCGCTCGATGACATAGGCGGCCTCCGGGCGGCCGGCGCCGCGATAGGCATCGACCGGCACCGTGTTGGTGAACACGGTGCGGACCCGGCAGTGGAAGGCCTGGATGTCATAGAGGCCCGGCAGCATGCCGGCGCCGCCATGCGGGATGTAGGGCGCGAAGGTCGAGAGGTAGGCGCCCATGTCGCCCATCAGGTCGACATCCATGCCGAGGAATTTGCCGTCCTCGGCGAGCGCCATCTTCGCGGTGGTGAGATTGTCGCGGCCCTGCGCGTCGCCCATGAAATGGTCGGAGCGCTCGGCCGTCCATTTGATGCTCTTCTTGAGCTTGCGCGCGGCCACCGAGATCAGCGCATATTCGCGATAGGGAAACAGCTTGGTGCCGAAGCCGCCGCCGACATCCGGGCAGATCACCCGCATGTTGTCCTTCGGCATCTTCAGGACCATGTCGCAGAGGATCTCGCGCAGGCGGTGGCTGCCCTGGCTGCCGATCGTCAGCGTCAGATGATCCTTCTTGGCGTCGTATTCCGCGACCGCGGCGCGCGTCTCCATAAAATTTGTGATGACGCGCGGATTGACGATGGTGATCTCGGCCACCGCATGCGCCTTGGCGAACGCGTCCTCGGCGGCCTTCTTATCGCCGATCGAGACGTCGAACAGCACATTGCCGGGCTTGTCCGGCCACACCTGCGGCGCGTCCTTCTTCACCGCATTGACGAGGCCGACCGCCGCCGGCAGCGGCGTCCATTTGACGTCGATCGCCTCGATCGCGTCACGGGCATGATCGACGGTGTCGGCGACCACAAAGGCCACCGCGTCGCCGACATGGCGCACCTCGTCCTTGGCGAGGATCGGATAAGGCGGTGCGGTGAACGGATCGGTTTCGAGATTGAACAGGCACGGCAGGCCGCCGAGTTCGGCGACGTCGGCGGCGGTCAGGATCAGCGCCACGCCGGGCATGCCGCGGGCCTTGCCGGCATCGATCGTGTAGGTCGCGTGCGCGTGCGGCGAGCGCAGCATCAGCGCGTGCAATGCGGGAGACGGTGCAACGTCGTCGGTGTAGCGGCCCTTGCCGCGAATCAGAGCGTCGTCCTCCTTGCGCCGCACACTTTGTCCGACGCCGAATTTGATGGGAGCTGCCATCGTCTCTCCAATTGCCTTGGTGTGTTTTGCGCATATTGGCGTGGTTGTCGCCGAAGCGCAAACCGCTTTCCGCCGCGCGCGGCGCTATCACACAGCGGCCTCCTATGCATTTGATTTGACAGGTAAAACTATACGCGGCGGAGCGCGAACAGCCAGCCGCGGCCGAACAGCATGAGGATCAGGAGGGCGTAGACGAAGACGCCGACCGCAATCAGCAGCAGCAGGATCAGCTCGTCGCGAAAGATCTGCATCGGCGCGAACCACACATAAGCGAAATGCGAGGTCAGCCACAGTGCGACCGCGAGCAGCACGCCGCACAGCGCGAAGGTGCCGAACGAGCGGATCAGCGCGCGATCGAGCGCGAGGTAGCCGCGGCGCACGGCAAACGTCAGCACCAGCAGCAGATTGACCCAGGCCCCGACCGCGGTCGCGAGCGCGAGGCCGACCTGCGCCAGCGTGCCGACCAGCGCGATCTTCAGCGCGACGTTGACCGCGACCCCGGTCAGCGCCGCTTTCACCGGCGTTGCGGTGTCCTTGCGAGCGTAGAAGGTCGCGACCGCGCTGCGGATCATCACGAAGGGAATGAGCCCCACCGCATAGGCCGCGAGCGTGGCCCCGGCGCTTGCCGCATCGGCCTTGGAGAACGCGCCGCGGGCGAACATCGCGCGCATGATCGGATCGGCGACCGTCAGGAACGCCGCCACGAACGGCACCGAGAACAGCAGCGTGAAATCGAAGGCGCGGCGCTGCGCGGCCATCGCGCCGGCGTGATCGTCGGCGCTCAGGCGCCGCGACATCTCCGGCAGCAGCACGGTGCCGATCGCGATCCCGATCACGCCGATCGGCAATTGATTGAGGCGGTCGGCATAATACAGCGCCGACAGCGCGCCGGCGGGCAGGAAGGTCGCGATGATGGTGTCGGCGAACAGCGCCACCTGGGTGCCCATCGAGCCCAGCGTCGCCGGTCCCAGCGCGCGGAAGAAGCCGCGGACGTCCTCGTCGAGCCTCAAGGGCGCGAACCGCGGCAGGCCGCCATGGCGCGCGAGGTCGCCGGCGAGCAGGAAGAATTGCAGGAAGCCCGAGATCAGGACGCCCCAGGCCGCGGCGTGGCCCGCGCTCGGGAAGAACGCCGCGAGCGCCAGCGTCATCATCATGGCGAGGTTGAGGAAGATCGGCGCCGCGGCGGCGCTGGCGAAGCGATGCATCACGTTGAGCATGCCGCCATAAAGCGTCACCAGCGTGATCAGCAGCAGATAGGGAAACGTGATCCGCGTCAGCTCGATCGCGAGCTTGCGCTGCGCCGCGTCCTCGGTGAAGCCCGGCGCGAGGATGCTCATCGCCTGCGGCATGAACGCCATCGCCACCGCCAGCAGGATCACCTGCGAGGCGAACAGCAGCGTGAAGATGCGGTCGGCGAACAGCCGCGCCGACGCTTCGCCCTTCTCGCCATGGACATGGGCATAGGCCGGCACGAAGGCGGCGTTGAAGGCGCCTTCGGCGAAGATCGCGCGGAAATGGTTGGGCAGCCGCAGCGCCACGAAGAAGGCGTCGGCAACCGGCCCGGCACCGAGGATCGCCGCGAGCATGATGTCGCGCGCGAACCCGGTGACCCGCGATAGCAGGGTATAGCCGCCGACGGTGAAGATGCGTCCAAGCATGCGCTGCTTCTAGCGCATGATTGCGGTCTGAAAAAGTTTCCTATCAGGCTGAAAGCGCGCTGCGCACAGCCGCGATGACGCGGTCCTGGGCCGCCTCGTCGAGATAGGCGTGCATCGGCAGGCTGATGACGTCGTCGGAGAGGCTTTCGCTGATCGCTAGGCCGCCGTCGGCGACCGGGAAATCACGGTAAGCGGTCTGCTGGTGCATCGACTTCGTGTAGTAGATCGCCGTCGGAATGCCTTGGGTCTTCAGCGTCGAGGCAAAGGCATCGCGGTCGGCCCCTTTCGGCAGGCGGATTGTGTATTGCGCCCACACCGAGGTGCAACCTGGCGCAAGGCGAGGCACGGTCACGATATTGCCGAGTCCGCGCGCGTAGCGCTCCGCCACTTGGTTGCGTGCCACGATCTCGTCGTCAAAAATCTTCAGCTTCTCGAGCAGGATCGCGGCCTGCATGGTATCGAGCCGCCCGGTGAGGCCGAGGCGGACATTGTCATATTTGTCCGAGCCTTGCCCGTGCACACGGATGCTGCGTAGCGCGTTCGCAAGTTCGTCGTCATTGGTAAAGATCGCGCCGCCATCGCCGAAACAGCCGAGCGGCTTTGCCGGGAAGAAACTGGTCGCGGTCGCAAGCCCGAAGGTGCCGAGCTTGCGGCCCTTGTAACTCGCGCCAAAGCCCTGGGCGGCGTCGTCGAGCACGAACAGGCCTTCGGCTTCGGCAACCGCAGCCACCGCGTCATGATCGGCGCTCTGGCCGAACAAATCCACTGGAATGACACCAACCGGCTTTAGGCCACGCGACATCGCGGTGGCGATCCCGCGCTTGAGCGAATTGATATCGATATTGAATGTCGTCTCGTCCACATCGACGAAGAGGGGTGTCGCGCCGGTGAGCGCCACCGCTTCGCCGGTCGCGCAGAACGTGAAAGACGGGCACAGCACGGCGTCACCCGGCCCGACATTCTTCGCCATCAGGACCATCAAGAGCGCGTCAGTGCCGCTGGAACAGCTCACCACATGCTTTGCGCCGCTATAGTCCGCCAGCGCCTTCTCCAGCGCGGTCACTTCCGGGCCATTGACGAATTGGCAATGGCTGAGCACGCGGGCGACTGCATCATCGACCGATTTGCCGAGCCGCTGGCGCTGCGCGGCAATGTCTATGAAGGGAACAGGCTCTGGACGCATGTGTTGGTTCATGAAGCTTTCGCGCGTGTTTTCAAGTTGCAATTAGCTGGCGATGCGGCGCGGCCCCTTGCGCATCGTCGAGGCGGCGGGCCGCGCGGGCGATTCCAGGCAGCGGATCGCGATCTCGAGGCTCGCCACGCCCTCGTCGCCGGACACCGCCGGCAGCTTGCCGCCGCGTACGGCGTCGAGGAAGGCGATCAGTTCGGCGCGCAGCGGCTCGTCATGCCCGACCGGCAGGTGACGCATCGAATAGCTGCCGTCCGGCTTGAAGCCGAAGCATTCGGTGACCTGACGCGTGAGCAGGTCGCCCATCACATACTTGCCGCGGGTTGCGACCGTCACGTTGCGCGCCTTGAACGGCGTCAGCCAGTTGGTGTTGATGTGGGCGAGCACGCCGGAAGCGGTGCGGAATTGCAGCAGCGCGATATCCTCGCGCTCGGCGACGGCGCTCGAAAGCTGCGGCTGTACCTCGACGATATCGGACTCGGTGAACCAGCGGATCAGGTCGATGTCATGCACGGCCAGATCGATCACGACGCCGACATTGGACATTCGCGGCGGGAACGGACCGACCCGGGTGATGCCGATCGACAGGATGTCCTCGCCCGAGATCGCCTTCTTGATCGCGGCGACCGCAGGATTAAAGCGCTCGACATGGCCGACCATCAGCGTGACGCCGGCCCGCTCGGCGGCCGCGACGATCTCGCGGCCCTCTTCGACCGTGGATGCGACCGGCTTCTCGACCAGGATGTGAATGTTGCGCGCGATGCAGGCGAGCGCGATCTCGTGATGCAGATGGGTGGGAGCTGCGATCGTCACCGCATCGATGCCCTCGGCGAACAGCTGATCGAGGCTTTCGAAGGCGCGGCAGCCGACCAGGTCGATGGCGCGGGTGCGATGTTCCGGCAGCGGATCGACGATGCCGATCAACAGCACCCCGGGCAGTCCGGCCAGCACGCGGGCATGGTTGCTGCCCATCACGCCGGCGCCGATCACGCCGACGCGCAATGCGCGGCCAATATCGGCCTTCGCGCCGGCTGCGGACACTTTTGCATTCATATCGTAGACCCCAAGTAACGTTCTGGCGGTTGTCCCGGCTTCTCAGGGAGCCATCCCGGCTCCGAGGGAATCAGCACCAAGGCCCCTCTGCCCGATCCGCGCCTTTGGCGCAAATCACGACCCGCTTCGTTGGCAGCCGCTATAGCACGGCGTCACAAATGTGGCGAATGCCAACGGCGAAATCCGGACACGTTTTGATTCAAAGAGTTACATCGCCCGCGACTCGATCTTGAGCGCGGGGCCCGTTCGCCTCAGGTGCGCCGATAGTCATCCTCGATGCGGATGATGTCGTCCTCGCCGAGATAGCTGCCGGTCTGCACCTCGATCAGCTCGAGCTGGATCTTGCCCGGGTTCTCCAGCCGGTGCACCGCGCCGATCGGGATGTAGATCGATTCGTTCTCGTGCACCGTCTTGATCAGCTCGTTGACGGTGACCTGCGCGGTGCCGCGCACCACGATCCAGTGCTCGGAGCGGTGATGGTGCTTCTGCAGGGACAGCCGTCCGCCCGGCTTGACGACGATACGCTTGACCTGGTGGCGATCGCCATTGTCGACCGACTGATAGGAGCCCCAGGGGCGATGCACCTTGATGTGGTTCTCGGTCACCTCCGGCGCCGCCACTTTCAATTTCGCGACCAGCCGCTTCAGCCCGTTGGCGTCCTTCTGGCGTGACACCAGCACGGCGTCCTGGGTCGCGACCACGACGAGATCGTCGACGCCTTCGAGCGCAACCAGCGCCCGGTCGGTCGAGACGTTGCAATTGCGGGAGTCCTCGAACACCGCAGTGCCGCGCGCAGCGTTGCCGAGGCTGTCCTTGTCCGACAGCTCCCAGACCTGACGCCACGAGCCGATGTCGGACCAGCCGCACGCCACCGGCACCACCGCGGCATGCGATGTCTTCTCCATGACGGCGTAATCGATCGAGATCGCCTTCGCCGCGCCGAAGGCCTGCGCATCGAGCTTGACGAAGCCGAGATCGCGCGCCGCCGACGCAACCGACTGCTCCACCGAGGCCACGCTGTCCGCATCGACATTGCGGTACTCGTCGAGCAGCACGCCGGCGCGGAACATGAAGTTGCCGCTGTTCCAGAGATAACCTGCATCGATATAGCCCGCCGCCGTCGCGGCATCCGGCTTCTCGACGAATTTCGCCACCGTGCGCACCTCGCCGGCGACCGCCTCACCCGGATTGATGTAGCCGTATTCGGTGGCAGGCCGCTCCGGCTTGACGCCGAACGTCACGATGCGGCCGGCGTCCGCAGCCACCAATCCGCCGCGGCAGGCGGCAACGAAGGCCGCAGTGTCCCGCACCAGATGGTCGGCGGCCAGCGCCAGCACGATCGCTTCGCTGTCGCGGCTCTGCGCGAACGCCGCACCGGCCGCGATCGCCGGCCCCGAGTCGCGGCGCATCGGCTCCAGCAGCACATCGGCCTCGCGGCCGATCTCGGCCAGCTGCTCCAGCACCATGAAGCGATAGGCCTCGTTGGTGATCACGATCGGACGCTCGAACAGACCGGCGTCGGAAACCCGCAGCAGCGTTTCCTGGAAGGTCGAGCGGGCCCCGAACAGCGACAGGAACTGTTTCGGATGCACCTCGCGTGACGCCGGCCACAATCGCGTGCCTGCGCCGCCGCACATGATCAGGGGAATAATTCGTCGATCCATCGATGCCTCAAATCCTGTCGTGCAAGTCCTGTCGTATCCGCCTGCGGACGACACACCAAATCGGCCCGGGCCGTCGCGGCCGGCGGCCCTGTTGCCTCGGAAGCACTATCCAAGCAGTAGCACGCGCCCCCCGCGCGTCTGGTCGGATTTTACCGGTAACGTAAACCCCCGGTGAGTGGCCGGCCGTCCCCCGTTCCGGCCCCTTTAGCCACCCCTTCGCGCCTGCCGCAATAGGGACCAGTACGGGTATTGCCAGATCGGCGCGGAAACCATACCAAGGCGGCGAATTTGGGCGCGCGAAAGCGTTTTGCGCTGTTTTTGACACATTCTGAAACCTGGCAGCGCGAACGGAAATGCGCCGAATCCTGCTTTCGACCGTCAAGATCCTGATCTCGGCAGCGCTGCTGTATCTCTCGCTGCGCAAGGTCAATCTGTACGACCTTGCCTCCCGTATCCAGGTCGAGAGCCTGGGCTGGCTCGGCCTCGCGATCGCGGTCACGTTCCTGCAGATCTTCCTCGGGGTATTGCGCTGGCGGGAGATCAGCGTGGAGTGCGGCGCCCCGCTGGAGACCGGTCAGGCCATGCGCTTCAACGTGATCGGCACCTTCTTCAACCAGACACTGCCATCCTCGATCGGCGGCGACGCGGTCCGGCTTTGGCTCGTCGCGCGCGCCGGTGCGGGCTGGCGCGCAGCCACCTATTCGATTTTCGTCGACCGCGCGATCGGACTGATCGCCCTCGCCGTCGTCATCGCCGCCAGCCTGCCCTGGAGTTATCGGCTGATTTCCGATTCCCACGGCTGGATGGCGTTGCTGCTGCTCGACCTCGCCGCACTCGCGGCCGGATTTGGCTTCCTGCTGATCGGCGTGTTGCCGTGGGCCTGGCTGAAGCAATGGTGGGCGACGCATCACATCCACGCCTGCGCGGTCATCGCGAACCGGGTGTTGTTCAGCCGCAAGCGCGGATTGAGGGTCGCGATCCTCTCGATCGCCATTCACGTGGTGACCGTCGTGATCGCCTGGTGCGTGGTGAAGTCGATCACCGCCCCCGTCACCTTCGGCCAGATCTTCCAGTTGTTGCCCCCGGTGATGCTGATCACGATGATGCCGATCTCGATCGCGGGCTGGGGCGTGCGCGAGGCCACGATGGCGCTGGCCTTCGGCTACGCCGGATTGATCGCCAATGAGGGCGTCAACGTCTCGCTGTTGTTCGGCGCGGTATCGTTCGTGGTTGGCGTGTTTGGCGGCCTGGTCTGGATCCTGAGCCCAGAAAAGGCCGCCAAGGGCACAGAACCGATCGAAGTCCCCGGATCGCAATCGCGAATCCCGGGATCGCAATCGCGAGTCCCGGGATCGCAATAGCCGGACCAGAATGAGCGCTTTCGAAATCCTCCTGTCATTGATCGCGGCGGTTCTGGCTGCGTCGATCTCGGCTGTCCTGATTCGGGCGACGCGGCCGCTGCTGCTGCGTGTGGCGCTGGCGAAGCCGAATGCACGCTCGTCGCACCGTATTCCGACGCCGCAGGGTGCCGGCATCGCGGTCACGGCGGCGACGCTGCTGGCGGGTGGGATCGTCATCGTCCTGGCCGGATCGCAGGACCTGACGATTCCCTTCATCGTCTTCGCGGCATGCCTGTTCATCGCGGTGGTGGGTTTTGCCGACGACATCCGCTCGCTGCCCGTCGTCCCGCGGCTGCTGCTGCAGGCCGCCGCCGTTGCGGCCGTGGTGTTTTCCGCGCCTGACGGTCTCAGGCTGGTTCCGGCCGGCCCGCTCTGGCTCGAACGCGGCCTGCTGCTGATCGCCGGCCTCTGGTTCGTGAACCTCGTCAACTTCATGGACGGGCTCGACCTGATGACCGCGGCCGAGGCGGTGCCGATCACCGTGGCGATCGCGCTGCTCGGCAGCTTCGGCTATCTCCCCGCAGCTCCCGCGCTGGTCGCGGCGGCGCTGTGCGGCGCGCTGCTCGGCTTCGCGCCGTTCAACCGACCGGTCGCAAGGATATTCCTCGGCGATGTCGGCAGCCTGCCGATCGGCCTGCTGCTCGGCTGGTGCCTGCTCGAGCTCGCCCTGCACCGGCAATTCGCCGCCACGCTGCTGCTGCCGCTGTACTATTTGACGGACGCAACGGTCACGCTGTTTCGCCGCATGGCGCGGCGCGAGCCTTTCTGGGCCGCGCATCGCTCGCACTTCTACCAGCGCGCGACCGACAACGGATTCACGGTGTGGCGCGTCGTCGGCGAGGTGTTTGCGCTGAACGCGGTGCTGGCGCTGCTCGCATTCGCATCGGTCGCCCTCAATTCGCGCACCGCAGACATCGCGCTGCTGCTGACGGGCGCGCTCGCCGTCGCCTGGCAGTTGCGGCGGTTCTCGCGACCGCTCTGATCGCCTCAGCTGTCCGTCCGACGCAGCGCGCGCCGCAGCCCCTCGTCAAGGCTGATCGGCTGCTGCCATCCGGTGCCCGCGATCTTGGAAAGATCAAGCTCGAGCGAGGCGAACAGGCTGTCATAGGCTTCCTTGCGGCCGCTGATGCCGAGCGCCATCTTCAACAGCGGCGCCGGCAGCCAGAACAGACGCGGCGAGGTGTCCGCCGCCCGGGCCAGCCGCTCGACGAATTCCCGCGTCGAGACCTGCTCGCGGTCAGCCACCAGGAACACGTCGAAATCATCTCCCGGGTACGACAACCGGTGCAAGATGAACGACGCGAGGTTTTCCGCCGACACGAACGCGCGGCGATTCTTCACATACGCGAGCGGTAGCGGCATGCGATTGATCACGGCACGCTTGAGCAACGCGAAATTTCCCTTCGCGCCGGCGCCGTAGATCAGCGGCGGTCTGATGACGGTCACCCTCATGCCGCTGCCCGGCACAATTTCCTTCAAGCCAACCTCGGCGGCCGCCTTCGAGTTTCCGTAGAGGCCGCGCGGCGTCAGGACATCGTCCTCGCGAAACGGAGGACGCCCGTAATTGCTGCGCCCATGCACCAGGATCGTGCTGACGAAAATGAAATCGCGCACGCCGGCGGCGGCCGCGGAACGCGCCAGATGCAGCGTGCCCTCGATATTGACGTTGCGGTAGAGCTCGATCGCCTGTTCGTCGGACTGCTGGTGAACGCGGGCCGCAAGATGAACCACCGCGTCCACGCCATCGAGCGCGGCGCTCCAATCGGTGACCGGGCTGAGCGAGCCGATCGTCACGTCGTTCGCATCCTGCGGCGCCGTTCGCACCGCGCGTCGCACCACCCAGCCGTTGCGCGCCAATACCGGCACCACGTGGCGGCCGACAAAGCCGCTGGCGCCCGTCACCAGAACCGTCCGGCGACCATCATTCATACCGTCCGCTCCACATCGCGATTGGATAGCAGCTCCCGGACCAGCGCAGCGTAGCTCGCGAGCGCCCGCTCGGGACTGAAGTTCCGCGCGGTCGCGACCGCGCGCTCGGCCATCGCGGCGTCCTGCGATCGCGACGCCTGGCGGATGGCATCGGCGAGTTGATCGGGCCTTCCCGGCGTGACGACCCAGCCCAGCCGGTTTTCGCTGACGGTGAGCGCGGCCTCGGCCTCGGGCTCGGAGACGAGAATGACGGAGCGGCCGGCTGCGAGCAGATTGTAGAACCGGCTCGGCACCGACACACCGGCGACGTCCTTGCGATAGGGAATGAGCCAGACGTCCGCGCTGGAGAGCAGCGCATCGAGCTCGCTGTCCGCGACGCGGTCGACCAGCGTGACGTTGGCAAGCCGCGCGGTGGCCTGCAGCTCCTTGAGCCGCGCGAAGCCGATGCCCCATCCCGAGAGAAGGAAATGGATCTCGCCTTCGTCACGCAGCAGCCGCGCGGCCTGGAAGACGATGTCCGGATCGTGGGTGAAGCCGAGATTGCCGGACAGCCCGACGACGAAGCGGGCGTCGATGGCCTTGCGAAACGGATTGTCGGGGCTCACGGGACGGTTGCCGGGCGCGAGCGTGGCCCAGTTCGGGATGAACCTGATCTTGTCCTGTGTCATTCCGCCATAGCGCAGCAGCAGCTTCTCGGCGTCGCGGCCGATCACGATGACAGCGTTCAGGGCCCGGAACATCAGCGCGTTGATCGCGCGCATCGCCCGCGCGACCAGCGAGGACGGCCGCAGCAGCCCGGCCATCACGAGCACGTCGGGAAACAGGTCGTGCAGGATCAGCGCCGACTTGGCCCCCTTCAACCTTGCCGCGGCGGCAACCGCATAGGGCAGCGCGAAGGGAGCGGTCACCGTCAGCGCAACGTCGCCCCGCTTCAGGCGCGACAACAGCGCAAAGAAGATCCGGCCGGTGAACAGCGCCTCGGCCAGCGCGCGCTTGATCAGCGCCGCCTTTCCCGGCAGCCAGTTCCTGATCTCGACGACGGCGGGCCGCCCGGGCGCCGGCGCCCGCGCCGAGCCTGGCATCCCGGAGACCACCATCACCTCCGACTCCTGCGCGATCCGTTCGGCGATCGCGGACATGATCGCGGCGGTCGTGCTGTGGTCCGGCGGATAGTGCTGGCTGACGACCACGACTTTTCGAGAACTACGCATCAATGGCTTTCGAAACGGTCCTGTCTCGGCGTCCGCAGAACGGCGCGGTCAGGCGGCATTCGATCCGAACTCGGGCACGGCGTCCTGAAGGACGGCGCGGATGGTCACACGGTCATCTCTCTCGATCGCATCCTCCAGCGCCGCGAGCCACTTGCGCAGCGTCGACATCGGAGGCTGGTTCGGCTTGGCCGCCATGACGCCGGCAACACCGATCTCGAGCGTCGGCTCCTGGCTTGCGAACAGGATCTCGTTCAGCCGCTCGCCGGGACGGATGCCGCTGAACACGATCTCGACGTCGACGCCGGGTTGCAGGCCCGACAGACGGATCATCCGCTCGGCGAGATCGACGATCTTGACCGGTTGCCCCATGTTCAGCACATAGACCGAGACGTCGGGCCGCGCCGGCGTCACGGCGTGCGTCGCTGCGGTGATCACGAGATCGCAGGCTTCGCGGATCGTCATGAAGTAGCGAACCATGTCCGGATGGGTCACCGTGATCGGTCCGCCGGCCTCGATCTGCGCCTTGAATTTCGGCACCACCGATCCGTTGGACGCAAGCACATTGCCGAACCGCACCGAGATCAGCCGCATGTGCGGCCTGCCCTTTGCCTCGGTCATCAGGTCATGGTCCAGCGCCTGGCAATACATTTCGGCGAACCGCTTGGTCAGACCCAGCATCGACACTGGCTCGATCGCCTTGTCGGTCGAGATCATGACCATCGCGCTTGCGCCCGCGGCATGGGCGGCGTCGGCCACGTTCACCGACCCGAAGATGTTGGTCTTGACCCCTTCGCTCCAGTCGCGCTCCAGGATCGGCACATGCTTGAGCGCCGCGGCATGGAACACAATATCGGGCTTGAACTCGCCCATCAGCCGCATGATGCGCTCGCGATCCCTGATATCGGCGATCCGGCCTTCGATCTCAGGGCCGGTGTCGCGCGCGGATAGCGCCTCGGTGACAGCATAGAGCGCCGGCTCCGAGTTCTCCACAACTAGCAGACGTGCCGCGCCGAAGGTCGCGATCCGATCGCAGATTTCCGCGCCGATTGAGCCGCCGCCGCCGGTCACGATGACGGACTTGCCCCTCACCAGCGTCTCGAGCCGCGCGTAGTCGATCTTCTGGCTCGGACGCAGCAGCAGGTCCTCGACCGCGACCTTGGTGAGCCGCGGCGCGTCGCCGCCCTCCAGCGACGGCAGCCGACTGACGATTAGGCCGAGCCGCTTGGCCCGCATCAGCACGCTCTCGGGATGCGCGTCTGGCTCGAAGGCCGAGGGTGTCATGATGACGCGCTTGATCGGCCGCTGACGGCTCTCGAAATCCCGAATCACGGCCTCAATGTCGTCAACGCCGCCGACTACGGGAACGTTGCGGATCATCTGGCCGCGGTCCGCATCCGACGGCGAGAGTACGCCAACCGGCCAGAGGCGCTTGATGGCACCGTTCTCGATGCCACGCAGCACGACTTCTGCATCCGCCGTACGCCCAACCAGCAGCGCCGGCGCGGCATTGTCGGATCGAGCATGCAGCCGCGTGCGCGAATAGCGGAAATAGCGGTAGCCGAGGCGCAACGCACTCAGCGCGAACACCTCGAGGAAGAAGAACAGGATGATCGTGACCCTGCCGAGGAACACCGGGCTCTGCAAATTCGTTCCGGTGAAGAAGTAGACGTAGTCCAGCACGACCAGCGCCAGCGTCAGCACGGCTGCGACCCGCAGGATATTCAGCGCATCGGGCAGCGAGGTGAAGCGCCATTTCGCCGTGGTGAGATTGGAGAAATAGCTGACGAAAACGCTGAACAGCACGAACCAGGGCAGGATGAGCAGCAGATGCGGGAGTCGATCGGTAAGGAGGCTGCCCTCGAAACGCAGATAGAAGCTCGCCAGCAACGCGAACGTCGTCGCGAGCGCGTCATGCAGCAAAATCAGGAAATTGCGCAGGGTGAATTGTGAAAGGCGCGTCATCTAAGGGACGGGTTGCCGGCAACTGGAAGTTCGCGATGAGACATTGGCAGGCTGATAGCGTATCTGCAGAGCCCTTGCCAGAGATCACGGACGAGCAGGAGGTTTGGGTTCCATATTGGCCCCCAATTGCCCCTTCAAAGCCATGCCGCCCGCAACTCCGACGCCGAGCACATACATCCAGCCCTCATGAAAGTCGAAGATGTGTGAATTAAACAACGAACTGGAAATATTCTGTACCACGACGAGAAGCCCGATCCAGCTGACAAGGTCGTCGCCGCGGAACAGCAAGAGATGCAACAGCCACATCGCGTACAGCATCGCCACGCCCAGAATGCCCCATTGCACGGCGACGTTCAACGTTTGATTGTGGGGGTTTCCAATCACTTCGCCGGAAGCCTGGGTCACGCCGCCGGTCGCCACTCGCTCGAACAGGCCCCGCGTTGCTCCGGTGCCGTGACCGATCACCGGAGCTTCGGCGAAGAAGCCGAGCGATTTGCGCCAGAACTCGAGGCGTAGCCCGATCGAGGTCGGAGCATTCTGCTGCTTGTACAGTTCGTATTCGCTGCCGAACCTTTCAGCTGTTCGTCGTAGTTGCGGAGAAGAATACCAAGCCATTGTGGCTAGCACCGCGACAGCACACAGGATTGCAACTATGCTGCGTCCGCGTAGATGAACCAACGCAAAAACCGCGAACATGATCGGAACAGTCGCTAGTGCGGTCCGCGATACTACTACGAACGCCAAATTGGCGAAGAAGCTTAGCACGATTACAATCAGCAGCGTGGCCAGTGCGAAACGCCTTTCCCTCAATAGCATAACAATAGAATAGGCCAGCGCGACCGCGCACAAGGTGAATTCCTGGCTCTGGTCGATGTAGTTCTTGACGAAGACTCCCTGCTCGCCCGGAGCAGGCGCCCGCAGCGCGAGGTGCGGATAGGCAAGCACCAGCCAGGACATCAGCATCAACAGCGTGCAGGAGACCAGGAAGGCGACGAACACCCAGGTCCCGCGGGTCGAGCGCTGAAAATGATAGAGCAGGACCGGCAGCACGAGGAGCTTTGCGGTCGGCCCAACCGCGTAGAGTCGCGCCCCCCAGGCCGCGTCCGACCAGAGCGTGCCGACAAGCGCGAGGCAAAACAACGCGATCGGTGCCAGGCAGATCGGCCGCTTCAGCAGCGCCCAGAACGCCTTCAGATCGACCGTCGGCGCAATCGCGATCAGCAGCACCACGCCGAAGATGCCGACCAGCGAGGTCGACCACGGCAGCGACAGCGCGATCAGGACTGCGACCACATCGGTCGTGGTCTGCCAGCGCGCCGGATCGCGCCAGGCCGGACACGCCGCGGCGCCTGCCGGGGATGCCATGCTTGCGCTCACGCCTTGCCCTCACGGGCCCGCGCAACCAGCGACGTCGTGCTATGGCCGGGCAGGATCTCGACCAGCATCACCTCGCCGCCGGCGGCTTCGACGATCTCGTGGCCAACCACCTGCTCGCGGGTATAGTCGCCGCCCTTGACCAGCACGCTCGGCCGCACCTGCGTGATCAGATTGATCGGCGTGTCCTCCTCGAAGATCGCGACGAGGTCGACGGCTTCCAGCGCCGCCAGCACCTCGGCGCGGGCGCGCTCGTTCTGCACCGGACGCCCCTCGCCCTTCAGCCGCTTCACCGAGGCGTCGCTGTTCAGCCCGACGACCAGGCGGTCACAGGCGCCGCGTGCCGCGGTCAGCACCTTGACGTGGCCGGGGTGCAGGATGTCGAAGCAGCCATTGGTGAAGCCGATGCGCAGATCCTGCCTGCGCCACTCCTCGAGGCATGCATCGATGTCGCCGCCGGCCGCGACGATCTTCTCCTCGGCCGCCAGCGAAGCGTGCGGCAGAATCCTTCGGCGCAATTCGGCGGACTTGACGATCGCGGTACCGGTCTTGCCGACCGCAACCGCGGCCGCCGCGCTCGCGATCCGCAGCGCGCCTTCCCAGTCGGCGCCGCCCGCCAGCGCCAGCGCCAGCGCCGCGGCAACGGTATCGCCGGCGCCGGAGACGTCGCGCACCTTGACCGGCAGCGCCGGCACATGGATCGACTCACCGCCCCGCGTCACCAGCGTCATGCCGCGCTCGCCCTGCGTCACCAGCATCGCCTCGCAATCCGCGAGGTACATCGCATCGGGCGCGGCCTGCGCGATGCTGTCCTGGCTGTCGGCGCGGCTGCGGGTCGCCTCGGCGAATTCCTTGCGGTTCGGCGTCAGCACGGTCGCGCCGCGATAGATCGCGAGATTGGCGCTCTTGGGGTCGACGATGACGCGCTTTTGCGCTTGGCGCGCCGCGTCGATCACGTTGCGGATTACGCGCGCGGTGAGCACGCCCTTGGCGTAGTCCGACAGCAGCACGATGTCGGCCCGCGCAAGACGCGGCAGGATCGCATCGATCAGCTGCTGCTCGATGGCCGGCGCGGCCGGCGCGGCGAGTTCCCAGTCGGAGCGCAGCATGTGGGTCGAGAATTGCTCGGAGACAAAGCGCACCTTGCGCGTGGTCGGACGGGCGGCGTCGCGCACCAGCACGGTCTCGATAGCGGGCTCCTTCGCCAGCGCCTCGGCCAGCATCGCGCCGGCGGTGTCCTCGCCGATCAGGCCGACGAAGATGCAGCGCCCGCCAAGCGCGGCGATGTTTCGCGCGACGTTACCGGCGCCGCCGATATTGGTCTCGCTGCGCCTGACCGCGATCACCGGCGCCGGCGCCTCCGGCGAGATTCGCGACACCTCGCCATAGACGAACTCGTCGAGCATGAGGTCGCCGACGCACAGCACGGTCTGGCCGGACATTGCACGCGAGATCGCTTCAAAATCGAACATCAGTCACTGTCATCCGCTCTAGCGATAGCGATCCGCGCGATCGAGAAAGCCCTTCACATAGGCCCCGACTGCGTCTTCCAGGCGGGTGAAACCGCCATTGTATCCTGCGCGTCCGAGACGATCGACAGCGCTCTGGGTGAAGTACTGGTAGCTGCCGCGAATCTGCTCGGGCATGTCGACATACTGGATGTTCGGCGCCAGCCCGAGCGCGCCATAGGCCGAGACGATCAGGTCCTTGAAGCTGCGCGCGTTGCCGGTACCGACATTGAACAACCCGGAGACCCGCGGTGTCGCGATCAGCCACATCATCACCCGCACGACGTCGTCGACATAGATGAAGTCGCGGCGCTGATCGCCATCGGCGATACCCTCGCGATGCGACTTGAACAGCTGCACGACGCGGCCCGCCTTGATGTCGTCGAAGCGGCGCGCCAGCACGCTCATCATCGGGCCCTTGTGATATTCATTGGGGCCGAACACGTTGAAGAATTTCAGCCCGGCCCATTGCGGCGGCAGAGGCTCGCCCTTCGCCGCGCGCTCTGCGACCGCAAGGTCGAACAGGTTTTTGCTCCAGCCGTACAGGTTCATCGGCCGCAGCCGCTTCAGCGCCTCGACCGACGCGTCGTCGTCAAACCCCTGTTCGCCGTCGCCATAGGTCGCGGCCGAGGAGGCATAGATGAACGGCGTGGCATTCGCCGTGCACCAGTCGAGCAGCCGCATCGAGAGACGGAAATTGGTCTCGATCACCAGGTCGCCATCGGTCGCCGTGGTCTCGGAAATGGCGCCGAGATGGATCACGGCGGTAAGCCGCCGCCCCTTCAGCCAGTCGCCAAGCTCGGCCGGCGGAACGACATCGGCAAGCTGGCGCTTGGCCAGGTTCCGCCACTTGCCGTCCTGCCCAAGCAGATCGCAGACCGCGACGTCGCTGTGGCCGGCGTCGTTCAACGCGGCCACGACGTTCGATCCGATAAAACCGGCGCCCCCGGTTACCAGAAACATGATGAAATCCCGCCAGATTCCTTTGCAGCCGTCAGCTTTGCCCCACTCCCGCGTCGCAAGCAACGACGGCTTTACCTCTCATCGCGAACCGGTTACCGACTTGGCCGCGCCCGATCGGCCCTGGCCTATTTAGAAATGAATATTGATTCAATATCTGATATCGAAACACAGGATACCGGGGATACCAGACCTATCCTCGTGGTGCCCTATGTTTGGATCGGCGATTTCGTGCGCGGCCACACCGTGGTCAGGGTGCTCCGCAAGCGCTGGCCGAACCGGCCGATCGACATTCTGACATCCAGGCTTTGCGCCCCTTTGGTCGATTATATGCCCGATGTTCGCGCCGGGATCGTGTCCGACCTGCCGCGCAGCCGGCTGGCGCTGGCCCAGCAGCAGGCGCTCGGGGCCGAGCTCCGCCGACGGAACTACGCCACCGCGCTGGTGCTGCCGCGGACCTGGAAGGCCGCTCTCGCACCGGCGCTGGCGGGCATCCCGGAGCGGGTGGGCTTCTTTGGCGAGGTGCGGTTCGGCCTGATCAACGCGATGCGATGGGGAGAAAAGCAGCAGCCGCGCTTCATCGACAAGAACGCGATCCTGGCGCTGCCCGACGGCGCCGCCCGCCCGCCGGAGTGGCCGGTGCCGCAGCTTCGGGTTCCCGCGGACGAAATCGAACGCTGGCGGCAGGCTAACGGCCTCGGCCGCGGTCCCGCCATCGCGCTCGGCCCCGGCTCGGTCGGCGCCTCGAAACGCTGGACCTATTATCCGGAGGCCGCGCGCCTGTTCGCCGAACGCGGCTTCGACGTCTGGGTGGTCGGCGGCCCCGGCGAGAAGGCGCTGGCGCAGGAGATCACGGCAGCCGGCGGCGCGCGGGTCCGCGACCTCACCGGCACCGATCTGCGCAACGGCATCGTTGCGATGGCCGCGGCCAGCGTCGCTGTGACCAACGACTCCGGGCTGATGCACATCGCCGCCGCAATCGGCACGCCGACCATGGGCATCTTCGGCCCGACCGATCCTTATCTCTGGGCGCCCCTCAACGGCCTCGCCGCGACGGTGCGGCAGACCAGGAGCAAGCTGTCGTGCCAGCCGTGCCAGCGCACGGTCTGCACCATGAACGATCATCGCTGCATGCGCGACATCGCCCCCGAAGAGGTCGTGGAGATTGCGCAGCGCGTGCTGGCTCAGGTCAGCGCGCGGTAGACCTTGGCGATCGCATTCGCCTCGGCATCGAGGCTAAACTTATCCACAACTCGTTGCCGCGACCGCGCCCCCATCGCCGCGGCCGCTGCCGGATCGCGCATCAAGGGCTCCAGCGCGGCCACCAGCGCGTCGGCATCGCCAGGCGGCGTCAGCACGCCGGTGACGCCGTCCTCGACGACGAACTCGGCCGCGCCGGCGCGCGTGGCCACCAGCGCCGCGCCCGCCGACATCGCCTCGATCAGGGTCAGGCCGAAACCTTCATTGCGCGAGGTGAAGGCGTAGATCGTCAGCCGCTGGTACCAGCGCACGACATCCTCGATCGGCAGTTCGCCCGTGATGATGATGCGCGATTGCAGGCCGGCGGCCGCGATCTTGCGCTTCAACTCGTTGGCAAAGGCCAGTTGCTCCGGCACCACGGCGCCGACGATGACGGCGGTGAAATCGGGATAGCGCGGCAGCAGCCTGCACATCGCCTCGACGAAGACGTCGCTGCCCTTCTGCGCGCGCACCCGCCCGAAGCAGCCGATCGCATAGCGTCCCGGCAGTCCGCTCTCGGCGAAGGCTGCCGCGCGATCGGCCGGCGGCGCATAACGATCGGTGTCGACGCCGTGCATCACCACTGTCGCGTCACGCTTCAGATAGGAGGCCGACAGCGGACTGGTGGCGATGATCGCATCCATGTTGCGGATCAGCCAGCGCGTCAGCCAGGTGTGATGGCGCTGCGCGGCCGAGGTGAAGATCAGTTTCAGCGGCCAACCGAGCGCGCGCAGCGCGAGCCCGACGATCATCTCGTCGTTGCGCCGCGCATGCCAGATCAGCGGCGATGCGCGCCGCCACAGGTGCAGGAGATCGGCAAATCCGATCGCGTCGATGCCGTCGGGCCGATGCGGGCCGAGCCAGGCTGCGCGAAACATTTTGGCGAGCTTCGGCGCGACCATGCGGTTGGTCGCGGTAACACCCGAATAGCGTCGGTGCAGATTGGGCACGATGAGCTCGAGCTCGCCGGCAGGTGTGTTCTCGATCGGCACTCAAGTCTCCGTTTCGTGCCAGTTCCTATACGCAACATTAAGCATAGTGGCCAGTTCGGCCGCGGCGAAACCCCCTCTTCACCGCACTCCCGCTAGCATCACCGGTTAAAGAACATCGGGAGAGCTCTATCCATGACCGTGCTCGTGACCGGCGGCGCCGGCTATATCGGAAGTCACATGGTTCATGCGCTGGTCGATGCCGGCGAGAGCGTCGTCGTGGTCGACAACCTTTCCACCGGCTTCTCCGCGTTCCTGCCCGAAGGCGTGCCGCTGTTCATCGGCGATGCCGGCGACGAAAATCTCGTCGAGGGCGTGATCGCCCAGCACGGCATCGACAGCATCATCCATTTCGCGGGCTCCGTCGTGGTGCCGGACTCGATGCGCGATCCGCTCGGCTACTACCGCAACAACACCATGACGACCCGCAGCCTGCTCAACGCGGCGGTGAAGGGCGGCGTCGGCCGCTTCATCTTCTCCTCGACCGCGGCCGTCTACGGCAATCCGGACCAGGTGCCGGTGCCGGAGATCGCACCGACCCGTCCGCTGTCGCCCTACGGCTCGTCGAAGCTGATGACCGAGATCATGCTGCACGACGTCGCGTCCGCTCACGGCATGAGCTACGTCGCGCTGCGCTACTTCAACGTCGCCGGCGCCGACCCGAAGGGCCGCGCCGGCCTTGCCACCATCGGCGCCACCCATCTGCTCAAGATCGCGGTCGAGGCCGCGACCGGCCAGCGCGCCAAGATCGACGTGTTCGGCACCGACTATCCGACCCAGGACGGCAGCTGCATCAGGGATTTCATCCATGTCAGCGACCTCGTCGAGGCGCATCGCTCGGCGCTGTCCTATCTGCGCGCCGGCGGGCAATCGGTGACGATGAATTGCGGTTATGGCCGCGGCTATTCCGTGCTCGAAACCATCGAGGCGGTGCGCCGGGTCTCGATGCGCAATTTCGCGGTCGCCTACGCCGCGCGCCGGCCCGGCGACATCATGACCATGGTGGCCGACGCGACAAGGATCCGCTCACTGCTCGACTGGACGCCGCGCTACGATGATCTCGAGACCATCGCGAGCCACGCACTGGCCTGGGAGGAGAAGCTGTTCCGGGAGCGCGCCGGCTCCGCACGACAAGCGGAATCGGCCTAAAAAACAAACCGTTATCAAGCAGTTATTGTGCTTGAAAAAGCCCCGCCAAGCGGGCAAGGAGGTCCCGCAACCCTGACGGCCGGCGCTGCCCCGCCGTCAATGGAACGCGGATGGCCCAGTTTCCAAAGAAAATTACCGACGATCCCTATGGCGCGGCGATCCTGATTCGCCGCCTGGTCATGGAACAAGGGATTACCTATTGGCGGCGCTATCTGACGGCGTTCGCCCTGATGGCCGTTGCGGCCGGCTCGACGGCCGGCGCCACCTACGTGCTCGGCCAGGTGATCAACCAGGCCTATGTCGACAAGAACATCCCCGGCATCGCCATGTTCGCCGGGATCACGGTGGTGCTGCTGTTCATCAAGGGCGTGGCGACCTACGGCCACATGGTGATCCTGAACAAGATCTCCAACGCCATCCTCGCCAGCAACCAGCGGCAACTATTCGCCAAGCTGATGAGCGAGAGCATCGGCTTCTTCTCGCTGCGGCACTCGTCGGAATTCCTGGCGCGGCTGACCGCCGGCGCCAAGTCGATCACCGACGTACTCAACATGCTGGTCAATGCGATCGGCCGCGACTTCCTGATGCTGATCAGCATGGTCGCCGTCATGGTCTGGCAGGACCCGCTGATGTCGTTCATCGGGCTCGTGGCGGTGCCGCCGGCGATGCTGATGCTGCGCAGGCTGGTGAAGCGGATCAAGGGGCTCGCCTACAACCAGTTCACCGGCACCGCCGACATCATGGAGACGATGCAGGAATCGCTGCAGGGCATCCGCACCGTGAAGGCGTTCACGCTGGAAGGCGCCATGCAGCAGCGGATCGACGAGCACATCGCAACCGTCGAGAGCAATGCCAACAAGATGGCGCGCGTCGCCAACCGTTCCAATCCGCTGATGGAAATGCTCGGCGGCTTCGCGGTCGCCGGCTGCCTGATGTATGGCGGCTACAGCGTGGTGGCGCTCGGTTCCACGCCGGGCCAGTTCTTCACGTTCCTGACCGCCTTCCTGATGGCGACCGAGCCGGCCAAGCGGCTGGCGCGGCTCAACATCGACCTCAACAGCCAGCTGGTCGGCGCGCGGATGCTGCTCGAGGTGGTCGATAGCCCCGCGAGCGAACAGTCCGATGACGGCAAGCCGGCCCTGAAACTCTCCGACGCGCGGATCGAACTGCGCGACGTCAGCTTCGCCTATCGGCCGGGCGAGCCGGTGCTGAACCGCATGAGCTTCGTGGCCGAGCCCGGCAAAGTGACTGCGCTGGTCGGCCCCTCCGGCGGCGGCAAATCGACCGTGCTGGCCTTGCTGCTTCGCTTCTACGAGACGCGCGAGGGCGACATCCTGATCGACGGACAGCCGATCTCGTCAGTGTCGCGCAAGTCGCTGCGGCAGCAGACCGCCTATGTCGGACAGGACGTCTATCTGTTCCGCGATACCATCCGTGCCAACATCGCCTTCGGCAAGCAGGGCGCCACCGAGCAAGAGATCGTCGACGCCGCCAAGGCCGCCTGCGCGCACGACTTCATCATGAGCTTCCCGCTCGGCTACGACACGCCGGTCGGCGAGCACGGCACCCAGCTGTCCGGCGGGCAACGCCAGCGCATCGCGGTCGCCCGCGCGCTGATCAAGAACGCGCCGATCATCCTGCTCGACGAGGCCACCGCCGCGCTCGACTCGGAGTCCGAGAAGCAGGTGCAAGAAGCGATCGAGCATCTCTGCCAGGGCCGCACCACAATCGTGATTGCGCACCGCCTGCACACCATCATGCATGCCGATGCGATCCTGGTGGTCGAGGGCGGCGAGATCGTCGAGCGCGGACGGCACGAGGAGCTGCTGCGCCGCGGCGGCCGTTACGCCTCGTTCTTCCGCCTGCAGCACCACCACGACCCGTCGCCGCTGGCGCTGGCGCCGATCAGCGCCACCGGCTAGGGCCTGTCATCCCCTCGGGGCAATGCCTGCGCGCAGCACGCGCAGGACATTGCCGCCCATGACCTTGCGGATGTCGTCCTCCGAGAACCCGCGCGACATCAGCGCCTGGGTCACGGCGACGATCTCGCTGGCATCGAAGCCCGTCGTGGTCGAGCCGTCGAAATCCGAGCCGAGGCCGACATGGTCGATCCCGACCAGGTCGCGGACATGGGCGATCGCCCGCGCGACATTGTTCGGATCGAGCGAGCAGACCGCGCCTTGCCAGAAACCGATGCCGACCACGCCGCCGGTCCGCGCGACACCCCGGACTTCGTCGTCGGTGAGGTTGCGGTTGACCTTGCAGGTCGCCTGAACGCCGCCATGGCTCGAGACCACCGGGCGCGTCGCCATCGCCACCACCTCGGTGACCGCCGCGTGGCTCGCATGCGCGAGGTCGACGATCATGCCCATCGCCTCCATCCGCTGCACCACCTGCCGGCCGAGCGGCGTCAGCCCGCCCTTTGCGACGCCGTGCATTGAGCCTGCGACATCATTATCGAAGAAATGCGCGAGACCGGCCATTCTGAATCCGGCGGCGTAGAGCACGTCGAGATTGGCGATATTGCCCTCTATATTCTGCAGGCCCTCGATCGACAGCATGCCGCCGACCACCGTCGCGCCGCTCTTGCGGTCGGCGAGCAGGCGGTCGAGGTCGGCCGGCGTTGCGATCAGGCGCAGCCGTCCCGCGGACAGTTCGGCGAAGCTGTGCAATTTCTCGGCATGCCACAGCGAGCGCTGCAGCAACGAGAACCACGTCCGCGGCGGCTGCAGATCGATGATGGCGAGGTTCGTGATGGTGTCGGTATCGGCGCCGTTGGCATCATAGTTCTGGCCCTTGGGCGACTTGGTGACCGACGAGAACACCTGCAGCGCGTAGTGTCCCTCGATCAGGCGCGGCAGGTCGATATGGCCGCGATCGGATCGCGCGATCAGGTCACGCTTCCACAGCAGGCTGTCCGCATGCATGTCCGCCACGTCGAGCGTCGCCTGCAGGGCCGTTGCGGCGGGCGTGATATCCAGCGCCACGCGCTGGACCCTGTTCTGCGCCCGATCGATCCGCTCCGGAACGACCGCGAAAAAGCGAACGGCGGCGGCGATCAGGACCACGGCGACCAGCGCCAGGCCGATCGAAAGCCATTTCCTCATGGGCACCACCGCCTTTGTCGACCAAAGGCGGCCGCGCTCGGCGGAAAGCTGGCCTCACCTCTGCGCCGGATGCAGCCGCGGCCACTAGCCCTGAGCGGCGTAAGCGCGTAAATACCGCCCGCGCTCCCTCCTTCAACCCTCCGGGACCCGTTCATGAACGCCGCATCCACCGTCATTCCGCTTCCCCCGCAGCCCTCGCTTCCCGTCGTCGGCGAATCCGGCACCTATCCGGTCCGCCGCATCTGGTGCGTTGGCCGCAACTATCTCGAGCATATCAGGGAGATGGGCAATGACGAGCGCGCGCCGCCGTTCTTCTTCGGCAAGCATGCCGACATGCTGGTGCCCGATGGCGCGATCATCCCCTATCCGCCGCTGACCAAGGACCTGCATCACGAGGTCGAGCTGGTGGTGGCGATGAAGAGCGGCGGGCTGAACATTCCCGCCGACAAGGCGCTCGAGCATGTCTACGGCTATGCCGTCGGCATCGACCTGACCCGCCGCGACCTGCAGATCGCCTCGCGCAAGAAGGAGCGGCCCTGGGAGATCGGCAAGTCGTTCGACTATTCCGCGCCCTGCTCGGCGATCCAGCCGGCCGCGAAGATCGGCCACCCGACCGCGGGCAAGATCTGGCTCACCGTCAACGGCAAGGAAGCCCAGAAGGGCGACCTCACCGAGCTGATCTGGAACGTGCCTGAAATCATCTGGCAGCTCTCGCAGCAGGTGAAGCTCGCCGCCGGCGACATCATCATGACCGGCACGCCCGCGGGCGTCTCGCAGCTGCAGGTGGGCGACAAGCTCGAATGCGGTGTCGACGGCGTCGGCAAGCTCGCGGTGACGATCGGCAAGCCGGAATAACCGCCTCGGGAACGAGGCAAGGCCCAAAGCCCCGGACCTCAGATCCGGGGCTTTTTGCTGTGCGCGGTCAGCGCATCGTGCCGGGCATGCAGGGCGGCTCGGTGAAGGGAGCGGTCGCGAACGATCCGACCTTCGGCGCGCGCACGCAATCGGTGGTCTTGCTGCTGACCGTCGTTGTCGTCATCGAAGCATTGGCGCGCCGCACCGCAGCGTTGTTGCCGGCGGCCGACGCCTGCGCCGAACAGGCGGCTGCGGCAACCAGCGCAAGCGCCGCGAGGGTCACTTTGGTCATGGGATTTCTCCGTACGGTGGATGAAGCCGACCTAGCTCGGCTCCTGTGTTCAGGACCGCGCGCGCCCGGAAATTATTTCATCACGCGCGATCACCGCGTCGCGAGCGCCCGATCGCATCGGATGGAGCGGGGAATACCGGAGCGACCGCGGCACTCCATGTCATCAAGGCCGCGCGCAAAACGCGGCGACGACGGTATGGAGGTTTTCATGATCGATCTTCGACGACCCGGCGTACGACTTGGCTTGGCTGCGATTATGTCCGCGGCAATGGCGACCGCTTGCTTCGCACAGGCGGCGGTCCAGCAGCCCCGCGCCTACGCGTCAAACGAAACCGCGAGCAGGCCGTGGTCGGCGCCGGTCGGCCATCGCCAGCCGCGCGCCGCCGATATTCCGGCGACGACATCGACATCGCAGCAGATCATCGATCAGGAGGACGCGATCGTCGACCGCAAGATCAAGGGGATTTGCCGCGGCTGCTAGAGCATGATCCGGAAAAGCGCGAAGCGGTTTTCCGAGGAGGTCATGCTCAAAGGCAAGGAGCCACACCCCTCGGTCTCGCCGGCGGCGGATCCTACTGCCTTTCGGCGGCCTGCGGCGCCGCCGGGCCGAAATGCGTCTTCTCGTATTCGAGCCACAGCTCGAGCAGCGCCATGAACGCCACCACCGCGCCGGCGGCGATGGCAAAATGCATCGCGCGGGTATGCGTGAAGCCGAGCAGCCAGGGCGAGACGATCAGCCAGCAGCCGACGACCAGGTTGATCCATTCTTCCCAGATCGAGAACGCGACGATCGCCGCCAGCGACATGATCGCGATCGCCGCGCCGCTAATCCTGAGATCGATCGCCGCCGTCGGATTGGCCCGCACGAACAGCCACGGCGCAGCGAGCAGGAAAATCGCTGCGATGAGGTTATAGAGATCGAGCGCGGATTCTTTTCGCCACTTCATCATCGATTGCTCCCTTGCTACTCAAACCCGCTGCTGATGCGCCTCGGGCGCATTGATGTCCCTGCCCGTGTAGTCGGTCATCATCGCGGTCGCGACCAGCGTGATGATTGCGCAAGCCGCGATATAGGCCGCGATCGCGGTCGCCGAATGGAACGTGCCGAACAGCCAGGTCGCGATCAGCGGTGCCGGACCGCCGGCGATCACGGAAGCAAGCTGATAGCCGAGCGAGGCGCCGCTGTAGCGCAGGCGACCAGTAAAGCTCTCTGCGATCAGGGCCGCCTGCGGGCCGTACTGCATGTCGTGCGGAATCAGCGACAGGAAGATCGCAAGGAAGATGATCGTTTCCGATCCGGTGTTAAGCATCGCGAAATAGATGAAGCCGAACACGCCGGTCACGGCAGCGCCGATCATGTACATGTTCTTGCGGCCGATCTGATCGGAGATGTGCCCGCACAGCGGGATCGAGACGAACGACAGCACCGAGGCCGCGAGCACCGCGGTCAGCAGGAAGTCACGCGACACGTGCAGCGTTCCGACGCCGTAGGAGAACACGAAGGCGGTGAAGATGTAGAACGGCGCCTGCTCGGACATCCGCGCGAAGGCGGACAGCAGGATCTCCTTCGGATGGTCGCGGATCACCGTCAGCATCGGCGTGCGGTCGAGCTGACGCTCGGCCAGCAGCTTGCTGAACACAGGCGTTTCCAGAATGCCGAGCCGGATGTAGAGGCCGACACCGACCAGGACGATGCTGAGCGCGAACGGAATGCGCCAGCCCCACGACAGGAACTGGTCGCCCGACATCTGGCTGAAAGCCAGCACCGCGAGATTGGCGAGGAACAGTCCGCAGGGCACGCCGAATTGCGGCCATGACGCGATCAGGCCGCGGGAGCGATCGTTGCGCGCCCATTCCATCGACATCAGCACCGAGCCGCCCCATTCGCCGCCGACGCCGACGCCCTGGATGAAGCGCAACACGGTCAGGATCACCGCGCCCCAGATGCCGATGCTGGAATAGGTCGGCACCAATGCGACCGCCGCGGTCGCCAGTCCCATCAACAGCAGCGTCGCGATCAGCGTCGACTTGCGGCCGATGCGGTCGCCATAGTGCCCGAAGATCGCAGCCCCGATCGGCCGCGCGACGAAGCCGACCGCATAGATGGCGAAGGCCTCGAGCGTGCCGACCCAGGGATCGGAATGCGGAAAGAACAGTTTTGCGAAAACCAGGCCGGTGACGGTGCTGTAGAGAAAGAAGTCATACCACTCGATCGCGGTCCCGACGGTGGAGGCGATCACCGCACGGCGCATCTGCAGCTGATGCTCGGATGGTGTGAGCCGGTTGGCGTCGAGGCCGGGGGTCAGACCAAGCATTGGGCCAAATCTTGCCATGGAGGTGTCTCCCTCGCACAGGCCCCCGGACGGATATTGACTGTGGTTTGTTTGAGCACAAACGATAAGGCGCGCCGGAAAGTTCCACCGGAACGGACCGTCGAGGCTTGAACTTTAGTCGGCCTTCAGTCGGCCATGGCGAGCGACAGATCGCAACGCGTCGAGGGCGTCGTCCGCCACCGCTCGCCCACCGGGGGGACCATGCTTCGCAGATGGCTGCCGGATTCGGCAGCCGCCGGGCGGCTTCGTCAATCTGCCGCGCTTCGTCTCATGACAGCCCGAGCGCCCGCCCGTCGCTGCGCGGATCATGCGCCCCGGTGATGCTTCCGTCGGCGTCGATCCGGATCGCACCCGGATGTCCCGCGAGCGGGCTCTGGGCCGGTATCGGACTGATTTCGTGGCCTCGCCCGGCGAGCGCCTTGAAGACCTCTTCACCGGCATCCTTCTCCAGCTTCAGGCTGTCGCGCGCATCGGAGAACGTCTTGCCGAGCAGGAAGCGCGGTCGCGACAGCGCGGTAAGCGGATCCATGTTGTAGTCGATCAGCCTGGTCAGCACCGCCGCGAGCGTCTGCGGCTGCCCGTCGGCTCCCTGCGTGCCGTACAGCAGATGCGGCCGTCCGCTCTTGAGGTAGATTCCCGGATTGAGCGTGTGGAACGGCCGCTTGCCCGGCTTGAGGCAGTTGGGGCTCGCCGGGTCGAGGTTGAACGACGCACCGCGGTTGTGCCAGATGATGCCGGTGTCGCCGGCCACCATGCCGCTTCCCCAATCGTAGTAGACGGTTTGCAGCATGCTGACGCAATTGCCGTCCCGGTCGGTCGCGGCGAGATAAACCGTGTCGCCCTTCTTGAACACGTGCGGCCACGGCATCGCCTTCTCGAGGTTGATCGCCTTCGCGCGCGCGTCGAGGTAGCTCGCCGAGAGCAGCTGATTGACCGGAACGTCGACGAATTCCGGATCGCCGATGTAGCGGCTGCGGTCGATGAAGGCCTGCTTCACCGCTTCGACCAGCAGGTGATAGTAGTCCGCGCTCCCTTCCGGATATTTCGCGAGCTCGAAGCGGTCGAGGATACCCATGATCTCGAGTGTCGTGAGACCCTGCGTCGGCGGGCGCAGCCCGAGCAGCTCGCCGCCGCGATAGCCGACGCGCAACGGCGTCTCGTCGCGCGCGCGGCAGCGTGCCAGATCGTCGGCGGTCAGCGGCGAGCCGATCTGCTTCAGTCCGGCCGCAATGCGCGCGGCGAGCTTTCCTTCGTAGAAATCACGCCCGCCATTTGCCGCCAGCATCTCCAGCGATTTCGCGAGTTCAGGCTGGACCAGCGGCTCGCCGATTTCAGGCATCCGGCCGGCGGGCATGAAGATGCGCTGGATGTCGGGCCAGTCCTTCAGGTTCTTCGCCTCCATGTCCTGCCAGAAGCGCTGCGACGGCGTGACCGGGAAGCCCTTGCTGGCGTATTCGATCGGGCGCGCGAACAGCGACGCCCAGCTCTGCTTTCCGGCCCAGGATTTGCGGCTGAAATCGAACGCCTGGTCCCAGACGTCGACGGTCGTGGCCGCGGTCAGCGCCGACCCCGGCCCCCTGATCGGGACCGAGCCGCTGTAGTTCGGCAGGTTGAGCGCAGCCTGACCTGCGCCGGACAGCGTCCGGACATTTCCCTTGCGGTCACTGATCACCATGAAGCTGTCGCCGCCGAGGCCGCTGAAATGCGGATAGGTCACGCACAGCGTGGCACCGATGGCGATGACCGCCTCGATCGCATTGCCGCCCTTGCGCAGCACCTCGAGCCCTGCCTGCGTGGCAAGTTCGTGCGGGCTCGTCACCATGCCAGTCTTCGATCGCGCCAGCGCGCCCGTATTGTCGAGGGCCCGGAGCGGTCGCGGCACCGCCGCGGCGACCGCCGTGAGCATGGACCCGATCAGCAACTCCCTGCGCGACATGCCAAGATTGGCCATTCGACTTCCCTCCCCGTTTCCTCGTTGTGTCGATGTTGTGCGATCGCGGGCTGCGGACACCGCGACGTCCAAATCCCCGAAGGACCGCCACTGGCATTTGGCATACCAAGATTGAAGAAAATTCTTACTTCGGTCAAGCCCGTTGAGAAGGCGTAAGCGAGGTCGAGCCCATCCTGACCCGATCATGATGGTCATAAAATCGATGCGGGGCCGCGCGCGGCCCGGAGGATCGCGCCGCGCCGACGCGCCGAGCTCTAAGCCCGATCGCTGCGGCGGTACGGCACGTAGCGCGGCGTCCAGACCTTGGCGTGAATCCGCGCCTCGACCTGGTCGATCGGAACGTCTCTCGCCAATCCCTCCTTGTGCGCCTGCAGCGCGACCGCAAGCGCCACGGTCTGCGAGACGTCACGCAACGCGCTGACCGGCGGCAGCAGATTGTGCTTCGGGTTGTCGCGCGCCGGCGAGACGCTGGCCAGCGCCTTGGCGGCGGCCATGAACATGCCGTCGCTGACCCGGCTGGCACCGACCGCGAGCGCGCCGACGCCGACCCCCGGGAAGATGTAGGAGTTGTTGGTCTGGTCGACCTTGAAGCGCGCGCCGTCGCGCATGATCGGCGGGAAGGGGCTGCCGACGCCGATCAGCGCCCGCCCCTCGGTCCACGCCTCGATATCGACCGGCGTCGCCTCCTCGCGCGAGGTCGGGTTGGACAGCGGGAAGATCACCGGCCGCTTGTTGCACTCGGCCATCGCGCGGACGATCGGTTCGGAGAATGCGCCGGCCTGGCCGGAGACGCCGATCAGCACGGTCGGCCGGGCGTTGCGCACGACGTCGAGCAGCGCGATCTTGTCGGGATGGCTGAGCTGCCAGCCCGCGATCGCCTGCCTGTTCTGCACGAACGGAAGCTGGAACGGGGCGAGCCCGCTCATGCCCTCGAGCAGCAGCCCGTCGCGGTCGACCATGAAGAAGCGCTTCGCCGCCTCGCTCTCGGACAGGCCGGCATCGACCATCGCGGCGCGGATCAGGCTGGCGATGCCGCAGCCGGCCGAGCCCGCGCCGAGCACGGCGACGCGCTGCTCGGTGAGCGGCACGCCGGTGACGTTGATCGCGGAGAGCAAGGCGCCGGTCGCCACCGCCGCGGTGCCCTGAATGTCGTCGTTGAAGGTCAGGAGCCGGTCGCGATAGCGCTCGAGCATGCGCGTCGCGTTGTTCTTGGCGAAGTCCTCCCATTGCAGCAGGACGCGCGGCCAGCGCTTCACCACCGCCGCGACGAACGCCTCGATGAGGTCGTCATAGGCCTGGCCGCGGACGCGCTCGTTGCGCCAGCCGACATAGAGCGGATCGGCGAGGCAATCGGGATTGTCGGTGCCGACGTCGAGCATGATCGGCAGCGTCGTTGCCGGATGCAGGCCGCCGCAGCCGGTATAGAGCGCGAGCTTGCCGATCGGGATGCCCATGCCGCCGGCGCCCTGGTCGCCGAGGCCGAGGATGCGCTCGCCGTCGGTCACCACGATCGCCTCGACGTGATCGAAGCGCGGATGGGCGAAAATGCGGTCGATCCGGTGCTGATGTGGGATGCTGAGGAACAGCCCGCGAGGCTTGCGGAACAGCCGACTGAATTTTTGGCAGCCCTCGCCGACGGTCGGCGTGTAGACGATCGGCAACAGCTCTTCCAGGTTGCCGACCAGGAGCGCGTAGAACAGCGTCTCGTTGGTGTCCTGCAGCTCGCGCAGAAAGGCATAGCGCTCGATGTCGGTCTCAAAGCCGCGGAGCGCCTCGAGGCGGCGCGAGACTTGCTCGTCCAGCGTCAAAATATTGGGCGGCAGCAAGCCGTGCAGGTCGAACGCCTCGCGCTCGGCCTCGGAGAACGCCGTGCCCTTGTTCAGCTGCGGATCGGCCAGCAGCTCGTAGCCGCTCAGCGCAGTGGTCGCAAAAGCTCCTGATGACTCCGACATGGCAAGGTCCCCTCAATGCGAAACGCCAGATCGGACGTTATCACGCCCATGTAACGGATCGGAGTGCGAAGGCGCGCCGCCGCGCAAAGTTGAACGGCCCCGACGCTGCGGCTGCAGCTGCGGACCGACACCAACATACCTTGGTATAGCCCGCCTGATTCCTTGTGATGGCCCGTGCTTACGCCCGTACAGTTGAGCGATGGCGAGAGATTTTTACACTCGCGGCTACTCCAGCGTGATCAGGATCACTGCTCCGAGCCGTCAATCGCAAGACTGTCACGGGTAGCAGGTGTCGACTGGAACGCGGGTTTCGAGGAACACTCAGATGATCGTCAACATTCAGAAGCTGAACGGCCTGTGGCACCTTATCGTCGGGTCGTGCAAGATCCGAACTCCGTTCCTGGAGACCCAGGACCGCGAGTGGGTCGTCGCCTACGCCAGACGAATCTACCCCGGCGCCAAGGTTTTCGAGCGCGACTGACGCTGTTCCGCCTCACAGCTCTCGTCCCAGACAGAAAGCCCCGGAGCATGCTCCGGGGCTTTTGCTTTCAACGCGGCAACGCCTCTGCAATCAGTGCAGCGCCGACATCACGATCAGGCCGAGGATCAGCGCGGTCGCGGAATATTTGAGCGTGTAATACACGTTCCGATTCCACTCCTTGACCTTGCGGCTGGCGAGATGGATCTCGTAGAGCTTGCCGAACACCTTGTTCAGCGCGCCAACATGCTCGCCGTCGACGTTCTGGGTCGCCGACGCCTTGACGATGTTGTGGCTGACCCAGCGGTTCATTGCCGTCATGAAGCCGAACTTCATCGGGCGCTCGACGTCGCAGAACAGGATGATGCGGTTGACGTCGGTCTTGTTCTCGGCGCTGTGGATGAACGTTTCGTCGAACATGAAGGCCTCGCCGTCGCGCCAGACGCATTCGACGCCGTCGACGAGGATGCGGCACTGGTTCGAGTTCGGCGTCACGAGGCCGAGGTGATAGCGCAGCGAGCCGGCGAAGGGATCGCGGTGCGCCCCGAGCTTACCGCCCGGCGGCAGCATCGCGAACATCGCGCCATGCACGTTCGGAATCGAGTTGAGCAGCTCCACCGTCTTCGGGCACAGCGTCCGCGCCGACGGCAGGAAGTCGTCGTACCATTTCAGATAGAAGCGCTTCCAGCCGCTCTTGAAGAAGGAATAGAAGCCCCAGTCGTTGTTCTTGGCCGCGGCGCGGATGAAGCCTTCGTCGAACAGGCGCGTGGCCTCGTCGCGGATCGTCTCCCAATTGTCGGAGAGCTTCTTGAGCTCGGGAAACTGCTCGACCGGAATCACCGGCGTGTTGGGCACGGCGGAGCCGGCATACATCAGCACATTGTAGGGCGCGAGGTAGGTCGAGTGATCGCCGAGCTGGCGGGCGAAGCGCAACCGCTGCTTGCCGCGGAAGTGGACGTAGAGCGTAGAGGCCACCAGCACGTAAAGAATGACGAGCTGCGGCGCGAAGAGCTGTCTCAACATGATCCGTCTATGATCGCTGCCCGCCGACGCTCTTCATGCCCGCCCAGCAGGAGCCGTTCCCCTGACGGGCGGCCCAGTCCGGGCGGCGAAACGCGTCGCCGTCCGCGAAAATTCCCCTGTTTCATAGTGACTTGGCACTGCGGCGCGGTCTGGCAAATGAGCCGGAATCGTTGCCGCGGTGCCGTCCCCGGACGCGCCATGTAAGCGTTCGCTCACCAAATGTGAAGCGTCGCGCCGCACGGGTGCCAACTTTGTGACACTGTTCACATGCCAAATTCGCCATTGACAAACTGATTAGACAATTCCTAATTCTGAGGGGACCCGCCGAAGAGCGCGGACATCCAAAGGGAGGAATGATGAGACAGTTTCTGGCGGCAGCCATTGTCGCGGTGATCACCACGGCCGCTCACGCCCAGGTTTCCGACGACGTCGTGCGCATCGGTGTGCTGACCGACCTGTCGAGCTGGGGACGCGACAATTCGGGCCCGGGCTCGGTCGAGGCGGCCAAGATGGCGGTCGAGGAATTCGGCCCCACCGTGCTCGGTAAGCCGATCGAGATCATCTCCGCCGACCACCAGATGAAGACCGATGTCGGCGTGCAGGTCGTGCGCGGCTGGTTCGACAACGGCAAGGTCGACGCGGTCGTCGACATCCCGAATTCCGGCATCGCGATCGCCGTGCACAACATGGTGCGCGAGCGCAACAAGATCGCGCTCTTGTCCGGTCCCGGCGCGAGCTCGCTGACAGACGAACTGTGCAGCCCCAACACGGTGCATTTCGCCTACGACACCTACGCGCTGTCCAAGGTGACGGCCTCGGCCGTGATCAAGGAAGGCGGTAAGTCCTGGTTCTTCGTCACCGCGGATTACGCCTTCGGCCAGCAGCTCGAGAAGGACGCTACGCGCTTCATCAACGAGATGGGCGGCAAGGTGCTCGGCAGCGTCAAGCATCCGACCAACACCGCCGACTTCTCCTCCTTTGCGCTGCAGGCGCAGAGCTCGAAGGCCGACGTGGTGGCGTTCGCCAATGCCGGCCAGGACACCGACAATTCGATCAAGCAGTCCGGCGAGTTCGGCCTCGTGCAGGGCGGCCAGAAGCTGGTCGGGCTCTTGATGTTCGACACCGACGTGCATGCGATCGGCCTCAACGCCGCGCAAGGCACCTACATGACGACGGCGTCGTACTGGAACATGGACGAGAAGACGCGCGCCTGGTCGAAGAAGTTCTACGCCCGCGCCAATGTGATGCCGACCATGATCCAGACCGGCGTCTACGGCTCGGTGCTGCATTATCTCAAGGCGATCCAGGCCGCCGGCACCGACGATCCGAAGGCGGTGATGGCCAAGATGCGCGAGCTGCCGATCGAGGACACCTTCGTGCATGGCGGCAAGCTGCGCGAGGACGGCCGCGTGATCCGCGACATGTATCTGGCGAAGGTGAAGAAGCCTTCGGAATCCAAGGAACCGTGGGACTATCTCGACATCGTCAAGACGGTGAAGGGCGAGGACGCCTATCGTCCGGTCTCCGAGTCGAAGTGCCCGCTGCTCAAGAAATAGGATCGATCGCGTGGCCAACGAAGAAGCTTATGATTGCGACGCGCTGGTCGTCGGCTCCGGCTGCGCCGGGCTGTCGGCGGCGGTCACCGCCGGCCATCACGGCCTCAAGGTCCTAGTGGTCGAGAAGGAGCCGCGGTTCGGCGGCACCACCGCGCGCTCCGGCGGCTGGCTGTGGATCCCCGGCACCTCGCTGGCCAAGGCCTGGGGCATCGAGGAGAGCCCCGATCAGGCCAAAACCTATCTGCGCCACGAGGCCGGCAACAGCTTTGACGCCGCCCGCGTCGATGCGTTCCTGACCGAGGGGCCGAAGGCGGTCGACTTCTTCACCACCAGCACCGCGGTACGCTTCGACATGCCGCTGACCTTCCCGGACTATCATGCGGAAGCGCCGGGCGGCGCGCAGGGCGGCCGCTCGATGGTGACGCGGCCGTTCGACGCCCACGAGCTCGGCGACGCCCTCAAGAATCTCGGCAGCCCCCTGCCCGAGCTCACCGTGTTCGGCATGATGCTCGGCTCCGGCAAGGAGATCGTGCATTTCATGCGCGCGACGAGATCGCTGACCTCGGCGGCCTATGTCGCCAAACGGCTGTCGAAGCACGCCATCGACGTGATGCGCAACGGCCGCGGCATGACGCTGACCAACGGCAACGCGCTCGCCGGACGGCTGGCGAAATCCGCCTTCGACCTCAAGATCCCGCTCTGGCTCAACTCGCCGGTGCGCGAATTGATCGTCGAGAACGGCGCGGTGCGCGGCGCGGTCGTCGTGCATGAAGGGCGCCCGATCCGCGTCAACGCCAAGCGTGGCGTGGTGCTCGCCTGCGGCGGTTTTCCGCACGACGTCGCGCGACGGCAGAAGATGTTTCCGCACGCCCCCACTGGAAAAGAACATTATTCGCCGGGCCCGACCGGCAACACCGGCGACGGCTTGCGCCTTGCGGAATCCGCCGGCGGCCGCGTCGACGACTCGCTGCCGAACGCCGCGGCCTGGGTGCCGGTCTCGGTCACGACGCGCAAGGACGGCTCGAACGGCGTGATGCCGCATTTCATCGATCGCGCCAAGCCGGGCGTGATCGCGGTGATGGCCGACGGCAGGCGCTTTGCCAACGAAGGCAATTCCTACCACGACTTCGTGCAGGCGATGATCAAGGCGGCGAAGCCCGACGAGGAGATCGCGGCGCATCTCATCTGCGATCACGAGACGCTGCGCAGATACGGCCTCGGCTGCGTGCCGCCGCGCCCGATGCCGCTCGGCCATCATCTGAAGACCGGCTATCTCAAGCGCGGCGCGACGCTGGCGGAGCTCGCCGCGCAGGCCGGCATCGACGCCAAGGCACTCGAGGCGACCGTCGCGGAGTTCAACACGACCGCGGCGGAGGGACGCGATCCCGCCTTCGGCAAGGGCTCGCGCGCCTATAACCGCTACCAGGGCGATGCGCTGCACGGACCCAATCCCTGCATCGCGCCGATCCAGCACGGGCCGTTCTACGCCATCAAGATGGTGATCGGCGATCTCGGCACCTATGCCGGCATAAGGACCGATGCCAATGCCCGTGCGCTCGACGCCGACGGCCAGCCGATTGCCGGCCTCTATGCCGCCGGCAACGACATGGCAAGCATCATGGGCGGCAACTATCCCGGCGCCGGCATCACGCTCGGGCCCGCGCTGACCTTCGGCTACATCGCGGGCAAGCACATCGCCGGCGTGGCGGCGGAAGGAAGCGCGCCATGAGCGCAATGGCGACCCTGCTCGCAGGCAAGCGCGCGCTGATGACCGGCGCTGCGCACGGCAACGGTCGCGCCATCGCGCTTGGCCTCGCGGCGCATGGCGCGGACGTTGTTGTGACCGACATCGATCGCGCCGGCGCCGAGCAAACCGCGGCCGACATTCGCCAGCACGGCCGCGCGGCATGGCCGTTCGAGCTCGATGTCACCGATGCGGAGGCGTGCTCCGCGCTGGCGCAGCGTGCGGCGCGCGAGGTCGGGCCGATCGCGATCCTGGTCAACAATGCCGGCATCATCATCCGTGAGGGCATCGACTCGCCCCGTGCACGCGAGAATTGGCGGCGGGTGCTCGACGTCAACCTGACCGGCACGTTCAACGTCACCCACGCCTTCCTGCCGGCATTGCGCGAGACGCGCGGCACGATCATCAATCTCGGCTCGATCGCGTCCTTCCTCGGCGTTGCCAATACGCTGGGCTATGCGCCGTCCAAGGGGGGCGTCAAGCTCCTCACCCAGGCGCTCGCCCGCGAGCTTGCCGCCGACGGCATTCGTGTCAATGCGATCGCGCCCGGCGTGATCGAAACGGCGATGACCGAAGCGACCCGCAATGACCCTGGCCGGCTCGCCGTATTTCTGGGCCGCACACCGCTCGGCCGCGTCGGGCAGCCGGAGGAGCTGGTCGGCCCGGTGGTGTTCCTCGCATCGGAGCTGGCATCTTATGTGAACGGCGTGACCATGCCGGTCGACGGAGGGTTTCTCGCCGTATAAGCACATTGTGGGAGCTGGCAGGGCCACATGACGAGAGAGAGCCGCGGCATACAGTCGATCGAGGTCGGCGGAGAATTGCTCCGCGCGCTAGCCCGCAGCGGCGAACCGATGATGCTGCGCGATCTCGCCCGCGAAGCCGGCATGCCGCCGGCCAAGGCGCATCCCTATCTCGTCAGCTTTTCCCGCATCGGCCTGATCGAGCAGGACGAGACCACCGGACGTTACGAGATCGGGGCGCTGGCGCTCGAGCTCGGCCTCATCAGCCTGCGCCGGCAGTCGGTCGTACGGATCGCAACGCCGCGGATCGCAGCGCTCGCCGACAGCATCAATCACGCGGTGTCGCTGTCGGTCTGGGGCACCCACGGCGCGACGGTGGTGCGGCTCGAGGAGCCGTGCCATCCGGTGCATATCGCGATGCGCGTCGGATCGGTGGTGGCGCTGCTCGAGACCGCGACCGGCCGCGCCTTCGCCGCCTTCATGCCGCCGAACGCGATCAGGACCGCGCTCGAGAGCGGCCTTGATCGCCTCGGCGTCGGCTACAATCCGAAACGTTCGCCGGCGGACGCGAAGACGGCCGAGATCCTCGCCGAGGTCCGCAGCCGCGGACTGGCGCGGGCGATCGGCGATCCGCTGCCCGGCGTCAACGCCTTCGCCGCGCCGGCGTTCGATCACACCGGCCACGTCGCGCTGGTCATCACCGCGATGGGGCCGGAAGGCACCTTCGACGTCAGCTGGGACAGCGCGATCGCCGCCGCGCTGCGCGATTGTGCGGGCGAGATCTCACGGCAACTGGGGCACGGCACGGTGCGGGCGTTGGGGTGACGCCAAGAGGTGCGACAGAACATCCTCTCGAGCGAGCCGCAGACGTTCCGGCCGTTCTTCGCGCTTGCTGACAGCGTCAACGGCGTGCAGGCGCGCTATCCCGATCCGACCCAGGGCTGGCAATACACGACGGCGCCGGCCTATATCAGCATGTAATGGGCGGAGAGATCGGCACCCAGGGAACTATCTGTCGTGGCCAGATCAGCCCGGCGCGGCATCCTACCAGCCCAGCATCCCGTCGATTGGCAACGACACCGCGTCTGGGTCCCGCGTCATTATGAATGGGACGTATGCGATGTGATCTTCACATCTAGTACTGCGGGTTGGCCATTAACTGTGTATGCTATCAATCCGCCAGGCTGGCTGATCCCGGCGCCGAGTTGGGAAGAGCGATCCGCAGAAAAGTTCTTTGCCGAGTAGCGCAAAAACCAGCGCTCCATGAGGCTATAAGACGCACCGGCCAAGATGACCGAAGCGGCGCCGACAATCGCGACAGTGGCTAAAGTGCCAAATCCTTGCCGGAGCAAAGGGTCGATCATCGGGTAGTGGAACAAATAAATTCCATACGAAATTCGACCGATGTAGACCAAAGCAGGAGTGCGCAGGACTGCGTTGAACGGCGCGTTAGCCGATACAGAGATCAACATCCAGGCGGAAAGTGCAGCTACGGCATGATAGCCGCCATGAAACAGAATTGGGCTGTACCAATTCAGCGTCAAAGCTATCACGGTCAGAGCGACAATTGGCGCAAACCACAAACGCTTCGCCCAGATCGAGACGCTCGCTGGAATGGGGCAAATCGCTAGCAAGCAACCGATGAAGAGTTCGAAGCAACGAGTGTCAAATCCATTGTAGATTCGCTGCACGGTACTGTCCTGCCAAAGCAGGATCGGCCAAGCCGCGACGGACGCGATGAGGAAGACCCAAGCGACCCAACGTGTCATCCGCATCCTCGCCGATATCACAATCGACAGGACCAACGGCCAGACTAGATAAAATTGCTCTTCGATGGCCAGTGACCACGTATGACCGAGAACCCAATCCTGGCCGGGATGCCCGAAAGCGCGAAGACAATTCATGTAGTAGAGCGCAGAGGCGCTCACGGCAGTCCAAGATGGCTCCGTGCGAAATGCGACCAGCCACCCAACGCTGACTAGTGCGAGCATCAACCAGAGAGCCGGCATCAAGCGGAGCGCGCGACGCACGTAGAAGCGGTAAAGAGAAATCCTGCCGGTCTCCCGGTACTCACTGACGAGTAGCGTTGTGATGAGGTAGCCGCTCAGCACAAAGAAGATATCGACACCGATTGCCCCGCCCGGAACTATTTGTCCTCTCGACGCATGAAATACGACGACTAACGCAACGGCGATTGCACGCAATCCATCAAATTCCGGGATTCTCTTCACTTGGCCATAGCTCCCCACCCTGGTGGAGTTGCTGTAGCCTGACGCAACCATCCCGTGCAAGTAGCCCCCGGCTAATACCTGGGTATCCACCCTTCCCGGCGGCTATTTTGGGGGTGTCATTTGATCTTGCGCGCGGTGCCATTCGTTTTTGCGCGCTACACGACGACGGGTATTTGGCGACGTCAGAGCGTCGTTCCGCCGCGGCGACAGCCCTCCGCCACCCGCGTCACCCCAGCAAAAAGCCCCGGGCGATGCCGGGGCTCTTCACGTGATCGATCGCTGCGGGCGCGGATCAGTAGCGGTAGTGATCCGACTTGTACGGACCTTCCTGCTTGACGCCGATGTAGTCGGCCTGGTCCTTGCGCAGCTCGGTCAGCTTGACGCCGATCTTGGCGAGGTGCAGGCGGGCGACCTTCTCGTCCAGCGTCTTCGGCAGCACGTAGACCTTCTTGGCGTACTTGCCGTCCTTGTTGTTGGCGAACAGCTCGATCTGCGCCAGCGTCTGGTTCGTGAAGGAGGCCGACATCACGAACGACGGGTGGCCCATCGCATTGCCGAGGTTCACGAGCCGGCCTTCCGACAGCATGATGATGCGGTGCTTGTCGGGGAACTCGATCTCGTCGACCTGCGGCTTGATGTTGGTCCACTTCAGATTGCGAAGGCTCGCGATCTGGATCTCGTTGTCGAAGTGACCGATGTTGCAGACGATGGCGCGATCCTTCATCGCGCGCATGTGCTCGATGGTGATGATGTCCTTGTTACCGGTGGCGGTGACGAAGATGTCGGCGCGCGGCGCCGCGTCTTCCATGGTCACGACCTCATAGCCTTCCATCGCCGCCTGCAGCGCGCAGATCGGATCGACCTCGGAGACCATGACGCGGCAGCCGGCCTGGCGCAGCGAGGCGGCCGAGCCCTTGCCGACGTCGCCGAAGCCGGCGACCATCGCGACTTTACCCGACAGCATCACGTCGGTGCCGCGGCGGATGCCGTCGACCAGCGACTCGCGGCAGCCATAGAGGTTGTCGAACTTCGACTTGGTGACGCTGTCGTTGACGTTGATCGCCGGGAACAGGAGCGTGCCCTTGTTGGCCATCTCGTAAAGGCGATGCACGCCCGTGGTGGTCTCTTCCGAGACGCCCTTGATGTTCTTGGCGATCTCGGCGAACCAGCCCTTCGGCTTCTCCTTCAGGAGGCGCTTGACCAGCGCGTAGAAGATCTCCTCTTCCTCGGAACCCGGCTTGTCGAGGAAGGCGGTGTCGCCCTGCTCGGCGCGGTAGCCGGCATGCACCAGCATGGTGGCGTCGCCGCCGTCATCGAGGATCATGTTCGGGGTGCCGCCGCCGTGCCAGTCGAACAGCTTTGCGGTGTAGTCCCAGTACTCGGTCAGCGTCTCGCCCTTCACGGCGAACACCGGAATGCCGGCGGCGGCGATCGCGGCCGCGGCGTGATCCTGGGTCGAATAGATGTTGCAGGAGACCCAGCGGATGTCGGCGCCGAGCGCGGCCAGCGTCTCGATCAGGACCGCGGTCTGGATCGTCATGTGCAGCGAGCCCGCGATGCGCGCGCCCTTCAGCGGCTGCTTGGGGCCGAACTCCTCGCGGGTGGCCATCAGGCCGGGCATCTCGGTCTCGGCCAGCGAGATTTCCTTGCGGCCGAAATCGGCGAGCGCAATGTCCTTGACGATGTAGTCGATGAAGCCGGGCTTCGTGGGGGCGTTCATTTGAGCGTCCTGTTGTTGAACTGGTCATTCCGGGGCGCCTCGAAGAGGCGAACCCGGAATCTCGAGGTGATGATTAGGGATTTCGGGTTCGCTCGCTCCCGCGAGCGCCCCGGAATGACGCAAGTATCAGAGCGCGCGCTTCAGCTGCTCGACGAGATCGGTCTTCTCCCAGGAGAAGCCGCCCTCATTGTCGGGCGTGCGGCCGAAATGACCGTAGGCCGAGGTGCGCGCGTAGATCGGGCGGTTGAGATCGAGATGGCTGCGGATGCCGCGCGGCGTCAGATCCATCGCCTTGGCCGCCGCCTTCTCGAGCTGATCCTCCGACACCTTACCGGTGCCGTGGGTGTCGATGTAGATCGACAGCGGACGCGCCACGCCGATCGCATAGGCGAGCTGCAGCGTGCAGCGGTCGGCGAGACCGGCCGCGACGATGTTCTTGGCGACATAACGCGCGGCATAGGCGGCCGAGCGGTCGACCTTGGTCGGATCCTTGCCGGAGAACGCGCCGCCGCCATGCGGAGCCGCGCCGCCATAGGTGTCGACGATGATCTTGCGGCCGGTCAGGCCGGAGTCGCCGTCGGGACCGCCGATGAAGAACTTGCCGGTCGGATTGATGTGCCAGATCGTCTTCTCGCTGATCCACTCCTTCGGCAGCGCCTCGCGGACATAGGGCTCGACGATGTCGCGGATCTGCTTGGACGACAGGTCCTCGACCAGATGCTGGTGCGAGACCACGATCTCGCGGACGCCGACCGGCTTGCCGTTCTCGTACTGCACCGTGACCTGGCTCTTGGAGTCCGGACCCAGCACCTTCTCGCGGCCGGAGTGGCGCGCTTCGGAGATCAGCCGCAGGATCTTGTGGGCGTAGAAAATCGGCGCCGGCATCAGGTCCGGCGTCTCGTTGGTGGCGTAACCGAACATGATGCCCTGGTCGCCGGCACCCTCTTCCTTGACCTCGCCTGGCTGCAGCGCGTCGACGCCCTGCGCGATGTCGGCCGACTGCGGATGCAGCAGGATCTCGATGTCGCAGTTCTTCCAGTGGAAGCCGTCCTGCTCGTAACCGATGTCCTTGATTGCAGAGCGAACGACGCTCTCGATGTGGTCGTTGGTGACCGAGCTCGGGCCGCGCGTTTCGCCGGCGATCACCACCTTGTTGGTGGTCGCGAGCGTCTCGCACGCCGCGCGGATCTGCCACGGGTCGATGCCCGCTTTCGGTCCCTCGCGATAGAACAGATCGACGATCTCATCCGAGATACGGTCACAGACCTTGTCCGGATGGCCTTCCGAGACCGACTCGCTGGTGAACAGGTAAGACGCGCGCATCAAGCAAACCCCTTGTTAAGTCGAAGTCCGACGTTGGTTGGTGAATATGTCCCCGGCATGTCAGTCTCGTCGCCGCGAGATGACGTAGGATTCGTCGTAGAACCACAGCCCGTTGTGTTTGCGGAGAATTTCGCGCGTGGCCTCGAGAGCTCGTCCGTTTTCGGTCGTTTCGGTCAACCGCTCATCTTCGATCTGCGCGACATACACCGCCGCATTCCACGCAGCAAAGGCCGTCGAGGTTCCGATCGAGCCGGTTACCTCATTGGGCAGCGCTTCCATATCATATCGGAAGATCGAACGGTTATCGGCGTAGGCGTTGAAGTTCAGCTCGCGGCCGGCGGAGCCCAGTTCGTATTTCACCGCGCGCAGTATCTCATGGCGGCTGACGGCGAAAGGATTTTCTCCGGGCCAGACGGCTTGAATCATTTCAAGCCCGGGATCACCGCCGTGGGAGTGGATTCCTATCAGCCGTCCGCCGCCGCGCAGCGCGCGGGCCAATGGCGCGATGATCCGCTTGGCGCGGAAGTTCACCGAGGATTTCGCACGGTAGGGCTGCGAGGCGATCACAAGATCGAAATTGGCTTCGGTGCGGCCGGCCCGCGGAATGATGGAATCGAGCAGGAACCGGTGATCGTCCCGGTACAGGACCAGCGCCACCGGCCGCTCATAGATCGGCATCGCACTGCCGGGGCTGAGATTGGCGCGCCAGTTCTGCTCCAGGAACGGACCGAGTTCGGCGATCTGGGCCTCGAACTCACCCGAGGACGCGCCCCGCAGGGCCACCTCGTGCCAGATCATGCTGGCAGCCGCCGCGGAGTTCTTGGGCGTCAGCCACGGCGCCTCGGCGTAATACATGTTGGTGAACACGAAGACGCTGGCCGGGTGCTCGAACAGGCGGTCGGGGACCTTGTCGAGGGTGAGGCGGACGTCCTCCAGGCTCAGTTCCTTGCCGGCGACATAGAACGGCATATGTGGGAAGCGGCCATGCATCGCGCGCAGGACCCGCGCCAGAACCGTGCCGTCGCCCATCCCGGCATCGAACACCCGCAGCGCCGGCGGCCGCGGATGGATGGCGGCCAATTCCAGCGCAACCCGGTCGGCGATCACCCGCTTCTCGCTGCAGGTGTGGACGAACAGCAAATAGCGCTGGCGGTTCTCGAAAAACCGGAAATTGCCCCGCGGATCGCGCTTTTCCGGAGGCACCACGAGACCGCGCGGCGGCGCCACGCCGCCCGGCGTCGAGGTCGCGATGAAGGCGTTGATGCGGTCGAGCGTATCGATCGTGATGCGCTTGCCCTCCCGCAGCCGGTACACCAGCTTGCCGTCATTGACGGCGCGGCGGCCGAACGTCGTCTCCGCCATGTCGGAGCGACGGCAGAAATCCGTGATCTGGCTGAGGATTTCGTCGTTCTTCATGGCGCCTTGGGTGGGCAGCGGCGAGTGGGACGGGAGTGGGCAGAAATGATGACTGGCGGCATCTTATCACCATTTTCCCACCAGTTGAACCCCCTCTGCCGCCCGATCACCAAACAGTCATGGACTGCCCCCTGGACCGGTCTCTTGGACCGCCCTGCCGTCGTCGATCGCCATGACGGCCTTACCCCGGATGACCGATGCGCCGCCTGCTCCTGATCCCCGCCCTCCTTGCCGCCTTGCTCTGGTCGGCGCCCTGTTTCGCCCAGGCCCGCTCCCAGCTCGGTCCGCTCTGCACGACCGAGACCACGCCGGCCGACCAGATGATCGACGCCTGCACCAAGATCATCGCGCTGAAGGTGTTTTCCGGCGAGAAGCTCGCGACCATCTATTTCTGGCGCGCGGTCGGTTGGAACAAGAAGGGCAACTACGCCCAGGTGATATCCGACGCCACCGAGGCGCTGCGCCTCAAGCCCAGCACCGCCGTCTACAATTTGCGCGGCTCAGCCTATTTCGACAAAGGCGAGTACGACATCGCGATCGCCGACTTCAACGATGCGCTGCGCATGGGGCCGCCGAGCGGCATCATTTTTCACAACCGCGGCAACGCCTATCGCAGCAAGGGCGACTATGCCAAGGCGATCGCCGACTATGACGCCGCGATCAAGGCCGGTCCGAAGTCAGCCTTCTCCTATCAGAACCGCGGCGCCTCGAAGCGGGCGCTCGGCGATCTCGACGGCGCGCTCGCCGACATCAATGAGGCGGTCAGGATCGACCCGTCGCTGCCGCAGCCGCTGATCAGCCGCGCCGTGATCTGGCGCGCCAAGGGCGAGATCGAGCGCGCGATCGCGGACACGACGGAGGCGATCCGGCTCGCCAAGGCCAAAGCGCCCGTCAACATCATGACGCCGCCCGGCAGCGTGCTGATCTCAGCCTATACCCAGCGCGGCCTCAGCTACGAAGCGAAGGGTGATGCTGCGCATGCCAAGGAAGATTACGCCTCGGTGCTCGAAGGCGTGGCATCCGATGCCGGCAGCAAGGCCAACCAGGCCACCGCGAAAGTTCGGCTCGCGCTGCTCAAGGAGACCGACGCGGCACCGCGCAAGACCGCGGCAGCGCCGGCCGCCGAGAGCAGCCCGGCCGCGCCACCGGCCGCTTCCGTCAAGACACCGGCACCAGCGCCGCCCGCCGCGGCGGCCCCGGCGGCAGCAACCGGCCGACGCCTCGCGCTGGTGATCGGCAACGGCGCCTATGCGCATGTCAAGGTGCTGCCCAATCCGGCCAACGATGCGCGCGCCATCGCCAGGAGCCTGCGCGACATCGGCTTCACCGTCTCCGAGGGACACGATCTCGATCGCGACACGATGCGGAAGACGATCAATGATTTCCTGCGCGAGGCGGCGCGGTCGCAGATCGCCGTGGTCTACTATGCCGGTCACGGCGTGCAGGTCGACGGCCGCAACTATCTCGTGCCGGTCGACATCGAGTTCAGGGCGGGCGCGCGCATGACCGACGCGATGGTCGACATGGACACGATCATGGCCGGGCTCGACGACCAGATCCGCACCAACATCCTGATCCTCGATGCCTGCCGCAACAATCCGATGGCACCGCAGCTGGCCTCCGCAGGTCCAAGCCGCGGCATCGAAGCGGGCTCCGGCCTTGCCGCGCCCGCCTCGCTCGGATCGGGCTCGACGCTCGGCGCCGGCACGCTGATCGCGTTTGCGACCGCGCCGGGCCAGGTCGCGCTCGACGGCGAAGGCGCCAACAGTCCGTTCTCGGCGGCGCTGTCGCGCCATGTCGGCACGCCCGGCCTCGAGGTGCAGCAGATGCTGACCCGGGTCCGCGCCGAAGTCGTCGCCGCGACCAAGGGCAAGCAGGTGCCGTGGTCGAATTCGTCGCTGCTCGGCGAGGTCTATCTGGCGGAGCAGTGACACAGCGCTCTCCACGTCATTGCGAGCGCAGCGAAGCAATCCATGCCTCCATGCAGGGAAAAGATGGATTGCTTCGTCGCTTCGCTCCTCGCAATGACGGAGAATGCGGCCTTACTTCCCCCACACCTCGTTCGCGACCTCGACCGCGAGCCTGAGCTTCGCCCACTGCTCTTCCTCGGAGAGGATATTGCCCTCCTCGGTTGAGGCGAAGCCGCATTGCGGGGACACTGCGAGCTGCTCGATCGGAGCGAACTTCGATGCCTCTTCCAGCCGCCGCTTGATGTCGTCCTTCTTCTCGAGCTCGCCGAACTTCGAGGTGATCACGCCGACCACCACGACCTTGTTGCCCTTGGGCAGGAAGCGCAGCGGCTCGAAGCCGCCGGCGCGGTCGGAATCATATTCGAGGAAGTAGCCGTCGTAATTGGTGCCGGCCAGCAGGGTCTCGGCGACCGGCTCGTAGCCGCCGGAGGAGATCCAGGTCGAGCGGAAATTGCCACGGCAGACATGGGTCGTGATCACCATGTCGGACGGACGGTCGGCGATCGCGTAGTTGATGACCCGGGCGTAGATCTCCTGCAGGCCATCGGGATTGTCGCCGCGGTCGCGCGACTTCTGCAATTCCTCCTGCGAGCACAGATAGGCCCACACCGTGTCGTCGAATTGCAAATAGCGGCAACCGGCGTCGTAGAACGCCTTCACCGCCTTGCGATAGGTCTTGCCGAGGTCCTGATAGAATTCCTCGAGGTCCGGATAGACCTCCTTCGAGATCAGCTTGCGGCCGCCGCGGAAATGCAGCACCGCCGGCGAGGGGATCATCATCTTCGGCGTGACATGCGCCTGGTCGGCGTACTTCTTCAGGAACCTGAAGTGATCGAGCATCGGGTGATGATCGGAGAAATCCAGCTTGCCGATCACCCTGATGGCGTCGTGCCGGGTCTGCACGCCGGCGAACTGGATACCCATGTCGGGATGGAACAGCTCGCAACCGGTCAGATGGCTGAGGAAATCGAAGTGCCACCAGGAGCGGCGGAACTCGCCGTCGGTCGCAAGCTTCAGGCCGACCGAGGCCTGCTTGTGCACGACCTTCTCGATCTCCATGTCCTCGACCTTGCGCAGTTCGTCGGCCGAGATCTCGCCCTTCTCCAATCTGGCGCGGGCCTCCTTGATCTTCGGCGGCCGCAACAAGCTACCGACCTCGTCGGCGCGGAACGGAGGCTTGGTTCGCTGCATGGTCAACTCCCGGACGTTTCTAATGTGCCTTGGCCCCGGAGACGCCGAGGTGGCGCTCGAGGACGGAGGGATCGGCTTTCAGCGCGCTGCTTGCGGCATCGTGCACGATCGTGCCGCGTTCCAATATCACAACGCGGTCGGCCAGCCCCAGAATCTTTTGCGCGTTCTGCTCGACGATGATCGAGCAGATGCCACCCGAGCGCGTGATGGTTCCGATCGCCTTTAACAATTCCTCAACGATGATCGGCGCGAGGCCTTCGGTCGGCTCGTCGAGCAGCAGCACTTTCGGATTCAGGGTCAGCGCGCGGCCGATCGCCAGCATCTGCTGCTCGCCGCCGGACAGCTGGTTGCCGAAATTGCGCCGCCGCTCCTGCAGCCGCGGAAACATCTCGTATACCCGCTCGACCGTCCACGGCCCGGGCTGCGCCACCGCGGTCATGTTCTCTTCCACCGTCAGCGAGCGGAAGATGTTGCGCTCCTGCGGCACCCAGCCGATCCCGGCGCGGGCGCGCTGGTCGGGCCGCATCGCCGTGATGTCGCGGCCTGCGAGCGCAACGCTGCCACTGAGGCGCCTGACGATGCCGACGATCGAATTGATCAGCGTGGTCTTGCCGGTACCGTTGCGGCCGAGCAGCGCGAGCACCTGGCCCTCGGCAAGCGCCAGCGACATGTCGGGCAGCACCACCGCCTCGCCGTATCCGGCACGCAGGCCCTGGATGGAAAGAAGCTCAGGCATCGGCGGCCTCGCCGAGATAGACCGCCCTCACCTGCGGATCGCGCGCGACCTCATCGGGGGCGCCCTCGGTGAGCAGGCCGCCATTGACCAGCACCGAGATGCGGTCGGCGAAGGAAAACACGAGGTCCATGTCGTGCTCGATCAGCAGCACGGTGACGTCGCGCGGCAGTGCCGCCACCGCCGCCAGGATGTCGTGACGCTCGCTCTCGGGCACGCCGGCCGCGGGCTCGTCGAGCAGCAGCACCCCGCGGCTTGGCGGCGATCGCGACCGCGATCTCGAGCAGGCGCTGCTTGCCATAGGGCAAGGTCGAGGTGGGCTCCGTCATCACGTCGAGCAGATGGAAGCGCGACAGTATCTCGGCGATCTCGGCATTGACGTCGCTCCGCGTTCCCATCCGTCGCCACCAGTCGCCGCCGCGCCCCATCCGTTCGGAGACCGCAAGCCCGATGGTTTCGAGCGGGGTCAGGTCGGGATAGAGCTGGTTGATCTGGAACGTGCGCGACAGCCCGCGCAGCACCCGCTTGTGGACGGAAAGGCCGGTGATGTCGCTGCCTTCGAGCAGGATGCGCCCGCTGTTCGGCGTTAGCACGCCGGTCAGCTGATTGATGACGGTGGTCTTGCCCGCGCCATTCGGCCCGATCAGCGCGTGGCGCGCGCCCTGCATCACCTTCAGCGAAAGATCGCGGGTGACGCGAAGGGCGCCGAAGGATTTTTCGAGGCCACGTGTTTCCAGCGCGATCGTCATGACGCGTCGTTCTCCGGCACGGCAACGGCGGCCTTGCGGCCGGCGAACTGGCGGATGATCAGGTTGGGCACGAACAGCACCCAGCGATGGATGCGCGCGCGGCCGACCAGCACGATCACGACCAGCACGAGGCCGATCCAGAACAGCCAGTATTGCGGGGTGATGCTCTGAAACAGCTCCTGCAGCATCTTGAACACGACGGCGCCGATCAGGCCGCCATAGAGATAGCCGGTGCCGCCGATCACGAGCACAAGCATCAGGTCGGCGGAGCGCTCGAAGGAAAACACGTCGAGCGAGGCGAGCGCCGTGGTCTGGGTGAACAGCGCGCCGGCGATCCCGGCATAGAAGGCCGCGAGCGTATAGACCGCGATCAGGCGACGGTTGACCGGCACGCCGATGGCGGCCGCGCGCAGCGGATTGTTCTTGATCGCGCGCAGCGACAGGCCGAACGGCGAATGCACAATGCTTCGGGCCAGCAGGAACAGGATGAACAGCACGATCAGCGAGTAGAAGAACCCGGTCTTGCCGAACATGTCGAAGGTGAACAGACCAAGGATCGGCTGCATCTCGATGCCCTGCAGCCCATCGGTGCCGCCGGTGATGTTGGAGAAGCGCTCGGCAAGCGCTTCCAGCAGCAACGCGATGCCGAGCGTCACCATCAACCGCGTCAGGTCGACGCCGCGGATGACCAGGAAGCTGGTCAGGAAGCCGAGCACCGCCGCGACCAGACCGGCGGCGACCAGCGCTATGACGGGCTCGTTGATGATGCCGTGCAGCGCCAGCAAGCCGGCCGAATAGGCGCCGACGCCGAAAAAGGCCGCGTGGCCGAGCGACACGATGCCGGCGTAGCCGAGGATCAGGTCGAGCGACAGCGCGAACAGGCCGAGCCGCACGATGTCGGTCATGATCAAATAGCGCGACGGGAACAGGAAGGCGCAGGCGAGCGCCAGCGCCCAGAACGCGACCTCGCTGACCCGCCAGCGCGCGCTGGCCATCGCGTGAGTGGAGACGTCGGACAGCGCGGTCATATCAGCCTCACCGCGCCGCGGTACGGCCGAACAGGCCGTTCGGACGCCAGAGCAGGATCACGATCATAACAGTGTAGATCACGAAGGGGCCGAGCTTCGGCACGTAATACTTGCCGGCGACGTCGGCGATGCCGAGCAGCAGCGACGCCAGGAACGGTCCGGTGATCGAGGACGAGCCGCCGACGGTGACGACGATCAGGAAGTAGATCATGAATTTCAGCGGGAAATACGGATCGAGCCCGAGGATCTCCGCGCTCAGCGCACCGCCGAGGCCAGCGAGGCCGCAGCCGAAGGCAAAGGTGAAGGCGAACACCTGCGGCACGTTGATGCCGAGCCCGATCGCGGCGCGCGGATCGTCGACCGCGGCGCGCAGCCGGCTGCCGAACCGGGTCTTGGCGAGGATCAATTGCAGCGCCAGCGTGAGGAGGCCGCAGATCGCCACGATCATCAGCCGGTAACGGCCGATGCCGACGCCGAACAGGTCGATCTGACCTTCCAGCGCCGCCGGCAGCTTGATGAAGACCCGCGACGATCCCATGATGTAATCGACCGCCGCGACCGACATGAACACCAGGCCGATCGAGAACAGCACCTGGTCGAGATGGCTGCGGCTATAGAGATGGCGGTACAGCGTGCGCTCCAGCGCGATGCCGATCACCGCGCTGCCGACAAAGGCGAGCGGCAGGCCTGCGAAGAACGGCCAGCCGGAATTATTCACCAGCACGGCACAGATATAGCCGCCGGCCATCGCGAAGGCGCCATGCGCGAGGTTGACGAAATTCATCAGCCCGAGCGTCACCGCAAGCCCGCAGGCGAGCACGAACAGCAGCATGCCGTAAGCGACGCCGTCGAACAGGTTGGTGAGGATAGAGGCCATGGAGTCAGCTTAGCCGTGAGGACGCAACAAGAACAACAGCTCGAACGTCAAGGTCATCGTCATGGCCGGGCCTGTCCCGGCCATCCCCGTCTTTCTGCTCGCCGGGAAGAAAAGACGTGGATGCCCGGCACACCTGCGCGAAGACGCGCTTCGCGCTTTTGGCCGGGCATGACGTGGTGAGGGCCGGAGCGCACGCCGCCGATGACGATGCTATTTCTTGGTCTTGCCGGAATCCTTGACGGCCTCGAAGGTCGCGAACTCGACATTGTAGAGCTCGCCGTCGACCTTCTCGACCTTGCGGATATAGATGTTCTGCACGATGTCGCGGGTTTCCGGATCGATCGAGATCGGGCCGCGCGGGCTCTCCCACTTCATGCCCTTCATCGCCTCGATCAGCTTGTCGCCGTCGGTCGCACCATTGGTCTTCTTCAGCGCCTCGTAGATCAGATGGATGCCGTCATAGCCGCTGACCGCCATGAAGCCCGGGCGGTTGCCGAACGCCTTCTTGTAGGCGGCGACGAACTCCTTGTTCATCGCGGACGGATGGGCGGCCGAATAGAGATGCGCCGTCACCGCGCCGAGCGCGGCATCGCCCATATTGTTGAGCAGATCGTCGTCCATGACGTCGCCGGGTCCGATCACCCTGATGCCGCTCTTGTCGAGCCCGCGCTCGGCATATTGCTTCATGAAGTTGCCGCCCTGCCCGGCCGGCACGAATACGAACATCGCGTCGGGCTTGGAATCCTTCATGCGCTGCAGGAACGGCGCGAAGTCCGGATTGGCGAGCGGGACCTTGACCTCTTCGACGATCTCGCCGCCGCCGGCGGTGAAGTGCTGCTTGAAGAAGGTCAGCGCATCGTTGCCGGGCGCGTAGTCGGAGGTCAGCGTCGCGACCTTCTTGATGCCGTTCTTCACCGCCCAGTCGCCGATGATGGTGGAGGACTGCGCCAGCGTGAAGCTGGTACGCACGATATAGGGCGAACGCTCGGTGATGATGGAGGTGCCGGCCGCCATCACGACTTCCGGGATCTTGGCCTGCGTCGCCAGCGGCGCCGCGGCGAGCGCCGCGGGCGTCACGCCGAAGCCGGCGATGAAATTGACCTTGTCATTGACGATCAGTTCCTGCGCGAGCCGCTTGGTGTTGTCCGGCACCGCGGCGTCGTCCTTCAGGATGATCTCGATCTTCTTGCCGGCGACGGTGTCGCCCTTCTGCTGCATGTAGAGCTTGATGGCGTTATCGATCTGCTTGCCGGTCGATGCCTGACCGCCGGTCATCGGCAGGATCAGCCCGATCTTGACGACGTCGTCCGCCCACGCCGGCAGGCTGGCGCACAACCCCGGAAGCACGGCCGAAGCGGCGCCCCACAGCAACATTTTGCGACGATTGAACATCGACGTCCCTCCCCCTTCCGTTCTTCTGCATCGAGCCTTGGTCCCCGGCTCTTGCCTTGTTTCAACTCAAGCATGCACGGCCAAGCCGCAACGCGACAAGGCGTCTCCCCGTGCCCTCTGTCAATCGGACGATGGACGTTGTGCCGCGCGCGACGCGATCGGGTTGCAGAGACAGGTATCATGGTACCAACAGCGCTCCACAAGACTCAATGCCTCCGCTAGAAGCGGTCTCGCGCATTCAAGGCCGCCGCCGGTTCGATTCATTTGTACGATCGTACAAACGCAGCGGCAATGCCAACAAACAAGCACAATTGCAGCCGAACGGTCGCGCCCGAGATCATCATCCATAAAGACCAGGGCTGTATCCTGCTTCCCATGCCAATCGTCTCGCGTCCCATCGCTGTCCTGATTGCCCTCGCGCTCGCGGCCGGCGCGCTCGGGGGATGCAGCTCCATGAACCAGAAGCTCTCGGCCGGCATGGCCGATACCATTCCATCCTGGGCCGGCGGCCTGCCGGCGGATGCGCCGCCTCGGCCGGGCACCCCCGAATACGACAAGTTCATGCAGGATCGGGAACGCAAGCGGCTGATGCCTGCGGCCCAGCGCGGCGACGAAGCGAAGCCGGCAACCGCACCGCAGGACGCGGCCCGGTGAGCGCACGGTCGGCCGGCCGCAGAGCCGGCCTTGTGCGGGCCGAGTGAAGCGCGGATCAGTCCACGAACACCACGGCCTTGCGTCCGTTGAGGATGACGCGATCGGCGAGATGGTAGCGGATCGCGCGCGCCAGCACCCGGCGCTCGATGTCGCGCCCCTTGCGCACAAGATCCTCAGGCGTGTCGCGATGGCTGATACGCTCGACGTCCTGGTCGATGATCGGCCCCTCGTCGAGATCGCTGGTGACGTAATGCGCCGTGGCGCCGATCAGCTTGACGCCGCGCTCATGCGCCTGATGGTAGGGCCTGGCGCCCTTAAAGCCCGGCAGGAAGGAATGATGGATGTTGATGCAGCGGCCCGACAGCCGTGCCGACATCTCGTCCGACAGGATCTGCATGTAGCGGGCCAGCACCACGAGGTCGGTCTTGGTATCCTGGGCCAGCTGCCACACCGCGTCTTCCTGCTGCCGCTTGGTCTCTTTCGTCACCGGCAGATGATGGAACGGGATATCGCCGAAATCGAGCGAGCCGTAGGTCTCGCGCGGATGGTTGGAGACAACAGCGGTCGGGATCATCTCGAGCTCGCCGGTGCGCCAGCGGTAGAGGATGTCGACCAGGCAATGATCGGACTTCGACACCAACAGCATCACCCGGCGGCGGCTGGCGCGATCGCGCATCTGCCATTCCATGCCGAAACGTTCGGCGATCGCGGCAAAGCCGGTCTGCAGCGCCGCGAGCTCGACCGCGAGGTCGGCCGCGGTGAACACCACGCGCATGAAGAACTTGCCGGTCTCCACGTCATCGAACTGCTGGGCGTCCAGGATGTTCTGGCCGTTATGGGCGAGAAACGTCGAGACCGCCGAGACGATCCCCGGACGGTCCGGACAGGACAGGGTCAAAACGAATTGATGATCGGGCATGCCAATTGACCAAAGCTTGAGCAGATTGGTGGAACGGTCATTTCGGCCCCCGTCTACACCGCAGGCGGCCTTGCGCCAATCCCGGTGCGGGGGTCAAATCGAACAAATGACGACAATGTTTGTTAGGGACCATCATGGCTGAACGGCTGAACGGCTACCGCATCCTGATCCTCGAAACGCGCGAGGAGGCGCAGTTTTCCCGCCTGCTCGCCGAACAGGGCGCCGACGTGCTGCAATGTCCGATGTTCACCATACACGATGCGCCTGACGCAGCGCCGATCGAGGCCTGGATTCACCGCGCCATCGAACGGCCGCTCGACGACCTCGTGCTGATGACCGGCGAAGGCCTGCGCCGGCTGATGAAGGTCGTGCGCCGGATCGGCGTCGAGCGGGAGTTCGTCGATGGCCTCGCCAAGGCGCGCAAATTCGCCCGCGGCCCCAAGCCCGGCCGGGCGCTGCGCGAGATCGGCCTGGAACCGCAAATGACCACCGAAAAGCCGACGTCCGAAGGCGTCGCCGAGATGATGTCGAAGCTCAACCTGAGCGGCCATCGGCTCGGCCTGCAGCTCTATCCGGACAAGGATCACGCCACCCTGATCGGCGCGATCAAGGCGCAGGGCGCCGAGGTCGATACGGTGCTGCCCTATGTCTATGATGCGCAGGCCGCCGACGCCAACATCGTCACCGCGATCGAGGAGATGGCGCAGGGCCGCATCGACGCGATCGCGCTCACGAGTTCGGGACAGGTTCGCCGCCTGCTCGAGGTGGCGCAGGCGCATCGATGCGAGGCGCAATTGCGCGAGGGCCTGCAACAAACGCCGATCGCCTCGGTCGGGCCCGTGGTGTCCGACGAATTGAAGACCTATGGCCTATCCACCGACATCTACCCGGCGAACGATGCGTTCTTCATGAAACCGCTGATCTCGGCAATGGCGACGGCGCTGTCGAAGGCGCCGCCGCGCGCGGCGGCGCGAAGCTAATCAACCTTGGCGCCGGCGAACTTGACCACCTTGCCCCATTTCTCGGTCTCGTCGGCCACCAGTCTGCCGAAGTCGGCAGCCGAGCCCGGCAGCATGATCGCGCCGATCTCGGTAAAGCGCGCCTTGGCCTTGGGATCGGCGAGGATTTCATTGACGGCCTTGTTGAGCCTGTCGACGATTTCAGGCGGCGTGCTCTTCGGCGCCGCAAGGCCGTACCAGGCGCTCGCCTCGTAACCCGGCAGGAAGTCGGCGACCGGCGGCAGGTCCGGAAGCACGTCCGAACGGGTCGTGCTGGTGACCGCAAGGCCGCGCAGCTTGCCGGATTTGACGTGCTCGGCGCAGGTCGGAAGATTGTCAAACATCACCTGCATCACGCCGGACAGCATATCGGTGAGCGCCGGCGCGCCGCCCCGGTAAGGCACGTGCTGCATGTTGATGCCGGTCAGCATCTTGAACAGTTCGCCCGACATGTGGATCGTCGAACCGTTGCCTGAGGACGCCATGTTGAGCTTGCCGGGATTGGCCTTTGCATAGGCGATCAACTCGGGAATCGACTTGATCGGCAGCGAGGGGTGCACCACCACGACGTTGGGAAAGCGAATGATGCCTGCGATCGGCTCCATCTCGCGTATGAAATCGAAGGGCAGCTTCTGGTAGAGTGTCGCATTGATCGCATTGGCCGGGGCGACCAGCAGCAGGGTGTAGCCGTCGGGCGCCGCGCGCAGCGCCTGCTCGGTGGCGATGTTGGTCCCGCCGCCCGGCCGGTTCTCGACAATGAAGGATTGCCCGAGCTTTTCCGACAGCCACTGCCCCATCAGGCGCGCCGTCAGGTCCGCCGAACCGCCAGGGGTATAGCCGATCACGAGGCGAACCGGCCGCGCCGGATAGGCCTCGGCAATCGCTTTTCCAAATGTGAGCGGAAGCGCCGCCGTAGCGGCTGCAAGTTGCAGGAACTGGCGGCGTAGAACCTTCATGATGTCTCCTCCGACGCACTGGCGGCTCTTGCGGCACGCTTGGGCACGCACATCCTAGCCGCGCGGCGTCGCCAAGCCGACAGATATTCTCAGTCGGAGGGCGGGAGGTTTACCGCGTCACTTCGTCTCGCGCAGATAGGCCTGGTACGCGAGGGCGATGCCATCCTCGAGCGAGGTGGTGGCGCGCCACCCGAGCCTCGCCAGCCGACCGACGTCGAGCAGCTTGCGCGGCGTGCCGTCCGGGCGCGATGTGTCGAAGCTGATCTCGCCGCGATAGCCGACGGCGGCCGCGACGACGCGCGCGAACTCGGCGATGGTGATGTCCTCGCCGGTGCCGATATTGACCAGTTCGGGCGATGAATAGGTCTTCATCAGATGGATGCAGGCGTCGGCGAGATCGTCGACATAGAGGAATTCGCGGCGCGGCGTGCCGGTGCCCCACACCGCGACGTTGCCGGCGTCCGAAACCTTGGCCTCGTGGAAGCGGCGGATCAGCGCGGCGACGACGTGGCTGTATTCGGGGTGATAGTTGTCGCCGGGACCGTAGAGATTGGTCGGCATCACGCTGATGAAATCGGCGCCGTACTGGCTGCGATAGGCCTCGGCCATCTTGATGCCGGCGATCTTGGCGATGGCATAGGGCTCGTTGGTTGGCTCCAGCGGGCCGGTCAGCATCGAATCCTCGCGCAGCGGCTGCGGCGCCAGGCGCGGATAGATGCAGGACGAGCCGAAGAACATCAGCTTCTCGCAGCCATTGGCGTGCGCTGCCTGGATCACGTTGCTCGAGATCGCCAGATTATCGTAGAGAAATTCGGCCCGCAGCGTGTTGTTGGCGACGATGCCGCCGACCTTGGCTGCGGCGAGGAACACGGCCTGCGGCCGCTTCGCGGCAAACCAGGCGTTAACCGCGGTTTGGTCGCGCAAATCGACCTCGCTGCGCGACACCGTCAGGAGATCGGCCTCCTCGCGCGCCAGCCGGCGCATCAGCGCCGAGCCGACCATGCCGCGATGGCCGGCAACGAAGACCGTCTTGCCCTTCAGCTCAAACGCCGTGCTTGCCATTGGCCGCGTCCTGCCTGGCCTCGACGAGATCGCTGGCGACCATTTCCTTCACCAGCTGCGCGAACGGCGTCTTCGGCGCCCAGCCGAGCTTGGCGCGCGCCTTGCTGGCGTCGCCAATCAGAAGATCGACCTCGGTCGGGCGGAAATAGGTCGGATCGATCTGCACCAGGGTGTTGCCGGACGCCTTGTCGACACCGACCTCCTCGACGCCCTTGCCGCGCCATTCGATGCTGCGGCCGACCTCGGCAAACGCCAGCTCGACGAACTCGCGGACCGACCGCGTCTCGCCGGTCGCGAGCACGAAGTCGCCGGGCTCGTCGACCTGCAGGATCCTGTGCATGCCCTCGACATAGTCGCGGGCGTGGCCCCAGTCGCGCTTGGCGTCGAGATTGCCGAGATAGAGCTTGTTCTCGAGGCCGACCTCGATGCGGGCGACGGCGCGGGTGATCTTGCGCGTCACGAAGGTCTCGCCGCGGATCGGGCTCTCATGGTTGAACAAGATGCCGTTGCTGGCGAACATGCCATAGGCCTCGCGGTAGTTCACCGTGATCCAGTAGCCGTAGAGCTTGGCGACGCCATAGGGCGAGCGCGGATAGAACGGCGTGGTTTCCTTCTGCGGCACCTCCTGCACGAGCCCGTAAAGCTCCGAGGTCGAGGCCTGGTAGAACCGCGTTTCCTTTTCCATGCCGAGGATGCGAATCGCCTCCAAGAGCCGCAGCACGCCGATCGCATCGGCGTTGGCAGTGTATTCCGGGCTCTCGAAACTGACCTGGACGTGGCTCTGGGCGGCGAGGTTATAGATCTCGGTCGGCCGGATCTGCTGCACCAGGCGGATCAGATTGGTCGAATCCGTCATGTCGCCATAGTGCATCAGGAACGGCACGTTGCCGGCATGCGGATCCTGGTAGAGATGGTCGACGCGCGCGGTGTTGAACGAGGACGACCGGCGCTTGATCCCGTGCACGGTGTAGCCGAGACCGAGCAGATACTCGGCGAGATACGCGCCGTCCTGCCCGGTAACGCCGGTGATCAGCGCAACGCGCCGCTTTGAGTCCTGAGCCGCCGAATCCTTAACCGCCATGTCATCTCCAGAGAGCGCGAAAACCGCGCGAATCCCGACGAGGCCGGTCTGTAGCATCCAGCCTGCCCCAAGTCTAATGGCTTAATCGTTTGAAATCAGGACTTTAGGTCTGCGAAAACGGCTCAATGCGCCCGGAACCCGTCACTCGCCGTAGTGCCGCAGCCGGTCGAGGTTGAGGATGGTCACCCCGCCATATTCGAGCCGCAACAGCCCTTCCCGCTCGAGCCGCTTCAGGCACTGGTTGGCATTCTGCCGGGAGATTCCCGACAGCGCCCCGATCTCCTCCTGGGTGATCTCAAGGTGCAGCGTCAGGTCGGGATAGAGAATCGGATTGAACAGCGAGGCGATCGAGCGCGCCAGCCGCGCCGTGGCGTCCAGCGTGCGGCCATATTCGAGCAGCGCGATGAACTGGCCGAGCCGCTCATTGAGCGAGCCGACCAGGAATCGGTTGAAGCCGACACTGTTCTCGAACAGCCAGACGAAGGTCCGGCGATCCATCATCGCCAGTCGCGTGTCGCGCAGCGCGACCACATCGTAGCGCCGGGGCTCATTCTTGAGCACGGTCCCCTCGCCGAACCACGCGCCTGCGGTGAGGCCCGCGAAACTCGCCGCCTTGCCGCCGCGCGAGACGATGCCCATGCGCGCCAGCCCGGTGACGATGCCGGTCCAATACTGGAAGTAGTCGCCGCGCATGAAGATGAATTCGTTGGCGCGATAGGATTTCTCGGTAATGCCGGCGCGTGCGATTTCGATTTCTTGCTCGCTCAGTTCGCGCGACCAGGCCGCGATGCGCCTCAGGTAATCAGCAGCAATCATTCTAGCGACGGCGTCCTACCCCAAGAGACTGCAACGATATTGCACCGCAGCAACGCCGTGCGCGAAGCCAGGGACCCGAGGCCTGGAATGCCAGCGAAAATTCCTGACCAAATGTCGGGCACATGACAATTCAACCTATCGCTTTCTCGTATTCAGAGCCACCTCGCGTAACGTCGCGCAGCTCCTTGATGGATCGCTGAAGGCGGACGACGCGAGGGACGGGCTTGCAGGCGGGTGCGGCGTTACCGCGCATGACGCAGGCGATCGGGTCAAGCGATGCTCCCGAACGCCGGCATCATTAGTCGGATGGTCTCCCTTCGGCGGCCCATGTAAGATCGAAGAGTAAGATCGAAGCGAAGATAAAGAGCGCGCCAAAGCGCCCGTATCTGGAGGGAACAGGGTGGCTAATAGTCTCGAGGTGCGCGGAGTCTCATTGCGCTTTGGCGGGGTCCGCGCGCTGACCGAGGTGAACTTCGGCGTCAACGAGGGCGAGCTGTTCTCCATCATCGGCCCGAACGGCGCCGGCAAGACCTCGATCGTCAACTGTATCTCCGGCCGCTACCGGCCGACCGAAGGCCAGCTGTTCTATCGCGGCCAGGACATTACCGGCCTCAACCCGAACGCGCGGCCCCGGCTCGGCATCGGCCGGACCTTCCAGAATCTCGCGCTGTTCCACCACATGAGCGTGCTCGACAACATCATGGTCGGCCGCCATCACCTCCTGAAGAACAACTTCATCACGGGATCGCTGTACTGGCTGACCGGCGCGCGCCGCGAGGAGCTCGAGCACCGGCGCAAGGTCGAGGAGATCATCGACTTCCTCGATCTGCAATCGGTGCGCAAGGCGACCGCCGGCACCCTGCCCTACGGCCTGCGCAAGCGCGTCGAGCTCGCCCGCGCGATGGCGCTCGAGCCGCAACTGATCCTGCTCGACGAGCCGATGGCCGGCATGAACTTCGAAGAGAAGGAAGACATGGCGCGCTACATCGTCGATCTCAACGAAGAGTTCGGCATGACGGTGATGATGATCGAGCACGACATGGGCGTCGTGATGGACATCTCCCACCGCGTCATGGTGCTCGACTTCGGCCGCAAGATCGCCGAGGGCGATCCGGCCACCGTGCTCGCCGATCCCCATGTCAAGCGCGCCTATCTCGGCGAAGAGGACGAGGCGCTGGTCGATCCCGACGACAAGCCGGCGGTGCGGGAGAGCGCCGCATGATGGACTATGCCGGTCGCGCCGCGCAGGCCGACACCTTTCCCAAGATGCTGCGCCTGAACGCGAGGGAGCACGGCCAAGAGATCGCGCTGCGCGGGAAGGATTTCGGGCTGTGGCGCGAATTCACCTGGAACAACTACCAGACCCGCACCCATGATTTCGCGCTCGGCATGGTCGAGCTCGGGCTTGGCCGCGGCGACGTGATCGGCATTATCGGCGACAACCGTCCGGACTGGGTCGCCGCCGAGATCGCGGCCCACGCGATCGGCGCGATGAGCCTCGGTCTTTATCGCGACGTGCTGGACGAGGAAGCCGCCTATCTCCTGACCTATGGCGAGGCCAAGCTGGTCTTCGCCGAGGACGAGGAACAGGTCGACAAGCTGCTCGGCCTGGCCGATCGCGTGCCCCACCTCAAGCACATCGTCTATTCCGACCCGCGCGGCATGCGCAAATACGACGATCCGCGATTGATGGAGGCGAGCAAGCTCGTTGCGCTGGGCCGCGACCGCGCCGCGCGCGAGCCTGGGCTCTACGAGCGACTGGTCGACACTACGAAGGGCGAGGACGTCGCGATCCTCTGCACCACCTCGGGCACGACGGCCAACCCGAAGCTTGCGATGCTCTCGGCCGGGCGCGTGCTGCGGCACTGCGCGACCTATCTCGCCTTCGATCCGAAGGGACCGGACGACGAATATGTCTCGGTGCTGCCGCTGCCCTGGATCATGGAACAGATCTACGCGCTGGGCAAAGGGCTGCTCTCCCGGATGAAGGTCAACTTCGTCGAAGAGCCCGACACCATGATGCACGATTTCCGCGAAATCGCGCCGACCTTCGTGCTGTTCGCGCCGCGGGTTTGGGAATCGATCGCGGCCGACGTCCGCGCCGGGGTGATGGAGGCCTCGCCGTTCAAGCAGCGGCTCTATGACCTCGGCATGAAGACCGGGCTGGCGGCGCTTGCCGAGGGCAAGCGTTCTGTGTTCGCCGACCAGCTCTTGTTCCGTGCGCTGCGCGACCGGCTCGGCTTCACGCGGCTGCGCTCGGCGGCGACCGGCGGCGCGGCGCTCGGACCGGATACCTTCAAGTTCTTCCAGGCGATGGGCGTGCCGCTGCGCACGCTGTACGGCCAGACCGAGCTGCTCGGCGCCTACACGCTGCATCCCGAAGGCAAGGTCGATCCCGACACCACCGGCGTGCCGATGGCCGAAAACATCGAGATCCGCATCGACAATGCCGACGTCAACGGCGTCGGCGAGATCGTGGTGCGGCATCCCAACATGTTCCATGGCTATTACAAGAACCTCGAAGCATCGGTCGCCGACATTAAGGACGGCTGGATGCATTCGGGCGATGCCGGCTACTACAACGACAACCGGCAGCTTGTCGTGATCGACCGCATCAAGGATCTCGCAGAGACCTCGCGCGGCGAGCGCTTCTCGCCGCAATATATCGAGAACAAGCTGAAGTTCTCGCCCTATGTCGCCGAGGCGGTGGTGCTCGGCGCCGGCCGCGACGCGCTCGCCGCGATGATCTGCATCCGCTACTCGATCATCTCGAAATGGGCGGAGAAGAACCGGATCTCGTTCACGACCTACACCGACCTGTCCTCGCGGCCCGAAGTCTATGCGCTGCTCAAGAAAGAGGTCGAGACGGTCAATGCCACCCTGCCGCCGGCGCAACGCATCTCGCGCTTCCTGCTGCTCTACAAGGAGCTCGATGCCGACGACGGCGAGCTGACCCGTACCCGAAAAGTCCGCCGCGGCGTCATCAATGAGAAATACGCCGACATCATCGATGCGATCTACCGCGGCAAGGCCAGCATCCCCGTCGACACCGTGATCCGCTTCCAGGACGGCTCGACCCAGCGCGTCCGCACCACGCTCGAGGTCGTCGATCTCGGCCGCGCCGTGCTCGCGGAGGCCGCGGAATGAGACCGTCGATGATAGCAAGCTCGATCGTCATGCGCGGGCTTGACCCGCGCATCCATCCTCTTCGCAAGGACGGCTTTCTTGCGCGATGGATCGCCGGGTCAAGCCCGGCGATGACGAGCCACAAATTCGGCGAGACCCCATGAACACCCAGTTCCTGATCCAGCTGATCGTCAATGGCCTCGTGGTCGGCACGCTGTATGGCGTGGTCGCGATGTCGTTCGTGCTGATCTACAAGGCGACACAGGTCGTGAACTTCGCGCAGGGCGAATTGCTGCTGGTCGGCGCCTGGGTGTGCTGGGCGCTGCTGACGAAGTATCAGGTGCCGTTCTGGGTCGGCATGCCGATCACGCTGGTCTTCATGTTCATCTTCGGCATCGCGATCCAGGTCGTGATCCTGCGTCCGATGATCGGCGAGCCGATCATTTCCGTGATCATGGTGACGATCGGCCTGTCGACGGTGTTCCAGGCCGCGCTGAAGTGGATCTTCGGCGTCAACCCGCAGCCGTTCCCGCGCGTGTTCCAGAGCCAGTCGGTCAGCCTGTTCGGGCTGCAGATCCAGACCGTCTATGTCATGAGCCTCGTGGTCTCGCTCGCCATGATGGTCGGCATGGCCTGGTTCTTCCGCGCCTCCAAATATGGCCTTGCGATGCGCGCCACCGCCTTCAACCAGCAGGTCGCGCAGTCGCTCGGCATTTCCGTCAAGAACGTGTTCGCGATGGCGTGGGCGATCTCGGCCACCGTCTCGGCGGTCGCCGGTGTCGTGGTCGCCGTGGTCAACGGCGTGTCGTCCGGCCTCTCCGCCTACGGCATCAAGGTGTTTCCGGCCGCGATCCTGGGCGGGCTCGACTCGGTCGGCGGCGCCGTGCTCGGCGGCATCATCATCGGGCTGTTGGAAAACGTCGCCCAGTATGTCGACAGCCAGTACCTGCACTGGGGCAATCTCTACGAGATCGCGCCGTTCTACGTCCTGATCATCATCCTGATGATCAAGCCGTACGGCCTGTTCGGCACCAAGGATATTGAGCGGGTCTGATCAATGGCGACAAGCACACTCATCCCCTCGGGCGATTTCCGCACCAGCTATGCGGCCGACACCACGATCTTCCCGACCGCGACCAGCCGCAATTTCGCGATCCTCGGCATCGTGCTCGCCTGCTTCGCGCCGATGCTGCTGTCCAATTACCTGCTCTCGATCGCGATCCAGATCGGCATCTTCGCGATCGCGGCCCTCGGCCTCAACGTCCTGGTCGGCTTCACCGGCCAGATCTCGATCGGCCACGCCGCGTTCTTCCTGTTCGGCGCGTTCACCTCGGCCTACATCTCCAACAACGCGCCGATCCCGGTGTTCTTCGCCATCCCCCTCGCCGGCGTCGTCACGGCGCTGGTCGGCCTGATCTTCGGCGTGCCGGCGGCGCGGCTGAAGGGACTCTATCTTGTGATCGCGACGCTCGCGGCGCAGTACATCCTGCTCGACTTCTTCTCGCGCGCCGAATGGTTCTCGGGGGGCTCGGTGCCGGCCAGCGCCAACCCGTTCTCGATCTTCGGCTACACCCTGCGCGGCGACCGCCAGTATTTCTACGTCGTGCTCGCCTATATGGTGATCAGCTACCTGCTCGTGACAAATCTGATGCGCACCCGCGACGGCCGCGCGCTGGTCGCGATCCGCGATCACTATCTCTCGGCCGAGATCATGGGGATCAACCTCACCAAGTACCGGACGCTATCATTCGGGCTTGCCGCCTTCTTTGCCGGCATCGCCGGCGCGCTTTACGCGCACTATCAGCTCGTGGTCTCGCAGGAAGGCTTTGGCATCGAGCGCTCGGTGCTGTTCCTCGCCATGGTCATCATCGGCGGCACCGGCTCGGTGATGGGCACGCTGATGGGCACGGCCTTCGTGGTGCTGCTGCCGGAATCGATGGAATGGCTGAGCGCCTGGCTGAAGGGAGGCGCCATCGACAAGGCGCTGCAGCTCAACAACAACATCACCTTTCTGCGCGAGATCGCGATCGGCCTGATCATCATCGGCTTCCTGATGTTCGAGCCCGACGGCCTCGCGCATCGCTGGCGGCAGATCAAGGCTTACTGGAAGCTCTACCCGTTCTCGCATTGACGCAAGGCACGGAACGCAACTCAAAATTCGGTTCAACGAATAAGCAGGAGGAAAGCAAAAATGACGATTAGATCCCTTTTGAGCTCGGTCTCCGTTGCGCTGCTGATCAGCAGCGCGGCCGCCACCGCGCAGGCGCAGATCGCCATCGGCCATCTGCAGGACCTCTCGGGCGGCACGTCCGACGTCGGCACCCCCTATGGCCAGGGCGTCGCCGACACCTTCGCCTGGGTCAACAAGAATGGCGGCATCGGCGGCAAGCAGCTCAATGTCGACAGCAACGACTATGGCTACCAGGTGCCGCGCGCCATCGCGCTGTACAAGAAGTGGTCGGCGCCCGACGGCAAGGTCGCGGCGATCATGGGCTGGGGCACGGCGGATACCGAAGCCCTCACCGGCTTCCTGGCGCAGGACAAGATCCCGGACATCTCCGGCTCCTACGCCGCGGCGCTGACCGATCCGGAAGGCACCAGCGGCAAGGCCAAGCCCGCGCCGTACAATTTCTTCTACGGCCCGAGCTATTCGGACTCGATGCGCGCGATGCTGACCTGGGCTGCGGAGGACTGGAAGGCCAAGGGCAAGCCCGGCAAGCCGAAATTCGTCCACATGGGCGCCAACCATCCGTATCCGAACGCGCCGAAGGCGGCCGGTGAAGCGCTGGCGACCGAGCTCGGCTTCGAAGTGTTGCCGCCGCTGGTATTCGCGCTCTCCCCCGGCGACTACTCGGCGCAGTGTCTGAGCCTGAAAAGCTCCGGCGCGAACTATGCCTATCTCGGCAACACGGCGGCCTCGAACATCTCGGTGCTGAAGGCCTGCAAGACCGCCGGCGTCGACGTCCAGTTCCTCGGCAATGTCTGGGGCATGGACGAGAACGCGGCCAAGACTGCCGGCGATGCAGCCGACGGCGTGATCTTTCCGCTCCGCACCGCGGTGAGCTGGGGCGGCAACGCCCCCGGCATGAAGACGGTAATGGAAATCTCCAAGATGTCCGACCCGTCCGGCAAGGTCTATCGGCCGGTGCATTACATCGCCGCGGTCTGCAGCGCGCTCTATCTGAAGGAAGCGCTCGACTGGGCCGCCAAGAACGGCGGCGCCACCGGCGAGAACGTCGCCAAGGGCTTCTACCAGAAGAAGGATTGGGTGCCGGCCGGCATGGACGGCGTCTGCAATCCGTCGACCTGGACCGAGAAGGATCACCGCCCGACCACGAAGGTCGACCTGTATCGCTCGAAGGTCTCGGGCGCGACCGATGGCGACATCAACGACCTGATGGGCAAGGGCACGATCAAGCTCGAGAAGGTGAAGACCGTCGACCTGCCGCGCAAGCCGGAATGGTTTGGGTGGTGAGGCGACAGCCGATCACGTCCACACATCGTCATGCGCGGGCTCGACCCGCGCATCCATCAAGCGAAGACGTATTCCGATCGATGGATTGCCGGGTCAAAGGCGAGCGGAAGCGACGCCGTCCTTCGGACGGCTATGCCCGGCAATGACGTCGAAGGGTAACACGGACCATGAACGAAACCCTCGAAGCCACCCGCCCGGAGCCGACGGCAGTCCCGCCGCCGCCGCTGCTCAGCGTCAACAACATCGAGGTCGTCTATGACGACGTCATCCTGGTGCTGCGCGGCCTCAGCCTCGAGGTGCCGAAGGGCGCGATCGTGGCGCTGCTCGGCGCCAACGGCGCCGGCAAGTCCACCACGCTGAAGGCGATCTCCGGCCTGCTCAAGACCGAGGACGGCGAGGTCACCCGCGGCGAGATCCTGTTCGAGGGCCAGCGCATCAACGGCATCGATCCGGACAAGATCGTCCGCCGCGGCATCTTCCAGGTGATGGAAGGCCGCCGCATCGTCGCCGACATGACGTCGCTGGAGAACCTGCGGCTCGGCGCCTTCACCCGGCGCGACGGCGAGGTTTCCGATGACATCGACATGGTGTTCAAGTATTTCCCGCGCCTGAAGGAGCGCACCGGCCTCGCCGGCTATCTCTCCGGCGGCGAGCAGCAGATGCTGGCGATCGGCCGCGCGCTGATGGCCCGCCCGAAGATGATCCTGATGGACGAGCCGTCGATGGGGCTATCGCCTCTGCTCGTCAAGGAAGTGTTCGCGATCATCAAGGAGATCAACCGCGATCTCGGCGTCACGATCCTCCTGGTCGAGCAGAATGCGCGCGCAGCGCTCTCGGTCGCGAGCCATGGCTACATCATGGAACAGGGCAAGGTCGTGCTCGACGGCTCCGCCGACGAGCTGCGCGACAACGAGGACGTCAAGGAATTCTACCTCGGCGGTGCCGGCGACCAGCGCAAGAGCTTCAAGAACCTGAAGAGCTTCAAGCGGCGCAAGCGCTGGCTGTGAGGATAGCGAGCGTTTTCGGGCGGAGTTGCGTGTGCAGAAAACGCGTCAGACCAGGAAGGCGGTTCTATCCGAGCACTTGCTCGGCTTCAGTAACCGCGCAGAGCACATGATAGAACGACGACGCCGGGATCGTGTCGACCAGCGAATTGCCGTCGCGGTCGAACTGGTCGTACCAGCCGCCGGCCACGGCATGGCCGAGATAGTGCCGCTCGAGCAGCACCAGCGCCGCACGCGCCTCGTCCGCCGCGCCGGCTTCGCCCGACTCGGCCTGCGCGATCCAGGCCTTCGCCAGCTCGCTCTGCGGCCACAGCCGACGTGTGTGGCGGCGGATGTTGCCCTCGGCGTCGCCCTCGTCGACCAGGCAGCCGGTGGCCGCGTCGCGATAGCGCAGCGCCGACGCCAGCAGCTCGCCGCGCGGTCGCCCGGTCGGACAGCCGGTGATCCGCTCAAATCCCCTCAGCAGCCAGACCCATTCCGCGAGGTGCCCGGGCTCGACGCTGACCGGCGGGATCTTCGACCAGTCCTCCTCGAAATATTCGCCGAGGGTGCGCGTCTGCTTCTCGTAGAGGCTGGCGAGGAACAGCGCGAAGAAATCGCCGGCGCGGTTCTGGAACGACAAATCGTGGGTCGCGTCGAAGCAGGCGATCATCGCCTCGAACAGATGCATCTGCGGGTTCTGCCGGCGCGGCATCGAGGGCGGCAGGCCCTCGTGGAAGCCGCCATGGGGCGAGCGCAGCTGGGTATCGAGGAACGACAGCAGCGCGTCGATCTCGGCGCGGATCTGGGCGTCCTGGTCGAGGCCGTAGGCGGTCGCGAGCGCGAGCAGCATGAAGGCGTGGCCGTAGGTGTCGCGCAGCGGATCGTGCACGCCGCCCTCGGCCGTCAGACTGTAGACGAAGCCGGGCCGGCCGTCCGGCGCCTTGGCTTTGGCCAGCAGGTAGTCCAGCCCCTTCAGCGCGACCGCGCGTCCTTCCGGGTACCAGCCGAGCTGGGCCGCCTTGGCGTAGCAATAGATCTGGCGGGCCTGCACCATGATCCGGCGCGGGGCCGCGCGGTCCGCTGTCCCGTCCTGGTGCAGCCGGTCGACAAAGCCGCCGGCGATGCTGTCCCAGCCTGCGGTCGACCACAGCGGCAGGGCCTGGTCGACGACGCGGCGCTTCAGCCTCGCGACGACATCGGCGGCCCCGTCCGCCGCAACGCTTTCTGCCTCAGCCATCGTGCTCCCTGGAACCGTCCCAATGTCAGCGGTCACCGTCTGATAGCACGGGCGGACCGGCACGCAACCCGCGCACATCCTCTCAAGGACCTGCCATGACCGACCATTACGACGCCCTTGAAACGCGCGATCCGGCCGAGCGCGAGGCCGGATTGTTCGCCCGGCTGCCCGAGGTGCTGCGCAAGGCGATGGCGGCGCCCGCCTATGCCAATTTGCTGAGGGGCACCGATCCCGCCTCCATCACCAGCCGGGAGGCGCTGGCCGGGCTGCCGGTGCTCCGCAAGTCGGAACTGCCGGCCCTGCACACAGCCGCTCCGCCGTTCGGCGGCTTCGTGGCCGACACGCCCGGCTCGTTCGCCCGGCTGTTCACCTCGCCCGGACCGATCTTCGAGCCGGAGGGCCGCCAGGCGGACCCTTGGCGCGGCGCCCGGGCGCTGTTTGCGGCGGGCTTCCGCGAGGGGGATGTGGTGCTGAACACCTTCAGCTATCACCTCACCCCCGGCGGCTTCATCTTCGACGCCTCGGCGCGGGCGCTCGGCTGTGCGGTGATCCCGGCGGGCCCCGGCAACACCGAGCAGCAATTCGAGCTGATCGAAGCCTATCGCCCGCTCGGCTATAGCGGCACCCCGGACTTCCTGAAGATCCTGCTCGACGCCGCCGCCACCGCCGGCCGCGACGTATCCTCGATCAAGCGCGCGCTGGTTTCAGGCGCGGCATTTCCGAAATCGCTGCAGGAAGAGATGAAGTCGCGCGGCGTCGAGGCCTACCAGGCCTTCGGCACCGCCGATCTCGGCCTGATCGCGTTCGAGACTGCGGCGCGCGAGGGAATGACGGTCAATGAGGACCTGATCCTGGAGATCGTCAAGCCCGGCACCGGCGATCCGGTTACGCCGGGTGACGTCGGTGAGATCGTGGTGACCTCGCTCGATCCGCATCATCCCTGGATCCGCCTCGCGCTCGGCGATCTGACCGCCGCCCTGCCCGGCGCCAGCCGCTGCGGACGCACCAACACGCGCATCAAGGGCTGGATGGGGCGCGCCGACCAGACCACCAAGGTGAAGGGCATGTTCGTGCGCCCCGAGCAGATCGCGGAGATCGGCAAGCGCCATCCCGAGCTTGGACGGCTGCGCCTCGTCGTCACGCGCGCCGGCGAGGCCGACGCGATGACGCTGAGAGCCGAATGTGCCTCGGCGTCGGATGCCCTGTTGAGTAAAGTTGCTGCGACGCTGCGTGCGGTCACCAAGCTGGGGGGCTCCGTCGAGCTCGTCGGTATCGGCTCGCTGCCGAACGACGGCAAGGTGATTGTGGACGAGCGATAACGGGAGACGCGCTTCTCCAATCTTACGAGGCCGGCCCTGTTATTTCTGAAAACTAGATCGCTCAAGGAGCGAGATAGAGCTATTTCCTGAGGGATTTTGGGGCCTTATGAGGAGACCAAGCGGTCCTGACGCGCAAGAAACAGGCAGTGAAACAGGCGCCCATCAGGAAGCAAACAGGTCCCGAACAGGTACCTAACAGGTATCGAACAGGGAGATAACAGCCTGCAAAAAATCCTTGGATCTGATCCATTACCTCGCGCCAGCTCGTAAGATAATCGCGCGGATCACTGCGCTGTGTCCCAAAAAACTGTCCCGCCATCGTCTACACTCCCAGTACTGCCCGGATTTACGGTCATTTTGGAAGCAGGCCATAACCGCCCACATCGAACCCAAGGCGCTCGCGAGAAAGGGCTTGTCTCAATGCTGGGATTGACAGTCTTTCGGTCGGGTGCTGCACTGCACGGGTTGCAGCGCGGGAGCGTGCCTCTTGAGTGAGATTTTGGCCGACGTTATTGCCGGGTATGGCCGGGAGGTGGACGCAGAGTCTCTCGCCAAAACGAGGGCCTACCTGGAGACGTTACTCTCCGTGGGCAAGCGGGACGATTTGACCGTGTTCGGCATCGCCTATCTGGATCAACTTCATAATCCCGACCGGCGCTATTCGGGCTGCTAGGCTTACCGCAGCGCGCGACGGGTCGCCGAAGAGCAAGTGCCGTTCGACGGCTCTCCGGGGCGAGATGCGCGCGGCCACGTCCGACTTAAGCCTACGGTCAAGCATAGACACAACCCGATCCCCTCTTGGAACAGATCGTTAAACTCGCCGATCGCATGTACCGCGAGAAGATGAATGCGGATGTTTACGGTCCACTACGATTAAAAAACCCCGGGCGTTGCCCGGGGCTTCGACGTTGGTGAAGGCGTCACTATCAGTACTTAGCGACGACCGGGCCGGTCCAGTTGAAGCGGTAGACCAGCGAGGTGCTGATGGTCTGGACGAACGGCTTGAAGGTAATGTCGCGGCCGTTCGAGATGTTGGTGCCGTCGACCAGCTCCGAGATGTTCTTGTTGTCGTAGTAAGCGGCGCGATACTCGGTCTTCATGAACCAGCCCGGCGCGGTGATGCCGAAGATGTTCAGGTTGTTCTCGACGCCGCCGCCGACGAACCAACCGTTGCGATCGAAGCTGTTGGTATGTCCGCCGACCGGAAGAGCGGTCGCGGTGTCGAACAGCGTGGTGCCCTTCCAGTGCGAGTTGGAGTAGCCGGCGTTGACGTAGGACAGAACGTTCGGGGCGATCAGATAGCCGAGGCGCGCACCGACGGCCCAGCTGTAGTCGTTCTTGATATTGCCTGCGATGCCCAGATCCTGATCCTGGATGGTGCCCTTCAGGCTGCCGAACTGACCATCGGCGAACACGCCGATGACCCAGCTGTTGGCGGTCTGCCAGTCGTAACCGGCACCGACGGTGCCGTACCAGCCATCGCCGCCCTGGCGCTGGTTGAAGCCGAGGATCGGCGCACCCGTGACGGTCGACTGGACGCCCGTGTCAGCGTCCCAGATGCCGCCGCCGCCGCCGCCGAAGATGTAGAAGCCGGTCCAGCTTGGCGCCACCGCGATCGGAGCGGGAGCCTTGGTGTAGGGCCGAGCCGCCAGGTCGGCAGCCGATGCCGCTGAGGTAAAAGCGCCGAGCACGGCAAGCGCTGCGATGACCTTCTTCATTTCTGATCCCCAAGCTATAAATGTCTCAAGGCCATAATACTGCTGGCCGGAACAAATGCTGTATCTCAACCGACACAGTGGCCAACATTTGAAAAATGGGAAGCTCAGTGTTGTTCGAACCGCTGCGCGATGATCCGCAAGCGATTGCCGCCTATCTATCAGATAAGTTTGAGAAAAATGAGCTTTCCGAGATTCTGACCTCCCTCAGCGTGGTCGTGCGGGCACAAAATGTTCAGATTCTAGGACGAGATGCGGGACTGCGCCGCGACAGCCTCTATCGCACTTTTGGCGGCAAAGTAGATCCCGATTTGAGCCGCGTGCTCATGCTTTTCGAGGCGTTGAATATACGCTTCGTGGTTGCCGCCGTGTCCGAATCAAATGCTTTTTGCGCTGCGGCCGGGGATAAGAACGACTTTGGAATGCATCACCCAACATCGATCGCTCATTATTTGGACCGATCCTTCGAACGGAACAATTTAAACGAGGCCGTCTGCGCGCTCAAAACCGTAACCCGTGCGCAAAACATGTCGGCGCTGGCACGAGCTTCGGGGATTCCTCGGGAAACCCTGTATAAGTCCTTCGGAGGGAAAGTTGATCCGCAGCTCGGCCGTATCGTTAAACTTTTTGCGGCGTTTGGCGTCTCTTTCACAGTCGCAGCGCTGCCACCCAGAAGGCGGTCAGCTCGGCCAAAACTTGGCCGGCCGAGGAAGGCCAGGTGACAAGCGCAACCTCCGTCGGCGAGGCAAAGCCGACCGGCGAATGTACCCTCCATTGGGGGCCTGCCTGGTTTGACGGACGCAGCGCTGCAGGTCATGGGGGTAATCCTGGGAAGAGCGCTCCGACGATGTCGCGAGCAGAGGTCATCACATCGGTCGAGCGGCGGCGGGAAATCCGACGTTGCGTTTTGGCCGTGATGAGCCGATGCGAAAAAAAATGATCGAGGCTCGGTGCGCGCAACACTTTGCTCGACGTTGAAATATAAAGGATTCCGGCCCTGTCCGGCTGCCCCGACGGTGCCAAACTCACCCACGGCCTTCCCTGCTCGTTACAGAGCCTATCGCGATCAGCGGCGAATGTCTCATGACGGCCTCGGCCTCCTCATCGGCGCGCTTAGAGCGTTAGCCGATCAGGTTGCAAGTAGCCCGCGGCGATGAAGTAGTTTGTGGATTCCGTGGGCGTGTAGGTGTCGATGATGCGCCCGACAGCATCCCAAAGGCCGCCGACGGTGCGTTCGGCGGCCTTCCGCAGATTTGCTTTGAGCTTGGCGAAGGCATTCTCGATCGGATTGAGGTCGGGACTGTAGGGCGGAAGATAGAGAAGCGTAGCGCCGGCCGCCTCGATCATCTCACGTATGCGGGGCCTTTTGTGGCTGGAGAGGTTGTCCATGATGACGATGGCGTGGTCTGGCAGCTCAGGAATGAGCACCTTTTCGACATAGGTCTCAAAGGCGTCGCGGTTGATGGGGCCATCGAGCACCCAGGGCGCGATGATGCCGCGTGTGGTTAGAGCGGCTACGCAGGTAGTTGTTTTCCAGTGGCCGTGAGGAACGCTGGCCCGCAGACGTTCTCCGCGCTGGCAGATGATCCCAGTTCCCACGGGCGCGCGAGTGTGGCTCGCGACAGGCTACACGGACATGCGCCGAGGCTTTCCGTCGTTGGCACTCCAGGTGCAGGAGGTGCTGCGCAAGGACCCGCTCAGCGGTCATCTGTTCGTCTTCCGCGGTCGCCGAAGCGATCTTGTGAAGGTGATCTGGCACGATGGCCAGGGAGCATGCCTGTTCACCAACTACGTGCATTCATACTACACCTCCTTCAGCTTCAGTTGAGGGTTTTAGCACCAGTGACGTCGTGAGGGCGGCGGCTCGATCGACAAGACGATTCCATCGGCTGCATTGCTTGCGGGGCAGGTTCGATGTGGGAATCTCGTATAGGCAATAGTGTGCATTGTAGGCATGCCTGGTAACGAGTCCATGTTCAGCCCACCTTGCGAGGGTCGTTTCGTGGATGTTAAGGCGCGCCGCGGCTTCCCGTTTTGTCAGCATTCCGCGATCTCGCAGTCGGTCATAGCGCGAGCGCAAGCCATAGCGATGGACGAGATATGCGACCCGCAAGGCCGTGAAGCGGGTCTCGTGGCGGCCAGGGCGCGCTGATCCACCCGGGCGATATCCTTGCTGGTTGAGAAGTTCGGCAATCCCTGAACAGATGTGTTTGTCGAGGAGCTTGTCGACCAACTCGACGATACCGGGTTGCGTCTTGACCTGCTGCGCGGAAGATTTTGGGCTCATGGTGGTGAGCGTTTGGATTTTGCCGCCCTTGAAGCGAACATGAATTTTGGTGGTTCGTTCCGCCGGCATCTTGATGAGGGTGACATCTTCGATGATGTGGGCGAGCAGCCGTTTGCGTTCACGATCCGGCGTGTCTGGATCTGCCCAAAGCTTTTTGAAGTCGACGGTCATCGCGGTCAGCCGCTCGCGAACAGCTTCATCGAGGAAAAGCTGATCCTGCTCTCGCGCGCGCTCGCGATCGTCGCGGGCTTTGGCCAGCACGCGGAGCTTGTCATTCCATTCGCCTTCGAGCGTGTCGGCGACGAGACGATTATTGGGGTCGACCAACATGAAGCGGCGCTGAGCGAGATCCGCTTCGATTTTGGCCCGTTCGATCGCCCGACAGCGCAGCCGGTCTGCTTCCTCATACCTGGCTTCGATCTCCTTGCGGATGTCGAGCGTCAACTCGACGGCGGCCGGCGTCATCTGTTCGGCAATCAGCATGCCGATGGCTTTATCGATCTGAGGCCCGGCGATTGACTGGCAGTTTGGCTCGCCACGATAACCGTGAGCGCGATCACAGACGTACCAGGCATCCAGCCGTCCGCGCCGGGCAGTGTAGCGGATGCGAAAATGTTTACCGCATTGCCCGCACACCGCCCGTCCTTGCAGCAGTGCCGTCCCCTCCCGAGGAGGCGATGCGCGCGCCACTTCATATCCTCGACCGTTGGTCTTGAGAATTTTGAGATTCTCCTGGAACTGCTCCCACGTGATGTAGCCGGGATGGGCATCCGGGATACAAGCCAGCCAGTCATCGTGGTCACGCCGCTGCAGAGTCTTCTTACCGTCGATGGTTCGTCGATAGCGCCGGCGTCCATAGGCGTAGGCGCCGGCATACCGCGGATTGTTCAAGACGCGTATCGCCGTTGACGCGGTCAGTGTCCGAAACACCGTGGTCTCGCTGTTGCGCAGACGCGAGGGAAACAGAAGGCCCTCCTTGCGAAAGGCCTTGACGGTCTGGCATGCGGAGCCCACGCGAGAGAACGTGTCGAAGAAATGGACGATTGTCTCCCTGATCTGAGTGTCGGGATCGAACGTCACGTTGCCGGAGTGGTCATAGATCAGCCCGGTTGGCAAGACGCAGCGGTACTCGCCGCGCCTGACCTTGTTGAGGATTCCGCCGCGCAGCCTTGCTTTGATCACATGCAACTCGGCCTCACTCATTGTGCCCTTGAGCCCGAGCAGGAGGCGGTCATTGAAGCTTGACGGATCGTAGACGCCATCCTCATCGAGGATCAGGGTGTCGGCTAGTGCGCAGATCTCCAGCAAACGCTGCCAGTCAGCATTGTTCCGCGCCAGGCGGGAGACCTCCAGGCCCATCACGATGCCGGCGTGCCCCATGCCGACGTCGCTGACCAGGCGCTGAAAGCCCTCGCGCCAGACAGCCGATGCACCGGACTCGCCCTGATCGCTGTCGATGACGATTATTTTCTCGTCGCGCCAGCCAAGGGCAATTGCGCGTCCACGAAGTGCATATTGCCGCTTCGCGCTCTCGACGTTCTCGATGACTTGTCGCATCGAGGACTGGCGAATGTAGAGGTAGGCACCCCGTTCGAGGTGGTGAGGCTGGACTTTGAGGGACTCCTTCATGGCGTTCTCCGCTCGGGTGTGCTCATCGCCATTGTCGCGAGCACGTAAACGACAGCTGTGTGCTCGTTACGCGGCACTGGTGGAGTATACGAGGCAACTAACTGTTGAACGGGGGCTGCGGCGGCCAGCGTCTGCGCCCACCCCCACATGCCCCGGCGCAGAAAAAGCATGAGGCCACTGCGGGCCGTAGGCGGCAGCGCTTCGCCGAGAGCTGCCATACGCAGCACCTCATACTGGGCCGCAATGGCGGTCGAGAGGATCGAACACGCCGGTGTCGTGGGGTGTTCATCCGGCAGTTTTTTTTAATGCTCGCTCGATCGTCCTGGGATGAACCTCGATGCCGAGCTCGGCGCGGATCAAGCTCGCCAGCTCCCGAGCGCGAACCGGCTCGCCCGGGACCAGCCGCGCCTGCAGGAAGGCGAGGACCTCGCCCTGGACCTTGTGGGGGCCGCGGGGGCCCGGCTTCTTTGGGACCAGTCCCGCAATCCCGGCGGCATCGAAGCTCGCCTTCGCTTGGTAGTAGGTCGGCCTGGAGACGCCATACTCGTCGGAAGCCTCCGTCACCGAAGCGTTGTCGATCGAGACACGGCGCAGCATCTCGTACTTGACCTGCACGGCGTCGTGCGGATCGAAGAACTCGCTTCCCTGAAACTTTGGATCGCGCACCTTCTCGGGCGTCGGATTGAGCGTGCCCTCCTCGAGGAGGGCGTCGATCTTTGAGCGCTTGCTGTCGTGCTTCGCCGGCACCGTCGGCTCCGAGCGTACAAGAAGGCGTTAACGTAAATATATTTACGCCGCTAAATGCATCGCTGTCAAGGTCGCGAAAGTAGCCTATAGCGCATTTATAACCCGTATTTGATGAAGCGATGCGGACAAAAGAGGGCTGATGCGGCATTAATCACCTTACATCTGCGGCATAATCATCCTTACGGTTTGCGCGCGATCGCAACGCTGCCCCGTCGGAAAGGCGCTTCACCAGGCTGGCCAGCTCCATCAGGTCGAAAGTACGCAAAAGTGCCCGTCCATGACCCATGACGATCTCTGCGTCCGGGCTCACAAGGTCCGTCCATTGCGGAGGAACCGACCATACGGTCGCGCCGTCGCCCTGCAGCAAGAGGCGTTCGCCATACCGGTTGTATCGTTTGCCGACGCAGAGAAGCTGCCGCCCAAACAATGGGTGGAATGGATGCATCACCCGCACAAACTGCCGCGCTGCATCCGAAGAGTCTGCATTCTCAGTTGAGGTACAAGAGACTCGAGAGAGGAAAGTTCGTCTGGCCATCGGTTGCGGGTGAAGCTGTGACGATCTCGCCGGCTCAGATGAGCTACCTGTTGTCCGGAATCGATTGGCGTAACCCTCAAGAAACCCATCGGCCGACGCGGGTCGGATAGCCGCTTTTACGATTTGAATCTGCTGCTCGATCTGATTCAATGGCTTCATGACATCGAACGTTGAAGCTCCAACGACCTGCGCCTGCTGCGGTGGATCACGGCTGGCGAAGGTCGGCGAGGATGTGACCAAGACGCTGGAGGAGATCCCGCGCCGCTTCAAGGTCATAGAGACGGTACGCGAGAAGTTCACCTGCCGCGATTGCGAGACGATCAGTCAGGCGCCTGCGCCGTTCCATGCCACGCCGCGCGGCTTCATCGGTCCACAATTGCTGGCGACCATCCTGTTCGACAAGTTCGGCATGCATATCCCGCTCAACCGCCAAAGCGCGCGCTTCAAGAGCGAGAGGATCGACCTGTCGTTGTCGACGCTGGCGGACCAGGTCGGCCACGGGACCTTCGCGGTCATGCCGCTCTTCTACCTGATCGAACGCCATGTGCTCGCTGCCGAGCGCCTTCATGGCGATGACACTACCATCCGGATCCTGGCGAAGGGCAAGTGCACGACCGGACGGATCTGGACGTATGTACGGGATGATCGGCCCTTTGCCGGGCCTGCGCCGCCTGCGGCGGTCTATTACGCCTCGGGTGACCGACGAGGCGAGCATCCCCAGAAGCATCTGGCCGCCTTCGCCGGCATCCTGCAAGCCGATTGCTACAACGGCTTCGAGCCGCTGTTTGTTCGAGATCGAGCGCGCCATCAACGGCTGTGACGCTGACGACCGGCGCGCCGTCCGCCAGGAACAGAGCAAGCCGCTTCTCGACGACATGCACGCCTGGCTGCTGCGCGAGCGCGAAACCCTCTCGCGCTCGTCCGAGGTCCTGAAGCCGATCAACTACATGCTCAGGCGCTGGGAGGGCTTCGCCCGCTTCCTCGACGACGGCAGGATCTGCTTGACCAACAATTGCGCTGAACGCGCATTGAGAGGCATCGCCTTGGGACGGCGTAACTGGACCTTCGCCGGCAGCCAGCGTGGGGCCAACCGTGCCGCCATCATGCTGACGATGATCACGACGTGTCGTCTCAATGACGTCGATCCAAAGGCCTGGCTTGCCGACGTCCTCACCCGTATCGCCGATCTTCCCACTTCGCGTCTGCACGAACTGCTGCCCTGGGAATGGAAGCTTCTGCGCCAGGCTGCAGAGCCCTCCGATCAGCGGGCCGCCTGATCTTCACCCAACGCCATCATAGCGCTCTCGAGACCCGCGCGCATGCGTCAATCGGGCGGCCCTCGTCGTGTGCGTACGCAACAATTCGCCCAGAAACAGATGCTCGACCAGCTTCTCGCGCGCGCTCGAATCCGCCGAGTGTGTCGGCGCGAATCCAAGGACGTCATCTCGCTGGACCATTTGGGTCATGCCCGCTGCCTCCCGCCTCATCCGAACAGTTCGCTTGCGGGGCGCACGAAGTCGAGCGGGGTGGCGCAAGACTACGCGATCACGGTCAATGACTATCCTTTTCCAGGATAATCCCAATATCGGATCAAATTGCTAGCCGCCCGAATGCGGGGCGATGTAAAAATCCTCCAGTCGCCGAATATCATCGCACGATCGCGCATCTTATTGCGACACGATAGAAGGCCGGCATCCGCCAGCAAGCACTCGCCGACACCCTTGTCTGGCCGCAATCCTTTGTCGCCCGGTATGAGAGTGGGGAACGGCGGCGCGACGTCATCGAGGTCATCGTCGAAGCCCCGATCAAAGTCTTGCGGCCGCAATCAGCGAAAGGCGACTTGTCCCGAGCCGCACGGCGGCGACTTGCGCATTTCATGTTCGCAGCAACGTTCGGAACAGGGACGCCGCATCCTGCAGCCGCCCGGCGTCATAGATTAATTGCTCGATTTCCATGGAAACGCGCACGCCCTCGCTGACGCTACCCATCTCTGCGCAAGCGGCTGCGGCTCTGGCAATCTGCTCGGCCTCCTTGAGCTTGGCGTGAACGTTCTTAAGGCAGGCCGTAATGGCCGGCTCGATCCATTGGACATCCACCGCACACGCTCCACTGTTTACCTCAATGTGTTGCTGCACGAACGCTCCGTTTGCGTCGGAAGTCCAGCCGAAACCGCGGCGCCAAGCGTATGACTTTCGGCACTTTCGGTGAACGTTGTGCCTGAGCTGCAATTGCGGACGCCCGGTCTTTCCGTACCCCCTCTCTGGCCGTACGAGTTCCCCCGGCTCGTCGCAAGGCGCACTCGGCGGGAATGCTGCCGGCAAACCTTCCCGTCATTTGATCTCGGCGCATTGGACAATACGATCGCCGACCTCGCGGGCGGCGGCGTGCTAGGTCAGATCCATCACGCTCGTTTGGCCTTCGGTTGCCGCATATCTCCAGGACGGAAATTTCGACATCGGATCAATCGTGACGCAGGCTGTCGGCGGTGGTATTGGCGGTGCAATCCTCACCGCCAGCCTTGCAGAAAGCAGCGACTATCGCTTGGTGCGCTTGGCCGGCTGTGGAGCAGCTTGCGGCGCTGCTGCAGGTTGGCTCTCGGCCTTTGTTGAGACGAGGTTGTCCACCCGCGCGCTGAGCGCGCCCAACTGATCAGACAACAGTTTCTGCTCGCCCCGTTGGGCAGAGACGTTTTGCTGCACGCTACCGATCTGATCGGCAAGTTTCTGTTGGCTCGCCTGAAGGTCTTGCACCGTTTGCTGCAGCGACGACAAGGCCTGCTTCGTCTGTTCGAGCGCTTGGTCTTGCGGCGAGGATACCGACGTTTGCGACGCGCTGGTCACCGCTTTCGGCTCGGTGTCACGTTTCATCCAGAGGAAGCCGCCGGCCGCGATGACGACAACGAGGGCCACGACTAACCACGGAACCATCGATCGGTGGCGGCGACCTTCCGAATCTTTATCGTCTGCTGGGTTAGCCATGGTGTTCGAATCCCCGACTGATACGTAAACAACCTAACTGGACAAAGCAGGGTTGGTTCCGCACAAAACACGCGGTGCAGCGCACCTGCAATGCCGGCTGATCGGTTCGTGTTGACGGGCCGCGCCCCACCCTGCAGCTGGCACTCGGCGTGATGGTTGGCCACATAGAGTGAGTGACCCGGATGCTGTTGCGTATCCCTCCGTTGAGGGCGCCTTATTGATGGACGCGAGCGCTGCATGTCCTAGCTGTGCCTCGGCGCTATGGATGTAACCGCGAGGGTACGCGGCGCGGCCGAAAGTCCGTGGACGGCGCGACGGTTACAAAAGAACTTAGCCGAACGGGTCAAGGCCCTTTTGCTCACACAGCCTTGGGATGATTGCTCGGTTCTGAGATGAGACTTCACTCGATAGTGCCGCAATCGCACCGCCCCTTACGATGCCGTTTTCAATGACTACCGTGGCTAAGAAGGGCTGCATTCCTCGATACGCGCCGCTATCATTCTTAGCATCCAGCTGCGCGCAGTAGTCGATCGATCGACGATCCCTTCCTGCGATCGCCGGGATCTTCGTCCATTTAAATTTGACGCTTTGCGGCTCGTTCAAGCTCGCGGAGAAGGCATCTGCCAGGATAGCGCGCTCGGAGAGCGTCAGCTCTCGCATGGCAGAGCTAGATGCCGGCACGGAGAGGGGTGGACTCCATCTTCCTGTTGTTGGCGAAGATGCATATTCGGTTTGGCTAGTTGCGCATCCCGCTAGGATGAGGGCGACCATCAAGATCGACAAACGAACCGAGGCCCCCTGACGTTGGATGGCAATTTCGACCAACAGAAATTCCTCAAAATCGCATCATACCAGATCAGCCTTCGCCCCCGTCAAGGGATCCAGCAGACCATTCCACGGCGCGCGTAAAGCAGTATCTCGTCCGCCCCTTTTGGCTTCGTTTTGCCAAACATCGATCTTTCCACCATCGCTGCGGGGATTAGCGAGCCGCCCGACCTCAAGGCACCGGGCCCTTCACCACAATCTTCCAACCTTCAGGGTTCTCCGGTGCCTCGCCGAACTGTCCTGGATGAACGCTCCTAAGCTTCGCAAGCGTGGCTCTCCAGTCCTGTTCGGTCCCAAAAGGGGTTAGCTCTCCACGATGCCATATGAATACGATCATTAGCAGAGTAAGCCCTGTGGCCAACGATGGCCGTCTGCGCGGTGGCTCCCAATGCTGCACGACGACCAACCAGAGCACGACAGCCAGAGGCGTGCCCGTCCATGCGTAGCGATGCTCGAAAACCGAAAGATTAGGAGGGCGCAGGAAGGGGTGGAGCGTAATGCTTCCAGGTCGCACGATCCAAGTCAGGGGCAATATAGCCCAGGCACAGAAGGCAGCGAGCACCAGGACCGGCACCATACGGTTGCGCGAGGCGAGGAGCCTCCAGGCCAGCACGGCGAAAAGCGCCAAGGATACCGAGGTCATTATGGCCAAGTGAGAATACATCCAGAGCGTCTGCTTGTCTCCCAACAGCGGCTGGAGAAGAAAGCGGGCCGAGAGTGTGCTGACAGCCGTAAGAGCATATAATTGTACGTCAGCGTCCGACTGTAAGTTGTTAGCGCTTGCCATATAACTATTGAGCAGCGCCCAGCCGAGCATGATAGTAACCGCGCTCCATTCCATTGCCTGCACCTGAAGACCGTCGTTCCGATGCCAGCGCAGATAGCTTCTCAGAATGAACACCGGCAAGAGCACCATCACCTCCCCGGCCGTTGCGCCGATAAAGAGCAATAGCGCCACCTCCCACTTACGCAATGGACTGTCCAGGTCCTTTAGACTCAGCAGCATGGCAGCGAGAAAAACAGCGGAGTGCAAATTGGCAACGTTGCCCAAGACTTCACAGAGTCCTGGCAGGAAGCACAGAGCAACGGCACCGGTCACGCGCAAACCGTCGCTCGGCAGGAGAGATCTATGAGAGCGCCGCGCGAGCAGAGACGCTGCGGCAGCGTAGATTGCAAGGCAGCTCAAGTTGATAAGGAGCGCATATTGCTCTAAAGGCAAATGCACGAAGGTCGCAGAGAGCAGCCGAGGTAGCGCGTGAAAATATCCACCGTACTGCTCAAATGTGGCGCCGTAGCCTCGCTGGAGCGCATCTGGAAAGAAGAGCGAACCATCCCTGCCCAAAGGTGCGGACGAACAAGGCGCGCCCTGCAGCGCCACGCCAAGACGCTGAAACAGACGGCAAAGGCGACGACGCCCGGCGGCGGAGTTCGAGCCAATTCGGATTTCACGTGCACCGCTCTTGCGAACCGACAAGTCAACTTCAAATCTTTCGCCCGTGAGGATTAGGACGCCTCAACAGATCGCGGGCGGCGGGGTGGAGCAGCTAGCCTTTGGCAAGCTTAAGGGCCGGCCGTTAGCCTTTAGTCACCTTCCAGTTGATGAGGCGTAGATTACGTTTGAATGCTGTCTGTTATGTACCGTGGCAAACAGCGGATGGTAAGGTCCCGGAGCGAAAGCTTCGGGAGACTGTCGTGTCACTAGCCGATTATCGAGCGAAGTCAGTCAGGACTCGCGCCGGTCCCTCCGCGGTCTGGAGTCAAGAAGATCCGGCAGCGGTGGTGCCCGAGGACGTGGTTCAGGGGTCCCCGCACTTTCGGCATCGTCGTCCTTTGCCTTCCGTTGCCTACGGCTCGCTCGCCCGATTAGGCCGACGATCACCAGCAACACGCCTGCCGCGATGAGGCAATGTGGCAGTTGCAATGATCCCAGCGTGGCCTTGATCAAATCCACTTACTTCTTCGCCTTAAGCCCGATCTCGACCAGCTTGCGGATTGCCTCTGGCCGTCCGGGCAGGTCTTCCTGTTGACGGCGCCAGCCGTCCAGAACGCGCAGCGCATCTACCGTCATCCGAACGGTGATGGCCTCGCTATCCACAGATGGCCTGCCGCGCTTAGAATTTCTAACGCTATTTATTTTTGACGTCATAAATTTATAATGTCGTAAAATGGTATCCTGGACAACACCTGTTCCGACTTATACTTGAGAAAGCATCACAATGACTACTCTTGCAGCGCAGAATCAACCGCCAAAGACGTCCTCGACTTTCGCGCGAATGAAGCCATTTCCAGATTCCCGACCATACTGCCCCAGTGCATTTCTCGCAGCGCCGCAGCGGTAAGGGTGTGGCGCTCAGCATCTGTCGGATAGCTGGTCGTAACTCTCGCTTAACGCGCGACAAACCGGTTCTCGGAAGACTGTCAACGGACATAATTGACCCGCAATGGCTGCCGAAACGGCCATGTATGTTTGTTGTGTATCTCCACCTGCCGAGGACAGTAATTGCCGCAGGAATGCTGTTATTGAGTGCGTCGCTCTGCGGTTGTGCGACATTTACTGACTCATCGTTGATGGATGCCCGAGCTGAAATGACCGCCGAACCGGGCAGCTATCTTCCTGTTGAGGATTTGCCGAAGCCGCGCAAACACCCCGCGATGACGGCCGACCAGCAATCAAAGCTCCTGAATGAACTGAGCGCCGCGCGTGAACGCCAGTCGGCTGCTGCCAAAGCGCAAGGTCGGCCAATCACGGAGCCGGTAAAGCCCTGGACAGCGACGATCCCCGATCATTGAAGCGCTTGACGCCGTGCGCCTAAGGGAGCCTGATGCAGACCAATGAAGACGGCTCACTAGGTCTTCGCGTACTCGGGGGCAGTTGCTCTCCTAAGCCTTCTCGTGTCTTGCGCCAGCTCCCACCAGCAAACCGCTACACCGCTCGCTGGCGAGCCGTGGGCACGAAACCTCGGTGAGCCGCCTCCGGGGCGAACATCTACCGACGATGAAATCGCGCGCGCGAAAGCAGACCTGAATGCCGCGCGAGAGAAGGCGCTACGTTAGGTCTGCGGAAAGCGCAGCCGGCAGAAGCCGGCGGCACATCGCCCGCCGTCTAGGGCGGTGATACCATGGGCGCGGAGGTTCGGCCCCGTGTTCGCCGACCGCCGCGCGCCCTACAAGGCGAGCGTATTATTGGTTTCTTCGCTCAGCCCGAGCATCGAAATAGACGATGACGGCTAATGTGGCTCCGACTGCCAAAACGCCGATACACCCGGTAATCAAAAACATCGCCATCATCGCAGGAGGCAGTATTCCTGCCGGGCATCGGCGGAGCAATTCACGAATAATTAGCGTTTGAGGATGCGTCCGCGGGTTTCAGTCCAGGCCCTGAAACCAAACAAGGTCGGAACTCTGTTCACGCGAGGAGAACCACGGAAACATTCTGTGTGCCGATGTCGGGCGGATTCTGTCTTGCGGCTCTGTCGCGCGAAGGCCACTCGTCCGCTTTGACGATGTTACTGCAAGCAGATGCCTGCACTTGCCTTACGTCGATTACGTATTTTTCGAAGGCTCATTTGAGCCATGAAATTTTGCAGGATCCTAACGCAGGCCGCCCCACCGAAGCGGGATGCGCTATGAACGAAGGGCGCTTAGTTGCGGGTCTGATTCTGGCTACTTTGCCGGCTATGCTGTTCTGCGACCGTCAAGTGCCGTCGAAGCGCAGCAATGGCTTCAAGGTCAACCTCGAACGCAATGGGACCGCGTTCCCGGGTCTCCAGCATAATGGCCGCGCGCCCATCAGGACGGATGAGCGTTTCAGAGTAGGTTACGGTCAAAGTCGTTGAGCTGACTTTACGTTCGCTCATTGGCATAGCCCCTGCCTGTCGCAGGCAGAAAGCTTAGCAATCTAAGCGGCGTTGCCAAGGTCAAGTTTCACCGTTCTGAACCGTCGTGAACTCCCGAGGCCGATCCGGAGGTGTCACTCGACAATACAGCCTTACAAGCTCAGTAATGCCAAGGTCTTGTCAGCCGCTCCGAGCGGCTTTATCGGCGGCGTGCACAATTCACGGGCCCCGGTCGTGTAACAATGGACCGATTTACCGATTTTCAGGGACCGCCGCTCAGACGACGAGCTCCGATTGACGGTGAGTGGCCGTCTTCGAGAACGCGGCCTTGAGGTGATTTGCTCTCGGGTGATGCGCATGGGTTTTCTCGCGCAGCGTCCTCATAGCTTGTCCCATCGCATGGCCCGCCTCTGCCGCGCAAAGGCCGCACGTTCGTAACGCGCAAGGCCGCCAATGCGTTTTGTCAGCGCCGTGTTCGGAGCTAAGAGGAATGCGGCGAGCAATTCATAACGAACGGCGCGAACGCGGGCGAGCTCCTGCTGGACGCCCACGATGACAGCCGGCTCGATCGCCAACGTCTCTTGCTCCAGCCGATCGAGAATCGCACGCGTTGACGCGTCCATCTGCGCGCTGTCATAGGCCGTCACCCGCGACAGCCCGTGACGGCGCGCATTCCGGCTTGACCGAACTTTTCCTTGGTCTGTCTTCGGGCCCGTGCTGTGCTTTGCATTTCGCCGATTGGCTTCGATTTGTCGATCTGACGCCATACCCCATTCTCCCCAATAGCCGGCCACGCCCGCCACCTCGCTCGATCCGCTATCCGCATCAAGCTTGGCCGGGCAAAAGAGCAAGATTGTTGCTGCAGAAAGGACTGGAAAAGTGCGGCAAACGGAGCGTTACTGAGTCGGCCGGGCACAAAACGGCCCCGGTTTCTCACCTCGCATCCCGCGGGGTTTGGGCAGTGCGGCAACCATCGCCGCGCTGTTCACATCAGGAGAGACCGGTGAGTACCATTGAGACCCGTGGCGCAACGGAGCCACATTTCCAGCTAATCAAGTTCAGCCCTTCCGATCGTCGCCATTTCATCGGCGGCTCGGATGCCCGCATCATCATGGGCAACGATGAGGCGGACCTTATCCGCCTGTGGCAGGAAAAGCGCGGCGAGAGCGAGCCTGAGGACCTGTCAGGCAATCTGATCGTCCAGCTCGGTACCGCCACCGAAGAGCTCAATCGCTGCTGGTACCAGCGCAACAGCGGCCAGACCGTCAGAGACATCCAGAGACGCGTCCGTCACCCCGTCCATTCATGGATGGCGGCAACGCTCGACGGCATCGTCGAACCGACCAGCGCGGTGTTCGAAGCCAAGTTCATGCTGCCCTGGGCCTTCACCGAGGAGGGCGCCGCCGACAAGCACATGGCGCAGCTGCAGCACAACATGTGGGTGGTGGCCGCGCGCTCGGCCGTGCTGTCCATCATCACCGGCGGCGGCAAATGGATCGAGATTAACATCCATGCCGATCCGCTCTATCAGCATCTTCTGCTCACCGCGGAGAAGAAATTCTGGCGCTGCGTCAAGACCGGCGAGCCTCCCGTCCCGTTCAACATCGAGGCACCACGGCCGCGGCTGGACGCGGTCAAGATCGTCGACATGAGCGAATCCAATCTCTGGGCCGAATTGGCAGCAACCTATCTGCGCACCCGCCTCGCCCATGGCGACCACGAAGCTGCGAAAGCCGAGCTGAAGGCGCTCGTGCCCGAGGATGCCAAGGAGGCAGCCGGCCACGGCGTGCGCGCCAAGCGGTCCAAATCCGGCGCCATCAGCTTCGATGCCATCGAGGTGGAGACGACCCATGCTGCAGTCCAGTGAACGGATCGGCACCATCGCGGGCGCCCTTGCGCGGGCCCAGGCCGATCTCGTCAACCCCGAAAAGACGCTGATCGCCATGATCCGCTCGCCCTTCCCCCGGGAGGATGACCGGACCTTCCGCTACGCCTCGCTCGCCTCTGGCCTCGACATCGTCCGCAAAAGCCTAAGCCAGCAGGAAATCGCCACCGTCCAAACCACCCGCCTGGAGGCGGCCAGCGGGCAGATTCACCTGACCACCCTGCTCGCCCATTCCTCCGGGGAGTGGATCTCCTCCGACCTTCCGGTCTGCGCCGCCAAGGACACCGAGACGCCGCACCGAATGGGCGCGGCCTTGACCTATGCCCGGCGCTACGCGCTGTTTGCTTTGGTCGGGATTGCCGGCGAGGACGATCTCGACGCCCCCGACGCGGTGGCCGGCTCGCCGCTCGCCGAGCCCCAGAGCATCCCTAGACCGAAGGAGCGCCCCGCCAAGCGGGTCCTCAACCGCCCGGCAGTGCTTGGGCCCGAGCATTCGGCCGAGCTCTGCGCGCGGCTGCTAATCCAGCTCGAGGCCGCACATTCCACCGAGGCCCTGCTGGCCTGGGCCAAAGCGAGCCTGCCGCTCAAGAACACTCTCCTCGAGGACGATGCCCGGCGCGTGGAGGCGGCCTACGAACGGCGGCTTGAGACCCCGCCCCCCGCGCCCAGCGAAACTATCAGCGAGCTCTCCGCATCGGTGCTGCCAATCCCTGCGCCGCAGCCTCAGCCGAAAGCTGCGGCAAACGCCGAAGTCGGCCAGGCCCAAGCTTTGCCCGACGCCCCCGAGCCCGGGCTTGCCTTCCCCAAGGATAGCCCCCGAAGGCGCAGCAAGGCGCACCTCCTCTTTGTCCGCGGACAACCCTGTCTCGTCTGCAAACAGACTCCGACCGACGCCCACCACGTCAAGTTCGCTCAGCCGCGGGCGCTCGGCCGCAAGGTCAGCGATGAGTTCACCGTGCCGCTCTGCCGCACTCACCACCAGGATCTGCATCGTCACGGGAACGAAAGGGCTTGGTGGGCCAATCTGCAGATCGCGCCGCTCCCATTCGCCAAGGAGCTTTGGCTGGCGAGTCCCGTCCAGGAAACCCGCACGACGGTTGACAACGGTGCCCCCCCAGTCGGCCGGGAGGCTGCCGCGTCATGAACGGGCCTATCCCCGCCGCCCGACAACTGGAGGTCACCGCACTGCCGCTGGAGCTTGAGCCCTTAAAGCCCGCGCCGCTGCTGCTGCCCGGCGAGAGCGTCGAAGCATATAATGCGCTGCAGCAGGCCGTCTTCGCCGACATCGCGCCGCGATCGGCCCTCGAATGGCTGCTCGCCATCGATATCGCGGAGCTCTCGTGGGAGATTCGCCGCTACCGACTGCTGCGCCACGCGCTGATGGAGGATCACCGCCAGCACGCGATCGAGGCCGCACTGCGGCGCATCGACCTTGCGGGAATTGCGCCCGAGTTCGCCGAGGATGCCAAGCGCCATACGCGTCAAAACGCATTGAGCTGGCGTTTCGATCATGACTCCGCGCGCGAAATCGAGGTCCGTCTGGCGGCTTACAGGTTTGATCAGCAAGCGCTGAACCTTGAGGTCTTTATCCAAGCGCGAGCGAACCTTCTGATGTTCGAGGGGATGTTAGTCGCTGCGGAAAAGCGTCGGGCGTATCTGTTCAGAGAAATAGATCTCTGCCGACAACGTGTGCATGGTTGTAAGCATCCGAACGTCGCCGCGCCGAGATCGACCGAGGTGTCTGCAGACTGTCGAAAACGACCATGAGCTTCCCATCGGTCCACCCGCCACGCCCATGTCCTCGCTACTGCTGCTCGCGAGCGAGTGGTAACCGGCATCGACTGGCACTCCATCGCACCGGGCAAACCAATGCAGAACGGCTTCGTCGAGGGCTTTAACGGCCAGATGCGCGACGAGCTCCTGAATGAGACGCTGTTCTTCGGTCTCGACGATGCCAGGACCAAACTCGCGGCATGTGTTGCCGACTACAATGGCGAAACGCCCCATTCCTCGCTGCAATACCTCACGCCCGCGGCCTACGCCGCCTCTCTCACCGCAACGGATGTTCGGCTGCGCAACCCCGAACCAACTCCGCCGATCGCCCGTTGCTTCCACCGCGTCGCAAGGCGTACAAACCCCCGAGACTCTAACTACCGCTAGATGAAAACTTAGGGGTAGGTCACCTTCTATCCCGTTGCAGCCGGGGCGATGTAATACACGAGGACGGAACAACGGAGAGCCTTACGCGATTTCCTTTTGCCCGAGCAGAGGCGAGTTCTCGTATCCGCTTCGGTGAGAACCGGCGGATGGATACGCTTCAACGCTCGCGACTACGCCGCTTAACCACTTGGTACAATTTACATCAAGATATTGAGCGGCCGATCTGCGGAGCGTGTTTGACCGTGTGTCGCCCGCGCTCGAAAACCGTCACACTATCGTAGAAATGCATAGATAATGTCGACCGAGTGAATGCGGTCTGATCAATAGTCCCACGAGCATGATCCGCATTCAATTCGTCGATCAGATCTTTGCATCGTTCGACGAAGCTGCCTTTGCGTCGCAATCCGCCCTCAAATTCATCCCAGTAGGCCGTGTGAAGATCTTCAACCATATACACACCTGTTCGACTCATTTTCGGGTAAAGGTATGAGAATGAAGCGTTGACGTGGGTCATGACATGACTTCCGTCGTCGAGCACAATATCGGGCGGTCCGAATTCATCCAGAATACCGCCTAGGAACGTCTCGTCCGATTGATCACCAATCCGGATGTCAATCTGATCCTCGGCAAACGCGGCACAATTGGGCTCGATATCGAGCCCAATGATCCGTGCATGTGGACCTAGATAGCGCTTCCACATCTGTAGCGAACCTCCTTGGCCACAACCGATTTCAAGAAATACCACGTCGGTATTTACGAACCGCCTGAAGTGGTTCTCATATATTGGAAAATAGTGTTTCCACTTGTGAATCACCCGCTGATCGTTCGTGAGGAAGTCGGACCATAACTGACTCATTTCGTTCTCCATCCAAGTTGTCACGGGAGCGGTCCTAGCGACACTGGTCGAGCCGGAATAGAAAAGCAACTCGCCGACAGCGACACGAGAGCCGGACAGACCGCGGCGTGGAGTCTCACACTCTGATCGAGAACGGATTGCGCGTCTTCTTCGCCCGAACCACCGACCTCGTGCACAAGCTCCAACGGCTGGCCGCGAGCTCAGATCTCGAGGCCGCCATCAATCGTCTCGATCGCTTCGATCGATGATCTTGCCTGTGTCACCAAGGACACCAGACCGAGACCAGCCTGGCTGTTCGAACTCATCAGCTCGCGCCACGAGGTATATGTCCGGCGTGCCCCCTGGGCAGCGCCGCTCTGTCGCGGCGCTCAGGCAGTAGCCGCTTTGGAGGATCGCCCTCCAATTCCACGGGGAGCCGGTCGGCTACGCTGTTGACGGGGTGATCGGGTACCGACGCCAATCGTGGTCCGCTGTAGCTCTCGGCAACGATCCGCTGCTTCTCCTCCAAAGTCCAACGGCGTCGGGCGCCCGTCGAGACGACTTCAAGTCGGGAAACCTTCGGCATAGGCATATGGTCAGTCATACGCCTATGTCTTCACCATCCATCTCACTCTGCAAGGCGGCTTTCACCGGAGCGATACACTTAAGGCTACACGCTTCGCGAATTACCTCGCGTCACGCAAGACGGCGCCCGTCGGATGCGTACGGACCCGCCACATCGGCTGCTCTTCAATCGGCAGTGGTGGGTTGACCGATGGCAAAGGCAAGGCTGGAACGATACGACCATCAGGGTCGCGCACACCTACGATAACCACTCTTTTGAAATGTCCGAGTGCCAGCTAATCCTATCAAAGGGAGAGCTGGACATCGGCCTTATCAAGCGCATCGCAACCAAGAATATCAAAGCAGCAAGCGACCTCATGAAGGCGCTCACGCGCAGGCCGCTCCCAGGATTTGAAGTGCACCTCAACGATATCCGCGACAACTGAAATAACCGGCCGACCAAGGGCAGGTAACATCCATCCCGAATGATCGCGTGCCAAACGTTACCGAAGGAGGCTTGCGAGGCAATCTATCTGCCTGTAATTAGCTTGGTCCACACCTAAACAAGCACAAAGAATATGCAAATGAATCGGGCCCAATTCGTGAGCTCAATAGCTAGGCCGGCACTTGAGATTGGACCATTTCACAATCCACAAATTGTCGGCGAAGGCGTTTCATATTTCGAAGTTCTGAACCGCGACCAGCTAATCGCGCGGGCTAGTGGGCTAAACCAAGACACCAGCAGAACACCGCACATCGATTTTGTTTCACCAACCGGCGATCTGTCCATTGTCGACAGGCATTTTGAATCCGCTTTGAGCAGTCACTGCATCGAGCATCAGCCCGACCTCGTTCGTCATCTCCAACATGTCGAGAGAATTCTCAAGCCAGGCGGACGATACTTCCTAATCATACCGGATAAACGCTACTGTTTTGATCATTTCCTGCCGGAATCGTCGATCGCCGATATTCTTGATGCGTATGCGACGGAGCGCCATGTCCACACCTTTGGCTCGATCATGGAGCACTGGACGCAGATTGCCCACAACGAGCCAGCGCGGCATTGGCGTGCAGACCATGGCGAAATGGTGCCTCTAACCAAAGCGCGATTCGAAGCGGTGTTTGCGGCGTGGAAGGACGCCAAGGGCGGCTACATCGATGTCCACGCCTGGCAGTTCACGCCGCGCAGTTTCCGTAAGAATATCGAAATTCTACGGACGATCGGCCTGACATCATTCGTCGTGGAGAGCATTCACGAGACAGAGAGAAATTCGACCGAGTTCTTTGCGATTCTGCGAAGTTGCGTAAGACAATCCGCGTCTTGTTTTTGAAACATCTCACCATCGGACGGCCGGTTTGCGGAATGGGTCATGGATTATAGAATATAATTCGGCTTCCCAACGGTTCGAAATTAAAGAATACGCGCCGCAACCCACGCAACGAATTTACGATCCTTTCGTGTTTGTCTTCATCCGCGTAAAAAATCATAAATCCGCCGGCTCCAGCGCCAAGTAACTTTCCGCCCGTGGCTCCGTGCCTCACAGCGGTTTCGTACCAAGCGTCGATATCGCTAGTTGAAATGCCGGAAGCGAGCGAACGCTTCAATATCCAATTTTCGTGAAGTATCTCGCCGAAGCTATCGAGGTTTCCGGTCTCTAGCTCCCGCTTAAGTTCGTAGGTAAGCTCAACCATGCGCCGCAGAGTTTTCTGCTTGTCTTGATCGTTCGTGATATTGTCTGACTGACTCTGAAGGACACCAGATGCAGAACGCGTGACGCCGGTGTAAAACGCTAAAATGCGGCGCGACAATATCTTACGATGTTGCGAAGGCATGACGATGGGTGTCACATCAACGTTGCCATGCGGATGAAACTCAATTAGGTTCATTCCGCCGAAGGCCGCAGCATATTGGTCCTGTTTCCCGATTGGCTCGCCGCACAGATCTATCTCCACCTCACAACTTTGCGCTCCAAGTGTGCCCGCCGAAGCGTAGCTGCCTCGAAAGGCGTAGAGCACGTTGAGTAGACCGACCGTAAACGAACTCGAAGAGCCCAATCCAGTCCCTCTGGATGGGACATCTGCGATAGTGGTTATTTCAACTCCACCGTCGATTTTCAGGAGTTTCATTGCTTCTCTAACGAGACGATGTTCTATGTTATCAACCGATTCGACCTCCTCCGTTTTAGAGTAGGCAACGCGGATTCCGTTGTCGAATTTTGGATTACAAGTGACAAAGACATACTTATCGATTGCAGTGCTCAGCACGGCTCCTCCGAATCGTTCGTAGAAGCTCGGCAGATCGCTCCCGCCGCCCACGAAGCTCATTCGAAGCGGAGTTCGACTGATGATCATTTTGAATCACTCTTCTTGAATTCAGAGTTGCACGACAAAGTTAGCTCGGTCGCGCTCAGACAGTATGATTGGGATTTCGTCGTCCAGACGGTTGCGGTAAATGGTCTCCGCAGCAGAGAAACTGTGGCCGCGCCACATGAGGTCTCTAATGACGCGTTCTTTTCGCTCTTCCTCGGCTCCATCGACAAATATCCGCAAAACAGGGCGATCCGTCGTCACGGACATATGCAACGCTGGGACCCCCTCTACGATGAGTATCGTATTGGGCTGCAAGGATAGTTGAAGGTGCACAGTCGATGGACCGCGCACGAAACGATCGTAAATTGGGACCGGGATAGCTGCCTGCGCACTTCCCAACAGCCAAGGCCTGAGGAGCGATTGAACCGCTAAAAGGTCATACCGGCCCAAAACGCCGGGGAGCCTCGCGCGTTCCTCACGCAGAAACCCATCCAGAGAAAGGATCTCAGCGCTTTTATCGCGGGCTTGTAACACATACTTTAAAGCCGACGCGAACGAAGATTTTCCCTGCCTCGCAAGCCCCCCAACCATCACAAAAGCGCCGGGCAGCAATTGCTCGGCTATTCCTGATGCGTGATCGTGCAAGGTTGGAAAGATTTTCTCAATTATTCGAATCGCACCGAGAAGATCATCGGCAGTAAAATCTGGGCGTACAGGATATCTGTTGTCGCGGCCGCCCTCTCCGGTTCCAACCAAAATCGATAGCAGACCAGCCTTCGATGCAGCCAACACGTCAGCGGTCGTATCGCCAACGAACCAAGACTTACCTAAGTCGATATTCAAATCCGATTGTGCGCATTCGATTAGCCCGATTTCAGGCTTACGACAGAGGCAGTTCGTTTTAAGAATGGGCACCTCGCCCGGAAATCCCTTATCTGGGTGGTGGGGGCAGAGGTATATCGCATCGAGAAATGCACCATCCTGACCGAGTAGAGTTTCCATCCTTCCATGAATACGCCTCATATCGTCAAAACTTGCCTCACCTCTGGCGAGGACTGGCTGATTGGTTATCACCACTGTGCGGTATTCGTTATCGTTCAACCACTTCACAGCCTGCCCAACGCCATCCAATAAAAATATTTCGTCAGGGCGCGACAGATAACCACGCAATTGGTTGATCGTACCATCACGATCCAGAAAAACAGCCTTTTGACGCTGGTCTCGCCGCGCCCGCGCGACGACCCCAGTCTTCAGGTGACTAACCGCCTTATCAAGACGTTTTGGCGTACCAATATCCTTGATGTATTCGTAGCTCACATAACCCCGTAACGGCGCGCCTGCGTCGAGCATCGCGGGAAACAGATCGCGAGCGATATCGGACGGTGCCGGAACGTCGCGCCAGAATGCAATCGAGCTTTTCTCAATCACATACAACGCTGCGTTGACTAGGTTGCGCAAGCAGCCGTCTATTGGGTGAGGCGCTGGGTGGAATCTGGTGACACGCCGTTCCTCATCAATCTCTACAAGATCAGAATCAAAGGGATGATCATTCGGATGCAAAAACAGCGTTGCGACCGCTTGTCGTTTCAAATGTTCCTGCCAAAAGCGTTCCAGATCGACGTCAAATAACGTATCACCATAGATCACCAGAAATCGCTCTTCGAGATGATCAAACGCGTGCAATAACGCGCCTGCTGTCCCACGAGGCTCTCCATCATCCAGCGTAGTAATGCGGAGATCGGCGAATGCTGCGCTTGCACAATATTCCTCGATCAGACCGGCCGCGTGATTGACCAATACAATAACGTTAGTGAAGCCTTTCTGGCGTAGGGTTGCCAATTGCCGTCCAAGCAGCGGCATTCCAGCGATCTCAACCAGGGGTTTCGGACGCCCATCAAGGCGCTCACGTAAGCGCGTTCCCTTACCTCCAGCAAGGATGACAGCTTGCCGATAATTCATGCGGTCGCCAAAATATCGCGAACGGCCGCCCGTACAGCCTGTCGTGAATCTCTAACAGGTTGCCATCCCAAGCCGACGAGACGGTCGATCGAATATCGGAAACGTGGAACGTCCCCGACCCAACCTTTGTTACCGACACCATAGACGATCTCAGCCCGCGGCGATATTTGATCACGCACGCATTCGGCAATGAAGCGAACAGTTACCCCTTCATCGCGCGGGCCAATATTGTATATCCCAACTTTCTCCTTTGAATTCGCTGCGACAAACAACATGGCTTGGATGAGATCCGTAACGTGAAGATAAGCTTTCTGTTGAGTGCCATCACCGAGGACAGCTAGAGATCGCGGATTGACCTTGAGCTTATTTATGAAATCATAGATCACGCCGTGCGTCGCAGGAGCGCCGACGACATTTGGGAAACGAAAAATAGTCGCTTTGTGCCCGAAGGCTTCTAACCTGGCGCATATTTGAGCTTCGGATGCCAACTTCATCGCGCCATAGTTCGAGATCGGCTTGCAAGGAGCACTATCCTCACGGATCAGCGCGTCACCAAAATCGCCGTAGATAGCCGAACTCGACGCGAAATGAAATTCAGGAATCCCGAACACCTTCATGACTTCAAGCGATGAAAAGGTAGTCATGAACGTGTTGCGCAGATCGACATATGGATCCATCGTTCCTGCCGGGATGTCTGAATTGGCAGCCATATGCCAGATCGCTGCGGCCCGCCGTCCGCTCAACGCCCTTCCGATCACAGCTTGAAGGCTCTGCACATCTGAACAATCAACCGCAACAAAGTCACAGTGCCCACTTGCTCGAGACGCAGTAATATAACTTTCGCGACCCCGGGACAGATTGTCCAGGGCAAGCACATCGTGCCCCTGAGCGATCAACGCTCTCACCAAGTGGCAGCCGACAAAGCCAGCTCCACCAGTCACAATATGGATGTTACGCGCGGCCATCACGTCCTCAAGGTATTTTCTGTTCGCGCCGGCTTGCCGGAGCGCCGACTTAATTTCTTGCTGTTCCGGCAAGAAAGATGATAACGAACTCTCGCGCCGCTATCATTTCGTCCAGCCTCGGTTTTGAAATTGACGCTCATAGCAATCGGGACGTCACGACTTTTTACGATTTCATTGCGTTATTCCCCACCGTCCGCCTATCGGGCTTACGACCAATCAACTCGAATCCGGCGGCAATTATCTCCTGCTTATCTTGTGAAATTTTTTCGAAATCACCCCACAACGACGATGATCTAAGCGCGGGGTTTCGCCATAGGTCAACAATTTCGCGCACCCGCGCGTTGGCAAAGGTTTCCGCTGACTTGGCCGATACATCGGATTGCAGCGCGCCCTCGCACTCGGAAGCCAGCCATGCAATAGAATGGTTGGGACAGAAGTTGCTGGACACGTCAAGCTTTGTCACCTCGAATGCCTTAAACCATTCAGCCATACCGTATCGGGTACAGTTGTAGAAATGCCAAGGCTTTTCATGGAGTGGTTGCAAGAAAGCAGTTCGTACGTGCAGTTTACCACCTGGCTTCAGCACTCGAAACAGTTCAGCCGCAACACGACCGGGATCGCGGTAGTGCTCGAATGCGTTCATTGAGATAACGGCATCAAAACTCTCGTCATCGAAGGGCAGCTGGTGAGCATCGGCCAGAACGTCCGTGTGCCGGAAGATCGCGTATTCGACTTCCACCACGTGATTGAACTTTCTAGCGGAACCACCAGCGCTAAGATTCAGAACGCGACCTTTTGTTTCGCGAATGATGTCCATCGCGCCCTCAGGAACCTCGTTACTGATAAGGTCAGGAGGACGAATCTCCGGCGTTGTCAGTTCACGTGCCAGCGCCGGTCGGCCATCAACAATGGGCCATTTCTGTGTACGGTCCTGACTGAGCAGACTTTTGCGGTCCTCCGAGTACATCAGCTTTTGTCCTGTCAAAGGACATCTCATGATAGGTAAGAGTTCATCCAGCCGGCTAGGTTTCTCACTTAACGTACCCACAGCTATTGTCTTCCAGAGCGAGGTCTGACGATCAACCAATGATACCCAAGGATGCTTTTGCTCAAATTTCGACATCAGATTTCGGTAGTTCTCGGGTATCGTCGTTTCCGCCTTCATCATTGAATTCGCATGGACCCGATACTCTGCCAGAATTTCCGGGTGCCATTCGCCTACGAGTCCGATTTCTGCAAGTCGGCACCAGAAGTCGTAATCTTCCCAACCATGACGCACATGCTCGAAACCGCCGATCATGGCCCATGCCTCTTTCGCGACTAGAGCCATCGCATCGATGTAATTGCCGGCCACAAAACGATGAGGCTCGTAGGGGACGTTCGATATTAAAGCCTGGGATGCTCCGAAGTGCTGTATCGTCGGATAGACGTAGGCAGCCCCGCTGGCTTTGATACTCCGCAACAGATTCTCACAGCAGGTCGGCAAGAGACGATTATCGGCGTCAAGCAACAGCACGTAAGGGGTGTCGGCGGCATCGAAACCGGAGTTGCGACACGGCCCTAGGCCATAATTCGCCTGATTACGCAGCAATACTAGACGATTGAAACGTTTGGCATTCTTTTCCGCCCAAGCCTTCGCGACTTTTAGCGAGCGATCTGTAGAATCGCCATCGACAATAACGAGGTCAATATCCACCAAAGTCTGCGCCGCGACCGAATTAAGCGCCTCGACGATGTAGTCCTCATAATTGTAGAGTGGAACGACGACCGAAACGTTCGCCCAACCTCCTTTGTTACTTTCGAAGACGGTCTCCGAAGGGTAAACCTTCGGTGCCGTAAAGGGCTTGGATGCAAGCTGCGCATCAAGCGCGAACCCACGCGCTGCACGGACGCCGCCGTGAAGCTGCTCAACGACGCGCCCCATCTGCAAGCCGCGTTGTCGTGGGCCGTAAAGAGCAAGCGCTTTGTAGTAGGCCGAGCGCCCCACCTTTGCGCGCAAGCTTGGATCACGAACGAGAAGATCGAGTGAATGGTACCAGTCATCCGCGCTTGCGGCTAGAAAACCGGTAACACCATGATCGATCACGCGCCGGAAAGGCCCGGTCGGCGAAGCCACAGTCGGAACTTCGACCAGCGCCGCTTCGAAGAACTTCAATTCACTTTTCGCCTCACAGAAATCATTTCCAAACTCTAGCGGTGCGAGGTTGATGTCAAAGCGAGCTAGTTCGTTTGGCAAATCACACAAAGGTTGAAGCGGACGCCACTCAATCTGATCGAGAACGGTTTCGAGTACCGGAAACTCCTCGACATCAACTAGCTTTGCTGTCCTGTCGACGGTCTGGAACAAGACGAGACGACATTTAGGATGCTCCCGGAGGATTTTAGCGATGGCCTCTGCCAGCAATCCAAAATCGCGCTGATGCGTGCGAGAGCCTCCCGCATAACCGATCCGGATCAAGTCGTCCTTCCTTGAAAGCCAATTGCGGGCTGACCAACGCGAGATATCATGCGTTTGTTGGTCAAATCCGTTTGGGAGAACGTGCACCACCTTTCCGGCCCACCTCAAATGAAATGCCAATTCTTGCGTGGTTGTAAAGCAGCGGTCGGCTGCTAACATCGTCTGTCGTATGCTGGCGTAGTGCGCTCGAACTCCGTCCTCAGGCAGCGATTGTGATCGAATACCGTCAATCACCGATACCTTAGCGAGATCGGGCTCGGTCATAAGATCGTCAACATCAAAAACAACTTGCGCTCCAAGCTCGCGCGCCCGATCGATGAGATCGGCGATGGCCTGGTTCCAGGGCACGCGCCATAGGACAAGAACTTGATTAGGTCTAAGCGTGGGTGAATTTGCAGTTACATCGGCGACGTCCACCCAGCTCGCATCAACGCCGTTAGCTCGCGCTGCTTCAACGTAGCGCACAACACGGTAAAAGTTGCCCGGGGAGTTTGCCTCGCCGGAAATATAGAGCAGCGTCAATTGCGCATCGTCACCGCGTCCAAGCTTCGCGACAGCAGGTACAGCGTACTCCACTTTGGAAGGCCGGTCGTGAAGGTCGAGGAAACTTCTGCCTTCCTTTAAGCCATGGCGAATGAAATGGACTAAAGGATTATATCCCGCCGCCGCGACGTCAGGATTCTTCTCAAGGTATTCTCGGCCGGAGAAGAGTGGACCTGGCTCCCTACCTTCTTTTGCACCGTGCAACACGTAATGCGTAACGGGGTCCATCCCGCTCGCGAGCACATCGGGATAAGCCTTCAAATACCACTGTCGATCGAAGTAAGCGGACTTACGAACCATTTTGACGTAAGCTACTTCTCTAGGATTTAGCAAGCCAAAGAGCGGCCGCACGTAACTCTTCAGCTGCATCTTTAACGTTACGCGGTAGGGTTGGGTCTTGGGGGTGTAGTGAGCCTCGGCGGCCTGAGGGGCGACAGCGTCGACCGACAGTTCGCTTTGGGACTGTTCAACCGCTTTTACCGAAGCGTGCAAAGCAGCGACTGGGACATTTACTTGGGACGCCTCGGCAGTGACTTCCTTCGAAGCATGCAAAACACGACTCATTTCTTCGATCGTCCGCCTCATGTCGACGATGCGCTTCACGGCACGATCGCGAACGATACGGCCTCGCTCCACATCAGCCTTCGCGCGAGCCAAGTCTTCTCTAAGTTCGCGTCGCTCTCCATCGAACTGCGCGACTACGGACGCAACCTCTGCTTCCGCAGAGGCTTGCGCATCGGCATACGCTCTTTCGTGAGAACGCTGTGCCTGATGCAAACTGGCTTCGGCATGAGCCAACCGCTCTTCCAGCCCTCGTCGCTCTTCTCCGAATTGTACGCTTGCCAATTCGAACTCTGCCTTTAGGCGAGCTTGCAACTCCAGACGTTCTTGAGCATGGGCAGCAACGCTCAGCTGCTCCCGCGTCAAAGCGTGCCAAAGCGAACCGAGATGGGAAAAGCGCGCCCGCAGCGCACTGACGATACGGGCATCATCTAGATCACACAGCGCGCGCACCGCGTCCGGAGCCTCATCTCCGACGACAAGGACACCTAAGCCCGAACCGTGCAGAAATTCGAACGCCGAATACCGGCCAGCGAGCTCACCAAAAAAACGTCTGACTCCAAAATCATTCTCATGCACGTTCGTATCGTGAAACAACACTACGGCACGCGGTGAAAGCTTTGGAAGCCAGGTTTCGAAATCGTGCTTCACATCCTCATAGCGATGTCTTCCGTCGATGTGCAGAAGATCAATGGAATGATCAGAAAAGTGAAACAACGCCTCGTCAAATGTGGAGCGTATTAGAGTCGAGAATGCGCCATATCGACGATCATGAATTTCTTTGAGCTGGAAATAGACCTCGTCCCCGTAGAAGCCCGCGTGCTCATCTCCCTTCCAAGTATCAACCGCAACACAACGAGTATCAAACCCGCCGCGCTGAAACGCCTCGCAAAACGCCGTATAAGATACGCCGTAGTGAGTTCCCAGCTCCACGAACACCGTCGGATGACAGACATTGGCCACCCAGAATGCAAATGGGACGTGCGTCCACCAAGCGCTCGGAGTTCCAACGAGCTCGGGCACATAAAAGAGAGAATCAAGTGTTGCCGACGAAAGTGCCGACAAGGCTCCATCAAGCGGCAGACCTGCCTTGTCTGAGCTTGAAAATTTCAACATGATAGTAGTCCTTGGAAATTTAAGCTGCGCGACATCGCGCCAGCGTACGTCTCACTTAACCGAACGAGTCTTATTGCTTCATTCCAATCCCACTTGAGGTTTGGATGATCAGCGATGTCATTTCGAAAGCGATCCGGCCAGCGACCCAGCAGATGTCTGAGTTCTCTTCGATCCTGTTCTTCCTTTTCAGGAGAGACACTCTTGCTACGGGAAGCGCCTTCAAGGTGAAACAAAGGCTCGAACGGCGTGCAAAGATTGATGTAGCCTAACTCTTCTGACTTTAAGCATAGGTCAAGATCGTTGTAGGCGATCTTTAGGCCTTCATCGTCGAAGCCCCCGACTTTCATGAACAAGTCACGTCGAATCGCAAGGCAGGCCCCCGTCACTGCGCTGTAGCTGCGCAAGCCGGCCAATTGCGCATCGTAGCCCATGGCGTCGGCCGGCAACCTGCGGAAAGCATGCATGGCCAATGGGCTACTATCGAGGACAACTCCGGCATGCTGAATGCATCTGTCAGCATAGAGTAACTTGGAGCCGACACAGCCGACATCCTCACGAACGACGAGACGAACCATTTCGGCCAACCATTCAGGGCCGATGACCTCAATATCGTTGTTCAACAGCAAGAGAATTGTGCCACGAGCCCGCGACGCCCCGACATTATTGATTCGAGAGTAGTTGAACGGACCGGATACGCGCAGGACCCGAACTCGAGGATCCGTCAAAAGTGACACAAACAGCTCGGTAGTCTCCGGTTCGCAGCTATCGTTGTCGAGAATCAAGAGCTCTATGTTGGGGTAGCTTGTATTTGTAAGAACGCCCCTCACGCAACTGCGTAGAAGGTCCGCCCTATCGCGGGTTGGAATCATGACCGAGACAAGTGGCGCTGGGTCCGGCACCGGAAATACGATCTTGTTGATGAACGGAGCGAGGGAAGAAGGCTCGACTCGCGCACCTGCAACCAACCCCGCCACATGTCGTGCCGCCCGCTCATATTTCGCGAGCGCCTTGTCCAGCACGTGCTTAGGAATGTCATCGCCGGGGGCGCGACGATGACAAAGAATATGTGGAAGATGGGAGATCCGGTACGAGCGAAGATGCCTTCCAAGCCGGGAATGCAGATCATAGTGGTGCGCTGGAGCGTGCTCCGCGCGCATTCCACCAACTTCTTTCACCCGATTCAATCGCATCACACACAAGCGTCCAGGCAGATCGAACCCCAGTTGAGCGTAGGGATCCCAGCCAGTTTTGAACCGAGGGAGCAAACGCTGTCCTTCTCCATCGATCCAATCCTCATCGGAATAGATCATGTCGAGCTTGGGCTGACTCCTGAGCTGGCCGACGATGCACGCAAGTGCACCTCGCGCCAACAAGTCGCCCTCCGACAGAAATGCAATGAATTGGCCGCGCGCTAGGTTAACGGCGTCCGCCTCTGCTTTGGCTAAACCTCCGTCACACTGCACGATCCTGGAGACGCTAGGGCACTCCAGCGATTCCACAAAAGGCACGAGATCCGCGATGGAAAGGCTGGAGCACGCTACGATAATCTCGACACCAGACCCGATCTGCGTTGAGACTGACTTTAGGGTGTCAGATAATGCATTTCGATCATCGCAATGCGCAACAATCAATGTGAGCCACGGCAAATCATCGGGACGATCTGACCCGACATTTGAAATAGTGAAAGCCTCCTCCGCGGCCCATTTCCGGTAACTGTCAGTCTCGAAACCGGATAAGGTCGTCGCAATTGACCATAGCGCAAGGCGCAATGTGTCGTACCGCAGACCCACATCCGCGGTTGGAGATTGCTCGTAATCCAATATCGCCATCTCACTATTCATCGGGTCGTCAAATCAACCGATGCCACACAATGACTGCATCACGATATGGCCAAAAATCGCGTGCGCATCTTCGCAGAGCTGCATGTCGTTTGAGCGGACCCAAACAGGCGTCGTGACGCGCTCCCTTAGCCGACCGCCCGAGAAGCCCATCAGCCCAAGCGTAATTCCACCATTGGCATTCGCAAAATCTACCGCCTGAATGACGTTCTCCGAATTTCCGCTGCCCGAGATGGCGACAATCAGATCTCCGGGACGCATGATATTGCGCAGCTGATGGACAAAGACCTCTGGGAAAGAAATGTCGTTGGCGTAGGCGGTGATCAGCCCCATGTTGTCGACCAAAGAACGCGCAGACAGCGGGCGGCCAGTAGCCAGAGGCACCATCTTACCCCAATCCGTCACGAAGTGAAGTGCAGTCATTGCGCTGCCACCGTTGCCCAGCGTAATGATTTGAGCCCCTCGCTCGCAAGCCTTCGCAACCTCGGCTACCCCAGCGTCGAGTTCTGAACGATCAAGCGAAGCAAGAACGCGTCCAAGACGTTCTAAATATTGCTCAGATTTTCCAAGGAAACTCGTCCCGACCATGGTAGCTTACCCCTATGTTGCAATGGCTTAGCCGATCTATTGCAGAACTTCTACTGCGCAACGAAGAATTGCAACCTCGAATGTCTGTGCGCTAATGACCGCCACAAACGTCCCAGGTCACAACAATCGAGTTCTGGAACTTGAACGCCCTTTTTTCGGTCAGTCCTGCTACCCGCCGCGACCGCGATCCAAAGAAAGTCTCTAACCCGACGATGGCCCCCACCGAGATGAGGTCTGCCAAGTGCGCCAACGCTCACAACTGCCCCCTCCCCGCAACTGACAGGGCAGATCCACACAGACGTGTTACGGCACCAATGCCGGATCAGTCACTAACTCAATGCTCATTCGCGGCGATGCTCATGATATAGCGGCCATAGCCACTCTTACCCAACGCCTCAGCTAGCTTTACGAGTTGGTCTCGATCGATAAATCCTTCCCGAAACGCGATTTCCTCGGGGCAGGCGATCCGCACCCCTTGGCGTCGCTCTAGTGTTGCTACGAACTCTCCAGCCTCCAAAAGGCTATCCGGCGTTCCGGTGTCCAGCCACGCAAAGCCTCGCCCCATGCGTTCGACTGCCAGTTGGGCACGATCGAGATAGACCCGATTCAAGTCGGTGATTTCCAATTCACCGCGCGCGGAGGGCCGTAGGTCGGCAGCAATATCGACGACTTGGTTATCGTAGAAATACAAACCCGTAACCGCGAAGTGCGACCTCGGTTGTTTCGGCTTTTCTTCGATCGACTGCGCGCGGCCGCTGTCGTCGAAGGAGACGACGCCATAACGCTCGGGGTCGGCCACCTGGTAAGCAAAGACGGTAGCCCCCGATGCGCGCGACCGGGCGCTGGCAAGCAAGGCCGGCAGGCCGTGCCCGAAAAAAATGTTGTCACCCAGAATGAGAGCGGACGGGCCGCCTTCGACGAACTTGGCGCCGATGATAAAAGCCTGGGCGAGGCCTTCAGGTTTTGGTTGAGGGGCATAGGACAGCGACAGCCCCCATTGATTTCCGTCTCCCAACAAGGATTGGAACAGCGGAAGGTCATGCGGCGTCGAGATAATCAGAACTTCACGGATCCCTGCCAACATAAAGGTCGACAACGGATAATAGATCATTGGTTTGTCGTAGACCGGCAACAGCTGCTTCGACGTTACCAAGGTCATCGGGTAAAGCCGCGTCCCGCTGCCGCCCGCAAGAATGATGCCCTTCATGATGCCTTCCCCCCATTATGCACTAGTAAATAATCAAGACAGGCCGATAGAGAGTCGCTCATCGAGGGAAGATCAATTCCGAACGTCTCCCTCAGCCTCGAAATGGATAAAGCTGAATTTGCTGGCCGCAAGGCCGCGGTCGGATAATCGGACGTTGCGATCGAGTCAACAGGAACCGAGCGCCCTCCTCGTTTTGCCGCACCACGAACGATCTGCTGCGCAAAGGCGCGCCAGCTCATAGCGTCCGGTCCAGCGACGTGGGTCACACCTGAAAATTTTGAGTTCCATGAAGAGCCGGTGACTTGGCGGCCGATAGAAATAATCGCGCGCGCAATATCCGGCGCGTAGGTGGGACATCCCACCTGGTCATCGACCACTCGCAGCCGATCACGCTGCTCTGAGAGGCGCAGCATGGTCCGCACGAAATTGTTGCCAAATGGGGAGTAGACCCATGACGTGCGAAGCACGATGTGTTTCGGATTCACCTCCGCAACGACCCGTTCTCCCTCGAGCTTCGATCGGCCATAGACGCCCTGGGGATTAACCGCATCGTCTTCGATATAGGTGCCGTTTTTCTTTCCATCGAATACATAGTCCGTGGAAATATGGATGATCGGCAGCCCTCGCTTTGCTGCCACCAGCGCCACCGCTCGAGCGCCGTCCCGATTGACGGCAAAAGCTAAGTCTGGTTCGGACTCGGCTTTGTCGACCGCGGTATAGGCTGCAGGGTTTATGATTACGTCAGGACGAAAATCCGCAACGGCTCTTTCGACCGAGGAGTGCTGCAGAAGATCTACCTCAGGACGCGCGCCGTAGCCGAATACAACGTCATTCTCGAGCGCTGCGGCCTCGCGCAGCGATCTGGCAATTTGGCCTTCGCCACCGATCACGTAAAGTCTCATTGACGCTCTGCCTTCACAAGGCCGAGGCGCTCGCCGCTGTAAACGCGATCACGCAAAGGCTTCCACCAGTCCGATCGCTCGAGATACCAGCGAACCGTCTTTTCAACTCCGGTCTCGAACGTCTCTTGCGCGCGCCAGCCGAGCTCCGTCTCAAGTTTGCTAGCATCAATGGCGTAGCGGTGATCATGGCCCGGGCGATCGGTCACAAATGAAATCAAATCGTGGCACGAGCGATCGCCGGGATGGAGCCGATCCATCCATGTACAGATCTGCCTGACAACCTCGATATTTTTTCGTTCGTTACGGCCGCCAATATTGTAAGTCTCGCCAGGTCGCCCCTTTGCCAGGATGATGCCGAGCGCACGCGCGTGATCTTCCACATATAGCCAATCGCGGACGTTCGAACCGTCGCCATAGACGGGCAGCGGCTTTCCTTCGAGCGCATTGAGAATGATGAGCGGAATGAGCTTTTCAGGAAAATGATATGGCCCGTAATTGTTCGAGCAGTTCGAGACGATCACCGGCAGCCCATATGTTCGCTGCCACGCCTTCGCCAGATGGTCAGAGGCAGCCTTGGTCGCTGAGTAGGGCGAACTCGGATCATACGCCGTAGTCTCGGTAAACAGTCCAAGATCCCCGAGCGAACCGTAGACTTCATCCGTCGAGACATGCACGAAACGGAAGTCGTTCGCGTTGCTGTTCCGGCCCGATGCCACATACCGGCGCGCAGTCTCGAGCAGCGTGAAGGTGCCCAACACATTTGTTTTGACGAAAACATCCGAGCCGGAAATCGAGCGATCAACGTGGCTCTCCGCCGCGAGATGAACCACGGCATCGGGCTGGTGCTTGACGAAGATCGATTGAATCGCCTCGGCATCACAAATGTCGTGCTTCTCGAAGACATAACGCGCGCTCGATGCAACCTCAGCCAGTGAGGCCATGTTGCCCGCATAGGTAAGCTTGTCGATCACGACCACATCGTGGTTCAAATCGGCGATGAAGTGACGGCATACCGCGGATCCGATGAAGCCGGCGCCACCGGTCACAAGAACTTTCATCCTGGCCCCTAATAGTGATCTAGTTTTGATACTGAAAAACCGGCTGCATATCTTGCAGACGCGGTTGCTTTCGGTCCTTCTCGGAGAGGACCGCATCGGCGGGCGTAATCCGCCAATCGATTGCTAACGCAGGATCATCCCAGGCAACGCCCCGATCGCAATCCGGCGCGTAATAGTCGGTGGTCTTGTAGGCGACTTCGCAATCGCTCTCCAAGGTGACATAGCCGTGAGCAAAGCCAGGCGGCACCCACAGCTGCCGCCAATTCGCCGCCGATAGCTCGGCCGCAACATGCCGACCGTAGGTGGGCGAGCCAGCCCGGATATCGACGGCGACATCGAGGATGGCCCCTCGCATGCACCTGACAAGTTTGCCCTGCGCATGCGGCGGCGTTTGAAAGTGGAGGCCACGGAGCACACCCCTTTGCGTAGAACGCACGTGGTTGTCTTGGACGAAGCTTTCCCGAACGCCGCGCGCCGCCAAAACATCCGCGCGAAACGTTTCGGAAAAGAAACCTCGCTCGTCGCCGTGCTTAATCGGCGTCACCAGCAGCACTTCCGGAATTGTTAGAACCTCAACCCGCATCGTCCCCCAACCAGTCTAAGGTAGCAATTTGCCGTCAATTAGCCATCAAAACTACAAATCCTTTCCAAGGTCAATTTTTACAGGGATTTAGGGGCACAATGCACCGGTTTTGCCTTCACAGACGTCGGTCCGAGCAGGGAACCAGATGGTCCGGCCAGCCCAAACTCGAAAAAGGACCGTGTGCCGGGCGGCGAAAGCGTCGATGCCGTTGACAGGGCGGACCAGATGGGGTGTTCCTTCGCGCAAACGGGGCCAACTGCGACCACCGGCCTATTTCCAAGCAGGTGCCCCAGATACGGACCGCGACCTTGAAAGCTAGCCTTCAACCTCTCTTTTCCGCCGGACATGATGGTCCCGAGCGCCAGCCTCTGGCTCTCAAAATAGCGTTGTCCGACATGATCTCGGGCCTTGGCCTTTGGCCACTGTGGGTCCGTCTTGGGTGGAACGATATTCGGCAACGTTACCGCCGCTCTCTTTTGGGGCCGTTTTGGCTAACCGCCAGCATGGCCATCATGGTCGTGTCTTTGGGTGTTCTATATGCGCAGCTATTCAATACACCGATCGACGACTTCCTGCCATTCCTGTGTGTCGGCCTGCTGGTCTGGAATCTGATTTCCAGCTTCATCACCGAGGCAGGCACCCTGTTTACGGGCGCCGAATCCTACATCAAACAAATTAGGCTGCCCTATTCGGTCTACGTCTATCGATCGAGCTGGAGCAAGCTTGTCATATTCGCCCATAACTTCGTTATTTACTTCGGCGTCATTGCCTATTTTGGGATATGGCCGGGCGCGACGGCGCTGCTTGCGATCCCCGGCCTGATGCTTGTGATCTTCAACGGCGCGCTTGCCAATCTTTGCATCGGAATCATATCCGCGCGATACCGCGACGTTCCCCAGGTCATCAACTCTGCTATTCAGATCGTATTCTTTGTCACGCCGATCTTTTGGAAGCCCGAATTGCTGAAGAGCAAGACCTACATTACCGATTTCAACCCCTTCTTTCACCTCCTGGAAATCGTTCGCGCTCCACTGCTAGGGACAATACCGACCGAACAAAATTATCTGGCCGTCCTGCTGATCACGCTCATCAACATAGCAGTGGCCGCAGCCTTCTTTGCGCGCTATCGCGCCCGCATCGCGTACTGGGTCTAGCTTCCATGAATGCACCGTTCCCCACCGGCAACGCCGAGCTAACGCTCACGAACGTGAGCGTATCTTTTCCAATTTACCAAAGCGGGTCGCGCTCGCTGAAGAAGAGTCTGCTTTTCCACGGTTCGGGTGGTCGCATCGCTACCGACGCGAACCACCAGATCGTTGTTGAAGCGCTTCGCGATGTCTCGCTGCAATTGCGTGCCGGTGACCGGGTAGCCCTCATTGGGTATAACGGAGCTGGAAAGACCACCTTGTTGCGGGTCATGGCAGGAATCTATGAGCCGGTATCAGGCACCATGAGGACGCGCGGCCGGATATCTCCTATGTTCGACATCGGCCTGGGCATTGACGGTGACATCTCCGGCTACGACAACATACGCCTGCGCGGCATGATCCTGGGCTTATCGGTAGATGAAATTGAACGGCTCATGCCCGACATCGTCGAGTTCACCCAGCTTGGCGACTATCTCGATATCCCGGTGCGAACCTACTCGTCGGGCATGATGACGCGTCTGACATTCGCGGTCGCGACCTGTTTCGCGCCGGAGATTCTTCTAATGGACGAGTGGATTATGGCCGGCGACGCGTCCTTTCTGACCAAAGCGAAGCAACGCGTCGAGTCGTTCGTCTCGAAAGCCAGCATTTTAGTGCTCGCATCACATAACGTTGAGACATGCCGCCAGTTTTGTAACCAAGGCATCTGGATGGATCAGGGCAGGATCAAATCCGCAGGTCCAATCGATGAAATCCTCGACGCTTACGCGGCAGCGGTTGGGACTCCTGGATAATTGTCGACGTCGCAACTTTTTATTAAGCCAACCGGCCCGCCCAGCAGACGCCGCGTCTCGAGCAAGCAATGTGCAAGCCTGGAATGAAAGTTACGCCAAATAGCTGGCGATGTCCCCTCGTCCGTCCATCAACATGGTTCTATGACAGAGAGCAGCTTCATTACGGCGTCTCACGTTAAAGCGAAGCGCAAACTCGCGCGGCTGGCACGCTCGATTAAGCGATTAGTCTCAACGTCAGAAACATCTGCTGCAAACCCGCAAGGTCCACGCCGGCGCGTCGCAATTATCGCCGAAATGTCGATCCCGGCCTGTCGGCTTTACCGTGTCTACCACAAGACCGAAAGTCTCGAACGTCTGGGCTGCAGCGTGACCATAGCTAACTGGTGGAATTTCGAGGAATGCAGAGAAGCCATTCAACTGGCGGAAGTTGTGATCTTTTATCGTGTTGGTTTGCAACCGGCTACCGCACGGCTGTTTTCAGAGGCCGCCAGGCTTGGCATACCCACATTCTTTGACGTCGACGATATCGTCTTCGATCAGGAGATATTTTCTACTTTGCATAGCTTTCGATCAAGCTCTGCAGAGCAACAGCAGCATCTCCTGGAGGGCGTTCAATTCTATCGTGCAGCATTGGCCGCCTGTGATCATGCCATCGCGAGCACAGATGCGCTTGCGGCACACATGCGCGAGATCAACCGCGGCCAATGCTTCGTGGTCCAAAATGGTCTAAGCGCTCATCAGCTGCGGCTGTCCAGCCAGATTCTCAGCCATCCATTACCCCGTTCACCCGACACGGTAACGATCGGATATGGCAGCGGCACCGCCACCCACGACAATGACTTTGCCCAGGCAGCACCTGCCCTCGCTTATGTTCTTGAACACTATCCGAGCGTTGAACTGGCGATCCAGGGCCCGCTGCTGCTCCCGTCCGAGTTGACAAGCTTTTCCAACCGAATCGTACGCCTTCCGCTGATGGACATGGACGACTATTTGCGTTCATTGGCCTCGTGGGACGTCAGTATAGCTTGCCTGGAGGATACCCCGCTTAAACCGGGCGAAGAGTCCAGTCAAATTTATAGAAGCCGCATTGGTCAAGGTACCGAGCGTCTGTAGCGCGCTCGATCCATATGCAAACGTCATCGACGATGAAAAAAATGGCTTCTTAGCTAGCTCAACACAGGATTGGATACGACACCTCTCCGCTTTGGTTCAAAGCAAGACGCTTCGCAACGAGATTGGTGAGCACGCATCGCGTAGCGCGCATGAACGCTTTCATCCCGACCGATTAGCGGATCTTCAAGTCAAGCCTCTGTTGCAAGCATTGCCACCGTCGTCAGCCGGCAGGTTACGCATCATGATAGTGAACGACTTATTGCCCAATGCGGTAGGCCATGCCGCCGCGCAATTTGCTTCGCAGCTGATGGAAAGCAAAGATTACGAAGTCGTATTCCTTCACGGTTTCCAGAGCCCGGAACTTCCCTTGCATGCCCTGCACGTCAACCGCGTGAACAACCTCACCTTAGTTGGCCTCACTCATAACATCCTGCCGACGAATCAGTACTGGAACGACGATGTCGCACGAAAATTTAAAGAGGTACTCGATATCTGGCAGCCTGATCTAGTCTGCATCTTCGACGTTCGTGAGATGAGTTTCTCCGTCTTGCCCGCCTGTACCTCCAATCAAACGCCCTATTTGGTTTCTCTGCATAATGATTGGTGGCTATGTGAGTCGAACCACCGCCAGGCAAAAGACCCCTGCCTGCCATTTGCCAACGATTTACGCCATCGAGCGGCCGAAGCAGACAATCCTTTGCTAACTTACCATCGCTATTTTGAACTGCGAGAGAGCCTGCTGAACGCTTCGCTGCTACTCGCCCTAAACGAGAACCTCCGACAGCTCTACTTAAGTCACGGACTATCGGAATCTCACATTGTGCTCGCCGCGACCAACGATCGTCCAGACGAGCACACGAACCTCTTTTCCCTTGACACGATCATTCGACGCGCCGCAAGAGCGAATGCGGCAGGGAACCATTTTATAACGAGATAAATTGGGGGCAAGAGCCCATCGATTAGGCGTTCCGTTTGCAGGCGGGCCGGTGATGCCTACAGGAGATAGAGCGAGCGCACCAAATCAACAGAGCCAGGGATCATCCCGGTTGCCGAAGCAGTGGACGGCGGAAGAGGATGCGTGTTTCAGGTCAATGGTGATGGCAGGGTGGAGCGCCGAGAAAATAGCCGGTCAGCTAGACCGTACGTTGCAGCAGTTTATGCCCGTGCACACAGGTTCGGACTGACTTTGCGAAAGGTGGGGAGCCGGCGGCCAAGCAGGTAGACTCCACCTCGCGCCGCCCGAATGGATGGTTCAGTCGAATGCTTGGAATCCGCAGCTTAGAGTTGCGAGCTTACGGCGAAAGTCATATAGATCGCCACACCGTTTGTGGGGCTCATATGCGAAACTATTATATTGCACTGTTGGCTTGCGTAGCAGTTCTTCTTGCGATCGGGCAAACCCTGTTCCGAATAGGAGCCCAGCAAGCCGAACCAGTTACGGATCTATCATCCGCAATTTGGCTAATGCTCAATCCAGTCGTTATCGCAGCCCTCACTCTTTATGGCGGCACGACGGTGCTCTACATCTATATCCTGCAGAACGTGCCACTCAGCAGCGCCTATCCGTTTATGGCACTATCTTTTATACTTGTTCCTCTAGCAGCTGTCCTATTCTTAGGAGAAACTGTTGGATTGAATTATGTGGTCGGAATGGCACTTGTCATCGCCGGCTTATTCGTAACGACTCTATGAACAGATCAACATGATCAAGTCTTATCGGATTTGCGCGGTTATTCCCTGCTACAAAGTGAAACGGCATGTCCTTGGCGTCATAGCAAAGATCGGACCGGAGTTCGACGCCATCTACTGCATTGACGACGCCTGTCCCGAGAGATCCGGGGATTACATCCAATCTAATTCAACGGATCCGCGAGTGACGGTGCTGAGAAATGACCGAAATCGCGGCGTAGGAAGCGCAGTCATCCGTGGCTATCGTCAGGCTGTGGCGGACGGAATGGACATAGCGGTCAAGATCGATGGCGATGGCCAGATGGATCCTCGTATCGCATCGCGCTTTTGCATTCCTATCATCAATGGTGAAGCCGACTACTCGAAAGGCAACCGCTTCTATAGCCCAGCCTCTTTGCAGGGTATGCCGAACGTGCGTGTTTTCGGAAATGCGATCCTATCGTTCTTTTCTAAGCTCTCGACGGGTTATTGGAACCTGTTCGATCCGACCAATGGATATACCGCTATCAGCACTCGTGTACTTACTTTGCTACCCTTAGAGAAGCTCGCTGAGCGCTATTTTTTTGAGACTGATATCCTTTTTCGACTCAGCACGGTCCGGGCCCGGGTCATCGACGTCGCCATGGACGCCGTCTACAGCGATGAGGTTAGTGGTCTCCACGTGCGCAAGATCCTCGGTCCATTTTTGATAGGACATCTGCGAAATACATGGAAGCGGATCGCCTACAATTACTTCATCCGCGATTTTAACGTCGCATCCGTAGAGCTCTGTGCCTCGATAGCGCTGATCCTTTTTGGAGGCACATTCGGCTCTTATAAGTGGATCGTCGAAAGCGCCCAAAGGGAGCCGGCGACCGCCGGAACAGTCATGCTCGCAGCCTTGCCTATCATCACCGGTACCCAATTTTTCTTGGCTGCGCTCAACTACGATGTAGCTTCTGTTCCCCGAGCGGCTCTGCATCCGACACTTGATCCTGTCCTTTCCCCACCAGCCATCAAGACAGGAACTGAGTGCGACCCAAAGAATAACGGCCGCGGAAGTCCTGCAACACCGATCAGCCTCATAGTGTCTGACGACGGACGACATGGACCACCGTAGCTCACGGCAACGCCGTTGCTTTCCTCCCAATGCCCAATAACGCCGAGCGCCCGTTGCGGCAACACTCAGCCGCGAGACCCTCGGCATAGACGGTTGTCAGTCATGCATCTGTTTCTTCACCCGATATCACACCCGGCAACGCTTTCGCCGGCGCGATTCGAACGACTTACAGTCGCCCACGATCGATCGGCGCCTGGAATGACTTACGCAAAAGCTCGACGCCGGATTTCTTGATGATATATGTGGCGTTGTAATTTCCCGCAGGCCAGCCCGTACCTCGCTCCTTTCTGCCGACAAAAACGAAGGCTTGAGCCTTGTCATGCTCAAGGGGTGGAGACAGGTGCTCGACAAGCAACGAACCGTCGGGAGAATATATCTGAAGCAGTTGCTCGTCTCCTGCCCGAAGACCAATTGCTCTGACATAAGCGATTAATGAGCTGACTTTCTTGACGGGGTTGCGCTCCGCTTCACCGGATTCGATCGCGTCCATGGTAACCGGGATGGAGGTGAAGCCGAAATTCAAGATCTCGCGCTGGTGATATTCGACCGCGTCGGTCAGATCCCAGAGCGAAACTCCTCCGACGCACGCCCCCGCCTCAGCTCCATACGCGAACGGATCGACGACAACATCGTCCTTGCGGATCGTAAGATGCAAGTGCGGAAACTCGGTCTCGCCGGATAGTCCGACCAAGCCAAGAACCTGTCCGGCGCTTACCCGTTGGCCTGGTGCCGCCCGCAGGCTGCCGTTTGCCAAGTGGCAATACTGGGAGCTCCATCCCCCCGCATGTTCAATCACCAAGCCGTTCCCGCACTGTCCTCCTTTGATATCGTTGTTATCTTTTTTTCGGATTGAAACATCCTCAATCCCATCACGCGCCCGCAATATAATTCCGTCGGCGACCGGCATAACCTCAACGCCGTTCCGTTGGCTGGCCATGCTCGGAATACGAAAATCTGTCCCGTCGTGACCATCATAGGTTCGGGTGCCGCAGTGAAAATCGCGGGTCTCCGCGGTAGGGTCGTGATCTACGTAATTCTGAATAAAGCAGGTGAGGCCGACGCGACAATTAAGCGGCACCTTAAATTTGGGGAAATCTTCGGCGCCATGCGCACCCCGTGCCATCGCGGACATGACGACGAGACCAAAAATGAGTCTGCGAATCACCGCCGCACGCATTCCTCGGGCCTACTGTTCACGGAAGGCATTAAATCCGCGGTCAACAACGGGCTTCAGCAGATACGAAAGCATTGATCGCTCCGAGGTCTGAATGTACGCGTCGACCGGCATGCCAGGTACCAACTTCTTAGATCCGAGCTTTCCGACTTCGTCAGCAGGCAGCGTGATCCGAACCGTGTAATAATAAGCGCCGGTCCGCTGATCCTGCAGCAGGTCAGCTGAAACAACCCCCACTTTGCCGTTGATTTCCGGCGTCGTCCGCGCATTGAACGCGGCAAACCGGAGTACCGCCGCCTGGCCTACTCGAACCTGGTCGATATCCTGCGGAGACAACTTCGCCTCGACAGCCAACGCGTCTCCTTCCGGCACGATCATCATTAATACATCACCCGGACCGACAACGCCGCCCACCGTAAAAACGCTAAGCTGATGGACGACCCCATCCTGCGGTGCCCGAACGTCGATGCGCTTAAGCTGATCCTCGGCGGTAACACGCCGCTCACCCAGCTCCGACAATTTTGCACGTATATCGGCTAGATCCTTACCCACTTCAGTCCGTGTATTCTGATCGAGCTGCAGAATTTGAAGCTCGATCTCTGAAATCTTTCCCTTGGTTTGAGCTATAGAGGAAATAAGCGCGCCACGTTCCCCGTCGAGCGCGGCCTTGCTTCGCTCGAGCGTTGTGACGCGAGTGAACTGAACGAGATGTGACTTCCAGAGATCGCGGACCCCGACGAGCTCCTGATCAATCCACTCGCTCTGCCGGGCCTTCGCCTCTTCCTGAGTAGCATAACCGCGGATTTCCTCGCTGGATTGCGCGATCCGCTCGCGCAGCTGAGCCTTCTGCCCTTCCACGCTCTCGCGTCGAATTTGAAACAGTCTTTGCTCGCCGGCTAGAATGCGCGCCAAATCGTCGTCATTCGCTCGCGAAAGCAGCTCCGGCGGAAACTCAATCGTCTTCATCCCGTCTCGCTCGGCCTCCTCACGGGCCCTTCGGGCGAGCAGCTCGTCGATACTCTTGGTAACAATCGCCAGATTGGCACGCACCACTGTTTCATCGAGGCGCATTACCACGTCACCAGCTCTCACTCGCACGCCATCCCGAACTCGAAGTTCACCGATTACGCCGCCTGTCGGATGCTGGACCTTTTTCACGTTGCTGTCTACGACCAGAGTGCCACTTGCTATTACTGCTCCCGCGATCTGCGTTTTCGCGGCAAGCCCGCAAACGCCCACTCCGAACGTGATGATCACGGCGACCGCACCGCGCAGGTACCATTGCAAGGAGATGAGTATGTTCGGCCGCGATCGCTCAGTCATGGCGTATTCCTATTATCTGCCACGGTGCGAAGTTCCTTTGAGACCGTTCGTACCGCCGATCTGGTAACTTTCGCTGTCACCTCGTCTTTCGGGCCGAACGCCACAGCCTTTCCCTCGGCCACTGCCAACATCAGGTCGACGTTTTCGAGCGCACTCGGTCGGTGAGCTACGATGACAGCGATGCCGCCGCGTGCCCGCACACCCAAGATCGCCCGTTGCAACGCCTGGTCGCCGGCATGGTCTAGGTTTGAGTTCGGCTCATCTAAAACCACAAGAAAAGGATCGCGAAACAGGGCGCGAGCCAATGCAATCCGCTGCCGCTGCCCCGCAGAAAGCGCTACCCCACCCTCGCCAATCTGACTCTCATAGCCATCTGGAAGTTTGAGGATCAGCTCGTGCACGCCGGCCGCTTGTGCTGCTGCGATGATATCGCGCGACGCGCACCTTGCATCGAATCGGGAGATATTTTCTGCGACGGTACCAGCGAACAAGTCGACATCTTGTGGCAAATAGCCAATATGCCGGCCAAGGTCTTCGGACGCCCACTGTTCGAGTGCCGCGCCGTCGATGCGAACCTTTCCGGCACGGGAAGCCCATGCACCAACGATCGTACGTACCAACGTAGATTTTCCAGATCCGCTAGGTCCGACTACGCCTACAGCACTCCCTGCCCGGACGAGGAAGCTGACGCCTTGAACGACCGAGCGTTCGCTCCCTGGCGGAGCGACATGAATATTCTCAACGGCAAGATCATGGCTCGGCGGCGGTAGCTCGAGGCCGCGCACTTGATCTGGAAACCGCTTCAGCAAGGCTTCGAGGCGTACCCAGCTTTGTCGGGCAGCCGCGAAAGACTGCCACCGCGAGATCGCGAGATCCACCGGCGCCATCGCACGCGATACCAGCATGGAGCTGGCAAACACCACGCCCGCTGTCGCCTCACCAATGATCACCAAATACGCGCCGATCCCAAGAACGGTAGATTGCAGTATGATCCGAAGCGTCCGAGAGACAGCGCCAAGGCTTGCGACGACGTCCGCGGTCGCCAGCTGGACGCCAATGAAGCGGTCATTGATCGCACTCCAACGCTGCCTCAAGCGTGCCTCCATGCCCATCGAGCGCACGACCTCGGCGTTGCGCGATGCGGCAGACGCGACGGCATTGCGCAAGACGCCATCACTTATGGCCATCCTCGTAGGTCCCTTGGTCCACACCTCGGTCATCAGGGTAAGCGACAACAATACCACGCTCCCGACCAGAGCCGCTGTTCCGATTAAGGCATGAAAGTAGAAGCAAACCCCGAGGTAGAGCGGTATCCAAGGCAAATCAAAGAAAGCCGCCGGACCGCCACCAGCCAAGAAAGCTCTGATCTGATCCAGATCCCGCACGGGTTGCAATGGATCCCCTTCGGCAGAACGATTGAGTGGGAGGGCTGCCAGCGCGTGAAATACATTGTCTGAGGCGGATTGACCGAGCCAAGCCCCGATGCGAGTGAACATTCGGCTGCGAATGAGATCGAGAATGGCAGCGAAGCCGAACAGGACTAGCGTCACGATTGCGAGACCGATCAGCGTTGGCAAGCTGCGACTGGGCAGAACACGATCATAAATCTCGAGCATGAAAAGTGAGCTCGTAAGAGCCAGCACATTTAGCAAACCACTCATGAGACCAATGCCGACAAACGCAGCATTACATCTGCGCAACGCAGCATTAAGCCCCCCTTGCGGCCTACCCGAGCTCTCGGGTTTCCAAGGTATATTCACGCGTGGCCCCGCTGTTTATTGGGCAGGCGGGCCGCAGCGACTTTGACCGCGGTGCAAACGTCGCGAGGGCCTCAACAAGTGCCCAGACACAAAGGATGTTCGATGAGTTGATTGAACTCCGCGGCAATAGGCTTACTAAAGGTCCACAATCACTTGAAAAAACCACGCTGAACCGAGTAGCATTTATTATGCCTCGTTGCTAATCCTTTTCCGGAAATTATTCTCCTTTGACAGCTAGCGAATTCGGCTGCTAAGCTGTGCAATGACAGGTTGATTGACGAAACGAACCATTTCTTCGGACGCAACGACCAATATTTAGCTCCACGCATTCTTATTTCGATGGGCCGACGACCCACACTAAGGCGAGGCAACGCTTCGTATTTTAAGCGCCATCCAAGGCGCAACTTCACTCAGTTTTCGAGAAACTCCGCGGCGCCCGTCGTGGAGGCAAGATCCGGCTAGCGCTCAGTTTATGCAGAAGGTGGCGCAGTGCCACAGCAAAACACGGAGGCGATCATGGCTAATTGTCGATTGTAGCGTACAGCTTCGCTCACGATCTAAGTAACCAGTCCATCATTAGAACGGCATACACGAGCAATGCGTCGGGTCGCTGGTTCTTGGTGCTTGCGGTTAGGGCGACAAAATTGCGCGCGCCATGACAACGAGACAGCGAACCGGTTGCAAAGAAGACATCAGAATTTGAGAGCCTATGCGTTGGTCGTAGTTTGGGCTTCGGGCCGGCGCTTCAATCCACATCGCGAAGCTCAATGAATTATCACAAATTCAATCATAGCAGGCGAGGAGTATTATTATGGCAGACAACGTGCTTTTTAACCCAGCCGGAGAAAAGCAGATAAATCTGGTCACCGCCAATGGTCAGTTCAATTCGGATACTGCAGCCCTGCTAAATGGCGGGTACGTGACGACCTATACAAGTTTCACCGGTGGCGCCAACGGCGATGATATCTTCTTTCAACGCCTGGCTTCGGACGGCACCCCAATCGGGTCCGCGGTACTCATTTCTACGCTGCCTAATGCAGAGCAAAATGACTCTGCGGTAGCAGCGCGCCCGGACAATGGAGCGATTGTCGTCTACGATGATAATAATGGTTTTCCGGCTACTTACGTTCGCTATGCCAGCGTCAGCTCAACGGGAGTAATCGAGCACACGTCGTTTTTTGACTTTAACGCCGCAGTCAACATCAGCCATCCTGATATCGCCGAATTTGGTTCGGCCTCGACCAAGTATCTGATCGCGCAACAAGCTGACGTAACCGGTACAAACAGCAACATCCGCTTCGAGGTTTACGATTCTTCTACAGACACCTTTACCACCCTACCAACTAACCTAACGACCTTAGCGGGCGCCGAAACGGCACCAGCCGTCGCGGGCCAATGCCACCCAAGGACTTGTCGTCTGGGTCGACAACAACAGCTCGACGACCGCGCTCGATATTCGCGGCGAATTCGTAACCCCGACCGGCAGTACGAGCGCCGCATTTACGATTGCCGACACAGCTAACCCTCTAATTCAACCGGACGTAGCGGCGCTGTCAGACGGCAGGTTTGTTGTCGTCTATAGCGAAACGCAAGGATTTTTTACCGATGTCAGGGGCGTCATCGTCGATGCCACAGGTACCGCATCGGCTCCGTTCGACATCGCAGTCACCGGAGGTTCTCAACAAGACGCCAAGGTCGCAGCCTCCCCAGACGGCGGGTTCGTCGTGACTTGGGATGATTTCGCGGGAACCTCGCCCGACAATACCGACGGTGTATTTGGGCGTCGCTTCGACGGAAGCGGTCATGCTGTCGGCGACGCTTTCCTCGTCAACGCCTTGCCGAGCACCAGCGTTGAGGACAACAATAGCATCGCGAGCCACAGCGACGGCACCTTCGTGGTCACCTACGATAACTCTGATACGACCAATACCTCCGATGCCACACCAAGCGGAATCCAAGGACAAGCCTTTGCCCTTCAGACTGATATAGTCAATGGCACCGCTGGCGATGATAGCTTCCAAACCTATGGCCTTTCAGAGACGATCCACGGCCTGGCAGGCAATGACGTCATTGGCGCTGGCGCCGGGGATGACACGGTGACCGGCGACGCTGGCAACGACACGTTATTCGGAGGTGACGGCAACGATAACTTAAGTGGTGGCGATGGCGACGACGTTCTTCAGGGCGGCCCTGGCAACGACACATTGAGCGGTGATGCCGGTAATGACACAATAATCGGAGGAAGCGGCAACGATGTTGTGGATGGTGGTGACGGGAACGATTCGATCGCCGGTCATGATGGCGCCGACATCCTCAACGGCGGTGCGGGGCTAGATTTGATCCTCGGCGGCGACGGCAACGACACCATCGACGGCGGTGGGGCTAGCGATATCGTCAAGGGCGATAACGGCGACGATATCGTGCGTGGCGGTGACGGACCTGATATCGTCACGGGTGACGCGGGGAACGATCAGGTGTTCGGCGGCGCCGGTGACGATGCGATCTCCGGTTCAACCGGAAATGACACCCTTGACGGTGGCGACGGTAGCGATTCCGTATTTGGCGAGGAAGGTGACGACCTCATTCATGGTGGGGCCGGCAATGACGGCGGCAGCGGCCTGGCTGGCGCGCCCGGCGGCCTATATGGTGGTTCGGGTAATGATACGATGTTTGGTGATGCCGGCGATGACCGCCTAAATGGACAGGACGGCAATGACATCATCAACGGGGGCACCGGAGACGACTACCTCACGGGCGAGGCCGGCGCCGACATCTTCGTGTTTGAAGCCAATATGGGCAAGGATCGCATTGAGGACTTCAGCCACGCTCAAGGTGACGGCATCCGGGTATCCAGCTCCCTCGGTGTGAACTCGGCCGCCGATGTTCTTGCCCTAGTCCAGCACCTGCCAACCGGCGAATACTTCATCGACTTCGGTGGCGGCAACACCCTAACGCTGCAGAATACGTCGGCTCCGGTGCTGTCGGATTTCGCAGTGTTCTAATAAAATAGATAGACGATCCGTCGACACGGCGCTCGGTTCCCGGGCGCCGTGCTGCTTTGACGGGGGTAGGTCACCCGTCACCTTCGCCTAGCGTCGTGGCTCTGCCAGCTGGTTTTCGAGGAGAAACGTTGTGTTGGCCGACATTAACTTGGGCGAATACGACGGGAACATGCTAATCAATTCAGAAGCCGAGGGACCCCGAACAAATGCGGGAACAAACGTAGTTGAATTTGCTTGAGGGCCCGCGCAGCTGGTAGTCACTTTAATGCGCGTCCCATGTCTTGATGGATATTCTGATGATACCGCCTACAATCCGAAGCGCGTTCGCGCGCAAGGTATTTAGCACGATTATTTTCTTCGGCATCGTCTTAGTATTCATTACCCCGCCCATTCAGAGCCCAGACGAGGACAGTCATTTTGTCCGAATCGCGATGCTATCCGCGGGATCCATTTTTCCGACTTACGAGGAAGGACGTTGGGGGCAACGAATTCCCCAGTCACTCCGCGACTATGTTGCCGCTCATAAATATATGAGTGGTCACCCGGAAACGAAATATTCTTACCGATCGTGGTATGTTGATTCTTACGCAGCGATCTCCCGCGAGCCGTCGGTGCACTACACTTACCCCTCGCAATCCGCTTCTCCACTGCTCTATCTTCCGCAAATCGCCGGCTTGCTCGCAGGAAAAGCTCTTTATCGAATTGCTCCATCTGCAAACATCCGCTTTAATTGGTCAGCCGCGCTTTATTTTGCGCGGTTAGGAAATCTTATCGCATTCGCGGTTGGTGTGACCATTGCGCTTCAATGGCTCTTATCCTTTCGAAGTATCATTACCTTTGTCGCTACGATGCCGATGTCAGTATTTCTCGCGTCGACAGCTAGCTATGACACCACAGTCATTCTTTCTGCGATCGGTTTTTTTGCGCTAACTGTCGTGGGATCAGGCTTGGGAAAGCCGCCTTCAAATAGGTTGAAGGTTGCAATAGTCGTCGCGGCATTCTTCTTGGGACATGCGAAAGCCGTCTATTTGCCTGTTCTGCTCACAATCATCTTGCTGCGTCATGTTATGCGCAAGAGGGAGTTCATCGTTTATAGTTTCCTTGTTCTACTCGCAGGTCTGATGGGAGCGGCTTCCGCGCTCTTTCTTTTCGGATTTACCTCCGATCCGATGGACGCCCCCCTCCTAAGGGCACAGCAAACTTATTTGGCGACTCATCCGCTCGCCGTCCCCAGGCTGATCTGGAACACGTTGGTCACTCGCTTCGATTTTTACTTGGTCTCGTTTTTCGGTGATTTCGGTTGGCTTGACACTAACCTGCCGCTTCCGGCAATCGCCCTTCTTTCGGGACTTTTTCTGGCCGCTATAGCGGTTGACGCAATGCAGTTAAAGCCTCATGATATGCATTTGGTCGATCGACTCGTCATATTTTTGGGCTGTGCTGCTTCTATAATAATGATGATGCTAGCGCTTTACGTCATCTGGACATCGAAGCAGCCCGCTGGAGTAGGTGCACCTTTGGTCGATGGGCCACAAGGTAGGTATTTTATTCCATTGGCCCCTTTTCTCGCTTGCGTTTTCGCAATTCTCCCCCGTGCGATTATTCACCGCTCTGGGTCCATTCCGATTTCCTTTCTTGAATTGCAGTTGTCCGCAGCCCGCGCGATGCTGGCCTTAGCCTGCTTTTCCTTGCTTGTTCGCTATTGGATTCCCAACCCACCGTAGGAATACGGGTCTAGGCCAGGCGAACGGGAAATCGACTTGTTCTCGCCGAGACTGTATAAGGCTCAGCACCTTACTTGCGCGTTATGAGAACTCAGTTGAAACAAATTGGCTTCGCTTTGGCTGATATTCAGCGTCGATCTCGGACGGCCCTCTCGATTATTCGAACCAACGGATCTCGTGGACTCTTGGAACTCGGCACGATCCTGTATCAGCGGACCCGAGAAAAGCTGAAGGGACCGGTTCCACCGTTCGATAGGAGTGCCCATCCGGTCCCAAGTCGACCCGCGCGATCCATCCTCAGGACGCGCGTCTTGATTGTTGCAACCCTCGACATCCCGCAATGCGAGAAGTACCGCGTTCAACAAAAGCAGGTGCTGTTCAAGCTCCAGGGCGTCGAGTGCACCGTCGTGTCGGCCTGGGATTTTGCCAACTGCATGAACGCGCTGCAAACCCACACGATTGCCATTTTCTATCGCGTCCCCGGCTACGACTCGGTCTTGTCTCTGATCCGCGAAGCTAAGCGGCTCGGCGTCACTACGATCTACGAGACCGACGATCTCATCTTCGATCTTTCGAGTTACTTAGAAAATCGCAACCTCGAACGACTTTCCGAGGATCTACGCTCGAGTGTTCTCGCTGGCGTCCCGCTCTTCCGTAAAGCGCTGACTTCATGCGACATCGGCATCGCAAGCACGATAGACTTAGCGGCAAAAATGTCGGAAGCAGGGCTGAAGACAGTTCATGTCATTGAAAACGGGATCGACGAGCAGACGTTAGAGTTTGTCGAGCAGGCTGAGGTTGCCTGCCTTCGTGACCCGAACCTAATCCGCCTGTTCTACGGCTCCGGCTCCAAAGCGCATGACGCTGATTTCGACTGCGCCGCTCGATCGATTTTATCCGTCGCGCAAAACTATCCAAACCTTCGAGTCAGAATCGTGGGCGAGCTGACGTTACCGCCCGAATTCGATCTGATCTCCTCTCAGATCGAACGCTATCCTTTGACGGACTACCTGAGTTACCTCAAACTCCTGGCCGAGTGCGACATCAACTTAGCGCCGCTTGAAGCGACCGTATTTAATGATTGCAAGAGCAACATAAAATTCATCGAAGCGGCATTATTTGGAATTCCGTCCGTGTGCTCTCCACGAAGTGCATTCCGGCATATCATAAGCCACGGACGATCCGGGATGCTTGCCGAGACGGGAGAGCAATGGACGGCGGCATTGACGAGTCTAGTCGATGCTCGCGAACTCAGAGCGACAATGGGACAGCAATCAAGGCAGGCTGCGATCGAGCGCTACAGTCCTGCTCAGCTTGCGATACGAGATATTCAACCGCTGCTCGACGCATATGGAAGTGACGAAGACAAGGCACTGAGAATCTTAGTTGCGAACATATACTTCAGCCCCGACAGCTTCGGTGGAGGAACGATTATTGCCGAAGAGATGGCCGTCCGGCTCAACGCACGGCGGGATACGTCAGTCCTCGTCTTCAGCGGCGCCCACGATCCGGCAATGAAGCCTTACGACATGGTTCGCCATGAGCAGAAAAGTATCCCGATCGTATCGGTCAAGACGCCCCCGCCCAATCCCCGCGAGCTCGATTTCCTCAATCGGAAAATGAAGAACATCTTTGAGGATATCCTGTTATCGTACCGGCCGGACGTCGTTCATCTTCACGCGGTTCAGGGCCTCACAGCTTCAATAGCCGAGGCCTGCATAGAGGCGTCGGTACCTTACGTTGTTACTCTGCACGATGCGTGGTGGCTGTGCGAACGGCAGTTCATGATAAAGCCAAATCACCGCTATTGTGGCCAAGTGACCATTGACATGAACGTTTGCGAGACCTGCGTCCCAAACATCTCGTGGACCGAACTGCGTTTGAACTTCCTAAAGGGCGCGTTGCGCCAAGCGTCCAAGCTGCTCGCGCCGAGCAAGTTTTGGAAGGACATCTATGTAGCCAATGGTCTGCCATCCGATCTCGTAGCGGTCAATAAGAACGGCATCAAGGCGCCCCGCGCGATCGGTGGTGCGGCATCGCGGATCGACACAAAGTTAAGGTTCGGCTTTGTCGGCGGCGCCGGTCCCATTAAAGGCCTTGACCTCATCATCCGCGCATTTCAGGAACTCGACAGCGCAAATTATGAACTGGTTCTGGTCGACAATACGCTCAACCTCGGCTTCAGTTCGATGCCCAAACATTTGCGGCTCAAGGGTGCAATCAGGATCGTTCCCGCCTACACACAAGAAACCATAGATGAGTTCTTTTCAACCATCGACGTTCTTCTGTTTCCATCGCAATGGAAGGAGAGCTTTGGTCTTACAGTCAGGGAAGCGCTGGTTCGCGACAAATGGGTGATCGCAACGGACTCCGGCGGGACCGTTGAAGACATTGTTGACGGTAAAAACGGAACCATCATTCCGTTGGACGGCGACCATTCGAATCTGAGAGCCGCTATTGCCAAGTTAGTTGCCAACCCTCAAAAGGTGATCGGGTACGTCAACAAATACAAGGCTCGCATTCGAAACTTCGATGATCAAGCCGAAGAACTTCACGCCTTTCTAAAGAGCGCGAGCGCACAACGGCCAGCCGGCTACTATCGTACGGCCGAAGCTCCAAGCTCCACGTTCAAACCGGCCAGCGACCCGAAAGCAAAGATTCCAGAACGCGATCAAGCCTCGGCACGACACATCGACCAAATCAACGCTGATCAAACAGAAGAGTTCGATCGACCTTTCGGGTAGCGTGCAAGATCATTCTCAAACGCGCACCGCGCTGAGACAACCGGCACCGGAAACCGCCTTTGGCGACACAATCAACCCGTAAGTATCTACCGACAGAGTCCTTGGCAGCGGAGCTGAAATCGTTCGCGCGGTTGGTCCAGGCCCCCTTGATCGTTATCCAAGATGTAGCCATCGGAGCAACGGCGCGCTTGGTGCGCAGAAGATCACCAGTACGAGAATCTCTCCGAGGAGACGATCCTCTTTGCAATTCCCGGAGGGCGGCAATTTACGTTCATTTCGATCCACAAGGCACCATCCACGACTACAATATCCATCAACTTCGCGAGCTCGTGGAGGCGGGTTTTCGCGTTACTTTCGTATCAAACGCACCCAATTTGCCGGAAGCAAGCCGGGAGATCGTGCGGCCTTATTGCAAGGACATTATCTGGCGACACAATATCGGTTACGATTTTGGCGCCTACAAGGATGGCGTAGCATCGCTTGGAGATCTCGATCAGATCGACACCCTGGCGCTGATGAACGACAGCATCTATGGGCCACTTTGGAAGTTGACGGAAACGCTCTCGGCGATTGACGACTCGAAATATGACTTTTGGGGAATCGTCGATTCTTGGGAGCAACAGCGCTACCATCTCCAGACGTTCTTTATAGTGTTCTTTTCCAAAGCCCTTCGATCAAGCACGTTCAAGTCGTTTTGGAGCAGATACCCGTACGTCAACAACAAACGATGGGTCATTCGAAATGGTGAGATCGAGTTGACCCAGGCCTTGTCGCGCCGACAAATGCGCGCGGGAGCGCTCGCAACATATTGGTCCGTTGCCGAGGCGGTGAAGGATCGCTTGGGCGCGTTTGGATCAACAACGTCAGTGCCTTCGACTGAAGCATTCCAGACGCGCCTGCGAAGGCTCTTGTTGATGGGTAGACCCCTCAACCCGATGCACTTTTTCTGGGACGTTTTGATCACGGACTACAAATGCCCATTCATCAAGCGGGAACTTCTCAAAGCCAATCCCGCAAGTATCCCGAGCACCGCGCAATGGGCGGAACTCGTTACGTCGAACACTCCGCACGATGTTTCCATAATCCAACGACATCTCACGCTCGAGCCGAGACAAAGCGCAAATGCGCGTCAGGCACGTTCACAGACCTGAAGTATATTGATTTCTATTCGGCGTTGCGTTTGGATATCAACTGCAGGTACGACTGTTTTCGTTTGTTCCGAGTTTTGAACGCGGCCTCCACCGAGATGCGGCGAGGTGTAGGAGATTTTGATGACCTTCAAATACTCCGTCACGTTGAGCGATTCAGGCCATCTGTCTCAAGACGCTAGCTTGATCGCTGTCACTAACGCCGCGATCGCGGAATGGTCACAGTTTATCCAGGGCCTCGGGACAATTGATGTCCAAGTCAACGTCACGCCCACTACGCGTGCAAATGGTGGCGTTGGTGTCGTCGTATATGCTGGGGCTGATGGAGCTCGCGACGTTTATGAAGCTGGCACGGCGTACGAGCTTCAAACTGGGGTCGATTACAACGGTTCTTCTCCAGATCTGATTATCAATATCGATCCGGTCTATCTAACCACGCTCTGGTTGGATCCAAACTCCAGTCCAGCATCTAACTATACGGATGGGCTGTCGGTCCTCGCACACGAAATCGGCCATGGCTTAGGCATTGTGGGGTATCGTGACCCTTCGTCGGGCGCCTTACCCGCATACGAAACGTCTTGGGACCGTCTGGTGATGGTTAGCGGGAGCAGTGCTTCATTCACCGGATATTACGCTGAGGCGATCTATGGAGGAGCCGTTTCGGTTACCACCGTTCAGAACGGAGAGCAGTACTATCATCTCGGGAACGACGCTTCCGAAAGAGACGGCCAGGACTTGATGAATGGCATCGCATATTATTTTGGTACCCGTTACTCGATCTCCGACCTTGACCTTGCAATCTTTAAAGACATGGGACTAACAGTCGTTTCTGGTGTTAATGGAGATCCCCTCCTCGACCCATTCTATTATGCGGCACACAACCCCGACGTATCGATCGCCCATGTATCATCGGTGCAACATTACAACCAGTTCGGGTGGAAGGAGGGTAGAGACCCCAGTGCCTTCTTCTCCACCGTAGGCTATCTCGCATCCAATCCCGACGTTGCTAAAGCCGGGATCAACCCGCTCCAGCATTTTGAAAATTTTGGATGGAAAGAAGGACGCGATGCAACAGCGAGATTCGATAATGAGCTGTATCTGCAGCGTAACCCTGACGTAAAAGCGGCGGGGATAGACCCGCTACAGCATTATCTAGAATACGGTCAATTCGAGGGAAGGCAGGCTTTTGCTGCAATTGGACAATCCGCAAGTTTTACTCACGGCAGCTTCGACGCCGAGTTCTATCTCTTATCCAATCCAGACGTGGCTAAGACCGCTCTGACCGTCTCTGATCCGGTTGCATTCGCATATGAGCACTACGAGACGAACGGCTGGCATGAAGGCCGCGATCCCAACGCCTACTTTGATGTAACGTGGTATCTCTCGACTTATGCCGACGTCGCGAAGGCAGGCATCGACCCGTTAAGCCACTACGATACGTTTGGCTGGAAAGAAGGACGCAATCCGTCAACATTCTTCAATACAAATGACTATGAGGCGGCAAATTTTGATGTTGCGGCAGCGCACGTCGATCCGTTGCAGCATTTCTTGCAATTTGGCGCGGACGAGGGCCGGCTAATTTGACCTTTCGGCTTGAGATTCGAAGAATAGGTCCGGAGCGTCGTTCAGCCAGGACAGTCACCGGGTAGACAACAATCGCGCACGCGCCGGCCAGAGTTCAAATCCAGCTCTACACCGAGGGCCCGGCAGCAGCCATCCGCGCGTAATGCGAACCGGTGCCGCTGCTCGGGCTTGTCGACCGCGTCCGAGTAGTGCGTGTGATTAACAAAATACCCTCGGCAGCGTCGACTTCGATCAATCGCCTACTAAATCAATCCCAACATAGCTCCAAGATAAAGTCCAATCGTCTCCTGGATGTTTTGACGGTATACCCCTGTCCGCCACAAGAGAAAGATGCGGTTCGGCAGCGCGCTCTGTCGCGCCGCAGCGAAATCATCCAAGGTCGACAAGGCCGATGGCGAGAGCGAGCCGCGCATCTTGTTCAGGGTAGCAATATTGACCTCGTTCCAACGTTTCATGCGGCGGTTCGCGAACGCGGTTGCTCTGAGATACCGTTGCCAAAAGCCTCTGTTCGAGCCAATCAAGTTATTTCCATGCTGCCGATATTGAAGGCTTGGCACAGGGTCGTAAAACGCTATCCCCCCTGCGCCGGTCACAACCTGGTACGCCCACCAATCATGGGAGATCAAATCAACATCGTCCGGCGCCTGGGCAAGCAGACGTTTGGCTGCCTTGTTCATGACCATTGTGTTTCCGCCGCCCATGTTTTGCACCAGTGCATTTTGAAAACTTGGCTTTCGCCGAAACAACGGCGAGAGCCCGGCGGGCCGGCCGTCCTCGTCAATAAGCTCGGTTCTGGTAAAATAAAGGCGCGGTATGTCGGAGGAGCCCGTGGCAAACCATTTGGCCGCCCTCTCGAGCTTGTCGGGAAACCAGATGTCGTCCTGGTCGCTAAATGCGAATAACTCCGCGCCGGAGATCTCCGCTCGTTTAGCTAACGAAACAAAATTCTGCCAAAACCCTTTTTGGGGTCCTTTGATGAGATCTGTTCGCTGCGGCACCGAATGGGCAAACTCTCGCACGATATCCGCGGTCCGATCAGTTGAACCATCATCGGAGACAATGAGCTCCCAGTCGTGGTGCGACTGGGCAGCAAAGGACGCCAGTTGCTCTTTAATGTGCGCTGCCCCGTTGAACGCAGCGAGCAGTATGACGATCTTCTGATTTCCGGGCGGCATCGTGCATCAATAACCAGTATTCCCAACGACGACCGCGGCGAGCCGCCGCGGTATTGGAGATTGAGACGAGCGGAGGTTGAGTGGTCTACAATCCTCCCCGATATAGCATTCCCCTCTCGGCTCACGCGAGCAATATCTTGCCGAATTGGGGTTCCTTTCTAGCAGGGCGCCTACTTGCGACATCCACCTCACCGCACCCAGTGTGCTCCACCGATCAATCTGCTTCTCGACAAATACGTCGCTGACCTAAGCGCGATGGGCCGGCAGCCTTTTAAGAGTGAGCGGCTCCAGGTTCAGCTTCGAGAAGCGCGCGCGGCGTAACGAGCCATAGCAGATAGAGCAGCGCCACGCCGTGCGTAACGAATGCTACCGTAAGTGGAACATTGAGAAATACCTGGGGAAGCATAGCTCCGGAGAGCAATACGAATCTTGGAGAAAGCCCCGCCGATACCCGATTTCCGATAGCAACGACAAATCCGCATCCCAGGACAACAAGCGGAGCGAGCCATGGCCCGACGGACGCGATACCTTCGGTAGCGAATAGCGAGGCGTTGAAGTTACCGAGCCGATAGTGCTGCTGCATTATGACGGACAGCTGCGCATCGTAAGCACAACTTAGGACGGCTTTGACGACCGAGATCTGACAAAAATATGTTAGGTCGTTTCTGGAAAAAAAATGATTGTAGACATCAAGCGCGACGGCCGGAACAGCGATCATACGAAAATTGATGATTGAGAACGGCAGCCCTGCTCTGCCTCCGATCAAGAGAACTGCGAGAAGCCCAACCAGCATAGGCAACAGAAGCGATATTATCGCGGCCAGCCGAAACTCGAAGATCTTGATGAGTAACAGAAGAAAGATCAACCAGAATGGCGCAAATAGCGCAAGCTTGCTGAGCGTTATGGGGTATAGCAAGAATTGCAAGACGATTGCGAGCGCAGCGAGCATATGCTTTCTGCGTGCTACAAGGCCCGCGAAAGCAAACGGAAGGAGGCTGCTGATCATCATCGCGAGGAGATAGTTAAGTACCCTGGGCGTAGCCAAATTCTCTCGGGCCGCAGCCATTTCGTCGATCGCAACAAAACTAAAACTGTAACGCGCTCCCGCAACGATGACCACTGATGCGAAGCAGAGCAATACGACGAGCAGCTTGTCAAACGCCACCAAGGAAAGGCGAAAGTCGATTGAAAGCGGACGCGTCCAAAACAACACCGGCAGCAGGAACAGGACGCCGGACAAGAAGGCCGATATGCCGGCGAGCGTATGGTTGTAGTCAAGATCGCTAAAGCAATTGAGCCAGAGAAAGCTCAAAACCATCGCGTAGAGATAAATGCCCACATAGTAGCCGATTGTCGCGGGTGCAAAAATGAAGCCGACTCCGATCAGCGCAAATCCCGAAACGACCAGGGCGGCATTCGCCAGCCGTTGAGGGGTGAAAAATACATGAAAGACCGCGGGATCGAACGGGATTGCCGCCGCGGTGGTCGCGAACACGATCAGGGAAACGCAGCAGGTCGCGACAAGCGCGATGAGCAGAACGATACAGGTACCACGGAAACGGAACGAATGTTCTTCCAGCAAGGGCAGACCTGACGTGTGGGAGACGACAACCGCAGACACAGCCTGCGCGACCCAAATCTGTTAATTCAGAGATCACGCTATTTCAATCCCGGGTCGGAAGGAGAGTATCCCCATCGGGAACGGACCGGGCTGCCCGCAACCGTGTTGCGGCGCGGCGGATTGTGCGATTGAATACCGGCGGAATGCCTGTTCGCCGTTCGATCAAACGAATGCCTCAAGCCCGATGAGCAGCTCTCTTATTGGCCAAGCACGACGACCCGCCGTTTTCTTCGATCGGGACGGCGTCCTGAACGAAGACATCGGTTTTCTTTTCGAAAGCCATAGACTGGTTTGGATCGAAGGCGCGCGCGAGGCCGTGAAGGCTGCCAACGACATGGGCTACTTTGCGTTTGTCGTGACCAACCAGTCAGGCGTCGCGAGAGGTCTTTATGAAGAAGCGCACGTCCGGCGGCTCCATGACTGGATGGCGGCTGAGCTCGGCAAGATCGGCGCCCATATCGACGCCTTCGAATACTGCCCTTTCCATCCTGACGGGATCGTAGAGCAGTATCGGCAGGACAGCCATCGCCGCAAACCCGCGCCGGGCATGATCAATGATTTGCTGGAGCGCTTTCCGGTCGATCTTGAGCGAAGCTTCCTGGTCGGTGACCAGCCGAGGGATCTCGAGGCGGCTCGCACGGCTGGTCTGAAGGGATACCTGTTCTCAGGCCCCAATCTGGAGCTGTTCCTGAAGCCTCTGCTGTTCGGGAGCTGAAAAATGCAGGCGCGAGGCCGCGATCGCGATCAGAACTTCCGGATCAGCTCGATCACCTCGTCCTGCTGCCGGCGCGTGATCTCGGCGAACATCGGCAGCGAGAGAATGCGGCCCTGATCGCGATGCGCATTGGGGAATTGCTCCGGCCGGTGATTGAACCGCGCGTAAGCCGGCAGGAACGGCAGCGCATTGGGATAGTTGATCGCGGTCTGGACGCCATTTGCATTGAGGTGCGCGGCGAGCGCGTCGCGGCGCGGATGCTTGATCGTGTAGAGGTGGTAGACGTGGCTGCGCGCCGACGCGACCTCCGGCACCACGACATCCTCGATCTGGTTGAGGCCGGCGTCGTAGACCTCGGCGGCGGCCCGTCGGGCCTCGGTCCATGCGGCGAGATGCGGCAGCTTCGCCGAAAGGATCGCGGCCTGCACGCCGTCGAGCCGGCTGTTGATGCCCTCGATATGGTGCTGGTGCTTCACCAGCCCGCCGTGACGCGCCAGCATGGCCATCTGCTCGGCGAGCAGCGCGTCGTTGGTGACGACGGCGCCGGCATCGCCCATCGCGCCGAGATTCTTGCCGGGATAGAACGAATAGGTCGCCGCCTCGCCGAACGTGCCGACCATGCGGCCCTTATAGCGCGAGAGATGGGCCTGGGCGCAGTCCTCGATCACCCACAGCTTGTGCTTTTGCGCGATCGCCATGATCGCGTCCATATCCGCGGGTTGGCCATAGAGATGCACCGGGATGATGCCGACCGTGCGCGGCGTGATCGCGGCCTCGATCGCCGCCGGATCGATCGTAAACGTCGCGTCATCGGTGTCGCAGAATACGACGGTGGCACCGGAATGGGTGATCATCGCCGCGGTCGAGATCCAGGAATGCGCCGTCGTGATCACCTCGTCGCCCGGCTTCACCTTCAGCGCCCGCATGGCAAGATAAAGCGCGTCGGTGCCGTTGGCGCAGGACACACAATGAGCGACCTCGGCCGCCGCGGCGAATTCGCGCTCGAAGGCATCGACGTAGCTGCCGCGAATGAAGGCGTTGTTGCGGATCACGCCGGCAATCGCAGCGTCGACCTCACCCTTGATGGACTGGTATTGCAGTTGCAGGTCGGCATACGGCACCGCCATCGATATTCCCCTATTGCCCTATTGGCTCGTCAGCAGCCGGCGCGCCGGATTGCCGGCATAGGTGCCAGACGTCGTAATGTCCTTGGTCACCACCGATCCGGCGCCGATGACGACATCGTCGACGATCCTGACCGGCATGATCGTCGCATTGGAGCCGATCGACACCCGGTTGCCGATCACAGTCTCGCGCCACAGCTCCTTGCGTCCGCGCGCCGGGCCGCCGGTGGAGAACGTATCGTTCACGAACATCACGCCGTGTCCGATGAAACAGTCGTCGCCGATGGTGACGAGCTCGCAAACGAAGGCATGCGATTGCACACGGGTGCGCGCGCCGACGGTCACGCCCTTCTGGATTTCGGTGAAGGGGCCGACGAAGCAATCGTCGCCGAGCTTGCAGCCGTAGAGATTGCAGGGCTCAACGAGCTTGACGCGTTCGCCGAACGCGACATCGCGCACGCCGGCCTGATGGACGTTCGGCCGGTTCACGAAACGACACCCAGCCGGCTCAGCCGCGGCGTGAAGCGCAGCGCAACCTCCTCGCCGGTCTCGATCGACTCGTAGAGGGCCGAGATCAGTTCCAGGCTCTTACGCCCCTCGAGCCCATCGACCAGCGCGGCGCGCTGGTTCTCCAAGCAATCGACCACATGGTGATAATAGGCCTGATGGCCAAAGCCGTAGACATTGGGCGGGTTGACCGAGAACTTCTCCACGACGTCCTTGTCCGACGGCAACTCGTCGACAAAGCGCCAGTGCCGGATCTGGTTGACCGCGAAGCCCGAAATCTCGACCGTGCCCTTCTCACCCAGGATCGACAACGAGCCCTCGAGATCGGTCGGGCGCGCCGCGGTGGTCGCCTCGATGATCCCGAGCGCGCCGCTACGGAACTTCAGCGTTGCGACGGCCGTATCCTCGGTTTCGATCCTGGCCAGCGCCGTCGTCGCGCGCGCGTGCACGCTCACCACGTCGCCGAAGAACCACTCCAGCATGTCGACATGGTGGCTCGCCTGATTGGTCAGCACGCCGCCGTCATAGGCCCAGGTGCCACGCCAATCGTCCTGGTCATAATAGGTCTGGTCGCGACACCAGCGCACCCGGACCGTCCCCAGGATGAGCTTGCCAAAGCGGCCGGCATCGAGTGCCTCGCGGGCCTTGACCACCGGCACGTTGAAGCGGTTCTGCTTGACGATGAACATCTTGACGCCGGCCTCGTCGCAGGCCCGGATCATGTCGTCGGCGTCCTGCAGCCGCAGCGCCATCGGCTTCTCGACCACGACGTGCTTGCCAGCCCTGGCGCAGGCGATCACATGCGCGGGGTGCAGCCCGCTCGGGGTCAACACGGCAACCGCATCTATGTCCTTGCGCGCGAGGAATTCGTCCATGTCGTAATGGGCCGCAACGCCGAGCTTCCCGGCGATCCCATCTGCGCGCGCGCAGATGGGATCGCACACTGCGACTAGGCTTGCTCCTTCGATGTGATCGCCACCCAGGAGATCGGAATGGCGCTTGGCGATACGCCCGCAGCCGAGCAGGCCAAATCTGATCATCAAACCACCTTTTCGCTCGGTGCCACAAAAGACTTGGGTACATGGCGCACCCAAAGCTTGCAAGCTCTCAATATTCGTAAAACTCGTTTTGAATCAAGCCTTTCGGGAGCCAGACGAAATATCGGGAACCGTTTTCGCCACGAATTAGCCAGCGGAAATCCCAAGCAAACGAGCGCTGGGATTGAACGCTAGCCATCAACGAGGCGTCGAGGAACCGGCACGGCCCACAGTCTTGGGCGATCGGGTGGGCGCGAAGTGCTTAGGCTTAGATTTGGACACCTCGTATTGAAGATACATTCAGTGCTCGCTCAAGCGACCTCGGCAGAGTTGGCTGCTGCGGTCGAGCGCGATTCATGGTCGGAAGGTTTGGGCCGGTTTGCGTATAGGCAACCGATTGAGTACTGCCCCTGCTCATACCCTTTGCTATAACCCAAGCGGAATGCTATCCAAACGCTGACGCTCAGAAATAACAACGCGAAAAAAGCTATACCGAAGAAAGACATACTCTGCGTCCCTTGACCACACTCTCATCAAGCGGCGTTCACCTCTTTTTGATTGAGAACCCAATTTGATTGCCTGTCAATCCTTCGTCCTAGTTCAAACGCGTGTACTCGTACGGTCTTGATTCGGCTGGCAGTCCCCGCCAAGGTCTTGCGTTGGTCTAGAAGCATCGCGTATGCGTTCCGCGCAGCCCAATCGAAAACTGAATCAAGATCAAGAACGTCGGCATCCGGCCATGTCGGGTGAAAGTCGAGCTTGTCCAAATCAATGGCGCTGAAATCCGGCATGTGACACGTCAAAAAAGGTGCGGCACCATATGCTCCAAGGCCTGCGGCAAGGGTGACAAATTCAACCCGATGTTGAATTTTTGGAACAGTTCCCCTGCGATGATAGCGCCGCTTCTGACATTTGGTAATGGACCATCAGTTATGCCGCCGCTTGCAGTCGAAGGGATGGAGCCGCCCCCGTGCTACTCGCCTTTAGAGCATTTCTGCTGATAGTCTTGATGTTTTCGTAATCCAAGTCTGACGCCATTACTGAGATCCGCCGCTTATCGCTCGCGAAGGTCGATTTCGACTGTGATTGGGGGAACGCGCTCTATCCAAGGCTTCGCGTTTTTGCGACATCAGCAGAGTGCTGCGAGATCAACGTTTGCGACGCGGAATGATGCTATCGAGATTCAACGCATTTCTGGATTGCTCTGCGTTACTTGGATGGCTCTTATCAGCCGGATCACTGGCTGTAATTGCCCACGGACTGTTTCAAACAGGCGCGAAGACCACAGCCTTCCTGATAGTCGCGCCGCTCATTGCCATCGTTGCCACAAGCGCTTGGCGCCGTGTGGCTCCAAACGTCTGCGATGTAGCCTTCGGGTTCCTAGCGGTATGGATAGCTATCTCGCTTACGATCAACGGCTTGCCTGACGGGAAAGAGGCGACACTGCTGGCACTCTCCCTTGCCGCTTATCCAGCCGCTCGTCTCGCTAGTACGAGCACCACTCGGATCAATGGCATTGCAATGGTCGCTCTATCAATTGCGACCATCGGCGCCATTGCGACGATCCCAGCGCTTATCGAACAGTGGGACGACCCACATGGAAAGCCATTCGTATTCGGTGAATTCGATGCCGCTCCCCTCCAGTTCGTGATTACCATGTCCTTCGGTCTCTTTGCGGCCATCAGCCGACCCCTCACGGTCCGAAGAGCGCTTCTCGTATCAACTCTTGCAGCCCCGTTGACGATAGTATTCGCAGCCTCAATGGTCCGCTTTGCTCTCCTGGCCATGCTGATGACACTAGTAATTAATTGTATTGGGGCGTGGAAGCAGCGCGTACCTTTACTACTTATCGCGACCATATTGATGTTATCGACGCTCGCCGGTGCGGCAATAAGGCATTCGACCGCGCAGACCTTTCTCAGCCGGGCTGCCACGGCGATTGCCTTGTCCTCCGACGACTGCAAGTCGGTCGACGTCGACAACTCGATTGCGATCCGGAAAGAACTCCTTAAGGAAGGCTTGCAGTTGTTGCTCGGTGCCGGGGCAGTGGGCATTGGGCTCGACGGCTTCGCCGAACTGAGTTGCATCAAAAACCATCCCGTGCACAATTCTTTCCTGCAGACCACGATCGAATTCGGCTGGCCCGCGGGACTCGCCCTGGTGCTGCTGGCATTCCTCGCCATTGCACCCACGTTGCCTCTCACAAGGAGGCCACCGCAGATCCAATTCGCGGTCTGCGCGCTCACGTTTTCGCTTCTACTCTCGTTGTCTTATGGACGGATTAGTCGCGATCTTTGTCTCTTCGCTGCACTGGGATGTGCAGCGAGCGCAAGAGGCATTGTCGCGCGCATTGAATCTGGTGCTAGCGCAGAGCCGGCTGCCAGGGTACCTTGAAGGTCCTCATTCGATTGCAGCTCAAACGTTCACTTCCGCGTTGCGAGTGGATTATCAACATTCTCCGCAACGGCCTGTCGTATTGTCTCCGCAAAACTTGCTGCGAACGCGCTGACATTGTCGTCCTGGTGCGGGACGACGTTCCGAATGATGGGTCCGTGGGCTTCCTGCGCGGCCTGTATCAGGTGGTCCGCCAACGCGACCGGATCGTCGACGCCGAAATAGCGGGCGCACCCCGCGGTCTGCTCCCGATGCACGTCGATGTCAGACAGGATCATCGGAACGCCAAACGATTTCGCCTCCTCGACGGTCGTGCTCCAGCCCTCGAAGCGCGATGGGTTGATCAGTGCGGTTGACGCGCGCAGCAGCGCGTAGACATGCGGCAGCGGGATAACGCCGAGGTGGCGGAACTGCGCTTCAAGGCCGCGCTTCTGGATCTCGGAGTTGACCAGACCATAATAACCCGGCTCGCGTCGATCTTCCTTGCTGCCGGATGCACAGATCACCACGTCGACCGCCCGCTCCTTCAGGATCGTCAAGGCGTCGACGACGAGCTGGTGGTTCTTGTGGCGATAGAACTGATTGGGCAGGTAGAAATAGTTCGCCGGCAGATTATATGCCGTGATCACTTCCGACGGGTCGGTGTTCAGGAACGCGGCCGGCGGCTGGGTCGCGAAGCGAACGACGCAAACCTGGTTTCTTGCGCCTGGATAGTAGGCCCTGAAATCACGCAGCGCGCTCTCGCTACTCAGCATGATGGTTCGGCCCGAAGCAATTTGCATGCGAAAGCCAAGCTCGCGGCGCCAGCGCGCCGTCGCTGGAAACAGTTTCGGCAGCGAGCGGTGCTGCAGATCAGGAATCCATGCGACGGCCGGATGAAGGAGCCGCCAACCAAAGAAACGTGCCGATTCGACGACGACATCAATCCCGGCGCCTCGAAACGCCGCCGCGGCTCCGCGATCCAGACCAAACCCGAGTGCCGCGGCCAACCCTGGCTGTCCATCGAATGCTTCCGATCGAACGACTTCGACACCCGGTATCGCGGCAAGCTCCGCGAGTTCATTCTCCTCGGCCCTGTTCCCGGCAAAGACAATCGGCACGAATTCGCCGGGCAGAAACCTGGCAAGCGCCGCAAACAGATTGCGCTGATAATTGTAGCCGCCGGCCCAGAGCCGTCGCGAAATGTGACTGAACGCGAACCGCAATGGGCGGGGCGTCACGAAGCCTGCCCCTTGAACCAGGCCACGTAATCGGCAAGGCCCTGATCGAGCGGAATGCGCCAATCGAACCCGATCTGACGCAGCACGGCATCGTCGGCCAACAGGCTCACGGGATCGCCAGGCCGGCTTACGCCCGAGTGCCGCACAACGGTATGGCCGCCCCACTGCCGGATGAGACCGGCTGCGATATCGGCAACGCTGGTCCCGCGGCCCGACCCGCCATTGATGACCCGAAAGGCCGCCTGCGACGACGGTGTTGCGACGCTTGCGAGCAGCCTTGCGACATCACGCACGTCGGTCCAGTCGCGGATTTCGTTGCCCGTCCCGCCAAGCGTGAGCACCTGCTCCTTGGCCGCCAGCCGCGAGCAGGTGTCCCAGAGCAGTTGCTTGCGCAAATTGGGTCCATAGACCGAGAACAGCCGCACGATCGTGCAGCGGATGCCAAACGACTGCGCGTAGCTCCCGCACAATTGCTCCATCATCAACTTGTGCTGCCCATAGGGCGACATCGGAGTTGCGATCGCGCTTTCAGCGATCGGGCCGACATGGTCGGCTCCATAGACGGCCGCACTGGACGCCGCGATCACGGCGCAGTTCGGCGCGGATCCGCGCAGCCATTCGAGCAGCCGCGCGGTGCTCGCCACGGTCCGCGAAAAGTCCTCGAACGGCCGCTCCATCGAGATGCCGACCGACGATCCGCCAGCCAGATGAAAGATCTGCGCCGGTAGCCCGTGCGCGGCCGCGAGCGCGTTGAGATTGGCGGCGTCGATTTCACCGTTGATCCAGCTCTGCAAACCAAGCCGCCGGGATTCCGCTGCATCGAGTGCGCCGTGCCCGACGCCGTGCACCACATGGCCCGCTCCCGCCAGCTCATGCACAAGATGGCGGCCGATGAACCCATTCGCGCCTGTGACCCAGACGATCATCGCTCAGGCCTTGTGACAGACAAAGGAGTAGAGCCGGCCCGGTCGATTGTCGAAACGTTCGGCCATCGACAGCAGCGAACCGAACACAAGACGTGACGCAAACGCGGTTCGCCACAGTGGCGCGACCGGAACCTTTTGCGTCAACCTGGTCACGATCGCCGATTTCAGGGTCTCCAGTGTATAGGGAAACAGGTTGATCGGGCTTTGCAGCGGCGCCAGCGTGTCGATCGCGGAAAAGCCTGCGGCGGTCAGCGCGCCGGTGTAGCGATCGAGCAGGAAGGCATGCTCGCCCCCGTAGAGGTGGTGCAACGGATGCTGCGCGAGGAACCGGGGAAGGTCCGCTTCCTTGCTGATGACATGCTCACGCGCCGCGATCAGCAAGCCACCGGGCCGCAGAACGCGAAATATCTCCCGGCACGCCCCCTCGAGATCGCGCGTGTGATGCAGCACGGCGCGGGCAAAGACGAGATCGAACGTCGCATTGTTGAACGGCAGCCGCTCGGAAAACTCTTCGACCACCCGGATCGGCAGTTGCGTCCGCGCTGCCAGATCCCGGATCGCCGCCGCTCCGACGATCGCGCTGGGATCCGGCTCAAGCGCTCTCACGGCAAAGCCGCTTCGGGCGAGCGCGTAGCTCGCGATGCCGCGACCGGCGCCCACGTCGAGCGCGGTGCCGGACCGGCCGGCCAGCAGCGAAGCGACCGCCTGCCACTCGGAGCTCCGGAAATAGCGTTCCGCAGCGCCGGCCAACGGATCGTCGTAGAATGCATCGAGCACAAGCTGGCGCTGGTCCGGCTGATTGCGCAGCCAGACCACCGCGTCCTCCCAGGTGGTAAACTTGCGCTCACCGTTCATCGGGCCCAAGCTCCCTCACCAATACGGCCGGATTGCCCGCAACGATCGAAAACGCCGCGACATCCCTGGTCACGACAGCGCCGGCAGCGACGATGGCGCCCACACCTACCGTCACACCGCGCAAGACCATCGCACCCGCGCCGATCCAGGCATCATCGCAGATTTTGACCGGCCCCTCATCAAGCGAGATATCGTTCGGATGTCCACGGGTGAAAATCTGCTGGACCTGTCTGTGCCGCTCGGCCGCCCGCAGCGGGTGCGTGAGATTGTCGAAAACATTGGCCGAATGCGAGATCAGGACGCGGTTGCCGATCTCGATCGAGCCGGCCGACCAGATCCGGGTTCCCTCGCCGACGTAGCACCACTTCCCGATCCTGATCTCTCCACCATGCGCGAAGGTCATCAACTCCCCGCGGATAATACTGTTATCTCCGACGACGATTCGATCGCTGTCGCCACGAATGTTGCGGATGCGTGCTGTCCGCATCAATTTTGCACCAGCTTCAAGACGGCAGGTTGCCCGTCCCACGAGTCGTTGCAGGCAATAGTCGAGATTCATCAGCTCAACTCAATCTGGGCGATGGCGTTAGCATAGCTGCTTGCTCGTTGAACCGGTCGCACCCGCCGCTGTACCGGGCGAACAGATTCGCATCGTCGCCTCCTTTTTTCAGCGCTACAGCGCGGCACGGTACATTCGTCGGCCCCCATTTGAGTTGATGGATCAAGTTGCTTGCAGACATCATCGCGGCCCCATCGCCCTCCGGTCGGATCTGTGCACCGTCTATCACGGCCCAATCCGCGCGACGAGATCGATAAACTGCGCCCATTGCGAGGCCTTGCTGTAGGTCTCCTGCACACGGCTCCTGCCGGAGGCAGCGATCCCAGCCCATTGAAGCCAATCCTGCAGGCTGCGTGAGATCGCCTCGGCGGCCCGCTCGGGAGCGTCGTAGGTGCGCATCGTGACGCCGTCCCGCATCGCCTCCGGATAGTTGCCGGCATCCGATACGAGCAGCGCCCCGCAACCCATCGCCTCGAAGCAGCGCATATTGCCGCGATCGTTGCCGGCCATGTCGATCGCGCCATTGAGCACGATCTTCGCCGATCCGAACAGCTCGTACAGATCCCTGCCGAACAGCGGCAACCTCGCGATTCGCGCGATGGCGTCGGGGCGGCGGTGCTTGCGCAGCGGCAGCAATCGACCGACCGCGCTTTCGGCAAGCCGTGTCAGCCGCGACGCATCGAGACAGAACACGATCTTGCGATCAGCTGCCAGCGCGGCGACCTGCTCGAGCGTCCTGCCCCGCGCGCTATGATGCCGCGAATATCCACCGACAAACGCCACGTCGATCGGCCGTTCGCCGTGGCCGTACTGCTCCATGACAGGGTCGATCGCGGGAAAGAAGAGCTCCGCCCGGCACCCCTTGCTCCGCCACGCCTCGAGGATCGAGGGGAAGTTTCCAAGCACCGCGCCATAGGCGGTGAGATCAGCATTTCCGGAAGGCGCGGCGCGCCAGCACAGCGTCTTCTTCACGCAGCCGGGAAGCTTGGCGACAAACGCACTCGGAAAGCGCACCGGATCGAGATTGTAGAACACCTCGGTTCTGTGATGCTCGATCTGCGCGAGCAGAATGGCCTCGAGCGTCGGCGCTTCCTTCATGCCCTGCTCACGTGCCCACTGGCGCTGCAGCACCTCATCGTCGCCATTCGTGAAGAAGGCTTCAGCTGCGCCGTCGAGCACGGGCTTGAGAAAATGCGCGGCGCCAAACCGATCATGCAGGAACACGTCGCGGCGCGCGTCGAAACTTGACGCCTTTGCCGCGAGCTGGTTCAGCCTCGGCAAATAGGACGGATAGAGACCGCTATTCTGGAACAGACGCATTGGTTACGCGGACCTTGCCAACATCCATTTCATGTTCAAATAAGGCCAGATCCGGCCGACACTCTTCCAATCCCAGCTCTGCGACGCCGTCAAGCGGCCGACCGCCTTTCGAAGCGGCGTTTCATCGACGAATTCGGCGAATGCTGGAACATTCCGCTCGAGCAGCTCTGCCGTCCAGCCCGCCAATGGCCCGTTCAGCCATTCCGGCATCGGCGAGTTGAAGCCTACCTTGCGGCGCGCGGTGCGGATGCTTTCGGGCATCAGGTTCGCCATCGCCTGCCGTGCCACCACCTTGGTCAGGCCGTCTGCCGACTTGCTCGTTTCCGGCAGCGCCATCGTGTAGGTGACCAGCCGCCAGTCCATGAACGGCATGCGGACCTCGATCCCGTGCGCCATCGAGAGCCGGTCGAAATTGCGCAAGATGGTGGGCAGCGTGGTCGAATGGAACATGCGGTAGAGGCGCCGGTTCAACGCGCCCCATGTATCAGGCAATTCGTCATCCTCGGCGACCAGCGGCAGCGGCGCGGGCGCGGCCGTAGCGCCTCCACGCAGGAAGTAGTGCCCCTCGCGCCTGATCATCTGCGCGCGCAAGAAGTCGATGCCGCGCTGCGCCAGCTGCGATCGTGAGGTGAGCGCGGCTGCTGCGTTCCGGATCCGGAATGCGGCCGACTGTCCCTCCTGCAGGTAGGCGCCCATCAATTCGTCGGCGCCGTGGCCGTCCAGCGACACGGTGACGTTCTGGCGCCGGAGCTCGCGATAGATCAACCACGGCGCGCTCGGCAGCCCGATATAGACGTCGTCATTGTCGTCGAGGATGCGGTCAAGGTCGGTGAGCGCGTCGGAGCGCCCGATCTCGAGAAAGCTCGGTGCCACCTCGGCCCACGCGGCCGCTTCCTCCGCCATCGGCCGCTCGTCGTTGCTGGCGCCGGGAAAGGTCGCGACAAAGGCGTGTCGCCAGGCCATGGAGTCACGCGGCCCCATGCCGGCCTTCTCATGGGTCGCCATGGCGCAGATCACCGCAGACGAATCGAAGCCGCCGGACAGGCAGGTCCCGATCGGAACGTCGCTGCGCATCCGCAGCGCGACGGAGTCCTGAAACAGGTCGCGAAAGCGCTCGATGCGCGCGGTCTCGGTATCCGGGATTGCCGGCAGATGGTCCACGGTTCGCCACCAGCGGCGCACCTGCACACGCCCCTGGCGCAACCACATGCAGTGGCCGCCCTGCAGGCGGCGCAGTTGCACAAACAGAGTCCGCTCGCTGCCTTCGATCCCGAACGGGTCAAGCAACAGCCGACGCGCCACGTCGACATCGAGCGACGTCTCGACCAGCCCGCTCCGCGCCAGCGCGCGCTGCTCGGACGCGAACACGAAGCGCTCGGATGACAACGCATACAGCATCGGCTTGATGCCGAAGCGATCGCGCGCCAGGAACAAATCATCCGTGGCCGTGTCGTAGATCGCCAGCGCCCACATGCCGTTGAAGCGCAGCAGCATGTCCTCGCCCCAAGCCTGCCAGGCGGCAAGGATCACTTCGGTATCGGACTGGCTGCGGAAAACCGCGCCCTTCGCCTCGAGCTCGCGGCGCAATTCGAGGAAGTTGTAGATCTCGCCGTTGTAGACGATCACATGGCGGCCATCGCCCGACACCATCGGCTGATAGCCGCCCTCGCCGGGGTCGATGATGGCGAGCCGGCGATGGCCGAAGGCGACGTTTCGCTTGGCATTGAACCAGGTGCCCTCGCCGAACGGACCGCGATGCGCGATCAAATTGGTGAGCCGCGAGATGTCGGCCGGTTCCACGGGAGCGCCGCGCAGATTGACGATGCCTGCGATGCCGCACATGTCTAGATGGCCTTGAAGGGCAGGAAGCGACTGCTAATGACGCGGAGATCCCGCCAGCACACGGCGCGATAGGGACCGAGCTGCGACGCGGCAACAGCGGCGACAAAGATGGCCGCCGCCGACACGCCGTAGAGCGACACCACATACCACCATGACGGCGCGTGGTCGAATGACGCGTGGCCGAGCTGCGAGCGCAGCGCCAGCGCGATGGCTACTCCCGTGCCGAGCGGAATCAATACGAAATGCAACATCCGTGACCACATACCTGAAAGGCGGAAGGTTCGCCGCAGCAACAGCACGGTGATCACCATCTGGGCGACCATCCCGACGCAGGAGCTCCAACCGGCCGCCTCCCAGCCGAAATACGGCAACGCGACGGCGCTGGTCGCCAGCGTGAAGATGCCCGTGACGAGCGAGATCAGCGCGTTGGAACTGGAGCGCCCCTGCGACAGCAGATAGAACGCAAACACATTGGCGCTGGACCCCAATATTCCGCTGATCGCGAGTACCACCAGCACCAGCTGGGCCTCGGCGGCGACCTCGGCGCCGGTCCATCGATGCAGCAATGCGCCTGCGACCGGGATCAGGCCGCCCAGCGCGCTCGCGGCAAGCACATTGAGAATCCAGGACGAGCGAAGCAGGAGGTCGACCTTGCGATCGTCATCCTCCCTCTGCAGGGTGCTGAAGAACGGGAACAAGATCTCGCCGATCTTCAGCACACCGATATAGACAGCCTCCTCCAGCCGCTGCGCGACGCTGTAGAAGCCGACGAATTGCGGCTGCAGCAGCGCGCCGAGCAGATAGCGGTCCGCCTGCCCGGCGAACAGCGCGCCGCTTTGCGCTGCGAACTGCCAACCACCAAGCTTGACCAGCGCACGCAACGCGCCGCGATCGAGCGCCGGCCGCGCCAGCCAGTCACTGATGGCGTGGCGCGACCAGGCAAAGGCCATCACGAGATTTGTCGCAATGCCCAAGGCCTGACAGCCGAGGAAGGTGGAGGCCCGCGGCGCGTAGGGGATCAGCAGCAGCATCGACATCGTCGTCACCACCGTACCCGTGATGCTGATCGACGCGATCCGCCGATAGTCCTGGCGCGCGGTGAACAGCGAGAGGAAGACGGCGAACAGGCATTGGAACAGCCAACCGGTGCCGGCCAATGCGAAGGCAAGCGCGAGGTCGTCGGCAGCCGCGCCGCCGAGGTGAAATCCCAATCGCGCGAGCGGTGCTCCCGCAACGCCGAGCAAGGCCGCGATCAGACAGCCCACGACGATGGCAAGCGCCAAGGCGGTCGCAAAAAACCGCCGCGCCTCGTCGCGATCTTGCGGTTCCAACCTCTGTGCGAGCTCGCGCGCCGTCGAAAGGCCGAGCGCATTGCTGAACATGAGTGCCGGCGCGACACAGGCCGTCACCAGACCCGCAACACCGAACGCGGCGAGACCGAGCCGGAAAATCACGAACGGCAGGATCGCGAGGTTCAGCAGCACCGCGACCGCGAAGGCGGTCGCGTTCCATGCCGAGTTACCGAGCAGATGGGATGGACCCTTTTTCACCGCCATGCCCGCTTTCGGTCCATCGCTCCGATACGCCTCAAGTGCCTCTTCCGTAAGGGCAAAACCCATTCGGCATGGCGACGGGCTAGCAGCCGGCGCGGTGATTGTCGAGAGTTGGCGGACGGCGGCGAGGTGTGGGGCCAGGCCAGGACCGCAAAATACAGGAGCCGAACTTCACGGAACCATGGCTGGTTGTTTCCGGCCCTGTTTGTGATCCGGGTAACAGTTGGAAAGGCCTGCCAAATTGTCTATGGCAGATGGGCTCAAGCCCCCGGGCAGCCCGCCCAACAAGAGGTGTCTCAATGCCCTTTCCCCGCGCATCCCAAGCCCTGTCCCGTTTCACCGTGCTGGATTTGACCCGGGTCCGGTCTGGGCCGACCTGCGTGCGCCAGCTCGCCGATTGGGGCGCCAATGTCGTCAAGATCGATGCGCTTCTGGAGGACGGCGGCGGCGAGCAGCCGGGCGGCCCGCGCGGCGGGTCCGATTTCCAGAACCTGCATCGCAACAAGCGCGCCATGACGCTGAACCTCAAGGACCCCAAGGGGCTCGAGGTGTTCAAGCGGCTGGCCGAACAGGCTGATGTCGTGGTCGAAAACTTCCGGCCGGACGTCAAGGCCAAGCTCGGCATCGATTACGAGAGCATCCGCAAGATCAACCCGCGGATCGTCTATGGCAGCATCTCCGGGTTCGGTCAGGACGGCCCGTATCACAAGCGCCCGGGCTTCGATCAGATCGCCCAAGGCATGGGCGGGCTGATGTCGGTGACCGGCGCACCCGGCGGCGGACCGATGCGGGTCGGCATTCCCGTGGCCGACCTCACCGCGGGCCTGTTCTGTGCGATCGGCATCCTCACGGCGCTGCTGGAACGCGACGTATCCGGCGAAGGCCAGTGGGTGCAGACCTCGCTGCTGCAGGCCCAGATCTTCATGCTGGATTTCCAGGCCGCACGCTGGCTGATGGAAAAGGAAGTGGCCAAGCAGGCCGGCAACAACCATCCGACCTCGATCCCGACCGGCGTGTTCAAGACCTCCGACGGCTACATCAACATCGCCACAACAGGCGGGCGGATCTGGGAGCGCTGCGCGCAGGCGATCGGCGCGCCCGAGCTGATCACCGACCCCGACTACGCGACGGCCCCGGCGCGCTCGAAGAACCGCGACGCGCTGAATGCGAGGATCGGCGCGCTGACCGAGAAGAAATCGACCGAGACCTGGGTGCAGGAGCTGAACGCCGCCGGCGTGCCGTGCGGGCCGATCTACTCGATCGACCAGATGTTCGAGGATGCCCAGGTCAAGCATCTCGGCATGGCCCAGCACGTGCCCAATGACGAGAACCGGCAGATCCAGCTGGTCAGCCAGCCGGTGACGCTGTCGCGGACGCCGAGCAGGATGGCCGCCCGCCCGCCGGAGTTCGGCGAGCAGACCGAAGAGCTGCTGGCCGAATTCGGCTTCGGCAAGGACGAGATTGCCGAGCTCCGTCAGCGCAAGGTGGTTTGACGGTATCAAACCACCAACGCCCTAACGGTTCGAGATCGCCAGATCCCGGACCGCGACTACGCCCGTGCAGGCCGCAGCATTCGTCCGAGCCCGACGAACGCCTTGTCGATCACCGGCCAGAACAGCAGCACGATCGCCAGCGTCGTGATGGTGCCGACCAGGCCGTTCGACCAGAACACCTTCATGTCGCCGCCGGAGCCGATCATCGAGAGGCGGAACGCATCCTCGGCGCGGTTGCCGAGCACCAATGCCAGGGTGAACGGCGCGAGCGGGATCCCGATCTTCTTGAAGACGTAGCCGACGACACCGAAGCCCAGCATCAACCAGATATCGAACATCGCATTCTGGATCGCGTAGGCGCCGATCGCGCAGGACACCACGATCATCGGCGCGACCGCCGCGAACGGCACGCGCAGGATCGAGGCGAAGATCGGCACCGTGGTCAGCACCAGCACCAGGCCGACGACGTTGCCGAGATACATCGAGGCGATCAGGCCCCAGACGAAATCCTTGTGCTCGACGAACAGCAGCGGGCCGGGATTGAGGCCCCACACCATCAAGCCGCCGAGCAGGATCGCAGCAGTCCCCGAGCCGGGAATGCCGAGCGCCAGCATCGGCAACAGCGCCGAGGTGCCTGAGGCATGCGCAGCTGTCTCGGGCGCGAACACGCCCTCGATCCGGCCCTTGCCAAAGCTCTCCTGGTCCTTGGCGAAGCGCTTGGCGAGGTTGTAGCCCATGAAGGAGGCCGCGATCGCGCCGCCCGGCGTGATGCCGAGCCAGCAGCCGATCACCGACGAGCGCAGCAGCGTCACCCAGTATTTCGGCAGGTCCTTCCACACCGAGAGCACGACGCGCAGGCTGATGCCGGCGGCGTGTCCGCGCAGCGCGAGGCGCTCCTCCATCGTGAGCAGGATCTCGCTGATGCCGAACAGGCCGATGACCGCGACGAGGAAGTTGATGCCGCGCAAGAGCTCCGCGGAGCCAAACGTCATGCGCAGCTGCCCGGACACCGTATCCATGCCGACGCCGGCGAGCAGCAGCCCGAGCGACATCGAAATGACAGTCTTGTGCTTGGCCTCGCGGCCGAGGCCGACGAAGGAACAGAAGGTGAGGAGATAGACGGCGAAGAATTCCGGTGGGCCGAACCTCAGCGCAAACGACGAGATCATCGGCGCCAGGAAGGTGATCAGCAGCACCGCGACCAGCGAACCGACGAAGGAGGAGGTGAACGCCGCGGTGAGCGCTTCGGCCGCCCTGCCCTGCTGCGCCATCGGATAGCCGTCAAAGGTGGTCGCGACCGACCAGGCTTCGCCCGGAATATTGAACAGGATCGAGGTGATGGCGCCGCCGAACAACGCGCCCCAGTAGATGCACGACAGCATCACGATGGCGGAGGTCGGATCCATCGTGAAGGTCAGCGGCAGCAGGATCGCGACGCCGTTGGGGCCGCCAAGCCCGGGCAGCACGCCGACGAAGATGCCGAGCACCAGCCCGACCATCATCAAGAGCAGCGTCTTCCACGTTAGAAGGACGGCAAAGCCGTGCAGCAGGAGACCGAAAGCTTCCATGTTTCGAAATCCTGTCGGTTCGCTAGCGGCCGAGAGCCGCTTCGAGCGGCCCCTTCGGCATGATGACGTCGAACGCGACGTCGAACGTTATGAACATCGCGGCGGTGAAGACGAAGGCGGTCAGCAGCGACTTCCACAGCGCGATCTTGCCGACGAGGCGCATGAAGCCTGCGATCAAGAGAAAGCTCGCGACATAGAGGCCGAGATATTGGGTGGCGAGGCAAAACAGCAATGTCGGCACGAAAACCGCCATCACCCGGCGAAGCTGGGCGCGGGTGACAAAGGTCTCGGCAGCTTCCCGGCGCGAAAGAAAGGCCGCGCCGAGACCATAGAGGCTGGCACCGCCAAGGATGACCGAGAGGTAGAACGGAAAATAGCCCGGCTGCGGCCCGGTCGAGTCCCACGACGCACCGGTGCGCCAATTGTCCCAGCCGAGCACCACGGCGAGCGCAAGCAACAGCAGCGACACGACGACGTCAACGACGCCGGTGCTGACGACCGCCGGCGAGTTATCTTCAGGTGCGGTCGGATCGTCGACAACGATCTCAAGTTCGGTATTGGACATGGATGAGACGGTCTGGGTTGCGAGGGCAACGATTGGGATAGCGTGCTGATGCAACCACCGTCAATGCAGCCTTCAGCTAAACGGTGGAGCGTTCGGGAAAGGCGCTCGCAAGTGCAGCACGCTCCGGCTTGAGAACGCCGCGCTCGGTGATCAATCCGGTCACCAGCCGCGCCGGCGTGACGTCGAAGCCGAAATTGGCAACCGACGAGCCGTCCGGAACCACGCGCACGGTCTCGATCCGTCCATCCGCCGTCCGCCCGGTGAGATGCGTCACCTCGGCGGCCGCGCGCTGCTCGATCGGAATCTGCCTGACACCGTCATCGATACTAAAGTCGATGGTCGGTGACGGCAGCGCAACATAGAACGGCACGCTGTTGTCGTGGGCCGCGAGCGCTTTCAGATAGGTGCCGATCTTGTTGCAGACGTCGCCATTGGCGGCGACGCGATCGGTCCCGACGATCGCGAGATCGACCATTCGATGCTGCATCAGATGGCCGCCGGTGTTGTCGGGGATCACGGTGTGCGGCACGCCGTGGTGTCCGAGTTCCCAGGCGGTGAGCGAAGCGCCCTGATTGCGCGGACGCGTCTCGTCGACCCAGACATGGACCGGAATGCCGCGATCGTGCGCCTGGTAGATCGGCGATGTCGCCGTTCCCCAATCCACGGTTGCAAGCCAGCCGGCGTTGCAATGCGTCAGGACGTTCACCACCTCGCCCGGCTTCTTGGTCGCGGCGATCGTCTCGATCAGGCCGAACCCGTGGCGGCCGATCTCGCGGTTGATCTCGACATCCTCATCGGCGATCTCGCGCGCGCGGGCATAGGCCGCCTCGGCGCGGGCCGAAGCCGCGAGCGGCGCCAGCGCGCGCTGCATCTCGTCAACGGCCCATTTCAGATTGATCGCGGTCGGCCGGGTCGCAAGCAGCATCTTGCCGGCGCGTTCGAGCGCTGCGTTGGATGCATCGGCGCGCATCGCAAGCGCCACGCCATAGGCTGCGGTCGCGCCGATGAGCGGCGCGCCGCGGACCAGCATCGAGCGGATCGCCTCGCCGGCCTCGTCCGCGGTGGTGAGTTTGGCGACGATGAATTCATGCGGCAACCGGCGCTGATCGATCGCGCCGACCGACCAGCCGTCGGGCTCGAGCCAGATGCTGCGAAAATGTCGTCCATCGACTTTCATGTCCTACGCCCTTCGCGTCGCGCGCTCGCTAGAGGACTTGCTCACGACCGTAACACCCGTCCGGCGACGGCATCGAGCTTGGCCAGCAGTTGCGGATCGCGGGCCGCGGGCGCCGTGATCAGCGCGGTATCAAGTGCCCGATCCGAACCGACCGGGCACGGCTCGTGCTCGCGAGGGAAATCCCGCGCCAGCCGCGCGACAAGCGCCTTTGCTTTCTCGGCGTTCGAATTCAGCACACGGATGATATCCTGCACCGTCACGGCATCATGCGCCGGATGCCAGCAATCGAAATCGGTGACCATCGCCACGCTGGCGTAGCAGATCTCGGCCTCGCGGGCGAGCTTGGCTTCCGGCATGTTGGTCATGCCGATCACCGAATAGCCCTGCGCCTTGTAGGTCAGGCTTTCGGCGAGCGAGGAGAACTGCGGCCCCTCCATGCAGAGGTAGGTGCCGCCGCGGGCGAACGCGATGTCTTCGGCCTCGGCAGCGGCGGCGAGATGCCTCGCCAGCAACGGCGAAACCGGATGCGCCATCGAGACATGCGCGACGCAGCCCTTGCCGAAGAACGAGCTCTCGCGCTTGTGGGTGCGATCGACGAACTGGTCGACCAATACAAACGTGCCCGGCGGCAGCTCTTCCTTGAACGAGCCGCACGCGGACAGCGCGACGAGGTCGGTGACCCCTGCCCGCTTCAGCACATCGACATTGGCGCGATAGTTGATGTCGGACGGCGACAGGGCGTGTCCATGGCCGTGGCGCGGCAGGAACACGATCGGCAGCCCCGCCATCTCGCCGCGTCGGAGCGGCGCCGACGGCTCGCCCCAGGGGCTTGTGATCGCCTCCTCGCGGACATTTTCCAGGCCCGGCAGATCGTAGATGCCGGATCCTCCGATGATCCCCAACACGGCTTTGGTCATGATCGCTCCTCACGGTCCCGCAACGGCGCCGGAGGGGTGACCCAGCCCGATCGGGCTCGCCGGACGTTCGGTCATACTGCGGCGCAGTAATCACTGCGCCGCTGCCGCTTGCAAGGCAATTCCAAGCTAACAGGAAAGCAGCCGGCCCAGTCATTCCGGGGCACCCGAAGGGTGAACCCGGAATCTCGAGATTCCCCGATGCGCAATTGCGCATCTGAGGTTCGCTGCTTCGCATCGCCCCGGAACGACGGCGGATCCGCTATTTTGCGACGAACCCTGCCGCGTTCATCAGCGAGGCATTCTGCTTGTCGTCATCCTCAAGGAACTCGACCATGTCCTTGCCGGTGAGGAAGATCGGCTTCAACGCCTGCTTCTCCATGTAGTCCTTGTATTCAGCCGTCTGCGTCACCTTCTGAAACAGGTCGACATAGAACGCCTGCTGCTCCTGCGTGACCTTACCCGGCAGGAACATCGCACGCAGCATCAGATACTGCACGTCGAGTCCCTCCTCCTTGCAGGTCGGGATGTCGTTCCAGGATTGCGTGTCGGTGACCTTGGTCTTGTAGGAGATGCGCTCCTTGTCGAACACGCAGAGCGCGCGAACCTGTCCGGCGCGCCAGACTTCGAGGTTCTCGCTGGGATTGTTGACGTTGGACTCGGTGTGGCCGCCGACCAGCTGGGTCGCGGCCTCGCCGCCGGACTTGTACGGCAGGTAGGAGAACTTTGCGCCGGTCTTCTGCTCCATGAACACGGTCAGCACGTGATCCTCGCGCTTGGAGCCCGTGCCGCCCATCTTGAACGGCGCGCTCGCCGCTTTCGCGGCAGCGATGAACTCCTTCACGGTCTTCGGACCGGAGGCGTTGTCCCACAACACGAACTGGTCGAGCGCGATCACCGACACCGGGGTGAGGTCGCGCCAGTTGAACGGAATCTTGGCCGACAGCGGCAGCATGTAGATCAGCGAATAGGCGATCAGCACCTTGTTGGGATCACCCTCGCTGGACTTCATGTACATCAGCGCTTCCGCACCCGACGCGCCGCCCTTCAGCGACACCACCATCGGCTGCTTCATCAGATTGTTCTTCTGGATCGCCGCCTGCATCATGCGCGCCATCTGGTCGGAGGCGCCGCCGGCACCGGCCGCGACCACGATTTCGACCGGCTTGCTCGGCTCCCAGCCGGCAAAGGCCGGCGTGCTCAGCAAGAGGGCCGCGATTGCAGCCGTGGTTTTTACAATCTGTCCCACGCGTTTCTTCCCTATCTATTTGTTCGGCTTGGCAAAACCTGCGAGGTGGCGGGTGCGGTCATTGTGCCGAGAATGAAGGTGAGTTCAAGCCGCGAACTGCCGCATGGCCTATGACTTTGGAATGAGGCGGGTGTCGTTTGCGAGCCACCGGATGCGCCACGGTGACCAGGATGGTTGAACTTGCGATTTCTCCAATCGTCGTCCCGGCGAAGGCCGGGACCCATACTCCGCGGCGGATGTTGTGAGTGGGACTCGTCGTGCAATAGCGCTTAACGATTGACATCGGTGGTTATGGGTCCCGGCTTTCGCCGGGACGACGTCGAGCTTGCTGCGCGATCGATGAATCACACATCCACGCTCTCGCGACATGATCTGTCCGAGCTTTACATCTCATTCCGCCCTCTTCGAACAGAGGGCGCAGCCACGCACAGCGTCCACCGCATCTCAACCCACGTTCGTGACGACCGCGAAGCGCCCCTCGATCGGGTGAGACGGGCAATTCATAACACTGAGTTGACCTTCCGGTAAACCGAAATATTTTCTGCAAAGGGGCTTGCGCCGTCGGGCAACCCAGCGGCACGCGCGCGAACCCCTGGCCCATCCGTCATTCCGGGGTGCGCCAAAGGGTCGGCGCAAAGCGCCGCCCGGTGACAGGCTCCGCGAGAGCCCGGAATGACGACGGAGACCTCGGTTCGGCGAGCCCGCGGTCCTCCGTCGCCCAGCCGCCGTTACTTGCCCTTGAAGTTGGGCGCGCGCTTGTTGAGGAAGGCGTCCATGCCCTCGCGGAAATCCTCGCTCATATAGGCGCGCAGGATCAGGTCCTCGCCCTCCTCGCGCGACAGCGTGCGGCGGATGCGGCGCACCGCTTCCTTGGTCACCTCTAACGTGATCGGCGCGTGGCCTGCGACGAGCTTTGCCGTCTCGTTGGCGCGGCGCTGCAGCGTCTCCACATCGGGGACGACTTCGTTCAACAGCCCGAGCGCCAGCGCCTCGGGCGCCTCGACGAGGCGCGCCTTGAAGATCAGATCCTTGGTCCGCGCCGGACCGATCAGCGACACCAGCCGCGAGATGTTGGACATCGAGAGGCAATTGCCGAGCGTGCGGGCGATCGGGAAGCCGATCCGCGTCGCCTCGGTGCCGATCCGGATATCGCAGCAGGCGGCAATGCCGGCGCCACCGCCGGTGCACGCGCCGGCGATCGCCGCGATCACGGGCACACGGCACTGCTCGAGCGTACCCAGCACGCGGTCGATCCGCGCCTCATAGTCGAGCGCATCCTGCGCCGTCTTGAACGCGCGGAACTGCGAGATGTCGGTGCCCGAGGCGAACGCCTTGTCGCCGGCACCGGTCATGATCAGCGCCTTGATGGAGTGATCCTGGTTGATGTTCTCGCAGATCGCCGCCATCTGCTCGTACATCGCAAAGGTCAGCGCATTGCGCGCCTGCGGCCGGTTGAACGTGATGCGCGCGATCCCGTCCTCGACGGAATAGATCAGGTCTTCGGTCGAATTGACGGGCGCGTTCATGTCTCGCTCTTTCTGTTGTTTGCGATTCGATTTCAGGCGACAGCCTTTTTAAGCGACAGCCTTCGACTGCGCGGCGTCGTGGCCCTTCAGGACCTCCATCGCCGCCAGCACGCCGCCGCCGCGATGCGGCACCTTGGCCAGATCAAGCCCCATCTCGACGCCGGACAGCGTGCCCATCAGCATCAAATCGTTGAAGTGGCCGATATGGCCGATCCGGAACACCTTGCCCTTGACCTTGTTGAGGCCGGTGCCGAGCGACATGTCGAAATTCTCCAGCACGACCTTGCGGAAGTGGTCGGCGTCGTGGCCGTCAGGCACCCGCACCGCGGTCAGCGCCGGCGAGTGTGCGCCCTGCTCCTGGCACTGTGTCTCAAGGCCCCAGACCTTGATCGCCGCGCGCGTCGCCTCGCTGTGGCGCTTGTGGCGGGCGAAGACGTTCTCCAGGCCCTCTTCCTCCAGCATCTTCACGGCCTCGCGCAGGCCGAACAGGAGGTTGGTGGCGGGCGTATAGGGCCAGGTGCCGGCCTTGTTGATGTTGATGACTTCCTGCCAATCCCAATAGGAGCGCATGCCCGGATTGGCCTTGGCCACGGCGAGCGCCTTCTCCGACACGGCGTTGAAGCCGAGGCCGGGCGGCAGCATCAGGCCCTTCTGGGAGCCGGCGATGGAGACATCGACGCCCCAGGCATCATGCTCATATTCCAGCGAGCCGAGGCCGGAGATGGTGTCGACCATCAAGAGTGCCGGATGCTTCAGCGTGTCGAGGATCTTGCGGACGTCGCGCGGATAGGTGACGCAGGCGGTCGAGGTCTCGTTATGGACCACGCAGACCGCCTTGATCTTGTGCGCCTTGTCGGCGGACAGCCTGGCCTCGATCTGCTCGAGGTCGGCGCCGTGGCGCCAGTCGCCCGAGATGAAATCGACGTCGAGCTTGAACTTGTCGGCAATGCCATGCCACAGCACCGCGAACTGGCCGGTCTCGCACATCAGGACCTTGTCGCCGGGCTGCAGCGTGTTGACGATCGCAGCCTCCCAGGCGCCGGTCCCCGACGACGGGTAGATGATCACGGGCTGCTTGGTGCGGAACACACGCTGCATCGCAGAAAGCACGGCGAAACCGATCTCGGCAAACTCGGGACCGCGATGGTCCATGGTCGGCATATCCATGGCCCGCAGCACCCGGTCCGGCACGTTGGTCGGTCCCGGAATCTGCAGAAAATGCCTTCCAGTATGCACGGTCATGAGCGTCTTTCCCGGTCTCGTCTTGGTCGTGGTGAGCCGCTCGCATATCACTATTCGCCGGGTTTGTCCTAGGCCCGGCGGGGGTCCGTCATGCATATCTGACGGCGCTCCGCCGGGCCGGCAGCGCCTCATTCGGCGGCTACCACCTTGCCCGGCACCACCGATTCGTTCGTCTCCTCGAACGGCCTTTCGGGATGCATCAGAAACGCCGAGAAGCCGCCGACCAGCAGCAGTCCCATCGACATCAGGAACGGCAGGTACCAGTTTCCGGTGGCGTCGATGACGAAGCCGGCGACCAGCGGCGAGACGATGGCCGCGAAAGCCGAGCCGGTGTTCATGATCCCGGCGGCGGTGCCGGAATATTTCGCCGCGATGTCCATCGGGATCGACCACATCGGCCCGATCACGAGTTCGGCGCAGAAGAAGCCGGCCGACAGGCAGAGCGCCACCACCGTGATGTCGTGGACGAACAGGATCGGCATCAGCGACAGCAGCGCGCCGGCGAAGCCCACGACCGTCACGCTGAGTCGTGCCAGCCGCACATTGCCGGTGCGCTCGAGAATGCGATCGGAGATGACGCCGCCGATGCTGTCCCCGACGACGCCGGCAAAGAACACGCCGGATGCGAACAGCGCCGAGTTCTTCAGATCAAGGCTGTAGTTGTTTTTGAAGAACAGCGGCAGCCAGTTGAGATAGAGCCACAGGCACCAGCCGTAGCAGAAATAGGTCAGCGTCACCGGCCACATCCGCTGCAGCAGCGGTCCCCACGGCACCTTCGGCCGCTCGCCTTTCGGCCGCGGCGGCAAGGTCGCAAGCTCGGCCGCGGTGATCGAGCCATGGTCCCGCGGCTCGTTGCGGAAGTACCAGACCCACGCAACGCCCCAGATCAGACTGACAAAGCCAAGCACGACGAACGCGCCGCGCCAGGTCAGCCAGAGGATCAGCAGCGCGACCACCGGCGGAGTGATGGCATTGCCGAGCCGCGCGAATGAATGCGTCAGGCCTTGCGCGAAACCGCGGCGGTTCGCCGGCGTCCAGTACTGCATCGCGCGCGTCGCGGTCGGAAACGTCGCGCCTTCGCCGAACCCCAGCGCGAAACGCGCGACGAACAGCGCGGCAAGGCCATGGACAAAGCCGGTCATGATGGTCGCCGCGGCCCAGATCATGCCGCACCAGAACAAGGTCTGGCGCGGCCCGAAGCGATCGCCGACCCAGCCGCCGATCACCTGGAACAGCAGGTATGGATAGGCAAAGGCCGAGAACACCAGGCCGAGTTCGGTGTTGGACAGGCCGAGCTCCTTCTGGATCTCGCCGGCCGCGGTGCCGATGTTCACCCGGTCCACATAGGTGATGAAATACATCACGCAGAGCATGGCCAACACGACATGGGTGGCCTTGAACCGAAGCCTCATATCCCCTCCCCCGCGATTTTTTTGAGTTTGTTGTGGCGCTGGCTGCTAGGTGCCGACGACTTTCAGATGCGGCGGTGTATTGCGCTGGTCGCGCTGTTCGAGAAGCTTCATTGCCGCCTCGACGCCGCCCGAGCGGTGCGGCACGCCGGCGACCGACAATCCCATCTCGACGCCGGTCAGCGCGCCAAGCAGCGTCAGCTCGTTGCACTCGCCGAGATGACCGATACGGAACACCTTGCCCGCGACCTTCGACAGGCCGGCACCGAGCGACATGTTGAAATTGTCGAGCACGACCTTGCGGAACTGATCGGCATCATGTCCGGGCGGCATCATCACCGCGGTCAGCACCGGCGAGAATTCCGAGGGCTCCTGGCACAGCACCTCGAGCCCCCACTGATTGACGGCGGCGCGCGTGGCGGCGGCCAGCCGCAGATGGCGGGCGAACACGTTGTCGAGCCCCTCCTCCAGCAACATCGCGATCGCCTCGCGCAGCCCGTAGAGCAGATTCGTCGCCGGCGTATAGGGGAAGAAGCCCTTGGCGTTCGGCTTCAGCATTTCCTCCCAGTCGAAATAAGAGCGCGGCATCTTATTGGTGCGCGACGCGGCGCGCGCCTTCTCCGAGATGGCGTTGAAGCCAAGGCCGGGCGGCAGCATGAAGCCCTTCTGCGAGCAGCTGACGCTGACGTCGACCTTCCACTCGTCGTGCCGGTAATCGACCGAGCCGAGTGAGGAAATGGTGTCGACCATCAGGAGCGCCGGATGCGCGGTGCGGTCGATGGCAGTACGGATGTCCGCGATCCGGCTGGTCGCACCGGTCGAGGTCTCGTTGTGGACGACCATCACCGCCTTGATGCTGTGCGCGGTGTCGGCGGCAAGCCTTGCTTCGATCTGGGCGGGGTCCGCGCCGCGGCGCCAGTCGCCGGGCATGAAATCCACCTCGATGCCGAAGCGGCCGGCCATCTGCCGCCACAGTGTGGCGAAGTGGCCGGTCTCGACCATCAGGACCGTGTCGCCCGGCGACAGGGTGTTGACGATCGCGGCCTCCCAGGCGCCGGTCCCGGACGACGGGAAGATCACCACCGGCCATTTGGTCTGAAACACCTTCTGGCTGCCCTCGAGCACGGCACGGCCGAGCGCGGCGAATTCGGCGCTGCGGTGGTCGATGACCGGCATATCCATCGCCCGAAGGATGCGATCTGGGACCGGGCTTGGCCCTGGAATCTGCAGAAAATGGCGCCCTTGATGCATGAGAACCTCCCAATCGCCGGATTTCGGCCCCTCGGCGATCTATTTTGCATTCATTTTTTGTCTTTTCAATCGAATTTTGGTATTCGATTGAGAGCATCGACGCGACCGCGCCGGCAAATTATTGTTCAGAATATGAAATCCGCGATTCCCGAAGCCGGGGTTCCAATCAGCCCGCCAGCCGCCGGCAATGGCAGCGACCGCCAGGAGGCCTCGCTTCACGGCGAGATCCTGCTGCGGCTCCGCGACTATGTGGTGGAAGGCAACATTCCCGAGGGCGCCCGCGTTCCAGAGCGGCAGCTCTGCGAGATGCTGGGGATCTCAAGGACGCCGCTGCGCGAAGCGCTCAAGGTGCTGGCTGCCGAGGGCCTGATCGAGCTCTTGCCCAACCGCGGCGCGCGGGTGCGCCGGCTCAGCCCGCGCGACCTCGAGGAATTGTTCGACGTCATGGCCGGGCTCGAGAGCCTCGCCGGACGACTGGCATGCGAGATCATCACCGACGAAGAAATCGTCGCGATCGAGCGGCTGCATTACGAGATGTACGGCCATTATCTGCACCGCGACATGCACGGCTATTTCCAGACCAACCAGCAAATCCACGAGAGCATCGTTGCGGCCGCACGCAACGAGACGCTGAAGGCGACCTACGCCAACTTCGCCGGCCGGATCCGCCGCGTCCGCTATTCCGCCAATTTCGCCCGCAAGCGGCAGCGCTGGGCCGAGGCGATGCGCGAGCACGAGGCGATCCTCGATGCGCTGCGCCGGCGCGCGGCAAGCGAACTCAGCGACATCCTGTTCCAGCACCTGCGCAACAAGCGGGCCGCCGCCATCGATCACCTCGCGGAGGGGACGGACAGCGGCCTGGAGACGACGCCCCAGAACGACTAAAGGGGCCAGCTCAAGGATGGTTGGAGGGCAGCCATCCTTGCCCATTATGAATTCATAATGTAATTCTCACGTCGAGAGAATGCATAATCCATGAGCAATCAACGTGGTCGTCATGGATCACATCGGATCTGGGATGAAGAACGCCTCCTCGCTCGAACAGCGCCTGCGGTCCGAACTGGCCGGCGACGTCTTTTTCGACGCCTTCAACCGCGGCCGCTACGCGACCGACGCCTCGTTCTACCAGATCATGCCGGCCGGCGTGGTGGTGCCGCGAACCGTCGACGAGGCATTGCGGGCGCTTGCGATCGTCCGCGACGCCGGGCGGATCGTCACCCCGCGCGGCGGCGGCACCTCGCAATGCGGCCAGACCGTCAATGACGGCATCGTGGTCGACCTGTCCAAGCACCTGAATCGGGTCCTCTCGCTCGACGTCGAGCATCGGACCTGCGTGGTCGAGCCCGGCATCGTGCTCGACGATCTCAACCGCCAGCTCAGGAAGCACGGGCTGTGGTTTCCGGTCGACGTCTCGACTGCATCGCGCGCCACGATCGGCGGCATGGCCGGCAACAATTCCTGCGGCGGCCGTTCGCTGCGCTACGGCACGATGCGCGACAACACGCTGTCGATGGATGCCGCGCTCGCCGACGGCACGCTGCTGCATTTCGGCGAGGTGCCGCGCGACCTGACGCGGGTCAATTCGTCCGACAACGGACTGAAGCTGTTTCGCGACATGCTCGATCTCGGCGAGCGCGAGGCGCTCGAGATCGCCGACAAATTCCCCAAGGTGCAGCGCCGCGTCGGCGGCTATAACCTCGACGCGCTGGTGCCGCGCAACGCGCCGAACAACCTGGCACATCTGTTGGTCGGCTCGGAGGGCACCCTCGCCTTCACGACGCAGGTCGAACTCAAGCTGTGGCCTGCGATCCGCAACAAGGCGCTCGGCGTCTGCCATTTCGGCAGCTTCTACGAGGCGATGGACGCGGCCCAGCATCTGGTCAAGCTGCGACCCATTGCCGTGGAGCTGGTCGACCGCACCATGATCGCACTCGGCCGCGAGATCGCGATGTTCCAGCCGATCATCTCGGCAGCCGTGCGCGGCGATCCGGACGCCATCCTGGTGGTCGAGTTCGCCGAGGAAGACCAGGCCGACAATCTCGCCCGCCTCAGGCAGCTCGGCGAGCTGATGGGTGATCTCGGCTTCGGCTGGGACAAGCCGCAGCGCAAATGGGGCGGCGTGGTCGAGATCGTCGAGCCCGCGCTGCAGACTGGCATCGCTGATTTCCGCGCCGCCGGCCTCAACGTCATGATGTCGATGAAGCAGGAGGGCAAGCCGGTCTCGTTCGTCGAGGATTGCGCGGTGCCGCTGCCGCATCTCGCCGACTACACCGAGCGGCTCAATGCCGTGTTCGCCAGGCACGGCACCCGCGGCACGATGTATGCGCATGCCTCCGAAGGCTGCCTGCATGTGCGCCCGGTGCTCAATCTCAAGCTCGAGAAGGACGTCAAGGCCATGCGCGCCATTGCCGAGGAAGCCTTCGCGATGGTGCGCGAATACAAGGGCTCGCATTCCGGCGAGCACGGCGACGGACTGGTGCGCTCGGAATTCCACGAAGCGATGTTCGGGCAGCGCATCGTGGCCGATTTCCGCGAGGTCAAGCAGCGCTTCGATCCGACCAACACGCTCAACCCGGGCAAGATCGTCGATCCGCCCAGGATGGACGACCGTTCGCTGTTTCGTTTTTCGCCGGATTATCGCGTCGGCGAATTGAAGACGGTGCTGGACTGGTCGGCCTATCCCGGCGCCGGCGGCGGCTTCCAGGGTGCCGTCGAGATGTGCAACAACAACGGCGCCTGCCGGAAGCTCGAAGGCGGCGTGATGTGCCCGTCGTATCGTGCCACGCGCAATGAGAAGGACGTCACCCGCGGCCGCGCCAATACGTTGCGGCTCGCGATCTCAGGCCAGCTGGGTGCGGACGCGCTCGCCTCCGACGAGATGATGGAGACGCTAAAACTCTGCGTTTCCTGCAAGGCGTGCCGCCATGAATGCCCGACCGGCGTCGACATGGCCAAGATGAAGATCGAGGTGCTGGCGGCGCGCGCGGCGACCCATGGTCTAACGCTGCGCGACCGGCTGGTCGGCTATCTGCCGCGCTACGTCGATCTCGCCTCGCGCTTTGCGCCGATCGCGAACTGGCGCAACCGCAGCCCACTGTTGCGCAGCCTGTTCGAGAGGCTCGCCGGGATCAGCGCCAAGCGCGCGCTGCCGGCGTTTCGCCGCGACACCTTCCGGCCGGACGCCGAGGTGCTGGGTCCAGCCGACGGCCGCGAAGTGGTGCTGTTCGCCGACACGTTCAACCGCGGCTACGAGCGCGAGAATCTCGACGCCGCGATCGAGGTGCTTGTCGCCGGCGGCTATCGCGTGCATCTGCCGAGGCCATCGGACGGCGGGCGGCCGCCGTGCTGCGGGCGAACGTTCCTGTCGGCCGGACTGGTTGAGCAGGCTCGCGCCGAGCTCGACCGGCTGGTTGCGACCTATGTCCCGTTCGCGGCCCGCGGCGTGCCGATCATTGGTCTCGAGCCAAGCTGCCTGCTGACCCTGCGCGACGAGCTGCTGTCGCTGCGTTCGGATGAGGCCGCCAAGACCGTCAGCGCGCACGCGCTGCTGTTCGAGGAATTTCTGGTGCGCGAGGCCGAGGCCGGGCGGCTCGCTTTGCCGCTCGGCGCGGTCGCCGGCAAGGCCGCGGTGCACGGTCATTGCCACCAAAAATCCTTCGGCGCGTTCAAGCCGGTGGAGAAGGTGCTGCGCCTGGTACCGGGCCTCGAGGTCAAGACCATCGAGTCGAGCTGCTGCGGCATGGCCGGCGCGTTCGGCTACGGCGCAGACACCTATCAGGCCTCGATCGAGATGGCCGAGCTGTCGCTACTGCCAACGGTTCGCAGCGCCGATCCGGACACCCTGATCGTGGCCGACGGCACCTCCTGTCGGCACCAGATCAAGGACGGCAGCGGGCGCACGCCGCTGCATGTCGCCAGCGTATTGGCGATGAGCCTGAAACGTGCGAAATCGCAATCCGATCAATCATTGCCGACAAAGGAAAAGGCCCATGGCTGAGCTCACTCTCGAAACTGCCCGCAAGATTCTGGATGCCGCGCTGGCCAAGGGGGTCGAGAAGAAGTTCAAGCCGCTGGTCGTCACCATCCTCGACGCGCGCGGCGCGGTGAAGGTGACGGCGGCACAGGACGGCACCAGCCTGATGCGGGCCGAGATCGCCCATGGCAAGGCCTATGGCGCGCTGGCGCTCGGGATGGGATCGCGGGCGCTGTTTCAGCGCGCCCAGGAGCAGGCCTATTTCATCGATTCCGTGAACACGTTGGCGCAGGGCCGGCTGGTGCCGGTCCCCGGCGGCGTGCTGATCATGGACGGTTCTTCCCTGCTCGGCGCCGTCGGCGTCAGCGGCGACACCTCGGACAATGACGAGATCTGCGCCGTAGCCGGCATCGAAGCTGCCGGCCTGAAGGCCAACATCGGATGACAACAACTGTTTGGTCTTCGCCGCTCTCGCCGCTTGGTTCAAACAAGTACAGCTTCAATTTTAGGACGATGACCGACCGGATCGTCAATCCGGTTCCACGGGAGAAGTCCTCCTGGTGCCGGGAACTCTCCGCGCACCAATGACCTATCCACAGGGGCTGCGATGCGAGGCCCGATCCGGGCGGATAGACTTGCGAGCTATCAAACAAGCTCAATGTTCTCACACGGCCCAATATGACCGTTCAACCAACTCTTGCCGAGATCGCCGGCATGCTGGAGCAGTCACCCGATTACCGGGTGCTGCGGCGGCTGGTTCCGCGCTCCGAATTTGCTCCAAGCGACGGGCAATCGACCAAGATCGCAATCCTGCTCGATGTCGAAACCACCGGACTCGATACGGCCAAAGACGAGATCATCGAGCTCGGGATGGTCAAGTTCACCTATCTTTCCGACGGAAGGATCGGCCGGGTCATCGATACTTTCAGTTGCTTCAATCAGCCGTCGATCGCAATTCCCATCGAGATCACGGCGCTGACCGGTATCACCGACGAGATGGTCAAGGACCACGGCCTCGATGAGGAGCGAATCAACGCCTTCGTCTCCGATGCGGTCGTGGTCATCGCCCACAATGCCGGCTTCGATCGCAAGTTCATGGAGCGCTATGCACCCCTGTTGACGCAGAAGGCCTGGGCCTGCTCGGTGAGCGAGGTCGAATGGCGCGGCCTTGGCTTCGAGGGATCGCGCCTGTCCTATCTCCTGATGAAAGCCGGGCTGTTTCACGAGGCGCACCGGGCGGTCGACGATTGCCTGGCGCTGCTCGAAATCCTCGCCATGACCCTGCCCCAGCTCGATCGCACCGTGCTCTCCGTGCTGCTCGAGCGAGCCCGCCGCAAGACGATCCGGATCTGGGCTGAGCAGTCGCCGTTCGAGCTCAAGGACGAGCTCAAGCGCCGCGGCTATCGCTGGAGCGACGGCGCCGATGGCCGGCCGCGGTCCTGGTACATTGACGTCGATGAGCCCAATCAGACAGCCGAAATCGAATATCTGCAGGGGACGATCTATCAAAGGGAAGTTGAGGTGCGGATCCAGACACTCACCGCATTCGACCGCTTTTCAGCGAGGGCATAGGGCGCTTTCGAGCGCAAATAAAACGTTCCAGCCCGAACGTTGACCATGTGGGAGTTACCAGGCGAAGCGTTATCGGATGCCCTTCCAGGGGCCGCCGCCTGGGGTGGCAGCGACGGCTTCGGTCGATGTCCGGCGCGCAACGGGCTTCGCTGGAGGGCGTGCCGGGGTGGCAGCAGCCACCGCCTGCGAAAGATCCGTCAGTGCCAACATAAGGCCCCGCAAGCTCGCCATTATCGTGATGGGCTTGCCAACTCGCTCGAACACGATCGTGGCGCGGTCCTCACGTCCCAGCAACGAGATCAAAGCGGCGTCCGCGGGAAACGTTGCGGCACATAGCGCCTGGTCGCAGATCAGCGGCTTGACGACGCGCGTGAAGCCGCCAAAGGAGACCGTGACACCGACCTCCACGCTGCTGTCGCGTGGCAGCATGATCAGCGCCATTGATCGTCCATCCTTGGTGAGCGCGATACGCCAGTTCAATCGCGCGGCATCACCGTGCGAGATCGTTTCCAGATAACAGATGCGCCGCGCGTTGCGGACCTCATCGCAAACCTGGATCCAATCGAGGAAAGGCCTGATCGTGCGGGTGTAGTCGCCCGCCGCGGCCGATTTTCCTGGCGCGAAGACGCTCGCCCACTCGAATCCAAGCGAAGTTGCCTTTGTCGGCTCGGATACAATGCTGGCAGGGGCCGCTCCAGTCAGGCTCGAAGGCCGGGGTGCAGGGTCGGACGCGATCGCCGCCGACAAGCCGGCCAAGGCCAATGGCAAGAGCCAAGCAGCAACACGAGGCAAGCGTGATCTGGGCATGGCTTGTTTCCGGATTGATGGCGGCGGATTCGAGCGACAATGGTGCTGCGCCGAGGAGGTCAGAATCTGACGCCGATTGAGCCGGAAGCTCCAACGTCGCCCGTGTCCGGCGTGTAGGACACACTTGCCTTGAGGCGCACCGCATCACTCGCGCGGTAGGCAAGACCTCCCGCCAATGAGACTGAGTCCCGGAAAGCACCGACCGCGATTGCTACGGAGCGGTCGCCTTTGGCCTCATCCGAGAACGCAAGTCCCGCCGCTGCCATCGCTGCCGAACCAGCCGCTCGCGCGCGCCGGTCCACCGCGGCCACCTTTCGATCTGTATACATCCGGTCTTCAGTGCCCAGCGCGGCGAGACCATCATTCAGTTGCTTCAGGTTGGTCGCATCGTTCGCCGCGGTACCCGCGGCCACATTGTGCAGTGCTACAGCGCCGGGAGAGCCGCCCTGCAAAGTTACCGAATTCAGGCGATGACCGTCTGCTGCGACGTCATATCGGATGCTGTTCACAGACGCAGCATTCAAGGCAGAGGCGACGTCATGATAGGTGCTCCCGAGGATCGTATACGAGGGCTGCGACACGGTTCCGTCGGAATTGACGTGCGAGCCCCCGCCAAGCCAGGTCGCGACCGAATCGGCTGACCGGTACAGCTGCTGCCCCGTGAGCGCATCAGACGATTGCGCTGAGACAATGCCATTTGTGATGCCCGTCAAGGTCCGACGGCCGTCGCTGCCGGTCAGATCGACGAGCTTGCCACCCGTCTTGGCAGCTATGGTCACGGCCGCTGTTGGGTCCCTCTGCCGGACCAGCCCGACCGCGCCGCTTCCGATGTCGTTGATCATGGAGGAGCTCATCGTGGCAATCTGCTGCTCGATCGCTTCGAGCGCGCCGCCGACATTGGTGGAGGGCATTCCGTTCACGAGTGTCGAAAAGTGAGTAACCTGTCCGGTCGTGGGGTCAAAGATGGCCCCTCCTCCGAAGGTCGAAGCTGTCGATCTGCCGAGATTATCATTATTGGACGTGACAATGTCCTTCGGACTTGGAGGTTGGATCACCGGCTGCGGCGTCGACACCGGCTGCGGGGCCGGGATCGATTGTGCAGTCGCGGGTGGGGCCGGCACCGGCACCGGCTTCTGTTCGGCGCAGTCCAGTTCGCCGCCCATCGCCTTCCACTGCTGCCTGAGCTGGTCTGTGCAGCCGCCGGGCGGCCGAAATTTCTGCACTGCCGGTGTTACCACGCCGTGTTGGACCTGCGCCATTGCCGGTGCAGAAATTTCTTCGAGCCACCAACGTGGGCTCGCAATGAAGGCTGCCCTGTCACAGCTGAAGCACTGGGAGAAGACTATGCAACCGCTCTCAACAGAACCAAGAATATTCTGCTGCCTGCCTTCGACAGCTGGCGTTCGGGCGGATTGACCGACATGGTCCCGGCGTCTCCCGTGCCTGGCACTTTTGATTGGCTTGTTGGCGTTTTCAAAGCCAACCACCGATGGCGTGAAATCGATTTCAAGACCCAACGCTTATACGACCAAGGCCTGTCGCTATTCGCCAACCACGAATTGAACGACGGTAGCCGCGCGGGCTCGAAACAGATTGCCGATTTTTCCAAAGCATTTGTCGATGCGGTTTATGCAAATCTGCTCGTCGTTCAATACAAGGACGCGGATGGAAACATCGTCAAGCGCGAGCGTCGGCGTTTCGCAAACGCTGCCATGACCGCATGCAGGCGCGCCTGGTTCGTTGGTCAGCGCGCCCAGGAAACGAAAGTGCCAGCCATCAACCCATTCTCGCGGATGGGCTTAAAATCGCGTGCCCCTGGTCAGGCCCTGCGAGAGACGCCAACCGCAACCTGGGACGAGCTTGCCGCCTTCAGGCAAGCCGCAAAGAGACTGGGGTACCACTCGATCGCAACCGCTGCATTGCTGACCTGGGAATGGCTGCAGCGCGAGGAACATATATTTGGAGTCTTCGAAATCGAGCACTATCGACCGAAAGAACGCCCCAACAGCGTGAGGATTATGCACCCAAAGAATGGCGAAGAAGCCTGGTGGCCTTTGGTCGATGAGAACAGTGTGCTGCTCTTCCCCGAGCTGATGGCGGAGCTTGATGCTCTCAAAGACTCAGTCGCTTCAGGACTGGCGTTTCGCCGTGATCATGCTCATCGCAGGTCGCCTACTCCTCTGCCGTGGATCACCGAGCGCAAGGATCTGCGCTACCTTCGGCATGTCGTTAAAAAGATAATCATAGCAGCGGGACTTCGGAACGAGCTCTCATTTACGTCCTTTCGCCACGGCGGCTTCACCGAAGGCGCAGACAGCGATCTTACGGACGCTGAACTGCGTGCTGCCGGCCGCCATCGCTCGAGACTACAACTACCCACCTACGCCAAACGCACGCGGAAGCAACTGATCGTGGCCGCCAAGAAACGTCGCGAGGAGCGAGCCAGAACGCCCCTCCTGTCAGAAGGCGTGCTCGCTCCTCATTCTTCAATCGTTTCGAGCAATCGACACGCTTGATTTTCATGATTCACGCCGGCGCGAGATACCGGGCGGAAGACCAGGATTGGGTTTCCACTTAGCGCCCGGTCCAAGTCGGTTTGCGCTTCTCGCCGAAGGCCTTGAGGCCCTCCTTGGCGTCCTCGGTCATCGCGAGTAGCGCGATCTGGCTTTCGGTGTAGGCGATGCTCTCGTCGAACGACATCGAGGCGATCGCCCGCATCGCGTATTTGCCGCGGCGGATCGCCGTCGGCGACTTGTCGACGATGCGGCCGATCAGCCAATCGACCTTGGCATCGAGCTCGGCTGCCGGCACGACGTAGTTGAGAAGACCCGCAGCCTTGGCCGTCGCGGCGTCGAACGGCTCGCCGGTCAGCGCCCATTCGTTGACGAGGCGCGCGGGGGCGATCGCCTGCAACAGGCTCAGCACCTGCATCGGGAACACGCCGACCTTCACCTCAGGCAGACCGAAGATCACGCCATCGGCGGCGACCGCCATGTCGGTCATACACAACAGTCCCATGCCGCCGGCCATGCAGACGCCGCCGACCCGCGCGATCGCGGGCTTGGTCGCATTCTGCGACTGCCGCAGCAGATCGGCGTAGTCGACATTGGGGCGCGAGAAATCCATCGAGAACGCCGCGCCGCTGTTCTGCAGATCGGCACCGGCGCAGAACGCCTTGTCGCCCGCGCCCGTCAGCACGATGACGCGCACGTCCTTGTCGTCATGCGCCTCGCGATAGCCCTTCGCAATGCCGGCGATCACGCCGGCATTGAGCGCGTTGCGCTTGTCCGGGCGGTTGATGGTGATCCAGAACGCCTGCCCGCGCTTTTCGAGAAGAACGCTGTTGTCGGTCATGTTTCCTGCCTGTTTTCTTGGCCAATGTGCCGTTGTCAGCCGACATTTGCGGCGGGATCGGCGCCGACTGCAAGCAGGATTTATGCGGCCATCGATACCTTCCGGATCCAGACCTTGTTGTCGTGGAACGCGGCGCCGCCGAGCGGCGCGACGGCCTCCGCCCCAGTCAGCATGTTGATGCCGCGCCCGCCGATATGGGACTTGTTCGGATGGATCGACTCGGCGATCAGCACGCCGCGGCGAACGCCATCGAACAGTTTTGCGGTCAATGTGGTCTCGCCGCGCATGTTGCCGAGCGTCACCGCGTCGCCATCGGCGATCAAGAGCGTTGCCGCATCGTCGGGATGAATCATCACGGTCGGCGCGCCCTCGCGGGCCTGCGACGACGGCGTTTCGTTGAAGCTGGTGTTCAGGAAGCTGCGCGAGGGTGACGTCGCGAGCCGGAACGGATGCTGTGCGTCCGCCTCCTCGATGATGGTCCAGTGGTCGGGCAGCGAGGGCATCTTGTCCCACGCCCCCATTAGCCCGCCGGTGCCGACGGGCACCTTGCCCCAATCCACCTTGAAGTGGAACTTCTTGTCGGCATGGGCAAAGCCGTCGAGATAATGCGACGTGCGGAAATCAGGTTGCAGGTCGCGCCAAATGTCGGCCTCCAGGGCCTCGATCGTGCCGTGCCCGCTCTTCTTCAGCGTCGCATCGATCAGCTGGCGCGGCGTCATGTCGAAGCCGGGATGCACGGCGTTGAGCCGGCGGCCGAGCCCCTGCATCACCTCGTGATTGGAACGGCACTCGCCGGGCGGATCGATCAGCTTCGGGCCGACCGAGATGTGCTGATGACCGCCGCCGTAATAGAGGTCGTCGTGCTCCATGAACATCGTCGCCGGCAGCACGATATCGGCCATCTGCGCCGTCTCGGTCATGAACTGCTCGTGCACCGCGACGAACAGATCCTCGCGAGCAAAGCCCTGGCGCACCAGCGCCTGCTCGGGCGCGACCGTCATCGGATTGGTGTTCTGGATCAGCATCGCCTTGACCGGCCCGCCGCCGCGGAGCGCCTCGGCATCGCCGGTCAGGATGCGGCCGATCTTGGACTGATCGAGCACCCGCGTCGAGGGATCGATCGCGTCGTGGCCTTCGATGATCGACTCGTCGAAACGCCAGATTGCGGCGTTATTGAAGAACGCGCCGCCGCCCTCATATTGCCAGGCGCCGGTGACCGCGGGGATGCACGAGGCAGCGTGCATCTGGGCGGCACCGTTGCGGCTGCGGGTGAAGCCGTAGCCAAGACGGAAGAACGAGCGCTTGGTCTGTCCGACCAGCCGCGCGAACGCCTCGATCTCCTCGACTGGCACGCCCGAGATCACTGAGGCCCATTCCGGCGTGCGGGTCTTGAGATGCGCTTCCAGCTCGTCGGGGCAATCGGTATAGCGCGCGAGATATTCGCGATCGGCAAATCCCTCGCGGAACAGCACGTGCATCACGGCGCAGGCAAACGCGCCATCGGTGCCCGGCCGCAGCAGGATCTTGATGTCGGCCTGCTTCATGGTCTCGTTGTTGTAGACGTCGACCGCCGCGATCTTCGCGCCGCGCTCCTTCCGCGCGCGCGATGCATGCGTCATTACATTGACCTGGGTGTTCACCGGATTGGTGCCCCAGATCACGACGAGGTCCGAGACGCCCATCTCGCGGGGATCGACACCGGCGATCTTGCCGGTCCCGGCCGCAAAGCCGATACGCGCGATGGTTGCGCAGATAGTGCCGTAGAAGCGCGAATACTTCTTCACATGCGACAGCCGGTTGAGGCCGTCGCGCATCACGAGCCCCATGGTGCCGGCGTAGTAATAGGGCCAGACCGACTCGGCGCCGAATTCCCGCTCGGCCGCATCGAACCGCGCCGCGATCTCGTCCAGCGCCTCATCCCAGGAGATCCGCGCGAACTGGCCGGAGCCCTTCGGCCCGGTCCGGCGCAGCGGATACATCAGCCGCTCGGCATGATGAATCCGCTCGGCATAACGCGCGACCTTGGCGCAGACCACGCCGGCGGTGTAGGTCTGCTGTTTGGAGCCCCTGACGCGGCCGATCGAGCGTCCCTCGATCACCTCGACGTCGAGCGCACATGCCGACGGGCAGTCGTGCGGACAGGTTGAATGGCGGATATCGACCTTGGCATGCTGGTTCATGGCCAAATTGGTAACATCAAATATCCCCCGCGCCGAGGGGCATTATTGACCCAGCCAGCGCGAAATCCGGGCACGTGCCATGCGGCAGGCGCCCGGACGGGCAGTTATTGGTCTGAGCAGTCCCATCAGACTCGGAAGATGCGGGTGTAGTGCGATTTGATCGATTCCCCTTCCCGTTCCACCGCCACCGGATCGTCCTTCATCGTCTTGATGTCCTTTAGCGGTCTGCGTCCAGCCTTCTCCTTGGCCTGCGCGTGGACGGATCTGAGGCCGCCGATCTCGACATTGAGCTGCTGCCCCTCACGCCCGAGCGCGAAGGACTGGAACAGCCTGGCGGCATTCGGATGCGGACAGTCCTTGAAGATCCCGTTCGGGCCGACAATAATCGGCGACCCCTCGGTGGCATAGACCGGCTCGACCGGGCGGCCGGCCTCCTTCATCTGGAAGATGTTGTATTCGTTGCCGTCGGCCATCACAGCACGCTCGCCGAGATCGAGCTTCTTGGGTGGATCGGTCGAGGACTGCACCTGCATGATGTTCTGCTTGGCGAGCTTCTCGAAAAAGCTCCAGCCGAGATCGCGCTGCATCTGGTAGGTCGCGGTCATGATGGTGCCGCTATAGCCGGGATGCGCCTTCACGATTTTGCCCTTCCATTTCGGATCGAGCAGATCGGCAAAGCTCTTCGGCGCCTCCTCGGCCTTCACGAGATTGGTGTTGTAGGCAATGATCGAAAGCCAGACCCGGAAGCTTGCGAATTGCCCGTCCGCGTCGCGATGCTCCTCGGGGTAGTATTTTGCGACCTCTTCCGGAACATAGGGCGCGAGAATGCCGTCGCGCTTCCACACGATGAAATGCGCGGCGTCGGAGGAATTGACGACGTCGACGGCATGAATGTTGCTGGAATATTCCTGGCCGACCCGCTGGAACACGCGCTCCGCGCCGGTGCGTTCGACGCGCACGGTGATATCGGGATACTTCGCTTCAAATGCCCTTGCCAGCTTCTCGGCAACCGGCAGATCGGTCGACGTGTAGTAGACGACCTGCCCCTCTTTCTTCGCCGCTTCGATCAACGTCGGCGTCACCGGTTCCGCAGGCGGCGCGGCGGCCATCACGCGCGTTGAAAGGGCGGCCCCAGCCAGCACCGCGCCCGAGCCCTTCAGCATGTCGCGGCGCGATAGCCCAGGATGTTTCCTCATATGATTCCCCGCACGCGATGGCGAAGTTTGAGCACACCGTCCTCCCGCTCTTATTCCGATGCGCGAAAACGGAGTCTGTCGTCGACAGAAGCTTCAGGTTGCAGCTAGACTTCTGATCAAGAAACAAGACTAAAGTTGGGGGATTCAGTCAATGGCGAGCCTGCGATACGCCTTGGTGTTTGTCGCGGCGTTGCTGATCGTGTCCATGTCAGGCTCATATGCCGACGCCGAAGACTATCCTGCGCGGCCGGTCAGGATCATCGTTCCCTTTGGTCCCGGCGGTTCGGCCGACGGCGTCGCGCGACAAATCGACGGCATCTTGCAGGAAAGCTTCGGCCAGCCCTTCGTGGTGGAAAACCGCACCGGCGCCGGCGGCGTGATCGGCACGCTCGAGATCGCAAAGGCAGAAACTGGCCGTCGCGCGATATCTCCTCAGGCTAAATCGAAGTTGTTTGGGAGTTCTTCGCCTGCAACCTTGAGCATAGCTTTGGGAGACCGCCCTGGTATTTCAAGTTTCACCCATTGATCGCCCATCCTGGTGGAGATTTCGGTAATCAACAGAACCGTGGCGGGCATTAGCCCCCCGCCAAGCGAAGAACATTCAGATCCAAAGCGCCAAAATTTGGTGATCGCGTCAGTTAAGAGTTTCTTGTTTCTGACCGAGTCGCCTTTGCGAAGTTGAATAAATGGCTTCATCATCGAAATGATCCAACCGATCTAGTAACCGAACAACCTTCTAAACCCCGGCAGATTTATGCTTCAATCGTGGTGCGTATTGGATGTGAATGTGCTTCACTCCGCCTTCCACCGCGTGATGTAGAGCAGTATTGCCACCCTTGATCGGATTGCTATTCGTGTCGTTGTAGCTGTTTAAGAAAGCAATCACTTCGGAAATTTCAGTGTTGCTAAAAATGCTGCTCCTTATGTCAACAGCGGCCCAAACACCGTGCGCCGTCTTTCTGTGCTTGTTGGTCTTGTCGTTTTTGTAGATGCGGTCGTTCTCATCCTGCCCTCTTTCGATTTGCGTAATCACGATGTCCTTATGGTACCTGCTTTGCACCATGTCCTGCAGCCTGTGTAATATCCCGCACAGTTTTGGATTAAAGTGATGCAGTTTCGAATACTGCGGCCTGAGAGCCGCATCTTTAAATAAGATCGGCATGAGCGAAGTCTCAGTTAAAAGTAGAGAAAAAGGTAAGGCAAAATCGTAGATAGGTTTGCGGACATGGTGAGCCATGTCAAGTCCGAAGGAAGACTTGCGACACGCGATCGTCTCATCGACCTCGCCGCTGACGAGGAGCCATGTTTGAATTGCTCCGCAGGAGAGGCAAAGGGGCTGTAACAATTATTGCCGGTAGACAGGGATGCGCATGCGCTATCCGATCATTGTCACAGCCGAGTTGCAGCCTGCGCAGACCAATGTCCGCAGTGTTTCCGATGCGACATGCGAACGACCGGCTGGCGGCTATCCATCAGCTAAGAAGGCATGTTATTGAAATGTTTATGAACTATCGTGTTCGCTCATTTTTACTGACATGGTCATGGATGTATTGCGCCCAATCAAGGTGCACGCCGCAGTCAAGCGCGAGTTTAAAGAATTCGTCAGCCGCCTCGTAGAAATCGATCTTGAACTTGCTGGCGAGGTCGTCTGCAAAGTTTGCTACATCGCGGACGTTCCTCCGACTGACTGGCTGATTCTGGCTTACAAAAAATGAGAACCGGTCGATTACGGCGGTCGGAAGATTGGCCCCATAGATGAAGTAGTGCAAATGCTCCAGAAAACTTGGGTGGTAGAAGATATTCCGACCTACTATGCCATTGCGCTCAAACATGCCTTGCCTCGAATGTTTAGCTCCCTTCCGATGATAGGCCGGATCAATAAACCAACTAATGCGATGGTATGGTAACCCATCGCGCTTAATCAGCGAATCCATGAGTGCGCCAACGGGCTTGGCGTTAGTGAGCAAATTTTGGTCTTCGTGAGATGAAAGATCGAAATCAATTTGCTCTAATAGAGCACGCTCGTCCTGGGTGAGTTCGATTTTTCCAAGATAACCCGCCATCGGTCAGACTGCCGGGACCACCCAAGTTGTTAGGTTATTTGACAGCAATCGCGGCCTAGCTGGAGGCTGCGTGCGCAGCTTCGCCTCAGGCATCGGGTCACGCTGCCGGGACGCCGACAAATCCTTGAACTACGTCGGGTCGCGCAACTAAGCGCGACCCCACGTTCCGCAGTCAGAAGGTCCAACGGAAGCCGCCTAGAGCACCATACGACGAGAATCCTGAAATATCGGTCCCGTGCGCTTCTACGAAGCTCGAAAACGTTGGTGTCCAGAGCATATTCAATTTGCCGGAAGCTCTTCCGCCGACCTGCCCTGTAGCAAATAGCGACGCCGATGGGATAAAGGCGGTCCCGGCAGTATTCAGAACGGCGCCGATCCCACTTTGTGACACCATCGAAAATGCCTCAAGCTTAAGAGAGGGTTGGACTCGAACGCCATTCCAGGTTGTTTCGGTGCCGAAGCGCGCTCCGCCGTGGACTTCGGTGCTATCACCGGTCTGGGTATCGAAATTGGCCGTGAAGGTCTGTGAATATGTTACGCCAACCGTTGGTTCAATGTACCAGCCGTTCCCGAGGTCGAATTTGTATTGCACGTTCGGCGCATAGCTCAAGCCGGTACTATCACCGCCAACCGCGACGGCGACTCCAGGAACGGGAGCGATAAGCGGGCCCGAAGTCGAACTCCACGAGCCGCTCAACGTAAAGTCCGCAGAGAAGCCTCCGTTGATGTAAGCGATTGTACCCGCGCCGACGCCGGTGTTCGTATCAATGCCGGGCGCATTAGACCAAACACCAGTTCCCGTAAAAATAAAGGTGAGCGCGTCATAAGCCGAAAAGATGCCGATCTTCGTGATATCAGCAGCGCCGGTTACGCCAAACGAACTCACAGTGATCCCCGCTGCGCGACTAGAGTCGCCCGACCCAATAAGATTTAGGCCGTAGAGATAGGTCGGCGCAGGCGCCGCAATAACCGGCGGCGCCTTAGTGTAGACGGGCGCTTTCGCATAGGCGAGGGCTGCAAATGGATCGTTGGCCGCTGATAAACGTTCGTCGTTGTCGCCCGTAAACTGGAGCCTGCCCGGCGAAATTGGCGCAGCTAAACGCCTGCCTTGGATCTGATCTCGGACGTTTTCCAAGATATTCTGAACTGTATTCTGAACGATTCTGTCGGATATCTGATCCGCTTTCGCAGGCATCCCAGTGAGGGATGCGAATACCGATCCGAGCAGAATGCCGCACGCACCAAATTTCAAATTGCTAAATGCCATCGCAAGCCCCATGACGGCGGAAGCAACCGGCCCCCGAAATAACGATACAATGAAAGAATTGTATCGTGACTCGCCGATATGTCTGCTGGATTTCAGCCTGCAACTGCCGGTTTATTCCCACAGATGCAAATCCGCAACAGCCCCCTCCACCATTGCGGCATTTCGGCGCTATGCCGCTCGCTTACAGGTTGAGCAGAGCGTTCGCACTCCTGGCACTCACCGTAAAAATACGGGCCCGACTTATTTCGTCGAGTTATTCGCACTGGAAATGTTGGAGACCTGAACCCTTCTGTTGACTTCGGCGAAGGGGTGGCCGGGATCCTTAAGTTTAGTCTTGCCGTATCCGACTGTGACTAAGTCTTCCCCGGGAACTCCGAAGTTCTGAATAAGGTAGCGCTTGATCGAGTCCGCTCTGCGCTGGGACAGATCCTGGTTGTAAGCTTCAAGCCCAGCCGCATCAGTATGTCCTGCAACCACAAACGTCGCGCCCTTCAGATCAGGACTCCCAAGCGCGCGGCCGAGCGTCTGAACCGAGGGTAAAGCCTTGGAGTTAATCTCTGCAGAGTTGTAGTCGAAGGTAATTTCCAAATCGATTTGAGGCTTGTCCTCGGTAATCACCGCGACCTGTTCGCGCTCATCGGGCGTAAGCACGCGCTCTAGGCCACGAATTCTCTCAACGAAGCTAGCTTGAACTGAAGGATCAACGCGCGGGTTCGTCGTTATACTTCGAGCCAACTCTTTTTTGGCCGTCAAAGCCTGAATGATCTGATCCTCAGTCACGCGATCCGCCGCTGAAACAGCACTCGATGCCAGAGCAATGCTTGCGATCTGAAGCCAGTAGAGTGACCGAAATCTATTTGGTGTCTGCAGGTTTGACATGGTCAGACCCTAAATCGCAGTACTTTTTCTATGCAATAACTAGATCTAAGAGGGATTACTTTATCCTCGCCAGCCCTATTGTTGAAAATGATGGGTCTTTCGTGCATCAATGTCAACGACTACAAAGTTTGACAACAAGCGCAAGCCAAACACGCTCGATGAGGTCTGGACGTCTGGTCTGAGCATTTGGGTCCGCCTCGTTTCTGGTGCGTCATACTTGATCGTAGTGTAATTTATTTCGATCAGACTCGGATTTTATCAATGAGGCTCTGGGTTTGTGGGAGCTGGTAATGCAAGACGCCAGGGGCAATCGCAAAAGCTGGCATGTCAGGACGGCGACCTTCGGCTTAGTGCTTTTTACGGCTTTGCTTGTGACCCAAGCTTCAGCCCAGGAAAGGGTCGCACTCGTTATTGGCAACAGCCAATACCGCAAAGTAAATCCGTTGCCCAACCCCGTGAACGACGCTTCCGATATGACGGCTTCGCTGACAAGGCTTGGCTTTTCAGTCAAAAATCTGAACGATCTTGACTTCGACGGGTTCAGACGAGCGCTTGTTGACTTCGCTAATGTCGCGCGCACCGCCGATCAGGCTGTGATTTTCTTCGCGGGCCATGGAGTCGAGATCGACGGGAAGAACTGGCTAATTCCGGTCGATGCCGAGGTGAAGTCGGAGATCGACGTTTATGCGGAGGCGATCAATCTCGAAACCTTAATCGACATATCCGTCATGCCCAAGACCATTGGTTTAGTGATCCTTGATGCCTGCCGGAACAATCCTTTTGCGTCAGGCAAGGCTCCTCCTTCAAAAAGCATGTCTGGCTCGAAGTCAAAAAGGCTGTTGGCTGATAGTTCGACTAAATTCGCGCGCAAAACCTCGGCAGCTGAGGCCCCGGGGGGCCTGGCTCCGGTTGAAGTATCCGACAATGTGTTAGTCGCATACGCAGCGGCAGCGGGCACGATCGCCCGTGACGGGAGAGGCCGAAACAGCCCGTACTCGGGTTCTCTTTTGCGGCACGTAGAAGCGCCTGGACTTGAAATCAACTACCTCTTTCGTCTCGTGCACGACGATGTCGTCCAAGAAACAAAATACCAGGAGCCAGCAGTATACGGGACGCTGTCGAAAGAGGAAATCTACTTCAAGCAGGGAGATGCGCCAAGTACACCGACCGTCGACCTTGGGCCCGAGGCAGAAGCACTAGCATGGCAATTTGTTCGCGCGACAAATGATATAGCTACGCTGCGTCGCTTCTCAGACCAGTTTCCGACCAGTCCTCATGCTGAGGAGGTTCGCGAACGTGTTGCTCAGCTGGAAAGCGCAGAGAATTTGGCTTGGGCGATTGTCGAGCGACAAAAATCGATATCAGCTTATCGTGCCTATCTTGATCTATATCCTTACGGTACGCGTGTAGACCAAGCGCGCGCGACGTTGGCATCGCTGGAGGCTGCAGCCTCATCAAAAAAGGTTGCAGCGGTAGAACTGCCTCGACCGCCCGCGTCAAAGTATCAAACGGCCTCGGCGTCGGTCGACTTAAACGGGAAGAACCCAGAGGTGGTAGAGAAGGCATGGGAGGTGCTTAAGCCATCTCGCGATCAACGATTGGTTTCTCGTTTCTCCCAAGCATATCCCAGCCTGAAGTCCCATCGGCTATCGCCTGGCAGCGATCTGTCGTTGTCGTCAATCAACCCCACAGACTTGATGATCAAGACAGCTCAGGATGAAGACGTAAATCAATGCTTCGGCGGCCACCCCGCAGCTTGCGCTAAGGCAACTCAAAAATACCCTGATTATGTTCAGCTCAAATTCCAGCTGTGCAGGGCAAAAGGAAATCCGAAGGGTTGTATGACCCAAGCCGTCGAGAACGCTCGTAAGCGAGGGCTGCTCGTTTCTAGATTTACCCGCTCAGAACTGGAAAAGGCTCGCAACAAAGAATATCGTCGCGTAGCCTCACGCGTACAAGAGAACGTCGGAAACGTCGTCTCCAACGTCATTAGCAATACCGTCAGCACCTCCGTAAGCAATGCTGTCGGCGCCGCGGTCTCCGCGGCCGCCGGTAGGGCTGCTGCAGCTGCTGCATCAGCAGCGGCAGCCCGTGCTGCATCTACTGCGGCTTCGACCGCAGCAGCCCATGCCGCATCGTCCGCTGCATCGGGTGCAGCAACCAGAGCAGCATCGAGCGCTGCAAGCAGAGCGGCATCAAGCGCTGCGAGCAAGGCCGCAGCAGACGCGGCGGCGCAGGCGGCAGCAAGGGCGGCAGGCAACATCAGGATTCCCTCGGATATACGACTGAAGCGTGATGTCGTCCAACTGAACGTTGTGCGACGGGGTTTGCGGCTCTATCGCTACAAATATCTCGGGGACAATACCTACTACGTAGGAGTGATAGCGCAGGACGTGGCCAAACGCATCCCGGCGGCCGTTGGCCGTGCGCCCGATGGTTATCTACAGGTCGACTATGCGATGCTTGGACTGGACTTCATGACTCTCGCCGAATGGACCAAGACACATCGCCAACGTGCGCACTCGGTCATCTCGTCATCGAGGTGAGACATCCAATGCGGCAAGTCCGTTGGCTTGGTTCAATCATAGTCAATTGGAGCGTCCTTCGATTTAACTGTTCCGAACTCGGAATGCGTATTGTTCTGCTCCCAATACTGATCGCTATCCTTCTCCAGTCTAGTTCCTTTGTGGAAGCTTCCGAGGTTCGAGTCGCACTTGTCGTTGGAAATTCGGACTATAGGCAGTTCGAACGACTGAGGACTCCGGCTAATGATGCGAAGGACATAGCGGGTGTCCTGACTACCCTCGGCTACGAGGTCGTATTTCGGAGGGACATTGGCAGCGACGATTTGCGATTGGTCCTGCGTGATTTCGCGGACAAGTCCGCGAAGGCAGACATTTCAATTATCTACTACGCCGGGTATGCTACCACCGCGAGAGGCGAAACCTACCTCGTACCTGTAGACGCGGGTTTCGTGGAACAAAAGCTTTCGGCAAAAGATCCAATTGCACTCCGTGCGGCGATGAATGCCGTTGCTGGGGCGCGATCCCTCGGATTAGTCATTTTGGATGGGAGGCGTGAAAATTCTCTCGAGACAACGCTACAACAATACGAAGACAAGCTGGAGCTTTCCACAGACTCTAGAGCGGCGGCACGAGGCGTTACACTCTTTTTTTCTGCCGAGCCGGGCAAGACGGTAGAAGAGGGAAATGGACGCAATAGTCCATTCGCAGCAGCGACAATGAGGTACCTTTTTCAGCCGAATCTTGAGGTCAGCTTTTTTTTCCGTAACGTTCGCGATGAAGTGAGAAAGGCCACAGCTCAAAAGCAAACACCCTATACGTATGGCCAACTTTCAAGCGCGAGAATTTTTTTGAACTCGGTATCGCAACGCAATCTCCAGGACCTGAAGTCTGATCCGCCAAAAGTTCATGCCTGCGACTTGCTTGCGGCGTCGCCTGAGGATGCGGGAAGAGACCCTTCTGTCTACGGGGTCAAGGTCGAAAACATCAGAGCTGGCGAAGCGGTAATTGCTTGCTCGGAAGCAGCCCAGCAATTCCCCCAAATTGCCCGCTTCCATTATGAACTCGGACGAGCATTCTTTGCCGCCAAGAACTACTCGTCAGCCCTCGCAAGTTATATGAGGGCATTTGAACTCGGTGATCTGCAAGCACTCTACGCTGTCGGCGGAATGTATGAGAACGGTGATGGCGTCGATAAGGATCCTGCTCGTGCGCGCTTCTACTATGAGACCGTAGCCGAAATGAACTTTTCTCCGGCCATTGTGAGCCTGGGAATTCAATACGAACAAGGCATCAGCGTCACTAGGAACTTGGGAACGGCTTACAGCTACTACCGGCGTGCAGCCGATCTCGGTAATCCACGGGCAGTCAATCTGATGGGCGAGCTCACGGAAAAGGGCCTAGGGACAGCGCGGGATGCTGTTCAAGCACGTGGCCTCTATGAGAGAGCTGCGGACCTGGGTGATAGCGCCGCGATGTTGAATTTGGCCAGATGCCTCGCCGATGGCATCGGTGGGCGCAAGGATGTAGTCGAGGCGCGGCGTTGGCTCGAGAAGTCATCGCTTGCTGCAAGCCCTTCAGGCAAGGAGTTGCTCGTTCGATTGGGGAAATCAAAAGCAAGGTAATCTCACAATTGACGAATGGAAAGATCAGTTGCGCGCATCGCGTCGCGACCTCACCATGGCACCGCACTTATGATGCCAGATGTCGCGGCTCTATCGGCATTAGCGGAGCTGTGCAGACGCTGCCTGAAAAATTGCGATCAATTCCCTATCAGCGGCATAGTCATTGGCGAACCTCGCACCGGTCTGCACAAGCACCAGTTTGTTTTCCGGATCGATCATCACGAATTGGCCGCGAAAACCCTGAAACGCGAACATGCGGTTATTTCCGGGGATAAGCCACATTTGGTAGCCGTACCCGGCCCAATAAGAATTGGAGAAACTCAGATGGGTATCGGTCGGTGCGATGGTGGTCCCCGTGAGCAGCCATTTTTCGGGGACAATGGCTTTATCGTTCCATTTACCGTCATGAGCAAGCATCAAGCCGAGGCGCGCCCAATCCCGAAGCGTCGCGTTGAAGTAGGCATACGCAACCTCGCGGCCCGTCGCATCCAACGACCACTTGGCGTCGGCCTCTGCGCCCAAGGGCACCCACAGCTTCTCCCTTGCGTAGTCGGATAGGCTACGGCCAGTTGCACCGGCAACTACGAGGCCCAAAACTGCTGTCTCTGCTGAAGAATAGTTCCACCGTACATTCGGAGGAGCCTCGCGCGTATTGAAGTGCTTCAGCCCAGCAATAACTCCTCCAGGCCCCTGTCCCACGGTGGAGCGAGAGAGAATAGCGCTGTCGCTCTTTGGGTCGGTCAGATTGGTTGTTTCCTCTTTCCAGGCGACTCCAGACGACATCTGCAACAGTGCCTTGATCGGGGTGCGTCCGTATTCAGATCCCTTCAGCTCCGGTACGTAAGTCTCAGCCGTGTCGTAGATAGATCGAATAACCCCATCCTTTACCGCAATTCCGACCAGCATTGCCGTGATCGTCTTGGCCATTGAGAACGACGTCATACGATGCTTGTCTGTCCGTGCGTACTGATATCGCTCCAAAAGAATAGTGTCGCCCTTCGCGATTAGAAAGCCGGTGATTGGATGGTGCTCGAGATAGTCGTCGAGCGTTAAAGTTTGCCCTAAGTAACTGTAGCGAATAATCGGTTCAGCGGGCGCGCGCATCAAGCGACTCGGCACCTTTGGGGCGGCAATAGTGCGTGTGGGGAAGAGCGTATCAAAATGGCTGAATGCCCCGACACGACAACGCTGTTTGGTGGCATAGTCGTAATTGGAGCAAGCCGGGTATCCATCCCTTCTGCCGTAGGCATCGGCGTCTTGGCCATCAGGTCGGAAATTCGGGCCTCGTGCTTCCGCCGTTGCTTCACCACCGAGAGCTGCGGTCATGCTAGCGAGCAAGACAAGCGCGATTGTCTTCATTTTTTCTCCCACGTCAGCAACCGACTGCATTAACTAGGGGAACTATGCCTGATCTGCTAATCCGGGCAAGAACTCAGGCGACTCGGCAAGTCAGCTTGGTCAAAAACGTCGGCTTCGGAATTGGATGGCCAAGTCCGCTTCACCCACGAGCGGCGGACCTAAGCGAGGTACCGATCCACTTCCCTTAATGGCCGCCTCAGATATCCTCTTGTGTTAGTGACGTCTGGCCGCGACGCAGCCGACTTCCGCCCTTGGCCAGAACTAAGACGCAAGCGTGCCAGCTTTAGCTCATTCGATCTTCTCTCGAGGTATACGCCAAATGATCTATGGAGCGTGCAGAAATACCGTCTGTACGTCAGGCCCTGTGTCTCTTGAGCTGACCGAATTCCGACCAGCGTCGAAGCCCGTGTACCAGCCTGAGAGAGTGCGCCACTCCACACCGATTCCGGGCCCAGGGTCGTATACCTTCACCTCATAGTCGCCGTGCACAGTTTTCCTAATCCCGGCAATAACAACGATATGACGCGTGCCGTTCGTCCAGAGAGGACCATAGCTTCGCAGCCAACCAGCTAAGGCGTCAATCGTCGGAGACATCGGTGGCACGTGAACAAGTCCCAATCTTCTCGCTAATGGAATAATTTGATGATTCTGTATTCCATTATTTGCCTTGTATAGCTCAATGGTAACGCGATCGTTCGCAGAGCATTGGTGAGCATTGCCGGGCCGGTACTGCTCCTTCCAGTTCAGAACCATCATGGCGGATGCAAACCAACAGGCCATGTCCTTGTCTTGGACAATCAGTTTGACCCCTTGCACTTCATAAATTCCATTGAATTTCGTCATGATGCACCAGTTGGTTCTTGAAATGTTGCGTTCCTGGTACCTGCTCAGCACTTCACCTTTCTTGCCGTGGTTCGATTCTTTGTTCCGAAACTCTATTGTCTGATCAATCCACAACTACTAAATGTCCGCCCATACCAGCAGCCTGAACGCAGGCAGGCTTGGTGGAGGCGCACACATATGGTCGCCCCGCAATCTGGACCGCCGCCCAGCTGTACACATCTTACTCTACATACGCCTAGCGATTTGGTGCAGGTCAAGCCGACTGGCTTGGATTCCTGGCTCTGCTCTAGCTGATCAGTCGGACGCTTACGGGCTGAGGGGCTAGAGCGCTCGCGAACTCGTTCTTTGTCAACAACCGTTGGCCTTCCTCGAACCTTTTTACACGAGCCATCGTCATTAAGCTCGTGGCCCGCGCCGCAGTTAGACTTGACGCAACTGCTACCCTCGGCGCGAAAACCGCGTTCGCAAATAAGCGGGCAAGTTCGGCCCATTTTGCTCTTTACAGCGTTTAGCGCCTCGGTGCTCGCAACCTTCACATCAAATCGAGTGCCGGTATATTTGTTGAAGAGTTCTAGGGCGAGTTGGGAGGCTATGGTCCAGTCGCCATCTACCGCACCCGTGTTGCATCCGACACGTCGAAGTTCGTCCTGGAGTGCAACCCGCAACTTAAGATCGACCGGTTCGGAAGATGAAGATAAGGCGGCGACCTCCTTGTCGATCCTCTTCGCTTTCTCTTGTTCCGTGACCCGCGTAGCTTCTGCGGCCGCAGCCTTCTCCTGAGCGGAACGCGTTGCTTCCTCCGCCAGAATACGAGCTTCCTCTGTCGCCTTCGCAACGGCAACTGCCTTAGCTAATTCGGCCTCTTTCGCGCCTTGCTCGGCGAGATGGGCTCTCTCTTTCTCGGCTAGGCGGGCCTTCTCCGCTGCCACCGCGCGCGCCTCTTCAGCAGCGATCTTGTTTAGCTGTCCTTTTGCAAGATTTGCGTAAAAGCCATCAGGATACAGTGAGAGGAACGCCTCCCATCCGTCACGCGTAGCAAGCTGCAGAGCCAACTCATAATCGCGCCGAACTGCGGCTTGTGGGTCTGCTTGAGGAGCCATGGGTGAAGCTGCAGGGACCAGAGGAGCATCGTCGCCACCGAGCGAACCGTAGACGTAAGGCTCCTGTTTGTTGCCAGTGCTCTTCAGCACGTCGTCCCGGACGAAGCCCAGCGCTCGCCGGATATCTAGGCCGGGTCTTGGCAAATACTCGATGAGTGCTTTGACAAATGGGCTGTTCTTAGAGTTTCCATCTGATGCCGTCGACCCCGCCTTTGCTGCGAATGCGATGAGAGTGTTCGCAGTTGTCGGCTCTACTCTGGCAAGTCCTCGCGAGGTAGTTCGTGAGACAGCGGTACTCCGCCTCATTCGATCGACGAAGGGATTGACCCGGCACGCATCGAGGATGATAAGCCTAAGCTGTTTAGCCGGCTCAACAGCAAACAGCACTCGATCGAGCGATACAGTTTCGTCCAGTGCATCGCCATCGGTCTCAAGAGCTGCATCGACGGGCACCAAATAATTCGTGCCGTCTAACTCGATTCCGTGACCTCCAAAGTAGACGACGGCAACATCCGCGCCCCGCGTTCTATCTGAAAACTCGCGTAGCGCTTTACGAAGGTTTGTCGCAGAAAGATCAAACTTCGACTCAACGGAGTCGAAGTTCGCCGCCTCAAACATCGCAGCTACTGCTATAGCGTCATTCATGGGATTAGAAAGACGAGGAGCGTTCTGATAGCCAGAATTGCCGATAACCAAGGCAACCCGCTTTCCGGCAATCGCCGGGCTAAAGGCGAAACAGCTGCACAAAACTAACAGAGCCAAGAGACGAATTGCGCTCATCGTACGTCCTCGGACAATCGATCCATTATGAATTAGCTTCAAAGGGATTAGCAAATGTGCTGGAAGCATCCCATAATGGGCCGCCATCATCATCAGATTGTATCGAGGTCTCGTGCCCTCCACGGGCTTGTAAGCCAAATATGACGTCGCCAACTGAGGCGGGCTTGGTCGGTTTGCTACCTGCTCATCCCCGTATAACTACGGGTGACGAACGATACTTTCGCCTCGAGAAATCCATAGTCGAGAGTTCGCTAGGAACGAGCCTAAGGAATTGCGGGCCCCCGAACGGTGAGGGAAACCGAGTAGACGGCGCTTCGCTGTCTTGTCCACCTGCCCCCTTCAAAGAACGGCTCCGGCGCACCTTACGGGGCTATGATGGCACGCGCCGTAGCCCTTCCCCGAAGAGCGCTTCACCAAGAGCGCAATTTCATGCTACCGGGGAAAGATGGCGCAGGAGATGAACCTCTCGGATTACCCCGCCAGACGCCGCCCGGGTTCGGTTGACCAAGGATTGATGGTGTCCTGCCCGAAATAGCCGGCTCCCTTTCGGGAATGGGCCTCGACAGCACGGGCCGGGCGCGCCCACGCCAGGTAGGGCCGCTTCTAAACGAAGGGGTGAAATACTCGCCTGGTCTTCATGAAGACGTGAGACTGCGACGCACGAGAATGCGGCATCCTTGCACATGCCGTGAACGGCCCATTCATTGGGCCCAAAATAGATTGATCCGTCCCCGTTCAGCATGTCGCCGGGATAGTAGGCGCAAGCCGGAATATTCAGTCGAGAAGGTCTACATGGGTTTCGATGATGACGAAGCCTTTTGTCAGGGATCGAACTATCTTGAGATACCCGCGTGAGAGATGACTTCGAAATAATTTCGTGCGATATGGTGTCGTGCGCCATGGAAAACTGCCCCCTCATATTGCCTCAGATGATAATGTTACCGAAGCGCACCCTAGTCTCTCCTGAATCAGCTGCCGCGAGTCCGAGCAAGCCGCTCACAAGCTGATTGCCTTCGCAAAACATTAGGGCTTCCGCCCTCGCGCCTGCGCGCCATATCGGGCGCGCACGAAGGCAAGACTGAGAACGGCGTCGGCTACGTGAAGAAGAACGCGATTGCGGGGCATTCCTTCCCGAGCTGGGAGGCATTCGAGGCGCATCTCGACAGGTGGGAGCGTGAAGTCGCGAACGTTCGCATCCACGGCACGACCGGCGAGGCGCCGATCTTCCGCTTTGCGCGTGACGAGATACATCGGTTGAAGCCGCTCGGCGGGCAGCCGTCGTTCGGATCCTTGCGTGAACTGACCCGCGTCGTCGGCAATGATTGCGCCGTCGAGATCGACACAAACAGCTACTCGGTACCGTGGCGCCTTATTGGCGAGCGCGTGGCTGTAACGATCGCGGCCGGCGAAGTGCGGATCCGCCATGGACTGCACCAGGTTGCGGTCCACAAGTTGAGGCAATCACCTGAAACGCTCCGGCCGGTAGGAACGTTCCCGCCATCTTCGGTTTATGTAATCCGCCGGAGCGGAGCACGGTTCCGGCCGTGCCCCTCAGACAGCACGGACGGGACCGCGTTTACTTCGCCGGGGTGCCACTCATTGCCCCCAGCCTCATCCCCGCCCGAAATTCTCCGGGATTGCAGCCGTACGTGTGACAGCTAGGATTGACCGCGTGGGTTGAGGGCTGATCGTGTCGAAGGAACGGCAGGCGAAGGAAGCCGCGCAGATATTCCGGCTCTTGGGAGCCTTTCGCTCGATCCGGGACCGGGCAGTACGACGGCATGTGATCGAAGCCGTCGAGGCGATGGCGGATCGCCGCGAGGCTCCCGACGACAAGGCCGACACGGCGAACATCGCGGACAACCAAGATCGAGCCACCATCCGGCCAGACCGCGGCCATGAAGGCGAACAATGATCGCGATGTCAGCGGCGGCGAGGCAGCGCGATCTCGGTCTGGTTGCCCCCTATCCCCAAGATCGAGATCGCGCCTTCGTACTGCCCGGATCAGTCGTCGTACCTCTCACTGGAATTCCCCGCGTGTTCTTTGCGTTGTTCGAGGCTGAAACGGCGGTGGCGGCATGAGTATGTTTCTTGTTTTCGGACATGCCTTCAGCGCGTCCATTGAGCCGAAGATCGTGCATCTTCTGCACGATCGCGAGGCCTTTAAGAAGGGACTCGTGGCTGGGTTTGAGGAGGCAGCTGCTGCCGGATTCGATGCCGTGGATAAATTGCCGGTCGTGCTCGATGACATGCTGATCAGAACAACCTTCCAAGTGCTGGAAGAAAAGTTCAATCGATCAAACGACACATCGGAGCGGCGTAAAGTCGTCGCCGAAATATTAAAGCTGGCGGAGTTGGCAAAATGATCGCCCCCGACAACGAATTGCGCGCCCTCTTGCTGCCCGAATCGGAACCGCTCATGGCGCGGCCGGAAACTCACATTTCGGCATGTCCTGACGGCCCGGCCTACCCCAGAGCTACCCCAAGGCCGGGCCGCTTTTTTCTAATTTTCAGCAGGAATATTGCAGCGCATTGGGGCGCACGACTTCGCCCGTAGGTCTCCACCGATCACATCCCATCTCAGAGCTAATGTTGCCGTGGAGCGCAACCGGCCAACAGTGGTGTCCGGGTGGACCATTTCCGCTATTCAACGACTTAGGGAATACGCCAGCGCGGAGCGCGGTCCCTGATGCTTCTTCCGCCAGCCCCGGATACAAGGGACCGCGTACTTCACGCCGGTTTGCGGGAACGGCTTGCTATGATCCAAACAATTTTGGCAATCTACGGCTTCAACTACATTGCTCACGCTCTCTCTCTGGTCTTGTGGGATGAGTTGGATATTCCGAGCGACGACCGAGCATTGTTGCCGCGTCCGGCATGACCTTTGTCACTACCGGTGTCTTTCACACATAGCTGTCTATCAGGCGACCACGGGCCGCGGCTCGGACCTTGCTCGCGGGCGGCCTCGGTAACTTCCCAGACTACCCAGATCGGGGTCGCTTTAAGGCGTTTGCATTGGCATCATATTTAGTGGGTGTCCGATCAATGGCTGACGAAGATCGTTATCTCCGGCCTCTTGTCGAGGCGGGCGTTCTCATCGCGCTTATATGGCGTTATTCGCGTGGTCGCGCCTATCTTCGTGATGCTCGAATCGGATGGGCGACGATCGTGTCGAAGACAGAGCAGGCAAAGGACGCAGCCGAGATGTTCCGGCTCATCCGCGCGACATCCACCCGCGCCGGTCATCCCCTCGCGGAGACGACCGGCAGCGAGATTTTAGACGTCAACCTGTCGGTATCGCCAAGGCGTCATCTACTTCGATGCTGAGGCGTCTGACAATGCTTTCGATCTTGGTATGGTCGAGCAGTAGCTGAACGGCCCTAGGTTGCTAGTGCGCCGATAAATCAGCGTCGCCTTGGTTCGGCGCAGTGAATGTGCTCCAAACAACTGCGGAACGATCCCAGCACTGGCAATCCAATCGGATAACAACCGGACGTACTGCCGAGTAGTCAAACTGAAACTTGGTCCTTGCCGGCCTACAAGAAAAAGGCGGCTGTTGCGACGCAGAGGTATCAGTGATTCAGTCTGTCTAATTGGCAGACTGAAGATCATGATGGGACATCGGCAAGTCGACCAGGCTGCGTTGTTCTATGAGTTCTCGCTCGAAAGGCATATCCCCGCCGACCACTTGCTCCGGTCGATCGACAGGTTTGTCAACCTTGAACGGGTCAGGCAGGAGCTGGCGCCTTTCTACAGCAGCATAGGCCGACCTTCGATCGATCCCGAGCTGATGATCCGGATTCTCTTGATCGGTTACTGCTTCGGGATCCGATCGGAGCGGCGGCTGTGCGATGAGGTCCACCTCAATCTGGCCTATCGGTGGTTCTGCCGGCTCGGTCTGGATGGGGCGGTGCCGGATCACTCGACATTCTCCAAGAACAGGCATGGCCGCTTCCGGGAGAGCGACCTCTTCCGTCGCGTGTTCGAGAGCGTCTTGTGCCGCTGCATCGAGGAGCGACTGGTCGGCGGTGAAGGAATTGCAGTTGATGCGAGTCTGATCAAGGCCGATGCCAATCGGCAGAAGAGCATCGAAGGCGACAAGGGACTTCCGCCCGAAGCCGCCGGCCGTGCAATCGATGAGTACCTGGCTGTCCTTGATGATGCCGCTTTCGGAGCAGCGACCGAGGTCACCCCGAAGTTCGTGTCGCCCTCCGGCCCGGCGGCGCGCTGGACGGGGGCACACGGCGGCCAAGCCTTCCCTTCGCCTACTCGACGAACTACCTGATCGATGTGGAGAACGCGATCATCATCGATGTCGAGGCGACTACGGCAATTCGACAGGCGGAGGTGTTGGCCGCCAAGCGCATGATTGAGCGCTCGCTCGAACGGTTCGATCTTTATCCGAGCCGCCTCCTCGGCGACAGCGGCTATGGCTCGGCCGAGATGCTCGGCTGGTTGGTTTACGAGCACGGCATCGAGCCACACGTCACTGTGTTCGACAAGTCGACCCGCACAGATGGGATCTTCTCGCGCGAGGACTTCGCCTATGATCAAGGCGCTCGTTCGCACCCACCGATGGTGCGGCATGCTCGAGTCGAACCTATTTGCTTCAGTCCGCGATTTGGCAAGCGCTGAAAAGATCAACCAATCCTACCTATGCCGGGTGCTCCGGCTGACGCTACTCTCGGCAACGCTCGCGGAAGCGATTCTCAACGATCAACAACCTATTGGGCTCGATCTCTCGAGTTTGCTTAAGTCACTCCCGGCTGAATGGGACCAGCAAGAGGCGCTCTATCTCGTCAAGAGGACGCCCGCCGACGAAGCGAAGATGCCGAGGTCCAAGCGAGATTGCCGCCGAACTGCCAGGCTCTGCGCCCGATCAACTAGGATGCGGCACGAGCCCGTTCGCGGGCTTCGCGGCACCGATCGCAACGTTCCCGCCGTCGTTTTGCCGCTCTGCTCGCGGACGCGGGGCTGCAGCCTGCGTGTCGACCTCTCCTAGCAATATCATTGAGATCGGCTGCTCGACGACCGGAGGTGCCTCCATGGATTGAGAGCACCTCGCGTCCTTTATCCGTAATCCGCCAGGCACCATTTTCGCGCTCGACGAGCCTTGCGAGAAGATACTCAGATTGGGGACACGGGCGGCCAGTCGCTTGGTGCGCTCGCCCCAGTCACTGCCGCTGGTCACCAAGATAGCCATGTCGCGCTTGAGGTCGACCAAAGCGGCGACTCCGCCAGGATAGCTCACCATTATCTTTAGTGCAGTGACTTCAAAATTTACCGCGGCCCCGCCCACGTCTTGAGGACGGCAGCCCAGCGTGGTTCCTCAATCGGAAGTTCAATATGTTAACGGGGCTGCCCTCCGAAACTGGAGGGCATCCGATTTCATGGCGGCCTCGTTGTGCGCGGCCTTGGCTAAGGAGCGGGTATTCCCCGGTAATAGTCGTCGACCGAGCGAGCCATCGCAGGATCCGACCAATTCCAGCTGCGCTCGTCGCTGTATTTCGGCGCGCTGCTCAGCCGGTCTTCAGTAATGCCCGTTGCGTAGCCGCCGAGGCCAGTGTCGAACTTCAATGATTGCCAAGGCAGCGGATAGTGGTCGTCGCCGATCCCGAGAAAGCCGCCGAATCCCAAAACAGCGTACGCGACTTTCCCGCTTACTTTGTCGATCATGACCCGTTCGATCGAACCGATACGCGATCGGTCGGAGCCGTACACCGCAGTCCCTTCGACCTTGTCACTCCCTATAAGACTTCTCGTTTCTCGTTCCTCGTATGCCATGTCATCCCTCCATTTGATTCCAGTTCAACTGCCCCTGCTATCGGCTGTTCCTAGCGATGAGCAGATGCTGACTGGAAATTTAGGCAATCGAAAATGGATGACGTTCGCGGTTACCATGCCGTCGCAGAAGGAACCGCCGCGACCGAAATTGGTTTTGCTCTCATGAGTGAGCTCCTGCCAGTCCTCGTAGAAAAGTCGATCCAAATCGCCTGGGACTTCCTCGAGCGCTCCGGCGAGATCATAGATCCTGGCGACGCGAGCCGCTTCCTTCTCAGAAACATCGATGACATGGTGCGGGCTGGTGAGCGTCGGCCGCTGATGCTCGCGAACAACGCCATTGACGCTTACCGGCGCTATAAGCGTCTGCTCGCGGCATGATCAATCCCAATTGTCCGATCTGCGGCGGCCTCGGCTGGGTTTGCGAAAACCATCCGCGCTTGGCCTGGACGACAGACCGGCATGGATGCCAGTGTGGCGCGGGTATGAGATGCGCGTGCAACGGCTCCGACGACATTAATCAGGGTGTGGAGGAGCCCAATGTGAGCGGGGTGTTCGAGGAGATCCCGCCCACCAAAAACTAGCGCCGCGCGGTCTTCTTGCGACGATTGTAGGGTGAGCGGTTGACCGGCCGCAGCGAGATGCCCTCTCGCTGCGCTTTGCTAGCGATCGAGCCTTTCGGTCTCTCCATCTTGAGGCTGATGACACCTGTCGGAGTGTTCGCCTTTGCCAGCGCTCGAAGCTGCTTGACTTCCTTATCGGTCCAGGGCTGACGCGAACGGCGCTTGTATTGGGGGTTAGCTTTTCGCGGGCCCTTTTTGCCGATGGGTGAACCCGGTCGTTTCCATGCTGCCTTTGCCATGTCGGCACCTCCTGATCGAATGAACACACGAATCAGGCCGCCAGTTCCTAGTTAGGAACGGAGCGGCCAAGCCGGAGTTGTTCGAGAATGGAAAGCCTTACGAAAAAAGATCAGTTCGAGCGCTCAAAGATCAATCTGCATGCGCCCGACCAAATGAAATGCTGGGCTCATGAGCTCGGTGTCTCAAAGGAAGAGCTTCGCAAGGTCGTCGATAAAGTCGGGAATTCTGCCGCGGCCGTCCGCAAGGAGCTGGAGGCGAACCGTGACGAAAGAACAGGAACTTAGCGCTGAGTGCGCACAGGAAGCGCGAAGACAGGCCGCCCTTCTGCCGCCCGGTCCGGTCAGAGACGCGCTGCTGGAGAAGGCTCACCAGTACGAATTGGCCTCAAAGACTGATTTGCATCACAATCCTAAAGAACCGCCCTTGGGATCCCGCTGAAGACGGCACCCTGCAAAAGCTCATCGCGGAAGGCCTTTACGCTGTCGACATTGCCGTTGAGATGAACCGCAGCGAAGCTGCGGTGCGGCTCAGAGCTGAGATTCTTGGTCTAACGTTCGCCACCGCGCCGCGGGGCCCGAGGCCAAGATAACGCGGGTCGCCCCGGCCGAACGCTGGGACGACCCGCACGCCGGCTACTTGGACCTGGTCGAGCCACCCGATTTCATTCCGGTGCTGGACCCTGTCGTCTGACCAGGAGCATATCCCGATGCGCCGGGGCTGCCAGACTTCGAGCCCTTTGCCTGCATTTCCTGTCCGGGCGCATAGCCTGAGGCGCCGGGGCTACCCTTCTTGGAGCCCCTGTCCTGCATCTCATGACCGGGAGATTTGCTCGAAACGCCTTGCGCGAACACGGCGCTGCTCGAAGCCATAAGGCAGGCTGCAGAAAGTGCGATAATCGTGCGCTTCATTTTGTCCTCCAGAGTGAGCCCCGGCAACCAACCGCGCGATCCGAACGACGTTCCTTGAATACGGCTCATCAGATTTCATCGACCTAGAGGGTTCTAAGCAGCGCCGAAGCGCGGCATCGATGAACCGTAGGTGAATGCACCGTTCAGCGAGCATTGCAATGCACGACTGATAGTCTGCTGGGTTATCGCTCAAAAAGGGAGGACTATCTTAAGATGAAACGGCTCTTGGCAATCGCAGTTATTGGTTGTGCGTTTTCGCTTACGTCCATGCTGTCGGCATCGGCCATGCCGATCGCAACGCCACATGCAATGGGTAGCACCGCGGGTGAAGTCATTCAGGTCAGAGGCGGCCATGGACACGGACATGGACACGGGTGGGGCCATCACGGCGGTCGCGGGCATCACTACGGTTGGGGCCGCGGCCATCATTATGGCTGGTACCGGGGCCATCACTACGGTTGGCGCCATCATCACCGCCACTGGTGGTGACTGCTTAAATCAAAGAGAGAGAGGTCGCAGCAATCTGCGGCCTCTTTCATGTCTACGACTTCGTTACGACCGCCGGCCACCCGAGGCCGTATGCAAATTGAATTGCCCGGTGGCGCAGGACTCCATCGGTCCGGATTCGCCCATCGGGAATTTCGGGAATTATGGAATACGAGTCAGTCCCCGTATGCCTATGCGCACAACAGGCACCGCTTACCAACGAACAGTCCACAGTCTAGCCGAGTTGCATAGGGGCGCCCTTCCCTCCGTTGAGTAGCCGCTTGAGGTGAAAGCCAGCAAGGGGGTCATCGGCATGCACTCCGACCAGCGCGGCGAAGGCCGGCATGGCCGAAGTGTCTTCGGCTTCGAGCTTAGCGAAGGCCTGGAGGTATTGTGCGGTCGCCGGCGCCTCGAATTCCGCCGGGGCAAGCGGTTCATAGGCGCGCAACGGTTCGCTGCGCCCGCGCAGCAGGAGGTCGCCGACCGGCCGTCCCTTAAAGTCTGCCGTTGCATCCGCAACCGCGCCGCTAACGCAGACCCGCGTTCCCAGCGTCTTGTTCGCGGTCTCGAGCCGCGCAGCGGTATTGATGGTGTCGCCATAGGCGGTGTAGTCGAAGAAGCGGCTGCCGCCGAAATTGCCAACCAGGGCGGGGCCAGCGTGCACGCCGATTCGTGTGGCGCCGAAATTGACACCCTTTTCCTTCCAGCGTCCGCGGAACGCCTCCGCCCATCGCTCGATCGCCTGTGCGCAGGCTATCGCGCGGTTGGCGTAGTCGGCCTGCTCGCCGGGCGCGTTGAACAGCACCTGGATTGCATCGCCGATCACCTTGGCCACCGTGCCCTCGGCAGCGAAGACAACGTCAGTCAGGCCGCCGACATACTCGTTAAGCAACTCGGCCAGCACTTGGGGCGCGGCGGTCTCGACCAGCGAGGTGAAACCCGTGATGTCGGTGAAGATGACGGCGACATCGCGCCAGTGCACCTGCATGTCGTTATCGTCGCTGCCCGTGGCAAGGCGTTTGGCAAGCTCCGGCGAGAAATATCGGGACAGCGAGGCGTGGGCGCGCTCGGCTTCGACCTGGCGGCGGCGCGCCTCGCGCAGCATGTCGATGTGGCGGATCGTTTTCTGAATCGTCGTTTCCAGGTCGGTAAAATCGATCGGCTTGGTCAGGAAATCAAACGCGCCGCGGTTCATCGCCGTTCGGATGTTGCTCATGTCGCCGTAGGCGGAAACGATAATGGTCGACCTCTTTTCCTCGGCCTCCTGCAGCTTCGCCAACAGCGACAGGCCGTCCATCCGCGGCATGTTGATGTCGGAGACGACCAAGTCGACGTCGGGATGCGCCTCGATCGACTGCAGGGCTTCGAGGCCGTCACGGGCGAAGACGAAGCTAACCTGTCCGTCGCGAATCTGCCGGCGGAATTTTTGCAGGACGAGAACCTCCAGATCCGGCTCGTCGTCGACTACGAGGATGGTAGCGCTCATGCGACCTGTCCGAGCCTGGCGTCGATCTCCTGGCGAAGCTGCCCGAAGTCGATCGGCTTGGTCAACAGGCCCTCGGCGCCGCGCTCCAGTGCTATCTTGCGGGTTTCCGCGTCGCCATAGGCGGTAATCATGATCACAGGGACGTCGGGCCGGCTGGCTCGCACCTCCGGCAGCATCTCCAGCCCGCTCATTCCGGGCATGTTGGGTCCGACAGGATCAGGATCAGCGAGGGGTCCCGGATGTCGGCGGCGCGCTGCAGCGCGGCCGGCGCGGAAGCGGCAAACTCCAACAGAAAGCGGCCGGCGCGCAGCTCGCGCCGAAAATACTGTCGATACAATGCTTCCACGTCGGGCTCGTCGTCGACGACGAGAATGTAAACGCTCAACTCGTGCCTCCGGTATTGCCTTGTACTGCCACCATCCGCGGCAGGGTGATAATGAACTCGGTAAATGCTCCCGGCTCAGTCTCGACGGTTATCCTGCCGCCGTGCTGTTTCACGACGATGTCGTGGCTCATGGAAAGGCCCAGCCCGGTGCCTTCGCCCGCGGGCTTGGTCGTAAAGAAGGGATTGAAGATCTTCGCTCTGACTTCCTCCGGAATCCCGACGCCATTGTCGCGGATCCTAATCTCTACTTCGTTTGCCAGAGCTCTCGTGGTCGCGCTCAATGTCGGCTCAAAGGCATGGTCGGCAGCCTCCTTGCGCTTGTGGGCCGCATAAAAGCCATTGGAGATCAGGTTGAGGAACACCCGCGTGATCTCCTGCGGATAGAGCTCCGCCATCCCGGCGTTCGGGTCGAGGTCGCGTTTGAGCGTGACGTTAAAACTGGATTTCTCCGCGCGCGCACCGTGATAGGCCAAGTTGAGGCTTTCCTCGACAATTGCATTGATGTCGGTCGGACGACGTTCGCCCGTCCCCTCGCGCGAATGCAGCAACATGTTCTTGACGATGGAATCGGCGCGTTTGCCGTGTTGGACGACCTTATCGAGGTTGCCCTTCAGCATCTGTGCAAGCTCGTCTACGTCGGTGCGGATCCTGTCATCTAGCTCCGCATTTCCGAGCAGCTCGTTGAGTTCGCCGATCAATTCGGCGGATAGCGCAGAGAAATTGTTGACAAAATTGAGTGGGTTCTTGATCTCGTGCGCGATGCCGGCCGTGAGCTGGCCGAGGGAGGCGAGCTTCTCGGTCTGCACCAGGCGGTCTTGGGCGGCGCGCAATTCATCGAGGGATTTGGCTAGTTCGCGGGTGCGAGCTTGAACCTCCTCGAACAAGCGGACGTTGCCGAGCGCGATCACCGCCTGATCGGCAAAGGTCTGCAGGAGCGTGACCTGCTTGTCGCTGAAGGGCTGTACCTCGGCACGGCGAAGTACGATCGCACCAATGCTCTCACCTTCGCTTAGCATCGGCACGGCAAGAATGGTACGGCAACCATCCCGTCGTGACATTGCCTGCGCAATAGGAAAGTTGCCGCCCTCTTCGGAGAGGACGTCGTGCAAGTGTATCGGCACCCGCTCGGCAATTGCGAGCCCCGACACGGAGGTGCGGTCGTCGATCCATGTCTGAGTGCCCATTCCGATCGGCCCGTGATGCGCACGAACGACCAGATCGCCTCCCTCCTTCAGGACCAGCACCGAATCATAGGCCTCGCAGAGCTCACAGGCGCTCTCGACGATGGTGCGCAACACCGGCTCAACGTCGGTCGGCGAGGAGGCGATCACCTTGAGGATGTTGGCACTTCCGGTCTGATAGGTCAGGGCCTCGGAGAGGTCGCGCGTCTTCGATTGCACTTCTTCGAACAAGCGGACGTTTTCGATGGCAATGACGGCCTGGTCGGCGAAGGTCGAGACGAGTTCGATCTGCTTATCGGTAAAGGGCTCAACCACCTTGCGGGCCAAAAACAGGACACCGATGGGCTCTCCCGAGCGGAGAAGTGGAACGCCGAGCAGAGCGCGATATCCGGCTGCTTGCTGCATGTCCGGATAGGAGTAATCGGGATCGGCGAGGACGTCGGCGATCTGGACCGCCTTGCGCGCCAGAAGCACCCTTCCGACCAAGCTGCCGCGTCCCGGATGGAGACGAACGGCGTCGGCGATCTTCACCCAATCGATCGAGAATTTGTAGTTGGTTACGTGGTGGTAGCCGCCGGTTTCATCCTGCCGGGTCATCGCCGCCATGTCGGCGTTACACAGCTGTGCGGCCGATTCGGTCAAGGTATCGAGTACGGTTTGCAGATCGAATGCCGAGCGGCTGATGACCTTAAGCACGTCGGCGGTCGCGGTCTGAGGCACTACGTGAGCGCACACCCGAGGAAATCACGATTGCCTCGCTCGCGCTTGGGGGAAGTTTCACTCCGGAGATGTGGCATGGGAGATGTGGCATGCATTGGAGCTGCTTCAAAAGGAGCGAAGTAGCCGCGATAAAAAGGCCGCCTCCTGAGCCGGTCATCGCGATTTGATCTATATCAAGGCCGCCCAGTCGACCAGGTTCAGCCATACTAACATGGCGAAAGAGCGCTTCGCCGGACCAACGATGTCGCCTTTTGACCCTGGCTGTGTGAAAACGCTGGGCTGCTGTTATGATTCTCCTGTGATTCTTTGGGGGAATCGATGAGGCGCTTCGTTGAAGAGGCGGATCGTGGACAGCGGTCGCTGTTGCCCGAATGCCTCGATGACTTCATTGACGAGAGCAACCCTGTTCGCGTGATCGACGTATTTGTCGATGCGCTCGGTTTGGCTGAGATGGGCTTTGAGGGTGTGGAGCCGGCGGCCACCGGTCGGCCGTCGTACCATCCCTCGGTGCTCCTGAAGCTTTACATTTACGGTTATCTGAACCGGGTACAGTCGAGCCGGCGGCTGGAACGAGAGGCCGGGCGCAACGTCGAGGTGATGTGGCTGCTGGGTCGGCTCGCTCCCGATCACAAGACGATTGCGGACTTCCGCAAGGACAACGGCCTGGCGCTGCGCAGGGTATGTGCGCGCTTCGTCGAACTCTGCCGAGAGATGGGTCTGCTGGCGACGGCGAGCGTCGCCATCGATGGCAGCAAGTTCAAGGCCGTGAACAACCGGGACAGGAACTTCACGCGCGCGAAGATGGAGCGACGGCGTGCTCAGTTGGAGGAGAGCGTCGCGCGCTATCTGAGCCAACTTGACACGGCCGACCGCCAGGAGCCGACCGAGGCCCTGGCCACGAAGGTGACGAGGCTTACCGAGAAGCTGACGAAACTGAAGGAGGAAATGGGCAAGCTTGCCGTCTACGAGAAGCAGATGCTTGCGTCACCCGACCAGCAAATCTCCCTGACCGACCCCGACAGCCGCTCGATGGCGACGAGCGGGCGCGGCTCTGGTGTTGTCGGCTACAACGTACAGGTCGCCGTAGACACCGAACACCATCTGATTGTGACGCACGAGGTGACGAACAGCGGCTCGGATCGGGCACAACTTGCCAATATGGCCAAGCGGGCGAAGGCTGTTCTGAAGACTGAGACGCTCGAAGCTGTAGCCGATCGCGGCTACTTCAACAGCCCAGAGATCCTTGCGTGCCACGAAGCGGGCATCACGGTAACTCTGCCCAAACCGCTAACGTCCGGCGCTAAGGCAGACGGACGCTTCGGTAAACAGGACTTTGCCTATTTGCCAGAGGAGGACGTCTATCGCTGCCCGGCCGGGGAGCGGCTATCATATCGCTATACGAATGAAGAAGACAGCAAGGTGCTGCGGCGCTACTGGACCACGGCCTGTCAAAGCTGTTCGCTCAAGACCCAATGCACGCCTGGGTCAGAACGGCGGATTACGCCATGGGAGCATGAGCATCTGCTCGAGGCTGTGCAGCAGCGCCTTGATGCAAGCCCGCACGCCATGCGTCAGCGCCGCGAAACTGTCGAGCATCCGTTCGGCACCATGAAGGCCCGCATGGGAGCGACACACTTCCTCACCAAAACGCTTCCGAAAGTGGCGGCCGAAATGGCGCTCTCCGTCCTGGCCTACAATCTGACACGGGTCATGAACATCGTCGGGATCAAGCCGCTGATGGCTGCGATCGCGGCATGACACCAATCCAGTCCCGACTGCCTCGGGACTGGCGTTTTTACACGACCAAGACCCACTGCGAAAGCTTCGCTCAAGCTCACGTATGACGATCCTGCAGCAGAGGCGGATTTTCAACGAGACCGCCAAACGCGAACATCGAAGTTCATAGCAAACGCAATTGCATTCAGCGCGTTCCTGTGGGGTTCGTTCGGAATAGAGCAGATGAATTTGCGGTTTAAGACGTCGAGCAATGGCTGAGACGTTCGCCGTCGCTTCCACGCTGGACGCACGACTTTCCCCGTCGCCGGCTGGTTTGCTCTGGCTACTTCTGTCCCGCGCGGCGGACCAGCACGTTTTCGAGGAAGAGATACTCGATGCCGGTGCTAAGGAAGGTGTCGATGGCTTCGCGCGGGGTGTTGACGATCGGCTGCCCCTTCACGTTGAAGCTCGTGTTCAGCACCATTTCGCGGCCCGTCGCCCGGCCGACGGCCTGCAACAGCGTGTGGAACTCTGGATTGTCCCCGGCGTCGACCGTCTGCACGCGGGCCGAGCCGTTGACGTGGGTGATCGCCGGCAGCGCGGCGCGATGCTCGGGGCGCACGTCGGCGGTCATGATCATGTAGGGAAGCTTGAGACCTTTCGGCACCTCGAACCAGTTCTCGACCTGCTCGAGGGTAACCGCCGGCGCAAACGGGCGGAAGGCTTCGCGCATCTTGACCATAGCGTTGATGCGATCCCGCATCTCCGGATGACCAGGATCGGCCAGGATGCTGCGGTGTCCCAAGGCACGGGGGCCGAATTCCATGCGTCCGCGGTACCAGCCGAGCACGCGCCCGGCCGCGATGAGCCTGGCCGCCACCGCACAGGTCTCGTCCAGATCCGGAAAGCGCGTGATCTCGATGCGGCCGGCGGTGTCGGCGAGCGCCCTGTCGATCTCGCTCTGCGAGTGTGCGGGGCCGAGGAAGGGGACCGGCATCCGGACGTTCTCCACGCCGCGGTCGCGCGACGCCGACCAGAGCGCGGCACCGAGCGCGGAGCCGTCGTCGCCGGCGGCCGGTTGAACGTAGATCTCGTCGAACAGGCCGGACTGCAGCAGGCGGCCGTTGGCGGTGCAGTTGAGCGCGACGCCGCCCGCCATCGCGAGCCTGCGCAGGCCGGTGCTGCGGCCGAAATGGCCACAGATGTGGAGCATGACTCTGTCGAGGCATTCCTGCAGCGCCGCGGCGACGTCGCGGTGGTCGTCGGTGACGTCGCCGTCGGGCGCGCGGGCCGGGATCAGGTGCTCGTCGAGATGTCGTCGCGTCGCACCGTAGGTTTCGCGATCGTGGCGCTCGGTATTGAGGCGAAGCAGAGGAATCCTGATCAGCCCGTCGTCGCGCAGCTCCACGGTGCGCTCGAAGAAAGGACGGTGGCGGGCGGGGTCGCCGTAGGGCGCGAGGCCCATGATCTTGTATTCGTCGGAGTTGAAATCGAAGCCGAGATGCAGCGTCAGGGTGGAATAGAGGATGCCGATCGAATCCTGGGCGGTGATCTCTGCGAGCTTGTCGATCTCGCTGTCGTGCGCGTGATAGACGCTGACGGCGTGGACCTCACCCATGCCGTCGAGGACCACCACCAGGCAATCGTCCCATCCGGAGGTGTAGTAGGCGCTGGCGGCGTGGGACAGATGGTGATTGACGTGGTGGACCTTGCTGGCGGGAAATCCGGGCAGGTGCTCGTCTACTTGCGACAGCAGTTTTTCGCGCGAGAAGACCTCCCTGTATTGTCGGGCGGAGGTCGGATCGAGCATGAAGGCGGCTTTGTAAGGGGAATAGTCGAAGCCGTGAGAGATCGCGTCGATGTCGGCCGGCTTCAGGCCAGCGGTCTCCAGGCAGTAGCTGATAGCGCCGATCGGGAAGTCGCCGGTATGTTTCTTGCGGCTGAAGCGCTCTTCGGCGGCACCGGCGACGATCCTGCCGTCGACCACCAGCACCGCAGCCGAATCGTGGCCTTGCGAGATCCGATATTCGCGTTCCTCCAGCCCCGGCCAGTGCTTCTTCTTGAAGGGGATCGAGCTCTCGAATCCACTGATGCCGATTACTTTCGCCATATTCAACAACCCCTCGACGGATCACGCGCAAGCGAAATTCGAGCAGGTTCCGCGACATCGTTGCAGAGAAACCGGAGAATTCAAGGTCCACAAAAGTGCAGTGCCGTAGCCCCCGGAATAGTCGGCCGCGCATCCGTTCCCATCGCTCGACGGAGTACCACCTTTGCGTCGGGGGACCTCGCGAGCATCTGCTACAATATGACGCACAGTACTCCACCAACCCACAGCGTTCCTGCGCCTTTTTGGATGGAGGTGGCTGATGGATGCGCTTTCCGATATCCGCTTTGAAGTCTTTAGCACGTGCCCGCAATCCGGCACGGTCCCGGCGGCTGACTATGTCGAACGGGTGCAGGCCATAGCCCGCTGGAGCGAAGAGGCAGGCTGCAAGGGGATCCTAGTCTACACGGAGAATTCCCTGGTCGATCCCTGGCTCGTCTCGCAGGTCATCTTGCAGGGCACCAAGCAGCTCTGTCCGCTGGTGGCGGTGCAGCCCGTCTACATGCATCCGTACAGCATCGCGAAGATGGTGAGTTCGCTGGCGCATATGTACGGACGCCGGCTCTATCTGAACATGGTCGCGGGCGGCTACACGACCGAGCTGACGGCGCTCGGCGACGCGACGGCGCACGACAAGCGGTACGCTAGGCTCGTCGAGTACACCGGCATCATCAAGCTGCTGCTGGAGAACGCCGAGCCGGTGACCCTCGAAGGGGAATTCAATGTCGTCCGGAATCTCAGGATGACGCCGCCGCTGCCGCCGGAGCTGCTGCCCGGCGTGTTCGTGTCGGGCTCCTCGGAAGCGGGGCTCGCGGCCGCCAAAGCGCTGGGCGCGACGCCGGTGAGATATCCCAAGCCGTCCGCAGAGTACGGACCGGCGGACGCCGCCGACTGCACGGGTTCGGGCGTGCGCGTCGGCATCATCGCCCGCCCGAGCGCCGACGAGGCCTGGCGGGTCGCGCACGAGCGCTTCCCCACGGACAAGAAGGGACAACTGGCGCACAAGCTGGCCATGAAGGTTTCGGATTCGGCGTGGCACAAGCAGATGTCCGATCTTGCGGCCGAGACGGCCGCTCAGGATACGCCTTATTGGCTCGTCCCGTTCGAAAACTACAAGACCTTCTGCCCGTATCTCGTCGGCAACTACAGTGTCGTCTCCGACGAACTCGCGCGCTACGCCGCGGCCGGCTACGGAACGTTCATCCTGGACATCCCGCCCACACGCGAGGAACTAGTCCACACGGGCGAGGTCTTCGGATTGGCGCTGACGAAAGCCCGGCGTCGGAAAGCGTCCGTTCTTCGCGATTCGGCGCGTCAGGGGTTGGCAGGCTAAACGAGGATCGCTCGATGGAGTTGCGCACGGACCGATCACGGCGAGGGCTGTGGACAGGCTTCCTGCGCTCGGCAGAGCTGTTTCCCGACCGTCCTGCCGTCGTTGCGCAGGGCGCATCGCTGTCGTATCGGCAGCTTCGCGAGGTTGCCGTCCGCATCGCGGCTTGCATCCAGGCCCATCGCGAGGTGTCATGGACGCCCCTGACTGCCGTGTTCGCGCATCGCAGCGCAACAGCGTTCGCCGGCGTGCTCGGATCGCTTCTTGCGGGGAACGGCTACGTGCCGCTGAACCGCACGTTCCCGGTCGAGCGGACCAAATCGATGTTCGTCCGTTCGGAGTGCCGCTCAATCATCGTCGACGCAGAATCCTTGCCGCAGATGGACGCGCTCATGGAGGGCGTGGACGAACGGCTGCTCGTGATCGCGCTCGGTCTCAAGGATCCGCACCCCTATCGCGAACGATGGCCACGGCACGTCGTCGTCGGGGCGGCCGATCTCGAAGAATACACCGACTGGCGCGAGCCGGAGGCGTGCGAGGACGCGATCGCCTATCTACTGTTCACATCCGGCAGCACCGGAACCCCGAAGGGGGTGATGGTTGCGCACCGCAACGTCGTCGCCTATGTCGATCATGTCGCGGTGCGCTTCACCATCACGGAGCTGGATGTTGTCTCGCAAACGTTTGACATGACGTTCGACCTGTCGGCCTCCGACATGTTCGTGGCGTGGGAACGCGGCGCGTGCGTCTGCTGTCCCTCGCAGAAGACCCTGATCAATCCGGGGCGATTCATCCGCGAGCAGGGGCTGACGGTCTGGTTCTCGGTGCCCTCGATGGTCGCCCTAATGAAGCAGTCCGGCCTCCTGAAGCCGGGAGGGTTTCCCTCGCTCAGGCTGAGCTTGTTCTGCGGTGAGCCGCTTCCCGTCAGTTCCGTCGAGGCTTGGACGATGGCCGCGCCGAACAGTGTCGTGGAAAACGTCTATGGACCCACGGAGTTGACCATCGCATGCACCGGCTATCGATGTGATCCAAACCGCGCGCTAGCCGAATCGGAGATGGGAATTGTGCCGATCGGCGCTCCGTTCCCGGGAATGGACGTGCTCGTCGTTGACGAGCGTCTGAACGAGGTCGAGCCGGGCGCGGATGGCGAACTGCTGATGCGCGGTCCGCAGATGTCACTCGGCTACTGGAAAGATCCCGAGAAGACCGCTGCGGCCTTCGTTGTCCCGCCTGGACGGGAAGACGTATTCTACCGTACCGGTGACCGTGTGCGCCGGCCCGCTGGCGACGGTCCCCTGACCCATCTCGGCCGCATGGATTCCCAGGTGAAGATCCTCGGGCACAGGGTCGAACTCGGCGAGGTCGAGGCGGTGGTGCGCGAGGCCTCAGGCGTCGACGGCGTCGTGGCGATCGGCTGGCCCATCACGTCGAGCGGCTATGTCGGCATCGAAGTGCTCATCGAAGGAGGGGCGGTCGATCTCGACCGGCTGCGCGAGGCGGTCGCCGCCCGCCTGCCCGACTACATGGTCCCCAGACGATGGCACGTCCGCAGTCGGTTGCCCCGCAACGCCAACGGCAAATACGACCGCAAGTCCATGCCGGCGCTTTTGGGGGACGGTCAATGAACCTTCCGACCCCGGACGACGTCCGCTCGTTCTTAGGAGCCTTCCTCAACCGCAAGCTGGAGGACCGCGGACTGCGTCCGCTGCGCGATCTTCCCGACGACTACGACCTGCTGCTGTCGGGGGCCCTCGATTCCCTAGCCTTCGTCGAGATGATGATGGCGGCGGGCGAGCACTTCGACAGGGAAATCGATTTCGAGAATCTCGACCCCGAACGGATGACGCTGATCGGCCCCTTATGCTTGTTCGTGTCGGAGCAATTGACACAGCCTCGGTAGCGACAAGGGGCGATCGGGTCATCGCCACCATGATATCCCGGTGACTGGGCTCGCACATTGGACGGGCGCCGGGATGGGAAGTGAATTCGGGTTAGGGAGAGGTTGATGGTGCAGACCGGTACGCGGGCGCAAATTCTGACGCGCTCCAAGTATCATGCCGCCGACATCCTGCTCCGGCTCCTAAAAAGCCGACGGCGTCCCGCGTCCCGTCAAACCGTATCGGCGCCGCTGACCGGAAGCGCGTTGGCGCCGGCCAAGCAGCGAGAGGTCCGGTTCGCGGATTTCGAAAGCGTCGCGAAGCTGAAAGAACGCGGGGGACTTGCGAAAGACAGCCTGGAGAACTGGCAGCGGCTCTGGCAGCAGAATCCCGCATTGGTCGCCGCAAAATCGCAGCCCAGCATGGGATGGGTGCTGGAGACCGAGCAGGGGATTGTCGGGTACCAGGGAAACATTCCGGTCCTCTACCAGCTCGAAAGCCGAACGATAATCGCCGCGACAGCCGCTGGCCTGGTGATCGACCCCTCGTACCGCACTCGCTGCATCGGCCTGCTGGCTTCGTTCTTCCGGCAGCGAGATGTCGATCTCTTTGTGATCACGCACTCGACCGCATCCGTGGTCAATCAATCAAAAGCCCTTCATGCGAGGTCGTTGCCTGACCCCGACTATGACAAGATTTTGTTCTGGATCCTGGATGTTCATCAGTTCGCGCGGGCGCTTGCAGCGAAGTTCGGCCGCGGGAGCGGAATGGAGGCGGTCGGGACTTTCCTTGCCTCGTCGGTACTGCGGCTGGATTCGCTCCGTCGCGGACCGCGGGGCCGTCTGATGAGCAAAATAACGGAAATCGATGTGAAGAACATCGGGGACGAATTCGAAGCACTGTGGCGGCGCAAATTGCGCGAGGCCCCTCGGTTGCTGGCGGACCGAAGCCCCGCCTCTCTCAGGTGGCACTTCACGCTCCCAGGGAGCTCTTCGACGGTTGCCGTGCTCTGCTGCCATCGATTCCAGCGCTTGGCGGGGTATGCTGTCGTCCTTCATGCGGTCGACCGCAAGACCGGCTTGCGACGGTCGATGCTTGCCGACATTCTGGTGGAGCAGGACGACCCGGACGTGACCGAGGCGCTACTTGATGCGGCGTATTCGAACGCGGTCGCTTCGGGCGGTCATCTCTTCGAGGTGGTCGGCGTGGCCGGACATATCAGGCGGATCATGATGAGATGGAAACCCTACGTCAGGAGCTACCCGACCGATCCGCTCGTCTACAAGACGACGGACGAGGCCCTGGCCCGCGCCCTCGCGGACGAGAACGCCTGGTACGCCGGCCCATTCGACGGCGACGCAACGCTACTGCCGTGACGACTCCTTTCAACCCGCGCGGCGGAACGAGGCGAGCGGCGTGCTGATGCCCAAGGCCGACGTGCATTCAGATCGCTTCTATGTCGCCTTTTCAGGGTAAAGCGAACGCGGCCTTTATGATCACCTTAATGAAGATTATGCGAATCGTTCGCAACTGGACCGCCCCGAACGATTGTCGCCGGCCGGCGCGGGATCGCCACGGGTGGCGGCTACCTGATTGCATGCCGCGCATCCCACTGGCGCCCGGCGCCGTTCAGCCGCCCACCAGGCCAGGTGCGAACACGTCGGCCGATCTCGCCCGCGCAATCTGGCGGCAGGCCCAGCCGCTCGCCGCAACGCCGGCCGAAGCCTATCTCGAGGCCCGCGGGCTCGCGGCCGCGCAGCTGCCGCCGACGCTGGGCTATCTACCGCCGCGCCCCCGCGCAAAGCCGAGCTGGTGGCGCCGGATGATCGGCACCGCGCTCGGCGCCGCGATCCGCTGCGGTCCCGCCGCCGCGACGATGCGCGTGGCCGAAGGTCTGGAAAGTGGGCTGTCGGCTCGCGCCCTGTTCGCCGTGCCGGACTGGGCCGCTGCCAGCGCCGAACGCCTGCCCGCTGTCGCCCTGCCGCCGATCGTCCGATCCGTCCTATACTTCGGTGATGCCGATCGGGCCGGTGCTCGGGCCCTCGAAAAACTCCGCGCCGCTCGTGCTGATCATATCCGCCTTCAATCGAAAGAACGTCCTGCCAAGTGCCCGTCGACACCCGGCCGGGCTTCTCCCGTGCGTGGCTGCAGCCCAGCTGCCGCCCAATCCGCTTCAGACCCGACCCGCACGCCCTCAGGCGCATCAAGCAGTAGCGGATCAGGCCTCGAACACGCGCGTGAGCAGCCAATAGCCGCCGAACAGGCTGATCACTGCAGACACCGCATAGACCAGGCTCGCCGCTCGCGCCGGGTGGGTGCGGTCGGCAGCGAACAGACGATCGACCAAGCCAAGCAGCGGCAGCACGATCGCGACGATCATGACCTGACCGATCTCGACGCCGATGTTGAAGGCGGCGAGCGCCGGTACCACCGCATTGGGCGGCAGGCCGACCTCCTGGAGCGCGCCGGCGAAGCCAAAGCCGTGGATCAGGCCGAACAGGAAGGTGACGCGCCAGCGCCTCTCGATGTCGCGCGAGAAGAAGTTCTCCACCGCCACGATCACGATCGAGGCGGCGATCGCGGGCTCAACGATCCGGCTGGGAATGACGAGGATACCGAGTGCCGCCAGCGACAACGTGATGGAATGAGCGATGGTGAAGGCGGTGACGATCTTGATGACGGGAATGAGTCGGCGCGCCCACAGAACGACTGCGACGAGGAAGGCAATGTGATCGTAACCGAGAAAGATGTGCTCGATGCCGGTGAGAAGATAGCGCCGCATCGTCGACCACAGCGGCGGCGTCGGCGCCGACAGGGTGATGGTCGTGTTGCCCGCGTCCAGCAGCGCCTGCGCCTCGGTCCCGCGCTGCGCAACCAACACCACCTGGCGCGCGCTGGGATCCTTTTCGGTGAGCACCGTGGAGCGGTAGACGATCTCGCCGGCGACATTGGCGCAGTTGAAATTGTTGCGATAGATGACGCCGTCGCCGTCCGCCAGGATCGCGGCTGTCCCGGCCGAACATACCGTTCCGTCGGCGCCGGTCACGGAGAGATGCGATCTCACATAGGCCAGGATCGACGCAGTAGCCGCCTCGACCGCAGCCGGATCGACGGCGTCCTCCTTGACGTCATAGATCTTGGTGCCGACGAGCCGGTCAACATCGCTGCCCTTGAGCGTCACCTCGATGCTGACGGAACGCTCGGCCATTAGCGCTAGTCGCGCCGTCGAGAGATTGACCTGATGCGCCCGTGCCGGTTCATAGAAGCCGAGAAGGATCACGCCGAGCGACAGTAGAGGCTGCCACCTCATGATCCCGCTCCGACCGCGCGCAACAGCTCCGTCAACCGGCGCATCTCGAACTCGGCCACGGTCACCACCGCACCGTCGGGGGCAAGCCGTGCGTAGCGCTCGAGACTGTCGGCGGGGGCGCCGAATTCGAGCTTTGCCAGCGGCGCAGCTGCATCGCGCGCGAAGGCCAGCACGATCAGACTAGGCAGATTGAGCCCATAGCGCGCGAGTTGCGACGGATCAGCCTGCCCGACGCGGGTCTCGATGGCGGCCGTATCGAATGCGCGCAGCGCTGCGTCGATGATCCACGCCTGCTCAGGATCGGCGACATGCACAACGGTGCCGGAAGCGTGATTGTGCTGGCCGAGGTGACGAAACCAATTGCCGCCGGGATCGCGCTCGAAGCGGGTGAGCTTGCCCGCGGAGACGATTTCGAGCGCCCACACCTGCGCCATGGACACCGGCAGCACCAGGCTTTTGCCGCGGCTTGGCGCATCTGCACCGCCTGAGCCGCGCAGGCGGCGCGTCATATCGTACGCGACGTGCCACTCCTCCCCGACATGGCGCGGCATCAAGTATATTGCGGGGCGGCCGGCCACGCGAACGTAATAGGACGTGCTCGCCGGATTGAGTGCTCCGACATTCACAGACGTCATCGAACCATCGGCGGCCTCGATCACTGCAACGGTTGCCGGGGGATCCAGGCCGAACGTCGCGAAGCTTGCCGGGCTGAGCTCGGCTGCGGGGATTTCGCGCGCGGGCTCGCTGACGGTGACGAGCCGCAGCGCGGTTTCGAGATGTCTGCCGAGCCCGGCGGGCACGGTGGCGTCCTGCCCCTCGATCATCCATGCGCCGGCCTTGCGCAGGAGGACGACGCCATCGCCGCCCGAACGGATCTCCACTCTGCACACATCGGCCGGCGCGATGGTGACGAGGCCCTTTGGCACAAATGCGACCTTGCTGCGCAGCTCCGGCCAGTGCCCGCTGAGGACCAGCAGCGTCAGAAGCGTCACCGGAACTGCGGTGACGAGCGTCATCAGCCATCGCGACGCGTCAGCGCCGGCAAGCTGCGCCCTCACCGTCGCCTCCACCACATTGCAACGCCGAACAATCCCGTGCTGAGCGGCAGCAGCACTTCCAGCACGATGAAAGTGTCGCGCATCTGGCTGCTGGTCAGCACGATCTCCGGAAGCTTGAAGCTCTGCGGAGCCACGCTCGGCGTGGCATCGTCCTCGGCGAGCCAGCGCAGCGTGGCGAGCGCCAGCTCGCCATTGGAGACGTAGGGGAAATATTCGTTGCTCGCGATCTTGCTGGTGCCGGCCACGACCATGCGGAACCGCTTGTCCGGCGCACCGCCCGGCCAGACGCCTTCGAGGGCGACCGCGAGCGGCCGGGCGCCGCGGGCGTCCGTCGCCGCGGCGACAGTCCTGGGCGAGCGCAGATAGCTGTCCTGACTGCTCGCCGCGACCACAATCGAACTGACACCGGATGGCGGTTGCGCCGCCACGATCGGTCGTGCCTGCGGAAACACGGTCAGCGCCAGGCGGCGGGTGATCGGATGCGGTGGATAGTAGGGCACCGCAACCTTGTCGGCATCGGTGCGAAAATGATTGAGCGGATCGATCACGACGGCAGCCTCGCTCGATAGGCCGACGGGCTTGAGCAGCATTTGCTCGAAATCACCGTCGATCTGGGACAACGGATCAAGCAACAGCAGAAGCCTGCCGCCGCCCTTTGCGTAATTCGCGAGCAGCATCGCCTCGTTCGCGGCGACCCCAGTGCGCGGACCGACATCCGCGACGACCGAGCAGTCCGGCGGAATGCCGGAGGCGGTCGCCGTGACGATCTCGCGCATCTGGAAGCCGATCTGGTCGAGGGCAAGCTGGAGCCGGTCGAGCTGCTCGGGCGCCGCCTCCAGCACGTCGCCCGCGCCGAGCGTCTCGTGCCCCTTCAAGGTCTCGACATGGCTGAAATGGAAATGCGAGGGCAGCGGCCGGAACGTCTCCCCATGACCTGTGACGAAGCAGACCGTCTCCACCCGCTTGCGCAGCACGCGCAGCGCTGCATAGCCGAGGCGCGCGGGGTCGGTCAGATTCTCGACCAGGACCTTGCGGTCGTCGGCCTGGAGCACTGCCGTGTTGTAGGCGCGCACCCCGAGATCGCGGGCAAGGCCCGGCTCCTTGTCGAGATCGATGGCACGGAACACGAGCAGCGGATGATTTCGTGCGGCGGTCTGGACCAGCTCCTTGACATTGACCGCATTGGCATCGCTGGCGTTGTAGAAATAGGTCAGCGCCAGCGGCGTGCGCAATTGCGCGATCACGTCGGTGAGCTGCTGAGGCGGCGTGTTGCGTCCCTCGCGGCTGACGTCGAGATGCACGTCGTGCCGATAGAGTGCGATGTTCGCCCCGGTCACGACGGCGATCGCGGCGGCAACAATCGACGCGTTTGCAAACCAGGCCGACCTGAGCGCCCCCGTGCCGCGCAGGGGAAGCCGAACCGCAAGCATGAAGAGCGCGAGCAGCACGAGAATGCAGGCGCAGAACAGCAGGCTGTTCGCGGTCGTCTCACCAAGACCCGCAAAGCCAAGCGCAACGCAGACAAGGGCGCCGGCGACGACGGCAAGAAGGACAATGTTTGATCTGAGGAGGCCGGGCATTTCGTCCCCTCTCACCGCCGCGCCAGCGCGCGGACCGTCAACAACAGCATCAACAGCGTGACGCTGAGGAAGAAGCCCACGTCGGACAGGTAAATGGAGCCGACAGCAAAGGGACGGAAATGCACCGACAGAGATAGGTTTACCACCAGCGTGTCGAACGGGCTCGGCAGCAACCAGCCGAAATTGTCGATGATCCAGAGCAGGAGAAACACGCTGAGCGAGATTAGTGCCGCGATCACCTGATTGGCCGTGAGCGCAGAGGCGAGCAAACCGGTCCCGACCAGTGCCGCGCCGAACAGCAACAGCCCCAGATAACCGCTGTAGATCGGGCCGAAATCGGGGTCGCCGAACCAGGCGAGCGCAGCCGCATAGGCGCCGGAGAGCAGCAGCATGACCACGACCAGGCTCATCGCGGCGAGGAATTTCGCAAGCACGATGGCGACCTCGGAGACCGGCGAGGTCAGCAGCACCTCGAGCGTCCTGAGCTTCCGCTCCTCCGCGAACAAACGCATCGTGATCAGCGGCGCGGTTAACATGAACAGCACGAACGTCTGGAAGAAGACGTGCACCATGCTGGGCTGGTGGCTGAGGAACAGCGTCAGCGTGAAACTGTAGCCCATGATCAGCAGGAACACGGTCATGAGCACGTAGGCGATCGGCGAGGAGAACAGCGCCGTCGCTTCCTTGCCCAAGAGCACGCCAAAGCTTCTCATGCAGCCGCCTCCGGCCGCCGCGTGAGGTCGAGAAACACCCGCTCGAGGTCGGGCCGCAGTTCGGTCAGCTCCCGCACCGAAATCTCAGCTGCGACCAGCGTGGATATGAGGTCCGCCGCAAGCGCAGGTCGGCGCTCTGCGGTCACCAGGAAACGTCCGACAACTTCGGGATCGGCAACGACCCCGCGCACGCCGGCGACCGCGCCGGCGACGCCGCGAATGACGTCGGCTGATGCATCTGCTGACAAGCCTAGCCTGAGGTCCGGCGCGGCATCCCTGAGCGCATCGGAAGTCAGCAGCGTCCCGTCGAGCAGGATCATCACGCGCGAGGCGATCTTTTCGATCTCGGGCAGGATGTGCGACGCCATCAGCACGGTGTGCTGGCTGGCCAGTGACTGAATCAGGTCGCGCACGGTAATCACCTGATGCGGATCGAGGCCGCTGGTCGGCTCATCCAGCACTAGAACCCGAGGATCGCCCAGCAGCGCCTGTGCGATCGAGACACGCTGACGGAAGCCGCGCGACAGCTTGCCGGCCGTGAGATTCATGACGCGGCCAAGGTCGAGGCGCGTGGCGGCCTCATCAACCGCCGCCCTCGCCTTCGCACCGTGGACGCCCTTGATGCCGGCCATGAAATGCAGAAATTCGCGGACGCGCATGTGATCGTAGAGGGGAGCGTCTTCCGGCACGTAGCTGATGGCTTGACGCACGCTGAGGGCGTTTTCGACGACGTCATGGCCGGCGACCGTAATCCGTCCGCTCGTCGGCACGAGATATCCCGTAAGCATGCGGAAGATCGTGCTCTTGCCGGAACCGTTAGGTCCGAGCAGGCCAACGATCTCGCCCGGCTCGATCGCGAAGGAGACGTCGGCGACGGCACGCCTCGGCCCGTACCACTTCGTGACGCGCTCGACCAGAACGACCGGAGAGACAGCCGGAAGCATGGCTTTCTGGACACCCATCTGCCGAGTGCTCCTTTGGGAGCACCGAATACAATCCCGGGCGCGACGGCCCGGGATGACTAGTCAAAGGACGATGCGGGCACCGCCAATCACTCGTAGAATTCAGGCGAGTGCTTGTGCGCCTTGAACGTATCAGGATCGTGGGCGTAGATGATGTCGGCACTCTCGGTGTCGCGAACCCGCTTCACCCAGGCATAGGCATCAAGCATGCCGACCGGATCATAAACACTGCCGATGCTCGGCAAGATGTTCTTGTCCAGATTCTCCTGAAGATAGACTGCGTCGCTGGTCAGCACCACCGTACCGGTCTTGGGCAGCCGCACGACTAGGATTTGGCTTCCCGGCGTGTGCGACACTGTGCGATGGATGAAGACGCTGTTATCGCCGAACAGGTCGAGGTCGCCGTCGAGCTCAATGGTCTTGTACTTGGCCGGCATGCCGCCGCCGACGCTATTGCGCAGCATGGCGAAGTCGTCGGAGATGAAGAAGGTAGCGTAGCCCGGCGCCGGCCAAAATGCATTCCTGATCTCGTCACGCTGGAACACGAAGGTCGAGTCCAGGAACTTGCCGATATTGCCGGCGTGATCGACATGGAAATGGCCGAGCACGACGTATTTGATATCGGACGGCTTGACATTGATCTTGGCGAGCTGGGCGTCGATGGCGATGTCGGGATCGCGGCCCGGATCGAGCGCCTTCACGAACGGGCCCCAATAGTCGGGGTCCTTGATGATCCGGTCGTTGTTGCCGCAGTCGAACAGAACGTCGCCCTTGGGATGCCGGATCAGGAAAAAGCCGACGGGGATCTGGACCTTGCCGCTACTGCCGTTCTGAATGATTGACTTGTCGAGATTGAGCGCCCCTGAGGAGAAGACGTAGAGCTTCATTTCCTTCGGTGGATCAGCGGCCATGGCGGCAGCCGACATAAAAAAAAGTCCTGCGGCCAGCGAGCCAAGGACCTTCGACGCAATCACCCGCATGTCGTCCTCCCTGTTTCGACGCACTTTTTTAAGCGGATAAATGTACCCTACCATAATCTGGTGCGGCTGTGCAGGCTCAATGCACGCGAGCCTGCAGACAAATTCGACTGCGGGGCGGTTCCACCTTTGTGCATCGCAACTGGCGTGGCCTGCTGGCGTGGTCAGGCGATGATATCGGCCAGGGCCGCCTTGAGGACGTCGCGCGCATCGGTGGCCTGAGGCGCACCTGCAAGCCAGGTTGGCCGCCATTCACATAGACCTGATCATGCGCCAGCGCGCGCTGCTCGACACGGTGCGCATTGGCTTGCGCTGCCCGAACGGACTGATCCCACCGACCTTGTAGCCGGTGAGGCGCTCGGCCTCCGGCGGCTTCATCATTTGCGCCGACTTGCCGCCGACAGCGGCGGCGAGCTTCTTCATCGAGACTTCCTGGTCGGAGGGCACGATCACGCAGACCGGCTTGCCGTCGGCCTGCGCCATCAGCATCTTCAGGACGCGCGCCGGATCCTCGCCAAGTGCGGAAGCGGCCTGCAGACCGATGCTCTCGGCGTCGGGGTCATAAACATATGTCTGCACGGCGGCTCCCGTAGCCCTATGGGAGAGGTAAACCGAGTTCGCGGCCGGACCACTGCCACGCTAGCAGCGTTTTTACCGCACCGCCGTGCCACCTAAATTCCAGCCGCGGCCGCCTTCGCCGAAGATTTCGTGCCCGGTTGCGGTCACGGCCACCGTGTCCTCGAGCTTGATGAAGCCGCGCTTCGGATGCTTCATTGTGGTTTCCACCGAGATCATCATGCCAGCCTCGAGCGGCCGCTCCGCATCATAGGCGTCGTAGCGAACCGGGCCGGTCGCCCTCAGCCGCGGCGCCTCGTGGCTGACGAGGCCCATGCCGTGGGCGAGAAACTCGGCGTGGTCGCGCTGGCTCGTCTCCTTCAGCGCGCGTTCCGCGGCGATGTAAATCGCGCCGCCCATGGCGCCGGGCTTGATCACGGCAAAGGCCGCGCGCTGCACGGCTTCGATCTCGGCAAGCAGATCCTTCAGTTCCTGGTCGGGATCGCCAAGCACGGCCATGCGGGCGAGATCACCGATGTAGCCGTGATAATTGCCGCCGGAATCGAGCGAGAACACGTCGCCCTGCTCCCAGCGCTGCTCCGACGGCGCCCGGTTGTGGCTCGTGCCTGCCGCCAGCAGGCAATATTCGAACGTCAAGCCGCGCTTGACCTCCGCGACCTTCAGCGCATCGAACAGCTGCCGCTTGGTGGTGCCGGGGCCGTGGTGGGCGATGACGTCGAGCATGGACGCGATCACGAGATCGGAAGCCGTGCGCAGCTTGGTCAGTTCCGGGGCGATTTCGTAATGTTCGACCGCCTGCGCCGCCGCAAGAGCCAGCCGATTGCCCCTCATCTGGACCAAACAGCCGACATACGCCTTAGCTCTACAACTTGAGCGGGCTAAGTCCGCCGCTGCGTGCAGCCGCAATAACCGTGTTGGCCATCAGCATGGCGATAGTCATCGGCCCCACTCCGCCCGGCACCGGCGTGATCGCGCCGGCGATCTGGGCGACCTCCTGAAATGCCACATCGCCCACCAGCTTGTTCTTTCCATGGCCCTTCTCAGGTGCGGGAATTCTGTTGATACCGACATCGATCACGGTCGCGCCAGGCTTGATCCAGTCGGCCTTGACCATTTCGGCCCGGCCGACAGCTGCCACAACGATGTCAGCTGTGCCGGTCATCGCCGCCAGCTGGCTAGTGCGAGAATGCGCCATCACGACAGTAGCATTGGCGTTCAGCAGCAGCTGCCCCATCGGCTTTCCAAACAGATTTGAACGCCCGATGACAATGGCATTTAGCCCCGAGAGGTCGTCGCCGTGTACGGAGCGTATCAGCAGCATCGCGCCCGCCGGCGTGCACGAAATCAACCCGGTCTGCAGATTCCCCACCGCCAATTTGCCGGCGTTGACGACGTGAAGGCCGTCCACGTCCTTCTCCGGTCGGATCGCCTGTATGATCGGATCGGACTGCAGAGGTTTGGGCAGCGGGAGCTGCACGAGGATCCCATGGATCGTAGAGTCGGAATTGAGCGACGCGACCAAGTCCGCCAGTTCCTGCTGGCTCGTCTCTGCCGGGAGAGTGTGCTGAACTGAATGGAAGCCGCACTCCTTGGCCATCCGGCTCTTTGCACCGACGTAGGCATGGCTCGCCGGGTCGTCACCAACAATAATGACAGCAAGACCCGGCATAATTCCTGCCTCGGTCACAAGCCGCGCAGCATCGGCTTTGACCGCATCGATAACCGACGCGGCGACGCTTTTTCCGTTGATGATGTTTGCCATTGCGTCAACCACTCGATCCGATGCGTAACTCCCGGGCCCGGCCGGAAATACCACCGTTCGGCTGCCGTTGATGAACGTGCGGTGATGAATGTGGGCGTGGATGGCACGCGCAAGGACCTGGCTCTCGACGTCGCGTCCGAGCGACACATAATCATCAGGGCTCTGTGCGTGGGTGATCCGAACGATGTCTTGTTCGATGATCGGCCCTTCATCCAGATCAGCCGTAACGTAGTGAGCCGTAGCGCCGATGAGCTTCACGCCGCGCTGATAAGCCTGTCGATAAGGGCTGGCTCCCTTGAATGACGGAAGAAAGGAATGATGGGTGTTGATGATCTTGCCGGCCATTCGCTTGCAGAGCCCATCGGACAGCACCTGCATGTACCGCGCCAACACGATGAGCTCGGTCCCGGTCTGGTCAACCAGCTCGATAAGTTGAGCTTCCGCTTTCGGCTTGTTGTCCTTGGATTGGCATCTCACGTCGGAACGGCGATTTCGCAAACCAGCCCTTCCGCGCGCCAGTCAAACAGCACCTTCCCGCCAAGTGGATTGATCGTCCCTTCGATGAGCCGACTACCAAATCCCTTGCGTTGGGGCGCCTTTACCCTCGGTCCGCCCAGTTCGGTCCAGCGGAGCACCAGCTGTCCATCCTCGGCGCGCGACCAGGCCAATTCTATCCGGCCTCTTGTGTTGGATAGCGCTCCATACTTGATAGCATTGGTTGCTAACTCATGCAGGACAACAGCAATCGCCTGCGCAGCGATGGGTTCTAACACCGTCTGCAGCCCCTCCATCACAATCCGCTTCTGGTGACTCTCTTCGAGGTAAGGGGCAAACTCCTGCTTGGCGATCGCCGAGACTTCGGCTCCTATCCACCGCGTTTCAACAAACAGCGAGTGAACATTTGCCATCGCTTGGATGCGCCCGCTGATCACTTCCTTGAGGCCCTCGGAGGTGTCGGACTGAGAAAGGTTGATAATTGCCTGTACGTTAGAAAGGATGTTCTTGCTTCGATGCTCCGCCTCGCGAGCCAGAATGCTAATCTGCTCCTGAGTTCGCTTCTGCTGGGTAATATCTCTAGCAATTTTTGATGCGCCGACGATGTTGCCGTGGGCGTCTTTGACAGGAGAAACAGTTAGCGAAACGATGATTGAGCTACCATCCCGACGTCGCCGGACAGTCTCGAAATGGTCGATGCGCTCACCTCGTCGGATGCGGGTTAAAATCTCCCGTTCTTCGCTGAGCCGGTCTTGCGGAATCACGAGTGTAATGGGCTGACCAATAGCCTCCGTGGCCGAGTAACCGAAAATGCGCTCGGCCGCCTTGTTCCAACTCGTAATAATGCCATCTAGATTCTTGCTCACAATTCCATCGTCGCTGGACTCGACGATGGAGGCCAGAAGATTGGCCAATCGCTCAGCGCGCTCCAGAGCTCGCTCGCTGGCCAACGGCTTGAGTTGAAATCCCGACTCGTTTTTAGGCCCCAATGGCCGCTCCCCGAAACCCAGATGCTGCACCGCCGTTGGTGCCCAATCATAACACCAAACGCAAAGAGCTGCGACGTTTCCGCTGGGTCAAAAGCCGCCCTTGGCGGTCAGACCGGGCGACTTCCGCTTTATGACCGCAAGCCAACGTTTATGAGTACACGCCTCAGATCGAGCACTTTGCGATGTTCACGTGCGCTAAAGGGCCGCGACTGCTGCCCCCCTCGATGTGCTAGCTTCACACGGAAGCGAGCGGGGGACGTGGCTATCAAGGATAGGCCATGGTTGACGAAGGACAATGGCAAGTAGCTGGAAATGCCGCTGAGACATACGAGGACGCCCTTGTTCCGGCTGTCTTCGCACCTTGGGCACCGCTCGTAGTTGCACTCGCAGACCCGCGAGCAGGTGAGCGCGTATTGGACGTTGCATGCGGTACCGGCGTTGTGGCGCGGCTCGCCGCGCAGCGAGTAGGCCCCGCCGGGAGCGTGACCGGTCTCGACCTGAATCCCGGTATGCTGGCGGTCGCCGCCTCAATCGCAGCTGCCCGCCCGACCACAAGCGCACCGATCACGTGGCAAGAGGCCAGCGCGACGAACATGCCTCTGCCTGCGGGGACATTCGATGTCGTGTACTGCCAATTGGGACTCCAGTTCTTTCCAGATCGACCCCGCCGCACTGCGCGAGATGTATCGCGTGCTGGTACCTGGCGGCCGCCTCGGCTTTATGGTGTGGCAGGACATCCAATACAGTCCTGGGTTCAGCGCCTTAGCCGGTGCGCTTTCGCGGCACGTCAGCACTGAGGCGGCGAGCATAATGCGCGCTCCTTTTGCGCTCGCCGATGCCAAACAGCTACGCGCGCTTGTGGCTGCGGAAGGTTTCAGCGACATAACGATTGAGTCGGCTGCAGGAACCGTTCGTTTTCCGTCAGTTTCGCGGTTCGTGCAGGACTATGTGCGCGGATCGCCGCTCTCAGGCCATGTGGCCAAAGTCTCGGATGAAACCCGTAGGGTCTTGGTCAGCGAGGTAGAAGACGCGCTGACGTCTCATGCCGCCGATGATGGGCTAAAGTTTCCGATAAAGGCACACCTCGCCAGTGCGGTGAAGGGAGCATAGTGGTCGGACATAGCCGATGTTCAAATGAAGGTTTCGCTGGCGCTTGCGGGTTGGGGCCGACGTCCGGGATGGTCAAAAGCCGACCACGACGCCCCGCTCGACTTTGGTCGGCTTCCCTCCCGGCTGCGGACATTGGGGGCATTCTAAGAAAGGTCGGCTAGCGTCCACTGTCCACGATCCGCCTGCTTCACGAAGCGCCTCATCAGCTTCCCCCCACACAATGACCAGGGAATCTTAGAAAAGCATCGACGTTTTCACACGGCCAGGGCCACAAGGCGAGCCCATTCGGTCAGGGCTGCGAGTCTGCTCTGCCTCAAGGGCGGACATCCCGGATTTATGAGTGCGTGCGTAGAGCGCGATGCGATCAGGTTGAATGGTCATAGCGAAGTCGGTGGGCTCCCGCTCGCAAGGAGTGCAGCGCGGCGGTCGAGAGACCGATTCAACCCGACCTCATCATGCTCCAGCAGGCCGTCGTCACGCCCGCGGTTCGCCGAGCGCGTGCATCAGCCGGTTGGTCTAGCCAAACAGCGCCGCCGACAACACCAGATCGAGCTATTCCAGCGTTTGAACGGCCTTGCCGAAATCAGTGCGAACATTGCCCTGCCTGCTAGCGCTCCCGCAAAGTTTCCTGCCGATAGCGGCGGAGCGGCGACAACAGATAGCTCAGGATGGTCCGCGATCCCGTCTTGATCTCCACCGTGACGGCCATGCCGGGCGACAGATTGACCATTCTGTCGTCGATCTGCATTTGGGTAGAATCGAGCGAGATTCGCGCGCTGTAGTTCAGTTCCTGGCCTTTCGGCTCGCTGCTCTCGCGTGCCGTACCCAGCGCCCGATCGCCGGCGCGATCCTGCGGGCGGTCGTGGATCACGGCGTCCTGTGACACCGACAGCACCTCGCCATGCAACAGGCCGTAGCGGGTGAAATTGAAAGTATCGACCTTGATTTCGGCTTGTTGTCCGGCATGGATGAAGCCGATATCGCCGTTCGACACCATGGCCTCGATCTCGAGCCGGCTCTCGCTCGGCACCACCACAAGCAGCTGCTGCGCCGGCGTCACTACGCCGCCAACGGTGTGAACCGCAAGCTGCTGCACCACGCCGTCCACCGGCGCCGTCAACTGCTGCAGCTTCGTTCTTTGCTCGGCCTTGATCAGGTCCTGGGTGAGCCCGCTCGCTTTCTGTTCGGCCTTGGCGAGGTCGTCGGAGATCGTGTGCCGATACTCCGCTGCCACTTGGCTGCGCGTCTCGCGAATCGCTGCGATGGCCGCTTCCGTCTCGTGCAAGCGACTGGTCTGAACCACGAGTTCCTCCTGCTGCTCGACCAGGAGCTGGAACACCTCGAAATAGGTCAGCTTCGAGCCCAGTTCCTTCTCCACAAGCATCTTGCGGATATCGACGCGTGATTGAATGACCGGAATGATGGTCTCCAGCTTGTGGATCGTCGCCCCTGTCGTGGCCAGTTCGGCTTCCTTCTGAGCTTGCTGTCGCGCGAGCGCGGCGATCTTGGCGCGATGCTCCGTCACCTGATTGAGCAGCAGCTGACGCTGCGTGTTGATCAGCTCCGGATCTACGCCGGCCGACGGCATGAAATCGGCCGCTGGATTCTCCGAAAGCGCCGCGCGCAAACGTGCGATATTGAGCCGCTCGGCAAGGAGGTCGTTGCGCAGATGATCTCGCTCCGCCTCGTTCGCGGTCGGATCGAGCTCGATCAGGACATCGCCGGCCCTGACCACCTGGCCGTCCTGTACCCGAATGGAGCGCACGACGGCGGTCTCGAACGGCTGGATGATCTTGACGCGACTGCTGGGAAGGACTTTTCCCGTGGCCGACGCGACGATATCGATCGTGCCCCACCAGGCCCAAGCCAGAGCCAGGCAGAACAAGACGACGATCGTACTGCCGATCGTGCGACCGAGCGGCGATGGCGGCGTCTCCACGATTTCAAGCGCGGCGGGGAGAAACGCCAGCTCTTCGCGGCGCCTCCCTCGCGGACTGCGGAACGCGATCACGTGTTGCGTTGACGGTTTAGGCGCCGCGAGTTCAGCCGACCTCATGGAATCCTCCCTGCAGCCGATGCAGCGACGCATAGCGGCCGCCGGTCTTGATCAATGTGTCGTGGCTGCCATCCTCGACCAGGCGGCCGCGATCGAGCGTCACGATGCGGTCCGCCGTCCGCACGGTCGACAGCCGGTGCGCGATCACAAGCACGGTCCGCCCGTTGGCGATATCCTTCATGTTCTGTTGAATGATTCGTTCGCTCTCATAGTCCAGCGCGCTGGTCGCTTCGTCGAAGATTAGGATGCGCGGGTCGGTGACGAGGGCCCGCGCAATGGCGATCCGCTGGCGCTGGCCGCCGGATAGAGTCGAACCGCGTTCGCCCACCATGGTGTCATAGCCTTCTGCGAGTTCGAGGATGAATTCATGCGCGCCTGCAAGCCGCGCCGCCGCGATCACGCGCTCCATCGGCATCGCCGGATCGGCAAGCGCGATGTTGTCGCGCACCGAGCGGTTGAACAGCATGTTTTCCTGCAGCACGACGCCGATCTGGCGGCGCAGCCAGGTGGGCTCGGCCATCGCGAGATCCATTCCGTCGACCAGCACGCGTCCGCGTTCCGGAACGTAAAGGCGCTGGACCAGCTTGGCGAACGTGCTCTTGCCGGACCCGGAAGGTCCGACAACGCCGACGATCTGGCCTGCCGGCACCTCGAACGAGACGTCGCGCAGGACTTCCTGCCCGTCCACGCGATAGCGGAACGAGACGTGGTCGAACTTGATGTCCCCCCGAATCGCCGGCAGCCGCGCCCGCGCCGCCGAATAGGTCGGCTCGGCGGCGGTGTTAAGAATATCACCGAGCCGTGCGATCGACAGGCGCGCCTGGTGGAAATCCTGCCAGAGCTGCGCAAGACGCAGCACCGGCGTACTCACCCTGCCGGTGAGGATATTGAAGGCGACCAGCTCGCCCACGGAAAGGCTGCCGTCGATCACGAGCCTTGCGCCACAGTAGAGGATACTTGCGGTGACGAGTTTGCTGACGAGCTGCACCGTCTGGCTTACACTGTTGCCGAGGCTCAGGACCCGGAAACTCGCAGCCACATAGCCCGCCAGCTGCTCTTCCCAGCGCCGCTGCATCTGCGGCTCGACCGCCATGGCCTTGACCGTCTCGATCCCGGTGACGCTCTCGACCAGGAAGGCCTGGTTCTCGGCGCCGCGGCGGAATTTCTCGTCCAGCCGCTGCCGGAACAGCGGCGTCGCTCCGGCGGAGATCGCGATATAGAATGGGAACGAGCCCAGCACGATCCAGCTGAGCAGCGGCGAGTAGAAGAACATCACGCCGACGAAGACGAAGGTGAAGAACAGGTCGATGAGCAGCGTCAGCGCCGAACTGGTGAGGAAGCTCCGGATGTTTTCCAGCTCGCGAACTCTGGCGACCGAATCGCCGACGCGACGCGCCTGAAAATAGGCCATCGGCAAAGCCAGCAATTGCCGAAACAGCCGTGCGCCGAGTTCGACGTCGATGCGGTTGGTGGTGTGCGCGAACAAATAGGTCCTCAGAATTCCCAGCACGGTCTCGAAAGCCGAGATCGTCACCAGCCCGAGCACGAGGACATCGAGCGTGCTCAGCGATCGATGCACCAGCACCTTGTCGATGACCACCTGGAAGAACAGCGGCGAAGCCAGGCCGAGCAGTTGCAGGAAGAATGAGGCGACCAGCACTTCACCCAGCAGATGCCGGTATTTCTGGATCGCGGCGACGAACCAGCTGATGTCGAATCGCCGCGCCATGTCGGACAATCCGGCACGTCGGGTCATCAGGATCAGCTGCCCATCCCAGATGGCGAGGAGTTCGTCCCGTGACATCAATGCTGGCCGAGGCGCAAGCGGCGACTGCACCAGCACCCGGTCCGCATCTGCCTTGGCAAGGAGAAGGAATCCGCCATCGCGCAGGGACGCGATGGCGGGCAAGGGCGTGCTGCCGAGCCGTGACCAATCGGTTCGGTAGGCACGGGCCTTGAGGCCGAGATCCCTGGCGCAGCGGAGCATATCCGCTGCGCCGATCCTGTCCGTTCCCAGCCGATGCCCGATCTGTCCGGCATCGGCCGCAACGCCCTGGAGATGCAGCAGCGTTACGAGGATTTCGAGACCCGGGTCGGTCGGTCTCACACCATTGGTTTCGATGCTCATGGTTGTTCTCCAGGACGACGCCGTCGGCGTCAGGCGGCGTGCGGCTGAGCGAGCTGCGGCTGCTGGCTCAACGGCGGCTCGGCGACGGGCATCGCGCCGTGATCCGCTCCCGCCGAGACGAAGCTCGACGCCATGAACTGGCCGAGCAAGCTCGCGCTTGCCGCCGCCGTATGCGCGAGGCCTGGCGCCGCGCCCGGGATCACGACGTTGTGTCCCGCACCGCCATCGAGGACATTCTGCGGGCTGCCGTCGAGCAGAATGTCATCGTCCGCGCCGCCACTGAGGATCTCGCTGCCGTTCCCGCCGATCAGGACATCGTCGCCGCCGCCGCCATTGGCAGTGAGCAGGATGCCGTTGCGCAGTCCGGAAGCCGAGATCACATCGTCGCCGCCGAGGCCGTTGATGACGAGACGGTCGCCGGCGCCGACATTGGAGATGGTCACGTCCGTCGCAAGACCCGTCACCGTGATGACGCCGTTGCTTTCGGTGACATTGATCGCGTCGTCACCGTTGGTCGCGTTGAGCACAACCGTGTCCGGCTGCGCGTCATTACCGCCGAGGTCGATGTTGACCTGACTGACGCTGGTGCCGGTCAGGTCGTTGACGGTGATGGTGTCCGCACCAGCTAGCGCATTGACATCGATGGTCTCGATGCCGGCGAGGTTCATCGAGACCGTGCCGACGTCGCGGGTTAGGGTGGCGCCGCTGCCCTTGGCCGAGACGGTCATGTTCTCGGTCACATTGGCGCCGTTGAACACCAGGGTGTCGTTGCCGTCACCGCCGTCGACTTTGTCGCTGCCGTCACCCGGATTCCAGACGAAGGTGTCGTCGCCCGCGCCGCCGAACAGCTGATCGTTGCCGCGGCCGCCGATGATGGTGTCGTTGCCGTCACCGCCGAGCAGCGTGTCGTTGCCGTCGCCACCGGTGATGGAGTCGTTGCCCGCACCGCCGTCTACGGTTAGCTTGATCAAGCTGGAAAGGCCGTTTCCGGCGGTGAAGACGTCGTCGCCGCCATTCATGTTGAGCACGATGTTCTCGGTGGTGCCGATATCGAGCGAGAACGGCGCCGGGCTGATGCGATCGAATCGTACGCGGGAGCCGTTGGCGGTGAGGGTGAAGCTTTCGGCGCCGTTGCCGCCGTTGACCTGGGCGGTGTCGATGCCGTCGCCACCTTCCATCAGGTCGGTGCCATCGCCCGGATTCCAGACCATGAGATCGTTGCCGGCGCCGCCGAACATCTGGTCGTCGCCCGCGCCGCCAACCAGCGTGTCATTGCCTCCGCCGCCGAACAGCAGGTCGTTGCCGCCCTTGCCGATCAGGGTGTCGTCGCCCGCGCCGCCGAACAGCTGATCGTTGCCGGAGCCGCCGGTGATGACGTCGTTGCCGGCGCCGCCGAACAGCTGAGCTGCCGGGAGTGCACCGTTGGCCTCGTCCAGCGCGATTGTGTCGTTGCCGCCGGTGCCGAACACCTGGATCAAGGAGGTGTTAGCGACCGTCGAGGTGCCCCCCGTGACCGGGACCGCGCCGCCATTCACGAGGATCGTTCCGGCCCCGGAGCGACTCACGGTGATCGAGTTGTTGAGATTGTCGTCGAACACCGACAGCAGGCCGGTGGTCGGAGAAAAGCCAGCTTTGATAGCCATGGTCGTCATCCTTCCAGAGGTTTCATGCCCCTTGACCGATACTTAGCCGCGAAGAGGATGACAGGCTTGAAGCCGGTCTTGAGAACGCCGTGATTTGCCTGAAGAAGCCCTGCTGATTTCCTGATTGTGCTATTGTGATCGGGCCGTGATCGGGCCGTGATCGCCTGAGCCCCCAGCCGGACGCGGCAAACACGCGCCGCGGCGCACCAAAGACGGTTGCAACCACGGTCGATGCGGTCCAAATCGCGACAGGCCGTTGCGGCAGTCCGGTCCAGGATACGAGCATGCAGTTTCATTTCGCCGATTACGTGCTTGATACCAGCGCCCGCGAGCTGCGGCTCAGGTCTGAACTGATTGCAGTCGAGCCCCAGGTCTACGACCTTCTGCTCTACCTGATCGAGAATCGCGATCGCGTCGTCACCAAGGACGATCTAGTTGCTTCGGTGTGGGGCGGCCGCGTCACCTCGGATGCGACGCTGACCAGCCGCGTCTATGCCGTGCGCAAGGCGGTCGGCGACAGCGGCCAGCAGCAGAAGCTGATCCGCACCATTTCGCGCAAGGGTCTGCGCTTCGTCGGCGAAGTGCGCACGCCGCCGATGGACGACGAGCTCGGAGAGCTTTGCGCGGAGCCGGACTTGAACGAATCCAGCGAGCGAATTGCGGCATTACCTCTGCCTGACCGTCCCGCCATCGCCGTGCTGCCTTTTGCCAACATGAGCGACGATCCGGACCAGGATTATTTCTCCGACGGCATCAGCGAGGACCTCATTACCGCGCTCTCGAAGCTGCGCTGGTTCTTCGTGATCGCGCGCAACTCGTCGTTCGCTTACAAGGGCAAGTCGGTCAACATCAAAGAGGTCGGGGAGACCCTCGGCGTCGGTTATGTCATCGAAGGCAGCGTGCGCAAGGAAGGCGATCGCGTGCGCATCACCGCGCAGCTCAACGACGTCGCCACCGGAAGCCACCTGTGGGCGGAACGTTACGATCGCAGCCTCGCCGATGTGTTTGCCGTGCAGGACGAGATCACCGAGGCGATCGTTGCGTCGATCGAGCCGCAGCTCTATGCGGCGGAGCATTTTCACTCCAAACGCAAGACCCCGGACAGCATGGACGCCTGGGGTCTGGTGATGCGGGCGATGTCGCATTTCTGGCGGATCACGCCAGCCGACTATGTCAAAGCCCAGGAGCTGCTGGAGAAGGCTATTGCGATCGATCCGTACTACGGACAAGCGCTTGCCGTTCTGTCCGCCAGCCACACCTTTTGCGCCTACAATGGCTGGAGCGAGATGGCGACGTCGGTGCCGATTGCCGAACGCGCGGCGCTGGCGGCAGTCCGCGCCGACAGCGAGGATCCCTGGGCGCATCATGCGCTGGGTTGCGTTCATGTGCTGCTGCGACGTTTCGACGAAGCGCTTGGCGAGTTTGAGCTGGCGCTGAAGCTCAATCCAAGCTTTGCGCTGGCACTTAGCGTGTACGGCCTGGCGCTGACGTTCAGCGGCCACTGGGAGGAAGCCGGCGTCGCCACCACGAAGGCGTTGCGCCTCAGCCCGCGCGATCCATTTGCGGCGATCTACAACGGCATCGCCGCCCATGCCCAGTTGGTCGGACGAAATTACGAGGAGGCGATGCGCCTGGCCGGAGCCAGCATTCGGCTTCGCACCGATCATGTCTCCGGCTACCGCATGCTGACTGCGGCGGCTGCGATGGCCGGACGAGGCGAAATCGCCACGGCTGCATTGCAGGAACTGCTCCGCAGACAGCCCGATTTCTCCCTAGCCTGGATCGGGAAGAACTTGCCGTTCAAATACGAGGCCGACCGCGAGCACTATCTGGAAGCCTTCCGCCGGGCCGGCTTGAGTTAGCTTGTGCTCTTCCTGGGCTCAAAGTACCACAAATCAGGATGACCGACAAAACCCCTCCCCGCCAGCCGCAATGTCGCAGATGGGTCAAAAGCGCCGTTTCGACCACCGCCCGGGTTTTTCCGGTTTACCCACGGCACCGGACATCTCCTTGCGACGCGCCAACGGAAGCGATGGGCCACGGCACAAAGTCGCTGCGCTCCAGCCCGCTGCGCGGGAGCAAGAGCCGAGAGGCCGGTAGCCGGTTGAGAGGATAGTCATAGCGCTGGAGAGCCCCGTCCTGATGTTCTATTTTGAAGTAATCGCCGGCCACAAATCGGATGAGCCTATGGAGATCCCAACACCTGCTGAGCGCGACGCGCTGTTTGAAGAGTTTGCTCGCGCGTTGTTCAAACACGATATGGAGGCGCTTTACAGAGTTGTCTCCCCGGAGTTCGTCTGGCGATATCACGATGGGGTTTCGCCGGAAGTTGTACTCGTGGGGCGTGAGGCCATCCTCAAGCACCTCGAGGAGAAGAAGACCTTTTTCGCGACAAGCCGCTTCCATGAGATCGTCTATCATCACCTTCCCGTCGTTTCCTTCATGACATTCGGCGTTAGCGAGATTGTACGCTCAACCGGCGAGCGCCGGGAGCAACACGGTATCGAGCACTACACGTTCGAAGGTGGCAAAATCGCTACGAAGGACGTGTATCGCAAGCCGATCATACGCTGACCGATGGGCAAAGCCGCGTTTAGGCCATCCACTGTGCCGAAGATCCAGCCACGGAGGCCAACGAGTCCGCTCCGAGTCCTGGCTGTGTGAAAACGCTGGGCTGCTGTTATGATTCTCCTGTGATTCTTTGGGGGAATCGATGAGGCGCTTCGTTGAAGAGGCGGATCGTGGACAGCGGTCGCTGTTGCCCGAATGCCTCGATGACTTCATTGACGAGAGCAACCCTGTTCGCGTGATCGACGTATTTGTCGATGCGCTCGGTTTGGCTGAGATGGGCTTTGAGGGTGTGGAGCCGGCGGCCACCGGTCGGCCGTCGTACCATCCCTCGGTGCTCCTGAAGCTTTACATTTACGGTTATCTGAACCGGGTACAGTCGAGCCGGCGGCTGGAACGAGAGGCCGGGCGCAACGTCGAGGTGATGTGGCTGCTGGGTCGGCTCGCTCCCGATCACAAGACGATTGCGGACTTCCGCAAGGACAACGGCCTGGCGCTGCGCAGGGTATGTGCGCGCTTCGTCGAACTCTGCCGAGAGATGGGTCTGCTGGCGACGGCGAGCGTCGCCATCGATGGCAGCAAGTTCAAGGCCGTGAACAACCGGGACAGGAACTTCACGCGCGCGAAGATGGAGCGACGGCGTGCTCAGTTGGAGGAGAGCGTCGCGCGCTATCTGAGCCAACTTGACACGGCCGACCGCCAGGAGCCGACCGAGGCCCTGGCCACGAAGGTGACGAGGCTTACCGAGAAGCTGACGAAACTGAAGGAGGAAATGGGCAAGCTTGCCGTCTACGAGAAGCAGATGCTTGCGTCACCCGACCAGCAAATCTCCCTGACCGACCCCGACAGCCGCTCGATGGCGACGAGCGGGCGCGGCTCTGGTGTTGTCGGCTACAACGTACAGGTCGCCGTAGACACCGAACACCATCTGATTGTGACGCACGAGGTGACGAACAGCGGCTCGGATCGGGCACAACTTGCCAATATGGCCAAGCGGGCGAAGGCTGTTCTGAAGACTGAGACGCTCGAAGCTGTAGCCGATCGCGGCTACTTCAACAGCCCAGAGATCCTTGCGTGCCACGAAGCGGGCATCACGGTAACTCTGCCCAAACCGCTAACGTCCGGCGCTAAGGCAGACGGACGCTTCGGTAAACAGGACTTTGCCTATTTGCCAGAGGAGGACGTCTATCGCTGCCCGGCCGGGGAGCGGCTATCATATCGCTATACGAATGAAGAAGACAGCAAGGTGCTGCGGCGCTACTGGACCACGGCCTGTCAAAGCTGTTCGCTCAAGACCCAATGCACGCCTGGGTCAGAACGGCGGATTACGCGATGGGAGCATGAGCATCTGCTCGAGGCTGTGCAGCAGCGCCTTGATGCAAGCCCGCACGCCATGCGTCAGCGCCGCGAAACTGTCGAGCATCCGTTCGGCACCATGAAGGCCCGCATGGGAGCGACACACTTCCTCACCAAAACGCTTCCGAAAGTGGCGGCCGAAATGGCGCTCTCCGTCCTGGCCTACAATCTGACACGGGTCATGAACATCGTCGGGATCAAGCCGCTGATGGCTGCGATCGCGGCATGACACCAATCCAGTCCCGACTGCCTCGGGACTGGCGTTTTTACACGACCAAAGTCAAAAGCCGCCCGCGGCGACCAAGCCGTGTGACTTCCGGTTCACCACGAAGAGCCGACGGTCCCGATAGTCTTACAGGCGGTCAGCTGTGGGCCAACGGCAGACAAGATCCGGCGCTTCAGCTTCAGCCGTTGTCATCCTTCAGGAACCCCTGCCAACCGCAAACCCTCGCACTGACGCTCGCGTCCGGCAAGAACCGCCGGATTGTCGATCCACGTGTTGGCAGTACGGAAGCGGCGAATGGTAAATAGTGGATCGAGTGCAAGTCCTGCCTGAGCTGTGGCGCGCGCCTCTTCGATCGTCCCCAGCCGCGCGAGCACTGCCGCGAGCTGGAAGTGCACTATGGAGAAATTCCGGTTTGCCTCAAGGCTCCGACGCAGCCCGGCAATTGCTTCGGTGTCGGCATTAAGCGCCACCTCGGCAATCCCGATCCATGCGAGCCATCGGTTGGCGAGGGTGTCGCGCGGAGAAAGGCGAAGCGCCTCGTTGATGTGAGCTTCGGTTTCCGCGCCGCGACCTTGTGGAACGCGAACATCCGTGAGCATCGGATTTCGATTCCGAGGGTCGGGAGTTCGAATCTCTCCAAGCGCGCCAATGAAATCAATCACTTAGCTGACGCTGCATCTACCCATAGATGGCGATTTTCGCGCTGGGTAAACGGCTGGGTAAACAATACCGTAACTGATCGGTGCTTATCCCCCTCCAGGCGGCGCCCTCGTCATCACCTCCGGTAAAGAAAATGGGGCCGGATTTCTCCGACCCCATCCCAATCAACGACGGTAGTTCTTGATCGACGCTATAAGCAGCATCAAGAACGTAAAGCCAAATCATGGGTCTTGCCCTTGCTTTGGCTCGCGGCCACGAGCGGTGAGCTCGTGATACGATCGTACCGGTGGATATTCGTCAAAGCCCGTCGCGGACGCGCTTTGGGTGTCTCGGTGTCGCTATACGAACGTTTCCACGTCCGGATCGATTGACTCAATCTTCATTCGGAGATCGGGACCAGAGCCCCGCCGCCATGCGATTTTACTTCACACCGGAATCGCGCTGGTTTCTCTTATAAAGCTCCTGGTCAGCGGCGCTGGCTTGAAACAACGCCGGTGCACCACCCATGCTCAGGCTGAAGCCGGGTGCGTGAGGGATGAGTGGAAACGCATGTGCGAGAGCGTCTGTGCAACCCGCTTGGGTGAAGCGGCAGCTTATCGTCGCTGGCGGCGGATGTCCCCCAGTGTCCAGACATGATGATTGCGACTTCTTGAAGTAGTGCGTTCGTTGCCCGGTCATTGTGGCGGCGCCGGTTCCGCATGGCTTGTAAAACGTTCCGACCTGCGTCAGAAGCTGTCGCTCCGCGTAATAGTCGACCTCGTAATCCCCGCTAGCGCCTGCCTTTGCCTGTGTCCCGACCACGATTCCGACCATTGCGATACCGAGAAAAGAGAATCTCATGAACGCTCTCCCAAATATACGAGCCCGCTTGACGCATTCGGTTGTGTTCAACAACTCACTCTGTCGCGTCAGGGATGGTCTGTCGCCGTGTTTTCATGGCGCGAACCCGCATCTGTAACCCATTTAGATCACGACGGATTGGCCTTCGAGGCCCATGATGTCTGGACTGCTGGATTCGTCCACTCTCAATCCGCGAACGATTTTTGCTATTTGGGCTTGGCTTGGCCACGTTGTTCAACCATCGCCATCGACAATTTCTGGAGCACCTTCGGAGCGGTGATTGGGTCCATGCTGCAGATCTGCCAGATCAGGCAAAGTTAAAACTGACCCTACTTCGCCACGGATGGATTGAAGCCCGAGAGGCCAACGGAAAGGTCAGCTATCGCATTACTGCTGGTGGGCTTGCGGAGATGAGCAAACCTACCAAGGTTCGCTAAACAAGCCCCCGCTCACCGCCATGCGCCGCGCACCAACTTCAAGGTAGAGCCGCGCCGCACTGATCGCCGTATCGCGGTCTGGCCCGTCCAATAACCGACAGAAGTGCGCTCTGCGCCATTCTTTAATGCGACGCAGCCGGCGCCGCATATGCGCCGGTCGTTCGGCGGCGATGTCTTAAGGTAGGCCGTCATTCCCTGCTCCCAGAGCGGCACACCATATCTCGGGATCAACGATTCAGCTTGCCGTATTTTTCTGCAACGGCATACATCGCTTCGTAGTTTTCGCGTCGCAACTCGCCAGAGTAAGCAAAGCCATTTCTTGTCGCAATATTCTGCAGCGTCCGATAGTAGCTAGGCAAGTTCGTGTTGACCGCCTCCACGATGCGAGGGACGAGAGTCATATCCCTAGATTGTCGGTCAACCTGATCGGCCAACTGCCGGGTCGGGTGGCAGTCTTGATCGAATCAGTCTCCGCCGGGTCGCTCGCCAAAATGGGAACTTCCGGGGACACGGCGGGAGACTTTCGGCCGTCTGGGCTCGGAAGCAGTAAACGCCGAGATGACGGAGACCGACGCGATCCGTAGAAGTCAGCCATTTTGGGCCTATTCTCATGCATTTTCAGGCGCTTGCCTGATAGCGGGAGGAATCGAACCTCCGAATGGCGGAATCAAAAATCCGCTGCGGTCAACGCCGTTCGTCAAACGATAAGAAGTCGCACGGCGAACGTACCGTCGTCTTCAAGACGGCACCGGTCTATTTGCGTCGGTAACACCACCAGTAGACTTGCAGGCGCCTCCGACTGGATTCCCGCCCTCGGGCCTCAGGGGGTAATCTGATAGCCACCTTAGTCACGTCTGCCGAAGATAGTCAGTTTTTGGTCTGATTCTGACTCTGCAGAATGTGTATTTCGGCTCGCGCCAAGTGGCGACGAAGTGCGGCAATTGCTTGAAGGCTCACCTCGAAGGCGACGGGGCCCATCTCCTTAGTTTCCAGACGAATGGCAGCATGTCCGTCGGAACGCAACATCGTCTCCGAACCAGTCACATTCAGGATCACAAGGTTTCGGTCCATTTTCCCTCCCATCGAACCCGTCTCTCACGAGGACGTTTCCTTGTTGCTTAGACGAGGCAGTGCTCGCGTCTGGTCGGCTTCGGCGTAAGCAGACCCTATTTCGGCCTCGCTTCTTTCATTCTAGCATGAAATCGCCGTTCCGTTCCGCCAACGGAGCACGCGGCTCCGCCGCACACCGCTGGATCGCGTCGGCTCTTGAGGAAATCCCGCTATCGTTACCAGGAGATTCGTCTTGATTGGCCGGGCATTTTCACAGCGTTGGCAGCTAGCAAATGCGGTGAAAGCGCAAGGTTAGTGGATGATGAACAAGCGGATGGCGACGGACGGCGATCTGTCGCGGTTTCAGTCCGACGGGGAATTCACGATTTTGGGGGTGGCGCCAGAAAACCTTTGATGTCCGGCATCCGCGCGAAATCGCGAGAGGGCTAAGTGGCCTTTGATCCAGCGAGATTGCTGGCGGCGCCAATCCGCTCGAAAAGCGCTCGCGAAAGTGGCGATAGTGATCAATGCCTTCACTTGCATACTGAACGGTGCGGTCGTGATATTGGCGTTGTCGTGTTCGCGGCCTGATCAAAGTCGAGCGAGGGTGACGCATTGCCGATCTGACTGAATGCTATCCATTACACGGCGACTTGCCCGCAAACAGCGCGATGGCATGCGCAGGCGTATTGCAGACGAAGTGCCGAAATGGCGCGACATCATCGCAAAGGCGGGAATCAAACCGGTCAGAGCAGATCAACATTGCGCGACACGCACAGCGTGTGATCTTGCGAGCACGAGCCAGCATCCCTACGCTCCCCCTATAACAAAACAACCAGGGAGGCGATCGTCATGACTACAAGGCGGGATTTCCTGAAGGCGGGAGCAAATGCGGCGGCAGGCATCGTGTTCTGCGGCTGCGGGCTCGTCCACAACGCAAATGCGCAGCAATCGCGCCAGCAGTTGCCGGTCACGGTCAACGGCAAACGTGTCAAGACGATCGACATTCACGCGCATTGCCATTTCCGCGAGGCGGGCGCGCTGCTCGGCGCGGACGCCGGAAAATATCAACTGCCGCCGGTCAACGGCGCCGCGGAAGCCTTCATCGAGATCGACAAGCGGCTGGCTGCGATGGACGCGCAGGCCATCGACATGGAGGTGCTTTCGATCAATCCGTTCTGGTACGACCGCGACCGCGATCTGGCCGGAAAGATCGTGAAAATCCAGAATGAAAAGCTCGCCGAACTCTGTGCCTCGAAGCCCGACCGGTTCGCGGCGTTCGCCTCGCTGACGCTGCAGGCACCGGACCTTGCGGTGCAGGAGCTGGAAACGGCGGTGAAAAAGCAGGGGCTGAAGGGCGCTGCGATCGGCGGTGTCGTCGACGGCGCCGAATTCTCAAATCCGAAGTTTCATCCGGTATGGGCCAAGGCCGAGGAACTCGGCGTTCCCCTGTTCATCCATCCGCAGGGCGTGCCCGAGCTCAACAAGCGGCTCTCCGGCAATGGGTGGCTTGGCAACACGATCGGCAATCCGCTCGAGACCACGATCGCACTCTCCCATTTGATCTTCGAAGGCACGCTCGACCGCTTCCCCGGGACTGAAAATCATCGCCGCACATGGCGGCGGTTATCTCGGCTCGTACGCCGACCGCTCGGACCATGCCTGTCTGGTTGGACCCAAGGGATGCAATCCGGAGATCAAGCTCCAGAAGGCGCCGGCGGAGTATCTCAAGCAGATTTATTTCGACTCTCTGATCTTCACGCCGGAGGCGATCAGGCACCTCGCCGCCCAGGTTGGCGCCGGCCAGATCGTGCTGGGAAGCGACTATCCCTATCCATGGCAACTGGCAGCGGTCGACCACATCTTCGCCTCGTCGTCGCTAAGCGACGATGACAAGGCCAATATTCTCGGGCGGACCGCAGCAAAGCTGCTTGGAGTAGCCGCGTGAAGGCGGCTTGCTGCTGGACAAGCGGCTGTCGTCGCGCCTTGCCGCGCAACGACAGTATCAACGATCAGTAGGCCTTCACCGTCCGGATCTCGCTGCCCGGCCGAACCGTTGGTGCCACCTGCGCGATATTGGGTATCGGATCAGTGTAGACGGTGTCGGTTCCGACGAACTCCGCTTGCGTCGCGTCCGATATCCATCTGACCGCCGCCGGATGACTGACCAGCATCCCGATCAGCGCAACGACGACAAGCACCGGCAGCGCGACAAGCTTGATGCTAAAGCTCTGGTAATTGTGCTGTGGGTCCTGCCGTCGCTTGTCGAAAGAGCTCTGCATGGATTCGTCCATATTGTGCTCCCCTGACGCGTCACTTACCGCAGCGCGTGCAAGGCCGATGTGAATGGCTTCACAGGCCTGTTCAGCTCACCGTTTCGTGAAATGCGCGACCGACCGGGCGGCCGGCGCGACTACTCGCCGTCGTTCGCCCCGGCGTCGACCAGCTCCTGGAGGGTCTCGCGCTTCAACACGACGATCGCGCCATGCTCGAGCCTGACCCAACCGCGTATTGCCCACGCCCGGAGCTGCTTGTTGATGCTCTCGCGCGTCATCCCGACCATCTCGCTGATCTCCTGCTGAGTGATCGAGATGGTGCGCCCCTGCGGCTTGTGCTTGTCGCTCAGGCGCAGCAGCGCGCTGGCCAGACGGCCGGGCAGGTTCTGCAGGATGACCTGCTCGACCTGATCGCTGGTCCGGCGCAGTCTTTCGCAAAGCAGCTCGATGAACTTCATCGCAAGCGTCGGCTGGCTGCGCACGAACGGAATGAACTCGCGCCGGTCAATGACGAACAGCTCGCAATTGGTGTTGGCGGTGGCATCGGCCGTCCGCGACAAGCCGTCGAGCAGCGCGATCTCGCCGAAGATCTCGCCGGCCTCGATCAGGTTCAAAATCGCGTTGCGACCATCCGGCGACGAGATGCTGATCTTGACCGTGCCCGAGATCACCGCAATCAGGCTGGTGCCCGGATCGCCCTTGGAAAAGATCGTCGTGCCCCGCTTCAGCGTGGTGTGCTTGGCGTAGCGGCAGAGCTGATCGAATGCCTCGGGCTCGAGATCGGCGAAATAGGGATGCTTGCGCAACACCGACAGCTTGTTGTTCGAAAACAACGGCGCGCCGGAAGTTCGTTCTATGGGCGACGCACCGGTCATCGTGATCCAGACTGATTGTGTTGCGTTCAATCGGCCCGCCAGCACAGCGGACGCCGACAAAGCCATCGATCAATGAAAGCAGACGGAAGTATAGCCCCCCCGGGGCCCTACAGCAACAAAGGTCCGGGCCGGCGCAGTTGGGATGGAAGGCATCCAAGGTACAATTTGGAATAAATCTGTGTCGATGCAACGCTCAATTGCAGCTGCGCGCTGCCCTTGATCTGACATGCCCGGCCGATCCGCGACAATCTCGCCTGGCAAGATCCCGTCGGCGCGAGGGGTCAACGCGGCCAGCTCACAGCAGCTTGCCGTCTGGCCCAAAGAACGGATGCGGCCCGTCAAACTGACCGATCGGGACCTGGTGCGTGACCAACTGTCCAAAATCCGGTCCGGGAAACCACGTGTGCAAGTGAAATGCCGGCGGTTCCACCTTGAACGACGGTTCGCGGAGCTGTCCGAGGTCCAGGTCAACCGCATGGTTCGGCGCGGGGCACAATGTCGCGGGAATCCCGGCGAAGGAGGTCAGCATGGCACGATGGACGTGCCCGCAGCCGATCAAACGCACCCGCGGATGGCGCCTGACGATTGCTGCCAGTTCTGCGGCATCGAAAAGGTCCTGACGGTCCATGTGCCAGATGCCGCCCTTGAACGGCGGGTGATGCAGGAAAAGCAGCGCGGGCCGGTCTGCTGCCGCCAGTGTCGCGTCCAGCCATTGCAGCGTCGACGGCTCGAGCATGCCATGAGGCTTCCCGGCAACGCTTGAATCAAGCAGCAGCAGATCGAGGCAATTCACCTCGATCTCCTGGTCGAGCGGGCCTGTCGCGTGAACATAGGGTGCGGCAGGAAACGCGGCGCGCATCCACGCACGCGAGTCGTGATTGCCGGGAATTCCGGCAAACGGAACGCGCAACGGCGCGAGCAGTCGTTTGAGATGGTCGTATTCCTCGACCGACGGCGTATCGACAAGGTCGCCCGAGATGACGACGAAATCGGGCGCCGGCTCGAATCCATTGATCGCCGCCACGCAGCGTTCAAGCGCCTTCGCGGTATCGACCCGGCCATAGGCCAAGGCTCCCGGCGGCTTGATGTGGAGGTCGGAAATCTGGGCGATGAGGACCGGTTTCGACGGCATCGATCAATCTCGTGGTTCGGAGGGAAGCAGACGGACAGCGTCGGGCGCAATCGAAAGCCCGACACGATCGCCGATCCTGGCTTGAATCGTGTTGGGAGCGTCGACATTGAGCGGCTTGCCCGATGCATCACTCACGACGAGCCGCTGCCGGTCGCCGATGAAGCTGACGGAATCGACGAGTCCCGAGAGCAAACCCTCGCCCGCCTCCGTCACGCGAATGGTTTCGGGGCGGATCATGACGGTCGCGTTCGCGGTCGTAGCTGCACCCTCGATCGGCAGTCGCCCGCCGGGCAGGATCAATGCCCCGTTCTCGACCGGAGCCTCTACAATGTTCGCCGCTCCGATGAACTCCGCCACAAACCGGTCCTTCGGCGCGAAGTAGACCTCGCGGGGCGTACCGATCTGGGCGATTGCGCCTTTCCGCATCACGACAATCCGGTCGCCCAATTCCATGGCTTCGGACTGATCGTGGGTGACATAGATCGTCGTGATCCCAAGCGCTCGCAACAGCCGGTTGAGCTCGCTGCGCAGCCGGTCCCGCAACGCGGCGTCGAGCGCGGTCAAGGGCTCGTCGAGCAGCAAGATGCCGGGCCGGATCGCGACGGCGCGCGCCAGTGCGACGCGCTGACGCTGGCCGCCCGAAAGCTGGTCGATGCGGCGATTCTCCAATCCCGTGATGTTCGTCAGAGCAACCAGCTCGGCGACGCGTGCGGCACGCTCGCCCCTGGCAACACCGCGGATCTTCAGCCCGTAGGCGATATTGTCCGCCACCGTCATGTTGGGGAACAGGGCGTAGGACTGGAACACCATCCCGACATTGCGCCGCTCGATCGGGACCGAGGTCATGTCCTTGCCGTCGAACAGGACCTTGCCGCCGACATCCGGCAGCTCGAGGCCTGCGATGATGCGCAGCATCGTCGTCTTGCCGCAGCCGGACGGCCCAAGCAGCACCAGCGTCTCGCCACGCGCAATGTCGAGGGTCGCGGGATCGAGCGCGCGCGTGCCGTCGGCAAAGGTCTTGCCGCACGCCTCGATCCGCACCGCTGCGCCATGCCCGACCGTGCTCATCGCTTGTGATCCCTGTCGGCCAATAGCTGCATTGCGACCAGCAGCGGAATGATCATCACGAAGAAGATCAACGTATAGGCCGACGCCACTTCGAGCCGCATCGAGGCGTAGCTGTCGGCGAGCCCGATCGGCAGTGTCTTCGTCAACGGCGTATGCAGCATCCAGGTCAGGTTGAATTCACCGAGCGACAGCGTGACCACCATTAGCGCGCCGGCGAGAATTCCGGGTAGCGCGTTCGGCACGATGACGTCGCGGAAGCGTCGCCATGGCGATGCCCCGAGCGAGGCCGCCCCCTCATCCAGCGTCTTGATGTCCACGGTCGCGAACACCGCCATCACCGACCGCACCATGAACGGCATGGTGAAGACCACGTGGCCAACCAGGATGAACAGCCAGGAACGGCGAAAGTCGCCGAAGCTGCCATAGGCGAGCAGCAGTGCGAGCGCTATCGCAAGCCCGGGGATCGCCAAGGGCAGCGTAATGATTTCCTCGACGATGCGCGCAAGCCGGCCTCCCCGCGCATGCAGCGCATAGGCTGCGGGAACGCCGGCGAGCAGCGTGACGGCAAGGGTCGCGAATGCGATCACGAAGGAGAGCAGGATGGTGCCGGCATAGAGCTCCCAGACCTGCGCGACCCATTGCAGGGTCACGCCGGACTGGATGCCCCGGAAGTAGTTCACGGTCACGCCGGCGGAGATCGACAACCCCGCGGGGACGACCAGGAAGGCGGCAACGAGCAGCGTGAAGATGAACTGGCCGGTGAAGATCAAGCGATCACGCATGCGTTCACCCGGCCGCCGCGACCGCGCTGCCGCTGAACGAGCGGGCGAGCGCGAGGATGAGCCAGGTGATCAGGCCAAGTCCCACCGACAGCGCGGCCGAGGTCGCGAAATTGGCGGCCAGCGTGAACTCGGTATAGATCAGCATCGGCAGCACATCGATATTCGTCGCCAGCGTAAACGCAGTCCCGAAGGCCCCCATCGCCGTCGCAAATGCGATCGCGCCGGACGCAACGAAGGCCGGCGCCAGCGCCGGCAGCACGACGTCACGCTGGACCGCCCAGGGGCTGGCGCCGAGCGAACGCGCGGCTTCTTCCAGACCGACATCGAGCTTTTGCACGGCCGCCATGATGGTCAGGATCACGCGCGGGATCGAGAAGTAGAGATAGCCGAGGAACAGCCCGTAGATCGAATAGGCGAAGACGAACTTCTCGCCGAAGATCCGGTTCGACAGATCGCCGATCAGCCCCTGCCGCCCCGCCAGCAGAATGATCATGAAGCCGACCACCACGCCGGGAAACGCCAGCGGAAAGGTCAGCATCGCGATCAGCACGGCCCGGCCTGGAAAGCGGTGCCGCTGCAGAAACATTCCGGCTATCGTCGCCACGATCAGCGTGACGACGGTCGTTGCCGCCGCCAGGAGCACGGTATTGATCAGCGTCGCGCGATAACGAGATTCGGTCAGGATGGCGAGATATCCGGCGAGCCCGTGCGGCCCTTCGGCGCCTGCGACAACCAGCCGTGCCATCGGCAGCAGGAAGAATGCCGTGGTCACGACCGCGAGCGGCAGCAGGCAGAGCCAAACGAAGGATTTTTGCGACATCGGAAGAATGGTGCCCCGGCGAAGGGCACCATATTGCCTCAGCGAACCTCGGCGAGATAGCGGTCGACGAAGGCTTTTTGCACGTTTTCCATCTCGCCCCAGTCGACGCTCTTGGCGCGGGCGTAGTCGCTGTCGGGGAGGAATTTCCCCTTCACGGAAGCCGGCAGCTCGATCGGGCGGGCCGGACGCAGATAGGCATTGGTCCAGATCGCCTGCCCCTTGTCGGACAAGAGATAGTCCATCACCTTCTTGGCCTTCTCCTTGTCGGGTGCGTTCTTCACGAGACCAACGACATAGGGAAACACCACCGATCCCTCGCAGGGAATCACAAACTCGAAGTTGCCCTTCTCCGAATATTTCGCGCGATAGGCATTGAAGTCGTAGTCGAGCAGGATCGGCATCTCACCGGAGACGACGCGGGCATACGACGTCTGCTTGGGTACGATCGGATCGTTCTTGCGCAGCTCCTTGAAGAAGCTGATCGCCGGATCGAAGTTGCCTGGCGAGCCGCCGAGCGCCAGATTGACGGCGACCGCGCCGACATAGCCGACCGCCGCCGACGACGGATCGAGATAGCCGACCATCCCCTTGTAGTCGGGCTTCAGGAGATCCTTCCAGCAGGCCGGCACCGGCTTGCCGCCAAGCGCATCCTTGTTCACGAACAAACCGAGCGTGCCGGAGTGGATCGTGGTCCAGTAGCCATCGGGGTCCTTGAGGCCGGCCGGGACCTGATCCCAATGCGCCGGCTTGTAGGGCTCGAGCGCATCCTGGGCCTTGGCCTTCATGCCGAAGGTCACGCCGAAATAGCCGATATCGCCGACCGGATTGCTCTTCTCGGCCAGGATCTGGGCCAATGCCTGACCGGAATTCTTGTTGTCGTGCGGAATATCGTAGTTGAGGTCCGCCCTGATCGCCTTCAGCATCGACGCCCAATCCGCCCATTCCGGCGGACAATTGTAGCAGATCACGTCGGCCGCCCTGGCGGATTGCCACGGCGCGATCAGCGTCAGCGCCAGCAACGCAAGGACAAGGCGGACGGTCTTCATGGGAGGCTCCGGTCTGGGAGAGAATGCAAAGAGGATTTCAACATCAACCGGGCGACCAAGTATAGGCCGCGTATGAATGTTTTGCGACGCGCTTGCTGCCGTGCAGCAAATGCAACGGCTCCGATGCCGACCATCGGGTGCTCGCGGCAGCCCGTCGTTTCGCGCTAGGCTGTCAACCAAAAGAGGAAGCGCCCATGTACCAGCCGCCCGGCGTCAGCACATCGCCCGATCTTCCCGTTCCCGGCCTGATGCAGGCCTGGGTCCTTGGTGACCCCGGCCGGCTCCTGCTTTGCGAAAAGCCGACGCCGGTCCCCTCGCGTGCCGAGGTGCTGGTGCACATCGACGCGGTTGCGATCTGCGCCACCGATCTCGAAATCATCCATGCCGGGTCGCCGGCAAGCATTCAGGGCGGCCTGCCCTTCAACAAGAACTTTACGCCGGGCCACGAATACATGGGCACGGTCGCCGCACTCGGGCCGGACGTTGACGAATTCAGGATCGGTGATCGGGTCAGCGTCGAAATCCATGCCGGTTGCGGCCAATGCAAACGCTGCCGCCAGGGCATGTACACATCCTGTCTCAACTATGGAAAGCCGGAGAGGGGCCACCGCGCCAACGGCTTTACGACCGACGGCGGATTCGCGGAGTACGCAGTCAACCACATCAATACGCTGGCGCGCGTACCGGATAGCATGAGCGATGCGGAGGCGACGCTCGTGGTGACCGCAGGCACGTCGATGTACGGCTTGACGGAATTGGGGGGATTGGTGGCGGGCGAGAGCGTCGTGGTGATCGGCCCGGGGCCGATCGGACTTCTCGCAGTTGCCGTGGCCAAGGCGCTTGGCGCAAGCCCGGTGATTCTGACCGGCACGCGCAACAAGCGGCTGGCGATCGGCCAGGAACTGGGGGCCGACCGCGTCATCAACATCAACGACGAAGACGCCGTTGAGGTCGTGAAGCAACTAACAGGGGAGATCGGCGCGGACTATGTCGTCGAATGTGCCGGCACCGAAGCGACACTCAACCAGGCCATTCACATGACCAATCGCGGCGGCAAGATTTGTCTGGCCGCCTTCCCGCACGAGGCCGCGACGCTGGATATCGCGCATCTCGTGCGAAACAACATCTACGCTTACGGGATCCGCGGCGAGGGCCGCAGCGCCACGCGCCGCGCCATGGAATTGATGGCAGCGAAGCGGTTCGACGCGACAAGAATCCACACGCATACGTTTCCGCTGGAAGACCTGCCGACGGCGCTCAGATATGCACGGGATCGCGTCGATGACGCGATCAAGGTCGTCGTCACCACAAGCAAGGCCGACGCGATCGCGCGCGCTGCGGAGTAAGGTCCGTTCGCGCCGGCGGGAGACCGGAGAGCCCGCTCACACCGAACAATATCGTTCCTTGATCTCGTCGTCGGCCAGCAGGGCCTGCGCCGACGCCTGGTGCACCACCGCCCCCTGATCAAGGACGTAGGCACGATCGGCGATGCCAAGCGCGAGCTCGACATTCTGCTCAACCAACAGCACCGTCGTTCCCTGCGCCTTCATACTGCGGAATAGCTCGAACATTTCGTCGACCAGGACCGGCATGATGCCCTCCGAAGGCTCATCCAGCATGATCAGGTCGGGCTTTGCGATCATCGCCCGCGCGATCGCCAGCATCTGCTGCTCGCCACCGGACATCGTGACCGCCTCCTGGTCCATGCGCTCGGCCAGCCGTGGGAATATCACCGCGATCTCGTCGATCAGCTCGGCCTCCCGCTTCTTCGCCGGCGACGCCACCAGCCCGAGCCGCAAATTTTCCCGGACCGACAATCCCTGCACAATCCGCCGCTCTTCGGGAACATAGGCAAGTCCCAGCGCGAAGCGCACATGCGCCGGCCGGCTCAGCAGCTCCTTGCCCTTGAAGGTGACCGAGCCGCGCGTTCGTCCCATCAACCCCATGATCGATTTCAGCGTCGTCGTCTTGCCGGCTCCATTGCGACCGATCAGGCAGACGATCTCGCCCTTGGTCACTTCGAGAGTTATGTCCTGCAGCGCGTGACTTGCGCCGTACCAGGCATTGAGCTTGCTGATCTGCAGCATTCGTCAATGCTCCCGCTGGCCGAGATAGACGCGCTTCACCGCCTCGTTCTGCCGGACCTCCTGCGGCGTTCCTTCGGCGAGAAGTTCTCCGTGATGCAGCACGAGGATGCGATCGCTGATCCCGAGCACCAGCTTCATCTTGTGCTCGACGAGGATGACCGTACGCTCCTTTGCGAGCTTCACGATCAGATCCATCATGGTCCGGGTCTCCTCCGGGCTCATGCCGGCCGTCGGCTCGTCCAGCAACAGCAACCGGGGTTGGCTGGCAAGCGCCATGCCGATCTCCAGCGCCCGCTGCTCGCCATGGGCCAGCGTCCTGGCGGCACGTTCGCGAGATTCCCACAATCCGACCAGCGCAAGCAGCTCGTCCGCCCGCTCGACCAGCTCGGTCAGGCGCGCGCGGGGACGCCAGATGTCGTATCTCGACACCAGCGCCTGCAGACCGACGCGGATGTTTTCACGGGTCGTGAGCTGCGGGAACACGCTGGTGATCTGAAAGGACTTTGCGATCCCCATATGCGCAAAGCGGTGCTGCGGCAGCCCGGTGACATCCTTGCCCTCGAATTCAACGCTGCCTTTGGTGGGCGCAAACGCGCCGCACAGCAAATTGAAATAGGTGCTCTTACCGGCCCCGTTCGGACCAATAATGGAGGTGATCGCTCCTCTGGAAAACTCCGCCGAGATATTGTTCAGCGCAACAAACTTCCCGAACGTCTTGCCGACGCCCCTGGTACGCAGAATGATTTCCTTGGTTTGGCCTTCCGCGGCGCTCATCGCCTGCCTCGCGCGATCAGCGTGCCCCAGATGCCGGCGGGGAAGAATAGCACGCATGCAATGAAAATGGTGCCAACGATCAGTTGCCAGTGAACCGTCCACACGGAGACCACGTTCTCCAGGACCAGGAAGACGGCGGCGCCGATCATCGGCCCGAAGAACGTTCCCATACCGCCCAGCAATGCGATCATCACAACCAGACCCGACGTCTCGTAGTGCAGGATCTCGATCGGAACGATCGACAGATGCAGCGCCTGCAAGGCTCCCGCGAGACCGCAGAAGCCGCCAGACAAAACGAAGGTCAGCAATCGGGTCTTGGTGACGTCATAGCCTGACGCGCGGGCGCGCATCTCATTCTCCCGCACGGCCTCAATGACGGCGCCAAATGGCGAGGCAAGAATGCGCGACATCACGAAAAACGCGGCAATCACAAAAGCCGCGATGACATAGTAACGGATCATCGGATTGATGAAGTCGAGCCGCAAGCCGAACAGATCGATGGTGCGGACATTGATGCCGCGGAGGCCGTTTTCGCCGCCGGTCAGGTCAACCGCCTGATAGAACAGGTAGTAGACACATTGCGACAGCGCCATCGTTACCATCGCGAAGTAGATGCCGCGGGTCCTGATCGCGAGCACGCCAATCAACGATGCCATCAACAGGCCGCCGGCGATCCCGGCTGCGATGGCCGCATACCATGGCCAGCCAAAATGCACGATGGCGATGCCACACAGGTAGGCACCGGTTCCGAACAGCGCCGCGTGACCAAACGACAGCAGACCGAGATAACCAAACACGAGGTTGAAGCCGACGGCATACAATCCATAGATCAGGATGTTCACCGCGAGGGCCGTGAACGGCATCACCAACGGGAAAATCAGGATCACCGCGGCCACGATGCTGGCGCGATGCCGCGTTGCGAATTCGTACCAACTGCCCGTCGTGGCACGAGACTGTTTGACGGATTCGGTGGCTCCGATCATCCCTGGCTCTCAGCTCATCAGTCCGGCGCGGCCGAAGAAGCCTTGGGGACGAACGATCAGGACGATCGCCATCAGGGCAAAGATCGAAACCTTGGCCATCTCGGGCGCAAACAGCGACGTCATGCTGACCACCACACCAACGAGGAGGCCCGCCAGTACGGCGCCACCGATCGAGCCCATGCCTCCTACGACCGTAACCACGAAAGCCTCGGCGAGAATCGTGCCGCCCATCTCGGGAATGACGCCTTGAAGCGGGGCAGCCAGCAGCCCGGCAAAGCCCGCAATCGCGGTGCCTATCCCGAACACGATCAACCAGACCCTGGAAACGTCGACCCCGAGGACGCGGACGATTTGCGGATCGCGCGCGCCGGCGCGGATAATGAGTCCGAAGCTGGTCTTCTCCAGAAACAGCCAGAGCGCCAACAAGACAACGGCCGTCGCGCCGATCACGAACAGGCGGTAAAGTGGAAAATATCCGACACCGATGTCGACAGCCCCCTGCAGAAGCTCAGGCGTGTCGAAGGGATAACCGGTCTTGCCGAAGGCAATGCGCACGCATTCGACCATGACGTAGCTCAGCCCGAAGGTCAGCAGCAGCGGATAATCGATGCCGCGGCCGTAAAGCGGCCGGATCAGCACGCGCTCGACGGCAAGGCCGAACAGCCCGATCAGAAGCGGTACCGCCAGCAAGCAGAGCCAGAAATTGCCGCCGATCGAAATCAGGTACAGCCCGACATAGGCGCCGACCATGTAGAACGCGCCATGAGCGAAGTTGACGACGGTCAACATCCCGAAGATCAGCGAGAGGCCGATCGCAAACAGCACGTAGATCGCGCCGAGCGCCAGCCCAGCGAATAGTTGCAGTGCAATCAGATCAAAGCTCAGGCCCGCCATTTGTCCCCCCCTCAGCACGCGCACCGCTCCGCGGTGCGCGCCGGCGCATGGCTCAGCTCTTGTGGCCAAGCGTGTCGCAGGTACGCAGGTTCTTCTCGTTAGGCTCTTCGGTCGATAGAACCTCGAACACATCTGACTCGTTCTTCATGTCCTTGGACTTCGACTTGATCACGAGCACCGATTGCACCGATTGGTGATCGCATTTGCGATAGTATTGCGGCCCCTTGTAGTAGTCGTACTTCAGAGCCTCCAGTGCCGCGACGACCTTGTCGGTCTCCACGCTGCCCGCGCCCCTGACCGCCTCGAGCACCGTCCGAACACCGCCATAGCCTAGCGCACCGTAGTCGGTAGGCAACTTGCCGTCATACATCTTGCGGAACGCGTCGTTGAACGCCTTGGTCGAGGCGAACTTGTCCTCGATGCCCCAGAAGAACGAGCAGCCCCCGACGACGCCTTCGAATGCCTGGGGGCCCGCCGCAACGCGACTGGCATGCGACAGCAGCGGCGCGATGATCTGGATCGATTTCTTGATGCCGAAGTCGGTTGCCTGCTTCAGCGCGATCTGCTGATCGCGGCCGAAATTGCTGATGCAGAGAATATCGGGCTTCAGCGCCTGGAGACGTGGCAGCAGGGTCGAGAAATCAGTCGTCCCTAACGGATGGCGGATGTCACCGAGATTCTCGATGTTGAATTCCTTCCCGACCTCGAGAAAGCCGCGAACCATCTCGTGACCGTAAGCATAGTCCGCTGTGAGAAACGCAACCTTCTTGCCGAATTTGGTGAAGGCGTAGCGCCCGACCGCCCCTGACGTCATGTGCGGGTTCAGCGCTTCGTGGAACGTGTATTTGCTGAAATCTGCTGCCTCGTTGATGGCGTCGGACTGGCTGATCGAATTGAAGATGACGCCGCGTTCCTTGGTGACGTTGTTGATCGCGAGCTGAACCGCCGCCGATAGACTGCCGACGACGAAATTCACCTTCTCCTTCTCGACCAATTCCAGGGTCCGCGTCGCCGCCTCACCAGGATTCAGCTTGTCGTCACGCACGACGAGCTCGGCCTTGCGGCCGTTGAGACCGCCGGCATCATTGAACTGGGTGACAGCAAGCTGACCCGCCCGCACCTGGTCCTGGGCCTCGGCACCGTATGGACCGGTCAAAGGAACCGGGAAGCCGATCTTGATGGGCGCTTCCTGGGCCTGAAGCAGATTGATGCGAAAAGGCGAGACGGCGAGAACGGCGCCGGCGCTTGCCGTCGTCAGCAGACGACGCCGTGATATCGATCCAGCTTTGGTGACCTTCTTCGTCATGACTATTCCTCCCCAAGAACTGTCTGCGTTTTTGCTTATCGTATTATCGTTGCCCGGAACGTCTCCACTCAGATCCGTCCCAGGGCGGTCAGGATAACCTGAGGCGTGAGCGGAATCTCGGTAATTGTTGCGCCAAGCGGCCGGAGCGCGTCATTGACCGCGTTGGCAACCGCTGCTGCCGCGCCGGCCGTCCCCGCCTCCCCAGCCCCTTTGGCTCCCAGTTCCGATTCCTGCGTCGGAGACACCACGTGGCCGACCTCGATGTCGGGCATCTCGCCGGACATCGGGACCAGATAGTCCGCCATATTGGCATTGGTCAGCTGACCGCGTTCGTCGTAGATGCACTTCTCGAACAGCGCAGCGCCGAGCCCCTGCACGACCCCGCCCCGGATCTGCTCGTCGACCAGTTGCGGGTTGATGATGGTGCCGCAGTCTTCGACAACCCAATGCTTCAGCAGCTTGACGAACCCGGTCTCGGTATCGACCTCGAGCCATGAGGCCTGAACGCCGTTGGTGAACGCAAAGGGATATTGGCGCGGAACGAAATGCCGGGTCGCCATCAATTCGGGCTGGACACCGGGCGGCAGGGTGTCCGGTCGAAAATAGACGATCCGCGCCAGCTCGTTCAGTTCGATGCGAAGCGCGCCGTCGGCGGCGTTGACGATCGTGTTGTTGACGATATCGAGCCCGTCCGGCGTCGATTGCAGGATGGCCGCGGCGACGTTCAGGATGTTCTCTCGCAGGCCCTTGGCTGCCTGCAATGCAGCTTCGCCGCCGATGCCGGCACCGCGCGAGGCCCAGGTACCACCGCCATAGGGCGTGTGGTCGGTGTCGCCCAGGATGACGCGGACGCGTTCCATCGAAACGCCAAGCACGCTGCCGACGATCTGGGCCGTCAGCGATTCCGACCCTTGCCCCTGTTCCGTGATGCTGGTCTGGCAGATCACCGACCCTTGCGCGTCGAGCCGGACCGCAACGCCATCCTGCGATGAGATTTTCGCGCCGCCCACGCCATAGAAGGCAGCGCTGGGATTGGTCACCTCGATGAAGCTCGCGATTCCGATGCCTCGATGGACGTTTCTGGCGCGCAAGGCCGCTTGCTCAGCCCGCAACGCGTCGTAATCCATCATCTGAAGCAGCTTGGTCAACGAGGCGTGATGCGAAAGCTGCTCGAACTTCATGCCCGAGGGCGATGCACACGGATAGGCATCGTCGGCGATCAGATTGCGCCGCCGGATTTCGACGGGGTCCATGCCGATCTTCGCTGCCGCCAGATCGACCAGGCCTTCGGTGACCGAACAGGCGATCGGGTGTCCGACCGCCCGGTACTGGCACATTACGTTCTTGTTCTGGAAAACGACGCGCGCCCGCGCCCGATAGTTCGCCGTGACATAGGGCCCACCGACCAGGTTGACCACCTGATTGGCCTCGATGGCGCTGGTGCGCGGATACATCGAATACGGGCCGATCCCCGTCAGGTCGTCGATCTCGAAGGCTGTGATGGTGCCGTCCGGCCTGACGCCGATCCTTCCCCTGCACCGATGATCGCGGGCGTGGATGTCCGTGTTGAAACTCTCTACGCGGTCCGCCACGAACTTGACCGGCCGCCGCAGCAGCTTGGACAGCGCGTAGGTCGCCATTTCGTCGGCGTAGATATGGACCTTGATGCCGAACGAGCCGCCGACATCCTTGCAGACCACTCGGACCTGCGCTTCCCCTAACCCAAGATGCAGCGCCGCGATGTTCTGCACCATATGGGGCGCTTGCGTGCCCTGATAGATCGTGAGCCGTGCCTCGGCCGCATTCCAATCGGCAACGACGGCGCGCGGTTCAAGTGTCACGCCGGTATGGCGCCCGAATACGAAGTCGGCCTCGACGAGTTCGGACCCCGACAATGCATGATCGACGTCGCCGGCGTCGAGCGTCCGCTCAAAGGCAAGATTGTCGCCGAGCGCAGCATGAATGACGGGAGCTGCCGGATCGAGCGCAGCACGCATGTCCGTGACCGCCTCGAGCTCCTCGTAGTCGACTGAAATATGCTCCATGGCATCTTCGGCTGCAGCACGGCTGGTCGCCACAATCGCTGCAACGGCCTCGCCCTGCCAGCACACGCGGTCGACCGCGATCGCGTGCTGCGGCGCTGACTTCAGTCCCTTCAGGTGCGAGAGCACCCCGACCCACGGCGTGATGACCGCTTCAAGTTCACGACCCGTGACGATGGAAACGACACCGGGCATGCGCCTTGCCGCGTCGGCGTCGATCGCTGCGATTTTGGCGTGGGCATGTGGCGACCGTAGAAAAACCACATGCGCCATCCGCGGCAATTCGAGATCACTGACATATTGGCCGCGCCCCTGCAGCAACCTGTCGAGGTTCGGCCGCGGCACGGTCTTGCCGATGTAGGAATTCGGGCGATCAAGCACCGAAAGCGTGTCCGCTGGCGCCCGCGTCACCGTCATACGCCCCGCTCCGCGCGCGTGATGGCTGTCGCCTCCACCGCATCCACGATGGCCTGATAGCCGGTGCAGCGGCAATAGTTGCCGGAAAGATGCTCGCGGATTGCTCGACGATCAGGCACGGACACCTGCTTCAGCAAGTCCTGCGCCGTGATCAGCATCCCAGGCGTGCAAAAGCCACACTGCAATGCATTGCGCTCGCGAAATGCCGCCTGAAGATCGGCTATCTCACCGCTGTCAGACAGCCCCTCGATTGTCTCGACTGACGCGCCCTGCGCCTGGACCGTCAGCATCAGACAGGAGCGAACGATCTCGCCATCGAGTCGGACCGTGCAGGCACCGCAAACGCCGTGCTCGCACCCAACGTGAGTTCCGGTAAGCTTGAGATTCTCCCGGAGGAAATCAGCAAGATTGAGCCGCGGCAAGACGAAGGCGTCGATGGGTTCGCCATTGACCAGAAGCGAGACCGGTACCGGAGCGTTCACTTGCCGACTCCCGTTTCCAGTTCTGGCCGTGCGAGCAATGCTGCCACGCAGCGCCGGAGCAAGACCGTCGCGAGGTGTCGACGCATGGCCGCGGTCGCCTGCTGGTCCTCCTGTGGATCGAGTTCATCGGCCAATGCGGCCGCCGCCTCTGCGAGCAAGGCGGGAGTTACCGTGGCATCGATCAGTTTGCCGGCGGCCGCCGCGAGCAATGGCCGGTCGCCAACAGCAAAGAAGCCGAGGCGAAGAGCTGAGAACCTGCCGGCCGCAACTACGGCACGGGCGGCGAGACCAACGACAGCGTAGTCGCCATGCCGCCGGGCATTTTCCTGAAAGAAAAATGTCGAGCCTTGGCCTGCGACCGGCACCTCGACCGCGACAAGCAACTCGTCGGGCAACAGTGCCGTTTCGTAAATTCCCCTGAAAAACTCCGTCGCAGCAATCCGGCGCTCGCCGGCCGAGCCCCGAACAACGATCGTGGCGTCAAGCGCCACAACACAGGCCGGCAGCTCCGACGCAGGATCGGCGTGAGCGAGGCTGCCGCCGATCGTTCCGCGATTGCGAATTGCGGGATGGGCAACGTGGGCAACGGCATCGCGCAACAGCCGCGCGTGCAGTGCAACCTCCGGCGATCTGAGCAGATCGACGTGCCGGGTCAGCGCGCCAATGACCAGCAGGTCTCCCCTCACGGTGATGCCGCGCAACTCGGCGAGGCCGCCGATATCGACCAGAATGTCCGGAGACAGGAGCCGCAGGTTCATCGCCGGCATCAGGCTCTGACCACCCGACAGAACCTTCGCCTTGTCGCCGTGCATGGCGAGCAACTCCAGCGCGTTCACGACGCTGGTCGCGCGGGCGTAGGCGAAAGCCGCAGCTTTCATGTGGGCGTGGCCTCCCGGGCCCAATTTTGGTTTGCCCGATTAGAGGGCCGCCCTCTTCAAAGGTCAAGTTTGTTTATCGAGTGATTATTTGTGCAGCAGGGCTTGTCTTCGCCTCGGGAAGGCCGCAGGTTCCTTGCCAACTAGAGTTCAAATCGCGGGGAGGCGGATCATGAAGCTCGGTTTCTTTACGATGCCGATCCATCCTCTCGACAAGGATTGGCGGCAATCGCTCCGGGAGGATCGCGAGGCTTTTCTGCTCGCGGACGAGCTCGGCTTCACCGAGGCGTATGTCGGCGAACACGTCACCGACAAGGCCGAGAACATCACCTCCAGCATCGCCTTCATTGCCTGGCTCGCAGCCGCAACCAAACACATCAAGCTCGGAACCGGCACGATCAACATGCCAAACACGCATCCGGCAGCCATCGCAGCGTCCGTCGCCATGCTCGATCACATGCTTGATGGCCGTTTCATCCTTGGAATCAGCCCCGGTGGATTGCTGTCCGACGCGGAGGTTTTCGGCAATCTCGATGCCGACCGCAATGCCATGTTCCTCGAAGCCATCAATCAGGTTCTTGATATCTGGGCCGGTAAGCCGCCCTATGATTTGCAGGGCAAATATTGGAACATTTCGGTCAAAAGGACTCTGATCGAGGATATCGGCCAGGGAATCGTCGCTCGCCCCTTGCAGGCCCCTCACCCGCCAATCGTGGTGACCGCGGTTGCGCCATTCTCAAAGGGCGTGACGGAGGCGGCGGCGCGCGGCTGGGATCCGATCTCGGCAAACTTCCTGATGCCGGCATGGGTGAAGAGCCACTGGCCGAAATATGTCGAGGGTTGTGCGCGCGTGAACCGGGCAGCCGAGCCTGCCAATTGGCGTGTCGCCAAGAGCGTGTTCGTGGCAAAGGATGCAGCAACCGCGAAGGCCTATGCCACGTCGCGCGACAGTCCCTACGTGTACTATTATCACCAGCTGTTCACGAAGCTGAAGCGCAGTGGCCGGCTCGAGTTGTTCAAGACGCGACGGGATCAACCCGACGCCGAGGTCACACTGGAGTCGATCTGCGACAAATTGATCATCTACGGCACGCCCGAAAGCGTGGCTGACCAGTTGCTGGCGTTCGAGCAAGAGATTGGCACCTTCGGAACCCTGCTTTACGCCGGCAAGGACTGGAAAGATCGCGAGCTTGGCCGTCAATCGATGATCCTGATGGCCGAGAAGGTCCTGCCGCGGATCAATGCCACTGCTGCCGGATCATCGACGTGAAGGAGGTTCGACATGGCCTTTACTGATCGCATTCCGTACCAGGCGCAGGTCGATCGACCGAAACTGACATTACCTGACGGCAAGAAGCTTGCCGTGTGGGTTATCCTCAATGTCGAGGAATGGCGCATCGAGAATGCGATGCCACGCACCGTGCTGAGCCCACCGATGGGCCAGCCCTTGCTGCCCGACGTGCCGAACTGGTCGTGGCATGAATACGGCATGCGCGCCGGCTTCTGGCGGCAGTTCAAAGCTCTGACCGATCGAAAGATACCGGTGACACTGGCTGCGAACGCCAACGTCTGCAACAGCTATCCGCGTGTGGCGTCGGCGGCGCGCGAGGCGGGCTTCGAATTCATGGGACACGGGTTTGTTCAGGGCCCGATGCACAAGGTCGAGAACCAGGCGGACGCAATCAAGCGCGCGGTCGACACGATTGCTGGATTTACCGGCAAGCCGCCGCGATCATGGGAAAGCCCGGGCCTGACCGAAACCGAAAAAACGCTCGATCTCCTGCGCCTCAACGGGATCGAATACGTGGCCGATTGGGTGATCGACGATCTCCCCCAGGACATCGCCACGCCGCACGGCACCGTGACGACGATTCCCTATTCGGTCGAGACCAACGACATTGTCATTCACGCGCTGCAACACCTTCCGTCGGAACAGTTCCTGACCCGCTGCACTGACCAGTTCGATCGGCTGTACCTTGAGGGCGCAGAGAACGCGCGGATCATGGCCATCTCGGTGCATCCCTACATCACGGGCGTGCCGCATCGTATCAAGTACCTGGAGGCCCTGCTCGATTACGTCATCGGCCATGACGGCGTCGCCCTCATGACGGCAAGCGAGATCGGAGATTGGTATCGGGGTCAGATGGCGACAATGTAGCCCGGGTCAGCCGACGACCTTGATCGGCGCCCGTCGACGATCGGTCGCGCTCTCCGCCATCCTCTCAAATCCCGCGAGGAAGATATCCAGCGCGTCACTGATCATTTGCGCCTTGTCCTCGAGGACAGGCGCTTCGTAGATGTACTTGCGTACGCCATAATAGAAGATGCCGCCGTGAAACACCCAGGCCAGCTCGAGTTCTGCGGCGCTGGGCCTGCCTTGCGTCGCGAGGCCGGCGTCGTGGCGGCATTCCCGGAGAATGCGTGTCAGGATCTTGTCCTTGACCATGCCAACATACCACCGATTGATATCGAGGCCCTTCAGGCCGGAGTAGAGATAGATCCGGAGCCATCTTCGGTTGAAAATCGCGTCGGTATAGATCTCGTAAAATTCCTGAAGCCGCACGCGGAGCGGACGTGACCGATCCGAGAGCAACTTCTCCCAGCCGATTTCAAGCGGTTCGAGATATACCTTGCGGTAGACCTCCTTGATGAGATCGTCCTTGCTCGGAAAGTAACGGTAAAGCAGCGGCTGCGTTACGCCGAGCTTGTGAGCAAGGGCGCGCGTGCCGCCGCCAAATCCCTCCTCCGCAAATAGCTCGGTTGCCTTGGTAACGAATTCACTGCGACGATCGACGGCTGATAGTCGCCTCTGCTTGGCACGAACGCGCTTGACGGGCGTCTTTCGATTCATGATGTCTTGTCACCACCCTCAGCCAAAAACCCGCCAAAACCTCCGCGCGCGAACACCAGCGGATTGTTCCGGTTATAGGCGTAGGCTTCCACCGCGCCCAGGAAAATGACGTGATCCCCGCCATAGTAGCGGTTGGCGGCACGGCACTGGAAATTCGCGACCACATCGGCAAGCACGGGAGCATTCCCGAGGCCCGGCGTCCAGCTCACACCCGCGAACTTGTCACCCGACGATCTGGCAAACTGCACCGCCAGCGCCTGTTGCGACGCGTCTAGAACGTTGACCGTAAAATGGCTGGCATTCTGGAAGATCGGCAGTCCCTGCGAAAACATGCCCAGGCTCCACAACACAAGTGGCGGATTGAGCGACACCGATGCAAAGGAATTACAAGTAATTCCATAGGGCCGTCCTTCAGCCGCCATCGCGGTGACTATCGTCACACCTGTTGCGAACGTACCGAGCGCATTGCGGAAATCACGGGGATCGATCGCCGAACTATCGCTTGCGAGCTCACTGGCGGGATCCAGCGGATGTTTGGGCGAGTCGGACATCCGGCTTACCTCAAAGCGTCAGGTTTTCAGACGGCAGCCCCAGAGCCACCCGCCCGTAATTGGTGCCCGCCGCGTCAAAATTGAACGCGAGATGCGAATTCACCGCGTGCGCGTCGCGGAATTGGCGCTGCAACGCTCCAGAGGTAAACAGGCTGCGTGCGCCGCCCGCCGCAAATAGAAGAGACACCGCCTCGGTGCACAAATTGACCGCGAACGCACCGTCGCGCCGAAGCTTCGTCTTCGCTGCAATGCCCGGGATATCGCCACGCCGGACCTCCGCAAGTGCCTCAACGCAGCTCGTGCGCATGATTAGCCGCGCGGCATCGATCTTCGCCGACGCCTCGGCGATCTTGATCTGTGTGCTTTGCAGGTCCCCAATCTTGGCCCGGTTATATGTCGAAGCGCGGTGTCGCGCGATCTCGACATAGTCATCAAGGCAAGCCTGCGCATTTCCCAAACCAACCCCGGACAACACATAGGGAAACAACGAAAAGACCGGAAGCATGTAGAGCGCATTCGGATTGACGATACTGCCCGGCGTCGCACCTCCCGCAAGATCGCTGACGGCAACGGTCATATGCTCGGGAACGAATGCGTCGGTGACCCGCACGTCGTTCGATCCCGTTCCGCGCAAGCCAGCCGCATTCCAAGTGTCGTCGATGCTGTAGTCCCGCCTGTTCAACAGGAATAGCCGATACTCGACACCATCGGCCTCATCATCCGAGGCGACCACGCTCGCGAGCATGTTCCATCCGCAGGATTCCACCCCGGACGAAAACGGCCAATGACCACTCAGAACATATCCGCCACTTGCCTTCCTCGCACGACCTGCCGGGAAGACAAAGGAAGACGCGATCAGCGCATCCGGATCCTCTCCCCACACCGCGCTCTGCGCTTCGGGCGCGAACATACCCAGCATCCAGTGGTGACTTGCAAGGTTGGCAAAATTCCAGGAGACCGAGGCGTCTCCCTGCCCGAGGGCATCGGCGCAGTCGACCAGGGCAACATAGTCGAGCTCGCTGCCTCCGACGCGCTTGGGCTGCAGGATCCGGAAAAGGCCGCTGTCAAGCAAATCCCGCTCGGTCTCCGGCGGCAATCTGCGCAGCTCTTCGGTCCGCGATGCCCGTTCGCGCAATGCCGGAACAAGCGCCCTGGCGCGTGCGACCATGACCGAATAACGATCCATATCCGGGCCTGGCTGTACCTTCGTGTCGAGCCCGCGGCCAACCTCAACCATGGTCTCTTCCTTCGTTCGATCTCCAAGACATTTGCGCGCGCGATCGAGCCGTCAACTCAGTTTATCGATCGATCACCAGAGATCAAGGCGCGCAAGCCTGCATTCCGCGAATTCAGCGCTCAGGATCCACGACTGCCGCCGGGCGCCCATTTAAGGAAACGCTTCCAGCGATGCTTCGTTCGCACTGCAGAGGCCCATTCTAGCATCCCCACGCCCAAAATTCGATGCCGGCTACGACCGCGGCTTGCCAAAGGATGTTACCCATGGCCAGAAACGCAAAAAACCCCGATCGCCGAAGCCACCGGGCGCTCAACGTCATCGAATTGTTCGCGACAACCCGAACCCACGTCGCAGGATCTAGACGAGCTCCTTCCTCCAATACAGCGTGTGCTGCCATGCCCAGGGCGAGACAGGTTCGAAGAGCCGATATCCTCGCCGGATAAAATCATTGGCCAAGAAGATGTACTCGCTCGGAGCCGTGTCGCAATCCGGATCAGGATCAGGCAACACCGCACGAAAATGCGACCGTGGGAACGTCCGTCTGCTCGCGTTTGGAATGCGGGCGCTGAATGAACTGGATGATCTCGGCGCTCATGCAAGCTCCCACAACGCGATGGCAACCAGATCCGCGAGCGCGAGCGATATCAGATAGGCGGTCATGCAAACCTCGTTGATCGGCCGTCAGCGCGCGATGCGGCCATGGCATGAATGTGCGGCAGATCGCGCAGCGGGCGGCGATCTTTGGGGCGCGAACCTTAGCCCTGACGAGTGGGGCCGCGGGCGGCGCCGGCTTTCGCCGCGCCGCAGGACCGGCGCGTTCGCGCGCACCAGCCAATTCGTTCTCTTTTCAAGGGGGCCGGACGGCGGCGCGCTTGCGACACTCAGGCGACGGGCTGGGAGGATATGGCGTCGTGACGGTGCGGTCGCCGTCCGATTGGTGAAACGGCAAAGGAAAAGCCCGCCGCGGATTGCTCCGCGCGGGCTCAACAATTTCTGATTTTCGGATTATGACCCTGAGTTGCCCGACGTGTCAAACCTATTTCGGGCTGAATGCGATCGGTAAAATGCGATGCGTCGGCTTCGATGGTGAGAAACCGCCTTGAGCGAAAGTTTGGGCATTGATCCGGAATCGCAGCGCAGGCCGGTGCCAAGCGCCTATGCTTGCTGCGATGATGTGTGCCCGACGCGTCAAGCGGACATCTCACAATATTTGGATCGACATCAATGCAGTTTTTGGCCTGCGTCGGTCGAACTGACCCGCGCCGCATTTGATTGCAAGGAGGAAGCGTCGATGTATTTCGTTGCTGCCGTGCTCGCGGTCCTGTCCGGCCTGTTCTACGCCGCGGGCCATCATCAGATCGGCTCTCTCGGTGCCACCATGTGCCAGTATGGCGGCATGTTCTGCGACAGCCCGGTGCTGGTTCTCGTTGGTGCAGGATTTGCAGCAGCGTGGGGCATGCTGGTCAGCATTCGCTGATCATCCCGCGACATTCCGACGATGATTTTGTGCCGCTGATTTGCCCGACGTGTCAATTCCCGCGCCCTGCGTCGGGATGTGATCCCACGAACGCCCGCAGCTATTGCGGCGTGCTCGGGTTTGCCGGATGAGCGGGCTTTGGGCCGGGTGGATCAGGCTCGATCGGTGCCTTGGGCTCGGTCGGTATGACCTTTGCGCCAGCCGCGCGCGCCGCCTCGCCGGTCGTTGAGTAGTTAGCCGAAGCGGCCGGCTGCACGTTCGGCTTGTTCCACGGACCGTGATCCACGATCAGCATGCCGAGCACGCCGAGGATCGCAACCACGGCCGCGACCAACAGCGGCGTGCCACCATGCCGATTTCGATGCTTGACCGAACCGCCATCTGCAATGCCATGCGCCTGCATTGTCATCATCGTCTCCTCCACGGAAACAAGCCGCGACCCGCGCGTAAGTTTCCGGTTCCCCGATGTGAAAGCGAGGCATGTCGGTGGAACCAATCCGCCGCTGCGGAATTTCTGGGATATGTGACCGCCATCGCCGTTCAATACGTGCGGATGGCAAAGGCGTTGGTCACCTGACTTTCAATAAATCGCGGCACGGCACATGAGCTCCGAAACACCCGAGTTCCCGCTTCAACCCACACTCGGTGAACGAGCGATCGACACCGCGACGGACGTCTCGCGTACGATCACGGAGGTGTCGGATGGACTCCGAGCCGCCGCCGATCGCCTCAGCGATGCCATCGCGACCTCGCGCCGACCGGGCGGAGCCCTGGCCACCGTGAGTGCGGTCACGCGCGAAGCGCCGCTCGCAAGCCTGTTCGTCGCGTTTCTGCTCGGCGTCGCCGTCGCGCGCCGGCGCTAAACCGTCGATGGGGCCGCGAACGCCGTCCTAGAACTTGCCCTTCGTCGCGTCCTTGGTCGCCGACATCACGCTACCGCTGATCTGCCGCATGTGTTCGCCGGCATTGGTGAACTGGCTGCGCAGGAATTCCGACTGGATCCGCATCGCCTCCTGCAGATCCGTTGCGTGCACGAGCTTGCGCGCATGCTCGAACGCCGCCTTCATGTTCTGCTCGGTGAACGACAGCGCTTGTTTGGAGATCTCGGTACCGGCGCCCGGCATCGACGTCATCGACTTGCTCGCAGCATCAAAGAACAGACTGAAGGCCTGTTCGGCCTGGTCGATGGTCTTTTCCGCGAGATCGCGCAACTCGGCGGGAACTTCAAGCTTAGGCTCAATCATGATCGCGCCCCCTGAAATAAGCGTCTGGCGAGGTTAGCATAGATTGTGACGGCGTCAGCGCCGGATCGCGAGCAATGACTCGCTCCGGCCAATTGAGGAAAAATTACCTAGCCACGACCGACAGCCGATTCCAATTATGTCAGCACTGTGGCATAGTGATTCGGCTTCTTCGTCGGCCGCGTTCGCGTCTCTGGGGAATAAGGGGATCCGATGCTGCGCGCCGTTCGTCCGACACCGACCTGCACCCGGTTCAAGACCAGCATAGAGATGCCGTGCATGAAGTGCGGCACGCAAATGCGGCTTGCCTTGATCGAGCCTCGCGACCAAGTCTACGACGTGCTGACCTATCAGTGCACGCCTTGCAATTCCGGTGAAAGCTTCCTGAACGCGCGCTAGGCTGCGCGCCTATTCAGTCCCTCACCACGGCGGCTCCCGTCTCCGTCAGCCCGGGCTCGTCGTCATGCAGTTCGACGAGACCGAGCTCAGCGAGGATGTGCAGATCCTCGTCGCTGACCGGTGACAATTTGAGCCTGCCGGCCTGAATATCCCGCAAGGTCCAGCGCAAGCCGATCGCGCGCTCGAGTGAAAATTCCGCGAATGGATTATTTGCCATCCGCCTCGACTAGTGCGGCATTTGGATCAGACTTTGTCGTTGCCGCGGCGGCTTCATGGACACCACAGATTGATCGCCGCTGGCGCGATCGAGGCGCACAATGCCTCGACCACGCCAACGCTTCATAGATTGCTCGCAGCGGCTCAGTAGCGGTAGGGATCGATATCGAGAAGCGGGAATGCGCTGAACACGCTCGGCAGATTGGTCGGCATCGCCGGATGCAGGTAGGATTTGTCCAGTTCGGCAAAGCTGGTGACGCCGAGCAGACCGAGGCAGCGGATCACCTCGTCCTCCAGCAGTTCAAGCATCCGGACAATGCCGGCCTCGCCGGCCGCGGCAAGCGCCCAGCACTGCAGGCGGCCGATGCCGACAAGATCAGCGCCCGAAATGATAGCCTTCACAATATCGGTGCCGCGGCAGAACGAGCCGTCGACCATGATCTTGGCACGGCCCGCGACCGCCTGAACGATCTCGGGCAGGACATGCATGGACCCACGGCCATGGTCGAGCTGTCGGCCGCCATGATTTGAGACGTAAATCCAGTCGACCCCGTGGTCGAGGGCGATCTTGGCGTCTTCGGCGGTGGCGATCCCCTTGAGGATAAGTGGAATCTTGAACTTGTCCTTGATCAGCTTCACCGTCCGCCATTCCAGCCCCTTCTGGAAATCGCCGCCGGTGGCGCGGATGCGGCTCTCGCGGACATAGCGCTTGGCTATGTCGCGCTCGCGCCGGCTGTAGTGGGCGGTGTCGACCGTGAGGCAGAACGCGGCGTAACCGTTGTCGATGGTGCGGCTGACCACATCCTCGACAAAGGCATCGTCGCCGCGCACATAGAGCTGGAAGATGCGAAGCGCATCCGGTGCCGCCCTGGCGGTGTCCTCCAGCCCGGGCTCGGAAACCGAACTCAGCATGTGCGCCGCGCCGAACGTTCCCGCTCCACGCGCGACGGCCGCGCCCGCATTCGGATCGAAGATCTCGAGCGCGCCGACCGGGGCGATCATCACGGGAAGCCGGAGCTTGCGTCCGAATACCTCGATGGAAGGATCGACGTTGATGACGTTGCGCAGGACGCGCGGCCGGAACGCGATCTCGTCGAGCGCCATTCTGTTGCGGCGCATCGTGGTCTCGGTCTCCGAGGCGCCGACGATGTAGTCCCAGGCGTTCTGATTCAGCTTGGCGCGGGCCTTTCGCGCGAATTCGTGCAGGTTCTGGAATTCCTCGCCGCTGGCGCCGAGTTCGACATTGCGCGTCTGCCGAATGGGGGTCCCGTCATTCATGGTGTTTCTTCTCCCGATTTGGCCGGCACATTAGCCGCAGACAAACCGGAAAAGCTACCACCTTGAGCCACGAATCCGGCCAGCGAAGGCCAGCTATTCGCTCGTGAGATAGATCGGTTCTCGACGCGACGCGGTTCGTATCCAGACGACCTCGCCCGAGGCGAGCTAGCTGCCCGAAAACCGGTTTCGGTACTCGGTCGGCGATACGCCGAGGTGGCGCAGAAAGGCCCGCCGCATTCGCTCGTCATCGCCAAATCCCGCGCGCTTGGCGACCTCGACCACACCGCCGATCTGGCGGCTTTCGAGCAGCAAGCGGGCCGTCTCCACGCGCAGCGCCTCGACGCCGCTTGCCGGTGTCATGCCGGTGCGGCTGACATAGGTCCGGGCGAAGGTGCGTGGCGTCATCCCCGCCTTTTCCGCGAGGGTCTCGACCTTGAGGTCGCTCGTGATGTTCTCGATGATCCAGGCGTGCAGCGCGCTGAAGCGTCCCTCGACGTCCGATGCCTGTGCGGCAAGGACGGTGGAGAACTGGCTCTGACCGCCCGGCCGTTTCAGAAACACCACAAGTCTGCGCGCAACATCGAGCGCGATGGTGTGGCCGAAATCCTCCTCGATCATGGCGAGCGCCAGATCGATGCCGGCGCTGACCCCGGCCGATGACCAGACCCGTCCGTCCTTGACGAAAATCGCGTTGGGCTCAACCCGGATATTGGGAAAGCTATCCTGCAGACGGGGACAATAACGCCAGTGCGTTGCTGCCCGCTTGCCGTCCAGAATCCCGGTCCAGGCCAACGCAAATGCGCCAAGGCAAACCGACGCGATACGGCGCGCCTTCGGCAGCGCCTCCGCGATCCAGTTCATCAACTTCGCGTCGTTGCGAATCTTCCAGATACCGGGCCCGCCGGGGATCACCAGCGTGTCGACCTCGGCCGGCGCAATACTGTCGATCGGCGTCGTGTCGATCATCATGCCGACATCGGTTGGCACCAACCCGCCGGAGGTCGACAGGTAGGACAGCGAGTAGTCCGGTCCCGGCAGCTCGATCGCTTCCAGTTCTGCAAACACCTGCGCCGGTCCCGAGATGTCGAGCAAGGTCACACCCGGAAAGGCAACGATCGCGATCCGCCGCGTCGCTTTCTTGTCGCGCGGCTCAGGCCGGGGCCGGGGCGCTTTGGCAGTTTTCGAGGGCATATTGTCCTTTAAGCCATTCGAGGCTGCCCTGTATAGCTCGCATTGGAATTCTGGAGTTCTGCCATGCCGCGAAGTCTGGGCAGCGGATACGAGGCGATCAAATCGCCTTGGACGGATTACGCGATCTACAGTCTACCCGATGCCTCCCGGGTCGAAGCGTGCGACCGTCAGCCGCTGATGGACGCCATGAACGGCATCATTGCCGTCAACTGGCAGGCCACCGAGCCGCACTGGACAACAACCTCCTCGCCCTTCGACAAGAAGTATAGCCTGATCCTTGTCTACGATCGGTCCGGCCTCATTGCCTTCTCGGTCTACCGCATCCTGGAGATGTCGGCCGGACTTGGAATCTATCGCAGCGGCACGGAAGTGCTCCCGGCGCACCAGGGCCGCGGCTTCTACGGCTTCTTCACATCGGAAGTCCTGAAATGCTCCGGCGCCGCCGCGAGAGCCGAGGGCAACGTGCTCTACGGCTGGCGAACCCGCAACCCGATCGTCTGGGCAGCGAACGCTAAGATTTGCGAAAAAGTGACTCCATCTTTGCTCGACGATACGCAGGATCTCGCCCTGCAGGCGGCCTGTATCGAGATGTGCACCTCGCTCTATCCGGGCAAGCCGCTCGAACTGCCCGACATGATCATGCGTGGCGCTTACGGCCACATTAAGCACCATCGGCAGGCCTATCATGGCACCGCGTCGCTGGTCGATGCCGCGATATCGCGGAAGATTCCGAATTCAGCGGATGCCCTTTTCTCGGTGGGTTACGCGAGGGTGTGATGTCGATGCTCGGACAACAAGCTGTTTATGCCCCGACGTCGCGCTTCACCGATCGCGCCTATCTCGCGTGGACGGCGGTGGCCATCGCCTACGCCATCGCCTTCCTGCAGCGCGTATCGCCGCAGTCGGTCAGCCTCAGCTTCATGCACGACTTCAACACCGACGCGGCCGGCGTTGCGATGCTCGCCTCAAGCTACTTCTGGGGCTACACCTTGATGCAGATTCCGGCAGGCCTTCTGGTCGACCGTTACGGCGTCAAGCGCGTCGTTCTCGTCAGCATGATCGCCTCCTCGCTCGGCAGCGCCGCGTTCGCGCTAGCACCGAACCTGCTCGACGTTTTTGTTGCGCGCCTGATCGTCGCCTGCGGCGATGCGCTGGTCTTCACCGCACTCCTGAAGCTCGTGGCACAGAGCTTCGCGGATGAGCGGTTCGGCATGATGTCGGGCATCTCGCAGGTCTCCGGCTATGTCGGGGGCGTGATCGCGACCACGCCGCTTGCAGCTGCGGTCTCAGGGTTCGGCTGGCGGGCCTGCTTCCTGTTCATCGCCTGCATTGGGTTGGCCAACCTGGCTTTCGCCAAGCTCGCGCTCAAGCCAGATCCGGCCTCGCACAGCAACAAGACGCTGAAGGGCGTGGTGATCGCCGCGCGGCAATCGCTGGCTCATGTCGCGAACTGGGGTTGCGCAATGACGTTTGCGTCGCACTTCGCGGTGGTGACGACGCTGTCGGGCGTCTGGGGCATTCCGATGGTCGCGCACTTCTTCCACATCTCCCCGACGGCGGCCGGCACGCCCCTGCTCGCCTTCATGATCGGCAATGCGCTCGGCTCGATCTTCCTGGGTCACGCCGCCGATCGCGCCGCGGCGGCGCTTGAGCGCGCGCTGATCGGCATTTGCGTGCTGCGCATGCTGCTGATCGCGATGCTGCTGCCGCCGATCGCCCAGACATTTGGTCTCGCCTACGTCACCGTCGTGTTCACTGCCTTGGGGCTCGTCGCTGGCGGCACCGTCCCGCTGGTGCTGAAATGCGTCAAGAAGCTCTACACCGCCGATCTGATCGGTGTGGGCGCATCCGTGAACACCACAGCCGCCGGTATCTTCGCCGGCATCTCGCAGCCCATCATCGGCTTCGCGATGCTCGCCGCCAGCAACGCCTCGGGGACCGACGCCGTACACAACACGGCCGCGATCGGCGACGGCGGCTACAGCGCCTTGATTGTCATTCTGCTTCTCATGTCGCTGCCGGGCATTGCCGGACCGCTCTTGATGAGAAGCAAGTTGATAGCTCGTTAGTGTCGTTATGAGTGTAGGGGGTGTTATGGAGCGCTTGTTCTTGAGAAAAGGCGAAGTCACGTCAAACTTTCCGGTCAGCAGCTGGCAGAGCGTGATGTTCTCCGAGTTTGAAGCGCAGATGAGCAGCGAGGCAAGGCCGTTCCCTTGCGTGTTCGGCGTGACCGGACATCGCCAGGATCAGCTCCGCTACCTTTTCCTCGATCCATATGACGTGGCGGTGCTGGGCGAGCAACTCGGGCAATATGTCTCGCAGGCGCGCTCGTTCGGTCCCAACACCTCGTTGATCGTGTTCACGCGGCCCCGCCCGGTGCAGACGCTCGATGCCTATTATCGCAAGATGTGGCTGACGCTCGATCAGCTCGCGCGGCTGGACAAGAACCCGTGGCCATCAGAGATTCCGGAACAGATCGACCATCCGATGTGGGAGTTCTCGTTTGCGGGCGAGCCGATCTTCGTGGTCTGCACGACGCCCGCGCATGTGATGCGGCAGAGCCGCCGGTCCAGCGCCTTCATGCTCACGTTCCAGCCGCGCTGGGTGTTCGACAAGATCCTCGGGACGGAGAAGGCCGCGAACGCCGCGTTCGCGGAGGTGCGCAAGCGCCTGATCCCGTACGACAGCGCAAGCCCCTCTCCGCTTCTTGGCCGCTACGGCGCAACCGACGGCCGCGAGTATCTGCAGTACTTCCTGCACGACGACAACCATGCGAGCTCGGGCTGCCCCTTCGCCAAGCTCGCGCAGAACAAGGCTCAACCGATCGCGAACAAGGAGCAGGCAGCATGACCCAGATCATCGCAGGCACGAAGACTGAATTTGCCATCGCCCCGGAGATCCTGAACCTGCTCCCGGCCCAGGGCTCGGTCGAGCTGCAGCATGATGCGGCCGGCAAGGTGCATCAGTTCCATACCCATCCGGTCGACGAGATCCTGATGATCGTCAGCGGCCGGCTGAACTTCATCTGGGATGGCGGCGAGCGGGTGGTCGGCGCCGGCGACACCATCCTGCTGCCAGCCGGCACCCGTCACCAATCCGAAGCGCTCGAGGGCGGCGCGATCTACGTGATCGCGACGCAAGCGCCCGCCAAGCCAATGAACAGCTGACGCACAGGAAAGATTTGCGAGCACCTCAGGACAGTGAGGGATCGCGCGGCGGCTCAACCGCCAAACGTTCGATCAGCTCGATGACCTCGGAACGCTGGTCGGGCGCAAGTCGAAGGAAAGCCTTCAACAGTCGCAGGCTTTCCAGTGTTTCGCTCGATGGAGCTCCGAGCTTCTTCTGCAGCTCCGCAACGTATGTGGGATTTTTCATCTCGCACCTTAAGTGAGGATTACGAATGGCATACCCAGGTAAACGTGAAGGCTTGGCCCAGAAGGTCGACACCGCAGCACAAGAGGCCGAACGCCTCGGCCTGACCACGGCAACCCTCATCCTCCGGATGGCACGCCTCGAGATTGATCGGGCGGAACCCGAAGAAGTTGAAAGTATGCCAAGGAACAACTTGCGCAGCAAGCCGAACTGAGTTCCCGAAACGGACCAGCTTCAAGGCCGCCGGCGACGCGCCGGGGCCTGCGACGCCTGAAAGACATCTCGCCAGGCGAGAGGCTTTCCTCTCGCCTGCTGTCAGGTTGTTTTGCGAATAGTTGATCTTTTGTGCAGGCTGAGCACGCTGGAGCGTTTTCGAGCGAAGCGGATACCGGTTCGTGTCAAGGAAACGCGTCAAACTAGAAGCCAGAGCCCCATTCCGATTCCATCGGAACGGAAAAGGCCCTAGCCGGTGTTGCCTGCCTTGCCGAACGCGCCGGCCTCGGCCAGCGCGGCGATGCGCCGATCGTCGTAGCCGAGCGTCTTGCTCAACACGTCCTTCGTATGCTGACCGAGCAGCGGGGCAGCAACAGGATCAACGGACGGCGTCAGGCTCATATTGACCGGCGACTCGATGTTCGGAACCAAGCCGGCGGTTGGATGCGCAATCCTGCTCAGGCGATGCCGGTCGCGCACCTCGGGCGCGTTGAACCCCTCCTCGACCGTCCGCAGATAGCCAACCGGAATGTTGGCCTTCTTCATCTTCGCCATCCAGTTCTCGAGCGTGTCGCCCGCAAACACGCTGGCAATGATCGCGCGCAGCTTCTCCTTGTTAGCCGTGCGCGCCTTGCGGTGAGCAAACTCGGGATCGGTGATGAGATCCGGGCGATCCAGCACGTCGGTGACGAGCCGGCGATACAGTCGGTCATTGGCGCAGGCCATGTAGAGCGGACCATCGGAGGCCCGGTAGACGCCGACGGTCGGCGAACCGTTCGGAGAGTTGCCGAAACGGCCGGGATTGTTGCCATTGATGAGATAGGCCATGCCGTAGAAGCCGGTCATAGACACCGCTGTGTCGATCAATGCGACCTCGACCTGCTGACCGCGACCGAGCCGATCGCGCGCAATCAGCGCCAGCAGAATGGCGTTGCAGGCCGACATGCCCGTCGCCATGTCGACGATCGGCGGCCCGGTGCGCACCGGCTCGCCATCCGGAAAGCCGTTGAGCGACATGAAGCCGCTTTCGGCCTGCGTGATCGGGTCGAAGCCCGGGCGCAGCGCGAAATCGCCTTTGCGGCCGTAGGCGGAGATCGAGCAATAAATCAGCCGCGGGTTGGTCGGCGCCACCGACGCATAATCGAGACCGAATTTCTTCATCACGCCGCCGGAGAAATTCTCGACCACGACGTCGGCCTTGGCAATCAACGCGCGCGCCACCTCGAGCGCGGCCGGATTGTTGAAATCGAGCGCAATGCCGCGCTTGTTGCGGTTGAGGCTCAGATACGCCGCGCTCTCCCCGCCGATTTCGGCGTGCTCATAGGCGCGCGTGTCATCACCGCCGTCCGGATTCTCGATCTTGATGACTTCGGCCCCGAAGTCGGCCAGCGTTTGCGTGCAGGCCGGGCCGGCCACGACGCGGGTGAAGTCGACGACCAGCAGGCCGTCGAGCGCCGTCGGAACTCCCTCCCCGCGCGGCGTGCGCCCCGGCAATTCTGGTCTGGTCATGATCTGACGCTTCCTCTGTTATTTTATCAGGCGAAATACGACGGTCCCTGCCAAGACCGGCACTGCTCGCCTTTTAGCGGAAGCTCGTCAGCAAAACCAAACCCGGATTTTGCAGGGCGGGACCTTCGTCCGACATGGCTGTCGATGGCCAAAGACGACCCGGCGGCCGCCGACATGGTCGGACGCCTCGCATGCGAAGCAAGCCTGCCGGATACCGATTTGTGGGGCGCGGAGCCCATACGCAGGCGGGTGGCGGCACGCCGCCGCCCGCTTTCGTGATGGGGAGCCTTCGAGCTATTCGGCGATCATTTCGCCGGAGCCGCCGAACTCAGCCGGAAAATCCTTCAACTTCGGCAGGCCGTCGCGTATCTGCAGCACTGCCTCGGAATAGTTGACGTGAACGCCTGGGCTGAATTTCAGCGTCGGGATCGTTGCGGTGAACACGTCGACGAGCCCGAGCGTCGGGTGGTTGGTCATCAGGTGACCGCCGCACTTTGTGCAATATTTGCGCTGGCTCATCGCGGTCTTCTCGAACGTCGCGATGTGGTCGGCGCCCTTGGTGACCTCGACCGCCTCGGGCTTCCAGAGGCTGAACGCATTCACCGGACCACCGGACCAGGAGCGGCATGAACGGCAGTGGCAATAGCCCATTGCCTCAGGCTCTCCGCTCACCTTGAGTTCGACGGCGCCACAAAAGCAGTTTCCAGTGTGATTCATCGGTCGGTTCTCCCTTGGGTTATTTTGATTGGGCTCAGCGTCGGCATCGATCCACGTTGCTCGTGGTGTTCGTGATGCAGAGAAGATGTAGACAGTGCGTAGCCGCGGCGAACTCCCTTGCGTGGACGTACCAGACCCTTCCCCGCGCGAGGCCTCGAATGCAGGCAGGTCGTCGACGCGACGGAAGTTACATGAGAGTCCGCGCCGCTGTCGACCATCTTCACAGCCTTGGCCGGGCCAATCCCGACCGCACACAAGGAAGGAGTTCAGTGTGAGGCAAGGCACAGTCATGCGATGAGGGCTACCGCGCCGGATTCCTGCGCGGCAAACCGGCACGTCAGCAATCACGTCAGGTCAGCGTTGATGGTCCTTCAGCGGAACCCTGCTTGCCGTCGCAAGCCCGTACATCAGCGCCAGCCGATCCAAGCATTCCTTGAGACGCCGCGCAAAATAGTCCTGCCAGCGCTGCGTACACAGTCGGCGCCGCTGTCCAACCTGCTCCATGGTCATGCCGAGAATCAGGACATCGTGCAGTGGCGCCGAACCGTCGGCGCCGAGTTCATGCTCGGCGCGATTGAGGCGCAGCGTCGTCTGGCGCCGCCCCTCGGTGATCGGCTTGCATCGCAGGCCGCGATCGACGAATTCGCGCGTCGTATCCACCGCGCGCGGCCCGCGCTCGGCCTTTTGCCAGTCGTTTTGGAACGCCCGGCCACTCCGATATTGCGTATCGTCGATCTGGCGGTGCGCGTGCAACCGGCCGAGCGGATCGTTGCGGATCGAGCGAAAAGCAACGATCTTCTCGCCTGGCTCGAGCGCAAGGGGATCGTCGACGTCGACGGTCGCCACCTCGGCATTAACCGGCAGATCCTGGGCACGTCGATCGTGCGCTCCGGCGGGATCGTACGGCTTCCGGCGCTTGGCTCGCGGCATTGGTAACCTCCAAAATGTCTGATGATGGGCGCGCGGAGGCTTCCGCGCGATCGCAGTTGCGGACCAATGTCCTTCGGTCAGGTGATGAATTGCCTCAACCGGCCCCGATGGCTTGAAGCTAGTCGGCGCTCAATACCGGCCTCGTGGCCTCAGGATCGCGACTCAGGTGAAAATGCGGTGTGCAGTAGCTCAAGCCCGACCGGCACGGATGACCGCAGAAGGTAATGGTCTCGCCGTCGCTATCCCGCCATAGGGATAGCGGCAGTCTCCGGGCTTGAGGTCGAGCAGCGAAAGATGCCGCGGCACGACCGCCGCGCAACGAAGCTGCGGCATCTCCACCGTTTCAGTGAAGATCTTTGGCTCGCGAAGCAGATCCGGCGTCAGTTCGGCGCGCCCTTCACGCAGCCGCCTGATCCTTCGGAGCCCGGCAGGGACGGCTCGGGCCTTTCGAGGCCCGCCAACCCCATGCGCTGCGCTCGGCTGAGCGCCGCGTTGCGCGTATAGGCCGTATTGAAGGTAGCGTTGATCGTGTCAGCGATTTCCGAATAGGACAAGCCGCGGGCGCGGAGATCCTGCAGGGCTGCCGAATGCTCCGGCAGCCAGTTCATCATTTCCATTCCAAATTCCCATTTCTGTCATTCCGCCGGCGCCTCGCACACCTTTCGATATTCAGAAGAAAAAAAGCCAAGCTTGTTTCTGATAATCGTAACGGATATAGTGCCTTCGGGTTTGGGAAAGGATGAAACATGCTGGACGCGGCACTGATCGAACGAGCACTGGAAAAGACTGGGAAGAGCAAAGGCGGGCTTGCCCGCGCGATGGGGGTTCGGGCCGGGGCGGTCTCCGAAATCCTGTCGGGAATAAGGTTGATCAAGGCATCCGAGATTGCCCCGATCATGGAGTATTTGGAGCTGAATTCGGTGCCGATCGTGGGCCGGGTCGGCGCCGGCGCCTCGATCCAGCCGGAGCTGGAGCAGGTCCCGCCGGAGGGTCTCGGCGAAATCGAGCTTCCGTTCCCGATGACGGAGGAGACCGTCGCTTTCGAGGTCTCGGGCGATTCGATGCTGCCGAAATACGAGAACGGCGACGTCATCGTGGTGTATCGCGAGCAGCGCTATCCGCTGTCGAGCTTCTACGGAGAGGAAGCTGCGGTCCGGCTGAAGAGCGGCGAGCGATATCTGAAGACGATCGAACGCGGCAGTTCGTCGGGCACCGTCAACCTCAAGAGCTTTAATGCCAAGCCGATCAACGGCGTAAAGCTCGAATGGATCGGCGAAATCTGCGTCACCCTGCCTCGCGGCCAGATCGAAAGGCTGCGCGGCAAGTCGGGGGCGAAGAGTCGCAAATCTGCCCGGACGCAGGGCGGGCGATCGTCCGAGAAGTAACCGCGCCGCTTCAGGGACCGGCCGAACCGATTCGGACGCCTTCGGACCGAATCGGTCCGGCCATGCATGCCTGAATTTCGGTTTTCAACAATTCACCCTTGACATACTTCCGATTATCGGAAATAATGCGCAATAACAGTCAGAACATCGAACGATCAGGCAATGCAGTATTTCGTCGTGATGATCGACTATGGCCGCCGTGGCCGCGAGGCGATCGTCGATCCCGGAATGACACGACGCGACGTCGTCTCACGAATCGCCTCGGGCGAATATACGAACATCAGCTTCATTCACGAGATTGCCGAGCGTTCGGTCGAGGATGTGACGGACGACCTGCTGGCCGAGGCCGCCCTGCCGGAGCTCCCCGTGACCGGCGCGAACCTGCAAGCCAATACGCTGGATCACACCCGCGACCTGCGCAAACACGAACCGGTCTGACACCGCTCACGAGTTGATTGCGAAAACGTGATCTTTCTTGAGCCAGCCACTTGGCCGGAACCCGAAACGGACTAGATAGGGTTCACGCAAAGTCTATTCGGACCAGGCGCGGGTTCCCTCTAGATTAGCGATTCGTTTCTCGGGCCGGCAAATTTCAGCTTCAGATGACTTCGACAACAAACGCCGAGATCGCGAAAGCCGATGGCGATCTCAGGATCGCGCTGCTGCTTGGCATCGCAAACTGGTTTCTGTTTCTGGACCATATTCCGCACAACGTCGTCGGCGCGCTGACCATGCGCAACTTCGGCTTCAGCGGCGCAACCGACCTTTTTGTATTCGTCGGCGGCTACGCAGTGACGCTCATCTACGCCAGGATGACGCTGGAACGCGGATTCCTGGTGGCCGCGACCCGCATCTTCAAGCGCGTATGGCAGCTCTATGCTGCCTATATCGTTCTGTTCGTGATCTATGTCGAGTTGATCAGCTATGTCGCTACCCGGACCGCGGCGCCGGAGATCATCAGCGAGTTCAACATCACGGGCTTCATCGATCACCCGATCCGGACGTTGATCTACGGCCTGTTCCTGCAGGCCAAGCCGCTCAATCTCGACGTGCTGCAACTCACCATTGCCTTGATGGCGTTCCAGCCCATCATCGTGTTCGGGCTGTTGTACGTGCCGAACGCGACGGTCGTCGCATCCGTGACCCTCTATGCGGCCGGCCGGCTGCTCAACTGGAACCTGTCGTCATATCCGTATGGAGACTGGTACCTCAATCCGTTCTGCTGGCAATTGCTGTTCGTGATGGGCGGCTGGCTCGCGCTGATCGGCGCGCGATATGCGCCCGCGATCCGCGCGATGCAGGCTGCTCCCGCGCTGCGCGCCATGGCGTTGCTGTATCTGCTGTTCGCCCTGACGATCATCTCGAGCAGCGATATCCCGGCGCTCGCGCAAATGATGCCGAGCGGGCTGAGCGATATGCTGCTGCCAAACGACCGGGAGGAGATCGCGCCTCATCGCATCCTGCACTTCCTGGTCCTGACGTTCCTGTTCAGCTGGCTGGTGCCGCGCGATTGGGAATACCTGCGATCTCCCGCCTTGCAGCCGATCATCAAGTGCGGCGAGGAATGGCTCGCCGTGTTCTGTGCAGGCGTCTTCCTCTCCTTCGCTGCGCACCTGATCCTGATTACGGGCCCATACTCACTGGCAAGGCAGGTCGCGGTCAGCATCGCCGGTATCGCGGCGATGACGGCCGTCGCCTACTACGTCTCATGGTCGAAGCAGCAGGACGGCAAGTCGGCGGTCGCTCATTCCTGATCCCAGCGGTTTAGTCGATCGCCAGCGACCGCCGCAGCCGCGCCTCACTATCGCGCAACATGGCGGTATCGGCCCGCCTCCCCGACTATTTCTTGCGCGACGCCAGGATCTTCTCGGCGGCGCGCAGATGCGGCTTGTCCAGCATCTTGCCATCCATCTTGGCGACCCCCGACGGGTTATTGGCGAACGCGGCGATCACCCGCTCCGACCATGCAATCTCCTCATCCGTCGGCATGAAGGCCGCGTTGACGACGTCGACATGCTTGGGATGGATCACGGCTTTGGCGAGGAAGCCATCCTGGCGTGCGGCGACCGCCTCGGCCTTCAAGGCATCGAGATCGTTGATGTCGGTCGCGATGGTATCAATCGCGACGACGCCGGCGGCGGCCGCGCCGATCAGGCAGAGATCGCGCGCCAGGATGAAGGGCGAGTGATAGCGGCCATCGCTGCGATTGCGCGTTGCCCCGAGCGAGGCTGCGAGATCCTCCGCGCCCCACATCATGCCCCATAGCCGCGGGCTCATGTTCTCGAAATCGAGGATTTTCAGCACCGCCCGCGCCGTCTCGGTCGCGACCGTCACGATCCGGGTGGTGCCCTGCGCGATATCAGAGGCCGCCTCGAATGCGTCAAGATAGAGTGCGAGCCGGTTGACGTCGGCGGCACCGGCGCATTTCGGCAGCACGATTCCATCGGGTTTGCCGGGCATCACGGCGGCGAGATCGCCGAGCGTCAGATCGGTGTCGAGCGCGTTGACGCGGATATAAAGCTTCTGCTCCGGATTGCGCGCATCGAGCATCTGGCGCGTGATGCCCCGCGCAACCACCTTCTGGTCCGGCGCGATGGAATCCTCGAGGTCGAGGATCAGCGCATCGGCTGCGGTCTTCTTCGCGCTTTCATATTTCCGGGTGCTGTCGCCGGGAACGAACAGGAACGATCGCATCGCTTACGCCTTCGGCTTGCAGTGCATCAGGCCGGTGCGGCGGCAGCTCGCCACCACCTCGCCGCGCTGGTTGGTCATGGTGTGCTCGAACTCGACGATGCCCTGGGTCGGCCGCGACTTGCTGGCGCGCTTGCCGATGATCCTGGTGTGCGCCTTCAGCGTATCGCCATGGAACACCGGCTTCGGGAACTTGACGTCGGTCATGCCGAGATTGCCGACGGTCGTTCCCAGCGTCGTATCGTACACGCTCATGCCGATCATGATGCCGAGCGTATAGAGGCTGTTGAACAGCCGCTGGCCGAACTCGGTCTTCTCGGAGAAATGCGCGTCGATATGCAATGGCTGCGGGTTCATGGTCAGGAGGCTGAACATGGTGTTGTCCATCTCGGTCACGGTGCGGCTGAACTCGTGATGGAATTCCTGTCCGATCTCGAACTCCTCGAAATACAATCCAGCCATTTACCGTCCCTTGTAGTTGGGCGCCCGCTTCTCGACGAACGCATTCAGCCCTTCCTGGCAATCTTCCGTCGATGCGACCACAACGAAACTTTCCGCCGTGTTCTCCACCGAGCGGCGGAAATCGGCATCGACCGCACGCATGAAGGCGTCGCGGCCGATCTTCATCACGATCGGCGATTTCGCCGCGAGCTTGCGTGCGATCTCGCGGGCGCGCGCGAGCGCAGTGCCCTTCGGCACCACCTCGCTGAGCAGGCCCATGCGAAAGGCGGTCGCGGCATCGAAGGGCTCGCCAAGGAACAGCGGGCCGAACGCCTGGTGCTTACCGACCAGCCGCGGCAACTGCACAAAATGGATCGCCGGGATCAGGCCGACATCGATCTCGGGATAGCCGAAGGTCGAGCCGTCGCCCGCGACGATCATGTCGCAGGAGATCGCGATCGTCATGCCGCCGGCGCGCACCGCGCCATCGATCGCCGCAATCGTCGGCTTGCCCATGCGGTACTGCGTATCGTTCAGCGCGAAATACAGCCGCTCGAGGAACGTCTTGGTCTCGATCGCGGGCTTGCCCCTGACGATGTCGAGATCGAGGCCGGCGCAAAACACCTTGTGAGCGCTGCTGATGATGACGGCACGCACCGCGTCGTCGTCGCGCGCTTTCGCCAGCGCCGCCAGCAGCGCGTCGATCAGGGGAATGCTGAGTGCGTTGACCGGCGCGCGATCCAGCACGATCTCCGCAATCTGGTCGGTGACCGAGTAACGAACGAGGTCGGTGCTCATGATGTATTGCCTCCCGTTAGCTCTTGGTCTGCCGCACCGCGCCCGAGAGCAGCAGGCCATCGATCTCGGCGGAACCGAAGCCGGCCTCCGTCAGCACGGCGCGGCTATCCTGCCCGACGTCAGGCGCGGGGCAAAGGTGATCCTCGGACAGGCTCGCGATCCCCGGCGTGCGTGGCGTGTAGACCGCGCCGACGCCGGGTGTGTCCTGGCGCACCGATGCCCTGGTCGCCTCGACATGGACATTGCGCAGCCATTCGCCGGGATCGAGGATCCGCTCGGCGATGATATCTGCCGCATGCAGCCGGGTCAGCCAGGCATCCGTCGCCTGGGTCAGGAACACCTCGCGCAATTGCGGGATCAGCGCGTCGGCCGCGTCGGCGCGCCGGGCGAAGTCGGCAAAACGCGGATCGGCGGCGAGATCCTCACGGCCGATCGCACCGCACAGCCGCTTGTATTGCGGCTCGTTCACCAGGGTGACCATCATCCAGCCGTCCCGGGTCTGGTAGGTGCCGGCCGGAACGTTCAGCGCGCGCGGCGCGCCGCCCTCGAGGATGAACTCCGCCACCTTGTGGCCGAGCAGCGCCGACGTCGACTGGCAGAGATTGACGTCGATCCAGCGGCCGGTGCCGACGGTCGCACGCGCGAATAGCGTCGTGGCGATGGCCTGGAACGCATAGACGCCGGTGACGACGTCGGAAATCGTGGTGCCGACCCGATGCGGCACGCCATCGGCGCCGAGATTGACCGAGACCAGCCCCGAGAACGCCTGCGCCACCGAATCCGAGCCGGGCCGCTTGGCGTACGGGCCGCTCTGCCCGAAGCCGCTGACCGACAGATAGACCAGGGCGGGATTGTCGCGCGACAGGCCCTCGTAGCCGAGCCCGAGCCGCTCCGCGACGCCGGGACGAAATCCTTCGATGAGCACGTCGGCCTCGCGCGACAGCCGCTGCGCGATCGCGATCCCATCCTTGTGCTTCATGTCGAGGCACAGGCTGCGCTTGCCGCGGTTGTAGACCGCCGACAGCGTCGTGTGATTGCCGTAGGTCGTGCCGAGATAGCGCGACCAGTCGCCCTCCGGCGGTTCGACCTTGATGACGTCGGCGCCGTAGACCCCAAGCAGCATCGCGCAATAGGGCGAGGCAATCCCCTGCCCGAAATCGAGGACCTTCAGCCCGCGATACGGCGCTTCATGCGTCGGCGACAGCTTGCCCGCCATTTGTCCTCCCATCGCTGTCGAAAGAGCCCTGTCCTTTGGGCATGATCCCCGCGCAACCGCTACGCGCTTGTCGCTTTTTTCCGGATCATGCCCTACAGCGCCAGATAGCGCTGCCGGATGTTGTCGTTGGCCTTCAGCTCTTCGATGGAGGATGTGTAGACGATCTGTCCCTTGTCGATAACCGTCGCGTGGCTCGCAAGGCCAAGGCAAAAATGCATGTTCTGCTCGGCGATCAATACTGTGGCACCGGTTCCGCGGAGCTGCCGCAGCAGCTCGCCGATGCGCTGCACGATGATCGGCGCCAGCCCCTCGCTCGGCTCATCCAGCAGCAGCAGAACCGGATTGCCCATCAGCGTGCGGGCGATCGCCAGCATTTGCTGCTCGCCGCCGGACAGCCTTCCGGCGATCCGGTGCCGCAGCGGCTCGAGCAGCGGGAACACATCATAGACGCGGCGGATCGACCACTCGTCCTCGCCATCGGGCCCCTTCTTCTGGCCGATGACGAGATTGTCCTCGACGGTATGCTCGGGAAAGATCTGGCGGTCTTCCGGCACGAAGCCGAGCCCGGCCCGCGCGATGTGATGCGGCCGCATTCCCGAGACCACCTGGCCGCGCAGGGTCACCCTGCCGCGGTGCGCCGGCGCCAGCCCCATGATGGCCTTCATGGTGGTCGACTTGCCGGCGCCGTTGCGGCCGAGCAGCGCCATGGTCTCGCCCTGCCGCACCGACAGGCCGACGCCGAACAGGATCTGGCTGGTACCGTAATAGACGTCGAGGTCCTCGACCTGCACCACCGGCTGCGCGCTCATGCCACCGCTCCCGCGTGGTCGTCGCTGCCGAGATAGGCCTCGATCACGGCATCGTTCCTGCGGATCGCGTCCGGCGTCCCGGTCGCCAGGATCCGGCCGTAGCACAGCACGACGATTTGGGGCGCGATCTTGAACACGATGTCCATGTCGTGCTCGATGAACACGACGGTGATCTTCTGCTTCTCCCAGAGCTCGCGCACCTTGTCGATCATGCGCCAGCGCTCCTCGGTACCCATGCCCGCGGTCGGCTCGTCGAGCAGCAGCACCTTGGGCTCGAGCACCAGCGCGAGCGCGATATCGAGCAGCTTCTGGTCGCCATGCGACAGCGTCGCCGCGGTCCGGTTGCGCTTCCCGGCGAGGCCGAGCAGCTCCATCGTATGCTCGGCGCGGTCGCGCGTCTCGGCCAGCGGAAACCGGCGATGCATCACGCCGGCGCGGCGCTGATCGGCGCAGACTGCAGCGAGCATCGTCTCCTCCACCGTCAGCGACGGGAATATGCTCGCGACCTGGAAGGCGCGGCCGATGCCATGGCGCACGATCTCCGGCGGGGCCTTGCCCGCCATGTCGACGCCGTTGAGCAAGATCTGCCCGGCATCAGGCTGCAGCGCGCCCGTGATCAGGTTGAAGAATGTGCTCTTGCCGGCGCCGTTGGGGCCGATCACGGCGGTGAGCGAACCATCGGCGAAGTCGAGCGAGACGTTGTCGGTCGCCTTGACGCCGCCAAAGGATTTCGAGAGTCCGCGAATCTCCAGCATGGCTAGCCACTCGCCTCCCGTAGACCGCCATACGTGCTCCACGATGTGCCGGCAAGCCAGCCGCAATCGACCGGCACGTTGGCGCCGGTCATCGCGGAGGCCGCGTCGGAGGCCAGGAATGCGACGACGCGGCCGATCTCCGAGGGGTCAACAAGGCGGCGAAGTGCTGCATTGGCAGCCAACGCCGAGACATCCCGCTCCCCTCGATCGATGGCATTCTTCAGCGCCGGCGTCAGCGTATAGCCAGGGGACACGGCATTGACGCGGATGCCGGACGGCCCCCATTCGGCCGCGAGGCATTCGGTGATGGCGATCACCGCCGCCTTGGCGGGCGCATAGGCATGCAGCGGCATCGAGCGCATGCCGGCAATCGAGGCGATGTTGACGATGCTGCCGCGCTTGCGCGCGATCATCTGCCGCGCAAAGGCAACGCAGGCGACATAGGTCCCGCGCTGGTCGACGCGCACGACGTCGTCCCAGGAGGTCATCGGCAGCTCGTGCGGCCGGACCGGCACCTGGATGATGCCGGCGCTGTTGACCAGCACCGCGACCGGGCCGCAGTCGCGCTCGATCGCGGCCGCACAGGCCTCGACGCTGCGCTCGTCCGCCACGTCGGCCGCAAACGCCTTGCCACCGACTTCCGCCGCAATCGTCTGCGCCTTGGCAAGATCGCGGTCGAGAACGGCGACGAGATCGCCGGCCGCTGCGAGCTCACGCACGCACGCCGCGCCGATGCCGCTGGCGCCGCCGGTTACGACGCTGATCCGCGTCTGTGCACTCATGGCGCGCGCTCCCCGGCTTCTCCGCGACGCTGCGCGAACCATTCGACGACAAAGTCCATCAGGCCCTTTCGCAGGCCGATGGCAAAGAACAGGATCACAATGCCGAGCACGATGCCGTGATACTCGGTCAGGCGGGTAACGGTATCGTTGAGGATCAGCAGCAGCACCGTGCCGACCATCGGTCCGAGGAAGGTTGTCACGCCCCCGAGCATGTTGATGAAGATGCCCTCGCCCGAGATCGTCCAATAGGCGAACTCGGGATAGGCGCCGGAGACGAACAGCGCCATGATGATGCCGCCGGTCGCGGCGAACAGCGCGGCGAGCACAAAGATCGTCAGCTTGGCGCGCCAGACATCGATGCCGATGAAGCTCGCCCGCGTGGCGTTGTCGCGGATCATGCGCAGCGTGTAGCCGAACGGCGATTGCGCGATCTGGCGCATGAGCAGCAGGCCGATCACCAGCAGGGCACAGCTCGTGATGTAGAGATGCAGATGGTTCGACAGATCGATGCCGAGAAACGGCGGTCGCGGAATCCCGCCGCGCAGGCCCTGGTCGCCGCCGGTCAGCGACTGCCACGACAGGATGGTCGAGTGAATCAGCATCTGGAATGCCAGCGTGACGAAGGCGAAATAAATCTCCTTCAGCCGCACGCAGATCGCACCGATGACGACGGCGACGACCAGGGTCATCGCCAGCGTGGCGACGAAGGCCACCGGGATCGGCACGCCGGTCTTCTGCATCATCAGCCCGAAACCATAGGCACCGAGGCCGAAGAACATGCCGTGGCCGAACGAGATCAAACCGGTATAGCCGACCAGAAGGTTGAGCGACGTCGCGAACAATCCGTAGGCGGCGCAGCGGATCACGAAGTCGAGCAGCTGCTTGCTGCCGAAGATAAACGGCAGCAGCGCGAGCAGGACAAAGGCCGCGAGCGCGATCAGCACATCGCGGTACCGCTGCGGCCTGGCGTCGATCCGGGTAACATCGAGGGGCTGCGTGCTCTGCCCGGCCTGCAATTCGGTCATGCGACCTCCTTGCCGAACAGCCCGGTCGGGCGCGAGACCAGCACAATCACCATAAACAGATACATCAGCCCCTCGGTGAACAGCGGGAAGCCGAGCGATCCGAAGGAGCGGATCAGGCCGATCAAAAGCGCGCCGATCAACGCGCCGAGGATCGAGCCCATGCCGCCGATCACGGTCACGATGAAGGACTCGATCAGTACCGAGAAGCCCATGCCCGGCGTCAGCGAGCGCACCGGCGCGGCAAGCGCTCCCGCCAGTCCCGCCAGCATGCCGCCGAGCGCGAATACGCCGCCATAGATCAGCCCGGTATTGATCCCCAGCGCCGAGACCATTCCGGGATTATGCGCAGCCGCACGGATTACCTTGCCGATCCTGGAGCGCGCCAGCCCCAGGCCAAGAACAACCGCCGCGGCGAGCGCCACCCCGATCAAGAGCAGATAGTACGGCGGCACCACGCCGCCGGCGATGAACAGCGGCGGCACCTGGAATGCAGCCGGCATGCCCATCGACTTGAACTCAGGCCCCCAGATCATGCGGACGACATCGTCGAAGATCAGCACGAAGGCGTAGCAGACCAGGAGCTGCATCAAGACGTCGCGGCCGTAGACCCGGCTCATGAACACGCGCTCGAAGATCAGGCCGAGGATCGCGGTGCCGGCGGCGCCGCTCAGCATCGCCAGCGCGAAGCTGCCGGTGAACTGATAGGCCGTCATCGCGAAATAGGCGCCGAACATATAGAAGGCGCCGTGGCTGAAATTGACCACCTTGAGCACGCCGAAGATCAGCGTCAGCCCAACGGCGACAAGGAACAGCAGCATGCCGATGATCAGGCCGCTGGTGGTTTGCGTCACCAGACAGGCAGGGCTGGCGAGGCAACTGGCGAGCGCGTCGAGGTCCACGGAAAATCATCCATCACGGCGGGCCGCAACGTCGGCGCGCGACAAACATCAGATGCGAGGCGGAGGCAGCCGGCGGCAGCCTCCGCCGCACATGCGGATCAGGTGTAGCCCTTGCTCTTCTTCCACTCGGCTTCGAGCTCGAAGATGGTCTTCCAGTCTCCGGCCTTCACGTCAGGCACGTAGGGCTCCTGCGGGATCGTGGTGCCCCAGCCGATGGCGTAGCCGACCAGCGTGTGATCGTCGGCGCGCATGGTCACGGTGCCGTCGGCGCCGAACGGGCACTTGATGGTGAGGCCGGTGAGCGCCTCCGCGACCTTCTTGCCGTCGGTCGAGTTCGCCTTCTTGACGGCCTCGTTGAGGAACATGACCGCCGTGGCGTTCTGCCACGACCAGTTGGTCGGGTACTCGTTGTACTTGGCCTTGTAGGCATCGCCCCAGGCCGCATTTTCCGGCGTCGGCGGGAATGTCTTGATGTAGCGGTCGCCGGAGTGGATGCCCTTGGGCAAGTTCTTCACCACCGTGAGTGCGGTGTAGTCGGCCATGTTGACCGCGAACACCTCCATCTGGGTGAACATCGCGTAGATGTTGGCCTGGTCGATGTAGGAGGTGAGATCGCCACCCCACAGGCACGAATAAAGCGCCTGCGGCTTGGCCTGCAGGATCTTGGTCACCACCTCGGTGTAATCGGGCTGGAACAGCTTTGGCCAGGACTCGCTGATGATCTCGACGTCAGGCGCGAACTTCTTCAGGTAGAGCACGAACTCGCCGGTGGTGTCGCGGCCATAGGCATAGTCGGGCGAACAGGTCGCCCATTTCTTCAGGCCCTTGGCCTTGGCGATCCCTGCAGCGTAGCTGGCGCCGACGATCGAATCATGAATGCCCTGCCGCACACAACGGAAGGCGTTCGGGATGTGCTGCTTGGGATCGGCGGTCAGCGATGACGCTTCCGAGCAGGTGTGGATGCACAGCACGCCGAGATCGCGCGCCACTTCGTGAACCGCGAACGATCCCGAGGACGCTTCGCCGTCAAGCAGCATCTCGCAGCCGTCGGTGTTGACGAGCTCGCGCGCGATGCGCGCCGCTTCCTGCGGCTGTCCCTTGGAGTCGCGGATCACCATCTCGATCTGCCGCCCGGCAAGGCCGCCGGCGGCATTGACCTTCTCGACCTCCAGCAGCACTGCGTTGCGCGAGGACGTTCCGAGCTGCGCGACGCGGCCCGACAGAATGGTCGGCATGCCGATCTTGATCGTCTTGGCCTGTGCGCGCGCCACCCATGGCGCGGCAAAGCTCACCGCACCGGCGCCCATCAGCGCAAGCGTCGAGCGCCGGGTGATGCCCGGTTTCCGGGTCCTCTTCATCATTCCCCTCCCTGTCGGATTCGCGTTCCCAAAATCCCTGCCGGAGATCGTTCCGTCTCCATGACCACGATGTTTTCAGAGCAAGGGGGGTGACGTCAAGCCAAAGATGAATTACGACTCACAATTCATCCAGGGAGAAAACGGCGCCGGAATCGGCCCCGCGGGCGGCAAATGATCAACCTTTCCAGCTTCATCGCATTTCATGCCCGGCGGACTCCGGACCGCTGTGCGCTGAAATATCGCGGTGAGGACGTCTCCTACGCCGACTTTGATCTGCGGATCCGGCAGGTCGGCGGCTGGCTCGCGGCGCGCGGGATCGCGCCCGGCGACATCGTCGCCGTGCTGATGAAGAACAGCACGGCCTTTCTCGAGCTGGCGTTCGCGACCAGCCATATCGGCGCGGTGTTCCTGCCGATCAACTATCGCCTCTCGGCCGATGAGGTCGGCTACATCGTCGGCAATTCCGGCGCGCGCCTCTTGGTCGCCGACGAGGAGTTTGCCGCGATCGAAACCGGCGGCGCGCCGGTCGTGCTGCTCGATGAGGTCGCGCAGTCCAGCGTCACCAACCTTGCGCCCGACATCGCGCCGGCGCCGATCCATGTGCGCGGGCCGCGCGACCTGATGCGGCTGATGTACACCTCGGGCACGACCGATCGTCCCAAGGGGGTGATGCTCACTTACGAGAACGTCTACTGGAAGTCCGCCGACCAGACCTTGGTGCTCGGGCTCAATACCGACACGCGGTTGCTCGTGGTCGGTCCGCTCTATCACGTCGGCGCGCTCGACCTGCCCGGCATCGCGGTGCTCTGGCATGGCGGCATGCTGTGCATTCACCGCACCTTCGAGCCTGAACCCGCACTCGCCGCGATCGAGCGGGAGAAACTGAACGCGGCATGGTTCGCGCCGGTCATGACCACGGCGCTCCTCACCTGCCCGAACCGCGAGCGCTATGACGTCTCCAGCCTGCAATGGGCGATCGGCGGCGGCGAGAAGACACCGGAAGTCCGCATCCGCGCCTTCTCTGACTATTTCAAGAACGCGCGCTACATCGATGCCTACGGCCTCACCGAAAGCTGCGGCGGCGATACCTTCATGGACGCCGGCCGCGAGATCGAGAAGATCGGCTCGACCGGCCGCGCCATCGCCCATGTCGAGATCGAGATTCGCGACGATGCCGGCAAGCGCCTGCCGGCCGGCCAGAACGGCGAGATCTGCCTGCGCGGCCCGAAGGTCACGCAGGGCTACTGGAAGGATCCGGAGAAGACCGCATCCGCGTTCTTCGGCGACTGGTTCCGCACCGGCGATGTCGGCTATCTCGACGATGACGGCTTCCTGTATCTGACCGACCGCAAGAAGGACATGATCATCTCCGGCGGCGAGAACATCGCCTCCTCCGAGGTCGAGCGCGTCATCTACGAAATGCCCGAAGTGCGCGAGGTCGCGGTGATCGGCCTGCCGGACGCGCGCTGGGGCGAGAAGCCGGTCGCGATCGTGGTGCTGGCCGACGACGCCAAGCTCGACCTGCCCGGTCTCACCGACCACTGCCGGACACGGCTCGCCGGCTTCAAGGTGCCGCGGCAGCTCGTCATCCGCGACAGCCTGCCGCGCAATCCATCCGGCAAAGTGCTCAAACGCGTGCTCCGCGCCGAACTCGAGGCCACCGCATGACGCAAGCGACAACCGCCAAAGTGACAAAGCTCAACCGGGTCGAGCGCAACGCCTGGACCAAGCAGAAGATCTTCGACGCCGCGACCAAGGTCGTCGGCAAATACGGCTATGCCGAAGCCTCGGTCGCGCGCATCACCGAGGCCGCCGGCGTCGCGCAGGGCACCTTCTACAATCATTTCGAGAACCGCCAGGAGCTGCTCGACCAGCTGCTGCCGAAGATCGGCCTCGACATGGTCCGCTTCATCCATGCGCGCACCGGCACCGCAAGCGAAGCCCGGCAGGAGGTCGAGCGCTTCAGCGCCTTCTTCGATTTCATCCGCGAGGTGCCGGAATTCCTGCGCATCCTCAACGAGGCCGAATTCTTCGCGCCGATCGGCTACCAGAAGCATTTTGACAACATCTCGAGCGCCTATGTGCGGATCCTGCAACGCGCGCGGGCTGCCGGTGCGACCAACGCGTTCAGCGACGAGGAATTCGAGGCCATCGTCCAGGTGCTGATGGGCGCGCGCGGTTATCTCAGCCGCCGCTATTCCTATTCCGAGCGCGGCGTCACCGCGGTGCCCGACTATGTGATCACCGCCTATCAAAAACTGGTCACCCGCGGCCTGTTCACCACCAGCGACAAGGGAAGAAAATCATGAGCGCTGAGGGCACCATCCTCGTCACCGGCGGCAGCCGCGGCATTGGTGCGGCGACCGCGACACTGCTCGCCGATCAGGGGCATCGCGTCGTCATCGTCGACATCGCGCCCGAGCCGCTGGTTGGAACTGCCGCCGTCCTGTGGCCGGCGCCGTTCGACGTCGCGAACGAGAGCGCCGTTGTCGCGGGCATTGCCGATATCGAGACCGCGCATGGTCCGATCAGCGGCCTCGTCAACGCCGCCGGCGTGTTCGGTAAGATGCACACGATCGAACGGGTGCGGATGGAGCAATGGGACCGCGAGGTCAATATCGATCTGCGCGGCACCTTCCTGGTCGCGCGCAGCGTCGGCATCGCCATGGCGAAGCGGCGGCATGGCGCGATCGTCAACGTCGCCTCGGTGGCCGGCATGACGTCGGGCCCGATCCACGCCTATACCGCGGCGAAGGCCGGCGTCATCCAGATCACGCAGACGCTCGCCGCCGAATGGGGCCGTTCCGGCGTCCGCGTCAACGCGGTGTCGCCCGGCTTCACCCGCACGGCAGCGCTCGAGGCCGGCATCGCATCGGGCGCCCTGAACAAGGACCTGCTGGCGCGGCCGACCGCGCTGAACCGGCTGGTCGAGCCGATCGAAGTCGCGCAGGCGATCGCATGGCTGCTCTCGCCGCAGAGCAGCGGCATCACCGGCATCAACCTGCCGGTCGATGCCGGCTACATCGCAGGCACCACCTGGGCCGCCTATGGCGGCCTGCCGGAAGCCCCACGCAGCTGAGGACAACGCATGAATATCGAGCTTCCGCGCAAACACCTCGATCTGTCCTCCGCCATCGCCGAGGGTGACATCCGCGTGCTGCTGATGGTGCTGGTGCACATGACCGGCGACGAGAAGTGGCTCGAGCCGCCCTACAAGCCGAAGCGCGACGTCCGCCTGATCCCGGATCCCGACGCCGGTGTGCCTCAGGAGATCCAGGACGAGATTCGCGCGGCGGTCCTGAACCTGTTCGCGAACGGCACCCCGAAGCCCGTCATCACCGATCCCGGCAATGAGCTGATGCTGCGGATGATGCGCGCGACGCTCGGCGACAATGTCGCGCCGGAATATGCGCCGCTGATGCGGGAGGAGATGGGCTTCATCCCACGCGACGCGCGCTGGCGCGAGCGCCCTTCTGGCGAGAAGCTGGCGCAGCAGCATGTGCTGATCGTCGGCGCCGGGGTCTGCGCGATCGCGCTTGGCGTCGCGCTCGGCCGGCTCGGCATCCCCTATACGATTGTCGAGAGGCAGGACGAGATCGGCGGCACCTGGTACGTCAACCGCTATCCCGGCTGCGGCGTCGATACGCCGAACCACTCCTATTCCTTCTCGTTCGGCGCCCGCAATCCGTGGACCCGCTATTTCGCGCAGCGCCAGGAGCTGCTCGATTATCTGCTCAAGGTCGTGCGCGAATACGACATCCGCAAGCATGTCCGCCTCAATACCGAGCTCGTCGCCTCGCGCTGGGACGAAGGCAAGCGACGCTGGATCTCGACGCTGAAGACTGCCCGCGGCGAAGAAACCTTTGAATCCACCGCGCTGGTCAGCGCGATCGGCCAGCTCAATGATCCCCTGCCTGCCCGCTTTGAGGGAGACGAGGCCTTCACAGGCCTGAAGGTCCATTCGGCGCTGTGGTCCGACGACATCAAGCTCGACGACAGGCATGTCGCCGTGATCGGCACCGGCGCAACCGCGATGCAGCTGGTGCCGTCGATCGCCGACCGCGTCGCCTCGGTCACCGTCTACCAGCGCACCGCGCAATGGGCGCGGCCGGTGAAGGGCTATTCCGATCCGATCACCGAAGGTGCGCAGTGGCTGCTCGCGCATCTGCCGTTCTATGTGCAGTGGTATCGCTTCAACATGTTCTGGCGTTACGGCGACGGATTGCTGCCGTTCCTGCGCAAGGATCCGGCCTGGCCGCATCCGGACCGCGCCGTCAACAAGGGCAACGACCGGCATCGCCAGGAGCTCGCCGACTTCATCCTGTCCGAGCTGAAGGATCGCCCCGACCTGATCGAGAAATGCATGCCGACCTATCCGCCCTACGGCAAGCGCATCCTGCTCGACAACAACTGGTTCAAGACGCTGACCAAACCGAATGTCGAGCTGGTCACCGACAAGATCGACCATTTCGATCGGCACGGAATCGTCACGGCCGACGGCACGTCGCGGCAGCACGACGTCGTCGTGATCTCGACCGGCTTCAAGGTCTCCGAGATGGCGGCGCGGCTCAACATCACCGGGCGTGACGGCAAGAACCTCAAGCAGACCTGGCACGACGACAATCCGACCGCCTATCTCGGCCTCACCGTGCCTGATTTCCCCAACCTGTTTCTGATGCTTGGTCCCAACTCGGGGCCCGCGCATGGCGGCAGCGTGATCTTCCAGTCGGAATGCCAGAGCCGCTACATCTCCGCCTGCCTTGTCGAGATGATCGAGAACGACATCGCCGCGATCGACGTGCATCCCGACGCGCATGACGCGTATATCCGCAACGTCGACGCCGAGCATGAGCAACTGATCTGGACGCACCCGGGCATGACGACCTACTACCGCAACAGCGGCGGCCGCGTGTTCTCGGCGATGCCGTGGCGGTTCGTCGACTACTGGAAAATGACGCACGATCCGGACTTCACCCAATATCGAAAGACCAAGGCGCGACAGGACTCCTGACCTGAGTTCCCTCGCTCGTTAACTTGACAGAAGGCCATAACTGCCGCAGCATTTCGCTGACTGCACCTGTTGGGGTGCTGGAGCGCTTGCTCCTCGCGTCGCAGGAATTGACGGACGATTATGGGATCGGCCGCCAGGCAGCAGAAGCGGACAGATGTCCGTTGGACCACCCCTCGGAGAGGAGCATGACGCCACCGGCGAAAGCCAGCGACCTTGCTCAGCGGCAAGGTCACGGTGCACGTTGAGGCGAACAGCAGCTGCTAGCCGCGTGCACTGCCGACAATCTGAAGATATCCGCAGGACGAGAGCGCAAAGGCCACGCGCTTTTAGGTCCCGAAACACCACTGGTCTTTACCAGACATCCTTCGCTAAAACGAAGTAGCAGGGCCCCGCAAGATGCTTGAATGCACCGGGGCCCATTCGTTTGCCTGCCATCTCCCTTCATCAGGCCGCATTGCACCCCCGCGCGGGATCGGAAACAATTGTCCCGACCGGGTGAGGAACGATGATGGAAAAGCCGCGCGTACGCATCTACACCGACTACAAGTCTCCCTATGCCTACGTCGCCAACAAGCGGCTATTCGAACTCGAGGAGATCTACAGCGTCGATTTGGAATGGCTGCCCTACACGCTTCGCATTCCCGAATTCATGGGCACGGTCGAGGAACGCACGCCGCACTTCTGGCGCAAGGTGCGCTACGCCTACATGGATGCGCGGCGGTTCGCCAACGCGCAGGGATTGACCATGAAGGGCCCGCGCCGGATCTACGACGCCTTCTACGCCAGCGCCGGGATGCTGTTCGCGCAGCGTCACGGGCTGTTCCGACCCTATCACGACACGGTGTTCCGGAGATTCTGGAACCATGAGCTCGAGATCGACGAACTGCCCGAGATTGCCGACGTGATCACCGCGGTCGGCGGCTCCGCCGACGCCTTCGAGGCCTATGTTCGCGGTCCTGCCCGCGCCGAACATGATCGCATCATCGACGAGGCCGAAGCCCTCGGCGTGTTCGGCGTGCCCAGCATGGTGTTCAACGGCGAGTTGTTCTGGGGCGGCGACCGCATCGACATGCTGATCGAGCGGATCAAGCAGCCTGAGACGATTGCGATCGCGCTTGGCAGCCGGCACCGGACGTAGGCGCCGACCGTTTCGAATCGGCCTATCGTCGCTGATCGATCAGCCTCCGTTCAGGATCGCCCAGCACCTGGTGCGTTCCAGCACCGGCTTCAACGCCGCGCGCTCGCCGGCATCGAGCGCGGCAAACTTCTCGCGCAGCTGCTGCAGGCATTTGACCTGATATTTGAACGGCGCCAGCGCGTAGGGCAGTCCCCAGACGTTGATCTCGAGCCGTTCGAGGCCCTTCGCGAAGGCATCCGCGTTGGCCGCCAGGAACGGCAGATAAAGTTCGCCGGCGATCCGCAGCAGCGCCTCCGCGAATCCGCCAAGCGCCTGCTCACGAGGATACCAGTCACCCTCGACACCTGACGCATCGTCGAGCCGCCGCACCCAGTGATCGGTGAACGGCGCGCGCTCGCGCATGATCCGCATCGGGGTCGGGTCGGTCGCCATCTCGCTGAGCTGGCCGAACCAGGCAAAATCCGCCAGCGACGGCCGGCTGCCGAACAGATAGCTCCTCATGCCGACCTGAGGCTCGAACGCGGCAAGCGTACGCCGGTAGCTCTCCTCCAGCAGCGGCCTGTTCTCATCCGTTGCGCCGAGAATGACCATGCGCGAAATCTGCCGCTGCCGGAACTCCTCGATCTCCTCGCAGCTGCCGGCCTCGGCCTCCGATGTCGACCACTCCTCGCCGGCCCAGCGCGAGACATAGGCCTGGTCTTCCGGATCCCACCAACGATAGAGAAACAACGGCTTCACCGCCCATTCGTCGGCGAGGTCCTCGAGCAGATCGCAGATGAAAGCGATGGCCTTGTCTTCGGGGATCACCGACCGTCCCTGATGCCGCGCTTCCAGATCATAGGCCAGCGTCGTGGTCTCGCCGCGGTAGCTGCCGTCGGGATATTGCAGCACCGGGATCAGCATCGGCTTCAGATGCGCGGTTGCCTCGCGCAAAGCCTTGGTCATGATCACCCAGTCGTGCGGGATCCGACGGTAGCGCATCAGCGCGCGCAACTTGATCGCATAGGGCGAGGCGGTCGAGCCGATCAGGCGATAGCGGTTCTCCGTCATGGCGACGCCTCCGAAAATGCCGGATTGCCGTACGGATAGAACTGCGCGAGATCGACGTTCTTGTACGGCAGCTTGTCGAGACGCGTGGTACCGAGGAACGGCTCGTCGGGTTCGACCAGGAGGATCGTCTTGGCAAATCCATTGTCGTCGAAGCCGCGCCGGAAATGGACCCGCGACTTGATCGCCATCACGTCAAAGGCGCCGATGTCGGGCACCAGCGCCTTCAGCGAAAACGGCTCCATGATCTGCACCAGATAAGTGGACAGGATCAGCACATTGTTGCGGCCGAAGCGCACGCAGACCCAGAATTGGCCGTAGCCCTCGCCCGCCGCCGAAACCGTACCCTGAATCCGAACCGGATCGCCTGCCGACTCGTCGGCGCGGCCGCCGATCTCCATGTCGAAGGTATCGCCGGCCTTGGCGCCGGCGGCCTTCAGGCTTGCGGTCGCCCTGGCGTCGGCGATGGTCGCGATCACGGTGTTGGCGAGGTCCTGCGCGATGATCTCACGCAGCAGCCAGGTCGCCGACCCCGACCGGTCGCTGTGATCGGCCAGCACCACCGGTGTATTGCCAGCGGCGACGGCCTGCTTGGCCAGCGCAACACCCTCGGTGATGCTGTACAGCCTAGTCGATTGCAGCAAGGCTTCGCGCAGCCGCCAGATCGTGCCGGCGAGATCGCGCGCGACCTGCTCGGCGAGCTTTGGATTGTCGTTGGTCAGAACCTGCACGGTCATGCCGAGATCGGGAACGTCGGCGAACGGGAAGCCGAAGAAGATGTTGACATAGACGTCGACCTCGCGCGCCTCCCAGACCAGCGCGCGCTGCACGAGGTCCATCCAAGGCCGCGCCCCGGTCCATTGCAGCACCGTGGGCAAGATCACGGGAACCTTGATCGTCCTGTGCGCCGGCTTGTAATCGCCTCGGATCGCCCGCACCAGCATACGCGCCGCGCGTTCGCCCTGCAGATGCGCGTCATAATGCGGGAAATATTTGACCGCGAATGCCATGTCCGCCTGCTCGAGGAACGCCTCGTCCTCATTGCCGTGAGGATCAAACGTCGCCGCAATGAAGGCGGAGCGGCCGACCACTTCGCGCACCTGCCGCGCCAGATCGGCTTCGGGACGCGGCACGCCGCGCACGGCCATCGCGCCATGCAGGCACAGATAGACGCCGTCGAACGGTCCCTCCTCCTTCAATCCGGCGATCATCTTGCCGGTGAAGGTGCGATAAGCTTCCTCGGTAATCCAGCCGGATCCGGTGTAAGTCTTCGGCCACAGCGGGGATTCGATGCCGACCAGTTCGACCTCGGAGAACTCGCGCGCCACCTGCACGAAGCCGCCCATATAGTTCTTGGGATCGAACCGCAGCAGCGCCTCGCCTTTGGCCGGCGAGCCCGGATAGATGAAGTCGTCGAGCGTGGTCTCGTTCGGCAGGAACGAGACGGTTTCGTGGGAGAAATGCAGGACGGCGATACGTATCTTGCGATCGCTCATTTTGGTGCGCCTCGGCTGTTTTCCGCATTGTGGCATTGAAGGCGCTGCGCGCCAATCCGCATTCGGTTTTTGCCCGCCAGACCTGCAAATAAGCAGGCGCAGCACAGCTTGCCGCCGCGCGGATTCTGCTATGGTCGCCGCAACAATCGGGCCGCGGCCCCGCAGATATCTCAAGGAGAGAACGCCATGAATCCCCCCGTCAGTTCGCCCGCGATCAAGGTCGTCAAATCGGTTCGCGAGCAGGTGAGCGCCGAGGAGTGGCAGGCCCGCGTCGATCTTGCCGCCTGTTATCGGCTGACGGCGATGTACGGCATGACCGAGATGATCGCGAACCACATCTCCTGCCGCGTGCCCGGCACCACCGACCAGTTCCTGATCAACGCCTACGGCATGCTGTATGAGGAGATCGACGCCTCCAGCCTGATCAAGGTCGACGTCGAGGGCAACACGCTGCTCAACGCCACCGACTACGACGTCAACGTCGCCGGCTTCGTCATTCACAGCGCCATCCACATGGCCAAGCACGACATGGATTGCGTCGCGCACACCCATACCCCGGCCGGCATGGCGGTCTCGGCGATGGAATGCGGCCTGCTGCCGCTGGCGCAGACCTCGATGCGCTTCCTGCACATCGCCTATCACGACTTCGAGGGCATCGCCGACAATGTCGACGAGCGCGAACGCCTGGTCCGCGACCTCGGTGACAACGAGGCGATGATCCTGCGCAATCATGGCCTCTTGGTCGTCGGCCGTACCGTGCCCGCCGCCTTCAACGTGCTGTTCCGCCTCGAGCGCGCCTGCCAGACCCAGGTGATGGCGCTGTCCTGCAATACCAAGCTGATCTATCCGCCGCAAAACATCCTCGAAGACACTTATGAGCGGATGCTGCCGAAGCCGGGCCGCGCCGCCCGCAACGGCGAACTCGCCTGGCCCGCGCTGCTGCGCAAGCTCGACCGGGCGGATCCGTCGTATCGGGATTGAGAGCGAAAGCCGGCTTAGGCCTTCTCCATTCGTCGTCCCGGCGAAGGCCGGGACCCATAACCACAGAATAGCGTTGTTGAAAAACAGGCCGTGGCCCAGCGTCGCGCCACAATTCGCATTCGTGGCAATGGGTCCCGGCCTTCGCCGGGACGACGCTGAAATTGTTGCACGATCTGTGAGTCACACATCCCATTCTCGCGGCGCCTTTCGCCCGAGCTTTGCTGTTCGTTTCACCCTCTGAAAGAGAGGGCGCAGGGAAAGCTGGGTGCCGATCGCACCCATGGGCCCCGAGCAATGGGTAGTAAGCTCGGGGGTAGGACCACAGGTGTAACCGGAAACAACCCGGCTTTCCCAGCGCGATGGGCTACGGCTTATTTCGTGCTCTCCCCGGCGAGACTGGGCTTGCTTGTCACCGTCTTCGCAACGCGCATCGCGCAATTCGAAAAGACACCTACCGCTAGGCGGTGTGGACTCTAAGGATTCCCTTTTAGGAGCAAATCAGATTCAAGGCTGCTTTTGGGAGGCAGTCTTGGGTGTGATGGATCGTCTGGTGTTGAGCGATGCGGCTTGGGAGCGGATGGCGCCGCTGATCATAGGCCGGCCTGACCAGAAGGGCTCGACCGGGCGCGACAATCGGATGTTCGTGGAAGGTGTGCTGTGGATCGTTCGCACGGGCTCTCCCTGGCGTGATCTTCCGGAAGCGTTCGGGGATTGGAACAGCGCGTTCCGGCGCTTCAGCCGATGGAGTGCCAAAGGCGTCTGGTGGCGGATCTTCGAGGCAATGTCCGACGATCCGGACTTCGAATATCTGATTGTCGATTCCACCATTGTTCGAGCCCATCAGCATGCTGCCGGGGCCAAAAAAGGGGGTCTGAAGATCAGGCGCTTGGCCGTTCGCGCGGCGGCCTGAGCACCAAGATACATATGGCCGTTCGCGGCTTGGGATGTCCGGTACGGTTCACGATCACCGCAGGCCAGAAGGGCGATGCACCGCAAGCCGCCACATTGATCGAGGGATTGCCTGCCGAGGTTTTCATGGCCGATACGGCTTATGACGCCGATCACCTGCGCCAGGACATTGCAGCCAAGGGCGCGCTCGCCGTCATCCCCAACAACCCGTCACGCGCGCTCAAGTATCCGCTCGACAAGCATCTCTATGCCCAGCGCCATCTCGTCGAATGCTGCTTCTCAAAGCTCAAGCAATTCCGCCGCGTCGCAACCCGCTTCGAAAAGACCGCCCGAAATTACCTTGCCGTCATCACTCTCGCAGCCATCGTCCTATGGCTGCGATAACTGTCCACACCGCCTAGGGCGTCAGGACCACACGACTTGATGTCTAGCCACTTTTTCGACTTGTTGAAAACGGTGGAAGTGCCGGAAAATAAAGGCATTTCCCGCATTGTGTTGGGCGAGCGAGTTGCCCGTCCGGACCCGCTGGGCCCCGATAGGCCCTAGTTTCACGTATGCGCGAGCGCGGCTGGCCCGGTGCCCTGTAGCCCCCTCGCGCCGGGCCGCTGTTTGGCCTTCCTATCGCGGCCGTAAGCGCTCGGATTGCGTGTGTCCTTCTTGCTCAGGAAGCGAAGACGAAGCGTGTGCCCGTGTAGGAGCGCAGGAGCTTGTTCGGCACCTCGGCCTTGGCCATCTCGTAGAACGGCTCACCAGTGCAGTGCAGTGGAATAACGTAGTCGATATCGATACTCTTGAGCGCTGTGATCGTGTCGCGCACATAGCCTTCGTTGTAGGGCGCGAGGTGGAAGCCGCCGATCACCGCATGAACCTTGTTGACGCCCGAAGCCGCTTGGGCCTGTTTGATTGCGTTGATCACCCCGCGATGACTGCAAGAGGTCAATACGATCAACCCGCGGCCTCTTAAATTGAATGCGGTGGCGATCTCGTGCCGGAACTGGTCCGGGATGACAGCCTTCGTCCGTTCGTCCTCTGGAAGCTTGTCGGCATAGCATCCAATGCCGTGGTCCACGCCGATCCTCATGGCGCTGGGGGACAGCAGCTTCTCAAAGCTTGTCTGGTCGATGTGTCCTGTGGTGAAGCCGTGATCGGCGACCAGTGCCGGTCCTTCTACATAGGTGACTGCAACATTGGCGTCTTCCAGCGCTTTCCGATCCAAGGCTCCGAAGTCGCCGCGCACCGGCGGAGCGGTCCATTCGCGCGAGCAGAATGCTTCCTCGCCGCCGATGTAGATAGGCAGCTTGGCTTTCAGCTTGCTGCTGTTTTGCTTTAGGAAGCCAGCAAGACCGCCAAAATGATCGTAGTGACCATGGCTCAAGACAAGGGCGTCAAGCGCGGCCGGATCGATGCCGACGAGATTGGCATTGTTGACAAGCGCGTCAGGTGAGAAGCCGAAATCCACCAAGACATTACGTGCCTCGGTGCCGCGCCGCGTCTCGACGTGCATCGACAGGCCGAACTCACTGATCAGCGTTTTACCGGGCGGCTTGCCTCCGCCGATGCCCCAGCCGAAGTGTTCGATCTCTACATCGGCAACCTTCCGGCTCGGTGCCACGGCGAATTGATAGCTGTCGACCACTACACGTACTGCCACGCGGTCGATCTCCGGAACCTTACCCGCCATCGCTTCTGCCCGCACCGGCTTCGCGCCGCCCATCAACGACGCCACGACGGCGCTGAACAGGGCAGCACCACCGCCGCACACCACATCGCGTCGATGAATTGCGTTGCACTGGCAAATGAACATAGTCAAATCCTCCCTTTGCGCGGCCTTTGCTGCCGCAAGGCATCGCGCGGAAACGCACTCCAACCAAGGGCGGAGGCGTTGGAGTGCCGAACACACCAGCGTCTGGCAGCCCGCACACCGAGGATCATTGCATCCTATCCCCCGTTGGACATCGTGGCGAGTGTCATTCGGCACGGGCGAGGCCGAGCCAAGTTTCGACGGCAAGGTAGAAGCTGGCCGTGCGCGCGTGTGATCGGGGATACAAGCGCAGTGCTTGGTCCGGTTCGGTCAAAAGGCGGCATACCGGAGTTACTCGCCGAAGGTCTGCTCCAGCCCTAAAAGCGGACATGGCCGCTGTTAGCAGCATGCTGTCCGCTCCCGATGCGCGCCGTCTGCCGCCGCCGTGGTGTCGCGGTCGCGTCGAGGACGACAAGGTGATCGATCTGCCCGAGATACCGTGGAGGGCGTGAACTGATCGTGCGGAGAGTTGGCCTGCAAGCCGCGCTTGACGCGCGGCGCAAGCGAACATCAATCGGATGACCGCACACGCCAAGCAGCAAACTGGCTGGCGACCGACAAGAGATGCTCCTGCGAAAAATTTGCAGCTTCTTGACCAGCATTGCGCGCTGTGCGGCGACCTGCTTCTCGGTGCCGCCGATCTCCAGCCCAGTTGTCCTGTCCGATTTGCCTTGGGCGAAACGCCGCAATAGCTGCTTCTCGCGCGGGCTCAAGATCGGCGGTCGTTCAAGCATCGGCGGCCCTAGCTGTCCGTCGAATTGGGTCAGGACACGAACAGCGCCGCAATTGCCATCGCTATCGGGAGCAACCCGAGGCCGATGACGCCCATGGTGAACGCGATTTCGCGATGAGGCAGCGGTTGGAATGGGTGATGCATGACCATGCCCTCCTCGACCCCACCAGCAGCCCCAGCGTCCGCGCGGTCGGATCGGCGCTGGAACTATGCACCCAAAGGGAGACATCCGCCAGACCTGCAACCGAGCACATCACGGTGAGCGTAACTCCGGGGTCGAGGACGATGCCGCGCTCGATCTCGACGTATTACGGCGCGACCGTCGAGCGGTGGCAGCCCCTCCGCAATCAGTCGACAGGGTCCTGTGGAGGCCGGAACTTGGCGCGGGGACCGCGCGACGGCGACGTGTGAGGATATTTGCCATCGCGCATTTTCGATTTTATTTTTGTACGAACTGGCACAAAAAGGCGGTGCGCGATGTGGCGCAATGCCGTCGTCCGACATTGTCGAAGTCCGAGCCGTCAGTGCAGCCGTCGCGCCTATCGTACTTGTCGTAACTCTTGAGCAGATCGTCTGCGAACAGGTCTTCGCCAACAACGGAGCTCGCGCATGACCATGAACAGCATCGGTATCCCCGAAGGTTTCGAGCCTCACTTCCGCAAGAGCCCTTTCACCGATCCTTGGGAACCGCTCTATTCGAAGCGCACGGACAAAGCCGTGATCATCGGATTACGGCTGGCCAAGCCGCACACCAATGCGCGTGGCAACGTTCATGGGCGGGCTGATCTCCGCGCTTGCTGACAACGCGATGGGCTATAGCTGCGCACAGGCGATTGGCTGGGCATCGTCGCTGGCGACAATCACTCTTGCGGTCGACTTCACCGGCATCGCGCAGATCGGGCAATGGATCACCGTGGACAGCGAGGTGATCAAAACCGGCAGAACGATCTGCTTCGCACAAAGCCTAATCAAGGCCGACGACAGTGTAATCGCGCGTGCGAACGCCACGTTTCGCGTGGTGCCGAAGCATGAGGGTGACACTCATCCCCGTTAGCGTCTACGTCCGATCCGGGTCAAAACGCGACTTGCGTTCTACGTCGGCTCTTAGGCCGTACCGGACGTTCACCACACCGCTGTCGCGGTAGAGCACGACGGCCCGACGCCCGCGAGTAGGAAAGTGGCTCCGCTACCCAGCGACAGATTGGCCGGGCGCTCTGCCAGCCTTTAGCTGCGCAAGGCGGCGCGGAAGCCGACGAAGCTCAACGCGCCCGCCACAATGACGGCAATCCAGCTCGGCCAGAACGGTACATCGACGCCATTCAACGTGATGGACCAACCCATCACAATCCGGATCAACTGCAGAAGCGCGATCAGGGCAAAGAAGGCGGCGGCAAGTGTGCAGAAGGTTCTTACGGTCATTGCCCATCTCCGATGGCACACGAGGACCTGCTCGTCTCGTACACCAAAATGGGGAGGGGCGCGGCTCGGCGGCCACTCGCCTTTAGGAGTACACGGCCCTAGATCAGCCCATTGCCGCGCTGCTTGAGCGCCCAATGCCGGTAGGCCTCGTCCTCGTAGGGATCATCCTCTGTCGGCGGCGGGATCAGCTTGGCACCTTCGCGGCGGAAGTGATCGAGGCCGCGACCCATCGCCTTGCCCTTGATCGTGTGCTGATCATGAGCCCAGTCCGGTATCGTCGGGGCGAAATCCTCCAGCGATGACCGCAAGCCGATGGCCGCCGCGAAATGGCAGCCCGCGCGCGACTTCGGTGCAGGCGCCATCATGCGGATGGCATTGCCGATCATCAGGCGCGCTTCGCCGATGCTCTTATTGTACCGTTCCTTGCTCTGCGCCACGGCGGCGGCGACGAACGGCACCACATGCGGCGCGGCCGACGTGTCGCCTACGCGATCTTGTATGCAGCAGACTTGCCGCTGGCGCGCTCGCTCGTGTGGAACATCCCGACCATCGGCATACTCATGAATGTTGCGGCGGTATTCCTGAGGTGAGCGGTCGCGCATCGGGCTCGCGTAGCCCCTACGCCGAGCGGCCTTGCTGCTCGCCCCAATTGCGCCAGTGAGTGGGATGAACCTCCACGGCGCGGTTCGTTGCCGTCTTGATCCAGCCATTGTGGTCACGACGACAGGGGAAGATCAGAGAGTATATGTCCCCCTTAGCGTCGATAACGGCCAATTCCAAGTCGCGATCGAACGGGGCGGTTTCAATCGGCATCCACATCATCACTGACTAGCCGGCGAACCGGCGCGGCTCATTGATTATTGTCAACGGCGTCCTCAATCCTTACCGCGTGACCGTCGATTTTGCGCCTGCCATTCGGCTAGCTTGGCTTCCTCCTCGGCCAAAAGCTTGTGCAAGGTCTCGATCTTCCGAGCGTTGGCTTCCGTTTCCAAAAGTTCTTTGTGTGAGCGATGTTGGCCCGAAAGATGAAATCGGCCATGGTTGCTGCCGTTATGATTGAGCTAGCTTCATCGTGCCACAACCGGCGTGTAAATTGGAAGCCGGTTGGCTCGCCCGCAGGATTGAAACCACGCCAGGACAAAATGGACGAGATCGAGAAACACGGCCTCAAATTGATCGACGTCATGAAGGCCGCCGGACTTGGCGCGGGACAGGTCATCCGCCGAGAGACGATTGATGCGGTTTGGAGCGCTGCTGGTGCAAAGCGCGATGATCTAGCTGCCGGGCTCAAGTTTGCCGAAAGCTTCGGCTGGATCGAGGACCGCGATGGCAGCGGGACTTTCGTGAGGCTGACCCCTGCCGGTGAAGCGATAGTTGCGGTTTAATGTAACGTCTGCCGTCGGTGATGCCGCGACACGTGATCAACGAGCTCCGCGTTCAAACAGTTTAGGATGTGCTCCAACTGCTCATTGACCAGCAAGAGCGCCCTGAGAGCGCTCCGCACATCGCCGTCACAGGCGGCAACGATCTCGTCTAGCTCCCGGTCATACTCGTCCAGATAATCGTTGGTCGTTGGGTGCGGCATGCGAACAACATCCAACCAGAAAATGTCTTGTCGAAACAACGAGCGCAGCATTTCTCCTCGATATTCACAGGCAGGCGCGAAAGAGCCGGTTGCATTTCTGCGGGCCGCGCTCTGCTCTGAACGGATACTTTCAGCCTTTTGGGAGACAATATGGTCGAGGTGTATTTCAACGTCAGGCGCGATCTCCTCGTTGTGAAAAACGGATTTCCAGTGCCGGACATCAGCGCTCAGGGCAAATGGCGCAAGAGCAAGAAGAGGGTCGTCAGGGTTAGCGAGGAGATCAGGCAGGCGGTTCAGAGCCACGGCTATTACATGCGCAGGCTGAGCGATCTCAAGAAGAACTAACTGCCGAAAAAACGCGTGGCGCGCATGCAAAAGCCCGGCCGTCAATGAGACGGCCGGGCGGAGAGGAAATATGAACTCGATGAACACCGCGAATATGCTGCGGCGCGGGAAAAACTTCCATCCCGGACGAATACGGGTGGCGGCCGGTGCCTAGACGCACTCGCGTGGGGGCGGCTGTTAACCGCCAGGCCGAGGCGAGAATGCATCCACGGACGCGGCTATTCGGGTCGCCAATTCAGTGGCGGTCGGCGTGGACTGCGTTTCGAGCGGCGAGCCGACGGAATGGACCGCTGCCAATCCAGCACCAGCGGTCCAAACAGCTATCGCAATTGCAGCGAGATATTCGATCCTCATGGCGATGGTCCCTTGCATCGGCCCCATCAATTAACCCGACACTTTTGGAATTGGTTCCCGAGCGCGAGCGATTTCCTATGAGTATCGCCGGCGTTGCCCGGCGCTTTGCATGGTCGATGCTTCGGCTCTGTGCTCCGTAGGTTCCTCATTCCGTTCGCGATCAGAATTGGGGAACGAAGAGGCTAGCCAAGACTTAGAAGCCATGAGGCCGCCGCTCGCTGGCGAACAACCCGGCGCATGTCGCAGATAGCCAAAGGTCGTTACCAAAGACCCGCTGTTGTCAAAAACCAGCGCTCGCGCAAGATAGCCAAAAGCGGCGGTCTCCGGTTTAGTCACAATCGCTAGCCGCGCCCCGATGTGTTTGCGGGGGGAGCGCACTCTCGGCCTGCCGGTGCGTTGTTCATTCCGACCGGAGGCTGTGTAATGCGCAACCGCATCGACATCGACCACGTTCACAGCCGGGCCATTGTCCGGGAGATCGGCGAGACGAGCGTCGCTGGAACCAGAGACGGAACTCTCGCCGAGGCTCAAAATGCAAATCGACCGACTCCGCGAATTTGAAGAGCAGTCGCCCTCAATCATTCCAGCGGGTGAGCGCTGGGATAAGCCTCGTCGTTGAGCCGGGAGAAGGACTGGGTCCTCACATCGGCTGCGCCGTGCCAGTGCGCGCGTTCCTTTCAGAACAGCCCGATCACGATGAAAAAGGCGACCTCAGTCAGGAAAGTGACGCTCATAATCGCAACTATGAGGAAGGCGTTGCCCGCTGACAGTGGGATCATGATATGCCTCGCATCTTGCGAAGCCCCGAAGCCTCCAAGCGCTAATTCTCCGAGGGCCGGAATGTTTCGGTTCCCGAACGCGGGAGCGGATGTTGCGATCGGTGCTGTCGTCCTGGTTCCACTCGGGAACGCGGTTCAAATATTGAGCCTGATCTGATCTCAGCATCGAGGCCCTAACCTGAGACGGCCTTACCATGCGGATACCAAGAGGGCGACGGACGTGATCAGAGTTGCCGTGCTGAGGGCCACCACGACAAGGGCTTGTTCACTGTGCGCTTGCAGGTTTTTGTCGTCCATTGTCGCCAATGCTGGCTCGCGTATCTCGTTCCTAATTGGGATAAGGCGGTCGTTCCAGAGCGCGCGCGGGAAGACATCAACTCCCGGCGTCACCGGAACTTCCAGTGCCTTGATCGCCTGCGCCGAAATCTCGGCGGGGTCCCTGAGACCAGATTGCGCGACCTTGATAATCGTCTTCGCGATCATTTCCGTCAGCGGGTCATCGCGATCTTTGACGCTGAGCGCGTGCAGCTTTTTCAATAAGGTTGGCGTCTTTCGACGCCATGGCGTCGATTTGTAAGTGCGAATAGATGGACATATTTTGCCCTCTCAGCCCGGTGGCAGAGGTTACCACGACAACCCTGCTCCCCCGGGAAAGCTGCGCTTACGGCACTCGATGCGCGAGCAGACCTGGCTTCGGGGCATTCTTCGGCGGCGGTCCCATCGTCAGCCAAACGGCAAAACCCAACAGAACCGACGCCACCAATAGTCGGAACAATAGATGCAAAGGCCGTCCCCGTCGGCTGCGTGCTCCGACGTTGGGATAAAGCCTAGCGGGGCGCAATTCGACTTGTGGGGTGCGGCGGCGGCGTGGCCATCGCTACGATGGCAAACGAAGAGGGACAACTGAGGCGGCCCTGCCGTGTTCACGCACCGGCGCTAACGCTAGTTCTTGGTTTGGCGTTGGGGGGTATCCGGTGAGCAAGGCCCGCGAGTTTATCGATTTCTGGGTCGAGAATAGCATTCACGCTGTCGAGCAGTTTCGCACTGTCGGCGCGTCGCAGGATATCGCCGAACTGACCCGCCGTCTTGTCGCGGCTGCCAAGGAGCAGGGTTTCTCGGCGGCCGACTTGCAAGCTGAGATCGGCGACATCTCCGACTACATCGGAGACCTGCTCAAAGCAGCGAACAGGGCTGAGCGCGAACGGCGTAAGCCTACGTAGGCATCGCAATGCGGGCGCCTTACTTTGTCAGTCTGCAAACAGCGCCAGGCTTGAGGTTGAGTTCCTCGAACGTACTTTGCTGCTTATCCGTCAAGTTGATGTTGAGGGCAAAGTAGACACGCATAGACATCTCGGCGATCTCGGCCTCGACACGAAACGGAAGCGCAAAATGCGGAGGCCTGCGCGGCTTATAGCGGAGGAACAATACGACGCAAGCGCTCGGGATACTATTTGCTCGCGGCGAAAAGGTCCCATTTCCCGGGCAGCCCCTTTAATTCGTATGAGCCTCGCTCGGAGAACTTCAGATCGGTGCCTGCTACGAGGTCGGTGACCACCCGCGAGACAAATACCTCATTGCTTCCCGACTGCGACATCACCCGCGCGGCTGCGTGGACGGCAATGCCACCGATGTCGTTGCCTCTGATTTCGACCTCGCCGCAATGAAGACCTGCGCGTACGGGCAGGCCAATACTCTTGCTCTCTTCACTGAGCGCCAAGGCGCATCGCACAGCCCGCCCCGGCCCGTCAAAGGTCGCCAGAACGCCATCGCCTGTGCTCTTCACCAAAGTGCCGCGATGCTTGCTGACAATCCGGCCGGAAAGATCGTCGTGATTGTCCAAGAGGTCGCGCCAACGGTGATCGCCGAGTTGCAAAGCGAGATTGGTCGATCCAACGATATCAGTAAAGAGAACGGTAGCGAGTATGCGCTCCAGATCAATTCCCTCGCTGGCGCGTTGTCCAGTGATGAATTCTTCGATGTCTCCGGTAACGCGCTCAATGTCTCCCGTCCAGAACGCGTGATCGCCCGACGGATATTCAATGTATTTCGCTCCCGGGATACCGGCGGCGAGCTTGCGGCCTAACGTTACAGGCACCTGCGCGTCGGTTGTTCGGTGCAGCACTAGAGTTGGCGTGCGGACGACTGGGAGGATGGGGTTGATGTCTATCCGTCGGTTCGAAAGTATGTAGGATTTTAGTGCGCCAGGACTGCTGCCCAACTTTTCGAATTTTGCGATGCGAGCGAGTATCTCCGAATTGCCAGCATCACTCGCGAAAACTCGCTTGAGGAAGTCCCCGTTTCCCCAACTCTTTACGACGTAAGCTAACCGTTCCTGAACCTCGGATGGCGTGAGGTTGGGCGGGAGCAGGTCTGATATCCGCGCCAGCCCTCCGAATAAGACCAAGTGGGAAACGCGCTCTGGGTAGGTCGTTGCGAATAGAACGCTCATCGACGCGCCTTCAGAGAAGCCAACTAGCGCAGCACGCTTGGAGTTGATTGCGTCCATGATCGTGCGGACATCGTCGATACGTTCCTCAAGAGACGGTACGTCGGCCAACCGATCTGATAGTCCTTGACCTCTCTTGTCGAACGTGACGACCCTTGAGAACTTCGCCAAGCGACGAAGAAAGCGCGTATAGCCCGGGAGTTCGTGCTGAAAATCGATGTGGGATATAATGCCCGGAACTAGGATAATGTCGGTAGGCCCGTCGCCCATGACTTGATAGGCGATGTTGAAGTCGCCGCTCTGCGCATACTGCGTCTCGGGCAACGCTACTTCCGTCATCGCGGCCCCCACCATTTGTTCGCGTTTCCAACTATCTTCCAGATCAGGCCGGACATCAACGGACGTCATCCACCGTAGATACCCGGTATTGCCCGTCACGCGATGGGCCGAAGCTGTGGTCTGGCACCTGAAGGTGAACGCTCTAAGGGCCTATTGGGGCCCAGCTCAATCGGCTGGACCTTTCTGCTGACCCAGAATGGCTGCTCAAACCATTAACAGATATGGCTTTTATTCGTTCTTTGGATAACGAAAAAAGAGCTTGCGTCAGGACCACACGACTTCACCGTCCACGTCATGCGCACTCGTCAGTTGCGCAATCGGCGTCCACCGCATCTCGACCCACGTTCGTGACGACCGCGAAGCGCCCCTCAATCGGGTGAGACGGGCGGAATTGGATCACTGATTTGCCCGACGACGGAAGCGGGATTTTGCCCGTCGGGGTGATTTGTCGCAGCCATCGTGCGGTGGGCGCGGAGCGTCGTGCCGTTCAGCTTCCGAGCTGAATGGTGCGCTCCGGCGCCGCGGCGAAGCCGTTGAGGGGGACGTTAAAGACGACAGCCTGCCCGTTGCTGATGCTCTGTGCGGCAACGGTGAGCATTTTGGCCCTGCTGATGGTGTCGGTCACGACCGTGGGAAAGGATACCGGCAGCAAGCAGCCTTGCGTCGTACAGGTGGAGAAGCGCGTCTGCTCCAGATCCTTTCCGTCAAGCTTGAGGACGGCCCCGGCGTCGAACTTCAGCCCGAACGGCATCAAGATGTTGCCTTCGGCCTTTCCGTCCCTGGGAATCAGTTCGATGGCGAAGATTTGCTGATTGGTTTCCTTGGCGAGCTGTGTCCGCCCGAGGGTACACAGCTTGGCCCCGCCGTCGAGCTGGCATTTGACGATCCAGTCTCCGTAGGTCTCGCTGATCGCGGAAGCGCCCTTGGGAAGCTGGACGGCGCGGACCACGCCATCCATCGCGGACGTCTGGCTCCGTGTGTCGATCGGCATGGAGACGGCGCTCCCACTGGCATCCGACACATCGGGTGTTCGGGCGGCTTGCGCCGAACCGACGCCGGCCATGACGACGAGAGCGACGATCGCCCGAAGACGCCTGTCTGCTGTGCTGACCGTCACCATCGCATCCGCTCCGCCTCGTTACGTCCCGACCGATCTGCCTTTTCGTCGGCGTATTCGTGGGCATAATTCCCACCTGAACGAGATGCACCTACTTGGAGAACCGCTGATATGCAAGAGCTGATCGCCGCCGGCGTGATTGTCGCGATTGTTGCATTCTGCGGCGGGTATTTCTGGGCAATTGCACGTGAAGCCATGACCTCGAACAAGGCCGCGAACAAGCAACAACGCAAATAGTAGTCCGGCGCCTCGACCTTGCTCCCGTGATTTGCCCGCGGGATGCGTTTTCAACTAAGCTCACCGGATGGACATGCTCGTCAAGCTCTACGCCCTGCCCGATTCCCGGCCCGCCTACGATCGATTGCTCAAGGCCGGAATTATCATGCGCCGCGCGCTCGCCCCGGAAAAGCACAAGGTTGTCGCCTGGGTGCGGGAGACATTCAGCGAGGCGTGGGCCAGCGAAACCGAGGTCGCGTTCAGCCGCCAACCAGTCTCCTGCTTCATCGCGATCCAGCAAAAGAAGATCCTCGGATTCGCCTGCCATGACGCGGCCTGTCGCAACTTCTTCGGTCCGACCGGCGTCGCGCCGAAGGCGCAGCAAGGCGGAATCGGCAAGGCGCTGCTGTTCGCCTGCCTCGAGGACATGAAGCACCAGGGGTTCGGCTACGCCATCATCGGCGGCGTCGGGCCGGCGGATTTCTATACGAAAGCTGTCGGCGCGGTGGCCATCGAAGGTTCCGCGCCGGGGATCTATCGAGGATTGCTGTAGCTGCGCCGCAGGTCCATTTCCGGTCTTGTCGCGCTACGAGACAGACTGGCAATGTCTGCGTTCACGGAGATCGGGTAACCCAAGGATGGCTGGCGGGTTGAAGATCACGACCGGCATCATCGCCGCGGTGCTGGTCATTGCGGCGGTGGCTCAGGCGCGCAGCGTGCTCGCCCCGCTTGCGGCCGCCCTGTTTATCATCGCGATCGTCTGGCCCGTTCAGCAACGGCTGCAGTCGTGGCTGCCGAAACTCCTCGCGCTCGCCATTACCGTCGTTGTTACGGTTGCCACCTGCATCGCGTTTGCCTCGCTGGCAGCATGGGGGTTCGGCCGCGTCGGGCGCTCCTTGATTGCGGATGCGGCGCGGTATCAGGCCTTCTACGATGCCGCGGTGATCTGGCTCGACGGCCATGGCGTCTCGTTCGCCGGCGTCTGGGCGGAGCATTTCAATGTCGGCTGGCTGCTGCGTACCACGCAATACGTTACGGGCCGCGTCAACACCACATTGAGTTTCTGGCTCATCGCGCTGGTCTATGTCGTGCTGGGACTTCTCGAGGTCGAAGACGCTGGTCGACGAATCCAGCGGCTGGAGAATCGCACAGCTGCGCGCGTCCTGCTCAAGGGCAGCAAAGCGACGGCCGCCAAGTTTCGTAAATATATGCTGGTGCGGACGCAGATGAGCGCGGTGACGGGTCTCTTAGTCGGCCTGTTCGCCGCTGTGACCGGGCTGCCATTCGCATTCGAATGGGGCGTGATCGCCTTTGTCCTCAACTACATTCCTTTCGTCGGTCCTTTCATCGCGACGCTGTTCCCCACGCTGCTGGCCATGACACAGTTCGAGAGCTGGCCCGCGGTGTTCGGCGTGTTCGCCTGTCTCAACGTCATCCAGTTCGTGGTCGGCAGCTATATCGAACCGCGGGTGGCCGGTTCGACGTTGTCGATCTCGCCGTTTCTGGTGCTGTTTGCGATCTTCTTCTGGAGCTCGCTTTGGGGCCTGTTCGGGACCTTCATCGGCGTACCGATCACGCTCGCTATTCTGACCTTCTGTGCCGAGAGTCCGTCGGCCGCATGGATAGCCGATCTGTGTGGCGGATCGCACGAAGATAAGCTGGAAGCGTCCTAGCTTGGCGGCAATCTCAACCCGCTCGGGCTCGGTGAGGCAAAGCTTCCGGTCCGGGCCGACCATCATTTTGTGGATATAGAAATAGCTGACTTCATCGTCGGCCCCCATCACCGGCGACGGGGCCGAGACGATCCTCGACGCACCACATGTACCGATCCAATCGATATGCCGGTGACCGTGCATCACCACTGAGCGATCGGAAAACCGTTGCAACCTGCGTACAAACCAGCTGCCGTTGATCAAGGCTGTCCCAATGCGCTCGGCAAATGTCTTCACTGGCATGGGATATTCCATCACGTGATGATGTAACGCGATGGTCCAGCATGCCGTCGGAAAATGACGGATCGCAGCCTCCAACCGCCGCGTTTGCGCTTCCGAAACCAAACCGAGCGCGTTGGTGAAGGAGAAGTGGGTTTCGGCGTTGGAGTTGAGAATGGCGATCCCGAGGCCACCGTCCTGGTCCGGCGGCAGGATCATTGGGAATTGATCATCGAACAGGCCACGGAGCGCCGCTGCGCGGCGCACGCCCCCGTGCTGCGCAAATCGTGTTATCCGATCATGATAAGGGGCCAGCGCCTGGTTCAGCGTGGCCGACGGTTTGCCGGAACCGTCGATGACACGCACGCGATCGCCCTGGACGGCCGCGATCGCCGACAGGGTACGCATCTGCCGTAGCCGCTTGCCTGGGCTGAACGGCAGGTCGAGGCGCGCAGGATTGGCACGATCCACGACGTTAACGTCATGATTGCCCGGAAGCATGATGATGCGTGCTGCAAGCTCGGGATGACCTGCCAATGCATCGAGAAATTCCGCCCATTCGCCGGGCCGGCCAGCGTCCGTCATATCGCCGCTGATCAGCACGTGGTCGAGCGGATCAACGCTGTGAATTTCGGCAAGGCGAGCCAACACGCGATTGAAGTGCTCGTTTCCCTGCGGACCGCCGGTCCCGCTTTCAATGCGGAAACCGTACCGCTCGCCGACCACGTGAAGATCGGACAGATGCGCAAGGCGCCAGCAGCGGCCTCCGGACGGAGTCGCGTCGAATCCGGCCAGGTCGGCCGGTTGTTCCATACTGGCGTCGGCCACGCTCCAGGCCAGTGACGCGACCGCAAGATAGCAGGACACCAGCACCGCGGCGTTCGCGAACGTCGGCAACACCAGACGATGGACCAGAACAAGGTCATTGACGGTCGCAGTCCATTGCGAGGCAGGCCAGGCCAGGGCCGCGATCAATGCCGCCCCCGCGGAGAGCAGTATGCCGGCGCCGACCGAGCAACCGCGGCGCAGCCTCGTGCGAGAGGCAGGAGTCGCGCCGGTGCGCCAAAGCAGCTCCGCCAGATGGCCCAGCGCCTCGCGTGTGAAGGCATAACTCGGTTGGACCGCGAGCGCGTTCAGCGACCAGAAGCTTGTTTCCGCGATTTGAAGCAGCGGTCGTCCGCCGAGCCATCCCAACGCTGCGATCACAACCAGCGCCAGCACGGCGCCCACTTCGGACAGGGCAAGAGCGTGTTGCGAAAGGCTCGAAATCCAGGCGGATGCGACCAGTGGCGCAAGGCCGAGCAGCACGCCCGGAAGCAGAAGCGAAACCGTCCAGGCGAACAACAGTTTCGCCGGGCTTATCTCAACCAGAAGGCTACCCAGGATCGCGAACAACGAACGCTGTTCCGGGCTGGCCGCATTGTCCTCAAAGTCGCCGCGGCGGGGATCAAGCAGCACGCCGACGTCCTCCGTTGCACGGCGCATTCTGTCACAAACCGCTTCAGACCAACATACGCGTCAGGCTTAGCGCAGCTTCCCGAAGAACTCGCGCACCTCGCCGACGAACAGCTCGGGCTGCTCGAATGCCGAGAAATGTCCCCCTTTCGGCATCTCGCTCCAGTGCTGGATGTTGGTGAAGTTTGTCTCCATCCATTTGCGAACCGGCGTGACGATCTCCTTGGGAAACACGGCAACGCCGGTCGGCACTCCCACCTTGTGCGGGGTTCGCTTGCCCGGCCCAAAGCTTTCCCAATAGAGCCGCGCCGATGACGCAGCCGTCGCGGTGACCCAGTACAGCATGACGTTGTCGAGCAGTTCGTCGCGGCTGAGGATGTTTTCCGGATGGCCGTCGCAATCGGTCCAGGCCCAGAATTTTTCCAGGATCCAGGCCGCTTGCCCGCTCGGGGAATCCGTCAGGCCATAGCCTAGCGTCTGCGGCCGGGTGGACTGCTGCTTGGAATAGCCGGAATCCCAGTCGGCATAATATTTGATGCCGTTGAGCGCCCTCGTCTCCTCCGGCGTCGGCTGCCCCTCGACATTGGGCCGGGTCGACATCGCAAGCGTGATGTGAATGCCGGCGCAATGCGCAGCATCCTGTCCGCCGATCGCGGTTGTGACCGCGGAGCCCCAGTCGCCGCCTTGCGCGAAATAGTTGGCGTAGCCGAGCCGCTGCATCAGGACGGCCCAGGATTTGGCGATCCGGTCGACGCCCCAGCCGGTGGCGATAGGCTTGGCCGAGAAGCCGAAGCCCGGCAATGACGGGCACACCACGTGGAAGGCATCGGCCGCGCGGCTGCCATGGGCCACGGGATCGGTCAGCGGCTCGATCACCTTGTGGAATTCGACCACCGATCCCGGCCAGCCATGGGTGATGATCAAGGGCCGCGCCTCCGGATGCTTCGAGCGGACATGAATGAAGTGGATGTCGAGCCCGTCGATTTCGGTGGTGAACTGGCTGAAGCGGTTGAGCCGCGCCTCGCGCTGCCGCCAGTCATAGGTCTCGGCCCAATAATGGCAGACGTCCTTGATCCATTGCAGCGGCGCGCCCTGGCTCCAGTCGTCGACCAGCTCGGCTTCCGGCCAGCGGGTCCGGCGCAGCCGACTACGCAGATCCTCGAGGGCATCGTCGCTGACGGCGATGCGGAACGGGCTGATGGCGGTCATGGCGTCTCCCCGGGATGCTGAACTTTCGGGGAAGATAGGCTGGCGCGGGTCGCCGATCAAACCCCGCGCCGCAAACCTCGCCTGCACGAACCCTGCACGACTAGCCGCGAAATCTGACGACAAGAACCATCGGCACCGCGATCTTGCTAAGACATCGGCCACAATAGATCGACATCACGCGCAGGCGATCGAAGCGCTGATGTCGCAGAGGACGGAGCTCGTTGTGACAATCTATCTGATTGGCATCCATGACAGACAAGATGCCGTGTTGAAGTCGGGATTGCCGCTGGTCAATAGCTCGCTGAGCTATTTGCCGATCGCCGCCTCGAGCAGCGCCTGGGCCTGCCTGGTGGCCGCGGCGAAGGCCGGCTGTTGCGGCGCGCGCTCGGTGAAGCAGCGCTTGAACGCATCCTCGCCCTGCTGGCGCAGGTCGCCGAGCTTGTCATAGGCCTGCCGGGTGATCTGCTTGCGCTCGAGCCTCTCGGCCGCCGCATCGGCCTTCTTGTTGTAGTCTGTGCGGATCGCGGTGCAGGCCGGCACTTCCACCGCCGGCTCGATCTCGCCATAGGCGACATACATCTTGCCGCCGGCGAGCGCCGCCACGAACGCCTCGTCGGCCTTGTCGGGGAACGAATCCTGGGTGCGGCCGGCCAGGAAGCCGTAAGCCAGGGTGGCCGACGCCGGCTTGGCGATCGGCAGGTCGTCGAAATTGACCACCGCGGCATCGGTCGAGATCGCCTGGGTGTAGAGGCCCTCGAACTTCAGGGCGGCATCGACCTGCTGCGGCACGTTCTTGCTGCCCTTGTCCCACCAGGTCTTGTGTTCGTGCAGCCAGCGCGTGAATAGAGGCTCGGTGGTGACGATGATATGGGCTTTCGGCTCGACGAAGCTGCCGTCGGCGCGTTTTTCTCCGATCTTTGCCCCGTCCCTGCCGGTGTCGGCATCGAAGCGCAGGCCGTCCAGCATGCCGAACCCCGTATCGCCCTTGTATAGAGTGTCGAGGTTGAGCTGGGCGGGAGCAAAGCCCGGCCGGGCGGGCTGTGACAGGATGGCCGTCAGCTGCCCCTTCAGCTCGTCGCGCGCGGCTGCCTCGGCCTTGTCGACGACCTCATTGATCTTGTTGTCGTTCGACAGCTTGGCGAATTTGGCGATCGCGGCGTCACGCGCGGCGATATAGCGGTCTTCCTGCGACGCGGCGCGGGCCGGCGAAAGCAGCAGGATCGGGGAAAGGACGAGGGCAAAGCGGAAGATAAAATGCATGCCCTGTGGTCGTCCGCAGGGCATGCAAGGTTCAAGGTCACGGGTACTACCAGCATATCCCTCGCCGGCAGACCCTCTGCCGGCGCAGGATCTCGTCAAGGCGAGTCAGTCAGGCCGCCTTTGTCACGGTGCCGTCGTCAGGCCGCCTTGGACTTCGCCACGTGGGTAGCGATCGCATCCATCAGCGGCGGCGACAAGCAGTCATAGGGCTCGAGCCCAAGCTCCTTGAGCCGCGACCTGATCCCGGCCATATCGGCCGGCTTGACGCCGGACTCGATCACCGACGACACGAAGGCGGCAAATCCGGGCGCAGCCGAGCCGGACTCCTGGAACAGCTCGGGATGGATGAAGTCGAGGCCATAGAACGGATGGCCCTTGTTCTCGATCCGGCCGTACATGTGGGTGCCGCATCCCGTGCAGGCATGGCGCTGGATCACCGCCGCGGCATCGACGATCTTCAGCTTGTCGCCGTTCTCCAGCACGGTGACATTCTCGCGCGGCACCACCGCGACCACCGAGAAGGTGGCGCCCGAAGGCTTCCAGCACTTGGTGCAGCCGCAGGCATGGTTGTGGGCGACGTCGCCCTTGATGCCGACCTTGACCGGCTTGTCCGCGCATTTGCAGACCAGCGTGCCGCCGGCAAAGCTGCCGGAGCCTTGCTTGACGCCATTGTCGACCGACGGGTGGATATGAACAGTCATTGACCTATCCTCCTAGTGCTTGGTGTTGTGATTTCAGAATACGACGACCGAACGGATCGATTTTCCCTCGTGCATCAGGTCGAAGCCCTTGTTGATCTCGTCGAGTTTCAGCACGTGGGTGATCATCGGATCGATCTGGATCTTTCCGCCCATGTACCAGTCGACGATCTTCGGCACGTCGGTGCGGCCGCGTGCGCCGCCGAAGGCCGTGCCCTTCCAGACCCGTCCGGTGACGAGCTGGAACGGCCGGGTCGCGATCTCCTTGCCGGACTCCGCGACACCGATCACCACCGAGACGCCCCAGCCGCGATGGCAGGCTTCCAGCGCCTGCCGCATCACGTTGGTGTTGCCGGTGCAGTCGAAGGTGTAGTCGGCACCGCCATCGGTCAGGCCCACCAGGTGCTGGACGATGTCGCCGGAAACCTTGGTCGGGTTGACGAAATGCGTCATGCCGAACTGCTTGCCCCAGGCTTCCTTGGAGTCATTGATATCGACGCCGATGATCTTGTCGGCGCCGACCATCTTGGCGCCCTGGATCACGTTGAGGCCGATGCCGCCGAGGCCGAACACCACCACGTTGGAGCCCGGCGTCACCTTGGCGGTGTTGACGACCGCGCCGACACCGGTGGTGACGCCGCAGCCGATGTAGCAGCTCTTGTCGAACGGCGCGTCCTCGCGAATCTTGGCCACCGCGATCTCGGGCAGCACGGTGAAGTTCGAGAAGGTCGAGCAGCCCATATAGTGGAAGACCGTCTTGCCCTTGTAGCTGAAGCGCGAGGTGCCGTCGGGCATCACGCCCTTGCCCTGGGTGGCGCGGATCGCGGTGCAGAGATTGGTCTTCTGGCTCAGGCAGCTTTTGCACTGCCGGCATTCCGGCGTGTAGAGCGGGATCACATGATCGCCCGGCTTGACCGACGTCACGCCGGCGCCGACCTCGCGAACGATGCCCGCACCTTCGTGCCCGAGGATCGAGGGAAAGATGCCCTCGCTGTCGAAGCCGTCGAGCGTGTAGGCATCGGTGTGACAGATGCCCGTCGCCTTGATCTCGACCAGGACCTCGCCGGCCTTGGGGCCCTCCAGATCGAGCTCGACGATCTCAAGCGGCTTCTTTGCTTCAAATGCGACTGCGGCGCGGGTCTTCATCTTGGTCTCCACAAAACGTCAAACAGGTTTCTCGTTCGCACCGGACAGGCTCACTTCTTGTCGTTGTGACCCATGCAGGCGTCTTCCGCCTTTCCATACGCTTCCGACTTATCTTCGTGCTTGGCCGGCCGAACACGCCCAACCGCGTCATTGGCGCGGGCGCGCAGGTAGACATAGAGGTCGTCCATGTAGCAGGCAACGTTGGGGTTATCGCCGAACGCCGGCATCACGTTCTCCTGCGCCGTGGAAACGTTCTTGCGTCCGCTCGCGACCACGCCCATGAAATCCGCGTAGCTCATGGTCTTCAGCGAATTCGCCAGCGCCGGAGCATAGGTCGATCCCATGCCGTCGGGGCCGTGGCAGACATGGCACTCCGAATGATAGCGGCGATAGCCGGAGTAGGTGTACCAGTCCGTCGTGCCGTCGGATGTCACCTTGAACGTCGGGTTTCCATCCTTGTCGAGATACTTGCCGTCCTCGGACTTGACGGCGGTCGGGTCGCCAGCGTCCTCGGCGGAGGCAACTCCACCCATTGCCACGACAAAGATCGCAGCACTCACAAACCAGATCTTACGCAAAAGCATATCCTCGCGTGCAGATTGAAGACGGACCGGCGCATGGAGATCGCTCCATGCGCCGGAACGAGGTTGCTCAGCTCACTGCTGCGGCAGCGAGAACACAGTGAGCGTTCCGCCAAGCGCAGTGTAGTTGCTCAGCGCGGCATAGCCGCCGACTGCACCGAGACCGGCCGTCGGATCAGTCAGACCAGCCGCGAGGCCGATGCCTGCCCAACCGCCAACACCCGACAGAATGGCGACGTACTGCTTGCCGGCATGCTCATAGGTGGTGACGTTGCCGATGATGCCGGACGGGGTCTTGAACTTGTAGAGCTCCTTGCCCGTCTTGGCGTCGACAGCCTTCAGGTAGCCTTCCAGCGTGCCGTAGAACACCACGCCACCGGCGGTCGCGAGCGCACCCGACCAGACCGAGAACTGCTCCTTGTTCGACCACACGATCTTGCCGGTCTTGCCGTCCCAGGCGATGAAGTTGCCCATGTTGGTCTCACCGGGAGGCGGATACATCGACAGCGTCGCGCCGACATAGGGCTGACCTGCGGTGTAGCTCACCTTGAACGGCTCGTAGTCCATGCAGACGTGGTTGGTCGGCACGTAGAACAGCTGCGTGTCCGGCGAGTAGGCTGCCGGCTGCTCGTCCTTCGAGCCGAGCGCTGCCGGGCAGATGCCCTTCACGTTGACGTCCTCGCCCGCCTTGTCGGTCGACGCTGCGTCAAGAACCTTCGGACGACCATAGGTCGGCGAGTCCTTCTTCATGTCGACGCCGGAGGTCCAGTTCACCTTCGGATCGTACTTCTCGGCGACCAGCAGTTCGCCGGTGGTGCGATCGAGCGTGTAGCCGAGGCCGTTGCGATCGAAATGCGTCAGCAGCTTGCGCGCCTTGCCGTCGATCGTCTGATCCGAGAGGATCATCTCGTTGACGCCGTCATAGTCCCATTCGTCATGGGGCGTCATCTGGTAGACCCACTTGGCGACGCCGGTATCCGGGTTACGCGCCCAGATCGTCATCGACCACTTGTTGTCGCCGGGACGCTGCTTCGGATTCCAGGTCGAGGGATTGCCCGACCCGTAATAGACGAGGTTCAGTTCGGGATCGTAGGAGATCCAGCCCCAGGTCGCGCCGCCGCCGATCTTCCACTGATCGCCCTGCCAGGTCTTCAAGCTCGAATCCTTGCCGATCGGCTTGCCGAGCTCGGTGGTCTTGTCGTCGACCAGGAGCTGGTCATCCGGGCCTTCCGAGAAGCCGCGCCAGACCTGCTTGCCGGTCTTGATGTCGTAAGCGGTCACATGAGCCTGGACGCCGAACTCGCCGCCGGAGATGCCGAGCAGCACCTTGTCCTTGACCACCAGCGGCGCGGAGGTACCGGTCGAGCCCTTGCTGGGATCGCCGTTCTTCACCGTCCATTCCACCTTGCCGGTCTTGGCATCGAGCGCCACCAGCGTGGTGTCGGCCTGGTGCAGGAAGATCTTGCCGTCGCCATAGGCAACGCCGCGGTTGACCGTGTCGCAGCACATCACCGGAATGACGTTCGGATCCTGCTTCGGTTCGTACTTCCAGACGATCTTGTTGTCCTGCGAAAGGTCAAGAGCATAGACCTTGTTTGGGAACGGGGTGTGGACGTACATGATGTTGCCGATGATCAGCGGGCCACCCTCGTGGCCGCGCAGCACGCCGGTCGAAAACGTCCAGGCGACCTGCAACTTTCCGACGTTCGAGGCGTTGATCTGATTCAGCTTGGAGTAACGCTGATTGGCGTAGTCTCCGGCCGGCATCACCCAGTCTTTCGGGTTCTGCGACATCTTGTGGAGTTCGTCATTGGCGTTGGCCGCTCCGGCGGCAAATACCGCCATTGCCCCAAGGCCGGTCGCGTAAAGCATCTTGCGCATCGTGGATTTCCTCCCAGGTTCAAGAGCTCAAGGGTTTCCGCCGAAACGGCCCCACTTCTTCCATTTTGGTGCCCCAGTCGTAGTCCTCTCGAAGCGCGCTGACTTGCCCAAAAGAGAAGAGCCGTTTGCTCAAAAGCGAAGCTTCGTCAGATTTTTGTCGCCCGGCCCTGATTTGGCTGGAAAGCTTGCTTCATGTTGCAGGGCATCAATCGCGGCCGGCGCGATCCGGATGCCAGATTGACGCGTGCTAAGGTTGCGCTTGACGAGCCTAGAACTAAGTCGGAGGATCACCCGACATTAACCGGGAAGAAATCCCGCCGCCTCCCTAAGCTATTCAGAATCAGGGAGAAGGCGCATCATCTCGGGCCAGACTTAAGCTCGGTGAGCAGTCACGTGGGGATCGAATCGGTGGCTGGAAAGATGTCCGATACAGTCCATTCTCTCAGCACGAACGGATTGACGCCCAAGCGGCAGATTCAGCGCTGGTCGGATGCGCTCACTGACCTTTGCGGCCAGTTCGACGTCGATGCGCTGGAAGGATCCTCGCTCGAAGCCCGGGTCAATTTCACGACGGTATCGCGCCTGAAGCTGTGTCAGATCGAGGCAAGCCAGCACCGGATCGCGCATACCATCTCGCGCATCAAGCTGAGCGAGCACCCCTATATCAAGATCGTGTTCCAGACCCACGGCGTCTCGCATTTCGAGCAAGACGGCCTGCACTTCGACATCATGCCGGGCGACTGCTTCGCCTACGACGTGTCGTGTCCGCACACCATCATCAGCCCGTCGCTGACGCGGCACGAGGTCGTCATCGTTCCAAAGGACCTGCTCAAGGAGCGCGGCTTCCAGCTCTCCAAGATGGCGCCGTGCAAGCTGTCGGCGCGCAACGGCACCGGCCGCATCGCCTATGATTTCGTCCATGCCGCCTTCGGCGAGGCACCGACGCTGACGCCGGTCAACGCCGTCGGCGTGGCTGATGCGCTGATCGACTTGCTGCTGTTGCCGCTGCGCGAGACCGGCGCCATGTTCGACCGCGGCAGCGCCGAGGCCACCTATGTGCGGGCCCAGGGCTTCATCCGCGAGCATCTGCGCGATCCGGATCTCTGCATCGACCGCATTTCCGCGGCGCTCGGCTGCTCGAAGCGCTATCTGCACATGCTGTTCAGCGATCGCGGCATGACGGTCAGCGACTACATCTGGAAGGCCCGGCTGCAGAACTGCCGGCAGGAGCTGGAGTCCCAGAACGGCAAGACCATCACCGACGTCGCGTTCTCCTGGGGCTTCTCGAGCTCGTCGCATTTCAGCCGCGTCTTCCGGAAGTATTTCGGCATCGCGCCCTCCTCCGTCCACAAGGGCCTGCACGGCGGTATGCCGGCCGATGTGGTGCTGGAATAGCGGTTCCATCCGACGTGCAGGCGTTGCGCCATGCCGTCCGCCGACAGACTTTCTCCAACCAAGTTGTCCTCAATCAAGCTGTCCTCGATCAAGGTTTGGGCGCGCAACCTCAAGCGGGACAGCGTTGCGCTGTATCTCGCATCGCGTGATCCGCGCGTGCCCTGGTATGCCAAGGCCCTTGCCGTCGCCGTCACGGCCTATGCGCTGTCTCCCATCGATCTGATCCCGGATTTCATTCCGGTGATCGGCTATCTCGACGATCTGATCCTGCTGCCGCTCGGCATCTGGCTTGCGATCTCGCTCGTGCCGGACGAGGTGATGGCGGAATGCCGTACCAAGGCCGGCGCCGTCTTGCAGCGTCCGACCAGCCGGGCGGGAATGATCGCGATCGTCGTGCTCTGGATCGCCGGCGCGGCGGCGCTGGCTTGGGCGGCTTTCAGATATTGGCGACAGCCAATCGTCTAGGACCGTGCGGCCTTTGGCACGAGCGCCTCGACCGTCACGCCATCATCGCTGGAATTGATGTTAAGCGTGCCGCCAAGCGCGAGGATCCGCTCCTGCATCCCGGTCAAACCGCGGCCAAGCCTGTGATCCCTCAGCAGGCCGCGGCCATTGTCGCGAACCCGCACGAGCGCGCAGTCGCGGCTGCCGCGCAGGCCGGCCTGGCATTCCGCCGGTTCGACCGTGATATCGACCGCGGTCGCGCCGGCATGGCGGAACACGTTGGTGAGCGCCTCCTGGACGATGCGATAGATCGTGAGGTCGGCCATCTCGCCGGTATCGCCGAGCGCCGGCGAGATGCGGCTCTCGATCTTCACCTCCGGGTGCGTTTCGCTCCATAGCCGCACCAGCGCGCCGAGCGCTTCCGCAAGCCCGAGCTCGGCCAGGCCGACCGGCCGCAATCGCTCAAGAATCCGGCGCGTGAACTGCTGGAGCGCGTTGACCTGCTCGAGGATGGCGTTGCCGTGCTTGCGCAATGCCGCAGGGTCCGGCTTTTCGACTTCCGCCAGCCGGGTCAGCGCGCCGGCATGCGCGCGCAAGGCAAACAGATAGGGCCCGAACTCATCGTGCAATTCGCGCGCGATCTCCTTGCGCTCGGAATCCTGCAGCGAGACCGCGCGCTCGGCGAGCTGCCGCTTGCCCTCGACGGCATCGCCAAGGGTCGCCGCCAGATGGTTCAGTTTGGCACAGATGGCGGCCAATTCCGGCGATCCGCCGGGCTCGACGCGGGCATCGTAATCCCCGGCCTCGATGCCGGTCATGGCCTGCGACAGTGCCTCCAGTGGCGCCAGCGCGCGGCCGACCACCAGCATGGTGACCAGAAGCAGCGCGACCGTGATCGCGGAGCCGACCTCGATCTGGGTGACGATGCCGTCCCAGATCTCGGCGACTTCGTCGTCGGGATGCGAGGTGATGACCAGCGATTGCGGCTTGCCGTGCACCGAGATCGGCACCCGCACCGAGGTCTGCTCGGGATGAACCAGCGCGACGAACCACTGCGGCGGAGCGCGTTGATCGCCGACGTCCTCGGGGCGATCAGGAGATCTTGCGGTCGCGCCATCCTGCCGCGTGATGCTGACGTGACGCAGCCGGCTCAGGTCCTGGACGATCTGATCGAGCCGCGCATCGGGATCCGGCGCCTCGTCGAGACCGGCCACGATCGTCGCAACGAATTCACGCGCCAGACGGATCACGCTCTGGTCCTCGGCCTGGACACGCGGCCCCGCTTCCAGCACGAGCCGCGCAATATTGATGCCGAGGCCAAGCGCCAGGATCAGCGCCAGCAGCAGGTTGATCCGCGCGCGCAAAGATAGCTTTTGCCACATGACGTTGCCCCCGACCGCGATCCCTCCTCCGAGAGGATCGTTGACAGCCAAATTTGCCCGGCTATCTAATCGCACCCTATCGCAATCCCGCACGAGGTGCACAACCGGTCGGAACCGACCTGTCCTTCGCGCAAACCGACGTGATGATGAGTGAATCGAAGCAGGTCGCCGGAACAACGCCATGCGCATTCTGATCGTTGATGATCATCCCATCGTTGCCTCCGGTTGCCGCACCGTGTTCGCCGACGATCCCGAGATCACGCTGCTGGAAGCGGCGGATGCCGAAAGCGGCGAACGGGCGTTCGTCGCGGAGAAGCCCGATCTCTGCGTGATCGACATCAACCTGCCGACGGTCTCCGGCTTCGAGCTGGCGCGCCGCATCCTGACGCATGATGCGTCTGCGCGCCTCATCATGTTCAGCATGAACGATGACCCGGTGTTCGCCGCCCGCGCCATCGACATCGGCGCCAAGGGTTACGTTTCGAAGACCGGCGATCCCAACGATCTGGTGGAAGCAGTGCGCGAGGTCGGCAATGGCGGCGTCTATCTGCCGCCAGCGATCGCGCGCAACGTGGCGTTTGCGCGGCCGGGCTTTGCGCAAAATCCGCTCTCCAAGCTCACTTCACGCGAGATGGAGATCCTGCGCCTGCTCAGCTCCGGCAAGAGCCTGTCGGAGATCGCCTGGCTGGTGCATTCATCATACAAGACGGTCGCAAACACGTCATCGATCATGCGCCAGAAGCTTGGCGTGCGCACTTCGGCAGAGCTGGTGCGGCTGGCGATCGAGAGCGGCGTCGCCTGACGCAGCGCTCCAACCAAGAGGAATACGACAATGCAGACGGTTTCCCAGAACAAGTCGCATGGCGGCACGCAAGGCGTCTATCGGCATCCAAGCCGCGAGACCAAGACCGACATGACCTTTTCGGTGTTCGTCCCTGAACATGCGGCCGGCGCCAAGCTGCCCGTCGTCACCTACCTGTCGGGCCTGACTTGCACCCACGCCAACGTCACCGAGAAGGGCGAATTCCGCCAGGCATGCGCCGAGCTCGGCCTGATCTTCGTCGCGCCCGACACCAGCCCGCGCGGCGAAGGCGTCCCCGGCGATCCCGCCAACTCCTACGATTTCGGTCTCGGCGCCGGCTTCTATGTCGATGCGACGGAGCAGCCGTTCGCGACCAATTACCGGATGTGGAGCTACGTCACCGAGGAATTGCCGAAGCTGATCGCCGAGCAGTTCCCGGTCGACACAACGCGGCAATCCATCCTTGGTCATTCCATGGGCGGCCATGGCGCGCTGACGGTCGCGCTGCGCTATCCCGATCGTTATCGCGCGGCGAGCGCGTTTGCGCCGATCGTGGCGCCGTCGCAGGTGCCATGGGGCAACAAGGCGCTCGGCGGCTATCTCGGCAGCAACAAGCAGGCGTGGCGCAAGCATGACGCCGTCGCCCTGATCGAGGACGGTGCCCGCTTCTCCGATCTGCTGGTCGACTACGGCGATGCCGACGGCTTTCTCACCGAGCAGCTGCGGCCCGAACTCCTGAAGGCCGCCTGCGAGAAGGCCAACATCCCCCTCACCCTGCGGCGTCAGCCGGGCTATGACCACAGCTACTACTTCATCTCGACCTTCATGGCCGATCATCTGCGCTGGCACGCCGCGCGGCTGAAGGCCTGAGCGTCACGCAGTCCGTCATCCTGAGGAGGCCGCGAAGCGGCCGTCTCGAAGGATGCACGTCCCGAATTTCTACGTGTGGCTGTAACCGGGCCGATTCATCCTTCGAAGTTCGCCCAGCGGCGCAATTGCGCCGCAAGGCTCGCACCTCAGGATGACTGCAGTCCATTCGTGAGCGCAGGCTACCGCGCTTGCGGCGCGCCGTAGTTCGGCGCGAGCAGGCGGTTGCGCACGAGGTAGTCGGTGGCGCGCGACCAGGATTCGTCGGTGTTGCCGCGCATGTCGGCGCTCGCCGCCGCCAGCAATTGCCCGCTGTGGACGTCGCGCAAATAGAGATTGATGTTGAGGATGAGGTTGGAGACCTTCTGCACCACGCCCGTCATCACGAGATCAGCGCCCAGTTCGCCGGCCAGCTTCACATCGCAGCCGCCGCAGGCCTGAAGATTGCTGCCATGCGCCGCAGCATTGACCGGCGCGATGTCGAGCACGCGGAACTTGCCGGAGTCCGCGAGCTCCTTGCGCACCTGATCGCCGGCCCGGAGCAGCCGCGCCTGCTCATCACTGCGTGGCCCGCTCACTTCCCCCTGCAGGCTCGTGTCGATCATCTCGAGGTCGAACACCGCGAGCTTGGGCGGCTCCGCGCGCGCTGCCGCCGAAGACACCACCAGCAAAGAAACGGCGAAGGCAAACGCTGATCTCATGATTGTGAACCAATCGTAGTTTGTAACGTCGCAACGACAAAAAGCGGGGTTGCAAGCTAGGCCAATTCCGGCATCTTGCAAGTCAACAGCATGGAAGCCGGATTTCCGAACGCCATGCCGAGTGAAAAAAGACTGCGGGAGGAGTTATGTTGCGATGGCTGATCGGCACGATCGCGCTCAGCATGGTGGCGACCGGCGCGCTGGCGGCTGATCCCGTCGAGGTTCATATCGGCTATCTCGGTCATGCCGGCGTCAAATCGACGCTCTCGCTGGTCGAGCAGCCCGCCGACAATGACGGCATCGCAGGCGCGCGCCTTGCGATCGAGGACAACAACACGACCGGCAAATTCGTCAACCAGCGCTTCGTGCTCGACGAGGTCAAGGTCAAGGATAGCGACGATGTCGCCAAGGTCGCGACCGACCTCGCCGGACGCAACGACTATATCATCACCGACCTGCCCGCCGACGCCTTGCTCAAGGTCGCCGACGCGCTGCGCGACCGCGGCACCGTGCTGCTCAATGCCGGCGCGATCGACGATCGGCTGCGCGAGCAGGACTGCCGCGCCAATGTCATCCACATCGCACCCACCCGCTCGATGCTGGCGGATGCGCTTGGCCAATATCTGGTGTGGAAGCAGTGGAAACGCTGGCTGCTGGTGGTCGGCTCGCATGATCAGGACAAGCTTTACGCCGACGCGCTGCGCCGCGCCGCGACCCGCTTCGGCGCCAAGATCGTCCAGGAACGGACCTTCGAGGACACTGGCGGCGCGCGCCGCACCGACAGCGGCGTGACCTTGATCCAGCGCCAGATGCCGGTGTTCACCCAGCAGGCGCCGGCTTACGACGTGCTGGTCGCCGCCGACGAGAGCGAGGTGTTCGCGAACTATCTGCCGTACCGCACCTGGGACCCGCGTCCGGTGGCGGGCTCGGCGGGTCTCGTGCCGACCAGCTGGGACGCGGCGCATGACCAGTGGGGCGCGGTCCAGATCCAGAACCGCTTCATCAAGCTGAACATGCGCCGCATGACGGCGCTCGACATGCAGGCCTGGACTGCCGCGCGCATGATCGGGGAAGCCACATCGCGCACCAATTCGGGAGACCCCAAGAAGGTTATCGCCTTCCTCAAGGGCAAGGATTTCTCGATTGCCGCCTTCAAGGGCACGCGATTGACCCTGCGAGACTGGAATCTGCAACTCCGCCAGCCGATCCTGCTGGCCGATGGTCGTATGGTCGTTTCGGTCTCGCCGCAGGAAGGTTTCCTGCATCAGGTCTCCGAACTCGACACGCTCGGAGTTGACCGGCCTGAAACGAAGTGCAAGCTGCAGTGAGGGAGATGATACGCATGTGGCGCCGCTGTCTGTTGACCGGGATGCTCGTTTGGCTTGCCGCGACACCGGCGTCCGCCTTCGTTGCCTACGTCTCCAACGAGAAGGGCAACACCGTCACGGTGATCGACACCAACAGCTGGACGGTGACCAAAACCATCAAGGTCGGCCAGCGGCCGCGCGGCATCGAGTTCTCGCGTGACGGCAAGTTCGTGATGGTTGCGGTCGGCGACGACGACACGATCCAGGTGATCGATACCAAGACCCAGGAGATCGTCGACACCCTGCCCTCCGGTCCCGACCCCGAATTGTTCACCCAGGATGCCGCCGGCAAGACCATGTATGTCGCCAACGAGAACGACAACACGGTCACCGTGATCGATCTCGAAAAGCGCGCCCGGATCGGCGACATCCAGGTCGGCGTCGAGCCTGAGGGCATGACGATCAGCCCGGACGGCAAGATCCTGATCAACACGTCCGAGACCACCAACATGGCGCATTTCATCGATACGTCGACGCGCCAGATCGTCGCCAATGTGCTGGTCGATTCGCGGCCGCGTTTCGCCCAGTTCAAGCGCGACGGTTCCGAATTGTGGGTCTCCTCCGAGATCGGCGGCACGGTGTCGATCATCGATCCGGTCAAGCGCGAGGTGACCGGCAAGATCACCTTCGAAATTCCGGGCTTGCGCAACGAGGCGATCCAGCCAGTCGGCATCGGCATGACCAAGGACGGCAAGACCGCATTCGTTGCGCTCGGCCCCGCCAACCGCGTTGCCGTGGTCGACGGCACGAGCCACAAGGTTCTCAAATATCTCCTGGTCGGCCAGCGGGTCTGGCACATGGATTTCACCCCGGACGAAAAATATCTGCTGGTCACCAACGGCGTCTCCAACGACGTCTCGGTGATCGACGTCGCGGCCCAGAAGGTGATCAAGACCATTCAGGTCGGCGAACTGCCCTGGGGGATCACGATCGCGCAGCCATGACCTCAACCGACGCCCATATCGCGAACCAGCTCTCGCCGGATGCAGGCCCTGGAACAGCCGCGGCCGTGCAGCCGGCGCTGTCGATCGGCAATGTCAGCCACAGCTACGGTCCGCGCCGCGCTTTGATCGATGTCAGTTTCACGGTCCAGCCTGCGAGC